>NZ_QBDT01000001.1:0-4800000 GCF_004124325.1 Streptomyces sp. L2
ACGGGGGTCGGTATGCGTCTGAGTTAATGAGCCAAGATCGGGGGGGAACACCCAGCCAAATCTCTGGCCTTCGGGCCTTAGTCTGGCAGGTTGCCGATCATGGCAGGAAGTACGGCTCGCAGGCCGAAGAAGCGGCTGGTGCCGTCGGAGAAGTACGAGAGTTCGTTGGCGTACTCACTGACCAGCACACCCAGCGTGGGGCGGCGGAGCGCTGGGGAGTGGACCGCTCCACAGTGATCACGGTGCTGTGGCGCGCGAAAGAGAGTCTGTTGGACGGGTTCGCGGCTGCGGCGCCGGGGCGGCCCCGGATGACGGCCGAACAGGCTCAACTGGCTGAGGCGAGAGCGGAGCTGGACGGTTGCGGGCCACCGTGACCGAGCAGGCCGTCGCTCTGCATCTGTATCAGGGAAAAGCGCGATGGGCCTGAGCCCCAGCCCGGTCCCGGCGCGGGCCGACGCACAGGTCAAGGCCGGGCTGCTGGAGCTGGTCAACCATGCCGGCCGGGCCGGCTGGTCGGTGCGCCGTGCCGCCGGTGTGCTGGGCATCGACCACATGCGTGTGCTGCGCCGACAGCAACGCCGCGCTGCCAGACAGCTCCAGGACGCGATGCCGGGCTCGGATGTCGCGCTGCACGCGCTGCTGGACTTCGAGCGTGAAGCGATCGCCAAGCTCGCCGAGGACTGGGGGCCACCTGGACCGCTCGCACCGCAAACTCGCCCACCGCGGCTCCCGCCTGGGCTGGGTCCACGCCATCGAGTCGTCCTTGTCGGCGTCGATCCAGTGCTTGAACTTGGAGCGCTCATATCCGGTGCGGTCTTCGCTGCGCAGGGGAAGCTGGGCGAGGGCGTCGCGGACGGGGAGGGTGATGGTGTCGGTGGTGGTGGCCGCTGCTGCGGGGGCGGGGCCGGTGAGCGCAGTGAGGAGAGCAGCGAGTACGGCGGTGGCGGCGAGAGCGCGCGGCAGGCGCATGGGCGGGAGTCCTCTCGGAGATCACAAACAGTTCGTGATCTTCGTAGCGGCTCCGGCAGGCGACCGCCCGGGCATCCGTGGCGGCTCTACCCGATCGGGCGGTAAGTCCGATCGTCGGCACCCCGCCTTGGCGGCCTAGGATCCGTGTTCGTGGCAGAGGTCCTCGACGAGTTGATCATGCTGGAACGGTCCGCTGAGGAAGAGCGCGCGAAACTCGCGGGCCTCACCGGCGACGCCTACGACGCCCAGCTGCACCGCTGGCGCGAGGCCAGCGCGGCTGTGCAGGAAGCCATCACCCGGCACGCCGACACCACCGGGACCGACCGCTACGAGGTCGAGCAGGCCGTCAAACGCGCCGTACGGCACGCCCAGGAAGACCCGGCCGTCGAATAGCACCGCGCCAGCCCGCGGCCCACGCCAGTCGGGCCGCCACACAGGCGGTCTCTGGGGCCGTGCTCGCCGATCCAGCCTCCGGGGCCTCTCCCCCGCGACCGCCTCCCGGCTCCACCTGCTCTGCTGCACCGGGCGGCCGACGGTGACCAGCAGGACGGAGCGAGCGAGTCGAAGGCGATCACGCGAGGCGGATCCCCCGGTGCCAACGTCTTCGCCGCCCGTCGTCCACGCCGAGGCCGGCCTTGCCATCGTCCAGGATCCG
Organism: Streptomyces sp. L2; assembly: GCF_004124325.1. Lineage (NCBI taxonomy): Bacteria > Bacillati > Actinomycetota > Actinomycetes > Kitasatosporales > Streptomycetaceae > Streptomyces > Streptomyces sp. L2. The sequence continues at coordinate 1,625 of NZ_QBDT01000001.1, forward strand.
GATGCAGGCATTTCACTCTTCCTCTGGTCGAACGCCTCCGATGAGGCGCTGCGGGCCTTGTCGGCACTGGACATGGACGAACTGGCGCTCCGACGGCTCGCTCAAGGGCAGGTTCACCTGGTGTGGCACCCGGAACCCGGTACCTGCACATCCGCGGCCACTGACCCGGGCCATCGGCAGGTCCAACTCGTTGTCGGCACCCGGCAGCGGATCGCCGGCCACCGCGCAGCCCGCTGCCTCGACCGCCGCTACCGGCGGCTCTCCCCTGCTGAGCCGTCAACGCTCATGGTGAGCAGACCGGTGAGGGCACCCACGAACCCGCAGGTCAAGTGCTCAGCGATCGAAAAGGTCAGCACTGACGATCAGTCAACGCCGGTGCATTCCGCTCTCCGAACTGAGCAACGCGCAGGCCAGCAGCGAAGGACTGCTCACTTCCGGCAAGGCCGCAACAGGATCTCGTCGACCCGCGAGCGTGATCGGCCCGCATCGGCCACTGCCAGCGCTGACGTGGCCATTACACCTCCATCCACCCGGCGAAGTGCCCCTGAACGCTCGCACTTGACATTCCCCTTCAGCGACGAAACGATCCTGCCGCGAGAGCACCGCAGGAAGCGCTGGGGGCGTACACGGCCTGTGCACGCCCCCCCAATGCCTGCACGCGTTCCAGTACACAACCGCCTCTCATCAGGCACTGGCTGCACCAGGACCTGTGCATCGGACTTGACGGAGCCGGCCGGCCAGGACGTCCACGCGCGGAGATGATCCCTCAGCCCCGAAGCTCTACTAGCCGCTCAAGATCATGCACGCAGGGGCTGCCGCCGCGGAGGGCGCCCCCGACGGCGTCGCCCCAGATGCCGCGTCGGCTTCCCAACCGATCTAGGGCGTGTCTCTTCGATTAGTCAACGGGCTCGTGCACGGTAGGCGGTGAGACGTCGAGTTCTCGATCGTCGATCATGGTCGTGTGGTGGGGAACGCGTCTCGTGCAGTGATCATCAGCGATCGCAGGATCACCGGCCTGTCGGCTGACGTGATCGCTGAACTCGCCGCTGGAGTAGGATCGTTGTGGCGCACGCGGCACCAGGCCAAGCTCGCGTCCGGGCCACCGAAGCGGGCTGTGGGCGCGGGTGCGAAACACCGACTGGTGTTCGTCGACCGGCTCCTGGCGACGCTCGTGCATCTGCGCCATGCCGTCACCCAGGACGTGCTGGCCTGCTGGTTCGGTGTGAACCGTTCCACCATCACCCGTGCTGTCGGCGAGGTGCGGCCGCTGCTCGCCGAGCGACGGTGCACCATCAGCCCGGGTGTGCGGCTGCGGACACTGGCAGAGGTCGTCGACCACCTCGGAACCAGTGGGCAGACCGGCATTATCGACGGAACCGAGATCCGCGTCAGGCGCCAGGCCGCGGGCCGCAAGGACCGGGACAAGTTTTATCTCCGGCAAGAGCAAGCAGAACGCGGTCAAGACCATGGTTGTCACGGACGGCGAGGGCCGCATCCTCTTCTGCAGCCCGTCCCGGCACGGCAGCTGCGCAGACATCACCCATGCCCGCCAATTAGGGCTGGCCGGGCTCCTGGACGGCGGACCCGCACTGGAGATCCTCGCGGATGCCGGCTACCAGGGTCTGGGAGCCCAGACCGGCGGGCGCGTGGTGACGCCACCGCACCGCAAGTTCAAGAAGAACGCCCCGGACTGGTACGAGGAGATGCACGAGCGGAGACGCAAGGCGCACTCCTCGCGACGCATCCGCGTCGAGCACGGCGTCGCGCACCTGAAGAACTGGCGGGCGCTGGCCCGCCACCTCGGCCGCCGCGAGCACATCAGCGGCACCGTGCAAGCCGTCGCCGCCCTGTAGTCCCACCAGCAGACCGCCGACCTGACCCCGCCACGAACAATGTGAAACACCAAGCCCCACCGAGGCCCACGGCGTCTCACCGCCAACCGTGCACGAGCTCGTTAGAGGCCGTGCCATCACGCGTACGACTGGGTCCGCGTGCCGAGTGAGTGATCAAAGACGATTCCGGCGTTGATGCCGGAATAGGTGTCATTGACGCCTCCAGGCGCCGGGGCGATGCTCGAGGACCCCGGTCCGTCCTGCAATGACTGCTGACACACGAGGACAACGGCATGTCCGGATACGCACTGTCTCCCGACGAACTGTCCTGCAGCGCACAGAAGGTGGATCAGTCCTCACAGAACATCAAGGGCATGTATGCCCACCTGCAGAGCACGGTGCAGGACATCGGCGACCAGTGGCCGGGCGACGCGGGCACCGCCTTCAACAAGCTCACCGAGCAGCTCCACGCAACGCCCAAATCAATGGGTCCTTGAACAGGATCGCGGAGAACCTCAAGGCTGCCGGCGTGATCTACGACCGGCAGGAGCAGGGCCCGCCGTCCAGCACCACCAGCCGACTCGGCTGATCCCGCCACCTACCACGCACCGACGAGACGATCCAGGGGAACCGAGACCATCAAAGTCACCTTCGCGCAGCCGCAGTCGGCGCCGTCCGTCCAGGGCACCGCCGCCAAACTGCAGAGCGAGCTCGACGACATGAAGGCCCTCGTCCACAAATTTGCTGAGGGCTGTGACGGCGAGGATTCGGAATCTTGGCAGCGTGTGCAGCAGCGGTGGGAACAGGTCACGACGGAACTGCACCAGATCATCCAGGCAACCCAGCAAGCCCTCGGAAAGGCGGCGGACAACCACCAGGCCGCCGAGAAGAAGAACGTCGGCATGTGAGGCTGCCCAGCGCACCTCTCCTCCACCACGGCGGTGGCCCGGAAGCCATCGTGCACCTGGTGTTTTAGTCCCAGGCACTGGTCATCCAGTCGGCGGACATCGCCTTGGGGAGCCTGCCTCCGGTCACGTAGCCGAAGTACCGCCCACCGCCCGAGCGCACCAGTCGGGGAGCTGCACCTCGGACCAGCACTTCCAATACCTTTGGAAGCATCCGTGGTGTCCTGTGGGAGCTCGCCACCCACAATCTCGCATCGAACGGGTACTCAACGATTAGGGCCAGCTGTCGCCTCGCCCATCTGAGAACGTATCCCTCCAGCTCCGGCCCTTAGGGCCTCATCTTATCTTCGGCACCCCGAGGGATCCAAAAGGCGTACGAGCTGGGTCCATCCGGATGAGCCCATTCAAAGAGCTTCCTGGCCCCCAGTCGCTCGTAAAGCGAAAGGTTGCGGTGACTTGTGGCCTCACCGTAAATTGGTTCACCCTTATCCCGGATAGATCGACGGAAGAGTGATCGCCCAACACCGATTCCCCGACTGGACGGCAAAACAGAACCGAACGACCAATACCAATGCGATTCCTCCATTGGATGGACGTCCGCCCCGCCGAACATGTAGGAGGCCAACCGGTCGGCACAATCGCCGTTGCCGCCGATGGTTTGAATTTCACTGCGGCCGTGCTCACGCCCAGCCCCGGATGGACTGACGGGCTCGGTCAGCAGAACGCCGCGGCCATCGGCATCTAGAAGAGCCTCGCCCACAGCTAGGGTGTGGTCAAACATGTACTTGAAGAAGGCGGGTGCGAGGCTTCGGTACTCCTGCTCGCCTGGATAGATCCACCGAATAACGGCATCATCGGCGAAGCCTTCGGTCAAGATGTTGACGACTGTCTCGGCGTTCTTCGCCTTTGCTATATTAACTGCCATCACAGCTCCTTCATGCATCCTGTCACTAGAATCCGAGTCCGGAAGACCTATTGTGACCCATCGGGTACAAGTTCCGCGCACCCCGTGCCGGTCGAGCCGCAATTGACGCAATACTCCGCGCATTAGCTACGCGGTGCGCTGTTCTACAGACTTGTTGCCATTTTGAACGCGACGCCATCCAGGCATGCCGTCGAACTTAAACATCGCATCTTGAGGGAATGTGAGGTATTTTGGAGCACTATCGGCTCTATCTATCGAACGACTCACGAGCGGCTCGATAGGTATGTTGAGCGGATGAGGATAGGGGCGCAACTAGACTCAGCGACTGAGGTTGTGAACGCGTTGAATCCTGTGAGTTCTCCGCGTTGATCATGAATGTCATGTACCTGCCAATTGATTCGAGCACGGTTGACTGCGGTTCGGCGACTAGTACGCCAGCAGCGTCTTGCTACCTGGCCTGGTCAGAGGCGTTGCCGGGAGTGTAGTTGGCTGATGAAATGTCAGGGGCGGTCTTGGCTGACCGCCCCTCGAGCGAGTGGCGCTGGGACCTGTCTGAGCGGTGACGAGGGCAGCTCCACGCGTGATCGATGACCTCGTCGACGCGACCTGGGACCGTGAACTCAACGACCTCTTCCTGCGCATCGGCCACCGTTTCGGCCGCGCCGACCTGCGACGCCGCATGCGGGACTACGTCCGCGCCCTGCCGGCCCTGTCGGCCGCAAAAACGTCTGGCAACTGGTCGAACACGCAGGCCACCGTTCCCGTGACGGCCTCCAACGGCTACTCAACCGGGCCACCTGGAACGCCGACGACGTCTGCGACGACCTGCAGACATAGATCGCCGACACATTCGGCGAAGACGACGGGGTGCTCATCCTCGACGACACAGGCTTCATCAAGAAAGGCACCACCTCCGCAGGCATCCAGCGCCAGTACTCCGGCACCGCCGGCCTCCCACCGGCCCGGCGAGAGCCTCGACCTCGCCCTCGCGCCGCTGCTGCGGACCCGTATCCACGGGGGGACTCGATGAGCGGCCTTCCTGCCCGGTTCACTCGGTCCACGCGGTCCACTGCAGGGCGGTCCACGCGGTCCACGCGGCTCGCCTGGTTCGCCTGGTTCGCCCGGCTCGGTCCGCGTCCGGCCGGCAGGCGAGCTCCCCGGCTCGTCGTACGTCTCACCTCGCGCATCACCGACCGGCTCCTCGGCACCGGCCTGGCCGTCGCCGCATGCGATCCACCGGCCGCCCTGCACGCGGCGCTGCCGGTCAGGGTGCTGGTGATCGCAGCGGCGGCGGCCGCGTGGTGGGCCGCTCCCATGGTCGATTCGCGGCCTGTCCTGACCTCCATGCGCCGGCGGACCGTCGCGGCCCGCCGCAGGACGACCGTGCTGCCGGCGGCGGCGATCGCGCTCGCTGCGGTGACCGGGCCTCCGCTCTGGCTGATCGCGTGCATCGCCGCCCTGCTGATCGCCTACCTGATCGTCACCGACGCGTGGACAGCCGGTGCCACCGCCCCGCCCGGACCCCGGCAGGCGACACCCGCGCTGACGGCCGCCGCCGCCGGCGCAGTGGTCCTGCTCGCCGCCCAGGCGCCGGTCGTGGGCACCTCATGGGCACGTCTGGCCGCCTCACTCGCCATCATTGCGACCATGGGTTGCGTGGTACTGGCGCTCCGCATCCGCCGCAACCCGCCCCACTGACCAACAGGACTCCTGGCGAGTCCCGCGCTCATCCCGCACCGCAGCGTGCGTGATCTCGCAACGTCTCTCACGATGCCCCTAGGCAGGACGGGCCCGGTCGGCTGCCGCTGAGGGATCACTCACCCACATCCGCAGACAGCGTCTACGGACCCATGGTAGACACTGTCTATGAACAATGAGAGCTCCCTTCGGGAGCGGTTGATCGACGTCGGGGTCGACCTTGTGCTGACCGAGGGCTCCGCGTCCGTGGGGCTGCGGGAAATAGCCCGTCGAGCGGGGGTGTCGCACGGTGCGCCGCGTCGGTACTTCCCCACGCACCACGCGCTGCTCTCGGCGATCGCCCGTCGCGGCTTCGAGGATCTCGCGGCCAGGTTCGAGGCCGCGGTCGCCGGCACGACCACACCGCGCGGCCAACTGGAGGCCCTCGCGCGGGCGTACGTCGGGTACGCACGGGAACGCCGCGGCATGTTCGAGCTCATGTGGCGGCACGACCTGCTCGACAGCGCGGCGCAGGCATCGGATCAACCGACGCTGCGCGAGTCGGCCCTCCCGCTGTTCGGGCACTTCACCGGACTCGTCGCCCGGTGCCGGACGGAGCGGGATGCCGCGCGAAACGCCGACGGGCCGAGCGAGACCGCACCGCCGCCTGCGGTGACTGCCGCCGCCCTGTGGTCGAACCTGCACGGCATGGCTCAGCTGTGGGCCTGGGGCAGCCTGCAACTCGCCCTCGGCGTCTCACCGCTGGACGCCGACGCCGGTGACGACCACCACGACCGGCTCATCGCGGCAGTCCTGGACGCCCATCTCGGCCCGGTGACCTCATGACCGCACCGGCACAGCGGCAGATCGCACTTCTGGTCAGCGTGATCGGCGCGATGATCGTCGCACTGGACGGAACCATCCTGCTCATGGCGCAGCCTCGCATACAGCGTGATCTCGGCGCGAGCGTGGCGCAGATCCAGTGGACGAGCACCGGCTATCTGGTCGCCGTGGCCGCGTTACTTGTGATCGCCGGGCGCCTCGGGGATCGGTACGGACACCCGCGCCTGCTGTTCGTCGGCGTCCTCGGTTTCGGGGCTGCCTCGGCCGGGATCGCGCTCGCGCCGGCCGTCGGCTGGGTGATCGTCCTGCGTGCCGTGCAGGGCGGGTTCGCCGCTTTCCTGCAACCTGCGACGCTCGCGCTGCTACGGCTGGCGTATCCCGCGGACCGGCTCGGCACGCCGATCGCCATCCGTACCAGTGCGATCGCGGTGGCGGCTGGATCCGGGCCGCTGCTGGGTGGTGTTCTCGTGGCGCATCTGGGATGGCGAGCCGTCTTCTGGGTCAACGTGCCCCTCGCGTTCGTGATCGCCGTTCTCGCCCTCGCCGTACGGACGCCGGCACCTCAACGTGCCGAGCCTCCGCGGCTCAACCTCACCAGCGCGGGCCTGCTGACGGTCGCACTCGCCATCCTGGTCCACGCCTTGGCCGACGTACCCGCGCGGGGGTGGACCGCCGCTCCGACGCTGCTCGAATTCCTCGCCGTCATCGGCGTCGCGACGGTGCTCACCCGGCATGAACGCCGTACGACGCACGCGCTCGTTCCACCGGCCGTAGCGCGGTCCGTACCGGTGATGGCGTCGATGGCGATCCTGCTGTTCGTCAGCGCCGGCCTGTTCGGCGCGCTGTTCAAGGCCACGTTCTACCTCCAGGACGTGCTTCGCCTCGGCCCCCTCGCCAGTGGTCTGCGGGTGCTTCCGCTGACCGTGCTCATGGTCCTCGGCGCACCCGCCGCGGTCACCGCCCTGCGCCGGTACGGTGCCCGCCGCACCGCGATCGCCGGCACGGTCCTCGTCGTGGTCGGCATCGCGGGGCTGTCCCGGCTCGGTCCCGCCGGCTCATGGATGGCCATGGCTGCGGCGTTTGGCACTCTCGGTGCCGGGTTCGCCACCGTGATGGTCACCGCCACCGGGACCGTCGTCGGTGACGCGCCGCCCGGGTACGCCGGAGTCGTCGGCGGGCTCAAGCAGACCGCCATGAACATCGGGCCGAGCCTCGGCATCGCCGTCGCGGCAAGCATGAGCAGGACGCCTGTACCCGCATTCGATTCCGCCCTGCTGATCCTGGCCGCGATAGCCGTCCTCGGCCTGCTGCCCGCGTCGCTCCTCCCCTCTGGGAGCCTGGCCCACCCGGCGGGACGCGGCATCGCCAGTAAGGCCGACCCCCGACAACCGAGCCGTTGACCCTTCGATACACGTCTCCTAGTAGAGAACCAACAAATCCTTACCCGGCCACTCCGTCGATCACAGCGCCTGATGGCGCGTAACTCTCCTGGAAGGGTGGCAGATGTCTTGATCATCGCCCGCCTGACCTCCACGCGGGAGGTGTGCCTATTACACAAAGGAGGCTGTTCGGTGACTACTGGCATGACGAAGGTCGTGGTGACAGGACTGGGCGCCACGACGCCTCTCGGCGGAGACGTTTCCTCGACCTGGAGCGGAATGCTGGCCGGAGAATCCGGGATCAGCACGATCGACGAAGAGTGGGCAACCCACCTGCCAGTGCGCGTCGCGGGCCGACTGCGGGTCGAACCGAGCGAGGTCATCGACCGCGTGCAGGCCCGCCGTCTGGACCGCGGTGAGCAGATCGCGCTCATCGCGGCCCGTGAGGCATGGGCCGATGCGGGGCAACCGGAAATCGAACCGGAACGCTTGGCCGTGGTCATCGGCACAGGCACAGGCGGCGCACTGAGCATGCTCGGGCAGGACGACATCCTCGAATCCTCCGGTGTGCGCCGGGTCTCGCCCCACACCGTGCCCATGCTGATGGCGAACGGCCCCGCGGCCTGGGTCAGCATGGAACTCGATGCCCGCGCAGGGGCCCATACCCCCGTCAGCGCATGCGCCTCTGGCGCCGGGGCGATCGCCATGGGACTGGACCTGATCCGCCTGGGACGCGCGGATGTCGTCGTCGCGGGCGGGACCGCGGCATGCATCCACCCGCTGCCACTCGCAGGGTTCGCCCACGCCAAGGCGCACTTCCGTGTCGGTCGGAGGGTTGGGGCTGGATCAAACGGCTGTCGCCGGAGGGCCTTTGCTGAAGTCGACGGCGTACTCCGATCGTGTCCTGCCGACGGCGTCGGCCCCATGGGCGGCTGTCTGGAAGCCGATGCCAAGGACTCGACTGAGGACGAGGGTGGTATCTGGGCTGCGAGGTCCATCAGGGCGCCCTTGCGTCCGCGTCGGGAGGGCTGGCCGTAGGCGGGGCAAGTTTGGCCTGGCCGGGGCGTGGCTCAGTGGGGGTAGCGCAGGCGGGGGTGGGGGGTCAGGTGGAGGTAGAGGCCGGCTGTGGGTTGGTCGGGGTGGATGGGCAGGTTCAGCATGTGGCTGGTGCCGTGGCCACCCAGTCCGCGGTCGGGGCGTCCGTCCAGCGGCTGGGTGAGGGCGTGCTGGAGGCGGTCGACGGCGTCGGACCGGCTGTCGTGGAGGTCTTCGGCGCCGGTGATGATGTTGAGGAAGGACTCGTGCAGGTGCAGTCCTTCCTGGTCGCGGCGGCTGAGCGACTGGGCTTTGCGGAAGTAGGCGTCGCGGCCGTCGTGGATGCGGTAGAAGGCGCTGACCAGGACGAGCAGTCTCTCGTAGGCGTGGCGGTAGGCCGTCTGGTAGAAGCCGCGTGCGTCGGCCTGTTCGACTTCGCCGGTCAGGACGCTCGCGAGGGAGGCGGCGGCGAGGGTGGCGCTGTACATGGCCAGGTGGACACCGGTGGACAGCAGCGGGTCGAGGAAGCAGGCGGCGTCACCCGCCAGGAAGTAGCCGGGGCCGCAGAAGGCGTCGCTGACGTAGGAGTAGTCGCTCTCCACCTTGAGGCCGGAGGCGAGGTGGGCGTCGTCGAGGAGCCGGGCGAGGGAGGGACACTGGGCCAGCGCCCGGTCGTAGAGCGCTTGGGTGGAGCCGGCGTGCCGGCGCGCCTGGGTGAAGGAGTGTTTGTCGGTGACCAGGCCGACGCTGAGGGTGCCGTCGTGCAGAGGTATGGCCCACAGCCAGCCGTGCCGAGGCAGGGAGAAGACACCGATGGCCCCGTCAGGGGCATGCGGCAGCGGCTTGGCTCCTCGCCAGTAGCCCCAGGCGGCCACGTTCCGGAAGACATCGTGGAAGCGCCGGTGGCGCAGTTGGCGGGCGCCGAGGACGCCGGCGCGGCCTGAGGCGTCGATGAGGTACTGGAACGACGTCCGGCCTTCGCGGCCGTCCGGGCCGGTCCAGTCGACGGCCACGGGGCGGCCCTGTTCGAACTCGACGCGCCGTACGGTGGTCCCTTCCCGTACGCCGGCGCCCTGCCCCTGGGCGTGCCGCAGGAGCAGTTCGTCGAACTCGCTGCGCAGGACCTGGAAGCTGTAGGCGGCCGGTCTGCCGGGTTCATCGAAGCCCAGGGACCATTCCTGGCCGCCCCAGCCGTAGAAGGCGCCGGTCTTGCGGACGAAACCGTGCCGCTCGACGACGTCCCTGGCGCCCATCACGTCCAGCAGCGGCAACAAGGAGGGCAGGAGGGACTCGCCCACGTGGTAGCGGGGGAAGCGGTCGCGCTCGAGCAGTGTCACCTCGAAGCCCTGACGTGCCAGCAGCGCGGCGGCCGTCGATCCCGCCGGACCGCCGCCGATGACGAGCACGTGTGTGGTCTCCCGCACGGGGTCCCCTTATGGCTGGCGCGCGCACTGCGATATGGTCACGGTAAGTGACACCCTGGTTGCCATGAAGAGCGAGAAGTGGACATCCTCCGGGGCACGCACTTCGCCGACGGCCCACAACCCGTCACCACTGCCCGTCACCGGCATTCCGCCGACGCTCACGGTGGGCGTCGAGGAGGAGTACCTGCTGGTGGACCCGGTCTCCCGGCAGTTGAGTACCCGGGCGGACAAGGTCGTACGGGAAGCCGCGGAGGAGCTCGGCGACCGGGTCACCACCGAGCTCACCCGCTATCAGATCGAGATCCGCACCGAGCCGCACACCCGCCTGGCCGACCTGTCGGAAGACTTGCGCCGGACTCGGAGCGCCGTGGCACGCGCCGCGGCTCGCCTGGGGCTGCGCATCATCTCCAGCGGCACACCCGTCCTGGGCCAGCACACTCCCCCGCCTCTGACCGCCGGCGCCCGCTACGCCCAGAGCCTGGCCGCCTTCCGCGCCCTGGACCACGAACAGACAGTCTGCGCCTGCCACGTCCACATCGGAATGCCCGACCTGACCACCGCGCTCCAGGTCAGCAACCACCTGCGGCCCTGGCTGCCGACGCTCATCGCCATCAGCGCGAACTCCCCCTACTGGGACGGCCACGACACCGGCTACGACAGCTGGCGCACCCTCACCTGGGGCCGCTGGCCGGCGTCCGGTCCCCCTCCGTACTTCGAGTCGGCGGCCCACTTCGAGAGCCTGGTCGACGACCTCATCATGAGCGGGACGCTGCTGGACCGCGGGGGCCTCTATTGGGACATCCGCCCCTCCCACCACGTCCCCACCCTGGAGATCCGCGTCGCCGACGCCGCCCCCACCGTCAACGACACCGTGGTCCTCGCCGCTGCCGTCAAGGGTCTGGCCGCAGCCGCCCTGAGCGCCCTGCAGGACGGCCGGCCCGCCCCTTGCCCCGCGCCGGAGTTGCTGCGCGCCGCGTACTGGCGGGCCGCCCGCGACGGTGTCCGGGGGCAGGGCATCGACCTGCGCACAAGCCGGCTCGAACCCGCCGACGCCCAGGTGGCCCGCCTCTGGAACACCGTCCTGCCGGCCCTCATCCCAGCCGAGACGGCGTACGTCCGCTCCGCGCGGGGGCGCCTGAGTACGGCGGGAAACGGCGCCGACCGCCAGCGCGCAGCCTACCGCCGGCGGCACAGCCTCCACGACGTCGTCGACCACCTCATCACGGAGGCCATTGCGCCCTGAGGAGGGCGAGGCTCTCGGCCACCGATGAGCTGTACGAGGCGTGGGTGGGTGGCGCGCAGCCGGCAGTCGCCTCCTTCCGGCTGCGCACATATCCACTCGGGGAGAGGAGCTCGTCGCCGCACGAGGCGACGTGAAGGGGTGACCAGGGGGTTGGCAACGGGAGACTTCTGCGGCTCGTAGTGGGCCGGCACGGCTGGTCTCCTATCCCCCCGGATGGCTTTCCCCAAGGGCGCCGCAGGAGATGTCGATCTAGCCTCTGAGATGAGCGCGCGCTGATGGATCTACCGATTGCGCGCTTCGACCCTTGGAGGAGAAATGCGCACCATACAGAAGGCCGCTGTCGCGGCCGCCATCATCGTCGGCGCCAGCTTCATGGGCGCCGGTTCGGCCAACGCCCTGACCGCCGAGAGCATGCACCGTGGCGGTGGGTGCGTCGACATCCTGGGAGAGGTCGGCGTCCTCAACGGATTGCTCGGAAACGTGCTCAACGGCGAGGGAAGTCCAGGTGGACAGAGCACGCGGTGCTAGACCTTTGTCCAACCCCAAGGGTATTCGTTCCAATGCGCCGGACGTCGTAGTGCTCGACGGCGAGGTGGGGGGATCGTCAGCGTAGTTGACCCCGCCTGCGCAAGTCGGTGGCTGGTCGGTGGTGTTGGCGGGCATCCGGCCGAGGGCCTGCGGGTGTCGGCGTTCGCCACGCTGGGGCCGGATGTCCTCGGCCTCCAGCACGGCACGGATCTCGCGGAGGAACAGCGCGTCGTCGCCCACGAGTTGGCGGGCGCGAGCGTGGCCGGCATTCTCGGCTCTTCCTCCGCGAGATCCTTTTGGTGGGAGCCCTCCGTCTCTGCAGGAGGGGGCACCCCGGCGCGTCGAGGGCTGACAGGCAGGCCTTCAGACGCTCCGGCGACTTGTTGCAGCAACAGACGATCACGTTTACGGACAGGGAGAAGCCCTCAGGAGCAGGGCCAAGCGGTGCACGGCGGTGGCACCGCTCGCTCTTTGCCCGCGGACGCCCGCCGCCCAATCCGCTGTGCTGCGGCACCTGGACCGCCCGAGCCGCCGGCCTCCATCCCGGTCCCGCCTACGAGGGCTGGGCGCAAGCGATGGCCCAGGCCACGATCGACCACCCCCTCCTGGCGCAGTGCCTGCGCGAGTGGTCGCTCTTTCGCGCCATCACGCTCAAGCCGCCCTGGCAGCCGGAGGACCTGCTCGCGTCATCCAACTGGCTCCAGCTCACGACCGCCACCGCAACGAACAGCGAGGCCATCGAGATCCTCGCCGAAGCCGGCCGCACCAAGCGGATCCGCAACTCTGCAAGGGCCGGCCGCGACCAGCGCAGCGAGAGCTGAACTCAACTCCCCCGCGCCTCTTGGCCATTGCTCACAGCCTTCCTCCGAATCAGGCGGCTGGAGGCCAGAAATTCCGTCACGAGGGGTCTCAAGATCGCGAGCAGGCAGGCGGGCTCTTGATCCAGGACACGATCGCGATCCGCAGCTCTTCACGACTGGCCGAGGTCCGGCGGTCGATGACGTTCTCTGCAGCAGGCTAGGAAGGGCTCCATGGCCGCGTTGTCTACCGCCGTCCCGATTCTTCCTATCGACCTGGCCATCCTCGCGAAGACACTCCACCGGCGGCTGTGCCGGCAGATCCTCCACGCGGTCTGGTCCGCCACCCTGGCCCCGGCGCAACGCGCTTCATCGGCCATGACCGGTAGCCGAACTCCGGGTCGTCGCGGTGCGCGTCGACCAGCGCGTGCGCGCGACACGTCTCCTCCGGCACGGCGCCGGCAACCGGCCGGTCCAGCCAGCGGTCGTAGGGCTGCCTGGCGAGCTTGAGCGCCCGACACGTCACCGTGACGGGCACCCCCGTCCACAGCCGGCTCCTTCGCGCGCGGGCCGATCCCTTTCCCTGCAGATGCAGCTGGCTTCGTGCATCTCTGGGAACAGCAGATGTTGACCGGTTTGGGAGTCAGTTGATGATCTTTCGCCGCCTGGATGTCGATGAGAAATGACGGCGCGAACGATGGTGGAAGCTGGTTCACGTTCCTGATGCGAGCCCGGCTTGGCCGGCGTCGTCGACTGCTGAGGGAAACTGACGTGACAGGCGATGTCCGCTGAGCAAGACTCGCGTCGTGCGCGATCGTGTAGCTACTTCCTCTGGCCTGGTGCTGCGGAGATGGAAAGTCGAGGACGCTGGGGCGGTGATGACCGCGTTCGCGGATCCGCTCATGCGTGGCCAGTCCATCGAGCCGGTTGATTCTGTCCAGGCCGCCGAGCGGTGGCTAGTGGCTCGTGATGAACAGTGGGCTGCGGACTCTTCCTATTCCTTCGCCGTCGTCGGTGGCGGTGGTCTCGTTCTCGGCCAGGTGTGTGTTGGCCCGGTGGATCGGCGTCATGCCACTGGATGGGTGTCTCACTGGACGACGGCGGCGGCCCGGGGACAGGGCGTGGCTTCCGGTGCCTGCCGTGCTGTGGCCCGCTGGGCCTTCGACGACGTGGGGCTCTTCCGTTTGGAGCTTGGGCACCGGGTGAACAATCCCGCCTCATGCGGGGTGGCTTGCGCTGCCGGCTTCGCGGTGGAAGGTCAGCAACGACAGAAGCTCGAATACGACGGTGTCCGCTTCGATGTGGAACTCCATGCCCGGCTGGCAACTGATGCTGAGCCCGATTCGTCGTGAGGTCGGATCGCTCGTGCGGCAGCTGCTTTCTGGGGAGGCCAGCCGTCCTCAGGGCGGCTGGCGGTCGATGCAGTAAGCGGCAACAGTCAGCCGGTTTTGGCTGAATCCTCAGCTCGGGCCCTGGTGCTGGCGAGGCGGTAGGAGTCGGTTCGGTCTCGATGATGGTTCCGTTGAAGGTGAGCCGGTCGACGATGGCCGCGCAGAGGCGGGGGTCGGTGAAGGTCTTGGTGGTCCGTCTTCCGGAAGCAGCCGTTGGCCGTGATGCAGGCGGGCAGGCCGTGCTGCTTGCGGTAGGTGGCGAGGTCGCTCTCGGCGCGGGGATCGTCGTAGGCGTCGACGATGGCGACGGTCACGCCGTCGCCGCCGTCCGGCAGGTTGTAGGCCGACTTGATGTCGGACGGCCCGTAGCCCGACGGCGCGGCGGGCAGCACACCCTGGCCGCCGTGCGCGTCGTCACGCCCCATGGCCCAGCAGTGCGCGTGCCCGGCCCGGGTGTCGGCGCAGGCACGGGAGACCGTGGCCGGGGCCGTCCCGGGCGAGGGCGGGGCCGGCATGGCGAAGGCCACGGCCGCCGTGGGCAGCACACCGAGCCCTGCCGACAGGGCGGCGGCCATCGTCAGACCGGTCAGCACGGACGGGCGGGCGCGGATGCGGGAACGGGTCAACTTGCGTCTCATGGCGTCCCTTCCGGGTGTGGGGACGGCGCGCGGCGCCGAGCGTCCGGCGGCGAGGTGGTCGCCGTCGGACGCCGGTGCCCGCGCCGAGTGCCTCGCACCGTAGGGCCGCCTCCGCCGGCCGGGCAGGGCGGAGTACGACAATGTCGTCAACAGGACATCGGATCAGCCGACCCCGCTCCCGGAGGTGCGGCGGTCAAGGGCGTACGGGCCGCTCCAGTTGACGCAGGACCTCTTCGAGGGCGTCGGCGGTGGCGTCGATGTCCGCCTGGCGGTGCGCGGTGCTGAGGAAGATCTTGCCGGAGGGCATGAACATCACGCCGCCCGCGAGCATCCCGCCCAGAATCTCCGGCCAGAGGCCGCCCGTCCCGTGCAGGCCGGTGGCCTCGACGTCGGGGACGAACTGGAGCAGAGATCCGACGCGCTTGAGGCGGGCGGGCCGGGGCGCGGAGGCCAGCAGGTCACCGATCACCCGCTCGAACTGGGCGGAGACGCTCTCCAGGGTCTGGTAGATGGACGGGTCCGCGAGGACGCGCATGGTCGCCTGCACCGCGGCCAGCGCCACCGGGTTTCCGTTGAACGTGCCGGCGTGGACCACGCCGTCGGTCACCTGGTCGATCAGGTCGGCTCGGCCGACGACGGCGCTCTGGGTGAAGCCGCCGGCCATGGCCTTGCCGAAGACGGACAGGTCGGGGTGCACCCCGAAGCGCTCGGCCGCGCCGCCCCGGGCGATCCGGAAGCCGGTGATGACCTCGTCGTAGATGAGCGCCACCCCGTGCCGGTCGCAGCGGGACCGCAGCGTCCGCAGGAAGTCCTGCGTGGGTGAGGCGAGGCCCGCGTTGCTCATGACCGGGTCGACGAGTACGGCGGCGATGTCCCGTTCGACGGTGTCCGCGAGGATCCGGTCCGCCATCTCCACGTCGTTGAACCGCGCCACCACGAGGTCGTCGAGGGCACTCGGGCTCTGGCCCCTGCTCGCCGGCACCGCGGCCTCACCCGTGTCGGTGTCGCTCAGGCCCGCGTACACGGTGTCGTGCCATCCGTGGTAGCTCTTGGCGAACTTCACGACCCGCCGGCGTCCCGTGGCCGCACGTGCCAGGCGCAGCGCGACCTGGACCGCCTCGGTCCCGGTGTTGCTCCAGAGGAGGCGTTCGCCGTGCGGCACGGACTCAAGGACCGCCTCCGCCGCCGCGTACTCGAGGACGTGGCCGGTGCCGACGACCTGCATCCGCGTGAGCACGTCGCGTACGGCGTCCACGATGCGGGGATCACTGTGTCCGAGGACGAGCGGACCCCACGCCATGACGTAGTCGATGTAGCGGTCGCCGTCCAGGTCCCAGACATGGGCTCCCCGTGCTTCGCTCACGAAGAGCGGATGGGGTCGCATGGCTGCGCGGAGGCCGGAGCCGACCCCTGCTCCCACGCTGCGCCGGGCTCGCTCGAAGGCGGTGCGCGATGACTCCA
Source organism: Streptomyces sp. L2 (assembly GCF_004124325.1). Taxonomy (NCBI): domain Bacteria; kingdom Bacillati; phylum Actinomycetota; class Actinomycetes; order Kitasatosporales; family Streptomycetaceae; genus Streptomyces; species Streptomyces sp. L2. Next base: position 17,703 of record NZ_QBDT01000001.1, read on the forward strand.
GGCCCATCTGACGTTCGTTCCTTTCTCAGGGGCTTGCAGGTGCCTCAGGGGCGAGGCGGGCGCCTTTGCTGGCAAGGGCGCCCACCGGCAGGTCCTCGACGGTGCGGAATCCCGGTGCCGCCTCGACGACCGCGGTCACGGCGTTCGACGCCATGGCCACGGTGGAGAGGAAGCTCTCGAACCCGCCGGGCACCGCGACTTCGATCGTCTGCTCACGACCGGCGATGAGGAGCCGGTCGCCGCGTTCGACGGGGTCCTGCGGGTCGAAGATGCCGAAGCGGGTGGCCAGTTCGATGACGGCCTTCCCCCGCAGCAGGCCACGCGCCCGGTGCAGGACGCTCGTCACGGTTCCCGCGGCGATGACGGCGTGCTGCCCGGTGCGTTCCGTTTCCGCGATCAGGTCCCGCTCGACGGCGTCGACCTCGATCGCGTCGAGGTCCCACTCCAGTCCTCGGGCCAGGGCGCCGATGCTCTGCGCGAAACCGACGTGCCCCATGACGCGGCCGGCATCGCGCTCGGCGTCGAACTCGGCCGGCGTGAGCCCCAGTCCGAACTTCTTCAGGATGGCGCCGTAGCGGCTCATGTCCGCCGTACGCCGCACGGATACGCGATCCACCCCGAGCGTGAGGCCGCTCAGCACCAGCGGAAGCGTGTCCATCAGCATTCCCGGATTGCAGCCGGTGCCGAGGACGGAGACGCCGTGTTCGCGCGCGAGCCGGTCCAGGCGAGCCACGGCCTGAGCGTGGCTGAGGGTCGGGTCCCGTAGCTCCTCGCAGATCGACACGACGTTCGTCCCGCGCTCGACGAGGGCGGCGACGGTCGGTTCTATCGCGTCGACCCAGGACGACGTGGCGACGACGGCCACGTCGGCGGGCGGCAGCTCTGCGACGGTGGCAACCACGGGGACTCGCGGCGCACCGGTGACGAAGTCGGCGAGGGGCACTCCGGCCTTGTCCGCCCCGATGTCCAGCGCGCCCAGCAGGTCGCAGTCGCGCCGGCTCACCAGCGACTCGGCGATGGCGATGCCCGTGGCGCCGAGTCCGGCGAGGACGACACCGGTGGCGTTGGTCATGTTTGAGTGCCTCCTTCAGCACACGCGGGACAGCGGCGCCGACTCGGGCGTCCCGTAGGTCGGCGAGCGGGAACGAGGGGCGGTCCCCGGCGGCGTCCCGCAGAGGGCCGGTGGAGGCCGTCCGCGGGACGTCTTGCCCACGAGGGCGTCGGAGTCGAGGCCGCGTGGGCCGAGGGGCCGGCTCTCAGAGGTTGAGGTAGTCCCCCAGGTCGGCGTAGTCGACCTGCCACAGGCCCGGGGAGCCCGTCGGGTACTGGGAGCGGAAGCCGAGGATGCGCTGGACACGCGGCGAGAGCGTCTTGGCGATCTCCATGTCGACGAGGAAGGGGTACGCCTCCTCGCCGGTCAGGAAGCCCGGGTTGAGGGCGAAGGCCACAGCCCGCCGGTACTCGTCGCCGGTCTGGTTCGCCCCGCCGCCGTGCGCGACCTTGCCGCTGAACACGAGAACGTCTCCGGCGTTCATGATCGCGGGGATCGTCTGCTCAGGGGTCCCCCGGTCCTCGAAGTCGCTCCAGTGGTTGCTCCCGGGGATGACGCGGGTGGCGCCGTTCTCCTCCGTGAAGTCGGTCAGGGCGATCAGGAAGTTGATGGTGACTTCCGGGCCGCCGGGCCCCATGCCGATGAACGGGAACCAGTTCTCCAGGTCACGGTGGAGCATCTGCGCCTGGCTGTTGGGGCCGATCTCGATGACCTGCGCGGTGGTCATCCAGTACGTGCCCGACTCCGGGAGGAAGGTCAGGTCGCAGATCTCGTGGACGAGGGGGTGTTCGAGGATCTCGTTGCGGAAGGTGGCGCTGTGCGTGACCAGGTTCGTGAGTCGCTTGGTGTTGCTGCCGTGGAACGCGGCCACGATTTCGTTCTCGTGGGTCGAGCCGGGGCGAAGCGCCTGCAACGGCCGCTCGATATCGGTGTTGAAGTGCTGGATCTGTTCCCGCGTCAGGAAGTTCTCGATGATGACGCCGCCGTCACGGGCCACGATCTTGAGGATCTCTTCCGCAGGCGTGTCGTTCGCCACGGACGTCAAGGCCTGGGCCTTGTTCTGAGTTGTCATCTGACTTTCTCCCTCAATCTGAATTACTGGTCGACCGAGTACTCGGTCAGCCGGGCCGCCCTTCGCCGTGCGGGGCGTACGGCGGGCCGGCGCTTTCGTGAGGTTGACGGTGCGGCTCGGACGAGCGCCGCGGTCTCCTCAGGCTCGCAGTTCGATCCAGGTCGTCTTCACGGTCGTGAACTTCTCCAGGCCGTGCAGGCTCCGGTCCGAGCCGTGGCCGGAGAGCTTCTGGCCGCCGAACGGTACCGACGTGTCGCCCTCCTCGTAGCAGTTGACCCAGACCAGGCCGGCCTGGATGTCCCGGGAGAGGCGGTGGGCCCGGGTGAGGTCGCCGGTCCAGATCGCGGACCCGAGTCCGTAGTCGGAGTTGTTGGCGATCGCGACCACCTCCGCTTCGTCGCGGAAGGTCGTGACCGACAGGACGGGGCCGAAGATCTCGTGCTGGGCGAGGCGGCTGTCCTGGTCCACGTCCACGAAGACGACCGGGTCCACGTACAGGCCGTCGGTCCTCTTCCGGTCCGATCCGAGGACGAGGCGGGCTCCGTCCGCGATGCCCTTGCGGACCTCGTCCAGCACGTCGTCGCGGTGCTGCTCGTACGCCAGCGGCCCCATCGTGGTCTCCGGGTCCAGCGGATCGCCGATCCGGTGCCGGCCGAGGTGGTCCGCGACCCGGGCGACCAGGTCGTCGCGGATGTCCTCGTGCACGAGAAGCCTCGAACCCGCCGTGCACATCTGTCCGCTGTTGAAGGAGATCGCCCAGGCGGCCGTCCGCGCGGCCTCGTCGAGGTCCGGTGCGTCGGGGAAGACGATGTTGGGGGACTTGCCGCCCAGTTCCAGCCAGACCGGCTTGGCGTTGGACTGTCCGGCGTAGGTCAGCAGTTGCTTGCCGACCTCCGTCGAACCGGTGAAGGTCAGCGTGGCGACGTCGTTGTGCAGCGCCAAGGCCGAGCCGACGGTCGCACCGCTGCCCGTGACCACCTGGAGCACCCCGGCCGGCATGCCCGCCTCGGCGGAGAGTTCCGCCGCGCGCAGGAGGGAGAGGGGGGTCTGTGTCGCGGGCTTGACGACGACGCTGTTCCCCGACACGAGGGCCGCGGGAATCTTGAACATCGACAGCGTCATCGGGAAGTTCCAGGGCGTGATCGCGCCCACGACCCCCAGCGGTTCCCGCGTCACCAGGGCGACGGAGCCGTTACGGCCCCGCGGCGACTCGTCCATCAGCTTGTCCGCGAGTTCGCCGTACCAGCGGATCGTGTTGATGGCGGTGCGCAGTTCGACGGACCACGCCACCGTGACGGGCTTGCCCATCTCGAGCGCGACCAGCAGGGCCAGTTCGTCGCGGTGCCGGTCGAGCAGGTCCGCCCAGCGGATCAGCACGGCCCCGCGCTCACGTGGCTCCAGACCCGCCCAGACCCGGGAGGCGAACGCCTGCCTGGCTCCTTGGACGGCCCGGTCGACGTCGTCGCCGTCCGCGCTGGGGACCTCGGCGAAGGGCAGTTGGTCGCGCGGACTGGTGAGGGTGGCCGTCCGGCCGGTCCGGGACGCGGCCCATTCGCCGTTGATCCACATTCCGCCGGGAAGGCTCAGCTGGTCCTTGAGGGCGACCCAGTCGTCCACAGAACGCGCGGCGGGTGCCCGGTCCGTGTTCAGCATGTCACGCCTCCTGCCATGGCGGGCCGGGATGCGCTCGTCACCGATCGGGCGACGAGCCAGTCGAAGAGGGGGTCCGGCGAGGCCATCCACTCGGGATGCCACTGCACTCCCACCACCGGCCTGTCGGCCAGCTGGATCGCTTCGACGACACCGTCGGCGGTGCTTCCCGTGACGGTCAGTCCTCGGCCGAGGCGGTCGACCGCCTGGTGGTGCCAGGAGTTGACGACGCGCCGGGGCCCGTAGAGCGTGTGCGCGACGCTTCCCGGCGTGAAGCTGACGGTGTGTTCGTCATCGCCGCCGTCGGGTGCGAAGTTCGGGGACGCGTGGACGATCCGGCCCTCGTCGAGGTGTTCGACGAGCGTGCCGCCGAGTACGACGTTGAGGAGCTGGTGACCGCGGCACACGCCCAGGATCGGGACGTCCGCCTGGAGCGCGGCCACGATCAGGGCCGCCTCGTGGTCGTCGCGGTCGAGGTCCGGCGCGTCGTGGTCCCACCTCGGGTCGACCGCGGGGTCGACGTGGACGGACCCGCCCCATCGGGAAGGGTGGATGTCCTGCCCGCCGGTGACGATGAGTCCGTCGAGCCGTTCGACCACGCGTTCCGCGTCGACGTTGAACGGCACGTTGACCGGTATGCCGCCGGCAGCCGCCACGTTGTCGCCGAACGCGCTGAAGTAGGAGTTGATGAACTGGAACTGGAAGCGCCGGGACGTCCGCGCCACCATGCCCAGACTCAGGCGGCGGCCCGTGATTCCGATCAGCGGCTGCGGCATGTCACACCTCCCCGACCCGGGCGACGACGCGGATCTCCCGTCCGGACGCCAAGGCCTTGAACCCTTCGTTGATGGTGGCCAGGTCGCACCGGGCCGTGACGAGGTCGTCCAGGTGTAGCAGGCCCATGCGGTTGAAGTGCACGTACAGCGGGACATCGACCTTGAAGTGGTTGGATCCCATGAACGAGCCCTGGATGCGCTTCTCCTGGAGGAACAGCTCCGCCCCGCGGAGCGGGACCGGCTGGGAGTCCGGGATCATGCCCATCACGGTGGCGGTCCCGCCCGGCCGGAGCATGGCGAACGCCTGGCCGGCCGTGGTGCCCGAGCCGACGGCCTCGAACGCGTGGTGCACACCGGTGCCGGTGATCGCCCGCACCGCCGAGACCGGGTCGCCCTTACTCGCGTCGACGACGTGCGTCGCACCGAACCGGACGGCCCGCTCCAGCTTGCCCGGCACGACGTCGATCCCGATGATCTGCGCGGCACCCGCCAGTTGTGCGGCTTGGACGGCGGAGAAGCCGACCCCGCCCAGCCCGATGACGGCGACGCTGTCGCCGGCGTGCACCGAGGCGCTGTGCAGGACCGCGCCCATGCCGGTGGTGACGGCGCAGCCGAGCACACTCGCCGTCTCCGGGCGGATGTCGTCCGGGATGGCGACGAGGGCGTTCTTGTGGACGAGGATCATCTCCGCGAAGGCGCCGATGCCGGCGGTCGGCCGCACCGGCCGGCCGTCGCCCTTGGTCAGGCGCGGCCGGGGCCGGTCCTGTTGCAGCCGTGAGCGGTTCACGCACAGGGTCTGCCGTCCGGTCACGCAGTACTCGCAGGTGCCGCAGTGCACGGACAGGCAGGTGACGACCGTGTCGCCGGGCGCGAACTCCGGCACGCCCGGACCGGCGGCCACGACCCGGCCGACCGCCTCGTGACCGAGGACGATGGGCGGTTGGGTGTCGAAGGTTCCGTCGATCTCGTGCAGGTCCGAGTGGCACAGGCCGGCGTACGCCACCTTCACCAGGACCTCGTCCGGTCCCGGGTCGTCGATCGCGAGCTCCTCGAGTTCGAGCGGGCCCGGGGCCGTGTTCAGGACGGCGGCTGTGATCCGGGTGCTCATGCCAGCTCGAAGTATCGGCCGCGCTCCCACGGGGTGATCCCGGAGTCGGGGTCGCCCCCGCCGGTGTGGAACGACAGCCACTCCGACAGGCGCGTGCCGATCCAGTAGCCGACGAACTCGACTCCGAGCGCCTCGGGCAGGATCTTGTCCGCTTCGAGTGCCGCGACCGCCTGGGTGATGCTCGCCGGAATCGGCTCCCCGTCGGGGCGGAACCAGGCCATGCCGGTCAGGGGGGTGGGCGGTTCGAGTTCGTTGCGGATTCCGTGGAGGCCCGCGCCGAGGACGGCCGCGGTGACCAGGTACATGTTCGCGTCCGAGCCGGGGACGCGGTACTCGATGCGGGACTGCTCGGGGTGGTCCGCGACGGCGCGCACCGCCGTCGTCTTGTTGCCGACTCCCCAGCTGACGGTCGTGGGCGGACCCTCGGCGGGGACGAGCCGGCGGTAGGAGGTGATGAAGGGAAGGGCGATCGACGTCGTACCCGCCATCGCCGGCATCACGCCGCCGATGAACCGGCTCATCACCGCGGACGGGCCGTCGGGGCTGTGGAAGGCGTTCCCGTCCGGCGTCGCCAGCGAGAGGTTCAGGTGCGAGGCCTGGCCCCAGGCGTCCGACCACTTCGCCATGAAGGTCACGGTCCGGCCGAGCTCGTGGGCCACCTCGCGCATCACCTGGCGGGTCCGGGCCCACCGGTCGGCGACCTCGACGGCACCGCCCAGGGCGACGTTGACTTCGATCTGCCCTGCGGCGGCCTCGTCGTTCCAGGCCTCCCAGTCGATGCCGACGGCCCGCAGCCGCTCCTCCACCCGCTCCAGGTAGGCGCGCCAGTCGGCGTCCTTGGCGAGCACGTACGCACCGCCGCTGGTGCCGCCGAGCGGAGTGAGATTGTCGTAGCCGTTGGCGCGGGCCTCGCGGACCGATTCCTCGAAGACGGTCGCTTCGATCTCGATGGCGGTGCTGACCGCGAACCCGAGCTGCTGGGCGTCGGCCTCGACGCGGCGCAGCAGGTTGCGCGGGCAGACGGAGACCGGGGTGCCCTCCTTGGTCCAGAAGTCGCCGATGACGGCCGCCTTGCCCGGCTTCCACACCACCAGCGTGCCGAGGTCGGGGCGGAGGAAGATGTCCGCGAGTTCGCCGCGCCAGGAAGGGAAGGGGATACCGAGGATCGGGTTGCCGCCCAGGTCGTTGCCGAACACGACATCCGCGAAGGCGAATCCCTGCTCGACGCCGCCCAGGAACTTCTCCCGCGACAGGGTCTTGCCGACGAACGTGCCGTCGAGGTCGGTGGCCTGGATCTCGACGGACGTGATGCCGTGCTCGTCCAGCCAGCGGTCAAGGTCGTTGATGGTCATCTCAGCCACTGAACCGGGCCTTCCAGTGCGCGCCACACAGTGCCGACAGGTGCGCCACACTGCCGACGACGGTGACGCCGGTCGCGAGCGCGAACAGAAAAGAATCACCGCGGCCGCTGAACGCCGCCGCCAGCGCCTCCGCTGGGCCGTGCACCTCGTACGCCCCTGCGCCCTCACCGAAGAGGACTTCCTGCTCCTCGGTCTGGCAGACCACGCGGAGCCCCCCGGGGAATCCGGTCGAGCCCCGGTTCGCCGCCCAGAAGGACGATGCGGCTTCACGCCAGTCGGGTATCGGCGGGTTCAGCAGGGTCTCCACCGCCGAGGCGAGCGCATCGGGTGTCTCGGCGAGCGCGTAGTCGGAAAAGGGCACGAGGGGGATCGCTTCGACGCCCTCGTCCACGCCGTGGTGGATGTCCACGCCGCCCTCGGCGAAGAGCAGGGTCGCGGTCTGGGAGTCCAGCTGCGATCGCAGCGCCACGGTGCCGCCCAGTCCCGTGAGCAGATCACGGAGTTCGGGAACCGCCGCGCTCTCGCGCAAGGCCCTCGCCAGCGAGAGCACGAGCGGAGTCGGATCCGCTTCGGCCTCGATTCTCACAGCGCCGTTCATGGGCACTCACCTCAATCATTCGCGGCCGGACTCAGGGGGCCGGCACCCGTTCACAGAATTTGCGGGTCAAGTGACCTGTTCATATGACTGAGTCGCTTGACTGACTCGAAACTAGACCTGGCAGAGCGCGGGTGTCAACCACATGCCGGCACAGAATTCGGTCCTTGCCGCGGCTCTAGGAGAAGCGCAGGGCGCCGTCCTCGAGAGGCGCGCTCAGAAGGTCCCTCATCTGCTCGTGGACCTGGGGGTTGATCCACGGCGCGCGGTCGCCCTGGACCGGCATCTCGCCCATGTGGCGCACCAGGTAGCCCGAGGAGACGTCCTTGATCCAGGGCCCCCTCGTCATGCCCTGGTCCTCGTCGCGCAGCACCGGCGTCACGACCGCCGCGCCCAGCTCGTCCATCCTGGTGAGCAGCGAGCTCCAGAACCGGTTGACCAGTTCGAGGCGGAGGGTCCAGGAGGAGTTGAGGTAGCCGAAGGCCATCAGGAGGTTCGGGACCCCGCTGAACGCGACCCCCTTGTAGGTGAAGGTCTTCGAGAAGTCGATCGGCTCACCGTCCAGGCTGAACAGGATCTTTCCCAGCGTGACGAGCCGCAGGCCGGTCGCGGTCACGATCACGTCGGCCGGGACCTCCTCGCCGGACGTCATGCGAAGGCCCGTCTCGGTGAACGTCTCGATGTGCCCCGTCACCACGTCGGCCCTGCCGTCCCTGATGGCGTGGAAGAGGTCCCCGTTGGGCACCAGGCACAGGCGCTGGTCCCAGGGCTCGTAGGCCGGGGTGAAGTGCCTCTCCCGGCAGTCACGGCCGACGATCTTCTCGATCTCGTCGAAGAGGGGCTTCTTGAACGCCTCGGGATCCGCCCGGGCGAACCGGTACTTGGCCTGCTGGTCGTGGGTGTTGCGCAGCCGGATCCGGGTGAAGGCCTCGTGCCCTCCCACCTCCACGCGCAGCCGGTTCGCCTCCTCGTCGACATCCGAGTCGATGGCCACGTAGGAGGGCGACCGCTGCACCATCGTGACCTTCGACGCGGTCTGCGCGAGGGCGGGGACCAGGGTGATCGCGGTGGCACCGGATCCGATGACGGCGACCCGCTTTCCGGTGCAGTCGAGGTCGTCCGGCCACTGCTGGGGGTGGACGACCGATCCGCGGAACGCCGACTGGCCGGGGAACTCCGGCTTGTGGCCGCCGTCGTGGTCGTAGTAGCCGGCGGCCACGTAGAGGTAGGAGCAGGAGACGAGTTCGCGACCGGTGGGCCCCACGATCTGGAGGTCCCAGGAGCGGTCGTCCTGCGACCAGTCGGCGCTCAGAACCCGGCGCCCGAGGCGGATGTGGGGCGTCAGGCCGTACTCGTCGACGGTCTCCTTCAGGTAGTCGAGGATGGCCCCTCCGGAGGCGATCGACTTCTCGGGGGTCCACGGCTTGAAGCTGTACCCCAGCGTGAACATGTCGCTGTCGGACCGGATCCCGGGGTACCGGAACAGGTCCCACGTGCCGCCGACGTCGGCGCGCGCCTCGATCATGACGAAGGACCGCTCGGGGTGCGTCTCCTTCAGTTCGACCGCCGCCGCGATGCCCGAGAGGCCGGCGCCGACGATCACGACGTCGACGCGCTCGATGGTCTGGTCCACAAGGATCACTTCCAACCGTGTTCACACGATGCGTTTCAGCACGTCGGTCCGGCCGGGCAGCACCTGGCCGGACATCCCGCCGCCCTTCGTCAGGGCATTGCGACGGCCTCGCAAAGTTGAGTAGAGTCATATGACTAGATCGATCGTCTAGATCAATCGTTCAACATGAGGGTAGCCAGGCCCTCCGGGCCCGCGTCAACCCCGGCCGCGTCGATCGCGTTCTCCGCGACCAGGCAGGACCCCTGCTGCGCACCTCGCATGCCGACACGGCGACCTCCCCACCCAAGGAGCAAGGAATGCTGAGCACGATGCAGGACGGGCCGCTGTCGCTCGCCACGCTGCTGCGCCACGCGACCTCTGTACACGCCGACGCCACCGTCACCACCTGGACCGGCCAGGCGGCACGCCGCCGTACGTTCGGTGAACTCGGCTCGCGGAGCGCACAACTGGCGAACGCCCTGCGCGCCTTGGGCGTCGGCGCCTTCGACCGCGTGGCGACGTTCATGTGGAACAACACCGAACACATGGAGATCTACGCCACGGTCCCCGCCACGGGCGCGGTCCTCCACGCCCTGAACATCCGGCTCTTCCCCGAGCAGCTCGTGTTCATCGCCCACCACGCCGAGGACCGGGTGGTGTTCGTGGACGGAACGCTCGCGTCCGCCTTCGAGGAGGTGCTCCCCCGCCTTCACACCGTGCGCCATGTGGTGGTCGTGAACGGTGACGCGGCCGGCTTCCGCGCGCCGCGCGGGGTCGAGGTCCACGACTACGAGTCCCTGCTCAAGGCTCAGCCCGGCGGGTACGACTTTCCCGTCCTGGACGAACGCTCAGCCGCGGCGATGTGCTACACGTCGGGCACGACCGGCGATCCCAAGGGCGTGGTGTACTCGCACCGTTCGCTCTTCCTGCACGCGATGCACGTCACCACTCCGGCCGCGATGGGGCTGTCGACGGGCGACAGATGCCTGGCGGTCGTGCCGATGTTCCACGTCAACGCCTGGAGCCTGCCGTTCGCCTCCATGCTGTCCGGCACGTCGCTCCTCATGCCCGACCGCTTCCTGCAGCCCGAGCCGCTGCTGGCCATGATGGCAGCGGAGCGGCCGACCACCGCCGCCGCCGTACCGACCATCTGGACGGGGCTGGCCGCCAGGCTCGCGACGCACCCCCAGGACATCAGCCATCTGCGCGAAGTCGTCGTGGGAGGCTCGGCGATGCCGCCCACGCTGATGAGGACGTTCGAGGAGGATCACCGGGTCAAGGTCGTCCACGGCTGGGGGATGACCGAGACCTCGTCCGTGGGCACGGTCGCCCACCCACCGGCCCACGCCAGGGGTGAGGAGCTGTGGCGCTACAGGATGAGCCAGGGACGGTTCGCGCCGCTCGTCGCGTTCCGGCTCAAGGACGACAACGACGCCCTCGTCCCCCACGACGGCGAGTCGCTCGGCGAGCTGCAGGTGAGCGGCCCCTGGATCACGGGGTCCTATTACAGCCCGGGCGAGGAGCCGGTCGAAGCCGGTTCCTTCGACGACGGATGGCTGCGGACCGGTGATGTCGGCCGGATCAGCCCCGACGGGTTCCTCACCCTGGTCGACCGCGCGAAGGACGTCATCAAGTCCGGCGGCGAATGGATCTCCTCCATCGACATGGAGAACGACATCATGGCGCATCCCGCCGTCGCCGAGGCAGCCGTCTTCGGTGTCCCCGACGAACGCTGGGACGAACGGCCCTGCGTGGCCGTCGTCCTGAGGGACGGTGAACCGGCCGACGCCGCGGCCCTGAGGGAGCACCTGGCCGGGACCTGGGCCAAGTGGCAGCTCCCCGAACGCTGGGCCTTCGTCGCCGAGATCCCCAAGACCAGCGTGGGCAAGTTCGACAAGAAGGTCCTGCGCCGCCAGTACGCCGATCGCCGGCTCGCCTTCATCCGCCTGGGTTAGAGCCGCGCCTCAGCCCCGGGTGCGCTCGTGACGGCGGCGTCTGCGGCACGCGCTCCAGCGTCCGGAGACGCCGCCGTTCACGGCGGCGTCTCACGCGTTATCCCCCAGGAAGGCCCTCAGCATCGCGCAGGCGGTCGCGGTGTCGCGCAGCGTGCGCTCCTTGTCGCCGTTGGTGAGCAGCTGCAGCGAGAGCCCGTCGACGAGGGACATCGCGACCCTCACCACCGAGTGCAGCTCCTCGTCCGAGAGGGTCACCTCGACCTGGCGCAGGACGTCCTCCGACGACTTGAGGAAGGCGTCGTAGAAGCCGACGGACAGCTCGGGGTCGTAGCGCTCGGCCCACAGGGTGACCTCGATCATGGCCCGTATCCGCACGGGGTTGTCCACACTCCACCGCATGGCGCGCGTCAGACACTGTTCCATGACGGGCCCCAGGCTCGCCTTCTCACCCTCCGGCAGATCGACGTCGACGGGCAGTTCCTCGGAGAGCTGCGCGAAGACGGCGAGCAGGAGGTTTTCCTTGTTCTGGAAGCAGTAGTGGAGGGACGCGAGGGGGGCCTTCGCCTCGTCGGCGATCTTCCGGGTGGTGGCTCCGTCGGCACCCTCGCGAGCGATCACCCGCACAGCCGCCTCGATGAGCTGCTCTCGCCGCGCGTCTGCTGACACGTACGCCATCCGACCCTCCCGGACATAGTGACTTAGTCATTTGAACCACTTGAACGCTACCACGCCCGGGCGCCCGCCTTCGGCGAAGCGTCGTGGCCGGACGAGAAAGCGCCTTCCTCCTGGCCGGTGAACCCTGCTGCGGGATTCCGCCGGTCCGGGCGGAAGGCGCTTACGACGCCGTTCGGATCCTCGGTGCGATGTTCAGGTCCGGGCAACGCTCCGTTCGTCCGACGCCGGCTCCGCACCCGTCGCCACGTTGTGGCGGTGCAGCGCGCGGTACGCGATGTAGTACACGAAGGCCTGGAGCCCCCAGGTGGTCAGCGCGAGGATGTAGAAGATGGTGCGGGACTCGTCGTCGCCCGGAATCGGGAAGAAGTCGTACGTGAGGGCGATGGCGGTCGCCGCGGCGGTGGTGAGCGCGGCACCGATGGCCGGACCTCTGGCCCTGATCTTCCAGAGCCGCCACGAGAAATAGGCGAGAAACACGGTGGAGATCGCGTTGACGACGACGTAGAACGTCGCCGGGACGACGTGGAACCCATGGCCGTGGAACTGCTGGAGATACAGCCCGGCGACGATGCCCAGCACGAACACGCCGATGTCGACGGCCGGTGTCGGCTTGTACCGGTGCGTCACCCGCATCAGACCCATGACGAGAATCAGGGAGACGCCCACCGATCGCGAGAAGGCGTCGAAGAAGTACGCGATGAAGTACATGAAGCTGTGCTTGTCGCCGCCGAGGAGCGACCAGACGAGGAAGTTCGAGCCGGATGTGGCGACGATGAACCATTCCAGGCCGAGCAGGTAATTGTGGTACTGCCGAATGAGTTTCCATCCGTAGAAGAAGCCGGCGAAGATCATCCAGAGGTCGGCCAGCATGAAGAGCAGGTTTTTCACGGTGTGCGGTTCCTTTGGCTGGGCCTGTGTTGCCGAGCGGAAGACCGGTCTGTACAGGGATTCCGGTTCAGGACGCGGTGCTTTCGGCCCGCCGGCCGGAGCGCGCGCGTGAGACCAGCACGGTCACCACGACGAGCAGGGCGAGAACTCCCGAGAGCCAGTAGCCGATGCCGTAGAGACCCTTCGCGGCGACCTCGAGTCCGGTGCCGGGCACGGAAATCAGGGAGGCACTGAGGTCGCCGCTGACCAGGGCCGTGCCGAGGGTGAATCCCACGGCCATGAACGTGCCGGCGGCCCCGGCCGCCATTCCGGCCTTCTCCTCGGGCACGGCCATCTGCACCAGGGTGAAGCTCGCCGTGTAGCCGATCCTGCACCCGAGACCCATGACCGCGGCGCCCACCAGGTAGTGCCACCGCTGGTCGTGCGCCACGGCGAGCCAGGCCAGTCCCGCCGCGCTGACCAGCGCTCCGGTGACGAAGACGGGCACGGCCCGGCCCTTGAACAACGCGCGGTCGAGCACGGTACCGCGGACCAGGAACGCCGCCGCGAAGGGCGCCATGAGCCAAGCGGTGTCCAGCGCGTCGAGGCCGAGGCCGTACGCGTCCGCCGGGCGAAGAGCAGTGGGACTGGTCTGGGCGTAGGTGCTCAGCAGGAGCAGGAAGGCCGAGTTCACCGCCGCGAACAAAGCGATGCACACGCACGAGGCGGTGACCAACGGCGCTTTCATCATCGCGACGTCGAACACCGCCGAGGACGACCTGCGCTCGACGCGCACCCAGGCGATGCCACCGATGACCCCGGCCGCCAGGGGAATGAGTGCGGCCCTGCCCCACACCAGGCCCTGCGTCAAAGTGAGCAGGACGGCGGCGACCCAGGCGATCATCCACACCGTGCCGAGCACTCCGATGCGGCGGCCGCGTTCGGCGGGCGGGGCGTGCGGGATCGTGGCGTAGGAGGCGACGGTGGTGGCCGCGCAGGCGGCGGTGAGGATGATGAAGAAGCTGCGGAGCGACAGGGTCGCGACGATGACGCCGCCGCCGATCATGCCGACGACGATGCCGACACCGGTGGCGATGACCAGGACCGCGACGCCCACCGTGATGCCGCTCTCGCCCAGATTGCGGCGCAGGAATCCCAGCGGGAGCAACTGTGCCGCGCCGCCGAAGCCCATCAGCGTGCAGCCGGCCAGAAGGGTCGGGTACGAGTCACCGACGGCCGGGATGAGCGCGCCGATCGTGAGGAACGCGGAGGCGGCCACGGCGGCGTTCCGGTCGCCGTGCACGTCGGCGAGACGCGGCAGCAGGATGAAACCGGCTCCCCCGCCGAGGGTCAGCGCCGAGTAGATCCACGTCGTCTCGGCCACCGTGGCCAGGTGGTACTGCGCCTGTATGAGCGGCAGGAGCGGTGGCAGGAGGAAGACGACCGCGTTGGTCAGGACGACCAGCACCGCGCCCACGGCGATGAGCGCCCCCTTGTTCGGCGCCGGGCGAGAGGGCGCCGCGCGGCCGAGTCCGGCGGGCTGATGGATTTCTGTCATGGGTGTTCTCCGGTTCCTGGGCAAAATGTGGTCCGGGAGCCCAGCGCCGACGGCGAGGCAGCCGTCGGCGGCTGAGCAGATCCGTGGGGACGGGGGGTCTTCCCCGGGGCGCGGGAGGGCGAGGTCATCGCCCGTCGAGAGCGCGTCGATGGTTCGGCCGCGTGTGCTCGCCTCGACCGCGGCGTCTGCGCTGACGCCGGGAGCGGCCTGTCGCGGGGCTCGGCCGCGCGCCGGAGCGGCGCCGCCCCGTACGCTAAGACCAAGTGAGTCATCTGTTCAAGACATGCGACCAAGAAAAAGAGACGTGCGCCGGTACTTCCGTTTCCGTGCCGTGGCGATCGCGGCGACCTGACGTCACCCGAGAGGCGTCACAGTCCGAACGCCAGCGGGGTGAGCTTGTCGGGGTCCAGCGACAGTTCCGTCCAGATCGTCTTGCCGGCCGGCGTGTAGCGGGTGCCCCAGCGTTGCGTCATCTGGGCGACGAGGAAGAGGCCGCGGCCCCCCTCGTCCTCCATCGCGGCTCGCCGCAGGTGCGGGGAGGTGTGGCCGCCGTCGGAGACCTCGACGATGAGTCCGCGTTCCCGGATCAGCCGCAGGCGGACCGGGGGGCGGCCGTAGCGGATCGCGTTGGTGACCAGTTCACTGACGACGAGTTCCACGGTGAAGGAGGCGCTCTCGTCGACTTCCCACCGCTCGAGCCGTTCGGTGACCAGCGACCGCGAGCGGGCCACTTCGCCGGGGTCGGCGGGGATGTCCCACGTGGACACCAGGTCCTCGGCGAGGGCGTGCACGCGGACGAGGAGCAGGGCGGCGTCGTCCTCGGGCGGCCGCGGCAGCAGCGCGGCGGTGACGCTGTCGCAGAGGTCTTCCAGCGGGTCGCGCCCAGGGCGGGTGATCGCCTCGCACAAGGCGCGGATCCCCCCGTCGACGTCCCTGTCCCGGCTCTCCACCAGCCCGTCGGTGTACAGCGCGAGCACAGCCCCTTCCGGCAGCTCGACTTCCGCGCTCTCGAAGGGAAGGCCGCCCAGGCCCAGCGGCGGCCCGGAGGGGAGGTCGAGAAGTTCGGCGTGCCGGCCGGGCACGACCAGCACGGGCGGCGGGTGCCCCGCTCGCGCCATGACGCAGCGCCGCGACACCGGATCGTAGATCGCGTACAGGCAGGTGACGCCGAACGCCTGGTCCTCCGCCTCGTCCGCCGTCCGGATGGCACCGGACTGGACCACCAAGTCGTCCAGGCGGGCGAGCAGTTCCTCAGGCGCGAGGTCCAGCGCCGCGAGGGCGCCCACGGTGGTACGCAGACGTCCCATGGTGGCCGCCGCGTTCATCCCACGGCCCGCCACGTCCCCGACGACGAACCCGACGCGCGCCCCGGACAGCGGGATGACGTCGTACCAGTCCCCGCCCACGCCCTCGCCGCCCGTGGCCGGCAGGTAGCGGTGGGCGAGCTCCACCCCGGCCGGCCGGGGCAGTGCGCGGGGCAGGAGGTCCTGCTGCAGCATCAGCGCGGTCGCGTGTTCGCGGGCGTACCGGCGGGCGTTGTCCACGCACACAGCGGTACGGGACGCCAGTTCCTCGGCGAGCGCGATTTCCTCGGCGTCGAAGGGATCACGCGGCGCGGACCGCACGAGGGCCACGGCCCCCATCGCGACTCCGCGGGCTTCCAACGGCAGCACCAGAGCACCGGCGGCCGGGTCGCGGACCGGCGCGGCGTCCGCGAGGCATCGCGGACCTGCCGCGTCCAGGACCGCGGCCGCGACGTCACCGGCCGCCGCGGGCCGCGCGCTCCGCGCCACCTCGCGCAACTCGGCACCGGCCTTGCCGCCGCTCACCGGCACCGGGGGTTCCTGGCCGCTCAGCACCGGCGCGAACAGAGCGACCACGGCCGCGTCGGCGAACTGTGGAACCACCAGGTCGCCCAGCTCAGCCGCCGTGCGCCGCATGTCCAGGGTGCCACCGATGCTGCCTCCCGCCCCGCTCAGCAGCGCCAGGCGCTGCCGGGCCACATAGCGCTCGCTGATGTCCACGCCGGTCTCGCAGACTCCGACCGGCGCTCCGTCCTCGTCGTTGAGCACGAAGTACGAGGCCGTCCAGACGTGCTCGCGCAGCGGCTCGAGCGGGGTGTCGCTCCGGTAGCGCATGTCGATCACCGGCTCGCCGGTCCGCACGACGCGTCGGACGATCTCCTCGATGTCCGGCACCTCATACCCCTCGTCGCTCAGCAGCGCGCCTTGCGGGAGGAGGTCCTTCGGGAACTTCCCGGCACATTCCCCCGCGGGGACGCCGAACTGCTCCTCGACCGCGTGGTTGAACCAGCGGAGCCTGCCGTCCGTTTCGTAGAGGGTCAGCAGGACGGGTGACTGGTGGTAGAGCCCGGCCAGCACCGCCTGATCGACGGCCCGCTCGCGCAGTTCCTTCGCCGGCATCGCCTGGACGAGCCAGGCGGCCTGGGAATTGCCATCGGGCAGCCGGCCGCAGGTCACGGCCGCCTCGACCCTGTGCCCGTCGCGGTGTCGTACCCCCCGGACCGTCGGCGTCCGCCCACGACGCCCGCTGGTGGCGAGCAGGCCGGTGCCGGTGTCCGCGTCGGCCAGGATCACATCGGCGGGACGGCCCAGCACCTCATCCGGGCGGTACCCGAACAACGTCTCGGCTTCTCGGCTCCATCCAGCGAGCCGCTTTTCGTCGTCCAACACCATGATCGCGGTCTCGGCAGCGGACACACCCGCGCACAGACCGCCGTGCGGCGATTCCGCGTCCTGAGGGTCCTGGGAGTCCTGAGGGCTGTTGAGCTCGGTCATGGCCGTTGTCCGTATCCCGTGGGACGGAGCCTGTGGCTCGTTCAATGTATCGCCGGATCTCGGGTCCGGCCTCTCCGCACGACGGGCCGGCCGGCCTGTCGTGCGGAGCCGGGGACGGCGATCGGTCCCCCACCGAAAGCACGTCCCAAGTGTTGATCGCTTGATTTAGTCATGCGACTATGTCCAGATCGTGTCAAGGCCCTTTCCCGTGGAGTTGCCAGTGACCACTCCCTCTGTCCAGCGATCGACACCCTCCGCCGGCCCGGACGGCGCCCGACCACAACCCCCCGCCGCAGGAGGGCAAGCGCCACCCGCCTGGCGCGGACTCCTCGATGCCGAGTCGCTCGTGGCAGCCGACTTCCTGGCCGAGGTCCTCCCCCAGCCCCTGCACACCCTCGGCCTGGACGGGGTACGGAAATTCACGGCCCCGCAGCCCCCGCCCCGGCTCACCCAGGTCGCGTCCGTGGCGGAAGAGAACGCGACCTGGGCGGGACCGGCCGGTACGCACTCCTCCGTGAGGGTGCGGGTCTATCGGCCGCGCGTGCCCCGCTCGGGTGCTGCCGGCCTGCCCTGTCTGCTCTATCTCCACGGTGGGGGCTTCACGGTCGGCAGCCTGGACGGAGTCGACGAAGTGTGCCGTCTCTTCAGCCGCCACGCGGAGTGCGTCGTGGTCTCGGTCGACTACCGGCTGGCCCCCGAGCATCCGTGCCCCGCCGCCATCGACGACACCAGGACGGCTCACGCCTGGCTCGTCGAGAACGCGGCGGATCTCGGCATAGACAGCCGCCGCATCGCGGTCGGCGGCGACTCGGCCGGTGGAGGTCTGGCGGCGGCGCTCTGCCTGGACCTGCGCGACCGCGCCCTGCCCCAGCCCGCGCTCCAGGTCCTCGTCTACCCGGCGGTGGACGACTCCTTCGCGCGCCCGTCCTGGACCGAGTTCGCGGACGCCCCCCTGATGGGGGCCGCCGACGCGCAATGGTTCTGGCGTCAGTACGTCGGTGACGACGGCGTTGCCCCCAGTCCACTCGCGGTGCCCTTCAAGGCCGCGACTCTCGCCGGTCTCGCTCCCGCCCACATCATCACCGCGGAAGTGGATCCCCTGCGCGACGACGGCGAGGCGTATGCGCGACGGCTCGACGCGGAAGGCGTCCCGGTGCGGCACCGCCGCTGTCCGGGCGTGTTCCACGGGTTCTTCACCGAGGTCGGCGCCTTCTCCAAGGCCGCCGAGGCCGTCACGGACGCGTGTGCCGACCTGCGCGGCGTCTTCACCGGCGGGGGCCTCCCCGGCCCCCCCGCGTGATCGAGTCATCCGGCCCACGCCCGACGGAAGTCTCACCTCATCGGCAACGCGGACGTGCACGCCGTCACGGGTCGCCCTGACCCCGCCCGAACGCCACTTCACATCCTCCCGATCACCCAACTCGACCGCATAGGCGTCGAGTTGGGTGATCGGGCTGTCTGGGGCCGAGACGTCCAGCCCCGGCAGCGTCGGCACCGGGGACGTCAGTGGCCGGACATGCCGCCGTCGACGGCGAGGGTGCTGCCGGTGATGTAGGAGGAGGCCGGTGATGCCAGGAAGAGCACCGCGGCGTCCAGTTCGCACTGCCGGCCCAGCCTGCCGAGGGGGCTGCGTTCCGCGATGAAGCCCTTCAGCAGGTCCTCCGGTACGGCCGCTGTCATCTCGCTGGCGAAGTAGCCGGGCGCCACGGCGTTGACCCGGATGCCCTTGCGGCCCGACCACTGGGCGGACAGGTCTCGGGTCAGTCCCATCAGTCCGGCTTTGCTCGCCGAGTACGCGGCTTGAGGGGCGTAGGACGTGATGAAGCCCAGCGTGCTGGCGACGTTGACGATGCTGGAACCGTGCTCCATGACCTTCGCGCAGGCCTGGGCCGACCAGTAGGCGCCGTTGAGGTTGACGTCGATGACCTGGCGGAACTCCTCCGGACGCTCACGCAACGCGGGGACGGCCGTGCCGATGCCGGCGTTGTTGACCAGGACGTCGATCCGGCCGAACTCCTCCAGCCCGGCCCCGGCCATCACCTCGCACTGCTCCGGGTCGGTGACGTCGGTGGCGACGGTGACCGCCCGCCCCCCGGCCGCCCGCACCCGCTCGGCGACGGCGTCCAGCTTGTCGGTGCGGCGCGCGGCCAGCACGAGGTCGGCACCGGCCTGAGCCAGCGCGACGGCGAAGCCGGCGCCGAGTCCGGAGCCGGCACCGGTGATGACGGCCACTTTGCCGTCCAGGCGGAACCGGTCGAGGAGGGGCGTGGTCACAGGTTCCTCCGCAGTGCTCGCAGTCCGGCCGCGGCCAGGGGCGCGGGGGCGTCGCCCACGGTCTCGAACCCGGAGCCGACGGTGAGGCCTTGGCGGTGGCGGGCGTGAATGCCTTCGGCGATCACCGCGATCTTGAAGTAGCCGAGGGCGATGTAGTAGCCGAGGTTGTCCAGGCCACGGCCGCTGACGGTGGCGTAGCGCTCGGCCAGGTGGGCGGGGGCGGGCAGACGTGGGCTGGTCGAGGCGGCCCGGCCGGCCAGCACCGGTGCGAAGACCGGGTCGGTGTAGACCAGGTGCAGGCCGAGGTCGGCGAGCGGATCGCCGAGGGTGGCCATCTCCCAGTCCACGAGGGCGCGGATCTGTGACGGGTCGTCCCGGGCGAGGATGGCGTTGTCGATGCGGAAGTCCCCGTGCACGATCGAGGCGCCGCTCTCGGGCGGGCAGGTCTGCGCGAGGAGCGTGTGCAGGGCCTCGACGTCGGGCAGCGGGCGGGTGCGGACGCGCTGCCACTGGTCGTGCCAGCGCGCGACCTGGCGGGCGAGGTAGCCCGCGGGCCGCCCGAAGTCGTCCAGCCCGACGGCGGTGGGCTCGATGGCGTGCAGCCGGGCGAGCACGTCCACCAGGGCGTGGGCGCAGTCGGCGACCGTCTGGTCGGGCCACGCGTCAAGTTGGGCTTCGGTGCGGAGGACGACACCGTCCACGTACTCGACCAGAGCGAACGGCACGCCCATCACCTGGGCGTCGCCCAGGGCGACGGCGCGTGCCACCGGAACACCGCTGTCGGCGAGTGCCGAGACCACCCGGTACTCGCGGGCCATGTCGTGTGCCGAGGGCGTCAGCCCGCCCAGGGGAGGACGGCGCAGCACCCAGCTGCCGTGGCCGTCCGTCAGCCGGTACGTCAGATTGGAGCGGCCGCCCTGCACGAGCTCGGCGTGGAGCTCGCCACGGAAGCCGGGGACGCTCTGCGTGAAGAACCGCGTGAGTGCGCCCAGGTCCAGCCCCTCGACGGTGTTCACCGGGCGGCCGCCTGCTCGTGGCGCTTCACCGTGCGGCGGGCGATGGCCCAGCGGTGGGTCTCGGACGGGCCGTCGTAGATCCGGAACGGGCGGACCTCGCGCAGGAACCGGCCGAGCAGCGCGTCCCCGGAGACTCCGAGCGAACCGCAGATCTGCAGCGAGCGGTCCACCACGCGATAGATGGCCTCGGCACAGAAGGTCTTGGCGATCGCCGTGGACTGCGCCGCCGAGCGGCCCTCGTCCAGCTCGAAGCACGCCTGTGTGATCAGCCCTCGCGAGGCGGCGATGTCGATCTCGTTGTCCGCGATCATCTGCTGGATCATCCCGAGATCGGCCAGACGCGATCCGAACAGCCGACGCTCCGCGGCTCGCGCCACGGCGATGTCCTGTGCGCGGCGGGCGATGCCGAGCCAGCGCATGCAGTGCGTCATACGGGCCGGACCGAGCCGGACCTGGGCATGACGGAAACCCTCGTCCACGGCGCCGAGCACCGCGTCGTCGGACACGAGGCAGTCGTCGAAGACCAACTCGATGTGGCCGCCGAACAGGCTCTCGTCGAGGGTCTCGATGTGCCTGACCGTCTTCATACCCGGGTTGCCGGCGTCGACCAGGAACATGGTCGCGCCGCCCCGGTCCCCCACCTCGCCGCTGGTGCGGGCCATCACGATGGCGAACCCGGCGCCGTCGGCCCCGGTGATGAACCACTTGTGGCCGTTGATCCGCCAGCCGCCCGAGGCCCGCTCGGCCCGGGTCGACAGCGCGCTGGGGTCGGACCCCGCCCCGGGCGCCGGCTCGGTCATGGCGAAGCACGAGCGGACCGCTCCGGTGGCGAGCGGGCGCAGGTAGCGCTCTCGCTGCTCCGGCGTCGCGATGGCTTCCAGCATGTGCATGTTGCCTTCGTCGGGCGCCGCGATGTTCAACGCCAACGGCCCCAGCAGCGAGTAGCCGGCCTCCTCGAAGACCGGCGCGCGCCCTCGCATGTCCAGCCCGTGGCCGCCGTATTCAGGGGACACGTGGGGGGCGAAGACGCCCGCTTCCCTGGCCGCGGTCTGCAGCTGTGTCCGTACCCGGTCCGAACGCACGACACCGCGGTGTTCCTCCTCGACGGGAAGCACCACCTCACGGACGAATCGCGCCGTACGGTCCGTCAGGTCCGCCACGGCGGCCTCAGGGGTCAGGTCGATGCTCACATACCCTCCAGTTGGCTAATGCTCATTAGCTGACTCTAGATGCAGCTCAGGTCGCCCGCAAGGCGCATATGCTACTCTTCGTTAGCCACCTCGGGCGATCGGTTGGAACAACAGAAGGTGCTCCGTGTCCCGGACCGACGACATCCGCGCCGCCGCGCTGGAGCTGTTCACCAGCCGCGGCTACGAATCGACGACCATGGCGGACATCGGCGCGGCCGTCGGCATCCGCGGCCCCAGCCTCTACAAGCACGTCGCGTCCAAACAGGACCTGCTCGCGCGGATCATGACCGGCACCATGCGGGACCTGATGGACCTGCACCGCACGGCCATCGCCACCACCACCGACCCCGCCGAGCGGCTGCGCAGAGCCACCGAAGCGCATGTGCGCTACCACGCCCGCCACCGCCTCGAAGCCTTCGTCGGCAACCGCGAGATCCGCAGCCTCGAAGAACCGCACCTCGGCGAAGTGCTGGCACAACGAGCCCAGTACGAGACAGGCTTCCGCGACCTGATCAACACCGGAGTCGCCGCGGGCCGCTTCCACGTGGCCTCCGCCCGCCTGGCCTCATACGCGGTCCTCGACCTCGGCATGGGCGTCGCCGTCTGGTTCCGCGAGGACGGCGAGATCACCGAGGATGCCGTGGTGTGGGAGTACGGCGAATTCGCCCTGCGCCTCGTCGGCGCCATCGGCTGAAACCAGCGGGCGGCTCAGCACCGCGCGCACGCCCGGGCCGACCGCGGCCGTACCGCCGCGGAGGACGTGCTGTGGCCGGCGTCCGATTGATAAGATCTCGAATCATGTTCGAAAGGTCTTCGCCGGGCCAGGCGGCCTCCCGGCCGGGCGGTGTGCAGCGCCGGGGGAAGGAACGCAGGCAGGCCATCCTGGACGCCGCGGCGGCCGTGCTCGCCGAACAAGGCTACGAAGCCGCCACCCTCAAGGCGATGGGCGAGCGGGCGGGCATCCCGACCGCTTCCGTCTACTACTACTTCTCCGACCGCCATGAGGTCGAGGCCGAACTCATGGAACGTCACATGTCCGAGCTGGCCGAGCTCATCGCCGAGGCCCTGGACAGTCCCGACGCCCGAACTCTCGCCGGAGCCGTCGACACCCTCATCGACACGCCGCGGGACTACTTCCGTCAGCACCGCGGCTGTGTGGAACTGTGGTTCGCCGGGGAGGTCGCCCCCATCGTGCGGGCCTTCGACGAGGCCCAGGCGGACCGGGCGTGGACCCTCTTGGTCGAGCGAGGACTGCTTCGCGCCGACACTCCCCGACTCGTCGCGCACACAGCGTGGGAGGCAGGGAACCGTCTCTTCGAGATGGCCTTCCGCCGCAGCGCGACCGGCGACTCCGGCACGATCGAGGAAGCACGACGTCTCGTCGGCGCCTACCTCGCCACCTATGCCCCGGCAGACCGGCAGCAGCCTCGCCGGTAGGGGAACCACCGGCAGCGCGGACGCGGCGCA
Source organism: Streptomyces sp. L2 (assembly GCF_004124325.1). Classification (NCBI taxonomy): domain Bacteria; kingdom Bacillati; phylum Actinomycetota; class Actinomycetes; order Kitasatosporales; family Streptomycetaceae; genus Streptomyces; species Streptomyces sp. L2. The sequence goes on from NZ_QBDT01000001.1 coordinate 40,728, forward strand.
GACGGTCTCTGTCAGACGCGACAGACGCGAGTGCGCACCTTGACGGTGTGTCACCCGCACTGTCCTGCGGGCTGATCCAACGCCGTCGCAGACCGCCCGAGGGCCGTGCCCGAGGCGAGCGGCCGCATCTCCCCCGACGGATCTTGACAGTGGCAGCTCGGCAACGGATAACCTGAACTCGATTCGGAATCGAGTATCTTGTCGACGGCCACACGATCGCCCACTCACGCGGTCGACATGAGCCTGTCCCGGCGTCTGTCCGGCCCACCACGGCCCGGACCTCGGCCGGCTGACTCCCCATGCTTCCCCTCAGAGACGGTCGTCGTGCCCTCGACCGCAGGCCTACGACGCCCCTGGGGCCCGCACCCCGCCAGGAGAGAGGTTTTCCGTGCCACCCGCCTCCACCCAGAACCCCGCAGCCCGCAGCAGACGTGCGTTCTGTACCGTCAACGCGCTCCCGCTGGCCGCGAGCGTCCTGCTGTCCTGCTCCGCCACGATCGGCGGTGTCGCCGTGTACGGCCGACTCACGCTCGGCATCGGATGGGCCGTCCTGCAACTGGCGCTCTTCGTCGCCTCGACGTGGTGGTACGAGAGCCGCGCCAGGAGGCGGTCCGACCTTCCCGATCCGCCCCGACCGACTACGGGCATCGGTGCCGCACCGCGTGCGGGCGGTGCTCGGTGACACCTCATCTGCTGAGCTCCGGCGCACTCGACCCGGTCGGCAGCGGCGCCAGAGTGGCCGTGATCACCGCCTTCTTCGTGTTCATCGGGCTGTGCCTGCTCTGGCTCTTCACACTCGCCACCCATGAGGACGATCCGGAACGGCTGTACGTCGCCGACCGGTCCCTGTCCGCCGCCTTCAACGGATTCGCGATGGCCGGTGAGCAGATGACGGTCGTCATGCTGGTCGCCGTGCCGGGGGTCGTCGCGCTCTTCGGATACGACGGAGTCACGTCGGCCGTCGACAGCGTCATCGCCCTGGGTGTCCTCTTGCTCCTGGCGCCGAGAATCCGGGCCACCGGCCGCTACACACTGGGGGAACTGTTCTCCCTGCGCGCCACGGGACCGGGGCCGCGCACCGCCGGGGCCGTGGTGACCGTGGTCATCGCCATACCTCTGCTCATGGTGCAACTCCGGGCAGGCGGCGTCAGTGCGGCGCTGCTGACCGGTATGTCGTCCGAGACGGCACAGGTGGTGTGCACGGTACTGATGGGCTGCCTCGTCGCGTGCTTCGCCGTGGTGGCCGATCTGCGCGGCACCAGCTTCATGCAGGTCGTCAAGGTGCCGGTGACCCTGCTGACGCTGACCGTGGTGACTCTGCTGGCTCTGAGAAGGTTCGCGTGGCACCCCGGGAACCTGCTGTCCGCCGCGGCGGACAAGAGCACCTCGCCGGGCGAGTACCTGGCTCCGGGGCTCTGGACGCACGCGGCCGGTCTGGGACCGCTCAGCACGATCAGCGACCACGCGGTGGTGATCCTGGGCACGGCGATGATGCCCCACCTGATCCTCAGGGTCTCCGCCAGCCGTACCGGCTCCACGGCGAGACGTTCCATGAGCATCGCCGTAGGGCTGTCCGGCGCGTTCTTCCTCCTCCTGATCGTGGCCGGGTTCGCGGCCGCGGCCGTGGTGGGCGCCGAAGGCATCGGTGCCGTCGACAGCAAGGGACAAGGGGCGCCGATCCTGCTGGCGTCGGGCGTCCTTCCCCACGATTCGACGCGGCGCGTGGTCCTCATCACCGTCGTGGCGTGCGTGGCCTTCCTCGCCGTCCTGACAGCGGTGGCCAGCGTCACCTTCGCGACCGCCGTCTCCCTGGCACGTGACCTGTTCCCACGGGCCGGACGCCCCCGCGCGGGCATACGGGAAACAGGGGTGCTGCGTCTGACCGTCGTGCTGCTCTGCGTCGTCAGTCTGGTGCTCGCCACCGCGTTGCACCGCTATCCCATCGAATTCCTGCTCACCTTCTCGATGAGCGTCGCCGCCTCCTGTGTCTTCCCCGCATTGATCTACTCCTTCTTCTGGGACGGGTTCGACCGGCGAGGACTCATGTGGGCCGTGTACGGAGGGCTGTTGCTCTGCGTCGTGCTCACAGCCCTGTCCCCCACGGTGTCCGGGACGGACTACGCGGTGTGGCCGCAGGACGACTTCGACTGGTTCCCCTCCAACACCCCTGGCCTGGTCTCCGTACCGGCCGCTTTCCTGTTCGGCTGGCTCGGCAGCGCACGACCATGGGTCCAGGCCCAGCGAGTCGAAGGGGACACCGTGTGACGCCGGGCGGAGGGGGCCGGCCGCCCTGTGTCGGCTCCCTCCCACACGGGCTTGTACACCTGCCTGACGCCCAGGATGCCGGTCAGGCGGTGTATCCGCCGTCCACGGCGAGGTTCGTGCCGGTCACGTAGCGGCCGCCGGGCCCCACGAGGAACGCCACCGCGGCGGCGATGTCGTCCGCCTCGCCGAAGCGGCCCAGCGCGGTCAGATCCCGCTGGAAGTCCCCGGCGTCGCCGTCGGCCGGGTTCATGTCGGTGTCGATCGGGCCGGGGTCGACGGTGGTCGCGGTGATCCCGCGCGGCCCCAACTCCCGGGCGAGCGCCTTGGTCATGCCGAGCAGCGCGGTCTTGGCCATGGCCTGGACGACGAAGTCGGCGCCGGGCACGCGTCCGTTGAAGCACGAGCCGATGCTGATGATCCTGCCGCCGTCGCCCATGTGCCGGGCGGCGGCCTGGGCCGCCAGGAACACCGACCGGACGTCCACGGCAAGAGCCCGGTCCAGGTCCTCGGCGGTCACCTCGGCCAGTGGGCCGTAGGCGAGGAAGCCGGCGTTCTTCACCAGGATGTCGATGCTGCCGAGTTCCTCGACGGTCCGCTCAACGGCCTGCGCGGCGGCGTTCGGCAGCGTGAGATCGGCCTGGAGGACCGAGGCCGTACCGCCCGCCGCCTCTATCTCCTTGGCGACCGCGCGTGCCTGTTCCTCCGCCCGTACGTAGGTCAGCGCGACCGAGGCGCCCTCCCGGGCCAGCCGTCTCGCCACGGCCGCGCCGATACCGCGGCTGCCGCCCGTCACCAGGGCCGCCTTCTGGGGCGTGAAGCGGCGCGACGCCCTGCTGGCCGGTCTGGCGGCCGATCGCGACGGTGAGGACACGGCGGTCGGACGGCTGCGCCAGTGCATGATCGCCCTCGCCCGGATGAACGAGGGGCACCGTCAGGAGACCAACTCGCTGCTGATGGCGTGGGTGCGGGCCGGACGGCCGCTGCTGGAGGATCCCTACCTGGCCGACCTGTTCGCCACGATCGCCGCCGCCGGCCTGGAGAGCGGCGAGTTCCGGACCGGGGTGGGCGCCGAGCGGATCGGCCACTCCCTGCGCGACCTCTACCTCGGCGCGCTGTACCGCTGGTGCGGTAGTCCGGAAAGGGGCGAGAAGGAGGCGGCGGCTCCCGACGGCCTCACCACCGAACTGCTCGACATCCTCGACCTGACCCTGAACGGCATCCGGGCGGCCTGAGCCTCCAGCCCGGCTCGGCAAGACGTGAAGCGCCTGGCGGTTCCAGGAAGGAGACGATCGCGGTGAGCGCGCCGCGGTGACCAGGAAGCCCTGGCCGAACCGATGGAGCCACGGTCGCCGTGGAGTCGCGGGCCGGTGCGGGTACCGGTGCTGGAAGCGACGGATTCCGCGGCGTCACCCCGCCGTCACGAATTGGGCAGGCGGCGGAAGCGGTGGTCGCCCTGGTAGCCGACCGCCGGAATGCCCAGCAGGTCGTCCACGCCGGGGAAGTCCTCGCCCGCCTCGAACTGTGCGCCGTGCACCGAGGCGTTCTGCGGCGGACCCGTGTACGTGCCGGTGTGCGCGCTGCCCAGTTCCATGAGGTAGCCGCCCGTCGCCGAGGGACGGCGCCGGTCGCTGGCGACGACCTGCGTGGCGTAGGTGTTCATGGCGGCGACGCGCTCGTAGAGGGCGGTCGCCGACATCGTGGGGCGACGGGCCGGGCGGCCGTCCAGGCCCTTGACCCGGATGCGGTGCGTCCGGGCCGCCTCCAGCACCGCTCCCAGCCCGGTCGCGCCCAGGTTCATGCCGGCGTCGTAACGGGTGACGAACGCCCGCAGCTCGGGGCTCATGGTGCCGCCGGCGAGGTAGGCGTCGACGTGGGACTGGTAACCGTCGTCCCGGATGCTCTCCAGGTAGAGGGTGCGCACCCCGGCGGCCTGGATCTGCTCCATGTGCGAGCGCAGGAACTGCCAGACCAGCGCCGCGGAATGGGTGCCGCCGACGGCCACGCCCTCGAACCGCTCCAGCAGCGCGCGCAGGTCGCCCATCGCGTCCTCGGAACCGGCGCCGGCCAGTGTGTCCTCCACGGTCTGATGGCGCTGTTGCCGGGCCCCGGGCGTCTCCGTGTACGCGTCGCGTGTGGCTCGCGCGTCGCGGCCGAGCTGTGTGTCGCGGGCGTCCTGGCGGTTCCAGTGGCCGAGCGTTCGCGGGTCGGCGCGGCCGATGCCCTCCAGCACGTCGTTGCGCCCGGCCGTCGGGGGGACGTCCGGGGCCAGCCTGCGGATGTTGCCCAGGTTGTAGTGGAGCAGCGGATCGGTCTCCTGGAGCGTCTGCGGGTCCGCGTCGACGTCCACGCGCTGCTTGTGGCCGGCGTCCCGGGTGGCCTGCGGCAGGCTCTGCCATTCGGCCGCCGACAGGGCGTTCGGTGTGCGGTCGCTCGCGCGGGAGGTACGGGGGCCCCGTACCCGTAGCGCGGGGCCCGGCGGGTGCTGGTGCAGTTCGTCCTGCCGCATGCGCTGGACCACGGGAGCGGGGCCCGACGGCGCCGCCGCGCGCTGGACGGGAGGTGTGTGGCCGCAGGCCGCGGTGTGCGTGTGCCGCTGTTCCTCGATGACGCGGGACACCGCCGAGTTCCCGGCGAGACGCTGGAGTTGCAGCAGCGACTCGGCGGCCGTTCCGCCGCCGGACCGGGACTGTCCGGCGGACCGGGGCCGTCGCGCGGCCTTCGCGGCTCCAAGGGGCTGCGGTCCCTTCCCCTGTTCGTCACCGGTCTGCTGCGCCCGCATGCGTGCCTCCCCCTCTGGAACACGGACTGGGAACGTCCAGTGTCACCGCACTGCCCTGCCCGGCGGTACGTCCGGACGGGCAGGCACGGGTGCAGACCCCTTGCCCTCTCCGCGCGGGGCGCGGGGAGGACCCGCCCGCCAGCGGTGCTCAGCCGTTCGGCCGGCCGGCAGCGCTCGACAGCACGGCCGACGGACCTACGGTGCCGACAGGGTTGTGCGTTCGGCCTTCTCCAGCCAGCCGGTGTACCAGCGGGCGAACGTCACGAACGTCACCGGCACACCGTCGGCGTCGAGCAGCGGGGCGAGGTCGACGTCGTCCACCCGGCAGTCGGACCAGATCGTGCCACGGTGGCTGCCGCTGATGCTCAGCCACTCCCGCCGGGCGCAACCCAGGTGGGAGATCACGACGGCGTCGGCGGTGCGCTCCGGGGCGAACATGACGACCTCCCAGCGCTCGTCCATCTGTGTCCACTGGCCCCGAACGTGCGGGCCCCCGAGTGGCGCACACGAGTGGTGGGCGTCCCTCCGCTCGCACAGGCTGGCCACGCCTGGTCGCCGTAGTCACGCGTCGGCCGGCGAGGCGCCGTGTGCCGGCCCGGATGGGGCGGCCTCGGACGTATGAGAGACGGGGTCACAGGGCGGAACAGGTCGTCGATCGATGGTGGCTGCCCTTCCCACGGGGCAGCGGCTGCGGGGCGGTACACGCGGGGGCACGGCATCCGCGCACGCGGCGGTACCTTCGGCGCGTGCGCGGCGGGGCCGCCCTCGCCGTTGCCGGTCCGGCGCTCTTGGGGGCGGCGGGTCCGGCCGCCGGCCGTGCCACGTCAGCCCTCGTCAGCAGCACACGGCCAGGACCTCCCGCGCGGTTCGTGCCCGGCCGCTCCCGAGCCGGTCCCCGGGCGGTGCGGGTTCCTGGAGGTGCCGGAGAACCGCGCCCGCCCCGGCGGGCGGACCATCCGGCTGGCCGTGGTCATCGTTCCGGCCACGTCCGCGAAACCGGCCGAGGACCCGGTCGTGTTCATGGAGGGTGGACCCGGGGGCGACGCGATCGGGGCCATTCCCTTCCTGATCGACTCACGGGTGGACCGGGACCGCGATCTCATCGTCATGACCCAGCGGGGCGGCCTGTACTCGCAGCCGAATCTCGCCTGCCCGGAGATCGACCGGTTCCAGGCTGACGCCGTAGGACTGCGCTACGACGCGCCGTCCACCGGACGGCTCCTCGTGCGCGCGACGGAGCAGTGCCGGAAGGGTCTGACGGCCGCCGGGGCCGATCTGAGCGCGTACAACACCACTGAGAACGCGGCTGACTTCGCCGACCTGCGCAAGGCGCTCGGCATCGGCCGTTGGACCGTCTACGGGTACTCCTACGGCACCGATCTGGCCCTCACCTATCCGCGCAGGCACCCCGCCGGGATCCGGTCGGTGGCCATCGACTCGGTCGCGCCTCCGCGGGTCGTGAGCCTGCCGTGGACCTGGGACAGCGCCAGGGAGGGGATCGACGCGATCTTCCGCGCCTGTGCGGCCCAGCCGCGCTGCAACAGCCGCTACCCCCACCTGCACCGCGCGCTGACGGAGCAGGTCCGCCGGCTGGAGGCGCATCCTCTGACGACGACGGCCGAGCCTCCCGGCGGAGGGGATCCGGTGAAGGTCGTCCTCGACGGGGGGCGCGCTGGTGAACCTTCTGGTCGCCGACGGTGGCGCCCTGCCGGCCGTCGACGTCCCCGCCGCGCTCGACGAACTCGCCCACAAAAACCCGGAGCGCTTCGCCCGCGCGCGTGCCGCCGGTGCGACGCCCACCACCGGCGAGTTCGCCTACGGCCTGACGAACTCCTCCTCGCCGGCCTCGCCGTGGCGCCCGCCTCGGCCGGTCCCGCAGCCGCCGCGCCCCTCGGCACGGTCGCCCGGACAGCGGGCCACGCCCGCTTCGTGCCGGGGCCCTGCCCGAGAACCGCGGACCCGATTCCCGCTCTGGAGACCGCCCGCTGCGGCACACTCACCGTGCCCGAGAACCGGGGCCGGCCCAAGGGCCGGAAGATCACCCTCGCGGTCGCGATCGTGCCCGCGGCCACGCGCAGACCCGCGTCCGACCCGATCGTCTGGTTCGCCGGCGGGCCCGGCGACGACGCGGTCTCCGAGATCCCGCTGGCGCTCGCCGGCGGCCTGAACCACGACCGGGACGTGATCTTCATGTCCCAGCGGGGCACCTACTCGGCCGATCCGGCCCTCACCTGCCCCGACATCGACGAGTTCAACGCCCGCGCCGTCGGCCTCGTCTACAACGCACCGTCGACGGGGAGGCTCCACGTCGAGGCGACGCGGGCCTGCCGTGAACGCCTGGCGAGCCGCGGAGTCGACCTCAGCGCCTACAACGGCACCGAGAGCTCCGCGGACTACGCCGACCTGCGCAAGGCGCTGGGCATCGGACAGTGGAACGTGTTCGGGATCTCGTACGGCACCGATCCGGCGCTCCTCTACACGCGCCTGCACCCCCAGGGCATCCGGTCGGTGGGCATCGACGGCGTCCTGCCGCCGTCCCTGGCGGGCGGAGGCGTGACCTGGAAGGCCGCCCGAGAGGGCTTCGACGGTCTGTTCAGGGCCTGTGCGGAGCAGCCCGCCTGCGACAGCCGCTATCCGCACCTCAAGGCCACCTTCGAACGCCTCGTCCTCGAACTCGACGCCCGGCCGGTCACCACCACCGTCACCCTTTCGGACCGGCCCGCCCCGGTGAAGGTCGTACTGGACGGCGCGGCCCTGGTGACCTGGCTGACCTCCGCCACCCATGTGGCGGCCGGAGTGCCCCGCTCCATCGACGAGTTGGCGCACGGCCGCCCGCAGCGGATCGCCGAGCAGTGGGCGGGCGGAAAGCTCAGCCCCCAGGCCACCGGCAGGGTCTCCCACGGGCTGGCCTACGGCGTCTTCTGCGGCGAGTGGACTCCGTACGAGAGCCAGGCCGACGTGATCCGGGCCGGCCGGCGCGCGTTCCCGTCGTTCCCCCGCTCCCTGCTGGCCAACGCTCCGCAGCTGCCCTTTGTGTACCCGGACTGCCGGGCCTGGGACGTGCCCGCGGCGCCGCCCTCGGTCCGGGACGTGACGCGCAGCGACATCCCGACGCTCGTCGTGTCGGGTGGGTTCGACGCCCAGACCGCGCCGAGCAACGGCCCGTACGTGGCACGTACGCTGAGCCGGTCCATCGCGCTCACGGTCCCCTACGTCGCCCACGTCGCGTACGCCGAGTCGCCGTGTGCGCAGACGATCACCACGTCGTTCTTCGACACTCCGGCCTCGCCCCACACTCGATGCCTCGCGGGCCTCAAGCCGCCCACGTTCGACATCGGGACGTGAGGGCCGGTTCCGTGATGGGGTGGTGACCATGCGAGCCCACGAGAGGGTCCGGCGGCTTCGGGCCGAGGCGCAGGCCCTGGCCGGTGGAGTACGGGAGGCCTCTGCCGAGGCGGCCGTCCGGCGGGTCTTCGCCATCCAGGCCCAGGACGCCACGGCCGCCGACCTGGGCATCCGGGTGCGCGGCCGGGACGTCACCGCCCGCGCGATCCGCACGGCGTACGACGAGGACCGGAGCATCGTCCGCGGCTGGTACATGCGCGGCACCCTGCACACCGTCCCCAGCGACGACGCCCACTGGGTCCTGAGGTTGCTGTCTCCTCGCATCCTTGCCGCGACCAGCCGCCGATATGGGCAACTCGGCCTGGACGAGGGTCTGCGCGTGCGTGCCGACGGTGTCATCCGGCGCGTTCTCGCCGGGCACGGTCCGCTGACCCGGGCCGAGTTGACCGAGCACCTCACCGCCCTCGGTGTCCCGCCGCACGGGCAGGCTCCGTTCCACCTCATCCGCCACGCGGCACTCACCGGCATCCTCTGCCACGGCCCGCGGCGCTCCGGCGAGGCCACCTATGTGCTGATCGACGACTGGCTGCCCCGCCCGGGCCGCCTACGGTGCGAAGGGGACACTGCTCTCGTGGAGCTGGCCCGTCGCTACCTGGCCGCGCACGCGCCCGCCGGGGTGGAGGACTTCGCCACCTGGTCCGGGCTGCCGGTCTCCTGGGCGCGCAGGGCATGGAAACTGCTGGCGGAATCCGGCGCGGTGACCGAGTACGGCGGGTTGACCACGCTCGCCGGGCGGACGCGGGAAGCTCCCGACCCGTCCGACACCCCGGATGTCCGCTTGCTGCCCGCCTACGACAACTACCTGGTCGGCTACCGCACCCGCGAGGTCTCCGTCCCCGCCGACCGTCAGTCCCAGGTCTGGCCCGGAGGCGGCACCATCCGGCCCACCGTCATCGCCGACGGACTGGCCATCGCCACCTGGGCCCGTGGCTCCGGCGCGGCCCCCGTCAGAGTGGACGCCTTCGAGGACGTCCCCCCTCACCTCCAGCAGGGGATCGACGGGGAGACGGGAGCCGTCGTCCGCTTCCTCCGGGCCTGCTGATGTGACGGTTCTCAGTCCGCGCGGGCTCACGGCACCGGGCCGTCCCCCTCGGTCCGGTGCCGTCCTCGCCTCGGGCCGGTGCCGTCTTCACCCCGGGCCGGTGCCGTCCTCGCCTCGGGCCGGTGCCGTCCTCACCCCGGGCCGGTGCCGTCCTCACCCCGGGCCGGTGCCGTCTTCACCCCGGGCCGGGACCCTCGTACCTCTCAGGCCAGGGCGAACTTCTGGGCTGCGGTGCCGTTGCAGTCCCAGATCTGCAGGCGTGTGCCGTTCGCCGTCGCGCCCGACGGGGAGTCGATGCACCGGCCTGTCGTCGGGTTCCTCATCGATCCGTCGGCGTTGGCGACCCAGTTCTGGTAGCCGCCGCCGTTGCACGTGGCGAGCTGGAGCGGTGTGCCCGCGGCGTTGTTGCCGCCCGCGATGTCCAGGCACCGGCCGAGGGTCCGCAGCGTCTGGCCGTTCCACGTCCATTTCTGGTCGAGCGAGGTGGCCTGCTGGCAGTCCCAGAGCTGGACCGCGGTGCCGTCGCCGCCGGTGTCGTCGCCCGACACGTCCACGCACTTGCCGCCCGGGCCGTAGATGGGGGTGCCCATGGCGAACTTCTGGGCGCCGGAGCCGTTGCAGTCCCAGATCTGCAGGCGTGTGCCGTTCGCGGTCCCGCCCGACGGGGAGTCGATGCACCGGCCCGAGGTCGGATTGCGCAGGGATCCGTCGGTCTGCCGCACCCACGACTGGTAGCCGCCGCCGTTGCAGGTCGCGAGCTGGAGCGGTGTGCCCGCGGCGTTGTTGCCGCCCGCGATGTCCAGGCACCGGCCGAGGGTCCGCAAAGTCTGGCCGTTCCACGTCCAGTGCTGGTCCTTGGCCCCTGCCTGGCAGTCCCAGAGCTGGACCGCGGTGCCGTCGCCGCCGGTGTCGTCGCCCGACACGTCCACGCACTTGCCGCCCGGACCGGTGATCGTCTGGCCGGTCACCGAGCCACCGCCGCCGGAGCCGGGGCCCTTGTTGTACACGGCCACCGAGTCGATGACGAGTCTGCCGCCGGAGACGGTGGCCGCGTTCGGGCCGCCGCCGAAGGCGTCCGGGAAGCCGCCGCCCATGGCCAGGTCGTAGATGATGAAGAACGGGTGGTCGACCGCGTTGGACCAGGTCTTCGCGTCCACCTGGTCGGCGTTGACGGTGTAGAAGTTGTTCCCGTCGAGGTAGAACCGGATCTGTTCCGGTGACACCGAGCGGTCGATCTCCGTCGCGTAGTCGTGGAAGCCCGTCTGGCAGCCCGGGCAGGCGCGTTCGCCCGAGCCGATGCCGGTCGACTCGTGGCACGGGCCGCCCGGGTTCACGCCGCAGTGGAGGGTGCTGAAGACGGAGCTGCGGCCGTTGATGTCCTCCATGACGTCGATCTCGCCTGACGTCGGCCAGGACACTCCGCTGCGCAGCGGGGCGCCGAGCATCCAGAAGGCCGGCCAGTAGCCGGCGCCGTTGGCCGTGGTGACGTCGGGCTGTTGAAGGACGGACTCGATGCGGACGACTCCGCCGGCCGGGGCGCCGAACGTCGCCGCCTGGGTTTCCACGCGCCCGGACGTCCATCCCGCGCGCGGGTCGGAACCGGAGTGGTTGGCCTGCAGCACCAGGTGGCCCTGGCCGTCGTAGCGGACGTTCGAGGTGCTGTTGGTCATGGTCTCTATCTCACCGGTGCCGAAGTTGCTGCCCGGCCCGGTGTCGTACTTCCACAGGTTCTGGTCGATGCCCGTCCCGGAAGCGACGTTGAAGTCGTCGCTCCAGGTGAGGGTGAATCCGGAGGGCGGCGAGGGGACGGCCGCCTCGGCGGTGGTGGCGGTGGCGGTGATCGCCACCGTGACCGCGAGGACCGCTAGGGCTGAGAGCGCTCTCTTCATCGCGCTGCGTCTGGGTCTCGCACCATGGGGTTGCATGTGTCGGCCCTTCCAAGGAAGTTGCGTGCTTTGACGGTCGGCGGCGTGGGTGCGGGTGGTGTCAGGTTCCGTCGGCGCCCAGCGTGATGCTCCACGAGGTGGGGGCGCTGTCCTGGAGGTGCCCGTCGACGGGGGCGGCCCCGGTGGGGCCGACGTCGTCGTAGGGGAAGGCGTATCCGATGTCGGCGTGGTCGTGGACGAGCCGCGCGTAATGGTTGGTGACGGGGTCCTGGTAGTAGCCGGAGGGCGGTACGCCGTCGGGCTGGTCGTTCCCTCCCGGGACCAGCAGGGAGCCGCGGTTGAACGCGGCGGCCAGCCGGGCGGCTATCGCCCCGCGGGCGTCCGCCCCGGAGTTGTAGAGGGGGCCGGACGCGCAGCCGAAGATGTCGGTGGCACTCGGTCTGGTGAACGGCACGCCGTTGGTGTCGAGTCCGGAGAAGACGATGGCGTCGCCGGAGACGGTGCCGGTGTAGGAGCCGATGCCGCCCTGCCCGTCGATGGTCAGCGGGGTGGAGGCGAAATGGCTCCAGACCCGGTTCAGGTAGTCGTCCCAGTAGGTGCCGAAGCCCACCGGTGAGTGCGTGGGCGACATCACGCGCAGCACCGCACCGGAGGCGTCGGTGACCACCAGCCTCTCCCAGGGGGCACCGTCGGCGGCGTGCTGCGCCCGTAGGCCGGAGGCGATGGCGGCGAGCGCACCGGTGGGCAGCGGGCTGACCGACTGGTCGCCGCCGCTGCCGGTGCTCGCCATCGAGACGGGCAGCGCGACCATGTCGACGTAGGAGATGTTGGCGTAGAGATTGGCGCTGTTGTAGGTGAACTCGCAGAACGTCCAGTCGGTGGCCCAGTTGGGGTCGGAGCTGACCAGGGCCGGCTGGACCACGCCGGGTACGGGGCCCGGGTTGACGAAGAACTGGAGCTTCTGCCCGACCGAGAACCAGACGCGGCCGCCGATGACGTAGTCGGTCAGCGTGACGTTGGTGGCGGCCGATCCGGAGGCGCCGAGCGCGATGGAGTAGTCGGCGATGGGGGTCACCGTCGTCGAGGGGTTGGGCAGCCGGTTCAGGACGCCGTCCGCCGAGACGAAGACGGGCCAGCCACTGCTGTCGGTGCCCGAGATGTAGGCGTGGACCACGTCGTGGCCGGAGTTGTTCGCCAGCCTCACGGGCAGCCGGGCACCCGCCGCCCGCGCGGTGGCGGCAAGAGGGGAGAGCGGGCTGAAGGGGGCGATGGCGGCCGTGGCGGTGGCGGCACCGGCAGCGGCCAGCAAAGTGCGTCGGGCAACCACAGGGGCCCTCCCGGCGGGGGAATGGCTCGCGGAAGACGAGCGGCGGTGTTGAGCCGTGTGGGGTTCTGTGCGAGGGGGACGCTATTGGACTGAACCAATACCGTCAAGATTCCGCGTCAGATCGCACCAACCGGCGTACGGAGAGGGCTGATCGGGTCGTTCCCGAGCGGCCGCGGCGCCTCGGGGCGAGGGCGCCACTTCGCGCGTCGGGGATGTTCCTCGCGCGAGCCTGGGAGTGTCGGCGGCCGCGGACGCTGCCGAAAGTCGCGCGCTTGGGGCTCAGACGTCGTTTCCTGCGGCGAGTCGACAGTCGGAGTCCGATGCGAGGGCGGCCAGTTGCCGCAGGCGTCGGAGATATTGAACTTCTTCCGCTCCGGTGATCAGGGCCAGGATCTGGTCCAGGTCTGCTACGGAGTCGCGCAGGATCCGGTGCCGCTCCGGGTCGAGAGAGCCACCGTTGTCCTGCCGGGTGGACACGCACCCGGCGATGGCCGCGTCGAGCAGCACGATGTCGACGCCGCCCGGCTCCGCTCCACGCAGCCCGGCGGGGAAGGCCGCGCGCAGATGTTCCTGCCACAGAGACGCGATGCTGGCTGACTGCTCACTCGATCCGCTCATACGGCTCATCTTCCTGCAGGCACCCCGCCCTGGGCGTTCGGTTTCCCGCTCAGGCGGCTGTGGCCGACGAGGGCTGCGGCTGTGCCTGGCTGGGCAACCGGGAACCGGTCCAGGTGGCCGAGCGGCCGGTTTACGGACGGCACAGACGTTAGCCGTATAGAGCGGCCCAACGTCGCGCACATCCAGGAGTACCGCCATGTGCGAGGCTCCCTTCGCGGCAGCCGTCCCCGCTTGCCGTCATGCCCCCGCCATTGCCGGCGGTCGGTCACGGTGCGGACGTACGGGCCACGGGCCGGGGGGTCATGCGGGTTGCCCCTGGCTGTGCCCTCGGGTACCTGGCCCGGCCGCGGGTGGTCCGGATAGGCATGGGAGGGAGTTGTCTGCCCGCCGAGGGAGAGGTCGCATGTACGCCGAAGACCAGGCCAGGCCGGCCGGGGCACGCACGGGCCGGGCGCCGGCCCGTCCCTCACAGGCTGCGGGCCGGACGCCGTTCTCCGGTCTCCTCGCGCTGCAGAGCACGCTCGGCAACGCGGCGGTCGTCCAGTTGCTCCGCCGGGCCGGACACGACCGGAGCCAGGAGGAGCACCAGCACGGGGCCGGCTGCGGGCACCAGGAGACCGGGCAGCCCGTGCAGCGTTCCACGGTCCATGACGTGCTGCGCACCGGTGGCCGTCCCCTCGACGACGGCACACGCAGCGAGATGGAAGCCCGGCTCGGCGCGGACTTCTCGGACGTGCGCGTCCATACCGGCAGCGCCGCGAGGGCTTCCGCCGCCGAGATCGGTGCGCGGGCCTACACCTCCGGCGCCCACGTCGTCCTGGGCGAGGGGGGCGGTGACAAGCACACCCTCGCCCACGAACTCACCCACGTCATCCAGCAGCGCCAAGGCCCGGTCGCCGGCACGGACCGCGGTGACGGGCTGCGGATGAGCGATCCGGGCGACCGGTTCGAGCGGGAGGCCGAGGAGAACGCGACCCGCGCGATGTCCGCGGCGCCCCCCTCCCCCGCCGCCGGGCCGGAGCAGCACGCCGCGGACAGCGGCGGGCACGAGGGGCACGCCGGCCACGGGGCCGGGGAGGCGGCGGTCCAGCGGGCGATCCTCGTGGTGGACCACGAGACGAACGACTACTCCGACATGATCGAGAACGGGAACGAGGTTCCCCGGCACCCCGCGTTCAGGGACCTGGGCCTGCCCGAGGACATGATGAACCACCTGAAGAGACTGGCCGAGGACGACGACGGCAACTACACGGTCGAGGAGGCGCTGGCGCGGGTACGGCACACGGTGACCGGTGGGGTCAACGTCGTCAGCAAGGAGGAGGCGGGCTTCCTGGGCGACCTCGCGCAGCGGCGCGGCAAAGTGTCCTCGTACGACCCGGACATGATGCCGATGGCACGGTCCGTCCTCACCAACCTGGGCGTCCCCGCCGGTGCGGTGGAGGTTCACAAGGGTTCCATCACCGCGTTCGGCAGCCACGTGCCGCACACCGACATCTTCGTACCGCACCCGGGGCCGTGGACCAAGATGGAGCCGCCGCACGACCTCGCCTCCTGTCTGGACGAGGTGATGGGGTCCGCGAGCCATGCCTATGTGCTGACCGACAACGAACCCCAGCAGAATTTCGCCGAGAGCCTTCGCGAAGGCATCAACCGGGTCAACAGGGCCAACACCGGCGCCGAGGGCCACTCGCCCCTGACCGTCACCGTCAAGGAGTTGGAAGGGCCGGAGGGCACCGAGTTCGACATCGCGGACAGCAAGGAGCCGGGGGCCGACGTCCCGTACCGGGCCCACCACCGCCCCGACTACCGGCTGGTCCGCGTCTCCCGCGCCTGAGCACCGCGGCGCGGCGGCGTGTCCCACAAGGTTCCGGTGACGGTGACGGTGACGCGTACGGTCTCGGCCCGGCGTACCGCGCTCAGGCGGGCGGTCACCGCCGGGCGGTCGGCGAGGGCTTCACCCGGGGACTACGAGGTCATCGGCCGGATTCATCCTCGGAGCGGCCCGGTGCGTCGGCCAGGTCGGTGATGTGGATGTCGACGGCGGCGACGTCCAGACCGAGGCTCAGCTCGGCGGTTTCCGTCACGTGTCGGCGGACCTCGTCGGCGAGGACGGTGAGGTCGGGCGTGGACAGCGGGACCTGCACGCCGAGGTGGACGGTCACCTGACTCGTACCGGCGTTCGGTCCGGCGATGATCCGGCAGGAACCCGCGCGCACGCCGGGAACCTCCTCAGCGGCGGCGCGCAGGGTGCGCGCGGCCGCCGACTCCATGATCCACGTGCCTTCGCCGGGTTCCCGGTCCGCCCGGACCCGGGACAGCGGCCGTCCGCAGGGCAGCCGCTCGTCTTCGTACGGCGAGGGCGTTCCGGGCGGGTGGATGGGTGTGGTCATCGCCGGGCCCCCAGGGTGCTGGTGAGACGGCGCCGGGCACGGACGGCCTGCTCGGTGATGCCGACTGTCGCCGCGACGAGGTGCAGGAGCTGCCGTCCCATTCTCTCAGCACCCGGCAGGTCCGCTGCTCGGCCGACATGCCGCGAGGGGCTGGTGCAGTTTCCCGACCGCGGCGCGGCCCTCGGTGATCCGGTCAGGGGCGGCGATGTGCTCGGGTGCGGTCGCCTCGTCCGCCGCCTCCAGTAGTGGCCGCGGGCATTCGGCCCCGGCCACGCGGGAGACGACCCCGGTGTCGCCCCGGAAGAGCCGCCTCTAGCCAGCACAGTCCAAGATCAGCAACAATACGCAACGGTCCGGACGTCGGCCGGGCCACGCCGTGCGCTTCCGCACGCCGCTGTCCACTTTCCACAGCATCCGTTCCCGGGGGAAAAGCATGTCCAGTCCCGCTCCGCAGCCTCCTGCCCGAAAGCGGTCGACCGCCGCCGTCGGCTGGCTGATCACCATCGCCCTCAACGTGGTCGCACCGATCGTCCTCTACAACCAGCTGCACGACCACGGCTACAGCGAGTCCGTCGCCATCATCCTGTCCGGCCTCGGCCCTGCGCTGGACATCGTGATCTACCTCGCCTGGCACCGGCGGGTCGACGAATTCGCCATCCTCTCCCTGACGTTCGTGGCGCTCACCCTGGTCATCTCGCTCGTCGGGCCCGACGACCCACGGCTGCTGCTGGCCAAGGACTCCTTCGTGACGGGCCTGCTCGGGGTGGTCTACCTGGCCACCCTGGCCGCGCCGCGCCCGCTGATGTTCTACTTCGGCCGCAAGTTCGCCACCGACGGCACGCCGGAGATGATCGCCTGGTGGAACGGCATGTGGCAGTACGCCGGATTCCGCCTGGTGCAGCGCAATCTGACGCTCGTCTGGGGTCTGACGTTCATCGTGGAGGCGATGGTGCGCGTCGTGCTGGTCTACCAGCTGCCCCACGGCCAGATGGTGACCGTCAACAGTTTCCTGCCGTACGCCGTGATCGGCGCGCTGGTCTACTGGACGATGGCCTACGCCCGCCGGGCGAGCGCCCGCGGCCGCGCCGCGACCGCCGCGGCACAGGCCACCGCCGCGGAGGCGGTCGGCGCCGAAACCGCCTGAGGCCAGGGCCGGTCGGCAGCGGGCGGGGGTGCCACGAGGCTCACCCCGCCCAGCTGCCTGCCGTCAGTCCCATTGTTCGTCCGCGAGAGAGGTGACCGGCTGCGGCTTGCCGATGACGGCCAGCGCGATGTAGAAGCTGATCTGGCCGATCGCGATGGTGAGGGTGGCCAGGGCCCGGTCGTCGTAGTGCTTGGCGACCTCGGCGTACAGGTCGTCGGTGACACGTTCCCTGCCGTGCGGCGCGGGCTGGAGAGTGGCCTCCACCAAGGCCAGGGCGGCCCGCTCGGCGTCGGTGAAGTACGGGGCGTCCTGCCACGAGGAGACCGCCGTGATGCGCTCCTCCGACTCCCCCGCCTTGCGCAGGAAGCCGGTGTTCAGAACCGTCAGGTAGGTGTTGCCCACGATCTGGCCGGCGCGCAGGTGGACGAGGCTCATCGTGGTGCGCGGCACGGAGCGGTTGCCCGTGGCCCGGAACAGAGCGGCGCTGACGTCGTTCAACTCGGGTACGAACTCCGCCGGGTTGGGCATCCGGGAGATCGAGGTGCTCGTCATGGCTGCACTCCTTCGCATCGGCCTTGTCGGCGACTTCACTGCACTGACACGCCGACGCACGGAGATGTGACAGCACTCGGAAAAAATCTTGGTGCCGAGAGGGCAAGGGGCGACGGTACGGGCCTCGGCCGGGAGGTCAGGGGCCGGGGAGCAGTTGGACGATGATCCTGCGGGCGTCGACCAGGAAGGCACCGTACAGGGCCACCCACTGCGGTCCGGCTGCCGCCTTGCCGGCCAGCACCTCGCGCAGGTCGTCGTGGGTCGCGCGGGCTTCCTCGGTCTTCTGCCTCAGGCACGCCTGCACGTCCGGACGCGTACCGCCGGTGACGACCTCCCCGTAGTCGTCCACCGCGTCGGCGACCTGGTGGAGGAACAGGGCGTAGGGAGCAAGGGCCTCCCTGTGCGGTCGAGCGGAGGCCGGGGTGTCGTCGTCCACGGTTTCCGCCAAGGTGCGGGTCAGGTCGACGGCGTAGTCCGCGAGTGCCTCCAGGTGGAAGACGATGCGCCGGTAGGGAGGTTGGACTCGCCGCAGCTGGGCGCGCCGCCGGCGGTCGGGGTTCAGCCGCATGCTCTCCCCGCTGCGCTCCACGGCGGAGCGCGCCTGCCGGACCATACGGAAGAGCCGTCGGGCCCGGTGGTGCCAGTCGCGCGCCTGCCGGCGCCCCCACGCGTCCTCCAGCCCGTCCGCGATCGCGTGCAGCGTCCGTGCTGCCTCATCGATCGCCGCCCGTACGGCGTCGTGCGCGCTCCGTAGGTGCGCCGGAGGCAGAACGAGCATGTTCACCCCTACGCCGACCAGGGCGCCCAGCAGCGATTCCGCGAGCCGCTCGACGGCCATGCCGAAGCTGGGGCGGGACGTCAGCACGAACAGCGCCGTGGTCGCGCCGTAGATCCCCTGATCGCCGAGCCGGGGCCAATTGCCGAGCAGGAGGACCGCCGGCAGGACCACCGCCATCGCGAGTGCGGGGACGCCGAGCGCCGTGCCGCCGGCGGTGGCCAGTACCGTGCCCAGTGCGATGGCGGCGATCTGCTGGAACCCCTGGGCGAAGGACTGGTACACCGTCGTCCTGACCAGCACCACCGCCACCCACGGCGCGATGAACGACAGCGGCGCGTGCAGCCAGCGGTCCGCGACCAGCCAGGCCACGAAAGCGGCCAGCGCCGCCTTCAGCGACTGGACGACCAGGACCCGCTCCCGCCCGGGGCCGGCCCACGCCCGCCGTGTCGCGCGGCCACGGCCACGGCCTCGGCACGCGCGGCCCGCACTACGTCCATCCCTCGTACCATGTCCGTGCCGGTGCCACGCAGCCCGTGCGGCATTCCTCGTCGGCACGGAGGGCTCGGTCACGGAGGTGCGGCTCGTCGCTCCCGGCTGCTTCGGTGTTCCCCAGCAGGTCTTCGGCGTCGGACGGCATCCCAGTCTCGGCAGGGGGTTGTCCGTCACGCGGTCGTCCGTCAGGCGGCCTTCTGTGAGGCGGCGGCGTCGGGCCGCAGATCAGCCAGGGTGAGCTGGTGTGCCGGCGGTTCGGGCAGGACCACGCGGTGGGTGGTGTGGAGGCCGGGTCCTACGTGGAGCAGCTCGCCCGGCTCCATCAGGCGCCAGTCGGGATGGTCATCCATGCGTTCGCTGGCGATCACCACGGCGGGGTGGTCGATCAGGTCGGCGGAGTGGACCCGCATGCGTCCCTGGCTGCCGCCGTGGTCGAGGTGGCGGGAGCCGTGCTGTCCGCCCGCCGGGCGCTGGAGGACGTACAGCTCGTGCGTGTCGGGGTAGCACAGGGCCCACATCTGGTCGGGTGTGATCAGGACGAGGTTGAGGGCGTACACGGGCAGGTGCCCGGCGATCCATCGGGCGGCGTGCCGGATCCCGGCGGTGAGGTCGCCGCCGTTCTGCCGGGTCTCCCGGGTGATCAGGGCGAAGAACCGCTCCGAGTCGGTGTCGCCCTGGACGAGGGACCCATCCCCGCCCAGGTGGTCGTCGAGCTGGTCGAGGCCCTCGATGACGCCGTTGTGCGCGAAGAGCCGCCCTTCTTGTTCGAAGGGGTGGGTGTTGCGGTCGAGGAGGCTGCCGGTGGAGGCGTAGCGCACGTGGGCGACGAAGGTGGCCGCCTCCACCTGCCGGGCCTCCTCGGCGAAGGCCCGGTCCCGGTAGGCGGCGATCGGCGCCTTGTCGACGTGCGGGGTGCCGTCTGCCGCGAAGTAGCCGAGGCCGGTCCCGTCGGGGTCGTGGTGGCTCTGCCGGCTGAGGCTGTCGGGGGCGTCGAGCAGCCAGAAGGTCGCGTGGGTGCGGCGTGGCGCGCTGCTGAGGCCGAACAGTCGGCACATGGTTCCTCTCCTCCGTCGCCGGGCGGCCGGGGCGTTGCTCGCGGGGGGGTGCGTGCGGGCCGGCTGTACGGCGGTCACCGGTGACGGCCGCGTGGCTGGTCTCAGCTGCTGCCGCTCAGCAGCGCGCTCTCCCGGGGCCGGGCGGCGGGCAGCCGGCGGCGCGCCGCCGTGAGGGCCGCGTCGATGTCGCGGGTGCCGGTGGACACGCACAGGGTGTAGGCGACGTCCTCCATGCGCTGCCGCACGCGCTCACTGTCCGCGGGGGAAGCGTGGAGGGCGGCGAGGGATTCGTACTGGTCGACCAGGTCCCGCAGTACCGCGGGGTGCGCCATCAACATCGCAGAGCTCCTTCCACGCCGCCCCGCGATCGCGGGGAAGCCGTGCGCTCCGGTACCCGATTCTCCGCTTCCCATGCCTCGCATGTCACTACGGCGCCGTGCCACACCAGTCGCGACCAGCCGATCCCTGTCCTCCGCCGGGAGCGGCTAGAGTGCGCGTCCGACGCGATGAGGGGGCATCATGGCCAAGGTCAACATCAGTCTTGACGCGGAACTCGTGGTGGAAGTGATGGTCCTCGCCGGGATCGGTTCGCCCCAGGACGCCGTCGAGGCGGTGGTGCGGGACTACATCGCACGGGGCCACCGTACGGAGGCCCGCACGGAGTCGAAGGACCAGAACCTGCGCGAGGTCGACGTGAAGCCGCAGGATCCGCAGGGCTGAGCCTCCGTCGCCTGCCGCCGCTCGAACTGCCTGGCGCGGCTTTCCTCGGATGAGCCCGCGCGTCACACGCGAAGCGGGGCCCGGCCGTATGGCCGGACCCCACTCAACTCGCGCTGTCAGCGGTGTTGCTGGGCGCTGCTCTTCCTAAGGCCCGTGTCTACCAGCGGTACCAGCGGCCCCTGCGGCCCGCGCCGTCGGCGGAGCGGACGACGAAGCCCAGAAGCCAGACGATGAGCACGATCACCGCGATCCACCACAACGCCTTCAGTGCGAATCCCGCGCCGAAGAGGATCAGAGCCAGCAGAAGAACCAGAATCAGGGGAACCATCGATATCAACCTCCTGGCCATCGAATGCCCTTACGCCAGGTTTACAAGCCCTGAGAATGCGGGTTACTTCTACGAGATGGGGGGCATATTCGCGCCCTGCGCGCGCAGGCGTACGGGCAAGGACACCGGCCGGCCCTGACCGGCGGCAGAGGGGTGAAGTCGCGCGCTTCACACGCTTGTTACTGTTTCCGATCATGCGAGCCCTCTTCCCAGGATCATTCGACCCGGTCACTCAGGGGCACCAGGACGTACTCCGGCGCGCTGCCCTCCTGTTCGACGAGGTCGTCGTGTGCGTGATGTTCAACGCGAACAAGACCGGTCGCCTCCCCGTCACGGAACGGCTGCAGCGGCTCCGTACAGCAGCAGCCGACTTCAGCAACGTCACGGTCGACTCCCACACCGGCGGCCTGCTGGTCGACTACTGCCGCCGAGCCGGAATCGACGTCGTCGTCCGCGGAGTCCGGGGGCTTGCCGACCTGGACTACGAAATGCCGCTGGCCCGCACGAACCACGAGTTGGCCGGAGTCGAGACGCTGTTCCTCGCGGCCGACCCCTCCCTCGCGCACATCTCCTCCACCCTCGTCACCGCGACACGTCACCGGGGCCGTATGCCGAATGGTGATCCGAGCGGGCGGGGCCAGGGCCGGCGGTCGGAGATCGAGGCGGCGAAGTAGGCGCGGTCCGCCGGCTCGCAGGCCAGTACCGCCGGGGCGTGGCCGGCCTGCGGCCGCTTCGGCTCGGGCATGTTGGTCGACTCCGCCGAGCGCGAGCGCCGAGGCCGGGTGCGACGTGGTCAGACGGTGTTACGCGCGGCGGGTGGACGGAACTGGGGCCCGTAGGAGCCGGGGCCGTCGGGGCGGGTGGTTTCCATGAGGGCGACGGCGGGGCCCTCCAGGCCGTGCATGGCGTGCACGGCGGCGTTCAGCGCACGCGGGTCGCCGTCGTTCCAGGCGCTCTCCAGATGATGCAGAACGGCGTGGTACGTCCCGTCGAACCGGCCGAGGAGCCGGCGCACCGCGGGCGACGGGTCGGGCCAGCCGCCGGCGGGGACGGCGGCCATGGGCCGTGTGCTGGGGAAGGGGAAGGGCTGTCCGCTGAACTCCCACCGATGAGCGACGCGCCGCAGGCGCCGTTCGTGGTAGATCTCGCCGAACGCGTAGTAGTGGGCGGGTTCGTCGCCGCCGAAGGCGTCAGCGGGCGAGCTGGTCGTGCCCTCACCCTGTTCCTTGACGATGCCGATGGCGTGTTCGACGTCGTCGAGGCTTGCGACAGGCTTGAGGACGTCGGACCCGATGTGTTTCGCGAGCTGGCCCTCGGCCGACAGTTCCGGGCGAGCGCGCCGGAAGGCGGCGAGTACGGCGTCGTAGAAGTCCCCGATCCCCGGCGACGAGACGTCGGCCCTCGCGAGGGGCTGGTCCGGGGCCTCGATGGCCATCATCACGTCGTGCACCAGGGACTTGGTCAGGCCGGACAGGTACACGGTCACGCCGGCGCGGACGCCGCCCGGCAGCTGTCCGGGGTAGGACATCGCCGCGTCCATGATCCGTGGGCGGCCGCCCACGGCCACCAGCAGGTTGCTGACCACGCCGAGGTGGTACATCTCGTCGGCGACGACGCGCCGGATGAGGCGGGCGGCCTGGCTGTTGCGGTCGTGGATCGACCACCATCCGCACAAGTAGGGCGGAATGGTGGCCAGTTCGAGCTCCACGGCGATCTGCAGCGACTCCCGGATCCAGTCGAGGTCGCGTCGGTGCTCGGGAACGGCCATCAGGCGGGGAACAGCACCGCACCCGGCGGCCGGCCCCGGCTCCTGCTCCGGGCCGGGAGGCGACTGGACGGCGCCGGCGCCGGCCTGGGCGTCCGTGGCTGCCGCGAGCGGAAGCGCTGCGGCCACCGCCGCCGATGCCAGAAACCCCCGGCGCCCGAACGGCAGCACTCTTGAATCGTCCGGACCGTGTCCGCTGTCCGCCACTGATCTCTCCGTTCACAGGCCCGGATCCCTTCGCCGCTCCTGAAGCTGCGAAGGGCAGGAAGATCAGCCAAGCTAGCGGCGGTCACCGGCGGATCCCGGCATGAACAGCCGGTCAGCGGCATCGACCACTCCTGTGGCCGATGCCGCGCCCGCCGGCGAGGAAGGGCACACGCGCTCGCTTGGCCTCATCCGTCGGCCAGCTGCCGGATGGTCTCGACGGTCCGGGCCGCGCCGTCCTCGGCCGCCACATGGTGTGCCGCCGTCGCGGCGGCTCGGCTGTGTACTTGCCGCCTCACCACTCGGTCGAGGGCGTCGGCAAGCCGTTCCTCGGTGAGGGCCCGGAAGGGGATCGGGTCGGTGGCTGCGCCGAGGGCGGCGAGCCGTCGCGCCCAGAACGGCTGGTCCGCGGTCACCGGCACGGGGACGGCCGGCACTCCGGCGCGCAGCGCGGCCGCCGAGGTGCCGGCCCCGGCGTGGTGGACCACAGCGGCCAGCCGGGGGAACAGCAGGGCGTGCGGCACGTTCCCGATGGTGAGCACGTCGTCCCCGTCGGCGGCGAGCCCGGCGCTGCCGGCTTGGAGGATCCCCCGCAGCCCGGCGCGGCGCAGGGCGCGCACAGCGAGCTCGCTCAGCCGTTCCCCGTCGCCGGAGGCCATGCTCCCGAAGCCGATGAGGACGGGCCGGGGACCGGCGCCGAGGAAGTCCTCAAGCTCGGCGGGCAGCCGCTCGGTCACGTCGTGGTGGGGCCACCAGTTGCCGACGACCTCCAGTCCGGGTCGCCAGTCGGAGGGGCGGGGCACCAGGGCTGTACTGAACCCGTGCAGGACGGGCCAGTTCGCCCGCTCCTGTCGCCGGCGCGTCTCGGCCGGGGAGGCCGGAGGCAGTCCGAGGCGGTGGCGCACCTGTGCGACCGCCTGTGCGTAGAGGCGGTCGGTCATCCGCAGTGCGAAGCGTCCCGCGGCCCGGTTGACGAGAGGCCCCAGTGAGCGGGAGCCGGTCACGACGGGTGGGAAGTCGCCCGTGGGTGCGGTGGGTTGGAGGTACACGCCGAGGCTCGGTATGCCCGTGGCCTCGGTGAGGTGCCAGCCGAGCGGGGCCGTGGTCGTCGACAGCAGCAGGAGGTCCGTGCCCGCGTCCACCGCGTCGGCGAAGCCGTGGCCCAGTTCGGTGATGAACGCGGCGGCGTTCCGTATGAGTTCACGTGTGCCGGTGCCGCCGCCTCGCCCCTGGGTGCCGGCGGGCAGACTGCGGAATTCCAGTCCCGCGTCGCGCACGAGGGGCGCGAACGCGTCGGGTGCGGCGAGGGCGACGTCGTATCCTGCGCGCCGCAGCTCAGCACCCAGGCCCGTGTAGGGCGCGACGTCGCCGTGCGATCCGGCCGCGGTGATCAGGATCCTCATCGGTGCTCCTCTGGGTCGGTGCCGTCCCCTGCGTGGCGGGCCGCGTTGGCGTGCACCGCCCGGCAGGTGTAGGCGGCCAGACCCGGTCGTTGGTGGGAAGGCGGTACGACCAGTGCGAAGGCGCGCGGGTCGGCGGCGAAGTCGTCCGCGATACGCCGATGCATGTCGGGCGGGCAGGCGGTGAACCAGCGTGCGATGTGCAGGCGGTGCTCCTCGGCGAGGTCCATGGCCCGCTCGCCGTCGCTCGGCTCCCCCTCGTCGAAGGCCGCGAGCAGCTCCGCTCGCCAGGCGGCGGCCTCGCCCATGAGCCGGCGCCAGTCCTCCTTGGTGTGGGCGGCGGCGCGCGCCATCGCCTCGCGGTGCCCCGCCGAGTTCGCCCACTTCAACTCCGCCTCGGTGGCATAACTCAGGTCGAAGGTGACCTCACCGAAGACCTCGAACCGCTCCTGAGGAGTCAGACGCACCCCGGTCTTCTGGACCTCCACCGCCCGTTCCGCCACCTCGGCCAGCCGTTGCAGCCGGGCGATCTCGTCGCTCAACTGCCGCTGCCGGGCCCGGAGCCGTTCCACTGGATCGGCCTGTGGATCCTTGAGGATGGCGGCGATCTCGTCGAGGGGGAAGCCGAGTTCACGGTAGAAGAGGATCTGCTGGAGACGGACCAGGTCGGCCTCACTGTAGAGCCGGTATCCGGCGTGGCTGCGGTCGCTGGGTGAGAGCAGACCCGCCTTGTCGTAGTGATGCAGTGTCCGCACCGTCACCCCGGCGACGGCCGAGACCTGCCCTACGGAGTAGCTCATTCACCTGCCCTTTCGTCGGCCCACAGCCTCAAGCCTGACGTAGGGGGAGGGTCAACTCGCGGACGTGCGGCTCCGAGTGCTTCCGGCGAGCTGCTGCGAGTGCTCTCGCCGGGCTGCGCGGCCGGGTTCGGCCAGGCCCTAAGATCCCGTGTCCATGGGGGGATCCGTTCGTGGTCGGCCGCCGGCGTCCGACTCGCACCGTGGCCGTCGCGGTGGCCGCGCTGGGCGTACTCGCGGTGCTGGGTGTCGTGCTCCTGGTTCTTCCGGGGCTGGTGGTCGATCACGATCTCACGGCGCGGACCTGGGGCGGGCGAACCTGGAGGGTGCGGTGGCCGGCGACCTGACGGTCTGGCCGGCCGGGTTCGACGTCCGGGCGGCCGGAGTGGTCGTCGCCGCGGCCCCGGGCGCCGAACCGGACAATCCGCTGCCGGCCGCCGCGCTCACCAGGCAGGCCCCGCCTCTGCGGTCCGCCTGACGCCCGTCCCGCACTGCCATCAGGCCGGGCGGGGACCTCAGGGTTCTCGGGCAGCGGTCAGTTCCGACAGGTGCCGGGCGATCACGTCGCGCATGAGAGGCGGGGTGGCGCGGTCCGGGCGGATCACGCAGTGCACCACGAGTCCGTCGATGAGCGCGTACAGCCGCTCGGCCTCCACTCTGAGGTCAAGGTCGTCACGCGGGTCGTGGCGCGTCAGGACCTCGACGAGCTGCTGGCACAGGTCCTGAAGGAGTTCGTAGCTGGTGTCGCGCAGGGCCCGTAGCGTCGGTTCGGTCTGGGCCCGGACGGTGAAGGCCAGCCAGACTTCCGCCTCGGCCCGGCGCTCCGCGTCCAGAGGGAGCAGTTCCTCGATGGCTCTCAGGACCGTCACGGCGGGGTCCGGCTGGAGTTCGAGTGCCTGGACCCTGTCGCGGACCCGGTCGATGACCAGCTGCATCGCGAACACGAGTACGTCCGACTGGGTGGCGAAGTAGTGCCGGAGGGACCCCGCTGACAGGCCGGCCTCCTTCGCGACGCTGCGGACGGAGACGCCTTCCCACCCGCGGCTGAGGATCAGGCGCCACACGGCTTCCGCCACCGCGGCGCGCCGGGCCTGGGGATCGACGACTTTCGGCACCCCTTCTTTTTAGCACGCCCGTGCTATCTTTATTTGGCACAGTCGTATCACATCAGGAGGTGCGGTGCCCGTGCTGTACGTACTGATCGTCGGAAGCGAGATCGCCTTCTGGGTCCTCCTGGTCGCCGGCCTGCTGTGCCGCTACGCACTGCGCCGGCGCCGGGCGAGCGTGGTCCTGCTGCTGATGGTGCCCGCGGTCGATCTTCTGCTCTTCGCCGCGTCCACCGCCGACCTCGTGCGCGGTGCGGCACCGACGGCCGCGCACGGCCTGGCGGCGATCTACCTGGGCGTGTCGACGGCCTTCGGCGGACGGCTGGTGGCGTGGGCGGACGGCCGTCTCGCCCACCGGTTCGGCGGGCCGCCGCCCAGCCGCCCGCCTCGTTACGGGCCGGAGCACGCCGCCCATGAACGCCGTATGTGGGGCCGCCACCTGCTTGCCTGGAGCATCGGAAGCTGTCTGATCCTGCTGGACGCCGCGATCGTCGGCGACGCCCACCGCGTCGCCCCGCTGACCGGCGTCATCGGCTCGTGGGGTGTGATCCTCGCGATCGACTTCGTGTGGTCCTTCAGCTACACCGTGTTCCCCCGCAAGGCCCGGCCCGACCGGCGCGGGCCCGCGGAGGGCCCACCGGCACCGGTGGCCGAGCCGGGCACCGGTCGGCGTGGAGTGGTGGCAACACCCGGGCCGGAGTGGGGAAAGCCCCCCGCCCAGTCCGGTGACTGACCGGCTGTTCCGGTCGGACGGGCGTCCCGAGACTTGACGGCATGACGACTTCCTCTCAGGCCTTGGCCGCGGCCGAGGTTCCGGCCGCCCGTTCCCGCCCGTCCGACCCAGCGGCCGGCAGCGACTTCGCCCGGCTGTCCCGGCGCATCGCCGAGGCCGGTCTGCTGCGGCGGCGCCCGGGCTACTACACGGCACGGATCGGCCTGGTGATCTTGTTGACGGGGGCGGGATGGGGAGCCTTCGTCGCGCTCGGTAACACCTGGTGGCAGCTGGCCGTGGCGGCCTTCCTGGCCCTGATGTTCGGGCAGATCGCCCTGGTGGCACACGACCTGGCGCACCGGCAGGTGTTCCGGCGGGGCGGCCCGAGCCAGACCTGGGGCCGGCTCTTCGGCAATCTCGGGATCGGCATGAGCTACGGCTGGTGGATGCACAAGCACACCCGCCACCACGCCAACCCCAACCATGAGGAGCTCGACCCCGACGTCGCGCCGGACATCCTCGTGTGGTCCACGGCGCAGGCGCGCGACAGCCGGGGCCCGGCCCGCCTGATCGGCGGTCACCAGGCATGGCTGTTCTTCCCGTTGCTCACCCTCGAAGGGTTCAACCTGCATGTCTCGAGCCTGCGGGCGCTGCGCTCACCGGCCATGAAGCACCGGCTGCTGGAAGGGGGCCTGCTCCTGCTGCATCTGGCCGCGTACGTGTCCGCGCTGTTCTGGGTGCTCCCGCCGGGCAAGGCCGTCGCGTTCCTGTTCGTGCACCAGTGCCTCTTCGGGATCTACCTCGGCTGCACCTTCGCCCCGAACCACAAGGGCATGCCCACCTTCACCGGCGACGAACGGCCCGACTTCCTGCGCCGCCAGGTCCTCACCTCCCGCAACGTACGCGGCGGGCGCTTCACCGATGTGATGCTCGGCGGCCTCAACTACCAGATCGAGCACCACCTCTTCCCCAGCATGCCCACGCCGCACCTGCGGCGGGCCCGGCCCGTCGTGCGGGCCTACTGCGCGGAGATCGGCGTGCCTTACCACGAGACCGGCCTGATCCGCTCCTACGGCGAGGCCCTCACCCACCTGCACCGCGTGGGGGAACCGATCAGGCGCCGCCGCAGGACACGCTGACGACGCCCGGCGACGTACGCCTGCGCCTTCCGGCTCACCGCCGGACCGCGTCGGTCGGGGACTCGATCCACCGGAGCATCTGTTCCATGACGGGGACGGGCAGCGACGGGTGCCCGGCGGTGTCCTGTGCGGTGTCGGTGTCCCGCAGCAGACGGATCAGCACCCCTGCGGGCAGTCCGGGATGCCGGGCGGCAGCGGCGCGGATGTGCCCGTGCGGGTCGTCGAGCAGTCGTACCGCCGATTCGGGTGCCAGACGGAGGTCGGACGCGGCCCGGTACCGTACCTCCTCATCGATGTCCCGGCTGAACCGCTCCACCAGCTCGGCCGTCGATTCCGGGTCATCCAGGGCCAGTTGGCGCATCCTCGGGTTCGGGTCGTCCGCGTGGCGGAGCAGGCCGCGGCGGGGGAAGTTGGGATGGCCGCGGGGGCGGTCCGGGACGCTGAGGCTGCCGGTCCACCACTGCCACACCCGGAGCAGCATGTCGGCGGGCGCGTCGTCGCACGACTCGGCGAGGAAGAGCTGGACGACCCGGTCCTCGTCGCGGGCCAGGAGTTCTACGACGTCCGATGGCAGGTGGCGGGCTCGGGCGACGCTCCTGCGTACCAGGGGGTGGGTGGAGGCGGCCATGCGGCGCATGGCGCCGGCATCCTCGTGCAGGGCCGTGACCCACGTGAGCGGGTGGTGGTGGACGTCCGGGTCGAACGTGATGCGGATGCCGGACCGTTGTTCCTCGGTGAGGTCGCAGCGCCCGGCCACCGCGCAACGGACGCTGTCGTCGGGGTCCCGGGCGAGGACCGCGACCAGGTCCGGGTCCAGGTGTGGGTTGCCGGCGAGTGCACTGCGCTCGGCCGGCTCACCGTGGTGGGCCAGGTGTTCGGCGAGGCCGCGTTCCAGGCGGCAGGTGCGTATCGCGCGGTCTCGGAGTCCGTGGGTGTCGAAGACGGACCGGGGCATCGGCTCGTCCTCGTGATGTGCGAGCAGCGCCTCGACGCGGACCTCGCGGGAGGGGTCGTTCAGCAGTGCACTGCGTACCGGCGGTTCCAGATGACGCCAGGCTCGTCGGCAGGCGCTCGCCCGTACGGACGGATCGGCGTCACGGGCCAGGGCGGTGAGGAGCCGGACGGGCAGTCCGGTGAGGCGTACGGTCTCCTCGCGCACCCGGGGCGCGGGGTCGGCGGCGAGTCGCCCGTACGCGGTGTCGGTGAGCTCGGCGCGCCCGTCCGCCGCGAGCCAAGTGAGAACCCAGCGCCGCCGGTCATCCTGTTCACCCAGGATCAGCCGATCCCACTGCTCAGGTGTGAGGTCCGGCTTGGCTTCGGCGAGCAACTGCCGCACCTTCCACTCCGGGTGGACGATGGCCGCTTCGAGGACCTCGGTGGGCAGGCGACGCCACAGAAGGAGACTCGACCGGCCGAGAAGACGCGCGCGCAGGGCGTCGGGAAGGGCCGGGTTGAGCGCGAGTCCGTCCGCCCACAGCTGTCCCAGCCTCTTCGAGGGCGCCGGGCCCCGCGACAGCGATGCCCAGGCGGCCGCCCGCTCCGGGGGTCCCTCCTGGGCCGCCGCCCGGGCGGCTGCCTTCTGCCGCGCCCGCAGGTGGTCCACGACGATCAGCCAGATCTCGTCTTCCTCGGTGGTCGCTCCCAGCACCGTGTTCCCGTCCGTCGAGAGCGTGACGAACTCCGGCTGCCCGGGACGCTCGCCCAGGACTCCGGCGAGGTCCCACCGGTCGCCGAGTCGTACACGCGTCCAGCGTCTGGGGGCTGGGCCCGTCCAGTCACCGGCGACGTCGATGAGGAAGACGCCGTCCCCTCCGAGGATCCCGCTGCCGGTCGCGAGGCGGTGCCACTGCGTGTTGACTTCGGCGACCAAATCGGGGGCGTCTGCCCGCACGCGCACGGTGGGTGTGGTCTCGTACGCGACGATCGGGCGCCACGCGGCTCGGGGCGGCGGGACCTCCCCGGTCCTCCGGTCGCCGGCGATGTCCAGTCCGGCGCGCCGCAGCAGCTCCGTGAGGTTGTCTCTCCCACCCGTCATGGATGTCATCCTGCCCGAGCCCGGGCTGGGTTCCTGTACGGCGGTTCGTGGCGGCTGCTGCGAGGATGTGGGGATGGCGACGTGGCAGCGGTTCGAAGCGGAGGCGGCCTGGTTGGCCGCGGAGGTGCGCGCACGGTTCGAGGCACATGAGACCCACGTCCTCGCGACCCTTCG
The DNA here is from genome assembly GCF_004124325.1 of Streptomyces sp. L2. Lineage (NCBI taxonomy): Bacteria > Bacillati > Actinomycetota > Actinomycetes > Kitasatosporales > Streptomycetaceae > Streptomyces > Streptomyces sp. L2. The sequence goes on from NZ_QBDT01000001.1 coordinate 70,841, forward strand.
CAAGGACGGCTCGCCCCGGGTGAGTGGCAGCGAGGTGGATTTCAGGGGAGCCGAGCTGACGTTCGGCTCGATGCTCGGCGCGGTGAAGGCGCGTGACCTTCGGCGTGACGGGCGGTGTGCGATTCACGCTCATCCCGGTGAAGGTGACGCCAAGGTCGCGGGATCGGCCGTCGAGGTCGTCGACCCCGCGGAGAAGCGGGCCATGACCACCGGCACAGAACCGCCCGGTGACTTCCATGCCTTCCGTCTCGACCTCACGGAGGCCGTCCTCACCACGGTGGACCAGGAGGAACAGCTGCTGGTGATTCACCTCTGGCGGCCCGGCCAAGCGGTGAAGGTGATCAAACGGCGTTGAGGGGGGGGTGGCGGCCTTGGCGGTCGTCCAACCGCGGCCCCCCTCACGGCCGGGGGGTGCCGTCCCAGCGCCAGGTGGTCGGGCGGGGGTGTCCGGGCAGGTCGGCTCGGCCGGTTGCCCAGAGGAGGGTGCGCCAGGCGTCGTCCGTGGACGGCGGTGCGTCGGGGAACAGGCGGGTGAGTACGCGCGAGCAGAGGTCCTCGGGCGGGGTCCATGGGAGGTCGAGCCCCTGTGCCAGGTCGTGCGTGTGCACCAGGGTCTCCACGATCCCCATCGCGGCGAAGCCCTCGGGGTCCGAGACGCCGAAGACGTGGTGGGCGCGGGTCCGCGGCGGGGTCGTGCGCACCATGGCGACCAGCAGCGCACCGCTCGCTTCCAGGACCTGGAGCAGACCGGCCGGGCCCGCCTCGCGGTTGGCGTGAATGACGTTCGACGGGCCGCCCGGCCTCCGGCTCCACCACAGGAAGGGCACCTCGTCACCCGAGGGCGGTGGTGTGGGGCCGAGCTGCGCGGCGTAGGCGAAGAGGTCGTCGCTGAGGTGCTCGACGGTTTCCCAGCAGTCCCATTCCAGGGAACCGGCCTTGCTTTCCCAGGCCGTGGGAGGCGCCTCGCGGAGAGTTGTCACGGCGAGCCGCACGGCGAGGCCGAGATCGTCGGCGGTGACGCGGGGCCGGGAGACATGGGTATCGGCTGATCGGGACATGGCAGGACCGTACCGCGCCCGGACTTGAAAACCCGACCGCGTGATCAATGGCCCCCGCCCTCGGCCCACTTGGGCGCGGGGCCCGGCACGAAGAGGCTCAGGCGGTACGTGGATCCCGCTGCCCTGGCATCGCCGGGCCGTAGAGCGCGGGTGGTGCGCTCAGCCCACGTGTGCTCAGCTCGCATGCGTGAGGTCGTGCCCCCGGCACGCTCGGCGTTTCGGCCACCGTCGCCGTAGCGGTCGGCCCTTGCGGGGCAGGGGTCGATGCAGGCCGCATATTCCGGCGCGCCGTGAATCGCGGGGTGGTCGACGCGACCGAAATACATGTGTTCGAAGCCTCGGTTGGCTCGTTGAACGGCGTGAATCAGCCGTGCGACCGTCAAGGGGGACCGCGTTGACTTCGGCCACCGCAGCAGTACCAGCAACAGGAACAGTGACGCTCGATGAACTGCCCGCGCCGGGAGGTGACCGGTGAAGCGGTTCTTCGGGCGGGTGCGGATGGCCGAGCCGGCGGTCTCCGACGCCGAGCAGGAGCTCTTCGGCGGCCCCCTGCGCTACGACCTCGGCTGGTCGGAGCACGAGCATGCGCGGCTCGATCAGACGATGCTGTCGGCGCTGCGTTCCATGCCCGGCCTGGTCGGGGCGACGTTGCGCATGGCGTGGCAGGCGGACCGCCGTGCGCTGCTCACGGTCGCCCTCAGTGAGATCGGGCAGGGGGCCGCCGCGGCCGTCGGGTTGCTCGCGGTCAACGCCGTCATGCACGCGCTGCTCGGCGCGGGCGCCCCCGGGGAGCGGCTGCAGGCGGTGCTGCCCGGTGTACTCGCGGGCGCCGGGGCGGCCGTGGTCAACTCGGGGCTGGCCGGCTGGTCCACCTCGCGGGCGGGCCGGCTGGAACCGCTGGTGGAGCGGATCGCCACGACCCAGTACCTCGCGGCCGCCGCGTCGGTGGAGCTGGAGGCCATCGAGGACCCCGAGTTCCGGCGGCTGATCGACGTGGCCCAGTACGGCGCCGCATCCGCCCGCCGCATGATCAGCGCGTGCGTGGCCGCCCTGAACGGGACCATCTCGCTGATCTCCACGGCCGGCGTGCTCACCATCCTCCACCCGGCGCTCCTGCCGATGCTCATCCTGATCGCGGCACCGCGCGGGTGGGGTGCGATGCGGGTGGCGCAGGAGCGGTACGTGTCGGTGATGAGCTGGGTCGAGCACGTGCGGGCCAGCCGTCTCATCGGCAACCTGCTCACCGAACGGACGGCCGCGCAGGAAGTGCGCGTCCACGCCGTCGGGCCGTTCCTGCTCAGCCGCTACGAGCGGATGGCCGAGAGCGCCGAGGCCGAGCAGGAGCGGCTGGCCGCCGGCAAGGCCGTCACCGAGTGGGCGGCCGCCGCGCTGTCCGGCCTCGCCATGGCGGCGACGTACGCGACCATGTTCGTGCTGATCAGAAGCGGGCACATGAGTCTGGCCGTGGCGGGGACCGCCGTCGTCGCCGTCCGGTCGGGGTCGGCGAGTCTGGGCGCGCTGGTGATGAACGTGAACCAGCTGCACGAGGAGTCCCTCTACGTCCGCGACCACGCCCGGTTCCTGGACGAGGCCGCGCGCCGCACCATCCCCGGCGGGGGCGCGCCGGTACCGGCCCGGGTGAAGCAGGTGGCCCTCGACCGGGTCGGCTACCGCTACCCGGACCGGGAGACACCCGCCCTCGACGGGGTGTCCCTCACGCTGCCGATGGGTTCGGTCACGGCGGTGGTCGGCGAGAACGGGTCCGGCAAGAGCACGCTGATGAAGGTGTTGTCGGGGCTGCTGCTGCCGCAGAGCGGCCGTGTGCTGTGGGGTGACGCCGATGTCGCTTCCCTGGACCGCTCCGAGGTCTTCGACCGCGTCGCCCTGCTCACCCAGGACTTCCAGCGCTGGCCCGTGACGGCCGCGCTGAACATCCGGATCGGGCGGCCCGGCCGGGAGGCCGGGCCGGAGGAACTGCAGCCGTCCGTGGACTACGCGGGTGCCGGGCCGGTCGTCGCGCGGCTGCCCGAGGGGCTGCGGAGTCTGCTGGCCCGGATGTTCCGCGGCGCCAGCGAACTCTCCGGCGGCGAGTGGCAGAAGATCGGGCTCGCCCGGACGCACTGGCGCAGCTCCACCTCGGACGCCGACGGCGTGCTCATCGTGGACGAGCCCACGTCCGCCCTCGATCCGGAGGCCGAGATCGCCGCCTTCGACCGCATCCGCCGGCTGGCCTCCCCCGGCCGGGCCGTCGTCCTGGTCACCCACCGCATGTCCGGCGTCCGGCACGCCGACCACATCTACGTCCTGCACCAGGGGCGGCTCGTCGAGCACGGCAGCCACGGCGAACTCATGGCCGCCCGGGGCCGTTACGCCTCGATGTTCGACGCTCAGGCCGCCCAGTACGCCCCTTCCGGGACCGTCCCCCGCCCCGGCTCCCCCACGGTCGTGGACCCGGCGTGACCTGTCCGTCCACGCGGCCGGCAGGAGAGCGCCCGGGTGCCGGGGGAAGGGGTCAGGCCGGCTCGGGTCGCGGGATCGGCTGGGGTGCCGGTGCGGTCCCCGGCTCCCAGAGCCTGGTGGTGCGCGTGTAGCCGTAGATCACCGAGGCCATGGCGAGGAGGAGAAGTGGCCCGAACAGCCAGGGGTGTTCGGCCATGCGCAGCGGGAAGAAGCGGTACGACAACAGGAGGGCGGTGAAGACGGCCGTGCCGTGGGCGACCAGGCGGAGCCCCGGCCGGTCCCAGTCGCGGGCGTGGGCGCGCAGTGCCGTTTCGACGGTGAGCGCGAAGACGACGCCGGCGACGAGATCCACGCCGTAGTGGTAGCCGAATCCCAGGGTCGCGGTGAGGGTGGCCACGAGCCAGAAGGCGCCGGCGAAGCGCAGGAACCTCGGGCCCTTGCGGGAGTGGATGAAGATGGTCGTCGCCCAGGCCGTGTGCAGGCTGGGCATGCAGTTGCGCGGGGTCATCCCGTCGAATCGCATCGGGTGCGGAGCGTGCACCGGAGTCGGTGTGTGCGGCCAGAGGGCGGCCATCGCCCAGTGTCCGCCGTCCGCGCCGAAGGCGAAGACCGGACCGACCACCGGGAAGACCATGTAGACGGCCGGGCCGAGGACGCCGATCGCCAGGAAGGTGCGGACCAGGTGGTGGCGGGGGAAGCGGCGCTCGTCGGCGACGTTGCGCAGCTGGTACAGCGCTACGACGACCGCGGCGACGGCGAGCTGGATGTAGACGTAGTCGAGGAGGTGTGAGCCGACGGGGCCGGAGGCGTTCACCAGGCGGCCCACCAGCCAGGACGGGTTGCCCAGGGCGTGGTCGGCGGTCGCGGTGTACTGGTCGAGCACCGAGGGGCGGGTCTTGGAGGTGATCAGCAGCCAGGTGTCGCCGGTCTTGCGGCCGGCGACGAGGAGGAGTCCGAGTCCGACGCCCTTGAGGAGCAGGACGCGTTCGGGTCCCGTGCGGCGGGTCACGGCTATGACGCCGTAGCCGAGCATCACCCACAGCGCGCCGTTGCCGAAGGGGTGGCCGTCGGTCACGGTGATGCCGGCCGCCCACCGGACGAGAATGATGGTGACGTCGATCCCGATCGCGGTACCGGCGGCGATGAGCCGTTCACGCCAGGTGAGAACCACCATCATCAGCGCCAGGCTGGCATAGAGCAGAAAGCCGGACTTGGGCGGGAACACCACCTCTCGCGCCTGCTCCGTGATCGGTCCCGGCATTCCGTAGTGGCGCGCGGCGAGTTCCAGCGCGATCAGGAATCCGAGGACCACGACCCCCGCGGCGGCCCACAGCACCACCCGCGGTCTGCGCCCCCCGGCGGGCATGACTATGCGGCTTATTCGCGGGAACACCCGCGCTCCTCTGGTTATCAATTGGTTTGACCGATTTGTCAGTTATTGGATGAACAGGTCGCTACTCGTGCCCGACAGTATGGCAAACCGGTCGCGGACCAGGGTGAACACCGGCCCCATGGCATGATTCCTACTCGACAGTAATTCCGTGTTCCCGACGGGAGGCACCGCCGTGGCCCGAGTGTTCACCGTGAGCGGCAGCATCGTCATCGGTGTCTCGCCGGACACCGCCTACCAGGCCGTGAGCCGTCCCGCCGACATGGGCCGCTGGAGCCCGGAGAACCTGGGCACGACGCCGGATTCGGCCGCCGGCTCGGCGCCGTTGGGCGCCACGTTCGTCGGCCGCAATGTGCGGGGCAGGTTCCGGTGGGTGACGCGGTGCACGGTCACGGCGGCCGATCCGGGCAGCCGCTTCGCCTTCCGCGTCCACGCGATCGGGATCCGGCGCCCCCGCCTGCGGGCGCCGATCGCCACGTGGGAGTACCGCTTCGAGCCGACCGGCGACGGCGGCACGCGCGTGACGGAGATCTGGACGGACGACCGGCGCGCGTGGCCGGAGTTCGTGGCCAACGCCTTCGACCGGCTCGCGACGTCGGGCCGGACGTTCGCCGTCTTCCAGGCCCGGAACATCGAGACGACCTTGCGCAACCTCAAGCGGGAGCTGGAGCGGGAACACGCCGGCTGAGGCGTACGGCGGACCCGGCGGACCGGGCCGCGCCCGTGCCGCGCTCGTCAGGCGAGCAGGGTCCGCCAGTCCTGGGCCGCCGCCCAGTCGGCGAAGGAGTGCCAGCCGACCTCTCGGTGGGCCCGGCGCAGGGCGGCGGTGTCGACGTCGAGGCCAGGGCTGGTGAAGTAGGCGAACATCGCCGCCAGGTCGGACGAGTGCGCGCGTACGGCGGCGAGGGGTGTCCGCCGGTGCGTGACGGGGCGGCCCGTGGCCCGGGCCAGCGTCTGTGCGATCTGCTCGGGTGTCAGCACGTCGGAGGCGATGTCGATACGGCGGCCCGTGAACTCGGCCGGGCGCGTGAGGGCCAGGGCGGCGAACGCGCCGATGTCCTCGGCCGGTATCAGGGCCAGGGGGGTCCCGGGCGGCATGGGCCAGCCGAAGACGTCCTCCCGCAGGCCCTCCAGCGTCCAGTGAGAGGACCAGTTGTCCATGAAGGCGGCCGGCGCGATGATCGTCCAGGAAACGCCCGACGCCCGCAGGTGGCACTCGATCGCGAACTTGCTGTCGTAGTGCGGGATGCCGGTCCGGCGGTCGGCGTGGGCGGCCGAGGTGAACACGATGTGGCCGACCCCGGCGGCCACCGCCTCGTCCACCAGGTTCCGGCCCTGGCGGACCTCGGCGGAGGCGTCCGCCTCGAACGGTGTCGTCACGGCGAACAGGGCGTCCGCGCCGGTGAGCGCGGCGGCGAGGGACGTACGGTCCTCGAAGTCCGCACGATGGATTTCCGCGCCGAGGTCCCGCAGCGCGGTGGCGGCGGATGAGGTGGGGCTGCGGGTCAGGGCGCGCACGCGGCGGCCCGCGGCGAGGAGGGCGCGCGCCGTGGCGCCGCCCTGGGCGCCGGTCGCACCGGCGACAGCGATGACGGACATGGAGGTCTCCAACCAAATTGAATTAACTGCGTCACGCAGTAGAGTAGCAACAGCTCACTGCGTCGCGCAGGTAATTACGCCGCCGCTGGTCTCCGCACACCTCGCCCTCGTCGGCTCAGGGCTCCTGGTGGTCGTGCGCGGCCCGTTCCAGCGCCTCCGCCTCCTCTTCCGCGAGGCGGGCCTCGGCGGCCACGTCGATCGAGCGGGTCAGCCACCAGTAGAGGACGCCGGAGACGGGCAGCCCGATGAACAGGGAGATGTCGGCTCCGCCGAGCGCCTTGGCCGCGGGACCCACATAGAGGGTGCCGACGGAGAAGAACGGGATCATGGCGGCGAAGCCGGCCAGGTAGGCGATGATGCCGTGCCAGCCCCAACGACCGTAGATGCCGTGGGGGTTGAAGATCTCGGCGATGGCGTAGTGGCCGCGGCGCACGACGTAGTAGTCCATCAGGTTCACCGCGGTCCAGGGGATGAACAGGTAGAGCACCAGCAACAGGAAGTCGTTGAAGTTCGCCAGGAAGTGGGAGGTGGCGGACAGGGCGCCGATCAGGGAGAGGGCGGCGGTGAGGCCGATGGTCAGCAGGCGGGCGCCCAGGGTCGGCCGGATCCGCTTGAAGGAGTCGATACCGCTGATGAGGGTGAGCGAGCCGCCGTACATGTTCAGCGCGGTGACGGAGACCAGGCCGAGGGCGGCGAACAGCAGCACGATCGCGCCGAACCCGTCGAAGACCTTGTCGCCGGCGGCGTTGATCGAGGTGATCGTCTCGAAGTCCTTGCCCGCCCAGGCCGCGAGCAGGGTGCCCAGGACCATGAGCCAGATGCCGCCGAGGGCGGAGCCGAAGTACGTCCAGTAGAAGGTCTTGCGGACGGTCACGTGCGGGGGCAGGTAGCGCGAGTAGTCGGAGACGTAGATGGCCCAGCTGATCTGGTAGCCGGCGACGACACCGAACTGGGCGAGGAACGGGGTCCACTTGAAGGCGCCGAGGTCGAAGGAGCCCGCCGGGTAGTGCAGGGTGACGAGGACGCCGACGGTGAAGATCCCGAAGATGACCAGGAAGGTGTACGTCAGGAAACGCTCGGCCTTGTGGATGATGTCGTAGCCGACGAGGGCGATGACGAGCGCGACCGCGGTGACCACGACCACCCAGAGTTTGACGCTGCCGTGCAGGGTGGTGTGCAGGGCGTCGGCGGCCAGGATGCTGTTGAAGACGTTGAACCCCGCGTACTGGACGTAGGCGAAGAGCCAGACCAGCAGGGCGCCGATGTAGCCGAACTGGGGGCGGGACTGGATCATCTGGGGCAGGCCCAGCTGGGGGCCCTGGGCCGAGTGGAAGGCCATGAAGAAGGTGCCGATGACGGTGCCGGCCACGATCGCGAGGAGCGACCAGACGAGGTTGCCGCCCTCGGTGATGCTGATCAGGCCCACGGCCAGCGTGGCGATCTGCGCGTTGGACATGAACCACAGCGGGCCCAGGTGCCACAGCTTGCCGTGCCGCTCGTCCAGGGGGACGTAGTCGATCGACCGGACTTCCAGGCCGGAGACCCTGGGTTGCGCTGACTGGTTCATTCCGCCTCCCGAGACCGCTGACGCCTCTGCGGTCACATTCTTCCCCCGCCGGGGCCCGGTGACGAGGAGGAGAACGTGCCTGGTCGGTGGAGGTGCGGGGGGCGATTCAGGGGAGGTGCCGTGGTTGGCGGCTCGGTGGAGATGCCGGGGGGGGCGGCACCGTCCGCGTGTCCGGCCGGCGCCGCCCCGATCCGTTCCGTGTGTCAGGTCAGGCCGAACTTCTGGGCCGGTGATCCGTTGCAGTCCCAGATCTGCAGGCGCGTGCCGTTCGCGGTGGCGCCGCTGGGCGAGTCCAGGCAGCGGCCGGACTGCGGGTTCAGCAGCGAACCGTCCGCCTGCTGCACCCATTTCTGGCCCCCGACGCCGTTGCAGTCCCACAGCTCGACCTTCGCCCCGTTCGCCGTCCCGTCGCCGACGACGTCCAGGCAGCGGCCCAGTGTCGTCAGGGAGCCGTCGGAGCGGTGGAACCAGTGCTGGTCGACCGCCCAGGACTGGCAGTCCCACAGCTGGACGGGAGCGCTGTCGGTGCCCGTGTCGTCGGCCGCCACGTCGACGCACTTGGCTCCGGGGCCGGTGACAGGGGCTCCGCCGTCGACCGAGAACTTCTGGGCCGGTGATCCGTTGCAGTCCCAGATCTGCAGGCGCGTGCCGTTCGCGGTGGCGCCGCTGGGCGAGTCCAGGCACCGGCCGGACTGCGGGTTCAGCAGCGAACCGTCCGCCTGCTGCACCCATTTCTGGCCCCCGACGCCGTTGCAGTCCCACAGCTCGGCCTTCGCCCCGTTCGCCGTCCCGTCGCCCTCGATGTCCAGGCAGCGGCCCAGCGTGGTGAGGGAGCCGTCGGGGTTGTGGGTCCAGTGCTGGTCCTCGGCGTAGGACTGGCAGTCCCACAGCTGGACGGCGGCGCCGTCGGTGCCGGTGTCGTCGGCGGCGACGTCGACGCACTTGGCTCCGGGGCCGGTGATCGTGCCCTGGGGGCCGTTGGGCACGTTCGTCTCGCCGGAGTAGCCGACGGAGACGATGTTCGCCTGTACGGCGTTCTCGGCGGCGTCGGTCGGGTAACCGGAGACCATCACGCCCTCGAAGAAGGTGCCCCGGTTCCAGTTGCTGTTGTCGCCGCCGGTGCCGAGGATGATGCCGCCCTCCTGGTGCATGGGCCGGTAGCCGCCGCGGGTGGGCAGACCGCCGTCCCACCAGGTGGTCAGTGCGCCGGACTGGGAGTTGCCGCCCTTGAGGGCGTACCTGGTCTGTCCGTCGTTCTTCAGCACCGCCGTGACGAAGGGGCTGCTGTTGCCCCGGTTGGCGGTGTTGGAGCCGTTGTCGCCCTGGAACATGCCGTTCTCCATGTCGGCCTCCACCCAGGGGCCTGAGCCGGTGCACGGGGCGAAGTAGCAGGTGGTGGCGATGCTGACGGCGTCCATGTGGCCGTTGCCGGTGTCGGCGGGCGTGCTCTCGGCGTTGCCGTAGTCGAAGCAGCAGGCCGAGCCGACGTGGGTGCCGCTGGCCACCATGTAGGCGCCCTCGGCCCGGCCGTCGACGGCCACGCCCGAGGCGACGCCGGTGTAACGGTAGCCCACGCCGGGCGAGATCCAGACGCCGTAGACCTTGTGACCGCCCGCGGTGACGGCGATCTCGGAGGCGTCCGCTCCGCGGTCGGCGCCCATGCCGGAGGTTCCGGCGGGGCCCGGCGTCAGGTCGTTGTGCCGGGAGGTCTGGTCGTAGATCTTCGTGATCCGGCAGGTCGTGCCGCCGCAGAAGCGGTCCTGGGCGGCGGCGTCGGCGTAGCCGCCGGGGGCGAGCAGACCGATGTCGGCGCCGGCGCCGTCCGAGGCCCGGGTGACGCGGTACAGGGGGCCGTCGTACGCCGCGAACAGGGCGCGCACCGTGCTGTGCGCGGCGACGCAGGGGGTGCCGGCCGTGCCGTAGATGTCGCAGGGGCCGGAGCCGGCCGCCCGCGCGGGTGCGGCGAGGCCGACGAGGGCGGCCAGCAGCAGGGCGAGGGCGGAGAGCGCGGCGGTGGCGCGTCCGCGGGGGTGGGGGCGGGGTGGCCGGGCGGTGGGTCTCGTCGCGTGCATGGTCTGCTCCTCGGGCCGGGGGTGGCGGGGCGTCAACTCGTCGAGGGGTCAGCTGTGTTCGGCGGCGGACCGGTGCCGGTCCGGGCGCGCTGGGGGACGGTGCGGAACGTACGCAGGCTGGTGGGTCACGTCAAGATTTGTTGCTTCCGGCTTTTTTAAAGCTTTGGACTTGTCCTGAAGTGTTGTCTCGCGTGGAGCCCAACCCTCTTGACCGCGACCCGCTCCGAGGCTTCATACTGGCGGCCAAATCGATTTGGCCCCATCGTTTTGGCCGCCGTCCACGGCCGGATCGTCGAGGCCTGAGCCGAGCGAGCCGAACGGAGCCCGCGCGTGTCCAGTCCCGTACATCCCGTCCGAGAGTCCAGCCCCGCCCCGGTCCATCCCGTCGACGAGTCCCGCCCGGTCGGGCGGATCCTGCTCTTCGGCGTTCAGCACGTCCTCGTCATGGCGGCGACCCCGATCTCCGCGATCTTCCTGATGAGCGCCACCCTGCGGCTGAGCCCGGGGCTCACCGTCGACCTGCTCTCCGCGGCCCTGCTGCTGTCGGGGGTCGGATCGCTCATCCAGTCCCTGGGGCCCTGGAAGTTCGGGCCCAGACTGCCGTTCGTGATGCTGCCCGGCGGCGCCCCGCTGATCCTGTTCCTGTCGATCGCCCAGGCGCACGGCCTGCCCACGGCCACGGGGGCGGTGCTCCTCACCGCCGCCTTCACCTTCGTCGTCCTGCCGCTGTTCGCGCGGCTGCTGAGGTTCTTCCCGCCCCTCGTGATCGGCACGATGATCGTGATCGTCGGGGTCAACCTCGTGAAGGTCGGGGCGCTGCTGGTCACCGGCCAGCCCGGCACCCCCGGCTTCGCCGACCCCGGCGCGCTCGGGCTCGCCTTCGCGACGATCGGCCTGATCGTCGTCTTCACCCGGGTGCTGCGCGGGGTGCTGCGGCAACTGGCCGTGCTGCTCGGGCTGGTGGCGGGCACGGCGCTGGCCTTCGCCCTCGGCCAGGTCCACCTGGGCTCGCTCACCTCCGGGCAACTGGTCGGCCTGCCCCGGCCGTTGCCCTTCGGCGCGCCCGTCTTCGACGTCCTCGCGGCGCTGCCGCTGATGCTGTACAGCCTGGCGTCCATGGCGGAGGCGACCGGTCAGACCGTCATCAACGCCGAGGCGGTGGGCAAGGAGATCGACATCCGCAAGGACGTGCCGAGCACGGTGCGCGGTGACGCGCTGACCTCCCTGCTGGGCGGCTTCCTCGGGCTGCCGCTGATGGTCACCAGCGGCGAGAACATCGGCATCGTCCGCGTCACCGGCGTGCGCAGCCGGTACGTCACGGCGGCGGCGGGCCTGGTCCTCGTCGTGCTCGGCTTCCTGACCCCCGTCGCGCGGGCCATCACCGTCATGCCGCCGGCGGTCGTCGGGGGCGCCGCGATGGTCGTCTTCGCCGTGATCACCGTACTGGGCGTGCAGATGCTGCAGCGGGCCCGGCTGGAGGACCACACGTCGATGGTCACCTGTGCCGTCGCACTCGCCCTGGGCCTGCTGCCGATCCTCGTTCCCGGCGTGTACGACGGATTCCCGTCCGGCGTGCGGATCCTGCTGGGCAGCGGCGTCGCCGTGGGCGCCTTCACCGCCGCCCTGCTCAACATCGTCTTCCACCATCTGGGCCGCCGCCGGGACGAACCCGTCCTGCCGGCCGAGGCGCCCGGCGCGGCCGCGCGGGTCTGAGCCACTCCCCCGCCGCCCCCATCCCGATCAACGGAGAACCATGAGCGACCTGACCCCCGACCTGCTCAGCCGCGCGGAGCTGCTGCTGGTCCCCGACGTGACGCTGACCCCGGACGGCCCCGTGGCCGGGCACGCGGTGGTGGTGCGCGACGGTGTCTTCGCCGACGCCGGCCCGGCCGAGCGGATCGTCCGCGCGTACCCGGCGCTGACACCGATCAGGCTGCCGCACCATGTGCTGATGCCCGGCTTCGTCGACACCCACCACCATCTGACACAGAGCTTCGGCGGCTCGCTGGCCTTCGGGGAGCCCTCGGAGATCTTCCGCCGGGTATGGGTGCCGCTGGAGGGCGCGCTGGACGAGGAATCGGCGTACGTGGCGGCGAAGTTGGCGGCCCTGGAGTCGCTGCGCGGCGGGTTCACCACGGTCGCCGAGGCGGGCACGCGTGCCGCGGTCGACGTCGATGTGGTGGCGTCGGCGGCACGGGACGCGGGCATCCGCTGTGTCCTCGGCCTCGTCTGCAACGACACCTCGGACGGCACCGGCCCGGACGCCGATCCGGGCGCCGTGCTCGCCGCCGCCGAGAAGCATCTGGCCCGCTACGCGGGCGACGACCTGGTGCACGCCTCCCTCGCCGTGTCCGTGCCGGAGGCCGCGACCGGGCGGACGCTGGCCGCGACGGCACGGCTCGCCGCCGAGGCGGGAGCGGTCGTGCAGATCCACGCCAACGAGCACCTCGTCGCCGTCGAGCGGTCCCTCGTCCGGCACGGGCTGCGGCCGCTGGAGTATCTGCGCCATGTGGGCGCCCTGGGACCGCAGTTGCTGGTCGCGCACGCCACGCTGCTCACCGCGTCCGAGATCACCTTGCTCGCCGACAGCGGTACGGCGGTGAGCTACAACCCGGTCGCCAGCGCCTGGAAGGGCAACGCGGTCGCGCCGGCCACCGTGTTCGCCGAGCGCGGCATCCGGTTCGGGCTGGGCACCGACGGCACCCGCGGGGACGGCTTCCGGCTCGCGGACGCCGCCGAGTTCGCGCAGCGGCTCACCTACGGCCTGACCGCCGGCGACTCCTCCTGCGGGGCCGGCTGGACCTGGCTGGACCGGGCATCCGCGGGCGGTGCCGACGCGGCCGGACTCGGCCGGCTCACGGGGCGGATCGCGGCCGGCGCCGCCGCCGACTTCCTGCTCGCGGACATCGGCGGACCCGAGATGCAGCCGTCCTGGGACCTGCCGTGGGAACTGACCCGCCGGGGCAACCGGGACCAGCTCACCGCCGTGTTCGTCGCCGGGCGGCTGCGGCTGTGGCGGGGCGGACCGGTGGGCTGGGACGGTGCGGCGCTGGTGCGGCGCGCCGCCGAGCTGGCGCCCCGGGTGGTAGGGCGCGCCGGGGTGACCCGGGCGCATCCGACGTCGGTGGTGGCGCGGGAGCGGGCGGCGACGTCGGTGGTGGCGCGGGAGCGCGCGGCGGCGCAGGGGCTCTCAGCAGAGGGCGGGCGCGACGCCGGTACGGCGGCTGTCGGCACCCTGGGTGGTCGGCGATGAGCGGGGATGCGCTGGCCGTGCTGGCCGTGACCGTGGCGGTGGCCGCGTTCGTGCAGGGCACCAGTGGGCTGGGGTTCGCGCTGATCGTGGCACCGGTCGCCGGGCTGCTCGACCCGGGGCTGCTGCCGGTGTTCGTCCTGACCGCGATGATCCCGCTCAATCTGTACGTTGCCTGGCGGGAGCGGCGCAGCCTCGATGTGCGCGGCGCGGGCTGGATCACGGTGGCACGGCTGACGGCGACGCCGGCGGGGCTGGCCCTGCTGTGGATCGTCCCGGAGGGGCGGCTCGGCGTCCTCGTGGGCGTGTCGACGGTGCTGGCGGCGGTGGTCAGTCTCTTCATGCCGTCGTTCGTGCCGGGGCGTGCCGCCTATCTGGGCGCGGGTGTGGTCACGGGGCTGAGCGAGACGGCGACCGGGGTGGGCGGGCCGCCGCTGGCCCTCGTCTACCAGCACCGTCCGCCGGGTGAGCTGCGGGCCACCGTGGCGGTGTGCTTCCTCGTCGGTGAAGTCGCCTCGCTGGCGCTGCTGTTCGCGACCGGGCGGGGGCATGCGGGGGACATGGGGCGGGCGGTGCTGCTGCTGCCGGCGCTGGCGGCTGGGGCCTGGTTGAGCCGGCTGGTGCATACGCGGGTGGACGCGCGGAAGATGCGGGGGTTCGTGCTGGTGTTCGCGCTGGTGTCGGGGGTGGTGCTGATGGCTGGGGCGTGAAACGGGGGTGGGGGTGGGGTTGGTTGCCGGTGCGGTGCGCTGGAGCCGGTGGGGTCGGTTGACGGAGCTGCCAGGTGGCGGTGCGCTGGAGCCGGGCGGGGGTGGGGTCGCTTGCCGACGCTTGCCGGGTGCCGCTGCGCCCACCCGTGCCGCCCCTTGCGGCACGCATGCCCGCAGCTATGGGGGCCGGGGGTGCGTGCCGGGCCTTGCAGCACGGGGCCCGCAGTTGAGTGGGCGGCGGGCCTCGCGGCGCGGGGGTCCGCAGCTGGGTGGGCCGGTCCTTGCGAGGCGTATGGCCGCAGTTATGGCGGCTGGGGGCGGTTAGTCGGTGGGGGTTTTGCGGTGGGAGGAGGTTCGGGGGATCAGTCGGGGTGGGGGTGGGGGGGTGGTGGGTGTGGGTGGGGGGGTGCCTAGGCGGGCCAGGAGGAGTTCTACCGCGTCGCCGGCTGCCCGGTCCAGGCGCAGGTCGACCGCGGTGAGCGGGGGTTCGCAGGTGCGGGCGCGCAGTCCGTCGTAGCGGGTGACGACCATGACGTCGTCGGGGATGCGGCGGCCGGCCTCCCGCAGCGCGCGGACCGCGCCGACGGCGAAGGCGTCGACGAGGACGCACAGCGCGTCGATGCCGGGGTGCTCCGCGAGCAGTTCGGCGCACCGGTCGTGCCCGGCCTGTTCCCCGCCGTCCTCCGGCACGGCGGCGACGATCGGCGTCCAGCCGTGGGCGCGGGCCGCCCGTTCGTAGGCGGCGCGGGCGTCCAGGGAGGAGTGGCGGGTGCCGGCACCGACCATGAGCGCGGGGCACCGGGCGCCCTGGGCGTGCAGGTGCTCCAGGAGCAGTTCGGCGACCCGGCCGCCGTGCAGGTCGACGTAGGAGGCGTCGTCGCCGGCGGCGGTGGGCCGGCCGAGCGTGACGTACGGCAGTCCGCGTTCGCGGAGTTGGGCGACGGCGGCGTCGTCGGCCTCGGGCTCGACGACGATCGCGCCGTCGATGTCCACGGAGTACAGCGCGGACCCGGACTGCACGGGCGGGATCAGGACGAGCGCGTAGTCGTGGACGAGGGCGCGTTCGGCCGCGGCGGCGGCGACCTCCATGTAGAAGCCGAGCCGGGAGGGGCCGCCGGCGACCGCGAAGGGCATCGAGGAGACCAGCGCGATCGCCTTGGCCTCGCCGCGGCGCAGGCGCTGGGCGCGCAGGTTGGGCCGGTAGCCGAGTTCGGCGGCGACCGCCTTGATGCGTTCACGGGTGCGGGGGTCGACCTTGCCGATGCCGTTGAGGGCGTGGGACACGGTCGTCCGGGAGACCGACGCCGCCTCGGCGACGTCGGCGATGGTGGGCCGGCGGGCGCCGCGGGACGTGGTCATGCGCCTATCTTCCCAACTCGCCTCCCCCGGGACCAGACACCCCCCTTCGCGGGTTCGCGCCGGGCCGGGGGAAAGTTTCGCGGACCCGGGTGAGATGACGGCGCCGGTTCGGGGCATCCGGAAGGGCAGGGGGGCAGGGCCAACGGCTGGAGGCACGTCATGATCGCCCTCGGAGTCATCCTTCTCATCATCGGATTCATCACGGGCATAGGCATCCTGTGGACCATCGGCATCATCCTGGTCGTGATCGGCGCCGTGTTCTGGATCCTGGGGTCCATGGGGCACGCGATCGCGGGCCGCCGGCACTATTGGTGACCGGAACGCCCGACCGCTCCTCCTGACTACGAGGGGCTCGTGCCCTCGCTGAGGGCGCGGGGCGGGTGGCGGGTGACGCGCAGGCCGACCGCGGCGACGAGCAGGACCGCGCAGCAGGTGAAGACCATGCCCGCGGTGCGCACGCCCAGCGTCACGGCCAGCGCGCCGACCCCGACTACCGGCAGCGAGATGCCCAGGTAGGCGACGACGAAGAACGCGGAGATGGTGGCGCCGCGGTGCTCGGCCGGTGCGGCGGAGCCGACCGCGGTGAGTCCGGCCCGGAAGGCCATGCCCTGTCCCACGCCTCCGGCGACCGCGCCGAGCAGCAGCAGGGGGAAGGACTTCAGCAGCAGCGAGGCCCCGACGAGGAGCAGCCCGACGACGAGGACGCCGCAGCCGCGCGGCAGGGCACTGCGCGCGCCGAGCCTGCCCATCAGCAGCTGGCCGCAGGTCGAGGCGCAGAACACGCAGAAGACGACGGCACCCGTCACCGCCAGATTGTGCTTGCCGAGGGTCTGGGCGAGGAAGGCGGGCGCCACCGCGGTGAACAGGCCGAGCAGGGAGAAACCGGCGAAGGCGGCCAGCGCGCAGGGGGCGAACACCCCGCTCACCTCGGGCGGAACGGTCATGCCCTGGGGGCGCAGCGGGGGCCTCGGTCCCGTGTGGTGCACGGTCTCGGTGGCCAGGCAGGTGACCAGGAAGGCGACGGCCAGCAGGGTGAGGTGGACGAGGAAGGGCAGCACGAGGGGCCGGGGCGCGTACTCGGCGAGGAAGCCGGCGAGCAGCGGGCCCAGTCCGAGGCCGCCCATGTTGGCCGCGGTCGCCGCGAACGCGGCGCGTGCCCGGCGTCCTGGTGGCGCGAGGTCGAGGACGGCCGCCGTGCCGGTGCCGCTGAACAGGCCCGCCGAGAAGCCGGACAGAACCCGGCCGGTGTAGAGCAGGGGCAGTCCGCCCTCGAACAGGAAGCAGACCGCGCTGAGCGCCGACAGGCCGAGGGCGCCCATCAGGACGGGTCGCCGTCCCAGGACGTCGGAGGAGCCGCCGGCGACGAGGAGGGCGGCGATGACGCCGACCGCGTACACGGCGAAGACCACCGTGACGATCAGTTCGGAGAACCCGATCTGCTGCCGGTACAGCCCGTACAGCGGCGTCGGCAGGGTGGTGCCGAGCATCCCGACGGCGAAGACGCCCGCGACGGCCTTGTATCCCGGGCGGCGGCGCTGCGGGCCGGGCCCCGCGTCGGTGCTCATCAGGCCACCTTAGGCCGGGAGCCGGCCGTGGCCCGGCAGGGGCGGGGGGGCTCCGTGTGCGTTTCCGCTGTTCCGGCGATCCGTGGTCCGGGGGGCTTTTCGGGCGGGGCGGACGGGGCACGCGGGCGGGGTACGGACCGACGACTTCCAGGGTGGTGCCCGCGATGTCCGAGTACGAGCGTTCCCGCACGATGCCCGCGCAGCCCGAGCAGGTCTTCGACCAGGCGGCCAATCTCGGACAGCTCGACGCCTGGCTGCCGGACGAGCTGCATGTGCGGGTGGACGACCCGCCCGCCGTCACCGTGCACGAGGACCGCGCCGGTCAGGACACGGCCGCCCTCGTGCGGGCCGAGGGCGAGCAGATGCGCATCGAGTGGGGGACCCGCGAGCAGGGCGCCTACGCGGGCTGGCTGCAGGTCGCGGGGATCGGCAGCGGCGCCAGCGAGGTGACGGTGCACCTGTCGTTCTTCGACGACAGCCACGACCCCGGTGAACAGACGGTCGGTGACGCGCTCGACGGCAGTCTGCGGCGTCTGGAGGAGCAGGTGCGGCTCCGCGTCGACAACGCGGCGGGCTGAGCCCCACCACACCTGCTCCCCGCACCGGGACCGGTGCGGTCAGTGGGGCGCCGGCGGTCTGATCCAGTCCAGGGAGCGTTCCACGGCCCGGAGCCAGTTGTCGTACTCCGTCTCCCGGTGCCCGGGGTCCATGGCGGGCAGCCACTGGGCTGCCCGGTGCCAGTTGCCGCGCAGGACCTCCAGGTCGGACCAGTAGCCGGCGGCGAGCCCGGCGGCGTAGGCGGCGCCGAGGGAGACGGTCTCGACGACCATGGGGCGGACCACGGGCACGTCGAGGACGTCGGCGACGTACTGCATCAGCAGGTTGTCGGCGGTCATCCCGCCGTCCACCTTGAGGCGGCTCAGCGGTACGGCGGAGTCGGCGTTCATGGCGTCGACGACCTCCCTGGTCTGCCAGGCGGTGGCCTCCAGGACGGCGCGCGCGAGGTGCCCCTTGGTGATGTAGGAGGTCAGGCCGACGATGACGCCGCGCGCGTCGCTGCGCCAGCGGGGGGCGAAGAGCCCGGAGAAGGCGGGGACGATGTAGCAGCCGCCGTTGTCGTCGACGGTGCGGGCGAGGGTCTCGATCTCGGGGGCGCTGCTGATCAGGCCGAGGCGGTCGCGGAACCACTGGACCAGGGAGCCGGTGACGGCGATGGAGCCTTCCAGGGCGTAGACGGGGGCCCGGTCACCGATCTTGTAGGCGACGGTGGTGAGGAGCCCGTGCCTGGAGCGGACGACGTCGGTGCCGGTGTTGAGCAGCAGGAAGCTGCCGGTGCCGTAGGTGCATTTCGCCTCGCCCGGTGAGAAGCAGGTCTGGCCGAAGAGGGCGGCCTGCTGGTCGCCGAGGGCGGCGGTGACGCGGACGCCGGGCAGGAGGGTGCGGGCGGTGCCGTAGACCTCGGCGGAGGATCTGATCTCGGGGAGCATCGGGCGGGGCACGCCGAAGAACGCGAGGAGTTCCTCGTCCCAGGTGAGGGTGTGGATGTTCATCAGCATGGTGCGGGAGGCGTTGGTGGCGTCGGTGAGGTGCAGGCCGCCGTCGGCGCCGCCGGTGAGGTTCCAGATCAGCCAGGTCTCCATCGTGCCGAACAGCACGTCGCCGTCGCGGGCGCGCTGGTGGAGGCCCTTGACGTGGTCGAAGAGCCAGCGCAGCCGCAGGGCCGAGAAGTAGGTGGAGGGCGGCAGCCCGCAGCGTTCGAGGAAGAAGGCGTCCCCGGGGTCGCGGGCGAGTTCGTCCACGAGGGGCGCGGTGCGGGTGTCCTGCCAGACGACGGCGCGGCCGAGCGGGGCGCCGGTGTGCCGGTCCCACAGAACGGTCGTCTCACGCTGGTTGGCCAGTCCGACGGCGGCGATCTCGTCCGCGCGGACGCCGGCGTCGGCGAGGGCCTCGGGGACGACGCGCCGCAGGTTGTGCCAGATCTCGACGGCGTCGTGCTCGACCCAGCCCGGCCGGGGGAAGTGCTGCTGGTGTTCCCGCTGCGCGACGGAGACCAGGCGCCCACGGTGGTCGAACAGGATGCATCGCGTGGAGTTGGTGCCCTGATCGATGGACATCACATACCGTTCAACCATGATCGGGTCTGCCTTCCGGGGGGACGAGGAGGCGTCGGGAGGGCCTACCAGCGGGCGGCACCGAGGTCTTTGGAGATCGCCCGGGCGGCCTCCCGGATCAGGGTGATCAGGCTCGGCCGGGGGTGCCCCTGGCTGTCGCAGATCCGCTCGACGGCGCCGGAGAGCCCGATGGCGCCGACGACGAGACCCCCGTGGCCCCGGATCGGTGCGGCGAGCCCGGCCTCCCCCATGCTCATCTCCTGGATCTCGGCGGCCCAGCCGAGCTCCCGGACCTCGGCGAGCGACCTCGTGAGCTGTTCGGCGCTGTCCAGGGTGTGCCGGGTGTAGGTCTCCAGCCCCGCTTCCCGGGCCGGTTCCAGGGCGACGGTGCCGTAGGCCAGGAGGACCTTGCCTAGGGAGGAGGCGTGCAGGGGCAGCAGGGCGCCGACGTCCAGGGTCTGGAAGGTGTCGTCCGGCCGGAACACGTGGTGGACGACGAGGACCTTGCCCTCCAGCGGGGTGCCGAGGCGCACCGCTTCGCCGCTGCGGGCGGCCAGGGCGTCGGCCCAGTTGATGGAGCGGGAGCGCAGCTCGTTGACGTCCAGGTAGCTCGTGCCGAGGTGCAGCAGGGCGGCTCCGAGCTGGTACTTCCCGGTGGCCGCGTCCTGCTCGACGAAATCCACGTGCTGGAGAGTGCGCAGGATGCCGTGGGCCGTGCCCTTCGCCAGCCCCAGCGAGGCCGCCACCTCGCCGAGCCCGAGTCGGCGCGGCCCGCCCGCGAGCAGGCGCAGGATCGCCGCCGCCCGTTCGATCGACTGGACCGGTCCGGCCATGAGGCGAGCCTATTACCGCCGCGGACGGCTCGCCCGGCCTGCGCGGACGGCTCGCCCGGCCTGCGGACGGCCCGCCCGGGACCTGCGCCCGCTGGCTACGGCAGAGGCGGACAGCGCGGCGTTCGGTAATGCCGACCGGTGTTCATTGACCGGCCGGGACCGGCTTCCTAACGTGCTCTGCGACTCGGCAACGCGCCGGGCCGGACGACAGGCCCGCGGCGCCGAACCCCAGGAGAGACGATGGCGGCACAGCTGAACACGCTGTTTCGGGAGGCGTTCGACGAGGTGTGTCCGGTGCCGCCCGTCGC
This sequence comes from Streptomyces sp. L2, assembly GCF_004124325.1. Taxonomy (NCBI): domain Bacteria; kingdom Bacillati; phylum Actinomycetota; class Actinomycetes; order Kitasatosporales; family Streptomycetaceae; genus Streptomyces; species Streptomyces sp. L2. The sequence continues at coordinate 91,123 of NZ_QBDT01000001.1, forward strand.
CGGTGCCGTGCCGGCCGTGCGCCGGCGCGTGGGCAGGCTCCTCGCGGACTGGGACGTGTGCCCGCGGATCGTCGACGACTCGCTGCTCGTGGTGTCGGAGCTGCTCACGAACGCGTTCGTGCACGCCCTGCCGCCGGCGGTGCTACGGCTGTCCTGGCGTCCCGGTGACGGGGCGGGCACCCTGCGCGTCGAGGTGACGGACGCCGGCCCCGTGCGTCCGGCGGGCGCCTCGCCTGCGGGAGTGGATCCCGACGAGCACGGCCGGGGCGAACACATCGTGCGCGCGCTGGCCGTGCGCCACGGCATACGTGTGCACGACGGCGGAGTGACCCGGTGGGCGGACCTCGTCACGGCCTGAGAGTCTTGCGATGCGCCGGGGGGCCGGTCAGGCGTGCGCTTCTGCTCAGGTCTGCGGTTCGGGGACGGCAGATTCGGCGGCACCGGACTCGCGGGCGACGGGTTCCAGGGCAGCGGGCTCCGAGGCGGCGGCTTCGCAGACCGCGGGTGCAGGGCCGGCGGCATCAGGGCCGGCGGACTCAGGGACGCCGGGTTCGCGGTCGGCCGGTGAGCCCGCTTCCGGGGTCTCGGGGGTCGTCCGCTCCTCCCTGGTCCGCTGCCGCAGCAACAGCAGGGCGGCGTCGTCGTGCAGTCGGCCGCCCACGTGTGCGAGCAGCTCGCGGTGGAGCGCGGCGAGGGTGCGGGCCGGCTCGTCGCCGACGTGACGGGCCACCCCGTCGGCGAGGGGATAGAACTCCCGGGCGTGGTCGCGGGCCTCCGTGACGCCGTCCGTGTAGAGCAGCAGCTGGTCCCCGTCGGCGAAGGGCAGGAGTTCGAGACGCGGGGTCTCGCCGGACAGGGCGCGCAGCCCGAGCGGCGGGGAGGGATGGGCCGGTTCCACCGCCACGACACCTCCGTCGGCGGATATCAGCAGCGGCGGCGCGTGCCCGCAGTTGACGACCTCCAGCCGGCCGGGGCCGCAGTGGCCGACGACCACGGCGGTGACGAAGTCGTCCGCGCCGAGGTTGCGGGCGAGGCTCCGTTCGATCCGGGCGACGACGGCGAGCAGGTCGGGCTCGTCGTAGGCGGCCTCCCGGAAGACACCGAGTACGAGCGCGGCGGTTCCGACGGCCGGCAGCCCCTTGCCGCGGACGTCGCCGACGATCAGCCGGATGCCGTGCGGGGTCGGCACCAGGGCGTAGAGGTCCCCGCCGATCCGGGCCTCGGCGGCGGCGGCGCTGTACTGGACGGCCACCTGGAAGGGGCCGACGGTCTCCGGTACGGGCTTGAGGAGGGCGTGCTGGGCGGCCTCGGCGACGGAGCGGACGGCGGCCAGCACGCGTTCCCGGCGGCTGCGCAGGGCACTGGCCAGTCCGCTCGCCAGCGTGACGGCGACCAGGGCGGACAGCACGGCGACGAGTTCCCCGCCGGGGACCCCGTCCCGGGCGCCCAGCGCCGCGCCGAGCGCCGCGGCGAGTACTCCGACGCACACGACACCGCGCGGCCCGTTGGTGGCGGCGGCCAGTGCGGGCCCGGCCGCCAGCAGCGGCAGCCACATCGTGCCGGCGCCGCCGAGGACGTCGACGAGGACGACGACGCAGACGATCACCACCGGGAGGACGGGGATGCCGGCGGCCAGTTGGGCGGCGCGGTGTCTGTGGGCCGGCGTCCGGTGCCCGGCCGCCCCCTCCCCCGCCGTTCGTTGACGGGCCGCGCCCTCGCGGGCATGTCGCGACGGCCCGTGCTGCTGCGCCTGACTCATGTGTACGTCCGCGGTCCTCACGTTGGGGGTGCACTCCCGGCATGTCCGTTTCATCCAGGAAACGGGCTGGGCCGGGCCGGTCACAAGGTGAGGGATTTCAGATAGTGAGCGACAGGCTCCTGGTCACACGGCTCGCGGCCGGCAGCAGTCGCCCCCGCACCTCGCCGAGCCGTGAGACGCGTTCCGCCGGCAGGGAGACGCCCAGCGAGCCGAGGATGTCCCCGCTGTAGACGGGCACGGCGACGCACACCGTACCGAGGGCGTACTCCTCCAGGTCCGTGACGGCCGGGGCCAGCGGGGCCGAGTCGAGCCGGCGCAGCAGTTCGGGCGGGCTGGTGACGGTGCGCGGGGTGAGGTCGGCGAGGTGGTGGCGGGCGAGGTAGTCCCGGCGGGCTTCGTCGTCCAGTTCCCGCAGGACGGACTTGCCGAGGGCGGTGGCGTGCCCGGCGTCCGCGAAGCCGACCCACAGGTCCACGCGGGGTGCCCGGGGGCCGTCCACGATCTCGGCGACGCGGATCTCGCCGTCCTCGTAGAACGTGAGGTAGGCGGCGCCGGCGAGTTCGTCGCGCAGGGCGGCGAGGGCCGGCCGGACGCGGCTGAGGAGCCGCTGGGCGCGGCCGGTGGTGTGCAGGGACTGCAGTTTGTCGCCGAGGACGTAGCCGCCGTCGTCCAGTTTGCGCACGTAGCCGTCGTGGACCAGCGTCCGCAGCAGGTGGTAGGCGGTGGCGAGCGGCAGGCCCGTGTCGCGCGCCAGCTGTTTCGCCGGCGCGCCGTTCTCGTGTGCGCTGACCTCCTCCAGCAGGCGGAGGGCGCGCTGCACGGACGTGATGAGGGTGGGGCTGTCGCGAGCAGCCATGGGACCAGGGTGCGCCGGGCACCGGGCGCGGGCAAGACGGGGCCGGTGCCCGGCGCACCCACCGGGCCGGTCCGCCGCCCGCGCACCCCTCGGGCGGGCGGCCGCCCGGCGCACCCTGGCCGGCGCCCCGCGGGCTCAGCCGGCCGCGCCTACCTGGAAGGAGAGGTCGTTGTCGACCGTGTAGTAGGCCCGCACGTCGGTGCCGTCGGTGCGGGCGGCCGGGTAGACGAACGATCCCTTGCGGTGCTCGACGTCGTCCAGGAGCCGGGCGACCCGGACGGGGGGTGCGTCGGGGGCGGGGTGGACGAAGACGTCCCAGAAGCCGCCGCCGGCCGTGGTGCCGGCGGCCAGCGCCCGGTGGTCGACGGTGAAGCGGAAGTCCCTGCCGTCTGCGCCCGCGTGGACCGGCGCGGTCTGCTCCCGGTCGCCGCCGCTGCCCCGCGGGCACAGCCGTACGACCGCTCCGTCGGCGAGGCGGGTGCCGTGCAGCCGGGCGTGGACGGTCGTGGACCGGTCGCCGACCTCGATGCGGCCGGCTTCCGCGTGGGCGGTGCGCAGCCAGGTCCGCAGCGCGAGGTAGCCGTCCTTCGTCGGGTAGGGGATCCGCGCGGCCACGGGTGCGGTCCGGTCCCTGAGGTGTCCGTCTACGAGGGCCCGCAGATCGCGCGGACCGGGTCGCAGGCGTTCTGGCTCGGCGTCCGGTGCGCGCAGGAGGTAAAGGTCCCAGCGGCCTTCGGCCAGCGGCGGGAGCGGGTCCAGGACGGCGCGCGTCTCGCCCTCGGCACCGGTTTCCAGGGTGAGGAGGCGCCGGTCCGTGTCGGGGCTGCCGGTGCCGGTGCGCCGTCGCAGCAGGAGCTGGGGGCGGGGGTCCGGCACGGGTGGGGTGAGGGTGAAGGCGATGTGGCCGTCGGGGCCGGCCAGGCAGTGTGCGCGCGGTTCCGTTCTGTCGTCCCCGGTCATCGGTGGTCCTTCCGCAGGGTGCGTCGGGCGCGGGCGGCGGCGGTCAGGGCGAGATCGCGGGCGGCGAAGCCGTGGCCGAGCAGCGCGCGGGTCCGGCCGCCCGGCGGCCGCGGCGTGCGCCGGCCCGCCGCGCGGGCGGCGACCGCCTCGGCCAGCAGGTGTTCCGCCTGTTCCACCACGGTGCCGGGGGCGAAGCGGGCGGCGTTCTCGAGGGCCGCCCGTCCCATGGTCCGGCGCCGTTCGTCGTCGCGGACGAGTTCCAGGAGGGCCGCGGTGAACGCGTCCCGGTCCCCGGTCGGGACCAGCCGGCCGTCGGTGCCGTCGGCGATGATCTCCGCGGGTCCGTGGGGGCAGTCGGTGCTCACGACGGGCAGGCCGCAGCGCATCGCCTCGACGATCGTCATGCCGAACGGCTCGAAGGAGGCGGCGGAAGCGGCGATGGACGCCTTCACCCACTCCGCCTCCATGGGGGTGGCGGCGCCCATGAGGAAGGCGTTGTTGCTCAGGCCGAGCCGCTCGATGAGGGCCCGCAGCGCGTCCCGCTGCGGGCCGGTGCCGTAGATGCGCAGGCTCCAGTCGGGGTGGGCGGCGGCCACGGGGGCGAACGCGTGGATGAGCAGGTCGTAGCGCTTGACCGGGACGAGCCGGCCGGCCGCGACGATGAGTTTCGCGCGGCCGTCCGCGGGCGGCAGTTCGGGGTCGGGGACGCTGTTCGGCAGTGCTTCGACGCGGACGCGCGGCAGGCTCATCATGCGCCGGTAGGCGCGGGCGTCCGCCTCCGTGACGGTGGTGAGCACGTCCAGGCGGCGGTAGGCCGGGCGCAGGGCGGTGCGCAGGCGCGGTGAATGGCGTTCCAGCGTGAGGTGTTCCTGTCCGATGCGGGCCACCCGGTCCGGTGCCTGGAGGGCGAGGTGCACGTTGAGGCCGGGGCGGGTGCCGACGACGGCGTCGGCGTCGGTCGTCTCCAAGTACGCGGCGATCCGCTGGTCGGTGAGCCGGCTGTACTCCCGGTAGCGGTATTCCGCGGCGGGGAACACCCTGGCCGGCTCCCGGTACAGGGCGTCGTCCTTCTCGTGGCGCTGGTCGACGAGGAAGCGCAGCGCGATCCGCGGGTCGGGGGTGAGTGCCGGCTGGTCCCGGCTGCGCAGCACGGAGACGATCTCCACGTCGTGCCGGTCGGCCAGGGCCTGGGCCAGATTGAAGGTGGTGGTGATCGTTCCTCCGATTCCGCACACGTTGTGGATCAGGAATGAGATCTTCATGCCGGTCCAGACTTCGTCAACTCGCGCGTGGTTGCGTGCCGTTACCACTTCGTGGCCCGTTCGGCCGTCCTGCGCCTCGATCGGCGGGTTACGCTCCCCCGGCATATGCCGGGGGAGAACAGCGAGGTGGGGGGCATGGTCGAGGGCGAGACGCCCGCGGCTGAGAAGCAGCCGCGTCCGGAGAAGCAGCCGCGTCCGGGCGTTCAGGCCGTCGTGGCGGTCGTGGCCATGGCGGGGCTCATGGGCGGGCTGTGGGGGCTCGGGAAGGTGCTGCCCGGCCAGTCCGGTGAGCAGGGGCCGGCCGCGTGCTCGCACTCGGACGAGCATCTGCCGGCGCGGTACGTCTCCGGGGCGAAGCTGTGCGCGGCGCTGAACCGGCCGGACCTGCCGGCGCTGCTGGGCACGCCGGCGGAGCAGGCGGAGACGGCGCAGGGCACCGGGAACTGGATCACCATGGCCGACGGGGAGAAGATCCCCGACCCGGAGGCGGAGGTCAGTCTGACGACGTACGCCGTGCAGCTGTCGGCGTCGTACGACGGTCTGCCGGTCGGTCGGACGGCGCGGCTGCTGAGCGCGGACGCGCGGTCCACCACGGTGCTGGGGCATCCGGCGGCGCTCTATTCGAGCCGCACCGTGCAGTTCACCTTCCGTTTCGACGGCGGGAAGTCCCGCGCGGATCCCGGCGGCGTCGCCCGCTGCCTGCTGGTGGCCAGGGACGTCAAGGAGGGCGGCGGCTCCTTCGAGATCGTCGTCTGGCGGCAGGACGACGTGCTGCCCGACGACGCGGCCCTGCTGCGGGTCGCGCGGAAGGTACTGCCGACGGTTCCGGGCTGGTCCGGCGGCTGACACGGCGCTGTTCGGGACGGGGCTGCTACCAGGCCAGTTCGTCGAACAGCGCCGTCGGGTCGGGTTCGGGGGCGGCCTCGCCCAGGTTCTGTTCGGCCCAGATCACCTTGCCGCGGGCCGTGTAGCGGGTGCCCCAGCGGGCGGCGAACTGGGAGACCAGGAACAGGCCGCGGCCGCCCTCGTCGGTGGTGGCGGCGCGCCGCAGCCGGGGCGAGGTGTTGCTGCCGTCGGAGACCTCGCAGATCAGGGTGCGGCCCAGGAGCAGCCGGACGCGGACGGGCGGGGCGCCGTAGCGGATCGCGTTGGTGAGCAGTTCGCTCAGGATGAGTTCGGTGGTGAACGCCGGCTCCTCCAGTCCCCATTCCGCGAGCCGGCGGCTGACGTCGGTGCGGACCCGGGAGACGGCGGTGACGTCGGACGGCACGTCCCAGGTGGCCACCTTGGCCGGGTCGAGCAGCCGAGTCCGGGCCACCAGCAGGGCCACGTCGTCGCTGGGGTGCCCGGGGAGCATGCGCTCGACCAGGACGCGGCACGTCTCCTCCGGGCTGGGGTCCGCTTCGGCGGCGGCCCGGCGGAGCATCCGGAGTCCCTCGTCGATGTCCCGGCTGCGGTCCTCGACCAGCCCGTCGGTGAACAGGATGAGCCGGCTGCCCTCGGGCAGGGTCAGCTCCCCCGTCTCGAAGGGGTGGCCGCCCACGCCGAGCGGTGGTGACAGAGGCAGGTCGGGGAAGGTGACCCGGCCTTCGGGGCCGACCACGGCGGGGGCGATGTGCCCGGCGCGGGACAGGGTGCAGAGGCCGCCGACCGGGTCGTAGATGGCGTACAGGCAGGTCGCCCCGGTGAGGGGGGCGCGGTCGTCGGCCGTGTCGGCGGTGTGGGTGTCCAGGCGGGCCACCATCTCGTCGAGGTGGCCGAGCAGTTCGTCCGGGGGCAGGTCGAGGGAGGAGAAGTTCAGGACGGCGGTGCGCAGCCGGCCCATGGTGACGGCGGCGTGCATGCCGTGCCCGACGATGTCGCCGACGACCAGGGCCACCCGGAAGCCGGGCAGCGGGATGACGTCGAACCAGTCGCCGCCCACTCCGGACTGGGCGGGCAGATAGCGGGAGGCGATCTCCAGGGCGTCCTGGTCGGGCAGGTCGCGCGGCAGCAGGCTGCGCTGCAGGGTGACGGCCATGGCGTGTTCGCGGGAGTAGCGGCGGGCGTTGTCGATGGCGACGGCCGCCCGGGCGACCAGTTCCTCGGCGACCGCGATGTCCTCCTCCTCGAACCGGGGGGTTCCGGCGCCGCGCCAGAAGTTGACCATGCCGAGGACCACCCCGCGCGCCCGCAGCGGCACCGTGATCAGCGAGTGGATGCCGTAGTCCAGCGCCTGCAGGGCGCCCTCGGGGTCCTGGGCGCGCCAGTCCTGCGCGGTGTGCAGGTCGGGCACCAGGACGGCCTTGCCCCGGTGCAGGGCGGCCACCATCGGGGTGTCGGCCACGACGAACTGGATCAGGTCGCCGACCGGCTGGAGCGGATGGCCGGCCTGCGACTCGCTCAGCGCGGTGCGCCGCATCAGGTTGACGGCGCCGGTGGGCTCCTCGCCGCGCAGCACGGAGTCGAGGAGTTCGACGGTGACGAAATCCGCCATGCGCGGGACGGCGACCTCGGCGAGTTCCTCCGCGGTGCGCCGCACGTCGAGGGTGGTGCCGATGCGGACGCCGGCCTCGTACAGCAGGGTGAGGCGGCCCTGGGCGAGTTCTGCCTGGCCGGTGAGGGCGCGCAGTTCGGTGGTGTCGCGGAAGGTGGCGACGAGGCCCTGGGCCACACCGTAGGGGGCGGTGAGCCGGGTGTTGACGGCCAGCAGCCGGTCGCCGGCCGGGAGGACCTCGTCGGTGGCGGCCACGCCCGAGGCCAGGAGCCGGGTCAGGGCGGGGCCAAGCCCGAGGTCGGTGACCTGCCGCTGGTCGGCGTCGGGGGGCAGGTCGAGGAGGCGGCGGGCCTCGTCGTTGGCGAGGAGCAGGCGGCCGTCGCCGCCGAGGATCAGCACGCCCTCGCGTACGGCGTGCAGGACGGCGTCGTGGTGTTCGTACATCCGGGTCATCTCGGCCGGACCGAGGCCGCGGGTCTGGCGCAGCAGGCGCCGGCTGACCAGGGCGGCGCCGCCGGTGGCGAGGACGAGTACGCCGGCCGCGGAGCCGAGCAGCGCGGGGAGCTGCTGGTTGAGCACGTGCCCGAGGGTGTCGAACTCGATGCCGGCGGTGACGATGCCGATGACGCTGCCGTGGGCGTCCATGACGGGCACCGCGGCGCGCACGGCGTCGGTGGGGGCGCCGTGGAAGGTCTCGGTGTAGGTGTTCCCGTGCTCGGCGGGGCCGACGTCCTGGGCCTTGGTGCCGATCAGTTCGGGGCGGGGGTCGGTGAGCCGGACGCCGTCCTTGTCCAGCACGGTGATGAAGTCGACGCCGGAGCCCTTCCGGGCCGCCTCCGCGTCCGGCTGCAGCCGGGCGGTCGGGTCCGACGAGCGCAGGGCGGCGGCGGTGCCGGGCGCGTGGGCGAAGGCCTCGGCGGCGGCCAGCGAGCGGTTCCTGGCGTTGCGCTCACCGTCGTGGCGGCCCTGGACGACCAGCGCGGCGGCGGCCCCCGCGACGAGCAGCAGCATGAGCAGCGCCTGGAGCAGGAAGACCTGCGCGGCGAGCGTGCGCACGCTCAGGGAGGGCAGGAGGCGGTGTCCGGGGACGCGCCACGGCCTCGGACGACGGGACGGACGGGGCGGGTGCCGTGCGGTGGGCGGCGGCTCCACCCTCGCCCGGAACCAGCGGGAACGTCCGCTCATGTCTACTTTCTAGCATCGGGGCTCCCGGATGGGCGACCGGTGGGCCGGGGCGACACAGTGGGTGAGGAGGGGGGACCCTTGCGAACGGCGCGGTGGTGATCGACGGTAGGTTGGCCGTCATGAGCGAGAACGTCTACTTCGACATCACCATCAACGACCAGCCGGCCGGCCGGATCGTCTTCAGCCTGTTCGACGACGTGGTCCCGAAGACCGCCCGCAACTTCCGTGAGCTGGCCACCGGCCAGAACGGCTTCGGCTACGCCGGTTCGTCCTTCCACCGGATCATCCCCCAGTTCATGCTGCAGGGCGGCGACTTCACCCGGGGCGACGGCACCGGCGGCAAGAGCATCTACGGCGAGAAGTTCGAGGACGAGAACTTCAACCTCAAGCACGACCGGCCCTACCTGCTGAGCATGGCGAACGCCGGCAAGAACACCAACGGCTCGCAGTTCTTCGTCACCACGGTCGTCACCAGCTGGCTCGACGGCAAGCACGTCGTCTTCGGCGAGGTCGTCGAGGGCAAGGAGCTCGTCGACCAGATCGAGGCGCTCGGCAGCGGCAGCGGCGCGCCCAAGGGCAAGGTCACGATCTCCGCGAGCGGCACGGTCTGAGCCGTTTCGCACCGGTGAACCGGACGGAGGGCGGCCCGCGCCGGGCCGCCCTCCGGGGCGTTCCGGGGGCCCTACGGGTGGCCTGATCACCCCGCATGATCGAGTCGAGCGGACGGCCGCCCTCCATACGGGTGTGCGGCGGCGGGTACGGTTCGGCCATGGCAGTTTCTGAAACGGGTGCCGCCCAGGAGGACTTCGGGTCCCCGGCGGCCGTCAAGGCGGTCGCGCGGCGGCTGCTGACCGAGGCCGGCGCGGGCGGGTTGTCGCCGGAAGCCGTCGCCCGCGAGGGCTCACTCCCCGTCGACGACGTGCGGGCCGTCTTCCCGCACCGCGACGACCTGCTGACCGCCCTCGTCATCGACGCCTACGACGCGTCGGGCGCCGCGATGGAGAAGGCCGACGAGACCGCCCGGGAGTCGGGTGCGTCGGCGGGCGCGCGGCTGCTCGCGGTGGCACGGGCCCTGCGGGCGTGGTCGTTCGCCAACCCCGGCGAGTTCACGTTGATCTACGGCTCCCCCGTCCCCGGCTACAACGCGCCCCCGGAGACGGTTCCGCCCGCGTCGCGCACCCCCGCGGTGCTGGCCGGCATCGTGCGCGCGGCGCTGGAGGCCGGCGAGCTCACCCCGCCCCGGCGCGCGGTCCCCGGTCCGCCGCTGCTGCTGCCGGAGGCGGTGCAGCTGTTCGGCGGGGTTCCCGAGGCTCCGTTCTCGGACATCATCGAGCGCGGCATCGTGCTGTGGAGCGGTCTGATCGGGCTCCTGGTGTTCCAGGTCTTCAGCCGTACGCACGACAGCGTCCGCGACGAGTCCGCGTTCTTCGACTACGCCATCGCCGTGGCGGCCGAGAGCATCGGGCTCAAGGTCCCGGGCGACTCCTCCCACTGATCCGTTCGCCGCGTGCGCGGCACCTGCAGGGAATCGGGCCGTGAACACCACTAGAACCCTCTGCTTCGTCATAGCGGCGCTGTCGTCGTACGCCGCGCTGGTCTACCGGCTGTGCCAGGCGCGGCGCAGCCGGCGGGACAGCGCCTACCGCACGCTGGTCGTCACGCTGGTGCTGCAGTGCCTCACCTTCACGATGGGCGCCGTCGCCATGGGCGACGGGAGCTTCCTGGGCGTCGGGAACCTCGCCATCCTGGTGATGCACCTGTCGGCGGTGGCGTTCTGCGTCAGCGCGCAGATCATCCTGCTGCGCTGGGCGAGCGCCGGCGAGGAGGCCGCCCGCCGGACCCGTTACTGGCTGGTCACGGGGGTCGCGCTCACGGTCCTGCTGACCGTGCTGTTCTTCGTGGCGGACGGTCCCGGCCGGCCGGCGTCGGACTTCGACACCGGCAGCGGCCGGCCGCTGGTCCTCACCTACCTCCTGGTCTTCATCGTGTCCCAGGCGGTGCCGTGCGTGACCATCTTCCGGCAGTGCGGCCCCTATGCGCGGATGACCGACAAGGCGCAGCTGCGCCAGGCCCTGCGGCTGCTGTCGGTGGCCGCGGTGATCCTGTTCCTGTACTGCGCGGCGCGGACGGTCAACATCCTGACCGCGGCGGCGGGGCTGGACATCGGGGCGTGGACGGTGGCGCCGTCGGTGTTCAGCGCGGCGGGCATCGTCGCCCTGTCGCTGAGCCTGACCCGGCCGTCCTGGGGTGCTCCTGCGGTCAAGGTGCTGGACTGGGCGGACAGTTACCGCTCGTACCGGGTGCTGTATCCGCTGTGGCGGGATCTGTACGAGTCGTCGCCGGACATCGTCCTGGAGCCACCGGCCGGGGCGGCGGTCTCCGACCTGAACTACCGGCTGCACCGGCGGGTCGTGGAGATCCGCGACGGCTGGCGGGATCTGCGCCCCTACATCGACCGCGCGGTGGCGGCCGCGGAGGAGCGGCCGGGGCCGGGTGCGAGCGCGGAGTCCCGGCAGGCGTTCGCCGAGGCGGCCCGGATCCGGCAGGCGCTGCACGCCAAGCGCACCGGCACGATGCCGGACGACAACATGGACGCCGGCGACTTCGACGACCGGGATACGGACAACTTCACGGCGGAAGTGGCCTGGCTGACCCAAGTCGCGTCCGCCTACAGTAAACTCGGCAGCGCGGGTTGAGAGCTCCCGCCCGGTCTGCATCCCCCGTCAGACCGGGCGGGTTTCCCCCATTTCCACCCCCGGGTTCCCCCGTACTCCCCCCGTGGGTACTCCCCCGTGGTTTCCCCGTTCGGTCGCTCCGGACGAGTGGCTCCCGTCCGGACTGGCTCGACCCATCCCCCGAGGGTCGGGCCAGTCCGACGTCACCGGCATCCAACTCGGCCACCCCCGTGAGCCAAGTTAGCTGTCAGCTATCGGCGAGCACCAACGTTGGCTCAGTCCAGGCCGATTGTCAACTGACCGCTAATCTGGAAAGCTGACGGATAGCCGAGGGCTATGCCGAGGAGGTGACGGGAGGGAGAAACGCGATGTCCGAGACCGAGGACCGGCCTTTGCTGGCGGTGCGGCTGGACGACCTGTTCAGGACGGTGCGCCCCAAGGGCAGGCACTGGACCAACGCCGAGGTGGCGGAGGAGCTGAAGCGGTCCAGCCCGGAACTCAAGGTCGGGGGTGTGTATCTCTCCCAGTTGCGGACGGGCAAGCGCTCCAACCCCTCGCCGGACCTGCTGGCCGCCCTGGCCCGCTTCTTCGGCGTGTCGGTCGCCTACTTCTTCGACGACCAGGTCGCCGAGTCGGTGCTCGGCGAGCTCGCCGCCCTGGAGGCGCTGCGGCAGTCGGGGGTCCGGGCCGTGGCGATGCGGGCGGCCGGGATGAAGAAGGAGAACCTGCAGGCCATCACGGCCATCATGGACCAGTACCGGCAGATGCAGGGGCTGCCGCCGGTCACCGACGCCTCGGAGGCCGAGTGAGGCGCGGCAGGAGGCAGCAGCCGGCCGACCAGGAACGGCACAGCCGGCTCAAGCGCCTGCGGAAGGCGGGCGCGCGCAAGCTCGCCGAGCTGGACCTGCCCAAGGTGACCGACGTGGCCGAGCTGTGCCGCTACCTCGGTGAGGTCCGCGGCCGTCCGATCACGCTGGTGCCCATGCAGATGCCCGCCTCGCACCCGTGCGGCATGTGGGTCGCCGCCCGCGACGAGGACCTGATCTTCTACGACGCCAACACCACCGGCGCGCATCAGGAGCACATCATCTTGCACGAGCTGGGTCACATCATCTGCTGCCATCGCGGGGCGGGCTGGCTGGACGAGGCGACCGCCCGTCTGCTGTTCCCCAACCTCGACCCCGACCTCGTGCGGGACATGCTCCTGCGCGCGACCTACGACGACGTCCAGGAGCAGGAGGCCGAGATCATCGCCTATCTGCTCTCCCAGCGGGTCGGCGGCGCCGAGCCGGGGCACACGGCGCCGTCCGCCGGGGAGCACGGGGAGAGCGGGACGGGCAGGACCGGCGGGACCGGCGGGGACCCCGGCCAGGACGCCCTGCTCAGCCGGATAGAACGCACCCTGATCTGAGGTGCGCGGCTCACCCGCCGGCGGACCTCACCTCCTCGGCCACGACCGACACGGCGCGCCGGATGTCGTCCTCGCGGTGCTCGCCGGTGATGAAGAACCGCAGCCGGGCGAGGCCCTCCTCGACCGCCGGATGGAAGATCGGGTCGGCGACGACACCGCGGGCGAACAGCCGGTCGGCGAGCTGCAGGGTGCGCGCCGAGTCGCCGAGGAGGACCGGCACGATCGGTGTGTGGGCGCTGGTGCCCGTCGCCAGTCCGGCCGCCCGCGCGAGGTCCAGGAACAGCGCCGCGTTACGGGCGAGTGCGCGGACCCGGTGGGGTTCGGCGACGATCAGCTCGGTGGCGGCGAGCGCCGCGGCCGCGTTGGGCGGGGTCAGGCCCACGCTGTAGACGAAGCCGGGCAGGGTGTGGCGCAGCCAGCGCACCATGCGGGCCGAGCCGCCGAGGTAGCCGCCGCAGCTGGCGAACGCCTTGGACAGGGTGCCCATCCACACGTCCACGTCTCTGCGGTCGACGCCGAAGAACTCCCCGACGCCGCGGCCCTGTTCGCCCACCGTGCCGATGCTGTGCGCCTCGTCCACCATGAGCAGGGCGCCGTGGCGCTTCTTCAGCTCGATCACCGCGGGCAGGTCGACGAGGTCGCCGTCCATGCTGTACGCGCCCTCGACGACGATCAGGACGCGGCGGAAGCGGGAGCGGTTGAGCCGCAGCAACTGCTCCAGCCGGTCCAGGTCGTTGTGGGCGAAGGGCCGCCGTGCCGCCCCGGACAGGGTGCAGCCCTGGAGGATGCTGTCGTGGGCGAGCGCGTCGTGGAGGACGAGGTCGCCCTTGCCGACGAGGTGCCCGATGGCGGTGACGTTGGTGGCGTGGCCGCTGACCAGGGCCAGGCAGTCGTCGACGCCGAGGAATTCGGCGAGCGCCCGCTCCAGCCGTACGGTCAGTTCCCGTTCGCCGGACAGGACGCGGCTCGCGGAGACCGAGGTGCCGTAGCGGTCCACGGCCCGGTGGACGGCCTCGTTCACCGCCGGATGGCCGGACAGGCCGAGGTAGTTGTAGCTGCCGAACGACAGGTAGGCGCGGCCGTCGATCACGGTCGTGTCGCGGATGTTGCCTTGGTGCACCCGGAAATACGGGGTGCCGGCACCGCCCGCGGCGACGGCTGCCAGGCGTTCCTCGAACTGGCGGACCTCGGGGAACTCGTCGATGCGCGCGGTCCCGGAGTCCGGTCTCTGCGGGGGCGTCGGGCCGGGCAGGGCGTCGAGGGAGGCGGCCGGCCCGGTCAGGTGCGGGGCGACGAGTGCGATCAGCCGTTCGACGGTGAGGGCGGGCGTGAACAGCTCGTCGGTGCGGAACCCCGGCGCCCGCTTGGCGATGTTGACCTCCAGCTCCTGCAGCATCAGCGAGTCGAAGCCGAGATCGTGCACCAGGGTCATCCGCTCGCTCAGGTCGGAGACGGGGAAGACACCGGCGCGGGACACCTCTTCCAGGACGACGGCCGCGGACGCCGTGGCCGTCCGCACGGGAGGGGCGGCCGGCGTGGTGCGGGCAACCTCCGGGGAGACGGCCATGCCGGCGGCCACCGGGGTCGACCGGGAGTACGCGGCTTCCGGACGCGCGGGCGCGACGGCGGCCACCGTGGTGGAGCTGTCCGACGGCAGGCGTTGTGCCGGCACGTGCACAGGTTCCCGTTCCGAGGGGGCCTCGGCGGTGTCGCGGGCCGAGGCGTCGACCACCCAGTGGTGGCGCGGGGAGAGCGGGCTGGGCGGCAGGGTGCACGGGGGTATTCGCTCGGTCCCGGGGCGGACGTCCAGGCCGGTGACCGCCTGTTCGGCGAGCCGGGTGAGAGCGGCCGTGCGGTCCTGTGCGGACATCGTCCCCGGCGCCGGAACGGCCGATGCGCCGCCCACCGCACCGGACGGCACGGTGCCGGCCCACTGCCCCGGCCCGAGCGCTCCGGTACGACCCGACGCCAGCGCCTCGGCCGCCTCGGTCAGCCGGGCGACCGCCTCGGCGGTGTCCCGCGCCACGACCGCGAGACGTTCGGCGAACGGGGTACGGCGGGCCAGGGTGTCCGCCACCCGGCCGGCCGGAAGCCGGTCCTCGGCGACGGTCCGGGCGACCTCACATGCGTACCGCACGAGCCCGTCCCGGTCGCGTGCGCTGAGAACGAGCAGATGCGGCTCGCTTTCCTGGTCCGGACGTCTCAGTACCGAGCCGGTCTCTGGGGGGCGACCCGGGGCGGGGCCGTCACAGACCCAGCCGAGCGGGGCGGAGGGGACGGCAGCCGGCCCGTCCGGCGCGGGGCGCTCCGCACTGACACGGTCCTGCGCGAGACGCTCGGAGCCGACACGGTCCTGCACGTGATGATCCAGGGCCGGGCGGCCCGGGGCATGGCCGTCCGAGGCCCGGTCGGTGGGCGCTGCGATGGGTTCTTCTACGACGACGTGGACGCCGGTGCCGCCGAAGCCGAAGGCGCTCACGCCGGCGCGGCGTGGCCGGGCGGGGCCGGGCCAGGTGACCGGTGTGGCCGGGACGGTGAGACGGGCGGCGTCGAGTCCGGTGCGGTCGGCGAGGTCGAACGCGGGCTGGGGCGGGATGACGCCCCGGTGCACGGCCAGCACGGTCTTGACGAGGCCGGCGATGCCGGACGCGTTCAGCGAGTGTCCGACGACCGCCTTGACCGCGCCGAGGTAGGCGGACTCGGCCCGCTCGCCGCGCAGTTCGCGCAGGACGTCGACCTCCACGGGGTCGCCGACGGTGGTTCCGGTGCCGTGCGCCTCCAGGTAGCCGACGGCGCCCGGGGGCAGACCCGCGTCGCGGTAGGCACGGCGCAGGGCCCTCAGCTGTCCGGAGGGCTGGGGGTGCAGGCCTCCCTGGACGGTCCCGTCGTTCGCGGTGCCCACCCCGCGGATCACGGCGTAGACGCGGTCCCCGGCGGCCAGCGCGTCGCTCAGGGGCCGCAGGACGAGGACCCCGCCGCCCTCCCCGAGGACGAAACCGTCGGCCCCGGCGCCGAAGGGAAGGCAGCGGCCGCTGCGCGAGATCGCGCCGATCCGGCACAGACCCACCAGCAGGTCCGGAGTGAGGACGAGTTGGGCGCCGCCCGCGAGGGCGATGCGACAGCGGCCGGCGCGCAGCGCGAACACCGCGTTGGCGACGGCCATGAGGCCGCCCGAGCACGCGGAGTCGAGGGCGTAGCTCTCGCCGTGCAGGTCGAAGACCGAACTGATCGTGTTCGGGCCCATGTTGAGCAGGAGTCCGGCCACGGAGCTGCCGTGCAGGGGATCGACCCCGCGGACCGTCTCCTGCAGACCGGGCCCGGCCGCGCGGGCGCCGAACTCGCCGCCGACCAGCTGCCGCATGCGGACCCGCAGGGTGCTGATCTCGCGGTAGCCGCTCTCGGTGAGCGAGGTGATGACGGAGGTCTCCTCGCGGTCGAAGCCGTCGGTCTCCCAGCCGGCGTCCTGGATCGCCTCGCGGGCGAGGTCGATCAGCAGCCGGTGCTGGGGGTCCATCGCCCGGGCCCGGCGCGGCGGGATGCCGTAGTGCGCGGCGTCGAAGTGCCCCACGTCCGGCAGGAGCGCCATGGTGTCGGTGTAGGCGGCGGACGCGTCACGGAAGTCGTCGCTGCGGAAGGCGGCGCCGCGCCACCGGGTGTCGGGCACGGTGGAGAACTGCGGGCGCGGGTCCGTCAGGAGCCGCCAGTACTGGTTGACGTTGGGGGCCCCCGGGAACCGGCAGGCCATGCCGACGATGGCGACGTCGTCGCGCCGCCGTTGCGTTGAACCCACTGTGGAATCTTTCGCTCTCGCAGCTGTCAGGTCAGGGGTGTCACCCGGTGGCGCCGGACCGTTCGCGCCACCAGTCGACGGTCGCCTTGACCTGTTCGTCGAGGGGGGTGGCGCGGACGGTGAACTCGGCCTCGTACACGCTCGAATCGACCACGAACGGGCGGTCGAACTGGTAGCGGATCTCCTTGAGTTCGCGGATCAGCGGGGAGACGAGGGAGAGGGCGCCCAGCACGGCCGGGGGCAGCGCGCGGACGGTGACCGGCGCGGTGCCGGCCTCGGTGGCCAGGCGGCCGGTCATCTCCCGGGTGGACAGGGCGGGTCCGGTCGGGACGTGCCAGGCGCGTCCCCAGGCCCGTTCCTCGCCCGCGACCTCGGTCAGGGCCCGGGCGACGTCGGGCAGGTAGGTCCAGCTGTGCGGGGCGTCCGGGTCGCCGAGGACGGAGACCGGTTTGCCGCGCAGCAGCCGGGGCACGACGCGGGCGGCCAGGTGGCCGCCGTCGGTCACGCCGGGCCCGAAGAAGTCGGAGGCCCGCACCTCGACGGCCTTGACCCGGCCCTGCCGGTGCAGGTCCCGTGCCTGCTCCCAACCGGCGGCCCGCACCCGTCCCTTGGGGCCGGTCGCGGCGAGCGGCAGGTCCTCGGTGAGGGGGCCGTCGACCGGGCCGTAGCCGTAGAGGTTGCCCAGCAGGACCAGGACGGCGCCGGTCTCCTCAGCGGCCGCGCAGACCGAGGAGACAAGGGGCGGCCACTGGGCCGCCCAGCGGTGGTAGGGGGGTGCCGCGCAGTGGTAGAGCGCGTCGGCGCCCCGCACGGCGTCGGTCAGGCGCCGGGGGTCGGCGGCGTCCAGCGCGATGTGCTCGATGCCCGGTTCGGGGCTCCGGCCCGTTCTGGTGATGACCCGTACCGTATGCCCCTGTTGGGCCAGCAGCCGCGCTGTGGCCGCTCCGGCGGGACCGTTTCCGATGACGACTTTAAGGCTCACGGGCGCACACTAGCGCGCGTGTGTGTCAGTCCTGTGTCAGCTCTGTCCTGGGCCGGAACGGGTGACCACGCGGCTGGTCACGCGGCTGTTCAGGGGCTGGTCACGGGGCCGGCCGGTACAGGACGGGCAGATCGGAGGGGCGTACCCGGACCGTCACGGGCAGGGTGGCCTCGACCTCGCCGTCGGCGCCGTAGGGGACGGGCCGGGCGGCCTCGATGCGGATCTCGCGGCCGCGCAGGACCCGCACCTGGGGGCGGTGCACGTGGGCACCGGTCTTCAGGTCGTTCATGAGGGCGAAGAACAGCAGGCGCGGGGCGTGCCGGATCAGCACCAGGTCGAGCAGTCCGTCGTCGACGCGGGCGCCGGGGGCGATGAGCCGGTCGAAGCCGTAGTAGGGGGAGTTGGCGGCCACGACGGTGTAGCCGCGGTGGGTGTGCTCCTCGCCGTCGACGGTGATGCGGTAGTCGGCGGGCCGCCAGGTGGTGACGGCGCGCAGGCCGCCCGCGTAGTAGGAGGCGGCGCCGCGCAGCAGCCGGCTGTGGTTGGCGTGCCGGTTGGCGAGCGCGTCGACGCCGGCGTAGACGCTGCCGAGGACGACGGTGCGCGGGTGGACGGCCGACTCGACCTCGATGGTGTCGACGGGCCGCGGTTCGGCGTTGAGCAGGATGTCGGCGAGGGCGGCGGGGTCGCGGGGCAGGCCGAGAGCGCGGGCGAAGTCGTTGCCGCGTCCGGCGGGGACGAGGCCGAGGACGGCGCCGGTGCCGCTGAGGGCGCCGCCGATGCCGCCGGCCATGCCGTCGCCGCCGACCGCGAGGACCACCCGGCCGCGTTCCCCGGCCCGCCGGGCGAGGTCCCGGGCGTGGTCGAGGCTGTGGCTGTACTCCGTGTCCAGGCCGGCGCCCGCCTCCCGGAGCAGGCGGGCCACCTGGAGCAGCGTCGCCGCGCCGGTGGAGCCGCCGGCGGTGGGGTTGACGACGGCGGTGAACTGTCGCATGGATGTGCCTCCGGGCGGTCACGGTAGGGACAGGCTACGGCTGCGGGGCCGGCGGGACGGTGGATCGGCGGGGCCGGGCGGGCCGGGTGACGCGGGTGGTCAGGCCGGGGCCGGACCGGGGTCAGTCGGTGGGGAGCAGGACGCCGGGGTTGAGGAGTCCCTCGGGGTCGAGGCGGCGCTTGACGGCGCGCAGGGCCTCGATGCCGAGCGGTCCGGCCTCCTGGACGTACCAGTCGCGGTGGTCGGTGCCCACGCCGTGGTGGTGGCTGATGGTGCCGCCGGCGGCCACGATGGCGTCGTTGGCGGCGTGCTTGGCGGGCGTCCAGTGGGCGACGGGGTCCACGCCCTGGGCGCTCACGACGGTGAAGTACAGGGAGGCGCCGTTCTCGTACACGTGGGAGATGTGGCACATCACCAGCGGCGGGGTGCCGGCCTCGGTCAGGGTGTCGGTGAGCGCGGTACGGACGGCGGCGTAGAGGGCGGGGACGCGGGACCAGAACGCGGCGGTCTCCAGGGTCTCGGCGAACGCGCCGGCGTCGAGGAGGGCGTCGCGCAGGTAGGGCGCGGAGTAGCGGCCGTGGGCCCAGCGGTCGCCCGGTTCGGTGCCGATGAGGGTGCCGCCGCAGGCGCGCAGGACGGCCGCGGCCTGCTCCCGGCGCTGTGCGGTGTCCTCGGGTGTGCCCTCGTAGCCGGTGACGGCCATGCAGCCGGCGTCGCTCTGCGCGAGGTTGCCGCCGATCGCGTCGGGCTGGGCGAGGCCGATGAGGGTCTCGGTCTCGTCGGACAGGCGCAGTACCGTCGGCCGGGGTCCGTCCTGGGCGAGGCGGCGCAGGGCGGCGGCGCCCTCCTCGAAGGAGGCGAACCGCCAGCCCTCGTAGACGCGGACCTCGGGCAGCGGGCGGATCCGCACGGTGACGGAGGTGATGACGCCGAAGGCGCCCTCGGAGCCGAGGACCAGCTGACGCAGGTCGGGTCCGGCGGCGGAGCGGGGGGCGCGGCCGGTGTCGAGGGTGCCCTCGGGGGTGGCGAGGGTGAGTCCGAGGACCATCTCGTCGAAACGGCCGTAGCCGGCGGAGGCCTGTCCGCTGGAGCGGGCGGCGGCGAAGCCCCCGATGGTGGCCCATTCGAAGGACTGCGGGAAGTGGCCGAGGGTGAAGCCCTGTTCGGCGAGGAGGGCCTCTGCCTCGGGGGCGCGCAGGCCGGGCTGGAGGACGGCGGTGCGGGAGACCGGGTCCAGGTCGAGGAGGGCGTTCATGCGGCGCAGGTCGAGGGCGACGAAGGCGCTGCGCTCCGGGGCGAGTCCGCCGACGACGGAGGTGCCGCCGCCGAAGGGGACGACGGCGAGGCTGTGCTCCGCGCAGGCCCGCAGGACGGCGAGGACCTCGTCGTGGGAGGCGGGCAGGACGACGGCCTGGGGGACGTCCGCGAGGTCGCCGGTGCGGATGCGGAGCAGGTCGGGCGTGGACTTGCCGCGGGTGTGCCGGATCCGGCTCACCGCGTCCGTGCGGACGTGCTCGTCGCCGCCGACGGCCCGGGCGAGCGCCGCCAGGGCGGCGGGTTCGGCCGTGGGAGCGGGCAGGTGGATGTCCTCCAGGGCGAGCGCGGGGGTGGTGCGCGGCTTGACGCCGAGCAGGTCGCGCAGCAGTCCGGTCACCGAGTCGGGCAGCGGGGCCGCCTTGGCCGGGTCTCCCCAGCCGTTCCACAGCATGTCCATTGAACGGTCGTCCTCACAAGGTCGGTGTCTCGGTTCGCGGCGGCGTGGTCGGCGCGGCCCCCGGGGCGTTACACTGTGACACATGACGCCTATTCGTCACAACGGCTCGGACAACGACCACGTGCTCGACGCGGTGCGCGACTGCGTTCTCGCCGTCGGGGTGCGCCGCACCACGCTCGCCGACGTGGCCCGCCGCGCGGGCGTCTCCCGGATGACGCTGTACCGGCGCTGGCCGGACCTCAGGACCCTGGTGGGCGACCTGATGACCCGGGAGTGGATCGACGTGGCCACCCGCGCGATCCCCGAGCCGGTGCCCGGCGCCGAGACCCGGGAGCACGTCGTGACCGGACTGGTGGCCGGGGTGGAGGCGTTTCGCGCGCACCCCCTCTTCCGCAAGATCGTCGACGTCGACCCCGAGCTGCTGCTCCCCTACGTCCTCGACCGGCGCGGCGCGAGCCAGGAGGCGCTGCTCGCCCTGCTCGCCGACGGGCTGCGCGAGGGCCACGCGGACGGTTCGGTGCGCGTCACCCACCCCGAACGGCAGGCGCGCGCCGTGCTGCTGCTCGTGCAGTCGTTCACGCTGTCGCTGCGCACGATGACGGACGAGGACGACCCCGACCTCGACGCGCCCGCCTTCCTCGGCGAACTGCGCATCCTTCTGGAGAGGACCCTGACGCCATGAGCAACTCCACGGCCCTGCCCGGCTCGTCCCTCGACGCGGGCCGCCGGGTGCGGGAACTCGCCGAGGCGACGGACGGCCGTACGGTCGACGTCCTGGTCGTCGGGCTCGGCGCCACGGGGGCCGGAGCCGCCCTGGACGCGGCGGCCCGCGGCCTCGACGTCGTCGCGGCCGACGCCCACGACCTGGCCTTCGGCACCTCCCGCTGGAGCTCCAAGCTGATCCACGGCGGGCTGCGCTATCTGGCGTCCGCGCAGTTCGACGTGGCGCACGAGAGCGCGGTCGAACGCGGGGTGCTGATGACCCGTACCGCCCCGCACCTGGTGGGCGCCCAGCCGTTCGTGCTGCCGCTCACCTCCCTGGTGTCCCGGGCGCAGGCGTCCCTGGCCTGGGCCGGGTTCCGGGCCGGCGACATGCTGCGGCTGGCCGCCCGCACCCCGCGGCAGGTCCTGCCCGCACCGCGCCGGCTGACGGCGACCGAGGCGCGGCACCTCGCGCCCGCGGTGCGCGCGGACGGGCTGCGCGGCGGACTGCTGTCCTGGGACGGCCGGGTGACCGACGACGCCCGCCTGGTCACGGCCCTGGCCCGGACCGCGGCGGCGCGCGGCGCCCGGGTGCTGACCCGGCTCCGGGTGGTCCGGATGACGGGCACGGGCGCCGTGGTCCGCGACGAACTGACCGGCGAGGAGGGCGAGATCAGGGCGCGCGCCGTGATCAACGCGACCGGGGTGTGGGCCGGGGAGCTCGTCGAGGGGATCCGGATCCGTCCGTCGCGCGGCACCCACCTGGTGCTGCGCTCGGAGCGGCTCGGCGCCCTGCCGGCCGGTCTGCACGTGCCCGTCCCCGGCGAGACCAACCGGTTCGTGCTGGTCCTGCCGCAGGGCGACGGCCGCGTCTACGTCGGCCTCACCGACGAACCGGTCGAGGGCCCCGTCCCCGACGTCCCGGAGGCCCCGGAGTCCGACATCGGTTTCCTCCTGGACGTTCTCGGCTCCGTCCTGGACGTCCCGGTACGCCGGGACGAGGTGGTCGGCGCGTTCGCCGGGCTGCGCCCGCTGCTGGACACCTCCGGGGACGGCGGGCACGACGGGACGCCCGCGCGGACGGCGGACATCTCCCGCCGGCACGCGGTGCTGACCTCGGACGACGGGGTGACGACGATCGTCGGCGGCAAGCTGACCACCTACCGGCGGATGGCCCAGGACGCCGTGGACGCGGCGGTCGCGGCCCGCGGTCTGTCCGCCGGCCCCTCCCCCACGGCCGGGCTCCCGCTGGTCGGCGCCGCCGCGCCCGAGCGGCTGCGCGGCCTGCCCGCCCCGCGCCGGCTGGTCCGGCGCCACGGCACCGAGGCGGTGGCCGTCCACGCCCTGGCCGCCGGCGATCCGGCCCTCGCCGAGCCGGTGCTGCCCGGACACCCGGTCACCCGCGCGGAACTCCTCTGGGCGGCCCGGCACGAGGGCGCCCTGGACGAGTCCGACGTGCTGGACCGCCGCACCCGCATCGGCGTGGTCCCGGAGGACCGGGCGCGGGCGCTGGAGGCGGCCCGGGAGTCGCTGGCACGGGCGGCGACGGTCTGACCGCCGCCGGCCGGGGTGTCGTCACGTTCCGGACTCCGGCGGGCTGACGGTGAGTCGGCTCACCTCGTACGACATCTCGGTCGTCCCGGGGTCGGGCGCCGGATGGTAACGGCCCGCGCACA
Source organism: Streptomyces sp. L2 (assembly GCF_004124325.1). Lineage (NCBI taxonomy): Bacteria > Bacillati > Actinomycetota > Actinomycetes > Kitasatosporales > Streptomycetaceae > Streptomyces > Streptomyces sp. L2. Next base: position 113,565 of record NZ_QBDT01000001.1, read on the forward strand.
CGGACAGGTTGACGATGAGGTAGGCGTGCCAGCCGTGGCCCACGCCCCGCCGGTCGGCGAAGACCTGCTCGCCGTTCACCCACCAGACGACGGAGTGGACGCCGAACTCGGTGCGCAGGTCCACCCAGGCGTGGGGGTGGACGGCGTCGTCGCGGAACGAATGGCCCGCGCACCGGACGTGGTTGGTGAACTCCAGCAGGCCGGGGTTGTCCGGGTGGTACTCGAAGACGTCGATCTCCTGGTCGCCGTCGCGCCAGGTCCAGATGGCCGGCCAGGCCCCGGTCTCCTCGGGCAGCCGCACCCGCGCCTGGAGCACGTCCCCGGACCGCACCATGAAGGCGTCCTCGCTGCCCTCCGTGGTCAGCAGTCCCGTGTTCCACTTGCCGTCCGGGCGCTTCCTCGCCCGGAAGACGCCCGAGCGGCTGTAGTCGGGGTCGGCCACCAGGTGGTCCAGTTTGTCGTCGCCGGGATTCTCCGGGCCGCCGTCCGGGTAGGCCCAGGACCGCCCGGCGACCCACTGCCGGGTCGAGCTGAAGTCCGCTGTGAACACCCGCATGGCCGAAGGTTCACCGCCCTCGGCGCCGCCATGCGGACACGCCGGAAGAGCGGGCCGGTAACCACTCGTCCGGGTGACATGTCCGGGGCCTCGGGGGCGGGGACGCGTCCAGCCGACGCGTCCAACCCGGGTACGCCCCGCGGCGACACCCGCGCGGGGCGGCCCCCGCCGGACGCGATGATGGGAACCTGCGCCCCATGAACAACCTCCCTCCCAGCATCGACCAGTACGTCGACCAGGTCACCGCGGGTCCCGGCGGTGTGCTGACCTACGAGGCCGGCGTCCTCACCGGCACGCTCACCGTCGCCACGATCCTCCAGGCGCAGGGCCGTACCGTGCGCGTCGTCCTCCAGCAGTCCGGCGGCGAGACCTGGTACACCCTCGCCGGCAGCCCCGCCCCCATCCCGGCCGGGGGCCTCGCCGCCTACCACCGCGACCTGCTGGGCCGCATCCGCCGAGGGGGCGGCACCCGCGCCACCTAGTGCGTGTCGTCCCGGCGGAGGCGGAACTCGGCCACCCGGGCGGCGGGTTGACGCCACCATGTCCGCAATCGCTCGTTCAATTGTCCGTGATTGGTAACAGAGGGATCCGGCAGGGGTTCTGCCCCGTCCTCGCAGGTGCACGGATTTCATCGGGACGGCAAGGGGCGGGGCGAACATGGCGCGTCATGGCGGGCGGGGCTGGTACGGCCGGGTGGTTGCGGCGGCGGTCGGGGTGACGGCGGTGGCCGCCGCCACCTCGGTGTGGACCGCGCAGGCCGGCCAGAGCACCGGCGGCCATCGCCCGCCGGCCGGGGCTCACGCCGAAGCCCCGGCCCGGCACCACGCGGCCGAGCCCGCGACCGTCTCCCCCGTCATCGCGCACTCCTCGGACGGCGGGGCCCACGCGGTCAACATCACCATCGACGACGGCCCGGACCCCGTCTGGACGCCGCAGGTGCTGCAAGTGCTCCGGGAGAACGGGGTGAAGGCGACGTTCTGCATGATCGGCCCGCAGGCGCAGGCGCACCCCGACATGGTGAAGAAGGTCGTCGCGGCCGGCCACCGGCTGTGCGACCACACGGTCTCCCACGACGTGACCATGGACCACAAGTCCCAGGCGTACCAGTCCAAGGAGATCCTGGACGCCGAACGCATGATCACGACGGCGTCCGGCGGGGTGCGCCCGCAGTACTACCGCGCTCCCGGCGGCGCTTTCACGCCGTACAGCCGGCACCTGGCCGCCTCGCACGGAATGCGGCCGCTGGGCTGGAACATCGACTCCAAGGACTTCGAACGGCCCGGCACGGCGGCCATCGTGGCCACCGTGAAGAGCGAGATCACCAACGGCCCGACCCTGCTCTTCCACGACGCGGGCGGCGACCGGTCCGAGACGGTGGCCGCGCTGCGGCAGGTGCTCCCCTGGCTGAAGCAGCAGGGGTATTCTTTCGGCTTCCCGGTCCGCTGACGCCGACTCATCTACGGTCGGGCGGCGGACGCCCCAAGCGGCGGTGGGCCGGACGGTCCGCCGCCCCCATTGATCTTCTGCCTCCGTGCATGGAAGAGTGCGGCACGTCACCTCACCGCCCCCACCCCTGGCGAAGGACTGAAGCCAATGTCCCCGGCGTCCCGCAGCGGCCGCCGTCGGCGCTGAACCGCCTGCCCTCCGGCAGCGGCCCGGCGCCCTCAGGCACTCCCACGGCGGCCCCACGACAGCGGTGCCCGGCGCACCGCCTCCGGCTCTCCTGCCATCCAACGTGAGGTCATCATCGTGGACACCGATGTCCAGAGCTTTGCCGTCGCCCACCTGCGCCATCGTCCCGAGGCGCTCGAACTGTGCTGCTTCGTCGCGGGTTTCGACCCGACGTCGACCAGCCCCTACCTCAACTACGCGACCCCGCTGCCCGGCGCGCGTCCCGGCGGCCGGGACGTCGCCACGCTCGTCGAGGCGTTCCGCGACCGGGGACTTCGGCCCCGGCTGGAGTTCGCGCCGGACGCCGCACCGGAGGTGGAACCCGCTCTGCGGCGGGCTGGGTTCGTCACCGAGGCCGTGCACGAGTACCTCGTGTGCACGCCCTCCACGCTCGCCCCGCCGCCGGCCGCCGGATTCCGGGTGGAGACGCCGGCCGACGACGAGGAGTACCGGGCGATCGACGCCGCGCTGGCCGAGGCGTTCGCGGGTGACGCCGTCGCGTCGCCGGAAGGCGCCGCGCGCCTGCGGCGCGTCCAGGACGCCGGCGGTGCCGTGCGCTTCGTGCGGTCGCCGGACGGCGGGTGCGCCGGGGCGGCGATGTGCTCGGCGCCGGCCGAGGGCACGGCGGAGCTGGCCGGGGTGGGCACCCGACCCGCCCATCGGGGCCGTGGTGTCGCCGCGGCGGTGACCGCGGCGCTGGCCGGTGCCATGTTCGCCCGGGGCACGCGCTCGGTGTGGCTGGAGTACTCGGGCGAGGGGTCACGACGGGTCTACGAGCGCGTCGGCTTCCGGCCGCGCGGGACCCGTCTGTACCTGGTGTTCGGGGAATCGTGACGAGGTGACCGGCCCGGGTCCCGCCGGGGGGAGCGGGATCCGGGCCGGAAGAGCCGCAAGCCGGGGCACCGCGCGCGGGACGCGTCAGCGTCGTGCAAGCGCCGCGTCAGCGGGGGCTGCCACTGTTGTCCATGTGAACGGCACGGGGAACCGGGCCGGGAACGAGGAGAGGTGCCCGGAGTGGTTGATCGGGGACCAGGGAGCTCAGCTCACGGTCGGGCCTTTCGAGGCCCACGCAGGTTCGAATCCTGCCCTCTCCGCTCACGTACGGCAGGGACGCGGAAACCCGCTGGTCGGCCGCGGCCCGGGGTGCTGGGATGGCGCCATGCGACACGAGGCGTCGACGACCGTCGACCGGGGCCGGTACGAGGATGCCGTGACCCCCTGGGAAGAGGAGTCCTGGCGGACCGCGGCGTTCCGCTGGGTGGAGGACGAACTGGCCGCGCGCGGACGGCGGGTGGACGGCGCCTGGCAGGTGCGGGTGCGTCCCTGGTCCGTGCTGGTGCGGATCCCGGTCGCCGGGGGCGGGCCCGTCTGGTTCAAGGCCAATCCGCCCGCCAGCGCCTTCGAGGGCCCGCTGACCGCGGCCCTGGCCCGCCTGGTCCCCCGGCACGTGCTCCGGCCGCTGGCCGTCGACGCCGGGCGCGGCTGGTCCCTGCTGCCCGACGGCGGTGCCCTCTTCCGGGACGTGCTCGCGCGGGACGAGGCCGGCCCCGGCGCGTGGGAGGACCTCCTGCGGCAGTACGCGAGCATGCAGGTGGTCCTCGTCCCGCACGCCCGGGACCTCGAACTGCTCGGCGTGCCCAGTGCCCGGACCACCGCCCTGCCCGCCCTCTTCGACACGCTCCTCGCGGAGAACACCGCGCTCTCCCCCGAGCAGCGTGCCCGGCTCGGCGCGCTGCGGCCCCGGCTGGTGGAGTGGTGCGAGGAACTCGCGAGCCTGGGCATCCCCGACACCCTGGACCACGCGGACCTGCACGACGGGCAGTTGTTCCATCCCGAGCCGGGCCGGTTCACCTTCTTCGACTGGGGCGACGCGGCCGTCTCACACCCGTTCTGCAGCCTGCTCATCCCGGCCCAGTGGGCCGCCGAGCGCCACGGCCCCGCGATCCTGCCGCGGCTGCGGGACGCCTACCTGGAGCCGTGGACGGGCCACGGCCTCACGGCGGCGGAGCTGCGCAGCGCGGTCGGCCCGGCCTGGCGCCTGGGCGCCCTCGGCCGGGCGCGCGCCTGGGGACGGCTGTTCCCGACGGCGACGGACGCCGGCGCCGTGGCGGGGCACGCGGCCGAGTCGCTGATGCAGTTGTTCACGGAGCCGGCCCTGTAGCGGTTGCGCCGTACGGACCGGTCTCGGGACGCTGGACCGGGGGCCGAGCCGGGCGCATCCGGGAGGCGACGTGAGGCCAGCGCAGGACACCGGGGCGGCGGGCGGGCCCGAGCGCGGCTTGGGCGGGCCCGAGCCGGGTCCAAACGGCCCCCAGCTTGGTCCGGACGGGCCCCAGCCTGGTCCGGACGGGCCCGAGCCGAGCCCGGGCGAGCCCCAGCCCGGCCCAGGCGGACCCCACCCGGGCCGGCGGCGCTTCCTGGCCCTCGGTGCGGGCCTGGGACTCGGTACGACCGCCGCGTGCACGGCGCACCGGCGGCCGCCCGGCCGGGACCGGCGTGCCGGGCGTGCCCGGCCGGAGGCGGAGCGGGACGCCCCCGGCACCGCCGACTGGCGCCTCGGCCCGCCGGGGCCGCCCGACGCGATCACCGGCTACACCGACCGGGTGAGCGTGACCCCGGGTGAGGAACTCGGTCTGCACGTGTCCACCACCGCCGGTTCGTTCCGGGTGTCGGCGTTCCGCGTGGGCTGGTACGGCGGTCAGGAGGCCCGCCGGATATGGACCTCCTCCCGGATACCCGGCCGTACCCGGCCGGCCCCGCGAGTGCTGCCGGACACGCGCACCGTCCGCGCCGACTGGCCCCCGACACTCTCCGTGGACACCACCGGCTGGCCCGAGGGCGCCTACCTGCTGCGGCTGGAGGCGGACAGCGGCCACCAGCGGTACGTCCCGCTCGTCGTCCGCTCCACCGAGGCCGCCGGCCGCACGGTCCTGGTGCACGCGCCCGCCACCTGGCAGGCGTACAACCACTGGGGCGGCGCCAGCCTCTACGCCGGCGCGTCGGGCGCGTACGCGACCCGCTCGCTGGCGGTCAGCTTCGACCGGCCCTACGACGGCAACGGCGCGGAGAAGTTCCTGGTGTACGAGCGGGCCGCCGTGGTGCTGGCCGAGCGGCTGCGCATCCCCCTCGCCTACACCACGGGCGTCGACGTCCACCGCGACCCCTCGGTGCTGGCCGGGGCGCACACGGTCGTGTTCCTCGGGCACGACGAGTACTGGACGCCCGAGCGGCGGTCGTACGTCACCGCGGTCCGGGACGCCGGGACGAACCTGGTCTTCCTCGGCGCCAACACCTGCTTCCGGCGGGTCCGGCTGGAGGACTCCGGGCGGCAGGGAAACGGCCGTACGGTCGTCTGCTACAAGACCGCCTACCGTTTTGACCCCTGCTATCCGTCCCGGCCGGCCGAGGTGACCACCGACTACCGGCTGGCGCCCGCCGCCTCACCCGAGTCGTCGCTCACGGGCGTGCTCTACGACGGCTATCCGGTCGACGCCCCCTATGTCGTGCGCGCCGCCGGCCACTGGGTGTACGAGGGCACGGGTGTCCGCACCGGGGACGGCTTCGCCCATCTGGTGGGCGTCGAGTACGACCGGGTCTCCCCCGCCTTCCCCACCCCGGCGGCCCTGGAGATCACCGCCCACTCCCCCGTCGTCTGCGAGCGCCGTGCCGGTCACAGCGACTCGGCGTACTACACGGCCCCCGGCGGCGCGGGCGTGTTCGCCACCGGCACCATGCGCTGGGTGGAGGGTCTGCTGGCCGGGACGGGGACGCTCGGCCGCGACCACGGCATGGACGCGCGTACCCGTGCCTTCGTCACGCGGACCACGGAGAACGTGCTGGCCGCGTTCGCGCGGGGCCCGGCGGTGCGCCACTGCCCGCCGCCCCGCCCCAACGTGACCGACGTGTACGGCGCCCCGTCCTGACCGCCCGTCAGCACCGGGTCAGCGGCGCGTCAGCCGCTCCTGGCACTGTTGTCCATGTGAACGGCACGGGGAACCGGGCCGGGAACGAGGAGAGGTGCCCGGAGTGGCTGATCGGGGACCAGAGCACAGCTCACGGTCGGGTCTTTCGAGGCCCACGCAGGTTCGAATCCTGCCCTCTCCGCCCTGCCGCACGCTCAGGGGCCCGCTACTCCCCGACGCCCGGGACGTCCCAGCGGGCGAGGTCGCGCAGCCACGCCTCCGCCGTGCCGTCGGAGGGCGCGCGCCAGTCGCCGCGGGGCGAGAGCGAGCCGCCGGCCAGCACCTTCGGCCCGTTCGGCATGGCGGACCGCTTGAACTGCGCGAAGGCGAAGAAGCGGCGGCAGAAGTACTCCAGCCAGTGCCGGATCTCCGGCAGGCCGTACGCCTCGCGCTTGTTCTCGGGGAAGCCGGGCGGCCAGGCGCCGGCGTCCTTGTCGTGCCAGGCGTGCCAGGCGAGGAAGGCGATCTTCGAGGGCCGGAAGCCGTGCCGCAGGACGTGGAACAGGGTGAAGTCGTGCAGCGCGTAGGGGCCGATCTTCGACTCGGTGGACTGCAACTCCTCCCCCGGCACCAGTTCGGGGCTGATCTCGGTGTCGAGGATCGCGGCCAGCGTCTCGTTCGTGTCGCCCTCGAACTGGCCGCTGCTGATCACCCAGCGGATGAGGTGCTGGATCAGGGTCTTCGGCACGCCGGAGTTGACGTTGTAGTGGCTCATCTGGTCGCCGACGCCGTACGTGCACCAGCCGAGCGCCAGTTCGGAGAGATCGCCGGTGCCGAGGACGATGCCGCCGCGCTGGTTGGCCAGCCGGAACAGGTAGTCGGTGCGCAGTCCGGCCTGCACGTTCTCGAACGTGATGTCGTAGACGGGCTCCCCGGACGAGAAGGGATGGCCGATCTCCTGGAGCATGAGGCGGGCCGTCGGGGAGATGTCCAGCTCGGTCGCGGTGACACCGAGGGCGCGCATCAGCTTGTGGGCGTTGCCCTTGGTGTGCTCGCCGGTCGCGAAGCCGGGCAGGGTGAAGGCGAGGATGTCGCTGCGGGGGCGGCCTGCCCGGTCCATGGCCTTGGCGGCGACGATCAGCGCGTGCGTGGAGTCGAGGCCGCCGGAGACGCCGATGACGACCTTCGGCCCGCCGATGGCCGCGAGCCGCTGCTGGAGGGCGGCGACCTGGATGTTGTAGGCCTCGTAGCAGTCCTGGGCGAGCCGGTCGGCGTCGGCCGGGACGAACGGGAACCGCTCGACGCGGCGGCGCAGGCCGAGGTCCGTCGCGGGCGGGTCGAGCCGGAACCGCACCTCGCGGAAGCCGCTGGTCCGGGCGGCGTGGGTACGGCGGTTGTCGTCGAACGTGCCCATCCGCATGCGGGCCTGGCGCAGCAGGTCGAGGTCGATGTCGGCCACCGCGTACCGGTCGCCCTGCGGGAACCGGTCGGTCTCGGCGAGGAGGACACCGTCCTCGTAGATCATGGTCTGTCCGTCCCAGGACAGGTCGGTGGACGACTCGCCCAGGCCGGCAGCCGCGTAGACGTAGGCGGCGAGACAGCGCGCGGAGGCGGAGCGGCACAGCAGTCGGCGGTCCTCGGCGCGGCCGACGGTGATCGGGCTGCCCGAGAGGTTGAGCAGGACGGTCGCCCCGGCCAGGGCCGCCTCGGCGCTGGGGGGCACCGGCACCCACATGTCCTCGCAGATCTCGGTGTGCAGGACCAGTCCGGGCACGTCCTCGGCGGCGAAGAGCAGGTCGGTGCCGAAGGGCACGGCGCTGCCGCCGACCGTGAGGGTGCCGCCGCGCTCGTCGTCACCGGCGGCGATCTGCCGCTTCTCGTAGAACTCGCGGTAGTTGGGCAGGTAGGACTTGGGGGCGACGCCGAGGATCCGGCCGCGGTGCACGAGCACGGCGCAGTTGTAGACGCGGTGGCGGTGGCGCAGCGGGGCGCCGACGACGAGGACGGGCAGGAGGTCGGCGGAGCCGGCCACCACCGTCTGCAGGGCGGTCTCGATCTCGTCGAGCAGCGCGTCCTGCAGCAGGAGGTCCTCGATGGAGTAGCCGGACAGGCACAGTTCGGGGAACACGGCGACGGCGACGCCGTCCTCGGCGCAGTGGCGGGCCTGCCGCAGGACGGCCTCGGCGTTGGTGTGCGGCTCCGCGACGGCCGCGTGGCCGGTGCAGGCGGCGACGCGTGCGAAGCCGTGCTGGTAGATCGACGAGAAGTTCACCCGGTCATTTTATGATCAGTCGCCGCCGGCGCCCCGGGGATCACTTGTGGAACGCCTCCTTCTTGATCAGGCCGAGCATGGTCGGGGTGCCCTGTGTGGTGCGTACGTCGAGGAAGTCGTGGACGTGGCCGTCACCGGTGGCGGTGGCGGTGGCCGTGCTCAGCAGGGCATGCGCGAGGTCCGCGCGGGAGGTGTAGCGGCCGGGCAGCCGGGCGGGGGCGATCTCGTAGTCGCTGACCTCGGCCGCGTCGAACAGTCCGCTCGGCCGGATGACCGTCCAGGCGAGGCCGCTCGTCCGGACGACGTCCTCCATGCGCCGCATGTCGTCGTAGACGGTCCGGCCGACGACCCGGGAGAAGAACGGTTCCAGCACCCTGCTGAAGAAGAAGCCCTCTCCGGGCGCCGGCACGTCGAACAGGATCGTGGAGGTCACGCAGACGAGGCGGTCGACGCGGTGGCGGGTCATGGCCCGGCTGATGTGGGTGGCGCCGGCCGAGTACACGGTGACGGGGGCGCGGCCGTAGGGGACGCCGAGCGTGGAGATCACCGCGTCCTGCCCCTTGACGACGTGCTCGACCGCCGCGGCGTCGAGGACGTCGGCCTCCTCGACGCGCAGCCGGGGGTGGCTCAGCGGGAAACTGTCGGGGTGGCGGGTCACGGCGGTCACCTCGTGTCCGGCGGCGACGGCCTGCTCGGTGGTCTGCCGTCCGGTGGGTCCGTTGGCTCCGAAGACGACGAGTCTCATGGCGTTCTCCTCTGGTGGCGGTGTCCGGTCGCTGCCGTTGGAGAGGGAGCGGCGTCCCGCGGGTGTGACATCGCGGGCGCCGGATGAGACGTGCGGCACACCGGGGCCGGAGGACGTCACACGGGCGCGGGTGCGGGCCCTCTCAGGTGGGGAGGAGTTGTCAGCGGAGGCGAGGAGATGTCATGGCCGACGACCGGACGGATGCCGGGGCGGACACCGCCACGCGGGTGTTCCTCGACCACCGCGAGCTGCTGTTCGCCATCGCCTACAACATGCTGGGCACGGTCACGGACAGCGAGGACGTGCTCCAGGAGACCTGGCTGTCATGGGCGGGGCGCACGGCCCGTGCGGAAGTCCGGGGCGGGGGTGCGGGCGGCGCCGGAGCCGAGGGGGCTGGGGCGCCGGCGGACCCGGCCGACGGCGAGGGCGCGGTGACCGGTGGGGGCGCGGTGGCCGGTGCGGGCGGTACGGGCGGCGAGGGCCCGGCGGCCGGTGCGGGCCTGCCGGCCGGTGCCGGCGGCGGGCGGGCTGCTGGGGCCGCGCCCGTGATCGAGCATCCGCGGGCCTACCTCGTGCGGATCGCGGTGCGGCATGCCCTGGCGCGGCGGGAGAGCATCGCCCGGCGGCGGGAGACGTACGTCGGGCCGTGGCTGCCGGAACCCCTGGTCACGGGCGGCACCGCCGGCGATCCGGACGCCGCCGACGAGGCGGTGCGGCAGGAGTCGGTGTCGCTGGCGCTGCTCGTGGTCCTGGAGACGCTGACCCCCCTGGAGCGGGCGGTGTTCGTCCTGCACGAGGTGTTCGGCTACGCCCACACCGAGATCGCGGACATGCTGGGCCGCTCCCCGGCGGCCGTACGACAGCTCGCGCATCGCGCCCGGGGCCATGTGCGGGCGCGCCGCCCCCGCTACCGGGCCCACCCGCGGGTGCGGCGGCAGGTCACCGAGCGGTTCCTCGACGCGACGATCGGTGGCGACCTGGGCGCGCTCATGGAGATCCTGGCGCCGGACGCGACCCTGTGGACCGACGGCGGCGGCAAGGCTCCCGCGGCGCCGCGGCCGATCCGTGGCCGGGACAAGGTCGCCCGCGCCCTGACCGGGTTCGCCGCGCGTTCGGCGGAGGGGCTGGAGCTGCGGCACCGGGACGTCAACGGGGACGCGTCCGTGGTCGTGTTCGCGGACGGCGCTCCGCACGCGGTGATGGTGATGGACCTCGATCCGGACCGCGAGCAGGTCCGGGACGTCTACCTGGTCACCAACCCGGACAAGCTCTCGACGGCCGGCGGCCGGGCGGAGGAACGCGCGCCGGGGCGGCCGGCGCGCGGGGTCTGAGCGGGCCCGTCCTCAGCCGCGCGAGGTCTGCGCGGGCCCGTCCTCAGCCGCGTGAAGCCCGGCCGGCGGGCGTCCTCACTCGCCGGGCGCCAGGACGCGGGCCGCGAGCCGTGCCGCCTCGGCGATCAGGTCGTCGTCCACCGGCGCCTTCTTGGCGGGCTTCGCCGACAGCACGGCCAGGACGAGCGGCGTCTTCCGGGTGGTCCAGGCGATGCCGATGTCGTTGGCGCTGGCGTAGTCACCGGTGCCGGTCTTGTCGGCGACGGTCCAGTCCTGCGGCAGGCCCTTGCGGAAGCGTTTGGCGCTGGTGGTGTTCCCCTTCAGCCAGGTGAGGAGCTGCTCGCGGTCCGCGGGGGCCAGGACCCGTCCGAGCGCCACCTCCTCCAGGCTCCGCCCGACGGCCTCCGGGGTGGTCGTGTCGCGGAGGTCGCCGGGGATCGCCGAGTTGAGGTCGGTCTCCCAGCGGTCGAGGCGGGTCACCTCGTCGCCGATCGACCGCATGAACCGGGTGAGACCCGCGGGACCCCCGATCTGACGCAGCAGCAGATTGCCGGCGGCGTTGTCGCTGTACTGGATGGCGGCCGCGCACAGGTCCCCCACCGCCATACCCGCGTCGACGTGTTCCGCGGTCTTCGGCGAGTTGTCCAGGATGTCGCGCTGCGGGTAGTGGATCACCCGGTCCAGCGGCGCGCAGTCCGCGTGGTCACGGAGGACGGCGGCGGAGGCGAACGTCTTGAACGTCGAGCACATCGCGAACCGCTCCCCCGCACGGTAGGAGACGGTGTCCCCGGTGCGGACGTTGCGGGCGTACACGCCGAGGCGTGCGCCGTAATTCTGTTCCAGGTCGAGCAGCGCGTCGTCGGCCCGGAGCCGCCGGGACGCCCCGGTGGCCGCCGAGCCGGGCGCGGCCGGAGTGAGCAGCGAGGTGGCGGAGAGGGCGAGGCCGGCCCGGAACAGGCGGCGGCGCGGCATCGAGATGGGACGGGCCATGAGCGAGGACCTCCTCGTCATGCGTCGCCGGGGCGGACCGGTCGACGCCGTGGATCTTCGGTGCGCACAGCGAAACAGCCCGACCCCACCCATGTCCAAGAGTCAACTTTGAAGCTGCCATGCCTAATTGATATGAATGGCGAGTGGATCTTCTGGCGCATCTCGAGGCGTACGTCGCCACGGTCGACGAGAACGGCTTCTCCCGCGCGGCCGACCGGCTCGGCATCGCCCAGCCGCTGCTCAGCCGGCGGATCAAGACGCTGGAGGAGCACTTCGGCGGCCTGTTGTTCGACCGTTCGCGACGGCAGGTCACGACGACCGAGTTCGGCGTGCTGCTGCTTCCGTACGCCCGGGACGTGCTGGAGCGGGCCGAGCGGTTGCGGCAGGCCGCACGGGCGGCGCGGGGCGCGCGGGTGCACACGGTCGGGGTGCCCGCGGACTGCGACGCGGGGGCGCTGGGGCGGCTGATCCGGTCCGGCGCGGACCGGGGGTTCACCCTGGGGGTGCGGGAACTGCCGCCCGCCGCACGGGCGTCGGGGCTCGACGACGGCTCGCTCCGGTACGCGCTGGTGCGGGTCGCCCCGGAGAACGCACGGCTCCGGGTGCCCCTGGGTCTGGCGTCCTCCGATACGCCCCGGCCGGCGGCGGGCCGGGGCCGCCCCCGGACGGTCCACCTGGAGGACCTGCGGCCGCGCCGGGAGGCTTCGGACCCGGTCGGCGAACTGCCGTTCGCCCAGCCGCTGTTGCTGATGGAGGAGGACCAGGTGCCGTACCTGCGCGACCGTCTGGCGCGGGCCGTCGCCCGTGCCGGGCTGCCCGAAGGCGTGGTGCGGCCGGCCGACGCGGCGGCCTCCGCACTCGCCGAGACGCTGGCCGGCCGGGCGCGCCTGCTGTGCACCGAGCCGTTCGCCCGGCGTCACGCGGCAGCGTGGACGCCACTCGCCGACGCCTCCTTGCACCGCGGGTACGACGTGGGCGCCGCCCGGGACGGACACGGCGGCACGGGCACGCCGGGCTGGCTGGTGACGCTCCTGGCGGCCGCCGTGGGCGCCGTACCGGCCCCGCCCGGGGTGCCGGGGCCCGGTGCCGCCGTGGACGCCTCCGCGCGGCTGGCGGCCCGCGGATGAGCGCCGGCGAGCTCCGGCGCCCGGCCTGCGTCGCCGGTGACGTCGCACTGCTCGACGTCGCCGAAGCCGTCGCCGCCGACTGGTCGGCCCTCGGGGTGCGCGGCTCGTTCCTCGCCCGCCACATCGACACCGGCGAGCACCTCGGCTTCGACGTCGACGAGGTGATACCCCTCGCCTCGGTGGTGAAGGTCCCCCTCGCCCTGGTCGTACTCGACCGCATCGCGCGCGGGGAGCTGGACGCGGCCCGCCCGGTGACCGTGGACCCCGCCGGGAGCAGCGTGGGACCCACCGGGCTGGCGGCGTTCCGCCACCCGGCCACGGTGGCCGTCGGGGACCTGCTGCTGATGATGCTCTCGGTGAGCGACAACGCCGCCGCCGACGCCCTGTTCGACCTGGTGCCGGTCGCGGAGGTGGACGCGCGCCTGCGCGACCTGGGGTGCGAGGGCCTGCGGGTACGGCACCGGATGAACCACATGTACGAGTGCGCGGCCGGGGCGGCGGGGGACGACTTCTCCCTCGCCCTCGAACTCGCCGTGTCGGACGAGCGGGCGGGGCGGCACACCATCGAGACGCTCGACCCGGCGCACGCCAACACGGGGAGCGCGGCCGCGCTGGTCGACCTGGTGGAGCGGGTGTGGCGGGACGAGGTGTCGCGCCCGGAGGCGACCGCCGAGCTGCGGCGGCTGATGGGCCACCAGGTCTTCACCCAGCGCCTGGCCGGCGAACTGCGCGCGGACACGCTGAGGGTGAGCGGCAAGACCGGCACGTTCCTGCACCTGCGGCACGAGGTCGGGGTGGTCGAGGCCGCGTCCGGTGACCGCGTGGCACTCGCCGCCCTCACCCGCGCCGACCGCCGCGCGGGCCTCGCCCCGGACATCGACCTGGCGATCGCGGCGGCCGCCCGCCGCGCGTTCGAGGCACTGCGCCGCTGAGCCGCGAACCGACGCCGGGACCGACGGCGGGTGCGGGGAGAGCTCGTGAACGGGAGAGGACCGGGGGCGGATCGGCGTGAACCCGCTGGGTCCGGCACGGCACGGTGCGCGGGCGGCCAGGGCCGCCCCCGCGCAACACGCGCCGCGGGGAGGCGACGGCGGATTCGCGCGGGCCACCCCGCTGGCCGCGTCCGGGGCGCCTCACGAGGCGCACGCGCGAGGGCGCCCTGGCCGGCCTGTGCGGCCGGGCGGGCGCCCTCGGTGTGGTGGATCAGACGAGGTCGAACCGGTCCAGGTTCATGACCTTGTCCCAGGCGGCGACGAAGTCCTTGACGAACTTCTCCTTCGCGTCGTCGGAGGCGTAGACCTCGGCGAGCGCGCGCAGTTCGGAGTTGGAGCCGAAGACGAGGTCGGCGCGGCTGCCGGCCCACTTCAGCTCGCCCGTGGCGGCGTCGCGGCCCTCGAACGTGGTCTGGTCCTCGCTGGTCGCCTTCCACGTCGTCCCCATGTCGAGGACGTTGACGAAGAAGTCGTTGGTCAGCGAGCCGGGCGTCTTGGTGAAGACACCGAGCTGCTGCGACTGCGGGTGGTTCGCGCCGAGGACGCGCAGACCACCGACGAGGGCCGTCGTCTCGGGGGCGGTGAGGGTGAGCAGGTTCGCCTTGTCGAGCAGCAGGAACTCGGCCGGCAGGCGGTTGCCCTTGCCGACGTAGTTGCGGAAGCCGTCCGCGGTCGGCTCCAGCGCCTCGAAGGACTCGGAGTCGGTCTGCTCCTCGGTCGCGTCGACGCGGCCCGGGGTGAACGGCACCTCGACCTGGAAGCCGGCCTCCTTGGCGGCCTTCTCCACGGCCGCGCAGCCGCCGAGCACGATGATGTCGGCGAGGGAGACCTTCTTGGCGCCGGAGGAGGTGTTGAACTCCTGCTGGACGGTCTCCAGGGCGCGCAGCGCCACCGACAGCTCGTCGGGGCCGTTGACCTCCCAGCCGCGCTGCGGCTGCAGGCGGATGCGGGCGCCGTTGGCGCCGCCGCGCTTGTCGCTGCCGCGGAAGCTGGACGCGGACGCCCAGGCGGTGGTGACGAGCTGGCCCACGCTCAGGCCCGAGTCGAGCAGCTTGGTCTTCAGGGCCGCGACGTCGGCCGCGTCGATGGTCTCGCCCTCCGGCTGCGGCAGCGGGTCCTGCCACAGCAGGGTCTCCTCCGGGACCTCCGGGCCGAGGTACAGCGACTTCGGGCCCATGTCGCGGTGGGTGAGCTTGTACCAGGCGCGGGCGAACGCGTCCGCGAACTCCGCCGGGTTCTCGTGGAAGCGCTTGGAGATCGGCCCGTAGATCGGGTCGAAGCGCAGCGACAGGTCGGTGGTGAGCATCGCCGGGGCGATCTTCTTCGAGGCGTCGTGGGCGTGCGGCACCGTGCCCTCGCCCGCGCCGTCCTTCGGCTTCCACTGCTTGGCGCCGGCCGGGCTCTCGGTCAGCTCCCACTCGTAGCCGAAGAGGATGTCGAAGAAGCTGTTGTCCCACTGGGTCGGCGTGTCGGTCCAGGTGACCTCAAGGCCGGAGGTGATGGTGTCGGCGCCCTTGCCGGTGCCGAAGCTGCTCTTCCAGCCGAGGCCCTGCTCCGCGAAGCCGGCGGCCTCGGGGTCGTCGCCCACGTGGTCGGCGGGGCCGGCGCCGTGGGTCTTGCCGAAGGTGTGGCCACCGGCGATGAGGGCGACGGTCTCCTCGTCGTTCATCGCCATGCGGCGGAACGTCTCACGGATGTCGCGGGCCGCGGCGATCGGGTCGGGGTTGCCGTTCGGGCCCTCGGGGTTGACGTAGATGAGGCCCATCTGGACGGCGCCGAGCGGGTTCTCCAGCTCGCGGTCGCCGGTGTAGCGCTCGTCGCCCAGCCAGGTGGTCTCCGGGCCCCAGTAGACGTCCTCCTCCGGCTCCCACACGTCCGCGCGGCCGCCTCCGAAGCCGAAGGTCTCGAAGCCCATGGTCTCCAGCGCCACGTTGCCTGCGAGGACGAGCAGGTCGGCCCAGGAGATGTTCTGGCCGTACTTCTTCTTGACCGGCCACAGAAGTCGGCGGGCCTTGTCGAGGTTGGCGTTGTCCGGCCAGCTGTTGAGCGGGGCGAACCGCTGCTGGCCGGCGCCGGCGCCGCCGCGGCCGTCGCTGATGCGGTAGGTGCCGGCGCTGTGCCAGGCCATGCGGACGATCAGCGGGCCGTAGTTGCCGAAGTCGGCCGGCCACCAGTCCTGCGAGGTGGTGAGCACCTCGGCGATGTCCCGCTTCACGGCGGGCAGGTCCAGGCCGCGGAACGCCTCGGCGTAGTCGAAGTCCGCGCCGAGCGGGTTGGCCTCGGCCGGGTTCTTGGCGAGGATCCGCACGTTGAGCCGTTCCGGCCACCACTGGCGGTTGCCACCGCCCTGGGTCGGGTGCAGCGCGCGGCCGTGTGCGACCGGGCAGCCGCCGCTCGCCTCCTCCGCCTTCGGGTCCGTGACGATCGCGTCGTGGTTCTCGGTCATGACAATCCTTCCCAACGGGGCGGAAATCGGTGCTCAGGAACTGCGGCCGGTGGAGCAGGCGGGGCACAGGCCCCAGTAGACGACCTCGGCCTCGTCGATGGAGAAGCCGCGGTTGTCGGACGCGATCAGGCAGGGAGCCTCGCCGACCGCGCAGTCGACGTCGGCGAGGGCCCCGCAGGACCGGCAGACGAGGTGGTGGTGGTTGTCGCCGACGCGCCCCTCGAACCGGGCCGGACTGCCGGCCGGTTCGATGCGCCGGACGAGACCGGCCGCCGTGAGGGCATGCAGCGCCTCGTAGACGGCTTGCAGGGAGATGTGGCCCACGCGGGTGCGGACCCCGGAGGCGATCGCCTCGACGCCGAGGTGGTCACCGGCCCGGACGGTCTCCAGCAGCGCGACGCGGGCCGCCGTCACGCGCAGGCCGGCACCGCGGAGCTCGTCGGCGGTGGTCGGGGTCTGGGCTGCGGTCATGGCGTCGAACCTACCCTCATAAACACGAGAGATTCAAGAAAACGAATGATGCAATTTTGGCCGTGTCCCGGTCCCCCTGGTGTTCACCCGGACGCCGGGCGGGATTCCCCGCGGACGCCGGGCGGGGATGCACCCCGGCCGTGGCGCCCGCCGGGGGCCTGGCCGCATCATCCGGCCGGGCGCCGCCGGCGCGGGTGCGGCAAGCCGGTCGGTCGTCCGAACGGGTGAGCAGCCGCCGCGTCAGCGTCGTGCAAGCGCCGCGTCAGCGGCGGCTGCCACTGTTGTCCATGTGAACGGCACGGGAAACCGGGCCGGGAACGAGGAGAGGTGCCCGGAGTGGTTGATCGGGGACCAGGGAGCTCAGCTCACGGTCGGGCCTTTCGAGGCCCACGCAGGTTCGAATCCTGCCCTCTCCGCCCAGCTCGATACACAAAAGGCGCATAAAGCCCATTCGGCGCGAAACCCGGAGTCCACTTCCAGGCGCACGAGAGGGGCACGGGTGGATCTGGACGCCGTCGCCGACGAGCTGTACGGGGTGCGGCCGGAGGACTTCGTCGCCGCGCGCGACCGGCGTGCCGCCGAGGCCCGCGACGCCGGCGAGCCGGACCTCGCCAAGGAGATCGGCACGCTGCGGCGGCCGAGTCTGGCCGCCTGGGTCAGCAACCTGCTCGTCCGCCGGCAGGCCGACGAGGTACGGCCCCTGCTCACCCTCGGCGAGGACCTGCGCCGGGCCCACCGGGAACTCGACGGCCCGCAGCTGCGCCGACTCGCACACCAGCAGCGGGAGGTGATCGGCACGCTCGGCCGGCAGGCCCGGCAGCTGGCGGCGCAGGCGGGACACCCGGTCGGTGAGGGCGTCCAGCGCGAGGTCGAGGAGACCCTGCACGCCGCGCTCGCCGATCCCGGTGCGGCCCGGGAGTGGGCGGCGGGCCGGCTGGTGAAGCCGCTCAGCTCCACCGTGGGCTTCCCGGCCGCCGACGAATCCGCCGTGGGGCGCCGCCGTACCGCTCCCCCGGCTCCGGCGCCCGAAGGGACCGCGAAGCGATCCGGCGGCGGCGAGGAACGCCGGCGTACGGCCGAGCAGCGCCGGCGTCTCACCGAGGCCCGCCGGGCGGCCCGGGACGCCGAGCGGGAGCTGCGCGCCCGGCAGGACGAGGCGGCGTCCGCCGACCGTGAGGCCGAGGACGCCGCCCGGCGGCTGACGGAGGCGGAGGAGCGGCTGCGGGACCTGCGGGAGCAGACGCGCCGCGCCCAGGAGGAGCAGCGGCGGGCCCGGGCCGGTGACCAGAGCGCCCGGGAGCGCGCCCGGGAAGCCGACCGGGCCGTGCGCGAGGCCCGGCGGCGGGCCGAGTCCGCCGCGCGGGCCGAGGAGCGGACAGCGGCGGCGGCCGGCTGAGGTGCGGCGGGCGGCCGTTCCGTAAGGGCGGGGCCAGGACAGGAGGCGAGAGGCGATGGCGAGACCGATCTGGACCGGCGTCCTGACCTTCGGGCTGGTCACCCTGCCCGTGGGCCTGTACACCGCGACCGAGGACCACACCGTGCACTTCCACCAGCTGCAGCGCGGCACCTCGGACCGCATCCGCAACAAGCGGGTCAACGAACGCACCGGCAAGGAGGTCGACTCCCAGAAGATCGTCAAGGGGTACGACCTCGGGGACGGCGAGTACGTCGTCGTCGAGCCGGAGGAGCTGGAGGAGATCGCGCCGGGCCGCTCCAAAGTGATCGACATGGCCGGGTTCGTCGATCTCCGCGAGGTCGAGCCCGTCTATTTCGACCGCACCTACTACGTCGGGCCGCGCGGCAAGGAGTACCTGACGGCGCTGCGCGCCCAGCCGAACGCGCTGGTGCTGCACACCCTGCACTGGGCCGACGAGGTGCGGGACCCGGCCGGGGTGGTGACCGATCTGCCGGACCGGCGCGGCAAGGCCGGGGGCCGCGAGCTGAAGACCGCCGAGCAGCTGATCGACGCCCTCTCCATCGACTGGGAGCCCGGGGAGTACCGCGACACCTACGAGGAGCGCGTGAAGAAGCTCGTGGAGGCCAAGCGCGAGGGCGAGGAGATCGTCGGCGAGGCCGAACCGCCCGAGGCGACCAACGTCGTCGACCTCATGGAGGCGCTGCGGCGGAGCGTGGAGCAGTCCGGGTCCGGCGGCAGCCGGGGCAAGCGGTCCGCGGGCAGCGGCGGCAAGCAGTCGGGCGGCCGGCGCCGCGACAGCGGCAAGGGCCTTGACCTGGGGTCCCTGCCGAAGGCGGAGCTGTACGAGCGGGCCGGCGCGGCGGGGGTGCGGGGCAGGTCGAAGATGACGCGGGACCAGCTGGTGGAGGCACTGTCCGGGAAGGGGGCGGCGGCCTGAAGCACCGCGCCCCGAGCAGGGGTTGACCACCCTCACCGCCGGCCTGGGACCGGCCCCGTCAGCGTCCCGCGGCGCCTCACTCGTCCGGGTGCACCCCGCACCGCCGTCCGTGGCGTCCTGCCCGCCGTGTCGTTCGGCAACAGTGTGATGTTTTCGACGTGACGTGATTGAAGCGGGCCAAACGGGCAACGTTCCCCTTCATGCCCCCCGCGAACCCCCTCCGGCAGGTGATTCGATGACCACGGCGACGACCCGGGCCACCCGGACGCCGCCCGCCCGCGCAGGCGCGCCCTCGGCCACGACGTCCCCGCCCTCCTCCAGACCGTCGCTGCCGTCCCTCACGGGGCTGCGGTGGATCGCGGCGTCGCTGGTGTTCGGTCTGCACGTGCACAACTTCAACTTCTTCGGCGGCACCGGCCAGCGCCTGGTGACCTGGGCGTTCGGCGCCGGTTCCACGGGGGTGTCGTTCTTCTTCGTGCTGTCCGGCTTCGTGCTGACCTGGTCGGCGCGCCCGCACGACAGCGCGCCGGCCTTCTGGCGGCGGCGCATCGCCCGCGTCTACCCCGTGCACCTGGTCACGGCGGCGCTCGCGCTGCTCATGGCGTACACGCTGTCCGGCCTGGCGAGACCGACGCCGGCGCAGGGCCTGGCCAACCTGCTGCTGCTGCACTCCTGGCGGGACTCCTGGTGGCAGGTGCTGGACCCGGTCAGCTGGTCACTCGCCTGCGAGGCGTTCTTCTACGCCGCCTTCCCGCTGCTGTTCGTGCTGCTGCGCCGGGCCGGCGTGCGCGGCGCCGCCGCGCTGGCCGCGCTGTCGGTGGCCGCGGTGGCCGTCCTGAGCTGGGCGGACTTCCACCACTGGACGACGCTGCAGCTGTACTCCTTCCCGGCCGCCCGGCTGCCGGAGTTCGTGCTCGGCGCGGCTGTGGCCCGGCTGGTCCTGCTGGGCCGCTGGCGCGGGCCCGGCCTGGCGGGCTCGCTGGCGGTGGCGATCATCGGCTACTTCCTGGTGCCGCAGGTGGCCCACGGCTATGCCGCGACCGTCTGCACCATCGTCGGGTTCGCGCTGCTGATCCCGGCCGCCGCCCTGGCGGACATGAACGGCCTGCCCTCGCTGTGGCGGCACCCGCGTCTGGTGCGGCTGGGCGAACTGTCGTTCGCCTTCTATATGGTTCACCTGCTGGTGGTGCACGCGGCCGCGAACGTGCTGGGCCCGAAGCCGCAGTTGCACCTTCTGCCCGCGGTGGCGGTGACCGCCGTCGTCTTCGCCGTGGCCCTCGGGCTGTCCTGGGTCCTGTACGAGGCGGTCGAGCGGCCGGCGCGCCGGCTGCTGCTGCGCCGGCGCCGGGCCGGCGGCACGGCTCCGGTGCCGGGCCCGAAGACCGAGACGGTTTCGGCCGGCCGGGAGGCCACCGCCACAGCGGGTGACTGAGACGCCGTACCGGCGAGCGGTGTCAGCGGCGTGTCAGTGGCCGCTGTCATGGTTGATCCAGTGAACGGCCCCCGGGGAACCGGGGGCCGGGAGCGAGGAGAGGTGCCCGGAGTGGTTGATCGGGGACCGGTGGGCGCAGCCCACGGCCGGGTCTTGCGGGACCCACGCAGGTTCGAATCCTGCCCTCTCCGCCACCTGGCACGCCCGTGCGCCGGCCCCCGGGGATGAGGGGCCGGCGCACGCGCGCGGTGTCACTGGGAGACGCAGGTGTTCCCGGTGGCGGGGTTCAGCAGACCCACCACGTTGATGCTGTTGCCGCAGGCGTTCACGTCGAGGTCGACCGGGATCTGGACGACGTTGCCCGAGAGCACGCCCGGGCTGTTGGCGGCCACGCCCGTCGTGGGGGCGGGGTCGGCCGCGTGGGCGGCGGTCGCGCCCGTCAGGGCGAGGAAACCGGCGAGAACGGCTGTGGTGGCGAAGCTGCGCAGACGCATGAGGTACCTCACTGCTAGGCGTTGGGACACCTCCATCTCACCGGCACCCGCCCGAACCCGCCCGCCCGGTTACGCCGTCCGCCGCGAGCTCCACCGAACCGGCCCAATGCGGCTCGCGGCCGCGCCCACTCGCCCCGAGGCAGCGCGACGCCCCCGTGCCGGCCGGGGGACTCCGGCAGGCGACGG
Organism: Streptomyces sp. L2; assembly: GCF_004124325.1. NCBI lineage: Bacteria > Bacillati > Actinomycetota > Actinomycetes > Kitasatosporales > Streptomycetaceae > Streptomyces > Streptomyces sp. L2. The sequence goes on from NZ_QBDT01000001.1 coordinate 134,534, forward strand.
GGGCGGTCGGTGGGCTCAGGCGGTGGTGGGGAAGCGGTCCCAGACGCGGTGGGCGGCCAGCAGCGGGGTGAGCCGGTCCAGGGCGTCGGGGCCGGAGTCGGCGGTGACGATGCCGGGGGCGCCGGCGGGGATGCCGGCGGATTCGAGGGCGGTGTGGCCGCCGTTCCAGGTGCCGATCGCCTTGCCGTGGCGGAAGGCCTCGGACACCAGGAGGCCGATCCGCGGGTCGTGCGCGTTCCCCCGGGTCGGGTCGGCCTTGGCGTCGCGGGCGCCGTAGGCGTCGTCGCCCACGGCCGGGGAGCCGGCGAGGAGGATCGCGTCGAACTCCACGGACCGCGCGGTGACGTAGGTGCGCTGCACGTTCAGGGCGTCCGGGCCGGCGCCGAGGGTGCCGCCTGTCGGGGCGATGACGAGGGGGACCATGCCGCCGTCGAGGACGGACTGCCGTACGGCGCGTACGCCGTCGAGGTCGGCGTCGGGTCCGGCGACGATGCCGATGACCCGGCCGTCGGTGGGCCAGGTGCGGCCGACCTGCGAGAGGGCGGGACTGGGCGCCACGTCGGTGAGCGGCTCGGTGGGCTTCGGCTCGGGCAGGCCGAGCCCGGCGGCGACGCCCGCGCACAGCTCGGGGTCGATGTTCGCGAGGACCTGCAGCCCGCGCTCCCGGACGGCCTGTTCGTAGCACTTGCCGAGTTCGAAGGTGTAGGCGCCGATGATGTGTTCGCGCTCGACGGGGCTCATGCTCAGCCAGAACCGGCGGGCCTGGCTGAAGTGGTCGGCGAACGTCTCCGGGGCCTCGCGGACCTTGGTCGCCTCCGGGATGCGGACGGGGGCCTCGACGAACGCGCCGTTGTCCGCGCCCGCGGTGAACGGGCAGCCGCCGTCGAGGGAGTTGGGCCGGTAGGGGGCCACTCCCCGGTGCACGGCCGTCTGGTGCATGCCGTCGCGCAGCATGTCGTTGACCGGCGCGTGCGGCCGGTTGATCGGGATCTGTGCGAAGTTGGGGCCGCCCAGCCGGCTGATCTGGGTGTCCAGGTAGGAGAACAGGCGCCCGGAGAGCAGCGGGTCGTCGGTGATGTCGACGCCGGGGACGAGGTGTCCGGGGTGGAAGGCCACCTGCTCGGTCTCGGCGAAGAAGTTCGACGGGTTGCGATTGAGCACGAGCCGCCCGATCGGCTGCACGGGGGCGAGTTCCTCGGGGACGATGTTCGTCGGGTCCAGCAGGTCGATGCCCTCGAACATCTGGTCAGGGGTGTCGGGGAAGGTCTGGATGCCCAGTTCCCACTCCGGGTAGGCGCCGGCCTCGATGGCGTCGGCGAGGTCCCGGCGGTGGAAGTCCGGGTCGACGCCGCCGATGATCTGCGCCTCCTCCCACACCAGGGAGTGCACGCCCAGCTTGGGCTTCCAGTGCCACTTGACCAGCGTGGTGCTGCCCTCGGCGTCGACGAGGCGGAAGGTGTGGATGCCGAAGCCCTCCATGGTGCGGAAGGAGCGCGGGATGCCCCGGTCGGACATGTTCCACAGCACGTGGTGGGTGGCCTCGGTGTGCAGGGTGACGAAGTCCCAGTGGGTGTCGTGGGCGCTCTGCGCCTGCGGGATCTCCCGGTCCGGGTGCGGTTTGGCGGCGTGCACGATGTCGGGGAACTTGACGGCGTCCTGGATGAAGAAGACCGGGATGTTGTTGCCGACCAGGTCGAAGACGCCCTCGCTGGTGTAGAACTTCGTCGCGAACCCGCGTGTGTCGCGGACGGTGTCGGCGGAGCCGCGGGAGCCGAGCACGGTGGAGAACCGTACGAAGACGGGGGTCTCCACGTCCTTGGCGAGGAAGGCCGCCTTGGTCACGGAGGTGGCGGTGCCGTAGCTGGTGAAGATGCCGTGGGCGGCGGCGCCGCGTGCGTGGACGACGCGCTCGGGGATGCGCTCGTGGTCGAAGTGCGTGATCTTCTCGCGCAGGTGGTGGTCCTGCAGCAGCACCGGGCCGCGCGGGCCGGCCTTCAGCGAGTGGTCGGTGTCGTACAGCCGGGCGCCCTGGGCGGTCGTCAGGTAGTCGCCGCTCTGCGCCATGCGGGCCTGTGCGGCGCCGGTGGGCTGTCCGGTCGGCGAGACCGTGTCGGGGCCGCTCTGGTCGGGCTTGGGCGGCAGGGGCTCACGGGGTTCGGTGGGTTCGGCGACCGACGGCGACTCGGGGCCCGGCTTGCCGGGGATGCCGTCCTCGGGGCCCGTGCCGTCACCCTGCACGGCCTGGGCGACCTTGTCCGCCGCCCGCTTCAGGGGGTTCGTCTCGCTCATCGCTACGGGTTTCCTTCGCTGGTCACGGGGGTGTTCGGTCGCGACGCGAGGCCCTGCGGCGAGGATCGTGCCGTCGTACGGCGGCGTACGGCCGTCTCGGCACCGGTTCGGCACAGCCGTCGGCCCCCGGAGAACCGGGAACCCGCGGGCCCCACTGCCGGGCGGGTCCAACTGCCGCCCGCCGGAGTTTGGTTGAGGAAGGGCCGGTGTCTTGACCCGGAGGACAGGGGGTACCCGGCTGCCCGCATACGACACCTTAGGCGCTGCGGTCCCGGCCCGCAGGGCGGGCGCCGCCGGGTCGGGGACGGGCCCTGGCTCAGGGACGGGCCATGACCCGGAAGGTGTCCAGGGACGGGTCGGCCGCGTCGGGGATCATGAAGCCGTGGGCGACGCCGCTGCGCAGATAGTCGACGACCTCCCCGGTGATCACCTCGCCGGGCGCCACGACCGGTACGCCGGGCGGATAGGGGCTGATCATCTCGGCGGCGATCCGGCCGGCGGCGCGCTCGGCGGGCACGTGCTCGGCGGCCGCGAAGAACGCCTCGCGCGGCAGCCGCGCCTGCTCCAGTTCGAGCACGTGCGGCGCGGGCAGGCGGACGGACGGCTGCCGCTCGATCTCGCCCGCGTGCTCCGTCAGTGAGCGCAGGGACTCCAGGAGGACCTTCTCGGTCTCATCGTCGTCGGAGTGGGTGAGGGAGGCGCTGACCCGGCAGCTGTCGGAGCCGCCGACGTCGACGTGGCAGTTCGCCCGCAGCCACTCCGCGGCCCGCATGCCGCTGATGCCGAGGTCCCGGACGTCGACGACGAGCTTCAGCGGGTCGAACTCGGCGGCCAGCCCCTCGTCGATGATCTCGCCGCCCATCACGGACAGCCCGGGCAGCTCGTCCAGCCGGGCGCGCACTCGCTCGGCCCGCTCCAGGGCGGCGCCGAGCAGTTCGCGGCCCTGCTCCGCCATCTGCCGCCGCCAGCCGTCCAGGGCCGCGTAGACGAGGCTGGAGGCGCTGGTGGTGCCCAGCAGGTCCTCGCGCTGTTTGAGCACCTCGGGGGCGACCCGGTCGTGCTGGAGGTGGAACACCGAGCTCTGCTCGATCGCCCCGCCCATCTTGTGGACGCTGGTGACGACCAGATCGGCGTCGGCGTCCATGCCCCAGGACGGCAGGCCGGGGTGGAAGGGCAGGTGGGCGCCCCACGCCTCGTCCACGATGAGCGGTACGTCGACGGCGTGGCAGACGTCGGCCACGCCCCGCACGTCGGCGCAGGTGCCCCATTCGGTGGGCGTGATCAGCAGCATGCCCTTGGCGTCCGGGTGCTCGTCGAGGCGCCGGCGCACGTCGTCGGGCTCGGGCGGGTGCGCCATGTGCCGTCCGGTGTCGAACTTCGGGTGCACCCAGATCGGCTCGACACCGTTGATGATCACCGCGGCGATCACCGACTTGTGCGCGTTGCGGGACAGCAGCAGCTTCTCCCCCGGGCCGGCGACGGCGCACATCGCGGTCCTGACCGACAGGGAGCTGCCGCAGGTGGAGAAGAACGCGTGCTCGGCGCCGACGGCGTCGGCCATCAGCTCCTGGGCCTGCTCCAGGACTCCCTGGGACTCCCGGCGGTCGTCCAGGCCGTTCAGCATGAGCACGTCGGAGCGGAAGACGTCGAGGCCGAGGACGTCGGTGACCCGGGGGTCCACGCCCCGGCCCTGTTTGTGCCCCGGTGGCCCGAACACCACGTCACCGCGGCTCCGGAACTTCTGCAGGGCCTCCAGTACGGGTACGCGCGAGTGATCCATGGGTGTCCTCCTCGGCCGGCTTCGCGGGCGTTCGGTGTCGCACCGGCCGTGTTGCACTCGCCGCGCACTCCAAACTCCGGGTGCCCGTGTCCGCCGTCCCGGGACCGGCCTGACAGGCCCCGGGACGGCGGGCGGACGCCGGGGTCAGGGGAACGACGTCACCTTGGACGGGACGGTGCTCGTGCCCGAGGTGGCGGGACCGGTGTCGTTGACGACGTGGGCGTACTGGCCCTTGCCGCCGAGGGAGATCACCATCAGGTCGTGCATCCGGATGCCGGGCCCGGCCGGGACCTGGAAGCCGCGGTCCTGGACGATGCCGGGGTCGGCCGTGTAATTGCAGTAACTGCCCAGGCCCCACGCCTCGTGGGTGGTCACCGAGTCGGCCACCTTGTAGGCGGCGTAGCCGACGCTGCCGTCGTGGGTGACGGCGGCCGCGTTCGGGGCGTCGTAGGCCTTCTCGTTCTGGAAGAAGACGGTCCGGCCCCGTTCGCCGCTCCAGTAGACGTCGTACTTGTTGAAGTGTTCGACGAACAGGCCGGTGGCCAGCACGTCGTCGCCGTCGACCCGCAGGCCGTAGTCGGCGCGGTTGGTCTCCCAGCCGACTCCGCTTCCGTGGTCGGCGCGCCAGATCCAGGTGTGGTCGACGATCACGTCGTCGCTGTCGATGACGACCGCGTCGGTGGCGAGGGCGGGTCCGGCGCCGCCGACGCGGATGAACACGTCCTGCATGGTGGTGGGGTCGGCCGCGTGGTCGGCGCTCGAGCCGGGCGTGCCGATCCGCAGGAGCGTGTCGGACTTGACCGGTCCGGCGTCGATGAGGAAGCCGGCGAGCCGGACGCCGTCCACGTCGGCGACGTGCATCGCGTCGACGCCGTTGTCGGGGACGAGGGTGGCGAGGCCCAGGCCGAGCACGACGGTGTCCGGGCGGGTGATGTCTATGGTCCGGTCGAGGTGGTAGATGCCCGGGGTGAACAGCAGGTCGAGGCCCTGATCGAGCGCCTGGTCGATGGTGGCGGCGGTGGCGCCGGGCTTGACGACGTAGAACCGGTCGAGCGGGATCGAGGTGCCCGCGTCGGCCGGCCAGGACACGCCGCGCGCGTTCGTGCGCTTCGCGGGGACGAACACCTTGTAGGCGGAGCCGTCGAGGTAGAGGAACGGCTTCTCCCGGGAGACGGGTGTGGTGTCGAGGGTGGTGTACGGGCCGCTGTCGAAGTTGGTCGCGGGGGCGCCCTGGACTCCGGAGAAGGTCATGTTCCACACGCCGTTGGTCCAGCCTCCGACGGAGCTGTCCCGGGTGTACCACTGCTGCTGGGAGTACGGGCCGACGGTGCCGTCGATCTTCGAGTCGGCGATGTAGCCGCCGGAGGCCCAGCCGTAGCCGTTCGGGGCGAGGTTGAGGCCGCCTTCGACGTGGATACGGCGGAAGGGCGCGGCCTGGGCGACGGCCCAGCGGTCGGTGCCGTTCGACGGCCTGATGGCCAGGTTCTCCGCCGAGCGCCAGAAGTTCTGGGTGGCGTTGCCGGCGTTCCAGCCCGCGTCGACGGTGACGTCGCCGTTGATCTGTGTGTCGTCGGGGTTCAGGCCGAGGCCGGAGACGGAGGTGTAGAAGCCGATCTGGGCGTTGACGCCGTTGTAGGTGCCGGGCTTGAGCAGGAACTGGTAGCGGCCGGTGCCGAACTGGGCGGATTCCTGCTGCCGGAAGACGTCGTCGAACTTCTGCTGGAGGTTCGGGGTGGAGGGGTCGACGACGATCACGTGGGGGCCGAGGTCGCCGCCGCCCTGGACCGGTGGGGTGCCGGTGGTGGAGGTGTGGACGGCGAACTCCCACAGGGAGTAGCCGTAGCCGGTGCCGCGGGCGGTGCCGTGGACGCGGACGTAGCGGCCCGGGCCGCTGACGTCGTAGGAGGCCGTGCCGCCGGTCGCGCCGGTGACGGTCTTCAGGGTCGTCCAGGTCTGTCCGTCGGTGGAGGCCTGGAGCTGGAAGTCCTTGCCGTAGGCGGTCTCCCAGTTCAGGTCGATGCCGCACAGGTCCTGGACCGAGCCGAGGTCGACCTGGAGCCACTGCGGGTCCGCCGCCTGGCTGGACCAGCGAGTGTGGGTGTCGCCGTCGAAGGCGGCGGAGGCGGGGGTGCCGGCGTTCTCGGTGGAGGAGGCGGTGGCGGGCCTGCCCCGGGCGGCGTCGGAGGTGTCGCAGCCGGGCTGGGTGGCGGCCGGGGTTCCGAACACCTGGAACTCCCAGAGGGAGTAGCCCCACGGCGTGGCGCGGTGGATGCCGAGCATCCGGATGTACCGGCCCTGGCCGGACACGTCCAGGGTGTCGGTGCCGCCGTCGCCGCCGGTGACGGACTTGAGGTCGGTCCAGGTGGTGCCGTCGTCCGAGATCTGGACCTTGTAGTCCTTGCCGTAGGCGGTCTCCCAGTCGAGGACGACCTGGGTGACGGACGCGGTGGTTCCCAGGTCGACCCGGAGCCACTGGTCGTCGGTGGCGGCCGAGGACCAGCGGGTGCCGGTGTCGCCGTCGACCGCGGCGGGGGCGGTGGTGCCGGGGTTCTCCTCGGAGGAGGCGGTGGCGGTCCTGCCCTGGGACAGGGGGGTGTCGGCCGCGGCGGCGGCCGGTGGATGGGTGACCGGCAGGCAGAGCAGCGCCGCGGTGACGGCCAGCGCGGCGCCCAGGGATCTCAGTCTCATTCGACGGCTCCATGAAGCTGGGGAGGTCATGGGTCATGGGGCATGAGCCATGGGGAGGTCAAGGAGCTGACCCGAGTGCTTAGTTCACGGTTTGATTTAAGTGATGAATCAGAAGCGCGGCAAGCCTTCGGAGCGAAAATCACGGACCGCGGCCCCGGGCGGAGGTGTCCGCTCGGGGCCGCGTGACCTGTCGTCAGGCCGGTCGGTCAGTGGCCGGGTGCCCGGCCGTGGCCGCCGGCCGGGATCAGGGTCAGGGTCTGCTCGGCGGCGGTGCGGCCTGCGCCGACGGGACTGCCGCTGTGGTCGGTCCAGGACCGCACCGGGGTGGTCTCGGCCTGCCGGCCGGGGGTCGCGGAGAGGCCGAGGGTGAGGCCGCTGTAGCGGTTGACGAGGCGGCAGGTTCCGTCGTGGGAGGCGCTGGGGATCACGAACCACTGCTGTCCGACGGCCGGTCCGCCGGCTGTGGCCGGGGTGACGGTCGGCCGCGCGCCCCAGGCCCGGCCGGAGGCGGCCGAGGAGTCGACGCCCAGGAGGTGGTGGCGGGCGTCGGCGATGGTGAAGGCGCCGTCACCGGTGGGCGTGAAGGTCCACACCGCGCGCGCCGAGCGGGTGCCGGCCGCGACCGAGGTGGTGGCGGAGCCGTGCCGGGCCGCGGCCAGGACCCGGCCGGCACCGCCGGCGATGCGGTAGGCCGTGCCGGTCCGCACGGGCGGCGCGGACCGCCCGGAGGAGTCGACGGTGACGTCGACGTACTCGCCGTAGGCACCGTTCGAGCAGCCGAACGAGCAGTACGAGCGGAAGGTCCGGCCGACGACGGCCGACCCGGTCCGGTTGGCGCCGTCGAGGAACCAGCGGTACCAGGACGCGTCGGTGTAGCCGCCGGTGTCACCGATGCGGCGCCACTTCGGGTGGGCCAGGTCGTCGGTGGCGTAGAAGTACTGCGGTGAGTCACCGCTCTGGTCGACGGCCTGCGGTTCGCCGATGTAGAGGCCGAGGTACGCGTCGTAGGCGATGTTCATGACGAACAGCGGGGAGGTCGGCGGCATCTTCCCGGCCGCGATCTGCTCGGCGGCGGTCCCGGTGTTCGCCGGGTCGTACTCGTCGGCGGCGGGGGTGTATCCGGTCGGGTGGCCGGCGTCCACGGGGACGAGGTTGCTCTCCTTGCCGCCGGTGCCGGGCTGCGACCAGGAGCCGTCGTACCACTTGCGCCACGAGCCGGGCGCCATCTTGGCGGAGATCGGCGCGCGGGCCACGTGCTCGTAGAACGCCTTCCAGCCACCCTTCTTGTCGACGATCCGGGAGCCGTAATACACGTAGAAGTAGCCGGAGGCCGTGTCGACGAAGAGGCGCTGGTCGCCGTCGCCGTAGGAGTACGTCTGGTTCGGGAAGGCCGTGGTGTCGCCCCGCTTCGTGCTGTACGGGGACGTGAGGACGTGGTCCTCGATGGTCCAGGTGCGGCCGCGGTCGGTGGAGACGGCGTAGTCGATGGCGTCGTAGTGCAGTCCGTCGCCGAAGGGCTGCGGCGTGAACTCGTTGTGCACGAGGCCGTACCAGTCACCGGTGTCGGGGTCGATCCACACGCCGGACAGGTCGCAGTAGTTCTTCTGGGCGTAGCCCGAGCCGCTGGGGGCGTACGTCGCCTCGCGGCCGGTCGGGCTGTTGTCGCACCGCCAGGTGGTGTCGTCGTTCCGGTCGTCGGGGTCGGCCGGGTTCACCGCCTTGCTGAGCCTGTCGTCGAACGTGGCGGTGTCGAAGTCGGTGCCGGTGTAGAAGTCCCAGGAGCGGGGGTCGGCGGCGCCGTACAGCGCGGCGGACTGCTGGTAGTGGAAGGTGCCGTCCCGGTCGGTGAAGGGGGTGGCGGGGGTGTCCGTGGGGTTGGCGAACGGTACCGGTGTCCCCACGGTCACGTCGTACACCGGGGTGGCCGCGGACGCCGGGGACGGTGTGCCGCCGCCCAGGGCCAGGGCGACGGCGGCCGCGGCCATGGCGCCGCCTGCTCTGCGGAAGAGTCGCACGGGTGCTCCTAGTTGCGTTGCGAGAGGTGCCGGACCAGTCGCAGGAACGATCCGGCCCGGCGGTGCTTTCCGGCAATGGACTCCAGTGCTCCGTCTCTTGCACTTTCGCGGGCGGCTGCGGCCGCTCAGCCCAGGGAGGTGTCCCAGGCGAGTTGGCGGTGCAAGGTGTCGTCGTCCGTGCGCGGGGCGGGAGGTGACGTGGCGGGGCTGCCGGGGGCGTGGCCGGCCCGGGAGATGCCGCCGCTGACGGTGATGTTGCGCTCCACGCGCGGGCGGCGGCAGGCGTCGTACAGGGTGAACGCCGTGTGCGGATCGGGGCTGTCGCGCAGCGCCTTCGCGAGGATCACGGCGTCCTCCAGGGCCGTCGAGGCGCCTTGTCCGGTCGCCGGGGAGGCCGCGTGGGCCGCGTCGCCGACGAGGAGGGTACGGCCGCTGTGCCAGGGGGTGCCGAGCGGCATCTCGGTGGCGTTGGTGACCATGACGGTGCCGGTGGGGGCGGCGACGATCCCGGCGGCCGGCGTGCTGTCCTCGCGCAGCAGCGGGATGAGTTGGTTTCGCCACACGTCAGGTGCGGGCCGGGCGAGTTCGCGGGTGGTCAGGGGTTCACCGGCGACGCGGGCGAACCAGTACGTCTCCCCCGCCGGGGACACCGCGAAGCCGAAGGCCGCCGCGCTGCCCCGGACCATGGTGATGTGACCGGTGCCGTCAGTCGCCGGGGCGGTGCCGGTGCAGCCGTAGAAGACGCGCTGACCGGCGTAGCCCGGCCGGCTGCCGGGGGCGATCAGCCGGCGGACGGTGGAGTTCAGTCCGTCCGCGCCGATGAGCACGTCGGCCGTGGCGGTGGTGCCGTCGGCGAAGCGGGCGGTGACGCCGGCCGGGCCGTCGCTCAGGGACACGAGCCGGGCGCCGTGACGCAGCGGGATGCCCCGGCGGACGGCCTCGGCCTGCAGCGCCGCGTTCAGCTCGCCGCGGCGCAGGCAGCGGTAGCGCAGGGCCGGTTCGGCGACGTCGCCCAGCGGGGCGTGGGCGAGTTCGGTGCCGCGGGCGTCCAGGACGCGCAGCGAAGTCAGCGGAAAACCGACGGCCGTGACGGGGTCGGTGGCGTCCAGCTCGGCGAGGGCGCGCATGCCGTTGCCGGCGAGCGTCAGGAAGGCGCCGATGTCCTCGGCCGCGTTGGGGTGCGCCTCGAAGAGGGCTGCTTGCCAGCCGGCCTTGCGCAGGGCGATCGCGGTTGCTGTGCCTGCGATGCCGGCGCCGATGATCACTGCGCGTTTCGCGTTCGCCGTGGGCATGTTGCGCTCCTGTCGCCGGGGGTTCTTTATCCAAGGGGAGGGGTGGGGGGTGTGGGTGTTCGGGGGCCGAGATCAGGACAGAGGGGGTGGGGGCTGGGGCGCCTAAGGGGGTGGGGGTGCGGTTTGTGTGCGGGTGCGGGTTGGGTGTGGCTTGTCGCGCAGTTCCCCGCGCCCCTTTGGGGCGTGTTGGTGGGGGCCGGGGTCGTCAGGGGAGGCCCTGTGGCGGTAGAGCACGAGGGGGCGCGTGAGGGCGTTTCTGGGGCGGGCGGATGGCGATCGCGGTCGAGGGGAAGCCGAGTGTGCCTCTGACCGCCCCGTTGCGCGCCGTCCTACTGGGTCTCAGGCGTGGATCTTTCGGTGGGAAGTGGGTACTCCCCCGGCCATGCGGGTGAGTGTGGTGGACGCGGGGTCGAACACGGTGCGGCTGGTGGTCGCGGACGTGGAGGGCGGTGTTCCGCTGCCGGTGCACACCGTCAAGTGGAAGCTGCGGCTGTCCGAACAGGTCGGGCCGGACGGCGCTCTCGGCGACGAGGCGGTGGAGGGGCTCGTGAAGGCCGTCGCCGCGGCGGAGGCGACCGCGCGGCACTGGAAGGCCGCCGGCCCGCTGGCGTTCGCCACCGCTGTCGTGCGCGCCGCGCCGAACCGGGCGGAGGTACTGCGCCGGGTGGAGGCGGGCGCCGGGGTGCGGATGTGCACCCTGCCCGGTGAGACCGAGGCGGCGCTGACCTTCCTCGCGGTCCGCCGGTGGCTGGGCTGGAACGCGGGCCCCCTCGCGCTGCTGGACATCGGGGGCGGCTCCCTGGAGGTGGCCTTCGGGCGCGGCCGGCTGCCCGACTTCGCCGCCTCCTTGCCCCTCGGCGCGAACCGGCTGACGCAGGAGTTCCTCGCCGCCCAGGACCCGCCCGCACCGGGTGAGGTGAAGACGCTGCGCCGCCGGGTCCGGCACGAGTTGCGGGACGTGGCCGCCCGGATCCGCTGGGAGGGCCCGCGCACGGCGGCCGTCAGCTCGCGCACGTTCCAGCAGCTGGCCCGCCTGTGTGGGGCCGCGCCCGGGCGGCAAGGGCTGTTCGTCCCGCGGGAGATGCGCCGCCGGGACCTGGGCGGCGCGGTGCGCACCCTGGCGGGGCTGCCCGCCGCCGAGCGCGCCGGGCTGCCGGGCATCTCCGCGCCGCGCGCCGGCCAGAGCCTGGCCGGCGCGGTCGTGGGGCACACGGCGCTGAAGCTCATGGGGCTGCGGCGGGTCGTCGTCAGCCCGTGGGCGATCCGCGAGGGCGTGCTGCTGCGCTACATCGAGGACGGCGCCGGCTGGTGGACCGATGTCAGCGCCGCGGACAACGCCCCACCTACGGCCCGGCCCGCGGCACTGCGCATCGCGGCCTCCCCGGTGTAGGGCGGGGCGCGCCCGGACACGGGTGGCCCGGTGCAGGCCGGGGCGCGTGCGGACACTGGTAACTGCCGTGCAGGCCGGGCGCCCGCGGACGCGGATGGCCTCCGCGCAGACCAGGCCCGCCCGGGCAGGGGTGGCCCCGGTGCAGGCCGGGCGCCCGCGGACACGAGGGTGCCCCCGGTGCAGGCCGGGGGCGGGCGGACACGGGTGGCTACCGTGCAGGCCGGGCCCGCCAGGCACGGGTGGCCCCCGTACAAGCCAGGCCCGCCCAGGCACGGGTGGCCCCCTTGCAGGGCGAACGCCCGCGGACACGGGTGGCCCCCGTGCAGGGCGAACGCCCGCGGACACGGGTGGCGCCGATATAAGCCGCGGCGGGCGCGGACAGATGTGCCCCCGCCGCGGGCGAGCGGCGGGGGCGTCTCTGGGGTGGGGTGGGGTCAGTCCAGGTCGCGTACCTTGAAGGTGTAGATGCCGCGGCCGTGTGTGGCCGCGTACAGCGTGCGGCCGTCGGGGCTCGTCTTCAGCTGGAGCACGGCGACCGCCGGGAGGTTGCCGACGCGCTGCCAGTGGGTGCGGCCGGGGGCCCGGTAGACGACGCCGAGGTCGGTGGCGGCGGCGAGGCCGCCGTTCGCCGTGACGACGGCGGAGTCGGCGGGCACGTCGGGCAGGTTCGCCGAGACGTCCTTCCAGGTGGTGCCGCCGTCGGTGGACTCGAAGACGTGGCCGACGCCCGCGCCGGGGCCCTCGGTCCAGGCCCGGGAGAAGCCGTTGACCGTGAGGAACACGTGGTCGGCGTTCTTCGGGTCGATGGCGAAGCCGCTGAGGTAGCGGTTGGGAACGGTGCCGTCGGCGGGCAGGCTGATGTCGTGCCAGCCGGTGCCGTCCGCGTTGCCGACGGCGATGCCGCGGGCGAAGCCCTGGTTGTTGCAGGGTCCGCACCAGGCCGCGTACACCTTGCCGCCGGAGGCGGCGACGGCGGTCGCGGTGCGGCCCTCGCCGAGGTCGTACAGGCCCTTCCACTCGGCGCCGCTGCGGATGGCGTAGCCGTGGGTCTGCGCCCAGATGTGGCGGCCGCCGGCGATCCAGGTGGAGCTGTTCTTCATGTCGGCCGCGAGCGGGGCGATGAAGCGGGCCTCGCTGGTGGCGTTGTCCGGCGGGGCGACGGAGTAGGAGGTCGCCTTGCTCGGGTCGGTGGTCCAGCTGCCGTCGTTGACGGCGCAGTTCTGGGTGACCTGGACGGCGAGGTAGACGTACTCCTGGGCGATGTCGCACCCGTTGGCGGGGTCGGTGAGGGTGTCGCCGCCGTCACCGCCGAAGTTGGAGCCCATGATCCTGTCGTTGCTGCGCAGGATGGACTGGCCGTTGTCCTGGAGGCCGCCGGTGACGGACACCCCGCCGTGGTCGAGGTCCTTGCCGATGCCGACGGAGTAGTACTGGAGGGTGTCGATGGTGCCGTCGTTGAGGGACGTCCAGTCGGTGGCGTGGCCCTGGGCGTCCTGGGAGCCGTCGACCGGGCGCTTGTAGGCGCCGCCGTCGTTGCCGACGTACACGTAGGACGTGCCGTGGTAGCGGCCGATGGCGACGCCGTGCTGGTCGGAGTGGGTGGTCGGGTTGCAGTCGCCGGTCTGCTCGGCCGGGTCGATGCTCCAGCAGGAAAAGCCGAAGTTCCAGTACGGGCCGACGGTGGACCAGGTGCCGCCGCCGTCCTTGGTCTCGTAGACCTCTTCGAGGCCGGCGTACACGTGCTCGGCGTCGTCCGGGTCGACGGCGAGGAACTGGTTGTACCAGGCCTGGACGCCGGGCATGTAGCCGGGCGAGTTCAGCGCCGAGTTGTCGGCGGCCAGGCCCTTGTAGTCGGCGATCTTCGTCCAGGGGCCGGTGGGCGAGCCCGACTTGGAGACGAAGATGCCTTCCAGGCCGCTGTCCGGGTTGGTGTTGAGCTGTTCCGGGGACTCGTCGATCGCGTAGTAGCGGGAGCCGTCGGCGGAGCGGGCGAAGGTCACGTTGCCCACGTTGTCGGCGTCGGCGGGCAGGTCGCCGAGGCCGCTGGTGATCCGCTTCCAGGTGCCGCCGGACTTGGTGTAGAAGCCGTTGTAGTCGTCGCCGCTGCGCCAACCGACGGCCAGGACCACCTTGGAGGGGTCCTGGGGGTCGATGGCGATGTCGTTGGCGATGTTCTTGTACGGCGCGTCGGGGTCGCCCGCCTTGGAACCGCCGGGCAGGAAGTCGGGGTTGGGGGCGAACTCCAGTTTCCAGTGGCCGCCGAGCCGCTTCGTGGAGTGGCTCCACACGCCCTTGCTGGTGGCCGCCCACACCTTGCCGCCGCCGAAGCGCAGCTCGTGGATGGTGGTGCTCTCCAGTTCGTCGCCGCCGACCCGGCGGCGGGCGGAGAACGTGCCGTGGTGCGGGTGGGCGAGGACGTAGACGCCGCTGCCGAGGTAGGCGTCCGAGTTGGTCGACGCCTCGCCGGTGCCGAGCCAGAGGCGGCCGCCGCCGTCGACGGCGAGGGCCCCGGTGGACTGCGAGGGCAGCCGGTCGCTGATCGGCGTCCAGTGGCCGCCGCCGGTGCGCGAGCGCCACACGCCGCCGCCGGCGCTGCCCGCGTACACGTAGCCGTCGTCGTCGGCGGCCATGGCGGCCATGCGTCCGGTCACATAGCCGGAGCCGCCGCTGGAGTTGGAGTCGAAGTCGCGGTAGCGCGGGTCGTCCGAGTTGTACGGCAGGTCGGTGACGTTGCGCCAGTGGCCGCCCGTGTCCCGCAGGTTCTGGAGGCTGTTCCAGGCTGCTCCGTACGCGCCGGGGGCGACGACGCCCGGGGAGGTGCGGGCCTCGGCGTACTGGTCCGCGCCCTCCGCGATCTCGTCCGCCTCGTTGCCGCCGTCGTCGTCCTCGGCCTGCGCGAGGGGCGCCTTGGAGGAGGCGGCTCCCACCGTGTGCACGCGTTCCTTGGCAAGCTGGGCGAGGGTGCGGGGCCCGAACGGGCTGCCGCCGCCGTGGCCGGCGGCGGAGGCGGAGGCGGACGGGGGGATGGTGACGAGAGCGGCGGACGCGGTGAGTGCGCAGAGCGTGAACCATCGTCTTCTGTGGGCGGGCAGGGACACCTCAGGCCTCCTGGGAGGGCATCGACAGTGCGACGCAGGAGACCTGATCACGCGAACGGGAGTAGGTCCAGCATTTGGGACACTCTTGACGAGAACCTGCCACAAATGAGCTCTAGGGCACGGATACGCGGGTTCAGGCGCGGCCTCGGGTGCGCAACCGGCCCGCCGTACGCAGCAGTTGATCGGCCGGTTCGCGCAGCCGGGGGTGGGCCAGCACCGTGTTGCGCAGGCCGCGCACGGGCCTGCGCCACATCCGCTGGGCCAGGGCGACCGGGTGGGCGCGGGCGGCGAAGCCCTCGCCGACGCGCAGTTCCCGGGTCTTCAGCCAGTCCTTGTACTCCTTGTCGCCCCGCCCGAGGTCGACGAGCGTGACCCCGTTGCGGGCGGCCGCCTCGGCGGTCCGCAGGTGCATCATCAGGCCGGGCGAGTAGGAGGGCAGGCCCGGGTCGTAGGCGGTGAACCAGGCTGCCAGCACCGTGCTCGACCGGGGTCCGAAGTGGGCCGCCACCGGCCGGTCGCCCGCGTACAGCACGGACAGCACGCCGGTGAAGTGCTCCTCGCGCACCCGGAACAGATGGTCCACCAGGTCGACGATCCACGGGCGGGAGAACCGGTCCATGCGGCCCGTCCTGCGGTACTGCGCGGACTTCCACCGCATCAGGGTGCGCAGCACCCGCGGGTCCCGTTCGTCGAACTCGAACCGCACCTCGCCGATGTCACGCCCCAGCCGGCGCTCCTTCTGCAGGGTCTTGCGGGCCAGCCCCGGATAGGTGCCGCGCAGCCATTCCGCGTAAGCGCCGTCACCCGGTTTGACGTCGATCACCGGGGAGGCGAAGGTGCCCGTGACGTGCGGCGCGAACGGCCGCTGCTCCTGGACGAGGTGGTCGAACTCGAAGATGCTGAGCCCGCACGCGCGCAGCAGGTCCCCGGTGTCCCAGGTGACCCCGGGCCGGTGCACGAGGGCCTGGCAGTCGGAGAGGCCGAGTCCGACGGCCCGGCCGGTGCCGACGGGGGTGCGCTCGTACGGCAGGAAGCCCACCGCCTCCCCGCCCTCGTGCAGCACCGCCACCCGCGCCCCGCGCCGGGACCGGGCGACGCCCGCGGCGAACTCCGGGGCCAGGAACGGGTTGGCGTACTCGGGCGACTCGTCCATCGCCCGGTGCCAGGCGGCCCGGAGATCGGGTGTCAGGTCGCCGGGTCTGTGGATGGTGATCTCCACGTCAGCTCGACCGCCCTTCCGTGACCGGAGCCGGTGAGGTGTGTGGATCATGGCTGCTGGCTCGCATGGCGACCGCTCCCCCCATGACGCGCCGGGCGCGTCCTGCCCTTCGCTGACTGTCTGTCCCCTCCGTGCGTCCGCGCCGCGCGGTCCTCCCCGACCGGGACGTCCGAACCGTACTGCAAGGGGCTCAAACGTCGCGAAACAGTACGCACGCTGTCAAGGGTGCCTCAGACGGCGGAAGATCCGCCACGGTTTCCACCGAGCCGGGAGGAAGTTTGACCTGCCCGTGGCGCGTTCCCGCCCGTCGGCCCCGGACCGGCCGGTCCGCGCTGGCACACTGCCTCGCGGCACCCGGCGCAGGCCGCCGGTGCGACCGTGGCCCTGATGAAAGGCGGTACCCCATGTCCCCCTCCGAGCAGGCCGCCCCGGCTCCCGCCGAGCTGCTGGCCGCGATGCCGTTCGCGGGCGCGCTCGGCATCGAGCTGCACGAGGCCACGGCCGGGCGCGCCGTCGGCTCGCTCGCCTGGTCGCCGGACACGTGCACGGTGGGCGGCGCGCTGCACGGCGGGGCGCTGATGGCGCTGGCCGACAGCGTCGGGGCGGTGTGCGCCTACCTGAACCTGCCCGAAGGGGCGTCGGGGACCTCGACGGTGGAGTCCAAGACCAACTTCCTGCGGGCGGTCACCGCGGGGCGCGTGCACGCCACCGCCCGGCCGCTGCACGTCGGGGGCACCCTGCTGGTGGTGCAGACCGATCTGCGCGACGACCGGGACCGGCTGGTCGGGCAGACCACGCAGACGCAGATCGTGCTCAGGAAGAACGCCGGCTGACGGCACCGGAGTTCGGGCCGGTCTCCGCCACGGGGCGGGGGCCGGCCTTCGTCGTGCCCCGGAGTGAACCCGCTCGCGGTATTGACATGAACCTGCACTAGCAACGAGTCTTCGTGCGTGAAGTTGCTCGAATGATGCTCATTTCGCGCGCATCCGCGCAGCAACAGCACGCAGGCAGAAGCGAGAACTGGTGCGATGGGAGCTGTTTCCGCCGTGCGAAGAATCCGACACCGTGTGCCGTGGCCGGCCTGGGTCCCCCTGGGGCTGGCGACCGCCCTGGCCGGGACCGTGCTCGCCGTCCCGGCCCCCCGGGCGGCCGCCGCCACCGAGACCGGCGGCACCCTGGACGCCGCGCACAGCAGCGTCAGCTGGCAGAGCCCGGTCTACGCCAAGGGCACCGGCGGCGGCACCGAGAGCTGTCCGGCCGCCGCCGACGACCCCGACGACAAGGTCTGCGACCGCTTCGACCTGACCGTCTCGGTGCCGAAGGGCTACTGGGACGACAACCCCGAGGGCGGCGTCCCGCTGTCCGTCAAGTGGGAGAAGCCCTCGGACGACTTCGACCTGTACGTGTACGACGACCAGGGCAAGCAGGTGGCCTCCAGCGCGGGCACCGCCGACCCCGAGGCCACGGTGATCCCGCGGGCGTCGGGGACGTACCACGTGCTGGTCGTGCCGTACGACGTGCACGACAACTCGTTCACGGGCACCGCCTACCTGCCCGCGACCGAGGACGCCGGCGACCTGACCTCCTTCTCTGGCGGCGACGGCAGCTACACGATCCGGGCGGGCGAGCTCATGGCCCGCGCCGACTTCCTCACCGACGGCCGGCTGCGCCTGCAGGCCGATCCGTCGGGCTCGCTGAGCGACCCGGCGGGCACGGCCATCGTGCGCGAGCAGCAGGCCCGGGAGCGGCACACCTCGTCCTTCGACGCGGGCGACTACTACGGCGTCCGGACGCCGAAGGCCGTATTGCGCGTGTACAAGAAGCCGCTGCGGTTCGGTCTGTACAAGCCCGACAACCGCACCCGGATCTGGCAGGAGGACAAGCCGCTGCGCTGGTCCACCGGCGGGATGCGGCAGAGCCTCGACCGGGGCGCCGACGAGCAGTTCTTCGGCGGCGGCGAGCAGAACGGCAGCTTCTCGCACCGCGACCGGACGATGTACGTGTCCAACAGCTTCGACTGGAACGAGGGCGGCTACAACAACTCCCAGCCGTTCTACCTCTCCAGCGCGGGCTACGGCGTCTTCCGCAACACGTTCGCACCCGGCGTCTACACCTTCGGCGACCCGGTGACCACCGGCCAGCAGGAACGGCGCCTGGACGCCTACTACTTCCTCGGCGACGCCAAGCAGGTCATCGGCGAGTACACGGCGCTGGTCGGCAAGCCGTTCATGCCGCCGGTGTACGGCCTGGAGCCGGGCGACTCCGACTGCTACCTGCACAACGCCAACCGGGGCGAGCGGCACACCCTGGACGCGCTGAAGGTCGCCGACGGCTACACCGAGCACCAGATGCCGCTCGGCTGGATGCTGGTCAACGACGGCTACGGCTGCGGCTACGAGAACCTGGAGCAGACCGCCAAGGGCCTTCAGGACCACCACGCCCAGCTCGGCCTGTGGACCCAGGACGGCATCGACAAGCTCGCCGACCAGGTCAAGGCGGGGCAGCGGGTGGCGAAGCTGGACGTGGCCTGGGTCGGCAACGGCTACAAGTTCGCGCTGGACGCCTGCGACGCGGCGAAGAAGGGCATCGAGGACAACAGCGACGCCCGCGGTTTCGTGTGGCTGCCGGTGTCCTGGGCGGGCGCCCAGCGCTGCGGGGTGATGTGGAGCGGCGACCAGAAGCTGTCCTGGGACTACATCCGCTGGCAGATCCCGACGTACGCCGGGGCCACCATGTCCGGCATCGCGTACGACACCGGTGACGTGGGCAGCATCTACCGCCACGATCCGAAGATGTACGCGCGCGACCTGCAGTGGAAGGCGTTCCTGCCGGCCATCATGACCATGGACGGCTGGGCGACGGACATCAGCACGGGCAAGCCCGCCGACCAGCAGCCCTGGCTGGACGGGGAGCCGTACACCTCGATCAACCGCACGTACCTCCAGCTGAAGGAGCGGCTGCTGCCGTACATGTACACGCTGTCGGCCCAGGCGGCGAAGACGGGGGTGGGCGCGGTGCGCCCGCTGTGGCTGGAGTACCCGCACGACCCGAACACGCTGGGACCGGACGCCAAGTACGAGTTCCTGTCGGGCAAGGACTTCCTGGTGGCACCGGTGTACCAGGACTCCGACACCCGCGACGGCATCTACCTGCCGAAGGGCACCTGGACCGACTACTGGACCGGCCGCACCTACCAGGGGCCCACCACGGTCAACGGCTACCACGCACCGCTGGACACCCTCCCGCTGTTCGTGCGCGAGGGCGCGGTCGTGCCCATGTGGCCGAAGGGCACGACGAGCTGGCAGACCCGCGACCGGCACGAGCTGGACTGGGACCTGTACCCGGCGCCGCACGGCACCAGCCACTACACGCTGTACGAGGACGACGGGGTGACCCGTGCCTTCGCCAAGGGGGCCCACTCCACGCAGCGGGTGTCGGTGCACGCCGCCCACCGGACGACGACCGTCTCGGTGGGGGCCGCCAAGGGCGACTACACGGGCAAGGTGGACGCACGGACGTACACCTTCACCGTGCACGGCGCCTCCGCGCCCGCGCGGGTCCTGGTGAACGGCCGTCAGCTGCCCGCGTCCGCCTGGTCGTACGACCCCGGCACCCGGGTGACGACCGTCCGCACCCCGAGTCTGCCGCTGGGGCACGGCTTCACCGTGCGGCTCGTCGGCTGAGGACCGGTGCCCGCGTCCCGCTCGGGGCGCGGGCACCGTCGTCTCCGGCGAGACAGCCGGACCTTGGGTAAAGATTTCGTATGGTCTAGTCCAAAGTGGAATTTGGTCTAGTCCAACTTATTGACGTGGCCTCAACACCTCCCGGAGGCTGGGGTTCCTCCCCACCCCACCTCTCCAGGAGGCACGCAGTGAGACGTCTTCACGCATGTCTGAGCGCGGCGGCGGCCGTCGGACTCGCCGCCGCGGGCACGACCGCGTTCGTCGCGGGAACGGCCTCGGGCGCGACCACCACCGCACTGAGCAACCGCTGGTACGCGGCCGCCCCGTATCTGATGCCGCTCGACAACGACCCGCCGTCCGCGTCCGCGATCATGGACGCCACCGGCCTCAAGGCGTTCCAGCTGGCCTTCATCCTGGCCCCCAACGGCGGCGGCTGCTCCCCGACCTGGGGCGGCACGGCCTCGGTCTCCTCGGACACGGCCGTGAAGTCGGTGATCGACACGATCCGCGCGAAGGGCGGCGACGTGTCGGTCTCCATCGGCGGGTACGGCGGCACCAAGCTCGGCCAGGCCTGCTCGGACGCGGCGGCCACCGCGGCGGCGTACCAGCAGGTCATCACCAAGTACGGGCTGCACGCCATCGACTTCGACCTGGAGGAGCCGGAGTACGAGAACACGGCCGCGATCAAGAACGAGATCGGCGCGGCGAAGATCCTCCAGCAGAACAACCCGGGCCTGTACGTGTCGGTGACGACGGCCGGGACCGCGGACGGCACCGGCTGGTTCGGCAAGCAGATGCTGCTGGAGGCCAAGTCGCAGGGGTTCACCCCGAACAACTTCTCCATCATGCCGTTCGACGGCGGTTTCAACGGGGCGGCGAGCCAGACCGGCGCCCTGACCAAGTTCAACGGGATCCTGCAGTCCACGTTCGGCTGGAACGAGGCCACCGCCTACGCCCACGAGGGCTTCTCCGGCATGAACGGCCGCAGCGACACGGGCGAGTACTTCACGCAGGCCGACTTCCAGACGGTGCTGGACTACGCGACGAGCCACAACATGGACCGGTTCACGTTCTGGTCGCTGAACCGCGACCGGCAGTGCAGTCCGCCCGACAATGGCGGCCGCACGTCCGGGACCTGCTCCAGCGTGGCGCAGAACTCCTGGGACTTCGCCAAGTACTCGGTGAAGTTCGCCGGCGCGACCCCGCCCACCACGCCGCCCTCCACGTCGCCCACCCCGACACCGACCCCGCCGGGCACCTCCTGCGACTCCGCCTGGAACTCCTCCGCGGTGTACACGCAGGGCGACGAGGTCTCCTACGGCGGGCACAACTGGAAGGCCAAGTGGTGGACCCAGAACGAGACGCCGGGCGCCTCGCAGTGGGGGCCCTGGGAAGACGAGGGAGCCTGCTGACCCTCTTGACGTGTCTGGTTCAGACCTTTAACTTCTCGGGTCATCGGTGACCAAGGATGCGTTCAGTGTTCACATCACTGAACGCATCCTCGACGAAGGGACCCCCACATGACCCGTACCCGACTCATCGCGCTGACGACGGCCGCCGGCCTCGGCCTCGCGCTCGCCACCCTCGGCAACGACGCCCAGGCGGCCGACCCGCACGTCGCCCCCGGCGGGAACTTCGACCTCTCGGTCTGGCAGCTCCAGGAGCCCGTCGGCTCCCCCGGGCACCCCACGACCGTCTCCTCCTCCCGGCTCCAGGGGGCGGACGGCTACCAGGACGCGTACTTCTACACCGACAAGCGCGACGGAGCGATGACGTTCTGGGCGCCCGAGAAGGGAGTGACGACCCCTCACTCCAACTACGCGCGCTCCGAGTTGCGGGAGATGGACCGGGACGGCGGCGCCGCCGACTGGCCGCTGGCCGGCTCCCACCGGATGAGCGCCACCCTGCGCGTGGTATCCGTGACCAAGAACGTGTGCGTCGGGCAGATCCACCTCGGCTCCGGGGGCTCCTCCACCAAGCCGCTGCTGGAGCTGTACTACCGCGCGAACGGGGACATCGTCCTCGGCACCGAGAACTCGCCGTCCGGCGGCCAGACCTCGCACCCGGTCGGGCACGTCCCGGTCGGCAAGACCTGGCGCTACACCATTGCCGTCTCCGGCGGGAACACCATCGAGCTGACGGTGAACGGCAGCACCACCCGCTACGGCATCCCGTCGTCGTTCAAGCCGTACAAGCAGTACTTCAAGGCCGGCTCCTACAACCAGTCCTCCTCGGACAGCACCAGCCGGGGCGCCCGGGTGGCGTTCTACGGGCTGACCGTCCAGCACGGCTGAAACGCGGGCCGGAAAAGGCTGGAACACGCCCCCACCTGCGCGACTGGTGCATTCGGCCCCGCGGTCGTAGCGTCGACTTGCACGCGGTCGGAGACGGCACGACGGGTGGGAGCGACCATGCGCGGAACTATGGCAAGTGCGGTGATCACCCTCGGCGCGGGCCTGATGCTGACCGCCGGCATGACCACGGCCTCGGCGGGCGCGCCCACGGCCGCCCACCGGGCCCCGTCGGTGCGACCGGTGCTCGTCGAGTGCCTGGGGCACGGCGACGTCCGCCCGGCCGACTTCATCCTGGCCTGCGGCGACGGCAACAGCCGCCTCACCGGACTCCACTGGACCCAGTGGGGTCCGCGAGCGGCGACCGGCACGGGGATCAACGAGGTCAACGACTGCAAGCCGTACTGCGCGGCCGGCCGCTTCCACTCGTACCCAGTGACCGTCCGGCTCGACGACCCCAAGCCGTGGAAGAACCACCCGGGCGGCCGGTACTACACCCGGATGAGCCTCACCTACACCGCCGACCGGCCCGACGGCTTCAAGCCGGTCATGACCTTCCCGCTCTTCGACTTCGCCGGGCACTGACGGCCGCCCGTCACCCGGGCGCATGCCACCCATCCCTCTGCCGTGGGCCGCGCGGGCGACCCTGCGGCCCGGCTCCCGCCCTCCGTGACCGGGGCGGCGTCATGTTGGTGTGACCCCGTAAGGCCGGCGCCCCGCGTGCCGTACGAAGAGAGGTCACATGCCCCGACTCCCCCGCCTGGCCGGTGTCGCCACGGCCGTGCTCGCGCTCGGTCTGGTCGCGGCTGCTCCCGCCACCGGTGCCGAGCCCCTCGTCACCGACGCGCGGATCCTCACCCACTTCGACCTGGCCGCCGGGCAGACGCCCGAGAACATCGCCCTCGAACGCGACGGCTCCGCCGACCTCACCTTCGCGTACGCCCGGCAGATCGCCCACATCACGCTCGACGGCGACCTGGAGATCCGGGCGACCCTCCCGGACGTGGCGAACCCCGACACACCCGTCGTGCACAGCGCCCTCGTCACCGGCATCGCCCGCGCCCACGACGGCACCCTCTACGTCAACTACGCGACCGGCACCAGCAGGACCGGCGTGTGGCGCATCCCCCGCGACGGCGGCACGCCGGTGCAGATCGCCCGGCTGCCCGACGACGGGCTGCCCAACGGACTGGCCCTCGACGAGCGGCACGGCGTGCTCTACGTCGCCGACTCCGCGCTCGGCACCGTGTGGCGGGTACCGCGGTCCGGCGGCAAGGCCACGGCCTGGGCCAGGGACACGGCACTCGACCCGCTGCCGGCACCCCCCGCGAGCGGCTTCGGCGCCAACGGCATCAAGATCCACGGCAACGCCGTCTGGGTGTCCGACACGGACCGCGGCACGCTGCTGCGCATCCCGTTCGGGCCGGGCCGCTCCGCCGGCGCCGTCGAGACCCGGGCGAGCGGACTGGCCGGCATCGACGACTTCACGTTCCCCGGGCGCGGGGACAGCGCGCTGGCCGCGCTGAACGACACCAGCAGGGTCGTCCTGGTGCGCCGCGACGGCACCCGCACGGTCGCGCTCACGCAGGCGGACGGGCTGTCCAACCCCACGTCGGTGGCGGTGCGCGGGCGGACCGTGTACGTGCCGAGTGCCGCCTACCTCACCCAGCGGGACCCGAACCTGCTGCTGGCCCGGCTCCGCCACCTGCTGGGCCGGGTCTGAGCCCCGCTCACGCGGGCCGCGCGCCGTGTCCGGTCTCCCGGTCGCGGCGCGCGGTCGTGTTCGTACGGCTGGGGCTGGGGTCAGGCGATCTCGACGAGCAGGTCGCCGCCCTCCACCTGCTGGATGCGGTTGATGGCCAGCCGGGACACCCGTCCCGCCTTCGGCGCGGTGATCGTCGCCTCCATCTTCATCGCCTCGATGGTGGCGACCGTGGCGCCGGCCGCGACCTCGTCGCCCTCGGCCACCGCGAGCGTCACGACACCGGCGAACGGCGCCGCCACATGGCCCGGGTTGCCGCGGTCGGCCTTCTCGGTCACCGGCACGTCCGAGGCAGCCGCCCGGTCACGTACCTGAATGGGCCGCAGCTGTCCGTTCAGCGAGGACATCACGGTGCGCATGCCCCGCTCGTCGGCCTCGCCGACCGCCTGCAGCTCGATCAGCAGCCGGACGCCGGGCTCCAGGTCGACGGCGTACTCCGTGCCCGGGTTCAGGCCGTAGAAGAAGTCCTTGCTGTCCAGGACGCTGGTGTCGCCGAAGGACTGGCGGTGCGTGTCGAACTCGCGGGTCGGGCCGGGGAACAGCAGCCGGTTCAGGGTGGCCCTGGGCTCCTTGGCCAGCCCGTCGCGGTCCTCGGCGGACAGTCCGGCGACCGGCTTGGCCTCCCCGCGGCCCCGCAGCGCCTTGGTGCGGAACGGCTCGGGCCAGCCGCCGGGCGGGGTGCCCAGTTCGCCGCGCAGGAAGCCGATCACCGAGTCGGGGATGTCGAACCGGTCGGGCGTCGACTCGAAGTCCTCGGGCGAGACGCCCGCCCCGACCAGGTGCAGGGCGAGGTCGCCGACCACCTTGGACGACGGGGTGACCTTCACCAGGTGGCCCAGGATGCGGTCGGCCGCCGCGTACATCGCCTCGATGTCCTCGAAGCGGTCGCCGAGCCCGAGGGCGACGGCCTGCGTGCGCAGGTTGGACAGCTGGCCGCCGGGGATCTCGTGGTGGTAGACGCGGCCGGTCGGGGAGGCGAGGCCCGCCTCGAACGGGGCGTAGATCCTGCGCACGCCCTCCCAGTACGGCTCCAGGTCGCCGACTGCCTGGAGGTCCAGGCCGGTGGGCCGGTCGGAGTGGTCGGTGGCGGCGACCAGCGCGGACAGCGACGGCTGGGAGGTCGTACCGGCCATGGAGGCCACCGCGCCGTCCACGGCGTCGACGCCGGCCTGGATCGCGGCGAGGTACGTGGCGAGCTGGCCGCCGGCCGTGTCGTGGGTGTGCAGGTGCACCGGCAGGCCGAACTCGCGGCGCAGCGCCGAGACCAGGGTGGCGGCGGCCGGGGCGCGCAGCAGGCCGGCCATGTCCTTGACGGCCAGTACGTGCGCGCCGGCGTCGACGATTCTCTCGGCCAGGCGCAGGTAGTAGTCGAGGGTGTAGAGCCGCTCGTTCGGGTCGCTGAGATCGGCGGTGTAGCAGAGGGCGACCTCGGCGATCGCGGTGCCGGTCTCGCGTACGGCGTCGATGGCGGGACGCATCTGGCCGACGTCGTTGAGGGCGTCGAAGATGCGGAAGATGTCGATGCCGGTGGCGGCGGCCTCCTGGACGAAGGCGTCGGTCACCTCGGTCGGGTACGGCGTGTAGCCGACGGTGTTGCGGCCGCGCAGCAGCATCTGCAGGCAGATGTTGGGTACGGCCTCGCGCAGCGCGGCCAGCCGCTCCCAGGGGTCCTCGGCGAGGAAGCGGAGGGCGACGTCGTAGGTGGCGCCGCCCCAGCACTCCAGGGAGAGCAGTTCGGGCAGGGTGCGCGCGACGGCCGGCGCGACGGCGAGGAGGTCCTTGGTGCGCACGCGGGTGGCGAGGAGCGACTGGTGGGCGTCGCGGAAGGTGGTGTCGGTGACGCCGATCGTGGGCGACTCGCGCAGGTGCCGGGCGAAGCCGTCCGGGCCGAGTTCCACCAGGCGCTGCCGGGAGCCGGCGGGCGGTTCGCCGGCGGCCAGCGGCGGCAGCTTGCCGGTCGGGTCCAGCAGGTGGGGTCGTTCGCCGTGCGGCTTGTTGACGGTGACGTCGGCGAGGTAGGTGAGCAGCTTGGTGCCGCGGTCGGCGGAGTGACGGGACGTCAGCAGGTGCGGGCGCTGCTCGATGAAGGAGGTGGTGATCCGGCCGGCCTGGAAGTCGGGGTCGTCCAGGACCGCCTGGAGGAAGGGGATGTTGGTGGAGACGCCGCGGATGCGGAACTCGGCGACGGCGCGCCGGGCGCGTCCGACGGCGGCCTTGAAGTCGCGGCCCCGGCAGGTGAGTTTGACCAGCATGGAGTCGAAGTGGGCGCTGATCTCCGTGCCGGCGTGGGTGGTTCCGCCGTCGAGCCGGATGCCGGAGCCGCCCGGTGAGCGGTAGGCGCTGATCCGGCCGGTGTCCGGGCGGAACCCGTTGGCGGGGTCCTCGGTGGTGATACGGCACTGCAGGGCGGCCCCGCGCAGGGTCACCGTGTCCTGGGAGAGGCCGAGGTCGGCGAGGGTCGCGCCGGCGGCGATGCGCAGCTGGGACTGGACCAGGTCGACGTCGGTGACCTCCTCGGTCACCGTGTGCTCGACCTGGATGCGCGGGTTCATCTCGATGAAGACGTGGTTGCCGTCCCGGTCGAGGAGGAACTCCACGGTGCCCGCGTTGCGGTAGCCGATCTCGCGGGCGAAGCGGACCGCGTCGGCGCAGATCCGCTCGCGCAGCTCCGGGTCGAGGTTGGGCGCGGGCGCCAGCTCGATGACCTTCTGGTGGCGGCGCTGCAGGGAGCAGTCCCGCTCGAAGAGGTGGATGACGTTGCCCTCGCCGTCGGCGAGGATCTGCACCTCGATGTGGCGGGGGTCGACGACGGCCTTCTCCAGGAAGACGGTCGGGTCGCCGAACGCGGAGGCGGCCTCGCGGGAGGCGGCCTCGATGGACTCGCGGAGCTGCGCGGGGTCCTCCACGCGGCGCATGCCGCGCCCGCCGCC
This sequence comes from Streptomyces sp. L2, assembly GCF_004124325.1. Lineage (NCBI taxonomy): Bacteria > Bacillati > Actinomycetota > Actinomycetes > Kitasatosporales > Streptomycetaceae > Streptomyces > Streptomyces sp. L2. The sequence continues at coordinate 160,971 of NZ_QBDT01000001.1, forward strand.
GCCGGCGACGGCCTTCACGAACACCGGGAAGCCGATCTCCCCGGCGGCGCGGACGAGTTCGTCCACGTCGTTGGAGGGCGCGGAGGAGCCGAGGACGGGCACGCCGGCGGCCCGGGCGGCGGCGACCGCGCGGGCCTTGTTGCCGGTCAGTTCCAGCGTCTGCGCGCTCGGGCCGACGAAGGTGATGCCGGCTTCCTCGCAGGCGCGGGCCAGTTCGGGGTTCTCGGAGAGGAAGCCGTAGCCCGGGTAGACGGCGTCCGCGCCGGCCCGGCGGGCGGCGGCGACGATCTCCTCCACGGAGAGGTAGGCGCGGACGGGGTGGCCAGGTTCCCCGATCTCGTACGCCTCGTCTGCCTTGAGCCGGTGCAGTGAGTTGCGGTCCTCGTGCGGGAAGACGGCGACCGTGCGCGCGCCGAGTTCGTACCCCGCCCGGAACGCTCGAATCGCGATCTCTCCACGGTTGGCGACCAGCACCTTGCGGAACATCCTGGATTCCCTTCAGCCTGCCGGCGACGAACACCATGGTGTCAGCCGTACCTGCCGTACGTTGCGGCAAGGCTAGGGGGTGCCCGCACGTGTCGAAGTGCGAAAACCGTCACATTGACGTGGTGGGGACATGCCAGTTTCGGGGGTACCGGGGGTCACGGAGGTCTGCTCGGGCGCGGTGCGGGCGTGGACGACGACGGTCCCGGGCCGGATCACCGGCGGGACGGAGGCGCGCCCGGTCCGGCCGGGCCGCCACAGAGCCCGCGACAGGGCCCGTGGGAGGGCGCGGAGGCGGTCGCCGCGGTCGCGCAGCAGACCCAGGACGATCGCCGTGCCGACGGCGATCAGGTGCTCGCGCCCGGCCAGGTTGGGGACGGCGATCGACTCCCACACCATCGATCCGCCGGTCAGGGTGAACACCACGGGCGCGCGGCGCACCACCGAGAGGTAGGTGAACAGGCCGACCACGGCGGCCGACGGCCCGGTGTCGAGGACCTTCCCGCAGTCGGCCGGCAGCCCGAGGCCCCACCAGCCGGGGCCGAGCGCGATCATCAGGCGGGCGGTGAGGGTCCCCGCCAGCGTCGTGACGTACGCGACGGCCAGGGTCCGGGCCCGGCCCAGCGCGAGTTCGGCGAGGGCGAAGGCGAGGAACAGCTGGGTGATGCCCGCCCAGACCGGCAGGTCGAGCGCCGGGACGTAGAGGGAGACGGGGGTGCGCAGCAGGGACAGCCAGAGCGGCAGGTCGGCGGTGACACCGCCGAGCCGGCGCACCCAGAGGGCTCCGGTGGGGTGCTGGGCGATGTCGTGGAAGAAGATGACGCCGGCCGCGGCGGCGAACGCCAGCGGGAGCCCGGACAGGCCGCGGCGGGCGAGGCGGTGCACCGGGTCGACGACGATGGCGTGCCATTCGCCGCGCAGGGTGCGCGCGGTGAACCGGGCGGCGCGGACGAGGACCGCGCGTAACCGGTCCCGGCGCCGGTCGGCGCTCATGCGGCCGGACGGCCCGTCGGCCCGGCAGCCCGCGACACGCACATCGCCCCCCTCCGCCCCGGGCATCCGTTTGGTCCGTTCGAGGCGTTCCGGTCGTGATCCGCCCGTTTCCTGCGCCATCGTAAAGATGTACCGCTCTCATCCGGCTGAACCTCCGCCTTCCAAGACGTGGCGCGCCGCGGTCGAGTTGCCCGGCGTGACGCGCGGGGCGGCCCGGCGGGCACGCCTTGACCTGGAGCGCGCTCGAAGTCGTAGCGTCCGGGCGGTACGAAGATCGAGTGCGGAAAGGCTGGAACACGACATGCGACAGCGCAGTCTGCGGGACCTCCAGGTATCGGCCATCGGCCTCGGCTGCATGGGGATGTCCGCCTTCTACGGCTCGGCCGACCAGGACGAGGGCATCGCCACGATCCGGCGCGCCCGGGAGATCGGGGTGACCTTCCTCGACACGGCGCAGATGTACGGCCCGCTGACCAACGAGTCACTGATCGGCGAGGCGATCCGGGGGCACCGCGACGAGTACGTGATCGCGACGAAGTTCAACTACCGGATGGACGACGCGGTGCCGGGCGACATCGGCACGGTGGGCCGGCAGGACGGCTCGGCCGAGCACGTCCGCAGCTCGGTCCACGGTTCGCTGGAGCGGCTGGGCACCGATCACATCGACCTGTACTACCAGCACCGGGTGGACCCGAACGTGCCCATCGAGGAGACGGCCGGCGCGCTCGGGGAACTGGTCGCCGAGGGCAAGGTGCGGCACATCGGGCTGAGCGAGGCGAGCGCGGAGACCATCCGGCGGGCGCACGCCGTCCACCCGGTGACCGCCGTGCAGAGCGAGTACTCGCTGTGGACGCGGGACGTGGAGGCGGAGGTGCTGCCCGCCTGCCGGGAGCTCGGCATCGGCTTCGTGCCCTACTCGCCGCTCGGCCGCGGCTTCCTCGCCGGCCGCTTCAGCTCCCCGGAGGAGCTGGACGAGGGCGACTTCCGCCGCAGCAACCCGCGCTTCGCCGACGCCAACCTGGAGGCGAACCTGCGGCTGGCCGCCAAGGTCAAGGAGATCGCCGCCGAGAAGGAGGTCACCCCGGCCCAGCTGGCGATCGCCTGGGTCCTGGCCCAGGGCGACGACCTGGTCCCGATCCCGGGCACCAAGCGCCGCACCTACCTGGAGCAGAACGCGGCCGCGGTCGACATCGAACTGACCAAGGACGACATGACCCGCATCGACGCGGAACTCCCCGAGGCAGCAGGCGCCCGCTACGACGAGGCAGGCATGCGATCGGTCAACCGCTGACGCCCGCCGTTCGCGCAGTTCCCCGCGCCCCTTCAGGGGCGCGGGGAACTGCGCGACAAGCCACAACGGGCCCGCAGCCGACAACGGCCCGGACGAGACCTGTGAGCGACCACACGCACTTGGGCAACTCCCGCTAGGGCACAGCACCTTGGCGCCCAGACAACACCTCACGCGCGCCACCCCGACCACACCTTCAAACGCCCTCTGCCACCATGGTCCGCGCCGTGCCCGACCAGGCGGACCGCCCCTGCAGTGTCGCAGGTCACAGGAATCCCGCCGGTCCGCCCCCGCGTCTCCTGGTTGTCGAGTACCCCACCGTGCCCTCTGCCCCCGCCCTGCCCACCCCCGCGCCCAATCCCGCCCCCGCGGCACCGCGTACCCGCGCGTCGCGCTCCCCGTGGCGGTCCCTGCGGCACCGCAGCATGCGCTGGTGGTCGGCCGCGAACTTCGCCTCCAACACCGGCACCTGGATGCAGCTCACGGTGCAGAACCTGCTGGTGCTGCAGATCACCGGCTCCGCCGCGGCGACCGGCCTGTCGATGTCCGTGCAGGCGGCGCCCGCCCTGTTCATCAGCCTGCTGGGCGGCGCCGCCGTGGACCGCTGGCCCCGCAAGCTGACCGTCGCGGTCAGCCAGGCGCTGCTCGGCGCGGTCGCCTCCGTGACGGCGCTGCTCGTGGCGCTGGACCGGATCGACATGACGTCGCTGCTGGTGCTGGCCGCCGTGACCGGCGTCATCGCCACCGTCGACGGCCCCGCGTGCGCGCTGCTCGGCAACGATCTCGTGCCGGTGGAGGACGTTCAGTGGGCGGGAGCCCGCGGCGCCCTGATTGCCGGCGGCCTGCTGATCGCCGGCGCCATCGCCGCGGGCCTTCTGAAGCACCGCACCACGAAACCGACCCGCCTGACCTTCCCGAAGCAGGACAGCGGCCTCCCGGACCGAGAATCCCTGAGCACAGCGGCCTGACGCAGACACCCGGCCTCATACGCCCTGCCTCATACGCCCGCTTCTCGACCCACCGAGTCGGGCGGTGGGTGGGCAAAGGCCGGGGTCAGGGGGCCGACGGGGCCGCTCGGGTCGGCAGGTGGTACACGTGGAACGCCTGCCCGATCACCGGCTGCGCCACGTTCCGTACCCGCACTCCCCCACTCGTCATCCCGTGCTCGGTCCCCGCATGCGCATGCCCGTGCACCGCGAGGTCCGCGCCCCCCGTGTCGATTGCCTCGGCCAGCAGATAGCTCCCGAGGAACGGATAGATCTCCGCCGGCTCCCCCGCCAGCGTGTCCGCGACCGGCGAGAAGTGGGTCAGCGCGATCCGCATGTCGCAGTTCCTCTCGTCGAGGTCCTTCAGCGCCCCGAGCAGCCCGTCCGCGCACCGGCGCGTGTAGCGGACGAACTCCTTCATCAGCGGCTCCCCGAACTCCCCGGCGCACCGCCCCACGAACCCGCCCCCGAACCCCTTGGTCCCGGCCACTCCGATGCGCGCCCCGTGGGCGGTGACCACGGCCGCCTGTCCTTCGAGGACGTGCGCGCCCGCGTCCCGGAGGATCGCGGTGACCTCCTCGGGGCGTTCGTCGTGGTGGTCGTGGTTGCCCAGGACGGCGACGACCGGCACCGCGAGGTCCTTGATCTCGCGGGCGACGACACCGGCCTCCTCGGGCGTCCCGTGCCGGGTGAGATCGCCGGCGAGGAGCAGGACGTCCGCGCACTGGGGCAGGGTCTCGAAGGAGGCCCGGAGCGTGCCCTGGCTCTCGGGGCCCATGTGGATGTCTCCGACGGCCGCGACGCGGATCATGTCAGGTCCTCCCCCTGGCCGGGCGAGGCGGTCCCGGCGACGAGGAGGTCGCAGTGGACGGGGTGCCCCGCCAGTTCCTCGCGGGCCATGGTCAGGATCTCGTCACGGCACTGGGTGGAGGGCACCGTGCCGGTCAGCTGGACGGCGTCGCCGCGTGCGACGAGCCGTACGCCCAGTTCCCCGAGCGGGCCGGCGGCCAGGTGCTCGGCGAGGTGCGCGACGCGGTAGTCCAGGTTGAGGTCCGCCGGCGTGTCCGGCGGACGGCGTGTGTCGTGGTCGGTCATGGCTCCTCCTGGGGATCGATCACGTTCAGCCGTTCGAGGAGGAAGAGGAAGGCGGCGGGCATGGGCTCGCCGCCGCAGGTCGCCCGCACCTCGTCCCAGTCGACCTTCTCGCGCACGGCGCGGGCCACCGGCAGCACGGCCCCGAAGTCGCAGTTGTGCTCGGAGAACGCGCTGATCAGGCTGCGCATGAGATCGGTCGGGGACAGGACGGGCATGAGGACCGAGTCGACGGGGAGGCACTGGGCGCGGCCGAGCATCTCCTGGGTGACGGGCTCGTGGGCCAGCGCGAAGATGACGTCGACATCCTGCCCCTGGCTGGTGGTCTTCACCAGCCAGTCCTCCGGCGGGGTGCGTACGGGCAGCCCGGCCTCGCGCAGGGTGGCGGCCACCGCGTCGGCGTCCTCGGGCAGCACGCAGAAGTCCGCGTCGTGCTGGAGGTGACGGCCGCCGCCGTGGGCGTACACGGCCACGCTGCCCGCCAGCGCGAAGGGGTGGCCCTTCCTCTTCAGGAGGGCTCCCACCTGTTTGGCGGCCTCCAGAATGGCCTGGCTGCGGTCGCGCGGCAGGTTCTGCGCGTCCGGTGCGGCCGGTGCGGGCTCCTGCCCCGCGGTGGCGAGGCGGAGTCCGGTGACCTCCGGCCGGACGGGGGCGGTGTCCTCCCCGTTCTGCGTCATGGCCTCTCCATTCACGGCGCCCTGCTGCCCCGGCGGGCCGGGCCGGCCCCGGGGACCATCGGGTACCCGGGCCGCCCGCACCGACACGGTTCCCGGCCGACCGGGCCCGCCGTCAGGGTTTGCGGGCGACCGCGCCGTACATCGCGATGTCCTCGTCGCGGATGCCCCGCTCGCCGGTGCCGTCCGGGTGCCACCGGTGGACCTGGACGACGCCCGGGTCGAGCAGGTCCAGGCCCTCGAAGAAGGCGTGGGCCTCGTCCAGGGTGCGCAGCCGCATCGGCATGCCGCGGGCGGCGTACTCGCGGGCCACGCGTCCGACCTCGGCGGGCGCGAAGTCGGCGGTGCCGATGGACATGGCCAGGTGACTGCCGGAGGGCAGCGGCTCCATCAGGCGGCGTACGACACCGACCGCGTCGTCCGCGTCGAGCATGAAGTGGACGATGGCGATCACGGTGAGGGCCACCGGCCGGTCCAGGTCGAGGGTGGCCCGCAGCTCGGGCGCCCGGAGGATGGCCGCCGGGTCGCGGAAGTCCGCCTCGACGTACGAGGTCCGGCCCTCGGGCGTGCTGGCCAGGAGGCCCTGGGAGAGGGTGAGGACGATGGGGTCGTTGTCGACGTAGACGACCCGGGACCCGGGGGCGACGGCCTGGGCGATCTCGTGCAGGTTCGGCGAGGTCGGGATGCCGGTGCCGATGTCCAGGAACTGGCGCATCCCCGCCTCCTCGGCGAGCCGGCGCACCGCGCGGTTCATGAAGTCGCGGTTGGCGCGCATGTGGACCGGGAGCGCGGGCCACTCCCGGGACATGGCGTCCCCGGCCTCCTGGTCGGCCGGGTAGTAGTCCTTGCCGCCCAGGATGTAGTCGTAGATGCGGGCGGAGTGCGCGTTCTCGGTGTCGACGCGGTCGGCCGGCCATCCGTTGTCGGTCAACGCCGTGGCTCCTCGGTCGGTGGTTCGGTGTGGGGCATCGGAGGTTCGCGGGATTCTCGTTCACAGCTCCTCGTTCACAGCTCCTCGCGGAGTGCGCCGAGCAGGCTCTCGGTGCTTCCCGCGGGTGCCGCCTGGGCGCCCAGCCGGTCCAGGGCCTCGCGGTACACCACGACCTCGTCGCCCTTGTCCAGGTAGACGGCGCCGACGAGGCCGCCCAGGTGGACGATGTCGGGCAGTTCGGGGGCCCGGAACCGGAACAGGTGGAAGGCGCCCGCCCGCAGCGCGAGGTGCGGGCCGTTGGCGAACGGCATCAGCTGGAGCGTGACGTGGGGCAGCCGGCTCAGCTCCACGAGATGGTCGATCTGGGCGCGCATCACCTCGGGCCCGCCGACCGGCCGGCGCAGCACGGTCTCGTCCATCACGACCCACAGCCGCGGCGGGCCCTCGCGCGCCAGCAGATCCCGGCGGCGCCTGCCCAGGGAGACGCGGCGTTCGGTCACCTCGGCCGTGGCGTGCGGGTCGCTCGCGCCGAGCAGGGCGCGGGCGTAGTCCTCGGTCCGCAGCAGACCGTGCACGAACTGGTTCTCGTAGGCCCGGATCTGCAGGGCGGCCTGCTCCAGGCTGAGGCAGGCGGCGAACCAGTCGGGCACGACGTCGCGGTAGGTGTGCCACCAGCCCCGTTTGTTGGCCTCCCGCACCGACCCCAGGAAGGTGTCGATCTCCCGCCGGTCCGTCACGCCGTACACCTGGAGCAGTTTCTCGGCGTCCGCGAGGCGCAGCCGGGCCACCTTCGCCGCCTCCATGCGGCGGATGGTGGAGTGGCTGACGCCGATGACGGCGCCCGCCTGGTCGTAGCTCAGACCGGCCCGGGTCCGCAGGTCCTCCAGCTGTCTGCCGAGGATCATGCGCAGGACGGACGGGGCGCCGCCCCAGTCGGTCTCCTCGGTCACGCACTACCCCCTCACACAGGTCCCGGGGTCACCGTCTCATGCGACGGCTCCCCGCGGTCCCCTTCGATCACGTCGTGACGGAAGCAGCATGCTCGTGGCTGCTTGCAATTTTCAACTTGCCGGTTGCGAGGGGTTGTTGGCGGGTGCGAAAGTGGTCTCCCTGCTCCGGCCGACCAAGGAGCGGGCGGCACGGCCCAGTTGGGGGAGACCGGGCTGATCCACGGCCTCGTACGGAGGCGCGTCCCGTCGTCCGCGCCCCTGGCGGCCGGTTCTCCGACACCGACCCCCACGGCACGAGGCCGGACGAAAGGCGTACGGCGATGGCTCCGCGCTCTCTCCCCCGACCACTGCACGGACTCCCCGGGCAGCCGTACGCGGAAGCCGGGGCCGCATTCGCGGAAGCCGGTGCCCCGTTCGCGGACCTCCCGGTGCCCCCCGGTCCGGCGCACGCTTCCGACGCCCCGCGGCCCGGTCTCACCGCTGCCTTCGAACTGCCGGCGGCGCCCGCTTCGGTGGGCACCGCCCGCCGGGTCCTGCGGGACGTGCTGGCCGCGTGGGGCCTGCCCGGGGGCGCCCTCGACGACGCGGTCCTGGTCACGTCCGAGCTGGTGACCAACGCGCTGGTGCACGCGGCCGGAGAGCGGATCGTGTGCCGGCTGCGGGACGCCGGGGACCGGGTGCGCGTCGAGGTCGAGGACCAGAACCGGGGGCAGGCACGCCCCCTGCCCCGCCGGCCGGGGCCCGACGACCAGAACGGGCGCGGGCTGTTCCTGGTCGACGTGCTCAGCGTCGACTGGGGCGTGACGGTCGTGCCCGGCCGTACGGCGCGCGTGGTCTGGGCGGAGCTCGCGGCGACCGGGGCGAGACCCGGCGCGGCCGGACCCGCACCGGCCGCACCCCACCGACGGACCGCCCCCCACTCGTCCGAAGGACCCTCGGCACATGACCCCCATGACCTCCAAGACCTCCAAGACCCCCATGACGTCCATGACGTGCATGACCCGGCCGGCGCCCAAGACGCCCGTGACCGATATGATTCGCACACACCTCATGGCCCGCACACACCTCATGGCCCGCACACACCTCGTGGTCCGCGCGCACCACGTGAGCCGCATGAACCCGCCGGTTCCGGCGCCTGACCCGTCCGCGGACCCCTCCTGGACCGGCACCCGCCCCAAGCCGGGCCGAACGACCGCCACTCAGACCGGCCGCCCCGGCCCGATCGCCCGCCGGGCCCCCGCCGGCGACGGCCGGATCTGATGCCTGCCGGGCCGGGCCGGCGGCGTTCGCACCGGTTCTGCCGTAGATTCGCCCGCGCCGCGGGACGCCCGCGTCCACCGGGGGCCGAGCGATACCCCGGTGGACGGTCCGGCCGCGCCCGCACGGACATCCATCAGCAGGGAGAGGTGACGTGACAGACACCGGATTCAGCCCGGACCGCATCGACACCAGCAGGCCGCACTCCGCGCGGATGTACGACTGGTACCTGGACGGCAAGGACCACTACGCCGTCGACGCGGACGCGGCGCGGGAGGTGATGCGGCTGCTGCCCGGAGTCAAGGACATCGCCTGGGCGAACCGCGAGTTCATGCACCGGGCCGCCCGCTACGTCGCGGACCGGGGCGTCGCCCAGTTCCTGGACGTCGGCACCGGGATCCCCACCGAGCCCAACCTGCACCAGATCGTGCAGGACGTCACCCCGAGCGCCCGGGTGGTGTACGCCGACAACGATCCCATCGTGCTGCGGCACGCCGAGGCGCTGCTCCAGGGCCGGCCGGAGGGCCGTACCGCCTATCTGCACGCCGACGTCCGCGAGCCGGAGAAGATCGTCGAGTACGCCCGCGAGCACCTGGACCTGACCCGTCCGGTCGGGCTGTCGCTCATCGCGCTGCTGCCGTTCCTCACCGACGAACGGGACCCGTACGGCGTGGTCGCCACGCTCCTCGAACCCCTGGCGCCCGGCAGCCACCTGACGATCTCGCACATCACGTGGGAGGCCGACCCGGGCGTCTGGGAGGGCATCGACGCCGTCTACCGGTCCGGGGGCACCGAGTTGCAGGCGCGTTCGGCCGCCGAGGTGACGCGGTTCCTCGACGGCCTGGAGATCTGCGAGCCGGGCGTCGTGACGGCCACCCGCTGGTATCCCGAGCCGGGCATGCGGGTCCGCGCCGAGCAGCCCGTGTACGTGGCGGTGGCCCGCAAACCGTGACGCCCGGCCGGTGGTCAGGCGTCGGCGTCTGCCAGTCCGGCGGCCACCGTGGCACCCAGTTCCCAGCAGGCGTCCACGTCGGCCTTGCCGGGTTCGCCGGTGACGGTCACCGCCCCGGTGGCCCGGCGCCAGCCGAGGCCGGTGGTGATGGACTCGATGGCGCGGACGGCACCGGTCACGTCGTTGCCGCCGTGCACGTAGTAGCCGAAAATGCGGCCCCGGGTCTCGTCCAGGCAGGGGTAGTAGACCTGGTCGAAGAAGTGCTTGAGGGCGCCGGAGACGTACCCCAGGTTCGCCGGGGTGCCGAGCAGGTAGCCGTCGGCCTCCAGGACGTCGGAGGCGGTGGCCGACAGGGCGGCCCGGCGGACCACGCGGACGCCCTCGATCTCGGGCGTCGTCGCGCCGGCGACGACGGCCTCGAACAGCGCCTGGCAGTTGGGCGAGGGGGTGTGATGGACGATCAGGAGGGTAGGCACACCCGAACCCTGCCGTGCGAGCGGGGCCGGCCGCAAACACGTGAGGAGCCGTTGTGCCCGAGGAGGACCGCGAGGTACCGGCAGCCGTCGTGTTCGACGCGCTGGGCCTGGACTACGAGAGGGCGTTCGCCGGGTCCGAGGCCCACCGGGCGTCCCTGCGCCGGCTGCTGGACGGGCTGGAGCCGGGCAGCCGGGTGCTGGACGTGGGCAGCGGGACGGGCCGGCCCACCGCGCGGACCCTGGCCGACGCGGGGCACCGGGTGCTCGGCGTCGACGTCTCCCCGGTGATGACCGAACTGGCCGCGAAGCAGGTGCCCGGCGCCGAGTTCCGCCGTGCCGACATCCGCGCTTTCCCCTTGCCGGACGACTCGTTCGACGCGGTGTGCGTGTACTTCTCGCTGCTGCAGATGACCCGGGCCGAGCAGCGGGCGGTGGTCGGCCGCCTGGCGCGCGCGGTACGGCCCGGCGGGCTCGTCGCGCTGGCCACGGTGCCCCTGGACGTGGAGGACGTCCAGGGAGTCTTCATGGGGCAGCCGGTGCGGGTGACCAGCTTCGCCGCCGGGGACTTCACGGCGCTGGTGGCCGGGGCGGGTCTGAGCGTGCTCGCCGAGGAGAGCGTGTTGTTCACCCCGGACCACCCGGACGCCGTGCCCGAGCCGCATCTGTTCCTGCACTGCCGACGCGACGGCGACTGAATTCCCCTACGGCGTGGCCGGTGGCCTCGGGTACTGTGTCCGCCTGGACCACAGGGGAGTAAAGAGTGCAGGTCAGGGTGGGGAACAGGGTGGGGAACACACGGGGCGGAGCGGCGGCCGCGAGCGTGGCGGCGATGCTGCTGGCGGCGGCGCTGAGCGGTTGCGGCGGGGCAGCGGGCAACAGCGGCGGACCGTCGAAGGCCGACGGCACGGCACACCCGAGTGCCCCGGGCGCGGTGCGCGTGGCGGCCCGGGGCGGCACGGTCGGTGCCACCGGCTCCGCCTGCGAACTGCCCGTGCGCTTCGACGTCGCCGCGCACTGGAAGCCCAAGTCGATCGACGCCGGCGCGGCGGCGTCGAAGGCGGCCGACGGCCCCGATGGCGGCCTCGGGGGCGCGGTGGCCGACGCCCTGCTGCACCAGGGGCCGGTCACCGCGGCCTGCGAGATCGACGCCAAGCCGGCCGGTGACATCGGCTTCCTGCGCGTGTGGACCGGCCGCCCCGGCCACACCGACGCCCGCGGTGTGCTGCGCGCGTTCGTCGCCGCCGAGGACAACGTGAGCGAGGAGCGGTACCGGACGTTCACGTCCGGCGGCCTCTCCGGGGTGGAGGTGGAGTACCTCTACACGAGCAAGGTCCTGGACGAGACGAAGAAGGAGTGCGCCTTCGCCGTCGTGACGCCGCACGGCCCGGTCGTGGTGCACCTCGGCGGGCTGGACACCGAGGAGCACGAGGCGATGCTGCCGGCGTACGAACTGGCCAAGCGGACGCTGCGGCTGAACTGACGGCTTGGAGCGGGACGGCGCGGGCGGTGGAGTTCAGGCCGGGGACGTGAGCCGCCGTTCGCCGGTACCGCCGCCCGGCCCGGTGGATACCGGGCCGGGCGGACGAGCCGGATCAGTAGGTGCTGCGCCTGGCCCGGAGGAACAGGACGAGGCCGGAGAGCGCGAGCAGGATGCCGATGGCCGCGGGCCACAGGTGGGCGCCCGTGTCGGCCAGTCCGCCCCCCTGAGTCCCCTGGGGCTCCGTCTGCGCGACGGGAGGCGGGGTCTCCTGACCGGTGGGGGTGATCGTCTGCGGGGTCTGGGTGGCCTGGCCCACCTCGCCGCCGGCGGCGGTCTGGGTGGAGCCCGCGCCGGCCTCGTCGGACCGGCCGGGCTCAGTGGTCTTCCCGGTGGTCGCGGAGTCACCGGCCGCACCGGAGCCGTCCGAATTTCCTGAGCCGCCGGACTTTCCGGCGCCGTCCGACACCCCGGCGCCCGAGGAGTTCCCCGAGCCGCTGGACTTTCCGGAGTCCCCGGAGGTGCCGTTGCCCGTGCCCTTCCCGGTGCCCGCGCCCTTTCCGCTGTCGCCGCCGTTGGCGGTCTCCGTGGCCTTGGGGTGACCGGTGTGCCGCGTCCTGCCCGGCGCGGTGGTCCTTCCCGGCCCGGCGGGCGAGGTCGACGCCTCGGCGCGCGGCGGCTCACTCGCGCCGGCCGTCGGGCCCGCGCCGCTGCTCGCGCCCGGGTCCGGGGCCGTCGTGGCGCCGGAGTCGCCGCCGGGGCCGCAGGTACGCCCGGAGTTGATGCAGTCGACCATCTGGCGCATCAGGCCGTCGTCGAAGATGGCGATGAAGTCGCCGTGGTCGGTGACCGGTTTGTGCAGCTGCTCGGGGAAGGAGTCCACCGCGAACAGCGGGACCGTACGGCCGCCGTCCTTCAGGCTCGGCGCGTCGACGTCGTAGACAATGCGCTGTACGAGCTGCGGAACGGGCTCGAAGCCGGCCGGGCAGGAGCCGTCGGGGGCCTCGAAGGCCATGTGGGTGCGGTGGTTGGCGCTGTCGGTGTTGCGGCCGTCCCAGCAGCTCTGGAAGTGGAAGCTGCGTACGACGTCGCTGCCGGCCGGGCACAGCGGGTACTTGTCCTTCAGCTGCCGGTCCTCGTAACCGGTGCAGCTCCAGGAGGCGTTGGCGTTGGCGGGGCCGTTGACGAAGGCCTTGGCGTCGCCGGTGATGATGCGCAGCAGGCGGGGCATCGCGGTGACCTTGCCGCGCGCGTTGCCGACGAAGGTGAGGGTGACCTCCTTGGGGGTCACGATCTGGCCCGCGTTGCCCTCCGTGCCGCCGCCCGGGGCGCCCGCGTCCCGCTCCTGCTTGCCGTTCTGCAGGCGCAGCACCGGCCAGTAGTACGTCGACTTGTCGCCCTTGTCCACGCAGCTGGTGTCGGCCTTCTCCAGGTCGTCGTCGCTGGCGAAGGCGTTGTTGGACTGGTTGCCGATGTAGTCGTGGAAGTGGTGGGCGCCGTTGGTGACACCGGGTGAGGTGATGACGTTGTCCGAGTTGCGCAGGCCGTTCGCGTTGACGCCGCAGTCCGAGGTGAAGCTGCCGCGGGACGCGTCGGCCTGGGGCGCGGGGGTGGACACGTTGGGCTGTACGGAGGTGATGTCCTGGTAGTCGGAGGCGACGGGCCCGTTGCCACCCTGGCCGGTGCCGGCCTGGCCGGTGCCGGGTCGCCCGCCACCGTTCTGGCCGCCGCCCTTCTGGTCGCCGCCGTTCTGGTCCTGGCCGGACGTGCTCGGGGCGGCGCCGTTCCGGCCGGCCCCGGCCGTGTCGCCGCCCTCGCCCGGGCGCAGGGTGCAGGCGGCCAGGGATTCGAGTCCCTCGGGCCGGTTCCCCGCCTTGTCGATGGCGTCGGCGATCCGCTGGATCGTGGCGGCGCGCTTCTCCTTCAGGGGGTTCATGATCGTGCCGTCGGCGCTGCCGGGGTCCTCCCGGACGGCCGGGGCCGACTGCTGGAGTTGACGGTAGGCGCCCGCCGTCTGCTGGTCGAGCTGGGAGAGTTCGCGGTCGACGTCGGCGCGGGCCGCTTCCGGCACGTCCGTCAGCTTCGTGCCGACGTCCGGGCAGTCGATCGTGGCCATGCCGGCGGACTTGATCTGCCCGGTGGCCGTCGGGCCGCCCTGCCCGCTCCCACCGCCGTCGCTGGCCGAGGCGTAGACATTGACCGCGACCAGCCCTCCTCCGCCCAGCATCAGAGCGATCGCTGCGAAGGTCGCGCGTTGTGCGCCGGTCGGGCGTCTGCGCCTGTTGCGTCCCAAGGTCGTACCCCTGCGTCTCGTAGCCGTTCGGGCGTGGAGTTCCCCCGGGCTGATACGTGGGGCGACGCCGATGTGTTCAACCGTCGCGGGAATTCACCGAAACCTCATGGGAACCGCGACCGGACCGGCTGGGCAAGATGCTGTACCCACCCGAACGTCATGGCGAACATCACGAATATGTATCGGACATTCCAGCCGTCAACCTTCACGGGAGCCACACAAGTTGGCTAGGTTGACGCCTGGCCGACCGGCTCCGCCCGGGCGAACCCGCCGGGCTGCCCGTGAGGGCGGCGACCCCGGTCGACTCGGGAGAGCGTCGGCCCAACTGCCCTGCGGGGCGAGGAAGGAGCACGTCTTCCATGGCGCCGGAGAGCCGCGACGAGGTACGGCAGCGGATCAACTCCCTCTACGACCGGGCGGAGGACGCCACCGGCAACTTCAACGCGACCCGGGCGGCGGCCGCGCGGTCACGGGGAGTTCCCCTCGCGAAGCGGCCGGTCGGGCGGCGCCCGGATGCGGGTCTGGACGAGGTGGCCCGGCCGTGGTTCGACATGGCACGCGCCTCGCTCGGGCCCACGGTGCCCGCGGCGCTGCCCGCCGCCCGGCAGCCGGACCGCCCGACAGTCCTCGCGGAACTCACCGGCCGGGCCGCCCCGGCGGAACCGTACGACCGGCCCGCGCTGCCGCCACTCGGCCCGGCAGCCCTGCCGGAGGCGGCCGGCCGACTGGCTCCGGCACTGACCGGGCGACCGGCTCCGGAGCTCACGGCGCGGGCGTTGACGCCCGGCGTCGGCCTGCCGGAACTGCCCAGTGGCGCCTCCACGGCGCTCCCGCTCCCGGCGCTCCCCTTCGCGGCGCAGGCCGGGTCCGTCACCGCCGAGACGGTACGGCGCCCCTCCCCCGCCCAGAGCAAGTCGGGCACCCGGCGCAAACTCGCCGCCGCGGGCGACTTGTTGTTCCGTCACACGGCGCGGTCCGTCCTGCCCGTCGCCACGGTCCAGTCCCCGCTCTCGCCGAACGCGGCCGGCCCTGCGGCGGACCGGACCGACACAGAAGCCGGGGAGCAGTGGCGCCGACCCCAATGGGCGGCACCCGGCGTGTTCCGGACCCCGGGCCCCCTCCCCCTGCCCGCCGCCCCCGACCCGCTGACCGACGCAGGCACCTTCGCCCCACCACCGGCCCTCGACCCGCTGACCCACACGGGCACCTTCAACCCACCACCGGCCCCACGACCCACTGACCCACACAGGCACCTTCAACCCACCACCGGCCCACGACCCACTGACCCACACAGGCACCTTCAACCCACCACCGGCCCACGACCCACTGACCCACACAGGCACCTTCAACCCACCACCGGCCCACGACCCACTGACCCACACAGGCACCTTCAACCCTCCGCTGGCCGCGGACCCACTGACCGACACCGGCGCCTTCAACCCACCGCTGACCGCGGACCCACTGACCGACACCGGCACCTTCGCCCCACCGCCGGCACCCGATCCACTGACCGGCACCGCCGCTTTCGTCCCACCGCCGGCGGACCCGCTGACCGGCACGGGTGCCTTCACCCAGCGAGCGCCCGGCTCCGATCCCTTGACCGACAGCGGGGCGCACATCTGGGCCGCCGCCGTCGATCCCCTGACGGACAGCGGCTCCCTCGCTCCCCAGCCCGGCGTCACCCCGACACGCGTCATCGACCCCTTGACGGACAGCGGCTCCTTCATCCGGCGGCTGACGGACACGGGTTCGTTCGCCGCCGTGCCCACCGCCCCGCCCACCGCCGCACCCGAGTCCGCGCACGCCGTCCGTATCGGAAAGGTGCTGGCCTTCGCGCGCGAGCAGATCGGCAAGCCGTGTGTCTGGGGTGCCACCGGGCCCGACTCCTACGACTGCTCCAGCCTCACCCAGGGGGCCTGGCGGGCCGCCGGGGTCACGCTGCCGCGGGCCGCGCACGAGCAGGCGCTCGCGGGCACACCGGTCCCGCTCGCCACCATCGAGCCCGGCGACCTCGTCCTCTTCTTCGACGACGACCGGCACGTCGGCGTCTGCACGGGCGACGGCATGATGGTGCACGCGCCCGGCCCGGGGTCGTACATCCGCGAGGAGTCGGTCTACGGCGCCGGGGAGTCGGCGATCCACCGGGTGATCCGTCCAGCGTGAGGTGAGGGGGCGGCCCGCGAAGCCGCCCCTCGGCCGGCCCGGCCTCATAAGGCCACGCTGGAGAAGTCATAAGGTCCGCTTATGAGGTCATAGACGTGACCCTCGTACCAACTTAGGTCTGCCTTAGTTTAGGCTTCCCGTCGAGTCGCCATCCACGCTCGAAGGGAACCTGATCATGCCGCGCCCCCTGCGGGTAGCCATCGTCGGAGCCGGCCCCGCCGGGATCTACGCCGCCGACGCCCTGCTCAAGTCCGAGGTGGCCGCCGAGCCCGGCGTCTCCATCGATCTCTTCGAGCGGATGCCGGCCCCGTTCGGCCTGATCCGGTACGGCGTCGCCCCCGACCACCCGCGGATCAAGGGCATCGTGACCGCCCTGCACCAGGTGCTGGACAAACCGCAGATCCGCCTCTTCGGCAACGTCGACTACCCGAACGACATCAGCCTGGACGACCTGCGCGCGTTCTACGACGCCGTGATCTTCTCCACCGGTGCCATGGCCGACCGCGAGCTGCGCGTCCCGGGCATCGACCTCGACGGGTCCTACGGCGCCGCCGACTTCGTCTCCTGGTACGACGGCCACCCCGACGTGCCCCGCACCTGGCCCCTGGAGGCCGAGAAGGTCGCCGTCCTGGGGGTCGGCAACGTCGCCCTCGACGTGGCCCGGATCCTCGCCAAGACGGCGGACGAACTGCTGCCGACGGAGATCCCGCCGAACGTGTACGACGGCCTGAAGGCCAACAAGGCCCTGGAGATCCACGTCTTCGGCCGCCGGGGCCCGGCGCAGGCCAAGTTCAGCCCGATGGAGCTGCGCGAGCTGGACCACTCCCCGAACATCGAGGTCATCGTCGACCCCGAGGACATCGACTACGACGCGGGCTCGATCGAGACCCGGCGCGGCAACAAGCAGGCCGACATGGTCGCCAAGACGCTGGAGAACTGGGCGATCCGGGACGCCGGCGACCGCCCGCACAAGCTGTTCCTGCACTTCTTCGAGTCCCCCACGGAGATCCTCGGCGAGGACGGCCGGGTCGCCGGCCTGCGCACCGAGCGCACCGCGCTCGACGGCACCGGCAACGTCAAGGGGACCGGGGCGTTCAAGGACTGGGACGTCACCGCCGTCTACCGCGCCGTCGGCTACCTCTCCGAGAAGCTGCCCAAGCTGCCCTGGGACCTGGAGACGGGCACCGTCCCGGACGAGGGCGGCCGGGTGATCGAGGAGGGCGGCGCCCACCTGCAGTCGACGTACGTCACCGGCTGGATCCGGCGCGGCCCGGTCGGCCTCATCGGCCACACCAAGGGCGACGCCAACGAGACGGTGTCGAACCTGCTGGACGACTACGCGAACGGCCGCCTGCACGCCCCGTCGGCGCCCGAGCCGGAGGCGGTGGACGCCTTCCTCGCCGAGCGCGAGGTCCGCTTCACCACCTGGGAGGGCTGGTACAAGCTGGACGCCGCCGAGCGGGCTCTCGGCGAGCCGCAGGGCCGGGAGCGCGTGAAGCTCGTCGAGCGCGCCGACATGCTGCGGGAGAGCGGGGCGTAGGCCCCGGACGCCGGGTACCGCCGGACGGAACGCGTGGCGTGCCCGCGCCCGCTGCTCCGCCGCGCCGCCCGGCCGTGGTAAGCCTGGTGAACGGGGCCCGCCCCTGAGCGGATGGACGGGCGGGCCCCGTTCGACGGCCCATTGTGGGGGCCGCGCGAACGCACGGGCACGTGTGAACCGCGGTCGCCTGACGCGTTCCGAGCACACCCCGAGCGCGGGGCGCACACCCCGAGTGCGAAAGCTGTTCGCGCCGTATGCGGGATCGGTTCGCACCGTGCATGGGTCCAGTTCACGCCATGCGCGGGGGCGGTTCGCGCCGTTCCCGGGGCGGTTCGCGCCGTTCCCGGGGCGGTTCGCGCCGTTCCCGGGGCGGTTCGCGCCATGCTGCGGGGGCAGTTCAAGCCCTTGCGGGGGCGGTTGCCGCCGGTGGCAGTGCCGCGCGCGCCGGGCCGGCCGCCGTCGCGCCGGGTTCGCGCGACGCCTGTGCGCCCCTCCGTTCGCGGCGCACGCGCGGCGTACATCACCCGCGCCCGGCGCGCTGCCGCGCCGCCTGCGCGCGCCGAGTCGCGCGACACCCCGGGCCCCCACCCCCCGGCTCGGGGCGCGCGGCGGTGATACTGGTAGGCGCACCCGCCCCCATCAGCAGATTGGCCCATGTCGAACTCCGCCACCGACCACGCCACCGTCCCGCAGAGCCTCTGGGCGGCCCGCGGCCGTCACACCGGCCCCGCCCCCGAGGAGATCCTCCGCCGCGCCCTGCGCCGCCGCAGGGACGACGGGGACATCGACGACTTCGCCGAGCCGCCTCCGGCCGAGGACTCCGCGCGGCGCGTCTTCGAGGCGCGCTGGCGGGCCGGCGGCACGGTCACGGTGCGGGCCCGCCTGACCCTCGTACCGCGCGAGGGCCGCCCGGAGGGGCACGAGTGGACGCTCGTCGCCGAGGCGGAGCGGCCCTGGGACGACGCGTGGCCGTCGCCCGCGACCCTGTTCTGGCCGGAGGCCGGCGACGACGGCGATTCGGGCGCCTGGGACCACCACCCGAGCGTCGCGGGCCTGCGCTTCCGGCAGGTCAACGCGCTGCCCACGGACGACAAGGAGATGCGGCGCCGGCTGCGGGACGCGGCCCGGCAGGCGTGGTGCGTGCATGTCGTCGTGCACGAGGCGATGACGCCGGACGAGCGCGGCCGGCTGCCGCTGACGGGCCTGCTGCCGCCGGGCCTGCGGCACCGCGTGGTGGAACACCGGGCGGCGCCGCACCAGTTGCGGGCCGTCAACTGGGCGCTGAAGGACCTCGGCGTCGAGGTGCCGCGCGGCGGCGCCGTACTGCTGCCCCCGGACCCGGCGCCGGACGGCTACGACGGACCGGACCACCGGGTGCGGGACGTCTTCCTCGACGGCAGCGAGCCGGCGGGGCTCGTCGAGGTCCTGCGGCGCTACGTCGCCCTGCCCCGGCCGCTGCCCGAGGGCGGCGCGGAGGCACTGGCCGACCTGCGGGACAACTGGACCCTGATGACCCCGCAGGAGGAACTGGAGCGCGAACGGCAGCGGGTCGCGCGGTACGCCGAGGCGCTGGAGGCGATGACGCAGTCCCGGGACCTGTACCGGGAGGCCGCCGAGCGGGCCCACGAGGCGCTGGCCGCCTACCGCGACACGCCCGCCGCTCCGGCACCGCAGGAACCCGCCGACGCCGAATCCGCCTCTCCGCTGCAGCAGTTGGCCCGGACCTGGGACCGGCTGCGGTTCACCTCCCGGCCGGGGAAGGGCACATGACGGGACCCGTTGTGCGGGGCCGGGCGATCCTGGGAGCCTGAAGGACTGGAGGCCGGATGGACGACACGACCACGATCCTGCTGGTGACCGCCGCCGTCGTCGCGGCGGTGCTGCTCGCCGTCGCCGTCGCCCTGCTGGTGCGGCTGGTGCGCACCCGGCGCACCCTGCGGCGGGCCGGGCTGCCGACCGGGCCCCGCTGGGTGTTCTGGGGCGCGGTGCTGTATCTCGTCCTGCCGGCCGACCTGCTGCCCGACCCGGTCTACCTCGACGACATCGCCGTACTGCTCCTCGCCCTGCGCAGCCTGCGCTCCGCCCACCCGTTGCCGCCGGCGTCCGGCACCATCGGACGATGAAATCCACGTTCACCGGGATCGATTCCGTGCCTGCGGCCCCCGAGGTCGCCGTCGTTGTCGACGTGCTGCGCGCGTTCACCGTGGCCGCCTGCGCGTTCCGGGGCGGTGCCGAGCGGATCGTGTTCGCCGCGACGCGGGAGGAGGCGCTGGAGCTGAAGGGCCCGTCACCCCGGCTGGCTGGCCTTCCAGGACGGCGCCCCGCTGCCGGGATTCGACCTGGCCAACTCGCCGGCCCGGCTGCGGGCGCTGGACGTACGGGGCCGCACCATCGTGCAGAAGACGACCGCGGGGACGGCGGGTGCCCTGGCCGCGTCCGGCGCCGGGCTGCTGCTCTGCGCGAGTTTCGCGGTGGCCGGCGCGACCGCTCGACTGCTGCGGGAGTTGGCACCGGACGAGGTGACTTTCGTCGTCACGGGGGACGGCGGGCGGGCCGACGAGGACCGGGCCTGCGCCGAGTACATCGCGGCGCGCGTCGACCGCGCCGACGCCGGGTCCGAGCCGTATCTGGACCGGGCCCGGCGGTCCGGTGCCGCCGCCCGGCTCGCCGAGGACGTGCGCCGCGGGTACGCCGGCGTGCATCCGGAGGACGTGGCGCTCTGTCTGGAGGCGGACACGGTCCCGTTCGCGATGGTGGCCGCCCGGACGGACGGCCACCTGGTGCTGCGGCCGGCCGGGCGGCCGGCCCGCTGAGTCAGCGTCGTTCGCCGTGGCGTCCGTTCGCCGTGGTCAGCGTGGTGAGCAGGACCGCCAGCGCGGCGATCGCCGCCGCCGCGGCCAGCGCGCCGGCGATCCAGGGCGGGGCGAGGACGGCGGCCTGGATCCGGGCGGCGTTCGGCAGGCCGAACCGGCCGGCCAGCACGTGCCCGGCGGCCAGCACCGCCGTCACCATGAACGCGCCCGCCGCCGCCAGCAGCCGGAACGCCGACGCCCGGGAGGGCAGGGCCATGGCCAGCAGCACGCACAGCGCCGAGACGACGATGGTGGCCCCGAGGACTCCGTGGGACGGCCCGGTCCAGTAGCGCGGGGCGTGGGCGACCCCGCACAGAAACGTCATCAGGGAGGCGAACCGGGCGCCCCACAGGGCGGCCGTGGCCGTGCGGGCGGCCGGGCCGCGGGGGTCCGCGCGCCCCTTGCCGGTGCGGGCGGCCGCCGGGGGCGCGACCACGGGCATGGGCGCCGTCACGACGGGGACGGGGAGCGTCGCGTCCGGCGGGGGTGCCTCGCGGCGGGCGCGTTCGGCGACCAGCCGGCCGACGAGTTCCGCGATGTCCTCGACGGGACGGCCGGCCGCGGCCTCCACGGCGGCCTGCCCGCAATGGGGTTCCAGGGGCGTGCGGCGCAGCAGCTCCATCAGCCGGCTGACGTCCTCGACGGGACGGCGCTCCGCGGCGGCGCGGATCGCCTCGTCGGCGTTGCCGGTGCCCCGGGGCGACTCTGCGAGCAGCGTGACCAGGCGCATCACGTCCTCCACGGGGCGGCCGATGCCGGCCGCGCGCAGGGCGTCGGCGGTGGCGCGGGCGTGCTCGGGCGAGCCGTCGAGCAGGCTGATGAGCCGGACGACGTCCTCCAGGGGGCGGTCGGCGACGGCGGTGTGGAGCAGGCCGTACAGCGGATCGCCGAACGGGTCGCTGTCACCGGGCGGGACGCTGCCGTGGGGCGGGGCGCTGTCGCCGGGTGTGGGCTCGGGGTGCTTCTCCGGGGGCCCGTCGGGCCGGGTTCCGGGGTCGGGCGGGGGCGTGGCCAGGCCGGTGACGGCTGCTGCGTCGGGTATGGCGAAATCGTCGGGACGGGGGGACGGAGAGCGGGTCGTCATCTCGGCTCCAGAAGAAGGGTGCGGCCGCACCTACGCCCCCGCGTGCGGCGCGCGGCATTACGGTGACCATTACTAGGAGCCCGGCCGGGGTCCCGCCACCCGGGCGGGGCAGAGGTGTGAGCCGGCGTCCGGTCAGCGGGAGCGCAGGGTCTGCGAGGGCGGTTCGCCGAACCGGGCGCGGTACCGCTCGGCGAAGCGGCCCTGGTGGGCGAAGCCCCAGCGGCGGGCGACATCGGCCACGGTCGTCGACTCCGGTTCGGCGCGCCGCAGTTCGTCCCGGACGCGGTCCATGCGGACGTCCCGCAGGTAGGCCATGGGGGTGGTGCCGACCTGACGGCGGAACACCTCCTGCAGCCACCGGGCGCTCACCCCGCCGACCTCCGCCAGGTCCGCGGTGGTGTACGGCTGTTCGGGGTGGGCGCGGATGGCCTCGACGACGCGGGTGACCGGTCGCGCGTAGCCGTGCCGGACCGGGCGGTCCAGGGCGTCGTGGTAGGCGTGGTCGGTGGCCAGCAGCAGGCCGGTGAGGAGGGCGTCCCGCAGGCCGGCCGCGAGGAGGGGCTGGCGCAGCAGACCCCGGTCGTCGCGGATCTCCTCGGCGAGGACGCGGACCAGCCGGGCCCAGCCGCGGCCGGGGCCGGTGGTGAGGTCCATGGTGGGCGCGAGGTTCAGCGGGGCGCGCGGGGCCTCGCCGGTGAGGCTCTCCAGATGGCGGACGAGGGCCCTCGTCTCGATCTTGACGGCGAGGAGCCGGCAGGCGCCGTCCCAGCGGTCCAGGGTGGTGCGGCCCCGGGGGTGGAAGACGGCGGCGCGGGCGGCCGTGGCGAGGCGGGGCCCGCGCGGGCCCTCCGCCACTCCAGGGCACCGGTCAGTGGCAGGTCGACGTGGTGGGCGCCGAGTTCGCCGAACCGCATCCGTACGTCGGTGCCGCAGCGCAGGTCGCCCACGGTGATCGGACCGAGCCGGGCCATGCCGAACACGGCGTCGAGACTCCGGCCGGGTTCGAGGACGTCGATGCGGGTGTCGTAGAACATCGCCCCGATCGCGGCCCGCGCCTCGTCGAGGTCGGCGGTGCGCAGCACGAGCCGCTCGGGCGCCGGGCCCCCGCGCTCGGGGGACTCACCGTTCTCGGCCACGCGACACGGCCTCCTCTCGCCGGACTACGGCACCGCGCCGGCCCGCCGACGGCACGTTCCGGGCGCACACGCTGATCCCTTGCTGCTACCCAGGCACGAACCACGGCCAACCGGAGGGACGCGGCCGGATCCGCACGCCGGGAGCCTCGCGCGCGGAGCACGGCCGCCGCAGGGGTGCGGCCGGCGACGCACGCCCCCGCGCGCCCGCACCGCGCGGCTCGGCCCGCGGCGGGCGCGGCCCAATCCGTACGTCCGGAGACCCCGCGCGCCCGCACCGCGAGACTCGGCCCGCCGTGGCGGCGGCCGGTTCCGCACGCCCGGAGGACCCCGCGCGCCCGCACCGCGCGGCTCGGCCTGCCGCGCCCGCCGCTGCCGATCCTGTCCGCCCAGGTGCGGTCCGGCGCCGATCTGTCGCATTCTTGCTGTGTCCACCCGGCGGCGCACGGGACGAGGTAGGGCCGATGGCTGGGAGCGGGGAGCAGGTGGTCCGCGCGCGGGCCCGGCTGGCCGCGCTGCTCATCGACGCCTCCACCAGCGCGCTCGGAGCGGCCGGTGCACGCGCGGCCGGCGTGTACCTGCGGTCCTCCACGCCCGGGCTGTTGCGGCTCGCGGTGCTGGTCGGGCTGCCCGGACCGCTGTTCCGGCCCTGGTGGCGGCTGCACACCGCCCGGCCGTTCCCGGTGTCGGACGCCTACCGGCTCGGTGTCCAGGTGGTGCTGTCGGACGCGGCGGAGACGGTGCGCCGCTATCCGCAGTTCGCGGCGGGCCTGCCCTTCCAGTTCGGCTCGGTGTACACACCCGTCCCCGGTGAGGACGAGCCGCTGGGGGTGCTGACGGTGCTGCGCCCGGCCGCGGACTCGGTGGACGAGCTGCTCGACCGCGACCTGCTCACCCGGCTCGCCGAGGACCTGGGGGCGGACCTGCGCGGCCTGTGTGACGCGGGTGGTGCGGAGGGGTCAGCGGGCGGCACGGGTGGGGCGGCAGGTGACACGGGTGCGACGGCGAGCGCGGCGGCAGGTGACACGGGTACGACGGCCAGCGGCGCGGCGGCCGCTGGCGCGGACACGGCGGCCGGCAGCACAGGCGCGTCAGCGGGCGGCATGAGTGCGACAGCCAGCGGCGCGGGCGCGACAGCAGGCGGCACAGGCGCGACAGCAGGCGGCAGAGGCGCCGCCGCTGTCGTCTGGGACGGGGAGCCGTTGTGTGTGCGGCCGCCCTCGGTGGGGCCGGCGGAGGCCCGCGTGGGGCGGTTCGCCTGGGATCCGGCGACTTCGGCGGTGCGCGGCGACGACAGGCTGCACGCCCTGCTCGGCCTCGGCCCCGGCGAGGTCGCGAGCAGCGGTCCGGCGCTCGCGGACGCCGTGGCCCCGGGGGACTCCCACCGGATACTGTCCGCGCTGCACGAGACCGCCGCCGGGAAGCCGCCGCCCGCGCCGCTGCGCGTGCGTTCCCGGGACGGCGCCCCGCGGCTGCTGGACCTGTGGCCGGCGGCGGCCGCCGGCGACGGGACGGAGGTCGGCGGGTTCGTGTTCGACCCGGGTCCGGCCGTCTCGGCGGACGGCGCGGCCGACCTGCTGCCGCAGGGGGTGTTCTGCCTGGACCGGCTGGGTGTGATCGTGTACGCCAATCCGGCCGCGGCCCGGCTGGCGGGCCGGGAGCGGGCGGGTCTGCTGGGCCGGCCCGTATGGGAGGCCATGCCGTGGCTGAGCGGTCCGCCGTACGACGATCACCTGCGCGGCGCGCTGCTGTCCCCCGAGCCGGTGCACGTCCATGTCCGGCGTCCCGCCGGGCACCGCGGGGAGCCGGCCGGCGGCGAGTGGCTCGCGCTGTCCGTCCATCCCGGCGCCGACCTGCTGACCTGCACCCTGGTCCCGGCCAGCCGGATGGACGCGCCCGTGGAGCTGGCCCCGGAGCCGCACGAGCCAGCGGGCGCGGTGGCCGGCGGTCCCTCGATGGAGCCGTTGTACCGGCCCATCGCGCTCGCGATCGCTCTCACGGACGCGGTGACCGCCCAGCAGGTGTCGGCGGTCGTCATGCAGGAGCTGCTGCCCGCGTTCGGCGGCCGCCGCCTGGCCATCTACCTGCTGCAGGACCGGCATCTCTACCTGGCCTGGGAGACCGGCTTCCCGCAGGGCTTCCTGTCCCCGTTCGACGGTGTCGGCCTGGACGCGCACATCCCCGGCGTGGAGACCCTCACCACCGGCCGTCCGCTGTTCTTCGAGTCGATGGAGCAGATGGCGGCCACCTACCCGGGCATCCCGCTGGACGCGGAGGAGGGCGCCCGGGCGTTCCTGCCGCTGATCGCCTCCGGGCGGCCGGTGGGCTCCTGCATCCTCGGCTTCGACCGGTCGCGGAGCTTCAGCACGGACGAGTGCACGGCCCTCACCGCGCTCGCCGGGCTGATCGCGCACGCGATGGAGAAGGCGCAGCGCTACGACAGCGAGGCGGCGCTCGCCCGGGGCCTGCAGCAGGCGCTGCTGCCCCGCCGGCTGTCGGCGCACCCGCGGGTGGAGACGGCGGGCCGCTATCTGCCGGGCACGCAGGGCATGGACGTGGGCGGGGACTGGTACGACGTGGTCGAGGCGGGTGACGGGCTCGCGCTGGTCATCGGTGACGTCCAGGGGCACGGGGTGCAGGCGGCGGCCACGATGGGGCAGCTGCGCAGCGCGGTGCGCGCGTTCGCGCTGGGCGACCGGCCGCCCGACGAGGTGATGAGCGGGACGAACCACCTGCTGATCGACCTGGACCCGGGCCAGTTCGCCAGCTGCTGCTATCTGCGCCTGGACCCGGCCACCGGGCGGGCCCGGGTGGCCCGGGCGGGGCATCTGCCGCCGCTGCTGCGCGCTCCGGACGGCCGGACCCGGACGCTGGACATCCCCGGCGGTGTAGTCCTCGGCGTGGATCCGCGGGCCCGGTATCCGGTGACCGAGCTGCTGCTGGAGCCGGACGCGGTCCTGGCCCTGTACACGGACGGTCTGGTCGAGCGGCCCGGCGCCGACATCGACGACGGGATCGAGGCGCTGCGGCTGGCGCTGGCGCGGGCCGGTGCGGCGCCCGGGCGGCGTGGCGGGCGCTCCCTGGCCGGAATGGCCGACCGGCTGACGGCCACCGCCCGACACGCGGCCGACCGGCCCGACGACGTGGCGCTGCTGCTGGCCACCCGCCGCGCGGCGCCCGTGCCCCGCCGATGAGGGCAGCGCGCCGCGATTCGTGGCGGTCACCTCGGGTGACGGTCTCGCCTGACGGGGCCGGGCAGTGTAGACATGGGCTCATGGTGCGACTGCCCGGCCGGCCCGACACGCGGCCGCCTCGCTCGTTCGGGCATCCGCGTGCGTCGCTCGGCGCGCGGCAGCCGGACGGGAGCGGCGCGAACGGCTCGCGTCCGGGGGTGCTGCGTTCAGCGGTGAGCGGGCGCAGCGTCGCCGGGCAGGTGTTCGTGCTGCAGGTGGTGATCGTGCTGCTGCTGGTCGTGTCGGCGGTGGTGGCGCAGGTGCTGCAGGTGCGGCACGACAGCGACCTGGAGGCCCAGAACCGCTCGCTCGCCGTCGCGGTGACGTTCGCCAACGCGCCCGGCACGGTGGCGGCGTTGCGGGCGCCGGATCCGACGGCCGTGCTGCAGCCGCGCGCGGAGGCCGCCCGCAAGGCCTCCGGGGTGGACTTCATCGTGGTGATGAACACCGACGGCATCCGCTACACGCACCCGAAGCCGGACCGCATCGGCAAGAAGTTCGTGGGGACCATCGGGCCGGCGCTGGCCGGGGGCACGGTGGTGGAGCACATCAACGGCACCATCGGGCCGCTGGTGCAGGTCGTGGTGCCGGTGAAGGACTCCGCCGGCAAGGTCGTGGGGCTGGTGTCGTCCGGCATCACCACCGCGCACGTGGGCGGCGCGGCCGACCAGCAGCTGCCGCTGCTGCTGGCGGCGGCCGCGGCGGCGCTCGCGCTGGCCACGGCGGGCACGGCGCTGGTCAGCAGGCGGCTGCTGCGCCAGACGCGCGGCCTCGGGCCGTACGAGATGACCCGGATGTACGAGCATCACGACGCGGTGCTGCACGCCGTCCGCGAGGGTGTGCTGATCGTGGGCGGCAACGGCAGGCTGCTGCTCGCCAACGACGAGGCGCAGCGGCTGCTGGACCTGCCGCCGGACGCCGAGCGGCGGCATGTGCTGGATTTGGGCCTGGACGAGGAGACGGCGGGCCTGCTGTCCTCGGGCCGGGTGGCGACGGACGAGGTGCACCTGGTCAAGGACCGGCTGCTGGCCATCAACCAGCGCCCCACCGACCTGCGCGGCGGGCCGCCCGGCAGCGTCACCACGCTGCGTGACTCGACCGAGCTGCGGGCCCTGTCGGGGCGGGCGGAGGTGGCGCGCGAGCGACTGAACATGCTGTACGACGCCGGGGTGGGCATCGGCACCAGCCTGGACGTGACCCGCACCGCGGAGGAGCTGGCGGAGCTGGCGGTCCCCCGGTTCGCGGACTATGCGACGGTGGACCTGTTCGACGCGGTGCTGGGCGGCGAGGAGCCCAAGCCCGGCACGGCGCTGCGCCGTACGGCGTCCACGGGTGTCCGCAAGGACGCCCCGCTGTATCCGGTGGGCAAGCGGATCCGGTTCGTGGCGACGTCGCCGCAGGCGCGCAGTCTGACCACCGGGCAGTCGGTGGTGGAGTCCCGGCTGCGGGAGGCGGCCGGCTGGCGGGCGCAGGACCTGGAGCGCACCGAGCAGGTCGTCGGGTACGGCATTCATTCGCTGCTCACGGTGCCGCTGCGGGCGGGCAGCCTGGTGCTGGGGGTGGCGAACTTCTGGCGGGCGGACAAGCCGCAGCCGTTCGACGGGGAGGACCTGGCGCTGGCCGAGGAGCTGGTGGCGCGGGCGGCGGTGTCGATCGACAACGCCCGCCGCTACACGCGCGAGCACAGCATGGCGGTCACGCTGCAGCGGAGTCTGCTGCCGCGGTCGCTGCCGGAGCAGGGTGCGCTGGAGATCGCGTACCGCTATCTGCCGGCGCAGCTGGGGGTGGGCGGCGACTGGTTCGACGTGCTGCCGCTGTCCGGGGCGCGGGTGGCGCTGGTGGTGGGTGACGTGGTGGGGCACGGGCTGCACGCGGCGGCCACGATGGGCCGGCTGCGCACGGCGGTGCACAACTTCTCCTCGCTGGACCTGCCGCCGGACGAACTCCTCGGGCTGCTGGACGAACTGGTGGGCCGGATCGACCAGGACGAGACCCCGGCGGACGGTGCCGCGGCGATCACCGGGGCGACCTGCCTGTACGCGGTGTACGACCCGGTGTCCCGGCGCTGCACCCTGGCCCGGGCCGGGCATCCGCCGCCGGCGCTGGTGCGGCCCGACGGCAGTGTGGAGTTCCCGGACCTGCCGGCCGGGCCGCCGCTGGGCCTGGGCGGGCTGCCGTTCGAGACGGCCGATCTGGAGCTGGAGGAGGGCAGCCGGCTGGTGCTGTACACGGACGGGCTGGTCGAGGACCGCGACCGGGACATCGACGTCGGTCTCGACCTGCTGCGTGACGCGCTGCGCCGGACGCCCGGCGCTTCTCCGGAGGAGACCTGCCGTACGGTGCTCGACCGGCTGCCGGCCCGGCCGAGTGACGACGTGGCGCTGATCGTCGCCCGGACCCGGGTGCTGGGCGCCGACCGGGTCGCCGAGTGGCAGGTGCCGTCGGATCCGGCGGCCGTGTCCGAGATGCGGGCCTCGGTCACCCGGCAGCTGACCGACTGGGGCCTGGAGGAGCTGACGTTCACCGCGGAGCTGATCCTGAGCGAGCTGGTCACCAACGCGATCCGGTACGGGCGCGGCCCGATCGGGGTACGGCTGCTGCTCGACCGGACGCTGATCTGCGAGGTGTCCGACAGCAGCACGACGTCGCCGCACCTGAGGTACGCGGCGAGCACCGACGAGGGTGGCCGGGGCCTGTTCCTGGTGGCGCAGCTCGCGGAGCGCTGGGGCACTCGCTACACCCCGCACGGGAAGATCATCTGGGCGGAGCAGCCCCTGCCCTGAACGCCCGCGCGGACGCAGGCGCCGGGGGCGGTCCGGGCCGCGGGTTCACCGAGGTCCCGGACCGCCCCCGAGCGGTGGTGGTCAGTTGCCGCCGATGCGGGAGCTCAGCAGCCGCTTGCCCAGCTCGGCGCCCTTGCGGCTGTCCGCCTGGGCCTTGCGGAACAGGTCCACGACCTCGTCGTCCTTGTCGCGCTCGGCGTCCTGGATGTACTGCTCCAGGCGCAGGGAGTTGCTCAGGCACGCCTCGACGTACCAGATGAGGTTGTAGTCCTTGTCCCGGGTGCCGGTGACCTCGCCGGTCTCGCTGGTGCTCGTCATTCGGGGTCTCCTCCTTCTGCCGACCCTGGCGATTTCTGCTCGGGCAGGACCCCGGGTACCCGTGCGGTCAGGGGGCACACGGCGCGGGCCGGGCGGATGCCCGGCGCCCGGCGGGGGCGCGGCCGTCAGCCGAGGGCGCGGTCCAGGTTGAAGGCGGCGCTGATCAGGGCGAGGTGGGTGAACGCCTGCGGGAAGTTGCCCTGTTGCTCTCCGGTGCGGCCGATCTCCTCTGCGTACAGGCCGAGGTGGTTGGCGTAGGTGAGCATCTTCTCGAAGGCGAGCCGGGCCTCGTCGAGCCGGCCGGCCCGCACCAGCGCCTCGACGTACCAGAACGAGCAGATGGAGAAGGTGCCTTCGTCGCCGCGCAGTCCGTCGGGGCTGGCCTCGGGGTTGTAGCGGTAGACGAGGGAGTCGGAGACGAGTTCCCCGGTGAGGGCGTCCAGGGTGGACAGCCACTTGGGGTCGGTGGGGGCGATGAACTTCGCCAGGGGCATCATCAGCACCGAGGCGTCCAGGACGTCTCCGTCCTCGTGCTGCACGAAGGCGCCCCTCCGCTCCGACCAGCCGCGGTCCATGATCCGCCGGTAGATCGTGTCGCGGGCCTGTCGCCAGCGCGGCAGATCGGCGGGCAGCCCGCGCCGGTTGGCCAGCCGGATGGCGCGCTCCACGGCCACCCAGCACATCAGGCGCGAGTACAGGAAGTTCTTGCGGCCGCCGCGGGTCTCCCACACGCCCTCGTCCGGCTGGTCCCAGTGGCCGCACACCCAGTCGACCAGCCGGCACACGTCGTCCCACTGGCCGCTGGAGATGGGCTGGGCCCACTTGTCGTAGAGGTAGACCGAGTCGATCAGGGCGCCGTAGATGTCGAGCTGGAGCTGGCCGGCGGCGGCGTTGCCCACCCGGACCGGGGCGGAGCCGCGGTGGCCCTCCAGATGGGTCAGTTCGCGTTCGGGCAGGTCGGAGCGGCCGTCGATGCCGTACATGATCTGCAGCGGGCCCAGGGCGGCGCCGTCGCCGGGGCTGATGTGGGTGGTGAGGAACCGCATGAACGCCTCGGCCTCGCCGCTGAAGCCGAGGCGCAGCAGCGCGTACACGCAGAACGCGGCGTCCCGGATCCAGACGTAGCGGTAGTCCCAGTTCCGCTCGCCGCCGGGCTGTTCGGGGAGGCTGGTGGTGGGGGCGGCGACGATGGCGCCGGTGGGGGCGTAGGTGAGCAGTTTCAGGGTGAGCGCGGAGCGGTGCACCATCTCGCGCCAGCGGCCCCGGTAGCGGGACTGGTGCAGCCAGCGCCGCCAGTAGGCGACCGTCGCGTTGAACTCCCGCTCGGCCTCCGTGCGGGGGCAGCCGCGCGGGCTCACCTGATCGCCGACGAGGTCGAGGGCGAACACCGCACTCTCCCCCTCGCCGAGCTTGAAGGCGGCCCGCGCGTCCTGCCCGTCGTGGTCCAGCGGGACGGTGGAGGTGAGGGCCAGGGAGCGCCGGGCGGACTCGAAGAGGATCATGCCGCCTTGTGCGCGCAGGGTGTGCGGGTCGGCGCCGTAGCCGAAGCGCGGGGCGACCAGGCTCCTGAACGGCACGGTGCCGCGGACGCAGACGACGCGCCGGATCAGCCGGTGCCGGCCCTCCTCGCCCGGCAGCTCGTCGCCCTGGCCGGTGACGGGCATGAAGTCCTGGACCTCGCCGACGCCGTCCTCGGTGAAGAAGCGGGTGATCAGGACATTGGTGTCGGGGAAGTAGAACTGCTTGGTGCGGGCCGGTACGGCGGCGGCGAGTTCGAAGCAGCCGCCGCGGTCGGCGTCCAGCACGGCCGCGAAGACGCTGGGCGCGTCGAAGGACGGGCAGCAGTACCAGTCGATCGTGCCGTTGGTGCCGACCAGGGCGACGCTGCGCAGGTCGCCGATGAGGCCGTGGTCGGCGATCGGCAGGTAGCGGGGAGCGCCGGCCGGATCCTGCGGGAAGGGCGTCTCGGCCATCGCTCGGGCCTCCCTGGTGCGGGGTGCTGTCTCCAGCGTAGGGGGGAGGTTTCCGCCCGGCGCGGCCAGGAACCCGGACCGGTCCCGGGCCCTTCCGGATGCGGGGCGTGGCCGGGCGGGGAATCGTGAGAGTGTGCCCCGTTCGGCGGCACCGGCACGGATGCGGTCATCCGGACCGAGGAGGAGGCATCATGGCGACGTCAACACCCGAAGAGTCCCGGTCGTCCGGCGACCACTGCACCCCCGACGCCCTGCTCCACTCCGCTCCCGCCCGGGGCATCAGCCCTGAGGACCTGGTGATGGCGGCGGGCAGGGACGTCACCCCGGCCAACCTGGACTGGGCGCGCCGCAAGCTGGAGACGGAGGGGCCCTCGGCGGTCGAGAAGCTGCTGCCGTAGGGGCACGAAAGCGGGGGCGGGAGCAGGGCGGGGCGTGTGCGGCGGACGCGTGGCGGTGCGTCCGCCGGCACGTGAGGGGACGGCGGGTCCAAGGCCGTGCCCGCCGCTCTCTTCCGGCGGGGCACCCGGGGCTGCCAGACTCCCGGGATGCCCGACTTCGACTTCGACATGCTCGTCATCGGATCCGGTCCCGGCGGCCAGAAGGCCGCCATCGCCGCGGCCAAGCTGGGCCGCCGGGTGGCCGTCGTCGACTCCCCCGACATGGTCGGCGGTGTCTCCCTGCACACCGGCACCATTCCCTCCAAGACCCTGCGCGAGGCGGTGCTGTACCTGACCGGTCTCACCCAGCGCGATCTGTACGGGCAGAGCTACCGGCTCAAGGAGGACATCACCGTCGCCGACCTGACCGCCCGCACCCGGCACGTGGTCGGCCGCGAGGTGGACGTCATCCGCAGCCAGCTGTCCCGCAACCACGTGACCCTGCACGCCGGCACGGGCCGGTTCACCGACCCGCACACGGTCGCCCTGACCGACGCCGGAGGCCGGGAACGGCAGTTGAGCGCCGAGCACATCGTCATCGCCACCGGCACCCGGCCGGCCCGCCCCGACACGGTGGAGTTCGACGGGCGCACCATCATGGACTCGGACAACGTGCTCTCACTGGAGCGGGTGCCGCGCTCCATGGTGATCGTGGGCGCCGGCGTGATCGGCATGGAGTACGCGAGCATGTTCGCCGCGCTGGGCAGTAAGGTGACGGTGGTCGAGAAGCGGCCCGGCATGCTGGACCTGTGCGACGTCGAGATCGTGGAGTCGCTCAAGTACCATCTGCGCGACCTGGCCGTCACCTTCCGGTTCGGAGAGACCGTGGCAGCCGTCGAACGGCATCCCCGGGGGACGCTCACCGTGCTGGAGAGCGGCAAGAAGATACCCGCGGACACGGTGATGTACTCGGCGGGCCGGCAGGGGCTGACCGCCGGCCTCGACCTGGACAAGGCGGGCCTCACGGCGGACGCGCGGGGCCGGATCAAGGTCGACGAGCACTACCGCACCGAGGTGGAGCACATCTACGCCGTCGGTGACGTCATCGGCTTCCCGGCGCTCGCCGCGACGTCCATGGAGCAGGGGCGGGCCGCCGCGTACCACGCCTGCGGGGAGCCCGTCGGGCGGATGCACAACCTCCAGCCGATCGGGATCTACACGATCCCCGAGATCAGTTTCGTCGGGCGGACCGAGGACCAGCTGACCGAGGACTGCGTGCCGTTCGAGGTCGGGATCGCGCGGTACCGGGAGCTGGCGCGGGGGCAGATCATCGGCGACTCCCACGGCATGCTGAAGCTGCTGGTGTCCCCGGAGGACCGCAGGCTGCTCGGCGTGCACTGTTTCGGGTCGGGGGCGACCGAGCTGATCCATATCGGGCAGTCGGTGATGGGGTGTGGGGGGAGCGTGGATTACCTGGTGGACGCGGTGTTCAACTATCCGACGTTGGCGGAGTCGTACAAGGTCGCTGCGCTGGATGCTACGAATCGGCTGCGCCAGCTGGGGCGACTGGACTAGTACCGGTTGACTGTGGCTTGTCGCGCAGTTCCCCGCGCCCCTTAGGTGGGACCACCCAGGTGGGCTGAATCGCGGCCTGGCTCACCGGTTTGGTTCTTCCGTGACGTGTACGGCTGCTTCCTCCGCGCCTGCCGCTCCGCCGTCGATGCCTACGTCTCGGGCTGTCTCGTCCTTCGTGGTGTCGGGGTGGGCGCCCTCGTCCGGGGCTACGAGGCGGCCGGCGCGGGATTCGCCGGACTCGGGGTCCACCGGTTCGCCCTCGCCGTCGGGGAGGTCGCCGATGCCGTCGCCGGCGGGTGCGGTGGTGTCGGGGACCTCCTGGTGCAGGCGGTCGTCCAGGGTCTCGCCCTCGTGCTGTTCGGCGGCGGTGGTGCCGTGCTTGGTGACGCCGAGGGGGCGTTCGGGCGGCGAGTAGCCCTCGTCCAGGACGTCGTCGTAGGTGCGCTCGCCGACCGCGTCCTGGAGGTCCAGCGGGGCGGCGTCCTCCTGCTCCTCGTTGGTGCCGGTGGGCTGGTAGGCGTCGTCCGCCATGGGGGTCTGCTCGGCCTGCTGGTCGCTCATCGCCGGCTCCTTCTCGGCTCGGGGTCGGACCCGGTCCGCGTTTCCCGGAGCGCGGTGCCTAACCCTGCCGCCGGTGGCCGGGTCAGTCGGCCGGGGCGTGGGCCAGGGACGCCGTCCACTTCTCCTCGATGCGGCCGGCCTTCCAGACGACCAGGGCGATCGCCCAGGTGACGAAGAAGAGGCCGACGATGGCGAAGCCGACCGTGTTCAGGTCGAGGCCGGCGATCCAGTTCCAGAACGCGCCGTGCAGGCCGAGCTTCTGGGCGAGCAGGCCGAGGAGTTCGACGGTGCCGATGAGGAGGGCGACGGCGACGGACAGGCCGGTGATGGTCAGGTTGTAGTAGACCTTGCGGACCGGCTTGGAGAACGCCCACTCGTAGGCGAAGTTCATGAACGAGCCGTCGATGGTGTCCAGCAGGGACATGCCGGCCGCGAACAGCACGGGCAGGCACAGGATGGCGTACCAGGGCAGCCCGGAGGCGGCGCCCGAACCGGCGAGCACGAGCAGCGCGATCTCCGTCGCGGTGTCGAAGCCCAGGCCGAAGAGCAGGCCCAGCGGATACATCTGCCACGGCTTGGTGATCGACTTCATGACGCGGCCGAGCAGCCGGTTCATGAAGCCCCGGTTGTTCAGCTGCTGCTCCAGGGCCGCCTCGTCGAAGTCACCGGAACGCATCCGGCGGAACACCTTCCAGATGCCGGCCAGGATGACGAGGTTGATGGCGGCGATGACGTAGAGGAAGGTCCCGGAGACGGTCGTACCGATCAGGCCGGTGACGTCGTGCAGCCGGGAGTCGTCGTTCTGGACCGGTCCTGCCAGGGTGCGCACGCCGAGGGAGAGCAGCAGGGCGAGGCCGAAGACGATGCTGGAGTGGCCGAGGGAGAACCAGAAGCCGACCGAGAGCGGCCGCTGCCCCTCGCCCATGAGCTTGCGGGTGGTGTTGTCGATGGCCGCGATGTGGTCGGCGTCGAAGGCGTGCCGCATGCCCAGGGTGTACGCGGTCAGGCCGATGCCGACGCCGAAGGACTGGGTGCCGACGCTGTAGTGCTGGGGCGCCACGATCCCGACCAGCGTGCCCCAGCCGATGACGTGCAGCGCGAGGACGAACGCGGCCATCGCGCCGGCCCTGGTCCACTCCTGGCGCGTCATGGAGCCGCGGACGCGGTGCCAGGCCGAGCGCTTGGTGCCGGCCTGGGCGGGGAGGGACGGAGCGGGACCAGGGGCGGCCGTCATCGTGAGGGTGTCCTTCGGTGGTACGGGTACGGCTGCGTCGACCAGCCTGATGCCATCTTCCCGTACTTGCAACTCATGTGCAGTAAAGCGCGCGCCCGGCCTTTCCCATGAGCGGGAAAAGCCGGACGACGGGTGGGGGGGCGGCGGACGGCGGGTGGCGAGTTCGGCGGTCAGGCGGAGAGCAGGCCCCGGCCGAGCCAGTCCTTGGCGTCGCGCACGCCGGGCAGGGCGAAGAAGTAGCCGCCGCCGGTCGGGGAGATGTAGTCGACGAGGGGTTCGTCGATCAGCCGGGTCTGCACGGCCTCGAACTGCCGCTTGAGGTCCTGCTGGTAGCAGCAGAAGACCAGGCCCATGTCGAGGTCGCCGACGTTGTCCACGCCCCGGTCGTAGTTGTAGCCGCGACGCAGCAGGCGGGAGCCGTCGGTCTTCGGGGTGCGCGGGTTGGCCATGCGGATGTGGGAGTCCAGCGGGATGACGGTGCCGTGCGGGTCCTTGGCGTAGTGCGGGACGTCGGTCTCCTTGGCGCCGTCGAGCGGGGCGCCGGTGTCCTTGCGGCGGCCGAACATCTTCTCCTGCTCGGTGAGCGAGACCCGGTCCCAGAACTCGACGAGCATGCGGATGATCCGGATCACCTGGTAGCTGCCGCCGTGTGTCCAGGCCGGCTCGCCCTGGCCGTCGCCGACCCAGATCAGCCGGCTGGTCTCGCGGGGCGAGGTGACGTCGGGGTTGGCGATGCCGTCCTTGAAGCCGAGCAGGTTGCGGGCGGCGCCGGTGGGGCGCGGGGCGTTCTGGAAGCCGTCGACGCGCCATTTGATCTGCAGGGCGCCCCGGGTGTGCCGGGTCAGGTCGCGCAGGGCGTGCAGGACGGTGTCCTGGCTGTTGGCGCACAGCTGGAGGGAGAGGTCGCCGTGGCACTCGGCGGGGTTCAGGTTGTCGTTGGGGAACGTCCGCATCGGGGTGAGCCGGAGCGGCCTGGCCCTGGCGAGGCCGTAGCGGTCGTCGAAGAGAGAGGCGCCCACGCCGACGGTGACGGTCAGGGCGTCCGGCGGCACCTGGGGGCCGAGGAGGCCGTTGTCGGAGGGCGGCGCGCCGACGCCGAGGTCGGTGGGGGTGCCGCCGGCGGTGAGGAAGCGGGCCCGCTCGGTGAGGGTGCGCAGCAGGCCGGCGAGGTCTTTGCGGTTCTCGGCGATGACGTCGAAGGAGACGAAGGTGGCCGCGGCGGGCGCCGCGGTGACGATGCCGGCCTGGTGGGTGCCGTGGAAGGGGACCTCGGCGCTGCTGTCGTCGCCACCGCTGTCCGCCCGGGCCGGGCCGGCGCTCGCGCCGAGGGCGAAGCCGCCGCCGGCCAGGACCGCTCCGGCGGCGCCGGCGCCGAGCGCGCCGCGCACGAACGAGCGGCGGGCCGGGCAGGCCGGGGTTTCGGCAGTGGGCATCGGGGGGTTCCCTTCAGGCTGGTGCGGGCGCTGCGGTGTCGGGTACGGGGCGGGCATCAGGCGGATTTCCTGACCTCGAGGAGGTCGGGGACCGGGGCGAGGTCCTCCAGGAGTTGCCCGGTGGCGCCGTCGACGCGCTGCCGGCCGGGGCTGCCGAGCCGGTCGACGGGGGTCCAGTGGGTGCCGTCGTGGGCGGCGTCCAGGAGCTTCTGGAGCCGGGCGATGTCGGCGTCGACCGTCGGGAGGAGCTTCGGGGCGCGGGGGGTGAGCAGGGGCTTGAGGACGGTGAGCAGTTCGCGGGTGCCGGCCAGGTTGGCGTCGGCGGTTGCCAGGTTGGTGCCGCTGCCCATGTCGGTGTCGCCGGTCAGCTCGAACTGGAGGGTGTTCTCCAGGATCTCGTGGGCGCGCAGCGGCAGGTCGCCGGGGTCGAAGGGCTGTGTGGGGAAGGCGGTGCGCAGGCCGGCGGCATCGGCGGCGAGCCGGTCGGCGGGGGCGCGCAGGTCCTTGGCGGACTCGCCGTGCCACAGGCCGTACTCGATCCGCAGGAAGCCGGTGAAGTCCTTGTCGTGGACGCCGCCCGGGAGTCCGTCGGGGCGGCCGTCGATCTTCTGGTCGTAGTCCTGGAAGGTGCCGTAAGCGGCGCCGAGGGAGGCGTAGGTGCGGTGGGCGGTCAGCCAGTCGGTACGGGCCTGGTCGAGGTGGCCGCCGGCGATGTCGCGGTCGAGGGTCCGGGTCTGGGTGACGAGGGTGCCCAGGCCCTGTTCGACGTACGCCTTGTACGCCTTCAGGGGCGCGGCGAGGTCCTGTTCGGAGACGGGGACGACGGGTTTGGCGCCCCTGCCGCCCGTGACGCTGACGGACTTCGAGGTGACGGGCTCGCCGCCGGTGGGGACGCAGCGCCAGGCGTAGGTGCCGCCCGCGACGGTGGCGACCAGGTCGCGGGTGGTGCCGGGGGCGAGGCCCTCGATCTCGCCGTAGACGGCGTTGGTCGCCGGGTCGATCAGGTAGACCTCGGAGGTCTTGCCGCCGGTGTTGTGCATGCGGAAGGTCTGCCGGCCCGGTTCGGGCGCGGTGAAGCCCTGCCCGCAGTCGGTCGGGGAGACGGCGACGGTCTGGTCGCCGGCCGGCTTGGGGCCCGAGAGGGCGACGACGGCTCCGGCCACCACGGCGGGTACGGCGACCACGGCGGCCGGGACCACCCAGCGGGGGCGGGGTGAGCGGGCGGGCTTCGGTGCGGGGGCCGGCTTTTCCGCCTCGGGGGCCGGTGTGGGCGCGGGCTCTTCGGCCTTCGGCGCCGCAGCCGGCTTGGGCGCGGTGGTGCGGACCCCGCGGATGAACAGGGTCATGACGATGGCGACGTAGGCGACGTAGGCGACGATCTGCAGCCAGGTCATGGCCGGTGTCAGGTTGAGGACGCCCTGGAGCAGGGTGCTGTACCAGGAGCCGGCGTCGACGCTGTTGGAGAGGTCGAACGCGAAGGCGGCCTTGCCGGGGAGGACGCCGCCCTCCTGGAGGTCGCGCAGGCCGTAGCCGAGGACGCCCGCGGCGATGACGATGAGGACGGCGCCGGTGGCGGTGAAGAACTTCGTCAGGTTGATCTTCAGGACCCGCCGGTACAGGCCCCAGCACAGGACGGTCGCGAGCACGAGGCCGATCCCGGCGCCGGTCAGCGGTCCGGCCGACTCGCCGGCGGCCTGGGCGGTGGTCCACAGGAACAGCGCGGTCTCCAGTCCCTCGCGGCCGACGGCGAGGAAGGAGGTGAGGACCAGCACCCCGGAGCCCATGGCGAGCGCGCCGGTCACCTTCTCCTTCAGCTCACCCGAGAGGTTTCGGGCGGAGCGGCGCATCCAGAAGACCATCGCCGTGACGAAGGCGACGGCGATCACGCTGAGGGCGCCGCCGAACGCCTCCTGGGCGGTGGTGGGCAGGGACGCGGCGGTGAAGGTGAGGACCGCGCCGAAGCTCATCGCGACGGCGACGGCGGCGAGGACACCGGTCCACACTTGGGGCAGCCGCTGCCGGGCACCGGCCCGGACCAGGGTGGCGATCAGGATGGAGACGATCAGTCCGCCTTCGAGTCCCTCCCTCAGTCCGATCAGGAAACTCGGAAACGCGTCGTCCCACATGCCCTGCGACCCTCCCTACTTAGTGAAGGCATGCCTTACCTTCGATGACCATCATGACTACGGGGGTGTAGTCGGCCGGTCATGAGGCGGCAATGTCCGGGCAAAAGCCGGGAACGCGGCCCGCCCGCCGTTCGTCTACAGTTCGGTAGACCGTCTACAAATCCGTAGTCGGATGTTGCCGGGAACCACCTGTCACCGAAGGAAGGGCGTGCGATGACCGCTCCCCCACCCCTGCCGTCGCAGCTCGCTGTGAACGTGCTGGACGCGCATTCCCTGCTGGCCGCCTTCGGCGTGCTGGGCGTCGGCGTGGTGCTGTTCGCGGAGACGGGTCTGCTGATCGGCTTCTTCCTGCCCGGTGACTCCCTGCTGTTCACGGCGGGGCTGCTCTGCACGGGTTCGTCGGACAGCGGGGTGCACCTGTCGCTGGGGCCGCTGCTGGTCGCGGCGGCCGTGGGGGCGCTGGCGGGGGCGCAGTGCGGGTTCCTGCTCGGCCGGAAGGCGGGCGGGGCGCTGCTGGCCCGGAGCAGATCGGCCCGGCTGCACGAGGGGGCGAAGCGCGCCGAGGAGCTGCTGGAGAAGTACGGGTACGCGAAGGCGATCGTCCTGGCCCGCTTCGTCCCGGTGGTGCGGACGGTGCTGAACCCGATGGCGGGCGCCCTGGAGGTGCCGGCGCGGACGT
Organism: Streptomyces sp. L2; assembly: GCF_004124325.1. Classification (NCBI taxonomy): domain Bacteria; kingdom Bacillati; phylum Actinomycetota; class Actinomycetes; order Kitasatosporales; family Streptomycetaceae; genus Streptomyces; species Streptomyces sp. L2. The sequence continues at coordinate 199,887 of NZ_QBDT01000001.1, forward strand.
TCACGCTCTGGCAGGTGACCGGCGGCCTCGTGTGGAGCCTGGGCGTCACCCTCGCCGGGTACGTGCTGGGGTCGTCCGTCCCGAACATCGACACGTATCTGCTGCCCGTGATCGCGCTGATCGTGTTCGTGTCGCTGCTTCCGGTCGCGCTCGAACTGCTGCGCTCCCGCAAGGCCGCCAAGGAGGCCCGATGACGACGCTCGCGCTCACCGGTGGGGCGGTCGACGGACCGCTGTACCGGGACGTGGTGGACCTCGCCCACCGCTCCCCCGGCTGGGTGGACGACACGGTGACGGTGTGGTCGGCGTACGGGCTGGCGGTGTTCGCGCTGTTCATGCTCGTGGGCTGGTGGCGGGCCCGCCGGGTCGGCTCCTCCGCGGCGGTGACGGCGCTGGCCGTTCCCCTGGCCGTGGTGCTGGCGTACGGCGCGAACTCGGTGGTGAAGCTGCTGGTGCGGGAGGACCGGCCCTGCCGGCACCTGACCTTCCGGACGCTGGAGGCGTGTCCGGCGCAGGGCGACTGGTCGTTCCCGAGCAATCACGCGGCGATCGCCGCGGCGGCCGCGGTGGCCCTGTTCTTCGTCTCCCGGCGGCTCGGCGCCGTCGCGACCGTCGCCGCCTGCGCCATGGCGGCGTCCCGGGTGTGGGTGGGCGTCCACTACCCGCACGACGTCGCGGTAGGCGCGGTGGTCGGCGCGCTGGTGGCCTTCGTGGTGATGACGGCGGTACGACGGCTGCCGCTGGAATTCGAGCGGTGGCTGTCGGCGAGCTGGCTGCGCCCGCTGCTGGTGTCATGAACCGCAGGCACGTGGCGGAGGCCGCGGGCAGCCTCGGCCTCGGGGCCTGGGCGGCGTTCGGGGTGCTGACCATGGTGGTGGCCGGCCGCAACGGCGCGCCGCTGTTCCTGGACCACGGGCTGCTGTCCTGGTCCGTCGGCCACCGCCCGCCCCCGGCGGTGGCCGCGGCCCGCGGTCTGACGGCCACCGGCACCGGGTTGATCCCCTACGTGCTGGTGCTGCTGGCCGGGCTGCTGGTGGGCGGCACCCGGGCGCAGCGGCTGACGGCCGCGCTGCTGGGCGGGGCCTGCCTCGCGACGGGCCAGGCCGTGCGGTACGGCGTGATGGAGCTGGTCGCCCGCGTCCGCCCGCCCGAGCCGGACTGGCGGACCCATGCCTCGAACTGGTCGTACCCGTCCGGGCACACCACCACGGCCGCGCTGACGGCCGGACTGGTGATCCTCGCGATCTGGATACGGGCGCCCCGTGGCCGTACGGTGTTCTGCCTGGCCGTCGCCTGCTGGGGCGCCGGCGTCGGCCTCACCCGGATCTACCTGGGCGTCCACTGGTCCACCGATGTCCTCGGCGGCTGGCTGTTCGCCTCCGGCTGGCTGGGCCTCTGCCTGTGCGCGGCGGCCTGGTGGCTGCCCTCGGGATGCGTGACGGGACCACCGAGAGCGAGAGCCGGCGACCGCACGGACGCGGCGGGCGAACCGGTGTGAAACCCTCCGGGCGGCGAAGGCGCCCGGACCGCTCGGAAATGGAGGAGCGCGGGCGACTCGGCTCGTGTCAGGCTGCCGGGCATGTCTGAACGCGCGTTGAGCTTCGGAGCGGTGGCGGAGTCGTACGAACGGTTCCGGCCGGGGTATCCCGCGGAGCTGTTCGGCATGGTGATGTCGTACGCGGGCCGGCCGGTGCGGACCGCCCTGGAGATCGGCGCGGGGACGGGCAAGGCGACGCGCCTCTTCGCGCGGCGGGGGATCACGGTCACGGCCACCGATCCCGACGCGGCCATGCTGGCCGAGTTGCGCAAGCACGTACCGGCGGACGTCCGCACGGTGCGGGCGGCCTTCGAGGACCTGCCGCCGGGCGAGAGGTATGGGCTGGTCTACGCAGCGGCGTCGTTGCACTGGACCGCACCGGACCGCCGGTGGGAGCGTATGGCGGCGCTGCTGGTGCCCGGCGGCGTCTTCGCCTCGTTCGGCGGGGCCCCGCACCTGGCCGACCCGGCTGTCGAGGCAGCCGTGCGTGCGATGCGGGCGCCGTTCCTGGACAGCGATGACATCCCGTCACCGGACGGGACGTCGCCGGGGCACGGCATGCGGTGGCCGGGTACGGAACTCCGGCGGTCCGAGTGGTTCACCGACGTCCGGCAGACTGTGGTCCGACGACGTCTGACGCTGAGCCCTCGCGACTACGTCGGTCATCTCTCCACCGTCTCGGCCTACCTCCTGCTCCCGCCCCCGGAGCGGGAAGAGGTGTTCCGGCGTATCGGGCAGGGGGTGGGCGAGCAGGTCGAGTTGATTGCCGACGTCACCGTGCATCTCGCCCGTCGGCGCCAGGAGCGGTGACACGCCGCCGGCCGGCGTGGTCACAGCGCCCGGCGGCGGACCAGTACTCCGAGGACCAGCAGGCCCGGCAGCAGGGGGAGCCATACCGTGAGGAGGCGGTAGCCGATGACCGCGGAGGCGGCCGCCGAGGCGGGGGCGCCGGCCGTGGTCAGGGCGAAGGCGAGGGCCGCGTCGAGGGAACCGAGGCCACCGGGGGTGGGCAGCAGGGCGGCCGCGCTGCTGGCGGCGAGGTAGAGCAGCGCCACCTGGAGCGGGGGCAGGGCGAGGCCGACGGCCTGGGTGACGGCGATGACGACCGCGGAGTGCAGCAGGGCGAAGAGCAGCGAGCCGCCCCACAGGGCCGCCGCGCGGGCCGGGCACGCGTGCACGGCCCGGATGTCGGCCATGGCGCCGGTGACCACGCGGCGGCAGCGGGGCCACAGGGGGCCGGCCAGTATCGCCGCGAGGAGGACGGCGGCGCCGAGGACGGCGGCCAGTGCGGCCGGGGAGACGTGCGGGACGCTCAGCAGCCCGGGGCACGCGGGCGCGAGCGCGGCGATCAGGGCGAGGCGGACCAGTCCCCCGGCGGTGGTCTTGACGGCGACCGCGCCGGCCGCCCGGCATGCCGGGAGTCCGCAGCGCATCAGGAAGCGCAGGTTCACCGCGCCCGCGCCGAGCCCGGCCGGCAGGACGTGGTTGGCGGCGGACGCGGCGAACTGCGCGGCGACGAGCCGCCGGGCCGGCAGCCGCAGGGTGACCGCGCCCTGCTGGGCGAGCGCCGACGCCGCCCATGTGCCCGAGGCCGCCGTCGCGCCGACGAGCAGCCAGCCCTGGTCGGCGACGGCCAGCCGCACCGCGCCGGTCTCGACCGCCGGCCAGTGCCGCCGGGCCACGTAGACCGCGCAGAGCAGGAGCGTGAGGCAGCCGGCGAGGTGCCAGCACACGCGCCGCCGCCGGAGCGCGCCGACCACCTCGACGGGCGCCGTCATGCCCCACCCCGCGCGCGCCGGAGCGCGCCGGTGCCGTCCGCGGCGCGGGGCGGTGGGGCGTCGTTGCAGCTCATGGGCCCTCCGGTACGGCGTAGTAGAGGCGCAGTTCGCCGAGTCGTACGGACGGCCAGGTGCGGGCGTAGTCCGGGAGCCGGTCGCCGGGGGCGACCAGCGTGGCCACCGGCTGTCGGCGGGCGGTGCGGGCTATGGCCGTCGAGGTGCTGTTGGCGTTGTGCCCGGTCGTGGCCGCCGACGAACAGCCGGCGTAGAACGCGACCGGGATGGCCTCATGGCCGGTGAGCAGACAGGGCCCGCGGACCCCGAGCCGGTGCAGGGTGGCGGCGGTGCGGGACCAGTCGCGGTGGGCGGCGGCGGTGCGGTCCACGAGGGGCAGCAGGACCGTCAGTTGCACGGTGAGATGGGCGGCCAGGGTGAGGAGGGCAAGCGTCGTGGCCACTGGTCGCCGGGTGCCGGCCCGCGTGGTCGTCAGGCGGCACAGCGCGTCGGCGACGGGGATCGCGAGGAGGGCGTAGGCGGGGAGGAGGAAACGGGGGGCCGCGTAGCCGATCATGAAGAGGTAGGGGAAGGCGGCCGCGGCCGCCGAGGCGAGCGGCAGCACGGTGGTCGCCGCGCGCCCGGCGCGGACGGCGACGGCCAGGCCCAGCAGGGCGAGCAGCGGCAGCGCGCACCACCAGAGGGTGACGGCGGGTCCCGGCAGGGCGCCGGTGCAGGGCCGGCACAGGGTGCGTCCGCCGAGGCTGCGCAGCTGGTCGGCGACGGCGAGGTGCCAGCCGAGGCCGCCCTGGATGTCCGAGCCGTCGGAGAGCCGGTTCAGCAGCCCGCCGTACGCCGTGTACGCCTCGACGACCCATTCGACGGCGCCGGCCGCGAGGCCGCCGAGGAGCACAGCGAGGACGGTCCACCGGCGGCGGAGCAGAACGAGGACGAGCAGGGGCAGGGCCGCCAGGGCCGCGTCCATGGGCCGCATCCAGGCCATCAGGGCGCCGCTCGCGGCCAGCCCCCACAGGGCGGCCCGGTCGGACGGGCCGGTCACGGCGCGCAGCGTGCAGGCGGCGGCGGTCAGGGCGCCGATGGCCACCCAGTAGTTGGGCATGGCCTGGGGGCCGTAGAAGAGGGTGATCCAGAGGGAGGCGAACAGGGTGCCGGCGACGGTCAGCACGCGAACCGGGAACAGGGGCCGCCAGGCGCGCAGCGCCAGGTAGAGGGCGAGGCCGGAGAGCAGTGCGAGATAGACGCGCAGCAGGGGTGTCGACGAGGACCAGGAGGCGACGGGCGCGACGAGGAGGGAGACTCCGCGGGCGCGCGGGGCGCTGAAGAACGCCGCGGGCGCGTGCCCGCTGACCTGGCTGACGTACACCGTCTCGTCCCAGCCGAGGCCCAGGCCGGGCCTGACGAGGAGCAGTTGGGCGGCGGTGAAGACGGCTCCGACGGTGGCGAGGGGCCAGACCACACCGGCTCGTCGGGGGCCGCCCGGGGCGCCCTGCGCGCGTTCGCGCCGGGTCCCCGCGAGTGTGGCGTACGCGTGGCCGGCCATCATCACCCCTCCGACCCTACAGCGTGTAGGGCTCCGAGCCACCCTACAGCGCCGCGAGCGCTCCGGGTGGAACCGGGGGTGAAGCCCGCGCAAACACGCCCAACCTAACCCGTGTTGGGGGCGTACGCCCGGCGCACACGGCCCTCGGCCCGTCGGCCCTACGCGCTGTAAGGTGGGGGCATGGCTGGCACAGGGTCCCGGGACCGGGCGGAGCGGCGCAGCGCCGGGGAGCTGGAGAGCGAGGTGCTGGCCGCGCTCTGGGCCACCGAGCGGCCGCTGACCCCGGCGGAGATCCAGGCCGAGATCGGCGGGCTCGCCTACAACACGGTGCACACCATCCTCAAACGCCTGTACGACAAGGGGCTGGTGCTGCGGGACGCCGACGGGCGGCGCGGTGCGTACCGGCCGGCGAAGAACGCGGCGGAGCTGACCGCCGAAGCGATGCACGAGGCCCTGGACCGGGGGCCGGATCCGATCGCCGCGCTCCAGCAGTTCGTGACCGGTCTGAGCCCGGAGGAGGAGCGGGCGCTGCGCGACCTGCTGACCGGGGACGGCGTATGAGGTACGACGTCTACACCCCGCTGGTGCTGTCCTTCCTGTTCGCCGCCGTCGGCCCGGTGCTCGCCCGGCGGGCCGCCCCGGCGCTCGCCGCCCGCGTACTGGCCCCGGCCGCCGTGCTGACCGCGGCGGCCACCACCTGGTCGCTGGTGCTGCTGGGCGTGGCGCTGCTCGGGGACGCCCCGCCGGTGGTCCGCGAGGCCCGCGAGGACGGGGTCCGGCTGACCGATCCGGTACCGGAATTCATCGGGCTGGCGGCGTGTCTGGCGCTGGCCGCCGTCGGATGGCGGGTGGGCCGTGCCGTGCGCGCCGAGCGGTGCACCCGGCGGGCGCTGCGCCGCCTGTGCGCGGCGCACCCGGCCGGCACGGAGCTGATCGTCGCCGCGTCCGAGGTGGCCGAGGCGTTCGCGATCCCCGGCCGGCCGGGCAGGATCCTGGCGACCTCGGCCATGCTGGGCGCGCTGGAGCCGGCCGAGCGGCGGGTGCTGCTCGCGCACGAGCGCGCTCATCTCGCACACCGTCACGGTGCGCTGGTGACGGCGGCCACGCTCGCGGCGGCGGCCAACCCGCTGCTCGCCCCGGTGCGTTCGGCAATGGTGTTCCTGGTGGAGCGCTGGGCCGACGAGCAGGCGGCGGCGGACGTCGGCGACCGGCGGACCGCCGCCCGCGCGCTGGCCCGCGCCGCGCTGGCCGCGGGCCGCTCCCGCCCCGGCTGCGCCCTGGCCTTCACCGGTCACACCGTCACCCGCCGCATCGCGGCGCTGCAGACCGGCCCGCCGCCGCGCCTGTGGGCCGGCGCGGCCGCCGTCCTGGCCCTCGGCGTCCTCCCGCCCCTCCTCGCCGCCGACGCCACGACCGACCTCCTCGCGCTCCTGTCGACGGCGCTGAGCTGACGTCTCGGGCCCGCAAAGCCCACCGTCCGGCCCCGGACGCGCGCCATGGGGGCCGTCGCCCCCTTCGACACGACCGCCCGTCATCACGATCCAGCGGCCCCCGCACCCCGTAACGCCAGGGCCTGCCCCCCGGCGCACGCGGCACCGTCCGCCGTTATGGGCGACCGTCACGCGCCTGTGCGAAGCCCATCGCCCGTGGGAACCGATGAGGCGTCGCGTCACGCCATGCCGGCGGAACCGGGGCGCCCCGGCGCACGCCCCCGTCCCGCGTGCCCGCCATGCACGGGCCCGTGCACGCCGGATCCGGTTGGACTCCCGGCGGGGCTCAGCCCGTGTTGGGGGCGCGGTGGGGTGGCTGGGCCGGGGACGGGCCCGGTGTGAGGCGGGGGACGGGGCGGACGGCGGGCGCGTCGGCGGTCAGGGTCAGGGGCTCCCCGTGGTGGTGGAGGGTGAGGGGCGGGCCGTCGAGGAGGTGGTACGACGCCGTGTCCCCGGTGATCTCCACCCGCAGGCGGCTGCCGAGGAACTGCAGGTGGAAGGCGAGGCGCCGCAGCCGCTCGGGCAGGCGCGGCGCGAACCGCAGGCTCGTCGGGTCGTGGGGGGCGTGGCGCATCCCGCCGAACCCCGCGACCAGCGCCATCCAGGTGCCCGCCAGGGACGCGATGTGCAGCCCGTCCCGGGTGTTGTGCTCCAGGTCCTGAAGGTCCATCAGGGCGGCCTCGGCGGTGTAGTCGTAGGCGAGCCGCAGATGCCCGGCCTGGGCGGCCACGACGGCCTGCACGCACGCCGAGAGCGAGGAGTCCCGCACGGTCAGCGGCTCGTAGTACGCGAAGTTGCGGGCGACGTGCTCCTCGTCGAAGAACGCCCCGCAGGTGTACATGGCCAGCACCAGGTCGGCCTGCTTGACGACCTGCTTGCGGTAGAGGTCGAAGTAGGGGAAGTGCAGCAGCAGCGGGTACTGGTCGGGGCGGGTGCCGGCGAAGTCCCAGTGCTGGTAGCGGGTGAAGCCGGCGTGCTGTTCGTGGACGCCGAGTTCGTGGTTGTACGGCAGGTGCATGGCCTCGGCGGCGTCCCGCCAGGCCGCGCTCTCCTCCTCGTCGACGCCCAGCCGCTCCGCTTCCGCCGGGTGGCGTTCGACGGCGTCGGCGGCGGCGAGCAGGTTCGCGCGGGCCATCAGGTTGGTGTACGTGTTGTCGTCGGCGACCGCGCTGTACTCGTCCGGGCCGGTGACGCCGTCGAGGTGGAAGGCGCCGTGCGCGTCGTGGTGGCCGAGGGACCGCCACAGCCGGGCGGTCTCCACCAGCAGCTCCACGCCGACCTCCCGCTCGAAGCCGGTGTCCCCGGTGGCGGTGACGTAGCGGACGACGGCGTCGGCGATGGCGGCGTTCACATGGAACGCGGCGGTGCCGGCCGGCCAGTACGCCGACCCTTCCGAGCCCTCGATGGTGCGCCACGGGAACGCGGCGCCGCCGAGCCCGAGCTGGGTCGCCCGGTCGCGGGCCGCGTCCAGGGTGTTGTGGCGCCAGCGCAGCGCCTCGGAGACCGACTGCGGGGAGGTGTGGGTGAGCAGCGGCAGCACGAACATCTCGGTGTCCCAGAAGGCGTGCCCGTCGTACCCGGAGCCGGTCAGCCCCTTGGCGGGGATGGCCCGCCGCTCGGCGCGGGCGCCCGCCTGGAGGACGTGGAAGAGGGCGAAGCGGACGGCCTGCTGGATGTCCTCGGCGCCGTCCACCTCGACGTCCGCGCGGGCCCAGAAGTCGTCCAGGAAGTCCCGCTGGTCGGCGAGCAGCCCCTCCCAGCCGTCGTGGGCGGCGGCCGCGAGCGCGGCGTCGACCTGGTCGGCCATCGCGGGCAGCGAACGGCCGCCGGACCAGCCGTGGGCGACCAGCTTCTCCACCCGCAGCGTCTGTCCCGGCTCCAGCACGGAGGTGACGGTCAGCCGGGCCACGTCGTCGCCGCTCTCGCTGCGGGTCGTGGTGCGCTCGGGTCCGGTGACGACGTGGTCGGCGGCCACGGCGACCCTCAGGCCGCTGCGCCGGGTGCGGTGCACCAGCCGCAGCCGCTCGCCCAGCGCGAAGTGGCCCTCGGGTTCCAGCGGCGACGACAGCACCTGGGCCGCGCGCGGGTCACCGCCTGCCTGGGGCAGCTGCTCGTTGGCGACCAGCTCGGACTGGATGACCACCCGGCTGCGGCTGTCGACGGCCTCCACCTCGTACGCCACGGCGGCCACCGCCCGCTGGGTGAGCGAGACCAGCCGGGTGGAGCGGACCCGGACCGTCGACCCGGCCGGGGACGTCCACTCGCAGGCGCGTTCGAGAACTCCGCGGCGCAGGTCCAGGACGCGCTCGTGGGAGACGAGACGGCCGTAGCGCAGGTCGAAGGGTTCGTCGTCGACGAGCAGGCGGAGGATCTTGCCGTTGGTGACGTCGATGACCGTCTGGCCCGACTCGGGGTAGCCGTAGCCGGCCTCCGCGTACGGCAGCGGGTGCAGCTCGTGCACGCCGTTGAGGTAGCTGCCGGGCAGGCCGTGGGGTTCCCCCTCGTCGAGGTTGCCGCGCCAGCCGACGTGGCCGTTGGACAGGGCGAACACCGACTCGCTCTGGGCGAGGACGTCCAGGCTGAGGTCGGTCTCGCGCACGGCCCACGGCTCGACGGCGTACGACTTGTGCGTGATCACCGCTTGCCTCCCAGCTCGGCCAGGTCCTTGACGACGATGTCGGCGCCATGCGCGTACAGCGCGTCCGTCTGGCCGACCCGGTCGACGCCGACGACGTAGCCGAACGCGCCGGCGCGGCCCGCGTCCATGCCGGCCAGCGCGTCCTCGTAGACCGCCGCAGCGCCCGGTTCGACGCCGAGGTCGCGGGCGGCGGCCAGGAACGTGTCGGGGTGCGGCTTGCCGGGCAGCTTCCGCTCGGCGGCGACCACGCCGTCGATGCGGACGTCGAAGTAGCGTTCGGCGCCGACGGCGCGCAGCACGTCGCGGCAGTTGGCGCTGGAGGAGACGATCGCCGTGCGCAGACCGGCCGCGCGGACCGCCTCCAGATAGCGCAGGGTGCCGTCGTAGGCCTCCACGCCGCCGGTGCGGATCTTCTCCAGCAGCAGGTCGTTCTTGCGGTTGCCGAGCCCGTGCACGGTCCGGGCGTCCGGCGAGTCGTCGGGCGTGCCCTCGGGTAGTTCGATGCCGCGGGAGGCGAGGAAGGCGCGGACTCCGTCGGCGCGGGGCCGGCCGTCGACGTACTCGTCGTAGTCGGCGGTGTCGAACGGGCGTGCCTGCTCGCCCTGGTAGTCGCGCAGGAAGGCGTCGAACATCTCCTTCCAGGCCGCCGCGTGCACGACGGCCGTCTTGGTGACGACCCCGTCGAGATCGAACAGACAGGCCGAGATGGTGTCGGGGAGACCGAGCTGAGTCATACCCCCACTGTTCCCCGCCCGGAGGTTTCCAGTGGGTGGTGAGCGCCACATGGGGGAAGGGGGCGCCGGCGAGGGCCGATGACACACTCTCAGGTGTGCCGCTGACCTTCGACGACCTCCTGAACCGTGCCCGGTCCCTCGCCGGGGGCCCGTACCGCGCGCTCCTCGGCATCGCGGGCAGTCCCGGCGCGGGCAAGTCGACCCTGGCCGAGCACCTGGTGCGGGCGCTGAACGGGGACGGGCCGCCGTGGGTGGCGTACGTGCCGATGGACGGCTTCCACCTGGCCGACGCGGAGCTGGACCGGCTGGGCCGCCGGGACCGCAAGGGCGCCCCGGACACGTTCGACCCGGCGGGGTACGCGGCGCTGCTGCGGCGGCTGCGCGAGGACACCGACGAGGTCGTGTACGCGCCCGGTTTCGAGCGGGTGCTGGAGCAGCCGGTCGCGGGCTCGATCCCGGTGCCGCCCGACGCCCGGCTGGTGGTGACCGAGGGGAACTACCTGCTGCTGGAGCGGGGCGGGTGGGAGCGGGTGCGCCCGTGCCTGGACGAGGTGTGGTTCTGCGAGATCGACGAGGCGGAGCGGGTACGGCGGCTGGTGGCCCGGCACGAGGAGTTCGGCAAGGAGCACGCGGCGGCCGTCGCCTGGGTGCGGCGCAGCGACCAGCGCAACGCCGAGCTGGTGGCGGCGACGCGTTCCCGGGCGGGCCTGGTCGTACCGGCCACCGCGCTGCCCGGCCGCTGACACACGAGGGGCGGCCTTGAACTCCGGCCGGTCGCGGGCCGTACCGGTGTGTACGGCAGAGGGTCTGCCGGTAACGACTCGTGCGGCGGTGACATCCCGCGGCGGGGCGAGCGGTGCGACAGTGGGGCCATGACGCGGCTCCCGGCCGCTCCCGCCCCCGGCCGGCCGGTGTCACCGCGGGGCGGATGATGGCTCGCGAACAGCACTCGGTCCTCGGTCCCGGGGCCCCCGGCGGCGCCCCCGTCGTGACACCGCCCGCGCCCGGCTCGGCACCGACGTCTCCCGGCTCGGCCCGGCCGCGCCGGTTCGCCGTGCTGTGCCGGCGGCGGTGGCTGGTGCCGCTTCTGGTGGGGCTGCTGCTGGCGCAGATGGCCGCGGCGATGGTCACCACGGCCGTGCGGCAGACGCCGACCATCGACGAACCGGTGTACGTCGCCACGGCCACGGACTATCTGCACGAGCACCGGATCCGCTACAACCCCGAGCATCCGCCGCTCGGCAAGCTGCTGATCGCCACCGGGGTGGCGGTGGCCGGCCCGCACTACGACGCGTCGTACACCGGCACTCAGGGCGCGGTGGGCCGGCATCTGCTGTACGAGTCGGGCAACGACCCCTGGCGGCTGATGCTGTGGGCCCGGTTGCCGGTGATCGTGCTGACCCTGCTGTTCGGGCTGGTGGTGTTCGCGTTCGCCGGGGATCTGGTGGGGCGGGCGGGCGGCCTGGTGGCGCTGGCGCTGTACGCCTTCTCCCCCGATGTGATCGCCCACGGCTCGCTGGCCACCCTGGACGTGCCGGCCGCCGGGTTCGTGCTGACCGCGTCCTGGCTGGTGTGGCGGGCCCGCCGCCGGCCGCGACGGTACCTGCCCCTCGCGGGGGCGGCGCTGGGCGCGGCGGTGGCGACCAAGATGAACACCCTGCCGGCGGTCCCGGTCCTGATGGTCCTCGCGGCGGTGTCGGCGGTGTCGGCGGTGCGGGCCGTCCCGGTGGAGGCAGGTGAGCGGGGCGGCGCCCGCCGACGGCTGCTGCTGCGGGGTTCCGCCGCCGCGGGTGTCGTGCTGCTGGCAGCGCTTGCCGTCGTATGGGCGTCCTACCTCGTGGTCGACCCGCGGCTGCGGTTCACGCCCGCCGAGCCGGTGCCGGCGGTGCACGGGCTGCGCGGCCTGGTGACCGGGCTGTTGCCGGTGCCGCCCGCCTACCGGGCGGGGATGCGGGTGCAGTTCGGCCTGGAGGACCACGCGTGGCAGGGCTTTCTGTTCGGGCACCTCTACACCGGCTCACGCTGGTACTACCTGCCGGCGGCGCTGCTGGTGAAGACCCCGCTGGGGCTGCTGGCGCTGGGCGCGGCCGGTGCCGTGGCGCTGGTGGCGGTGCGGCGGCTGCGCCCGGCCGCACCGTACGTGCTGGTGCCGCCGGCCGTGCTGCTGGCCGTGGCCATGACGGGTGCCCGGGACCTCGGCACGCGGTACGCGGTGTTCGTGCCGATGTTCCTCGCCGTCGCGGCCGCCGGGGTGCCCAGACTGCGCGCGCGGTGGGCGGCGGGCGCGACGGCGGTGCTGGTGGCGTGCGTGGCGGCCAGTTCGCTGCTCACGTTCCCGTACTACCTGCCGTACTCCAACGAGGCGTTCGGCGGGCCGGCGAAGACGTATCTGCGGTTGCACGACTCCAACGTGGACTGGGGGCAGGACCTGGGCCGGCTCGCCGACCGGCTGCGCCGGCCGCCGTACCGGGGCGAGCGGTTGTGGCTGGTCTACAAGGGCAGCGGTGTGCCGTCGTGCTACGGCATCCACGCGGCCGATCCGCGCAAGGTGCCGCCGGCCGACGTGCACGGGCTGCTCGTCGTCTCCGACTCGGCGGTGGACAAGGCGCGCGGCAGGCTGGCCGAGTTGATCCACAGCAGTCGTCCGGTCGGTGACGTCGGTCATTCGATCACCCTGTTCCGCCGCTGAACACGTGTTGTCATATGTGTTGTCATATGCCAGGTCGCGGGCCGTCAGCAGGCCCCCCGCGGTCCCTGCGCGGGCCCGGGGCAGGCCCCCAGGCGAGGCCGCACAACCCCTGGTCACCACGGCCGGTGAGCTATGTTGAGTGGTCGTGGGAGACAAAGGAGACGGACCGGTGCCCTCGCCGCAGCAGGCCCGCGCACAGGCGTCAGCGATCACCTCGGGCAAGACCGTGCCGGAGGCCGAGGCCGCCCCGACCTCCCGGCTCAGGGAACTGTTCGACGGGCCGCGGCTGTCCCCCGGGCAGCGCCGCATCGCCCAGTACCTGATCGAGCACCTCACCGAGGCGGCGTTCCTGTCGATCACCGAACTGGCGGACCGCGTCGGCGTCAGCCAGCCCTCCGTCACCCGGTTCGCGGCCGCCGTCGGCTTCAGCGGCTACCCGGCGCTGCGGGAGACCCTGCAGTCGATCGCGCTGAGCACCCTGTCCGGTCCCGGCGAGGTGAACCGGGCCAACGAACTCCAGGCGGCGGTCGACGCCGAGATCGAGAACCTGGAGAACCTGCGCCGCGACTTCGCCGACCCGGACCGGGTCATCCATGTCGGCCGGGAACTGTCGAACTCCACCCCGCTGACGGTCCTCGGCCTGCGCATCTCGGTGTCGCTCGCCGAGTACTTCGGCTACGCGGCCCGCCGCATCCATCCCGACGTACGGCTGGTGACCCGGGGCGGCAGCGTGGCCTACGACGCGCTGCTGCAGTCCCGCGAGGCCGGCGGGACGTGGGTGCTGGCCTTCGCCATGCCCCGGCACGCCCAGGAGACGCTCACCGCCGTGCGGGTCGCGCGGGAGGCCGGTCTGAAGGTCGTCCTGATCACCGACCTGGCGCTCGGGCCGCTCGCCGAGGAGGCCGACATCACCTTCGCCACGGGCACCGGCTCCCGCCTCGTCTTCGACTCCTACGCCGCGCCCGGCGTGCTCGCCGCCGCGCTGCTGCAGGCCATGACCGACGCCGATCCCGAGCGCACCCAGGGACGGCTGGAGAAGTACGAACAGGTCGCCGAGCAGCGCCACTTCTTCCTCCGGGACTGATCCTCCCGCACGCGGGGAGCGCTCCCGCAGATCTTCCGGTCGTTCACCCCTGAACGGGGATCTTTCGCGGCCCGATCAGGCATGAATGTTTTCATACGTCTTGCAAACCGGACGGCATATATAAATACTGCTCCACGGATCGAACCCGGCTCACTCCGGGCACGTTCCGCACCCGCGGACTCACCGCTCGCACACCGCCCCGAGAAAGCCGACGGACCGCCATGCGCACGCAAGCCCACTCGCCGTGCCGGTTCCCGACGCCCGGGGCCCCCGCACGGACACCCTCAGCCGCCGTTCCCTACCCACGGAGGCGAACGGGGTGTCCGGTGGCGCACCGCCCAGGCGCTGCGCCCGTGGCGGCCCCGGTCATCCCCTAGACCGGGGCCGCCAACACCGTCGGATCACCCCTTACGACGCCGCACACCGGAAGCGATGATCATGCCCCTGACCACCACGCGCATCAGCCCCGACTGGCCTTGCCAGGTCAAGACGCCCGGCAGCTACGACTGGGAACGCTCGGCGGCCAAGTGGCTGCGCGAACTGATCCCGGCGCGCTACGCCAGCTATCCGGCGCTGATCCGGCACCCCGTGCTCCTGGCCCGGCACGCGCAGATCCAGGTCCACCAGGAGATCAGGGTGGCGCGCACGGCGCTGCAGACCGCGCGGGCCGAGCTGCCCGTGCTGGGTCTGCCCGAGTCGGTCATCGAGCACACGATCAAGATGTACGCCGCCGAGGTGATGCAGCTCCAGCACATCGCGCGCAGCGTCCGGGCCGTCTCCGAGGCGCTGGTCGGGCGCGGTACCGGCCGCTGACCCCACCGCCGGGGACACCCGTCCTGCGCGCGCCCCGGCCGCCCTCCCGGACCGGGTGGGAACCGGTCCGCCGGACCGGTGATCGGACGGCACCGGATGTGCGATGCTCGTCCCGTGACGACCGAGCCCGCACCTGGTGGGGACCCTCGGACCGGCGCGGATCTGACCGCGCTGGGCCGGGTCGTGGCGCGCCAGCGCGCGGAGCTGGACCGGCTGCGGGACCAGGTGTCGACGTCGGCCGTCATCGAGCGCGCCAAGGGCGCCGTGATGGCGACGACGGGCTGTACCCCGGACGCCGCGCACGAGGAACTGGTGCAGCGCGCGAAGGCCGGCAACCGCACGCTGCTGGAGGAGTGCTGGCTCACCCTGGGCGCCCTGGTCGACGTGGCGGAGCCGGCGCCGGCCGGGACGCGGGCCGAGGCCGGGCCGGGTGCGCCGTCCCCCGCACCGGTGGACACCCCGCCCGGCACCGACGCCGTGGCGGAGGTGCTGGGCCGGGTCGGACGGGCCCTCGTGCGGGTCGGCACACCGCAGGAGCTGGCCGGTTCGCTGCTGGAGCATCTGGGGCCGCAGTCCGGTGCCGACGCGGTGATGCTGTTCCGGCGGCTGCCCGTGGGCGGGCTCGAACTGATCGGTCACGCCGGCCTCGACGCGACCCTCGCCGCCCAGTGGCACCAGGTGCCGCCGCTCGGCGAGGTCGCCGCGATCGAGGCCCTCACGGTGGGCGAGCCCTGCTGGCTGGAGGACACCGGCGCCGACCACGGGCAGCACGTCCTCATCGGCGACCGGCCCGAGCAGTGGCTGTCCCGGGCCTGGCTCCCGGTGACCGCCGGGAACCGGGCGAACGTCGTCCTCGGTGTGCTGCGCCGGCACGGCGGGCCGTTCATGCCGCGCGAGCGGGAGCTGCTGCGGGCGGTGGCCCGGCTCAGCGCGGGCCGGCTGCGGGCCTTCGACGCCTCACCCGAGCGCCCGGCGGGGGACGTCGCCCACGCCGTCCAGGCCGTGTTCGACGCGCTGCCGGGCGCGGCGGTCCTGCTGGCCCCGCTGCGCTCCGCCGCCGGCGAGGTGGAGGACTACCGCATCGACGCCGCCACCGCCGACGCGGTCGACGTGTTCGGCCGGACCGGGCGGGACATGGTCGGCCGGTACATCCTGGAGAGCTATCCGTCCGTCGCCGGCGAACCGCTGTGGCAGGGCTACCTCGACACGCTCACCACCGGGGCGCCGTTCGAGAGCGAGCCGTTCGCGTACCAGGACGAGGTGGCCGGGGTGCCCGTGACCGCCACCTACACGGTGCGGGCGGCGCGCCTGTCCGACGGCCTGCTGGTGACCTGGCTGCGGCAGGACCCGGTGGAGCGGCAGGAGCAGCGGCTGGCCGACGTGCAGCGCCTCGGCAATCTCGGCTGGGCCAACTGGAACCTGCTCACCCAGGAGATCGCCTGGTCGCGGGAGACGTACCGGGTCCTCGGCCGCAGCCGGGCGCGCGGCCCGGTCCGGCTGGAGGAGATGGCGGACCTCGCACAGCCCGAGGACGCGGGCGCCCTGTCCAGCGCGCTCGCCGGACTCGTCCGCCACGCGCGGCCGTTCGACGTCCCGTTCCGGATCCGGACACCGCAGGGCCTACGGCATCTGCGGATGGTCGCGGAGGCCGTGACGGAACCGGACGGCACCCCGGCCGAGGTCCACGGCTTCGTGCAGGACCTCACCGCGCAGCGCAGCGCCGAACTCGCCCTGGTGGAGAGCGAACGGGCGATGCTGCTGCAGCGCGGTGTGCTGCAGGCCGAGCAGGCACTCGCCGCGCAGTTGCAGCACGCGCTGCTGCCGCTGCCGAGCAAGCCCAGGCACCTGGCCGGGCTGCGCGTGGAGGTGGCCTACCTGCCCGCCCAGTCCGGCATCCATGTGGGCGGTGACTGGTTCAGCGCGATCCAACTCGCGGACGACGCCGCGCTGTTCGTGGTCGGTGACGTCGCCGGGCACGGCCTGGACGCCGTCGCCACCATGGCCCAGCTGCGGTTCACCGCCAAGGGCATGGCCAGCACCGGCTCCTCGCTGACCGGGGCGCTGGCCCGGCTGAACCAGCTGCTGCTGCAGTCCCGGGACGGGCAGATCACCGCGACCATGGTCCTCGCCCGCTACGACCCCGTGGCCCGCGTCCTGGCCTGGGCGCAGGCCGGTCATCCGCCGCCGCTGCTGGTGCGCGACGGCGAGCCGCACTATCTCGACCGTCCCGTCGGCATGCTGCTCGGCGCGAGCGCGGCCCCGCTGTACGAGCCGGCGGAACTGGTGCTGCGGCCCGGTGACCGGCTGCTGCTGTACACCGACGGGCTGATGGAGCGGCGGGGCGAGGGCCTCGACGCGGGTCTCGCCCGGCTGGCCGAGGCGGTCCGCCCGTGCGGCGGGGTCCACGCGTCGCTGGCGGATCTGCTGGCCGCGATGGTGGGGGACGAGCGGCGGGACGATGTGTGCGTGCTGGATATTCGGATGCCGGTGTAGCTCCGCGGGACTGATTTACGGTGCAGGCCGGTGGGGGCTGGGCGCGCCCACGCGGCGGAGCCGCACATCGTCACCGCCCCGCGCCCCTTGGGGCGCGATCGTCGCGGCCCTTCTTTGGAAGCGCGGGCCGGTCGCGCCTCTCTTGGAGCGCGGGGCGGGGGGTCTGGTCAGTCCGCTGGGTGGCCCGGGGCGATGGGGAGGGCGTCGGAGAGGTGGAGCAGGGGGCCTGGGGAGCGTTCGCCCCACTGGACGGGGTCGAGGACGAATCCGACGTGGTCGCCTCCGTCGGTGCGGTGCAGGATCGTACCGACGAACCAGGCCGCCGCGTCCGTGAGCACGGCCGCGCCCGCGTGCCCCTCGGACCATTCCAGGTGCGCGAACTTGTCGACCTCGTCGCCGGTCTCGCCGCCGAACCGCTCGGCGAGTGCGCGCTGGTCGCGGGTGAGCAGGTGGACGGCGAGGCAGTGTGCGGCGCGGGCCACCCGGTAGGTGTGGTTCTCCTTGGACAGCCAGACGGTGTACCGCGGCGGGTGGATGGAGCACTGGGAGGCGAACCCGACGAGACAGCCGGCCCGTTCCCCGCCGGCGACGGCCGTGACCACGCACATGTCGGGGTCCAGCCGGTCGAAGAAGGCGTTCACGTCCGCCATGCCGCTCCGCTCCCGTGCCCGTCGGTCCTCTGTCCTCCCCCGCCCCAGCTCATCACACGCCCCGGCCCGACGCCATCGAGGAACGGCTCCCGGTCCGGGTGCGGCGGTCCAGTTCGACGGCCAGCGGAGTGGCGGTGAACATCGAGGAGTACGTCCCCACGGCGACGCCGATGAGCAGTGCGAGGGCGAAGTCGGTGAGGGACTCTCCGCCCAGGAGGGCCAGGGCGGTGAGGATGAACACCGCGCCCATCCCGGTGTTGACGGTGCGGGGCAGCGTCTGCAGGAGCGCCTGGCCGGCGGTGCGGGCGAGCGGTGCGGTCCGGTCGCGGCGGCCGAGTTCCCTGATCCGGTCGAAGACGACGACGGAGTCGTTGACGGAGTAGCCGATGACGGTGAGCAGCGCGGCGAGGAACACGCCGTCGAGGGGTTTGCCGAGCCAGGCGAAGATCCCGACGAGGATGACCACGTCGTGGGCGAGCGCGGCCACCGCCGCGGTGCCGAACAGCCAGCGGAAGCGCGCCGCGAGGTAGACCAGTTGGGCGCCCAGGGCGACGGTGAGGGCGATGAGCGCGCCGCGGCGCAGCTCCTTGCCGAGGCTCGGGCCGATGGCCTCGTCCCGCAGCTTCTCGGCCCGGCCGGTCAGTTCGCCGACGGTGCGGGTGATCTCGGCGGCCTGTGCGTTCGTCAGCCGGTCGGTGCGGACGGTGAGCCGGTCCTCCCCCGCGGTCTGTACGACGGCGTGGGGGAAGCCGGCGTCGGCGAGGGCGGCGCGGGCCCGGTCGGGGTCGACGGCGGTGGAGGTGCCGTACTCGATGACGCGTCCGCCGGTGAACTCCACGCCGAAGTCCAGGCCGCGTACGACGATTCCGGAGCCGGCCAGGGCGAGGATGGCGGCGGAGGCGGCCAGCCAGCGGCGGGGCCGGCGCATCAGGTGCGGGTTCCGGCGGGCGAGGCGGTCGCGGACGGCGCCGGTGTGGGCGATGCCGGTGAGCCGGGGCCGGCGGCGCACCCAGGGGCGGGCGGCCGCGTACTCCGCGAGGACGCGGGTGATGACCAGGGCGCTGAGCATGGAGGCGAGGACGCCGATGCCCAGGGTCACGCCGAAGCCGCGCACCGGTCCGGAGGCGAGGAGGAACAGCAGGCCGGCCGCGATGAGCGTGGTGACGTTGGAGTCGGCGATCGCCCCGAACGCGCCGCGGAACCCGGCGGTCAGGGACGAGCGGGGGGTGGGGCGCCGGCGGGCGGCGTACTCCTCGCGGGCGCGTTCGAAGACGAGCACGTTGGCGTCGACCGCCATGCCGATGGCCAGTACGAATCCGGCGAGTCCCGGCAGGGTGAGGGTGGCCCCGAGGGCGGCCAGGGCGGCGTAGGAGACAAGGCCGTAGCAGGCCAGGGCGACGGTGGCGAGGGCGCCCATGAGCCGGTAGACGGCGATGATGAACAGCGCGGTCAGCGCGGTGCCGACGGCGGCCGCCCAGGCGCTGGCCCGGATGGCCTCGGCGCCGAGGGTGGGGCCGACGGTGCGCTGCTCGACCGTCTCGACGGGCACGGGCAGGGCGCCGCCGTTGACGAGCAGGGCGAGTTCCCTGGCCTCGGTGTCGTCGAAGGACCCGGTGATCTGGGTGGACCCGCCGGTGATGCCCGCGCCGCAGCCGACGGAGGGGTCGACCTGCGGGGAGGAGATGACCTGCTCGTCCAGGACGATGGCGATCCGGCGGGCCGGGTCCCCCGGCGGCCTGCACGCGGCTTCCCCGGTCAGCCGGGCCCAGCCGTCCCGGCCGGCGCCCTTGAAGTCGACGGTGACGTGCCATCCGGCGCCGCTCTGCTGGTCGAAGCGGGCCGCGGCCTCCTTGACGTTCCCGCCGGTCAGGGCAGCGTCCCCGAGGCGCAGCAGCCGGCCGGACTCGTCGGGCAGGAGCTGCTCGCCCGGCCGGGCGGGGGTCGTTTGCGCGCCGGCGTCGGCGGTGCCGAGCACCGGGTGGAAGGTGAGCTGTGCGGTGCGGCCGAGTACGTCGGCGGCCTCGGACGGGTCCTGCACGCCGGGGAGTTCGACCACGATCCGGTTGTCGCCGGAGCGGGCGAGGGTGGGTTCGGCGACACCGAGCGCGTCGATGCGGCCGCGCAGCACCTCCAGGGTGCGGTCGGTGGCCTCGCTGTCGGCGCGGGCGGTGGCGGTCGAGCGGGTCTCCAGCACGATCTGGGTGCCGCCGCGCAGGTCGAGCCCTAGCTGGACGGGGACGGTGAGCGCGACGAACAGCGGCAGGGCCACGGCGGCGAGGGCGACCAGCCCTCTGACGCGCAGGGATCGGTTCACGAAAGGGCCTCCGGCAGGCATGCCGCGGCCGCCCGGGGCGGGTCGCGGCGGGGGGGAAGGGACGGACTCAGCTGCCGGGAGGCGCGGGCGGCGCCCGCATACGGTGCCGGTCCGCGGGCCGCGCGAAGGTGGAGCGGTGCCTGGCGAGCGGCGCGCGGACGCCGGCCCAGTGCGGGCAGTGGGCCGTCCAGGCCGGGAGGACGGCGGCCGGCGCGGCCGGCGTGGGCTGGTCGCGGGGCGTGTCACGGAGCGCGCGGGCGGCGACCGCGTACTGCCCGCCGGTGGCATGGTGTCCGCCGGCGGCGGAGACGGCCACGCCACGGGCGAGGCGACCGCCCCGGCCGCCCGAAGGCCGCCGGTCGTCGAGTCGGCCGATCTCGGCCCGGGCCGCGCGGACGGCGCCCCCGGCCGCGTGCCGCCCACCGTCGGCCCGCACGGACCGAGCGGCCGCCGCCGCGGCCGGGTGGGCGAGGTGCTGGGCCGAGGGCCCGAACAGGACGGCGAGGAGAGCGACCAGAACCGCGAACACGGCGGAACCCCCACCGAGTCGCGCGCCGGGACGCCCCGGCCTCGCGCCCGCCGGCGTCAGGCGTTCCCGTGCCGGGCATGCCGGTTCCAGACACACCGGTGCCGGGCGTGCCGGCTTCAAGCGCGACGGTGCCGGGCGTGCCGGATTCAGGCACACCGGTCCCGGGCGGGCCGGCTTCAGGCGCGTCGGTGCCGGGCGGGCCGGCTTCAAGCGCGTGGGTACCGGACGTGCCGGCTTCAAGCGCGTCGGTACCGGACGTGCCGGCTTCAAGCGCGTCGGTACAGGACGTGCCGGCTTCAAGCGCGTCGGTGCCGGGCGGGCCGGCTTCAAGCGCGTCGGTGCCGGGCGGGCCGGCTTCAAGCGCGTCGGTACCGGGCGCGCTGCCGACAGGTGTGCCGGTGCCGGGCGGGCCGGGAATGCCGGTGCCGGGTGTGTCGCGAGCGTCGGCTCCAGGCGTGTCGGTGCCGGGCGTGTCCTTGGGGCTCCCCGTTCTCGTGTCATGTCCGGCCGGCTCCCCTGGTGGTCAGGGTTCGATGAGGCCGGCGCGGATGGCGTACCGGGTGAGCTGGAGGCGGTCGCGGAGGCCGAGTTTGTGCAGGAGGTTCTCGCGGTGCCGGTGGACCGTCTTGACGCTGATGAAGAGCAGTTCGGCGATCTCCTTCGAGGAGTGGCCCTCGGCGACGAGCTTGAGGACCTCCTCCTCCCGGGGGGTGAGGATCTGCTCCGGGGGCTTCTCGCCGTCGCGGACCCGGTCGAGGTAGTTGCGGACGAGGACGGTCACCGCGCCCGGGTAGAGGAAGGGCTCGTCGCGCATCGCGGCCCGGCAGGCGGCGATCAGATCGCGGTCGGCCACGGACTTCAGCACGTATCCGCTCGCCCCCGCCTTCAGGGCCTGGAAGAAGTACTGCTCGTTGTCGTGCATCGTCAGCATCAGGACGCGCAGGCCGGGCTTGAGCGCGAGCAGTTCGCGGGCGGCCTGCAGACCGGTCATCCGGGGCATGGCGATGTCCAGCACGGCGAGGTCGATGTCGTGGCGGGCGGCCAGGGCGACGGCCTCCGCGCCGTCCCCGGCCTCGGCGACGACACGCAGGTCCGGTTCGCCGTCGAGGATGAGCCGCACCCCGCGCCGTACCAGCGCGTGGTCGTCGGCGAGGAGGATGCGGATGGCCGTGGTCTCGGGCATGGTCATGACTTTCCGGTCGCGGGCACGGTCAGCCGGACCCGGGTGCCGGCCGTCACCTCGGAGGTGATGTCGAGCGTGGCGCCGATGAGCAGGGCCCGCTCGCGCATGCCGCGGATGCCCGCGCCCTCGTGTGCGACGCCGGTGCCGCGCCCGTCGTCGGCCACCGCCAGGACGACCGCGCCGTCGGCGTGGCACAGGCTCACCTCGACCCCGTCGGCCTCGGCGTGCCGGGCGGCGTTGGTCAGCGCCTCCTGGGCGACCCGGTACAGGACGAGTTCGCTCTCATGGTCCAGCGGGGGCAGGTCGGGGTCGAAGCGGCGCGTCACCCGCAGCCCGGCGTGGGTGGCGAACTCGGTGGTCAGCGAGGTCAGGGCGCTGACCAGGCCGAGGTCGTCCAGCACGCCCGGCCGCAGCCGGCGTACCAGCCGGCGGACCTCGTCCAGGCTCTCCCGGGTGATCTCCTGCGCCTGGTGGAGTTCCGCGCGCAGGGGCTCCTCGGCCTCGTCCGCGGCCCGCTTCAGGGACAGCAGGACCGCGGTCATGCTCTGGCCGACCTCGTCGTGGAGTTCCTGGGCGATACGGCGCCGTTCGGCTTCCTGCGCGAGCAGCACCCGGGCGCTGCCGGCCACTCGTTCCTGCTCCAGGCGTTCCAGCATGGCGTTGAAGGTGCGGATCAGTTCGGCGGTCTCGCCGCGGCCGCCTTCGGGCAGCCGCCGGCCGGGGCGCAGCAGGTCGACGGTGGTCATCAGCCGGGTGAGCCGGTCCAGGGGGGCCAGGCCGATGCGGAGCAGGGCCGCATTGGCGACCAGCATGACGGCGAAGCCGGCCACGAGGATGACGGCCTCGGTGAGCACGACCGGTACGGAGACGGTGACCGGGGCCCACAGCAGCAGCGCGGTCGCGCTGCCCAGCACCAGGGCGTTGAGGGCGAAGATCCGCCAGAACAGGGACACCGGGGGTGACTGCCTTCCTCGTACGGCACGCGTGCGCCCGTACACCTCGTACCACTCGTACCACTGGTGCGGCCCGGGCTCCGCTCCCTGGGACACGGTGTCGTCCCCCGCGTCGCCGCGCCGCGCTCCGCCCCCAGCCTCTCCCACCCCACTCTCCCGCGTCGATGGGGTCCAGTGCCCATTTCGCGGCCTGGAGATGGGTATCGCGCCCGATGGGTTTCGTACGGCGTGTCGGCCAGGGTGGAGGCATGGCCCACCCCGTGAGCGGGCCGTGTGAGAAGGAGGGTTCCGCCATGTCGCTCGACTCGCCCCGGACCGCATCCCGCCCCGAGCGGCTGACGGTGCACGAGGCCCGGCTGCGCCTGGAGCACGAACGTGCCGCGCGGCTGACGCAGCTGCGCGCGCTGGACGAGGCCGGGCCGGACGCGGAGGAACAGGTGATGTCGGCGCAGAAGGACACCATCGGACGGGTCCTGAAGGAGATCGACGCCGCGTTCGACCGGGTGACGGACGGCAGCTACGGCGTCTGCCGGGGCTGCGAGCGGCCGATCCCCGTCGAGCGGCTGGAGATCCTGCCGTACACCAGGTTCTGCGTGCCCTGCCAGCGGCACGCCTGACCGGCCCGCCCCCGGGCCGACTGCCCTGTCCCCCGACCCGTCCCGTCCGCTGCCCTGCCCGAGGGGTGAAGTGGTGAACCACCAGATCACCGGCGACCGCAACACGACCCTGTCCGCCGAAGACCTCGCCGCGCTGCGCGAGAACCTGCACGAACAGCTGCTGTTCCGCCGCGAGCAGCTCCAGCAGATGGCCGCTGCGGCCACCTCCCGCACGGAGGCGCTGCTCATCCGGCAGACCGCCTCCCAGCTGGAGGTGCGGGTCAAGCTCGCCGCCACGGCCCGGATGGTCCTCGCCGACGTCGAGGCCGCCCTCGCGCGCATGGACGAGGGCCGCTACGGCGCCTGCGGGCTGTGCGGGCTGCCCGTCGACCGGGAGCGGCTGCTGATCGTGCCGCAGGCCCGCTACTGCTCGCGCTGCCAGCAGGTGAGGGAGGCCGGCCGATGAGCACCGCACCCGGTCCCCGTGCCGAGGGCACCCGGCACCGGCCCTGGCCCCGGTGCCGGCAGTGCTGCGGCATCGCCCTGGACCTGGGCAGCGCCCGGACCCGGGCATGGCTGTCCGGCCGGGGAGGGATCGTCGACGTGCCGACGCTCGCCCTCCCCGGCGACGGCGAGGGCGAAGGCGCGGGCGACGGCTGTCCCGTCCGGCGCGGCGCCATCGTGGACACCCCCGGGGCCGCCCGGATGCTCGACGGTCTCCTGGGCCCGGGGCTGCCGCGCGGCACCCGTCCGCTGATCGTCCTGGCGGCACCCGTGCTGGGAGGTGTCGCCTTCCGCACCGAGGCGCGCGCCGCCGTCCAGACGCTGCGGCCGCGCGGCGTGCTGACGGTGCCGGCCGCGCGCGCCGTGGCCGTGGCCGCCGGCGCCGACCTGGGCCGGCCGCTGCTGGTGGTGGACCTCGGCGCCCATGTCACCGAGGCCGTCCTGCTCACCGACGGCTCGGTGACCGACGCCCGCCGCACCGCGCTGGGCACCGCAGACCTGGACGCCCGTACGCCGCCCGCGCGGATCGCCGACGCCGTCGTCGCGATGATCTCCACCATGCTCGAACAGGACCGCACCCCGCAGACGCTCGACGCGCTGGGGCGCGGCGTCCTGCTGGCCGGCGGAGGCGCGCTGCGCCCCGACATCACGTACCGCCTCGGCGGGCTGCTGCATGCTCCCGTCCGTCCCGTGCCGGCCCCGCACACCGCGGCGGTCCGGGGTGCCGCCCGGCTGCTCGAAGCGGCGCACACCCACCCCTCGGCCGGCGCTCCGAACGAACCCGTGCCCCTGAACTGACCGGCCCCGCCTGTCCGTTGCCCGACGGTCACCGGCGTGGCGCTTCCCGGCGACACGGAAGGAGAGACACCGTGCCTCGCGGAACACCCCCCGTGCCCCCGTCCCCCATCGACCTGCCGCGGGTGCGGTGGTGGCGCCGACGGAAGAACCCGCTGTGCCGCCGCACGGACATCGCCCGGGCGTGGCTCGCCGCCGGCCTGTTCGTGGCCGTTCTGGCGGGCACACCCGTCGCCGCGTTCCTGGCCGGGGACGCCGCGCACCGCCACCACCAGGAGGCGGCCCGGCAGCAGGCGGCCACCCGGCACCACGCGACCGCTGTCCTCGTCCACGACGCCCCGCGCCACCCGGAACCGGGCTCGGTGGAGGCGCGCAAGACCCTGTACCCGGTCCCCGTCCGCTTCACCGACACGGGCGGGCAGGCCCGTACGGGCACGGCGGACGTGCCGCCGGACCGGTCGGCCGGCAGCACCGTGCCGGTGTGGGTCGGCGCCGACGGCAGGCTCACCCGTCCGCCCCTGACCTCCTCCGAGATCCGTGACCGCACGGTGGGCTGGGCGGTCCTCGCCGCACTCGCCGTCCCGGCCGTCGGCGCCGGGCTGCACGGCCTGGCGGCGCACCGGCTGCGCCGCCGCGACCTCGCCGCCTGGGACGAGGCGTGGGCGCGGACCGCGCCCCTGTGGACGGCCTCGCCCTGAGGGAGGCGGCGACGTACGGCTGGGCGGGCGCTGGGCGGGCGGCGTCAGGCGGGGCTGAACGCGCCCTGGACGAAACGGCTGAGGGACGCCGTGAAGGCCGTGACGAAGGCGTCCCGGGCCTCCTCCGGGAGGGCGTCCAGGGACAGGTACGGGTTGAGGTCCTCCAGTTCGACGAGGAGGAGGCGGCCGTCCCGGGTCCGGCAGGCGTCGACGCGCTGGATGCCGTGGCCGAGGCCGTTCCAGTCGATGAAGCGCCGGGCGAACTCCAGGTCGGCGGCGGTCGCCGCGTAGGGCTCCAGCTGCCAGCGCTGCCGCGGGTCGGGCGCGTGGAGGGCGTACTGGAAGTCGTCGTCCACGAAGTAGAACGACACTTCGTGAAGGAAGTCGACGCGGGGCTGCACGAGGACGCCGCCGGTGGCGAGGCGGGCGGCCTGCCCGGGGGCGACGACGCGCAGGCCGAGGGAGTCCGCGCCGAGCTTCGGCTTGACCACGTAGCGGTCGGCGGCGGGCAGCAGGTGCAGGTCCTCGGCGCGGTCGACGGTCGGTATGACGGGGAAGCCGGCCGCGCTCAGGTCCAGCAGGTACTGCTTGCCGGCCATGTCGGCGCGGCCCGTGAGCGGGTTGTAGACGCGCGTGCCGCTGCTGAGTGCCCGCGCGCGGAAGTCGTCGTACGCCGCCTGGTACCCGAGGACGGGTCCGCTGTTGCGGACGACGACGGCGTCGTAGGCGTCCATCAGCGCGGCCGCGTCCAGCGGATGGCACAGCGCCAGGTCGAAGTGCTCGCGCAGCCGGGAGGTCAGGTGGATGTCCTCGTCGCAGTAGCGGCGGCCGCGGGCCGGGTACGCCAGGTCCGTGACGTAGAGCAGGCGGGGGCGGGTGCCGGGCATGCGGGGCCTCCTCGGGTGCGGGGCCTAGGTCGGCCGGGAGTGCGGTTCCGGCGCGGTGCGCAGCACGGTGCGGAAAGGTTACGCCGCCCGAGTGCGGAGGGGCCGTGCCGCCCCTGGGACGGCGGGCAGGGGCGGCGCCCAAGGATGCCGGGCACCGCCGCCCCGCCCGGCTCAGCGGCAGAGCACTCAGTTCCCTCTCACGTCCGTTTGGCTGCACTGAGTGCCATCGGCGCGTGCTACGTTCCCGTCCATGAGCTCCAGCAGCGCGGCGCCGGCCGCCAAGCCGCCGATGCGGGACGCCCTGGTCGGGGCCGCCTTCCGGCTCTTCCTGGAACGCGGCTACGAGCAGACGACCGTGGACGACATCGTGGCGCTGGCCGGAGTGGGACGGCGTTCGTTCTTCCGGTACTTCCCCTCCAAGGAGGACGTGGTCTTCCCCGACCACGAGCGCTGCCTCGCCGAGATGACGGCGTTCCTCGCCGCGAGCGGGCCGGACCAGGAGCCGGTGCGGCGGGTCTGCGACGCGGCCCGGCTGGTGCTGCGCATGTACGCGGAGAACCCGACGTTCTCCGTGCAGCGGTACCGGCTGACCAAGGAGGTGCCGGGGCTGCGCGCCTACGAGCTGTCGGTGGTGTGGCGCTACGAGCGGGCGCTCGCCGGGTATCTGCGCGAGCGGTTCGCGGACCGGCCCGACGGTTCGCTGCGGGCCGACGTGATCGCCGCGGCGGTCGTCGCCGCGCACAACAACGCGCTGCGTTCCTGGCTGCGTTCGGACGGCCGGGGGGACGCGGAGGCCGCGGTGGACCGTGCGCTGGGGCATGTGCAGGCCACCTTCGCGCGACCCGCCGCCGACGGCTCGGCCACGGCGCACGCGGCCCGGACCGAGCCGGCATCCGGGCCGGACGCCGATGCCGGGCAGCCGGCCGGCCCGGACGACGTGGTCGTCCTCGTGGCCCGGCGCGACGCCCCGCTGTGGCGGCTCGTCCGGGAACTGGAGGCCGTGCTCGACCGCTCGTGATCCGCGGGCCCGGCCGG
Organism: Streptomyces sp. L2; assembly: GCF_004124325.1. NCBI lineage: Bacteria > Bacillati > Actinomycetota > Actinomycetes > Kitasatosporales > Streptomycetaceae > Streptomyces > Streptomyces sp. L2. The sequence goes on from NZ_QBDT01000001.1 coordinate 226,841, forward strand.
ACCCCGGAGAGAAATTCGGGGTACGCAGTGCCTTTACGAGTGACACTGAGTGCCATACCCTGTCGGCGTGCGCGGTGACACGGCAGCCGCGTGCGTGGGAAACCGGCCCAGCGCAGGGAGTTGACCAGCGTGTACCACCACTCAGCAAGCGTCTCGTTTCCGACGGCCGGCTCCGCGGCGGGCGTTCTCGACCCGGGAACCGCGGACACCCGGGACGCCATCCACTTCCAGCGCTGCACCTGGTGCGGCACCGCCATGCACCAGCGGCTGCTCTGCCCGGTGTGCCAGGGCAGCGAACTGCGCACGGAACGCAGCGAGGGCGTGGGCACGGTCCGCCACTCCACCGTGGTGCACCGCAACACCCCCGCGGCCCGCAACGTGTCACTGATCGAGATGGCCGAGGGATTCGTCGTACGCGGCCGGGTGATGGGCCCGCCCATCGGCATCCACAGCGGCGACCGCGTCCGCCTCTCCACCGCCCAGGACCCGGTCCGCGGCGAGCCCGTCTTCCAGCTCCTCGACGAGCCGTACCGCGCCTGGACCTGAGCACGGCCGCCCCCGCTAGGGCCTGTCTGACAATTCGCGTCTGCCGCGCGACGCCATGCACGCTCCCCCAGCCTCCGGCCGGGGGACCCCCAGAGCACGCACCTGACGCCGCGCGGCCCACCCTCCGGGCGACGACGCGAATTGTCAGACAGGCCCTAGGATGATCGCGGGCCGTGACTGGCGCTGGGGTGGGGCACCACCGGGGAGCGGCCCGGCCGTCAGGGTCTGTGCCGCGCGCCTGGGCGTCCCCGACGAGGCCCTGGAGCGCGTGTGACCCCCGTGATCGCCCCCGCCGACGCCGGCCGCCTGCTGGAGGACGTCCAGCGGTCCGGCAACCGGCTCGCCGGATCCCTGGCCGCCCTGACCGACGCGGAGGTGCGGGCGCCGTCACGGCTGCCCCGCTGGTCGCGCGGTCATGTGCTCACCCATGTCGCCCGCAGCGCGGACGCCTACGTCTGGATGCTGCGCCGGGCCCGCACCGGCGCCGAGTCCGGGCCCCGGACGACCGCGGCCGCCCTGGCCGAGGCGGTGGAGCTGGGCGCCGCCCGGCCGGCCGCCGACGTGGCCGCCGATGTGCGGGGCAGCGTGGATCGGTTCGTCGCGGAGGCCCGTCTCATGCCCCCGCACGGCTGGGAGCACCCGGTGACGGCACTGGCCGGCTGGCGGCATCCGGCCTGGTACACCCTGCTGCGCTGCCTGCGGGAGCTGGAGACCCACCACGTGGACCTCGGCCTCGGCTACGGCACCGGCAACTGGCCGAGCGGCTACGTCACGTGGGCGCTCGACGACACGCTCGGCACGCTGCGCGCCCGAGGCTTCCCGCTGGCCGCCGTCGAGGCGGCCGACCTCGGCCGGCGCTGGTCCCTCTCCCCCGAGGGCGCCACGATCGCCGCCCCCGGGCACCGTGTACTCGGCTGGCTCAGCGGCCGGACCCCGGTGAGCGAGATGGTGACCGACGGGACCGCCGCGGCGCTGCCCTCCCCGCCGCCCTGGCCCCAGCCTCCGCTGCCCGGCTGGGGCCGGGAGGGCGAGGACGGCGCCTGAGCCGAGGGACGGGACGGCGACGACTGCGTCTGAGCCGGGGACGGGACGGCGACGACGGTATCGGGGCCGGGTTCGGGAAGGCGACGACGGCATCCGGGCCGGGGTCCGGGCGGCGGATCCGGCCGTCGCTCACTGCGTGAGGGTCACCCTGATGCCGACCGTGCCGTCCCGGCCGCGGCGCAGTCGGCTGCCCAGCAGGCTGAGGCGGCCGAGGATGCCGTACTTGCGGGCGAGCAGGGTGCGGTAGCGGGCGGTGGTGGCCGCGTCGGTGATCTCGGCGGTGGCGGGGGTCTGTTCGCCGGTCGGGTTGCCGCGCACGTCGCAGGGGCCGACGAGGATGTCGGCGCGGCGCCGGATGCGTTTGACCTTCCCGCTGCCGGCGACCGTCCAGACGCCGAGGGTGGCGCCGTCCCGGACCACCCACACCGGGGTGGCGACGGGGCTGCCGTCCTTGCGGAAGCTGGTGACGAGCAGGTAGGTGCCGGCGCCGAGCCGGTCGAGCCGCGTGTCATCCATGGCGGAAGTCTAGGAGCCGGTGCGCGTCCGCAGGAGGGCCGCGAAGGCGTCCGTCGCGGCCGTGCCACCGCCCAGGTTCAGCGGATCGCCGCCGCCATCCGCCGTACGCCCTCCTCCAGCACCTCCGGCGAGGCCGCCAGGTTGAGGCGTACGTGGCCCGCGCCGCCCGTGCCGAAGGGCAGACCGGAGTTGAGGGCGACCCGGCCGCGGTCGAGGAAGGCCGCGGCCGGGTCGTCGCCGAGGCCGAGGGCGCGGCAGTCCAGCCAGGCGAGATAGGTGGCCTGGGCCGGGCGGTGGCGTACCGCGGGCAGGTGCCGGGCCAGCAGGCCGGTGAGCAGGCGCCGGTTGGTGTCGAGCCCCGCCAGCAGCGCGTCGAGCCAGCCGGTGCCGTCGCGCAGGGCCGCGGTGTGGGCGATGACGCCGAGGTGGCTGGGGCCGTGGCTCACCTCCTCGGGCAGCCGGGCGAGGTCGGCGGCGGCCCCCGGCCCGGCGAGGGCGAGGGCGGCCTTGAGCCCGGCCAGGTTCCAGCCCTTGGACGCCGACATCAGGGACAGGCCGCGTTCCGCGCCGGGGACGCTCAGATACGGCGTGAAGGGGACGCCGGGGGCGACCAGCGGGGCGTGGATCTCGTCCGCGACGACCCGGACGCCGTACCGCTCGGCGAGCGCGGCGACGGCGGCCAGTTCCGCGGCGGTGTGCACGGTGCCGGTCGGATTGTGCGGGCTGCACAGCAGGAAGGCGGCGCGGCCGCCGCCCGCGGCGGCCGCGCGGAAGGTGTCCTCCAGCGCGCCCAGGTCGATCCGCGCGTCCGCGCCGAGCGGGCACTCCACTACCCGGCGGTCCAGGTGGGTGACGAACTGGTAGAACGGCGGATAGACGGGCGAGTTGACGACGACCGGGTCACCGGGCGAGGTGACCAGCTTGAGCATCTCGACGACACCGAGCATCACGTCGGGCACGATCGCGGTGCGTTCGACGGCGAGCCCGTGCCAGTCCCAGCGCTTGCCGGCGAAGGCCGCGAGCGCGTCGGCGTAGGCGGTGCCCGCGGGGTACCCGGTGTCGCCGAGGGCGAGCGCGTCGGTGACGGCGCGGACGACGGGCTCGGCGAGCGGGACGTCCATCTCGGCCACCCACAGCGGCAGCACGTCCTCCGGGTAGGTGCGCCACTTCATGCTCGTACGGCGGCGCAGCTGATCGAGGCCCAGAACGCGCAGCGGATCGGGTTCGCCGGCCGTGTCGTGCGGGATGCTGGTCATGGGCTCAAGATAGGGGGCTGTGCGGTGGACCGGAACGGGGTGGGCGCGTCGGGCGGGGCGGCGGCGGAGGGCTTCCTGGAGGTCGCCTGTGACGAGTCGGGGTCGGACGGGGAGAACCTGACCGGCGGGAACACGGACGTGTTCGCGCACGCGAGCGTGGCGGTGCCGGTGGAGCGGGCCGAGGAGTGCCTGCGGGAGATCCGGCGCCGCATCCGGTCGCCCGCGCTGGAGTACAAGGCGAACCATCTGCTGCGGGAGAAGCACCGGGCGGTGCTGGAGTGGCTGCTCGACGCCGGCGGGCCGGTCCACGGCCGGGCGCACGTGCATCTGACGGAGAAGGCGTACGTCGTCGTCGAGCAGGCCGTGGACCTGCTGATCGGGGACGGCGGCGGCATCGAGGACAGCGGCGACGACTGCCGCGCCGGCGCCCGCGCCCTGTTCCGGGAGGGTCCGGAGGTCTTCGGCGAGCGGGGGTGGCGGGAGTTCCTGGCGGCCGCCAACCGCCTGCTGCGGGTCCGGAGCGACGGGGAGCCGCCCGCGGACGCGTTCGTCCGGACGGCCGAGGCGCTGGGCCGGGCGCACCCCGGCACCCGGCCCGGCCGGACCCTGCTGCGGCTGGCCGGGGCCCGGTCTCGCGCGGACGCCTACCGGGCCGGGCTGGCCGAGGCGCCGCCGCTGATCCCCGTCCTCAATCCGCTGCTGCCCGCGATCGTGCGGACGGCGGCGCACTGGAGCCACGGCGGGCGGGCGGTGTTCCTGGTGCACGACCGGCAGAACATGCTGACCGACGAGCGGATCGCCTGGATCGAGGAGCGGTCCCGGCGGGAGGGCACGGCGCTGCGCGGGCTGCGGCTGGTGCACTCGCGTCTGGACGCGCGTGTGCAGATCGCGGACTTCCTCGCCGGGATCGCCCGGAAGATCGCCTCCGATGAACTCGCCGGGCGCGGCGACCCGGAACTCACCGCGCGCCTGCGCCCGTTCGTCGGTGCCCGGCCGGTGTGGGGCGATGCGCCGAGCTGGTCGCGCCTCGGCCCCGCGCCCGGGACCGAGCGGCGCGAGGGGGACCACCCGGGGCACGCGACGGAAACCCCGGGACCGGCGGCGGAGGTCAACTCCGGCGTCTAGATTGCCTGGTGACCCCTGCACGTCTCGCATTCGGCATTCAGGAGTGACCCGCGTGACCGACAACCCGGGAGCCACAGACGACGTGGCCGCCTCGCTGCGCGCCCGTGTCAACACCAGTCAGCCGCACACCGCCCGGATCTGGAACTACTGGCTGGGCGGCAAGGACAACTACGAGGTGGACCGGGCGGCCGGTGACCAGATCCGCGGACTGCACCCGGGCATCGGGGAGTACGCGCGGGCCGACCGGCTGTTCCTGGGCCGTGCCGTGCGGCACCTGGTCGGCGACGTGGGCATCCGCCAGTTCCTGGACATCGGCACCGGGCTGCCCACCGCCGACAACACGCACGAGGTCGCGCAGCGCCTCGCCCCCGCATCGCGGATCGTGTACGTCGACAACGACCCGCTCGTCCTCGCGCACGCCCGCGCCCTGCTGACCAGCACCCCCGAGGGCCGGACCGACTACCTCGACGAGGATCTGCGCAACGTCGACGCGATCCTCGAACACGCCGCGAAGACCCTGGACTTCACCGAGCCGGTGGCGTTGATGCTGCTCGGCGTGGTCATTTTCATCGGTGACGACGAGGACCCTTACGCCCTCGTACGGCGGCTGGTGGACCGGCTGCCGGCCGGCAGCCACCTGGTGCTGTCGCACACCGTCACCAGCCCGTCGATGCCGGACGTGGACGAGGCCGTGGCGTTCTGGAACGAGCACGGCACGCCGAAGCTGACCCAGCGCACCCCGGAGCGGATCACCCGGTTCTTCGACGGGCTGGAGCTGCTGGACCCGGGGGTGGTGTCGTGCTCGCGCTGGCGCCCCGAGGAGGCGGAGGGCGCCGAGCCGGAGGAGGTCGCCATGTTCGGCGGGGTGGCGCGCAAGGGCTGACGCCCGCGCGGGCGGGACGCCGAATCCCGTCACTGGTGAACGCCGTGGCCAGTGAAGCCCGTTGCCGGTGAACGCCGTCGTCCCGGGCCACGTATGGACGGGCGGGCCCTCGCGACACCGGGGCCTCGTGGTGCCGGCAGGCGGCATCGCGCGTCCGGGGTTCGGGAGCCATGCATGAGGCACGCACGACGACGGGTCGTCCGGCGAGTGACACGGCTGGCGGCGGTCGGCGGACTCCTTCTGGGAGGCGCGATGGTCACCCAGGCGGCCATGGCGAGCGAGACGCCCGCGCCCTCCGGCAGGCCGCTGAGTTCGGCCGGCCCGGCCGTCGGCCCGGGTGCCGCGCTCGTGGCGAGACTCGGCACCGCGCGGACGGCGGGCAGCTGGATCGGCGCCGACGGCCACCCGGTGGTCGCCGTCACCGACGGCGCGGCCGCGCGGGAGGTGCGGGAGGCCGGGGCCGAGGCGAAGGTCGTGCGGCACAGCATGGACCAGCTGAAGTCGGCCACGGGCGCGCTGCGTTCGGCCCCGCGGGTGGCGGGCACCGCGTGGTCGGTGGACTACCGCACCAACCAGGTCGTGGTGCAGGCCGACCGGACGGTGTCGGCGGGCGACTGGTCCCGGATGACGAAAGTCGCCTCGGGCATCGGTGACTTCGTGCACATGGAGCGCACGCAGGGCACCTTCACCCCGCGGCTGAACGGTGCCCAGCCGATCCTGTCGACGGGCGGGCGCTGCTCGGCCGGCTTCAACGTGACCGACGGGCGCAGCGACTTCATCCTGACCGCCGGGCACTGCGGGCCGGCCGGGTCCATCTGGTTCGACGGCAGCCAGGGCGACCGGCAACTGGGCACGACCGTCCGGAGCACCTTCCCCGGCAACGACTTCTCGCTCGTGCGGTACAGCTCCGGGACGGCCGGGGCGGGCGCCGACGTCGTGGTGGTGGGCGGCGGCAAGGGCGTGCGGATCACCGGGGCGGCCGATCCGGTGGTCGGGCAGCGGGTGTTCCGCAGCGGCAGTACCAGCGGGCTGCACGACGGGCAGGTGACGGCGCTGAACGCGACCGTGAACTATCCCGAGGGCACGGTGACGGGTCTCGTCCAGACCGACGTGTGCGCGGAACCCGGGGACAGCGGCGGCCCGTTGTTCTCCAACGGGATCGCGCTCGGCGTCACCTCGGGCGGCAGCGGCGACTGCACCACGGGCGGGGCGACGTTCTTCCAGCCGGTGACCAAGGCGATGTCCGCGCTCGGGGTGCGGCTGATCGTGTCCGGGCAGCAGGCGGGAGGCGCCCCGAACGGCGCGGCCGCCTCTCCCGCGCCGCCGGCCGTCGGCGCCCAGGGCGCCGTGGCGCCGAGCGCGGCCTCGCCCGGCTCGGCGGCGCCCGTGACGGGCGCGGCGGAGGGGCGGACGCTGCTGGCCAGGCTGACCGACGGCCGGAACGTCGGTCCCGGCCTGCTGGTGATCGCGGGCAGTCTGATCGCGCTGGTCGCGACCCGGTGGATCAGGGCCGAGCAGGACCGCAAGGCCTACCGGCGGCACTACTCGGCGATGTGGGGCTGACGGCCGTACCGAACGATCCGGCCGCACGGCACGGCACGGCCGGTTCGTTCGGTGCTGACGGAGGTACGAGAGGGGCACCCGTGCGGTCACGGGTGCCCCGGGAGGTTACGGCGGGGTGCGCGCCGGCCGGCTCAGGCCGCCCGGCGGGCCTCCGGGGCCGCGGTGGCCCACTCCATGACGAGGCGCTGGTATTCCTTGCGCTGCTCGGTGGTCAGTGTCCCGCCCGACCGGAGCCACAGGGCCCGGATCTCCTCGTTGACCTCCGCGGCCGATCGCTCGGAGGCGGCTTCAACAGTGGTGGACATGCTGTGAAGCATATGCCGGTCGACGTGAAGGCGCCGTGAGTAAGTATGACCGATACGGACATTTCGGACCGTGTTGCTCATCACGTCAATACGGCGAACCGACAGGGCAGTTCAGCGGTCGGGGCGGACGAGGCCTCAGGTGCCGGGCTTGCGGCCGTACACGTAGACGTCGTCGCCGTTGTGCAGCAGCGACCAGTACTTCTTGGCCGTGGTCCGGGTCATGTTGACGCAGCCGTGGGAGCCCGGCGGGTTCCACATGCTGAGGCCGACCGAGTGGAACGCCTCACCGCCGTCGAAGAACTGGCTGTAGGGCATGGGCACGTTGTAGAGGGTCGAGACGTGGTCGATGTGGCGCCAGTAGATCTTCTTCAGGCCGGTCCGGGTCTCGTAGCCGTTGCGGCCGGTGCGCACCGGCACCGGGCCGTAGACGAGCTTCTTGCCGTCCTGGATCCAGCTGAGCTGGAGCGTGAGGTTCACGCAGGCGATCCGGCCCTTGTTCACCGGGCACTTGCCGGCCTTGTTGGGGTTCTTCCCGACCGCCTTCTGCTTGTTCATGAGGTCCATCACGCCCCAGGTGACCGGACCCGCGTAGCCGATGTTCGGGGTGATGCCGTGCTTGGTCTGGAAGGCGCGGATGGCCTTGCAGTCGGTGCTGGACTGCCGGCCGTCGACCGGGCGGCCGAGGAACTTCTCCACCTTCTTCTGGTACGGCCCCGACTTCGTCGTGCAGCTCGCGGCCTGCGCGGGCGCGGCGCCCAGTGCGAGTGTGAGCGGCGCCACCAGCCCCGTCACACCGAGCACCACGGCCCCTCTTCTGCTGATGTCCCTCATGTCGGCCCCTCCCGTTTTCTCCCCCGGGACTGCTTCCCCGTCGTGCCCCTCGCGACTCCCGCGACGGTCCATCAACTAGACCGCGCCGGCGGCGCCCGGGTTGTGGATCCGGCCGGGCTGTGACGAAACGGTGAACTTCGGGGCGGGGGGGGGCGGCAGGCGCCGGGGTCTCAGCTCTCGTGCAACGCGGCCCGGAAGCCGGTGTGGACGGCGGTGAGGCCGCCGTCGACGGTGAGGGTGGTGCCGGTGATCCAGGCGGCGTCGCCGGAGGCGAGGAAGGCGACCGCGGCCGCGACGTCCTCGGGCTCACCGACCCGGCCGAGCGGGTACAGGGGGCGGACGGCGTCGAGATCTCCGTCACGTCCGGCCCAGGCCGAGGTTCGGATCGTACCGGGGGCGACGAGGTTCACCCGGACCCCGCGGGCCGCCGCGTGCCCGGCGAGGGTGCGGGTGAGCGAGCCGAGACCGGCCTTGGCTGCGCTGTAGGCGTGGTTGCCGAAGTCCTGCAGGGCGTTGACGGAGCCGATGCTCACGATGGCGCCGCGACCGGAGGCGGCCAGGTGGGGCAGGGCGGCGCGGCAGCAGCGGTAGGCGCCGGTGAGGGTGACGTCGAGGTCCCGGGCCCACGTGTCGTCGGGGTCGTCCTCGAAGAGCGGCACGTCGGGGGTGCAGTGGGCGGCGCTGTTCACCAGCACGTCGAGCGAGCCGAAGGCGGCCACGGCGTGTGCCACGGCCGCCTCGACCGCGTCCCGGTCGGCGACGTCGCAGGCGAGCGCCTCGGCGGCCAGGCCCCGCTCCCGCAGTCCGGCCGCGGTCCGCTCCGCCTCGGGGCCGTCCCGGTCGGTCAGCAGGATCCGGCCGCCCTCCTCGCCGAGCCGCCGGGCGACAGCCGCGCCGATACCGCGGGCCGCGCCTGTGACGAGTACCCCATGTCCTGCGAAGCGCCTGAGATCGGTGGTCATGGGCCGACCGTACGACGGCCGGGCATCGTCGCGACGGTGCCCGGCCGGCCACAGGTCAGTGCCCGCGGGTGATCCACTCCTGAAGGTGCGGCGCCTCGGCACCGATGGTGGTGGAGTCGCCATGGCCGGTGAGCACCTTGGTCTCCGGGGGGAGGGCGAGCAGCCGGTCGCGGATGGAGTCGATGATCGTCGGGAAGTGGGAGTACGAGCGGCCGGTAGCGCCGGGGCCGCCCTGGAAGAGGGTGTCACCGGTGAACACGGCGCCCAGCGCGGGGTCGTACAGGCAGACCGCGCCGGGTGCGTGGCCGGGGGTGTGCAGCACGGTGAGGTCGGCGCCGGCCGCCTCGATGACCTGGCCGTCGGCGAGGTGCGCGTCGGGGTCGCGGTCGGGGTGGGTCAGCTTCCACAGCGGCAGGTCGTCGGGGTGGAGCCAGATGGTGGCGCCGGTGAGGTCGGCGAGGGCAGGGGCGGCGTCGATGTGGTCGTTGTGCGCGTGGGTGCACACGATGGCCTTCAGCCGGCGCTCCCCCACCGCCCGGGCGATGGCCTCGGCGTCGTGGGCGGCGTCGACGACGATCACCTCGTGGTCGTCGCCGACGATCCACACGTTGTTGTCGACGTCCCAGGTGCCGCCGTCGAGGGTGAACTGCCCCGAGGTGACGAGTCGTTCGATGCGCGCGGTCACAGGGTCACCACCGAGCGGAGGACGTCGCCGTGGTGCATGCGCTCGAACGCCTTCTCCACGTCGTCGAGCCGGATGGTCTCGCTGACGAACGCGTCCAGCGGCAGGCGGCCCTGGAGGTGCAGGTCGACGAGCATCGGGAAGTCGCGGGAGGGCAGGCAGTCGCCGTACCAGGAGGACTTCAGGGCGCCGCCGCGGCCGAAGACGTCGAGCAGCGGCAGTTCGAGCTTCATCTCGGGCGTGGGGACGCCGACCAGGACGACGGTGCCGGCGAGGTCGCGGGCGTAGAACGCCTGCCGGTACGTCTCGGGGCGGCCGACGGCCTCGATGACGACGTCGGCGCCGAAGCCGCCGGTCAGTTCGCGGATGGCCACGACGGGGTCGGTGTCCTTGGAGTTGACGGTGTGGGTGGCGCCCAGGGTGCGGGCCTGGTCCAGTTTGCGGTCGTCGATGTCGACGGCGATGATCCGCGCGGCGCCCGCGAGGTTCGCCCCCGCGACGGCCGCGTCGCCCACGCCGCCGCAGCCGATGACGGCGACCGTGTCGCCGCGGCCCACGTTCCCGGTGTTGATCGCGGCGCCGAGGCCGGCCATCACGCCGCAGCCGAGCAGTCCGGCGACCGCCGGGGAGACGGCCGGGTCGACCTTGGTGCACTGTCCGGCGGCGACGAGCGTCTTCTCGGCGAAGGCGCCGATGCCGAGGGCCGGGGAGAGTTCCTGGCCGGTGGCGGCGAGGGTCATCCGCTGCTTGGCGTTGTGGGTGTCGAAGCAGTACCAGGGCCGTCCGCGCAGGCAGGCCCGGCAGTTCCCGCAGACGGCACGCCAGTTGAGGATGACGAAGTCGCCCGGTGCGACGTCCGTGACGCCGTCGCCGACCGACTCGACGACGCCGGAGGCCTCGTGGCCCAGCAGGAAGGGGAAGTCGTCGGAGATGCCGCCCTGCTTGTAGTGCAGGTCGGTGTGGCAGACACCGCAGGCCTGGACGCGCACGACGGCTTCGCCGGGGCCCGGGTCCGGCACCACGATCGTCTCGACCCGTACGGGCTCGTCCTTGCCCGGTGCGATCACGCCGCGTACTTCCTGCGCCATGCTCTGGCCCCTTCTGTCACTGTGCCGTCGAGGTCGACCCTACGCGTGACCGGCCGGTATCGGCAGCGGCCACGACGGCAGGGAATGATCCCCTGGGGGGTGCGCCGAGGGGGGGCGCCGCGCCCCGGCTTCGGGATCTGCGCGCGGGGGCCGCCCCGGCTTCCGGGTGTGGCCGAGGGGGCCGTCTCGGCCTCGGGGTGTGCCCGAGAGCGGCGTCTCGGCCTCCGGGTGTGCCCGAGGACGGCGTCTCGGCCTCCGGGTGCGCCCGAGGGGGCCGCCCGGTGTCGGACGGCCCCCTCGGGCATGGGTGGCCGGGCGGTCAGGCCTCGACCGCGGGCAGCAGACCGGTCGCCGGGGCGGCGAGGTCGGTGAACTGGTGCAGTTCGTTCAGCCGGTTCATGTCGCTGAGCTGGTTCAGGCCGCGCAGCTGCTCCGAGACCTTCGGGACCTCCGCCTGGTGCTCGGCCGGGATGTCGCTCATGGCGAGGGAGTCCAGCGTCGTCATCGGGTTGATCCGCCCGGTGTCCGGCGCGCTCGCTTCGGCCGCGTTGGCCATCGGTACGGCGAGGCCGGTGAACCCGACGGCCAGACCAACGGCGGCGACGATACGTCGTGTTGAGATCATGTCTTCAGCAACGGCCGCACACCCCCGCCGGACACGGGCGCCGCGTCCCGCTCACCCGACAGGCGGAGCCGCGGGCCCCGCGCTTGCCGGGTCCGCCCGGTCGGAGGAGTCTCGAAGGTGGGGCCGGGCGGCCCGTGCCCCTCGGGCCGCGGGCACCGAAGGAGGTCACCATGGGCACCGCGACAGGTTCCGCCTTCGACACCGAGACGCTGCGCCGCGGTGTGGAGGGCGACGGCAACACCCTGCTGTCGCTGTACGCGGACGACGCGGAGATCCGCATCGTCGACCACCAGAGCCGGCCGAGCAGTCCCAAGGTCCTGCACGGCCGCGGCTCGATCGCCGAGCTCCTCGACGACGTCTACAGCCGCGATATGACGCACAAGCTGGAGCAGTGCGTCGTACAGGGCGACCACGCCGCCTTCACCGAGGCCTGCGAGTACGCGGACGGGACCCGTGTGCTGGCCGAGTCGATGATCACCCTGCGGGACGGGAAGATCGCCGAGCAGATCATCGTCCAGGCATGGGACGAGTAGGCAGGAGGGCCGCGAGGGTCCAGGTCACCACCCGGCTGACCTGGACCTTCTCGGCGCGCGCGGGAGCCGGCCGGGCCGCGGGGGCGCGGCGCGCCGGCCCGGCGACGGCGGTCGGGCGACGGGCGTCGGCGGCACTGGTCCGGACCCTGCTGCGAGCGGCACGCCCGCAGCCGCGGCCACCGCTGCCGCGTGCTTCCCGGCATGCGCTGCCGTGGCGGGGGCGGGCGCGCTGACCGGGCCGGGCAGGGACGAGCGCGCTGACTGCGCCTGGCTGGGGGCGCACTCGCACGGACGGTGCCGAATTCGGCGGGTTCGCCGAAGGTGCCGGGGCAGGTTGGCCCCGCTGACGGCGCCGGGCCGGGGGCGGACGCACGGGCGGTGCCAGGCCGGGCAGGTGTGTCGACCCGCCGAGCCCGGTGGCGGGGGGGTTTCGCTTGCCCGCGTCGGCGGGGTGCCGCTGCGCCCACCCGTGCCGCCCTCAGCGGCACGCATGCCCGCAGCTACGTAGGACAGCCGCTGCCGGGTGGGCGACGCCTCACCCGGCGGGCCGAGGAACTGCGTCCTGCGTGCGCGGCGCGGTGTCGGGTGCTGCGGCAGCGACTGCTGGCGTGCTGTCTGCGGCGGCTTCGTGGGCGCCGGGTCGTTCGGTGGCCGGCGGGCGGTCTCGGGCCATACTGAGGGTCGTGCGTATTGCGATCATGACGGCGGGGTCCCGGGGCGACGTTGCCCCCTTCACCGGGCTCGGGCACGGGCTGGCCGGGGCCGGGCACGAGGTCACTCTGGTCACGCACGGCTGCTTCGAGCCGCTGGCCGAGGGGGCCGGCATCGGTTTCCACGCCCTTCCCGTGGACCCGCGGGCCGAACTGGAGTCGTCGTGGGGGCGCGGGCTGCACCGCAGTACCAGCGGTGCGGGGAAGCTCGCGCGGATGGTCGTGATGGCGCGGCGGCTGGTCGGGCGGATGACCGACGACTTGGTGGCGGCGGCGCGTAACAGTGACGTGCTGCTGCTCTCGGGCCCGCTGGGGCCCCTCGGGCACACGATCGCCGAGGGTCTGGGGCTGCCGAGCATGGGCGTGTATCTGCAACCCCTCGCGCCGACCCGGGAGTTCGCGCCGCCTGTGCTCGGCGGCGGTTCGTGGGGCGGGGCCGGGAACCGGATCGCCGGGCACGGCGTGAACCTGGCGGTCGAGGAGGTCTTCGCGGCGGCGGTCCCCGCAGTGCGGGCCCGGCTGGGCCTGCGCCGGGCGCGGGCGGGTGCGGGGCGGCGGGTCCGGGAGCGGCAGCGCTGGCCGGTGCAGCACGGGTTCAGCCCGCTGGTGGTGCCGAGGCCCCGGGACTGGCGGCCGGGCCTGGACGTGTCCGGCTACTGGTGGCCCCGCGACCCCGACGACCGGCTGCCCGACCCGCTGCCGGAGTTCCTCGCCGCCGGTCCGCCACCCGTCTTCGTGGGCCTCGGGAGCGCGACCGTGCCCGATGCCGGCCGGCTGAGCGCCCGGATCGTGGCGGCACTGCGGCGGGCCGGGCTGCGCGGGGTGATCCAGCGCGGCTGGGGCGGGCTGGCCGCCGACGGGGACGACATGCTCACGATCGGCGAGGTGTCGCACGCCGCGCTCTTCCCGCACATGGCCGCCGTGGTCCATCACGCGGGCGCCGGCACGACCGCCGCGGGTCTGCGGGCCGGGGTGCCGTCCGTGCCGGTCCCGATCCAGTTCGACGGCGGCTTCTGGGCGTCCCGACTGGTCGGGCTGGGCGTGGCCCCGGCCGCGGTCCCGCTGCGCGGACTGACCGTCGACGCCCTGTCCGGCGCCCTGGCCCGGGCGACGCGCGACCCGTCGTACGGTGAGCGCGCCCAGGCCCTCGGCACCCGCGTCCGCGCGGAGGACGGGGTAGGCCCGGTGGTGGAGGCGGTAAGCCGGCTTGGCGGGTAGCCGGGTGGGCGGATAACCGTACGGGGTCTGGCGGATAGCCGGGCGAGCCGCCTGGGCGGATAGCCGTGCCAACCGGCATGGCGGGTAGCCGTACGAGGGAGCCTGGCCGATAGCTGGGCGAGCCACCTAGGCGGATAGCCGTGCCAACCGGCATGGCGGGTAGCCGTACGAGGGAGCCTGGCCGATAGCTGGGCGAGCCACCTAGGCGGATAGCCGTGCCAACCGGCTGGGCCGGATTAACAGGTGAGCCGGCTGGGCGCATAGCCGTACGAGGCAACTGGGCGGGTGAGCGGGTAGCCGCGCGAGCCGGCTTGGCGGTGGCCGCCTGGGCGGATAGCCGGGCCGGCGGCCCGGGCGCGTGGGCGGGCGCCAGGCAGCGGGCGCCGGGCAGCGGCCGCCGGATGGCGGTCGCGGTCCGCCCGTGGCACGACCTGTTCACGACCCCTGGGTCCAGCCGTCCGGGCGGAGCATGCCCAGGAGGAGGCGGACCAGTTCGTCGACGACCTCGTCGAGGGTCGCGTCCACCCAGCCGGCGCTCCAGTCGTGCAGCAGGCCATTGACGCTGCCGATGAAGGCGGTGGCCGCCAGGCGGTAGTCGCGGGGGGCCGCCTCGCCTCGGGCCGCGGCCGCCTGGGCCTCGGCGCGGATGAGGTCGACCCAGCGGGCCCGGCGAGCCAGCCGCTGCTCCTCCAGCCGGGGGCTGACCCCGATGATCTCGACGAAGGCGATGCGGATGCGGCGCGGGTCGGAGGTGACGTCCCGGGCGTAGGCGCGGAACAGGACCGTCACCCGCTCGGCCAGCGGCAGCCCGTCCGCCGCCGTGAGCGCCTCCAGCACGGCCTGCTCGGCCCAGCCGTTGACCTCCAGGTGCAGCGCGGCGAGGACGTCCTCCAGGGTGCGGAACTCCTCGTAGAACTGCCGGGTGGAGAGGCCGGCCGCCTGGCTGAGCGCCGCCACCGTGGTCCCCCGGTAGCCCGGCGTGTCGCCGAACAGTCGCAGCGCGGCCTCCAGGAAGCGGCGGCGGCGCTCGGCCTGCCGTTCCTCGGCGGAGCGTCCGCCGTACCGGCCCGTCGGAGCCCTGAGCCTGCCCGCCACGGTCCCACCCCCTTCTCCGGCCGTCGGCCAATTTTGTCGTGTACGCATCTTGCGGAGTAGGGCGCCCCCTCCTTACTTTCCAGTAAGTCCACTGTGAATGCGCCCGTGTTCAGATTTGACGACCCGCTGCCGCACGCGCGTTCCCCCACCACCAGAGGAGAGAGCAGTCATGCCTGCTTCGAGAACCAGGCACCTTTGCTCCGTGGCCGCCGCCCTCGTCCTGACCGTCACCGGCCCCGCCACCGCCGCCTCCGCCGCCGCCTCCGGGTCCGCGGACCCAGGGCTGCGCGAGGTGATGTTCGTGGGCAACAACTGGGACGGCACCGCCGATGTCATCAAGTCCACCGGCGACTTCGCGAAGATCGGCCGGATCGACGTCATCCCCGACAAGGACCAGCGGATGGCCGAGATCAACGCCGACCCGATCAAGTGGATCTACTTCCAGGCGATCCGCAACAGCGTCGGCGAGGGCCACGACCAGTTCGCCGACGACATGTACTCCACCCCGGACGGCAGGTCGGTCGTGGTCTCCCGGCCGAGCTTCGCGGACGTCGTCTCCATCGACCTGGCCACCGGAAAGATAAACTGGCGTTTCCCGGTGGCCGGTTACCGTGCCGACCACATGGCGGTCTCCCCCGACGGCAGGCGTGTCGCCGTCTCCGCCTCCACCGCCAACGTCGTACAGGTGCTGGACATCGACACCGGTAAGGAACTCGGCCAGTTCGCGACGGGCGACAAGCCGCACGAGAACATCTTCACCAAGGACGGCAAGTACATCTGGGACATGTCCATCGGGGAGGTCAACACCTCGCTGGACAGCCCCGGCTGGGACTGGACCAAGGGCGACCGGCACATCACCGTCGTGGACGCGACGACGTACAAGCAGGTCAAGGTCATCGACATGCGGCAGCGGCTGGACGCCTTCGGACTGAAGGACTTCTCCGACGCGTTGCGCCCGGCCGTGTTCTCCCCCGACGAGTCGAAGTTCTACTTCCAGGTGTCGTTCTTCAACGGCTTCTTCGAGTACGACGTCGCCACCGACAGGATCACCCGGATGAAAACACTGCCGAAGAACCCGGCGACCAGCGACGACCGCACCACCATGGTCAACGACTCGCGCCACCACGGCCTGTCCATGAACCCCTCGGGCACCAAGCTGTGCGTCGCGGGCACGATGGACGACTACGCGACGGTGGTCGACCGGGCCACGTTGCAGGAGGGCCCGCTGGTCGCGGCCTCGAAGCCGTACTGGGCGACGGTCAGCGGCGACGGCAAGGACTGCATCATCTCCGAGAGCGGCGCCGACCAGATCACGGCCATCGACTTCGCCACCGGCGAGAAGGTGACGTCGGTGGCGGTCGGGGACCATCCGCAGCGCGTCCGGCTGGGGCATGTCCAGGCCGACTGGCGCGGCCCGACCGGGAGTTGACGCGGGCCGGCCTCCCCCGAGGGACCGGCCACGCGGCTCTCAGAAGTGCGCCGCCGCCCACCCGGCCAGCTCGGAGCGGGCCGCGTCCAGCAGGGCGGCGGACGGGTTCGCGGCGCCGTTGGTGACCAGCGCGTAGTGCAGGCTGCCCGCGTCGGTGTCGGTCAGCAGCAGCCGCCTGCCGCCGGTGCCGCCGGGCTCGGGCGCCACGCCCACCGGCACCGACGGGGTGTACGCGGGCGGCGCGAAGACGGTGCCCAGGTCGGAGACGACGGTGGTCGCCGAGGCGGGGAAGGACACTGGGAGGTGCAGCTCGGTGGGCGCGCTGCCGTCGCCCGAGCGCCACACCAGCAGCCCGTACTGGCCGGAGCCGACCAGCCGGGCCACGTTGGGCAGGGAGGGCGGCACCGGGTTCCAGGTGAGGGTGGCCGCGCCGTCGCGGGAGCGGTCCTCGTAGGTGAAGGCGAGTGCGGTCCCGGCGGTGGCGGCGGGATAGATCCGGTCGAGCAGCCGGGCGTCCTGACGCAGCGTCACCTCGCCCGAGTCGTCGAGGCGTACGGCGGACAGGTCCTCGTCGTTCCAGGCGTCGCCCGCGGTGCGGACCTTGCCGGGGTCGCCGTTCATCAGCTCGTGGTGGCGGCCGCTGTAGAGGTCCCACTGCCACTGGGAGCCGGACAGCACCGGGCCGGACCCGGCCGGGTCGGTCCACCAACGTGCCCCGGGGACGCGGGAGTCGAGTGCCTGGTACATGGCCTTGAGGACGGTGGGCGCCTTGTCGGACACGAGACCGGACAGCGGGTGCCCGAACTCGCTGACGACGGCGGCGGTCCCGGCGGCCGAGGCGCGGTCGCGGACGGTGCCGAGGTCGCCGGTGTACTGGCCGTCGGCCGCCTTGCCCCACATCAGGATCCCGGAGATCGCCTTCTGGTCGTAGAAGTGCGTGTTGAAGACGTACCGGGGGCCGAGCGTGCCCACGTCCAGCAGGCCGCCTTCCTGCTTCTGCGAGGAGATGTCGGCGTTCCAGAACAGGTTCGGCTCGACGAGGGCGGGCTTGTCCTGCCAGCCGGCCGCGTCCATCCGGGCACGGAAGCGCTGGTAGAAGGGCCACAGCAGGTCGCGTTCCCAGGTGCGGGAGGTCTGCCCGGAGTCGTAGGGGCCCGCGTACGGCTCGTTGTAGGGGTCGAAGCCCACGATGCCCGCGAACTCGGCCTCACCGAGGTGCTGCCGGAGGTAGGTCATCGTGGCCGCGGCCGTGTCGAGGAAGGCGTCCTGGACGCCGTGGGCGTTGTGCCAGAAGTCGTACTGCGCCTGCCGCACGGCCGCGTTCTGGGTGATGTTCTGCCCCCAGAAGAGGCAGATGCCGCACGACTCCTTGGGGTAACCACCGGCGTCCACAGCCCACTTGGGGGCGCCGTCGCCGGTGTACCAGCTGCCCTCGTCGAACAGGTACCGGGAGTAGAGGTCCTGGTGGAAGTCGGGGTAGACCCGGATGCCGGCGTCGAGGAAGGCGCGCATCTGCGCGGTGGCGGCGGCCAGATAGGCGGTGTCCACCTGGCCGCGCCCGGGTTCGGCGGCGGCCCAGGAGAGCAGGAAGCGGACCGCGTTGCCGCCGCCAAGGGCGCGCAGCGCGGTCGCGGACTTCTCGGCGTCGGCTACGGAGGCGAAGGGCAGGCCGTCGTTCTCCGCGAGCTTGGTCTCGCCGGAGACGTTGTAGCCGCGCAGGACGATCTCGCGGCCCTGCCCGTCGGTGAAGTGGCCGTCCCGCACGGTGAGCGGGGCGCCGTCGAACCAGAGGGAGCCGGAGGGGGTGGTCGCGGTGGCGGGCGGGATGCCCGCGGTGGCGGGCGCGGCGCCCGCCACCGTCAGGAATCCGCAGAGGACGACCAGAGCGACCAGAGCGACCAGCAGACGTGCCCGGACAGTCGGCATGCTCCCTACCGTCCGGCGATGGCCGGGCGGCGTCAATAGGTTCTGACTCACGAGTAAGTTGACTATAAGTCAGATCAATTGTCCCCGTCGGCCGTTCTGCGGGTGACGTTCAGCAGGTACTCCTTGCGGTCGAGCGGGTTGTGGTCGGTGCGTGGCCGCTCGGGCGGCGTGGCGCCGGTGACGGGCGCGTAGTGGTCGAAGGCGCTCTCCAGCTCGCCCTCACCCCGGGTCAGCCCCGGCAGCCGCTGTCCGAGGGCGTGCACCCGGGCGGCGGGCACGGTCCCCTCCAGCACGCAGGTGTCGCCGCGGGTCCAGGTGGTCCGCGGTACGGCCAGCGACCGGGTCAGCAGCGGCAGCAGCGCGCCCAGGGTGTCCGCCGGGGCGTCGACGCGGAAGCGGTGCACGGGCTCGTACACCCGGCTGCCGGCCCGGCGCAGGGCCTCGACGAGGACCAGCGGGGTCAGGCACCGGAAGTCGTAGCCGGTGCTCGACATGCTCTTGTCGAAGCCCTGGTGGGCGTGGCTCTGCCGGGGCGAGTAACCCGAGTGGGTCATGGTGACCGCGCAGTCGGTGACCTGCCAGCCGTGCAGCCCCTGGCCGAGGGTCTCGCGGACGGTGTCCTCGACGGCCTTGAAGAAGGCGTACGGCATGGAGCCCAGCTCCACCTCCAGGCCGAACCGCACGCCCGAGCCGGGCGGGGCCTCCTCGACGCGCAGGCCGACGGTGGCGAGGAACGGGTTGCCGTCCTTCTTGTTGAACTCCACGGCGCGGCCGGTGCCGGCCGGGCGCTCGACGCACAGCGTGGTGGTCTCGCGGAAGGTGACGTCCAGGTCGTACTCGTCGGCGAGGGTCGCCTGGACGACCTCCTTCTGCACCTCGCCGTACAGGGACACGGAGGTCTCCTGGCGCACCTCGTCGTGGCGGACGCCGATCAGCGGGTCCTGTTCGGCCAGTTGGGTGAGGGCGAGGTGCAGCCGGCCCCGGTCGGTGCCGGGCCGGGGGACGACGACGGACTCCAGGGTGGGCGGCGCGAAGTGGTGCTCGCCGACCCGGCCCGGACTGCCGAGCGCGTCGCCGATCCGGATGCCGCCGAGGCCCCACACGCGGGCGATGCGGCCGGCGCCGGCGGCGTCCGCGCGCCGGTCCGTGCCCCGGTCGAAGACACCGAGGGCGGTGACCCGGCCCTCCTCGCGGCCGTCGCCCACCGGGATACGGTCGCGGACGCGCAGGGTGCCGGAGAAGATCCGCGCGTAGGCGATCTTCTCCCCCGCCGGGCCTCGTTCGACCTTGAACACGGTGCCGGACAGCGGGCCGTCGGCCGTGCCGACGGCGGCGGGCAGCAGCCGTTCGACGCCGTCGATCAGGTCGGGTACGCCCGTTCCGGTGAGGGCGGAGCCGAAGTACACCGGATGGACGAGCGCCTTGGCGGTCTGCTCGGCGAGGGCGCCGCGCAGGCGGGCGTCGGTGAGGCGGCCGTTCACATAGGCGGCGAGCAGATCGTCGTCGTGGTCGGTGAGCGCGTCCAGGGCGGACGGGGCGAGGCCCGGGACGAAGTGGGCGGCGGGGGTGCCCGGTTCGGCCGCCGCGCCCATCGGGACGAGCGGGACGGCCAGGGTGCGGGCCATGTTCCGGAGCAGGGCCTCGCCGCGTGCGCCGCGCCGGTCGATCTTGTTGACGAAGACGAGGGTGGGGATGCCCAGCCGGCGCAGGGTGCGCATCAGCACCCTGGTCTGCGCCTGCACGCCCTCGACGGCAGAGACGACCAGGACGGCGCCGTCGAGCACGCCGAGCACTCGCTCCACCTCGGCGATGAAGTCCGGGTGGCCGGGGGTGTCGAGCAGGTTGACGGTCACGGTGTCGAGCGGGAACGACACGACCGCCGACTTGATGGTGATGCCGCGCCGCCGTTCCAGCGCGAGGGTGTCGGTCGTCGTGCTGCCGGCGTCGACGCTGCCGATCTCGTCGATGACTCCGGCCGTGTGCAGCAGCCGTTCGGTCAGGCTGGTCTTACCGGCGTCGACATGGGCGAGGATTCCCAGGTTGAGCATGTGCACGAAGCGTCATGTCCTTGAGTGAGCGGGTGATTCCTTCCTGGGTGGACATGAACGGTGCGCGCATGATCGCTCCTGACGGTGTGGGGGACTCGACCGGGGAAGTGCAGCAGACCGGCGGCCACCGCGCCAACGGATTAACGTTCAACTACAGCTCGCCGTGAGGCGGGCCGAGGAGCGGACGATGCGTGAGATTCTCGCCGTGCTGGAGCGGTGGTACGCCGCCGGTGAGCCGTTCGGCCTGGCCACGGTCGTCGCGGTCAGCCGCAGCGCGCCGCGCGGCCCCGGCGCGGCGATGGCGGTCGGCCCGGAGGGCGAGGTCGCCGGCAGCGTCTCCGGGGGCTGTGTGGAGGGCGCGGTGTTCGAGCTGGCGCAGGAGGTGCTCTCCGACGGCAGGGCGCGGACGGCGGCGTACGGCTACAGCGACGAGGACGCCTTCGCGGTCGGGCTGACCTGCGGCGGCGAGATCACCGTCCTGGTGCGGCGCGTCACCCCGGCGGCGGATCCCGCCTTCGGCGCGGTCGCCGCGTCGGTGGCGGCCGGTGAGCCGGTCACCGTGGCCACGGTGGTCGACGGGCCGGCCCCGCACGGAGCGAGCCTGGCCGTATGGCCCGGCACGGAGGCGGGCGGTCTGGGCACGGCGGGACTGGACGCGGCGGTGACCGCCGACGCGCGCGGTGAGCTGGCCCAGGGTGCGACGGGTCTGCGGCACTACGGCGCCCACGGGGAGCGGCGCGAGGACGCCGTCGGGGTGTTCCTGCAGTCGTTCGCGCCGCCACCGCGGATGCTGGTGTTCGGTGCCATCGACTACGCGGCGGCCGTGGCCCGGATCGGGGACTTCCTCGGCTATCGGGTGACGGTGTGCGACGCCCGCCCGGTGTTCGCCACGCCCCGGCGCTTCCCGGCGGGCGTCGAGGTCGTCGCGGACTGGCCGCACCGGTATCTGCGGGGCACGGACACCGACGAGCGGACGGTGATCTGCGTCCTCACCCACGACCCGAAGTTCGACGTACCGCTGCTGCGGGAAGCGCTGCGCCGCCCGGCCGCGTACATCGGCGCGATGGGCAGCCGCCGCACCCACGAGGACCGCCTGCGCCACCTGGCCGACGCCGGCCTCGGCCCCGCCGACCTGTCCCGCCTCCGCTCCCCCATCGGCCTGGACCTCGGCGCCCGCACCCCGGAGGAGGTGGCCGTCTCGGTGGCGGCGGAGATCGTCGCCCTGCGCTGGGGCGGCACCGGGTCACCCCTGACGGCGACGGCGGGAGCGATCCATCCACGCACACGGGAGTGAGGCGGGGCACCGCCGGCCCACTGTGACAACGTGCCGGGGGGGCCGCGCGGCTACCGGCCAGAGGCGAGGCCGCCGCCGGCCCACGGTGGCGCCGCCGGGCGAAGCCACCCGGGGGCCGGCCGCCGGCACGTCCCCCGGGGGAGAGCCGCCAGTCGACGGGCAGAAGCCAGGCGCGTGGCCGCGCGGGCCCCGGTGGCGCGCCGCCAGGACGGAGCCACCCCGGGGGCCGACCGTCGGCATGTCCCGGGGAGAGCCGCGAGTCGGCGGGCAGAAGCCAGGCGCGTGGCCGCGCGGGCCCCGGTGGCGCGCCGCCAGGACGGAGCCACCCCGGGGGCCGACCGTCGGTGCGTCCCCGGGGAGAGCCGCCGGCCGGCCGGCAGCAGCCAGGCCGGCGGGGACGCGGTTCTGGTCGCGCCGCCACGAGGGGCCGCCGCACGGCCTCGCGGTGTGGCGCGGGGTGCTGCCGGGGAAGGCGGCGGGGCACAGCCGCGTCGCGAAGAGCGCCCCGGAGGCCACCAGGACCCGGCGGTGCGGCGGAGGGCGAGGGCCGGGGCTGCGGGTGCCGTCGCCGGTGTCGTCGCGGGGCTCGGTTCAACCACGGTGTGGCGGCGGGCCGGGACGGCGGGTGTCGTCGCGGGACTCCGTTCAGCGGCGGTGGGGCAGGAAGGTGCCCGGGAGCAGGGACAGGGCGAGGACGGCGGTCGCCGTGTACAGGGCGGCGGAGCCGAGGGCGACCGTGTGGAAGCCGTGCAGGAAGCTGGTCCGGTCGCTCGGTGGGCCGGCGATGGCGCCCGCTACGGCGATGCCGATCGCGCCGCCGGTCTGGCGGGCGGTGTTGTTGACGGCCGAGGCCAGGCCGGAGCGTTCGGCGGGGACGGCCGAGATGGCCGCGGCGACCACGGCGGGCGTGAGCAGACCGCAGCCGACGCCCCAGAGGAGGAACGCGGGCACCAGCAGGGCGGAGCCGGCGTGGGCGTCGGCCCGGGTGAGCAGGGCGAGTCCGGCCGCGGCGACGAGCAGCCCGGCCGCGGCCGGTACGCGGGCGCCGATGCGGCTGGTGATCCGGCCGCCGAGCGGCGCGAACACCGCGAGCGGGCTGAACAGCGGCAGCATCGCCAGGCCCGCCCCGAACGCCGACCGGCCCTGCACCGACTGCAGGAACAGCGGCAGCACGAACAGCGTGCCCAGGGTGCACAGGTTCATGATCCCGGCGGTCAGGTTGGCGGCGCCGAACGCCGGGCGGCGCAACAGGGCGAGCGGCACCATGGCGCTGTCGCCGCGCCTGGCCTCGGCCGCGACGAGCCCGGCGAGGGCGAGGGCGGCGGCGACGGCGGCCACCAGCACCGCGGGCGCCGTGGCCCCGGCGCGACCGCCCTCGATGAAGGCGTACGTCGTCGCCAGCAGCGCCAGGCCGCCGAGCAGCAGCCCGGGCAGATCCAGGCGGGGTGCGTCCTCGTCCCGGCTCTCGCGGACGACGGCCCGCGACCAGAGCAGGGCCACGAGCACGATCGGCACGTTGACCAGGAAGATCGCCCGCCAGCCGAGGCCGTCGGTGAGGGCGCCGCCGAGCAGCGGGCCCGCGGGCAGGGCGAGGCTTCCGACGCCCGCCCACACGCCGATCGCGCGGGCCCGCTCGGCCGGGTCGGGGAAGGCGCGGCCGATGATGGCCAGCGTGCCCGGCAGCAGCAGGGCGGCGCCGACGCCCTGGACGACCCGGGCGGCCACGAGGACGGGCACGTCCGGGGCGAGCCCGCACGCGAGGGACCCGGCGCCGAACACGGCGAGGCCCGCGAGCACGACGCGCTTGTGGCCGTAGCGGTCGCCCGCCGTGCCGCTGGTGAGCATGAGCGAGGCCAGGGCCAGCGCGTAGCCGTCGACCATCCACTGCAGGCCCGCGATGTCGGTGCCCAGCCCGGAACCGATCGCGGGCAGCGCGACGTTGACGATGGTCACGTCGAGCAGCACCAGGAAGTAGCCGGCACACATGACGACGAGCACGGTGTACGGCGAGCCGCCGCGGGCGCGGGGAGTCACGGTGCGGCGCAGCAGGGTCAGCGGTGACTCGGGCATACGTCACGGGTACCACGGGCCACTGACAGCACCCCCGGCCGGCCGGGGGCTCGTACGCCCGCTCAGGTGTCCCCGGCGATCCGGGCGTGCAGGTGCTGGTCGTGCCAGCCGTCGGCGTGCAGCAGGGCGCTGCGCTGGACGCCCTCGAAGGCGTAGCCGGCCTTCTCGGCGACCCGGCAGGAGGCGGGGTTGGCCGCCGAGTGGCACAGGCGCAGGCGGTGCAGCCCGAGGTCGTCCAGCGCCCAGGTGCTGAGCCGGCGGGCGGCCCGGCCGACGAGTCCGCCGCCGCGGGCTTCGGGCAGGACCCAGTAGACGACCTCGGCGCTGCCGCCCGCGAGGTCGATGTCGTTGAGCCCGATGAGGCCGACGGCCGCCCGGCCGGGCGGGGCCACGGCCCAGACGGCGCCGGTCTCGGACCGCCACCGCTCGTGCATGCGGCGGATCCGCTGCCGGGCCTCTTCCCGGTCGGCGACGGAGAACAGGTTCCACCGGCGGATCGCCGGGTCGCGGCCCGCGGCGAGGAGCGCGTCGGCGTCGGCGTCGTCCGCGCGCCAGGGCCGCAGTTCGGTGCCGCCGGGCAGACCGAGCACGGGCTGGCCCGCCCCGGCCATGCGTCCGGCGGGTACGACGGCGGGTATGCCGGCGGGTTCGCCGGAGCTGGAGATCCTGGAGATCATCGCGGCATCGTGTCACAGGCCGCTCACCGGGGCGGCAGGCGGTGCAGGGTGACGTCGGTGAGCGTGCCGGCGGCGATCTCGGCCGTGAGGTACGTGCAGTGCGGCTGGCGGCGCCGGTCGGTCGGGGAGCCGGGGTTGAGGAGGCGGAGGCCGGTCGGGGCGGTGGTGTCCCAGGGGATGTGGCTGTGGCCGAAGACGAGGACGTCCAGGCCGGGGAAGCGCGCTGCGCAGCGGGCCTCGCGGCCCTGGGCGGGGCCGGTCTCGTGGACCACGCCGAAGCGGAGCCCGCCGAGGTCGGCGTGGGCGACCTCGGGCAGGCGGGCACGCAGTTCCGGGCCGTCGTTGTTGCCGTACACCCCGATCAGCCGGCGGCTGCGGCTCTCCAGCAGGTCGAGCGTGGCGGTGTCGACCCAGTCGCCGGCGTGCACGACGACGTCGGCGCGCGGGAGTTCGGCGAGCAGCGGGTCCGGGAGCCGCTTGGCCCGCTTGGGGAGGTGGGTGTCGGACATCAGCAGCAGGCGCACGGTCCTCACCCCAGGGAGTCATGAGGTCAGGCGGCGGATGCCGGTGACCGCGCCGGCGAGTACGGCGCCCGCGCCGACGGCGGTGGCGGCGGGGTGTCGTACGAAGGTCTCCTGCCAGGACCGCGAGTGGGCGCTGTCGTCGAAGGAGCCGTGGGCGCCCTGGTCGTCGGCGGCTGTCCGGTCGGCCGGTTCGAAGAGGTTGTCCAGGCCGGCCGGCGGGATGCTGTCGGTCTGCTGGGAGTCGAAGCCGGTGCGGGCCAGGTAGCGGTCGAGCAGGGCCGGGGCGAACCGGTTGGCCCAGGTCGTGGCCACGGTGGTGGCGCCGATGTAGTACTGCTTGCGCGTGGGGTGGTCGGCCGCGTAGGCGACGCCGCGGGCGGCGACCTCCGGCTGGTAGATCGGCGGGACCGGCATCGGGTGCTTGGACAGCTTCGAGCGGACCCATTCGAACTGGGGCGTGTTGACGGCGGGCATCTGGGCGACGGTGACGTGGACGTTGCTGCCGCGGTGCAGGAGTTCGACGCGCAGGGAGGACGTGAACCCGTTGATGGCGTGTTTGGCGCCGCAGTACGCGGACTGCAGCGGGATGGACCGCTCGCCGAGCGCGGAGCCCACCTGTACGACGGTGCCGCGGTCGCGGGGCAGCATGCGCTTCAGGGCGGTGCGGGTGCCGTTGACGAAGCCGAGGTAGGTGACGTCGGTGATGCGCTTGTACTCCTCGGCGGTGATCTCGTCGAAGGGTGCGAAGACGCTGGCGAACGCGCAGTTGATCCAGACGTCGATCGGTCCGAACGCCTGCTCGGCGGCCCCCGCGACGGCCTCCACCTGGTCGGGGTCGGCGACGTCGGCGGCCTGTACGAGGGGGCGTCCGCCGAGGACGGCGACCTCGTCGGCCGCTTCCTCCAGGCCGCCCTTGCCGCGCGCGACCAGGACGACGTCGGCGCCGCGCCGGGCGAACAGGCGGGCGGTGGCGCGACCGATCCCGGCGCTGGCTCCGGTGATGACGACGGTGGGAGGCATGTCAGTTCCTTTCGGCGGCCTGGGCGGCGCGGGTGCGGTGGCGGGTGTCCGGGGGTGTCCCGGGGCTCATCGGTTCCTCATCGGTTCCTCCGCAGCCGCAGGGCCGCGCCGGTCCCGGCCGCGGCGGCGAGGGCGGCGGAGGCGGTCGTGGCCCAGCGGGCGGTGCGGGAGGGACGGTCCGGGCGGACGGCGAGGCGTTCGGGCATGCTGCTGGGGAGGTTGCCGTCGAGCCCGAGGGCGAGGACCTCGGCGAGGTGCAGGGCGCGGCGACCGGTGCCGCCCTCCTCGATCTGGGTGCGGCAGCTGAAGCCGTCGGCGAGGACGACGCTGTCCGGGGCGGCCCCGCGCACGGCGGGCAGCACGCCTTGTTCGGCGACGGCCATGGAGACCTCGTGGTGGCCGCGTTCGAAGCCGAAGTTGCCGGCGAGCCCGCAGCAGCCCTCGTCGAGGACGTCGGCGTCCAGGTGGGCCCGGCGCATCAGTTCGCGGTCGGCGTCGAACTTCATGATGGCGTGCTGGTGGCAGTGGGTCTGCACGGTCGCCTGCCGGGCCACGCGGGGCGGCTGCCAGTCCTCGGCGGCGTGGTGCACGAGCTGTTCGGCGAAGGTGCGGACCTGCCCGGCCAGCCGCTGCACGTCCTGGTCGGCGGGCATCAGCTCGGGCGCGTCGGAGCGGAACACGGCGGTGCAGGAGGGTTCGAGGCCGATGACCGGGGTGCCGGCGTCCAGGTAGGGGCGCAGCACGTCGAGGGTGCGGCGCAACACCTTCCGCGCGACGCTCAGTTGCCCGGTGGAGATCCAGGTCAGGCCGCAGCAGACCGGCTCGGTGGGTACGGCGACCTGGAAGCCGGCGTCCTCCAAAACCCGGACCGCGGAGATGGCGATGGAGGGGTGGAAGTAGGTGGTGAAGGTGTCGGGCCATACGACGACGGTGCGCGGGTCGGCCGGGTCGGGCTCCTCCTTCCCGCGGGCCTGCCACCACTGCTGGAAGGACTGCTTGGCGAACACCGGTGCGGAGCGGGCCCCGTCGACGCCGGCCAGGCGTTTTCCGGCGCCGGACACGCCGGGCGCGTGGAGCGCGGCGTTGACCAGGGACGGGGCGACGCGGGACAGCCGGGCGAGGACCGGGAGCCAGCCCAGGGAGTAGTGGGACGCCGGACGGACGCGGCCCTCGTAGTGGTGGGCCATGAACTCCGCCTTGAGAGTCGCCATGTCGACACCGGTGGGGCAGTCCGACTTGCAGCCCTTGCAGGCCAGGCACAGGTCGAGGGCGTCGCGCACCTCGGTGGAGCGCCAGCCGTCCTTGATCGCGGAGTCGGCGTGGCCGTCGAGCATCTCGAACAGCAGCCGGGCCCGGCCCCGGGTGGAGTGCTCCTCCTCCATCGTGGCCCGGTACGACGGGCACATCACGCCACCGGAGTGGCCGCGGCAGTTGCCGATGCCGACGCAGCGCATCACCGCGCGGTTGAAGGAGTGCTCGTCCTCCGGGAAGTCGAAGTGGGTGTCGGAGGTGTTCGGGCGCCAGGCGGGGCCGAGGCGGAGCTGTCCGTCGACCGGGTTGGGGTCCACGATCTTGCCGGGGTTCATCCGGTTGCCGGGGTCGAACAGCTCCTTCAGCTCGCCGAACGCGGTCACCAGGCGTTCGCCGAACATCCGGACGAGCAGTTCGCCGCGGGACTGTCCGTCGCCGTGCTCGCCGGAGAGGGAGCCGCCGTAGGAGGCGACGAGGTCGGCGGCGCGTTCCACGAAGCGGCGGAAGTCGGCGACGCCCTCGGCCGTCTTGAGCCCGAAGGGGATACGGGTGTGGACGCAGCCCTGGCCGAAGTGGCCGTACAGGGAGGGGTGGTCGTAGTCGAACTCCTCGAACAGGCCCTTGAGGTCGCGGAGATAGTCGCCGAGCCGCTCCGGCGGGACCGCGGAGTCCTCCCAGCCCTCCCAGGTCTCCCGGTCGTCCGGCGGCCGGGCGGTGACGCCGAGGCCGGCCTCGCGGGCCTTCAGCATCTCCTGCTCGCGGTCGGGGTCGTCGGAGAAGGCGACCCGGTCGTCCTTCTCGCTGCGGCCGAGTGCGCGCAGCAGCGCGTGGGCCTGTTCGTCGACCTCGTCCTGGGTGTCGCCGGAGAACTGCACCATCAGCCAGCTGTCGCCCTCGGGCAGCACCTCCAGGGAGTCCAGGTAGGCGCCCTCCTCGCGCATCAGCTGGGCCATGCGCCCGTCGAGGGCCTCCAGTTGGGTGGGTGAGCAGTGCTCCAGCAGGACGGAGACGTCGTCGCCGGCGGCGCAGATGTCGTCGTAGCCGAGGACGAGCAGCGACTGGTGTGCCGGTACCGGTACGAGGTCGAGTTCGGCGCGCAGCACGGTGACCAGGGTGCCCTCGCTGCCGACCAGGGCCTTGGCCACGTCGAAGCCGTTCTCGGGCAGCAGGGAGTCGAGGTTGTAGCCGGAGACGCGGCGCGGGATCTTCGGATAGCCGCGCCGGATGTCGGCGAGGTACTCCTCGGCGATGCGGTCGAGGCCCGCGTAGATCCGGGCGAGCGGGCCGCCCTCGTCGGCGATGCGGGCGCGTTCCGCGGCGGAGGCCGGGCCGACCCAGGCGCGGGTGCCGTCGTAGGTGAGGATCTCCAGGCGGCGCACGCTGTCGACGGTCTTGCCGTACGCCTGGGCGGAGGAGCCGCAGGAGTTGTTGCCGATCATGCCGCCGAGGGCGCAGTGGCTGTGAGTGGAGGGCTTGGGCCCGAACTGCAGTTTGTGATCGGCGAGTCGCCGGTTGAGTTCGTCCAGGACGATGCCGGGTTCCACCACGCAGACGCGCCGGTCGGGGTCGACGGAGATCAGCTGGTGGCAGTACTTGGTCCAGTCGATGACGACGGCCGTGTTGGTCGTCTGCCCGGCGAGGCTGGTGCCGCCGCCGCGGGACAGGACGGGGGCGCCGAAGCGGGCGCACACGGAGACGGCGCGGGCGCCGGCCTCCACGGTGCGGGGCACGACCACGCCGATGGGTACCTGCCGGTAGTTGGATCCGTCGGTGACGTAGGCGCCGCGTGTGCCCGCGTCGAAGCGGACCTCGCCGTCCACTTCGGCGCGCAGCGCCGCCTCAAGGCCCGACAAGTCCGGAAGGGTCATCTGCGCTCCCTGTGATCGCTGGCGTACCGGCTCATCCAGGACCAGCGGGTACCCCGCTCTTGTCCTGTGCAACGGCCCGCCGGGAATTCCACCCGACCGCACCCATCCCTCTTAGGCAGGCTGAACTGAACAGTTTGAGCTGGACAGTTTCTCCTGCCGGTCCTAGGGTGGCGGGCATGGACGAGATCTCCGACTCGGCGGCGCGGGCCGCGCGTGACCTGCGCGTGGTGTTCAGCCGGCTGCGGCGCCGCATCCGGGAGGTGGCGCAGGACACCGACCTCTCCCCCTCGCAGGAGTCGGCGCTCACGCTCGTCGGCAAGCACGGCGCCGCCACGGCCAGCGCGCTCGCCGCGGCGGAGGGCGTCCGGCCGCAGTCGATGGCCACCACCCTGGCCGCCCTGGACCAGCACGGTCTGATCCGCCGCGCCCCCGACCCGGAGGACGGGCGCCGTCAGCTGGTCACGCTCACCGAGACGGGCCGGGCCCGGATCGAGGGCAACCGGCAGGTGCGCGAGGAGTGGCTGGCCCGCGCCTTCCAGGACCGCTACAGCGAGCAGGAGCGGGAGACGGTCCTCGCGGCGCTGGCCCTGATGGACCGGCTGTCCCGCCCGTGACTCGCCGGCCCTGCCGTACGACGGCCTCGGCCCCGGCGGCCCGGGCGGCCTGGGCAGCACGCGCCCGGCCCCGCCGGCGTCCCGGCGACCGCCCACACGGGTCGCGAACGCTCACGCCGGGTCTCATGCCCGCCCGCCGCCGTGCAGCCGAAGCACGCCCATCCCGGTCTCCCCACACCGTGGGGCACAGCCCTCGCGTCTTGTGACGCCGGAGAGGTGTCCGGCCCCGGCCCGTGTGCCTCGCCGGCTGCCCCGGCTCTGATCCCGTCCGCCGGCGCCGCCCCGCGCCGGCGCGCTTCCCCCCGGACCGGTACCCGGTCCGTTCACCCCCTCGAAAGGCCTGAACGACATATGTCCGTCAGCACCCTCGACCCGCGTACCGCGCTTGTCGTGATCGACCTCCAGCAGGGCATCGTCGGCATGCCCACGCAGCCGCACGCCGCATCGGACGTGGTGGCCCGCACGGCCGAACTCGCCGCCGCGTTCCGCGCCCGGGACCTGCCCGTGGTCTTGGTACGGGTCTCCTTCGCCGCCGACGGCTCGGACGCGCTGCCCGGCCGCACCGAGCGCCAGGGACCGGCGCGCGCGTTCCCGGAGGGCTGGGACGTCGTCGTGGACGAGCTGTCCGGGCACCCGGGGGACATCCTGGTCACCAAGCGCAACTGGGGCGCCTTCCACGGCACCGGCCTCGACGTGCAGCTCCGCCGCCGGGGCGTCACCCAGATCGTGCTGACCGGCATTTCGACCAGCATCGGCGTGGAGTCCACGGCCCGCGCCGCCTACGAGCACGGATACAACGTCACCGTCGCGACCGACGCCGTCACCGACTCCGACCCGGTCTCGCACGCCCACGCCGTCGAGCGGATCTTCCCGCGGCTCGGCGAGTCCGGCAGCACCGCGGAGATCCTCGAACTCCTGGCCAAGACGCACGCCTGAGCAGCGGACGGCCCTTGTCCCGCGGCACACCCGAAGGTGTGCCGCGGGACAAGGGCCGTCACGGGCTCGTGGCCGCCTCAGTCCTCGCCCCGCACGATGTTGCCGTCCCGGTCCGTGCAGCCGTCCGGCGGCGCGGTGCGGTCGGCGATGGCGGGGAGGCAGGTGCGCGGGCCCTTGTCGCGCCGGTGCGCCTTGGACCAGCCGGTCTCGGGATGCGTAACTGCCGGTTTCTCAGTGGTGTGCGCGGTCACGGCCCTTCAACTTCCTTCTGCCTGAGGGGGCGACCCGCCGATCCCGCGGGATCCGGGGCCGGCCCGTGCGCGGTGTGTGCCGAACGGGTCCCCGCGCGCCGGGGGCGCAAACCCGGGCGAGCGGGCGCCGGTTCGGGCGCCGGCTCAGGTACGGCCGCTGCCGCCGCTGCCGAAGGAGCCGCTGGAGCCGGGGGACCACCGGCGGCGCCGCTGGTCGTCGGCGCGCCTGCTGCCGGCCGCGTTCAGTTCGTGCGGGGTGAGGCGTTCGCTCTCGTCGGCGGCCCGGGGCACCGCGTCGGGCTCGCGGACCTCGCTGGTCTCGTGCACCGGCCCGGAGGCCGGCGGCCGGGGCTGCTCGTGCGGCCGGGGCGGCGAGGGTTCCCGCTCGCGCACCTTCATGCCCAGGCGGACGGCCCACACCAGGGCGACGACGACGGCGACACCGGCGATCAGGATGAGCACGTAGCCGAACACCTGACCACCCGTGGCTGCTGCAAACATGGCACTGTCCATGGCCGTCGGGTACCCGGCGGTCCGCACCGGATGCCCGCGGCTCACCCCGATGGCGGGCAGCGTGCGTGGGCGTTCAGTCCTGGTCGGCCGCCGCGCGTTCCACCTCGGCCTCCACGTCGTGGCGGGGGCGGCCCGTGTCCCTGGCGTACTCGCTCACGGCGGTCTGCACGTCACGGGCCAGGTCCCGCCAGGCGCGCAGGGCCGTCTCGTAGGTGCCCGACTGGGCGCCGATCCGCTGCTCCGCCGGGGGGCCGTAGGTGTCGCGCAGGTCGTCGACCGTGCGATGGGCCGCCTCGGCCGCGCGCTGCTTCTGCACCAGTTCCTCGAAGGTGTGTGCCACGCCCACCGACCCTAGGCACGCGGGGCGCCCGCACCCCTCCGACCTGCCGCGTCCGCGCTCCGGCGCACCCGAGTGGCGGTCAGCCTCGGGTACCGGGCCGGCGGCTCAGCGTCAGAGGCGCGGGCCGAGAGGGCGGGTCACCGGCAGGAAGCCGGGCCGGGAAGACCGGTCACCGGCAAGGAAACCGGGCCGAGAGCCCTCGCCGTCGGAGAACCGCGCCGGGAGCCGTCGCCTCGGAGAGCCGGGCCGTGACGGCCCGTCGCCGCCGAAGATCCGCCGCGGGCCGCCCCGTCAGCCGCCCGGTACCCAACCGGGCCCGACCGCCGACCGTCACCTCCACAACGCCGCGCCGCCCCTCAGCCGCCCGGCACCTACCCCGGCCCGACCGCCGACCGTCACCTCCACAACGCCGCGCCGCCCCGTCAGCCGCCCGGCACCAGGTCCGCCCAGACCCCCGACCGTCACCTCCACAGCGCCGGGCCGCCCCGTCAGGCGCCCGGCACCAGGTCCGCCCAGACCTGTTTGCCGCCGCTGACCGGGACGGTGCCCCAGGCCGCCGACATGGCCTCCACCAGGAGGATGCCGCGCCCGCCGGTGGCCTCCCAGCCGATGCTGGTGGGCTTGACCGGGCTGCGGGGCGAGGAGTCGGCGACGGCGAGCCGCAGCCGGTGGTTGACCAGGCTCAGGTCGAGCCGGACCGGGCCCTCGGTGTGCACGAGGGCGTTGGTGACCAGTTCGGAGACGACCAGCAGCGCCGCGTCGACACAGTCCCGGGCCACGCCCCAGGTGCGCAGGGTGCGGCGGGTGAAGCGGCGGGCGTGCCGGACCGCCTCCGGGACCCGCCACACGGTCCAGCTCTCGCGCAGCGGCCGTACGGCCATGCCGTCGTAGCGCATGAGCAGCAGGGCGACGTCGTCCTCGCGGTGGGCGCCGGTGAGCAGCGCGTCGGCGACCAGGCCGAGGTGGCCGGGGTCGGCGCGGGCCAGCTCGCGGGCGAGGCGGTCGAGGCCCACGTCGATATCAGTGTCCGCGGACTCCACGAGACCGTCCGTGGTGAGCGCGAGGATCGTGCCGGGCCGCAGCCTGAGCGGGGTCATCGGGAACTCGGCCTGGCCGAGCACGCCGAGCGGCGGGCCGCCCTCCGCGTGCGCGATCTCGGTGGTGCCGTCCGGCTGGCGCAGCACCGGCGGCACGTGCCCGGCGCGGACGCACCAGGCGGTGCCCTCCTCCATGTCGACGTCGACGTAGGCGCAGGTGGCGAAGAGGTCGGTCTCCATGTCCAGCAGCAGCCGGTTGGCGTGCGCGACGACCACGTCGGGGGCGTGACCCTCGGCGGCGTAGGCGCGCAGCGCGGTCCGCATCTGGCCCATGAGGGTGGCGGCGCCCGCATTGTGGCCCTGGACGTCGCCGATGACGAACGCGACGTGGTTGTCGTTCAGCGGGATGACGTCGTACCAGTCGCCGCCGACCTCCAGTCCGGCGGTGGTGGGCAGGTACCGGGCGACGGCGACCGCGCCGGGCAGCCGGGGCAGCCGGCGGGGCAGCAGGGTGCGCTGGAGCATGCCGACGAGTTCGTGCTCGGCGTCGAAGGCGTGGGCGCGCAGCAGGGCCTGGCCGGCCAGACCGGCGCAGGCGGTGAGCAGGGCGCGCTCGTCGGGACCGAAGTCGTGCGGGCTGTCCCAGCCGATGAGGCAGGCGCCGGCCATGCGGCCGCCGGCGGGCAGCGGCAGCACGGCGAGACCGCCGGGGCCGACCTCGGCGAGCGCCGGTTCCAGGGGGCTGTCGGCGGGCCAGATCCGGGCGCGGCCCTCGCGCAGGGCGGCAGCCAGGGTGGGCATGGCGCGCACCGGCGCGTCGGGCCACTCGGTGCGCCACTCGCTGCGCCACAGCTCGGGCCAGGACTCGGGGTCGGGCGGGTCCAGGACGGTGACGACGAGGCGGTCGTTCTCCAGTTCGGCGAGCGCGATCCGGTCGGCCTGCAGGGGTTTGCGCAGGGCGGCCACGACGGCCTTGCCGACGTCCTTGACGGTGCCGGCGGTGGCGAGGGCGGCGGCGAGGCGCTGCACGCGGGCCACGTCGGTGACGTCGGAGCGCAGCTTGGTGGCGTCCGCGACGGTGCCGACGAGCCGGGCCGGCCGGCCCTCGCCGCCGGGCAGCAGCCGGCCGCGCAGCCGCAGCCAGGCGGGCGGGCCGGCGGGCTGCAGGACGCGGAACTCCAGTTCGCGGTCGCCGATGGACATGTGGTCGGCCTCGACGACCGACATCAGGGCGGGCAGGTCCTCGGGCACGGTCAGGGCGAGCAGGGTCTCCACCCGGCCGTCGAACGCCTCGCGGCCGATGCCGAAGAGCCGCAGGATCGTGTCGCCGACCTCGACCCGGCCGGTGTCCATGGCCAGGCTGAAGGCGTCGGCGGGCAGTTCGCCGGTGTCGGCGGCCGGGCCGGCCGGTACGGGCACGGCGACGGCACCGGCGATCAGCTCCAGGCAGACGCGGTCGTCGGTGCCGAAGCCGCCGGGCTCCTCGCTGACGGCGACCAGGCAGCCCGCGCCGGCCGCGCCGAGCGGCAGGACGGCCAGGCTGAACTCCGGGGACGGGGTCCGGCGGGCCTCGGGGCAGTCGGCGAGTTCCTCGGGTCCGAGCCAGAGCGGACGCCCGCCGCGGTGGGCCGCGGCGACCGGGGAGTGTCCGCCGGCCGGGTAGCCGTCGCGCAGTCCGTACAGGGTGCGGGGCAGGCCCGCCGACTCGGCCAGGCACAGCGTCGCGGGGTCGCCGCCGGGCGAGTACACCCCGGCGAACGCCGCGCCGGCGAAGACCAGCGCCTGTTCGAGGACGCGGCGCAGCCGGTCGGGCGACGGGGGCGACGAGGTGAGCGTGGCGAGGGCACTTTCGGCACGCTCCGTCCTCGTTCTGCGCACCGCAGCGCCCTCAGTGGCCACGTCGCCATTACAGCGCTTCTGGGCCGCCCGCGCAGCCCCTGTGGACCGTCCCCGTGGGCTGTTGCCGCCGGGTGGGCCTCGAAAGGTGCCGGGCAGGCGCCTCGAAAGGTGCTCGCGCGCCCCGAAGGGTGCCGACCGGGCCTCGAAGCGTGCCGGGCGCTCTCGAAAGATGTCGAACACATCTTTACGCGTGCGTTCCGCACGGGGATCTCGTGACAGTCGTGACTGTCCGCGACCCTCCGGTGCCTGAAAGTGTCAGGTCCGGGCCACGGAGAGGGAGCCGGGCCCCGGAGAGGGAGGCGCATGGACAAGCGGTACGAGGTGTACGCGCTGGCCGACGGGCAGTTCTACGACACGCCCGACCGGCTCGCGACGGCCGCCCAGGAGCCCCCCACACCGTTCGCGACGGCGTGCCGCGCGGTCCCGGACGGCTGGCACACGGGGCGCACCGGCGACTGGCTGACGATGACCCCGCTCGGCGCGGACGGCACCCCGCTCCCGGGGCCCGAACAGGGCTGGAAGGTCCACGCGTCGGCGACGGCGGCGAACGCGGACCGGATCGCCGGGATCGTGTGGGACTACTGCGTGCCGCGCCGCATCCCCTTCAAGTTCGTGCCGGCCCCGCACCTCCTGCACCTGAGGAACGCCAAGTACGCCGGCCGGGACACCAGCGGCAAGTTCGTCACCGTCTACCCGGCGGACGAGGAACAGCTGCACCGGGTCCTGTGCGAACTCGGGGCGCTGCTGGAGGGCTTCGAGGGGCCGTACGTCCTCACCGACCTGCGCTGGGCCGAGGGCCCGCTGTACGTCCGCTACGGCGCCTTCGCGCGCCGCTACGTCGTCGACGAGCGCGGCTCCCTGGTCCTCGCGGTGCGCGACGGCGACGGCCGCCTGGTCCCGGACCGGCGGACACCGACCTTCCAGGTGCCCGGCTGGGTGTCGCTGCCGGAGTTCCTGCGCCCGCATCTGGAGGCGCGCAACACGACGACGGTGGGCGACCTGCCGTACCGCATCGAGAAGGCGCTGCACTTCTCCAACGGCGGCGGGGTCTACGTCGGCACGGACACCCGGGACGGGCGGCGGGTGGTGCTCAAGGAGGGGCGGCCGCACGCGGGGCTCGCCGCCGACGGCGCGGACGCGGTGGCCCGGCTGGAGCGGGAGAAGGCGGCGCTGGAGCGGGCCGCCGGGACGGGCGTCGTACCGGAGGTGCGGGACTGGTTCGCGCTGGGCGACCACCGGTTCCTGGTGATGGAGCACCTGGAGGGCCGCACGCTCAACTCCTTCTTCGCCGAACGGCACCCGCTGCTCACCCCGGACCCGGACCCGGAGCGCGTCGCCGCGTACACCGCGTGGGCGCTGCGGATCCACGGGGCGGTGGAGCGGGCGGTCGAGGCGATCCACGACCGCGGCCTGGTCTTCAACGACCTGCACGTCTTCAACATCATGGTCGGCCCCGACGAGGAGTCGGTGCACCTCATCGACTTCGAGGCGGCGGCCCCGGCCGAGGAGAACGGCCGGCAGACCGTCGCGCACCCCGGTTTCTTCGCTCCGCCGGACCGCCGGGGCAAGGACGTCGACCGGTACGCGCTGGCCTGCCTGCGGCTGGCCCTGTTCCTGCCGGTCACCACGCTGTTCGTGGTGGACCGCGGCAAGGCCGCCCACCTGGCGGACGTGATCGCGGGGCAGTTCCCGGACGTGCCGCGCGCCTTCCTGGACGAGGCGGTCGCCGAGATCACCCGGGACGCCTCGGGGAACCGGGCCCGCAGCAGACCGGCCCCGCCGGTGGTGCCGGAAGACTGGCCGTACAGCCGGGACTCGATGGTCAAGGCGATCCTCGCCTCGGCGACCCCGGAACGCGACGACCGGCTCTTCCCCGGCGACATCGCCCAGTTCTCCGACGGCGGCGGCCTCGGCCTCGCGCACGGCGCCGCCGGTGTGCTGTACGCCCTGGAGGTGTGCGGGGCCGCCCGCTACGACGAGGGCGAACGCTGGCTGCTGGACCACACCGCCTCGCCCCCGCCGGGCACCCCGCTCGGCCTGTACGACGGACTCGCGGGCGTCGCCCTGGTCCTCGACCGGCTCGGACACCGGCAGCGCGCACTGGACCTGGTCGACGGCATCCTGCGGGAGAACTGGCAGCGCCTGTCCCCCGACCTGCACGGCGGCCTCGCCGGCCTCGGCCTGGTCCTCGGGCACCTCGCGGACACGACCGGCGAGCCGGCTCTGCGCGAACGGGCCGCCGAGGCCGCCGGGATCGTCGTACGCCACCTCGCCTAACCGGTGCCGGACACGCCCCGGCGGCGGGCCGGGCTGCTGCGGGGCGCGAGCGGGCCGGCGCTGTTCCTGCTGCGCCAGTACGAGCGGACCGGGGAGCCCCGTCTGCTCGCGGCCGCGGCCGAGGCGCTCCGCCGTGACCTGGCCGTCTGCGTCGTCCAGAAGGCGGGCGGCGGCCTGGAGGTCGACGAGGGCTGGCGGACGCTGCCCTACCTCGGCGACGGCAGCGCCGGCATCGGGCTGGTCCTCGACGACCTCGTCGCCCACGCGCCCGACCTCGCCGGGGAGTTCGAGCGGGCCCGCGAGGGCATCGTCACCGCCGCCTCCTCCCGCTTCTACGCACAGCCCGGGCTCCTCCAGGGCCGCGCCGGACTGATCCTGCACCTCGCCCGCACCACCACGCCGGGCGCCGCACGGGAACGGCTGGCCCAGCAGGTGTCGGGGCTGGGCTGGCTCGCGATGGCGTACCAGGGCCAACTGGCCTTCCCCGGGCACCAGATGATGCGGCTCTCCATGGACCTCGCCACCGGAACGGCCGGCTGCCTGCTGGCGCTCGCGTCGGCCCTCGACGGCGACCGCGCCACGCACCTGCCGTTCCTCCCGCCGCCACCGGCGGCCCACACACGCGGCTCCGCGCACTGACGGAGCCGTGACCCAACCCCCGTCCCCGAATCAAGGGAAAGGACACATCATGGCACTTCTCGACCTGCAGGCACTGGAGTCCGACGAGCACAACGGAGGCGGCGGCGCCAGCACCGTGAGCCTGCTGTCCTGCGTCTCGGCGGCGAGCGTCCTGCTCTGCCTCTGACGGCAGACCGGCACACGGCTCCGGGCTCCTCTCCCCACGGGGGAGGGGCCGCCCGGAGTCTCACCGCACGTCTCCGACACGGGAACCATCCGTTCGGCCCGCCGCCTTTCGGTTCGCGGCCGGGTGCCGCTCCCACGGGCCGGCCGCCCGCAGTCTTCCCGGGCCCATACGTGCATTCCCGAAACCGCCGCCAACGACGGAGGCCGCCCCTCCAGCGCCCCCGGAACGGTCCGGCGCGTTCCGCAACCGACCGGCCTGCTCCGGCATCCGACCGGCCCGTCACGCGACCGTCCGGGCCGCCCCGGCAAGCGACCGGCCCGTCACGCGACCGTTCCGGGCAGCTTCCGCGACCGACCAACCCGCTCCGGCAACCGAGCAGCCCGCCCCGGCAACCGACCGGACCACTCCCCGGACCGGTCGAAGTCATTCCGGAGACCACCCGCCGTTCTCCCTGAACATTCCGACCCCGACGTGAGGCCACGCAGCCGATGACCAGCCGTCTCGATGGCGCCCCTTCACCCGACACGTGCCCGGCTCCCGCCGGTGCCGTGGCTCCGGCCGGGAGCGGTCTGCCGCGTGCGCTGCTCCGGTACGGCGCGGGGCGCTGCGTCGCACTGGGTGCCATGAGCATGGGCGCCACGGCCGTCGGGCTGCTGCTGCCGGCCGTGCTGGGCCGGACCCTGGACCGGCTGCTCGCTCAGGCGCCGGCGACCCGCTGGGTGGCCTGCTGCGCGGCCCTGGTGCTGCTGCACGCGGTGCTGGAGGCGGGCACCGACGTGGTGTCCGGCACGCTCGACGCGCGGGCCACCGGGTGGCTGCGCCGCCGGGTCACCGGGCACGTCCTCGCGGTGGGCCCGCGCGCGGGGGCCCGGTTCGGCGCCGGCGACCTCGTCGCTCGCCTGGTGGGCAACGCCACGCAGGCCGGAACGGCGCCGGGTGCGCTGGCCGCGCTGCTCGCGGCACTCGCCGGCCCGGTCGGGGGTGTGGTGGCGCTCGGTCTCCTCGACCCGTGGCTGGTGCTCGTGTTCCTCGCCGGCGCACCCGTGCTGGCGCTGCTGCTGCGGGCGTTCGCCCGGGACACGACGGCGTGCGTCGCCGAGTACCAGCGGGAGCAGGGCAGGATCGCCGCCGCTCTCGCGGAGGCGGTCGGCGGCCACCGTACGATCCGGGCGGCCGGCGTCGAGGACCGCGAGACGGCCCGGGTGCTGGCCCCGCTGCCCGCGCTCTCGCGCGCCGGGCACCGGATGTGGCGGGTGCAGGGGCGGGCCGCGGCCCAGGCGGTGGCCGTGGCCCCGCTGCTGAACCTGGGGGTGGTCGCCGTGGCCGGGCTGCTCCTCGCCCGGCACCGGCTGTCGGTGGGCGACGTGCTGGCCGCCTCCCGGTACGCGGTCCTCGCGAGCGGCTTCGGGGTGCTGGTCGGACAACTCGCCGCGCTCAGCAGGGCCCGCGCCGCGACCGGCAGGCTCGCCGAGGTGCTGGCCGAACCCGCCCCCGCCCACGGCGCCCGGCACCTGCCGCCCGGCCCGGGGCGCCTCGAACTGCGCGGTGTGTCGGCTCTCCGGGGCGGCCGTACCGTCCTGGACGGCGTGGATCTCACCGTGCCGGGCGGCAGCACGCTCGCCGTGGTCGGCCGCTCCGGCGCCGGCAAGTCGCTGCTCGCCGAACTCGCCGGCCGGCTGGCCGACCCGGACACCGGCGAGGTGCTCCTGGACGGGGTCCCGCTACGGGACCTCGCCCACGACGAACTGCGGAGCGCGGTCGCCTACGCCTTCGAACGCCCGGCTCTGCTGGGGGAGACCATCGAGGACACGCTCCGCCTCGGCCTTGCCGACCCCGAGCCGTCCGCGATCCGGGCCGCCGCGCGCCGGGCCCACGCCGACGCGTTCATCCGCCGCCTCCCCCACGGCTATGCCACGCGCTGCGCCGACGCGCCCCACTCCGGCGGAGAGTCGCAGCGCCTGGGCCTCGCCCGCGCCTTCGCGCACGGCGGCCGCCTGCTGATCCTGGACGACGCCCTGTCCAGCCTGGACACGGTCACCGAGCACCACATCACCGAATCCCTCCTGTCGTCCGCCCCGTCTCCCACCCGCCTTCTGATGGCGCACCGCGTGACGACGGCCTCCCGTGCCGACCGGGTCGCCTGGCTGGCGGACGGCCGCGTACGGGCGGTGGGCACGCACGCGGAGCTGTGGCGGGACGCGGAATACCGGGCGGTGTTCGGGGGCCTCACGACAGGCCCCGGCCGCCCGGACGAGAAGCCGGACGGCTGACGGTGCGGGGCGGCAGGGAGGCGGCGGTGCCGGTGCAGAAGGACGTGGACGGGAAGCGGTGGGTGCGCGGGTGAGGGAGCTGCGGGCACAGGGCGTACGGTTCCTGCGCGGACGCTGGGGGGTGGTCGCGCGGCTCGGCGGCTGGTCGGTGCTGGAGGCGGCGCAGACCTTCGTCACCGGGTACGCGCCGGCGCGGGCGCTGGACGCCGGGTTCCTGGCCGGGAACGCGCGGCTCGGGCTGCTGTGGCTGGCGGGCGCGGGACTCGCCGTCTGCGCGGGGGCGTACGGGACGGGGCGGGTGTACGGCGTCGTCGCCGCGCTGGTCGAACCCGCGCGGGACCGGCTGGTCGAGCGGGTGGTGGCGCGCGGGGTGCGCGAGGCGGACAGCGGGGCGCTGTCCCGGCTCACCCAGCAGGTGGAGATCGCGCGGGACACTCTGGCCGGTCTCGTGATGCTCTCCCGCTCCTTCCTGTTCACCGCGGCGGGTGCGCTGATCGGCCTGTTCTCGCTGGCGCCGCTGCTGCTGGTCGTCGTCGTACCCCCGGTGCTGGCCGGTCTCGTCCTCTTCGCGGCGACCCTGCGCCCGCTGGCCCGGCGTCAGGAGCGGTTCCTCGTGGCCGACGAGGCGCTGGCCGCGGAGTTGGGCGCGGTGGGGCCGGGGTTGCGGGACATCACGGCGGCCGGCGCGCAGGGGTGGGCGGCGGCGGGTACGGGCCGGCGGATCGAGGCGGAGGTGCGGGCCGCGCGGGCGCTGGCGCGCTGGAGCGTGGTCCGGGTGGCGGCGCTGGCTGTGGGCGGCCAGCTGCCCGTGGTCCTGCTGCTCGCGGCGGCGCCGTGGCTGCTGCGCCATGACGTCACTCCGGGCGCCCTGGTCGGCGCGCTCGCCTATGTCACGCAGTCCTTGCTGCCGGCTCTGCAGAACCTCGTCCACGGCTTGGGCACGAGTGGCTCACGCCTGACGGTGATCCTGCGTCGGCTGACCTCGCCTGCGGGGCGCTCCGCTTCGGACGCGATCCGCCGTCGTCCGCCTGCGGCAGCGTCTGGGCTGGTCGCGCAGTTCCCCGCGCCCCTTCCGGGCACTGCCCTCCCCGGAGCGGACGCCGCCGAGCCCTCCACCGCAGACGACGCGGGCCGCCCTCGTTCGCCCGCAGCGCCGTCGGGGCCGATCGCGCAGATCCCCGCGCCCCTTCCGGGCGCTGCCCTCCCCGGAGCGGACGCCGCCGAGCCCTCCACCGCAGACGACGCGAACCGACCTCGTTCGCCCGCAGCGCCGTCGGGGCCGATCGCGCAGTTCCCCGCGCCCCTTCCGGGCACTGCCCTCCCCGGGACGGACGCCGCGGAGCGCTCCACTGCGGATGACGCGAACCGACCTCGTTCGCCCGCAGCGCCGTCGGGGCCGATCGCGCAGTTCCCCGCGCCCCTTCCGGGCACTGCCCTCCCCGGGACGGACGCCGCGGAGCGCTCCACTGCGGATGACGCGAACCGACCTCGTTCGCCTGCAGCGCCGTCCGGGCTGGTCGGGCAGATCCCCGCGGCCCTTCGGGGCGCTGCCGTGTGCGGGGCGGGGTTGTCCGTGGGGCTTTGGGGTGAGGGTGTTCCTGCGCTGGAGCTCTTCGGCGTCACCTTTGCCTATGGGGCGGCTAGTGCGGCCGTGCTCGATGGGCTTGACCTGGTTGTCCCGCCGGGTGGGCATCTTGCTGTCGTGGGGCCGAGTGGGGTGGGGAAGTCGACGCTCGCGGGTCTCGTCGCCGGCCTGCTGGAAGCGCGGGAGGGGGCGATTCGGGTGTTCGGGCGGGCTGTGCCGGGGGCGGAGGCGGCGGGGGCGCGGGTGTTGATCCCGCAGGAGGCGTATGTGCACGGGGGCACGCTTGCCGAGAATCTCGGCCTGTTCCGGGCGGGTCCGGTGCCCGAGGGCGAGCTGCTGGCCGCCGCCGAGGCCGTCGGGCTCGGCCCGCACATGGCCTCGATGGGCGGCCTTGGCGCCCGGGTGGATCCGGCGGCGCTGTCGGCCGGTGAGCGCCAGTTGATCGCGCTGACGAGGGCGTACCTCTCCCCCGCGCCGCTGGCGCTGCTCGACGAGGCGACCTGCCACCTCGACCCCGAGGCGGAGGAGCGCGCCGAGCGGGCCTTCGCCGCGCGCCCGGGCGGCACCCTGGTCGTGGTCGCGCACCGGATCAGCTCGGCCCGCCGCGCCGCGCGCGTCCTCGTGCTGGACGGACCGCGCACCGCCTACGGCACGCACGACGAACTCCTGCGGACCTCGGCTCTCTACCGGGACCTGGTCGGCGGCTGGACGGCGGCGCCGGCCGCCCCCGCCCGGTGATCACACCCAGCCCTCGCCCCGCGAGATGCGGATCGCGTCGACGCGGTTGCGCGCACCGGTCTTGCGGGTGATCGCCGCCATGTAGTTGCGCACGGTGCCGTGGGACAGGTGCAGGCTTCCGGCGATCTCCGCGATCGACGCACCCTGGGCCGCCAGCGACAGCACGCTCAGCTCGCGGCGCGTCAGCGGCATCTGCGCGGCCTTGAGGAAGCCGAAGCCCAGCGAGGGGTCGACGAAACGTTCCCCCTCCGCGACCCGCCGGATCGCGCGCACCAGCCGGTCGGGCGACCCGGCCTTGTCGACGAAGCCGAGCGCGCCCGCCTCGGCCGCCCGCTTCAGCAGCCCGGGCCGGCTCGCGCCCGCGAGCACCACGAGGGCGGGCGGTCTCCCCCCGGTGCCGGGCGGGCACAGGTCGGACAGCGGCGGAGCGGCGTGACCGTCACCGCATTCCAGGTCGGCCGCGCACACGTCCGGGCATAAGGACCGTACCCGCGCGGACGCGGCACGCCATGGCGTGTCGGCGACGTCGAGGCCGGGTTCCGCCCGCAGCCAGTCGGCCAGGACCGATCGCACCAGACACGCGTCGTGCACCAGAAGAACCCGGATCACTGCCCGCCCCCTCGAACTCGCCGTATCCACCTGTGCGCGCCAGACGCACCGTGTCCGTACTCCGTACTCGTGACTCGTGACTCGTGACTCGTGACTCGTGACTCGTGACTCGTACTCACCGTGCCCGTGTCCGGGCGTGTCCCGTCGTGCTCGGTGCCCTGATGGTGAGCGCGTGCCCCATTGTTGGCGGCCGTCACCGCCCGCGTGCGCGGAGAATCGGCCATCACGATGCGCGGGGGCGCACGCAGGGCGCCCGTACGCCACCGCGCGCTTCCACTGCGGGGGCATGGCCCGGGCCGGCCGGGGTACGCAGCAGGGTTTCCCCTCCCCCGCGGACCCGTGCCCGGGCCGGCGTGTCCGGTGTGCACCGCTCCGCGTTCGCCGTGCGCGGATCGCCGGTACGAGGGAGTCTTGACCCGGATGAACGCGCGGCCGTACGAGGAGGTGGTCGGCGTGTCCGACGGGCCGAGGCCGGCGGTGGCCACCGGCAGGCGGGTGCGCCGCCCGGTGCTGTCCGTCGCGCTGGCCTCGATGATGGAGGAGGTCGACGCGCACTCCGGTGCCGTGTACCTGCTCCGGACCGACGAGCCGGTGCTGGAGATGGCGGTGATGGCGGGGCTGCCGCGGGCGTTCGCCGCGCCGTGGGAGCGGGTGGGGCTGAGCGCGCCGATCCCGGTCGCCGACGCGGCGCGGGAGCGGCGGCTGGTGTGGGTGGGCGGCGAGGAGGAGATGGCCGGCCGCTACCCGCGCATCGCGGTGGTGCTGCCGTATCCCTTCGCGCTGGCCGCGCTGCCCCTGGCGACACCGGAGAAGGTGTACGGCGCGGTGTTCCTGACCTGGCCCGGATCGCATGCGCCGGAGCTGTCCGACCGGGAGCGGGACCATCTGACGGCGGCCTGCGACCGGCTGGCGACGCGGCTGGAACGGGCCGCCGAGGAGAGCCGGCCGCTGGGCGACGAGGCCGATCTGCTGGCCGCGCCGGCGATCGGCTCGACGGACACGCCGGCCTCGGTCGAGGCGGCCCGGATGGTGGCCCGGCTGCCGTACGGACTGGTGTCGCTGGACCTGCACGGCCGAATCGCCTTCGCCAACTCCGCCGCCGCCGAACTGCTCGGCCGGCCCGCGGGTGAACTCCTCGGCACGCTGCCGTGGGTGTCGGTGCCGTGGCTCAACGACCCGATGTACGAGGACCGGTACCGGGCCGCGCTGATCAGCCAGCACGTCACGTCGTTCGTGGCACTGCGGCCGCCCGGCGAGTGGCTGTCGTTCCGGCTGTATCCGACCACCACCGGGCTCAGCGTGCGGATCAGCCGCGCCCGCGCGGTCGCCCAGCTGGCGCAGGCGGCGCCTAAACCCGCGTCCGGCCCGTCCCGCCTGGTGACCATCTCCCAGGTGCTGAGTCTCGCGGGAGCGCTGACCGAGGCGGTGGGCGTGCAGGACGTGGTGCAGCTGGTCGCGGACGAGATCGCCCCGGCGGTCGGCAGCCAGGCCCTGGTGGTCCTCGGCTCGCAGGCCGGGCGGCTGCACCTGCTCGGGCACCGCGGCTACGCGGACCCACGGGTCGTGGAGCATTACGACGGCCGGCCGCTGAGCGACCGCGCCCCGGGCACGCAGGCGTTGAGCAGCGGGGTGCCCGGCTTCTTCGAGTCCCGGGAGCATCTCGAACGCCTGTACCCGGAGCGGCGCGACACGCCGGACGGGTACGCGGCGTGGGCGTACCTGCCGCTGATCGCGTCGGGACGGCCGGTGGGCACGTGCGTGCTGGCGTACGCCGAGCCGCACCCCTTCCCCGCGGACGAGCGGGCCGTGCTGACGAGCCTCGGCGGCCTGATCGCCCAGGCCCTGGAGCGGGCCCAGCTCTACGACGCCAAGTTCCGCCTCGCCCACGGCCTCCAGGAAGCGCTGCTGCCGCGCACCCTCGCCGCACCGCCGGGCATCGAGGCGGCCGCCCGCTACGTGCCGGCCACGCGCGGTCTGGAGATCGGCGGCGACTTCTACGACCTGGTGCCGAGCCGGCCCCTCGCGGCGGC
Organism: Streptomyces sp. L2; assembly: GCF_004124325.1. Taxonomy (NCBI): domain Bacteria; kingdom Bacillati; phylum Actinomycetota; class Actinomycetes; order Kitasatosporales; family Streptomycetaceae; genus Streptomyces; species Streptomyces sp. L2. The sequence continues at coordinate 271,834 of NZ_QBDT01000001.1, forward strand.
GGTGATCGGGGACGTGCAGGGACACAACGTGACGGCGGCCGGGCTGATGGGGCAGCTGCGCACGGGGGTACGGGCGTACACCACCGTGGGGCAGGCGCCGGAGGACGTGATGCGCAGCACCAACCGGCTGCTCATCGACCTCGGCGTCGATCTGTTCGCCAGCTGCCTGTACCTGCGGCTGGACCCGGCGCGCGGGCGGGCCGTGATGGCGCGGGCGGGGCATCCGCCGCCGCTGCTGAGGAGGCCGGACGGGCGGGTGAAAGTGCTGGACCTGGCCGGCGGGCCGCTGCTGGGCATCGACGCGGAGGCGACGTATCCGACGACGGAGGTGTCCCTCTCCCCCGGCTCGCTCCTCGTCCTCTACACCGACGGTCTCGTCGAGTCCCCCGGCCTGGACATCGAGGACGCCCTGGCCGATCTCGGCTCTCTGCTGACGGACATCGGCGACCGGCCCCTGGAACAGCTGGCCGACGACCTGGTGGCCCACGCCGCGTCGGCACGCGAACTCGTGGACGATGTCGCGGTGCTGCTGCTGAGGGCCTGCCCGGTCGGCTGATGGCTGCCGGGCGTGCCGGGCCGGCGGACCGCTGCGAGCGCGCCCGGCCGACGGACCGCCCGGAGCGCGCCGGGCCGGCGGACCGCTGCGAGCGCGCCCGGCCGACGGACCGCCCGGAGCGCGCCCGGCCGACGGACCGCTGCGAGCGCGCCGGGCCGGCTGACGGCCGGGAGGGCACAGCCGCCGCTGGTCCGGCCCTCCGGGCGGAGGGCCGGACCGTTCCCCGCCGGCCGGAACCGCGGGCGGGGCCGGACGGGGGCTGGGGGGAGACCCGGTGGGGCGGGCCCCCGGTCACGGGGTCGGGACGGCGGTGCCGTGGCCTGTCGCCGGTCCCCTGAGCGGACGGGTCAGTTGGTCCCGGTGAGGGACGACCCGTCGTTCCCGCCGGAATAGGACGGGGCGTCGGCACCCGACTGGTCCCCGGCACCCGACTGGTCGCCCGCACCCTGGTCGCCCGAGCCCTGCTGGCCCGCGCCCTGGTCCTGGCCCTGGCCGCCGCCGTTCTGGTCACCGCCGGTGGCGGACGGGTCGGCCGTGCCACCGGTCTGGTCGCCTCCGGCCTGGTCCCCGGCACCGGCCTGAGCCCCCGAGCCCGACTGGTCACCCGCACCGGACTGGTCCCCGGCGCCCGCCTGGCCCCCGGCGCCGCCGCCCAGCGTGGCGCCCGTGGCCTGGAGCGCCGCCGTCACCGGCTGGAAGAAGGTCTCGCCGCCGTTGGTGCAGTCGCCGCTGCCGCCCGAGGTGAGGCCGACCGCGCCGCCGTCCTGGGTGAAGAGGGAGCCGCCGCTGTCGCCGGCCTCGGCGCAGACGTTGGTCTGGATGAGGCCGTTGACGGTGTCGACCCCGCCCGGGTCGGTCTCGCTCTGGAAGTTGACCGTGGCGTCGAGGCCGGTGACCTGGCCGTCGTGCAGACCGGTGGTCGAGCCCATGCGGAACACGGTCTCGCCGACGGTGGCGTCCTGGGCCTGCGTGATCTGCACCGTCTGCCCGTTGCCGGCGTTGACCTCGCTGGGCGCCTGGGTGGTGGCGTCGTCGTACTTGACGAGGGCGAAGTCGTTCCCGGGGAAGGTGGCCTGGTCGACGGTGGCGAGGGGCTGCCCGGTCTGCGAGTCGGACCACTGCTTGGCGGCCACCCCGCAGTGACCGGCCGTCAGGAAGGCCGGACTGCCGTCGGACGCGGTGACGTTGAAGCCGAGGGAGCAGCGGACACCGCCGCCCTGCACCTGGGCGAAGATGGCGTCGCCGCCGGAGAGGAACGTCTTGAAGGTGCCCGAGGACTTCTTCAGGGTCGCCATGCCGGAGCCGAGACCGCGCACGGTCGACCGCACCTTGTCCCACTTGGCGCCGGTGACGGTGCTGTCGGCGGTGACCAGGATCTTGTCGGTGCGCGGGTCGACGGCCCAGGCGGTGCCGGGCACGGTCGCCCGGGTCTTCAGGGTGTGGGCGGCGGCCTTGAGTTCGGCGGTGCTGTTGGCGACGTGCCGGACAGCCGCGCCCGCCTTCTCCGCCTGTGCGGCCGCCGTGCCGTCGCCGTCGGCGACGTTGACGACGAGCTGTTTCTTCGCGTCGTCGTAGTAGGTGCCGGCGATCGAGTCGCCGAGCGTCTTCTGCAACCGGGCGGCGAGGTCCGAGGCGTCAGCGGCCTTCAGGGTCCGGGCGGTGCCGCCGGCGTTCGAGGCCTTGCCCTGGTCCTGTGAGGCCATGGCGTTGGGCAGCAGGAGTGCCGCCGCTCCGAGCGCCGCGACGCCGCCCACCGCTATCGCGGCCTTGCGCTTGGGCATTCGCTTGTGACTCAACTTCTCGACCTCCTGGGGACGGGGGTCTGCCGCTGTCGGCAGGTGATCGGGGGCGCCTGGATGGCTGTAGGTACGGGCGGTTCGCGTGGCGCGTTCAACGCGGGGCGTCAACTCCCGTCCCACGGAGGCGAATCAGCCGCGCACCGAAGAGCCCTCGCCCGACACGTTCGGCTACCGATCGGTAACGGTCGGTTCCGGACACGTACCGGAATCCCGGCTTCAGCGAATCTGCACATCGAATGCCCAAGCGGGTCACGGCGGCCAGGGGATCTGCACATCCGCGCGCCCCTCAAAACGCCTTTGGGGCGGAGTGCCGGATTCCGCCTCCGCTGGGCAAGGGGCGTGCCGTACCGATGCCGTGCGGCTTGTGAAGGAGTCGCCGACATGCCGTGCGCACACCTGCACGGTTAGGTGGCTCCCGGAGCCAAGTGTGCTGGTGAGAGCCCTGTTTGAGTGGAAGGGGGCCGCGCGTGCGTGCTTTGATCCTTCGCATCGCGGGGGCCGCTGCGGGCCCCGGAGACGGGTGCCCGGCACCCGCGTTCGCGGCCGTCCGTCTGTCCCCAGAGGGGGCCGCTCCCCCCTTGTGAAATATCCATACGAAGGGAAGTTCCACCATGAACTCCACCCCCCAGGTCGAGACCGCCGAGATCTCGGACGCCGCCCTTGACGGCATCTCCGGCGGTCTCTCCGTGAACGCCCTCAACACCGCCACCGGCGCCCTGAACGGCGTTGCCCCGGTCGCCGGCCTGGCGGACACGCTCGTCGGCACCGTCGAGGGTGTCACCGGCCTGAACGTCCAGCCGGTCACCAACCTGGTCGCCGGTCTCTGACCGCACCGAGGTGTCACCGCGGGTCCCGGAGCCGTCCCTCGGCTCCGGGGCTCTCGGATGCCCGCACACATGCCGTGACGTCGTCTCTCCCCGGGTGAGGGAAGTTCCGTGCAGTTCCGCCAACAGGCCCTCGCCAAACTCCAGTCGCCGGAAGAACTGGATCTTCCCGTGCGGCTGGCCCGCCCGCAGGGGTGGCTCGCGCTGGCCGTCACCGTCGTGGTGATGGCGGCCGCCACCGTGTGGGCGCTGACCGGTTCGGTCGCCTCCACCGTGAGCGCGCCGGCCGTTCTCACGCACGGGCAGGGCAGCTATGTGCTCCAGAGCCCCGTGTCCGGGCAGGTGACGGCCGTGCTCGCCCAGCAGGGCGAGCGGCTGGCCGCCGGCGCCCCAGTCGTCAAGGTCCGTACCGCGCAGGGCGATTCGATGGTCCGCACGGTCGCCGCCGGCCGGGTCACCGCGCTCGCCGCCACCATCGGGCAGATCGTGCGCACCGGCACCGCCGTGGCCGCGGTCGAGAAGGTCGCGCACGCTTCCGACCCGCTGTACGCGACGGTGTACGTCCCCGCCGAGAACGCCGCCTCGATCCCCGCGCACGCCGCCGTGGACCTCACCGTGCCCTCGGTGTCCACGCAGCGGTACGGCGTGCTGCGCGGGCACGTGAAGTCGGTGGACCGCGCGGCCCAGTCCGCCCAGTCGATCTCCGCGTTCCTCGGCGACAGTCAGCTCGGCGAGCAGTTCACCCGCAAGGGGCGCCCGGTCGCCGTCCTGGTCTCGCTGGACCGGTCGGCGTCGACGAAGAGCGGCTACCGCTGGTCGTCCGCGGACGGACCGCCGTACCGGCTGGACTCCATGACCCTGGCCTCCGGTTCGGTCAAGCTGGCCGACCAGCGCCCCGTCGACTGGCTGCTCCCGTGACCGCCGCGCAGGAGACCGGTGGCCGCAGACGCGCCGCCCCGGCCAAGCGGCAGGTCCCCCGGCCCCGCGGCCGCGCTGTGCGCACACCCACCGTGCTGCAGATGGAGGCCGTCGAGTGCGGCGCCGCCTCGCTCGCGATGGTGCTCGGCCACTACGGCCGGCACGTCCCGCTGGAGGAGCTGCGCATCGCCTGCGGCGTCTCCCGGGACGGCTCGCGCGCCAGCAACCTGCTGAAGGCGGCCCGCGGTTACGGCCTCACCGCCAAGGGCATGCAGATGGACCTGGCCGCCCTCGCCGAGGTGCGCGGGCCGGCCATCCTGTTCTGGGAGTTCAACCACTACGTCGTCTACGACGGCATGGGGCGCCGCTTCGGCCGGCGCGGCGTGTACGTCAACGACCCCGCCAAGGGCCGCCGGTTCGTGCCCATGGAGGAGTTCGACGGCAGCTTCACCGGCGTCGTGCTGGTGCTGGAGCCCGGTGACAGCTTCACCCGGGGCGGGCGCAGGCCGGGCGTGCTCGGCGCGATGCCGGCCCGGCTGCGCGGCACCGCGGGCGCCCTGCCCGCCGCGGTGCTGGCCAGCCTGCTGCTGGTCGGGGTGGGCGCCGCGCTGCCCGCGCTCAGCCGCACCTACATCGACCTGTTCCTGCTCGGCGGCCAGACCTCGCTGCTGGGCGTGCTGTTCGCCTCGATGGCCACGTGTGTGCTGCTCACGCTGGCCCTGACCTGGCTGCAGCAGGCCAATCTGCTGCACGGCCGGATCATCTCCTCGACCCTGTCCAGCGCCCGCTTCCTGCGCCATCTGCTGCGGCTGCCGGTGACGTTCTTCGCCCAGCGCTCCCCCGCCGACCTGGTGCAGCGCCTGCAGTCCAACGACCAGGTCGCCGAGACCCTGGCCCGCGACCTCGCGGCGGCCGGCGTCGACGCGATCGTCGTCGTGCTGTACGCGGTGCTCCTCTACACCTACGACCCGCAGCTGACGTTCCTCGGCATCGGCGTGGCCCTGCTGAACGTGGTGGCGATGCGCATAGCCGTACGGCTGCGCGCGACCCGGACGGCCAAGCTGCGCGCGGACACGGCCCGGCTCACGAACACGTCGTACACGGGTCTGCAGCTGATCGAGACGATGAAGGCGACCGGCGGCGAGGACGGCTACTTCCGCAAGTGGGCCGGGCAGCACGCCACCACGCTGGAGGAGCAGCAGCGGCTCGGGGTGCCGAGCGCCTGGCTGGGCGTGGTCGCGCCGACGCTGGCGACGTTCAACAGCGCGCTGATCCTGTGGATCGGCGGGATGCGGGCGGTGGAGGGGCACATCTCGGTCGGTCTGCTGGTCGCCTTCCAGGCGCTGGTCACCCGGTTCACCGCGCCGCTGACCCGGCTCAACGGGGTCGCGGGCCGCATCCAGGACTTCGCCGCCGACGTGGCCCGGCTGAAGGACGTGGAGAACTTCCAGGCCGACCCGCTCTACGCCCGCCCCGGCGCCGGCGACTCGACGCGCCGGCTGCACGGGCACGTCGAGCTGGAGAACATCGCCTTCGGGTACAGCCCGCTGGACCAGCCGCTGCTGACCGGGTTCGACCTGACGGTGGGTCCGGGTCAGCAGGTGGCGCTGGTCGGCGGCTCGGGCAGCGGCAAGTCGACGGTGTCCCGGCTGATCTCCGGCCTGTACACGCCGTGGGACGGGGTGATCCGGATCGACGGCCGCCGGCTGGAGGACATCCCGCGCGGCGCGCTGGCGGCCTCCGTGTCCTTCGTCGACCAGGACGTGTTCCTCTTCGAGGGCTCGGTCCGCGACAACGTGGCGCTGTGGGACCCGTCGGTCCCGGACGAGGCCGTGGTGGAGGCGCTGAGGGACGCGGCGCTGTACGACGTGGTGACGCGTCGGCCCGGCGGCATCCACAGCCCGGTCGAGCAGGACGGCCGGAACTTCTCCGGCGGGCAGCGCCAGCGCCTGGAGATCGCCCGCGCGCTGGTGCGCCGCCCGAGCATCCTGGTGCTGGACGAGGTGACCAGCGCGCTGGACGCGGAGACCGAGCAGGTCGTGATGGACAACCTGCGGCGGCGCGGCTGCGCCTGTGTGGTCATCGCGCACCGGCTGAGCACGGTCCGCGACAGCGACGAGATCGTCGTGCTCCAGCACGGCACGGTCGTCGAACGCGGGCGGCACGAGGAGCTGGTGGCGCGCGGCGGCGCGTACGCGGCGCTGGTCAGGGAGCGGTGAGATGACGTCGGTTCAGGAGGGGTACGACGGCGACCTCGTGCTCGGCGCGCTCGGTGCGCTGGGCACGCGCGTCGACTGCGCCGGGTTCACCCGCGTCGACCTGGAGGGTCCGCAGGTGCTGTGGCTGGTCGCGGCCGGCGCGCTGGACCTGTTCGCGGTGGACGCCGCCGAGCAGGGCCACTGGCACCACCTGGGCCGGCTGGAGGCGGGCGCGCTGCTGCTCGGCCCGGTCGCCGGGCCCCGGCACACCCTGGTCGCCCGCCCGGTGCGGGACTGCGTGCTGCACCGGGTCAACCTGCGCGAGCTGTACCAGCCGGCCCACACCCAGACCTGGTCGTACGACGAGTACGGCAACCCGCAGTACGTGCCGCCGGCGACGAGCCCGCTGGAGTACGCCGTCGCCCTGGGCGTGGGCCGCGGCCTCTCCGTCCTCTTCCAGGCGCCGATGGCCGAGGAGCGGACGGCGGCGCCCTCCGACGACGACGTGTTCTGGATGCAGGTCCCGCCGGGCAGCGTGCAGTACGGCTCGGTCTACGGCGCGGAGGCCGCGGCCGACCTGCTGATGGACCCGGCGCTGTGGCAGAGCATGGTCGACCAGCAGTACCGGCTGCTGACCGCGCTGGACCGCTGGATCGAGCAGCTGGAGCGCAGCCACGAGACACGGACGGCCGCCGGGATCAAGGCCGGTGAGGCGGTCCGCGCGCAGGCCGACCAGACCCTGCTGGCGTCCATCGGCCGGCGCTCGCCGCGCCGGACGACGGCCGCCGACACCGACGCCACCTACGCGGCCTGCGCGCTGGTCGCCGAGGCGTCCGGGATCACCCTCGCCGAGCCCGCCCGGGGCGGCGCGGAGAGCGAGCGCCTCGACCCGGTCGAGCGGGTGGCACTCGCCTCCCGCGTGCGCACGAGGGCCGTACGGCTGGACGGGCGCTGGTGGCGGGAGAACGTGGGCCCGCTGGTCGGGCACCGGGCGCTGTCCGGGGCGCCGGTGGCGCTGCTGTGGCGGCGCGGCGGCTATGCGGCCGTGCATCCGGGGACCGGGCGTGAGACGCCGGTGGAGAAGGAGAACGCCGAGGAGTTCGAGGCGCGCGCGGTGATGTTCTACCGGCCGCTGCCCGAGCGGCGGCTCGGGCCGCTCGGGCTGCTGCGGTTCAGCCTGCGCGGCACCCGCGGCGACGTGCTGCGGCTCCTGCTGGCGGGGCTGGTGACGGTGGCGATCGGCGCGCTGGTGCCGGTCGCCACCGGCAAGGTCCTCGGGGAGTACGTGCCGAAGGCGCAGCAGGACCTCATCGTCCAGGTGTGCCTGGCGGTGATGGTGAGCGGGGTGGTGTCGGCCGCGTTCACGCTGCTGGAGAACCTGACGATCTTGCGGCTGGAGGGCCGTATCGAGGCGGCGCTCCAGCCGGCCGTCTGGGACCGGTTGCTGCGCCTGCCCACCCGGTTCTTCACGCAGCGCTCGACGGGTGAACTGGCCAGCGCCGCCATGGGCATCAGCGCGATCCGCCGGCTGCTCGCGGGCGTCGGCCCGGTGGTCGCCCAGTCGGTGACGGTCGGCGCGATGAACCTGGGCCTGCTGTTCTGGTACAGCGCGCCGCTGGCGCTGGCGGCGATCGGCATGCTCGTCGTCATCGGGGGCGTCTTCCTGGGACTCGGGCTGTGGCAGGTGCGCTGGCAGCGGCGGCTGGTGGTGCTCGGCAACAAGCTGAACAACCAGGCGTTCCAGACGCTGCGGGGCCTGCCGAAGCTGCGGGTCGCGGCGGCGGAGAACTACGCGTACGCGGCCTGGGCCCGGCAGTTCGCGCACAGCAGGGAGCTGCAGCAGAAGGTCGGCCGGATCAAGAACCTCACCACCGTGCTGGGCGCGGTCTATCTGCCGGTGTGCACGCTGGCGATGTTCATGCTGCTGGCGGGTCCGGCGCAGGGCACGATGTCGGCGGCGGCGTTCCTCACCTTCAACACGTCGGTGACGATGGTGCTGACCTCGGTCACCCAGCTCACCGGCTCGTTCGTGTCGGCGGTGGCCGCGCTGCCGCTGTTCGAGGAGATCAGGCCGGTCCTGGACGCCACGCCCGAGGTGCGCACGGCCAGCACCCGGCCCGGTCCGCTGTCGGGCGCGCTGGAGGCGCGGCGGCTGTCGTTCCGGTACGCCGACGACGGCCCGCTCGTCCTGGACGACGTGTCCTTCGCGGTCCGCCCGGGCGAGTTCGTGGCGATCGTCGGCCCGAGCGGCTGCGGCAAGTCGACCCTGTTGCGGCTGCTGATCGGCTTCGACAAGCCGGTCTCGGGCAGCGTCCTGTACGACGGCCAGGACCTGGCGGCGCTGGACCAGTCGGCGGTGCGCCGCCAGTGCGGGGTCGTCCTGCAGCACGCGCAGCCGTTCACCGGCTCGATCCTTGACGTCATCTGCGGCACCGAGCCGTACACGCCGGAGGAGGCCATGGCCGCCGCCGAGCTGGCGGGGCTCGCGGAGGACATCCGGCGGATGCCGATGGGCCTGCACACGATCGTCTCGGGCAGCGGCGCCGTGTCCGGCGGGCAGCGGCAGCGGCTGATGATCGCGCAGGCGCTGATCCGCCGACCGCGGATCCTGTTCTTCGACGAGGCGACCAGCGCCCTGGACAACGACACCCAGCGCACGGTCATCGACAGCACCCGCAAGCTGAACGCCACCCGGATCGTGATCGCCCACCGGCTGTCGACGGTGCTGGACGCGGACCGGGTCGTCGTCATGGAGGACGGCCGTGTCGTCCAGCAGGGCCCGCCCGCAGACCTGCTCGCCGACACCGGCGGCCGGCTGCACGAGCTGGTGCGCAGGCAGCTGGCCTGACCGTGTCCGGCTCCCCCGGGCCGAGTCGCAGGGTGGCGGGCGCCGGGGTGAGCATGGAACGGACAGGCAAGACGGCACAGGGCGGTCGCGCGGGAGCCGCGCAGCGGGTCCGGCCACCGCCCGGACGCCCGGCGGGAGCAGCGCATGACGGACACCGAGGTACTGATCGCCGGGGCCGGCCCGGTCGGCCTGACCGCCGCCCTGGAACTCAGTCGCCGCCAGGTCCCCTGTCGCCTCGTCGACCGGCTCGACGGACGGCTGCCGTACGCGAAGGCCGTCGGGATCCAGCCGCGGACGCTGGAGATCTGGGACCGGATGGGGGTGGCCCGCGCGGCACTGGACGCGGCGGTGCCCATGCTCGGCCAGCTCACCTACGTCAACGGGGGCGAGCAGCCGCGGCTGGACCTGTCTCTGCCCGAGCAGGTGCCGTACGGCTTCGCGGCCCTGCCGCAGTACGACACCGAGCGCATCCTCGAAGAGGCCGCGGCCCGGCACGGCACGCGGATCGAGCGGAGCACGGAACTGGTGTCCTTCACGCAGGACGCCGACGGCGTCACCAGCACGCTGCGCACCCGGTCCGGCGAGGAGACCGAGGTCCGGTCACGCTTCCTGATCGGCTGCGACGGCGCGCACAGCATCGTCCGCAAGACGCTCGGCCTGTCCTTCGAGGGAGGCGCACTGCCCGAGGAGTACATGCTCGCCGACGTGGAGGTGGACTGGGACCTTCCGGCGGGGTATTCCGTGCGGTCCATGCACCGCGCGGACGACGGCACGGTGAACGACATCCTGGTGTGCATCCCGCTGCCCGGCCGGTGCCGCTACCGCATGTCGATGATGGTCCCGCCGGAGCTGTCGCCGAGGGAGCAGCCGGGCGGTCCGGACGCGGTCGCGCACGGACTGGAGTCGGGCCGCGCCCCCGGCCTGGAGCACATCCAGGCGGTCATCGACCGGCTGTCGCCCCGGCCGACCACCGCCTCGGCGATGCGCTGGTCGTCGGTGTTCCGCATCAGCCACCGGCTCGTCGACCGGTACGGCGACGGCCGGGTGTTCGTCGCCGGCGACGCCGCGCACATCCATCCGCCGACCGGCGCCCAGGGCATGAACACCGGTATCCAGGACGCCTGCAACCTGGCCTGGAAACTGGCTCTCGTGGCGAACGGCACCGCCCGCCCGACGCTGCCGGCCAGCTACGACGCCGAGCGCCGGCCGGTCGGCGAGGAAGTGGTGGGCCGCACCCTGCGGCACGCCGCGCACGGCGTGCAGGCCGATCCGGAGGACGCCGCGACCGTGATGATGCGCGAGGCGCAGCTGCTCATCGCCTACCCGGACAGCCCGCTGACCGAGCCGGACCCGTCGCCCGAGCCCGGGTCCGGCCCGGCCCCGGGCGACCGGGCCCCCGACTGCGGCGGCCTGATGGACGAGATCGCGGCCTTCCCGCTGCGCCTCCACGACCTGCTGCGCGAGCGCGATCACGTCCTGCTGCTGTACGCCGACTCCTCCGACGGCGCTAAGGGGTTCCCCGAACTCGCCGAGGGCGCCGAGGAGTCGGCGCACGGCCGGCTGCTGACGTACTGCGTGCTGCCCGAGCAGGTGGACGCCGGGCACGTGGTCACGCTGCCGGTGCTGCGGGACTGCCGGGGCGAGTTCCGCAGCCAGTACGCCAGTGACGGGCCGACGGCGTTCCTGGTGCGGCCGGACGGACACCTCTCCGCGCGGGTGAGCCCGGCCGACGCGGGGACGCTGGCCGCCGCCCTCCGGCGGGTCTTCGCGGCCTGACCGCACGGACCGCACGTCGCCGCCTGCCCCCTGCCTCTCCGGGCCCGGCAAACGAAACGTTGCCGTTTCGCTGAAAGTGTTCTAGCCTCGTCGTGTACGAAACCGTTTCGTTTATTTCCGCGGGACGGTTTCCCGAACGGCTTCCCGAACGACTTCCCTGGAGTGGTTCTCCATGTCCCAGAAGACCCTGACCGGAGGCTCCCGCACGGGAGCCCCCGTGGAGGCGGCGGCCCCCGGCCACGCCTCCGCCCGGCGGTGGTGGATCCTCGCGGTCATCGCCGTAGCGCAGCTGATGGTCGTGCTCGACGCCACCATCGTGAACATCGCCCTGCCGTCCGCCCAGGCCGACCTCGGCTTCTCCGACGGCAACCGGCAATGGATCGTGACGGCGTACGCGCTCGCGTTCGCCTCCCTGCTGCTGCTCGGCGGCCGCATAGCGGACCTTTTCGGACGCAAGCCCGCCTTCCTCATCGGCGTCGTCGGTTTCGCCGGGGCCTCCGCGCTCGGCGGCGCCGCGAACGGCTTCACCATGCTGGTCGTCGCCCGCGCCCTGCAGGGCGTCTTCGGCGCCCTTCTCGCACCGGCCGCGCTGTCGCTGCTCAACACCACGTTCACCGACGCCCGGGAACGGGCCCGCGCGTTCAGCGTCTACGGCGCCATCGCGGGCGCGGGCGGTGCCGTCGGACTGCTGCTCGGCGGCGTGCTGACCGACGCGTTCGACTGGCGATGGACGCTGTACGTCAACGTGGCCATCGCGGTCGTCGCCTTCGCCGGCGGCTGGCTCCTGCTGGGCAGCCACCGGGACGCGGCCGGCGCCAAGCTGGACGTGCCCGGCACGGCCTTGGTGGCCGGCGGTCTGTTCGCCCTGGTGTACGGCTTCTCCAACGCCGAGACCCACGACTGGGGCTCCCCGCTGACCTGGGGCTTCCTGCTCGCGGGCGGCCTGCTGCTGACCGCGTTCGCCTGGTGGCAGACCCGGGCCGCGCACCCGCTGCTGCCGCTCAGGATCCTGCTGGACCGCGACCGGGCCGCCGCCTTCCTCGCGGTGCTGATCAGCGGCGCGGGCATGTTCGGCGTGTTCCTCTTCCTGACCTACTACCTCCAGCTCAATCTTGGCTTCAGCCCCACGAAGACGGGGGTGGCGTTCCTGCCCATGGTCGGCGCCCTGATGGTGGCCGCACAGCTCGGCACCACCGTCCTGCTGCCCCGGATCGGCCCGAAGGCGGTCATCCCGCTGGGCTTCGCGATCGCCACGGCCGGCATGGCCTGGCTGACCGGGATCGGCCTCGGCTCGCACTACGCCAGTGCGGTGCTGCCCCAGGTGATCGTGATCGGCGCGGGCCTCGGCCTGGTCATGCCGCCCGCGATGCAGCTGGCCACCGGCGGGGTCGCGGCGGAGGACGCCGGCGTCGCCTCGGCCACGGTCAACGCGATGCAGCAGGTGGGCGGTTCGATCGGCACGGCCCTGCTGAACACCCTCGCCGCGAGCGCCGCCACCGCCTACCTGTCGGGACACGACGCCGGCAGCAAGCTGGTCCGGGCGCAGGCCACGATCGAGAGCTACACCACCGCCTTCTGGTGGTCGGCGGGCTTCTTCGCCGCGGGCACGGTGATCGCGTTCCTGCTCCACCGCCGCGGGGTGCCGCGCCAGGACGCGGGCGCCGCAGCGGTCGCCCACATGTGACAGCCCGCTCCGCCGGCCGCCGAGGGGCCGCCGTCCGCAGGGAGACGGCGGCCCCTCGGCCACGTCCGGAACCGAGGACGGTGTCCTCGGGGCTCGCGGGTACCCGGCCGCCATGAACCACCACGAACCCCGCCTGCCCGGCACGCGGGGACCGCTCTCCGCCGCGGTCACCGCCCACCTGACCGGCACCGGCCCGCTGCCCCTCCCCTCCGGCGCGGAAACGGCCGACCCCTATGGCGACGACCTCCAGCTCGCCCTGTACGTGTGCTACGAACTGCACTACCGGGGCTTCGCGGGCGTCGACCCGGGCCACGAGTGGGACCCGGAGCTGCTGCGCGTGCGGGCCGCGCTGGAGCGGCGGTTCCTGTCCGCGCTGCGCGCCGACACCCCCGGGCACGACAGCCTCGACGAGGCCCTCGGTGCCCTCCTGGTCGAGCCGGTCGAAGGCACCGGCGTCACCCACCACCTGCGCGACGAGGGCGAGTTGTGGCAGCTGCGCGAGTACGCCGCCCTGCGCTCCCTGTACCACCTGAAGGAGGCCGACCCGCACGCGTGGGTGCTGCCCCGGCTGTGGGGACGGGCCAAGGCGGCGATGGCGGCCGTGGAGTTCGACGAGTTCGGCGGCGGCCGGGCGGAGCGGGTCCACGCCCGCCTCTTCGCCGATCTGATGACGGACCTGGGCCTGGACACGGCGTACGGCCGCTACCTGGACGCGGGCCGGGCCGAGATGCTCGCCGTCGTCAACCTGATGTCGCTGTTCGGGCTGCACCGGGACCTGCGCGGCGCCCTGGTCGGCCACTTCGCCGACGTCGAGATCACCTCCTCCCCCGGCTCGCGCCGGCTCGCCGAGGCCATGCGCCGCACGGGCGCCGGGCCGGCCGCCGAGTTCTTCTACGACGAGCACGTCGAGGCCGACGCGGTGCACGAGCAGGTCGTACGCCACGACGTGATCGGCGGCCTGCTGGACGAGGAACCGGAGCTGTCGGCCGACATCGCCTTCGGGATCGACGCGACGGAGTACCTGGAGGACCGGCTGGCCCGGCGGCTGCTCACCGACTGGCGCGCGGGCCGCTCCGCACTACGGGTTCCGCTTGATCCGGTTATGTCTCATACATCCTGATCGCTCGGGTACTCGTACGAAATGATCGCTCTGGTGCTTCCCGGGGTGTACGCCCCGCAGGACGACACCGCACTCCTCACCGAGGCCCTCCACGCGGAGGCGCCGCGACCCGGTGCGCGGGTGCTGGACGTGGGCACCGGCAGCGGTGCCCTGGCGCTGGCGGCCGCCCGGCGCGGTGCCGAGGTGACCGCGGTGGACGTGTCGTGGACGGCGGTGTGGACGGCCCGGCTGAACGCCTGGCTGACCCGGCAGCCGGTCCGGATCCGCCGCGGCAACCTCTTCCACCCGGTGCGGGGACGGACGTACGACCTCATCCTCGCCAATCCGCCCTACGTGCCGGAGCCCGGCACCGTACGCGCGCCGCGCGGCCGGGCGCGGGCCTGGGACGCGGGCCCCGACGGGCGGCTGCTGCTGGACCGGATCTGCCGGGACGCGCCCGGTCTGCTGAAGGCCGGCGGTGTGCTGCTGATCGTGCACTCGTCGCTGAGCGGCACCGAGCGGACCGTGCACGCGCTGCGGGCGGCGGGCCTGCGGGCCTCGGTGGTCCGGCGGCGCCGCATCGCGTTCGGGCCGGTCCTGCGGTCCCGGGCGGGCCGGCTGCGCCGCAGCGGTCTGCTGCCGGCGGCCGACGAGACGGAGGAGCTGGTGGTCATCCGTGCCGAACGACCCTGCTGAGCGACCGCGCCGGATCACCGCGCGGCGGCGCGGCCCGCTGCTGGTGGAGGGCCCGGTGGAGGTGGAGCTGGAGGACGGCACCGTCGTCTCCTCCGACCGCTTCCGGGTGGCCCTGTGCACCTGCCGGCGCAGCCGCCGCTACCCCTGGTGCGACACCAGTCACCGGCGCCGGACATGAAAGGGGCCTGCCCGGCCATCGCGGCCGGACAGGCGCCGACGTGCTGCCACCGCTCCCCGGGTGGACCCCCACAGTCCACCGCGGGGAGGGGCGGCGTGCCCGGTGACCGGAGGGCGGCCCCACTCCGCCCAGTCGGTCCCGGTGCGAGATCGCAGGTCCCCCGCCCGAAGAGCCGCACTCCCCAGTTGCAGGCCTGATCCGGTGATACGGGGTACCGGCGATCCCGGTCTCTAGAACGCGAAGAGGCTGCCGATGGCATCCCTCGCGCAGGCGTTGCCGAACGTGCGCTCGTAGGAGACGCGCTTGCCCTGCCACACGCCCTCGACCGTGACGACGACCGGGTCCCACAGCTTGGTGCACATCACGCCGTCCTGGGCCTTCAGCGCGTCGAGGTCGCCGCCGACACCGCGCAGTTCGGCGCAGGCCTGAACCGCGGCCGGATGCGTTCCGGAGGCCGTCGGGGCGCACGTCAGGGTGACGGCGCGCTCCGGGGTGGCGGTGGCCGCCTGGTCGCCGTGGCCGGTGGTGAGCACCAGCGCCGAGGGGGCGTAGAGCGACGCCGGCGCGGCGTGCGGCGCGGCGACGGCGGCCCCGGTCAGGGGTCCGCAGACGGCGGCGGCCGAGAGGCCGAGGGTCGCTGCCCAGCGCGCGGTGGTCCGCATTGTGTGCATCCTTCCGCTTGAAACTTCGAGGGTGCCGCCCGGACCGGTCGGGTGCCGGAGCGGCGAGCGCCACTCTGCCGAGTCCGCCGGGGAAACACACATCGACCCCATGGCTTTCAGTAACCTTGCGTATTGAATCAGTGGCGTGAAGTTACGGAAACTGAGCGTGTAACCCCCATAACTGAGCGGTTCTTGATCGCGAGAAACGGCCAGATGGCCGAAAGCCACCGCTTTCTCAATCGGCCGGAAACATTCCGTCCCGACCTTTCACCAACCCCTCACCAAACCCTTGCGGTCAGGAGGCGTACATCCCGTCGTCACCGCCGCGACGGGAGAAACGGGTCCGGCGGGTGCGGGACCCCCGGCGGAATCCGTGGCTACCGGCCAGTATCGTCGGGCTGCACGTGCCGGCGGCGCGTACTCGGCGAGGAGAGGCGGGACGGACGGATGGCGAAGCACTGGGCCGACTTCCAGTACGAGATCTATCTGAACGGGATGACGGGCGCCGTACCCCGGCTGCCGACCGATCTGACCCGGCTGGAGGAGCTGGCCGAACACCGGCTCGGACCAGGCCCGGTGGGGTACGTGGCGGGCTGCGCGGGCGACGGCAGCACCGCGCGCGCCAACCGGGAGGCCCTCGCCAGGCGCCGCATCGTGCCCCGCATGCTCCGGGACGTGCACGAGCGCGACCTGTCGGTCGAGGTGCTGGGCCGTGCCCTGCCGGCGCCGCTGGCCCTGGCCCCCGTCGGGGTGCTCTCGATCATGCATCCGGACGCCGAGTGCGCCGCCGCCCGGGCCGCCGCCGCGCAGGGCGTGCCGTACATCCTGTCCTCGGCGTCCAGCACCCCGCTGGAGGAGGTCGCCGAGGCCATGGGCGACGGCGAGCGCTGGTTCCAGCTGTACTGGGGCAAGGACCGCGAGGTGACGCGCAGCTTCCTCGGGCGGGCACGGGCGGCCGGGTACTCGGTGCTGGTCGTCACGCTGGACACCCCGCTGCTGTCCTGGCGGCCCCGCGACCTGGACCAGGCGTACCTGCCGTTCCTGCACGGGGTGGGCACCGCCAACTACTTCAGCGACCCGGCGTTCCGGGCCGGGCTCGCCAAGCCCGTCCACGAGGACCCGAACGCGGCGGTGCTGCACTTCCTGGGCCTGTTCGGGGACGCGAGCCACACCTGGCCGGACCTGGCGTTCCTGCGGGAGCACTGGGACGGGCCGATCGTCCTCAAGGGCGTCCTGCACCCGGACGACGCCCGGCTCGCCGCCGACGCCGGGATGGACGGCGTGGTGGTGTCCAACCACGGCGGCCGGCAGGTCGCCGGTTCCGTCGCCGCGGCCGACGCGCTGCCGGGGATCGCGGACGCCGTCGGCGACCGGCTCGCCGTGCTGTTCGACAGCGGGGTGCGCACCGGCGATGACGTCTTCAAGGCCCTCGCCCTGGGCGCGCGGGCGGTGCTGCTGGGCCGGCCCTACGCCTACGGGCTCGGTCTGGACGGGCAGGCGGGCGTGGAGCACGTCGTGCGCTGCCTGCTGGCCGAACTGGATCTCACCCTGGCCCTGTCCGGCCATTCCTCCCCCGCCGGCGTCGGGCGGGCCGACCTCGCCGAGGAGTCCGCGTGAGCGCCCCGAAGAACGTCCTCGCCGTGGTACCGCCGCACGTCGGCGGTCGCGCCACGGGCGCCGCACTGGCCGGGCTGTTCCCCGCCGACGCCCCTGTCACCGTCGTCGAGTCCGCCGGCGAGGACCCGGACGCGCTGCGCGCCGCCCGGGTGATCCTCACCGCGCTCGCCCCGGTCAGCGCCGAACACCTCGCGCAGGCACCCGGGTTGGAGCTGGTGCAGTGCGCCAGCCACGGCTTCGACTACGTCGACACGGACGCGGCCCGCGCCCGGGGGATCCCGGTGTGCACGATCGGCTCCAGTGGCGCCGAGGCCCAGAACGTGGCCGAGCAGACCTTCGCGCTCATGCTGGCCCTCGCCAAGCAGGTGCTGCCCGCCCATCAGGCGCTGGCCGCGGGCGAGTGGGCGCTGCCCCGGCTCCAGCCGAGCCTGACCGAACTGTCCGGCAAGACGCTCGGCATCGTGGGGCTCGGCCAGATCGGCCGCCAAGTGGCCTGGCGGGCCGCCGCGTTCGACATGACGATCCTCTACACGGGGCGCCACCGGCTGCCCGAGGAGACCGAACAGGCGCTGGGCGGAGCCCGGTTCGTGCCGCTGGAGGACCTGCTCGCCTCCTCGGACTACGTCACCCTGCACGCGCCGCTCACCGAGGACACCCGGCACCTGCTGGACGCCGGGCGGCTGGCGCTGCTCCGGCCGACGGCGTTCGTCGTCAACACGGCCCGGGGCGCCCTGATCGACCAGGACGCCCTCGCGGACGCGCTGGAGAAGGGCGCCCTGGCCGGAGCGGGCCTCGACGTCTTCGACCCGGAGCCGCCCGCGCCGGACAGCAGGCTGCTGCGGGCCCCGAACGTGGTCCTCTTCCCCCATGTCGGGGGCGTCACCCGGGAGACGGTGATCCGCATCGCGCTGGCCGCGGTCCAGAACGTCCTCGGCTTCCTGGCCGGCACCGCACCGCAGGACGTGGTCGACTAGGGCGTGTTGCGAAAGTCCCGTCGTTCGCCCGTAGGGCGGGCCGCGCGGCGTCGGGTGCATGGCGTCGCGAGGCTGGGGGCACCTCCCGGCCGAAGGCTGGGGGAGGGACCTTCGCAACACGCCCTAGCCCTGGATGACTGTGGGTTCGGCGGCACGTGCGGGCGGTCCGGCGGTGCCGGCGACGGACAGGGAACCGGGGGTCGCCGTGGGGCGGTCGGTCCGCCAGCGCTGGCCGGGCGCGTGGTCGCGGACCTTGACGACGACGTCCGCGCCCGCCTGCCCGTCGGCCGGGGCGAGGGCGAGGGTCGTGTCCCAGCGGGGCAGCAACTCGCCCCGCCCGGTGAGCTCGTAGCGCACGTCACCGCCACGCTTCGTCTTCGCGCCGGCGCAGGCGCCGAGGATGACCACGCCGGCGTCGGCGTGCGAGTCCAGGCACAGGCCGGGGCCGGCCGCGCTGCGCAGCAGCCCGTCGCCGTCGTACGTCCACTGCTGGGTCCCGGCGGTGGAGCACACCGCGAGGACGGCGCTCGCGCCCGGCGCCGGCCTGCCCTTGACGTCGAGGCAGAGGCCGGTGCCCACGTCGCGCAGCCGGGTCCGCCGGTCGGCGTTGGGGAGGCCGGCCGCGCCCGGACCGGTGGCGGAGGCCGACGGAGAACCGGCACGGGGGCCGGTGGCGTTGTGGGAGCCATCGCCGTCGCCGCCGTCGGGCCAGAGGCTGACGGCGAGGACGACGGCGAGCAGCGCGGCCGAGGCGACGCCGACGCCGGTGAGCAGGGTCCTGGACGACCAGCCGGCGCCGGGCTCCCCGCGTCCGGTCCGGGCGAGCGGACCGGGCCCGCCCTCGCCCCGGCGGCGTCCCGGGAGCGCGGGGAGCCGGGCCAGCGGTCCGGGTTTCCCACGCCGGCCTCCGCCGGAGCGCCGGGACGTGCCCCGGGCCGGGCCGGGGCGGCGGCCGGGGCGCGAGTCGAGGTAGCGGCGGGCGCCCCAGCCGAGGATCGCCTCGGCGAGGAGCACCCCGGGATCGGCCTCGACATGGCCGAGTTGCTCGGCGGCGTGCCGGCAGTAGGAGCACTCGCCGAGATGCCGCTCGACGTCCGGCAGGAGGGCACCGCCGCGGCGGATCGGGATGTCGAGCAGCCGGTTGTAGTGCCGGCAGTCCACGCTCGGCGCGAGTTCCCGGTGCGCGCGGACGCAGCCCTCGCGGAAGGCGTCGCGGGCCTGCGCGAGTGCCGCGGCCGCGACGTCGGCGGCCATGCCGAGCAGTCCGGCGGGCACGTGTGCCGGCTCGGCCTCGACCTCGGTGTGCCACAACAGCGCCTGGGCGAGCCGGGGAAGACCGGTGAAGGAGCGTTCGACGAGGAGCCGGTTCTCCGGTATCAGCGACTTCGCGGTCCGCATGCCGCGGCCGCCGGCGGGTTTGCCGAGGCCGGGCAGGACGGCGGCTATGTGTCCGGTGCCGGACCAGTTCAGGACGGTGTCCCGGACGGCCACGAGCAGGCGGGGCCGCAGCGCCTCGGCGGGTTCGCCGAGCGCGACCCGGCCGAGGACCTGGTGGAAGGCGGCGGCGGTCACCATGTGGGCGAGGGTGCCGGGGGCGGCCAGGCAGATGACGGCGTAGTCCTGGACGGGCCGCCAGTGCCGGGCCATCAGCAGCGCGACGGAGCGGGAGGCCTCGGCGTCGGAGCCGGCCCGCAGCGGCGCGGCGAGGGACTCGTCGGACTCGGCCGGATCGCCGCCGGGCGGCGGGAACGGAGGGCGAGGGGGGTGGGGGGTGAACACGGAGCGGGTTCCTTCGATGCGTTCTGCTCAGCGGTGGCGCGGAGGCGTGCCTGCGCACCTCCGGACGGTGGCGGGGGCGGGAACGCACCGGCTCCTGCCGGTCCTGCTCCTCAACTGCCCGATGAGCCCCGGCCGTTACCCTCCGCACCGGTGCCGCCACCCTTGCACAATTCCCACACAGGCAACAAGGCGCCCGTACGACATCACCGGTGTTGAAGGAAAGTCAGGCGACACGCCCGTGGCCTGGTTGAACAGTGCATCTTCCGGGCGCATCTGCGGGGCGTCCGCGCGCCCCGTGTGAAGGGCGCGCACGCACCGCCCGGCCGCGCACGCTCCCGGTGCCCGGGGGGGCGGGAGTGGACTGGGGTCCGGCCCTTCTCGGAGGCCTCGCGCGGAACGGCGGCTCTCCCGCGCGACACGGCCGCCGGCCCCGTTCCTCCCGCCCTCGGCCGGCGGCCCCGGGGGGCCGCTTCCCTGCCGGCTCCGGGGGCCTGGTCAGATCTGCCAGGAGCGGAGCCGGTCGGCCGCGCCGTAGACGTCGGTCTTGCCGGACATCAGGTCGCGGGCGAGGTCGACGAGGGCGCCGTAGGACGGATCGATGCCGACGCCGCTGACGAACATGTAGGCCACCGCGGTCGCGCAGGCGAAGCGGGCGTTGGCCGAGGGCAGCGGCTTGAGCAGGGCGAGGGTGTGCAGGAGGGCGGCGGCGCGCCAGGCCGCGTCGGAGTCCACGCCGAGCCGGGGCGGGTCGACGCGGTGCCGGGCGACGGCGGCGACCAGCGCGGAGAAGTCGTCGACCGTCGGCTGGTCGGGCAGGACCTCCTCGTGGCGCTGGAGCAGCCAGGGGACGTCGATGTGGAGGACGGGCGGCATCACTCAGGCGGCCTCGCCCTTGGCGGGGGCCTCGTCGTCCGGGAACGCGGCCGCGAACTCCGCGGCGTGTGCGGCGAAGAAGCGCCGGAACTCCTCGGCGCCCTCCTGCAGGGCCCGGTGCCGGGCGATGTCGGCCGCGGCCGCCTCGCGCACGAGGGCCTTCATCGACGTACCGCGCTCCTTGGCGATCTGCCTCAGGTCCTCTAGCTCGCGGTCGCTGAACTCCACGTTGAGAGCTGGCATGGCCTCACGGTACCGCCGATGGTACTCACGCGTAAATACCCCCAGGTCAGGACCCTGTGGCGGCGGTACCTGCCGACGCCCGGCAGCGACGCCGGGAGGACCCGGCCCGCGGCTCGGCCGGAAACGGCCCTTGACCGGGTCCGGCCGGCCGGAGTCCTCGCCGGGGGTCGCGGTTCGCCGGAGCACGCGACGCACTAGGCTGGAACACAAGTGGTGCGCCTGTTCACTGTGCGTGTGCGCTTGGGAGTGGCGAGATGAGCCGGGTCTATCCGTTCGACGATGGGGCGACGGCCCGGGCTGTCATCGACGACGACGGCACTCTGGTGGAGTGGAACGAGGGCGCGCGGCGGCTGCTCGGCCACCCGGCCGCCGACGTCGTGGGCCGCCCCGCCGCCGATCTGCTCGCCGGGAGCGATCCGCCCGCCCCACCCGGCACACCGCGCTGGGAGGGAACGCTCGCTCTGCGCCACCGGGACGGCCGTACCGTCCCGGTCTGGCTGCTCGCGCACCACCGGCCGCCGCGCGACGGCTGGCCCGGTGACTGGCTCGTGGTCACCCCGCTCACCGGCGGGGAGACGGCGGCGCCGGACGACCCGGGCGACCCCCTCACCCGGGCGAGCCTCATCCAGGCGCCCTGTGCCGTCGCCGTGTACGACGAGCGGCTGCGGCTGCGCCGCATGAACGACGCCATGGCCGAGATCATCGGGCTGCCCGAGGAGCGGCTGCGGGGCCTCAGGCTGGCGGAGATCGGCGGCAAGCCGCAGAGCGACGAGCTGGAGCAGGGCATGCTCCGGGTGCTGTCCACCGGCGCTCCGCTGGACGTGCAGACGCTGCTGCGCACCGGCGCCCGTGACGAGGTCCGCGCCTGGCTGGCCCGGATGGCACCGGTGACCGACGGCGCGGGCCGGGTGCGGGGCGTGTGCCTGGCCGCGCACGACGTCACCGAGAACCACCGGACCCGGCAGCGACTTCAGCTGGTGAACGAGGCGAGCGTGCGCATCGGCTCGACCCTCGACGTCACCCGGACGGCACAGGAGCTGGCGGACGTGTGCGTTCCCGCGCTCGCCGACTTCGTCAGCATCGATCTGCTGGACCCGCGGGAGCCGGGCTGGGAGCCTCCGGCGCGCATCACGGCGCCGGTGTCGCTGCGCCGCGCCGCGCACCAGTCGGTCCTCCCCGGGGTCCCGGAGGCGGTGACCGCGCAGGGGCAGGTCAGCGTGTACCCGGCCGCCTCCCCGCAGGCCGACTCGCTGATCGCCGGCCGCACCATCCGCGCCTCCGACAGCGCGGAGGCCGCGGAGGCCGCGGAGGTTACGAAGGCCAGGGACGACTGGCTGCGGTCGGACCCGGTGCGGTCCGGTCGGGCGCAGGACTTCGGCTTCCACTCGGCGATGTCGGTGCCCATCCAGGCCCGCGGCCTCACCCTCGGGGTCGCCCTGCTGGCCCGGCACCGGCGCCCGGACCCGTTCACCGCGGACGACGCCCTGCTCGCCGAGGAGATCACCGCCCGCGCCGCCGTGTGCATCGACAACGCCCGCCGCTACTCCCGTGAACGCGAGACCGCGCTCGCCCTGCAGCGCAGTCTGCTGCCCCGCACCCTGCCGCGCACCGCCGCCCTGGAGGCCTCCTCCCGCTATCTGCCGGCGGCCCGCGCCGGGGTGGGCGGCGACTGGTTCGACGTGATCCCGCTGTCCGGGATGCGCGTCGCCATGGTCGTGGGGGACGTCGTCGGGCACGGCGTGCAGGCGTCGGCCACCATGGGCCGGCTGCGCACCGCGGTGCGCACCCTGGCCGACATCGACCTGGCCCCGGACGAGCTGCTCACGCACCTCGACGACCTGGTGATCCGGCTGTCGGAGGAGTCCGGTGGCGACGGCAGCACGGGCGAGGTCGGCGCCACCTGCCTGTACGCGGTGTACGACCCCGTCTCGCGGCGCTGCACCCTCGCCCGGGCCGGTCATCCGCCGCCGGTGCTGCTGCCCCCGGGCGTCGGCGAGGCCCGGCAGCTGGACCTGCCGGCCGGGCCGCCGCTGGGGCTCGGCGGGCTGCCGTTCGAGTCCACCGAGGTCGAACTGCCCGAGGGCACCGTCCTCGCTCTGTACACGGACGGCCTGGTGCAGCCCCGGGACCGGGCGGGCGACGCCGGCCACCCGCTGCTGCACGAGGCGCTCGGGACGTACACCGGGTCCCTCGACGAGACCTGCGACCGCATCCTGCACGCGCTGCTGCCGCAGGGCGGTGCCGGCGACGACGTGGCGCTGCTGCTGGCCCGCACCCAGGGGCTGCCCGCGTCCCAGGTGGCGACCTGGGACATCCCGGCCGACCCGGCGCTGGTCGCGCCGATCCGCAAGCAGGTCGTCGACCAGCTGGACCGCTGGTCGCTGAGCGCGGCCGGGTTCACCGCGGAGCTGGTGGTGAGCGAGCTGGTGACCAACGCGATCCGGTACGGCTCCCACCCGATCCGGCTGCGGCTCATCCATGACGCGACCACGCTGATCTGCGAGGTCTCCGACACCAGCCACACCGCGCCGCACCTCAGGCGCGCGAAGACCTGGGACGAGGGCGGCCGCGGACTGCTGCTGGTCGCCCAGCTCACCCAGCGCTGGGGCAGCAGGCACACCACCGACGGCAAGACGATCTGGGCGGAACTGGGGCTGCTCGACGAGGACGAGGGCCTGGGCTGAGGCCGGGCACCGGGCCGGACGAGGGCTCAGGACGCGGGCTTAGGCCGGGCATCGGGCCGGACCAAGGGGCTCAGGACGTGCGCCGAGGCCGGACACCAGGCCGCACGAAGACCTCACGACCCGGGCCGAGGCCAGACACCAAGCCGCACGAAGACCTCACGACCCGGGCCGAGGCCAGACACCAAGCCGCACGAAGACCTCACGACCCGGGCCGAGGCCAGACACCAAGCCGCACGAAGACCTCACGACCCGGGCCGAGGCCAGACACCAAGCCGCACGAAGACCTCACGACCCGGGCCGAGGCCAGACACCAAGCCGCACGAAGACCTCACGACCCGGGCCGAGGCCAGACACCAAGCCGCACGAAGACCTCACGACCCGGGCCTAGGCCGGGCACCGGGCCGGACCAGGGGCTCAGGACGCGGTGAGCCAGGGGCGGACCTGTTTGCGTGCCTCGTGCAGGCGGGACTTCAGGGTGCCGAGGGGGATGCCGACGCGTTCGGCGACCTCGGCGTAGTCCAGCTGGCAGATGTCCCGGTAGACCAGCGGCGCCACCAGGTGCGGGTGCTCGCGCTCCAGCCGTTCCAGGGCCTCCAGCAGGTCGACGCGGGAGCCGGCGATGACGCTGGTGGTGCGCGGGTCGACGGACAGGGACGGCTCGATGACGGCGGGCTGTTCGGCGGCGCGCCGCTTCAGCTCGCGGTACTTCTGCCGGGCGCAGTTGGCGACCACCGTGTAGAGCCAGGTGCTGAAGCGGCTGCGGCCTTCGAAGGCGGAGATGTGCCGGGCCACCTGGAGCAGCACGTCCTGGGCGGCCTCCTCCGCGTCCTCCCGGCAGGGCAGGAAGCGCCCGCAGCGGCGCACGGCCTCCGGCCGGATCTCGGTCAGCAGCCGGTCCAGCGCGGCACGGTCACCGGCGGCGGCGCGCCGGGCGAGGTCTTCGGTCAGTGCCGGGTCCTGCACGTGAGGGTCCCCCTGGAAGTCGATCTCAGGCCAGGCATGATAGTCGTATGCACTCCCTGGAGCGGATCGGCCGCTACCGTCTCGAACGGCGCCTGGGCAGCGGGGCCTTCGCCACGGTGTGGCTCGCCCACGACGAGGAGCTGGACGCTCCGGTGGCGGTGAAGGTCCTCGCCGAGAACTGGGCGCACCGGCTCGACGTCCGGGAGCGGTTCCTGTCCGAGGCGCGGCTGCTGCGCCGGGCCGGCTCCAGCCGGGTGGTGCAGGTCTACGACATCGGGGAACTCCCGGACTCCCGGCCGTACTTCGTGATGGAGTACGCCGACGGCGGCACCCTCGCCGACCTGCTCGCCGACGGCCCGCTGCCGGTGCCCGAGGCGCTGCGGCTGACAGCGCTGGCCGCGCGGAGCGCCGCCGCCCTGCACGAGGCGGGCATCGTGCACCGGGACATCAAGCCGACCAACGTGCTGCTGCACACCGCGCCGGACGGTGACCGGCGGGTGCTGCTGGCGGATCTGGGGCTGGCCAAGAGCCTCGCGCAGGCCTCGGTGCTGACGCTCGCCGCCGGCAGCGCGGGCTACCAGCCGCCGGAGCAGGCCGAGCCCGGGGAGGGCATCGACGAGCGCGCCGACGTGTACAGCCTGGGCGCGGTGGGCTACGAGCTGGTCACGGGCAGCGTGCCGGGACAGCCCGGCCGGGTGGTGCCGCCTGGACGGCTGCGGCCGGACCTGGGCGAGGCGGCCGAGCGGGCCCTGATGCGCGCGCTGGAGCCGGACCGGCGGCGGCGCTGGCCGGGCGCGCAGGTCTTCGCGGACGAGCTGGACCGGCTGGCGGCGGCCCCGGACACCCCGCCGACACCCCACTCCCCCGCCGACCCGGCGAGCGCCCTCGCCCCGTCGGCACCCCACTCCGCTGCCGACCCGGCCACGGCCCTCGCCCCCGCCACCCCGGCCGCCCCGCCCTCCGTCGCCGTCCGGGCCAAACGGCTCGACGGCGTCCGGGGGCGGCTCAACGCGGTCACCCTGGCGCTGGCCGCGCTGCTCGCCGCCGCGGTCGCCGCCGCCGGGGTGACGCTGCTGCTCCACCGGCCGGGCTCGGCCGGGCGGACGAGGGTGGCGGACTCCACCGGCCGGGTGAGCGTGGAGGTGCCCGCCGACTGGGCGCGGCAGTTGCGCGACTCCGGCTGGGACCCGGCCGCGCTGGGCCTGGCGGCGGGGCACGAGCCGGGGCTCGGCGTCGCCGACGACCTGACCGCCTGGCCGGATCTGACGGCCCCGGTCGACGGCGTGTTCGTGGGCCTCAGCGAGCACGGCGACGTCACGGCCCGGGTGGACGCCCTCACCCACTCCGGCTGCCACTACGCGGGCGGCCACACGTTCGCCGATACCGACTGGCGCGGCCCGGTCCGGGTCTGGACCGGCTGCCCCGACGGCGGCTCGGTCACCGAGTCCGCGCTGCGCCCGGCGGACGGCGCCGCGCAGCCGCAGGTGTACGTCCAGGTCCGGCGCCGGGGTGACAACTCGGCGCCCGACGGCGTACTCCGTTCGCTGCGGGTCTCGCCGCAGGGGTCGTAGGGACGGTCAAGGCGGGGAAAAGAACCCGGCACGTGCCGAACTTTTCCGGCGGTCCGCGCATCGGAGTGTGATGACGGCGCACTCGGCGCCTCAGGCACGCGTCCGGCGCGTGCCGTGACCCTCCAGGAGTGTTGAGAGACATGGCGTACACACCTCGATCCTTGCGGCGCACCACCCTGCTCGCGGGCGTGGTCGCCGGCCTGAGCCTCCTGACCGCCTGCGGCAGCACCGACGGCCACACCGGCCCGTCGGTGAAGGTGTCCGGGACGGCGGCGCCCGCGACCGAGTCCAGCCCGGGCTCGGCCCCGCACAAGAGCGTCGCGTCCACCGCGTCCACCCCGGACGGGGGCACGAAGACGTCCGCCGCCAAGCCGGCGACCACGTCCCCGGACGGCGGAACGCGCACGTCGGCCACAAGCTCCCGCTGCCACACCTCCGAGCTGCGTGCCTCGGTGGGCCGCAACGATCCGGGGGCCGGCCAGGAGAACTTCCCGCTCGTCCTCACCAACAAGTCGGCCCGCACCTGCACCGTGCGCGGTTATCCGGGGGCGGCCTTCGTGAACGCCTCCGGCGGCCAGCTCGGCCCGGACCCCAAGCGGTCCTCGGGCACGCCGGTGACGATCACGCTCAGGCCCGGGGGGAGCGCCTGGGCGGGGCTGACGTTCTCCAACCCGGAGATCAGCGGCGCCAGGACGGCCACGCCGGCCGCGCTGCTGATCACCCCGCCGGACGAGCGGGCCCACCTGAAGGTGGCGTGGACGGCGGGGGCGGTCCCGGTCGGCGGGAACTCCTCGTCCGTGTTCCTGACGGTCTTCCGCCCCGGCACGGGCGCCTGACCGGTACTCCCGCGCGCGGGCTCCCGCCCGTCTCCGCAGCCCCGTCGCCCGCTCCGGACGGCGGGGTTCGTCATGAGCGCGCCACAAGTGTCACAGGACGGCAACACGTCCCGCCGGCCGCGATCTTTCCGCCGTGACGGCTCATCGAACCCCTCGACCACACAGCGAGCGGGCCCTGGGGGGCCTTGACGAGGAGTTCGGGGACAAGATGAGCGGGATTTCACGCAGGCGTGTGCTGACGGCGGGGGCGGCGGCCGGTGCCCTGGGCGCCCTGTCCGCGTGCTCGTCCGGGGGCGGGCTGTCCGTGGGCGCGAAGGACCCGGCGTACGGCCGGGGCACCGCGCAGGCGCGGCCGGTCAGGAAGATAGGCGACGGCTCCACCGCGGACACCGGCGCGCAGCCGCACCAGCCGAAGCCGGTCCGGCTGAAGCCGGGCCAGAAGCCGCCGCAGTTCGTGGTGTTCTCGTGGGACGGGGCCGGCGAGCTGAGCAACAAGCTGTTCTCCCGGTTCCGCAAGGTGGCCGCCGACCACCACGCCACGATGACGTTCTTCCTCAGCGGCATCTACACGCTGCCGGAGTCCAAGAAGCACCTGTATCACCCGCCGCAGCACCCGGTCGGCGCGTCCGCGATCGGCTACCTAGCCGACCGGCACATCCACGCCACCCTCCAGCAGGTGCGCGCCGCCTGGCTGGAGGGCCACGAGATCGGCACCCACTTCAACGGGCACTTCTGCGGTGCGACCGGCGTGGGCAGGTGGTCGCCGGCCGACTGGCGCAGCGAGATCGACCAGGCCGTCGACTTCGTCACGCACTGGCGGACCAACACCGGCTTCACCGACCTCGAACCCCTCCCCTTCGACTACCGCAAGGAGCTGACCGGCGGCCGCACCCCCTGTCTGGAGGGGCAGAAGAACCTGCTGCCCACGGCGGCCGCGCTCGGCTGGACGTACGACGCAAGCTCCCCGGGCGGGCTGCAGATCTGGCCGCAGAAGGTGCAGGGCGGCCGGATCTGGGACTTCCCGCTGCAGTCGATCCCGTTCTCCGGGCACTCCTTCCAAGTCCTGTCGATGGACTACAACATGATGTTCAACCAGTCCGGCGGCGACCCGCTCGGCGACCCGGGGAAGTTCGCCTCGTGGCGCTCGCAGGCCCGCGACACCTACCTGGCCGGCTTCCACCGCGCGTACACCACCAACCGGGCGCCGTTCTTCGTCGGCAACCACTTCGAACGCTGGAACGGCGGCATCTACATGGACGCCGTCGAGGAGGCGATCGGCCGGATGGCCGCGTACGACGACGTCCGCTTCGTGTCCTTCAAGCAGCTCGTGGCCTGGCTGGAGGCGCAGGACCCGGCGGTGCTGCGTACCCTGCGGACGCTGTCGCCGGGTCAGGCCCCGGTGGGCGGCTGGGCGGAGTTCCTGGGCGCGGCGGGTGCGGGGGCGTCGTAGGCCGGGTCCCGGAGTCTGTTTTCATGGGCGGCACCGTCCGATCGACCTGATCGACCTGATCGACCGGGGAAGGACCCGCCCTGAACAGCTCTGCCGCCGAGGCCCTCTCCGCCGTCCTGCTGGTCGTGGTGCTCGTCTGGGCCGTCGTACGGCCGTTCGGGTGGCCGGAGGCGGTGGCGGCCGCGCCCGCCGCCGGTCTCGTGGTCGCCACCGGCGCGATCTCGCCGGCCCACGCGGGGGCCGAGGCCGCGCGGCTCGGCCCGGTGGTCGGGTTCCTGGCGGCGGTGCTGGTGCTCGCCCACTTCTGCGACGTGGCGGGGCTGTTCCAGTGGTGCGGGGCGTGGACGGCCCGCTGGGCGGCGGGCCGGCCGGTGCGGCTGCTGGCGGCGGTGTTCGCGCTGGCGTCGGCCATCACGGCCGTCCTCAGCCTGGACGCCACGGTCGTGCTGCTGACGCCGGTGGTCTTCGCCACCGCCGCGCGGACCGGCGTACGGCCCAAGCCGCACGTGTACGCGTGCACGCATCTGTCGAACACGGCGTCGCTGCTGCTGCCGGTGTCCAATCTGACGAACCTGCTCGCGTTCGCGGCGAGCGGGCTGAGCTTCACCCGGTTCGCGGTGCTGATGGTCCTGCCGTGGCTGGCCGCGATCGGCGTGGAGTACGTGGTCTTCCGGCGGTTCTTCGCCCACGATCTGACGGCGGCCGCGCCGGTCGCGAAGGACACGGGCGAGCCGCCCGCGCCGCCGCTGTTCGCGCTGGTGACCGTCGGCTGCGTGCTGGCCGGCTTCGTGGTCGCCTCGGTGTTCGGGGTGGAGCCCGTGTGGGTCGCGGCGGCGGGTGCGCTGGTGCTGGCCGGGCGGGCGCTGCTGCGGGGGCGGGCGACACCGCTGACGGTGGTGCGGGCGGCGGCGCCGGCCTTCCTGATGTTCGTGCTGGCGCTGGGCGTCGTGGTGCGGGCGGTCGTCGACAACGGGCTCGCCGGCGTGCTCGGGCACGTGCTGCCGGGCGGCACGGGGCTGCCCGCGCTGCTGGGGACCGCCGCGCTGGCCGCGGTGCTGGCGAACGTCATCAACAATCTGCCGGCCGTACTGGTGCTGCTGCCGCTGGCGGCGGCGTCCGGGCCGGGCGCGGTGCTCGCGGTGCTGCTCGGGGTGAACATCGGCCCGAACCTGACGTACGCCGGTTCGCTGGCCACGCTGCTGTGGCGGCGGATCGTGCACCAGCACGAGCACGGCGTGGACCTCGGGGAGTTCACCCGGCTGGGGCTGATCGCGGTGCCGTCCTCGCTGGCCGTGGCGGTGGTGGCGCTGTGGGGGGCGCTGCGGGTTTTCTGAGGGGCGGGACTTCGGTGGTGTGAGGCAACTGAGGGAGGCCGACGGGATGCGTGTGATCGCCTGGCTGGTGGAGGGCACCTGGCCCGCCTGTGTGGACGCCGTGCGCGCCCATGCCCCGGACGCGTCCGAGGTGGTGCTGCTGCATGTGACCGGACCGGAGGTGCCCGGGGTGGCGCACGGGGCGTTCGCGGGTCTGCTCGGCCGCGCGCATCCCGGCGGGCATGGTCCGGGCGAGGGCTGGGGCCGGGATCCCGGGGACCGGCTGGAGACGCTCGGCGACAGCTCGGCCGCCGACCTGCTGGCGGCGGCGGCCGAGCGGCTCGAGCGGCCGTGCACCCGGCAGGAGCGGTCCGGGCGGGTCGAGCGGGAGGTGGTGGCCGCAGCCGAGGGTGCCGATCTGCTGGTGCTGGCCCGGGACGGCGACCGCTCCCGGCTTGGCCCGCGCAGCCTGGGGCCGGCCGTGCGGTTCGCCGTGGACCACGCCCCCTGTCCGGTGCTGCTGGTGTGGCCCGAACCGGCGCCCGCCCTGGGCACGATCCCGCCCCCGCCGCCGCACCACCCCGGCGAGCGGCCTCCCCGCCCCGGCCGGCCGCCGCAGCCTCCCGGGCCGCCGCCGCAGCCCTGAGCCGGTCAGCGGCCGCCGTGTCCGCCGTGGCCGCCGCCGAAGCCCCCGGTGCCTCCCGAGCCGTCCTGTCCGCCCGGGTAGCAGTAGGCGGGGTAGGCGGCGCAGAAGCCGGAGAGGGAGGGGGACGGTGCCGGCCGCGGGGCCCGGCCGGTCGCCGTCGGGGCGGGCGTCGTCGGCGACGGGCTCGCCGACGGCCGGGGAGCGGCCTTCGGAGTCGGCGTCGGCGAGGCTGTAGGACCGCTGTCGGTGTCCCAGTTGACGATCTGCATCCGCAGGTCGGGCTGGGCGGTGTCGACGGTCCAGTGCTGGACGGAGGTGTTGGCGCGGTTCTTCAGGACGAGGGAACCCGAGCCGTCGGTGGCGGCCGGGGTGAGCGCCAGGTCCTGGTCCCAGCGGGGCACGAGGGCGCCCTGCAGGGTGAAGTCGTAGCGGACGCTCCTGGCGGCGTGGCCGCTGTCCTTGTCCGCGCAGTCGGCCAGCACGACCGAGTACCCGAGGTGGGAGTCCAGGCACAGGGCGGTGGCGGCGGCGCTGCGCAGCAGTCCGTCGGGCTCGTAGACCCACTGCTGGTCCGACGCGGAGGAGCACGCGGCCAGTTCCGTCTCCGCGCCCTTGACGGCCTTCTTGCCGACGACGGCGACGCACAGCCCGGAGGCGACGTTGTGCAGCCGGCCGCGCAGGGCGCCCTTCGCGGTGCCGTTCGCGCCGGCCCAGGACGGGCCCGGACTGGCCGTGTCCTTGCCGGGCGCCCGGGAGGGCGTGCCGCCGGGGCCCGGCGCGGGGCCGTCGCCGGAGCCCAGCACCGACCACAGGACCAGCGGCAGGACGACGAGGCCACTGACGGTGGCGACGGCCAGGGCGAGGTTGCGGCGCCGGGGACGGGGGCGGGGGGCGGCCCGACGTGCCGAGCGGTGCGAGGGGCGGGGGGCGGACGCGCCGACCGGGGCGCCGGGCGCGGCCGGGGCGACGGGCGCGGCCGGTGACGTGGCCGCCGGTTCCGCCAGGGGGGCGAACGCCTCGCCACCCCAGGGCAGCGGGGTGTCGGGGGCCGGCTCGGGCCGCGGGTCCGGTCCGGCGCTCTCGCCGGACCGGCCGGGCCGGGACTCCAGGTAGGCGCCGGCGCCCCAGCCGAGGACGGCCTCGGCGAGCGCGAGTCCGAGCCCCGACTCGAACCGCGCGAGCTGGTCCCCGGTCCGCCGGCAGTGCCGGCAGCGGGCCAGGTGGTCGTTCAGGTCCGGGTCGATGTCGACGCCGCCGCGCCGGAAGGTCACGTCCAGCATGCGCAGATAGCGCAGGCACTCCTGCTCGGGGGCGAGTTCGCGATGCGCCTGCAGGCATTCCTCGCGCAGCCGCTCCCGGGCCCGCCGCAGCTCGGCCAGGGTGTCCTCCTCGTCCAGGCCCAGCAGTGCGGCCGGGGCGGACAGGGGCTCGGCCTCGACCTCGGTGTGCCAGAGCACGGCGCGGGCGGTCTGCGGCAGCCGCTGGAAGGCCCGGGAGAGCATGCGCCGGCCGGCGGGCGGGAGCAGCCGGGCGGCGGCCCGCTCCCCGGCGGCGGTGGGGCGCAACGCCGGGTGGAGGAGGTTCTGGCGGCCGTCGCCGTCCCATTCGGCGGCGATACGGCGGACGGTGACCAGCAGGTGGGGCCGCCAGGCCGCGGATGGCCCGGAGTGCCTGAGGGACTCGCCGAACAGGCGGGTGAAGGCGGCCGTGGTGAGCATTCCGGCGGCACGGGTGCCGTCGGTGCAGAGCCGGGCGTAGGCGAAGGCCGCCTCCCAGTGCCGGTCGAGGAGTTCGCCGACCGGATGCAGTGCGGGTGCCGTTCCCGTCCACTTCTTCAGCGCGGCACTCAGTTGCTCGTCCGAGGCATCTGCGTCTTTCACGGCTGCATTCCTCCGGGCGCGATACGAATTGGTCCATACCGAGGGGTATGCGACCCGATATTCGGCATCTCTGACGTCCGCCGTCGGCAGCTCTTTCGAGGCGTGGGGGGTGGCGTACGGGAGCGCGATCGCGCACACCTTTGCACAGGCCGGCAGCTTGGAACAAGAGATCCATCGCTTTTCCACAAAACAAACCGGCCGCGTATGTTCGACTAATTGTCAATTAACGCGGCGAGTATGGCGACCGGTGAATTGCGGACCGGTCCGTGCGGCGCCCGGCGTGTGCCGCACGGACCTGGTGAACCGCTCAGTGGCCGCTGACGGCGTGCGGCGTGTACGGCTCCTGGAGTTCTTCGATCTCCTTGTCGCTCAGCTCCAGTTCGACGGCGGCCACCGCGTCCTCGATGTGCTGCGGACGGGCCGCGCCGACGATCGGGGCGGTCACCGTGGACTGGTGCAGCAGCCAGGCGAGCGCCACCTGGGCCCGCGGCACGCCCCGGTCTCCCGCGATGCGGGTGACCGCTTCCACGATCGCACGGTCGCCCTCCTGGTAGAGCCGCCCGCCGAAGTCGTCATTACTGCTGCGCCCGGTGACGGTCCCCCAGTCCCGGGTGAGGCGTCCGCGGGCCAGCGGGCTCCAGGGCAGCACGCCGACGCCCTGGTCCGCGCAGAGCGGCAGCATCTCGCGCTCCTCCTCGCGGTAGAGCAGGTTGTAGTGGTTCTGCATGGAGACGAACTTCGTCCAGCCGTGCCGCTCGGCCGTGTACTGCGCCTTGGAGAATTCCCACGCGTACATCGAACTCGCGCCGATGTAGCGCACCTTGCCCGCCTTGACGAGGTCGTGCAGCGCCTCCATGGTCTCCTCGACCGGGGTGACGTGGTCGTAGCGGTGGATCTGGTAGAGGTCGACGTAGTCGGTGCCGAGGCGGCGCAGGCTGTGATCGATCTCCGTCATGACGGCCTTGCGGGACAGCCCGGCCCCGTTGGGTCCCGGCCGCATCCGGCCGTGCACCTTGGTGGCCAGCACGATCTCGTCGCGGTTCGCGTACTCGCGCAGCGCCTTGCCGACGATCTCCTCGCTGGTTCCGTCGGAGTAGACGTTGGC
This sequence comes from Streptomyces sp. L2, assembly GCF_004124325.1. Taxonomy (NCBI): domain Bacteria; kingdom Bacillati; phylum Actinomycetota; class Actinomycetes; order Kitasatosporales; family Streptomycetaceae; genus Streptomyces; species Streptomyces sp. L2. The sequence goes on from NZ_QBDT01000001.1 coordinate 305,006, forward strand.
GGTGTCGAAGAAGGTGATGCCCGCCTCCAGCGCCTGCCGGATCAGCGGGCGGGACGCCGCCTCGTCGAGGGTCCACTCGTGCGTGCCGCGGTCGGGCAGTCCGTAGGTCATGCAGCCCAGACAGAGCCGCGAGACGTCCAGGCCCGTCGAACCGAGCTTCACATACTGCATCGTTGCTGCTCCTGCCTTCCAGGCGATGGTCAGTCAGGAGCGTACGTGGTGGCGCTGGGCGGGCTTGACGACGACCGCGCGGGGACGCTTGGATCCGGGGTGTGAGGGAGGAAACGGGCGTCGCCGAACACGTTGCGCGCGGCGGTGGCCGTGGCTCCCGGTGGACCGTCCGTACCCTGTCGGCCGCTCTGGCCTTCGCCGTGTCCGTCCTGGCCGGCTGTGCCCGGGGCGGTGACGGGGACCGCGGAAACGGCGCGGGCAGCGGACGCGGGAGTGCCTCGCCGACGCACGCCGCCGTGCGGCTGCCGCCCCGGCACGCCGGGTTCGACTACCAGATCGGCGGCGCCTATCCGCCGCCCCCGGGCGTCCGGATCGTGAGCCGCGACCGCTCCGACTCCCCCGCGCCCGGCCTCTACAACATCTGCTACGTCAACGCCTTCCAGGCCCAGCCCGCCGAGCGGTCCTCCTGGCCGGCCGACCTGCTGCTGCGCGACGCCCACGGCGAGGTCGTCATCGACGAGGACTGGAACGAGCCGCTGCTCGACCTGCGCACCCCGGCCAAGCGGCGGCGCGTGGCGGCACGCGTCGACCGGTGGATCGACGGCTGCGCGGCGAAGGGCTTCGACGCGATCGAGCCGGACAACTACGACAGTTACACCCGCTCCCGTCATCTGCTCACCGCCGCCGACGCGACCGCCTTCATGAGCCTGCTCGTCCGGCACGCGCACGCCCGGCACCTCGCCGTCGGGCAGAAGAACACGGCCGAACTGGCGGGGCGGGCCCGGCGGATCGGGCTGGACTTCGCGGTGACGGAGGAGTGCGGGGCGTACGAGGAGTGCGGGGTGTATGCCGGGGTCTTCGATGATCGGGTGGTGGACGTCGAGTACACCGACGCGGGGTTGCGGCGGGCGCTGCGCCGGTGGGGTTCGCGGATCAGTGTGGTGCGGCGGGATGTCGGCGTCTCCACGCCGGGGAGTTCGGGGTACGTCCGTAAGGTTCGATGAGGTTGTTTGTTCGGGTGCGGGTGCGTCGTGGCTTGTCGCGCCCACGCGGCGGAGCCGCATGTCGACACAGCCCCGCGCCCCTTTGGGGCGCTTCAGTCAAGCAGGTCGAACACCGACTCCCAGTTGGACTCAGGGCCGTCTGCTATGCGGATGCCCATGTCTCGTAGGCGGGTCAGGCTGGACCGGTAGGCGGGGTGGGTGGTCAGGGCTTCTGTCACTCGGGGGAGGACGGCGGTCGGGATGTTCAGGCCGGCGGTCTCGCAGAGGGTGGCGACGGCGAGGGTGTCGGCTATGCCCGCCGCCCATTTGTTGATGGTGTTGAAGGTCGCGGGTGCGACCACCACGGCGTCCGGGGCAGGGAAGGGGCGCGGGTCGTCCGGGGTGCGCCAGGCCGAGCGGATGGGGCGGCCGGTCTGGGCCCGGACCGCCTCGGCGTCGAAGAACCCGTTCATCGCGAGCGGCGTGGCGATGACCCCGACCTCCCAGTTCCGCTCCTGGGCGGCGGTGATCAGTTCGCCGATGCCGGAGGCGGAACCGGCCGCGCAGACGATGACGTAGAGGAAGGGTTTCCCGGCGTGTTCGGTCATCCGGGAACCCTACTCAGGCCTGCCGCGGCCGGTCCCGCGGGCCTTCGGCGGCCGGTCAGTCGCCGGCCGTGCCGACCGTGATCGCGCTCACCGGGCAGGCGCGGGCCGCCTCCCGGACCATGGTCTCGCCCGCGCCGTCCGCGCGGCCGGGGACCAGGGTGCTGTAGCCGTCGTCGTCCTGGGTGAACACGGCGGGCGCGGCGAGCGCGCACTGGCCCGCGCCGATGCAGCGGTCCTTGTCGATGTCGATGTGCATGACGGCAGCCTCTTACCAGGTCACGGGGAGTTCCAGCATCCCCTGGATCGTGTCGCCGGGCTTGAAGGGGATCTCCTCTGGCGGGGCGGCGAGCCGCAGCGAGGGGAAGCGCCGGAGCAGGGTGCCGAGGGCGATCTCCAGTTCGGCGCGGGCCAGGTTCTGGCCCAGGCACTGGTGGATGCCGAAGCCGAAGGCGACGTGGTGGCGGGCCGGGCGGTGGAAGTCCAGCGCGTCGGGTTCGGCGTACTGGTCCGTGTCGCGGTTGATCACCGAGGTGCTGAAGAAGACGCCTTCTCCGGCCCGGATCGTGGTGCCCTCCACCTCGACGTCCTCCAGGGCGATGCGCGCGAGACCCTCCGCGATGGACAGCATGCGCATCAACTCCTCGACGGCGTCGGGCAGCAGCGCCGGATCGGCGCGCAACTCGGCCAGCCGGTCGGGGTGCTGGAGGAGCGTGAAGGTGCCCAGGGAGATCATGTTGGCGGTCGTCTCGTGTCCCGCGACGAGCAGGATGACGGCCAGCGAGACGAGTTCGGCCCGGTCCAGCAGGCCGTCGCGGTACTGCCGGTGGACGAGGCCGTCGAGGATGCCGTCGCCCGTCGCCCCGCTTGCGGCCTTGCGGTCGATGAGGTCGCCGAGATAGGCGTCCAGCCGCTCCCGGGCCCGTTGGGTGTCGGCGGCGGTGGGGCCGCGCAGCAGGCGGCGGGACTGCTCCTCGAAGAACTCGTGGTCGGCGTACGGCACGCCGAGCAGGTCGCAGATGACCATGGACGGCACCGGCAGCGCGAACGCGGAGACCAGTTCGGCGGGCGGCCCCTGCTCGGCCATCCTGTCCAGCAGTCCGTCGACGATCCGCTGGATGGCGGGCCGCAGTTCCGTGGCGCGTTTGAGGGTGAACGACGGGATCATCATCCGCCGCTGGGTACGGTGTTCGGGGTCGTCGGCGCCGAGGAGGGCCACCTTGCGGTCCCGTACGGCCGCGAACCGGGCGGTCGGCGAGGGGAAGCCGGCCCGGCGCCGGTCGCTGGACAGGCGGGGGTCGGACAGCAGCGCGCGGGCGGCGGCGTGGCCGGTGACCAGCCAGACCTCGCGGCCGTCGTAGAGCGTGACGCGGGACAGGGCCCGGCCGTCGCGCAGCGGGGCGTAGGCGGTCGGCGGGTGGTAGGGGCAGGTGCGGTCCTGGGGGAAGGCGACGGGTTCGGCCGGGGTCGCCGGGCCGGTGATGTCCGTCAGTTCCGTCATGGAAAGACCTCGCAGACGTTGGTGCGTCGTGCCGATGGTGCCTCGTACTGATCTTCATTAGATGCCCCGGGCATCTATGGGGCGACGGCAACTTCGGCCAGATCGGTGATCCGCGGGATCTGGCCGAAGACCGGGGGTGCGAGGGGCGGTTCCACGCCGAAATCCGGTTGACCCGAGGGCGGCGCGGGCCGCAGGATCTGCCCATGTTCCGCACCGACACCCCGCTGCCGCTGTCCGCCGCCCGCCTCGCGCCGCGGCTTCAGCAGCAGCCCGGCCGTCCCCGGAGGCCCTGTCCCGCGCGACCGTGACGGCCGCGCTCACGGCGGGCCTGCTCGCCGGGTACGGCATCGCCGTGCCGGTCGGCGCCGTCGGGACGTACCTGGTGTCCCTGACCGCGCGCACCTCGCTGCGCACCGGCGCCTGCGCCGCCCTGGGCGTCGCGAGCGCCGACGGTCTCTACGCCCTCCTCGCCACCGTCGGCGGCTCGGCCCTCGCGGCCGCGCTGCGCCCGGTGCTGGCCCCGTTGCGTCTGGCCTCGGCGCTGGTCCTGGCGGCCCTGGCGGTGTGGGGCGCGGCCGGTGCCCTGCGGCAGTACCGCGCGCGCCGGCCGGCGACCCGGGCGGAGCGGCCGGTTCCGAGCGCCGCGCGCGCGTATCTCGGCCTTCTCGGTGTCACCCTGCTCAATCCCGTCACGGTCGTGTACTTCGCCGCGCTGGTCGTCGGCACCAGCACCGCGGACGCCGTACGGCCGCTGGACCGGGCCGTGTTCGTCCTGGCCGCCCTCGCCGCCTCCGCGAGCTGGCAGCTGCTCCTGGCCTGCGGCGGGGCGCTCCTCGGCCGCGCGCTCACGGGGCGCCGGGGCCGGCTGGCCACGGCGCTGCTGTCGAGCGGCGTGATCCTGACCCTGGCGGTCCGCATGGCGGCGGCGCCGGGGTGACGGCGGTGCCCTGGATGAATCGGGGCGCGGCCTGTGTTGGATGAAGCTGGACGTCAGCCGTTGACACGCCGGCGGAGCCGGCGGGAGAAGGGACGGATGCCATGCCTCTCGAGGGCGAGTACGAGCCGAGCCCGACGCAGTGGGTGCGTGAGCAGGTCGAGCTGTACGAGGGTTCCGGCGGCACCAAGGGCACGACCCTGCGCGACACCGGGCTGCCGGTGATCGTGCTGACCACGCGGGGCGCGCGGAGCGGGAAGATCCGCAAGACGCCGTTGATGCGGGTCGAGCACGAGGGACGTTACGCCGCGGTGGCCTCGGTGGGCGGGGCGCCCAAGCACCCGGTGTGGTATTTCAACGTGACGGCCGATCCGCGGGTGGAGTTGCAGGACGGGCCGGTCAAGCGGGACATGAGGGCCCGGGAGGTCACCGGCGCGGAGAAGGCCGCCTGGTGGGAGCGGGCGGTGGCCGCGTTCCCGTCGTACGCCGACTACCAGGAGAAGACGTCGCGGGACATCCCGGTGTTCGTGCTGGAGCCCGTCGACGGGAGCTGATTTCCGGCCGGGAACCGGCAGATTTTAGAAATATCTGTGTTCCGCGCGCATGACCCGGCTTCCGGTTGGGCACGCGTGCGTCAGGCCCCGCCGCGTTCCCCCGTCGCGGCGGGGCTCTCCCGTGCCTCCCCGGCGGGCCGGTCGGTCACGTCGAGGAAGACCTGGGTAGCGGCGGGCAGGTCGTGGGCGAGGGACCGCTTGATCCGTACGGCGACCTCCTCGACGCGCTCGCTGTCCAGGCCGGGCACCAGGTCGATGCGGGCGGCCACCAGGGTGGCGTCCAGGCCCAGTTTCATGGTGAACAGCGCCTCGACGCTGTCGATCTCGGGCTGTCGCTCCAGGTGCTCCTGGATCCGGCGGGCCAGCTCCGGGTCGGCGGCCTCGCCGATGAGCTGGTCGCGGGCGTCGCGGCCGAGCCGGTAGGCGACGTACACCAGCAGCGCGCCGATCGCGAGCGAGGCGGCCGCCTCCCAGGCGACCTGGCCGGTCACCATGTGCAGGGCCATGCCGATGAGGGCGAAGGTGACGCCGAGGACCGCGCTGCCGTCCTCGGCGACCACCGTGCGCAGCGCCGGGTCGCGCAGGGCCTCGCGGCCGCCGCCCTCGCGCACCTGGTGCAGCGCCCGCAGCAGGGAGGCGCCCTCGGCGAGGAGGGCCACGCCGAGGACGATCAGGCCGGCGACGTACCCGGTGAACGTCTCGCTGGTGTCCTCCCGGAGCGCTTCGAAGCCCTGGAAGAAGGAGAAGCAGCCGCCCATGACGAAGATGCCGACGGCGGCGAGGAGCGACCAGAAGAAGCGCTCCTTGCCGTAGCCGAAGGGGTGCCGTTCGTCGGCGGGCCGGCGGCTGCGGCGCAGCGCGGTCAGCAGGAATATCTCGTTGAAGCTGTCGGCGACCGAGTGGGCGGCCTCCGACAGCAGCGCCGGCGAGCCGGCGAACACGCCGCCGAAGGCCTTGGCGGCGGCGATCAGCAGGTTGGCGCCGAGGGCGACGTAGACGGTGAGGCGGGTGTGCCGGTCGCCCTGGGATGGCCGGCTGCCGCCGGGGGCGGCGGGGGCGTCACCGGGCGCGGCGGCCCGTTCCTGTTCCGAGGGTGTCCGGGTCACTCCCGCCGACTGCCCCCGAGCGGGTGGATCACACGGTGCCGGCGGCGGAAATCGGGGAACGCGTTGTGCCAGGGCGTCCGTCACGCGGGACGTGCGGCGAGGAGGAGACATGGGCGGCGACGGGAACAGCGCGTACGGCCACAAGGCGTTCAAGCGGTCCAGGAGCCACTTCAGGGACCGGATCACCGCGGACGGCCGGGACGGCTGGCCGGTGGAGGCGGGCCGTTACCGGCTGGTGGTCTCCCGCGCCTGTCCGTGGGCGAGCCGGGCGGTGGTCTCGCGCCGGCTGCTGGGCCTGGAGGACGCCCTGTCCATGGCGATCGCCGACCCGGTCCAGGACGACCGCAGCTGGCGGTTCACCCTGGACCCGGACGGCCGGGACCCGGTGCTCGGCATCCGCTACCTCGCCGAGGCGTACGACGCACGGGAGACCGGCTACCCGGGCGGGGTGAGCGTGCCCGCGGTCGTCGACGTCTCCAGCGGGCGGCTCGTCACCAACGACTACCCGCAGATCACCCTGGACCTGGCCACCGAGTGGAGCGCCCTGCACCGTCCCGGCGCGCCGGACCTGTATCCGGCCGGCCGCCGGGACGAGATCGACGAGGTGATGGCGGCGGTCTACGAGGACGTGAACAACGGCGTGTACCGGGCCGGGTTCGCCACCCACCAGGCGGAGTACGAGGCGGCCTGTACGGCGGTCTTCCGGCGTCTGGAGTGGCTCGCCGAGCGGCTGGCCGGGCAGCGCTACCTCGTCGGGGACACCCTCACCGAGGCGGACATCCGGCTGTTCACCACGCTGGTCCGGTTCGACCCGGTCTACCACGGCCACTTCAAGTGCAACCGGTGGAAGCTGGCGGAGAACCCGGTGCTCTGGGCGTACGCGCGGGACCTGTTCCAGACGCCCGGCTTCGGCGACACCGTCGACTTCGACCACATCAAGCGGCACTACTACCAGGTGCACAGCGGCATCAACCCCACCGGCATCGTGCCGCTCGGCCCGGATCTCGCCGGCTGGACGGCCCCGCACCAGCGGGAGGAGCTCGGCGGCCGCCCCTTCGGCGACGGCACTCCGCCCGGCCCGGTACGGCCCGCGGAGGAGGTCCCGCCCGCCGGCCGCCCCTGATCCCGCATCCGGCCGGAATCCGGCCCGACGGCACCCGCATCCGACCCGCTCCCCCCGACATGAGGAGATCCCCGTGGGCAAGAAGAACAAGAAGAAGAAGCTCCCCTTCGCCTACAAGCCCGTCGGCTTCGTGCTCAGCTGGACCGGCGGCACGCTGGCCGGGCTGGCGTTCCAGAAGGCGTGGAAGGTGATCCGGCACGAGGACGACGCGCCGGACGCGCTGGACGAGGACCGCGGCTGGGGCGAGATCCTGCTCGCGGCGGCCGTCCAGGGCGCCATCTTCGCGGTGGTCCGCAGCGCCGTGGACCGCACCGGCGCCAAGGCGATCGCCCGCTCGACGGGCGTGTGGCCGGCCACGGACGGCAAGGGGGGACGCGACTGACCCCGCGTCCAGCGTGTCCGCCGGCCGGGCAGGGTGCCGTAGAACCCGGCCGGGATGGCGCCCGAGCGGCCCAACGGGCGCGGGAGTGTACGCGTCTGACGGGGTGTCGGCAGTAACACACGTCACTTCCGGCTCACGCGTAGATCATTTACGGCCTGGGCAGCCTCGTACCGCTTTCCGGCTCAACTTTCGAGCTGCGAAACGCAGTTCGAGTGCAGGGGCGGGGGGACTCTGCGTTCCGCCTCCCGAAAGGACACGCATGCCTCAGGACGTCCGCTTCGACCTGCCGTTCGAGACGCCCGTCAGCGCGCACCTGGAGTACGCGCGCTCGCGCCACCTGCGCTGGATCTGGGACATGGGTCTGGTGCGCAGTCAGGCCGGGTTCGACGAGTACCAGTCGTGGGACCTGCCGCAGGCCGCCGCGCGGACCTATCCGCACGCCTCGGCCGAGGACATGGTCGTGCTGATGAACTGGTTCTCGCTGGCCTTCCTCTTCGACGACCAGTTCGACGCGATCCGGCCCGACCGGGCGGACCGGATCGCGGAGGTGGCGCGGGAGCTGATCGTGACGCCTCTGCGTCCGGCGGGCAGCCGGCCCCGCGTGGTCTGCCCGATCACGCTGGCCTGGGCGGAGGTCTGGGAGCATCTCAGCGCGGGCATGTCCCTGACCTGGCAGACCCGGTTCGCGGCGTCGTGGGGGCGGTTCCTGGTGGCCCACTGCGAAGAGGTGGACCTGGCCGCGCGCGGGCTGGCCGGCACCCTGGACCTGGCTCAGTACACGGTGTTCCGGCGCCGTACCGTCGGCATCCACCACAGCATCGACGCGGGCGAGCGCAGCCGCCGCTTCGAGGTGCCCGCCCAGGTGCAGGCGCATCCCCTGATGGAGCGGATGCGGGACCTGGCCGCGGACACCATCGGGTTCATGAACGACATCCACTCCTTCGAGCGGGAGCGGCGCAGGGGCGACGGCCACAACCTGATAGCCGTGCTCCACCGGGAGCGCGGCGGTTCCTGGCAGGACGCCGCGGACGAGGCGTACCGGATGACGACCGAATGCCTGCGCGAGTACGTGGAGCTGGAGGCTCGGGTGCCGGGCATGTGCGACGAGCTCGGGCTGGACGAGGCCGGCCGGGACGAGGTGCGCCGCGGTGTGGAGGCCATCCAGCACTGGATCAACGGCAACTACGAGTGGGCGCTGACCTCGGGGCGGTACGCGGCGGCCAAGGAGGGGCCGGCGGTGACGGCCGAACTGGCGGGCCAGGGTTCGGTGGACGACCTGCTCGCGGTGTGACGGGCGGGACCCGGGCCGCCGTTCACACCGAACGGCGGCCCCCCGCCTGCCGGGCGGGGGGCCGGACGGCCCGGCTCAGGCGGCGAACTCCACCGGCAGGCTGTCCAGCCGGGACTCCCAGGTGGACGCCGACGAGGTGAGCTCCTCCGGCACGACGGCGAGGCGCAGGCCGGGCAGCCGGTGCAGCAGGACGTCCACGGCGATCTCGATGATGGCCTGGCCGAGGCTCTGCCCCGGGCACTCGTGCGGGCCCCCGCTGAACGCCAGGTGGGAGTGGTTGCCGGCCACGGAGACGCCCGTGTCGGGCCGGATCTGCGGGTCCACGTTACCGGCCGCGAGACCGAGGACCAGCAGGTCGCCCTCCTTCACCGGGCAGCCGCCCAGTTCCAGGTCGGAGGTGGCGAACCGGCCCGGCAGCACGGCGAGCGGCGGCGCGTTCCACAGGACCTCCTCCACCACGGAGGACATGTTGAGCTGTCCGCTGATCAGCCCCGAACGCCGGTCGGGGTCGGTGAGGATGAGCTGCAGCGTGCGGACCAGCAGGTTGCTCGTCGTGGCGTGGGCCGTGATCAGGACCAGGCGCAGGTGGCTCACCAGTTCGTCCTCGTCCAGGGCCGCCGCGTGCTCGATGAGCCCGGAGGCGAAGTCGGACCCGGGTTCCGCCCGTTTGCGTGCGGCGAGTTCACCCAGTACGGCCATGATCTTCTCGTTGTGCGCGAGGGCGTCCGCGCCGCCCTTGAGGACGAGGTTGCTGGACTCGGCGAGCGCCCGGCCCTCGCTCTCGGCCAGCCCGAAGACCCGGGTGAGGACCAGCATCGGCAGGTGCTCGGCGAAGTCGGCGACCAGGTCGGCCCGGCCGGCGTCGGCGAACGCGTCGATCTGCTTGTTCGCGAAGTGGGTGACGTGCCGTCGGATGCCGCGCGCCGCGACCGCCTGGAGGTTGTCGGTGACCGCGCCGCGCAGCCGGCGGTGCGGCTCGCCGTCCTGCGAGACGCAGTCCGGCCGCCAGCCCAGCATCGGGATCAGCGGTGAGGTCTCCGCGACGCGGCCCTCCTTGAAGTCCCGCCAGATCCGTGCGTCCCGGCTGAACTGCAGCGGGTTGTCCAGGACCCGCCGGTTCTCCCGGTAGCCGAGCACCAGCCAGGCCGGGACGTCGCCCTCCAGCAGGACGGGGGCGACGGGGCCGTGCTCCACCCGCAGCCGCGCGTAGACGGCGTGCGGGTCGCTCTCCGACTCGGGGCCGTACAGCCGGGTGACGCCCGCGCCGTGCGCGACGGGGCAGCCGCCCGGGGCCTCGGGGTCGTGCGCGTTCATCGAGACTCCTGGGCGACGGCGGAGCGTTCCTGCAGATGGCGGATCAGGGCGACGAGGACATCGCGGCTGGAGGCGCGGTCGCGGGCGTCGCAGCGCACGACCGGGGTGTGCGGGGCGATGTCGAGGGCGTCGCGGATCTCCTCGATCGGGTGCTCCTTGGAGTCGGGGAACATGTTCAGCGCGATGACGAAGGGCACGTTCTGCCGCTCCATCTCCTCGATCGCGCGGAAGCTGGAGGCCAGGCGCCGGGTGTCGACGAGGACTACCGCGCCGAGCGCGCCCTTGAACAGGCCGTTCCACAGGAACCAGAACCGTTCCTGCCCGGGGGTGCCGAACAGGTACAGCATCAGCGTGTCGTTGAGGGAGATCTTGCCGAAGTCCAGGCTGACGGTGGTCTCGGCCTTGTCGGCCACGCCCACGAGGTGGTCCGTGCCGACGGTGGCCTGGGTCAGCGTCTCCTCGGTGGTGAGCGGCTTGATGTCGCTGACGGCGCGGACCATGGTGGTCTTCCCGGTGCCGAACCCGCCGGCGATCATCACCTTGACCGAGCGGATGCCTCCGGCGGCGGGGCGGCCGGGTTGGTCAAAGCCTTTCAAGTCCACTGAGTACCTCCTGGAGGAGCGCGAGGTCCGGACCGCGGCCCGCGTCGTGCGCCGGAATCGGATCATGGGCTTCGATACGGCCTGCGTCCAGCAGATCCGCCAGCAGCACCGCGAGGATGTGGAAGGGCAGTCCGAGGTGGGCGCCGAGTTCGGCGACCGACAGCGGATCGCGGCAGTGCCGGATGATCTCCTCGTGCTCGTACTGCATGCCCGGTAAGGGTGCCGTGCGGGAGATGATGAGGGTCGCCACGTCGAGGGTCGACGCCGGCCCGTCCGGTCCGCTGCGGCCCTTGGTGAGGACGTAGTAGCGGGTGAGACCGGACGGGTCCGTGGGCCGGCGGGGAGCACTCATCCAGAGTGCTCCTCCAGGCGCGGGGTGGTGCCGAGCAGCTCACCCATGCGCCGGGACAGGTCCCTCATCTGATGGCCCAGCAGCCCCTGGTCGAGGCCTTCGCGGGCGAGGACGCCGAGGTACGTCTCCACCCCGGCCCGTACGACGAAGAGGTGGCCGCCGTCGACCTCGATCATCGCCAGCCGCAGCTGGCCCGCGTACTTGGGGAACTGCTCGGCGACCGGCTGGGCCAGGGCCTGCAGGCCCGCCACCACGGCCGCGAAGCGGTCCACGTCGTCGGGGTCCTCGGCGCCGAAGGAGGTGATGGCCTTGCCATCGCTGGAGGCCACGAGGGCGAAGCGGATCTCCGGGATGCTCTCCACCAGGTCGCGGAGCGCCCAGCTCACGTCGGTTCCCTGTTGCGTCATGGGGACTAGTCGCTCTCTTCAGTGCGGTGCTCGGTGGCCGTGCGTCCACCGGCGGCCGCGGTGCCGTCCGGCGTCGCGGGTGCCACGACGTCTTCCTGTCCGGGGCGCGGGCCGCTCAGCGGTCCGGGCCCGGCCTCCGGTGCGCCCGCGTCCCGTACGGCGGGGCTGCCCGCGCCGTGGGGTTCGCGGCCGAGCGCCTTCGCTCCGCCGGAGGGCATGTCCGCGGGTGCCTCGGCGGGGTGCGCCCCGGCGCCCGACGGCAGGCCAGGGGCCGTCGCCGCGAAGCCGCCGGCCGCGACAGCGTTGTCCGCCGGACGGACGGCCGGACCGGCCGGACCGGCCGTGGAGTCCGTCGGCCGTCCGCCGTCGCCGCCTCGCGGGTGCTCGCCTCCGCCTTCGCCTCCGTCGCCGTCCGCCGGGTCCCCGGCGTCGTCGCGGCCCGCTGTCGCGAAGGCCGCGAGGCCGGTGAAGGAGGCCTCCGGGGGGACCGCGGGGTGGGCGGCCGTCTCGGGGCGGGAGGCGGTGGCGGGCCGCGCCGCGTCGCGCCGCCGGGTGCTGCGGCGGCGGGGCAGGCCGCCCGGGGTGGTGTCCACGGCCGTCTCGGCCCCGGACTCCTCCGCGAGGAGTTCTTCCGCCGGGGGCGTGCCGGCGGCCGGGGTGGTGGAGAGGGCCGGCGCGGCGGACGCGACCGCGGGGGCGGCGGGCGCGGGCAGCGGGCTGAAGTACTTGTGCGGGACCACGACGACCACGGAGGTGCCCAGCCAGGGCGAGTCGGCGAAGGTGACGCGGATGCCGTAGCGGCGGGCCAGGATGCCGACGACGCGGAGGCCGATGGTGGCGTCCTCGGAGATGCCGCCGAGGCCGGGTCCGGCGGCGGTGCCCGCGAGGGACTGCTCCGCCTCGCGCTTCTTCTCCTCGCTCAGGCCCTTGCCGGAGTCCTGGATCTCGATGCCGACGCCGTTGGGCACCTCCTTGCCGGAGACGATCACCGGCTCGGTCGGCGGGGAGTAGCGGGCGGCGTTGTCCAGCAGGTGGGCGAAGATCAGCGTGAGCTGGTCCACGAGCCCGCCGTCGACGCCGAGTTCGGGCAGGTGCCGTACCTCGACGCGGTCGAAGTCCTTGATCCGGCCGATGCCGCCGCGCACCACGTCCAGCAGCCGCTGCGGCTCCTGCCACTGGCGGCCGGGCCGGTCCGAGCCGCCGAGCACGCCGATGCTGGCGGCGAGACAGTCGGCGGGGCCGATCTCCTGGTCCAGTTCCATCAGGCCCTGGGCGACCGCGGGGAGGCGGCCGTGCTCGCCCTGCATCTCGTGCAGTCGGCCGCGGAGTTTGCTGGTGAGGACGTGGATGCGGTTGCCGATACCGATCACGGCCTGCTCGGCGGAGGTGGAGCGGTTGAACTCCTCCTCGACGCCCATCAGGGAGGTCCGCAGGATCCGGCGCAGTCCGGCCTGGAGTTCCCGGCCGGTCTCGGCGCCCTGCTCCAGGGCGGGCAGCAGGTCGTCGACGGCGTCACCGGCGCGCAACCGGACCAGGGCCTCGGGCAGTTGCTCGTCCGCGAGACGGGTCACCGCGGCGAGTTCCCGGGCGGTCCGCTCCTGCCAGGCGCGTTCACGGTCGATGAGCCGCTCCTCGTAGGAGGCGGCGCGGTCGGCGAGGGTGGCCTCGTAGGACCGGGCCTGCTCGGCGAGCCGGGCCTCGTGCTCCGTCGCCTGCTCGGCGAGCCGGGTGTCGAACGTGTGCGTCTCCTCGGCCAGCCGGTCCTCCAGGGCGGCACGCTCGGCGGAGAACTTCCGTTCCAGCCCGGCGACATGCTGCTGCCAGCGCTGGGCGTGCTCCACCTGTTCGGTGCGGAACGCCGCTTCGGCGCCGCGCAGTCGGCCCTTGGTCCGGATCAGCAGTCGTACGCACACGGAGCCCGCCGCGGTGAGGGCGGCGCCGGCGACGGCGGCGGCGACGCGTTCGCCGCTCATGAATGTCGCGGCGACCGTCCCACCTCCTAAGGCGAGCGGCATCAGCCACCAGCTGTACCAGGCGACAGGGGCCCGCGCCGCCGGTGGCGGAGTGGCGAGTTCCATCAGCATCCTTCGTAGCGACACGAGCGAATGGGGGGTGTACCGGGGACCGCACTCATGAGTACGCACCGCGGACGGACCCGTGGGGAGGTCGCGTCAACTCGCGGTGACAGCCTGGAGCTTATCGGGTTCTCACCCGAATGGATCAACCTCACCTCCCGCATTGACGTGAGGGCTCGGTCACGCTCCGCTCGTTGTCAAGAAGTCGACATAGGTGCATGTCGTCGGCAAACGGGTCACTTGCAGCCGGCGTCGCGCTTCGCCCGCGGCCAGGCCTCCACCGTGCCGCCGGTCCGCACGTAGGCGGTGTTCCGGTCGCCGGTCAGCCACAGCCTCAGACCCCGGTAGTGGTATCCGGTGTCCCGGGCTCCGGCCGGCATCGGAACGTGGTCGCGGAACGGCGCCGTGAGCAGGCCGGCACGGGCGAGGACCCCGTGGGGATCGCGGACGTACGTGCGGCCGTCCAGGTCGAGGAAGCGCGCCGACTGCCAGCCGCAGTGCTCCGGACCCGCCGAGCTGGTGAGCCTGCCGACCGGCACCCGCCTGCCGTGCGCGTCCGTCCACACCTGCCACCCCTCGGCTCCCGCGTACCGCGCGGGGAGTTCGGCCGGGTCGCAGGAGGCGTGGGTCTCCGGGCCCCAACCGGGCCTGCCCGGCTGGTCCTTGGCCACCACGACGGCCACCTTGGTGCGGCCGCCGACGTCGAAGGAGTACAGCACCCGGTCCGCCTCGGCGCGCTCCACGCGGTAGCCGTCGCCGGGCTGCTGCGGCTGGAACATGTCGAAGTACAGCCGCAGACCGTCCTCGGGCGTCGCGCCCCCGTCGGAGCGGCTCCAGCCGTCCGGGCCGCCGCCTTCGAAGATCCGGCCGTCGCACTCCAGCGCCCGGCCGGCGGCCCCGGACGCCAGGCGCCGCGAGCGGGTGCTGCCGTTGTCCGCGCCCCGGGTGGAGACGTGGAGCGGACCGCTGTACGGCGCGGCGGGGGGCGTGCCCTTGAGCACCAGCGGGGCGCCGCCCCCACCACCGCCGCATCCGACCGCCGTCACGGCCAGCAGTGCGGCCCCGGCCGCCGTTCTTCCGCGCATGTCCCACTCCCGTCCCCGGCGCTCCCCCTGGCGGAGGCCGTCCTGCTCTTTCGTCGCACTCCTGCGACGCCGGGGCGGTCCGGAACGTTCAGCGGGCCTCCTGGAAGGTGCGCCGGTACGCCTGCGGGGACACCCCGATCGCGGCGTGCAGGTGCTGGCGCAGCGAGGCGCCGGTGGCGAAGCCGACCTGGCCGGCGATCTGGTCCACCGTCAGGTCGCTGGACTCCAGCAGGTCGCGGGCGCGGGCGACGCGCTGCTGGATCAGCCAGCGGCCGGGGCTGAGGCCCACCTCGTCGCCGAAGCGGCGGGCGAACGTGCGCCGGCTCATCCGGGCGTGGGCGGCGAGGTCGTCGAGGGTGAGGGGTTCGCCGAGGCGCTCCAGGGCCCAGCCGCGGGTCGCCGCCGTGCTCGCGGCGGCGAACTCGGGCACCGGCTGCATGATGTACTGCGCCTGGCCGCCGTCCCGGAACGGCGGGACCACGCAGCAGCGGGCCACGAAGTTCGCCAGCGCGCTCCCGTGGTCCGTGCGCACCAGGTGCAGGCAGATGTCGACGCCGGAGGCGGCGCCCGCCGAGGTGAGGAACCGGCCGTCCTCGACGAAGAGCACGTCGGGGTCGAGGGCGACGCGCGGGAAGGCGCGGCGGAACCGCTCGGAGACGGCCCAGTGGGTGGTGGCGCGGCGCCCGTCGAGCAGTCCGGCGGCGGCGAGCACGAACGCGCCGGTGCAGATGGAGACCACCCGCGCGTGCTCCGGGATCCGCGCGAGCGCCGCCGCGACCGGGCCGGACAGCTCGGCCGGGATGCGGTCCGGCGGCATGGCCGCGACGACCACGGTGTCCGCGGTCTCCAGGACCTCGGGACCGTGGTCGGCCGTGATGGAGAAGTCGGCGCAGGTGCGCACCGGCCGGCCGTCGACCGTGCAGGTCAGCACCTCGTACCGGCCGTCGGCCGCGCCGAGGATGCGGCTGGGGATGCCCAGCTCGAAGGGGTAGACGCCGTCGAGGGCCAGGACCACGACCCGTTCCACACGCTGCATGGCACGATTCTATCGGATGCTGGCCTTCATGCCATTGCCCGGCCGGTCCGCCCCCCGGCAGGCTGGGTGACCATGAGCGATGAGAACACGATGCGAGCTGTCAGCCAGGACGTCCTCGGCGGTCCCGAGGTCCTCAAGGAAGTACGGGTGCCCCGGCCGGCGCCCCGGGCGAACGAGGTGCTGGTCCGGGTCCGGGCCGCCGGGGTGAACCCGACCGACTGGAAGCACCGGGCCCTCGGGGTCTTCCTGGGCGAACCGCCGTTCGTCCTGGGCTGGGACGTCTCGGGCGAGGTGGCCGCGACCGGGATGGGCGTGGCCGCGTTCCGGCCGGGCGACGAGGTCTTCGGCATGGTGCCCTACCCGTACGGCCACGGCACGCACGCCGAGTACGTGACCGTGCCCGCCCGCGCCCTGACGCACAAGCCGGCCTCCGTCGACCACGTCCAGGCGGGCGCGCTGCCGCTGGTGTCCCTGACCGCGTGGCAGGCGCTGACCGAGCACGCGGACGTGCGGCCCGGGCAGCGGGTGCTGATCCACGCGGCGGCCGGCGGGGTCGGTCACGTGGCCGTGCAGGTCGCCAAGGCGCGCGGCGCGTACGTGATCGGCACGGCGAGCGCGGGCAAGCACGACTTCCTGCGCGAGATCGGCGTGGACGAGCCGGTCGACTACCGGACGACGGACGTCACCGAGACGGTCCGGGACGTCGACGTCGTCCTCGACACCCTGGGCGGCGAGACGTCCGTACGGTCCCTGCGCGTACTGCGGCCCGGCGGTGTGGTGGTGTCGATCCTGCCGCACGGCTCCGCGGAGTTCCCCGAGGAGGCCGAACGGCTCGGGGTGCGGGCGGTGCGGATGCTGGTGGACGCCGACCGGACCGGCATGGAACGCGTCGCGGAACTGGTGGAGTCCGGGAAGCTGCGCGCGACGATCGCGGGGACCTTCCCGCTGGCCGACGCGGCGAAGGCGCACGAACTGGGCGAGACGGGCCGGACGGCGGGCAAGCTGGTCCTGACGGTGGACTGAGCCCCCGATCTCCCCGCCTCCGGGCCTCCCGGCCTCCCCGGGCGGTCGCGGCGGGCCCTGGCCCGTGACTTTCGCGGAGGACACGAGCGAAACTCGAAGACATATGTCAATCGAACATGCTCAAATTCCTTCTATCGAGGGTAACTTGACGGGCGAGGAAGCGTTTTCCAGGCGCGGGTGGGAGGTGATGCCGTCGTGCGACAGGAGCCCGTCCCGCTCACCCGGTTCGCGCGCGTGCGCCGGGAGCGCGGGCACACGGTGCTGGAGCTCCGGGGCGAGATCGACATCGCCGCGGCGGCGGAGATCATCCCCGTCCTGGACCGGCTCACCGCTGTGCCCGGCGTCCGGCTCGTCATCGACCTGCGGGGCGTCACGTTCTTCGACTGCTCGGGGCTGCGCCTGCTGTACCGGGCCCGCGGCCGGGTCCGGGACGGCGGCGGGCAGCTGTACCTGGTGTGCACCCATCCGCTGACCCTGCGCGTGTTCCGGGTGACGGGCCTGTCGCGGCTGCTGCCGCCGCACCCCACGCCGGAGGCGGCCCTGGAGCAGTCCGGGGCCGCGTCCGGCACGCTGTGACGCCGTCACCGATCACGCGGCTCGTCTGCCGCTACTGGTCGCGCGGACCGTCGGCCGTCACTGGTCGCGCGGCTCGTCGAACAGGGCGCTGACGGACTCGCCGTTGTGGATGCGGCGCACGGCCTCGGCGAGCGCCGGGGCGATGGACAGGATCCGCAGCTTGTCGGTGTGCTCCGCCACCGGCACGGGCACGGTGTTGGTGCACACGATCTCCAGCACGTCCGGCTGCTCGCTGAGCCGTTTGAGGGCGCCCGCCGCGAACAGGCCGTGCGTGCACGCCACCCGGATCGACCGGGGCCCCAACGCCCGCAACCGGTCCAGGAGTTCGATGACGGTGCTGCCCTTGGCGATCTCGTCGTCCAGCACGATGACGTCCCGGCCGGCGACGTCGCCGATGACGGAGCTGATGCTCACCCGGTCGTCCGCGAACCGCTGCTTGGCGCCGGCCGCGACCTGGGCGCCGATCAGCCGGGCGAAGGCGGCGGCCTCCTTGGCGTTGCCGAGGTCCGGGGAGACGACCGTGGTGCGGGTCAGGTCGTACTGCCGGAAGTGCGCGGCGAGTTCACGCAACGCGTGCAGGTGGTCCACCGGGACCGAGAAGAAGCCGTGGACCTGCGGGGCGTGCAGGGTCATGGCGAGGACCCGGCCCGCGCCGGCGGACACCATGAGGTCCGCGACCAGCCGCCCGCCCAGCGAGATGCGCGGCGCGTCCTTCTTGTCGGAGCGCGCGTAGGAGTAGTGCGGCATGACGACGGTGATCCGGGCCGCCGAGGCACCCCGGGCCGCGTCGCACATCAGCAGCAGCTCCACCAGGTGCTCCTGCACGGGCTTGACCAGCGGCTGGATCAGGAAGACGTCCCGTTCCCGGCAGTTGGCCTGGAGCTGCACCTCCAGACAGTCGTTGGCGAACCGGCTGACCCGGGTCGGGCTGAGCGGCACTCCGAGGTGGGCGCAGACCTCCTCGGCCAGTTCGGGGTGGGCACTGCCACTGAACACGGCGATGTCTCGCACGGTCCACTCCTCGGACGATTCGACAAGGGGCTGCGCCGATCATGCTACTGACGGCGCTCACCCACCGCGGCCCGGGCCTGCCCCATCGCCTCGTCAGTTGCCCAGTGCCCCCGGCAGGGCCAGCGCGCCCAGCACCGTCGCGCCGACCAGCAGCCACGCCACGTAGTCCCCCACGTGACCGGACTGCAGCCGCCTGAGGGGGGCCGTCCAGTCGGGGGCGGAGGTCCGGCCCGTGCGGGTGACGGCGAGCGCGGCGAGGCCCACCGCCAGCAGGGTGGAGAGCAGGCCCAGCAGGACGCCGTGCGCGGTCCAGTGCGCGGATCCGGGGGCGCCGCCGGAGCCGGCCTCGTTGACCGACCGGGCCACCAGCTCGCCGAAGCCCGGGATCACGCCGACGGCGACGGCGGCGGCCAGCAGCACCGCGGGCACCGCGTGCATGGTGTCCGGGACACGGCTCAGCAGGCCGCGGGTCTCCGGCTCCTCGTCACAGCCGCTCGTCTCGAACTCCCCGGCGTCCTCGGGGCGCGGTCCGAGACCCAGGAAGACGCGGGCGGTGACCCGCAGCACGGCCCCCGCGGTCACCGCCGACGCGGCCACGTACACGACGGTGAGGGGGCCGCCGACCGCCTCCTCGGTGACCGCCTTGCCCAGGGCCGTCCCGAAGGGCGGCAGCCCGGCGAGGCCGAGCCCGCCGAGCGCGAACATCACCGCCACCCCGCGCAGCTCCCGGGCCCTGCCGTGCAGGGTGTGCTCGTCGACGCCGCCCAGCCGGTCGAGCAGGATGCCCGCGCAGGCGAACAGCGCTGCCTTCACCCCGGCGTGCCCGAGGATGTACAGGGCGACCCCGTCGTCGCCCTCGGGGGTGAGCACACCGAGCCCGACGAGGAACATCCCGGTGTGCGCGACCGTCGAGTACGCGAGCAGCCGTTTGATGTGCCGCTGGTACCAGCACATGGCGGCGCCGACCGCCGCGGTGAGCACGCCGAGGGTGACCATGCCCCGCTCCAGGTCGGCCGCCGGGATGCCGCCGGGTCCGGCGAAGACGGTGCCGTACACGCGCCAGACGCCGTAGGCGCCGAGTTCGGTCATCACGCCGGACAGCAGCATGCACACCGGGGTGGGGGCGACGGCGTGCGCGTCGGGCAGCCAGAAGTGGAAGGGGACGGCCGCCGCCTTCACCAGCAGCCCGACGAGGACCAGCACGAAGGAGGCGAGGACGAGCGCGTCCGGCCCCCCGCCGTGCACGGCCGCGGTGTCCAGGCCCCGGCCGATCTTCGTCATCGCCAGTTCGCCGGTCCGGGCGTACAGCAGGCCGATGCCCATCAGCAGGGCGTACGCGCCCAGCGAGTTGATCACGCCGAAGGTCAGCGCGCCCTGCACGGCCTTCGGGTCGTCGATGCGGTAGCCGGTGAGCGCGTAGGCGACCACGCTCATCAGCTCGAAGAAGACGAACGCGTTGAACAGGTCGCCCGCGATCGCGAAGCCGCACATGGCGGCCTGGAAGACCAGCAGCAGCGCGGGGAACGAACCGGAGTGGCCGCGCGGCGGCTCGTCGAAGTAGTGCCAGGAGTAGACGAGCGCGGCCAGCGTGAGCAGGGAGACGAGGGCGGCCATGCCGAGCGCCGGGCCGTCCCCGACGAGCACGATGCCGACGCTCTCGCCGTTCTTCGGCGTCCAGCCGCCGACCCATTCGAGCATCGGCGGGGAGGAGTTCAGCAGCAGGACGAGCGCCAGGACGGCCGTGGCGGCGGAGACGACGCAGCCGGCGGTCTCGGCGGCGGGGCGGGGCAGGTGCCGGCCGGCGGCGACCAGCAGGGCGGCGCCGAGCAGCGGCGCCACGACGAGCAGCGGGAGCAGGCGGTCCATCAGCCGCGCAGCTCCCGCAGTTCGTCAGGGTCGACCGTGCCGTGCCGCTTGGCGATCTGCAGGACGAGGGCGAGCAGCAGTGCGGTGACGGTGGCGCCGACGACGATGTCGGTGAGGGTGAGGGCCTGGACGACGGGGTCGACCACGGGCCGCGAACCGGGCTTGATGTCGGAGAACACCGGCGCGGTGCCGCCGGCGCGGTAGCCGACCGCCAGCAGCAGGACGTAGGTGGCCGACTGGCACACGGCGAGGCAGCCGACGGCGTGGATCAGGTTGCGGCTGGCGGCGAGGCCGTAGGCGCCGGCCAGGAAGACGTAGGCGGCGACCAGGTAGGGCAGGACGTGCGTCACGGCGGTCAACTCCCGTGCTCCTCCTCGATCTCGACGGCCTGGTCCAGGAAGCCGGCGAGCAGCACGACGACCGCGCTCGCCACCTCCATGCCGATGGCCGCGTTCAGCAGGGGGACGGTGCCGCCGGAGGACAGCGTGTTGAACGTGCCGTACGGCAGCAGCGTGTTGGCCAGGAACGCGGTGCCGGCCAGGATTCCGGCGAGGCCGAGTACGAGGTACGCGCTGACGGACAGCGCGTCGGCGGCCTCGTACGTGCCGAGGGGCCGGACGCGTTCCAGGGCGCCGTAGTCGGCGCCGAGGTACAGCAGGTGCAGGGCGGTGGCGGCGACGACCCCGCCCTGGAAGCCGCCGCCGGGGCTGAGCTGGCCGTGGGCGACCACGTACAGGCCGGTGAGCAGGGCGACGGGCAGTACGAGCAGGGCGTAGCGGCGCACCGGGCGGGCCACGTCGGCGGGTTCGGGCGTCGCCCGGTGCTCGTCGCGGGCCTGGCGCAGCAGGACCACGCAGCCGAGGACCGAGGCGAACAGGATGCTCATCTCGCCGAGGGTGTCGTAGGCGCGCTGGTCGAAGTTGACGGAGGCGACGGTGTTGGCGGTGTGCCGGGCGAGGGCGGCGTGCACGGCCCGCGCCCCGTAGGGGTGGTGAGTGCCGCCGAAGGAGGGCAGGTCCAGGCAGGCCGCGACGAGCAGCGCGGCGAGCCCGGCGCCGCCGAAGGCGAGCAGCCACATCCTGAGGCGCCGGGTCATTCGGCACCGTCCTTCGTACGGCCGCGGCGGCGGACCTTGCGCACCGACAGCATGATCAGCAGCGGGGTCAGGGCGGAGCCCACGGCGAGCTGCGAGAGACCGACGTCGGGAGCCTGGAGGACGGTGAAGAGCACGGCCAGGACGATGCCCAGCACGCTGAGGACGAGGGCCTGGCGGGCCGGTTCGCGGGTGGCGACGGCCGCGGTCGCGGAGACGGCGACCAGCAGCAGGGCCACCACGATGACAGCGTCGGCCGCGCCACCGCCGGAACCATCGGAACCGGCGGACGCGGCGGCCATGAGCGCCGGATGCCTCAGGTCAGCCACGGTGCACCCCCTGGAACCCGCCCGACATGGCCCGGGAGGCGATGGCGTTGCCGCCGATCAGCAGGGCGCCGATCACCAGCGGTTTCACCATCGCCCGGCCGGGGCCGGTGGCGACGCACAGCGCGATCACGACGACGGCGCCCGCCCCGGCGGCCGCCCAGGTCAGCGTCCACGCTCGGGGCCGTTCGCCGGCGAGTTCCCCGGCGAGGGTGCGGGCGAAGACCAGCGTGCCGACCGGGCCCAGCAGGGCCATCAGCAGGGCGAGGTCGACGTACGAGGTCCGCTGGTAGCCCCGCGAGAGCAGCAGCAGGCCCGGACACACCACGGAGGTGGTCAGGTTCTGGGCGACGAGACGGCGCGGGAGGGGGCCGGTGGCCACGCCCCACAACGCGGCCGCCCCTCCCCCGCCCAGGACGACGGCCGCCGCCACGAGCCAGCCGTTCACCGCCACGTCACCGCCCGCCGGCCGGCCCGCGCGAGCAGCGCCCCCACGGCGGCGGCACTCGCGCCGACGACCCACTCCAGGGTGTAGACGCTGGAGATGAACACCAGCCAGAGCAGGAGGAGTACGGCCCACCAGGCCAGCAGTTCACCGGCCGCGAGGAGGACCGCGCGCGGTGCCGTACGCCCGCTCATCCGCCACCTCCTCGGACCGCTCCGCTCGTCGCGTGTGCGGTGGTTCGTCCGCTTCCCCGCCCGGGCATCCAAGCACCGCCCGGCCCCGGCGAGGGCGGCGGCACGCGGGCCCGAGCCAGGAGTGCCCCGGGAGCGTGAACGGAAACCGGGTGGCGGATACGGCGCCGGAATCCCACTGCGGCTCTTTCACCAATTGCCTTGCGTTCGGTCGGCGTTGTCCGCATCCGGCCCGACCGGCCGTCAGCAGCAGGTACGGACCAGCCTCTTGACGCCTCCTTATCTCACTCCTTAAATCAAGAAGCGTCCCCATCGCCCCCCACCTGAGACGGAGAGCCATGGCATCCCCACGCCTGCTCCGCAGATGCCTGTACGCCGCCCTGTCCGCCGCACTGGTCGGCGCCGCCACCGTCGGCCCCGCCCGGGCGGACACGGCCCACCCGGCGACCCAGTCCGCCGCCGCGACCGTCACCACGTTCTCCGACACCTTCGACGGGCCGGCCGGCTCCGCGGTCGACGGTTCGAAGTGGACGCTGGAGACCGGCGACAACGTCAACAACCACGAACGCGAGTACTACACCTCCGGCACGCGGAACGCCGCCCTGGACGGCCAGGGCCACCTCGTCATCACGGCCCGGAAGGAAAACCCGGCCGGCTACCAGTGCTGGTACGGCACCTGCCAGTACACCTCGGCCCGGCTGAACACGGCGGGGAAGTTCGAGGCCCGGTACGGGCACGTCGAGGCACGCATGAAGATCCCGCGCGGGCAGGGCATGTGGCCCGCGTTCTGGATGCTCGGCACCCCGGTCAACTGGCCGGACTCCGGTGAGATCGACGTGATGGAGAACGTCGGCTTCGAACCCTCGACCGTGCACGGCACCATCCACGGCCCGGGCTACTCCGGCTCGGGCGGCATAGGCGCCGCCTACAGCCTCCCGGGCGGCCAGGCCTTCGCGGACGCCTTCCACACCTTCGCCGTCGACTGGGCGCCCGGCTCGATCACCTGGTCGGTGGACGGCACGGTCTACGAGCGGCGCACCCCCGCCGACCTGGGCGGCAAGACCTGGGTGTACGACAACAAGCCGTTCTTCCTCATCCTGAACCTGGCCGTCGGCGGCTACTGGCCCGGCGACCCGGACGGCTCCACGCAGTTCCCGCAGCAACTGGTGGTCGACTCCGTGTCGGTGACGACCAGCACCACCGCGGCCGGCGTCCCGATCCGGGGCCTGGCCGGCAAGTGCGTGGACGTGGCCGGCGCCAACCCCGCCGACGGCACACCGGTCCAGTTGTACGACTGCAACGGCACGGCGGCCCAGCAGTGGACCGTCGGCTCCGACGGCACGATCCGCGCGCTCGGCAAGTGCCTCGACGTCACGGGCAACGGCACCGCCGACGGCTCGACCGTCCAGCTGTGGGACTGCACCGGCGGCCCCAACCAGAAGTGGGCGGTCTCCGCCGCGCACGACATCGTCAACCCGCAGGCGAACAAGTGCCTCGACGTCACCGGGAACAACTCCGCGAACGGCACCCGCCTGCAGATCTGGACCTGCACGGGCGGCGCCAACCAGAAGTGGACGGTGGGCTGAGCGGCACCCGTCATCCGGCGTCCGGTCGTCCGGCGTCCGGCGTCCGGCTCAGCGGGCGCCGTCGAGGAGGTCCAGTACGGCGGCCTCGACGGCGCCCTGGGTGGCGGGGCGCCCGAACTCCCCGTGTTCGCCGAGGCGGTTGAGCACGGGGGTGATCGTCACACCCCGCTCGAACAGTTCGAAGACCTTTGGGTCGATGTAGGAGGACCGGCACACCGCGGGCGTGTTCCCGAGGTAGTGACTCACCTCGCGCACGGCCCGGGTGGTCTGCCGGTGCCGCGCGGTCTCCGTGGCCCGGCCGCCCCGGGCGGTGACGGCGACCGCGACGGCCGCGAGCACGGTCGCGTGCCAGGTACGGAAGTCCTTGGCGGTGGCGTCGGTGCCGGAGAGCCGGCGCAGCGCCTCGTTGAGGTCGCCGCCGTGCAGGTCGTGCCAGGCGCCGTGCTCCCAGTACGCGAGGAACCGGTCACCGCCGTGGCGACGGCGCAGCAGGGACCGTACGACGGTGTGCACCCGCTCGTCGACGAGGGCGCGGACCAGGTCGATGCCGCCCTTGGCCGGATAGCCGAAGGTGATCTCGGCGCGGCCGCAGGTGACGTGCTCGCGCAGCATGGTCGTCAGGCCGTAGGTCTCGCTGGCGCGGGTGTGGCGGTCGCTGCCGATGCGGAAGAAGCCGAGGTCGAGCAGGCGGACCGCGCAGGCGGTGACCCGCGCCCGGCTCAGCCCCCGTCCGCCGAGGTCGGCCTCGACCCGGGACCGCAGGCCGGGCAGGGCGCGGGCGATCTGCCGTACGTGCTCGTGCTTGGCCTTGTCCTGCTCGGCCCGGAACCGCTCGTGGTACAGGTACTGGCGGCGGCCGGCCGCGTCGGTGCCGACGGCCTGAAGGTGGCCGGTGGGCCACGGGCAGATCCACACCTCGCGCCAGGCGGGCGGGATGGTGAGGGCCCGGATGCGGGCGAGTTCCGCGGGGTCGGTCAGGGGCGCGCCGCTGGGGTCGCGGTAGCGGAAGCCGCGGCCGCAGCGGGTTCTTGTGAGGCCGGGTTGTTCGCAGCTGCTGGTGCGGAGCTTCATGGAGTTGGTGGGGTTCGGGCCGGCCGGGGTGACATGGGTGAGGCTCCTTTGGCCTTGGCCTTGGCCTTGGCCTTGGCCCGGGGCGGGGTCATCGCAGTACCCGGCGATGGGGGCGGTAAACCGTTGTGGGGGGTGGTGAGCGTTGCCGGGTGCGGGTGGGTGGGGGCTGGTCGCGCAGTTCCCCGCGCCCCTCTGGGGCGCTTGGGTGAACCTTCGTCATATAGAGCCGTTGCCGGCTGAGCGTTGCCGGGTGCGGTGTGTTCGTGGCTTGTCGCGCCCACGCGGCGGAGCCGCAAATGGACGCAGCCCCGCGCCCCTGTGGGGCGCCTGGGTGAACCTTGGATGTATGGAGCCCGTTGCCGCGCTGGAGCGGATTGCGTTTCTGTTGGAGCGGTCTTTGGCGCCGACCTATCGGGTGCGGGCGTTTCGTACCGCTGCCCGGGTGGTGCGGGAGCTGTCCGACGAGGAGGTGGCCTCGCGGGCGGCGGACGGGTCGCTGGAGGCGTTGAAGGGGGTCGGGCCGAAGACGGCTCAGGTGGTGCGGGAGGCGCTGGCCGGTGAGGTGCCGGGGTATCTGCGGAAGCTGGAGGAGGAGGCCGGAGCGCCGGTGGTGTCGGGGGCCGGCGCTGAGCTGCGGGCGCTGCTGCGCGGGGACTGCCACACGCACTCGGACTGGTCCGACGGCGGCAGCCCGATCGAGGAGATGGGGTGGGCCGCGGCCCGGCTCGGGCACGAGTGGACCGTCCTCACCGACCACTCGCCGCGGCTGACGGTGGCCCGCGGACTGTCCCCCGAGCGGCTGCGCGAGCAGCTGGACGTGGTGGAAGGGCTGAACGCGGCCTGGGCGCCGTTCCGGCTGCTCACCGGGATCGAGTGCGACATCCTCGACGACGGCGGCCTGGACCAGGAGCCGGAGCTGCTGGAGCGGCTCGACGTGGTCGTCGTATCGGTGCACTCCAAGCTGCGGATGGACGCCCGGTCGATGACCCGCCGGATGGTGGCCGCCGTGCGGAACCCGCACGCCGACGTCCTCGGCCACTGCACCGGGCGCCTGGTCACCGGGCGCGGACGGCCCGAGTCGGAGTTCGACGCGGACGAGGTGTTCGCCGCCTGCGCGGAGTCCGGCACGGCCGTGGAGATCAACAGCCGGCCCGAACGGCTCGACCCGCCGCGCCGGCTGCTGCGCCGGGCCGTGGAGGCGGGGGTCCTGTTCTCGGTCGACACCGACGCGCACGCGCCCGGGCAGCTGGACTGGCAGATCCTCGGCTGCGCGCGGGCGGAGGAGTGCGGGGTGCCCGCCGAACGGGTGGTGACCACCTGGTCGGCAGAGGAACTGCTGGCCTGGACCCGTCAGGGCCGTACGCCGGAACGCGTGCCCGGTGCGTGACGTGGTACCCGGCCCCGCAGGACCCGAGAAAGGAACGCGGATGGACCGTGCCGCCGTCTTCGACGTCGACGGAACGCTCGTCGACACCAATCACCTGCACGTCGTCACCTGGTGGGAGGCGTTCCGCCAGGCCGGCCACGACGTGCCGATGCACGCGATCCACCGGGCCGTGGGTCTCGGCTCCACGGATCTGATCGCCCACCTGCTCGGGGACGACCGGGACACGGACCGGGACGCGGAGCTGAGCGCCGCGCACACGACGCTGTACGGACAGTACTTCGACCGGCTGCCCGCTCTGCCGGGGGCCGCGGAGCTGCTGCGCCGGCTGCACCGGGACGGCTGGACGGTGGTGCTGGCCACCTCCGCGAGCGGGGCCGAGCTGGGCGCGCTGCGCCGGGCGATCGACGCGGACGAGGCGATCACCGACACCGCGAGTGCCGACGACGTCGCCGAGGGCAAGCCGGCCCCGGAGCCCGTGGAGCACGCGCTGGAGCTGGCCGGGGTGCCCGCCTCCCGGGCGGTGTTCGTCGGGGACACCGTGTGGGACATGCGGGCGGGCAGCAAGGCCGGGGTGCGCTGCCTGGGGCTGCTGTGCGGCGGTATCCCGCGCGCCGATCTGACCGAGGCGGGGGCGGAGGCGGTCTACGACGACCCCGCCGGCCTGCTCGCCCGCCTCGGGGAGAGTCCGCTGGTGTGAGCCGCGCGCAACGGGTGACCCGGATCACGCCGGACCAGGAACACAGGCGGTTGGTTCTTCGTTGAACTAGACGTGGGTGCGGAGGGAACAGTGTCCTCGGGCCTCGTCCTTCGCCCACGGGGACGATCGTTCGGCTGAAGCCCTGTGGAGCCCCTCGCCGGAGGCGACCGCCGTCCGCGCCCGCCCCTTGACCGCCCCGGTCGTGATTCCCCCGTCGCGACCGGGGCCCTTTTCGTGCCGCCCGCGCCTTTGCGCCGGATGCGCCCTCACGCCGCCTGCGCCCCTTGCTCCCTTACGCCGCCTGTGCCAGCCCGCTGTCGGCCGAGGCGGCGTCGAGGAACTCCCGCAGGTCCTCGGTGAGCCGCTCCGCGTGGGTCGCGAACAGACCGTGGCCGGCGTTCTCGTACACCTTCAGGGTGCCGTCGGGGACCATCCGGGCGATGCGCTCCCCGGTGAGGGCGAGGGGCGCCGAGGTGTCGTGGGTGCCGTGCACGACCAGTACCGGTACGGCCACGCCGGGCAGCTCCGCGGTGAGGTCGAGGGAGGCCACGACGGCCCGGATGCCCAGGGCGGCCCTGGGGGTGGCCACCAGGCAGCGGTCGATCAGGTACCGGGTGTAGGCCTCGGTCACCTCGATGCCGGGCAGGCCGACGGCGAAGAAGTCGTCCGCCGAGGCCGTGAACCAGCCCGCCCGGTCCCGCCGGAAGGCGGCCTCGTCGGCCCGGACCAGCGCCGGGTCGATACCGTCCGGGACGCCCGGCGAGCGGACGATCCCGGGGCTCACCCCGGAGACGAGGGCGACGCGGTCCACCCGTGCGGTGCCGTGCCGGGTCAAACAGCGGACGACCTCGGCGGTGCCCACGGAGTGCCCGATCAGCGTGACGCCGCGCAGGTCGAGGTGGTCCAGCAGGCCCTGCAGGTCGTCGGCGAGGGTGTCGAGGTCGTAGCCGAGCCAGGTGTCCTCGGAGCGGCCGTGGCCCCGCCGGTCCAGTGCCACGCAGCGGTATCCGGCCTCGGCCAGGGGGAGCATCTGGTACTCCCACATCTCGTAGCCCAGATACGCGCTGCTGACGAAGACGGCGACCGGCCCGGTTGTGGGGCCGTGGTCGACGTAGTGCAGGCGGGCGCCGTCGACGGGGCTGTCGTAGAACGGCATGGCGGCCTCCTCGGGGTCCGGCTGTGGTCCGACGGGATGTCCGTCGATCTCCGTGACACCGATGTTTCCCGAGTCCGGTCCGCGGGTCGATTACCTCCCACGTCATGCCGGACGGGTGGGGCTCGCGGGGGCGCGTGTGCACGTGGGGCGGCCGGGTACCCGGCCGGTCCACCGAAGCCCCGCGGAGGAGCCCGAGGTGAGTGGTGCAACGGGCAGCAGGGTCGTCGTGACGGGCGCCACCGGCAATGTCGGGACCAGCGTGGTGCGCCTGCTCGCGGAGGACCCCGGGATCAAGTCGGTGCGGGGCATCGCCCGGCGCACGCCCGAGTGGTCGCCGGCGAAGACCGAGTGGTCGGCGGCGGATCTCGCCTCCGACCAGGCCAATCTGGCCGAGCGGTTCGAGGGCGCGGACGCGGTGGTCCATCTGGCCTGGGCGTTCCAGCCGACGCACGATCCGGCGACCACCTGGCGGACCAATGTGCTGGGCGGGATCCGGGTGTTCGAGGCGGTCGCCGCGGCCCGGGTGCCGGTGCTGGTGCACGCCTCGTCGGTCGGCGCGTACTCGCCGGGGCCGAAGGACCGGCCGGTGGACGAGTCGTGGCCGACGCACGGCTGGCCGGACGCCGCGTACTGCCGGGAGAAGGCCTACCTGGAGCGCACGCTGGACGTCTTCGAGCGGGACCACCCCGAGGTGCGGGTGGTGCGGATGCGCCCGGCGTTCCTGTTCAAGTGGGAGTCCGCGAGCGAGCAGCGCCGTATCTTCGGCGGCCGTTTCCTGCCGGGCCCGCTGGCCCGGCCCGAGCTGCTGCCGTTCCTCCCGGACGTCCCCGGGCTGCGGGTGCAGGCCCTGCACACGGACGACGCCGCCGAGGCGTACCGCCTCGCGGTGCACTCCGAGACCGCCCGGGGCGCGTACAACCTCGCCGCGGATCCCCCGGTGGACGCCACGATGCTCGGCGAGATGCTCGGCACCCGCCCGGTCCGGCTCCCCCGCACGGCGGCCCGGGCGGCGATCGCCGCCGCCTGGGGGCTGCATCTGCTGCCGGCCTCGCCGCACCTCTTCGACGCCGTGCTGCGGGTGCCGCTGATGGACTGCGCCCGGGCCCGCGCCGAACTGGGCTGGCAGCCCCGCCGCCCGGCAGACGAGGTGCTGCGCGAGTTTCTCGACGGGCTGCAGCAGGGCGGCGGGATGGACACGGAGCCGATGCGGGGACGCAAGGTCGGCTGAGCGCACGTGAGGCCGTCAGGTCCAGTCAGGCCCACCGAGGGCCAGTGAGGTCCAGTGAGGGAGAACGCCATGACCGAAGAGGGACCGCACGAGCCGGGCCCGCACGCGGCTCCGATCCCCCGGGATCTGCCCGACCAGCAGGCCGGCCCGCGCGAGGACCCGTGGGAGGCGTCCTCCGGACGACCGGCCCCGGGACGGGGGAAGCCCGATACGGCGGACGACGGCACGCGGGCCGGCCCCGACGCCCGGTCCGAAACCGATGCCGATGCCGATGCCGATGCCGATGCCGGTGACGGTGACGGTGACGAAACCGGTGCCGATGCCGAGTCCGGCGCCGAGGAGACCGGCGACGCGGACGTCCCCGGGACCGACGTGGCCGGTACCGGCCCCCGGGGCGCGCCCCACACGGGCACGGTCCACGCCGAGCACCCGATCCCGGACGAGCCGTCGGCCTGAACTCCACTACACCGCACCGGAATTGCGGCACCCCGTCAGCGGGGCGTCCGCTCCTCCAGCGCGGTGCGCCAGGCCGGGTGCCGGTCCTGCGGGGCCGGTTCGTGGCGGTGGCCGCCCCGGCCGAAGAAGTCGGCCAGGGGAAGGATCGCGGCGCCGACGGTGACCGCGTCCGGGCCGAGCCGGCCGAGGTCGATGGTGACCTTCTGGGCCGGGTACCGCAGGGCGTAGGTCGTCGCGTGCCGGCGTACGGCCGGCAGGAAGCGGGTGCCGAGTTGCAGTCCGGCCCAGCCACCGATCAGGATCCGCTCGGGCTGGAAGAGGTTGATCAGGTCGGACAGGCCGGCGCCCAGGTACTCGGCGGTCTCCTCCAGTACGGCGAGGGCGACCGGATCGGCGGTCTCACCCTCGGGCGGGTAGGCGGCGGCGAGCATCGCGGTGAGCGCGGTCTCCTCGTCGGCGTCGGCGGGGGGCCGTCCGCCCTCCTCCCGCCAGCGCGCGAGCAGGGACTCCGCGCCCGCGTAGGCCTCCAGGCAGCCCGGCGCGCCGCAACGGCACCGCCGGCCCCGCACCCGGACGGTGAGGTGCCCCCACTCGACGGCCCGGCCGTGCTCCACCTCGGGCGTGACCAGGCAGGCGCCGACGCCGGAGCCGAACAGCACGACGACCGCGTTGCGGGCCCCGCGCCCGGCGCCGAACCACATCTCGGCCTGGCCGAGGGTCTTGGCGCCGTTGTCGATGAAGTAAGTGGCCCCCTCGGGGAGGGGGGAGGCCGCGCGGAGCAGTTCCTCCAGCGGGACCGCGTCCCAGCCGATGGTCTGGCCGTGCACGACGGCGCCCCGCTCCGCCGTGTGCTCGACGATGCCGGGGACACCGACGCCGACGCCCAGCAGCCGCTCGGGCTCGGCCTGTTCGGCGCGGAGGACCTCGGCGATGCCGTCGCGGATGTGACCGACGACGACGTCGACGTCGTAGCCCTGCGGGGTCAGCGGGTGTTCGGCGCGGGCCAGTTCGGTGAGGGCCAGGTCGAACAGCTCGACGCGGACCCGGGTTTCGCCGACGTCGACGCCGATCATCTGGCCGCTGTGCGGGGCGACGCGCAGCAGGGTGCGGGGCCGGCCGCCGTCGGACTCGACGCTGCCGGCCTCCTCGACGAGCCCGTCGGCGACCAGGTCCGCGACCACATTGCTGACCGAGCCCGAGCTGAGGCCGGTCGCCGGGCCCAGCTCGAAGCGGCTGAGCGGGCCGTCGAAGTACAGCCGTTGCAGCACGGCCGTCCGGTTGCCCCGCCTGAGGTCGCGTACCGTGCGCCCGTTCCGCCCCGCCATGTGGCTCCCTTCACGAACCCTGCCCGACCTGCAACATACTCCTTCGGGCAGCCGGAAGCGATATTTTCCCAACCCTTATTTCACGCTATGAGCTAAGCGGGGCACCACACGGTCCGTCCAGCGGGGCCCGGGTCAGCCCGCCGCGTACACGTCCTCGACGTACCGCCCGTCCGCGACCAGCGCGTCGAGCCACCGCCCGGCCGCGGCCGCGTCGGCGCCGGGGGTGCGCTCCCGGTACAGGGTACGGAACGCCTCGCGCACGCCGGGTGCCATGCGGGAGCCGTCGCCGCAGACGTACACCCGCGCGCCGGCGCCGAGCAGGCGCCAGACCTCGTCGGCCTCGGCGGCGATGCGGTGCTGGACGAAGAGGGCGCCGTTCTCGGGGGCGGCGCTGAAGGCCGGGCGCAGGGACACGGCTCCGGCGGCCTCGGCGGCCCGGAGTTCGCCGGCGTGCAGGAAATCGGCGTCGGGGGCGTCGCAGCCGAAGTACAGCAGGGCGGGGGGCAGCCGGTCGCCGCGCGCGATCGCCGCCGTACGGTCGGCGACGGCTCCCCGGAACGGTGCGAGGCCGGTGCCGGCGGCGACCATGAGGACGGGTGTGGAGCCGTCGGCGCGGAAGGCGTCCCGGCAGGGCTGCACGCGGGCGTACACCGTGTCGCCCGGGCGCAGTCCGGCCAGGTGTCCGGAACCGGTACCCCGGTAGCGGCCGTTGCCCGAGCGGGCGGGCGCGTCCAGGACCGAGACCATGAGGTCGGCGTGTCCCGGGTCCAGGGCGGGGGACGAGGAGATGGAGTAGTGGCGGGGGCGCAGTGGGGTGAGCAGTTCGAGGAGCCGGGGCCAGTCCAGGGCGCCGCGCAGGGCGGGGTGGTCCTCGGCGATCTCCAGCAGGGTGCGCGGGTCGTCGCCGGTCAGGGCGCTCAGGGCGGCACGCTCGGGCGGGCAGGGGTTGGCCGCAGCGAGCAGTTCCGTCTGCCGAGCGGTGGGACGCTCCTGCAACTCGACGTAGTGCGTGAAGAGTTGACGTACCGTCAGTGGACGGTCGACGGCGAGGCCGTCGCGGCGCGGGCGGGTGGCCCGGATGTCGAGGACGGTGTCCGGGTCGACGCCGAGGGCGGCGGCCGCGCGGTCGACGAGGTCCGGGGCGTTCACGGGCAGCACGGTCAGGTGGTCGGCGGTGCGGTAGGCGACGCCGGCGGGCAGGGCGATCCGCAGGAACCGCTTGGTGCGCGGGTGTCCGGGGGCGGTGAGGTCGCGGGCCTCGGTGACGGCCATCGCGACCAGTCCGTGCCGTCGGGCGAGGGGGTCCAGCGGGCCGCCGGTGACCTCCCGCACCTCGTAGGCGGCCGTCGGCCGGTCGTCCCGCGGTTCCCGCTGGTGTACGGCGTCCGGGTCGCCGTACTCCTGGAGGAGCCGGGTGCGCAGCCGCGAAGTGAAGGCGCGGACGGTGCCGGTGAGGTCGCCGGAGGCGTCGGCGGCGGCCCGGCCGGTCAGGCGGGTGGCGCCGAGTTCGGCGAGGCGGGCGTCGATGCGGGTGGGGACGTGCTGGTAGGTGGCGGCCCAGGTGCGGTCGCCGACGCCGAGGACGGCGTAGGTGACGCCGGTCAGGTCGGGGGTGCCGTCCAGCCAGGCGGTGAAGGCGGTGGCGTCGTCGGTGGGACGCCCGTTGTAGGAGGCGGCGGTGATGATCACGGGCCGGTCGGTGGGCAGTCCGCCCGCGCAGGTGTCCAGGGCGGCGACCTCGGTCGCACAGCCGACGGCGGCGGCCTCGTCGGCAAGTCCGGCGGCGAAGTCGCGGCAGGTGCCGTAGTTGCTGCCGTGCAGGAACAGGGCGGCGGTGCCGGGGCGGACCCGGGACGGCAGGGCGCCGGGGTCGGGGGCGCCGGTGCCGGCCGGCGCGGTCGCGGTGCCGGGCAGCGGTGCGTGGACCCGGTCGGCGCCGGCGCGCCGGGTGAGGGTCAGGGTGAAGCCCTCGGGCTTGAGGGTGAGGGTCTCCTTGACGGTGAGCGCGTAGTCGGCGTGGTCGTGCAGCCGGTAGCGGTGGACGAGCATCGCGAGCAGCATGGTGGCCTCGTGCAGCGCGAACTGCCGTCCGATGCAGGCGCGTTCACCCGTACCGAAGGGCTTGTAGGCGTGTACGGGGCGGGCCGCCTCGGCCTCGGGGGTGAAGCGGGAGGGGTCGAACAGTTCGGGGTTGTCGCCCCACACCGGCTGCCGGTGCAGCATCGGGGCGAACACGCTGACGGCCTGCCCGGCGCGCAGCGGCAGCCGTCCGCCGAGCACGGTGTCCTCGCGGGCGTGCCGGCCGAACGTGGCGGCCGTCGGCCACAGCCGCAGCGCCTCGCTGAGGACCTGCCGGGTGTACGTGAGCCGGCCGATGTCCTCGTACGCCGGGTCAGGGTCGGCGACGTCGCCCCACAGGGCGTCGGCCTCGCGCTGGACGAGCCGCAGCGCGGTGGGGTGCTTGGCGAGGTAGTGGAGGGCGAACGACATCGCGCCGGAGGTCGTCTCGTGGCCGGCGATGAGGAAGGTGATGACCTGGTTGCGGATGTTGGGGGCATCGAGGGTGGTGCCGTCGGCGGGGTGCCGGGCGGTGAGCATCAGCCCGAGCAGGTCGTCCGTGCCGCTCCGGCCGGTGCTCGTGCGGGCGGCGACGACCTCGTCGACGACGCCGGCGAGGAAGTCCGCGTCCGCGCGGAAGGCGGCGTCGGCGGCCGAGTGGTCGCTGCCCGGGGCGCGGCCCAGGCGGTGCATGCTCCACTGCAGGCAGCGGACCATCGACTGGACGAAGGGGTGCGGTTCGGCACGTTCGAAGGAGCCGAAGTCGTAGCCGAAGCCGGCCAGGCCGATGGTGTCGAGGGTCATGCGGGTCATGTCGTCCGCGACGTCGACGGGCCGTCCGGCGTGGGCCGCGCGGTCCCAGGCGTCGATGAGCCGGCGGGCCACCGTCAGCATCACCGGGTGGTAGGTCCGCATCGAGCCGAGCGCGAAGGCCGGCATGAGGATGTCGTGCGCCTTGGCCCAGTTCGGTTCGTCGTTGTAGGCGGTGAACAGGCCGTCGGCGGTGAAGGCACGGACGTTCTCCAGCGCGGGTCCGACGTGCTTGGCGAACCGGGACTCGTCGGCGAGCTCGCTCACCAGGTCCACGTCGGCGACGAAGACGACGTCCCGCCCGTGCAGCCGGCGCACCAGCACCGGGCCGTGGGTGCGCATCAGCCCCATGACCTGCTGCATCGGGGTCCGGCCGGGTCCGGTGGCGGTGATGTCGACGACGGGGATGCCGGAAGCCGGAATGTCTGAGACGGGCATGTCGGCGACGGGGGCGCCGGGGTGGGGACCGGCGGTTCGGGTGGCGCTCGCGGTGGGGTGCATGGCGCGACAACTGCCTTTCGCGGTACGGGAGTACTGCGCTCCAGCCTGGCCCACCGGGGACCGCGCCCCGCACCGGAGCACTACACGATCGTGCAGTGGGAAGTCACGGCGCGGCCTTGTCGGCCTCCGCGCCTCGTGCCCCTGCCGGCGGGGTTTGGTGCTGACCTGGACGTTCGACTTGGATGAGAGGCGCACATCGGGAGGTGCGGGTGGACGCGGAGCAGGCCGGGGCCGTGGTGTGGCGCAACCGTGCGCTGACGCTGTTCGACCGGGTGGCGGTGCCGGTCGCGGTCTGCGACGTGCGCGGCCGGGTGATCCTGGCGAATCCGGAGATGGCCGCGGAGTGCGGTACGACGCCGGGGCGGCTGCGGGACCGGGACGTGCTGGACCTGTTCCGGCCGCAGGACGCCACGCAGGTGGAGCGGATCACCGAGGCGCTCCGGCTGCGGCACCGCTCGCGGTACGAGGTGTCGGTGCGCTGGCGGTCGGCCGACGGCACCGAGCGGTTCGGGGAGCTGACGGCGGACCCGGTCAGCGACACGGTGGACGACACGCCGGCCCTGCTGGTGATGCTCCGGGCACGGGGCGAGTGCGCGCGCCCGGACCCGGAACCGGCGCGGGTCACGCCCGTGGAGGGCCGGGTCCTGGCGCTGCTGGCGGGCGGCGCCACGACGGCCCGGGCCGCCCGCGAGCTGGGGCTCAGCACGGACGGGGTCACCTATCACCTGCGCCGGCTGTCGGCCCGCTGGAACGCGGCCAACCGCACGGAACTGGTGGCGCGGGCGTACGCGCTGGGAGTGCTGACGCCGGGGGTGTGGCCACCGGAGGCGAAGGTCGTACCGGGCCAGGCATAGCCTCCGCATATAGCTCTCGGCAAATTCAGTGGCCGTATCGTCATGCTGCTACGTACGCTTGCCAAGAACCTAGACCTCCTAGGTTCCGGATCTTTCCGGCCCCCTCCCCTGAAAGGGACTCCCATGAAGCCGCTCACCGAGCAGGACCTCCGCGCGTCGTTCGTCAACTGCTCCAAGGGCGAGGCCAAACGGCTGGCGGTCCCACGCGACCTCGCCGAGCGCCCCTGGGACGATCTTGACTTCCTGGGCTGGCGCGATCCCGGGGCACCCGACCGCAGCTACCTGGTCGCCGAGCGGGACGGCCGCACGGTCGGCATCGCCATGCGCTACCCGGCCTCGCAGCGCGGCTTCCTGCACCGCAGCATGTGCTCGCTGTGCCTGACGACCCACCCCGGCGGCGGGGTCTCCCTGATGACCGCGCGCAAGGCGGGTGCGGCGGGCCGTGAGGGCAACTCGGTGGGCGTGTACATGTGCACCGACCTGGCGTGTTCGCTGTACGTGCGCGGCAGGAAGGTGCCCGAGTCCGGCCTGCGCATCGAGGAGAGCCTGACCCTGGAGCAGCAGATCGCCCGGATGACGGGGAACCTGTCGGCCTTCGTCGACAAGCTGTACACCTGAGGCCGTACAAGTCCTCTTTCGGCCACGTTCGACGTCCGTACGGAACGGGAACAGGCCAGGGGATGCGCGACGTACAGAAGTGGGACACGGGTCTGCGGCGCCTGGTGCGACGCTACCGGGAGCCGGTGGTCGTCCAGAGCCTGCGGTCGGCGACGGCGGCCACCATCGCCTACGTCCTCGCGGTACGCCTGAGCCCCGAGCCGGCCCCGCTGACCGCGCCCCTGACCGCCCTGCTCGTCGTCCAGGTGACCCTGTACGCCAGCCTCACCAACGGCATCCGGCGGGTGAACTCGGTGGTGGCCGGCGTGCTCGTCGCCATCGCGTTCAGCCTGCTGGTGGGGCTGACCTGGTGGAGTCTGGCGCTGCTGATCGTGGCCGCGCTGGGCGTGGGCCATCTGGTCCGGGTCGACGAGTACGTGGCCGAGGTGGCGATCAGCGCCATGCTGGTGCTCGGCGTCACCGCGCACGGTTTCACCGCGTGGGCGCGCATCGTGGAGACGCTGATCGGTGCGGTCGTCGGCATGGGCATCAACCTGCTGCTCCCGCCGCCGGTGTGGGTGGACCAGGCCGGGGAGTCCATCGAGGACCTGGCCCGCCGGGTACGGCAGTTGATGCTGCGGATGGGTGAGGAGGCCGCGGGCGGCATCCCGTGGCAGCGGGCGGCCGAGCGGCTGCACGAGGCCCGGCGTCTCGACAACGCCGTCACCGAGGTCGACGCGGCCCTGCGGCAGGCCGAGGAGAGCCTGCGGCTCAACCCGCGCGTGAAGGACAGCCTGCTGCACCGGGTGGTGCTGCGTACCGGCCTGGACACCGTGGAGATCTGCACGGTGGTCCTGCGGGTGCTCGCCCGTTCCTTCACCGACCTCGCCAAGGCGAGCGGCCCCGAGCAGCTGTTCCCGCCCCGCGTCGGGGAGACCGTGCAGCAGCTGCTGTCCGAGATCGCCGACGCGATCGTCAGCTTCGCGGTGCTGGTCACCACCGATCTGAGCGCCAGCGCCGAGTCGGCGGAGGAGCGGCTGACCGCCGAACTGCACACGGCGGCCGGCACCCGGGACCGGCTGGCCCAGCTGTTCCTGGAGGAGATCCGGGCGGACGCGACGAACTGGCAGCTGATGGGGGCCGTCCTCACGGAGGTGAACCGGATCATCGACGAGTTGGACACCGAGCACCGCAGCCGCCGTCTCCTGGAGGAACTGGACCGCGTGGCCCGGGACCAGCGGACGGCGCGGCCGTGGGTGGCCCGGCTGCGCGAGCGCCTCGGCGTACAGGAGCGGCTGTGGCGGAACCGCACGGGCCTCGGCGGACGTTCTTGGTGAGGGAGTGCCGGCCCGGGGCCGGCACCGCGAGGCGAGGAGCGGGCCGATGGCCGACGGCGGGGTACGGATCGACGGGAACACACTGCGGCTGCCGGGCGGGGTGGCGGTGCGGTTCGTGCGGACCCTGCGGCTGCCCGAGTCGGGGACGCACGCGCTGCCGCCGGGCCTCGGCGAGTTCCCGGTGCGCCGGGTCGCGGACTACGGCGACCGGGTCCCCGAGCAGTTGCGGGCGCGCGGCGGCGTGATGCTGCCGGTGTACCTGCGCGAGGCGATGTGGCTGAGTTTCAGCGGTACGACGGAGCCGGCCGCCCTGCAGGTGGGGGCGGGCAAGGTGTGCGCGGTGTCCGGCGAGCCGTGGAGCGGCAAGCTCTCCCGCCGCCCGCAGAACTATCTCGTCCTGCCGCGGCAGCCCTGGCTGGACGGCATCAACTCGGGCAAGGGGACGGTCCGTCAGTTCGTCGCGGTCCCGCTGGGTCTGGGCGCCACGGTGGAGGGGCAGGTCACCGGCGAGGAGGCGTGGGGCGGGGTGCAGCTGCAGGCGTTCGGTCTGCGGGAGGACCGCCTCGCCGAGTGGCGGCGCCTGGAGGACGCCCGGCGCGCGCGGATGCACTCGGCGGGGCCCGTCGGCCTCTACGGGTCACCGGCGCCCGGGGCCATGCCGACAGCCGGGGCGATGCCCGCACCCGGGGGGATGCCCGCGCCGGGGGCCGCCGCCGGGTACGGAGCGGCCCCCGCCTACGGAGCGGCCCCTGCTCCCAGTGCCGCGCCGCCGCCCGGGGCCGCGGCCCCGCGGAGCGCGCCGGCCATGGGGCTGGGCGTCGGCGGGTCGATGCGCCAGGAGGTGTACCGGGACGACCGCCCGCTCAGACACTGGTCGAAGGAGCTCTCCGGACGGGTGTTCGTCCATCTGGTCACGCCTCCGGAGTGGCGCCGCATCACCGGCGAGCCGGCACCGCCGTCCCCGGTGGACCGGGCGGCGTACACCCGGGCGGGCCTGCCCTGGTACGACTACTACGACCAGGATGCGGAGGATCTCGCGCCGACGGACACCCTGGGTACGGTCAAGCCGGTCGGCGACTGGCTCGGGGACGACCTGGACCCCTGGCAGCAGCCGTCGCCGGGCCAGGTGAAGCCGCTGAAGGACGCGCCGGGCCGGCCGGTGGAGGACGGGGACTGGTGAGCGCCCGGCCTCGTTCGGCGAGCGCCCCACTTCGTTGCGCAGAGCGCAACGCCCGTTGCCGGTCTTGCTTTTGAGCGTAGGTCCAGGCCAAGGTGTCGGTCACGGGAGGCCAACCGACGACGACCCGAGGTGCGGCATGGACACGGACGGACGCGCGGACCGGCGGGGCTGGAGCAGGCGCCGGTTCGTCGCCGCCGCGGCGGGTACGGCCGCGGTGGTGGCGGTCCCGGCGCCCGCGGCCCCGCCCGGTAAGCCCGGCGCGCCGGCCGCGCGGAAGCGGCCGGACCACCAGCCCCCCTCCGCTGGGCGCCCGCGCCCCCTGTATCTCGGCACCTACACCTCCGTCGAGGGCGGCGGCACCGGCATCGGGCTGGCCTCGTACGACCCGGGCACGGGCCGGATCACCGGCTCGGGCACGCTGACCGGGGTCGCCGACCCGTCGTACCTGGCGCTCCACCCGGACGGCCGCACGCTGTACGCGGTGGACGAGCGCCAGGACGGCGCGGTGACCGCCGTACGGCTCGCCGACCGGCGGATCCTCGGCTCCCGGAGCACCGGCGGAGCGGGCCCCTGCCATCTGTCGGTGCACCCCGGCGGCCGCTGGCTGCTGAGCGCCGACTACGGGTCGGGCAGCGTGGCCGTCCATCCGATCGACGCCTCGGGCGCCCTCGGGGAGCGCACCGACCTGGTCACCCACACCACTCCCCCACCCGGCCCCGGCCAACAGGGCCCGCACGCCCACCAGTTCCTCACCGGCCCGGACGGCACTCACGTCCTCGCGGTCGACCTGGGCACCGACACCGTCTACACGTACCGCCTCGACCAGCACGACGGCACGCTGACCGAGGTGTCCCGGGCGCGCACCCGGCCCGGCGCCGGACCGCGCCATCTGACGTTCCACCCGGGCGGCCGGTACGCGTACCTGGCCAACGAGGTCGACGACACGGTCGCCGTCTGCGGCTACGACGGGACCACCGGCCGCCTGACGATCGGCGAACCCCAGCCCTCGGGTTCGTCGGGCGGCTCCAACTACCCGGCGCAGTTCGTGGTGACGGCGGACGGCGCGTACGCGTTCCTCGCCAATCGCGGCGACAACACCGTGGCGCGGTACGCGATCGAGGCGGACGGTGCCCGGCTGCGCCTGCTCGGCACGGTGCCCATCGCCGGGGACTTTCCGCGGCAGCTCGCCCTGTCGCCGGACGGGAGGCTGCTGTTCACGGCGAACCAGCGGTCCGGCACGGTGAGTGTGTTCCATGTGGGGGTTGGTGCGGGGCGGCTGCGCCTTGCCGGGACGCCGTTCAGCTCACCGGTCGCTGTCTGCGCGCTGCCCACCTAGGCCTGGGGGGCAGGTCGTCGGTTGGGCGCGGCGCCGTTGTGGCTGGTCGCGGCCCACGCGGCGGAGCCGCATATCGGCACAGCCCCGCGCCCCTAGGGGGCATCGATGACGCCCAGCAGGGCTCTGGCGCACAGGTCGCGGACCTGCTCCCGGGTCTGTTCGCCGTCGCGGAGCCATTCCAGGCAGACGGCGGTGGTGAAGGCGAGCCAGCCGCGTACGGCGAGCCGGACGTGGGAGCTGTGTTCGGCGAGGGGGCCGAACTCGGGGTCGGCCGCGAGGGCGGCGAGGATCTGGCGTTCCTGTGCGGCCAGGGCGCGCCGGTAGACCCGGCGCACGGCCTGGTCGCCGGCCGCGTCGGCGCGGTGGAAGGCGCGGAAACCGTGCGCGTGGGCCTGCACGTAGGCCAGGTAGGTGTCGAGGCCGGCGGTGAGCTGCTCGCGCACCGGCACCCCGGGCACGGCCGCCGTCATGCGCAGCATCCGCTCGCTCTCGCGCTCCACGACCGCGGCGAAGAAGTCCCGCTTCGTCGGGAAGTAGTGGTACAGCAGCCCGCGGGAGACCCCGGCGATCTCGGCGACCTGCTCGATCCACACGTCGTCGTACGGGCTCTCGGAGAACAGTTTCGCGCCGACCGACAGCAGCTGCTCGCGGCGCTCCGCCGTGCTGAGTCTGCGCCGGGTGCGCTCCCCCTGGTTGGCGGGCATGGCGTCACTTTACTTGACGCGGGTTCAACCACCGGACCACACTGAAACGCGCTATTGAACTCACGTACAACACGGGTGCGCCACCCGTACCACCGTCCGCTGGACCAAGGGGGATCTCGTCATGGCGGAACCGACGGAGACCGGGCTGCCGAAGGGGTTCCGGGGCGCCGAGCAGGGCTGGCCCGAGCTGCACCGCATCCCGCATCCGCCGCGCCGCCTGCCACTGCTCGGTGACGTGATCGGCGTGGACCGGCGCCGCCCGCTGCAGGACACGATGCGCTACGGACGCGCGCTGGGCCCGATCTTCCGGCGCCGGGCGTTCGGGAACGAGTTCGTGTTCCTGTGGGGTGCGAAGCTCGCCGCGGACCTCGCCGACGAGTCACGGTTCGCCAAGCACGTCGGCCTCGGCGTCGCCAACCTGCGTCCGCTCGCCGGGGACGGGCTGTTCACGGCGTACAACCACGAGCCGAACTGGCAGCTGGCGCACGACGTGCTGGCGCCCGGCTTCAGCCGGGAGGCCATGGCGGGCTACCACGGCATGATGCTGTCGGTCGCGGGCCGGCTGACCGACCGCTGGGACCGCGAGTCGGCCGCCGGGCACACGGTGGACGTCGCCGGCGACATGACCAAACTGACCCTGGAGACGATCGCCCTCACAGGGTTCGGGCACGACTTCGGCTCCTTCGAGCGGGACCGCCCGCACCCGTTCGTGACCGCCATGGTGGGCACGCTCACCTATGCGCAGCGGCTCAACAGCGTGCCCGCGCCGCTGGCCCCGCTGATGCTGCGCGGCGCGGCCCGGCGCAACGCGGCCGACCGCGCCCACCTCAACCGCATCGTCGACGAGGTGGTGGCGGCCCGGCGCGCCTCCGGCGGCGGCGAGGGGGACCTCCTGGACCGCATGCTGGAGACGGCCCACCCCGAGACCGGGGAGCGGCTGTCACCCGAGAACGTCCGCAAGCAGGTGATCACGTTCCTGGTGGCCGGCCACGAGACGACCTCCGGCGCACTGTCCTTCGCCCTGTACTACCTGGCCCGGCATCCGGAGGTGGCCGCCCGCGCCCGCGCCGAGGTGGAGCAGGTCTGGGGCGACTCACCCGCCCCCGGCTACGACCAGGTGGCCAAGCTGCGCTACGTCCGCCGCGTGCTGGACGAGTCGCTGCGGCTGTGGCCGACCGCGCCCGCCTTCGCCCGCGAGGCCCGTCAGGACACGGTGCTGGCCGGGGAGCACCCGATGCGGCGGGGCGCCTGGGCGATGGTGGTGCTGCCGCTGCTGCACCGGGACCCGGAGGTGTGGGGCGAGGACGCCGACCGGTTCGACCCCGACCGCTTCGAGGCGAAGGCCGCGCGGTCCCGTCCCGCGCACACCTTCAAGCCGTTCGGGACCGGGGCCCGGGCCTGCATCGGCCGCCAGTTCGCCCTGCACGAGGCGACCCTGGTCCTCGGCCTGCTGCTGCGCCGCTACGACATCACCGCCGACCCCGCCTACCGCCTGCGGGTCACCGAACGCCTGACGGTGATGCCGGAGGGCCTGCGACTGTCGTTGGACCGCCGGAAGCGCCCCGAAGGGGCGCGGGGAACGGCACGACAAGCCACAACGCCCCCGCAGACGAACAACGGCCCCTCGCGGCACTCACCCATAACGGCCTCCACAGCGGAGCGTCCCTCAGCCGCCCGCTGTCCAGCGCACCGGGGCACGGACTGACTCCGGCAGCCGCGTGCCGGCGCTGCCGCGGGCGGAGTCGACCTGCGGCTGGGTGAGGAAGAACGCACCGGTCAGGTCGGCGTCGGTGAGGTCGGCGTCCCGCAGGTCGGCGCCGATCATCTCCGCGCCGCGCAGGTCGGCGCCGGTGAGGTCGGCCGCGATGAGGCAGGCGCCGCGCAGGGTCGCGCCCCGCAGGTCGGCGCCCCTGAGGCGGGCCCCCATCAGATCGGCGCCCCGCCGGTCCTTGCCCTTGCCTTTGCCCTTCTTTCCGCCGGCGCCGGCCCGGGCCAGTTCGCCGACGCGCAGCAACAGCACGTTGACCTCCTGCCGGTGAGTGGCCACGTCGAGCTCGGCCAGTTCCCCGGGCGGGAGCAGGGTCAGGCGCTCGGTCTCCGCCAGCGCGCGGCGCAGATCCGCGTGGACGGGGCGGGCGGCGGGCAAACCCAGTGCCTCGGTCAGGTACCACAGGAGTTCGTGCAGTTGCCGGACGACCGGGAACACGTCGAACATCGCGCGGGCGTGCTCCTTGGTCCCGGTGCGCCAGTCCTGTCCGCCGAAGGTGACCTGGGCGACCTTCTGGCCCGCGCCGAAGCAGTCGTACACCGTGCAGCCGGTGAATCCCTTCGTGCGCAGCTCGGTGTGGATGCCGCAGCGGTGGTCGCCCTGGAGGTTGGGGCAGGGCTTGCCCGCGGGCTTGTCGAGCGCGAAGTCCGAGGAGGCACCGAAGGGCAGGGCGACGCAGCACAGCCCGAAGCAGCGGGCGCAGTCCCCGCGCAGCTCGGAGAGGCCGGCTATCTGATCAGGCATGGGACCAGCCTACCGGGCGCATTCCCCCGCAAAAGCCGCGGGAGCGGTGGCCGACGGCCGGGACAGCCGGCGGCTCGGGGCGGTCAGCGGCCGAACACCTCGAACGTCACCGCCGGTGTGCCGCCGAAGCGTTCCCCGGCGGCGGTGGCGTTGCCGGTGAGGAACTCCCGGGCGTACGTCTCCGGGTCCTGGTCGGTCAACGCCTCGATGTAGGTGCGGTGTTCGAGCAGGGAGCGCACTGCCCGCTCCAGGCCGGGCGTGGCGTCCACCGCGTGGGTGGGGGTGCTGGAGCCGGCGACGGCGACCCGGCGGACGCCGTCCCAGGGGTCGAGGCCCTGCTCGATCAGCTCCGGGAAGATCCAGCGGTTGCCGGCGTCCGCCGCGGCGTCGAGAGTGGCGCGGCCGACGGCGACGTGGTCGGGGGTGTTCCAGTAGACCCCGCCCCAGGTGTCGCGGTGGTTGAGGGTGATGACGAGTTCGGGCCGGTGGCGGCGGATCGCGGCGGCGATGTCGCGGCGCAGCGCGGGCCCGTACTCGACGACCCCGTCCCGGTGGTCCAGGAACTCCACCGAGGTGACGCCGACGACGGCCGCGCTCGCCCGCTGCTCACGCTCGCGCAGGGGGCCGCAGGTGGCGGGGTCGAGGGTGTCGATGCCGGCCTCGCCGCGGGTGGCGAGCACATAGGAGACCTCGCGTCCGGCGTCGGTCCAGGCGGCGACGGCCGCCGCGCACCCGTACTCCAGGTCGTCGGGGTGCGCGACCACGGCTAGGGCGCGCTGCCAGTCGTCGGGCAGGGATTTCAGCTGGGTGCTCACCGGCTCGGTCATGGACCCGAGCCTATGCGGCGGGGCCCCGCACGCAACCGCGTTCTCCCGGCCGCCGGCCGGGGCCGGGGCCGGGGCCGGTACCGGAGCGGCCGGCGCTGGAGCGGCCGGTTCCGGGCCGACGGGTGCCGGAGCGGCCGGCGCTGGAGCGGCCGGCGCTGGAGCGGCCGGCGCTGGAGCGGCCGGCGCTGGAGCGGCCGGCGCCGGGCCGACCGGCGCCGGAGCGGCCGGCGCCGGAGCGGCCGGCGCCGGGCCGACCGGTGCCGGAGCGGCCGGTGCCGGAGCGGCCAGTGCCGGAGCGGCCAGTGCCGGAGCGGCCAGTGCCGGAGCGGCCAGTGCCGGAGCGGCCAGTGCCGGAGCGGCCAGTGCCGGAGCGGCCAGTGCCGGAGCGGCCGGTGCCGGAGCGGCCGGCGCCGGTCAGCGCGCCGTCAGGCTGGAGCGGCGTACGACGAGTTCCGGCTGGAGGACGACCCGCCGGTGCTCGTGCGGCTGTGTGCCCTCGCCCTGCTCGGTCTCCTCCAGGAGGAGCTCGGCGGCCAGGGAGCCCATGGTGACGGCGGGCTGCCGTACGGAGGTCAGCGGTACGGCCGCCGCGGCGGCGAACTCGATGTCGTCGTAGCCGACGATGGCCAGGTCGTCCGGGACGACCACCCCGGCCGCGTACAGGGCCTGGAGGACGCCGAGGGCGAGGAGGTCGTTGGCGCAGAAGACGGCGGTGGGCCGGTCGGCGAGGCCGAGCAGGCGGGCGCCCGCGTCCCGGCCGGCGGCCACGTCGAGGCGTTCGGTGGGCAGTTCGCGCAGGGCGCCGGGGCCGAGCCCGGCCTCCGCGAGGGCCTGCAGCGCTCCGGTGCGGCGGTCGCGGACCTGGTTGAGGCCGGGCGGGCCGCTGACGTAGGCGAGGGACCGGTGCCCGGCGTCCACGAGGTGGCGGACGGCCAGGGCGCCGCCGGTGACGTCGTCGACGGAGACCGAGCACTCGGTGGTTCCCTCGGCCACCCGGTCGACGAGCACGAAGGGGATGTCGTGCCGGCGGAAGGCGTCGATGTTGCGGCCGGTGGCGTCGGCGGGGGTGAGCAGCACGCCCCGCACCCGCTGTTCGGCGAAGAGTGCCAGGTACTCGGCCTCCTCGGCGGCGTTCTGCGCGCTGTTGCAGACCATCACGCCCAGACCGGCGGCGCGGGCGGCGCGCTCGGCGCCGCGCGCCACGTCGACGAAGAAGGGGTTGCCCATGTCCAGCACGAGCAGGCCCATGATCCGGCTGCGGCCCGCGCGCAG
Source organism: Streptomyces sp. L2 (assembly GCF_004124325.1). Lineage (NCBI taxonomy): Bacteria > Bacillati > Actinomycetota > Actinomycetes > Kitasatosporales > Streptomycetaceae > Streptomyces > Streptomyces sp. L2. The sequence goes on from NZ_QBDT01000001.1 coordinate 349,952, forward strand.
CTGGCGGGCGGACTCGCTGCGGACGTAACCGAGCCGGTCGATGGCGGCCAGGACCCGGGCGCGGGTCTCGCCGGCGACGGTGTCCGGGCGGTTGATGACGTTGGACACCGTGCCCACCGACACTCCGGCGGCGCGGGCGACATCCTTGATACCCACCGACTGGGCCATCGGGTTCCAGACCTCCAGCAGGGGACGAGGGGCGGGCGGTGGGAAGGCCCTCTCGGGGCCGGAAGGGCCTTCACATTACCGTCATGACGGGCAGGACTGCCCCGGTCGGGCGAGGTGGAACACGTGGTACCGCCCCGGCGTCAGAAGTCGAACTGGTCGATGTTCCTGGCGTCGAACACGGTGGGCTTGCCCAGGTTGACGGCGCCGTCCTTGCCGAGGGTGTAGCTGGTCGAGCCGGCCTGGAAGGTCTCGCCCTCCTTGCCGGTGATCTGCCCGGACGCCAGGGCGACGGCGGTACGCGCGGCCAGATCGCCGAGCTTGGCCGGGTCCCACAGCTCGAAGGCGTCGACGGTGCCGTTCTTGACGTACTTGCGCATGTCGTTGGGGGTGCCGAGCCCGGTCAGCTTGACCTTGCCCTTGTACTTGGAGCCGGACAGGTACTGCGCGGCCGCCTTGATGCCGACGGTGGTCGGGGAGATGATCCCCTTCAGGTCCGGGTGCTCTTGGAGCAGGCCCTGGGTCTGCTGGAAGGAGGCCTGCGCGTCGTCGTTGCCGTAGGCGATCTTGACGAGCTTGACGTTCTTGTACTTGGGGTCCTTCAGCTCGTCCTTCATGTAGCCGATCCAGGTGTTCTGGTTGGTCGCGGTCTGCGCGGCGGACAGGATCGCGATCTCGCCCTTGTACCCGATCTGCTCGGCCATCAGCCGCACCTCCGTGCGGCCCAGGTCCTCGGCTGAGGCCTGCGACACGAAGGCGTTGCGGCAGCCGGGGTTGGTGTCGGAGTCGTAGGTGACGACCTTGATGCCGTTCTTCATGGCCTGCTTCAGCGCCGTGCACAGCGCGCCCGGGTCCTGCGCGGAGACGGCCATGGCGTCGACCTGCTGCTGGGTGAGGGTGTTGACGTAACTCACCTGCCCGCTGGTGTCGGTGGCACTGGAGGGCCCGACCTCCTTGTACGACTCCCCCAGTTCGGCGAGTGCCTTCTGCCCACCCCTGTCGGCCGTGGTGAAGTACGGGTTGTTGACCTGCTTCGGCAGAAACCCGACGGTCAGCCCCTTCTTGATGGCGGCATTCGGATCGGCCTTCCCGGCACTGACGGCGGCCCCGCCATCGTCCTTGACATCGCTCTTGGTGGTACCGCCACAGGCGGAAAGGGCGAGAGAGGTCACGGCGAGGAGGCAGAAACAGGTACGACGGCGAAACGCGGTGCGCATACGAAGGGTCCTTTACAACGAGGGCGAGTACAAGCGCCCCGAAGGGGGCGCGGGGAACTGCGCGACCAGCCACAACGGCCCCGCAGCCAACAACGGCCTACCCGGCGGAGCCGAACGCCCTGGCAAGGGCAACCTGCCGAGCCACGCGGGGCCCCAGCACGGACACGACCAACAACACGCCGGTGACAACGATCTGCGACTGCGCGGAAACGTTCAGCAGACTCATCACGTTCTGCGACGCCCCCAGCAGGAACACCCCGGCGACCGCACCCCCCAGCGTCCCCTTCCCTCCGTCGAAGTCGATCCCGCCCAGCAGCACCGCGGCGACGACGGAGAGTTCGAGGCCCGTGGCGTTGTCGTAGCGGGCGCTCGCGTAGTGCAGGGCCCAGAAGACGCCGGTCAGGGCGGACGTGAACCCGGTGGCGACGAACAGCAGCAGCTTGGTGCGCCTGACCCGGATGCCTGCGAACCGCGCCGCCTCCTCGCTCGCGCCGACCGCGAACAGCGACCGGCCGAACGGGGTGGCGTGCAGGACGACGACGGCGACGGCGAGCAGCACCAGGAAGGGCAGGAAGGCCTGCGGCAGGAACGTGTCGCCGAGCCGGCCGGCCGCGAAGTCCAGGTACCGGGTGGGAAAGTCGGTGACCGCGTCGGAGCCGAGGACGATCTGGGCGATGCCCCGGTAGGCGGCGAGGGTGCCGATGGTGACGGCGAGGGAGGGCAGCCCGAGCCGGGTCACCAGCAGGCCGTTGACCAGCCCGCAGCAGATCCCGAGCAGCAGGCACAGCGGGGTGATCGTCTCGATGGCCAGGCCCGCGTTCCACAGTCTGCCCATGACCGCGCCGGACAGGCCCGCCGTGGAGGCGACGGACAGGTCGATCTCGCCGGCGACGACCAGCAGGGTCATCGGCAGGGCGATCAGCGCGATGGGGAGGGTGTTGCCGAGGAGGAACGACAGGTTGAGGGCGTTGCCGAAGCCGTCCACGAAGCCGAAGGACAGCAGGAGCAGGACGATCAGGAGCGCGCCGACCACCGTGTCCCAGCGGATGGCGCGGGTCAGCGACTCAGGCATGGCGGGCGTTCCTCTTCTTCAGGGCCTGGGCCACGCGCAGGACGACGATCCGGTCGGCCAAGATGGCGAGGAGGAGCAGGATGCCGTTGATGGCGAGCACCCAGACGGAGCTGACGCCGAGGGCGGGCAGCACGCTGTTCACGGAGGTGAGCAGCAGGGCGCCGAGCGCGGCGCCGTACACGCTGCCGGAGCCGCCGGTGAAGACGACACCGCCGACGACGACGGCGCTGACGACGGTGAGTTCGTAGCCGTTGCCGGTGCCGGAGTCGACGTTGCCGAACCGGGCCAGGTAGAGCGCGCCGGCGAGGCCGGCGAGGCCGCCGCAGAAGGTGTAGGCGGCCAGGATCCGCTTGCGCACCGGGATGCCGGCGAGCCGGGCCGCCTCCGGGTTGGAGCCGAGGGCGTACAACTCGCGTCCGCTGCCGAAGTGTTTGAGGTAGTAGGCGGTGGCGATCAGCACGGCCAGCGCGATCAGCGCGAGGTACGGCACGGCCCTCAGGCCGCCGGAGCCGAAGTCCACGAAGGAGCCGGGCAGGTCGGCCGCGGTGATCTGGCGGGAGCCGACCCAGATGGAGTCGATGCCGCGGATGATGTAGAGGGTGCCGAGGGTGACGACGAGCGCGGGGACCTGGCCGAGGCTGACGAGCAGGCCGTTGAGGAGTCCGGAGGCGACCCCGAGCAGCACGGCGAGCAGGACGGCGACGACCGGGGCACCGCCGCCGTGCAGCCAGGTGCCGGCGGCGAAGGCGCTGATGCCGAGGGTGGAGCCGACGGACAGGTCGACGTTGCGGGTGATGACGACCAGGGACTGGCCGGTGGCGACGAGCACCAGGATGGTCGCGTTCAGCAGCAGGTCCTTGATGCCCTGTTCGGACAGGAACTGGCTGTTGCCGAGCTGGGTGACGACGATCATCACCAGGAACACGGCGAGGATGGCGAGTTCGCGCATCCTGAAGACGCGGTCGACGAGCCGGGTCCCGCTCGATCGGGGTGCCTCGGCGGGCGGAGCGTGATCGGGTGCGGTGACCGTCATGCGGCGGTCCCCCCGGTGACTGTCCCTCCGGGGACTGCGGTCCCCCCGGTCGCTGCGGCCATCACGGTTTCCTCAGTTGCTCGGGAGCGGGGAAGTTCGGCGGTGATCCGGCCCTCGTGCATGACCAGCACGCGGTCGGCCATGCCGAGGATCTCGGGCAGGTCGGAGGAGATCATTAGGACGGCGACGCCGTCGGCGGCCAGCTCGCCGAGCAGCCGGTGCACCTCGGCCTTGGTGCCGACGTCGATGCCGCGCGTGGGCTCGTCGACGATCAGCACCTTGGGGCCGGTGGCGAGCCACTTGGCGAGGACGACCTTCTGCTGGTTGCCGCCGGACAGGGTGGCGACGGTGTCGGCGATCCGGGCGTACTTCACCTGGAGCCGCACGGCCCAGTCCAGGGAGCGGCTGCGCTCGGCGCCGCGGTCCATCAGGCCGGCCTTCACGGTGGTGCGCAGTCCGGTCAGGCCGATGTTCCGCTCGATGGACATGTCCATCACCAGGCCCTGGGCGCGCCGGTCCTCGGGGACGAGGGCGAGCCCCGCGGCCATCGCGGTGGACGGGGCGCCGTTGGTGAGCCGGCGGCCGTCGACCTCGACCTCGCCGGCGTCCCAGCGGTCGACGCCGAACACGGCCCGGGCGACCTCGGTGCGGCCGGCGCCGACCAGTCCGGCGAGGCCGACGATCTCGCCGCGGCGCACCTCGAAGGAGACGTCGGTGAAGACGCCCTCGCGGGTCAGCCGCCGGACGCTGAGCGCGACGTCACCGGCCTCGACCTGCTGTTTCGGATACAGCTCGGCGAGGTCGCGGCCGACCATGCGGCGCACCAGGTCGTCCTCGGTCATGCCGTCGACCGCCTCGCCGGCGATCCGGGCGCCGTCCCGCAGGGTGGTGACCCGTGCGCAGATCTGGAAGATCTCCTCCAGCCGGTGCGAGATGAACAGCACGGCGGCGCCCTGGTCGCGCAGGGTGCGGACGACGCCGAAGAGGCGGGCGACCTCGCTGCCGGTCAGGGCGGCCGTCGGTTCGTCCATGATCAGGACCCGGGCGTCGAAGGAGAGCGCCTTGGCGATCTCCACGATCTGCTGGTCGGCGATGGACAGCCCGCGGGCCGGGCGGTCGGGGTCGAGGTCGACGCCGAGCCGCTTCATCAGGGCGGCCGTCGCGGAGCGCGTGGCCTTGTGGTCGATCCTGCCGAGGGCGCGCCGGGGCTGACGGCCCATGAAGATGTTCTCGGCGATGGACAGATCGGGGAAGAGCGTCGGCTCCTGGTAGATCACGGCGATCCCGGCGTCGCGGGCGTCACCGGGTCCGTGGAAGACGACGGGCCGGCCGTCGAGCAGCACCTGTCCGGTGTCCGGGCGGTGCACCCCGGCCAGGGTCTTGATCAGGGTCGACTTGCCCGCGCCGTTCTCCCCGGCGAGGGCGTGCACCTCGCCGGGCAGCAGCTCCAGGGAGACGTCCCGCAGGGCCCGTACGGCGCCGAAGGACTTGGAGACGCCCTTCAGCGCGAGCACCGGTGCCGGTCCCGTGTCAGGCGGGTGGGTCATGGGGGCTCCTCGACGACACCCGCGGGTCCGCCCACGGCGCCGTGAAAGGTTTCAACTGGATTGCCGGGACCGTAGGCACCTGGGGCAGGGCACGTCAATGGGTCCGGATCGAAAAGTTTCGACGGCTGGAGGTCGGGGTGGCAGGGCTGCCCCATTGCCGACAGGCGAATCCGCCGGATCGCTTGACACGTCTCCGGACGGCTCGTAACTTGCGGCTTCTGAATCGTTTCACACCGTTCAGTCGTTCCGACCGACACCGTCAGGAGCCCGCACGTGACCGACCTCGCCGCGGTGAAGGCCGCGCTCAAGACCCAGGCCGTCGAGACGCCGTCGTGGGCGTACGGGAACTCGGGCACCCGGTTCAAGGTGTTCGCGCAGGCCGGTGTGCCGCGCGATCCGTTCGAGAAGCTCGACGACGCGGCGAGGGTGCACGAGTTCACCGGAGTGGCCCCGACCGTGGCCCTGCACATCCCGTGGGACACCGTCGAGGACTACGCGGAGCTGGCCACGTACGCGAAGGAGCGCGGGCTGCGGCTGGGCGCGGTCAACTCCAACACCTTCCAGGACGACGACTACCGGCTGGGCAGCATCTGCCATCCGGACGCGGCGGTGCGCCGCAAGGCGGTGGACCACCTGCTGGAGTGCGTCGGCATCATGGACGCGACCGGGTCCCGGGACCTGAAGCTGTGGTTCGCCGACGGCACCAACTACCCGGGGCAGGACGACGTACGGGCCCGGCAGGACCGGCTCACCGAGGGGCTGGCCGAGGTGTACGAGCGGCTCGGCGAGGGGCAGCGGATGCTGCTGGAGTACAAGCTCTTCGAGCCGGCGTTCTACACGACGGACGTACCGGACTGGGGAACGGCGTACGCGCACTGCCTGAAGCTGGGCCCGAAGGCGCGGGTGGTCGTCGACACCGGGCACCACGCGCCGGGCACGAACATCGAGTTCATCGTGGCGACACTGCTGCGGGAGGGGAAGCTCGGCGGGTTCGACTTCAACTCACGGTTCTACGCCGACGACGACCTGATGGTCGGGGCCGCCGACCCGTTCCAGCTGTTCCGGATCATGTACGAGGTCGTCCGCGGCGACGGGCTCACCTCGGACGTGGCGTTCATGCTCGACCAGTGCCACAACATCGAGGCGAAGATCCCGGCGATCATCCGCTCGGTGATGAATGTGCAGGAGGCAACGGCGAAGGCGCTGCTCGTGGACCGGGCCGCGCTGGCTGCTGCGCAGGGCTCGGGGGATGTTCTCGGGGCCAATGGGGTGCTGATGGACGCGTACGACACGGATGTGCGGCCGCTTCTTCGGGAGGTGCGGGAGGAGATGGGGCTGGCCCCGGACCCCCTGGCCGCGTATGCCCGGTCCGGGTGGGGCGAGAAGGTCGTCGCCGAGCGGGTTGGTGGCGAGCAGGCCGGGTGGGGGGCGTAGCGCGTCTGCCGGGTTTCTGTTGTTCGCGGGCTGCGGGCCGTATGTGGCCGGTCGCGCAGTTCCCCGCGCCCCTGAAGGGGCGCTGCCTCTCCCCCCATTCACAAAGGACTGGAAGACATGGCATCCCACCCGTCAGCTGCCGATCTGCTCGCCCGGGCTCATCGGCTCGGCTCCGATCCCCGGAACACCAACTACGCCGGTGGCAACGCGTCCGCGAAAGGCACCGCGACCGATCCCGTCACCGGGGGTGATGTGGAGCTGATGTGGGTCAAGGGGTCCGGCGGGGATCTCGGGACGCTCACGGGGGCGGGGCTGGCCGTACTGCGGCTGGACCGGCTGCGGGCGCTCAAGGACGTGTACCCGGGGGTGGAGCGCGAGGACGAGATGGTGGCCGCCTTCGACTACTGCCTGCACGGGAAGGGCGGGGCCGCGCCGTCCATCGACACCGCCATGCACGGGCTCGTCGACGCCGCGCACGTGGACCACCTGCATCCCGACTCGGGGATCGCGCTCGCCTGCGCGGCCGACGGGGAGAAGCTGACCGCCGAGTGCTTCGGGGACAGCGTGGTGTGGGTGCCGTGGCGGCGGCCGGGCTTCCAACTGGGCCTGGACATCGCCGCCGTGAAGGAGGCCAACCCGCGGGCCGTCGGGTGCGTCCTCGGCGGACACGGCATCACAGCCTGGGGCGACAGCTCCGAGGAGTGCGAGCGGAACTCGCTGTACATCATCCGCACCGCCGAGGCGTTCCTGGCCGAACGGGGGAAGCCGGAGCCCTTCGGGCCGGTGCTCGAGAGTTACGAGGCGCTGCCCGAGGCGGACCGGCGGGAGCGGGCGGCGGCCCTCGCGCCGTACGCACGGGCCGTCGCCTCGCAGGACCGGCCGCAGGTCGGGCACTTCACCGACTCCGACGCGGTGCTGGACTTCCTCGCCCGCGCGGAACACCCGCGGCTCGCCGCGCTCGGCACGTCCTGCCCGGACCACTTTCTTCGGACCAAGGTACGACCGCTGGTGCTCGACCTGCCACCGACGGCGCCCCTGGAGGACGCGGTCGCCCGGCTGAGGGAACTGCACACCGCGTACCGGGAGGCGTACGCCGCCTACCACGCACAGCACGCGCTGCCGGACTCCCCTCCCCTGCGCGGGGCCGACCCGGCGATCGTGCTCGTGCCCGGCGTCGGCATGTTCTCCTTCGGCAAGGACAAGCAGACCGCCCGGGTGGCCGGGGAGTTCTACGTCAACGCGATCAACGTCATGCGGGGCGCGGAGGCGGTGTCTACCTACGCGCCGATCGAGGAGGCCGAGAAGTTCCGCATCGAGTACTGGGCGCTGGAGGAGGCCAAGCTCCGGCGCATGCCGGAACCGAAGCCGCTGGCCACGCGGGTGGCGCTGGTGACGGGCGCCGGGAGCGGGATCGGCAAGGCCGTCGCGCGCCGGCTGGCCGCCGAGGGCGCCTGTGTCGTCGTAGCCGACCTGAACGGGGAGAACGCGCGGACCGTCGCCGGGGAGCTGGGCGGCCCGGACAAGGCCGTCGCCGTCACCGTCGACGTGACCGACGAGGAGCAGATCGCCGAGGCCTTCCGGGCGGCCGTGCTCGCGTTCGGCGGGGTGGACCTGGTGGTGAACAACGCCGGGATCTCCGTCTCCAAGCCGCTGCTGGAGACGTCCGCGAAGGACTGGGACCTCCAGCACGACATCATGGCCCGGGGCTCGTTCCTGGTGTCGCGGGAAGCGGCACGGGTGATGATCGCCCAGGGGCTCGGCGGTGACCTCGTGTACATCGTCTCGAAGAACGCGGTGTTCGCCGGCCCGGACAACATCGCCTACTCGGCGACGAAGGCCGACCAGGCCCACCAGGTGCGGCTGCTCGCCGCCGAGTTGGGCGAGCACGGGATCCGGGTGAACGGCGTCAACCCCGACGGGGTGGTGCGCGGCTCCGGGATCTTCGCGGGCGGCTGGGGGGCACAGCGGGCCGCGGTGTACGGGGTGCCGGAGGAAGAGCTGGGCGAGTTCTACGCCAGGCGGACCCTGCTCAAGCGGGAGGTGCTGCCCGAGCACGTGGCCAACGCGGTGTTCGCGCTGACGGGCGGAGAGCTCACCCACACCACCGGGCTGCACGTCCCGGTCGACGCGGGCGTGGCGGCCGCCTTCCTGCGATGAGCGGGAGCGAACGGTCGTACGCCGCCGTGGACTTGGGGGCTTCGAGTGGGCGGGTGATGGTCGGCCGGGTCGGGTACGGCGCGCTGGAGCTGAGCGAGGCGCACCGGTTCCCCAACCGGCCGGTCCGGGTGGCGGAGGGGCTGCGCTGGGACGTGCTCGCGCTGTACGCCGGGGTGCTGGACGGGCTGCGGGCGGCGGGGCGGGTCGACTCCGTCGGAATCGACAGCTGGGCCGTCGACCACGGTCTGCTGGACGCGGACGGGGCCCTGCTGGGCAACCCGGCGCACTATCGCGACGCCCGCACGGAGGGGGTCGCCGAGACGGTGTGGGCGACCGTGCCGGCCGAGGAGCTGTACGCGGCGACCGGGGTGCAGTACGCCCCGTTCAACACCCTGTACCAGCTGGTCGCCGCCCGCTCCTCGGCCCAGTTCGCCCAGGCCCGGCGGCTGTTGCTGATCCCGGACCTGCTGACGTACTGGCTGACCGGCGAGCAGGGCACCGAGCTGACCAACGCCTCCACCACCCAGCTGGTCGACCCCCGCACGGGCGACTGGGCGTACGGCCTCGCCGAGCGCCTGGGCATCGACCTCGGCCTGTTCGCGCCGCTGCGCCGGCCGGGCGATCCGGCGGGGCTGCTGCGGTCCCGGGTGCTGGAGGAGACGGGGCTGGACGGGCCGGTGCCGGTGACCGCGGTCGGCTCGCACGACACCGCGTCGGCGGTCGCCGCGGTACCGGCGGCCGGCGAGCGCTTCGCCTACATCTGCACCGGCACCTGGTCGCTGGCCGGCCTGGAGCTGGCCGCTCCGGTGCTCACCGAGGAGAGCCGCGCCGCGAACTTCACCAACGAGCTGGGGCTCGACGGCACCGTGCGCTATCTGCGCAACATCATGGGGCTGTGGCTGCTCCAGGAGTGCCGGCGCGCCTGGGGCGAGCCGGACCTGGGGCTGCTGCTCCGGGAGGCCGCGGGGGTGCCGGGCCTGCGCTCGGTGGTGGACGCCAGCGACGCGGCGTTCCTCGCACCGGGACGGATGCCGGAGCGGATCGCCGAGGCGTGCCGGGCCTCGGGGCAGCCGGTGCCCGGCACGCGGGGCGAGGTCACCCGGTGCATCCTCGACTCGCTGGCGCTCGCCCACCGACGGGCCGTGGCCGACGCCCAGCGGCTCGCCGACCACGCCGTGGACGTGGTGTACGTCGTCGGCGGCGGCACCCGCAACGCGCTGCTGTGCCAGCTGACCGCCGACGCCTGCGGGCTGCCGGTGGTGGCCGGCGCGACGGAGGCGGCCGCGCTCGGCAACGTGCTGGTGCAGGCCCGCACCCACGGCCTGGTGGGCGACCTCGCCGACATGCGCCGGCTGCTCGTCCGCACCCAGCCGCTGACCCGGTACACCCCGCGCGGCGACACCGGCCGCTGGCGGGAGGCGGAGGCCCGGCTCGCCGTGCGGTGAGCGGTGATCGGCTCGCCCGGGGCTGTGAGCGGCGGCCCCGGCTCGCCACTCGGTGACCGGCTTCGCCCTGCGGAGAGCGGTCGCCCGGGCGCGCCACGCGATCACCGGTGACCGGCTCGCCACGCGGAGCTGCGGCCGGCTCGCCACGCGGTGCGCCGTCGCCCTGGCGCGCCACGCGGTGGGTGGCGCCCTCCCCCACTGCCCCCTTCGCCCCATACCCTGCACTCGTCCGCCGACCGACCCCGAGGAGCCGCGATGCGTGTCGCCCTGTTCCTGACCTGTGTCAACGACACGCTCTATCCGGACACCGGGCGGGCCGTGGTGAGGCTGCTGACCCGGCTGGGCGTCGAGGTGGACTTCCCGATGGCGCAGACGTGCTGCGGTCAGGCGCACTACAACACCGGCTACCGGCACGGGACCGAGCCGCTGGCCCGGCACTTCGCCGAGGTGTTCGGGGAGTACGAGGCGATCGTGACCCCGTCGGGGTCGTGCGGGGCGATGGTGCGGGAGCTGTATCCCCGGCTCGGCGAGCGGGCGCGGGCCGAGGGGCGGGGCGAGTCGCTCGCGCGGACCCTGGCGCCGGTGGTGCCGAAGACGTACGAGCTGACGGAGTTCCTGGTGGACGTCCTGGGGGTGACGGACGTCGGCGCGTACTACCCGCACCGGGTCACCTACCACCCGACCTGCCACGGTCTGCGCGGCCTGGGTCTCGGTGACCGGCCCCGCCGGCTCCTGGAGGCCGTGAAGGGGCTGGAACTGGTCGAGCTCCCGGGGGCGGAGGAGTGCTGCGGCTTCGGAGGCACGTTCGCGGTGAAGAACGCGGACGTGTCGGCGGCGATGGGCGCGGACAAGGTGCGAGGCGCCGAGTCGACCGGCGCCTCGGTGCTGTGCGCGGCCGACAACTCGTGCCTGATGCACATCGGCGGCACGATGAGTCGGCTGCGTACGGCGGTGCGGCCCGTGCACATCGCGGAGATCCTGGCGAGCACCGAGGAGGACGACGTGACGGGAAGCGGAACGGGCACGGTGGGCAGGGCCGGCACGACCGGCACGGAGGAGGACGCGGCGGTATGAGCGGGACGTTCGTCGGCATGCCGGCCTTTCCCGAGGCGGCCCGGGAGGCCGTCCACGACCAGACCCTGCGCGGCAACCTCCGGCACGCCACGCACACCATCCGCGCCAAACGGGCCCAGGCCGTCGCCGAGTTGCCGGACTGGGCCGGACTGCGCGAGGCGGGCCGGCGGATCAAGGACCACACGCTGCGCCATCTCGACCGCTATCTGGTCCAGTTGGAGGAATCGGTCACCGCGGCGGGCGGTACGGTCCACTGGGCGGCCGACGCCGACGAGGCGAACCGGATCGTCGCCGAACTGGTCATGGAGACCGGCGAGTCGGAAGTCGTCAAGGTCAAGTCGATGGCCACGCAGGAGATCGGGCTCAACGAGGCGTTGCTCGCCGAGGGCATCCACGCCTACGAGACCGATCTCGCCGAGCTGATCGTGCAGTTGGGCCGGGACCGGCCCTCGCACATCCTGGTCCCCGCCATCCACCGCAACCGGGGCGAGATCCGGGACATCTTCGCGAGCGAGATGGGCGCCTGGGGCCGCCCGGCCCCTGAGGGCCTGACCGACAGCCCCGCCGAACTCGCGGAGGCGGCCCGGCTGCACCTGCGGGAGAAGTTCCTGCGGGCCAAGGTCGGCATCTCGGGCGCCAACTTCATGGTCGCCGAGACCGGCACACTGGTGGTCGTGGAGTCCGAGGGCAACGGCCGGATGTGCCTGACCCTGCCCGAGACGCTGATCTCGGTCGTCGGCATCGAGAAGATCGTGCCGGCCTGGCGGGACCTGGAGGTGTTCCTGCAGACCCTGCCCCGCTCCTCCACCGCCGAGCGCATGAACCCGTACACCAGCATGTGGACCGGCACCACGGACGAGGACGGCCCGCGCACGTTCCACCTGGTGCTCCTCGACAACGGCCGCACCGACACCCTCGCCGACCGGGTCGGCCGCCAGGCGCTGCGCTGCATCCGCTGCTCGGCCTGCCTGAACGTGTGCCCGGTGTACGAGCGGGCGGGCGGCCACGCGTACGGCTCGGTCTACCCCGGCCCGATCGGCGCCATCCTCAGTCCCCAACTGAGGGGCACCGGAAGCGAGATCGACGCCTCCCTGCCGTACGCCTCCTCGCTGTGCGGCGCCTGCTACGAGGTGTGCCCCGTCGCCATCGACATCCCCGAGGTGCTGGTGCACCTGCGGGAGCGGGTCGTCGAGGGCGGCCCGGCCGTGCGGGAGGGCAACAAGGTGCTGCTGCAACCGGCCAAGGGGCACGCGGCCGAGCGGGCGGCGATGCGGGCGGCCCGCTGGGCGTTCGCCCACCCGTCCGCGCTGCGCACGGGTCAGCGGCTGGCCTCCCGCACCCGCCGGCTGCATCCCCGTACGCTGCCCGGCCCCGGCCGGGGGTGGAGCGGCACCCGGGACCTGCCCGCCGTGCCGGCGGAGCCGTTCCGGGACTGGTGGCAGCGGACGCGCGGCGGAAAGGACGAGACCAAGTGAGCAGCAGGGAACGGGTCCTGGGGCGGGTGCGGCGCGCGCTCGCGGACGTCACACCGGAGACACGGCCGTACGAGGAGGCCGTCGGCCGGGACTACCTCCGCGAGCACGGTGAGCGGACGCCCGAGGAGGCCGTGGACCTGCTCGCCGAGAACCTGGCGGACTACCGGGCGGTCGTGCACCGTTCGGACGCCGAGGAGCTGCCGTACCTGATCATGCGGCTGCTCGCCGAGCGTGGCTCCGAGGAGGTGCTGGTGCCTCCGGGGCTGCCGCCCGCGTGGATGTCGGCCGCCGATCCCGTGCGCATCCACGACCGTGCGGCGAGCACAGCGCAGCGGCTGGACCGCGTGGGGAGTGTCGTCACCGGCTGCGCGGTGGCGATCGCCGAGACCGGCACGATCGTCCTCGACGGCTCCCCGGACCAGGGCCGCCGCCGCATCACTCTCATCCCCGACCACCACATCTGCGTCGTCCGGGTGCCCGAGCAGGTCGTCTCCTCCGTCCCGCAGGCGCTCGGACGCCTCTCCCCCGCCCGCCCCCTGACCTGGATCTCCGGCCCGTCCGCGACGAGCGACATCGAGCTGGACCGGGTGGAGGGGGTGCACGGTCCGCGGACGCTTGAAGTCGTCCTGCTGGGCTGACGGGCGTGCGGGCGGCCGAGGCGTGACAGATGGACTGAACAAGCGCTTAGATAGTGGCGGAAGCGCAGAAGCATGGACCCGATCAGCCGGAGGCCCCCGTTGTTCACGTCCGTCGGCTTGTTCACGTCCGTCGGCGATGTCTCCGCCCGTCTCGCCGAGACCGGGTACCTCGCCTCGCCGGCCGTCGCCACGACCGTCTTCCTCGCCGACCGGCTCGGCAAGCCGCTGCTGGTCGAAGGGCCCGCCGGGGTGGGCAAGACCGAGCTGGCCAAGGCCGTCGCCCAGGTCGCCGGGGCCCGGCTGGTACGGCTGCAGTGCTACGAGGGCGTCGACGAGTCCCGCGCGCTGTACGAGTGGAACCACGCCAAGCAGCTCCTGCGCATCAGCGCGGGCCGGGACGAGAGCTGGGACGAGACCCGCACCGACATCTTCAGTGAGGAGTTCCTGCTCCCCCGCCCCCTGCTGACCGCGATCCGCGGCGACGAACCGACCGTGCTGCTGATCGACGAGACCGACAAGGCCGACGTCGAGATGGAGGGGCTGCTGCTGGAGGTGCTCAGCGACTTCCAGGTCACCGTCCCGGAGCTGGGCACGGTCGCCGCCACGCGCCGCCCGTTCGTCGTCCTGACCTCCAACGCGGGCCGCGAACTGTCCGAGGCCCTGCGCCGGCGCTGCCTGTTCCTGCACATCGGGTTCCCGGAGGAGGAGCTGGAGCGCAGGATCGTCCGGCTGAAGGTGCCGGAGCTCACGGAGGCGCTGACCGAGTCGGTGGTCCGGGTCGTCGGCGCGCTGCGCGCGATGGACCTGCGCAAGGCGCCGTCCGTCGCCGAGACCGTCGACTGGGCGCGCACCCTGCTCGCCCTGGGCGCCGACACGCTGGACGAGACGGTCGTACGGGACAGCCTCGGCGTGATCCTCAAGCACCAGGACGATGTCCTGAAGGCGGCCGCCAAGCTGGACCTGGAAGCGCTGTGAGCGATGTCGCCGAGCGCGTCACCGCCCTGGTCGGGGCGCTGCGCGCGCACGGCGTGCGGATCGGTACCGGCGAGAGCGTGGACGCGGCGCGTGCGGTGGCGGCGCTGGGCCTCGCCGACCGGGAGCTGCTGCGCGAGGGACTGGCCGCGACGCTGCTGCACGGGCAGGGCCAGCGGGCGGTGTTCGACCCGGTCTTCGACCTGTACTTCCCGCGCGGCGTCGGCGGCCCGGACACCGGCCCGGTGAGCCGGGACGAGCTGCGTGACCGGCTCGCCGCGGCGCTGGCCGCGAACGACGAGGCGGCGCTGGGCCGGTTGGCGGCGGAGGCGGTGGACGGCTTCGGCGGGTACGGGAGTTCTCCCGGCTCGGACGGTTTCTCCTCGTACCAGGCCCTGGACCGGATCCGTCCGCAGACCCTGCTGGCCCGGGTGCGGGACGGCATCCGGGGTCAGGGCGGCCAGAGCGGTCGGGGTGGCGGCGCGGAGTTCGCGGACCGGCTGCTGGAGGACGAGATCCGGGCCCGGATCGAGGTGTTCCGGCGGCTGGTCGCGGCCGAGGCGCGCCGCCGGGTCGCGGAGCGGCGCGGCCGGGACGAGATCGCCCGGCGGGCCGTCGCGCCGACCGCCGACCGGGTGGACTTCCTGTTCGCCGGGAGGGACCAACTGGCCGAGCTGCGCAGGGCGGTTCAGCCGCTCGCCCGCAAGCTGGCCACGCGGCTGGCGGCGCGCCGGCGCCGGGCCGCGCGCGGCACGGTCGATCTGCGCCGCACGCTGCGCTCGTCGCTGTCCACGGGCGGGGTGCCGATGCGGCCGGTGCTGCGCCGGCGCCGCCCGGTCCGGCCCGAACTGGTGCTGCTGTGCGACGTGTCGGGCTCGGTGTCCGGTTTCTCGGACTTCACGATGCTGCTGGTGCAGGCACTGCACGACCAGTTCAGCAAGGTCCGGGTGTTCGCCTTCGTCAACCGTCTGGACGAGGTGACGGGACTGCTCCGGCGCGGCACGGCCGACGCCGACGGGCTCAGCGCCCGGATCCGCGCCGGGGCCACGCTCACCGGCTGGCACGGCAGCAGCGACTACGGCGTGGCCCTGGGCGAGTTCACCGAGCGGTACGGCGACGCGGTCGGGCCGCGCACGACGGTGTTCGTCCTCGGGGACGCCCGCACCAACATGAGCGACCCGAACCTGCCCGCCGTGAGCGAGCTGGCCCGGCGGGCCCGGCGCGTCTACTGGCTGAACCCCGAGCCGCGCGAGCGCTGGGGCACCGGCGACTCGGCCGCGCCCGCGTACGCGGAGCTGGTGGAGATGCACGAGTGCCGCACGGCCCGCCAGCTCGGCACGCTGGTGGGGCGGCTGCTGCCGGTGTGAGCGGCGGGGGGGCGCGGCACCGGGCCGCCGGCCGGGCGGCCCGGTGCGGATGTGGCAGAAGGGGTGTGACGGAAACTCCGGGGGTCATGAACCCTTGGCGTACTCGTTCGCCATCGTTCCGGCGAAGTCGAGGACGACGACCTGCTCGTCGCCCACCACCCAGGCGTCATGGCCGGGCGAGCACACGAAGACGTCGCCCGGGCCGACCTCGCTCTCGGCGCCGTCGTCCATGAGCAGGTGCATCCGGCCCTGGATCACATAGCCGTTGTGGTGGACCATGCAGGTCTTCGTGCCCGCGATCGGAGCCACCGACTCCGACCAGCGCCAGCCCGGTTCGAAGGTGCCCACCGCGAAGTCGAGCCCGGTCAGGTGGAGCGCTTCGAGGTGGCCGCGGGGGAAGTCACGCCGTTCGTCCGGCTTGTCGACCGTCTTCGCTTCCAGCATGACGGTGTCCTCCCTTCCGGCCGCTCACCGCGGCCGGGGCCGGCCTCCGTCCCCCGGCGGCCTCGGGCGGCACCGGCGCTGCGGCGGTGGCCGTACCCCACGGCACCATCGTGGGCCCGCCGGTCGGCCGCCGCCATTCGGGGGACGGGACAACGATGTCGACCCGCCGACCGGTCGCCCGGGGCACTCAAACCGCCTCTACGGCCGCGCCCCCCGTCACCGGTTCCGCCGCCTCCCGCCTTGTCGTGGCCTCGGCCCGGCGTACGGCGAACACGGCGCCGGCGTAGGCCAGGTCGAGGAGGAGACAGCCGGCGTAGAGGTAGTACATGAGGGCGCTGTCGTAGCGGGCCGCCCGGTCGGGGTCGGCGAGCATGGAGGCCGAGGCGCAGGCGGTACCGAGCAGCTTGCTCACCGCGATGCCGGGGGACTGGCCGCGGGTGCCGCGGCGGGCGGCGAGCATCGCCAGGAACATGCCGGACATGGCGAGGTTGCTGCCGAACGCGGTGATCGTGCCGACGCCCTCGTCGAACTGTTCGGAGGCGTAGTTCATCCCTGGGTAGGCGAGGGCGAGCAGCAGGGCCAGGGCGGGGAGGAAGAACCGGTCGGGGAGATAAGGGAATTCGGCCCGCCCGAAGCGGACGACGGTGTATCCGACGGCGAGGTCGAAGCAGAACCAGACGATGTTGACCACGTGCATGACGCCGGGCGCGGGCCGCACGAAGGCGAACATGAACTCCCAGGAGAGGTTGGTGGCGAACGCGACGACCGGCATCCCGAAGGTCCGCTCCCGCAGCCCGGTACGGATCAGCAGGACGTACACGACCGTCCAGAACAGTCCCGTGCCGAGCAGCAACGCCGTGTGCACCGCCCCCATGAGCACCTCCGTCGGCCGGCGTCCGCGGGCACGCCGGGTTCCGTGATACGCCGTCGGCCCACTCTGACACGGCCCGGCGCGACCCCGGGGGAAATTCGCCGGGGTTCACCCGCAACCCCGGCGGGGGCCGGACGTCTGTCCGGGTGGAGGCCTCCACTTCGACACCTCGCCGCTGCGATACAGCGGCACCTCGACAGCGTCCGAACGAACCCGAAGGACCCCATGTCCGCACACCGTGTCCCCCGTCCCCGCCGCATCCGCAGGCTGCGCACCGCCCTGGGGGTCTCCGCAGCCGGCGCCGCCCTCGCCGTCACCGGCACCGTGACCGCGCAGGCCGTCCAGCACGACACACACTCCGCCACACAGGCGGACGCCACCCCGACGCCGGCACCGGCGACCCCGCACGGGACGCCGACAGCGGCGCCGGCCCCGTCCCGCCCCTCGACCCCGAGGCCGGTCCCGGCCACACCCCGCACGCCGACCCCGGTCCCGGCCTCGTCCGCAGCCGGCACACCGACGCCGGTCCCGGCCGGACCGGACGCCCGGACACCGGCCCCGATGCCGGTGCCGCCCGGCTCGGACACCCGGACACCGACCCCGATGCCGGTGCCGCCCGGCTCGGACACCCGGACGCCGACCCCGATGCCGGTGCCGCCCAGCTCGGACACCCGGACACCGACACCCGTACCGTCGGTCCCGGTCCCGGTCCCGGCCCCCGCGCATCCGCACGCCACGCCCGCGCCCGTTCCGCGGCAGCAGCACTGAGGTACCGAGGTACGTCCGGTGGGTGGTGCGGCCGCAGCGCTACGGCCCCACCACCCACCGAACCGGGAGACCCATGACGATGACGACAACCGCACTTTCGCCGGCGCCCCTGCCGTCCTGGACGGGGCGCGCCCGTACCCCGGGCCCGGCAGCGCCCCGGCGGACACGCCCGGCACGGGCCCGGCTCCGGGGGCTCCTCGCGCGCGTCCGCGCGGGCACCGCGCCACCCGGCCCCACGCCGTACGGCACCGGCGGCGACGCCCGCCACCTCCCCCTGACCGAGCCGGACCGGGATTCCCCGGTCGTCATAGAGGACCTGTACCACCACCGCCGGCTGTCGCTGGTCCGCCTGGCGCTGCTGCTGGTCGACGACCTGCCCACCGCCGAAGACGTGGTGCAGGACGCCTTCACCGCGCTGTTCCGCCGCCACGGGCACCGGCTCGGCTCGCTCGACAACCCGGAGGCGTATCTGCGGACCAGCGTCGTCAACGGCGCCCGGTCGGTGTTGCGGCGGCGCAGGACCGCACGGGCGCACACGCCCGAGCCGGAGCAGCACGCGCCGGCCCCGGAGGAGGACGTGCTGCTGCACGAGGACCACCAGGAGGTGCTGGCCGCCCTCGGCACGCTGACCCCACGGCAGCGGGAAGTGCTGGTCCTGCGCTACTGGTCGCATCTGACCGAGGCCGAGATCGCGTCGACGCTCGGGCTGTCGCGGGGCACCGTCAAGTCCACCGCGAGCCGGGCCCTGGACGCCCTCGGCCGCCGTCTGGAGGGACTGCGATGAGCGAGTCAGGGACGTCGGCGGCGCCGACCCAGGTGGAGGAACGGCTGCGGGCCGCCCTGGCCGCGCGGGCGCACTCCGTCCGCCCGGCCGACCTGCGTCCGCTGGGCCCGCCCACGGCAGCGGACCGCCCCGCCGGGTGGTTCTGCGCCGGGTCGCCGTAGGGCTGCTCGCCCTGGCCGCCGTAGCGGCGCTGGCGTTCTTCACCGTACGAGGCGAGGCGCCACGCCCGGCCGAGCCGGCCCGCCCCCCCAGCCCGACGAGGCAGACACCGTCCCCGGTGCCGAGCCCCGTGCGCCCGACACCGGAGCCGACGGCGGGCGGACCGGCGGGGTGACGGGCCCGCGGCCCGCAGGCGAGGCAGACGGCGCGGGCGCCCCGCCGAGGCAGCCCACCGGCGCACACACCCGCCCGCACACTCGGCAACCCCGTCGGCGGGCCGCTAGGTTGGGCGGTATGAGCAACCTTGACCGTGCGCCGGTACCCAGTGTGTGCGGCGGCCGCGGATTCGTCGTAGCCGAGCCCGTCCGCGAACTGCTGAGCCCCCGCCACGTGAAACTCGGCGAGTCGACCGAGGTACGGCGGCTCCTGCCGAACCTGGGGCGGCGCATGATCGGCGCCTGGGCCTTCGTGGACCACTACGGCCCCGACGACATCGCCGACGAGCCCGGCATGCAGGTCCCCCCGCACCCGCACATCGGGCTGCAGACGGTGAGCTGGCTGCACGAGGGCGAGGTGCTGCACCGCGACTCCACGGGCAGCCTGCAGACGATCCGGCCGAGACAGCTGGGCCTGATGACGTCGGGCCGGGCGATCAGCCACTCCGAGGAGAGCCCGAAGCCGCACGCCCGCCTCCTGCACGGCGCCCAGCTGTGGGTGGCCCTGCCGGACGCCGACCGCCACACCGACCCGCGGTTCGAGTTCCATCCCGACCTGCCGTCGGTCACCGCGCCCGGACTGACCGCCACGGTGATCCTCGGCGAGATCGACGGCGCCGCGTCACCCGGTACGACCTTCACCCCGATCGTCGGCGCCGACCTCACGCTCACCCGGGGCACCGACGTCCGCCTCCCCCTCGAACCCGACTTCGAGTACGGCGTGCTGGCCATGTCCGGCGAGGTACACGTGGACGGAGTACCGGTACTGCCCGGCTCGATGCTCTACCTCGGCTGCGGCCGCACCGAACTCCCCCTCCGCGCCGAGTCGGACGCCGGCCTCATGCTCCTCGGCGGCGAGCCGTTCGCGGAAGAACTGATCATGTGGTGGAACTTCATCGGGCGTCAGCAAGACGAGATCAGGCAGGCCCGGGAGGACTGGATGAAGGGGACAAGATTTGGGGAAGTGAAGGGCTACGACGGAGCACCGCTCCCGGCCCCCGAACTACCGTCGGTGCCACTGAAACCGCGAGGCCGAGTGCGCTGAACCAGGCGTTTCCAGCCCGGCGCACACGTGACCAGGCAAGGCGAAACACCCCCCACCCCATTCGCCCAGACTGCGCGAGCAAACCTTCTTCGCCCGGCATACTGCCCTCCCTCCAGAAGGGCAGGTCTCGCCATCCGCAGTCACCTTTGGTCGGACTGATGCTGACCCCATGCCGACTTTACTGACGTGCAGTCAGATTATCTTCGCCGCGCCCCTTTGACCACCGTGTTCCCGACCTCGCGTCGCGAACCGCCGGCCCCCACGGGAACCTGCTGGTGCGGCTGCGGTACGGAAGTGGGAATCGGGTCCTTCTTCGCGCGCGGCCACGACAAAGTCGCCGAAGCTGCCCTCCTCGCTGCCGAATACGGCTCATCCGTCCCGCAGCTCCTTCACAAGCACGGATACGGCCCAGGCCACTCGGTGACCGCGAAGGCCGTCCACGCGGGTGCTTGGGAAGAGTGCCCTCGGTGCGAGTACGTGGGCACGCCCGCCGGCATCCGCGTGCACCGGAAGAGGGCTGAACACCAACTTGTGCCCGTCGCGGTGCCCCGCAGCCTGAGGGCCGTGCGGCACCGCGACGGATAGAAGCCGACTGTCGGGCTCAAGCCGTGTTCAGCAGCCGGGCGGCCTCCTGCAAGACTTCGAGAACTTCCCCCCGGGCCGCGGGGCGGGACGCGAACACGCGGGGGCTCGGGTGCCAGGTCGGAAGTGTGTGCACCTTCGGGGCGTAGCGTTGCTGGTAGGCAGCCCATCCGGCCTGAGCCTTGCGTCCCATGGGTATGACCACCTCCAGCGCGGGCAGCATCGCCACCACCTCGTGCAGGAAGGGCGCGGCACGCTCGATCTCGGACTTGCCCGGAGCAGCGATTCGGGTGGTGGTGCCGAGGTACCACGGCACCACGTTCCAGTGCACGGACTCCCTGTACGGAAGGCCCGCCTCATCGCGCAGCGTCCAGCAGTTCCGCGCGGTGAGATCGTCGTTGTCGACCGAGATGATCCCACTGCCCGTGCGGCGCAGCTCGGTCTCAGCGCCCATGGCCTTCTGACCGGGGGCTTCCAGCAGGAAGAGGCTCCGGGCTTCCACACCGCCCGAGGCGGGGTCGAACCACGGCACCGATTCGCCGTCGTCCAACCGGGCACGCAGATCCTCCACCCAGTCGTTCAAGGGACGCACCGTGGGCTCGCTCCGTACAGCAGCCAAACGGGCACCCAGCACCTCGGGGTCCGCCAGAGCCCGGGGTGCCGCTGTGTGAAAGGCATCGCGTGTCGTCATGCGCCGCAGTGTTTCACCCACCACTGACAGACACGTTGTCTGGGATCAGAACGCGGAACACTCTGACGGGCAGAGAGCGACCAGGAACGCAGGTTCACCGGGCGGGAACGGGCCAGCCCTTACTCGTGATCTTCGAGGTACTTCTCGTACTCGTCCATGTACGGATAGCAGTCGTCGGCAGTGGCGAGGCCGTTGCCTTCGCAGAGGCTGTACTTGTAGGAGCCGTCGGGGTTGCGCGCCGGTCCGCCCGCTGGGCCTGCCGCACCATCCAGCGCGACGCCCGCGTCTGGGCCTCGCCCGCCTCCCCTTCGGCCGCGTCCTGACGCGACCGGCGCAGCGCGTGCCCACACAACGGTCCCGGCAACCGCATCCGCCCGTCCCCCGCTCTCGTCAGGGAGCGCAGGCCGAGTAATCCGGCACCGTACAGCTCTTCCAGTCCTTCCTCGCACGCCTCCCGGCCCAGTCCCAGCAGCGCGGTGGCGGACTCCACGGTGAAGGCCGGCCCAGGATGATGGGGCAGCAATCGGCAGAGCAGCCTTCCCTGAGGGGACAGGCCGCCGTACACGGTGTCCCAGACCCGCTCCACGTCGGGCACCCCCTTCTCCTCCAGCTCACCCCGCAGCTGCGGGATCAGCCGGGAGAGGGGGCGCAACCGGTGCCCTCGCACCCACCGTCCGGCGACGTGCAGGGCGGCCGGCAAGCCGTCGCACACCCGGGCCGGCATCCGCACCGCCTCCGGATCGGCGGCCAGCCGGGGATCCTGGACGATGAGGCCCAGCAGCTCCGTGGCCTCCCGCTCTTCCAGTGGCGGCGGCGTCAGGCCCAGGGCCGCGCCGTCCTCCAGATCGTGCAGAGGACCGTGACTGGTGACGATCACCAGGCTCTCCCCGGACGAGGGAAGAAGGGGGACGACCTCTGAGGCATACCGCGCGTTGTCGACGACCAGGATCAGCTTCGCGTCGGCCGTCATGTTCCAGTACTGCCGGCACCGGGCTTTGAAGGGGGCCGCGACGAGTTGCGGCTCCACGCCGAGGGACTCCAGCAGCTGGGCCAGCACGTCACCGGGGTCGACCACGCCGCGCAGCCGGAAGTCGTCCAGGTCGACCGCCAGGACACCACCGGGGAATGGGTCACGGTGCACGCGGGCGATCAGATGGGCCAACTCGGTCTTCCCGATGCCGCCCGGCCCGCTGAGCGCCACGGCCAACGGCCGGGAACGGCCCTGCCACTCCCGCAGCGCGCGCGACACCCGCTCCCGCTGCTCGTCGCGATCGGCGAAGTACGCCGGCTCCGGCGGAAGTTCCACCCTCATGCCACTCCTGCAGCAACCGTCGTCCGCGCGCTCAACTGTCCCCGCATCCATACCCCTCAGCCGTCCGCGTCTACAACCAGGAACTCTGGAAGCACAGTTCGAGGAGAACTCCGCCGGATGGCCCGGACAACGCGGTTTCTCTCCGCTGTACGTAGGTCGACCGACGCGCGTCCCACAGGCGGCGTCGCCCCGTGACGGCGGTGGCGGCGGCGCCCCGCGCTCGGGAAGGAGCGTGAACACGCTCATCCCGGCCAGGAACTTGCTCGTCGTCGACGACACCGGAGCCATCCTCCTCCAGCGCCGCCGCGACACGGGCAGTGGGCTCTACCCGGAGGCGCACAGGACATCGGCGAGACCGCGGCCGAGTGCGCGGTACGCGAGTGTCTGGAAGAGACCGGCATCGTCGCCGAGATCACCGGTTTCCTCGGCGTCTACACCAACCCGAACCACATCGTCGCCTACAGCGACGGAGAGATCCGCCAGCAGTACGACCCGAGCATGCGCCAGCAGATCGGGGACTACCTGGCCGGCACCTATCCCTACCTCGGCTGAGCCGCCAATGCCACCTCGATCCTCTGCACAGAAGAGAGGGTCTCCGGCGCCGCACATCGGATGAACCGGCGGACCACACTGTCCGCGCCATAGCCGCTGATGATCTCTGCGATCCGCTCCTGCGCACTGGTCCGGCGCCGTCGGGGGTCGTCTCTGTCCTCCAGTCCGGTCATACGGGCATCCGGCTCGTCTTCACCGCTCCGGCCCTCCACTCCAGGCGGGCGGGACGCCCGATTCGCCTGCTGTCGGTCCGAGCCGCTGTTCGGCCTCAGTAGTGGCTGACCTGGCGGCCGTGACCCGCGGTCTCATCACGTCGCCGGAGAGCCGTAAGCGTACGAACCGGCATGAAACAGATATCTGAATTGCTAAATTTTGCAATTGGTTAGATGCTGTGTTCGCTGTGCCCGCAGGTAGCCGCGGGCACAGCTTCTGTGTGTCCCGCCCGGGTGGGGCTGTGCGAGGGAAGCTGAGTGGTCGTGTCGGTTCCGCTGTATCAGGCGAAGGCCGAGTTCTTCCGGATGCTGGGGCATCCCATCCGGATTCGGGTGCTGGAGCTGTTGCAGGTCGGGCCAATGCCCGTGCGTGAGCTGCTGGCCGCGATCGAGGTGGAGCCCTCCAGCCTGTCCCAGCAACTGGCGGTGCTGCGTCGCTCCGGGATCGTCACGTCCGTCCGTGAGGGATCGACCGTCGTCTACGAACTGGCCGGCGGCGATGTCGCCGACCTGATGAGGGCCGCGCGCCGGATCCTGACCGAGATGCTCGCCGGGCGGAACGAACTTCTGGCCGAGCTGCGTGAAGCCGAGGTCGCCGCCCGATGAGCGCGTCCTTCCCCCGGGCGATGGCGGCCTGGCTCACTGTGCTGCTGCCCTCCCGCTCCGATCTCGCGCGGGTACGGCGTGATCCGCGCAGGGACCTGCTCGCCGGGCTGACGGTGGCGATCGTCGCGCTGCCGCTGGCGCTGGGCTTCGGGGTCTCCTCCGGCATGGGCGCGGAGGCGGGGCTGGCGACCGCGGTGGTCGCGGGCGGGATGGCGGCGGTCTTCGGTGGTTCGAATCTTCAGGTGTCCGGGCCGACCGGCGCCATGACCGTCGTCCTTGTACCGATCGTCGCCCGGTACGGAGCCACCGCCGTGCTCACGGTGGGACTGTTGGCCGGCGCGATGCTCGTCGTCCTGGCCGCACTCCGGGCCGGACGCTATATGCGGTACGTGCCGGCCTCGGTGATCGAGGGTTTCACGCTCGGCATCGCCGCGGTGATCGGGCTCCAGCAGATCCCGAACGCGCTCGGCGTGCCCAAGCCCGAGGGCGACCAGGTGCTCGTCGTCACCTGGCACGCCGTGGAGGAGTTCGCGAAGTCCCCGGACTGGACCGCGGCCGGTCTCGCGGCTGCCGTGGTCGTGCTCATGCTGGCGGGGGCACGGTGGCGGCCGGCCGTGCCGTTCTCCGTCGTCGCCGTGATCGTCGCCACCGTCGTGGTCCAGGTCGCCCACCTGGATGTGAGGCCGATCGGTGAGCTGCCCGCGGGGCTGCCCGCGCCCGCCCTGTCCTTCCTGCGGGTCGACGATCTGGGCTCGCTGCTCGCCCCGGCGGTGGCGGTGGCAGCGCTGGCCGCGCTGGCGTCGCTGATGTCCGCGGCCGCCGCGGACGCGATGACGGTGGGGCAGCGGCACGACCCGGACCGGGAGCTGCTCGGGCAGGGTCTGGCCAACATCGCCGCCCCGCTGTTCGGCGGCGTCCCGGCCGCCGGAGCCATCGCCCGCACCGCCGTCAACGTCCGCTCCGGTGCCGGCTCCCGGCTGGCCGCCCTCACCCATGCCGCCGTTCTCGCCGTGATCGTCTTCGCGGCGGCGCCCCTGGTGTCGAAGATCCCGCTGGCGGCCCTGGCGGGCGTGCTTGTGGCGACCGCGATCCGTATGGTCGAGGCCGGCTCGCTGAAGGCGATGGCGAAAGCCACACGGTCCGATGCCGTGATACTCGTCCTGACCGCGGTCGCGACCATCGCCCTCGATCTCGTCCACGCCGTCATCATCGGTCTGGTCGTCGCCGGCGCCCTGGCTCTGCGGGCGGTGGCCCAGCAGGCCCGCTTCGACCAGGTGCCCCTGGACCGCGGCGACCACGGTGCCGAGGAGCACGCGCTGCTGGCCGAGCACGTCGTGGCCTACCGCATCGACGGGCCGCTGTTCTTCGCCGCCGCCCACCGTTTCCTGCTGGAGCTGACCGAGGTGGCGGACGTTCGGGTCGTCGTGCTGCGGATGTCGCGGGTGTCGACCATGGACGCCACCGGTGCTCTCGTCCTGAAGGACGCCGTGGAGAAGCTGCGCCGGCGCGGCATCGTCGTGCTGGCCTCCGGCATACGTCCCGGTCAGCGGCAGGTCCTGGCCTCCGTCGGCGCGCTCGGGCTGCTGCGGCACGAGGGCCGGGAGTACGCGACGACACCGGAGGCGATCCGCGCTGCCCGCGATCACCTGGAGATGGCCGGAGTCCTGCCCGTGGTCCCCGCCCCGAAGACGAACCAGAAGAACCCGGACACCAGCGAGGAACCAGTCCGATGAGCATGCCCTCCCGCACCCTGCGGATGGTCGAGGTCTCCGGCGCGGAGGCGATGTGGTTACTGGAGGGAGCGGAACTGGGACGGCTGGTGTTCACGCAGCGTGAGGTGACCGTCGTACGGCCGGCCCGGCATGTGTGGGAGTACGGCCGGCTGGTCGCGCGCACCCCGGTCCAGCCGGCCGCCGTGCCGCTGACCGCGACCTACCAGGCCGACGACGTCCAGGCCGCGGCCGGCACCGGTTGGACCGTGAGCGCGACCGGACCCGCCGAAGTGATCACCGACCCGCACGAGGCCGCTCACTATCGGCGCACATTGTCCGGCTGGACGCACGGCCCGCACGACACCGTCGTCCGCATCCACCCGCAAACGCTCACCGGCTTCCGTCTCGTCCGGGGAACGGAGAGGTCATGATCACAGAACTGGAGGCGCTGCCGCACCGCCACGTACTCACCCTGGCGTCCGTGCCGGCAGCGGTCCGCCTGGCCCGTCAGACAGCCGAGCAGGCCCTGGTGGAGTGGGGCATCGGGCTGCGGCACCCCGCTGTGGACCCGGCCCTGCTGATCCTGAGCGAGCTGGTCACCAACAGTGTCCGGCACGCCGCCGCTCTCTCCCCGCAGCTCACCGTGTTCTACGCCGCGGGCAAGGACTGCTTCGCCTTCGCCGTCCACGACCGCCACCCCCACCAGCCGCCCCTCCACGGTGCGACCACCGAAACGGGAACCAGCGGTCTGGGCATCGTGAGGGAACTCGTCGTCGGCATGGGCGGTAGCGCGGTCCTGCGCGCGGACGCCGACGGCAAGGGCAAATGCCTCTGGATCACCTTGCCCCTGTGACGCCGCGCCACAGCCTCGCTCCGCCCTCCGTACAAGGAAGTTCCCCCGTATGACCATCGACTGGCGCTACACCGTCGAGCAGGATCTCGCCATCCTCTCCGTCGCCGGACACCTCGGCCCCGAGGCGATCCACCGCTTCAGCGGCGCGATCGGCTGGGTCGTCGCCCGCGGCACCGGACCGGTCGTCCTCGACCTGACCGAGCTGCGCAGCTGGTCCGCCGAAGGCCAGCTGGCCATCACCGAGGCCGCCCGCCGCCTCGCCGAGGCCGACCGGAGCCTGGAACTGGCGGCCATCCCCGCCGACGGCTCGCTCGTCCCGGCCGGCGACTGCCCGGACATCCCCGTCCACTGCGACCTGCCCGCCGCGCTCGCCGCCCACGGCCGGCGACCGTCGGCTCCAAAGGAGGGCCGGCGGGAATGGAGTACGGACGGCTGGCCCTCCTGACACTCACCCGCATGACACATGTATCGAGTTACGCACAGAAAGACACTGGCTCCATGAGTGAGACTCTTCCCCCCTGCCCCGAATGCTCCGGCGCGTACACGTACGAGATGGGCGCGCTGCTCGTCTGCCCCGAGTGCGGCCATGAATGGTCGCCGTCCGCCGCGTCCGCCGTGTCCGCCGACGAGCGGGGCGAGAAGGTGATCAGGGACGCGGTCGGCAACGTGCTCGTCGACGGCGACACCGTGACGGTGGTGAAGACCCTCAAGGTCAAGGGCAGTCCGTCCGGGATCAAGGCGGGCACCAAGGTGCGCAACATCCGCCTCGTCGAGGACGGCGTGGACGGCCACGACATCGACTGCAGGATCGACGGGTTCGGAGCCATGCAACTGAAGTCCAGCGTGGTCAAGAAGGTCTGACCCGGCGTCCGCGCCGGGTCCGGGCGCCGATCAGCCGCGCTCGCCGGCTCGGGTCGGCTGCGTGCGCCGGCCGCCGAGGGACAGCCGGAGCATACGGGCGTCGCCGCAGCGCGGGCAGTTTCCGTCCGGGCCGACGGCGGTGGGGCGGCACTTGAGGCGGCAGGCGGGGCACTTGAGCCAGACGACTCCGCTGCCGCGCAACGGGATGATCCTCATGCAAGCCTCCCTCACTGGACTCAATGACTTGCTAATGTTAGCAATTACTGAGGTCATCACCGCTGAATACGGGCGGCGGCCCGGCTCCTAGGCGCGGCTTCGGTTCTTCCGGGGCCGCAGGCGAGGATGGGTCGCATGTCTGTGATGAGTGGGTGGATGCGATGCCAAGTGGACCGGCCGGTCAGGTCATGCCGTGCCGGGGAGGGGACGGCACGGTGAGTACGCCGCTGTACCAGCTGAAGGCCGAGTTCTTCAAAACCCTCGGCCACCCCGCGCGTATCCGTGTCCTGGAGTTGCTGAGCGAACGTGAGCACGCGGTCGCCGAGATGCTGCCCGAGGTGGGCATCGAGCCCGCGCACCTGTCCCAGCAGCTCGCCGTGCTGCGGCGGGCGAACCTGGTGCGCACCCGCAAGGAGGGGTCGAACGTGTACTACTCGCTGACCAGCCCCGAGGTGGCAGAGCTGCTGCGGGTGGCACGCTCGATCCTGTCCGGTGTGCTGGCGGGGCAGGCTGAACTGCTCGCCGACCTGCGAGCGGTTCAGCCGGAGGGGAAACCGCCGTCGTAGCGACGGCCCGTGACCGGCGGCCGTCTCCCGAGAGCCGGACAGCGCTCTGTGGTGCCGGGAGGCGGCCGCCTCCGAACTGCGCCTTGGTCTGCCGGCCGGAGGAGAGGACGCCCGCCGTGCGGACGGTCATCGGACGATGACCGTCTCCCATATCTCCTTAAAACAGGCAAAGCGTGAGAAAAGAGTCGTAACTCAAGCCGCTTGTCGGCTTTGGTCACCTGGGGAAGTCCTCACCACCACTCGGGAGAGGTGCATGGGCCTGTTGCGCAGGATCCGGACAACCGGGAGGGTCGCCGAGCCCGCGCCGCCCCGTCCGGAGGCCGACATGCCGGAGACGGCGCGGCAACTGGGCGGCTCGGTGCAGGTGCGCTGTGTGGACGCGGGCTCCTGCAACGGCTGCGAGATCGAGATCACCGCCGCGTTCAACCCGGTGTACGACGCCGAGCGGTACGGGGCGCGGCAGGTGGCCTCGCCCCGGCATGCGGACGTGGCTCTGGTGACCGGCCCGGTGACCCGGAACATGGCCGAGCCGCTGCGGCGCACGGTCGCCGCGATGGGCCGGCCGCGGCTGGTGGTCGCGGTCGGGGACTGCGCGGTCAACTGCGGGGAGTTCGCCGGCGGCCACGGCATCGAGGGCGCGGTCTCCGACGTCGTACCGGTGGATCTGGCCGTACCGGGATGCCCGCCCGAGCCGGAGGCGATCGTGGCGGCGCTCCGGAGGGTGACCGGACGGTGAGCGTGATTCCGGCCGCCCTCGCGACGGCCACCGGCCTGGGTGGTGCGGGCGCGCTGGCAGGACTCGGACTGCCCCGCGGGCTGCGCGTCCCGGTCGCCGGAGTTCTGACCGCGGGTGTCGGGGCGGCGGGCTGCGCGGCGGGTGTGGCCGCACTGGGCGGAAGCCGCTGGACAGCCTACTGCTCCGGGCTGTTGCCGCTGGCCGGGGCGCATGTGGCGGTGGACGCGCTGGCGGGACTGTTCATGGCGGTCGCCGGGGCCGTCGTAGCCGCGGTGGCGGTGTACGGCATCGGGTACGCCGCGGGGCACGGCGCGCGCGGGCTCGGCTCGCGTACGGCTCAGGCCGTCCTGCCGTTGTTCGCACTGACGCTGGTGCTCGTACCCGTGGCGGCGTCGGTGTCCACGTTCCTGCTGCTGTGGGAGCTGATGGCGCTCTCCTCACTGCTCTTGGTACTCGCCGAGCACCGGGAGCGCCCGTCGGTACGGCAGGCCGGCGT
This sequence comes from Streptomyces sp. L2, assembly GCF_004124325.1. Taxonomy (NCBI): domain Bacteria; kingdom Bacillati; phylum Actinomycetota; class Actinomycetes; order Kitasatosporales; family Streptomycetaceae; genus Streptomyces; species Streptomyces sp. L2. Next base: position 379,229 of record NZ_QBDT01000001.1, read on the forward strand.
CTGGTACGCCGTGATGACCCACCTCGGGCTCATGCTGCTGCTCGCCGGGTTGGCGTGGTTCGCCGGACAGGCGGGCGGGGAGACCTTCGCCGCGCTGAGGGCGGGCGCGCACGGCATCTCGTCCACCGTGCGGGGGACCGTCTTCGTCCTCGTGGCACTGGCGTTCACCTCGAAGGCGGGGACACTGCCGCTGCACGCCTGGCTGCCGCTGGCGCACCCTGAAGCGCCCAGTCCCGTCTCGGCGTTGATGAGCACCGCCATGGTCAACCTCGGCATCTATGGTGTGGTCCGGACCGGGTTCGATCTGCTGGGCGGCGGCCCGCCGTGGTGGTGGCTCGGGCTGCTGGCGGTGGGCGGGATCAGTGCCGTGTACGGCATCCTGCAAGCGGCGATGGCCTCCGATCTGAAGCGGCTGCTGGCGTATTCGACCAGCGAGAACATGGGCCTGGTCCTCATCGGCATCGGCGCGTCCGGACTGTTCGCCTCCTACGGAAACCGGCCGCTGGCCGCGCTCGCCCTCGTGGCGGCGCTGCTGCACGTGGTCAACCACGCGGCGTTCAAGGCCCTGTTGTTCTGCGCTGCCGGATCCGTCCTGCGGGCGACCGGTCTGCGGGACCTGGACCGGCTGGGCGGACTGCGGGCTCGGATGCCGGCCACGGCCGGGTTCTTCGCGCTGGCCGCGCTCGGCGCGGTGGCGCTGCCGCCGGGCAACGGCTTCATCAGTGAGTGGCTCCTTCTCCAGTCCGTCATCCACGGGCTTCAGGTACCGGGGGTCGCGGTCGCCGTGGTGCTGCCTCTGGCAGTCGCGCTGATCGCGTTGTCGGCCGGGATCGCCGCGGCGGTGTTCGTGAAAGCGCTCGGCGTGGGCTTCTTCGCCCGGCCCCGTGACGAGCGCGCGGCCGAGGCGCGGGAGGCGCCGCCGCTGATGCTCGCCGGGATGGGCCTGCTCGCCGTGGGGATCGCGGCGCTGGCCGTGGTGCCGGGCCTGCTGGGCGATGGTCTTGACCGGGCCGTCGGTGCCGCCGGGCTGCCGGGCAGCGGGGCCCTGACCGGCGGCGGGCTCAAGGTGCGGCTGGCCGACATCTCCGCCCGGTTGTCCCCGTTGTGGGTGGTGGCCGCGCTCACCGCCGCGATCCTGCTCGCGGTCGCACTGCCGCGCGTCCACGGCCGCCGCAGGCGTCGGGTGAACGCCCGGCTGTGGGACTGCGGGGGCGGTGCGCCGACACCGCGCATGGCGTACACGGCGACCTCGTTCGCCGAGCCGCTGCAGCGGGTCTTCGACGATGTGCTCGCCCCGGAGCAGGACGTGGACGTCACACCGGTGCGCGAGTCGGCGTACCTGGTGGAGCGGGTGCGCTTCCAGCACCGGGTGCCTGACCGGATCGAGCACCGGCTGTACGAACCGGTGCTCGGGTTCCTGGCCGGTGCGGGCCGCGCGGCCAGACGGCTGGCGGGCGGCAGCGTGCATCTGTATCTCGGCTACGGCTTCGCCGGGCTGGTCGTCCTGATGTCGGTGTTGGCGGTGGGCTGGTGATGAACGGGATCCGGTATGTGGCCGTCGCCGGCCAGGTCGTGGTCGTGGCGGCCGGAGCGCCGTTGCTGACCGGGTGGATGCGGCAGGTGCGGGCCCGGCTGGAGGGCCGGGCAGGGGCCGGGGTGTTCCAGCCCTGGCGGGACACACGCAAACTGCTGCGCAAGGAGCCCATCACGCCGGTGGGGACCGGTCCTGCCTTCCGGGCCGCCCCCGCCCTGCTGGTCGCCACCACCGTGGTGGCGGCGGCTCTGGTGCCGCTGTTGTCCACCGACACCCCGGTGAGCGGGCACGCGGACCTCATCGTGGTGGTCGCGCTGATCGCGCTCGGCACCCTCGCCCTCGCCCTGGCCGGACTGGACACCGGCACCGCGTTCGGCGGGATGGGGGCCTCCCGGGAGATGACGGTCGCCGCCCTGGTGGAACCGACCATTCTGCTGTCGGTGTTCGCCCTGTCGATACCGGCCGGCACGACCAACATCCCCGCGATCGTCTCCGGTGCCGTTCACCAGCCCGCTCGCCTCGCCTCCCCGGCCGGGCTGCTGGCCGTGGCCGCGCTCGCGGTGGCGGTCCTGGCGGAGACGGGCCGGATCCCGGTGGACAACCCCTCCACCCACCTCGAACTCACCATGATCCACGAGGCGATGGTGCTGGAGTACGCGGGCCCCGACCTGGCCCTGGTCGAACTCGGCGCGCAGATGCGGCTCACCCTCCTCCTCGGGCTGCTGTCCTCCCTGTTCGTGCCCTGGGGGATCGCCACCGGCGTCTCCTGGGCGGCGCTGGCCGTGGCCCTGGTGGCGTTCGCGGCGAAACTTCTGCTGCTGGGCGCGGTGCTCGCCACGGCCGAGGTGTTCTGGGCCAAGGTCCGGCTGTTCCGCGTGCCCGAACTCCTCGCCGGCTCCTTCCTGCTGGCGCTGCTCGCGGTGACCGCTTCGTACTTCCTGAACGGAGCATCATGAGCGGCGGCCTGTACACCCAGCTCCTCGACCTGGCCTGCGGTGCCTTCCTGCTGGCTGCCGTGATCGTGCTCTGGCGCCGCGAACTCGCCGGAATCATCCGCGTCTTCGCCCTGCAGGGCGTGGCCCTGGCCGCCATCGCCGTCCTGCTCGGCGCGCACGAGGAACGGTGGGACCTGACCGCCGTGGGCCTCGGCGTCGGCGTACTGCGTGCGGGCGTGCTGCCGTATCTCATGCGCCGGGCGCTCGCCGCACTGACCGAGGACCGGCAGCGGCACGGCACAGGGGACAACGAGAGGCGGGAGACGCAACCGCTGATCAACGTCGCCGCCTCGCTGCTGACCGCGGCCCTGCTGACCCTGCTGGCGTACGCGGTGGCCCGGCCGCTGACCGCCGTGCACCCCACGCCGGCCACCCGGGCGCTTCCGGTCGGCCTGGCCGTCGTCCTGATCGGCTTCTTCGTCCTCGTCACCCGCAGGCGCGCGCTCTCCCAGGTGGTCGGATTCCTGCTCCTGGACAACGGCATCACCGCCACCGCCTTCCTGGCCACCTCCGGCGTGCCGCTCATCGTCGAACTCGGCGTCTCCTTCGACGTGCTGCTGGCCGTGCTGGTGCTGCAGATCCTCACCACCCGGGTGCGGGAGGCGTTCGGCACCACCGACATCGACGACCTGCGGGAGCTGCACGACTGATGAACGCCGCGCTGTTGTTGACCGCTCCTGTCGCCGCGCCACTGGTGGCCGCCGGTGCGTACGCCCTGGCCGGAGTACGCCCCCGCGCGAGCGCCGCATCGCTCGCCGCAGCCCGTACCGAGTCCCGGCGGCAGGTGTCCGCACAGGGCTCCGTCCTGGTGGCGCAGGCACCCGAGCCCGGTGAGGCACCCACGCGGAATGCGCCGGCCTGGGCCGGGCTGGCCCCGCCCGCCGTGATCCTTGCGTGCGGGAGCCTGCTCGCGACGGACGTGGTCGACGGCGGACCACAGCGGGCGTACTCGGGCCTCCTGCGCGCGGACGCGCTGACCGCCTGGATGCTGCTCCTGGTCGGCGCCGTGGCGCTGATCGCCTGCGGCTCGGCCCCGGCGCACCTGGCGGGCGAACGGGCCGCCGGGCGGGCGCACGACCGGACGACGTGGCACTATCACGCTCTCGTGCAGGCGTTCCTCGCCGCCATGTGCATGGCCGTGGTGACCGCCAACCTCGGTGTGATGTGGGTCGCCGTCGAGGCCACCACCATCGTCACCGCCTTCCTCGTCGGCCACCGCCGCACCCGCACCTCGGTGGAGGCCGCCTGGAAGTACGTGGTGATCTGCTCGGTCGGCATCGCGCTCGCCTTCCTCGGTACCGTGCTCGTCTACTACGCCGCCCGGCAAGCCGGCATCGCCGAGGCATGGGCGCTGGACTGGCCCACCCTCATCGCCCGCGCCGGCCGGCTCGACCCGGCCGTCACCCGGCTCGGCATCGCCCTGGTCGTGCTCGGCTTCGGAGCGAAGGCCGGTCTCATTCCGCTGCACGCCTGGCTGGCGGATGCTCACAGCCAGGCCCCCGCGCCGGTGTCAGCGCTGATGTCGGGGGTACTGCTGTCGGTGGCCTTCGCCGCGATCCTGCGCTACCGGGTCATCGCCGACGCGGCGCTCGGACCGGACTTCACCCGCGTCCTGCTCGCCTCCATCGCGCTGCTCACCCTCGCCGTCGCGGCCGGGCTGCTGCTCGCCCAGCGTGACTACAAGCGCATGCTGGCCTACTCCAGCATGGAACACATGAGCCTGATCGCCCTCGGCACGGCGATCGGCAGCCCCCTCGCCCTGGCGGCGGCGCTGCTGCACATCGCCGGCCACGGCCTCGCCAAGTCCGTCGCCTTCTGCGCCTCCGGCCACATCCTCCAGCTGACCGGCACGGCGAAGATCGGACGCGTGCGCGGACTGCTTGCCCGAGCGCCTTTGGCGGGCGGGGTTTTCGGGCTCGCGGTGGTGGCGTTGCTCGCCTTCCCGCCGTTCAGCCTCTTCGCGTCCGAACTCGGCATCGCCCGCGCCGGTTTCCTCGCGGGCGGTGGTCTCGCCTGGGCCACGGCGGTGGCCCTGCTGCTGGTGCTCGCCGCCTTCGCCGCGCTCTCCGCCCGCACAGCCCGCATGCTGCTCGGCCCCGCCCCGGCACCTCGGACGGGGCCCGAGGCCACTGCTGCCTGGCCCCTCGTCCTGGGCCTGGCCGCCTGCGCCACCCTCGGCATCACGCCGGGCCCCCTCGCCGACCTGTTGCACGCCGCCGCCCAGGCGATCGGAGGCCACTGAGGCGATGCGCACCACGCACGAGACCAGCGCTGCCGAACTCCCGCAGCGCGCTGCAGAGTTGCTGACCGGCGGGCATCGCCTCGCGCTGATCGCCGCGCACTACGGCGAGGGCGGCATCCGTGTGGTGTATCTGTTCGTGGCAGGCCCACCGGACGTCCGCACCGAGTTGCACATCCAGCTCGCCCCCGAGCGCCCCGAGTTGCCGACACTGGCCCATCTCTCCTTCGCGGCCGGCCGGTTCGAGCGCGAGATGCGCGACCTGTTCGGCATCGTCCCCCTCGACCATCCCCTGCCGCGTCGCCTGGTCCGGCATTTCCACTGGCCGCGCGGCTGGTATCCCATGCATCCCGATGCCGGGCCCCCGCCGGCCTTCGGCGAGCAGGAGGGCCCTTACCCCTTCCTCCAGGTGGAGGGGGACGGTGTCTACGAGATCGGTGTCGGGCCGGTGCACGCGGGGCTGATCGAGCCGGGTCACTTCCGCTTCTCCGTCGTGGGCGAGACCATTCTCAAACTCAAGGCCCGCCTCTGGTTCACCCACAAGGGAGTGGAGAAGCTCTTCCAGGGCCGTACGACCGCTGCCGGTCTGCCGTTGGCCGAACGGATCAGTGGTGACACGGCCGTCGGCCACGCGCTCGCGTATTGCCTGGCCGTCGAGGAGGCCACCGGTACCGAGGTCCCCGTCGAAGCCCGGCGAGCCCGTGCCTTGCTGCTGGAGCTGGAGCGGATTCACAACCACGTCGCCGACCTCGGCATGCTCTGCAACGACGCCGGTCACGGCATCCTCAACGCCCAGGCCCAGCGCGTCCGCGAACAGCTCCTGCGCCTGAACCGGGAGACCACCGGCCACCGGCTGCTGCGCGGAGGCGTCGTGCCGGGCGGAGTCGCGCTCCAGTCGCTGCCCGAGGTGCAACGGCTGAAGGCGATCGGCGAGGACATCCGTGAGATCACCGACCTCGCCCTCGGGCACTCCACGGTCCGCGACCGCTTCACCGGCACCGCCGTCCTGAAGACCGACGCGGCCCGGGAGATCGGCTGCCTCGGCTACGTCGCCCGCGCCAGCGGCCTGGCGAACGACGCCCGGATCGCACATCCCTTCACCGACTACGGCGCACAGCTCGACATCCCCGTCCACACCGGCGGCGACGTGCTGGCCCGCTTCCTGGTGCGTGCCGAGGAGATCGACACCTCCCTCGCCCTGATCGAGCAGCTCGCCGATGGCCTCACCGCCCCGCGAGCCGTCGTGGGACCATCCCCCCGGCCCGGTGCGGGACCTCGCACCGGTGTGGGCCTGGTGGAGGGCTGGCGGGGCACCATCGCCACCCGCGTCGAACTCGCCCCCGACGGCACGTTGGCCCGAGTCAAACCGGTCGACCCGTCCTTCTTCAACTGGCCCGCCCTACCCGTCGCGTTGACCGACACGATCGTCCCGGACTTCCCGCTGACCAACAAGAGCTTCAATCTCTCCTACGCGGCCAACGATCTCTGACACGACGGCCCTGACGCCGCCTCGACGCACGAGACGGCGTCCGGTCACCCACTCCACTCGCGGTGCCGGTGGCCATCACGCTCCCGCCGGTCGCCTGCCAGGCGCCGTCCCCGCCCCGTCAGGGCACGTGCCGCTATGTGTGCGCATGCTGGCCGAGGTAGAACAGCAGCATCACCCAGCCCGCGATGATGTGGGTGCCGAAAATGTAGTAGAAGGCGCGCAGCCACATCCCGCGCTCCTCACGGCTTTCCCTGTCCATCGCCTTGCCGGCTTTCCTGGCCTTCTTGTCATCGCTCACCGTGCCAACTCCGTGTTCCGTCTTTCGTGGTCTGCGCTACGCGGGGATCCGGAACCGCACGAGGACGACCTTGGCCCTCGTGGTCGACGACGGGTTCGGCGCTGACGTCCCCGTCGTATTCGGCGGCCGGCTCGGCCACCGTCCGCAGCCCGGCTCCCATGCCCTAGGCGGTGAGCTCCGGCAGCCGGGGCTCGGCGTCCGCGACGCCGACGACCAGCTGTCCGGCCGCGACCGCCACCCCCACGTCCGCCACCGTCGAGTGCGCGGCGTGCCGCGGCACGTTCGTGACCAGCTCACCGACCACCAGTCGCACCGCGTCCGCGAAGGCCGACCTGGGGGCGACGCCGGCCTTGGTGACACGCTCCGCCACCGCCTCTCGGGCCGCCCGCACGGCATCAGGCCCCAGCCGCACCGAGGTGATGTGCCGATGTGCCTGCGGCCGGACGTGCCGAACCGCCGCCGCGGGACCGCGGCGGCGGTTCCAAGGGAGCCGGAAGCGCGCGTCGCCGGTCACCGCGCCGCTTCCGCTCCGCGCAGCTCGTCGAGCAGGTCCTGCCGGCCCGCCAGCAGCACGGACAGGATCCGGCGTGCCGCGGCGAGGAGCTCGGCGACATCGCCGCCGGCCAGCTCGTAGACCACCGTCGACCCGCTGCGGGCGGCGGTGACGATGCCGGAACGGCGCAGCACCGCCAGCTGCTGTGACAGGTTCGACGGCTCGACTTCGATCGCCGCCAGCAGCTCGCGCACCGGCTTCGGCCCGTCCTGCAGCAGCTCCAGCACCCGGATGCGCACCGGATGCCCCAGCATCCGGAAGAACTCGGCCTTCGCCTCGTACAACGGAACCGGCATCCCTGTCACCCCTCCTCCACCTCCACGCCGCCACCGATATCGATGCCGTGTCCCCGCGCCACGCGCAGTGCGTCGTCCAGCTCGTCCCGCGCCACGGCCGCCTCATAGGCGTCCCCGGCCTCCACGGCGGCCGCGACCGCGGCACGCGCCTCGCGCACCCGCTCCCGCACGGCGTCGGCGAACCCGCCCACCGAGGACCACCTCCCCCCAGAACCTGGCCAGAATGGCAACTAGCAAATTGAAGAACTCTTCACGAGTAGCCGAGGGAGACCATTCGATGTCACCCCCAAGCCGTGGGGGTGTGGATGGGGGTGGTCAACCGCGGATGCGGTGGAAGGGGCGAATCCCATGGAGCGGGCCGATGCGGCCGGCAGGCTCCCCGAGGCCGGACCCCGTATGCGAGCCTACCTACCTGGCTCCACGGGGCAGGAACGTTCCCGCAACCATCTCACGGCCGAGGCGGCGCCCCTTGTCCCCATGCAGGTCGGTCGGGTCCGGGCCGACCTGCAGCAACGGCCGGCAGAGAGCACCCGGCAAATGATCCGCGCCGTCACCGTCAGGTGCGAAAAGGTCACCCACCATCTCAACTCCGCCAGGGAGCAGTCCGAGCATCAACGGAGTGACAGGGCCGGTGCGACGGCCGTACTCGCGCACAGCGAGCGGACGCTGCGGCGGATCGTCACCGAACTACAGGTGGACGACCCCGAGCACAGCCGGGCGCAGGACCCGAGGGACTGGGACGGGCGGGTGAACGAACATGACCCATCCGGCTGCCGCCCGGCAGACGGCCAATAGCACCACACACACCGTCCGCTCCGGTGCTGAGCTTGCCCAGGCCACATGGAGGCAGGACCATGCGAGCTGCGCGAGGAATCCGGCCTTGAGGCGGAAGGTCTGCGCTGTGCGCTCGTCCTCGATGTGAAGGACAGCGACACGGGCCGCTTCAGAATCGAGATCTTCCTTTTCCCCATGGGCCGGGTCCGAGGAGAACTCCAGACGCGTGAGGACGGACGCGAGCCGGTGTTCGTGCCGATGGCCGAGCTGTCCCACCTGCGACTCACTCCGCACATCGCCGCCACGCTGTCGGACATCCGACGCCTGCACGCGCGCGATCTCGACGACGACACGCCCGAGACCACCGCCGTCTATGGGCTGTAGAAGGCACGTGGGGCCGTCTGTGCCGGCCTCACGCCGCTCTGCACCAGGACGTATGGCTTCACGCGTGGGCGGACACCGTGACGCCTGTGCCCTCGCGAGGGGCGGGTATGATCCGGCCGGCCCGGCTTTCCTGGCATGGTCGGCGATCGATTGTGCTTTCCGTGCAGGGATGGCCGAGATGCCTGTCGGGACTCTCCGCGGGCACACTTGAAGTGCGCTCCCCGACCGCGCCGGTGATGGGGCTCACCGCAACCGCGGCACTACGCCGCTGACGGTCCCTGGTCCAACGACGTGACCAGGAGGAACCGTGCCCGCGACGGCCTGTCTGCCACCGCAGTGGCTTCCTTGCCCCCGCAGCCGTGATCACGTGGTCGCGGTGTGCTGCGCCACCCCGGCCGAATGCTCATGCACCAGTGTGCACAGGGTCCCAGCCCGCTGCGCCCGAACCGTCGCCATGCGTCCAAGCTGCTGGACGGCCGCCTCCAGGCGGGCCTGTCCGCGCGCGGTAGAGCCGACGGCTACGACGAGGTCGCTGACGCGTCAGGGCCCTCGCCCGCCCCCGACCAGAACACCGCGAGCCGCGGGACGCCATCACCAGGAGGAGACTGTGGAGTTCGAAGTGATCGTGGAGATTCCCCAGGGATCCCGCAACAAGTACGAGATGGACCCCGAGCTGCACCGCATCCGGCTGGACCGCCTGCTGTTCACCTCCACCAAGTACCCAGCCGACTACGGCTACATCGAGCACACCCTCGGCCGCGACGGTGACCCTCTCGACGCCCTTGTGATCGTCGGCGAACCAACGTTCCCCGGCTGCACCATCGAGTGCCGTGCCGTGGGTATGTTCGTCATGAAGGACGAACACGGCCCCGACGAGAAGATCCTGTGCGTCCCGGCCCACGACCCGCGCTACGCGCACGTGCAGGACATCAAGGACCTCCCTGCCTTCGATCGGCTGGAGATCACGCACTTCTTCGAGATCTACAAGGACCTCGAACCCGGCAAGAGCGTCGAAGGCTCGCACTGGGAAGGCCGGGAACAGGCGTACACAGAGATCGAAGCCTCCCGCGCCCGCACTCGCCACACGACGGCCAATCCCCACGGATGACGCGGCCGCACACCAGAACCCGCCCCCCGGGCACATTGTCTTTCGCCACAGATCGGAAGCTCATGTCCCTTCAGATCACGAATGTCCACGCCGTCGAGATCCTCGACTCCCGCGCCCGTCCCACCCTTGCCGTCACCGTCACCACCGCGGACGGCACCGCCGTCCGCGCGGGCGTTCCCTCCGGCGCGTCCACAGGCACCCGCGAGGCCGTGGAACTCCGAGACGGCGACCAGGCCCGCTACAACGGACAGGGCGTGCGCGATGCCGTCGAGCACGTCAACGCCGAAATCGCCCAGGCCCTGACCGGCCGGATGTTCGCGTCCGCCGCCGAGGTCGATCGCGCCCTCATCGACCTGGACGGTACGGAGACGAAGTCCCGGCTCGGCGCCAACGCCATCGTCGGCGTGTCCATCGCCGCCGTGCGTGCCGAAGCCGCGCTGGCCGGGCTGGAGTTGTGGCAGCATCTCGCTCAGGTCACCGGCACGACACCGCGGCTGCCCGTGCCGCACTTCAACGTGGTCAACGGGGGCGCGCACGCCGCTGACAACCTCGACTTCCAGGAGTTCATGCTCGCCCCGATCGGCGCCCCCAGCCTGCCCGACGCCGTCCGCGCCGGAGCCGAGGTCTACTCGAGGATCAAGGCCCGCCTGACCGCTGACGGCCACGCCACAGGCCTGGGGGACGAGGGCGGCTTCGCCCCCGCCATCGACCATCCCGAGGACGTCCTGCAACTCCTCGTCGACGCCATCACCGACGCCGGCTATACGCCTGGCCGGGACGGCATCGCGATTGCCCTGGACCCCGCCGCCAGCGGGTTTCACCATCAGACCGACGGCCGCTATCACGTGGCTGACGAGACCCTGACCAGTGACCAGCTCATCGACCGCTACGAGGCGATCATCGACCGATTTCCGGTCTGGTCGATCGAGGACGGTCTGGCCGAGGACGACTGGGACGGCTGGATCCGTCTGACCCAACGCCTCGGCGACCATGTGCAATTGATGGGCGACGACAATTTCGTCACCAATCCGGCGATCATCACCGACGCGATCAGCAAGAAGATCGGCAACTCGGCCTTGATCAAGGTGAACCAGATCGGCACCGTCACCGAGACCCTGGAGGCGATGCGGATCTGCCGCGGGGCCGGCTACACGCAGATGATCTCGCACCGCTCCGGCGAGACCGAGGACGCTTTCATCGCCGACCTCGTCGTGGGCACCGGCAGTGGTCAGATCAAGTCCGGCGCCCCGGCCCGCGGCGAACGCGTCGCCAAATACAACCGGCTGATGGCCATCGCGGACGCGGACGCCTCCCTCCCCTTTGGCCTCGCCACTGGTGGCCAGTGACCGGTAGGACGGTCGGCACAGCTCAGGCGCTGCTGGGGGACGATCCCGATGTGCCGGACGGCGCCAGGTTCGCTGGCACTGGAACGCGCACGGGACATCGGCCGCGCCTGACCACCTGGAAAGACACGCAGGTCACTTCTCCACGACCCCCGCCGCGCAGACCGATCGGTTCTCGAAGCAACAGGTGACAGCGGTGGGCGGGCGGTTCCTAGGTGACCTTCCCGGAAGGTATTCTCTCGCGGCGACGAGGATCGACTCCAGCGACCATCGGACCATCGGAAACCTGAACGAGATCTCCATGACCACACCTCGCTTCGAGTACCTATGCCGTCCCTTCGCCCAGGGCCTGCTCGACAAAGCCCGCGCACTCGCCGAGCTCGACCTCAACCAGCACCAGCGGGCCCGGCTCCGTGAGTCCGTCTCCGTCGACGTGCGCAAACTCTGCGACCTGCTCGTCCCCGACGCCCGGCTGCCCGAGGTGAGCACCGCGGCAGCCGAGTCGGCCGCGGGGCTCGGAGTCGATCTGCGCCGCGAAACCTGGCATTCCCAGCCGAAGTTCGATCCCGGGCGGGCAAGGTTCCACTACGAGCACATGAACCCGGTCGGAGAGATCGTGTCCCGCTTGGGTGCAGTGGAGTGCGCGGGTGATGTCGTGGCCCTGATCTCCGAGAGCTTGCGTCTGGCGTGGATCACCAAGGAGGAGGACCGCCGGCTCACGGCGCTCGGATTCCGTCAGCGGCGACCTGACCCCGCGGCTGCCTATGCCCGGGCCGGAATCACGTTGCTGCCGACCACGCCGACCCCTGGCTCGATCTGACAAGGCTCCGGCGATGTCCATCAGCGGCTGACCTCGAAGTCGGCCACGACGAGCAGCGCGCGCTGATGGGCTATGGCGCGGTCGGGGCGCCGGTATCCTGAGGCGTGAGTGAGCGGTGCCGCGCCGCGCGCCCTCGGGCACGCGCGGCGCGCGGTCGCCGCCTGCCCCGTACTGGCGCTCCGCCTGGACCGGACGCCGGGCCGGCGGCCGACACGGCGGACGTGAGCACTCCGGCCGTGGCCGTTCAGCCGTCCCAGGTCCAGTCCGCGACCTCGGGCAGGTCCATGCCGTGCTCGCGGATCCAGACGTGGTGGCGCTGCCGGGCGTCCTGCATGTGCTGGCGTACGTTCGCCGCGCGTACCGCGAGGCCGGGGACGCGGTCGATGACGTCCATGACGAGGCGGTAGCGGTCGAGGTCGTTGCGGACCACCATGTCGAACGGCGTGGTCGTGGTGCCGATCTCCTTGTAGCCGCGTACGTGCAGGTTCGGGTGGCCCGCGCGGCGGTAGGCCAAGCGGTGGATCAGCCACGGGTAGCCGTGGTAGGCGAAGATCACCGGCTTGTCGGGGGTGAACAGGCCGTCGTACTCGAAGTCGGTCATGCCGTGCGGGTGTTCCTCGGCGGGGAGCAGCCGGGCGATGTCGACGACGTTCACGATCCGCACGGCCAGGCCGGGCAGGTGCCGGCGCAGCAGCTGGGCGGCGGCGAGCACCTCCTGGGTGGGCACGTCGCCGGCACAGGCCAGCACCACGTCCGGTTCGCGGGTGCCGTCCTCGGTGCCGGCCCAGTCCCAGACGCCGGCGCCGCGCGCGCAGTGCACCGCCGCCTCCTCCATGGAGAGCCAGTCGAAGCAGGGCTGCTTGCCTGCGACGATCACGTTGACGTAGTCCTTGCTGCGCAGGGCGTGATCGGCGACGGACAGCAGCGTGTTGGCGTCCGGCGGGAAGTACACGCGGACCGCTTCGGGGCTCTTGTTGAGGATGTGGTCGACGAAGCCGGGGTCCTGGTGGGAGAAGCCGTTGTGGTCCTGGCGCCACACGTGCGAGGTCAGCAGGTAGTTGAGGGAGGCGATGGGGGCACGCCAGGGCAGCCGGCGGGTGGTGCGCAGCCACTTGATGTGCTGGTTGACCATCGAGTCGACGATGTGCACGAACGCCTCGTAGCAGGAGAACAGTCCGTGCCGGCCGGTGAGGAGGTAGCCCTCCAGCCAGCCCTGGCAGGTGTGTTCGGAGAGGATCTCCATCACCCGGCCGTGCCGGTCGAGGTGTTCGTCGACGTCGAGCGTCCGCGCCTGCCAGGCCTTGCCGCTGACCGCGTAGACCGCCTGGAGGCGGTTGGAGGCGGTCTCGTCGGGGCCGACGAGGCGGAAGTCGCGGCGGCCGGTGGTGGCGTGCATGACGTTTTGGAGCAGGTCGCCGAGCACTCGGGTGGGTTCGTGCAGGGTCGCGCCGTGCTTGCCGACCTCGACGGCGTACTTCTCCAGGGGCGGCAGGGGCAGCTCGCGTAGCAGCAGGCCGCCGTTGGCGTGCGGGTTGGCGCCGAGGCGGCGCTTGCCCTCGGGGACGCAGGCGAGCACCCCGGCGCGTGGGGCGCCGTGTTCGTCGAACAGTTCCTCCGGGCGGTAGGAGCGCATCCACCGCTCCAGTTGCCGCAGATGTTCGGGGTTGTCGCGGACTGCGGACAGCGGTACCTGGTGGGAGCGCCAGGTGCCCTCCACGGGCAGGCCGTCGACCTCGGCGGGGCCGGTCCAGCCCTTGGGGGTGCGCAGCACGATCACGGGCCAGTGCGGTCGTTCCGGGACGCCGTCCTCGCGGGCGCTGCTCTGGATGGCCGTGATGCGTTCCAGTGCGTCGTCCATCGCGGCGGCCATGGCGCGGTGGACGGCCATGGGGTCGTCGCCGGTGACGTGGAGGGGGGCGTGGCCGTAGCCCCGCAGCAGTTCGTCGAGTTCGTGCTCGGGCAGGCGGGCGAGCACGGTCGGGTTGGCGATCTTGTAGCCGTTGAGGTGCAGGATCGGCAGGACGGCGCCGTCGTGGACGGGGTCGAGGAACTTGTTGGAGTGCCAGGACGCGGCCAGTGGGCCGGTCTCGGCCTCGCCGTCGCCGATCACGCAAGCCACGAGCAGGTTCGGGTTGTCGAGGGCGGCGCCGTAGGCGTGGGAGAGCGCGTAGCCGAGTTCGCCGCCCTCGTGGATGGAGCCGGGGGTCTCCGGTGCGACGTGGCTGGGCACGCCGCCGGGGAAGGAGAACTGCCGGAACAGCCGCGTCATGCCGGCCGCGTCGCGTGTGACGTCGGGGGAGATCTCGGTGTACGAGCCCTCCAGCCAGGAGTTGGCCAGCACCGCCGGGCCGCCGTGCCCGGGTCCCCAGATGCACAGGGCGTCCAGGTCGCGGGCCTTGATCACGCGGTTGAGGTGAGTGTGCACCAGGTTCAGGCCGGGCGAGGTGCCCCAGTGGCCGAGCAGCCGGGGTTTGACGTGCTCGGGCCGCAGGGGTTCGGTGAGCAGGGGGTTGGCCATGAGGTAGATCTGGCCGACGGCCAGGTAGTTCGCGGCACGCCAGTGGGCGTCCAGCGACCTCAGCTCGTCCATCTCCAGTGTGCCGGGCATCTGCTGCGTGTCGACGGACATCGGGATCCTTTCGAGTCGGAGCAGGGGTCCGGGTTCCGGGTGTGCCGGTCTGCACGCCCCACCTTCTGCCGTCGCGCCGGGTACCCGACAGGGCCGTTCGGGCCACACCTGCCAAGAAGAACCGAACGGAGCATCCGGCCCGGTTCACATTCCGGAGCCGGGACCGGCCGACGATGTCGCCGTCCTCGCCAAGTACGGCGGCGGAGCTGCGGCCCTGGCGTACCACCGGCGGATGCTCCTGCCCGGTCCGTTCGACGACTGAGTCTCTTGCCGGTCAGTGCCGGCCGATCCGAGGAGCGTCACCGCCGGTTTCATCCAGGACGGCCAGACCGCGGCGGTACTCCTTCTCGCCGATCTCGCCCCGTGCGTATCGTTCGGCGAGCAGTTGCCGGGGGGCGCGCACGTCGGGCGGGGTGGCGGCCGGCTCGCTGCCACCTCGCGGCCTGGTCCAGGCGCGGTGGAGGAGGGAGCACAGGGTGCCGATCAGCGCCAAGAAGACGATCAGACCGACCGACATCCCGAACCAGTCCCAGACACCCAGGTCGTGGTCGTACCAGAACATCACGGTGACGCACCTCCTTCAGAGGGTCGACGGCATGGTCCGCGGACGGCATCCGAATCCTCCGCTCCCCACCCTCGTCCGGGCTTCGGGTCACGTCATGAGCCGGTGAGCCCTGGGGCAGGGCCGGACGGGCCCGCCGTCCGCGCGGCAGCGCCGGAGAAGAGGCCGCTGGATCGGATGGCTGTCTCTCACGGCCCTCCGCGTCGAGCACGCCAGGCCCCGCCGCGTTCACAGCGGAGTGTCGCCCTGCCCGAGTATCTGGTCGCCGATGCTCCGGGCCCAGGCGTCGACCGCCGGCCAGTCACGGTAGTCGCCGTAGCGCAGTCCCATGGCCTGGAACTTCATCCGCCCAGCCCTGGACAGGTGGTCGGGCTCGATGACACCCGAGAACAGCTGATGACCACGTGGACGCAGTGCGTCGGCCAGTTCCCCGATCACATGTCGTTCCTCCTTCCCGGCCAGCGCTTTCCACGGGCCCCGCAAGGCCGCCGGCATCCCCACGCTGAAGAGCCACACACCGCGCTCGTTCAGCAGTTGTGCGTGACGGTGCGCGAACGTCAGTGCTTCGGGAAGCCATGCCATGTCGTGAACGGCGCTGCCCACCACGAACGCGTCGTACTCGTCAGGATGGTCCACGCCGCCGACGGACCGCGCCTCGGCTCGAAAGCCCCGCTCTTCCAAACAGTCCGTGATGCGTTCAGCGATGGACCGGGTCGACCCCGCGACGCCGGCGTACGCGACGAGCACACGGAAGGCGGCGTGTCCTTCAGAGGGGTCCGGGACCGTGTTCACTGCGCCAGTGTCCCCGGCGGCCACGCTGATCGCACCCGGCGTCGGCGGCCGACGCGGCGCAGGCAGGAGCAGGCCGATGCTGCGGTCGGCCTCCAAAGCCTGGTGGGCCGGCGGCGGGATGCAGGCGCCGAGGATCAGGTAGCCCTCCATGTCCGGGCCGAGCTCGGCCCCCCTCGGCATCGTGCAATCGGGCGTCTCCTGACCGTAGGGATCACCCCAGGGGTGTGCCTGGTGCAGTGAACGCCGAATCCCCCGGGGGGTATCAGGTTTTGAGGGGACTGGGCATCCATGCCACCGTCCCGCCCACGGTGGTCTGGGTACACCCAGCACTCCGCCGCGGTCTTACGGGCCTCGGCCTGATCGCGGTTCTCGCACCGGCGTCGGGGAGGGCCACTCGGCCCACCCGATGCCCCGTCAGCCCCTGTTTCTCCTGGAACCCCGCACCGGACGCTGGAAACAGGCCCTCCGGAGGGAGATCTCGTCATGACCAGCACCCAGGAAGCCCCGGTCCACGCCCTGCTCGTCGACGGGACCACCGTCCGCATCCGCGAGGCGGGGCCGGCGGATCATGCGTCCGTGCGACGTCTCTACCAGGAGATGTCACCGCGAAACCTCCGGTACCGGTTCTTCACCCTCAGCCCTGCCTCGGCGCTGCATGCCGCCGACCGGGTGGCGAAGGGCGTTCGGCCCCGGTATCGCGCGCTGGCCGCCGAGTGGGACGGGCGGCTCGTGGGACTGGCCGAGTACGAGATCCTGCCCGGCGGCACGACGGCGGAGATCTCCGTGGCCGTCGCCGACGAGTGGCACCACCGTGGTGTGGCCACCCTCCTGCTCGAACACCTGGCGGATGCCGCGCGCAGGACGGGCGTGACCGCGTTCATCGCCGACACGCTGGCCGAGAACCATGACATGTTGAGGGTCTTCCACGACATGGGGCTGCGCGTGACCCGGGACTTCGGCGGCCCCGACATGCACTGTACGGTCGAACTGACCGAGGATGAAGGTTACTTGGCTGCCGTGGAAGCCCGGGGCCGGGTCGCCGACGTCGTCAGTCTGGGGCCACTCCTGCGGCCCCGGGTCGTCGCGGTGATCGGCGCGGGCCGCTCTCCGGGTTCGGTCGGGCGCGCCATCCTGCGGAACATCCACAACGGTTCATACACAGGGCGGTTGTTCGCCGTCCATCCACAGGCCGACGTGATCGCCGGGGTGCACGCCTACCGGACGGTCACCGACCTGCCGCTGGTGCCGGACCTGGCCGTGATCGCCCTACCGGCCGCTGCCGTCACCGATGTGGCCGAGGAATGCGGACGGGCCGGTGTCCGCGCGCTGCTCGTGGTGTCCGCCGGCCTGGATCCGAAGCAGGGCGCCGCGCTGACGGCCGCGTGCCGACGCCACAGCATGCGGCTCGTCGGCCCGAACTGCCTGGGCCTGGCCGACACCGAGGACGACGTCCGCCTCGACGCCACGTTCGCCGCCCAGCACCCGGGCCCCGGCACCGCCGGGGTCGCCGTCCAGTCCGGCGGCGTCGGCATCGCCCTGCTGGACGGCCTGACCCGGCTCGGCATCGGAGTGTCGTCCTTCGTCTCGCTGGGTGACAAGTACGACGTCAGCGGCAACGACATGCTCCAGTGGTGGGAGAGCGACGGGCGCACCGACCTGGCACTGCTGCACCTGGAGTCCTTCGGCAACCCCCGCGCGTTCTCGCGCACCGCCCGCCGCGTGGCCCGGAACATGCCCGTCCTGACTGTGGACGCCGGCCGCTCCGAGGCCGGACGGCGGGCCGCCGCCTCGCACACCGCGGCCGCGGCCACCCGGACCGTGATCCGGCAGGCCCTGTTCACCCAGGCCGGCGTCACCGCCACCCGCACGATCGGTGAACTCCTCGACACCGCCGCTCTCCTGCACGCCCAGCCGCTGCCCCGGGGCACGAGGGTCGCCGTCGTCAGCAATGCGGGCGGGGCCGGCGTCCTGGCCGCCGACGCTTGCGCGGACGCCGCCCTAGTGATCCCACCGCTCGCCGCCGACCTGGCGGACGGCCTGCTGTCCGTGCTGCCCGAGGGCGCCACCGCGGGCAATCCCGTGGACGTCACGGCCGCCGTCGGCGAGGAGCAGCTGCGGGCCTGCGTCGATCTACTGGCACGGCACGGCGGCGTCGACGCCGTCCTGGTGAGTCTGGTGCCCACGGCGGTCGCCGCGGCCACGGGTGAAGACCTGGTGCGTGCCCTGACCGCCTCCGGTGGTCCACTGCCCCGCCCGGTCGTAGCCGTGCTGCCCGCGCAGGCGGCCCGTGTCGAACTGCTGTCGGTCGCCGACGGAGGCAGCCTGCCCGCGTACTCCGACGCCGAGCACGCCGCCCGCGCCCTGGCCCACGCCGCTGCCCGCGCCCGCTGGCTCGCCCGCCCGCCCGGCACCGTCCCGGAGTTGCCCGACGTGGACACCGGACGCGCGAGGAACGTGGCCGCCTCCTTCCTCGACGGAATCCCGGAAGGCGGCTGGCTCGATCCCCGGGCCACGGCCGGGCTGCTCGGCTGCTACGGCATTCCGCAGATCCCCTGGGCATGGGCCCGCGACGAGGACGAGGCGGTGACCGCCGCCGAGCGGCTCGCCGGGCCTGACGGACGGGCCGTCATGAAGGCGTACTGGCCCGGCCTGCTGCACAAGAGCGCGGAGCATGCGATCCGCCTCGATCTGCGGGGCGCCTACCAGGTCAGGGCCGCCCACCGCGATCTGGTCGCCCGGTTCGGCGACCGGATGACCGCGGTGGTCGTCCAGCCGCTCGCCGAGCGAGGCACCGAACTCCTCGCCGGAGTCGTCCAGGACGAAGTCTTCGGCCCCCTCGTACTGTTCGGCCTCGGCGGCACCCCCACCGACCTCCTCGGGGACCACGCCGCGCGGCTCGCCCCGCTCACCGAGACCGACGTACACGACCTGCTCGCCTCTCCTCGTTGCTCCGCGCTCCTGGCCGGATACGCCGGCAGCCCCGCCGCCGACATGAGCGCACTGGAGCAACTGCTGCACCGGCTCTCGCGGATGGCCTGCGACCTACCCGAGCTGGCGGAGGCGGATCTCAATCCCGTGCTGGCCGGACCACAGGGCATCACCACACTCGACGCCCGTGTCCGGCTCGTGCCGCGCCGTCCCCACGATCCCTATCTGCGCAGGCTCCGCTGACGGCCGGAACCACCGAGAAGGGCCCGCCATGAAACCCACCGAGATCGGCGCCTTCATGACCGACGAGGTCGTCACGGCCCGCTACGGCACCCCGTTCAAGGAGGTCGTACGCCTCCTGCGTGATCACCGCATCAGCGGGCTGCCGGTGATCGACGACGACAAGGTCATCGGGGTGATCTCCGAGACCGACCTGATGCGACACCAGGCGGCGCCGGTCGAGTCCGCCGGCCGTCTGGCGACCCGCGCGCGCCGACTGAGCCGGGGTGCCCTCCGGAGCGCCGCGCCGAGCACGGCCCGCACCGCCGGCGGACTGACGTCGACGCCCACCGTGACGGTCCGCGCGCGGGCCGCACTGCCGGTGGCCGCCCGGCTGATGACGCGGCGCGGCATCGAACGACTGCCGGTGGTCGACGAGGAGGACAGGCTGGTCGGCATCATCACCCGCCGTGATCTGCTCGGGGTCTTCCTTCACTCCGACGAGGAGATCGAGCAGGCGGTACGGCGGGAGGTGTTCGCCGACGCGCTGTGGCTGAGCCCGCACATCGCCGGCGTCACCGTTCACGAGGGCGTGGTCACCCTCACGGGTCAGCTGGAGCGGCGCGGCGACGTCACCGCCGCCGCCGGCCCGACACGTCGCCTGGACGGTGTCGTCGACGTGGTGAACCATCTCACCTACCACGTCGACGACCGCTTCGGCCGCCCCGCCGAACCGGTCGAACACACCGGACCCGGTGACGGGCGGCGGGCGTTGTGAGCCGGCGGACCCGGTCTGTGCCGGGTGAACGCGCGGCATCCCCAGCCTCAGCGGACGGGCACGTGCTCCCCGGAGCGTGTGCAGTGCGGGTGCTCCGCGGAGCCAGACGACGATCTGCCCGGCGTCGGCGTGCGCCGAGAAGTGCGGTACGTCGACGACGGTGGCCCGGACCGGGACGTACTCACCGAACATCTTCAGTGCCCGCGCTCCGTCCACGAGGTCACGGGCGCGGGTGCCCTGCACGGCGAAGCCGACGACGACCACGATGTCGCGCGGATCGGGCAGCAGCCTGCACAGATGGTGCAGGACACGGCCTCCGGTGGCCATTCCGGAGACGGAGACGATGACGGACGGGCCGCGGGAGTGGCCGATGTCGATGGATTCCTGGACCATGCGCACGGCGAGGAAGGGCTCCGGGCCGGGCGCGGCCGTACCTGCGGGTCTGAGGGTGCGGTCGACGTCGGACGATCCGGCCGCGGAAGCCGTGGCGGACCAGCCGGGGCAGATATCCGCAGTGGTCCGGATGCGCGTGGGTGATCGCGACGGCCTCGATGTCAGCCGCGTCACAGGGCAGTCGGCGCCAGTTGCGCCGCCTGAGGCCGGCGAGGCCCTGGAAGAGACCGCAGTCGACGAGCACGCGGGCATGGTCGCCCTTCGGTTGGGTACGCGCGGCCTGCAGCACGACGGTCAGGTCCGTACCGTCCCACAGCCGGATCAGACGTCGCGGGTCGAGGTTGCTCTCCGCCAGACGCGTCCCGGGCGGGAAGGGCCGCTCCCGCGCCCTTCGCGCAGGCGGGACAGTACCGTCCGGCCGATTCCCTCATCGTGGCGGGACGGATCACCGACCGCGACGACCGCGATGCGCGTGGGCACGCTCATGGCCCTTCTCCCTCCACCGCAGGTGTGTCCAGCGTGCGCGGGCCGACGGGCGGAGCGCATGGGCCGAAGGGCCCGCGGCCTGGTCCGGACGGCCGGTGGTGGGGCCTCGCGAAGGCGCGCACGCTGGGATCGACAGTCCACGAGGGGAGCCGGTGCGATGATCTCCGCAACCACCATGAACACGGCGCTTGAGCCCGCGCACCGCGAACGGCTGATGCGTCTCGCCCGCCCGGTCTCCTTCGAGGCCGGAACCCGCCTGTTCGAGGAGGGTGGCCGCGCCGACCGGTTCTGGATCGTGCGCACCGGGACCGTGGCCCTCCACATGCACGTGCCCGGCCGCCGCCCCGCCGTCGTCGAGTCACTCGGCCCCGGCCAGCTGGTCGGCTGGTCCTGGCACTTCCCGCCCTACCTCTGGCACCTCGGCGCCGAGACCACCAGCCCGATCCGGGCCTGGGAGTTCGACACCGAGACGGTACGTGCGATGTGCGCCGAGGACGCCGAGTTCGGACGGTCGATAGCGGTGTGGGTGGGACGCGTGGCCGCCCAGCGGTTGCACGCCACCCGCGTCCGGCTTCTCGACCTGTACGCCCCCTACGGCAGCGGTGACGTGCTGTGACCGGGTATCCGACCCGCTCCGCCGCACGGCCTCGGGAGGAGATCATGCACGACAGCCCGCATCAGGTGAGCGATGTGATGACGCGTGCCGTCGTCGCGGTCGGCCGCAAGGCCCTGTTCAAGGACATCGTCGAACGCATGGAGCAGTGGAAGGTCAGTGCCCTGCCCGTGCTGGAGGGCGACGGCCGGGTGATCGGGGTGGTCTCCGAGGCCGACCTGCTGCCCAAGGAGGAGTTCCGGGACAGCGACCCGGACCGCTTCACCCAGCTGCGACGCCTCTCCGACCTGGCCAAGGCCGGAGCGGTGAGCGCCGAGGAGTTGATGAGCGCGCCGGCGGTCACCGTCCACGCGGACGCCTCCCTGGCCGAGGCGGCCCGGATCATGGCGCTGCGGCACGTCAAGCGGCTGCCCGTGGTGAACGCCGAGGGTGTCCTGGAGGGCGTGGTCAGCCGCGGAGACCTGCTGAAGGTGTTCCTGCGTCCCGACAACGACCTCGCGGACGAGATCCGCCGTGACATCGTCGACGTGCTCTTCCCTGCCCCGGTCGAACCCGTGCACATCATGGTCACCGACGGCGTGGCGACCCTGACGGGACGCGTCGAGGACAGCGGCCGCATCGACCTGGCCGAGCGCCTGGTGCGCGGCGTCGAGGGGATCGTGGGAGTGGACTGCCGGCTCATCGCGGTCGGCTCCGCCGGCGCCTGACCCCCCGGCGTCACCGCGCCTTACCCCGTCGGCGCCACCGCCTCACCCGTGCCGCGGCTCCGCCGGAGGTGCGCGTGGTGTCACCGGAGGTGCGCGTGGTGTCAGGCGGGCGCCGGCCGTTGCGGGTCCGGCAGATCGGGGGAGAGGTCGGGGCGGCGAGGCGGGCCGCTGAGAGCGCAGCGCACGTCCACCACACCCGGCACGGCCCGCGCGAGGCGGGTGGCGAGCGGGACGAGTGCTGTGGTGTAGACCCGGCCGGTGAGAGTGACGACACCGTCGTGCACCTCGACCCGGACGGTGTCGGCGTGGGTGCCGAAGAGCCGTACGACGACCTCCCGCCGGACGTCGTCGGCAATGTCAGCGTCTTCCCGCAGGAAGACCTTCAGCAGGTCGGACCTGCTGACGATGCCCCGCAGGGTGCCGTCGGGGCCGGCGACAGGCAGCCGCTTGACATGCTTGCGGGCCATGAGGCGGGCGGCGTGGGCGAGAGCGGTGTCAGGCGTCACCGTCAGGGCGGGAGCGGTCATCAGCTCACCGGCGGTGACCGCGTCGGCTTTGAGGACGTCGGCGGGGTGCCTGCTCCACCCGGCGGAATCCAGGTCGGCCTCGCTGTACTCCTCTTTGGGCAGCAGATCCGCCTCGGAGACGACTCCGACGACCTGTCCGCCGTCGTCCAGCACGGGAAGGGCGCCGACGTGCCACTCCCGCATGGTCCGCACGATGTCCTTGAACGCCGCCCCCGTCCGCAGGGCGACGACCCTGCGGGTCATCACGTCGTTCACGACGAGGGGTGTGCCGTTCATGGCGTCCTCCAGGGCGGTCGTGGCTCGGGCACCTCCCAGACTGACCCGGTGGTCCGGTCCGGGCCAGGGGCCGAGTGGCCCGGCGGCCGGGACCCCCGGTCCCTGGCCGATGCCTGTGCCGTTCAGCTGCCTGAATCCCCGCCGCGTGGGGAGGAGACCACAGGGTCCTGCGCACCGGGCAGGGGCACCCGCCAGCGCAGCACGGCCCCGGTGCCGTCGGGACCACCGGACACATCGAGCCGGCCACCGAGTTGTTCCGCGCGCTCGGCCAGGTTGCGCAGACCGCTGCGCCGGCCGCATGAGGGAATGCCGACGCCGTTGTCCGCGACCGTCAAGGAGACCTCGCGCCCGTCGGTGGCCACGGCGACGCGGGCCCGGTCAGCGCGGGCATGCCGGGCGATGTTGGTGAGGGCTTCGGAGAGGACGGCCACGACGTGGTCGGCGATGTCGGGCGGAACGTCCGTGTCGAGGAGACCCTCGATGCGCACGCTGGGCGTGAAGCCCAGTACCGGTGTCCGTTCGCCGACGATGCGCACGACCCGGGCCCGCAGGCCGGAGTCGCCCTCTCCCGCGCGGGTGCGCAGACCGAAGATGGCCGAGCGGATCATCTTGATGGTCTCGTCCAGGTCGTCGACGGCCCGCAGCACCCGCTCGGCGGCCTCGGGATGGTCGATGAAGCGGCCCGCGCTCTGCAGTGTCATCCCGGTCGCGAAGAGCCGTTGGATGGCGAGGTCGTGGAGGTCCCGGGCGATCCGGTCACGGTCCTGGAGCACCGCCATCCGCTCGGCGTCCAGGCGGCGCTCCGCCAGTTCCATCGCGACGGCGGCCTGCGCCCCGAAACCGCGCAGCATCTCGGTCTCCCGCTCCGAGAACACCGGCCCGCCCGCCTCACGCACCACCAGGACCACGCCTCGCACACCGCCGTCCCCGGTGCCGATGGGGACGGCCACGCCGGGACCCAGCCCGTGGAAGCGCGGCGGCTCCGGAGAGATCCGCGCATCGGAGTTGACGTTCTCGGTGGCGACCGGGGCACCGGCGGAGAAGGCGAGGCCCATCAAGGTGCCCGACAGGGGCAGCACCAGGCCGTGGTGGGCGTCCGCGTCCATGCCCACGGCGATCTCGACGCTCAGGGACTCCGTGCCCTTCATGGGCGTCGCCACCGCCGCCAGGGCCGAACCGGTGATCTCGCTGGCTCGCTCGGCGATCAACTGCAGGGGCTCGTCCCGCGTGCTGCCGGACATCAGGCTGTGTGTGATCTCCGCATTGGCGCGCAGCCAGCGCTCGCGCAGCCGCGACCCCTCGTACAGCCGGGCGTTGTCGATCGCCACGCCGGCCGCCACGGCCAGTGTCAGCAGCACCGACTCGTCCTCTGCGTCGAACTGCGCTCCCCCGCGCTTCTCGGTCAGGTACAGGTTGCCGAAGACCTGGTCGCGGACCCGTACCGGAACACCGAGGAAGCTGTTCATCGGCGGGTGGTGCGGCGGGAAGCCGTAGGTGGCCGGATGCTGGGAGATCTTCTCCAGCCGGAGCGGCTCGGGATGCCGGATCACCTCACCGAGAATGCCGTGCCCCTCGGGGAAGGAACCGATCTCCGCGATCTGCTCCTCCGTGACACCGACGGTGTGGAAGGCCGACAGCGTCCTGCCGTCCGGACCGATGACACCCAGGGCGCCGTACTCGGCGTCGACGAGTGTGGTGGCCACCTCCACGACCGAGTGCAGCACCTGTTCGAGGTCCAGTTCCCGCCCGACCGAGAGCACCGCCTCCAGCAGGCTGTGCACCCGCCGCTGAGCCCCCCGGGCGGCGTCGATCCGCGCCTGCAGCTCATCCAGCAGGTCGTCCAGCCTCAGCTGCGGCACCTGTGCACGGGGCGTTCCCGGATCGACCACGCCGCTCCTCCAGCTTCCCGGGCAAGTCCGGACTGTCGCGGTCGTCTCCCACATTAGCCGCCCCTGGTGAACACGGCCCAGCCGTCGTCTTCTGCACAGCGCTGAGAAGCGGGCGGCGCCGACAGTCCCAGTCCGGCCGTCTGGAACTCCGCCTCCCCGGCGATCCGGCCCGAGTGACCGCGGGTGACTGCGGGGGTCGACGCTCACACCGTGATCCGGCGCCCCGTGACGCTGTCCGGATCGATCCGCACCCACAGTTCACGTCGTCCGCCCGCCCAGGGTCCGGTGTGCGCCCGCTCCGTGTACCGGCGCTGGTCCTGAGGGTCGCTCACCCGGTGCGCGGGTCCGCGTACCAGGACGCTCCAGCCCCGGCTGAACGCGTCGTCGACACGGTCGACCTCGAAAGCGACCCGGAGGCCGTCGGCTTCCGCAGGGACGGTGCCGGCGGCCGTACGGAAGACGACGGCGCCGTCGACGAAGCTGTAGTTGACCGGCACGATCACCGGCCCGGTGGCCGTGGACACCGCCAGCCGGCCCACGCCGTGCGACCCCAGCAGCGTCCGGCACTCCTCGACGCCCAACTCGGTGAGGCGGGGGGCCCGGGCGGCTCGCCCCGCCCCGGGGGGCGTGTCGGCCACTCCCCCGGTCAGCTCGCTCACCGTGGTGTCCAGGACATCGGCCAGCCGGTTCAGCACACCGCGGCGGGGCGCGGCACCGGGATGCTCCTCCAGATAGCGGAGGTAGCCGGTGGCCATGCCGCACCGGGCGGCCACCTGCCGCCGGGTCAGGCCCAGTCGGGCCCTCCGGGAGGCCAAGCGACGGCCCAGGTCGCCCAGCGGCGACTCCGTCGCCACGCGTTCACTGATCTGTTCGGTCATGGCCGTCGCGCTCCTTCTCGGTCAGGCCGCCGGGACGGCCACTTCCTCGTGCTGTTCCTCGCCGAGGACCACTTTCAGCGCGCCGGTGTCGGCGGCCCTGGAGAAGACGTCGTACGCCTCTTCCATGTGGTCCAACGGGAAGGTGTGGGTGACCAGTTGTCCGGTCGGCAGCCGTCCCGCGCCGGCCATCCGCAGCAGGGTGGGGGTGGAGCGGGTGTCCACCAGGCCGGTCGTGATGGTCACGTTCTTGATCCACAGGTCTTCGAGGTGCAGCGTGGCGGGCTTGCCGTGCACGCCGACGTTGGCGACGTGGCCGCCGGGCCTAACCATGCGGGTGCACAGTTCGAAGCTCTCCGGCACCCCGACCGCCTCGATCACCACGTCCGCCCCGAGCCCGTCGGTCAGGTCGGCGACCAGTTGCCCGGGGGCCTCGTGCACGTCGGCCACCGCGTCGGCGCCGAGCCGGTGGGCGGCCTCCAGCCGGGCCGGGGCGAGGTCGACGGCGATGATCCGCTCGGGGGAGAACAGACGTGCCGTGGCGATGGCCGCCAGCCCGATCGGTCCGGCGCCGACGATGGCGACGGTGTCGCCGGGGCGTACCCGCCCGTTGAGGACGCCGACCTCGTAGGAGGTGGGGAAGATGTCCGCGAGCAGGACGGCGTCCTCGCCGCGCAGGCTGCCGGGCAGCGGGTGGACGGACAGGTCGGCGTAGGGGACTCGGACGTACTCGGCCTGGGTCCCGTCGATCAGGTGGCCGAGGATCCAGCCTCCGCCGCCACGGCACTGGCCGTAGGAGCCGTCCCGGCAGAACCGGCAGCGTCCGCAGGCGGTGATGCAGGAGAGCAGCACCCGGTCGCCGGGCCGCGCGGTGCGTACGTCGCTGCCGACCTCGACGATCTCGCCGACCGCCTCGTGGCCGAGCACCGTGCCGGGACGGACCTCGGGGACGTCGCCCTTGAGGATGTGCGGGTCTGTTCCGCAGATGGTCACGGCCGTGACCCTCACGATGGCGTCGGTGGGCTCCTTGACGGCCGGGTCCGGGACGTCCTGCCAGGCTGCCTGACCAGGACCGTGGAAGACATAGCCCTTCATGGCGCTCCTCACCCTGTGTCGGTCTGGTGCGGGGCCTGGTCATCCGGCCCGCACGAGGATGGTGGGCCGGACTTCGGCGCGGCGCCGGTGCCCCGCACCTTCAGGTTGCGTGGCGGGACGGCTTCGCGCTTGGGCCGTTGGGCCCCTGTCAGCACGATCAACGTGTTCTCGGACCCGGTCGGCGCGGGTCGAGGGCTGAGTGGCCCCCTTCCCGGGCCCGAGGGCCCCTGTCCGTATGGCTCGGCGTCGAGTCACCGTCGAAGGGGTCACCCCCTGGAAGGAGGTGCTCCGTGATGAACGGACGGAGACCGCTGTGGCGCTGGCGGAGCAATCCGCTGCGGCGACCCGAAGACGTGGTCGAAGCATGGATCGTCCTGGCCGTCTGGGTCACCGTGGTGATCGCCGGAGCCGTCGTCTGGCTGGTGACGGCTCGCGCCGCCGAGCACGAGTTCGCCGCGGAGCGCGCCGACCGGCATCCCGTTCAAGCGGTCCTGCTCAACGATGCCTCGCACGACGCCGCGCGCAGGTCGACGGACGGCCGGGTGCAGACGGCTGTGCGCTGGCCGGCTCCCGACGGCACCGCCCGGACGGGCCGCACCCTGGTGAACGGAAGCCTGAAGGCCGGGGCGCATGTACGGCTCTGGCAGGACGACCGGGGCCGGCTGGCCCTCTCGGCGCCGACGGGCCGGCTGCAAGGGCATGCCGAGGCCGCCCTCTTCGGCGCCGGGGCCGCCCTCGCCTCGGCGGTCCCGGTCTTCGGCGCGGGCGTCGTCGCACGCGACCGGCTCGACCACCGTCGCATGGACCGCTGGGGCCAGGAGTGGGAGCTGGTGGGGCGCCGGTGGGGCCCGAGGCCGCGCTGAGGAACTTCCGCCTGCGGGTACGGGTGCCGCACAGAATGAACGAGAGGGAGCTACAGGCGCTGCGTGCCGTGGTCGATCACCGCACGGTGCACAACACTCTCCGGCAATCGCCGCGGTCACAGCCGAGTTGGACGCGGGCGAGGACTGAAGCGATCCGGAGGCGGTACGCGGCCTTCCGCGCCCTTCAGACAGCTTCCGGCACGTCCGGTACGACGGCCACGGGACAGGCCGCGTGGTGCAGCACCCCGTGGGCGACGCGGCCGAGCTGGAACGCGGGACGGCCCCGGCGTCGCCGGGCGCCCACGACGAGCAGGCCGGCTTCGCGGGACGCGGCGAGCAGCGCGTCCCGGGCGAAGCCCTCGACCGTACGCCGCCGCACCTCCAGTCCCGCAGGGGCGTCCCGCACCGCCTGCTCCGCCAGCTCCACGGCTTCCCGCTCATAGACCTGAGCCTGCCTCCCAGCCATCAGGGGGTGGGCGCGCGGCTCGTGCAGGGGCCGGCGCCAGGCCCGTACGGCCTCCACCGGAACGCCGCGCGACACCGCCTCACCGACCGCGAACCGTGCGGCGGCCGAGTGCCCCGGTTCCGCACCGACCCCCAGGACGATGCGGCCGCCGGCCCCCGGGCCGATGTGCGTGTCGTGACGTCCCCGCAGCACGATCACCGGACAGTGTGCGCGCCCGGCCACCGTGAGACTCACGGAACCGAGCAGCGACTCGGTGACACCGCTGCGTCCCCGGCATCCCAGGACGATCACGAGAGCCCGGCAGCTCTCCCGGACCAGCCCGGAAGCGGCTTCCTCCGGCAGCACCTGGGTGATCGTCTCCACCTCCGGTCGCCGGCGCAGGGCCCGTCGCTCCGCTGTGACGACGATGTCCTCGGCCATCGCCTCCAGCGGGGGCTTGCCGGGATCGTGCGGCATCGACCAGCCTTCGTGGCGCTCCCGGAGCGAGGCGTGCACCAGCCTGAGCGGCGCCCCGTGCAGGGCGGCCTCGTCGGCGGCCCATTCCGCGGCCCGCAGGCTCGGCTCCGACCCGTCGACGCCGACGACGACAGGGAGTTTCGCGGGCTCGTCCAACGCCGGTGCGTCTGCTGCGCCCATGGCTTCCTCCTCGGCCGGCGGCTCAGCTGTGCGCGACGACCGCGACAGGGGCGGACACGTGATGCAGGGCGGCATGGGTGACGTGACCGATGTGGGGGCCGAGGGAACCCGCGCGGATGCGGCGGCCGACGACCACGAGAGAAGCGTCATGGGAGTCGTTCACGAGAACCTCTGCCGCGCTGCCGCAGCGGCTGGCCTCCAGCACCTCGACGTCCGGGAACTTCTGGAGCCACGGACGCAGCACCTTCCTCAGCAAGGCGGCCTGACCGCGCTCCAGCGAGTCCTCTAGCTCGACCTCGGCGGAATGGCCGAAAGGGGAGAGCAGCGGCGCGGGCCATGCGGACACCACCCGTAGAGCGGCCTTCCGCCGTGCCGCGGCGTCGAAGGCGAACTCCAGCAACGTGTCGTCCGGATGATCGATGTCGAGGCCCAGGACCACCGGTCGGAAGGGCGCCGCGGCGGAAGGCACGCCCATGCGATCCATTCTGTGCTCGTCGGCGGCCTGCTCCCCCGCGCGCACCAGCACCACGGGCCGCTCGGCACGGGCCACGACGCCCAGACTCACCGAGCCGGTCATGAACCGGCCGGGCACGCCCAGACCCCGTGATCCCAGCACCAGCATGTCCGCGTAGCCGGCCGCTTCGCACAGGATGTCGGCAACGGTGCCGGTGAGGCGCTCCGTGGTCACGTCGATGCCGGGGTGACGCAGCCGGAGGCCCTCCGCGGACTCGTCGGTCAACTGCTCTGCCCACCGCTGGTAGCGGTCGGGGTCCAGCAGCGGGGTCCGGCCCGCGTACCTGGGCATCCGTTCCTGAACGTGCACGATCTTCAGGGGAAGACCGCGCAGCAGCGCTTCCCTCGCGGCCCACTCGGCCGCGGCCCGGCTCTCGGACGAGTCGTCGAGGCCCACGGTGACGGTGCGGGACATCTTCCACCTCCAGGCATCGCAGTTCCGGTACCAGCGTCGCGCCGCCGGGCCGCGCGGTTCAGGGGCCACCCGGCCCCACCGTGGGCCGACCGACCCTCCCGAAGACGGCGGGTCGTGCCGGGGGCCGGATGGCCCCTGGCCGCCTCCCGTCCTCCGGCACATGCTGGAAGGAGCCGGGCACCCATCGACCCTTACGGAGTCATCATGTACGGCACCCCGCGCACCGTCAGTGACGTCATGACCCCCACGGTCGCGGCCGTCGGACGGCGGGCCCCCTTCAAGGAGATCGTGCGGCTGATGCAGGACTGGCGGGTCAGCGCGCTGCCCGTGATCGAGGGCGAGGGCCGCGTGGCCGGAGTCGTCTCCGAGGCGGACCTGCTGCCCACGGAGGAGCTCCGGGACGATCCCGACGCCGGCTACCTCCAACTGCGTCAGCCCGTCGACGCGGCGAAGGCCGGCGCGCTCACCGCGGGGGACCTCATGTCCTCCCCCGCCGTCACGGTCCGCGCCGACGCCACACTCGCCGAGGCTGCGCGCCTGATGGCCCGCGAGGGGGTCAAGCGGCTGCCGGTGGTGGACCGGACCGGACTGCTGGCGGGCATCGTCAGCCGCACCGACCTGCTCAAGGTGTTCCTCCGCGACGACGAGGACATCGCCGCCGAGGTCCGGCGCGACATCGCGTCGTGCCTCGTCCCGCCGCCGTCGGCCGTGCACGTAGAGGTGCGGGACGGTGTGGTGACACTCACCGGCCGGATCCGTGACAGCGGCCTCGTTCCAGTCGCCGCGCGCCTGGTCAGGGCCGTTGAAGGCGTCGTGGACGTGGACTTCGACCTCGCCCACGACGGCCCGGTGCGTCCGGCGCGGTAGACCCCTGGGCCATCGCCGCCGCGCACCGGGCCGGACGGCCGTGTCGGACGGCGGCGAGTCCCGTGCCGGCTTGCGCGCGTACCGCCTCGGCCGTCTCCCACTGCTCGGTGCTCAGGTACGCCGGCGCGGCGGGGAAGACGCCGCCCTGCTCCTTCAGGATGTGGTCGCGCAGCAGGTCGAGCGCCGCGATCAGCCGCGCGGGCCAGGCCCGGTCGGCGGGGCCCGGTCCGCCCGCCTCGGCGAGTACGGCCTCGATGCGACGGTGCTCCTCCTCCAGCGCGGCGATCTTCTCGGGGAAGCCGGCGGCCAGGGCCGGGGACAGGCCGTGTTCCTCCACCTGGCTGATGAGGTTCACCACCGTCTCGTGCTCCTGGGTCAGCTGGTCGATGGACCTCAGCGACTGGCAGCCGCGGTACTCACACATCGCTAGGCTCCTTCTCTTCGCGGCCGAGGGGGCCAGGGGTGTGGGACGCGAACGGGACGAGGAGGGCCGTCCGGCCCTAACGTCCCCGAACCGGGTGGGGAACCATGGAGAGATGCTCCACGAAGACGGCTTCCGCGCGCTCGACCGGCACGAGTGCCTGCGCCTGCTGGCCAAGGTGCCGGTCGGTCGCGTCGTCTACACGCTGCAAGCGCTACCCGCCGTGCTTCCGGTCAACTTCTCCCTGGACAGCGACTCCTCGGTCCTCCTGCGCACGTCCGCGCGCTCGGAACTCGTCCGGGCCGTCGACGGCGCCGTCGTGGCGTTCGAGGCCGACGACTTCGACGCCACGACCCGGTCCGGCTGGAGCGTGGTCGTCACCGGGCAGGCGACTGTGGTGACCGAGCCGGGCGAACAGCAGCGACTGGAACGCACCGGTCCACGCTCGTGGATCGTCACGGACGGCGTCTTCGTGCGTATCGAGGCCGAGATGATCACGGGCCGGGAGATCACCGGCTCACGCGGTGGCACGGACGGTTCACTCAACCCGTGACCAGCGCGCGGCGGTCCGTGGCCCTCAGTGTCCGTCCCGTTTCCGGGTGTCCTGGACCTGGGTGGCGATGACGGCGGCCTGGACGCGGCGCTCCACACCGAGCTTGGCGAGCAGCCGTGAGATGTGGTTCTTCACCGTCTTCTCCGCCAGGTAGAGGCGCTGCCCGATCTGCCGGTTGGTCAGCCCCTCCCCGATCAGCGCCAGGATCTCCCGCTCCCGCTCCGTCAGGCCGGGCAGGGCGTCCCGCTCCTCCTCCTGCTGCGGGCCGCCCCGCAGCCGGGCCATCAGCCGGGTGGTGGCGCTCGCGTCGAGCAGGGACTGGCCCGCCGCCACGGTGCGTACGGCCGAGACCAGGTCCGAGCCCTGGATCTGCTTGAGGACGTAGCCGGAGGCCCCCGCCATGATGGAGTCCAGCAATGCCTCCTCGTCGTCGAACGAGGTCAGCATCAGGCAGGCCAGCTCGGGCATCCGCGAGCGCAGTTCCCGGCAGACCGTCACGCCGTCTCCATCGGGCAGGCGGACGTCGAGCACCGCCACCTGCGGCCGCAGCGCGGGAACCCGCACCAGCGCCTGCTGCGCCGTGCCGGCCTCACCGACCACGCTGATGTCCGGCTCGTCGTCCAGCAGGTCGCGCACACCGCGCCGTACCACCTCGTGGTCGTCCAGCAGGAAGACCCGGATGGCACTGCCCGGATCACCGTCCGCCATCGCATGCTCCTTGTTCGCGGCCTGTGCCGAATGCCCGCTGCGAACGGAATCGGCCCTTCTACGATCCTTACCGCATCCGGGACCAACGGCCAGGGCCGATCGGCCCTCGTTGCGGGAGGCGCCGGCGAATGGGGTGCGCCTGACCGGGACACGCTCCCCGCTCGGCGTGGCCGGGACCCGCGCCGCAGGGCCAGGGGGCGGCCCCTGGTCCGAGCGAGGTGGGGATCGCGGCCGGCGGCGGACTCGACGAGTACGGCGTGGACCGGCTGGTGCGGTCCGGAGCCCCCATCGACGTGTCCGCCGTGGGCACACGAGTACGACGGCCGTCCGGTGATGAAGCTGTCGTCGGCGAAGGCCACGGACCCGGGCCGCAAACAGGTCTACCGCCGTGCCGGACGGCCGAGCCGGACGGCACCGTCCCGACGCCGCCGGCCATGCGTGGCGTGCACGCCTCGTCGCTCGCGGCCCGCGGCGACCGACCCACGTGCCCAGGGGACGGCGGGCCCCCCGGCGGGACCAATGGCCCCTGGCAGGGCCTCGTGCCGGGGCCTTCCATGGAATCGGCGGCGGCGTCTCCTCCGCGCCACCGCAGGGAGGTGAGAGCGATGTCCGCTCCCGCACCGCTGAAGAAGAACGGCCGGACCGCAGCGGCCAACGGCCCCGAGGCTGCGGGTACCTCGATGCGCGCCCGCGTAGGCGACGAGATCGTCGTACGCGGGACCGCGGCCGGCGTCGTCGCACGGGACGGCGAGATCGTCGGCCTCCACCATCCGGACGGCAGCCCGCCCTACGACGTGCGGTGGGCCGAGGACGGCCGGACGACCCTGTACTTTCCGGGGCCGGACGCCTACATCCGCCATCTGGTGACGGGAGACGGCCGTGTCCCGGCCCGGTGACCGCCGGCCGGTCGTGGTGGGTGTCGATCCCGACCCCGGCCATCGGACGGCACTGGCCTGGGCGGCGGACGAGGCCGCCCGGCGGCGGCTGCCGTTGCGCACCGTCCATGTCGAAGGCGCGCCCACGCGCGGCTACCGCGGGCGGGACGTCCCGCCGTCGTGGCAGGAATGGAACGAAGCCCTGCACAAGGCCGGGAAGCACGTGCTGGAGGAGGCCACGGACTTCGTTGTCGCCCGGCATCCCACGGTCGAGGTCGAGTCCCTGCTCGTGGAGGGCGACCCGGTTTGGGTGCTGCGTGAGCAGAGCCGTGACGCCACCGCCCTGGTGCTCGGCTCACGGCATCTGAGCCGGCGCCAGGAAGTCTTCGGCTCCGCCTCGATCGCCCTGCCGGTCATGGCCCGCACGCACTGCCCCCTGGTCGTCGTCCCCGAGCCGGAGCACGTCACCCAGGAGCCCGCCTACTACGTCGTCGGCGTCGACGGCAGCGCGCACTCCGCCACCGCGGTCGACGTGGCGTTCGAGGAAGCGGCCCTGCGCGGCGCCGCGCTGCGGGCCCTGCTCGTCCTGGAGCCCGGACGACTCGGGATCTTCGACGAACGCAGGCCCGAGCAGGAGTCCCGCCGCCTGCTCTCCGAGACCGTGGCAGGCCGTCAGGCACGTCACCCCGAGGTCGACCTGCACCACGAGGTGGTACGGGGGCACCCCGTCGACGTACTCACCGACGCCTCGGCCCACGCCCTGGGGCTGGTGGTCGGGACCCGGGGCCGCGGCGGATTCACGGGCATGCTCCTGGGCTCTGTCTCCCAGGGCGTGCTGCACCACGCCCGTTGCCCCGTCATCGCCGTTCCGGCCCCCGGGTGAGCCCCGGGACCAGTATCAAGGGAGGCCGCCGTGACCGCGGAACCACTCGACACCCGGACCGTCAGCGCACTCGTGGCGGACGCCTGCGCGGCGCCGTCGCTGCACAACGCGCAGCCCTGGAGCTTCCGCTACCTGCGGGACAGCAGCGTGCTGCGGCTGTACGCCGACCTCCGGCGGGCGTTGCCGCGAACCGATCCGGTGCAGCGCGGTCTGCACATCGGCTGCGGTGCCGCGCTGTTCAACCTGCGGGTGGCCGCCGCCGCGGCGGGCCTCTGCCCGCTCCTCAGGTTGCTGCCCGACCCGGCCTGCCCGGAACTCCTCGCCGAGATCCAGCTGTTCAGTACCGGACCACCCGACGCGGAACTCGCCCGGCTGGCGCCGGCGATCCGGCGCCGGCACTCCAGCCGGCTGCCCTTCCGGGACGAGGCGATCCCCGGCGAGGTGCGGGACGGGCTCCTCGCGGCCGCTGCCGCCGAGGGCGCGCAGCTGGTGTTCCCAGGTGCCTGGCACGTGAAGTCGCTCCTGGCCCTGGTGTGGGACGCGGAGGGCCGGGAAGCGGCGGACGCGGACATGCGCCGGGAAACGGCGCGGTGGACCCGCACGGAGCCGGGGGAAACGGTCGGGGCGCCGGACGGCATCCCCGGTGGGGCGTTCGGTCCGCGGCAGCGCGGCAGCTCCGTCCCCCTGCGTGACTTCGCCGCCGGGCGTCCGATGCCCGGGCGCGGCTGGGCGCCGTTCGAGGAGAACCCGGCCGTCGCCCTGCTGGGGACGGCCCGAGACGATCCCCCGGCGTGGCTGTGTGCCGGGCAGGCGCTCGAACGGGTCCTGCTGCGGGCCACCATGGACGGACTCGTCGCCTCGCTCACCTCGCAGCCCCTGGAGTGGCCGGAGGTGCGCTGGATGGTCCGCGACCCCCTCTCGGCCATGGCACACGTCCAGATGGTCATCCGGATCGGCTACGGGCCGGAAGGCCCCGCGTCGCCGAGGCGGCCCGTGACCGACCTGCTCGACGTGATCTGAGCATCCGCGTTCCATCGAGCCCCCACGGGACCCGCGGAGAGCGAGGAGGACGCAGGTGAAGGTCTCCGAGCTGATGACCGCTCCGCCGGTGTGCGTCACACCGGACGCCTCCCTGGCCGAGGTGGCCCGCCGGATGGGCGAGTCCGCCGTCGGCTCCGTGCTCGTGGTCGACGCGGGGAGTCTGCGGGGCATCGTCACCGACCGGGACCTCGCCGTCCGTGGCGCGGGCGGTGGTCTGGACATCGGCACCCGGGTGGAAACGGTCATGTCGTCCCGGGTCGTGACGGTCGCCGCCGCCGACGACGTCCAGGCGGCCTACGACAGGTTCCGCCGCACGGGGGTCCGCCGTCTTCCCGTCCTGGACGCGGGCCGCGTGGTGGGCGTGCTGACGATGGACGACCTGTTCCTGGACGTCTTCCAACGGCTCGCCGACCTGCTGGGCCCCATGGCCCGGTCCATCCTGCAGGAGCCGCCCGGCCCGCCCTCGGAGACCGGAGCATGAGCGCTCATCCGGCCCGGCGGGGAACGGCCACTGTCCGCGAGGGCGGCCCACCAACGGACGTCGCGGCCACGGCGCCGTCCCCGCGACCGCGGAACGCCTCGCCCTCCTCCGTCCCCGCTCTGCCGGTTTCCGAGGTGTTCGCCGCCCTGCGGAGCGGCCCGCATGGCCTGTCGTCGGCCGAGGCAGCCACTCGGCAGGACCGTCACGGCCCCAACGAACTGCCCGGCGTGACACACGGCCAGGTGTGGCGCCGGCTCGTCGCACAGTTCACCGACCTCTTCGCGGTCGTCCTGCTCGTAGCCTCGGGGATCACGTTCCTCGCGTACGGGCTCGGGCGGCCCCGCGACCCGGCCACCCTCCAGCTGGCGCTGGCGATCCTCGGCGTGGTGCTGCTGAACGCCGGCATCGGCTTCGCCCAGGAGTACTCCGCCGAGCGCACCGCGGAGTCCCTGCAGGCGATGGTGCCGCACGCGTGCCGTGTGCTGCGCGACGGGGAGCGGCTGGAGGTGCCCGCGCGGGAGCTCGTGCCCGGCGACGTGGTGGTCCTGGAGGCCGGCGACGCGGTCCCGGCCGACTGCCGGCTCGTCGAGGCGCACGACGCCGCCGTCAACAACGCCGCGCTCACCGGCGAGAGCGATCCCGTCGCCCGCGTCTCGGGGCCGGTGCCGCAGGCGCCGCCCGTTCAGGCGCGCGACTGTGTCCTCATGGGCACCGACCTGGTCGCGGGGACGGGCAAGGCCGTCGTGTTCGCCACGGGTCCGGCCACCGAGTTCGGGCGGATCTTCCGGCTCACCGCTGCCGCCCCGCGCCAGCAGACCCCCCTGCAGCGCCAGGTCGCCCTCATGGCCCGCCGGGTCGCCGGCGTGGCGCTGGCGACCGGAGCGGCCCTCTTCGCGGTGCGCACGCCCGGTGGGCAGCCGTTCGTCGACACGTTCGTCTTCTCGCTGGGCATCATGGTCGCCCTCGTCCCCGAGGGCCTGCCGGCCACGCTCTCCGTGTCCCTGGCCATCGGCGTGCGCCGCATGGCCCGTCGGCACGCGCTGATCAAACAACTGCTCGCGGTGGAGGCCCTCGGCTCGACCAGCGTGATCTGCACCGACAAGACCGGCACCCTCACCCAGGCCGAGATGACCGTGGTACAGCTGTGGGCGGACGGCGTGTCGCACGCCGTGACCGGTGTGGGGTACGCGCCGTCGGGCGGCGTCAGCAACGCCGAGCCGGTACGGGAGCTGCTCCGCGCGGCGGCGCTGTGCAGCAATGCCCGGCTGGTCCCGCCGACAGACCGGGCTCCGTGGCGGGTCCTCGGAGACACCACCGAGGGTGCCTTGCTCGTGGCAGCCCGGAAGGCCGGTCTGGACCCGGCACAGGAGGAGTCCCGGACACCCAGGGTGGCCGAGCACCCCTTCGACTCCGCGCGCAAGCTCATGAGCACGGTGCACCGCGACGGTGAGGGCGGATTCCTCGCCTGCGTGAAGGGTGCGCCGCTCGAACTCCTCGCCCGCTGTGAGTCCCTCGACCGCGGCGGCGGAACGGCACCGCTGACGGACGTCGCGCGCGGCCAAGTGGCGGCGGCGGCCGACGACATGGCCGGCCGCGGCCTGCGTGTCCTGGCGGTCGCCCGGCGCCAGGTCACCGGTCCCCGGCCGGGACTCGCGGAGGCGGAGAGCCGGCTGACGCTGCTGGGGTTGGCCGGGATGTACGACCCGCCCCGGCCGGAGGTCCGCGACGCGGTGGACGCGTGCCGGCACGCCGGGATCCGTGTCGTGATGGTGACGGGTGACCATCCGCTGACCGCGGAGGCCGTCGCGCGCCGCGTCGGCATCGTCCACGGGCCGGCTCCGGCCGTGGCGACCGGCACGCACCTGGACACCCTGGACGACGACGGTGTGGACGCCCTGCTGGCCGACGCCACAGAGCTGCTGCTGTGCCGGGTCACCCCCGAACACAAGATGCGGGTGGTCACCGCGTTCCAGCGGCGCGGCGAGGTCGTCGCCGTCACCGGGGACGGGGCCAACGACGCCCCGGCCCTCAAACACGCGGACATCGGTGTGGCCATGGGCGCCTCCGGCACCGATGTGGCCCGCGAGGCCGCCGTGATGGTGCTGCTCGACGACTCGTTCGCCTCCATCACGACCGCGGTCGGGCTGGGGCGGTCCGTCTACCGGAACATCCGCAAGTTCCTGATCTACCTCTTCAGCCACAACATCGCCGAACTCGTGCCGATCCTGGCGGCCACCTTCGCGGGGTTCCCGCTGGTGCCGATCACGGCCGTGCAGATCCTCGCCATCGACCTCGGCTCGGACGTGCTGCCCGCCCTGGCGCTCGGCGCGGAGCCGATGGAACCCGACGTCATGGACAGCCCGCCGAGGCCCCGCCGCGAACGGCTCTTCTCGGCCGGGGTCATGGGCCGCATCGTCTTCCTCGGCGGAATCCAGGCGCTGGGCGTGTGCGCCGTCTTCTTCTGGCACATCCACGCCTCCGGCATCCCCTACGCGGACTTCACCAAGAACGATCCTGTGTACCGGCAGGCGATCACCCTGGTCCAGGCCGGCATCGTCGTCAGCCAGTTCTTCAACGCGCTAGCCGTGCGCACGGACCGGCAGAGCGTCTTCCGGGCCGGTCTGTTCGGCAATCCGTGGCTGCTGGCCGCGGGCTGCTTCAGCATCGGGCTGATGGCCGCCATGAGCTACGCGGCGCCGCTCCAGGCGGTCTTCCACACCGCGCCGCTGGCCCCCGCCGACTGGGCGGTCCTGGCCGCGTTCGGCGTCCTGTTGCTGGCGGCCGAGGAAACGAGGAAGTGGATGCTGCGCCGGAGGACATCCGCGGAGGGAGGAACCCGATGAGAGTGATCATCGCGGGCTGCGGCCGGGTCGGAGCCACTCTGGCCACGCGGCTCGTCGCCGAGGGGCACGACGTACGGCTCATCGACCGGCGGCCCACGGCGCGAAGGCAGCTGGCATCCGGCTTCACCGGTGCGTTCCATGTGGGAAACGGCTTCAACCGCACCGTGCTGGAAACGGCCGGAATCGCCCACGCGGACGCCTTCGTCGCCGTCACGTCCGGGGACAACAGCAACATCGTCAGCGCCCGGACCGCCAAGGACACCTACCGGGTTCCGGTCGTCCTCGCCCGCATCCATGATCCGCGCCGTGCCGACATCTACCGGGACCTGGGCATTCCGACGATCTCCAGCGTCCGCTGGAGTGCGGGGCGCATCCACCAGATGCTGCTGCACCGCCACCTCTCCCCGGAGGTCTCCTTCGGCAACGGCGAGACCCTTCTCGTGCGTTCCCAGGTGCCCTCGTACCTCACCGGACGTCAGGTGAGCGAATTCGAGGTGGACGGCGAGTTCCGGGTCGTCGAGATCACCCGGGCCGGTCGCTCCCTGCTCCCCGCGCACCATGTACGCGCCGAGCGCGGGGACCTGGTCACATTCATCGTGGCCGCCACGGCACTGGGCCGGCTGCGCGGCTTTCTCGACAGGGAGCTGGGAACATGAAGGTTCTGGTCGCGGGGGCCGGCCGGCTCGGCACCCAGATCGCGCAGGCACTGTCCGCCACCGGCAACGACGTCACCCTCGTCGAGTACGACGACGTCCGCGCGGCCGAACTCGACGGCCTTCCGCACATGCACGTCGTTCAGGGGGACGCCTGCGACCCGGGCCGGCTGGAACAAGTGGGCGCCCTGGTCTGCGACCTGGTCATCGCCGTGACCGGCCGCGACGAGGACAACCTCGTCATCAGCCTGCTGGCGAAGCGGGAGTTCGGGGTCGGCCGGGTGGCCGCGCGCGTCAACGAGGCGGAGAACGCCTGGATGTTCGACGAACGGTGGGGCGTGGACGTGGCCGTGCCCGCCGCGACCCCGCTGATCTCCCTGATCGAGGAGGCCACCGGTGCCACGGACACGGTGGCGCTGCTGCGGCTGAGCAAGGCGGGCGTCGAGGTCATGGAGACAGCGATCGACGAGCAGTCCCGGGCCGCGGGGCTGACACTGGGCGAGATCGAGTTGCCTGCCGGGACCGTGGTCGCCACCGTCGTCCGGGATGGCCGGCCCACGGCCCCGCGCCCCGAGGTGCGGCTGCTTCCCGGGGACGAACTCCTGCTCGTCTCGCACGAGGCGACGGAGCAGGAGATCCACTCCGCGTTCCAGTGAGCCGGGGCCGCCGAGTCCTCGGCCACAGCCAGTGCGTCAGCCCTCGTGGGACCGCACGATCACGACGGGGCAGCTCGCATGCTGCGACACGTGCTGGCTGACGGAGCCGAGCAGGGCCCGGGTGAAACCGCCCCTGCCCCGGCTGCCCACCACCAGGATCTCCGCGCCCTCGGCGGCCCGCAGCAGAACGTCGGCGGGGTTGCCGTGCACGACGCGGGTCAGGAGCGAGGCGGCTGCATCGGCACCGACGACCTCAGTCAGCTCCTCGTTCATCTTCCGCCGGGTCTCGTCCTCGTCGACGTCCATGTCCACGGCGGGCCCGGACCAGCCGTACAGGCCCGGAAGCTCCCACACCGCGACGGCCTCGACCGTGCCCCCGATCAGGCCGGCATGGCGCACGGCCCAGCGCAGGGCCTCGTACGAGGACTGCGACCCGTCGACGCCGACCACCACGCGTGGTCCCGGAGCATCCGTGTCCATGCGTCCCACCTCTTTCCTTCAGGGGTACGGGGGCCCAGCGGACCGGTCCGCCTGTGCTCTCCACGCTGCGGGAGCCGTCGCCGGGCCGCCAGAGATGAGCATCCGACGGCGTGACGGACGTCCCTGCCGTCAGCGCCCGAAGCGCGTCACCCAGTCGGGTTCGACGCGGGTCCACTCGCGGTCCCACTGATCCATGCGACGCCGGTCGAGACTCCGTCCGACGGCCCGCCGCACGCCGTACGCGACGGCCGCCCCGCCGAGCGCGGCCGCGGACCCTACGGCCACACCGGCCGTCGCGGCGAAGTCCCGGTCTTCCGGGGCATCGGCGACGGCGCCGCGGGCGTCGAGCCAGACGGTCGTGGCCGCGCCCTTCTGGAGCCAGGCCCGCACCGGTGCGACACCCGTGTGGCTGCCCGACCGGTCGCTCCACCGCACCAGTGCGTGGAAGCCGGACTGCGCACCGGGCCGGTCCCCGGCCGACCTCGCGTCGGTGAGCAGACGCGCACCGACGGGGGTCAGTCGCGCGAGCTGAACCTGACGCGCATGCGTGTAGTGGGCGTACACCGCCTGTCCCGCCCCCCAGACCGTCAGGGGCAGGACCACGAGGGCAACGGCCGCAAGGGCGACGCGGAGTCTTCGCTCCAGCCGGTCCACCGGCCGCTCCAAAGGGCTCCGTGTGCCGTCGGGCCCACGCGACGCCCCTCTGCCGAGCGAACTGGAACCAGACCTGTGATCAGGTGTCCGAGGTATCCGCATGACACGGCCCTCCGCTGCGAAGCCGTCGGTTCGGTTGCCCTTTCACCGTCCCGGCTCGCGGGACTCCCGGGGTATGGGTCTCCCGGCCCCCTTGAGCGCCGTTCGGCCCCACCCGAACGGGCCTTCAGGAGGTGGCGGTGGGCTGGGCTGCCGGCGAGGCGGTCCGGCATGAAGTCCCGCTCCACCTGCTGCACGCCAGTCTGGCCGTGCCGGCACGCGCCGACTGGGCCGGTCATCGTCGTTCGGGGGACGCCGGGGCATCGTTCCGACCGCTTCCGAAGCGTCGTCGTGGGCGTCGAGGACGGGGAGGCCAGTGGTACGGCAGTGGAGTTCGCGCTGCGCTGATGGAAGCCGCTGACCATGACATCCAGGCGATGGTGGCTTCCCGGCTCGACGCCTCCCGCGCCGCCTCCGCTCACCCGCGGTCCGCAGCGCCTCCGGCGGCGTCCGTACCGTAGGTGAGGCTTCCGGAGACCGAGACCACGCCGTCGACGCCGCGGCACAGCTGCTCGACGACGGGAATCAGGCTCTGGTGACCGACGGTGCCGGCGAGGGTCACGCGACCGTCGCGGACCTCCGCGGTCACGTCCCGCGGGTCGAGTCCCAGCGTCCGCGTCAGCACCTCACGGGTGATCTCCTCGCGGATGGCCTCGTCCGGGCGGAGGAAGACCCGGAGGAGATCACCACGGCTCACGATGCCCAGCAGGCGATCGGCGTCGTCCACCACCGGCAGCCGTTTGACTCGCTGGGACTCCATGAGACGGGCCGTCTCCACCACCGTCCACTCCGGACGGGCGCAGACCGCGGGGGCGGACATCAGTTCTTCAGCGCGGGAGCCCTCGGCCTTGGCCCGCTCCCAGGCTTCCAGGTGCGGGACGGGAGCGCGGCCGGACGGGTCCGGCTGGTCTGCGCTCTTACGCAGCAGGTCGGCCTCGGAGACCACGCCCATCGGGCGATCCAGCTCGTCCACCACGGGCACGGCCGTGATGTCGTTCTCCTCCATCAGCCTGACGAGTTCCTTGAACGGCGTGTCACGCCGTGCCCTGACGACGTCTCGGGTCATGAGTTCATCGACCGTGCGGTGGTACATGTCGCCTCCCGGATGCGGGACGCCCCCAGCTCGCGGAGGAGGACCGCTGCCTCCTGCGGCGGTGGGGCCCGCATGGCAGGTTGGATACATCACCATTCTGAAGAGAGGGCGGCGGTCATGCGAGCTCACCTCGGCGACCAGCTGGTCGTCGCAGCCCCGGCGAGCGGTGCCGTCCGGCGCGCCGGTGAAATCATCGCGCTCCACCACGAGGACGGGACACCTCCCTATGAAGTGCGCTGGTCCGACACGGGCGAAGTGACGCTCGTGTTTCCCGGACCGGACGCACACATCCGCCGTCCGGAGCGGGAACAGACCGCCCCGGGGAGCGGGGAGGGACCGGAGTTCCCGTCCGCGGCACGCCAGCCCAGCGCGGCCGCCGCCGGTGACCTCGGCCGACGCGTCGCGACGGAGCGGAGAAGGCGCGGGCTCAGCCGGACGGAAACCGCGGGCCGCGCGAGGATGTCGCCCGACTACCTCGCCTACGTCGAGGAAAATCCCGCCGACCCCAGTCTGGCGACTCTCGTCAGGCTGGCGGACGCGCTGGGCACCACGGTCGCCTCACTGCAGGGCGACGGCATCGACCTCCCGCCCGGCCAGGGTCACGCCCTGCTGCATCCTCAGCTGCGCGACCTCACGCCGGAGGAATGCCACGCCCTGCTGTCCACGCACGGTGTGGGCCGCGTCGCGATGCCGGGGCACGACGGGCGCCCCGCGGTCGTCCCGGTCAACTACGAGGTCGTCGGCGACACCATCGCCTTCCGGACGGCGCCGGGCTCCGTCACGGCGGCGGCAGCGGGGAGGGAGATCGCCTTCGAGGTGGACCACGTGGACGAGGCGCTGAGTAAGGGCTGGAGCGTGCTCGCCGTCGGCCACG
The DNA here is from genome assembly GCF_004124325.1 of Streptomyces sp. L2. NCBI lineage: Bacteria > Bacillati > Actinomycetota > Actinomycetes > Kitasatosporales > Streptomycetaceae > Streptomyces > Streptomyces sp. L2. The sequence goes on from NZ_QBDT01000001.1 coordinate 421,905, forward strand.
CACGCGTGGTGACCGAGCCGGAGGCCGTCCGCCGGCTCACCGAGCACGCCCACACGTCGCCCTGGGCCGGTGGCGAGCGGGAGATGTGGGTGTCGATCCGGCCCACGAGCCTCACAGGACGCCGTATCACCGCGGCCGACCGGTGAAGTTCGGCCACCGCCACGGAAGGTTGCGAGGAAGCGCTCATGGTCCTCCACCGGGCACACAGTCACTCCGCCGGGTGGGGCGCGTCCGGGTCCGGTCCCTCGGCCCGGAGCCTCGATTCGACGCCCACCACGCCCTCCAGTCCGCGGACGAGGCGCTCGGCGACCCAGATGAGCGAGGTGTCGTGGACGGGCCCGCTCAGCACCACGATCCCGTCGCGCACCGACACACGGATGGCGTGCGCGTGCAGAGGGAACAGGTAGGACACCACCGTGCGCCGGACCTCCTCCTCGATGTCCTCGTCCGGGCGGAGGAACACCTGGAGCAGGTCACCACGGCTGACGACGCCGCACAGCCGCCCGGCGTCGTCGAGGCAGAGCGGCAGCGACGGCCGTGAGGAGTCGCAGGAGTGGCATCTCAACCCCGCGTCGGGCCGCTGGCTGCCCGACAACTCACGGCTCCAGCACCACGTGGGCTCGGCGGTCGCCCACAACGTCCTGCAGTACTGCGAGGCCACTGGGGACACGGAGTACCTGCACGGCAGGGGCGCCGAGATGGTCCTGCAGATCGCCCGCTTCTGGTCGGACCTCGCCGTCTTCGACACCGATACGGCGCGCTACCGGATCCGCGGTGTCGTCGGCCCCGACGAGTACCACGACAGCCGTCCCGGCGCCGCAAGTCCAGGGCTGGACGACAACACCTACACCAATGTGACCGCCGCATGGGTCCTCGCCCGTGCTCTGCAGCTCCTCCGGCGCCTTCCCGCATGGCGCCACGAGGAACTGTCCGCCCAACTCGGGCTGGACACCGACGAGCTGTCGAGATGGGACGAGGTGTCCCGCCGGCTTCGGGTGCCGTTCCACCAGGGCGTCATCAGCCAGTTCGAGGGCTACGAGGGGCTCACCGAACTGGACTGGGACGCCTACCGCGCCCGCTACGACACCATCCGCAGGCTGGACCGGATCCTGGAGTCGGAAGGCGACACGGTCAACCGCTACAAAGCGTCCAAGCAGGCCGACGTCCTCATGCTGGGCTACCTGTTCTCACCCCGCGAGCTGCGGGGCCTGTTCCGGCGCCTCGGCCACGACCTGACGGACGACGTCTGGCGCGGGACCGTCGACTACTACCTGCGGCGCACCAGCCATGGCTCCACCCTCAGCGGACTCGTCCACGGCCTCGTTCTCGCCAGGGCCAGACGCACCGAGGCATGGCAGTACGTCCAGGAGACCCTGGAGGCGGACATCGCCGACATCCAGGGCGGCACGACCGGTGAGGGCATCCACCTCGGCGCCATGGCCGGCACCTTGGACCTGGTCCAGCGCGGTCTGACCGGCCTGGAGACACGCGAGGACACCCTGTGGCTGGACCCGGTGCCGCTGCCGGCACTCTCCGAGTACGGCTTCACCATCCAGTACCGCGGTCACCGGGGCATCGGCATACGGCGAAGGCACCGTCAACTGGCCATCAACGTCCCCGACTCCGAGGAACGCCCGATCCGCGTGATGCTCGCCGGCCGCGCGGTGACCGTCACGCCGGGCGAGACCTGCGCGCTTGCCCTGCCGGACCGCCTCACGTCCGCGTCAGGTCCTCGGCGACATGAGCCGCCCACGTCTCGATCGCGGTGAAGTCCCGGAAATCGCCGCCCTTTCCGTCGCTGAGGATCATGCGTGCCACCCATCCCTTGGCACCGTTCTCCAGGCATCCGCCGAAGGTGACGTGTCCCCTGGCGTCGAGTGCGGCCATGGCCTTCTCCAGCCGGGGCACCGGCGGGATGTTTCGCTCGGAGGCGGACGGGTCGAGCGGTCCGCTGCTGAACAGCCACAGGGGGCGGTCGGCCAGGGCCCGCCGGTGCCTGCGGAGGAACCGGCGGGCGTGCCTGTGCCAGCGCCCGGCGTAGAGCGCGCCGCCGGCCACGACGGCGTCGTACCGCGCCACGTCCTCGACGGACGGGGCGGGAAATATGTCGACCGTCAACCCGCTCTTGCGCAGGACATCGGCGATGCTTTCGGCGATGCGCGCAGTCGATCCGTTCGTGGTTCCGTAGGTGACCAGCACGGTTCCCGTCATGGCGGTTTCACCTCCTGTCACAGGCGACGCAGCCTGTCGTCGGCCACACCGTGCACCGCCTGCTCCTGGGCACGCGGTCCCGAGTCGTCCATCCGGTACTTCGGCCTGCCGACCACGGCGACGACTCCGTGGACCCGTGCGGTCGTCGACCGGGCGACGTCCTCGTCCACCACCGGCACCCCTCTGATCCGGTGCACCGACAGCAGCCGTGCGACCTCCTTGAACGGGGTGTCGCGGGTGGCGGTGACGATCTCGGTGGTCATCACCGCGCCGACCTTGTCGTGCTTCATGTCCGTCCCCCCTCGGCAGAGCGGTCCCCGCGTTCCGCCGCGGTCAGTCGTGCGCGACGACGGCGACGGGGGCGACCGCGTGGTGCAGCACCGCGTGGGTGACCGGCCCGATGTGGACACCGACCGGGCTGCGGCGGATCCGTCGGCCGACAACGACCAGCGAAGCGTCCCGGGCGGCCTCGATGACTCGGTCGGCGGGGCTCCCCCAGTGGAAGTCCTCGACGACGTCGACGTCCGGGTATTTCTCCCGCCAGGGGCTCAGGACCTTGGCCATGGCCGCGACGTCCTGCTGGCGCAGTTCGGTGTCCAGAGCGAGGTCCGAGGGCAGCCCGTAGAGCATGTAGGCCGGTATTCTCCAGCCGTGCACCGCCTTCAGGGTGGTTCCACGGCGGGCGGCTTCCTCGAACGCGAAGGCGATCACCGTGTCGTCCGGTCGGCCGATGTCGAGGCCGAGCACCACGGGCCGGTGCGTGGTGGCGGCGGACGCGGAATCCGCCCGGTCCGCCCCGTCCTCGTCCCTGGCCTGCCAACCGGCTCGTACCAGGACCACCGGCCCCTCCGCACGGGCGATCACCGCCATGCCCACGGAGCCGACAAGGAATCCTCCGACACCGCTGAGGCCCCGGGAACCGAGAACGAGCAGCTCAGCGTCCTGTGCTGCCTCTGCCAGCACGCTTGCAGCCGTGCCGGGGATCTGCTTCGTGCCGACGTCCACGCCTGGATGACGCCGCCGGATCTCCGCTGCCGCCTCCCTCGGAATCCGCTCGCTCCAGTGCCTCAGCGTCTCGGCCCCCAGGCGCGAGGCCTGCACCAGGGCGTCCGGAACGGATTCCCAGACATGCACGAGCCGCAGCGGCAGACCACGCAGAGCCGCTTCCTGCGCGGCCCATTCAGCAGCGGCACGGCTTTCGGGCGAGCCGTCGAGGCCCACAATGATGGTGCGCGACATCCTGGCCACCTCCTGAGTCGGCTTCCGCTCCCAGAGTGGTGCAGCGAGAGGCCACGGGCGCAGAGACCACAGGTCCCCGGTTCAGGACCGTTGGGCCCACCGCTGTGGCACTCTTCCGCAATCGCTGTTCGCGCGCGCCTGTTCGCGGCTTGAGGAGCCGCGTGGCCCGTCAGGACACCCGTGGCCGTTGGATCTGAGACGTCCATGACGACGCGGTAGCGGTCAAGGTCATTACGGAGCACCGGTGGGTCACGCTGTTCGCACATGGCGTGCCGGCCCTCTGCGGATACGGCGTGCGCTTGCGTCATGTGAGGGAGGCCAGGGCGGCGTCCAGCCGGGCCGTGGCTTGCGCCGCGACCGGCTCCAGGGCCGGCAGGCCGGTGAGGGTGACCATGGTGCCGGGGTCGAGGGCCTGTACGAGTGTGGTGTCGCCGGCGCGGCGGACGACGACGTTGCAGGGCAGGAGCAGGCCGATGCTCCGGTCGGCCTCCAGGGCCTGGTGGGCCAGCGGCGGGTTGCAGGCGCCGAGGATCAGGTAGTCCTCCATGTCGTGGCCGAGCCTGCCTTGAGCGTGGCTTTGACGTCGATCTCGGTGAGGACTCCGAAGCCCTGATCGGCCAGGGCCTCGCGTACGGCGGTGACGGCGGTGCCGAAGTCGGCGCCGAGACGGACGGTGCGGTCGTAGGACACGGGCACTCCCGAACTGTGTGGAACGGCTGAATTCCTCTGCACCCCGCCGGGTACCCCTCCGTGCCGTCGTGCCATTGGGCGTCTCCCGTCCCTCCGGAATACCCCCCGGGGTATGGCTGTTACAGTGAGAGTCATATACCCCCGGGGGTACCCGATTTCGTGAGGAGTCGTGAGTCGTGTTCTTCGTCGACACGCTGGAGTTCGAAGGTCTGGGCAACCGCAGCTATCTGGCCGGCGGGCTCTCTGCCGCCGTGGTCATCGACCCGCCGCGGGACATCGACCGGATCATCGCGGCGGCGGCCCGCCGTGGGGTGCGCATCGCCTTCGTGGCCGAGACCCACCTGCACAACGACTACGTCACCGGCGGCCTGGAGCTGGCGCGTGTCACCGGCGCGCGCTATCTGGTGCCTGCCGGGGCGCACGTGTCGTTCACCCGCACACCAGTGACCGACGGCGACACCGTGACGGTCGACGAGGGGCTGGCGCTGCGCGCGATCGCCACTCCCGGGCACACCCCGCATCACACCTCCTACGCACTGACCGAGGACGGGCTCGGTGTGGCGGCCTTCACCGGCGGATCGCTGCTCATCGGCACCGTCGGCCGCCCCGATCTGGTCGAGCCGCGGCTCACGGAGCGGCTGGCCCGCGCGCAGCACGCCTCCGCCCACCGGCTGGTCGACGAGCTGGACGACGAGGTGCCGGTGCTGCCCACACACGGCTTCGGGAGCTTCTGCTCCTCGTCACAGGCCGAGGGGGACACGACCACGATCGGCAAGGAGCGCGAGACCAACGACGCGCTGACGCTGGACGTGGACACCTTCGTCGCCCGCACGCTCGCCGGGCTGGACGACGTGCCCGCCTACTACGCGCACATGAGCCCCGCCAACGCCGCGGGTCCCGCGCCGGTCGACCTCACTCCGCCACGCCGTGCGGACGCCGGCGAGATCGCCGCCCGGCTGGCCGCGGGCGAGTGGGTGGTGGACCTGCGCAGCCGCATGGCCTTCGCCGAGGGGCACGTGGCCGGCTCGTTCAACTTCGAGGGGGAGGGCAAGCTCGCCACCTACCTGGCCTGGCTGATGCCGTGGGCCAAGCCCGTCACTCTGCTCGCCGGCACCTCGGAGGAGATCGCCGACGCGCAGCGGGAACTGGCGCGGGTGGGCATCGACCGCCCGGCCGCGGCCGCCACGGGCGACCCGGCCGGCTGGGTCCCGGAGGGCGAGCGGCTCGCTTCCTTCCCGCGCGCCCGCTTCGCCGACCTCGCGGACGTCCATGAGCGGGGCGACCACGTGGTCGTGCTGGACGTGCGCCGGAACTCGGAGCGTGCGGGCGGCCACATCGAGGGCTCGGTCCACATTCCGGTCCACGAGCTGCGCGGCCGCGTCGGCGAGGTGCCGGACGGGACGGTGTGGGTGCACTGCGCCGGCGGGATGCGCGCGGCGATCGCCGCGTCCCTGCTGGACGCCCTCGGCCGGGACGTGGTCGCCGTCGACGACGGCTTCGACGCCGCCGGCGAGGCGGGACTGCCCCTCGCCCGCGCCGAGGGCATCCGCTGACCGCCCCCCTGCCCCCCTGCCCCCGCATGAAAGTGATCACATGATGTTCTCCCGCCTTCGCCGTGGTCCCGGCCGCCGTCTCACCCCGCGGTCCGCCCACCAGCGGATCAGCGACGGCACCGCCGCGCTGCTGGACGTACGCGAAACACCGGAGTGGAACGCCGGGCACGCGCCCGGCGCACTGCACCTGCCGCTCCCCCGCCTGATGGCCGGGGCCCCGCTCCCGGCAGCCGCTGAAGGGCGGCCCGTGGTCGCGATCTGCCGCTCCGGTCGCCGTTCCCGGCAGGCAGCCACGTTCCTGGCCGAACAGGGCGTTCAGGCCACCGACGTCACCGGCGGCATGGCCGCCTGGGCGCGTGAGGGCCTGCCGGTCACCGGTTCGGGCGGCAGTGACGGTGTCATAGCGTGAGCGCGCTGGTCCTGGCCCTGATCGCAGGGGCCGTGGTCGGGCTCGCGCTCGGCGCGCTCGGTGGAGGCGGCAGCGTCCTGGCGGTCCCCGCGCTGATCTACCTGCTCGGCTTCACCCCGGCCGCGGCCACCACCGCCAGTCTGATCATCGTCACGGCCACCTCGCTCACCGCCCTGTACGCCCATGCCCGTACGGGAAACGTCCGCTGGAGGGCCGGCGCCCTGTTCGCCGCGGCCGGGCTGCTGCCCGCCGCCGCGGCCGGGGCCGCCGCGAGCCGCTTGCCCCAGCCCGTGCTGACCGCCTCGTTCGCCGGTGTCGCGGCTGTGGCCGCCGTCGGAATGCTCCGTCCCAGCCGCGCCGTGAGCCCGGCGACGGGAGGAGCGAGGCCCGCCAGGGCCGCCGGCGCGGGCGCGGGACTGGGGGCGCTGACCGGACTGCTCGGGGTCGGCGGGGGCTTCCTCGCCGTGCCCGCCCTGGTCACCGTGCTGACGTTCGAGATGCAGGCCGCCGTCGGCACCAGCCTGCTGGTCATCTCGGCGAACTCCCTGGCCTCCCTCGCCACCCGGGGCGCCACCACGGCCGGCGTCCACTGGGCGGTCGTCGGTCCGTTCACCGGGGCGGCGATCCTCGGCGCCTGGGACGGCAAGCGGCTGGCCGCCAGGGTCACGGGCGGCCTGCTGAAGCGGACCTTCGCGGTCGTACTGCTCGCCGTGGCCGCCTTCATGCTCGCCGACGCCGTCGTCTGAGCCGGCGTGACACCGGGTCCGGCCCGCCGGCTCTCAGGCCAGGGAGAGGAACAGCTTCTCCAAGCGGGCGCGCATCTGCTCGCGGTCCCCCGCGGCGGCCATGTCCGAATCGGTCAGGCAGTGCTGCAGACCGGTGGCGATGATGGCGAAACCCGCCTTGTCCAGGGCGCGAGAGGCCGCGGCCAACTGCGTCACCACGTCCTCGCAGTCCCGCCCCTCCTCGATCATCTTGATCACCCCGGTGATCTGCCCCTGCGCCCGGCGCAGCCGGTTGACCACCGTCTTCAGTTCCTCGGCCGCCATCGCCAGTTCCACCACACACACTCCTTCGAGATACCCCCTTGGGTATTCTACGCAAGGGGGCAACACCAACCGATCAAAGGAAAATCCCCCCGTGGCACCCACCCCCGCCCTCACCGCCGACCAGGCCAGCACTCGTCTGCACGAGCTGACCGTCATCGACGTACGCACTCCCGGCGAGTACGCCTCCGGCCACCTGCCCGGCGCGCACAACATCCCCCTCGACCGCCTCGACATCGCTCTGCCCGCCCTGAAGGCTGCCGCGGACCGCGGTGACCTCCTCATCGTGTGCGCCTCCGGCACGCGCTCCGCGACGGCCTGCCGCCGCCTCGCCGACGAGGGCGTCACCGCCGCCACCCTGACCGGCGGCACCAGCGCCTGGACCCGGCTCGGCCACGACACGCACCGCCCCGCGGGCGCCCGCACCTCCTGGGCCATGGACCGCCAGGTCCGCCTCGCCGCCGGCTCCCTCGTCCTCACCGGGCTGGCCGCCGGTCTGCGGTGGCCCAGGGCCCGTGCGCTCTCCGCGGGCGTCGCCGGCGGCCTGGTCTTCTCGGCCCTGACCGACACCTGTGGTCTGGCCAAGGTTCTCGCCAGGCTCCCGCACAACCAGCCCAAGGGCACCGACCTGGACGACACCCTCGCCGCCCTGACCCGCTGAACCCTGACCCCAAGCCGGCCGCCCCGCACGGGTTCCGCAACAGGCGGGACAGTACCGCCTGGCCGATTCCCCCGGGAGTGACGAGGCGGGAGCGGTCAACGGCTCACCGGCGGTGACGGCGTCGGCCGTGAGGACGTCGGCGGGGCGCCTGCTCCACCCGGCGGAATCCAGGTCGGCCTCGCTGTACTCCTCCTCGGGCAGCACATCCGTCTCGGAGACGACTCCGACGACCTGTGCGCCGTCGTCCGGCGCCCTGGACCTGGTCCGGCGCGGTCTGCGTGACCATCGCACCGGGCGAGAACCCGTCCGCGGGCCGCTTCCGCCTACGGCCTCCGGCCGACCGTATGCCGGTCATGCACTCGGTGGCCCTGGCTGTCGTCCTGTGCGGCAAGCCCGCGGTCGCGGTGCGCGTCACTCGGGCAGTCGGCGCATCTCCACGAGGCTCAGTCCGAGTGACTGGCAGCGTGCCAGCAGGCCGTAGAGGTGTGCCTCGTCCACGACCGGACCGAACAGGACGGTCTGGCCGGACATCACCACATGGCCCAGCTCCGGGAAAGCCTTGGCCAGCGTTTCCGACAGATGTCCCTCGACGCGGATTTCGTAGCGCACGAGTCCGTCCTCCCACGGCCGCATGACACCGGCGGACGTCACCCTTCACCGCGATCGTGCCTCTTCACAGGCGGTCCGTACCTCACCCGGATCAGGTGACCCACCGGCGTCGGCCCCGTGTCCGTGTCAGTGCGTCACCACGAGCTTGAAGGAGATGATCAGCAGGCCGAGGACCAGATTGACCAGGGCCGTGAACACGACCAGGCGGCCCGGTGCGCCGGCCCGCCGCGCCGCCGCCACCGACCAGCCCATCTGCCCGGCGACAGCCACGCCGAGCGCCAGCCACAGGGTGCCCGGCACATCGAGTCCCAGGAGGGGGCTGACCGCCACGGCCACCGCCGGGGGGACCGCGGCCTTGACGATCGGCCATTCGTCGCGGCACACGTGCAGGACGGTGTGCCGGTCGAGCGGGTGCTGCGCCAGTCGGGCTCCGAACAGCTGGGCGTGCACATGGGCTATCCAGAAGGCCACCCCGCTCAGGAGCAGCAGGGCGACCAGCTCCAGGCGGGGGAAGGAGCCCAGCGTGCCGGCTCCGATCAGTACGGTGGCGGCCAGCATGGAACCGTAGACGCCGCCCGTGTAGTCGGCGTGGGCGCGGCGCTGCCGGCGCCGGTCACGGGCGACGGTGGGGTCGAGTCTGAGCATGATGGCCGCCTTCCGACGTCGGCTCGGCCGTACCGGGACCTCCGGGCGCCCGGGGCGGGAGGCGCCGCGGTCCGCGACGGTGTGCGGCCGGTGGCCCGGTCCGCCGGCCTGCGGCAGTCCGCCGAGGGCGGGCCATCACCGGAGGACCATGGCGGGGATGACCGGAGCCCGCCGCAGCAGTGCGCTGTTCGGCTCGGCGAGGCGGCCGTCCTGCCGCCGTTCCCAGCACAGCCGGGATCCCGCCGGCGCACCTCACCCCCGGCGGGGGATGCCGCTGCCCCGGACCGGCGGCCGGCACCGGCCGTCGGCCACGGGTGGCCTTCGCTCCGCGTGGCGCCGCGCACGGCAGGGGCACGGGGCCGCCACGTCGCGCCGCGCACGGCTGGGACAGGAGGCCGCCACGTCGCGCCGCGCACGGCTCGGACAGGAGGCCGCCACGTCGCGCCGCGCACGGCTCGGACAGGAGGCCGCCACGTCGCGCCGCGCACGGCTCGGACAGGAGGCCGCCACGTCGCGCCGCGCACGGCTGGGGCACGGGGCCGCCGCGTGGCGCCGCTGGAGCACGGGGCCGAGGGGGGCCGGTGCCGCGCCTGGCGGTGTGCTCAGAGGAGTCCCAGCCGGCGTGCCTGGCGCACCGCGTCGGTCCGCCGGTTCACCGCGAGCTTCCGGTGGAGGTTCTTGATGTGGGTCTTGACCGTGTTGACGGACACGAAGAGGTCGGCGGCGATCTCCTCGGTGGACATCATGCGGGCGAGCCGCACGAGCACATCGCACTCACGTTCACTCAGTCGTTCGACCAGGACGGGCGCGGCCTCGGCTTCCGCACCGGGCCCGGTGTCACGCGGTACGAGCCATCCGGCGGCGAGTTCCCGCAGGGGCGTCCGCGCCAGGAGCGGCGCCATCCACGGGCCGGTTTCGCGGAACGCCCGCCGCAGAGTGTCGCGTCGGCCGGTCAGCAGGGCCTCTGCGAGCAGCCGGTGGGTGGCGGACTCGTCACCGGCGGCGTGTGCGGCCTGCGCCCGCAGCAGCGTCGCGCGGACTCGCACCGCGGGGCCGACGTGCTGGGCGCCGGGCATCGCGTCGAGCACCTCCAGGGCCGTCGACGAGTCGCCCGCCGCGAGGCGCGCCCGCGCCACGCCCACCGCGCACACGGGCTGCTCGGCGTCCAGACCCCGCAGCACCTCCGCGGCGGCCTCCGGCCGGCCCTCGGCAAGGTGGGCGGAGGACTCGACCAGGGCGGCATGGCCCGCCACCCACGGTGACGCGACGTCGGTCGGCAGATCCGTGGCGGTCGCGGCCATCGCGGCGCGTGCCCGGCCACGGGCCAGCAGCAGACGGGCCGTCACGAGCGACCGTCCCGCGGCCGCCACCGGGTCCGGCGTCTCGCGGGCGGGCGTCCGGTCGAGCAGCGTCTGCGCCTCGTCCAGCTCGTCGCGTTCGACGGCGACCGCCGCCAGGACCAGTCCCCCGAGACCTGAGTCGGCGTCCTCGGGCAGGCTGAATCGTTCGGTCTCCGCCCTCGCGGCCGACACATGGTTCCGGGCCCGGTCCGGCCATCCGTCGAGATAGTCGATCAGAGCCAGGTGGACCAGTGACTCCTGCCGGGGCACCGCTGTCGAGGCACCTCCGCGGTCGCCGGTCACCTTGGTCAGAGCGGCTCGCGCGTCGTCCAGCCGGCCCGCCCACAGCCGGGTTGAGCCGACATGGGTCAGGAGCAGGGCCGGCAGCTCGCGGTGCCGGTCCAGCAGGTGGACGGGGACCTCCCGCTGGAGTTCCCCGGCCGCCCGTACCGCCTGTTCCGCGCGGTGCGGGGACCCGGACAGCCGGGCCGCCAGGGCCTCCAGCAGGGCGCAGCTGAGCCGGACCGCCGGGGGGTGCGTCCGCTCGGCGTCCAGGTGCTCCCTGGCGTGCCGCAGATGGGTAAGACCCCGGTCGAGGTCGTGCCGGGACAGGTCCCGGGCGGCCTGGACGAGGTCGGTCTCCGGACCGGTCGAGGCGGACTCCATGCCGGCGAACAGCCGGGTGAGGTCCTCGGAGCGCAGTCCGGTGAACAGCTGCCCGATCGCCAGGTCGTCCACCAGCGCCCGGGAGGTGAACTCCCAGTCGCCCCCGGCCGCGCCGTGCACGACCATGTCCGGCAGGGCCCCGGACCGGCGCAGCCAGCGCGCGGCCCGCCGGTGCAGTTCCGGCTCCAGACCGGGGCTGCGCTCGCGCAGGTGGACGCGGAGGATCTCCCGGAACAGCGGGTGCAGGCGGTACCAGGAGTGGCCGAGGTCCTCGACGAAGGCGTTCACGTGATGCAGTTCCGCCAGGATGCGCGCGGCGTCCTGGCGACCGGTCAGCGCGTCGGCGAGGTCGGCGCAGAAGCGCTCGCAGACGCTGACGCGCAGCAGCAGGTCCTGCGTGTTGCCGGGCTGCCGCTGGAGCACCTCGGCGAGCAGGAAGTCGGCGACCGTGCTGTGGCCTGCTTCGAACTCCTTCAGGTAGCGCTCGGGGTCCGGACTCTGCCGGGCGGCCAGGGCGCACAGGCGCAGACCCGCGGCCCAGCCCCGGGTGCGGTCCACCAGGGCGCCGGCCGCCGCGAGGGACACCCGCAGCCCGTGCAGTTCCAGGAGCGTGACGGCTTCCCGGGGCGTGAAGGCCAGCTCGGCGTCCCTGATCTCGGCGAGTTCGCCGGAGGCCCGGTAGCGGTGGAGCGGCAGCAGCGGTTCCGTGCGGGTGACCAGGACCAGGCCGAAATCCGGCCCGGCGTGCTCCCGGACGAACGCCAGTTGTTCTGAGACCTCGGGCGCGGCTTTGTCATACTCGTCGATCACCATGGTCACGCCGGTGCCGTCGCTGCTCAGCCGTGCCGCCAGCCGGGTCAGCAGGGTCCGGTCCACCTGCCGTGCGTCGGAGGGGAATCCGACGTCGGCGGGCATCGGCACCGCCGTGCTGTGCAGGGCCTCGATCAGATAGGCCCAGAACATGCCCGGCTCGTGCACCGCGTCGTCCACGGTCAGCCAGGCGACCGGCCGCTCGCGGTGCGCGGCGCAGTCGGCGACGAACAAGGTCTTGCCCGCCCCGGCGGCTCCGTTGACCATCACCAGCGGTGCCGGCAACGCGCGCTCCAGGTGTTCGGCGAGCCGTTCGCGACGCAGGAACGTCACGGGTCTCGCGGGCAGGACGAAGCGGGTCCTCAGAAACGGATCGCCCAGCGGATCGATGTCCCGGCCCGCCGGGTGTCCAGGGGTCTCGTCGTCGGGGGTCACGGCTCTCACCACCTGGAGGATCGTGACGGCTGTCCACCAACCCCCACATCGTGTCAGCCGGGGCACCGGCTCGCATGGGGCCGGACGGCCCCCGCCCGGGCCGTTCGTCCCGGGCCCGGCGCCGGCGGGCCTGGACGGAGGGGTGCCCCGCATACGGTGCGGGGGCGCCCGGACCCGGTGCGGGGGCGCCCGGACCCGGTGCGGGGGCGCCCGGACCCGGTGCGGGGGCGCCCGGACCCGGTGCGGATCCCACCCGGTCCCCGGCGTCACCCCCGGTGGGTGATGCGCCGGCGGCGGCCGGTGCGAAGCCTGAAGGGGTACCGGTGGGACCGGTGCCGTGCCCCCGGGCATGTGCGCGAGTCGGAGGACGCCGTGAACGCATACCCGCCCATCGCCGATCACGGCATGATCGGTGACCTGCAGACAGCCGCCCTGGTCTCCTCCGGCGGAGAGATCGACTGGTGGTGCACCCCCCGCTTCGACTCTCCCAGCCTGTTCGCGTCCCTGCTGGACAGCGAGCGCGGCGGGCACTGCCACCTCGGCGTGGACCTTCCGTCCGGCAGCGGTACGACGGTCCGCCAGCTCTATCTGTCCGACACGGCCGTCCTGGTCACCCGCTTCATGGCACCCGAGGGCGTCGGCGAGGTGGCCGACTTCATGCCGCCTCTCGACTCCCCGGCGCCGCGGGACCGGCACAGCCTGATACGGATCGCGCGCGTGGTCCGCGGCACGATGCCCTTCAGCTTCGCCTGCCGGCCGCGCTTCGACTACGGCCGTGCCCCGCACGTCCTGGCCCCGGCCGGCGAGCACGCGGCGGTCTTCCGCGGCCCGGGTACGGACCTGCACGTGCGGTCCACCACCGGTTTCGCCCTGCGGGCGGACGGCGACGACGTCGTCTCGCGGTTCACCCTGAGTGCCGGTGAGGCGGCCGCCGTCGTGCTGACCAGCACGGCGGGCGGCGGTTCCGCACCACCGCCCCCCTCGCTGGAGGGGATCACCGGCGACCTGGAGGCGTGCCGCTCCTTCTGGCTGTCCTGGCTGCGCTCGTGCACCTACCGCGGGCGCTGGCAGGACATGGTGAACCGTTCGGCGATCACCCTCAAGCTGCTCACCTACGCGCCGACCGGGGCCCCGATCGCGGCAGCCACCATGGGGCTGCCGGAACAGATCGGCGGTGAACGCAACTGGGACTACCGGTACACCTGGGTCCGGGACGGGTCGCTGTCCGTCCGGGCGCTGATCGACCTGGGGTTCCACGAGGAGGCGCACGCCTTCCGCCGCTGGCTGCGGGACCGCATCGAGGTCCGGGAGACCGTCCGGGAGGACCCGCTGCAGATCATGTACCGCGTCGACGGCGACCCCTACCTCACGGAGGAGGTCCTGGACCACTTCGAGGGGTACCGGGGATCGCACCCGGTGCGGGCAGGCAACGCGGCGGCCGACCAGCTGCAGCTCGACATCTACGGAGAGGCGTCGGACGCCCTGATCGTGGGCGGGGACATCGGCGCCATCCGCGGCTGGCAGGCGCTGAGCGACGTCCTGGACTGGCTGGCCGACCACTGGGACCAGCCGGACGAGGGCATCTGGGAGACGCGCGGCGGCCGGCAGGACTTCACCTACAGCCGGCTGATGACCTGGGTGGCGTTCGACCGCGGTATCCGCGCGGCCCGCGCCTTCTCCCGGCCGGGCGACACGGCGCGCTGGACCGGGGCGCGCGACGCGGTGTTCCGGCAGATCGTGGAGCGGGGCTGGCACGAGAAGCGTCAGGCCTTCGTCCAGCACTACGACACCGACGTCCTGGACGCCTCCCTGCTGCTCATGCCCAGGGTCGGCTTCCTGTCGCCGCGGGACCCGGACTGGCTCAGCACCCTCGACGCCATGGACGGGGAGCTGGTCAGCGACAGCCTGGTCTACCGCTACGACCCCGCGGCCTCCCCCGACGGCCTGCGCGGGTCGGAGGGCACCTTCAACCTGTGCAGCTTCTTCTACGTGGAAGCGCTGGCCCGCAGCGGCAGACTCGCACAGGCCCGGTACGCCTTCGACAAGATGCTCACCTACGCCAACCCGGTCGGCCTGTTCGCCGAGGAGATCGGTCCGTCGGGTGAGCAACTGGGCAACTTCCCGCAGGCGTTCACCCACCTCGCCCTGGTGACCGCTGCCATGGCGCTGGACGAGGAGCTGGCGGGGGCGGCGGCCGGCGGGCCCCGGGACGGAGGACGGCACCGCCCGGCGATCCGTGCTCTCAAGGTGCCCGCCGAGAGCACTCACGAGGTGCCCGCCGAGAGCACTCACGCGAGCCACGGCAGTGGCTGAGCAGGCGGCGCGACACGGGCCGGCCGGCCCTCGACGGGCCCTGGCCGCGCTGGCCCTCGCCCAGTTCATCTGCAGTTTCGCCGGCTCCAACATGAACGTGATGATCAACGACATCAGCGAGGACCTGGACACCACCGTCCAGGGCGTGCAGGTGGTCATCACCGTCTTCCTGGTCGTGATGGCGGCACTCATGATCCCCGGCGGGAAACTGACCGACCGCTACGGCCGCAAACGCTGCTTCCTGACGGGCCTGGTGGTCTACGCGATCGGCGCCCTGCTGAGCGCGGCGGCCCCCGGCCTGGGCGTCCTGATCCTCGGCAACTCCATCCTCGAGGGCATCGGCACCGCCCTGCTCATCCCGCCGGTGTACATCCTCACGACCCTGCTCTACCCGGACGGCACGTCACGGGCCCGCGCCTTCGGCATCATCATGGCGATGGGCGGCGTGGGCGCCGCCACCGGCCCCCTCATCGGCGGCCTGATCACGACCGGCATCAGCTGGCGCGCGGCCTTCGTGTTCCAGGCCCTGGTCATCGTGGTGATCATCGTCCTCAGCCGCCGTATCGACGATCCGCTGCCGCCGGATCCCGCCCGCTCGTTCGACGTCTTCGGCGCGGTGCTCTCGGCGACGGGCCTCGTCCTCGTCGTCATGGGCATCCTGGCCGCGGACAACGCCCTCTGGCTCACCGTCGCCCTCCTGGCCCTGGGAGCGGCTGTCCTCGCGTGGTTCTTCCACTCGGCGCGCGCCAAGGAGGCCTCCGGCGGGGAGCCACTGCTGTCGGTCGGCCTGTTCCGCGACCGTGTCTCCAACCTCGGGCTGGCCACCCAGAACATCCAGTGGCTGCTGCTCATGGGCACGTCGTTCACGGTGGCGGCCTACCTGCAGACGGTGCGCCACTACGACGCCATCCGGACCGGGGTCGTGTTCACGGCGGCGACGCTCGGGCTCCTGGTCACGTCCCTGTCCGCCGAGCGGCTTGCCGCGCGGCGTGCCCCGCGCACCCTGATCATGGCCGGCTTCCTCGTGTGCGACGCCGGTGTGGCGGCGCTGATCGCCCTGGTCGCGGCGTTCTCCACCGCCTGGGCCTTCGTTCCCGGGCTGCTGCTGATCGGACTCGGGCTGGGTCTCATGCTGACGCCGTCGGTCAACGTCGTGCAGTCGCAGTTCCCGGAGCAGCGGCAGGGGGAGATCTCCGGGCTGTCCCGCAGCGTGTCCAACCTCGGTTCGTCCTTCGGGACCGCCATCGCCGGCACGATCCTGGTCTCCGGACTGTCGAAGGGCGCGTACGCGGCGGCGATGATCACCCTGGCCGTCGCCGGACTCGCCGGACTCGCCGCGGCCGCGCGCCTTCCCCGCGCACAGGGCGCCTCTCCCGCGCCGGTGCGGCGGAGGGTGCGGCGGAGTCCGGACGTGTACGGGCACCAGGGCTGACGACGGCCCCGGCAGCCTGCGCCGCGCGGATCGGCCGTCAGGCCCGCCGGCCCGGCGGCCCGTCACGAGGTGGAGCGTCTCCTGCGGTGGCGGGAGACGTCCGCGCGGGCCCTGCGCCAGCGGGAACGCGTCTGCTCCACCATGGCCGCCCACTCCTGCCGGACCTCGTGCTCGGACGGCTGCCGGTGCTGCCGGATCCGGTCGAGTTCGTCCGCCGTCTCACGGCCCAGCGCGGCGGACACGACCAGGACGAACATGGCCGAGAAGAGTGCGGACAGCATCGCGAAGACACCGCCGACCACGCCGTAGCGGTCCGCGTAGGAGTTGAACAGGCGCGGGAGGTACAGGGCCGCGCCCCACGAGTAGGCGGACAGCAGGAGGGCTCCGGCGGCCCCGAACGGGATCAGCGCGCGCCAGGTGATCCGCCTCGCCGACAGGAGCCTGCCGCTGACGGTGAGGAAGACCGCCGTCAGCGGGATCTGGCACAAGGCGGCCGGCAGACCGGCCACCCGGCCGCCGAGGACCGCGGAGATCCATCCACTGACCAGGGTGTAGCCGGCGAGGGTGAGGATCCACCACAGGCCGTTGCGGGAGTTGCGGACGCTCAGCGGTCTCAGTTCCCAGGTCTGCTCCAGGAGGCGCTGCGCGGCCCGCGCGAAGCTCAGCACCGAGATCGTCAGGAAGAGGACGCCGAAGACTCCGGTGCTCGGACTGCTGCCGCCCTGCGCGGGCGCGAAGAGGAGGTTCACCGCGTCGGCCCCGGCGCCGCTGAGGTCGTAGCGCCTGATGATCCGTTCCGCCGCGTCGACGTGCACGAGGTCGCCCAGGACGGCGCCGAGCAGGATGGCGAGCGGAATCAGCGCCGTGAAGGCGCTGGACGCCAGGGCCATCGAGCGGTCGAACCCCACGACCCGCTGGAAGCGGTTGAGGACGCGCAGGGCGAAGGCGGGGCGCAGCCAGAACGTCAGCGTCCTCCGCAGACGCTCGCGGTCGATCCCGGCCGTCGCCCTGCCCTCCCTGAGTCACGCGCACCACGAAGCGCCGTGAGCGTAGCGGCTGTCCGCGTGTCACCGGCGGTGCCACCACGGTCGTTCACCCGGCCGTGTCGTGCGGCGAACCGGTACGGGCGCGGGCGACTGAACCGGTGCGGGTGATGCCGGGTGTCCTCACATCGCGGTCGCGTGGACCCGGCCCGAGGCGGCGGCCGCGGCCAGCGCGCCCGCGTCCCGCTCGTTCTGGTCGGCGTAGGCCTGGGCGAACTCGGCGAGGGCGCGGTCGAAGCGGTCGCTGCCGCCGAGGTAGGCGGCGATCGCGACGGGGTCGCCGGAGCGGGCGTGGGCCCGGGCGAGCCCGCCCCCGCACAGGTGGGCGAAGAGGCGGAGCATGTCCGGGTCCATCGTGTCCGGCCGCGCGATGCCCTTCCAGTCCCACAGCTGGCGGACGTAGAAGTCCCGGCCGACGCCGTCGAGGCCCACCACATGGGTCCAGCCGAGGAAGATGTCACTGGTGGTCTGCATGAGCCGCTGTCCGGTCACCACGCGGCGGCCCTGGTTCTCGTGGCCGAGGTCGGCCGTGGGCCCGGCCAGGACCGACTCCTGCGCCTCCTTGGCCTGGAGCAGCAGCGGGTCGTCGTCCCCGTTGCCGAGCAGGAGCAGGATCCAGCAGCGCGTGCCGACGCTGCCGACTCCCACCACCTTGCGGGCCATGTCGACCAGCCGGTAGCGGCGCAGCAGGAACCTGCGCTCCGAGGACAGGGTCCGCGCGTACCCCTCCAGCACGCTGCGCAGGACCTTTTCCTGCCGGTCGTCGGACGGGTCGGTCAGCAGGTCCCGGAGCGGGGTGACGAGCGGCGGGTCGGGGGCGATCCGCCGTCCCTCGGCCGTGACCCGGGTGAGTTTGGCGAACGCCTGGAGATGGGTGCGCGTGCGGGCCTTCGCCGTCGCCTCCGCGGTGCGGCGCCGGGCGCGCTTGCTCATCGACGAGGCGAGCAGGGCGCGTACCCGGTCGGCGTCGTCCTGGGCGTACCAGACGTCCAGGGTGGGCAGGGCGGCGAACTCCCGCATGCGGGTGCGGTAGGCGCGCACGCACGCGTGGACGGCGCCGTCCTGCTCGGCCGCGGAGAAGCCGTTGTGCCGGCCGGCGATCGCGAAGGACGCCGCGAGGCGTTTGACGTCCCATTCGAAGGGACCGGCGAGAGTCTCGTCGAAGTCGTTGACGTCGAAGACCAGATGCCGCTCGGGCGAGGCCAGCAGGCGGAAGTTCAGCAGGTGGGCGTCTCCGCACAACTGGACCGTCAGCTCCGTGGCCGGCAGTGACCAGAGGTCCATGGCCATGAGGGCGGCGGCACCCCGGTAGAAGCGGAACGGGGACTCCAGCATCCGGCCGTAGCGGATGGGCACCAGCTCCGGTACCCGGGTGGCCGACTGGCCCTCCAGCACCTCGACCGGATCGGGCCGCTCGCGGTCCGTCTCGAACCGGCCGTGACCGGAGCGCGGGGCACGCTCGCGGGCGGCCTTGCCGTACGCGGCCCGTTCGGCCGGCGAGAGAGCGGCGTGCGCGGTGATCGGTGTCATCATGGCGGTCCCTCCGGTTCGCTTCCGCCGTCGTCCCGCGCCGCCGCCCGGCCCTCCTGGCGCCGTACGCCCGTCTGCACGGCGTAGGCGAGGATCCGCGCCGCGACACCGACCAGCGCCAGCCCGCCGGCCATCTGGAACATCGTCACCACGCGCGCGGTCTGCGAACGGGCGCTGATGTCCCCGTATCCGACGGTGGTGAACGTCGTCAGCGTGAAGTACAGGGCGTCGGTCTTGGTCAGTGGTTCGCTGAAGGAGCCGGCGGTGGACCCCTCCATCAGGTAGTACGTGCCGGCGAAGAGGACCAGGTACAGCGCCAGGGTGGCGGTCAGCGCCTCGACGGCCTTCACGCGGGGGTGCGGCGACCGCATGATGGTCCGCACCTCCCAGGCGAAGACGGCGGCCACGGCGAGAAGTCCGCACACGAGGACCGCGGTGGTGCCGCCTCGTCCGGCCCGGTCCAGGGGCAGCAGGTAGTAGGCGGTGACCAGGGCGGCCGCGAGCAGAGCGGCCCGCAGCAGGGCGACCACGGCCGCCGGCCGGCCGGGGTGCGCGGACGAGGCCGGCGGGGAGGCCGTCACCGCCCCGTCGGGCGCCCGCTTCCGGGCGGCGTATCGGTCACTCATGACGTGCCACGTCGTCCCTTCGGAACTTCTGGCCCTGTCAGCAACTTCTGGTTCCTGTCCGCATCTTCCGGCCCGGTTGAGAACTCCTGGTCCTTTCCGGAACTCCTGGTTCTTTCATGGCCCAGCCCACTGGAAACGGCCCCGCGCGCGGATCACCCGCGAGGGGTGACCCGGCGCGCGGTGCCGCGCGGCAGGGTGACGGCGAGGACGGCGCGGGACCGCGCTTTCACCGTTTCGCCGGCGGCCCGGGGCGGGACCGCGTCCCCTGAGGACGAGCGAGAAGGAGCCATGACCGTGCTGTGCGGTCCGACACCGCACACCGGCCCGCCGCCGGCGTGAGGTCCAGGTCCGACCCCGAGGAGTTCCCATGGCCTCGAAGACGCCCTCCGCGCCCTCCGCCCCGGGCGATGGCGCAGGCCCCGGCGTGACGCTGAGCGCCGAGGAACACGCCGATTACCGGCGGATGCGCCGGGCCGCCGCCGTACGCCACCGCAAGACGCGCTACACCGGCGCGTCCCTGCTGCTGCTCGTCGCTCTGCTGCTCTCCCCCCTCGCCGTGGTCGCCGCGTGGGTGGACGACACGGTCACCGACACCGGCCGGTACGTGCAGACCGTCGCCCCGCTGGCGAAGGAGCCGGCCGTGCAGGCGGTGGTCACCGACCGGCTGACCACCCGTGTGGTGGCCAATGTGGACGTCGAGGCGGTGACGGCGTCGCTGAGCAAGGCGCTGGCGAACTCCGGGGCACCGCCCGCCGTGGTGGACCGGTCCGCCGCTCTGGCCGGCCCGCTGCGCGCGGCGCTGACGAACACCGTGCACGGCATCGTCCAGCGCGTGGTCGCCGGCGACGCCTTCGCGCAGGCGTGGGAGGGCGCCAACCGGCGCGCCCACGCGGGAGTCGTGGGCATGCTCACGGGCGACGACAGCAGAGCCGTACGGGCCCAGGGCGACACGGTCACGCTGGACCTCGGCACCGTGGTCGACCAGGTCAAACAGCGCCTCGCCGACCGGGGCTTCGAGAAGGCCACCGCCATTCCCACGCCCGACCGGCAGATCACCCTGTTCGAGACGGCCAAGCTCTCCAAGGCGCAGGACGCGATGCGGCTGCTGAACGTCATGGGCGCGTGGCTGCCCGTGATCACCATTCTGTTCGCGGCCCTCGCCGTATGGACGGCCCCGGCACACCGGACGATGCTGCTGATCACGGCGAGCGGGGTCGGCGTGATGATGGTCGTGCTGCTCGTCGGGCTTGCCGTCGTGCGCCGCGTGTACCTGGGGTCCGTGCCCGACTCGGTGCTGCCGCCCGATGCCGCCGCGGTGGTGTACGACACCTTCGTCCGCTTCCTGCGCAACAGCGTCCGCACCCTGCTGGTGGTCTCCGTGATCACCGCCCTGACCGCGTATCTGTACGGTCCGAGCCGGGTGGCGCGCCGGGTGCGCTCGCTGGCCGGGCGCGGCACCGGCGCGGCGGGCCGGGCGCTGCGCGACGCCGGCCTCGACACCGGCGGCACCGGCCACTGGCTGGACGATCACCGTGCGTGGACCACCGGTGGGGTCATCGGGTTCGGGGCCCTGGCCCTGGTGTTGTGGAACTACCCCACGGTCGGGGCCGTGCTCCTCGTGGTCGGTCTGGTCGTCGTGGTCCTCGTCGTCCTTGCCGTACTGGCCGCGGCGACGGGAGGGGCCGGCCGGGCGGCGGCACCGGGCCGGGCGGACCGGTGAGCAAAGGTACCCGGAGCGGGGTCTCACCCGCGCCGGGTGAGGCCCCGCGCCCGTCGGATGTGCACGCTGGGATCAGCCGGGACGGCAGCGGGAAAGGCCACCCGGAACTGAGAAGAGAGATGAGTGCCCCATGGAACTCGCCTACGACTACCCGCTCCTGAGCACGTTCTGGACCATGCTGTGGTTCTTCCTGTGGATCATGTGGTTCGTGCTGCTCTTCCGGATCATCGGCGACATCTTCCGCGACGACGACCTGAGCGGTTGGGGCAAGACCGGCTGGATGGTCTTCGTCCTGGTGCTGCCCTTCCTCGGTGCCTTCGTCTACGTCATCGCCCGCGGCCGGAGCATGGGCCACCGCGAGATCGCCCACGCCCGCGCCCAGCAGGCGGAACTCGACTCCTACATCAGGAAGACGGCCGGTGACGGCGGTCCCCGCACGAGCACCGACGAGCTGGCCAGGCTGGCCGACCTGCGCGCCGGCGGACAGATCACGGACGAGGAGTTCCGCCGCGCCAAGGACCTCGTCCTGAGCGAGACCCGCACTCCCGTCGGCGCCGGGGCGTCGACCGCGTCCGAACCCCGCTGAGCACGGACCCGAAAGCGAGACACCGAGATGACCGCCACGCACGCGCCCCGGGCGGCGCACACCACGAAGTACGCATGGGCCGCGGGCCTGATGACGTTCGCCGGCGTGATGCTCACGCTGGTCGGAATCCTCGACATCTTCCGCGGCATCATGGCGATCGCCGAGGACGACGTGTTCCTCACCACCCGCAACTACGTCTTCCAGTTCGACCTCACCGGATGGGGCTGGATCCATCTCGCCCTCGGCGCGGTCGCCGTCGTCATCAGCATCGGGCTGTTCCAGGCGGCGACCTGGGCGAGGGTCCTCGGCGTGGCCATCGCCGGGCTGGTCGTCATCGCCAACTTCCTGTCCCTGCCCTACTACCCGGTGTGGTCCGTCATCATGATCGCCATGTCCGGCTTCATCATCTGGGCCCTCTGCGTCGCCCGCAAGGAGGACTTCCGCGACGACTACGGCGACCTGCCGGGCGGCGGCGGGTGAGTCCCGGCCGGGACGCCGCGCACGAGGACCGGGACCTTCGGTCCGGGAGGACGCCGGCGGTGAGACCGCCCACCCGGCCGGCGGGCCCGGCTCCTCGGCCGGGCCCGCCCGCCGCCGACCGGACCGCCGTCCGGACGGCGCGCGCCTTACTCCTCGCGCTCCTCGGCTGCGTCCTGGTCCCTCTCGTCACCGCCGGTCTGCGCGGCGTCCTGTGGCTCCTGCTCGGCGTGGCCGCACTGGCACTGGCCGCCGCGGGTGTCTGGTGGACCCTGGCCCACACCGGTGCCCTCCGCGCCGTCGGAGCGGTCCTGGCGGTGGCGGCGCCCCTCACCGTGCTGGGCCTGTACGCCAGCAGGTCCTCCTGGCCGCGGAAGTGGTGCAGCAGCCCGCCCTGGGTGACGCCGACGGACTTCGCGATCCGGGCCGGGGAGGAGGCGTGGAATCCCCACTGCGCGAAGTGGTCCACGGCCGCGTCGAGGATGCGCCGGCGGCGCTCGTCGCCGACGGCGCAGGGGCCGCGGGCCCTGGGAGCGGTGCGAAGGAGGAATGCTGGTTCCTCACCGGGCAGCGGTCCGAGCCGTCGGCGGCGCCCGCTCCGGGCGGCAGGCCGGACGCTTCCGTCGTCAGGCGATGGGCTCGACACCCCCGTCGATCTGCGGGCCTGGCTCTCTGCAATTGCTGTGCGAGGCGCCTGAGCCCACCGGCCCGTCCGTCCTTTCCTGACGGTCACCGGCGAGCATGACTTCGTGGTACGGCCGGCTCGCGGCGGTGAGCCGTGACTTCGCCGGCCGGCACACCATCGCCGGTGATTCCCCGCGCGAGTCGATGGGACCCTGAGGGCATGAGCGACCCGACAACAAACCCCGCGTCCTCCCAAGAGCCGTACCCGGCCGGCGCGGCCCCGCGCGCCACGTGCCCGGTGCAGCGGGTGCCGGCCGGCTCGGGCGGGCACGGCGGCTACCTGGTCACGGGGTACGAGGAGGCCCGGGAAGCTCTCGGGGACCCGCGGCTGTCGAAGAACACCGCGGCGTTCTTCGCCGGCAAGGAGTCGGGGCGCCGGCTCCACCCGGCCGTCGCGCACACCATGCTGGCCACCGATCCGCCGGAACACACCCGCCTGCGCAGGCTGGTGACGGGCTCGTTCACGACCGGCGCGGTGGACGACCTGCGGCCGTTCATCGCCAGGACCACCGACGCGCTGCTCGACCGCTGGCCGGCCGACGGCCCGGTCGACCTCGTCGCGGAGCTGGCGGTGCCGCTTCCGGTCATCGTGATCTGCGAGCTGCTCGGTGTCCCCGAGCCGGACCGCGCGCAGGTCCGGCGGTGGTCCGGCGAACTGTTCACCGCCCGAGCCCCCGCCGTCATCGACGCCGCCTCCCACTCCCTGGCCGACTACATGACGGCGCTGATCGCCCGCAAGCGTTCCCGCCCGGGCAACGCGCTGCTCGACCGCCTCGTCTCGGCCCGCGACGGCGACGACCGGCTCAGCGAGGAGGAGCTGGTGTCCCTCGGCGTGCTGCTCCTGGTGGCCGGCCACGAGACGACGGCCAACTTCCTCGGCAACGCCGTCCTGGCCCTGCTCCAACACCCCGCACAGCTACGGCATCTGCGTCGGCACCCCGCCGAGATCCCGGCCTCGCTCGACGAGTTGCTGCGGTACGGCTCGCCCGTCAGCACCGCGACGTTCCGGTTCACCACCGAAGCCGTCACGCTCAGGGGCACCCGGATCCCCGCGGGCGAGCCCGTACTGGTCGCCATCGGCGCCGCCCACCGCGATCCGGCGCGCTGGCCGGATCCGGACGAGCTGGACCTCGCCCGCAGCGCGGCCGGCCACCTCGGCTTCGGACACGGGATCCACCGCTGCGTCGGAGCGCCCCTCGCCAGGGCGGAGGCGGACATCGCGCTCCGCAAGCTGCTCGCCCGCTTCCCCGCCCTCCGCCTAGCGGTCCCGGCCGAGCAGCTCACCTGGCGCAGAACACGCCTGGTACGGGGGCTGACGGCGCTGCCCGTCCTCGTGTCCGCTGCGTAGCAGGTCGAGGGGCGGAGCTGGATGAACGGTGAGGTCACGTCCGTGAAACCGCGACCGGACGGTCCGATAACGATCTACCGGCAGCCAACACGTGCACAGCGCAAACAAACATACGATCCACCGTATGAACAAAGCTGTGAAGATCGGCATCGCCGGCGCCTGCACAGCGTTGCTCGTCACGGGGGGAATCGGCGCCTACAACGTCGTCCACGGGATGACCTCCGGAGACACGAGTAGCGACTGGACGGACGCGGAACACACCTTCGACCCGGCGGCCACGTCGACCGTACCGCCCACGAGTGCCAAGGCCGTCACGATGGCCCGGACGTTCCTGGACAACTGGTCCGGACATCACCTCGACGACGCGGCGCACAACACCGACGCCCCGGGCACGGCATCGCAGGCCCTCCAGAAATACGCCGACGGGCTGCATCTGAAGAAGCTGACCTTCGCACAGGTCGCGTCGGCGGGACGGTCGACGGCGACGCCGGGCGCCACCAGGATCACCTTCAAGGTGTCGGCCGATGTGGCGGGCGGCACCTGGACCTATCCGAGCGCGGTGGCGGTACTGCAGAGCACGGACGGTCAGTTGGCCGTGCACTGGGACAGGTCGGTGCTCCATCCCGGCCTGGGCGAGGGCCAGTCCCTGACCGCCGGCACACTTCCCGCCGGTGCCGACGACGCCAAGGTCGTCGCGAGCGACGGCAAGACGGACCTGTCCACGTTCGCCTCACTGCGGGACATCGCGGCGACCCTCCGCAAGCACGCCAAGCCCACCGGCGGCAGCACGGGCACCGGTGTGGCCGTGGTCGACGCCGACGGCAGCGGCGTGAAGACGCTCCGGGTCTTCTCCCAGGGGAAGACGCCGGTGATCAAAACGACCATCGACGCGCGCCTCCAGGCCGTGGCCGAGGACGCCGTGAAGGACGACCATCTGGGTCAGAAGGCGGCCGGAACCGTGGCGCTCGACTGGCGGACCGGCCACATCCTCGCGATCGCCCATACGGGTTCGGACGGGGACATCGCCATTCGGGGCATCAAATCCCCCGGTTCCACGATGAAGATCATCACCTCCGCCGCCCTGTTCGACCAGGCGGGCCTCACACCGAGCAGTCCCGCCCCGTGCACGGACTCCATCGTCGCCAACAGCCAGTCCTTCCACAACGACTCGGGTGTACGGGCCGATCCCGGCTCCACGATCGCCCAGGCGTTCACCGTCTCCTGCAACACCTCCTTCATCAAGGACGGGTTCCACTACCTGGTGCACGGAGGGGACGCCTCCGCACTGCACGACGAGGCCGTGAACGTGTTCGGGATGGGCAGCTGGTCGATCGGCGGCGGAGTCGCCACCACCGACCCGAGCATCCCGACGGACGCGCAAGGAGGCGACCAGGCCGCCCAGTTCATCGGCCAGGGAAAGGTCACGGCCACACCGCTGTTCATGGCGTCCGTGGCCGCCACCGTGCGCGGCGCCGGCTTCAAGCAGCCGATCATCCTGCCCGGACAGCACCAGGACACCGCGCCGCGCCCCATCACCGCCCGCACGGCCGGATACCTGCAGTCCATGATGCGCACCGTCGCCACCAGCGGAACCGCCGCGCCGCGCCTGGGCGGGCTGGCGGGTGTCGGCGGCAAGACCGGAACCGCGGAGGAGGGCGACCACACCAACGGCTGGCTGACCGCCTACAACTCCCACATCGCCGTCGCCGCCCTGGTCGAAGGCGGCAGCACCGGAGTCGACTCCGCCGGATACGTCGTCCGTCAACTCCTGACCCACAGCTGACCGTCGCGGAGCCGACCGGCGCGCGGGGAGCCGAGATCTCCGCGCCCGGCCGGAAAATCGAGGTGAGCGCAGCGGCGCCCCTCTGCTACGTTTCCGGTGGATCGTGAAGTCGTCGTAGGGAGGTGAGACCCGTGAACACAGTCACCCATGGGTGCTCCCTCATCCCGTCACGGTCCGGCGGCTGACGTTCGGTGTCGCCAGGAGCGCCTGAGATCGAGGCACTCCTGGAGGGAGACGCCGATGCATGCACAACCTTGCACATCCGGCCCGAGCGAGAGCGCCGTGCGGATCACGCGTGTCGCGGACGGGCAATGGCACGCTCTGGACGACGACTTGGTCGTAGGCCGCGGTCATGCGGGACACCGGGCCGACGGGCGTTTGTTCGTGAGTGTCGACGCCTGGCACGACGCCGCCTTCGACCGGCTCGCCGAGGCGATGGTCGCGGAACTGCCGGCACCGCTGTACACGGTGGTCGACGAGGCCGACGTCGAACAGACGGCCGGTTGGCGGCGGGCCGGGTTCACCATCCGGCGCCGCGAGTGGGAGTACGACGTGCCGACCGACCCGCGGCTCACCGGGCTCGAAGCGGTCGTGCCGCCCCCGGGGGTGGCGATCGTGCCCGCCGGCCAGGCGGACGAGGCGCTGCTGCGGGCCGTGGACCGCGCGATCCGGGACGAGGTCGGGGCGACCGTCGGGTGGCATTCGATGCCCGCGGAGGTGATCCCGCACCCCGAAGGGGACACCGTCGTCGACCCGTCCAAGTACGCGGTGGCCGCGGGGCCGGACCACTACCTGGGCCTGATCAGGGTGGTGACGGTGAAGCGGCCGCGCATCGGGCTGGTCGCGGTCAGGGCCGGCGAGCGGCGCCGCGGCATCGCGCGGGCGCTGCTGGCGCACGCGCTGGGCACACTGCACCGCTCCGGGTCCGCCACGGCCTGGGCCGAGGTCCAGGAGTCGAACCAGGCGGCCTCGGCGCTCTTCGGGGGCATCGGCGCCCGGCCGGTGAGCAGCAACCTGGAGCTGGTGCGATGACCAGGAACAGGAACGTCATCGAGGTCGAGGGCAGGGTCGTCGAGTGTCTGCGCAGCGCCATGTTCACCGTGGAGCTGGAGAACGGCCACCAGGTCCTCGCGCACATCAGCGGCAAGATCCGCAAGAACTACATCAAGATCGTGCTGGAGGACCGCGTGCTGGTGGAGCTCCCGCCGTACGACCTGACGCGCGGCCGGATCGTGTTCCGGTACCGGAACTAGTACCCCGGCAGGCGACGTTTGCCCGTGAAGGAACGGCGTCCGGTGCGTGCTCTCGGTGTGCCGGCCGGAAGTCCTCGTACTGGATGTACTTGGGCTTTCGGCCGGTGCGGCGAGAGGGCGTGCCGGGCGTCGCGACGGGGCGAACGTTGCCTGTTGGGGCACTAGTGCCGCCCGGCGCCGTCCGGCGCAGCTGATCCCGGGGCCCCGGTCACCGCGTCCGCGTGACCGGGGTTTCCGCTGCCGCGGGCCGCGTCACCAGGTCACCGGCAGCTCCACGGGGAAGCGTCGGATGGTGGACGTGTCCCAACGGATGCCGCTCTCGGGGACGGCGAGGCGCAGGTCGGGGAAGCGGGTGACCAGGGAGGTGACGGCTGTGCGCAGTTCCTCCTGGGCCAGGGGCTCGGCGAGGCAGTGGTGGGCGCCCCAGCCGAAGGTCATGTGGGGCCGCGGCGGACGCGCCGGGTCGAAGGCGTGCGGGTCGTCGAACACCGCCGGGTCACGGTTGGCGGTGAGATAGGAGACGTGGACGAAGTCCCCCGCGCGGATGGGGGTTCCGGCGATCTCGACGTCCTCCAGGGCGACGCGGGGGATGCCGACGCCCTTGCGGAAGGGGATGAGGCGCAGGAGTTCGTCGAGGACCGGGGGCAACCGGTCCGGGTGTGCGGCCAGTTCGGCCCAGCGAAGCGGGTGGGCGAGCAGCGTGTACGTGATGTTGCTGATCTGGCAGGTCGCGGTGTCGTTGCCGCTGAGCAGCAGCGTCAGCGCCAGGACGGCCAGTTCCTCCTCGTCCAGCGGCTCCTGCGGGTCGGCGGCCATGGCGCTGAGGATGTCGTCGGCGGGATCGGCGCGCCGCTGCCGGACGAGGCGGGTGAAGTACGCCCGCAGCCGGCGCTTGGCGTCCGTCGCCGCCCGCCGGTCGGCCGGCGCCGTGGCCAGCAACTGCTGCGTGTGGCGCATCAGTTCGGGGCGGTCGGCGGGGACGACGCCGAGCAGTTCGCAGATGGTGTGGTGCGGGAGTCGTACGGAGAGGTGCTGGACGAGGTCGGCGGGTGGTCCGAGCGCGGCCATCCGGTCCAGGAGTTCGCCCGTCACCCGCTCGATGGCAGGCCTCATGCGGGCCACCCGCTTCTTGGTGAACGCCCGCGCGGCGGCGTGGCGCAGCCGGCGGCTGCGGGGCGGGTCGACGATGTTGACCGACTCCGGCGAGACGATGGGCTCCGGTGTCAGCCGGGGGTAGTCGCGGCCGACGATGGCCGAGCGGCTGAA
Organism: Streptomyces sp. L2; assembly: GCF_004124325.1. Lineage (NCBI taxonomy): Bacteria > Bacillati > Actinomycetota > Actinomycetes > Kitasatosporales > Streptomycetaceae > Streptomyces > Streptomyces sp. L2. The sequence goes on from NZ_QBDT01000001.1 coordinate 450,280, forward strand.
CCGCTGGTCGGTCGTCACCTGCTGGACTCCGGCGTAAGTCGTGACCAGCCAGGCGTCGCAGTCGCCGTACGGGAGCCGGATGCGGGTCACCGGTCCCCTCGCCATCAACTCCGTGAACAGCGGGTCGAAGGCGAGGCCCTCGCTGAAGTCGAAGGGACAGTGAACGGTGCCGGAGCTCCCGGTTTCCTCAGACATCCGGTCCCCCGGGTGCCGGACTGGTCGGTCCACCGGGTGCCGGGCCGGTCGCGGGCAGCCGTGCCGCGAAGTCGTCCCTGATGCGGTGGGCGAGCTGTCCGGCGACGTACTGGTGGTAGCGGCGGTTGGGGTGGATGAGCGCCGGGTCTCCCCATCCGCCGACACCGATCGTGCCGATCTTCTCGGTGTAGCCCTCCACCCATTTGACCGCGCGGGGGGCGCAGGCGTCCTTGCCGAGGGTGGCACGGCGGGTGTCGACGAACTCCGCCGGAACGCCGTGCCGGTGCGCGTCGGCCGTCGCGGAGGCCACGGCCTCGTTGACTCCGTCGAGGAGCCGGCCGAGCCAGCCGATGTCCCCGCGGCCGAGGGTGAACAGTTCCTGGGAGTTGCGGGCGCAGGTGCGGGGGTCCGCCGGGATCACGGAGGGATAGCCGATCACGTAGATGCGTGCGTGCGGCGCTCGGGCATGCACCGCGTCGAGCAGCGTCCGGTACCTGTCGGCGAGTGCCCGCCTCGGCCCGTCGAGGTCCGGGTCGTCCGCGGGCAGGCCCAGACCGGCGTACGCGCCGCTCTCTAGGTTGTCCCGGCAGTGGGCCGGGGCGTCGCTGGACGCGTCCGCTCGCAGGCACTCGGATGCCAGGGGGCTGAAGTAGTCGTTGCCGCCGATGCCGAGGGTGACGATGTCGGTGTCCGCACGTACGGCCTCGATCTGTGGCGGTCGCTTCGGAAAGGGCGCCAGCGGATCGGCCTGGGGTATCCCGAACCGGTCGAGCGACGCGTGCCCCACCGGCTGCTGGGGGGTGTCGAGGACGTTGCCCGTCGTGGCGCCTCCGCAGGTGACGTCGCGGGTCTGCCCGAGCAGGCCGGCCGATGTCTTCCTGAGTACGTACGGGTACGACTCCAGCGTCTGCTCGCACCCCGACTTGCCGGGCTCGTCGGGTTCGACGGGGCCGCCGGCCAGGCGGGTGTAGCCCGCCGCGTACGAATCGCCGAGGCTGACCATGTGCAGTGTGGAGGGGCGTATCCGGGCGGGGTCCGCGCCGGCAGGCGGTGCGCCGGTACTCGTCCCGGCCGCGCCGAGGAGCGCCACGGCCGTCGAACCCACTGCCAACGCCATCATCCTGGAACGCAGGGCGACCACTCCTAGGACAGGGCCCCGTTCGCCGCGGCCGGATACCAGATGCATCCCCGGCCACGCGTACGGCACGCCGCATGTCACTCTTCCGGGTACCCGGCGTCACCGGTGTGGCGGAGGGCTGACAGGCTCGTGCCAAGCCGGAACGCCGCCCGGCAGTGGCCGTAGACCGCCCGGCAGTGGCCGCAGACCGTTCGAGAGAGAGGCAGTACCCAGGTGAGTTCCCCGCGCGACGCCGTGAACGACGCCGTGAACGAGGAGGCCGTCGAGGTCCGCCGTTTCTGGACCGGTCTCGGTCTGCCCGGACTGATCGACGTCCACACCCATTTCATGCCCGAGCGGGTCCTGCACAAGGTCTGGGAGTACTTCGACGCGGGCGGCCCCCTGATCGGCGGGCTGGAGTGGCCGATCACCTACCGCAAGGAGGAGGCGGAGCGCACGGCCCTGCTGCGGGAGTTCGGCGTACGGGCCTTCACCTCCATGCTCTACCCCCACAAACCCGGCATGGCGCGCTGGCTCAACGGCTGGGCCGCCGACTTCGCCCGACGCACCCCCGACTGCCTGCACACCGCCACCCTCTACCCCGAACCCGGCGTCGGGCACTACGTCCGCGAGGCCCTCGACACCGGTGCCCGGGTGTTCAAGGCGCATGTGCAGGTGGGGGCGTACGACCCGGCCGACGAACGCCTCCAGGAGGCGTGGGGGCTGCTGGCCGAGGCCGGGACCCCCGTCGTGATGCACTGCGGCTCCGGGCCCGCGCCCGGCAAGCACACCGGCCCCGAGCCCGTCGCCCGCCTGCTCGCACGCCACCCGCGGCTGCGCCTCGTCGTCGCGCACATGGGGATGCCCGAGTACGAGGAGTTCCTCGGCCTCGCCGAACGGTACGGCGAGGTGCGGCTGGACACGACGATGGCGTTCACCGACTTCAGCGAGGGGCTCATGCCGTTCCCCCGCGACGCCCTGTCCCGTCTCACCAACCTCGGCGACCGCGTCCTGCTCGGGACCGACTTCCCCAACATCCCCTACCCGTACGTGCATCAGCTCCAGGCCCTGGAACGGCTGGACCGAGGTCGCGACTGGCTGCGGGCCGTGTGCCACGACAACGCGGCGGCGTTGTTCTCCCTCTGACGCCGTCAGGACGACGGGGACGGGGACGGAGACGGGGACGGTGATTCGGACGGGACGGGGAGTTCCGCCCAGATGACCTTGCCGTCCGTGGTGTAGCGCGTCCCCCATCGCAGGGCGAACTGGGCGACGAGGAACAGCCCGCGGCCGCCCTCCTCGCCGAGCCTCGCCCGCCGCAGGTGCGGGGAGGTGTTGCTGTGGTCCAGGACGGCGAGGATGATCCGGTTCTCGGTACGGATCAGGCGGAGCGCGACCGGGCCGCGGGCGTGCCGGACGGCGTTGGTGACCAGCTCGCTGACGATGAGTTCCGCGGTGAAGCAGAGGTCCTCCAGCCGCCACCGCGTGAGGCGGTCGATCGTCAGCGCCCGTGCCCGGCCGGCGGCCGCGGGTTCGAAGGCGAGGTCCCAGGAGGCGACGTCCGCGGCGGAGAGCGGGGAGGGCCGGGCCACGAGGAAGGCGACGTCGTCCCGGGAGCGGTCCGGCAGCAGGGTCCGCTCCATGGTGTCGCAGATCTCCTCCAGGGGGCGGTCCGGGTGGGCGAGCGCGAATCGCAGCCGTTCGAGTCCGATGTCCGGGTCGTAGCCGGAGGCGGTGATCAGCCCGTCGGTGTAGAGGGCCAGGAGGCAGCCTTCCGGGATGTCGACCTCGGCCGGTTCGAACGGCATGCCGCCGACACCGAGCGGCGGGCCCGCGGGGATGTCCAGGAACTCCACCGGTTTGTCCGGGTGGGCGAGGGCGGGCGGTGGATGGCCGGCCCGCGCGAAGGTGGCACGGCGGTTGACGGGGTCGTAGACGCCGTACAGGCAAGTCGCGCCGACGATGCCCTCGACGCCCGTGGGGTAGGCCGTCTCGGCCTCCTCGGACAGGCGGGTGACCAGGTCGTCGAGGTGGGTGAGCAGTTCCTCCGGCGGCAGGTCGAGGTCGGCCAGCGTGTGCACGGCGGTACGCAGCCGGCCCATGGTCGCCGCGGCACGGATGCCGTGGCCGACGACGTCGCCGACGACCAGTCCCACACGGGCGCAGGCCAGGGGCAGTACGTCGAACCAGTCGCCGCCCACTCCGGCCACGGTGTCGGCCGGCAGGTACCGGTAGGCGGCGGTCACGGCCGCGTGGCTCGGCAGTTCGTGCGGGAGGAGGCTCTGCTGCAGGGTGAGCGCGGACCGGTGCTCCCGGCCGAACCGGCGCGCGTTGTCGATGCACACGGCCGCGCGGGCGGCGAGCTCCTCGACGAGCAGCACGTCCTCGGCGGAGAACGGGTCGGGGTCGTGCCAGCGCATCAGCGTGGCCACGCCCATCGTCACGCCCCGCGCCCGCAGCGGGACGACGAGATGGGTGTGGATGCCCAGCTCGCGCATGCGGGCGCGGCGCACCGCGTCGTGGACGAGCCACGGGCTCCCCACGTCGAGCACGGCGTTCAGCACCGGGCGTCCGGAGGCCAGGCACTCCCACTGCGGCGAGCCGCGCGGGTAACCCACCGTCCCGCCGGCCGTGACGACCACTTCGGGCAGGTCCTCCCGCAGCGAGTGGTGCACGACCCGGCGCATGTCCCCCGTCCGGTAGGCGGCCCGGGCGTCGGGCTCCCGGCCGTCCAGTACGGCGCCGAGGAGGTCGACGGCGGTGAAGTCGGCGACCCTCGGCACCAGGATCTCGGCCAGCTCCCGCGCGGTGCGTTCCAGGTCGAGCGTGCTCCCGATCAGATCACTGGCCTCGTTCAGCAGCGCCAGCCGCTGCTGCGCACGGTGCAGGTCGGTGACGTCCACCGACTCCTCGCACACGCCCAGGGGCCGGCCGTCCGCGTCCTGGAGTCGGTAGTAGGAGAGCGACCAGACGTGCTCGTGCCCGGGATCGGCCGGGGTGCGGCCCCGGTATTGCAGGCCGGTGACCGTCTCCCCCGTGTCGAGGACCCTGCCGAGGAGCTGCCGGGCCGAGTCCGGCTGCTGTCCGGACGGCACCCGGCTCTCGGGATACGGTCGCCCCTCGCTCCTCGCCGGCCCCGATGCGCCTTCGCCCCATCTGGGCCCCGGTTCGCCCTCGCCGCACGCCGGACACGGGGTGGACTCTCCCGGCGCCTCCCCCGGTCGCGTCTCCCCCGGCATCTCCTTGCCGGCCGCCGCGTTGGCCCAGGCCACGCGCAGGTCGGGGCCGTAGATCGTCAGCGCGACGGTGGACTGCGTGCCGAGGCCGTGCAGCATGGCCTGCCGCAGCCGCCGTCCCGCGAGCTCCCCGGCGTCGGTCAGGAGCAGCAGCCGCAGGGAGCCGCCCGGCGTGGTGTGCAGTGCGCGGCACGACACCGCCACCGGCAGGGGACGGCCGGCCCGCGTCCGGAAGACGACGGTGATGCACCGCGCGGGGTCGGGGGACCGCAGGAACCAGTCCGCACCGGCATCCCCACCAGGCCACTTCGCCCCGGCATCCCGGCCGGCCCACTCCCCACCGGCCTCCTCGCCGGCCCACTCCCCACCGGCTTCCCCTCCGGCCCGCTCCGTCAGCGCGGCGATCGGCCGCCCGAGCACCTCCCGAGCGGTGTGGCCGAGCAGCCGTTCGGCCTCCGGGCTCCAGCCGGTCACCGTCCCCCGGTCGTCCACCAGGACCGCGGCCGCCCGCGCGATCAGCGGTCCGTCCCCGATGTCACCCGACCCGGAACCGCTCGCTTGTGTGGTCATCACACGTCCGTCCTCGCCGAACGCCCGGCCGCTGGGCGGGGCCGCCCACTCCCTTCAAGGATCAGCCAGCGGCAGCCCCGGCACAAACGCCGGGGCGCGGGGAATGTCCGGTCGGCCGCGGCCGGCCAGGCGGGTACGGCCCGTGGCGCCTAGGTTGAAGGCAGTGACCAGCCGCTACGGGCGCAAGGAGTGGCGAGATGGCAGCACGGGTGGACCACGCGGCCCTGTTCGCCGCCACGCCCAGCCCCTATCTGGTGCTGGGCCCGGATCTCGTGATCGTGGACGTCAACCGCGCCTACCTGGAGGCGACCGGCCGGACGCGCGACGACCTGGTGGGCCGGCACGTCTTCCAGGCGTTCCCCGACAACCCCGGGGACCCGGACGCCGACGGGGTGCGGAATCTGAGCGCGTCCCTGCACCGGGTCCTGACCACCGGCAGGCCGGACACCATGGCGTTGCAGAAGTACGACATCCCGGTCATGAGCCGGCCCGGAACCTTCGAGGAACGCTGGTGGTCCCCCGTGAACACCCCCGTGCCGGGCGTGGCCGGCGAGGTGGCGTGGATCATCCACCGGGTGGAGGACGTGACCGCGTTCGTCAAGGCCCACCGGGCCGCGAACCCCGCCGGCCCGCTCGTCGGCAAGGGGCTGGAGGTGACCGAGTCGCTGGAGGCGGAGTTGTACGCGCGGGCGCGGGAGCTGCAGCGGCTGAACGACGAGCTGCGCAAGGCCCACACCCGCGAACGCGAGGTCGCCGTCACCCTCCAGGAGGCCATGCTGCACGCCCCGGACCTGGCCCACCACCCGCAGGACGTGGTGGTGCGCTACCTGCCGGCGGTGGGTTCGCTGAACGTGTGCGGCGACTGGTACGACGTGGTCGACATCCCCCCGGACCGGCTGGGGCTGGCCGTCGGGGACGTCATCGGCCACGGTCTGGAGGCCGCCGCGGTCATGGGCATGCTGCGCAGTGCCCTGTCGGCGGCCATCCGCGCCCTGGAACGCCCCGCGCAGGCGCTGGAGGTCCTCGGTCTGTACGCCCGCTCGATCGAGGGCGCGCTGGGTACGACGGCGGTCAAGGCGATCGTCGACCGGCGCAGCCGGATGATCATCTACAGCAGTGCCGGGCACCCGCCGCCGGTCCTGGTCCATCCCGACGGGCGGACGGAGCTCCTGGACCAGGCGACCGACCCGCCGCTGGGCGCGCGGCCGCAGCACGTGCCCCGTCCGCAGGCCAGCGTGCACTACCAGCCCGGCGGCACCCTGGTGCTGTACACCGACGGGCTCGTCGAGCGCCGTGACGAGGACATCGACGCGGGCCTGGAACGCCTGACCGGCGTGCTCGCCGAGTGCGCCGGTCTGGGGGCCGAACAGCTCGCCGACACGGTGCTGGCCCGTCTCGGGGTGGCCGGCGGGGGCAGGGACGACGTTGCCCTGGTCGTCGCCCGGCTCTGAGCGCGGCGACGGGCAGTGGCGGGCGACGACCCGGATGCGATGAGTTTCTGGCGTCCGGTCCGTCTACAGTCCCGTACGAAGCGAGTGGCCGGCCCGCGGCGGGCCGGGCGTTACCCAGGGAGCATCACATGCGTCTTGTCGTCACCGAGTTCATCAGCCTCGACGGAGTCGTGCAGGCGCCCGGCGGGCCCGAGGAGGACACCGACGGCGGGTTCGCGCACGGCGGCTGGTCGCATCCGTTCTTCGACCCGGAGGTGGTGGGCGGGGCCTTCGCCGCCGGACTGGAGCAGGCCTCGGCGCTGCTCTACGGCCGCCGTACGTACCAGACCATGGCCGCGGCCTGGCCGGAGCGGGCCGGGGACCCGTTCGCCGACCGGCTGAACTCCCTGCGGAAGTACGTCGTCTCGGACACGCTCGGCGACTCCGGCCTGACGTGGGACAACTCCGTGCGCGTCCCGGTGGCCGAGTCTCTGGACAGGGTGCGCGAGCTGCGTGCGGCCGAGGGCGGGGACCTGGCGGTGATGGGGAGCCCCACGCTGGTGCGGGCCCTGCTGGCGGCGGGGCTCGTGGACGAGTTGCAGCTTGTCGTCATGCCGGTGCTGCTCGGCGGCGGCAAGTCGGTCTTCCCCGAGGACGGGGAGAAGCGGACCTGGGAACTGGTGTCCTCGGCCGTCGGGAAGACGGGGGTGCAGATCAACGTGTTCCGGCCGGCCGGGGAAGCGTAGGCGGCACGGGCGGGGTGACGGCGGCGCCGGCCGGCGCCGCCGTCGCCGCGGTCACAGCGTGCCGGTCGTCCCCTCCCCGGAGCCGCTGCCGGCGAGCCACTGGTCCCAGCCGAGGTTGAAGTCGGCGTAGCCGTTGTCGGCCGAGGCCTTGGCGCGGCTGGAGCCGGTGATGGTGACCGGGTCGCCCTGCTTGACCTGGCCGTAGAACCACTTGGCGTCCGACAGGGACAGGTGGACGCAGCCGTGCGAGCCGCGGGCGCTGCCGCTGCCCGGGTTGGGGTCGCCGGTCGAGTAGTGCACATAGGTGCCGGACTGGGTGAGGTGGACGTCCCAGGGCAGCGTCAGGTCGTAGTAGTTGGGGCTGCCCTTGTCGCAGCTGATGCCGACGCTGCAGGAGGTCATGTGGACCTTCTCCTGCTTGTCGATGACGGCCATCGTGCCGTTCCACGTCGGGTACTGGGGGCTGCCCGCGTTGATGGAGAGAGTGCGCACCGCCTTGCCGTTGCGGGTCACCTTCATGGTGTGACCGGTCACCGAGACGTCCGCGCGGACGTCGTCGCCGACGGTGAAGGTGTGGGTGTAGCCGTGCACGCCGTAGCGTCCATTGCCGTTGCCGACACCGGTCAGGTCGGCGTCGAGCTTGACCTTCGTACCGGAGGGCCAGTAGTCCTTCGGCCGCCAGTCGGCGCGCTTGTCGCCGAACCAGTGCCAGGCGCCCTCCACCGGCTGCGAGGCGCTCACCTTCATGTGCTTCTCCACCGTGGCCCGCGCCTTGGCCGCCACCGGGTTGGAGAAGACCACCGAGATCGGCATGGCCACGCCGACGGTGGTCCCCGTCTGGGGGGTGATCGTCTCCAGCAGCATCGGCGGACCCGCCGGCTTCTTCGGTGACGGAGAGGCACTCACGCTCGGCTTGCCCGACGGCTTCGCGTCGCTCCCGCTCCCGCTCGCCTTGTCACTGCCGCCTCCGCCGCAGGCGGTCGCCCCCACCAGCATCGCACCTGTGACGAGTGCGATCCGTATGCCGCCCTTGCGCCGTCCCACGCCCTGCCCCGCTCTCTCGTTCCTCGGCCCCTGACGGGCCCGGCTTCCTGTCAGACAACACCGGTGTGCGCCGTAGTTGCGCACGTTGTGTAAAGCATGCTTCAAAAATATGTGCGCCCCGCCGGTCCGGTGCCGTCCCCCCGTGCAGGGTGCGTACCCGGATGCGACCGGACAAGCCCGGCTTCGTTCAAGGATATTCCGTGGAGGGGTTGTGGCCTGCACTGTTACGGTCCTCGGGCCGGCCGCGGGACTCCGGTGCGACTTCCGGAACGTGCCTATGAAGCGATGATTCGCAGCTCGTGCCCCCATTCCCCGGCCGGCGTCCATGTCTTGGGGGGAGAGCGGGATGGAATCGTACGGGGACCTGATCGCGGCCGAGGACGTGCTGCTGTTCGTGAACGCGGCGATCACCTCGACCGGGCAGCGCGAGTTCCACAGCGACGCGGACGAACAGCGGCTGTCCCTGGACTTCCTCCACACGTACATGCTCGGCAACTACCGTGACCTGTACGCCGGGACCCTCGCGCTCGACATCAACGACCACCACGCGGCCCTGATCGTCCGGCGGCTCCTGGAGACCGCCGGTGAGGCCACGGCCGGGCAGCGCCGCCGCGAGGGCCGTCTGATCGCGGCCCGGCTCGCGGCGCTGCCGCCCCAGCGTGTGTACGCGCTGTTCGGTGCCCTGCGCCGGGCGGGGGTGAACAACCGCCGCAGCCGCGCCATCATGCGGGACTGGCTGGCCGCCCGCCCCGACCCGGCGTTCGACGCGGTGAAGTACCGCAGCGGCCTCAAGGGGGTCCTGCGCCACACGCACCTGCCCCCGGCCACCGAGGAGCTGGGCGCGTTCCTGTTCGCGCCGCACTCCCGCCCGCACTATGCGGCACCCCTGCTGGAGGCGTGGCGCCGGGCGCACCACGAGCAGGGCGCCCTGTACGAGCTGCCGTACACGGTGGCCGAGGGCTTCGCCGCCCGGCACGGCGTCCCCCGGGGCGCCTTCCTGGAGCGCATGGCGCCGCGGCTGACCCGTCTGGAGACCCTGCGACTACAGAAGTCCGCGCGAGCCCGCGGGGCGACCGGCGTCCCCACGGACCTGACCGGGATGCCGCTGACCCGGCTGGCGGCCTATGTGCTGTCGCTGCCGGTCGACGAACGCCGGGAGAGGCGTGCCGAGTTGACCCGGGCGCTGCGAGCGGCCGCCGGCCGGGTGGCCGGTGCCCACCGGGGCGGCTGGGGTCGGGTGACCGCCGTACTGGACGACAGCTGGTCCGCGTCGGGTTCGGCGCACAAGCGCCGCCGGCCGCTGGCCGTCGCCCTGGCCTGCCACTATCTGCTCGCGGCGCTGGCCGGCCACTACACGGGGCTGTGGACGTCCGGCCGGACCGATGCGCTGACGGCCCGTCCGTACGGGCCGACGCCGCTGGGCCGGCGGATCCTGGACGCGCTGGACACCGCCCCGTCCAGGCTGGTGATCCTCTCCGACGGGTGGGACAACGCGCCTCCCGGGCTGGCCGGCGAGGTGCTGCGCGTCTGGCGGACCCGGCTCGATCCCGGCCGCCGTACCGCCGTCGTGCATCTCAATCCGGTGTACGACGCGGACGGCTTCGACGTGCGCCGGCTGTCCGCGACCGTACCCACCGCCGGCATCCGGGACGCCGAGGACCTGCCCGCGCTGGTGGAACTCGCCCGGTTCGCGGAGGGCGGGACCGGCCTGCCCGAGCTGATGGCCTACCTGGACTCCCGTGCGGAGCGGATGCCGGGCGTACGACGTCAGGAGCGGGCGCGATGACCGCCCTGGACCTGACCGGCCTCGCCGTCCGGCCCTCCCAGGTGTGGGGTGCCGTACGGCTGGTGCCGCTCGCGCGGGACGAACCCGTCGAGGACCTCCGCCTGGGCGCGCGGCTCTACGGCGACGCGGCCGGCCTGGTCGACGTCGGCCGCCGGCACGCCTACGTCTCGTACGTCCCGCACGGGTTCGTCGCGACATGGACCCGCGACGGCACGCCCGCGGCCGCCTACGGCACCCAGCTGTCCGCCGACGGCGACGCGGCGCCCACCGCCACCATGGGCCTGCGCTTCCACCGGCGGGCGGCCCGCCGCGAGGCCCGGGACCGGCTGCGCTTCCTGCCCCTGCACCTGGCGCTGGAGGGCTATCTGGCGCTGCACTTCGGCGGCCCGTCGGTCGTCTGGGAGGAGTGGTCGCGGCGGGCGGTCCGCCGGGGGCTCTCCCCGCGCGTCGAGGAGGCGTACACGGGTGCCGACGTGCGCGGACTCGCCGACGCCCTGCGCGTCTTCGAGATCCACCCCGGTCAGTGCGGTGTCCTGGTGTACGTCGCCGACGCGCTCGCCGCCGCGTTCGCGGTGCCGCATCCCGACGACTACCGCGCCCTGCACGCGACGCTCCTGCGGGACCTGTACGGCGAACTCATCCACCACTACGCCACGCTCATGCCGCCCGTGCCGGACTTCCGGGCGCGTGTCCCGGACGACTGGGTCCGCTCGCTGTGCGACCTGCGCGAGGCGGTCCGCGAGCAGGAGGACGCCTGGACGCGGTTCCACGACACGACCATGGCGGCCGGGCTGCTGGAGGAGGCGTACACGTGGCAGCGGGTGTACCGGATGGGACGCTTCACGCTGTCACGTTTCCTGCCGGGGTTCCGGCCCGGACGGGAGAACCACATCGGGGAGGCCGTCCGCGACGAGGCGGGCAGGATCGCCTACCTCAAGACGTTCCGCCTCTCGGAGGGCCAGGTCCGCCGCGGGCACCTCCTCAACAGGCTCGCCGCGCACGACTGGCACCTGGCGGACACGGCGGCCGGCCTCGGCATCGAGGAGGCGCAGCTGGGGCTGCGGCTGGAGTCGGCCGGCTTCGGTCTCCTGCTGCGCCAGGACGTCCTGGACGGGTACCGGGCTCGCGCACGGCGCGGGACGGGGGCCGGGACCGGCTGAGGGCGCGGACGCACCGGGTGAGCCGGCGGCGCGGGCGGTCAGCCCGTCTCGTGGGCGGTCTGCCGGGACGGTACGGCGGCGAGGACGGCTCCGCCGCCCGCCCTGACGGCGGCCACCGCCGACTGGTGCAGATCGCGGCTCCGCCGCTCGGAGTGGCAGGGCACCGGGCTTCCCGTGAGGGTGAACCACTCGGAGGTGCCGGTGTACTGGACCGTCACGTCGGCCTCACGGCCGTCCCAGGTGGTGTGGACGGTCAGGTCGCCCGCCACGATCCCCGCCTCGTCGGTACGGGCCCCTCCGTGCCCGGTGAAGACGCCGCGGGTCGTCCATGATGCCCAGACCATGATGCCGGTCTCCCTTCGCTGACTGCACCGCTCGCTTCTCCCATGGTGCGCGCCGGGCCGCCGGTTCCGCCTGGCCGGAGCCCTCACGGCCCGGGGCGGCCGGGCCGCGGCCCGCGACGCCCGGCCGTTCAGAAGATCCTCAGAGATTGCCGTGCGAGGCTGACGCGCCCCACCGGCCGGGACGCCACGCCGTGCCCGGCCGGCTTCCGTGGTCGCCTTCTGGAGGAACGCCCGATGAGCCTCACCGTGGTCGGCGGTCTGCCGGCCCATGTCCTGTTCGTGCACTTCGTGGTCGTCCTCGTGCCGCTGACCGCGCTGGCGCTCGTGGCCGGCGCGATATGGCCGGGCGCGGCCCGCCGCATGGGGATCGTGCTGCCGCTGCTGGCCCTGGTGACGCTGGCGAGCGTTCCCCTCGCCACGCACGCCGGGGAGTGGCTGGAGGCGCACGTCGGCAGCGACGCCCTGGTCCGCCGGCACGCCGAGCTGGGCGACGGGCTCCTCCCGTGGGCGGGGGGCCTGTTCGTGCTGGCGGCGGTGCTCTGGTGGACGACCCGCCGGGCGGCCAACGGCGCCGGGACCACCGGTGCGGGGACCGCCGGTGCGGGAACGGCCTCCGTCCCGGCGCGGTACTCGCTGCCGCTCCGCGTCGTGACGGCGGTGCTCTGCGTCGGGGTGGCCGCGGGCGCGGTCGTGGACGTGTACCGGATCGGCGACTCCGGGGCGAAGGCCGCCTGGCAGCACGGGTACTCCAAGACCGCCGTGGTCGACCGGACCGGCAACGGCTGAGCCCGGCCGGTCGCGCCGGGCGCCGTCATGCCGCGTGGCCGCTGCCGTACGGCCCGAAGAGGTCCAGCAGGCGGACCCGGGTGGCCTGGAGCCGGTGGGCGAGGACCTGACCGGCCCAGTAGGTGATCAGCGCGCCCAGTGCCGGCTCGGCCCGGCACATCTCCCGTACGGCGGCCGCGTCGAACTCGTAGGCCCGTACGGGGCTCATCGCCTCGGCGCCCAGGGTCCAGTAACCCGGCGGGAACAGCCAGGAGCAGCCGACGAGTTCGCCGAAGCCCAGGGTCTCGATGACGACCGGGCGGCGGCCCGGGACGCGCATGTCGAGGGCGACCGCGCCGGATCGGACGACCCAGAAGCGGTCCGCGTGGGCGCCCTCCTCGAAGAGGCGGGCGCTCTGCGGGAAGGACACGTCCCGGGCGAGGCTCATGAGCCTGCTCCGGTACTCCACGGGAAGCGTCCTGCTCATGCGGGACGTGGCGGTGATGGTCACTTTCGGGCACCTCCTCGCGCGTCGTCGTCCACGGGCCTGCCCGCCGGCGTACGGCGCCTGTCTTCGGCTTTTTTCGTGTGTCAGCGCGGGCGGGATTGGATCCGCATGCCCGGGCGGCGGCGGTGGACGGTGACGTAGCTCAGGCCGTCGGCGCCGGCGGTGATGCGGCGGGTCGAGCCGTGCGGCAGCCAGCACAGGGCCCCGTCGGCCAGCTCGATCGGGCCGTCGGCGGTGTCCATGCGGCCGTGTCCGGCGACGACCAGGAAGAGGACGTCGAGGTCGGGTTCGGCGTGGGTGTCGACCAGGCCGCCGGCCGGCAGGTGCACCAGGTTGGCGTCGAGCTGCCGCCCCGATTCGGCGAGCTTCCACCGGGCGCCGGCCGAGGGGGCACCCACCGCGGCGAGGGCCTGGACGTCGCAGAGGAGCCGGGGCACGGGCACGGGTGCGGCGCCCGGCCCGGGGACGGCCTGTGAGTCAGCGCGCCCGGCAGGTGCGGCACCCGGCCCGGGGACGGCCTGAGCGCCGACGCCACCGGCCGGTGCCGCGCCCGGCCCGGGGACGGTCTGTGCGCCGGCGCGGCCGGCGGGTGCGTCAGGCATCGACGGCGGCCTTCCCGATCCGCACGCGCCAGACCTCGGGGCCCGATTCGACGTAGTCCCAGGTGTGGGCGCCGGGGTGGGTGGCCTCGAACTCGCGGCGCAGCGGCTTGGGGTCGTGGTTGTTGACCAGGGTGAAGGCCTCGCCGGGGGCGAGCCGGGCGTAGCGCCCGAAGATCCTCGGGTGCCGCTGCCCGTGCGGGATCTCGCGCACGTCGATGACCTCGGGCGCCTCCAGCGTGCCGCCGTCGAGGAGGGTCTGCAGGTCCTCGGCCAGTCCGGGCAGGCCGGCACCGGGCAGCGCGGCGAGCGCGGGCAGCAGCACGGTCTCCTCCACGGCCAGGTGGACGGTCAGGACCGCCTCGATGCCGCGGGCCAGCGCGGTGGCCGTCTCGGTGTCGCCGGCGCCGGCGAGGGCGTCGACACGTTCGCCGAGCGCGGCGCTCGCGGCGCGCAGGGCGCGGACGAGCAGGCGGGTCTCGGCCGCTCCGGACGCGGCGGCGTACAGCGTGGCGTCAGTGGCGGCCAGGTGGGCGCGCAGCGGGCCGGTGCAGTACTCGGCCGAGGTGGGCCGCGCCGCGTCGGCCGGGTCCGGCGCGGACGTGATCGACGTGGCGAGGCCGGCCAGCAGGCGCCGGTGTGCGGCGCGGATCGCGGCCCGGGCCCGGACGGCGGGGTCGGTCTCGGTCGCCTGGATGTGGATGTCGGAAGACGGTGCCACGGGGGGTGCTCCTCTCGTCCCTGTCCCTACGCCACCGATTATTACATGTACTATTTGGAAAAACCCTCCTGGCCTGACGAGGAGTCCGCCATGACCTACGTGATCGCCCAGCCGTGCGTCGATGTGAAGGACAAGGCGTGCGTGGAGGAGTGCCCGGTCGACTGCATCTACGAGGGCGAGCGGTCCCTGTACATCCACCCGGACGAATGCGTCGACTGCGGGGCCTGCGAGCCGGTCTGCCCGGTCGAGGCGATCTTCTACGAGGAGGACGTGCCCGAGGAGTGGCGGGAGTACACGCGTGCGAACGTGGAGTTCTTCGACACGCTCGGCTCGCCGGGCGGCGCCGCCAAGCTGGGCCTGATCGAGCACGACCACCCGCTGGTCTCCGCCCTTCCCCTGCAAGCCCGGCAGGGGTGACGGCCATGACCGGGAACACAGAGCGGCAGGACGGCGAACACCTCTCGCCCCGCCGCCGCGCCGTCCTGGAGGCGGTGCGGGCCGCCGGCCGCCCCGTGGGCGTCACCGAGGTCGCGGACCGGCTCGACGTCCATCCCAACACCGTGCGCTTCCACCTCGACGCGCTCGCGGCGCAGGGCCGCGTGGAGCGGTCGGTCGAGGAGCCGTCGGGTCCGGGCCGGCCGCGTACGGTGTTCGCGGCGCGGCCGGGAATGGACCGGGGCGGTGTGCGCCGCTACCGGCTGCTGTCCCGGATCCTGCTCGGCCAACTGGCCTCGGCCGCCCCGGACACCGAGGCCGCGGCCACCGACGCCGGGCGCGCCTGGGGCCGGTACCTGGTCGAGCCCCTGCCGCCGTCCCGCCGGCCGACCCCGGAGGAGGCCGTGGAGCGGGTCGGCGCCATGCTCGCCGACCTGGGCTTCGACCCCGAACCGGCCGGCGAGGGCGTGCCGCCCGGCCGGGTCCGGCTGCGGCACTGCCCCTTCCTGGAACTCGCCGAGGAGTACGGCACGGTCGTCTGCCCGCTGCACCTGGGCCTGATGCAGGGCGCCCTGGCCGAACTGGACGCACCCGTGGAGGCCACCCGGCTGGAACCGTTCGCGGAACCGGACGCCTGCGTGGCCCACCTCGCCCTCACCCGGGCCGCGTAGACCTTCACCCGCCCCACGCTCTCCCCAACTCCCCCATGGAAACGAGGAACATCCCCATGTACGTCGCCGACAGCGCCACCGCGACCCGGCTCCGCGCTCCCCTCGCCGGCGGGCCGACCGCCGCCCCGCTCACCACCGCGGCCACCTCCGAGCAGGTCGCCGTCGTCCACGTGGAGATCCCGGCGGGCGGCGGCATGCCCGAGCACGACCACGGCGCCTCGCAGATCGTGCTGATCCCGCTCTCCGGCTCCGTGCAGCTGCGGCACGGCCAGGAGGCGCACACCCTGACACCCGGCTCGGCGGCGCACATCGGCACCGGGGAGCGGGTCAGCCTCGCCAATCCCGGCGCCGAACCGGCCTCGCTGATGGTCGTCGCCTCGCCCCCGGAGTTCGCGGCCCGGCTGGCCACCTGGCCCGTCGCCTGACGCCCCGCGGATCCGGCACATCCCCTACGAGAAAGACCTCATCAGCGATGAACGCGACGTCGGCGGCCGTGGCGGGCGCCCTCACCTTCCTCTGGCTCGGCATGGTGCTGGCGATCTCCTTCCTGGAGGCGCCGCTGAAGTTCCGGGCCCCCGGAGTGACGATCCCCATCGGACTCGGCATCGGCCGGATGGTGTTCCGCGCCCTCAACCTCGTCGAGGCGGCCCTCGCCGTCGTGGTGGCCGTGGCGGTCGCCACGGCCCGGCCCTCGGCCTCCGTCGTCGCGCTCACGGCGGTCGCCGTGGTCGTCCTCGCCGGTCAGCTCACCGTCGTACGGCCCCGGCTGAACCGGCGGTCCGACGCCGTGCTCGCGGGCGAGGACCCGGCGCGCAACCGCTCGCGGGCCCACCTGTACTACGTGGCGCTGGAACTCGTGAAGGTCCTGTCCCTGCTCGCGCTGGGCTGTGCGGTGCTGTTCCGCTGAACGGCGGGCGTCTCAGGGGCGCTTGGCGACGGTGAGGAGGATCGCCGCGTCCTCGACCGCCAGGAGGCTGTGGCGGGCCGGCGGTACGGCGATGAGGTCGCCGCTGCGGCCGTCCCAGGACGTGTCGCCGCTGGTGAGCCGCACACGTCCGCGCAGCACCAGCACGGTCGCCTCGCCGGGGTTCTCGTGCTCGGACAGCTCGGTGCCCGCGGTCAGCGCGAGGAGGGTCTGCCGCAGGGTGTGCTCGTGACCGCCGTAGACGGTGGTGGCGCTGCGCCCGGTGGACGCGGCGGCGGCGCGTTCCAGGTGCTCGCGGGCCTGCGCGTCGAGGGAGAGTTTCCGCATGGGGTCCAGTCCTCCTGACGGGAAACGCGGGTGGTCAGTAGCGCACGCCGATGCGCCGCCAGCGGCGGCCGCTGGTGCCGGGCTCGGTGGGGTGGGCGGGGACGCGGGTGCGGTAGAGGACGAACGGCCGCCACAGGTACCACACGGGCACGCTCCAGGCGTGCACGAGCCGGGTGAACGGCCACACGGCGAGGATCGCCCAGGCGGCGGTGGCGTGGACCTGGTAGATCAGCGGGGCGTGCGAGATGGCGTGCACGTCGGGGTTGCCGGCGAACAGCCCCCGGAACCACAGGGCGACGCTCTGCCGGTAGTCGTAGCCCGCGCCGAACAGGTTGATGCCCATCGTGGGGATGATCCCGAGCACGATGACGATCGCGAGCAGGATCAGCGCGAGCCAGTCGACGGGGCTGGTGGTGGCGCGCACCCGGGGCACGGTGGTGCGGCGGAAGGCGAGGACGGCGACGCCGAGGATCACGGCGAGCGCGGCGACGGTGCCGCCGACCGAGGAGAACCAGCGGTAGGTGTCCTCGGGGATGCCCAGCCAGCGGGTGAACGACTCGGGGATCAGGATGCCGAGCACGTGCCCGGCGATGGCGGCGAAGGTGCCGTAGTGGAACAGCGGGCCGCCCCACTTCAGCAGCCGGCCCTCCTGGAGCTGGGTCGAGCGGCTGGTCCAGCCGAACTGGTCGTAGCGCCACCGCCAGACGTGGCCGACGACGAACGTGACGAGGGCGAGGTAGGGCAGGATGACCCACCACCACAGGTCCCAGGAACTCATCTGACGCCGTCTCCGTTCGTCGGCAGGAGGGGTGCGGTGGGCGCGGCGGGCGCCCCCGGACGCGCGGTGGGGGCCGCGCCCATGTACTCGGGCGGGGCGAAGGGCTCCAGGCCCACCTCCTCGCGGGGCGGGCCCTCGGTGGCGAGCCGGCGCAGGGTGTCCCGGTCGCGTCCGCGCGGTGCGGGCAGCCGGCCGCAGACGGCGTCGAGGACCGGGGCGTAGAGGTCGTCGCGGTCGCGCAGGGCGCCGCGCAGCAGTTCCAGGCCGGACTGGCACTGCAGCAGGACCCGGCGGCCGGGTTCGGGGGCGAGCGAGGCGAACTCCAGCACGAGCGGCAGGAAGTCGGGCAGTTCGGCGTCGGGCGGTTCGTGGCCGGCCTGCCGGTAGACGTGCTTGAGGGCCAGCAGCGCCATGCCGCGGGCCCGGGTGTCGCCGTGCCGGTAGTAGGTGAGGTGCAGGCTGCGGTGGCGGGTGTGGTCGAAGGTCTCCACGTAGCCTTGGGCCGCCTCGGTCGGGGTCAGCGCGCGGAGTCCGTCCGTGACGCGGGCCAGCCGGTCCCGGTCGGTGGCGTCGGCGAGGGCGGGCAGCGCGGCGGTCACCTCGTCGAGCCGGCCGAGCACCGTATCGTCCGGGTAGCGCAGCAGGATCGACCCGATGCGATGCAGCAGCGGGCTGTCGCCGGGCGCACGGCGTGCGGCGCGGATGCGGCGGCGGATCACTGCGCGCCCTCCTCGCCGAACAGGCCGGGCGCCCGGCCGCTGCCGTCCCAGCCGAGCAGGTTGAAGCGGACCTGGCCCTCGTCGTCGCGGAAGTGGCTGCCGCCGTGCGGCGCGGACAGGCCGGGCAGCGTGGGGGGTGGGGTGCCGAGCTGGTCCTGGTCGTGGTCGGCGTAGTCGGCGCCGCCGCCCGGGTAGTCGAGTGAGCAGTGCTGTGCCATCAGCGCGCCGGTGCCCTCGGCGTGGACGCGCGGGATGACGTAGCGGTCGTCGTACTTGGCGATGGCGAGCAGCCGGTACAGGTCCTCGATCCCCTCGGCGTCGGTGCCGACGGAGGCCAGCAGGTCGTGGTCGACGGGGTCGCCGAGCTGCTGGGCGCGCATGTGGGCGCGCATCGCGGTGAGCCGGCGCAGCACGCCCTCCACCACGGCGGTGTCGCCGGCGGTGAACAGGTTCGCCAGGTACTCCATGGGGATGCGCAGGGATTCGATGGCGGCGAAGATCCGGTCCGGGTCGTCGTCGTGGTAGCCGGTGGCGTGCACGGCGTCGGCGACCGGGGACAGCGGGGGCACGTACCAGACCATCGGCATGGTGCGGTACTCCGGGTGCAGGGGCAGCGCCACCCTGTGCTTCGTGATGAGCGCGTTCACCGGGGAGCGCTTCGCGGCCTCGATCCAGTCGTGGGCGATGCCGTCGCGGGCGGCGGCGGCCTGCACCTCGGGGTCGTGCGGGTCGAGGAACACCGACAGCTGGGCCTCGTACAGGTCCTTCTCGTCCGTGACGGAGGCGGCCTGAAGGACGGCGTCGGCGTCGTAGAGCATCACGCCGAGGTGGCGGAGCCGGCCGACGCAGGTCTCGGAGCAGATGGTGGGCTGCCCGGCCTCGATGCGCGGGTAGCAGAAGGTGCACTTCTCGGCCTTGCCGGTGCGGTGGTTGAAGTACACCTTCTTGTACGGGCATCCGCTCACGCACATCCGCCAGCCCCGGCACCGGTCCTGGTCGACGAGGACGATGCCGTCCTCGGCCCGCTTGTACATGGCGCCCGAGGGGCAGGAGGCGACGCAGGACGGGTTGAGGCAGTGCTCGCAGATCCGCGGCAGGTAGAACATGAAGGCCTGCTCGAACTCCATGCGCACCTTCTCCGCCATGCCCCGCAGGTTGGGGTCGGCGGTGGCGTGGGTGCCGGAGCCGGCGAGGTCGTCGTCCCAGTTGGGGCCGCGCACGGGCCGCATGTCCCGGCCGGTGAGCTGCGACTTGGGGCGGGCGCTGGGGAAGGCGTCCGACAGCGGGGCCGTGGTCAGGCTCTGGTAGTCGTACGTCCAAGGCTCGTAGAAGTCGTCCAGGGAGGGCAGGTCGGGGTTGTAGAAGAGGGTGAGGAGCTTGCGCAGCCGCCCGCCGGCCTTCAGCCTCAGCTTGCCGTGCCGGTCGAGTTTCCAGCCGCCCTTCCACTGCTCCTGGTCCTCGTAGCGGCGGGGGTAGCCGGAACCGGGCTTCGTCTCGACGTTGTTGAACCAGACGTACTCCGAGCCGGAGCGGTTGGTCCAGGTCTGTTTGCAGGTCACCGAGCAGGTGTGGCAGCCGATGCACTTGTCGAGGTTCATGACCATGGCGACTTGAGCCATACAGCGTCCGATAGTGGTTCCACCACGGGGCATCAGAACTGGACCTCCTGTCCGCGCCGCCGGATGACGGTGACCTCGTCGCGCTGGTTGCCGGTGGGGCCGATGTAGTTGAAGCCGTACGAGAACTGGGCGTAGCCGCCGATGAGATGGGTGGGTTTCACCAGCAGGCGGGTGAGGGAGTTGTCGCCGCCGCCGTGCAGTCCGGAGGTCTCGGTGCGCGGCACGTTCAGGTGCCGGTCCATGGTGTGGTACATGAACACGGTGCCCTCGGGCATGCGGTGGGTGACGACGGCCCGGCAGGCTACGACGCCGTTGCGGTTGTACGCCTCGATCCAGTCGTTGTCCGCGACGCCGATGCGTTCCGCGTCGAGCGGGCTCATCCAGATCACCGGACCGCCGCGGAACAGGGTGAGCATGTGCAGGTTCTCCTGGTACTCGGAGTGGATGGACCACTTCGAGTGCGGGGTCAGGTAGCGGACCACGAGTTCGGGGCGGCCGTCGGGCGAGCGGCTCGGGTCGCCGAAGTGGCCGAGCACGTTCAACGGCGGCCGGTACACCGGGAGTTGTTCGCCGAACTCGGCCATCCAGTCGTGGTCGAGGAAGAAGTGCTGGCGGCCGGTGAGGGTGTGCCAGGGTTTGAGCCGTTCGACGTTGACGGTGAACGGCGAGTAGCGCCGGCCCCCGGACTCGGTGCCGGACCACTCGGCGGAGGTGATCACGGCGCGCGGCTGGGTGCGGGTGTCCTCGAAGGTGATCCGGTCGCCGGAGCGTTCCTCGGCCAGGTCGGCCAATTCCACTCCGGTGCGGTCCTCCAGGGCGCGCAGCGACTCGACCGCGAGCCGTCCGTTGGTGGTGCCGGACAGCGCGAGGATCGCCTCGCAGAACTGGACGTCGCGGGCGATGGAGGGCCGGCCGTCGCCGGCGCCGCCGCGGACGGTGCCGTTGCGGGAGCGCAGGTAGGCGATCTCCTCGCCGGGTTTCCAGGTGAGGCCCTTGGTGGTGGTGCCGAGGGTGTCGAGGAGGGGTCCGACGGCGGCCATCTTCTCGGCGACGGCCGCGTAGTCGCGTTCCACCACGATCAGTTTGGGCATGGTCCGGCCGGGCACCGGCTCGCACTCCCCCGCCTTCCAGTCCCGCACCCGGCCGTGCGGCTGGGCCAGTTCGTCCGGGGTGTCGTGGGCGAGCGGCGCGGCGATCACGTCCCGGCGGGTGCCGAGGTGGACGGCCGCGAGCCGGGAGAACTCGGCGGCGATGGTGTGGAAGGCGTCGAAGTCGCTGCGGGTCTGCCAGGGCGGCGCGATGGCCGGGTTGAAGGCGTGCACGAAGGGGTGCATGTCGGTGGAGGACAGGTCGTGCTTCTCGTACCAGGTCGCGGCGGGCAGCACGATGTCGGAGAACAGGCAGGTGCTGGTCATCCGGAAGTCGACGGCCACCGACAGGTCGAGTTTGCCGACGGGCGCCCGCTCGCGCCACGTGACGTCCTTCGGGCGCAGGTGCGGCGGTGTCTCCTCGGCGGTGACGGCGTCGTCGGTGCCGAGGAGGTGGCGCAACATGTACTCGTGGCCCTTCATCGACGACGCGAACAGGTTCGCGCGCCAGATGAGCAGGACGCGGGGGAAGTTGGCCGGGTCGTCGGGGTCCTCGGCGGCGAACCGCAGCCGGCCCGCCTTCAGTTCCTCGACGATGTGCTCCTGGACGTCCTTGCCGGCCCGCTCGGCCTCGTCGCACAGGTCCAGCGGGTTGCGGTCGAACGCCGGGTGGGAGGGCATCCAGCCGAGGCGGGCGGCGAGCGCGTTGCAGTCCGGCAGGGTGCGGCCGGCGAGGGTGCCGGGGCCGAGGGGGCTGGTGAGGACGTCGGCGGGGAACGCCTCGTAGCGCCACTGGTCGGTGGCGAGCCAGAACAGCGGGGTGCCGACCATGTGCCGGGTGGGCCGCTGCCAGTCCAGGCCGAACGCGAGGTGGAACCAGCCGGTCAGCGGCCGTACCTTCTCCTGGCCGACGTAGTGCGCCCAGCCGCCGCCGTTGACGCCCTGGCTGCCGGTGAGCATCACCAGCGACAGGAAGGCCCGGTAGATCTGGTCGGAGTGGAACCAGTGGTTGGTGCCGGCGCCCATCGCGATCATCGAGCGGCCGTGCGTGCGCTCGGCGTTGCGGGCGAACTCCCGCGCGACCCGGGCCGCCGCCTTGGCCGGCACGCCGGTCAGGGTCTCCTGCCAGGCCGGGGTGCAGGGCGTGGCCGCGTCGTCGTACCCGATGGGCCACTCGCCGGGCAGTCCCTCGCGGCCGACGCCGTACTGGGCGAGGACCAGGTCGAAGACGGTGGTCACCAGGTGGCCGCCGATCCGCGCGGCCGGCACACCGCGCCGGACCGTGCCGCCGGACTCGCCGGGGCCCGCGTCGAAGCGCGGCAGGTCCACGGGCGCCGGCTCCGCGTCGGGGCGGCCGTGCAGGGACAGCAGCGGGTCGACGCCGTCCAGGCGGAGGTTCCAGCGCGGGTCCGGGGAGTCCTTCTCGCCGGGCCAGCGGAAGCCCAGCGAGCCGTTCGGGACGGCCGGTTCGCCGGTGCGCGCGTCCAGCAGGACCGTCTTGAACTCGGCCGCCTCGTCATCGCGGCCGGGCGGGCCGGACTGGTCGGGCAGGCTGGGCAGGTCGGCGGCGGTGAGGAACTTGTCCGGGACGTACGCCGTCCCCTTCTCCCCCGTCCGCTCGCGCAGCCGGACCAGGAACGGCAGGTCGGTGTAGGTCTTGGCGTACTCGGTGAAGTACGGCACCTGCCGGTCGCGGTAGAACTCGCTGAGAATGACGTGGCCCATCGCCATGGCCAGTGCCCCGTCGGTGCCGGGGGCGGCGGCGAGCCAGTCGTCGGCGAACTTGGTGTGGTCGCTGTAGTCCGGCGAGACCACCACGACCTTCTGCCCCTTGTAGCGGGCCTCGGTCATGAAGTGGGCGTCGGGGGTGCGGGTGATGGGCAGGTTGGTGCCCCACACGATCAGGTAGCCGGCGTTCCACCAGTCGCCTGACTCCGGTACGTCGGTCTGGTCGCCGAAGACCTGCGGGGAGGCCATCGGCAGGTCGGCGTACCAGTCGTAGAACGAGGAGATGGTGCCGCCGATCATCGACAGGAACCGGGTGCCGGCCGCGTACGACGTCATCGACATCGCGGGGATCGGGGAGAACCCGACGATCCGGTCCGGGCCGTACCGCTTGACGGTGTCCACCTGCGCGGCCGCGATCAGCTCGGCCACCTCGTCCCAGGTGCTGCGCACGAAACCGCCCTTGCCGCGGGCGCGCTTGTACGTCGCGGTGCGCTCGGGGTCGGCGGTCAGCCACGCCCAGGCCTCC
Organism: Streptomyces sp. L2; assembly: GCF_004124325.1. Lineage (NCBI taxonomy): Bacteria > Bacillati > Actinomycetota > Actinomycetes > Kitasatosporales > Streptomycetaceae > Streptomyces > Streptomyces sp. L2. The sequence goes on from NZ_QBDT01000001.1 coordinate 473,317, forward strand.
ACCGGGTCGGGGTGCTCGGCCTTCGCCCGCCGCCACAGCTGGAGCAGGGGGCCCCGCACGTAGGGGTGGCGGATGCGGGTGGGCGAGTAGGTGTACCAGGAGAAGGAGGCGCCGCGGGGGCAGCCTCGGGGCTCGTACTCCGGGGAGTCCGGGCCGACCGAGGGATAGTCGGTGGCCTGGGTCTCCCAGGTGATGATGCCGTCCTTGACGTACACCTTCCACGAGCAGGAGCCGGTGCAGTTGACGCCGTGCGTGGAGCGGACCTCGCGGTCGTGCCGCCAGCGTTCGCGGTAGAACTCCTCGGCCGCGCGGCCGCCCTCGCGGTACAGGATCCGCCGGTCGGGTGACTGCTCGCCCGGGAAGAAGTACTGCGCCGAGCGCATCAGCCGTTCCGCCGCCTCACCGGCGCGGTCCTGGGTCACGTGCGTCGCCTCCTCCTGCGTGGTGGTGCGGTCGGACTCGGGCCGGCTGACGGCCGCTCAGGCGCCGTCGCGGCAGGAGTCGGAGGACGACGGGCCGGTCCGCTCACCGGCGTGCGGCGCGGCACCCGCCGCCGGCCGGGCCTGGGCGGCCACCTCAGTCTCAGCCGCCCCTACCCGGCCTGCAACCGGCCATGCGCGCGAAACGGGCGCGAGCCCCTGGCCGGGCGACGGGTCGCCGGCCCTTGCCGGCCGCGGCGCTCACTCCGGCGCGTGACACAGCGCGAGCACGGCGATGTCGTCGCCCGGGGCCGGGGCCACCTGCTCCACCAGCTCGTCGAGCAGCGTCTCCGGGGTGCGCCCGCGCAGCCGTACCGCCGCACGGCTGAGCCGCTCCAGACCGGCGGACAGGTCCTCACCGCGCCGCTCCACCAGGCCGTCGGTGTAGAGGAGCAGCAGGCTGCCCGCGTCGAGCCGTTCGGTGGCCGCCGGCTCGCGCGGCACACCGGTGTCCACACCCAGCGGGAGCCCGTGCCCGCCGGAAAGGAACCGGGCCGGGCCGGTCGCGGGGACGAGCAGCGGCGGCGGATGTCCGGCGTTGGCCCAGGCGAACGAGGAGCGGCCGCCCACCGAGGGCCGGACCACGCCGAACACGAGCGTGGCGGTGACGTCCGTCTCCCGCAGGTTCTCCAGCGCCCGGTCGAGCCGGCGCACCACCTCGTCCGGCGGGGCGGGCCGGTCCAGGGCGAGCGCGCGGAGCATGTGCCGCAGCTGGCTCATCCGTGCCGTGGCCCGGACGTCGTGCCCGGCCACGTCGCCGACGGCGACGGTGAACGTGCCGTCGGGCAGCACGATCGCGTCGTACCAGTCGCCGCCGACCTCCGCGTAGGTTCGCGCGGGCGTGTAGCGGGCGGCCAGCCGGAACGGGGGGACGGCGGGCAGCGCGTCCGGCAGCAGGGAGCGCTGGAGGTAGGTGGCGATGTGCCGTTGCTGGCCGTACAGGCGCGCGTTCTCCAGGACGAGGGCCCCCTGGTGCGCGATGGTGTCGATGAGGGGCACCTGTGCCTCGGTGAAGGGCCGGCCCGCCCGGCCGCGGGTCACGATGAGCACCCCGAAGGGCCGGCCGCCGACACCGAGGGGAGCGGCGATCGCGGTGTCCGCCCCGAGCCGGGCCAGCAGTTCCAGCTGGGCGCGTTCCAGAGCGTCCCTGGCCTGCTCGGGCGGCCGTACGCCGGGGACGAGGACGGCGGTGGCCCGGCGCAGGGCCTGGGCCAGCGGCGCGGAGGAGTCCTCCGGCCAGGCCGGCAGCAACCGGGACGGCTCACCGGGGCGCGGGATGTCCGGACCGGGGAGACCGGGGTCCGGACCGGGGCGGCCGGGGTCCGGGCCGGGGTGGCTGGGGCCTGAGCCGAGGAGGCCGGGGTCCGAGCCGCGGAGGCCGGGGTCCGGACCGGGGTGGCTGGGGCCCGAGCCGCGGAGGCCGGGGTCTGGGCCGGGGTGGCCGGGGTCCGAGCCGAGGAGGCCGGGGCCCGTTCCGGGGAGGCCGGGGCCCGTTCCGGGGACATCCGGACCGCGGAGGCCGGGGTCCGGGCCGAGGAGGCCGGGGTCCGAGCCGAGGAGGCCGGGGTCCGAGCCGCGGAGGCCGGGGTCCGAGCCGCGGAGGCCGGGGCCCGTTCCGGGGACATCCGGACCGGGGAGACCGGGGTCCGGGCCGGGGCCCGGGACGTTCGGGCCAGTGCCTGCGGCGTCCGGGCCGGGGTGGCCGGGGCCTGGGCCGGGGAGGCCGGGGTGCGGGTCTCGGCCCGCCACCACGGCCCGGCGGGCCCGGCCCCGCTCGTCGAGCAGGTCGATGACGCACCAGTCGGCGAGACCCTCGACGAGGAGTTCCGCCAGCCGGCGCAGGCTGCGTTCCCAGCCCCGGCCCTCCCGCAGCGCCTCCGTGACGTCCGCCAGCAGCCTGAGCGGAATGGGCTCCTCCACCGGTCCGCCGCCTCCTTCGCGCCCCCGGCCTCCCCCGCGGCCCGGCCGGCGTCTCGTCCCCGTCTCCCAGTCTGCCCGCGGGACTCGGGGCGGGCGCGTCGTCGTACCCCCGCCCGTACACGGGAGGGAGGCCGCGCGCACCGCCGGCCGGGCCGGGCCGATTGCTCCACTCGCGTGTGAGAACCGCCCGTTCGGCGGTGTGTCGGCCGCTCACGGCTTCCCTCGGGGCCGCGAGCCGCGAGTATGGCGCACGACTGACGCCATGGCGCGGGCGAACCGCGAGCATCGGAGAAACGCGACCTGTGACTATTCTCAACAGCCCTGAGCCCTCGGCCGAGCCCACGTACGACAGTGAGGTGCCGGTCCGGAGCAGGAAGCCCGGCAGCGTCGTGGTCAAGTGGATGACGACCACCGACCACAAGACGATCGGCACGCTGTACCTGACGACGTCGTTCGCGTTCTTCATCATCGGTGGCGTGATGGCGCTGCTGATGCGCGCCGAGCTGGCCCGGCCGGGTCTGCAGATCATGTCGAACGAGCAGTTCAACCAGGCGTTCACGATGCACGGCACCGTGATGCTGCTGATGTTCGCCACCCCGCTGTTCGCCGGCTTCACCAACTGGATCATGCCGCTGCAGATCGGCGCGCCCGACGTGGCGTTCCCGCGGCTGAACATGTTCGCCTACTGGCTCTACCTGTTCGGCTCGCTCATCGCGGTCGGCGGCTTCCTCACCCCGGACGGCGCGGCCGACTTCGGCTGGTTCGCCTACTCCCCGCTGACGAACGCGGTGCACAGCCCGGGGCTCGGCGCCGATCTGTGGATCATGGGTCTGGCCTTCTCCGGCTTCGGCACGATCCTCGGCTCGGTCAACTTCATCACCACGATCATCTGCATGCGCGCCCCGGGCATGACCATGTTCCGGATGCCGATCTTCGTGTGGAACGTGCTGCTCACCGCGGTCCTGGTGATCCTCGTCTTCCCGATTCTGGCGGCCGCCCTGTTCGCCCTGGAGGCGGACCGCAAGTTCGGCGCCCACGTCTTCGACTCGGCCAACGGCGGGGCGCTGCTGTGGCAGCACCTGTTCTGGTTCTTCGGCCATCCCGAGGTGTACATCATCGCCCTGCCGTTCTTCGGCATCATCACGGAGATCATCCCGGTGTTCTCCCGCAAGCCGATCTTCGGTTACATGGGCCTGGTCGCCGCGACGATCTCGATCGCCGGCCTGTCCGCGACGGTGTGGGCGCACCACATGTACGTCACCGGTGGTGTGCTGCTGCCGTTCTTCTCCTTCATGACGTTCCTCATCGCGGTCCCGACCGGGGTGAAGTTCTTCAACTGGATCGGCACGATGTGGAAGGGCTCGCTGTCCTTCGAGACGCCGATGCTGTGGTCGGCGGGCTTCCTCGTCACGTTCCTCTTCGGCGGCCTGACCGGGGTGATCCTGGCGTCGCCGCCGATGGACTTCCACGTCTCCGACTCGTACTTCGTGGTGGCGCACTTCCACTACGTCGTCTTCGGCACGGTCGTCTTCGCGATGTTCGCCGGATTCCACTTCTGGTGGCCGAAGTTCACCGGCAAGATCCTCGACGAGCGGCTCGGCAAGATGACGTTCTGGATGCTGTTCTGCGGCTTCCACGGCACCTTCCTCATCCAGCACTGGCTGGGCGTCGAGGGGATGCCCCGCCGGTACGCCGACTATCTCGCCGCCGACGGCTTCACCACGCTCAACACGATCTCGTCGATCAGCTCGTTCCTGCTGGGCATGTCGATGCTGCCGTTCTTCTACAACATCTGGAAGACCGCCAAGTACGGCAAGCCGGTCGGCGTGGACGACCCGTGGGGCTACGGCCGTTCGCTGGAGTGGGCGACCTCCTGCCCGCCCCCGCGGCACAACTTCGTGACCCTGCCCCGGATCCGCAGCGAGTCCCCGGCGTTCGACCTGCACCACCCGCAGATCGCGCTGGCCGAGGCGGAGGCCCACGGCAGCCACGCGTGAGGGTCCGACGGCGGTGAGGAGCGATGTGTCGAGGCAGCGAGCCGAGGGAGTCCGTCTCGGCAACGAGGTGGAGGGCTACCTGCTGTGGCAGGCCACGGTGGCGGTGGCCGAGCAGCGGGCGCGGGAGTTCGTGACGCCCCTGGACTGGCTGACGACGGCACAGCGCACCGAGGTCGAGCAGGCGTACGTCGCCGACGGCCTCCGGCGTGCCCAGCAGGACCTGGAACGGATCGCGGCCCGCTGCCGGTCGCTGCGCGGCGAGTACGAGGAGCGCTACCGGACACTGCGCGCCCGCTGCCTGGCGGGCACGCTGGCGGCGGGCGCCTGCCTCGTGGCGCTGGCCGCGGCGGCGGTGTCCCTGGGCCGTTGACGTAGGTGCGACCGGGCTGCCGACGCAGGACGTCCTCGGGCCGTTGACGCCGGTGTCCGCGCGGCCCGTGTCGGCGGGGCGCACGGGGGTACTCAACCGGCCCGGCGGGACCGGCGTGACGCACGGCCACCCTGAAGAAAGCGATCGGGCATGTCGATTCACACAACGGTGGGCCAGGACCCGGACAGCAACGACGTGGTGATCCTGCTGGAGCAGCAGCACGAGGAGATCCGGCGCCGGATGGAGCGGGTGCTCGCCGTCGACGGCAAGGAGCGGCGCAAGGCGTTCCACGCGCTGGTCCACCTCCTCGCGGTGCACGAGACGGCCGAGGAGGAGGTCGTCCACCCGCACGTCCGGCGGGTCCTGAAGGACGGTGACGAGTTGGTCGCCGGTCTGCTGGAGCAGGAGGCGCAGGCCAAACGGCTGTTGGCGGCGCTGGAGGACACCGACCCGGACGCCGCCGAGTTCAGGCCCCGGTTCCTCGCCCTGCGCGACGCCGTGGAGGCGCACGCCCGGGCCGAGGAGGAGCAGGAGTTCCCCGCGCTGCGGGCGGCCTCCGACGACGGGGCGCTGCAGTCGCTGGCGAAGCTCCTGCGCACCGCCGAGATCGTCGCCCCGACCCGCCCGCACCCCGGTATGGAGTCCAGGGCCAGGAACCTCGCGCTCGGCCCGTTCGCCGCGGTGGCCGACCGCACACGCGACGCGGTGCGCCGGATGCTGGGCGGCTGAGAGGCCCGCAGGGGCATGGTCCGGGTCGCTCCGGTTGCCCGGTCCGCAAGGGCGGGGCGAGGGTGACGCCGCCTAACCGTCCGGAGGCGGCGGGTAGATCAGGTGGCCGTCCTGGACGCGGGCGTGTTCGTTGAGGACGGCCGGTTTCGACGACGTGGGCGACAGGATGTGGAGCACCTCGACGCCGGCGACGAGCAGGGCGTCGGTGATCAACCGGCGGTGGCAGCGCCAGGGCACCGCCTCGCTGCACATGATGGCCGGCCGTTCGTGCCCGGCCAGGTCGAGCAGTTCGGCGAGACCTCCCGCGAACTCCTCGCCGGCCATGTAGTCGGCGTAGTCCCGGAAGGCCTTGACCCGCCAGGCGCCGTTGACGCTGGGCACGCCCTTGGGGGTGTGCCGCCGGCCGCCCAGCCGGCGGATCCAGCGGTAGGAGATGTCGGGCGGCAGGGCCTCGGTGATCGCCGCCTGGTTCCACTGCGGGTACTTCCTCGACGACGGGAAGGAGCGGACGTCGGCCAGGCAGGTGACGTCGTGGGCGCGCAGCATCGCCAGGACCTCGTCGAAGTCGCGGGTCGAGTGCCCGACCGTACAGACGCGGTTCACCGTCCCACCGCCTCACCCACCGCAGGTCCGTCCGCTACAGCTTCGTCAGCGCGCCTCCCTTGTGCAGGGCGACGTGGTCGGTCCGGTCGCTCTTGATCTCGTACTGCGGATCGTCCTTCGAGCAGCGGCGCATGTGCCCCTTGTACTCGACGTCGCGGGTGTGCTTCTTGATGATCACGCCTTCGACGTACCCGGCCTCCGAGTTCCACCGGACGTGGTCGCCGACGGCGAACTGCTGCTGCGTCATGCTGACGCAAGTACCCCCGGTGGCGAGCGCCCAACGTGGCATGCTGGCGCGATGGCGACACTCAGTGACGACCGCGGTGACGACCTCGGTGACGAGGGCGATGGCGACCGCGCACCTCTCGCCGAACGGGTCGAGGAACTCCTCGCCGCCGGCGGGCCCCTGCCCATCGTCGCGGCGGGCCATCCCGTCCTGCGGTACGGCACCGAGCCGTACGACGGGCAGCTCGGCGACGCCCTGCTGGCCCGGTTCGTCGAGGCCCTGCGCGGCACGATGCGCGCGGCACCCGGCGTGGGCCTCGCCGCCGTGCAGGTGGGCGTGCCCCTGCGGATCGCGGTCATCGAGGATCCGGCGCCGGTGTCCGAGGAGGTCGCGCGGGTCCGGGGCCGGGTGCCGCAGCCGTTCCGGGTGCTGGTCAATCCGTCGTACGAGCCCGTCGGCACCGCTCGTGCCGCGTTCTTCGAGGGCTGTCTGAGCGTGCCGGGCTGGCAGGCGGTGGTGGCCCGGCCCGCCGAGGTGCGGCTGCGCGGCCAGGACGAGCTCGGCCGCGAGGTGGACGAGTCGTTCACGGGCTGGCCCGCCCGGATCGTGCAGCACGAGACGGACCACCTGGACGGCACGCTCTACCTGGACCGGGCCGAGCCCCGCTCGCTGTCGACGAACGAGGCGGTGCTGGCCCGCTGGAACGCTCCGACGCCGGCGGCGGCAGCCGAGGCGCTGGGCTTCGAGCTGCCGTAGGCGGTGAAGATGCCGAACGCTCAGCTGTCCCGGTACGCCTCCAGCAGGCGCAGCCACACCTCGCTGAGCGTCGGGTACGAGGGCACCGCGTGCCACAGCCGGCTGAGCGGAACCCGGCCGGCGACCGCGACGGTGGCCGAGTGGACGAGTTCGCCGACACCGGGGCCGACGAAGGTGACGCCGCGCAGGATCTCCTGCTCCACGTCGACGACCATGCGGGCGCGGCCCCGGTAGTCCTCGCCGTACAGACCAGCCCCGGCGACCGAGGAGAACTCGACGTCGACCGCGCGCACGCGGTGCCCGGCCTGTTCGGCCTCGGCGAGGGACAGACCGACGGCACCGGCCTCGGGGTCGGTGAAGACGACCTGCGGTACGGCGTCGTGGTCGGCGGTGGCCGAGTGGGCGCCCCAGGGCTCGGCGGTCACCGGGTCGCCGGCGGCGCGTGCGGCGATGGCGGAGCCGGCGATACGGGCCTGGTACTTGCCCTGGTGGGTGAGGAGCGCCCGGTGGTTGACGTCGCCGACCGCGTACAGCCAGTCGGTGCCGGTGACGCGGAGGGTGTCGTCGGCGTCGAGCCAGGAGCCGGGTTCGAGGCCGACGGTGTCGAGCCCGATGTCGTCGGTCCGCGGGGCGCGGCCGGTGGCGAAGAGGATCTCGTCGGCCTCGATGCGGTCGCCGGTGTCCGTGACGGCGACGACGGTGCCGTTCTCGCGGGTCACGGACGTGACGGAGGTGCCGGTGCGCAGGTCGACGCCGGCCTCGGTGAGGGCCTTGGCGATGAGTTCACCGGCGAAGGGTTCCATGCGGTTGAGCAGGCCCTTGCCGCGGACGAGGAGGGTGACGCGGGAGCCGAGGGCCTGCCAGGCGGTGGCCATCTCGGTGGCGACGACACCGCCGCCGACGACGATCAGCCGGCCGGGGGCGGCCTTGGCGCTGGTGGCCTCCCGGCTGGTCCAGGGGCCCACACCGTCGAGTCCGGGCAGGTCGGGCAGCTGGGCGCGGGTGCCGGTGCAGACGGCGACGGCGTGCCGGGCGGTGAGGGCGGTGACGGTGCCGTCGGGTCCGGTGACGGTGACCGTGCGGGGGCCGGCCAGCCGGCCGTGGCCCCGGTACAGGTCGGCGCCGATGCCGTCGAGCCAGCCGACCTGGCCGTCGTCCTGCCAGTGCGAGGTGTAGGTGTCGCGCCGGCCGAGGACGGCGTCGGTGTCGAGGGGCCCCTGGACGGCCCCGCTCAGGCCGGGCAGGCGGCGGGCGTCGGCCCGGGCGATGACCGGTCTGAGCAGCGCCTTGCTGGGCATGCACGCCCAGTACGAGCACTCGCCGCCGACGAGTTCGCTCTCCACGACCGCGGTGGTCAGGCCGCCCGCGCGGGTGCGGTCGGCGACGTTCTCCCCCACGGGTCCGGCGCCGAGCACCACGACGTCGTACGCGATGGCTTCCGTTTCCGTCATGGGGTCAGTCTGGTGGGTGGTGTGCCCGGTGGCCACATGGGTACGTGCGCGGAATACGGACGTACGCGCACCGGAATACGCGACCGGCCGCCCGCGTTGGCGCCGTCGGCAGCACCCCGACACCAGGAAGAGGGAAGGCCATGAGCAGCAGCACCGTGGAGCTGACCAAGGAGAATTTCGACCAGACGGTCACGGAGAACGAGTTCGTTCTCATCGACTTCTGGGCGTCCTGGTGCGGGCCCTGCCGTCAGTTCGCGCCGGTGTACGAGAAGGCCGCCGGGGAGAACCCGGACCTGGTGTTCGGCAAGGTGGACACGGAGGCGCAGCCGGAGCTGGCGCAGGCCTTCGGTATCCAGTCGATTCCGACGCTGATGATCGTCCGTGACCAGGTCGCCGTGTTCGCGCAGCCGGGCGCCCTGCCCGAGGCCGCGCTGACGGACGTCATCGGGCAGGCCCGCAAGCTGGACATGGACGAGGTCCGCAAGAGCATCGCCGCCCAGCAGCAGGGGCAGGACGGGGCGCAGTAGCCCCCGGGAGGGGGACGACGGCCTGCTCAGGGGCCCGCGGCCGTGCCGCGGGCCCTTCGGCACGCCTGAGAGCGCTTGGCGTCCGACCGGCCCTCAGCGGGGCGGTTCCGTGCCGGTGACGCGGGCGACGAGGTCGATCCAGCCGGTCTCCAGCCGCTCCATGGGCATCCCGCACTGCCGGATCAGGTGGTGGATCAGGGCGGGGTCGAGGCTGGCCATGAGGGTCTGGGCGAGGAGGTCGCAGTCGGCGGTCGGCACCAGCTTGCGCAGCAGCACCGTGACGTGGGTGCGCAGCGCGAGGGCGGCGGGGTGGGAGAACCGCCGGGTCGGGTGCGGCTGGGCGGCCAGTTGCAGGTCGAGCTGCTCGGCCGAGCGGTACAGCACCGCCACGCCGAACGCCCGGAGCCGCTCCAGCGGTGGCGCACCGGGCCCCAGGGGCGGGGGGCCGCCGAGGAAGTCGGCCTGGAGCTGCTTCGCCGAGTGGTCCAGCAGGGCCGTCAGCAGCCCGGTGCGGTCGCCGAAGCGGCGGAACACCGTGCCCTTGCCGACCTGTGCCGCCGCGGCCACCGCCTCCATGGTGACCCCCTCCACCCCGTGCTCGGCGATCAGCCGGGCGGCGGCCTCCAGCAGCCGGGCCCGGTTGCGCGCGGCGTCGGCGCGCAGGCAGGGCTCGTCCGGAGCCGGGCCGACCTCCAGCAGGTGCGGCGGACCGAGGGACTCCGGGGGCTTCGGGAAGGGGGGCGGGGCGCTGGACATGAAGCCAGCGTAAAGCATCGGGAACAAAACTGGACCGCGGTCCGGTTAGCCTGATACAAACTTAAACGGACCTCGGTCCGGATCGTTGAAGCGCTTGTCACCCCCCTTGGAGTTCCCATGTCTGTTCGCATCCTCGCGCTCGTCGGCAGCCTCCGCGCCGGTTCGCACAACCGTCAGCTCGCCGAGGCGGCCGTCAAGCTCGCCCCGGAGGGCGCGGACGTCGTGCTCTACGAGGGTCTCGCCGAGCTCCCCTTCTACAACGAGGACATCGACGTCGAGGGCAGCGTCCCGGCCGCCGCGGCCGCGCTGCGGGAGGCCGCCGGTGCCGCCGACGCCTTCCTGCTCTTCTCGCCCGAGTACAACGGCACCATCCCGGCCGTCCTGAAGAACGCCATCGACTGGCTGTCCCGCCCCTACGGCGCCGGTGCCTTCGGCGGCAAGCCGGTCGCCGTCATCGGCACCGCCTTCGGCCAGTACGGCGGCGTGTGGGCGCAGGACGACACCCGCAAGGCCGTGGGCATCGCCGGCGGCAAGGTGATCGAGGACATCAAGCTGTCCATCCCGGGCTCCGTGACCCGCTTCGCCGAGACCCACCCGGCCGACGACACCGAGGTCGCCGCGCAGCTGACCGAGGTCGTCGCCCGCCTGCACGGCAACGTCGGCGAGGCCGTGGCCGCCTGACACCCGCGACTGCGATCTTTTCACGCCAGCGCCCGGCCGGATTCTTCCGGCCGGGCGTTCCGGCTCACCCCACCCGTACGGCCGGACTCCACACGCCGAACCACTGCTCGGCGTCGTAGGCGTGGAACCGTTCCACCTCGGTGAACCCCAGCCCGGCCGCCAGGCGCATCGAGCGCTCGTTGGCGGTCTGGGTGCGCAACACCACACACTCGCCGGGACGTTCGGCGGCGAACCAGTCGAGGGCCGCCGCGCACGCCTCGGCGCCGTACCCGCGGCCCCACGCCTCGGGCACCAGCAGGTAACCGAGCTCGGCCTGACCGATGTCCGGGCGGCCGGGCTCCCCGCTCTCCGCGTCGTACCGGGTGAGGTGGACGACGCCGATCATCGCTCCGTCGAGCTCGACCACGAAGTAGCCGCGCCGCCGTCCGGGTATCTCCGGTACCTCGCGGGCGAGTTCGGCGCGCGGCCGGGGACCCCCGAGATAGACGTGCACGTCCGCCGAGGCGAACAGGTCGATGAACGGCGCGCGGTCGCGGGCCTCCGACTCGCGGAGCACGAGCCGCTCGGTCCTGATCGGGGCGGGTGGCCAGGCGACAGCGGCGAGTTCAGTCATGGCCGGGAACCTATCGCACACCCTCGCCCGAGAGGTTACCGTTCGGTAGACACCGTGTCAGGACGCTCCCCGGAGGTTCCCCGCCATGATGCCCGACCGTGCCGCAGGTCTCGCGGAGTCCGTTCGCGCGCTGACCGAGGGCGAGGTGACCTCCCGCACCCTGGTGGAGCGGGCCCTGGCCCGGATCGCGGCCACCCAGCCGACGCTGAACGCCTTCCGCGTGGTGCGCGCCGAGGCCGCCCTGGCCGAAGCGGACGCCGCTGACCGGGAGTTGGCGGGCGGCGCGCGGCGGCCGCTGCTGGGCGTTCCGGTGGCGGTGAAGGACGACATGGACGTGGCGGGCGAGCCGACCGCGTTCGGCTGCCGGGGCGACTTCCCCGCCGTGGCCGAGGACGGGGAGGCGGTACGGCGGCTGCGCGCGGCCGGCGCGGTGATCATCGGCAAGACCAACACCTGCGAGCTGGGGCAGTGGCCGTTCACCGAGGGCGCCGCGTTCGGGGAGACCCGCAATCCGTGGCACACCGGCCACACTCCCGGTGGTTCCTCGGGCGGTTCGGCCGCCGCCGTCGCGGCGGGCCTGGTGCCGGCCGCGCTGGGCTCGGACGGCGCCGGATCGGTGCGGATCCCGGCCTCCTGGACCCATCTGGTCGGCATCAAGCCCCAGCGCGGCCGCATCTCGACCTGGCCGCGCGGCGAATCCTTCCAGGGCATCACCGTCAACGGCACCCTGGCCCGCACGGTCGCCGACGCGGCCCTGCTGCTGGACGCGGCGAGCGGCAACCACGCCCGGGACCCGCACCGACCGGCCGCCCTGACCGTCGCCGACGCGGTCGGCCGCGACCCGGGGCGGCTGCGCGTCGCCCTGTCGCTGAAGCCGCCGTTCACCGCGGTACCGGCCCGCCTCCACCCGGAGGTGCGGGCCCTCGTCGTCCAACTGGCGGACAGACTGGCCGCGTTGGGGCATGACGTGGAGGAGGCCGATCCGCCGTACGGCCAGATCGGGCTGACCTTCGTGCCCCGGGCCACCGTCGGCATCTCCGAGTGGGTCCGCGACGCGCCCGACCCGGCGCTGCTCGACCGGCGCACCCGGGACGCGGCCCGGCTGGGCCGGCTGCTCGGCGGGGCCCCGCTGCGGGCGGCCCGGCGCGCCGAGGCGGTCCTGCACCGGCGGATCGGCGGGTTCTTCGAGTCGTACGACGTGGTCCTCGCGCCGACGACGGCCGCTCCCCCGCCCCGGATCGGCGCCCTGTACCGGCTGGGCGGGCTGGCCACCGACCGCGCGATGATCGCCGCCTGCCCCTATGCCTGGCCGTGGAACGTCCTCGGCTGGCCCGGCGTCAACGTCCCCGCCGGCTTCATCACCCCCGGACTCCCGGTGGGCGCCCAGCTCCTCGGTCCGGCCGCAAGCGAACCGTTGCTGATCTCGCTCGCCGCCCAGCTGGAGGCGGAACTGAACTGGCACGAGCGGTGGCCGCCCCAGGGACAGGCGGCGGACGCCGAGGCCGCGTGACGGCGCCAGGGCGTGTGGCGCGACGCGTCCCCCAGGTCACCTCGCGGGCGCGACACGTCCCACAGGTCACCGCGCGGGCGCGACACGCCCCAGAGGTCACCTCGCCGCGAGCAGGCTGACGCCGAGGGCGATCAGGACGGCGACCTTGGCGGCCTCGAACGCCACGTACCACAAGTGGCTGCGGGAGCGCGGCAGTTCCTCGCCGGCCAGGACCCGGTCGGAGCGCCGGTTCAGGCGCGGCCGGACGACGGCGAGCTGGCCGAGGAGCAGGACGGCCGCGGCGGCCGTCAGGGCGATCACGCCGGACGCGGCCGAGCCGCCCACCGCGACCGCGGCGATGACGACCGCGGCCAGCACGGCCTCGACGGCGTTCACCGCCCGGAACACCAGCCGGCCGATGCCCAGGCCCACGGGTATGGTCACGCCCGGCGCCCGGAACTTCAGCGGCGCCTCCAGGAAGGAGATCGCCAGCACCATTCCGAGCCAGACGAAGACGACCGCGCTCGCGGCGGCGGCCGATGCGGTGTTCATCGGTGGGCATTACCTCTCTGGGGACGTCAGTCGCCGGCGGCCGTCCCGGCCAAATGGGCCAGGCAGACGTCGGGTTGGGCGAACGGTTCGAGGGCGGTGGCCGTCAGCGGCGCGCGCAGCTCCGCCAACGCGCCCTGCATCAGCCCGAGATGGACCGGGCAGACCAACTGGCCGTACTCCTCGGCGAGTTCGAGGAAGGGGCAGTGACGCAGCCGGATCCGTTCCGGGACCGTGCGCCCGGTTTCTTCGCCGCCTTCCGGCTCGGGTGCGAAGCCGAGGTCGTCCAGCAGGGCGAGGAGCCCGGCCGTGGCGCCCTCGGCCGTGGGCGGGCGGCCGGGCGGCAGCGGGTCCACCAGGAAACGGCCCCAGGCGCGGCCCGCCTCCAGTGCCTCGGTGTGCGCCTCGGCCGGGTCGGCGCCGGCCCAGCGGCTCAGCAGCATGCGCGCGAGCAGCCGGTAGCCGCGGGTGCCGCCGCGGTCCATGCCGGGCCGGGCGCTGTAGACGGTCCGCGGCCGGCCCGGGCCGGAGGGGTCCTCCACCCGGCGTTCGACGAGCCCCTCGGTGACCAGCGCGTCCAGGTGGAAGCGCACGGTGTTGGGGTGCACGCCCATCCGTTCGGCCGTCTCGCTCACGCCGAGCGGGGCGGGGGCGGCGCGCAGCACGTCCAGGACTGCGCGCCGGCGCGGACTCTCCCGCGTGGCCATGGATGACCACCCCTTTCACCTGCACGCATTTTTCACGATCGCGGTCTGGAGTAATTGTAGGGTGGACCCCGTGGAGCACAGGAACCGAGGCGACCGCGCGACCCCGCCGCCCGCCACCGGCACGGACCCGGCACACCGCACCGGGGCACCGCCCGAACAGCCCGCGCAGCCCGACCAGCCCCAACAGCCCGCGCAGCCCGCGCAGCCCGCAGAACCCGAACAGCCCGAACCGCGCGTCCTGTGTGACGCCGTGGCCCTCGCCGCCGGGCCCCCCGCTCCAGGCACGGTGCTGTGGAAGCTGGCCGAGGAGGGCCGCCAACTCGACGCCAACGTGGTCCGGTTGGCGCCGGGCGCCCGCGTCGACACCCACACCGAGCCCCACCTGGACGTCCTGCTGCTCGTCGTCTCCGGGGACGGTGTCGTCGGCAGCGGCGCCCAGGACGAGCCCCGGGCCCTGGCGGAGGGCGCCCTGCTCTGGCTTCCGCACGGCTCTACCCGCAGCATCACCGCGGGCGAGCGCGGCCTCGCCTACCTGACCGTGCATCGCCGCCGCCCGGGCATGCAGATCCGGTCCCGCGCCGACCTGCCGTAACGCCGGGACTCGGGACGGACGTTGCGCCCGGGGCCGGGAGAGCTAGGGTGCCTGCCTGTGAGCACGTTTACCGATGAAGACGTCCCGGGCCGCTACGGCCCCCACGCCACCACCGAGGCCGATCCGCGCCAGGTCGGGCGGGTGCGCACCGAGTACGCGCCCGCGCACGACGGCGATCCCGACCCCGGGGAGATCGTGTGGACCTGGGTGCCGTTCGAGGAGAACGACGGCCGGGGCAAGGACCGGCCGGTGCTGGTCGTCGCCCGGGAGGGGACGGGCACGCTCCTCGCCGTGCAGTTGTCCAGCAAGCGGCACGACGACGATCGCGAGTGGGTGGCGATCGGGAGCGGCCCCTGGGACCGGTCGGGCAGGGACTCCTGGGTGGACGTCGATCGCGTCCTCCGGCTGCACGAGGCGGGCATGCGCCGCGAGGCGTGCGCCCTGGACCGCATGCGGTTCAACCTGGTCCGGCAGCGGCTGCACGAGCGCTACGGCTGGACCTGACGCCAGCCCTCCAGTGAGCCGAACGCCCGCGCGAAGGCCGCCCGGACCGTCGCTTCCCGGGTGCGGTCCAGGACGCCGAACACCACGTGCTCGAAGGCCCGGCCGAACCGGCCGCCCGGTTCCAGCAGTGCGTGGAAGGCGTCCGCGACATCGGCCGGGTCGTTCTGGAAGACGCCGCAGCCCCAGGCGCCCAGCACCAGCCGGCGGTAGCCGTGGGCGGCGGCGGTCTCCAGGACGCGCTCGGCCCGCACGGCCAGGGCGCCCGGCAGTTCGGCGGCGCGCTCCGGTGCCGTACGCCGGACGACGCCCGCGTTGGGCGCGGCGGCGGTGAGGAAGCCCGCGAGGTACGGCCGGGGAAGGAAGGCGCCCCGGTCGTCCCGGAAGACGGGCACGGCCGGGGAGTGCACGACCCGG
Organism: Streptomyces sp. L2; assembly: GCF_004124325.1. Classification (NCBI taxonomy): domain Bacteria; kingdom Bacillati; phylum Actinomycetota; class Actinomycetes; order Kitasatosporales; family Streptomycetaceae; genus Streptomyces; species Streptomyces sp. L2. The sequence goes on from NZ_QBDT01000001.1 coordinate 488,680, forward strand.
TCGGTGTAGAACGGATCGCGGTGGGCGCGGTGGTGGTCGTAGAAGCCGCGGGCCTCAAGGAGGCACGTGTACAGGGCGGAGGCACGGCACAGGGCCTCCTCCTGCGCCTGGGCGCCGTTGAGGTAGCCGCCGCCCGGGTTGCGGGCCGATGCGAAGTTCAGGACGGCGACGGGCGCGCCGGCCAGCCGGCGGGCCGCCTCCAGGCTGCTCTCGCCCGTGACCTCGAACAACGGATCCGCGTCGGTGGCCGGGACCACCGCAACCGGTTCCGGCCCGTACGTCCGCGTGCCCCCGCGCGCGGCCTCGATCGCCGCCACCAGGGACACCTCGCCGCCGTCCGGCGCGCGGTAGCTCCCCGCCGCCACGATCTTTTCCGTCTCGCTCGCGATCCCGCGCAGCCGTGCGCTCACGGCGCCACCCCCGTGGACTCCGTGAGCGCGGGCCGCGCGTTCTCCCCCGTCGTGCTCATGAACGCATCGTGAGCGATCCTGGACGTGCGGTGCAACGGAGTTTTCCCGGCGCGGACCGTCCCGGGGAACACCCGCGGAAACGGAGATGACCGATTCGGAACGTCCCCATGGGCACCCTTGTGCGAATCCGCGCGAGGGTCTTGGGTGGGACGAGTGCCTGCCCGGCGCACGGAAAGCCGGGCCGGTGGCATGGTGGAATCTCAGGAGGATCCCGACATGTCCGATTCACTGAACGACGGTGACGGCTGTACGCGGCGCCGCACCGCCGTCACCGAGGCCGAGGTGGAGGCCCTGGTCAGGGGCATCTGCTTCAAGACAGGTCCGCCCCGCACCCTCGGGGTCGAAGTGGAATGGCTCGTCCACGAGCTGCGGCTGCCGCAGCTCCCGGTGACAACCGAACGACTCGAAGCGGCCTACGCCGCCCTGCGCACCGTACCCCTGGGTTCGGCCCTCACCGTCGAACCCGGCGGCCAGCTGGAGCTCAGCTCGCCGCCCGCCGCCTCCTTGATGGAGTGCGTCGGCACCGTCTCCGCCGACCTGGACGCCGTCCGCGCGGTCCTCGCCGAGGACGGCCTCGGACTCGTCGGCGTCGGCCACGATCCCTGGCACACGCCCCGCCGGTTCCTGCGCGAACCGCGCTACGACGCCATGGAGACGTGCCTCGACCGGACCGGCACCGCCGGCCGGCACATGATGTGCACCTCGGCCTCCGTCCAGGTGTGCCTGGACGCCGGGTACGAGGAGCCCGGACCGCTCGGCCACGAGCGGCGCTGGTGGCTGGCGCACCAGCTGGGCCCGGTCCTGGTGGCCGCGTTCGCCAACTCCCCGCTGGTCGGCCGGGAACCGACCGGCTGGCGGTCCACCCGGCAGCTGCTGTGGATGGAGATCGGCCCCGGACGGGCCGGCGCTCCCCCCGCGCAGGCGCAGCCGCGGGCCGCCTGGGCCCGGCACGCGCTGGACGCGCCGGTGATGTGCGTCCGCCGTGACGCCGGCCCGTGGGACGTGCCCGAGGGGCTGACCTTCCGGGAGTGGACCCGCTCCGGGGCACCCCGGCCGCCCACCCGGGCGGACCTCGACTACCACCTGACCACCCTGTTCCCGCCGGTCCGCCCGCGCGGTCACCTGGAGCTGCGCATGATCGACGCGCAGCCGGGCGACGACGGCTGGATCGTACCGCTCGCGGTGACGGCGGCGCTGTTCGACGACCCGGAGGCCGCCGAGACCGCGCACCGCACGGTGAAGCCGCTCGCCGAGCGCGCCGGGGACCGGCCCGCACCGCACAACCCGCTGTGGATCGACGCGGCCCGGCACGGGCTCGCCGACCCCGAACTGCACGAGGCCGCCGTCGCCTGCTTCGCGGCGGCGCTGGAGGCCCTGCCCCGGCTCGGCGCCACCACCGAGGTGACCGACGCCGTGGCCGCTTACGCGGACCGCTACGTCCGGCGGGGCCGCTGCCCGGCCGACGACCTGCTGGACCACCTGCGGGCGGCGGGCCCGCCCGGGGTGGACCCGCTCGCACCGGACCCGGACCGCACACGGCCTCGCTCGACCGGGGGCGCCGCCGCCCACGGGAGGAAGGACATCCGCACATGACCGCCCCCGAGACCGACACGCCCGCCACCGAGACCCTGCGCGAGCGGGCGCTCGCCTCGCTGCTCACCGCCCGCGACCGCACCACCCTGCTCACCACCTGCGTCGAGGAACCCGACCTCACCGCCCAGCACTCGCCGCTGATGTCCCCACTCGTGTGGGACCTCGCGCACATCGGCAACCAGGAGGAACTGTGGCTGCTGCGGGCGGTCGGCGGCCGGGAGGCGATGCGGCCCGAGATCGACGGACTGTACGACGCCTTCGAGCACCCGCGGGCCGAACGCCCCTCGCTGCCGCTGCTGCCGCCCGGTGAGGCCCGCCGGTACGCGGCCGAGGTGCGGGGCCGGGCCCTGGATTTGCTGGAGGGCGCGGACTTCACCGGCACCCGGCTGACCGAGGCCGGCTTCGCCTTCGGGATGATCGCCCAGCACGAACAGCAGCACGACGAGACCATGCTGATCACCCATCAGCTGCGCACCGGCCGGCAGGCTCTGACCGCGCCCGACCCGGAACCGGCCCCGCCGTTCACCGGGCCGGCCGAAGTCCTGGTCCCCGGCGGCCCGTTCACCATGGGCACCTCCACCGAGCCCTGGGCGCTGGACAACGAGCGTCCCGCGCACCCGGTGGACGTGGCACCGTTCTGGATCGACACCACCCCGGTGACGAACGCGGCGTACCAGGCGTTCATGGAGGACGGCGGCTACGGCACCGAGCGCTGGTGGACGCCTGAGGGCTGGGCGCACGTCCGGCAGCACTCCCTGACCGCCCCGCAGTTCTGGTACCGGGAGGGCGGCCAGTGGCTGCGGCGCCGCTTCGGGATCACCGAGGTCGTCCCGCCGGACGAGCCCGTGCTGCACGTGTGCTGGTACGAGGCGGACGCCTACGCCCGCTGGGCCGGACGCCGGCTGCCCACCGAGGCGGAGTGGGAGAAGGCGGCCCGGCACGACCCGGCGACCGGCCGCTCGCGGCGCTACCCGTGGGGCGACGCCGAACCGGCGCCCGAGCACGCCAACCTGGGCCAGCGGCACCTGCGGCCCGCCCCGGCCGGCAGCTACCCCGCCGGTGAATCACCGCTTGGCATACGGCAGTTGATCGGCGACGTGTGGGAGTGGACGGCGAGCGACCTCCTGCCGTACCCGGGCTTCACGGCGTTCCCGTACAAGGAGTACTCGGAGGTGTTCTTCGGTCCCGAGTACAAGGTGCTGCGCGGCGGTTCGTTCGCCGTGGACCCGGTGGCCTGCCGGGGCACCTTCCGCAACTGGGACTACCCGATCCGCCGGCAGATCTTCTCCGGGTTCCGCACCGCCCGTTCGGAGAGCGTCTGATGTGCCGTCACCTGGCCTTCGTAGGGCCCGAGGAGCCGCTGGGGCGGGTGCTCGTGGAGCCGCCGCACAGCCTGCTGCGGCAGTCGTGGGCGCCGCGGCGGCAGCGGTACGGCACGGTCAACGCCGACGGCTTCGGCGTGGGCTGGTACGCACCCGACGATCCGGTGCCGGCCCGCTACCGGCGGGCCGGACCGATCTGGGCCGACCTGTCCTTCGCCGACCTGGCCCGGGTCGTACGCTCGGGTGCCGTGCTCGCCGCCGTACGGGACGCGACCCTGGCGGGCGCGGACGCCGAGGCGGCTGCGGCGCCGTTCGCGGACGGGCGGTGGCTGTTCAGCCACAACGGCGCGCTCACCGGCTGGCCGCACTCGGCGGCCCCGCTGGTGCCCGCGCTGCCCCCGGCCGACCTGCTGTCGCTGCGGGCGAGCACCGACTCCGCGTTCGTGTGGGCGCTGGTGCTGCACCGGCTGCGGCGGGGCGACGAGCCCGACCGGGCGCTCGGGGACACCGTGGCCCGGCTGGCCGCCGCCTGCCCCGGCTCCCGCCTGAACCTGCTGCTCACCGACGGCACCACCATCACCGCCACCACCTGGGGCGACACCCTCTGGTACCGCACGGAGCCCGGCCTGCGCACGGTCGTCGCCTCCGAGCCGTACGACGACGACCCGCTCTGGCAGGAGGTCCCCGACCGCACGCTGCTCACCGCGACCCGCGCCGGTGTACTGCTCGCGCCGGTCGAGGACCCGGAGGCCGCATCCCGTAAGGAGCCCTGTTCGTGAGTCCCCTGCACGTCACCCGCACCCTCCCCGAGGACGCCACCGACGCCGCCCTGCGCGCCGACGTCCGCCACGGCCTCACCTCCTCCCCCAAGTCGCTGCCGCCCAAGTGGTTCTACGACGCCCGGGGCAGCGAGCTGTTCGACGAGATCACCGGACTGCCGGAGTACTACCCGACGAGGGCCGAGCGGGAGATCCTGGCCGGCCGGGCCGGGGAGATCGCCGCCGCGAGCGGCGCCCGCACCCTGGTCGAACTCGGCTCCGGCTCCTCGGAGAAGACCCGCTACCTGCTGGACGCGCTCACCGGCCTGAAGGCGTACGTTCCCGTCGACGTCAGCGAGAGCGCGCTCACCCGGGCCGGGGAGGCGCTCGTCGCCGACCGCCCGGACCTCGACGTGCACGCCCTGATCGCCGACTTCACCGCCCCCCTTGCCCTGCCCGAGACGCCCGGCCCCCGGCTGGTGGCCTTCCTCGGGGGCACCATCGGCAACCTGCTGCCCGCCGAACGGGCCGCGTTCCTGTCCGCCGTACGCACCCTGCTCGCGCCGGGCGACGGGCTGCTGCTCGGCACCGACCTGGTCAAGGACGAGGCGGTGCTGGTCCGGGCCTACGACGACGCGGCCGGGGTGACGGCCGCGTTCAACAAGAACGTCCTCGCCGTGATCGACCGCGAGCTGGGCGCCGACTTCGATCCCGGCGCCTTCGACCACGTGGCCCGGTGGGACGCCGACCGGGAGTGGATCGAGATGCGGCTGCGCTCCCGTACGGCGCAGACCGTGAAGATCCCCGCACTGGACCTCGCCGTGCACTTCGCGGCCGGCGAGGAGCTGCGCACGGAGGTGTCGGCGAAGTTCCGCAGGGACGGCGTCACCGGGGAACTCGCGGCGGCCGGGATGGAGTTGACCCACTGGTGGACGGACAAGGCGGGCCGCTTCGCCCTGTCGCTGAGCGTGGCGCGGTGAACGGGCGACCGCCGGCCGCCGTGGGCTGCCCGGACTACAGCTGCGGGGTGAGCAGTTCGGTGATCTTGTGCGAGGCGCCGCGGGCCTCGGTCGCCGGGTCCGCCCCGCCCAGCACCTTGGTCATGTAGCCCTTGATCGGGTTGTCCGCCTCGACGGCGGCCCAGTCGGGCGTGTTGGGGGTCGCCCGGCCGTGCGCGGCGCCCGCCGCCATGGCGGCGACCCCCTGCTCGCCGGCCACCTTGCCCGCCAGCGACGGCTTGTTGGGCACGTAGTTCATGGTGCGGGCGAGTTCGGTGTCCCACTTCGCGCCGGTGAGCGCCCCGACGACGGCGGTCGCCGCGTACGGGATGTCGGTGTTCTGCGGGACGACGAGGTCGGAGCCGCCGGTGAAGACGGTGCCGGGCCGGGCGGCGGTCTTGCCCGGGACCGGGAAGAACCCGAGTTCGCCCTTCAGATCCGGGTTCTGCTGCACGATGGACTGGGCGAGCCCGGGTACGCCGATGATCTGCGCGACGCCGCCGGCGGCGAACACCTTGGCCTGCGGCGGGTGTTCCTCGTCGGAGTCCGCCGGGCCCCGGCCCAGGGCCTGCAGCTTCCGGTAGAACTCCATCCCGCGCAGCGCGGCCGGGGTGTCCAGGGTCCCCTGCCAGCGGTTCTCGCGCTGCACGGCGAGGTCGCCGCCCTCGTCCCAGACGAACCCGGCCAGGGTGTACCAGTCCTGTCCGGCGAGGTAGATGCCCTGCCGGCCGCCCGTGTTCAGCTTCTCGGTGTCGGCGATCCACTGCGCGCGTGTCCTGGGCGGGGTGGTGATGCCGGCCTGCTCGAAGAGGTCCTTGCGGTAGACGACGACGCGGTTGGCCGCGTACCAGGGGATGCCGTACTGCTGGCCGCCGTCCTTGCCGGGGGCGGCGAGGCCGGGCAGCCAGTCCTGGCTGCCCCAGTCGCGCATCGACTCCAGGGTCAGGTCGGTGAGCCGGCCGTCGTCGACGTACTGCGACACCTGCGTGTTGCCGACCTCGATGACGTCCGGGCCCTTCCCGGACTCGGCCTTCAGCGCCGTGTGCACCTTCGCCCCGATGCCGGTCCATTCCTGGATGCGGATGTCGAGGCGGAGGTCGCTGTGGGCGCGTTCGAAGTCCTCGGTGAAGCGCTGGAGGAACTGCGGGGAGGCGCTGCCCTTCATCAGCCACACCGTGACGGTCTGCCGGTCGTGCCCGCCCGGCAGCAGCCCGCAGCCGCTGACGAGGGAGCCGGTGACACAGAGGAGTGCGAGCAGACGACGTCTCACGAGGGGTCCTGTTCTGTCTGGGTGGTGCGGACAGGGAAGGGGGCCCGGCGTGGGGGGGGCGAGTCCGGAGGCTCGTACGGGTGTGGCTGGAGTTTGGTATGGACCAATGCGGACGTCAAGTGCCTATCGATGATCCGGGGGCGACGCCTCGCGGACCGGGCGCGGATACGGCACCGTGGAGTGAGCCGTGACATGTCCGTCACGGCGGACGTGCGGCGTCCGGCACGGCGTGTCCGGACGCGGCCGGCCGGCCCCGCCGCACGGCGGAGAGGAGCAACCCGAATGTCGAACCACACCTACCGGGTCACCGAGATCGTCGGCACCTCCCACGAGGGCGTCGACCAGGCCGTCCGCAACGGCATCAACCGTGCCGGCCAGACCCTGCGCAACCTGGACTGGTTCGAGGTGACCCAGGTCCGGGGCCAGATCGAGAACGGGCAGATCGAGCACTGGCAGGTGGGTCTGAAGGTGGGGTTCCGCATCGACGACGAGGGCTGACCCCGCGCCGCCCCCGCCCCCGCCCCGGCTCCTGGCGTCAGGTGCGCCCCTCGCGCTCCTGGACGTCCTCCAGCACGGTGGACCGGCCGGTCCACCGTGCCCGTACGACGGTGAATCCGGCGGCCTCCGCGTCGTCGCAGACGAGCGCGTCGTCGTCGACGAGGACCCGGATCTCCCGCTCACGCGCGAGCCGCCGCAGGATCTCCAGCTTGGTGTACCGGGCGGGCCTGCGGTCGGCGTTGCCCCGCATGTGCACCGGCCCCTCGGGCAGGCCATGGGCGGCGAGCCAGTCCACGGTGTCGCGCCGGCAGCGCTCGGGCCGCCCGGTGAGGTACACGAGGTCGCACTCCCGCGCGCTGTCGAGCGCGAGGGCGACGCCCTCGGCGAGCGGCGGGTCGTGCGGCGCGGCGGCGAAGAACGCGTCCCAGTTCCGCGGCCGCTCCGTCAGGAAGTGCTGGCGGTGCGCGGTGTCGGCGAGGGTGTTGTCGAGGTCGAACACGGCGAGCGGCCGCTGCTGGCTGTCGGTCACGGGCCCACCCTAGTGCCCCGGCAGGCGACGTTTGCCCGTGAAGGAGCGGCGTCCGGTGCGTGCTCTCGGTGTGCCGGCCGGAAGTCCTCGTACTGGATGTACTTGGGCTTTCGGCCGGTGCGTCGAGAGGGCGTGCCGGGCGTCGCGACGGGGCGAACGTCGCCTGTTGGGGCACTAGCCAGCGGTGCTCGGGCGTGGGGCTTCGGGAATCCTGGGGCGGCCGCGGTGTTGAACCCTGGTGTGAGTGCACTGATCGCCCGGACCCCGTTCTCCGTCCTGGACCGCTCCCGCATCCGGGAGGGCCGCCCGCCCGCGGAGGCGCTGCGGGACACCGTCGCGCTGGCCCGGGAGGCGGAGGCGCTCGGCTACCACCGCTTCTGGGTCTCGGAGCACCACGGCGTGCCCGGGGTCGCCGGGTCCGCGCCGACCGTGCTGGCCGCGGCCGTGGCCGCCGCCACCCGAACGATCCGCGTCGGCACGGGCGGGGTCATGCTGCCCAACCACCAACCCCTCGTCGTCGCAGAGCAGTTCGGCGTGCTGGAGTCGCTGTTCCCGGGCCGGATCGACATGGGCCTCGGACGTTCGGTGGGCTTCACCGGCGGGGTGCGCAAGGCGCTGGGCCGGGACAAGGACGACGCGGAGGACTTCGCCACACAGGTCGCCGAGCTGCTCGGCTGGTTCGCGGGGACCTCACCCACGGGGGTGCGGGCCCGCCCTGCGGAGGGCCTGCGCGTGCCGCCGTACCTGCTGGCCATGGGCGAGGGCGCGCGGATCGCCGCCGACGCGGGGCTGCCGATGGTCATCGGTGACCTGCGCGACCGTGAGCGGATGCTGCGCGGCATCGACGTCTACCGCTCGGCGTTCCGGGCGTCGCCCTGGGCGCCGGAGCCGTACGTGGTGATCTCCGGTTCGGTCGCGGTCGCGGCGACCTCGCGGGAGGCGCGCCGGCTGCTGGTGCCGGAGGCGTGGGCGGCGGCACACGCGCGCACGCACGGCACGTTCCCGCCGCTGGCACCGGCCGACGACATCGAGCGGCGCACGATGACCGCGAAGGAGCGCGAGCTGTACGACGCCGCGCTCGCCGGGCACATCGCCGGCACCGAGGAAGAGGTCGCGGACGAACTGGAGTCCGTGCTGAAGGAGACGGGCGCGGACGAGGTGCTCGTGACGACGAGCAGCTACGACCGTACGGCCCTGCTGGACTCCTACCGGCGGCTCGCCGCCGTCTCGAGATGCGAACCCGGCGCGGGGCGGTGACCCTGGAGGGGAAGCCTCAAGCTACGAGGAGGGCTGCCATGTCCGTCATGGACAAGCTCAAGCAAATGCTCAAGGGCCACGAAGACCAGGCCAGCAAGGGCATCGACAAGGGTGGCGACATGCTCGACGAGCGCACCCAGGGCAAGTACAGCTCGCAGGTCGACACCGCGCAGGACAAGCTGAATGAGCAGCTCAGGAGGGACCAGGACCAGCCTCCGCAGCCGTAGCGGGTAGTGCACAGCCCCCACGATCCGTACGTCCGCGTCCGCGGCGCCCGTGAGCACAATCTCCGGGGCGTCGACGTGGACATCCCCCGGGATGTGCTGGCCGTGTTCACCGGCGTGTCCGGCTCGGGGAAGTCGTCCCTGGCGTTCGGCACCGTCTATGCCGAGGCCCAGCGACGCTACTTCGAGTCGGTCGCGCCGTACGCGCGCAGGCTGATCCACCAGGTCGGGGCGCCCAAGGTCGGTGAGATCACCGGGCTGCCGCCCGCGGTGTCGCTGCAGCAGCGCCGCTCGGCCCCCACCGCGCGCTCCTCCGTCGGCACGGTCACCAACCTCTCCAACTCCCTGCGCATGCTGTTCTCCCGCGCCGGGACCTATCCCCCGGGCGCCGAGAGTCTCGACTCCGACGCGTTCTCGCCGAACACGGCGGCCGGCGCGTGCCCCGAGTGCCAGGGCCTCGGCCAAGTGCACCGCACCAGCGAGGAGTTGCTGGTCCCCGACCCCGGGCTGTCGATCCGCGAGGGCGCGATCGCCGCCTGGCCGGGTGCCTGGCAGGGCAAGAACCTGCGGGACATCCTCGACGCGCTCGGGTACGACGTGGACCGGCCCTGGCGCGAACTGCCCGCCGAGGCACGGGAGTGGATCCTGTTCACGGACGAGCAGCCGGTCGTCACCGTGCACCCCGTCCGGGACGCCGACCGCATCCAACGCCCTTACCAGGGCACGTACATGAGCGCCCGGCGCTATGTGCTCAAGACCTTCTCGGACACCAAGTCTCCCACGCTGCGAGTCAAGGCGGAACGCTTCCTGACCGCCGTCCCCTGCCCTGCGTGCGGCGGCAGCAGACTGCGGCCCGAGGCGCTCGCCGTCACCTTCGCCGGCCGGACCATCGCCGAGCTGGCCGCCATGCCCCTGACCGGCCTGGCCGGGCTGCTGCACGGCGACTCGGAGACGGCCCGCGTCCTCACCGAGGACCTGAAGTCCCGGATCACGCCGGTCGTCGAGCTGGGACTCGGTTACCTCAGCCTCGACCGGGCGACCCCCGCCCTCTCCGCCGGCGAGCTGCAACGGCTGCGACTGGCCACCCAGTTGCGCTCCGGGCTGTTCGGCGTGGTGTACGTCCTGGACGAGCCCTCGGCGGGACTGCACCCGGCCGACACCGAGGCGCTGCTGGCGGTGCTGGACCGGCTCAAGGCGGCCGGGAACTCGGTGTTCGTCGTGGAGCACCAGCTGGAGGTGGTGCGCGGCGCCGACTGGGTGGTGGACGTCGGCCCGGGCGCGGGCGAGCACGGCGGGCGGGTGCTCTACAGCGGGCCGGTGGCCGAACTCGCCTCGGTCGAGGACTCGGCGACGGCACGCCACCTCTTCGACGAGGCGCCCGGACCGGCTCGTGAGGTCCGTGAGCCGCGCGGCTGGCTCCAGGTCGGTCCGGTGACCCGGCACAACCTGCGGGAGGTGACGGCCGGGTTCCCGCTCGGCGCGTTCACGGCGGTCACGGGTGTGTCCGGCTCGGGCAAGTCCACCCTGCTCGGCGCGCTGACCGAGGACCTCACGGGCGTGGACCGGCTGGTCCGGGTGGACCAGCGGCCCATCGGCCGCACCCCGCGCTCCAACCTGGCCACCTACACCGGCCTGTTCGACGTCGTACGCAAGGTGTTCGCCGCCACCGACGACGCACGGGAACGCGGGTACGGCGTCGGCCGGTTCTCCTTCAACGTCGCGGGCGGCCGCTGCGAGACCTGCCAGGGCGAGGGCTTCGTCAGCGTGGAACTCCTCTTCCTGCCGAGCACCTACGCGCCCTGCCCGGACTGCGCGGGCGCCCGCTACAACCCGGAGACCCTCAACGTCACGTACCGGGGACGGAACATCGCCGAGGTCCTGGACCTGACGGTGGAGGGCGCGGCGGAGTTCTTCGCGGACACGCCGGCGGCGGCCCGCAGCCTGGCCGCGCTGCTCGACGTGGGCCTCGGCTACCTGCGGCTGGGCCAGCCCGCCACCGAGCTGTCCGGCGGCGAGGCGCAACGCATCAAGCTGGCGAGCGAACTCCAGCGGGGCCGCCGCGGCCACACCCTCTACCTCCTGGACGAGCCGACGACCGGCCTGCACCCGGCCGACGTCGAGGTCCTGATGGACAGGCTGCACGCCCTGGTCGACGCCGGCCACACCGTCGTCGTGGTCGAGCACGACATGACGGTGGCCGCGGACGCCGACTGGATCATCGACCTCGGCCCGGGCGGCGGCGACCGGGGCGGCCGCATCATCGCGTCCGGCCCACCGTCCGAGGTGGCGGCGGCAGAAGGCAGCGCGACGGCACCGTACCTGGCGCGAGTCATGCCCTGACCCTGCCGACGAAAGCCAGACGGGGCCGGGAATGAGCACCACACCCGACCCCGCCCGTCCGCCACTACGACGAACGTCCACAACAGCGCCCCGAAAGGGGCGCGGGGCTGTGTCTGACAGCGGCTCCGCCGCGTGGGCGCGACCAGCCACAGCGGGGCCCGCACCCCCGAACGGCGCTACCGCTTACCTACCTTCCGGGCAGCCCGCAACCACTCCTTGTTCATGCTCGTGATGGAGACAAGCGGAATCCCCTTGGGACAAGCGGTGGCACACTCGCCCGCCAGCGTGCACCCCCCGAACCCCTCGGCGTCCATCTGCGCCACCATGTCCAGCACCCGCGTCTCCCGCTCCGGCGCCCCCTGCGGTAGCACGTTCAAGTGGTTCACCTTCGCCGAAGTGAACAGCATCGCCGCCCCGTTGGGACACGCGGCCACACACGCCCCGCACCCGATGCACTCCGCGTGCTCGAACGCGGACTCGGCGTCCGCCTTGGGCACGGGCGTCGCGTGGGCCTCGGGTGCGGAGCCGGTCGGGGCGGTGACGTAGCCGCCGGCCTGGATGATCCGGTCGAAGGCGGACCGGTCGACGACGAGGTCCTTGACGACCGGGAACGCGGAGGCCCGCCAGGGTTCGACGTCGATCGTGTCGCCGTCGCGGAAGGACCGCATGTGCAACTGGCAGGTGGTGGTGCGTTCGGGGCCGTGCGCGTCGCCGTTGATGACGAGGCTGCACGCGCCGCAGATGCCCTCGCGGCAGTCGTGGTCGAAGGCGACCGGTTCCTCGCCGCCGAGGATGAGCTGTTCGTTGAGGACGTCCAGCATCTCCAGGAAGGACATGTCGGGTGAGATGCCGTCCACGTCGTAGGTGGACATGGCGCCGTCGGCGTCGGCGTTCTTCTGCCGCCAGACGCGCAGGGTGAGCCTCATGCGTAGCTCCGCTGGGTGGGGTGGACGTACTCGAAGACCAGGTCTTCCTTGTGCAGGGTGGGGGCCTCGCCGGTGCCCGTGAACTCCCAGGCGGCCGTGTAGCCGAACTCGCCGTCCTTGCGGGCCGCCTCGCCGTCGGGGGTCTGGGACTCCTCGCGGAAGTGGCCGCCGCAGGACTCGGTGCGGTGCAGTGCGTCGAGGCAGGTCAGCTCGGCGAGTTCGAGGTAGTCGACGATGCGGTTGGCCTTCTCCAGGGCCTGGTTGAGTTCCTCGCCGCTGCCGGGGACCTTGACGCGCCGCCAGAACTCCTCGCGGATCTGGGGGATGCGTTCCAGGGCCTTGCGCAGCCCGGTGTCGGTGCGGGCCATGCCGCAGAACTCCCACATGAGTTCGCCGAGTTCGCGGTGGAAGGAGTCGGGGGTGCGGTCGCCGTCGACGGAGAGGAGCAGGTTGAGACGGTCCTCGGTCTCCGCCAGCACGTCCTGGACGACGGGGTGGTCGGCGGTGAGGCCGTCGTCGAGCGGGTTGCGGGCCAGATAGTCGTTGATGGTGGCCGGCAGGACGAAGTAGCCGTCGGCGAGGCCCTGCATGAGGGCGGAGGCGCCGAGGCGGTTGGCGCCGTGGTCGGAGAAGTTGGCCTCGCCGACCGCGAACAGGCCGGGGATCGTGGTCTGGAGGTCGTAGTCGACCCACAGGCCGCCCATCGTGTAGTGCACGGCGGGGTAGATCCGCATCGGCACCTCGTAGGGGTTCTCCGCGGTGATCCGCTCGTACATCTCGAAGAGGTTGCCGTACTTCTCCTCGACCCTCTTCCTGCCCATCCGCTGGATGGCGTCGGCGAAGTCCAGGTAGACGCCCTGGCCGCCGGGGCCCACTCCCCTGCCCTCGTCGCAGACGTTCTTCGCGGCGCGGGAGGCGATGTCGCGGGGCACCAGGTTGCCGAAGGAGGGGTAGACGCGCTCCAGGTAGTAGTCGCGCTCGTCCTCGGGGATCTGGTGGGGCGGGCGGGTGTCGCCCTTGGCCCTGGGCACCCAGATGCGGCCGTCGTTGCGCAGCGACTCGCTCATCAGGGTCAGCTTGGACTGGTGGTCGCCGGTGCGCGGGATGCAGGTGGGGTGGATCTGGGTGAAGCAGGGGTTGGCGAAGTACGCGCCGCGCCGGTGCGCCCGCCATACGGCCGTCGCGTTGGAGTTCATGGCGTTGGTCGAGAGGTAGAAGACGTTTCCGTAGCCGCCGGAGGCCAGGACGACGGCGTCGGCGAAGTAGGTGTCGATCCTCCCGGTGACCAGGTCGCGGGCGACGATGCCGCGGGCCCGGCCGTCGACGGTGATCAGGTCGAGCATCTCGGTGCGCGGGTGCATCTCCACGTTGCCGGCCGCGATCTGCCGGGACAGCGCCTGGTAGGCGCCGAGGAGGAGCTGCTGGCCCGTCTGGCCGCGGGCGTAGAAGGTGCGGGAGACCTGGACGCCGCCGAAGGAACGCGTGTCGAGCAGGCCGCCGTACTCGCGGGCGAACGGCACGCCCTGGGCCACGCACTGGTCGATGATCTCCACCGAGATCTGGGCGAGGCGGTGCACGTTGGACTCGCGGGAGCGGAAGTCGCCGCCCTTGACGGTGTCGTAGAACAGGCGGTGGACCGAGTCGCCGTCGTTGCGGTAGTTCTTCGCCGCGTTGATGCCTCCTTGCGCGGCGATGGAGTGGGCGCGGCGCGGGGAGTCCTGGTAGCAGAACTGGACGACGTGGTAGCCCTGTTCGGCCAGGGTCGCGCCGGCGGAGCCGCCCGCGAGTCCGGTGCCGACGACGATGACCGTCTTGCCGCGCCGGTTGGTGGGGTTGACGAGCCTGGCCTCGAAGCGGCGCCTGTCCCAGCGCTCGTGGATCGGTCCGGCCGGGGCCTTGGTGTCGGCGACCGGGTCACCGGTCGCGTAGTCGGCGTAGGAGGTCATGTCAGCTCACCACTCCGGTCATCACGCCCACGGGTACGGCGATGAAGCCGGCCGTGAGCAGTACTGCGAGAACGTTGGCGACGGTCTTCAGGGTGCGGTCGCGCCTGCGGCTGCCGACGCCGAGGGTCTGGGCGGCGCTCCAGAAGCCGTGCCGGATGTGCAGGCCGAGCGCCAGCATGGCCACGATGTAGATCACGTCGCCGTACCAGGTGGAGAAGGTGTCCACGACGTTCTGGTACGGGTGGCCCTCCTGGAAGCCGCCGGAGTGCACGGTTCCGGTGGTCAGGTCCAGGATGTGCCAGACGATGAACAGGGCGAGGATGATGCCGCCCCAGCGCATGGTGCGGGTGGCGTAGCTCGCCCTGGGCCTGCTGTGGACGTACCGGCTGGGGCGGGCCTTGAGGTCGCGGCGGCTGAGCTGGTACGCGGAGACCGCGTGCGCCACGACCGCGACGATCAGGACAACGCGGATCAGCCACAGCGTCCACTCGTAGTGCATGAAGGGCTCGCCGACCGTGCGCAGCCAGTGCGCGTAGTGGTTGAACTCCCCCGCCCCGAAGAAGATCTTCAGGTTGCCGATCACGTGCGCGATCAGGTACAGCAGCATGATCATGCCGCTGACCGCCATGACGGTCTTCTTGCCGACGGTGGAGTCCCACACGGTCCGCGCCATGGACGGCCGTCGGTCCGTCCGCGTTACCAGAGCCATGACACAGCACGCTAGGGCCGGAGGGCGCGATCGGTCCAAGACATGGTCCGGCTTGTTTCCATAGCCTATGGCTATGCTGGCCTCATGCAGTTCCAGCAGCTCCAGTACTTCGTCGCGGTCGCCGAGACCCGGCACTTCACCCGGGCCGCCGAGCTGGTCCATGTCGCCCAGCCGTCGTTGTCGCAGCAGATCAAGGCGCTGGAGCGGGAGCTGGGCGCCGATCTGTTCCTGCGCGCCCGGGGCAACATCACCCTCACGGCGGCGGGCGAGGCGCTGCTGCCGCTGGCCCGGCGGATCCTCGCGGACGCGGACACGGCGCGGCAGGAGGTGCAGGAACTGGCGCAGCTGCGGCGCGGGCGGGTACGGCTCGGCGCGACGCCGAGTCTGTGCACGGGGCTGCTGCCGGACGTGCTGCGCGCCTTCCACGACCGCTACCCGGGCGTCCGGCTGCTGGTCGAGGAGGGCGGCTCGCACGACCTGGTCCGGGAGCTGGCGCGCGGTGCGCTGGACCTCGCGCTGGTCGTGCTGCCGCTGCCGGCGCCGGCGCCCGCGCTGACCACCGTGGAGCTGCTGCGGGAGGACCTGGTCGTGGTGTCCTCACCGGAGGCGCCGGCGCCGGGGCACGGCGGGCGCGTGGTCGGCATCGCTGATCTGGAGGGTGAGCGGCTGGTGATGTTCCGGCACGGGTACGACCTGCGGGAGCTGACCGTCGCCGCGTGTCGCTCCGCGGGGTTCGAGCCGGAGTTCGCGGTGGAGGGGGGCGAGATGGACGCGGTGCTGGGGTTCGTGCGGGCGGGGCTGGGGGTGGCCGTGGTGCCGCGGATGGTC
The DNA here is from genome assembly GCF_004124325.1 of Streptomyces sp. L2. NCBI lineage: Bacteria > Bacillati > Actinomycetota > Actinomycetes > Kitasatosporales > Streptomycetaceae > Streptomyces > Streptomyces sp. L2. The sequence goes on from NZ_QBDT01000001.1 coordinate 504,348, forward strand.
GCTGCGCGGGCCGGTACCGGGCTTCGGGTGACTCCGTTGGCACGGCCGGGGCTGGACCGGGTGATCGCGCTGGCGCACCGCAGTGATGTGGCTCCGCCGAGGGCTGCGCGGGAGCTTCAGCGGATGTTGATTGAGCGGGGTGGGTAGCTTTTCGCCGGGTGCGTTCTGCGTGGTGCCTGTGTGATCCCGGGTGCGGGTGCGTTGTGGCTTGTCGCGCAGTTCCCCGCGCCCCTTGGGGGTTGGGCCGTCTCGGGGTGAGAAGGCACCGTCACTTGGCTTGTCGCGCCCGCGCGCGGAGCCGCATATCGATACAGCCCCTCGCCCCTGAGGAGTTGCGCCCTCTCGGGGTTGAGAGGGCACCCTCGGCTGGCTACGGGGGGGTGCCGCCCTCTCCGGGTGAGCGGGCGCCGTCTCCTGGGCTGCTTCAGCCTGTTGCGTCTGCCAGGGCCAGGTCGTGCAGGCGGTCTGGGGGGCCCGGGCGGGCGTAGTACCAGCCTTGGGCTGTGTCGCAGCCCAGTATGCGGAGTTGTTCGGCCTGGGCTCCTGTTTCGACGCCCTCGACGGTGACCGTGAGGTCGAGGCTGTGGGCGAGGGAGACGATGCCTTCGACGATCTTGAGGTCGACGGGGTCCGCCGGGAACTGCTGCATGCCCTGGGTGAAGGAGCGGTCCAGTTTGAGGATGCTCACCGGGAGGCGGCGCAGGTTGGCGAGGTTGGAGTAGCCGGTGCCGAAGTCGTCGAGGGCGATGTCGACGCCCATCTCGGCCAGTCGGCGCAGGGGTTTGAGGAGGTCGTCGTCGGCGCCGATCAGGGCGGACTCGGTGACTTCCAGGCAGAGGGCGTCCGGGGCGACGCCGGCGCGTTCGAGGATGTCGACGGTGTCCTGGACGAGGCCGGGATGGGTGAGCTGGCAGGGCGAGAGGTTGACGTTGATGCGCAGCGGGCCGCCCGCGGTGTGCTCGCCGTACCGCTCGCGCCACGTGCGGGCCTGCCGGACGGACTCCTCCAGGACCCAGCGGCCGAGCGGCACGATCAGGCCGGTGTGCTCGGCGAGCGGGATGAACCTGTCGGGGCCGAGGATGCCGTGCTGCGGGTGCAGCCAGCGGACCAGCGCCTCGGCGCCCCGGACGCTGCCGTCGCCGAGGTGCACCAGCGGCTGGTACTCGATGAAGAACTCGCCGCGGTCCAGGGCCGTCGGCAGCGCGGTGGTCAGACCGTGCCGGGTGATGGCGCGGGCGTCGGCCTCGGCGTCGGCCAGCTCGATCCGGTTGCCGCCCGCCGACTTGGCCCGGTACATGGTGATGTCCGCGCTGCGCAGCACCTCCGCCGCCGTGCGCTCCCCGGCCGGGCCCTCCACGATGCCGAGACTGCCGCGGACCAGCAGGTCGCGGCCGTCGATGCTGATCGGGGTGACCAGCGCGCTCATGATCTGCTCGGCGAGTTCCTCGACCGTGCGCCGCCCGGCGGGGCCGGTGGTCAGCGCGACGAACTCGTCGCCGCCGAGCCGGGCGACCATCTCGCCGGGCGCGGTCGCGCAGGACTGCAGCCGGTCGGCGACCTCCACCAGCAGCCGGTCGCCGGCCGCGTGCCCGAGGCTGTCGTTGACGGTCTTGAAGCCGTCCAGATCGAGGTAGCACAGGCCGAACCGCTGGCCCTCGCTCGCGTTCAGGGCCTTCTCCAGGCGCTCGAAGAACAGCGTGCGGTTGGGCAGGCCCGTGAGGGCGTCGTGGGTGGCCTCGTAGCGCAGCCGGAGGTTGAGCAGCCGCCGTTCGGTGGTGTCCTCCATCAGGGCGAGCTGGTACTGCGGTTCGCCGTCGGCGTCGCGCAGCAGAGAGACCGTCAGGTTGGTCCACAGGACCGTGCCGTCGGGCCGGTTGAACGCCTTCTCCATGTGGAAGTGCTCGCGTTCGCCGCGCACGAGTTCGTCGTACAGCCGCCAGGTCTGGGGGGCGTCCTCGGAGTGCTTCCAGTCCGTCACCCGGCGGCCCCGCAGGGAGTGCTCGGGGAGCCCGAACATGCGCAGCAGGGCCTGGTTGACCTGGAGGATGTTGCCGTCGAGGTCGGCGATGCCGATTCCTATGGCCGCGCCCTCGAAGACCGCGCGGAAGCGGGCCTCGCTGGCGTGCAGCGCCTGGGCGACCACGCCCTGGGCCTTCAGCGCGGCCTGGGCGATGGCCTCCTGCTCGGCGAGGGTGCGCTCGCGCAGCGCCTCCGCGTACCCGGCGGCCATGGCGTGCTGCAACCGGGAGGAGCGGATGCGCAGTTCGTCCTGGGGGCCGTCACCGCCGCAGTAGAGCACCAGGTAGGCATCGACGCAGTCGAGGGTGCGGGCGAGCGCCTCCGGGTCCGTGCAGTGCGCCTGGACGAGGGCGGCGCCGACCGCCTTCGCCTCGCCGGCGGCGAAGCCGCGGGCCCGCAGCAGCTCGCTCAGCCGGCGGGCGAGCGGGAGCAGCTGTTCCTCGAACTCGGCGCGCGTCGACGACGTCGACGTCACCGGGAACAGCGCCCGGCTCCAGATCGTCGTCAGCCGGCGCAGTCTGTCCTCCGGGCCGTCCGGCTCCGCGCTCACGCCGTACGCCCCACGCCGGCGAATCCGGAGTAGGCGAACGGATCCTCGTCCTCCGGCTCGGACTCCGGGCGCCAGCGCGGCATCGGCACCAGTCCGGGTTCCACCATGTCGTACCCCTCGAAGAACCCCGCGATCTCCTCGCGCGAGCGCATGATCAGCGGGTTGCGAATGTCCTTGTATACGTCCACCGCGCCCTCGGCCCGCTCCGGAGGCAGCGGGATTCCCTCGTACGAGGCATGCGTGAGGATCAGCAGGCTGCCGGGGGCGAGTGCCGCGCGCAGCTCGGCCACCGCGGCGTGCGGGTCGTCCGTGTCTTCCACGAAGTGCAGTATGGCAACGAGGAGGAGGGCCACTGGACGGTTCAGGTCGATCAGCCGCTCCACCTGGGGGCTGGCGAGTATCTCGTGCGGCTTGCGCAGGTCCGCGGCGACGACGTCAGCGGCGGCGTCGCCCGCCAGGACCGCCTGGCTGTGCGCCACGGCCACCGGGTCGTGGTCGACGTAGACCACGCGGGCGTCCGGGGCGGCGGCGCGGGCCACCTCGTGGACGTTGCCGAACGTCGGGATGCCGGAACCGATGTCGAGGAACTGGGTGATGCCCTCACCGGCGGCGTAGCGCACGGCCCGGCGCATGAACGCCCGGTTCGCCTGCATGATCTTCGGCAGGCCCGGCAGGAACTCCATCGCCTTGCGGGCCGCTTCCCGGTCGACCTCGAAGTTGTGCGAACCGCCCAGGTAGTAGTCGTAGATACGCGAAACGCTCGGCACCGAGATGTCGATGCTCCGGGGGGCCCAGGCGGGACGCTCCATGTATCTCTCCAACGCGTAGACGGCAGGGACAGGCGATCCGGTGTTCGAGCTGAGGCTACTGATCGCCCGCCAATGGAGCGACCCGAACCGGAAATTGACCGTCCGTTCCCGGTCACTGCCTGCGGGAAGTGCCCGCGCGTGCGCGCTGGGTGACGACGGGCGCCGTCCGGCGAGCGCACAGCGGTCCGCCCCCTCCGTGCGGCGCGGAGGGGGCGGACCTTCGGTCGGGTGCCCGGGCGGGCGGGTGATCGGCCCGGACGGGCGGTCGGCCCGGACGGGTGATCCCTACTTGCCGGGCGCGCCGACCGGCTTGCCGGAGGGCGAGACGGCGTACCACGTGCCGCCCACACCCTGGCCGTTGGTGTCTCCGGCGGCCTTGTCACCGGAGAAGGTGTAGATCGGCCAGCAGTCGACGGTCATCTGCCGGGTTCCGTCGGGCCTGGTGAAGCCCATCAGGCCCTTCTTCTGGATGCCCTTGGTGTCGCCGCTCTCGACGGGCGCGACGGCCGGCCACTTCTCCAGGCAGGAACCGGAGCAGTTGGAGACGGACTTCGGCCACGCCTTGTCCTTGAGGAAGCGGTAGACAGTCATGCCGTTCTTGTCCACGACGATGTCCCCGAGCTTGGGGTCCTTGCGGACGGACAGACCGGGCAGGTCCGACAGTTTGGCCTTCTTGCCGTCCGGCGCCATGGCGAACCACTTCCCGCCCACGCCCTGCCCGTTGACGTCACCGGAGTTGACGTCCTTGACGTAGCGGTAGGCGGGCCAGCCGCCGATGGTGAGCTGCTTGCCGCCGTCGGCCCGGGTGACCTCGCCGAGCAGGGCCTTGTCGATGCCGGCGCCGGCCTGGGCGTCGTCGGCGGGCACGGGCGGCCAGGTGGTGGCGCAGTCGCCGGCGCAGTTCGACTTGGGCGGATTCGCGGTGTCCTTGTCGAAGCGGTACAGGGTGAGGCCGGAGCCGTCGGACACCACGTTGCCCAGGTCGGGGTTGGCGGCCACGGTGAGCTTGCCGACGGGGGCCGCGGGGGCGGAGGAGGCCGAACTCTGGTTGCCGTCGGCGCCGTAGCCGTTGCCCGCGCCCGTCCCGGCACCGGTGCCCGGATTGCCGTAGCCGCCCGGTACGGCCGTGGCCCCGACGTTCTGGGCGGCCGAGGACGGAGTGGTGGTGTTGTCCTGACCGCACGCCGTCGTCAGCGTCAGCACCGCGGCGGCCGTGGCCACCAGTGAGGCGGTCCGCCAGGAGGTATTCATCGTCAACTCCCCATGATTCGCATGGCAATTGCAGCTCGCCTTGGTGCGCCGCCGCACGGCCATGGGTACGCGGGGCGGGGGTGGTTGCGTTCAACGGGCGCGAAATTTTCTTCGGCGGACCTGCGCCGGGGGCCGCGCCCGGTCCGTGCCGGGGGCCGCGCCGGGGCCGCGCCAGGTCGGCCTCCCGGGCTCGTACGGACGTCCATATCCGGCCAGTCCGGCCCTTTGGTCCGTCAAACCGCTGATCCTGTCTTATCCCTCCTTCGGATCATTCCTGCCGTACTCCGGCGTGCGACCGCTCGCGACTGCCCATGATCGTCGTCGTGCATGCACCCGAAGTGACCCGACGCGCGCCCGCCACACGGGCGTTGGCCCTGCTGGCGTTGACGTGGACCCTCGTGGGCTGCCCGGTCGGCAGCGCGTCGGCCGACGCCTGCGCGTACGCCTCGACGGGCCCCGACGGCACGGTGGCGGTGGCCGTCGCCGGCGGCGGCCACCACGGCCCGCCCGGGGACCACGGGCACCACGGCGGCCATGACGGTCACGGTGACCACGGAGGTCAAGGAGGTCACGGCGGCCATGACGGTCGCGGGCATCACGGTCACGGCCCCCACGGACCCCATCACCACTGGCCCGCTCCCCCGCCGTGCCCCGAGCCGACCCCGCCGCCGTGCCCGCCGACTCCCACCCCTGCGCCCACGCCGACTCCGACGCCCGTACCCACACCGACGCCGGTCCGGAAGCCGCCGCCGGCCGAGCCGGTTCCGAAGCCGCGTCCCACCCCGACGCCGAAGCCCCCGCCCGCGCCGAGGCCGGCCGCCCGGCCGGCTCCGCCGCCGCCCCCGCCGGCCCCGGCGCCGAAGCCGCCGGCCAGGCCCCGCCCCCGGCCCACCGTCACCCCGGTGAGCTACCCGGCGTACCACGCGCGGCCCACGCCGCACTCGGCGCCCGACCCGACCACACCCGTCACCTACGTCCTGCTCATCACCGTTCCCGCGATCGTCGCCGTCGCGGCGCTGCGCCCGCGCTGACGCGCCGGACCGCTCACCTAAGGAGTCACCCGTTGTCGGATTGGCTTGTTCTCGTCCTCGCGATGCTGGGGGCCTGCGCCGTGGTGGTCGTCATCACCCTCGTACGGCACCGGACCGCGGCCGAGGACGACGACCCCAGCGAGACGCCGGACGTCATCGAGTACATGACCATGTGGATCGGGGTCGTGTACGCCATCGTCCTGGGCCTGGCCATCGCGGGCGTGTGGGAGGCCCGCAGCGCCGCTCAGGACCATGTGCAGGCCGAGGCCCAGGCGCTGCACGAGATCTCGGAGCGGGTCCGGGTCTACCCGCCGGCCGTGCGTGACCACATCCGGGACGACGTCGACGCGTACGTGAGCTACGTCGTCACCACCGAGTGGAAGTCGATGACCGACCACGAGCGGGTCACCGGGCACGGCACCGAACTGCTGGCACGGGTCCGCGCGGACGTCACGGACTACCAGCCGAAGAACGACTTCGAGGCACAGGCCTACCAGCCGGTCCTGGACCAGATGGCCGCCGCCGACCAGGCGCGCAACGCCCGTGCCGACTCCACCGGGGCGACCATGCCGTCCGTGGTGTGGTGGGGGCTGATCACCGGGGCGCTGATCACCGTCGGCATGGTCTTCGCGCTGCAGATCCGGCGCACCCGGCGGGAACTGATCCTGGCCGGGGTGTTCTCCGCGACCATCGCCTTCATGCTCTTCCTGATCTGGGACTTCGACGCCCCGTTCAGCCGGGGCATCGCGACGACCGCGGAGCCGTTCCTCAACCTGTTCCCGCACGCCGGGTCGTAGCGGTCCCATCTCTTTGCGGCGGCGGACGGCTGGGGGTGTCGCCCGGCGCGGGAAGCTCACCCGGCCGCCGCAAAGGATTCCCCCGGGCGGCGCACACCCGTGCCCCATTCGCACTACTGCGATCGCGCGGGTGGGCCGGCGTTCCTAGCGTTCCGGTCATCGAGGCGCATTCCCGGCGCAGAGGTCAGGCGCGCGCGGAAGAGGTCCGCGGTTGCTCCTCGACAGACCGGAGGAACCACCATGCCTGCGATACGCGTCGCTTCGGCCGCACTGCTGAGTGCCGGCGCCCTCGCCCTGTCGGCGCCGACCGCCGTCGCCGGTGACGGCCACGGCATCACCCCGTTCGGTTTCCGGGTCGTCCCGTCCACCGTGGCGGCGGGCGGCCAGGTCAGCCTCCAGCTGAACCGCGACGGCGGCTGCCGGGGCACCGCGACGGTCACCTCGGGCGTCTTCGACACGGTCCGCCTCCCGCCGGGGCAGGACACGGCGACCACGGTCATCGACTGGGACGCCCGGCCGGGGGCCGCGTACCAGGTGACGTTCAGCTGTGACGGGTCGAGCGGCTGGACCCAGCTCACCATCGCCCAGGACGGCGGTACGGCGCGGCCGATGCCGTTGCGGCCGGCCCAGCACGGCGTCGAGGCCGGGGCGGGCGGCAGCATCGGCGGGTTCGACCTCAAGGAGATCGGTCTCGGCGCCGCGCTGATCGCCGGTTCGCTGGGCATCGCCTACCGCCGCACCCGCCGCCGCACCGGGGACGACGGCGCCTGAGGTGCCGGCCGGCCGGCAGGCAGGCGGGCAGGCGAGCCGGCAGGCGAGTCGGCAGGCAGGCGGGCGAGCCGCCGGGCGGCCGGCGACAGGGCTTCGCCCCGGATCCCTGGGGGCCGGGGCGAAGGGCCGTGCACGTGCGGGGCTCGTTCGGACGCCGGGACCCACGCCCGGGGCGCCGCGTCAGATCCGCTTCTCGTTGCGGCGCCGCAGCCAGAAGACGCCGCCCCCGATGACGGCCGCGCCCACCAGGCCGCCGCCGATGGCCATGTCGGTCGCCGTGGCGCCGTGGGACTGGCTGCCGCCGACACCGCCCTGGACACCGCCGAGCACGGTGAAGGCGGAGGGTCGGGTGAGGGTCCGGCCGTCGCAGTTGACCGTGATGTCGTACCGGCCGGGACGGGCGTCGCGGTCGATGGTGGCGACGCCGCGCGCGGAGTCTCCGCGGTACGGCGTCAGGCGGGTGGTGCGGAAGGCACGCGAGGACATGGTGCCGCCGCGGCAGCCCTCGACGGTGACGGTGAGCCGGGAACCGGCGGCGAGCACGCTGGGCGTGGCGACGATGTTGCGCGGGTTGCCGTCACCGCGGCCGCCGTCGTTGTCGCCCTGGTTGTTCCCGTTGCCGTTCCCGAAGTTGTTGTTGTTCCCGTTGACGTTGCCGTTGTTGTTGCCGTTCCCGCTGTTCCAGTTCCCGTTGTTGTTGCCGTTGTTGTTCCCGTTGTTGTTGTTCCAGTTCCCGTTGTTCCAGTTGCCGTTGTTGTTGCCGTTGTTGTTGCCGTTGCCGGGCGCGTTGAAGTTGCCGTTGTCCGGCGCGGTCAAGGAGTTGTTGTTCGAGGGGCCGCCCCCGTTGCCCATGCCGTCCGCGACGGCCACCGGCGCGGCGAGCCCGAGCGCGGCGACCGCGGCGCACGCGGCTGCCAGGGCACGTTGGTTTCGCATGTGATCCTCCGCGAGAGGCGCCCCGGGTCCCGTCCCCGGTCGATCGGCGAGAAAGCACCTCTGGACATGACCCTCGGCCGCCCGGAACACGCCCGCATGTCGAGAATGGTCCGTCTTGGTGAGCGGACACGCCGTCAGAAAACCACACAATCGGATATAGCCGCAGGTCACGCCCCGTCAGAATTTTCCTGTGAACGGCAACTCGGATGGCGCACCGCTCCGGCCGGGGGCCACCCGTTCGCCCCCCGTCCCGTCGCCCGCCGCGCGCGCGGGACTTAGCGTTTTCCCATGCGCGATGGGCGTGGTGACGGCCGTGACGAGAGGGGTCTGCGCATGTCTGCCTCCGAGCTGTCCGAGCTCGCCGAAGAGGAGGAGCGGCGGCGGAAGCGCGCTCCGTGGGGTGCCATAGCGCTGGTGCTGCTGACCGGTCTGGCCCTCATCCGCAACGGTTCGGGTGAGTTCGACTCCGGTCCGCCGCAGCCGGCGTCGGCGGCCGCCCCCGCGAGCACCGCCCCGGCGAGCACGTCCCCGTCCGCCGCCCCGGCCGCGCTGCCGTTCTCGGCGGTCGACCGGGTGCGGATCCCGACGATCCGGGTCGACGCGCCCGTGATCCCGGTCGGTCTCGACGCCGACGGCTGGGTGGCCGCGCCGCCCCCGGACAACGCCAACCTGGCGGGCTGGTTCACCGGTGCGGTCTCCCCCGGCGAGAAGGGCACCGCCGTCATCGTCGGGCACGTCGACAACAAGCAGGGTCCCGCCGTGTTCTACGGCCTCGGGGCGCTGAAGAAGGGGAACAGGATCGAGGTCCTGCGCAAGGACGGCAGGACCGCGGTGTTCGAGATCTACGGCATCGAGGTCTTCGAGAAGAGCAAGTTCCCCGGCGACCGGGTGTACGGCTCGAAGGGCACACCGGAGCTGCGGGTCATCACCTGCGGCGGCGGCTTCTCCAAGCAGCACGGCTACGACGGCAACGTCGTCGTCTTCGCCCGCCTGGTCGCGGTGAAGTGAGCGTTCCCGCGGCCGGACGGGCGCGGCCGGGCGGACGCGGGTCCCACGGCCGGCCGCCCGCCGTGAGGGCCCGTCAGACGGGACGGTGACGCGGCACGGTGAGGTGGTAGCCGTGGTCGATCAGATACGGCAGGTACTCACGGATCGCGCGGACGCTCTGCGTCCGGTCGCCCCCGGCGTCGTGGGAGAGCACCACGACGCCGGGGGCGGCGCCCTTCTCCACCCTTTTGACGATGGTCCGGGTGCCGGGTGTCGTCCAGTCGGTGGTGTCGACGGTCCAGGCCATCGGCTCCATGCCCATCTCGGCGCCCAGTTCGAACACGTTCCGGTTCCAGGCGCCGTAGGGGGCGCGGAACCACTGCGGCCGCTCCCCGTAGGTGTCCTCGATGATGTCGCTGGTCCGCTTCATCTCGGAGTGGATCTTCTTGCGGCTCATCCGGATCAGCAGCGGATGCGTCCAGGTGTGGTTGCCGACCACGTGCCCCTCGTCGGCCATCCGGGCGAGCAGGTCGCGGTTCCACTCGACCTGTTCGCCGCACACGAAGAACATCGCCCGTACGTCGTACTTGGCGAGGGTGTCCAGGATGTGCGGGGTGTAGTCCGGGTGGGGGCCGTCGTCGAAGGTGAGCATCATGTGCCGGCCGTCGGCGGGGATCTTCAGGATGGGTTCGGTCCGCACCTTCAGGGCGGGCGGGGCAGCGCGCGGGTGGCCGTCGCCGGTGAGGGGCTGGAGCCGGAAGGCGGAGGCCTTGGGGGCCTGGCGTGCCTGGGGACCCGGCGCGGGGGCGGCCCGGCCGCCGGTGTCCTCGCCGCCCGCCAGGACGACTCCGGTGGCGGTTCCCGCGGCACCCACGGCGGCGGCGCCGGCGAGCAGGAGCCGGCGCCGGGTGAACAACTGATCCTTCTGCATGACTCATCAGTCGCCCGGCCAACCCCGGGCGCACCCCAGCGACACTGGTGTGGCGGCGCGAATGCACCCGATCGGAGCAACGCGGGAGGGGTGGCTCAGCGGCGCCGTACCAGCGGGAACGGCAGGGTCTCCCGGATGGTGCGGCCGGTGAGGAACATGACGAGCCGGTCGACGCCGATGCCGAGGCCGCCGGTCGGGGGCATCGCGTATTCGAGCGCGTCGAGGAAGTCCTCGTCGATCTCCATGGCCTCCGGGTCGCCGCCGGCGGCCAGCAGGGACTGGGCGGTGAGCCGGCGGCGCTGCTCGACGGGGTCGGTCAGCTCCGAGTAGGCGGTGCCGAGTTCGGTGCCGAAGGCGACCAGGTCCCAGCGTTCGGCGAGCCGCGGGTCGGTGCGGTGCTGCCGGGTGAGCGGGGAGACGTCGGTCGGGAAGTCCTTGTAGAAGGTGGGCAGCAGGGTGCGCTCCTCCACGAGGCGTTCGTACATCTCCAGCACGATGTCGCCGGGGCCGTCGTCGGCGGTGTACGGCACTCCCGCGCGGTCGCACAGCCGGTGCAGCCGCAGGAGTTCGCTGCCGGGGCCGATCTCCTCCCCCAGCGCCTCGGAGATCGCGCCGTACACGGTCTTGACGGGCCAGGTCCCGGAGATGTCGTACTCGGCGCCGTCCTTGTGGGCGACGGGACGGCCGTAGGCGGCCGTCGCGGCGCCCTGGATCAGCTCGCGGGTGAGGTCGAGCATCACGTCGTAGTCGGCGTGCGCCTGGTAGGCCTCCAGCATCGTGAACTCGGGGTTGTGCTTGTAGGAGACGCCCTCGTTGCGGAAGGTGCGGCCCATCTCGAAGACCTTCTCCAGGCCGCCCACGCACAGCCGTTTGAGGTACAGCTCGGGGGCGATGCGCAGGTAGAGGTCGAGGTCGTAGGCGTTGATGTGGGTGGTGAAGGGGCGGGCGTTGGCGCCGCCGTGGATCTGCTGGAGCATCGGGGTCTCGACCTCCAGGTAGCCGCGGTCCAGCAGGCCCTGGCGCAGGCCCTGTACGGCGGCGGAGCGGGCGCGGACGACGGCGCGGGCGTCCGGGCTGGTCGCCAGGTCGAGGTAGCGGCGGCGGACCTTGGCCTCGGGGTCGGCGAGGCCCCGCCGTTTGTCGGGCAACGGGCGCAGGCATTTGCCGGTGAGCTGCCAGGAGGCGGCGAAGACGGTGGGTTCGCCGTGGTCGCTCAGGCCCGCGCGGCCGGTGACGGTGATGTGGTCGCCGATGTCGGTGTCGGCGGTGAAGCGGTCGAGGGCGGCGCCGGAGAGGTCGCGGGTGAGGGCGATCTGGTGGTCGCCCGACCAGTCGCGCAGCACGGCGAAGACGATGCCGCCGAAGTCCCGGACGAGCATGACGCGACCGGCGACGGTCACCTCCTGGCCCTGGGGTACGTCGGCGAGGGCGTGGGTCGGGGCGGGGACGCCGACCGGGTAGGGGTCCGTGCCGGTGGCGCGCAGCCGGTCCAGGGTGCGGTGCCGGACGCGGACCTGGTCGGGCAGGCCCGCGTCCGGGGCGCCGGTCGCGGCCTGGTCCCCTCCGTCGAGGCCGAGCGCCGACAGGGACGGCAGCCCCTCGGTGGTGGCGGGCCGCTGCCCGGGCCCCGGGTGCCCCTTTCCCCAGAGTTTGCGCAACGACGGTACGGAGACGAAGCCTTCGGCGATGCCGGAGGCCAGGCCGATCCGGGCGAGGGAGGCGGTCTCGCCGTAGCAGATGAAGCGCGGGTACCACTCGGGGTGGTACTTGGCGTTGGAGCGGTACAGGGCCTCCAGTTGCCACCAGCGGGAGAAGAACAGCAGCAGCCGGCGCCAGAGCCGCAGGACGGGTCCGGCGCCGATGCGGGCGCCCTCCTCGAAGACGGAGCGGAAGACGGCGAAGTTCAGGGAGATCCGGCGCACGCCCAGTTTGGGGGCGTGGGCGCACAGGTCGGCGACCATGAACTCCATCACCCCGTTGGGGGCGCTGCGGTCACGGCGCATCAGGTCCAGGGAGACGCCGTCGCGTCCCCAGGGCACGAAGGACAGCAGGGCAAGGAGCCGGCCGTCCTCGCCGAGGGCCTCGACGAGCAGGCAGTCGCCGTCGGCGGGGTCGCCGAGCCGGTCGAGGGCCATGGAGAAGCCGCGTTCGGTCTCGGTGTCGCGCCAGGCGTCGGCCCGGTCGACGATCTCCTCCGTCTCCCGTTCGGTGAGGGCGGCGTGGCGGCGGATGCGGGTGGTGGCGCCGGTGCGGCGGACGCGGTGCACGGCCTGCCGGGTGACGCGCATGTCGCGGCCGTTCAGGTCGAAGGCGGCGACGTGCAGGATCGCCTCGTCGCCGAGCTGGAGGGCGCCGAGTCCGGCGCGGGCGAAGGCGCGGGCGCCGTCCTCGGAGGCGCCCATCGCGGCGGGCGCCCAGGCGTGCCGGCGGGCCACGTCCAGCCAGGCGCCGATGGCGTGCGGCCAGGCCTCCGGGTCGCCGACGGGGTCGCCGCTGGCGAGGCAGACGCCGGCCTCGACCCGGTAGGTGACGGCGGCCTTGCCGCTGGGCGAGAACACGACGGCCTTGTCGCGGCGGGTGGCGAAGTAGCCGAGGGAGTCCCGGTCGCCGTAGGCGCCGAGCAGGGCGCGGATGCGGGCCTCCTCGTCGCCGTGCAGGGCCGCCTCCAGGCGCTGTGAACGGAACAGCGTGGCGGCGGCGTTCAGCAGGGCGAGCGCGCCGAGCAGCCCGAGGACGAAGGTGACCTGGCGGGGCGGGCGGCCGGCGAAGGAGCTGTTGGAGACCAGTCCGCCGCAGACCCGGTCGGCCGCCCAGGCCAGGTGCTGGCCCTGCGGCAGGCTGCCGGGGAACAGCATGACCAGTCCCCAGCCGAGCAGGATGGCCACGACGAGCCCGCCGAGCAGGACGGCCAGCGCCCGCCACACGGCGCCGCGGCGGGAGGCGGCGTAGAACTGCCCGCGGGCCACCACCAGCAGGATCAGCAGCAGCCCGCACAGCACGAGCGAGGGCAGCGACTCGGCGTAGAGGCCGAGGGCCAGGCCGAGCGCGTCGGTGAGGACGACGAGGCCGAGGTAGACGACGACCAGCCACCAGGCGACCTTCTTGCGGGCGGCGGTGGCGCCGGCCAGCAGGAAGAGGAACACCGCGTAGGCCAGGTTGGCGCTGACCGGGACGAGCAGCAGGTCGAGGGTGCGGGCGACGGGGCGGAGCGGGTGGCGCAGCGGGGCGATGACGGCGAGCAGGGCGCAGAGCAGGCCGAGCGCGGCGAAGAACGTGCCGAAGGCCTCGGGCACCCAGGCCAGGCGGGTGCCGGCCCGCGGGCGTGGCGGACCGGTGACGTCGCGCCGTGCGGCGGGCTCCGCGGTGGCAGTCATGGTTCCGACTGTAGGAAGCAGCCGGTCGCCTCGCCCGTCGAGCGGCCCGGGCCGCGGTGGGAACAGGCGACCGACAGCGGACGCGACCGTACTCCCTGTGGAAGCGGCGGTTCCGATAGCCTCGCGGCCGTGACGGAACAGCACGAGCGGGACGAGCATCATGAGGAGTCCGAGCCGGTCCACCGGTCCGCGGGGCGGTTCGAGCGGGGCACGGACGGGCCGAAGGTCATCGTGGCCGGTGTGGACGGCTCCGAGTCCTCGCTGCGGGCCGCCGCGTACGCGGGCGGGCTGGCCCGGCGGCAGCACGCGCTGCTGGCGGTGGTGTACGTGCAGCCGGTGCTGGCGGCCGGGGCGGCGCTCGGGGCGCCGGTGGCGGAGACGACCGACGAGATCGCCGAGGACCTGATCGCCCACATCCGGGAGGCGACGGAGCGGGTCCGCGGGATATTCGACGTGCGCTGGGAGTTCCACACGTTCCGCGGTGACCCCTACACCGGCCTGGTGAAGGCGGCCGACGAACTGAAGGCGGACGCTGTGGTGTTGGGCGCCTCCGAGCAGGCGGGCCACCGGATCATCGGCTCGGTGGCGGTGCGTCTGGTGAAGGCGGGACGGTGGCCGGTGACCGTGGTGCCGTGAGCACGCCCGGGAGCAGCGCCGGCGTCGCCAGCAGCAGGACGCCGGCCAGGGCGATCGCGGTGCGCGGGCCGGCGAGCGCGGCGAGCAGGCCCCACAGGGCGGTCAGGGCGGCGGTGCTCAGTTTGACGGTCACCGACCAGGCGGAGAGGGTACGGGCCACCCGGTCGGCCGGGATCACGTCGAGCCGGTGGGCGGCGAGCACCGGGGTGTACACGCTCGCGCAGGAGATCAGGCCGAACTCCACGGCCATCACGAGGAGCAGGCCGGGCACGCCGGGGCGGACGAACGCGAGCCCGACCGGCCAGCAGGAACGCAGCGCGCCCGCGGTCAGCAGCACGCGGTGCCTGCCGTAGCGGTCGGCGAGGGGGCGGGCCAGCCGGGAGCCGAGCAGACCGCCGAGGGAGGGCAGCGCGAAGGCCAGCCCGTACTGCCAGGGCGCGAAGCCGAGCGGGCCCAGCATCAGGACGGCGAGCAGCGGCGCAGTGGCCATGATGAGGGAGTTGACCAGGGCCGTGTTGAGGAACAGCGGGCGCAGCGCGGGATCGGTGAGCAGGTACCGCCAGCCGTCGAGCAGGTCGGCGGCCCGGGGGCGCCGCGCCGGGGCGGTGGTGGGGCGGGCCGGCGGGGTTTCGGTGCCGCCGATGGCCCGGATGCCGAGGGCGGACAGCAGGTAGCTGACGGCGTCGACGGCGACCGTGGTCACCGGTCCGAGAACGCCGACGGCGGCGCCGCCGAGCGGAGGGCCGAGGACGGTCGCGGTCCAGCTGGTGGATTCGAACCTGCTGGTGGCGGTGAGCAGGCCGGCGGGTGCCACGAGGTCCTTCAGGTGGGCGCCGGAGGCGGCGGTGAAGGTGATGCCGGCGGCCGCCACGACGACGGAGACCACCAGGAGCTGCGGGAAGCCGAGCGCGTCGAGGGCGTAGGCGGCGGGGATGCTGAGCAGGGCCGCGCACCGGACGAGGTCCGTGGTGATCATGACCGGACGTTTGCGGCGGAACTCCATCCAGGGCCCGAGCGGCACGGCCACCGCCGCGCCGACGGCGAGTCCGGCGGACGCGAGCAGGGACACCTGGGCGGACCCCGCGTGCAGGACGAGGATCGCGATCAGCGGGAGGGCGTCGAAGGCGAGCCAGGTCCCGAAGGCGCTGACGGTGTACGCGGCCCACAGCCACCCGAACCGGCGTCCCAGCCGCATGCACAACCTCCCGTTGACCCCGGTCATGAAAGCGGGCGGCAGTCCGCGGCGCAAACAACCGCGGGACCCGGGCGCACAACCGGTGGTTGTACGACGCCGGGGGCGGGCGGGGCGGTGAGGGCCCGGCGGATGCGCGGGGCCGCCGTACCCGTGCGTGGCGTCTTCCCAGGAAGGGCGCCCCTGAGCCATCATGATCGGCCGTCAGCCGATTGCCGAAGGCGAAGAGGTGAGGCGCATGGCCAAGCTCCGTATGGGTGAGGGGATTCTCCGCCGCAAACCGATCGAGTGGATCGAGGAGGGCGAGGCCGGCGACGGCAGCCGGCTGGAACGCTCGCTGGGGTTGTGGCAGCTCACCGCGATCGGCGTCGGCGGCATCATCGGCGCGGGCATCTTCACGCTGGCCGGCACGGTGGCCCACGGCACGGCCGGGCCGGCGGTGCTGGTGTCGTTCCTGATCGCCGGTGTGGCGAGCGCGTGTGCGGCGCTGTCGTACGCCGAGTTCGCGGGCCTGATCCCGAAGGCCGGGTCGGCGTACACGTACGGGTACGCGGTGCTGGGCGAGTTCGCGGGCTGGTTCATCGGCTGGGACCTGCTGCTGGAGTACACGGCGATCGTGGCGGTGGTCGCCATCGGCATCTCCGGCTACTTCGGCTTCCTGGTGGAGGAGATGGGCGCCAAGCTGCCCGCCTGGATGCTGGGCGCGCCCGGCAGCGGGCACGGGCACAAGGTCGACCTGTTCGCGGTGATCCTCTGTCTGCTGATCGCCTGGCTGCTGAACCTGGGCATCAAGAGCGCGGCCCGGTTCGAGACCTTCGTGGTCGGGCTGAAGGTGCTGGTGGTGCTGCTGGTGATCGGGGTGGGCGTCTTCCACATCACCTCGTCGAACTACCACCCGTTCTTCCCGTTCGGTGTCGGCGGCGCGTTCACGGGTGCGGCGACGGTGTTCTTCGCGGTGTTCGGCTACGACGCGATGTCCACCGCGGCCGAGGAGTCGAAGGACGCGCAGCGGCACATGCCGAAGGCGATCATCTACTCGCTGGTGATCGCGATGGTGCTGTACGTGGCGGCCTGCCTGGTGCTGACCGGCATGCAGAACTACCGGCACATCGACCCGGAGAGCGGCTTCTCCTCGGCGTTCAAGTCGGTGGGGCTGAGCGGGCTGGCGGACGTGATCGCGGTGGGCGCGATCATCGGCATCCTCACCGTGATGTTCACGTTCATGCTGGGTGTGACCCGGGTGTGGTTCTCGATGTCCCGGGACGGTCTGCTGCCCAAGTGGTTCGCCAAGACGCACCCGACGCGGCACGTGCCGACGCGGGTCACCTGGATCGTCGGGGTGGCGTCGGCGGTGATCGCCGGGTTCTTCCCGATCGCGGAGGCGGCGGAGCTGACCAACATCGGCATCCTGCTGGCGTTCGTGGTGGTGTGCACGGCCGTGATCGTGCTGCGCTACCGGCAGCCGGACCTGCCGCGCACGTTCCGCACACCGTGGATGCCGTTCGTGCCGGCGCTGGGCGTCGTCTTCTCGATCTGGCTGATCACGTTCCTGCAGTGGCAGACCTGGGTGCGGTTCGCGGTGTGGTTCGTGATCGGGTGCGGGATCTACTTCGGCTACTCCTACCGCCGCTCGGAACTGGCCACGCCGCGCGACCGGGCCTGATCATCCCGTCCCGGTACCGGGGCTGATCACCGGGCCCGGCCACCGCAGCCCGGCTACTTGGCCATGACCAGACCGTCCTTGGCGGCGCCGCGGCTGAGCACCACGCCGCGGATGCGGTCCCGGACGCCCTGGAGTTCGGCGCCGCCGGCGATGGCCTTGTTCAGGTCGAGGACCCGGCCGGCGTCGATGTCGTACATCTGCGGGACGAACTCGGCCTTGGTGACGCGCCAGCGGCCGCCCGCGGCCGGCGGCGGGGAGAAGGTGAAGCGGGCGATGGTGGACTCGTTGCCGCGTGAGTCCTGCACGCCCCGGTTGTCGAACATCTCCCCGGCGATCTGGTCGCCCAGCCCGTAGACCACCCAGGTGCCGTTGACCTTCTGGTAGGCCTGCGGGACGTGCGCGTGGGTGCCGAGGACGAGGTCGATGTCCGGGCGGCCGTTGGTCCGGGACGCGGTGAGCCGGTCGGCGAGGGCGAGCTGCTTCTGGTCGGGGGCGTCCTGCCATTCGGTGCCCCAGTGCAGGGAGACGACGACCACGTCGGCGCCGGCCAGCCGGGCGGCGCGCGCGTCGGAGATGATCCGGTTCGGATCGGTCACGTTCACCGCCCAGGGCTCGCCCGGGGGCATCGGGGCGCCGTTGGTGCCGTACGTGTACGACAGGTGCGCGACCTTGGCCGCGCCGGCCCGGAGCATGGTGACCGAGTGGGCCTCGGCCTCGGTGCGGGCGGTGCCGGCGTGCTTCAGGCCGGCCTGGTCCATGGCGTCCAGGGTGCGCCGGATGCCGTCCGCGCCGTCGTCCAGGGAGTGGTTGGAGGCGGTGGAGCAGCCGTCGTAGCCGGTGGCGGTGAGGCCCTGGGCGATCTGCGGCGGGGACTTGAACACCGGGTAGCCGGTGTAGTCGCCGTCGGCGCCGTAGACGGTCTCCATGTGACACAGGGCCAGGTCGGCGTGGGAGACGACGGGTTCGACGGCGGCCAGCATCGGGCGGAAGTCGTAGCCGTCGCCTCCGGCGTCGTAGCGGGCCCGGTCGATGACCGAGGTGTGCGGCAGGACGTCGCCGGAGGCGGCCAAGGTGAACGCGCGGAAGGCGGGCGGCGGCGCCGGGTGTCCGGCGGTGGACTCCCGGCGCACGTGGTTCTGGCAGGCGGCCGCCGCCGTCAGGAGGGCGGTCAGAGCCAGAGCCACCTGTCGTCCGCGTGTGATCATCGACTCACCCCTGAGTTGTCGTATTGACCGACCGATCCGTGACAGACACATGGGTATGAATCTGACTTCCCGCCCAAACAGCCCAGGCATCCTCATTGGCCCATACGGGGCGCCGCCGTCCGGCGGACTTCTCACCCGCCGGACCGTCCACCGCGGCCGGCTGTGAAGACACTCACTCCGGACCACCGTGACGCGCTTGTACGCCTGTGGACCCGAGGGACCGGTGTGG
Organism: Streptomyces sp. L2; assembly: GCF_004124325.1. Taxonomy (NCBI): domain Bacteria; kingdom Bacillati; phylum Actinomycetota; class Actinomycetes; order Kitasatosporales; family Streptomycetaceae; genus Streptomyces; species Streptomyces sp. L2. The sequence goes on from NZ_QBDT01000001.1 coordinate 522,729, forward strand.
TTCCAGGCGCGCGAACCCGCGGCGCCCGAGCCGGTACCGTGAAGTCCCGTGCGCACTGCGGGGCGCGCGCCCCGCACCGGACCCCGCCGGGACGCGCGGCCGACCTGCGGTGAAACCGAAGGCTGGGTCAAACCTTCGCAAAGCGCCTTGCTGTGACCCCCGTTCGGGCCATCAGCTGTCCTCATCATCCGTGTTCCGGACGGGGGCCGGGTCCGGGGACCGGGTCCGGGGACCGGGGCGGCGCGCCCGCACCGGAGGAAGGCAGGAAGGGATGCTGCACAGAGGGCACGAGAGTACGGACGGCACCGGCGGCGGTGAACTGACCGTCCCGATGGCCTGGTTGTACGCCGAGTACATCGCCGACGAGCTGCTGCGCACGGGCGATCTGATGCCGCCGACGTCGTTCGAGTTCCGGGCCGGGCGGGACGCGCTGGCGCTGACCGTGTTCCTGTCCGACACCGACGGGGAGCTGTCCGGCATCCGGGTCGTCTCCCAGCTGGAGAACTGGCTGTCGCTGACGGCGTACGACCAGCCGTGGCGGGAGTGGGTGCGCGAGCGCATGGCCGAGCTGGCCGGACAGGAGGCGGACGCCCGGACGCCCTCGCCGGACCTCGCGCTGGCGGCGGAGGCCTGGCGCTGGCTGGAGGAGACGGAGCTGCTGGCGCCCGACCTCGACGCGGTGCCGGAAGGCGCCGCGCCGGTCGGCGAGGACGAGGGCCCGAAGGTGTGGACCCCGGCCTGGCGGCTCGGACTGCCCCTGGGACACCTCGCCATCCACCTGTTCTGAGCGCCCCTCGGACAGGCGCCGGTCGGTTCTCGCGGGCTGCCGAAAATCAGACCAATCCGGGGAGCGGGCCGCTCCGAATCTCTTGGTCCCGATTCTGTCCGGGGCTTGAGTGATTCGGCTGTCGGCTGCGTACGGGTGGGAGCAAGGAGTAACCCCACCCGCACCCCACGGTCACGAGGATTCGGCATGAGGTCCCTGGAACGGCATCGCGACGTCGGCGCGTACGCGCTCGGCGTGCTGGACGAGGCGGACGCCTTCCGCTTCGAGGACCACCTCATGGAGTGCCCCAAGTGCGCGGCACACGTGACCGAATTCGGCGCGGCCACACGGCAGTTGATGCTGTACCGCCGGGCCACCCCGCGCTTCGTGCCGCCGCTCGCCCAGCCCGGCCCCCGGCTGCTGGACCGGCTGCTCGCCGAGATCGCCCGCCGCGACCGGACCCGCCGGCGCCGCTTCCTGTACGGCCTGGCCGCCTCGGTGGTGCTGGCCGCCGCCGGCCCCGGGGTCATGGCCTTCACCGGGCACGGCACACCGGCCGCCGCCCACGTCACCGCCGCGACGGACCCGCACACCGGAGTCTGGGCCCGGGTCACCTCCGAGAACGAGGACTACGGCAGCCGGCTCCGCCTGGAGATCAAGGACGCCTCGGGCCCCCACTCCTGCCGCCTCGTCGTCATCGGCCACGACGGCACGGAACAACTCGCCGGCAACTGGATGGTCGCCCCCCACGACCCCACCATGACCACCACCCTGGTCGACACCACCCTGCACCCCACCGACATCGACCACTACGAGATCCGCACGACAGACGGCCACCACTTGGTCACACTGGACGCGCCCTGACCTGACGAACGCCGCCCGGCCTCAGCGCCCCGTCAGGGGCGCGGGGAACTGCGCGACAAGCCACGACGGCGCCGGAAGCCGAGGAACGACACAACGCACCCCGAGCGCACGCACCCCTACTTCAGCAGCCGCGACAGCCGACGGTCCGCCAACGCCTTACCCCCCGTCTGGCACGAAGGGCAATACTGCAGCGACGAGTCGCTGAAAGACACCTCGCGGATGACATCCCCGCACACCGGACACGCCTCCCCCGTCCGCCCGTGCACCCGCAGCCCACTCTTCTTCTCCGCCTTCAGACGCCCCGCCGCCACCCCCCGGGACCGCTCGACCGCCTCGGTGAGGGTCGAGCGCAGCGCCTCGTGCAGCCGCAGCGTCTCCTCCGGCGTCAGGGACGCGGCGAGTTTGAAGGGGGACATCTTCGCGGCGTGCAGGATCTCGTCGCTGTAGGCGTTGCCGACGCCCGCGATCAGGCTCTGGTCGCGCAGCGCGCCCTTGATCTGGCGTCTCTCGTCCTTGAGCAGCGCGGCGAGGCGGGCCGCGTCGAAGTCGTCGGCGAGCGGGTCCGGGCCGAGGCGGGCGATGCCGGGGACGTCCTGGGGATCACGGACCACGTACACCGCGAGCCGCTTCTGGGTGCCTGCCTCGGTGAGGTCGAAGCCCGCGCCGGAGTCCAGCGTCACCCGCAGCGCGAGCGGGCCCTTCCCGGGCCGGGGCGGCGCGGCCGGCACCTCGTCCTTCCAGTGCAGCCAGCCCGCGCGGGCCAGATGGGTGACCAGGTGGACCCCGGCCCCGGTCTCGATGTCGAGGAACTTGCCGTACCGGCGCACAGCGGTCACCTCACCGCCCGCCAGGGCGGTGAGCGGAGGGTCGTACGTCTTCAGGACGCTGATCGCGACCGGCAGCACCCGCACCATCCGGCGTCCGGTCAGGTGCTCGGTGAGGAAGTCCGTCAGCGCCGCTACCTCGGGCAGTTCGGGCATACGTCCAGAGTGCCATCCGGCACCGACAACGCCACCGTGCCCTCCGGCACCGACAACGCCACCGACAGCGCCGGGCGGTGCGCTCAGCGCCCGGCCCGGGGCGGCACGACGAACTCGCACCACACGGCCTTCCCGCCGCCGCGCGCCTCCACGCCCCAGCCGTCGGCGAGCCGGTCCACGAGCAGCAGGCCCCGCCCGGACACCCCGTCCTCGCCCGCCTCCCGGCGGCGCGGCAGGGCGCTGGAGGAGTCCTCGACCTCCACCCGGAGCCGGCGGTCGGCGCCGTCGAGGACCCTGAGGGTGACGATCGCGGAGCCCTCGGTGTGCATCAGTGCGTTGGTGATCAGCTCGTCGGCGACCAGTTCGACCTCGTCGGCCCGGTCCCGGGCACCCCACGTGCGCACGGCGGCGCGGATCATGTGCCGGGCCTGGGTGAGCGCCTCGGGGTCGCCCGGCGCCACGTGCTGCTGGAGCCGGCCGCCCGCCCGGGGGGCCTCGGGGGCGCGGCGGCGCAGCAGGAGCAGGGCCACGTCGTCGTCGCCGCCGCGTTCCTCGGCCATCTGGATGAGCCGGTCGGCGAGGTCGCGGACCTCGTCCGGGCCGTCGGCGATGAGCGCGGTGAGGGTCCGCATGCCGTCGTCGAGGTCGGCGCCGGGCTGCTCGACGAGCCCGTCGGTGCACAGCAGCAGGGTCTCGCCGGGGTCGAGTTCCAGGGTGGAGACGGGGTACTCCAGGCGGCCGAACTCGGCGGAGAGGCCGAGCGGCAGGCCGCCGTCGACCGGGATGCGGCGGCAGGTGCCGTCCGTGGCGCGCACCAGCGGGTCGATGTGCCCGGCCCGGACCACCTGGACGACCCCCGTGGACAGGTCGGCCTGCGCGTACAGGCAGGTCGCGAAGCGGTCGGTGTCCAGTTCGTGCAGGAACACCGAGGCCCGGGCCATCACCGCGGCCGGGGTGTGCCCCTCGGCGGCGTAGGCGCGCAGCACGATCCGCAGCTGGCCCATGACGGCGGCCGCGTGCGTGTCATGGCCCTGGACGTCGCCGATGACCGCGCCGACCCGGCCGCCGGGCAGCGGGATGAGGTCGTACCAGTCGCCGCCGATGTCCCGGCCGAGCGTGCCGCCGACGGACGCGGCGCGGTAGCGGACGGCGACGTCGGCGCCGCGGACGCTGGGGATGGTGCGCGGCAGCATCGCCTGCTGCAGGCCCTGGGCGAGGTCCTTCTCCTGCTCGTAGAGCATGGCCCGCTGCAGACTCTGCGCGATGCTGCTGCCGAGCGCCACCAGCACGGCCCGCTCCTCGGCGGAGAAGCCCCGCCGGTCGCTGTAGAGCAGCCCCATCGCGCCGATCGGGCGGGCCTGCGCGATCAGCGGCAGATAGGCGGCCGAGGTGATGTGCAGGTCGGTGAGGTGCGGCCACAGGATCGGGTAGCCCTGGGCGAACTCCTCGGGCGACTCGATGAAGCGCGGCACGAGGGTGCGGACGACCTCGCCCATCGGGTACGGCTCGTCGATCCGGGTGACCCGGGTGCCCGGCACGAAGCTGCCCACGGGCCCCTCGGCGACCAGCCGGATGCGGCCGGCCTCCACCAGGCCCATGACGAGGCTGGCCGCGCCCAGGTGGCGGACGCCCTGGGTGTACTTGAGGACGTCGATGACGTCCTGGACGCCCTGGGCGTGCGCGAGGGCCGCGGAGGTGACCTCGACGACGTTGGTCTGCTGCCGGAAGGCCTCGTCCTGGGCGGCGCGCAGGCTGCGTGTCTCGCCGGCGGCGAGTTCCTGGGTGGCGTCCCGGAGGATGCCGACGATCCGGCGGGGGCGGCCCGTCTCGTCGCGCCGGATGTAGCCCTGGGTGTGGGTCCAGCGCAGCGTGCCGTCGCGGCAGCGGATGCGGAAGTAGGCGCCGTAGTTCTCGCTGCCGTCCTTGATGGCCTGGGCGACGGCGGTGTCGAGCCGGGCGGCCTCCGGCGGCGGCACCCGGACCGCGAGGGACTCGGGGCGTCCGTCGAACTCCTCGGGGAGCAGGTCGAACACCTCGTAGCCCTGGGCGTCCATGTGGAACAGACCGGTGTCCAGGTCCCAGTCGAAGCTGCCCATGCGGTTGAGCGCCAGGATCGGGTCCGGGTGGGCGGGCCAGTCCTCCGGGAGTGACAGGGCGCTCGCTCCCCGATCAGCCATGGGCCCACCTTGCCAGCATTTGTCCGATTCTTCGAGTTGTTCGGGCGCTTCGGTCTCAGCCGGCCGACCCGGTCGGAGGCTCGGGGACGAGTCCGGAGGTGCCGGTGCCCCGGGGCGGGCCGGTCTCGTCCGGGACGGTCGCGTCCGGTGAGGTGCCGGGGGCGGTGGGCGAGGCGTCCTGCCCGGGCGGCTGCGGCGGCGACGGCGACCGGTGGGGGGCCGACGGAGTCTGCGGGCGGGATGGGGCGGTGGGCGGCGCCAGGTGGCCCGCGGTCCGGCTGGGTGACGGGGAGGCGGATGGGGAAGCGGCGGCGGAGGCCGAGGCTGAGGCGGGAGCCAGGGCCGGGGCCGAGGCCGAGGTGGGGGCGGAGGCCGATACGGAGGCTGAGGCCGAGGCCGAGGCGTCCGGGGTCGGCGTCGGCGTGGCCTTGCCGGTCTCGCCCGGGCGGGTCACGTGCGGGCTCGGCTTCCCGGAGTGCGGGGGCTTGCCGGCCGGGGTCGGTGTGGCCGGCGCCGGGGCCGGTACGACGTGGTCGTGGGCCACGCCGTGTCCGATCGGGCGTTCGATCCAGGTGTGGCTGTGGACGTCGACGATCGTGATGCTGGTGACCGCGTGGGGCGCCGGGGCCACCTCGACGACCTCGGCCGGCCGGTATCCGGACCAGCCGGTGCCGCCGGTCGCGGAGCCGCTGTGGGCCGTGGGCGGCCGCAGCGGGTTGCCGCAGGCGCAGCGGACGCGCGGCACGCCCCGGTCGTCGACGAGGACGGCGGTACCGGCCTGCAGGAGGGACTGGAACTCGGTCGCCCGCCCGTCCTGGTAGCCGTGGTTGGTGACGCGGGTGTCGGCGCGGAGCACGACCGGGGTCAGGCCGCGCAGATAGCCTGGGACCGACGCCGGGGAGATGCCCGCTCCCTGTGCGAACGCCACGCCCTTGGCGGGGTCGGCGGCCAGGTAGCCGATCTGCCGCTCGACGTCGCAGCCGGCCACGTGGGCGGTGCCGCCGTACAGGCCCGGAGTGGCGCCGGACAGGGACCGCACGTCCCGCGCGGGTGTGGCGGCCGGCCGGGACGGGGTAACGGAATCCGAGGCCGGGATCGAAGTCGGGGCAGAGGCCGCTGCGGTGGTGGCCGTCGAGTGCGTGAACGGGTCGGGGCCGGGCGCCGCGGCGGGCTGGAGGAAGACCTCCCCGGCGGGGTGCGTCCCGGCAGCGGTCCCGGTGGCACCGGCGCAGCCGCTCACGAGCAGGGTCGCGCCGGCGCAGGACGCGAAGGCAAGCCCGGTGAAAGGTATCCGCACCGCGTCCTCCGCATCACTGTGGGTGATTTCTCACTATTGTTTGCATCGCACCCGTCCGGCGGGCAACTCGGGGCATGTCGTGCGGTTCGGCCGCACAGAAGGGGCGCGCACAGCCGTGGACTGGTTCACCGCACCCGACTACTGGCTGAGCCGGCTGGTCCTCCAGCGGGCTCTGGCCGCCGTGTACCTCGTCGCGTTCCTCGGGGCGGCCCTGCAGTTCCGGCCTCTCCTGGGTGAGCGCGGCATGCTGCCGATCCCCCGCTTCACCGCCCGGGTTCCGTTCAAGCGGGCCCCGAGCCTGTTCCATCTGCGGTACTCCGACCGGCTGTTCGCGGGCTGCGCCTGGGCCGGCTGCGCGGTGTCGGCGGCTCTGCTGGCCGGGGCGCACGACCAACTCCCCCTGTGGGCGGGCATGCTGCTGTGGCTGGTGCCGTGGGCGCTGTACCTGTCGATCGTGAACGTGGGCCAGACCTGGTACGCGTTCGGCTGGGAGTCCCTGCTGCTGGAGACCGGCTTCCTGGCCGTGTTCCTCGGCAACGACGAGGTGGCTCCGCCGGTCGTGGTGCTGTTCCTGCTGCGCTGGATCCTGTTCCGGGTCGAGTTCGGGGCGGGGCTGATCAAGCTGCGCGGGGACGCCTGCTGGCGCAAGCTGACCTGTCTGGACTACCACCACGAGACCCAGCCGATGCCCGGCCCGTTGAGCTGGTTCTTCCACCATCTGCCACGGCCCCTGCACCGGGTGGAGGTGGCCGCCAACCACGTCACCCAACTGGCGGTGCCCGTCCTGCTGTTCGCCCCGCAGCCGATCGCCTCGGCCGCCGCCGCGCTGATGATCGCGACCCAGTTGTGGCTGGTGCTGTCCGGCAACTTCTCCTGGCTGAACTGGATCACCATCGTGCTGGCTCTGTCCGCGCTCCGCCTGCCCGGCACTACGCCGGCCACGTCACCGGCGCCGCTCTGGTACGAGATCCTGGTACTGGTGGTCGCCGCGTTTCTGCTCTTCCTGAGTTACCGCCCGGTGGCGAACATGGTCTCCCGCCGCCAGGTGATGAACCGGTCTTTCGACCCGCTCCACCTGGTGAACACCTACGGCGCGTTCGGCAGCGTCAGCCGTATCCGCTACGAGGTGGTGATCGAGGGCACGCTCGCGGAGGTGCCGGGCCAGGACTCGGACTGGCGGGAGTACACGTTCAAGGGCAAGCCCGGCGACCCGCACCGCTGGCCTCGCCAGTTCGCGCCCTACCACCTGCGCCTGGACTGGCTGATGTGGTTCGCCGCGCTGTCCCCCGGCTACGCCGGGGAATGGTTCGGCGCCCTGGTCGAACGGCTGCTGGAGAACGACCCGGGCACCCTGCGCCTGCTGCGCCGCTCCCCGTTCCCCCCGGACACGCCGCCCCGCCACATCCGCGCCCGCCTCTTCCGCTACCGCTACACGACCTGGCACGAACTGCGCGAGACCGGCGCGTGCTGGGACCGGACGTTCGTCCGGGAGTACCTGCCGCCCACGCGCCTGGCGCGGGCGGCCGACCGGTCGTAGCCGGGGCTGCCGCTACGGAGCGCCCTCCACGTCGGCCAGCTTGTCGGCCTCCGCGTCCAGGCGCACCCGCTCGTACTCGGCGAGGAAGGGGAGCAGGGCCCCGCAGTCGCGGCAGGCTCGCGCGAAGCCCGCGGTGAACGTCGGACGGGGCTTCAGGATGCCCGAGCGGTCGAACCTGAAGGACAGGCGGTCCATCCACTTCTCACCCGAGATCAGTTCCCCGACCGGGCTCAGCCGGCCGGAGCCGCATATGGCGCATCGCATGCCGGAACCCTAGCCCAGCCCCTCCGTCTCTCGGTTCAGGCCCTGCGCAGCCGGAGCGTCATCAGTTCGAACGGGCGGAGCCGTACGGTGATCCGGTCGCCGTCCCGTGCCGGTGGCTCGGTGTCGGCGAGCGGGCGTTCCAGGAGGTCCGTGACGGTGAGGCCGGTGACCGGGAAGCCGGCCGTGAGGGTGGCGCGGGCGCGGCCGCCGTGGGCCTCGTGGAAGCGGATCACGACGTCGCCGCTGCCGTCGTCGGCGAGCTTCACCGCCGTGACGACGACAGCCTCGTTGTCGACGGCGATCAGCGGGGCGACGTCGTGCGCGCCCGTCACCCGCCGCTCGGGCAGGTTGATCCGCCAGCCCTCGCGGACCGCGTCGGCGATCCGGGCGCCGGGGACCAGGGCGTGCCGGAAGCGGTGGACGCCCTGGTCGGTCTCGGGGTCGGGGAAGCGGGGGGCGCGCAGCAGGGAGGCCCGGACCGTGGTGGTCGTACCCCGGTCGGCGCGGACCGTGCGGGTCACGTCGTGGCCGTACGTCGAGTCGTTGACCAGCGCGACGCCCCAGCCGGGCTCCTCCAGGTGCACGAACCGGTGGTTGCACGCCTCGAACTTGGCCGCCTCCCACGAGGTGTTGGTGTGGGTGGGCCGGTGGACGTGCCCGAACTGCGTCTCGGACGCGTACCGTTCGGCGTGCACGTCGAGCGGGAAGGCCAGCTTCAGGAACTTCTCCGTCTCGTGCCAGTCGACCTCGGTGTCGATGACCAGCCGCCGCTCCCCCGGCACCAGCGACAGCACCTGGGTGACGCGGGAGGTACCGAAGGACCGGGCGACGCGCACGGACCGCCCGTCCTCGCCGGCGCTCACCTCGTCGGCCTCGGTGAGGTCGGTGACCGTGTTGCGGTAGAAGGCGTCGACGTCCCAGGCGTCCCACATGTTCGGGAAGTCCGGGTGGAGTTGGAGCAGGTTGGCCGCCGTGCCGGGGGCGATCGTCTCGCGGTCGGCGGTGAGGTCGTACGCCGACGTGACCAGGCCGTTCGCGTCGACGGTGACCCGCAGCAGGCCGTTGTCCAGGACGTGTCCGCCGTCCGGGCCCGGGGTGCGGGTCGTCCTGCCGTCCGCCTCGGGCCGCGTGGCGCCGCCCGCCGGGACACCCCGTAGGGCGTGCGGGGCCGCGTTGAACAGCAGTGGGGTGTCGCCCTGGCCGGCCAGGGCACGCTGGGCCGCGTCGGTGATCGCGGTCAGTTCGGCGGCCAGCCGGTCGTAGGTGGCGCGGGCCTCGCGGTGCACCCAGGCGATCGAGGAGCCGGGCAGGATGTCGTGGAACTGGTGCAGCAGGACCGTCTTCCAGATCCGGTCCAACTCCTCGTAGGGGTAGGCGGATCCGGTGCGGACGGCGGCCGTGGCGGCCCAGAGTTCCGCCTCGCGCAGCAGGTGTTCGCTGCGGCGGTTGCCCTGTTTGGTCCTGGCCTGGCTGGTGAGCGTGGCGCGGTGCAGTTCGAGGTACAGCTCGCCCACCCACACGGGGGCGTCGGGGTATTCCGCCTCGGCCTTCTCGAAGAACGCGCGGGGTGTCTCCCAGGCGACCGTCGCCGAGCCTTCCAGGTCGCGCAGGCGGGCGGCCTTGGCGACCATCTCCCGGGTCGTGCCGCCGCCTCCGTCGCCCCAGCCGGTGGGCGCGAGGGAGTGCCGGGCGCGGCCCCGGTCCTTGAAGTTCCGTGCCGCGTGGGCGATCTCGCTGCCCTTCATGGAGCAGTTGTAGGTGTCGACGGGTGGGAAGTGGGTGAAGATCCGGGTGCCGTCGATGCCCTCCCAGCGGAAGGTGTGGTGGGGGAAGCTGTTGGTCTGGGACCAGGAGATCTTCTGCGTCAGCAGCCACTTGGAGCCGGCCGCCCTGATGATCTGCGGCAGTCCGGCGGCGAAGCCGAAGGTGTCGGGCAGCCAGGCCTCCTCGTTCTCGACGCCGAACTCGTCCAGGAAGAACCGCTTGCCGTGCACGAACTGCCGGGCCATCGCTTCTGAGCCCGGCATGTTGGTGTCGGACTCCACCCACATGCCGCCGGCCGGCACGAACCGCCCCTCGGCGACCGCCTTCTTCACCCGCGCCCACACCTCGGGCCGGTGCTCCTTCACCCAGGCCCACTGCTGGGCCTGCGACATGGCGAACACGAAGTCCGGCTCGTCCTCGACGAGCGCGGTCATGTTGGACGTCGTACGGGCCACCTTGCGGACCGTCTCCCGCAGCGGCCACAGCCACGCCGAGTCGATGTGGGCGTGACCGACGGCGCTGATCCGGTGGGCGGACGGGACGGCCGGGGCGGCCAGGACGCCGGTGAGCCGTTCCCGGGCGGGGGCGGCGGTGCCGTTCACGTCCTGGAGGTCGACGGCGTCCAGGGCGTGGCCGACGGCGCGCAGGATGTCGTAGCGCCGCGCGGAGTCCTCGGGCAGTTCGGCCATCAGCTCACCGAGCACCTCCAGGTCCTGCACCAGGTGCCAGACGGTCTCGTCGAAGACAGCGAGGTCCATGCGGGTGAGGGTGTACTGCGGCTCGTGCCCGGCGGTGTCCTTGTCGCCCAGCCAGGTCGGCCGGAAGGGGTGGTAGTCGAGGATCACCGGGTTGGAGGCGGCCTCGATGTGCAGGCGCACCTCTTCGCCGCCCGCGACGGGAGCGCCGATCCGTACCCACTGGTTGCGCGGGTTGAGGCCCTTCACCGGGGTGCCGTCGGGCCGGTAGACGAGGCCCTCGCACTGGAAGCCGGGCATGTTCTCGTCGAAGCCGAGGTCGAGCAGGGCCTCGACGGTGCGGCCTGCCCACTCCTCGGGCACGGTCCCGGTGACCCGGAACCAGCTGGTGCCCCAGGGGGCACCCCAGCGGGCGCCCACCTCGACGGGCCGGGGCTCGGCGGCGAGCCCCTCCGCCACCGGGACGGGTTCGCCGGGCGCGTGCCACACCGCGACCTGGAGCGGCACGGACTCGGGGTACACGGCGGGGCGGATGCGCTCGTCGAGGACGCGCCGGAGGCGGGCTTCGACCAGCTTGCGGTCGTCATGCATACGGGAGGCTCCTGCGGGGTTTCCGGGTGATCACCAGGTGTGGGTGACGGTCACGGGGGTCGACGTGTCGTACAGCTCCCCCACGGCTCGCAGTTCGAACCGTCCCCTGCGCTCTCCAGGCTCGGGACGCGGTCCGGGCACGAAGTACGCGTGCTGGCAGGTGCCGCCGAGGAAGCGGCGGCCGCCGTCGGGCAGGACGCGGTGGAGTTCGTAGTGGCGGGGGCTGCTGTCGCCTTCGGCGGGGTTCCAGGCGAAGCGCAGGTCGCCGGCGGTGGCGGCGGTGACGCGCAGCCGGGAGGGGGCGGCCGGGCGGTGCGGGGTGCCGTCGTGGACGGCGAGACCGCCGAGCCGCCAGCGCACGGGGCCGCCACCGGGCGCGGAGGCCGACGCGGAGGCGGGCGCGGTGAGGCGGACGCCGAGGGCGTGGACGGTGCCGGTCAGGCCGGTGAGCCGTAGGGTGGCCGTCCGCCAGCCGTTGACCGACCGCACACGGACGTGCTTGTTGACCGGGTTCACAGGCAGATAGGTGTACGGCGGCGCGTCACCCGGTTCGCCCGGCTCGGCCGTCGCCACCGCGAGGTCGACGCCGACCTCGCCTTCACCCCCTGCCGCATCCGCATCCGCCCCCTCCGTGCGGAAGACCAGCTCGACAACCGAGTTCACACCGACGGGCAGCCGGGTCGCGTACACATCCAGCACCACGGGTTGATCCAGTTCACCGGCCACCAGCACGCTGCTGCCGCCCCGCCAGGCGGCGTCGAAGTCGAAGGCCACCGACGGCCGCTCCCCCGCCGTCCGCACCACCCACTGCCGGGACGGCAGCCGGTCCTGGAGCCCGAGGTGGTTCCACGGCGCGTCCGAGGTGACCTCGCCCCGCTCGTACCAGCGCAACCCGTGCCCCGTGTTGAACACGCTCGCGAAGGGCACCGAGGCCACCGTCGACCGGTCCGCGACCGACACCGCCGGCGCCCGCCACGGGTCGGTCGCGTCGGGCCGGGCCGGATCCAGGGACCGTCCGGTCCAGAACCGGTCGTCGGCCGCGTGGAAGTCGCTCGGGGTGCGCCGGTCGGCGGGCAGGTGGTTGCGGGTCCACTCGGGCCGGTAGAGGCCGGCCGAGGCGACGTGCGGCTTCCCGGCCGGCACGAGCGCGTCCCAGTCGACATATGTGCCGGAGCCGTTGGACTCGACGTCGACACCGGCCCACAACTGGTAGCGGTCACGGCCCAGTCGGTCCGCCCTGTCCCCCGAGGAGGCCAGGGTGCCCGCGCTCCAGCGGAAGTCGACGAACATGTCGTCGGCGGCCTCGAAGAACGCCTGGTTCTGGTCGTCCAGTGCGCCCTGCCAGCTGACCGTGCCGTTCACGGTCATCGCGTCGTACCAGGTCACCCGCTGCCCCCGGGCGGCGGCGAGCGTCCTCAGCTCCCGTACGAAGCCCAGCATGGCGGTGCCGAGTGCGGTGTTCCCGCCGCCTGTCTCGGCGTTCACGAACCAGCCGTCGAAGCCGTACGCCGCCGCGACCGCGACGAGTCGCGCGGCGAGCGGGTAGCGGCCCCGGTCGTCCGTCCGCACCAGGTCCTCGGTCCACCGCAGCTGGCCGCCGTAGGCGGCGGGCGGCAGGAAGATGTTGCCGAGGACGGGCACCCCGTGGCGGTGGGCCGCGTCGACTACGGGCGCGTTCGGGGAGAGGATCAGGCCCTCGCCGGCCGAGCCGCCCCAGAACACCAGCTCGTCCAGGTAGGCCCAGTGGGTGGGGGCGTAGTAGTCGGCGGTGGCCGAGCCCTGGGAGGGGTTGGACGAGGTCGGGCCGAAGGAGACCAGGGCCTGGACGCGGGCCTGGTCCGGGCGGGCGGTGCGGTTCGCCGGGGTCGGGGTGAAGCGGGCGGCAAGCGGGACCGACGCGGCGTTGAAGGCGAGGTCGGCGTCGCTGTCGGGGCGCCAGCCGGCGAGGCTGCGCCAGGTGATGCCGGGGCCGGGGCTGCCGTCGGGGAGGGAGTCCGGGTACCAGTAGGAGGCGTACGGCGGTGTGGCCGCCGGGAGTCCGGCGCGGGCGAGGGCCGGGGTGGCGGGGAGCAGCGCGGCGGCGGTGCCGGCGAGCAGGACGGTGCGTCTGGTGGGGTTCACGAGCGAGGGCCTCCTTGGGGGGTGGGGAGTACCTGGTCGGGAGTGACGACATCGGTGATGGAGCGGGCGGCGAGGTGGTCCTTGTCGTCCGCGCGGGTGTCGAGGACGGTGGTGGGGCGGGCGCCGTCGGCGACGAGCGCGAAGAACGCGTCGAAGACGGGCCCGCCCGGGGCGCAGCGGGAGCGGCGGGCCGGGTCGGCCGGGACGACGAGGGCGGTGGTGCGCGCGTCCGGGGCCGGCCGGGGTGCGCGGGCCGCGTCGGCCAGCACGCGCGCGATGTCCTTGGGCCGCCGGTCGTTGGTGAACAGCCCGAGACCGTATTCGAGTTCGGGGAAGTCGGCGAGGGAGCGGGACACGTCGTGGGAGCACCACCAGGTGATCCCCCACAGGTCGGGGCAGTCCAGGGCGTTCGTCACGGTCGCCGCGGCGAAGGCGGCGGCGTGCGCGGCGGGGATCAGGGGCGCGGGCGCGCCGACCTCCTGGAGCCAGACGGGCCGGTGCGGATCCTCGGCCCAGGCCTTGCTCAGCTCGATCAGATAGGCGGCGTGGTGCTCGGTGGGCACGGCGCTGCGGCCGTGGCGTTGCGCGGTGCCGTTGAACACCCAGGAGTGGACGGCCGTGACGGCGCCGAGGCGGGCGGCCTGGGCCGGGGTGAACGGCATGTCGTCCTGGTACCAGGTGGCGTCGTACTCGGCGTGGAGGTGCATCCGGCCGGGGGCGCCCTGCTCGCACGCGGCGAGCATGCGCTCCAGCCAGGCGTCGATCGCGTCGGTGTCCGCGCGGTCGGGGTCGGGGTGCGGGCCGGCGGAGAACTGGTTGACCTCGTTGCCGACGGTGAGGCCGAGGAAGTTGGACCGTCCCGCGAGGGCGGTCGCCAGGGCGCGGAGATAGTCGGCCTGGCCCTCGACGGTCCGCGGGTCGGTGAAGAGGTTGCGCCGGTGCCAGGTCCTGGTCCAGGCCGGCAGGAAGTCGAAGCTGCTCAAGTGCCCTTGCAGCCCGTCCACGTTGACGTCGAGCCCGCGCTCCCCGGCCGCGTCGACCAGCCGTACCAGCTGCTCCACGGCGCGCGGCCGGATCAGGGTGCGGTTGGGCTGGAAGTACGGCCACAGCGGGAACACCCGGATGTGGTCCAGGCCCAGCGCGGCGATCGCGTCGAGGTCGGCGCGCACGGAGTCCAGGTCGAAGTCGAGCCAGTGGTGGAACCACCCTTCACTCGGGGTGTAGTTGACGCCGAAGCGCACGGCAGGGGGCATACGGGGGTCCTTGCTGGTCTGTGCGAGGCGGGGCGAGGCGGGCGGGGCGAGACGGCGGGGAGCTGGCGGGGAGCTGGTTCAGCCCTTGACGGCGCTCAGCCCTTGACGGCGCCCTCGCCGACCCCGCGGAAGAAGTACCGCTGGAGGCAGGCGAACAGGGCGATGAGCGGGGCCACGGCGATGACGGTGCCGGCGGCGACCAGCCGCTCGTCGTTCGCGAAGGTCCCGTGCAGATAGTTGAGGCCGATGGTGAGGGTGAACCGGGACGGGTCGCTGAGCACGATGAGGGGCCAGAGGAAGTCGTCCCAGGCGCCCATGAAGGCGAAGATCGCGACGACGGCGAGGGTGCCCTTGACCGACGGCAGCGCGACGCGCAGGAACCGCTGCCAGACGTTGGCGCCGTCGACGTAGGCCGCCTCCTCGATCTCGTACGGCAGGTTGCGGAAGGCGTTGCGCATCAGCAGTACGTTCATGGCGCCGATCGAGCCGGGCAGCACGACCCCGATGAGCGTGTTGTTCAGGCCGAGTTCCCGCATGGTCGTGAACTGGGCGATGACGATGCCCTCCACCGGCACGAGCATCGCCAGCACGAACGCGAAGGTGGCCGCGCGCCGGCCGCGGTAGCGCAGCCGGGCCAGGGCATACCCGGCGAGGGCGGAACCGACGCAGTTCGTCACGACGTTGGCGGTGGCGACCTTCAGGGAGTTCAGCGCGTAGTCCCAGACGGGGATGGTGTCGGCGACCCGCTGGTAGTTGTGCAGGGTGGGATGGCTCGGCAGGAACGTCGGCGGCGAGCTGTAGATGTCCTCGGTGGGCCCCTTGAGCGAGGTGGACAGCTGCCACAGGAACGGGCCGACGGTGAGGGCGAGGACGGCGGTCAGCAGCAGGTAACGCAGGGCCAGTTCGCCGATCCGGACGCGCCGGCCGTGCTCGTCGGTGACGCGGCGGCGCTCGCGGGTGGCGGCGGGGGCCGGCCGTGCGGGCCGTACCTTCTCCAGGACGCTCATGTCTCCTCCCTCCGGTCGGCCCGCAGGACGAGCAGCATCAGGGCGACGGTGACGGCGAAGACGACGACGGACAGGGCGGAGGCGTAGCCGACGCGGCCGGTGAGGCCGGTGCCGGTGCGCTGGACGAGCATGACGAGGGTGGTGTCCTCGCCGGCCGGCCCGCCGCTCGGGCCCGCCATCAGGTACACCTCGGAGAACACCTTGAACGCGGCGACCGAGGAGAGCGCGGCGACCAGCACCATGGTGGAGCGCACGGCCGGCACGGTGACCGTGAGGAAGCGGCGGACCGGGCCCGCTCCGTCCACGGCGGCGGCCTCGTGCAGCTCGCGCGGCACGTTCGCCAGCGCCGCCAGGTAGATGATCATGTAGTAGCCGAGCCCCTTCCACACCGTGACCGCCATGGCGCTGAGCAGGAGCAGCCACTGGTCGCTGAGGAACCCGACCCGGCCGATCCCCACGGTCTCCAGCAGCGAGTTGACCAGGCCCCGCTCGTCCAGCAGCCACACCCAGATGAGCCCGACGACGACGATGGAGGCGACGACCGGGGTGTAGAAGGCGGAGCGGAAGAACGTGATGCCGGGGATGTTCTTCTGCACCAGCAGGGCGAGCAGCAGCGGCAGGATCACCAGGGCCGGTACGACGCCCAGGATGTACAGGGTGCTGTTGCGCAGGCCCGTCCAGAACATGTCGTCGTGGAGCAGTTCACGGAAGTTGTCGAGGCCCACGAAGCCGCCCGGGACCAGGGTGCGCCGGTCGGTGAAGGAGTTCACCAGGGTGGAGACGAACGGATAGAGCACGAAGGCGCCGGCGATGAGCAGCCCGGGTGCGGCGAACAGCCAGGGACTGGTCGGCAGTTGCCGGCGCACCCGGGCAGCCGGCGGTGCTGGGTGCGATGCGGCATGCGGTGCGGCGTGCGGTGCGGTGGGGGCGGCCACGGCAGGTCAGCCCTGCTGCTTCAGCAGCTGGTCGCAGGACTTGACAGCGTTGTCGAGGGCTTCCTTCGGGCTCTCCTTGCCCTGCAGCGCCTTGGCGACCTCGTTGCGCAGCGCGGTCTTCATCTGCTCGCTGAACAGCACGGGCGTGTAGTTGACGGCGGTCTTCAGGGACTTGGCAGCGGCGACCCGGACGCGGGTGACGTCGGTTCCGTCCTCCTTGGTGAAGTACGGGTCGTCGAGGGAGCCGGCGGTGCTGGGGAAGATGGCGACCTTCTTGGCGAAGGACATCTGGTGCTCAGCGTCGGTGACGTAGTGCGCGAAGGCGACCGCGGCCGGGGTGTGCTTGGTCCGGGAGTTCACCATCACGCCCATCACGTACATGTTGACGTGCCCGGTGCTGGTGATCTGGTCCGTGATCCCGATGTTCTTGTACAGGCTCGGCGCCTGCTTCTTGAAGTTCTCCAGGTCGAGCGCGCTGCCGGGGTTCATGGCGACGGCGCCGGTGAGGAACTTCTTCCCGGAGGACTCCGGGGTGGCGGTCAGCGCCTGCGAATCCAGGGCCCCCGCGTCGTACAGCTCCTTGTACTTGGTGAGGAGCCGTACGCCCTTGGCGTCGTTGAACGCGAAGGCGGTGCCCTCCTCGTTCATGAGGGGGACGCCGTAGCGGCCGAAGTCCTCGATCGTGGGCACGTTGGCGAGGGTGGCGACCTTGCCGCCGCTCTCCTTCGCCATGCGCAGGGCGTCGGTGAAGAGTTCGTCATACGTCTTCGGCGGCTGGGCGGGGTCGAGTCCGGCCTCCGTGAACAGGGACTTGTTGTAGAAGAGCGGGCCGGTGTTGAGGTACCAGGGGAAGGCGTAGGTGCCGCTCAGGCCCGGCACCTGGTGGCTGGCCCAGGCGCCCGGCAGGTACTCGGACTTGTACTTCGCCGCGGCCTTGTCGAGGTCGAGGGCGAGGCCGGCCTTGGCGAGCGGGGCGACCAGGTCCGGGGAGACGTTGACGACGTCGGGGAGGGTGCCGCCGGCCGCGTCGGCGCTGATCTTGTCGGCGTAGCCCTCGGCGGGCTGGTCGATCCACTTCACGTGGGTGCCGGGGTACTTCTTCTCGAAGCCGTCGACCACGCCCTCGAAGTACGACTTGAAGTTGGCGCGCAGGTTCCAGGTCTGGAAGGTGATGTCGCCCTCGACCTTGCCCGAGGCGTCGGTCGAGCCGCCGCCGTCCCCGCCCGAGCCGCAGGCGCTGAGCGGCAGGACCAGGGCGAGGAAGGCGGCGGCGGCGAAGGTTCTGCGGGGTGTGGGCACGGTGACACGGCTCCCTCGGGGCGTGGCGGCTGGGGACGCCAGGGACCTTGCCCGGGCCGGTCCGGGAAAGTCAATGCATTCGCCGCAACTAAAGAAATCAGCACTTCATTAGTGCAGGTCAGAGCCGCGCATGTGAAGACTTGCCCTTATCCACTAATGCGCTTTAGAGTCAGGGCACTCAAGCGCATTAGTGGTTACTGTTCCGAGGGAGGGAAAGGTGCCGTCCAAGCGGTCCCCCGCACGCCGGCCGACGATGAAGGACATCGCGCGGCGCGCCGGCGTCTCCGAGAGCGCCGTCTCCTTCGCGCTCAACGGCAGGCCCGGCGTCTCCGAGGTCACCCGGGCGCGGGTCCACCGGGTGGCCGAGCAGCTGGGCTGGCATCCCAGTACGGCGGCCCGCGCCCTGTCCGGTGAGGGCGCGGCGACGGTCGGCTTCGTCCTGGCCCGCCCCGCGCACACCCTCGGCGTCGACTCGTTCTTCCTCCAACTGGTGTCCGGCATCCAGGAGGTGCTGGCCGAACGGCACCTCGGGCTGCTGTTCCAGGTGGCCGGGGACGTGGCCGACGAGTGCGCGGTGTACCGGCGCTGGTGGGCCGAGCACCGGGTGGACGGCGTGCTGGTGGCCGACCCGCGCGCCGAGGACCCCCGCCCCGGTCTGCTCGACGAACTCGGCCTGCCGGCGGTGGTGATCGGCGGGGAGCCCGATGTGCGGCACCCCGGTCTTTCGACGGTCTGGGCGGACGACGCGGGTGCGATGGCCTCCGTCGTCGACGAGTTGACGGCTCTCGGGCACCGGCGGATCGTGCACATCGCCGGCCTGCCCGGTCTCGCGCACACCCAGCGCCGTATCGCCACCCTGCGTGCGGAGGCGGAGCGCCGGGGTCTGACGGAGGTCCGCTCGGTGACCACGGACTACTCCGACGCCGAGGGCGCGGCTGTCACCCGCCGTGTCCTCGGCGCCGCCTCCGCGCCGACGGCGCTCATCTACGACAACGACGTGATGGCGGTCGCCGGGGTGGCGGCGGCCTACGAGCTGGGCTTCCGGGTCCCGCAGGACGTGTCGGTGGTGTCCTGGGAGGACTCGGCGCTCTGCCGCATGGTCACGCCCCGGCTGTCGGCCCTGTCCCGGGACAGCGCCGAGTTCGGGCGGACGGCGGCCCGGGAACTGCTCGCGCTGCTGGACGGCGGCCAGGCCCGCGCGGTGGGCGTGCCGGTGCCGCGCCTGACGGGCCGGGGCAGCACGGGGGCGGCGAGCGGGCAGCGGGCGAACGGACGGCGGCCGAGCGGACGGCGGCCGACCGGGGGTGATCAGCCGGGGTGATCAGTCCCTTGGCCTCTCGACGTACCGCGCGTGAGGGGGCACAGTTCTCCTGCAAGCCTTCCGTACCGGCGAGTAGCCGACGAGCAGCCGAGGAGTGCGCGTGAGCAGCTGGGCCGGGCGGACCGCCGCCGAGATCGCCGCCGCCGTACGCGAGAAGCGGGTCACACCGCGCGAGGTGGTGGCCGAGCACCTCGCCCGGATCGAACGGCTCGACGGCCGGATCGAAGCCTTCCGCGCGGTCCGCGCACAGGCGGCGCTCGCCGAAGCGGACGAGGTCGGCTCGCGCGCCGATCTGACGGAACTGCCCCTCGCGGGCGTGCCGGTGGCCGTGAAGGACAACCTGTCCGTGCGCGGGGAGGCACACCGCAACGGCACCGCCGCGACCCCGGACACTCCGGCCGCCGAGGACCATGTGACGGTGGCCCGGCTGCGGGCGGCCGGCGCCGTGGTGATGGGCCTGACGAACGTGCCCGAACTGTGTGTCTTCGGCACCACGGAGGGCGTCTACGGCACCTCCCGCAACCCGTGGGACACCACCAGGACGGCGGGCGGCTCGTCCGGGGGCAGTGCGGCCGCGGTGGCCGCCGGGCTGGTGCCGCTCGCGCTCGGCAACGACGGCATGGGCTCGCTGCGCATCCCGGCGGCCAACTGCGGCCTCGTCACGCTGAAGGCGGGGCACGGGGTGGTGCCGGCCGGGATCGGCAACGGCGACTGGTTCGGCATGTCCGAGAACGGGCCGCTGGCCACCACGGTCGAGGATCTGCGGCTGATGCTGGGCGTCCTCGCGGACACTCAGTTCCCGCTGCCCGCGGACCGGCCCCGCCGGAGCGTCGCCGTGGCGCCGCGCAGCCCGCTCGCCGGGGTGAGCGTCAGCAGGCCGTACGCGGCCGCGGTCCGGGAGGCGGCCGGGGTGCTCGCGCGGGCCGGGCACCGGGTGCGGCTCGCCCGGCCGCCGTATCCGGCCTCGCTGGGCGTGACCGCGATCCAGCACTGGACGGCGGGTACGGCGGTGGACGCGGCGGCGCTCGATCCGGCGCGGCTGGCCCGCCGGACCCGGGTGCACGCGGCGGTGGGCCGGCGCTTCGTGGGCACGGTGCGCACCGGGGCCGGCCGGGACCGGCTCCGCGCCCGGCTGACCCCCTTCTTCACGGAGTACGACGTCCTGCTCACGCCGGCGCTGGCCCGGCGCTCCCCCAAGGCCGGGCCGTGGCACGAGCGGGGCTGGCTGCGCAACATCCTGGTGAACTCGGCGTATTCGCCGTTCACCCCGCCCTGGAACCTCACGGGCTGGCCGGCGATGTCCGTCCCGTTCGGCACCCTGCCCTCGGGCGCCCCCTGTGCCGTACAGCTGGTGGGGCGGCCCGGCACGGAGGCGGACCTGCTGGCGCTGGCGGCGGAGCTGGAGGAGCTGCGTCCGTGGCGGCGCACGGCACCGGTGGCGGATCAGCCGTAGCGGGCGGGGCGCTCGTTCAGTCGAGCGCCCTGTACATGATGTGCAGGCCGACCAGGCCGTGGCGGGGGTGGTCGAACGCCTCCGGGACGGTCGCCAGGACGGTGAAGCCGAGGGAGGTCCACAGGCCGACGGCCGGGTTGGTCTCGACGACCGCGTTGAAGACCATCGCCCGGTAGCCCTGGGCCCGGGCCTCGGCCAGGACGTGCTCGGCGAGGGCGCGGCCGATGCCGCGTCCGGCGTGGTCCGGGTCGACCATGAAGCCGGCGCCCGCGATGGCCGAGGCGGGTCCGCCGTAGTTCGGGGTGAGGTAGGCCGAGCCCGTCACCGTGCCGGTGGGGTCCTCGGCGACGTAGACGCGCTTGGGCGGCGCCGTCCACAGCGTCCGGGCCGCGTCCTCCGGGGTCTCGGGGTCCCACGTGTAGGTCTCGGCGGCGGCGACGATGCGGTGCCAGAACGGCCAGATCCGTGGCCAGTCGCCGGCCACGGCTTCTCTGATCGGCATGGGCGTGAGTCTGTCACGCCCATGCGGTCCAACGATCGCGACGGGTCCGGCCCTCAGGGGGTCAGTCGACGCTGGGCAGGATGTGGGGTTCGGCGAGGTCGTCCTCGTAACCCGCGAGGCGGATCGGGGCCGACCGGGCCCACACGTCGAGGCTGCCGAGTTCGTCGGACCGGCGGCCCTTGCGCTCCGTGCGTTCCTTGGGGCGTTGCTCGCGATTCGTTGTCTCCGGTGTCACCGCGCACTCCTTATGTGTCGGGTCACCCTCGGGGCGGGACGGTCAGCCTGCACGGTGCCGCTCGACGCCCGTTCGGGTCTGGATGGAAGGCCTGTACGGACGCGGTGGCGCCGGTTCCTCGTGGCAGGACAGACCGTTGTGAGCGGCTCGCCCCGGGACGGACGATGGGTGTGGGTGGGACCCCGTGCTGCTGTCCGTCCACTTCAGAGTAACCAAATGAGCGCGGGGCCGCTCGATAGGGAAGGCAAACAAGGAGTAACTATCTGCGGCCTTTTCACCCTGCAATAGGAGTAAATATGGCGCTATTTGAGGCGAATCACCCACCCGGGAATCACCCACCCGGCCTAGTGGAGCGAACAGTCATTCGAGCGTGCGTCAGGACGGCGCCCCCACGAGGGGGTGCGCCGTCCTCGATCGGTCCTCGTCGGTCTGCGTCGGTTCCTGATCGGTCCTCGGGACGCTCCTCGGCGGTCCGGTCCGCTCAGGGGAAGAACGCGATTCCCATGATGATCACCAGGCAGACGCAGACGACCAGGGCGATGGAGCCCCAGGTCCAGGGATGCCGCAGCGGGTCCCTGTCGCCGCCTCGCGGACGGTCCTCCTCCAGTGCCCCGCCGTCGGTCCGGTCACTGGCGTAGAACTCCTCGTCCGTGGCGTAGCGATTGCGCGGATCGGACTTGGCGCGCGGATCGATACCGTGCTGATCGGTCATGAGTCATCACCCACTTCCCTTACTGCACGCTGCCCCCACCCACCTACTTCCCAGTCGGAGCCGTTCCACTCACCACTTGCCGGGCGCGTAGTCCTTCAGGAAGACGCCGTACAGGTCCTCGCCCGCCTCGCCGCGCACGACGGGGTCGTAGACCCGGGCCGCGCCGTCGACCAGGTCGAGGGGCGCGTGGAAGCCGGCCTCGGCGAGGCGCAGCTTCTCGTAGTGCGGGCGCTCGTCGGTGATCCAGCCGGTGTCGACGGAGGTCATCAGGATGCCGTCGGTGCGGAACATCTCCTCGGCGCTGGTCCGGGTGACCATGTTCATGGCGGCCTTGGCGGCGTTGGTGTTCGGGTGCCCGGCACCCTTGTAGCCGCGGCTGAAGACGCCTTCCATGGCGGAGACGTTCACGACGTACGAGCGCCCGCTGCGGGCCCGGCGCGCGGCCGCGGCCATGGCCGGGCGCAGCTTGCTGATCAGGATGAACGGCGCCGTGTAGTTGCACAGCTGGGTCTCCAGCAGTTCCACCGGCGAGATCTGCTCGATGGACTGCACCCAGGTGTTGGTGTCGACCACGTCGGGCACGAGGCCGCCGGCGTCGATGGCGGTGCCGTCCAGGTGCCGGGCGACGCTGGCGTTGCCGGCGACGAGCGCGAGGTCGGCGACCTGCTGCGCCTCCAGGCCGCCGGCGACGCCGACGGGCAGCGCGGCGATGCCGTCGACGGCGCCGGAGTTGAAGGCGCCGATGACGTGGTGGGCGGGGAGTTCACCGGCGGGCAGCGGGGCGCTCTCGCCGTCGACGAGGGCCGCGTACGCGGAGGGCAGCCGGCGGACGGTCTGCGTCGCGTTGTTGATCAGGATGTCGAGCGGTCCGGCCTCGGCGACCTGCTCGGCCAGGGCGACGGCCTGCGCGGGGTCGCGCAGGTCGATGCCGACGACCTCCAGCCGGTGCAGCCAGTCCGCGGAGTCGTCCATCGCCTTGAACCGGCGGATGGCGTCCTTGGGGAAGCGGGTGGTGATGGTGGTGTGGGCGCCGTCGCGCAGCAGCCGGAGCGCGATGTACATGCCGATCTTGGCGCGGCCGCCGGTGAGCAGGGCGCGCTTGCCGGTCAGGTCGGCCCCGGCGTCCCGCTTGGCGCGGTTCAGCGCGGCGCACGCCGGGCAGAGCTGGTGGTAGAAGTAGTCGACCTCGACGTAGCGGCTCTTGCAGGTGTAGCAGGAGCGGGGGCGCTGGAGTATCCCGGCGATACGGCCCTCCTCCACCTTGGAGGAGGGCAGGATGCCCTCGGTCTCGTCGTCGATGCGCTCCGCGGAGCCGGTGGCGGTGGCCTCGGTGACGGCCTTGTCGTGGGCGGTCTTGGCGGCCCGGCGCTCCTGGCGGCGGCGCTGCTTGACCGTGCGGTAGATGTGCGAGGTGGCACGGCGCACCTGGATCGCGTCGGGGTGGTCGACGTCCAGCGTGTCGAGTTCCGCGAGCACGCTCAGGCACACGGCGAGACGCTGCGGGTCGATCCCGGGCCCGTAGACGACTTCCTCCATGGTGGTATCCATGGAGGCATCGATGGATGCCGCCCCGTCCTCTGTCACCGTCATCGCGCTGCCGCTTCCCTGCTCACCCGAGCGGCGCTCCGACTCGCGCCCGCTTTCGAACGCGGAAGTCTACGGAGCGCGGGCGCCGACCACCAAACTCGGCGAGATCAGCACCCCGGAGCCCCGCCTGCGGACAGGCAACCCGCCGCAGGGCCCGGCGTGCCCAGACCCACGGCCCCGCCGTCCACCCACGGCGCATCCGCCCCACCGAAGCCCCCACCCACGGCCCACGGCCACCGACGGCGCATCACCCCACCGGACCCCCATCCACGGCCCGCCGCCGCCGACGGCGCATCCCCCCACCGAAGCCCCCACCCACGGCCCACAGCCGCCGACGGCGGGGGCCGCCCACCAGGGCCACCCGCACCCGGCGACGAAAGTGGTACGGGTGGTGCGGGTGGGAACACGGTCCGGCCGGAGGCCGGTCCGGCGTTTCAGTCGCCGCACACCGCGAGCAACGTCTCCACCTCCGCCGACACCGCGTGAGCGAACCGCTCCAGGTCCGGCACGGCACGACCGTCGGCGACCAGCCCGTAGTGCACGTGCCCGCGATACGTGGAGATCGCGACCGCCAGCGCCTGCCCCGGCGGCAGCGGCGCCAGCGGATACACCGCGGTCAGCTCGTGCCCGCCCAGCCGCAGCCCGACCCCCGGCAGCGGCACGCTGGTGACGAGGATGTCGAACCACAGCCGGGCGGCCTGGCCGACCAGCGGCCCGCCGAGCCGGTGCCCGAGCGCCGGCACGTGGTCCGCGAGCAGCGCCACCGCCCCGGCGCCCCGTTCGGACCCCGCGTCCTTGTTGCGGACCATCGCCGTCCGTACGGTGTCGAGGCGGCGCAGCGGATCGGCCTCGCCGACGGGCAGCGGTATCAGGTACCCGGAGAGCCGGTTGCCCTGTGGCTGGGCGGTGCGCGGCCGGCGCCGGGAGACGGGGATGAGGGCGCGGGGCGCCACCCCGGCGCTGCCGTCGCCGCGCTCGTCGAGCCAGCGGCGCAGCGCACCGGCGACGACGGCGATGAGGACGTCGTTGACGGTGCCGCCCACGCTCTTGCGCACCCGGTGCACGTCGTCGATGTCGAGGACGACGCCCGCGGTGCGGCGGGTCCCGCTGGGCGCGGAGGTCAGCGCGGAGGTGGGCCGCATGCCGAGGGTGGACCGGGCGAGCGAGGTGCCGATGTCGAGGGCCCGGCCCACGTCGGACAGCGTGTCCCTGACCGTGTCCCGGACGGCGTCCCTGACCAGGCCGGGCAGCAGCCCGGGCAGCCGGCGCACGTCGGGCAGCAGTCCGCGCGGGGGTTCCACCGGCCGTGGGGGGCGTTCGGGCAGGTCGACGGGGTCCAGCACGCCGGCGGCCAGTTTCAGCGCGCGCAGCCCGTCGGCGAGGGCGTGGTGGAACTTGAACAGCACAGCGAAGGACACCCCGTCCTCGCCGGGCACGACGTGGGCCTCCCACGGCGGCCGGCCGCGCTCCAGGGGCCGCTCCATCAGCCGGCCGGCGACCGCGTGGAAGTCGGCGGCGGGGGCGTGCAGCCGTACGTGGTTCAGGGGGTCGAAGCCGGGGTCGGCCTCGCGGGCGGCGCCGCCGAAGGCGAGCGGCTGCCACATGTCCCGGATGCGCATGCGCAGGCCGGGGACGGCGGCGGCGCGGGCGGCGAGCAGGTCGGCGGCGTGCGCGCCGGCGGTGGGCGAGTGGGCGGCGAAGACGCCGAGCGCGCCGAGGTGCATGGGGTACCGGTCGGACTCCATGTTCCAGAAGGCCAGGTCGAGAGGAGCGAGCAGGTCGGAAGTCAAGAGCATGCCTCGCGTCGACGAAGGGTGGACCAGCAGTCAAACCCCGTCGGATGATTACGGTCAAGTACGATCAGGCTACGCACAGTTAACAACAGATTAAGTCCCGCCCCGGTGGGAGGGGCGGGACTCATGAGGCGTCTGAGGTCACTTCAGGACGGGTGGCGCCGCCCCGGGTGACGTACCCCACTCAGACGGGTGCGGGCCGACCGTGAACGCGAGCGTGCGCAGGGAGCGCAGCCGGGCCGTCGTCACATAGGTCCGCGGTTCGGGTCTGCCGTCGGCGCGGACGGCCTGGATGTAGCGGTCGGCGGCCGAGGTGCCGGGCGCGGTGACCGTCAGCCGGCCGCCGGGCCAGAAGCGTGGGTCGAGGGTCAGGTCGACCCGGTCGAAGACGGGCGTGGACAGGCCCCAGGTGCCGTAGCCGGGCTGGACGGGGAAGAGGCCGATGGACGACAGCACGTTCCAGGCGGACATGGTGCCGAGGTCGTCGTTGCCGGTGATCCCGGTGGGGCCGTCGGTGAAGAGGGTCAGGGCCGCGTGGACGACGTCGGTGGTCTTCCAGGGCTGGCCAGTGGACAGGTAGGTGTACGGCGCGATGAGGTCGGGCTCGTTCATCGGGTTGTAGGTGGCGGCGTTGTAGTAGTCGTAGGCGCCGCCGTGCACCCACACCTCGCGGGCCGTGCTCCCGGGGTCGGCGAGCAGCCGGTCGTAGGCGAAGAAGGTGTCCAGGCGGTCGTTGGCCGCCTGCTCGCCGCCGATCAGGGCGACCATGCCGGGCAGGTCCTGCGGCACCAGCCACTGGTACTGCCAGGCGCTGCCCTCGTGGAAGCCCGGGCTGCGGGCCGGGTCGGCGGAGCCGGTGAAGGCGCCGGAACCGTCGCGGGGGCGGAAGAAGCCGGTCGCGGGGTCGAAGACGTTCCGGTAGTTCCGCGACCGGGCGGCGTAGCGGGCGGCGTCGGCGTCATGCCCGAGACCGCGGGCCATCTGCGCGAGCATGGCGTCGGCGAGCGCGTACTCCAGGGTGACGGAGGCGCCGTGGTGGTAGTCGGAGTCGCCCATCTTGGCGTAGGGGCGGTTCCAGATGTACGGCGCGAAGCCGCGCGCGATGTAGTCGGCGTTCGCCTCGCGGCCGATGCCGGGGTAGTCGGCGGGCGGCACCGAGTCGGCGTTCTTCTTCAGCGCCCGGTACGTCTCCTCCTCGAACCCCTTGAGCAGGCCCATCTCGTACGCGGTCGTCAGGAACGGGGTGACCGGGTCGCCGCTCATCACGTTCGTCTCGACCGGGCCGTAGCCCCACTTGGGCAGCCAGCCGCCGTCCTCGTCGATCCGCACCACCGAGCGCGCCATGTCGCGGGCCTCGCGGGGCGCGAGCAGGGCGAGCAGCTGGGCCTGGGTGCGGTAGGTGTCCCACAGGGACCAGTTCTGGTAGTAGGTGAAGCCGCGGGCGCGGTGGATACGGCGGTCCCAGCCCAGGTAGCGGCCGTCGGCGTCGCTGCCGACGTTGGGCGCGAGGAACGAGCGGTACAGGGACGAGTAGAAGGTCCGGCGCCGGGCGGGGGCGCCGCCGCTCACCCGGACGGTGGACAGCCGCCGTTCCCACGCCGCGCGCGCACGCAGCCGTACGGCGTCGAAGGGCCGGCCGCCCTCGGCGCGCAGGTTGGCCGCGGCGCCGCCCGCGTCGACGTACGACAGGGCGGTGGTCGCCTCGACCGTGCGGTCCCGGGTCGTGTCGAAGCGGACGTAAGCGCCCCCGTGGCCGGTGCGGGAGCCGGGCGTGAGCGCCGTGCCGTCCCAGGTGCCGTAGGCGGTGAAGGGCCGGTCGAAACGGGTGATCGTGTAGACGGTGTACGGGGCGGTGTCGCGGCAGAAGCCGTGGCCGGTGATCGCGGTGCGCACGGTGTGGTCGTCGAGGATCTCGACCGTGCTGGTGACCGGCCGGTGCAGCGCCTGTGCCGCGTTCAGCAGCACGTTGGCGTGGGCGGTGGCCGGGACGGTGTACCGCTGCACGCCGGTCCGGGCGGTCGCGGTCAGTTCGGCGCGGATGCCGGAGTCGAGGCCGACGCGGTAGTAGCCGGGGCTCGCCTCCTCGTCGGCGTGGGAGAAGCCCGCGGCGTACTGGGCGTAGTCCGTCTGTGTGACGTCTCCCGTGGTGGGCAGCACGGGCAGGTCGCCGCCGATCCGGCAGCCGACGCCGGAGAGGTGGACGAGGGAGAAGCCGCGGATACGGTTCTGCGTGTAGTCGTAGCCGGTGTTGTGCCCGGTGTCCGGGGAGAGCTGCACCATGCCGAACGGCACGGTGGCACCGGGGAAGGTGTTGCCCTCGTTCTGGCTCCCGATGAAGGGGTTCACCAGATCGGTGAGGTGGCCGTCGGTCCGCTCGGCGGCCCGTGCGTCGGGGGTGGTGATCAGCGCGGACGCCGCCATCACCCCGGCCAGGCACAGGCGCGTGCGCCGGGTCCCTCTCATGTCGGATGACCTCCGAAGGTTCGACATCGTTGCCTGCATCGTGAAGGCCGAACGACGCGAACTCGGGCATTCCGGGCGGGACGTGCGGGGCGCGTCGCGACGGACGCCGCCCTTCGACGGCCGGGCTAGGACACCGCCTGCCCCTTGCCCAGGGCGATCACCCCGCCCTTGGAGACGGTGTACAGCTCCGCGTCCCGCTGCGGATTGACACCGATCGTGGCGCCCGGCGGGACCTCGACGTTCTTGTCCAGGACGGCGCCGCGCACGACCGCGCCCCGGCCGACGCGCACGTTGTCGTGCAGCACGGAGCCCTGCACCACGGCGCCCGGGTCGATCCGCACGCCGGGCGACAGCACGGAGCGGGAGACCTGACCGCGGATCAGACAGCCGGCGCTGACGATGGACTCGCTGGCTATGCCGCCCGCGTTGAAGCGGGCCGGCGAGAGCTGGTTGGAATGGGTGTAGACGGGCCACTGCCGGTTGTAGAGGTTGAAGGCGGGCCGCTCGGCGATCAGGTCCATGTGCGCCTCGTGGTAGGCGTCGAGCGTGCCGACGTCCCGCCAGTAGCCCTGGTCCCGGGTGGTCTCGCCGGGGACGTGGTTGTCGCTGAAGTCGTACAGCTGCGCCTCGCCCCGCTCGGTGAGCTGCGGCAGGATCGAGCCGCCCATGTCGTGCACGGACCGCTCGTCCTCGGCGTCCCGGTGCAGCGCCTCGACCAGCGCCTTGGTGGTGAAGAGGTAGTTGCCCATCGACGCGAACACACGTCCGGGGTCGTCGGGCAGTCCGGGAGGGTTCGCCGGCTTCTCCAGGAAGCGCTCCACCGTGCGGCCGTCCGGGCCGGGGGTGATCACCCCGAAGGAGGAGGACTCCGTGCGCGGCACCCGGATGCCGGCCACCGTCACCCCCGCCCCGCCCTCGATGTGCTGCCGGAGCATCTGCCGGGGGTCCATCCGGTACACGTGGTCGGCGCCGAACACCGCGACGTACTCGGGCTGTTCGTCGTGGACCAGGTTCAGGGACTGCAGGATCGCGTCGGCACTGCCCAGGTACCAGCGTGGCCCGAGGCGCTGCTGCGCCGGGACCGGGGTGACGTAGTTGCCGAGCAGGCTGGACATCCGCCAGGTGGTGGTGATGTGCCGGTCCAGCGAGTGGGACTTGTACTGGGTGAGCACGCAGACCCGCAGGATGTCGCCGTTGACCAGGTTGGACAGCACGAAGTCGACGAGCCGGTAGGTACCGCCGAAGGTGACCGCGGGTTTGGCGCGGTCGGCGGTCAGCGGCATCAGGCGCTTGCCCTCCCCGCCCGCCAGCACGATCCCGAGAACCGAAGGTCCCCCACGACGCATGGGCCCGCTCCCCTCACCCTGGTAGAACCATGGCTGCCCCGAGCGGCCGGGACCAATCCTGCCGGGAGGCCCCGCTAGGCCTTGAGGATCTCCTCGTACAGCCGGACCGTGTGCCGGGCGACCGTGTCCCAGCCGAACTCGCCCCGCGCACGGCGCTGTCCGGCCTCCCCCATCCGCCGCGCCGCCTCCGGGTCACCTACGACGGTGTCCAGCGCCCGCGCCAGCCCCGCCTCGAAGTCGTCGTCGACCGGGACGAGCAGGCCCGTCTCCCCGTCCCGGACCACCTCGGGAATCCCGCCGACCCGTGAGGCCACGACGGGCGTGCCGCAGGCCATCGCCTCCAGGTTCACGATGCCCAGCGGCTCGTACACCGAAGGGCAGACGAACACGGCGGCATGGGTGAGGAGTTGGACGACGTCCCCGCGCGGCAGCATCTGCGGGATCCAGTGCACCCCCTCGCGCACCCGGCTCAGCTCCTGGAACAGCTCCCGGAACTCCCGGTCGATCTCGGGGGTGTCGGGCGCGCCCGCGCACAGCACGACCTGGACACCGGGGTCGATGTCCCGTACGGCGCGCAGCAGATGGGGCACGCCCTTCTGCCGGGTGATCCGGCCGACGAACAGCACGTACGGCCGCTTCGGGTCCAGACCGGCGCGCACCAGGGCGTCGGTGCCGTGGTCCGGCCGGTACAGGCTGGTGTCGATGCCGTTGTGCACGACGTGCACCTTCGCCGGGTCCAGCGCCGGGTAGCAGGCGAGGACGTCCTCCCGCATCGCCCCCGATACGGCGATCACGGCGTCCGCGGCCTCCATGGCGGTGCGCTCGCTCCACCCGGACAGGGCGTAGCCGCCGCCGAGTTGCTCGGCCTTCCAGGGCCGCAGCGGCTCCAGCGAGTGGGCGGTGAGCACGTGCGGGACGCCGTACAGCAGCTTGGCGAGGTGGCCGGCGAGGTTCGCGTACCAGGTGTGCGAGTGGACCAGTTCGCGCCCCTGGAGGGCGGCCGCGATGGAGAGGTCCACGGAGAAGGTGCGCAGCGCGTCGTTGGAGCCGTCGAGGACGGACCAGGGCCGGTGCCGTACGACGCCCACCCCGCGTCCCTCGCCCCAGCAGTGCACCTCCAGGTCGACCAGCGAGGCCAGTTCCCGGGCGAGGAACTCCACATGGACGCCCGCGCCGCCGTACACGTCCGGGGGATACTCCCGGGTCAGCAGTCCCACTCGCACCCGACAACCCCCTGGTTCCGGCGGCAGGTTCCCCTCATGGTCACCCGGATGCGGCGCGCGGGGAAGAGCGCGGCGGCCGGGTGAAGCAGCAGTCGCCGCAGACTCCGCCGCCGGGCACCCGGTAGTACAGGCAGCAGCTGCGCCGCCGGAAGGCCGTTCCGGTGCGGGAGCCGGTGCCGCGCAGCAGCGGCTGGGCGAAGAGGGCGTCGGTCAGGGCCGCCGCCCGTTCTGCCACGTCGGTACGGCCGTGCGCGCGGGCCCAGCGGTCCAGTTCGCGGGCGGCGCCGGCGAGCGCGGAGGCCGCGTTGCCCTTGAGGAGACCGGCCGCGATCCCGTAGCGGGCCCTCAGGGCTGCCCCTAGGGGTTCGAGGTGCCCGAGGAGGACCGTCCCGGCGAGGGTGCCGGCGTCTCCGGGCAGCCCGCGGACCCCGCGGAGTCGGAGATCGTCGGGGGCGGCGGCCGAGCCGTCCCAGCGCAGCAGGCGCGGGTCGAGGTCCGGGACGCTGCCGTAGAGGGCGGCGCAGGCGAGGGCCGGGGACCACAGCCGTGCGGCGAGTGCCTGGTGGGCGATGGACGCGGCGACCCGCGGCTCCCGGGTGCCGAGGCGCTCGGCGACCGTGGCGACGCGCGAGGTCAGCGCGTTCGGGTGAACCTCCGCGCCGGCCGCGGCGTAGGTCTCCGCGAGCGTCGGGGGCGGCGCGCCGTCGGCTTCGGCGCGCTCCGCGGCCGTACGCAGGACGAAGAAGCCGCCGAGCGGGCGGAGCGCGGCGAGGCCGGGGTCGAGGGTCACGAGGAGCAGTACTACCAGGGTGCGCGCGGGGTGCCGCCCCGGGGGCGCGCCCCTTGGCCCGGGTGCGGGCGCCGCCGCGGGGCCCGCGACCCTGGGCGGCACCCCGCGGATAACCCACCCTGGGGATGATCGAGACGCCGCCGTACTCCATCGGTAGTAGGACGCATTGAGTGCTCAGGAACGACGACGGGAACAAGCCGGGACGGCAGAGTGTTGGGCATGAGAGCCGACCGTACGCCGCGCCGGGACCAGTGCCCCGGCCTCACGCAGGGGAGCCGCCGATGAGCGCCCTCGCGTTGTCCGTGCTCCTGTCGTTCGTGTCCGCCGTCGCCTACGCGGCCGGGGCGATCGTGCAGGAACAGGTCGCGGTGTCCTCTGGCGGGCAGTACGCGCCGCTGCGCCGGCCCAGCTGGTGGGGCGCCCTCGCCCTGAACGGTCTCGGCGGTCTCCTGCACGTCGTCGCGCTGGCCTACGGCCCCCTCAGCCTGGTGCAGCCGCTCGGCGCGCTCACCATCGTCTTCGCGCTGCCCATGGCCGCGCTGTTCGTCGGCCGCAAGGCCGGCGCCACCGCCTGGCGCGGCGCCATCATGGCCACGGTCGGCCTCGCGGGCCTGCTCTCCCTGGTCGGCGCCTCCGACGCGCGCTCCCTCGACGCGGCCCAGCGGGTGGGCGTCGCCCTGGTCACCGGCGGCGCCGTCGTCGCCCTGATGATCGCGGGCCGGGCCGCCCACCGGCACCCGGCCGTGCGCAGCGTGCTGCTCGCCACCGGTTCGGGCATCGCGTTCGGCATGGCGTCGGTGTTCACCAAGACTGTCGCTGTCGACTGGACCCACGGCGTCGCCCTGACCGAACTGCCCTCCCTCGCCGTGATCGCCGTCTTCGCGACCGCGGGCGTACTGCTCTCCCAGGCGTCGTACAAGGGCGGCGGCCTCGCCGCGCCGCTGGCCACCCTGACGGTGGTCAACCCGGTGCTGGCCGCGGCGGTGGGCATCACGATGTTCGGCGAGACGTTCCGCTACGGCACCACCGGCACCGTGCTCGCACTGGGCTGCGGTGTCGTGGCGGCGGGCGGCCTGATCCTGCTGACGACGGAGCGGATCGGGCGGACCGGTGGACGGCCGGCGGCTGTGGAGGCGGGCGAGCGGGTCCCCGCTCCCGCGCCGGCGGCGGTGTCCCGGGAGGCGCTGGACGCGGTTCCGCAGCAGCGGCCGGCGGCGGAGACGACGCGGGCCGAGCCGATGCGGGCCGAGCCGGGGGCGGGAGCCGCGGGCGCGGTCGTCGCCGACAGCGGAGCCGTGGCCGAACCGAATGCGTCCGGTGAGGTGGACGCCGGTGTCGAGAAACTGCTCGACGAGGTGCTCGGGCGGCCGGTCCCGGACGGCACCCCGCCCGGTGCCGTGGACGGGCTGGAGGGCCGCGGCGTCGTCGAGTCCCGCCTGCCGGCGTCGTACGTCCCGTTCCCCTCGGGCGTCGCGGTGCCGCTGCCCGTCCTGGACCGGCACCGCGCCCGCGTCAGATCCTGATCACGTCAGATCCTGATCTGATCACGTCAGATCTTGACCCCACCGGCTCGCAGATAGGCGAGCGGATCGACGTCGGAACCGAACCCGGGCCCCGTCCGCACCTCGAAGTGCAGATGCGGGCCCGTGACGTTTCCGGTGGCACCGGAGCGGCCGATGCGCCGGCCGGCGGCCACGTTCTGCCCGGCGCGTACCGAGATCGCCGACAGGTGGGCGTACTGCGTGTAGTGGCCGTCGGCGTGCCGGATGACGACCTGGTAGCCGTAGGCGCCGCCCCAGTCCGCGGCCACGACGTGCCCGGCCTCGACCGCGCTGACGGAGGTGCCGGTGGGCACGAGGAAGTCCACTCCGGTGTGGTAGCCCTTCGACCAGTGCGGGCCGGACACGCGGTAGCCGGTGCCGATGGCCGCGTGCACCGGTGCCACGAGGGTGTGCCGGTCGGTGGACGCCGCGTGGCCGTGGTGGCTCTCGTGGTGGGGCTGCCTGTGCTCCGGCGGCTTGCGCTCCGGGGCCTTCTTTCCGGGGGACTTGGTGGTGTGCGGCGGGGTGGTGGTGTGCGGCGGGTGCGCGGCCGGGGTTCCGGTGGCGCGCAGGTCGAGCCGCTGTCCCGGCCGGATCAGGTCGGGGTCGGCGCCGATGATCGTCCGGTTGCCCGCGTACAGCCGCTGCCAGCCGCCGGGCACCCGCTTGGTCTCGGCGATCCCGGAGAGGGTGTCGCCGTGCACCACCGTGTACATCTCGGCCTTGCCGGCCCGGGACTGCGGGGTGGTCTGGGGGCGCACGTCGGGGGCGGAGGCGGACTTGGCGCGAGCGGAGGTGGTGTGGGCGGAGGCGGTGTGGGCGGCAGCGGGCTCGGCGCCGGTGGCCTTCGCGGGCCGCTCACGGGTGCTCTCTGTGTGCACCGCCGCTCCGCCGCCGTCCCGGTGCAGTCCCGCGCGCACCGAGCACACCGGCCAGGCGCCCGGCCCCTGCCCGTCGAGGACCTTCTCGGCGACGGCGATCTGCTGCTCCCGGCCCGCCAGGTCGGCGCGCGGCGCGTACCGGTTGCCGCCGTACGCCTCCCAGGTGGACTGGGTGAACTGCAGGCCGCCGTAGAAGCCGTTGCCCGTGTTGATGTTCCAGTCGCCGCCGGCCTCGCAGGCGGCGACCTTGTTCCAGGTGGCCGAGTCGGCCGCGCCGGCGGTGCCCGCGACGACCAGCGGGATCGCGAGGCCGGCGCCGCTCGCGGTGACGGTGAGCGAGGCGCGGTTGATCCTGTTCGGCTGGTACCGGCGATGCCGGCCGCGTACGGCCATGTCCGAAAT
The DNA here is from genome assembly GCF_004124325.1 of Streptomyces sp. L2. Lineage (NCBI taxonomy): Bacteria > Bacillati > Actinomycetota > Actinomycetes > Kitasatosporales > Streptomycetaceae > Streptomyces > Streptomyces sp. L2. The sequence goes on from NZ_QBDT01000001.1 coordinate 556,528, forward strand.
CCCCTCGGCATGCGTCAGAAGGGGCAAAAATAAGCGCCGCGAACAGGCCATGACAAGACAGCATTTCGGCCGTGTCGTCCCGTCAAGTGGCTGGGGAACGGCGTGTCTTGACGGGGCCGGCGGGCGGACGGGACCGCGCTGAGGCGTCGGGTGCGTCCCGTGCGTACTCAAGCGCGGCGGGCCGGATGTGCGCTCGCCGGAGCGGCGCGTCAGGATGGGCCGTGGCCCGCACGGACGGGGCCGTACTGACAAGGCAACGAGGGAGCAGGCGGTATGAGCACTTCAGCGCAGATCGGCGTCACGGGCCTGGCGGTCATGGGCCGCAATCTCGCCCGCAACTTCGCGCGCAACGGCTACACGGTCGCCGTGCACAACCGTACGGCGGCGAAGACGCACGCGCTGGTGGAGGAGTTCGGGCACGAGGGCGAGTTCGTCGCGGCCGAGACCGCCAAGGAGTTCGTGGCGGCGCTGGAGCGGCCGCGCCGGCTCGTCGTGATGGTGAAGGCCGGTGAGCCGACGGACGCGGTGATTCAGGAGTTCGCGCCGCTGCTGGAGCCCGGCGACATGATCATCGACGGGGGCAACGCGCACTTCGCGGACACCCGGCGCCGGGAGCGGGAGCTGCGCGAGCGCGGCCTCCACTTCGTGGGCGCGGGCATCTCCGGCGGCGAGGAGGGCGCGCTGCACGGGCCGAGCATCATGCCGGGCGGATCGCCCGAGTCGTACGAGTCGCTGGGCCCGATGCTGGAGAAGATCTCCGCGAAGGCGGCGGACGGGGCGCCCTGTGTGACGCATGTCGGCCCCGACGGCGCCGGCCACTTCGTGAAGATGGTGCACAACGGCATCGAGTACGCCGACATGCAGCTGATCGGCGAGGCGTACCAGTTGCTGCGCGATGTCGCCGGGTACTCCCCCGCGCAGATCGCGGACATCTTCCGCACCTGGAACACCGGGCGACTGGACTCCTACCTGATCGAGATCACCGCCGAGGTGCTGTCCCACGTGGACGCGGAGACCGGCAAGCCGTTCGTGGACGTCGTCGTCGACCAGGCCGAGCAGAAGGGGACCGGCCGCTGGACCGTCCAGATCGCGCTGGACCTGGGCGTGCCCGTGTCCGGGATCGCGGAGGCCGTCTTCGCGCGGTCCCTGTCCGGGCACGCGGCCCTGCGGGAGGCGTCGCGCGGGCTGGCCGGGCCGACGGCGGCGGCGCTGAGCGAGGCGGAGGCGGGCGCGTTCGCGGACCGCGTGGAGCAGGCGCTGTACGCATCGAAGATCGTGTCGTACACGCAGGGCTTCCACGAGATCGCCGCGGGCAGCGAGGAGTACGGCTGGGACATCGACCTGGGCGCGGTCTCCTCGATCTGGCGGGGCGGCTGCATCATCCGCGCGGCGTTCCTGGACCGGATCCGGGCGGCGTACGACGCGCGCGCCGACCTGCCGAGCCTGCTGTCGGACGGCACGTTCGCGCAGGAGATCGCGGCGGCGCAGGACGACTGGCGCGAGGTGCTGGTCGCCGCGGTGCGGCAGGGGGTGCCGACGCCGGGGTTCGCTGCGGCGCTGGCGTACTACGACGCGTTGCGGGCGGAACGGTTGCCTGCGGCGCTTACGCAGGGGCAGCGGGACTTCTTTGGGGCGCACACGTATCGGAGGGTGGACCGGGAGGGGTCGTTCCACACGCTGTGGGGCGGGGAGCGGGGGGAGGTTTCGGCGTAGGGCCGGTCCGGTCGGCTTCCCGTTCCGGGGGGGGTGAGTCGCCCAAGGGGGCGTGGGGTGCGGTTGCTGCGCGGGTGCGGGTGATTGGTGGCTTGTCGCGCAGTTCCCCGCGCCCCTTTGGGGCGTGCGGTTTGGGGGCGCGTGGCCGTTGACTGTGGCTTGGCGCGCGGTTCCCCGCGCCCCTTTGGGGGGTGCGGTTTGGGGGCGCGTGGCCGTTGACTGTGGCTTGGCGCGCGGTTCCCCGCGCCCCTTTGGGGGGTGCGGATTGGGGGCGCGTGGCCGTTGACTGTGGCTTCGCACGCAGTTCCCCCGCGCCCCTTTGCGGGGTGCGGATTGGGGGCGGAGTTGTCAGGTGAGGGGTGGGCCCGGTTCTGGGGTGGGGGTTGGGTCCGGGTTTGGGGGGACCGGGGCCGGGCCTGGGGGGCCGGGGTGTGGTGGGGCCGGCGGGGGTGTGGGGTCCGGGCCCGGTGCGGGTGGGGTCGGGGGTGGGGTGGGGTCTGGGCCCGGCGCGGGTGGGGTGGGTTCCGGGCCGGGGGCGGGGGGTGGGACCGGGGACGGATAGGGGTCCGGTGGGGTGGGGGCGGGGCCCGGGGTCGGGCCCGGGGGGACGGGGTCGGGGTACGGGTTGGTCATGGTGTCCTCCGGCCGGTCGCTGGACGGTTCTGGACGTCGCCTCTGGACTATTCCCCCGCCTACCCGTGGCCCGCGCGGCCACTCACCCGACGGCGGCACGGCGCGGGGCCAGGTGGCCGTGCTCAGTGGCCGGAAACCGCCGCCAGGGCGGCGGCGGTCAGGCCGGGGCGTGGGCTGGAGAGCAAGGGGACCGTGGTGGCCGTGAGCCGCTGGGCCGGGGCCATGGACGCCTGGGCGAGGACGATCACGTCGGTTTCGGTGCCGGTGAGCGCGTCGGCCGCGGCGGCCACGTGGCGGGCGTAGGCCTCGGTGTCACCGGAGGCGAAATGGCGCCAGGCGCCGTCGACCAGCCGGGTGCGGACCGACACGGGCCGGGCCGCACGTGCCGCCTCCTCCTCGATCAGGTCGACCGTGGGGCGCAGCGTGGCGGCAACGGTGGCGAGGACGGTGACGCGCGGGCCGGCGGCGACGGCGGCGGCCGCCATGGGCCGATCGACGCGCAGGACCGGTACGGCCGCGCGGGTACCGAGGGCCTCGGCCGCGCCGCCGATCGTGGAGCAGGTGCAGAGCACCGCGTGCGCGCCGGTGGCGACGGCCCGGTCGAGGGCGGCCCGCACGTCGTCGGTCACGGCGTCGACGCCGTGCCGCCCGGCCCGCTCCAGCAGGTCTTCGTCCACCAGGTGGCGCAGGCGCAGCCCGGGGTGGTCGCTGTCGCGCAGGGCGTCGAAGACGGGGATGTGGGCGGGCGAGGTGTGCAGCAGGGCGAGCGTCGCCCGGGAGGCCATCAGAACCGGCCGGGGTGCGCCGCCAGCCACTGCTTCGCGGCGTCGAGCAGGTCGGGGTCGGCCAGCGGGGCGACGTCGCGGTGGCGTTCGGCCCACTGGACGACGTACGGGCACAACGGGGCCACGGGGACGCCGGCGCGCTCGGCGAGGGCGTACAGCTCGCGGGCCAGGGAGCCGGCGATGCCCTGCCCCTCGTGGGCCGGCTCCACGATCGTGTGGACGGGGACCAGGGCGGGCGCGGGCGAGTCCAGCACGAAGTACTCGACACGGCCGACGACTTCGCCGTCGGCCACGGCCTCCAGGCGGCCCGCCGCCCGGTCGTCACGGATCTCGATGTCGCTCACGGGCACGCACGCTCCTGGTCCTCGTCCGGCGGTCAGGCCCCCACTGCCTGCGGGCTGCGCTCCTGATCCGAGCCGGGCACCGGCTCCGACGGGTCGGCGCCGAGGGCCACGATCCGGTTGTCACCGTCGACGTGCACCACCCGCGGCTTCAGCGCGCGGGCCTCGGCGTCGCTGACCTGAGCGTAGCTGATGATGATCACCAGGTCGCCGGGGTGGACGAGGTGGGCCGCCGCCCCGTTGATCCCGATGACCCCGGACCCCCGCTCGCCCTCGATGACGTACGTCTCCAGCCGGGCGCCGTTGGTGATGTCGACGATGTGCACCAGCTCACCGGGCAGCAGATCGACGGCCTCCAGCAGCTCGGCGTCGATGGTCACCGATCCCACGTAGTGCAGGTCGGCCTGGGTGACGGTGGCGCGGTGGATCTTGGACTTGAACATGGTGCGCAGCATGTTGGACTCCCGAAAGACGGCTCCCTGCCCGCTTTGTGCAGGTCAAGGGCGCTCTCGACCTTACACCGAGCTCTCCGCCCGGTGTTGTGAGGAACATCGCTCCGGTCGGCTCAGCCGCCGCTCTTGCGCCTGAACGACCGCTGGCTCGCGGCCGGGCCGTGTGCCGCACGCACCTTCGACGCGTCCGGGCCGGCGGCGACATCGGCCGCGTCCGCCTGCGCACCGCGCTTGCGTGCCAGGGCTTCGCGGAACTTGCGCTTGAGGTCGTAGTTGCCGTCGCTGTCCGGCGCCAGGGGGGACGTCTCGCGGGCGGCGGCGGGCTCCGAACCTTCCTGAGCTTCCGTGGGTACGGACTCTGCGGTCATGGTGACCTCCTGGGTTCGGGGGGTTGGGGCACGCACAGCTTGTCATGGAGGGCGCGGTGCCGGGCGGAGGGTGGCGGCCCCGGGGGCGGAATTCACTGCCGGGGCGGCAGCCTCTCAGCCGTTGCGGCGCACGTGCGCGGCCTTGCGGGCCTCGGCGAGCCTGCGGGCCTCGCCGGCTTTCCGGGACTTCCCTCCGGCGCGGCGGGAGGGGTCCTTGGTGGTGCCGAGGCCGCGGAAGGGGGCGTTGGTGTTCTTGGCGCGGGGAACGGCGGGCGCGCTGTCGAGCGGGACGCCGGACGGGGCCTTCGCACCGGTGATCCGGCTCAGCTCCGCCTCGCCCGAGCGCACCTTGGTGACGGTCGGCTCGACGCCGGCCTCGGCCATCACGCGGCTCGTCTCGCGGCGCCGGCCCGCCACCACGAGCGTGACCACCCGGCCGGACTCACCGGCGCGGGCGGTGCGGCCGGCCCGGTGCACGTAATCCTTGGGGTCGGTGGGCGGGTCGGCGTTGACCACGAGATCGAGGTCGTCGACGTGCAGGCCGCGGGCCGCGACATCGGTGGCCACCAGAGCGGTGATGTGGCCGTCCTTGAACTGCGCCAGGGTCCGTGTGCGCTGCGGCTGGGACTTGCCGCTGTGCAGGGCGCCGGCGTGCACACCGTTGGCCCGCAGGTGCCGGGTGAGCTGGTCGACGGCGTGCTTGGTGTCGAGGAACAGCAGTACGCGGCCGTCGCGGGCGGCGATCTCCGTGATGACGGCGTAGCGGTCGGGGCCGTGGACGACCAGAACGTGGTGCTCCATCGTCGTGACCGTGCCCGCGGACGGGTCGACCGAGTGGACGACGGGGTCGTGGAGGTAGCCGCGGACCAGCTGATCGACGTCGCGGTCCAAGGTGGCGGAGAACAGCATCCGCTGACCATCGGGCCGCACCTGGTCGAGCACGTCGGTGACCTGCGGCAGGAATCCCATGTCGCACATCTGGTCGGCCTCGTCCAGCACGGTGGTCCTGACCCGTCCCAGACGGCAGGCGTTGCGTTCGATCAGGTCGTGCAGGCGCCCGGGGGTGGCGACGACCACCTCGGCGCCCTGGCGCAGCGCCGTGATCTGCCGGCCGATCGACATGCCGCCGACGACCGTGGTCATCCGCAGCCGCAGTGCCTCGGCGTACGGTGCCAGCGCCTGGGTGACCTGCTGGGCCAGTTCCCGGGTGGGTACGAGGATCAGGGCGAGGGGCTGCTTCGGTTCGGCGCGGTGCCCGGCCGTACGGGTCAGCAGCGGCAGGCCGAACGCGAGCGTCTTGCCCGATCCGGTGCGCCCGCGCCCCAGGACGTCGCGCCCCTTCAGTGCGTCGGGCAGGGTCGCGGCCTGGATGGGGAAGGGTTCGTGGACCCCGAGGGCGCTCAGCGTCCGCAGCACCTCCACCGGCAGTTCAAGGCCGGAGAAGGAGACGGCAGGGGGCGGCGCCGGGGTCGTGGCCACCGGCTGGGCGGGGACGCCGTGGGTGATGGCGGATTCGTCGGGGTGCTTCATGAACAGCCTTCCGCGAGGGGGGCGTACCGAGGAAGGCCCGGCAGGATCGAACAGCCCGCACACGCGCGGACCGATCAGGCGGAATCGCCCATCGCGACGACCACGCAAAAGCAGGACAATAACACAACGCGCTCACACGGGGCATGGCATCGCGTGGTGGGACCGGCGGCCCGCCCGGCTTCGATGACCGGGGCGGGCCCGGCTCAGCGGGAGTGGCATCTCCTCAGGCCTGGAGGTGGAGCCCGATCCGGACGAACGCCTGGACCAGGGGGGCCGGGGGTACCGCGGGGGACATGACCTGTGAGCCGAAGTGGACGGCCACGAGGTCCAGGCCCGGTGAGACGAAGAGCCGCTGGCCGTGGATGCCGCTGGCCAGGTAGGAGTCGTAGGGGTCGTTCAGGACCCACCACAGGTCGTGGTAGGAGAGCGTGGCCGGTGAGGTGGGGGGTGCGGCCGGGAAGCGGACCCGGCGGGGGTAGCCGTCGGGTACGCCGGTGCTGATCGTGCCGGCCACTTCCGCCGGGATCACCTGCCGGTCCCCCACCGCCCCGCCGCAGCGCAGCATCTCGCCCAGTCGGGCCACATCGCGTGCTGTCGCGCTGAATCCTCCGCAGGCGGCTTCGACTCCGTCGGCGTCCAGGACGTAGTAGGCGTCCTCCTCCGCGCCGATCCCGGTCCACACGAGGTCGCTGAGGAGCGCGGACGTGGTCAGGCCCGTGACCCGGCGCAGGACTTCGGCCAGCGTCTCCACGTTGCCGTTCTCGTAGCGGAACTCCGCTCCCGGGGCCCCGGTGGCGCGGGCGGTCAGCAGGTGTTCGCGGATGGTGTCCGGACCGCTGTAGCCGAACGGCCTCAACCGCGGGGCCACGACCGCGTGGTACCGCTGTGCCTCGATCGCCTTGTCGAAGGGGCGGCCCGCGTAGCTGACCCGGGTGCCCATGTGCAGCAGGTCCTGGACCCGCGCGTCGCCGAAGGCGGTTCCGGCCAGTTCGGGAACGTAGGCGGAAGCCGGGGCCGTACGGTCCAGGAGGCCCTGGTGGGCGAGGGTCGCCGCGACGAGTCCGAGGTAGGACTTGGCCGCCGAGGCGTTGAAGTGCGGGGTGTGCGCGTCGCCGCCCTGCGGGTAGCGCTCGTAGACGATCCGGCCGCGGTGCATCACCAGGAACGCGTCCGTCCGGGCCGCGGCGAACAGGTCCGCGAGCTTGAGCGGGCCCGCGTCGGTGGTGACGAGGTCGAGGGCGTCGAGGTCGGCCTCGTCGCGCGGCAGTGGGCGGGCATGAGCCGCGCCGCGCCACACCCGTCGCGTGGGGGAGAGCTCGCGGCCCTGGGACGTGAAGCGGCGGATCCAGGCGGGATCCGTGTAGCCGCGGGTCCACAGCAGGTCGCTCAGCGGGGCTGTCTCGGGCATGACTCACTCCTTCGCGGGCGCCGGGGGTTTCCGGGCGCGGGTCGTTCGAGGTCGTTCGAGGCGTTGACCTGGAGCGGTCGGGCGCCTAGGTTGCCACATCAGTCGATCGCTAACAGACAGCTTGTACGAGAACAGACTCTCATTTCAATACTCCAGAGCCGCAGGAGCGCCCGATGGTCGAGCCGCAGCCCCGAACCGCCCCCCGCCCGGACACCGCCGGGCCGCCACCGGATCCTCGTGCCGGCCGTCGGCGCGCCTGGCCGGTCGCCGCGCTGATCGTGGCGTTCATGCTGGTCAACTACGCCGACAAGTCCGTCCTGGGACTCGCGGCCGTACCGGTCATGGACGAGCTGCACATCAGCAACAGCACCTACGGCCTGATCTCCAGCTCCTTCGCCCTGCTGTTCAGCCTCTCCGGACTGCTCGTCGGGTTCGTCTCCGCGCGAGTCTCCTGCCGGGTCCTGCTGTTCGCGATGGCCGCGGTGTGGGCGGTGGCCCAGTTGCCCGTCGTCTTCGTGGCGTCCGTGCCGGCGCTCGTGGCCGGGCGGGTGCTGCTGGGCGCGGCCGAGGGGCCGGCCGCGTCGATGTCCATGCACGCGCTGTACAAGTGGTTCCCGGAGGACCGGCGGGGCCTGCCGTCGGCGCTGCAGATCAGTGGCGCCGCGCTGGGCACGCTGATCGCCGCGCCGGTCGTGACCTGGCTGATCGGCGCGTTCGGCTGGCGTTCGGCCTTCGCGGCCCTCGCCGTCACGAGCGCGGTGTGGAGCCTGCTGTGGTGGCGGACCGGGCACGACGGGCCGTACGGCCACGAACCCGCGCACCGCGCGCACCCCGCGCACGGCGCGGCATCGGACAACACGCCGGGCACCCGGCCGGGAACCGCGCCGGACGCGCATGCCGGCGCGTCGGACACCGGGCCGGGCACCGGGCCGGGCGCCGCCTCGTGTGCCGGGCCGGGCACCGCCTCGTGTGCCGGGCCGGGCACCGCCTCGGGTACCGGGCCGGGCACCGCCTCGGGTACCGGGCCGGGCACCGCCTCGGGTACCGGGCCGGGCACCGCCTCGGGTACCGGGCCGGGCACCGAGCCGGGCACCGCCTCGGGTACCGGGCCGGGCACCGCCTCGGGTACCGGGCCGGGCACCGCCTCGGGTACCGACCCGGCGACCCGGCTGCCGTACCGCCGACTGCTGCTGAACGGCACGGTGCTGGGGAGCGTCGCGGGTGCGTTCGGCGCTTCCTGGGCCCTGGCCCTGAGCCAGGCCTGGCTGCCCGCCTACCTGCGCACTCAGCTCGGCATGTCACCGGGCGGGGCGGCGACGTTCATCAGCGGCGTCTCGGCGTTCAGCTTCGTGCTGCTGCTGACGGTGTCGCCGCTGGTCGACGCGCTCAAGCGGCGTGGGGTGTCGAGCCGTTGGTCGAGCGGCGCCCCGCAGGGAGTCGCGGTCACGGTCGCCGGGCTGGCGATGGCGGTCTTCCCCTTCGCCGACGCGCGTGCGCCGCTGCTGGCGCTGCTCGCCGTGGCGTTCGGCGCGCACGCCGTCGCCTTCCCGCTGCACTACATGACGACGGCCGCCGTCGTGCCGCCCGCGCAGCGCGGCGCGGTGTTCGGCATCGTCGCCGCGACCGGCACCCTCCCCGGGCTGATCGCGCCGTACCTGACCGGCCGCCTGCTGGACTCCGCGCCCGCGCAGAGCACCGGATACACGCACGCGTTCCTGCTGTCGGCCGCCGTGATACTGGTCTGCGGGCTCGTCGCCCTGACCGCGATCCGGCCCGAGCGGGACGTACGGCGACTGGGCGCGATGGGCTGAACCCGGGCGGGCGGGCACGGGGACTGGGCCGCCCGCTGAACCGGACGGGCGGGCACAGGGCTCAGACCGACGGCTGAACCGGGGGGTGCACGCGCAGCTCAGGCCGACGGCTGAACCGGGCGGGTGGGCGCGGGGCTCGGGCCGGCGCCTGAACCGGCCGCGTGGGCTCGTGTCTCAGACCGTCGGTTCGAAGCCGCTGGCCCAGTAGCGGCCGCGCATCGCGAGGTCGAGGAGCATGCGCACGACCTCCTCGGCCGGCAGTGCCGGGGCGTCCTGCTCGACCCACCAGCGCAGCACCGCGACCTGCTCCCCCACCCACACCCGGGCCAGCAGCTCGGGGTCGATGCGCGGCTGGACGTCATTGCGTTCCGCACGGGCGCGGAACTCCTCGGCCGTGGCCCGCGCGCAGGCGTCCACGAACATCTGCAACGGCTTGCCGTCGCCCTCCCCGCGCAGCACGATCCGGTACAGGTCACGCTCCTCGCGCGCGTGCCGCAGCATCTCCAGGACCGGCTTGCCGGTGAAGCCGATCGCGTTGTCGGCGACCGCGGGCGCCAGGCGCTCGGACAGCTCGGCGAGCAGGTCCGCGGTCACGCGCGCGAACAGATCCTCCTTGTCCCGGAAGTGCGCGTAGAAGGTCGCGCGTGCCACGTCCGCGCGCTCGGTGATGTCCTCCACCGTCAGCGCCGTGAAGCCCCGCTCCAGGACCAGGGCCACCAGTGCCGCCCCCAGGGCCCGTCGTGAGCGTCTGGTCCGCCTGTCCTCCGCCATGCACCCCTCCTCGGTCGTCGCGCACGGCGGCCGTCGTACCGCGTGCGCGCTCAGTCTAGGAGACTCTTGACAGGTCAGAAGTTAATGAACAAGCTGTCTGGAACTGAGCAGCTTGTAAATCTACAGACGCTCTCCGGATCTCGCCGTCTTCCGACCTCGACTACCGAGTAGGCCCTCATGAACCTCGGCATCTATCTCTCCCGCAGCGCTCGCTACTGGCCCCGGGCCGCCGCCCTCGTCTGCGGGGACCGCTCCTGGACCTTCACCGACCTGGAGCGGGCGGCCAACCGCCTGGCCTCCGCCCTGATCGCCCGGGGCCTCGGTCCCGGCGACGCCGTGGCCTCCCTCGCCTGGAACCGCGGTGAGCTCGTGGAGGTCGAATTCGGCCTGTACAAGGCGGGGTTGACACGTGCGCCCATCAACGCCCGGCTCGGCCGCGGCGAGATCGAGCACATCCTGCGCTACGCCCCCGTACGCGTCCTCGTCCACGACGCCGCCCACCGGGAGGACGCCCTCGCCGCGATCGCCGCGGCCGGGACCGGCTGCCTGCCCGTCTGCCTCGACGACGCGCGCCCGGGCGAGGTCTCCTACGCGGACCTGCTGGCCGAGGGTGGCGAGACGCCCGTCCGCGTCGAGGTCGCCGCGGACGACCCCTGTGTCCTGAACTTCACCTCCGGCTCCACCGGCGCGCTCAAGGCCGCCGTGCAGACGGTCGGCAACCGCCTCGCCAACATGCGCAAGCAGCTGATGACCGACGAGTCCCGGCCCCGCCCCGGCACCCGCTACCTGGCCTGCGGCCCCATCACGCACGCCACCGGCATGGGCCTGCTGGCGGGGGTGTTCGGCGGCTCCACGACGTACGTGCTGCCCACCTGGAGCCCCGAGGCCTTCCTGGAGACGGTCGCACGGGAGCGCATCACCGCGACCTTCCTCGTGCCGGCCATGCTGAACACCGTCCTCGCCCACCCCGGCGCCGCCGGCCACGACCTGTCCTCCCTGACGAGCGTGCGCATCGGCGGAGCGCCCGTCTCACCCCAGCGCCTGCGCGACGCCGTCGAGTTCTTCGGCCCGGTCGTCGCCCAGGGCTACGGCCTCGGCGAGACGACCAGCGTGGTCGCGGGACTGAGCAGCGAGGAGATCGCCGGGGCCGTGAAGGAGGACCCGGAGCTGCTCCAGTCGTGCGGCCGGGCCTCCTACGACACCGAGATACGCGTCGTCGACGAGACGGGCCGGGAACTGGGTCCGCGCGAGGTCGGCGAGGTCATCGTGCGCGGCCCGGACTGCGTACGGGAGTACTGGCAGGAGCCGGAGTTGTCCGCGGAGACCTTCCGCGACGGCTGGGTGCACACCGGCGACCTGGCCTGGATGCGGGAGGACGGCTACCTCTTCCTGGTCGACCGCAAGAAGGACATGATCATCTCGGGCGGTTTCAACATCTACTGCACCGAGGTCGAGGCCGCCCTGTACGAGCACCCCGCCGTGCGGGAAGCCTGCGTGGTCGGCGTGCCCGACGAGCAGTGGGGCGAGGCCGTCAAGGCGGTCGTCGTCACCCACGACGGCATGACCGCCACGACCCCCACGGCCGACGAGCTGATCGCCTTCTGCGCCGACCGGCTGGACCGCTTCAAGAAGCCCCGCTCGGTCGACTTCGTGCCCGAACTGCCCCACAACCGCAACGGCAAGCTCGACCGCAAGGCCGTACGCGAGCCGTTCTGGGCGGGCGCCGCCCGCCGCGTCAACTGACCCCGTCCCGTTCGGAGCACCACCGTGACCTTCTCCCTCCGCCCCTCCTACGACGACCCGCGCACGGCCGAGCTGGTCGACCGCCTGCGCGACTACCTCGACGGCGAACTCGCCGACCACGAGCGCGAACGCGGCCTCACGCACGCGAGCCGCCTCACCCGCGCCGACCTCGAACCGGTCTGGCGCCGCAGCCGCGAACTCGGCTTCTACGGCATCCATCTGCCCGAGGAGTACGGCGGCCAGAACCTCACCTACACCCAACTCGCCGCCCTGAAGGAGGAGATCGGCGCCAGCGGGCGCGTCCTCGCGCACAGTGTGCTCGGCGACATGGGCGGCCCGCTGCGCGCGGGCGACATCCTCACGTACGCCACCGAGCACCAACTGGACACGTACCTGCTGCCGCTCGTCCGGGGCGAGCGGGCGTGCTGCTTCTCCCTCACCGAGACCGACGCCGGATCGGACGTCCGCTCGATGCGGACCGTGGCCGTACGCGACGCCGACGGAGACGGCGGCTACCGGCTGACCGGGCGCAAGGTGTTCTCCTCCGCCGGGCCCTTCGCCGACTTCGCGATCGTCGTCGCCCGCATGGCCGGGACCGGCGAACAGGAGGGCGACAAACCGCGGTTCTCCGCCTTCCTCGTGGACCTGGACAGCCCCGGCTGCCGGGTCGAGGACGGGGCGACGCCGATGTCCGGCGAGCACATCGAGAGCGACATCGTCCTGGACGACTGCTTCGTCCCCGCCGCCAACCTCCTCGGCGAGGAGGGCAAGGGCATGCGCGTCGCGCTCGGCCGGGTGACCACCAACCGGCTCCTGCACTGCCCCACCGTCCTCGGCGCCACCCGCCGCGCCCTCGCCCTCACTCTGGAACGCACCCGCACCCGGAAGGTGGCCGGCGGTCAGCCGCTGCTCATGCTCCAGGCCATCCAGCACAAGGTCGCCGACATGGCCACCGAGTTCTACGCCGCCCGCTCCATGACGTACGCCGCGCTGGCGGCCCTCGACGCGGGCCGCGAGGTGCCGGCCGAAGCCTTCATGTGCAAGCTGTTCGTCGCCGAGTCCGCCTTCCGCATCCTCGACGAGGCCGTGCAGATCCACGGCAAGGAGGGCCTGACCCAGGGGCACGAGATCGAGTACCTCTTCCGCAAGATCCGCATGTTCCGCATCCTGACCGGCACGTCCGAGATCCAGCGCAACGGCATCGCCAAACTCCTGGCCTTCAACCACTGACCTACCACTGACCGGCCACCGACAGACCACTGACCGGCCACTGACCTTCGACCACCGACCCGGCTGGACTCAGCGCGGGGCCGGTTCGGCCCACGGTGCGAGGGGAACGGATCCGACGCCGTGGCCGCTCGCGTCGAAGAGCCTGCCCATGCGCTTGGCCGTGCGCAGCGCGATCGTGCGGTCCTGGACGAGTACGTCCGGGTGCCGGGCGGCGAGGTCGGCCTCCAGCCGGTGGACCTCCTCGGCCCTGCGCAGCCAGAGCGTGACGAGGAGGTTCTCCCGGGCCGCCGTGGTCGCGACGAAGCGCACGCTGGGGACGGCCGCCAAGTGACGGGCGACCGCCACCAGTTCAGGCGCCGGAACCCGCGCCCAGAGTGAGACGGTCACCGGGCGTTCGAAGAGCGGGCCCGCCACGTCGCAGCGCAGGGCCGCCTCTCCGCTGCCGAGCAGGCGTTCAGTCCGGCGGCGTGCGGTGGCGGCGCTGGTGCCCGCCGCCTGCCCGAGCTGATGCCAGGGCAGGCGGCCGTCCCGGCCCAGTCCGGTGAGCAGCCGCCGGTCCAGTTCCGTCAACGACCGCCCCGGCACTCCGCCGGGGCGGTCGGCGCGGCCGAGCGCGGCGGACTGGCCGGGGGCCAGCGCGTCGAGTCGCCAGCGGCTGGCCTCCGTGACGACGTCGGTCGCGATCGCCACCGTGGAGCCGGTCACCCCGGGGAGGCGTTCGACGCGGTCGAGCAGGTAGCGGCCGAACGAGGCCAGATCCGCCGTGATGACCTCCACCAGCAGATCGTGGCTGCCCGCGGTGATCTCCACGGTGACGGCGGCCGGATCACCCGCGAGGGCCGCCGCCACCTCCTCGCGCGTGCCCGGAGCGCAGCGCAGACCGACGTAGGCCGTCAGCGCCACACAGTTCGGGCCGGGTACGGCCGTGACCCACGCCGACCCGGTGTCGGCGAGCCGTTCCCAGCGGCGGGCGGCCGTCGCGGGCGTGCACCCCAGCACCTCCCCCAACTCGGTCCAGGAGGCCCGCGGCCGGACCTGCAGCGCGTGCACCAGAGCCAGGTCCTCCTCGTCGATCATGCTCGATTCCTTCGCTCTCACGACTGCAGATGTCTGATTCAGCCTATCCAGCCGCTCACTGTGACCGCTGCCGCATCATCGTCTGCGCCGACTGGGGCCGGTCGAACGGCCGAGGAACACCGGAGGGAAGCGATGGACCTACGGGACGACGCGCGACGGATGTCCGAGTGGCTCACCCGGCTGCGCCGGGACGTGCACCGGGAACCGGAGACCGGGCTGCACCTGCCCCGCACGCAGGAGAAGGTGCTCGGCGCCCTCGACGGGCTCCCGCTGACCATCACGCAGGGCAGGGCGCTGTCCTCCGTGACCGCCGTGCTGGAGGGCGGCCGCCCCGGACCGGTCGTCCTGCTGCGCGCGGACATGGACGCACTCCCCGTCACCGAGCAGGCGAGCGTGGACTACCGCTCGCGGATCGACGGCCGGATGCACGCCTGCGGCCACGACCTGCACACCGCGATGCTGGCCGGCGCCGCGCACCTGCTCGCCGCGCGGCGGGAGCGGTGGGCCGGCCGGATCGTGCTGATGTTCCAGCCCGGCGAGGAAGGCCACGACGGCGCCCGGCACATGATCGAGGAGGGCCTGCTGGAGGCGGCCGGGGAGCGACCGCAGGCGGCGTACGCCCTGCATGTCAGTGCGCGCCACTGGCCCGGGGGACGGTTCGCCACGCGGCCGGGCCCGCTGATGGCCGCCTCCGACCGCCTCGCCGTCACCGTGCGCGGCATCGGCGGCCATGGTTCCGCCCCGAGCCACGCCCGCAATCCGATCCCCGCCGCCTGCGCCATGATCGGCGAACTCCCCGGCGCCCTGGCCCGGGTGGTGGATCCGCTGGAGCCCGCCGCCCTCAGCGTCGGCACTCTCCATTCCGGCACGGCCGCCAACATCATCCCGGAGACCGCGCGGTTCGAGGCGACCGTCCGCACCTTCCGGCGGAGCACGGGCGAACGCCTCGCCGGTGAGCTGACCCGGCTGTGCCGGGGCGTCGCCGCCGCCCACGGCGTGGACGCCGAGGTCCGGTACGTCAACGAGTACCCGCCCACCGTCGCCGAGCCCGCCGAATCGGCCTTCGCCGCGGACGTGACCCGCGAACTCTTCGGCGCGGACCGCTACGAGGAGATGGCGCGTCCGCTCACCGCCTCGGAGGACTTCTCCCGGGTGCTGGAGGAGATCCCCGGCACCATCGTCCAGCTCGGCGCCACCCCGCCCGGCCGGGACCATCACCACGCGCCCGGCAACCACTCCCCCCACGTCGAGTTCGACGACGGAGTCCTCGCCGACGGCGCTGCCCTGTACGCGGCCCTCGCCCTCCACCGCCTGGCCTTGGCACCAGCACCGGCAGCCGCACCGGCCCCGGCAGCCCCGTAGCGCACGTCGTCCGATCCCAGCCGACCCCACCCGATCCCACCCGCTCCCGCCCGACAACCGAGGAAGGCCCCGCCCCATGAGCGACAGCCCCCGGAGAAGCAGCACCCTCGAACAGCGCGCGATCGACCACGTCCCCGCCGGCGAACGCCACGGCAAGCCCTGGCACCTGTTCACCCTCTGGTTCGCGAGCAACGTCCAGATCACCGGCCTGGTCAACGGCGCCCTCGCCGTCACCATCGGCCTCGACCTGCCCTGGGCGGTCTTCTCGATCCTGGTCGGCAATCTGGTCGGTGGCCTCTTCATGGCCTACCACTCCGTCCAGGGACCGCAGCTGGGCATCCCTCAGATGATCCAGAGCCGGGCGCAGTTCGGCTTCTACGGCGCGATCCTGCCGGTCGCGATCGTGGTCGCCATGTACTTCGGCTTCGCCCTGGAGGGGGCGGTGGTCAACGGCCACGCCGTCGCCGACTGGATCCACGTCCCCTACGCCGCGGGCGTGGTCCTCTCCAACCTGGCCACCCTCGCGGTGGCCGTGGTCGGCTACAAGCTGATCCACGCCGTCAGCAAGTACCTCTCCGTCGTCTCCGGCGTGGTCTTCCTCGCGCTCTTCGTCCAGCTGGCCCGGCACCTTCCCGCCCACTACCACGGCACGTCGGTCAACGCCGGGACCGTGCTGCTCGCGATCTCCATCTTCGCGTCCTGGCAGATCACCTGGGCCCCGTACGTCTCCGACTACTCCCGCTACCTGCCCGAGTCCACCCCGGCGAAGGCCACCTTCTGGTGGACGTACCTCGGCGCGGCCGTCGGCGGCTCCTGGGTCATGGTGATCGGCGCGTTCGCGGCGGTCGTGGGCGGCGACTCGCTCGGCGACAACTCCATCGGCTTCCTGGCCCACCAGTTCCCCGCCATCTCCGGGCTGCTGGTCGCGGCGCTGGTCCTCGGCGGCATCCCCGGCTCCGCCCAGAGCCCCTACGGCGCCTTCCTCACCGCGCTCAGCGGCGTCTCCCCCACCGGCCGCGCCAAGGCGGCACCGCGCGCCCGCACCCTGTTCACCGTGGCGTTCACGGCCGTGACGACCGTGCTCGCGCTCCTGGCCGGCGCCCACACGATGGACCTCTTCCAGAACATCATCCTGATCCTGCTCTACCTGCTGATCCCGTGGACGGCGATCAATCTCACCGACTACTACCTGGTCCGCCACGGCGACTACGACGTGCAGGCGTTCTTCCGCAAGGACGGCCCGTACGGCCGCTGCGACACCGGAGCCGTGCTGATCTTCCTGCTCACCATCGCGGCCGAGATCCCCTTCATCAACAGCCCCGTCTACGAAGGCCCGCTGGCCAAGGCCCTGGGCGACGCGGACATCTCCTGGATCGTCGGCCTCGCCGTCGGCGCCGTCACCTACTACCTGCACGCCACCCACCGCCGCGCCGCCGACCGTTCCCTCACCTCGGCCGCCCCGAGAACACCGGTCCGGCCGGGCCGGGGGTGACCGGATACAGTGCGCGGAAGGGCAGTCCGGTCAGGGAGGGGAAACGTGACCGACACCAGCGACATCCGGCCCGCCGAGGGTGAGGCGCCGGCGCCGCGGCGGAGCCTGCCGCACCGCTTGCTGCGCTACCTCCCCCTGGTCGCCCCCGTCCTGCTGTGGGCCGTGCCCTGCTGGGTCCTGCTGTACGGCGGCCAGCACTGGCCGCCGCCCGTCACACTGGCAGGCACCGCCCTGTTCGTCCTCGGCCTCGCCGGTATGCCGCTCGCGATGACGCGCGGCCACGGCCGGCGCCAGCAGGACGGGGCGGCGATCATCGGTGACACGCTGCTGGGCGCCAGCTGGGTCCTGTTCACCTGGTCCGTCCTGCTCGGTGTCGTCCTGCGGCTCGCGCTGACCGCGGCCGGTGTCGGCCACGGCCAGGACCGGGCCCGGATCGTGACGTGGGCGGTCCTCGGCGTCACCGCCGTATTGCTCGCCTGGGGGTACGCCGAGGCCCGCCGCGTACCCCGCGTGCGCCGGCTCGACGTACGCCTCCCGCGCCTGGGCGCCGGACTGGACGGCACCCGCGTCGTCCTGATCACCGACACCCACTACGGCCCGCTCGACCGGACCCGCTGGTCGGCGCGGGTGTGCGAGACGGTGAACACCCTGGAGGCCGACCTGGTCTGCCACACCGGCGACATCGCGGACGGCACGGCCGAACGCCGCCGCGCCCAGGCCCTGCCCCTGGGGACCGTGCGGGCCACCCGGGCCCGCGTGTACGTCACCGGCAACCACGAGTACTACAGCGAGGCCCAGGGCTGGGTCGACCTGATGGACGAGCTGGGCTGGGAGCCGCTGCGCAACCGCCACCTGCTGCTCGAACGCGGAGGCGACACCCTCGTGGTCGCCGGCGTGGACGACGTCACCGCCGAGTCCTCCGGCCTGGCGGGCCACCGCGCCCACCTCGCCGGCGCCCTCGACGGCGCCGACCCCGGCCTGCCCGTGCTGCTCCTGGCGCACCAGCCCAAGTTCGTCGACCGGGCGGCGGCCGCCGGCGTCGACCTCCAGCTGTCGGGCCACACCCACGGCGGCCAGATCTGGCCCTTCCACCACCTGGTCCGCCTCGACCAGCCCGCCCTGGCCGGCCTCAGCCGACACGGCGCCCGCACACTCCTCTACACCAGCCGCGGCACCGGCTTCTGGGGCCCGCCGTTCCGCGTCTTCGCCCCCAGCGAGATCACCCTCCTCGTCCTCCGCTCCCCGAACCGGCCGGCCTCGTCGTAGGGCGTGTTGCCCTCGCCGACGCCGACGACGCCCCGACCGCCGGTGAATCGGAGCCGCGGCCTGGGTCCTCGATCGTCACCCTCGTCATCGCCTTCATACATGGGGCTCTCTATGGAGTCCCTCGCCCAGGCCCTCCATGCC
Organism: Streptomyces sp. L2; assembly: GCF_004124325.1. Classification (NCBI taxonomy): domain Bacteria; kingdom Bacillati; phylum Actinomycetota; class Actinomycetes; order Kitasatosporales; family Streptomycetaceae; genus Streptomyces; species Streptomyces sp. L2. Next base: position 574,651 of record NZ_QBDT01000001.1, read on the forward strand.
TCGTCCGGATCACCACCCGCGGCCTCCAGACAGCCGTTGGGGTCGGCCAGATCGTGATGGACGGCGGCAGAGGCGAAGCTCACGGCGTCAGGGGCGTTCGTACCGACGATGTCCGGGTCGATGCCCGCGTGAACAAGAAGGTCGGCGTCTTCGGGACTGCACTCCAGGTCGATGAATCGCGCTCTGGCCGCGTCGTTCACATCCATGCCCAAGGTCCCCCAACTCCACTGACGGCGACGAGGCTGCTCCATCGGCGGACGGACCGGGAGGCCCGTTCCCGGGGGCAACCTTGTCGAAGGGGCATCAAGATGCGTTGCCGTGCGCTAAGTTCACAACGATTCGTCGCCTGGATCGAGGATCGTGCTGTCCATCGATGCCCGGCGGGCACAGCCCCTCGGTCCACTCGGGCCGGACATCACAGTTCAAGGAAGTGTGCGTGAGTGAGAACGGCTCCGGCGGAAGAGTCCAGCCGGCCTGCCCCGGTGACCCCGCCCGCATAGGCCCGTACCGGATCGTCGGGCGGCTCGGCTCGGGGGGCATGGGCACCGTCCATGCCGGAGTGACGTCCGACGGCATGCGCGTGGCGGTCAAGGTGGTCCATCCCGGGCAGGCGCAGGATCCCGAGTTCCGTGCGCGGTTCAGGCGGGAGGTGCACCTGTCCTCCCGGGTCACCGGGCCGCATCTCGTCCCGCTGCTCGCCGCCGATCCGGACGCGGGGACGCCGTGGCTGGCCACCGCCTACGTGCCGGGGCCGACGCTGAACCAGCACGTGGGCGCGCACGGGCCCCTCGACGAGGGAAGCCTGTTCGCGTTCGCCGCCGCGACGGCGCAGGCGCTGACCGCGATTCACGCCGCGGGCGTGGTGCATCGCGACGTGAAGCCGCAGAACGTGCTCCTCACCCCGTCCGGGCCCCGACTGCTGGACTTCGGCATCGCCCACGCCGCCGACGGCACCAGCGTCACCCGGACCGGGGTGATGACCGGTACCCCCGGCTGGATCAGCCCCGAGCAGTACCGTCAGGGCACCGCGGGTCCGGCGGGCGACGTCTTCGCCTGGGGAGCGCTCGTGGCGTACGCGGCAACGGGCCGGCTGCCGTTCGGGACGGGCGCGCCCGACGTGGTGGCCTTCCGGGTGATGTCGGGCGAGGCCGATCTGGACGGCGTCCCCGCCGCCCTGCGCGCGATCGTGGAGAAGGCGCTGGCCCAGGAGCCAGGTGACCGCCCTTCCGCCGCCGAAGCCGCCCGTGAGTGCGCGGTCCGGCTGGCCTCCGAGGCGACCCAGGTGGGGGGCACCGCCCCGGGATCGGCGGCGCCGGCTGTGGACATGGTCGCCGCCGTGTGGAACGTCCCGGCCGGGGACGATCCTTCGTGGCAGTTGACCGCCGGCCCTAAGCAGCCGAGGAAGCGGCTGGTCGGCGGCCTCATTCTCGCTGCGGGCGTCATCGGCGGCCTGGCCGGAGGGGTGGCGGCGCTGTTGCCCGGGACGGGGAGCGGCCCGCACACGTCGGCGGCGGCCTCGGCCTCCGCGTCCGCCTCGTCCTCCTCCGCCGGTTCCGCGCGGCCGTCCGGGAAGACGGTGAACGGCGACGCGGCGGCGAAGCAGCAGACCCCGAGCGGCACCACCGCGACCGCGGAGAGCTGGAGCCTGGCCAGGGCCGCGCAGGGCGCTGGCGAGCACGACGTGGCGCGCGCGGTCCTGCACGACGAGGGGGTCGTAGGGCAGGAGTTGGGCGACGGCGTCGTCTTCTCCCCGGGGGCCGTGCGGTTCCACGAGGCCCGCCAGGAGGTCTACCTCTCCTACACGCTCAGTTCCGACGAGCAGGGCGCGATGTACGCGGAGACGGAGATCGCCAGGAACATGTGCCTGACGGCGCGGGACGTCGTCCTGCGTCTGCACCCGGATCTGCCGTACCGCCGGTACGTGATGGTACGGGAGGAGCCGGGTCAGGGTCCCGAGGTGACGTGGCAGGACGACTTCGTCACCAACTCCCGGTGCCACGTGGCCGCCGAGGACGGCACCGGGCAGGACCCGGACGGCAACGCGCAGGACTGGGCGCCGGACGAGGACGGCCTCGGGCAGGCGATGATTCCCAGCACCGACGGCGACGAGATCCGGGTCGCCGACCGCCTCGCGCGGAAGACCATCCAGCGCAGCAACGCCATGCGCCAGACCCTCGGCACGGATCGCGTCCTCGGCAACGCGGAGATCAAAGTGGGTTTCGACCCCGGCAACGGGGTGATGTACGTCTGGTCCGACTACGCACCATGGGCAGCCGAGGGGAAGGCCGAGTCATGGGCGGCCATGGCCGCCGGTGAGGCGTGCCGGGCCCTCGTGGCTCAGCGGGAGAGCGCAGGCGACGCGTGGCCGTACTCCCGCTACGCCGTGGCGCAGATCGGCGGAAGCCACTACCTGATGATGCGCTGGGGCGACGCCACCACGCGGGCCGCCTGCCCTGCCTGAGCACCCCGTGCGTCGCGAGCCGGGGCCCCCGACCTCCACACTCCCCCCACACAACGAGGGAACGCGCGCCCTGTGAACTCAGTCAATGAGCGTAGTAGCCTCCCATGCCACACCGGCCACACGCCACACGGCCGCTGGGACGCCGACCCCAGCCCAGCCGCCCGCACCTCGGAGACTGTTCGATGAGCACCCCGGACGCCGTACCCGTCAGCCTGGCCGAGATCGCCCGGATCGCCGGCGTCGGACGCGCCGCCGTGAGCAACTGGCGCCGGCGCCACGACTCCTTCCCCAACCGGATCGGCGGCACCGACGTCAGTCCGCAGTTCTCCCTGACCGAGATCGAACAGTGGCTGCGCGACCACGGGAAGCTGACGGACATCGGCGGCAAGGAACTCCTCTGGCCACGCTTCGAACTGCTCGCAAGCCGGAACGAGTCGGGTCTTGCCGTCGCCGAGGCCGCCCGCCGTATGCGGACCGCCAGGGCGCGGATCAGCCACCCCGAACTCTCCCCGCAGGCCCGCGCGCTGGTGGCCGAGGCGGGCAGGCTGGGGCGGGCGGAGGGGCCGCGCGACACCTTCGAGTTCCTGCTGCAACGGTGGCTGGAGACCCATGTCCGGCAGCTCAGCACCACGCCACCGCCCCTCGCCACGCTGATGGCCCGGATCGCCCTCGCCGTCCGCCTCGGACCAGGAGGTGACGGCCTGACCGTGCTGGATCCCGCGTGCGGCACCGGCCACCTGCTGGCAGCCGCCGCGCGGGAGTACGGCGGTCCGGGCCTCGAACTGCTGGGCTGCGAGCGGGATCCGGCGCCGGCCGCGCTGGCGTCCGCCCGGCTCGGCTTCGTCGCGGACGACCGCCCCGCCCGGGTGCGGATCGCCACCACCGACTCCCTGCGGGACGATCCGTTCAGCGGAACCAGGGCCGGCATCGCGCTGTGCAACCCGCCGTTCAACGAACGGGACTGGGGGTACGAGGAACTCGCCGCCGACCGGCGGTGGAGCCATGGCCTGCCCCCGCGGACGGAGCCCGAACTGGCCTGGGTGCAGCACCTCCTGTCCCACCTGGAGCCCGGCGGTGCCGCCGTGGTCGTCCTGCCGCCGGCGGTCGCGTCCCGCAGGGCGGGCCGGCGGGTCCGTGGCTCGCTGCTGCGCACCGGAGCGCTGCGGGCGGTGGTGGCCCTGCCTCCGGGCAGTGCCCAACCCCACAGCGTGTCCCTGCAGTTGTGGGTGCTGCGCGCGGCGGCGGACGGCTCCGCCACCCCTCCCCCGGCCCAGGACGTGCTCCTGGTGGACGCCACGGGCTTCGCCCGGCCGGGAACGCGCGAGCCGAGCCCCGACTGGGACGCTCTCGGCACCTTCGTCCTCACCGCGCTGACGGTCCTCGACCAGCCCGGTCAGGAGCCGCCGGACAGCGCCGTACGGGTTCCCCTGCTCGACCTCCTGGACGACGAGGTGGACGTCACCCCGGGGCGCTACACCGCGTCGGCGTCCGAACCGTCGTCGAAGGAACTGGCCCAGAAGTGGGGCGTGTTCGGGTCACTGCTGACCGACCTGGCCGACCATGCACGGCATCTGTCCGCGCTCGGCACCGCGACCAGCACCGCGACCAGCACCGCGACCAGCACCCAGCAGACCACGACGACAGTGGGAGACCTGGTCAAGGCCGGCGCGCTGACGCTGCGCACAGGTCAGCAGCCCCCCGACGACAACGCGCCCGTCGGCGGGACCGCCGTACCCCTCCTCACCGTCGCCGACCTGCTGCTCGACGGCACGCCCAGCGGTCCGCCGGTCGAAGGCGACGGTCATGCCGTCGCCGAGGAGGGCGACGTGGTGGTCGCCGGAGTGAGCCGGGCGTTCCGGGCGTGGGTCCATGAAGGGCCGCCGGTGGCCCTGGGCCCCCAGCTCTACGCCTTGCGGGCGGACCCCGGGAAGCTGGACGCCCACTTCCTCGCCGGATGTCTGCGCGCACCGGCCAACGGACGCCAGGCCGGCACGCACGCCTCCAGTTCCTCGCGGGTCGACATCCGGCGTCTCCAGGTGCTCCAGCTGCCGTTGGAGCAGCAGGTGGCGTACGCAGAGACGTTCCGCCGCCTCGGCGCTTTCGAGACGCTGCTCACCGAGGCCGGCGGCTTGGGCAGGGAACTGGCGGGCGACTTCAACGACCGGCTCGCGGCAGGCGGGCTCGGCATCTGACGCACCTACCGACAGAACCCACCCTGTTGACAACGTCAACACACATGCACCATCGTCGTCAACGACCAAAGGTGTACTCTCCTGCGGGATACACCTATCGTGCACAGGGCGGGCGAAATCGGGGAGGGGCCGTGAGCCGGGAGACGGTCGCGGGACGGTTCCGGATCACGGGGATCGTGGGGCGCGGGAACATGGGCGAGGTGCACCGCGCCGAGGACCTCCATGCCGCGCCGGACTCCCCGCACCGCGAGGTGGCGGTCAAGACGGTGCTGCGCGGCCGGACCGGGATCTCGGTCGACACCTCGGGGTCCGGCAAGGAGGTCGACCGCTTCCGCCGCGAGGTGCGGATCATGCGGATGCTCTCCCAGGGGCACCCGAACCTCACCCTCCTCCTCGACGGCGGCGTGGACGAGGCGCCGGACGGCGGCGCCGGTCTGCCCTATCTGGCGATGGAGCTGCTGGACGGCCATCCGCTCGCGGACCTCGTCGACGAGGAGCCGCAGCTCCCGGTCTCCTGGGCCGCCGCCATCGGGGCGCAGCTCGCCTCCGGACTCGCCGCCGCGCACACCGCGGGGGTCGTGCACCGCGATCTGAAGCCGGCGAATGTGATGCTCACCGGCGACGGCACGGCGAAGATCCTCGACTTCGGCATGGGCACGATCGTCGACGATCCCGACCAGACGCGGCTGACCAGCACGGGCGTCAGCGTGGGCACGGCCCGCTACATGGCGCCGGAGCAGTTCCGCGCCGAGCGGGTCTCCGCCCCGGCCGACCTGTACGCGCTCGGCTGCATCCTGTACGAGATGCTGATCGGCCGGCCGCCGTTCTCCGCCCGGACCCCGTTCGAGCTGGCCGGGCAGCACCAGCACGAGCGTCCGCCCCGGCTGACCCTCGTCCGTCCGGACCTGCCGCCCGAACTGGTCCGGCTGGTGGACCGGCTGCTGGAGAAGGACGCCGAACTTCGGCCGGAGAACGCGGAGTTGGTACGGGAGGCGCTGGTCCCGCTCGCGCTCGCCCCGGACGGCACGGCCGCCCTGCTCGCCCCGCACTGGCAGGTGATGGACCCGGTGGCGCGGCTGCGCGCCCTGCTCCCGGAGCCCGCCCCCGCGGCCCCGGCGCCCGCACCGCGCCGGGAGCCGCGGCTGCCCGAGGCGATGGACGTCTTCGGCATCCACGCCGACCTGATCGGCGAGTACGCGAGCTTCACGCAGAGCGCGACGGTCATCCGGGACGCCCGGATCGCCGGCTTCGTCGAGGACGACCTGGCGGCGAAGTCGCAGTGGCCCGACCCGTGGCTGTCGCTGAACCCGTTCTTCGCCGACGGCGGCCAGGTCACCGACCTCGTGCGGGACGGCGTGCTGCACCCGAGGTGCGCGGAGATCTTCCAGGCCGGCAAGCGGGAGACCTCCCCGCGCCCGGACGGCCGCCCGCTCACCTTCCACCTGCACCAGCGGCAGGCGATCGAGGCCGCGCAGGCGGGCGACTCCTACGTGCTCACCACCGGCACCGGTTCCGGCAAGTCGCTGTCGTACATCGTGCCGATCGTGGACCGGGTGCTGAAGGAGCGCGAGGCGGCCGGCCCGGACGCGGGCGGCCGGGTGCGCGCGATCGTCGTGTACCCGATGAACGCGCTGGCCAACTCGCAGCTCGGCGAGCTGGAGAAGTACCTGCGGCACGGTTTCGGGAAGGGCCGCGAGCCGGTCACGTTCGCCCGCTACACCGGCCAGGAGACCAGCGAGGAGCGGCGCGAGCTGCGCCGGAACCCGCCGGACATCCTGCTCACCAACTACGTGATGCTGGAGCTGATGCTGACCCGGCCGGACGACCGGTCCAGCCTGATCCGCATGGCGGAGGGGCTGCGGTTCCTCGTCTTCGACGAGCTGCACACCTACCGGGGCCGGCAGGGCGCGGACGTGGCGTTTCTGATCCGCCGGGTCCGGGAGGCCTGCCGGGCGTCGGCGGACCTGCAGTGCGTCGGCACGTCGGCGACCATGTCCACGGAAGGGTCCTGGGAGGACCAGCGGCGCGAGGTGGCCAAGGTCGCCGGCCGGCTGTTCGGTACGACGGTGCTGCCGAAGCGGGTGATCGGCGAGACCCTGGTCCGGGCGACCGACGAGGTGCCCGAGTCGGTGCCGGAGGAGCGGCTGCGGGTGCCGGCGGCGCCCCGCTCGTACGAGGCGCTGACGAAGGACCCACTGGCCCGCTGGGTGGAGTCCCGGTTCGGTCTGGAGCGTGAGGCGGGCACGGGGCGGCTGCGCCGGCGCGCCCCGGAGACGGTCGAGGTGGCGGCGGCCGAGCTGGCCGATGCCTCCGGGGTGGCCGAGGAGAGCGTGCGGGAGGCGATCCGGACGACTCTGGAGGCGGGCGCGCAGGCCAAGCACCCGCTGACCGAGCGGCCCCTGTTCGCGTTCCGGCTGCACCAGTTCCTGTCCAAGGGCGACACCGTCTACACGACTCTTCAGGACCCGCTCACCCGGCCGCTCACCCGCACCTACCAGCTGGAGCAGCCGGACAGCGACGGCAAGCCGCTGTTCCCGCTGGCGTTCTGCCGAGAGTGCGGGCAGGAGTACCTGACGGTGTGGCGCACCGAGAAGAACGGCGCGTTCCGGTACGAGCCGCGCCGCGACACCTCGGCGTCCGGGGGCCGCGAGGGCGAGGGCTATCTGTACCTGGGCATGCCCGGCCAGGACTACGAGTGGCCGGCCGATCCGCAGAAGGCCGTGGACGACCGGCGGCTGCCGGAGTCGTGGCTGGAGCCGGACACCCAGGGCGTGATGGCCGTCCGCAAGTCGTACCGGCCCCGCGTGCCCAAGCGGGTCGTGGTGGACGCGTACGGCGACGAGTCGGGCGGGGGTCCGGTGGCCGCGTACGGCGGTGGGTCGGGCGAGGGCCTGGTGCGCGCGTACGGCGGTGAGTCCGGCGAGGGCCTGGTGCGCGCGTACGGCGGTGAGTCCGGCGAGGGCCTGGTGCGCGCGTACGGCGGTGAGTCCGGCGAGGGCCTGGTGCGCGCGTACGGCGGTGAGTCCGGCGAGGGCCTGGTGGCCGCGTTCGTGCCCGCGCCGTTCCTGTTCTGCGTGCACTGCCAGGTCTCCTACGAGCAGACGCGCGGCCGGGACTTCGCCAAGCTGGCCACGCTGGACCAGGAGGGCCGCTCCTCGGCGACGTCGCTGATCTCGGCGTCGATCGTGAAGTCGCTGCGGGCGGTGCCCGAGGAGAGCCTGGGCAAGGAGGCGCGCAAGCTCCTCACGTTCGTCGACAACCGGCAGGACGCCTCCCTCCAGGCCGGGCACTTCAACGACTTCGCTCAGGTGACGCAGTTGCGCGGCGCCCTGTACCAGGCGGCGGTGCGGGCCGGTGCGGAGGGCCTGCGCCACGACGACCTCGCCGAGGCCGTCACCGAGGTGATGGGGCTCGCGCCGCGCGCGTACGCGTCGGGCACGGATCTGCCGCCGTCGCTGGAGCGGCGGGCCGCGAAGGCGTTCCGGGACGTGGTCGGGTACCGCCTGTACCGGGACCTGGAGCGCGGCTGGCGCATCACCATGCCGAACCTGGAGCAGACGGGGCTGCTGCGGATCGACTACGAGGACCTGGACTGGATCGCCGCGCACGGCGAACGGTGGGCGGAGACGCACGCGGTGCTGCGCGACGCCGACCCGGCGCTGCGCGAGGAGGTCGCGCGTACGCTGCTGGACCACCTGCGGCGGGGTCTCGCCATCGACGTGCAGTACTTCCGGGACGACTTCGACACGTTGCAGCGGGCGAGCGAGGAGCGGCTGGCCGGTCCGTGGGTGCTGGGCGAGAGCGACCGGCCGGCGGTGGGCACCGCCTACCCGTACGGTTCGCGGCCGGGCATGGAGCGTTCGGCGCTGTTCCTGTCGGCGCGGGGCAAGTTCGGCAAGTACCTGCGGCGGAACATGCCCGAGCTGCGCGCGCCGGACGCGTCGCTGGAGGACGTGCAGAAGGTCATCGAGGATCTGCTGAGGGTGCTGCGCGACGCCGAGCTGGTGCGGGAGGTGGAGGCGGCCCCCGAGCGGTCCGGCCCGGCGTTCCGCCGGCGGCCGGCGGAGAAGCGCACCGGGTTCCGGGTGTCGGCGGCGTGCCTGGTCTGGCGGGCCGGGGACGGGGTGCGGGGCGCGGTCGACCCGCTGGCCCGCACCTACAGCAGCGGCGAGGGCCCGCGCGTCAACTCGTTCTTCCGCGACCTGTACCGCTCGGCGGCGGCCGAGCTGGCCGGCCTGTACGCGCGGGAGCACACCGCGCAGGTCACCCCGGAGGACCGGCTGGAGCGCGAGCGGCGGTTCCGTGCCGCCGAACTGCCGCTGCTGTACTGCTCGCCGACGATGGAGCTGGGCGTGGACATCTCCTCGCTCAACGCGGTGATGATGCGCAACGTGCCGCCGACCCCGGCGAACTACGCGCAGCGCTCGGGCCGGGCGGGCCGCTCCGGGCAGCCCGCGCTGGTGACGACGTACTGCGCGACGGGCAACAGCCACGACCAGTACTACTTCCGCCGCTCGCAGGACATGGTGGCGGGGCAGGTGGCCCCGCCGCGCCTGGACCTCGCCAACGAGGACCTGGTCCGCTCCCATCTCCAGGGCATCTGGCTGGCGGAGACCGGCATGAAGCTGGGCACCGCGATCCCGGACGTCGTCGACGTCGCCTACGACCCGGACGGCGGCGACCGCCCGGACCCGCGGATGGCGTTGCCGCTGCTGCCCGGCATCCGCGACCTGTCCCTGGACGAGGACGCGCGCCGGCGTGCGGTGGCCGCCGCCCGAAGCGTCCTCGCGCCGCTGCTCACGGACTTCGAGGCGACCACCTGGTGGTACGACGAGTGGATCGAGGACCGGATCGCGCGGGCCCCCGCCGAGTTTGACGCCTCCTTCGACCGGTGGCGCGATCTGTTCCGGGCGGCTGTCCTCGACCAGTACGAGCAGAACAAGCGGGTCGTCGACCACACCCTGTCCCCCGGTGAGCAGGGCCGGGCGCGCACCCGCCGCCGGGAGGCGGAGACGCAGACGAACCTGCTGCTGAACCGCTCCGTGGACAGCAAGTCGGTGATGAGCGACTTCAATCCGTACCGCTATCTGGCGTCCGAGGGGTTCCTGCCGGGCTACAGCTTCCCCCGGCTGCCGCTGGCCGCGTACATCCCGCGCTCGGGCAACCGCCGCAACGCGGACGGGGATTACCTCCAGCGGCCGCGCTTCCTCGCGATCCGCGAGTTCGGTCCCGGCGCGCTGATCTACCACGAGGGCGCCCGCTACCAGGTCACGCGGGTGCAGTTGCCGCCGGACACCTCGGGCGATCTGGCGACGGCGGAGGCCAGGCGGTGCGACGGCTGCGGCTACCACCACGAGGTCAGGGCCGGCTCCGACCTGTGCGCGATGTGCGGTGAGACGCTGACCGGGAAGCGCACCGGCCTCCTGCACCTGCACACCGTGTACACCACGCCGCGCGAGCGGATCTCCTCCGACGAGGAGGAGCGCCGCCGCGCCGGTTTCCGCCTGGAGGTGTCGTACGCCTTCCAGGACCACGGCGTCCGCAAGGGCCGCCTCACCTCGCACGTCGCGGACGACGGCGGGGCGCCGGTCCTCGACCTGGACTACGGCGACTCGGCGACGGTCCGCATCACGAACCTGGGCCGGGTCCGCGACAAGGAGGGCGAGCCGGACGGCTACTGGCTGGACCTGGGTGACGGCCGCTGGCTCAACGACCGGGCCGCCGCGGACGCCATCGAGGGCACCGGTATGCCGGTGGTCGACGAGGACGGCAACGAGAAGCGGCGCAAGAAGCGGGTCCTGCCCTATGTGGAGGACCGGCGCAACATCCTCGTCGTCACCCTGGACGAGCCGCAGCCCGAGCCGGTCGCCCTGTCCTTCCTGTACGCGCTGGAGCGGGGCGTCGAGGCGGCGTTCGAGCTGGAGGACTCCGAGCTGACGGCGGAGCTGCTGCCGCCGGACGAGGGTCCGCGCCGCCGCATGCTGTTCACAGAGGCGGCCGAGGGCGGGGCCGGTGTGCTGCGCCGGATCCAGCACGACAAGGACGCCCTGGCCCGCGCGGCCCGCACCGCGCTGGACATCTGCCACTTCGACCCGGACACCGGCGCGGACCTGGGCGGCCCGGCGGACGGCGAGAAGTGCGCCCGCGGCTGCTACGCCTGCCTGCTGACCTACGCCAACCAGACGCACCACCGCGAGCTGAGCCGGCACGCGGCGCTGCCGCTGCTGCTGCGGCTGGCCGGCGCCCGCACCGAGCCGGAGGACCGCGGCGAGTCCCGCAGCGAGCGGTTCCGCAGGCTCGCCCCGGCGGCCGAGGGTGCCGGCACCGCCGCCGGGCAGGCGGCCCCGGAGCAGTCGCCGACCCCGGTGGAGGCGGACCTGGCCGAACTGGTCGCCCGCGGTGATCTGCTGGGCTGGCTGCGGGCGAAGGGCTACCGCCCGCCGGACGAGGTCAAGGCCTTCGTCGCCGAGGCGGCGGCCTGCCCCGACCTGGTCTTCCGCCTGGACGGGGTGAGTCTCGCCGTGTTCGTCGACCTCCCCGGCCACCCCGCCGACTCCACGCGCGACACGGAGGCCGGCTACCGCCTGGAGGAGGCCGGCTGGGACGTCCTGCGCTTCCCCGCCGACGCGGACGCGGACTGGGACACCATCGTCGAGCACAACCGCGGCTATTTCGACGCCCGTTGACCACACACGTCCCCCCAGCTCTCCCAACGCCCCGCCCACCGACGACTCGACCCGAGGAACCGATACATCCCATGAGCCTCACGTACACGGCCGGTTCGCTCGTCGCCGCCCGCGGCCGGGAATGGGTGGTGCTGCCCGAGAGCGCCCCCGGCATGCTGGTGCTGCGCCCGCTGGGCGGGAGCGAGGACGACATCGCGGCCGTCTTCCCCTCGTTCGAGGAGGTGCGCCCCGCCGAGTTCGCCGCGCCGAGCCCCGACGACCTGGGCGACCAGCGCGCCGCCGGTCTGCTGCGCACCGCGCTGCGCATCGGGTTCCGCTCGGGCGCGGGCCCGTTCCGCTCGCTGGCGTCGATCGCCGTGGAGCCCCGCGCCTACCAGCTGGTGCCGCTGCTGATGGCGCTGCGGCAGCGCACCGTACGGCTGCTGATCTCCGACGACGTCGGCATCGGCAAGACGGTCGAGGCGGGTCTGATCGCCAAGGAGCTGCTCGCGCAGGGCGAGGCGACCCGGTTGGGCGTGCTGTGCTCCCCGGCGCTGGCCGAGCAGTGGCAGGGTGAGCTGCGGGAGAAGTTCGGCATCGACGCCGAACTGGTCCTGGCCTCCACGGTGTCACGTCTGGAGCGCGATCTGGAGCTGGGCCAGTCCCTGTTCGACAGGCACCCGTTCACGATCATCTCGACGGACTTCATCAAGTCGACCCGGCACCGCGAGGACTTCGTCAAGCACTGCCCGGACCTGGTGATCGTCGACGAGGCGCACACCTGTGTGGCCGCCGACGACCCCGCGCAGGGCGGCGCGTCCTCCGCCGGCCAGCTCCGCTACGAGCTGCTGCGCAGGGTCTCCGCCGACGCCGACCGCCATCTGCTGCTGCTCACGGCGACCCCGCACTCCGGCAAGGAGTCCGCGTTCCGCAACCTCCTCGGCCTGGTGCGGCCCGAGCTGGCCACGCTGGACCTGGAGACGCCGGCCGGGCGGGCCAGGCTCGCCGAGCACTTCGTGGCCCGCAAACGCGCCGACGTCCGCGACTATCTGACCCGGGAGGACGGCCTCGCCGACGACTCCCTGGCCGAGCGGACCGCGTTCCCCTCCGACCGCTGGACGAAGGACGAGCCGTACAAGCTGACGCCCGCCTACCGGGCGCTGCTCGACGACGCCATCGCCTACGCCCGCGACCGCGTCGAGGCGGCCGGCGAGCAGGGCCGGCGGGAGGCCAGGGTCGCCTGGTGGTCGGTGATCGCGCTGCTGCGTTCCATGGTGTCCTCCCCGGCCGCCGCCGCGCAGACCCTGAAGACGCGCTCCGAGTCCGCCGCCGCCCGCACCGCGCACGAGGCGGACCTGCTCGGCGCCCCGGTGGCCGCCGACTCGGCCGACACCGACCGGCTGGAGGGCATGGACGTCGCGCCGGGCGCCGCCGAGTCGGAGGACGCGGGCGCCCGCCTGCTCGAACTCGCCGAGCGGGCCGGTCAGTTGACCGGACCCGCGGAGGACGCGAAGCTGAAGGCGCTGACCCGGCACCTGAAGCACCTGATCGCCGAGGGCTACCACCCGATCGTCTTCTGCCGCTACATCCCGACCGCCGAGTATCTCGCCGAGCAGCTCGACGGCAAGCTCGGCAAGAAGACGAAGATCGCCGCCGTGACGGGCACGCTCTCCCCGCAGCAGCGCCTGGAGCGCATCGAGCAGCTCGCCGTGGAGGCCGCGGAGGAGGGCGACCCGGCCGTCCGCCGCGTCCTGATCGCCACCGACTGCCTCTCGGAGGGCGTGAACCTCCAGCACCACTTCGACGCCGTCGTCCACTACGACCTCGCCTGGAACCCGACCCGCCACGACCAGCGGGAGGGCCGGGTCGACCGCTACGGGCAGAAGCGCGACCAGGTCCGTGTCATCACCATGTATGGCGAGGACAACGGTATCGACGGCAAGGTCCTGGAGGTGCTGTTCAAGAAGCACCGGCAGATCAAGAAGGACCTGGGCATCTCCGTCTCGGTGCCCGACGAGACCGCCTCCGGCGTGACCGACGCCGTGGTGGAGTGGCTGCTGCTGCACGGCCGGCAGGGCAGCCAGGAGAGCCTGTTCGAGATGGACGGGCACCAGGAGTCCCTGGACCGGATCGAGCGGGAGTGGAGTTCGGCGGCCGAGCGGGAGAAGACGTCCCGTTCCAAGTACGCGCAGCGGGCCATCCACCCGGAGGAGGTGGCCCGCGAGGTCGCCGCCGTACGGGCCGCGCTGGGCGGCGCGGACGAGGTCTGCGGCTTCGCCCTGGAGGCGCTGCGCGACCTGGACGCCCTGGTCCGCGACCCGCACGGCGGCGGCGACTTCACCGCGCGGGTCGGCGGCACCCCGGCCGGTCTGCGGGACGCGCTGGCAGCCGTCCTCGGCAACCGGCTGGTGGAGGAGGACCGCGAGATCCCGTTCCGCGCCACCCCTGCGATCGCGCGCGGCGAGGCCGCCCTGGTCCGCACCGACCCGGCGATCGGCGCCGTCGCGTCCTACGTCCTGGACTCGGCGCTGGACGTGAACGCGCTCGGCCCCCGCCCGGCCCGCCGCTGCGGCGTGGTCACCACGGACGCGGTCACCACCCTCACCACGCTGCTCCTGGTCCGCTACCGCTTCCACCTCACCCTGCCGTCCCGCACCGGCGAGCGGCAGCTGGTCGCGGAGGACGCCCGCCTGCTCGCCTACGAGGGCCTGCCCGCGCGCGCCCGCTGGCTCGACGACGACTCGGCTACGGCGCTCCTCGCGGCCCGCGCCACCGCCAACACCCATGAGCTGGCCGCCCGCAGGGCCATCTCCCGCGCCCTGGACGGCCTGCCGGGCCTCGCCGACCATCTCACCGAGTACGGCACCCGCCTGGCCGCCGAACTCGACGCCTCGCACCGCAGGGTCCGCAAGGCCAACGAGGAGATCGTCCGCGGCCTGAAGGTCGTCCCGCAGGAACCGGCCGACGTCCTCGGCGTGTACGTGTACGTGCCGCCGCAGCCCGTCTCCCCCGCCGCGCCCGCCTCTACCGTGTCCGGAGCCGAAGCCTGATGTCCGCCGCCACCCGCACCGCCCTGGCCTTCACCGCCGTCACCACGGTCGGCGGACTGCTCCCCGCCGACATGCTGCTGCGCGTCGCCGAGGCCCGGAACCTGCCCGGCACCAAGTCCGCCGACTACGGCCTGCCCGCCTCCGTCCCCGTGCGCGACGAGGCCGAGCGCGCCTGGGAGTACCTCAAGCCGCTCTGGCGCGACCTGCGCGCCGCCCTGCCCGCCGACCCGGTCACGGGCGCGCCCGCCGCCGACCCGACCGGCCGGGCCGGCACCGACTGGCTCGCCCAACTGTTCCGCAAGCTGGACTTCGGCGCGCTGACGGAGGTCGGCCCGGCGGGCGTCCCGGCCGACTCCGACCCGGAGAAGCGGTTCCCCGTCTCCCACCGGCACGGCCCCGCCCTGGTCCATCTCCTGCCCTGGAACCAGGAGCTGGACAAGCGTCCGGCGGCCGGCCAGGTCCCGGCCCAGTCCATGCTCCAGGACTGCCTCAACCGTACCGAGACCCACCTGTGGGCGGCCCTCACCAACGGCCGCCGCCTGCGCCTGCTGCGCGACTCGTCGTCCTTCGCGACGGCCGCCTACGTCGACTTCGACCTCGAAGCCATCTTCGACGGCGAGCTGTTCAGCGAGTTCGTGCTGCTGTACTGCGTCCTGCACGCGTCCCGGTTCGCCGTCCCGGAGGGTACGGCTCCTTCCGGCTGCTGGCTGGAGAAGTGGCGCGCGGAAGCGGTCACGTCGGGTGCCCGCGCCCTGGACCAGCTCCGGCTGGGCGTGCAGAACGCCCTCACCGTGCTCGGCACCGGCTTCCTGCGCCACCCGGACAACGCCCGGCTGCGCGAGGACGTCGACCCGAAGGCCCTCCGGGACGCTTTGCTACGCCTGGTGTACCGCTTGCTGTTCGTCTTCGTCGCCGAGGACCGCGACGCCCTTCTCAACCCGGGGGCCAGTGACCCGCAACGGCAGGCGTACGAACGGTACTTCTCCTCGGCGAGGCTGCGCGAGCGCGCCCGCCGCAGGCAGGGTACGGCCCACGGCGACCAGTACGAGGCACTGCGCATCGTCTTCGAGGCGCTCGGCCAGGAGGGCGGACGCACCGAGCTGGCCCTGCCCGGCCTCGGCGGCCTGTTCTCCCCCACGAAGGCCGACGCCCCGCTCGATGGCCTGAAGCTGTCCAACGAGTCCCTGCTCGCCGCCGTACGGCACCTCGCCCAGGTACGTGATCCTGGCGCGCGGCGCTGGCGTGCGGTGGACTACCGCCACTTGGACGCGGAGGAACTCGGCTCGGTCTACGAGTCCCTGCTGGAGCTGGAGCCGAAGCACTCTGCGACGGACCGTTCTTTCGAGTTGATTGAGGTGGCAGGCAACAGCCGCAAGACGACCGGCAGTTACTACACCCCCTCCTCCCTCATCGAGTGCCTGCTCGACACGACGCTCGACCCGGTGATCGACGACGCCGTCAAGCGCGGCGAACAGCGCGCGACCCAGGCCGGCCGTCCCGACCCGGCCGACGACATCGTGAACGAGCTGCTGTCCCTCACGGTCTGCGACCCGGCCTGTGGTTCCGGGCACTTCCTCGTCGCCTCGGCCCGCCGCATCGCCAAGCGGGTGGCGTCGGTACGGGAGCACAACCCCGAGCCGACGGTCGACGCGGTACGGCACGCCCTGCACGAGGTCGTCGCGCGCTGCATCTACGGGGTCGACCTCAACCCGATGGCCGTGGAGCTGGCCAAGGTCTCCCTGTGGCTGGAGGCCCTTGAGCCCGGCAAGCCGCTCGGCTTCCTGGACGCCCACGTGAAGCACGGCAACGGGCTCATCGGCGCGACCCCGAAGCTGCTCGCGGAGGGCGTTCCCGACGACGCCTTCAAGCCGATCGAGGGGGATGACAAGAAGTACGCGGCCGGGCTCGTCAAGCGGAACAAGGCCCAGCGGGGCGGCCAGGACGAGCTGCTGTTCGACGCGGATGCGTTGCCGGGTAACGACGCCTATGCCGCCGAGCTGGCCCGCATCACGGCCGCCCCGGCTGACGTTCTGGAACAGGTGCGGGCTCAGGAGACCGCGTATCGGGCTTACGTCGAGTCCACGGCGTACGTGCAGGATCTACATGCTGCTGATGCTTGGTGCGCGGCGTTTGTGTGGCCCAAGCGGGAGGGGGCTCCGGAAGCGCCGACTGACCAGGTTTTTCGTGCGCTGCGGGGGCGTGATCAGTCGGCGGTGCCGGATGCGACGCATGAGGAGATCTTGCGGCTTCGGGATCAGTACAGCTTCTTTCACTGGCATCTGGAGTTTCCGGAGGTGTTCGCTGTCCCGGAGTCCGGGGTTGGCGTTCAGCCGGGTACCGGGTGGGCTGGGGGGTTTGCTGCGGTGGTGGGGAATCCTCCGTGGGAGCGGGTCAAGCTCCAGGAGCAGGAGTTCTTTGCTCAGCGTTCGCCTGAGATCGCCGAGGCGAAGAACGCGGCGGCTCGCAAGAAGCTCATCGCTGCACTGCGCGACGACCCGGATGGGGCACGCTTGTTCGCCGAGTTCGGGGATGCCAAGCGTCGAGCGGAGGGTGAGAGTCATTTCCTGCGCGTGAGCAACCGGTTCCCTCTGACGGGGCGGGGCGACATCAACACGTACGCGGTCTTCGCGGAGACGGACCGCACGCTCACGGGCTCGCGCGGCCGAACGGGCGTGATCGTCCCGACGGGGATCGCTACGGATGCGACGACACAGTTCTTCTTCAAGGACCTGGTCACCAAGGGGCACTTGGCCGCGCTCTACGGTTTCGAGAACGAGGAGAAGGTCTTCCCGGGCGTCCACCACAGCGTGAACTTCGCTTTGTTCTGCATGGCGGGCTCGGGCTCGCCCGACTCCCCGATCTCCATCGCCTTCCGTGTCCGCCAGGTGACGCAGATCGCCGAGCGCGCTTACGCCCTGACCGGCCGCGACATCCAGCTCCTCAACCCGAACACCGGGACATGCCCCGTTTTCCGCGACCGCCGCGACGCCGAGATCACCCTCGGTATCTATCGTCGCGTCCCGGTTCTGATTGAGGAGGCCAAGGGTGCGGCAGGCAACCCGTGGAGCATGACCTTCATGCGCATGTTTGACATGTCCAACGACTCCCATCTCTTCCGCCCCGCCGCCCAAAATGGCGAATCCTTCGAGGAGCTACTGAAGACGGGCTGGGAGCTGGACGGCAATGTCTTGGTGCGCGGTGAGGAGCGCCTATTGCCGCTGAATGAGGCGAAGATGCTGCACCACTACGATCATCGCTTCTCCACGTACGAGGGTGCGACCGAGAAACAGCTCGCTGTGGGCACGCTGCCCCGGCTGACGCTCGACCAGCAGCAGGACCCTGCCACGACGTCACTGCCCCGCTATTGGGTTCCCGAACGGGATGTCTCTACTGGTGAGTTCGATAGGAACGGCGGAGAGGTCAAGATTCCCGGCGTGCGCAGCCGTCTGTCCGCCAAGGGGTGGGACCGGGACTGGCTGATGGGGTGGCGGGACATCTGCCGGGTCAGCGACGAGCGCACGATGATCGCATTCGTGTTTCCGCGCGTTGCAGCACCTGATGGCACCCTGCTCATGCTTCCTCAGGCCGGGCCAGTCGCGGGGCTCATGGCCTGCTTGTCTTCTTTCATCCTAGATTTCGCCACACGCCAAAAGAGCGGTGGTACCCACCTCAAGTTCTTCACGACTTCTCAACTCCCCGTCATTACACCCGGGCAGATCACCCCCCACTCCGACTTTGTCACCTCGCGCCTCCTCGAACTCACCTACACGGCCCACGACATGGCCCCCTTCGCGCGCGACCTTGGTGACACCGGCGCACCATTCCGCTGGGACGAAACCCGCCGTGCCGTGATCCGCGCCGAGTTGGATGCCCTCTTCTTCCACCTTTACGGGATCGACCGGGACGACACCGCGTACATCCTGGACACCTTCAACGTCACCCGGGACAAGGACATCAAGGCGCACGGCGAGTACCGCACCAAGACGCTGATCCTCGCCGAGTACGACCGTATGGCCGCCGCCGGCCTGACCCTGGAGACCCCGCTCACCGAGGGCGAGTCCGGCACCTACCGCTCCACCCTCACCCCGCCCCCCGGTCAGGGCCCCCGCCACGACTGACCCGCTCCTCATTCAAGAAGGCACCGCACGTGGTACGCGTTAACCAGACCAGCAACTCCCGCTCGACCGTCGTCCTGAGTTCAGGGACGGACTGGGGTACGCGTGCCGCTGTGCAGCGGCGGAGCAGTGGGGCGGAGTCCCCCATACCCCGGCGGCAGCCGGCGAAGATCAAGGTGTTGCAGCAGACGATCGGCGTGGCACGCGCGGCGATCGCAGGCAAGCGCTGGCACCAGGCGCGCTACGCGCTCAGCCGGGCTCGGGCTCTCCTCAACGCGCTCCCCGCCGACGTGGCCGTACAGGAGCGCGAGCAGCTTTCGGCGCTCCGCAAGAAGTACGCGGCGCGGAACACGCCGGCCGGGCAGAACGCCAGGAACTCGAAGGTCGCGCCCGCCAAGGGTACGGCCAAGAAGAAGCCCGCCCCGAAGAAGGCGGCGGAGAAGCCGAAGCCCGCGCCCGCGCGCGAACTCGGTGACCGTCTCATCAACCGAGCAGCCCTCGGCTACACGGCCGCCGATGAGACGAAGCGTCCCCGGACGCGGTGAGGGTGTGCCATCCACCGCTCCGGCGGACGGCACACCCTCGAACCGCTCAGCACTCCGACGCGAACCGCACGAACTGCCCCCAGCCCTCGCGGCCCACCGCGAACGCCGGACGGCTCACGTCCTTGGAGTCCCGCACATGGACGGCCTGTTCGGCGATCGCGACCTCTACGCAGTCATCTCCCTCGCTGCCGCTGTAGCTCGACTTGAACCAGGACAGATCTGCCGTACCGCTAGTCATAGCTCTCCTCGCAGTCGCTCCAGCAACGCCCTGGATTCCGTGGGGCTCAGGGCCTGCGACCGCAGTGTTTCATAGCGTTGACAGATCACACTCACTTCTTTCGGGTCGGAGATCAGCCGCCCGTTCTTCTGGCCCTCGGAGTACCCCAGCCGCTGGCCCGACGGAGTCTCCAGAATTCGCACAGGCCCATCCAGGCACGGGTGCAGTCCTGCCTCCAACGGCACGACCTGGAACGTCACGTTGCGCGGGGCGGTCAGCTCCAGGACGTGGTCGTACAGTCCGCGCATCGCCTCCGCGTCACCGAACCGCCTTCGGAACACATGCTCCTCGACGATGAAGCTGAACGGCACTGTAGGCCGCTCTCGCATCATCGTCTGCCGTTCCATTCGCGCGGTGAGCTGGGCCTCAAGCTCGTCATCCGTCCGGGGCGGGACCGTGCCCTCGAACACCGCCCGTGCATAGGCCCGTGACTGCAACAAGCCCGGAACCAGCCTGCACTCATACGTGCACAGGCTCACCGCCTCCCGCTCCAGCGCTGCCCACCGCCGGAACCAGGCCGCGAACCCCGCCTCACCCCGCGTGAGATGACGGGACGCTTTCCGCAACGCACCCGTGTTGCCAAGCGGTTCCTCGGCTCGCTCCACGAACGCCTTGTCCGGCATCCGGCGGCCCAGCTCCACCGATTCCACGGTGTGCTTGGAGTACCGTACCCACGCCCCGAGTTCCTCACGGCTCAGGCCCGCGTGCTCGCGGAGTGCCTGGACGACCGCGCCGAACGTCCGCAGACTGTCCGAGGGCTGCGGCTCCCGCTCCCACTCCCCTGCCGGAGCCGGCGTCGGTCCGGCGCCTCCCGCCACGCGCTCGACCTCGGCCGCGCCCCCGTCGACGATGTCCATCCGCCGCCCTCTTTCCGTGCTCAGCACTCGTGCTCGTACCCGGACCGACGACAGCTCCGCGCTGCCGTCGAGGTCACCACACAGCGTGACGGAGTCGACGGCGTACTGTCCACCGATTGTGCCCGTACGCTCACACCGCGTACGGGGCACTTCCCTCGCACTCGCCCGTGCACGAGCGCCACCCTGGCCCCATGAATCACGCGACTCCCCAAGTCGGTGCACAGGTGGGCACCTTCACGCAACTGCTGTCCTCGACGCGGCGCGGCGCCCGGCTCGCCCGGCTGCTGGGTGTGGCCGAGCTGCGCACCTGGGGCGTACCGGAGGCCCTCACCGAGCGTGCCGAACTGGTGGTCGCGGAGCTGGCCGCCAACGCCGTACTGCACGGCAGGGTGTCCGGCCGCTGCTTCCGGCTGACCCTTCGATTCGACCCAGCGGACGGCCGTCTCCGCGTCGAAGTGAGCGACGCCCGCGGAGATCTGCCCCCGCTGAGCCTTCCGTTGGACGACGACGCCGACACGCTCCGCACCGGCGGGCGCGGTCTGGCGCTCGTCGCCGCCCTCGCCGACCGCGTGGCCTGCGTCCCGTACCCGCCCAGCGGCAAGACCGTCCGGGCCGAACTGCTGCATGTCGCCGCCCACTTGGACCCGGCCGGCAAGACCTCGATGTGATCGGTCGACGTGGAGGCCCTACCGGACGAGCGCACCCTCCCTACGCGGCCAGGGCGGGGAACACGACCACCGAGCCGTCCTTGTCGCGGGCCATCTCGATCGCCACGTCCGTCGCCCGGCCGTCGGCCGTGACGCCGTCGCCCAGCCGGTGCAGCCGGTGTGCCGCGCGCATCAGACGCTCGACCTCAGCGACCGTGAGGACGGGCCGCAATCCGCTCGGGCGGGTCAGTTCCAGTGCCGACAGGCGTACCAGCACACCGGTGATGCCCGCCTCCAGTTCGTCGATGCGCTGCTGGTCGCGCTGGAGGGCGCGGGTGAAGTGCTGGAACGGGTTGCCGGGTTCGGCCTGAGCGCGTTCCACGGCCTGGAGGACGACGACCCGCCGCATCAGGGCGATGGCCAGCGAGGCGAGTTCGAGGTGGGTTCGGAAGACACCGCCGTCGTCGTCGATGCCGGGAAACGGCTTGGTCAGCGTCGCGAGTTCGACGGCCTTGCCCTCGGGCAGTGCGTCGAGCGCGGCCTGCCATCGGCCGAGGCGAATACCGGCTTTGCCCAGTGCCTTGTCGAGGGCGTGCACCGCCGAGTCGAGTCCCAGCGAGACTCCGAGCTTGCCCTCGTCGAGCAGAATGGCCGTGGCCTTGTCGATGGCGGCACGGCAGCCGTTGAGTTCGCTCAGCTCGTCGTCGAGCTTGTCCTGCTTGAGCTCCTCCAGCAGCTCCGTGATGTGCTCGATGGCCTGCTCGCGCTTGCGGTCGGCGTGCGCGCTCACTCCCACGGCCACGGCCATGAGCACGAGCGGCGCGGCCACGGTCAGCGCAGCGCTACCGCCGACCGCGATACCCGCTGTGGCACCGGCTCCACCCGCAGCACCGGCCGCCCCCACCGCCGCCGTTCCACCGACCGGCACGAACGTCGCCTTACCGGCGAACTTGCCCGCCGCGTCCACGAAATCACCGTAGAACCCGCCGCCCGCCTTCGGCACCAAAGGGCGCACGAGGCCCTTCCCGAGCTGGGTCGCAACCTTCGCGGGCACCACAACGCGACACAGAATCTCACCGGAACCGGTAGCTCTGGCCGTCGTGAGGGAACTTCGCGACGCCTGCGTGATGAACTGCGACAAGTGCGTCGCCAAGGGACTCGCCGCGTCGAGCGGGATTCCCCGGCTCCGGTCGATCTTGTCGGGCAGGGGATGTACCTCCAGCGTGACGATCGGCTCGTCGGCCAGTGCGGCCAGCACCCCGCGCAGTTCGGCCAGGCGCTCGGCGGTCATCGACTCGCCTGCCGGCAGGACCGGCGCCCGGACGTCGGCGGTGGCCAGCGTCCACACGGGCACGGTCGTCTTGCGGTCGTCACTCATTCTCTTCGTCTCCCCTTGTCTTCCCACCTGCTCCTGAATTCTGTCGTGCCGTCAGCGCGTCCGCACCCACCCCTCCAAACCCGTCAGGTGCCTGGGCGGCCGGCTTCCCCGCCAGCCCAGCACCAGCCGCTCCCTGGCACTGGTGATCATGACGTAGTAGGCCATGCGGAGAGCCGCCTCCGTCGGGTCGGTGGCGGATTCGGACTCGGCGTCGGCGATGACGACGGTGTCGAAGTCGAGGCCCTTGGCGCTGGCGCGGTGGACGACGACACCGGGGCGGGCGAGGTCGAGGTCGCGGTAGCGGCCCGCAGAGGCGGTGGAGCTGTAGAGCTGGGGCTCGCGGGCGAGGCCCGCGCGTTCCAGGCGCCGCATCAGGTCGGCCGCCATACGCAGGGAGTTGACGATGACGCCAACGCGGTCCTGCGGGTGCCGTGCCGCCAGGGTGGTGATGTCGTCGGCGAGGTCCTTGCCGTCGGCGTAGTGGCGGACCACGGGCAGGGAGCCGCTGCGGGAGGGAAGGCGGGGCGTGGCGGTGCCGCCGGTGCGGAAGTGTTCGGCGAGGGAGGCGAATCTCTCGGGTGTTGCGGTGGTTGCCCGCGATGTCGGCGCGGCTGGTGGAGCGGCCGAGGGTGCCGGTGATCTCGTCGAGGGTGGAGTTGGTGTCGGTGAGACGCTGGCACTCGTCGGCGAAGTCGGTAACGGAGGCGGCGGCCAGGCGGGCCGTCCGGTAGAACCCCGGGGCCCGGCGGGTTTGACGACGCACGGCGGCGGGTTCCGGCACGGAGGTCGCGCACCTCTTCCTGCGCACGGGCTTCACGTGCAGTCCGACGGCAACTCCGCCTCGATCATGCGCCGTCTGGCCTCGGCCGTCGACTCCCCACCCATAGTGCCCCCCACCTGAGCGTCGAGCGCCCGGTGTTTCGGCGGTGAACCGGCCGGGCACATCCATCACATTACAGCGAGCGCGTTGACATCGTCAACAGACCAGGCACTCCTGTTTACTTGTTCGAGGAGGGTCCATTGACGGCGTCAACGGGTAAGGTGAGCGCGTCGCAGGCCCGCTCCCCCCTCCCCTCCAGGAAGGTCGCCCATGCCGCAGCTCGACCGGCTTCCCGGCACACCCGAGTTCCGCATCAAGCTGCCCAAGGGCGGCGGCGAGGCCCGCGGGTACCTGCTCAAGGAGTTCGGCGGCAACGGCACGCACAAGTTCCTTCTGCTGAAGGGCTCTTCGGTGGCCGCCGAGGCGTGGCCGGGGCTCGGCGACCACGCGCGCCGTACGCGTGCGGTACTGCGGGCGGACGGCGGCCTCGCCGACGCTCCCGCCGGTCCCGATACCTCCGCGGGTCCCGGCGCACCGTCGCACTGGACGGCGGTCCGGGACATCGCATGCAACTCCTCCTCGGCCGCCGCCGCCCTGGTCTACGGCTACGACGCCTCCGGGCCGGAGTCCTGGCGCACCGCCGAGGGGCATCCACTCGCCGACTACCTGTCCACCGGCTGGCGCCCGCCACGCAAGGCCTGGCTGGTCCGCGGCTCCAACGTCTCGGGGCACAACCTGGTACGGCGGCTGTGGCTGGAGGAGGGGCTCGTCTCGCTCGCGGGCGCGCATCTGCCGCCCCTGGAGGAGGCCGAGCCCACCAAGAGCACGCTGCGCCGCTTCGTCGAGGAGGGGTACGAAGGGGCGGCCTCGTACCACCAGAAGCGGGGCCTCGTCGACGAACTGCACGCCTTCCTCACGCAGATGCGCGTCAATGACACGGTGGCCGCCATCGCCGACGGCCGGCTGTACGCCGGGCGGATCACCGGCGAGGCCGTGCGGACCGCGTCCCCGGGCGGGCTGTCCGACTTCCGGCGGTCCGTCGCCTGGTCACCGCACGGGCACCCGTACGAGGAACTGCCGGAGGAAGTACAGCAGAAGCTGTCCGTACAGCATGACGTCGTCGACCTGACCGGGGTCCTGGAGGCACTCGACGCGCTCACCGGGTTCGCCGGGTCCGCAGGGTTCGTCGAGGGCTCGGAGGCAGTGGCGGACGGCGGCACCGACGGCGAATCCACCGCCGTACGGCCGGTGCAGCGGGAGCTGACCCTGCCGGACGTCACCGGCGAACTCGCCGCCGACCTCCTCGTCCACGACCGGGCCTGGCTGGAGGAGATACGGGAACTGCTTCTCGACGAGCGCCAGTTGGTGCTGTACGGGCCGCCGGGTACCGGCAAGACGTACCTGGCGATGAAGCTCGCCGAGTACTTCGGCGGCGGACCCGAGCAGGTCAAGATCGTGCAGTTCCATCCGTCGTACGCCTACGAGGACTTCTTCGAGGGCTTCCGGCCCGTGGAGGACCCCGAGACGCGGGAGGTGGCGTTCCGGCTGACGGCGGGCCCGCTCCGGGAACTCGCCGACCTCGCCTCCCGCGAGGGCAACCGGCACGTCCCACACTTCCTCGTCATCGACGAGATCAACCGCGCGAACCTGGCGAAGGTCTTCGGCGAGCTGTACTTCCTCCTGGAGTACCGGACGAAGTCCGTGCGCCTGACCTACTCGGGGGACGACTTCGCGCTCCCGCCCAGCCTGTTCGTGATCGGCACGATGAACACCGCCGACCGGTCCATCGCCCTGGTCGACGCGGCGATGCGGCGGCGCTTCGCGTTCGTGGAGCTGTCCCCGCGCACCGAGCCGACCGCCGGACTCCTCGCGCGCTGGCTGGCCCGCGAGGGCAAGGACCCGGAGCCGGCCAGGCTGCTGGACGCGCTCAACTCCCTCATCGGCGACGCCGACTTCGCGATCGGGCCGTCGTACCTGATGAAGCCCGGCGTGTACCGCGACGGCGGACTGGCCAGGACCTGGCGTACGAAGATCCTGCCGCTGCTGGAGGAGCACCACTACGGCGAGGGTCTGGACGTCCCCGCCCGCTACGGCCTCGACGCGCTGCGCGAGCGACTGCCGTGACCACACTGGACGTGACGTTGCGCGAGTACGGGCCCGCCGTCTCCGTGCCGCTGGACGCCGCCGCGGGGCGGGCCCTGGCTGCCTCCGGTGTCCTGCGGAGCGCCACTCCCGACCCCGAGCGCGCCGGGCACTGGCTGCTGCGCGCGGGCAGCCGCGTCGGCGCCCTGCGCACGCCCGGCGGGCACGTCGTACGGATCATGCCCAAGACGCCCGTACGGCGGCTGTTCTTCCTCCTCGGCTTCAGCCTCGACCCGGCCCGCGCCTGGCGCGACGGCCGGGAGGGCACCGTGGACACCGGCGCGTACGACGACGTCGTGCCCGCGCTCGCGCACGCCGTGGAGCGCCAGGTGGACGCGGCGCTGCGGCAGGGCGTCCTCCAGGGCTACCGGGAGGTGCGGGAGTCCGCGCTCGTGGTGCGCGGGCGGCTGCGCGAGGCCGAGCAGATCCGGCGGCACTTCGGCCGGACGCCGCCCGCCGAGATCGCCTACGACGCGTACACCGCCGACACCGCCGAGAACCGCCTGCTGCGCGCCGCCACCGAGCGGCTGCTGCGGCTGCCGGGCGTGCCCGGACCCGTGCGGCGGCGCCTCGCCCACCAGCGGGTGCGGCTCGCGGACGCGGCCCCTCTCATACGCGGGCAGGAGCTGCCGCGCTGGCAGCCCTCGCGCCTGAACTCCCGCTACCAGCCCGCCCTGCGGCTCGCCGAGGCCGTTCTGCGCGGGACGTCTCCCGAGCACCGGCCGCCCGGCGCGGACCCGCTCGCCGTGGACGGGTTCCTGCTCGACATGAACCAGCTCTTCGAGGACTTCGTCGCGGTGGCCCTGCGGGAGGCCCTGCGAGAGCACGGCCTGACCGCACGCCTCCAGGACCCGCACCACCTCGACACCGCGGGCGACCTGCGCATCCGTCCGGACCTGGTCGTCCGCAGCGGTGACGGCCGCACGCCGGTCGCCGTCGTGGACGCCAAGTACAAGGTGGAGAAGGCCGACGGCGCCCCTCACGCCGACCTGTACCAGGCCCTCGCCTACGCCACCGTCCTCGGCCTGCGCGAGGCGCACCTGGTGTACGCGGCCGGGCAGCGGGCCGAGCGCTTCCACGAGGTGCGGGGAACGGCCGCCGCTCCGGGCGGCCGGGGCACGCGGCTGTACCGGCACAGCCTCGACCTGTCCCGGGACCCGGACCACCTGCTGGCCGCCGTCCGGCACATCGCCGGGCGGCTGACCGGAGATCGCCCGGCCCCCCGCTCATGAGAACCCGTCAGGCTCATGAAAGTCCGTCCGGCTCATGAAAACCCGTCAGGCAGAGAGGAAGACACCGTATGCCCCGGCTCGCCTTCACCCAGAGCTTCTGGGACGGCTACGACACCCTGGAAAAGCCGGTCCGGGCCGGGGTACGCAAGGCGATGGCCAAGTTCCAGGCCCTGAGCGCCGCCGACCTCAACGCGGACAAGGGACTGCACCTGGAGTCCGTCGAGAAGGCCCGTGACCCGCGGATGCGCACCATCCGCGTCACCGACTTCTGGCGGGGCGTCGTCCTCGCCCCCGACGACGGCAGCGATGTCTTCCTCCTGGTCAACGTCCTGCCGCACGACGACGCCTACACCTGGGCCGCGAAACGCCTGTACAGCGCGAACACCGCGACCCGCGCCCTGGAGGTACGTGACGCCGTCGCCCTGGACGAGCTGACACCGCTGTACGAGACGGCCGCGCGCACGGCACCCCGGCTGCTGTTCGCGGACGTCTCCGACGGCACGCTGCGCGAACTCGGCATCGACGACCAGGTGTTGCGCGCGGCACGGTCCCTGGCGGACAAGGCCCAGCTGGAGGCGTTCGCCACGCTGCTGCCGGAGGACCAGCTGGAGGTGCTCCAGTACCTCGCGGAGGGGTTCAGCCCCGAGGACGTCTACCGGGACGTCGTGGCCGTCCGCCGGCCCGCCGACGCGCCCGCCGAGCCGGTCGAGGACCTGGCCACGGTGATCGCCAACACGTCCGCGCGCATCCGCCTCGTCACCGGTCCGCACGAGCTGGAGGAGGCGCTGGCGAAGCCGTTCGCGGCGTGGCGGGTGTTCCTGCACCCCTCGCAGCGGCGCGTCGCCTACCGCACCTCGTACGGCGGTCCCGTCCAGGTCACGGGCGGGCCGGGAACGGGCAAGACCGTGGCCGCGCTGCACCGGGTCAAGCACCTGCTCGGCCGCTCCACGGACGGCCGTGTCCTGCTGACGACGTACACCAACGCGCTCGCCGCCGGACTGCGCGAGATGCTGGGCCTGCTCCTCGACGGGGACGAGGAGCTGCTGGCGCGGGTCGACGTGACGACGGTCGACGCGTTCGCCCACGGTGTCGTGCGCGCGCGGTCGGCGGCCGTGCCCAGGCCGCTCGGCGACCGGGAGCAGCGGCAGCTGTGGGAGAAGACGGTCAAGCAGCTCGAACTGCCCTTCAGCGCCCGGTTCCTGGCCCTGGAGTACCGGCACGTCGTCCTCGGCCAGAACCTGGGCGGCCTCGACGCCTACCTCGGCGCGAGCCGACGCGGCCGCGGCACCGGGCTCGGGCCCGCACGACGACGGGAGGTGTGGAGCGGCGTGGAGCGGTTCGAGCAGCTGCTGCGCGACCGCGGCGAGACCACCCACCTGCGGACCTGTGCCCGCGCGGCGGAACTCCTCGCCGGCGCGCCCGCTCCGTACGCCCATGTCGTCGTGGACGAGGCGCAGGACCTGCACCCCGCGCAGTGGCGGGTGCTGCGGGCCGCCGTGGCGCCCGGTCCCGACGACCTGTTCCTCACCGGCGACCCGCACCAGCGGATCTACGACTCCCGGGTGTCGCTCGGCTCCCTGGGCATCGCCACGGCCGGCCGCAGCTTCCGGCTGCGCGTCAACTACCGCTCGACCGAGGAGATCCTGGCCTGGTCGGCGCGGCTCCTCGCGCCCGTCTCCGTCGACGCGCTCGACGGCGAGGGAACGGACTCGCTGGCCGGGTACCGCTCGCTGCTGCACGGGAGCCGCCCCCGGGCCCGGGGGTACGCGAGCCGGCAGGAGGAGACCGAGGCGCTGGTGGAGCGGGTGCGGGCGCTGCTCGCGGAGGGTCTCGCGCCGCACGAGGTCGGCGTGTGCGCACGCTTCAACCTCTCGCTGGACGCGGCGGAGGAGAAGCTGAGGGCCGCGGGCATCCCGGTGCTGCGGGTCAAGGGGCAGGCCGCGCAGGGCGTGGGGGTGGGCGCGGGCGTTGACGGGGTGCGGCTGGCGACGATGCACGCGATGAAGGGGCTTGAGTTCCGCGCGGTGTCCGTCCTCGGCGCCGGCGAGGGCTCGGTCCCGTTCACCCGTGAGATCACTCCGCGTGAGGCGGACCCGTTGCAGCACGACGCCGATCTGCTCCGCGAGCGCTGCCTGCTCTTCGTCGCCTGCACGCGGGCGCGCGAGGCACTGAGCGTGACGTGGAGCGGAACACCGAGCCCGTTCCTGCCGGAGGGGGCCTGACCGGCCGGGACACATGGGTCAGCCTGACCGGCTGGGATGCTGTCACCGGCCGGGACGGTCTGACCGGCCGGGACGGTCTCACCTGGCCGGGACCGCCTGACCGCGCGGGACGACATGGCCGGCCCGGACCACCTGGCCGCCCGGGGCGGTCGAACCGGCCAGGACCACCTGGCCGGCCGGGACGCCTGACCGGCCCGGGACCGCCTGGCCCCTTGGGACGGGCAGACGTCGCCGGACGACATGGCCGACCCCGACCCCCTGACCGCCCGGGACGGCCGAACCGGCCAGGACCATCCGACCGCCCGGGACGCCTGACCAGCCAGGACCACCTGGCCGGCCGGGACGCCTGACCAGCCAGGAGCGCCTGGGCTCTTGGGACGGGCAGACGTCGCCGGACGACATGGCCGGCCCGGACCACCTGGCCGCCCGGGGCGGTCGAACCGGCCGGAGCCGCCTGACCGGTCGGGGCCGCCCAGTTGGTCGTGGGGCTCTCACTCGTGCGGGGCGAGGGCGCCCGTGGCCAGGCCGTCTCGGGCGGTTTCGGCGAGGCGCCGGCTCAGTTCGTCGGCCTTGCGCATGCCCTCCTCGAACGCGGTGAGGGCGCGGAAGGCGGATCCGTAGCGGCGCTGGTCGTCGATGCCCATGCGGGGGACACGGGAGCCCTTGCCGTCGAGGCGGTAGGTCCCGCTGGCGCTGGTGGACCGGCGGGCGTTGCCGGAGCTGCGCAGGAAGCCCCGCAGATAGTCGGTGTCGAGCTGATCGCTCGCCGACACCGGCTCCTGACCCTCGTAGGCGACGAGTCCGGCACGGGCGAGTTCCGCGACGCTGGTCGTGGCTGCGTCGAGCGAGCGCGGTCCGCCGCCCGCCACCAGCTCGGGCAGGAGCGCGGCGAGCCGGCGGATCTGCTCCTCCAGCTCCTCGCGCAGAGCGGCGTACTCGCCGGGATAGTCGCGGTGCCGGGACCGCAGGTGGCTGCCGGGGGTCAGGTCGACGGTGTCGTCCAGCAGCTCGATCAGGGGTACGTCGGCGACCTGGTCGTGCCGTGGCTCCAGGCTCCCCTCGGGACTGTTGCCGGTCAGGTCGACCATCCGCACCGAGTGGTTCGTGTCCGCGCCCGTCGTACTCTCGGGGCGACGCAGGCACCAGAGGTGGACGGGGAGGGCGTGCGAGGTCGCCGTACCCGGCGGCAGGGCCACCACCTGGCGCAGGATGCCCCGGCGCACCAGTTCCGAACGGATGCGGCGGCCCGCCCTGCGGTAGGCCGCCGACGCCGGCATGACCATGAGGACCTGGCCGCCGGTCCCGGTGTGCGCGTAGGCGTGCTGGAGCCAGGCGAGTTCCCCCTCCGCCTTGGACGGGACGCCGAGTTCCCAGCGCGAGTCGAGCAGCAGGTCCTCCCGCCCCCAGTCGGTCACTCCGGTCGGGGGGTCGCAGACGACCAGATCGGCCTTGAGGTCCGCCCAGGCGTCCGCCCGCAGGGAGTCCCCCGCCACGACCCGCACGCCGGACCGCCCCAGGACGTCGGCGCGGAGCTGCGCGAACCGGGCGCTGTCGGCGTCCGTCTCCTGCCCGTGGCACCGCGTCCCCGTGCCGGACGCGACGGACAGCAGCAGCACTCCGGTCCCGCAGGCGGGGTCGAGGACCGTGGCACCGTCGGCCGGCTCGGGAGCGAAGTGGCGGACTGCGCGCACGACGCGCTCGGCAGTCACCTGATCGGATCCCGCACGCCGGGCGGAGTCCATGAAACGTTCCGTCAGACCGTTCACGAGCTCGACGGGATCCCCGGCCTGGACGAGTTCCCGCAGCCGCGTGGCGACGTCGTCCGGAAGCGCCGGACCGGATTCACCCGCCAGTACCGCGGCCACCGCCGCCAGACCGGCGACCATCTGCTCGCCGTACGCGGCCCGCATGCTCTGCCACAACTCGACCTCGGGCGACACCTCCTGGCCCTTGCGCTGCCTGTCCAGCCAGTCCTGGACCTCGGCGAGCGCGTAGAGCGGGCTGTTCGCGGCGCCTGCCGCGGGCGCGGGGAAGTCGTCGTAGCGCCGACGCCAGTTGGACACGGCCGCCCGCGTGACTCCGGCCAACCGAGCGATCTCGGAACCGGTGACCAGGGGGCCGACCGGAGAAGCGGCGTTGTCCGTCATGGGCCCAGCGTACACGCGGCGCTATTCACATTCAGGGGTCGATACGTTGACGACGTTCACAGTATCCGGGCAGGTCGTCCACGGTATGCACACAGGGAGCGTTGGGCGGGCGCTGCGCCTGTGAGCTGCCTCACCCGGCGGCGCCGGCCCGGGTGGGGAAACGCATGGTCGGCGCGTCTATTTTGCCGTCCGGGGCCGTCCGCGGCCGCTCGCTGGCCGGATACGTCAATAATCTGTCATTGCAGCCAGTGCGGCGGCCGATACAGGCTGTCACCGTGCTGGAGCGACGTGTTGTTGTGGTGGTGTACGCGGGGGCGATGGCCCTGGACATCACCGGACCGATTGAAGTGTTCGATACCGCGAACCGGCTCCTGGGGGCCTCGGGGACCCCCTACCGGACCGACTTCGTCTCCGCCGACGCGCCGCTGGTGCGCACGAGTTCGGGGGTGGTGCTCGGTGCGTCGCCGCTGGAGGCGGGGGAAGGACCGATCGACACCCTGCTCGTGCCGGGTGGCTGGAGTCTCGACCGGGCGCTGCGGGACCAGGAGTTGGTCTCCTGGATCGGCCGGGCGGCGGCCCGGTCGCGCAGGGTCGCCTCCGTGTGCGGCGGATCCTTCCTGCTGGCCGAGGCGGGCCTCCTCGACGGCAGACGCGCCACCACGCACTGGGCGTACAGCGAGGCGATGGCGTGCCGCTATCCGCGCGTGACGGTGGACGCCGAACCGATCTTCGTGTGGGACGGCCCCTTCGTGACCTCGGCGGGCGTGTCGACGGGCATCGACATGGCGCTGGCGCTGGTGGAGGCCGACCACGGGGCGGCGCTCGCGCTGGAGACGGCGCGGTTCCTGGTGCTGTTCCTCAAACGGCACGGCGGGCAGTCGCAGTACAGCGCCGTCCTCGACGCCCAGTTGGCCGACCATCCGCCGATCCGGGCGGCGCAGGAGTGGATCCTGGCCAACCTGGACAGCCCGCTGCCCGTGGCCGAGATCGCGCGGCAGGCCAATATGAGCCACCGCAACTTCGCCCGGGTCTTCCGGCGCGAGGTGGGCACGACACCCGGCCAGTACGTCGAGCGGACGCGTATCGCCCGCGCCCGCGAGCTCCTGGAGACCACCGACCTGACGATCGGCCAGATCGCCGGCCGCTGCGGGTTCCCCGCCACCGAGACGTTCTTCCGCTCCTTCGGGCGGACCCTGGGCCTCACCCCCAAGGAATACCGGCACCGGTTCCAGGTCATCACGCCGTCCGGTCTCATCGACCGGCACCACGAGAGGGAGTCGAGTCCCGCATGACCACCACGGCGGCGGAAGCGTCCGCAGCGCGATCGTTACGACTGGTCGACCACCTGGCCGGGGAACTCGCCAGGACCGGCGTCACCCACCTGTTCGGTGTCGGCGGCGCGAACATCGAGGACCTGTACGACGCCGTGCACCGCGGCGGCGCCGTGCGCGGCGTCGTCGCCAAGCATGAGTTCTCCGCCGTGACCATGGCCGACGGGTACGCCCGGACCACCGGGCGCCTCGGCGTGGTCGCCGCCACCTCGGGGGGCGGGGCGATGAACCTCGTACCGGGTCTGGCGGAGGCGTACGCCTCCCGGGTGCCCGTCCTGGCCCTGGTGGGCCAGCCGCCGACCGGCCAGGAGGGGCAGGGCGCGTTCCAGGACTCCAGCGGCAAGGCCGGCTCCTTCGACGCGCGGGAGGTCTTCGCGCCGGTCTCCCGGTTCTGCGCGTGGGTAGACGAGCCGGACGCCTTCCCGGAGTTGCTCCACCGTGCGATCGCGGCGGCCGAGGCGGAGCCTCGCGGGCCGGCGGTGCTGTTGCTGCCGAAGGACGTGCAGCAGGCGTCGATTCGCTTGCCGGTTACCGGCGGACCGGGCTGGGCGGAGGGCGGACCGGACCTGGCCGAGGGCGGACCGGGACTGGCCGAGGGCGGGCTGGCCCGCGCGGAGGGCGGCCCAGCGCCGGCGGCGGGCGGTCCGGCCCCGGCGCAGGGCGTCCCAGCCCCAGCGTCGGACGGCCCGGCCCCGGCGCAGGGCGTCCCAGCCCCAGCGTCGGACGGCCCGGCCCCGGCGCAGGGCGTCCCAGCCCCAGCGTCGGACGGCCCGGCCCCGGCGCAGGGCGTCCCAGCCCCAGCGTCGGACGGCCCGGCCCCAGCGGACGGCGTCCCAGCCCCAGCGTCGGACGGCCCGGCCCCAGCGGACGGCGTCCCAGCCCCAGCGTCGGACGGCCCGGCCCCAGCGCAGGGCGTCCCAGCCCCAGCGTCTGACGGCCCGGCCCCAGCGGACGGCGTCCCAGCCCCAGCGTCGGACGGCCCAGCCCCAGCGGACGGCGTCCCAGCCCCAGCGTCGGACGGCCCAGCCCCAGCGGACGGCGGCCCAGGGCCAGCCGAGGGCGGCCCCGCCTGGGCATCGGGCGGTCCGGCCCCGGCATCCACGGCCGCATCCGCGTCAGCGTCCGGGGCGGCCTCGGCGTCGGCATCCGCATCCACATCCACATGCGCAAGCGCATCCGCAGCCTCCCTCGACCCCGCCGCCGTAGCCGCCGTAGCGGACGCCCTGCGCGACGCCCGTCGTGTCCTCGTCGTCGCCGGGGAGGGGGTCGCCGCCGCCGACGCTCGCGGGGAACTCGCGGAACTGGTCCGGCGGTTGGGGGCGTGGGTCGCGGTCACGCCGGATGCCAAGGACGTCTTCGACAACCATGATCCCCGGTTCGCGGGGGTGGCCGGGGTCATGGGGCACGCCAACGTGGAGGAGTGCCTGCGGCGGGCGGACCTGTGCCTGCTGGCCGGCACCCGGCTGCCGCTCCTCGCGCGCGGCGGCCTCGACCGGGCCCTGGCCGGCACCGACGTCGTGTCCCTCGGCCAGGAGCCGCCGTTCGTGGCGGCCACCGCACTCGGCGGGAACCTGCGGGACGCGCTGCGCGCGGTGACCGCCCGCCTGCCCTCGCGGCCACGCCCCTGCCCGCCGCACTCCGGGCC
The DNA here is from genome assembly GCF_004124325.1 of Streptomyces sp. L2. Taxonomy (NCBI): domain Bacteria; kingdom Bacillati; phylum Actinomycetota; class Actinomycetes; order Kitasatosporales; family Streptomycetaceae; genus Streptomyces; species Streptomyces sp. L2. The sequence continues at coordinate 608,377 of NZ_QBDT01000001.1, forward strand.
GCGCCCCTCCCCCAGCCCGGGGCCGCCCGGCGGAGCCGGCGAGCGGACCGTCCCGCTGGCCCGGGCGGTCGCCGCCGTGGAGGCCGCGCTCCCCCAGGACGCGCACGTCTTCGTGGACGCCGGCAACGCCGGTGCCGCCGCGATCCACCGCCTCCCGGCACCGCGCCACGGCCGTTTCGTGGTGGCGACCGGTATGGGCGGCATGGGTTACACGTTCGGCGCCGGGATCGGGGCCGCGCTCGCCACCGGCCGGCGCACCTACGTCCTCGCCGGCGACGGTGCCTTCTTCATGCACGGGATGGAGGTGCACACGGCCGTCGAGTACGACGCCCCCGTCACGTTCGTGATCTTCAACAACAACGCGCACGGCATGTGTGCCCTGCGCGAGGAGTACCTCCAGGGCGGCGTCCGCGACGACGACCTGTTCGCCCCGGCCGACATCGCCGCCGGGGTGGCCGCGGCCTTCCCGTCCCTGCGGGCCACGAACGCCGTCGACGCGGCGCACCTGCGCACGGCGCTGCTGCGCGGCAACGCGGGCGGCGGCCCGGCGTTCGTGGCGGTGACCTGCGACCCGCACGAGATCCCCCCGTTCCTCTCCTTCCAGTCCTTCACCACGAACCTTGAAGAAACGAACCTTGCAGAAAAGGAGAGTTCAGATGAGCGAGGAGTCGTCCACGTTGGCTGACACGCTGGCTGACATCCCCGGTCTGATCCGCATCGAGAACGCCGGGAAGGAGGAACTGACCGCGCACTGCATGGAACTCACCCACGCGGTCTACCCCCACCACCAGGTCTACGGGCAGTACTGCACCATCCACGAGTACGTCGACTGTCCCCCGGAGCAGGCCTACGACTATCTGCGCCAGGGCCATCACCTGGAGGAATGGACGTGCAGCCTGCGGGACTTCGCGCCCACCGGGACACCGGGGCTGTGGGCCGGCCGTGACCGGCTGGAGGACGACACCGCCATCTACTGCGAGGTGGTCGCGAACCCCGAGGCCATGACCGTGGACTACCACTGCTCCTGGGACCAGGGCGACGAGCTGTGGATGATCTACCTGATGCGGGTCGTGCCGGCCGAACTCGTCCTGAACAAACCGGGTTCGGTGATCACCTGGACCAATTGCCGGCACCCCTACTACGACGAGAACCCGCGCCCCGACCTGGCCCCCCGCCCGGACCGGCCCTGGGTGGGCGACTACTGGGACCTCTTCTACGCGGGCCACACCGTGGAGATGCGCAACCTCAAGGCCATCCTGGAACACCGCCACGGGCGCGGACTGCCCGTCGGTACGGCTCCGGCGAGGACGGTGAGCCGGTGACCACGGTCAGCCTCACCGACGTAGCGAGCTACCTGCCCGGCGAACCGGTGCCCGCCGCGTACTACACGGAGTACCCCGGAGCCGAGGACAAGCTCCGTCACCATCCCATGTTCAAGGTCCCACCGTCGCGGCACCACGTGGCGGCGGACGAGACGAACGCGGACATGGTCGAACGGGCGGTGCAGCCGCTGATCGAACGGCACGGCCGGAAGGAGATCCAGGGCGTCGACGTGCTGCTGGTGCACAGCCAGTTGCCCGACCTGCCGTTCGTCGGCGCCGGAACCGAGGTGGCGCGCCGGCTCGGTCTGAACCCCGAGTGGCTCGTCGACGTGGCCAACGCGGGCTGCGCGTCGTTCGTTCAGATGGTGAAGCTGGCCCGGCAGATCCTCCTCTCCACCGACGCGCGGACCGCGCTGATCTGCAACGCGCAGAGCGCCGCCGGGCAGTGGTTCACCCAGTCCGAGGTGCGCAAGCTCGCCCAGGCGGCGATCCCGGGCGACGGGTGCGGCGTGGGGTTCGTGACGACGTCGGCCGAGTCGCCGGTGCTGGACGTGGAGACCCGGCACTTCGGGGCGTACGCCGGTGACATGACCGTGGCGGTCGACGACGGCCGCAAGTACTGGGAGCCCGGCGAGTCCCAGCTGCGGATCGGGTTCACCGACGCGAGTGTCGCCAAGGTGCTGGCGCGCGGGAACCGGCTCGTCCCCGAGGTGATCACGGACCTGTGCCGGCGGCTCGGCGTGGCGAGCACCGACATCGACGTCCTCATCACCAACCAGCCCAACCGCACCTTCCTGCGGAACTGGCGCGAGGCGCTGCAACTGCCGGAGGAACGGCACCTCAACACCTTCGACGCGTACGGCAACCTGTTCGGGGCGGCGATACCGGTCACCCTGGACCGGGCGATCGCCTCGGGACAGGTGAAGGACGGCGACCTGGTCGTGCTGGGAGGGTTCGCTCACGCCGGCGACTTCGCAGGAGCCACCGCCGTACGCTGGCACGGGCGGCAGGCGTGAGCCGGGCCGGCTGACGGGAGCGCCGGGCCGGACGGCCGTAGGGCGGGTGACGCCGGGCCGGACGGCCGGGGGGCTGGCGTGGTGGCGCCGGGCCGGGGGGGCTGGCGTGGTGGCGCCGGGCCGGACGGCCTCAGCGCGGCGTGTGACGCAGGACTCAGTGCGACCGGGTATCACGGTAGGTGATCTTGGGCATGCATCGGCCGCATCGTCACCCCCACATGAGGAGCGCGAAGCGCCGTGACCGCCTCGTCCACGTTCACCCCCACGCCATCCGCGCCCGGTGGCCTCCCCCTCCTCGGGCACGCCCACCTGCTGGCCCGTTCCCCGCTCCCCTTCATCACCTCGCTGCGCCGGCACGGCAGCGTCGTACGCATCGGGATCGGCACCACGCCCGCCTACGTGGTCACCGACCCGGCGCTCACCCGGCGCGTCCTCGTGACCGATGCCGCGCACTTCGCCAAGGGCGGCAAGATCATCGACGCGCTGCGGGTGTTCTTCGGCGACGGGCTCGCCACCGTCGCCGACGGTGACACCCACATGCGCAACCGCCGCCAGATGCAGCCCATGTTCAACAAGGCCCACATCGCCCGGCGCGGCGCCGCCATGATCGACCGGGTGGGGTCCCTCGTCGCCTCCTGGAAGGAGGGCGAGGCCCGCGACGTGTACGCCGACATGAACGACATCACGCTCGCCGCGTTCCTGGTCGCCCTCTTCGGCACCGACCTGCCCGAGAACCTCCAGGGCGACTTCACCGCGCTCATGCCGGCCATCATGAAGGGGACCATCCGGCAGACGGTCCTGCCGTCCTGGATCACCCGCCTCCCGCTGCCGGCCAACCGCGCCCACGCGGAGCGGGTCGCACGGCTGCGCCACCTCATCGACCAGGCCATCGACCACCGCAGCAACACCCTGGACACCGGTGGAGCGGAAGAAGCGGGCTGCCCGCACGCGAAAGCGGCGCAGGAGCAGGAAGGACTGTTCGCCACGCTGCTGACGGCCGTCGACCCCCTGTCGCGCCAGCAGTTGCAGGACGAGGCCATCACCCTGCTCACCGGCGCCATCGAGACGACCGGCACCACCCTGGCCTGGACGCTCTACGAGATCACCCGGCACCCCGGCATCGAGCAGCGGCTCCGCGAGGAACTCGACGCGGTCTGCGCCGAGCGGCCGCTGCGGTACGAGGACCTGGAGAAGATGCCGTACGCCAGACAGGTCCTGCAGGAGGCGATACGCAAGTACGGGCCGGCCTGGATGGTGACCCGCACCGCGACGGAGGACGTCGACCTGGGCGGCCACCGGATCCCGCGGGGCGCGGACGTCGTCTGGAGCCCCTATCTGCACCAGCACGACCCGGCGTACTTCCCCGACCCGGAGGTCTTCGACCCGGAGCGCTGGAGCCCCGGACGCGCGGGCGCCACGCGTGGCTCGTTCCTCGCCTTCGGGGACGGCCGCCGCAAGTGCATCGGGGAGAACTTCGCCTGGTCCGAGCTCCAGATCATCCTCGCGACGGTGCTGCGGACGTGGCCCCGGCTGGAACTGGCGTCCCGTCCGCCGGCCCCGCAGGCCGTCGTCACGGTGAAACCGGACGTGATCCGCCTGGCCTACTACGGTTCGGGTCAGCGGGAGACCGGCGGCACACCGGGGAAGTGACGGTGTGGTTGACCCTCGACCTTGTCGAGGGCTCAGAGTTCCGGGTGTGGAGAGCGAGATGCGCAGTATCGGGGAGATGGCCCGGGACAGCGGACTGGGCGTGAGCGCGCTGCGGTTCTACGACCGGGCCGGTGTGCTGGTCCCCGCCTGGGTGGACCCGGTCAGCGGCTACCGCTGGTACGAGCCGGGGCAGCTGGACGAGGCACGGGTGCTGGCCCGCCTGCGCCGGGCCGGCATGCCCCTGGCGGACATCCGGCTGGTGCTGGCCGGCTGGGCCGGCCCGGACACGGACCTGGTGCGCGGGCTCCTCAAGGCGCACCTGCGCCGTCTCGAACGGGGCCTGACCGATGCCCGCGTCGAGTTCTCCGCACTCCGAGCCCTTCTCGACCACAGGGAGAACCCCATGACGTCGTCCCTCACCGCCGCCGCCCAGCTCGCGGTCCCCGCACAGGAGTTGGCCGCCGCGCTGGAGGCCGTGCGCTTCGCGGCCGGTACCGATCCGGAACTGCCCACGCTCGGCGGCATCCTGTTCGACATCGACGGCGAGAGTCTGACCGTGGTGGCCACCGACCGCTACCGCATGGCTGTCGCCCAGGCCCCCGCCACCGGGCACGACGGACCCCGGGTGCAGGCCGTCGTACCGCTGCCCCTCGCCGACGCGATGCGGGCGCTGCTGCACGGGACCGAACCGGCGCGGCTCACCGTGGACGGCGACCGCGTCTCGCTGGAGTCCGGTGACCGCCAGGCGGCCGGGCAGCGCCTCGGCCACGACTTCCCCGACTACCGACGCCTGGTCCAGCTGCCGGAGGGCCGCCGGGCCCGCGTCGACACGGCGGCCTTCCGCGAGGCCCTGGTGACCGGACCGGTCCGCGGCGCCGAGACCCGTGAGCAGGACGGCGTGTCCTACGACGTCAGCGTGCTCGGCGTCACGGAGGACGGCACCGTCTCGGTCCAGGCGGACGCCGCCGACACCCAGGACGCCATCGGCGTGAACCGCGACTTCCTCCTGGACGCCCTCACCTCCGCGTCCCGCGCCGAACTGATCCTCGAACTCGGCGCCCCCACGGCCCCCCTCGCCATCCGCCGCCCCGACGACGACCGCACCTTCTCCCTCCTGATGCCGGTCCGGCTGGAGGACTAGCTCCACCGGCGCGAACGGGCTCGCTCACGTCACCCGGGGTGGCGTGAGCGAGCCCGTTCCCTGTGCCGGTCAGGCCGGGGGCAGGGTCCAGTGTTGGGCTGTTGTGCCGTTGCAGGTGTAGATCTGGAGGCGGGTTCCTTCTGTGGTGGTGGACTGGGGGTCGTCGAGGCAGAGGCCGGAGTGGGGGTTGTGGAGGGAGCCGTCGGAGGCGGCTGTCCATTGCTGGGCGCCGGTGCCGTTGCAGGTGTAGAGCTGGACGAGGGTGCCGTTGGTGGTGCCGCTGTTGGAGACGTCGAGGCACTTGCCGAGGGTGCGCAGGGTGCCGTCGGCGGCGATCGTCCAGTCCTGGGCGTAGGTGCCGTTGCAGCCCCAGAGGCGGATCGCGGTGTGGTCGGCGGTGCCGGAGTCGGCGTCGTCGACGCAGAGGGCGGAGTTCACGCCGGCCGTGACCGGGCCGATGCGGGGCTTGGCCGGGGCGGAGGTGTCACCGGGGTAGGACGGCGGGGCGGCGGAGGCGGCGGTGGCCCAGTTGGTGTTGGGGCTGGTGCCGAGGGTGAAGCCGAGGGTGCCGCCGGAGGTGATCGCGGTGGTGGGGGCGTAGGCGTTGTTCCAGGCGGAGCCGTTGAACGTGGCGGACTGGACGTAGGGGGCGTTGTCGGCGGCGCCGTCGCCGTTGATCGTCAGCGTCTTGCCGGAGGGGAGGGTGATGACCGCCTGGGGGAAGAGGGGTGAGCCGAGGGCGAGGTCGGGGGTGCCGGGTGTCATCGGGTACATGCCCAGGGCGGACCAGACGTACCAGGAACTCATCGCGCCCAGGTCGTCGTTGCCGTCGGCGAGGCCGGCCGGGGTGTTGGACCAGATGTGGTCCTGGATCGAGCGGACGGTCGCCTGGGTCTGGTAGGGGCGGCCGATGTAGTCGTACTCCCAGGGGAGTTCGATGCTGGGCTCGTTGCCGACCCAGGCGTAGCCGCGGTCGCCGGTGTAGCTGCGCAGCACGGTGTCGAGGTAGTCGGCCATCGCGTCGTCGCCGCCCTTGGCGGTGGCGAGACCGGCCACGTCGAACGGCACCATGCCGGTGTAGATCCAGGAGTCGGCCTCCACCATGTCGGTGCCGCTGGTGGGGTCGAATCCACCCGTCCAACTGCCGTCGGCGTTACGGGGCTGGACGAAGCCGGAGGCGGGGTCGAGGACGTTGCGCCAGTCCTGGGCCCGGTGGGCGTACGTGCGCTGGCTGCCGGTGTCGCCCAGGGCGCCGGCGAAGGCGGAGAGGGCGAAGTCGGCGGTGTTGTACTCCAGGGTCGTGGCGACCGGGCCGTAGAAGTTGCAGCAGCCGTAGCTGCCGTTGTGCGGCATGTAGCCCGGGTCGTCCAGGTAGTTCAGGCCGGGGCGGTCGTTGTTGGTGGTGCTCGCCTGCTTCAGCAGGCCGGACAGGGCCTTGGCGGTGTCGAAGTCCCGTGCGCCGAAGGCGTGGTAGTCGGCGATGATCGACGCCGCCGGGTCGCCGACCATGACGTAGGACTCGCCGTTGTACTCGGACCACTTGGGGAAGATGCCGGTCTGGGTGTAGTCGTCCGTCATCGACTGGGCGGTGTCGGAGGCGACCTGTGGGCTGACCAGTGCTTCGAGTTGGGCCTGGGAGCGGTAGATGTCCCAGCCGGAGTAGTTGGCGTAGGCGGCGTGGTGGCCCTGGTCCACGGTGTGGGTGCGGCCGTCGAAGCCGTAGTACTGGCCGTTGGTGTCGCTGATGACGTTCGGGTGCAGCAGCGAGTGGTAGAGCGAGGTGTAGAACAGGGTCTGCTGGTCCGCCCTGCCGCCGGCGATCCGCACCTTGCCGAGCACGGTGTTCCAGGCCGCGTGGGCCGCGTCGCGGACGTCCGCGAAGTTCCAGCCGGGGTTCTCGGCGGTGCGGTTGGCCGCCGCGTTCGCCACGGAGACGTAGGAGATGCCGACCTTGGCCTGGACGACCGGGTTGTCACTCGTGTCGAAGGTGACGTGCGCGTTCGACGCGGCTGAGGCGGCTGCCGTAGTGCCGGTGTCGTGTCCGGGTGCGGCGTCCGCCGCGTGTTTCGGCATCGAGCCGTGCAGGCGGGGCTTGTTCGGCTGGTCGGCGGCGTTCTTTCCGGCCAGGTCGGTGGCCGGCCGGCGCAGCGGCGTCGCGTCCGCGAGGGTGCTGCCGCTGGACGCGAAGGGCCGGTCGAAGACCATGTCGAAGTAGACGGTGTAGGTGTTGCCGGCGCCGCAGAACCGCCCGCTGGTGACCCGGCCGCTGACCTCCGTGTCGGAGACGACGTCGAACTGGGTGCCGGAACCCCCGTTCTGGCTGCCCGTCAGCTTGAACAGCAGGTTGGCCTGGGTGGTCGAGGGGAAGGTGAAGCGGGCCATGCCGCTGTGCGTGGTCGTGGTGAGTTCGGTGGTCACCTTGTTGTCGAGGGCGACCTTGTAGGAGCCGGCCGTGGCGGACTCGTTCGCGTGCGAGAAGGAGTCCGTCGCCGTGTTGTTCACGCCGCCCACCGTCGGCAGCACGGGAACGTCACCGGCGGCGCCGCAGCCCGGCCCCGCGAGATGGGTGAGGCTGAATCCGGTGATCGAGGAGTCCTTGTACTCGTAGCCGCCGCCGGGCGGCCGCGACGAGGTGTCGGGGCTCCACTGCACCATGCCGAAGGGCACGTCCGCGCCGGGGAAGTCGTTGGCGTCGTTGGACGTGCCGAGGAAGGGGTTGACCAGGTCGGCCGGGGAGGTGACGAGCCGGGCCGGTCTCTCGGGCGCCGCCCAGGCGGCCGGGGCGGGTAACGCGTACGCGCCTAGCAGGAGGGCGCCTGCGGCGGCGCCCAGAGCCGTGCGAAGGGGGTGGGGCATCGCGATCCGCCTCCTGAGGTCATTCGTGCGTCGAGGGCCTGGGTTGCCTGGGCCACGGCCACGGCCACGGCTGCGGCTGCGGCTGCGACACGGGGCGGCGAGGACTGCCGACAACGTTGTCTCCGAGCGGGCGTGACAGGTCACGGAGGGCTGCGCATGACAACGTTGTCCAACGCGAGGGTGGAGCAGCCGTACCGGATCGGCTCAAGTACGGTCGCAACATAGCCAGCGGGCGTGCTCACGTCAACAGGGTCGCCGAACCGCCCTCCCTGCCCCCGTCACATAAAAGCCACTTGAGGGTTATTCAAGTAACGCTTATACAAGGCCATAAATGTGAGCACCGTCTCTCCTTTCCGGGGGAACCCGAAGGCATTACAGCCCATCCCGGGCCGAAGCGCCTTACCGACACACCGAGTTGGCGCAACTCCGTCCCGAATGGTGAGATATTCTTCTGGTCCGGACGCCCACCCGCCCGGGGCGCTTCCGCGTAACCGTCTCTCACCCCCGTCGGCCCATTCCCGCGCCGACACTCCACGCCTTCGAGCAGGAAATTGATGCCCGTTCAACCATTTACGGAGCTCATACGCTTCGTACGCGCCAACTCGCCTTTCTACCGTCAGCTCTACGCGCGTCTACCTGAGGAGGTGACGCACCTGACGGACCTCCCGCTGGTCCCGCAGACGGAGTTCTGGCGGGCCAATTCACCGCGTGACAACACCCTTCTGACCGCACCGCTGCACGAGGCGGTCGTCTTCCGCAGCGGCGGCACCACCGGCGCCCCGAAGTTCTCGTATTACACCCGCACGGAATGGCGTGAATTCACCGCCGCGTTCGGCGCCGGACTCGTCGGCGCGGGGCTGCGTCCCGGCCACCGCGTGGCCGATCTGTTCTACGCCGGTGACCTGTACGCCAGTTTCAGCTTCGTCCTCGACTCGCTGCACCGGTCACCGGTGGCCAATGTGCGCCTGCCGATTGGCGGAGCCGCGCCCTGGGAATCCACCGCCGCGACGCTGGAGGAGTTCCGCGCCGAGGTCGTCGCCGGCACCCCGACCACGCTGTGCGCGCTCGCCGAGCGCCTGACCTCCGCCGGCCGGACACTGCCGGACGTGGAGCTGCTGTTCTTCGGCGGCGAGTGCCTGTTCGGCGATCAACTGCCGCTACTGAAAGCCGCGTTCCCGAACGCCGAGGCTCGTTCGCTCGGCTACGCGAGCGTCGACGCGGGCCTGCTCGGCGAGGCCGTACCCGGCGGTGATCCCCGGGTGCACCGCGCGTTCACGCCGCACACGGTGGTGGAGATCCTCGGCGACGACACCGACCGGCCCGTCGAGGAGGACGGGGTCCCGGGGCGGCTCGTCGTGACCGACCTCCGCCGGCGGCTGATGCCGGTCATCCGCTACCCGGCAGGCGACCGGGCCGAGTGGGTGGACCGGGACGCGGGCGTCTTCCGCATCCTCGGCCGCGCCGAGGAAGGCGTACGGGTCGGCCCCGTCTCCCTCTACACGCAGGACGTCCACGACATCGTCACCGCCGTCGACACCGCCGGTGACGTGACCGGGCTGCAGCTCGTGGTGCGCCGGCTGTACGGCCGGGACGGCCTGACCCTGCGGCTCGCGGCCGGTGAACCCGGCGCCGGCCGGGCAGCGCTGGGGGACGCCGTGGTGACCGCGGTGGTCGCCCAGCGGCCGCTGTACGCGAGCGCCACGGCCGCCGGCCATGTGAACCCGCTCACCGTCGAATGGGTGCGGCACCAGGATCTCTCGGTCAACTCCCGTACCGGCAAGCTCATCCGCGTCGTCGACGAACGGCCGCACTCGTGAGCGGGACGCCGGCCCCTCGTGCACGTCGGCTGCCTCTGGTGCTGCGCAATCCCTCCTTCGGCCGGGTCTGGGCGGGGCAGTTGCTCACCCAGGCGGCGAGCCGGATGTTCCAGGTCGGCGCGGTGTGGTGGCTCGTGGGCTTCGCCGGGGGCGCCCACCGCGGACTCGACTCGGGCCTGTTCCTCATGCTGAGCACGCTGCCCGCGGTCGCGCTGGCCCCCGTGGTGGCCCGGATCGTCGAACGCCGCCCGCACCGCGCGGTGCTGGCCTGCGCGGCGGCCGGAGCGGGTGCGGTGGCCGGGGCGGCGGCCCTCTGGACGTACGCCGGGACCCTGCCGATGGCCGTCACCTACGGCGTGGGGCTCGCGCTGGCCGCCTGCCAGGCGGTGTTCGACCCCTGTCTGACGACGTCGGTTCCGGAGCTGGTCGAGGACGCCGACATCGAGTCGGCCACCGGCTTCGAGCTCTCCACCCAGTCGGTCGCCGGTCTCGCCGGCGGGCTGCTCGGCCCCCTCGCGGTCGACGCCGGAGGACTGAGCGGCGTCGTCACCGGCTGCGCGGCCGGCTATCTGCTCGCCGCGCTGCTCGTCGTCTCGGCCCGCTTCCCGCGCGCCACGGTGCCGTGCCCGGGCGCGACCGGGGCGGCAGAGGTGACGGACCAGGGCCCGGCCTACGCCGACCCTGACCAGGCGGGACCGGCACGGGCGACCGACCGGCCCCCGACGGACGCCGACACGGCCCAGGCGGGTGCGGGCCAGGCAAGTCCGGCCCAGGCAGGTCCGGCCCAGGCGGGTGCGGCCCACGCCGACCCGGCCCACGCGGGCCTGATCCACGCCGACCCGGCCCACGCGAACCTGACCCAGGCCGACCCGACCCACGTGGGCCCGACCCAGGCAGGCCCGGCGCGGCGTCCGTTGCGCCGGATTCTGGCGGAACTGCCGTTCATCCGGCGCGTCCTGGTGTGCTTCGCCGCCGCCAACGTCTTCACCACCGCCGTCTACGTCGTGATGCCGCTCTACACCCGTGGCGTCCTGCACTCCACCGGCTCGACCGTCGCCTCGCTGGAGGCGGCGCTCGGCGCGGGCACGCTGGTCGGGTCGTTCACCGGCGGCCGGCTGCCCGGGCGGCCGGTCACCGTCGGCAGCGTCTGCCTGCTGGTGATGGGCGCGGCCCTCGGCCTGCCCGGACTGGTCACCGGCCACGCGGTGGCGCTCGGTTCGCTCGCCGTGACCGGCTGGTGCGTCGGGGTCATCGGCGTCCGGTTCGTCGCGCTGTTCCAGCGGCTGGTGCCCGCCGCCGACAAGCCTGGCTTCTTCGCGGTCATGCAGGCGCTGCTCGGGGCCACGTTCCCCGTCTCCTCCCTCGTCTTCGGCGCGCTCGGCGACCAGTTGACGGCCCGAACTCTCTGTCTGGTGCAGGGTGCCGGGCTGGTGCCGGTGGCGCTGGCCCTGTGGTGGCTGGGCGGCCGGGCCGCCGTCCGCGACCAGCCCGCGCTGACGGCAGCACCTTCGGGAGCGACGGCGTGAGCGCGGACGTGTTCTTCTCCCCCGCGACCGTCCAGGACATCGCGGAACTGCGGCAGTTGTACTTCGAGGTGTACGGGCACCGCTATCCGGTGCCGCTGGGCAGCGATCCGGCGGTGATGCGGCGGCTGATGACCGACGGCACCGCGCACTGGCTCCTCGCCCGCACCGCCGAGGGCGCCCTGGCCGGTTCGGCCGTCGTGCAGACCGAGCCGGGCAGCCGCATCGGCAAGCTCGTCGGGCTCGCCGTGCACCCCGGCCGGCGCGGCGGCGGGCTGGCGTCCCGGCTGACCGGCGCGGTCTGCGAGGAGGCCTTCGCCGGTGGCCGGCTCGACTCGGTGTACGCCACCGTCCGCGTCGTCACCGAGGGCCCGCAGCACGTCGTCGTACGCAACGGCTTCCGGCCGCTGGGCCTGCTGCCCAACGCGGTCGAGGTCGACGGCTGCGAGACGCTCGCTCTGTTCGCCCGGTACGCCGACGGCGTGCTGGAGCGGCGGGAAGCCGTCGCGGCCGTACCGGAACGGCTGTCGCCGCTGCTGACCGCCGCGTCCACCGGTACCGGCACGGACACGGGAACGAACACCGGAGCCCCGACCGACACCGGCTCCCGCACCACGACGGGCATCAACTACGACGACACGATCCGGCTCCCGGACCGCCCCGCGCGGGTGCCCGCAACCGCCGATGCCGAGCCCATCGAGTTGATCGCCGCGCCCGCCTTCGTCCGCCGCCGCTTCCTGGAGCGCTTCCCCGGCCCCGGGGACCGCTTCTTCCCGCTGCACACGCCGAACGCCCTGCTCGTCGCCGCCGACGGCGGTTTCGAGGCGTACGCCGATCTCGATCCCGTGGCGGGAAACTGCGCGCTCGTCGCCGTACACCCGCGTCCGGCGGCGGTCAGCGGCGCGCTGGAGGCGCTGATGACGACGATCACCCGGGCCGGCGCGGACTACGCCGAGACGCTGCTGCCGCTGGCCGACACCGCGGCCCTCGAGGTGTTCCTCGCCTCCGGGTTCGTCCCCAGCGCGGTGTACCCGGCGATGCGCCGCATCGGCGACCGGCTCCACGACTACGTGGTGCTGTCCCGCACCAGCCGTCAGATCGACTTCCGTACGACGGCCGTCAGCCCGCTGCTCCAGCCGTACCTCGGCGCCTATCTGAGCGCCTGGACCGCCACCTATCTGCCCCTTCCCGAGGTGTCCCGATGAACCCCCATCTCGCTCCCGTCGAGGTCCCCGACCCGGCGGCGCTCGGCCACGTCCAGCGGCTGTGCGACCTGACCGAGCCGTACGCGACCGGTGACGGCGCCGACGCGCTGTTCGCCGCCGCCATGGCCGAGGCGCACGCCTGGCACGCCGCCCGCTCCCCCTTCTTCGCCGCCCTGCTCCAGGACCCGCCCGAGGTCCCGGCGCCCACGGTCGGCGCGGACGTGCGCGCCCCCCTGGTGCCGGCCGCGTTCTTCAAGCGGCACGAGGTGCTCTCCGTACCCCGCGAGGAGGTGTTCCTGCACCTCACCTCCTCGGGGACCACGGGCCAGAAGTCGCAGATGTTCTTCGACGAGTGGACCATCCGCTCGGCGCAGCGCATGGTGGCCCGGATCTTCGACCACTACGGCTGGATCACCCCCGACCGGCCCGTCAACTATCTGCTCTACAGCTACGAACCGGCGCCCTCGCTGAAGCTCGGCACCTCGTTCACCGACAACTACCTGTGCGACTTCGCCCCGGCCCGGCACACCACGCACGCCCTGCGCCACACCGGCGGCGGCCACGAGTTCGACGTGCACGGGTGCATCGCGGCCCTCCAGCGGTACGCCGACGACGACGTGCCGGTGCGCATCCTGGGCTTCCCCGCCTTCCTGTACTTCACCCTGGAGCGGATGCGGGCCATGGGCCTGCCGCCGCTCAGCCTGCCCGAGGGTTCGCTGGTGGTCCTCGGCGGCGGCTGGAAGGGCCACGCCGACCGGCAGATCGGCAAGGACGCCTTCTACGCCGAGGTCGGCGACCGGCTCGGCATCCCCGGTGACCGGATCCGGGACACCTTCGGCTCCGTCGAGCACTGCGTGCCGTACGTCGAGTGCGGGCACCACCGGCTGCACGTGCCGGTGTGGTCACGGGCGGCGGTCCGGGACGTGGGCACGCTGCGCCCGCTGCCGTACGGGGAGCGCGGCTTCCTGCACCTGGTCAGCCCGTACATCACGTCCGTGCCGGCGCACAGCGTGGTGATGGGCGACCTCGCCTCCCTGCACCCGGGCGAGGAGTGTCCCTGCCCGCTGTCCACCGACTTCTTCACCGTGCACGGGCGTGCCGGAGTGAGCCGCAACCGCAGCTGCGCGGTCGCCGCCGCCGAACTGATGAAGGGAATGTCATGACCAACTCCCACCTGTGGCAAGGCGAGTTCATCGACGACGCCGAGGCCGGCCGGCGGCTCGCCGGGCTGCCTGAGCTGGCCGGGCGTGTCCTCGGCCGGCCGCTGCCGACCGACGTCGTGCTCGGCGCCTGCGCCGCGGTCGGCCGTGACCTGGCCGACCCCGCCTCCGCCCTGTACGGCCGGCTGGCCGGGCTGCTGCCCGCCGACGAGGCCGCCGTCACCCTGGCCGAGCTGGCCGCCGCGCTCACCCGGCAGGCCCTGGAGCGCAAGCTGCGCCGCGAGCTGGGGGGCCTGCGTCCGGAGCGGCTGACCCGGCCGGACGCCCGGGAGACGGTGTACGAGGCCTGGGCTCCCGTCGGGCTGCTGGTGCACATCGCCCCCGGCAACGCGGCCGCCGTCGCACCGCTGAGCGTGGTGGAGGGCCTGCTGGCGGGGAACCTCAACGTCCTGAAGACCAGCCGGAACGACAGCGCGCTCGCCGCCGAACTGCTCGCGGCGCTGGGGGCGGCGGACCCGGCCGGGCTGATCGCCGAACGGATCGTCGTCCTCGGCTTCCCGTCCTCGCGCCGCGAGTGGCTCCAGGCGCTGTGCGGGCCGGCGGACGCGATCGCGGTGTGGGGCGGCGAGGACGCCGTCACCGCCGTGACCGAACTGGCGCCGCCCGGCTGCCGGATGGTCGAGTGGGGGCACCGGATCTCCTTCGCCTATCTGACCCGGGAGGCCGCGGCCGACGACCGTGTGCTGGACGCGCTCGCCGAGGACGTGTGCCGCTTCGAGCAACAGGCCTGTTCCAGCCCGCAGGTGGTGTACCTCGACACGGAGGGCACCAGGGACGTCGAGGGCGCTGAGAGCGGCGAGAGCGGCGAACTCTTCGCGTTCGCCGAGCGGTTCGCCGAGCGGCTGGCCAAGGTGTCCGGGGCCCGCCAGGCGCCGGTCCCCGGCCGGGCCGAGCAGGCGGAGATCACCACCGTCGAGCAGCTCGCCCGGCTGGAGCAACACCTGGGCCTCACCCGGGTGTTCGCCGCCCACGACGGCTCCTGGCGGGTGCTGGCCGACACCCGGCCGGCCCTGGACGCCTCCCCGCTGCACCGCAGCGTCCGGATCAAGCCGCTCCCCCGGCAGGCGGTCACCGCGACGCTGCGGCCGATGCGCCGCTACCTGCAGACGGCCGCCGTGGGCGGCGGCCGGTCGGACGTGGCCGAGCTGTCCCGCGCGCTGTTCGCGGCCGGCGTCACCCGCGTCACCCCGGTCGGCTCCATGCTCGACGGCTACGAGGGCGAACCCCACGACGGCGTCTACGCGTTGCAGCGCTACAGCCGCCGGGTCACGGTCCGCGCGGCCGAGCCCGGCTTCCGTACGGTGGCCTGCCTGGACGACCTGATCGCCGCCCCCGCGCTGCCCCCGGCGCCGGCCGCGCCGCTGCTCGGCAAGGAGGGCGTACAGCGTGCCCTCGCCACGCTGGAGGCCCGCCACACGCACCTGTACTTCCGCAGCGGGGGCTCCAGCGGTGCGCCCGCCCTGTCGGTGTTCACCTGCGACGACTACGACAACCAGATGCGCGCCGCCGCCGACGGGCTGCTCACCGCCGGTTTCGACCCGGCCCGCGACCGCGCGGCCAACCTGTTCTACTGCGGCGGGATGTACGGCAGTTTCATCAGCTTCTTCTCCATCCTGGAGCGGCTGAACGCCACGCAGGTCCCGATGGCGGCGGGCCCGGACCACGCCGTGGTCGCCGAGGCGCTGGTCACCCACGCCGTGGACACGGTCTTCGGCATGCCGTCCTACCTGTGGCAGCTGTTCCACGCCGAGGGCGAGCGGCTGCGCGGCTACGGCGGCATCCGCAAGGTGTTCTACGGCGGCGAGCACTTCACCTCCGAGCAACGGCGGGTGCTGACCGAGGAGTTCGGGGTGGAGGTGATCCGGTCCGCCGCGTACGGCAGCACCGACCTGGGGCCGCTGGGCTACCAGTGCACCGAGTCCGCGGGGTCGGTCCACCATGTGCTGACCGATCTGCACACCCTGGAGGTCCTCGATCCGCGTGAGGACCGTCCGGTGCCGCCCGGCGAGCCGGGACGGCTGGTGTTCACCTCCCGGGCCCGCGCGGGGCAGCGGCTGGAACGCTATGAGATCGGCGACCTGGGCCGGGCCGTGGCGGGCCCCTGCGGGTGCGGCAGCCATGTGCCGCGGATCGAACTGCTCGGCCGCTACGGCGATGTGGTGCGCGTCGGGACGTACTTCATCAACTACCGGAGCATCGTGCGCGCGGCCGAGGAGGGGCTCGGGTACCACGGTGAGGTGCAGGTGCTGGTGGCCTCCGGGGCCGGCCGGGAGCGGTTGACTGTCCGGCTGGACGAGGAGTACGCCGGCGGCGACCTTCGGGCCGCGCGGGAGGTCATCACCGGTGAGGTTGCGGAGTTGGCGGCGGCCGAGCAGGAGGGGTTGCTGGAGGTCGTTGTGGAGGCGGTCGCTCGGGAGGGGTTCGTTCGGACCGCTACCAGCGGGAAGCTGCGGACTGTCGTCGACCTGCGCGGGTAGGGCCGCGTTTCGGCTTGCGGTGCGTTGTGGCTGGGCGCGCCCACGCGGCGGAGCCGCATGTTGACACAGCCCCCCGCCCCTTCGGGGCGCGTCCCCGCAGGGGCGCGGCCCTAGGGGTGCGTTCAGGCTGTGGCCCTCTGGATCAGGCGGGTCGGGATGATCAAGGGGGACGGGGGCTGGTCGGCGGCGTGCTTTGCGTGGAGGTCGCGTAGGAGCAGGCGTACCATCAGGCGGCCCATTTCCTCGATCTCCTGGCGGACCGTCGTCAGGGGTGGGTCCGTCAGTTCGACGACGGAGGCGATGTCGTCGAAGCCGACGACGGCCACGTCCTCGGGGACGCGGCGGCCGTGTTCGCGCAGGGCGCGCAGCGCGCCGGTGGCCATGAGGTCGGAGGCGACGAAGACGGCGTCCAGTTCCGGCGCCCGGTGCAGGAGTTCCGTCATCGCCCGGGCGCCGCCCGCGCCGGTGAAGTCGCTGTGGGCGACGAGCCGGGGGTCGGCGTCCGGCAGGGCGTCGCGGTAGCCGTCGAGCCGGTCCACGGAGGCGGTCTGGTCGAGCGGGCCGGTGATCGTCGCGATCCGCCGGCGGCCGAGGGAGAGCAGGTGGCGGACGGCGTCTGCGGCGCCGCCCCGGTTGTCCGAGTCGACGTAGAGGACGCTGTCGTCCCCGTCGGCGCCGGGCCAGCCGGGGCGGCCGCCGAAGACCGTGGGGATGCCGATCCGGCGGGTGATGGCGGGCAGCGGGTCGTCGGCGTGCAGGGAGAACAGCAGGGCCCCGTCGACGTGGCCGCCGGCGAGGTAGCGGCCGACGCGGTCGTAGTCGGCGGAGCTCTCCACCAGCAGCACCACCGGCTGGGAGTCGTGGACGGTCAGCTCGCGGCTGATGCCGAGCATCTGTTGCCCGAAGAAGGGGTTGGTGAAGACCTTGGTCTCCGGTTCCGCGACGATGACGGCGACGGCTCCGGTGCGACGGGTCACCAGGGTGCGGGCCGCCTGGTTGGGGACGTAGCCGAGCTCCTCCACGGCGCGCCGGACCTTCTCCACCAGGACCTGGCGCACCCCGCTGCCCCCGTTGACGACCCGGGAGGCGGTCGCCCGCGAGACGCCCGCGCGTTCGGCCACGGCTTCCAGGGTGGGGCGGGGCGCGGAGATCTGGTCGGACAAGGAACGCTCCTCTCGGGACGGGACCAGCGTAGCCGTCGGCGGACCGGCGGGCGGGCCGGACGGAAAGCGCTCCCCGTACGGACCGCGGGCCCGCGCGGAGTCACTTCCCCGGGGGCTGGGTACTCGCGCGTCACCGGTACGGGGCGGTGGCCCGGGACCGGGCGGAAGGACGGAGCCGCCCCGCGGACGCGGTCCGTCGGAAGGAGCCCGCCATGGAGCCCGTCGTGGAGCCCGTCATGGGGCGCACGCCGCCCGAGGGCACCGTGGAGCTGCTGTTCATCGGCAACGCCACCGTGCTGATCCGCTACGGGCGGCTGACCCTGCTGACCGACCCGAACTTCCTGCACCGCGGGCAGCTCGCGCACCTCGGCTACGGGCTGGTGTCCCGGCGCCGTACCGAACCCGCGCTGAACGTGATGGACCTGCAGCACGCCGACCTGGACAGTGTGGTCCTCTCCCATCTGCACGGCGACCACTTCGACCGGGTGGCCAGGCGCGGTCTGGACCACGGCCTGCCGATCCTGACCACGCCGCACGCCGCGCGTCCGCTGAAGGGCCTGTACGGATTCCGGCACGCCACGGGCCTGCGCACTTGGCAGAGCCACACCCTGCGGCACGGGGACTCCGTTGTCCGCGTCACCTCCCTGCCCGGCCGGCACGCACCCGGTCCGGCGCGTGCGCGCTGCCGCCGGTGATGGGCAGCGTGCTGGAGTTCGGCGACCGGGCCGGCGAGGTGCGGCGGGTCCTCTACGTCTCCGGCGACACCCTGATGTACGACGGCCTGGCGGAGATCGCCGCACGGTACCCCGACATCCACCTCGCCGTCCTGCACCTGGGCGGCACGACCCTGCCGGGCGGTCTCGTCGTCACCATGGACGCGGCGCAGGGCGCCGATCTGCTCGACCTGCTGCGCCCGCGGCGGGCGATGCCGGTGCACTACGACGACTACACGGTGTTCCGCTCCCCGGTGGGGGACTTCCTGGCCGAGGCGCGGCGCCGGGGGCACGGGGCCCGGCTGCTGCGGTGCGCGCCCGGGGAGCGGGTGACGGTCGGCGCGGAAACGGTGGAAGCCGTTCGCTGACGGTGGTTCAGGCCGCCAGCACGGTGGTTCAGGCCGCCAGCAGACCGGTCAGCACCCGGTCGGGGGTCAGCGGGAGTTCGCGCAGCCGGACGCCGGTGGCGTGGTGGACGGCGTTGCCGATGGCGGCGGCGGTGCCGACGATGCCGATCTCGCCGATGCCCTTGCTGCCCATGGGGTTGAGGTGGGGGTCGTCCTCGTCGATCCAGTCGGCCTCGATGTCGGGGACGTCGGCGTGCGCCGGCACGTGGTAGGCGGCGAGGTCGGCCTCGGTGAAGTCACCGAACGCGGGGTCCAGGGTGCTGCCCTCGGTCAGGGCCATGCCGAGGCCCATGGTCATGCCGCCGGTGAACTGGGAGCGCGCGGTGCGGGCGTTGAGGATGTGCCCGGCGGCGAAGATCCCGAGCAGCCGCCGTACCCGGGTCTCGCCGGTCACGGTGTCGACGGTGACCTCGGCGAAGTGGGCGCCGAACGCGTGCCGGGCGTAGGGGCTGTCGGCGTCGGCGAGGCCGCGGGTGTTGTCGTGTGCGTCGAGGCCGCCGTCGGGCAGCGGGCCGGTGTGCACGGCGAGCCGGCCGGACAGTTCGGCGCAGGCCCGGTGTACGGCCCAGCCCCAGGAGGCGGTACCCGCGGAGCCGCCGGCGACCGGGGCCGGGGGCAGGTCGCTGCGGCCGATCTCGGTGCGCACCCGGTCCACGGGCACGCCGAGGGCGTCGGCGGCGATCTGCGCGAGGACGGTACGGGCGCCGGTGCCGATGTCGGCCGCGTTGACCCGGACGGTGAACGTGCCATCGGGCAGGGCGTGCGCGGACGCGGCGGACGGCCAGGCGTAGACGGGGTAGGTGGCCGCGGCCACGCCGGTGCCGACGAGCAGCGGGCCCTCGGTGCGGGAGCGGGGGCGCGGGTCGCGGTCCGCCCAGCCGAAGCGGCGGGCGCCCTCGCGCAGGCACGCCACGAGGTGCCGGCTGCTGAACGGCTTGCCGCTCCCGGGTTCGTGCTCCGGATCGTTGCGGACGCGCAGTTCGACCGGGTCCATGCCGAGCGCGTCGGCGAGTTCGTCGACGGCGGACTCCAGGGCGTACATGCCCGGTGTCTCGCCGGGCGCGCGCATCCAGGACGGGCTGGGCACGTCCAGCGCGACCACGCGGTGGGTGCTGAGCAGGTGCGGCGCCGCGTACATGACGCGGGAGGGCACGGCCGCCTGTTCCACGAACTCCTTGACCCGGGAGGTCTGGGTGGTGACCTCGTGCAGCAGCGCGGTGAGCGTGCCGTCGGGGCGGGCGCCGAGCCGCAGCCGGTGCAGGGTGGGGGCGCGGTGGCCGACGGAGGTGGGCATGAGGCGGCGCGGCCAGGCCAGGGTGACGGGCCGGCCGGTGTGCCGGGCGGCCAGCGCGGCGAGGACGGTGTCGGGGCGCGGGGTGCCCTTGGAGCCGAATCCGCCGCCGACGTGTTCGCCGACGACCAGGACGTGGTCCCGGGGCAGCTCGAACAGTCCGGCGAGCACGGCCCGGACGCTCGTGCCGCCCTGGGTGGAGGTGTACAGGGTGAGCCGGTCGCCGTCCCAGTGGGCGGTGGTGGTGTGCGGTTCCATCGGGTGGTTGTGCAGGGGCGGGACGTGGTAGGCGACGTCGACGCGGACGTCGGAGGCGGCGTACGCGCCCTCGGGATCGCCGTGTTCGACGCGGCCCGGGTAGCCGCCGTTGGCGGTCTCGGGTTCGTAGGCGTCGGGGTGTTCGGGGGTGAGACGCAGGTCGGCGGGTTCGGTGGCGTAGGTGACCCGGACGGCGTGGGCGGCGGCGCGGGCGGCTTCCAGGGTGTCGGCGACGGCGAGGGCGACGCACCAGCCGCGGTGCGGCACGTCCGGGTTCTGCAGGACGGCGAGGGTGGCGTCCTCCGGTTCGGCGAGGCGCGGGGCGTCGGCGTGGGTGAGGACGGCGAGGACGCCGGGCAGGGCGAGGGCCTCGGTGGCGTCCACGGCGGTGACCCGGCCGCGTGCCACGGCGGCGGGCACGGGCCAGGCGTGGGCGCGGCCGGGGAGGGCGTACTCGGCGGCGTAGCGGGCGGTGCCGGCGACCTTCTGCCGCCCTTCGCGGCGCTCCACCGGGGCGCCGAGGGCGGCCCCGGCGCCGTCCTGGGCGGTGCCGGTGCGGCGGCCCGCGGCGTCCGGGGTCGTGCCGGTGCGGTCCGTGGGGTCCTGCATGGGGGTCCTCCTCGGGCGTGGCGTGGTCAGACCGTCGCCGGCGCCGGGGCCAGGCGGTTCAGGACGTCCAGGGCGAGGTTGCGGGCGAGGGGCACCTTGTAGGCGTTGTCCCGCAGGGGTTCGGCGTGGGCGAGTTCGAGGGCGACGGCCCCCTCGAAGGCGGGCGGGGTGGCGGCCGCGCCGAGCAGCGCCTGCTCGGCGTGGCGGGCCCGCCAGGGCCGGTGGGCGAGGCCGCCGAAGGCGATCCCGGCGTGGTCGACGACGCCGTCCTGGACGCCTAGGACGACGGCCACGGACGCGAGGGCGAAGGCGTACGACGCCCGGTCGCGGGCCTTGCGGTAGGCGGACGGCAGCCCGGCGCGGGCGGCCGGGAGCAGCACGCCGGTGATGATCTCGCCGGGGCGGATCTCGGTGTCCCGCTCCGGATGGTCGCCGGGCAGCCGGTGGAAGTCGGCCACCGGGACGCTCCGGGCGCCCTCGTTGCCGTAGAGCTCGACGTCGGCGCCGAGGGCGGCGAGGGCCACGGCCATGTCGGACGGGTGGGTGGCGATGCACTGCGGGGAGTGGCCGAGGACGGCGTGGTCGCGGTGGACGCCGTCGCGGGCGCCGCAGCCGCTGCCCGGTTCGCGTTTGTTGCAGGGCTTGTCCAGGTCCTGGAAGTAGGGGCAGCGGGTGCGCTGGAGCAGGTTGCCGCCGGTGGTGGCCGCGTTGCGCAGCTGTCCGGAGGCGCCCGCGAGGAGGGCCTGGGACAGCACGGGGTACCGGTCGCGGACGAGGGGGTGGGCGGCGAGGTCGCTGTTGCGGACGGTGGCGCCGACGCGCAGGGAGCCGTCGGCCGTCTCCTCGACGGTGTCCAGCGGGAGGCGGCCGACGTCGATGAGGACGGCGGGCTGTTCGACGCCGAGTTTCATCAGGTCGACCAGGTTGGTGCCGCCCGCGAGGTAGCGGGCGCCGGGGTGGGCGGTGAAGGCCTCGGTGGCCTCCTCGACGGTGGTGGGCCTGAGGTAGTCGAACGCTTTCACCGGATCACGTCCTCGACTGCGTCGACGATGCGCGGGTAGGCGCCGCAGCGGCACAGGTTGCCGCTCAGCCGTTCGCGGATCTCGGGCCGGTCCAGCGGCATGGGCCCGCCGGAGGGGGTGGCCGGGTCGGTGATCTGCGAGGGGTGTCCGGCGCGGGCCTCGGCGAGCATGCCGACGGCGGAGCAGATCTGGCCGGGGGTGCAGTAGCCGCACTGGAGGGCGTCGCGGTCGAGGAACGCCTGCTGGAGGGCGTGCGGCTCCTCGCCGTCGCCGCTGAGCCCCTCGACGGTGGTGATCTCCGTGCCGTCGAGGGTGACGGCGAGGAGCAGGCAGCTGTCGACGCGGCGGCCGTCGACCAGGACGGTGCAGGCTCCGCACTGGCCGTGGTCGCAGCCCTTCTTGGAGCCGGTGAGGTCGAGGTCGTCGCGCAGTACGTCGAGCAGGACGCGCCGGTGGTCGAGGAGCAGGGTGTGCGGTTTCCCGTTCACCCGCAGGGTGACCTCGGACTGCCGGCCGGAGGCGTTGCCGCGGGTCCCGGTCTCGTTTTCGCTGGTCATGGCGGGGACGACCTTCCGCAGGGGCCGTGGGGGCCGTGGTGCCGTGCAGACCGCGTATCCAGGCGGCGACGGCTCACACGTCCCCTGCGGAACAGGTGGGTCGGGGAGGGGCGAGGAGTCAGGGATAGCGGACGAGGTCGGCCACGTTGCTCGCCGTGTTCGAGGGCCCTCCGGTGCCGTTGACGACGTGGCTGATGGTGCCGGTGCCGCCGAGGGACACGGTCACCATGCTGGTGAAGCGCACGCCGGGCGTGTCGGGCGCCTCGATGGCCCGGTCGGCGACGACGCCGGGGTTCGAGCTGAAGTAGCAGTAGCTGCCGAGGCCGTACGCCTGGTGGGAGGTGACGGAGTCGGCGACCTTGTAGGCGGCGTAGCCGCGGGTGGAGCCGTGGCTCCAGGCGGACTGGTTCGGCGGGTCGTACGGCATCTCGTTCTGGAAGAAGTAGGTGCGGCCGCCGTCGCCGTTCCACTGCACCTGGTACTTCTGGAAATGCTCCACGAACAGCCCGTACATGGTGACGCCGGCGCCGTTGACGACGAGCCCGGTGTCGGCGGTGTTGCTGGTCCAGCCGACGCCGCTGCCGTGGTCGGCGCGCCAGATCCACATGTGGTCGCCGATGACGTCGTCGCTGTTGACGACGAGGCCGGTGGCCGCCTTGCCGACGCCGGCGCCGCCGACGCGGAAGTACACGTCGTGCAGGGAGGTCGGGTCGGCCGCGTGGGAGGCGCCGGAGCCGGCCGGCCCGACCTCGACGAGGGTCTTCGAGCTGGTCGTGCCGGCGTCGAAGAGGAGCCCGGCGATCTTGACGCCGTCCACGTCGGCGACGGTCATCGCGGTGACGCCGCCGTCCGGCACGAAGGTGGCGAGCCCGAGACCGAGGACGACGGTGTCGGGGCGGGTCACCCTCAGGGTCTGGTCGAGGTGGTAGACGCCGGGGGTGACGAGGAGGTTCTTGCCGTCGGCGAGGGCGGCGTTGATGTCGGCGGCGGTGGCGCCGGGCTTGACGACGTAGAACGCGCTCAGCGGGAGCGAGGTGCCGGCCGGGTGGCCGTCCGCCCAGCTGGTGGCCGCCGAGTCGGTGCGCACGGCCGGCACGAACACCTGGTAGGCGCCGGAGCCGTCGACGTACAGGAACGGCTTCTCCCGGCTGACCGGGCTCGTGGCGACCGTGGTGTACGGCGGCTTGGGGAAGCTGGTGGCGGGGACGCCCTGGCTGCCGACGAAGACCATGTTCCAGTTGGAGCCGGTCCAGCCGCCGAGCCGGGAGTTGCGGGTCAGCCACTGCTGCTGGCTGCCGGAGTTCACCGTGCCGTCGATCCTGCTGTCGGCGAGGTAGCCGCCGGAGGACCAGCCGCCGTCGTCCAGGGCGAGGTCGCCGCGCAGGTGCATCCGCCGGTACGGCGCGGCCTGCGAGACCGCCCAGCGGTCGGCGCCCCCGGTGGGGTCGACGGACAGGTTCTCGGCACCGCGCCAGAAGTTCTGGGTGGCGTTGCCCTGGAACCAGTCGGCCTCGGCGTGGACTGCGCCGTCGATGCTGACGGCGTCGGGGGTCAGGCCGAGACCCAGGACCTGGGTGTAGAAGCCGACGTTGACGTCCGCGTCGTAGGCGCCGGGCTTGAACAGGACGGCGTAGCGCTGGGAGCCGAACTGGTTGGTCTCCTGCTGCTTGAAGATCGCGTCGAGCTTGCCCTGGATCGCGGAGGCGGACATGGAGGGGTCGAAGACGACGACGTTCGGGCCGAGGTCGGGGTCGTTCACGGACCGGTCCACGGGGACCACCTGGAAGCGCTGGGAGTCTGTGCCATTGCACGTGTACTGCTGCAACTGGACGCTGTTCGCGGTCGAGGCCCCGGGGTCGTCCAGGCACTTGCCGCTGTTGCGGTTGACGAAGTGGTAGGCGCCGCCGCCGTCGTCGACGGGCCGCCACTGCTGGTTGGCCCCGCCGCCGTACCCCCACAGGTGCACAGGCGCGCTGTCGGCGGTGGAGACGTCGGCGACGTCCACGACCTGACCGGTGTCGTTATGGGCGTTGATGCGGACGTATCCGTCGCCGGCGTCGGTGAGGCTCCACTGCTGGGCGCCGGTGCCATTGCACGTGTACTGCTGGACGACGGTGCCGTTGGCGGTGCCGGCCGAGCGGGCGTCCAGGCACTTGCCGCTCGCGGCGTTCAGCAGCGTGGCGAAGCCGGTGGGCAGCGCGGCCGCCGCCCGGGTGGCGGCGGCGGGAGGGGAAGCGGCGGCGGCGTGGGCGGGGGCGCCGGTGAGCAGGGCCGCGGCGGTCAGGGCGACCACGGCGGCGGCCGTGGCCGGTCTGCGGTGGGGGGTGTGGGGCAGCACGGGGGGCCTTTCGCGCGGGGATGGGGAGAAAGGGCGGGGCAGCACGCACAGCTTCAATTGAGACGGCTTTATTTAAGGCGTGAAGCTAAAGGTCTGCACCAACGACGTCAAGAGGTCGTACGTCAACTGCCCCGATGCGCCCCCCGCGTCGGGCCTCAGCCGACCGGCACCCCGGCGTCCGGCACCCCGGCGTCCGGCTCGTCCGGCTCCTGGCGCTTCGCGAACTGGGTGCGGTGCAGTTCGGCGTAGCGCCCGCCGGCCGCGAGGAGTTCGTCGTGGGTGCCGCGCTCCACGATCCGGCCGGCCTCGACGACGAGGATCTGGTCGGCGGCCCGGACGGTGGAGAGCCGGTGGGCGATCACCACGGCGGTGCGGCCCGCGAGAGCCTCGGTGAGGGCCTCCTGGACGGCCGCCTCGGAGGTGTTGTCGAGGTGCGCGGTGGCCTCGTCGAGGATGACCACGCGCTGGCGGGCCAGCAGCAGCCGGGCGATGGTCATCCGCTGGCGTTCGCCGCCGGACAGCCGGTAGCCGCGTTCGCCCACGACCGTGTCCAGGCCGTCGGGCAGGGAGCGTACGACCTCGTCGAGACGGGCCCGGCCGAGCGCGTCCCACAACTCCCCGTCGGTGGCGTCGGGGCAGGCCAGGAGCAGGTTGGCGCGGACGGAGTCGTGGAAGAGGTGGCCGTCCTGCGTGACCATGCCGAGGGTGGCGCGCAGCGAGGCCGCGCTCAGGTCGCGGACGTCGACCCCGCCGACGCGGACGGCGCCGCCGTCGACGTCGTAGAGGCGCGGGAGCAGGCTCGCGATGGTGGACTTGCCGGCACCGGACGAGCCGACCAGGGCGACCGTCTGCCCGGGTTCGGCGCGGAAGGTGATGCCGTGCAGCACCTCGGCGCCGCCGCGCGTGTCCAGGGCGGCGACCTCCTCCAGGGAGGCGAGGGAGACCTGGTCGGCGGCCGGGTAGGCGAACCGGACGTCGTCGAACTCGACGGCGACCGGCCCCTCGGGCACCTCGACGGCGTCCGGCTTCTCCTCGATGAGCGGCTTCAGGTCGAGCACTTCGAAGACCCGCTCGAAGCTGACCAGCGCGCTCATCACCTCCACGCGGGCGCCGGCGAGCGCGGTCAGCGGCGCGTACAGCCGGGTCAGCAGCAGGGCGAGGGAGACGATCGCGCCCGCCTGCAGGGTGCCCCGGATCGCGAACCAGCCGCCGAGGCCGTAGACGAGGGCCAGGGCGAGCGCGGAGACGAGGGTGAGCGCGGTGATGAACACCGACTGCGCGGTCGCCGTACGCACGCCGATGTCACGCACCATGCGGGCGCGGGCGGCGAACTCCACCGACTCCTCGTCCGGCCGCCCGAACAGCTTCACCAGCGTGGCGCCGGGGGCGGAGAAGCGCTCGGTCATGCGGGTGCCCATGGCCGCGTTCAGCGCGGCGGCCTCCCGCTGCATCCGGGCCATCCGGCTGCCCATGCGGCGGGCGGGCAGCACGAACACCGGCAGCAGGACCAGGGCGAGCAGGGTGATCTGCCAGGACAGGGTGAGCATGACGGCGAGGGTGAGCAGCAGGGTCACCAGGTTGGTGACCACGCCGGACAGCGTGTTGGCGAACGCCCGCTGGGCGCCGATCACGTCGTTGTTGAGACGGCTGACGAGCGCTCCCGTACGGGTACGTGTGAAGAACGCGACCGGCATGCGCTGCACATGATCGAACACAGCCGTTCTGAGGTCGAGGATGAGTCCCTCCCCGAGCGTCGCCGACAGCCGCCGCCCGAGGATGCCGAGCGCCGCCTCGGCGAGCGCGACGACCGCGATCAGCAGGGCGAGCCGGACGACCCGGCCGGAGTCGTGGCCCGCCACGATCGTGTCGACGACGCGGCCGGCCAGCACGGGGGTGGCCACGGCGAGCAGTGCGGTGAGCACCCCGAGCAGCACGAAACGGGCGATGCCCGCGCGGTGCGGGCGGGCGAAGGCGGCGATGCGGCGTAGCGTCGCGCGGGCGAAGGGGCGGCGTTCCGCCTGCGCGGTCATCACGCTGTGCAGCTGCGTCCAGGCGGTGGTCTCCATGCTCATGGGGAGACGGTAGGACGCGGGACGCCGTCCGGGTCAAGCTTCGCAGGGGTTTCACCTGGGCCGAGGGTGCTGTCCGACCCTGGGGGCGCCGGTGCGGGTGGGGGGCCGCTGAGGCAGAGTGATCCTCCCAGCCGAGGCGGCCCGGTGTGCCCGGCCGCCGCCCGAGGAAGGAGTCAGCCGTCGTGCCGGTGCGTACCGAACGCGGGGACCATGTCACCACCGTCATCCTGTCGCGGCCCGAGGCCCGCAACGCGGTCGACGGCCCGACGGCCGCCGAACTGGCCGCCGCCTTCCGGGAGTTCGAGGCCGACGACGACGCCCGGGTGGCCGTGCTGTGGGGCGAGGGCGGCACGTTCTGCGCGGGCGCGGACCTGAAGGCGATCGGCACCGGGCGGGGCAACCGGGTGGCCGCGGAGGGCGACGGGCCGATGGGGCCGACCCGGATGCGGCTGTCCAAGCCGGTGATCGCCGCCGTGGCCGGGCACGCGGTCGCGGGCGGCCTGGAGCTGGCCCTGTGGTGCGATCTGCGGGTCGCCGAGGAGGACGCGGTGTTCGGGGTGTTCTGCCGCCGCTGGGGGGTGCCGCTCATCGACGGCGGCACGGTACGGCTGCCCCGGCTCATCGGCACCAGCCGGGCCATGGACATGATCCTGACGGGGCGTCCCGTGCCGGCGCGTGAGGCGTACGACATCGGTCTGGCCAACCGGCTCGTGCCCCCGGGCCGTTCCCGGCAGGAGGCGGAGGAACTCGCGGCGTCGCTGGCCCGCTTCCCGCAGGCCTGCCTGCGCAGCGACCGGGCCTCCGTGCTGGACCAGGAGGGCCTGGACGAGGAGACGGCCGTACGGCGTGAACTGGCCCACGGTGAGGCGGTGTTGGCGGAGAGCCTCAAGGGGGCGGCGAGGTTCGCCGCGGGCGCGGGACGGCACGGGTCCACGGCGGACTTCTGACCGGCGCCGACCGCACGGACCGGGTGCGAACGACCCTGCCGGATGAGGCAGGATGAGCGTCCGCGCCGATCACCGCAGTCCGGGTGACCGGCGCGAACGCTTCCCGAACCCCGGACAGGTGACCCACGTGACGAGACTTCGCTTCCGGCCCCGAGTTGCGGCCTCGCGCCCGGGAGGTGCCCGGTGAACCGCGCACCGACCCTGGACGACTTCGTCCTCGCCGGAATCGCCCTGGCGGCGGGCCTGTTGCTGGCGTTCGTCGCCCGCGCGGTGCTGCGCTGGCTCGCCGGTCACGCCGAGCGGACGCGGTGGAGCGGCGACGACGTCATCGTGGACGCCCTGCGCACGGTCGTGCCGTGGGCGTCGGTGGCGGGCGGAGCGGCCTCCGCCGCCGCGGTGCTGCCGCTGACCCGGACCGTGCAGCACCAGGTGAACCAGACCCTCCAGGTGCTGCTCATCCTCGTGGTGACCCTGTCCGCGGCCCGGGTGGTCTCCGGCCTGGTCCGCACGGTCACCATGTCCCGTTCGGGTGTGGCGGGTTCGGCCACCATCTTCGTCAACATCACCCGCGTGCTGGTCCTCGCGATCGGCTTCCTGGTGATGCTCCAGACGCTCGGCATCTCCATAGCGCCACTGCTCACCGCCCTGGGTGTCGGCGGTCTGGCCGTCGCGCTGGCACTGCAGGACACCCTGGCGAACCTCTTCGCGGGCGTGCACATCCTCGCCTCCAAGACCGTGCAGCCGGGCGACTACATCCGGCTCAGCAGCGGCGAGGAGGGCTACGTGGTCGACATCAACTGGCGCCAGACGACGGTACGGCAGCTGTCCAACAACCTGGTCGTCATCCCCAACGGGCAACTGGCGAAGACCAACATGACCAACTACTCCCGCCCCGAGCAGCAGCTGACGATCGTGGTGCAGGCGGGCGTGGGCTACGACTCCGACCTGGAGCACGTGGAGCGCGTGACCGCGGAGGTGGTCACCGAGGTCATGACCGACATCACCGGCGCCGTCCCGGACCATGAGCCCGCCGTCCGCTTCCACACCTTCGGCGACTCCCGCATCGGGTTCTCCGTGATCCTCGGGATCGGCGAGTTCAGCGACCAGTACCGCATCAAGCACGAGTTCATCAAACGCCTCCACCGCCGCTACCACGCGGAGGGCATCACCATCCCGGCCCCGACCAGGACGGTCGCCCTCCAGCAGGGCGCGGTGCTGATACCGCAGCAGCGGAGCGGGGAGGACGCGGGGGCGGGGTACACGGGGGGCGAGTAGCGGGCGGACGGGGGCGGGGCGGCGGCGAGGCAGCCGGCGGCGGGGAGCCGGTTCCGCGTTCGACCGTATGCTCGAAGCGATATGTCCCGTTCCGCAGGTCCCCCGGACTCCCCCGGCTCCCCCTCTCCTGCCTCCCCCGGCTCCCCCGGCTCCCCCGGCTCCCCCGGCTCCCTCGACGAGCGTCTCGACGCGATCGCGCGGGAGCCGTTCCGGGCGCGGTTCCACCTGCGCGGCCGGGACCTGGCCACCGCCCGGCTGAAGGGGGCGGCGACACTGCGGTGGCACGCGTACGACCTGCTCTCCGTGCGGCTGGCCCCGGCCGAGCCGCGCAAGGACGGCAGGCAGACGCCGTACCGCGGGCACCCGGTGTTCGTCGCCCAGCACGCCACCGCGACCTGCTGCCGCGGTTGCCTGCAGCGCCGGCACGGCATCCCGAAGGGGCGCGAGCTGACCCGGGCGGAACTGGTGTACGCCGTGGACGTGATCTG
Source organism: Streptomyces sp. L2 (assembly GCF_004124325.1). Lineage (NCBI taxonomy): Bacteria > Bacillati > Actinomycetota > Actinomycetes > Kitasatosporales > Streptomycetaceae > Streptomyces > Streptomyces sp. L2. The sequence continues at coordinate 637,744 of NZ_QBDT01000001.1, forward strand.
CCGCTGGATCGAGCGGGAGGTCAGGGCCGCGGACGGCACGGGCCGCCCCTTAGCGAGGCCTCGTAGCGTGGCCCTTAGTGAGACCCCTTAGCGAGGCCCCTTAGCGACGCCTCGTAGCGACGCCTCGTGACCGGGGCGTCCACCCCCCGGTCAGTCGCCGAGGCCGTCGCGGACGATGCGGCGGGCCATCGCGACGCGGGCCGTGGCCAGTTCCAGGTCGATCAGGCGGTCCCGGCGGGCGTCGGCCGGGACGGACCCGGCCTGGGGCGGCCCGGCGAGCAGGCAGGCCCGGCGCAGGTGGGTCGGCGGGTGCGTCGAGTCCACGCTGTGCCCGCGTCGGGCCCCGGCCCGCCGGCGGCGCTCGTACTCGTACTCCGGAATGGACTGCGCGTACTCCCTGAGCCGGTCCCACAGCCCGTCGGCCCGGGCGTCCGCCGCGCGGGCGGTCCCTGGTCCGCCCAGGGCCGCGGCGCTCGCCTCGCGCTGCAGGGCCACCCGGAGCGCCCGCGCGACCAGCAGCCGGTCCATCAGCCCCACCGCGGCCTCGGTGGAGCCGACGCGCGCGGCCATGCGGTCGGCGAGGTACTCGGCTCGCTGCGCGGCCCGCAGGGGCAGCGGGTCCAGGGCCATCAGGACGCCCTCGACGAGCAGCCGGGGCACCAGGTAGAGCAGCTTGGCGATCATCTCGTACGCGTTGGGGCGGCGGATCGGCGCGAGGGTGTAGCGCCAGGCTTCGAGCGTCTCGAACGCCGTGCCCAGCAGGTCGCCGCGCCGGGTGTCGCCGTTGGCGTAGTGGCCGAGTTCGTGGCCGAGCAGGGCGATCCGCTGCCGCGGGGAGAGGGTCTCCCAGAGGGGCAGGCCGAGGGTGAGCAGGCGCCGCCCGCGCACGCCGAAGGCGGAGACGCCCGCGTTGACTTTGTGGTCCACGGCGATCGCGTCCACCCCGCGGGTGCCGACGGTCCGGGCGATCTCGTCGACGAGGGCGAACAGCTCCGGCGCCTCGTCCCGGAACAGCGGATGCCGCCCGGTCAGCCGCCGGAACCGCGGTCTGAGCACCGCGGCCATGGCCAGCAGGAAGATCCCCAGGAGCGTGTCGAAGCGGTTCCGGACGGGCACGAGACACCACAGGCCGCCCACGGCCAGGGCGACGGTGACGGCGTGGACGACGAGGGCGAGCACGAGGGCCAGCACGGCCGGGGCGTCCCGGTGCGCCCGCGCGTCCGGTGCGTCGATCATCCGCGTGAGCAGTTTCTCGCCGTGCCGGCGCGCCGCGGCCCCGCGCAGCCGCTCCACCCGCCCCCGCACCGGTTCCGGCTCCCGGGGTCCACGTTCCAGTCGCAGCCGGCGCACCAGGCGGTGAACCGGCTGTCGACGCGGATCTGCGCGCCGCACTCCGGGCACGGCTGAATCGTCTCTTCGGCGATGGCAGGCATGACGGCCCCGCCCTCTCCCTCCCCTGCGGCCCCTCCCCCGGGGCCGTACCGGCCATGAACCGAAAGAGCTGATCACGAGGGTGGGAGCGGGTAAAGCGGCCGGTCCCCGGCAGGGCGCAAAGTGATCCAACCGCAACCGGCCCGAAACCGCCGGGGCGGCGGTCCGGCGCGGACCCCTGTCGATGCAGCGCCGCTCACGAGATATCTTGATGTCGAGCAATGTTGCAGACGTGGAGCGGAGCACCCGGTGACTGACTCGACCATCATCTACACACACACTGACGAGGCCCCGGCCCTGGCGACGTATTCGTTCCTGCCGGTGGTCCGGGCGTACGCCTCGCAGGCGGGTGTCGCCGTCGAGACCCGCGACATCTCGCTGGCGGGCCGGATCATCGCCGTGTTCCCGGAGTACCTCGCCGAGGACCAGCGCATCCCGGACGCCCTCGCGGAGCTCGGCGAGCTGGCCAGGACGCCGGCCGCGAACATCATCAAGCTGCCGAACATCTCGGCGTCCATCCCGCAGCTGAAGGCGGCCGTCGCCGAGCTGCAGGGCCAGGGCTACGCGCTCCCGGACTACCCGGACGACCCGAAGACCGACGAGGAGCGGGAGATCCGCGCCCGCTACGACAAGGTCAAGGGCTCCGCCGTCAACCCGGTGCTGCGCGAGGGCAACTCCGACCGCCGCGCGCCCGCCTCGGTGAAGAACTACGCCAAGACGCACCCGCACCGCATGGGCGCCTGGACCGGCGAGTCGAAGACGAACGTGGCGACCATGGGCGCCGACGACTTCCGCTCCACCGAGAAGTCCGCGGTGATCGCCGAGGACGGCGCGCTGCGGATCGAGCTGGTTGGCGACGACGGCACCACGACCGTGCTGCGCGAGTCCGTGCCGGTGAAGAAGGACGAGGTCGTCGACGCCTCCGTGCTGCGTGTCGGCGCGCTGCGCGAGTTCCTCACCGCGCAGATCGCCCGCGCCAAGGCGGACGGCGTGCTGTTCTCCGTCCACCTGAAGGCGACGATGATGAAGGTCTCCGACCCGATCATCTTCGGTCACGTGGTGCGCGCCTTCTTCCCGAAGACCTTCGCGAAGTACGCCGAGACGTTCGCCTCGGCCGGCCTGACCCCGAACGACGGTCTGGGCGGTATCTACAAGGGCCTTGAGGCCCTGCCGAACGGCGACGAGATCAAGGCGTCCTTCGACGCCGAGCTCGCCGAGGGACCGGCGCTGGCCATGGTCGACTCCGACAAGGGCATCACCAACCTGCACGTGCCGTCCGACGTCATCGTCGACGCGTCCATGCCGGCGATGATCCGCACCTCCGGTCACATGTGGGGCGCGGACGGCCAGGAGCACGACACCCTCGCCGTCATCCCGGACTCCTCCTACGCGGGCGTCTACCAGGCCGTCATCGACGACTGCCGTGCCCACGGCGCGTTCGACCCCGCCACCATGGGCTCGGTGCCGAACGTCGGCCTGATGGCGCAGAAGGCCGAGGAGTACGGCAGCCACGACAAGACGTTCGAGATCCCCACCACGGGTACGGTCCGCCTGGTCGACGCCGGCGGCAACGCCGTCATCGAGCAGGCCGCGTCCGCCGGTGACATCTTCCGCGCCTGCCAGACCAAGGACGCCCCGGTCCGCGACTGGGTCAAGCTGGCCGTCACCCGCGCCCGCGCCACCGGCGACCCGGCCGTGTTCTGGCTGGACGAGGGCCGCGCCCACGACGCCAGCCTGATCGCCAAGGTCGAGCAGTACCTGCCGGAGCACGACACCGAGGGCCTGGACATCCGCGTCCTGTCCCCGGTGGAGGCGACCAAGCTGTCCGTGGAGCGCATCCGCCGCGGCGAGAACACCATCTCCGTCACCGGCAACGTGCTGCGCGACTACCTGACCGACCTGTTCCCGATCCTGGAGCTGGGCACCAGCGCCAAGATGCTGTCGGTCGTCCCGCTGATGGCGGGCGGCGGCCTCTTCGAGACCGGCGCCGGCGGCTCCGCGCCGAAGCACGTGCAGCAGCTGGTCAAGGAGAACTACCTGCGCTGGGACTCCCTCGGCGAGTTCTTCGCCCTGGTGCCCTCGCTGGAGCAGTACGCGGAGGCCACCGGCAACACCCGCGCCCAGGTCCTCGCCGACGCCCTCGACCGCGCCACGGCGACCTTCCTCGACGAGGACAAGTCCCCGACCCGTCGCGTCGGCGGCATCGACAACCGCGGCAGCCACTTCTACCTGTCCCTGTACTGGGCGCAGGAGCTGGCGCGGCAGACCGACGACGCGGAGCTGGCCAAGGCCTTCGCCCCGCTCGCCGAGACGCTGGCCGCCGCCGAGGCGACGATCGTCGAGGAGCTGAACGCCGTCCAGGGCAAGCCGGCCGAGATCGGCGGCTACTACCAGCCCGACCCGGCGAAGGCCGCCGCGGTCATGCGCCCGTCGGCCACGTGGAACGAGGCGCTGGCCTCCTTGAGCTGACGCCCCCGGGCCCCCGGGCCCGTCGTCTCCCTCCTCCGCCCCGGTCCGGCTCGCCCGCCGACCGGGGCGGAGGCGTGTCCGGGGCCAGGGTGGTTCTGGGTCCACCCCGGTAGGGGTGCTGGACCGCTGGTGGGCCCAACGGGCCGTTCATAGCGTTGTGTTCATGAGGAATGACACGAACGAAGAACGAGAAGGTGCCACCCGGCGGACGGCGCTGCGCGGGCTGGGACTCGCGGTGGGGGGCGTGGCGCTGGCCACCGGGCTCGGCACCTCGCCGACCGCGGCGGCCGCGCGTCGCGGGCCCGTCACGTACGTGCTCGTGCACGGCACCCACAGCGCCGGCGCGTTCTGGATGCCGATCGCACGGGAACTGGCGCTGCGCGGCCACCGCGCCGTCATGGTGGACCAGCCGCGGCACGGCGCGGAGGCTTTCGTGGCGGAGTCGTACCAGCGGCAGGACCTCGCGGCGATGGCGGTCGAGCCCTCCCCGCTGAAGGGCCTCGGGCTGGACGACTACGAGGCGCGCGTCACGGGCATCGTGCGGCAGGCCGCACGGAACGGCCCGGTGGTGCTGGTCGGGCACAGCCTGGGCGGCGTGTCGGTCAGCCGTGTCGGCGACGCCGTGCCGCACCTGCTTCACCACATCTGCTACATGGCGGCCTTCTGTCCCAGCCGGGTCCTGCCCACGGCGGACGCCTGCACCGCGGCACCCGAGAACGCGAACGCCGTCAGCCCCGTGGAGCTGACGGTGGGTGACCCGGACCGGCTCGGGGTGTTGCGGCTGAACTTCCGTACGGGTGTCAGCGGTGAGCTGGCCCTCCTGAAGGAGATGATCTGCGCGGACTACCCCGACGCCGACTTCCGCAGGATCCTGGCCGGCATGCAGACCGACGAGCCCGTCGCCGCCTACGCGGGCCGAGCGGTCGGCCGGCCCGGCACCTGGGGACGCGTTCCCCGCACGTACCTGCGTTTCGGCAGGGACCGTACGATCGCCACCGCGCTCCAGGACCGGATGATCGCGGAGGCCGACGCGTCCACACCCGGCAACCGCTTCCGCGTGCACGACTTCCCCAAGGCGTCACACCTCGGCCCGCTGGATCCCACCCCGGTCGCGGACGTCCTGGACAGGCTCGCGGGGCAGGGGGGCTAGGTTCTGGCGGCCGGATGTCAGTGGCGTATGGCACCTTGATCCACGTCAGCACACCGCCGATCGTCCAGGAGCCGCCCGTGTCCTCGTTCGCCCTTCTTCCCGGTGCCCCCGACTCGCCGGTCCTGCTGCACGTCCCGCATGCGGCGCGGGCGATACCGGACGGTGTGCGCGAGGGCATCGTGCTGGACGACGCGGCGCTGGAGCGGGAGCTGGACCACATCACCGACGCGTACACGGACCGGATCGCCGAGGCGGCGGCCGGGCTGGCGGGCCGCGCGCCCTGGCGGTTCGTGAACCGGCTGTCCCGGCTGGTCGTGGACCCGGAGCGATTCCCCGACGAGCGCGAGGAGATGCTCGCCGTCGGCATGGGCGCGGTGTACACGCGGACGACGCACCGGGGCGAACTGCGGGCCGCCGGCACCGCCCCAGAGCCGCTCGTCGAGCGGTACTTCCGGCCGTACGCCCGTGCCATGAGCGAGGCCGTCGCCGAGCGGCTGGCCGCCGCCGGGCGGGCCGTGATCGTCGACGTGCACTCCTACCCGGCCGAGGCGCTGCCCTACGAGCTGCACGGTGCCGGCCCGCGCCCGCCGGTGTGCCTGGGCACCGACCCGTTCCACACCCCACCGGACCTGCTGGCGGCGGCGCGGGAGGCGTTCTCGGTGTGCGGCAGGACAGGGCTGGACAGCCCGTTCAGCGGAACGTATGTGCCGCTGGAGTTCTACGGGCGGGACGCCCGGGTGAGCGCGCTGATGGTGGAGATCCGCCGCGACCTGTACATGACCGAGCCCGGCGGACCGGCGGGACCCGGCGTCGGCGTGCTCGCCGCCGCGCTGGCCGCGCTCGTCGACTTCCTTTAGGGCCTGTATTGAGTTCCCCGTCGTCGCCCGGAGGGCGGCCTCGCGGCGTCTGGTGCGGTGCATCGCCGTGCGCCCGTTTCACCCTCGTACTGGGCGTACTCGGGTGAAGCGGGCGTGCAGCGAGGTGCCGTGCCCGGCGTCGCGAGGCAGACGGGGAACTCAATACAGGCCCTAGCTCTCGTCGTGCGGCCCGGGCCCACCCGGCGGGTCCGACCTCCGGCTGGAGCACTCCGGCAGGACAGGGCGCGGAGCGCGTACGAGGGTGAGGGCATGACCGAGGAGACCAGTACGCTCACCGGCCAGGCCCCACCGCCCGTGCGGGACTGGCCCTCGCTCGACCTGGACGGGACGGACTTCGACCCGGTTCTCGCCGCCCTGATGCGCGAGGGCCCGCTGACCCGGATCCGGCTGCCGTTCGGCGAGGGGTGGGCCTGGCTGGCCACCCGCTACGAGGACGTCAAGCTGGTCACCAACGACCCGCGGTTCGGCCGGAACGAGGTGACGCGCCGTCAGGTGACCCGGATGGCACCGAACTTCGCGCCCCGGCCGGGCTCGCTCGCCTGGGCGGACCAGCCCGACCACAACCGGCTGCGCAAGGCCGTCGCCGGGGCCTTCACGGTGGGCGCGATGAAGCGGCTGCGGCCCCGCGCGCAGCAGATCCTGGACGACCTGATGGACGGGGTCGTACGGGACGGGCCGCCGGCCGATCTCGTGGAGCGGGTGCTGGAGCCGTTCCCGGTCACCGTCGTCAGCGAGGTGATGGGCGTGCCGGCGGACCAGCGGGACCAGGTGCACGCCTGGACGCGGCAGATCATCTCCACCTCGGGCGGCGCCGAGGCCGCCGACCGGGCCAAGCAGGGCCTGTACGGCTGGATCACCGAGACCGTCCGGGCCCGCGCGGCCGGCACCGGCGAGGACGTGTACTCGCTGCTGGGGGCGGCGGTGGCGCGCGGTGACATCGGTGAGGAGGAGGCCGTCGGGCTGGCCGGGCCGCTGCAGATCGGGGGCGAGGCCGTCACACACAACTGCGGCCAGATGCTGTATCTGATGCTCAGCCGGCCCGGGCTGATGGAGCGCGTGCGGTCCCGGCCCGGTGAGCGGGGTCCGGTTCTGGACGAGTTGCTGCGGTGGATTCCGCACCGCAGTTCGGTGGGGCTGGCCCGGATCGCGCTGGAGGACGTGGAGCTGGGCGGGCATCGGATCGCGGCGGGTGAGGCGGTGTACGTGTCGTATCTCGCCGCGAACCGTGATCCGGAGGTCTTTCCCGAACCGGAGCGTATCTGTCCCGAGCGGGATCCTCATCCGCATGTCTCGTTCGGGAACGGGCCGCATTACTGCACGGGGGCGCCGCTGGCTCGGCTGCAGATCGATTTGCTGGTCGACACGGTGGTGGAGCGGTTGCCGGGGGTGCGGTTGGCGGTGCCGGTGGAGGGGGTGGAGTGGCGGCGGAAGACGATGATTCGGGGGCCTCGGGTGTTGCCGGTGGTGTGGTGAGGTCCCCCCTTTTTTCGCCCCCGCCGCCCCTTCCCGTCCCGTCCTTCGGGGGCAAGCCCCCGGACCCCCTTTTGCAGCAGTTCCCCGCGCCCCCCTGTCGGGACGGCTGCGATATGTGACATAGTACTGGCGTGGCTAAGCGGCTGAGCTGTGATGTCGTGGTTGTCGGTGCGGGGATGGTGGGGGCTGCGTGTGCGCTGTACGCCGGGCGGGCCGGGCTTGATGTGACGGTGGTGGACCGCGGGGCGGTGGCCGGGGGGACCACCGGGGCCGGGGAGGGCAATCTGCTCGTGTCCGACAAGGGGCCCGGGCCCGAGCTGGAACTGGCCCTGCTGTCGGGCCGGTTGTGGGCCGAGCTGGCCGAGGAGCTGGGGGCGGCGGTCGAGTACGAGGCCAAGGGAGGGCTCGTCGTCGCCTCGACGCCGGACGCGCTCGCCGCGCTGCACGGCTTCGCCGAGGGGCAGCGGGCGGCCGGTGTCGTCGCCGAGACCGTGCCGACGGATCAACTCGCCGAACTGGAGCCGCACTTGGCCCCCGGCCTGGCTGGCGGCGTCCGGTATCCGCAGGACGCCCAGGTGATGCCCGCGCTGGCCGCCGCCCATCTGCTCCACGTGTCCGGCGCCCGGCTGTGCACGGGCCGCGCCGTGACGGGAGTGCTGCGCGCGGCGGGCGGCGCGGTGCTCGGCGTCCGCACCGACCGGGGCGACATCCACGCGCCCGCGGTGGTGAACGCCGCCGGGACCTGGGGCGGTGACGTCGCCGCGCTGGCCGGGGTCCGCCTGCCCGTCCGTCCCCGACGCGGCTTCGTCCTGGTGACCGAGCCACTCCCCCGGATGATCCGGCACAAGGTGTACGGCGCCGACTACGTGGCCGACGTGGCCAGCGACTCGGCCGCGCTGCGGACCTCACCCGTCGTCGAGGGCACGGCGGCCGGGCCGGTGCTCATCGGCGCCAGCCGGGAACGCGTCGGCTTCGACCGCTCACTGTCCCTGCCGGCCGTGCGGGCGCTGGCGGCCGGCGCCATCGGGCTGTTCCCCTTCCTGGAGCGAGTCCGCGCCCTGCGGACGTACGCGGGCTTCCGCCCGTACCTGCCGGACCACCTGCCGGCGATCGGCCCCGACCCGCGACTGCCCGGCCTGTTCCACGCCTGCGGGCACGAGGGGGCGGGCATCGGACTCGCCACCGGCACCGGCCGGTCGATCGCGCGCGCACTGACCGGGAAGCCGGCGGATCTGGACCTCACGCCGTTCCGTCCGGACCGGTTCGAGGCGGAGGAGGGAAACGGCGAGTGAATCCCCTGGAGTTGGCCGACGCGCGGCCCGGTCCCGCGTTCACCGTGACGTTCGACGGCCGGGCTGTGGACGCCCTGCCCGGACAGACCGTCGCCGCCGCGCTGTGGACCGCCGGCGTGACCGCCTGGCGGAGCACACGCGGGTCGGGCCGCCCGCGCGGTGTCTTCTGCGGGATCGGGGTGTGCTTCGACTGCCTGGTGACCGTCAACGGGGTGCCGAACCAGCGCGCCTGCCTGGTCCCGGTGCGGCCGGGCGATGTGATCCGCGCACAGGAGGGAACCGGGGGAACCAATGACTGATCCGACGATGACCGGACAGCCGCGTCTCGCCGTCGTCGGCGCGGGCCCGGCCGGGCTGGCCGGCGCCCTCGCGGCGGCCGCGAGAGGCGTGCACGTGACGCTCATCGACGCGGCCGACCAGGCGGGCGGCCAGTTCTTCCGGCAGCCGGCCACCGCGCTGCGCGCCCGCCGCCCGCAGGCCCTGCACCACCAGTGGCGCGCCTGGCAACGGCTCCGGGACGGGCTGGAGCGGCACGTCACGGAGGGGCGTACAGAGCACCTGGCGGGCCATCATGTGTGGTGTGCAGAGCGGGGCTCCGCTGGTTCCCTGATGGTCCACGCTCTGCGCGGTGCCGCCCAGGACGAGGGAGTGGCCGTACGCGCCGACGCCGTGCTCCTCGCCACCGGCGGCTACGAGCAGGTGCTGCCCTTCCCGGGTTGGACACTCCCCGGTGTCGTCACGGCGGGCGGAGCGCAGGCCATGCTGAAGGGCGGGCTGGTGCTGCCTGGCCGTACCGTCGTGGTCGCCGGAACGGGGCCGCTGCTGCTGCCCGTGGCCACCGGGCTCGCCGCGGCCGGCGCGCGGGTCGCCGCGCTGGTCGAGTCCGCCGACCCGCGGGAACTGCTGCGGCGGGCACCGGTGTTGGCGTCTCAGCCCGGGAAGCTCGCCGAAGGCGCCTGGTACGCGGGGCTGTTGCTGCGGCACCGCGTGCGCACGCTGGCCCGGCACACCGTGGTCGAGGCGCACGGCACCGACCGCCTGGAGGGGGTCACCGTGGCCGCGCTCGACCGGGGCGGGCGGGTACGGCCGGGCACCGCACGCCGTATCGACTGCGACACCCTCGCCGTCGGGCACGGCATGCTGCCCCACACCGACCTCGCCGAGACCCTGGGCTGCACACTCGCGGGGATGGCCGTCCGGGTCGACGGCGAGCAGCGCACCGACGTGCCGGGCGTCTGGGCCGCCGGGGAGAGCACCGGGATCGGCGGGGCGGCCCTGGCGCTCGCCGAGGGGCACATCGCCGGACGCTCGATCGCGGCCCGCCTGCACGGCACCGAACCCGACCCGCGCGGATGGGCGCCGGCCGCCCGGACCCGCGCCCGGCTGCGGACGTTCTTCGCGGCGGCCGACTCGGTGTACGCCCCGCCGGCCGGCTGGGCGGACCGGGTCGGCGACGACACGGTGGTGTGCCGCTGCGAGGAGGTCACCGCGGGCGAGATCCGGGGCGCCGTCGGCTCGCTCGGCGCCGGGGACCTGCGCACGGTGAAGCTGCTGACGCGGGCCGGGATGGGCTGGTGCCAGGGCCGGGTCTGCGCACCCGCGGTGGCCGGCCTCACCGGATGCCCGCTCAATCCGGGCCGACGCCCGTTCGCCCGGCCGGTGCCGTTGGGCGTCCTGGCGGCGCTACCGGTGGACCACGGGGAGAAGGACTGACGACCCTCCCGGGGCGGTTCGCCCGAAGAGACAGCCGCTCGCACCACCCGGATCCGGTTCCGGCACAGTAATATGTCACACCCTATTGGATTGGGGACCACACATGACCCTCTCGGAGAACCGCCCCTGGCGGGGCGTCCTCGTCGCCACCGCTCTCCCCCTGCGCGCCGACCTCACCGTCGACCTCGACCGGTACGCCGAACACTGTGCGTGGCTGGTGGCGAACGGCTGCGACGGTGTCGTACCGAACGGCTCGCTCGGTGAGTACCAGGTGCTCACGCCCGAGGAGCGCACCAGGGTGGTCGAGACGGCCGTGGCGGCCGTCGGCGGTGCGCGGGTGATGCCCGGCGTCGCCGCGTACGGCTCGGCCGAGGCGCGGCAGTGGGCCGAGCAGGCGGCCGAGGCCGGCTGCGGCGCGGTGATGCTGCTGCCGCCCAACGCCTACCGCGCCGACGAGCGGTCCGTGCTCGCCCACTACGCCGAGGTCGCGAAGGCCGGCCTGCCGGTGGTGGCGTACAACAACCCGGTCGACACCAAGGTCGACCTCGTGCCGGAGCTCCTGGCCCGGCTGCACGGCGAGGGGTGCATCCAGGGCGTCAAGGAGTTCTCCGGTGACGTCCGCCGCGCCTACCGGATCGCCGAACTCGCCCCGGACCTCGACCTGTTGGCCGGTGCCGACGATGTGCTGCTGGAGCTGGCCGTGGCCGGCGCGAAGGGCTGGGTGGCCGGCTACCCCAACGCGCTGCCCCGGGCCTCGGTGGAGCTGTACCGGGCCGCCACCACCGGGGACCTGGCCGCCGCGCTCCCCCTGTACCGGCGGCTGCACCCCCTGTTGCGCTGGGACTCGCGGGTGGAGTTCGTGCAGGCCATCAAACTGTCCATGGACATCGTCGGGCGGTATGGCGGCCCGGTGCGCCCGCCCCGCGTCCCCCTGCTGCCCGCGCAGGAGGCCGTGGTCCGGGCGGCCACCGAGAAGGCCGTCGCCGCCGGGCTCGCCTGACGTCACGACAAGGAGACCGGAGCATGCGCAGCAAGCTCGTCCTGCACGCCGTGGACTCGCACACCGAGGGCATGCCGACCCGTGTCGTCACCGGCGGGATCGGTACCGTGCCCGGTGCGACGATGAACGAGCGGCGGCTGTACTTCCGTGAACACCGGGACGACGTCAAGCGGTTGCTGATGAACGAGCCGCGCGGCCACTCCGCGATGAGCGGCGCGATCCTGCAGCCGCCGAGCCGCCCGGACTGCGACTGGGGTGTCCTCTACATCGAGGTGTCCGGGTATCTGCCGATGTGCGGGCACGGCACGATCGGTGTGGCGACCGTGCTGGTGGAGACCGGCATGGTCGAGGTCGTCGAACCGGTCACCACGATCCGGCTGGACACCCCGGCCGGCGTGGTGGTGGCCGAGGTGGCGGTGGAGGACGGCGCCGCCCGGAGCGTGACCCTGCACAACGTTCCGTCGTTCGCCGTGGCCCTGGACCGGGAGATCACCCTGCCCGGCGGGCGCACGGTGATGTACGACCTGGCGTACGGCGGGAACTTCTACGCCATCCTGCCGCTGGACGCCTTCGGGCTGCCCTTCGACCGCGCCCGCAAAGAGGACATCCTGCGGGCCGGGCTGACGCTGATGGAGGCGATCAACAGCGAGGGGGAACCGGTCCATCCGGAGGATCCGTCGGTCCACGGCTGCCACCACGTCCACCTCTACGCGCCGGGCGCCACCGCCCGGCACTCGCGGCACGCGATGGTCATCCACCCGGGCTGGTTCGACCGGTCCCCGTGCGGCACGGGGACGAGCGCGCGCATGGCGCAACTGCAGGCGCGGGGCGAACTCCCGCTGCACACGGAGTTCGTGAACGAGTCGTTCATCGGCACCCGGTTCACCGGCCGGCTGCTCGGCACGACGGAGGTGGCCGGTGCCCCGGCGGTGCTGCCGAGCTTCACCGGCCGGGCCTGGATCACGGGCACGGCGCAGTACCTGCTCGACCCGACCGACCCGTTCCCCGCCGGGTTCGTGCTCTAGGGCGGGCGCCGGTGACCTCCGTGGATCCACTAGACTTCGATGATGCGTGACATGGCACCAGGGCCGCGGCCGGCCGAGGCACCCGAACTCCCCCGGCTCGGCGGCCGCCGCAGCAGTTTCCGGGAGCGGGTCGCCGAGGCGCTGCGGGCCGCGCTGATCGCGGGCGAGCTGCGGCCGGGCGAGGTCTACTCGGCGCCCTCGCTCGCCGCCCGCTTCGGGGTCTCGGCGACCCCGGTACGGGAGGCGATGCTGGACCTGGCGAAGGAGGGGCTGGTCGACACGGTGCCCAACAAGGGGTTCCGGGTCACCGCCGTATCCGACCGGCAGCTCGACGAGTACACGCAGATCCGCGCGCTCATCGAGATTCCCACGGTGGTGGAGCTGGCGCGGACCGCCGACCGGGTGTCGCTGGAGGCGCTGCGGCCGGCGGCCCGGGAGATCGTCGCGGCCGCGGCCGCCGGGGACCTCATCGCCTACGTGGAGGCCGACACCCGCTTCCACCTGGGGCTGCTCGCCCTGGCCGGGAACGCGCACCTGGTCGAGGTGGTCGCCGACCTGCGCGGCCGGTCCCGGCTGTACGGGCTCACCGCGCTGGCCGAGGCGGGCCGTCTGCTCGCCTCGGCCGACGAGCATCTCCAGCTCCTCGACGCCCTGCTGGAGCGGGACGAGAAGGCCGTACACGCGATCATGACCCGGCATCTCGGGCACGTGCGGAGCCTGTGGGCCGCGTCGGACTGAGCGCGCGACGCGGCCCCCGGTCGTCGGCCGGTGCAGGCCGCTGTCAGCCGGTGTAGGCCGCGAAGATCTTCGCGAACTCGTAGGGTGACTGCGGGATGTTGGTGCACTTGTACAGCGCGCCCGTGCAGGCGTTGCGGTCCCGGGTGGCCTCCCAGAAGGCGAGTTCCCCGAGGTGCTTGCCCTGGGCGAAGGCGACCAGCTGCCGGGCGTCGGCCTGGTCGTAGACGTGGCCGTCGTCGTTCTGGCCGAGCATCGGGGTGACGCCGAGCATCGCCCAGAGCTGCGCGTCGGACTTCGCCGGGTAGAGGGACTTCAGCTGGGTGAAGGTGCTCTGCGCGGCCTGGACGGCCGCGTCGCCGTAGTCGGTGCTCCGGTAGTAGTCCATGGCCATGACGTTGACGAGGTCGAGGTCGACCCCGGCGTCCCGCGCGGCCTTGACCACGTTCAGCCCGTCCGAGGTGAGGCCCTCGGGGAGCACCGGCAGGGTGAGGGAGATCCTGAGGCCCGGGTGAGCCTGCTGGAGGCGTGCCAGGGCCTGCGAGCGCCGGGTGATGGAGGCGGTGTCCGCGACGGCGGCGCCCTCGATGTCGAAGTCGGCGTACCGCAGGTCGTAGGCCTTGACGACGGCGTCGTACTCGGTGAACAGGGAGTCCACCGAGTCGCAGGCCTGGGCGAGTTCGATGCCGGAGGCGCCGCCGAAGGAGACCTTGACGTCGCCGCCTCGGGCCCGGATCGCGTCGATCTGGTCCTTGGCCCAGCCGTCGCGCGGGTCGTAGGCGTTGAACCACATGGCCTTGCAGCCCGACGCGGTGATGAACGACATGGTGTAGCTGTCGGTGCCGCCGGCCGAGGCCATGTCGGGCATGCTCGGGGTGGGCCAGGCGCCCATGTCGATATAGGGCGCGGTGTGCACGCCGCCGCCCGGTGGGGTGCCGCCGGAGGTGGTCGTGGTGGCGCTGACGGCCGCGCTGTAGGCGGAGAGGTTGCCCGCGGCGTCCTTGGCGCGGACCCGGAAGGAGTAGCCGGTGCCGGGTTGCAGTCCGGTCGCGGTGTAGGAGGTGGTGGTGACCGGGACGGGCGTGCCGCCGTCGCGGGAGACCTCGTATCCGGCGACCGACCCGGAGTCGTCGGTGGCGGCGCTCCAGCGGACGGTCAGGGAAGAGCTGGTCGCGGAGCCGACGGTCACACCGGTCGGCAGGCTCGGCGGTGTGGTGTCGTTCCCGCCCGAACCCCCGGTGCAGGGTGCGCCGTTGAGCGTGCAGTTCGCCGGTGCGCCGGTGCCGCTGGACACCCAGCCGAAGGTGACGCTCGCGCCCGGCGCCAGCGAGCCGTTGTACTCACGGTTCTTGAAGGTGTAGTGGCTGCCGTCCTGGGTCAGCAGGGTGTCCCAGTACGAGCCGACCGTGGTGCCGGCGGGCAGGTCGAACCGGACGGTCCAGCCGGACAGCGCGCTGCCGCTTCCGTTGGTGATCGTGTAGAGGCCCTGGTAACCGCCGCTCCACTCCGAGGGCTTGGCGAAGGCCGCGGTCGGTGAACCCGCCGCGTGTGCGGGCGGGGCGAGTACGAGGAGCAGGGCCGTGACGAACACGGCGAGGAGTGCGGACGGTCTTCGCATCGCTGCCTCCAGGGGGTTGGGCGCCACAGGGGCGCCGAGGCCGCACAGGATTGGTCCATACCAGATGACTCCCCCTGTTGGTACAGACCAGCGGACGATCCGTCAAGACGGTGCGCGGGGAAAAGACCGGCACGGGTGTCCCGGAAATGAGCGAGAGGCCGCTCCGAGTCCTCCTCGGAGCGGCCTCTCGACCGCGTCTTCCGCACGTCGGGACGACAGGATTTGAACCTGCGACCCCTTGACCCCCAGTCAAGTGCGCTACCAAGCTGCGCCACGTCCCGTCGCGGCCCACGCGGTGGTGTTCCGCGTGATCACGCAGGTCAACCCTACCGCACGCGCGCGGGTGCCGGGGCCGCGTCCGTCGGGGTCGCGCCCGTCGGGGACGAGGTCGTCGGCGACGAGGTCGCGGCGGCGCGCGGTGTACGGCCGGCGCGGCGTGCCGGGACCAGGAGGGCGGCGCCCGACGCGGCCAGCATCAGGACGGCGAGGAGGGCCCAGCCGTGGGTGTAGCCGGAGGCGTAGGGCAGTCCCGAGGGCTGGAGCCGGCCGGTGACCAGGACGCTGGTGAGGGCGGCGCCGATGGAGCCGCCGATGGTGCGGATGTTGGCGTTCATGCCGGTCGCGGCGCCGGTCTGCTCGGGTGGCACGCTGCCCACGACCAGGTTCGCCATGGCGGCGTAGGCCAAGCCGATGCCGAGGCCGAACAGGGCCGCGACCACACCGATCTGCCACTGCTCGTCGTGCCACAGGGTGAGGACGCCGCAGGCGAGCGCGCCGAGAGCGGCGCCCGCGGTGAGCAACGCCTTGGCGCCGACGCGGGGTTCGAGGCGTCCGGCGAGGACACCGGAGAGGAACATCGCGAGAAGCATCGGCAGCATGAGCAGACCCGAGGCCGTGACGCTCGCCCCGAAGCCGTACCCGGCGGAGGACGGGGTCTGGACGAAGCCGGGCAGGAAGGACCAGATCGCGTACATGCCCGCACCGAAGAGCAGTGCGGCGGTGTTGGTCGTCCACACCGCGGGCAGGCGCATCACCCGCAGGTCGATCAGCGGGGTGCGGGAGCGGGCCTCGCTGCGCAGCCACAGGGCGAACAGCAGCACGGCGGCGGCGAACAGGCCGAGCACCCGCGCCGAGCCCCAGCCCCACTGCACGGCCTGGCTCAGCGGCAGCAGCAGGGCGACCAGCCAGGCGGACAGCAACCCGGCGCCGAGCCAACTCACCCTGCCTTCGGCACGGTTGGGCGACTCGGGGACGTAGCGCAGGGCTATCAGCACGGTCGCGGCGACGACGGCGACCGGGATCCAGAACAGCCAGCGGTAGTCGAGGGCGGAGACGATGGGGCCGGCGGCCACCATGCCGACGCCGCCGCCCGCGGCGATCACGGCGGACAGGTCGCTGATGCTGCCGCTGACCTCGGACGGGGCGAACTCGTCCCGGATGATGCCGAAGGAGAGCGGGAACAGGGCGCCGCCGACGCCCTGCACGACCCGGGCGACGATCAGGACGCCGATGGTCGGGGCGAGCGCGGCGACCAGGCAGCCGACAAGGACGGTCACCAGGACCGCGACGAGGGTGCGCTTCTTGCCTGCGAGATCGCCGACGCGGCCGAGGATCGGGGTGAAGACCGAGGCGGACAGCAGGTACGCCGTCATCACCCAGGTGGCGGTGGACTGCGAGGTGTGCAGGGCGTGCTGGACGGTCGGCAGGGCCGGCGCGATCAGCGACTGCAGCATGGCGAACACGCCCGCACCGGTCGCGAGGACCGCGAAGGTGAGGCGGGTGGACGTGCGGGGCATGGCGGAGCCTCTCCGGAATCCGGTGACACGGAGGATGGAGGAAGTGCTGAGTGAGGGAGCGCGGTGGGGTCACACCGGCACTGGTAAAGTGGAGGTACCCCTCCACTGTAGCGGAGGTACCCCTCCGGTTCAACTGATCGGAGGATCACCTCCGGTTCACCGAGTCCCGTCCGGGAGGCACCCAGTGACCGCCACGCCGTTGCCCGTCAGCGAGATCGTCGCCGCCCGCAGGCCGCACCGCAAGGACGCCGCCCGCAACTACGACGCCCTGCTCGCCGCCGCCCGGGAGGCCTTCGCTGAGCACGGAGCGGAGGCGTCGCTGGAGGACATCGCCCGCCGCGCGGGCGTCGGCATCGGCACCCTGTACCGGAACTTCCCCACCCGCCGCGACCTCTTCGAGACCGTGTACGCGGACGAGGTGAACACCCTGTGCCGGGCCGCCGAGGAGCTCGCCGACCGCGAGCCCTGGGAGGCGCTGACGTCGTGGCTGGGCCGGTTCGCGGGCTACATGGTCACGAAGCGGGCCGTGCGGGAGGCCCTGAACGACCAGTCGGACATCTTCCTGGCCTGCCGCGACTCGATGTACGGCGCCGGCGGCCCGCTCCTGGAGCGCGCGCAGAAGGCGGGTGTGGCCCGCACCGACATGGACTTCGGTGACCTGCTGCGGATGGTCGCCGGGATCACGGCGACGGCGTTCGAGGACGACGCCCAGCGCGACCGGGTCCTGGCGATCGCCCTCGACGGCGTGCGCACCGCCCGCTGAGGCCCACCGACGCGTCCGGCCCCCTTACTTGATCAGCGCGTTGGCCACCACCACGAGCACGCCCAGCAGCGCGTCCGCCGTGCCCAGCCGGATCGCGGACGGCCAGCTGCGGGACTGCCCGCGCGCGGCGATCAGGCCGAGGGTGAAGAGGATGACGATGTTGAGGCCGAACGCCTGTGACTCCACCCCGGTGGCCGGCCACCACCCCCAGCCCGCCCCCGCCAGCAGGAAGACCGTCGGCAGGACGACCGCGACCAGCGGCCACTCGTCACGCACGGCGCGCACGGCCTCCCAGCGGCGCTGCGGGGTGCGCTCGGCGATGTAGTGGGCGTAGCCGTGGGCGAGGGCCGACGCGAGCGCGGTGACCAGCACCCAGAGGGCGTCGTAGCGGCGGCTGGAGGCGGAGTTGTGGCCGTGCTCGATGAGCGCGGCCACCATGGAGCTGGCCAGGACGGCGCCGTAGACCCCGCCGAAGAACACCATCTCGCGGGTGTCGCGGGCGTGCGCGTGCGGCTGCGGTGCGGGGGCGGCGGTCGTGGGGTGGGCCATGCCTTCCACCCTTCCGCGCCGACCGGCCCGCCGCCACTCCGGTAACCCGACGAAGCGTCCTCCACCAGGCACGTTGCCCCGCGCACCGCCTACGGCGGGGCGGCGGCGGCCCGTACGCGCGCCGGATGACTCCGTGGTGCGCGCAAAGACGGCCGTGACGTACGGGAGCGAGGCGGTCTAGCGCCTCACGCCGTCCCTTCCGGGTAGCCGGCCGGCGTGATCGGTGCCGGATCCGTCAGGTTCTCCGGCGCCGTCGTCCATTCGATGCCGCCTCTCCGCGGGGCTAGCCAGGCGACCGGTGTCGGCGTCGTGTCCTCGGGGGCGATGGCACGCAGGATTCCCCGCCGTCCTGTCGCGGAGTCCGTCACCAGGTGGCCGAGCCAGGGGTGCGAGCGGTGCATCAGGCCCGTCGAGGTCGCGGCCGCACCGCGTGCGGAGCCGATGGATGCGCCTGAGGGCGTGGGGGCGAGGAGCGGCGTGTGGGGGGACATGGTGGTTGCCTTCCATCCGGGGCCGGGGCCGCGAAGAGGTGGAGCGGCGGCATTGCCTTCCCGACAGGTGTCTTCGATTCGGCGCTGCACCCTCGAACGATTGGGCGTCAACACCGTGCGCATCAGCGGTTGTTGGTGGCGAGGGCCCGAGTGTGCGGCGAGTCTGCTTACGCATGTAACTATGCTCCCAGCCGACTTCACGCTGCAACTGCTTCCCTGATAATTTCAGCCAGGCGGTATCCAACTGATGTCATCACTAGATCACCTCGCAGCACGGTACGGTGATGGACCATCAGAGAGGGGAGTTGCTGCGATGGAGGGTCGTTCGGGAGCGGGGAACCCCGCGCCGACGGTTCTGCGGATGATCCTCGGCCGGCGACTGCGGGAGAGGCGGCAGAGCGCCGAGGTGTCGCTGGAGGACGCTGCCAGTGCCCTGCGGGTGAAGCCGCTGACCATCCGGCGTCTAGAGAAGGCGGAGGTCGCGCTCAGGCCCCTGTACGTGGAGAGGCTGCTGGAGGCCTACGGAGCCGACCGGCAAGAGATCGACGAATTCGTCGCCCTGGCCGAGCGAGCCAACGAGCCGGGCTGGTGGCACGACTACCGCGATGTGCTGCCCGGTTGGTTCTCCGCCTTCGTCAGCCTGGAGACCGGTGCGAGGACTCTGCGCACCTATGAGCCGCACTACGTCACCGGGCTGCTGCAGACGTACGACTACGCGCGCGCCGTGCTGCGCGGCGGCTTTCCCAATGACGGCGGGGAAGATCTCGAGCGGCGCGTCCAGGCGCGACTGCGCCGGCAGACGCTGCTTCGGAGCGAGGAGGCGCCCACGCTGTGGGTGGTGATGGAGGAGGCTGTCCTGCACCGCGTCGTAGGCGGGCCGGAGGTGATGCGGAAGCAGATCGACCGGCTCCTCGACGTCTCGGAGCTGGAGCACGTCAGCATCGACGTCGTCCCGTTCTCCGCGGGCGCCCATGTCGGCGCGTGCGCCCCCTTCACCTATTTCCGGTTCGAGGAGCCGGAGCTGCCCGACGTCGTCTACAGCGAGGTCCTCACCGCCTCCATGTACCTGGACCAGCGCTCGGATGTCGCCGCCCACCTGGAAGCGCACAACCGGATGTCGCTGCTGACCTCCTCGGCGGACAGCAGGGCGCTGTTGCAACGCATGCGCAAGGAGTACTCGTGATCATGAGCCATGTCAGTGTCTACAACGGGATGCCCGCTTCCGACCTCGGTGAGCACGGCTGGGAGTGCCCGTGGAGCGGGCCCAACGGAGGCCAGTGCGTGGAGACGAAGCAACTCACCGACGGGCGCGTGGCGGTGCGCCAGTCGACGGATCCCTCCGGGCCCGCGCTGATCTACACCACCGAGGAGATCAGCGCATTCCTCGAAGGAGTCAAGAAGGGCCTCGCCGATCATCTGACGGCCGGCTGAACCTGAAGCATGGATCCGGAAAACGGCGCCACTCCTCAGGTCGCCCCCCGCTTTGCACGCCCCGCACCTACGGAAGGGAACAGCATGAGCAGCACGCCGGCCTCGCGGGACATCGACACCAGCAGGCCCCACTCCGCCCGCATGTACGACTACTACCTGGGCGGCAAGGACCACTTCGAGGTGGACAAGCAGGCGGCCGAGAATGTCGCGGCCGTCTATCCCGGCATCTTCGTGTGCGCCCGTGAGAACCGGTCCTTCATGCATCGCGCGACCCGGGTGCTCGCGCGGGAGCACGGCATCCGCCAGTGGCTGGACATCGGCACCGGCATCCCCACCGAGCCGAACCTGCACCAGGTGGCCCAGTCCGTCGTCCCCGACGCCCAGGTCGTCTACGCCGACAACGACCCTCTCGTCCTGAAGTACGCCGAGCGCCTGATGCGCAGCACGGCCCAGGGCCGCACGACATACATCGAGGCCGACGCCAAGAACCCCGATTCCCTGCTGGACGCCCCCGTCCTCACAGAGGTGCTGAACCTGGACGAGCCGGTGGCGCTGTCCCTCAACGCCCTGATGCACTTCATCACCGACCCGCAGGATCCGTACGGGATCGTCAGCCGTCTGCTCGACGCACTGCCCTCCGGCAGTGCCCTGGCACTGAGCCACTGCACGCCCGACTTCGATCCCTCCACCTGGCAGAAGGTCACCGACATCTACGTGAACGCGGGAACGCCCGTGCAGTTCCGCGCCCGCGCCGACGTCGCCCGCTTCTTCGACGGTCTGGAACTCCTCGACCCGGGCATCACGGTGGGCCACCGCTGGCGGCCCGATCCCGCGAGCGACGCCGATGCCACGGAGCCGCCCACCGACGCCCAGGTCAGCCTGTGGACCGGTGTGGGCATCAAGCCCTGACAACCGCCCGCGGCGGCCCGGTCGTCGTCCCCCGGATCTCCACTCTCGGCACGGCCAGTCGTACGCGCCGCTCCTTCCCGGGCCGCTCGAAGCGGTCGAGGAGGCAGCGGGCGGCGCGGCGGCCGACCTCGTGCGGGGCGGTGTCGACGGTGGTCAGCCAGACGTGCCGCAGCCGGGAGATGCTGGTGTTGTCGTAGCCGGCCACCGACAGGTCGCGCGGTACGGCGAGGCCGAGTTCCTCCGCCGCCGACAGGGCGCCGACACAGGCCATGTCGTTGACGGCGAAGACGGCCGTGGGCCGCTCGGGGCGGCTGAGCAGCCGTACGGTCCCCCGGTAGCCGCCCTCCTCGGTGAGATCACCCGGCTCGACGAGCGGCTCGGCGCCGTGCGCGCGCATGGCCGCCTCGAATCCCCTCCGGCGCAGCGCGCCGACGGCTCCGTGGCCGGCGAGGTGCGCGATCCGGCGGTGGCCGAGGCCGAGGAGGTGCTCGGTGACGAGCCGGGCCCCGTGCTCGTCGTCCCCGGTGACGACGTCCACCCCGGGGAGTTCCGGCTCCCGCGCGCCCGCCACGACCACCGGCATCCGCCGGGCGAGCGCGGCGAGCCCGCCCGCGTCCGGGACCGTGCCGACCACCACCAGACCGTCGACGCCCAGGTCCAGGAAGGGGCCCGCGAGGTCGTGTCCGGTACGGCGGTTCAGGCGGGCGTCGGCCAGCAGCATGTGCAGGCCGGCCGTGTGCAGCACGGAGTTGAGGCCGTCGAGGAGGTCGACGAACCAAGGGTTGCGCAGGTCGTCGAGGAGGACGCCGACGGTGCGGGTGCGCTGTTCGCTGAGGCTGCGGGCGGCGGCGTTCGGCCGGTAGCCCAGCTCCCGGACGGCCCGCAGCACGGCGTCGCGCTTCTCGGTTCGGACCGGCCCGGAGCCGCGCAGCACCAGGGAGACCAGCGACTTGGACACGCCGGCGCGTTCGGCCACGTCGCGGATCGTCGGCGGTCTCATGGGATGGACCGTTCCATGCCATCCGCCGCGCTGTCAAAGGCTTGACACGCTGGGCTTGTCAGGACAAAGGTGGGCCGCACAGGATGTGGACCGGTCCAACCGTTGTCGACGGGCGGGCGACAGGCCGAGGAGAGGACTGCCATGGCGGAAGCGGCGAGGGGCGGCGAAGCGGTGGCACCGGCGAGAGGAGGCCAGGCGGTGCCACCGGCGGAAGCGCTGGGGGTCGCCGTCGTCGGGTTCGGCTGGATGGGCCGGGTGCACACCCAGGCGTACGCCCGGGTCGCCCACCACTATCCCGGGCTCCCCCTGCGGCCCCGGCTGGTCACGGTCGCCGAGGAGGTGCCGGGCCGGGCCGAGGAGGCCGCCGAGCGGTTCGGGTTCGCCTCCGCCACCCGCGACTGGCGCGAGGTGGCCGCCGACCCGCGCGTGCGGGCGGTCAGCATCACCGCGCCGAACTTCCTGCACCGCGAGATCGGCGTGGCCATGGCCGAGGCGGGCAAGCACATCTGGATCGAGAAGCCGGTGGGACTCACCGCCGAGGACGCCCGGGCGGTGGCCGCCGCCGTGGCCGGGGCCGGGGTGCGGGGCGCGGTCGGCTTCAACTACCGCAACGCGCCCGCCGTGGAGGCCGCCCGCGATCTCGTCGCGTCCGGCGGGATCGGCGCGGTCACGCATGTGCGCGTCCGGCTGTTCAGTGACTACGCCGCACATCCCGAGTCCGCGCTGACGTGGCGGTACGAGCGGGAGCGCGGCGGCAGCGGGGTGCTCGGCGACCTGGCCTCGCACGGCGCCGACCTGGCCCGCTTCCTGCTCGGCGAGATCGCCGCCCTGACCGCCGACACGGCGGTCTTCGTGCCGGAACGGGCCCGCCCGGCCGGCGCCACCGCCGGGCACGCCCGCGCGTCCGGCGGCGAACCGGGGCGGGTGGAGAACGAGGACTACGTCGGCTGCCTGCTGCGTTTCGCCTCCGGCGCGCGCGGGACCCTGGAGGCCTGCCGGGTCTCCGTCGGCGAGCAGAACGCCTACGGCTTCGAGGTGCACGGCACGCGCGGCGCGGTGTTCTGGGACTTCCGCCGGATGAACGAACTGCGGGTCAGCCAGGGCACGACGTACCAGGACCAGCCCGTCAGCACGGTGTACGTCGGCCCGGGCGACGGGGAGTTCGCCGCGTTCCAGCCGGGCGCGGCCAACGCGATGGGCTACGACGACCTGAAGGTGATCGAGGCGTACCGGTTCCTGCGGTCCGTCGCCGAGGACAGGCCGTACGGCGCCACCCTCGCCGACGCGGTGCGCAGTGCCGAGGTACTGGACGCGATGGCCGTGTCCGCCGAGACCGGGACGTGGGTCGACCTGCCGGTGTCGTAGGCCGGTCGCGGGCGGGTCACAGGGCCGACGCGGAAAGTGGACAGGGAGAGGGCAGGCATTCCATGGGACTTCTCGACGACAAGGTCGTCCTCGTCAACGGCGGCAGCCAGGGCGTGGGGGCCGCCGTCGCGCGGGCCGCCGTCCGGGCGGGCGCCGTCGTGGCCGTCAGCGGCCGCCGCGCCGAACCTGGTGAGGCCCTGGTGGCCGAGCTGACGGCGGCGGGCGGCCGGGCGCTGTACGTCCGCGCCGACCTGTCCGAAGCCGAGGAGGCCAAGGCGGCGGTGACCGAGGTGGTGCGGGTCTTCGGGCGGATCGACTGCCTGGTGAACTCGGCCGGACTGACCTCCCGGGGCACGCTGCTGGACACCACGCCGGAGCTGTTCGACGCGCACATCGCGGTCAACCTGAGGGGGCCGTTCTTCGCGATGCAGGCGGCGGTCGCCGACATGCTGGCCCGCGAGGCGCCGGGCACGATCGTCAACATCATCACCTCGTCCGCGCACGGCGGGCAGCCCTTCCTCGCCCCGTACGTCGCCGCCAAGGCCGGGCTGGCCGGACTCACCAGGAACGCGGCGCACGCCCACCGCTGGGACCGGATCCGGATCAACGGCCTGAACATCGGCTGGACCGCGACGGAGGGCGAGGACGCCACCCAGCGCGCCTTCCACGGCGCCGGCGACGACTGGCGGGAGCAGGCCGCCGCCCGGCTGCCGATGGGGAGGCTGGGCCGACCGGACGAGATCGCGGACGTCGTCGTCCTGCTGCTGTCCGACCGGTCGGGCGTGGTCACCGGATCGGTGATCGACTGGGACCAGAACGTACTCGGCGGACTCGACTGACCGTCCGTCCGGCACTTTCGCACTCAAGGAGCACCATGCGTATCGGAATCCTCGGCCTCGGCCGCATCGGCGCCTTCCACGCCGAGACCCTCTCCGGCCTTCCCGCCGTCGAGTCCCTCGTCGTGTGCGACCCGTTCGCGGACGCGGCCAAGGCGGCCGCCGAACGGTTCGGGGCCGAGGTCGCGGACTCTCCTCAGGCGCTGCTGGCCGCCGGGGTGTACGGCCTCGTCGTCGCGGCGGCCACCGACGCCCACCCGGCGCTCATCGTGGCCGGGGTCGAGGCGGGCGTGCCCGTCTTCTGCGAGAAGCCGGTCGCCCGGACCATGGCGGAGGGCAGCGAGGTCCTCAGGGCCGTGCGGGGCAGCGACGTACCGATCCAGATCGGCTTCAACCGCCGGTTCGACGCGGGCTTCACCGCCGCACGGCAGGCCGTCCTGGCGGGCGAGCTGGGGAAGCTGCACACGGTCCGCTCGACGACGCTGGACCCGGCGCCGCCGCCGGCCGCGTACGTCGCCGCGTCCGGTGGGATCTTCCGCGACTGCTCCGTCCACGACTTCGACGTCATCCGCTGGGTGACCGGCCGCGAGGTCACCGAGGTGTACGCGGTGGGCGGCAACCGGGGCGCGGAGTACATCAGGGAGGCCGGCGACGCCGACACCACGGGCGCGATTCTGACGCTGGACGACGGCACGATCGCCGTGGTCTCCAACTCGCGCCACAACGCCCGGGGTTACGACGTGCGCATGGAGCTGCACGGCTTCCGGGACTCCATCGCCGTGGGCCTGGACGACCAGTTGCCGCTGCGGTCGGTGGAACCCGGCGTGACCTTCCCGGCCGGCACCCCGCACGACTTCTTCATGGACCGCTTCACGGCCGCGTACCGCGCGGAACTCACCGCCTTCACCGAGGTCGTGGCGGGCGGCCGGCCGTCCCCCTGCACCGTCGAGGACGCGCTGGAGGCCGGCTGGATCGCCGAGGCCTGCACGCTGTCGCTGCGCGAGCACCGGCCGGTGACGGTCGAGGAGGTCCGCGGAGCCTGATCCCGGGGCCCTGGAGGCCTTCGAAGTCCCGGAGGTCCAGCACGTTCAGGAGACCGGCGCCCGCGAGCGGGTGCCGGTCTTCTCGCGTCCGCAGGTCAGAGGCAGTAGCGCACCATCCACTCGTCCGGGTCGTACCGGTCGCGCGCCGGGTCCGGGAGGGTGGCGGGGCGGGTCTCGACCGTGTCCTCGGGCCGTATGCGCTCCGGGAGCGTGCCGAAGCGGAGCCGGCGCTCGGTGGCGCCGGACGAGTCGGCCGTACCGGCCACGGTGACCCCGGTGGCCGTACCGGCCGGCTCCTGAGGGGTGTGCCGGTGTTCCGTGCCGCGTTCCCTGCCGTGCTCCATGTCGTGTCCTCCCGTCGCGCGGGGACTCCCCGTCTTCCAGGAGAACGCCGGAGCCCGCCCGTCGGTTCCCGAAGGCACCGAGGGCGGGCGCGGGGGTTCACCGGGTCACGAGGGCCGTTCGCCGGTGGGCGTGGCGGGCGCGGTGAGGTCCTTCGACTCGGGGAGTTCGTCCACGTCGACGCCGCGCACCTGGGACAGCTCGTGCTTGAGGGCGGCGAGTTCGGCGCCGCCCGCCATGTGGTTGGTGAGTTCCTCCAGGGTGATGTCGCTGCGCGCGGCGGACAGTTCGAGGGTGCCCAGGCGCAGGACGCTGAAGTGGTCGCCGACCATGAACGCGTGGTGGGGGTTGTGGGTGATGAAGATGACGCCGAGGCCGCGGTCGCGGGCGGCGGCGATGTACTTCAGCACCACGCCGGACTGTTTGACGCCGAGGGCGGCGGTGGGCTCGTCGAGGATGAGGACCCGGGCGCCGAAGTAGACGGCGCGGGCGATGGCCACGCACTGGCGCTGGCCGCCGGACAGGGTGCCGATGGGCTGTTCGAGGTCGTCGAGGACGATGCCCATGTGGCGCAGTTCCTGGTCGGCGGTGGCCTTCATCCGGGCGATGTCGAGGCGGCGCACGGGCCAGGGGCCGCGGGTCATCTCGGAGCCGAGGAAGAAGTTCCGCCACACCGGCATCAGGGGGACGGTGGCCAGGTCCTGGTAGACGGTGGCGATGCCCCGGTCCAGTGCCTCGCGCGGGGTGGAGAAGCGCACGGGGGTGCCGTCGACTAGGAACTCGCCCTCGGTGTGCTGGTGCAGCCCGGAGATGATTTTGATCAGGGTGGACTTGCCGGCGCCGTTGTCGCCGAGCACACAGGTGACCTGGCCGGCCCGCACGGTCAGGTCGACTCCGTGCAGGGCGCGGATGTTGCCGTAGGACTTGCCCGCGCCGCGCAGTTCGACGAGGGGGCGGCCGGAGGCGGGCGGGGTGTCGGCGACGACCATGCCGTGCGTGCCGCTCTTGTCGCTTTTCATCGGGGTGCTACCTCCGGGTCGCCGTGCGCTGGACCCACAGATTGATCAGGACGGCGCCGAGGAGCATCACGCCGAGGAAGGCCTTGAACCAGTCGGGGTTCCAGCCGGCGTAGACGATGCCCTGGTTGACCATGCCGAACATGAAGGCGCCGAAGACCGGGCCGATCGCCGAGCCGTAGCCGCCGGTGAGCAGGCAGCCGCCGATCACCGCTGCGGCGATGTAGATCAACTCCTGGCCCACGCCCTCGCCGGACTGGACGGTGTTGAACGAGAACAGCTGGTGCATGCCGACGAACCAGGCGCCGAAGCCGACCAGCATGAACAGGGAGATCTTGGTGAACTTCACGGGCACGCCGACGGCCCGCGCGCTCTCCTTGTTGCCGCCGACCGCGAAGATCCAGTTGCCGTACCTCGTGCGCAGCAGCACCCAGGTGGCGATGGCGGCGAAGACCAGCCACCAGACCACCGTGATCTTCACCTCGACCCCGGCGACGTCGAACGACGACGCGAAGACCTTCTTGGCCTGGCCGAAGCCGTCCATGTCGCTGATGTCGTCGGTGGCCACGTTGCCGGTGACCAGCTTGGTCACCGCCAGGTTGACGCCCTGGAGGATGAGGAAGGTGCCGAGGGTGACCAGGAAGCTGGGCAGTCCGGTCTTCACCACCATCCAGCCGTTGAAGGCGCCCACGGCCAGGGAGACGACGAGGGCGACGATCACGCCCACCCAGACGTTCATGGTGAGCTGGTAGCTGAACATGCTCGCGGTCAGCGCCGAGGTGATCACGGCGACACCGGCCGACAGGTCGAACTCGCCGCCGATCATCAGCAGCGCCACGGGCAGCGCCATGATCCCGATGGTCGACGACTGGTAGAGGACCGTCGCCATCGAGCTGCCCTGCCGGACCGAGGGCGCCGCGATCTCGAAGAAGACCAGGACGGCCACGGCCCCCAGGAAGACGCCGACCTCGGGCCGGGCCAGCAGCCGCAGCACCAGCGGGCGCCGCGTGGTGCGGCCGTCGGTCTGCTTGGGGCCGGGGGCCGGCGGTTTTCCCACCGCCGGCCCTGCCTGCTGGGCCATGCTCATCACCGGGTGCCCTTCGCGGCGAACCGGGCGACCTGGTCGACGTTGGACTTGTCGACGAAGGCCGGGCCGGTCAGCACCGGCTGCTCCCCGCCGCCGCTGTAGTTGCCGTTGTTCTTGTAGAGCCAGAGGGAGTCCACCGCCAGGTAGCCCTGGAGGTACGGCTGCTGGTCGACGGCGAACTGGATGGTGCCGTTCTTGATGGCTCCGGTCAGCTGCTTGTTCAGGTCGAAGGTGGCGACCTTGGCCTTGCTGCCGGCGTCGGACACGGACTGCACGGCGGTCAGCGCGTAGGGGGCGCCGAGCGCGACGACGTAGTCGATGGAGTTGTCCTGCTTCAGCTTGGCCGTGATCGTCGACTTCACGGACGGCATGTCGGTGCCGTTCACGTACAGGGTCTCAGTCGTGCCGGAGAACGTCTTCTTCATGCCGTCGCAGCGCTGGGTGAGGCCCACGTTCCCCTGCTCCTGGATGACGCAGACGGCCTTCTTGGCGCCGACCTCGTCGAGCTTCTTGCCGAACGCCTCGCCGGCGACCGACTCGTCCTGGCCGAAGAACTCCAGCAGGCCGAGCTTCTTCCAGTCGCTGACGCCCGAGTTCAGCCCGACCACCGGGATGCCGGCCGCCGTGGCCTTGCCGATGACGCCCTTCATCGCGTCCGGCTTGGCGAGCGTGACGGCGATGCCGTCGACCTTCTGGTCGACGGCGTTCTGCACGAGGTTGGCCTGGTTGCCGGCGTTCGGGTCGGCGGAGTAGACGAGCTTGATGTTGTCCTTGGCGGCGGCGGCCTCGGCGCCCTTGCGGACGATGTCCCAGAAGGTGTCGCCCGGCGACTGGTGGGTCACCAGCGCGACCGTCATCCGGGGGGTGTCGGCCTTGCCCGCGGAGGCGTTCGACCCTCCCTCTTCGGCCTTCTTCCCCCCGGAGCTGCTGGAACAGCCCGCGAGGGTGAGGGCCGCCGCGGCGGCCACGGCCACGAACGGGGCCAGTCTGCGGGAGCGGGAGTGGGAAGAGCGGTCCATCGTTCCTGCACCTCACTGTTGCAACGGGGGATACGGGGCCTGCATGGATAAGGACGCGCTGTCGCGTTGACGGGATCAAAGTCGCTGCCGGGCCCGCTGTCAATACTTTGTTAAGACATCATTTCACGAACAGGTCAGAATGTAAGTACAAACTAGGGACGGCGCCCGTCTCCGCATCTCCATCCGTCCAGTACACCGCGCCGCGCGCCGCGCCACCCCTTCGCGTTCCAGTCGCTGGTCAGACCCCGAACCGGAACCCCCGAGTTCGCACAGCCCCCGCGGCCGGCCGCGCCACGAGGACTCTCCATTGTCCGCGGGCGCGGTAACACCGCTGGTGACGGTGACGGTTACGTTTCGAACAAGACACCCCCCAGAGCGCTCAGACCTATTGACGCATGAGCGGACATGACGCTGTTATTACGCCCACGATGTTCGGTCGAGTTGGTTTCTGATCGGTTTCGATGACCTTTCAGGGATCGGCTCATCCCCTTGGCCGAACCCTGCATGCCTCAGGAGCCGTCATGCGCCACTCTCCTTCCGGTCTCGCTCTCCCGGGTCCCAGCCGCCGTTCGCTGTTGCGCTCGGCCGGCGCCGCCGCCGTCCTCGCCGGCGCCGGGATACCCCTGCTGTCCGCGTGCGGCGGCAGCGGTTCGTCGTCGGACCCGAAGACCGTCTCCCTCGGCTCCAACGCCTCCGACGCCGTGCCGAAGAAGGCGTTCGCCGAGATCTACGCCGCCTTCAAGCAGAAGTCCGGCATCACGGTCGACGTGAACACCAAGGACCACAACACCTTCCAGGAGCAGATCAACTCGTATCTGCAGGGCACCCCGGACGACGTCTTCACCTGGTTCGCCGGATACCGCATGCAGTTCTTCGCGGCGAAGAAGCTCGCCACTCCCATCGACGACGTGTGGGCGAAGATCGGGGCCAACTTCCCCGACGCGATGAAGAAGCTCAGCCAGGGCGAGGACGGCAAGTACTACTTCGTGCCGCTGTACACGTACCCGTGGGCGGTCTTCTACCGCAAGAGCGTCTTCCAGCAGCACGGCTACGAAGTCCCCACCACCTGGGACCAGTTGGTCGCCCTGTGCAAGAAGATGAAGAAGGACGGCCTGGTCCCGATCGCCTTCGGCGACAAGGACGCCTGGCCGGCGATGGGCACCTTCGACCAGATCAACTTCCGCCTGAACGGCTACGACTTCCACAAGCAGCTCATGGCCGGCAAGGCCTCCTGGACCGACGCCAAGGTGAAGGCCGTCTTCGACCACTGGGCCGAGCTGCTCCCCTACCACCAGGACGGCGCGATGGGCCGTACCTGGCAGGACGCCGCGCAGGGCCTGGTGGCCAAGAAGTCCGGCATGTACGTCCTCGGCTCCTTCGTGGCCCAGCAGTTCACGAACAAGGCCGACCTGGACGACCTGGACTTCTTCGCCTTCCCGGAGATCAACTCCGCGTACGGGCAGGACACGGTCGAGGCCCCGACCGACGGGTTCATGCTCAGCAAGAGCCCGAAGAACCACTCCGCCGCGGTCAAGCTGCTGCAGTTCCTCGGCACCCCCGAGGCCGAGGCGACCTACCTCAAGGCCGACTCCAGCGTGGTGGCCGCCTCCAGCAAGGCCGACACCTCCACGTACACGGCGCTGCAGAAGAAGGCGTACACGATGATCAGCGGCGCCAAGAGCCTCACCCAGTTCATGGACCGCGACAGCCGCCCCGACTTCACCTCCACGGTGATGCAGCCGGCGCTGCAGAAGTTCATCCAGAACCCCAAGGGCGTGGACAGCCTGCTGTCGTCGATCGAGCGCCAGAAGAAGACGATCTTCGCCTCCTCGTGAACGAACCCATGACGACACAGATGTCGACAGAGATGTCACAGACACCGACGACGCCGGCGCAGACCCCGGAGGCGGCCGCCGCGCCGCCTCCGGGCCCCGTGCCCGGCGGACAGCGGGCCAGGCAGGGGCACCGGCGCCTGCTGACCCGCCGCGACCGGATCACGCTCGGCCTGATGGCGGGCGTGCCCACGGTCCTGCACGTGCTCCTGGTCTGGGTCACCGCCCTGGCCTCCATCGCGCTCGCCTTCACCAGCTGGGACGGCATCGGGTTCGACTCGATCAAATGGGTCGGCCTGGACAACTTCAAGCACCTGTTCGAGAACAACCCGCAGTTCTGGCCGGCCGTCCAGCACAACCTCATCTGGTTCGCGGTGCTCATCGCGGTCCCGACGCCGCTCGGCCTGTTCCTGGCCGTGCAGCTGGACAAGAAGATCCGGTTCAGCCGGGTCTACCAGACCGCGTTCTTCCTGCCGGTCGTCATCTCCATGGCCTGCATCGGCTTCGTCTGGCAGCTGGTCTACAACCCGGACACCGGCCTGATCAACAGCCTCATCGGGGCCAACAAGCCCGGCCACTACATCGACTGGATCGGCGACCCCGACCTCAACCTGTGGGCCGTCCTCATCGCCGCGTCCTGGCGGCACACCGGCTACATGATGATCCTGTACCTGGCCGGACTGAAGGGCGTCGACCCCTCCCTGCGGGAGGCCTCCTCGCTGGACGGCGCCAACGAGTGGCAGACGTTCAAGAACGTCATCTTCCCCACCCTGCGGCCGACCAACACGGTCGTCCTGGTGGTCACCATCATCGAGGCGCTGCGCGCCTTCGACCTCGTCTACGTCTTCAACAAGGGCGCCCAGGGCACCGAGTTGCTGTCGATCCTCGTCACCAACAACATCATCGGCGAGTCCAGCCGCATCGGTTACGGCTCCGCCATCGCCGTCGTCCTGCTGGTGATCTCGCTCGTGGTGATCATCCCCTACCTGGTGGCCACCTTCCGGAAGGAGCGGCGATCGTGAGCGCCTCCACCGTGGCGCCGGTGCGGCGCACCCCCGTCCGCCCGGCGCGGATCCTGCTGCACGTCTTCCTCGCGGGCACGGCGCTGGCGTGGCTCGCCCCCCTGCTGTGGGCCGTCTTCTCGGCCCTGCGCCCCTACAGCGAGACCTCCGACCGGGGGTACGTGTCCTGGCCGCACAAGCTGAGCCTGGACAACTTCACCAACGCGTTCCAGCAGTCCGACATGCTGCACTACTTCGGCAACACGCTGCTGATCGCGGTGCCGGCCGTGCTGATCACCCTGTTCCTGTCGTCGATGGTGGCGTTCTACGTCAGCCGCTTCGACTTCCGCCTCAACCTCGCCCTGCTGCTGGTGTTCACCGCCGGCAACCTGCTCCCGCAGCAGGTCATCATCACCCCGCTGTACCGGCTGTACCTGCTGACGGACCTGCCGGGCGTCACGGAGAGCGGCAAGCTGTACGACTCCGCGCTCGGGCTGGTCCTCATCCACGTGGCGTTCCAGTCGGGGTTCTGCGCGTTCGTGCTGAGCAACTACATGCGCTCGCTGCCGCACGAGCTGACCGAGGCCGCGCTGGTGGACGGCGCGTCGGTGTGGCGGCTGTACTGGCAGATCACCCTGCCGCTGTGCAAGCCGGCGATGGCCGCGCTGGCGACCCTGCTGTCGATCTGGATCTACAACGACTTCTTCTGGGCCCTCGTGCTGATCTCCACCGGCGAGAACATGCCGATCACCTCGGCGCTGAACAACCTCTCCGGCCAGTACTTCACGGACCCCAACCTGGTCGCCGCCGGTGCGCTGCTCACCGCGATCCCGACCCTGGTCGTGTACTTCGTGCTCCAGCGCCAGTTCGTCAGCGGCCTGACCCTGGGCTCCAGCAAGGGCTGAGGCGCATGCTGTGGCCTTCCGCCCACCGGTTCGCCTACACCCTGATGCTGCGGCACATCCGGGTGACCACCCACTTCTACTCGGGGGGGCGGCACAACTGGACGTACTGGCAGCACGAGTTCAGCCGGGCGTGGCGCGTGCTCGCTCCGGCCTTGGGCCTGCCGGTGTGAGGCCCGGCCGTGCCTGGCCGCGCGGTTGCCGGAGGGCGACCGCGCGCTGCGCCGGTCAGCCGTCGGCGGCCGGTGCGGGCAGCTGCTGCCGGGACTGCAGGTTCAGCTTGCGCATGGCCCGGCCCACATGCTGCTCCACCGTGCGTGGCGACAGGTGCAGGGTCACCGCGATCTCCCGGTTCGTCAGGCCCGCTCCGGCCAGGCCGGCCACCTCCCGCTCGCGCGGCGAGAGCCGGTCGCCATAGCCGGGGCGGCCGAGAGGGCGCCGCTCGGGCGTGGGGCTGTGCACGCGCAGCAACGCCCGTGCCCGGGTGGCGTCCCACTGGGCGCCGAGGTCGGTGAAGTGCTGGATGGAGGAGGTGAGTTCGGTGATCGCCTCGGCGCCGTCCGCGGTGCGTGGCGCCGCGTCGCCGAGGGCGGTCAGCGCGCAGCGTCCCGCGCCCTCGGCGGTCAGTGCCTGCGAGTAGGGCCGGGACAGCGCCGCATAGGCGGTGGAGGCCTCGCGATACAGCGGTACCGCCCGCGCCGCCCTGCCCGTCGTCTCGGCCAGCACCGCCCGGGACCAGGTCAGGGCGGCCGAGGCGCTGGGCGCGTCGATGCCGACGATTCCCATGGCGAAGGCGCCGACCATCGCCTGCGCCTCCCTCACGCGCCCGGCGCGGGCTGTCGCCTCCACCGCCCAGGGCGCCAGTTCGGCCGCGTCGGCCCAGATGCCCTTGCGGACGACGCGCTGCCAAGCGGTCCTGGACTCGGCGACCGCGGCCTGGATGTCGTCCCGGGCCAGGTCGAGGCGGATCAGCGCGCCGGAGGCGGCGGCGACAAGACCGAGCGAGGAGTATTTCAGTGCCGTGACCCGCTGCTCGGACAGCGACGACACGGTCCGGCCCCACTCGCCCTGGGAGAGTGCCAGCAGCCCCAGCACCAGCCGCCCGTCGCTGGCGATGTGCATGTCGGACGTGGCGGCCACGAACGCTTCGCAGCGCTCCGCCAGGCCCGCCCAGCGCCCGAGCATCCAGTCGAGTACCAGCCCGGCCCCGAGCGCCCCGTGCTCGGTGAAGGCGAAGCCATTCGTCGCCGTCAGTTCGGCGCCCTCGGCCAGCAGTTCCTCGGCTCGGTCGTAGCGTCCCAGCCACACGGCCGAGTCCGCGGCGTTGCACAGTGCGGCGACCGCGTGCCGGCGCACCTGCGGATGCGCGCTGTCCGTCGGCAGTTCCCGCACCAGGGACCATCCTTCCGGGTCGCCGCTCATGGTGGCCAACGTGACCCGCGCCGAGGCCACCGCCGCTCGCGCCGCCTCGTCACCGCTGTCGGCGGCCGCCTTGTCGGCGGCGCGCAGCCAGGTGCGGTGCACGTCGACGGGAGTGCCCAGCCAGCCGGGAACGGCAAGCCTGCACATCGCCTGCACGGCGAGAGCCGGCCGCTCCTCCCGCAGGTCGGACACCGCCTGTTCCAGGACATTCTGGTCCAGCGCCAGCAGCCCGAGGTCGTACCGGATCTCGCCGCGCACCGCCGCGGGCAGGCTCTCGTCCCGGAGCACGCGCCGGAGCGTCTCGATGGTCTCGTCCGAGCGCAGTCCGACGACCGCGTGGCGGGCCAGCACAGGAGCCAGCCGGGCCCGGGCCTGCGGCGGGACGAGCGGTGAGGCCACCGCTTGTTCCAGCAGACCGATGGCCTCCTGGTGGCTCGGGCCGTACCCGGCGGTCTGGGCCTGGTGTGCCGCCTGCTCGACGGCGCGCAGCCAGCCGCGGACGCGTCCGGCCGCGCGGCGGTGGCGCGCGAGTTCGGGCCAGGACACCGGCTGCGGGCCGGCCGCCAGCACGTCGGCCGCCCGCCCGTGCAGGTCCTTGCGCAGCGGACCGGGCAGCACGTCGTGGACGGCCGCCTGGGCCGCCAGCGGGCAAGGCAGCCGGTACCGGCCGTCTCCCGCCTCCACCAGCAGGCCGGCCGTCAGCGCGGCGTCCAGGGCCGCGCGGCCCTCCGGCGCGGACAGTGCCGCCACGGCCAGCAGTTCCCTGTCCGACACGGGCCGTTCCAGTACGGCCGCCGCCCACACCACCGGCCGGTGGCTCTCCGCCAGGGCTGCCGTGCGGGCGAGCACCAGATCGCTCAGGCGCACCGGAACACCTGCGGCATCCACGTCCGCCGGGGTGTACCACTGCTGGTCGGGCCGGTCGCGCAGGGCCTCGACCAGGTCTGCCACGACCTGCGGCACCCCTCCGGATCGCTCGTGCAACCGCGTGATCGCCTCCGGCGTACAGCGCTTGCCCAGGGCCTCGGCGACGACGTGGCACACCTGGTCGGCGGTCCACGGCCCGAGGCGGTGCCTGCGCACGGCCAGGTGTGAGGCGTAGCGCGGCGCCGGGACGCCCAGCGGCAGACCCGGCTCGGGCAGTTCCTCGGGCCGGTAGGTCACCACCACCGCCAGTCCGCGACCCGCCTCCTCCAGTACTCCGCGCAGCCATGCCACCGCGCGGTCCGGCGCCCGGTGCAGGTCCTCGACCACGAGGAGGAACGGCCGGCCGCCGGCGGGAAGCGCGGGCGGCTCGGCGTCCCGGCACGCCCAGACCGCACGCGGCAGCCGCGCGGCCCACGGGGCCGCGGTCAGTGACCGTACGAGCCGGGTCTTGCCGAATCCGGCCGGTCCCTCCACCAGGACGAGCACCGGCCGCGGTTCCTCACCGTCGAGCGTCCGCCGCACTCTGCCCGCCCATGGGGCGTCTCCTAGCTTCACTCACTTCTCCAGCTGTCGGCCCTCGGACCTGCGTGTATGTCGCGCCGACGATTCTCCGCGCGAGCACCCTGAATCTAAAGGTTTCGGCCATGCGACTTAATTGCGTATGGGTAGCCTCCGGCACCCGGATGGCCTGGAGCGATTCCTCACCCATAGGTTCCCGTCGGTGTGAGCACACTGAGGAGGAAACGCTTGCGAGGCCTGCCGGCGAACACATTCGGACCACCGGGACGGGCTCCCGCTCAGCCGCTGCGACAACCGCTGCCGAAGGGACGACGGTGATTTCGGCGGACGTCTTCCCTGCCCGTGCCGGCGTCGCGGCCTACCTGTGCTGCTATCCGGCCGATCCTCTGCAGGCGGCGACGCAGCGGTACGCGCTGCGCCGCCATGCCACGGAGTTGGGTCTCACCGCGCCGGTGGTGTTCCGGGAGCAGGGCGTCTGGGCCCACGGCGTCCGCCCGCAGTTGTGGCGCCTGGTCGCCGTCGCGGGCACCGGCGCGTTCCCTGTGGTGTTCCTGCCTGATCCTCGTCTGTCATGTCTCGACAGCCCGGACGCCGACGATGCCCGGACGCACCTCGCCGGCTCCAGATGCCGGCTCCTTGATCTGCCCGTATCCTGTCCGCGGCGTCATCTGTGATGTCCGGCCGGACACAACGTCAGAACGTATGCACTCCGTTGCCGCTCGCGGTGCCTGCCGACGTCGAGGCCGGAGAGGCGCACCGCGGCACCGAGCAGTGACGGCACACGGCCTCGCGCACCGTCGTCGTTGTCGGGCCCGGAGTGTGCGGCCCCGTAGGCCCGGCGCAGACCCGCACGGGCCCGGGAGGCCAGGGACGCCACGCCGCTCGGGCTGATTCCGAGAAGTTTGCCGACGGCCGCAGTGGACCTGCCCTCCACCGCCGTGTACCACAGAACGGCCTGCCAGCGTCGGGGCAGTGACCGGAACGCGATCCGGACCAGGTGTTCGCTCTCCAGTTGGAGGACGCGCTCCTCACCGGTCTCGGGCGCGGCGCCGTTCGGCGCTTGGGCCACCTGGCGTTCCAGGTCGTCGTACAGTTCCGTGCGCCGGGCGGTGGCCGCCCACCTGCCCGCGGTGTGCCGGACCACGCTGAAGAGGTAGGGACGCCAGGAGGCCGCGGGCCCCGCGCCCGTCCGCACGGCGTGCAGGGTGCAGGCGAACGCCTCCGAGGCGAGGTCCTCGGCCTTGTGCGGGTCGCGGGAGCACGCGAGGGCGTAGGCGATCACCGCGGGTCGGTGCCGCCGGAACAGCTCCTCCATCGCGGCCTCGGCCTGTGGGCCTCGCACGGCGGCGGTCAGCTCGGTGTCGGACCAGGCCGCCTGGGGTGTGGCGGTCACCATGCATCCGTCTCCTTCTGTCATGTGGTCAGCAGCGCGTGCTCGATGAGGGTGATGAGGACGTTCTTGGCGTCGTCACGGCGCCGCGCGTCGAGAAGGAGCACGGGGACACGGGACGGGACTCCGAGGGCGTCGCGGACACGTTCCACGGGGTGGAGACGTGCGCCGTCGAAGCAGTTGACGGCGACGACGAAGGGGATCCCGCGTTGCTCGAAGAAGTCGATGGCGGCGAAGCAGGACGGCAGGCGTCGTGTGTCCGCCAGTACGACGGCTCCCAGCGTGCCCACGGCGAGTTCGTTCCACAGGAACCAGAAGCGATCCTGGCCGGGAGTGCCGAAGAGGTAGACGGCCAGACGGGGGTTGATGTCGATCCGTCCGAAGTCCATCGCCACCGTGGTGGTGGACTTGGCCTCCACGCCGCTCGTGTCGTCGACCGGACGGCCGGCGGAGCTCAGCCGCTCCTCGGTGTACAGCGGCCGGATCTGGCTGACAGCGCCGACCAGAGTGGTCTTGCCCGCACCGAAGCCTCCGGCGACGAGGATCTTCAGGATGGTGGGAGGTGTCGTCGAGGAAGGCGACGTCGAGGAGGGTGAAGTCAAGGGGGGTGACGGGGACGTCCGACGGCGGGGCTCAAAGGGCGCGGATGCCATTGATCACTTCTCTCAGGATGTGTTCGTCCGGGAGTTGCGCGGGCGCGGCAGCCCGGCGGACATGGATCAGACCGTCACGGTGCAGATCACCGAGGAGGACGCGCACGACGCCCAGCGGGAGGCCGACGGCGGAGACGAGATCGGCCACCGTCGACGGGCCGCCCCGGCAGAGCTCGAGGAGCGAGCGTTCCTCCGGGCTCAGCGGATGACCTGGCGGTTCCGCTCCGGCGGTTGCCTCGACGAGGACCACCAGGCCGAACAGGCCGTCATGGTCCGTTCTGGTGCGGCCGCGGGTCATCGCGTACAGCCGGACCAGTGGGCCTGCCTCGTCGTCGTGCAGGGGATGCGCCGGGTACCCGGAGGCGTACCCGGCGGGTGCGGGGCGTCCGGCTGTCGGTGGTGTGAAGCGTTCGCCAGGGGATTCGTGCTCTGCGAAGGACCCGGCGGGATCCGTCATGCCTCTCCTCTCCCGGCGGGATCCGGTACCACTCCGGTTCGCGGTCCTGCGCCCAGGTGCTCGCCGACGCGCTTGACCAGGGTGGCCATTTCGAAGGCGACCAGTCCCGGGTCGGCGGACGCGCTGCTGAGGACGGCGAGACAACTTCCGTCTCCGGCCGCGGTGATGAAGAGGAAGGCCCGGTCGAGCTCGACCAGCGTCTGCTGGACTCCACCCACGTCGAAGTGGTGACCGGCTCCCTTGGCGAGGCTGTGCAAGCCCGAGGCGACAGCGGCCAGGTGTTCGCAGTCCTCGCGGGTGAGTGATGCCGAAGCAGCCGTGGGCAGACCGTCACTGGACAGCAGGAGGGCGTGCTGGACCTCGGGCACGTCACGGACCAGTTCGTCCATGAGCCAGCCGAGGCCGTTGGACGGTACTGGTGGCGACACGGCGTTCATGAGTTCTCTCCTCGTGCGGGGTTCGAGGGCGCTGAGGCGCGCTCGTGCGGGGCTGTGGGAGGCGCGGAGTCGGGACGCGGGGGTGTCGGGTTCCGGCCGCGCATGGTCCCGCGGTGAAAGGCACCGAACGTGGCGCGGGCCTGCTCGGGACGGAGCGGGCGCGCGGCGGGCGCGCCGTCGGCCGGGCGCGCGGCCGTCGGCGGCGTGTCGCGGAGGCGCGCGGTGAGGTGCGTCTGCGGGATCCGACGAGGAAGTTCACCGTCCTGCTCG
Source organism: Streptomyces sp. L2 (assembly GCF_004124325.1). Lineage (NCBI taxonomy): Bacteria > Bacillati > Actinomycetota > Actinomycetes > Kitasatosporales > Streptomycetaceae > Streptomyces > Streptomyces sp. L2. The sequence goes on from NZ_QBDT01000001.1 coordinate 675,985, forward strand.
GCCGGAGTGACGAGGGCGCGACCGGGTTCCTCCGACGGCTGCCGGCGGGAGGCCGGCTGTTCGGCGCCGGCCGGCGTGCGGCCCGGCTCGGGTGCCGCGGTGGCACCGGAGTGCGGTGGATGCGCACCGTGTGTTCCGCCGCGCCGGTGGCGTCCGCGAGGCGTCCGGTGTGGGTGTGCCGGCCGCGACGGAGTGCCACCGGTCCGCGAGGGCAGCGGCGGACGGCCGGCCTCATCAGCGGCGGACGGAGGGGTGCCGCCTTCGGCCGGAGTTCCGGGCCGCCCGCTGGTGTGCCGCAACTCGAAGGAACGTTTCTCCAGAGCGTCGGAGGGCAGCTCGGCCCGCCCGGGAGCAGGCTTTCGCGCCGCGGCCGACTCCTCCGCGGCGGCGGTTTCCTCGCCGGCCAGCAGGCTGTTCGGGAGGAACACGATGGCGCTGATGCCGCCGTACGGCGAGGGGCGCAGGACCACGCCGATCCCGTGCCGGTGAGCGAGCTGACCCACCACGAACAGGCCGAGCTGTGCGGCATCGATCAGCTTGAACTCCTGGTCCTCGCGCAGGCGGCGGTTGAACTCCTCCCGCGCCGTGGGGGTCATGCCGAGACCCCGGTCGCTGATCTCCAGCACGAACCCGGTGGACACCACTTCACCGGCGATGGTCACCTGGGTGTGCGGCGGGGACCAGACGGTGGCGTTCTCCACGAGTTCGGCCAACAGATGGGTGACGTCGGTGACGAGCGGACCGTCCAGCCGGATACCGGGCAGGCCGTGCACCATGACGCGGGTGTAGTGCTCGACCTCGGCGACGGCGGCGCGGACGACGTCGAGCATCCGCACCGGGTCACGCCACAGGCGTCCCGCGGGCCCGCCGGACAGGACCACCAGACCTTCCGCGTGCCGGCGCATCCGGGTGGCCAGATGGTCCAGGCGGAAGAGATCGCCGAGGTCGTCGGGGTCCTCGGTGCGCCGTTCCATCGCGTCGAGCACGGTGAGCTGGCGGTGTACGAGAGTCTGAGTGCGGCGGGCGAGGTTGACGAACACGGAGGCGGCGGCTCGCCGGATCTCCGCCTGCTGCACGGCCGCCTCGACGGCCGCGCGCTGTACGCTGTCGAACGCCTCGCCGACCTGGCCGATCTCGCCTCTGCCGTAGTCCAGGGGCGGAGCCGCCGCCGCGATGTCGACGAACTCTCCCTGGCGCAGCCGGGCCATGACGGCGGGCAGACGTGTGTCCGCGAGGTCCTTGGCGGCATCGCGCAGGACCACCAGCTCTCTGACCAGACCCCGGCCGATCCGGGACGACAGCACGACCGTCAGGGCCACGGCCGACAGGCCGACGGCTCCCGCCAGGACGGCGCGGCGAATGATGTCGGACGCGTCCCGGTCGCCCTGCCGGGCGATGTTCGTGGCCAGCCAGCCGTTGAGTGCGCCCAGCTGGTCCCCGACCTGTGAAGCGGCCGCCCGCCAGGAAGCGATCCGGGTGATGTGCCGGGAGCTGTCGGTCTCGCTGCTGAAGAACGCGTTCTCGTATCCCCTCAGTTCGCTCCACTGCCGGCTGCGCATGAAGGCGTCGTAGGGACGCCGGTCGGGCCCGGCCAGTGCCTGTTCGTGCAGCGAGAACAGCAGACGCTGGGATTCCAGGGCGCTGTCCAGGAGGCGGTACTGGTCCTCCTTCGGACGGGAGGTGGCCTGAAGTCCGGTGAGCGCGGCCTCCTCCTGTGACACGTACTCGTGGGCGCGGGAGAGTCCGGTGAGCACCGCGCTGCGCTCCGCGAGCCGGCCGGCACGCAGACCGTCGAAGGTCGTACGGAACTGGAAGGTGGGTTCGACCAGCTCGTTGTACCAGCGCATGGCCTCCTGCCAGGAGAGGCCGCGGTCACTCACCTGCTGGCGCACGGAGGCGAGCGGGTCCGTCGCGGCGAGCATGTCCGTGAAGCTGTGGCGCTGGTCGGACGTGAGGAGACCGAGATGGCCCTGGGTGATCTCCTGCCGCAGGCCTTTGAGGGCGCCGTCGGTGTTCGTCCGCGCCTCCTGGAGTTCGTTCCTGGACCGCACGGAGACCGCGGTGGTGAGCCATCGGACGGTGGCCAGCCGCTCTTCCTGGACGTCCTGGGCCAGGGTGTCGGTGCGCGCGGCGAAGTGCCGGGAGCTCTCCGACGCTCTGCGCAGATCCTGCAGGTCGCCCATCACGGTGACGACCGCGAAGGCCCACATGCCGACGAGAGCGGCCAGCGGCACCGCGAGGAGGGTCGTGATCCTGACGCGTATCGACCCGTTTCGGGCGAGCTTGGCCCCGCGCACGTTCATGGCTCCTCAGCTTGTGCCTTGTGGGAGGTTGCCTTCTGACCGGGAGAGGATGACACGACCACTCAATAGGATCAAGGTCATACCATTGAGTAATTAAGAGCGCCCGGATGGAGATCGTCGGCCCGGGCCGGGAGGTGAGAGAGGGAGGACGGCTTCCCGCGGGCGCGGGCGCGACGTCAGGCGAGCAGCTCGCGCAGCCGTGCTTCGGCGTGCTCCACGTGCTCTTCGGCCGTACGCCGGGCCGCTTCGGCGTCACCGACGAGGATTGCGTGGACGATGGCGCGATGCTGCTCGGCCTCGGTCTCGACGTGCTCGTCCGGCATCGGCATGGCGCACAGCACATCGTTGAGGCGCATACGCGTCTCGGCCACGCCGGTGGCCAGTGAGTGCGAACCCGTGAGCTCGGCGATGGCCAGGTGCAAGCGGGAGTCACACTGCTGGTAGGCGACGCGCGGAGCGTGTCCGACCTCGGACAGGCGTTCCTGCAGGGTCGCCCGCTGGGCGGCGGTGAGGGATCGCCGGGCCGCCTCCTGCGCCGCGCCGGCCTCCAGGATCCGGCGGAACATCAGCGCGTCGGCGAGATCGGGGCCCATGTCCCGCGCGACCCGGCGCACATCGCCGGTGTCCGATGCGGCCGCCCGGTAGGTCACGAAGTTGCCGCCGTACCGCCCCCGGCGGGACTCGACGCACCCGGCCTGCTGGAGCGTGCGCAGGGCTTCGCGCAGGGTGACGCGGCTCACCTTGAGTCGAGCGGCCAGTTCGCGCTCCACCGGCAGGCGGTCGCCGTACTTGAACACACCGAGCTTGATGGCCTGCAGGATGCGCTGCACGGTCTCGTCGAAGGTATTGCCATTGCGGACAGGCCGAAGGATCGCGCCGCCCGCCCAGTCGGCACCCTCTTCCCGCTCCAGTGACTCGCCCACCCCGGGATACTACCTACGCGGCAGTTGTACGGACAGGCATCACGATGACCCCTACGTCGACCGTCATCCACAAAAGGTCTGCTCTTTGACCTATTAAAATAACGAATCGACGCCGACGCGACTCCATTCCACAGCACCACATGGGCGGAGAAATTTGTGGATCTCTGACAAGAACACACCGCCTCCGTCGGCCAGTGTGGTTGATTCTGCGGACGGCGCTCCGTTGACCGACCCGCTATCGACGAGGTGTGGCGTGACCAGTCCACTGGGGTCTCCTTGGTCCTCTCTCCCGCATACGGTGATTCCGCTGATGAAGGGCCATCTGCCCGCGCTCGGCGAGGAGATCGTCCTGGCCATCCGGCAGGGAACCCCGTCGGACACGGACCCTGCGGAGGCAGCGATGAGACAGCGGATCAGGACGGGCGTGGGCCATGCCCTGGACGAGTTCCTGGCGCGCTTGTCCACGCGCGGCCCGAGGTCGCCGAACACGGCCGACCTCGCGGAGAACTGCCGCGCGCTGGGACGAGCCCAACTTCGTGAAGGCCGGGATCTGGAAGCCCTGCACACGGCGTACTGGTCCGCGGCCCGCGCGGCGTGGCGGCGATGTGTGCGGCTCGGGACGGGCGGACACATCGCGCCGGCGCACATGTACGCCCTCGCCGAGGCGCTGTTCGTCTACATCGACGAGCTGGCCAGTTACACCGTGCAGGGCTACACCGAGGAGCAACGCCGCACGGCGGACGAGTCCCGCAGGCGGCGTGAGCGTCTGCTGAGTCTGCTGACCGCACCGACGCCGCCCTCGCACCAGGCCGCCACCGACCTCGCGAGGGCCGCGGGATGGGGTCCGCCGCGGACGGTGCAGGTGGTCGCGCTGAGGCCGGCGCCGTCTCCCGCACACGGCGTTCCGGCGCCGCCGGCCGACCTGGACGCCCTGGCCGATCTGGACGAGCCTGAGCCGTTCTGGCTCGTCCCGGATCCAGGGCCGCACTCCCGTGGAGCGATCGAGCACGCTGTGCGGGGACGGGTGGCCGCCGTGGGTCTCGCCGTTCCGCTCACCCAGGCGAGGAAGTCGTTGTGCCTGGCCCGCAGACTGCTCGCGCTCCTACCCGCCGAAGCGGCTGGCGGGACACGTGTGGTCCATTGCTCGGATCACCTGGTCGAACTGCTACTCACCGGCGAGAGCACCCTCGTCCAGGCTCTGACCAGGCGGCGCCTCGGCCCGCTCCAGGGCCTCAGGGCGACCCAGCGGGACCGTCTCTCCGAGACACTTCTGGCGTGGCTGCAGTCCGGGCACAGCACGCCGGAGACGGCGCGCAGACTCGGTGTGCATCCTCAGACCGTTCGGTACCGGCTGCGCCAGATCCAGGAGTTGTACGGCCCCCAGCTCGACAGCCCGGACGTCCAGTTCGAGCTCGAACTCACGCTTCGGGCCCAACAGCTCAGCAAACACTGACACAGCCGGTCATCTGGTGCCCTTCCTCGTGGCCAGGCCGTCGAGGCTTGTGGCCAGTCCGTCGAGAACGCCGGCCGGAAGGAGCCGGGCCGGAAGCCGAGCCGGCTTGCGGTGCCGGCCCGGCGCGGGACGCGGTGCCGCGGCAGGCGGGTCACGCAGCGGTGAGGTGGCCCACTTGATCCGCAGGTACTCCTCGGCGGGCCACCAGCCCAACGTGCTGCGCGGCAGCCTCTGTTGGAGTCGCCGGTCGAGATCGACGACGTCGTAGTAGACCTCGCGACAGCTCAGACAGTCGACGAAGTGAGGAGACGGGCGCATCAGGGGCGACGAGGTCACGCGTCCGTGGGCGACCAGGGATCCGATGGCGTAACGACACGGCCGTCTTTCCAGACGCTGCAGATACACGTCCATGCGCGTGCGACGCAGCGAGTCCCGTGCCTTGTCGCCGAGTTCACCGAGGTGCCGGTACGGGTGTCCGGTGATCCGCGTGATGGACACGGCGTCGTCCCGTTCCACCGCCGCGTGCCACAGCAGGCACTGGGAGGCCGCGGGCTGCAGCTTGAACGCGGTCGCCAGCTGGCCGTCGTGCTCCAGAGGCCACCTGCCGCCGTCGTTCACCCATGCGCGGAACCCCGGAGCGAGGGAGGCCGAGTCGTCCTGTATCCGTGCGACAGCGGCCGTGCGCACCCATTCCTGTAACTGACGTCTGAGGCACCCGCGATGGCGGCCCAGAGTCCACTGGGCGTAGAAGCTCGCGGACTGACTCAGCCGCGCGAAGGCCATGTCCGTGAGGTCGTACGCATCGTACGGATCGGATGTGCAGCTCACGGCGTACGCGTACACCGCCGCATGGTGGCGACGACGCAGCTCTCGCGCCGCTGCCCGGGCTCCTCTGCCCAACCGGGCGACCAGTGCGTCGTCGGAGCAGCGCAGCGCGACGGCGGTCGGCGACAGGGCATGAGCGCCTCTGCTCAGTGCCGGCCCCACGAGGCGTCGGCACAGGAGCGGAGCGACGGACGGATCGGCGCGGTCCCGTGGTCCTGCGCCGTGCTCACCGCGCGGTAGGACGAGCCTCCGCATCGCTAGAACCCGCCGTGGCTGTACGCCGGGTCGCGGTCGCAGGCCCGGGCGATCGACCAGGACAGCACGCCGCCGCGGTCGGCGGGTGCGGAACCGGTGCTCGCGTACGCGGCGACCGCGGCCACTCCACGGCGGTTCGCCGCGAACTCCGCCACCCGGGTCCAGGTGACGAGGTTCCTGTTCTCGGCCGTCGACCACGGGACAACGTACGCGTCCGTTTCGGCATCCGCACCGCCGTCGCTCGGCGGTCGCACCACGTGCAGGATGATTCCCCGACGGCCCAGCCCGTCCATGAGCGGAGTGTTCGGGTCGACGCCGAACCTCGCCTTCAGCTCGCCGACGTCGGCGTCCACCAGGTGACCGGCGATCCGCTCGACGGTCAGGTCCTCCCCTTCGACGTGGACGCGCAGGATCCCGCCGGCGACCGCGGACGACTCCGGCTCGTAGGCATGTCCGGAGGCATGCCGTGGCTGCACGGCCAGATAGAAGGCTTTCCAGTCGTCGTCCGTGTGCCCGTGGTTCCCGCCGGGTCGCCGAATCCCGTAATCCCTTATGTAGTTCCAGTGCTCCGGCGTTTTGTAACCGTGATATCCGTCGAATCGCGCAGCCATCTTCTCTCCATGGACATCCCCGTGGACATGCGGCCGGGACCGGATCCCGGCCGTGTCATGTTTCACCGATTCTGACGCACTGACGTACCACGGACGGAATTTTTGTGGCTAAGCGACAAAAACCCTTTGGACTGTGTGGCCGACACGCGAAAACGCGTTTTGCGGTCACCGATTGTCTTACGTGTTGCGGTGAATCTCGTCCTCCCGGAACGTGACGACGACGGAACCGGGTCGCAGGGCGGCGTTCTTCCGATGGGCACGTGCCCCAGGGGTCAGGGCTTCCCGGGTAGCGATGGCGATGGTGTCCCTGGCTCGGCGTGTCCGGATCGCGAAGGTGTGCATGCCCGTGCTTCCGTCGGTGGTCTCGGTACCCAGGGTCACGATCCACACGAATTCCTTTTGCCGCAGCAGGTCGCCGGCAATCGAGGCGAAGGACCGGGGCCAGGTCGTCGGGGGAGGCGGCGGGAGCGGGGAGGCCGTCGTTCGGCTGCGACCGTCGCGGAGCGGGAACCGCGCTCGGGCCGCCGTGCTCCGGCAGCGAGGCGGTGTCACAGCGGTCGACGGGACCTGTGGCGGCATCGTGCGGGCTGCTGGGGGTGAGGGGTCCGCGCGCGGAGAGTCCGGCCCATGAGGCCGGTAGAGCGGCGCGTGTCCTCAGGTTCGGCGACGGACATCCCTCGGCACATCGGCCCCCGGGAGATACTCGGGCCTCCGCGGAGATACCTTCCCGGCGCGCGACTACTCCTTGAGGCCTACGCCGACCGGTCATGGAAGGTGCTGTTCCCGGGGGGCGGCTTACTGTGAGGTATGCGCGACAGGCTGCGAGGGAAGCCGTGGCCAAGCCCCCTGGCCGTGTTCGTCGCCGTGATCCTTCTCCCCGTGGTCGCCAAGAACCTGACCCTGACCTGGGTCCAGGTGGTGGCGGCCCGAGTGGGCTGCGGGGCGCTGCTGCGTGCACCGGCCGCTCGCGGTGTTCCTCGTGGTACTCCCGGCGACCTTGGTGGCCATGTACGCGGAGGATCTGGTCTTCCCGATGGCGCTGATGCCGATTCTGGCGCTGTTCCACGTCGGGCGGTCCTGCTCCCTCCGGATCGTCACAGCCTGCACGGTCCTTGCCGTCGCCACGGTGTACGTGACCGTCGACTTCGCGAAGGACATCGAGCACTTCGACCTGAGCAGCGCCAACCAGCTGGGCTGGTTCGTGACCGCCGCCGCGGGAGTGGCCGCCGAGAACCAGCTCCGGGCCCCGGTCGGAGGCCGACGGTGGGCGCGGCGTGCGGAGGAGTCGAGGCAGTCGGAGGCCAGGCGCCGGGTCAGCGACGAGCGGTTGCGCATCGCTCAGGGGGAGGTGGTGAATCTCGTCGGCGGGGGGGATGGCCAACGACGAGATCGCCGAGGCGCTGGTGCTGTCCCGGTTGACGGCCAAGACCGATGCGAGCCGGATTCTGACCAAGCTGGGGGGCCCGGGACCGCGCCCTGCTCGTCGTCCTCGCCTACGAGAGCGGGCTGCTGAGGCCCGGCGCGAGCGAGGGAGACGACAGCTGAGCACACCGGACTGCCGCGCCCGTGTCACCAGCCGCGTACATGATGTCGCCGACGGTCTCGAACACCGGGCCGTACGCCGGTGTTGGCGCATAGATCCACGCCCCGGCCAGCACCCTCTCACCCTTGTCCGCCAGCTCGTGCAGGGCCGTCATCCAGGCGGGCAGCGGGCCCGACGGCAGAAGACGGTAGCCGAGGACGCGGGCGAGCTGGGCGTCGGCCTCCCAGCGGTCGGCCGCTCCTGTCTGCGGGCAGTCCCGGTACACGTTTGGCCCGACGGTGTACCGGAAGGCGTGCTGCGCACAGGCGTCCGCCGCCGTAAGAGAGATCATCGTGAACGGCAGCAGCGCGAAGCCGGGCGAGTAGAAGCTGCGTTTGAGCGCGAGGACGGTGCTGGAGTACGACTCCAGGTTCAGGACCTTGAGGCGCAGCTCCGTGAAGTCGTCCAGCGGGAGCTGCGCGATCTTCTGGTAGAGCGCGGCGCTGAAACGGGCTCCGGGAAGCTCGCCGCAGGGCGCTCCGAAGGTGTTGCCGTACGCGTCCTTGATCAGGTTCATCGTCGCGGCCCCGCGACGGCTCGGGACGCCATGGCCGGGTGCGCGTCGAGGCGTTCGGCGAACCGGGCCGCTTCGACGGCGATCTGTTCCTGATCCGCGCCGGCGTCGCCGACCAGGGCGAGACGGCCGCCGTCGGCCGTCTCGCAGACGAACAGGAACCCCTCGGCGAAATCGATCACGACGTAGCGGACCCGGCTGGTCCCGAAGCATTCACCGGCGCCCCGCGCCAGGCCGTGCAGCCCGCAGGCCATGGCCGCCAGGCGCTCCGCCTCCGCGCGGTTCAGGGTGCGGGTGGCAGCGGTGACGAGTCCGTCACCGGAGAGCAGTACGGCGTGCCGGAGCGGCGCCACACGCCGCACCAGGTCTCCCAGGAGCCAGGTGGTCCCGCCGAGCGTCGAGGCTTCGAGTGGCGTGGTCATTGCGGCCGTCCTTCCGTCGGTTGACCGGTGTCCGGCGCGGCCTCGGAGGGCGGCGCCGAGGGGTACGGGGTGGCGGTGGCGACACGTCCCTGGGACATCCCGCGGTAGGAGGCGGCGCGGTTCACACGCGCCTCCTCGGGCGATGCCGGCACCCGGGGCGTGTGTCCCGACCGGTGGGTGCGCCGGGGCAGGCCCGACGGGGCCGGGCGGGGTTGTTGCGGGGCTGATCGGCGGCCGGCGGCAGCGGAGTCCGGGTGAGCGGCCGTAGCCGGCTGCTGGTCGTCGGCGGAGGACGGCTGGCGTGGGACCGCGGTCGGCCCCGGGAGCACGGAGCCGTCGCCGGACGGCGCCGTGGCCGTCGATGCCTCGGTCTTCTCCGGCGCGGGCGCCTGGGTGAGCAGGGTGTTCGGGATGAGGACGACGGCGGCGACCCCGCCGTAGGCGGAGCGGCGCAGGTTGACCTTGACGCCGTGGCGGTGCGCGAGCCGGCCGACGACCAGCAGACCCAGCCGTTCGGCGTCGGCGCGGTCGAAGTCGTTGTTCTGCGAGACGCGCAGATTGGCGTCCTCCAAGGCCTCCGGCCCCATGCCGAGGCCCCGGTCGTCGATCTCCACGACGAAGCCTCGCGCGGCGCTCATTCCGTCCACCGTGACCTGTGTGCGCGCCGGCGAGTGCTGCATGGCGTTCTCCAGCAGCTCGGCGATGAGATGGGTCAGATCGGTCACGGCATGGCCGTGGACATACTGGTCGGCGAACGACCGTACGACGATGCGGGAGTAGTCCTCCACCTCGGCCGCCGCCGCCCGCACCACGTCGAACAGCGACTCGGGCTGGTCCCAGGCCGCCCGGGAGGAGCCGCCCGTGAGGATGATCAGTCCCTCGGCGTGGCGGCGCATCCGCGTCGCCAGGTGGTCGAGACGGAACAGTTCCGCGAGTTCGTCGGGATCCGTGGTGCGGCGTTCCATGGCGTCCAGCGACGCGTGCTGGCAGTCCAGCAGCACCTGGTTGCGCCGGGCCAGATTGACGAACACCTCGGCGGCCGCACGGCGTCCCTCCGCCTGTCGCACGGCGGCGTCGACCGCCGCGAGCTGGACGGTGTTGAACGCGTGGCCGACCTCGCCGATCTCGTCGCGCCCGGACTTCATCAGCGGCGCCGCCTCGGCGACGTCCACCTCCTCTCCCGCGCGCAGCCGTTCCAGGACGTCGGGCAGCCGGTGATGCGCGAGGTCGCGGGCCGAGTTGCGCAGCCGGACGAGTCGTCTCGCGAGGTGCTGGCCGATCAGCGCCGACACGGCGACGGACAGAAGGATGGCCAGGACGCCGAGCGCCGTCGCACCGACGTTGCGCCTGAAGAGGTCGTCGGCACGCTCACCGGCCTGTGCGCCGATCCGCTGTCCCACCTGCTCGTTGACCCGGTCCAGGTCCACGCGCGCCTGCCGGGTGGCGGTGCGCCAGGCGTCGACTGAGCGGGCCTTGCCGATCGGGCCGTCGTCGTCGTGCAGGAACGCGCCCTCGTACCGTTCGAGTGTCATCCAGTGCCCGCTGCGCAGCAGTGCCTCGTAACCGGCCGCATCCGCGCCGTCGAGGTCGGGCAGATGGATGTCGAGCAGCAGCCGGTGCGCCTCCACCGCACCGTCGAGCAGCCGCAGCTGGCCCTCGTCGGGCTTGGCCGCGCCGGCGATCCCGGCCAGGGACGCCTCTTCCTGGGCGACGTATTCCTGTACGCGTGCCAGCTCGACGAGCACGGTGTCGCGCTGGGCGAGGCGGTCGGCCTGGAGTGAGGTGAACGCCGCGCGGAGGCGGAAAGTGGGCGCGATGAGGTCGTTGTAGCGCTGCAGGATCTCCTCGGGGGGAAGCGACCGGTCCTGGGTTTCCGTCCGGACGGCCTTCAGGCGGCTGGCGCTGTCGAGCACGATGCCGACCGCATCGGAGGCGCCATGTCCGAAAGGGCTGGACCGGGCCTTGCGCGCGTAGGCGTGCGCCGCCCCGGCGAGCCGGTCGGTGTGTGCGCCGGCCGCGCGGAAGGCCGCCTGGGCCGTGGCCGAGCCATGGGCGGAGAGGTCTTCCATCGCGGCCAGCCGCTCGGCCTGGAGTGCCAGCGTCCAGTCGCGCAACGGGGCGCCGGCCGGTCCGTGGGCGTCACTGACGGCCCGGAGCCCGGACACGTCGTCCGACACCGTGACGAGCGAGAACGACCACAGTCCGCACAGGGTGATGAGCGGCACCACGACCAGCACGATGAGCTTGGTCCTGATCGATAGGAGACGAAGGCTCATTGTTCGCGGGGTCCTTATGGTGACGGGAGAGCGCTGAATGCATGCGACGCATTCCGAGCGACGCAGACGTAAGAGCGATGACGGCGCCATCCATCCCGCCACTTTACTCACTCTTTACCTAATGGTTCGTCGTCGGTCACGTCCATCGATTTCTTGTAACCATGGGCAGAAATCGCGGGATCGTTTCCATCTCTCGCACTCCTACGGGTGCGTCGGGCTGTCTCTTCGCAGTCCGCGCATCGATTTCCGGCACACCCGCGAGGTGGAGATGCACAGAGACGACGAGAGCGCCATGAGACGGCCGGAGGGACGGGGCCTCGGCGGACCGGACGAGACTCTGGCGCGGCACTGGCTCGTCCGGGCGCTCACCAAGAGCCCCGGCCCGCCCGAGGAGACCCTGGCCGAGCTCGCCCACTCGGCGAACTGGCGGCTTCCGGACACCGTGCAGATCGTCGCGCTCACTCCGGCGCCCGGCCGGCACCGGGGGGTACTCCAGCAGTCCGACGTCCTGGCCGACTGGCACGCCGAGACCCCGTTCCTGCTGATCCCGGACCCGGCTCCGGACTCGCTCACGCTGGTGCGCCGCGCGCTCCGCGGCACCACCGCGGCCATCGCCCCGGTGGTGCCGCGCCCCTACGCCGCTGCCTCGCTGCGCTGGTCACGGACGATGCTCGCGCTCGTTCCCGAACACCGGGGTGCGCAGACACGGATGGTCCGCGTGGAGGAACATCTGGCGACGGTGCTTCTGCTGCAGGACGAGGCGCTGCTGCGGCTGTTCACCGGCCGGCTTCTGCATCCGCTGGCCGATCTGACACAACGCCAGAACGAACGGGCGACCGAGACACTGCTGGCCTGGCTGGAGAACGGCAACGGCGCCCGGGCCGCCGAGGCCCTGGGCGTCCATCCGCAGACCGTGCGGTACCGGCTGCGGCGGCTCGGCAAGCTCTTCGGGCCGCTGCTCCGGGATCCGCAGCGCCGCTTCGAGCTGGAACTGGCCCTGCGGGCAAGCCGCCTGGCCGACGAGCTGCGCAGAAAACACCTCCGCGTGCCGGCCCGGAGACGGCCGGACACGCCGGAGGTGTGGAGCCGTCAGTGTTGAACTGTCGGCGCTGAGCAGTCAGTGCTGAACCGTCGTGGACAGCGAGAAGTCCGCGAACTGGGCGCTCTCGTTCTTCTTCGGTCCCCACGAGGTGTCGTGGCCGCCGAAGAAGGTGGAGAAGAAGACTCCACCGAAATTGATCTTGGAGATACCGGTGGCCGCGTGCTTGGCGGCGAAGACCTGCTTGCCGTCGAACCAGACCGTGAGGTCACCGGTGCTGCGGTTCACCAGCTGCTCGACGCTGTGCCAGTTGCCGTCGGCGGTCCACTGCCAGTTGCCGACGCCGAGGTCGACGCCGTAACCGGTCGGACCGGAGTTGCTCGGGGTGTAGAGGTAGAGCTCGCCGTCGTTCGGGTGGGACTTGGCCCGGAACATGTGGCGCGTCGACCATCCGTTGCCGTGGGTGCCGCCGGACTCCTGCCCGATGACACCGCCGTACAGCCCGGGCAGCTTCCCGCCCTTGCCGAAGTCGAAACCCGACGGGAACTTCAGGTGGTACTTGAGGTCGAGCGTGGACGACTTGGCCAGCTCCGGTTTGCCGAGGCCGGTGAGCGAGGTGTAGAACTGCCCGCCGCCCTTCGTGGGGCAGTTGCGGCACGAGTTGGCCGACGAGCCCTTGCCGTACGTCACGCTCAGCGCGGTGCCGTCGCCGGGAGCCTTGGCGTCGCTGACCTGCTTGAGGTTCGCCTGGCCCCAGGCGCCTTTCGCCGCCACACCCCAGGACTTCTTCCAAGCCTTCGAGCCGTAGCCCTTGAAGTCTCCGGTCCAGGCCGCCCCGGACGGGGCCGTGGAGGAGGACGGGTGAGAGCCGGACGCCTGGGAGGCGGACGAGTGGGACGCGGACGGCTCGGGAGAGGCCATGGCCAGGGACGCGGTGACCGCGGCGGCGGCCGTGCCGACCGCGACGGCGAGGGCGACGCGGCGTTTACCGAAAGTCCGGCGGGCATGAGATGTCGAGGACATGATGCTCCTTCAGGGAGTGAGTGGACGGTTCAGGACTCGTCCGGCGGGACGGAGAACCCCGTCGTGGCGCGGAGGCCCGACGGGCGTACGGCCGGCACGGCGACGCGGGGAACGCGCGCTGCGCGACACGGTGGCCGGGACAGAAGGGGAAGCCGTACACGGTGCCACCCCAAGGCTCCGATCGCCTATATGAACGATGCCTGTTCCGAAGGAGGATCGAGCCGGGGCAAGCTAGCCGTGGCACGGAGATCAAGTCAATGCCCGCAACCGGCGGCCGTCGCCGCTTTGTCACTGGTGCACACATCGTCTCGGATTCTTGCCGCAATCCGGACCGCGGCCCTTGACGCTCCCGGAAGGCCGCTCCTAGATTTCCCGGTCGGTTCAGCACAACGAATTTGGTCCGCATACCTGAACGTAGGGAGATCCTCCATGGCACGGCCCGACGGCCACCGCAAGAGGATGACCCGGCGTCGACGGGGTCTTGGTCTCGCGCTGGTGTCCTTGGCCGGGACGTGCGCCGCACTGGTGGCCGTGCCACAGGCGTCGGCCTCCTTCGTCCCGGGCGGGCTGGTCTCGGCGCACTACGTGATCCGGGACGCGCCCCGCGGCGGACTCACCGGGATCGGCTTCCCGGTCACCGTGATCCACCGGCCCGACGCGGCGGGCCAGTACTGGGCCCAGCAGTTCTCGTTCACAGACGGCCACGGCGGCTACATCGGCATGGCCTCGAAAGGAGGCGGCCAGGCGAAGTTCAGCGTTTTCGGCAAGGGGTTCACCACGCATGACGCACGCTGCCGCAAAGGAGCGGACCTCGGGTCCGGTGTCAGCTGCAACATCAACCATCCCATCGCCACCGGCGTGACCTACCGGCTGGATGTCACCCGCGGTGCGCGCGGTTCCTGGCAAGGCTGGATCGTCGACACCTCGACGGGCCGCCGGACCGAGATCGGGCAATGGACCGCGCCTGCCGGTACGGGCCTGCTCAGGCCTAGCGGATCCGGTTTCGCGGAGTACTACCTCCCCGTCTCCTCCTGCGCCTCACTCCCGTACGCGCAGGTCCGGTTCGGCGCCCCACGCACGCTCGGGGCCGAAGGCGGCACGGGCTGCTTCAACAGCGCCTACGCCTACGGGAGATGCAAAGGCGCCGCCACGTCGAGCGGCCGGCCCGTGAACGACGGCGTCGACATCACCACAGGCCGTTGAGCCGGCCGGCCACTCCTGTCGCCGGCAATCGCGTCCCGGAGCGGTGACGGAGTCTTCCCGCTCCGTCGAAACGTCGGCCGCCGCGCCGGAGATCTTCGCTTCCGGCCGCCGTGTCCTGCGCGCGACATACACCGCCACCGGCGCGGAGCCCCTTCCACCGTTCCCGTCCCACCACACACATCTCATGTCTCATGGAGGAACAACCATGTCCACCGCACACACACCCCGTTCCCACCGCGCGCGGCGGCACCGCCGCAGTGTCATCGCCGCCGCGTCCGCGCTCGGCGTCGTCTCGCTCGGCCTGTGGGCCGGCCAGAGCTTCGCCTCCCAGACGGACAAGTCCCCGAAGACGACCGCGGGCCCCCGGCCCGACCACGTGGTCGTCGTCATGTTCGAGAACCAGCCCTTCCGATCGGTCATCGGATCGTCCAGCGCGCCGTACATCAACTCGCTGGCCAAACAGGGCGGACTCCTCACCGCCTCGACCGCGCTGAGCCACCCGAGCCAGCCGAACTACTACCAGCTGTTCTCGGGCTCCAACCAGAAGATCAAGAACGACAGTTGCCCGAAGCTCGGCACCATGACCGCACCCAACCTGGCCAGCGGGCTCCTGGCGGCCGGCAAGACCTGGGGCAGCTACAACGAGAACATGCCGTCCAAGACGACCACCTGCAAGAGCGGTCTCTACGGGGCCAAGCACAACCCGTGGTTCGGCTTCAAGAACGTGCCGGCCGCGACCGCACACGACTTCACGTCCTTCCCGAAGGACTACTCGAAGCTGCCCACTGTCTCGTTCGTCACGCCGAACCTGTGCAACGACATGCACGGAGTCTCCGGCACCTGCAAGAAGAGCGTCTCCACCGGTGACTCCTGGCTGAAGAGCAAGCTCGACGGCTATGCGCAGTGGGCCAAGGCCAACAACAGCCTGCTGGTCGTCGACTTCGACGAGGGTAAGGGTTCGGACCAGCGCATCACCACCCTCTTCGTCGGAGGGCCGGTGAAGCCCGGCAGCACCACCAGCACCAAGTACGACACCTACGACGTGCTCCGCACCATCGAGGACATGTACGGCGTGACGCCTTCGGGCAACGCGGCCTCCGGCACGGACATCACCGGCATCTGGAAGTAGTCCCGATCCTCTGGAAGCGGCACACACATGTATCTCGCGGACAGCCGTTCCGCGGACGGCGCCCGCTCGCCCGGCCGGAGCACCCGCTCCGGCCGGGCGGCCGTCGCCGTCCCCTCCACCGTCATCGTCCTCGGTACGGTCAGTCTGATCACCGATGTCTCCTCGGAGATGGTGACAGCCGTTCTCCCGCTCTACTTCGTCGCCCAGCTCGGTATGTCCCCGCTCGGCTTCGGCCTGCTGGACGGCGTGTACAACGGTGTCACCGCTCTGGTCCGGCTGGTCGGCGGACGCCTCGCCGACCAGGGCGGCAGCGCGCACAAGATGATCGCCGTCATCGGCTACGGCCTGTCGGCACTGTGCAAACCCTTCCTCCTCCTCGCGCACAGCGTGCCGCTGATCGGTGCGGTCCTCGCCGCCGACCGCACCGGTAAGGGCCTGCGCACCGCGCCACGCGACGCGATGATCTCCTTCGCCACCGAACCCGCCTCGCGTGGGCGGGCGTTCGGTGTGCACCGGGCCATGGACACGGGCGGTGCGCTGCTCGGCCCGGTCGTCGCCTTCCTCGTACTGCGCGTGGCCGCGGGTGGCTACGACGCGGTCTTCGGTCTCAGCGGATGCATCGCCGCGCTCGGTGTCGTCGTCCTGCTGCTCTTCGTGCCGAGACGCATCGCTGACGGGCCGGCGGCAGTGCCGGCGCCGGACGAACGCCGGGCACCTCTGCGCCGGCTGATCCGGCGGCCCGCGGTACGGCGGCTCACCGCCTGCGCGGTGCTGCTCGGACTGACCAGCGTCAGCGATTCCTTCCTCTACCTCGGCCTCCAGCGGCGGCTGGACCTGTCCGACACCTGGTTCCCGCTGCTGCCGCTGGGCACCGCCGCCGGCTTCCTGCTCCTGGCGTATCCGTTCGGCCGGGTGGCCGACCGGATCGGCCGCAGACGGCTCTTCCTCCTCGGCCACCTGGGCCTGCTCGGCGCGTACGTCCTGCTCCTGGCTCCCGGCGCCGGCAAGGGCTCGGTCCTGCTGCCGTGTCTCGTACTGAGCGTGCACGGCGCGTTCTACGCCGCCACCGACGGTGTGCTCGCCGCGGCCACCGCCGACGCCGTGCCCGAGGAGGAGCGTGGCAGCGGTCTCGCCGTCGTGCAGACCGGTCAGGCCGCGGCACGGTTCCTGTGCTCCATCGGCTTCGGCGCGGCATGGACGTCATGGGGCGACCGCGGCGCCCTGGCCATCGCCACGGCCGGGCTGGTCGCCGCCGTCGCCGTCAGCGCCGTATTGCTGCGCCCGGCCGCCGGCAGCCGGGAGGAGGAGCGGTGAACATCAAGCGCCGCCTGACGGTGCTGCTCACCGTCGTTCTCTTCCTGGGCTCCGTCGGTGTGGGAACGCTGCTGCACGCACACCGGCAGGCAGCCAGGACGTCACAGACTCAGGCCGGCGGTCCGCGCGTCGTCTCCGGCGACGTCGACCTCGACACTCCTGGCACGATCCTCTTCCGCAACACCGCCTGGGGCCCGCACTGGAACGAGATCACCTCGGTACCGGCCGCCGACCCGAACGGACCGCGCACGTCAACGGGCCTGGACTGCATGCGTTTCTACACGGCCAAGGGCACCGGTATCTGCCTCCAGGGAAACCACGGCACCGTGCGTGAGACTTACCGCGCGGTCGTGCTCGACGCGCGTCTGCACGAGGTGCGTCACTTCGCCCTGGCCGGCATCCCCACCCGTGCCCGTGTCTCGCCGAACGGCCGCATGGTCGCCTGGACGGTGTTCGTCGGCGGTGACTCGTACGCGGGCAGCAGCTTCTCCACCCGTACCACCATCGTGGACACCCGCACCTGGAGCACGGACCGGAACCTGGAGACGTACCGCTTCCTTCTGGGCGGGCGGCAGAAGGAGGCCGCCGACCTCAACGTCTGGGGTGTCACGTTCGCCGACGACATACACTTCTACGCGACCGTCGCCACCGGCGGCCGCACTTACCTCGTCCGCGGCGACCGCAGCGCCAGGACCCTGACGGCGCTGCACACCAATGTCGAATGCCCCTCGCTGTCCCCGGACGGCACCCGCATCGCCTTCAAGAAGCGTGTCAAGGGCGCCGATCCGGACGCACCCTGGCGGCTGTACGTTCTCGACCTGCGCACGATGCGCGAGACCGCCACGGCCGAGTCGAACAACGTCGACGACCAGGCCGCCTGGAGCGGGAACGACTCCCTGGTCTACGCGTTGCCGGGCGACTACGGCGACGACCTGTGGACCGTGGCCGCCGACGGAAGCGGCCACCCGCGCCGCCTCATGGTCTCGGCGATGAGCCCCGCCTACACCCGGTAGGTGGTGTGCGGGCTCAGTCGTCCTTGCGGGTCAGTCGTCCTTGAGGGTCAGTCGTCCTTGAGGAGAGTCCCGTCGTAGATGAAGTCAGAGCAGGGCGCGTCCTCGTCGTCCGTTTGCGTGGTGTTGGTGCCGATGGTGTGGCGGTGCGGTCTGCCCGCCGCCGCGTTCCGGCCGTCTTCGAGGCCGAGAAAGGCGCCCACGCTCGTGTCGACGAACGAGGCGACGCCTCGGGAGGTGTCGTCGACGACCGCCCAGTCCTGGAGGTCGTCGTCGGAGTCACAGGCATGCTGTGCCACGGGAGCGTCCTTGGTCGCCAGGCCCGAGCTGGTGAGGCACAGCCTGCTCGCTCCGTTCCGCAACTGCACGTGGAGGAGACCATCGTCGTTCACGTCGCCGGTCACGACCAGCACGTCCCAGTGCTGACGTGCGCTGCCGTCGCAGGCGGCCTCGTGCGGCTGAAGGCCGTCGACGGCCCTTCCTCCCTCGATCTCCATGCACCCGCCGGTGATCGCGACGCGCAGCCGCCGGCTTGTGTCCCCGGCGGGCCTCTTGGGCTGCGCCATAACCGTCGGACGACGCGACGGGGGCGGTCCTGAGCGCGACGGCCGGGTCGAAGCGGTCGGCCGCCTTGAACCCTTGCCGGGCCGGTGGCCGGGCGAGGAGGAGGCGTCGCTGCCGGAGGAAGGAATGGCGGATGGCGCCAGATCCGCGTGACGGGCGGACGGGACGGTCGGCGGCGCGGACCGGTTGTCCTGCTCCTGAGGCAACAGGGCGAAGCCTCCGAGCCCGGCCGCGACCACCGCCGTGGCGAGCGCGGCGCCCATCGGCGCCGACACCTTGGCCCGGGACCACAGGCTCTTCGGCCCGGCGAGCGTCGCATGGCCGGCGACGGCCGCCGCGGTGGCATCGGCTCCGGCGCACCGTGCGGCGACGTACGCCGGGCCGCCCCACAGGAGCAGTCCCACCGGAAGTGCCGTAGGCAGACGCTCGTTGACATCGGTGAGGTGCTCCAGAGCCTGGCGGCAGGGCAGGCACTGCGCGAGGTGACGGTCGAGTACGCGGCTGGTGTGGCGCCCGGAGCGGCGCACCGCGGCGCCCAGCAGGGCGGCGTGATGCCGGCACTCGGCCGAAGCCGTACCTCTTTCGGCATGCGCCGACAGATAGGCTTCGCGCAGGCCCTCACGCGCGCGGGCCGCGAGGGAGGCGACACCGCTCGCCGTCATTCCGAGCAACGAGCCCACCTGAGCGGCCGGTTCGTTCTCGATCACCGTGTGCCACAGGACGGCTCGCCAGCGTTCGGGCAGCGCGCGAAAGCCCCGCAGCATCAGGTCGCGGTCCTCCAGCCGCAGCACACGCTCCTCACTGCTCTCCGCCTCCGGACCCTCCGGAATCGCCGCCAGCCAGCCGGCGAAGTCGGGAGACAACTCCGTCCGCCTGGCGGTGTCGGCCCATCCGGCGGCCGTACGGCGCACGATGGTCAAGAGGTAGTGCCGCCAAGCCAGTTCGGGTCCGCTGCCGGCCCGGACGGCTTGCAGGGCACGGGCGAAGGCTTCGGACGTCAGGTCCTCGGCGGTGTCGGGGTCCCGGCAGCAGATGCGGGCATACGCGAGCACGGCGGGCTGGTGGCGGCGGTACAGCTCGGTCAGAGCTTCGTCGTCGCCTTCCCGTACGGCAGCAGTGATGTCGGCATCCGACCGGGACTGCTGCTGTTCCTCATTGGAGAGCATGAATGTGGTCCCTCGGAGACGGCAGACGGGGCGATACCTGGCCAACTCATGTGCAGTGAGGGCCGGTTACCGGCATCGCCTCGGGATCTCGGGCGGAGATTAGCACCGTGAGCACATTGGCCGGGGAAAGCTGTCACGGGACTGACAAAATCACGCAGAGGCCGGTTGCGTGAGACGCAGCTGGAGTTCACTTGACTGACCCAAGTGGTTCAGACCAATACGGATATCCCTTGACAATCATCGCGAGCGAGCGTAATTTCTGGGCGCCATGTTCCAGATCATGGATGATGTTCACATATGTGACTTCATCGCAGCCTGGAATTCGACGCCGCCATGCGGTCCGACCACCCATGTCGCTTTATGTGAATTTCCCTGCACCCAATCGGCGGGAGCGCTCGGAAGTTCTTCCATGTGTTCTTCGTGATCTTCTGTGTGAACGAGAGGGAAAATGACTCAACGACGCATCGTGGTCTCGGGCGGCGGTACGGGCATCGGACGCGCCGTTGCCGACGCGTTCGCGGCAAGCGGTGACCGCGTGATCATCATCGGCCGCCGCGAAAGAGCGTTGGAGGGGACGGCGGAACTGCTCAACGCGGAGCACGGAGACGGCCTTGTCACGTGGGTTGCGGCGGACCTGTCCGAACCCGAACAGGTCCGCCGCGCGGTCCAGGTCGTCACCCGCGGCGGCGGCGTGGACGTCCTGGTGACCAACGCGGGCGGCAATGTGGCTCCGGCCCGCGGCGATGATCTGGAGGAGATCGCTGACGGCTACCGCCGCAACTTCGCTGCCAACGTGCTGACGTCCGTTCTGCTGACCGAGGCTCTCCTGCCGCACCTGGCCCGCCCCGGCGGCCGGATCGTCCATCTCTCCTCCGTCGCGGCGCTGCGCGGCCCGGGCTCGTACGGCGGATCCAAGGCTGCCGTCAACACCTACACCTTCGAACTCGCCCAGCGACTCGGCGCGGAGGGCATCACCGTCAACGCGGTGGCTCCCGGGTTCGTCGCCGACACGGAATTCTTCGGCGACCGCGCCACACCCGAGTTCGTCTCCGCCCGTGTCGCCCAGTCACTCACCGGCAAGCCGGGCACGCCCGACGAGATCGCCGTGGCGATCCGTTACGTCGCCTCACCGGAGGCGGCCTACCTGACCGGTCAGATCCTGCACATCAACGGCGGTGCGGCGCTCGGCCGTTAGCTCCGGCCACAGCCGAACCGATCACGCCGAGCCGGCCGGCCGCCGATCGGACCCGTGTCCGCGGCGTGGTCTCGTCCCCCATGCGAGACCACGCCGCGCCGGTTCATCCAGCCGGTGCCACGTCACACCCGTACGCCATCCCCATCCTCCGACTTCCCCGACTTCCCCGACTTCCCCGACTTCCCCGACTTCCCCGACTTCCCCGAGGAGAATCCGCATGCGATTCCTGCGCGTGGGCGCGAAGGGCGCCGAGTTCCCCGTCGTGATCGACGCCGACGGCATCTCTCCTGACCTGTCCACGGTGACAGGCGACATCGACGGGGCCTTCTTCGCCGCCTTCGGCGTCGGCCTCGCACGGGACGCCCTGGACGCCGGCGAACTCGCGCCCATCGACGTGACCGGTCTGCCGGTCGGTGCTCCGGTGGCCGCTCCGGGGAAGATCGTGTGTATAGGGCTCAACTACTGTGACCACGCCGCGGAAACCGGCGCGGAGCTCCCCTACGAGCCGGTGATCTTCCTCAAGGCCGCGAACACCGTGGTCGGACCGGACGACACCGTCCTGATACCGCGGACCAGTGTGAAGACCGACCACGAGATCGAACTCGCGGCGGTGATCGGACGAACGGCCCGGTATCTGGACTCTCCCGACCGGGCCCACGCGGTGATCGCGGGGTACACGATCAGCGACGACGTCAGTGAGCGGGCCTTCCAGCACGAGCGCGGCGGCCAGTGGACCAAGGGCAAGTCCTGCGAGACCTTCAACCCGCTCGGCCCCTGGCTGGTCACACCTGACGAGACAGGCGACCCGCAGAACCTGACGATGCGCCTGTGGGTCAACGGAGAGCTGCGCCAGGACAGTCACACCTCGAATATGGTCTTCCCCGTGCACATACTCGTCTGGTACCTCAGTCAGTTCATGGTGCTGGAGCCCGGCGACGTCATCAACACCGGAACACCGGCGGGAGCCGCCTTCGGCACCACCCCCTTCCCCTACCTCGCCCCCGGCGACGTGGTCGAAGCGGAGATCGACCGCCTCGGCCGCCAGCGCCACGTCATCGGAAGCTCCTGATGGCTGCCGCCGGGCGCCGTACGTCGCATCGCGCCGTGTTGATCACTGCGGTCGTGGTAGCCAACACGGCGTCGATGGAGTGACCTCGTCTTTGTACGGGCGCGACTCGCCGGAGGTGTGCATGCGACCAGCGCGGAGATCGATGGGGACTGCTGCAGGGTTAGGTGACACCTGACCTGGCTTGCTGAGAAGCGGCCTGGAAGGACGTTGCAGTGCCCAAGCCGTATCCGAAGGAGTTCCGCGAGGACGTCGTGCGGGTAGCGCGTAACCGCGAGCCCGGCGTCACGCTGGAACAGATCGCCACCGACTTCGGGGTCCACCCGATCACCCTGTCGAAGTGGCTGCGCCGTGCCGACACCGACGAGGGCAACAGGCCCGCGACGACGTCGGGTGAGTCGGCCGAGCTGCGCGAGGCCCGCAAACGGATCCGGCTGCTGGAGCAGGAGAACGAGGTGCTCAGGAGGGCTGCGGCATATCTGTCGCAGGCGAACCTGCTGGCAAAATGATGTACCCGCTCGTCCGTGAGCTGGCCGCCGCCGATGCCCCTGACAGGGTGCCGGTGGCGGTGACGTGCCGGGTGCTCGGGCTGGCCCGCCAGCCCTACTACCGGTGTCTGGACCGGCCGGTCACCGATGCCGAACCGGCCGAGGCGAATCGGGCCAACGCGCTGTTCGACACTCACCGCGACGACCCCGAGTTCGGTCACCGCTTCCTGCTCGACGAGGCCCGCGCCAACGGTGAGCCGATGGCCGAGCGGACCGCCTGGCGGATCTGCCGGGACAACGGCTGGTGGAGCGTCTTCGGCGAGTCCAGGGGCCGCGGCAAGAATGCCAAGGCCGGGCCACCGGTCCACGATGACCGGGTGCAGCGCAACTTCGCCGCCGACGGACCGAACCTGTTGTGGCTCACGGACATCACCGAGCACCCCACCGGCGAGGGCAAGCTGTACCTGTGCGCGGTCAAGGACGTGTTCTCCGGCCGCATCGTGGGCTATTCCATCGACTCACGGATGAAATCCCGCCTCGCGGTGAACGCGCTGGCATCCGCCGTCGCGCGCCGTGGCCAGGTGGCCGGGTGCATTGTGCATTCGGATCGCGGCTCGCAATTCCGGTCACGGAAGTTCGTGTCCGTTCTCGCCCGGAACAACCTGGTCGGCTCGATGGGCCGGGTCGGGGCGGCCGGCGACAACGCGGCGATGGAGAGCCCGAAAGTAGCCGCATTTGCTCAATGGACCGATAGCAACCGTCGCCAACGCCGAACCGCATCGTGAGAAGGAGGCCGCTACGGACCGTGCAGTTGCTCGCCCTCATGCCGTCCTGCCTGATGGCCGAGCGTCTCTCCTGGTCAGCGCCTGGTATACGACCAGTGACCTCGCTGCCTGCCGGAGAGTGGACGCCTCAACCCTGCGCCGCTGGCGCACCGCTCAACCTCCCCAGGGGCCGTCTTTCGTCACCGTCTCGGAACGCGTCGTGATGTACAGCGCCCTCGACGTCGAGGAATGGCTCCGCCACCGGCGCACCGTCCCGAGCAAGGGACTCAATGGCCGATAAGACCAACGTTCCTGCCGGTGTCCGCCTCTCGACCGATGTCGAGTACCGTCCTGATCGCCCCACTCCTTATCGGGCGCGCGTCCGGTGGACCGATCCAACCAGCAAGCGCCGTCAGTCACTTTCCGAGGGAAAGGACAGCGAAGAAGAGGCGCAGGAATGGATCCCGGCCATCATCGAGGCCGCGGAGGCCGGCCTGAGCCCGTCGCTGGCCACCATGAAGCTCGCCGAATACGGCGAAGCGAACATGAATCTCGCCCTGCGCGGCCTGGAGTTGAAATCGCTGGACCCCTGTCTTTCGGGGTGGCGGATGCGTGTGGTTCCCGCCCTGGGCCACCTCGCCGTGCGGATGATCACCAATGGTGTCGTCGACCGCACCGTGCAGAACTGGATCGCCGACGAGCACAGCCGCTCCACGGTGAAGAACACCATCGCCGTCCTGGTCCGCGTCATGGAGCAGGCCGTCCGTGACGGCATTATCAAGGTCAACCCCGCCCGGGTGACCGGCCGGCGGAAACTCTACAAGCAGGCCGAGGACGAACTCCTCGCCCCACGGGCGCTGGCCCTGCCCAACTGGGAGACTCTCGTCGCGCTGGCTGACGCCCTCGTTGCCGCCTCTCACGACCGGTACCGCGGTTGGACCGTACGGCTCCAGACCACACCCGCGCCCGGCGGACTGACCGACAAGGGCACCAAGGGCAAGCGCGCCCGCAAGGTTCCTATCGTCGAAGAGATCCGCCCCCTCGTCGCCCAGCGTGTCCTGTCCGCCGGCCCCAATCCCGACGCCCGCCTGTTCACCGGCCCGCGTGGCGGACGCATCTCCACCGCCGTCCTACGAGACGCCACACACTGGGATTACGTGGTCACCAAGCTCGGCTACGAGCATTCGCGTCGTCACGGCCTCCGGTACACCGGACTGACCTGGTTCGCGATGCCGGAGTCCAGGTACACATCCTCCGCCGGATCGCCGGCCACGGTTCCCTGACCACCACTCAGCGCTACCTGCACCCAGACGTACACAAGATCACGGCCGCCGGAGCGGCGCTCTCCGCACACTTCAGCGTGGACGCTGGTCCCCAACTGGTCCCCAAGAATGATCAAGGGCCGGTTTCGGATACCTCCGAAACCGGCCCTGACCTGCGACTTCGTAAAGTCGGGACGACAGGATTTGAACCTGCGACCCCTTGACCCCCAGTCAAGTGCGCTACCAAGCTGCGCCACGTCCCGGTGCGCTCACTCGCGGTGACCCGCGTGATCGCGCGAACAGCACTTTACCCCACGTGCGGCGCCCCGCCGAAGAGGGGCCGGACGAAGGGGCGGGACGGGGGACAATCGTCGTATGAGCGACGCAGGCGCAGCGGCGGGACGGGCGGCGGGCACCCGGGACCGGGACACCGAGGGGCGGGCGCGCAACGCCCGGCCCCGGGACGGGCTGGGCCGGCCGCTGCCGTACGGGTCCGAGGGTGTGGACCGGCAGCCGGAAGGGGTCGTACGGTCCCCGGAGCAGACCGTCCGCGCGGCGCAGGCGCTGCTGGACGCGGGCAGGCCGTTCCACGCGCACGAGGTGTTCGAGGACGCCTGGAAGGCGCGTCCCGGGGACGAGCGGACGCTGTGGCGGGGCCTGGCCCAGCTCGCGGTGGGCCTCACCCACGCGGCCCGCGGGAACGCCACCGGCGGGGCCCGGCTGCTGCGGCGGGGGGCGGGCGCGGCGGAGGAGTGGGCGGCCGGGCGGGGCGAGGACCGGCCGTACGGGATGGACCTGTGCGGGCTCGTCCGCTGGGCGCGGGAGCTGGCCGACCGGGTCGGGGCGCCCGGCGCGGGGCCCGTCGACGCGGCCGCGGAGGCACCCCGGCTGCGGTCCTGAGCAGGCCCGGAAACGAGACGCCCGCACCCCGTTCCGGACGGTCGTCGCAGGCCGTGTGGAGGCGGTGCACGCACTGTCAGTGGCATGGGGCAGACTCGGGGACGTGCGAAAGATTCATGTCATCGGTATCGGCGCGGGCGACCCCGACCAGCTGACCCTCCAGGCGGTCAAGGCGCTCCGCGGCACGGACGTGTTCTTCCTCCTCGACAAGGGCGAGGTGAAGAGCGACCTGACCCGGCTGCGCCGGGACATGCTCGACGCACACCTGCCGGAGGGGTCGTACCGGGTGGTGGCGGCCCGTGACCCGGAGCGCGACCGCGCGGCGGGCGGCGCGTCGTACTCGCCGGCCGTGGAGGACTGGCGCAGCGCCCGCGCCGGGATCTACGAGCGGATGATCACCGAGGAGCTGCCCGAGGACGGCACGGGCGCGTTCCTGGTGTGGGGCGACCCCTCGCTGTACGACAGCACGCTCGGGATCCTCCAGGAGGTGCTGGAGCGCGGCTCGGTGGCGTTCGAGTACGACGTGGTGCCCGGCATCAGCAGCGTCTCCTCGCTGGTCGCCCGGCACCGCACGGGCCTGAACCGGGTCGCCCGGCCGGTGCAGATCACCACCGGGCGGCGGCTGGCCGAGGGTTTCCCGGAAGGAGTGGACGACGTGGTGGTGATGCTGGACGCGCACCAGGCCTTCCGGGAGTACGCCGGGGACGACATCGACATCTACTGGGGGGCGTACATAGGCACCCCGGACGAGATCCTGGTCTCCGGCCCGCTCGCGGAGGCCGGCCCGCGCATCGAGCGGCTGCGGGCCGAGGCGCGGGAGCGCAAGGGCTGGATCATGGACACCTATCTGCTGCGCAGGAACCCCGCCGAGTCCTGAGGGTCGAGGAGGCCCGGTGCCGGTCAGAGTGCCGGGTCAGGGCGCCGGGTGTCCCGCGCCACCGAGACCGAGCCGGTCCAGTACGGCCGCCACGTCGGGCAGCGCCGTCAGGCCGGACGGGAGCGGCGGGCGGCGTACGACGACGACGGGGAGCCCGAGTTCCCGCGCGGCCGTCAGTTTGGCCGCCGTCGCCTCGCCGCCGCTGTCCTTGGTGACCAGCACGTCGACGCGGTGGGCGCGCAGCAGTGCCCGCTCGTCGGCGAGGGTGAACGGGCCGCGGGCCAGGACGACTTCGGTGTCCGGCGGCAGCGGCGGCCCGGGCGGGTCGACGGAGCGGACGACGAAGTGCAGGTCCGTCAGGCCGGCGAAGGCGGCGAGGCCGAGGCGCCCGGTGGTGAGGAACACCCGGCGGCCGAGGCGGGGCAGCGCCTCGGCGGCGGCGTCCAGGGACGGGACCGTGTGCCAGGCGTCGCCCGGTCCGGGCCGCCAGCCGGGGCGGCGCAGGGCGACGGCGGGCACGCCGGTGCCGGCCGCCGCGCGTGCCGCGTTGGCGGTGATCGCCTCGGCGAAGGGGTGGGTGGCGTCGACGAGGGCGTCCACGGCGTGCTCGCGCAGCCAGGCGGCGAGGCCGGCGGCTCCGCCGAACCCGCCGACGCGGACGTCCCCGGGGACGGCGCCCGGCCGTGCCACCCGGCCGGCCAGGGAGGTGGTGACGCGGACTCCCGGGAGCGCGGTGAGGGCGGCGGCGAGCCGGCGGGCCTCGGTGGTGCCGCCGAGGACGAGGACGTGCGGGGCCATGGCAGGCAGCGTACGGGTGGACGGCACGCGGCCCGGCCTGGGGCGGGTCAGCGGATCAGCAGCTGCACGCCGCCCACCACGGTGGCCGCGATCACCAGTTGTTCGAAGAGCCGCTGGTTGATCCGGTGCACCGCCCACTTGCCGAGCAGTGCGCCGGGGACGACGAAGACCACGAGGGCAGCGTCGAGCAGCAGCGAGTGACCGTCGATCAGGCCGAGCCCGGCGCTGAAGGGCACCTTGGAGACGTTCACGATGAGGAAGAAGAACGCCGAAGTGCCGAGGAAGCCGAGTTTGCGGAAGCCGGCGGAGAGCAGGTACAGCGCCATCACCGGGCCGCCGGCGTTGGCGACCATGGTGGTGAACCCGCCGAGGACGCCGTAGGAGCGGGCCTTGAGCCGCCCCGCCCGGGAGGTGACGGCCGCGGGCTCGTCCCCGGTCTCGGCGCGGCGCCGCCGCCGGACGGTGAGGCCGGCCATGAGCAGCAGGATCGCGCCGATGGAGGCGCGGACCACGCCGTCGTCCGCCCACACGAGGAACAGCGTGCCGAACACCACGCCGGCCGCCACGGCGGGGAACAGCCGCCACAGGGTGGGCCAGTGGGCGTGCCGCCGGTAGGTGAGCACGGCGAGCACGTCGCCCGCGATCAGGATGGGCAGCAGGACGCCGGTGGAGGCGCGGGCGGGCAGGATCGCCGCGAAGACCGCGAGGCTGACCGTGTTGGCCCCGCTGACGGCGGTCTTGGAGAAGCCGACCAGCAGGGCCGCGGCGGCGAGGGCGGCGAACTCCCAGCCGGATATGTGCCAGAGCGTCATCGTGTCCATGCGGAGACCGATGCTATGCGCACGTATCCGGTGGCGTCAGGAGCGTCTCGCCTGGCGGTCCCTGCCGCCCCTGCCGTCCCTACCGGTCGCCGTACTGGGTGCGCAGTTCCCGCTTGAGGACCTTCATGCTCGGGCCGAGCGGCAGCGCGTCCGCGAACTCCACGCGGCGCGGGTACTTGTGCCGGCCCAGGTGGTCCTTGGACCACTCGGTGAGCGCGGCGGCGTCGAGGCGGCCGTCCGCGGCGGGCACGACGACGGCGCACACCTCCTCGCCGTGCAGTTCGTCGGGCAGGCCGATGACGGCCACCTGCGCGACGCCGGGGTGGCGCATCAGGACCTCCTCGACCTCGCGCGGGTAGACGTTGTAGCCGCCGCGGATGATGACGTCCTTCTTGCGGTCGACGATCCGCAGGAAGCCCTCGTCGTCCTTGGTGCCGAGGTCGCCGGTGCGGAACCAGCCGTCGACCAGGGCCTCGGCGGTGGCCTCGGGGCGGCCGAGGTAGCCGGAGAAGACGTTGTGGCCGCGGATGACGACCTCGCCGAGTTCACCGGGCGGCAGGAGTTCCACGCGGCCCTCCACCTCGGCGCGGGCGATCTCGACGTCGACGCCCCACAGCGGGTGGCCGATGGTGCCGGCCCGGGTGCCGAACACGGGCTGGTTGACGGTCGCCGTCGGCGAGGTCTCCGACAGTCCGTAGCCCTCGTAGATCCGCGCGCCGAACGCGGCCTCGAACCGCTCCAGTACGGCCACCGGCAGCGAGGCGCCGCCGGAGATGCACACGCGCAGTACGGGCAGGGCGTCCGCGTCGGCCGCCGCAGCGGCGAGGGCGACGAACATCGTCGGCACGCCCTGGAAGGTGTTCACGCCCTCCTTCACCATGAGGTCGATGGCGCGGGCCGCGTCGAAGCGGGGCAGCAGGACGAGCGTGGCGCCCGCCCGCCAGGTGGAGTTGAGCGAGACGGTCTGGCCGAAGGCGTGGAACAGGGGCAGGGCGCCGAGCGCGACGTCGTCGGGGCGGATGTCGTTGGCGTCGAAGGCGTTGACGGTCGCGTTCATCACCAGGTTGAAGTGGCTGAGGACGGCGCCCTTGGGGACGCCGGTCGTGCCGCTGGTGTAGAAGATCACGGCCGGGTCGTCGGCGGCGCGGGTGACGTAGGAGGGCAGCGGCTCGGCATCCGCGGCGAGAGCGTCGAACTCCTCGCCGAGGACGACGGTGCGCACGCCCAGGGCGTCCGCGGCGGCCCGCCCGGTCTCGGCCTGCGCCGGGTGGACGAGCAGCAGGGCCGCCCCGCTGTCCTTGAGGACGTGCTCGACCTCGGGCGCGGAGAGCAGCAGGTGCACGGGGACGACGACCGCGCCGGCCGCCGCGGCGGCGTAGTACGCCACCGGGAACTCGGCGGTGTTGGGCGCCATCAGGGCGACCCTGTCCCCCGGCCGGACCCCGAGTCCGGCGAGCGCGCCGGCCCGCGCCCGGGCCCGCTCCCACACCTCGGCGAACGTCAGCCGCAGGTCCCCTTCGACCAGGGCGGTCTTCCCGGGGCGGCGCCGGGCGTTCTCGGCGAGTACGGCGGCGACGGACAGGCTTGCCATGTGTGGTGCTCCGTTCCTCGTGTGTCTGGTCCCGCGTGGGGCGCCGGGAGCAGGGTGCTAGTGCCGTTCGACCAGCACCGCGCTGCCCTGTCCGACTCCCACGCACATCGTCGCAAGGCCTCGCCCGGCGCCGGTGCGCCGCATCCGGTGCAGCAGGGTCGTCAGGATGCGGGCGCCGGAGCAGCCGAGCGGGTGGCCGAGGGCGATCGCGCCGCCGCTGGGGTTGACCAGGTCCGGGTCGATGCCGAGCTGGTCGACGCAGGCGAGGGCCTGGGCGGCGAACGCCTCGTTGAACTCGGCCTCCTGGACGTCGCCGATGTCCCAGCCGACCCGGGCGAGCGCCTTGCGGGTGGCGGGCACCGGGCCGAGGCCCATCACGTCGGGGTGGACGCCCGCGGAGGCGCCGGCGACGTACCGGCCGAGGGACTCCAGGCCCAGCTCGTTCAGGGCCTCCTCGCTGACCAGCAGCAGGCCGGCGGCGCCGTCGTTCATCGGGGAGGCGTTGCCCGCGGTGACCGTGCCGCCCGCGCGGAAGACCGGCTTGAGGCGGCCCAGCTTCTCCAGCGAGGTGTCCTCACGGACGCACTCGTCCTGCGCGACGACGACGCCGTCGGGCCGTTCGACGGGCAGGATCTCGTCGTCGAAGTGGCCGTTCTTCCGGGCGAGGGCGGCCCGCTGGTGGCTGCGGAGCGCGAACGCGTCCTGCCGTTCGCGGGAGACGCCGTGGCGGGCGGCGACCTCCTCGGCGGTCTCGCCCATGGACAGCAGCCCGTGCAGGTCCTTCATCGCCGGGTTGACCAGCCGCCAGCCGAGCCGGGTGTCGTAGGTCTCGATGCGGTGCGGCAGTGCCTCGTCGGGGCGGGGCAGCACGAAGGGGGCGCGGCTCATCGACTCGGAGCCCCCGGCGACGACGACATCGGCCTCGCCGGCGGCGATGGTGCGGGCGGCGGCGGTGACCGCTTCGAGGCCGGAGGCGCACAGCCGGTTGACGGTGGCGCCGGGCACGGTCTCGGGAAGGCCGGCGAGCAGCGCGGCCATGCGGGCGACGTTGCGGTTGTCCTCGCCGGCCTGGTTGGCGGCGCCCCAGTAGACGTCGTCGATCCGGGCGGGATCGAGGGAAGGCACCTCGGCCACCAGACGGCGGATCACGTGGGCCGCCAGGTCGTCGGGCCGCACGGAGGACAGGGCTCCGCGGAGCTTGCCGATGGGGGTGCGGCGGGCGGCCGCGAAGTGGACGGGACGCACGGCTTGGACTCCTGACCGACGACGCTGTGGATCAGCGCGGACCGAATGGTTGTTCCGCAGAGCCTTAATTAGCACTGCTAGTTTTGGACTATAGACCGCCGACCGGCTCCCTGGGAAGATCCCACAGAACCTTCGCCGAGCCGCTGGAGCAGACATGGCCGACACGCGCGAGCACACCCTGACCGGGACCCGCGGCACCCTCGCGGTCCGCGAGTGGCCGCACCCGGCCCCCCGCTACCTGGCGCTCGTCGTGCACGGCTACGGCGAGCACGCCGGACGGTACGCCGAGCTCGCGGCGGTCCTGGGCGGCCACGGGGCGGCCGTGTACGGGCCGGACCACATCGGTCACGGCAGGTCGGACGGCGAGCGGGTGGTGATCGAGGACTTCGAGGACGTGGTCACCGACGTGCACGCGGTCGCCGGCCTGGCCCGCGCCGCGCACCCCGGCCTGCCGCTGGTCGTCGTCGGGCACTCCATGGGCGGGCTGATCGCGGCCCGCCACGCCCAGCGGTACGGCGCCGGGCTGAGCGCGCTCGTGCTGTCCGGGCCGGTCATCGGCGACTGGGAACTGCCCGGCCGACTGCTCGCCCTGCCCGAGATCCCGGACACCCCGATCAGTCCCGCCGCGCTCTCCCGCGACCCCGCCGTGGGCCCCACGTACGCCGCCGATCCGCTGGTCTGGCACGGGCCGATGAAGCGGCCGACGCTGCGGGCGTTCGTACGGACCCTGGAGAGCGTAGAGAAGGGCGGCGACGTCGGCCCGCTGCCGGTGCTGTGGCTGCACGGCGACGACGACCGGCTGGTACCGCTGCCGGGAAGCCGGACCGGCGTGGAACGCCTCGCCACGGACCGGCTGACCGAACGCGTCTTCCCCGGGGCCCGGCACGAGATCTTCAACGAGACGAACAGGGCGGACGTCTTCGCGGAACTGACGGGCTTCCTGGACGGGGTGCTGCCGCGCTGACGGGGCGCCTGGACGGGCGGTGCCGTAGTCACCGGCTTCGCGGACGGCACGCTGCCGCGCCTTCCGGCTGTCTGGACGGGCCGCCGCCGCGCCGATCCGCTGCCCGGGCGGGTTCCCGGCGCGCTGACCGGCTGTCCCCGCGGGGCACCGCCGCGGCCCGCCGCCGCCCGGTCCCGTGGCCCGGCCCCTCCCCCGGCTCTCCTCCGCTGATCAGGGGCGTTTTGCTGCCTTCCGGCCGGGCACCCGCCCTCCAGGACGTCCTGCGCCGAGGCGCGCGCCACGGCGTCCGGACGACGCAGTACGACGACGGAAGGGATGATCCGCGCCATGGCCGTGGTGAGGAGCACGCTGCCCGAGGAGGCGCTCGGGGTCACCGGAACCGCCCTGCAGGAGACCCTGGTGGACCTGCCGGGACTGTCGCTGATCGGCAAGCAGGCGCACTGGAACATCGTCGGGCCCCGGTTCCGCTCGATCCACCTCCAGCTGGACGAGGTCGTCGCGACCGCCCGCACCCACTCCGACACGGTCGCCGAACGCGCCGCCGCGCTGGGAGTGCCGCCGGACGGCCGGCCGGAGACGATCGCCGCGACCTTCGCGCTGCCCGGCACCAAGGACGGCTGGCTGCGCGACACCTAGGTCGTGGAACTGCTGGTGTCGGGGCTGGGGACGGCCATCGCGCGGCTGCGCTGGGGGTCCCCCCAGCTCGAACGAAGTTGAGAGCCTGGGGGAGCATCGACGCGACCGAGAAGGCCGACCCGGTCACCCAGGACCTGCTGATCACGATCACCGCCGACCTGGAGAAGGAAGCGCTGGATGTTCCAGGCCGAGAACCACCGGCCCGAGGACACCGCCTGAGCCGCCGGCCGGACGCGGCACAGGAACCGCGGCACAGCGAACGCGCCGCAGGAAAGGGGAAACCCATGGCCGACTCCCTCGAACTCGAAGCGCTGTGGGAGGACTTCCACCGCACGGTGAACATGACGTCGCAGGAGCTGGCGGCCTGGCTCCGGGTCCGGGACGCGGGCGAGGAGACCGAGCCCCTTCCGGACGAGGCGGGCACCGCCACCGGGCAGCACGTGCTGGCCATCCTGCAGAAGCGGCGCACCGACCTCACCGACGACGACGTACGGGTGATGTACCGGGTCGTCGACACGGTCGGCGACCTGGTGGACGTGGCGGACGAGCCAGAGCCCGAGAGCACCCGCCGCCGGCACCGGCTGATGACGCTGGGCCACGACCCGCTGAAGCCGTAGCCGCCGTGAACCGCGACGAGCAGAAACGGGTCGTCGACGCGCTGGTGTCGGAGTACGGGCAGACGTACGCCGAGGAGGCGGGGATCCGGCTGAAGGACACCCCGCAGCCGCTGTACCGGCTGCTGGTGCTGGCCCTGCTGCTCAGCGCCCGCATCCGGGCCTCCGTCGCGCTGGCCGCCGCCCGGGAACTGCACGAGGACCACCTCGACAGTCCGCGCCGGATGGCCGACGCGGACTGGCAGCGGCGGGTGGACGCGCTCGGCCGGGGCGGCTACCGGCGCTACGACGAGCGGACGGCCACCCTCCCCCGTAGCCCTTCGGGCACGGGGGTACCCCCAGTCGCTCCGACTCCGCATTCGCTCCGCTGCGCTCGGCGACGGCGCAGAGCTGCTGACGGACCGGTGGGGCGGCGACCTGCGCCTGCTGCACGAGGAGGCGGACGGCGACACCGGCGAACTCCGGCGCCTGCTCCAGGAAGCGCCGGGCGTCGGGCCGGCCGGCGCCGACATCTTCCTGCGCGAGGCACAGCGGGTGTGGCCCGAGGTCGGCCCCTACCTCGACGACAAGGCGCTGGCCGGCGCCGGCCGGCTCGGGCTGCCGAAGGACCCCGGCCGGCTGACCCGGCCGGCCGGGGACACCGAACCCGCCGTGCTGGCCGCCGCGTTGGTGCGGGCCGCCCTGGACAAGCAGGTCGCCGAGGACTGCCTGCGCCGGGCCGCATGATCGTGTCAGACTGCTCGCACGCCCCCAGGTGACCATCCGGGGCCGGTCGAGCGGAGGAGCAGCACGTGACGGGGACCGAGCAGGCCGCCCAGGGCATCGACACCACCCGGCCGCACCCGGCCCGGGTCTACGACTGGTACCTCGGCGGCAAGGACAACTACCCCGTCGACGAGCAACTCGCCCGCCGCATCACGGAGATAGACGGCGGTGCGCCGCGTGCCGCCCGCGCCAACCGGGCGTTCATGCGCCGGGCCACCCGCGCGCTGGCCGAGGAGGCCGGAATCCGGCAGTTCCTGGACATCGGCACCGGCATCCCGACCGAGCCGAACCTGCACCAGATCGCCCAGTCCGTCGCCCCGGACGCCCGCGTGGTCTACGTCGACAACGACCCCATCGTGCTGGCCCACGCGGGCGCGCTGCTGCGCGGCACCCCCGAGGGCGTGACCGAGTACGTGCAGGCCGACGCCCGCGACCCTCGCTCCATCCTCGACCAGGCCGGCGCGATCCTGGACCTGGACCGGCCCGTCGCCCTGTCGCTGATCGCCCTGCTGCACTTCCTCGCCGACGAGGACGGCGCCCACGACGTGGTGCGCACCCTGGTCGACGCCCTGGCGCCGGGCAGCTGCCTGGTGCTGTCGATGATGACGGCCGACTTCGAACCGGAGAACGTACGGCGGGGCATCACCGCGTACGCGCAGGGCGGGGTGACGCTGGTGGCCCGCTCGCAGGACGAGGTGGGCGCCTTCTTCACCGGCCTCGACCTGCTGGAGCCGGGGATCGTGTCCGTCGCGGACTGGCGGCCCGAGGAGGCCCCCGAGGGCGACGGACCGATCTCCCTGTACGGCGCGGTCGGCGTCAAGACGGCCCGGTGACCGTAGCTACAGCGGTATATGCGGTATATCGAGGACCCGGGCGACGGTCCGCAGCACCCCGTTGTCGTTGTTGGACGGCGCGAGGTGCCGGGCCCGCCGGACCACCTCCGGGTGGGCGTTGGCCATGGCGAACGACCAGTCCGCCGCGTCGAGCATCTCCAGGTCGTTGAGGTAGTCGCCGACTATGAGTGCATGAGCGCTGCGCTCACCAGGATCTTTGCAGGTACCTGGGGAAACGCAGAGCCTGCAATATCTCTGACTACCCAGAGCGGAGGCTCATGTCATGACTGTGACCAAGGCCACTCACCGCCGGACCCTCCCGAACGATCTGATCACCGCACTCCGCCGCTCCGCCCGTGTCGCGGTCGACGCCGAAGAACTTGAGGCCGTCGCGGGCGTCGTCGGAGCCTTCCGGTCCCAGTCGACCGACCGCCGGGAACGCCGACAGTACGACCGCCTCCTCCGCCGGGTATGGCGGCAGATGGACGCACGTTAGCCCCCCTTGCCCTGACCCGTCGGCGTGGTCACGTCCTTGAGGAGCGGGGGCGTACCGGAAGGCCACTATCTGGGACCCAGAAGCCGCTGGGCGGATGTTCCCGCAGGCAACCCGACCGGTAACAACGCCGACAGGCGGGCAGGGGCTCGTAGCGTTACGGTCCCCTCTATGAACGAATACACAGACGTGAGACTGACCGCAGAGAGCGATGCGGACTGGGCAGCTGCTTACCGGGTCTTACAGTCGCTCTCTGACACATATGAGCCCGACAGGCCGACCAACAGGGGGTTTGTCTGGTACAACTTCCGGGGCAGCCAGCATAGGGAGGTGCCCGTCACACTGGGGGTCTGCCTTGCGGGGGACGTTGAGGCGCACGTTCGAGCGAGCCTTGCCAGCCTGGCCCCACCGCACCTAGTCGATCAGTTCAGGGTCGAAGTAGAAGACGCCAATCCTCTGATCTAGATCCCCACCCCTCTGGGACCCTCCGTGCGGGGCATTCCCAGGGGGCTCTTTGCATGCTGTCAGGGGCTCCATGTCCTACCCCTGCCCCACAATTCCTCTGCGTGGTCGCGGAACCGGTCAAACATGCCGCCGTCGCCGTGCCGCCGCAGGTGCAGAAGGGGCGAGTCGTGTCCGACCAGCCGTGCAAGGTGCGGTGTCACCAGGGCGTCATCATCGAAGCGGAACACAGACAGGCTGACATGGTTCACAGCGTCCTCAGGCGCGCTGTAGCGGACTTCCACCCCGTCCAAACGGGCTAGGTGCTCAAGCGTGATGCGGATGCGCGTGGAGACGCTCAGGGCGGTGTCCTCGATGACTTCCCGCTGCCTGGTCACCTCCCCCTCAGGGTCGCCGAGCAGGAAGCGCACAGACACGCCATCCTGGATCTTTCGGGCAAGGGTCTGGGTGAACGCCGGGATCGACGTGAAGAAAAAGTAGTTGGTGTACCCGGCTAGGAAGATCTCCCGCGCGGCACCCTCGGTCAGGCCCGACCACACGGAGCCGGGGCAGGCGGACCGGTAGGGGTAGGTCCGGGCGATCTCCACGTCACCGCCGGTCTTGATTCGTTCCTTCACGGCCTTGGGCCAGAGCATCTCTTCGTTGACTCCCAACGCCTCTGCGGCGTCGTGACGGTTCCGAGCGTGCGGCACTAGGTCTTCGTCCGCCAGCCACCGTTCCACGGTCTTGCCGGTCACACCGATGTGTGCCGCGAGGCGTCTGGGCGGCACGCCGGCCGCCTCCATAGCCGTTCGTAAGCCGACGTTCAACACCCCTCCTACGGACGTTTGGGCGTTTTCCAAGGTACCGCCCAGAGGGATCAACTGTCCTTGTGACGCAGGCACATACGACTGTCCGGGGGAGCCAGGATCAAACCCATGGGAGCCAAGAGACAGACCACGCCCGCCAACCCCGTCTTCCTGTCGCATGCAGTCCATGAGGAGTGGCTACTCGACTGCACCCCGGCAGCGGGCTGCCGGGTGTGCGCGGCCAACTGGAAGCAGCTCGAAGCGGCCCGGGACGCCGGGAACATTGATCAGGCGGCCAGGCACGCGTCAGAGATCCGTGATCATCGTGGGGGTGGGCACTCGTGATCCGCTACGTCCGGCACAAGATCTGCGGGCACCCCGATATTCCGCCCGTCCATAACGCGAAATGCCAAGGATGCAGCTGGACGGCGCCGGAAGGCAGAGCCGCTGACGTCGATATCGACTGCATGAAACACACGGGGCTTTCCGGGCACACCCAATTCGAGCGAACAGCCCGATGGTCGACGTTCGTGGTGCGCGCAGAATAGGCGGCCAATAACGGGGGAATTGCCGCCTGAATTCACGGCCAGGGGCGCCCGATAAACGGCCGTCGCGGCGTCGATAAAGGGAGTCCGGTCGGCGATAAAGGCCGATATCGGGGGGCTCGGCGGGCGAGTGACGGCCATCGGGCTCGCTTCAGGGGATACCAAGGCGTGGCGGCGCTCTGACCTTGGGTCCCTGGGGGTCGATACCGCCTCTGACCTGCATCTTTGCGCCTTCGACCCATGATCATCCGTGGAATCCTGGGTGCGGGGAGAAAATAGGTCCCTAGGGCGTGGGGTCGCAGAGGGCCGCCTTGCAAGGCCGACAACAGCCCCCCTACCCCATTACCTAATTCCATTCCGCGTCGAGGTAATTCCTTTTCATCGGCTCCACCTTTCCTGAATTCCAAACTGCTTCGGGCGTCGTGAATTCAGCTCGCACTGCGGTCGACACGAAAGGCTTTATCGACATATTCAATGCAATTCACGTCACGACTTCAGCGAAACGCTTTGAATATGTCGAGCAGAGGCAATCCATTTCATCGACATTGCTTGCGATAACGTCGATGCGCGAACGGCGATAAACCGCGAATGTGTCATTGTATGTAGCAACGACAAAGCCTGTGTGATCACGATGGACGTAACCACACAGGCTGTCGGTCAGGCGAGGATCACGGCGCCTGACTTCTCACGCGTCACGAGAGGGCTGCGCGCAGCGTGAGGGTTCGGAGGTAGCTAGCGCGGGCACCGGGGCCCATGACCTGCCGCTGCTCGGCAGAGCGCACACCTACGGTGGTAGTGGTGTACGCAGGTTGCAGAACGGGACCACACTCGAAGAGGTCGACTCGCTGAAGACTGCGAGTCAACTCGTCGCCACGGTGCAGAGCACGCATAGCCGTGTCGGTGTCCAGTGTGCGACCGTTCGCGTCTTGCCACGTCTCAGAGATCACACGGAACCGAAAGCTCTGCCCACCGATGGCGCCTGCTGCCACGGCCTCACGAACGGCCTGGGCGGCGTCGCTCTCGAAGAGCCGGGCTTCCGTCCACAGGCCCACCGCGTCTTCCCGCGCGACTTGCATGGCCGCGATCGGGAGCGTGCCCACGCGAGGATCGGTACCGTGGGCGTACTGGACGAGGGGCGTGCGTCGGCTGAGGCTGTCCGTAAACGCTCCGGGCATGATCTGCTCCCGGAAGCTGACACCCATCTCGCGGATAATGGTGGGCTCATGGAACCTCGCGGCATACCCGACGAGAGTCCGCCCATCACCGGACGGGTTAGTGATGTCCCCGGAGGTGCGGAGTTCCACACCCCCGGGCCTGAAGGCCGCAGTCATCACGCAGTCGTGGGGACGTCGAGCAGGCGGAAGGCGTTCGTCGTCATCACATTGGAGCCGGTACGCAGCCAGAGCAGCGCTCCCCGCTCACCAGTCGGACGCCCATGCGATCCCATCAAGTTCGGGATGAACTCCAGTTGCGCCCCGACGCGATCGGCGATCACGAACTGCTGAAAGTCGCCGACGACCAACTGATAGTTGCTCTCGGTGACGCTTGCGCTCAGCGAGCCGTCCATGTCGCTGATCTCGTTCATGGGTCGGTTGAGGAGTCGCTGTGGTGACTGGGCCAACTCCGGGAACTTCAGAGCCCCGTTCGTGGTCTCCATCTGCCTTAGGCCGTTGATCACGCTCAGGTTCGCGGCCCACTGTGATCTTGCCTGGAAGCGCGGCGGCAGTGCCGCCTGGAGCGTGAACGGGTCCGCCGAGGACAGGGCCTCAGTGCCGCCACCTTGGATGACGCTAGAGCCATCGGAGACGAGGGCCGTGACGAGGCCGGTCGGCTGAGCGACGCCGGAGCCGGTGGTGTATGCGGTTGCCATCAACCGGTCTGCCGCATCCACCAAAATCATTTGAAGCGACTGGATGAAGCCGAGAGCGTCCCCGCCGACCTCAAACGAGTACGGGGTGAAGGCTGACGCCTTGTACACCGGCACAGCGGGCGACGCGAGCGCCGGAGACGCATCGGCGGCCTCTACTCCCTCACCCAGCCACTCGGCCGTAGTGCCAGCGCTTGTGACGCCCCTCCACTCACTGCTGACCGTTTGGACGACACGTGCGATGCGGCGCAGCGGGTTGGTACTACCGTCTGAAGTCAAGATCACCGTGGGGTCCAACGAAAGTGGCAGAAGGTAACCGCCTGACGACCCGGTGTTCTCGGCCATCGCCCGCTGCTCGCTGGCCACGGCGCGGACCTGGCGGAAAGCTTCATGTTCCTCCTGGCTCCAGTCCAAGTGGCCGCGTTCCGGATCTCCGGCCAGCGCCGCGAATGCCCGCTCGTAGGCCGGATTACCGGTCGCGATAGCCCAGCGGGCAGCCCAGGACTGCGCGGCCGGTGAACCCTTGCTGACGAGCCCCTCGACCTTCTCGGCGGCCTGGGAGGGAAGGATCCCGCCGGACGTCATCCGCTCCAGCGTCCGCATGGCGTTGTCCCGCATCGTCGGGGCCGTCGTCCGGGTGGCGGTGAGGCCGTCAGTCCCGCGCTCCACGTTGCCACCGCCACCGGCGGCAAGGGCCCTGATGCGCTCCACGGCGGCCTGGCCGGCCTTCTCGCGGGCAGTCAGCGCGTCCCACTCCTCCTGCGCCTCAGCGTCGAGTTCCCGGCCTTCAAACCGCTCGTGAAGGGCTTCCAGTGCGTCGCGGCATTCGGCCAACGTGAAACTGGCGATGTCGCGCTCTTCGCCGTCACCTTCGTAGGTCTTCTTACGTCGTGTCATGGTATTCAGTTGTTCCTTCGAAGCTAAGGGGAATTCCGAAGATCGTTCTTGGTAACCTGGGTTAACGTCGGCGATCTTCCGGACATGGGTTACTAGAGCCCTCAGACCGAAGGGGGCGACTACTGGCCCTGACTCGACGATCCACAGTTCCGACGGCTTTCAGGGGGCCCCTAGGCCCTGCTTTCAGCCGAAAGCGTCGAAACTCGGCGTTCTATTTTCTAGCTTACCATAAAATAAAGGGCCGCCCCATGATCAGGACGGCCCTTTTCTGGTTTTTACTGCCAGTCGTCGGGGATTTGGTTCGGCACTTCAGTGCTTATCCACCGAGCCCCGGGGAACTCGGTCACGTCGTCATCCATGATCCACTCGTAGGGGGCGGAAGCGATGTCCTCATAATCGACGTGGAAGAACACGACGGCGCCTTCCCTGCGCATACGCACAGCGAGTTCACCGGCCGCATCCCGCGCCCTCAGGGAAGCCTTCCAGTCGTCCTCAGGCAGATAGGCCATGGCGGCGCAGGGGACGTACCGCAGCTTCAGCCGTGCGAGTTTGCTGAGGTACTCAAGCTTAGGCATTCCGTCGTCACCGTACTCGATAGCGTCGTCGTTCACTTTGTGCCGCCTCTCTTCAGTTGTGTAGGCCGCCAGGGACACGCCCTGGCATGGGTGCCGGACAGCTCCACCTCTTCGCACACCAGGCAGTGCCGGGGTCTGGGAGCTTTCCTTCGGGCTTTCTGGGTCCGGCGGTATTCCGACCAGACGTCGACTTGAAGCAGGTCGGCGAGGGGGTCAGTTTCTGAGCCCACTAGAGGTAGTCCTCGCCGGGCGCATCCTGGGGCTGATACTTCCCGTCTGGTGTTTCGGCGAATAGCCATTCCCTGTCGATGGCGCCGAAGGTTTCCCCGCCGTAGGACATGCTGATCGTGTCGCCTTCGTGGCGGAAGATCACGAAGTTTTGGCCGGCCATGGCCCCTGCGACGCGGAGCCGGTAGCGGTCATCTTCGGAGAGGTTCAGCCATGCCGAGTCGATAGCGGCTTGGATCTTGATGCGCTGTTCTGCGTTCATGATCTCTTCTCCTTGTTCAGTTGTTGAGCAGGTCGCCGGGGACGGACCCTGAGCCGCGACCAGTCCGGCGCCCCCCTCCACCCAAGGGCTTTCATCTTCGCTTTCGGTGAAGCTGTCGGGTGAGGGTGTCGGGTGTCGGGAACCTAAAGGTTTCCCGACGCCGACAACACCCCCTCACAGGTGTTCTCCCGACATGTCGCGACACTGCGACACCCTTACTGACCTGCGTCGTTGTCGGCGAGGAGGATCCACCTCTTCTGCTGACCGGGTCCGGTATCCCCAACCGCGTCCGCGACACCCCTTCTGGCCATTTTGTTGAGGGCCTCAGAGATCGTTGAGCGCGTCAGCCCGTGGCCGTTCTTCTCCTTCACCGCGTCGCCGATCTCCTTTACCGACATGGCCCGGTCAGCGCTCAAGGCGTCGAGGATCTTCCGGTCTGCGGGGCTCAGCCCGTCATCAGGGCCGGAGCCGGAAGGCGTCTCGCTCACGCTGATCGAGTAGTGCATGGCGGAGCTGAGATCGTCCGGGTTGTCGGCCCGTACGCGGCGGATGAACGTCACATCCTCGTCGGCGACCTCATCTCCCGCGAACGACCACTTGAGGGCGGCCGTCGTCTCCTTGGTGACGGGGTCGGTGCTCTTACTGACCGCGGCCACGGAGATGAGGAAGCGTCCCCATTCGTTAGGGCCTGCTCCGGAACTGCGGTCGTGGCCTTTGCCCGAACCGGTCTTATTCCAGTGATGGCTGATGAGTAGCGTCGTCCCGGCGGCCTGCGTGATCTTCTGGACGCCGTTGAGGAGTGCGCCCATGGAGATGAGGTCGCTGCCTGTGGCGCCGCTCGCGGACAGGTACAGCGGGTCGACGATCACGAGTGCTGGTTTCCGCTCCGTGATGGCTTGCCGGATTAGTTCCAGATCACCCTGGTTTCCCAGCTTGGGCGCCGAGAACTCCGGGAAGATCGGGAGGGCGTTCACCTGCTCGCGGCTGAGTCCTTTGGCCGCGCCGATGGCGTGGATCCGGCGGAGTAGTTTCCGCTTGCCGCCCTCGCCATAGAAGATGATCACGGGGCCGCTCGTGTCGGTCGGGTAGTGACCGAGCCATGCCCCGCCGGATGCGCAGGAGACTGCCGCGTCGAGGACTGCCCACGTTTTGCCGGCCTTCTTCTCAGCGGAAAGCATCCCGTAGTCACCAGCCGAGATGACGGGCCGGAACAGCCATTGCGGGTCGCCTGCCGCAGCCACCTCGACGGCGACGTCAGCCAGTGACTGGACTGCGAACGCCGGGCCCCTCTCCTGTACGCGAAGGTACTGCACCACGTTGAGGACTTGGTCGAACTGGGCGCACTCGTCGGGAGACAACTCCCTGCGGATCTCATCGGCCGCGCCCGGGTCATCTGCACCTCGTTCAGCCAGGTAATGCAGGATGTTCGGTGTTATCATGTTAGGTAGCAACTCTCTCTGTTCAGTTGTAAGAGCGATGCCCTCGACGTGGCAGGTCGGGGGCATTCGTCTGTCTAGGCGGCCTCTGTGGAACGGCGCTTCGAGCGCGCGACGCTGGACGCGAAGGCGAGACGCTGGAAGTAAGCTTTGCGGGCGCTCTCGGCGCGCTTGGCGCGCTCCTGAGGGGGCAGGACACCCTCAGGGTCAACCTCCCGCTCGAAGCGGCTCAGAAACGCTTCGCGGGCGGGGGCGGTGTGGGCAGTGCGGTCGGCTGTCTTGGACCACTGGACATTCGCGGCGATCGACGCGCGGAGGGACCTCTGCTCGGGGGTGAGGGCCACTAGGGGCCTCCATTCGTGTTCTGTTGATGTTCAATTGTTTTGCGGATCTTTCAGGCTGTGCGCCCGGGTATCCCATTGTGTCCGGTTAGCGTAGCGTTTGGCTACTGTCTAGTAGGAAATGAGCTTGAGGTCACACGAGGGAGATCGACATGGAAATCAGGATCATGGGGCCAGGTTCGGGCGAATTCTGGACCCTCTCGCACAGGTACGCCGTGCTCGCCTATGGGTCACTGGTTGGCGACAGGGAGGGATGGCGACTCTCATGGTTCACGTCGCAAGGACTCCGCGATGAGTTCATCGGCTGCGGCGCGGATGAGCAGGCTAAGGCGTTAGAGCTTGCGCGGGAGTACCTACCCGAGGACTAGAGGTCGCCGAGATTGAGTTTCCGAGCCTCTTCTACGGCGCGGCGCTCGGAAGAGTGCTTTGTATACCGGTCGAGCATGTCGCGCCGTGTCCACCCGGCAACACTCATGAGTCCTTGCTCGGATCCGCCCGCCGCGAGCCATCGTGTAGCTGCCGTGTGCCGCAGCTTGTGCGGTGAGAAGCCGTCTATTCCTGCGACCTCTGACCGGCGGACCAAGGCGCCGTAGAGGGCCGGGTACTCGAAGGTGCGGCCACGGTCGCCAAGCCACAGATCCGGCAGGTGCGCCAGGCGGTGTTTCTTGCGCAGGGAGAGGTAGCGGTCTACCGCTGCGGCCGTCTGTGCGCTGAACGGCACTACCCGGCCCTTGCCGCCCTTGCCCCGTTCGATGGTCGCCTCAAATGTCTTGAGGTCGACGTCAGCCAGGGTCATGGCCACGACTTCACCGGCGCGGGCGCCTGTCTCGATCATGAAACGAACGATCGCTTCGTCCCGCCGGGCGCGGAAGTCCTTTTTATTCTTAGGGTTTTGGCACGCCTTGATCAAGTCCCGGCATTGATCATCAGACAGTGCCGGAACAACCTTCTGATCAACCTTCGGGGGCTTAAGACCGTCCAGTTTGTCACTGTCGATCTCACCCTCTTCGGCCAGCCACGCGGAGAAGCGGCGCAACGCCAACTGTCTTGACTTTGCCGTGGTTGCCGCCGCGCCGTCAGCGAGCAGTGAGGACACGAACGCGTTGGCTGTCGGCCGGTCGAGCAGCGGGGGGCGATCATGAGTCTCGCACCAGCGCAGGAACCCCTTCACGCCGTCGCCATAGACCTTGATCGTCTGCTGAGACTTCCGCTCTGCCGCGAGATGCAGTAGCCATGAGTTGAGGAGGCCGGATATGTCCGGGTCGTCTTGCTTCGACATGGCCGCAGTCTAGAGGCTGGATACCTACGACTAGAAGCGCTGCGCTCAAGAATAAAGTTGCCCCTATCCGTAAATTAGCAGGTCAGAGGCATCGATCAGGGCTTGACATATTTGAGGTAGTCGCCGAACACCATGGTCTGCGCGGGCGTGATGCCCAGCTCCCGCTGGAGGCCGCGCAGCGCGGCACCCTTATGCGCGGTGCGGTTCATGACGTCAACCCAGTGCTCCCCGGAGACGACGACCTGGTGGGTGGCCGCGAACCCGGCCAGGGCGGGGGCGGTGGTGTCCGCGGCGGAGCCGAAGTCGAACAGCGCCACCTTGATCACGTCGTCGTCGACGGCGGTGACGTCCTCGACGATCCGGTGCTCGACGTAGTACTTGCGGACCTCGGCCAGGAACGGTTCGTCGGTCCGCTCCACGTAGGCCGCCCGCTTGCCGCACACCACGGCGCCGGCGTCCACTCCGTCCGCGACCAGCCGTCGTACCGTCCGCGCGACCTCGGCGGCGACCGACCTGTCCAGCGGGTCGGAACTCAGCTCCGCGCCGTCGCGCACCACATACGTGCCGTTCTCGGCGATGAACACCATGCCGTCGGCCACCTCCGCGAACTGCCGGGCCAGCGTGGCGTACTGCCGGCCGCTCGCCGGGCTGAACAGCACACCGCGCCGGCGCAGTTCCGCGAGCATCGGCCACAGTCCGTCGGGGATCCGCTTGGCGTCGTCCAGCAGCGTGCCGTCCATGTCGGTGACGACGAGCCGGATGTCCGCCGCGCCGGCCGGCGGGCAGGGGGTGTCGATCAGGGGCGCGGGCGGCGTGGCGGGCATGTCGTTCTTCCGGTCGGCGGCGGGGGCGCTCTCCAGTGTCGCGTACGGCGGATTCCGGCCAGGGCGGCGGGGGTGGGGCCGCGCGGGCGCACCTTCGCGCCGACGTGCGCGTTCACCGGACAGCGGGAGTGACGAGCGGCACAATGACGGCGGAGCACCGCCCGGCCGGCCAGGACCGTCGA
The DNA here is from genome assembly GCF_004124325.1 of Streptomyces sp. L2. Taxonomy (NCBI): domain Bacteria; kingdom Bacillati; phylum Actinomycetota; class Actinomycetes; order Kitasatosporales; family Streptomycetaceae; genus Streptomyces; species Streptomyces sp. L2. Next base: position 720,595 of record NZ_QBDT01000001.1, read on the forward strand.
GGAGGACGTATGACCACCCTTGCCGACCCCGTGCCCGGCGGGCGCCCCGGCGACCTGCGCCGGGTCGCCGCGCTCACCGCGGACCTGACCGCGCGGGACGTGCACGGGATCGTCCTGGCGTACGTGGACACGGCGGGTGTCTGCCGGGTGAAGACGGTCCCGACGGCGCGGCTGGAGGCGGCCGTCTCGTGGGGCGTCGGCATGTCGCCCGTGTTCGACACGTTCCTCGCCGACGACTCGATCGTCACCACCGACGTCCTCGGCTCCCCCGACGGCGACCTGCGCCTCTACCCCGACCTCGACCAGCTGGTGCCCCTCGCCGCGCAGCCCGGCTGGGCCTGGGCGCCGGTGGACCGGATCACGCAGGAGGGCGAACGGCACCCGGGCTGCGCCAGGACCTTCCTGCGCCGGATCGTCACCGACGCCGCCGAACGGCACGGCATCGCCTTCAAGGCGGCCGTCGAGATCGAGTGGTGCGTCGGACTCGGCCCGGCGGCGGACGGCGCGTTCGTCCCGGCGGTGCGCGGCCCGGCGTACGGCGCGATCCGGCAGACCGGGCTGAGCGACTACACCGCCGCGCTGCTCGCCGCGTGCGCCGTGCAGGACATCGACGTCGACCAGCTGCATCCCGAGTACGCGCCCGGCCAGTTCGAGATCTCGGTGGGCGCGCTGGACCCGGTGGCGGCGGCCGACCGGAGCGTGCTGGTCCGGCAGACGATCCGGGCGGTGGCCGAACGGCACGGACTCACGGTGTCCTTCGCGCCCGCGGTGTCCGCCGAGGGCGTCGGCAACGGCGGCCATCTGCACCTGTCCGCCTGGCGCGACGGCGCCAACCTGCACGCCGGGGGCGAGGGCCGGTACGGCATGACGGCCGAGGCGGAGGCGTTCACGGCCGGGATCCTCGCCCGGCTCCCCGCGCTGACGGCCGTCACCGCGCCGAGCCCGGCCAGCTATCTGCGGCTCAGGCCGTCGCAGTGGGCCGGTGTCTTCACCGCGTGGGGCCGGGAGACCCGGGAGGCCGCGCTGCGGGTGGTGACCGGCACGGCGGGCCGCCGGGCGCACGACGCCAACCTGGAGGTCAAACCGGTCGACCTGGCGGCCAACCCGTATTTGGCGCTCGGCTGCGTGATCGCAGCCGGCCTCGACGGTGTGACCGCCGCCCTGCCCCTCGGCGAGGAGATCACCGGCGACCCGGCCCGCTACGGCCCCGACGAGGCCGCCGCGCTCGGCGTACGGCGGCTGCCCACCTCGCTGCCCGAGGCGGTCGAGGCGTTCCGCACCGACGACGTGCTGCGGGCCGCGCTGGGCCCGGTCCTGGCGGACGCGGTGACCGCTGTACGGCTCGGGGAGGCGGCCGCCGTGGACGGTCTCGACGACGCCCGGGTGGCGGCGGCCTACCGCTGGGCGTACTGACGATGGCGGCGCCCGGCCCGGTGCACGAGGCGCTCGCCGCCCTGCCGCTGGTGGACCACCACTGCCACGGCGCCGTCACCGCCGACCTCGGCCCGGCGGAGTTCGAGTCCCTGATCACCGAGGGCGAGCGCTGGCCCGGCATGTCGACGTTCGACAGCCCGGTCGGCGTGGCCGTGCGCCGGCACTGCGCGCCCCTGCTGGACCTCCCCCGGCACGCGCCCGCCGCCGACTATCTGGCCCGGCGCGCCGAGCTGGGCTGGCGGGAGGTCAACCGGCGGTTCCTCACCGCGGCCGGTGTGGAGGCGTTCTGCGTCGACACCGGGTACACCCCGCACCCCGTCACCTCCCCCGCCCGACTGGCCGCGGCCTCGGGTGCGGCCGGCTACGAGGTCGTACGGCTGGAGCAGCTCGCGGAGACGGTGGCCGCGCGGGGTGTGGAGCCGGGCGAGTACGCGGACGTGGTCCGGGCGGCCGCCGAGGAGGCGGTACGCCGGCCGGGCGTGGTCGGCGTGAAGTCGGTGGCCGCGTACCGCACCGGCTTCGCCCTGGACCCGGCCCGACCCGGCGCCGCCGACGTCACGGCCGCCGCCGCGCGGTGGCTCGCCCGCGGCGGCCGCCTGGACGACCCGGTCCTGGTACGGCACCTGCTGTGGAGCGCCGTCGGCCTCGGCCTGCCGCTGCAACTGCACACGGGGTTCGGCGACGCCGACGTCCGCCTGCACCACGCCGACCCGGCCCTCCTCACCGACTGGCTGCACCTGACCTCCGGCACGATCGACGTCCTGCTGCTGCACTGCTGGCCGTACCAGCGTCAGGCCGCCTACCTGGCCACGGTGTTCGAGCGGGTGCACCTGGACGTCGGACTGGCCCTGCACTACACCGGCCCGGCACGGGCGCGGGCGGTGCTCGCGGAGGCCCTGGAGATCACCCCGTACCGCAAGCTGCTCTACAGCTCGGACGCGTACGGCGTGGCCGAATTCCACCACCTGGGGGCGCTGTCCTTCCGGCAGGGTCTGGCCGACCTCCTCCAGTCCCGGGTGGACGCCGACGAGTTGAGCCTGCCCGACGCCCTGCGGTACGCGACCTGGGCCGGCCGCGACAACGCCCGACGCCTCTACGGCCTGACCGAAAACGAACCCGCCCGCGACAGCAGCGGATGCCCCACCCGGAAAGTATGATCAAGCAATGTCTGACATGACCGAAACCACGCCCGGCTGGCTGGCCACGGACGAGCTGGAAATGGCCAGGGCCCGGATGCCGATCCTGTACGTCGAGGCCGTGCCCGTGCGCGTGGACGACAGCGGCGAAGTCACCAGCATCGGGCTGCTGCTGCGCATCGGCCCGGACGGAACGGTCAGCCGGACCCTGGTCTCCGGCCGTGTCCTGCACCACGAGCGGGTCCGCGACGCGCTGCTGCGCCACCTGGAGAAGGACCTGGGCCCGGTCGCCCTGCCGCGCATCCCGTCCTCCCTGCAGCCGTTCACGGTCGCCGAGTACTTCCCGACGGCCGGGATCACCCCGTACCACGACCCCCGCCAGCACGCGGTGTCCCTCGCCTACGTGGTGCCGGTGACCGGTGACTGCCGGCCCCGGCAGGACGCGCTGGACCTGGTGTGGTTCAGCCCGCAGGAGGCGGCGTCGGCGGCCGTGCAGAACGAGATGCCGGGCGGGCACGGGGCGCTGCTGAAGCAGGCCCTCGCGCACGTCGGCGTCGTGTCCTGACCCCTGCGCCGGGTTTGTCGGCATCCCTGGGGCAACGCCTGCACCAGAAGCACCAAAACAATGGCAAAGGGGTCTGGGGAAACGGCGGTTGGCCGTGCGAAGGTGCGGGCCATGAGCACAGAGCACGTCCTCGACCAGCGGCCCCGCAGCCATGCCCGCCTCCTCGCACCCGCGAACAAGGTGCCGGAGGTGACCGTCTACTTCTGGATCATCAAGGTCCTCACCACCGGCATGGGCGAGACCGCGTCCGACTTCCTGGCCCACCTCTTCGGGCCCATCCCGGCGGTCGGGCTGGGCGGGGCCGGGCTGGTGGCGGCGCTCGTGCTCCAGTTCGCCGTCCGCCGGTACGTGGCCTGGATCTACTGGACGGCCATCGTCATGGTCAGCGTGTTCGGCACGATGGCCGCGGACGTGCTGCACGTCGGCATCGGCGTCCCCTACGCCCTGTCCACGCCGGCCTTCCTGCTGGTCCTGGCCGCCGTCTTCGCCCTCTGGTACGCCAGTGAGCGGACGCTGTCGATCCACAGCATCCGCACCCGCCGCCGGGAGACCTTCTACTGGGCGGCCGTCCTCGCCACCTTCGCCCTCGGCACCGCGGCCGGCGACCTCACCGCCTCGGTCGGGCTCGGCTACCTCGGCTCGGTCGTCCTGTTCGCCCTGGCCATCTGCGTCCCGGCGCTCGCCCACCGGGCCGGCACCCTCGGCGCGGTGACCGCGTTCTGGACGGCGTACGTCATCACCCGCCCGCTCGGCGCCTCGATCGCCGACTGGATGGCGGTGTCCAAGGCGCGCGGCGGTCTGGAGTGGGGGCTGGGCCCGGTCACCCTGTCGTGGACGGTGGCGATCCTCGGCTTCGTGGCGTACCTGGCGGTGTCGGGCCGGGACAAGGAGCGGCCGGCCTGACCGGCCGGGACATGCGAGAGGGCCCCTCGCGTGCCCGAAGGGCCCTCTCGCGTGCCAAGCCCCTGGCATACGAAAGGACCCCCGCGAGCTGCTGCCCGCGGGGGCCCTTCACACCGTCGGGACGACAGGATTTGAACCTGCGACCCCTTGACCCCCAGTCAAGTGCGCTACCAAGCTGCGCCACGTCCCGGTGCCGTTTGACCTGGGGTTTCCCCGGTCGAAACGCGCAGGGAAACAATACCGCACTCGGGTCGGTGGTCGCGCACCCGTTTTCGGGGACGCGGGGCGCCTTCTCCGGGACGCGGGGCGTCGGGGACGTACGGGATTCAGGTACGCCTCCCGCATGCCCGCCCGGCTCCGCCTCGCCGACGCGCCGCGCATCGGTGTTCCGCACCGCCTCGCCACCGGCCCGCACCCCGGTGCCACCCCTCTCCTCGCCCCGCCCATGTCCGCCCGATCCCGTCTCGCCGGCACGCCGCGCATCGGTGTCGCCCGTCATCCCTCGCGCTCCCTCCCCTGACCGCCGTCGTACTCGCCACTCCGGTGCACAGCGGACCGCTTTCCTGGCCGATGCCGCCGCGCCGGGCGGCCGGTGCCGCAGGCAGGGGCAGCGGTACACGCCCGGGTGCCGTCTCTGCCGGCCCTGCGCTCCAGCCCGCGCCCCGCCCGGATCCCGCCCGGTCCGCTCCCCCGTCCGCGCCCCGAGTCCGCGCCTCCGGCCGGAGGCGGTGCGCGGGGTGTCGCCACCGCCGGCCCGGCCGCCTCCCCCATGCCCCGGCACGGAATGCGCCGCGGGCGTCGCGCGGGATCATGTCATGTCGGGTCCCCGTGCGCCGGGGTATTTCAGGGTTCGCGCGAGACGCCCACCCCGGGGTGGGCGTCGAGGAGGCGGGGTGGGGCTGCCTGGCGCCAGGAGTCGGCCAGGATGGCGCGCAGTTCGTCCTCGTCGTCCAGGGCGGCGAGTCTCGCTCTCACCCAGGCGAACTGGGCCTCGTGGCCGGCGATCCAGAACTTCTCCGGCTCGGCCAGCACCAGTTCGTCGCGCTCCTCCTTGGGGCAGCGCACGGCGAGGGACGTCTCCTCCTCGGGCAGCGTGGCGAACATCTTCCCGGCGACCCGGAAGGTGGGCATGCTCCAGGCGATCTTCTCCGTCGTGTCCGGCAGGGACAGGGCGATACGGCGTACATCCTCGGCATCCGGCATGCCACGAACGTAGCCCGTGCCACTGACAACCGCCCCGGTGCTCAGTCCTGGGCCGCCGCTCCCAGGGCGTCGAGCACCGGCCGGATCAGCGGATGGCCCTCGGCGCCGCGTCGTACGGCGGCGAAGACGCGCCGGGTCGGGGCCACGCCGTCGACGGGGCGGACGACCACACCGGTGAGGTCCATGCCGCGCAGCGCGGAGCGGGGCACGAGGGCGACGCCCGCGTCGGCGGAGGCCAGCGCGACGACCGCGCGGAAGTCGTCGGAGGAGTGTTCGAGGCGGGGCTGGTATCCGGCGCTCTCGCAGGCCAGGACGACCACGTCGTGGCAGGGGTTGCCGGGATAGGGGCCGATCCACGGATCCTTCGCCAGTTCGGCGAGGGGGACCTCCGGGGCGTCCGCGAGCCGGTGTCCGAGGGGGACGACGGCGTCGAAGGGCTCGGCGTACAGGGAGACGTGGGTCAGCCGGGGGTCGTCGGCGGCCGGCGCCCCCCGGTACTCGACCGCGACGGCCACGTCGACCTGCCGGTCCAGGACCATGGGGAGGCTGGCGTCGCCCTCGGCGTCCTGGACGCGGATGCGTATGCCCGGCGCGCTGTGCGCGAGCCGGGCCACGGCGGGCGCGACGACTTGGGCGATGCCGGTCGCGAAGGCGGCCACGGTGACCGTGCCGGCCTCGCCCGAGCCGTACGCGGCCAGCTCGGCCTCGGCGCGCTCCAGCTGGGCGAGGACCGCGTTGGTGTGGCTGAGCAGGATCTCACCGGCCGGGGTGAGCCGTACGCCCTTTGCGCTCCGCTCGACGAGCCGGTGCCCGGTCTCCTGCTCCAGGGCCGTGAGCTGCTGGGAGACGGCGGAGGGGGTGAGGTAGAGCGCGGCGGCCGCCGCCGTGACCGTGCGGTGGTCGGCCACCGCACGGAGGATGTGGAGCCGCCGTGCCTCGATCATGCCCCCATTATCCCAGGGCGTCGGTCCTGGTCAGGCCCTCAGCTCCGCGCGCGCTGCGATGAACGCGTCGATCGCCCGGTTGACGTCCTCGGTGGAGTGCGCGGCGGACAGCTGGACGCGGATACGGGCCTGGCCCTGCGGGACGACCGGGTAGGAGAAGCCGATCACGTACACGCCGCGCTCCAGCAGCAGCTCGGCCATGCGGCCGGCCTCCGAGGCGTCGCCGATCATGACGGGCGCGATGGCGTGATCGCCGGGGAGGATGTCGAAGCCCTCCTCGGTCATCCGGCGGCGGAACAGCGCGGTGTTCTCGGCGAGGCGGACCCGCAGGTCGTCGGCCGACTCCAGGAGGTCGAGGACCTTCAGGGAGGCGGCGGCGATGACCGGGGCGAGGGTGTTGGAGAACAGGTACGGGCGGGAGCGCTGGCGCAGCAGGGCGACGATCTCGGCGCGGGCGGCGACGTAGCCGCCGGAGGCGCCGCCGAGGGCCTTGCCGAGCGTGCCGGTGATGATGTCGACGCGGTCCATGACACCGTGCAGCTCGGGCGTACCGCGACCGGTGGGGCCGACGAAGCCGACGGCGTGGGAGTCGTCGACCATGACCATGGCGTCGTAGCGGTCGGCGAGGTCGCAGATCTCCGCGAGGGGCGCCACGTAGCCGTCCATGGAGAAGACGCCGTCGGTGACGATCAGCTTGCGCCGGGCGTCGCCCGCGGCCTTGAGCTGGGTCTCCAGATCGGCCATGTCGCGGTTGGCGTAGCGCAGTCGCTGGGCCTTGCTGAGGCGGATGCCGTCGATGATGGAGGCGTGGTTGAGGGCGTCGGAGATCACCGCGTCCTCGGGGCCGAGGAGGGTCTCGAAGACACCGCCGTTGGCGTCGAAGCAGGAGGAGTAGAGGATCGTGTCCTCCTGCCCGAGGAACGCGGCGAGGCGGGCCTCCAGCTCCTTGTGCACCTCCTGGGTGCCGCAGATGAAGCGGACGGAGGCCATGCCGTAGCCCCAGCGGTCCAGGGCCTCGTGGGCGGCGGCGACCACGTCGGGGTGGTCGGCGAGGCCGAGGTAGTTGTTGGCGCAGAAGTTGAGGACCTCGCCGGGGCGGCCGCCCGCGGTGACGTTCACGGTCGCGGACTGCGGGGTGCCGATGACCCGCTCGGGCTTGTGCAGTCCGGCGGCACGGATCTCGTCGAGGGTGGTACGCAGGTCGTCTCGAACAGAGTTGAACATGAGGGACTCCATCAAGTGCGGGGCGAGTGAGCCGAAGGGGCGCGCCTGTGTCGAGGGACCGAGCGCGCGGAGGCCCGAAGGGTTGAGAACGGTCGGTTCCTCGACACAGGCTTTGGCGCCCCGGAGGTGAACCGAGCCGGAAATCAAGCAGTCCAGTCCAGGATGATCTTGCCGCTGGTGCCGGACGCCGCGTCGGCGAAGGCGGCCTCGTGGTCGCGGTAGCCGTAGCGGCCGGTGATCACGGGAGCGAGGTCCAGGCCGCCCTCCAGCAGGACGGACATCGCGTACCAGGTCTCGAACATCTCGCGGCCGTAGATGCCCTTGATGGTGAGCATCGAGGTGACGATCCGGGACCAGTCGACCGGGAACTCCTCGGCGGGCAGGCCGAGCATGGCGATGCGGCCGCCGTGCGTCATGTTGGCGATCATGTCCCGCATGGCCTCGGCGCGGCCGGACATCTCCAGGCCGATGTCGAAGCCCTCGCGCAGCCCCAGTTCGCGCTGGCCGTCGGCGATCGTGGACCGGGACACGTTCAGCGCCAGGCTGACGCCGATCTTGCGGGCCAGTTCCAGGCGCTCCTCGCTGACGTCGGTGATGACGACGTTGCGGGCGCCGGCGTGCCGGGCGACGGCGGCGGCCATCAGGCCGATCGGGCCCGCACCGGTGATCAGGACGTCCTCGCCGACCAGCGGGAAGGACAGCGCGGTGTGCACGGCGTTTCCGAACGGGTCGAAGATCGCGGCGACGTCGAGGTCGACGGGGACGCGGTGCACCCACACGTTGGACGCGGGCAGGGCGACGTACTCCGCGAAGGCGCCGTCGCGGCCGACCCCGAGCCCGAGGGTGGCCCGGCACAGGTGGCGGCGGCCGGCCAGGCAGTTGCGGCATTTGCCGCACACCAGGTGGCCCTCGCCGCTGACCCGGTCGCCGATGCGGATGTCGGCGACGTCGCGGCCGGTCTCGACCACCTGGCCGACGAACTCGTGTCCGACGACGAGGGGGGTGCGGATCGCCTGCTGCGCCCAGCCGTCCCAGGCCCGGATGTGCAGGTCGGTCCCGCAGATACCGGTCCGCATGACCTTGATCAGCACATCACCGGGTCCGATGGCGGGCTCGGGTACGTCCGTGAGCCGGAGTCCGGGCTCCGCCTTCTCCTTGACCAGCGCCTTCACGCGTGCCGCTCCTGTGGGGTGAGGTCCCGGCCGCGGGGCATGCCGAAGGAGCCCGCGCCGGGTCAGAGGGGTGGAATCACCCTGCAATCTGCCGTATCGGGGGCCCCGGGGTCCATCGAGCTTTTCTTAACCGCCGCCACAGCTTTCCTTCACGCCCCGCACTGCACGCCTGACCGCGGGCCCGGCCGGTCACGGCGGCAGGCCGTCCTCGGCCGACCGTTCGAGGCGTACGGCGAGGTCGGCGGCCAGCGCCTTGATGGTCTCCAGGCCTGCCTTCCCCCAGGCCCGCGGCGCCACGTCGGACACACTCACCGTGCCGAGGGCCATGCCGGAGCTATCGAGGAGCGGGGCGCCGAGGTAGGAGCGGATGCCGTACTCGTCGACGACGGGGTTGCCGGCGAACCGCGGGTAGTCGCTGACGTCCTCCAGGACCAGCGCCTTGCGGCGGACCACGACGTGCGGGCAGAAGCCGTGGCCGCGCGGCAGGACACGGCCGACCTCAGGGCTGGTGCCGTCCTCCCGGACCACGGGCGGGAACACCGGGACGCGCAGTCCGGCGAAGAACTGGCGTTGCTCGCCGATGAAGTTGACCATGGCGTAGGGCGCGCCGGTGAGCTGGGCGAGGTGGTCGGCGAAGGCGTCGAGGGCGGGTTCGGGCCGCTCGCCGAGGCCGAGCCGGCGCAGCCGGTGCACGCGGGCGGGGGCCTCCTTGTCCTCGGGGGTGAGCAGCAGGCCCCTGACGGGCCGGGGCGGCTCATAGCTCATGTCCGGGCTCCGTCGCGGTGGGCGAACCTCATGTGCGGGCTCCGTGGGCGGTGTGTCGGGTGACTGATGGTGAGTGAAGCGGGGTCGGCTGCGGGCGGTGGGGCGGGGTCGGACGGGTCACAGGTGGGCGCTGCGGCTCGGGGCGGGCGCCGGGGTGTGGGCGAGGAGGTGGCGGACGAGGACCAGCAGGGTCTGCACGCCGGAACTGGAGATGCGGGCGTCGCAGCGGACGACCGGGATCCGCGGGTCGAGGTCGAGGGCGGACCGTACCTCCTCGGGGTCGTAGCGGTAGCCGCCGTCGAACTCGTTGATGGCGATGATGAAGGCGAGGCCGCGTTCCTCGAAGAAGTCGACGGCCGCGAAGCACTCCTGGAGGCGGCGGGTGTCGGCGAGGATCACGGCGCCGAGGGCGCCCTCGGACAGTTCGTCCCACATGAACCAGAACCGCTCCTGTCCGGGCGTGCCGAACAGGTACAGGACGTGCTGCGGGTCGAGGGTGATGCGCCCGAAGTCCATGGCGACGGTCGTCTCGACCTTGTTCTCGATGCCGTCGAGGTTGTCCGTGGCGGCGCTGACCGTGGTGAGCAGTTCCTCCGTGCTGAGCGGGGCGATCTCGCTGACCGCGCCCACGAAGGTCGTCTTGCCGACCCCGAACCCGCCCGCCACCAGGATCTTGAGCGCGGTCGGGAACGGGTCAGAGCTGTCGTCGTAGTCCATCGAGCACTGCCTCCAGCAGAGACCGGTCAGTGGGGTTGTGGTGGAAGGCGGGGGGCTTGGTGGTCAGCGCCCCGCAGTCGACGAGGTCGGACAGCAGCACCTTGGTGACCACCGCGGGCAGGGTGAGGTGGGCGGCGACCTCGGCGACCGAGACGGGGGCCCGGCACAGGTCGAGCGCCTGGGCGTGCTCGGGGCCGAGGTAGCCGAGCGGGGTGACGCCGGTGGCCATCACCTGGGACATCAGGTCGAGGGCGATGCTGGGCTCGGTGCGGCCGTTGCTGACCGTGAAGGGTCGCACCAGGCGTCCGGCCGCGTCGTCGAGCCAGGGCCCGTCGCCGGCTGTGGCCACGCTCACGGCCTCGTCGCCGTGGGTTCGACGGCGTGCTGCCGGGGTGCGGTGACCAGATAGGGGCGGACGCTCTTGACGAGCATGGCCATCTCGTAGCCGAGCACGGCGGCGTCGGCCTCGCGGCCGGCGAGCACGGCGAGGCAGGTGCCGGAGCCGGCGGTGGTGACGAACAGCAGGGTCGAGTCGAGTTCGACGACGACCTGCCGTACGTCCCCGCCGTCGCCGAACCGGACGCCCGCGCTGCGGCCGAGGGAGTACAGGCCGGAGGCCAGGGCCGCCATGTGGTCGGCGCTGTCCGGGTCGAGGCCGTGCATGGACTTCACGAGTCCGTCGCAGGACAGCAGCACGGCGCTGGCGGTGTGCGGGACGCGTTGCACGAGGCCGCTGAGCAGCCAGTCGAGGTCGGATGCCTGGGCGGTCGGCGCATCGCTCGCCATGGTGGATCGACTCCTTGGGGTACGAAGGTCTGTGGAAGCGGGGGGTGGGCGGGTGAGGTCGCCACAGCTTCAGGCGTCGGGCGTCATCCGGCCGGTGCGCTCCCGTCGGCACGACCGGAAAACTCGGTCCCGGGCGCGGGGGCGTGCGCCTGGGCGCGGGGTATGGGTGGCTGACCGGGTGCGGCCGGAGCCGCCCCCGACGGACCGTCACCCACCGGCTCCTGGAACGGAACGGGCAACGCCCTGACGCGGGTCTGGTGTCCGGCGCCGCTGCCCCCCTCGGCGCCCGGGGCCAGATGAAGCATGTCCAGAGCCGACGGCGTCAACTCTCCGCCGGACCGTCCGCGTCCGAGCTCGGCCCCGTCGGAAGACTGACCCCGCCGCGGAAGTGCCGGCGCCGACGGCAGACTCCCACCGTGCCGCTCACGCTCGCCACCGGACGACTGGGACGCCGGATCGTACGACAGCGATTCGGCTGCCGGTGGCGGCACAGCCCGGGCCCGTACGGGGAGTTCGCTGCGGGCCGGTTCGCCGGACAGCTGCGGGCCCAGATCGTACGGAAGCGGATCGGCTGCTGATGGCCGCACCGCCCGGGTACGTACGGGGAGGTCGCTGCCGGCGGGCTCGCCGGACGGCTGCGCGGCCGAATCGTACGGAAGCGGATCGGCTGCTGATGGCCGCACCGCCCGGGCGCGTACCGGGAGTTCACCGCCGGCGGGCTCGCCGGTCGGGGCCTCATGGGGCGCCTTCGGCGTGGTGGGCTGCCAGGGTGCCGGGTCCGTGTGGCCGGCGGCCTCGCCCGTGGGCTCGCTCCAGGGGGGAGCCGCGTGCGCAGGCTCCTCGGGTCCGGGCTGCTCCAGGTGCTGCTGTGCCTCGGCCAGGCCGATACCGCGCTGGAAGGCGGCCATCAGGCCGGGGTCGTGGCCCGCGACGGTGTCGGTGTCCGGGCGGGGGGCGGGGCCGCCCCGCAGTTGGGGCACGATGTGCTCCTGGGCGCGGCGGCGGGGCAGTCGGGGCTTGTCCATAGTGCCGCGTACGGCGCCCGCGCGCGGGGTGGGCGCCAGGCCGGCGTGGGCCTCGACGGTCACCCGGTCCTCGGCGCTGACCCCGGGCACGGCCTCGGCGGGGTTGGCCCGCCGCTCCCCGGCCCCGCGCACGGGCAGGGGGGCCGGCGCGTCCCCGGCCCGCGCCCCCGCCGTCGAGCCGGTCCCGGTCCTCCCGCTCCCGCCCTGCGCGTCCCCGAGCGGCCCACGCTCGGGGTGCACGGACGCGAGCCGGGCGGTGCCGTTGGTTCCGTCGCCCACGGCCTCGCTCGGCGCGGCGCCGTTCCACGCGCTCCCGTTCAGAGGTGCGACGTTCGGCGCGGCGCCGTTCCTGGCCGCCGGGGCGGCGCGTCCGGGTGTGCGGAGTGCGTGCCGGCGGCGGCCGGCGGCGGGGGGCCGGGCGGGCGCGCTCGGCGCGGCGGACGGGTCGTCGGCCGGCGCGGCGCCCGGACCGTTCGCCCGGTCGTCGTCCGCCTCCACCGCCCCTGCGTCACCCGTCTCCGCCGTGGCCCGGCCCTGCGCGCCGCCGACGGAACCGGGGATGCCACCGGCCGGCACCGCCTGCCACTCCGCCTGCGGCCCTGCCTGCGCGGGAATCGCCGCTTCAGGACGGGCGCCCTGCGGGGAGTGCGGCGCCGGCACCGCCAACCGCCCGCCGGCCGACGCCTCCTGCGGTCCCACCGTTCCGGTTCGGGCCGCGGGCGCGGCCGGTGCCGTGCCCAGCAGGGCCTGGGGGACGACGAGTACGGCCTGTACGCCGCCGTAGATGTTGGTCTGCAGGCGCACATGGATGCCGTGGCGGCGGGCGAGTTGGGAGACGACGTAGAGGCCGATGCGGCCGTCGGCCAGCAGGCTGGCGACGTTGACCTGGTCGGGGTCGGCGAGCAGGGCGTTCATCCTGCTCTGTTCGCCGACCGGCATGCCGAGCCCGCGGTCCTCGACCTCCACGGCGAGCCCGGAGGTCACGAGGTTGGCGCGGAGCAGCACCTGGGTGTGCGGCGCGGAGAACACCGTGGCGTTCTCGACGAGTTCGGCGAGCAGGTGGATCACGTCGGCGACGGCGTGCCCGCGCAGTTCGCCGTCGATGGGCGGCACCAGCTTGACCCGGGAGTACTGCTCGACCTCGGCGATGGCGGAGCGCAGCACCTCGGTCATGTCGACCGGGTTGCTCCACTGCCTGCGGGAGACGGCGCCGCCGAGCACGGCGAGGTTCTCCGCGTGCCGGCGGATGCGGGTGGCGAGGTGGTCGACGTGGAAGAGGCCCTTGAGCAGGTCGGGGTCCTCGATCTGGTTCTCCAGGTCGTCCAGGATCGAGATCTCCCGGTGCACGAGGGACTGGAGCCGCCGCGCGAGGTTGACGAAGACCTCCAGTTTCTGCTCGCTGCCGGCCTGGCTGGAGAGCTGGGCCGCCTGCACGACGGCGGTGACGGCGCCGTCGTGCGCGCGGGCCAGGTCGGCGGCGAGGAGCTCGAAGTCGTCGGCGTCCTCCGGCGGCCCGCGGCGCGCCGCGCGGTGCGGCGGGTCCTCTCCCTGGCGGAGTGCCTCGACGAGGTCGAGCAGGTCGGCCTCGCCGCGGGCGGCCGTGCGGCGCAGGGCGCCGATCCGGTCGGCGACCTGGCGGGCCGCACGGTCCGCGGCCACGGCGGCGGTCAGCACTCCCGCGACGGTCACGGCGACCGCGCCCGCGAGCACGGCCCACAGGGTGGGCCCCGGGTGCGCGCCGGTGGAGCGGACGCTGAACAGCACGGCCGCGCTCGCGCTGAGCGCGACCGCGACGGGCGGCAGCACCGCGAGCCGCATCAGCTGTGGCCGTATGTGCGTCTCGGGCAGTGCGGGGGCGGGTCGGGCGACCGGTCGCCCGTGCCGGCCGCCCTCACGGCGGTCGGGTCGGGCGGCCGGTGCGCGGAGGTGAGACATCTGCGTCCTCGTACTGGTCCGTCGGGCTGCCATCCGGACACTCACAGTAGTCGCCAGAGCATCATGTGCGGTGGGCAGTTGACAAAGTCCCCCGCGGACAGTCCCGCTCTGGTATGAGGCTTCGTACGACAGACCGATGACCTTTTCGGACGGGTGAGGCAGACCCGAAAGGGTTCGATACGACCTGGTCAAAAGCGATCAGCGGCGCAAGGGGTGCCCGGAAGGTCTCGTGCGCCCCCTATCCCATCGCACGCCTCGATGCGCGCCGCCCCGCACCCCGGGCGGCACGCGGCACTCGCGCCCACACCCGCGGAACCGTCACTCACAGTATCGGCGTTGGCCTGCGCTCAGGGGCGTTGTCAGTGGTGCTCCGTACTGTGAAGCCATCATCCGAACGGACCGGCGTCCGCGGCGGGTTGGCCGACCCGTGGCAGACGTCCGCGCGCCCATGGGCACACAAAGGGGACTGACACGATGAGCGCCACGGTAAGGGACCGGCTCAAGAAGCACTTCGTGAACCACGTCGCTCTCGTCATCGACAAGTCCGGTTCGATGAGGGGGCATTCGGAGCAGCTCATCCGCGTGGTGGACGAGTTCGTGAAGGGCCTGGCGGAGGAGTCCGACCGGCTCGGCCACGAGACCCGGATCAGTCTCTACGCCTTCGACCACCTGGTGGAGAACCTGGTGTGGGACATGGACGTGAAGCACCTGCCGTCCATGCGGGGCCTCTACACCGTCGAGAACGGCGCGACCGCGCTCATCCAGGCATCGGTGAAGGCGCTGGACGACCTCGGCCACATATGGGAGGAGTACGGCGAACACAGCTTCCTCCAGGTCGTGGTCACCGACGGCGAGGAGAACGCCTCGGGCGCGGACCGGACGGGCTCGCGCCACGATCACCTGCCCGACGGCCGCGCCGTCCTCGACGAGTGGCGGGGGCGGATCGCGGACAAGCTGAACAGCCTGCCGGACCACTGGACCTCGGCCATCATGGTGCCCAACTCCCTGGCCAAGCGCACCGCTCAGCAGTACGGCTTTCCCACCGGCAACATCTCGATCTGGGACGCCGACTCGGCGCAGGGCGTCGAAGAGGCGATCGGCGCCGTCAAGTCGGCCGCCACGCGCTTCCTGCGGGACCGGGAGCAGGGTGTGCGCGGAACCAGGAACCTCTTCGCCATGGGCCAGGACCTCAGCACGGCCGACGTGAAGTCCAGTCTGCGGGCCCTCGACCCCGGCAAGTACGTGCTGATCCCGGTGGACCGGCAGACGCCGATCCGCGACTTCGTCACCAGCGCTGGGCACCCGTACAAGACGGGCTGCGCCTACTACGAGCTGTCCAAGCGCGAGAAGATCCAGGCCAACAAGAAGATCGCGGTGGCGGAGAAGGACGCCACCAGCGGCCGGATGACGGGAAAGGTGTTCACCGGCCCCGCGGCCCGCCGGCTTCTGGGCCTGCCGGAGACGGAGGTGACGGTGACGCCCGGCAGCAACGCGGAGTACACCGTGTTCGTCCAGTCGACCTCGGTCAACCGCAAACTCCTCCCGGGCACCAGGCTGCTGGTCCTCCTGTAGGGCGGGTCAGCGGCCTTCCGCGACGGCGACGCGCCCCGACCTCAGGGAGGCCCGCACCCGCGTCTGGCTGCCGATCGAGTGCGCGAGGGCGAGGAGCGTGTCGTCCGAGACCACCCGCAGGCCGTACTCCGCGAGCAGCGCGGCCAGTTGATCCGGCCGCCACAGCGAGCGCCACGGCTCGCCGGAGGTGACGGAACTGCCGAGCACGCGGGCCAGCAGCCGCCCGGTGGCCGCCTTCGCCGACGGCGTCTGGTAGTTGACGACGAGCGCGCTGCCCGGGGCCGTCCGGGCGGCGAGCGCGGCCACCGTGGCCCGCACCTCGTCCCGGGTGAGGTACGGCACGACCCCCTCCCACAGCCATGTCGTGGGCCGGGCCGGATCGTGCCCGGCGGCGTCCAGGGCCGCACCGAGGTCGTCGACGGTGAAGTCCACGGGTGTGAACCGTACGGAGCGGGCCGTGACCGGCGGTCCGGCAGGGCCGGTGTCGTCCGCGTCCATCCCGCGGACCCCGGGTGCGACAGCGGCGAGGCGGGCCCGTTTGTCCTCCTGGGAGGCGGGATGGTCGACCTCCCACACATCGGTGCCCGCCAGTTCGGGCAGCCGCCAGGCGCGGGTGTCCAGGCCGGCGCCGAGGATCACCAACTGGCCGGTCACTCGGGCGCGCAAGGCCTCGTCGATGGCGACCGTCCGCGGCACGACCACCTCGGCGCACGCCCGCACGCTCTCGTACGCGGTGCGCGCCCGCATTCCGTCGGGCGGAGTGCTCGCGCGCACCTGGTCCACGGGCACGCGCTCCGGGGCCCGCAGGAGCCGTCCCGCCACCGGATCGGCGAACCGCCCCGGAACGGCCCTGCCGTCCGCGGCCGCCCGTCCCTGGCAGACCAGCACCGCCGTCCGGCTCGCCGTTCGCCCGCTCTCGTCCATGGGACCGCATTCAACACCAGCCTCCGGGGGCGCCGAACCATTCCGATAGCATGTTCGAGCTTGCGATGATTGGCGTCGTCGCTGCTCGTCCGTCAAACCCGAATCGAATCGGCCAAACGATTGATGTCCAGAGCGTCGCGGGTGATGTCACACATAGGCGGCAGGTCCGCGTCGGCCCTGGGGGGTCCCCGGCGGGCCGTGCTGTGGACCGCGGCGGGGGCGGCGCTTCTCGGGCTCCTCATAGCCATGGAGATCGTCTCGCGCCGCTACGGCGAACCGGGCCCGATGTCCACCCTGGCCCGCGGTCTGTTCCTCGCCCCGAAGCCGGGTCCGCTGTACGGCGGTCTGGCGTTGATGATGGTGGTGCTCACCTGGCGGCAGCGGTTCGTGGCCGCCGGTGCCGCCCTCGGTATCGACCTCGTCTTCGTGCTGGTGCGCTGGGCGGCCGGCGTCAGGCCGAGCGACGGGCACGGCTTCGGCAACGGCGCGCTGTGGGTGATGCTGGGCTGCGGGGTCTTCGCCGTCACGCGCCGCACCGGCGCCGACCGTGTGCTGCTGCTGAAGGGCGTCGGTCTTGGCCTGCTGCTGGCGGCCGGGCGCAAGACCGGCGACACCTGGCTGCTCATCACCTCCAAGGCCCGCCCGGCGGTGCTCGACCAGTACGTGGCGACCGCGGACCACGCGCTGGGCAACCCCTCATGGCGGATGGGCCGGGCCGTCCGGGCCACCGACCCGTTCGGCCCGCACCTCCTGCACCTGGTCTACGCCCAGCTCGCGGTGGCCGCGATCGTCGTCGCGCTGTACCAGCTGCGGAACGTGGCGGCCGAGGGGCGCTTTCCGCGCCACCATCTGGTGCGCACCTTCCTGGTGATAGGTCTCCTCGGCCCGGCCGTCTACATGATCTTCCCGGTGGTTGGGCCGGTCTTCGCCTACGGCCCGGGCGCCTCCGGCACCGGCGGCGTCGAATGGGCGGTGGCGAACCTCTGGCCGCACACGCCGCCGCCGGTCGGCTCCCCGCACCCGGTGCCGTACGACGGGATCACGCCCCGCAACTGCATGCCCAGCCTGCACACGGCGTGGGCCACCGCGATCTTCATCCACACCCGCGCCGCCCCCCGGGCCCTGCGGTACGCGGGCACGTTCTGGCTGGTGGCCACGCTCAGCGCGACCCTGGGGTTCGGCTACCACTACGGCGCGGACCTCATCGCCGGCGTGGTGTTCGCGCTCACCATCGAGACGGCGCTGCGCTCGCTCGACCGCGGCTGGGACCGGGCGGGCGTACGGCTGGTCGTCTACGGTACGGCGGTCTTCGCCGCGCTCCTGGTCTCGTACCGCTGGCTGCCGGAGGAGATGGCCGCCCGGCCGTGGCTGTTCGGGCCCCTTCTGCTGCTGGCGCTGATCTCCGTGGTCTCCGGCTACGTGCGGACCACCAGACAGTGGGAGCGGCCCACCGCACCGGCGCCACGACCGGAGTCGCAGCTCGAACCGGTGTGAGCCGCCTTCCCGCCGTGCCGGGTTCAGCCCCTGACCGTCACCGGTCGCCCGCGAGGTCGAGGTCCGCCGGCCGCTCCTCCGCGGGCGCCTCCACCGGGCGGACGCCGCGCCAGTGGTGGGCGATCGGCTGGGATACGGTCCGCCACCAGGGCTCGCCGGGCACCTTGCCTCCGGGCTCGAAGGGTTCGCCCGGCCGCGGGAGCGCCACCGGCTGTCCGGCCTCGTCGCCCGCGTCCTTCGTCCACTCCCCCGGCTCCGCCCAGGCGTGCGGGGCGAGGTTGAAGGTGCCCCAGTGGATCGGCAGCAGCACCCCGTGCGGGGCGCCGCCCTGGAGGTCGAGGTGGGCGCGCAGGCCCTCCTCGGGGGTCATGTGGATGTCCGGCCAGAACGGGGAGTACGCGCCGATCTGGATCATGGTGGCGTCGAACGGGCCGTGGGCGGCTCCGATGTCCTTGAAGCCCTCGAAGTAGCCGGTGTCCCCGCTGTGGTAGATCCGGTGCTCCTCGCCGGCGACGGCCCAGGAGGCCCAAAGGGTGTGCTGGGTGTTGCGCAGGCCCCGGCCGCAGAAGTGGCGGGCGGGGGTCGCGGTGAGGGTCAGGCCGCCGACCCGGGTCGACTCGTGCCAGTCCAGCTCGCGCAGCCGGTCGGCCGCGACACCCCAGCGTTCGAGGTGGGCGCCGACGCCGAGGGGCACCGCGAACAGGGTGTCCGTGCCGGCCAGCGCCTTGATCGTGGGCATGTCCAGATGGTCGTAGTGGTCGTGGGAGATGACCACGACGTCGACCGGGCCGAGGGCGGCCAGCGGCAGCGGCACCGGGTGCAGCCGCCTGGGCCCGACGAAGGGGAACGGGGAGCAGCGCTCGCCCCAGACCGGGTCGAACAGGGCCCGGTGTCCGTCGATCTCCGCGAGCACGCTGGAGTGGCCCATCCAGGTCAGCCGCAGCCCCGTGGCGGGCGGTCTGGCCAGGTCGGCGTAGGTCGTGGCGTGCACCGGGACGGTGCCGCCCGGCGCGCGCAGCGGGCGCTGCTCCTTGTCGAGGAAGACCTTCGCGAGGTCGCGCCGGGACCCGGAGGGAACCGTACGGACGGTGCCGCCCGGGTTCTGGAAGACGCCGTCCTTGAAATGCGGGGAGCGGCGGATGCGTGCCATGCGCTCACCGCCGGGATCCGCGCCGAAGGCGGCGGGCCGCAGCCCTCGGAGCCCGGGACTCTGGGAACGCGGACCGGTCACGGTACCTCCAGGTGGAGTCGCTGAGGCCTTCCATTATGGTCGGCCCGTCCGACAAGCAGACCGACGGCGCCCCGCCCCCGGTGTCCCCGCCACTGGCCGGACACGTTCGGTGTCGTACTGGTGACGGATTAGGGTGGCCGCGTGGCGAGAGTGCGGTTGAGCGTGGCGGAGCGGCGCGAGGAGCTGCTGCGCGCGGCTGTCGAGCAGATCGAGGTGCGGGGCGTGGCGGCGCTCAGGATCGCCGACGTGGCGTCCGCGCTCGGGGTGAGCAACGCGCTGGTGCTGTACCACTTCTCCACGAAGGAGCAGCTGGTCGCCGCCGCGTTCGCGCACGCGGCGGAGGGCGACCTCGCGCACCTGCGGGGGCTGCTGGGCCGGCGGACGTCGGCGGTGCGCCGGCTGCGGTCGGCCGTCCGCTGGTACGCGCCGTCGGGTGCGGCCAAGGGCTGGCGGCTGTGGATCGAGGGCTGGGCGGTGTCACTGCGCGAGCCGGCTCTGCGCGAGGTCACCCGGGAACTGGACCGGCAGTGGAAGGCGGCGATCGCCGCCGTCATCACAGAGGGCGTCGCCGCGGGCGAGTTCGCGTGCGCCGATCCCGAGGGTACGGCCCTGCGCCTGACGGCCCTCCTGGACGGGCTCGCCGTCCAGCTGACCTCCTATCCGGGCGGCGTGCCCCGCACCCGCGCGCAGGAGTGGGGCGAGGCGGCGCTGGCCCGGGAACTCGGGCTGGAGCAGGAGTCCCTGAGGGGCTGACGTCCCGCGGTGTGCGCGAGGAGGGCCGGCCGATGCCCCGCGGCGCGCCTGGACCTGGGCGCTGCCGGGGGCCGGTCCCGCCGCGTTCAGTCCCGTCCGCGCCCTGTGCCGTCCGCGCCCCGTGTGGTCGTGTCCCGTGACGGCCGCGCCCTGTGCCGTCCGCGCCCCGTGTGGCCGTGTCCCGTGACGGTCGTGTCCCGTGACGGTCGTGTCCCGCGGCGCGCCGGTCGGGCGCCGCGGGGCGCCGGTCGGGCGCCGCGGGGCGCCGGTCGGGCGCCGCGGGGCACGGTGCGTCGGGGTGTCAGGCCACCGACGCGATCCGCGTCTTGATGTCGTCCGGTGACAGCGTGCCCTTCGCCGTGACGTGGTCGCCGGAGGACTCGCCCCGCAGCCGGCGGCCGATCCACGGGACGAGGTACTCGCGGGCCCAGTGCACGTCGTCGCGGCGGACCTCCAGCGTGCCCCGGGGCGGCAGGGGCGGCCAGGGCTGCTCGGGGTCGGCCGGGATCTCCAGGCCGAGGGCCTGACCGGCGCGCAGGGCCACGCGGGTGTGGCCCTCCGCCGACAGGTGGAGCCGGTCGTCGTCCCACGCCCGGCGGTCCTGCACGGACTTCAGGGACCACAGGTCGAGCACCGGGCAGCCGTACCGGTCGGCGATGGCCCGCACGTGCCCGTTGTACGTGGCGATCTTGCCCCGCAGGTGCTTGAGCACCGGGACGCCACGCGTGTCGAAACCGGTCGTCACGAGGACCGTGCCCGCCGCCTCGGCCAGCCGGGACACCGACCGCTCGAAGCGTTCGGCGACCTCGTCCGGGTCGGTGCCGGGGCGGATGATGTCGTTGCCGCCCGCGCAGAAGGAGACCAGGTCCGGGGCGAGTTCGAGCGCCTTGGGGACCTGGTCCGCCACGATCTGGTCGAGCAGCTTCCCGCGCACCGCGAGGTTGCTGTACCGGAAGTCTCCTTCGGGCCGCCGGTCGGCGAGCAGGACCGCGAACCGGTCGGCCCAGCCGACGAACGCCCCGTCGGGCCCCGGATCGCCGACGCCCTCGGTGAAGCTGTCCCCCACCGCCACGTACGACCCGATCGACCCGATCACCGATGTGTTGTCACTCTTCGAATCGTCTGCCACGTCGGACCATGATTCACCTTCGGATGTGACTTACGCGACCGTAGGCGGGGGTTGACGGACGGTGAGAAGTCCCACTGCTTATTCATTTGCCATTCAGGAATACTCCGGGGCAGCCGGGTCGGCCAGGACCACCGGGACCGGCCGGGTCAGCCGACGGTGACTCCGTGCCGGCTGAGGTAGGCGACGGGGTCGATGTCCGAGCCGTAGTCCGGGGTGGTCCGGATCTCGAAGTGCAGGTGCGGTCCGGTCACGTTGCCGGTGGCGCCGGACAGGCCGAGCTGCTGTCCCTCCGTCACGCTCTGCCCGGCGGACACGGAGAGCTGGGAGAGGTGGGCGTACTGGGCGTAGTGGCCGTCGTTCAGCTTGACGACGACCTGGTTGCCGTACGCGCCGCCCCAGCCCGCGGAGACGACCGTGCCGGCGGCGACGGACTTGACGGAGGTGCCGGTCGGGACGACGAAGTCGACGCCGGTGTGGTAACCGCTGGACCACATGCTGCCCGCCACGTGGTAGCCGGTGCCGATGGTGGCGCCGGTCACCGGGAGGGTGAAGCCGGTGGAGGGGGTGGCGGCCGGGGGCGGGGTCTGCGGCTTGGACGGGTGGGTGGACGGGGTCGCGGAGTGCGCGTCGGAGGACGGGTGGTGTGCCGCCGCCGCGCGCTTGCCGAGCGTGAGCTTCAGGCCGGGGTGGATCAGCGACGGGTCGTCGCCGACGGCCTGCCGGTTGTCGTCGTAGAGCCGGTGCCAGCCGCCGCGGACGTCGTGGTCGTCGGCTATCTTCGCCAGGCAGTCGCCGGACTTCACCGTGTAGGTGCGGACGCCCGGAGCGCGGTGCGCGGCCGCCGGCTTCGCGGCGGTCGCCTTCACCGCCGTGCCCTTGGCGGCCGGGAGGGCCTGGGTGACGTGCGCGGAACCGGACTGCGGGGTGGCGGCGTGGGCTCCGGCGGCCCCGACGAGCGGCAGGGCGAGGGCGGCGCCGCCGGTTCCGGCGACGGCGATGGAGCGGGTCAGACGCTGGGTCTTGGGACGACGGTGCTTACCCTTCGCGGGCATGGCGCATTCCTCTCCGGCGCCTGCGAGGTGAGCTGTCGGGTTCGGACTGGAGCTGCCCGGCCGCGCGGTGCGCGGCTTCACCCCGAGCCTGTCGCGGAGACCGGGACAGGCAGTCGTACCTGGTGGGTCCCCCGCTCCTGCCGTACACGGGTCATGTGTGTGGGGACTCCGGACGGCGGCAGGATTCGGCGTTCCGTCCGGAATTGGTGGCGAACGTAAGCGAGCGGGACGCACGGCGACAAGGAGCCGGTTCCCGCCTCCGCCGTTTCGGATGATCGGATACCGGAAAGCGCGGTCACCGTGCGTGCATGTCCGCGCTCTCGCTCGCCTCAATTGCCGCCGGGCGCCCGGACATTACGTGAGCATGACGTGCGACGGTCGGTCACCACTATGACGCTCCTCACGCACGCCATACCCACCTCCCCCTATTTCGTAGCGAGTTGGAGCGAAGCCGCAAAATTCGGGCAGACGACTCAGATGCGACACAGACGGAGAACCGTCGCATCGAGATCGCCGCGCAGCCCGGTCCGCAGACCGTGGTGCCGGAGGACGGCACCTCGGTGCACTTCGCCCGTTTCACGGCATTCGTACGACGCGGCCGGGTCGAGTCCGCGCAGCCGCAGGGCCGGGACCGGTTCGCCGTACCGCTGCGACTGGAGCCAGGCGAGCACCACCGTCTCGTCGCCGAGGACGTACTGGACGGCGCTGAGGCCGCCCGCCGGCGGGCGCAGCCGGTACAGGTCGCCGTGCTGGACGACGGGCCGTATCTCCTTGTAGAGGTCCACCCAGGCGCGGGCCTCGGCGAGGTCCTCCTCGCTCCACTCGGTGAGGTCGCCTCCGACGCCGAGGACTCCCGCCATGGCGCTGACGAAGCGGTAACGCAGGCTGCTCAACCGGCCGTTGAGCTGGCTGTTCGGGCTGTCGGTGACCCAGGCGGCCATGACCCGGGCGGGGTGGACCTGGCTGAACCCGTGCTGGATGGCGAGCCGGTCCAGCGGGTCGGTGTTGTCGGAGGTCCACACCTGGTCGGTGCGGCTCAGCACCCCCAGGTCGATCCGGCCGCCGCCGCCCGAGCAGGACTCGAAGGCGACCTCGGGGTGCGCGGCGCGCAGCCGGTCCAGCAGGGCGTACAGGGCGTGGGTGTGGTCGGTCCACAGGCGTTGCGGGTACGGCTCCCCCGGCCAGCCGGCGTCGGTGAAGCAGCGGTTGAAGTCCCACTTCACATAGTCGACGGGCGCACTGGAGAGCAGGGTGTGCAGCTGCTCCCACAGGTACTCCTGGACGTCCTCGCGGGCCAGGTTCAGGACGAGCTGATTGCGGAATTCCGTCCGCTTTCGCCCCGGTTGATACTGCACCCAGTCAGGGTGCGCGCGGTAGAGATCGCTGTCGGGGTTGACCATCTCGGGTTCGACCCAGATGCCGAACCGCATGCCGAGGCCGTGCACCTGGTCGGCGAGGGGCTTCAGGCCGTGCGGGAAGCGGTCGGGGTTGGGCGTCCAGTCGCCGAGTCCGGCCCGGTCGCTGGTGCGGGCGCCGAACCAGCCGTCGTCCACGACGAACAGCTCGACGCCGATGGCGGCGGCCCGCCGGGCGAGCGCGGTCTGCTGCTCCTCGGAGATGTCGAAGAAGGTGGCTTCCCAGGAGTTGAACAGCACCGGCCGGTCCCGGTCCGCGTCCGGGATCACGTGCGCGCGCTGGTAGGCGTGCCAGGTGCGGCTGGCCCCGCCGAAGCCGCCGTCGCTCCACAGGCCGGCGAAGACCGGGGTGGTGTAGGAGCGGCCCGGCTCCAGGAGGAGCAGACCGGAGTCGTCGTGGCCGGCGCCGCCGGTGATCTGCACGCGCGCGTCCGGGAGCTGGGCGACCGCGATCCGCCAGGAGCCGGACCAGCCGAGGGCGCAGCCGTAGACCTCGCCGCGCTCCTCGGTGGCGTCGGTGTCGAGGGCGACCCAGGGCAGGTGCTGGTGTCCGGTGTGGCCGCGGCGGCTGCCGATGACCTTCTCGCCGTAGGTGAGGGGCGCGCTGGTGAGCAGGGACTCGGCGGCCCAGCGGCCGTGCAGCTGGGAGAGCCGCCAGCCGTCGCGGTCGGGCAGGGTCCAGGTGGCGGCGTCGGCGCGCAGCAGTTCCACGGGCGCGGGGCCGCCGTTGTGCAGGGTGACCCAGCGCTCGACGACGTCGCCGCGCATCCGGTAGTGCAGGGTGATCGCGAGCCCGTCGTCGTCGAAGCGCAGTCGCAGCGCGTCGTCGTCCGTCTCGTACGACACGAAGCACCACTCGGTGCCGCGCCGCTCACCGGTGCGGACGGACAGGGCGGGGCGGGTGAAGCGGGGGCCACCCTCGACGGGGTACTCCTCGCGGCCGTCCAGCGGGGACTCGAAGGGGCGGTACGCGGGCAGCGGGTCCGCCGCCAGGGCCTCGGCGTCGGCGAGGGCGATGCGCGGGCCCCAGTGCAGGTGGACCAGCTCGTCCGCCTCCGCGAGGTGGAGGGCATAGCTGCTGCCGGGGCCGGACAGGAGCCAGGTACGGCCGTTCTCGGCGATCTCCGCCATCTCCGCCATCTCCGCCATCAAGACCTCACAGGTGTCAACAGAGCCGATCAATCCCGAACATCATCGGGTGTGAGGTACGCCCTGACAATGCCTGTGGACAACTCATTGCCCGAGGAAATCGATGTCGTATCGTCGACGGGTGCCCGTCGGCGAGCCGCGCCGGCGGCGCCGACCGGGAGGAGCCCCCGTGACGCAGCAGGTCCCGTCGACCGAGCCCGAGCTGGCCGGAGTCCGCAACTTCCGCGACGTCGGCGGACTGCCGGCGCGGGACGGACGGCGGGTGCGCCACGGCGTGCTGTTCCGCAGCGGGCACCTCGCCCACGCGACCTCCGAGGACGCCGCGTTCCTCGCCTCGCTGGGCCTGCACACGGTCTTCGACTTCCGCAACGCCGCCGACCAGAAGCTGGAGGGGCCGGACGTCGCGCTCCCCGGGGTGCGCAATGTGAACCTTCCGCTGAGCGACCCGGCGGACGGCGCGGAGTTCTGGAAGATGGTCCGCGACGGCGACCTCGACCAGCTGCGCGGGATCCTCGCCGACGGCAAGGCGGCCGGCCGGATGATCGCCTCCTACCGGCAGATCGTCAGGGACCGCACCGCCGAGCACTCCCGGGTGCTGCACGCGCTCGCCGAGGACAGCGTGCCCGCGCTGATGCACTGCGCGGCCGGCAAGGACCGCGCGGGCATCTCGATAGCCGTGACGCTGCTCGCCGTGGGCGTGGAGCGGGACGCGATCGTCGCGGACTACCTGGAGTCCAACGCCAGGCACCGCCGCTACAAGGTCCACCGCAGCGGCAGCGCGGAGACCGCGTACACCCCCGAGGTGATGGAGCTGCTCAGCCCGTTGTTCGAGGCGCGCGCCGAGTACCTGGCGGCGGCCTTCGACAGCATCGAGCAGCGGTGGGGCGGGACCGAGACCTATCTGGAGCAGGGCCTCGGGCTCACCGCGCCCACCAGGGAGCGGCTGCGCGAGCGCCTGCTGGACTGAGCACCCGCCGACCGGCTCAGCTCTTGGCGCCCACCGCGAACAGCAGATACAGGAACGCGGCCAGGAGATGGCCCACGGCGATGTAGATGATCAGCCGGATCCACAGGGATCGGGGGAACTTCTCCTCGAAGTCGCTCATGGCAGCTCTCCGGTCAGCGGGCCCAGGCACAGCGTTGCCGTGGGGCTTTGAAGCAGGGTGTGGACGAACAGCAGCTCGACGCCGTCGTGGTCCTCGGCGGCGAGGCGGTGCGGGGTGAGTGAGTCGAAGTGCGCGCTGTCGCCGGGTGCGAGCAGGTGCGCGCTGTCACCGAGGCGCAGCCGCAGCCGGCCCTTGAGGACGTACAGCCACTCCTCGCCCGGGTGGACGCGCACGACGTCCCCCTGGGCGCCGTAGGGGACCTGGACGCGCAGCGCCTGCATGCCGCGCCCGGGGGCCCCGGCCTGGAGATAGGTCCAGCCGCCTGCCCGGATCGGCTCCATGTCGGCGGCGCGCAGGACGGCGTCCCGGTCGGCGGGCACCTCACCGAGCAGTTCGGCGACCGTCGTACCGTAGATACGGGCGAGCCCGAGCAGCATCGGCAGCGAGGGCTGCCGCCGGCCGGTCTCCAGCCGCGACAGATGCGCGGGCGAGAGCCCGGCGGCCTGCGCCGCGGCCTCCAGCGTGAGGCCGGCGCGCCGCCGCAGGGCACGCAACTGCGGGGCTACGGCGGACAGCTCGCCGCCTGGCTGTTCCGGCCGGCCCGCGTCTGAGGCGTTCATGCCTCCATTCAGCCCGAGCCTTGTCCGATCGGCAAATCTCTTGCCTGTGAGGCAAATCCGCCCGTCCGGTCCCGTCCTGCGAAGCGCCTGCTAAGCTCCGCCCCAGATTTTGAACACGTTCAAAAGGGGGAGTTCATGGCAGGAAGCACCACACCGGGCGGAGTCGAGTCGCCTGCCGCCCTGTTCGGCCCCACCTCGCTCGGACTGGGCCTCGCGGCCGCGGCGGGCCTGTGTCCCTGGCTCTTCTTCGGGCTGTTCCCCGTGATGCTCATCTGCGGGGCGCTCGCCTTCGCCTTCGGCCTCTCGGGCGTCTACTCCGCACAGCGTGGCGTCGGCCGGATGTGGATGGCCACCGCCGGGACCGTCCTGGGTGTGGTCGGCTTCGCCTGGCCCGTCGTCCTGCTCGCCGGGTCCGGGTACTACTGACCGGTGTCCCGGAACACCCGCGCCCCGCGCCCCACGGGGTCGGTACGGGGCGCGGGCCCACGGCCACGTGGATCAGCGGTTGGCGACCGCCTGTTTGATGAGGGTCTTGCCGAAGTCCCACATCAGGGTGCCGCCGTTGTGGGCGTCGTCCATGACGGCGGTGAAGGCGGTCACGAACCGGTCGACGTCGGCCTCGTCGATGATCAGCGGCGGGATGAGCTTGATCACCTCCAGGTGGTCGCCGGAGACCTGGGTGAGGATCCGGTGCCGTTGCAGCAGGGGGACGACGACCATCTGGGCGAAGAGGCCCTTGCGGGCGGCCTGGAGCATGGTCCAGCGGCTGCGCAGTCTCAGTGAGCTGGGCCGCCCGAACTCGATGCCGATCATGAGGCCCCGGCCGCGGACGTCGGCGAGCAGTTCGTAGGTGTCGATCAGCGCGGTGAGGCGGGACTTGAGCAGCTCGCCGGTCCTGCGCACACCCGCGACGATCTGCTCGTTCTCCATCACCGACAGCACGGCGAGCCCGCACGCCATAGCCTGGGCGTTGGAGCCGAAGCTCGCCGAGTGGACGAGCACGCGGTCCATGGACGAGTAGACCTTCTTGAAGATCTCATCCGTGCCCAGGGTGGCGCCGACCGGGACATAGCCGCCGGAGAGCGCCTTGGCGACGCACACCAGGTCCGGTTCGACGCCGTCCTCGTGCTGGTAGGCGTAGAAGTCGCCGGTGCGTCCGAGCCCGGTCTGCACCTCGTCGGCGATGAGCAGCGCCTTGTGCCGGCGCAGCAGCTCCTGCGCGGCGCGCAGATAGCCGGGCGGGGCCTCGTGGACGCCCTTGCCCTGGATCGGCTCGACGATGAGGGCCGCCACGTCGCCCTTCCCCAGCTCGCGGGCGAGCGCGTCGAGGTCGCCGAGGGGGACGGCGGTGTCGGGCAGCAGCGGGGCGAAGCCGTCCCGGAAGCCGTCCTCGCCGTTGACGGACAGCGAGCCGGTGGTCAGGCCGTGGAAGGCGTGCTCGCAGTACAGGACCCGGGGCTTCCCGGTGGCGTACCGGGCGAACTTCAGGGCGGTCTCGACGGCCTCGGTGCCGCTGTTGCCGAAGAACACCCGGTCCAGGTGCGGGCTGTGCGCGAGCAGCCGCTCGGCGAGCAGGCCGGGCAGCGGCTGGCAGTCGAACCGGGTCAGGTCGGCGAGGCCGAGGTCGAGGACGTCGTGCAGCGCCTTGCGGACGACCGGGTGGTGACGGCCGAGCCCCATCACGCCGAACCCGGCGAGCATGTCGAGGTGGTCGTTGCCGTCCGCGTCGAAGAAGTGGGCGCCCTCGGCCCGCTCGTAGACCTTGTCGAAGCCGATGGTGTGCAGCATGCGCGGGAGCTGCGGATTCAGGTGCCGCGCGTGCAGGTCGTAGCGTTCGGCTCCGCGCTCGGCGAGGAGTGCGCCGAGGTCGAACTCGGTGGTCATCGACTGTTCTCCAGGTTCTCGAGTCTCGGCTCGCCCGCCCGGCCGGCGTCCATGACGGCGAGGCTCGCGCTGATCCGGCCGGCCACCTCGACCGGGGTGAGCCCGATGTCGGCCAGCACCTCGGCGCGCTTGGCGTGGGCGAGGAACTGGTCCGGGATGCCGAAGCGCCGTACCGGCACGTCCACGTCGGCGTCGCCGAGGGCGAGTGCCACGGCCGAGCCGACCCCGGCGGCACGGCTGTTGTCCTCGACGACCGCCACCAGCCGGTGTTCCGCGGCCAGGCCCGGCAGCGCGGGGTCGACCGGCTTGACCCAGCGCGGGTCGACGACGGTGCAGCCGATGCCGCGCGCCGCCAGCAGGTCGGCGGCCTGAAGGCAGACCGGCGCCATCACGCCGACGGCCACCAGCAGCACCTCGGGATCCTCGGCGCGGTGCAGGACGTCCATGCCGCCGACGTGGTCCACGGCCGGGATGTCCGGGCCGACCGACTCCTTGGGGAAGCGGACCAGGGTGGGCGCGTCGTCGACGGCGACGGCCTCGCGCAGCTGGGCGCGCAGCTGGGTGGCGTCGCGCGGGGCGGCGATGCGCAGGCCCGGCACGACCTGGAGGACGGACATGTCCCACATGCCGTTGTGGGAGGCCCCGTCGACGCCGGTGACCCCGGCCCGGTCCAGGACGAAGGTGACGCCGCAGCGGTGCAGCGCGACGTCCATGAGCAGCTGGTCGAAGGCGCGGTTGAGGAAGGTGGCGTAGACGGCGACGACGGGGTGCAGTCCCCCGGTGGCGAGGCCGGCCGCGGAGACCGCCGCGTGCTGCTCGGCGATGCCGACGTCCCACACCCGGCCCGGGAACCGCTCGGCGAACCGGCCGAGGCCCACCGGGTGGAGCATGGCCGCAGTGATCGCCACGACGTCGTCGCGTTCCTCGCCGATCCTGACGATCTCGTCGCCGAACACCGACGTCCAGGACGGTCCCTTGGCGGGCGCGAGCGGCGCGCAGGTGAGCGGGTCCATCACGCCGACGGTGTGGAAGTGGTCCTCCTCGTCGGCGAGGGCGGGCTCGTAGCCGCGGCCCTTCTGCGTGAGGCAGTGCACCAGGACGGGCCCGTGGAAGCGTTTGGCGCGGCGCAGCGCGGACTCGACGGCGAGGATGTCGTGGCCGTCGATCGGGCCGACGTACTTCAGGCCGAGGTCCTCGAACATGCCCTGCGGGGCGAACGCGTCCTTGAAGCCCTTCTTCGCGCCGTGCAGGGACTCGTAGACGGTGGTGCCGACGACCGGGGTCCGCAGGAGCACGCCCTTGCCCCAGGCGAGGACCTTCTCGTAGCCGTCGGTGGTGCGCAGGGTGGCCAGGTGGTTGGCGAGTCCGCCGATGGTGGGGGCGTACGACCGCTCGTTGTCGTTCACCACGATGATCAGCGGGCGGTCCTTGGCGGCCGCGATGTTGTTCAGCGCCTCCCAGGCCATGCCGCCGGTCAGCGCGCCGTCGCCGATGACCGCGACGACGTGGCCGCGCTCCCCCCGCACCTGGTTGGCCTTGGCGAGTCCGTCGGCCCAGCCGAGCGCGGTGGAGGCGTGGCTGTTCTCGATGACGTCGTGCTCGGACTCCTCGCGGGAGGGGTAGCCGGACAGGCCGCCCTTGCCGCGCAGCTTGGAGAAGTCCTGGCGCCCCGTCAGCAGTTTGTGCACATAGCTCTGGTGGCCGGTGTCCCACAGGATCCGGTCGACCGGCGACTCGAAGACCCGGTGGAGCGCGATGGAGAGTTCCACCACCCCCAGGTTGGGCCCCAGGTGACCGCCGGTCCGCGACACCGCCTGCACCAGGAACTCACGTATGTCGTCCGACAGTTCACCGAGTTCCGCCTCGGACAGCGCCTTCAGGTCGCGTGGTCCCCGGATGCTCTCCAGAATGCTCACGCTCGGGCCCCCTCTCGGTCCGTGCTGATAGTGGACTCAACTCGTCCTCAACTCGTCTGCTCGGCGAGCTTCATGGCCTCTTCGATGAGGGTTTCCACGATCTTGGACTCGGGGACGGTCTTGATGACCTCGCCCTTGACGAAGATCTGGCCCTTGCCGTTGCCGGAGGCGACGCCCAGGTCGGCCTCGCGGGCCTCACCGGGGCCGTTGACGACACAGCCCATCACCGCGACGCGCAGGGGGACGTCCATGCCGGTAAGGCCCGCGGTGACCTCCTCGGCGAGCTTGTAGACGTCGACCTGGGCGCGGCCGCAGGAGGGGCAGGAGACGATCTCCAGACCTCGCTGCCGCAGATTCAGCGACTCCAGGATCTGGATGCCGACCTTGACCTCTTCGACGGGCGGGGCGGAGAGGGAGACGCGGATGGTGTCGCCGATGCCCTGGGAGAGCAGCGCGCCGAAGGCCACCGCGGACTTGATCGTGCCCTGGAAGGCGGGGCCGGCCTCGGTGACGCCGAGGTGGAGGGGGTAGTCGCACTGCTCGGCGAGCTGGCGGTACGCCTCGATCATCACGACCGGGTCGTTGTGCTTCACGGAGATCTTGATGTCCCGGAAGTCGTGCTCCTCGAAGAGGGACGCCTCCCACAGCGCCGACTCCACCAGCGCCTCCGGCGTCGCCTTGCCGTACTTCTCCAGCAGACGGCGGTCCAGGGAACCCGCGTTCACGCCGATGCGGATCGGGGTGCCGTGGTCCTTCGCGGCCCGCGCGATCTCCTTGACCTTGTCGTCGAACTGCTTGATGTTGCCCGGGTTCACACGGACCGCGGCGCAGTCGGCCTCGATCGCCGCGAACACGTACTTCGGCTGGAAATGGATGTCCGCGATCACCGGGATCTGCGACTTGCGGGCGATCGTCGCCAGCGCGTCCGCGTCGTCCTGCGTCGGACACGCCACGCGCACGATCTGGCAGCCCGACGCCGTCAGCTCCGCAATCTGCTGCAACGTCGCACCCACGTCCGACGTCCGCGTCGTCGTCATCGACTGCACCGACACCGGCGCGTCCCCGCCGACCGCCACGGACCCGACCTGGATCCGCCGGGACGGGCGGCGGTGCGCGACGGGCCGGGCCGGCACCTCGGGCAGGCCCAGCGGCACGGCCGTCACGGCGTCACTCCCGGTTCCCGGAGACGGTCTCGCGCATGGCCCGCAGCGACTCCTTCAGGGAGCCCATGGTGGCGAGGACGGCGGTCGGCTCGTAGCCGCAGTGCGCCATGCAGTTGGCGCAGCGCGGGTCCTTGCCACGCCCGTACTTGTCCCAGTCGGTCTCCTCGATGAGTTCGCGGTACGTCGGCACGTAGCCGTCGCTCATCAGGTAGCAGGGGCGCTGCCAGCCGAAGAGGGAGTAGTTGGGGATCGCCCACGCGGTGCACGGGAAGTCGACCTTGCCCTCCAGGAAGTCCAGGAACAGCGGGGAGTGGTTGAGCCGCCACTTGCGCCGGTTGCCGCCCGCGAAGGCCTTCTTGAACAGCTCGCGGGTCTGCGTCACGCCGAGGAAGTGCTCCTGGTCGGGGGCCTTCTCGTAGGCGTAGGCGGGCGAGATCATCATCTCGTCGACCTTCAGGTCGTCGTTGAGGAAGTTGAGGACCTCGACGACGGTCTGCGGGGTATCGGTGTTGAAGAAGGTGGAGTTGGTGGTCACCCGGAAGCCGCGCCGCTTGGCCTCCTTGATGGCCTCCACCGCCTCGTCGAACACCCCTTCCTTCGCCACGGACTCGTCGTGCCGCTCACGCAGCCCGTCGATGTGCACCGCGAACGCGAAGTAGGGCGACGGTGTGAAGTTGTCCATCTTCTTGCGCAGCAGCATGGCGTTGGTGCACAGGAAGACGTACTTCTTCTTGGCCACCAACTGCCGCACGATCTCGTCGATCTGCGGGTGCATCAACGGTTCGCCACCGGCGATGGACACCATCGGCGCACCGGACTCCAGCACCGCGCCCACGGCCTGGGCAACCGGCATGCGCTGCTTGAGCACCCCGGCCGGGTGCTGGATCTTGCCACAGCCCTCGCATTTGAGGTTGCAGGCGAACAGCGGTTCCAGCTCGACGATGAGCGGGAACTTGTCGCGCCTGCGCAGCTTCTGTTCGGCCAGGTATGTAGCGACCTTGATGGACTGACGCAACGGCATGGCCATCTGGCTCACCTCCGAGGGAGCAACAAAGAACGGTGCCATTCGAAAAAAGCGGGAAGGACCGAGCGAAGAACGCGGAAAGCCGATATTCCACCGCGCACCGTGCCGATCCGGACGAGTTCGTGTTCTGGAGCGTCCACGACCACCCGGACGGCCGCAACCGGGCGCTCGCCCGCCCGGACGGCGCCCAGCAGCGTGGCCGCCGACTCCATGTCGACGGCGATCGCGCCGGTTCCGAGCAGGTCGGCGCGCTCGTGGCCGCGGACGACGTGGTCGGAGCCGGTGACCGGGCCGGTGTGGACGGTGCGGCCGGGCAGGGTACGGACGAGTTCCTTGACCAGCAGGTCGGTGCCCACGCAGGGGACGCTGCCGCGCGGGTCGCGGGTCTCCTCGGCGACGACCAGGTCGCCGGGGTGCATGCCGGGGGCGAGCCCGGCACAGAACCCGGTGGCCAGCACGGCCGCGTCGGCCAGGGCCGGCTCGGCGAGCAGCCGGGTGACGGACCGTTCCGCCGCCCGGGGGCCCATCCCGGTCCGCACGAAGGTCACCGGCCCGGACGCGCCCTGGGTGCCCGGTTCGCCGCCGGGGCGCGTACGGCCGGTGGCCCTGCGCCGGGCGCCGCGGTCGCCGGTGCGCAGCGCGAGGTGCTCGATGCCGAGCGCGCAGGCGATCAGCAGCGGGACCGGGGCGGGCTGGGCACTCATGTCAGGTCCCCTTGACCTCGGCGCCGGCCCGGAGGGATTCGCCGCCCTCGGTGAGCGGGGTGGCCTGGGTGAGCGGGGTGGCCTCGGTGAGCGGACCGGCCGCGGTGCGCGGGCCCGCCTCGGTGGGCTGTTTCGGCGTCTCCCGGCGCGGCTTCCTGGCCTGGGCGAGCGGCGGTCGCTCGAAGGGATCGCCGTGCAGGTACCGGCCGAGGGCGGTGAGCGGGAAGACCTGGCGGTAGAGGTGGTAGTTGATGGAGAAGTCCCAGGGGAAGCCGGTCCCGGTGAAGTACGGCTCGTCCCAGGAGCCGTCCTCGCGCTGGGTGCCGGCGAGCCACGCGATGCCGCGCTCGACGGCCCCGGACTCCCGCTCCCCCGCCGCGAGCAGCGCCATCAGCGCCCAGGCGGTCTGCGAGGCGGTGGAGGCGCCGCGGCCGCTCCACTCCTTGACGTACTTGTAGGAGCGCAGGTCCTCGCCCCAGCCGCCGTCCTCGTTCTGGACCTTCTCCAGCCAGGCGACCGCCCGGCGGATCGCGGGGTGCGAGCCCGGCAGGCCCGCCGCGGTCAGCGCGGGGACGACGGAGCCGGTGCCGTAGACGTAGTTGACGCCCCAGCGGCCGAACCAGGAGCCGTCCTGCTCCTGTTCGGCGAGCAGCCACCCGATGCCGCGCCGGGTGCGCGGGTCGTGGGCGAGGCCCTCGGCGGCGAGCATCTCCACGACGTGCGCGGTGACGTCGGCGGACGGCGGGTCGATGACCTCGCCGAAGTCGCAGAACGGCAGCCGGTTCGGGAACGGGCTGGTGTTGTCGACGTCGAAGGCGCCCCACGCGCCGTTCTTCGACTGCATCCCGAGGTTCCAGCGCACCGCGCGCCCGATGGCGTGGTCCATCCGCTCCGGGTCGTGGTGGCGGACCCGGCGCAGGGCGAGGGCGACCTCGGCGGTGTCGTCGATGTCCGGGTAGTTGTCGTTGTGGAACTCGAACGCCCAGCCGCCCGGCGGGAGTTGGGGCCGCTTCACGGCCCAGTCGCCGGGCCGGACGATCTCCTCGCCGAGCATCCAGTCGGCGGCCTTGACCAGTTGCGGGTGGTCGGCGGGCAGGCCCGCGTCGGCCAGGGCGATGGTGGCGAGGCAGGTGTCCCACACCGGCGACTGGCACGCCTCGATCATCCGGGCGCCGTCCTCGCGCCAGACCGCGAACCGGTCCAGCGAGGCGAGGCCCTCGCGCATCACCGGGTGCTGGAGGTCGTAGCCCATCAGGTGCAGGGCGATGACCGAGTACACGGCCGGCGGCTGGATGCCGCCCCAGCAGCCGTCGTTCTCCTGCCGCTCGATGATCCAGCGGGCGGCGGTGTTCATCGCGGCCCGGCGCAGCCGGCGCGGGGCGACCTTGCGGAGCCGGTGCAGCGCCTTGTCCAGCCGCTGGAACGCGCCGTCCCAGCTCGCCACGGGCGCCAGCGGGCGGACCGGGTTGGGCCGGGCCGGGTCGGTGTGCAGCTCGTCCAGCGCGAACGGGGCGGGGCGGACCGGGCGCTTGGCCGAGACGATCGTGAGCGGCACGATGGTCTGCCGCGCCCAGCACCCGAAGTCGTAGATGTTGAGCGGCATCCAGCTCGGGAACCAGATCAGTTCCGGCGGGAGTTCGGGCAGGTCCTCCCACTTCCACCAGCCGAACAGGGCCAGCCAGATCCGGGTGAAGACGCGGGCGGAGGCGATGCCGCCGCGCTCGCGGACCCAGGCGGAGGCGCGGGCCATGTGCGGCGTGTCGGGCGCGTCGCCGGCCAGCCGCAGGGCGACGTAGGCCTCGATGGTGGCGGACAGTTCGCCGGGGCCGCCGTAGAAGGTCGCCCAGGTGCCGTCCTCGCGCTGCTCGCCCCGGATGAACAGGGCGGCGGCACGGGTCGTCGCCTCGTCGCGGATGCCGAGGAACTGGCGGAGCAGCAGGTCCTCGGCATCCATGGTGACGTTCGTCTCCAGGTCGCCCTTCCACCAGCCCTGGGCGTCCTGCCGGGAGAGCAGGAAGTCGGTGGCCCGGCGGGCGGCGAGTTCGGCGGCTTGGTGTACCCCGGCCGCCGCGGGGGTGGTGAGGTCGGTGTCGCTGGCCGCGGCAGCGCGGGGCGGCAACGTCGCCCCGGTGCTTCCGTCGGTCGTCGCTGTCATGGCTTCCCCTTCGTGCAGTCGTGCGAGTCGTGCTGCTGTGGGTCCGCCGTCGGCCGGTGCGCTGGCTGCTCGCCGCACCGGCCGGCGACTACGCGAGGACTATTGACCGATAGTGATCATCTCTTTCGTACGACGACGAAGTCGGCGAGTGCCGTGAACGCGGCCCGCACCCGGTCGGGCATGTCGACGGCGTCGAGGGCTTCGATGGCGATGGCGTGCTGACGGCGCGCCTCCTGGGCCGTCCACTCGCGACCGCCCGCCTCCTCGATGAGGGCGGCGCGGGCCGCGAACTCCTCCTCCGAGAAGTTCTCGAAGTCGCTGGCCTTGGCGTCGGCGGCGAGGATCTCGCCGAGCCGCTCCGAGGCGTCGCCGCCCGCCGCGAGCGCGGCCACCACCGGCAGGGACTTCTTGCGCTGGCGCAGGTCGCTCCAGGTCTGCTTGCCGGTGGCGTCCGGGTCGCCCCAGATGCCGAGGAGGTCGTCGACGGCCTGGAAGGCCAGGCCCAGGTGGTAGCCGTACCGCTCCAGGGTGTCGGCCGTGCGGTCGTCGGCGCCGCCGAGGACCGCGCCGATCGAGGAGGCGCACGCGAGGAGCGCGCCGGTCTTGTTGCCCTCCATCTCCAGGCACTCCTCGACGCTGACCCGGTCGCGGTGCTCGTAGGAGATGTCCTGCGCCTGACCGTCGATCAGGGCGCGTGTGGCGGTGGTCAGCCGGCGGGTGGCGCGGCCGGCCTCGACCGAGCCGAGTTCGAGGAGGACCTCGTTGGCGAGGGCGAACAGGGCGTCGCCGACCAGGATGGCCTGGGCGGGTCCGTGCACCTTCCAGACGGTGTCGCGGTGCCGGCGCTGCTCGTCGCCGTCCATCAGGTCGTCGTGCAGCAGGGAGAAGTTGTGGACCAGTTCGACGGCGACCGCGCCGGGGACGCCGGTCTCCGGCATGGCGCCGGTGACCTCGGCGGAGAGCACGGCGAGGGCGGGGCGGACGGCCTTGCCGCCGTCGCCGTCGGCGGGGTTGCCGGCCGCGTCGATCCAGCCGAAGTGGTAGGCGGCGACGGTGTCCATGGGAGGCGCCAGGCGGTCCACGGCCGCCCGCAGGACCGGGGTGGCCAGCGTCCGGCCGCGCTCCAGCAGCGCGGTCACGTCCACCGCGTCGGCGGCTGTCGGGGCCGGGGGCACAGTGGGCACAGTGTCTCCTCTTGTTGCGGTACCGGAGGTGCGAGGGCCTGCCGCCGGGCCGTCCTGATCGAGCATCAGGCCGCCTCCTCGAACGCGAAGAGGTGGCTGGGGCGGGGCCGGCCCAGGGTGCGCAGCGCGGCGTCGGCCGCGCTGACTCCGCTGCGGACCGCACTCTCCATGGTCGCGGGCCACCCTGTGGCGGTCCACGCTCCGGCCAGGTACAGGCCGGGGGCCTTGGTGCGGGCGCCGGGCCGCAGCCGGCCGACGCCGGGGGTGGGCGCGAACGTCGCCGTACGCTCCCGGGTCACGAAGAAGTCCTGCACCACGGCGCGGCGGGTACCCGGAACCAGCCGTTCCAACTCCGGCAGGTAGCGCTCGCGCAGGACGGCGACCGGCGTGTCGATCTCGTCCTGGGCGGCGGACTGGGACACCGCCAGGTACTGGCCGGTGCGCAGCCCGGACGCGGCGGTGCGGTCGAACACCCACTGCACGGGGGTGCCGAGGGCCGCGAAGAAGGGCCGGGCGAGCACCGTGCGGTCGTACACGACGTGGAGGTTGAGGATCGGGGCGGTGCCGATCCCGAGGAGCCGTTCGGGGGCGTCGAGGGCGCCGGGCGGCAGCAGGTCGTGGGCCTCGCGCTGGGGCACGGCGAGGACGACGGTGTCGGCGGTGAGCGTCTCGCCGGGAACCTGAACGCTCCACCCGCCGTTCTCGTAAGGGGAGATGGAGGTGACGCGTGTACGGACCTCGGTGCGCACACCCGCGGAGTCGAGCGCCTTGCGGGCCAGCCGGTCGTGCAGTTCGCCCAGCGGGACGTGGGCCCAGCCGATGTCGGCCGCGCCCGGCTCGGACAGCAGACCGGTCTTGAACACCATCGCGGCGAGCCCCAGCGAGGCGTCGCCCGCGACCGCGTTGAGGGTGGCGACCCCGACCAGGTCCCACAGGGCCTCGACGGCGCGCGCCGACTGGCCGTGCGCGGCCAGCCAGCCGCCGAAGTCCTGGGTGTCCAGCGCCGGGTCGGCGAGGTCGAGCCCCTTGAGCGCGAGCGCGGCACGCCCGACGGCGGCGCGCTCGGCGAGCGAGAGGTGCGGGTAGGTGGCCAGGCTGCGCCCCAGGTGGAGGGGGACGGGCAGCGGGTCGCGCCGCAGCCGGCCGAGCCGTCGGCCCTCGGGCTTGGCGAGGTCGACGACGGGCACGTCCAGGCGGTCCTGCAGCGGTGCCAGCGCCGCGCCCTCGATCCGGTCGAGGAACCAGCGGTAGGCGGTGCAGCAGCGCAGGTACACGTGCTGGCCGTTGTCGACGGTCAGGTCGCCGCGCTGGAAGGAGAAGGCGAGGCCGCCCAATCTGGGCCTGCCTTCGAGCAGGGTGACGCGGACGCCGGCGTCGGCGAGGGCGAGCGCGGCGGTGATGCCGGCGAGTCCGCCGCCGATCACGACGGCGCTGCGGCCTGCCGGTCCGGGTGTGTCAGCGTGCGCCCCCGCCGGGCGCGAGCCGTCGCTCATCGTGCGTCCTTCCGTGCGTGCCGGCTGTGCTGGTTGCACCGTGCACGTCCGGCCGTCGCAGTCAGGGACGCCACGCCGCAGCGGAGGGTTGCGTCATGGAATACAGCGGTGGCGGACACCGGGGCCACGGGGTCCATCAGGCGCGCCTCCTGACGGTGCGTCGGGTCACGTGCCGGGTGTCCAGGCCGGACAGGCCGCGTACGGCGACGTAGGCCTTCTCGCGTCCGGGCAGCGAGACGCGGCCGCGCAGCACGGCCTCCGGCGCGCGCTCGATGCGGTCCAGCAGCCGGCGGTAGATGCCGGCCATGGCGGCGACGCAGGCGCCGCTGCGCCGGTCGAGCATGGGCAGCAGCCGGTAGCCCTCGGCGAACAGGGCGCGGGCCCGGCGGACTTCGAAGTGCACGAGGCCCGCGAAGTCCGAGCCCTCGGGTGGCGTGGGCCCGTCGAACCCGGCGGAGCAGCCGAACTTGGCGAGGTCGTCGGCGGGCAGGTAGGTGCGGCCGCCCTCGGCGTCCTCGCGGACGTCCCGGAGGATGTTGGTCAGCTGCAGCGCGAGACCGAGGGTGTCGGCGTACTCGGACGCGCGTTCGGCGCCGCGCGCGCCGGGTTCGGTGCCGAACACGCCGAGCGAGAGACGGCCGATGGCCCCGGCCACGCAGCGGCAGTAGACCTTCAGGTCGTCCCAGGTCTCGTAGGTCTCGCCGCGCACGTCCATCTGGACGCCGTCGATCAGCTCGTCCAGGCCGCCCAGCGGGATCGGGAAGGCGCTTGCGGCGTGGCTGAGGGCGACGGCCACCGGGTCGGTGTCGTCCTCCTCGACCTCGCCGGCCCGGATCCGGGTGAGCAGCGCCCGGGTGTCCTCCAGGCGCGCGACCTTTGCCTCGCCGGGCAGCTCGCCGTCGCCGATGTCGTCGACACGCCGGGACAGGGCGTAGAGCGCGGACATGGCGCGCCGCTTGGGCGCCGGCAGCAGCCGGATGCCGTAGGCGAAATTGCGGGCCTGCTGCCCGGTGACGGTCTCGCAGTAGCTGTAGGCGGCGAGTACCGGTGCGGACGCGTGTGGCTCGGGATCCACGGTCCGGATCACCTCTCTCCTCGCAGGGTCACGCCCACCTCACGCAGCAGCTGAACCCTGCCGGATGCGGGCGGGCCGGGAAGTACGTCGTAATCGGCGGCGGCGATCGCCCTGATCGCCGCCCTTCCCCCCGCCACGAACCCTGCGAGCAGCAGCTTCAACCTGCCGTGGACGCTACCCACCAGGGGGGCGCCTTCATTCAGCAGATCGCGGGCGCGTTGGGCTTCGTATGCAACCAGGGCGCGCACCGACGCGCCCGTGGTTTTCGCGGCGAGGTCCGCTTCCTGGACGTGAAAGCGTTTCATGTCCTCGGCGGGCAGGTAGATCCGGTCGCGGCCGAAGTCCTCGGCGACGTCCTGCAGGTGCTCGACGATCTGCAGGGCGGTGCAGACCGCGTCGGACAGCCGGACCCGCTCGCGGCTGGCGGTGCCGGTGACGGCGAGGACGAGGCGGCCGACGGGGTTGGCGGACAGCTCGCAGTAGGCGAGGAGGTCGTCGTAGGTCTCGTACCGGGTGACGAGCTGGTCCTGGCGGTTGGCCGCGATCAGGCCGAGGAACGGTTCGGGGGTGAGCGCGCGGCGGCGGACGGTGGGCTGCAGGCGGCGCAGCAGCGGGTGGTGCGGGCGGCCGTCGAAGACGCGGCGCAGGTCGGTCTCGAAGGCGTCGAGGAGGACCATGCGGTCCTCGGCCTCGGTGGCCGACACGCCGAGGATGCGGGCGTCGGCGCCGCCGGGGGCGAGGTCGCCGTCGCCGATGTCGTCGACGAGACGGGCGAAGCCGTACACGGCCATCAGGTCCTCGCGCCACGCCCGGGGCAGGAAGAAGGGGGCCACGGGGAAGTTCTCGCTCGCGGCCTTGTCGAGGGTGGCGCGCTCCGGGCCGGGCGCCGTGTCGCCGCCGGTCACCGCTCGCTGCCCGGGAAGGGGACGGCACATGCTGCGTTGAGCTGGGGAGTTTCCGTAGCCATTGCCGTCACATCTCCCGTTCTACACTGCCGACCCAATACACACTATTTCGGACACGCCGCCCGGCCGTCCGTGGGGCCGCACCGGCGGAGGGTGTCGCGCATTATCGCCCCACTTGCCGCTTTCCGGGACCGGTACAGCTTACGTTGTACAACGCGGCGTGGCCCGTCGGGGGTGTCCTGCACATCACAACAACACACCGATTGGTGTCAAGATTCCTGAGCCTGACCGGAGTTGACGCTTCCTTTGCAGACTCGGGCCCCGCCGGACGGGTTCCGGCGGGGCCCTGGGCCAAACGGGTTACTTGCCGGTGAACTTCTCGTACTCCTTGAGGACCTCTTCGGTGGGGCCGTCCATGCGCAGCTCACCGCGCTCCAGCCACAGCACCCGGTTGCAGGTGTCGCGGATGGACTTGTTGTTGTGGCTGACCAGGAAGACCGTGCCGGCCTCCTTGCGCAGCTCGCGGATCCGCTCCTCGGAGCGCTTCTGGAAGGCGCGGTCACCGGTGGCGAGCGCCTCGTCGATCATCAGGACGTCGTGGTCCTTGGCCGCGGCGATGG
This sequence comes from Streptomyces sp. L2, assembly GCF_004124325.1. Classification (NCBI taxonomy): domain Bacteria; kingdom Bacillati; phylum Actinomycetota; class Actinomycetes; order Kitasatosporales; family Streptomycetaceae; genus Streptomyces; species Streptomyces sp. L2. Next base: position 760,972 of record NZ_QBDT01000001.1, read on the forward strand.
AGAACCGCAGCCGGGCCGCCATGCCGGAGGAGTACGTCCGCATCGGCAGGGTGATGAAGTCGCCCTTCTCGTTGATGCCGGAGAAGTCGACGATGCCCTGGTAGCGCTCCTTGACCTCCTCCCGGGACATGCCCATGGCGAGGCCGCCCAGGATGACGTTCCGCTCACCGGTGAGGTCGTTCATCAGGGCCGCGTTGACGCCCAGCAGGGAGGGCTGGCCGTCGGTGTAGACCTTGCCCCGCTCGGCGGGCAGCAGCCCGGCGATGGCGCGCAGCAGCGTCGACTTGCCGGAGCCGTTGGAGCCGATGAGGCCGATGGCCTCCCCCCGGTAGGCGACGAAGGAGACGCCCTTGACGGCGTGCACCTTGCGCACGCCGCGCTCCTCGCCACGCCTGATTATCCGGCTGAGCGCGGCGGTCGCGCTGCCCTTGCCGGTCTTGGCCCCGTTGACCCGGTAGACGATGTGCAGTTCGTCCGCGATGACGGTCGGACGCCGGTCCTGGATGTTCTGCTCAGCCACGGCCGTACCTCTCCTCCGCCTTCCAGAAGTACACGAAGCCGCCGGCGAACACGGCCACGGCCCAGAACAGGGCGAGCGCCCACACGTGCGGCGGCAGGTTCGAGGCGCCGTAGCCGTCGATCAGCGCGTAGCGGATCAGGTCCATGTAGACGGCGGCCGGGTTGGCCTGGAGCGCCCGCGCGATCCACTCGGGGCGGCCCGCCAGCATCGTGGTGATGGAGAACATGACGCCGGACGCGTACATCCAGGTGCGCAGGATGAACGGCATCAGCTGCGCGAGGTCCGGGGTCTTGGCGCCCGCGCGGGCCACGATCAGCGCGAGTCCCGTGTTGAACAGGAACTGCAGCGCCAGCGCGGGGATGATCAGCAGCCAGGACAGGCTCGGGTAGCTGCCGAAGCCGACCGCCACGATGAACAGCACGATCATCGAGAACAGCAGCTGCTGGAGCTGCTGGAGCGCGAAGGAGACCGGCAGCGCCGCGCGCGGGAAGTGCAGGGCGCGGACCAGGCCGAGGTTGCCGGAGATCGCGCGGACGCCCGACAGCACCGAGCTCTGCGTGAACGTGAACACGAAGACGCCGGTGACCAGGAACGGGATGTACACGTCGTGGGACATGCCCCGGCTGGCCTTGAGGATCAGGCCGAAGATGAGGTAGTACACGGCCGCGTTCAGCAGCGGGGTCGCGACCTGCCACACCTGGCCGAGCTTCGCCTGGCTGTACTGGGCCGTCAGCTTCGCCTGGGAGAAGGCGAGGATGAAGTGGCGCCGTCCCCACAGCTGCCGGACGTACTCGCCGAGCGAGGGCCGGGCGCCGCTCACGGCGAGCCCGTACTTGTCGGCGAGCCGTGCCGCCGTCAGTCCCTCGTCGGGCGACGGGGCCGCGCTCACCGCGACGCCTCCGTCATGGGTTCTCTCACTCACAGGTGGAAACTTTCGTCCTCGAGTTCGTCTTCGAGCTTGTCAGATGATGGGGGGCCGGCCCAGTCGGGTCAGCCGCCACACCGTACGCCACCGCATGGGCCGGCGGGGACCGCAGGGGCTGGTCCAGCCCTCCCGGAAACCGCCGAACCAGGCCTTCAGGGCCGCTCCGGAGGGGCGGCGCGCCAGCGTGAGCAGCAGCCACACCCCGAGGTAGACCGGGACCAGCGGCGCGGGCAGGTTGCGGCGGGCGAGCCAGACCCGGTTGCGGGCGACCATGCGGTGGTAGACCGCGTGCCGGGACGGAGCGGTCGTCGGGTGGAACAGCACCATGTCGGACCGGTAGTCGATCAGCCAGCCCGCGTCCAGGGCCCGCCACGCCAGGTCGGTCTCCTCGTGGGCGTAGAAGAACTCGTCCGGCAGGCCGCCGACCTCGGCGAAGACCCGGGTGCGCACCGCGTTGGCACCGCCGAGGAAGGTGGTGACCCGGGAGGAGCGCATCGGGTCGGAGGCACGCAGCCGCGGCACGTGCCGCCGCTGGGTGACACCGGTCTCCGGGTCGGCGATGCGGAAGCTGACGATGCCGAGCTTCGGGTCCGCGGCGAAGGCCTCCCGGCACAGTTCGGCGGTGTCGTCCTGGGCGAGCAGCCCGTCGTCGTCGAGGAAGAGCAGGACGTCGACGTCCTCGCCGCCGGGCCCGAAGGCCTCGATGCCGACGTTGCGCCCGCCGGGGATGCCCAGGTTCTCGGGCAGTTCGACGGTCCGCACGCCCGCGGGGACGTCCGGGACGGGCGAGCCGTTGCCGACGACGACGACCTCGACCGGGTCGCCCTTCTGCCGGGCGACCGAGTCGATCAGGGCGCGCAGTTCGTCGGGGCGGTTGCCCATGGTGATGATCACCGCGCCGACTTTGAGGCCGGAAGCCATCGCACTCACCTCAGCCTGCTGGACGCGAGGATGGACACCAGGTGCAGAAGGGTCTGCAGTACGGCGATGCCGGCGAGGACGGCGGTGCCGAGCCGGGTGAAGAACAGGTCGCCGCGGATCTGGTCGATGATCGCGAGGACCAGGATCAGCAGGGCGGCCTCGATGCCGAGGATCAGCCGGTGGAACTTCAGCGCGGAGGCGGCCCGGCGGGCCAGCGCCATGCCGGAGGAACGCGGCTCGGACGCCGCCTCCTTGACGGGCGGCCGCCCGGTCTGGTGCCGGGCGACACCCACCAGGTCGGTCTCGGCCTTGATCAGGATCGCGCCGAGCGCGGCGAGGGTGCCGAGGAAGGCCCACAGCCAGTCGATACGGCCCTCGCCCCACAGGTCGGCGGCGCGCAGCCCGAGTCCGACCAGGACGGCCGCGTCGGTCAGGTAGGCGCCGACCCGGTCGAGGTAGACCCCGGCCAGCGAGTACTGCTTGCGCCAGCGGGCGATCTCGCCGTCGACGCAGTCCAGCAGCAGGTACAGCTGGGTGGCGACGACACCGAGGACGGCGCCCGCGACGCCCGGCACCAGCAGGGCCGGGGTCGCGAGGACGCCGCAGACGGTCATCAGGTACGTGAGCTGGTTGGGCGTGATCCTGGTGTTCACCAGGAAGCGGTCGACGCGCAGGGACACCTCGCGCATGTAGAGGCGTCCCGCCCAGTGCTCACCGCTGCGCCGGTCCTTCACCCCGGCGGGGTGGACGACCGGTCTGAGTTCAGCTACCGATGGCCTTGACATAGTCGGCGTAGATGTCCTTGATCTGGGTCGTCTTGAGGTCGAGGTGTTCGAGGATCGTGTAGCGGCCGGGCCTGGTCTCCGGGGCGAAGGCCACGGCGCGGACGAACTCGTCCACGGTGAAGCCGATCTCCTCCGGCAGCACCGGGAGGCCGTGCCGGCGCAGCACGGTGGCCATGTACGCCGACTCCTCGTGCGCCCCGCGCAGGTACATCGCGAAGGCGGCGCCGAGGCCGCACTGCTCACCGTGGGCGGCGGCCCGCTTGGGGTAGAGCAGGTCGAAGGCGTGGTTGATCTCGTGGCAGGCGCCGGAGGACGGGCGGGAGTCGCCCGACACGGACATGGCGATACCGGTGAGGACCAGGGCCTCGGCCAGGACCTGGAGGAAGCCGTCGTCGCCGATGCCGCCGGGGTGGCGCAGCACCGCCTCGCCGGCCTGGCGGGCCATGGCGGCGGCGAGTCCGTCGATCTTCTCGCCGTTGACGCGGTGGGACAGTTCCCAGTCGGCGACGGCGGAGATGTTGGAGATGGCGTCGCCGATGCCCGAGCGGACGTACCGGACGGGTGCCTCGCGGATCACGTTGAGGTCGATGACGACCGCGATCGGGTTCGGCACCCCGTAGGAGCCGCGGCCCGCGTCGTTGTCGAGGGTCGCGACCGGTGAGCACAGGCCGTCGTGCGCGAGGTTGGTGGCGACGGCGACCAGCGGCAGGCCGACGCGGGCCGCGGCGAACTTGGCGCAGTCGATGATCTTGCCGCCGCCGAGGCCCACGACCGCGTCGTAGTGGCCGCCCTTCATGTCCCCCGCCAGGCGGACCGCGTCGTCGATGGTGCCGCCGCCGACCTCGTACCAGGTGGCGCCGGGCAGCGAGGGCGCGATGCGCTCGCGCAGCCGGGCGCCCGAACCGCCGCTGACGGCGATGGCGAGCCGGCCCGACTGCGAGATCCGCTCGTCGGCGAGGACGCATCCCAGGTCGTCGAGGGCACCCGCGCGGATGTCGACGACGACCGGTGAGGGGATGAGCCGGGTCAGTACTGGCACGCGATCTCCCGTCCCCGGGCGAGATCGTCGTGGTTGTCGATCTCCACCCACGCGACGTCGCCGATCGGCGCAACGTCGATCCGGAAGCCGCGGTCGACCAGCTCCTGGTAGCCGTGCTCGTAGAACTGCTGCGGGTCGGCCTCGAAGACGGTCTTCAGCGCGTCGGCCAGCTCGGCCGCCGCGTCGCCCTCGATGAGGGTGACGCCGATGTACTCGCCGGTCGCCTCGGCCGGGTCCATCAGCTTGGTGATCTTCGTCATGCCCTTGGCGGGGTCGACGACGACCTTCATCTCCTCGTCGGCCAGCGACTTCACCGTGTCCAGGGCGAGGATGATCTTCTTGCCCTCGCCGCGGGCCGCGAGCAGCGTCTTCTCGACGGAGACCGGGTGCACGGTGTCGCCGTTGGCGAGGATCACGCCGTCCTTGAGGGCGTCCCGGCCGCACCACAGGGAGTAGGCGTTGTTCCACTCCTCGGCCTTGTCGTTGTCGATGAGGGTCAGCTTGACGCCGTACTTCTGCTCCAGGGCGGCCTTGCGCTCGTACACGGCCTCCTTGCGGTAGCCGACGATGACCGCGACCTCGGTCAGACCGATCTCCGCGAAGTTCGCGAGGGTCAGGTCCAGAACCGTGGGCTCCCCCTCTATGCCCGCGGGGCCCACCGGCACCAGAGCCTTGGGGAGGCTGTCGGTGTAGGGGCGAAGACGCCGTCCGGCGCCGGCCGCCAGCACGAGGCCGATCATGCGGGTTCTCCTTCATCGTGTACGGCTGGGGCTCCTGCGGAGACCCAGAAGCGGATGCTCTCGAAGAGCACCACGAGGGCGACGGCCACGGCGAGGACCGTGAGCGCGACCGTGAACTGTGCGGCGGTGAGCACCGCGGCGAGGACGGTGACGAGCAGCGTCCGCCCTTCGTGCCCCCCGATGGCGCGCACCAGCCCGGCCGGCGGCGCTCCGGCGTTGCCGCGGATGCGGTACACCGTGTCGTAGTGATGGTAGGCGACCGCCGCGACCAGGCCGAAGGCCGCGGGGAGGGCCCCAGGCACGTCCGCGTGGGCCGCCAGGATCAGCACGGTGCCGTACTCGGCGGCACGGAAGAGGGGCGGGACCAGCCAGTCGAGGGCGCCCTTGAGGGGGCCCGCGACGGCGAGGGCCGAGGTGAGGACGTAGAGCACGGCTCCGGCGACGGGCAGCGGCCCGCCGAAGCCGGTCAGCGCCGAGCAGGCCGTGACGGCGGCGCCGCCCAGCAGCGCGACGGCGGGCACGGCGAGGCCGGGCAGCCGCTTCCCGGACACCCGGGCCACGGCCTGCGCGAGGGGACCCGAGTCGGCCAGATCCGCCAGCGCCCGCGCCGCCCGGTCGGTGCGCCGCGCCTTCCGCGTCAGCGTGCGCAGCACCCGGCCGGCGGTGGTGTAGGTCGCGGCGAACGCACAGCCGATCAGGAGGACGTAGAAGGTGATCCGGGGGGTGGTGACGGCGGTGAGGACCGCGATCATCGCCCAGCGTTCACCGATCGGCAGGACGATCATCCGGCGCAGCCAGACCGTCCAGCCGACGCTGTCCAGCTTGTCGGAGAGGGCGGCGGTGGGGCTGGTGTTGGCGGTCGCGTCGTGGTTGGCCTCGTTGAAGGAGAAGTCCACGACGTGCCGGCAGGTCTGCAGGACCATCGCGCCGAGGGCGAGGGCCCACACGTCGTCGCCGCCCCGGGCCGCGCCGAGGGCGAGGCCGGCGTAGTAGGCGTACTCCTTGGCCCGGTCGAAGGTGGCGTCGAGCCAGGCGCCGAGCGTGGAGTACTTCAGCGCGTAGCGGGCGAGCTGGCCGTCGGTGCAGTCCAGCACGAACGACGCGATCAGCAGCACACCGGCCGCGACGAACCCGCCGCGGCTGCCGGTCGCCGCGCAGCCGGCCGCGATCAGGGCGGTGAGCAGCGAGGCGGTGGTGACCTGGTTCGGGGTGAGGCCGCGGCGGGCACACCAGCGGGCCAGGTAGCGCGAGTACGGGCTGATGCAGAAGGTGGTGAAGAAGCCGTCGCGGGACTTGACGGCCGACTTCAGGCGTACGGCCTCCTCGTCGACGGCCGCGACGGCCTGCCGCGCCTCGTTGCGGGCCTGCGGGTCCGCGGGGACGGCGGCGACGAGGCTGCCCAGTTCCGGGCGGTGCACGGCACTGCCGTCGGCGTCGAGGGCGGTGCCGACGCGGTCGGCGAGACTTTCTACGTCCCCCAGGGTCGACCGCACCCCCGTGGGGGATCCGGTACCGGCCGTGCCGCCGCCGGAGGTCTCGCGGGCCATGGCCCGGGTCAGCGCCTGCCGGGCGGCGGGCTGGGCGGTGACGGCACCGGTGACCGCGGCGAGCGGGAAGCGGGGGTCGGTGAGGCCGAGGCGCAGCGCGTGGGTGTGTCCGACGAAGCGGGCGTCGACGAGGGCCACGCGCCGGTCACCGGGGACGGCCGCGAGCAGGGTCTCCGCCTCGGCGGCGTCGGCGGCCACTCGCACGTCGAAGCCGAGGGACCGCAGATCGTTCTCGAGGGACGATCCGGGGACCGGCTGACCGGTGACGATGGCGGTCGACAACCGAACTCACTCCCTGGGTGCCGGCGTGTCGACGCCGGTCTGCTGCGTGGTGGGGCACCCTTGCTGCGCGGCACCCGGGCGGCTTGTCGGCAGAGGCTATCGGATGCCGCGAGACCTCGGTTCACCGGCCGTTCACGGGCCGGCCCACGGTTGCCGCCCCGGCCGTTGCCGAGATCATCATCGGGGATCCGGGGGCCGCCCGACAAACCCGAGGGCGCAGATCCGGGCATCGGGGACATGGGCGTGGGGGCGGATTCCGCGGCATAGGGTGGGCGACCATGACGTGGCTGATCACCGGCGGGGCCGGATACATCGGGGCGCACGTGGCGCGGGTCATGGCCGGGGCCGGGGAGCGCGTGGTGGCGCTGGACGACCTGTCGTCCGCCGTGCCGGAGCGGCTGCCCGCCGAGGTTCCGCTGGTGAGGGGCTCCACACTGGACGGGGAGCTGCTGGGGCGGGTCTTCGCCGAGTACGGCGTGACGGGCGTGGTGCATCTCGCGGCGCGCAAGCAGGTCGCCGAGTCGGTCGCCGAGCCGGTCCGGTACTACCGGGAGAACGTGGGCGGTCTGGCCACCCTGCTGGACGCCGTGGCCGGCGCCGGGATCCGGCGGCTGGTCTTCTCCTCGTCGGCGGCCGTGTACGGCAACCCGGACGTGGACCTGATCACCGAGGACACCCCGTGCGCGCCGGTCAACCCGTACGGCGAGACGAAGCTGGCCGGGGAGTGGCTGGTGCGGGCCGCCGGGCGGGCGCACGGGATCTCGACGGTGTGCCTGCGCTACTTCAACGTGGCGGGCGCGGCCGCGCCGGAACTCGCGGACACCGGGGTGTTCAACATCGTGCCGATGGTCTTCGACCGGCTCACCCGTGACGAGGCCCCGCGGATCTTCGGCGGCGACTACCCGACGCCGGACGGCACCTGTGTGCGGGACTACATCCACGTGGCCGACCTCGCCGAGGCGCACCTCGCGGCCGCGCGCCGGCTCACCGGGGAGGACCACGGCGGCGATCTCACGCTGAACATCGGCCGCGGCGAGGGCGTCTCGGTGCGGGAGCTGATCACGGTCATCGGCGAGGTCACCGGCGACCGCCGCGCCCCCGTGATGGAGGCCCGCCGTCCCGGCGACGCGCCGCGCGCGGTCGCCTCCGCCGAGCGGGCCGCGAAGACCCTGGACTGGCGGGCCCGGCGCGGGGTGCGCGAGATGGTGGAGTCGGCCTGGGAGGGCTGGCGGCTGCACCACTGCCAGTGAGACGCCGGCGCCCTGACCTGCGGTTGGTTTGCCCAGGTCAGGGCACATGACAACGGTGTTCAGTGCCGCGTTGCCCGATACCCCCCACCCGTAGTTGACTGGCCTTCCGGACCGAACGCGGAAGAGGCGGAAGAGGCGGTTTTCATGGGGGCTGGGCACGACCACGGGCACGCGCACACCCACGTGCCGGCCACGGGTACGGCCACGGCCGCGTACCGGGGACGGCTGCGCGTCGCGCTGGCGATCACGCTGGGCATCATGATCGTGGAGATCGTGGGCGGACTGCTCGCGGACTCCCTGGCGCTCATCGCGGACGCGGCGCACATGGCGACGGACGCGCTGGGCCTCGGCATGGCGCTGCTCGCCGTGCACTTCGCGAACCGCCCGCCGAGCACGAACCGCACCTTCGGGTTCGCGCGCGCCGAGATCCTCGCCGCCCTGGCCAACTGCCTGCTGCTGCTCGGCGTGGGCGGCTATGTGCTGTACGAGGCGGCGCAGCGGTTCGTGACGCCCGCGGACACCCGGGGCGGCCTGATGGTCGTGTTCGGTCTGATCGGCCTGGTGGCGAATTCCGTGTCGCTGACGCTGCTGATGCGCGGGCAGAAGGAGAGCCTGAACGTGCGCGGCGCCTTCCTGGAGGTGGCGGCGGACGCGCTGGGCTCGGTGGCGGTGCTGATCTCGGCGGCGGTGATCCTGACCACCGGCTGGCAGACGGCCGACCCGGTGGCCTCGCTGGTGATCGGCCTGATGATCGTGCCGCGGACGCTGAAGCTGCTGCGCGAGACGCTGGACGTGCTGCTGGAGGCGGCGCCGAAGGACGTCGACATGGCCGAGGTGCGGGCGCACATCCTGGACCTGGACGGCGTGGAGGACGTGCACGACCTGCACGCCTGGACGATCACCTCGGGCCTGCCGGTGCTGTCCGCGCACGTGGTGGTCAGCTCGGAGGTGCTGAACGCGATCGGCAACGAGAAGATGCTGCACGAGCTGCAGGGCTGCCTGGGCGACCACTTCGACGTGGAGCACTGCACGTTCCAGCTGGAGCCGGGCGGGCACGCGGAGCACGAGGCCCGGCTCTGCCACTGAGGGCGTCCGGGCGCGCTCAGGTGTTCGACGGCCCGGGAATGTTCCGTGGCGGCGGGCGCCGGGCACGATGATCTACCGGGTCCCGCGTCCGGCATCGCACCGCGCGCGGGACATGCGGACGTGCGGGAAGTGCCGGGAGTGCCGGATTCGTACGGCAGACTTGGGGTGCGAAGACCGAGGCGAAGGATGGGTATGCCGATCACACCTGCCACCGCGACGCACAGCTCGTCGAACGGCACCGCAGAGGCGATTTTGCTGGAACTGGTCGACGAGAAGGGCATGACGACCGGTACCGCGGAGAAGCTCGCCGCCCATCAGCCGCCGGGGCAGCTGCACCGGGCGTTCTCGGTGTTCCTGTTCGACGAGCGGGGCCGGCTGCTGCTCCAGCAGCGCGCGCTGGGCAAGTACCACTCCCCCGGCGTGTGGTCCAACACCTGCTGCGGTCACCCCTACCCCGGCGAGGCGCCGTTCGCGGCCGCGGCCCGGCGGACGTACGAGGAGCTGGGTGTGTCTCCGTCGCTGCTCGCGGAGGCCGGCACGGTCCGCTACAACCACCCGGACCCCGCCTCGGGCCTGGTCGAGCAGGAGTTCAACCACCTCTTCGTGGGCCTGGTGCAGGCGCCGCTCGCGCCGGACGAGGACGAGGTCGCCTCGACCGCGTTCGTGACGGCGGCGGAGCTGGCGGAGCGGCACGCCCGGGACACGTTCTCGGCGTGGTTCATGACCGTCCTGGACGCGGCCCGCCCGGCGGTACGCGAACTGACCGGCCCGTCGGCGGGCTGGTAGCGGGCGGTACGAAGCCCCGACGGCGAACCGGCGGGGCTACGGCGGTGATCCGGCCGGGGGCCGAGCCGGCCGGGGCTACGGGCTCTGAACCGGCCGGCGCTACGCCAGTGTCGCCGGCTTGAGCGGCAGGGCGGCCCAGATCACCTTGCCGCCGCTCGCCGTGTGCTCCACGTCGACCACGCCGCCCGCCTCCCGGGCCACCTCGCGCACCAGGAGCAGCCCCCGGCCGCCGGTCTGGGCGTGGTCGGCCTCCAGGGCGGTCGGGCGGTAGGGGTGGCTGTCCTCCACGGACACCCGCACCCACTCGGCGCCGACGGCGACCTCCACGGCGAGCACGGGCGAGAGCAGGGCCGCGTGCCGGACCGCGTTGGTGACCAGCTCGGAGACGATCAGCAGCAGCCCGTGGACCAGGTCGTCGGGGACCGGTACGCCCTGGCGCAGCAGCAGGTCCCGTACGGCGTGCCGCGCCTGCGGGACCGAGGCGTCCACGGCGGCGGCGGTGAACCGCCAGACCCCCTCGTACGGCAGTGCGTCCGGCGGCCGTTCGGCGCCCCCCGCTGGGCCCGGGTCGCCCCCGTGCCCGTGGTTGTCCATCGTCCGGTCGCCACCCTCGCGCTCGATTGTCACCACACGTCGAGTGTTGGTAACGATGTGCTCTGTCCCACACGACTGAACACAAGTCAGCGGTTATCGAGCGGTTCTGACCGGTCGCGCCCGGCTCGGTCGTCCGCGCGACCGTTCCTGCCGTCCACCACGCCGTTTCGCGAACTCTTCGGGTTGTACGGGTTGGCCGGTCCGGAGCGCGGGGTCGTGCGTGGGGGCGGCGGGGCCTGCGGATAGCATCCGGCGCATGGAGCCCCAGCTGCTGCACCGGGTCGCCGACTCGGTCGCCACCGTCGTCGTCCACCACCCGGCCAAACGCAACGCCATGACGGCCGCGATGTGGCGGGCTCTGCCGCCGTTGCTGGACGGCCTGGCGGCCGACCCGGCGGTGCGGGCCCTGGTGCTGACCGGCGAGGGCGGGACCTTCTGCGCGGGCGCGGACATCTCCACACTGCGGGGCTCACCGCGGGAGGCGCAGACTCTCGCGGTGGCGGCCGAGGAGGCACTGGCAGCGTTCCCCAAGCCGACGCTGGCCGCCGTGCGGGGCCACTGCGTGGGCGGCGGCTCCCAGCTGGCTGCGGCCTGCGATCTGCGACTGGCCGAGGAGGGCGCGCTGTTCGGCGTGACCCCGGCGAAGCTGGGCATCGTCTACCCGGCGTCCTCCACCCGGCGGCTGGTGGCGCTGGTCGGCCCGGCCGCGGCGAAGTACCTGCTGTTCTCCGGCGAGTTGATCGACACGGAGCGGGCGCTGCGCACCGGACTCGTCGACGAGGTGCTGCCCGCGGGCGACCTGGACAAGCGGGTCGCCGAGCTGACCCGGACCCTGGTGTCCCGCTCGCAGCTGACCCAGGCCGCCGCGAAGGAGTTCGCGGACGGCCGCGCCGACCGTGACGCCCACTGGGCGGCGCAGGCGGCCGGCAGCGGCGACACCGCGGAAGGCGTCGCCGCGTTCCTGGAACGCCGGCAACCGCACTTCACCTGGGCCGTGTCCTAGGACGCCGTCGCGTTCAGTCCAGGACGAAGCGGCTCTTCTCGCGCCACTCCTCGACCAAGTGTGCGGGCGCCTTCTCCGGGGAGCCGGCGTCGTAGGGCGGCTGCGGGTCGTACTCGGTCAGCAGCTGCACGGCCATGGCGGCGTCGTCGCCCGCGATCCGGCCCAGCAGGGTCAGACCCATGTCGATGCCGGAGGACACTCCGGCGGCGGTGACGTACTTGCCGTCGGACACGACGCGCTCGCCGGTCGGTTCGGCCCCGTACCGCTTGAGGGTGTCCAGGGCGAGCCAGTGCGAGGTCGCCCGGCGGCCGTCGAGCAGTCCGGCGGCGGCCAGCAGCAGGGAGCCGGTGCACACGGACGTCGTCCAGGTGCTGGTGGCGTCGGCGGCGCGCAGCCAGTCCAGCAGCACGGCGTTGTCCATCTGCGGGGTCTGGCCGGGTCCGCCGGGGACGATCACGATGTCGGGGGACGGCACGTCGGCGAGAGTGCGGTCGGCGGTGAGCGCGAGGTTCCCGGTGTCGGTGCGGACCGGCCCGGTGTGCTCGGCGACGAAGACGGTGTCCGCGCCGGGCAGCCGGCCCAGGGTCTCGTAGGGCCCCACGGCGTCGAGGGCGGTGAAGCGGTCGTAGAGGACGATGGCGATCTGCACGGGGCTGCCTTTCGGTCGGCGTGCTCGGTGGGCGGTCGGTGAGTGGTGGGTGGTCAGGGGGCCGGCGGTCAGAGGGCCGGGGCGGGGCGGAATCTGCGGCGGTATTCCGCCGGGGAGGCGCCGAGCGTGCGCAGGAAGGCGCGGCGCATGGCCTCGGGGGTGCCGTAGCCGCTGGCGCGGGAGATCTCCTCGACGCCGCCGGCGGTGTCCTCCAGCAGGCGCCGGGCGTGTTCCAGGCGGACCCGGTCGACATACCGGCCCGGCGTCATGCCGGTCTCGGCGCGGAAGGCGCGGGCGAAGTGGCGGGGCGAGAGGGCGGCGCGCGCGGCCAGGGAGTCGACGGTCAGATCGCCGTCCGGATGCTCGGTGATCCACTGCTGCACGTCCCTGAGCGGCTCCCGGTGGGCGGTCTGCGCGGCGAGCTGGGCACTGAACTGAGCCTGGTTTCCGGGCCTGCGCAGGAACACGACTAGCCGGCGGGCGACGGTCAGCGCGGCGTCCCGGCCGAGGTCCTCCTCGACGAGAGCGAGCGCGAGGTCGATGCCCGAGGTGACTCCGGCCGAGGTGGCGACGTTGCCGTCGCGGACGAAGATCGGGTCCGGGTCGACCCGGACGGCGGGATGCCTGCGGGCGAGCGTGTCGCAGTACGCCCAGTGCGTGGTGACCCGGCGGCCGTCCAGGAGCCCCGCGCGGGCGAGCGGGATCGCGCCCGTGCACACCGAGACGAGCCGCCGCGCGCGCGGGCCGTGCTCGCGCAGCCACTCGACCAGCGCCGGATCCGCCTCCCGCGTTCCCTCACCGCCGGGCACCACCAGGGTGTGCGGCGCGGGCGCCCCGGCCAGCGATCCGTCCGGTACGACGGTGAGCCCGCTGGAGGAGCGCACGGCGGAGCCGTCCAGGGAGGCCGTATGGATGCGGTACGTCCCCGGCGCGTACTGCTCGGCACCGGCGAACACCTCCACGGGGCCGGTGACGTCGAGACTCTGGACGCCGTCGAAGAGGACGACGAGGACGGTTCGCTGCGTCATGCTCCGATTCTTGGACCGCCCGGCCACGGCCGCAACGACGGGTTCCCCACCTTTCCTGCCATGCGGGCCGGCCGCTCCTGCCATGCGACACCGGCCGCTTCGCCGGCCCCCGGAGCGGTGGGAGCATGGCGGGCGGGGACGGAGGTACCCGGCGGGCGCCCGGTCACGGTGGCCGGGAGGAAGGAGACGTTTCCCGTGTTCCGAGCCATCGCAGACGTACTGCGGCAGATGGGCGGCGCCATCGCCACAGTGGTCACGCTGCCGTTCCGCGCCCTGGCCCGCCTCTTCGGCGGCGCCTCGTCCACCGCACGCCGCGGCGGGGCCTGAGCCGAGCGGCCCGGCGCCCCGCCGGGTGCCGCCCTGATCCCCGGTTGTCGGTGCCACCTGCCACAATTGCCGCGCAACCTCAGTGAGAAGGCGGTACGGGATCGTGACCACACCCGGGCCCCTGGAAACAGGGTCCATCGAAGGCAGGATCGCCGGGGAACTCGGCGTACGGGAGCGGCAGGTGAAGGCCGCGGTCGAGCTGCTCGACGGCGGTTCGACGGTGCCCTTCATCGCCCGCTACCGCAAGGAAGCGACCGAGATGCTCGACGACGCGCAGCTGCGCACGATCGAGGAGCGGCTGCGTTACTTGCGGGAGCTGGAGGAGCGGCGGACCGCGATCCTGGAGTCGGTGCGCGAGCAGGGCAAGCTCACCGAGGCGCTGGAGGCGCAGATCCGGGGCGCCGAGACGAAGGCGCGCCTGGAGGACGTCTACCTGCCGTACAAGCCGAAGCGGCGCACCAAGGCGCAGATCGCACGGGAGGCGGGCCTGGAGCCGCTGGCCGAGGGGCTGCTGGGCGATCCGTCGGTCGATCCGCAGGCGGCCGCCGCCGCGTTCGTGGACGCGGACAAGGGTGTCGCCGATCCGCAGGCCGCCCTGGACGGCGCCCGCGCGATCCTCACCGAGAGGTTCTCGGAGGACGCCGACCTGATCGGCGAGCTGCGCGAGCGCATGTGGGTGCGCGGGCGGCTGGCGGCGAAGGTCCGGGACGGCAAGGAGGAGGCCGGCGCCAAGTTCGCCGACTACTTCGACTTCACCGAGCCGTTCACCGAGCTGCCGTCGCACCGGATCCTGGCGATGCTGCGCGGTGAGAAGGAGGAGGTCCTGGACCTCGTCCTGGAGCCGGAGGAGCCGACCGACGGACCGTCGTCGTACGAGGGCATCGTCGCGCACCGGTTCGGGATCGCCGACCGGGGCCGGCCCGGCGACAAGTGGCTGACGGACACGGTCCGCTGGGCCTGGCGCACCCGCGTCCTGGTGCACCTCGGCATCGACCTGCGCCTGCGGCTGCGGACGGCCGCCGAGGACGAGGCCGTGAACGTGTTCGCGGCCAACCTGCGCGACCTGCTGCTGGCCGCCCCGGCCGGCACGCGCGCGACGCTCGGCCTGGACCCCGGGTTCCGTACGGGGGTGAAGGTCGCCGTGGTCGACGCGACCGGCAAGGCCGTCGCCACGGACGTCATCCACCCGCACGTCCCGGCCAACAAGTGGGACCAGGCGATCGCCACGCTGGCCCGGCTGGCGAAGGAGCACTCGGTCGACCTGGTCGCGATCGGCAACGGCACGGCGTCCCGCGAGACGGACAAGCTCGCCGCTGAACTCATCGCGAAGCACCCGGAGCTGAAGCTCACCAAGGTGATGGTGTCCGAGGCGGGGGCGTCCGTGTACTCGGCGTCGCAGTACGCCTCGCAGGAACTGCCCGGCATGGACGTGTCGCTGCGCGGCGCGGTGTCGATCGCGCGGCGGCTGCAGGACCCGCTGGCCGAGCTGGTGAAGATCGACCCGAAGTCGATCGGGGTCGGCCAGTACCAGCACGACCTCTCCGAGGTGAAGCTGTCCCGCTCGCTGGACGCGGTGGTCGAGGACTGTGTGAACGGCGTCGGCGTGGACGTCAACACGGCGTCCGTGCCGCTGCTCGCCCGGGTGTCGGGCATCTCCGCGGGTCTCGCCGAGAACATCGTCGCCCACCGGGACGCCAACGGTCCGTTCACGTCCCGGTCGGCGCTGAAGAAGGTGCCCCGGCTGGGCCCGAAGGCGTACGAGCAGTGCGCGGGCTTCCTGCGCATCCGCGGCGGCGACGACCCGCTGGACTTCTCCAGCGTGCACCCCGAGGCCTACCCGGTGGTCCGGCGCATGGTGAAGACCGCCGGCCAGGAGGTCGCCTCCCTCATCGGCAACACGGCCGCCCTGCGCTCGCTGCGGCCCGCCGACTTCGTGGACGAGACCTTCGGTCTGCCGACCGTCACCGACATCCTCAAGGAGCTGGAGAAGCCGGGCCGCGATCCCCGCCCCGCCTTCAAGACGGCCACGTTCAAGGAGGGCGTCGAGAAGATCTCCGACCTGTCCGCGGGGATGATCCTGGAGGGCGTCGTCACCAACGTGGCGGCCTTCGGCGCGTTCGTGGACATCGGCGTCCACCAGGACGGCCTGGTGCACGTCTCCGCGATGTCCAGGACGTTCGTCAAGGACCCTCGTGACGTGGCCAAGCCGGGCGACATCGTCAAGGTGAAGGTCCTCGACGTGGACATCCCCCGCAAGCGCATCGCCCTGACCCTCCGCCTGGACGACGAGGCGGCCCCGAAGGACCAGGGATCCGGCCGCCCACAGCGCGGCAACGGCAACCGCCCGCCCCAGCAGCGCCAGGGCCAGCGGCAAGGGCAGCGCCAGGGCCGCGGCGGCGGCAACGACCGGGGCGGCCGTCAGGCCCCGCCCCCGGCCAACGGCGCGATGGCCGACGCCCTACGCCGCGCGGGCCTACTGGACCCGAAGAAGCGGTGAGTCCCCGGGTCCGGGCAGAACAACCTGCCCGGACCCGCTGCGCCGGTTGGCCTTGTCGATGTACCTGGGGGCTCAGCGCCCCGTAAGGGGCGCGGGGCTGTGTCGACATGCGGCTCCGCCGCGTGGGCGCGACAAGCCTCCACCGGCCCACGGCCAACGCACTACCAGTCACCCTCGGTCACACCACCCCCGTCACCGCTCGGTGACTTTCCCCGCCGCAACCTCCAGCCGTCGGCCGACCCGCACCGCGTCCGACATCCGCCGATCATGCGTCACCAGCAACAACGTCCCCGCATAAGAATCCATCGCCGACTCCAGTTGCTCGATGGCCGGCAGGTCCAAATGGTTCGTCGGCTCGTCCAGCACCAGCAGATTCACGCCCCGCCCCTGAAGCAACGCCAGCGCGGCGCGGGTCCGCTCCCCCGGCGACAGCGTCGCCGCCGGCCGCAGCACATGCGCCGCCTTCAGCCCGAACTTGGCGAGCAGCGTCCGCACCTCGGCCGGCTCGGTATCGGGCACCGCCGCCTGGAACGCGTCCAGCAGCGACTCGCCGCCGAAGAACAGCCCGCGGGCCTGGTCGACCTCGCCGACGACCACACCCGGGCCGAGGGCCGCGTGCCCGGCGTCCAGCGGGACCCGGCCGAGCAGCGCGCCGAGCAGCGTGGACTTGCCGGCCCCGTTCGCACCGGTCACCGCGACCCGGTCCGCCCAGTCGATCTGCAGCGAGACCGGTCCGAAGGTGAAGTCGCCGCGCCGTACCTCGGCGTCCCGGAGCGTGGCGACGACGGCGCCGGACCGCGGGGCCGCCGCGATCTCCATGCGCAGCTCCCACTCCTTGCGCGGCTCCTCGACGACCTCCAGGCGCTCGATCATGCGCTGGGTCTGCCGCGCCTTCGCGGCCTGCTTCTCGCTGGCCTCGCTGCGGAACTTGCGGCCGATCTTGTCGTTGTCGTTGCCGGCCTTGCGCCGGGCGTTCTTCACGCCCTTGTCCATCCAGGAGCGCTGCATCTGCGCGCGGTCCTGCAGGGCGGCCCGCTTGTCGGCGTACTCCTCGAACTCCTCGCGGGCGTGCCGGCGGGCCACGTCCCGTTCCTCCAGGTAGGCCTCGTAGCCGCCGCCGTAGAGGTTGATCTGCCGCTGGGCGAGGTCGAGTTCGAGGACCTTGGTGACGGTGCGGGTGAGGAACTCGCGGTCGTGGCTGACGACGACCGTGCCCGCGCGCAGGCCGGTGACGAAGCGTTCCAGGCGCTCCAGGCCGTCCAGGTCGAGGTCGTTGGTGGGCTCGTCGAGGAGGAAGACGTCGTAGCGGGACAGCAGCAGGGAGGCGAGGCCGGCGCGGGCCGCCTGGCCGCCGGAGAGGGAGGTCATCGGCTGGTCCAGGCCGACGGCGAGGCCGAGGGAGTCGGCGACCTCCTCGGCGCGCTCCTCCAGGTCGGCTCCGCCGAGGTCCAGCCAGCGTTCCAGGCTCGCCGCGTAGGCGTCGTCGGCGCCGGGCGCGGAGTCGACCAGGGCCTGGGTCGCCTCGTCCATCACGCGTTGCGCCTCGGCGACGCCGGTGCGGCGGGCCAGGAACTCCCGGACCGTCTCCCCGGGCCGGCGCTCCGGCTCCTGCGGCAGGTGGCCGACGGCCGCGGTCGGCGGGGAGCAGCGCAGTTCGCCCTGTTCGGGCGGGGTGAGCCCGGCGAGCATGCGCAGCAGTGTGGACTTTCCCGCGCCGTTCGCGCCGACCAGTCCGATCACGTCGCCGGGCGCGACGACGAGGTCGAGCCCGGCGAAGAGGGAGCGGTCGCCGTGTCCGGCGGCGAGGTTCTTGGCGACGAGGGTGGCAGTCATCAGGAGGCCGATCCTAATGGCCCGCGGCCCCGCGCCCGGCCGCGCTCTCGCGGGTCCGGTGGGAGGTGGCACCGCGCAGCGGACAGGTGCCGGGGCCGGGTCTTATCGTCCTGGGATGGAACACGAGCCGGGTGACGATGTGATCGTGGTCGGTGGCGGGGTCGTCGGGCTGACGACGGCCGTCGTGCTGGCCGAGTCGGGCCGCCGGGTGCGGGTGTGGGCGCGGGAGCCCGCCGAGCGGACGACCTCGGCGGTCGCCGGTGCGCTGTGGTGGCCGTACCGCATCGAACCGAAACCCCTGGTCGGGGCGTGGGCGCTGGAGAGCCTCGCCGTGTACGAGGAGTTGGCGGGCCGGCCCGGGGAGACGGGCGTCCGGCTGGTCGACGGTCTGTGCGCGGGGGTGCGGCTCGGCGAGCTGGGCGAGTGGGCCGGGCGGGTGCCGGGGCTGCGGACGGAGTCCGGCGGGCTGGCCGCCCGGCTGCCACTGATCGACATGCCGGTGCATCTGACGTGGCTGCGGGAGCGGCTCGCGAGGGCCGGGGGCTCGGTCGAGGAGCGGGAGGTGACGGACCTGGCGGGGGTGCCGGCCGGGGTCGTCGTCAACTGCACGGGTCTGGGCGCCCGTTCGCTGGTGCCCGACCCCGCCGTACGGCCCGTGCGCGGTCAGCTGGTCGTCGTGGCGAACCCGGGGATCACGACCTGGTACACGTCCGCCGGTCCCGCCTCGGCCGCGTCCACCTACTTCTTCCCGCAGCCGGGCGGGCTGGTCCTCGGTGGTACGGCGGAGGAGGACGCCTGGTCGCTGGAGCCCGATCCGGCGACCGCCTCGGCGATCGTCGCGCGGTGCGCGGCGGTCCGCCCGGAGATCGCCGGCGCCCGGATCCTGGCTCACCGGGTGGGCCTGCGGCCGGTCCGGGACACGGTACGGCTGGAGCGGCGGCCCCTGCCGGACGGCCGCACCCTGGTGCACAACTACGGGCATGGCGGCGCCGGGGTCACGGTGGCGTGGGGCTGCGCCCGCGAGGCGGCCGGCCTGGCGGGCCCGGCCGCCTGAGCCGGCGGACGGGCGCCGCCCCGTGCCTGCCGGCCCCCGTCAGGGGGCCGGGACCGTCTGGGCGCCCCGGGGTGCCCGGACTCCGGTCGGCGGACCCGGTTCGGGTGCGGCGGGGGCGGCGGGTGCCGTGGCCGGGAGCGCGTGGGTGAGGGCGGGTGCGCCGCCGACGAGCGGGAGCCGGGCCGTCGTACGGGACAGGTCCAGCGTCAGGGTGGGCCGGGTGGACGGCGGGTCGATGAGGTTCCGGTCGGTTCCGGCGATGACGAGGGCCAGCCGGTGTCCCCGGGGGACCACGTGGTCGGTGGCCGCGAGGTCGAGGGTCATCGTGTACGCCCGGCCGGGGGTGAGCGGGACGCCCTTGCTCAGCGAGGCGTGATGACCGAGGTCGGCCCAGCCGCGGCTGAACACGGTGTAGTCGACGGCGGTCGTCTTCGCCTCGGTGTCCTTGAAGCAGGCGCTGTCCCCGGCGGTGCTCGCGCCCCAGCAGCTGCGGTGGGTGAGGGTGGTGATGCCCTCGTCGGCGTCGGCGTAGTCCCGGATGGTGTCCGGGCCGAGGTCCACCAGGACGGCGGTCAGGTGGGCCGTGGCGGTGGTCGGGGTGACCCGCACGGTGACGCGGCCCGAGCCGGACAGGCGCAGGTCCCGGGCGAGCGGGGCGGTGAGGAATCCGGCCTTGTCGGGGGTGGGGGTGGTCAGGTGGGCGGCCCAGTCGGTCTCGCCGTGCCGGGGGTCGTCGGTGAAGGTCGCGGTCCCGGTGGCCGCCGGGCGCGCGCCGAGGGTGCCGACGCCGGGCCGGCTGCCGGGGGCGGGGTGCAGGGTGGTGGTCCGGGTGCCGTGGGGCGGCCAGGCCCGGGAGGTGACCCAGTGGTCGGGGTGGCGTTCGATGTCGGCCATCGGCGCGCGGTCGATCCCGTTGTCGTAGCCGAGGAGTTCGTGGTCGAACCAGCGGTGCAGGGTGTCGACCCAGGCGCCGCGGCGGTAGTCGAAGGGGTCGACGTGGCCGGTCTGGGACAGCCAGATCTTGCGCCGGACGCCGTGCCGGGCCAGCGCGTCCCACCACTGCCCGAGGTGCTTGGTGCGGACGTTGAGATCCTGCATGCCCTGCACGGCGAACACGCTGGCCCGCACCTTGGCCGCGTCCTTGACGTAGTCGCGCGCGGTCCACAGCGGGGTCCAGTCGCCGCTGGGCGGGCTGCCGTCGGCGAGTTCCTTCCGTACGGCGGCGCAGTGGGCCTGCGCCGCGTCGCTCTGCACGTATCCGGCCAGTTCGTCGGGGCCGCCGTCGTACAGGGCGGCGCCCTGGGCGAAGTAGTAGTCGTACCAGGAGGAGATCGCGCTGATCGGGACGATGGTCTTCAGTCCTCGGACGCCGGTGGCCGCGACGCCGTTGGCGATGGTGCCGTCCCAGCTCTTGCCGATCATGCCGGTCCTGCCGTTGGTCCAGGTCGCCCTGACGGTCTTCCGGCCGGTGCGGGTGGTGTAGGCGGTGGCACGGCCGTTCAGCCAGTCGATGACGGCTTTCGCGGACCGGGTGTCGGAGCGGCCGCCGACGTCGACGCAGCCGTCGGAGCGGTTGGTGCCGGCGAGGTCGACGCCGACGACGGCGTAGCCGCGGGGCACGAAGTAGTTGTCGTAGAACAGCGGCATTTGGACGATGCGGCCGTGCGCGTCGTACGTCTTGACCTGGCTCTCGTTGCCGCGCCCGCAGCAGGAGTAGTACGGGCTGGCGTCCATGATCACCGGCACCCTGCGGCCCTGCCGGGCGGGTTCGGCGGGCCGGACGATGTCGGCGGCGACGCGGTCGGTCCGCCCGTCGCGGTCCTCGTCGAGCCCGGTGTCGACCCAGACGGACTCGCGGACGGCGTGCGCGTAGGAGTACACCGGCCGGCTTTCGCGGGGCGCGGCCTGTGCGACGGCGGCGGCCGGGGTGAGGAGGGCGGCGGTCAGGGTGGCGACGGCCGCGGTCGCGAGCGTTCTCCAGATCGTGAAGCGCGTGCGTATCGGCATGCGCGGACGGTACAGCGGTCAACTCCCGTGGAGTAGGGCGCTCTTCGGACACGGCCGGTGCTGTGACGGCCGAATGGCGATCGTGTGACACGAGGGGCCATGGACAGGTCAGGGGCCACAGGGACTCAATAGGCTCCGAACAGAGTTCTGGGCCCACTCCGGCCGGAACTCCGAACGGCACTGCTGTCCCGACGACTTGGAGCTGACGTGCACCGCAGAATCTTCGTGCCGGGCGCTCTCGCGGCGGCCTCCCTGATGCTGGCGATCCCGGCATCGGCCGCGAGCTACACCCCCGGCGCGCCGGGCATCGGCGACCCCTACTACCCGTACTACGGCAACGGCGGCTACGACGTCTCGCACTACGACCTGAGGCTGCGCTACCAGCCGGAGACGGACGAACTGCAGGGCACGGCGACCGTCCTGGCCCGGACCACGCAGGACCTGTCCAGCTTCGACCTGGACTTCCTGCTGGACGTGAGCGAGGTGCGGGTCAACGGCGCGAAGGCGGCGTTCACGCACACCGGCGAGCACGAATTCGTCGTCACCCCGAAGCGGCCGCTGGCCAAGGGCACGCCGATCACGGTCGTGGTCCGCTACAGCGGGGTACCGTCGACGAAGAGCGCGTACGGCTTCACCACCTGGCACCGCACGCCGGACGGGGCGGTCGCCGCCGACGAGCCCGAGGCGGCCTGGTGGTGGTTCCCGAGCAACGACCACCCGAGCGACAAGGCCACCTACGACGTGTCGGTGGCCGTGCCGGACGGCACTCAGGCGATCTCCAACGGCACGCTGCAGTCGACGAGTTCGCAGCGCGGCTGGACCCGCTACAGCTGGCGGCAGAACAAGCCGCAGGCGACGTATCTGGCCACGCTCGCGCTGGGGAGGTTCGACATCACCACCAGCACCTCCGACGGGGGCATCCCGGTGATCAACGCCTACAGCACGGACCTCGGCGACAACGACGACGCGGCCCGGGCGAGCGTGGAGCGCACCGGGGAGATCGTCGACTGGCTGAGCGACTGGTTCGGGCCGTATCCGTTCAGCACGGCCGGCGGGTACGTGCCGAACACCACCACCGGGTACGCGCTGGAGACGGCAAGCCGGGTGTACTACAGCCCGAAGCAGTTCGCGAAGGGCTCCAACGTCTCCGTGGTCGTGCACGAACTCGCCCACCAGTGGTACGGCGACGACGTGTCGGTCAAGGACTGGAAGGACATCTGGCTCAACGAGGGCTTCGCCACGTACGCGCAGTGGCTGTGGTCGGAGCACGAGGGCGAGGGCACCACGCGGGAACTCGCCGACTACGTGTACGCCTCGCACCCGGCCGACGACCCGTTCTGGACGGTCGCGCCCGGCGACCCGGGCGCCGACCACCAGTTCGACGACGCCGTGTACGACCGGGGCGCCGCCGCCATCCAGGCGCTGCGGGACGAGGTCGGCGACACCGCGTTCTTCGCCATCCTCAAGGGCTGGCCGAAGGAGCACGCGTACGGCAACGCCTCCGTGGCCGACTTCGAGCGGTACGCCGAGGAGGTGTCCGGCAAGCCGCTGGCAGGCCTCTTCGACACGTGGCTGTTCCAGCCGTCGAAGCCGGCGGCGTCCGCCGCGCGTTCCCTGGCGAAGGGCGGCGACGGTGCGGGCACGTCGGTGACCAGGCCGAAGTCGTGGCAGAGCATCGAGGCGGCCCACGGCGGCCACGGCCACTGAGGCGTCACCGGTCCGCTGCGGCGGCCGCCTGCTCGATCAGGGCGTCCCGGCCCATCGCGTCCGCGCGGGTGGCCGGGACGGTGCACGCGTACGCCCCGGCGACGGCCCCGAACAGGGCGCACCGCCGGGGCGGTTCGCCGGTGAGGCGGCCGTAGAGGAACGCGGCGGCGAAGGCGTCGCCCGCGCCGTTGGAGTCGACCACCGGCGCGGGCGGGGTCACGGCCGGTACGCGGGTCAGCTCGCCGTCCGCCAGCAGGTACGCGCCCTCGGCGCCGGCGGTGGCGACGACCGTCTCGGCGCGGCCCCGTTCGGCGATGTGCCGCATCGTGCGCTCGGGGTCGGTCAGGGCGGCGGCCGAGAGGAAGACGACGTCCGCCGCGTGGGCGAACGGCACGTGGTACGGGTTCTCACCGTCCCAGTCGTGCAGGTCGGTGGAGAGGGGCACGCCGGTGTCCCGGAGCACGGGCAGGGCGTGGGCGCCGGGCTGGGTGATGGTGAGGTGCACGTGCCGGGCGCCGGCGGCCAGTTCACGCAAGGTGCCCTCGGGGAAGCGGTCGCCGGGGTCGGCGCGGCTGGTGTCGTACAGCGACAGCCGGCGGCCGTCCGGGCTCACCAGGTTGACCGCCCGTTTGGTCCCGGCGGGCTGCGGGATCGCGGTGAGCGCGATGCCCCGCTCCCGGTGCAGGTCACGCACGAGGTCGCCCTCGGGATCGTCCCCGAGCAGATCGATGTGGTGCGTGACCAGCCCGAGCGCACTCAGCCCCACGGCGACGAAGTCCCCGGTCTGCCCGGCCCGGGTCCGGATCCCAGAGTCGATCATGTAACTGTCCGCATACGGCAACGGCAGCACGGGAACGCACACGATCGTGTCCACCCCGGCCCCACCCACCACCAGCACGTCTGCCCGTCGGCGGCTCATCAGCGGTCCTCCCCCGTGCTCGTACACCGCGTCGCCCCGCTCAGTGAACGGTGACTCCTCGCCGTAGATCTTCACGCAGTGGGCACGTGCGGGTCCAGCGTGGCTGGTCGCGCAGTTCCCCGCGCCCCTTCGGGGCGCGACCCGGCCACATCGCCGAAGCAGCCGAGCGCGCCCAGGCAGAAGCCCTTGCCCCAGCGGAGTGACCCGGGGCTCTTCCGGCGGCAGCGGCCGTCGCTACTTCGTCAGTCGGGCGAGTTCCTCGTCGGTGTGGGTGGCGACTCGGCGGCGGACGGCGAACCAGCCGGCGATGAGGAGGGCGGCGAGGAGGGGGACGAGGTAGAGGGTCTTGCGGCCGACGTCGGGGTCGTTCCACATCATGCCGAGGCAGGCCAGGAGGAAGGCGATCGTGGCGATTTCGGTGACGGGGCTGAACTTCAGCTGGAAGGACGGGCGGGCGACGAGGCCGGCGCGCGCGCGGCGGACGAAGACCAGGTGGCAGATCATGATGATCACCCAGGTGCTGACGATGCCGAGGGAGGCCACGTTCAGCACGATCTCGAAGGCCTGGCTGGGCACCAGGTAGTTGAGGCCGACGCCGAGCACACAGACGCCGCAGGTCAGCAGGATGCCGCCGTAGGGGACCTGGCTGCGGTTCATGCGGGCGGTGAACTTCGGCGCGGAGCCGGCCATCGCCATCGAGCGCAGGATGCGGCCCGTGGAGTACAGCCCGGAGTTCAGGGAGGACATGGCCGCGGTCAGCACGACCAGGTTCATCACGTCACCGGCCGCCGGGATGCCGATCTTCGACAGCACCGTCACGAACGGGCTCTCGTCGGCCGAGTACACCGACCCGGGCAGCAGCAGGGCGAGCAGCACGACGGAGCCGACGTAGAACAGGCCCACCCGCCACATGATCGAGTTCACCGCGCGCGGGACGACCTTCTCCGGCTCGGCGGTCTCGCCGGCGGCGACGCCGACCAGTTCCAGCGCGGCGTACGCGAAGATCACGCCCTGCATGACGAGCACGGCGGGCATCGCGCCGTGCGGCAGGAGGCCGCCGTGGTCGCTGATCACACTGATGCCGGGCGTCTGCCCGTCGACCTGGTGCTGCGTGGCCAGCAGGAAGATGCCGATCAGCATGAAGGCGACGAGCGTGGCCACCTTGACGATGGAGAACCAGAACTCCATCTCGCCGAAGATCTTCACCGAGATCAGGTTCACGGCGAGCACGACCGCCAGGGCGATCAGCGCCAGCACCCACTGCGGGATGGACGTGAACATGCTCCAGTAGTGCGTGTACAGCGCGATCGCGGTGATGTCGGCGATACCGGTGGTCGACCAGTTCAGGAAGTACATCCAACCGGCGACGTACGCGCCCTTCTCGCCGAGGAACTCGCGCGCGTAGCTCACGAAGGACCCGGAGGAGGGGCGGTAGAGGACCAGCTCGCCCAGCGCCCGTACGACGAAGAAGGCGAAGACCCCGCAGACCAGGTAGGCCACCGCGAACGCCGGTCCCGCGGTGTGCAGGCGGCCGCCGGCGCCGAGGAAGAGGCCGGTGCCGATGGCGCCGCCGATGGCGATCATGTTGATGTGGCGGGCCTTGAGGTCCTTGCTGTAGCCGGCGTCGCCCGCGTCGGCGGGCGTTCGGGCCGCCTCGGGGCGGGCGGCGACCGGTGCCGAGGGCACGGCGTCCTTGCTCACGGGTGGTACCACTTCCTGTGCCCCGGACCTCGTGGGCCCGGGTGTCCGTACAGTTCGGCCCGCACCACCCCTGGGTGTGTCGCGGCACAGACCAAGGCAGCAGCTTCCCAGAGAAGCCACCCGGTATGCGGTGTTCCGGATCACAGAGCGGCACTTCTCACAGGGGTCCCGTAGCTAGCCCACGGGTTTCACAGCACTGGTGAGACAGCGATACTGCTGCACATGACGACCGACGCGAGGACCGGTGCCCCGACCGGCGCGCCCGACGCCGAGGAGACGGCCCTCACCATCGACGAGCTGGCCGCCCGGGCCGGCGTCACGGTCCGGACCGTCCGCTTCTACGGCAGCAGGGGGCTGCTGCCGCCGCCGGTGATCGGCCCGCGCCGGGTGGGGCGCTACGGGCCGGGGCACCTGGCACGGCTGGCGCTGATCGAGGAGCTGCAGCGGCAGGGCATGACGCTGGCGGCGATCGAGCGGTACCTGCGGCAGCTGCCGGCGGACCTCTCCCCGCACGACCTGGCCATCCACCGCGCGGTGGTCGCCTCCTGGGCCCCGGACGTGGTGGAGACGCTCCCACGCGCGGAGCTGGAGCGGCGGGCCGGCCGGCCACTCGACGACACGGACCTTCAGCGGCTGGCGGCGATGAACGTCGTCCTCACGGAGGACGACGACACGGCCTCGGGCGGCGGCGCGGCGGCCGACCGTGCCGACACGGTCCGGGTCGACGCCGGGCTGTTGCGGCTCGGTGTCCAGCTCCTGGACGTGCCGCTGTCGCAGGAGGTGATCCTCGCGGCGCGCGAGGTGCTCGCCGAGCATTCGCGCGCCGCGGCCCACGAGCTGGCCCGGCTCTTCCGCGGCGAGGTCGCGGAGCGTGACGCCCGGGACGTGAAGTCCCTGTCGGCGCACATGCACCCGCTGGTGGTGCAGGCGCTGCTGACCACGTTCCAGCGGTCGCTGCGGGAAGAGCTGGGCGAGTGGCTCGCGGGGTCAGACGCGGGCTGAGTCGGTGAACCGCTCTCCCTTCCCGGCCTTCTCCACGAGCAGCGCGGGCGGGGTGAAGCGCTCGCCGTAGCGCTCGGCGAGTTCCCGCGCGCGGGCCACGAAGCCGGGCAGGCCGCCCTCGTAGCCGTTGATGTACTGCAGGACGCCGCCGGTCCAGCCGGGGAACCCGATGCCGAGGATGGAGCCGATGTTGGCGTCGGCGACGGAGGTCAGGACGCCCTCCTCCAGGAGCTTGACCGTGTCGAGGGCCTCGGCGAAGAGCATCCGCTCCTGCATGTCCCGGAACGGGATCTCCTGGCCCGCGTGCCCGAAGTGCTCGCGCAGGCCCGGCCAGAGCCCCGCCCGCTTGCCGTCCTCGCCGTACTCGTAGAAGCCGGCGCCGCCGCTGCGGCCGGGGCGGCCGAACTCGTCGACCATGCGGTCGATGACCGCCTCCGCGGGGTGCGCCGCCCAGGTGCCGCCCGCCTCCTCGACGGCCCGCCTCGACTCGTTGCGGATCTTGCGGGGCAGGGTGAGCGTGAGCTCGTCCATGAGGGAGAGGACCTTCGCCGGGTAGCCGGCCTGGGCCGCCGCCTGCTCGATCGAGGCGGGTTCGATGCCCTCGCCGACCATGGCGACGCCCTCGTTGATGAAGTGGCCGATCACCCGGGAGGTGAAGAAGCCGCGCGAGTCGTTGACGACGATGGGCGTCTTGTTGATCTGGCGGACCAGGTCGAAGGCGCGCGCGAGGGCCTCGTCCCCGGTGCACTCGCCCTTGATGATCTCGACCAGCGGCATCTTGTCGACCGGCGAGAAGAAGTGCAGCCCGATGAAGTCGGCCTGGCGCTCCACGCCCTCGGCGAGGGCGGTGATGGGCAGGGTGGAGGTGTTGGAGCACAGCAGGGCGTCCGGCTCGACGACGTGCTGGATCTCCTGGAAGACCTTGTGCTTGAGGGACGTGTCCTCGAACACGGCCTCGATGACCGCGTCGCAGCCGGCGAGGTCGGCGGCGTCGGCGGTGGGCGTGATGCGGGCGAGCAGCGCGTCCGCCTTCTCCTGGGTGGTACGGCCCCTGGCGACGGCCTTGGCGCACAGCTTCTCGGAGTAGCCCTTGCCCTTGACGGCCGCCTCCAGGGAGACGTCCTTGAGGACGACCTCGATGCCCGCGCGGGCGCACGAGTAGGCGATGCCGGCGCCCATCATCCCCGCGCCGAGCACGGCGGCCCTGCGCACCTGGCGGGGCTCGACGCCCTTGGGGCGGTTGGCGCCGGAGTTGACGGCCTGGAGGTCGAAGAAGAACGCCTGGATCATGTTCTTCGAGGTCTGGCCGGCGGCCAGTTCGACGAAGTAGCGGGCCTCGATGACCTGGGCGGTCTCGAAGTCGACCTGGGCGCCCTCGACGGCCGCGGCGAGGATGTTGCGCGGCGCCGGGTAGGGGGCGCCGTTCGTCTGCTTGCGCAGGGTGGCCGGGAACGCGGGCAGGTTGGCGGCGAACTTCGGGTTGGCGGGCGTACCGCCGGGGATCCGGTAGCCGGGCTTGTCCCAGGGCTGCTGCGACTCGGGGTGGGCGTCGATGAAGGCGCGGGCCTTGGCGAGGAGCTCCTCGGGGGTGGCGGCGACCTCGTGGACCAGGCCGTTCTCCTGGGCGCGGCGCGCGTTGTACTGGGTGCCCTGGAGGAGCACCTTCAGCAGGGCGTCCGCGATGCCGAGCAGCCGTACGGTGCGCACGACCCCGCCGCCGCCGGGGAGCAGACCGAGGGTGACCTCGGGGCAGCCGATCTTGGTGCCGGGCGTGTCGAGGGCGACCCGGTGGTGGCAGGCCAGGGCGAGCTCGAATCCGCCGCCGAGCGCGGCGCCGTTGACGGCGGCGACGACCGGCTTGCCGAGGGTCTCGATGCGGCGCAGGTTCCGCTTGATGGCGAGGCCGCCGTCGAGGAGCTGCTGGGCGGTGCCGGGCGTCACGCGGATCAGGTCGCGCAGGTCGCCGCCGGCGAAGAAGGTCTTCTTCGCCGAGGTGAGGATGACGCCGCGGATGGAGTCCTTCTCGGCCTCCAGGCGGTCGGTGACCGCGGTGAGGGAGTCGCGGAACGCCTGGTTCATGGTGTTCGCGGACTGGTGGGGGTCGTCGAGGACGAGGGTGACGACGCCGGTGTCGTCCTGCTCCCAGCGGATGGTGGTGCTCTCGGTCATGACAGTGGTCTCCGTTGAGGTCTGGGGGTTTCCGCGGGGAGTTCAGACGCGCTCGACGACGGTGGCGATGCCCATGCCGCCGCCGACGCAGAGGGTCGCGAGGCCGTACCGCTTGTCCTGGCGCTCCAGTTCGTCGATGAGGGAGCCGAGGATCATCGCGCCGGTGGCGCCGAGGGGGTGGCCGAGGGCGATGGCGCCGCCGTTGACGTTGACCTTGTCGAGGCTGAGGCCCATGTCCTTCACGAAGCGCAGCACGACGGCGGCGAACGCCTCGTTGATCTCGACGAGGTCGATGTCGTCGATGGTCAGCCCGGCCTTGGCGAGGGCCTTGCGGGTGGCGGGCGCGGGCCCGGTGAGCATGATGGTGGGCTCGGAGCCGGAGACGGCTGCGGAGACGATCCGCGCGCGCGGGGTGAGGCCGTGGCGTTCGCCGACCTCGCGGGAGCCGATGGCCACCAGGGAGGCGCCGTCGACGATGCCGGAGGAGTTGCCCGCGTGGTGGACGTGGTCGATCTTCTCCACCCAGTGGTACTTCTGCAGCGCGACGGCGTCGAAGCCGCCCAGCTCGCCGATGTCCGCGAAAGAGGCCTTGAGCTTCGCGAGGGAGTCGGCGGTGGTGCCGGGGCGCAGGTGCTCGTCGTGGTCGAGGACGACGAGGCCGCTGCGGTCCTTCACGGGGACGACGGAGCGGTCGAAGCGGCCTTCCTTCCAGGCGGTGGCGGCGCGCTCCTGGGACAGGGCCGCGTACTCGTCGACGTCGCGGCGGGAGAAGCCCTCGATGGTGGCGATGAGGTCGGCGCCGATGCCCTGCGGCACGAAGTTGACGGCGAGGTTCGTCATCGGGTCGTTGAACCAGGCGCCGCCGTCGGAGGCCATCGGGACGCGGGACATGGATTCCACACCCCCGGCGAGGACCAGGTCCTCCCAGCCGGAGCGGACCTTGGCGGCGGCCAGGTTGACGGCCTCCAGGCCGGAGGCACAGAAGCGGTTCTCCTGGAGTCCGGCGACCGTGTCGGGCAGTCCGGCGGCGATGGCGGCGATCCGGGCGATGTCGGACCCCTGGTCGCCGACAGGGCCGACGACACCGAGGACGATGTCGTCGACGGCGGCCGGGTCCAGGCCCGGGAAGCGGTCGCGGATCTCGTGGATGAGGCCGACGACCAGGTCGATCGGCTTCGTGCCGTGCAGGGCGCCGGTCGCCTTGCCGCGGCCGCGCGGGGTGCGGATCGCGTCGTACACGTACGCTTCGGTGCTCACTTCGGTGCCTTTCGGAGGGTGGGCGGAGCGGGGCGGGAGCAGGGAGGGTCGGGGTCAG
Organism: Streptomyces sp. L2; assembly: GCF_004124325.1. Classification (NCBI taxonomy): domain Bacteria; kingdom Bacillati; phylum Actinomycetota; class Actinomycetes; order Kitasatosporales; family Streptomycetaceae; genus Streptomyces; species Streptomyces sp. L2. The sequence goes on from NZ_QBDT01000001.1 coordinate 790,658, forward strand.
TCGCGGTCCGCCACGGGGTCGTCGTCGAGGAGGGCGGGTGTCTCCCAGTCCCGGGCCACCGCGCGCGTGTCGGCGCCCGGCAGAGCGGGGCCGGAGCGGACGGCGGTGGGGGTGGCGGAGAAGCGGGGGGCCGGGGCGGGCTGGGTGAGGCCGCCGTGCTCGGTGAAGGTGCCGCGGGCGGCCAGGTGCGGGTGGTGCGGGGCCTCGCGCAGGGACAGCACGGGGGCCACGCACGCGTCGGAGTCCGCGAAGACGGCCGTCCACTCGTCCCGGGTGCGGGACTTGAAGCGGGCGGCGACGCGCTCGCGCAGCTCACTCCAGCGGGTGACGTCCGTGCGGGCGGCGGCCAGGTCGTCCAGGCCGAGGAGGCGCAGGAACTCCGCGTAGAAGCGCTCCTCCAGGGCGCCGACCGCCATGTGTCCCCCGTCGGCGGTCTCGTAGGTGCCGTAGTACGGGCAGCCGCCGTCCAGGAGGTTGGCGCCGCGCCGGTCCTGCCAGCCGCCGGCGGCCAGCATGCCGTGGATCATCGAGGCGAGGTGGGCGGAGCCGTCGACGATGGCCGCGTCGACCACCTGGCCGGCGCCGGTGGCGCGCGCGTGGTGCAGGGCCGCGAGGACGCCGACGACCAGGTAGAGCGAGCCGCCCGCGTAGTCGCCGACGAGGTTGGCGGGGATCGCCGGGGGTTCGCCTGCCCGGCCGATCAGGCCGAGGGTGCCGGTGACGGCGATGTACGCCACGTCGTGGCCGGCGCGCTGGGCGAGGGGGCCGTCCTGGCCCCAGCCGGTCATCCGGCCGTAGACCAGCCGGGGGTTGCGGGCGTGGCAGGTCTCGGGGCCGACGCCGAGGCGCTCGGCGACGCCGGGGCGGTAGCCCTCGATCAGGATGTCGGCGCGCTCGGCGAGGTCCAGGACGCGCGCGGGGCCGTCCGGTGCCTTCAGGTCGACGACGACCGAGCGCTTGTTGCGGTTGGTGATGTCGTAGGCCGGGTCGATCCCGAGGCCGGGGCCGCCCGGACGGTCGACGCGGACCACGTCGGCGCCCAGGTCGGCGAGGAGCATCGCGGCGAACGGGCCGGGCCCGATGCCGGCCAGCTCGATCACGCGCACGCCGGCGAGCGGGCCGTGTCCCGGCGCTCCTGCCGTCCCTGCGGTCGTCATGCCGTCCTGCCCGTCATGCCGTCCTGCCCCCAGCCCTTGTGACACAACTGATGTAACACCAGTGATGTTAAGAACACGTTCCACCGGACACAAGACCTGAACGAGCAAGCGCTTAGCCAAGTGCCCGACGCGCCGCGGTTCACCCGGGTGAGTGAGGCCCCGGGCCGGTCGTCCGGCCCGGCACTCCTCACGCTAGCCTCAGCGACCGACAGCGGCGCGGCTGCGGAACCGAGGGGTGTCATGAATAGGCCAAACAGGACGGACCGTCCCTACGACGTCGTGCTCTTCGGGGCCACGGGCTTCGTCGGCGCGCTCACGGCGGAGTACCTCGCCGCGCACGCGCCGCGCGAGCTGCGCTGGGCGATCGCCGGCCGCGACGAGCTCAAACTGGAGCGGCTGCGCGAACGGCTGCCCGGCGGCCGGCACGTCCCGGTGCTGCGGGCCGACGTGAGCGACCCGGCCGGCCTGCGCGCCCTCGCCGAGCAGGCGCGCGTGGTGGCCACGACCGTCGGCCCGTACCTGACCCACGGCGAGGAGCTGGTCGCCGCCTGCGCGGACACGGGCACCGACTACCTCGACCTCACCGGTGAGCCCGAGTTCGTGGACCTGATGTACGTCCGGCACGACGCACGCGCGCGGGAGACCGGCGCCCGGCTGCTGCACGCCTGCGGCTTCGACTCCGTCCCGCACGACCTGGGCGCCTACTTCACCGTTCAGCAGCTGCCCGAGGACGTACCACTGACGGTGGACGGCTTCGTGACCGCGGACGCGGCCTTCTCCGGCGGCACGCTGGCCTCGGCGCTCAACCAGTTCGCGCGCGGCCGGCACATGCTGGCCGCCGCGCGGGACCGCGGCCGGCACGAACCCCGGCTGGTGGGACGCCGGGTGGCGGCGCCCACGGGCGCGCCGCGCTTCGCGAAGGAGATCGGCGCGTGGGCGCTGCCGCTGCCGACCATCGACCCCCAGATCGTGCGCCGCTCGGCCAAGGCCCTGGACCGCTACGGCCCCGACTTCCGCTACCGGCACTACGCGGCGGTCCGGCACCTGCCGGTCGCCGTCGGCGGGATCGCCGCCGTCGGCGCGGTGGCCACGGCGGCCCAGCTGCCGCCGGCCCGTCGCTGGCTGTCCGACCGGCTCAAGCCGGGTGACGGGCCGAGCGCCGAGAAGCGGGCGGAGAGCTGGTTCTCGGTGCGCTTCGTCGGCGAGGGCGGCGGGCGGCGCGTGTTCACCGAGGTCGCCGGCGGCGACCCGGGCTATGACGAGACCGCGAAGATGTTCGCCGAGGCCGCCCTGTCCCTGGCGTTCGACGACCTGCCGCCCACGGCCGGCCAGGTGACCACGGCCCAGGCTATGGGCGACGCGCTGATCGAACGGCTCCGCGCGGCGGGCATCACGTTCCGGGTGGCGGCGAAGCGGTAGCCGCCGACCGGGCCGGAAGCCGACGGCGGGGCGGGAGCCGACGGGGCTCGCCGTCCGCACCCCGTCGACGCGCCCACGAGAGGACGGCCTGCTCGGCCGCCGCCCCGCCGCGGGACCTGGACGCAGGGGGGCGGACGACGGCTCCGCCCCGCCTGCCGTATCCGGCGCTTGCCGGCGGGCGGGTGGATCACGGGTTCGAGGCCCGGCGCGCCGCCGCCCCGGGTGCGGTCACGCCGACGTCCCGGGTGCCGTCACGCGGACGTCCCGGACCGTGCCGCCGCCGTCCCCCCGGGCCCCTGACCGACCGCCTCGCGCAGAGCCCGGCGGCAGAGGGTGTCCGCTCTGCGGGTCGTCTCCGGGAGGCGGTACGCCGGGGTCAGGGCGAGGACGTGGGCCACGGCGTTGTCCAGGCCGACCCGGTGGCCGACCGAGACGAAGACGGGCTTGACGCCGTCCCGGGTGCGCAGGGCGCAACCGACCTCCTCGGTGCCCGCGAGGAGCGGCGCGGTGCTGCCCCGGCGCGGGCCGGGATCGTCGTAGGTGAAGGTGAACGGGTTCTTGGCGACGCCGATGGTGGGCAGGCCGGTGAGCACGCCGAGGTGGCTGGCGAGGCCGAAGCGGCGCGGGTGGGCCAGGCCGTAGCCGTCGCACACCACGAGGCCGGGCGGGCACGGCAGGGCGTCCAGGGCCGCGCGCACGGTCGGGACCTCACGGAAGGCGAGCAGCCCGGGCACGTACGGGAAGGAGACCCGGCCGACGGCCGTGGTCTCGGCCACGACCGCCAGGGTGGCCGCGTCCAGCACGACGGCCGCCGCTGCGACGAGGTCGCGCTCGTCGTCGTAGGCGACGTCGACCCCCGTGACGTGGCCGCTGCCGGGCGGCGGGCCGGTCTCGTCGAGCACCACGCGGAGCCGCAGCACGTCCTGGACGGCGCGCGCCTCTTCCTCGGTCGCGGGCCCGCCCGCGCCTTCGCCTACGGTCGTCATCGTGACCCGACTGTACGGGGCGGGTGACGGTCCGTGGAACCTCGGGGGTAGGCTCGCGATCATGTTCGTACTGGAGCTGACCTACACCGCCCCGCTCGACGCCGTGGACGCCGCGCTGCCGGCCCATGTGACCTGGCTGGAGCAGCAGTACGAGAAGGGTTCCTTCCTGGCGTCGGGGCGCAAGAACCCCCGCGACGGCGGGGTGATCCTGGCCGTCGCGGAGGACCGCGCGCGGATGGAGGAACTGGTGGCGTCCGACCCGTTCGTCGCCGCCGGGGTGTGCGAGTACCGGGTCACGGAGTTCGTCGCGACGAAGACCGTGCCGGAACTCGCCGGTCACCGGCAGACCCTGGGCTGAGCCCGCGGGTCAGCCCTTCTTGGCGTTCAGCGCGTTGCGCAGCTGGTCCTTGTTCATGTTCGAACGGCCCTCGATGCCGCGCTGCTTGGCCTCGTTGTAGAGCTGGTCGCGGGTCGGCCCCTGGGAGCCGGTCCGGTTGCCCGACCGCTGCCCGCCGCGCTTGCTCGACGACATGTCCTGGGTGGAGCTGCGGCTGGCCGTCTTGGACTCGCCGGAGCGGGCCCGCTCCTTGTTCACGGTCCGTGCCGCGATCTCCTTGGCGCGTCCCGCGCTCTCCCCGCGGTCCTGCGCGCTCTCCTTGATGTGCTCGTACTGACGTTCCCGCTTGGGGCTGGAACCGGCCGGCATGATCACTCCTTTCCTCTCCGCCGCGGAGGATCGCGTGACACGAGATCACGTGGGACGGGATCGCGTGAAACAGAACAAAGTAGGACGGGATCACCCGCGGCGGGAGACGAGTACCCGGCTCGCCGGTCCTTACGTCAGCGTTCCAGCCGGGCTACCCGGCCCTGTTCCCCGGCCGCCCAGCAGCTCAGGTCCGGCGTGCAGTCCACGGTGTCGTACGAGCCGGTGTCGATCGTCCGCCAGGTGCGGCCGCCGTCGGTGGTGAGGTCGGTGCCGGTGGGGCCGACGGCGAGCGCGGCGCTGCGGCTGTGCGGCAGCCAGGCCACGCCGGAGCGGTACGCCGGCACGGGCGCGGCGGCCGGCCGCCAGGTGCGGCCGCCGTCACGCGTGACGGCGGCGGCTTGCGGGGAGGCCTGCCCGGCGCGGTAGTCGCCGCCGACGGCCAGACCGTGCGTGCGGTCGCGGAAGGCGAGCGCGAACACCCCGCGCGCGGGGTCGCCGGCCGGGATCGGCGTGTCGGCGGCCGTCCAGGTCAGGCCTCGGTCGGCGGAGTGCAGCACGCGCGCGTGGGCGCCGCCGCCGGTGGCGAGCCAGGCGTCCCTCGGCCCGGAGATGACCAGGCACTGCCCGCTCGCGGCGAAGCCCGCCTCGCCCGCCAGGGCGGCCGGCATCCCGGCGGCGGGCAGGACGTGCCAGGAGCGGCCGCCGTCGCCGGTGGACAGGATCCGGAACCTGCCGTCGACCGGGTCGCTCATCGCGAGGCCGTGGCGGTGGTCGAAGAAGGCCATGCAGTCGTAGAACGCCTTGGGGTCGGTGTTGCGGAAGGACTCCGTCCAGGTCGCTCCGCCGTCGTCGGTGCGGTACATCCGGGAGGCCTCGCCCTCGCCGATGGCCAGCACGACCGCGCGCCGCGCGTCGAACGCCTCGACGTCCCGGAACTCCAGGCCGGCGGCGCCCTGCGGAGAGACGTTCCGCCAGCTCGCTCCGCCGTCCGTGGTGCGCAGCACGGTGCCGCCGGTGCCGGCCAGCCAGGCGGTGCGCCGGCTGACGGCGGACAGTCCGCGGAACCGCGCCTGCGGGGCACCGCTGTCCTTCGGCGCCCAGTGCGCGCCCGGTGCGCCGTGGCCGCCGTCGTGCCCGGCGCCGAGGCCGGAGCCGTGGCCCAGCGGCCGCGCCTCTGCGGCCGGCACCGTCAGCACGGCCAGGGCCGCCCCGCAGGCCACCCCGGCGGCCATCATCCGGGCCGTACGTCCCTTGCGTCGCGTGTTCCCCAAGCGCCTCATGGCGGGCGAAGCTAGCCCACGGGCACCGCGCCGTCCAGAGGGCCCAACACGCCCGCCGGACGGCACACATGGGCCGGAACGGATCGGCACCTGGGCCGGAACGGATCGGCGCGCACGGGCCGGCGCCGATCGGGTGCATGAACGCGGTGACCGAGGTCACTCGTCCCGCGTGTGCACGCTCTGGCCGATTCCGACGTCTCTTCCAGTGCCAGGCCTCGCACGCCGCCGAGCACGTCCAGCCGTCACAAGGGAGCAAGGCGTTGTCCACCGTCATCGAGCAGCCCGTAGAGGCCCGTCTCGTCGCCGCCGCACCGCGCATGCCGAGCATTCCCGCCACGCTGCGCTACGACCGGCGCGACCCGTTCGCCGTCCGCATGACCTTCCCCGCGCCGGCCACCCTGGAGGGGGTCGAGGTCTGCTGGACGTTCTCCCGCGAGCTGCTGACGGCCGGCCTGCACGCCCCGGAGGGGCACGGCGACGTCCGCGTGCGGCCGTACGGCTACGACCGCACCGTGCTGGAGTTCCACGCCCCGGAGGGCACCGCGGTGGTGCACGTGCGCAGTGGTGAGATCCGGCGGTTCCTGGAGGCGACCGGCGCGCTGGTGCCGGTCGGCCTGGAACACCTCCAGCTGGATCTCGACCACGACCTGGCCGAGCTGATGCGGGACGCCTGCTGAGGGACGCCTGCTGACCAGGGGCGGATGACAGCAACGCGCGCGTGGGTCAGCTCCCGCTCCACGCGCGCGTGGACCGGCTCCCGTCCGCGCACACCGGTAATTCCGTTGACACTCCTCCCGCCGTCTCCGTACGGTGTATGACGGTTCTGTTGCCGCCGATAGGAGAAGGACGTTGCTCGTCTGAGGTCTTGAGACACCGCGTCACACCGGTGAGGTGTGCGTGGCGTACGACCTCGGCGTCCGAGCCGTCCCCCTGGCACAGGCCCTTTTTTCGTGCTCCAGGCTTTCGGTTTCCGCCTCGCGGTGTCTCGACACGCGCTCGCCCCGACCGCACTCCAGTACCCGCGAGGCCTGTATGTCATCTTCCCTCACCTGTACGTCCCTGTCCTTCGCCTGGCCCGACGGCACCACCGTCCTCGACGGCCTCGACATCGCGTTCGGTCCCGGCAGGACCGGGCTCGTCGGCGTGAACGGATCAGGAAAATCGACCCTGTTGAAGCTGCTCGCCGGTGAACTCGTCCCGGCGGACGGCACCGTGAAGGCGACCGGCGAGATCGGTCACCTCCCGCAGAACGTCACGCTCGACACCTCGCTCCGCGTCGACGAGGCCCTCGGCATCGCCGGCAAGCGGGCCGCGCTGCACGCCATCGAGGCGGGCGACGCGGCCGAGGAGCACTTCGAGACCGTCGGCGACGACTGGGACGTGGAGGAGCGCGCCCTGGTCACCCTCGGCGAACTGGGCCTCGGCCACATCGGCCTGGACCGCACGGTCGGCGAGGTGTCCGGCGGCGAGTCGGTCCTGCTGCGCCTGGCCGCGCTGCTGCTGCGCCGTCCCGACGTCCTGCTGCTCGACGAACCCACCAACAACCTGGACCTGTACGCGCGCCGGCGGCTGTACGCGGCCGTCGCCGCCTGGCCCGGCGTGCTGATCGTGGTCAGCCACGACCGCGAACTGCTGGACCTGGTCGACCAGATCGCGGAGCTGCGCTCCGGTGAGGTCGCCTGGTACGGCGGGAACTTCTCGGCGTACGAGGAGGCACTCGCCGTCGAACAGGACGCCGCCGAACGGATGGTGCGCGTGGCCGAGGCGGACCTGCGCAAGCAGAAACGCGAACTGGCCGACGCCCAGGTCAAACTGGCCCGCCGCAAACGGTACGGCCAGAAGATGTGGGAGTCCAAACGCGAGCCGAAGATCGTGATGGGCGCCCGCAAACGCGCCGCGCAGGAGTCCGCCGGCAAGCACCGCATCATGCACGAGGAGCGGCTCGCCGGGGCCAGGGAGCGCCTGGACGAGGCGGTGGAGGCCGTACGGGACGACGACGAGATCCGCGTCGACCTCCCGTACACGGCCGTACCGCCCGGCCGTCAGGTGCTCACCCTGGAGAACCTGCGGATGGCCTACGGGGCCCGGGTGGACGGGATCCTCGATCTGCGGGGCCCGGAGCGGATCGCGCTGATCGGGCGCAACGGCTCCGGGAAGACGACGCTGCTGCGCACCGTCGCCGGGGAGCTGGCGCCGGACGGCGGGGAGGCGCGGGCGCATGTGCCGCTGCGCTTCCTGCCGCAGCGGCTCGACGTCCTGGACGAGGAGCTGACCGTGGCGGAGAACGTGGCCCGGTTCGCGCCGGGCGCCACCAACAACCGGGTCCGGGCACGACTCGCCCGCTTCCTGTTCCGGGGCGGCCGGGCCGACCAGAAGGCGGCCACGCTGTCCGGTGGCGAGCGGTTCAGGGCGGCCCTGGCCGCGCTGCTGCTCGCCGAGCCCGCTCCCCAGCTGCTGCTGCTCGACGAGCCGACGAACAACCTCGACATGGCGAGCGTGCGGCAGCTGACCTCGGCCCTGGAGTCGTACGAAGGGGCCCTGGTGGTGGCGAGCCACGACCTGCCGTTCCTGGAGTCCCTCGGGATCACCCGGTGGCTGCTGATGACGGACGGGGAACTGCGGGAGACCTCGGCCGAGGAGGTGGCGGCGGCCGGCCGCTAGGCGGTCTCAAGAGGGCCACAGCCCCGCGACGGGGGTTTTGTCCGCGCCGGTCCGCCCTGCATGATGGCGGACCGGCGCCGCATCACGGGGCGCCGGAGCCGCACCCCCGAATCCGGAGATATTCCTCGTGCCCAGCAAGAAGGCCCTCGTCCGCCGTCCCGGCCCGCGCCTCGCCGAAGGCCTGGTGACCCACATCGAGCGGGAGAAGGCCGACGTGGACCTCGCCGTCGGGCAGTGGGAGGCGTACGTCGAGGCGCTGGGTGCGCACGGCTGGGAAACGATCGAGGTCGAGGCCGCCGACGACTGCCCGGACGCGGTGTTCGTCGAGGACACCGTCGTCATGTACCGCAACGTCGCCCTGATCACGCGGCCCGGCGCCGAGTCGCGGCGCGCGGAGACGGCCGGTGTCGAGGAGGCGGTGGCCCGGCTCGGCTGCTCGGTGAACTGGGTGTGGGAGCCCGGCACGCTGGACGGCGGCGACGTACTGAAGATCGGCGACACCGTTTACGTCGGCCGGGGCGGGCGGACGAACGCGGCCGGTGTGCAGCAGCTGAGGGCCGTGTTCGAGCCGCTGGGCGCGCGCGTGGTGGCCGTGCCGGTGAGCAAGGTGCTGCACCTGAAGTCCGCGGTGACCGCGCTGCCCGACGGGACGGTGATCGGGCACATCCCCCTGGTGGACCGGCCCTCGCTGTTCCCGGGTTTCCTCGCGGTGCCGGAGGAGTCCGGCGCGCACGTGGTGCTGCTGGGCGGTCACCGGCTGCTCATGGCGGCGAGCGCCCCGAAGACGGCGGACCTGCTGACGGATCTCGGGCACGAGGTGGTCACGGTGGACATCAGCGAGTTCGAGAAGCTGGAGGGATGTGTGACGTGCCTCTCGGTGCGGCTGCGGGGGCTGTACGCCTGACCGGGTGACGCCGTCACTCTTCCGGCCCTGGGACCTGCGGGTCGGGGAGCTGTCCGGCATTCGCCGGAACCCCGTACCCACCCGACCTGATCAGCGGTGTTTACGGCGGCCTTAACCTACGGCTTCGTAACCTACGGATTCGTAGCCTACGATCTCGTAGGTTTCCGGCACCGCTCGCCGGTTCGCCCCTCTTCTCCCCTGTTGTTCATGTTCGGCGTCCCCCTGGAGTACCCCGTGACGATCACTTCCCCTCACCTCGCCGGCCCGTCCGTGTGGACCGACGCGCGGCTGCTGTACGCGCTGGAGGAAGTGGTCGAGACGGAACTGAACCGGCATCTGAAGGTCGCCAAGGACTGGATGCCGCACGAGTACGTGCCGTGGAGCGACGCCCGCAACTTCCCGGGCCTGTTCGAGGACGGCGAGGCCTGGTCCAAGGAGCAGTCCCAGGTCACGGAGATCGGCCGGACGGCGCTCGTGGTCAACCTCCTCACCGAGGACAACCTGCCGAGCTACCACCACGAGATAGCCTCGCTCTTCGGCCGCGACGGCGCCTGGGGCACCTGGGTGCACCGCTGGACGGCGGAGGAGGGCCGGCACGGCATCGTCATGCGGGACTACCTGCTCGCCTCGCGCGCGGTGGACCCGGACAAGCTGGAGCAGTTCCGCATGGCCCACATGAGCGAGGGGTTCGAGTCCGACAACCGGCACTCGATGCTCCACTCGATCGCCTACGTCGCCTTCCAGGAGCTGGCCACCCGGATCTCGCACCGCAACACCGGGCACCAGTCCGGCGACCCGGTCTGCGACCGCATGCTGGCGCGCATCGCGACCGACGAGAACCTGCACATGGTCTTCTACCGCAACCTGCTGAAGGCCGCGTTCGAGCTGGCCCCCGACCTGACCATGCAGGCGGTCCGCGACGTCGTGGTGAACTTCCGCATGCCCGGGCACGGCATCCCCGGCTTCGAGCGGGCGGCCGCGCAGATGGCCATCGGCGAGGTCTACAACATGCGCATCCACCACGACGACGTGCTCCAGCCCGTCCTGCGCTTCCTGAAGGTCCTGGAGCTGGACGGCCTGGGCCCGGAGGGCGTGCAGGCGCAGGAGGAACTCGGCCTGTTCATGGGCGGCCTGAACGACGAGGCCCTCAAGTTCGACGAGAAGCTGGCCGCCCGCAAGGCCCGGATGGCGGCCCGGGGCCGCTGAGCTCACCGGGGCGTGCGTCGCAGCGCGAGGCGCTCCTTCTCCGACAGGCCGCCCCAGACGCCGAAGCGTTCGTCGTTGTCCAGCGCGTACTCCAGGCAGGCGGGACGCATCTCGCACATGGCGCAGATGCGTTTCGCCTCACGGACCGAGCTGCCCGGCTCGGGGAAGAAGAACTCGGCCCCGGTCTGCGCGCACAGGGCCTGTGCCTGCCAGGCGGGGTCGGCCGGGGTGATCGTTTCGGTGTGCATGGTCAGGATCGTGCCGGGCCGCGAAAAACGTTCGATCAACGCGGCATCAACGCCGCGGCACGGAGCCCCGCCGCCTTGATGATGCTCCGCCGCCGCGGGCCGGCGCACGGCGGCGCGCGGAGCGGGACGGGTTTTCGCCGGGCGCGGACGGCGGCGCCCCGGCGGCGAGTGTCAGTGAGCGGTGCCAGACTCGGCAGTGCGGGCGGCGCGTCCCCGCCGCCCGGCCCGACAGGCAGCGGGACCCCTTCCGAGGAGGGCCGGAATGCTCACCACCCGTTTCGTCGACGGCGCCCCGAACTGGATCGACCTCGCCACATCCGATCTCGACGGCGCTCTCTCGTTCTACGGCGCCCTCTTCGACTGGCGGTTCGAGTCGGCCGGACCGGACGCCGGCGGTTACGACTTCCTCCAGCTCGACGGCAGAACGGTGGCCGGCGCGATGCAGTCCGGCCCGGACCAGGGGCCGCCGGCCTGGACGGTGTACTTCCGCAGTGAGGACGCGGCCGCCACCGCCAAGACGGCCGAGGAGGCGCGCGGCCGGGTGCTGGTCCAGCCCATGGACATCATGGGGCAGGGGCACATGGCCGTCCTCACGGACCAGGCGGGCGTACCGTTCGGGATCTGGCAGCCCGGCCGGATGGCGGGCGTGGACGTCGCGAACGAACCCGGCGCCCTGTGCTGGGTCGAGCTGTACACGCCGGACGTCGCCGCCTCCGCCGCGTTCTACAGCCGGACCCTCGGCCTGGAGACGTCCGCCGTGCCGTTCCCCGGTGGTACGTACACCTGTGTGAATCCGGGTGGCGCGGGGGAGGACGCGATGTTCGGCGGCATGGTCCCCCTGGCCCCCGACACGACCGACGACTCGCCGTACTGGCTGCCGTACTTCGAGGTCGGGGACACGGACGTGGTGGTCGCCCGCGCCCAGGAGCTCGGCGGCACGGTCCGCATGCCCGCGTCGACCGTGGAGGGCGTCGGCCGCATGGCACGGCTCGCCGATCCGTACGGCGCCCGCTTCGCCGTCATCAGGAGCGCGTCGGGACAGGGACAGGGACAGGGCTGAACCGGGGCAGCGGGCTCCGCCCGGCGTGCGGGCGGAGGGTGCTGCGGGGGCGTTGTCAGTGCCGTGCGGCATGCTGTGATCAGCGGCGGGACGAGCGCCGGGGCCAGGGGGAGGACAGGGCGTGTTCAGGGGGATCGACGACGTCGACTGGGCGTCGCTGGGGCATGCGTACACGGATTCGGCGACGGACGTGCCGGAGCTGCTGTGGGGACTGGCGTCGGACGACCCCGAGCTCCGGGAGATCGCCCTGGACGGGATGTACGGCGCGGTGCACCACCAGGGCGACGTGTACGACAGCACGCTCGCCTGCGTGCCGTTCCTGTTCGAGCTGATCGCGAGCGAGGCGATCGCCGACCGGGGCGCCGTGGTCGGGCTGCTGTGCAGCATCGCCGGCGCCTCGGAGGACCACGACACGGCGGACGACGACTGGTTCGGCGAGTCCGCCGCCTACGACCCCGAGGTGCACGAGGATTGGCAGCGGCCCTTCCTCGACGCGCGGGACATGGTTCGCGCCCGGGCGGGCGTCTTCCTCGGGCTGCTCGACGATCCGGACCCCGGTGTGCGGGCCGCGGTGCCGGCCGCGCTGGCCCGGCTGCACGCCGAGCCGGTGCGGGTGCTCGGCGTGTTGCGCGGCCGGCTGGCCGCGGAGACGGATCCGGAGGCCGCCCGGTCGCTGGCGCGCGCCCTGGGCACCCTGGCCGTACGGCTCCCGGCGGACGTGGGCGCCGAGGCGGGCGGATTGCTGCGCGAGCTGGTCGCCGGTGTCCCTGATCCGGAGCTGCGGATGACAGCCCTGACGGAGCTGGCCCGCTGCGCGCCCGGCGAACTGCCCCCGGACACCGTGGAGATCGCTCTGGACGTGATGCGCCTCGCCCGGGAGACCGCCGAACTGCCCCCGGCTCCCCCGGCGCCCGGGCGACCGCGCACGGACACGCTGATCTCCCATCTGCGGGAGCTGGAGGCGGAGCACCGCCGCGGCCTCGGTCTGCACGAGGCGGACGAGCTGCTCGCCGCGTTCCACGGGGAGTTGCGCGACCGCGCCGACATCCGGTTCCCGCTGCTCGTCGGCATGCTGGAGAGTCCCGACGGCCGTCAGCGTCGGCACGCCGTCTCCATGGCGGGACGGCTGCTGACCGGATGGCGGGCACCCGACGACGAGCCGGTCCTGGCCCTGGCCCGGCTGCTGCGCGAGGACGACCTGCGGCTGCAGAAGGAGGTGCTGCGGGAGCTACGGCACCTGGCGCCGGTCTCGCACGGCGCGTCGGCGGAGCTGGTCTGCTACGTGGAGGCGTGGGAGGAACGCCCCGTCGAGACGGGCACGCCGTTCGCGGAGATGGCCCTCGGGCTGGCCTTCGAGGTGGTGGCCCTCCAGGGCGACGAACGGATCGTGCCGGGCCTCGGCCACGTCCTGGAGGTCGTGGAGATCCCGGAGAACCTGCCGCGGTGGATCGAGGCGCTGGGGCCCGTGGCGGCGGCTCCTCTGGGACCGGTGCTGCACGCCCGGCTCACCGCACTCGGTCACCCCACCCCGTCTGCCGGCCTGGACGCGCTGACCGGTGCCCTGGGCCTCCTGCGGCACGGCCCGTCGGTGCCGCTGCTCACCCGCATCCTGCGGGAGACAACCGACGTGCGGACGCGGCGGGCCGTGCTCGGCGCGTTGTGCGACTACGGTCCGTCGGCGGCCGAAGCGGCGGAGCCTGTCCGCCAGTGGTGGGAGACCGCCGAGCTGCGTGAGGAGGAGCGTGTCGAGGCGGCGAGAGCGCTGTGGGCGCTGACCGGGGACGCGGAGGCGGTCCTGCCGCTCGTCCGCGAGAGCCTGCGGTCGCGGAGCTGGGGCCCGTGGTACGGGGCGATTCGGCTGACCGGGGCGCTCGGCCGCTCCGGTGCGGCGCTCGCGCCCACTCTGCGGGACATGATCGCGGCCGGCGAGACACCCGCCCGGGCCGCGGCCGCTCTGTGGCAGGTCACCGGGGACCCCGAAGAGGTCCTCCCGTCGATCACGGAGCAGTGGCCGGCCGCCCCGAAGGAGCGTCCCGCGCTGGCCGCCGCGCTGGCCGGGATGGGCCCGGCGGCCGCGCCCGCGCTGCCGCTGATACGCGCCGAGCTGGCCTCGGTCCGTCGCCACAACAACGACGGCTCCGGAGGGAACATGCGCTACGACGTCCGCCCGGACGTGGCGCTGCTCGCCGACTGCCGGCGCGTCCTGGCCGCCTGCGGCGGGCAGAGCGACGAGGAGCCGACGGGCTGAACCACGCCGAAGCGCCGGGCCACACCGTAGGGCTGGGCCACGCCGAAAGGCCGGGCCACGCCGAAAGGAGGGACCGCTGCCGCCCTCACGTGCCCTGTTCGCGGCGGGCGCGGCTGGGCTGGACCCGTTTGGGTTCGCCGGGCATCTTCGGGTACTCCGGCGGGTACGGCAGATCGCCCAGCCCGTGGTCGTGTTCGTCGCGGCGGGCCAGTTCCAGCAGCGTGTCCAGGCTGAAGGCGTGCTGGTCCATGTCGGCGTGCACGTCACCGAGTTCGGCGAACCGGGCCGGCATGGTGGCGAGGTCGAAGTCCCTGGGGTGGGCGTCGCCGACCTCCTCCCAGCGCAGCGGCGCCGAGACGGGGGCGTGCGGGCGGGGCCGTACGGAGTAGGCGGAGGCGATGGTGCGGTCGCGGGCGGTCTGGTTGTAGTCCACGAAGATGCGCTCGCCGCGCTCCTCCTTCCACCACTTGATGGTCACCCGGTCGGGCATACGGCGTTCCATCTCCCGGCCCACGGCGATCGCGGCGCGCCGGACCTGGGTGAAGGTCCAGCGCGGTTCGATGGGCACGAAGACGTGCAGGCCCCGCCCGCCGGACGTCTTGGGCCAGCCGCGCAGTCCGCCGAACTCCTCCAGGACGGCCCGCAGTTCGTGGGCGGCGCGGACCGCGTCGGAGTAGTCGGTGCCCGGCTGCGGATCGAGGTCGATGCGGAGTTCGTCCGGGTGGTCGACCCGGTCGCGGCGCACCGGCCAGGGGTGGAAGGTGAGGGTGCCGTACTGGGCGGCCCACACCACGGCGGCCTGTTCGGTGGGGCACATCTCGTCGGCGCTGCGGCCGCTGGGGAAGGTGATGTGGGCGGTGGGGATCCAGTCGGGCATGCCCTTGGGGGCCCGCTTCTGGTAGAACCACTCGCCGCCGACGCCGTCCGGGTAGCGCTCCAGGGTGGTGGGGCGGTCGCGCAGGGCGCGCAGGATGCCGGGGCCGACGGCTGCGTAGTACTGGGCGAGGTCCAGCTTGGTGAAGCCGCGCTCGGGGAAGAAGACCTTGTCCGGGCTGGACAGCCGTACGGTCCGGCCGTCCACCTCCAGTTCCACCGCGTCACCCATGCGGCCACGGTAGGCGCACCCGGTGCGCCGCGCACACCGGGCGGAGCGGGGCGGGTGCGCGCAGAATCGGGGCATGGACCTGCCGGTGATGCCGCCCGTGAAGCCGATGCTCGCCAAGTCGGTGGCGAGGATCCCGCCGGGCATGCACTACGAGGCCAAGTGGGACGGGTTCCGGGCGATCGTGTTCCGCGACGGGCCGGAGGTCGAGCTGGGCAGCCGTACCGGCAAGCCGCTGACCAGGTATTTTCCGGAGCTGGTGGAGGCCCTGCGGGACCGGGTGCCGGAGCGGTGCGTGCTGGACGGGGAGATCGTCATCGCGCGGGACGGGCGGCTGGACTTCGACGCGCTGACCGAGCGGATCCACCCCGCCGAGTCCCGGGTGCGGACGCTGGCCGGGCGGACACCGGCCTCCTTCGTCGCGTTCGACCTGCTGGCCCTCGCCGGCGAGTCACTGCTGGACGAAGTGCTGACCGACCGCCGCGCCCTGCTGGAGCGGGCCCTGTCGAACGCCACTCCCCCGGTCCACCTGGCACCGGCGACCACCGACGCCGACGTGGCGCAGCAGTGGTTCGAGCAGTACGAGGGTGCCGGTCTGGACGGGGTCGTCGCCAAGCCGCTCACCCTGCGCTACCGGCAGGACGAGCGGGCCATGTTCAAGATCAAGCACGAGCGGACGGCGGACGTCGTGGTCGCCGGCTACCGCCTCCACAAGAGCGGCCCGGTGGTGGGCTCGCTGCTGCTGGGCCTGTACGACGACCGGGGCGCGCTGCAGCACGTGGGCGTGTCGGCGGCGTTCACCATGAAGAGGCGGGCCGAGCTGGTGGACGAGCTGGAGCCGCTGCGCATGGACGACGTGGCCGGCCATCCTTGGGCCGCCTGGTCCGAGGAGACGGCCCACGAGACGGCCCGGCTGCCGGGTGCGCCGAGCCGCTGGTCGGGCAAGAAGGACCTGTCGTGGGTGCCGCTGCGGCCGGAGCGCGTGGCCGAGGTGGCCTACGACCACATGGAGAACGGGGCCCGGTTCCGGCACACCGCCCGCTTCCGCCGCTGGCGGCCCGACCGGACCCCCGAGAGCTGCACGTACGCGCAACTGGAGGAGCCGGTGCGCTACGACCTCGCGGAGATCCTGGGCGGGTAGCGCGCGGGATCACCGACCGGGCCCGGCCCCGGCGGCTCAGGCTGCATCAAGGTCTTCAGGGCTGCATCAAGACCTTCACCGCGCCGTCCTGCTTGCGCTGGAACATCTCGTAGGCGTGCGGCGCCTCGGCGAGCGGGACCCGGTGGGTGGCGAAGTCGTCGACGCCAAGGGGGTCCCCCCGCGCGAGCGAAGCCGAGCGTGGGGGAGGGTCCTCGTCGGTGAGCAGCGGGATGATGTCGTCGGTCCAGCGGCGGACGTTGGCCTGCCCCATCCTCATCTGGATCTGCTTGTCGAACAGGGTGAGCATGGGCATCGGGTCGGCCATGCCGCCGTAGACGCCGCTGAGGGAGATCGTGCCGCCGCGCCGGACGAGTTCGATGGCCAGGTACAGGGCGCCGAGCCGGTCGATGCTGAAGCGTTCCGCGAGGGGCGCGCTCAGTTTGCGCGGCATCGCCGCGGTGGCCTGCTGGGCCAGCCGGGCGGCGGCGCTGCCGTGGGCCTCGGTGCCGACCGCGTCGATCACGGCGTCCGGGCCCCGGCCGTCGGTCTGGTCCTGGATCGCGGCGATCAGTGCCTTCTCGTCGTCGAAGGCCCTCAGGTCGTAGGTCCGCACGCCGCGCCGGCTCGCCCGGGCCAGCCGTTCGGGCACCAGGTCGACGCCGAAGACGTGTTCGGCGCCGCGGGCCAGGGCGACCCGGCAGGCCATGTCGCCGATCGGTCCCAGGCCGAGCACGGCGAGGGAGCCGCCCGGCGGGACGGCGGCGTACTCGACGGCCTGCCAGGCGGTGGGCAGCACGTCGGAGAGGTAGACGAAGCGGTCGTCGGAGGGGCCCTCGGGCACCTTGATCGGCCCGAACTGGGCCTGCGGCACCCGCAGGTACTCGGCCTGCGCACCGGGCACGGCCCCGTACAGGCGGGTGTAGCCGAACAGGGCGGCGCCCATGTGCTCGCCGGTGACCTGGGTGGTCTCGCACTGGGTGGGCAGCCCGGCCGAGCACATGAAGCAGTGCCCGCAGGCGATCTGGAAGGGCACCACGACCCGGTCGCCGGGCTTGAGGCCGGTGACCTCCGGGCCGACCTCCTCGACGATGCCCATGGGTTCGTGGCCGAGGATGTCACCCGGGGTCATGAACGGGGTGAGCACCTCGTAGAGGTGCAGGTCGGAGCCGCACAGCCCGGTGGACGTGATGCGGATGACGGCGTCGGTGGGCTCTTCGATCCGCGGGTCGGGCACGTCGTCCACGCGCACGTCCCGCTTGCCCTGCCAGGTGACTGCCTTCATGGGGTCGCGCTCCCTTGGTCACGTGCGCGCCGGTTCGCCCTGGCGCGTCCGGTTTGCGGTGGCGGCCGGGTACCCGCACCGGCACCGCCGAACCGCCCGCCTCCGTCTTCTGGGTTCCGTCCCCCGGGCTCCACCCCCCGTGACCGCTTCCGATCCGGAATGGCCACTCATGACCGGATGAGCGCACAATCGACAACACGAACGGGGGCAAGCGTGCACATACGACACCGGGCGCGCAGACGACGCGCCACACGAGCGGCGGCGTTCCTGGCCGCCGCGCTGACGGCCTCCCTCCTGGCGGGCTGTACCGGGAACGGCCGCCCCCACGGCGGCCACACGCCCACCGGCGCCCCGACACCGAGCCGCAGCGCCACGGCCGGCGCCACCGGCTCCGTACTGGCCGTGAAGATCGACAACGTGCCCGCGGCCCGCCCGCAGACGGGCCTCGACGCCGCGGACGTCGTCTACGCCGAGCAGGTGGAGGGCGGCCTCAGCCGGCTGATGGCCGTGTACGCCACCCGGATCCCCGAGGCCGTCGGACCGGTGCGCAGCGCCCGCGAGTCCGATCTGGAACTGCTGCGCCAGTTCCACCGCCCGATGCTCGCCTTCTCGGGCGCCCAGAGCAAGCTGCTGCCCCTTATCCACCGGGCCCCGCTGCGCGCCGAGTCGCCCGACGAGGCCGCCGGCGCCTACTACCGGGGCACGGACAAGCCCGCGCCGCACAACCTCTACCTGCGCCCCGGCCGTCTGCTGCCCACCGCCCCGGGCCGGGCGGCGCTGACCACCGGGTTCCGCTACGGCCCCGCCCCGTCCACCGGGGGCACGCCCGAGACCTCGCTCACCGTGCGCTACCCCTCGGCGCGCTTCACGTTCACCTGGAGCACACGCGAGCACCGCTGGCTGGTCGCGATGGACGGCACCCCCACGGTGACGACCGCGGGCACACCGGTGGCGCCCGCGACGGTGGTCGTGCAGTACGTCAAGATCCGCGCGTCGGCTTACCACGACTTCCTCGGCAACAACACGCCGTACACGCAGACCGTCGGCACGGGCACGGCGCGGGTGCTGCGGGACGGGCGGTCCTACGACGCCAGGTGGTCGCGGCCGGCCCCGGCGGACGGTACGACGTTCACGGCGGCGGACGGCCGCCCGCTGGACTTCGCCGCCGGCCAGGTGTGGGTGGTGTTCGCGGCGGCACCCTGAGGGCGCGACGGCGAGGGTGACCCTGGTGGTCGTAGTCTCAACGGCACCTCGTACGGGCCGCCCCACCGTGCCTAGGGTGGGCGCATGTCGACTGTTCTGATCACCGGTGCCACCTCCGGGCTCGGCCGCTACGTCGCCTTCGAACTGGTCCGCGGCGGCCATGTCGTCCTCGCCCACGGCCGCGACCGGGCCAGCACCGAGCAACTCGTCACGGAACTGAACGGCCAGGGGCGCGCGGAGGGGTTCGTGGCCGATCTGGCCCGGCTGGCCGAGGTGCGTGAACTGGGGGAGCGGGTCGCGAAGGCCCATCCCGAGCTGGACGTGCTCATCAACAACGCCGGTGTGGGCGCCGGCCCGCGCGGGTCCGGGCGCGAACTCAGCGCGGACGGACACGAGTTGCGGCTCGCGGTGAACTACCTGGCGCCCGTTGCGCTGACCCGGGCCCTGCTGCCGGTGCTGCGCGCCAATCCGCCGGCCAGGATCGTCAACGTGGGCTCGGTCGGGCAGGAGCCTCTGGACTTCGAGGATCCCGAATTCACGTGCGGCTACAGCGGGATGCCGGCCTACTGCCGCAGCAAGTTCGCGCTCGCGGCACACACGTTCACGCTGGCCGAGGAGTTGGCGGGCAGCGGGGTGGCGGTGAACGTCCTGCATCCCGCGACCTACATGGACACGGCCATGGTCCGCGAGAGCGGGATCGGCCCGTGGAACTCGGTCGCGGACGGCGCGCCCGGCGTGCTGGCGCTGGCGACCCGGGACCTCGGCTCGGGCGGCTACTTCGACGGCACGCGCTCGGCCCGGGCGCACGAGGGGACGTACGACGGGGAGGTGCGCAGGCGGCTGGAGGCGGTCACCGAACAACTGCTGACTGCATGAAGGCCGCTGTATGCGGTTCACCGCATACAGTTCGGGCGGACGGGTGACATGCAGTCGACTGCATACAGCCGACTGCTCACCCCAGCCAGTTGCCCGACCGTCTCCCCCGCCCGCCTACCGCAGCCCCCGTCCCGCCTCCAGCGCCTCGCTCGCCTGAGTCACCAGTCCGTCCGCGCCGCACGCGCGTGCCAGGGCGAGGCCCCGGTCGAGTTCGGCGTCCGAGCGGGAGGCGATGCCGAACTCCACGCGGGCCGCCGCGTGTTCGTACTGGCAGGGCGAGGCCTCCAGGTAGGCGACGGCCTGCGCGGCGAGGCGCACCGCGCGCTGGCCGGTCTCCAGCGCTGCCGCGCAGCGCAGGGCCTCGCCTATGGCGGTGTCCGTGCCGAAGCGCTCCGCCTGCCGCCGGGCGTCGGCGGCGAGCCGGGCGGCACGGGCCGGGTCCTGGCCGGCGAGAGCCCGGGCGAGGCCGATGGACCAGGGTGAGAGGACCGGGTTGTGGCCGCCGCGGGAGGCGGCGGTCTTCTCGGCGGCCTCCAGTTCGCCGATGCCCTCCCGGGTCCGGCCCACGGCGAGCAGCAGCCGGCCGCGCACGGAGCGGATGTCGGGCAGCACGATCGTGGACGGGTAGGGCGGGGCGAAGCCGTACTGCTCGGCGACGGACCAGGCCTCGTCGACATGGCCGCGGGCCAGCAGCGTGTCGACGAGTCCGCAGGTCGCCGACCAGTACAGCGGCAGTCCGCGGCCGACGCGCTCGGCCAGCGTGAGCGCCTCGCGCAGCGCGGACTCGGCGTCCCGCAGCCGGCCCTGCCTGCGGTAGGCGAGGCCGAGGAAGGCGTTGGCCAGGGAGAGGTGCCCGCCGCGCCAGCCGGCGCTGGTGTAGGCGCGCAGGGCCTCGGCGAACAGGCTTTCGGCGCGGTCGAGCCGGTCGGCGTAGCTGTAGGCGCTGCCGAGCATCATCAGCAGTTCCACGCCCCACTCGGGGTCGGTCCAGCCGAGGCCGGGGGCGAGCCGGCCGTTGACGAGGGCCCGGTCGCACAGTTCGACGACCTCCTCGGCGCTCTCCCCGTGGGTCATCGCGTCGAAGCCGCGCAAGATCAGCATCGCCCGCTCGGAGTTGTCCCGGCCGGTGCAGGTGCCGGCCAGTTCGGCGAGGCGCCGGGAGCGCTGCTGGGAGACGGTCTCGCCGTGGATGCCCTCCCACATGAACTGCACGGCCTGCAGCCGCATCCGGACCGGCCCCGGAGGGTGGCGGGCGGCCTCGGTCTCGACCGTGCGGACGGCCTCCTCCAGTTCGTCGTTGTGGAGCAGGGCCTGGGAGAGGCGGACGAGGGCCTCGACGCGCCGGCCCTCGTCGAGGCCGGACGCGGCGAGGGCGCTGCGCAGGTGGTCGACGGTGACGGCGGGCGCGGTCAGCAGGGTGGCGCAGCCGAGTTCGTAGAGCACGTGCGCGTGGACCTCGGGCCGGGGCGGTTCGTCGAGGGCGCGTTCCAGGCAGCGGCGGGCCGCGTCGGGCGCGCCGACGGCCAGGTGTTCGGCGGCCGCCTCGCGCAGTTGCGCGACGAGTTCCTCGTCGTCGTCCGGGTGCACCTTCAGCAGGTGCTGGGCCGCCTCGGCGGCACCCCGCCCCTGGTCGATCAGGATCTGCGCGGCGACGCCGTGCATGGCGGTGCGGATCCCGGACGGGATGGAGTTGTAGACGGCGGAGGCGATCAGCGGGTGGACGAACTCCAGTGCCCCTTCCTCCGGTTCGGTGCCGCCGGTCTCGGGTTCGGTGAGGATGCGGGCGGCGCGCAGCAGTCCCGCGCAGCGCTCGGCGTCGTCGAGGCTCATGGTGGCGAGCTGGGCGACGAGGTCGACGGAGATGCCGGTGCCGAGGATGGCGGCCGCCCAGGCGAACTGGGTGGCGTCGATGCCGAGTTCCTTCAGGCGGGCGACGAGGCCGCCGCCGCGGGCGGAACGGTTCAGGGCGCGCAGTTCACCGGCCCGGGACTCGACGGGCTGCAGTTCGCCGTCCTGGACCTTGGCGAGGAGTTCGACGGCCTCGTAGGGGTTACCGCCGGTGACGGCCCAGACCTCGCGGCAGAACGGGTCGTCGGCGTGCCGGCCGAGGGTGGCCCGGGTGAGTCCCTCGGTGGCGGCCGGGGTGAGGGCGCTGAGGCTGTGCGTGGGCCGGCCGGCCGCGGCGGCGACCGCGTCGAGGTGGCGGGCGCTGTCGCCGCTCGCCTCGCCGGGGCGGCGGGCGACCACGACGAGCACGGACAGGTCGTCCAGGCGTTCGGCGAACGCGGCGAGCCAGCGCAGGGTCTCCTGGTCGGCCCAGTGGGCGTCGTCGACGAGCAGGACCAGCGGCCACTCGCGGCGGGTGAGCCGGCGTACGGCGGCGACGAGTCCGTCGCAGACGTACTGCGGGTCGGGCGGGTCGGCGCTGCGGTCTCCGGGATCCACTATGCCGAGGGCGGGGCCGGCGATGTCGTACCAGTCGCCGAGGTACTCGCGAGCCTCCTCGGGGAGCAAGGAGATCAGCGCCGGCTGGAGCAGTTGCCGTACGACGTTGAACGGGACGGACTTCAGGGTCTCGCCGCCGCGGGCGGTCCACACGGTGCAGCCGCGGCGCTCGGCGATGCGGCGGGTCTCGGCCAGCAGCGCGGTCTTGCCGATACCGGCCTCGCCGCGGAACACCAGCAGGCTGCCGGCGGACGACCGGTCGGTGCACAGCACGTCGAGCGCCTGTGTGACGGTGGTGAGCTCCGCGTCCCGCTCCCACAGCGAAGCCGTGGCGGCCTCCGGGGGCCGTACCTCCGTCATCCCGATACCTCCCCGAGTCGCCCGAATGACGTACAGACCACGAGCGTAGCCGTCGGAGGTGACCCGTGGAGGCCGGTCCGGGCAGCTGTTGCCTCGACGGGTGAACGAGAGCACGGCGAGGCGACGCGCGCACCGCCCGACCTGCCGGTGTTCAGGTGACCGTCCGTCAACATGGCTGGGTGCACGGCCCTTTGGAGCGGCGTCTGTGAAATGGGGGGAGGAGGGTGCGCGCGGGCGGCGGTGCGACGCGGTGAGACCGGGCGGTGGCGGTGGAGACGTGGGGGGCGGCGGTGGGACGGCCGGGAGGGCGGACGGCCCGTCCGGCGGGTGCCGGGGGGACGACGCCTCAGGCCTCGCGCCCCCAGTCGCGGCGCCGCCGCCGGGCCATGATCGGCCGCCGCCGGGACCACGGCGCGGCCGAGCGGGCGGAGCCATCGGCGCGGGCCCGCCGGCCCCGCGCCGGCGGTCCACGAGGTCGGCCGCGAGACCGCACGCGCGCCCGACCGTCCTCGCCGACCTGACCGGCTTCCCCCCACTGCCGGCACGGCAGGACCGGCAGGACCGGCGGACACGGCAGACCACCAGGCCCGGCAGGACTGGCAGACCCGGCGTGCGAGATCCCCGATTCGGGTGTGAAATGCCCTACTCCACGGCATTCGCTGCAGATCCTCTCATCCGACTTTCACCGATGCCTCATACGGTGGGGTCATGACGCAGGTGACTCCTCCCGGGTGGTACGCCGACCCCGGGCAGACGAATGACGGTCCGCCCACCGAGCGCTGGTGGGACGGCAAGGCCTGGACGGACCAGACGCGCCCCGCCGGGTCGGCCGCCGCCTGGGGTCCGCCGGGGCAGCCGCCGGCGTACGGCGCACCCGCGGCTCCGTCGGCCTACGGCGCGTACCCGGGGTACGGGTATCCCGCCCAGCCGCCCGCCGGGCCCCGGCGCGGCCTGCGGATCGGCATCGCCGTGGCCGCGGCGGTCGCGGTGCTGGCGAGCATCGGCGTCGGCGCGTACGCGCTCACCCACGACGACGGCGGCAAGGACCGGGCGACCTCGCGGCAGCAGCGGCCGGACGGTCCCGGTGGCGACTCGGGTGGCTCCGGCGGGGACTCGGGCGGGCCGGGCGGGGACTCCCCGTCGCCGGCGCCGTCCGAGGCGCCGAAGGTCAAGGGCGGCGGCACGGTGCAGGACCCGTTCAACGGCATCAGCATGCCCGTGCCGGAGGGCTGGACCGGGCAGACGATCAGGGGCGGCGCGGCGATCACCTCCGACCACGCCTACAAGTGCCCCGGCGCCGCCTCCCAGCAGTGCACTCCGGGCGGCGCCTACTCGGCGCCCGCCCTGGTGCTGGGCACGAAGGGCGACACGGCCGAGCAGGTCGCCAAGGCGGACGTCGCGGCCAACGCCAAGCAGTCCTACGGCGGCTCCGCCTACGGCGGCATCACCTCGCACCAGGTGCTGGCCGCCAAGCCGGTGACGGTGGCCGGGCAGAAGGGGTACCTGGTCCGCTGGAAGGCGGTCACCAGCAAGGGCGCCGACGGCTACGTCGAGTCGCTCGCGTTCCCCTCCCCCAACGACGCCAAGCAGATCGTCGTCGTCCGGTTCGGCGTGGACGTCGGACAGCCGCTGTCCGTGATCGACGACGTCACCAAGGGCATCAAGGTCTCGTCCGGCGGCGGGAACGGCCAGAGCGTCTGAGACACCTGGACGATGCGGCCGGGTGGGGCGCGCCTCCGCTCAAGGGGCGCCCCACCCGGCCGGGGGTGCGCGCCGCCCCCGTCCCCACGGTGCGGCGCGAGCAGGTCGCCGTCCAGTCATCCCGTGGACGGCGGCCTGGGTCTCAGGTCAGTCCGAGTGCGGGCAGCACGGTGGCCTCCACGAAGCGGACGAGGTAGTCGGAGTCGGCGTACTCGCCGGTGAGCACCGGGCGGACGCGCAGGACGCCGAACATCATGGCGGGGACGTACTCCAGCGCGGGGTGGCCGGCGGGCACCTCGCCCCGCTCGACGCCCCGGCCGAGGATCTCCTGGAGCGCGGCGATCTCCGGGGTGACCAGCGCGTCGCGCAGCGCCTGCGCCAGCTCGTGGTCCGCCGTGACGGCGTGCCCGAGCGCCTGCAGCAGCTTGGTGTCCTTGCCCGACCAGTCGCCGGCGGTCCGGGCGGCCTGGCGCAGGTCCTCGGCGAGGGAGCCGGTGTCGATCCCGCTGAAGCGCACCCGCCGGTTGGCGCGCAGCGCGGCGGCGACGAACTGCGGCTTGTTCCGCCACTGCCGGTAGAGCGTGGACTTGCTGCACCGGGTGGTGGCGGCGACGCCCTCCATGGTCACGGAGTCGTAGCCGCATTCGCGGATCTGCTCCAGCACGGCGTCGAAGAACTCCCGCTCACGCTCGGGCGTGATCTTGGAGCGGCGCGAGGCGGCGACCGTCTCCGGTCCGTCCGCGGCCTGCGACGTCATGCGCTCTCTCTCCCTCGATGTGGGCCCGCCCAAGCTGCGCGCTAGGGCTGTGGCCGACCCTCACTCCAGTGTGTCTCATGTCTATCGATACGCCAGTGTACCGGTACCGGATCGTATCGGTACACTGGCGTATCGGTACACTCTCGTATCGGTACTGGCGCGTATCGATGAGGCCGGGGGCCGTACCGATGAGTCCGGGCCGCAGCCCGGGTCTGTACACGGCACACCGCACATCGCATACCGCACACCGCCTATACGACCGACCGTCAGCGAAGGGGCCGGGGGATGAACGACCGAACCGCGCCTGTACCGGCGGGGCCGGCACCGGACGCGACCGCGCGACCGCCGCTCCTGCGTGAGTTCTTGCTGGTCGCCGGGCTCTTCCTGGTCTACAAACTCGGCCGGCAGCTGGCCACCGGGCACACCGCGGCCGCCTTCGGCGACGCGCGGGACGTGTGGCACCTCGAACGGGTCCTGCACCTGCCCCACGAGAACGCCGTGCAGACCGCGCTGCTGCACAGCAGCACCCTCGTGCACCTCGCGAACACCTACTACGCGACCGTCCACTTCCCGGCCACGCTGGCCTTCCTGGTCTGGCTCTATCTGCGCCGGCCCGCGCACTACGTGTGGGCCCGCCGGGTGCTCGCCGCGGTGACCGCCGCCGCGCTGGTGCTGCCGTTCACCTTTCCGCTGGCCCCGCCGCGCATGCTGACCGGCACCGGGCTGGTCGACACCGGCCGCCTCTACGGCCCCTCGGTCTACGGCCCGCCCGCCCGCGACCACCTCTCCAACCAGTTCGCCGCGATGCCCTCGCTGCACTTCGGCTGGGCGCTGATGCTGGCGATCGGCCTGATCGCGGCCACCCGGACCCGGTGGCGCTGGCTGTGGCTGCTGCACCCGCTGATCACGCTGGTGGTGATAGTGGGCACCGCGAACCACTACTGGCTCGACGCGTTCGTGGCGACGGCCATGCTCGGCCTGGCCCTGGCGGTCCTCCGCCCGCCGCACCGGACGGCCACCCCAGGCACGCCGGGCACGCCGGGCATCCCGGCCGCGTCGGACACCCCGGTCGACCTGGTGAAGTACGGCCGGCCCGTCCCGAAGCCGTCCGCCCTGGCCGGAGCGGGCCGATGAGCGGCGCGGCGCTGGTCGCGGTGGCGCTGTCCCTGGTCTCGGCCGTCGCCTACGCCGCCGCGGCCGTCGCCCAGGAGCGCCTGGCCTCCCGCGACTCGGGGGCGGGCGTACTGCGGTTGCTCGGCAGCGGCGCCTGGTGGTCGACGGTCGGGCTGAACGCGGCCGCCGCGCTGCTGCACGTCGTGGCCCTGAAGTACGGGCCGCTGACCGTCGTCCAGCCGCTGGGCGCACTCACTCTGGTCGCGGCCGTACCGCTGGGGGCGCGGGCCGCCGGACGGCGGGTCGGCGCGGCGGAATGGCGCGGTACGGCACTGACGCTGGCCGGGCTGGCCGCCCTGCTGGTCACCGCCTCCGGCCCGGCGCCCACGCGGGTGCTGAGCCTGCCCGAGGCGCTGGCCGTCGCCGGTACGACCGCCGCCCTGATCGGCGCGCTGTCCCGGCCCGGCGCCCGGCCGGGCCTGCGGCACGCCACGGCGTCCGGCTTCGCCTCGGGTGTCGCCTCCGCGCTCACCCAGACCCTGACGGTGGCGGTCACCGGCCGCTCGGGGACGCCGGGCGTCGAGGTGGTCGTGGTCGCGGTCCTCGTCGCCGCGTTCGCCGCCGGCGGCCTGCTGCTGTCCCAGACCGCCTACCGCGGCGGGCTCGGCGCCCCGCTGGCCGTCGTCACCCTGGCCAATCCGGTGGCCGCCGCGGTCATCGGGCTCTCCCTGCTCGGGCAGGGCCTGCGGGGCGGTGCCACCGGCGTGCTGCTGGCACTGGCCGGGGCCGCCCTGGCCGCCCGCGGCGTGGTCCTGCTGACCCGATCGGCGCCCGCACCCGTGCCCTCCCCCGGGCCGCTGCCCGGCGAGGAACACCCCGTCGCCGCGGTCCTGGCCCTGGCCCCGGACACGGCGACCGCCGAACCGTCACCCGTACCCAGGCAGCCGACACCGAGAACACCGTCGGAACCGGGCCGGCTCAGCACGCTCTAGTACCCCGGACAGGGGCACTGGCCGACCCGCAACCCGGCCCCGTCGGTCCCGCCGCCCGCAGCCCGCGGCCCCGGACCTCCAGGGCCGTCGGAGCCGGGACGGTTCAGCTCCAGCCCCAGGACAGGGGCACTGGCCGGCCCAGAAACCGGCCCCCTCGGTCCCGCGGCCCGCAGCCCGCGGCCCCGGACCTCCAGGGCCGTCGGAGCCGGGACGGTTCAGCCGCTCCAGTACCCCGAGAGGGCACCGTCCGGCAGGGCACTGGCCGACCCGGCACCCGGCCGCTTCGCCCCAGAGCCCCAAGACCCCAAGACCCCGCGGCCCCGCGGCCCCGCGGCCGCGGACCTCTAGCCCAGCCCCCGGGAGTCCTGCTTGAGGGCGGTGTCTACGGTCAAAGCCGTCGCCACCACGAGGCTCAGGAGCGGCTCGGGGAGTTGGTAGTGGATCTGCAGGACGTAGTTGTCCGCGGTGGTGAACAGCGTCTTGGCGAGGCCTTCCCAGGTCTTGGTGATCCGGGCGACCTCGTTGTCCGCGTGGTCGACGATCGCGAAGTTCCAGGCCCGCCAGTTCTCCGCCTTGATCGCGCCGACCTGCTGCCCGCCCGCGTTCATCGCGAAGTTGATCTTTCCGATCATGTTCTGCTGGACGATCTCACCGACCGGCGAGCCGTCCGGACGCGTCACGATCACCCGCGACTTCAGGAACTTCGCGGGCCGGGTGAGCACCAGCTGCGGCTGGCCGTAGGCGTCGCGGATCTCCAGCCTGTGCGTCATGAACTGGTCGAGGCTGGAGACGAAGCGCAGGACCTTCTTCAGCGCGCTCTGGCCGACCTCCACGACCGAACCGATCTCCCGGCCGCCCTGGTCCATGACCTTGTACTCGTTGGTCACCTCGATCAGCTTGGCCTTCTGGTTCACCACCAGGACCGGCTCGGTGAACAGGGTGCCGCCGCCGGGGCCGCCGGCGGCGACCCCGGCCTGCTGCTGGACCTGTCGCTGGACCTTGGGGTCGGCGCCCTGCTGCTGCGGGAAGGCCGCGGCGGGCTGCTGCGGAGCGGCCTGCGGCGGGACCTGCCCGGCGGCCTGGGCCGGGTTCGTGTGCGCGGTCCACTGCGCGCCGTCCCAGTAGCGGAGCGTGTCGGCCGCCCCGTGCGGGTCGGGGTACCAGCCTGCAGGAGTGTTCGATTGCGTGGTCACCGGGGCACACTACCCCGAGGTGACCGGTACCTGACCAGCCCGCACGGAGCCCTGTCCACAGGCCGTCACACCGTGGCGATGGCGGGGTCGCTGACCCCGGGCGCCCCGTTCTCCACGTGCCCGGCGAACGCGCGCAGGTAGGCCGGGTCCCCCTCGCAGGTGACCGTCAGGTCGTACCAGCGCCGGCTCGCCGCCAGGTCGACGGTCCGCCGCACGTTCGCGCCGGGCCGCACGGTCACGGTGACCGGGCTTCCACCGTAGCCGTCGGCGAGTGTCAGCCGCACGGTGCCGGATCCGTGCTGGGTGAAGGTGAGGGTGATGTCGTCGCCGGTGTGACGGGCGGTCACCTCGGGTCCGGCGACCTTGTTACGGCCCTTGAAGACGCGCAGGAAGCCGTTCGGACCGTGCGCGGCGAGGTCGTAGGAGCCGCCCGAGTAGACCGAGTTCCAGGTGTCGGCCAGGGACTTCCCGGCCTCCGTGGTGTAGGTCCAGGGGCCGTCGCCGCGGTTGCCGGACGTGACCAGGAAGGCCGCTCCCGCGCAGGGCCCGGAGGCGAAGGTGAGCGTGAACTTCCCGGCCGCCGTGTCCGCGGCGCCGTCCACGGCCGGGGCGTACCGGAGCGGGCGGGTGGGCCGGCTGCCGCGTTCCTGCCGGGGCAGGGCCGGGTGCGCGGGCGGCTTGGGCACGTAGTCGGGGTGGCGGTCGTGGTCCGGCGGGGCGTAGCCGGCCGTCGAGGGCAGCGCCACCGGGGCGGTGCTCCCGCGGGAGAAGTCGAACGCTGCGGTCAGGTCGCCGCACACGGCCCGCCGCCAGGGCGAGATGTTGGGTTCCGTCACGCCGAAGCGGCGCTCGATGAACCGGATGATCGAGGTGTGGTCGAGGGTCTCGGAGCACACGTAACCGCCCTTGCTCCAGGGCGAGACGACCAGCATCGGCACCCGCTGGCCGAGGCCGTAGGGGCCCGCGGTGTATCCGCCGCCGCCCGGGAACAGGTCGAGCGCGGGGTCGACGGTGGACCTGCCTCGGCCGGCGTCGGTCGGCGGGTGGGGCGGGACGACGTGGTCGAAGAAGCCGTCGTTCTCGTCGTAGGTGATCAGCAGCGCGGTCCTCGCCCATACGTCGGGGTCGGCGGTGAGGGCGTCCAGGACCTGGGAGACGTACCAGGCGCCGTAGTTGGCCGGCCAGTTGGGGTGCTCGGTGAAGGCTTCCGGGGCGACGACCCAGGAGACCTGCGGCAGCCGGCCCGCGCCGACGTCCGCCTTCAGCCGGTCGAAGAACCCCTCGCCCTTGCTCGCGTCGGTGCCGGTGCGCGCCTTGTCGTAGAGCGGGTCGCCGGGCCGGGCGTCGCGGTACTGGTTGAAGTAGAGCAGCGAGTTGTCGCCGTAGTTGCCGCGGTAGGCGTCGGCGATCCAGCCCCAGCCGCCGTTCGCGTCCAGTCCGTCGCCGATGTCCTGGTAGATCTTCCAGGAGACGCCGGCCGCCTCCAGGCGTTCGGGGTAGGTCGTCCAGCCGTAGCCCGCCTCGTCGTTGCCGAGGACCGGTCCGCCGCCCTTGCCGTCGTTGCCGGTGTATCCCGTCCACATGTAGTAGCGGTTGGGGTCGGTGGAGCCGATGAGCGAGCAGTGGTAGGCGTCGCACACGGTGAAGGCGTCCGCCAGGGCGTAGTGGAACGGGATGTCGTCGCGGGTCAGGTACGCCATCGTGGTCGGCGACTTGACCGGCACCCACTGGTCGTAGCGGCCGCCGTCGAACGCGGCGTGCCCGTCGTTCCAGCCGTGCGGGAGGTCCTGGATGAACGCCAGGCCGAGGTCGTCGGCGTCCGGGTGGAACGGCAGGACGTCCTTCGTGCCGTCGGACTGGTGCCAGACGGACCTGCCGTTCTGCGTGACCGGGCGCGGGTCGCCGAAGCCGCGGACGCCCCTCATCGTGCCGAAGTAGTGGTCGAAGGAACGGTTCTCCTGCATGAGGACGACGATGTGCTCGACGTCCTGGAGGGAGCCCGTGCGGTGGTGGGCGGGCAGAGCGGCGGCGCGCTGGATGCTGTTCGACAGCGCGGTGAACGCGGTGGTCGCGCCCGCGAGCTGGAGGAATCGGCGCCGGTTGACTTCGGGCATGCGTGGGGGTCCTCTCGTCGTGGCGTACGGAACAGCCGTCACCGGATGGCGTCCGATGACGGAATCTGCGCGCAGCGAGTGTTCCAAGAGCAGCAAACGTCAGGGAAGGGTCTGATGGCGCCAAGGTGAAAGTCGTGGATACGGGGGGAGTTGGGGCGGTGTGACGCCTTTGGCCGTATACACGTTCCGGTCGACGGCATACGGCACACCGGGTCATACGACGGCGCCCCCGGCCCCGTCCCACGTGTGGCACACCGGGCGTCGGCCGGGGTTGCCGGCCGCGCGGGCAGCGGGCCGGATCCGGACGGGACGACCCGGCTTCCGGCATGTCCCGGGGGTGTTCGCGGATATCGTTGTCGCCATCCGCTCGGCTGCGGACGGTACGGCGATCGGGGTTCGATGTTCGAGGTACGTCTGCTCGGGCCGGTGGAGGTGTGGGAGGGGAACCGGCGGGCACCGCTGGGCGGTTCGCGGCCTCTCGCCGTCCTCGGCGCCCTGGTCGTGCATCTCGGCGAGGTGGTGTCCACCGAGCGGCTCGTGGACCTCGTCTGGGACGAGCGGGCGCCGGCCACCGCGGGGGCGCTGGTCGCCACGCACGTCTCGGCGGCACGGCGCGCGCTGAACCGGATCGGCGTGGCCGACGTCATCCGCACCCGGCCGCGCGGCTACGTCGTCGACCTCGATCCGGGTCGCGTCGACGCCCGCCGCTTCGAGCAACTCCTCGCCGGCGCACGCCTGGAGGCCGCCGGCGGCCGCCCGGCCGACGCCGTGGACGTCCTGGCCGAGGCGCTCGGGCTGTGGCGCGGCCAGGAGGCCCTGGAGGGGCTCGGGCAGTCGTTCGCGCGGATCGAGTCGGCCCGGCTCGCGGAACTGCGCCTCGTCGCCCACGAGGAGTCGTTCGCGCTGCGGCTGGAGCTGGGCCGCGCGGACGAGACGATCGCCCCGCTGCTCGCCCACGTCGCCGCGCACCCGCTGCGGGAGCGCGCCCGCGGCCAGTTGATGACCGCGCTCTTCCGCACCGGCCGCCTCTCCGACGCCCTGCGCACCTACCAGGAGGGCCGCACACTCCTCCGCGACGAACTGGGCATCGACCCCGGCCCCGAACTACGCGCCCTGCACCAGGCATTGCTCACGAACGACACGGACCTGCCGGGTTCCCCGCCCGGCCGGTCTCCGGCGGCCGGGCGGGGCGGCGACGCCCCGTCCCCCGCACGCGGCCGGTCCACGCCCGCCGGCCCGAGGACGGGGCCTTGGACCGGCCCGAGGACAGGGACAGAGTGGGCAGAGACCGGCCAAGCCGGCCCGGCCCCAGGGCCGGGAGCAGGGTGGCACCAAGGCCCGAGCGCGGACGCGGGCGCCGACCCGCCCCCAGGCATTGGAGCAGGGGCCGACGTCGGGCCTGGCGCAGCCGCCGGACCGGGCGCGGGACGGCACCCCGATCCGGGCACCACGGCCGCGCGAGGGTGGGCCAGGCATGCGGGACGGGGCGCGAACACCGACCCGGGAGAGGGCCGGCACCACGACGCGCTTGCAGCGGGCGAGCCGGCCGAAGACGGCCACCACAGCACAGGTGCAGCGGGCAGGCCGGCCGAAGACGGCCACCACAGCACAGGTGCAGCGGGCGAGCCGGCCGAAGACGGCCACCACAGCACAGGTGCAGCGGGCGAGCCGGCCGAAGACGGCCACCACAGCACAGGTGCAGCGGGCGAGCCGGCCGAAGACGGCCACCACAGCGCAGGTGCGGCGGGCGGGCCGGAAGAAGGCTGGCACCACGACACGGGCACGGCGGGCGGGCACGGGCCGGACCAGCTTCCCGGCCGGGGGCCGGACCGGTTCCCCGGACAGGCGCCGGGCCGGGTTCCCGGACAGCGGCCGGATCGACATTCCGGACAACCTCCAGAGCGGTATTCCGGGCAGGGGCAGGGCCCGTATCCCGGGCAGGGCGGTGCCGGGGCCGCAGGGCCGGGGTCCGGCGTCCCCATCGCGGGGGCCGCAGGGCCGGGGTCCGGCGGGCCGTTCGCCGGGGCTGGGGACGCCCCCGCCCAGGCCCACGCGGGTGCCGGGCCCGGGGAGGGGCACCGGGGCGTGCCTGCCGGGGCCCCCGTCGCCGGTGTCGTGCCCGGGCCGCGCACGGAGCCCGTGCCCTCTCATCTGCCGCCCGACATCGCCGACTTCGTGGGGCGGGCCGAGCAGGCCGCGTGGGCGGTCGGGGTGTTGCGGGGGGCGGGCGGTGCCGGGCGGACCGCGCCGCCGATCGGGGTGATCTCCGGGCGGTCCGGCACCGGCAAGACCGCGCTCGCCGTGCACGTGGGCCACCGCACCGCCGAACTCTTCCCGGACGGGCGCCTGTTCATCGACCTGCGGGCCGCCGACGCCACCCCGCTGCAGCCCGCCGACGCGCTTGCCCGGCTGCTGCGGGCCATGGGCGCGGGGCCCCGGACGCTGCCCGCCGGCCTGGAGGAGCTGACCGGACTGTACCGCACCCACATCGGGCACCGCCGGGTGCTGCTCATCCTGGACAACGCGGCCGGCGAGGCGCACGTACGACCGCTGCTGCCACCCGGGCCCGGCTCGGCCGTGCTCGTCACCAGCAGGCGCCGGCTGGTGGCGCTGGAGGGCGCCGCGCACCTGGATCTCGCCGTGCCCGACGAGCGGGACGCGCTGGAACTGCTGAGGCGCGTGGCCGGAAACGAGCGGACGGGCGCCGAGCCGGACCAGGCCGCCGAGATCGTCGCCCTGTGCGGCCGGCTGCCCCTCGCGGTGCGCATCGCGGGGGCCCGGCTCGCCGCCCGCCCGCACTGGCCGCCGGGCCGGCTCGCCGGCCGGCTGCGCGACGAGCGCCGCCGCCTCAACGAACTCAGCGCCGGCGACCTGG
Source organism: Streptomyces sp. L2 (assembly GCF_004124325.1). NCBI lineage: Bacteria > Bacillati > Actinomycetota > Actinomycetes > Kitasatosporales > Streptomycetaceae > Streptomyces > Streptomyces sp. L2. The sequence goes on from NZ_QBDT01000001.1 coordinate 823,687, forward strand.
AACTGCGCTCCAGCCTGGAACTCGGCTACCAGGACCTCGCCCCGCCCGAGCGGCGGGCACTGCGCCGGCTGGCCCTGCTGGACCTGCCCGACTTCGCCGCGTGGGTGGCCGCCCCGCTCCTCGACATCGGCACCGACGACGCCGAGGAGGCCGTCGAACGGCTGGTGGACTGCCACTTCATCGACGTCCTCGGCGTCGACGGGACCGGCCGGACCCGCTATCGCATCCACGACCTGGCCCGCGAACACGCCCGGGAGCGCTGCCTGTCCGAGGAGGGCGCCGAGGAACGGGCGGCGGCCGTGCTGCGCCTGGTGGCCTGCTGGCTGGACCTCGCCAGGAAGGCCGCCGCCCGCGGTCCGGGCGGTGCGGCCCGGCACTTCCCGGAGCCGGCCGCCGTACGCGCCCTCGACCCGGAGACCGAGGAGTCGCTGCTGGCGCGGCCGGCGGCCTGGTTCGCCGCCGAGCAGGCCGGCCTGCTCGCCGCCGCCGTCCACTGCGCCGACCACCAGCACGTGCGCGCCGCCCGAGATCTCGCGGGGGCGCTGATGGCCGGCTCGGCCGCCCTCTACAACCGGTTCGACGCCTGGTCCCGCTCCCACACCGCAGCCATGACGGCGGTCCGCCGCGGCGGCGACACCCAGGGCGAGGCCTGGCTCCTCAGCGGCCTCGGCCAGCTCCGCTACGAGCAGGACGACTTCGACGCCTCGTACGCCTACTTCGCCGACGCGCTCCGCCTGTTCGAGGAGCCCCCCGGCACACCGGCCGGCGCGGCCCGCGCCCTCGCCGGCATGGGCACCGCCCGGCGCGAACAGGCGCGGTACGACGAGGCGTCGGCGCTCCTGCGGGCCTCGCTGGAGCACTACGGCCCCGCCGGCGGCGTCGACGACAGCGGCGCCCGGGCGCGGGTGCTGTACGGCCTGGGGTACGTGCACCGCGAGCAGGGCCGTACGGAAGCCGCCCGGCAGGCGCTCACCGAGGCCCTGGAGCTGTACCGCGCGGCGGCCGACCGGCACGGCGAGGGCCTCACCCTGCGCTCGCTGGCCCTGTGCCACCGCGCGGAGGACGAACACGCCGAGGCCGAGCGGGTGTTGGGGCAGGTGTTGGAGATCTTCGGCGAGCTGCAGGACACCTTCGGGACGATGTACACCGAGCAGTCGCTGGCCAAGGTGGAGCTGCGCACGGGCCGTCCCGGCCGGGCCAGCGAACGGCTCGGCCGCTGTCTGGAGGTGGCCCGGGAGCGGCGGGACCGGTTCGGCGAGGCACTGGTGCTGCGCACCCTCGGCGAGGCGCACCTCGCGGACGGCGACCCGGCCGGGGCCCGCGAGCCCCTGGAACGGGCGCTGGCGCTCTGGGAGGAGCTGCGGCTGCCCCTGTGGCGGGCGCGGACCCTGTGGGACATGGCTCAGGCGCGGGCGGCATCCGGCGAGGAAGAGGAGGAGGAAGAGGCGGCGCGCGGGGACCGGGCGGAGGCGCTGGCGGTGTTCCGTGCCCTGGGCTGCAGGGAGGCCATGGAGCGCGGCTGACCCGCTTGCGGAGGCCCCCTTGTACAGAACCTCTTGCACAGAACCGCTTGCAGAGAACCTGCAGAGGCTTTGCAGGGACCGGCGCCACTCTGGTCCTGTGACGGACATCATCACGCTCTCCGACCCGCGGGTCGCCCAGGTCACCGAGCAGGAGTGCGGTGAACCCCTGGTCGACCTGCGCACCACGACACCCGAACTGCGCCTGGATCCGCGCCAGGCCGACGACACCGGCGCCTACGCCCATCTCAGGTCCGGCGCGCTGCGCCGCCTGGTGCACGCCCAGCGGCTGCTGCCGGCCGGGGTGCGCTTCCTGGTGGTGGAGGGGTACCGGCCGCCGGACCTCCAGCGGCGCTACTTCGACAGCTACGCGGCGGCCCTGCGCGCGACCCGCCCGGACGCCGGCCCCGGCCTGATCCGCGAACTCGCGAGCGCCTACATCTCCCCGCCGGAGGTGGCCCCGCACGTCAGCGGCGGAGCGGTGGACCTGACGCTGTGCGCCGAGGACGGCACGGAGCTGCCGCTGGGCACCGAGGTCAACGCGACCCCGGAGGAGAGCGCGGGCGCCTGCCGCACCTCGGCCCCCGGCCTCGACGCCGAGGCCCGCGCCAACCGGGCCCTGATGGACCGGGCCCTGACCGCGGCCGGGTTCGTCAACTACCCGACGGAGTGGTGGCACTGGTCGTACGGCGACCGGTACTGGGCCCTGCTCAGCGACGCCCCGGCCGCCCGCTACGGCCCGGCCGCCCCACCCGCCCGGGCCGCCTGACCACACCGGCAGGAGCGGCAAGAGCACCAGGACACCGACCCGGGGGAACCTTCATGAAGACGAGCGGTGGCGCCTGCCCAGGCCCCGCTTCCCGTACCGCCGGCCACGTCGGACCGGACCAGTTCGACGCGGCCTTCACCGCCGACATGCCGCGACTGCGCAGACGCCTGCTCGCGCTGACCGGCGATCCGCACGACGCCGACGACCTGCTGCAGGAGACGTATCTGCGGCTCTCCCGGCGGGCCCGCGGCCAGGGGCTGACGCCGCAGCGGCACCCGTACGCCTACACCTGCGCCGTCGCCCTCAATCTGCTGCGCGACTCCTGGCTGCACCCCTCCCGGCGGGAACGGGCCACGGACCGGCTGCCGGAGGCGGGCTGGGACGGCGGGCTCGGCTCGTACGAGGCCGGCGCCACGGCTCTCGCGCTGCTGAGGCTGCTCTCCCCCAAGGAGGCGGCCGCGGTGATCCTCGTGGACTTGGAGGGGCTGAGCCACGACTCCGCCGGTGAGCGCCTCGGCGCGCACCGCGGCACGGTGCAGCGCAACAGGATGCGCGCACTGGCGAAGATGCGGGCCGCGCTCCTGCCGTAGATTCCGGTGCCGCGCCCCTACGGGGGTGGGGCGCGGCACCGGTGACGGCATCGCGGCCGCGGGGTCCGGTGCCGTGAGCAGACCCCCCACCGCCCCGGTCCGCACCGTGAGGTGACGGGCCGTAGACGACGAAGGATGTGTCCCGTGCAGATCAGTACGACCCGCCGCCCCGCCGGCCGGGTACTCGCGACGACGCTGGCGGCGGCCCTGGCCGCCTTCCTGCCCACGGCCGCGCACGCGGTCACGGCGCCGCACGCCGGCGCCGCCGTCCAGGACGCGGCCTGCGGGGCGCTCGCCCCGGGCGCCTCGGCGACCGCGAAGGCCGCGGTGGACGCGGCCTGTTCGCAGATCGGCGTCTGGTACAGCTGGGGCGGCGGCCACGGCGCCACACCCGGCGCCACCTACGGCTACTACGACGGCTCCGATCCGGACAGCCTCCACGACAACGAGCGCAAGGGCTTCGACTGCTCGGGCCTGATGCGCTACGCGTACTACCGGGCCACCGGCAAGGACCTGCTGAACGGCACGGCCGACGACCAGTTCCACAGCTCCCACGCCGCGGCCCGCTTCTCCGCCGGCCAGGGCACCGGTCCGCTGGTGCCCGGCGACCTCATGTTCTGGGGCAGCGGCCACATCCACCACGTCGCCATGTACCTGGGCGCGGGGAAGATGGTGGAGGCGTACGAGTCCGGCACGCACATCCGGGTCACCGGGGTGCGCACGGGCGGGGACTACGCGGGCGCGATCCGGGTGAACCCGCAGGGCAGTCCCACTCCCCCGCCGGCCGACGGCGGTACGGTCTTCGAGACCTGGGGGACGAGCGTGCGCACGCACTCCTCGCCGAGCGTGCACGCGTCCGTGCGGGACACCTTCTCCGGTCCCACGCAGGTCTCCGTGCAGTGCCAGGAGCACGCGGAGACGGTGACCGCGGAGGGCTACACCAACGACATCTGGGCCAAGCTGGCCGACGGCTCCTGGCTGACCAACATCTACATCAAGGGCCCGGCTCAGCTGCCCGGCGTGCCGGACTGCGGCGGCAGCAGCGCGCCGCCGCCGAGCGGGGGCAGCAAGGCGTTCCAGACGTGGGGCACCGGGGTGCGCACGCACAGCCAACCGAACGTCAACGCCTCGGTGGTGAACTACTTCGCCCAGCCGACCACGGTCAACGTGGTCTGCCAGGCGCACGCCCAGGAGGTGACGGCCGACGGCTACACCAACGACGCCTGGGCGAAGCTGACCAACGGCTCGTGGCTGACCAACATCTACATCAAGGGCGGCGCCTGGCTGGCGGGCGTGCCCTCCTGCTGACGCGCCACGACCCGGGGCCCGCGCCGCGTCCGGCGGGGCCCCGGGAAGGGACGGTGCAGGCGGGGTCAGGAGCCGAGGTATGCCTCCACCTCACTGAACTGCCCGGTCGGCCAGCCCGAGTTGGCGCTGACGGTGAGCCGCAGATAGCGCAGGTTCGCGCTGTCGGGCAGGGTCACGGTCGCGGTGTTGCCGGTGGCCGGGTCGAAGCGGTAGTCGTGGGAGGCGACCACCGTCGAGTACGCCGAGCCGTCGGTGCTGCCGAGGACGGTGATGGTCTGCGTGCGGGCGCCCCAGGCCGGGGACGGGGGCAGCTTCAGCACGAGCCGGCGGACCGCGTACGACGAGCCGAGGTCGACCGTCCAGGACTGCGGGAAGGCGTGGTTCGCCGACTCCCAGTAGCTGTTCGCGTCGCCGTCGACCGCTTTGCCGGGGGTGTATACGTCCTGGGAGCCGGTCGCGGTGGCGGGGCGGCCCTTGGCGAGGTTGCGGCCGGGGTCGGGTTCGGGGTTGCCCTGGCCGGGCTGCGGCCAGGTGGTGCAGTCCGCCCAGGTGCTCGACCAGCCGGAGTTGCCGCCGCCGTCGGCGAGGGTGAAGGCCCCGGAGTTCGCCGGGTAGGGGCAGTTGTAGATCCCGGCGGAGCCGGTCTGGGTGGCGGTGACTTCCTTGAACGTGGCCGCGCCCTGTGCCTCGGCCTGTACGACGACGGTTCCGGTGTTCCTCACCGTGGCGCCGGTGACGTCGACGTTCCGGACGGGGTAGCCGCGTCCGCCGCCGGAGACGAACTCGAAGGCGCTGTACGGGCTGTCGGTGATCGTGGTGTCGGTGATGTTCACGGAGGCGTCGATGGCGCTGTCGTAGGAGTCGACGCGCAGGGCGCCCATCGGGTGGTTCCAGTTGGGGTTCATGGCGCCGGTGCGCACGAGGGTGTTGCCGTCGACGGTGATGGTGCCGGCGAGGGGGTGGAAGGGGTCGAGGAACTTCTGGTTGGAGATCGCGATGCCGCTGCCGAGGGCGTTGGTGTCGGAGACCAGGTTGTCCTTGACGGTGATGTCGGTTCCGCCGTAGATGGCGATGCCGTTGGCCAGGTTGGGCTGGGTGACGGTGTTGTTCTCGAAGCTGGAGTCGGTGTCGGGGGCGTACAGCGACCACATGGCGAGGGCGTCGTCGCCCTGGTTGCGCAGGAAGTTGTCGCGGACGCGGACGCCCTTGGCGGTGCCGTTGAGGTTGATGCCGTCGGCGGTGGTGTCGAGGAAGCGGCTGTTCTCCACAACGAGGTTGTCGTTGTCGCCCATCAGCCACATACCGCACTTCATGTGCTGGATCCACATGCCGGAGACGGAGGAGTCCGGGCCGAGGGAGCCGTTGACGAAGTTGTCGGGGTTGGAGTCGACGCGTTCGGTGACCTCGCCCATGACGGCGAAGTCCTTGAGGTGGACGTGGCCGGAGGAGCTGGACTGGTCGATGAACCGGGAGGTGTGCACGACCGAGTGCCAGCTGCCGGCGCCCTGGAGCGTGACGTTCTGCACGCCGTTCAGCGAGGAGGTGATGCGGTAGTCGCCTGGCGGGATCCAGACGGTGCCGCCCTGGGCCGCCGCGACGGCGTCGCGGAAGGCCTGGGTGGAGTCGCCGTTGCCGCTGGGGTCGGCGCCCTTGGAGACGACGGACACCGAGCCGGCGGGCTGGGTGGCGGCCGGGGCGACCTGTTCGAAGTCGGCGACGTCCACGGTGACCTGGGTGCCGGTGGCCACGACGGCGACCGTGTCGCCGGCCTGGACGTCCCGGCCGAGGAGCAGCCGGGAGTCGTCGAAGAAGTGGTGCGTCTTGGAGCCCGGGATCCAGCCGGTGTCGATGTAGGAGTACTTGGAGGTGACCGGGAGGGTCTTGGTGAGCTTCGTGCCGTTGACGTACACGTCCAGCGAACCGGACTGGCCGTCGGGGACGCTGTAGGAGAGGTTCACCGCGTTGGCGGCGCGCGGCACGGTGAACTCCACGCGCTGCCCGGCGGACAGCCGTACGGCCTGCCGGCCGGAGGCCTCCGAGGCGAGGGTCCCTTGGGTGTAGTCGGGGCCGATCTTCGTGCCGGTGGTGGCCGCCGACTCGGCCTCGACGGAGGTGAACGGGAGGGTGGCGCCCGCGGCGGCGTGCGCGGCGGGGGCCAGGGCGACGAGCGTGCCGGCGGCGAGGGCGACGACCGCCCCGATCGCTGGCATGCGCCTGACATGTCTGGCGGTGCTGCTGCTGTGCATGTGCCGATCCCTTCGTAGTGGGGGTGCGTGGGATGGAACAGCCGGGGGGCGCCGGCGGCTCAGGCGGCGAGCCAGGCCGCCGTGTCCTGCGGCAGCCGGCCCGCGTCGTCGAGCGGGCCGCTGGTGAGCAGGAGCCGGGAGTGCGGGGGCAGGCCGGCGGGCGTGGCGGCGAGGTTGACCACGCACAGCGCGCCCTTTGCGCGGGAGAAGGCGAGGACGCCGTCGGGGGCGGGGAGCCAGGTCAGGGGGGCGTCGCCGAAGAAGGGGCGGGCGGCGATCGCCCGGCGGTAGAGGGTGAGCATGGAGTCGGCGTCGTCCTGCTGACGGTCGACCGCATACGATGCCCAGTCGACCGGCTGCGGCAGCCACGGTTCCTCGCGGGACCCGAATCCCGCGTACGGCAGACCGGCGGCCCAGGGCAGCGGCACCCGGCAGCCGTCCCGGCCCGGGTCGGCGCCCGCCGAACGGAAGTACATCGGATCCTGTATGCGGTCCACCGGGATGTCCGCCTCCGGCAGCCCCAGCTCCTCCCCCTGGTACAGGTACACGGCGCCGGGCAGCGCCAGCGACAGCAGGGCCGCCGCCCGCGCCCGGCGGGTGCCGAGGGCCAGGTCCGTCGGGGTGCCGAAGGCCTTGGTGGTGAAGTCGAAGGCGGTGTCCTCGCGGCCGTACCGGGTCACCGTGCGCGTCACGTCGTGGTTGCACAGCACCCAGGTGGCGGGGGCGCCCACGGGGGCGTGTTCGGCGAGGGTCGTGTCGACGGCGATGCGCAGCCGTGCCGCGTCCCAGGGGCAGGACAGGAAGGAGAAGTTGAACGCGGTGTGGAGTTCGTCGGGGCGCAGGTAGCGGGCGAAGCGCTCGGGGTCGGGCAGCCAGACCTCGCCGACGAAGACCCCGTCGTGGTCGTCGGCCACGCGCCGCCAGGAGCGGTAGATGTCGTGCAGTTCGTCGCGGTCGACGAACGGGTGCGGGCGTGGATCCGGCCGGCCGGCCAGGTCGGGGAGGGCCGGGTCCTTGGCAAGGAGGGCCGCCGAGTCGATGCGTACGCCCGCGACGCCTCGCTCGAACCAGAAGCGCAGGATGTCCTCGTGCTCCTGGCGCACGGCCGGGTGGGCCCAGTTGAGGTCCGGCTGTTCGGGGGTGAACAGGTGCAGGTACCAGTCGCCGTCGGGGAGCCGCGTCCACACGGGTTCGGTGGAGCCGGCGAACTGCGACGGCCAGTCGTTGGGCGGGAGTTCGCCGTTCTCGCCGCGTCCGGGCCGGAAGTGGAACAGTTCCCGCTCCGGGCTGCCGGGGCCGGCGGCGAGGGCGCCCCGGAACCAGGGGTGCTGGTCGGAGACGTGGTTGGGCACGATGTCGACGATGGTGCGGATGCCCAGCTCGCGGGCCTCGGCGATGAGCTTCTCCGCCTCGGCGAGGGTGCCGAACGCCGGGTCGATGGCACGGTAGTCGGCGACGTCGTAGCCGCCGTCCTTCAGCGGTGACAGGTACCAGGGGGTGAACCACAGGGCTTCCACACCGAGTTCGGCGAGGTAGGGCAGCCGGGCGCGGACCCCGGCGAGGTCGCCGGTGCCGTCGCCGTCGCCGTCCGCGAAGCTGCGGACGTACACCTGGTAGATGACGGCGGACCGCCACCAGTCACGGTCTTTTCGGGCAGGGGTGGGCTGTCCCACTGAGCTTGACCTTTCTGACGAGACGGGCGGCGGCGTCAGCCCTTGGTGCTGCCCGCGCTGATCCCGGCGATGATGTGGCGCTGGAAGACGAGGAACAGGGCCACCATCGGGATGCTGGCGATCACCATCGCGGCGATGAGCACGGTGAGCTGGATGTTCTGCGACAGCTGGACGAGGGCCACGCTGATCGGCTGCTTGCCGGTGTCGGAGAAGACCATCAGCGGCCACAGGAAGTCCTGCCACACGGCGACCAGGGCGAAGATCGACACCACGCCGAGGACGGGCCGGGACATCGGCAGGACCACCGACCACAGCACCCGGAGCTTTCCGGCGCCGTCGATCTCGGCGGCCTCCAGGACGTCGCGGGGCAGTTGGTCGAAGAACCGCTTGAGCAGATAGAGGTTGAAGGCGTTGGCGACGGCCGGCAGCCAGATGCCGAGGGGGTCGTTGAGCAGGCTGGTGTGGATCAGCGGCAGGTCGGCGACCGTCAGGTACTTGGGTACGACGAGGGCCTGCGCCGGCACCATCAGGGTGGCGAGGATGCCGCCGAGGATCACGGACCCGAAGGCCGGTTTCAGCTTGGACAGGGCGTAGGCGGCGGCCGTGCAGAACACCAGCTGGAACGCCCATGCGCCGGCCGCCTGCACCACCGTGTTCCACAGGTGCCCGGGGAGCTGCATCAGGTCCCAGGCGTCGGTGTAGCCGGTGAGGTGCCAGTGCCGCGGGACGAGGGTGGGCGGGGTCCGGGCGACCTCGTCCGGGGACTTCATCGCACCGGTCACCATCCAGTACACGGGGAAGAGGAAGGCGAGCGCGAAGAGCACGACGACGGTGGTGAACACGGTCCAGTAGACGGCCTTGCCGCGCGGGCGGGCCAGGGTGGCCGGGGAGATGAGGGTGCGGGTGCTCATGCGTCCCCCTCGGTGCGGGTGAGCCGCAGGTAGCCGGCGGAGAAGACGCCGAGCAGCACGAGCAGCATGACGCTGAGCGCGCAGGCGCCGCCGAAGTCGTCGTAGAGGAAGGCGTACTTGTAGATGAGGTAGAGGATGGTGACGGTGGCGTTCTCGGGTCCGCCGCCGGTGATGACGAACGGCTCGGTGAACACCTGCATGGTGGCGATGATCTGAAGGAGCATCAGCATCAGGATCACGAACCGGGTCTGCGGGACCGTGACGTGCCGGACGCGCTGGAGCAGGTTCGCGCCGTCCAGTTCGGCGGCCTCGTAGAGCTCGCCGGGGATGGACTGCAGGGCGGCCAGGTAGATCAGGACGGTGCCGCCCATGTTGGCCCAGGTGGCGACGATCACCAGGGAGATCAGCGCCGTGTCCGTGCCGTTGGACCAGTTCGAGGTGGGCAGTTGGAGGAAGCGGAGCGTCTCGTTGGCGAGGCCGGCGCCGGGGTCGTAGAACCACTTCCACAGCAGGGCGCTGACCACGGGCGGGATCATGACGGGCAGGTAGACCACGACCCGGAAGAACGCCTTGGCGTGGCGCAGTTCGTTGAGGACGAGGGCGAGGACGAAGGGCACGGCGAAGCCGAGGAGCAGCGCGAGCAGGGTGAAGGTGAGGGTGTTGCGCCAGGCAGCGGAGAACTCGGGGTCGTGCCAGACGCGGGTGAAGTTGGCCGTGCCGACCCATTGGGGGTCCGCGCCCGGGGTGTACTTCTGGAAGGCGATGACGACCGCGCGGATCGCGGGGTACCAGGAGAACAGGGCGAAGCAGATCAGGCCGCCGAGGAGGAAGCCGTAGGCGCGCAGCTGGTCGAGGAGGCGGCGCCGCCCCCGGCCCCCTCGTGGGGGCGGCGCCGCGGCCGTGTGGGCGGCGGCCCGCTGGACGGGCCGCCGCGTGGCCGTCTTGGTCATGGTGGTCAGCTCCGGGCCAGGATGCTGTCGATCTTGCCGGAGGCGTCCTTGAGCAGCTGGTCGATGTCGGCGTCCTTCTTGGTGAGGACGGCGGAGACGGTGCCGTCGAGGACGGAGTAGATCTGCTGCGCGTCCGGCGGCTCGATCTTCATCCGGAGCTGCTGGTCGCCGTCGAGGAAGGCCTGATAGTTCTCCACGGGGACGTTGGCGTTGGCCTTCTTGACCTGCTGGTCCTTGGCGTCGGCGGCGCCCGTGAACAGGCGGGGTTCGGGCAGGCCGACGGGCGCGTCGTTCTTCTTGGCGCGGGCGTAGTCGCCGAGGAAGCCCTTGCCGGGGGTGAGGAACATGTGGTCCAGCCACTTCAGGCCGGCGCGGATCTGGGCGGGGGTGTCGTGCTTGTTGAACATGTAGCCGTCGCCGCCGATGAGGGTGCCCTTGCCGCCGGGCATCGGGCCGAGGGCGAGGTCCTTGTAGTCGCCGCCCTTCTCCTTGACGAGGATCGGGATGTTGTCGGGGGCGGAGAGGTACATGCCGAGCTTGCCGGACCCCATCATCTGCTGCACGTCGTTGATGACGAGGAGCTGCTTGCTGCCCATGGAGTCGTCGGTCCAGCGCATGTCGTGCAGGTTCTGCAGGACGGCGTGGCCCTCGGGGGTGTCGATGGTGGCCTTCTTGCCGTCGGCGCTGACGACGTCCCCGCCCTGCGAGTACAGCTCGGCGGTGAAGTGCCAGCCGCCCTGGTTCTGGGCGCTGTAGTCGGCGTACCCGACGGTGCCGTCGCCGAGCGCCGCGATCCGCTTGGCGTCGGCGCGGACCTCCGCCCAGGTGGCGGGCGGCTTCTCAGGGTCGAGGCCGGCCTTCTTGAACAGGGCGCGGTTGTAGATCAGCCCCATGCTGTATCCGGTACGCGGTATGCCGTAGACCTTCCCGTCCACGGTGTAGATGTCCCGGAGCTGCTTCTGCAGGGTGCCGTAGCTCTTGAGGTCCTTGAGGTACGGGGTGAGGTCGGCGGCCTGGCGGATGTCGACGACGTGCCGGGCGTCGGTGAAGTACGTGTAGAACACGTCCTCCATCTGGCCGCCGGCGAGCTTGGCGTCGAAGGTCTTCGGGTCCTGGCAGGGGAAGGCGTCGTGGGCGACGACGTCGATGTCCGGATGCTGCTTCTCGAAGGAGGCGACGTCCTGCTCGAAGAATCTCCGGTCGGTCTTGGCGCTCTTGGGTGGCTCGCAGTTCACGGTGATGCGGGTCTTGCCGCCCGCCGCGCTGTCGTCGTCCGAGCCGCAGGCGGATGCGGTGAGGACGAGGCTGGAACAGACGCCGATCGCGGCGACGGTACGGCGGAACCCGGTGCTTGTCATCGGTGGACCCCTCAAGGCAGGAGCGGTGGGCGACGCACACTCAAGCACCCACGACACCGTGCCGCAAGATGTCGCGCAGACTCTGTAATTATTTGACAGCCGAATGGATCTTCTGGATCTCAGCCGCGCGGGGCTTGCCCGGTGGATCCGCGCACCACCAGTTCCGGCTCGAACAGCAGCTCCTCGGCGGGTACGGCGGTGCCGCCGATCCGGGCGTGCAGCAGCTCCACGGCCGCGCGCCCCATGGCCTCGATGGGCTGGCGGACGGTGGTGAGCGGCGGCTCGGTGCAGTTCATGAACGCCGAGTCGTCGTAGCCGACCACGGAGACGCGCCCGGGGACGTCGTGGCCGCCCCGGCGGGCGGCCCGGACGGCGCCGAGCGCGAGGGGGTCGCTGGCGCAGATGAGGCCGGTGACGCCGCGGTCGATGAGTCGCGCGGCGGCCGCGTGGCCGCCCTCCAGGGAGAAGATGGCGCGGGCGACGAATTCCTCGGGCAGGCCGGGTGCGATGGCTCGCGCGGCGGCCAGTTTGCGGGCCGAGGGCACGTGGTCCTCGGGGCCGAGGACCAGGCCGATCCGTTCGTGGCCGAGGGAGGCCAGGTGCCGCCAGGCCTGCTCGACGGCGACCGCGTCGTCGCAGGACACGGCCGGGAAGCCGAGGCGCTCGATGGCCGCGTTGACGAGGACGACCGGGATGTTGCGCTCGGCGAGCAGCCGGTAGTGGTCGTGGGGCGCGTCGGCCTGGGCGTACAGGCCGCCGGCGAAGACGACGCCGGAGACCTGCTGCTGGAGCAGCAGCTCGACGTAGTCCGCCTCCGAGACGCCGCCCTTGGTCTGCGTGCACAGCACCGGGGTGAGGCCGAGCTGGGCCAGCGCGCCGCCGATGACCTCGGCGAACGCGGGGAAGATGGGGTTCTGCAGTTCGGGCAGGACCAGGCCGACCAGCCGGGCGCGTTCGCCGCGCAGCTGGGTGGGGCGCTCGTAGCCGAGCACGTCGAGGGCGCTGAGCACCGCCTGCCGGGTGGACTCGGAGACTCCCGGCTTGCCGTTGAGCACCCGGCTGACCGTGGCCTCGCTGACCCCGACCTTCTTCGCCACTTCCGCAAGTCGTCGCGTCATGGACGCAAGAGTAGCGCAAGTTACGCAAGCTGTTTGCGTAAAGGTGGCACGGGAAATCGGCGACGCCTGGGGTGACAGTGGGCGGCCCCTGCCGGGGCGGACCCGGCCCCGTCGGCGACCTGAACGCCGACGGAGCCGGGTCAGCTCTCCGGTGCCGGAACGACGGTGAGGTGCGCGGCCGCGGCGCGCGGGCGGCGCGGCCGGCGGGGCGCCGCCGCGGGGCGGCGGGGGTCGCGCAGGACCATGGTCAGGCGGGTGCAGCCCAGCTCCCGGAGGGTCCGGGGGGTCTCGTCGACGATGCGGCACTCGGTGGTGCCCCGCCGGGGGTCCGGGTGGAACAGCAGACGGACCGCGCCGTCGAGTTCCGTGGCGGCCTCACCGACCGCGCGGATCCAGTGCGGCAGACCCTGCCGGTAGGCGGCCTCCATGATCGGGTCCTGGCCGACCTCGCGCCGGATCGCCTGGAGTTCGTGATCGTGGCCGTACAGCTCCAGGGCGGCCTTCAGGCGGGCCAGCATCGGCAGGCACCACCCCGCCTCGTGCTCGCCGAGGACCGTGGCCGCGTCAGGATGGAACAGGACGAACCGGAGGAAGTTGGCGTCCGGCATGGCGGTCGCGTGCGGTCGCACGCCACGGAAAAGTGTCTCGAACGCGCTGTTCGCCACGACGACGTCCCAGCGGTGGTCGACGACCATGGACGGGAAGGACACGGCCTCCACCAGCGCGGCGCAGTCCTGGAGATACTCCTGGGCCTCGCGGCTCGCGGGGACGGGCCACGGCGCCTGCCGCTGCCCTCCTGCCTGTTGTGCCATCGGGAGGTCACCCCTCTTGCCTCTGCGCCCGTTCACGCGGCGATGCGATCCTGCTGCCCGTCCTGACGCATGTCAACTATCGTGGCATTTCATGCCTGTTGACGGCTGAAATTCGCCACAGTTGTGGCGAGACCTGGATGTGAGTTCGAAGCACCGGATACTCTCCGGGAAGTTCACGGCATCCGTTGGTGAACGTCACGACCTCACCTGGGACCTGCCCCACACGAGACGTAGGAGTTCTGTCGGTGACGGATGGCTACGAGGATCCGGGCGCCGCGGCGACCGCTCAGCTGCCGGCCGTCGTCGCCCGCGTCACCGCGCTCGCCGACCGGCTCGGCGTGCCGCACGCCGAGGTCTTCGACGTGGGGCGGCTCAGCGTCGCCTGCGGCGTGCCGGAGCCCGTCGTACGGGCGCTGCTCGGCGGCCGGCCCGCGGGCGAGCCGGACGTGCAGGCGCGCTTCCTGCAGCGGCTGGACCTGCTGCGCCGCACCCGGCTGAAACCGGGCGGCCGCAAGTACACGCAGCAGGAGATCGCCGACGGCGCGGGCATGTCCCGGCAGCAGGCGGGCGCCCTCATCAACGGCGACCGGCGGCCCACCATGGAGCACTGCGACGCGCTGCAGCGGTTCTTCCGGGTGCACGCCGGATTCCTGACGGCGGAGGACCCCGAGGCACTGGCGGGCGCGCTGCAGCGCACCGAGCAGGACCTGCTGCAGAAGCTCGCCGACCGGGAGCGGGCGGCGGAACAGGCCGCCCAGGATCCGCTGGAGCGGCTGCTGCAGGACCACGGGGTGCGCGGGATCGCCTGGCGGGCCGCCCAGCTGCCCACCGACCAGCACCGGGACAAGGTCGCGGAGTGGCTCGACATGCTCCTGGAGAGCGTCAAGCGGCCCGAGTCGTGAGCCGGGGGAGGACAGTGGGCATCGGCAGGGACATGCGCCGGCTGTGCGCGGAGCTCGTCGGGGGACTGACCCTCCCCGCGCCCGCCCCGCCGCACGAGCTGTACCGGGCGCTGTGCGAGGCGATGAGCCGCCGGCGCGGCCGCCCCGTCGTCTTCCGTACGGCCGTCTTCCCGCCCGGCACGGCCAGCGGGCTGTGGCTGGACATGGCCGACCGCGACCTGGTGGTCGTCGAGGAACGCACCGCCCCCGACCACCAGTTGGTGATCCTGGGCCACGAACTGTGGCACATGCAGGCCGACCACTGCGGCCACCCCGTCGAGGGCGCCGGCGTGGCCACCCGGCTGCTGACCGACGACACCGACCGGGCCGCCCTCCAGGCCACGGTCCACCGGGTCGCCGCGCGCACCCGCTTCGACCAGGCCGAGGAGCGGGACGCCGAGACGTTCGGGCTGCTCCTCGCCAGCAAGTGCCGCACCTGGCTGGCCGGTTCGGCCCTGCGCGGTCCGGGCCGGCGCGACGGTGTGGCGGGCCGGATCGAGCTGTCCCTGGGCTATCCGGGACCGCAGGGCTGAGCGGCGGCCCCCGGGGGCCCGTCGGAGCGTTTCGGATCAGCCGAGCGGGCGAAGCGCCGCGGAGCGGGGCGGCGTTGTCAGTGGTGGGCGGCAAGCTGGACCCGTGCGCCGTACGAGGCGGCGCACGGCGCCGCAGGGCGCGCGAGACGTGACGCCGAATCGGGGAGAGCCGACCGATGACCACCGCCGTACTGACCGACCGTGAGCGCACCGCCGTCCAGGCTTATCTGCGGCTGCTGCACACCGTGCGCGCCGCCTTCGACGGGCCGCCGGACGGCACCGGCCCCGCGGTGGTGCCGCCCGGCGTGCTCGCCGAGGCCGAACAGGCCCTGGCCCGGGCGGGCCTGACGGGGAACGAGGAGCAGTTCTTCCGGCTCCTCGGCGACTGGTGCCCACCCGTGTGACGCCGATGCTGTCCGGCGGGCCGGTGGCCGGGGCAGGTGACAGCGGGTGTGGGCCCCGGGGGCCGGTGACCGGTGTGGGCCCGGCAGGCCGGTGACGGGGTGGACCCGGCGGATCAGGGGTGCGGGACGACGACGGCGGTGGTGAGCACGCCGTCGCGTACCGCCCAGCGGCCGTCGAAGGTCTGCCGGCGGACGCCGCCCAGCACGGGGCCGGGCACGAGGAGTTCGGCGCGCAGGGTGCCGTGCGGCGCGGCGCCCTGTTCCGGCCGCAGGTCGATGTCGGCCTCGGAGAAGTCCAGCCAGTTGCCGGTGAGGGGGAACCACGCCTTGTAGACGGACTCCTTGGCGCTGAACAGGAGACGGTCCCAGTGCACCTCGGGCGCGCGGCGGGCGAGCAGGCGCAGCCGTTCGGTCTCGGTGGGCAGGAAGACGTAGGAGACGACCTCCTGCGGGAGCGGCTCGTGCGGCTCGGCGTCGATGCCGAGGGAGGCCAGGTCGGCGGCGCGGGCCAGGGCGGCGGCACAGTAGCCGTCGCTGTGGGTCATGCTGCCGATCAGGCCGTCCGGCCAGCGCGGCGCGCCGCTCGCGCCGGTGACGACGGGCTGCGCGGGCACGCCGAGCTTCTCCATGGCCTGCCGGGCGCAGCCGCGTACGGCGGCGTACTCGCGGCGGCGCTTGGCCACCGCGCGCACCATGACCGCCTCCTCCTCCGGGTGCAGCGGGGCGTCCCACAGCGGGCTGTCAGCGTGCGCCTCCACGGCCACGACCGCCTGCGGGAGCAGCTCCTCGATCACCGGATTCGACCTCCATCGGCAGGATGCGGCGCGGCTGTCCCGGGGTTTCCGGGCGCCCTCGCCATTCGCGGGGGTATCCCACGGAGACCTCTTCGAAGCGCACGCCGTCGTGCCAGGTGGTCCGCGGGATGTGCAGATGACCGTAGACCATGGTCCGGACGCGGAACCGGCGGTGCCAGTCGGCGGTCAGTTCCGTGCCGCACCACATGGCGAACTCCGGGTGCCGGAGCACGTCCGTCGGGTGCCGGTGCAGCGGGTAGTGGGCCGCGAGCACCGTCGGCAGGTCCTCGGGCAGCTCGGCGAGCCTGCGTCCGGTCTCGGCGACCCGGGCGCGGCACCAGTCCTCACGGCTCGGGTAGGGATCGGAGTGCAGCAGGAACTCGTCGTTGCAGACGATGCCGGTGCCGTGCGCGTAGGCCAGGCCCTCGTCCTTGGTGGCGCAGCCGTCCGGCAGGAACGAGTAGTCGTACAGCAGGAACAGCGGGGCGACGACGGCCGGGCCGCCTGGGCCCCGCCACACGGGGTAGGGGTCCTCGGGCGTGGTGACGCCCAGTTCCCGGCACAGTTCGACCAGATGCTCGTAGCGGGCGACACCGCGCAGCGTGACCGGGTCCTTGGGGTGGGTCCACAGGTCGTGGTTGCCGGGCGCCCACAGGACCTTGCGGAAGCGGCCGGCGAGGGTGGCGAGGGTCCAGCGGATGTCGGCGACGGTCTCGGCGATGTCACCGGCCACGATGAGCCAGTCCTCGTCCGTCCCGGGGCGCATCCGCTCGACCAGGGCGCGGTTCTCGCGATAGGAGACGTGCAGGTCGCTGATGGCCAGCAGCTGCCCGGCCCCGGCCGTCGACTCCACCCGTACCCCTCCCGGTCACTCCCGATCATGTCGTCCGCACCACGAGAACACATTCGGGGGGAGGGGACAAGGGGCCCATGAGCCAGGTCGCGCGCCCCGGCCCGTCAGACCCGGGCGCGGGGCAGGTCGAGGGAGCGGCTCTCCTCCACGACCTGGTAACCGGCGCTCGTGTACAGGTTCATCGCGACCTCGTTGCCGCCCCAGACGGTGAACATCAGCGCCGTGTCGCCGGCCGCGAGAGTCGCCCGTTCGCCGGCCGCCATCGCGGCCCGGCCGTAGCCCTTTCCGCGGTACCGCTCCTCGATGTGGAGCGAGTAGCCGTAGGTGACGCCCGGGAGATGGCGGTGGCACAGCCAGCCCGTGCCGATGGGCGCGCCCGCGGCTTCCAGCACCAGAAAGGTGTTGTCGGGCGCCGCCAGGCCGTCCGGGATCAGCTCCGCGAAGTCCCGGTCCGACTTGCGTACGGCCTCCTCACGGCTGCGCGCCCCGGACCGGGCGATGTCGTCGGCGTACGACGCCTTCTCCGCGGCCAGCCAGCCGGGATACTCGGCGGGGGTCATCGGCCGTGCGGTGACGCCGTCGAGCGGTTCGGGCGGGGACGCGAGGGGCCGCGCCCTGACCTGGCCGCGCACGCCGTAGTCGTCGAAGAGGGTGCCCGCGGGTTCGGTGAGCCGTATGTGCAGCTTGCGGGCGCCGCGCCCGGCGCACCAGTCCTCGGCCCAGTCCCGGGCGGCCCGTTCGTGGCCGCGGCCGGTGTGGGGCGCGTCGACGTGGAGGTCGCCGATCCGGCCCGCGGGCGCGCCGTCGTCGTCGGACAGGGACACGGCCACGTGCCCGACGCGGGTCCCGGCGTCGGTGATCTCGGCGACGGTCCAGTCGACGGCGCGTTCGCGCTCGGTCGACAGCATACGGTCGACCGCCGCCGCACCGAGGCCGGTGCGGGAGTAGGAGGCGCGCAGCCGGCGTTCGAAGTCGTGCTGCCAGGGCGCGGTGTCGGTGAGGACGCTGATGTCTGTCACCTGATCACACTAGTCCTGGCGGCGCGGGGCCGAACGGGTGACGCCGGGGCCGCTGGGACCGGGGAGGCGGGATTTCGTGGTGTCCGCGGTGTACGCGCGGGCCGGGCGAAGCCGTATGATCGCCCCCGACACCACCGCCCCGACTCCCTTCGCCGCAGGGCGGGTTCGGTGTCCCTTCCTCTCTCCTGCCCGGGCCCGGGCCGCTCAGCCCTGCCCGCACACCGCGAAAGGCGGCCTGCATGATCTCTCGCGTACGCGTCTGGCTCAATCGTACGTACGCGGAGAACGTGTTCTTCATCGATCAGCTGCGGGGTAATCCCGCCGGCCGCGCGATCGAGGTCCACGCGACGCACGGCGACGCGGACTCACCCGTGCTGGCCGCCGCCGACACCGCCGACCTGGAGCCGGAGGGCCTGTCCGCGGCCGGGTACGTCGAGTACGCCCTCGACCAGTGCGCGCGGCGCGGGATCGACGTGTTCGTGCCGCGGCTGCACCAGGCGGCGATCGTCGCGCACCGCGCCGAGTTCGAGGCCGCCGGCACGGCTCTGCTGGCGCCGACGGCGCGGGCGGTGGCCGTGTTCGAGGACAAGGTGACCGCGTACGAGGCGGTCGCCTCGGCCGGTGTTCCCGTGCCGCCGTGGTGGCGGGTCCGCTCGGCCGGCGAACTCGTCGCCGCCGTGGAGGAGTTGGAGGCGGCCGGGGACACCGCGTGCTTCAAGCCGGCCGCCGGGGCGGGCGGGGTCGGCTTCCGCGTGCTCACCCGGTCCCCCTTCTCCCTCGCGCACCTCGGCGGCTTCCCCGGTCCGCAGGTGCACCTGGACGGCGTCGTCGAGGCGTTGCTGCGGTCGGGCGAGCCCGTGGACTGGCTGGTGATGCCGCGGCTGGGGCAGCCGGAGGTGTCCGTGGACTGTCTGACCGGACCGGACGACCGGGTCCGGCTGGCGGTGGGACGGACCAAGAACGGCCGCCGCCGGGGCTTCACGCTGCACGAGCAGTGGCTGGGACCGGCCCGCACCATCGCGGAGGGCTTCGGCCTGCACCACCTGTCCAACATCCAGTTCCGGATGTACGGCGACCGTCCCGTCCTGCTCGACGTCAACACGCGGGCCGCCGGCGGTCTGCACCAGCTGTCGTTGTGCGGGGTGAACGCGCCGTGGACGGCGGTCAGGCTGGCCCTGGGCGAGGAAGTGGGCGTGGTCGAACCGCCGTTCCTCGGGCCGGACTACACGGTGGTGTCCGGGCCCCGGCCGCTGCGGGCGGTGTCGCTGCCGCAGCAGCGGGGCGAGTCGCTCCCGTCGCTGCCCGCGCCCGCCGGCCGGCAGAGCGGGAGCAGCCCGGCGCGGGCGCTGCCCCTCTAGGCCCTCACTCCAGGTACGCGAGGCCCGGGTGGACCTCGGTGTACGCCTCCACCAGGCGCCGGGCCACGCCGACGGAGTCGATCAGCGGGTGCAGGGCGAAGGCCTTCACCGCCGTGGCGCGGGAGCCGGACTCGGCGGCGGCGAGCACCTCGCGCTCGACGGCCTTGACCGAGCAGACCAGGCCGGTGGCGTGGCCGGGCAGCGGGTCGGCGGCGAGGGGGTGGGCGCCGCCCGCGTCGACCAGGCAGGGCACCTCGACGACCGCGTCGGCGTCGAGGACGGACAAGGTGCCCCGGTTGCGGACGTTGAGGATCAGCGTGGTGCGTTCGTCGCGGGCGACGGCCCGCATCAGGGCGAGGGCGACCTTCTCGTAGCCGCCGGACAGGTCGTCGTCCTCGCGTTCACCGGCGCCCGCCGTTCGGCGGTTCTCCGCCATGTAGGTAGCCTCGCGTTCGGCGCGGGTGCGGTTCCACAGGTCCAGGGCGGGGGTGCCGGGGCGGCCGGCCTCCTCGTAGAAGCGGGCCTGCTGGTCCAGGAGGAAGGCGCCGCGGGTCTTCTCCGCCTGCTGGCAGGCGCGTACGGCCTCGCGGTTGAAGTAGTAGTAGTGCAGGTACTCGTTGGGAATCGCGCCCAGGGAGCGCAGCCAGTCGGCGCCGAACAGCCGCCCCTCCTCGAAGGAGCCGAGCAGGGCGGGGTCGGCCAGCAGCCGGGGCAACTGGTCGCGGCCGTCTACGCGCAGGGCACGCACCCAGCCGAGGTGGTTGAGGCCGACGTAGTCGACGGACGCCCGGCCCGGGTCGGCGCCGAGGACGCGGGCGATACGGCGGCCGAGGCCGACCGGCGAGTCGCAGATGCCGATGACCCGGTCGCCGAGGTAGCGGGACATGGCCTCGGTGACCAGGCCGGCCGGGTTGGTGAAGTTGATGACCCAAGCGTCGGGGGCCAGGCGGGCGACGCGCTGGGCGATGCCGACGGCGACGGGTACGGTACGCAGGCCGTAGGCGATGCCGCCGGCGCCGACCGTCTCCTGGCCGAGGACGTCCTCGGCGAGGGCCACCCGTTCGTCGGCGGCCCGGCCCCGCAGTCCGCCGACGCGGATGGCGGAGAACACGAAGTCGGCGCCGCGCAGGGCCTCGTCGAGGTCGGTCGTCGCGGTCACCCGGGGCGCGTCCGGGACGCCGACGGCCTGGGCGTCCAGTACACGGGACACCGCATACAGTCGACCGGCGTCCAGGTCGTGCAGCACGACCTCGGTCACCCGGCCCTCGGCGCGGTCCGTCAGCAGCGCCCCGTACACGAGCGGCACCCGGAATCCGCCGCCGCCCAGAATGGTCAGCCTCACGCTCGCACCTTCCCCACCGCTCCGCCCACACCACACCCGACCGGTCACCTCGACGCCCCCTCCATCTTCACCGACGACCACCGTGGCGGGTGACGACCCGCCGTGGGGGGAGGACGACGAAGCGGCCGATTCCTGGGACCGGCGAGGCGGCCGCCGCCCGGGACCGGGCGAGGCGACCCGGCGTCCCGGGACCGGTGCGCAGGTTTGCCCTCCGGTGACCGGCGAAGCGACCCGCCGATCGGGCCGATGCGTCGTCCCCGCTCGCCACCCGGCATCGGGCGGCCGGCCGGCCGGGGCCCCGTGGCCGGCCGGGCAACGGCGTCGAACCAGGGCCGGAGAGACCGCAGCCCGCGTCGCGGTGTCCTCAGCGCGGGAGGGCGGCCAGCAGGCGGCGGTCTCGGGGGGCCGGTTTGCGGTCGAGGCGGGTGTCGAGGAGACGGCGGGCTGCGTCGGTGCGGCCGTCGGCCACCAGGGCGTACAGCAGGGTCTCCTCCACCACCTCGCGTTGGGCCGCGCTGCCGCCGACCCCGCTCAGGGCGGGCAGAAGGGCGTCGAGTCCGCGGGCCGCCTCATGGAAGCGCCGCTCCACGAGAGCCGCGAACGCCTCGCACAGCGGGACGATCACCTCGCGCTGCACCGCGTCCGCGCCCGCCGCGTGGTCGCGGAGCCGGCGCAGCGCGGGCAGGTCGCCGTCGGCGGTCAGGACGACGGCCGCGTGCAGGGCGGTGAACGCGGTCGCGGGGTGTTCCAGCACGTCCCGTTCGACGGCGTCGAGGACGTCCGCCACCGGCAGCTCGCCCGGCCAGCTGTCGCTCAGCCGCGCCCGCCACAGCAGCGACCCGGAGTCGACGAGCGCCCGTACCCCGGTCACCCGCCGGGGCGCCAGCTGGGCGAACCAGCGCCTGCGCAGCGCCGCCGGGTCGTCCAGGGCGAGTTCGTGCAGCGCGATGTGCCAGGAGAAGTGGGCCCGGTGGACGGCGCCCCGGCCGCGCCCGGCCACCCAGCGGTCCAGCCAGTCGCGGCCCGCCTCGTGGGCGCCGGTCTCGTAGTGCACGTGGGTTAGGGCGTGCACGGCGTGCCCGGAGCCGGGTTCGGCGGCCAGCGCCCGGTGGGCGAGTTCACCGGCCTCGTGCAGCCGGCCCTGCCCCTGCCGGAGGAAGGCGAGCAGCGAGGTGTGGAACCAGTGTCCGTCGTGGGCCGGGGAGGTCAGGTCGAGCAGGGCGAGGGCGTCGTCGGCGGCCAGGTCGCGTACGCCGGAGAAGGCGATGGTGGGGACGGCGGCGGCCAGCGCGAGCGCGTCGGCCGGGTGTGCGCGCAGGTGCCGTACGAGGGCCCGGTCGCCGTCGTCTCCGGTGATGCGGCGGCCGACGGTGTCGACGAAGGACCGCTCCCGTTCGTCGGCCCGCTCGCGGGCGCTGCGGCGGGCGTCGGCGAGGGCGCGGGGCACGTCCACAGCGGCCCCGCACTCGTGGCCGAGCAGGGCGAGGGCGGCGTGGCCGAGGGCGAAACCGGGGTCCAGGGCGACCGCGCGGGCGAGGGCGTCCCCGGCGCCGGAGCGTACCTTCAGGATCCGGTCGAGGCCGGTGCGGTAGGCGGCGGCCGCCTCGGCGTGCGTGGACAGGGGCAGCCCGTGTCCGTCGGCCGGGCGGCGGCTCCGACGGCGCGGCGCGGCGGCCGGCGCGAGGATGCGGCCCGCCAACTCGGCTGCCTGGACGCGGATTTCGGGGACCGCCGTGGTCTCCCACAGTTCGCCCCGTCGGGGTGCGCCGAGGGTGTGGAGCGCCAGCCGGGCGCGTCCGTGGGCGTCGAGGAGGCGGCCGTCGCGGGTGGCGACGCCCATGCCGAGCGGGCCGGGGACCGCGAGGCCGTCGGCGAACAGGCCCTGCCACAGGGGGCCGTCGGGCAGGCGTCCGGGACCGGTGCAGTCGATCACCCAGCCCACGTGGAGGGCGCGGCCGTCGGACAGGAGGACGGTGAGGGTGCCGTCGTCGCGGGCGGTGGCGTCGGTGACGGTGCCGGTGTGCACGGTCAGCCGGCGTGCGGTGCGGGCCCGTTCGACGTGCTCGGCGGTGGCCGGGGCCATGCGGTGTCGGTGGGTGTTCCACAGGGCGCCGTCCCGGACCAGGAACTCCTCCCGCTCGCCCGGCGTGAGGGCGCGCCACAGGCGTGCGGTGTGTGGGCGGAGGCTGTCCAGGGCGGGCCGCCAGTCGCCGTGGACACGCAGGGAGCGGCTCAGGTGGCGGAGGACGGTGCGGCGCAGCCGGTCCAGGGGCATCGGGCCCAGTCCGGCGGGTGCGGCCATCTCACCGGCCGGGCCCAGCGCGTGCGCCTCGGGCAGCAGGCCGCCGCGGGAGACGGTGTGCACGCGGCGCCCGGGCCGGTCCAGGGTCAGAGCCAGGTCGACGGCGGTCAGGCCGCTGCCGACCAGCAGGACGTCCCCGCCGTGGTCGCCCGCCGGTCCGTCGAGGGCGCCGGGCACCCAGGGCCCGGTGACGAACCGGGGTGAGCCGAGCAGGGCGGGCGGCGCCCAGTCGGCCACCGCCCCGGCCGGTCCGGTGGCGAGGACGACGGCGTCGGCGGTCAGGGCGTCCCCGTCGGTGAGGCGCAGCGTGATCCGGGCACCGGGGGCGGTGTCCGTGGCGGTGGTGGTGCAGTGGTGGGCGCGGGTGCGCAGGCGTCGTACGGCGACCGTGCCCTGCGCGCGGACGATGGCCCGGCCGAGGGTGTCGGCGAGGTAGGCGCCGTAGCGGTGGCGGGTCGCGAAGTCGGCGGCGGTGACCTGGGGTTCGCCGTGCCGGCACAGCCAGCGGGTGAAGTGTCCTGGTTCGTCGGGGTAGGCGCTCATGCCACCGGCCGGCACGTTCAGGCGGTGCCGGGGGTCGGTGGTGGCGTAGGCGGTGCCGCGCCCGGCCTCGGGGGCGGGGTCGATCAGGACGAGGTCGAGGGGGGTCCGGCGGCGGGTCGCCGTCTCGCAGAGCTGGACGGCGGTCAGGGCGCCCGCCGCTCCCGCTCCGACGATCGCCACGGTGGGCCGCTTGCGCGCTTCTGTCACGGATGCCTCCGGCGGGGTGGGCGTGCGGGTGTCTCCTGGTGTGTCCTTCCTGCCGATCGAGCGGGCTGGGGAGGGCCGGACCGGGATGCGGGGTGCGGGGCGCAGGGTGCGGTGTGCGGGGCGCAGGGTGCGGGTTGCACGCCATGGCGCACCCGCAGGACCACGGTCCCGGCCGGAACGCCGGTCGGTGTCCCCACTCTGGTCACAGTCGCCGGACCGGGGACAACCATGGTTCCGGCCGACTCCGCGGGCACGCCGGAGATGGCCCACAACCGCCGTACGAGGGCTGCCCGTCGGGCCGTGTGCACGGGGCCCGGCGGGCGTATACACGCCGCGGTAGGCGATATGCGGCTACCGGCTACCACCCACGCGCTGTTTGCCATCTCCACGGAGCCCGTCCGCGATCCGCACGCGGCTGTCCGCCGTACACACCCGGCCGTCAACCGCACGCACGCTGCCCATGGCCGCACGCACGCTGCCGTCCGTGATCCACACCCGACTGCCCACCGCCTACACGCGGCCGTCCGCCGTATACACGCGGCTCGTCGACCGCATGCACGCGACCCCTCAGCCGTACGCACGCGGCACCTCCACCTCACGCACGCGACCCCTCGGCCGACCACCCGCCTTCACCCGACCCAGCCCCAGGACGCTCCCCCACTTCACAGAGTGAACTCCACCCGGACAAAAGGACTTTCCTTGTTTTAAGTCTTGACGGCCCGGCGGCCGGAGAGCACATTGACGCCAGTCCTGAGAGCGCTCTCAGGGCACTCCCCGCATCTCCCCGTACCTGAGAGGCCTCCCCATGAGCGAACCCTCCGGAATATCCAGATCCGGGTCGCCCGGCCGCGGCGGAGCGCACCGCGCCCGTTCCTTCCGCCGTGCCCTCGTCGCGGTGGCCGCCACGATCGGTCTGGCCGCGGCCGCCGCCACGGTGGCCACCGCGCCCGCGAACGCGTCCGCGCCCACACCCCCTTCGGGCTGGTCACAGGTCTTCCTGGACGACTTCAACGGCGCGGCCGGCTCGGGCGTGAACACGGCGAACTGGCTGTACGACACCGGGACGTCCTACCCGGGCGGCGCCGGCAACTGGGGCACCGGCGAGGTCGAGTCGATGACGTCGTCCACCAGCAACGTCTCGCTCGACGGCAACGGCAACCTGCTGATCACGCCGCGCCGGGACTCCTCCGGCCACTGGACGTCCGGCCGGATCGAGACCAACCGCACCGACTTCCAGCCGCCGGCCGGCGGCAAGCTGCGCGTGCAGGCCCGGATCCAGATGCCGAACGTGACCGGCGCCGCCGCCAAGGGCTACTGGCCGGCGTTCTGGATGCTGGGCTCGCCGTTCCGGGGCAACTACCAGAACTGGCCCGGCGTCGGCGAGCTGGACATCATGGAGAACGTCCAGGGCCTCAACACCGACTGGGCCACCATGCACTGCGGCACCAACCCGGGCGGCCCCTGCAACGAGACGTCCGGCATCGGCAACTCCACGTCCTGCACGGGCAGTACCTGCCAGGCCGGCTTCCACACCTACGCGATGGAGTGGGACCGCTCGACCAGCCCCGAGGAGATCCGCTTCTACCTCGACGGCGTCAACTTCCACACCGTGAAGGCGAACCAGGTCGACGCGACCACCTGGGCCAACGCCACGAACCACGGCTACTTCGTCATCCTCAACGTGGCGATGGGCGGCGGCTTCCCGGGCGCCTTCGGCGGCGGCCCGGACAGCGGGACCGAGCCGAACCACCCGATGGCCGTGGACTACGTCCAGGTGCTGACGTCCGGCGGTGGCGGCGGCACCACTCCCCCGCCCACCGGCAACCGTGACGCCTACAGCGCGATCCAGGCGGAGTCGTACGACAGCCAGTCCGGGGTGGCCACCGAGACGACGTCGGACTCCGGCGGCGGCAAGGACATGGGCTGGCTCGCGAACGGCGACTGGGCGCTCTACAAGGGAGTCGACTTCGGTTCCTCGGCGGCCCGGCAGTTCACCGCGCGCGTGGCGAGCGGCGCGGCCTCCGGGGTCAGCGGCCTGGTGGAGGTGCGGCTGGACAGCCGGAGCAACGCGCCGATCGGCAGCTTCGCGGTGGGCGACACCGGGGGCTGGCAGAGCTGGCGGTCGATCCCGGCGAACATCAGCGCGGTGACCGGGACGCACGACGTGTACCTCACGTTCACGAGCGGACAGCCGGCCGACTTCGTGAACGTGAACTGGTTCGACTTCGGCCACTGACGCCGACACGCCCTGCCGGACCCCGGTCGCGGTCCCGAAGGCCCCTCACCCCCCGGGCCTTCGGGGCCGTTCGCCGTCACGGGCCGGCCGGTCCGGCCAGCTCCGCCCGGAACGCCACCGGGGTGACACCGGTGTGCAGGTGGAAGAACTTGGAGAAGTTGGCCGCGTCGGGGAAGCCCACGGCCGCCCCGACCCGGCCGATCGGCAGGTCCGTGTGCGCGAGGAGGCGTTTGGCCTCCAGGACGACGCGTCGGTCGATGAACCCCTTGGGGGTCTGCCCGGTCGCGGCCCGGACCGCGCGGACCAGGGTGCGGCGCGAGTACCCCAGACCGTCGGCGTAGGCGCTGACGCTGTGGTTGGTGGCGAAGCCCTGCTCGACGGCGTCACGGAAGAGCGTGAAGGGGGTGTCCGCCGCGTCCGCGCGCCACCGGTCCGCCTCCTCCGGACCGGCCGCCAGGTGCGCGAGGCGCAGCAGGAACGCGGTGAGGCTGTGCCGCAGCACGGCGGTGTGCAGGCCGAGCGGGAGGGTCGTGGTGTCCTCGTACTCGCGGCGCAGCTGGTCAAGGGCCGCGCCGAGTCCGGTGAGTTGCGCGGGGCCGGGGTGCAGCAGGGGCGGGAGGTCGTAGCGGTAGAGGCCGGTGGCCTCGACGGTGGCACGCGGCAGGAAGCCGGGCTGCATGGTCAGGACGGTTCCGCGGTACTCGCTGCCGCGGGAGAACCGGTGGACCTGTCCGGGGCGGATCCACAACAGGTCGCCGGCGCCGGCCTCGTACGTGGCGAAGTCGACCATGTGCCGTACGGGGCCGGCGGTGAACAGCATGACCACGTGGTAGTCGATGCGGTGGACGCGGTGCAGCGGGGCGTCGGAGTGCCAGGTGCGGTCGGTCTCCAGCGGGCCGATCCGCATACCGACGCCGCCGGCGGCCCGGTCGGCCGGGAAGGGGAACGTTCTGATCCCGTCAGCGTCCTGCCCGCGTGCGCCGTCCTGCCCGCGTGCACCGTCCTGCTCGTCTGTTCTGTCCGCCATGTCCTGCTCGTGCCGCCCCTGTCGCCCTGTCGCGCCCGCCGCGCCCGCCGGGGTGTCCCAGATTCACCACAGGCTGACACACGCCGACCTTCCTTCCAAAAAGTCAGACTTTTAGTTTTGAACGCGTCCGGCCGACGTTTCCCCAGATTCCCGCAGCGAACGAGGACTTCTTGAAGATGAGCGCGCAAGCATCCGACGGCTCCGACGGCTTCGAGTGGACGGACCTGGACCGGCGTGCGGTGGACACCGCCCGGCTGCTCGCGGCCGACGCGGTGCAGAAGGTGGGCAACGGCCACCCGGGCACGGCGATGAGCCTGGCCCCGGCGGCGTACACGATCTTTCAGAAGGTGATGCGTCATGACCCGGCCGATCCTGAGTGGGCCGGCCGCGACCGCTTCGTGCTGTCCCCCGGGCACACCTCGCTGACGCTCTACACGCAGCTGTTCCTCGCCGGGTACGAGCTGGAGCTCGCGGACCTGAAGGCGTTCCGCACACACGGCTCGAAGACGCCCGGCCACCCCGAGTACGGGCACACGGCGGGCGTGGAGACCACCACGGGACCGCTCGGGCAGGGCGTCGCGAACGCGGTCGGCATGGCGATGGCCGCCCGCTACGAGCGGGGCCTGTTCGACCCGGACGCCCCCGAGGGCACCTCTCCCTTCGACCACACCGTCTGGGCGATCGTCTCCGACGGCGACCTTCAGGAGGGCGTCTCCGCGGAGGCCTCCTCGCTGGCCGGCCACCAGAGGCTCGGCAACCTGGTCCTCCTCTACGACGACAACCACATCTCCATCGAGGGCGACACGGCGACCGCCTTCTCCGAGGACGTGCTGAAGCGGTACGCGGCATACGGCTGGCACACCCAGCGCATACAGCCGACCGCCGACGGGGACGTCGACGTGGCCGCCCTGCACGCGGCGCTGACGGCCGCGCGGTCCGAGACCGGCCGGCCGTCGATCGTCGCGATGCGCACGGTCATCGCGTGGCCGGCCCCGAACGCGCGGAACACCGAGGCCTCCCACGGCTCGGCGCTGGGCGAGGAGGAGGTCGCCGCCACCAAGCGCCTCCTCGGCTTCGACCCCGGGCGGACCTTCGCGGTGGACGGCGACGTCCTCGCCCACACCCGCGCCGCCCTGGACCGGGGCGCACAGGCGCACGCCGCCTGGGACAAGCGGATCGCCGCCTGGCGCACCGAGCAGCCCGCACGAGCCGAGCTGTTCGAGCGGGTGAGCAAGGGTGAGCTGCCCCCGGGCTGGGAGGCCGCGCTGCCGGTGTTCGAGGAGGGCAGGCCGGTCGCCACCCGTGCCGCCTCGGGCAAGGTGCTGCGGGCGCTCGGCCCGGTGCTGCCGGAGCTGTGGGGCGGTTCCGCCGACCTGGCGGGCTCCAACAACACCACCATCGACCAGGGCAGCTCCTTCCTGCCGGCGGGCAACCCGCTGCCCGGCGCCGACCCGTACGGCCGTACGGTGCACTTCGGGATCCGCGAGTTCTCGATGGCCGCCGCGATGAACGGCGTCGCGCTGCACGGCAACACCCGGATCTACGGCGGCACCTTCCTGGTGTTCTCCGACTACATGCGCAACGCCGTCCGGATGTCGGCGCTGATGCGGCTGCCGGTGACGTACGTGTGGACGCACGACTCCGTCGGCCTCGGCGAGGACGGGCCCACACACCAGCCGGTCGAGCACCTGGCCTCGCTGCGGGCGATCCCGGGCCTGAACGTCGTCCGCCCGGCGGACGCCAACGAGACCGCGGTCGCCTGGGCCGAGATCCTGAAGAGGCACGCCACCCGCCCCGCCCCGCACGGGCTCGCGCTGACCCGCCAGGGCGTGCCGGTGTACGCGCCCCGCGAGGACGCGGCCAAGGGCGGCTACGTGCTGCGCGAGTCCTCGACCGAGGTCCCGGAGGTGATCGTCATCGCGACGGGCTCCGAGGTGCGTCTCGCCGTGGCCGCGCGCGAGGAACTGGAGGCCGGCGGGATCGGCACGCGGGTGGTGTCGATGCCGTGCGTGGAGTGGTTCGAGGAGCAGCCGCGCGCCTACCGGGAGGCGGTGCTGCCGCCGTCGGTGCGGGCCCGGGTCGCGGTGGAGGCCGGCATCGGCCTGACCTGGCACCGGTACATCGGTGACGCGGGCCGGATCGTGTCCCTGGAGCACTTCGGGGCCTCCGCCGACGCCGCCACCCTGTTCGCCGAGTTCGGCTTCACCCCCGAGAACGTGGCCGCGGCGGCCCGCGACGCGCTGGCCGCCGCGCGCGCCTGATCCGCACGTGACGAGAAAGATGATGACTGTGACCGAAGCAATCGCCACCCCGGGAGCCCTCAAGCGCCTCGCCGACGAGGGCGTCTCGATCTGGCTGGACGACCTGTCGCGCACCCGGATCGCCTCGGGCTCGCTGGCCCGGCTCGTCGACGACGCGGGCGTCGTCGGCGTGACCACCAACCCGTCGATCTTCCAGGCCGCCATAGGCTCCGGCGAGGGCTACGAGGAGCAGCTCCGCGAGCTGGCCGTGCGCGGGGTGACAGTGGACGAGGCCGTCCGGATGATGACGACCGCCGACGTGCGGTCCGCCGCCGACATTCTGCATTCCGTATACACCGCGTCCGAGGGGCGCGACGGCCGGGTCTCCATCGAGGTCGACCCGCGCCTCGCCCACCACACGGAGGCGACCGTCGCCGAGGCCAAGCAGCTCGCCTGGCTCGTCGACCGCCCCAACGCGATGATCAAGATCCCGGCCACCCGTGCGGGCCTGCCGGCCATCACCGAGGTCATCGGGCTGGGCATCAGCGTCAACGTCACGCTGATCTTCTCCCTGGAGCGCTACCGCGAGGTCATGGACGCCTACCTGGCCGGGCTGGAGCAGGCCCGCGCGCGGGGCCTGGACCTGTCCACGATCCACTCCGTGGCGTCCTTCTTCGTCTCCCGCGTCGACACCGAGATCGACAAGCGGCTCACCGCCCTCGGCACCCCGGAGGCCCTGGCGCTCAAGGGCCGCGCGGCCCTCGCCAACGCCCGGCTGGCGTACGCGGCGTACGAGCAGGTGTTCGGATCCACTGGCGGTGGAGCCCCCGCCGACGACCGCTGGCGCGCCCTCGCCGCCGAGGGCGCCCACGCGCAGCGCCCGCTGTGGGCGTCCACCGGTGTGAAGGATCCCGCATACAAGGACACGCTGTACGTCGACGAGCTGGTCGCCCCCGGCACGGTCAACACCATGCCCGAGGCCACCCTGGCGGCCACCGCCGACCACGGCGTGATCACGGGCGACACCGTGACCGGCGGCTACGAGCAGGCCCGCGCCGACCTGGCCGCCGTCGAACGGCTCGGCGTCTCCTACGACGAGGTCGTGCGGCAGCTGGAGGACGAGGGCGTGGCCAAGTTCGAGACGGCCTGGCAGGACCTGCTGGACGCCGTCGCGGCGGCCCTGGAGAGCAAGGGAGTTGACGCGTCATGACCGACCAGGCAACGCAGGCCCCCGCCGAGGAGGCGGTGCGGGTGCCCGTCGGCCCGGCGGCCGACTGGGTGAACCCGCTGCGGGACACCGGCGACCGCCGGCTCCCCCGGATCGCCGGCCCGTCGGGGCTGGTCATCTTCGGGGTGACCGGCGACCTGTCCCGCAAGAAGCTGATGCCGGCCGTGTACGACCTGGCCAACCGCGGTCTGCTGCCGCCGGGTTTCTCGCTGGTCGGCTTCGCCCGCCGGGACTGGGAGGACCAGGACTTCGCGCAGGTCGTGCACGACGCGGTGCGCGAGCACTCCCGCACCCCGTTCCGTGAGGAGGTCTGGCAGCAGCTCGCCGAGGGCATGCGGTTCATCCCGGGCGACTTCGACGACGACACCGCGTTCAAGCAGTTGCGGGACGCGGTCGTGGAGCTGAACGCCTCCCGGGGTACCGGCGGCAACTTCGCGTTCTACCTGTCGGTGCCGCCGAAGTTCTTCCCGAAGGTCGTCCAGCAGCTGAAGAAGCACGGCCTGGCGAGCCCGCCGCGGGGCGCCTGGCGGCGCGCGGTCATCGAGAAGCCGTTCGGGCACGACCTGGACAGCGCCTGCGACCTGAACGCCATCCTGCACGACGTGTTCGAGCCGGACCAGGTGTTCCGCATCGACCACTACCTCGGCAAGGAGACCGTCCAGAACATCCTGGCGCTGCGCTTCGCCAACCAGATGTACGAGCCGATCTGGAACCGCAGTTACGTCGACCACGTGCAGATCACCATGGCCGAGGACATCGGCATCGGCGGCCGGGCCGGCTACTACGACGGCATCGGCGCCGCCCGGGACGTCATCCAGAACCACCTGCTGCAGCTGATGGCGCTCACCGCCATGGAGGAGCCGATCGCGTTCGACGCGGAGGCGCTGCTCACCGAGAAGCTGAAGGTCCTGAAGTCGGTGCGGCTGCCCCAGGACCTCGGCCGGCACACGGTGCGCGGCCAGTACGCGGCGGGCTGGCAGGGCGGCGAGAAGGTGGCCGGCTACCTCGAAGAGGACGGCATCGACCCCACGTCGAAGACCGACACGTACGCGGCGATCAAGCTCGGCATCGACAACCGCCGCTGGGCGGGCGTGCCGTTCTACCTGCGTGCCGGGAAGCGGCTCGGCCGCCGGGTGACAGAGATCGCGGTCGTCTTCCAGCGGGCCCCGCACTCCCCGTTCGACTCCACCGCCACCGAGGAACTGGGCCAGAACGCCATCGTCATCCGGGTCCAGCCGGACGAGGGCATGACCGTCCGGTTCGGCTCCAAGGTGCCCGGCACCTCGATGGAGATCCGGGACGTGTCGATGGACTTCGCCTACGGCGAGTCGTTCACCGAGTCGAGTCCGGAGGCGTACGAGCGGCTCATCCTGGACGTACTCCTCGGCGACGCGAATTTGTTCCCCCGGCACCAGGAGGTGGAAGAGTCCTGGCAGATCCTCGACCCGATCGAGCGGTACTGGGCGGAGCACGGCAGGCCGGCCCCGTACGCGTCGGGCAGCTGGGGACCGAGGGAAGCGGACGAGATGCTCGCACGAGACGGACGGAGCTGGCGCAGGCCATGAAGATCGACCTGACCGACACCACGGCAAGCAAGATCAACAAGGCGCTGGTGCGGGGCCGCCGGGCCCTGGGCACCCCGGCCGTGGGCATGGTCCTGACGATGGTCATCGTCACGGACGAGGAGAACGCCTACGACTCGATCCGGGCGGCCGAGGAGGCCTCGCACGAGCATCCCTCACGGACCCTGGTCGTCATCAAGCGGCACGCGCGCACCCTGCGCGACCGGACCCACTCCCGGCTGGACGCCGAGGTGCGGGTCGGCTCCGAGGCCGGCACCGGCGAGACGGTCGTCCTGCGGACGTACGGCGACGTCACCGACCACGCCGACTCCGTCGTGCTGCCGCTGCTGCTGCCGGACGCGCCGGTGGTGGTGTGGTGGCCGGTGGACGCGCCCGACACCCCCTCCGCGGACCCGCTCGGCACGCTGGCCCAGCGCAGGATCACCGACCTGTACGCCTCCGAGCGCCCCCTGGAGATGCTCCAGACCCGGGTCCGCAACTACGCGCCCGGCGACACCGACCTGGCCTGGACCCGGCTCACCCCGTGGCGGTCGATGCTGGCCGCCGCCCTGGACCAGGCGCGGGTGACGGTGACGTCGGCGGCCGTGGAGGCGGAGGCGGAGAACCCCAGCGCCGAACTGCTCTCCCGCTGGCTGGAGGCCCGCCTCGGCGTCCCGGTGGAGCGGGTGGTCACGGCGGGGCCGGTCGTCACGGCCGTGCGCCTGGGCACCGCGGGCGGCGAGATCGTCATCGACCGGCCCGAGGGTCCCCTCGCCACGCTGACCCTGCCCGGCCAGCCCCCGCGGACCCTCGCCCTGAAGGTCCGCCCCACGTCCGAACTGATCGCCGAGGAGCTGCGGCGCCTCGACGCCGACGAGATGTACGCCGTAGCCCTGCGGGGCGAGGCCGCCAAGGAGAACGCCTGATGTCCCCCTCCCCCGCGCTCACGGCACGCCCCGAGTGGGCGGCCCTCGCCGCCCACCGCGACGCGGGCCTGCCGTCCCTGCGCGAGCTGTTCGCGACGGACCCCGGCCGCGCCGAGCGCTACGTCGTCCGCGTCGGCGACCTGTACATCGACTACAGCAAGCACCTCGTCACCGACGAGACCCTGCGGCTGCTGCGCGAACTCGCCGCCGCCACCGACGTGTCCGGGCTGCGGGACGCCATGTTCCGCGGCGAGAGGATCAACCTCACCGAAGGCCGGGCCGTCCTGCACACCGCGCTGCGCGCCCCGCGCGACGCGGTGGTCGAGGTCGACGGCGAGAACGTGGTGCCGCACGTGCACGCCGTGCTCGACAAGATGGCCGGCTTCGCGGAGCGGGTCCGCTCCGGCGCGTGGACGGGCCACACGGGCAAGGGCATCAGGAACGTGGTCAACATCGGCATCGGCGGCTCCGACCTGGGCCCCGCGATGGCCTACGAGGCGCTGCGGGCGTTCAGCGACCGCTCGCTGACCGTCCGGTTCGTCTCCAACGTGGACGGCGCCGACCTGCACGAGGCGACCCGCGACCTGGACCCCGCCGAGACCCTGTTCATCGTGGCGTCCAAGACGTTCACCACGATCGAGACGATCACCAACGCGACCTCGGCCCGCTCCTGGCTGCTCGCCGGCCTGGACGGTGACGAGAAGGCCGTGGCCCGGCACTTCGTGGCGCTGTCGACGAACGCGGAGAAGGTCACCGAGTTCGGCATCGACCCGGACAACATGTTCGAGTTCTGGGACTGGGTCGGCGGCCGCTACTCGTACGACTCGGCGATCGGCCTGTCCCTGATGATCGCCATCGGCCCGGACCGGTTCCGGGAGATGCTGGACGGCTTCCACCTGGTCGACGAGCACTTCCGCACCGCGCCCGCGGAGGCCAACGCGCCGCTGCTGATGGGGCTGCTGGGGATCTGGTACGGCAACTTCCACGACGCCCAGTCGCACGCGGTGCTGCCGTACAGCCACTACCTGTCCAAGTTCACCGCGTACCTCCAGCAGCTGGACATGGAGTCCAATGGCAAGTCGGTGCGGCGGGACGGCGAACCGGTCGACTGGCAGACCGGGCCGGTGGTGTGGGGCACGCCCGGCACCAACGGGCAGCACGCCTACTACCAGTTGATCCACCAGGGTACGAAGCTGATCCCGGCCGACTTCATCGGCTTCGCCCGCCCGGTCGGCGAGCTGAGCGGTGAACTCAAGGCCCAGCACGACCTGTTGATGGCCAACTTCTTCGCCCAGACGCAGGCCCTCGCCTTCGGCAAGAGCGCCGAGGAGGTCCGCGCGGAGGGCGTGCCCGAGGAGCAGGTCCCGCACCGCACCTTCCACGGCAACCACCCGACCACAACGGTCCTCGCCCGCGAGCTGACCCCGTCGGTCCTCGGCCAGCTGGTCGCCCTCTACGAGCACAAGGTGTTCACGCAGGGCGCGGTCTGGAACATCGACTCCTTCGACCAGTGGGGCGTGGAACTGGGCAAGGTCCTCGCCAAGCGCGTCGAACCCGCCCTCACCCGGGGCGCCGACGTCCCCGGTCTGGACGCCTCCACCACGGCCCTCGTCGCCGCCTACCGCACCACCAGGGAAGTGAACTGACATGCAACTCGGTCTCATCGGTCTCGGCAAGATGGGCGGCAACATGCGCGAGCGCATCCGCCGCGCCGGCCACACCGTCATCGGCTACGACCGCGATCCCGCGCTCTCCGACGTCAAGGACCTCGCCGAACTCGTCGAGAAGCTCGACGCGCCCCGCACCGTCTGGGTGATGGTCCCCGCCGGGCACGCCACCCAGTCCGTCATCGACGAACTCAAGGAGCTGCTCGCGGACGGCGACACGGTCGTCGACGGCGGCAACTCCCGCTGGACCGACGACGAGAAGCACGCCGCCGAACTCGGCATCAAGGGCATCGGCTTCGTCGACGCGGGCGTCTCCGGCGGCGTGTGGGGCCTGCAGAACGGCTACGCCCTGATGGTCGGCGGCGACAAGCACCACGTCGAGCGGCTCCAGCCGGTCTTCGACGCGCTCAAGCCCGAGGGGCCGTACGGCTACGTCCACGCGGGCAAGGTCGGCGCCGGGCACTTCTCCAAGATGGTCCACAACGGCATCGAGTACGCCATGATGCAGGCCTACGCCGAGGGCTGGGAGCTGCTGGAGAAGGTGTCCTCGGTGAACAACGTGCGCGAGGTGTTCCGCTCCTGGCAGGAGGGCACCGTCATCCGCTCCTGGCTGCTGGACCTCGCGGTCAACGCCCTGGACGACGACGAGCACCTGGACAAGCTGCGCGGCTACGCGGAGGACTCCGGGGAGGGCCGCTGGACCGTCGAGGCGGCCATCGACAACGCCGTACCGCTGCCGGCGATCACCGCGTCCCTGTTCGCCCGGTTCGCCTCACGGCAGGACGACTCGCCGCAGATGAAGATGGTCGCGGCGCTGCGCAACCAGTTCGGCGGCCACGCCGTCGAGTCGGCGCAGAAGGGCTGACCCCGCCGCCCATGGGGGACCCGGCCCGGCCCGGGTCCCCCATGGCTCCTGCCATCGCCGGCAGGCGTACGGGCCCCCGCGGGCGTCAGCGCCGGGGCACGCCGTACGCCCGCTCCACGTGCAGGCGCACCACCAGCCGGCGGTCGCGGACCATGGCGGCACGGTAGTCGTCCCAGTCGGGGTGCTCGCCCTGGACGTCCCGGTAGAGCCGGATCAGCTCCTCGACCGTCTCGTCGTGCGGGTCCCCGGCGACCGGCGTCAGCTCGGCCGTGCCCTCCGCGACCGCGTACGCCCACCGGTCGGCGCTGGTCACGTGGTACGAGGCACGCGGGTCGCGGCGCAGATTGCGGGTCTTGGCCCGGTCGTCGGTGACCGAGACGCGGATGATCCGCTCCTCGGGGTAGTAGGCGTGGCTGACATTGGACAGCTGGGGCCGGCCGTCGCGCCTGAGGGTGACCAGCACCCCGCCGTGGCCCTCGGAGAGCAGCGTGAGCAGGGCGTCCTGCGTCGGGTCCTGAGTCATACCGACGTCAACGCTCCGGTGCCCGTGCCACATTCCTCAGGTCTGAAGCGGGCCGCCGCCGGGTAAGCCGGAGCGGACCGCACGCGCGCGGACGGGACCGGAGGGACGCGATGGCACAGCTGAGACAGGAAGCCGATCCGGGCGAGGCCGGGCTGGACGCCAAGGCGCTGGACCGCCTCGACGGGCACTTCGCGGGCCTCGTCGACGAGGGCCGGCTGCCCGGCTTCCTGCTGGCCGTGGCCCGCGGCGGCCGCGTCGCCCACCTCACCGCTCACGGCCTGCGGGACCGCGCGGCCGGGCTGCCGGTGGAGGCCGACACGCTGTGGCGGATCTACTCCATGACCAAGCCGGTCACCGCCGTCGCCGTGCTGCTGCTGATGGAGGAGGGCCTGCTGTCCCTCGACGACCCGCTGGAGCGCCACCTGCCGGCCTTCGCCGAGCCGCGCGTGTACGACGGCGGCGAGGGCGCCGCCGTCCGCACCCGCCCGGCGGCGAGACCGGTCCTGCTGCGCCACCTGCTCACCCACACCGCGGGCCTGACCTTCGGCTTCTACCACTCCCACCCCGTCGACGCGCTCTACCGCGAGGCCGGCCTGGAGTACTCGGTGCCGCCCGGCAAGGACCTGGCCGAGACGGCCGACGTCTACGCGCGCATGCCGCTGCAGTTCGAGCCGGGCACGCGGTGGAACTACTCGGTGGCCTCCAACGTGCTGGGCCGGGTCGTCGAGGCGGTCTCGGGGCAGCCGCTGGACGCGTTCTTCGCCGAGCGGATCCTCCGGCCGCTCGGCATGACCGACACCGGCTTCCACGTCCGGCCCGAACAGCAGGGCCGGCTCGCCGAGTTGTACGGCGAGACGGAGGACGGCCGGATCGAGCCGGTGCCGGGGCTGCCGGTCCTCGGGCGGCCCCGCTTCCTGTCGGGCAGCGGCGGACTGGTCTCCTGCGCCCACGACTTCCACCGGTTCATGGAGATGCTGCGCCGGGGCGGCGAACTGGACGGCGTCCGGCTGCTGTCGTCCGCCGCGGTCGACCTGATGACCCGCAACCACCTCCCCGGCGGCGCCACGATCCGCGCCTTCGGCGCCCCCGCCCACCAGGAACCCGGCAACGACGGTCTCGGCTTCGGCTTCAACGTCTCCGTGGTCACCGACCCGTCCCGCACCCTGTCCCCGTCGAGCATGGGCACCTACGGCTGGACGGGCGCCGCGTGCACGGCCTTCTGGATCGCCCCGGCCCTCGATCTGACCGTGCAGTTCATGACCCAGGTGCGCCCGAGGAAGCTGAAGGTGTTCCCCGACCTGCGGCGGCTCGTGCACGCGGCGGTGACGGGCTGACAGACCGGCCGTCAGGACGTGTGCGCCACCGCGTCCAGATGGGGCAGGTGGTGGTCGAGGCGCTCCCGCTTGGTCCGCAGATAGGTGATGTTGCTCTCGCACGGCTCGATCAGCAGCGGCACCTGCTCGGCGACCTGGACTCCGTGCCGTACCAGGGCCTCCCGCTTGCGCGGGTTGTTCGACATCAGCCGCACCGAGCGGACGCCCAGGTCCTGGAGTATCTCGGCGGCCACCCGGTAGTCGCGGGCGTCGACGGGCAGTCCGAGGGCCAGGTTCGCCTCCACCGTGTCCAGGCCCTCCGCCTGCAGGGCCATCGCGCGAAGCTTGGCCAGCAGGCCGATGCCGCGGCCCTCGTGGCCCCGGAGGTAGACGACGATGCCGCTGCCCTCGGCGACGACGGCGCGCAGCGCGGACGCCAGCTGGTCGCCGCACTCGCAGTGCCGGGAGCCGAACGCGTCCCCGGTCAGGCATTCCGAGTGCAGCCGGGTCAGGACGTTCTCCGCGCCGATGTCGCCGTACACGAGCGCGACCTGTTCGTCACCGCGGTCGTGGTCCAGATAGCCCACCGCTTCGAAATCGCCGTACACGGTGGGCAATGGCGCATTCACGACGCGTTCCGCGCCGCGGTGGCGCGGGGACTTCTTGCCGAGGACACCGATGTTTTCTGTCATGATCTGATTCCTAAGCAGAGACGAAAGGCCGTGAAGAGATGACTGGTTCGGGCGCTGGGCCGG
This sequence comes from Streptomyces sp. L2, assembly GCF_004124325.1. NCBI lineage: Bacteria > Bacillati > Actinomycetota > Actinomycetes > Kitasatosporales > Streptomycetaceae > Streptomyces > Streptomyces sp. L2. Next base: position 861,580 of record NZ_QBDT01000001.1, read on the forward strand.
CGAGTGACGGGCCGTGGCCGACGGCGGGCGGGCTGGTGCCGACGGACACCACGGAAGACGTACGGACGCGGACGGCGGGCGTTTCAACTCAGGTGGCCGTCCTTCCCGTCGGCAGTTTCGAACAGCACGGCCCCCACCTTCCGCTGGCGACCGACACACTCGTCGCGTGCGCGGTGGCGCGGGAGATCGCCGCCGCGTACCCGGTGCACCTCCTTCCTCCGGTGACGGTCTCCTGCTCGCACGAGCACGCCGGCTGGCCGGGGACCGTCAGCATCTCCGCGGTGACCCTGCACGCGGTGGTCCGGGACATCGCCGACTCGCTGCGCCGCTCCGGTGTCGGCGCGCTCGTCGTGGTGAACGGCCACGGCGGCAACTATGTGCTGGGCAACGTCGTTCAGGAAGCCTCCGCGCGCGGGGAGCGGATGGCGCTGTTCCCGGCCGCCGAGGACTGGGAGACGGCGCGGGAGCGGGCCGGGGTGCGGACCTCGCTGCTCACCGACATGCACGCCGGGGAGATCGAGACCTCGATTCTGCTGCACGCTCACCCCGAATTCGTCCGCCCTGGATATGAGTCCGCTGATTTCACCGCGGACGACCGCCGTCATCTGCTCACCGTCGGAATGTCCGCCTATACCGGATCGGGTGTCATCGGCCGTCCTTCCCTGGGTTCGGCGGAAAAAGGGAAGGAACTGCTGGCGAGCCTCACGGAATCGTTCGGCGCGTACGCCGAGTTGCTCACCTCGCCGCAGGCCGAACGCGAGTAGCCGGGCTGGGCGGTGGCGGGACCGTGGCCGTCGGCCTGCGCGCCGGCGCGCAGGCCGGCGTACCAGCGGGCGACGAGGACGGCGGCGCCGGGCAGGCTCGCCACGAAGCTGAGGACGCCGTACACCACGGCGACCGCGACGCCGCTGCTCGCGCCGAGTCCGGCCGCGCCGAACGCCCAGGCGGCGACGCCCTCCCGGGGGCCGAAGCCGCCGACGTTCAGCGGCAGGCCCATGGCGGCCAGGGCGAGGACCGCGAGCGGCACCAGCACCGGCAGGGGCGCGGCGACGCCCGCCACCCGGGCCGCCACCACGAACGTGGCCAGGTGTCCGGCGAGGACGACGCCGGAGGCCAGCGCGACGCCGGGACCGTTGCGCCGGGACAGCAGACCCTCGCGGGCCTCGCCGAGGAAGGTGCGCAGGGCGCCCGCGCGGCGCGAGGGGGCGCGGTTCATGCGGACGGCCAGGACGACGGCGGCCACCCCCGCGGCGGCCAGCGCGGCCGGCGCGGCGACGGCGCGGGCCTCGTCCCGCACCGGGGACGGCAGTGCCAGCAGCACCACCGTGCCGAAGACGGTGAGCGCGATCTGCCCGGCGACGCGCTCCAGGACGACGGCCTTCACCCCGCGCCGCACGTCACCGGTGCTCTGCCCGTGCCGTACCGCCCGGTGCACGTCTCCGAGCACTCCGCCGGGCAGGGCCGCGTTGAGGAACAGCGCCCGGTAGTAGTCGGCGACGGCGCCGCGCAACGACAACCGGATCCGCAGCCCCCGTGCCACCAACTGCCAGCGCCAGGCGCTCAGGACGGTGGTGACGGCACCGATCCCGACGGCCGCGAGCAGGGCCGGCGCGTCGATCCGCCGCAGCCCGTCGACCAGCACGCCCGTACCGAGCCGCCACAGCAGGGCCGAGAGGATGACGACTCCGACGAGGGTGCCGAAGTGGGTCCGCAGGGCACGGAGTTCGAGGCGGGGACGGCGGCGCCCTGCGGGCGCGTCGAGCGGCGGCGTCGGGAATGCGGAGCCGGTGGAGGTCGCCGCCGGGGCCTGTGCGGCCGGGGCCTTCGGAGTGGCCGCCGGCGAGGTGGCCATCGGCTCTGGGCCGGCCTGCGAGTCCGTGCTCCGCGGGCCGGGGTCGGCCCTCACCAGCTGGGCGCTCATGCCGGGCCGCCTTCGGGGCCGGGCAGGGCCAGCAGGTCGTCGTGGTGGACGACGACGTGCAGGTCGCCGGACGCGCAGGCGGCCAGGCGGTCCTGGAGGTAGCGTTCGGCGCGCTCGTCCAGGTCAGGCCGCTGTTCGACGGCCGCGCCCACCCAGCCGCGCAGCCACTGCGCGGTCAGCGCGGCCTCCCCGGGGCCGAGCCACCAGGCGCTCGGCAGGACCCGCACCGTCGCCCCACGTCCGGTGAACGCCTCCCTCGCCGCGTTCACCGCGTCCGGTCCGAGCAGTCCGCCGCGCCGCTGGTGGGCGTTGAACGCGTCCATGATCTCGGCGTCCAGCGGGTCTGCCGGGCCGAGTTCGACGCGCCCGGCGACGGACAGGGTGAGGAGCGCCGGGCAGCCGGCCCCGGTGCAGGCGTCCGCCAAGGTCTCGACCTCCTCCCGGGTGAGCACGTCCAGCAGGGCCGACGCGGTCACCAGCGAGGCGCCGGCCAGCGCGTCCGCGGTCAGCCGGGACACGTCGGCGCGCCGTGTCTCGACGGTGACCCGGCTGCCGTCGGCGGCGGCCTTCGGGGAGCCGGCGGCGGCGAAGTGCAGCAGATAGGGGTCGCGGTCGTGCAGCACCCAGTGCTGGGCGCCGTCGAGGCGGGGGGCGAGCCACCGGCCCATCGACCCGGTCCCGCATCCCAGATCGTGGACGACGATCCCGCCGGCCCGGCCGGACAGCCTGGTCCTGAGCAGATCCAGCGATTCCTCCGCCCGGGCGGCCGCGTCGGCCCCTTCCCGCAGCCGCAGCCACTCGGGCGCATACCGCGCGGGCTCCTCCTCGGCCCCCTCCCGCAGCCGTACGGTCGCCCGCTCCCCGGGGCGGATGACGGGCCCGGCCCCGGCGATCACCTCGGGGGCACCGCCTCCGGCACCCGACTCAGCGCCGCCGCCCCCGCCACCCGGCGTCGGCACACCAGACCCCGAGTCCGCCTCAGGAGCACCCGAACCCGCGCCCGCCCCGGGGGCACTCGCCCAGGCGATCAGCCCCGCAGCGCCGCCACCGGCCACGGACTGAGCGGCACCGCCACCGGCCACCGACCCGCCCGCGTCGCCACCGGGCGCCGACTCACCCGTGCCGCTTGCCGAGAGCGTCCCGGCGGCGCCGGAGCCGGCATCCCTCTCGGGTGCCTCTCCCCCGGTGTCCCGGGTGAACTCCGCCGCGCTCGGGCCCGGCTGGGTCGGGACCTGGCCGGTTGCCGGTCTCGTGTGCCTCATGCCGCGCTCCTCGGTGCTTCGGGGAGTCGTTGGAGGACTCCGGCCAGGCTGCGGGCGGTGGTGGCCCAGCCGTCGAGGGCGGCGCGGCGGTCGCGGGCGGCGGCCTTGAGGCGGCGGCGTACGTCGGCCTCGCCGAACCAGCCGCGCAGTTCGGCGGCGAGGGCAGCGGGGTCCTCCGGCGGGACGAGGATGCCGGGGACCCCGCCGTCGGGGGCGCGGCCGACCGCCTCGGGCACGCCCCCGACGTCGGTCGCGAGGACGGGGATGCCGCGGGCGAGGGCCTCGGTGACCGCCATGCCGTAGGTCTCGGCGTAGGAGGCGAGGACCATCAGGTCGGCGGCGGCGTAGCTGGCGTCGAGGTCGGCGCCCGAGCGGGGGCCGGTCAGCCGCAGCCGGCCGCTGAGACCGTGCCGGGCGATCTGGTAGCGCAGTCGGGCGACGTACGCGGGGTCGTGGCCGAGGCCGCCCACGCACTCGCACGTCCACGGCAGGTCCCGTACCGCCGCCAGCGCCTCCACCAGCCGGTGCTGCCCCTTGCGCGGGGTGACGCTCGCGACGCACAGCAGCCGGGACACCCCGTCGGTGCCGGGGGCGAGCGGCGCGATGTCCGCGCCGGGCGCGGCCACGTGGACGCGCCGCGGGGCGAGGCCGTGGTGGGAGACGAGCCGGCGTACGGCCCAGTCGCTGGTGGCGATCACGGCGGGGGCCGCGCGCAGCACCGCGCGTTCGCGGGCGTCGAGGTCGGCGGCGACGGCCGGGGCGAGGCCGGTCTCGTCGCCGAGCGGCAGGTGCACCAGCACGGCGAGCCGCAGCCGCTCGGCCTCGGGGGCGACGATCTCGGGGACCCCGCAGGCGACCAGGCCGTCGACCAGGACGACCGCGTCATCGGGCAGCTCCCGCAGCGTACGGCCGAGGGCCTCGCGGTCGGCCTGGGAGGGACGCGGCCAGCCGCCGGGCACGGCGTGCCGGGTGACCTGCCAGCCGAAGCCGGGCAGGTCGAGGCAGACCCGGCGGTCGTAGGCGTTGCCGCCGCTGGGCGCGGTCTGGTCGTCGACACCGCCGGGCATGACGAAGTGCACGGTGCGCAGGGACATGGGGATGATCCCGACGTTCTCGGAGGCGGTCCCGGAAGGGGTGCCAGGGGCGGTCCCGGAGGCGTTTCCCAACAGGGTCCCAGGGGCGGTGGGCTGCCCGGCGGCGGCCTCGGCACCCGCGTCGCCCGCCGGGGCGCCGTTCTGCGCGGGCACGTAGGCGAGCCGCCGCGGCTTCTCCACGATGCTGTCGGTCACAGGCCACGCTCGTAACTCGCCCAGGCGACGTGCGACTCGTGCAGGGTGACGGTGATCCCCGCGAGGCCCTTGGCACCCTCCCCGAGGGCGCCGCGGTGGACGCGGGCGGCGAGCCGGTCGGCGATGACCTTGGCCAGGAACTCCGTGGACGTGTTGATCCCGGCGAAGTCCGGTTCGCTGTCGAGGTTGCGGTAGTTCAGCTCGGCGACGACCGCCCCCAGTTCCTGGGTGGCCAGGCCGATGTCGACGACGATGTTGTCCTCGTCCAGCTGTTCGCGGCGGAAGGTGGCGTCCACGAGGAACGTGGCGCCGTGCAGTCGCTGCGCGGGTCCGAACACCTCGCCGTGAAAGCTGTGGGCGATCATGATGTGATCGCGGACGGTGATGCTGAACAACGGACGACCCTCCAGGTGCGGCGCGTCTGGTGCCCCGGCGGTTCCCTGCCGGGGGATGCCGTGTAGTACGGCTCTTCGCTTCCCCGTGTTCAGCCCCGGGGCACCAACTTTTCTCAGGTCAGGCCGGGTCGCCGTAGCCGATGCGGTGGCACAGGGCGGGGAGCTCGCCGGCGGCGAGCCTCGGCATGACGTCCGGCAGTTCCTCGAAGGCGCTCTCGCCGGTGACGAGGGCGTCCAGCGCGGGGTCGGCGAGCAGGTCCAGGGCGAGGGCCATGCGTTCGGCGTAGCCGCGTCCGGGGCGGGCGGCCGGGGAGACGGTGCCGACCTGGCTGGCGCGTACGGTCAGCCGGCGCGAGTGGAAGGCCTCGCCCAGCGGCAGGGTGACGCGCCGGTCGCCGTACCAGCTGAGTTCGACGACCGTGCCCTCGGCGGCGAGGAGTTCCAGGGAGCGGGTGAGTCCGGCTTCGGTGGCGCTGGCGTGCACGACGAGGTCGCAGTCGCCGAGCGCGTCGGCGGGCGTGGCGAAGTCGACGCCGAGGGCCTCGGCGGTGCGGGCGCGGGCCGGGTCGGCGTCGACGAGCTGCAGTCTGAGGCCCGGGAAGCGGGCCAGCAGCGCGGCGACCGAGCAGCCGATCATGCCGCCGCCGACCACCGCGATCCGGTCGCCGATCTGCGGCCGGGCGTCCCACAGCGCGTTCACGGCGGTCTCCACGGTGCCGGCGAGCACGGCCCGCCGGGCCGGCACCCGCTCCGGCACGACGGTGACGGCGCCGGCCGGGACGACGTAGCGGCTCTGGTGCGGGTACAGGCAGAAGACGGTACGGCCGGCCAGCGCGGCCGGCCCCTCCTCGACCACGCCGACGTTCAGGTAGCCGTACTTCACCGGACCGGGGAAGTCGCCCTCCTGGAACGGTGCCCGCATCGCGGTGTGCTGGCTGCCGGGGACGCGGCCGTCGAAGACCAGCGTCTCGGTGCCGCGGCTGACGCCGGAGTACAGGGTGCGCACCAGCACCTCGTCCGGGCCGGGCGCCGCGAGGGTGACGTCGCGGATCTCGCCGTGGCCCGGTGAGCGCAGCCAGAACGCGCGTGCCGCACGGTTCATCGGCATCCTCCTGAACGATCGGGAAGTGGTTCACGTACCGAGATGTGCACAGGCCGCGCACAGTACGCGGCGTTGATCGACTCTGTCACTCGGCCGGAGGGTGAGCGGTGGCCCTGAACAACACGTTTGACGCGAGGCTCCAGCAGGAGACCGCTGTGGGAGCGGGCATCCAGATCCTGCTGCTGGCCCTGCTCGGCGCGGCGATCGGGCTGGGCCCGGCGGGCTGGCTGACCGGCCTGGTCTTCGCGGTCGCGACCTGGGCGGTCCTCTCCCGCGCCGTGCACCGCTCCCGGCTGAGTTCCTTCGGGCCCGCGAACCGGGTCACGCTCGGCCGGGCCACGCTGGTCGGCGGGGTGACGGCGCTGGTCGCCGACTCCTTCGACGGCTCGCCGCCGGTCACCCTGCTGGTGGCCCTGACCGCCGTGGCCCTGCTCCTGGACGGCGTCGACGGCAAGGTGGCCCGCCGCACCGGTACGTCGACCGCGCTGGGCGCCCGGTTCGACATGGAGGTCGACGCGTTCCTGATCCTGGTGCTCAGCGTGTACGTGTCCACGCAACTGGGCGTGTGGGTACTGCTGATCGGCGGCATGCGCTACGCGTTCGTCGCCGCCGCCCGTGTCGCTCCGTGGCTGAACGCCCCGCTTCCGCCCTCCTTCGCCCGCAAGACGGTCGCCGCGCTCCAGGGCATCTGCCTCCTGCTCGCCGGATCCCAACTCCTGCCGTACGCGGCGAACCTGACCGTCGTGGCGCTGTCACTGGCCTCGCTGGTGTGGTCGTTCGGCCGGGACGTGCTGTGGCTGCGCCGCACCGCACGGACGGCGGTGGGGGTCACGGCCGCGGCCGCGGCCGCAGTCGCCGAACGGCCGGATCCCGAGCGCGCGGCTTCCGAGCCGACGGCGGTCCTGGAGCCGGCGGCCCGCTGAGTACGACGGAGGGTGCGGGCCGGCTCACGGGGGCCCGCTGAGCACGACGAGGGGGCGGGCCCGTTCATGCCGGGCCCGCCCCCTTTACTCGTGCCATCCGCCCGCTAGGCTCGCCCCCCGCGGCCTCGGACGACCGCGAACCCGGCGGCGGCAAGCCCCAGCGCGCCGACGACCAGCCCGGCGATGCCGAGCCCGCGTGCGGTGGAGTCACTCGCCGCGGCGGCCTTGGCCGTCGTGCCGTCACCGGCCTTCGAGGTGCTCTCCGGCCCACCCGTGGAGGCTGCCGAACCGGCCCCGCCCGCCCCGGCCGTGAGCTTCAGCGCCGGTGCGGGGTTCTCCGGCTCCTCTCCTCCGGCCGGCTCCTCGATCCAGCGGACGACCTTGCCGTCGGAGTAGGTCTGCAGCGTCTTGAACGTCAGCGTGCCGGTGTCGTCGGGCAGTTGGCCGAAGGCGACGTCGAAGTCCTCGTACTGTCCGGCGCCGATCTTCCCGCCGGTCCAGGTGATCTCGGAGACGGCGTCGGTGATGGTGCCGTCGTCGGTCTTGACCGGCTTCTTCAGCTTGGCGGTGGTCACCTTGGCCGTCCAGCCGTCCTGCGGGTGGACCAGGACGCCGAGGACCGGGTGGTCGGTGGGCAGGAAGACCTGCACCTTGGTGGTGGAGGCGGAGTCCTCCTCGTTGGGGACGCGGAAGGTGAGTACGCCGTCGGTGGCCCCCTTCGCGTAGCTCTCCGGGTGGACGGTGACGTGCGCGGAGGCGACCCCGGCGGCGGCGAACAGCCCCGCCGCGGCCAGGGCGGTGACAGTGCCGGCACGGCGCAGGGTGGTGCTGATGGACTGGGACATGGGTGAGTGGATCTCCGTACGGGTGACGTGTGCGGGTGGTCGGTTCGGCTACGCCACCGTCACCGGGGGCCCACGACGACTCACCGCGTGCCGGAGCAGGGCCGGACGGTACGGCGCCGGTCCGTCGGGCGTACCAACGGCCCGCCTGTCGCTCTCGGGCAGCGGTGCGTCCCGCCACCAGGCGACGAGCCCGGGCACGAGCCGGCCGGCCCGCCGCAGCAACGCCCACAGCGCGGCCTCACCGCGCCGCAGCAGCCAGGAGGCGAGGAGGGCGGCGAGCAGATGGGCGGCGGAGGCGTGCCCGGTGAGGGCATGGGCGGTGACCGCGTGGCCGGTGTGCGCGGCCGGCGTCCCCATCCCCGGCATCATGTGGCCGGCCATGACGGAATCGCCCATGGAACGGCCGGACATGCCCGCCCCGGCGTGGGCCGCTGCGCTGATCCGGGACGCCGCGTCGAAGGCGACGTGCAGCCCCGCCTGCGTGAGCAGCATGGCCGCCCCGATCCCGGCGAGCGACCGCTCACGTCCGCCGAGCAGCCAGCACACCGCGGACACGGCGAGGAACCCGGCCCCGTCGGCCCACAGCGGCGGCAGATCCCCCATCGCGAGCCCGTGCCCGGCGGCGGCCAGCAGCACGCACACCGCGGCGAACACCGCGGCCCGCAGGCTCCGCACGGCCGCCGACACGCTCATCGCGAGCGATCCTCCCACGCCGGGGTGATACGTACGGCACGGACGCCCCGTTCAGGCCGCCACAGACCGGCACGGCGAGGTCTCAGGCCGCCGCCGCCCGACACAGGTCGACTTCAGACCGCCACCGACCGGCCCGCCGGGCCTCGGGCCCGCCACCAGCCGGCACGGCGGCTCTCGGCCGCCACCCACCGGCCCGCCGCGTCTCGGGCCCGCCACCAGCCAGTCCGCAGGGTCTCAGGCCCGCCACCGACCACCCTGCCGGATCTCAGGCCCGCCACCACCCGGCACGGCGAATCTCAGATCGCCACCGGCCGGACACGGGTGGGTGGGTGTCACGCGGCCGAAGCGGTCCCCCGGTCCCCTCCGTCCCGGTGGATCGGTGTGTCCGCGCCGGTGAGCGGGGTGCCGGTGCCGCCGCGGCGGGCCGCGACGATCTCCGCGGCGATGGACAGGGCCGTCTCCTCGGGTGTGCGGGCGCCGAGGTCGAGGCCGATGGGCGACCTGAGCCGCGCCAGTTCGGTCTCGCTCACGCCGACCTCGCGCAGCCGCCGTTCGCGGTCGGCGTGGGTGCGGCGGGAGCCCATGGCACCGACGAACGCGGCCGGCCCGCGCAGCGCCTCCTTCAGCAGGGGTACGTCGAACTTGGCGTCGTGGGTGAGGACGCACAGCACGGTGCGGGCGTCGGTCCCGGTGCGGCGCAGGTAGCGGTGCGGCCAGTCGACGACGACCTCGTCGGCGTCCGGGAAGCGGGCCCGGGTGGCGAAGACGGGGCGGGCGTCGCAGACGGTGACGCGGTAGCCGAGGAACTTCCCGGCCCGCACCAGGGCCACGGCGAAGTCGACCGCCCCGAAGACGATCATGTGGGGCGGGGGCACGCTGGACTCGACGAGCAGGGTGAGTCCGCCCGGGCAGTGGCTGCCGTCCTCCGCGATCTCCACCGTGCCGGTGCGGCCCAGGTCCAGCAGGGCGCGGGCCCGCTCCGCGGCCGCGCGGTCCAGCCCGGACTGTCCGCCGAACCCGCCGTCGTACGCCCCGTCGGGGCCCACGTACAGGGCGCGGCCGAGGAGTCCGGCCGGGCCCCGTACGACGCGGGCGACGGCGGCCGGCCGGCCGGAGGCGGCTGCCGTCATCGCCGTACGGAGGACGTCCCGGGCGGGGGCGGAGGCGCCGAGCGGGGTGACCATGATGTCGAGGACTCCGCCGCAGGTGAGGCCCACGGCGAAGGCGTCCTCGTCGCTGTAGCCGAAGCGTTCGACCACGGTGCGGCCGTCGGCCAGTGCCTCCCGGCACATGTCGTAGACCGCTCCCTCCACGCAGCCGCCGGAGACCGAGCCGATGACCGTGCCGTCGCTGTCGACGGCGAGGGCGGCGCCGGGGCCGCGCGGCGCGCTGCCGCCGACGGCGACCACGGTGGCCACCGCGAACTCCCGGCCGTCCGCCAGCCAGTCGCGCAGCTCGTCGGCGAGGTCAAGCACGCGGGGCTCCGGCTCCCTGGGCCCGCAGTACCCGGTCGGGGCGGATGGGCAGGTGGCGGTGGCGTACGCCGGTCGCGTGCCAGACGGCGTTGGCGACGGCCGCGGCGGCGCCCACGATGCCGACCTCGCCGACGCCCTTGATGCCGACCGGGTCCTCTGGGTCGGGGTCGTCGATCCAGTCGGCCTCGACGGACTGCACGTCGGCGTGGGTGGCGACGTGGTAGCCGGCGAGGTCGGCCGCGTAGAGGCCGCCGGTGGCCCGGTCCCGGACCGCCTCCTCGTGCAGGGCCATGGAGATGCCCCAGATCATGCCGCCGACGAGCTGGTTGCGGGCGGTGAGCGGGTTGACGATCCGGCCGGCCGCGAAGACGCCGAGCATCCGGCGGACCCGGACCTCGCCGGTCGCGGGGTCCACGGCGACCTCGGCGAACTGCGCGCCGTAGGAGTGGCGTTCCTTCTGCGCGAGGGCGCCGAGGGCCGCGGTGGTGTCGGAGCGGACGGTGATGCCCTCGGGCGGGACGTCGGTGCCGAGCGCGAGCCGTTCGCGCAGTTCCCCGGCCGCGGCGTTGATGGCCCACGCCCAGGAGCGGGTGCCCATCGAGCCGCCGGCGAGCATGGCGGGGCCGAAGTCGCTGTCGCCGATGCGCACTCGTACGCGGTCCACGGGCACCCGGAGGGCGTCGGCGGCGATGAGGGTGAGCGCCGTACGGGCGCCGGTGCCGATGTCGGCGGCGGCGATCCGCACGGTGAACGTGCCGTCCGGCTCCGCCGTGGCCAGCGCCGTCGACGGGCCGGCCCCCGAGTGGAAGGAGGCGCCCGCCACCCCGGTGCCGAGGAGCCAGCGGCCGTCGCGGCGCACGGCGGGGCGCGGGTCGCGGTCGGCCCAGCCGAACCTGCGGGCGCCCTCGTGGAAGCAGCCGAGCAGGTTGCGGGTGCTGAACGGCAGCCCGGAGACCGGTCCCCGGTCGGGTTCGTTGCGCACGCGCAGTTCGATCGGGTCCAGGCCGCATTTCTCGGCGAGTTCGTCGAGCGCCGACTCCAGCGCGAACGAGCCGGGTGCCTCGCCGGGCGCCCGCATGAAGGTCGGGGTCGGCACGTCCAGGGGGACGACAAGGTTGGCCGTGTGGTGGGCGGCGGCGTCGTACATCACCCGGGGGACGCCGGCGCTCGGCTCGACGAACTGGTGCACGGTCGAGGTCTGGTTCACGGAGCGGTGCTCCACCGCACGCAGCCGTCCGTCGGCGTCGGCGCCCAGCCTCAGGCGCTGCGCGGTGGGGCTGCGGTAGCCGGTGAGCGTGAACATCTGACGGCGGGTCAGGACGACGCGTACCGGGCGTTCGAGGACACGGGCCGCCATCACCGCGGCGACCTGGTGGGCGCGCAGCCCCTTGCTGCCGAAGCCGCCGCCGATGTGCTCGGAGCGCACCCGGACCGCGCTCGGGTCGAGGGAGAACATCTTGGAGAGTTCGCCCTGCACCCAAGTGGTGCCCTGGTTGGAGTCGACGAGTTCGAGCCGGTCGCCGTCCCAGCGGGCGGTCGCGGCGTGCGGCTCCATCATGCTGTGGTGCTCTTCGGGGGTGGTGTACTCGGCGTCCACGACGTGCGTGGAGGCGGCGAGTTCGGCCTCCAGGTCGCCCTTCTCCGTCACGCCGGGCAGGACACCGTCGGCCGCGCGCGCCTCGGGGCGGTCCCCGGAGAAGTCGGTGTCGTGCGGCTGTTGTTCGTAGTGGACGACGAGTGACTCGGCGGCCTCGCGGGCCTGTTCGGAGGTCTCGGCGACGACGAGCGCCACCGGCCAGCCGAGATGCGGCACGCGGTCGTTCTGGAAGACGGTCGAGGTCGGGTCCGGCGGGCCCATCATGCCCATGTACTGGGTCTCGACGCGCGGGGCGTTGCCGTGGTGCAGGACGGCGCGCACGCCGGGCATGGCGAGGACGGGTTCGGTGTCGACGGACGTGATGCGGCCGCGGGCGACGGTGGACAGCACCAGCCAGCCGAACGCGAGGTCGGCGAACGGGATCTCCCCGGCGTAGCGGGCCGCGCCGGTGACCTTGTCGCGGCCCTCGACCCGGGTATGGGCGGTGCCGACGACACCGGGCAGCGTCGTGGCCTGGGGGGTGGTGCCGGTGGGTGTCGCGGTGCCGGTCGTGGTGGTGGTCATCGGGCGGCCTCCTCGGCGAGTTCGGTGAGCACGGCCACCACGAGGTTGCGCATCAGCGTCACCTTGTACGTGTTGTCGCGCAGCGGCCGGGCGGCGGCCAGTTCGGCGTCCGCGGCGGCGGCGAAGGTGTCGGCGCCGGCCGGTGCCCCGGTCAGGACGCGTTCGGCGGCGCGGGCCCGCCAGGGCCGGGAGGCGACCGCGCCGAGGGCGAGCCGCACCTCGCGTACGACGCCGTCGTCGACGTCGAGCGCGGCGGCGACCGAGCCGATCGCGAAGGCGTACGAGGCGCGTTCGCGGACCTTGCGGTAGCGGGAGCGGGCGGCGACCGGGGCGGGCGGCAGGGTGACGCCCGTGATCAGGGCGCCCGGCGGCAGGACGGTCTCCCGGTGCGGGGTGTCTCCGACGGGCGGGTAGAAGCCGTCGAGCGGCGACTCACCGGGGCCGTCGGCGGTCTCGTAGTGGACGACGGCGTCGAGCGCGGCCAGTGCCACGCCCATGTCCGAGGGGTGTACGGCGACGCAGTGGTCGGAGGCGCCGAGGATGGCGTGGTTGTGGTGCTCGCCCTCCAGGGCGGGGCAACCGCTGCCGGGGACCCGCTTGTTGCAGGGCTTGGTCACGTCGGTGAAGTAGCCGCAGCGGGTGCGCTGGAGCAGGTTGCCGCCGACGGTGGCCATGTTGCGCAGCTGCCCGGAGGCGCCGGCAAGGACGGCCTGGGTGAGCAGCGGGTAGCGGCGGCGGATCTCGGGGTGGGCGGCGAGGTCGCTGTTGGTGACGGTGGCGCCGATGCGCAGCCCGCCGTCCGGGGTGGACTCGATGTGGTCCAGGGGCAGTTCGCGGACGTCCACGAGGCGGGCGGGGCGTTCGACGCCGGCCTTCATCAGGTCGACGAGGTTGGTGCCGCCGCCGAGGAAGCGTGCGTCCGGGTCGGCGCCGAGGAGGGCGACGGCGCCGGAGACGTCACCGGCGCGCTGGTAGGCGAACTCCTTCATGCCGTCGCCTCCGCGTCCGCCGCGCGGGAGACCGCCTGGACGATGGACATGTAGGCGGCGCAGCGGCACAGGTTGCCGCTCATCCGTTCCCGGATCTCCTCGGGGCTGAGCGGTGGTGGCCCGGCCTCGGGGCGGACGTCGTCGGTGACGGCGCTCGGCCAGCCGGCCGCGTGCTCCTCGATCACCGCGACCGCCGAACAGATCTGTCCGGGCGTGCAGTAGCCGCACTGGTAGCCGTCGAGGTCGAGGAAGGCCTGCTGCACCGGGTGCAACTCCTCGCCGCGTGCGAGCCCTTCGACGGTGGTGACCTCACGTCCCTCGGCCGCGACGGCGAGATTCAGACAGGACAGCGACCGGCGCCCGTCGATCAGGACGGTGCAGGCGCCGCACTGGCCGTGGTCGCAGCCCTTCTTGCTGCCGGTGAGATCGAGCCGCTCGCGCAGGGCGTCGAGGAGGGTGGTGCGGTGGTCGACGGTCAGCGGGTACTTCTCGCCGTTGATCTTCAGGGTGACGGCGCTGGACGTCGAGGGTGCCATGATCAGCTTCTTTCGTGTATCCGGGACACGCGGGTGGGGAGCACACGGGGAAGGAACGCTCAGAGCGGTCGGCATGGGGTCGGAACGCGTCGGGTCACATCGGGGGGCGCGCGCGGCGCCGGGCGCCGGAGGACCCGCGCATGGCGGAAAAGCGCTGCCCACCGCTAGGATGGGGGTCAACCGGACAGCTGTCCGGTATCGCGAAAACCTACCGGACACCTGTCCGCTTAGCAAGAGCGGGACCTCCGGGACACCCGAGGGGAGGACGAATGGGTGCGGGCAAGGACGCTCCCCTGCGCTCGGACGCGCAGCGCAACCGCGAGCGCATCCTGGAGGTGGCGCTGGCCGAGCTGACCCGCTGCGCGGACGCGCCGCTCAGCCTGATCGCCCGGAAGGCGGGTGTCGGTCAGGGCACGTTCTACCGCAACTTCCCCAACCGCGAGGCCCTCGTCCTGGAGATCTACCGGCACGAGATGCAGCAGGTCGCCGACAGCGCGGCCTGCCTGCTGGCGCACCGGGAACCGGACCGGGCCCTGCGCGAGTGGATGGACCGGCTCGCCCGCTTCGCGATGACCAAGGCGGGCCTCGCCGAGGCGATCCGCCAGGCCACCACCGGCCCGGGCAGCCCCGGCCGGCCGGCCCCCACCCCCCTGACGTCCGCCGCCGAACTCCTCCTCCGCGCCTGCGAGGACGCCGGCGCCATCCGCCCCGGCGTCACCGGCGACGACTTCGTCCTCGCCATCTCCGGCCTGTGGATGCTGCCCCCGGACGACGACTGGCAGGAGCGCGCCACCCGCCTTCTGGACCTGGTGATGGACGGGCTCCGCGCGGGGGCACCCGGGCGCTGACGCCTCCGCCTCACACACCTGCTCGCGGTGACCGACGGGCACGGGGACCGGGCGCCCCGCAAACGGGCGGCGGCAGTCGCCCCACTCACTGACGGTCTTCTTCAGGCCAATACTTCCCGACCGCCTGATCCGCGGAGAGGGCAACGCTGGCCGGTGCGTCACCCACCCGCACAGCGGGTGGCCACCCCCGCGAAGGGTCGCTCCAGCACAACCTGTGATCCGGGCACACACGCGGCCCCGGGCGTCGTGCCCGGCTGGGCGGAAACCGGCTTGTCCGAAACCGCGGATTTCACCAACTAACCACAAATAGAAGCAAGTTGAGACGCCTACTGTGACCACCTCGCGGACGGCAGCCGTAATGCGGTGCCGTCCCACCACCAACGAGGGGACACAGCATGCGGATCAGCGTGCACAGAAACGCCGCCGTCGGGACAGCTCTCGCCACGCTCGTCCTCGGCGGGATCGGCACCGCGACCGCGCAGGCCGCGCCGGCGACGTACGGCATCACCGTCGACCGGGCGCCGGCCGTCAGGACCGCCTACACCGGTACGGCCGCGGCGGCGCGTTGCCGGCTCAACACCCTCACGGTCACCCGCACCAGCATGTGCCTGGACATCGCGGCGCGCGTCGACCTGACCCGGAACGGCAGGCCGGTCGGCTCGGCCACGTTCACCATCAAGCACTCCATGACGCTGAAGACCAGCAAGCTCAAGTGGGCGGAGAGCTTCACGGTTGGCAAGGCCTCCCTCGTCAACGCCGGCGGCGTACGCGTCCATGTCTCCGTCGGCGGCGGCAGGGGCGTCAAGACCGCGGTCAAGTTCCCGCAGGGGTCCACCCTCGGCCCGGCCCACAAGGGAAGCGTCGGCTACGCCGCCAGGGTGGCGAAGAAGAAGCTGATAGCCGGCCCCGCCTCGTACCGGTTCACCTTCACCAAGGCCGGGTACACGCCGGGCGGCTTCGCCTACAAGTCCGCCAAATACCGCTGCGACGACACCTTCTGGGGTCCCACGAAGCGCACCAAGAACCCGGGCTGCGTCTTCCCGTCGTTCCCGCCCGTCTTCACCCTCTCCCGGAGCGACGCGAAGGTGAGGCAGTCCGCCAACCACATCCTCGACGCTCAGCGCAGGATCGCGGGACACCCGGGCGCCTCGACACCGCTGCACCGCATCACCGACAGCAGGACCATCGCCGCCCACCGCCGGGCCATGTGCGCGCACGTGCACAACCCCGACCCCAGGAAGTACGACTGCGACGAGTACCCGTTCGCCGCGAGCAAGGAGGGCGGCAACCCGCACCGGGGCAGCACCCGGATCATCTCCGCCGGTGACAACCGCAGTGCCGGTTCCCGCCTCGGCGGCTTCTACAAGAGCCAGCGCGTCCTCAACGGCGACGGCTACTTCGTCCACATCAAGTAGCACCGGCGGCGCGCCTGCCACACTGGCGCACCGCACGACGTGACCGGGCGACACCGCAAGGACGATGGGGGTTCTCCATGCCGCGTTCCACCTGGCCTCTCCTTCAGGGCCGTACCCGGCCGATCAGGATGAAGGAGTGGGGTGACCTGGCCGTCATGGATCCCGACGCCGGCAAGCAGCCGCGCGGGCGCGGGTTCCTGACCGCCGAGAAGGACTGGCTGCACATCGACGCCGGAAACGCCCTGGAGAACCCCGTCGTCACCCTCTACGCCGGACAGGACCCGGGAGCGGAGGACGGCTGGGACGAGGTCGAGGAGATCACCGTCGTCTCCACGACCGGCTTCCTCGCCCTGTGCGACAGCGGATACGAACCCGTCCGCAAGGAGAACCTCGCCACCGCGGGAGCGGGGCCCTACCTGATCCGCGTCCACGCCGGCGACCGGTCGGTGGAAGGCAGGAAGCCCCGCTTCCTCATCCAGGTCATTCCCGGTGAGGGTACGGGCGCCGAGCCCGAGCCGGACTCCCCCACGATCGAGGAGGCCGCCGGTCCCCTCCTGGTGCGGACGTCCTTCGAGCAGCCCGACGAGTGGGCGCGCCTGCTCCAGGTCCTGGAGCGCAGGCCGGGGCGGTACGAGACGATCACGGTCATCGACCATCCCCGCTACGCGAACTTCACCGCGGACCGGATCCAGGCGCGGATCGGACACGACGACGAGGGCTGGCCCGACAGCACCGTCATCCTCCTCGCCGACGAACGTGCCCTCGCGACCCCGGAGTTCCCCCTCCTGGCCGTGAACAACTCCCCCGACGATGACGACGCCCCGTTCAGGATCACCCTCGCCGCCGCCGGTTCCTTCGTCGTCAACCTGGAACTGGGCAACACGGGCTTCGGCGACTGGGGCGCCGGTGTCGAGGCCGACGGGGTCTACCGGGAGGAGCACTACGGGTGACGCATGGGGCTTCGACGGCTCACAACGGCGGCTTGCTGCCCGGAACCCAGTCGAAACCGAAGCCGTACCGCCGATCGATGAGCTCTTGATTCGACAGCCGGGCTGTCGCGGTGAACCAGCGGACCTCACGGTGAAGGTCGAGCCCTTCGCTTCCCTGGGTCAGCAGGGCGATGGCGCATGCGGTGGCACCGGTCGGGGAGTCGTCAAGACGGATGCGCCAGGTACCGCTCGGCGCGCCGACGGTGACGACTCCTCCGAGTGTCCGGAAGTCGGCGGCACCCTCGTAGAGGTACACGTAGACGAGGAGCCTCGTGAACTCGCGCCGGTGTTCGAGGTTGACGCGGACGGTTTCCCCGTCGGAGGTCTCGCCGGTCCGGTCGTCCTGGTCGACGGCGACGTAGGGCCAGGCGTCAAGGCGTCCCCGCTCATCGCCGAGCGGCTGCACCGCCGCACCGGCCCCGTCACGGGTGAGGACCATGCAGCCCAGATCGAGGTCGGCCTCGGAGGTGACCGACCAGTTGAGGTTCACCTTCAGGATGCCGCGGCCGGTGATCCGAACCGGCGACGACTGCCGGGTGAGATCCACGGGACGAGCCTGCTCCTGTGCCGCCCCCGCGTCGGGCCGCACGAGCGGCGCCCCCCGGCCCAGCTGGATGTACGTCCGCTGCCTGCCGTCACCGCTCAACGCAACCCGCCCCAGATCATTGATCCGCGTGAACTCTTCACGCCACGCTGCCTCATCCTTGTGATCTTCGTCTATTATTGCGCGGCTGGTGAAGGAGATGTGAAGGTCTCCCCGGCATGTTCTGCGTGGCGGGGGTTCACGCGGCCTCGTAATGCCGCCCTCATCACGCCTGGAACCGCAGAAGAGCCCGGTGTCACGGGCAGGGGTGGGGAATGGTCGCGGGGACACGACTCGACAGCGGGGTGACGGCGCGTCACCTCGACGACATGGCGCAGGAGCCATTGCTCGCGCCACGCGCCGACGATCTACGATCGCTCGCGCAGGCACTGGACTCCGACGACCCGGAGGCACTCGATCCATGGGCCGATCTCGACCTCATGGGGCATTTCGCGCGGCCCGAGTGCCTCGCCGAGAACACGGAAGACGGCCGCGGGGGGCGGTTCGACTCCTTCTTGGACTGGGTTCTCGGAGCACTGGTCTTCCTGCCCCTGCTCTTCACCTGGTTCGGTCTCTGGCAGGCCTCGAGCGCGTACGGAGCACTCACCGGTGACGACCCCAGGGCAGCGGGCCGGCCGTTCCTGCAGCTGTGGCAGGCCGGGTTCGACGGCCACCTGAGTGACACCTTCAGATTCGGACACGTGGCCGTGGCAGGGTGTCTGACCCTGGGGATGCTGTTCCTCCTCACCGCTGTCCACGGTTACCGTCGTACCGCCGCCGAGCGCCGGGAGGAGCGGCATCAGCGTCGGTCTCGGGCGGTTCTCGCCCGCCTCGCCCCGGTTCTCACGCGGGCGCAGCTGTGCCTCAACCGGCACCGTTTCGCGTCTCCTCAGCGTTTCGCGGCGGAGCTCAACTCGGCGGCCGGGCGACTGCAGCGGATGCACTCGAAGGCCATCGCCACGCAGGAACAGCTCACTCGTGCCGCGGAACTCGTGGGTGAGGCCATGGACAAGGCGGAACAGCGTCTTTCCCAGGCCGAGGCGTACGTGCGGCCGATCGAGCAAGTGGTGAAGCAGGTCGAGGAGACCGTCCGGGACAGCGGTACGGCCATCCAGACGGCCGTGCAGAACCTCGCCGATCCCTTGAGCCGGGCGGGACAGAACCTCACCGACGCCGTCAGCGGGCAGACCAGCGTGCTCGACAGAGCATTGGAAGATCTGCGGGCCACTGGTGACGCGATGCGTGACATCCTCGCCGGCGCCGCGGACCGACTGGAGTCGATGGTCGGCACGAACGGGGAGAACGTCCGCAGCGCTCTGTCCGACGCCGCTCAGCAGGTCGAGGACTCCCTGACGGTGCTGGCGGCCTCCCAGCGGGGGTTCACCACCGGTATCGAGGTGGTCTCGGACGTGAACGGCAGGCTGCTCAGCGACCTCGGCGCGGTGGCCGCGCGGTCCAGCGAGGCCGCGGAGATCTCGCGTGAGGCCCTGCTCGGCATCGAGGCCCGTAGCCGGGCACTGCACGATGCGGCCGACCGCTTCGCAAGCGTCACGGACGCCCTGGTGCTCGCACTCGGTGAGACGGAGGACGCGCGGGCCGACGCGACTGCGGCTCGGGCGGAGGCGAAGGCGGCACGGGCCGGCGCCGAGGCGGCCCAACGACGCGCGGAGGACGAGCTGCGGCAGGCGCAGGAGCTGCGGGCCGGCATCGGATCGGCACGGTGAGCCCGCGCAAGCAGACCACCAGGTTCAACCCCTTGCACCTGGCCGGGTGGCTCTTCGCCGACATGCTGCTCGTTCTCGCGCTGGTGTCCATGGGCGACCGCGGAGACCCACTGGCCGCCCGGGCCGCCGCTCGCCCTTCCCTCTCGGCCGACGCCAAGCCGTCGCCCGGTCCGCGTCCGACACCGACGGGACCACGGTCGGTGGAGCGCAAGCCGGTGAAGCTCCACGTGACGGCGGCGGCAGGTGACACCGCGCGGATGGTGAAGGAACTGCGCGCCGCCACAACCCGGTTCAAGGGGCGCGAAGCGGCCTTCGTACTCACCTTCGGCCAGGCCCGGGAACCCGCTGACGGTCAGGCGTACGCGCGCGAGATCAACAGATCACTGCACGCCGCGCGCGCTGACATGTTCCGCGACGCGACGACACGCGACTTCTGGAACGGCGGCGCCTCCGGGGCGGCCGACCTGGAGATCTACTTCTACACCCGCTGAGGGCGACGCCCTCACTTCCGCTCAGGAGATTCCCATGCAGATCCTGCCCTTCTACATGGTGTGTGACGAGTCGGGTTCCATGGCCGGAGGTGGCGTGGACGCCATCAACTCGGCCCTGCCGGACCTGCACCACGAGATCAGCACCAATCCGAGCGTCGCGGACAAGACCCGTTTCGCGCTGATCGGCTTCTCCACACAGGCTTCCGTGCTTCAGCCGCTCACCGACCTGAGCGAGCTCACGCAGCTGCCGTCCCTGTCGGCAGGCGGAGTCACCTCCTTCGGAGCCGCCTTCCGTCTGCTGAAGAGCACCATCGAGCAGGACGTCACGAAGCTGAAGGCCGACGGCCACGACGTGTACCGGCCGGTCGTCTTCTTCCTCTCCGACGGCATCCCCACGGACGAGGGATGGCGCACCGACCTCAAGGAACTCAACTCCTTCCGGTACGCGCCGAAGATCATCGCCTTCGGGATCAGCGACGCCGACACCGCGACCATCACGGAGGTGGCCAACTTCAAGGCGTTCCTCCAACAGGACAACTCCGTGTCCCCGGCCATGGCACTGCGTGAGTTCGCCTCCAGTCTCACCCGGTCCATCGTCAACTCCGCGACGAGCATGGCCGCCCAGGGCGGTGAGGGCTTCCAGCTCCAGGTCGACGAGCAGGTGCCCGGCTTCACCAGCCTTTCCCTGGACAAGCTGTGAGCGGCCCGGTGAACCACGAGGACTTCCCCGGCGCAGAGCGGGACGCGGTGCGTTCCGCTCCCGCTTCGGACGGCGACGACGCCGACGCGTACTACGCCACCCTGCCGCCCTGGGCCGTCGCACACGAGACGATCTCCCGTGCGGGATCGGCGGGGCCGCCCGCCCCGCGGACGCCGGTGTCCTTCGTGGACTCCGCGGAGGCCACCGGCGAGAGGCCGCGCGGAGTGCCCCAGCACGTCGGCGACCGTCCCCCCAGCTACCCGTCGCATCCCCTGTCCTGTCCCGGTGTCCGGGACGGGGACGGGTTCGCGGCATTCACGCCCGCTGTCGTGCTGGACGGAGCACAGACGGGACCTCTCACAGTCCGGGCCGCCTCGATCCGCGGTGACTCCCACAACTGGGAGGGCAGCTGCCGTCAGGACGCCATGACGGTGACGCGTATCGGTCCCCCGGAAGCCGAACTGCTCCTGCTCGCGGTGGCCGACGGTCTGGGATCCGCCAAGTCGTCCCACCTCGGTTCATACCGCGTCACTCGCCAGACCGCCGTCCACCTCGACCGGGAGGCGGAGAGCATCCATGCGGCGCTGAGCGCTCAGGACGACGGAGAGCTCCGGGCGATCGCCAACAAGGCGATCGCCGGCGCGGTCGGCGAACTGCATCTCGCCCAGGACCAGGCCACCACACTGCACGTTCTGCTGATCCCGACGGACGTCGGCATCCGCGAGCGTGCCGTCTTCAGCGTGGGCGACGGCGGTCTCTTCAGACTGCGCGGCGGCCGCTGGGAACACGGCAGCCCGGTCGGTGAGGACAATCTCCTCGACACCCGCACCGAGGCACTTCCGCATGCCTACCGCAGCGTCAAGTGCAACCGGTTCCAGACCGTCCCGGGCGAGATACTCCTCCTCGGCACCGACGGCGTCACCAATCCACTGACCCAGAAGGATCCGGAGTTCGCCCGCCACCTCGCCGACGCCTGGGGCGGCCCTGAGATCCCCTCGCTGTCCGACTTCCTGTGGCAGGCCCAGACGCGGGCCAAGTCCTACGACGACGACCGCACCGTCATCTGCGTGTGGGAAGGGGACGCATGAGCGCGGAGGACGGTGCGGACGTCGCCCGCGCGTCGCTCGCGCTGGGTGACCGGGTCGGCAGTGGCGGCCAGGGTGATGTGCACGCCCTGGGCGACGGGGCGGTGCTTTTCAAGGAGTACAAGGATCCGTCCAAGGTCAACGGCAGTGCTCTGGCGGACCTGGTCGCGTTCCGGCAGAGCCTCGGCCACTCCGACCGCGGACGCCTGGATTCTCTCGCTGCCTGGCCGCTCTGCCGAGTGGTCGACCGGGGGCGGACACTCGGCTTCCTGATGAGGCGCGCCCCCACTGACATGACATGGCGTACAGCCGCCGGGTCCACGAAGCTTCTCGAGCTCCAGTACCTGATACGACCGCCCAGGGTGGCGTGGCAGGAGGTGGCGCAGCCGGCACCGGAACAGCGCAGGGCCGTGGCTCTGGCCTGTGTGGAGGCCATCAGTTGGTTCCACAGCGCCGGGCTCGTGATCGGCGACATCTCACAGGCCAACATCCTGTGGTCCCTCGATCGGGGCAGCGCCGTCCACTTCCTGGACTGTGACGGCTTCCGCCGCACGGGACACGCGGCCGTGCAGGCCCAGGCCGCCACTCCCGACTGGAACGATCCGCTGGTGCCGTCCACGGAGGCAACGGTGGACACGGACGCCTACAAGACGGCCCTCGTGGCGGGCCGCATCCTCACTCAGGAGCCCTATGTCACCCCGGGGAAGGAGCTCGAACTCGTCGCCGGCTGCCTGAACGACCGCCAGGAGGCCGCCGTCCGCAGGCTCTTCTCGCAAGCTGCCGGGGAGCCCGGTGGCCGACCCCGGCCGGGCGAGTGGCAGACCGCACTGAGTGACCGCGGCACCATCGCTCTCAGCGCGGCCACGCCCAGGCCCCGGCCCGTCATCGACCACACGGTGCTGGACGGGGCACGGGTCCGGACTCCGATCAGCCTGCGCGCACCAGGGGAGTAGCGAGGCGTCCGGCGCTTCTCCGGCGCCGCACAGTGGGCGCGGGGCGCTCCCGGCCCCGCGCCCACTGCCTCTCCCCGCCGGGCCGGGCTCAGGCGGCTCGGCGGGTCTGGGCGCGGTGGACTCGGACGATGTCGGCGTAGCGGTGGCCACTGGACTTGATGGTGCGGGTCTGGGTGGGGTAGTCGACGTGGACGAGGCCGAAGCGCTTGGCGTAGCCGTAGGCCCATTCGAAGTTGTCGAGGAGGGACCAGGCGAAGTAGCCGGCGAGGGGCGCGCCCCTGCGGGCGGCGGAGGCGCAGGCGGCGAGGTGGCGTTCCAGGTAGTCCTGGCGTTCGGGGTCGTTGACGGTGCCGTAGGGGTGGACGACGTCGGGGAAGGCGGAGCCGTTCTCGGTGACGTAGATCCTGCGGGCGCCGTACTCCTCGGTGAGGCGGAGCAGGAGGGTCTCGATGCCGGTGGCGTCGATCTCCCAGTCCATGCCGGTACGGGGGACGTCCGGGCGGCGCACGGAGCGGACGTGGGGGGCGGGGCCGGCCGGGTCGTCGCTGACGTGGGCCGGGAAGTAGTAGTTCAGGCCCAGCCAGTCCAGGGGGGACGCAATCGTTTCCAGGTCGCCTGTGCGATACGGGAGTTCGACGCCATACGTGTCCAGCATGTCGGTGGGGAAGCCTCGCCCGTGCACCGGGTCCAGCCACCAGCGGTTGACGTGGCCGTCGTGGCGGCGGGCGGCCGCGTGGTCCTCGGGGCGGTCGGTGGCGGGGTGGACGGTGGAGAGGTTGTTGACGATGCCGACCTGCGCGTCCGGGGCGGCGGCGCGGATCGCCCGGGTGGCGAGGCCGTGGCCGAGGAGCAGGTGGTAGGAGGCGCGGACGGCGGCCGTGAGGTCGGTCAGGCCGGGGGCCATCGTGCCCTCCAGGTGGCCGATCCAGGCCGAGCAGGACGGCTCGTTGAGGGTGGCCCAGAGCTTGACGCGGTCCCCCAGGCGGGCGGCGACCCGCGCGGCGTACTCGGCGAACGCGGACGCCGTGTCGCGCTCGGGCCAGCCGCCGCGGTCCTGGAGGACCTGCGGGAGGTCCCAGTGGTAGAGGGTGACGGACGGGGTGATGCCCGCCTGGAAGAGGGCGTCCACCAGTTTGTCGTAGAAGTCGAGGCCCTTGGGGTTCACCGGGCCGGTGCCGCCCGGGATCACGCGGGGCCAGGCGACGGACATGCGGTAGGCGTTGACGCCGAGCCGGCGCATGAGGCCGATGTCCTCGCGCCAGCGGTGGTAGTGGTCGCAGGCGACGTCACCGGTGTCGCCGTTCGCGGTCTTCCCCGGGGTGTGGGAGAAGGTGTCCCAGATCGAGGGTGTACGGCCGTCCTCGGCGACGGCCCCCTCGATCTGGTACGCCGCTGTGGCCGTGCCCCACAGGAAGTCGTGCGGGAGTGCGGCGAGGTCGATGCGTGCGGACACGGGAGTCCCTTCGGGATCAGGGGTGGGGGTCACTTGACGGCGCCCGCCGTCAGACCCGCGACGAGATAGCGCTGGAGGAGCAGGAATCCGGCGACCACGGGCACGCTGACGACCAGCGAGGCGGCCATGATCTGGTTCCAGTAGACGTTGTTGAGGGTGGAGTATCCCTGCAGGCCGACGGCGAGGGTGCGGGTGGTGTCGTTGGTCATGACGGACGCGAAGAGGACTTCTCCCCACGCGGTCATGAAGGCGTAGACGGCGACCGCGACGATGCCGGGGACCGCGGCCGGGACGACCACCTTGAACAGCGCGCCGAGCGGGCCGCAGCCGTCGACGAGGGCGGCCTCGTCCAGGTCGCGCGGCACCGAGTCGAAGTAGCCGATCAGCATCCAGATCGAGAAGGGCAGGGAGAACGTGAGATAGGTGAGGATCAGGCCGCCGCGGGAGCCGAACAGGGCGATGCCGGTGGCGTTGCCGATGTTGACGTAGAGGAGGAACAGCGGCAGGAGGAAGAGGATGCCGGGGAACATCTGCGTCGACAGGACGGTCACCGTGAAGACGCGTCTGCCCCGGAAGTCGTAGCGGCTGACGGCGTACGCCGCGAACACGGCGATGACGACGGAGAGAAGCGTCGCCGCGCCCGCCACGATCAGCGAGTTCACGAAGTAGCGGGCGAGCGGGACCGTCGACCAGATGTCGATGTACGGCCGGATCGTCAGGCCGCTGGGCAGCCAGCGGAACTGTCCGGTGACGTCCGCCAGCGGCTTCAGCGAGCTGGAGATCATCACGTACACCGGGATCAGCACGAACCCGGTGAGGAGCGTGAGGAAGATCCGGCGGGACCACAGGAACGAACGCGGTGGCGCCATGGGCGAGTCGGGGCTAGACATCGGACGTCCTCCGTCCGCGTGAGGTGAGCAGGAGGTAGACACCGGTCACGACGAGGAGGAAGAGCAGCAGCAGGACCGACATGGCGGAGCCGGTGCCGAAGTTCCAGGTGACGAACGACGCCTGGTAGATGTGCACGGAGATCAGGTCGGCTGCCTCGGGGGCGGCCCGGCCGAAGAGGACGAACGGCGTGTTGAAGTCGTTGAACGTCCACAGGAACAGCACGAGGACCAGGACCTGGTTGACCGGACGCAGCGACGGCAGGGTGATGCGGCGGATCTGCTGCCACATCCCGGCGCCGTCCAGCGCCGCCGCCTCGTACAGCTCGCGCGGGATGTTCTGCAGGCCGGCCATCACGATGAGGAAGGCGAACGGCCAGCCCTTCCACACCGAGACGACGAGCAGGGCGTAGAAGCTGTTGTCGCCGATCAGCCAGAACGAGCGCTGGTCGGTGAGGTGCAGCTGGTCGTGCAGGACGTGGTTCACCAGGCCGTTGTCGTGCTGGAACATGAACACCCAGGTGATGACGGCCGCGTAGACGGGCAGCGCGTACGGCACCAGGAACAGCGCGCGGAGCAGGCCGCGGCCGCGGAACGTGTCCTGCATGAAGACCGCGGCGGCGGTGCCGATCAGCCAGCACAGCGCGACCGACAGGAGAGTGAAGCCGACGGTGACGAAGAACGAGTGGAGCAGGGCCTGACCGACGGGGGCGTCGAAGTCCACCGACACCTTGTAGTTGCCGAGGCCGGTCCAGGGGGCGGTGCCCCAGTCGCGGATGTAGAACTGGGTGAGTTCCCTGAAGCTCATCACGACGCCGATGACCATCGGCACGAGATGTACGAGGAGTTCGAGGAGCAGGGCGGGCAGGAGCAGCAGGTACGGCAGCGAGACGCGGCGCAGCCGCCCGGGGCGGCGGCGGGATTCACCCGCCGCCCCGGGGGTGGTCGCGCGCACCGGTTCCTTCAGTGCGGTGGTCGTCATCGTCTTTCTCACGCCGCCGGCATCTGCTGCTGGGCCTTCTCCAGCTTGGCCTTGACGGAGGCGGTGGTCACCGCGCGTCCGGCGGCCGCGTCGGCGAAGAGTTCCTTGACCGCCGTGCCGACCGTCGTCTCGAACTGCGACTCGGCGGGCACCTGGGGCAGGGGGGCCGCGCTGGTGGCGAGGGTGTTCTTCAGGACGGCGTTCGCCGGGGTGTTGAACGCCGGGTCGCCTTGCGCGGACTTGACCGGCGGGATGGAGCTATAGGCCTTGTTGAGGATCTTCTGTTCGGCGTCGCTGGTCATGAACTTCACGAAGTTCGTGGCGCCGTCGAGGTTGTGGGTGTTGCGGAACACGGCGATGTTGATGCCGGCGACCATGGAGTTGGTCTGCGTGCCGGTGCCTGGGGTGCCCGACCGGACGGGCACCGGGGCGATGCCGTAGGCGTCCTCGCTCATGCCCTGGGACTTGAGGTTGGCGGGGGCGGACTGCCACAGCAGCATGGCCTGCTTGCCCTTGGCGAAGTCGCTGACGGACTGGTTCTGCGCGTACTCGGCGTCGCCGGTCGGGATGACCTTGTCCGTGGCCATCAGGTCGACGTAGCCCTTGACGGCGTCGACCACCTTGGGGTTGGTGAAGTCGGGCTTGCCGTCGCCGGTGAAGAAGTCCGCGCCGTGCTGCTTGGCGAAGACGAAGACGTGGTGGATGTTCTCCGAGACGTTCGCGCCCTCGGCACCGAGTACCGTCTTGCCGCCGGCCTTGATCTTCTTGCCGTCGGCGATCAACTCGTCCCAGGTGACCGGGGGTTTGGCGATGCCGGCGTCGGCGAAGATCTTCTTGTTGTAGTAGAGGGCGTACGCCATCGAGTACAGCGGGACGGCCGCCGGGTCCTTGCCCTGCGCTCCGGTCGAGCCGAGCGGGGAGTCGACGAAGCGGTCCTTGCCGCCTATCTTGCCGAAGTTCTCGCTGTCCCAGGGCAGCAGGGCGCCGGTGGCCTGGAGGGAGGCGCTCCAGGTGTTGCCGATGTTGAGGACGTCGGGCCCCTGGCCGGAGGTGGTCGCGGTCAGGATCCGGTTCAGCAGGTCCGACCAGGGCACGACCTCCAGCTTCACCTTGACGCCGTACTTCTTCTGGAACTTGTCCAGTTCGGGCTGGAGGACCTTCTTGTCAACGGCGATGCTGGCACCCTGGTTGGAGGCCCAGTACGTGAGCGTCTTCGGGGAGTCGTTGGACCCGCCCCCGGTGGACGAACCGCCGCCGCAGGCCGTGGCCACGAGGGCGAGAGAGAGGGTGACGGCGCCTGTGGCCGCGGCTCGGATACTGCGCATGGCTCCTGGTGTCCCTTTCCGGGAGTCGAGAACCCCGAGGGCCGCTCTGTACGGATCCGGCACCCGGCCGACCTCCCCCAACGCCCTCATGGCTTAATTTAGGACGTGAGTTAATCGTTCTTGGGGGTGGCCGTCAAGGGATACGGCAGAGGTGAGCGGCGGGGAGCCCCGGCAAACCCGGCACGATGCCGTTCGCACCCCGCGCCCGGGTGGGCGCGGGGTGCGAACGGCGGCGGCCGCCCGGTTACGGCTATGGCTACGGCTACCGGGTCTGCTCCGGCACGCGGGCCGGGGTGTACCCCGCGGGGCGGGTGGTGAACGTGCCCCGGCCCTGGGTGCGGCTGCGCAACCGCGTGGCGTAGCCGAACAGTTCGGCCAGCGGCACGGTCGCGGTCAGCACCGCCGCACCGCCGCGCGTCCGCGAGCCGGTGACCCGGCCGCGGCGGGCCGACAGGTCACCGAGCACGCCGCCGACCGCGTCCTCGGGCACGGTGACCGTCACCTCGGTCACCGGTTCGAGCACGACGTGGCGCAGGCCCGCAGCGCCTCGCGCAGGCCGAGCCGGCCCGCGGTGCGGAACGCCATCTCCGAGGAGTCCTTCACATGCGTGGACCCGTCGGTCAGGGTGACCCGCAGCCCCGTCACCGGGTGCCCGCCGAGCGGACCCTCGGCGAGGGCGTCCCGGCAGCCGGCCTCCACCGCGCGGACGTACTCCTGCGGCACCCGGCCCCCGACCACGGCGGACGTGAACGCGAACCCGGTGCCGCCCACCTCGTCCCCGAGCGGCTCCACGTCGAGGACCACATGGGCGAACTGGCCCGCTCCGCCGTCCTGTTTGACGTGCCGGAAGACCAGGCCGCGCACCCCGCGCACGACGGTCTCGCGGTACGAGACCCGCGGGCGTCCCACGGTGACCTCCGGTCCGCCGTCGCGGCGGATCTTCTCCACCGCGACCTCCAGGTGCAGTTCCCCCATCCCGGACAGCACGGTCTGACCGGTCTCGGCGTCGGTGCGCACCACCAGGGAGGGGTCCTCCTCCGCCAGTCGCGCGAGCGCCGTCGCCAGCCGGCCGGTGTCCACACCGCGCCGGGCCTCGACCGCGACGGACACCACCGGGTCGGCGACCACGGGCGGCTCCAGCACCAGCGGGGCGCCGGGGTCGCACAGGGTCGAGCCGGCACGGGCTGACTTCGGGCCGGCGACGGCGACGATGTCCCCGGCGACCGCGCGGTCCAGCCGCACGTGCCGGTCTGCCATGAGCCGCAGGATCCGCGCGACGCGTTCGGTGCGGCGGGCGACCGGGTCCCACACGGTGTCTCCCTTCTCGATCGTGCCGGAGTAGACGCGCAGACAGGTCAGGCGTCCGGTGGCGCTCGCGTTCACCTTGAACGCGAGCGCGGCGAACGGCGCCGCCGGATCGGCCGGCCGCCGCACCTCGTCGCCGTCGTGGATCCCGCGTACGGCGGGCACGTCGAGCGGGGACGGCAGATAGGCGACGACCGCGTCCAGCAGCGGCTCGATGCCGCGGTTGCGGTAGGCCGAGCCGCAGAGGACGACGACGCCGTCACCGGTCCGGGTGAGGTCGCGCAGTGCGGCGCGGAGGGTGGAGGCGGACAGGGCGAGCGCGGCGGCGGCCGGTGCAGAGGGAGTTGCGTGCGGGCCGGATGCCGG
The DNA here is from genome assembly GCF_004124325.1 of Streptomyces sp. L2. Lineage (NCBI taxonomy): Bacteria > Bacillati > Actinomycetota > Actinomycetes > Kitasatosporales > Streptomycetaceae > Streptomyces > Streptomyces sp. L2. The sequence continues at coordinate 890,277 of NZ_QBDT01000001.1, forward strand.
TGACTGTGCACCGGATTCCGTCGATCGCATACAGAATTCCTCCAGCGCCGCCGGATGCAGCTCCGCCACCGCTTCCTCCAGCGCGCGCCGTCGCCGCCACGCCTCGACCCTCAGCTCCTCGGGAATCGGCCCCCGGACGGCCGTGCTCTCGCCGTCGGCCCAGACGAGCGCGCGCATCTCCACCAGGTCGACCACGCCGGTGAAGCCGTCCTCGGCGCCGATCGGCAGCTGGACGACGAGCGGCGCCGGGTGCAGTCGCTCCCGGATGGAGGCGACGGCCCGGTCGAGATCGGCGCCCGCCCGGTCCAGCTTGTTGACGAAGGCGATCCTCGGCACACCGTGCCGGTCGGCCTGCCGCCACACCGACTCGCTCTGCGGCTCCACGCCGGCGACGGCGTCGAACACGGCGATCGCGCCGTCGAGGACGCGCAGCGAGCGCTCGACCTCGTCGGCGAAGTCGACGTGGCCGGGGGTGTCGATGAGGTTGACGCGGTGGCCGTCCCAGGCACAGCTCACCGCGGCGGCGAAGATGGTGATGCCGCGGTCGCGTTCCTGGGGGTCGAAGTCGGTGACGGTGGTGCCGTCGTGGACCTCGCCGCGCTTGTGGGTGGTGCCCGTCATATACAGGATCCGCTCGGTGACGGTGGTCTTGCCGGCGTCGACGTGGGCGAGGATGCCCAGGTTGCGGACGGTGGCGAGGGAGTCGGTGACGTTCGGGTGCGTCGGATTGCGCACGGCCCGTGCCTTTCAGGAAGGTGCGGCGAAAAAGGGCGGCGCGATGGCCCGTGAGGCGGGCGGACATGACGGCACACCGGTCGGCGGGGTGCGCCGGAGGTGGTGGTGCCGGGGACGTCAGCGGGGCGTCACGGGGTCCGGTGCCGGCCGCGCAGCGGGCACCGGCCGGCCGAGGACACCAGGATCACCTCGTACCGGGCGCGGGGAGTGGCGACGGCGGTGTGCTCACGCACGGTCGGCTCCCCTCGGACGTCGGACGGGTCGGTGCGCACGACGGGCCCCGCCGCGGGGGCGGCGCCGGACGCAGGGCGAGTCTAGGCACGGTGATCGCCGCCGGGCACGTGGTTTTCCCGGCGCGCCGGCCGCGCCCACCGCGACCACCGCGCCCACCTACAGGCGTCGTTGACGCCCCAGCACCGTTAACGGACGTTTACCGGCTTTCCGTTGTTTTCCGGGGTTCAGTGGCGATTCACCCCGAAGGGGAAATGGAGTTCGCGGCGGGATTCGCCCGACGGGCGCGGCTCTTCGGCCGTTCACTCTTTTCCGGACATTCATGTGGCCGACATTGCGTCCCTGTGTACGACCGCCGGTCACGGGCAAGCAGGACGGCGGCGCGAGTTCCACCAGACCCCATTCCTGGCTGAAAACCGTCGTATGTTCCGCCTGAGAGGCTGGATTTCCCGGCGGGCCCGCCCGGTCGACCGCGGCCCCTGGAACGCCGTTCGCGCGGTGCGGGCCGTACCTGGCGAACGCGCGTGGATCGCGGTGGATCGCCGACGGTGTCCCGCGGGTGGCGAGAAAGCGGGTCGGCTCGCGCGCGCGTGCGCGAGCTGTCGTATCGGTGGAGACGGTGTGTCCGGATGGCCGGTGGGCATCCACTCTCTTAACGGACGGGCCTAATCTGTTGGGCGAGCAGCGTGCATGTACACGACCAGTGGATCGGATCGGACTCGATTGGACACGCAAAAGAGACGGAAGACGACGTTCGCCGCGCTGCGCCCGAATTCGACGCTTCCCGGCGCCGCCCTGATATTGATCGCGGGCACCGTCTTCTCCCGCATCGGCGACTCCCTCGCCTCGCTGGGGCTGGTCCTCAACGCCGCGGACAAGGGCATTCACTGGGGTGTGACCGAGGTCCTGCTGGCCGAGCTGCTGCCCACGGTCGTCGCCGCGCCGCTGCTCGGCGCGGTGGTGGACCGGTTCAGCGCGCGGCCGGTGTGCCTGGCGGCCCTGCTCCTGCAGTCGTTCGCGCTCGGTGCCGCCACGGCGATTCCGACGTTCCACGTCCGGGTGGCGCTCATCGCCCTGTCCGGTCTGGCCGGGGTGGCCTCGGTGGCCGCCGCCTTCAAGATCCTGCCGGCCGTGGCGGGCACGGAGCGGACGGGCCGGGCCAACAGCCTGCTGACGGCGGGCATGTCACTCGCCAGCCTGATCGGCCCGGCGCTCGCGGGCTTCCTGCACTCGGTGTCCGGTACGGCGGTCCTGCTCGGCGCGGACGCGGTGTCGTTCCTGATCCTCGCCGGGTGCACGATGCGGGCCGTGCCGCGTTCGATGGACGTGGCGATCGGCCGGCGGCCGACGTCGAAACTGTCGGACGGCTACCGGGCCCTGCGGCACACGCCCGGCCTCGGCCCGCTGATGCCGGCCATGGCGGCGGTGATCCTGGCGACCAGCATCGAGGGGGTCGCGGGCGTCTTCTACCTGCGGGGCATCGCGAGCGGCAACGACACGGTCTACGGCCTCTTCCTCGCGACCTGGGCGCTGGGCTCGGTGCCGGGAGCGCTGCTCGCGGGCCGCGCGGAATGGGCACAGCGGCACCGGACACTGATCCTGGGCGGGGTCCTGGGCATCTCGCTGGGTCTGCTGACCGTCGGGCTGGTGCCCTTGGCCGGCCTGGTCTTCCCGCTGTTCCTGGTGGCCGGCTTCGGCAACGGCGCCTGCAACGTCGGCCTGCGCAACGCGGTGCACGACCATGTGCCCGCCGAGGTGCAGGGCAACGCCTGGGCGTGCTTCCAGGCGCTGTCCCGCAGCTGCATCGGTCTCGGCTATCTGCTCGGCACCCCCAACTCCCTGATCAGCAGCCAGGGCCAGGTCATCGCCTCGGGTGCCATTCCCCTGGCGGCGGTGGTGTGGGCGGCACTGACCGGCCTGCGGCGCAAGCGGTCCGGCCGGCCGGCGCTGAACGAGACGTCCGGCTGAACAAGACGTCCGGCTGACCGGAACCGCCGTCCTTCCGCGCTGCTGACCGAAACCGCCGTCCTTCCGTTACGCTCCGCAGGTCAGCGTGGGCGTCGCCCAGTCGCCGTGGTCGTTTCCGTTGCCGTCGCCGGCGTCACCGACCCTGAGGTCGATCACCTGGGCGCCGGTGACGTCGACGTCGACCGGCACCGCGCCCTGCTTGCCGCGGAGTGTCGGCGTGGTGACCAGGGTCCGGCCGTCGGCGATCACGGAGAACGTCACGGTTCCCGCGCCGCCGGTCTCGTCGTCGACGCCGACGTCGGCCGTGAACCGCGTGCACCGTCCGCCCAGGTAGAACTGGACGTCGCTGACCGAGTTGGTGCCGAGGCCCTTGGCGTGGCGTACGCCGGCGATGGTGATCGTACGGCCGTCACCGGCCGCGTTCTCGCCGACGCTGCTGTCGCGTTCGACCGGTCCCCAGCCGTTGGTGGACGACAGGAACGGCAGGTCGCCGACGGCGTTCTGCCCGTCCTTCGGGGCGGGCGGGATACCGCCGACGATGCGTTCGTCGACACCGGTGGCCTGCCGTCCTCGCTGCGTGTAGCGCACGCCGGTGGTGAGGGCGGAGGCGGCGGGCAGGTCCGCGGCCGGGGGCTGGACCTGCCAGGTGAAGGTCGCCGAGTCGCCCGGGCGCAGGCGCCGTACCGCGGTGGGGCTCGTCGCCTTCACGGTCCAGCCGTCGGGCGTGGCGAGCGAGGCGGCCAGGCCGGAGGCGGTCGCCCCGTGCTCCGGCACCCGCACGGTCGTCGCCGCCGTGAAGGCGTGCCCCGGCTCCACGGTGTTGGGCACGTCCAGGGTGACACCAACGCCGGGCCGCTTGGGCATCGCGTACTTCGTGCGGTCGTAGCGCGGGCTGTCGTTCTGGGCGACCCGCAGGGACGAGGCGTAGCTGCCGTAGTCGGTGAGCGACACCTTGCCGAGTCCGCCGGTGCTGCCGTCGAGGTTCCACACGGCGATGGCGATGCTGTTGTGGCCGTGCGGGTTCAGGATGCCGTCGGGCACGGGGAAGGTGTGCTGCGGGCCGAGGTAGTTGACGTAGTTGCCGACCTGCCAGCCGTTGACGAAGATAGTGGCGCGGTACTTGCGGGACGGGTCGTCGGTGAAGGTCAGGCCGAGCGAGGTGTCCTGGCCCTGCGGCAGGTGCAGGTTCGCGTCGGTGCGGTACCACGACACGCCGGGGCGGGTGTCGGTGGCGGGCAGGGACACGGGCTTCCAGGTGCCGTCGGGGTAGCCGGGCAGGGACCAGCCGGCCCGCTCGCCGTACAGGCCGCCCGTGGAGAGCGGGCCGCGCACCGGGTCCTGGAGGTCCTCACCGCCGCGGACGCCCTGCAGCCGCCAGGTGACCGGGGTGAGCGGGGCTCCGGTGAGGGAGGCGCTGGTCAGTCCGCGCGCGGCCTTGTTGCCGTTGCTCGCGTTGTAGTCCTCCTCGTGCCCCATGTTCACCGTGAGCACGGAGAGGATGTTGTCGCCCTGGGCCTTGACCGAGCCGTCCGGGAAGGTGAGGTCGGCGCTGCCGGTCGTGGAGCTGCCCAGGAAGGTGCCGTTGAGCCAGGCGGAGAACGCCTGCGCCTTGCCGCCCGAGTCCGAGACGAGGTGGACGCCCTTCTCCTTGCCGGTGGTGTGGAAGCGGCCGCGGTACCAGGTGTTGCCGGTGTGGAAGCCGTAGTCGTCGGCGTAGAGCACGGGCGGCGTGTTGACGCCGGAGGAACTGTTCGTAGTCGTCTTGTCGGCGACCTGCCAGCGCGAGTCGTCGAATCCGGGGGCGGCTTCCGGGGATTCGTCGGCGTGCTTCCAGTCGGTCAGGGCCGGCAGGCGGACGGGGGCGGCGACCGGTATGTGCCCGGTGCGGCTGCCCGTGCCGGTGGCCCTCGTGTCGAGTGCGCGGCCGTTCCAGGTGACGTGGTCGGCCGCGGTGAACACCTCTATGTTCTTGTCGTCGGCGTTGTCGCCGGTAAGGGCGACGGTACGGCCGCCGTCCAGGCTGGTCGCGGTGCGCAGCAGATGGGTGCCGCGCACGAGCACCGGGCCGGTCGCCGTGTCCTGGCGCCAGAACGTCTTGGCGGTGTCCTTGTCGCCGGCGAGGAGCAGCAGGGGGCGGGCTCCGCCGCCGGTGACGCTGATGCGGGTCAGGCCCTTGTGCGTGTAGTTCAGCCGCAGATCGCCGGACTTCGCGTCCCAGGTGGTGGTGACCGCGGAGCCGCCGCTGGTCGTCACGGTCGGCTTGGCGGAGTAGTGCAGGACAGTCTCGCCGTCGCTGCCCTCGTCGCCGTAGAGGACGGCGATGTCGCGGTCGCCGATGGTGGCGTGGGTCATGATCTCCGAGGTGGAGTAGCGCAGGTCGCTGTCGCCGAGGCGGTAGTCGGCCACGATCACGTGCGAGTCGCGTCCGTCGAGCGTGATCGCGGTGCCCGGCTGCTGCGGGACGACCGGGTAGGTCGGCGTGGCGGCGTCGGCGGCCGGGACGTCCACGGCGTCGACGGACACGAAGTCGTCGGTCGACGCCTCACTGTGCCGGCCGCTGACGACGATCTTCAGTTCGTGCGACCCGGCGGCCAGGCCGGTCTTCTGGAAGATCACCGCCTGGTTCTCGCTGCCGGAATCGTCGACGGTCGACACTTTGGTGCCGTCGATATACACGTCGGCGTAGCCGTGGTTGTTCGTCTTCGAGCCGATCCAGCGGACGGCGGTGCCGTCGAACGGGACGGTGACGGAGTCACCGGCCTTGTTGGAGAAGGACTCGGTGTGCCGGTAGTCGCCGCTGGTGTAGCTCTGGTCGGCGACGTGCGACCAGGAGCCGCTGTAGTGCAGCGCCGGGTCGGGGTCGTCCCAGGTGTAGCTGGTGTCCGAGGACGGCTTGGCGTTGAAGTCCAGCGAGATGTGGGTCTTGTCGACGGACGTGGACGTGGAGTCGGCGTGCCGCAGGACGTGGAACTGGGTACCGGTGTCCGGGTTCATCCGGGCGGTGTCGACGATCGCCGTGTCGTCCGGCGACACGGCCTTGATCGGGTCGGTCTTGGTGAGCGGGGCGACCGCCTGCGTGAAGTATCCGATCAGCTTGTCCTCGTAGTACTTCGGGTCGAGCTGCCGGTTCTCGCGGATCGCCGCGCCGTAGTCGTACGACGTGTAGTTCTGCGGCATGCCCAGCCAGCCCCAGTTGGTGCCGCCGTAGGTCATGTAGAAGCTCTGCGCGGTCGCGCCGACGGCGATGTTCTGCTTGTAGAACACGTTCGCGAACTTGTCGTTGATCAGCTGCGCGCACTTGTCGTAGCCGGGCCCGCCCCAGGGGTCGAAGGCGCCGCCCTGGAACTCCGGTGTGTACAGCGGCCGTCCGGCCGGGTGGTCGTAGCTGATGTCCGGGACGCCGCGCCACTGCGAGGGGTTGGAGCAGTTGAAGCCCTGCGGGTAGGAGTCCGGGCCGTCGACGTCGAGGGCGCCGGTGCCGGAGTTGAAGGTGCCGTTGTTGTTGCCGGTCAGCGGGACGGTGATGCCGTCGGCGCGGGCCTTGTCCTCCAGGTGCTTCATGTAGGAGTGGCCGGCCGCCGAGCCGTTGTAGTACTCGTTCTCGACCTGGTAGGCGATGACCGAGCCGGTGCCGTTGGTCAGCTGGTGGCGCGCGATGATCCGGTCGATCCGGGTCAGCCACTCGTCGGCGTACTTCAGGAACTCCGGGTCGTCGCTGCGGTTGTGCCCCGCCTTGGTGGTCAGCCAGCCGGGCAGCCCGCCGCCGTCCACCTCGGCGTTGATGTACGGCGCCGCACGGGCGATCACGTACAGCCCCGCCTCCTGGGCCATGTCCAGCAGTTCGTCGACGTCGCGCACCCCGCTGAAGTCGTACACGCCCGGCTTGGGCGAGTGGTATCCCCAGTCGAAGTACAGCGAGGTGGAGTTGAAGCCGGCGGCCTTCATCTTCTGGAAGATGTCGCGCCACAGGTCCGGGCTCGGCAGCCGGAAGTAGTGGAACTCGCCGGACCACAGGTAGGTGCGCTTGCCGTCCACGAGGAACGAGTAGCCGTCGAAGCTCACCTTGTGCGCCCCTGGGCCGGGCGCCGACGAGGACGCCGCCGGCGGACCGGCGGCCTGCCCCGCGCCGGCCTGGCCCGCGACGAGCTGTCCCGTGACGAGCTGTCCCGCGACGGCCGGTGCCGTCATGCCCGCGGACAGCGCGAGGGTCGCGGCCGCCGCGAGGACGGGCCGCCACCTCGGACGGCGGCGGGGTCTCGGACTCCCGGAACCGCCTTGGACTTTGTGCACTTTGGCCTCCCCGACCGTTCGATCGCCCAACTTCAAACAGACTCAGGCAAAGTCGAACAGTAAGGGCCCGGCGGAGGCCGCACAATGGGGCGGACGGTGAGGAGTTGTGGGCGGTCAGTGGTCGCGGGTGATGGGCCGGCGTTCGAGGCAGACGGAATCCGGGTCCGCGCTCGCGCCCTGACGGCCCTTGATCTCCACATGGGCGCCCAGCCGGATGGTGTCGTAGACCCACTTCCCGTCGTGGGGCGAGAGGGAGATGGCGCCGTCCTCGAACTCGTTGCCGATGGCGTTGAGACCGGCGTCGGGGTTGAGTGCGAACGTCAGCATCCGCTGATGGTGACTGCGGTCGGTGAAGGCGACGACCCAGCGCAGGACCAGCACGTGCTTGGTCATCCGGTCAGGTGGCTGGGGAAGGGAGGGGTACTTCGCGGTGACCGTGACCTCCGTCTCCCCGATCGGGCAGTTCTCCGACGGCTTGCCGATGGGGAAGGTCTTGCCCCCGAGGGTCAGGGTGTAGGAGTCCAGATCGACCGTCACCCGCTGCGCGGGCGCCCGGGACGGGGTGGGCGTGGGGGTGCGGGACAGGGAGGCCGCGGGCGGGGCGTCCGGCCCGGACGGTTCGGCCGGAGAGCCGAGCACGCCGGTGGTGACCACGGTGACGGCCGCCGCCCCGAGCACGGTGGCGGCGAGTGCGGTACGCCGGTTGCGGCGCCGGCGTACCGCCCGGCTCCTGACCTGTGCGCCCGTGGCCGGGACCGGCGCCGTGCCGTGTGCGGCCAGGTGGTGGAGCCGGGCGGACAGATCCGCCTCGGACAGGCTCTGCGGGGGCTGCTGTTCAGGCCGGGACATCCCCATCTGCGGGGGCTGCTGTTCGGGCACGGACGTCCCCATCTGCGGGGACTGCTGTTCGGGCACGGACGTCCCCATCTGCGGGGACTGCTGTTCGGGCACAGGCTTCCCCATCTGCGAGGGCTGCTGTTCAGGCACAGGCTTCCTCCGTCGGGTGCGGTGCGTCGCTCACGAGGTGGGTGGCGAGCGCGGTTCGGCCGCGGGACAGGCGCGCCTTGACGGTGCCGACGGCCGCACCGGTCTCGGCGGCCGTCTGCTCCACACTCAGATCGCACAGGTGGTGCAGCACGATCGCGGTGCGCTGGGCCTCCGGCAGACGCCGCAGAGCCGCGACCAACGCCACGTGATCCGGGCCCGGTTCGGGCACCGGCCGCGCCGCGTGGTCGCCCCGGACCAGCTGCCACCAGTGGCGTGCCCGCCGCCAGCGGCTCATCGCGAGCCGGTGAGCCACCGTACGGATCCACGCCTCTGGGTCTCGTTCGCCGTTCAGGACGGAGGCCCGCCGGTCCCAGGCGCGTATGAACGCCTCCTGGACGACGTCCTGGGCCTCGGCGTGGTCGCCCGTCAGGGCGTACAGCTGGCCGACCAGGCGCGGGTAGGCCGCCGTGTAGAAGAGGTCGAACTCGTCCTCGGTCACGCTGTCGTGCTCTCTTCTCGCGGCGCGGGGCTCGTGACGCAGCGCCGCCGCGGCCGGGGTCATGCGGTGGGGGTGGCGCCGGTGGCGCTGTGCTCGAGCCAGCGCTTCCAGCCGAGGTTCCAGTCGCCGTAGCCGTTGCCGGCGGCGACCACGGGCTTGTGCGCCCCGGTGACCTTGATGACGTCACCGACCATCACCTGGTCGTAGAAGTCCTTGGCCGTCGTCGTGGCCAGTCCGACGCAGCCGTGGGTGACGTTGCTGTGGCCGGCGGCGGTGTCCGCGTGCGGGTTCTGGTGCACATAGGTCCCCGACGTCGTCAGGTGCAGGGCCCAGTAGTAGTAGCCGTGGTAGGTGTCGTTCGGGCCCATGCCCACGGTGCGGGAGTCCATGAGCACCTTGGGCTGCTTGTCCATGACGACCATCGTCCCGTTCCAGGTGTCCCGCCCCGGCTTCCCCGCGGTGATCGGGATGCGGCTCTTCTTCCCGCCGGTGTCGACGGTCATCATGTCCGTCGTCGTGTCGACCGTGGCGACGAGGGACCGGCCCACGGTGAAGTGGCGGACGCCGTGCGAGCCGACGCGGAGGCTGACCTTCGTGCCGGGCCGCCAGTAGGTGGTGCCGGGGCGGAAGTCGACGCGCTGCCCGTCCAGGAGGTTGTGGTCCCGCACCCAGCTCCAGGCTCCGGTGGTGCCGGAGGAGGTACGCACGCGCAGCCAGCTCTCCACGGCCGCGCGCTCGGCGACGGGCACCGGCCGCGGGAAGGTGACGGATATCGGCATGCCGACGCCGACGGTCTGCCGGTCGGGCACGTGCACGGTCGCCCGCGCGAGGACGGCGGGTTCCGGCATCGACGGGGCGGGCGGTGCGGTAGGCGCGGCGGGCGTCTCGCCCCTTCCGCCGTTCTTGTCCCCCGCGGCCTTGGGATGCGCCGCGGCGCTCGGTGTGGCGGCGGACGAACGAAGACCGGTGCCCGCGTCCGTCGAGCACCCGACGGCCGAGAGCAGAGCGGCGCCCGCCAGGAAGGCGGCGCCGAGCCGGCCGGCGGTCCGGCCGGCCGAACGTTCCACGTACATGAGTTTCCCCCGTGTGAGGTGCGGTATCGCCTCCTATACGCACGGGCGCACGGCCAGGTTGCATCGGTCCGGGGACATTTTCGGAAGGAACTGGTTCACAGCCGGAAGAGTTCGGGAAAGGAAGCGCGCTCATCCCGCCGCGCCCGGCGCTTCCGTGGCGCCGAGCAGTCTGTCCACGAGGAGTTCGGGGTAGCCGGAGGCCGGCGGGTCGATGCCGAAGATCGCCCGTACATAGAGCGGGGCGAGGAGCTGGTCCAGCATCTCCTCCACGGCCGGCGGGGTCTCGCCGCGGGCCGCGGCCCGTTCCCGGATGGCCTCGATGGAGGCGATACGGCGCCGGAAGTGCTGGACGCGTTCCGCCTGCGCGGTGGTGCTGCCGGGCATGGACAGGGCGAGGGCGCGCACGAGGAGGCGGCCTTCCGGTGTGCGGATGCTCGCGACCCCCGCCTCCACCCAGGCGATGAGGTCCCCGCGCAGGCTGCCGGTGTCCTTCAGCGGCGAGTCGCGTTCGAGGCGGGTGGTGACCACGTCGGCCAGCACGGCCTCACGGCTCCCCCAACGCCGGTAGACGCTGGTGTGGTTGACCCCGGCGCGCTGAGCGATCGCCGGGACGGTGATCTCGGCGCCGTCGGGATCGGACAGCAGGTCGATGACCGCCTCATGGACGGCCGAACGGACCTGTTCGGGGCTCTTGCGGACGCGCGCGGTCGGTTCCTTCGAAGTCACTCCCCCATCGTAAGCACAGATATTTGCTTCGCGACGCCGGAAGGGGCTACAGTCGTCGCCGTAAGCACAGATCTGTGCTTACGGCGACGAGGAGGCTGCCATGACGAACCTGCTGTTCCCGGACAACTCCCAGTTCTGGTACGAGACCCTGCGGTCGATGAGTCACATCGCCTACGGCGGCGCCGACTTCGGCGAGGTGGTCTCCACCAGCACGCGCATCACCGAGGGCGACTACGACAGCTGGCACGACGAGTGGCTGGCCACGGCCGACCGGGTCGCCGCCGAGGCCGAGAAGGCCCTGGCCGCCGGGCACCCGGTCAGCGCCCGGGACGGGTTCCTGCGGGCCTCCAACTACTACCGCTCGGCGGAGTTCTTCCTCCACGGCCACCCCTGCGACCCGCGACACGACCACGCCTACGACCGCAGCGTGGCCTGCTTCCAGGCAGCGGCGGCACTGTTCACCCCGGTCATCGAACCGGTCCGCATCCCCTACGAGGACACCACCCTGCCCGGCTACCTCTACCGGGCCGACACCACCGGCACCCCCCGCCCGACCGTGATCATGCACAACGGTTTCGACGGCACCGCGGAGGAGATGCACTTCTTCGGGGCGCTGGCCGCCGTCGAACGCGGTTACACCGTGCTCACCTTCGACGGCCCCGGCCAGCCCGGGCCCCGCCACCACCAGGACCTCGTCTTCCGCCCCGACTGGGAGAACGTCATCACCCCCGTGATCGACTTCGCCGAGACGCTCCCCGAGGTCGACCGCGGCCGCATAGCGCTGCTCGGCGCCAGCATGGGCGGCCTGCTCGCGCCGCGGGCGGCGGCCTTCGAGCACCGCCTCGCCGCGCTGATCACCCTCGACGGCCTGTACGACCTCGGGCAGACATCGGTCCGCAACGTCCCCGGCGACCGCGCCGAAGCCGAACGTCTCCTGCGCGCCGACACCGCCCCCGAACTCGACGCCGCCTACGAGCGGATCATGACCAAGGACGCCACCGCACGCTGGGCGATCAACCACGGCATGTACGTCATGGGCGTCAGCACCCCCCGCGCCTTCAACGCCTCCTACCTCGACTACACGCTCCGGGACGGCATCGCCGAGCGGATCCAGTGCCCCACCCTCGTGTGCGACGCCGCCGAGGACGAGTTCTTCAAGGGGCAGCCGGAGCAGCTCTACGACCACCTGACCTGCGCCAAGACCCTCATGGTGTTCACCGCCGAGGAAGGCGCGGGCGCCCACTGCCACCCCGGCGCGATGCGCCTGACCCTGGCCCGCGTCTACGACTGGCTCGACGACACGTTCCGCATTGCGGCCTGAACGGCGGCCGGCCGACCCGGTCTCGCGGACAAGGACACGCGCACACGCAAAGGGCCTCGACCGTACGGTCGAGGCCCTGGCCATCATGTCCAGCACTTGTGGGACGTTCACGAGATCCTTTGACCAGCCACAACAGGGCTAATTGATGTTGAGGTTCCCGCGAGTCGCAAGATCACCCCCCGAGAGTATGCACATGCAAGTTATTGTTGGGATGCATATACGCCCCGGAGGTAGTACCGTCGCACTCCTACCCGACCTCGCCGCCAGCCTGAACGACCTCTCCAAGTGGCTGGGAGCGCTGGAGCGGAACGAGGAGGGCCTGGCTGCGGTCGAGGAAGCCGACGCGCTGAGGGCTACCGCTGAACTCCACCTGACCGCCGACCGTCCGGAACATGCCGCGGAAGCGGCAGCCACTGCTTTGGACCTGTACGCCAGCGACAATCTCAACCGCGCGCCCTCTCACCGTCCTCCAGGGCGCTGATGGTAGCGTCGACAGACCGTCATCCGAAGCGAGACTGCCTCCCGGTCCGCGCGAGTGCATGACACGCCGCCGTGCAGTGCCGGACGAGTCGGCCCGCACCGGTAGGGGAACTGACCAGGGGGAGCAACGTGGAGGAGCAGGACATCAAGGCGGTCGTCTTGGCCGCCAAGCGGCTGGACATCGTCCGGTGCGGACCGGAGTCCGGGCTGAAGCGGTGGGCTCATCTGTCGCTGTGTGTGCTCGACGCGGTCTTCTCGATCAACGCCCATTACTCAGGCGTCGTGAACGTTTGCCGCAGATACGCCGATCATATGAGACTTGAGCAACGGCTGTACCCGCGCGGCACCGAGCACCCCGGTGGGGAGGAGCCGCTGTCCCGGTTCGTGGAGTGTGCTGCGGACATGCCCGCCCTGACCGCCGTCCTCAACAACTGTGGACGCACGTCTCCGAGGGGCGGCATCCTCAAGGCCGAGGCGGCCGTGGACTATGCGCGCATCCTCGTGGGCCATGGCGTGGATCTCCTCATCGACGTTGATGCACTGCTGGCCGACGACAATCGCCTCGCCAGGGTGGAGAAGGCGCTGGCCCAGGTGCCGGGCCATGGCGCCCACGGGGTCCGGCTCAGCTACCTGTGGATGCTTGCCGGCGACGACACAGGCATCAAGCCGGACCGTATGGTTCTGAACTGGCTGGCCCACGTTCTGAAGCGTCCTATGGGCGTGTCTGAGGGCCGCACACTGCTGACTGCTGCAGCGCAGATCATCGGCTGCACTCCCTGGGAACTGGATCATGCCATCTGGCTCTACCAGCGCAGCACGGGCAAGTAATTCACTTCATGGAGCGGCGGAGGTCCGACGGGGAGGAGCATCCCGCGTGGCCGCACCCCCGCTGACTACGAAGACCCGCTGATGACCTGTTCCTCGAAGTCGGCCCACAGTGGCCCGACTCGCTATGCCTCTGTCTCGAGCAGCAGCACGGTACCCGCTCGAAAGAGACTCTCGCCTTCCACCAAAGCCTCTTGCAGTTGCTCGACGAGTTGGCGCAGGCGCGCGTCGAGATCGACCTGGTCTCTCGTCTCCGCGACGATCGCTTCACGCACGTCGTCGACGAACGGCTGCCAGGTGTAACGAGCGCGCTGCGTGCACTCAGTGACGACCTGCTGTCGCTTCTCGGCCGCCGCCTTGTCATGGTTCTGGCGCGCGCGCTCCGTTCCCTGCTCATCGACGACTTTCGCCAGGTAGACGGCGAGGGGAAGCGCGGCTTCCGCGATGCCGATGGGCCGCGCCAGGTCCCGAGCCGCCTTCGCCGAACCGGCCTTCCCGCTGGCGATCTGCCCAGGTGTGTTGTTCGCGGCCTTCAACATACCGATCAACATGGTCCCGACCGTCTCGACATGTTCTGCGACACCGCCGGGCCCCGCCGGGGTCGTGTAGGCATCCTCCCCGGACCCGAGTGTGGCGACCAGCGAAGCAAAGCCTGCCCAGGAGGGTCGGGCGCGCTCTCGCTCCTTGGTCTTGCGGATTGATTGCTGCAACCGTTGGAGGCGGACCTCGTGCTTGGTGAACCACTCGTCGAGCGTGCGCTGAATCTCGGCCTGAAGTTCGTTGGCGCCGGAACTCGGCTCCCACGACCGCCGCATCACCTCTTCGACGAGACCGTCGAGGCTGGCTTGGGCGGCTCGATCGAGAGTGTCGAGTTCTCTCTCCCATACGTCGCGGCGAGCGACGCCACTGGCAGCTACTTCGGCGCGTGCCGTGTAGTCCGACAGTTGCCTCCGAAGTTCGGTCACGGTTTCGTCCAGGACCGCTGTCCAGTACCGTTGCTCGGCCCTATGTCGCCATCCGGGCAGTGCCGAAGGGGACACCGCCTCGAAAGCATCCGCAAGGTCCCTCATGCCGTCCCAGCCACGGAAGTCATCCCAGGTCTCTCGGCTGAGATGTGTATCCGGCCCTGCCGTCTGGAACGGGTCCTGCGAGACAACGAATACCGGTACCCTGTCGTCCAATTCGAACAGTTCTCGCAACTCGCGAACCTTGCGATCACTCAGTTCCCTGTACTCCGCAAGGTCGTACTCTGGGTCCACACCTGCCTCGTCGAACCGCGAGATGACGAACCACATCGTCCCTACCGGCCATCCCTGCGTGAACAGTTTCTGAAGCACGTCACGTTCGGCAGTCGCCAACTGAGGAGTCAGTACCGCAATGCCGACGTCCGTTAGTCCGACCGCCGCCATCGCTCGGCGCGAATTGCTCTGTGCACGAATGTCGGACGCACCGATCGCGAATCCGGGAGTGTCGCGAATTATGCACCCACCGACCTCGGCGTCGTTGACCTCGAAGGTTTCATGGCGTGCGCTGATCGTGAGCCAGCCGGGAACATCGCCGCCCGAATCGACGAGCAGCCGGCGGAGCAGGGAACTCTTGCCGGTGTCGTAGGAACCGAAGAGGGTCACGACCGGTCTGTCCAACTTCTCGAACGCGTCCCAGCCGTCGACGTACCGCCCGACCAACGATCCGCCTGGAAGTCGCCCCAGCCAGTCCCGCACTGCATCGATGTAGACCATTGTTACTCGTTTCTCCCCGTTGTTCCGATCAATTCGTCCGCGGTCGCGATCAAGGTCTCGACCACCTCGGCCCGCACTTTCGCCGAGTCCATCCGTTCCCTGATCGACGATTCGAGATCGAGGTGCTCGTCGAGCAATGTCTCGAGCTCCCTAGTCCGCTGTTCGAGGTATCCGACGGGACCTTCTCCGTGCCCACCATGCACGATCTCTTCGACGATCCCGGAAGCCGCTTCGTCGATCAACTTCAACGCCGCCTCCTGCTGGTTCTTGTATTGCCCAGCCTTTTGAATGTCATTAGCCATCGTAAAGGTATCCACCGCGGCAGCTATGACCCCGAGAATGACCCCGGCCTTGGCAACCTTGGCGCCGCCCTTCACCGCACCCCACGGCTTGAACTTGTGGCCAAACTGCTTGCCGATCACGTAGACCGCGTTCCGATTTCCAAGGGCTTTCGCAAGCCGCGCTGCGGCTCCTGCGACGTTGCCGGCGCCCTCGGTCAGATCCTCGTACCAGGCGTTTCCCTGCGCCTTGAATTCTGCCGCGAACTCGAGTTTCACCTGGAACTCAGCAGCGCGCATCTCGCGTACGATTGCTGATATATGGTCGCTGTACCACTCGTCCAGTTTGCGTGCCGCGTCGGCAAGGTACCGTTCAAGATCAGCTTCGAACTGCGGGGCCTTCCACCAGGAGTCGACGAGGTTCTCCAGCTTCTGGCCGTCCTTCCGATAGAGTTTCGCGACTGCGGATTTCGTCGCTACCAAGTGGCGGTCAACCATAAGGCGGGCGTCTTCTCGCAGTGAACCTTTGAGGACCACGGCGTCGTTCACGGCCGCCCGGAGGGTAGCGATCACCGGTTCCGAGAGACGCAAGTCTTTCGTGCCGTCGACCTGTACCTGGTGAAGTGTGTGCTGGTGGCGCTTGAGAGCGGTGACCGCCGCATCGAAGGCGGCCGACGACGCTGCAGCGGACAGCTGCTCGTCGGAGAGTCCTGATATGGCGCTCGTCAACGCGGCCACGCCGTCCCATAGCCGATTCTCGTCGAAATCACCGGGTTTTGCCGTTGCATCGCCTCCCACCAAGCCGAACGGATCGCCGGACAAGCAGTGGATCCTATCGATCTCGACTTTGATGGAACGAGCGGCGAAAGCTGTATGCAGTTCTTCGCATTTGCGGTCCTGCAGGTTGAGAAATGCCCCGGGTGCAGTCAGCGGATCCACGCCCAGTTCGTCGCACCGATTGACGAGGAACACCATCCGCCCTCCTTTTGCGGCAATCATCTCCGAGCCGCGCGAGAGCTCTTCCAGTATCGAGGTATTGCCGACCAGTAGATTAATGTGGACGACGACGAACACGAGAGCAGCCTCGGCGATCGCCTCAAGTGCGGCGGAGTCGTGCTGGTCATGTCCACTCTGCAAGCCCGGTGTGTCCACGAAATCAAACCGGGGCAACTGGTAGCGGATCGCGGCTGCGGTCGCGGGCAACGCCCGGATGTCGAACGCTGCGTGCGGTTGCTGGCCGCCTTCCACCATGATCCGACGGATCAACGACGACTTTCCCGAGTTGTAGTCACCGAGAACGGCAAGAGCTGGCCTTGCCCCGTCGACGCGCCAGAAGGTTCGTGCGATATCGAACAGCGCCGGGTCGCGTCGGGCCGCGTCCTCGAGGTCGTCTCGCCACGAATGAATGTTTGCCGTCGACGGTGCGCTCCACGCCGCAGCCATCGCGCGCATCAGCCGGCTACGGTCCTCCTCCCGGCGACTCGAGTACGCCTCGTAAACAGCATGGTCGATCTGCGCCGGCTGGCGGTCGACGCCAGACTCGAGCCAGTCCTCGCCCAACAAGGCCCGGGTCACCTCGGCCGGGGATCCCCCCATCCGACGCTGCGCCCGCAGCAGGACGTCGGTCACAGCGGGTGCGGGTTTGATCGAACCGGCGTAGGTCTGCAGGCTGTCGACCAACCGCCCGATCCGGCTGCGCGCCATGCGAAACTCGATCGCAGCGCGGAGCCAATCACCGGCCGCTGGAGCGAACAACCTCCACGCCGCTTCCCGGCTCTCGCGGACGAGGGCATCCTCGTAATCGACGAAGGTCTGATCCACAGCGCGATGGCAGTCTGCAATTGCCTGAGCCTTCGCTTCTCGAGCTCGTTCCGACTCCTGCCGGCTCATCTTCTTGCCGAAATGCTGCTGGAGCTGTCCTGCGATCCCGACACCCGCGACAGCCACGCCCAGTACCCAACCCGCGGGGTTCCAAAAGAGGGCCAGCGCAGGTCCCGCAAGGGCGACCGCGATGCCCGCCCCCCTGACGACATCACCCGCCACACCGCCGCCCTCGTCGCCGAGGATCATCGCGGCGTGCGATACCGCCGTCCCGTTGTCGAGGGACTTATGGTCCACCGCGACTTCAAGCTCACGCTGCAGGAACGCCCGGTAATCCGCCCAGACGGCTTCCGCCGCAGCGGAAATGGCACCTTGATCGAACACAGCCTTCGTGAACGTCGACTCGTCGATCGCTGTGTGCTCGTCGAATGCCCTCCGGATCAGATCATCCGCGTTGGCCTTCGCCTGTCGGCGGCATCCCGCAAGGTGCGAGGCAGCGAGGTGCCGGACGAAGCGGTCCAATGCCCCTTTGGTCGGCAACGTGTACGGGCGGTTCCGCGCCCGCTCGGACATGTCGACCAGATCCGCGCTGAGAGCCGCATCGTGCAGCCACTCGGCACGTTCAGCGTCTTCCGGATAGCCCAACACGGCGAACAGCGACTCGACCCCGCGTTCGAGGGACTCCGCCTCCTGCTCGATCTCGACCGCCAGGTCCTCGAGTTCGCCGACCCCTCGGCGGCACCGTGATCGGACGTCCTCGCGCAGCGCGGTCAACCGGAGATCGGCGCTGCCTTCCGCAATCGAGGTGACTATCAGGCGCTCCAGCGTCCCGAAGTTCGACCAACGATCGTGGTAGTCCGTCCCGAATTCCTCGCGTTCAAGGTGGAAGGCTTCCGAGGCTGGGCCACGGAAGGGAGTCGTGGCGCGCGCCAACAAGGCCCGTCGGCTGTGGATCGCGACGACCGGGGTGTCGGGCAATCCGATCTGTACAAGCTGGGTCCGGATGTTGTCGGCGTGCTGGCGAACCGATCCGGACAGATTCCTGCGGCCAGCCTCGGGAACTTTCGCGGGGTGGCGCCAACGCGAGTTGCGGACGTTGAGGACAGCCACCACCGGCTTTCCGTGGTCGCGGATCCAGGCGGCGATCTTCTCGAACTCCATCTCCTGCTGAGATTGGTTGTCGAAGCACAGAAGCACGATGTCGGCGATCTCGACTGCCTCACGGGCTTTGGCCTCGAGATCGTCCCGGCTCTCGGTCCGTCCCCAGCCGTTAATCCCGGGTGTGTCGAACAGCCGGCAATCCCGCCACTCGATTGGACGCACCTCGGTGGTCCAATCGCTGACACCCGGTGAAACATACTCCCCGTCGAGCTGGCCGAACGCCGACAGCAGGGTGCTCTTTCCGACGCCGGTGCGTCCGAAGAACGCGATGTTGAACGACCCGAGTGACTCACGCTCACGATCGAGATGACGTCGCAGTTCCCCCGGGAACCCACGAGTGAATCTGTCCAGTCGGGTGATCAAGTCAGACGAGGACGGTGCGACGCGTTGCCCTTGCGTAAATGCGCCGATCAGGTCGTCCGTTATGTCATCCAGGTGCGTCAGTTCCGCGTGTCCCTGCTCGACGGCCGATCGAACGGCCTCCTCGAGCGACACCACCTCTGTCGTCAACTCGTCATCGCTTTCTGCTGGCAGACCGGTCACGACGCGACGGTGATGCTCGTCGAGCTGTCCAGGGCCTGGCGGGCGACCTTCCGGAAAAGCCGGCCCGCTGACCCGCTGGCCGGGCCATGAGCAGCGGGTCCGGGCTGAACTCGGCACCGCTGGTCACTTCACGCCCTGGGGATCGACCCACTTGTGGGTCGATCCCCAGGAGGCATTTACCCCTTGTAGCGCGCACCACTGTTGAGCGGTGGCACCCGTGAGCTGAAGACCCAGACCCCTTGGGACAAGGTCGCGCCGAGCATTCGCCCAGGCGTCCGTAGCCAGGGGTTGGCGGCCTGGAGCGGCGCGAAGTTGTCGTTCGAGACGATCACCCCGTCGACGGCGTTGGCGATGTCGACGACGAGTGCGTCTCCGCGCCCCTCGGTGCCGGCCGGCGGCTGCACGACCCGGCGGGCGTCGATCGCCGCCTGTACAGCCCCTCGCTCCTCGGCGTTCACGTCGTGGCGCAGCGTCGCGTCGATGACGACATGAATGTCCCTGTTCGGGTAGCGGCGCTGCAGAGCGGCGACGCCCTCTTCCAGGACGGTGAAACGGGGTCGGCCGCCGGCGGCCCGGCTGGCGCTGGAGACCCAGGCGAGATTGGAACCGTCGACCACCAGCGGGCGATTGTCCACTGTGGCCGCGAGCCGGGCCAGTGCCGCCGGGGACGCCTTGCCAGGTTTCGAGCCCACTGTCTCGGAGGGGACGACAGGCTCGGTCCGGTGCGGGTGTGTGGGCAGGGGAGCAGTGCGCTGGGACGTCCCGCTAAGGGACATCAGGTGGGTCAGCTCCTTCTCGACCTCCGGCGACGCCCCCGTAGTGCCGAAGGTCGACACCGGTTCGTTGAGGACGATCTCGCCGGTCTTGACGAGCGTCGCCTTCACTTCGAGCAGTCCTTCCTTCGTGTAGGTGTAGTCGAGCTCGAAGGTTCCGTCCTGCGCCGAACAACGCCTTTTGTACTCGAGCGTAAGGACGGTGAGCCGAACGTTGTCCGGGTGGTCGACCGGCTTATCCGGGTCGCCTTCCCATACCTCCACCTGGAGAGAGGCCAAGTTGTCCTTGGTCGGTGTGTAGGACTTCTTGCGGATCTGCGGCAACGGCTGATTCCGCGGGATGATCATGCTGAAACTGCGCCTGCCACCGGGGTGGGTCGTCACTGTCCCCAGTGCATGGGAGTTGACCACCTGAATGATGCTGTCGAGCTCGCCGTTAAGAGAAGCGGCGGCGATTGCGGCGCCCTCCGCCACGGCCGTCATAGGATTGCACAGGTCGGCTCCGACCGGCACGCATCCCAGGGCTTCGGAGACCGCCGCGCGTACCGCTGGAATCTGGCTGCTGCCACCGATCATCAGCACAGCGGTCAGTTCGCTCGGATCCATGCGGAGGTCTTCCAGACAGGCCTCGACGGGGTCCAGGGCGCGGGAGATGAGATCCTGGATCTCCTCGGAAAACTCTTCCTGGGTGATTTCCACGCGGAGGCCATCCGGCGTGATGACAGGGACGCTGCTCTGCTGTGACAGGAGGATCTTCGAGCGTTCGATGTCGAGCCCGAACTGTCGCTGCTCGGAAGGCGTCCACTGACGGCGCTGTGGTGCTCTTTCCAGGACGAGGCGCTTCAGACGCTCGTCGATCTCGAGTCCGCCGAGGCGGTTCACTCCCCGGGATGCCTTCTCGTCGAAGAAGCCGTCGTCGTGGAGCAGGATGGTGGAGTCCATGGTCCCACCACCCCAGTCGAAGACTAGGAACTCCCCGGTCTCCTCCAGGGCGTGGGCGTACGCGATTGCTGCTGCCGTCGGCTCGTTGAGCAGGGCCTGCACGCTGATGCCCGCGACTTTGGCCGCCTCGCGGGTCCGGTAGCGCGCCGCGCCCGTCGCGTTGGCCGGCACAGTGACCACAGCGTTGGCGATGTCGGTGGCCGCTTCCTCCTCCGCCACCCTGGCCATGGTGCGGAACACTCCGGCGGCAGCCGTCGTTGCCGCGAAGCGCCGGTTCCCGATCGTGACCAGCTGCTCGTCACGGAGCATGCGCTTGCAGGCTTCCACAGCGCTCTCCGAACGGAGCTTGGCCTCCCAGCCGAACAGCGTGCCGGCGCGCAGGGAACTGGTGCCCACCACGGAGGGGAAGAGACACTCGAAGCCAGGACGTCGCCAGTCCGCGTCGAGTCCGTAGCCGCCGAGCTCAAGCACTTCCACGTATTCGCCGTTCCACTGAGCGGCTACGGAATTGGTCGTTCCGAAATCGATGCCCGTCGCAGTCACTGGCCTCCCTCCGCGACGTACGCCTCGCTGCTCGCAGCTCCCACGCGACGCAATTGACCGGCGAGGGCGAGCTTGCCCGTGGCTTCGTCCACATAGGCCGGCCGCAGAACTTCGAAGGCCTCGCCCTGCCCCTCGGTCACCACGAAAAGCTCCTGCGAGCCGGGGTCCGTGACCCTGCGGAGCTGAAGATGGCCGAGGTGCTCGGTCATGGCGTCCAGCACGGCCTGGGAGACACCCTGCGCATGGAGGAGCGCGTCGATCTCACACAGCCTGCCGACGAACTGGGCGCGGGTGCGGAACTCCGCGATGACTGCGGTGCGGACCGCTTGGGGCAACGCTCTGCTCGTCTCGGCGGCGCGCTGCTCCTCGCTGAGTTCCGCGAGTGCGGCGGGTACGGCTGCCACGATGCCTTTGATCACTTGTGCGGCGTCGAGGGGTTCGCAGGTGGCCCACGCCGTCCGGGGCTGCTGCTCCGTCGCCTTCGCGCGCCGTATCGCCGTGGCGGTGGGTTTTGGGCGTTTCTGTGTCGCCGCGGGACGAACCTGCCCACAGTGCGGACACACCTTGTGCGACCTGAAACGCTTCTCGGGCTTGGTGGCACGCTTCTTGATCGCGATACGGCGGGGCGTGTTCGGCATGACTGAGTGGCCTGGCTTTTCCTGTTGAAGGGGATGTCTCGGACTGTGTGCGAGTACTACGTGGAGCGGTGACGGTCAAGGCGCGGGGGCGCGGTACGGAAGTCCTGGAGAATCTCGACAGCGGCACGCGCGCGCACCGCCTCCATCTCCGCCCCGCTGGTGGCGGGGGTTCGCCGCGGCAACGGCTCCAGCGGCGGGACAAGGGACCGCGGTACGGCGTCGGGCGCTTCGTAGACCGTGTGGTTCAGAGGCAACCGGAAGAAGACCCCGTCTCCGGCTTCGTGTCGGCGCGCCTCGTCGAGTCGACTGCGGATCATGTTGAGCCGTGCGTACTTCACCGTGTCGAAGCGGGACTCGCGGACGAGCTCGCGGTACCGCGTCTCCCAGTCGGCGGAGCTGTGCGGCAGGCCGAGGTCCAAGTACGGATTGGTGAGAGGATCACGGGTGTTCTTAGGCGTCGCACGCCACACTCGTATGAGGGCGAGATTGTCCGACGCCTCGTCCGTAAGCGCCGCCGCGCGCTCCATCAGCCTTTCAGCGCCTTGTAGATCTTCGGCGGCGAGGGCTGCGTAAGCGGCGATGTTGAGGGCTTCGGGCAGCATGTTCGGCATGCTCAGCGGAAGTCTCTTCCCGGGTTTCGCCAGGCGGTCGAAGGCGGCAGCCTGCTGCCCCGCCTCCTCCACCCGGCCTTCGATCACTAGGTCGTAGGCCCTGCGAATGGCTGTCCACGCATGGAAGTCGCTGAGCCGCGGATCGACGGTGGAATCGGGGTCCCACAGCGTGGACATGAGTGCCCACAGGCCGCGGTCGACGAGAAAGTCTCTCGGCCAGTTCCCCTCGTAGGAACCGGCCTTCAGGTTGCGCAGCTGAATGCGCTGTTCCTCGGGAAGGGCGGCGTCCAGCTCCTGAAGGCGGGTAGCGTCACCCACCGACGCTTCGACCAGCAACTCGTAGACGTCCGGCCGACCATCGGCATCAGATCCATCGGCGTCCAGGTCCTGGCCGGACATGAAATCCGCGCGGCGCAGGAACGAGGTCCACTCCAGGGCGCGGGCCTCGTCCCGCGTCACCTTGCCCGGGACAAGCCGAGCACGCAGGTAGACCGCCTCACTGTCGGCCCGATACGCCCATGGACTGTCCTCCGGCAGGATCCCGCCGTGCTCGATGAGGTCGTCGACGACCGGCAGCGGAGCCCAGCGGAGCACCTCGGGGAGCATCTTCCTGGGCACGGGCACGGCTCCGCCCATGGCGACCGAGGTGAACAGCGAGTACGCCGGTCCTCCGGTCAGGCTCCGTGACGACCGTGCCAGCAGCAGACTAGGGGCAGTTGAACAGATGACTGCCTGACGTCCCGTACCCTCCGGCGTCAGCCACTCCACTCCCGCGGCGTGCAGTGTCCTGAGGTGCCTCAAGACGTCGGTGGGGGCGACCCGCTTCAGCAGTGTTCCGACTGCGGGCAGCAGTGAGTCGGCCTCGGGGGAACCCGCGATGGCCTTACGCAGTTGCTCTTCGTGATGGCCGCCGTCGCCGCCCGGACCGGAGCTCGCGTCCCGCAGTTCCTCCAGGATTTCCAGCACAGCGTGCACGGCCTCCTCGCCGTTCACCCCGAGCCACCGCCACTTGCGCAGGAGGAACCCGCTCGTGCGGAGCGAGGGCGCGGCCTCACGTCGCTGCCGCTGCTCGGCCAGACGACGCTTTTCAGCCGCGATGGCAGCTTTTCGGGCCGCTACCGGGTCGGTCATGTCAAACACACAGGCAGGTTAACCGGCGCCACCGACATGCGTCACGAACTGCGCTTATATCGACGACCGTAGCGACTCGACCCTGCTGGCCTGGCTCACCCGTTCCGCTCCGCGGCCTGAGCTGACGTAGCGGAGTAGGTGTCGGGCTCGTCCAGCTTGAGGTTACGCCTTGCAGCCCGCAGCGCGAGTTCCAGCTGCCGGACATGCCTACCGCCCTCGTTCGACGCATCACCCCGGGGGGTCGTCACGGCGGCCAGCCACAACTCGGCGCCGTTGATGGCCCGTGTGACCTGCTTGCGAACCGGCTCTCCCAATGCTCCCTCAAGGGGGCGGAGCTGACTGATCAGGTCCCTGGCCCGATGTCGGCGTTCCTTGTTCTCGGGTTGACGCTCCGCTGCGCCCGTCTGCTCTTCCGAGTCGGCCGCGGTACCGGCCTCCGCCGTCGAACCCGGCGAGCTGACAGCGCTCGCTCCGGTCGTCACGTCGACAAGGCCTGTCGGGCGGATGGAAGTCCGCCCGCATTCGGCGGTGGAGGCCGAAGAGGGAGACCAGAGCCCGGTGCGTTGGGCTTCGTTGGCGTTCAGCCGGATGTAGCGCTCAGCTGTCACGACCCAGCCAGTGCCGCCGTCCGCCACGACAACGCGCGCTCCGTCAGACACTCGGTAGACGTGCCCTGCGTCTGGGGGGTCAGTGTCAGCGGGAAGGGAGACGAGAGCGTGCACGACGGGACTGTCGACGGGCAACACGCAGGCGGCGATCAGGTGCCGGTCTCCGACGTCGAAAGGTGTCCGTTCCGGCACCCTGCTTCCAGGTACGGGGGCGAAGACCAGACCGCCCTGTACCGGGAAACTCGCGGTCCTGTGGCAGGCCTGGGACAGCCGAATGGTCTCCAGAGGTGGAGTGAGCAGACCCGTCGGCGTGAGAGTGCACTCCTCCAAGGGCGTCCATTGGAGCGGATGTCCTTGCGCTGACACTCCGATGTGCACGCGACGCTCGCCACCATGAGTGCTGAGACGGACCCGCAGCGAGTATCCCTGACGGTAGTGCAGTTCGTGTGTCAGCGGTCCGTCCTGCGCGAAGACCCAGTCCGCGCCATCGGCGTCGTGGGCGAACCTCTCAGCGGCCTGGCGCCAGGCGAGGTGGTCGATGGCGGCGAGTTGGAACCGCACGCGTCGTCGTGTACCTGGAACGAACACGTCCACGGCGTCGCCGGGACCGGTGCCGAGATCGCGAGTGCTGACCTTGCCTCGTAGGCCCTGCCGTGCGAGGAGCCGCTCCATGCCGCGCTTGATGAAGAGATGGTCCGCGCTGGATTCGCCGTTGGCGGTGCGGCGGCACACGGCGTTGGGATGGTGGGCGAAGTGGCACACCTTGTCGGTGTAGCGCCGGTCGCTCAGCTCACCGCCGCAGCCGCCTAGCTGGATCCCGCACCAGTAGGTGTAATTGGGGTGCAGCTTTCGCCAGTGGTCCAGCTCGTGATGGTCCATCGGCAGGATCACAGGATCGCCGGAGTACTTGTCTCCGATCACCGCCGTCTGGACGCGTCGGTGATCCAGCGGGACGGACGTCATGAGTGGTGGCCCGGAGTTCCGAAGCTCTGACGGCCGGGCGACGGTGTCTGCCCGAGCCGCATCCAGAAACGGGTCATGGCTCCCCCTCTTGCCTCAGCCTCCGAGCCGGCCGAGGCGCATTCCACTGCGCACAGCATGGGCCGCGTCGGCGCGGTCTGCAATGCGTCGCCGTTCGAGTCCGGTCAGGCCAGCGTCGCTGTGCCGCATGGCGGAGTGAGCTCCACCCACACGGTCTGTCGGGCGCGGGTCGGTGCCCCAGCGGGTCGCCGGCCGGGCCACGAGCAGCAGCCCGCGGCCGGACTCCGCGTCGCCGGGCAATCATGGACGGACCGGGGCAGCACCCGCTCGGCGCGGGTGTCCGTCACCTCCGCGCGGACCGTGTCGGGGGTTGCCCTCAGCTGGAGGCGGAAGTCCCGGCCCGGTTACGCGGCCATGCCGCACGGCGTTAGCGGCGAGTTCGGCCGCGATCAGTGTCAGGAGTTGACGGCGGAGTCGTACCCGTACCCTCCACGTGGGCGGCCTTCATCGGCTTCGCCGCATACCGGGGCGGCAAGGGCTGTGGCTTTTCCGCCTGACGCGGCACAGATCTGCACCATTTGTTCCGTCGAAATGCGATTCCTCGCTGCCTGAATTCCGGTATGGGCGGAAATGATACAGCGCTGTTAGCGCTGTTAACGCGGACACCTTGTCCATCTCCTCCAGGGTGTGTACGGTCTCGCCATGGCCGCCGACGAATCCGCCCCCGCGGCGGTCGTCACGGCTGCCGAGATCGCCCGTCTCGCCGGGGTAACCCGCGCTGCCGTCTCGAACTGGCGTCGGCGCCACCCCGACTTCCCGCGCCCCGCCGCTGGCACGGCGACCAGCCCCCTCTTCGCGCTCGCGGAGGTCCAGCAGTGGCTGGACCGGCAGGGCAAGGTCCGCGAGACCTCCGGCGAGGTGGACCTGTGGCACGAGCTGCGGGCCCAGTACGGCGACGACCTGCTCACCGCACTCGGCGCGGTCGGCGCGCGGTTGGTCGGAACCGCCGTCGAGCAGCCGCTGGCCGAGCCCGCCGCGGCTGCCCTCACCGCCTTGTCCGCGGAGCGTGACGCACACGCCCTCTACGCCGACCTCATCGAGCGCTGTATCGCTTCCACCACCCGCAGCGGCGGTGAGCCGATGACCACTCTCGCCCTGGAGCGGATCGTCGCGGCGTTCACCGGGCCGGCTGGCGAAGCAGCCGAAGCATCGGAGCGCACAGTCCGCACCGTCTACGACCCGGCGTGCGGCATCGGGACACTGCTGCTCACCGCCGTCCCGGGTGCCCACCGGTACGGCCAGGAACTCAATCCGGCGACGGCCGCCATCGCCGAGTTCCGTGCCCGGCTCGACGGCAGGACCGCCACGCTGGCCTGTGGAGACTCGCTGCGCAAGGACGCCTTTCCCGACCTCCGCGCCGATCTGGTCCTCTGCGATCCCCCGGTGGGCGTGGCCGACTGGGGGCGGGACGACCTGCTGCTCGATCCCCGCTGGGAGCTGGGCGTACCCCCGCGCTCGGAGAGCGAACTCGCGTGGGTCCAGCACTGCTACGCCCACACCGCCCCCGGCGGCCGGGCGCTGCTGGTGCTGCCCTCGTCCGTCGCCTACCGCAAGGCCGGTCGCCGGATCCGGGCCGAACTGGTGCGCCGAGGACTGCTGGCCTCCGTGGTGGCACTGCCGCCCGGTCTGATGTCCAGCCACTCGCAGCCCGTGCACCTGTGGATCCTGCGGCGACCTGCCCAGGGCGATCCCGCCCCGACACACATCCGCATGATCGACCTCAGCACCGCCGACCCGGACGGCATCGGCATCGGCATCGGCATCGGCATGAAGGACTGCGCACCGACGCCGGAGCAGATCGCGGACGTTCCGCCCGTCGACATCCTGGACGACGACGTCGACCTGAGCCCCGGCCGTTACGTCACCCCCCATCACGGCGACTACCCCGTCGAGTACGCCGTCCTGCGCGACCGCGTCCAGAGCATCGCCCGGGACCTGCTCGACCTGCTCCCCGAGCTCCCGGCCGGCCCCGGCCACATCGAGGCCGCGCCGATGGGACTCGGCGACCTCGTCCGGGGCGGTCTGGTCGACCTGGACGGCACCGAGCCGACGTCCCGGACCGACCAGCTCGACACCGACTACCTGCGCGGTTTCCTGCGCAGCGCCGCCAACGCCCGCCGCAGCACCACCGCCAGTGGCACCCTCCGCCTGAACGCATCGGGTGCGCAGCTTCCGCAGATGGACATCGGGCGCCAGCGTGAGTACGGCGAGGCCTTCCGGCGTCTGGCCGCCTTCGAGGAACTGCTGCGCGAGGCCGCCGCCATCGGCGACCGGGTCGGCGCGCTCGCGTACGACGGGCTGACCAAGGGTGCCCTGCTGCCGCCGTCGGCCGCCACCAGTGCCTCTTCGGGGGAGAGCGAGTCCCAGGAGGCGCAGGATCAGTGAACCGACCCGCTGATAACCTCGCTCTCGTCCAGCCAGGTCAGGACAGTACGGGGGCAAAGGTGCTGCAGCCGCTCAGAGCGGGCGACCCGACGACGGTCGGGAACTTCCGACTGGTCGGCCGGCTGGGGCAGGGCGCGATGGGTGTCGTGTACCTGGGTTACCGTTCGACCCGCCCGGTCGCGGTGAAGGTCGTCAGACCGCAGCTCGCGGAGGACGAATACTTCCGCAAGCGCTTCGCACTGGAACTGGAGGCGATCCGCCGCGTCGGCGGCTTCCACACCGCCGCTCTGGTGGACGCCGACCCGCAAGCGGCGACGCCTTGGATCGCGACCCAGTACATCAACGCGCCCTCGCTGCTGGAGCTGGTGGAGCAGCACGGCCCGGTCAGCGAGCTGGGTGCGTGGTGGCTGGCAGCGGGTCTCGCGGACGCCCTGATGCACATCCACTCGGTGCGTTTACTGCACCGCGACCTCAAGCCCGGCAACGTCCTGGTCGCTACGGACGGCGTCCGGGTCATAGATTTCGGAATCTCCCACGTCAGCGGCGGCACCGGCCTGACCACGGCGAGCGCGGCCCTCGGCACCCTCTCCTACATGGCACCGGAACAGGCGGCGGACTCCCGTAGGGCCGGCGAGGCGTCGGACGTCTACAGCCTCGGCGCGACGCTGGCGCACGCGGCGACCGGCCACGTCCCCTTCTACGCACAGATGCCGGCACAGCGGACGCTGGACATCCAGCCCGACCTGACCGGCCTCCCGCCCGCGCTGCTCGACCTAGTCACCCACACGCTGGCCTTCGACGCCGAGGACCGGCCGACGGCACAGAACGTGCTGGAGGAGGCGATGGGACGCCTGCTCGACTTCGGCGTGCCGACGGAGGCGCAGGCGTACCCGCCGCTGCCGGAGGCGTTCCTCGCGGCGGTGCTGGAGCGGCAGGCCACACCGGTCGAGGCACCGGATGCCGTACCGGATCCCAATGCCGCGGTGGACGCCGAGCCGGGCGGCGTTCCGGACATCGCCCCCGAGCCGGTGCCCGGGGCCGCGCCGTTCCCCAGGCCCGCGGAGCCGCTCGATCCCGGGCCCCAGCCGGACGCCATGCCGGACCGCTGGGCCGCACGATGGCGCAGTCGTATCGAGGACCGCCGCGGCGACTACGGCGGCTGACCCTGTCAAACCCGTGCACAAACCACAAACGCCCAGTGCTTGAACAGCACAGCGGCAGAGCAGCAATCGAAGGAGACCCGCCGATGACCACCGTCGCCGACAGTGCGTCAGGCAACGTCCCGGGCGATGCGTCCGGTGGCGTCCGGTTCGCCGCCGGGATGCAGGTCCGCGCCCGCGACGAGGACTGGCTGGTCGTGGAGGCCGCCGAGACCGCCAAGGACGGGACCCGCCTGGACGTACGGGGCATCTCGCCCCTGGTCCGCGACCAGCGGGCGGTCTTCTTCGCGCACGAAAGCCTCGACCAGGTGACCCCGCTGCGTCCCGAGGACACTGAGCTTGTCCCCGACGACTCCCCCGAGTGCCGCCGTTCGCGTCTGTTCATCGACGCGTTGATCCGCAAGACCCCGCTGCCCCTCTCCGAGCAGCGCCTCGCCACCGTGGGCACCCACCTTGTCGACGGCCTCGCCTACCAGCGCGAACCCGCCAAGGCCGCCCTGCGCGCCCTACGTCCCCGACTGCTGATCGCGGACGCGGTCGGCCTCGGCAAGACGCTTGAAGTCGGGCTGCTGCTGTCCGAACTGATCAGGCGCGGACGTGGTGAGCGCATCCTGGTGGTGACGCCGAAGCACATCCTGGAACAGTTCCAGCACGAGCTGTGGACGCGCTTCGCGATCCCGGTGGTGCGGCTGGACTCGGCCGGCATCGAGCGGATCAAGAACGACATCCCCGCCGGCCGCAACCCCTTCTCCTACTACAAGCGCGCGATCATCTCCATCGACACCCTGCGCTCCGACCGCTGGCGCAGCCATCTCATGCAGGTCACCTGGGACGCCGTCGTCATCGACGAGTCGCACAAGCTCATCAACACCGGGACGAAGAACAACCGCCTCGCGCAGCTTCTCGCGCCGAAGACTGACGCCCTGATCCTTGCCAGCGCCACACCACACAACGGCCAGCGGGAGTCCTTCGGCGAGCTGCTGAGCCTGCTCGACCCGACGGCCATCCCCAACACCAGCGACTACGACGAGACGCAGCTCCAGCACCTCTACATCCGGCGCCACAAGATGTCCCCCGACGTCTCGGCCGAGATCGGCCACATGTGGGCCACCCGCAAACCGCCCGTCGCCATCGACTGCACGGCGACCCCGGCCGAGCAGCGGGTGTTCGACGAGCTTTACGACGTCTGGATCAACCCGAAGGACGGCCGCAGGTCCCCTGTCTCCGGCAAGGGCGCCCGGCTCTTCCCCTACACCCTGCTGAAGTCCTTCCTCTCCTCCCACTCCGCGCTCGTCGAAACGGTCGACAACCGGATCGACAGCATCGACCGGAGCACCAACCCACAAGAACGCCAGACCGAACGCGACGCACTGGTCAACCTCGGCACCATCGCCGAGGCCATAGACATCGAGGACGCCGCCAAGTTCCGGCAGCTGGTGAAGGTCCTCAAGGAGGAGATCAAGGTCGGCCCCGGGTCCGACACCCGCGTCGTGATCTTCTCCGAACGCCGCGCCACCCTGCAGATACTGCAGGACACCCTGCCGTCGGCCCTCGGCTTCGCCCCCAGCCGGGGAAAGACCAGCGGCGCCGTCCGCCAGCTCCACGGCGGCCTCTCCGACGACGAGCAGCAGCGCACCGTCAAGGACTTCGGCCTGGCGAGCAGCGAACTGCGGGTCCTGCTCACCGGCGACATCGCCGCCGAGGGCGTCAACCTGCACCGCCAGTGCCACCAGATGATCCACTACGACCTGCCCTGGTCGCTGATCACCATCGAGCAGCGCAACGGCCGCATTGACCGCTACGGCCAGCAGCACTCCCCGGAGATCCGCGCGCTGTTGCTGCTCACCGCCGACGAGGACCCCGACCGCCCCTCGGCCGACCGAGCGGTGTCCGAGCGCCTGCTCAAGCGTGAGGACGAGGTCCACCGCACCCTCGGCGAGGCCGCCTCCATCCTCGGTCTGCGCGACGAGGACGCCGAGACGAACGCCATCATGGAACGGCTCCTGGCGAACGAAGAACCGTTCGACGCCGCCGTTCCGTCGGTCCCGCTGGATCCCTTCGAGGCGTTCCTCGCCGACCACACCCCCGACGGCGACTCGCCGGGCTACCGGGTGCCGCAACTGTTCGCCTCCACGCGCGCGTTCGTCGAAGAGGCCCTGGAGGAGGTCTATGGCAACCCGGAGCAGCGCATCGGCAAGCACTGGGACGACGACCACCCCAAGATGATGGTCTTCACCCCGGACCGGGAACTCCAGCGCCGCCTGCTGGTCCTCCCCAAGTCGTACCTGGACGAACGGCAGGTCCTGGACCAGCTCCGGGTCACCTTCGACAAGCAGTTCGGCCAGGACCGGCTGGACCGAGCCCGTGAGCGCAGCGGCAACCGCGCCAAGGGCGCGATCACCAAGCAGGAGCGCACCGAGACCTCCGGCTGGCCCGACGTCAGCTACCTCACGGACCAGCACCCGGTGGTGGAGTGGCTCACTGACAAGGTCCTCGTCAGACTCACTCGCAACACCGCCCCGATCATCACGGCGGACGTCGGCGAACCGGTGTTCCTCACCCAGGGCATGTACTCCAACGCCAAGGGCCACCCGACCGTCCTGGCCTGGACATGCGTGACGGGTTTGGCGAGCGGCACACCCACCTTCGACGACGACCTGGTGGGCGTACTCGAACGGGCCGGGGTCAAGCCGGGAATGCTCAACCGGCCCTTCACGGGCGACAGGACTGCCCTCCAGGCACTGGTCCCGGCGGCGGTACAGGCGAGCCGCGACCACATCGGCGTGCTGCGCAACGAGCAGGAAACTCCGCTGGTGGAACAACTCGTCGAGTACGAACAGCGGTTGGAGACATGGCGGAAGGCCAGCCTGTCGACGTTCGAGCAACTGAGCTTCAGCGGCATGCGGCGGAAGCACGAGGAGACGCGCGTGCACAAGACCGCGGTGGAGGTCGAGCAGCTCATCGAGCAGTTGGCCACACAGGGCGAGGCGATGGTTCGTGTGATCGGAGTCCTGGCGCCACCCGCGGCCGCCGGCGGCAACGTGATTCAGCAGCAGAGGGGCGCGTGACACCGTGGCATTCGAAGCGATCACCAACCGCGGTGAGTACATCTCCGCCCACTACCTCGCCGAGCTGTTCGCCAAGGACCTCACCGAGCTGCGCAAGCGCTGGACCTCCGCCGACCGGGCGGGCGCTCCGTCGTCCCGGTCGGGTGTGAAGGGCCTGCGTCGCGAGTACTTCAAGGCCAAGGTCCGCATCACCGAGAACAAGGCCTTCGACGGTCCCGAGGTACGGGAGCTCAACGACCGCCTGTTGGCGGCGCTGGCGTATGTCGAGCCCGAGGGCGAGGGCAAGGACGCGGAGGCCGCCGCTCCGGAGCCCGCGGGTTCCACCCACACCCGACTGCGCCGGGGCGACTTCGGCGTGATGCAGAGCGACAAGGAACGATCGGTGCCGGTGGCGCTCGCCGTCACGGGCCCTGGCGGCCTGGAACTCGTGGCCCTGGACGTCACCTGGGAGGTCGACGGCGAACTCGTCGTCGCGGACGTCGAGGACGGCGGCGCACAACTCCTCGACCCGATCCAGCTCGACGGCAAGCAGCTCATTACCAGTGCGGCCGACGCCGTCACCTTCCTCTTCGGCTGCGAGGACGGCTACGCCCCGCGCTACGTCCTGCTCCTCGCGGGCGGCGCGGTACTGCTCGCCGACCGCACGGCCTGGCACGAGGGCCGGTTCCTCGCGGTGAGCGTGGACGAGGCCCTGGACCGCAACCTCAGCGCGGACGGCGAGGAACTGGAGGCGGTGGCCGCGCTGTTCGGCGCGGAGTCGCTGCTGACGGAGGGCGGCGTCGCCGGGTACCTGGACGGTCTGGTCGACAAGGGCCGCAAGCACGCGGTGGGTGTGTCGAAGGAGCTGCGGGAAGGGCTTCGGCAGTCCGTGGAGCTCATCGCCCAGGAGATCCTGGACCGGCTGAAGGACGGGGGTGCCGATCCGGCGGAGCTGGGGGACCCGGCAGACCTGGCGAGCCGGCTCACTCGGGAGTCACTGCGGTATCTGTACCGGATCCTGTTCCTGCTCTACGCGGAGGCCCGGCCCGAACTCGGCATCCTGCCCAGCAAGGATGACGCCTACCAGGACGGCTATGGCCTGGCACGGCTCGGCGAACTGGTCTCCTACGACCTCCCGGAGGAGGCCCAGGACGGCACGCACTTCGCCGATTCGCTGAATCTGCTCTTCCGGCTGGTCGACCAGGGACACCGCCCCCTGGGCACGGACGCGGCGCCGACCGAGGGCGGCGTGACCGTCCTCGACGCGGACGGCCTGCGCTTCGAGGCCCTGCGCAGCGACCTGTTCAAGGCCGATGCGACCCCGCTGATCGGCTCGGTGTCGGTCGAGGGCGAGCGGATCGACACGCGTCTGCGCAACAAGGTGCTCTGGCGGGTGCTCAACCTGCTGATGCTCACGCAGGGGCGCCGTAGCGGGCGCGGCAAGGCCGGCGGCGGCACCGGCAAGGGCTTCATCTCGTACGCGCAGCTGGGCATCAACCAGCTCGGTGCGGTGTACGAGGGCCTGATGTCCTACACCGGTTTCTTCGCTTGGGATGACCTATACGAGGTTGCCAAGCCGGATTCGGACGGGCTGAGCGGCACCTGGGTCGTGTCCTTGAAGGACGCCGACAACTACGACGAGGACGTCTTCGTCAAGCGGACGGACGAGCTGACAGGCGTAAAGAAGCGTGTCCTGCACAAGAAGGGCAGCTTCGTCTACCGCCTGTCAGGGCGGGAACGGCAGCGGTCGGCCTCGTACTACACGCCGGAAGTGTTGACCCGGAGCACGGTCAAGCACGCGCTGGCCGAGCTGCTGGACCAGGACGGTGAGACAACGCCTGCGCGGGCGATCCTGAACCTGACGGTGTGTGAGCCCGCCCTGGGCTCGGGCGCGTTCCTCAATGAGGCCATCAATCAGCTGGCTGCGGAGTACCTGAAGCGCAGGATGGCGGAGCTGGGTGGTGAACAACTGCCTCCGGACCGGTACGAGGCGGAGCTTCAGAAGGTCAAGGCGTACCTGGCCCTGCACAACTGCTACGGCGTCGACCTCAACCAGACCGCTGTTGAGCTGGCCGAGGTCTCGCTGTGGCTCAACTCGATGCATGAGGGCCTGAAAGCCCCCTGGTTCGGACTGCACCTACGTCGCGGCAACTCGTTGATCGGGGCGCGGCGGGCTGTGTACGCGGCGGAGGCGCTGAAGCGAAAGGCATGGCTGACGACGGTACCGACGGACCGGACACTGCGGGCGGGAGCCGAGGAAGGCCAGTTCCAGGCTGGCGAGGAGATCCACCACTTCCTGCTCCCGGCAAAGGGCTGGGGCGCTGTCGCGGATGCCAAGCAGGCCAAGGAACTGGCGAAGGAGGAACGCGACGCGCTGGCGAAGTGGCGAACCGCTGTCACGGCGACGCCGTCGGTGGCGCAAGGTAAGCGGCTGCTGGCACTGGCAACGCGAGTCGAGCGCCTGTGGGAGCTGACCCGGCGCCGCCTGATCGTGAGCGAGCGGGAGGTCCGACGCCAGATCGACGTGTGGGAAGTCGACCCCGAGCGGCCGCTGGAGAAGGCGTCCGGAGACCTAACCCGCGAGCAGATCGAGAGCGCACTGAACGAGCCGGGCTCGCCACGCGGCCGGATGAAGCTGGTGATGGATGCCTGGTGCGCTCTGTGGTTCTGGCCCGTGGGGCAGCCTGAGACACCTGCGCCGCCCAGCATGGAGGAGTGGCTGTCGTTCTGCGAGGCAGTGCTGGGAGTTCCGACGGCCAAGGCGAAGGCGAGGCAGTCCAGCCGTGTCGGTGGCGGCGGGGCGGGGCTGGATGACGAGTTCGGGCTGTTCGCCGACACCGCCGAGTTCGAGAAGCTTGCGATGGACGACGAGTTCGACCGGGTGATGAGCCAATGCGTTGACCTGCCGTCCGTGACGGTGCGGTTCCCGTGGTTGGGCGAGGCGGATGCGATCTCACGACGAGAGGGGTTCTTCCACTGGGAGCTGGAGTTCGCGCACATCTTCGAGAAGGGGGGATTTGACCTGCAAGTAGGAAACCCGCCATGGCATAAGCCCGCGTGGGATGACGAGTTGGCTCTTGCTGAATATGATCCGTGGTTCGGTCTAATCAAGGAAGCCCCTGAACAAATTCGTTCGAATCGGCGCAATTCAGTTCTCAGCGCAGAATCGGCAACGCTACACTATCTTTCCGATCTGAACTCATGGGCTGGAATCAATGGCCACCTTGGGGCGTCTATGCTTCATCCAGCTACTGCCGGAATGAAGAACAACTTGTACTTGAACTTCATGGAGCAGACGTGGAGGAACCTGGGGCCCACGGGAGCCATCGGCCTGCTGCACCCAGAGGGGCACTTCACCGACCCCAAGGGCGGCCCATTTCGTGCCGCAACATATCGAAGACTGCGCAAGCATTTTCAATTTCGGAATGAAGCCCGACTGTTTGACGAAGTTCATCATGCGTTCGAATACGGGATTCACATTTACGGATCTCCACAAGATCCGAATTTCGTCAATATTAGTGGAATGTTTATCCCGGAGACCGTTGAAAAGTCGCTGCACCACGATGGCAATGGGGAAATTCCAGGGCTTCAACACGAAAGTGGCGGCTGGGACACCCGCCCTCACTTGAGTCGAGTCGTTATGGTAAATAGAGAAACGCTATCCGAATGGGCATCCCTGCTTGATGAAGAGGGAACTCCGGTCACGGAGGCCAGGATGGCGCGACCCCTAACCAGTGTTGACAGCGACGCCTTGCGCGTTTTGGCTCGCAACCCCGAACGACTCGATGGAAGTAAGCACTGGATGACGCTTGCGTTCGACGAAAAGAAGGCCAAGAAGGACGGTTACATTACATGGCGAACTGAGATTCCATCATCACTAAGCAATGTAGTACTCCAGGGGCCTCATTTCAGCATTGCTACCCCCTTCAGTAAGCAGCCAAACCCGGGGTGCAAGTCAAGAAATGACTACTCGCCGTTTTCTCTTGAGGAACTCTACGAGACCGTAATCCCTCGCACCAATTATGCGCGGTCTCGCCCACTGGAAGAGTTTTCTTCCGCGCAGCGCATCTGGGGCGAGAAGCGATCGACGGGGTATTTTCGAGTTATTTGGCGAAATATGACTTCGCCTGAACACGTACGAGGTCTACACGCTGCCATTGTCATGCCTGGCCCGACGCATGTACACGCTGTTCATACGCTCGCTTTCGCCGAGATGCGGAAAACTGCAATTACGGCTGGTCTCTGGTCTTCTCTTCCGCTCGATTTTCTCGTCAAGGCTTCAGGGACTTCAAAAGTCAGCATGGAGCTCGCTGCGCATTTTCCGGCACCTTTCATGCATCCCCTGACTACACCGCTCCTCCTCCGTGCTCTCCGCCTCAACTGTCTGACTCGCGATTACGGACCCCTCTGGGACGAGCTCTTCGAGCGAACCTGGCTCACCGACCGCTGGTCAGACCCCAGTACCCCCCGCCCCCCGATCCAGGCTGTCGAACCCACCTGGTCCATGGCAACCCCCCTCCGTACCGAGTACGACCGCCGCATGGCCCTAGTCGAGATCGACGCCCTCGTCGCCGTCATGCTCGGCCTCACCGCCGAGCAGCTCTGCGCCATGTACCGCTCCCAGTTCGCCGTACTCCGCAAGTACGAGTGGGAGATGTTCTTCGCCCCCGACGGTCACAAGATCGGCGCGGCGACCCACAACGTCGGCATCCGCCAGACCCCCGAAGAGACCGCCTTCGTCAAGGCCTGGGCCAAAGCCGCCCGCGCAGGCGACCCCACCCCCACCATCCCCGAGGGCTGGGTCAAGCCGAACCGCGAGGCCGAAATGACTCGCGCCCACGCCGACTTCACTGCCCGCCTCCACGCCGGCGAATACGGCGACTACGCCGCCTACCTCGCCGAGCACCCCCTCACCACGCCCACCCCCGCCCCGGAAAGCAGGTAGCACCCAGCCATGCTTCCCTCCCTGGCCGCCGAGGATCTGCGCCGTGCCCTCGCCGCGTACCTGACGACGAGCTTCGCGCTCGCCGATGATGACGTCCGCGAGGAGCTCGAGGCTTTCCTTGAGCGGCCGGAGAGTCGGCTCTTCCGGGGCCCATACCTCCGCGTACGGACGCCCTTCCGGTACGCGCCCCCCGGCTGGGAGAAGGCCCTGGACTGGTCGCCCAGCCTCCGCCCCTACACCCACCAGGCGACCGCCTGGCAGCGGCTGTCCAGCAAGTCCGGCCACGCCCCCGAGCCGACGATCGTCACCACCGGCACCGGCTCCGGAAAGACCGAGTCGTTCCTCGTCCCGATCCTCGACCACTGCGCCCGTGCCCGCGCCGCCGGGGTGAAGGGTGTCAAGGCGCTGCTCCTCTACCCGATGAACGCGCTGGCCGACGACCAGGCTCGCCGTATCGACGACTTTCTCGCCAAGAACGCCGCCCTCTCCTCCGTCACCGCCGGCATCTACATCGGCGGCGCATCCGGCAACCGCCCCCCGGACGACGAGGACGAGAACGCCCCCGGCTCCTACGCCCGCGAGTCCGGCGCGAGCACCATCACCCCCGCCCAACTGTCCCCCGACAGCCGCCTGATCACCGACCGTGAGGCCATCCGCGCCAACCCGCCGGACCTGCTGCTCACCAACTACAAGATGCTGGACCTCCTCCTCCAGCGCATCCCGGACGTCCCGCTCTGGCAGGACGGCGGGCTGACGTACGTCGTCCTGGACGAGTTCCACACCTACGACGGCGCCCAGGGCACCGATGTGGCGATGCTGCTGCGCCGCCTGGGCGCGGCCACCGGCAAGGCTGAGCCGGGCCGCCCCCTCGGCACGATCACCCCCGTCGCCACCTCCGCCACCCTCGGCGGCGGAACCGGCGGAGCGGGCGCAACCAATGGAACCGGCGCCGTCGGCCGCACCCCAGCCACCAGCGGCGCCCCCTCCGCCGAAGCGGCCCCCACCCCCGACGGCCCCCAGAAATCCGACCGCGAACTCCTCCTCGAATTCGCCGAGAAAGTCTTCGGCACCCCCTTCCCGGACGCCGCCCTCATCGGCGAGGACCGCCAGTCGCCGGGCGATTTCGTCGCCGAGCCCGACTTCCTCCTCCCGGTGCCCTCCCCGGCCGCCCTCGCCGCCGTCCCCGACCCCCTCGACGAACCGTCCGCCCTCCACCGACTCGCCGAACTCGTCGTCGGCAGGGACTTCGCGGATCCGATCCAACTCGGCGAGAAGCTCCGCCAGCACAACCTCATCCGCGCCCTTCTCGACGTCGCGGGCGACACTCCCGTCACCGTCCCCGAGATCGCCCGCGAGTTCGCGAAGCGCGGCGGCGGCGCGGCCTGGGACGAGGCGGCCCGGACTGACATCGACCTGGTCGCGACCGGCCTCGCGCGGCTCCTCGCGCTGGTCTCGACCGCCCGCGCCTACGACCCGATCGCCGACCGCATCATCCCCTTCCTCCGCGTCGAGGCCCAGCTCTGGGTCCGTGAGGTGCGCCGCGTGATCCGCGCCGCGACGCCGACGCCCCACTTCCGCTGGTTCGACGACGACGGCCCCACCGGCGACACCCGGCCCAACCCGGCCAACCTCGCCGTCTACCCCTCCGCCGAGGTGGACAGCACAGCCGACGCCGACACGGACCCGTATGCCCCCGGTGACGGCGCCTCCGCCCTCACCCCGGACAGCCCCGTCCCGTTCGTCCGCCCCGTCGGCCCGGCCTACCGCGCCCACCTCCCCGCCGTGTACTGCCGCCACTGCGGACGCTCCGGCTGGGCGGCGCTCTCCACGGATCTGGAGTGGCAACAGCTCAAGACCAAGCCGCTGGAGATCTACCGGGCCTCCGCCCAGGGCAACCGCGCCATCCGCTGGATGATCCGCGCCAGGACCGGCGAGCACACCCCTGTCTTCCTCCACGCCGAGGAAGCCGAACTGCGCACGGTGCCGAGCAACGACACCGTGCCCGTCATCACCGTCGCCGGGCCCCTCCCCGCCAACGCGGGCGACAAGTGTCCTTCCTGCGACCTGACCGACGGTATGCGCTTCCTCGGTGCGGGCACCGCCACCCTCGCCTCCGTCACCACCACCCAGCTGTTCTCCGACCGCGGCCTGACCGACAACGAGCGCAAACTGCTGGTCTTCACGGACTCCGTCCAGGACGCCACGCACCGGGCCGCGTTCATCGCCAACCGCAGCTTCGGCTTCACCTTCCGCGGACTGCTCGCCGAGCAGCTCAAGCCGGGCGCCCCCGTCGCCGTGCACGATCTGGCCACAGATGCCGCCGAAGCCGTGGTGACGGCGGCGGAGAAGGGCGAGATGAGCAAGCTCGCCTCGATCGTGCCGCCCGACCTGCGCGACAACCCGGAGATTCGGACGCTCCTCAGCGGCGACGGGTTCAGCGACGCGGGCGCGTACATGCTGCAGGACCGCATGGTCTTCCAGACCCTGCTGGAGTTCGGGCTGCGCTCACGCCTGGGCCGTACCCTCGAACTGACCCGGACCGCCGCCGCCGAGGTGCACCTCCCCGACGCCGCCGCCGTCGCGGCTCTGCTGCGGGAAGCCCACCAGCGCCTCCCGGGGCAGATCACCCTTCCCCCCGACGACGCCGACTACGTCGTCTACCTGCGCGGCCTGCTGGAGCGCATGCGCCTGCGTGGGGCGCTGTTCCACCCCTGGCTGAAGGAGTACATCGCCCAGGCCGGCGCCCGGCGCTGGCCGATCTGGGGCGGGCGGCCTACGGGCATGCCCGCCTTCCCGCGCGGCCTGGCCGCACCGACCTTCCCGGTCCTCGGGCGCCTCGGCACGTCCGAGTTCGACTCGCTGGCCCGTGACAACACCTGGTTCGCCGACTGGGGGCACCGCACCCTCGGCTGCGAGCGACGCGAGGCCCGTGCCCTCGCCGAACAGGCCATGAAGCTGCTCGCGCAGCGTGAGGTACTGGCGACCTACCCGGCCGAGGGCGGCTCGACCGTCTTCGCTCTCAGGCCGCGCACCATCATGGTGCACAGCCTCGCCACCGGCCCGTCGTCTCCCGACGACGGCAGCGGGGCGGATGGGGCAGGGGCCGACGGAACCGGCGTCAACGACCACGGCGTCCGCTGCGACAGCTGCACCTGGCGGCAGACCGTCCCGCCCGGCCGGCGCGAGGACTGGCTCGGCACGCCCTGCCTGCGCTTCCAGTGCGGCGGCACGTTCACCACCGATGACCGTGACTACAGCGACGACTACTACCGCCGTCTCTACACGGTCGACCGGCCCGGTGACGTCCTCACCGCCGAGCACACGGGCGCGCTCAGCCGTGCCCGCCGTGAGGAGGTCGAGCAGGCCTTCAAGAACCGCCCCTCGCCCTTCGACCCGAACGTGCTGACCTGCACGCCCACCCTCGAACTCGGCATCGACATCGGCGACCTGTCCGCCGTGCTGCTCGCCTCCCTACCGCCCGCGCCCGCCAACTACGCGCAGCGCATCGGCCGTGCCGGCCGCAGCACCGGCAACTCGCTCACTGTCACCTTCGTACCGCGCGGTGCCCGCAACCAGTACTACCTGCACGCACCCGAGCAGATGCTCGCGGGCCGGATCATCCCGCCGGACTGCTACCTCGACGCCTCCGAGATCCTGCGCCGCCAGTACCTGGCGTACCTGCTGGACCGGGCCGCCGACCGCAGCCTGTGGCAGGGGACGATGATGCCTGAGGAGCCCATGCCGCACCGCATCGGCGTCCTCTTCACCCGAGGGCTCGCCGAGGACGGCTGGTTCCGCCGCTTCCTGGACGTCGCCCACGCCCGCCACGCCGAACTCGCGTCCTCCTTCGTCCAGCTCTTCCCCGGCATGTCGCCCGAGGCCGAGCAGGGCCTGCGGCAGTTCGCTCAGCTGGAGCTGGAGCAGACCGTCGGCCAGGCCGCCACCGCATGGCGCAAGCGCCTGGAGGCACTGCGCTCCCGGTCCCGGCAGATCGGCCGGGCCTTCGACGCCCTGTCCACCGCCTCCGGGGACCGCGAACGCGACGAACAGCGCCGCCAGCTCTACGCCGAGCGCAGGTCGGTCAACCGGCGCAGGGACGCCCTGGTCGGCGAGAACTCGGTCAACGCCATGGTCCGTCTGGGCCTGCTGCCCAACTACACCCTCCACGACGACGCCACGCTGCTCGACGCGACGCTGTGGTGGAAGGACGCCGACGGCGAGTTCCAGGATCAGCTGACCGAGTACGGGCGGGGCTCACGCATGGGCCTGCTGGAACTGGCGCCCGGCAACACCTTCCACACCGACGGCTACAAGTACATCGTCAACGGCTTGGACCTGGGCGCCGGTGAGGGCGACACCGCCTACGCCAAGTGGCGGCTGTGCCCCGAGTGCGGCTACGTCGCCACCGCCGAGTCCGGGCTGGACCTGACCGCCTGCCCGCGCTGCCTGACGCCTCAGATCGCCGATCCCGGCGCGCTCCACACCGTGCTCGTGCCCGAACGGGTCACCGCCCGCGAGCGGCGCGAGGACGCACGGCTCACCGACGAGCGCGACGAGCGGGAGCGGCGCCGGTTCAACGACATCACGCTGGTGGACATCGACCCGGAACAGCCCCAGGGACTGCGCGCCTGGAAGCGGGTCGGGGAGCTGCCGTTCGGTGTGGAGTTCGCCCGCGTGGCGACCATCCGCACCCTCAACCTCGGCCCGGCCGCCGCCGCGGGCCCTGAGCATCAGATCGCCGGCGACGACGTCCAGGTGCCCGGCTTCGATACGTGCCTGGAGTGCGGGGCCGTACGCGGCGTGCACCCCCAGGCATGGGACCGGACCGCCCAGCGGATCGGTACCCGGCACGCGTACTGGTGCGGCCACAAGGACGACGGGATCGACGCCGAGACGGCGTCGATGCAGCGACTCGTCCTCGCGCACGAGCTGACCACGCAGGCACTGCGGATCCTGCTGCCCGTCTCCACGATGGAACTGCAGACCCGGCTCGTGTCGTTCAAGGCCGCGCTGCTGCTGGGCATCACCAAGCACTTTGGCGGCGCTCCCGACCACCTGCGCGTCGTACCCGCGACCATGCCGGGCGGCACCCGGGAACTGCGCCGCCGCTTCCTGGTGCTGCACGACTCCATGCCGGGCGGCACCGGCTACCTGGAGCACCTCGCCGACGCGACCGTGCTGCACCGGGTGCTCACCCTCGCCCAGACCACCCTGCGGGACTGCCCCTGCGGCAAGGAGAACCTGCGCACCCCCTGCCACCGCTGCCTGCTGCCGCACGTCAGCAGCAACGAACACCCCTTCGCGTCGCTGCGGGTCGCCAGGGAGCTCCTGGACGAGATCCTCACGGGCTGGGACACGGAGCAGGTCGACACCCTGTCCGGGGTGCGCATCGACCAACTCGCCGAGAGCGAACTGGAGAAGCAGTTCGTCCGCACCCTCGTCGACTGGGGCAGCCGCCGCCCGGAGTCCGGCTCGGTGACGCCCCGCGCCGGGGAACGTGGCATGGAGTACGAGCTGCGCTTCACCCGCCCGGACGGTAGCGGCACCCGCTGGCTCTTCCAGGACCATGTGCGGCAGCTGACGTCCGCGCCCAGCGAACCCGACTATCTGCTGACCCGGATCGACGGGCCGTCGACGCGCATCGCGGTCTTCCTCGACGGCTACGCCTTCCACGCCAGCACCGGCATCAACCGGATCGCCGACGACGCCGCCAAGCGCGAGGCACTGCGGGCCGAGGGCATGCAGGTGTGGCAGTTCACGCACGCGGACGTGATGGCCTGGAAGGCGGCGGTGGAGGGGACCGCGGACGACCGCGAGGTGCGCACCCTTGCCGAACCGCTCCTCGGTGAGGGCGCGCTGCGGACCGCCCGGCAGATCCACCAGATGCTGACGGGCGGCGCACGCCCCGACGACACCCTGGACCCGGCACTGCGCAACCCGATCGAGACGCTGCTCGCGGTGCTCGCCGATCCTGACGCAGAGAAGTGGTCCCGCAGGGCGGCGGCGCTGATCAGCGGTTTCGCCGGGGGCGGAGCGGCGCGGCAGCAGGTCGACCGGCGTGCGGTGGGCGAGCGGCTGCCGGACGTGCTCACGGGCGGCCCCCTGCCGGTCGCCGGCAACCCGGCCGCCGCCGACGCCATCGCGATGGACGTCCGCACCCTGGGCGGGCTGCGCGTCATCGGGCTGCTCGACCGGCGGGCCGAGCCCGCGACCGGGCAGCCCGGGATGTCCGCATGGTCGGCCTTCACCGTGCTGGACGACCGCGACGAGGCGGTCGCCGAGCCGGGACACCGGGCACGGTGGGCCGACTGGCTGCGGTGGTCCAATCTATTGCAGCTGCTGACGGGCGACCGGGGTTCGGCACTGCCGCGTTCCTTCCACCAGGTCGCGATGTCCACGGCCGGGCAGCTCGACCCGCACACGGTCGCCCTCCTCACGGGTGCGCTGCCCACCACCACGGGCCTGCCCGACGAACTGCCGGAACCCTGGGCGGAGGCGGTCGAGTGGGCCTCCTCGCAGGCCGAGGAGCTGCTGTTCGCCCTGTGCCGGGAAGCCCGCACCCGTCACTTCGGCGCCCCGGAGGTCGGCTTCGAGCTTGACGACCGGGTCGCACAGCAGGCGGAACTCGCCTGGCCGGACGCCAGGGTGGCGGTGTTCCTCGACGTGGACGAGCACCGTGACACCGCGTTCGCGGAGGCCGGCTGGCACGTCGTACACGCCGAAACAGTTGATGTGGCCGAGTTGGCCGAGCGTTTGGAGAATGTGTGATGTCCAAGGCCCAGGTCGTCATGGCGGACGTCTTCGGCAAGTACTACGACAAGCTCGACGGGTCGGTCCAGGCACAGGTCCTGCAGTTCATCATGAAGATGCAGCGCGACCCGGACGCCAACGGCCTCAACCTCAAGCCGCCGAAAGGCGCCGAGGACAAGCGGGTGCGCACCGCCAGGATCAACGACAACTTCCGCGCGGTCCTGATGCACTATGCCGACCGGATCTACTACCTGGTCGCGGTGCTGCCGCACGACGACGCCTACACCCTCGCGTCCCACATCATCTTCGACATCAACAAGGTCACCGGCGGCGTCGAGCTGATCAACCTCGCGAGCCTCCACGGCACCCTGAGCGGGCAGCCCGCCCAGGCACCCGCCACCGAGCAACCGTCCGTCTTCGCCCACGTCTCCGACGCCGACTTCGACCGGCTCGGCGTGCACCCCTCGGTCGTACCGGCGTTGCGGGAGATCCGCAGCATCGACGCGATACTCGGCTTCGTGGAGCATCTGCCCAAGCTCGCCAGGGACGTGATCCTCTGCCTCGCCGACGGTATGACCGTCGAGGACGTCTGGGAGCACGTCAGTTCGGTCGCCGCGACCACTGACACCATCGACCCGGACGACTACGAGGCCGCCAACGAGCGCCCCGCGACCAAGGAGTCCTTCGTCGTCACCGGCGACGTCGCCGAGTTCGGCCGGATCATGTCCGAGCCGCTGTCGGCCTGGCGGATCTTCCTGCACCCGGCCCAGCGCGCCCTGGCCGAGCGCAAGACTCCCAACAAAGGCTCGGTACGGGTCACCGGCGGCCCCGGCACGGGCAAGACCGTCGTCGCCCTGCACCGGGTCAAGGCCCTGGCCGAACGGCTGCCGCCCGGCCAGGCGATCCTGCTCACCACCTACACCACCACGCTCGCCGAACTGCTGCGCTCGCTCCTTGAGGACCTCGGCGGCACCCAGCTCACCGCGAAGGTGGACGTCCGCAACATCGACAAGGTCGCCTACGGCATCGCCAAGGAGGTCTTCGGCGCGAAGACCCCCAAGTCGCTCGGCGACGACGAGATCCGCAGGCGCTGGGAGGACCTGGCCGAGGAACAGCAGCCGCACCGCTGGGACGCGCGTTTCCTGGAGGCCGAGTGGAAGCAGGTCGTGCTCGCCCAGGACGTGCGCAGCCGCGACGAGTACCTCGTCGCCAGCCGGGCCGGTCGCGGCCGGCGCCTCAACCGCCCGGAACGGGCGCA
Source organism: Streptomyces sp. L2 (assembly GCF_004124325.1). Classification (NCBI taxonomy): domain Bacteria; kingdom Bacillati; phylum Actinomycetota; class Actinomycetes; order Kitasatosporales; family Streptomycetaceae; genus Streptomyces; species Streptomyces sp. L2. The sequence goes on from NZ_QBDT01000001.1 coordinate 934,786, forward strand.
GGTGTGGGGGCTGATCGAGGCGTTCGAGCACCGGCTGGACGCGGCCGGTGAGGTCGGCGTCACCCAACTCGCGGCGCAGGCCGCCCGGATCGCCTCGGGCTGGAGCGACGAGACCCGCCCGTACCGGCACATCGTCGTGGACGAGGCCCAGGACCTGCACGCCGCGCACTGGAAGCTGCTGCGGGCGCTCGTCCCGGTCGGCGAGGACGACCTCTTCATCGTCGGCGACGCCCACCAGCGGATCTACGACAACCGGACCGCGCTGAGCACCCACGGCATCAACGTGCGGGGCAGACGCTCCAGGCGACTGACCCTGAACTACCGCACGACCCGTCAGATCCTCGGAACGTCGCTGAGCCTGCTGGGCGACGCGAGCTTCGACGACCTCGACGACGCGACCGAGGACCTGGGTGGCTACCGCTCCGTTCTCGGCGGGGCGAAGCCCGAGTTGACCGAGTACCCGAGCACGGCCGCCGAACTCGCGGGCCTGGCCGGACGGGTCGGGGAATGGCTGGGCGAGGGGCTGAAGGAGGACGAGATCGTCGTCACCGCCCGCACCAACAAGCTCGCGGACGGGGCGGTGGAGGCGTTGCACAACGCGGGGATCAAGGCTGTCAGGGTGAAGCCGCGGCAGACTCCGGCGATCGGTTCCGGGGTGCACGTGATGACGATGCACCGGATCAAGGGCCTGGAGTACCGCGCGGTCGCCATCATCGGAGCGGGCGCGGATCACGTGCCGCAGCCCGGCGCCGTCACCCCGGCCTCCGAGGACCGTACCCAGCACGACCGCGACCTGCAGCGCGAGCGCTCACTGCTGTTCGTCGCGGCCACCAGGGCCCGCGAACAGCTCTCCATCACCTGGGCCGGACCACGCAGCCCGTTCCTGGAGGGAAGCCACTGACCTGCGGTGACGCGACACAACGCCGCCGCGTTAGAGTCACCACGGAGCCGGCCGTCGTCCGGCTCTCACCTCAGAACGGGATCCGGGCGGACGAGACATGTACCTGAAGAACCTTCGCCTACGGAACATCAGGTCGTTCCACGGTGCACGCGACGTCGACCTGGACCTGACCAGGCCCGACGGCTCCTACGCCGGCTGGACGGTCCTGGCGGGCCGCAACGGCTCGGGGAAGACGACCCTGCTGCGCGCGGTCGCCCTGACGATCAGCGGACCTGCCGTGGCCCGCAGTCTCGTCCCCGGGTTCGACACCTGGGTCTCGCGAGACGAGACGGTGGCGAAAGCCGAGGTGTGCCTGGTCCATGACCCGGAGCAGGACCAGTTCACCACCGGGCGGCGTCCGGTCCGCCCGATCTGGGCCGGGCTGCGCTGGACCGCGGCGGAGCAGACGTCTCTCTCCGGCAAGCCGGGTTCCAGCAGGGCCGGGCAGCCGGCGCTGAACGCCATCGGCTACCAGAAGGAACGCCCCGTCGCCCAGCGCGGCCCATGGGCAGACAATCCGGTGGGATGGTTCTGCGCGGGGTACGGTCCCTTCCGCAGGCTCGCCGGGGGATCGAGCGACATCCAGCGGCTGATGTCCAGCTCAGGCGCGGTCGCCCGGCTGACTAGCCTCTTCCACGAGGACGCGTCGCTGGCGGAAGGCGTGAGCTGGCTCATCGAGCAGCACCTGCGCGCATTCGAGGACCGCGACGGCGCCCGGGACCTCAAGGCGGCCGCTCTCGCCATCCTGGGTGACGACCTGCTGCCCGACGACTACCGGATCGACAACGTCGACTCCGAGGGCCTGTGGGTCGTCAACCGCAACCATCGGTTCCCGCTGCGGGAGATGAGCGACGGCTACCGCACGGTGGCTGCCCTGGTCGTGGACATCCTCAAGCAGATCCATGACGCCTACGGCGAACTCGTCCTGGACACGACGGACGGCACGCCGAACGTTCCGAGTTCCGGGGTCGTCATCATCGACGAGATCGACGCCCATCTGCACGTGTCCTGGCAGAAGCGCATCGGCGGCTGGCTGAAGGCGCACTTCCCGAACATCCAGTTCATCGTCACCACGCACAGCCCCTACGTCTGCCAGGCAGCGGACCCGGGCGGACTGATCCGGCTGCCGGGCCCCGACGAGGAGGGCCCTGTGGAGGTCGTGCCCCAGCACCTCTACGACCGCATCATCTTCGGCAGCGGCGACGACGCCGTACTCTCGGACCTGTTCGGGCTCGACACCCCCTACTCCGACCAGGCCGAAGAGAAGCGGGAAGAACTCCTCGCCCTGGAACTGGACGTCGTGCGAGGCCGCGCCAGCGAAGAGGAAAAGGACCAATACCGCCACCTGAAGCGCAAGTTGGCCAGTTCACCGGCAGCTCGCGTCGATGAAATCGCAGCCGGGCTCCACTCCCGCCGTCCACGGCGCGATTCATGATCCGAGTGACGAGGGTGCCACTCCCGCAGTCGACGCTGACTTCCATGGCCGGCTACACCGGTGACATCGGGCAGGCCGCTGCACCCAAGACGCGAGCGGGGCAGTTATGGAAGCACACGTCCGTCCGCAGGCACATACACCCCGTGCTGAGAAGCGCCCTCGCGGAGATGGCACCCGGGCTGGAGCGGTGCATGTACTGCGGGGACAACCAGGGCACGGACATCGACCACTTCGAGCCCGTCCGTGTCAATCCGTTACGGACCTTCGACTGGAACAACCACCTGCTGGCGTGCTCCCTGTGCAACAGCCACCTCAAACGTGGCCTCTTCCCCCTCGCCAACGACGGCACGCCCCTGCTCATCGACCCGAGCAGTGAGGATCCCGCTCCGCATCTACACCTCTCGCTCGCTGCCGGCGAATACATCGATCTCACCGACAGGGGCACCGCCACGATCAAGGTCTTCGGTCTCAACCGGAGAATCCTCGTCCGAGGACGGCTCAATGCTTACCGGATCACCCCGCTTCTGCTGAACAAGTGGCGTACTGCCTTCGAAAAGGACGACCTGGAGGAGGTGGCAGCCTGCGCGGCAACCGTCTGGGAGCAGCCCACCGCCGACGTTGTTCATGCCATGTTCCACCAAGCAGTCGTCCCGGGCGCCGAGGACATCTTCACCGACGAGTCCGACACCCTCGCTCTGCTGCGTGATCCGGTGATCCGTACCGGACTGCTGGGCACCTGCTAGGTCAGCGCTCTGCGCAAGGACGTTCTCGCTGAGAGCTTCCCTCGAGAGAAGAAATGGGAGGACACCGCCGTGAAGCTGAGTTCGGCGGTCGGTGACATCACCGAAGTGGCAGGCTGCACCCGGGTAACAGTCCCTGAAGTATCCGTGCGGCTTGCTGCTCCCCAGACATAGGTCAGATTCGCCGCAATCTCAGCGAGCCGCACGGACGCATCGCACAGACCCTGCTCAATGCCGTCATCATCTTCATGGCGAACCTCAGAGCGATCCGACGGTTCCTCCCCCGCGACCAAGGCATCCAGCCCCGCAAGGCCAGCACACAGAGCGCCGTAACCCAACCCGTTGAACCCTCTGCCCCGTCCCTGGCGCGACCGCTTCCGACCGGGCAGGTCGAGCCTTGGCCACGCGAATGACGCACCTCCGCCGCACCCCCTCATCGAGCCGATCATGAGGCTCAAGGCCCCAGAAACGACGAAATACCGGTGAGTCACATGACTCACCGGTAATTCGTGAACGCTTCGGGACGATCTCGTGAACGTCCCACTTGTGTCCGAGGGGGGACTTGAACCCCCACGCCCGATAAAGGGCACTAGCACCTCAAGCTAGCGCGTCTGCCATTCCGCCACCCGGACGGGGTGTGTGCCGACCGACGGGGTGCTCCCCGCGGCGACATGGACAACAATACCAAGCTTTGGGAGTGCGTTTCACCTGCGTATCCGCCGTGGCCGTGCGCCCGGCGGGCCCGGTGGCCCGGTGGGCGGGGCTCTCGTGAAGCACCCCGCCACCGGGCCGTACGTTCCGTGACGGCGGACGTACCGTTCGTGTCCCTCAGGGGGTGAGCCGGTACTCCGGGAAGTTGCCGGGCAGCCGTTCGTCCGCCGGGCCCCGGGTCACCGCACGGACGAGGAGTTCGCCGCCGACGAAGGCACCGTGCCAGGAGGCGCCCCAGCCGCCGAACCACTCGTCGCGGTCGCCGCGGGAGCGGGGGGTGCCGTGGCCCACCTTGAAGGCGCGGATGTGCGTGGCCAGCCGGTCGTAGGTCCTGCGGTCGTCGGTCGCGAGGGTGGCGACGAGGGCGCCGTTGGAGGCGTTCATCGCGGCCAGCAGTTCGGCCTCGGTGTCGACCAGGACGATCGTGTCGACGGGGCCGAACGGTTCCGCGTGGTGCAGCGGGGAGCTGGGCGGCGGATTGAGCAGGGTGACCGGGTGCAGGTACGCCGACGTGTCCTGGCCGGGCAGGAAGCGCGCCGGATCGGGCCGGCCCCGGTGCAGGGGTACGGCACCCCGGTCGACCGCCTCGGCGACCTGGTCGGCGAGTTCCTTGGCCTTGGCCACGCTGATCAGCGGCCCGAAGTCCAGCTCGGGCAGCGGGTCGCCGGGGCCGGCGACGGCGAGGGGGTGGCCGACGCGGACGGTGCGGACCGCGGGGAGGTAGGCGGACAGGAATCCGTCGAAGAGGGAGCGCTGGACGACGAAACGGGGGTAGGCGGTGCAGCGCTGCTTGCCGTAGTCGAACAGCTTGGGGATCAGCGCGGTCAGCGCGGCCCAGTCGGAGAAGTCCCACACGCCCCAGGTGTTGAGTCCCTCCTGTTCCAGGACGTGCCGGGTGCCCAGGCCGGCGACGGCGTCGGCGACGGCGGCGCCGGTGTCCCGGCCGCCGACGAAGGACACGCAGCCGATCTCCGGCGCCCGCACCAGCGCCTCGGACAGCTCGCCCCCGCTGCCGCCGACCAGGGTGACGGGCACGCCCTCGCGGGCGGCCAGCGCGAAGGCGAGGGTGAGGCAGGCGACGCCGCCGTCGGTCGGGGTCTTCGCGACGACCGCGTTCCCCGCGAGGGCCTGCACCAGCACCGCGTGGACGAGGACGCTCATCGGATAGTTCCAGCTGGCGATGTTGGAGACCGGGCCGTCCAGCGGGGCCCGGCCGGCGAGCATCGGCTCGATGCCGTCGACGTACCAGCGCACGCCGTCGATCGCCCGGTCGACGTCGGCGAGGGCGAGCCGCCAGGGCTTGCCGATCTCCCAGACGAGCAGCAGGGCGAGCAGGTCACGCTGTTCGGACAACGCGTCCAAAGTCGCGGCGATCCGGGCCCGCCGCTCGGGCAGGGGCACGTGCCGCCAGGCGCGGTGCTGGTCAAGCGCGGCGCGCACGGCCCGCACGGCGGTCGGCCCGTCGAGGCGGGGGGCACCGGCGACGGGCGTGCCGTCGACCGGAGTGGTGGCGGGCAGCACCCGGCCGTCCGGCCGCCAGGCGGCGTCCCAGAGGTTGAGGACGCGGTCGTCCCGGAAGGCCTCGGGTGCTACGGCGACACAGCGCTGCCAGGCGTCGGCATAGGCGGTCCCGGGCTTGAGGGTGAGGGTTGAGGTGGAGGCGGGACCGGGGGTGGGCTGTTGCGAGGTGAGGGTGGATGCCATGGGTCGTCAGCTCCGCTCTGGGTGAACGGTCGGGCGGGGGCGGGCGGCTGGGGGCCGGCTGTTCGAGGGACGGGGCGCGGGTGGGGGCTGGAGTGCCGGGGGGCTGAGGCGCCGGGGGGATGGCGGCCGAGATGCCGGGACCTGGGCGCGGGGCCCAGAGCGTGGGGGCCCGGGTCCCGGGACCTGGGTGTGGCGACCCTGGGCCGCGACCCGAGTGCCGGAACCCGGGCACGGGGCCCAGGGTGCGGGGCCCAGCGTGCGCGGGCCCCAGGGTGCGCGAGCCCGGGCGCGGGGCCCAGGGCGTGTGGGCCCGCGTGCCGTGCCAGGCCTCAGCCGTCCTCGAGCGTTTCCAGGGCCAGCCGCGCCGTCTGTGTAGGGGTGCGGCCCACTCGTACGCCCGCCGCCTCCAGTGCCTCCTGCTTGGCCGCGGCCGTGCCCGACGAGCCGGAGACGATGGCGCCGGCGTGGCCCATGGTCCGGCCCTCGGGTGCGGTGACGCCGGCGACGTAGCCGACGACGGGCTTGGTGACGTGTTCGCGGATGTAGGCGGCGGCCCGTTCCTCGGCATCGCCGCCGATCTCCCCGATGAGGACGACGAGTTCGGTGTCGGGGTCGTCCTGGAAGGCGGCGAGGCAGTCGATGTGGCTGGTGCCGACGACCGGGTCGCCGCCGATGCCGACGCAGGTCGAGAAGCCGGTGTCGCGCAGTTCGTGCATGAGCTGGTAGGTGAGCGTGCCCGACTTGGAGACCAGGCCGATCCGGCCCGGTTTGGTGATGTCGGCGGGGATGATGCCGGCGTTGGACTGGCCGGGCGTGATCAGGCCCGGGCAGTTGGGGCCGATGACGCGCGTGCCGCGGCGTGCGGCGTGGGTGGTGAAGGCGACCGTGTCGTGGACGGGGATGCCCTCGGTGATGACAACCGCGAGCGGGATGCGGGCGTCGGCCGCCTCCATGACCGCCGCCTTGGCGAAGGCGGGCGGGACGAAGACGACGGTGACATCGGCCCCGGTCGACCGTATACCGTCGGCGACCGACCCGAAGACGGGGACCGCCCGGTCGTCGAAGTCGACGCGCTGACCGGCCTTGCGCGGGTTGACGCCGCCGACGACGTTCGTGCCGGCCGCGAGCATGCGCCGCGTGTGCTTCATGCCCTCGCCGCCGGTCATGCCCTGGACGAGGACCTTGCTCTCCTGGGTGAGGTAGATGGCCATGGTGCGGCTCCTCAGGCGGTGTGGGCGAGTTCGGCGGCCCGGCGGGCGGCGCCGTCCATGGTGGGGACCTGCTCGACCAGCGGATGCGCGCGCTCGTCGAGGACGGCGCGGCCCCGGGCCGCGTTGTTGCCGTCGAGCCGGACGACGAGCGGCTTGGTCAGCCGTACCGTGTCCAGCGCCTCGACGATGCCGTCGGCGACCGCGTCGCAGGCGGTGATCCCGCCGAAGACGTTGACGAGGACGGACCTCACGGCGGGGTCGGAGAGGATCACGGACAGTCCGTCGGCCATGACCCGGGCCGAGGCGCCGCCGCCGATGTCCAGGAAGTTCGCGGGCCGGGCGCCGCAGCCGGCGACGACGTCGAGAGTGGACATGACCAGGCCCGCGCCGTTGCCGATCACGCCGACCTCGCCGTCGAGCTTGACGTAGGTGAGGCCGCGGGCCGCGGCCACCGCCTCCAGCGGGTCGTGGTGCCCGCCGGGCTCATCGCCCCAGCGGGCCTGCCGGAAGCGGGCGTTGTCGTCGAGGGTGACCTTGCCGTCGAGGGCGAGGACGCCGCCCCGGGCGGTACGCACCAGCGGGTTGACCTCGACGAGCAGGGCGTCCTCGCGGACCAGCACCTGCCACAGCCGTACGAGGACGTCGGCGCACCGGGCCGGCAGGCCGGCGGCGTCGGCGATCTCGCAGGCCTTGGCGGAGGTCACGCCCTCGGCCGGGTCGACGGGGACGCGCGCCACCGCCTCGGGCCTGCTCGCCGCGACCTCCTCGATCTCCATCCCGCCCTCGGCGGAGGCGATCGCGAGGAAGCGGCCGGCCGCCCGGTCGAGGACGTACGAGACGTAGAACTCGTCGGCGATGTCGACGGGTTCGGCGAGCATGACGGTGCGGACCGTGTGGCCGCGGATGTCCATGCCGAGGATCTGCCGGGACGTCCGCTCGGCGGCGGCCGGGTCGGCGGCGAGCCTCACCCCGCCCGCCTTCCCTCGTCCGCCGGTCTTCACCTGTGCCTTGACCACCGCGCTCCCGCCGAGCCGGCGGGCGATGGCCCGGGCCTCGCCGGGCGAGTCCGTGACCTCGGCGCGCGGCACCGGGATGCCGTGTTCCGCGAAGAGGTCCCTTGCCTGGTGTTCGTACAGGTCCATTTCGGCTCCTGTCTGAAAAGTGCCGCACGCCCCCTGGACACCACCCACCGGATGCGGGATAACAAGCTTCATACAGTATTCGTCGACTGTATGCAATGTACTGCCGACCGCCGACAGCATCTCGCTGAGCTGTCCGGCCACGAGCGTTCCCACCCCTACGAAGGGACAGGACTTCGCCATGCCCGACGACACACAGGACCCCGGCCCCCAGGACGTGATCTCCGGTGGTCATCTCGTTGCCAAGGCGCTGAAGGCCGAGGGGGTCGACCGCATCTACACCCTGTGCGGCGGCCACATTATCGACATCTACGACGGCTGCGTCGACGAGGGCATCGAGGTCGTCGACGTACGCCACGAGCAGGTCGCCGCGCACGCCGCCGACGGCTATGCCCGCATCACCGGCAGGCCCGGCTGCGCCGTCGTCACCGCGGGCCCGGGGACCACCGACGCCGTCACCGGTGTCGCCAACGCCTTCCGCGCCGAGTCCCCGATGCTCCTGATCGGCGGCCAGGGCGCGCACACCCAGCACAAGATGGGCTCCCTGCAGGACCTGCCGCACGTCGACATGATGACGCCGATCACCAAGTTCGCGGCGACCGTGCCCGACACGGCGCGGGCGGCGGACATGGTGTCGATGGCGTTCCGCGAGTGCTACCACGGCGCGCCCGGGCCCTCGTTCCTGGAGATCCCGCGCGACGTCCTCGACGCCAAGGTGCCGGTGGCGAAGGCCCGGGTGCCCCGGCCGGGCGGCTACCGGGCCTCGACGCGCTCGGCCGGCGATCCGGAGGCCGTGGAGCGGCTCGCCGATCTGCTCGTGCACGCCGAGAAGCCCGCGATCCTGCTGGGCAGCCAGGTCTGGACGACCCGCGGCACCGAGGCGGCGATCGATCTGGTCCGCACCCTCAACATCCCCGCCTACATGAACGGCGCCGGCCGCGGCACCCTGCCACCGGGCGACCCGCACCACTTCCAGCTCTCACGCCGGTACGCGTTCGCCCACGCCGACGTCATCGTGATCGTCGGCACGCCGTTCGACTTCCGGATGGGCTACGGCAAGCGCCTCTCCCCCGACGCGACCGTCGTGCAGATCGACCTCGACTACCGGACGGTGGGCAAGAACCGCGACATCGACCTCGGGATCGTGGGCGACGCGGGACTGGTCCTGAAGTCGGTCGACGAGGCCGCGTCCGGGCGCGTCAACGGCGGTGCCGCCCGGCGCAAGGAGTGGCTGGACGAGCTGCGCGCCGCCGAACAGGCCGCGCTCGACAAGCGGTTGCCGCAGCTGCGCTCCGACGCCTCGCCGATCCACCCATACCGGCTGGTCAGCGAGATCAACGACTTCCTCACCGAGGACTCCATCTACATTGGCGACGGCGGGGACATCGTCACCTTCTCCGGGCAGGTCGTGCAGCCCAAGTCGCCCGGCCACTGGATGGACCCGGGCCCGCTCGGCACGCTCGGCGTCGGCGTCCCCTTCGTGCTGGCCGCCAAGCAGGCGCGGCCCGACAAGGAGGTCGTGGCGCTCTTCGGCGACGGGGCCTTCTCCCTCACCGGCTGGGACTTCGAGACCCTCGTCCGCTACGGCCTGCCGTTCGTCGGCATCGTCGGCAACAACTCCTCCATGAACCAGATCCGTTACGGCCAGGCCGTCAAGTACGGCAAGGAGCGCGAGCGGGTCGGCAACACCCTCGGCGACGTGCCGTACGACGAGTTCGCGCGGATGCTCGGCGGTCACGGCGAGGAGGTCCGCGACCCCGCCGGCATCGGCCCCGCCCTGCGCCGGGCGCGGGAGTCGGGCAAGCCGTCGCTGATCAACGTCTGGGTCGACCCGGACGCCTACGCCCCCGGAACCATGAACCAGACCATGTACAAGTGAGGTGAACGCCCATGACAGCCAGGGCACTCGAGGGCATTCGCGTCCTCGACATGACCCACGTCCAGTCCGGCCCCTCCGCCACCCAGCTGCTCGCCTGGCTCGGTGCCGACGTGGTCAAGCTGGAGGCGCCGTCCGGGGACATCACCCGCAGGCAGCTGCGGGACCTGCCGGACGTCGATTCCCTCTACTTCACGATGCTCAACTGCAACAAGCGGAGCATCACGCTGAACACCAAGACCGAGCGCGGCAAGGAGATCCTCACCGAGCTGATCCGGCGCTCCGACGTCATGGTGGAGAACTTCGGGCCGGGCGCGGTCGACCGTATGGGATTCACCTGGGACCGCATACAGGAGATCAACCCGCGGCTCGTGTACGCCTCCATCAAGGGGTTCGGTGAAGGCCCCTACACCGGATTCAAGGCGTACGAGGTCGTCGCGCAGGCCATGGGCGGGTCGATGTCGACCACCGGCTTCGAGGACGGGCCGCCGCTCGCGACGGGCGCCCAGATCGGGGACTCGGGCACCGGCGTGCACCTCGTCGCGGCGATCCTCGCGGCGCTGCTCCAGCGCGAGCGCACCGGACGCGGCCAGCGGGTCAACGTGGCCATGCAGCACGCCGTGCTCAACCTGTGCCGGGTGAAGCTGCGCGACCAGCAGCGCCTGGCCCACGGGCCGCTCGCCGAGTACCCGAACGAGGACTTCGGCGACGCGGTCCCCCGCTCCGGGAACGCCTCCGGCGGCGGCCAGCCCGGCTGGGCGGTCAAGTGCGCGCCGGGCGGCCCGAACGACTGGGTGTACGTGATCGTGCAGCCCGTCGGCTGGAAACCCGTCAGTGAGCTGATCGGCCGGCCGGAACTCGCCGACGACCCCGAGTGGGCGACGCCCGAGGCCCGCCTGCCGAAGCTGAACAAGATGTTCCAGCTGATCGAGGAGTGGTCCGCGACGCTGCCCAAGTGGGAGGTGCTGGAGCGGCTCAACGCCCACAACATCCCCTGCGGGCCGATCCTGTCCGCACGGGAGATCATCGAGGACGCCTCGCTGGCCGCCAACGAGATGGTGGTGCGCGTCGAGCACCCCGAGCGCGGCGAGTTCGTCACGGTCGGCAGCCCCCTGAAGCTGTCCGACTCCCCCGTCGAGGTGCGCAGTTCCCCGCTGCTCGGCGAGCACAACGCCGAGGTGTACGTCGGCGAACTGGGCCTCGGTGACGAGGAACTGCGCCTGCTGAAGTCGAACGGGGTGATCTGAGGTGATGGCCGAGGACCGGCTGACGAAGGTGCGGTCGCTGCTCGACGCCGTGCGCGGCGAGGGCCGTACCGCGCTGACGGCGCCCGAGGGCAAGGTGATCGCCGACGCGTACGGGATCGCCGTACCGGGCGAGGCGCTGGCGGCGGACGTGGACGAGGCGGTGGCGGCCGCGGCGCGGTTCGGCGGGCCGGTCGTCATGAAGATCGTCTCGCCGGACATCCTGCACAAGACCGACGCGGGCGGTGTGGTCGTCGGGGTGCGGGGCGCGGCGGACGTGCGGGCCGCGTTCCACCGGATCGTGGAGAACGCGCGCGCGTACGACGCGGACGCCCGGATCGAGGGTGTGCAGGTACAGGAGCTGCTGCCGCCGGGACAGGAGGTCATCGTCGGCGCGGTCACCGATCCGACGTTCGGGAAGGTCGTGGCGTTCGGGCTCGGCGGTGTGCTGGTCGAGGTGCTGAAGGACGTGACGTTCCGGCTGGCCCCGGTCGGCGCCGACGAGGCCCTGTCGATGCTCGACTCCATCCGGGCGGCGCCGGTCCTGCGCGGGGTGCGGGGGCGGCCGGGCGTGGACCGGTGGGCCCTCGCCGAGCAGATCCGGCGGGTGTCCGAACTGGTCGCGGACTTCCCGGAGATCGCCGAGGTGGACCTCAACCCGGTGATCGCGACGCCCGAGGGCGCGGTGGCCGCCGACATCCGGATCATCCTCGCCACCTCGCAGCCGGAACCCCGTCGGCGGTATGCACGCGACGAGATCCTGTCGACGATGCGCCGGCTGATGCAGCCCTCCTCCATCGCCGTGATCGGCGCCTCCAACGAGCCGGGCAAGATCGGCAACTCGGTGATGCGCAACCTCCTCGACGGCGGCTTCGCCGGGGAGATCCACCCGGTGAACCCCAAGGCCGATGACATCCTGGGCCGGAAGGCGTACAAGAGTGTCACGGACGTTCCCGGTGAGGTGGATGTGGCCGTCTTCGCCATTCCCGCCCCGTTCGTGGCCGCGGCGCTGGAGGAGGTGGGGCGCAGGAACATCCCCAACGCCGTCCTGATCCCCTCCGGTTTCGCGGAGACCGGCGAGCACGCGCTCCAGGCGGAGATCGTGGCGGTCGCCGAACGGTACGGCGTCCGCCTGCTCGGCCCGAACATCTACGGCTACTACTCCACCTGGCAGGACCTGTGCGCCACGTTCTGCACGCCGTACGACGTCAAGGGCGGTGTGGCGCTGACCTCGCAGTCCGGGGGCATCGGCATGGCGATCCTCGGCTTCGCGCGCACCACTAAGACGGGTGTGTCGGCGATCGTGGGCCTCGGCAACAAGGCCGACCTGGACGAGGACGACCTGCTCACCTGGTTCGGTGAGGATCCGCACACCGAGTGCATCGCGATGCACCTGGAGGACCTCAAGGACGGGCGGGCCTTCGTGGAGGCGGCGCGCGCGACGGTGCCGAAGAAGCCGGTGGTGGTGCTGAAGGCGGGCCGTACGGCGGCGGGCGCGAAGGCCGCCGGCTCGCACACCGGGGCCCTCGCGGGCGACGACGCGGTGTACGACGACATCCTGCGGCAGGCCGGTGTCATCCGGGCGCCGGGACTCAACGACATGCTGGAGTACGCGCGCGCGTTGCCGGTACTGCCGGCGCCCCGGGGCGACAACGTGGTCATCATCACCGGCGCGGGCGGCAGCGGCGTGCTGCTGTCCGACGCGGTCACCGACAACGGGCTGTCCCTGATGGAGATCCCGCCCGATCTGGACGAGGCGTTCCGCCGGTTCATCCCGCCGTTCGGGGCGGCCGGCAACCCGGTGGACATCACGGGCGGCGAGCCGCCGTCGACGTACGAGGCGACGATCCGGCTGGGACTTGAGGATCCGCGGATCCACGCGCTCGTCCTCGGCTACTGGCACACGATCGTCACCCCGCCGATGGTGTTCGCGGAGTTGGCCGCGCGCGTGGTCGCCGAGTTCCGGTCCAAGGGGATCGAGAAGCCGGTCGTGGCGTCCCTCGCGGGCGACGTCGAGGTCGAGGCGGCCTGCCAGTACCTCTTCGAACACGGCGTCGTGGCCTACCCGTACACGACGGAGAAGCCGGTGGCCGTACTCGGCGCGAAGTACAGGTGGGCGCGGGCGGCGGGGTTGCTGGGGGGCGGTTCATGAGCTGAGTGAGCGTTGGGGCGGCCGGCGGTGCGCGCCGGCCGCGCCCGGGACCCGTGCGCGCACGAAAGGCATTGGACAGGGGGCGCTGGCCAGAACTTTCGACGCAAGGGGCACCACGAGATGCAAACCACCGATCCACCCGCCTCTCTGCTGTGCAGGGAGGTGAGGGACCGCAACGGCCGTGTGTACCGGGTCGGCGAGAGCGCCGGCGAGTTGACGGGACGCGACCGGATCTGGATGGCCGTCCTGCCCTGGCTGGGCATGACGGGCGTCGCCTGCGCCGGGTACGCGTTCCTCGCGGCGCAGGACACGCTGGGGGGCGCCCGTCCGTGGGGCGGGGGCATGCTGTGGCCGGCCGGCCTGTGGGCGGCGGCCCTGGCGGGCGCGGCCCGGTGGTCCGGGCGGCGGCGTGAGAACGGCCCGCTCTCCGCCAGCGCGGCCGTGACCGCGGGGGCGTTCGCCACCCTGCTCGGGTGCCTCGCCCTCGCCCTCGCGCCCGGTGTGCCGGTCGTCCGCCTCGGCTCCGCCCTGGTGGGCGGCACCGGTGCCGGCCTGGTGCACGCGACCTGTCTGACGCTGCCGGGCAAGTGGTGGCCGGAGCGCCGGGGCGGTCCGACGGCGTTCGTGGCGAGTGGCCTCGTCATCGGCGCCGTACCGTTCCTCCCCGGTCTCGCCGGCTGGCCGGCGGCGGACGCCGGGCAGCGCACTGTGCTCGCCGCGGCCGGTGCCGGAGCGTGTCTGGTGGTGGCGGCGGCCGGCCGGCTCCTTGGGGACCCGCCGAAGAACTGGTGGCCGCCGCACACCGACCCGCTCAGGGCTCCGGCGGCCCGGGGCGGACTGGAATCGAACCTGCCTGCCGTACGGCACTACACCCCCGAAGCGGCCGTCCGCGCCCCGGCGTTGTGGCTGCTGGGACTGTGCCTGCTGGGTGCGGCCGGCACCACCGCGCTCGGACTGCGGGGGCTCGCCCACCACGGCGCCGGCCCGGGGGCCGGCGGCGGGCTCGCGTGGGCCGTCGTGGCGGGCGGCGCGGCCGCGGCGGGCGCCGGGGCACTGTCCGACCGGCTGGGCCGGCGCCGCACCCTGGCCGCGGCCTGTCTGCTGCTGGGCGCCGCCCAGTTCGGGGCGGTGGCGGCCGGCCGGACGGACGGCGTGCCGCTGCTGGTGTGCTGTGCGGCCGCCACCGGGCTGGCCGGGGTCGCCGTCCTCGGGCTCGTCACCGCGCTGGCCGCGGACCACTTCGGTGAGAACCACCACGCGAGTGTCTACGGGCTGCTCGCGGGCGCCTGGCTCCTCCCGGCGGTCGTCGTCGGCACCGGCACCGGTGCCGACGGCCGGGACCCGCACGGCGCCCTCCTCCTGGCGGGCTGCACCGGGCTCGCATGCGCCGTACTGGCGCTGTTCCTCAAGGCTCCGGGCCGACCGAGTGCCCGGCGCATCGTCCCCAATCCCCACCCCCTCGGCGAGGAGATGGCCTGACATGACGCCTGATCCGATGGCAACCCGGAACACGCCGGCCGATCCCGGCGCGGCGAACCGCTCGTACCGCGAAGTCACCGACTCCCGGGGGCGGGTCTACCGCGTCGGCGAGACGGACCGCGACCTGCTCGGCCACTCGCGCAAGCTGATGGTGTACCTGCCGTGGATATCCATGATGGCCATCAGCGTGTCCGAGTACGCCTACGGCTCCGCGGAGGACACCCTGTCCGACGCGCACGGCTGGACGCAGAGCAACACCTTCTGGATCCTCAGCGTCTGGGTGTTCTTCCAGGCGGGCATCGCCTTCCCGGCCGGCTGGCTGCGCGAGCGGGGCATCCTCACCGCCCGCCGCGCCATGTACATCGGCTCCGCGATGTGCCTGCTGGGCTTCCTGTCCCTGTCCCACTTCGACAACGTGGCGCTCGCGATCTGCGGCTTCGGGGTCGTGGGCGGGCTGGGCTCCGGGCTGATCTACGCGACCTGCATCAACATGGTCGGCAAGTGGTTCCCGGAGCGGCGCGGTGCGAAGACCGGCTTCGTCAACGGCGGTTTCGCCTACGGTTCGCTGCCGTTCATCTTCATCTTCAACTACGCCTTCGACACCGGGAACTACAACGAGGTACTCGACCTGATCGGCGTCTACGTGCTGATCGTGGTCGCGGTGTGCGCGTTCTTCTTCAAGGACCCGCCGAAGAACTGGTGGCCGGCCGAGGTCGACCCGCTGTCGCACTCCGGGAACAGCAAGAGTGCCGCGAGCCTGGCGAAGAACCCCCCGGCGGTACGGCAGTTCACGCCGAAGGAGGCCATCAGAACCGGCATGCTCCCGCTGATGTGGATCACGGTGGTGATGACGGGAGGCGTGTCGATCTTCGGTATCTCCTTCCAGGTGGACTTCGCGAAGGACATCGGCTTCGGACCGCTGGTCGCGGCCTCGTCGATGGGCGTGATGGCCGTCATCAACGGGGTCGGCCGTGCCGTGGTCGGCTGGCTGTCGGACCTGTGGGGACGCAAGACGGCGCTGATCTTCGTGATCCTCGTCCTGGGCGTCGCCCAGTTCGGGGTCATCTGGGCCGGTGACATGAAGAGCGAGTGGCTGTTCCTGTTCTTCGCGTTCCTCTCCGGTTTCGGCGGCGGCGCCTTCTACCCGATGTTCGCCGCGCTGACCCCGGACTACTTCGGCGAGAACTACAACGCCACCAACTACGGCCTGGTGTACAGCGGCAAGCTGATCAGCGGCCTGTTCGGCGGCGGCCTGGGCTCCATGGTGGTCGGCGCCTGGGGCTACAACGGCGCCTACGCGCTGGCCGGCGGGATCTCGATGCTGGCGGCCGCGCTGGCCCTGCTGCTGCGCCAGCCGGGACGGGACGGCGGCACGGAGACGGCGCCCGCGGCGCCGAAGCCGCAGCCGGCCACCTGACCCCGGCGATTCCGCGGCCTGATCCCCGCCGTCCCGCGGCCTTCCGCCGCCCGTTCCTGTCCGGCTCGCTTTCCCCCGCCGGGCTCCCCGGTGTTCCCCCTCCGCGATCCGCTCCCGGGTCGGGGCGGGGGAACGCGGGCTGCCGGGCGGGGGGCGGCGGGCGCGCGGGTGCTTGGCGGAGGGTGGCCGGGGCGGAGCGGGGTGGCCGGGCCAGAGGCCCATGTCAAGAGGCCCGGATCGGGCCTGGGAAGGCGGGCTGCCGGGCGGCGGGTCGCGGGCGCCCGGGTTGGCGGTGCGGGGCGCGGCCACCCTCAGGAACAGCGGGTCAGGAGCGGCGGCCAGGAGCCCCGGGGCGGGATGCCCGAGGCGGAGGCCCGGGACGCGAGGCCGGCCCGAGGCGGGAGGCCGGTCCGGGTCAGGAGGCGTCGCGTTCGAGGTAGGACTGGCGTGTGTGCTCGGTGTGTTCGCGCATCAGGCGGGTCGCGCGCCGGGCGTCGCGGTCGACGATCGCCAGGATCATCTCCTGGTGCTCCTCCCAGGAGGTGCCGCCGCGCAGCCGGGCCACCGGCGTGTAGTACCAGCGGACGCGCCGGTCGACCTGGGCGGCGAGTTCGGCGAGGACCGCGTTGCCGGCCAGTTCCATGATCTTGGCGTGGAAGGCGGCGTTCAGGGCGACGGCCCGCGTGATGTCGTTCTCGGCGGCGGCGATACGGCCCTCCTCCACGATGCGCTGCAGGGCGGTGATGCCCGCCTCGCCCGCGTTGAGCGCGGCCAGCCGGGCCGCCTCGGCCTCCAGGAGGGTGCGCACGGTCAGGAGCTGGTCGGCCTCCTCCTCGGTCGGCTCGTGCACGAACGCGCCCTGGGCGGGCCGCAGATCGACCCAGCCCTCGGTGTTGAGCCGCTGCAGCGCCTCGCGCACCGGCTGCCGGGAGACGCCGAGGTGTCCGGCGAGTTCGCTCTCCACCAGGTGCTGGCCGGGCTGCAGGGCGCGGGTGGTGATCAGCTCCAGGAGGGCCTCGTAGACGCGCTCGCGCAGCGGGCCGGGACGCTCCAGCCTGGGCACGGAGCCCTGCGGCAGTCCGGTCGGCAACATGGCGATCCCCCTCCTGGGCAGGTGCCGTGTACAGCGGACGGTATGCGGTACACGGTGCACTGCTCACTATGGATTGTTTATCGTCTACAGTCTACGGCGCACAGAAGCCAGACCCGGCGCGCGTTGCGTGCGTCACGGGCACCGTACGACCTGGCCTGCGTACGAGAGGTTGCCGCCGAAACCGAACAGCAGGACCGGGTCGCCGCCGCGTACCGCTCCCTGCTCGATCAGCTTGGACAGGGCGAGCGGGATGCTCGCGGCGGACGTGTTGCCCGATTCGGTGACATCGCGCGCGACCACCGCGTTGACGGCCCCGATCTTCCCGGCGAGCGGCTCGATGATGCGCAGGTTGGCCTGGTGCAGGACGACCCCGGCGAGGGCGGCGGGTTCCAGGCCGGCCTTCTCGCAGGCCTGCCGGGCGATGGCCGGCAGCCGGGTGGTGGCCCAGCGGTAGACGCTCTGCCCCTCCTGGGCGAAACGGGGCGGGGTGCCCTCGATCCGCACGGCGTGCCCCATCTCGGGCACGGAGCCCCACAGCACCGGCCCGATGCCCGCCGCCTCGCCGGGTGCGCAGGCCTCGACCACGGCGGCGCCCGCGCCGTCGCCGACCAGGACACAGGTGGAGCGGTCGCTCCAGTCGGTGACCTCGGACATCTTGTCGGCGCCGATGACGAGCGCGCGGGTCGCCGCGCCCGCGCGGACGGTGTGGTCGGCGGTGGCCAGCGCGTGGGTGAAGCCGGCGCAGACGACGTTGACGTCCATCGCCGCCGGACCGGGGATACCGAGCCGGGCGGCTAGCCGGGCGGCGGTGTTCGGGGAGCGGTCGATCGCGGTGGAGGTGGCGACCAGCACCAGGTCGATGTCCTCCGGGGTGAGCCCCGCGGCGGCGAGGGCCTTGGCGGCGGCGTGCGCGGCGAGTTCGTCGACCGGCTCGTCGGGGCCGGCGATGTGGCGGGTACGGATGCCCACCCGGCTGCGGATCCACTCGTCGCTGGTGTCCACCAGGTCGGCCAGGTCGCCGTTGGTGAGCACGCGGGCGGGCTGGTAGTGGCCGATCGCGGTGATGCGCGAGCCGTTCATCGGGCGTGTCCCCCTCATTGCCGTGGGTAGCGGGACCCACCAGTCTCTTCGGTGACTCACGGGTACGAGGGCAACTGAAGTCACAGGAATCGGACGCGGAGATTGTCGGCTTCCGCAGCGGCGGAGCCTCGGCGCCGTGCGGGTGTGCGCGGACTCTTGTCGGCCGTGACTCCATACTGTAGACAATATTTCGTCGACAACCCATCTCGACACCCCGCCCCCACACCCCACCTCCGCGGTATCCCTCAAACCGAACGGAGTGTTCCGTGAAAGTCGCAGTCCTCGGCGCCGGTGCGATCGGCGCCTACGTCGGTGCCGCGCTCCACCGCGCCGGCGCCGATGTGCATCTCGTCGCCCGTGGACCGCATCTGGCGGCCATGAGGCAGCACGGAGTGCGCGTGCTCAGCCCCCGCGGCGACTACACCGCGCACCCGAACGCCACCGACGACCCGGCCGAGATCGGCCCGGCCGACTACGTCTTCCTGGGCCTGAAGGCCAACTCCTACGCGGCGTGCGGGCCGCTGATCCAGCCGCTGCTGCACGAGCGCACGGCGGTGGTGGCCGCCCAGAACGGCATCCCCTGGTGGTACTTCCACCGGCACGGCGGCCCCTACGACGGCCATCGCGTCGAGAGCGTCGACCCCGGCGGCGCCGTCAGCACCGTCCTCGCCCCCGAACGGGCCGTCGGCTGCGTCGTCTACGCGGCGACGGAACTGGCGGCGCCCGGCGTCGTCCGGCATCTGGAGGGCACGCGGTTCTCCGTCGGCGAGCCCGGCCGCGAGATCTCGGCGCGCTGCCTGGACTTCAGCGAGGCGATGCGCGCCGGCGGCCTGAAGTGCCCCGTCGAACCCGACGTGCGCAACGACATCTGGCTGAAGCTGCTCGGCAACATCTCCTTCAACCCGATCAGCGCCCTCACCCGGGCCACCATGCGGCAGATGTGCCTGCACGGCGGCACCCGCCGGGTCGTGGAGACGATGATGCGCGAGAGCCTGGCGGTCGCCGAGGCCCTCGGGTGCGAGGTCGGCGTCTCCGTCGAACGGCGGCTCGCGGGCGCGGAACGCGTCGGCGACCACCGCACCTCCACGCTCCAGGACCTGGAGCGCGGCAAGCCGCTGGAGCTCGACGTGCTGCTCGCGGCCGTCGTCGAACTCGCGGACGTCACCGGCGTCGAGGTGCCCACCCTGCGCACCGTGCACGCCATCTCGGACCTGCTCGCGCTGACGAGCGCCGCATGAGGAGCGTCGTATGAGGAAGCGGCAACCGAAGACCTACACCCGGCTCACCCACCCCCTGGTGCGCGACGCGCGCGACGAACCGTTCCGGCGGGCGAGCTGGGAGGAGGCGCTGGACCGCACGGCGCGGGGCCTGACACGCAACCGGGGCGCGTTCGGCATGTTCTCCTGCTCCCGCGCGACCAACGAGATGAACTACGTGGCGCAGAAGTTCGCCCGGGTCGTGATGGGCACCCACAACGTCGACTCGTGCAACCGGACCTGTCACGCGCCCAGCGTGGCCGGGCTGGCGGCGGCGTTCGGCTCCGGCGGGGGCACGTCGTCGTACGAGGAGACCGAGCACACCGACGTCATCGTGATGTGGGGCTCCAACGCCCGCTTCGCGCACCCGATCTTCTTCCAGCACGTGCTCAAGGGCATACACAACGGTGCCCGGATGTATGCGGTCGACCCCCGCCGCACCTCCACCGCCGAGTGGGCGGAGAGCTGGCTCGGGCTGAACGTGGGCACCGACATCCCGCTGGCGCACGCGGTCGGCCGCGAGATCATCCACGCGGGCCTGGTCAACGAGGCGTTCGTCGGGCGGGCGACGACCGGTTTCGAGGAGTACGAGAAGCTGGTCGAGCCGTGGACGCTGTCCCTCGCCGAGAAGGTGACGGGCGTGCCGGCCCGCGCGATCCGTGAGCTGGCGCACGCCTACGCGCGGGCCGAGCGCGCCCAGTTGTGCTGGACGCTGGGCATCACCGAGCACCACAACGGCACCGACAACGTCCGCGCGCTGATCAACCTGTCCCTGCTCACCGGTCACGTCGGCCGCTACGGCTCCGGTCTGCAGCCGCTGCGCGGGCAGAACAACGTGCAGGGCGGCGGCGACATGGGCGCGATCCCCAACCGGCTGCCCGGATTCCAGGACATCCTCGACCCCGACGTCCGGCTGCGGTTCGAGTCGGCCTGGGACACGGTGATCGAGCCGCACTACGGGCTGGACCTGACGGACATGTTCAAGGCGATGGAGGACGGCTCGCTGCGGGCCGTGTACTGCGTCGGGGAGAACCCCGCGCAGTCGGAGGCCGACACCGAACAGGCGGTACGCCGGCTGGGGGCGCTGGACTTCCTCGTCGTGCAGGACATCTTCCTCACGAAGACCGCCGAACTGGCCGACGTGGTGCTGCCGGCGACCGCCGGCTGGGCGGAGACGGAGGGCACCACCACCAACAGCGAGCGGCGGGTGCAGCGGGTGCGCCGGGCCGTCACCCCGCCCGGCGAGGCCCGCGAGGACATCGACATCATCTGCGACCTGGCGGCCCGGCTCGGCCACGACTGGAAGTACGCGGACCCGGAGGCCGTCTGGAACGAGCTGCGGTCGGTGTCGCCGGACCACTACGGGATGACGTACGAGCGGCTGGTGGAGCACCAGGGCATCCAGTGGCCCTGCCCGAGCACCGAGTCGCTCGAACCGCCGTATCTGCACGGCCGGTTGTGGGAGACGGACCCCGGCCGGCGGGGCCGGGCGGCGCCGTTCGGGCTGGTGCGGCACGATCCGCCGGTGGACCTCACCGACGAGGAGTACCCCATCCGGCTCACCACCGGGCGGCGGCTGGACTCGTACAACACCGGGGTGCAGAGCGGCGGTTTCGCCTCCCCGCTCAGGCGCGGCGAGTACGTGGAGCTGTGCCCGGAGGACGCCGAGCGGTACGGGGTGGCCGTCGGTGAGGAGGTCCGGGTGTCCTCGCGGCGCGGCTCGGTGGTGGCGCCGGTGTGGGTCGACACGGGGCTGCGGCCCGGCCTGGCCTTCATGACCATGCACTTCCCCGACGAGGTGGACACCAACGCGCTGACGATCGAGGCGACGTGCCCGATCGCGGGGACGGCGGAGTTCAAGGCGTCGGCGATCCGGATCGAGAAGCTCCCGGCCACGACGTACGTGAGGTGATCCGACGTGGACCTGCACTTCGGCGACAGCAAGCCGACGGACGAGGAACGGGCCGCCGTCGACGCCCTGTTGGGGCCCGCGGAGTCCTCCTGGGAGGGCGCCGACCGGTCGGACGCGGACCTGAGGTGGGCGCGTGGCGGCCGTGCGGCCCGTGACCGCCGCGACCTGCTGCTGCCGGGGCTGCACGCGCTCAACGACCGCGTCGGCTGGATCAGCGAGGGCGCCCTGGACTACCTGTGCCGACGACTGACCGTCCCGCCCGCGGAGGCCTACGGGGTGGCGACCTTTTACGCCATGTTCTCCGTACGGCCGCGTCCGGCGACCGTCCTGCACGTCTGCACGGACCTGGCGTGCACGGCCGCCGGCGCCGGTGAACTGTGCGCCGGGATCGAGGCACGGCTCGGGCCGGGCAGCGGGGTGGGCGTGGAGCGCGGCCCCTGCCTGGGCCTGTGCGAACGCGCCCCGGCCGCGCTCGCGATCCGGGCCGGTGATCCGGTCCGTACGGCGGTGTCGGCGCCGGCGACGGTCGAGGCGGCCGTCGCGGCGGCGACCGCGCCGGACGCGGCGCCCGGGGAGCCGCCGGCCGCGGCGGCCGTGCCGCAGGCGGGGCAGGAGGGACTCGTCCTGCTGCGGCGGGTGGGCGTCGTCGACCCGGCCTCGCTGGACGACTACCGGGCGCACGGCGGCTACACGGCGCTGCGCCGGGCCTTCGAGCTGGGGCCCGCCGGAGTGATCCGGGAGGTGACCGACTCGGGGCTGGTCGGGCGGGGCGGGGCCGCGTTCCCGACCGGCCGCAAGTGGCAGGCGACGGCGTCGCATCCCGACCGTCCGCACTATCTGGTGTGCAACGCCGACGAATCGGAGCCGGGCACGTTCAAGGACCGGGTGCTGATGGAAGGCGACCCGTTCGCGCTCGTGGAGGCGATCACGATCGCGTCGTATGCGATCTCGGCGCAGCGGGCTTTCGTATACATCCGCGGTGAATATCCGCGCGCGGTCGACCGTATGCGGCATGCCGTCGACCAGGCCAGGGCCCGCGGTCTGCTCGGCGGCGACATCCTCGGCCAGGGCTACAGCCTGGACATCGAGATCCGCCGGGGCGCCGGGGCGTACATCTGCGGCGAGGAGACCGCCCTGTTCAACTCGATCGAGGGCTACCGGGGCGAGCCGCGCTCCAAGCCGCCGTTCCCGGTGGACCAGGGGCTGTTCGGCCGGCCGACGGTCGAGAACAATGTGGAGACCCTGGTCAACGTGCTGCCGATCCTCACCCTGGGCGCGCCGGCGTACGCGGCGACCGGCACCGCCGGATCCACCGGCCCGAAGCTGTTCTGCGTGTCGGGCAGTGTCGCGCGACCCGGCGTGTACGAGGTGCCCTTCGGGGCGACGCTCGGCGAAGTGCTGGAGCAGGCGGGTGTACGTCCCCGGCTGCGGGCGGTGCTGCTCGGCGGCGCGGCGGGTGGTTTCGTCCGGCCGGACGAGCTGGACCTCCCGCTGACCTTCGAGGGCACCCGGGAGGCGGGCACGACGCTCGGCTCCGGTGTGGTGCTGGCCTTCGACGACACCGTGCCGCTGCCCCGGCTGCTGCTGCGCATCGCCGAGTTCTTCCGGGAGGAGTCCTGCGGGCAGTGCGTGCCCTGCCGGGTCGGGACGGTGCGGCAGGAGGAGGCGCTGCGCCGGATCGCCGGCCGCACGGGCGCGGGGGCCGCCGACGACATCGCGCTGCTGCGTGAGGTGGGGCGGGCGATGCGGGACGCCTCGATCTGCGGTCTGGGGCAGACCGCGTGGAACGCCGTGGAATCCGCCATCGACCGTCTGGGGGCGTACGAATGACCGCGATACCGATCGGAGTGCCGCGCCGGCTGGTCGAGTTCACGCTCGACGGGCGGGAGACGAGGGTTCCGGAGGGCTCCACCGTGCTGGACGCCTGCCGGGCCGCCGGCACGGATGTGCCCACGCTGTGCGAGGGCGACACGCTGCGTCCGAAGAACGCCTGCCGGGTGTGCGTGGTGGAGGTGGAGGGGTCCCGGACGCTGCAGCCGGCCTGCTCGCGCCGGGCCGAGCCCGGCATGGTGGTGCGTACGGACACCGAGCGCACCCGGCACAGCCGCAAGGTGGTCCTGGAGCTGCTCGCCTCCTCGGTCGATCTGTCGACGACGCCGCGGGTGGCCGGCTGGATCAAGGAGTACGAGGCGAAGCCGGACCGGTTCGGCCCGGACGCGGCCCGGCTGAACGAGGAGCCGAGGGTCGACAACGAGCTGTACGTCCGCGACTACGGCAAGTGCATCCTGTGCTACAAGTGCGTCGACGCCTGCGGCGACCAGTGGCAGAACACGTTCGCGATCGCGGTCGCCGGGCGCGGCTTCGACGCCCGGATCGCCGTGGAGCACGACGCGCCGCTGACCGACTCGGCCTGTGTGTACTGCGGGAACTGTGTGGAGGTGTGCCCGACGGGGGCGCTGTCGTTCAAGTCGGAGTTCGACATGCGGGCGGCGGGTACGTGGGACGAGTCGAAGCAGACGGAGACGACGACGGTGTGCGCGTACTGCGGAGTGGGCTGCAACCTCACGCTGCACGTGCAGGACAATGAGATCGTGAAGGTCACCTCGCCGCACGACAGCCCGGTGACCCACGGCAATCTCTGCATCAAGGGCCGTTTCGGCTACCAGCACGTACAGAACCGGGGCTGATCAGGACATGGGACGAGTCACGGAGCGGCGCAAGGTCCTGCGGGTCCGGGACGGGGCGGTCTCCACCCGGCCGGACACGCTCGTCGCCGAGGAACCGCTGGAGATTAGGCTCGGCGGCCGGCCGCTGGCGATCACCATGCGGACGCCGGGCGACGACTTCGCGCTGGCCGCGGGCTTCCTGGTGAGCGAGGGTGTGCTGGCTTCGGCATCCGATCTGCAGAACATCGTCTACTGCGCGGGGGCGACCGCGGACGGCGCCAACACCTACAACGTGGTGGACGTGCGGACCGCGCCGGACGTCCCGCTGCCCGACTTCACGCTGGAGCGGAACGTGTACACGTCCTCCTCGTGCGGGCTGTGCGGCAAGGCCAGCCTGGACGCCGTACGGACGACCGCGCGCTGGCCGATCGCGGACACTCCCCCGCTGCGGGTCACCCCGGAACTGCTGTCGAGCCTCCCGGACCGGCTGCGCGCGGCGCAGCGGGTGTTCGACCGGACCGGCGGTCTGCACGCGGCCGCGCTGTTCACGGAGGACGGCGAGCTGCTGGACATACGGGAGGACGTGGGCCGGCACAACGCGGTCGACAAGCTGGTGGGCCGGGCCCTGCAGAACGACGGTCTGCCCCTGTCGCGGGCGATCCTGCTGGTGTCGGGCCGGGCCTCGTTCGAGCTGGCGCAGAAGGCCGTGATGGCGGGGATCCCGGTACTGGCGGCGGTGTCGGCGCCCTCGTCGCTGGCGGTGGACCTGGCCGCCGAGACCGGGCTGACCCTGGTGGGCTTCCTGCGGGGCAGCTCCATGAACGTGTACGCGGGCGAGGACCGCGTCGCCCTGACGGCCGCGGCCGGGCAGGGCTGAGGCGGGTCCCCGCGGCACGGCGGCGGGGCCCCGGCCGGCGGGGAGCGCCCCCTGCGCCGCCGGGGCCCCGCCGTTCATTGTGCGGGCCCGTGCGTCTTCGGGACGGGTCGGCCGGGGTGAGCCGCGGTCATGGCAGAACGTCAGCCGTCCGTACCGGAGATCCGGGTCAGCAGGTCCGTGAAGTGCTGCCGTTCGGCCGGGGTCAGCGGGGCGAGCAGTTCGTCGTTGGCCTCGCGGGCGGCCCGTTCGCAGCGGACGAGGAGGCGGGTGCCGTCGCCGGTGAGGGAGACGGCGTTCTTGCGGCGGTCCCGGGGGTCGGGCTCGCGGACGACGAGGCCCGCGGACTGCAGGTCGTTCAGGACGCCGACCAGGTCCTTGGGGTCCAGGCCGACACCGCGGCCGAGGTCGGC
Source organism: Streptomyces sp. L2 (assembly GCF_004124325.1). NCBI lineage: Bacteria > Bacillati > Actinomycetota > Actinomycetes > Kitasatosporales > Streptomycetaceae > Streptomyces > Streptomyces sp. L2. The sequence continues at coordinate 960,128 of NZ_QBDT01000001.1, forward strand.
CTGGGCGACGGGCGCGAGGTCCCGGACGGCGGAGAGCACCACGTGGTGCCACATCTTCATGCCCTCGGCGGCGAGGGCCTCGGCGACCAGGGCGCGGCCGCGGGCGGCGGCCCGGCCGAGGAGCCAGCTGGGCAGGGCGCGGATCGCGGGGAGGGGGGCTTCGGCCATGACGGCAGCGTACCCGGAATCGTTGGACTCCCCCATGAATACCTTGTACCGTTGGGACTCCCAACGACTTTTGGAGGTGGGCGATGCGTCGCGTCCGGTACGGCTCCCCCCGCGGCCCCCTGTTCCTGGAGGAGGTCCCCGCTCCTCGGCCCGGCCCCGGCGAGCTGCTGGTCCGCTGCGAGGCGGTCGGCGTCACCCTGCCCGTGGTCCGCAAGGTCACCGAGGCCGCCGAGCCGATCGCGCTGGGCGGGGAGATCGCCGGCGAGGTGGTGGCCGTCGGTGCGGGTGTCACCCGTTTCCGGGCCGGGGACCGGGTGACCGGCCTGTGCTTCGGGCACGGGTACGCCGACCTGGCCGTGCTCCAGGAGTCCATGGCCTCCCCGATTCCCGGGGGCGCAGGGTGCGTCGACGCGGTCGCGCTGGTGCGCAGCGGGCTGGTCGCGCTCGGGGCGCTGCGGGCGGCGCGGCCGGCGCCCGGCGAGTCGGTGCTCGTGACGGCCGCGGCGAGCGGTGTCGGGCATCTGGCGGTGCAGCTCGCGCGGATCGGGGGCGCGGGCCGGGTGGTGGGGGCGGTGTCGGACCGGTCGAAGGCCGGCTTTGTCCGCTCCCTGGGCGCGGACGACTGTATTCAGTATGGGGACGACGGTTGGGGGGAGCCTGTCGACTGTGTCCTGGACGCGGTCGGCGGTGACCTGCTCACCCCGGCCCTCGCCGCACTCGCCCCGCACGGCCGCCTCGTCGCCTACAGCTCGGGCGGCGGCACCGTCCGGGCGTACGACCTGCTGGTGGGTGCCAAGTCGGTGATCGGCTTCCAGATGGCGCTCATCGCCCGCGGCCGCCCGGACACCTACGAGGAGTGGCGCCGGGAGCTGTGGCGGCTGTTCGCCGAGGGCGCCCTGAAGCCCGCCGTGCACGCGGAGTTCCCGCTGGAGGAGGCGGCGAAGGCACACGAGGTGATCGAGTCACGGGCCAACCTCGGCAAGGTCGTCCTGCGCCCCTGACGGACGAGCCGCGAGCCGGGCTCAGCGCAGGACGCGCTGCCGCGACCGTCCGCCGCCCACCGCACCGGCCCGCTCCCGGGCGGGCTCCTCCGGGTCGCGGGCCCGGCGCTTGGCGATGACCGCGCACACCATCAGCTGCATCTGGTGGAACAGCATCAGCGGCAGGACCGCCAGCGAGGCGTGGGCGCCGAACAGGACGCTCGCCATGGGCAGCCCCGAGGCGAGGGACTTCTTCGACCCGGCGAACTGGATGGCGATGCGGTCCTCGCGGCCGAAGCCGAGTGCCCTGGCGCCGTACCAGGTCAGGGAGAGCATCACGGCGAGCAGGACCGCCTCGACGGCGAGCAGCGCGCCGAGCCGGACCGCGCTGACCTGGTGCCAGATGCCCTGGGCCATGCCCTCGCTGAACGCGGTGTACACGACCAGCAGGATCGAGCCGCGGTCGACCAGCCCGAGGACCTTCTTGTGCCGGGCGACGAAGTCCCCGAGCCAGTGGCGCAGCAGCTGGCCGGCGACGAACGGCACCAGCAGCTGGAGCACGATCTTCACCAGCGAGTCGGCGGAGAACCCGCCCGCGCCGCCGCCGATCAGGCCGGCCGCCAGCAGCGGGGTGAGCACGATGCCGGCGAGGGAGGAGAAGGAACCGGCGCAGATCGCGGCGGGCACGTTGCCGCGCGCGATGGAGGTGAACGCGATCGACGACTGGATCGTCGAGGGCACCAGGGTCAGGAAGAGCAGTCCCTGGTACAGCGGCTGGGTCAGCAGCACCGGCACCAGTCCGCGGGCGGCCAGCCCCAGCACGGGGAAGAGCACGAAGGTGCAGGCCAGGACGGTGATGTGGAGCCGCCAGTGACGCAGGCCGTCCAGCGCCTCGCGGGTGGAGAGCCGTACGCCGTAGAGGAAGAAGAGCAGCGCGATGGCGGCGGTGGACGCCCCCGAGGCCACGTCGGCGCCGGTGCCCTCGGCGGGGAACAGCGCGGCGAGACCCACCGTCCCGAGCAGCAGCAGGATGTACGGGTCGATCGGGATCCAGCTCGGCAGGCGCAGGCTTCTCACGGTGCTCCGATGGGTCTGGTCTCACGGGCCCGGAAGGCCCCCCTCCATCGTCCTCTCCCGCGGGCCGATCGGGAATCCGGCATACCGCTCTGACTGTCATCGCATATCGTGATGACCGGAGATAGTCTGCGGGGGTGTACGACCCCTCGCACCTGCGCACGTTCCTCGCCGTGGCCCAGACCCTCAGCTTCACGCAGGCCGCCCAGCGGCTGGGCCTGCGCCAGTCCACGGTCAGCCAGCACGTGCGCCGCCTGGAGGAAGCCGCCGGACGTCCGCTGTTCAGCCGGGACACGCACTCCGTGGAGCTGACCGACGACGGCGAGGCCATGCTGGGCTTCGCCCGCCGCATCCTGGAGGTGCACGAGCAGGCGACGGCGTTCTTCACCGGCACCCGGGTGCGGGGCCGGCTGCGGTTCGGCGCCTCGGAGGACTTCGTCCTCACCCGGCTGCCGGAGATCCTGGAGGGCTTCCGGCACGACCATCCCGAGGTCGACCTGGAGCTGACCGTGGAGCTGTCCGGCACCCTGCACGAGCAGCTGGCCGGCGGGAAGCTCGACCTGGTGCTGGCCAAGCGGCGCCCGCAGGACCCGCGCGGCGAGCTGGTCTGGCGGGACGACCTGGTGTGGATCGGCGCGCAGCGCCTGCGCCTGGACCCCGACCGCCCGGTCCCGCTGATCGTGTATCCACCGCCGGGGATCACCCGCGCCCGCGCCCTGGAGACCCTGGACGGGCAGGGGCGGGCCTGGCGGATCGCGTGCACCAGCGGCAGCCTCAACGGCCTCGTCGCCGCCGCTCGTGCGGGCCTCGGCGTGATGGCCCACTCCCGGCGGCTGATCCCGCCGGGTCTGGTCCGGCTGCCGGAGCGGGCGGGGCTGCCCGACCTGGGCAAGGTCGACTTCGTCCTCGTCCACGGCCCGCGCCGGGGCACCGCCCAGGAGGCGGCGAACGCCCTGGCCGCGGCGATCCTGGCAGGCGGCGACCGACTGCACCGGGGCGGAACCGGCCCGCACTGACGGCACCCCGGACGCGCTCCCGGCGCGAAACCGGCCCCCGCCGACCCCGCCCCGCACGCGCTCCCGGCGCGCAGCCGGCCCGCGCAGACGGCACCCTGGAAGGGTTCCCGGGCCATGAACCGGAGGCCCCCGTGGGCCGTAATCGGCGCGTACAGATTCGGTGGAGATTACGCTCCCGAAACTTACTGACCCGTCAGTATTGTGTCCGTCCCTTCCCCATGTGCGGGCATTTCCCGGCCACCACCGGGCCGGAACGTACGGTTTGCCCGGCTTCCTTACCCCTCCCGTCCGGCGGGCGGGTGGGGTAGCTTTCACGGCGCTGTGCGGAGCATCACGGGGATGACCTAGGAGCGAGGACCGGGAGCGGGGTTTGCGCGAGTTCACCAACCCTCCGTCGGCGTCTGCGCCGCCCGTGGGCGGTCTGGCCGACACCGTCTTCGAGCGTGCCCAGAACGACCCGCTGCACATCGCCCTGGGCCGCAAGGAGGCCGGGCAGTGGCGTGACGTGACCGCCGCGGAGTTCCGGGACGAGGTCCTCGCGCTCGCCAAGGGGCTCCTCGCGCGCGGTGTCCGCTTCGGCGACCGGGTCGCGATCATGTCCCGCACCCGCTACGAGTGGACCCTGTTCGACTTCGCGCTGTGGACGATCGGCGCCCAGGTGGTACCGATCTACCCGACCTCCTCGGCCGAGCAGTGCTTCTGGATGCTGTACGACGCCGAGGTGTCCGCGGCGGTCGTGGAGCACGAGGACCACGCGATGACCATCGCCACCGTCATCGGCCGGCTGCCGCAGCTGCGCCAGCTGTGGCAGCTGGACTCGGACTGCGTGCAGGAGCTGTACGACGCCGGCGCGCACGTGGACGACGAGGTGGTGCACCGGCACCGGCAGGCGGTCACGGCGGACTCGACGGCCACGATCATCTACACCTCGGGCACGACCGGCCGCCCCAAGGGCTGCGTCCTCTCCCACGGCAACTTCATGTACGAGGCGGACACGATGGTCCGGCGCTGGGAGCCGGTGTTCCATTCCAAGCGCGAGTCCGAGGCCTCCACGCTGCTGTTCCTGCCGCTGGCGCACGTCTTCGGGCGGATGGTCGAGGTCGCCGCGATCCGCGGCGGGGTCCGTTTCGGGCACCAGCCGCAGCTGCACGCGGCGGCGCTGCTGCCGGACCTGGCCGCGTTCCGGCCGACGTTCATCCTGGCCGTGCCGTACATCTTCGAGAAGGTGTTCAACGCGGCCCGGCGGAAGGCGGAGAAGGAAGGGAAGGCGGGGCCGTTCGAGAAGGCGGTCGAGGTCGCGGTGAAGTACGCGGACGCCGTGGAGGCCAAGGCCTGGGGCACCGGGCCGGGCCCGTCGGCGGCGCTGCGCATGCAGCACCAGCTGTTCGACAAGCTGGTGTACACCAAGGTGCGCGCGGCGATGGGCGGCCTGATCCGCAACGCGATGTCCGGCGGCTCGGCCATGGACCGCCGGCTGGGGCTGTTCTTCGCGGGCGCGGGCGTGCAGATCTACGAGGGCTACGGCCTGACCGAGTCGACGGCGGCGGCCACCGCGAACCCGCCCGAGCGCACCCGGTACGGCACGGTCGGCCAGGCCATTCCCGGCGTCACGGTGCACATCGCGGACGACGGGGAGATCTGGCTGCACGGCGACAACGTCTTCCAGGGCTACCTGAACAACCAGAAGGCCACCGACGCGACCCTGCACGACGGCTGGCTCGCCACCGGCGACCTGGGCTCCCTCGACGAGGACGGCTATCTCACGATCACGGGCCGCAAGAAGGAGATCCTGGTCACGTCGGGTGGCAAGAGCGTCTCCCCGGGCGTCCTGGAGGAGCGGGTCCGCGACCATCCGCTGGTCAACCAGTGCATCGTGGTCGGCAACGACCGCCCGTACATCGCCGCCCTGGTCACCCTGGACCAGGAGGCCGTGGAGCACTGGCTGCAGATGCGCGGCAAGCCGCGGATGACCCCGGCGCAGCTGGTCAGGGACGCCGATCTGGAGACGGAGGTGCGGCGCGCGGTCGTCGCCGCGAACACGCTCGTCTCCCAGGCCGAGTCGATCCGCACCTTCCGCATCCTGGCCCAGCCGTTCACCGAGGAGCACGGTCTGCTCACGCCGTCGCTGAAGCTGAAGCGCAAGGCGATCGAGAAGGCGTACGAGGGCGAGGTGGAGGCGCTGTACCGCGCCTGACATCCTTGGGCTGACGCTGCGTCAGTGGCCGGAACGGAATGCATTCCGGCAGCCGGTCGTTGACGATGGCAATACCCCTGTCGACAACCGAAGGATCAACGAGCTCGTGAGCAGCAAGGTCCCCCCGATCATCCTCAACAACGGCGTCGAGATGCCCCAGCTGGGCTTCGGCGTGTGGCAGGTGCCGGACAAGGAGGCCGAGCGGGCCGTCGCCACGGCGCTCGACGCCGGGTACCGCAGCATCGACACCGCGGCGATCTACCGCAACGAGAAGGGCACCGGCAAGGCCGTCGCCTCCTCGGGCCTGCGCCGTGAGGACGTCTTCGTCACCACGAAGGTCTGGAACAACGAGCAGGGCTACGACGCCACGCTGCGCGCCTTCGACGCGTCGCTGAAGAAGCTGCGCCTGGACTACGTCGACCTGTACCTGATCCACTGGCCGGTGCCGGCCCAGGACACGTACGTCGACACCTACCGGGCGCTGGAGAAGCTGCACGCCGACGGCCGGGCCCGGGCGATCGGCGTGTCCAACTTCCTCACCCCGCATCTGCGCCGGCTGCTCGACGAGACGTCCGTCGTCCCGGCGGTCAACCAGATCGAGCTGCACCCGCACCTGCAGCAGCATCAGTCGCGCGCGTTCCACGCCGAGCACGGCATCGCCACCGAGGCCTGGTCCCCGCTCGGCCAGGGCAAGGGCCTGCTGGAGGTGCCGGCGGTGGTGGCCATCGCCCGCAAGCACGAGCGCACCCCGGCGCAGGTCGTGCTGCGCTGGCACCTGCAGCTCGGCAACGTGGTGATCCCCAAGTCCGTGACGCCGTCCCGGATCCGGGAGAACATCGACGTCTTCGACTTCCTGCTGGACGACGAGGACCTCGCGGCGATCAGCGCGCTCGACGAGGACCGGCGCCTGGGCCCCGACCCGGCCGCGTTCGGGGCGAACTAGCCGCCTCGGCCCGTGACGGCCCGGTTCAGCCGCGCCGCACGTCGGCGTGCAGGACCTCGAACTCCTCCAGGCTCGTCACGGTCACGTGCGCCTTGGCGGTGCCCTCGTGCCGGGCGGACGCCTGTCCGGCACGGGAAGCGGCCAGGGAGTGCGCGTCGGCGAACAGCGTGCCGACCATGCCGCGCCCGCGCTCCCGGTCCAGGAACAGGGCGGCCCGGGCGAGTCCGGGCAGCGCTTCCAGCCGGGGCGCGACGGTGCCGCGGAAGGTGTCGGCGAACAGGTCGGCGTCCGCCGGGTCGAACTCGACCCGGGTGAGGCGCAGTCCGCCGCCCAGGGTGGGCCGTCGTACGGCGTGGAAGACGGCGACCTCGTAGTTCTCCACCGCGAGGGTGCCCGCGAAGGGCTCCAGCAGCGCGGGCCGTCGTACGCGCATCACGTCGTCGCTGTTGCGCCGGTCCGCCTCGGAGCTCCACCAGCTGACCGTGAGGAGTTTGCCGAGCTCCCGGTCGGCGAAGACGCCCGCGCCGCGGTACCCCGGGCGTTCTTCGAGCAGGTCGTGTCCCTCGCTGTTCAGGGCCCGGACGGCGGTGTCGAGCTTCGCCGGATCGCCCGTCGCGTACACCGTGCGTACGAACATGACGCCTCGCCTCCCGGGGCTTTGACCGTCGGCGGTGCCGGATATACCGGAGATGTCCGCTGATGCCAGTGTTCCGCCGGGGGCAAAAGCGCGCAATGCGCACGGATTCCGGGAGTTCGCCACCACGGGGTTGACGGGGACATGCCGTTAGGGCCACCTTGTACGGCACCCGGTAAGGAAAGTTTCCTAATAGAAGGGCTCCCCCACAGTGCGCCTTCGAACACTGACCCTCGCCGCGGCCTCCGGGGCCGCGCTGCTCGCCGCCGGGGTGCTCCCGGCGAACGCCTCCTCCGGCGCCGCGCCCGCCTCCGCGAAGGAGGGTTCCGTCAGCGCCTCCGACCTGCTCGCCAAGGTGCGGTCGTGCTCGCGGATATCGCACGGCAAGTACCGGACCGACGAGGAGACGTCGGCCACGGTCCCGGTGTGCGGCAAGAACGGCGCGGTCTTCTGGAAGGCCGACATGGACATCGACTGCGACGGCCGCCGCACCGCCAACTGCAACGAGGACCGCGACCCCTGGTACCAGGACGACACCCGCTTCCACCAGTCCGACGGCCGGCCGCTGTCGGCGGAGTCGCTGCCGTACGTGGTGGTGCCCAGCTCCAGCGGCATCTGGGACTACGCCGGCTCCGGCATCAAGGGCGGCGGGGTCGTCGCGGTGATCTACCAGGGCAGGGTCGAGTACGCCGTCGTCGGCGACACCGGGCCCGAGAAGATCATCGGCGAGGCCTCGTACGCCGCCGCCCGGGCCCTCGGCATCGACCCCGACCCGGCCACCGGCGGCGCCGACTCCGGCGTGACCTACATCCTGTTCGAGAACTCCCGGGTCTCCCCCATCGAGAGCCACAGCGCGGCCGTGTCCCTCGGCGACCAGCTGGCCAGGAAGTTCCTGCGGGACAACTGAGCACCGGCGTACGTCCGCGGGGCCGGCCAGGGGTCGTAAGGCACCGCCGCCGGCCCCGGCGGGCTGCCGGGGCCGGTGGTCACACCGGCCGGACCGCCGTGTGGACCGTGTACGCGCCGAGCACGAAGACGTCCGGGCGCCGGTGCACACCCGCCGGGTCCGCGGGATCCAGCAGCCGGTCCAGGGTGGCGCGGTCCTGTGCGTCCAGGTCGTCCGCGAGGCCGTCGCGGACGCGGGACAGGGACGCGGCGACGTAGGCGCGGGCGCGGTCGGTCGCCGGTGCCGGGAGGTCGAGCAGGAACGTGCGGGTGCGGGTGTGCTTCAGCCCGGCGGAGGTGAGCAGGGCCGGCCAGTCCTCGGTCACCGTGACGGAGCCGGGCAGGTCGGCGCGCATCCGGGCGAACCACTCCTCCTCCAGCGCGTCCACGCGGGCCTGGAGCCCGGGCCGGCCGATGCCGATGTCTCGGGGCAGGAAGCGGGTCGGCAGGCCGCCCTCCAGGAGGGCCAGGGTGCCGCCGGGGGCCAGGCGGGCGGCGAAGGCGGCGAGCGCGGCCCGCTGGTCGCCGAGGTGGTGCAGGCTGCGGCTGGCCCACAACAGGTCGGCCGGGTAGTCCAGTTCACCGAGCACGTCGGGCAGTTCACCGGCGAGGGTCTCGAAGCGGTCGGCCACGCCCTGCCGGGCGGCACGGGCGCGGGCGCGGTCCAGCAGCGGCTCCGTGCCGTCGACGGCCACGACGCGGGCGCCGGGGAAGGCGTCGGCGAACAGGCAGGAGACGACTCCGGGCCCGCTGCCCGCGTCGACGATCAGCCCGGGCTCGGTGACCTCCTGCGCGAGCCAGGCCATGGCCCGCTCGTACACGGGGGCGAACAGCTCCGCCTGCGTCTCCAGCAGGGGACCCATCTCGTTCCAGTCGATGTCGGTGTCCGCACCGCCGTGCCCGTGTCCGTGTCCCTGTCCGTGCCCGTGTCCCTGCTGGTGGGAGTGCTCGCGGTGGGGGTGCTCGTGCGCCATCGGGTCAGCCTCTCTTCCGGGTGCGGCCAGCGTGCGACAGCGCGACCCGGCCGGGCCAGTCACCTTGCCGGTACGGCAAAAGAGACAGCCCGCCCCTCACGCGCCGCCGGCCTCCGTCCTGCGGTAGGCGCGGACCGTGAACACCGGGTCGGGGCGGGGGCGGTCCTGGTCCGGCAGCCGGGACAGCCGTACGGCGAACTCCTCGGTGCGCGGGTCGCCCGGCGGCAGCACGGTGAACCAGCCGCGCCGGAGGTCGGCGATGGTCTCGCGGGGCGAGCGGCCCTGTCCGACGCCCGGGAAGGCGGCCTCGCCGCACGGAACCAGACCGCAGGCGGCGGCGTGCGCGGTGACGCTGTCGGCGGCGTCCCGGGCGGCGCGGTGCGGGCGCGGGGCGAGCACCTCGTCGATGTCGCTGCCCACGTCGTGCGCGGCGGCTTTGTCGACCGTGGTGACGTAGACCCCGCCGGGCCGCAGCACGCGGGCGCACTCGGCGACGACGGCCCCGACACCGGCGGCGTCGTCAAGCAGGTGCAGCAGCCAGATGCTGGTGACGGCGTCGAAGGCGGCGCCGGCGAAGGGCAGGCGGCGGCTGTCGGCCAGCAGGACCGTGCCGGGCAGGCGGGCGGCGGCCCGGTGCGCCATGCCGGGGGCGAGGTCGGATCCGGTCACCCGCAGTCCCGGCCGGGCGGCGGCCAGGCGGCGGGTGACGATGCCGGTGCCGCAGGCGACGTCGAGGAGCCGGCCGGGCCGGTCGGGTATCAGGCCGAGGACGGCCTCGGCGGCCACCTCGGCGCGGGGTTCGCCGCCGCGGGAGGCGTCGTAGGCGTCGGCTTCCTTGTCGTAGTCCAGCACACCGCTCAGTGTGCCCCGTGGCCCGGGGCGACGTCCTCCACCCTGCGGGCGAGGGAGAAGTCCTTCTCGGTGACGACGTCGCCCGCGCTGTGCGTGTTCACGCTGAGGGAGACGGTGTTGTAGCCGAGGGTGAGGTCGGAGTGGTGGTCCAGCTCGTCCTGGAGGCCGGCGATGTGCATGACCAGGGCCGCCGCCGCGAAGTGCGAGCCGAGCCGGTAGGAGCGGGTGAGGCGGTCCCCGTCCACCGACCAGCCGGGCAGTTCGGCGAGCCGGTCCTCGATCTCCTTCTGCGACAGCGGTTCGACGGCCATGTCCTGGTCCCTTCGTGGAGGTCGGCTTCTCGTTCAGCCTGCCACGCCCGGGCCCCGCTCACTCCACCACCGGGCCGTCCGCGCCGCCGCCGGAGGGACCCCGTCCCCCGGTCCGCCGCCCGGCGCGCGCCTGGTACGTCGACTACGGTCGACCGTATGACCCTTGCCGCGCCCGGAGCCGCCGTCACCGCCGCCGCCGTCCCGCCCGCCGACACGGGTGTCGGTCCGCTGCTGCGGGCCTGGCGGGAGCGGCGGCGGATCTCCCAGCTGGAGCTGGCGCTGCGCGCCGACTCCTCGGCCCGGCACATCAGCTTCATCGAGACGGGCCGGTCGCGGCCGAGCGAGGAGATGGTACTGCGGCTGGCCGAGCACCTCGACGTACCGGTGCGGGAGCGCAACGCCCTGCTGCTGGCGGCCGGTTACGCCCCGCACTACCCGGAGACCCCGCTGGACGACCCGGCGCTGGACGCGCTGCGCGACGGCATGGAACGGCTGATCCAGGGCTACGAGCCGTATCCGGCGCTGGTGGTCGACGCCACCTACACGGTGCTGGCCGCGAACCGGGGCATCGCGATGCTGCTGGAGGGCGTGCCGCAGGAGCTGATGACACCGGCGCCGAACGCGATGCGGCTGACGCTGCACCCCGAGGGGCTGGCGCCGCGCATCCACAACCTGCGGGAGTGGCGCGGGCACCTGCTGGCGCAGATGGAACGGCAGATCGCCCTGCACCGCTCCGGCCCGCTGCGGGAGTTGTACGAGGAGGTGGCCGGCTATCCGGTGCCCGCGGACGCGCCCGGCGCCGAACCGGACGAGCCGGTCCCGTACTTCGCGCTGCCGTTGCGGATCGAGCACGACGGCCGGATCCTGTCGTTCGTGTCCTCCATCTCCACGTTCAACACCCCCATGGACGTCACGGTCGCCGAGATCGCCATCGAGACGTTCCTGCCCGCGGACCCGGCCACCGCCAAGTACCTGCACACCCTGGCCGGATGAGCCCCGCGCCCCGGCCGGCCGCCCCCCGTGTGCGAACGGGCGGCGCGTGACAGACTGCCCGCAGGCGTCTGCGCGGAGGGGAGGGCGTGGCGTGAGTGAGCGGCGGCCCGCGCCCACCGTGGGCCAGGTGGTGCTCGGCAGGAGACTGCAGGAACTGCGCGAGGCCGCGGGGCTGACCCGCGAGGAGGCGGCCGGGGTCCTGCGGGTGGCGGCGGCGACCGTACGGCGGATGGAGATGGCCGAGGTCGCGCTGAAGATCCCGTACGTGCAGGTGCTGTTGACCACGTACGGGGTGCCCGGCGAGGAGGCGGACGCGTTCGTGCGGCTCGCCGAGGACGCCAACCTGCCCGGCTGGTGGCAGCGGTTCCACGACGTGCTGCCGGACTGGTTCAGCCTGTACGTCAGCCTGGAGGGCGCCGCCCGTATCATCCGCTCCTACGAGCCGCACTTCGTTCCCGGCCTGCTGCAGACGGAGGCGTACGCGCGGGCCGTGATGACGGCGGGCACGATCGGGCAGACCGGTCCGGAGACGATCGAACGGCACGTGTCGCTGCGCATGGAACGGCAGCGGCTGCTGGACGGGGACGATCCGCCCCGCCTGTGGGTGATCATGGACGAGACGGTGCTGCTGCGGCCGGTGAGCGAGCGCCCCGAGGTGCTGCGCGATCAGCTGGACCGGCTGCTGGAGTACGCCGAGCGGGACCGGGTCACCCTGCAGATCGCCGAGTTCGCGGCCGGCCCGCACCCGGGGACGTACGCCCCGTTCACGCTGTTCCGGTTCGCCGAGCCGGAGTTGCCGGACATGGTGTTCACCGAGTACCTGACCGGCGCCCTGTACCTGGACTCCCGCCGGGAGGTCGCGGCGCACCTGGAGGTGCTGGACCACATGACGGCGCGGGCCGCGTCGGCGCAGCGCACCAAGAAGCTGCTGCGGGAGTTCCGCGAGCGCCTGTAGCAGGTGCCGCGCTCCCCTCGCGGGAACGCGGCACCGCGGGGCCCTACGGCTCTCAGGCCAGCTCGGCCGTCAGCGTGATGGTGGTGCCGGTCAGGGCCTGGCTGACCGGGCAGTTCTTCTTGGCGTCCTCGGCGGCGGCCTGGAAGCCCTGCTCGTCGACTCCGGGCACGGTGCCGCGGACGCTGAGGTGGATGCCGGTGATGCCCTCGCCCGGCTGGAAGGTGACGTCGGCCTTGGTCTCCAGGCTGGTGGGCGGGGTGCCGGCGCCGGCCAGGGCGTGCGAGAGGGCCATGGAGAAGCAGCTGGAGTGGGCGGCGGCGATGAGCTCCTCGGGGCTGGTCCTGCCGTTCGCCTGCTCGGCGCGCGACGGCCACGACACCGGCTGCTGGCCGATGCCGGAGGAGTCGAAGGTGACGACGCCGCTGCCCTTGAGCAGGTCGCCCTCCCAGACGGTGTGTGCGGTGCGCGTGGTGGCCACGGTGGTTCCTTTCGCGTGCGGTCGCGTGGACGGCGTGCCCGCGGCCCTGCACAGGGCGCGGGGTGAGTGCCGTACCCCCCATCCGATCACATCCGGCGGCGCCGCACCGGGAACACCGGCGCGCGGGTGGTCACGCGGCGCGGTCCGGCTCCGCCTCGGCGTCCGCCGGTTCCAGCGGGACCTGCGGTCCGTTCAACTCGCCGAGCCAGCGGCGCAGTACGTGGTGCACCTGCTCGGCGCCGGCCGGTTCCCGGCCGTCGGCGGCGGGCGCGGACAGGGTGAGCGGGGAGAGCAGGAAGGGGCGGGACTGGGCGCCGCCGAGGCCGCCGTGGGAGCCGATCTGCTCCTCGAAGGCGAGGACTTCGCCGTCGGCGGGGTCGTGGCAGGAGTTGACCATGATGTCGGCGGTGTGCGGGAAGGAGTGGGTGCGGCGCACGGCGTCGGCGGCGCCGGGCCCGAACCCGGCCAGCGGTCCGGGCTCCTCGTCGAGCCGGGCCAGCGGAATCTCGGCGCCGAACGGGCCGAGGACGACGCCGTCGTGCTCCTCGCTGCGCACCAGCAGGAATCCGACGCCGGGGTGGTTGGCGAGGGTGGTGAGCAGGGCGGGGTGGCGGGCGTCGATCTCCTCCTTGGTCATGCGGTGGCCGACGTCCGGGAAGGAGACCAGGCCGAGGTTGCCGGAGGCCAGGACGAGCGGCTCCGGCCGGTGGGCGGTGCGGTGGCGGGCCGCGTCCTGCTGCTCGGGCCGGCGCAGCGCCGCCCGGACGGCCGCGCGGGCCTCGGCGCCGCTGCGGGTGCTCCCCCGGTGCTGAACGCCTGGGGGGACCCCCATGGCCTTGCGCGGGACGGGCAGCCCGCAGCCGGCGCGGACGAGGTCGTCGAGGGTGAGGCCGTAGCGGGCGTGGAAGGTCTCGCCGGGGCTCTGGCCGTGGTCGGACAGCACGACGATCCGGTACGGGCGCGGGGCGTGGTCGGCGACCTTCTCGATGAGGGCGAGACAGCGGTCGAGGCGGCGCAGCACCTGTTCGGCGTCGCGGCTGCGCGGCCCGGAGTGGTGGGCGACCTCGTCGTAGGCGACGAGGTCGGCGTAGACGGCGGTGCGGCCGGCGAGCAGGTCGCCCATGACGGCGGCGACCACGACGTCGCGTTCGACGACGGTGGCGAAGGCGCGGACGAGCGGGTAGAGGCCGCCGCGACTCACGCGGGGCCGCTGTCCGCGCAGGCGGGCGCGGGTGGCCTGGCCGGTCTCGCGGAACACCTCGGCGACGAAGGACAGGGCGGTGCGCACGGCGTTGGCGGGGTCGGAGAAGTAGGCGAAGTATCCGGCCCGGCTGCGGTTGCCGCGGCCGCGGCGGCGGGTGGCGATGGACAGGACGAGGGCCTGTTCCCCGGCGCCGCCGCTGAACAGGTTGCCGCGGCTGGCGCCGTCGACGGTGAGCAGTCCGCCGTCGCCGGTGTGCCGGACGGCGCGGCGCTGCAGTTCTGCGGCGCTGGTGGGCCGGTTGCAGACCATCACCTCACCGCGGTCCTTCTCGTACCACCGGAAGGCGGGCACGTCGAAGGTGCTCCCGTGCAGGATGCCGAGCTGGCTGGCACCGGTCTGACTGGACCAGTCGGTGTGCCAGGGGGTGAGGCGGTGGGTGGGGCGCGGGGTGGGGCTGCTGATCACTCCGGGGCCGGTGGGGCCGGTGGGCTGCATACGGTCGGCCGTGGATCGCATACCGTCGGCGAGCGCCGGGACGCCGTCGACGCCGGTGTGCAGCGCGGCGGCGGTCGACAGGATGCCATCGGCGGTCGCCCGCACACCGTCGCCGACCGACTGCACAACGCCGTCGGCCGACGGCAGGTCGTCGCCAGTCGACCGCAGGTCGTCGCCGGTCGACCGCACATCTTCGACGGCCGCCCGCGCACCGCCGTCGCCCGCCCGCAGACCGTCTTCGGTCGACAGCCAGCGGGCGACCGTCGGCATCAGGCCCTTGGCAACCGCGTCCACCAGCACGTCATGTCCCACCCCGTCCAGCTGGACGCAGACCAGGCCAGGGGTGTCGGCACACGGCGGCCGGGATCTGCGGCGGCGGTCGGCGAGCCGGGACAGCCGGCTGCGGTAGGCGTCGTCATCGCGTACGGCGAGGGCGCCGCCGGTGGCCGAGGCGACCGCGGACATCACGGCGGCCACGATGACGGCGGTCTCCGGGGCGGCCTCGCTCTGCCCGGAGGGGTTCAGGCGGAGGGCGAGCAGCAGCAGGGAGCCGTTGAGGAAGAAGACCAGCAGGCCGATGACGAGGGCGGGGACGAGCAGCAGCAGCCGTACCAGCAGCGGCCAGACGACGGCGGACAGCACGCCGAAGGCGCCGGCGCCGCAGGCCGCGGTGACGGCGATACGGGTGGCGCTGTCGCCGTCGGGGGACTGGAGCCGGAAGTCCGGCAGGAGTCCGGCGAGCGCCAGCATGGTGACGGTGGAGACCGCCCACACGACGGCGCTCCGCCCGATCCGGCCGGCGACCCGCCGCCACCGCACGCCCCACACGCCCTGTCTCACGTCCTCCCCGGCCACCTGGTCCCGCTCCCACCCTGCCACACGCTCCGACGCGGGCCCGTGGAAGTGCGGTACCAGTCCGGCGCCGGTCCCCGGCGCCCGGGTCTGAGCCGGGGGCCACCGGCTACCGGCTACCGGCTACCGGCCGTCGTATCCCGCCGTCGGCATCGACAGTCTGCGGTGCACGCGGGCCTTCATCTGGGCGTCGTAGGACGGCTCGGCGCGGCCGACCGTCTCGACCCGCACGCCGCGCCGGGCGCACTCGGCGGTGAACTCCTCCACCGAGGACAGCGCGCGCTGCAGTACCCGCAGGCTGGGGGCGACGAACACGTCGACACCGGGGCGGACGCCGTCCCACAGGGCGCAGTGGTCGTAGCGGAGTCCGCCGACGAGGAGTTCCCGGGCGATCACGTATCCGCGTTCGGCGGCCCAGCGGGCGCACATCGCGTGCTGGCTGCGGGAGTCCACGAGGAAGGGGTCGGCCTCCAGTTCCTCCAGTGGTGTCAGGCTCGCGATGGCGGTCACCCGCACCGGCGCGCGCCCGCCGGAGGCACCCCGCAGCTGTCCCATGGCGTCCCCCTCACCTCCGGGTTTCGCCGCCGACCCTACTCCTGCCCGTAGGCTTCGGGGAGTCGCGCGAAGGGGGCGGAAGAGGGTGCCGGTGGAGATCACCTGGTGGGGTCACGCCACGTGCACGGTGGAGGATTCGAACACGCGGGTGCTCACCGACCCGTTGTTCGCGCGCCGGCTGGCGCATCTGCGCCGGCGCCGGGGCGCGCCGCCGCCGGCGGAGGCCCGCCGCGCTGATCTGGTGCTGGTCTCCCACCTGCACGCCGATCATCTGCACGTGCCGTCGCTGGCCGGTCTGGCCCCGGGCACGCTCCTGCTCGTGCCCCAGGGCGCACGACGGGCGGTGCCCGGACTGCGCCGGCTCCGGCACCTGCGGGTCACCGAGGTCGCCCCGGGGGACGCGGTGCGGGCCGGTGACCTGCGGGTGCGAGTGGTGCCGGCGCGGCACGACGGGCGGCGGCTGCCGGTGGGCCCGCATCGCTGTCCCGCGCTGGGGTACGTCGTGGAGGGCGAGGCGCGGACCTATTTCGCCGGGGACACGGGCCTGTTCGCGTCGATGGCGGAGGAGGTCGGGCCGGTGGAGGTGGCGCTGCTGCCGGTGGGCGGCTGGGGCCCGTACCTCGGGGAGGGGCATCTGGACGCGGGGCGGGCGGCGCAGGCGCTGGCCCGGCTGGCGCCGCGCGCCGCGGTGCCGGTGCACTACGGCACGTACTGGCCGATCGGCATGGACGGGGTGCGCCCGCACGAGTTCCACGCGCCGGGCGACGAGTTCGTGCGCCTGGCGGCCGCGGCCGCGCCCGGGGTGGACGTGCACAAGCTGGGGCACGGCGAGGGCGTGCGGCTGGAGGTCGCGCGGTGACGTGGCTGTCGTCCGCGACGGCGTTCGCCGCGGCCACGACGTCGACGCTGCGGCCGGAGTACGCGCAGCCGGCGATCGGCTATCCGACGCTGTTCCTGCTGGTGCTGGCCGGTGCGCTGGTGCCGGTGGTGCCGACGGGGGCCCTGGTGAGTTCGGCGGCGGTGGTGGCGTTCCACCGGACGGCGACGGTGCCGTACTCGCTGGCGCTGGTGTTCGTGACGGCGGCGCTCGGGGCGTTCCTGGGGGACGCGGCGCTGTACTGGCTGGGCCGGCGCGGGCTGCGGTCGAAGAACGGTTCGCGCTGGCTGGAGGCGATCCGGTCGCGGGCACCGGAGGAGCGGCTGGCGCAGGCGCGGGAGAAGCTGGGCGAGCACGGGGTGGCCGTGCTGGTGCTGTCCCGGCTGGTCCCCGCGGGCCGGCTGCCGGTGATGCTGGCGTGTCTGCTGGCGGAGTGGCCGCTGCGGAGGTTCAGCCGGGGCAACGTGCTCGCGTGTGTGGCGTGGGCGGTCACCTATCAGGTGATCGGGATACTGGGCGGGTCGTTGTTCGAGGAGCCCTGGGAAGGGGTGGTCGTGGCGGTCGCCCTCACCGTCGTGGTGAGTGTGGCGCCCGGTGTGTGGCGGCGGCTGCGGGGGCTCACCGGCGGGCTACGGCGTCCCGGCCAGGACGCGTGACGCGCCGACCGGCAGGTCCCACAGGTCGTCCCGGTCCAGTCCCGCCCGCTCCCAGGCGGCCCGCACCCGGGTGAGCGGTTCGAGGACGGGTTCGGCCGAGAGCACGAAGGTGCCCCAGTGCATGGGGGCCATGGCGCGGGCGCCGAGGTCGACGGTGGCGCGGACCGCTTCCTCGGGGTCGCAGTGGACGTCCCTCAGCCACCAGCGGGGGTCGTAGGCGCCGATGGGCATGAGGGTGAGGTCGATGCCGGGGTAGCGGCGGCCGATGCGGGCGAACCAGTGGCCGTAGCCGGTGTCGCCGGCGAAGTGCACGCGGCGGCTGTCGGGGGCGGTGAGGATCCAGCCGCCCCACAGGCTGTGGCAGGTGTCGGTGAGGGTGCGCTTGGACCAGTGGTGCGCCGGCACGAAGTCGAAGCGGGTGCCGGAGAGTTCGGACGCCTCCCACCAGTCCAGCTCGGTGATCCGGGTGAACTTCCGGCGCCGGAACCAGCGGCCGAGTCCGGCCGGCACGAACACCGGGGTGTCGCGGGGCAGTCGGCGCAGGGTGGGGGCGTCGAGGTGGTCGTAGTGGTTGTGGCTGATGACGACGGCGTCGACGGGCGGCAGGTCGTGCCAGGCGACGCCGACGGGGGTGATGCGGGCGGGGGTGCCGAGGATACGGCGGGACCATACGGGGTCGGTGAGGACGGTGAGCCCGCCGATCCGGATGACCCAACTGGCGTGCCCGGCCCAGGTGACGGCGAGGGTGCGGGCGTCGGCGCGGGGCAACGGGGCGGGTTCGTACGGCAGTCGGGGGATGTCGGCGAGTCCGTCGGCGCGGGGCCGTACGGCACCTTCGCGGGCGAAGCGGGCGAGTGCCTTCAGGCCGGGCAGGGGTGCGGTGAGCCGGTCGTGGAACGTGCGCGGCCACACGCGGTGTTCGCCCGGCGGGCGGGGCTCGGCCAGGGGCGGGGAGGAGGGGGCGAGGGGTGCCGGCGCGGGGGGCGCCGGGGCGGAGGGCGCCGGGGCGGAGGGCGCCGGGGCGGAGGGCGCCGGGGCGGAGGGCGCGGGCGCGGACGGGCCGGCGGCCGGTCTCGCCGCCCCGGCCGTGCGGGGCTCGGTGGAGGTGACCGGCGTGGCGGACTGCGTGGCGGAGGGCGTGGCGGAGGGCGTGGACGGGCCGGGCGGTCGGCTCGGGCGCGGCGGTCGGGTCTGCTGCGTCATCGAGGAGGCTCCCATCGCTGAGCGTCGTCGCGGAGGTCTTCGAACACGGACCTCAAGGAGATCAACGCGCGTTGCACGTGTGGCAGTTCCCGCGGTGAGGGTGACGTGAGGCCTGCGGCACGTTCCTCGTCCGTGCCGCCCAGCAGCCCGGCCGTGCCGAGCCGGACGCGCAGGGCGCCCAGGTCGTCGCCGAAGCGGTGGCCGCCGGGTACGGGCCGGCCGAGCCGGGCGGTCAGCAGGTCCTCCAGTTCCTGTGCGTCGCCGACGCCTTGTGCGGCGAGCGGTTCGCGCAGCGGGTCGAGGTCGGCGTACAGGTGACGGCCGGCCTGCGGGGGCCGGGCGAGGGCGCCGCCGGCGACGACCGCCTCGTGTGCGGCAGCGGCCACGCGCGCGTGCAGGCGTACGGCGGCGGCGCGGCGCTCGGTGACGGGTTCCGGTTCGTCGAGGGCGTACCCGGCGGCGGTGGCGACGGGTCCGGCCACGCGTGCGCCGAGCACGGTGAGCACGTCGAGCACGCGCGCGTGCAGCGCGGCGCCCGCGGCTCCTTCCGGGAAGCGGGCGACGGCGGCGGGCCAGCCGGCGGGGAGCAGCGAGCCGGCCAGGTCGGTGACGACGGTGACCCGGTCGGGGAGCATCTCGGCGGGGCTGAGCAGCACGGTCTCGTGGGGGGCGTGCACGGTGTCGCGCCAGGTCTCGTCGCTGACCAGGTGCAGTCCTTCGGCGGCTGCCGCCTCGACGGTCTCGTGGAGGAGTTCGGGCGGGGCGACGGTGGCGGTGGGGTCGTCGGCGACGGACAGCACCAGCAGCCGCGGGTCGCCGCCCTCGGCGCGGACGCGGCGGACGGTCTCCAGGAGGGCGTAGGGGTCGGGTACGCCGCCGCTCTCGGCGGGGGTCGGCACGTGGAAGACGGGTCTGCCGAGGAGGCGGGCGTACGGCGCCCACCAGGCGGCGCACGGGCGGGGCACCAGGACATCGCCGCCCTGGCCGTTCTCGCCCCGGTCGCCGCCGAGCGCGGCGGTGAGGGCGAGCAGCAGGGCGGGGGCACCGGGGCCGGCAGTCACCCGGTCGGGGACGCAGGGCAGGCCGCGCCGGGTCCAGTAGCCGCAGGCCGCTTCGAGGACGGCGGGGGCGCCGCCGACCGGCTGGGCGTCGGCGCGGCCCGCCGAGGCGGCGAGGACGGCGGCGAGTTCGGGGAGGACCGGCAGGCCGTCGTCGGGAAGGGGAGGCCCGAAGCGGACGGGGCCGTGGCCTACGGGATCCGTCCGCCGCATGTCCGCCTCCGCCCGGTCCGTGCTCGCCGTCCGCTGTCCTGTCGTGCCCTGGCCTGCCATGGGCTGGCCTGTCGTGCGCCGGCCTGTCGTGCCCTGTCCCGTCGCGCCGTGTTTCCGTCGCCGGTCCGCAGGCGCCGCCCTGCCGGGGCGCGGCTGCCGTCCCCGTCGGCCATGCCGCCCGGCGCCGTTCGCGGAGTCGGCCGTCGGTCCCGTCCTGGTCACCGTCTGCCCCGTGCCGTCGGTTCGCCTGCCGCCCGCGCCCTGATAGCCGTCACCGTCGCCCCCGTCCTGGCTGCCCGTCGCTCCGTCCCGCCGCCCGGCGCCGCTCCCCCGCCCGACTGCCGTAGCGGGGTCCGGCGGGCGGGTGCGGTCGTGGTGCCCAACCGTGCGGCTGGTGCGCGCGTGGCCGTTGTCGCCGTCCTGGGCTTGTGTGTACCCGCCCGGCGGCGGTCCATGGCCGGGGGCGCCGATCCGGCCGTGCACCGGGCCCGGCTCAGCCGTCCTCCCGGCGCCGGGGCCGGTGCAGCCGGTAGGCGGCGGCCCCGCAGGCGGCGGCGATCAGGGCCGCGCCGGCGGCCAGGGCCGGTACCGAGTCGTCGAAGGTGCCGCCCTGCCCGGCCGCGACGCCGTGCTGCACGGTGGGCGGCGGGCACCCGGCGACGCCGTCGTCGCCCTCGGGGGAGCCGGGGCAGGTACGGCCACCGGTGCACGGCGACGGGCCGTGAGCCTGCCCGCAGTCCCGGCCGCCTCCGGCACAGGCCGGCCCGGTGTCCGCGGCCGGCCCGGTGTCCGCCGCCGGTCCCGGGCACTGACCGGGCTCCTCACACGGCTGGCCCGGCCGGCACTGCGGGTCCCCGCTCGTCTGGCCGCAGTCCCGTCCGGCGGTGCAGGGCCCGGTCCCCTGAACGTCGTCCGAGCCGTCGTCCGGGGCGTCGGGACGGGTGACGGAGTAGCTCGCGCTCCAGGGGCTGCCCTTGCCGCCCGAGGCCCCGGGGCAGGTTCCGTCGACGGTCCAGGCCGCGTCCGGGCCGGTGCCGGCCGGGTCCCCCTCGGCCTGCTCACCGGCGGTGATCCGGGCGGTGCCCCGGTAGGCGGGGCCGCGGTCCTCGCCGGTGACCCGCTGGAGCCGGACGGTGCCGTCCTCGAAGGCCTGGGAGGTGGCGTCGAGGGTGTCGGGTACGGTGCCGCCGATCTTGTCGCAGGTCACGGACACGGTGACGGTGCCGCCGGGCCGGACGGTGTCCGGGCTGGTCTCGGCGGCGGGGTCCGCGGTCGCGGCGGGCCCGGCCATGGCGAGCGCGGCGCCGGCCAGGGCGGCGACGGACAGGGCTCGGAAGGTGCGGCGCATGGGGCGGGCTCCTCGGACGGCGGGACGGCGACGGCAGGACGGCGAGACGGCGGGCCGAAGGTGGGGCGGCTGCCGGGTGCCGGTGCGGCCGTACGGCTGCCTGTACGGCCGTACGGCTGCCGTGGGGCACGGGGGCGTGCCCTCGCTGCCATCACAGCCCGCCGCGCGGCGCGCCGCGCGCGGCCGGACCCCATTCGCGGGACACGAACGGCCGAGCGGGTGACACCGGCCGCCGGCAGTCGGCGCGGCGGCCGGCGGGGGCGGGTCAGGTTTTTCCTCTCCCCCACCGGTGACTCGGTAGCCACTGACCGGATCGTCGTTCCCCGTACTGGACCGGGAGGTCCCTCCATGAGCACCAAGGTGTCCGACCACATTCTCGAGCGGCTGCGTGACTGGGGCGTGGAGCAGGTCTTCAGCTACCCCGGCGACGGCATCAACGGGCTGCTCGCCGCCTGGGGCCGGGCCGAGGACCAGCCGCGTTTCATCCAGGCCCGGCACGAGGAGATGGCCGCGTTCGAAGCGGTCGGCTACGCCAAGTTCAGCGGGCGGCTGGGCGTGTGCGTGGCCACCTCGGGGCCCGGCGCCGTGCACCTGCTCAACGGCCTGTACGACGCGAAGCTGGACCACGTTCCGGTGCTGGCCATCGTCGGCCAAACGAACCGGACCGCGATGGGCGGCTCCTACCAGCAGGAGATCGACCTGCACACGCTGTTCAAGGACGTCGCCTCCGACTTCCTGGAGACGGTGACCGTGCCGGAGCAGCTGCCGAACGTCATCGACCGGGCGATCCGGACCGCGTACGCCCGCCGGGCCCCCACCGCGATCATCGTGCCGGCGGACGTGCAGCAGCTGGACTACTCGCCCCCGACGCACGACTTCAAGATGGTGCCGTCCAGCCTCGGCATGTCCGACTACACGGCGACTCCGACGGACGAGGCGCTGCAGCGGGCGGCCGAGGTGCTGAACGCCGGTGACAAGCCGGCGATCCTGATCGGGCAGGGCGCGGCCGGGGCCGTGGCCGAGGTCCAGGAGATCGCCGAGCTGCTGGGCGCGGGCGTCGCCAAGGCGCTGCTCGGCAAGGATGTGCTGAGCGACGAACTGCCGTACGTCACCGGGCCGATCGGGCTGCTGGGCAGCCGACCGTCGTACGAGCTGATGCGGGACTGCGACACGCTGCTGACCATCGGTTCGTCGTTCCCGTACACGCAGTTCATGCCGGGGTTCGGCAAGGCGCGCGGGGTGCAGATCGACATCGACCCGCACATGGTCGGCATGCGGTATCCGTACGAGGTGAACCTGGTCGGTGACGCGAAGGCGACGCTGCGCCGGCTGATCCCGCTGCTGGAGCGGGACCGGGGCGGGCGCGAGTGGCGCGACACCGTGTGCGCGAACGTCGAGCGCTGGCACGAGACGATGGACCGGCGGGCCGGTCTCACGGCCGATCCGGTCAACCCGGAGTACGTGGCCCGCGCCCTGGACCCGCTGCTGCCGGACAACGCGATCCTCACCTCGGACTCGGGGTCGGTCGCCAATTGGTACGCGCGGCACATCACGATGCGGCCGGGCATGCGCGGTTCGCTGTCCGGGACGCTGGCGACGATGGGCCCGGGCGTGCCGTACGCCATCGGGGCGAAGTTCGCGCACCCGGACCGGCCGGTGATCGCGCTGGTCGGCGACGGGGCGATGCAGATGAACGGGCTCGCGGAGATGATCACGGCGGCGAAGTACCGGGACCGCTGGTCGGATTCGCGGCTCGTGGTGGGCGTGTGGAACAACCAGGACCTGAACCAGGTGACGTGGGAGATGCGCGCGATGGAGGGCGCCCCGCAGTTCCTTCCGTCGCAGTCGATCCCGGACGTGCAGTACGCGGCCTTCGCCCGGTCGCTGGGGCTGACCGGGATCCGGGTGGAGAAGCCGGAGGACGTCGAGTCGGCCTGGCGGGCGGCGCTGGACGCGGACGGGCCCGCGCTGGTCGAGTTCCTCACCGACCCCGCGGTGCCGCCGATCCCGCCGCACGCCTCCTGGGAGCAGATGGAGGCGACGGCCGCGTCGATCCTCAAGGGCGACGCCGACCGAGGATCCATGATCAGGCAGGGGCTGAAGGCCAAGGTGCAGGAGTTCCTGCCGGGCCGGGAGAAGGAGGAGTGACACGGCCGGGTTCCGGTCGCGTATCGGGTCGTCGTATCGGGGTGGCCGTAGTCGCCGTATCCGGGTCGCCGTATCCGGTGTCGGCCGGCGGGCCGCCGGGTACGCGGGGCGGACCCCGACCCCGACCCCGACCCTCGACCCTGACCTTCGATCCTCTGGAGGCATGACATGCAGCGAGGCAGTGACCGGCTGAACGTCCACCGGGATGACGAGATGAAGCACGAGCTGAAGGGCCTGCTCCGGTCCGGGCACCCGACCCGCGCCGAGGAGTGGCACGACCCCGAGCCGGCCGCCGACGACGACCCGGAGGTGTGGAGCGGGCCGGTGGGCGGTCTGGGCTCCCCGGCGTCGCTGGAGCGGGTACGGCTGGCCCTGGCCCGTGCCTGGGCCGGCACGCCTTCCCGGCCAAGGCGGGCGAGCTGGCCCGGGCGCTGCGCCGGGGCAACGCGCCCGGCGGGCTGATCGACGCGGTCGCCGCGCTGCCGCGCGGGCAGCACTACGGCACCGTCCACGAGCTGGCCGAGGCGCTGGTGGCCGGCGGCACGACCGGCGCGGAAGCCGGCGGGAAAGGGGAATGAGGATGCGGATCGCGTTTCTGGTGGCGCCCGAGGGCGTCGAGCAGGTCGAGCTGACCGAGCCGTGGAAGGCGGCGTCGGACGCCGGGCACGTGACGGTGCTGGTGTCGACGGACTCCGGTGAGGTGCAGGCCTTCGACCACTTGGACAAGGCGGACACGTTCCCCGTGGACGAGGTGGTGGGCGACACGTCCGCGGACTCGTTCGGGGGGCTGGTGCTGCCGGGCGGGGTGGCCAACCCCGACTTCCTGCGGATGGACGACAAGGCCGTCGCGTTCGTGAAGGGCTTCTTCGAGCGGGGCCGTCCCGTCGCCGCGATCTGCCACGCGCCGTGGACGCTGGTGGAGGCGGACGTCGTACGCGGCCGGGAGCTGACCTCGTGGCCCAGCCTGCGGACGGACATCCGCAACGCGGGCGGGACGTGGGTGGACGAGCAGGTGAAGATCTGCGACCACGGCCCCAACCTGCTGGTCACGAGCCGTAAGCCGGACGACCTCAAGGCGTTCTGCGACGCGTTCCTGCACGTGTTCGCCGGGGAGCCGGGCTGACGGAGCCGAGTCTCCCTCCGGAGCCGAGTCTCTCGTCGGGGCCGGCCCGCGTCGTGCGGGCCGGCCCCGACGCCGTGCGGCACACGAAGCGGTCGCTCAGGTACCGGGAGCCGCCGCCTCGCCGCAGCGGCGTTCGCGGGCGCCCTCACGGGTGCGGCCCGCACTGACCAGGCGGCGCGGGTTGCGGCGCAGGTACTCGCCCTCCAACTGCGCCATGCGCTCGTTGTGGGCCCGCAGCGCGTCGTTGGAGCCGTACAGGAGGGTGTCGTGGCGCGTGCGGTGGATCGTCTCCAGCTCTTTCATGAGCTGCTGGTCGTCCAGCCTGCTGGGGTCGACTCCGGTCATGGTGGTGCCCCGCTCGTCGTGTCCGTGTCCGTTCGGCGGTCCGGGTACCCGCCCGGCGTGCGCTGTCCCCGAGCGGATTCCGGGAGGGAGCCATGGAGCTGTTCGCGTTTCCTGAGTCCACTGTACGAACAACCGGGCGCGCGGGCCTCCGCATGCGCCGGCGCCTCGGCGCCTACCTGGCCCGCTCGACCCTGCGCTCGTCCCAGACGGGCTCGGGTGTCTCGCGGACGCGGCCGTCGCTGCCGAAGACCAGATAGCGGTCGAAGGAACGGGCGAACCAGCGGTCGTGGGTGACGGCGAGGACCGTGCCCTCGAAGGCCTCCAGCCCCTCCTGGAGGGCCTCGGCGGACTCCAGGTCGAGGTTGTCGGTGGGCTCGTCGAGGAGGAGCGCGGTGACGCCCTGGAGTTCCAGCAGCAGGATCTGGAAGCGGGCCTGCTGGCCGCCGGAGAGCCGGTCGAAGCTCTGCTCGGCCTGCTGGGTCAGCTCGTAGCGGCGCAGCCGGGACATGGCGGCGCCCCGGTCCTGGGCGTGCTCCTTCCACAGGATGTCCAGGAGGGTGCGGCCGGTCAGTTCGGGGTGGGCGTGGGTCTGCGCGAAGTGTCCGGGTACGACGCGCGCGCCGAGCTTCCACTGTCCGGTGTGTGCGACGTCCTCGCCGGCGAGGAGGCGCAGGAAGTGCGACTTGCCGGAGCCGTTGGAGCCGAGGACGGCGACCCGTTCGCCGTAGAACACCTCCAGGTCGAAGGGGTCCATCAGGCCGGTGAGCTCCAGCCGCTCGCAGGTGATGGCCCGGACGCCGGTCCGGCCGCCCTTGAGGCGCATGGTGATGTCCTGCTCGCGGGGCGGCTCCGGGGGCGGCCCGGCCTCCTCGAACTTGCGCAGGCGGGTCTGGGCGGCCGCATAGCGGGAGGCCATGTCGTGGCTGACGGCGGCCGCCTGACGCAGGGTCAGCACGAGCTTCTTCAGCTGGGCGTGCTTCTCGTCCCAGCGGCGGCGCAACTCCTCGAAGCGGGCGAAGCGTTCGCGGCGGGCCTCGTGGTAGGTGGCGAAGCCGCCGCCGTGCACCCAGGCGTCGGCGCCGGTGGGCGAGGGCTCGACGGAGACGATCTTCTCGGCGGCGCGGGCGAGGAGTTCGCGGTCGTGGGAGACGAACAGGACGGTCTTGCGGGTCTCCTTGAGCTGCTCCTCCAGCCATCGCTTGCCGGGCACGTCGAGGTAGTTGTCCGGCTCGTCGAGCAGCAGCACCTCGTCGGTGCCGCGCAGCAGGGCCTCCAGGACGAGGCGTTTCTGCTCGCCGCCGGAGAGGGTGCTGACCTGCCGCCACTGGGCGCGCTCGTAGGGCATGCCGAGGGCTGCGGTGGTGCACATGTCCCACAGGGTCTCGGCCTCGTAGCCGCGGGCTTCCGCCCAGTCGGCGAGGGCCTGCGCGTAGCGCATCTGGGCGGCTTCGTCGTCGACGGTCATGACGGCGTGCTCGGCGGCGTCGACGGCCTCGGCCGCCTGCCGGATGCGGGGCTGGGCGACCGACACGAGGAGGTCGCGCACCGTCGTCTCGTCGCGTACGGAGCCCACGAACTGGCGCATCACGCCGAGGCCGCCGCTGACGGTGACCGTGCCGCCGTGCGGTTTCAGCTCGCCGGAGATCAGCCGGAGCAGGGTGGTCTTGCCGGCGCCGTTGGGGCCGACGAGGGCGACGACTGCGCCTTCGCCGACCCGGAAGGACACGTCGCCCAGGAGGGCCCTCCCGTCGGGGAGGTAGTACTCCAGGTGCGCGGCTTCGAGGTGTCCCATGAGGAGCGATTGTGCGGGGCGCGCGGAGCGCGGGGCAAACCGATATCCGCGGGGCGCCTCCGGCGGGGTCGCCGTGGTGGCGCCGGCGGCGGGCCCGGGCGCGCGGCCGGCGCACTCCGCCGCTCGGACCTCCCGCGGCCTGGGCGAGTTTCGCTCACCGGCGCTGTGCGGGTGCCGCTGCGCCCACCCGTGCCGCCCCTAGCGGCACGCATGCCCGCAGCTGGGTGCGGCTGGGAGGGGCGCTCGGCCGGGGGCGGCCGGGCGGGCAGCTCGGGCGGGGGCCGGCTGGGTTGGACGCTCAGTTCGGTGGGGTCACGGGCTCTCCTGTTGGGCCGGTTTTGCCGGAGGGCAGGATTGTGGCGCCTGCCCAGGTCAGGGCCTTGAAGCCGGTGGTCGGGGTGCCGTCGAGGGTGACGACGCCGGTGTTCTCCAGGGGGCGGGCGGCGGCGTAGGAGACGTCGATGTTGGCGGCGCGGGCGGCGGTCCACACGCGGATCGCGGCGCCGTGGCTGACCATGACCACCGTGCCCGCGCCGCTGCCGGCGGCCTCGGCGACGACCTGGTCGAAGCGGGCCAGCGCCTCCTCGCCCCTCTCCCCGCCGGGCATGCGCAGTGCGGTGTCCCCGGCCGCCCACGCGAACACGGTGCGCATGTACAGCTCGCCCTGCGCGGAGTGGCCGGGCGCCATCTCCAGGTCGCCGGCCGACAGCTCGCGGAGGCCGTCGCGGACGAGGACCTCCAGGCCGCGCGCCTGGGCCAGCGGGGCGGCGGTCAGCCGGGTGCGGGTCAGCGTGGAGGCGTAGACGGCGTCGACGTCCTCGCCGGCGAGGACGGCGGCCAGCGCGGCGGCCTGCCGTGTGCCCAGCGGGGTGAGGCCGGGCCCCGGTACGGCCGTGTCCAGCAGGAACTCCACGTTGGACGGGGTCTGACCGTGGCGGACGAGGAGCAGGCGCATCCGGGGTTCCTCCCTCGCCGGCGGGCGCGCGGCCCGGGGGCGCGGCGCGCGGGGCCCACACCTTCGGCGCACGAAGAGCACAACAAACGGCCGCTTCAGGGTAACCGCACCCCATGACCCCAGACGTCGACCTGACCGTCCCGGCGACCGGCCGGCACGCCCTGCGCGAGCGGCTGCTCGCCCTGGACTCCCGGCTGTTCGAGGTGGCCGCGCGCCGGCACTGGCCGGCCGCCGAACGGGTGCTGCCCCGGCTGAGCCGCAGCGCGAACCACGGAGTGCTCTGGTTCGCGACGGCGGCCGCGCTGGCCGCGACCCGTACCCCGCGCGCCCGCCGGGCGGCCGTCCGGGGCGTGGCCTCGCTGACCCTGGCCTCGCTCACCATCAACACCCTCGGCAAGCGCTCGGTGCGCCGGGCGCGTCCGGCGCTGGACGCGGTGCCGCTGGTGCGGCAGCTGAAACGGCAGCCGATCACCACGTCGTTCCCGTCCGGCCACGCCGCCTCCGCCGCCGCGTTCGCGACCGGTGTGGCCCTGGAGTCCCCGGCGTGGGGCGCGGCCGTCGCGCCGCTGGCGCTGTCGGTGGCGGCCTCCCGGGTGTACACGGGCGTGCACTTCCCGAGCGACGTGCTGGCGGGTGCGGCCCTGGGCGCGGGCGCCGCGTTCGCGGTACGGCGGCTGGTGCCGACCCGTGCCGGTGCCCGGCCGCCCGCCCGGCCGCGCGCCCACGCCCCGGCGCTGCGGGACGGCGAAGGTCTCATAGTGGTGGCGAACCAGGCGTCGGGCACGGCGGAGCGGGTGCGGGCGCTGCGCGTGGCGCTGCCGGCCGCCGAGATCGGCGAGTGCGCGCCGGACCACATCGGGGAGGAACTGCGCAAGGCGGCGGCCCGCGCCCGGGTGCTCGGGGTGTGCGGCGGCGACGGCACGGTGAACGCGGCGGCGGCACTCGCCCTGCGCCACGACCTGCCGCTCGCGGTGCTGCCGGGCGGCACCCTCAACCACTTCGCCTACGACCTGGGGGTGGAGGACGAGCGGGACTTCGCGTGGGCCGTCCGGCACGGCGAGGCGGTGCGGGTGGACGTCGGCCGGTTCACCGCCGGCGACACGCGGGGCGTGTTCCTGAACACGCTGAGCCTGGGCGTCTATCCGGAGCTGGTGCGCGAGCGGGAGCGCTGGTCGGGCCGGATCGGCGGCTGGCCGGCCGGGCTGCTCGGCGCCTTCCGGGTGCTGCGCGCGGACCGGCATCCGATGCGCGTGGAGGCCGGCGGTGAACAGCGGCCGCTGTGGCTGCTGTTCGTCGGCAACGGCGTCTACCACCGGATGGGTCTCACCCCTGGCCGTCGTACGGATCTGGCCGACGGCCTGCTGGACGTGCGCGTGGTGCACGGCAGCCGCCGCCCGGCGCTGCGGCTGCTCGCCGCCGCGGCGGCCGGCCCGCTCACCCGCTCCCCCGCCCACGCGGCCGTCCAGGTGACCCGGCTCCGGCTGACCGGCGTCGAGCCCGGCACCCCGCTGGCGTACGACGGCGAGGTGGAGCCGGTGTCGGGCGAGGTGACGGTGGAGAAGCTGCCGGAGGCGCTGACGGTCTACCGCCCCCTGCACTGACGGCGGTCGACGCGGGCGACACTGGAATTGACTATCCATCAGTCCACATATCAATACGTGGTTCTCATCATGCGGTCGGCGCGCGTACCGTTCCGAGCATCGGGAGCCGGGCCGGAAGGCCCGGTGGCCGGTCCTACGAGAAGGGGGCACAGCCATGCCGGAAGCGCGGGAGACGGCCGTCTACACGCACGGGCACCACGAGTCGGTCCTGCGGTCGCACACCTGGCGTACGGCCGCCAACTCCGCGGCGTACCTGCTCGGTTCGGTCAAGCCCCACATGCGGATCCTGGACATCGGCTGCGGCCCCGGCACCATCACCGCCGACCTGGCGGAACTGGTCCCGGACGGCCACGTCACCGGCCTCGACCACGCGCCGGGCATCCTGGATCGGGCCCGGGCCACCGCCGAGGAGCGGGGCCTGACGAACGTCGACTTCACGGCCGGCGACGTGCACGCCCTGGTCTACCCCGACGACACGTTCTGCGTGGTCCACGCCCACCAGGTGCTCCAGCACGTGGGCGACCCGGTGCGGGCGCTGCGCGAGATGCGCCGGGTGACGAGACCCGGCGGGTTCGTCGCCGTGCGTGACGCGGACTACTCGGCGATGACCTGGTATCCGGCGGTGGCCGGCCTGGACGACTGGCTGGACCTGTATCTGCGGGTCGCCCGGGCCAACGGGGGCGAGCCGGACGCGGGGCGCCGGCTGCGGTCCTGGGCCCTGGCCGCCGGGTTCACGGACGTCACGGCCACCTCCGGCACCTGGACGTTCGCCACGGCCGAGGAGCGCGCGTGGTGGAGCGGGCTGTGGGCGGACCGCACCCTCGCCTCGGCCTATGCCGAACGGGCCACCGGGGGCGAGCACGCGACGGCCGAGCGGCTGCGCGAGATCTCGGCCGCCTGGCGGGAGTGGGGACGGCGCGAGGACGGCTGGTTCGCGGTCCTGCACGGGGAGATCCTGTGCCGTAAATGAGAACCGGAAACGCCCGAAATGAGTGCCGGGGACGCGCCTGAGCCGCGTGTTCCGGGAAACCCGGGCGGCAGGAGGTTCACGTCATGGTTCCCATCCTGCTCGTCCTGCTTCTGATACTGATCCTCTTCGGTCTCGGATTCGTGGTGAAGATCCTCTGGTGGATCGCCCTGGTGGTGCTCGCCTTCTGGGTGGTCGGATTCCTGCTGCGCAGCGCGAACAGTGCCGCCGGCCGCGGCCGGAGCCGCTGGTACCGGTGGTGAGCCGGGGTCACGCGCGGGTCCAGGCTCGCGGTCAGGCCCGGGGCTGCACTCGCGGTCAGGCGCGGGGCAGCAGGGGTCCGAGCGGCCCGAGGTCCAGGTTCAGGTCCTCGGGCCGCAGGCCGTAACGGTCGCGCAGCTCGGCCATCCGCTCCTCCAGCAGCATCAGGGTGAGCCCGATCCGTTCCTCCTGCTCCTCGGTCAGCTCCCCCGTGTCGAAGCGGCGCATCGCCTGCCGTTCCATGAGCTGGCGCAGCAGTTCCACCACGGTGAGGACGAGTTTCACCAGGTCCCGCTCGACGGTGTCGGGTTCCAGGTCGAGCCGTTTGCGGGCGCTCATGCGGACTCCTCGGCGGGGGGACGGGCCGGCGCGGGCAGCTCGAAGGGTGAGGGCACCTGCTCGTTCACCGAGCTGATCAGCGCGTTGAGGTCGATCCGGACGAGGTCGACGTCCGCGATCCGCAGGGTGATGTCGCCGGTGATGACGACCCCGCCGGCCAGCAGCCGGTCGAGCAGGTCGACGAGGGCGATCTCGCGGCGTTCGACGACGGTCACGGCTCCTCCCCCGTGAACGAGTAGGCCGCCCAGGGACCGGTGAGTTCCACCCGTATTCCGGGGGTCTCGTCCTTCGTACGGTCCACCAGTTCCACGAATTCCTCGGAATCCTCGCGGGACACGAGATAGGCGGCGTTGAGCACGTTCTGGCCGGCCGCTCCGGACAGCGCGGAGTTCTGCGACGGGTGCAGCCGGGAATCCTCGGCGTGCGCGGAGAGCCGCGCGTGGAGGGCCTGAGCGAACGTCCCGGCCCGCCGCCATGTCTCCTCGTGCGCGTGGCTGCTCTGCCGCCGCCGGCGCAGATAGTCCCGGCCGCTCGCGGGCTGTGCCGCGGCGGACGTGACGGCCTCGGCGGGCTCGGGCTCGACGTACACCTTCACGCCCCACTCGACACGGCCGGTCAGCCGGTCCAGGGCGCGCCGGAAGTCGTCCTCGCGGGCCTCGATCATCGTGCGTACGCCGCTGTCGTCACGGAAGACGGTGGCGAGCCGGAGCGGCAGCGGGGTGGTGACGGTGGTGAGCGCGGCGATCACGCCCTGGTGGGCGCGGGCGGTCGCGGCCAGCCAGTCCAGGTCCTCCAGCCGCTCCCGCAGGGCCTCCTCGGAGAAGTCGCCGTGCGGGACCGTGCTGACGACCGCGACCAGGCCGTGGTGGTTCAGCAGGGCCGGCGGGGCGCCCCCGATGCCCGTCAGCTGGGACTGCAGGGGGGCGCCGAAGGGGTGGCAGACGGCGTAGACGTACCGCAGTCCGGTCATGGTGCCTCCTCGGGCGCGCGGCGGGGTTCACTCCGCGTACGGCGGGGTTCACGGGCGGTGCCGCCCGGTTCGAGCTCCTCCAGGCGCGCCAGTCGCTCGCGCAGCTCGGCGTTCTCCCGGGCCAGCTCGTTCTGGCGGGCCCGGGAGGAGAGGGCCGGGTCGGTCTCCCACCAGTCGATGCCCATCTCCTTGGCCTTGTCGACCGACGCGACGACCAGCCGGAGCTTGACGGTGAGCAGTTCGATGTCGAGCAGGTTGATCCGGATGTCGCCGGCGATCACGACACCCTTGTCGAGCACGCGCTCCAGGATGTCGGCGAGGTTGGCCCCGCCGCCCTGTCCGTACGGCTCGGGAAACCGGCTGGGCATCGTCATCGACGGCTCCCGCCCTCGGTGTACTCGGGTTCTTCTTCGTCCTCGTACTCCTCGTCCGCGTCCTCGTACTCCTCCTCGTCCGCAGGCTCCCCGTCGTCCTCGGGCTCCTCCTCGTCCTCCTCGGCTTCCTCGTCCTCGGCGTCGTAACCCTCTTCGTCCTCGTCCTCGTCCACGGGCTCGTCGGACGCCTCGGGCTCCTCGGGTTCGCCGTTCTCCTCCGGCTCGCCGTTGTCCTCGGTCTCGGCGTTCTCCTCCTCGACGGCGTCCTCGTGGCTGCGGACCACCTCGCCGTCACGGATCTCGCCGCGCCAGCCGTCGTCCGCCTCGCCCTTCAGGGTGATGAAGCGGGCGTAGTGCTTCAGATCCAGCCTGGCCCTTCGGCCCTGGGCGCGCCACAGGTTGCCGGTCTTCTCGAAGAAGCCGCTCGGGTAGTACTCCATGACCAGCAGGACCCTGGTGAGGTCGTCGCCCAGGGCATGGAAGGTCACCACGCCCTTGGTGCTGCCCTTCGCGCCCTCGGAGGTCCACTGGATGCGCTGGTCGGGTATTTGCTCGGTGGTCTGCGCCTTCCAGCTGCGGCTGGACCACAGGACCTTCGCCTGCCAGTCGGAGTGGGTGTCGTCGGCGCGGTTCGCGCTCTTGACGCCCTTGGCGAAGGTGCTGAAGTCCTGGTACTGGGTCCACTGGTCGTAGGCGGTGCGCAGCGGCACCCCGACGTCCACGGACTCCATGATGACGGTGGGCTTGTTGCCCCCGCCCCCCTTGCGCTTGCCGCTGCCGCCGAGGTTCTTCACCGCACCCATGACGTTGTCCTTGACCCGCGAGGCGCCCAGCTCCAGTGCGGAGCGCAGTGGCCCCTTGCCCTCGGCGAGCTTGCGGCCGCCGTCCAGGGCCAGCTTGCCGAAGCCGGGGCTGTTCCCCTCGGCGATGTCGTTGAGCTTGACCGTGGTCTCGCCCAGTTTGCGGCCGACGCCGGTCAGCAGCCGCTCGGCCTGGGCGGTCAGGTAGTCCTGGGCCTCCTGCTTCAGGCGGTCGGCGGCCTCGCTGTGGGCGAGTGATGTCAGCGGGTTCTCCTGTGCGGCGCCGGAGGCCCGGCCGGCCGCGGATCCGAGGGTGTCGGTCATCGGTCGTCGCCGCCCTTCGGCAGCCGGTTACGGGCGCCCCGGGAGGCGCTGCCGGCCACGGCCGTCTTCTTGCCGGCGGTCCTGCGGGCCGTGCCGGTCTTCTTGGCCGCCGTCTTCTTGGCCGGGGCCTTCTTCGCGGCGGCCTTCCGTGCCCCGCCCTTCTCGGCGGCCGGCGCCTTCTTGGCGGGCGCCTTCTTCGCGGGCCTCTTCTCGCCGGTGCCGGACTTCCCGCGGGACGAGCGGCCCCGGGCCTCCCGGTCTTCGTCCCGGTCCCGGTCGTCGTCCCGATCCTGGTCGTCGTCCCGATCCTGGTCGTCCTCGTCCCGGACCTCGTCGTCCCGGACCTCGTCCTCCTCCCCATCGGAGCCAGAACCGGAGCCGGTGCCGGGCAGGGCCCCGGTGAGCTGTTCGCGGACCTCGCTGGTCCTGCCGTGCAGCCGGTCGGCGAGCGCGCTCATCTGGCGCTCGACCATGGCCCCGGAAGCGGCCTTGCCCGCGCCCCTGAGGTCCTCGCGCAGCTGGTCGCCGATCTCCTTGAACTGCGGGTTCTCCCGCAGCTGGCGGCCCGCCAGCTCCGCGACCGCCCGCGGGCTCAGGTTCAGCTTCTTGCCGGCCACCAGCGAGCCGACGGCCAGCGCCAGTTTCGCCTTCTTCGTACGTCCGAGGACGTATCCGGCCCCTATGGCGAGGCCGAGTCCCACTCGATTCATCGTGCCGTCCCGTTGCCTGTGGTGTCGCCGGAGCGCAGGGCGGTCTCCAGCCGGTCGAGCAGTTCGTCCTCTCGCCGGTCGAACTCCTCCTCGGTGATCTCGCCCGCCTCCAGCTGCTCTTCGAGGCGCGCGAGTTCGGCCCGCACGGTGGCGGGGTCGTAATAGATCCGTTCCGCTTCACGCAGCACCTGGCGGATCGCCCAGGCGCTGCCGCGCACCGGTGCGAACGGCAGCAGCAGCACCTCACCGATCAGTCCCACGGCCTACTCCTTCCGTCCGCACCCGTCGCGTGGTCGCGCCCGCCCGGTCAGGGGGCGCCGGTGTCCGCTCCGATCGTGGTGCCCGCGGGCTCGGCGGGGCCGGGCTCGACGAAGCTGTACGGCGGCAGCGGTCCGTTGACGCGCACGTCCAGGTGGGCATGGCTCTCGCGCACCTGCTGGACGGCGGCCACGAACTGCTCGGCGGTCTCCCGGGGGACCAGGAAGGACACGTTGAGCAGCCAGCCGGTGGACTCGGGGCCCACGCTCACGGCCGCCGCGGCCGGGGCCAGCCGGCGGTGGACCTCGGCGGCGTCCTCGGCCTCCTTGGCCTGGACGGCGGCCGCGACCATCTCGCCGAGCCTGATCTTGTCCTCGTAGCTGCCGCCGCCCGCGAGCCGGTTGGTCTCGGCGAGGGAGCGCAGCTCGGGGTTCTCGGCCATGACGATGTGCAGCACCGCGTCCTCGACGTGGGCGGCCTTGATGTTGTACTCGACCTTGCCGTCGAGCTGGCCGAGCCGCTCCCGGTAGTGCTCGGCGCGCTCGTCGAGGACCCCGGTGACCGCGTCGTCGTCGGGGGCGACACTGCCGAACCGCATGGGCAGCACGCAGCCGGCCACACCCGCCTCGGCGAGCACGTTCTGGTGGGCGAGCAGGTCCCTGCGCTTGGGCCGCAACCCCTCGGGGGCGTCGCTGACCACGGCGGCCAGCTCACCGGCCGTGAGGACCCGCACCTGGCGGGGCGGCTCCCCGACACCGGTCATGCCCTCGGGAAGCGCCGGGTGCGACCGGGCGGTGATCCCGTAGACGTACGTGCTCACTCCTGCTCCTCCTTCCGGCGGGCCGTGGACTTGCGGGCGCGCGGCCGGGACTCGGTCTCGCGCTCGCCACGGGCCTGCTTGAAGGCGTCGGACACGGTCTCCGCGGCTCCGGACAGCGCGCCCTTGGACTTGCCGCGGGCGCCGGACTCCGTGACCTCGCCGACGATCTCGGGCAGGCCGGGGCTCTTGTTCGGGCCGGACTCCAGGTCGAGGCGGTTGCACGCCTCGGCGAAGCGCAGATAGGTGTCGACGCTGGCCACGACGACCCGGACGTCGATCTTCAGGATCTCGATACCGACCAGGGAGACCCGCACGAACGCGTCGATCACGAGCCCCCTGTCCAGTACCAGTTCCAGGACGTCGTAGAGGCCGCTGCTGCCGCCTCCGCCGCCGGTCTGCTGTGCCGGTACTACAGTCATGCCGGCCGTGCCTCCTCGTCAGTGGTCGGTGCCACGCGATGCGCGTGGCCGCGGGACGCGGTCGGGCGGCCTAACGGCCGCCGGGCCTGCGCGCGTCGGCCCGAGCGCGCTCGTAACGGCGGACGCGCCGGTATCCGGTGAGCCGGCCGCGGGCGTCGAGGTCGAGCTGGTAGCTCGCCATGAGGCTCATCGTGTCCGGCACCCGGGCCAGTTCGAGGACCTCGACCTCCAGCGACCAGCCGTCCTCGCTGCGCTCGAACGCGGTCACGGACTCGGGGACGAGTCCGGTGAGTTCGGCGAGCTGGGCGCGCGCCTGACGAAGGATGTCGATCGGCGCCGGCTCCTGTTCGTCCGTCTCCCGCTCTGCACTGTCTGGACTGTTTGAACTGTCTGAACTGGTCTTGTTTTCTTGGGAGTTCCGGCTCTCGTGTGCATCACGAGAACTCTGAGTCTTCTGTGGTTTCTGTGAACTCTGTGACTGGGAAGTGCTTCTTGTGTTCGACATGGCCACCTCTCCCCTCGGGTGGCCGCTCCTCCGTTGGCCAAACCTTCGCGAGCACGTGACTGCCCGATCCCGCCCGGCGAACGGCCCGGGCGGGACGGAAACGGCAGGTCAGCCACGCAGTCCGGCGAGCCGGCGCCGGGCGGGTCCGAGGGCGCGGCCCCGGCCGGGCAGCACGGCCCACGGCTCGGTTCGGGCCTGGTCGAGGGCGTCCGCGATGGTCCAGCGGCGGGCGTCGAGGCCGGGCGCGTCGAGCTGGTCCCAGGCCAGCGGGACGGCGACGGGGGCGCCGGGGCGGGCCCGGACGGAGTAGGGGGCGACGGCGGTCTGCGCGTAGGCGTTGCGCTGCACGTCGAGGTAGAGCCGGCCGCCGCGCGCGTCCTTGCGGGCGGCGGTGGTGAGTTCCCCGGGGTGCCGTTCGGCCGCCAGCTCGGCGGTCTCGCGGGCGAACCGCCGTACCTCGTCGAAGTCCGCGCGGCCGTCGAGGGGCACCACGAGGTGGAGTCCGCGCGAGCCGGTGGTCATGGGCGCGCAGGGCAGGCCGAGGTCGTCGAGCAGTTCGCGCATCCGGGCGGCGGCCGACCGGACGGCGGCGAAGTCGTCGCCTTCCGGATCGAGGTCGAAGACCAGCCGGTCGGGGTGGCCGGGGCCGGCGGCCCGGTCGGTGCGCGAGAGCCAGCGGTGCAGCGTGACGCAGGCCTGGTCGGCGAGGTACACCAGGGTCGCGGTGTCGTCGCAGACGAGGTGCGTGACCGTGCCGCCCTCCTTGGCGACCTCGGCCCGGGTGATCCAGTCGGGATAGTGCTCGGGCGTGTTCTTCTGCATGAAGCGGGGCCCGCCGACGCCGTCCGGGCAGCGCTCCAGCATCAGCGGGCGGCCCCGTACGTGGGGCAGCAGGTAGGGGGCGATGCTCCGGTAGTAGGCGGCGAGGTCGCCCTTGGTGTACTCCTTCGCGTCGCCGTCGCTCGCGCCGCCGCGGTCGCCGTCACCCTCGCCGGCGCCCGCGCCCGCTCCCGGGAAGAGCACCTTGCCGGGCCGCCGCACAGTGACCGTGCGGCGGCCCGCCCGTATCGTCCGCGCCTCGTCTTCCGGGCCCGCGCTCACCGCACGACCGCCTCCTCCACCAGCAGCCGGGCCGCCGCCGCGACGGCGATGGAGTCGATGCCGGCCGCGTGCAGCTGCTCGTCGGGCGCGGCCGAGCCCGGCATGGTCCGTACGGCGAGCCGCACCAGACGGGGCACGGGCCGTCCGTCGGTGAACGCCTCCAGTACGGCGTCGCCCAGGCCGCCCTCCTCGTGGTGGTCCTCGACGGTCAGCAGGCAGCCGGTCTCCTCGGCGGCCCGGCGCAGCGTGTCGACGTCGACGGGCTTGACCGAGTACAGGTCGACGACCCTGACCTGGATGCCCTCCTCGGCGAGCCGGTCGGCGGCGGCCAGCGCCTCGGGCACGGTGACCCCGGCCGCGACGACCGTCAGCCGGTCCTGCTCGCCGGAGCGGAGCACCTTGCTGCCGCCGATCTCGAACCCCTCGTCCGGGCCGTAGATCACCGGGGTCTTGCCGCGCGAGGTGCGCAGGTAGCGGACGCCCTCCAGCCCGGCCATCGCCGCGACCAGGCGGGCGGTCTGGTTGGCGTCGCACGGGTAGAGCACCGTCGAGCCGTACACGGACCGGAACATCGCCAGGTCCTCCAGTCCCATCTGCGAGGGCCCGTCCTGGCCGATGGCGCAGCCCGCGTGCGAGCCGACCAGATTGATCCCGGAACCGCTGACGGAGGCCATCCGCACGAAGTCGTGGGCGCGGGTGAGGAAGGCGGCGAACGTGGAGGCGTACGGCACCCAGCCGCGGGCCGCCATGCCGACGGCCGCCGCGACGAGCTGCTGTTCGGCGATGTAGCACTCGAAGAACCGGTCGGGGTGCGCCTTGCCGAACTCCTCGGTGCGGGTGGAGTCGCCGACCTCGCCGTCCAGGGCGACGACGTCGCCGCGGGCGCTGCCGAGTGCGGCGAGGGCCGCGCCGAAGGCGTCCCGGGTGGCGACCTCGTCGCCGGTGTCGTAGCCGGGCAGCCGCAGCGGCTCGGTGGTGACCGAGCGGACCGCGGCGGCGGCCTGCGGCTCGCCCACGCGGACGTGCAGGTCGCGCTGCCCGCCCAGCTCGGCGATCGCCTCGTCGGCCTCGGGCAGCGGCTTGCCGTGCAGACCCTCGCGGTCCTCCACGGCGGCGACGCCCTTGCCCTTGAGGGTGCGGGCCAGGATCACGGTGGGCTGCCCGGTGGTCGACAGGGCCTCGCCGTAGGCGCGGTCGACGGCGTCCACGTCGTGGCCGTCGATCTCGATCGTGTGCCAGCCGAACGCCTGGAAGCGGCGGGCGTAGGCGTCCAGGTCGTGTCCGTGCCGGGTGGGGCCGCGCTGGCCGAGCCGGTTGACGTCCACGATCGCGGTGAGGTTGTCGAGATGCTCGTACGACGCGTGCTCGGCGGCCTCCCAGATCGAGCCCTCGGCCAGCTCGCTGTCGCCGCACAGCACCCAGACGCGGTAGCCGGTGCGCTCCAGCCGCTTGCCGGACAGGGCGATGCCGACGCCGACGGGCAGGCCCTGGCCGAGGGAGCCGGTGGCCGTCTCCACCCAGGGCAGCCGGCGGGGCGTGGGGTGCCCTTCGAGACGGCTGCCCAGTTTGCGGAAGGTGACCAGCTCGCCGTCCTCGATGGCGCCGGCCGCCTTGTAGAGGGCGTAGAGCAGGGGTGAGGCATGGCCCTTGGAGAGGACGAAGCGGTCGTTGGCGGGGTGTTCGGGGCGCTCGAAGTCGTAGCGCACGTGGTGGGCGAAGAGGACCGCCACCAGGTCGGCGGCGGACATCGAGGACGTCGGGTGCCCGGACCCCGCCGCGGCGGCGGCCCGCACGCTGTCCACGCGCAACTGCTGCCCGAGTTCGGCGAGTTCGGCAGTGTTCATGAGTCTCCTTCGGCGGCCCGCCCCGGCAGGTCGTCACGCTTGACGGGCCCGGGAGCGGGATGGTCGGGGGCGGGGTGATCGGATTCGGCGTGATCGGCGGGCTGGTTCTTCGCGGGTTCGCCGCCGGGCCGCTTCTTCGCGGGCTCGGCGCCGGGCTGGTTCCTGGCGGGCTCACCGCCCGGCTGGTTCTTCGCGGGTTCGCCGCCCGGCTGGTTCTTCGCGGGCTCCCCGCCCGGCTCGTTCTTCGCGGGCTCGTCACCCGGTCCGCCCGTCGTCGCGCCGGAGGGGACCCGGGGCAGTTCCGGGGAGGCGGTGTCCAGGGGGACGGCCCAGGACCGTACGAGGCCCAGTTGGACGCCCTGGCGCGGGAGTACGGCGTCCAGCAGCCAGTCGGCCGCGACGCGTACGCGGTTGCCGGGCATGGCTGCCAGGTGGTAGCCGCGGGTGACCGCCCCGGCCGGTGGCCCGGCGAGGTGGATGCCGAGCGGGTTGGCGGCGGCCCGGACCCCGCCGAGGTCGACGACGAACCCCAGGTCGCGGTGGCGGTAGGGGCGGCGGCGCCGGCCGAGTCCGAGCGAGGCGGCCACGTTCTCGCCGGCCACCCGGCCCTGCCGCCAGGCGTGCTGGGCGGTCATCGGCGTGAACCCGCCGGGACGCTCCAGGTCGGGCACGGCGGCCGCGTCCCCGCAGGCGAACACCTCGGTCCGGCCCGGCACCTGCAGATGCGGGTCGACGATCAGCCGGCCCCGCTCCAGCGGCTGCCCGACGGCCTCCACCAGCGGATCCGGCCGCACGCCCACGCACCACACCAGGGTCCGGGACTCGACGAACTCACCGTCCGTGAGCAGCACCCCGTCGTGGGTGGCCTCCTTCACGGAGGTCTCCATGCGCACGTCGACTCCCCGCGTGCGCAGCACCCGGTCGGCCGTGCGGGACAGCCGCTCGTCCAGCTCCGGCAGCACCCGTCGCGCCACGTCCAGCAGGATCCAGCGCGGCCGGACGCGCAGCCCGTGCCGGCGCGCGAGGCGGTCGGTGAGCATCTGCATGTGCGCGGCCACCTCGGTGCCCGTGTAGCCGGCGCCGACCACGACGAAGGTGCAGCGGGCGGCGCGGGTTTCCGGATCGTCGGCCGTGGCGGCCAGCTCCACCTGCCGGGTCACGTGGTCGCGCAGGTACAGCGCCTCGGGCAGCCCGCGGAAGCCGTGCGCGTGCTCGGCCACGCCCGGGATCGGCAACAGCTTGTTGACGCTGCCCACGGCCAGCACGAGCCGGTCGTAGGACAGCGTGCGCACACCGCCCTCGGGGTCCGCGTAGTGGACGGTGCGCTCGTCGAGGTCGACGTGGTCCGCCTCGCCGAGCGCGAGCCGCACCCCGCGCAGGGTGCCGGGCAGCGAGACGGTGACCCGGCGGGCGTCCAGGATCCCGGCGGACACCTGCGGCAGCAGGGGCAGGTACAGGAAGTAGTCGGTCGGGTTGAGCAGGGTGATGTCGGCCCGGTTCCGGGTCAGGCGGGCCAGGGTACGGGCCGCCCGGTACCCGGCGAACCCGGCGCCGACGATCACGATGCTGGGTCGGCTCACGGTGCGCCTCCGGCGGTGTGGCTGGTCCGAGGCCTTCCGCGTAACCGAGGCCGGGACACCCAAACGCCGGGGCCGGCCACCCGAACGCCGCCCCGCTCACCCGGACGCCCGCCGCCCCGGCGTTTCACCCGATCGGACCGGGGTTACCCGGCCCGGGTCCGGCACCACTCCAGCTTCGCCGCCGCGGAGGTTTCCCCCATGCCCGAGTACGGCTACTTCCTGTCGTGCGAGCAATTCGGCCCCGCCGAACTCGTCGAGCAGGCCCGCATGGCCGAACAGGCCGGCTTCCAGGCGCTGTGGATCTCCGACCACTACCACCCGTGGAACGACGCGCAGGGGGAGAGCGCGTTCGTGTGGTCGGTGATCGGCGCGCTGTCGGAGGCGGTGTCGCTGCCCGTCGAGACGGCGGTGACCTGCCCGACCGTGCGCATGCATCCGGCGATGGTGGCGCAGGCGGCGGCGACCAGCGCGGTGATGACCGAGGGCCGCTTCCGGCTGGGCGTCGGCACCGGCGAGGCGCTGAACGAGCACATCCTCGGCGACCGGTGGCCGCCGCTCAACGTCCGCCTGGAGATGCTGGAGGAGTCCATCCAGGTGATGCGCCGGCTGTTCACCGGCGAGGAGGTCACCCACCACGGCACGCACTACACGGTGGAGAACGCCCGCCTCTACACGGTGCCGGACGAACCCGTGCCGATCGACATCTCCGGCTTCGGCCCGAAGGCGACGTCGCTGGCCGCGCGTGTGGGCGACGGCTACATCACGATGATGCCCGACGAGGACATGGTGACCCAGTACCGCAAGGGCGGCGGCGGCTCGAAGCTGGTCAGCGGCGGCACGAAGGTCTGCTACGGCCACGACCGCGAGGCGTGCGTCCGAAAGGTGCACCGGCTCTGGTACAACGAGCTGCTGCCCGGCGAGATGGGGCAGGTGCTGCCGACCCCGAGCCACTTCGAGCAACTGTCCGAGCTGGTGACCGAGGAGATGGTGCGGGAGAACTCGGTGTGCGGGGACGACGTCGACGAGCATGTGGCCGCGCTGAAGGAGTTCGCCGATGCCGGGTTCGACCGGGTGTACGTGAACCAGATCGGTGAGGATCAGCGGGGGTTCTTCGACTTCTACCGCACGAAGGTGCTGCCGCAGCTGGGCGGGTGAGGCCGGGGTGGGTACGGTGCGTTGTCGGGTGCGGGTGAG
The DNA here is from genome assembly GCF_004124325.1 of Streptomyces sp. L2. NCBI lineage: Bacteria > Bacillati > Actinomycetota > Actinomycetes > Kitasatosporales > Streptomycetaceae > Streptomyces > Streptomyces sp. L2. The sequence goes on from NZ_QBDT01000001.1 coordinate 1,001,536, forward strand.
TCGTGGTCGCTCGCGCAGTTCCCCGCGCGCCCCTTGGAAGTTGGCGGCACCCCGACCTGCCCGGGGGCGCGGGGAACTGCGCGACAAGCCACAGCGCACCCGCGCCCGACGACGCGCCCGCACCCCCCTCACGGCAGGTCGGGTCGCATGCGGAAGTCGTAGGAGGCGGGTAGCCGCTCCTCCGTGAGGCGGTTCCAGAGGCGGCCGATCGTGTCCTCACCCTCGCGGAGGTCCGCGACCTCGAAGCCCTCGGCGAAGACGGCGCGGGCCTCCGCGGCCCGCCCCTCCGCGAGCAGCAGCTCCGCCTGGAGGAGCCGGAACCGGCCGCGCCGGCGGACCGCGGGCCCGAGCCGTTCCCACGCGGCCCGCGCCTCCGCCGCACGGCGGACCCGCAGCAACGCCTCGACGGCCTCGCGGCCGAGCGCCGCCCGCGCCGCCGTCCAGGTCTCGCCGTCGTCGCGGCACTCCCGGCACAGATCGTCGAAGGCGTCGGCGTACCGGTCGGCGGCCCGCTCGTGGTGCCCGGACTCCTGGTCGGCGACGGCGAGGCAGCGCAGCAGGGGCCACAGGGAGGGGGCGAGCGGGAGGGCGCGCTCCCAGCTGCGGACGGCCTGGGCGCGGTCGCCGGCGTGCCACTGGGCGACCCCGAGGTGGTATTCGGTGTGCGGGCCGGCGGGCGCGGTCTCCAGCATGTCCCGCCAGTGCGGGGCGACGAGGGTCTCGCCGGGCGGCCGTACCCGGCGGGGTTCCGGGAGCGAGCCGGTGCGCAGCAGTTCCCGCCAGGGTTCCTGGGCCGGGCCGAGGGTGGACTCGGGGAACGGGGTGCCGGGCAGTTTCCAGTCGGCGCGCAGCACTTCCAGGGCGCCCCAGCCGGAGCCGGGGCTGAGGATCTCGCCGGGTTCGGTGTCGGCGTGCGGCCGCCAGGTCTCGTACGCCTCCTCGACGCGGGCGGGTGGCAGGACGGCCGCGAGCCGCCGTTCCGCCTGCTGGACGGCGGTCGTCCACTCCCCGTCGGCGGGTGTGTCGAGCGGGCCGTACGCCTCCAGCCAGGACACCTCGCTCTCGGGTTCCAGGCGGACGTGTTCGAGCTGGGTGCGGGCGAGTCCGGCCTGGATCTCGCAGTAGCCGGGGGTGCCGGGCTCGGTGAGCCATTCCTGCCAGCGCCGGCCGCCGGGGCCGCTGCCCCAGACGAACAGCTTGCGGCCGCGCAGCGCGTCCGTGGAGGTCTGGACGAGTCCGTGCCCGTCGCTGTCGAGGGCGGCGATCCAGCGGCGCCGGCCGTCGGGGACCTCGTAGAAGTAGTCGGCGGCGTAGGGGCTGTTGAAGGGGTAGGTGCGGTCGATCCCGTCGTACGACGGGACGGGGACCCGGCGGAGCCTGCGTTCGTAGCCGAAGTGCCACGCCTCCTGGGCGGGGGCGAGGACGCGGCGGTCCTCGGGGACGGCGATGTTGGACCACCAGTACGTGGGTACGGGCCGCTCGTGCGGGTTGCGGACGCGGACGCCGACGTAGAGGAAGTCGGAGCCGTCGGGCAGCCACAGGTCGACCTGGAAGGGCAGGTCGCGCAGGCGTTCCCACTCCCACAGGCGCAGCATCGGCCCGCCGTCGGGGGCGGGGACGCGGGCGGCGTGCAGGGGGGCGCAGGAGAGGGTGGTGTGGCCGGTGGCGCCGATGTTCCATTCGATGCCACCGGAGTACCAGGCGCCGTTGAGGGCGAAGTTGGCGGGCTGCAGGACGGGGTTGCGGTACAGGAGTTCGCGGCCGGTGGGCAGGTGGAGCAGGGAGGCGACGCGGCCGCCGAGTCCGGGCAGGACGGTGGCGCGCAGCCGGTCGTTCTCGATCACCAGGGCGTCGACGGGACGGGGTGCGCGGCCGCGGCCGTAGCCGTCCCGCACGCGCGCCGGGAGCAGGCTGCGCAGTGGTTCGTAGCCGAGCTGGCGGGCCATGTCGCGGGGCATCTCGTCGCGTTCGCGGTCGTCGATGCGGTGGACCTCGTCCAGGGGGCGCAGCGGGGGCAGGGGGTTGTCCGGCCCCAGCGGCGCGGCGGGCAGCGTCAGTACCTCACGTCGGATCTGCGTCACGATGACCATGGAACCCGGCGTGCGGCCGGTCGGCCAGGGGACGTACCGGTCAGGATTGCGCAAAGGCCGGGCTCCCGGCGGGGGTTCAGGGCAGGTCGCGCATCTCGGTGGTGAGGGCCCAGCGTTCGTGGTCCCGCCAGCCGCCGTCGACGTAGAGCATGGCCGGGGAGAAGCCCTCGCGGCGGAAGCCGGCGCCGCGGGCCAGCGCGAGGGAGGCGGTGTTGCCGGGCTGTGCGTTGATCTCCAGGCGGTGCAGGCGCATCGGGCCGAACGCGTAGCCGATGACGAGTTCCAGTCCTTCGCGCATCAGTCCGCGGCCGGCCGCGTGGGCGAAGGCGCCGTAGCCGAGGGCACCGGACCGGAAGCCGCCCCGGACGATGTTGTTGATGTTGATGAAGCCGGCGACGGCCCCGTCGGCCTTCTCGCAGACGAGGAAGCCGGCCTTGGCCGGGTCGTCGATGAGCGGTCCGGCGTAGGCGGCGTACGCCTCGTCGGTGTCGGGCGGGAACAGCCAGGGGCTGTGCAGGTCCTTGCTCTGTCTGACCCGGGCGGTGAACTCGGGCCCGTCGTCGAGTGTGAAGTGCCGGATGCCCACACGGGGGCCTTCGGCCAGGTAGCGGGGTGCGGTGTGCGGCATCGGGCCAGCGTACGACGTTCTGGCGGCCGGGTCGGGCGGTGAGCGCCGCAGGGCGGGCGGTTTGGTGCCGGGTGCGGGTGCGTTGTGGCCGATCACGCAGTTCCCCGCGCCCCTGGGGGTGGCACTGCCGCCGGCTTTCCAGGGCGCGGCAGCCGCGACTCCCCAAGGGGCGCGGGGAACTGCGCGACAAGCCGCAACGCACCCGCACCCGACGACGCGCCCGCCCCGCTCAGCGCAGCGCCGTCTCGTCCAGGGTCAACGTGCCCGCCTCGGCGTCGAGTTCGGCGGCGGCGCCGAAGGGGATCGTCAGCGCCCCGTCGCAGTGGCCGAATCCGACGTTCTCGGCGACGGGCACGCCGAGGGTGCCGAGGCGGTCGGCGAGCAGGGGGCGGATCTCCTCGGCGTAGCCGGCGCAGTCCTGCCAGGAGCCGAGCAGCACGCCGCGCACGCCGTCGAGCCAGCCGGAGCGCAGGAGTTGGGTGAGGCAGCGGTCCAGGTGGTGCGTCTCCTGTCCGACGTCCTCCAGGCAGAGCAGTCCGCCGCGTGCGGAGCGGCGGGCGTGCGGGAGGCCGAGTTCGGAGGCGAGCAGGGTCAGCCAGCCGCCGAGGGTGACGCCCCGGGCGCGGCCGGGGACGAGGGCGCCGCCGCCGGTGGCGGTGATGGTGCGGACCGTCTCGGGGGCGAACAGGGTGGCCCGCAGGTGTTCCTGGGCCCGCTCGTTCTTGATGAGGTCGAGGCCGGCGGCCATCGGGCCGTGCAGGGTGGCCAGGCCCAGGCGGGTGGCGAAGGCCTCGTGCAGGACGGTGAGGTCGCTGAACCCGACGAACACCTTCGGCCCGGCGGCCCGCATCGCCTCCCAGTCGAGCAGGTCGGCCAGGCGCTGTGCGCCGTATCCGCCGCGCGCGCAGAGGACGGCGTCCACGGCCGGGTCGCACCAGGCGTTCTGCAGGTCGGCCGCCCGGCCGGCGTCGGTGCCGGCGAGGTAGCCGAACTCTGGGTGCCGGTCCAGGGCGTGGGGGGCGGCCACCGGGTCGAGGTCCCAGCCGCGCAACACGTCGAGGCCGGCCTGGAGCCGTTCCTCGGGCACCGGCCCGCTGGTGGCGACGACGGCCACGCGTGCGCCGGGGGCCAGCCGGGCGGGCCGTACCAGTTGCCTCACGTCAGCAGCTCCAGTTCGGGAACGCCGGGCATGTCCAGCTCGAACACCTGAGCGTACAGGGACAGTTCGGCCTGAAGGGCGGTCACCATGGTGCCGGCGCGCCGGAAGCCGTGGCCCTCCCCCTCGAAGGTGCGGTAGGCGTGGGGCACGCCCCGGCCCTGGACGCGGGCCAGGAAGCCCTCGCACTGGGCGGGCGGGCAGATCACGTCGTCCAGGCCCTGGAGCAGCAGGAACGGCACGGTCAGCCGGTCGGCGTGGGTGAGGGGCGAGCGTTCGGTGTAGCGGGCGGGCACCTCGCCCGCCGGGCCGATCAGCGACTCCAGGTAGCGGGACTCGAAGTCGTGGGTGTCACCCGGGCCCCAGGTGGTGAGGTCGAGGATGGGGTAGCTGATGGTGCCGCAGGCGTAGACGTCGGTGGTGGTCAGGGAGGCCGCGGTGGTCCAGCCGCCCGCGCTGCCGCCGCGGATAGCGAGCCGGGCGCGGTCGGCGGTGCCCTCCTCGGCGAGGGCCAGCGCGACGGCGGCGCAGTCCTCGACGTCGACGACGCCCCACTGTTCGCGCAGCCGCTCCCGGTAGGCGCGGCCGTATCCGGTGGACCCGCCGTAGTCGACCTCGGCGACGCCGATGCCGCGGGAGGTGAAGCAGGCGATGGCGAGGTCCAGCACGAGGGGTGCGCGGCTGGTGGGCCCTCCGTGGGCCCAGATGACGTAGGGGGGCAGTTCGCCGTCGGGGGCGGTGCGGGCGGGGTGGTGCGGCGGGTAGACGCGGGCGTGCACCTCGCGGCCGTCGGGGCCGGTGAAGGCGCGGATCTGCGGCTCGGGGTAGTAGGCGGGGTCGACGGGGTCCCGGTGGCGGGCTCCGGTGACCCGGGTGTGTCCGCCGCGGGCGTCGAGTTCGACGACCTCGTAGGCGGTGCGCGGGCTGGCGCCGACGGCGAGGACGCGGTCGCCGGAGGCGGCGAGCGTGGGGGCGAACTCGGTCCACGGTCCGGCGACGTCGACGAGCTCACCGGATTCTGTGTCCAGTACGCCGAGGACGGTCGACCCTCGGCCGTGGATGACCGCGATGCGCCCGTCGTCCAGCGGCGCGAACCAGCGGAGACCCAGTTTCCAGAGCGGCCCGCCGAACTCCTCCTCGCGCGGGCACAGGGGGACGCCGTCCCGGTAGAGGTTCCACCAGCCGCTGCGGTCGCTCGTATACAGAAGACGGCCGTCCGTCGACCACTCGACCTGGGCGATGGCCTCGTCCGGTCCACCGGCGACGGTCTGCACGTCCCGCAGCGTGCCGTCGGCACCGACCTCCCCGACGAGCAGCTCCGTGCCGTCCCAGGGCATCCGCGGGTGGTCCCAGGCCAGCCAGGCGGCCCGGCGGCCGTCGGGCGAGAGCCGGACGCCGGTGACGAACCGGTGCCGGTCGTCGCCGAGTTCGCGGACGGCGCTCCGGTCGGCGGCGGCCGAGCCGTCCAGCGGTACGGCGGCGGGTACGCGCCGCACGTCGTCGGGCCCGTCGCCGGTGTACTCCTCCAGCACGCACCAGACCTCACCCCGGCCGAGGTCCACGCGCGGCTCCGCCCAGCGCAGCTCCCGGCCGGGCGTCGGCGCCGGGGTCAGCGGGCGGGGCTCGCCGCCGGGCTCGTACCGGTAGAGGCGCTGATCGGCGAAGTGCGTGAAGACGACGAGAGGTTGGCCGTCGTCGAGGACACCGTCCCAGGGCCGGCCGCCGTACTCGATGACCCTGCTGCGCACGTTCCACGGCGGGGGCAGCACGGACTCCTCGCGGCCGTCGGCCGTGCGCCGCACGAGGGCGCGGCGGCCGCCCTCAGTGGGCCGGGGCTCGGTCCACCAGGCCTCGTCGCCGACGAAGCCCACCCATTCGGGCTGTCCGTCGTGCGCGGCGGCCAGGGCCGCGTCGACCGGTGAGGGCCAGGAACCGTAGGCCGATGTCAGCACCTCGTCCCCCGTCCCCTAGGCCGTCCGCAGGAAGCGGTCGAGGACACGGACGCCGAAGTGCAGGGCGTCGACGGGGACACGCTCGTCGACACCGTGGAACAGCGCCTGATAGTCGTAGCCCTCGGGGAGCTTCAGCGGGGTGAAACCGTAGCCGGTGATGCCGAGCCGGGAGAACTGCTTGGCGTCGGTGCCACCGGACATGCAGTACGGCACGACGTGTCCCTCGGGCGCGAACTCCTCGACGGCGGCCCGCATCCGGGCGAAGGTCGGCGAGTCCACGGGGGCCTGGAGGGCGACCTCGCGGTGGTGGTACTCCCAGTCCACGTCCGGTCCGGTGAGCCGGTCCAGGGTGGCGCGGAACTCCTCCTCGTCGCCCGCCAGATAGCGTCCGTCGACGTGGGCGACAGCCTCGCCGGGAATGACGTTCACCTTGTAACCGGCGTCCAGCATGGTCGGGTTGGCGCTGTTGCGGACGGTCGACTCGACGAGTTTCGCGGCGGGGCCCAGCTTCTCCAGCAGCCGGTCGACGTCGCGGAAGTCGGCGTCGACGCCGTACAGGGCGGCCAGTTCGGCGAGGGCGGCCCGCACGGTGGGGGTGAGCCGGAGCGGCCACTCGTGCTCGCCGATGCGGGTGACGGCGGCCGCGAGGCGGGTCACCGCGTTGTCGCGGTTGACCTTGGAGCCGTGTCCGGCCCGGCCGCGCGCGGTGAGCTTCAGCCAGCCGGTGCCGCGCTCCCCCGCCGCGATGGGGTAGAGCTGCCGGCCGGAGCCGTCGTGGAAGGTGAACGCGCCGGACTCGCTGACGCCCTCGGTGCAGCCCTCGAACAGTTCGGGGTGCTCGTCGGCGAGGAAGCCGGAGCCGTCCTCGGCGCTGGCCTCCTCGTCGGCGGTGAACGCGATGACGAGGTCACGGCGGGGCCGTACGCCTTGCCGGGCCCAGGACCGGACGACGGCGAGGATCATCGCGTCCATGTTCTTCATGTCGACGGCGCCCCTCCCCCACACGACACCGTCGCGGACCTCCCCGGAGAACGGGTCGACGCTCCAGTCGGCGGCCTCGGCGGGCACCACGTCGAGGTGGCCGTGGACGAGCAGCGCGGGGGCGGCCGGGTCGGAGCCGGGGATCCGGGCGACGACGTTGGTGCGGCCCGGGGTGCGTTCCAGCAGCACCGGTTCGAGGCCCGCGCCGGCCAGCCGCTCGGCCGCGTACTCGGCGGCGGGCCGCTCCCGGCAGTCGCCGCCGCCGCGGTTGGTGGTGTCGATCCGGATCAGGCCGGAGGTGAACTCGACGACCTCGTCCAGTGCCTGCCCGTCAGCCATACTGCTCCTCCACGGCGGCGGAGGCGATCGTCGTGACCGCCTTGAAGGTCCGGATGCCCTCGTACATGGTGCCGCTGGTGTAGGCGACCTTCCGTTCCCCGGTCCGGGCGACGCCGGGCACGACGGTGGCGGCCATCGCCAGGTGCTCGGCGTCGAACTCCACCGCCACCGTGAACGGCCCCGCCTTGACGGGCGCCTGACGGACCGCCAGGTGAGTGGCCTCCTTGGCGGCGGCGCGGATGTCGGCGGCGGTGCGGGCCGGTGTCCGGCACACCGCCGCGTACCGCGACACATGGTCCTTGACGGCGACCTTCAGCGCCTCGGGGGCGTATCCGAGGGCGTCCTCGCAGGCCACGTCGTCGCCGGTGACGAGGACGACGGGGACGCCGTACTCGGCGACCACGTGCGCGTTCAGCAGGCCCTCGCTGGCGCGGACGTCGTTGATCCACACGCCGGTGATCTGGTTGGCCAGATAGGTGTGGGCGAGGACGCCCTCCATGCCGGCGCCCGCGTGGTAGCCGACGAAGGCGATGCCGTCCACGTCACCGTGCTGGACGCCCTCCACCATGGACAGGGACTTGTGCCGACCGGTGAGCATCTCGACCCGCTCGTCGAGCCGCTCCAGCAGCAGGTTGCGCATCGACCAGTGGGCCTCGTTGACGAGCACCTGGTCGGCTCCCCCGTCGTAGAAGCCCTGGACGGCGGCGTCGACGTCCGAGGTGAACATGGACCGGCACCGCTCCCACTGCGGCGTCCCCGGCAGCACGTCGGACGGCCAGGTGACGCCGGTGGCCCCCTCCATGTCCGCACTGATGAGGATCTTCATGCCGTGTCACGTTACGCGCTGCCGGGGTCGGCGGCTACGACCCCGGCGGCGCGGAAACGCTCAGCGGCACGGAGCCACCCGTTCCCTCACTTTCCGGCCAGCACGAACCAGCGCGCGGGCAGGTCGATGCGGGTGCCGTCCGCCAGGTTCTCGGTCTGCGCGAGGGCCGTGTCGCCGCTGGCGAGGACCGTGAGGCCGGCCTCGCCCAGCAGGGCGGGGATCTCGTCGTCGGAGGCGTCGGCGGGCTTCAGTCCGTGGTGGAAGACCCGGCGCAGCTTGGGTCCGGGACCGCCGGGGTCGGCCGCGGCCCGCTGCAGCACCTCCCGGGAGCCCGAGGTCAGCTCGACGACGAAGGCCCGGCCCTCGGCGCCGATGATCTCGGCGACGGCGGCGGCGACCCGGGAGCGGGCTGCGGGTTCGCTCTGGTGGATGACGGCCCGCATGTAGACGTGGCTGTCGCCGAGCCGGGTGTGCAGGGCCCGGACGGCGTCGATGTCGGTGAGGTCCAGTTGCTGGAACTCCACGCCGGTGCCGTTCGCGGCGCGGCGGGCGTGCTCGACGGCGGCGTGGGTGAGGTCCACGCCGACGGCCTTGGCGAACCGGGTCGCGAGGTAGCGGGTCTGGGTGCCGTTGCCGCAGCCGAGGTCGACGATGGTGCGGCTGGTGTCGGCGTACGGCAGGAACAGTTCGCTGTGCGGCTGGGAGGTGAGGGAGGGATCGGCGTCCCAGATCGCCTCACCGGGCGCGTCGGAGGTCTCGCTCCAGTAACTCTCCCACGCGTTGCGGTAGTTCTCCGAGACGTTCATTCGATCTCCCCACGGGTCGGTTCCGTGATCGGGATATCGCGACGGGTGTGTTTTCGGCAAGGGGTGGGGGCCCACCTTCACCGGATGTGCTGGCTCCGGACACCTGCCGGGGGGCGCGCGATGCGGGTGCGCCCCCTGATCAGGTGTCCTACGACGTCCGGTTGACGGCCTGTTCGAACCAGACGGTCTTGCGGTGTCCGGTGGCGCTGGCGCCCCATTCGCGGGCCAGCCGGCTGACCACGCGCAGGCCGCGGCCGAACTCGTCGTAGGGGCGGGCGTTGAGCATGGCGGGCAGGGCCGGCTCGTCGTCCGTGACCTCGAACAGCAGGGCGTCGGTGCGGACCAGCCGCAGCCCGATCCGGCCGCTCCCACCGTGCCGTACGGCGTTGGTGACGACCTCGCTGACCAGGAGTTCCGCCGTGTCCACGGGCTGCGGCAGCGCCCACCGCAGCAGCCGCTCGCGGACCACGCGGCGGGCGCGGGCGACCTCGCGCGGGTCGGCGTCGAACTGCCACTCGGCGACGTGGTCGTCGGGGATGCCGTTGAGCCGGGCCATCAGCAGGGCGACGTCGTCCTTGCGGCCGCCGCGGGTGTTGAGGGCGCGGATGATGGTGTCGCAGGCGTCGTCCATGGAGGCGGCGGGGTGCGCGGCGGACTCGCAGAGCGCGGCGAGGCCCTCGCCGATGTCGGAGCCGCGCACCTCCACCAGGCCGTCGGTGCACAGCACGAGCCGGTCGCCGGGCGCGACCCGGACCACCTTGGCCTCGAAGGGGACGCCGCCGACTCCTATGGGGGCGCCGGTGGGCAGGTCGAGGAGTTCGCTGCGTCCGTCCGCGGCCCGCACCAGGACGGGCGGGATGTGTCCGGCGTTGGCCATGTGCAGTTCGCCGCGGATGGGGTCGTAGACCGCGTAGAGGCAGGTGGCGAGGTAGTTCTCGCCGAGGCGGCGGGCCAGGTCGTCGAGGTTGCGCAGCAGTTGGGCGGGCGGGGTGCCCATGGCGGCCATCGTCTGCACGGCCGTGCGCAACTGGCCCATCATCGCGGCCGAGTTGAGACCGTGGCCCATGACGTCGCCGACGACGAGGGCGGTGCGGGAGCCGCCGAGCTTGATGGTGTCGAACCAGTCGCCGCCGATCCGGCCGAGCCGGGTGCCGGGCAGGTAGCGGGTCGCCACGTCGCAGCCGGCCATGCGCGGCGCGACCTGCGGCAGCATGCTGTCCTGGAGGGTGTCGGCGACGTTCTCCTGGTAGGTGTACATGCGCGCGTTGTCGAGCACGAGGCCCGCGCGGGCGGCGAGTTCGGCGCCGGTGGTGTGGTCCATGTCGTCGAACTGGGCGCGGCCGGGCCGCCGCATCAGCACCATGAAGCCGAGGACGACGTTGCGGGCCTTGAGCGGCACGATCAGCAGGGAGCGGCCGGTGATGAGGGGCCGCAGGTCGCGCTTCTCGAACTCGCCCGCGATGCGGTTGCCCATCTCCTCGCTGATCTGCGGGATGACGACGGGTTCACCGGTGACCATGCACTGGAAGAACGGGGTGTGCTCGGGGAAGGCGAAGGCCTCGCCGACGGGCACGGTGTCGTCCCAGCGGCCGGGTTCGTCGTTGTGCTCGACCCAGACGCGGTGCATCACGGTGCTGGCGTCCGGCGGGCCGTCCGGGAAGCCCTCGCCGGCCAGGACGGCGGCGCGCAGATGGGTGCCGGCGAAGTCGGCGAAGCGAGGGACGGCGGCGCTGGTGACCTCGCGGATGGTCTCGCCGAGGTCGAGGGAGGTGCCGATGGCGGAGCTGACCTCGTTGAGGAACTCCAGCCGCTCGCGCACCGCGAGGTACTCCAGGTCGCGTTCGGCGCCGGCCGGGATCACGGGTGCGGTGCGCTGCTGCGGCAGGACGGGTTCGGGGCGGAGGTGTCCGGCGCGCCGGGGCACGCCCCAGTACGGCGTGACGGGCACCCGCTCGAACTGGCTGAACTCCAGGACGGGGTAGCCGAGTTCGAGGACCTGGGAGACGATGCGGCTGCTGAGTCCGGGGCCCATGTTGGGCAGGATCTCGGGCAGGCGCCGCTCCAGGTCCTCGGGGGCGGGCAGTTCGGTGTGGCGGGCGAAGCCGGGCGAGATGCGTTCGGCGCTCTCGTCGTCGAAGCCGCGTTCCTGCTGGAGGCGGGTGGCGTCGGCGGCGAGGACCAGCAGCCGAGCCGGTCCGGGGCCGACCAGGGGGTAGGCCCACCAGAGCACGTCGAGGCGGGCCTCGCCGGTGGAGCCGGTGCCGGACCGCTCGTCCTTGGGTGCGGCGACCCGTGCCCGGCCGGCCGTGGGGTAGTCGGTGCGTCCGCCGAGGGACGCCTCCAGGTCGGGGCCGAGGCCGTCGTACCCCTCGAAGCAGTCGTCGGGCATGGGGTCGCCGCGCTGGTCGTCGGCGAACGCGCCGGAGACCGGCAGCAGGTCGACGGCGGGCCGGCCCACGGTCTCGTCCCTGCTCATGCCGAACAGGCGTCGTGCTCCGGTGCTCCAGTGGGACACCAGGCCGTCGCGGTCGACGACCACCACGGCCAGCGGAATCCGGCCGGCCGCCGCCGGGTCCGGCGCGCCGTCCCCAGCACCGCGGCTGGGGGGTGCGTCCCGCTCGCTGCCACGGTCCATGGCCCAGGCCCTCTCTCCCCACGGCTGTTCAGTAAACGATCTGTGCCGCCCGCCCCTACGGTACGGCGAGCGCCGCTCGCCATGTGCGGCAATCCGGGAATTGGCACCCCGGAATCACTCGGGCGTGTCCGTTCCGCTTGCGGTCTAGTCCTCGTGCCCGAGCAGCAGGTCCCGTTCGGTGCGGCCGCCGCCGGCGACCTGCAGGACCGTGGCGACCGGCGGGTAACCTGCGGCGATGACGGTGTACTCGCCGGAGGAGAGGTCGACGAACCGGAACGTTCCGTCGGCGGACGTGGTGAGGGTGTCGACGACGTTCCCGGCGGCGTCGAGGAGGGTCACGCGCGCGTCCTCGACGGGTCGCCCGCCGCCGGCCCGGACGGTGCCCTTCAGCACGGCGCCGCCCGCGAGTTCGACGTCCTGGCGGGTCTCCCGGGAGGCCTGGACGCTGACGGGGAGGGCGGCGGGCCGGTAGGCGGGCGCGCTGGCGGCCAGGGTGTACTCGCCGGCGACCAGTTCGGTGATGAGGTAGCCGCCCTCGCGGCCGCTGCGGGTACTGGCGACGACCTCGCCGTGCACGTTGGTGAGGGTGACGGTGGCGTCGCGGACGGGGGTGCCGTCGGCGGTGAGCACGCTGCCGGCGAGGCGTCCGGCGCCGCCGAGGACCACGTCGAGTTCCACGGGCCGCTCGCCGACGGTCACGGAGACGGCCTGCGGCTGGTGGCCGCCGGCGGCGGCGATGAGGACGTACGACCCGGAGCCGGGGGTGGCGAGCGCGTAGCGCCCGTCGTCGCCGCTGGCGCCCCGGCCGATCTGCGCTCCGGCGACGTCGATGAGGGTGAGGGCGGCGCGGGGCACGACGGTGCCGTCGGCGTGCCGCACGGCGCCGCAGACGGGGACTCCGGCGGGGTGGGGCGGACGGGGCGCGGCGGTTCCCTCGGCGGTGGGCCGGGGCCGGGCCTGCGGGACGGCCGCCTTGGCCCGGCCGGTCTCCGGATCGGTGGCGGGGGCGTTGTGGGACACCAGCGGTTTCTCCTTGAGGAAGAAGGCGATGAGCAGGCCGAGCACGAGCACCGGGACGAGGTAGAGGAAGATCCGGGGCATCGCGTCGGCGTAGGCGCGGATGTAGGCGTCGCGCAGCGCCGGCGGCAGCGTGTGGACGAGCTGCGGGGTGAGGGACTCGGCGTCGGGCAGCCGGGCGCCCGCGTGGGCGGGCAGCTCCCGGTGCAGGGCGTCGGTGAGCCGGCCCGCGAAGAGGGTGCCGAAGACGGCGGCGCCGACGCTGCCGCCGATCTGCCGGAAGTAGTTGTTGGCGCTGGTGGCGGTGCCGAGGTCGGCGGGGCGGACGGAGTTCTGCACGGCGAGGACGAGGACGGGCATGACCAGGCCGATGCCGGCGCCGAGGACGGCCATCCAGACGCTGTAGTGCAGGCGCGGGGTGTCGGTGTCCAGGCGGGACAGCAGCCACATGCCGACGGCGGACAGGGCGCCGCCGGTCAGGGGAAAGATCTTGTAGCGGCCGGTGTGGCTGATGAGCTGCCCGGAGACGATCGAGGCGCCGACGATCCCGGCCATCATGGGCAGCATCAGCAGCCCGGACTCGGTGGCGCTGGCGCCGTCGACCATCTGCAGGAAGGTCGGCAGATAGCTGGCCGCGCCGAACAGGGCGACGCCGATGACGAGGCCGACCAGTCCGGTGACGGTGAACACGGAGTCGCGGAACAGCCTGAGCGGGATGAGGGGTTCGGCGGCGCGGGCCTCGGCGAGGACGAAGAGGAGGACGGCCGCGAGGGCGCCCGCGCCGAGGCCGAGGATGGTCCGGGAGCCCCACGCGTACCCGGTGCCGCCCCAGCTGGTGAGCAGCACCAGGCAGGTGGAGGCGGCGGCCAGCAGCAGCGCGCCGGGCACGTCGAGGCGGCCCCGCGCGGCGGGTTTGGGCAGTTTCAGTACGACGGTGACGACGGCCAGGGTGATCAGGCCGAAGGGCACGTTGACGTAGAAGCACCAGCGCCAGGAGAGGTGGTCGGTGAAGTAGCCGCCGAGCAGGGGGCCGGCGACGGAGGCGAGTCCGAAGGCGGCGCCGATCAGGCCCATGTAGCGCCCGCGCTGCCGGGGCGGCACGATGTCGGCGATGATCGCCTGCACGCCGATCATGAGGCCGCCCGCGCCGACGCCCTGGACCGCGCGGAAGGCGATGAGCTGGTCCATGGTCTGAGCGCGTCCGGCGAGCGCGGAGCCGACGACGAAGGCCAGGATCGCGAACTGGAAGACGCCCTTGCGGCCGAAGAGGTCGCCGAGCTTGCCGTACAGGGGGAGGCCGACGGTGGCGGTGAGCAGGTAGGCGGTGATCGCCCAGGACATCTTGTCCAGGCCGTGCAGCTCGCCGACGATCTTCGGCAGCGCGGTGGCGACGATCATCTGGTCGAGCGCGGCGAGGAGCAGGGCCAGCATCAGTCCGGTGAACACCAGCCGGATCCGGCGCGGGCCGAGTCCGGCGGTCCCGGCCGGCCCGGGGGCCTCGGGTTCGCCGTGGGGTGCGGTGGCGGGTTCGTCCCGCACCAGAGTCGTCCCGCCCACGTCCCGCTCCCCTCGTCGCACCTGACTCACCTGCCCCGCGCAAGGCGGCAACTGCGGGCAAGTACGGCTAGTTACGGGACGAACCCGATCCGAAGCGGGAACCACCCGAACCGGTGAAGGGGGTGACGCCCCTTCACCGTCCGGCGGGCGGTGCGGGCCGGCTACTTCTCGACGTGGGCGGCGAGGTTGGCCAGGATCGCGTCGTAGATCCGGCCGAGGCCCTTGGGGGCGAAGGTCTTCTCGAAGAAGCCGCCGATGCCGCCGGCGCCGTTCCAGGCGGTGGTCGCGACGACCCGGGAGGAGCCCTCGCCGGCCGGGGTGACGCGCCAGGTGGTGACCATGGAGGAGTTGCGGTCCTTCTCGACCAGCTCGCCGTCGGTGGGCTCGGTGACCTCCAGCAGGCAGTCGCGCACGCGCTTGCTGGTCGCCTGGAGCTTCCAGTGGACGAGGGTGCCCTCGCCGTCGCCGCCCTCGCGCACCTCGTACTCGCTGAAGTGCTCCGGCAGCAGCTGCTGCCGGGTGCCGCGGTAGTCGGCGAGGGCGTCGAACACCTTCTCCGCGTCCGCCGCGACGACCCGCTCGGTAGTGGCCTCGACCTGCGCCATTGCGTTCCTCCAGGGACCTTGCTGCTCGGCATTGCTCCAGTGCGGTCAAGCCAACCACCCCGGCGCCCGGCCGCCCAAATCGGGGGTCGCACGATCATGGGAACAGATGTTCTATTCTGTGGCCCAGTGCTACCGAGGAGGCCTCATGCGCTGGGAGAACCTCACAGACGAGCCCGAACACGGCCGGGCCGACGCCGCGCTGTTCGGCGCGGACGCCGTCAGGACGCGCACGTTCGACACGCCGGAGTTCGCCGGCATCACCTTCCACGAGGTCCGGGCCCGCTCGATCCTCAACCGGGTGCCGGGCGCGTCCCGCATGCCGTTCGAGTGGACCGTCAACCCGTACCGCGGCTGCACGCACGCGTGCGTCTACTGCTTCGCGCGCAAGACGCACAGCTATCTGGACCTCGACACGGGCCTCGGCTTCGACACCCAGATCGTCGTCAAGGTGAACGCGCCCGAATTGCTGCGCCGCCAGCTGGCCTCCCGGCGCTGGCAGGGCGACCACGTGGCGATGGGCACGAACGTCGACTGCTACCAGCGCGCCGAGGGCCGCTACCGCCTGATGCCGGGCATCATCTCCGCCCTCACCGACCACGCGAACCCGTTCTCGATCCTCACGAAGGGCACGCTGATCCTGCGCGACCTGGACCTGCTCACCCGGGCGGCGCGGGTGACGGACGTCGGGATATCCGTGTCGGTCGGCTTCACCGACCCCGAGCTGTGGCGCACGGTGGAGCCGGGCACCCCGGCGCCCGAGCGCCGGCTCGACGTCGTCCGCACCCTCGGCGAGCACGGCATCGGCTGCGGGGTGCTGATGGCCCCGGTCATCCCGTTCCTCGGCGACCACCCGGCCCAGCTGCGAGCCACGGTGCGCGCGATCGCGGCGGCCGGGGCCACCTCCGTGACCCCCCTGGTGCTGCACCTGCGGCCCGGCGCCCGGGAGTGGTTCATGGCCTGGCTCGGCGCACACCACCCGCACCTGGTGCGCCGCTACGAGCGGCTGTACGCGGAGGGCGCCTACGCGCCGAAGTGGTACCAGCGCCGGATCACCCGTCAGGTGCACGAGCTGGCCGAGGAGTACGGCATCGGGCCCACGCGCGCGGGCGCGGCCCGCCGGATCCGGGCCGCCGAGACGACGGAGCCGGCCGCGCCCGCCGTCGGTACGGGACCGTCCGGTGCCGCATCGACCAGTACGGAACCGACCCAACTCACTCTGATCTGAGCGCGTTCGAGGGCATCCCTCGACCCATTTGGGTCAAGTATGGACAGATCACGTTCTTCGGGGCCCCGACGCCGGGACGATGCGGCGAGGACCGTGAACCTCGCGGTTCACCCCACCCTCCGTCCCGGGAGGACCCATGAGAACTCGCGCAGCCCTGCTGTGCGCCACCGCCGCGATGCTGGCCGGCTCGGTCACGGCCCTGCCCGCGCGGGCCGACACGACCGCCCCCGCGGCCAAGCCGGTGCCCCGGCAGGCGGCACTCGCCTGGAAGAAGTGCGGCACCGACGACTACCCCGCGCTCCAGTGCGCCTCCGTCAAGGTGCCGTTGAACCACGCCGACCCCACCGGCCGGAAGATCACCCTCGCCCTGTCCCGTGTCCCGCACACCGCCCGGACCTTCCAGGGGCCGCTGCTGGTCAACCCCGGCGGCCCCGGCGGCAGCGGTCTCACCCTCGCCGGCTTCGTCGCCTCCGCCCTGCCCACATCGGTGGCGTCCCAGTACGACATCATCGGCTTCGACCCGCGCGGGGTCGGCCGGAGCAGGCCCGCCCTCGACTGCTCGCCCGGGTACGCGAACCCGGTGCGGCCGGACTCCGTGCCGGCCACGCCCGAGCTGGAGCAGGCCGCCCTCGCGCGCGTGCGGTCGTTCGCCGCCGCCTGCGGCCGCAGGTACGCGGACCTGCTGCCGTACATGGACACGGTGAGCGCGGCCCGGGACCTGGACACCGTCCGGCAGGCCCTCGGCGCGCGCAAGGTGAACTACTTCGGCTACTCCTACGGCACCTATCTCGGCGCGGTCTACGCGAAGCTGTACCCGGACCGGGTGCGCCGGCTGGTGCTGGACTCGATCGTGGACCCGAGGGGCGTCTGGTACCAGGACAACCTGGGCCAGGACTACGCGTTCAACGACCGGCACCGGGCGCTGATGGCCTGGATCGCCAAGTACGACTCGACGTACCGGCTGGGCAAGGACCCCGAGAAGGTCGAGGCCGAGTGGTACGCGATGCGGGCGGCCCTGGCGAAGAAGCCGGCGGACGGCAAGGTCGGCGCCTCCGAGCTGGAGGACACCTTCATCCCGGGCGGCTACTACAACGGCTACTGGCCCTACCTCGCCGAGGCGTTCGCGGCCTACGTCCACCACGGGGACACCGGGCCGCTGGAGGAGGCGTACGAGAACTTCGGCGCGGTGGACGCCGCCGGTGACAACGGTTACAGCGTCTACACGGCGGTGCAGTGCCGGGACGCGTCCTGGCCGCGGGCGTGGGAGCGGTGGCGGACGGACACCTGGGAGGTGTACGAGAAGGCTCCGCTCATGGCCTGGAACAACGCCTGGTACAACGCACCGTGCGCGTTCTGGCCGGCGAAGTCGCGGCAGCCGGTGGACGTCACCAACACGAAGCTGCCCCCGGCCCTGCTGTTCCAGGCGACCGACGACGCGGCCACGCCGTACGAGGGCGGTGTGACGACGCATCACCTGCTGGCCCGCTCCAGCCTGGTCGTCGAGGAGGGCGGCGGCAACCACGGCATCACCTTGAGCGACAACGCCTGCCTCGACCGGTACCTGGCGGCCTATCTGACCGACGGCACGGTGCCGCGCGGGACCGGGGAGGCGGACGCCGTCTGCCAGAAGTCCCCGGACCCGGAGCCGCTGGAGGCGAAGGCGGCCGCGACGTCGTCCCGCGGTTCGACCCTGCACGGCCTGCTGGGGTACCGCCGCTGAGCCCGCACACCGTCGCACGCACGGCCGCCGGGCCCTGTCGTCACCTTCCCGCCTGCCCCGCGACGACGCCGTGCACGCTCCCCGGCCTTCGGCCGGGGGTGCCCCCACTCGCCGCACCGGGCCCTGAACCGAGTACGTCCAGTACGAGGATCAGGGCCCGGCACTCCCCCAGCCTCCGGCCGGGGGGACCCCCCAGAGCACGCACCTGACGCCGGAGGCCCGCCCTCCGGGCTAACGACGGGAATTCGACGACAGGACCTGGAGCGCCCGGCCCAGGTCACCGTGGCTGCGGGATGCGGGCCAGTGCGTGGACCGCCGCCTCGGCCAGGGCCGGGTGGGCCAGTGCCTCGTTCAGCACACGCCGGGCCCTCGGGTCGCCGAGCGCGCCCAGGCCCTCCACGCAGGCGAGGGCCACCCGGCGGTAGGGGTCGTGCGGACGGAGCCGCCGCTCCAGGGTGGTGATCAGGGCGGGCACGGACTCGGGGGCGTCCAGTTCGGCCAGGAGCCGTACCGGGTGCAGGGCGTAGGCGACACGGAGTTCGTTGGTGGCGAGGGCGGCCGCCGCGCGGGCCGTGCGGGGGTCGCGGAGCCGGGCGAGGGCGTGGGCGGCGGCGGCACAGCGCGGGGCGTCGCGGTGGTTGAGGAACAGCACCAGGGACTCGAAGGCACGCCGGTCGCCGGCGCGGCCGAGCCGGAACGCGGCCAGCTCCCGGGCCCACAGCGGCTGCCCGGGCGCGGTGAGCACGTCCGCCAGCACCTCCGCGTCCCCGGTCTCCAGCAGCCGGTCGTACGCCACGGACCCCTGCGACTCCCGCCGTAAGCGCTCCGTGAGCGATCGCAACTCTTCGTCCACGACGCCCAGCGTAGGCGGGCCGCGGCCCCGAGGGGACCTACATCACAAAGTCCGGGGGCTGGCGCGCTCGTTACCGGCCGGTTAAGCTCAATCGAGCGAGTTACCCACTCGCGCTTTCGCTTGCGGCGGTCTGGTGACGCGGCCGTCGCGGGCACTGGTCGGTTCGGTACCTCGGTACCGCTGTACGACCCGGCTCCGGGACAGGGCCGGTCGGACGTCAGCCGCTCCGGGGCGTTGTGCGCGCCCCGCACGGACGGCACCGGGCGTGTGCGCCCGTGCCACCGGCAGGCGAACTCCGCCTGCCGAGGGCACCTGCGGCCCGGCAACACCCGCATCCCGCATTCCTTCTCCGCTCCGGCGTGCGCCTTCCGGCGCACCCGGCGCGTTCCTCGTCGTCACCCCTCATTCCTGGAGTCCCGCGATGGCCACTCCCCTGTCCGACCCTTCCCTGTCCCCCTTGAAGACGATCGCGGTCGTCGGCCTCGGCACCATGGGCACCGGCATCACCGAGGTGCTGGCGACGGCCGGCCGCGAGGTGATCGGCGTCGACCTCAGCGAGGCCCGGACGGCCGCCGCGGTCGCCGCCCTGGAGGCCGCCACCGCCCACTCCGTGGAGCGGGGCCGGCTGACCGGTGAGGAGCGCGCCGACGCCCTGGCCCGGGTCCGCACCTCCACCGACCTCGGCGCGGTGGCCGACGCCGACCTCGTCATCGAGGTGGTCCCGGAGTCGTACGAGATCAAGCACCAGGTCTTCCGGGAGCTGGACGCGATCGTCCGGCCGGAGGCGATCCTGGCGACCGGTACCAACGCCCTGTCCGTGACCCGTCTCGCCGCCGACTCGGCGCGTCCGGAGCGGGTGCTCGGCCTGCACTTCTTCAACCCGGCGCCGGCGATGAAGCTCGTCGAGGTCGTCTCCTCGGTGCTGACCGCGCCGCAGGCCGTCGCCGCGGTCACCGACCTGGCGGTCGAGCTGGGCAAGGAGCCGGTCGCGGTCGGCGACCGCCCCGGGTTCGTCGCGGACGGGCTGCTGTTCGGCTACCTCAACCAGGCCGCCGCGATGTACGAGGCCAAGTACGCCTCCCGGGAGGACATCGACGCCGCGATGCGGCTCGGCTGCGGTCTGCCGATGGGCCCCCTCGCCCTGCTGGACCTGATCGGTGTCGACACCGCCCGTACGGTCCTGGAGGCCATGTACGCCGAGTCGCACGACCGGCTGCACGCCCCGGCGCCGATCCTGAAGCAGCTCAGCGAGGCGGGCCTGACCGGCCGCAAGTCCGGTCGCGGCTTCTACACCTACGACGCGCCGGGCAGCGCCACGGTCGTGCGGGACGCGCAGACCCCGCTGGAGGGCGGCTCGCTCACGCCGGGCCGCGCGGTGCACTCGGTGGGTGTCGCGGGGTCGGGCACCATGGCGTCCGGCATCGCCGAGGTCTTCGCCAAGGCGGGCTACGACGTCGTCCTGGCCGCCCGCAGCGACGAGAAGGCCCGGACCGCCAAGGCCCGGATCGGCAAGTCGCTCGCACGCTCCGTCGACAAGGGCCGGCTGACCGCGGAGGCCGCCGCGCAGACCCTGGACCGGATCACCCCGGCGGGTTCCTACGAGGCCTTCGCGGACGTCGACCTGGCCGTCGAGGCGGTCGCCGAGGACCTGGAGATCAAGCAGCAGCTGTTCCGGACGCTGGACAAGGTGTGCAAGCCGGGCGCGATCCTGGCCACCACGACCTCCTCGCTGCCCGTCGTCGCCTGCGCCCGCGCCACCTCGCGCCCGCAGGACGTGATCGGCATGCACTTCTTCAACCCCGCCCCGGCGATGAAGCTGGTCGAGGTCGTGCGGACGGTGCTGACGGCGGACGACGTCCACGCGACGGTCCGCGAGGTCTGCGGGAAGGTCAGGAAGCACGCGGTGGACTGCGGCGACCGGGCCGGCTTCATCGTCAACGCCCTGCTGTTCCCGTACCTGAACAACGCGATCAAGATGGTGCAGGAGCACTACGCGTCGCTCGACGACATCGACGCGGCGATGAAGCTGGGCGGCGGCTACCCGATGGGGCCGTTCGAACTGCTGGACGTGGTCGGCCTCGACGTCTCGCTGGCCATCGAGAAGGTGCTGCACCGCGAGTTCCGCGACCCGGGTCTGGCCCCGGCGCCGCTGCTGGAGCACCTGGTCGCCGCTGGCTGCCTCGGCCGCAAGACCGGCCGCGGCTTCCGCGAGTATGCCCGCCGCTGAGGGCGTCGGCGGCTGGTTCCGGCCGGACCCGGACTGGGGCGGGCTGCTCGATCCCGCCGGTTCTCCCCCGCCCCCCGCGGGCGGGAGAAACCCCGGACCTGTGCGTCGAGCTGGGCACATGCAGTACGTTCGGGTCATGTCCCAGCCCGCCAAGTCCTCACGTACCCCTGCCAAGCCCGACGCGCCGGAAAGTGCCGCCGGCAGTCGCGCCGCGGCCCAGCGGCTGAAAATGCGCCGGGAACTGGCGGCCGCGGCGATGGAGCTGTTCGCGACCAAGGGGTACGAGGCGACCACCGTCGACGAGATCGCGGCCGCGGCCGGGGTCGCGCGCCGCACCTTCTTCCGGCACTTCCGCTCCAAGGAAGAGGCGATCTTCCCGGACCACGACGACACTCTGGTCCGTGCCGAGGCCGTGCTCAACGCCGCCCCGGCGCACGAGCATCCGCTCGACACCGTGTGCCGCGGCATCAAGGAGGTCATGCGGATGTACGCGGCCCGGCCGGAGATCTCGGTCGCCCGCTACAAGCTGACCCGCGAGGTGCCCACCCTGCGGGAGGCGGAGATCGCGTCGGTGGCCCGCTACGAGCGGCTGTTCACCCGGTATCTGCTCGGGCACTTCGACGAGCACGCGCACGACGACGACGCCAACGACGACCCGCTGCTGGCCGAGGTCGCCGCCTCGGCGGTGGTCACCGCCCACAACCACGTGCTGCGGCGCTGGCTGCGGGCCGGCGGCCAGGGCGACGTGGAGAACCAGCTCGACCACGCCTTCGCGATCGTCCGCAAGACCTTCGGCTCGGGCATCGGCGCCGGGCGCGACACGACCGCGCGGCCGGCCGCCACGACGGCCTCCGTGGACGGCGAGGTGCTGGTGACGGTCGCCCGTACCGACGCGCCCCTGGAGGAGGTCATGCGCACCATCGAGCAGGCCCTCAAGGAGCGCTGAGCCTGAGCGAGGCGCTTTTCCCGCTGTGACAACGGCCACCCCACGGGTGGCCGTTTTTGCATGTCAGCGCCCCTTTCCACCCTCCTTCGAGGGGCCATTCGATCGATCATCGCTCATCTGTCAGGTAAAGATTTCACCTGAGAGCAATCTCTGGCACTCAGTGCCTTGCGGGGTGACACGCGGTGTCATACGTTGAAGGTGTTCGGGCTGTCCCCGCAGGCCAATCGCCTCCGTGCCCGGACGCCTGCGTCACAGGCACCCTCCCGCGCCACAAAGCGCTGCCGAAGCACCACCCCGCCGAACCGACGGCACCCTCACCGAAACCCTCAGCAGCTCTCGCAGCAGCACCGACGCAACCCTCAGCGCCCCTCTTGCTCAGGGCGCTCTTCGCCGGAGGCAACACCGTGACCGTGAAGGACATCCTCGACGCGATCCAGTCGCAGGACGCCGCGTCCGCCGACTTCGCCGCCATGCCGCTCCCCGAGTCCTACCGCGCGATCACCGTGCACAAGGACGAGACGGAGATGTTCGCGGGCCTGCAGACCCGCGACAAGGACCCGCGCAAGTCCCTCCACCTCGACGAGGTGCCGCTGCCCGAACTGGGTCCGGGCGAGGCGCTGGTGGCCGTGATGGCCTCCTCCGTGAACTACAACTCCGTGTGGACCTCGATCTTCGAGCCGCTCTCGACGTTCGGGTTCCTGGAGCGCTACGGCAGGGTCAGCGAGCTGACCAAGCGGCACGACCTGCCGTACCACATCATCGGTTCCGACCTCGCCGGCGTGGTCCTGCGCACCGGCCCGGGCGTCAACGCCTGGAAGCCCGGTGACGAGGTCGTCGCCCACTGCCTGTCGGTGGAGCTGGAGTCCTCCGACGGCCACAACGACACCATGCTCGACCCCGAGCAGCGCATCTGGGGCTTCGAGACCAACTTCGGCGGCCTCGCCGAGGTCGCGCTGGTGAAGTCCAACCAGCTGATGCCGAAGCCGGACCACCTCAGCTGGGAGGAGGCCGCCGCCCCCGGCCTGGTCAACTCCACCGCCTACCGCCAGCTGGTCTCCCGCAACGGCGCCGCCATGAAGCAGGGCGACAACGTCCTGATCTGGGGCGCGAGCGGCGGCCTCGGCTCCTACGCCACCCAGTTCGCCCTGGCCGGCGGCGCCAACCCGATCTGCGTCGTCTCCTCGCCGCAGAAGGCGGAGATCTGCCGCTCGATGGGCGCCGAGTCGATCATCGACCGCAACGCCGAGGGCTACCGGTTCTGGAAGGACGAGCAGACCCAGGACCCCAAGGAGTGGAAGCGCTTCGGCAAGCGCATCCGCGAGCTGACCGGCGGCGAGGACATCGACATCGTCTTCGAGCACCCCGGCCGCGAGACGTTCGGCGCCTCGGTGTTCGTCACCCGCAAGGGCGGCACCATCACCACCTGCGCCTCCACCTCGGGCTACATGCACGAGTACGACAACCGCTACCTGTGGATGTCGCTGAAGCGGATCATCGGCTCGCACTTCGCCAACTACCGCGAGGCGTGGGAGGCCAACCGCCTCATCGCCAAGGGCAAGATCCACCCCACCCTGTCGAAGGTGTACTCCCTGGAGGACACCGGCCAGGCCGCCTACGACGTCCACCGCAACCTGCACCAGGGCAAGGTCGGCGTGCTGTGCATGGCCCCCGAGGAAGGCCTCGGCGTGCGCGACCCCGAGATGCGGGCCAAGCACATCGACGCCATCAACCGCTTCCGCAACATCTGAGACACGGGGGGCATCGATGACAGAGCGTCAGCCCGACTCGGGCAGGCGGGAGAAGGACCGGCCGTGGCTCATGCGGACCTATGCCGGTCACTCGACCGCCGAGGCGTCCAACGAGCTGTACCGGCGCAACCTCGCCAAGGGCCAGACCGGTCTGTCGGTGGCGTTCGACCTGCCGACGCAGACCGGCTACGACCCGGACCACATCCTCGCCCGCGGCGAGGTCGGCCGGGTCGGGGTGCCCGTCTCGCACCTCGGTGACATGCGCCGGCTGTTCCAGGACATCCCCCTGGAGCAGATGAACACCTCGATGACGATCAACGCCACCGCCATGTGGCTGCTGGCGCTCTACCAGGTCGTCGCCGAGGAGCAGGGCGCGGACATCACCAAGCTCCAGGGCACGACCCAGAACGACATCGTCAAGGAGTACCTGTCCCGGGGGACGCACGTCTTCCCGCCGGGCCCCTCGCTCCGCCTGACGACGGACATGATCGCGTACACGGTCTCCCACATCCCGAAGTGGAACCCGATCAACATCTGCAGCTACCACCTGCAGGAGGCCGGGGCCACGCCGGTGCAGGAGATCGCGTACGCGATGTCCACCGCGATCGCGGTCCTCGACGCCGTGCGCGACTCCGGGCAGGTGCCCGAGGAGCGCATGGGCGACGTGGTGGCCCGCATCTCCTTCTTCGTCAACGCGGGCGTCCGCTTCGTCGAGGAGATGTGCAAGATGCGCGCCTTCGGCCGCATCTGGGACAAGATCACCCGGGAGCGGTACGGCATCCAGGACCCCAAGCAGCGCCGCTTCCGCTACGGCGTCCAGGTCAACTCGCTCGGCCTGACCGAGGCGCAGCCCGAGAACAACGTCCAGCGGATCGTGCTGGAGATGCTCGCGGTGACCCTCTCCAAGGACGCCCGCGCGCGTGCCGTGCAGCTGCCGGCCTGGAACGAGGCCCTCGGTCTCCCCCGGCCGTGGGACCAGCAGTGGAGCCTGCGCATCCAGCAGGTGCTCGCCCACGAGAGCGACCTGCTGGAGTACGAGGACATCTTCGAGGGCTCGCACGTCGTCGAGGCGAAGGTGGCGCAGCTGGTCGAGGAGTCCCTCGCGGAGATCGACCGCATCCAGGAGATGGGCGGCGCCATGGCGGCCGTCGAGTCCGGCTACCTCAAGGCGCAGCTGGTCTCCTCGCACGCCGAGCGGCGGGGCCGGATCG
Organism: Streptomyces sp. L2; assembly: GCF_004124325.1. Lineage (NCBI taxonomy): Bacteria > Bacillati > Actinomycetota > Actinomycetes > Kitasatosporales > Streptomycetaceae > Streptomyces > Streptomyces sp. L2. Next base: position 1,026,058 of record NZ_QBDT01000001.1, read on the forward strand.
AGTCCGGCCAGGAGAAGATCGTCGGCGTCAACATCTTCGAGACGACCGAGCCGAACCCGCTCACCGCCGATCTGGACACGGCGATCCAGACGGTCGACCCGGCGGTCGAGAACCGTGTCATCGACGCGCTCACGGGCTGGCGGGACACCCGCTACCAGCCGCCCTTCAACCACCCGCGTCCGTGCAAGGCGCTGGAGAAGCTGAAGGAGGCGGCCAAGGGCACCGGCAACCTGATGGAGGCCACGCTGGAGTGCGCCCGCGCGGGTGTCACGACCGGCGAGTGGGCCGGGGCGCTGCGCGAGGTGTTCGGCGAGTACCGGGCGCCCACCGGGGTGTCCTCCGCGCCGGTGGCCGTCACGGCCGAGGCCGGCTCGGCGCTCGCCGACGTCCGCGCCAAGGTGGACGCGACCGCCCGCGAGCTGGGGGTGGGCAAGCTGCGGTTCCTGGTCGGCAAGCCGGGCCTGGACGGGCACTCCAACGGCGCCGAGCAGATCGCGGTGCGTGCGCGTGACGCCGGGTTCGAGGTGGTCTACCAGGGCATCCGGCTCACCCCGGAGCAGATCGTGGACGCGGCCCTCGCCGAGGACGTGCACGCGGTCGGCCTGTCCATCCTGTCCGGCTCGCACGCGCAGCTGGTGCCGGACGTGCTGGAGCGCCTGCGTGTGGCCGGTGCCACAGACATCCCGGTGATCGCCGGTGGCATCATCCCGAATGGTGACGCCGACCAGCTCAGGGAAGCCGGAGTCGCCGCCGTCTTCACCCCGAAGGACTTCGACATCACCGGGATCATCGGCGCCATAGCCGACGAGATCCGGAAAGCGAACAAGCTCGACCCCCTGGAGGTCCCCGCATGACCGTCAACCGTCTCCGTCCCCGGCGCTCCTGCCTGGCGGTGCCGGGCTCGAACCCCCGGTTCCTGGAGAAGGCGCAGGGCCTCCCCGCCGACCAGGTCTTCCTGGACCTGGAGGACGCGTGCGCGCCGCTCGCCAAGCCCGAGGCGCGGCACACCATTGTCAAGTTCCTCAACGAGGGCGACTGGACGGGCAAGACCCGTGTCGTGCGCGTCAACGACTGGACGACCGAGTGGACGTACCGCGACGTCGTGACGGTCGTCGAGGGCGCCGGGCCGAACCTCGACTGCATCATGCTGCCGAAGGTGCAGAACGCCCAGCAGATCGTGGCGCTGGACCTGCTGCTGACGCAGATCGAGAAGACGATGGGCTTCGAGGTCGGCCGGATCGGCATCGAGGCGCAGATCGAGAACGCGCAGGGTCTGAACAACGTCAACGAGATCGCGCAGGCCTCGCAGCGCATCGAGACGATCATCTTCGGCCCGGCCGACTTCATGGCGTCGATCAACATGAAGTCCCTGGTCGTGGGCGAGCAGCCGCCCGGCTACCCGGCGGACGCCTACCACTACATCCTGATGAAGATCCTGATGGCCGCCCGCGCCAACGACCTCCAGGCGATCGACGGCCCCTACCTGCAGATCCGCAACGTGGACGGCTTCCGCGAGGTCGCCGGCCGCGCCGCCGCGCTGGGCTTCGACGGCAAGTGGGTGCTGCACCCCGGCCAGGTCGACGCCGCCAACGAGGTCTTCTCCCCCACCCAGGAGGACTACGACCACGCCGAGCTGATCCTGGACGCGTACGACTACTGCACGTCCGAGGCCGGCGGCAAGAAGGGCTCCGCGATGCTCGGCGACGAGATGATCGACGAGGCCAGCCGCAAGATGGCCCTGGTCATCGCGGGCAAGGGACGCGCGGCCGGCATGCGCCGCACCAGCAAGTTCGAGATCCCGGAAGGCTGAGCGCGATGCAGTTCGGACGCACCTACGAGGAGTTCGAGGTCGGGGCGACGTACAAGCACTGGCCGGGCAAGACGGTCACCGAGTACGACGACCACCTGTTCTGTCTCCTCACCATGAACCACCACCCGCTCCACATGGACACCAACTATGCGGAGAAGACGACGGACTTCGGCAGGAACGTCGTCGTCGGGAACTACATCTACTCCCTGCTGCTCGGCATGAGCGTGCCGGACATCTCCGGCAAGGCGATCGCCAACCTGGAGATCGAGTCGCTCAAGCACGTGGCGCCGACCTTCCACGGCGACACGATCTACGGCCAGACGACGGTGCTGGACAAGTGGCCGTCCAAGTCGAAGGACGACCGCGGGATCGTCTACGTCGAGACCAAGGGCTACAAGCAGGACGGCACCCTGGTGTGCGTGTTCCGCCGCAAGGTCATGGTGCCGACCGAGACGTACATCAAGGAGCGCGGCGGCGAGCAGCCCGGCCGCCCGGAGCTGTCCGCGCCCGCGGAGAAGAAGTCGGAGAAGTAAGCCATGGCCCGTCTCGCCCAGACCGCCGGTCTGACCGACGTCCAGCAGGAGATCCTCTCCACCGTCCGCGACTTCGTGGACAAGGAGATCATCCCGGTCGCGACCGAGCTGGAGCACCGCGACGAGTACCCGCAAGCGATCGTGGACGGCCTGAAGGAGCTCGGTGTCTTCGGGCTGATGATCCCCGAGGAGTACGGGGGTCTGGGCGAGTCGCTCCTGACCTACGCGCTGTGCGTGGAGGAGATCGCCCGCGGCTGGATGTCGGTGTCCGGCATCATCAACACGCACTTCATCGTGGCGTACATGCTCAAGCAGCACGGCACGCAGGAGCAGAAGGACCACTTCCTGCCGCGCATGGCGGCGGGCGACATCCGGGGCGCGTTCTCGATGTCGGAGCCGGCGCTGGGCTCCGACGTGTCGGCGATCACGTCGAAGGCGGTGAAGGACGGCGACGAGTACGTTCTGAACGGCCAGAAGATGTGGCTGACGAACGGCGGCACGTCCTCGCTGGTGGCCGTTCTGGTCCGCAGTGACGAAGGACACCCCGAGGGCACGGCCCCGCACAAGTCCATGACCACCTTCCTGGTGGAGAAGGAGCCCGGCTTCGGCGAGGTCCGGCCCGGTCTGACGATCCCGGGCAAGATCGAGAAGATGGGCTACAAGGGGGTCGACACCACCGAGCTGATCATGGACGGGCTGCGGGTACCGGCCGATCGGGTGCTCGGCGGCGTCACCGGCCGAGGTTTTTACCAAATGATGGACGGAGTCGAGGTCGGCCGGGTCAACGTGGCCGCGCGCGGCTGCGGTGTCGCCCAGCGCGCCTTCGAGCTGGGTGTGGGCTACGCCCAGCAGCGCAGCACCTTCGGCAAGCCGATCGCCCAGCACCAGGCCATCCAGTTCAAGCTGGCCGAGATGGCCACCAAGGTGGAGGCCGCGCATGCGATGATGGTGAACGCGGCACGCAAAAAGGACTCCGGGGAACGAAACGACCTCGAAGCAGGGATGGCGAAGTACCTCGCCTCCGAATACTGCAAGGAGGTCGTGGAGGACGCCTTCCGGATCCACGGCGGCTACGGCTTCTCCAAGGAGTACGAGATCGAGCGCCTCTACCGGGAGGCCCCGATGCTGCTCATCGGTGAAGGTACCGCCGAGATCCAGAAAATGATCATCGGGCGCAGGTTGCTCGAAGAGTATCGATTCCAGGGCTGATTGTCCGGATACGGGGTGTTTTCTTCGAGAAGAAGATCACACCCCGTAGACACTCTTCGGCCGCCGACTCCGCTTCCTGGCTTGCCCAGTTGTGGCCCGCGACCGGTACGATCCCCGGAAAGCCGCCGTCCCCCGTTATTGTGCGGCATCATCCGCTACGAAGGTCATCCATGCCCCACAGCCAAACCTCTGCACACCGCGACAGCCTGGTAGGCGCACGCCTCGCGCGCGGAGCATCGCCGTGGCTTCTCCCGACCGTCGCCACCGCAGCCCTCAGCCTGGCCCGCGCCCGCCGCTCGGGCGCCGCCAAGGCCGTCGCCGTGCCCGCCACCGCGCTCGCCGCGGGCATGCTGTGGTTCTTCCGCGACCCCGAGCGCGAGATCGCCCGGGGCAGGGTCATCTCGCCCGCCGACGGAGTGGTGCAGAGCATCATGCCGTGGAAGGACGGCCGCACCCGCGTCGCGATCTTCATGAGCCCGCTCAACGTCCACGTCAACCGCGCGCCCCTCGCGGGCACGGTGACGTCGGTCGAGCACATCCCCGGCGGCTTCGTTCCCGCGTTCAACAAGGAGAGCGAGAACAACGAGCGCGTAGTCTGGCATTTCGACACCGAACTCGGCGACATCGAGATGATCCAGATCGCCGGCGCGGTGGCCCGCCGCATCGTGCCCTACCTCCCCGAGGGCACGAAGGTCGAGCAGGGCGACCGTATCGGTCTGATCCGCTTCGGCTCGCGTGTCGACCTCTACCTGCCCGAGGGCGTGGAGGTCGCGGTCGAGGTCGGACAGAAGACCGTGGCTGGGGTGACTCGCATTGACCGTGATTGATCCGGAGACCCAGGCGGGCTGGGTGCCCGAGGCAGACGAGGTGGACGACGGGGAGGAGATGCCGCTCTCGCTCCGCCTGTCGATAGCGGACACCCTCACCCTCGGCAACGCGACCTGCGGGTTCATGGCGGTGTACTTCACCACCACCGGCATCCTGATCCCGCACCTCACCGGCAGCCAGGAGTCGGGCATGGCCCGGCACAGCGCGGCCACGGCCGTCATCCTGATGCTGTGCGCGGCGGTCTTCGACCTGTTCGACGGGCTGGTCGCCCGCAAGCTGCGCAGCTCGCCGATGGGGGCCGAGCTGGACAACCTGTCCGACCTGATCAGCTTCGGCCTGGCACCCGCCTACTTCGTCCTCGTCTACGGCATGGTCGCCGACGACGCGCACCAGAGGGTGGCGGCGCTGGGAGCGATCGTGGTGTTGCTGGCCGTCGTCCTCCGGCTGGCGCGCTTCAGCTGCGTGACGATGAAGGACGGCGTGTTCCAGGGGATGCCGTCGCCGTTCGGCGCGCTGACGGTCGTCTCGATCGTGCTGCTGGAGCTGCCGTTCGTGGCGACGCTGCTGGCGATCCTGGGGACCGCGTGGCTGATGGTGAGCCGGGTGGAGTACCCCAAGCCCCGTGGCCGCCTCGCGGGCGCGATGCTCGGCTGGATCGTCCTCTCCATGGGCCTCCTGGCCGGCTGGGCCTTCGACGCGCCGAGCGGGCAGCTGCTCCTCCAGACGGGGTGCGCGCTGCAGCTGGTCATGGGCGCGGTGATCCCGCTGTTCGCGACGGCGCGGAGGGTGAACAACTTCCGCGACAACCGCCGCGAGGCACGAACGGCGCAGCTGCCGTAGCCTGCGGCGCTTGTACGAGGGGCCCTGGACCGGTGCTGGTCCAGGGCCCCTCGCCGTGGTGACCGCCCCTGGGGGCTCCGCCCCCAGCCCCCCGGCTCTCCCACCCACCCACCCGACTCGCTCGGCCACAAGGCACCCAACACGGGCATCCACCCACCCCCATGCACCAGCCCAGGAGCAACACCTCCAAAACCCACCGAGCCAGGCGGTGCCCACTCGGCCTACCGAGCCGGGCGGCGGGTGGGCAAGGCCCGGGGGGCAGGGGGCGCAGCCCCCAGGCAGTGCCCACTCGGCCTACCGAGCCGGGCAGCGGGTGGGCAAGGCCCCGGGGGCAGGGGGCGGAGCCCCCAGGGGGTGTCTGCTCGGCCCACCGAGTCGGGTGGGGGGGGTGGGCGAGGGCCGGGGCAGGGCGGAGCCCCGGGCGCTCAGGTCAGGTGGGTTTCGGCGATGCTCGCAGCGACGCGCTCCAGGATCGGCCCGGCATCCGCGATGCACCGCGCGACATCCGGCTCCACCGACGTCAGCGGATACGCCCGCGAGATCCCCGCCCGCTCCAGCGCCGCAGGCTCCAGCGCCAGCCGCCCGCACACCGCCACCACGGGCTTCCCCGCGGAGCGGGCCGCCGCGGCGACCCCGGCGGGGGCCTTCCCGTGCAGGGTCTGCTCGTCCAGCGACCCCTCGCCGGTGATCACCAGCGACGCCCGCGCCAGCGCCGGCGCGAACCCCAGCACGTCCAGCATGACCTCGATCCCGGCCCGGAACCGCGCACCCAGCAGCAGCGCCCCGTACCCGATGCCGCCCGCGGCACCCGCACCCGGCGCCGCCGCGTACTCGGCGGCATGCGGCCCCACCTCGGTCTCCAGGACCGTCGCGAAGTGGGCCAGCGCCGCGTCCAGCGTCGCCACGTCCTCCGGCGAAGCCCCCTTCTGCGGACCGTACACCGCCGGCGCGCCCTTCGGCCCGGTCAGCGGATTGTCGACGTCGCTCGCGAGCACCAGCTCCACGGACGACAGGCGCGGGTCGAGACCGGACAGGTCGGTGCGCGCCAGGGCCGCGAGACCGCCGCCGCCCGGCGGCACCGGCTCACCGTCCGCGTCCAGGAGGCGTGCGCCCAGCGCGGACAGCATCCCGGCACCGCCGTCGGTCGTCGCGCTGCCGCCAACACCGAACACGATGGTCCGCGCACCCGCGTCCAGCGCGGCCCGCAGCACCTCGCCGGAGCCGTACGTCGACGCGGTCAGCGGCGCGAAGACGCCGGCGGGCAGCCGCTGCAGCCCGCTCGCCTCGGCCATCTCCACGACCGCCGTGTCGCCGCGCAGCGCGAACGCCGCCGTCACCTCGTCGCCGAGGGGCCCGGTGACCCGTACCTCCCGGCGCTCGAACCCGGCCGCGACCGCCGCGTCCACGGTGCCGTCGCCGCCGTCGGCCACGGGCAGCGCCTCGACGTCGAGACCGGGCACGACCCGGCGCAGCCCGGCCGTCACCCGCTCGGCGACCTGCACGGCCGTCAGCGAGCCCTTGAACTTGTCCGCGGCGATGAGCACCCGACGGGTCTCGTTCACTGCAGCGTCCGCCACCTTGCTTACCCCTTGCTCTCCGGGCCCCGACGCACGTCAGGGCCAGTCGCGCCGCTGCGACCATAACCGGAGGACACCCCCGCCGTCATGCCCCGCCCGATCCCTGGGCACCGCACGCGAGCCACCGGGGCAAAACGGGTACACCCCTGCCATGACGACCCAGGCAACCGCGGCGCCCCTCGCCACCGGGCCCGGCCTCGCCGACCGCGTCCTCGGCGGCTGGCTCGGCCGGATCGCCGGGAACATGCTCGGCAAGCCGGTCGAGCAGGGCGAGGTGTGGACCCGCGAGCGCATCGACCGCTATCTGCGGCGGGCCGGCGCGCTCCCCCTCACCGACTACCTCCCCGAGCCCGCCGACCCGGCCGACCTCGCCTCGCTGCGCCCGGAGTGGCGCGGTTGCGTCCGCGGCCGGATCGACGGCAGCTGCCGGGACGACGACGTCGACTACGCGATCCTCGGCCTGCACCTGCTGGAGACGCACGGCTTCGGCTTCAGCACCGAGCAGGTCGGCGACCTGTGGCTCATGAGACTGCCGTACCTGCAGACGTTCACCGCGGAGCGGGCGGCGTACCGCAACCTCGCGAACGGGCTGAAGCCGCCGCTGACGGCGACGTACGACAACCCGTACCAGGAGTGGATCGGCGCCCTGATCCGCGCCGACGTCCACGGCTGGACCAGTCCGGGCGCACCCCGCCGCGCCGCGTCCCTGGCGCGCCGGGACGCGGTGCTGTCGCACACGGGCAACGGGGTGTACGGCGCGATGTTCGCGGCCGCGCTGATCGCGGCGGCCTTCACCGCGCCGGCCCTGCGGGACGCGCTGGAGACGGCGCTGACGGTGATCCCGGCGAGCAGCCGGCTCGCCCGGACCGTGCGCCGGGTGGTGTCGCTGCACGAGGCCGGGCTGTCCTGGGAGGAGTGCCTGGCGACGCTGTCGGCGGAGACGGCCGGCCTGGGCTGGATCCACACGGTGCCCAACGCGGCCGTCCTGACCGCCGGGCTGCTGTACGGCGACGGCGACTTCACCCGGACGCTCGCGCTGACGGTGCGCGGCGGCCTGGACACCGACTCCAACGGGGCGACGGCCGGTTCGGTGGCCGGGGTGTTCACCGGCGCGGCGGGGATCCCGGCCCAGTGGACGGAGCCGCTGCGGGACACGGTACGGAGCGCGGTGTTCGGTTTCGACGGCGTACGGATCAGTGCGCTGGCCGAACGCACCCTGCGCCTGGCCACGGCCGCCCCGTAGCCCCGCCCTGCCTCGCTACGCTGCCCCCATGACCACCACCAACGACTTCGCCGCGTACATCGCGAGCCTCCCCCGGGTCCTGGCCGGCGCCGGCGTGCTGTTCCGGGACGCCGAGGGGCACGTGCTGCTCGTCGAGCCCAACTACCGCGAGGGGTGGGCGCTGCCGGGCGGCACGATCGAGTCGGACGACGGCGAGACGCCCCGCGCGGGGGCGCGCCGGGAGACGCTGGAGGAGATCGGCCTGGACCGGGAGCCGGGCCGGCTGCTGGCGGTGGACTGGGTGCACGGCGCGGACCGGCCGCCGCTGGTGGCGTACCTGTACGACGGCGGGGTGCTGGCCGAGTCGGACCTCAAGGCGATCCGGCTGCAGGAGGAGGAACTGCTGTCCTGGCGGCTCGTCCCGCGCTCCGGCGTCGGCGACCTGTGCCCGGACGCGCTGGGCCGCCGGATCCTGGCCGCGCTGGACGTCCTGGCCGACGGCGCGTCGGCCACGGCCGAGCTGGAGAACGGCCACCGCGTGGCCTGACCGGTCCCTTGGCCCGCCCGCCGGGTCCGGTGACACCCGGCCGCCCCGCTCCCCCGCCGATATCCGTTCGCCCCGCCCGGACGGCCCGGCCTACGCTCGGTGCATGGCCAAGCCTCTCGTCGCGCTGCTCAGCGGCGCGGGTATCTCCACCGACTCCGGCATCCCCGACTACCGCGGGCCGAACGGGTTGTGGCGGCGCGATCCGGAGGCCGAGAAGCTCGTGACGTACGAGTACTACATGGGCGATCCGGAGATCCGCCGGCGGTCCTGGCAGATGCGGCGGAAGAACCGCGCCCTCGCGGCCGAGCCGAACGCCGCGCACCGCGCCGTCGCCGAGCTGGAGCGGTCCGGCGTACCCGTGCGGGTGCTCACGCAGAACGTGGACGGGCTGCACCAGGTGGCCGGGATGCCCGCCCGCAAGGTGCTGGAGCTGCACGGCAGCGTGCGGAGCGTGGTGTGCACCGCGTGTCATGCGCGCGGGCCGATGGAGGACGCGCTCGCCCGGGTCGAGGCCGGTGAGGACGATCCGCCGTGCCTGGAGTGCGGCGGGATCCTGAAGTCGGCGACCGTGATGTTCGGCGAGCGGCTGGATCCGCTGGTCATCGGCGAGGCGGTGGCGATCAGCAAGGCGTGCACAATGTTCCTCGCCGTCGGCAGCAGCCTCCAGGTGCAGCCGGCGGCCGGGCTGGCCCAGGTCGCCGCCGACCACGGCGCCCGGCTCGTCGTGGTGAACGCCGAGCCGACCCCGTACGACGACCTCGCGCAGGACGTCGTACGGGAACCCATCGGCACCGCCCTGCCCCGGCTGCTGCGCGACCTGGCCGCGGAGCACAGCGGCTGAGGGTCTAGAACAGCGTTGTACCGCGTTCGAACGCCAGCAGGCGCTGCTTGCGGTCCAGGCCGCCGCCGTAGCCGGTGAGGCTGCCGTCGGCGCCGATCACGCGGTGGCAGGGGACGATGATGCCGACGGGGTTGCGGCCGTTGGCGAGGCCGACCGCGCGGCAGGCCTTGGGGTTGCCGAGGGCGTCGGCGAGTTGGCCGTAGGTGCGGGTCTCGCCGTAGGGGATCTTCGTCAGCTGCTCCCAGACGGTGCGCTGGAAGGGTGTGCCGTGCAGCCGGAGCCGTACGGTGAACTCCTTGGTCTCGCCCGCGAAGTAGGCGGTGAGTTGCTCCTCCGCCTCGGCGAAGGCGCGGGCGGTGTCGTCGCGCCGGCCGAAGGTCTCCTCGTCGGGCCGGTGGCGTTGCTCGACCATGTAGAGGCCGCACAGGGCGCCTTCGTCGTCGGCGACGAGGGTGAGCGGGCCGTAGGGGCTGTCGATCACGGTGTGGCTTTTCGCTGTCATGCCGGGAACGTCCTTAGTCCTTATACGGGGAGGAAGTTGATCGGGTGGCTGTCGGTCGCCCACAGGTACTGGACGGCGTAGGCCCGCCAGGGGCGCCAGCTCTCGGCGCGGGCGGTGAGCGCGGCCGGGGTGGAGGGCAGGCCCAGTTCGCCGGCCGCGCGGCGGATGCCGAGGTCGGTAGGGAGGAAGGCGTCGGGGTCGCCGAGGGCGCGCATGGCGACGACGTCGGTGGTCCAGGGCCCGAACCCGGGCAGGTCGAGCAGCCGGGCGCGGGTTTCGGCCCAGTCGGACTCGACGCCCAGGTGCAGGGTGCCGTCGGCGAGCCGGCCCACGAGGGTGGTGAAGGTGGTGCGCCGGGTGCGGGGCATGGCGAGGGTCGCCGGGTCCACGTCGGCCAGTTGCCCGGCGGACGGGAAGAGGTGGGTGAGTCCGCCCTCGGGGTCGTCGATCGGTGTGCCGTACGCGGTGACCAGGCGGGCCGCGTGGGTGCGGGCGGCGGCCGTGGAGACCTGCTGCCCGAGGACGGCGCGGACGGCGAACTCGGCCTCGTCGACGGTGCGCGGCACCCGGCGGCCGGGGGCCTTGTCGACGAGCGGGGCGAGGAGCGGGTCGGTGCGCAGCAGGTCGTCGACGGCGACGGGGTCGGCGTCCAGGTCGAGCAGGCGCCGGCAGCGGCTGATGGCGACGGTCAGGTCGCGCGGGTCGCTGAGGGTGAGGCGGCAGGCGATGTGGTCGGGGCGGGGGCTGAGCGCGGCGATCCCGTGGCCGTAGGGCAGCCGCAGGGTGCGCCGGTAGGCGCCGTCGCGCCACTCCTCCACGCCGGGTACGGCGGTGGCGGCGAGGTGGCCGAAGAGGTTGTCGGGGTTGAGCGGCGCGCGGAACGGCAGCCGCAGGGCGAGGGTTCCGGGGGTGCCGGTGGTGCCGGTCGCGGCCGCCGCCCGGTTCTTCGGCAGGCGGGCGCGCAGGTCGCTCGGGGAGAGGGCGAAGACCTCGCGGACGGTGTCGTTGAAGGTGCGGATGGAGGAGAAACCGGCCGCGAAGGCGATCTGCGCCATGGGCAGCGGGGTCGTCTCGATGAGCAGCCGCGCGGTCTGGGCGCGCTGGGCGCGGGCGAGGGCGAGGGGGCCGGCGCCGAGTTCGGCGAGGAGCTGCCGTTCGATCTGCCGGGTGCTGTAGCCGAGGCGGGCGGCGAGTCCGGGGACGCCCTCGCGGTCGACGACGCCGTCGGCGACGAGCCGCATGGCGCGGGCGACGAGGTCGGCCCGCTGGTTCCATTCCGGGGAGCCGGGGCTGGTGTCGGGGCGGCAGCGCTTGCAGGCCCGGAAGCCGGCCTGCTGGCAGGCGGCGGCGCTCGGGTGGAAGGTCATGTTCTCGGGCTTGGGCGGCACGACCGGGCAGCTGGGCCGGCAGTAGATACGGGTGGTGAGGACGGCCGTGAAGAACCAGCCGTCGAACCGCGCGTCCTTGGAGCGCACAGCGCGCACGCAGCGTTCCCGGTCGAGGTGCATCCCTGTCTGCATGCGTCCAGGATCGGCCACCGGCGCCACCGGAGGCTGGCGGGAATCCGACATCTACCTGCGCCCCGGGAGCGGCCCCGGGGAACCTACGGCGCCGGGTTCAGCGGATCGTCCAGGACGCCGGCCAGGCGGTCCACGTCGGCCGACGGCGCCAGGTGGGGGTCGAGGACACCGGCGACGGAGGTCAGGGCCTTCAGGGCGGGGACGAGGCCGGCGCGTTCCCGGGCGGGCAGGTGGGTGACCAGGGTGCGGATGCCGGCGCGGCGGTGGCGCAGGACCCGGTCGACGAGGTCCTCCCCCGCGGGGGTCAGCCGGAGCACGACCTCGCGCCGGTTGTCCGGGTTGACCCGCCGATCGGTGAGGCCGAAGGACTCCAGGCGCTCGACCATGCGCAGCGCCGTGGACGGGCTGACGCCGAGCGTGGCGGCCATGGCGGCCAGCTTGATCGGGCCGCAGGTGCGCAGGGCCACCAGGGAGCGCAGCTGGGGCAGGGTCAGCGGGACGTCGACGGAGCCGAGGGCGCGCGCGGAGAGCGCGACGATCAGCCGGGAGGCGGCCATCACCGCGAGGGTGACCTCCTCCGCCTCACGGTCCAGCCTCTCGTCGGCGTCGGCCCCGGGCCGGGCTGCGGCGTCGGCCTCGGCACCCGGCCGGGCTGCGGTATCGGGATCGGCCCCGGCTCCGACCTCGGCGTCGGGCCGGGTCTCGGTGTGCTGCCTGCGGCCGTCCTGCTGGGCCATGAACTCCTCGATCCGCCGTTGTCCGTCTACCAGTTGGAACCCGTCTGTCACCCGAGGCGACCATTGCAGTCTGCAATGATATGCTGTTCTCCATACCGGGCCGTGCGGGCGCGACGGCTCCGGTACCGAGGGTGATGACGATGAAAACCGAGCCGATACGAGAAGCCTATTCCTTCGTCTGTCTGCGCTGCGGGCACGCGTGGGAGGGGGCATATGACATCCGGCACATCCGGGACGCCCACGGGCGTCTGCGTGCCGAGTACTTCACGCGGGACGGCCTGAGAGTGCCGTCCCCGTTGACGGACAACACCTGCCGGGTGTGTCAGGGGCGCAGGATCCGCATCCTGCGCCCGGGGCGGGTCAACTCCGTCCGCCCCGCACCCCGGTGACGGCTCCGGTCGCCATCGACCCGCGTCGGACGACGGCTCGCGCCGTCGTCCACCTGTGACGGACGCGCGACGAAGCGCGTCCGTCAGCCATGCCCCGGGGCGCCGCGCCCCGGCGTCACCCTCGTCCGAAGTCCTCCTCCACGGGCAGCGCCGCCCGTGACCACCGCCGTGCCCGGCCGCACCGCTCGCTGCCGGGAGTGCACACGGCTGTGCCGATTCCTGCCGCCATCTTCCCTGACGGAGCCCTCATGTCCTCGTCCACCGCCGCGCCGCCGTCCCAGTCGGACGCGCCGTCCCAGCCGGAGACACCGCCCGCACCAGCCGCACCGGATGCTCCGGCCCGCCGGGCCGGCGCTCATCTGTCCGAGCTCAAGAGCCCGCATCTCGGCGACTTCCACGTCGAGCCGCGCGTCCTGCTGATCTCGGCGCTGGCCGTGCCCGTCGGCGCCGTCGCCGCCCTCGTGGCCGCCGGTCTGCTGAAGCTGATCGCGCTGATCACCAACCTCTCCTTCCTGGGCCGCCTGGCCTTCGGCACCGCCACCCCGGCCGACACCACGCACCGCTGGCTGCTGCTGATCATGCCGGTGGCGGGCGGTCTGATCATCGGCCTCATGGCCCGGTACGGCTCGGAGAAGATCCGCGGTCACGGCATGCCCGAGGCGATCGAGTCGATCCTCGTGGGCGGCAGCCGGGTGCAGCCGCGGGTCGCCGCGCTCAAGCCGGCCTCGGCCGCCATATCCATCGGCACCGGCGGGCCGTTCGGCGCCGAGGGCCCGATCATCATGACGGGCGGGGCGATCGGCTCCCTGCTGGCGCAGTTCCTGCGGGTCACCACCGACGAGCGCAAGGCCCTGCTGGTGGCGGGTTCCGCGGCCGGCATGGCGGCGACGTTCAACGCGCCGCTGGCCTCCATCCTGCTGGCCGTGGAGCTGCTGCTGTTCGAGTGGCGGCCCCGTTCGTACCTGCCGGTCGCCGTCGCCGCGGTCACCGCGACCCTGGTCCGCGGACCGCTGCTGGGCACCAAGCCGCTCTTCGGCGGCGCCCACGTGCCCTCCCACATCGACCTCCCGGCCTACGGCCTGTGCCTGGTCTCCGGTGCCGTGGCCGGACTGCTCGCGCTCGGCGCCACCGCCCTCGTCTACTTCTCCGAGGACACCTTCGCCAAGCTGCGGATCCACTGGATGTGGTGGCCCGCGATCGGCGGCCTGATCATCGGCGTCGGCGGTCTGTTCGAGCCGCGCGCGCTCGGTGTCGGCTACGACGTCATCGACCAGTTGCTGACCGGCCACGCCACGGTCGGACTGATCGTCGGCATCCTGGTCGTCAAGACCCTCATCTGGGGCCTGTCGCTGGGCTCGGGCACCTCCGGCGGCGTCCTGGCGCCGATGTTCATGGTCGGCGGCGCCCTCGGTGCGGCCGAGTCCCTGGTGTTCCCGCACGTCAGCCCCGGCTTCTGGGCGCTGGTCTCGCTGGCCGGCGTGCTCGGCGGTGTGATGCGCTCCCCGCTGACCGGCATCGTCTTCTGCCTGGAACTCACCCACGAGATGAACGCGCTGATCCCGATGGTGATCACCGCGTCGGCCGCGTACCTGCTCTCCGTGGTGCTGCTCAAGCGGTCGGTCCTCACCGAGAAGATCGCCCGCCGCGGTCTGCACCTGACCCGTGAGTACTCCGTCGACCCGCTCGAACTGCACCTCGTGCGCCAGCTGGAGACCCCGGCCGGCGTCACCTTCCGCAGCGACCGCACCGGCGGCGAGATCACCGCGCTGCTGCGGGCCGCGCACGACGCCGGGGACCCCGAGGAACTCCTCGCCCAGCGGCTGTACCCGGTGCTCGGCACGGACGGCTCCCTGGTCGGTGTCGTCACCCGCGGCACGCTCATCCACGGCGACCCGGCGGACACCACCCCGCTCGGCGAGCTGGCCGCACCGGCGGTCACCGCCTACCCGGACGAGACGCTGCGACTGCTCGCCAACCGCATGGCCGAGCACGAGGTGACCCGGCTGCTCGTCGTCACGCGCGAGGAGCAGCCGCAGGTCGAGGGCATCATCAGCCTGCGTCACCTGCTGACCGCCCGGCGCATCGACGTGCACGAGGAGCACCACGTCGAGCGCGTGCTCTCGCTGCGCCGGAAGCGCGCGGCCACGGTCGTCGTCGCGGGGGGACCGGCCGGCGGCTGACGGACTCGGTGCACACCACACACACTGCATGGCGTGCACAACTATTGCAAAGGCCAATAAAAGGTCTCCCCTAGGCAACATCAACATTGCGTAGTCACGCGACTCCTCTCCGCAGTCACCCGCCAAGCTGGTGGGACGAACATCCGACTGCGGAGGGAAGTGACACGGTGGGACGGCGCGGTGCCCGGCGGGAAGCGGAACGAGTGGCGGCCCTGGCCGCCGATCAGCTGCTGCGGGCCGGGAGCATACTGCGGCGGACGGAGACGACCCCCGACCTCAGAGCGGTCTTCCGCACCGACCAGGCCGTCAACGACGCGCCGTACCGGGAGCGTTGGGCACACGACAAGGTGGTGCGCTCCACGCACGGGGTGAACTGCACCGGCTCGTGCTCGTGGAAGGTCTACGTCAAGGACGGCCTGATCACCTGGGAGACCCAGGAGACGGACTATCCGTCGACCGGCCCCGACCGGCCCGAGTACGAGCCGCGCGGCTGCCCGCGCGGGGCGTCCTTCTCCTGGTACACCTACTCGCCCACCCGGGTCCGCCACCCCCATGTGCGGGGGGTGCTGCTGGAGCTGTACCGGGAGGCGCGGGCGCGGCTGGGCGATCCGGTGGCGGCCTGGGCCGAGATCACCGGCGACCCGGTCAAGCGGCGGCGCTACCAGTCGGCGCGGGGCAAGGGCGGGCTGGTGCGGGTCGGCTGGGAGGAGGCCCTGGAGATCGCGGCCGCCGCCCATGTGCACACCATCGCGGAGCACGGCCCGGACCGGGTGGCCGGCTTCTCGCCGATCCCGGCGATGTCGATGGCCTCGCACGCGGTCGGCGCCCGCTTCATGTCGCTGATCGGCGCGCCGATGGTGTCGTTCTACGACTGGTACGCCGACCTGCCGATCGCCTCCCCGCAGGTCTTCGGCGACCAGACGGACGTACCGGAGTCCGGGGACTGGTGGGACGCCGCCTACCTGATGCTGTGGGGCTCCAACGTGCCGGTCACTCGGACCCCGGACGCGCACTGGATGACCGAGGCCCGCTACCGGGGCCAGAAGGTCGTCGTGGTCTCCCCCGACTACTCCGACGCCACCAAGTTCGCCGACGAGTGGCTGCACCCGCACCCCGGCACCGACGGCGCGCTGGCGATGGCCATGGGGCACGTGATCCTCACCGAGTTCTTCGTGACGCGGAAGGTGCCGTACTTCACCGACTACGTCCGGCGCTTCACCGACCTGCCGTTCCTGGTCGAACTCGACGAGCGGGACGGGGCGTTCGTGCCCGGCAAGTTCGTCACCGCCGCCGCGCTCGGCCTCGCCGAGGACGACGAGGAGGCGGCCGCGTGGAAGCCGGTGCTCCTCGACACCGCGTCCGGGCGGCCGGTCGTCCCGAACGGCACGCTCGGGGACCGCTGGTCCAAGGGCGGCGAGGGCCGCTGGAACCTCGATCTCGGCGACATCGAGCCCGAACTGACGCTGCACCGACCGGGCGGGGACGCCGTACGGGTGCTGCTGCCGCGCTTCGACGGCGAACCGCCGAGCGTGCGCGGGGTGCCCGTGCGTGAGGTCGGCGGCCGCCGGGTGACCACCGTGTTCGACCTGCTGCTCGCGCAGTACGGCGTCGGCCGGGAGGGGCTGCCCGGCGACTGGGCCGCCGGCTACGACGACGCCACGCAGCCGAACACGCCCGCCTGGCAGGAGGCGATCACCTCCGTGCCGGCCGGCGCGGTGGTGCGGCTCGCGCGCGAGCTGGCGGACACGGCGGAGAAGACCCGCGGCCGGTGCATGATCGTGATGGGGGCCGGCACCAACCACTGGTTCCACTCCGACACCATCTACCGCTCGTTCCTCACCCTGCTGCTGCTCACCGGCTGCCAGGGCGTCAACGGCGGCGGCTGGGCGCACTACGTCGGCCAGGAGAAGGTCCGCCCCTACGCCGGCTGGCAGCAGTTGCAGTCGGCCGCGGACTGGGTGCGCCCCTCGCGGCAGATGGCGGGCACGCCGTACTGGTACCTGCACACCGACCAGTGGCGCTACGACGCCCACAGTGCCGACGCGCTGGCCGCGCCCACCGGGCAGGGCCTGTTCGAGGGGCGGCACACCGCCGACCTGGTCGCCCAGTCGATGCGGCTGGGCTGGATGCCGTCCGCGCCGACGTTCTCCGCGAACCCGCTCGACCTCGGCCGGGAGGTGCACCGCAGCGGGCACGAGCCGGACGAGTGGGTCGCCGCCGAACTCGACGGCGGACGGCTGTCGTTCGCCTGTGAGGACCCGGACGATCCCGCCAACTGGCCGCGCGTGCTCACCGTGTGGCGGGCCAACCTGATCGGTTCCTCCGCGAAGGGCAACGAGTTCTTCCTGCGCCATCTGCTCGGCGCGAGCGACAACGCGCACGCCGACCAGGCCCCGCCCGGCGCCCGGCCGCGCGATCTGACGTGGCACGAGGAGGCGCCGCGCGGCAAGCTCGACCTGCTGCTCGCGCTGGACTTCCGGATGACGTCGACCACCCTCATGGCCGACCTCGTCCTGCCGGCCGCGACCTGGTACGAGAAGCACGACCTGTCCAGCACCGACATGCACCCCTTCGTGCACGCCTTCTCCCCCGCGATCAGCCCGCCCTGGCAGACCCGGACCGACTTCGAGATCTTTAACGCCCTGGCCGCGAAGTTCAGCGAACTCGCCGCCGGCCGGCTGGACACGGCGTACGACCTGGTGGCCACGCCCCAGCAGCACGACACCCCCGGCGAGACGGCGGAGCCCGGCGGCCGGGTGCGGGACTGGCGCGACGGCTGGACCCCCCGGCCGGGCGGCAACCTGCCCCACTTCACCCTCGTCGAACGGGACTACACGGCCGTCGCCGACAAGCTCGCCTCCTTCGGGCCGCTGTGCGAGGAGCACGGCCTGACCGTGAAGGGCGTCACCGTACGGCCGCTGCCCGAGGCCCGCTGGCTCGCGTCCCGGTGCGGCACCGCCCGCTCCGGACCCGCGCACGGGCGTCCCCTGCTGGACACCGACGTCAAGCTGTGCGAGGCGATCCTCGCCCTGTCCGGCACGACCAACGGGCGCCTGGCGGCGGAGGGGTTCGGACAGCTCGCGGACCGCTGCGGGCCCGGCAGCGGCTTCGCCTCCCTCGCCGAGGCGGTGCACGAGCGGCGGGTCGTCTTCTCCGACACCCAGGACCGGCCCGTCCAGGTCGGCACCAGCTACGAGTGGTCCGGAAAGGAGGCCCCCGACCGGCGCTACTCGCCGTTCACCGTCAACACCGAACACCGCAAGCCCTGGCACACCCTGACGGGACGTCAGCACTTCTACCTGGACCACGACTGGATGGCCGAGGCCGGCGAGCAACTGCCCGTCTACCGGCCGCCGCTGGACCTCGCCGCCGACTCCGTCGCGGGCGAGCGCGAGGTGAGCGTCCGCTACCTCACCCCGCACTCCAAGTGGTCGATCCACTCCGAGTACCAGGAGAACCTGCTCATGCAGACCCTGGCCCGCGGCGGCCCGGTCATCTGGATGAGCGTGGAGGACGCGGCGGCGATCGAAGCCGCCGACAACGACTGGGTGGAGGCGGTCAATCCCAACGGAGTCGTCGTCGCCCGCGCGATCGTCTCCCACCGCATGCCGGCCGGCACGGTGTTCATGTACCACGTGCAGGAACGCCTGGTGAACGTCCCGCGCAGCGAGGCCACCGGCCGGCGCGGCGGCGTGCACAACGCACTCACCCGCGTCCTGATCAAACCCACCCATCTCATCGGCGGCTACGGCCAGTTGTCGTTCGCCCCCAACTACTACGGCCCCACCGGCAACCAGCGCGACGCCCGCACCGTGATCCGCCGGCGCGCCCAGGAGGTGCAGTACTGATGCGCGTCATGAGTCAGATCGCCATGGTGATGAACCTCGACAAGTGCATCGGCTGCCACACCTGTTCGGTCACCTGCAAACAGACGTGGACCAATCGCAAGGGCACCGAATACGCCTGGTTCAACAACGTCGAGACCCGCCCCGGGCAGGGCTATCCGCGCGGTCACGAGGACCAGGAGAAGTGGCGGGGCGGCTGGCGCCTGGGCACCCGGGGCGGCCTGGTGCCGCGCTCCGGCGGCCGGGCCCGGCGCCTGGCCCGCCTCTTCGCCAACCCCGAACTGCCATCCCTGGCCGACTACTACGAGCCGTGGACGTACGACTACGACACCCTGATCTCGGCCCCGCTCGGCGACGACCTGCCCACCGCCCGGCCCCGCTCCCTCGTCGACGGCCGCCCCACCGACATCACCTGGGGCCCCAACTGGGACGACGACCTCGGCGGCGGCCCGGAGCACCTCTCGGCCGACCCGGTGCTGAAGAAGATGAGCGAACGGGTCCAACTGGACTACGAGCAGGCGTTCATGTTCCACCTGCCCCGGATCTGCGAACACTGCCTCAACCCGTCCTGCGTGGCCGTGTGCCCCTCCGGGGCCCTCTACAAGCGGGTCGAGGACGGCATCGTCCTGGTCGACCAGGACCGCTGCCGGGGCTGGCGGATGTGCGTGAGCGGCTGCCCGTACAAGAAGGTCTACTTCAACCACGCCACCGGCAAGGCCGAGAAGTGCACCTTCTGCTACCCGCGCATCGAGGCGGGCGAGCCCACCGTGTGCTCGGAGACCTGCGTGGGCCGGCTGCGCTACCTGGGCGTGATGCTGTACGACGCCGACAAGGTGGGCGAGGCCGCCTCCGTACCGGACGAACAGCGGCTCTACCAGGCCCAGTTGGAGTGCTTCCTCGATCCCCACGACCCCGAGGTGGTGCGGGCGGCCGAGGAGTCGGGCATCCCGCACGACTGGATCACGGCGGCCCGCCGCTCCCCCGTCCGGGACCTGATCACGAGATACCGGGTCGCGCTGCCGCTGCACCCGGAGTACCGGACGATGCCCATGGTCTGGTACGTCCCGCCGCTCTCCCCCGTCGTCGACGCGCTCACCGGCAGCGGCCACGACGGGGAGCACCCCGCCCCGCTGTTCGGCGCGATCGACGCGCTGCGCATCCCGCTGGAGTACCTGGCGGGGCTGTTCACGGCCGGGGACACCGCCCCGGTGGAGGCAGCCCTGTGCCGGCTGGCCGCGATGCGCGCCCACATGCGGCGCGTCAACCTCGGTGAGGAACGCGACCCCGCGATCGCCCGGGGTGTCGGCCTGGACGAGAGCGACCTGGAGGCGATGTACCGGCTGCTGGCGCTCGCCAAGTACGAGGAGCGGTACGTCGTCCCGACCACCTATGTGGCTGGCGCGGGCGGGACACCGGGCGCGGACGCGGGCTGCAGTCTCGACCACGACGGCGGGCCCGGCATGTACGGCGCCGGCGGTGTGGACGGCGTCGAGGGCTTCCACGCCCCGCCCGTCGCCGTCGCGTCGGCCGCACCGGACGGCCGGTCGCTGCGCGGCCGGGTCAACCTGCTCAACTGGAACGGCCGCGGCCGTCCCAGCGGGCTCTTCCCAGAGGGGACGGGCGACGCACGGTGAACCACCGGCACCGGGCGGTGCACCAGGCCGCCTCCCTGCTCCTCGACTACCCCGGCGAGGGCTGGCCGGAGCGGCGCGACCGGGTGGCCGCGGCCCTCGGGACGCTGCCGGGCCCGGAGACGGAGCCCCTGCTGGCGTTCTGCCGGGCCACCGAGGCCGTCGCCCCGCTCGACCTCGCGGCCCGCTACGTCACCACGTTCGACCGCACCCGCCGCCGCACCCTCCACCTCACCCACTACACCGACGGCGACACCCGCCGCCGGGGCGCCTCCCTCGCCGCGCTCAAGTCCCGTTACCGGCGGCACGGCTGGGAACCGGCCGGGGGCGAGCTGCCCGACTTCCTGCCCGCCGTCCTGGAGTTCGCCGCCCGCCACCCCGAGGAGGGCCGGGCCGTCCTGTACGAGC
Source organism: Streptomyces sp. L2 (assembly GCF_004124325.1). Classification (NCBI taxonomy): domain Bacteria; kingdom Bacillati; phylum Actinomycetota; class Actinomycetes; order Kitasatosporales; family Streptomycetaceae; genus Streptomyces; species Streptomyces sp. L2. The sequence continues at coordinate 1,046,677 of NZ_QBDT01000001.1, forward strand.
ACCGGGCCGCCCTGGGACTGCTGGCCCGCGGGCTCGTCGCCCACGGCAGCCCGTACGCCGAGGTGCTCCGCGCCGTCCGGGCCACGCTGCCCGCCGCGGACGCGCCCCCAACCGCACGGGACCTGCCCGATCCCCTTGCCCTGTACGACCGTTCCGCCCCCGTGCCGTACCCGGTGCCGCACGCCGCGGGCGACGAAGGAGTCCGCCGCTGATGAAGCATCTGCATATCGCGCTGTGGGGCGTCCTGCCCTATCTCGCGCTCGTCGTCCTGGTGGCCGGCACGGCCTGGCGCTACCGCTACGACCGGTTCGGCTTCACCACCCGCTCCAGCCAGCTGCACGAGTCCCGGCTGCTGCGCGTCGGCGGCCCGCTGTTCCACTACGCCCTGTTCCTCGTGATCGGCGGCCATGTGATGGGGCTGCTGGTGCCCGAGTCGCTGACGCGGTGGTTCCGGATCAGCGAGGAGCAGTACCACGCGGTCGCGCTGGCCATGGGCGGCACGGCGGGCGTCGCGGCCGTCGTCGGCCTCGGCGTGCTGCTGTACCGCAGGGTGCGGGTGCCCGCGGTGCGCGGGGCGACCAGCCGCAGCGACCGGGTGACCCTGCCGCTCCTCGCCCTGGTGCTGCTGGCCGGCCTGACCGCCACGGTGTCCTCCGTGACCAACCCCTACGACTACCGGCTCGGGGTCGCCGTCTGGTTCCGCAGCCTGTTCACCCTCGACCCGGACGTGGGCGCCATGGCGCACGCCCCGCTCGTCTACCAGGTGCACGCCCTGCTGGCGCTGACCCTGTTCGCCCTGTGGCCGTTCGGTCGGCTGGTGCACGCGTTCGCCGCGCCGCTCGGGTACGCGGCACGCCCGTACGTCGTCTACCGCTCGCGCGGGCGTGCCGGGGCGCCGGTGCACCCGGCGCTCAGCGCAGGGCCCGGTCGAACGCCTCGTACGCCTGCTGGTCGAACAGGACGAAGGTGACCTCCTCGACGGCGGTGTCCGCGGCCCGGATCGTCTCGACCGCGATGCGGGCGCCGTCGTCGATCGGCCAGCGGTAGACGCCGGTGGAGATGGCGGGGAACGCGACCGTGCGGGCGCCGAGTTCGTCGGCCGCCTTCAGGGACGCGCGGTAGCAGGAGGCCAGCAGCTCCGAGCGGTCCTCGGAGCCGGACCAGACCGGGCCGACGGTGTGGATCACCCAGCGGGCGTCCAGCTCGCCGGCCGTGGTGGCGACCGCCCGGCCGGTGGGCAGGCCCCTGCCGTACCGCGACGCCCGGAGCTTGCGGCACTCCGCCAGGATCGCGGGCCCGCCCCGCCGGTGAATCGCCCCGTCGACGCCGCCACCGCCCAGCAGGGAGGAGTTGGCGGCGTTGACGATCGCGTCGGCGCTCTGCCGGGTGATGTCGCCCTGGACCAGGGTGATGGTGGTCATGTCTGCCTCAGTCTGCGCCAGACGGCCTTGGCCGCGTTGTGCCCCGACATGCCGTGCACCCCGGGGCCCGGCGGAGTGGCCGAGGAGCAGATGAACACGGCCGGGTGCGGGGTGGTGTACGGGAACAGGGACAGTTTGGGCCGCAGCAGGAGCTGGAGTCCGGAGGCGGCGCCGCAGGCGATGTCGCCGCCCACGTAGTTGGCGTTGCGGGCGGCCAGGTCGGCGGGACCCGCGGTGGCGCGGGCGAGCACGCGGTCACGGAACCCGGGGGCGTAGCGCTCCAGTTGGCGCTCCATGGCGTCGGTGAGGTCGCCGTCCCAGCCGTTCGGGACGTGGCCGTACGCCCAGAAGACGTGTTTGCCCTCGGGGGCGCGGGTGGGGTCGGCCACGCTGGGCTGCACAGTGATCATGAAGGGCCGGTCGGGGGCGCGGCCCTCGCGGGAGGCGGCGCGCAGGGCGGTGCCGATCTCGTCCTTGCTGGCGCCGATCTGCACGGTTCCGGCGACGCGAGCCTCGGGTGCGGTCCACGGGACCGGCCCGTCCAGGGCGTAGTCGATCTTGAAGACGCCGGGGCCGTAGCGGAAGCCGTCGTAGTAGGCGCCGAAGCCGGCGATGCGGGCGAGGGCGGCGGGTGAGGTGTCGAAGACGTAGGCGCGGGCCGGCGGCAGGTCGTCCAGGCGCTTGACCTCGTAGTCGGTGTGGACGGCGCCGCCGAGGTCCTTCAGGTAGGCGGCGAGGGCGTCGGAGATCGACTGGGAGCCGCCGCGGGCCACGGGCCAGCCGCGGGCGTGCGCGGCGAGCGCGAAGACCAGGCCGATGGCGCCGGTGGCGAAGCCGCCGAGCGGGGCCATGACGTGGGCGACCAGCCCGGCGAACAGGGCCTTGACGGGCTCGTCGCGGAAGCGGCTCAGCAGCCAGGTGGAGGGCGGCAGCCCGGCCAGGCCGAACCGGGCAAGGGTGACCGGGTCGCGGGGCAGCGCCGTCAGCGGCAGGGACATGAAGTCCCGGGCCAGGGTGTCCCAGCGGGGCAGGAACGGCTCGACCAGCCTGCGGTACGCGCCCGCGTCGCGCGGGCCGAAGGAGGCCGCGGTCTTGGCGACGGACCGGGACAGCACGGCCGCGCTGCCGTCGGGGAACGGGTGTGCCATGGGCAGGTCGGCGTGCAGCCATTCAAGGCCGTACCGCTGAAGCGGCAGGGAGCGGAACGCGGGCGAGTTGATGCCGAGGGGGTGGGCGGCCGAGCACGGGTCGTGCCGGAAGCCGGGGAGGGTCAGCTCCTCGGTGCTCGCCCCGCCGCCGACCGCGGACCGCGCCTCGAACACGGCCACGGAGAAGCCGCGGCGGGCCAGCTCCACGGCGGCGGTCAGTCCGTTCGGTCCCGCACCCACCACGCACGCATCGAGCATCGACGGCACCTTCGGACCCCTTCGTCAGCCGATGGCCTGTATCGGATCAGGATATGCCGCGGGACTGACACGGCCCCGTCGCGGGTGGGTCAGGCCGCCGTCCGCAGCAGTTCCGCCACCCGGCGGGTGGTCGGGGCGTCCCGGGCCGCCGTGAACGGCAGTGCGTTGCCCCCGGTGATCCGGAACGGCTCCCCGTCGCGGGTGAGGTGGGCGCCGCCCGCCTCTTCCACCAGCAGCAGGCCGGCCGCGTGGTCCCAGGCGGCCTCCCAGGAGAAACCGGTGGCGTCCAACTCGCCCCGGGCGACGGCGAGATACTCCAGCCCGGCGGAGCCGCAGTGCCGCGGGGCGAGGCCGTCGCTCCACAGGGTGCGCAGGGCGTGCCGCTGCGCGTCCGTGGTGTAGTCGGGGTGCGAGGTGGCGACGACGAGGTCCCGGCCGGGGGCGGGCGGGCCGGCGAACAGGCGCTCGCCGTCGAGGAACGCGCCCTGCCCGCGGACGGCCGTGGCGAACCGGTCCAGGGCGGGGGCGTAGATCCACGCGCCGTGGACGACGCCCCGGAGCGCGAGCGCGACCATGCTGCAGAAGCCGTCGTCGCCCTGGACGAACTGGCGGGTGCCGTCGACCGGGTCGATGATCCAGACGGGTGCGTCGCCCTGGATCGCCTCGTAGACGGCGGGGTCCGCGTGGACGGCCTCCTCGCCGACCACGACGGAGCCGGGCAGCAGGGCGCCGAGGACCTCGGTGAGCCGCTGCTCGGCGAGGCGGTCGGCGTCCGTCACCAGGTCGTGCGGGCCGCTCTTCTGGTCGATCTCGTGCGCGGCGAGGCGGCGGAAGCGGGGCAGGATCTCGGCCGCGGCGGCCTCGCGGACCGCCCGCTCCACGTCGGCCGAGTGGCGGGCGAGAAACTCGTCGATGGTTTCCGTTTCGTCGATCATGCGTCCATGAGACCACGCGCCACTGACAACGCCCCCCGGCCGGGTGAACGGCGGGCGGACTCGCGCCGAACACTGTGCGCCGCTCAGCGCCCGACCGCGTAGCCCTGCATCCCGCGCGGGTTGGCGGCGGCCGACAGGACGCCGGTCTCCGGGTCGCGGGCGACCGCGCACAGCCGGCCCTCGGACCAGGCCGGGCCGACGGTGACGTCGTGGCCGCGCCGCCGCAGTTCCGCGACGACCTCCGGGGCGGTGCGGGACTCCACGGTCACGCTGCCGGGGCGCCGGCCGCGCGGGTAGAAGGAGCTGGGGAAGCTGTCGTTGTGCCAGTTGGGCGCGTCGACGGCGCCTTGCAGGTCGAGGCCGCCGCGGACCGGTTGACGCAGGGCAGCGGCGAGGAAGAAGTGCGGCTGCCACTGGTCCTGCTGGTCGCCGCCGGGCGTGCCGAACGCCAGCACCGGGGTGCCGCCGCGCAGGGCGAGGGAGGGGCTGAGCGTGGTGCGGGGGCGGCGGCCGGGGGTCAGGGAGTTCGGCAGGCCCTCCTCCAGCCAGGTCATCTGCAGCCGGGTGCCGAGCGGGAAGCCGAGTTCGGGGACGACCGGGTTGGACTGGAGCCAGCCGCCGCTGGGCGTGGCGGAGATCATGTTGCCCCAGCGGTCGACGACGTCGAGGTGGCAGGTGTCGCCGCGGGTGGTGCCGTCGGCGGCGACCTGGGCCTCCCCCGTCAGGTCCGCGACGGTCGGCTCGCCGGTGCCCATCGGGTTGAACACGGACAGCTCCCCCACGTCCACGCACGCGTGCGCCGGGATGCGCGGGACGCGGCCGCCGGGACTTCCGGGGCGCAGCTCCCAGGAGCCCTCGGCGCCGACGAGGGACCGCCTGGCGGCGTTGTACTCGTCCGACAGCAGTGCGGCGAGGGGCACCTCGGCGGCGTCGCCGTACCAGGCCTCGCGGTCGGCCATGGCGAGTTTGCAGCCCTCGATCAGCAGGTGGACGTAGTCGGCGCCGCCGTGGGCCGGCAGCTCGGGCGGGAGCAGGGCGAGCTGCTGGAGGAAGGCGGGGCCCTGGCTCCAGGGGCCGGGCTTGCACACGGTCCAGCCGTTCCAGTCGTAGGTCGCCGGCGTCTCGTAGGCCGCCGACCAGCCGGCGAGGTCGGACTCGGTGAGCGTGCCGGTGTGCCGCGCTCCGCTGGTGTCCAGGGTGGGCCTCCGGGACTGCCGTAGCAGGGCGTCGGCGATGAAGCCGGAGCGCCACACCTCGCGCGCGGCGTCGATGCGTGCCTCCCGGCCGCCGGCGCCCTCGGTCTCGGCGAGCAGCCGTTCCCAGGTGGCGGCGAGCGCCGGGTTGCGCAGGAGCCGGCCGGGCCGGGGGGCGTGGCCGCAGGGCAGGTAGAGGGCCGCCGAGGAAGTCCACTCGGTCTCGAACAGCTCCCGCACGCTCTCGACCGTCTCGCCGACCTTCTCCACGGGCGGGTGGCCGTGCCCGGCGTAGCCGATGGCGTAGGACAGGACGTCGTCGAGGGACCTGGTGCCGTGGTCGCGCAGGAGCAGCAGCCAGGCGTCGAAGGCGCCCGGCACGGCCGCGGCCAGCGGGCCCGTACCGGGCACGAGGTCCAGGCCGAGCCCCCGGTAGTGGGCGACGGTGGCGCCCGCCGGGGCCACGCCCTGCCCGCACAGCACGCGCACCGCGCCGCCCGCCCGGGCGAGCAGGATCGGCACCTCACCGGCGGGCCCGTTGAGGTGCGGTTCCACGACGTGCAGCACGAAGGCACCGGCGACCGCCGCGTCGAACGCGTTGCCGCCGCCCTCCAGGACCGCCATCGCCGACTGGGACGCCAGCCAGTGGGTGGAGGCCACCATGCCGTAGGTGCCCTGGAGGGTGGGCCGGGTGGTGAACCGCATCTGTCGCCTCCGAGGTTCGAGCGTGAGTTCGCGCCTGAGTTCTCGCCGACCGCTCACCGACATAAACGGACATACAACACGACTGCGGTCGGGCAGAGTTACCGGGCGGACACTCAGCGAGTTGACCCTTCCGCCGCACAGGTAGTCGTGTGAGACTGTCGTCCCCGTCCACCATGCGGACCCTTCCGTACCCCCTCCCCCACGAGAAGTGTGCCGTGCCCCTGCCTCTGCCGCTCGCCCTCACCGCGCGCCTGACGCCGGTCGCCGTGCTCGCCTGCGCCGGCTGGGCGCTGACGTCGGGTCCGGCCGCGCCGCCCGCCGCGGATCACCAGCCCGACCCGGCGTCTCCCACGCACTCCTCCTCGGCGCCGTCGTCCACGGCGGTGTCGAAGTCGTACACCACCTCGCCCGCGCCCTGCGGCGCCGTGCCCGCGTCGACCGTGAAGTCCCTCGTGCCGGGTGCGAAGACGGCGGGCAAGGAGATCCCGTCGACCGACACCAAGCTGCGCCGCACGTGCTCGTGGAACGCGCTCAAGGGCTACGACTACCGGTGGCTGGACGTCTCCTTCGAGATCACGGAGTCGGACCAGGCGGCGCAGAAGGAGTACGAGGAGCGCGTCAAGGAGAAGAGCGGCGGAGGCGCCGTGCCGGGGCTCGGCGACTCCGCCTACTCCGTCGTGAACCTCACCACGGAGGACAAGCAGCAGACCCGTGAGGGGGTGGTGCTGGTGCACGTCTCCAACGCGCTGGTGATCGTCACGTACAACGGGAGCGACTTCGAGACGAAGAAGGCGCCGAGTACTGATGTGATCAACAAGGGGGCTATCAAGGCTGCGCGGGCTGCGGTGGGGGTTTTGCCTAAGGGGTGAGCTGGGCTGGGCCTCGCGTCTTCAACTGCGGGCCGGTGGGGGCTGGTCGCGCAGTTCCCCGCGCCCCTTTGGGGCGCTCGTCATCAGGGTCAGATACACCACCAGCGACGTGCCCAGGCCCACTGCCCAGCCGTAGTCGGCCAGGGGGGAGAGGGCTGGGATGGGGCGGCCGTTGAGGAGGGGGTTGAAGTCGGCGCCGCCGATTGCCAGGATGCCGCCGGCCAGGAAGGCGGTGACCGCGCGCCAGTTCCAGCCGGCGTTGTACCAGTAGCGGCCGTCCGGGCGGTACAGATCGGCGAGGACCAGGCGGGTGCGGCGCAGGAACCAGTAATCGGCGATGAGGATGCCGGCGACGGTGCCGAGCAGACCGCCGACCAGGCCGAGCCAGGTGAAGATGTAGCCCTGGGGGTCGGAGTACAGCTTCCAGGGGCAGATCACCACGGCGAGTACGGCGGTGATGAGGGCGCCGGTGCGGAAACTCACGCGGCGGGGCGCGATGTTGGAGAAGTCGAAGGCCGGGGAGACCAGGTTGGCCGCGATGTTCACGGACAGGGTCGCCACCAGCACGGTGACCAGGGCGTAGAGCAGTCCGACCACGTTGTCCGTCTTGGCGGCGAGCTGGACCGGGTCCCAGACCGGCTTGCCGTACACCGCCTGCGAGCCGGAGGTCACCAGCACGGACAGGAAGGCGAACAGGGTCATCGTGGTGGGCAGGCCCAGGGCCTGGCCGCGGGTCTGCGCCTTCTGGCTCCTGCCGTAGCGGGTGAAGTCCGGGATGTTCAGGGACAGTGTGGACCAGAAGCCGATCATGCCCATGAGGGAGGGCCAGAACAGCTTCCAGAAGTCGCCGCCCCAGCCGAGCTTCGACGGCTGGTCGAACAGCGGGCCGACCCCGCCGGCCTTGCTGCTCATCCACCACAGCATCACGAGCGCGCCGACGATCACGAACGGCGCGGCCCAGTTCTCGAAGCGGCGGATGGTCTCCATGCCGCGGTGGATGATGGCGACCTGGAGCACCCAGAAGATCGCGAACGACAGCCACATCGTCCAGGCATAGCCGCCGATGTGGGACGTGTTCGCCCAACTGTCGCCGATGAGCTTCCCGGCGAGGAAGTAGATGGCCTCGCCGCCGATCCAGGTCTGGATGCCGAACCAGCCGCACGCCACCAACGCCCGTACGACGGCGGGCAGGTTGGCGCCGCGCACGCCGAAGGAGGCGCGGGCGAACACGGGGAAGGGGATGCCGTACTTGGGTCCGGCGTGCCCGGTGAGCAGCATCGGGACGAGCACGATCAGGTTGGCCAGGGCGATGGTGAACACCGCCTGCTTCCAGTCCATGCCGACGGCGATCAGACCGGAGGCCAGCGTCCAGGACGCCGTGTTGTGGGCCATGCCGACCCACAGCGCGGAGAAGTTGTACGTCGTCCAGGTGCGCCGGGCGACCGGCACGGGCAGCAGGTCGGCGTTGGCGTAGGGGCCGCTGGGCGGTGGAGTGCCGGGGGCGATCTCCACGCGCCCGTCGGCGAGCGTGACCTGGGCGGAGGACGGTATGCCGGGGGGAGCGGTGTCGGTCATGGGCAGCCCAATCGGAGGATGACCGGTTATCTGGAGTTGACGGCCGGGATGACCTCGGTCCCGTACGCGTCGATCACGGCTTCCCGCGCGTCGTGCATGGCGTACACGGCGAACTGGTCGACGCCCAGTTCGCGCAGCGCGTTCAGCTTCTCGATGTGCTTCTCGACCGGTCCGATCACGCAGAACCGGTCGACGATTCCGTCGGGCACGAAGGCGGTGTCCGGGTTGCCGCTGCGCCCGTGGTGCGCGTAGTCGTAGCCCTGGCGGGCCTTGATGTAGTCGGTGAGTTCGTCGGGGACCTGCGCGGAGTGCTCGCCGTACTTGGCGACGAGGTCGGCGACGTGGTTGCCGACCATGCCGCCGAACCAGCGGCACTGTTCGCGGGCGTGGGCGAGTGCCTCGGGCGAGTCGTCCTCGGTGACGTAGGCGGGGGCGGCCACGCAGATGGTGACGGAGGCGGGGTCGCGTCCGGCGGCTACGGCGGCGTCCTTGACCGCCTTCACCATGTACTCGGTGAGGTAGAGGTCGGACAGCTGGAGGATGAACCCGTCGGCCTCCTCGCCGGCCATCTTGAGCGCCTTCGGCCCGTACGCGGCCATCCACACGGGGAGTTCGGCGCCCGGCCCGACCCACGGGAACTTGATCACCGTGCCGCCGAGGTCGGCCTCCTCGCCCCGGCCGAGGGCACGGATGACCTTCATGGCCTCGCTGATCCGGGCCAGCGTGTTGGGTTTGCGGCCGGCGACGCGCATCGCGGAGTCACCGCGCCCGATGCCGCAGACGGTGCGGTTGCCGAACATGTCGTTGAGGGTGGCGAAGGTGGAGGCGGTCACCTCCCAGGTGCGGGTGCCGGGGTTGGTGACCATCGGGCCGACGGTCAGCCGCGTGGTGTTCGCGAGGATCTGGCTGTAGATGACGAACGGCTCCTGCCACAGCACGGCGGAGTCGAAGGTCCAGCCGTGGCTGAACCCGTTGTGTTCGGCCCGCTGCATCAGGCTGACGACGCGGGAGGCCGGCGGGTCGGTCTGCAGGACGAGTCCGAAGTCCATGGGTGGCACTCCTAGCTGAGGTACTGGCAGGTGGAGCGCGGGGTGAACGCGCCGTGTCCGGCGCGTCCGGTGAACTCCCGCTCGGTGATGACGGGTTCGCCGCGGGAGAGCACGGTCTCGACGCGGCCGGTGATGCGCCGGCCCTCGTAGGCGGAGTAGTCGACGTTCATGTGGTGGGTCTCGGCGGAGAGCACCTGTTCGGCGTGCGGGTCGTAGATGACGACGTCGGCGTCGGCGCCCGGCGCGATGGTGCCCTTCTTCGGGTAGAGGCCGAACATGCGGGCCGGGGTGGCGCAGGCGATCTCGATCCAGCGGCGCCGGGAGATGTGCCCGTCGACGACGGCCTGGTGGAGCAGGTCCATGCGGTTCTCGACGCCGGGCAGCCCGTTGGGGATCTTGGAGAAGTCGCCGCGGCCCAGTTCCTTCTGGCCCACGAAGCAGAACGGGCAGTGGTCGGTGGAGACCACCTGGAGGTCGTTGGTCCTGAGGCCCTGCCACAGGGCGGCCTGGTGCTCCTTGGGCCGCAGCGGCGTGCTGCACACGTACTTGGCGCCCTCGAAGTCGGGCTCGGCGAGGTTGTCGGTGGACAGGAACAGGTACTGGGGGCAGGTCTCGCCGAAGACGTTCAGGCCCTGGTCGCGGGCGCGGGCGAGTTCGGCGACGGCCTCGGTCGCCGAGACGTGGACGACGTACAGGGGGGCGCCGGCGACCTGGGCGAGGCGGATGGCGCGGTGGGTGGCCTCGGCCTCCAGCAGGGCCTTGCGGACCTCGCCGTGGTAGCGCGGGTCGGTCTCGCCCCGGGCGAGGGCCTGCTCGACCAGGACGTCGATGGCGATGCCGTTCTCGGCGTGCATCATGATCAGCCCGCCGTTCCCGGCGGCGCGCTGCATGGCCCGCAGGATCTGGCCGTCGTCGGAGTAGAAGACACCGGGGTACGCCATGAACTGCTTGAACGACGTGACCCCCTCTTCGACTAGCAGGTCCATCTCCTTGAGCGTCTTCGGGTTCACGTCCGAGACGATCATGTGGAAGCCGTAGTCGATCGCGCAGTTGCCCTCGGCCTTGGCGTGCCAGGCGTCCAGGCCGTCGCGCAGGGTTCCGCCGACGCTCTGGATGGCGAAGTCGACGATGGTGGTCGTGCCGCCCCAGGCGGCGGCCCGCGTACCGGTCTCGAAGGTGTCGGAGGCGTAGGTGCCGCCGAAGGGCATCTCCATGTGGGTGTGGCCGTCGACCCCGCCGGGGATGACGTACTTTCCGGTCGCGTCGATGAGATTGTCCGCCGTCAGGGCTTCGGCGGCGGGGGTGCCGGTTGCCGCGATGGCGGCGATGCGGGTGTCTTCGATGAGGATGTCGGCGTGGATCTCGTCTGCGGCGGTGATGACCAGGCCGTTGCGGATGAGGGTGCGGGTGCTCATGGGCCGACTCCCTTGTGGGCATGTGCGGGTTGTGTGTGGCTGGTCGCGCCACGCGGCGGCAGCCGCAAATCGAGTACAGTCCCGCGCCCCTTTCGGGGCGCCTCCCTGGGCCCCGCTTTTACGGCGCCGTCAGCGGGCCGTACGCTCCCGGGACGCGGTCCCTGTAGAACTGCCAGCGGTCTCGGACCTCGCGGAGTTTGGCCATGTCGAGGTCGCGGACGACGAGTTCGGTCTCCTTGTCGCTCGCCACCTCGCCGACGAACTGGGCCTCGGGGTCCACGAAGTACGTCGTGCCGTAGAAGTCGTTGTCGCCGAGGTCCTCGACGCCGACCCGGTTGATCGCGCCGACGAAGTACTCGTTGGCGACGGCCGCCGCCGGCTGCTCCAGCTGCCACAGGTAGCGGGAGAGGCCGCGCGAGGTCGCCGAGGGGTTGAAGACGATCTCGGCACCGGCGAGGCCCAGGGCCCGCCAGCCCTCCGGGAAGTGGCGGTCGTAGCAGATGTAGACGCCGATCCGGCCCACGGCGGTGTCGAAGACGGGCCAGCCGCCGTTGCCGGGGCGGAAGTAGAACTTCTCCCAGAATCCCTGCACTTGGGGGATGTGGGTCTTGCGGTACTTGCCGAGGTAGGAGCCGTCCGCGTCGATCACGGCGGCGGTGTTGTAGAGGACGCCCGGCTGCTCCTCCTCGTACATCGGCAGGATCAGGACGATGCCCAGTTCCCGGGCGAGGGTCTGGAAGCGGCGGACGGTCGGGCCGTCCGGGACGCGCTCGGCGTACTCGTAGAACGCCTTGTCCTGGACCTGGCAGAAGTAGGGCCCGTAGAACAGCTCCTGGAAGCAGAGGACTTGGGCGCCCTGCGCGGCGGCGTCGCGGGCCGCCTGCTCGTGCACCTGGATCATGGACTCCTTGTCGCCGGTCCAGGCGGTCTGGAAGAGGGCGGCACGGATCACTCGGCTCATCGGGACCTCCGGTCGCTCGGTGTAGGGCGAGCCTAGGAAGCCGTACGGGCCGGATTGAGGTGCAGTGTGTCACGTCCGCGGGGGTGCGGCGTGCCACCGTGTCACGTGTTCGCCGGACCATGTTTCACCGCCGTTTTCCCTGGTCGTCACGGGTTGGTCGTCACGGGTGTCACTGCTGTTGCGCGTCGTGCGCGAGGAGCGCGATGTGCACGGAGGCGGCCTGCTCGAAGTCGTCGAGGTCGGCGCCGAGGCGTGCCTGTATCGCCTCCAGGCGGCGGTAGAGGGCGGGGCGCGAGACGTGGTGCAGCTGGGCGGTGCGGGACTTGTTGCGGCCGGTCGCGAGGTAGGTCCGCAGCACGTTCAGCAGTTCGGGACCGCCTGTGTCGAGCAGTCCGGCGAGTTCGCGTTCGGCGAAGGACTGCACCTGCGGGTCGTCCCTGAGCAGCCGGATCAGACCGCGCAGGTGGACGTCGCGGAGGCGGACGACGGCCGGCAGGTCGAGGGCGGCGGCGGAGTCGGCGACCGCGTCGGCGACGTGCCGGGCCTCGCGGAGTCCGGCGGGCACATCGTCCCAGGCGGTGCGGGGATCGGCGGCGGCGACCACCTCGCAGGCCGTGTCGCTCCCGTCGCGCAGGCGGGCCGCGAAGTGGGCGGTCAGGGCGCAGGCGTCCTGGTCGCGGGCGAGGCTGAGCAGGACGGCGGTCGCGTGGTCGCCGAGGTCGGCGACGATTCCCGCCAGGCCCAGCACCCGGAGCAGCCTTTCGAGCCGGCCCGGGTCGCCGCCGGGGACGACGAGCGGCACGAACGTCCGCCGGTTGACGGGCAGTCCGGCGGCCCGCGCGCGGGGCAGCAACTGCCGGGCGGGTACGGCCCCGGAGACCAGGTCGGTGAGCAGGCTCTCGGCGGACTGCTCCTCCCAGGTGCGGGCTGCGGCGCCGCCCAGCATGCGGTGCAGGACGAGCGCCTCGGCGGCCCGTTCGGCGAGCAGCCGTCCGGTGGCCGGGTCGCCGCGGTACCCGCACAGCAGGAGCCGGCCCCACCGCTCGCCCCGGCCGCCGAGTTCGGCGCGGATCCAGCCGTCGCCCTCGGTGCCTCCTCCCGTGCCTGAACGGCCCGGGTGGTGCCCCCATGCCTGCCGGGCGATCCGTTCCCAGTCGCGCAGCACGTCGTCCACGGCGGGCCGCTCCCCCGCCGTGGCGAGGACGCGGTGGGCGAGGTTGGTGACGACGACGGGGCAGGCGGCGTGCTGGGCGACCTCGTCGAGCAGCCGGCCGAGCGGGGCGCCCGCGGTGATCAGCCCGGTGAGGGCGGTGCGTACCGTCTCCGACAGACTGACGGCCGCGAACTTGCGCCGGACCAGCCGGCACTGCACCTCCTCCGTCAGTTCGGCGAAGGGGAACGGCCGGTGCAGGACCACCAGGGGCAGCCCGCACCGCTCGGCGGCGCGCCGCATCACCTCGGGCGGCGTCGGGAACGCCCGCCCGAGGCCGAGCACGACGGCGGCGGCCTCCGCGCGGTGCAGGGACTGGATGTACTCGGCCTGCTTGGCCTCGTCGCCGGCGAGGAGGACGCCGGTGGTGAGGACCATCTCGCCGCCGGTGAGCATCACGCCGACGTCGGCGGCCTCGGCGACGTGCACCCAGCGCACCGGCCGGTCCAGCTGCCCGGCCCCGGCCACCACCTCGGGTTCCCCGGCGAGCACCCGCTCCAGGGTGAGCACCTGCCGGACGGAGAGGGCGGGTTCGAAGGTCTGCCTCGGGTCGGGGACGGTGTGAGCCATGGCGCTGTCCTTCAGGTGATTCAGTACGTGCTCCTGAGGGCGCGTTCGAGGATCGCCGCGCCCTCCTCGGCCTCCGCGACGGTCAGCGACAGCGGTGGGGCGACGCGCAGGGCGCTGGTGCTGTGGCCGCCGCCCTTGCCGATGAGGAGCCCGCCCGCGCGGGCCGCCTCCAGGACGGCGGCGGCCGCCCGCGGATCGGCCTCGTCCGTGCCCGGTTTGACGAGTTCGACGCCGATCATCAGGCCGCGCCCGCGTACCTCTCGGACGCCGGGCAGCTGGGCGCCGACGGAACGCAGCCGTTCCAGGAGCAGGCCGCCGACCCGGCGGGCGTTGCCCTGGAGGTCGTGTTCCAGCAGGTAGGTGAGGTTGGCGAGGGCGCCGGCCATGGTGATCTGGGTGCCGCCGAAGGTGGAGATGCTGTTGGAGTCCAGGCAGTTCATGATCTCGGCGCGGGCGACGACGCCGCCGACGGACATGCCGTTGCCGATGCCCTTGGCGAAGGTGACGATGTCCGGCGGGCCGCTGCGGGCGTGCGCCTGCCAGCCCCAGAAGTGCTCGCCGGTGCGGCCCCAGCCGGTCTGCACCTCGTCGGCGATCCACAGGATCCCGTGCTCGTGGAGCACCTCGCGGAAGGCGGCGTACAGGCCGTCGGGGGGCGAGGTGAAGCCGCCGACGCCCTGGATGGGTTCGGCGATCAGCGCGGCGGGCGGGCGGGTGTGGCCGAGGATGTCTTTCAGATCCGCGACACACGCGTCGATGAACGCGCGGTCGTCGAGTTCGGCGAACGGGCCGCGGCTGCGGACGCCGCCGTGGACGTAGAGGGTCTGCAGCGGGGACAGGGAGGTCGGGGACCAGCTGTTGTTGCCGGTGATGCCGACCGTGCTGAACGAGCGGCCGTGGTAGCTGTTGCGCATCGCGAGCACGGTGTTGCTGCGCCGGAACGCGGTGGCGAGCAGCAGCGCGGTGTCGTTGGCCTCGGTGCCGGAGGTGGTGAAGAAGACGCGGGCGTCCGGGATGCCGCTCAACTGGGCGATGCGCTCGGCGAGTTCGACCATCGGCCGGTTGAGGTAGAGCGTCGAGGAGTGGATGATCCGGCCGGCCTGTTCGCTGACCGCCTTCGTCACCTCGGGCAGGGCGTGCGCGGTCATCGTGGTGAGGATGCCGCCGAAGAAGTCCAGGTACTTGTTGCCCTCGGCGTCCCAGACGTGGCGGCCCTCGCCGTGGGTGATCTCCATCGGCTCGTCGTAGTAGAGGGCGAGCCAGTCCGGGAGGACGGCGCGGTGGCGGGCGTAGAGGTCGGTCACGGCTGCACCAGTCCTTCGTAGGCGTCGGGGCGGCGGTCGCGGTAGAAGGCCCACTGCTGCCGGACCTGCTCGATGAGGTCGAAGTCGAGGTCGCGGACGACGAGTTCCTCGGTCTTGTCGCTCGCCGGGTCGCCGACGAACCGGCCGAGGGGGTCGACGAAGTAGCTCGTGCCGTAGAAGTCGTTGTCGCCGTACTCCTCCTGGCCGACGCGGTTGATGGCGGCGACGAAGTACTCGTTGGCGACGGCGGCCGCGGGCTGCTCCAGCTGCCACAGGTAGGAGGAGAGGCCGCGGTGGGTGGCGGAGGGGTTGTAGACCAGCTGGGCGCCGTTGAGGCCGAGTTGGCGCCAGCCCTCGGGGAAGTGGCGGTCGTAGCAGATGTAGACGCCGACCTTGCCGACGGCGGTGTCGAAGACGGGCCAGCCGAGGTTGCCGGGTTTGAAGTAGTACTTCTCCCAGAACCCCTTGACCTGCGGGATGTGGTGCTTGCGGTACTTGCCGAGATAGCTGCCGTCGGCGTCGATGACGGCGGCGGTGTTGTAGTAGAACCCGGACTGCTCGACCTCGAAGACGGGGACGACGATCACCATGCCGGTCTCGCGGGCCAGCTCCCGCATCCGGGTCACGGTCGGCCCGTCGGGCACCGGCTCGGCCCAGCGGTAGTGCTCGGGCTCCTGGACCTGGCAGAAGTACGGCGCGTTGAAGACTTCCTGGAAGCCGATGACCTTCGCGCCCCGGCGGGCCGCCTCGCGCGCGTGCTCCTCGTGTTTCGCCACCATGGACCCGGTGTCGCCGGTCCAGGCCGCCTGGACCAGGGCGGCACGTACGACGTTGGCCATGAGCTGCTCCTTCGACGCGACGTCCGAGCCTCTACGCCCGTAGAAACGGCCGTAGAGGGACGAACGTAAGCCTCTCGGGCGGCCTTGCCAAGACCATCGTCGCCAACCCCGCGGAGTCGATCACGATTGACACCCCTGTGGGTGAGCGGGCGCCCTGCTCAGGCGGCGGTTTCGGCTGCGCCCACCGGCGCGCACCGGGCCGTGAGGTCGTCCATGGAGAGCCCGAGCACGCGGGCCAGGGCCGCGACGGTGAAGAACGCGGGGGTCGGCGCGCGGCCGGTCTCGATCTTCCGGAGGGTCTCGGCGGAGACGCCCGCCTCGGCGGCGACCTCGGCCATGCTCCGGGCACCGCGCGCCTCGCGGAGCAGCCGGCCGAGCTGTTCGCCGCGTTCGCGCTCTTCGGGGGTGAGGGGGGTGCGCACCATGCGCCCATTCTAATACCGGCCGCGTTCGGCGAGGCCTAGTCCGCCAGACAGGGGGCCCTATTCAAATACCGGTATAGTAATTGGCATGATGGAACTGAAGACGGACGCGTCGATCGATGCGATGTACGCGGTGGGCCAGGTCGTGGGGCGAGCCCTCACGGCCGTACGGCAGGCCGCGGACGTCGGGGTCAGCCTGCTGGAACTGGACGAGGTGGCCCGGGAGGTGCTGCGCGAGGCCGGTGCGTCCTCGCCCTTCCTCGGCTACCGTCCCGCGTTCGCGCCGGTCCCCTTCCCGGCCGTTGTCTGCGCCTCGGTCAACGACGCGATCGTGCACGGCGTCCCGACCGCGTACCGCCTCCGGGACGGTGACCTCGTCTCCATCGACTGCGGCGCCGAACTGGACGGCTGGGTCGGCGACTCCGCGATCAGCTTCGTGGTGGGCCGGCCGGACCCCGCGGACCTGCTGCTGGTCGAGACCGCCGAGCGGGCGCTGGCCGCGGGCATCGGGGCGGCCGTCGTCGGCAACCGCATCGGCGACATCGCGCACGCCGTGGGCCGGGTCTGCCGCGACGCCGGGTACGGCATCATGTCCGGCTTCGGCGGCCACGGCATCGGCCGGCGCATGCACGAGGACCCCGAGGTCCCCAACGAGGGCCGGCCCGGACGCGGCCTGCCCCTGCGCCACGGCATGGTCCTGGCGATCGAGCCGATGCTGATCGCGGGCGGCACGGACGGCTACTTCTCGGCGCCGGACGGCTGGACCCTGCGCACCACCGACGGCTCCCGCGCGGCCCACGCGGAGCATACGGTGGCGATCACGGAGCGGGGGCCGCGGGTCCTTACGGCGCGGTAGCCCCAGCCGGTCTGTAGCGCGGGCCGGGGCTACGGGGCAGGCCGGTAGCGCAGGCGCCCTCCCGGGCGGGGGGGTGCCGTCGTACGGCGGGTGCGGGTCCGTGGGGGCCTGTCGCGCAGTTCCCCGCGCCCCTTGGCGTCCTCCCGGGCGGGGGTGCCGTCGTACGGCGGGTGCGGGTCCGTGGGGGCCTGTCGCGCAGTTCCCCGCGCCTCTTGGCGCCCTCCCGGGCGGGGGGTGCCGGCGTACGGCGGGTGCGGGTCCGTGGGGGCCTGTCGCGCAGTTCCCCGCGCCTCTTGGCGCCCTCCCGGGCGGGGGGTGCTGGCGTGCGGCGGGTGCGGGTCCGTGGGGGCTGGTCGCGCCGTTCCCCGCGCCCCTTCGGGGCGCGCCTCTCAGAAGGGCGTGGGATCGTGGCATGAGCGAGCGGCACCGGGGTTACCCGTCCGTTCCGCACGTCGTCAGCGAAGGAACCCGCGCCATGACCAACGGCTACCCTCCTGACCCCTTCGGTGATTTCCTGGCCCGCTTCTTCGCCGGGAACACCGGCGGACCCTACGGCAGGACCGGCGGAGCACCCCGGCACATCGACATCGGCCGACTGCTCAGCCAGCCGGCCCGGGAGCTGGTCAGAGGAGCCGCGCAGTACGCCGCCGAGCACGGCAGCCGCGACCTGGACACCCAGCACCTGCTGCGCGCCGCCGTGGCCGCCGAGCCCACCCGGAGTCTGCTGACCCGGGCGGGCGCCGACCCGGACTCGCTGGCCACGGAGATCGACGACCGGTCCGGGCCGGTGCAGCACGCCCCGGAGGAGGCGCCGCCGCCGACCTCCCTGTCGCTCACCCCGGCCGTCAAGCGTGCCCTGCTCGACGCGCACGACATGGCCCGGGCGAGCGGCGCCGGATACATCGGCCCGGAACACGTGCTCAGCGCGCTGGCCGCGAACCCGGACTCGGCGGCCGGGCACATCCTGAACGCGGCCCGCTTCTCGGCCGGCCGGCTGCCGCCGGAGGCGCAGGAGAGCGCGCCCCAGCGGCCCGAGCGGCAGCGCTCCTCGTCGACGCCGACGCTGGACAAGTACGGCCGCGATCTGACCGAGCTGGCCCGGCACGGCCGTATCGACCCCGTCATCGGCCGCGACGACGAGATCGAGCAGACCATCGAGGTGCTGTCCCGGCGCGGGAAGAACAACCCCGTGCTGATCGGCGACGCCGGGGTCGGCAAGACGGCCGTCGTCGAGGGGCTCGCGCAGCGCATCACCGACGGCGACGTGCCGGACGTCCTCATCGGGCGCCGGCTGATCGCCCTGGACCTGACCGGAGTCGTCGCCGGCACCCGGTACCGGGGCGACTTCGAGGAACGCATGAACAGCATCGTCGAGGAGATCCGCGCCCACTCCGACCGGCTGATCGTCTTCATCGACGAACTGCACACGGTCGTCGGCGCCGGCTCCGGCGGCGAGGGCGGCGCGCTGGACGCCGGCAACATCCTCAAGCCCGCGCTCGCCCGGGGCGAACTGCACGTCGTCGGCGCGACCACGCTGGAGGAGTTCCGCCGGATCGAGAAGGACGCGGCGCTGGCCCGCCGCTTCCAGCCGATCCTGGTGCCCGAGCCGACCGTCGGGGACACCGTCGAGATCCTGCGCGGGCTGCGCGACCGCTATGAGGCCCACCACCAGGTCCGCTACACCGACGAGGCGCTGGTCGCCGCCGTCGAGCTGTCCGACCGCTACCTCACCGACCGCAGGCTGCCCGACAAGGCGATCGACCTGATCGACCAGGCGGGCGCCCGGGTCCGGCTGGGCTCCCGGACCAAGGGCACCGACGTGCGCGCCATGGAGCGCGAGGTCGAGCAGCTGGTCCGGGACAAGGACCAGGCCGTCGCCGACGAGAGCTACGAGCAGGCCACGCAGCTGCGGGACCGGATCGGCGAGCTGAAGCGGCGGATCGCCGACGCGAGCGGCGGCGACAAGGCCGATGAGGGACTGGACCTGGAGGTGACGGCCGAGGCCGTCGCCGAGGTCGTGTCCCGGCGGACCGGCATCCCGGTCAGCCGGCTCACCCAGGAGGAGAAGGAGCGCCTGCTCGGCCTGGAGCAGCACCTGCACCAGCGGGTGGTCGGCCAGGAGGAGGCGGTCGCCGTGGTCTCCGAGGCGGTGCTGCGCTCGCGCGCCGGGCTCGCCAGCCCGGACCGGCCGATCGGCAGCTTCCTGTTCCTCGGCCCGACCGGCGTCGGCAAGACCGAGCTGGCGCGGGCGCTCGCCGAGGCGCTGTTCGGCAGCGAGGACCGGATGGTCCGGCTCGACATGAGCGAGTACCAGGAGCGGCACACCGTGTCCCGGCTGGTCGGCGCCCCGCCCGGGTACGTCGGCCACGAGGAGGCCGGCCAGCTCACCGAGGTGGTCCGCCGGCACCCGTACTCGCTGCTGCTGCTCGACGAGGTGGAGAAGGCCCACCCGGACGTCTTCAACATCCTGCTCCAGGTGCTGGACGACGGCCGGCTCACCGACTCGCAGGGCCGCACTGTCGACTTCACCAACACGGTCATCGTGATGACCAGCAACCTCGGCTCCGAGGCGATCACCCGGCGGGGCGCCGGGATCGGCTTCGGGCCGGGCGGCGCCCAGGCGGACGAGGACGCGCGGCGCGAGCAGATCCTGCGGCCGCTGCGGGAGCATTTCCGGCCGGAGTTCCTCAACCGTATCGACGAGGTCGTCGTCTTCCGGCAGCTGACCAGTGATCAACTGCGCCGGATCACCGACCTGTTGCTGGAGCGCACCCGCCGGCTCGTGGACGGGCAGGGGGTGACGGTGAGGTTCACCGGTGCGGCCGTCGACTGGCTCGCCGAGCGCGGCTACCAGCCGGAGTACGGCGCCCGCCCGCTGCGCCGCACCATTCAGCGGGAGGTGGACAACCAGCTGTCCCGGCTGCTCCTGAACGGCACGATCACCGAGGGCAGCCGGGTCACCGTGGACACGGCGGACGGGCGGCTGGAGTTCCGCACGGAGGAGGACCCGCCGCCGCAACCGGAGTTGTGAGGCCCGCCGGGCTCAAGGCGCTCCGACTGGTTCTACGGCGCCGGATCGACCACCATCGCCGAGCCGCCGCCGCGCCGTACCCGCTCCGCGGCGGCCAGCCACTTCCCGTCCGGGAGCCGCTGGACGCCCGTGGCCGCGCCGATCTCGGGGTTGACCGTGAAGCTGTGCCCGATGGCCTCCAGCCTGCCCCGCAGCGCGCTGTCGTACAGGGCGGGTTCCAGCTCGGTGCGTGCGGCGTTGCGCTGGCTGGCGCGCGGAGCCGCGATGGCGTCGACCAGGGGGAGGTGCCGGTCGACGAACTCGGTGAGGACCTGGAGCACGGTGGTGATGATGGTCGCGCCGCCGGGTGAACCGAGCGCCACGACGGGCCGGTTGTGGCGGTCGAGCACGATGGTCGGGGAGATCGACGAGCGGGGCCGCTTGCCCGGTCCGGGCAGGTTCGGGTCGTGCACGGCCGGGTTGGCCGGGGTGAAGGAGAAGTCGGTCAGCTCGTTGTTGAGCAGGAAGCCGCGGCCGGGGACGGTCATGCCGCTGCCGCCGGTCTGCTCGATGGTGAGCGTGTAGGAGACGACGTTGCCCCACTTGTCGGCGACCGTCAGATGGGTGGTGTGCTGCCCCTCGTACGTCGTCGGCGCCGCTGTACCCCCGGAGCGGCAGGCCGCCGGGTGGCGCGGGTCGCCCGGTGCGAGCGGGCTGGTGAGGACCGCGTCGTCCCGGACGAGGCAGGCCCGCGAGTCGGCGAACCGCTGGGAGAGCAGCTGCCGGGTCGGCACGTCCTCGAAGGCGGGGTCGCCGACCCAGCGCCCGCGGTCGGCGAACGCGATCCGGCTCGCCTCGATGAAGTGGTGCAGGTACTGCGTCTCGCTCACCCGGGAAAGAGGCGTGTCCTCCATGATGTTGAGCGCCTCGCCGACCGTGGTGCCGCCGGAGGAGGAGGGTGCGATGGAGTACACCTTCAGCCCGCGGTACGACGTCTCGGTCGGCCGCTGGAGCTTGGCGCGGTAGGCGGTGAGGTCCTGGGCGGACAGCTTGCCGGGGCGGGCGTTCCAGCCGGAGGCGGGGTCCACGGGCGGCTTGTTCACGGTGGCGACGATGTCCCTGCCGAGGTCGCCGTGGTAGATCGCGCCCATGCCCTTGCGGGCGAGTTCCTCGTAGGTCCGGGCCAGTTCGGGGTTCTTGAAGGTGGAGCCGACGGCCGGGAGGTGTCCGCCGGGCAGGAACAGCTTGGCGGTGTCCGGGAAGTAGCGGAACCGGGTCTCGTTGGACGCGGTCTGGGAGCGGAAGGTGTCGTCGACGGTGAAGCCGTGCCGGGCGATCCGCTCGGCGGGCTTCAGGACCGTGCCGAGCCGTCTGCTGCCCCACTGGTCCAGCGCGGTCTGCCAGGTGGCGGGGGTGCCCGGGGTGCCGACGCTGAGGCCGCTGGTGACGGCGTCTGCGAAGGAAAGGGGCTTGCCGTCCTCCACGAACAGCTGCGAGTCCGCGGTGAGCGGGGCGGTCTCACGGCCGTCGATGGTGTGCACGGTACGGGACTTGGCGTCGTAGTAGACGAAGAAGCCGCCGCCCCCTACGCCGGCGGAGTACGGCTCGGTGACACCGAGCGCGGCCGCGGTGGCCACGGCCGCGTCGACCGCGTTGCCGCCCTCGCGCAGCACCTCGATACCGGCCGCGGTGGCGTCCGCGTCGACGCTGGCGACCGCGCCGCCGTAGCCGACGGCCACCGGCGTCTTGGCCGGCCGCTCGCCGCCGGCCCCCGGCGGTGCGGCCGCGCCCACCGTGACCAGGGCGGCCGAGACCGCCAGAACCGCCAGTTTCCGCGTGCCAGGACGACCCATGTGCGCCTCCCGTCGGTGACCGTCCGCGCAGCGTAACGGGATCGCCGCAGCCTCGACAGGGCGCCTCGGCCGCCCACCGCACGAATGCCGCACATCGAACACCGGTACGTACGGGGGTTGCAGGGCCGCTAGCATGCGCGGCCATGAACGACGACGTGCGCAACATCGTCCTCGGTGTGATCGCGGCCGGTATCAGTGCGGCGCTGGGCTGGATCGCCCGAACGTATCTGTGGCGGCGCAGGCTCCGCCGCAGACAGGCCTTCCTCGGGCTGCCGGAGAACTCGGAGTCACTGCTCGTCGTCAACCGCGACCCGGCCACGGCGGAACCGGCGGTGCACCGCTTCGACGTGTTCGCCCTGCTGGAACTCTCCGCCCTCGTCAAGGACTGCGGCGCGAACGTCCAGGTGGTCACCCAGGACACGGTCCGGCAGGGGCTCGGCGAGCGCACCGAGTTCTGCGTCGGCGGGCCGGCGTCGAACCGGCGGATGCTCGCGCACATGGCGGCGATGCTGCCGGGCGTGCGCGTGAACGTCGACCCCGAACCCGGGCCGGACCGGGGCGCGTTCCAGATCGGCGGCGAGCGCTACCGCATGGACCCGGGCGTGACCGAGTACGTGCTGCTGGCCCGCCTCACCGCGGGCACCCGGCGCGACACCCGGCCGGTGTTCCTGTTCTGCGGCCAGCGGGCCATCACCAACCAGGCGGCCACCCGCTACCTCGCGCGCGAGCACGAGCGGCTGAGCCGCAAGTACGGGGGCAACTCCTTCGTCCTGCTGCTGAAGGTGGTCAACTCGCAGGCGTACGGCGCCGACGTGGTCGAACTGGTCGCGGACGTCACGCGGGCCGCGCAGGCGCCGCTGCCGGAGGCAGAGGCCGCACGCACCTCGCACCGGGCATCCTGAGCGGCGGTCCTTCCCTGTGCGGGACGAGCACAACTCGTCCGGCGCGCAGCTGACCTTCTCCTCGCCGTCGGACGACCCGTCGTACCTGTCCGTCCCGCTGCGCGAGCAGTGATCTCCGGCTGCCGCCGGACGAGCCTGGCCCGTGTCACCTGCCACCCCCCTGCGGTTCCGGCGCCGCCCGGGTACTCCCCCGACGGCACACACGAGCGAGGCATGCGTGAAGGGCAAAGCCTAGTCGAGGTTCGGCGCGATGGGGTTCGGCGGCGGCGGGCAACTGCGCACGACCGCCCGGAAAGCGGCAGGGACGGCGGCCCGGCCGGGCCGTTCAGTCCTCGGCGACCTCCGCGTACAGCTGGGAGAGTTCGGGGACACCGCTGGCGGCCCAGTCCCGGCCGGGGCCGACGACCTCGACCTCGCGCCCGGAGGCGAGACGGACGACGGGTTCGCCGTCGGGCCGGATCTCCCAGGCGGCGCCGGGGACGGTGCGCACGACGACCGTGCCCAGGTACAGCCCGGCGTCGTTGCCCAGCCAGGGCAGTACTTCCGCGTCGTCGCGCCAGCGCGGGACCATCTGGTCCAGGGCCTCCAGGGAGGCCGGCGTGTCGTCGAGCCGGACGCCCGCCCCGGCCGCCTGGGAGCGGAGCAACTCGCATTCGGACAGCAGCGCGGCGATCGACTCGGGGTCGGCGGGCAGCACCGGATCACCGCTTCTGCCATGACCGCCCTCGCCGGGACTGGTCTCGCCGTGACCGCTCTTGTCGTGACCGCTCTTGTCGTGTCTGAGGCCCAGGAACGGAATGTTCATGGCCCCAGCGTGGCATCAGACGTCGAGGTCGACCACTACCGGCGCGTGGTCGGACGCGCCCTTGCCCTTGCGTTCCTCGCGGTCGACGTATGCGTCCTTGACCGCCTGGGCGAACGGCTCGTTGCCGTACACCAGGTCGATGCGCATGCCGCGGTTCTTCGGGAAGCACAGCTGGCGGTAGTCCCAGTACGTGAACGGGTGCTCGTACTTCAGCGGGCGCGGGACGACGTCCGCGAGGCCCGCCTCGCGCAGGGAGGCGAGGGCGGCGCGCTCGGCGGGCGTGACGTGCGTGGAGCCCTCGAACGCGGCCCGGTCGTAGACGTCGTCGTCCGTCGGTGCCACGTTGTAGTCGCCGAGGACGGCGAAGGGCCGGCCGCCGGCCGCATCGCCCGCGACGGCGGCCTTCAGCGCCTCGAACCACTGGAGCTTGTAGGCGTAGTGCGGGTGCTCGACCTCACGGCCGTTGGGCACGTACACCGACCAGACGCGGACCGGGCCGCAGGTCGCCGAGAGGGCGCGCGGCTCGGTCACGCCGTCGTAGCCCGGGTCGCCGGGCAGCCCCTTGACCACGTCCGTCAGCCCGACGCGGGAGAGCACCGCCACCCCGTTCCACCGGCCGGTCGCGTGCACCGCCGCCTCGTAGCCCAGCTCGCGCAGCTGCTCGAACGGGAACTGCTCCTCGGCGATCTTGGCCTCCTGGAGGCAGAGCACGTCGGTGCCGCTGCTCTCCAGCCAGGCGAGGAGCCGCGGGAGGCGGGCGGTGATCGAGTTCACGTTCCAGGTCGCGATGCGCATGCTCTCCAACCTACCCGGAGGGTGTGACAACCCGGTCCCGGCCGCGGCTCTCAGAGGTCGGCGGAGGCGCCGGGGGCCAGCCGCTGGTGGTCCGCGCCGCCCAGGGCGCCGATCTGGCGGTCGTAGATGGGCCGGGCGAGGTCGGTGAGCAGGGCGTCGTGCACGTCGTAGGCGCGCTGCGGCCGGACCTCGCGGACGTAGTCGATGACCTCGGAGATCTTGTTCCAGGGAGCCATCACGGGGAGCATCAGGGTCCGCACCGGGCGGCCGGGGACGGTGAGGGCGTCGCCGGGGTGGAAGACCATGCCGTCGTCGATCAGGTAGCCGACGTTCGTCACGCGCGGGATGTCCGGGTGGATCACGGCGTGCAGTTCGCCGTGGACCTGGACGTCGAAGCCGGCCGCGGTGAAGGCGTCGCCGTGGCCGACGGTGTGGACCCGGCCGGGGAAGGCCGCCGTGAGCTGTCCGGCGACCGACTCCAGGGTCCAGAGCTCGGCCGCGGGCCGCGCCTCCAGGGCGGCCCGCAGCCGGCCCTCGTCGAAGTGGTCCGGGTGCTCGTGCGTGACGAGGATCGCGTCCGCGCCGGCGGTCGCGTCCTCCTCGCTGAACATGCCCGGGTCGATGACGAGGGTCCGGCCGTCCTTCTCCAGACGGACACATGCGTGGGACTGCTTCGTGAGCCTCATGGTCGTCCATCCTGCCCCGTCCGGTGCGCGGAACGGGCCGCCCAGCCTGGTGCTCCCGCCACCGGTCTGACGATCACCCGCACAGAGGCGGCGGGCAGCCCGTCCGCCGGGCCGCTCCCGGCTCACGCGAGGACCCCCGCCTAACGCGAGGCCCCCCGGCGCTTCACTCCCCGGGGTTCGTCTCCTCCCGGATGACCTGCTGGGCCACCGTGAACGCGGCGCCGGCCGCCGGGAGGCCGCAGTACACGGCGGCCTGGAGGAGCACCTCCTTGATCTCCTCCGGGGTGAGTCCGCCGCGCAGCGCCGCCCGCGTGTGCGCGGCCAGCTCCTCCGTGTGCCCGCCGACGACGAGCGCGGTCAGCGCGACACAGCTGCGGGTACGGCGGTCCAGACCCGGCCGGTCCCAGATCTCGCCCCAGGCGTAGCGGGTGACGAACTCCTGGAAGTCCCCGGAGAACTCGTCGGCCCGCGCCAGCGCCCCGTCGACGTGCGCGTCGCCGAGCACCTCGCGGCGGATCTTCAGCCCGGTCTCGTACCGGTCGGCGGCCGCGAGGGGCTGCGGCTCCGCCGCGGCGGGCGCGATCTCGGCGATCGGCGCGGCCTGCGGCGGCGCGGCCAGGGCCGGGTTCACCGGGGTGGCGGGGAGCACCGTCTGACCGGTCTCCAGCGGCTGCTGCCAGGCGGTGGAGAAGTGCCGTACGAGCAGGTCGGTGACGGCGGCCGGCTGCTCGACCGGCACCAGGTGGGAGGCCCCGGGCACGACGGCGAGCCGGGCGTCCGGGATGCCGGCGACCAGGGTGCGGGCCTCGGCGGGGCCGGTGACGCGGTCGTCGGAGCCGACCAGGACGAGGGTCGGTACGCCGACCCGGCCCAGCTCCTGCCGTACGTCGAACCCGGCCAGCGCCTCGCACGCGGAGATGTAGCAGCCGGGGTCGGTGGTGCGGACCATCTGCACGGCCCACTCGGTGATGGCGGGCTGCGCGGCGGCGAAGCCACCGGTGAACCAGCGGTCGGGAGAGGTCCGGGCGATCGGGTCGAGCCCGTTGGTCCGGACGACCACGCCACGCTGGCGGAACTCGTCGGCGGTGCCGAACCGGGGCGAGGCGGCGACCAGGGCGAGGGACGCGACCCGCTCCGGGTGCCGCAGCGCCAGCTGGATCCCGACGGCACCGCCCAGCGCACAGCCGGCGTACCCGAACCGCTGCACGCCGAGCGCGTCCAGGGTGGCCAGCAGCTGCGCCGTCAGCTCGGCGACGGACCCGGCCGGACGCGCGGGTGCGCCGCCGTGCCCGGGCAGATCGAACCGAAAGACCCGCCACTGCCTCGTCAGCTCCGGGATCTGGCGGTCCCACATGTGCCATGTGGTACCCAGTGAGGGACCCAGGATCAGGACCGGAGCGTCTTCTGGCCCGTCGAAGCGGTATTGCAGGGTGTTCGGGGGTGTCTCACTCACGCCCCAGACCCTCTCACGTCTCACGGACGCCCCTATAACGCGGGGGCGAGGGAGACCGGTCTGACCAGGTTGAAGACCTCGCGGGCGGCATACCGCTTGAGGCATCGGATGATCTCGCGTCGGGTCTTACCCTCCTGGGTGCGGCGTTCGTAGTACGCCCGGGTGCGCGGGTCGTGGCGCAGGCGGGTGAACACGATGCGGTGCAGGGCAGCGTTGGCCTGGCGGTCTCCGCCGTGGTTGAGCCGACGCGTGCTCCGCCGGCCAGAGGAGTACTCGATGGGGCTGACTCCGCAAAGGGCAGCAAACGACGCCTCGGTGTTCAGTCGCTCGGGGTTGTCTCCCATGGTGATCAGGAGAGTGACGGCGCTGTCCGGGCCGATGCCCACCGGTACGAGCAGCTGGGGGCGTGGCGTTCGACGAGCCGGGTCAGGCGTTGGTTCAGCTCGTCGATCTGAGCGGTGAGCTGCTCGATGCGCTCGGCGAGCATACGCAACGTCAGCTGGGTGGCCTGGATCACCGCGTCCTCGTCTCCCCCACCGTCGGGTGAGCCGAGGCGTGCGCAGGTGCGGAACAGCTCGGCATTGCCCAGGCTGGACAGCCGTTCCCGTAGGGCGGGGCTGGCAATGACCAGGACGGCCTTGAGCTGATTGATCGCCTGAGTACGGGCCTTGACCGCGGAGTCCTTGGTCAGCTTGTAGATCCGGGCGCTGTGCACCGGACCGTCGCCGGACTTGGCCCGGGCCCGGGCGCGACCGCTGAGCACAGCTCGCGCGGCGGCCTGAGCGTCGAGCGGGTCCGACTTGCCCAGCAGTCGGCGGGCCGAGCGATCGGGCCGATTCACCCTCGTATACCTCAACCTGTTGCGCCAGCAGGTAGCGGGACAGCCCCGCACCGAGGGTGCCGGTGCCCTCCACACCGGCCCGGCGCACCGTCCCCCGTTTACGGGCCCACACGAGCAGCCGCCGGTAGCCGGCCGTCGTCGCCGGAAAGGACTCGGTGGCCAGGACCTTCCCCAGCGGGGAGATCACGGCGGCGACATGCACCTCGCCGTGCGTGTCCACGCCCAGCACGACCTCCCGCCGAGCGGGAGGATCTGTGCTCGAGGAGGTGCTGCGCTCTCGGCTCGCCATGATGGTTCGCCTCCTGCGTGGTGACATGCTTGGTGGATGGCACCGGCCCGCTCGGGCGGTCTGAACCGTGATGGCGCCTGGAAGTCGGCAAGGCCCCTATAGGGACACGCCCTGTGGCTCGGTGGCAGGCAGCATCCCGCAACGACGGTCGACACGTCCGTGACTGGACACTTCGGTCATAGATCTCATGAGTCAGACCCCCCTCCGGGACGGCATCGCGCAACCGTCCCATTGATCCCGGCACAAGGAGATGACCTGACCGCAGCCGGAAGGCGTCGCCCGAACCAGCACCCAACGTGGCTGGAGCCGGCTGAGAATGAGTTGACTCCCTGCCCACTCGTGACCGGCAATGACTGGCCGTCCGGTCCTTGGCCACCGGATTCGCACTGGATAGTGACTGCCTACTGGAAGGCCGAACCAGGGACCAGGCAACTTGGCGCATATAACTCGACCGGATGGCCATGTCCGCCTATGTGGAGGAGGGCGGCCAATGTAGCCGCTGGTTCCGAGGTGGGTCTGCATGGTGGCGTGGGTGTCGAGCAGCCAGTAGACGACCGAGACAGACACAGTTGGCATCTACCTGCGGCTGGAGCGTAAAGCGGTGCAGGAGGCGCTCACGCGGGCTGAGCAGCCACCGCAGCAGCACCCACGGCGCCTGCCGAAGGGCGCCGCGAACCTGCCCGGTCTCCGACCCGTGTCCCGACACGCCGGCTTCGTCGTCCAGCGGAGGCGCAGAGGGGACGGGCGGGGGCCTGCGGCGATCCATGCCGTCGACTGCACGATGCTCGAGGTCCTGTGCACCGAGTCGACGATCACGACACCCGGATGGCGCTCACCGATTCGAACGCGGCCCCGTGCCAGTTCTGCCAGCCCGACACGAAACTCGGCATCGCCCTGGCCTGAGCCGGGCGACGTACCTTCGTACGCATGCACGACGCGCGCAGACGCGTGATCTCGGCGTGGTCCACGGTCCGGTCGTCATTGCTGCACACGGACTGCGTCTGCGGGTCGTCCGCGGTACTGGGCTTGCTCCACCATCACCGCGGAGTGGGAGCTTCAGGTCGCTCTCAATCACGGTTGGCGCATCGAGAGTGCGGCTCGCCGTCGATGACCAGGCCGTACGGACAACTGCGCCTCGGCGGCCACCACCAGGTCCGGCTTGCGGTCCTGGACCAGCTACCCCCACCGGGTCTGGAGCAACGCCGGGTGACCGTCGAAAGACAAGCCGGTGTTGCAGCCAGTTCACGCCATTCCTCGCGTCCGCGAGTCGCTGTCGTGTCACGATCGCGGTCATGGCGGTTCTTCCGAGGGATGCGGCTCAGCAGGGGACGACCTGCTTAGTAGGGGCACGGGCCCCGTGCAGCAGACCTTCTCGCGGCTGCCGCTGCAGTTCGTCGTGGCAGCCCGCGGCCGCCTCCTGGCCGGCCTCGCCGACCCCGGAGTCGCACCGAAGCTGATGAAACCTGCCTAGCTCCTGGCCACCAACGTGTGCTCGCACCACGGCAGATACTCCGACGGCGAGTTGGTCGCGAGGTCTTGCGGTGGAACGTCGGCCACTGACCGCAAAGGACACAGACACCATGTCCGACGGACACGGGCACGCCGTGGTGTGCGGTGCCGGTATGGCTGGCTTGTTCGCCGCCGCAGCTCTGGCCCCCCACTACCGGCATGTCACCCTCATCGAACGTGACCGCCTCGCCGCCCTCGATTTCCGGCCGCGTAAGGGCATACCGCAAGGACACCACGTCCATGGCCTGCTGCTGCGCGGCGCCGAGGCATTCGAAGAGCTCCTCCCCGGTCTGCGTGACGAGTTGGTGGGCGCCGGTGCCGAACTCGTCAGGGTCCCGGAGGACTTCTGGATAGAGTTTATGGGGCATTCCCTGTCCACCCCGGTCACCGATTACCGGGGAATCATGGCCAGCCGCCCGTTCCTGGAGTCCCATGTCCGCCGCCGCGTCCTGGCCTTGCCCGGCGTGGCATTGCGTGACGGGCACGAGGCCGGCAGCTTGCTGTACAACGCTGGCAACACTCGTGTCGCCGGAGTCCGCCTGACCCGCGCAGGGTCAGACCAACGGTCCGAATCCATGGAGGCCGACCTCGTCGTCGACGCCCAGGGCCGCTCCGCGCGTGGATTGGTGTGGAGGGAGGACCTCGGCTTCCAACGGCCGCGCGAAGCCCGTATCGCCGTCGGCGTGCGTTACACCAGTCAGCACTTTCACTTGCCCCCCAGCACCGCAACGACCGCTGTGAAGCTCTTCAACGTAGCTTTTCCCAGCGGCTCCCGCCGGCGCGGAGCCTTCCTGGCTCGCCAAGAACACGACCAGTGGGTCCTCTCTCTCACCCACTACGACGACGACGTCAAAGCTCCTGCAGACCTGCGTTCCCAGGCCCGCGATCTGCTGCCCGGCCCCGCCTACGAGTTGCTGGCGGCAGGCGAGCCCCTTGATGCACCGGCTGGCTTTCGCTTCCCAGGCGGACATCGCCGCTTCTACGAGCGCCTTCGCCGGCACCCTGCGGGACTCATCTCTACCGGCGACGCCATCTGCTGCCTCAACCCCCTCTACGGCACCGGCATGACCATCGCCGCGGAGCTCGCGCTGCGGCTGCGCAGCAGCCTCGCCGACGGACCGCCCACCACCCTGCCCGCCCGGTTCTACCGCCAGGCAGCCCGCGTCGCCCGCTCCAGCTGGCTCACCAGCAGTCTCTTTGACCGGGTCCTCAACCCTCCAAGGGCGAGGGCTCCCTTCACCGCCATGGCTGCCGGGTACGCCCAGCGCCTGGCCGCTGCCGCGGCACACGACCCTGCCTTGGCCCTCGCGATCGTCGAATGTCTCTCGAGAGTCAGCTCCCCACTTGCCCTGGCCCGCCCGGACGCGATATTGCGCACGCTGTGCCGTTCGAACCCGCGGTTGTGACGGCGGTGGTCGGTGATGACAGCGTGTCAGTGGGTGTCGCGTCGGCGTCAGCGGAGATATCGGCGGGCGGTGTCGATGCCGTGGTCGGTTGCTGTCGACATTCCGCCGAGTTGCAGGACGGTGCCGTCCGGAGCGCGCAGCAGGAGGCGGGCGGTGGAGGGTTGTCGGGTGCGGGCGATGAGGTGGGTGTCGCTGCGGGCGACCAGCGATGCGACGAGCCGGACGGGCGGCACGGCGAAGGGATCGTTGAAGTCGGTCAGGATGATCGCGTTCTGGCCGTCGGTGCGGAACCGGCGGAACAGGCCGACTGCGAGGAGCGGTGACTGGAAGGCGTTGCCCAGCGTGATGCGGCCGGGGAAGCAGTCAACGTGCTGGCTGCGGGCCCTTCCGGTGGGGTCGAGGCCGTTGAGGGCCCTGTTGCAGGCTGGTAGGAATGTGCGGCACAGCCGGTTGTCGACGGGGACGCTGTAGTGGGGGCGTCGCGGGCTGGTGTCCGGCAGGCCCTCGCGGTTGCCGCGTTCCAGGAAGCGTACGAGGGCCAGGTTGGGCTGGCGGGGGTCGAAGACCTGGAGAATGCCCCACATGGAGTGGTCCGGGTTGCGGTGGGCGGGGCCCAGGCGGGCTTCGAGGCTGAACACCTCGGAGCCGGTCTGGCCGGTCCACGCCGCGTAGCCGCCGGCCCGAACGCGGTAGTGCTCGACGCGTGCGTCGAGCACGGACAGGTCCTTCGCGGCGGCGGTGAGGGCTTCCTCGACCTTCTGTGCGGTGGGTGTGGGCCAGGCATCGTCCTCGGGCATGGGTCACCACCTTTGGTGTGGGCGGGCTCGGGGGCCGGCGGGGTCAGGGGGTCGGTTGGGGGCGCAGGTGGTGGCGGTCGCCGGTGCGTGAGGTGGGCGGGGTGTCGGTGAAGGGCTGGCCGATCAGGTAGCGGGGGGTGTGGTTGCTCCAGTGGTTGACGCCGCCGGTGAATTTGCGCAGGCCGTCGGCATAGTGGTGGAGCTGGGCGCGCTGTCCGGCGGGCAGCCCGGAGCCGTCGATGAGGTCGCAGGCTGCCTCGAGGTCGTCGGCCGCAGCGGCGGCCATGTCGGCGATCTCGTTCAGGGTTTCCTGCACGGGCATGTCCAGTTCGTGGGACAGCAGGCGCACGAAGGAGCCTTCGGTGCGTCCGGAGAGGTACTCCTTGATGAAGGAACCGGCGTCGTTGTAGAGGAGGGCGTAGTCGCTGCAGCAGTTCTCCAGGTGGACGACCAGGGGGTGGCGGTAGAGGTGGTCGGGCAGCTCGATGCGGGAGATCCAGCCGATCAGGGCGAAGTAGACGGGCATCGCCGCGGAAGTGCGCCGGTTGGCTATGTAGTCGGCGGTGGAGGGGAACCGCGAGTGGCCTTCTCTGGCCTGTACTTCCTTGCGTGACGAGGAGCCGTAGAGGCGCATGGCGTGCAGGAACCTTTCGGCATGCCGGTCCTGCATGCCATGGCTGCGCATGCGGGCGAAGGAATCGTCGAAAGGGGCGAGTTCGGCGCTGCCGAGGGATTCGAGGACCGAGCACGCGGTCAGACTGGTGGCCGGGCTGGATCTGCGGTCCATGAGATCGTCGAGCCAGACCGCCCAGTGATGGAAGTCGGCCAGTGCCCTTAACTGAGCGGGCTCGGCCTCGGGGTAGACCCAGGAGACGAATCCTCCGACGTCCTCACGGACCAGGCGCTCGTACTCGGACCGTTCCATGGCCACCGTCTGGCCCAGCCATCGGGCGCTGGCGCGGATGGCGGCGGCGTGGAAGTAGTTGCGCTGCACGGGGAACGGTCGCGTCCGGGTGGCCAGATCGTGGCGGGGGGTTGTCAGATCGGTCAGCGGTGTGCCGTCCCACAGCCGGATCGAACCGGCCGCCTCCCTGTACGGGAGGTCGGGTGGAGCGGCGTCGTGCGGGGACGGCGATCGCATGGGCGGCCCTTCGGGGACGGGGGTGTGGGAATCGGTTCGGGTGGAGGGGCGGCCCGGTCAGGTGCGGGCCAGGAGGCGCATTTGCAGGCCGCGGGGCATTAGCGTGGCGTGGACCGCGGGGCGCGGGGTGCGGTCGGTGACGGGGACGAATTGCCAGCCGGTGGCCATCACAGCGAGGGAGAGGGTGGCCTGGATGTGGGCGAAGCGGTCCCCGATGCATTTGCGGGCACCGGCACCGAAGGGGATGTACGCAGTGCGATCGGGTTTGCGGCCCTCCCACCGGTCGGGGTGGAAGCGGTCGGGGTCCGGGTAGAGGTCAGGGCGCCGGTGGATGAGGTAGGCGCTGTAGCCGAGCGTCGTACCGGCCGGCAGCCGTACGTCGCCCAGGCGGGTGTCGCGCGTCGCGGTGCGGGTCAGGAACCAGGCCGGCGGGTACATCCGCAGGGCTTCGGTGGTCACCTGGTCGGCGGCGGTCAGTGCGGGCAGGAGGCCGAAGGAGGGTCGTCGGCCACCGAGCGCATTGACTGTCTGAGCGTGAAGGCGCTCCTGCACCGCTGGGGCCCGGCCGAGTTCGTACAGGGTCCAGGCCAGCAGGTTCGCCGTCGTCTCCGCACCGGCGAGGAAGAAGGTGAGGACCTGCTCGGCTACCTCGGTGTCGCTGAGTGCCGGAGGGCCGTCGGTCGCCTCGGAGTCCTCGGCACTCAAAAGGACCGACAGGAGGCCGTCGTGGTCGGCGAGGTCGGCACGCCGACTGGTGATCGCGTCGGCGACCGTTGCACGCAGGCGGGCCTGGGCGTGGTTGTAGCGGCGGTTGTCGGGAGTCGGGATCCGGTTGAGGCGGGGTGGGGTGAGCATGCGCCGGAAGATGCCGCCGGTGGCGATGGTGAGGTCGTCGACCACCTGGCGGTCCAGTTCTGCTGACAGCTGGGTGGCGAACATGGCCTTGACCATGGCCCGCATCGTGAGGGTGACCATGGCCTCGTTGACGTCGACCACCTCCCCGTCGCGCCAGGAGGAGACGAGCTCTGTGGCGGTGGCGACCATGGCCTCCGTGTACGCGGGGAACCGTACCTGCTGGAAGGCCGGCTGACACAGGCGGCGCTGACGGCGGTGCAAACGGTGCGGGCAGGTCACCAGTCCGTCACCGGAAGCCTCCCGGGCCCGCTCGTAGAACGGACCCCCCTTGTCGTACGTGCGGTCGTCCAGCAGCATCGCCCGGGTCAGCTCGGGAGCGCACGTCATGATCACGTCCTGGGGACCCAGCCGGATGCGCACGAGGTCGCCGTAGGCGGGCAGTGAGGACAGGAATCCGAACGGGTCCCGTGCCAGGAGCAGCCCATGGCCGAGGACGGGCAGTGTTCCCTTGGCCAAGGGGACGACGCCCGTGATGGCTGTCCGACTCATCACACTCATTGCACCTTCCCCAACATTGACGTGACGTGCAGGTGACGCCGACGAGCAAGCCGTCGTGCCCGGTCTCAGGCATGTGCCGCCGCGCGACGTGTTCGTGGTCCGGATCAGGCGGGCCGGTGGGACAGGGCTTGGGCGAAGTTCCTCAGCTGCTCGGCCACGTGCAAGGGCAAGGACACCCGCTGCAGGGCCTCCACGGCCTGCCGCGACCGGGTTTCCACCTGCTGCTCGACCGCTGTCTGGGCGCCGGAGCTGCGCAGTACTTCGCGCAGACGTGCTGCTCCGTGCTCGTCCAGCAACGGGTCGCCCGCATAGCGGCGCAGCACGCGCAGCTGGGCGGGGTCGGCCATGCGGTAGGCCAGGCTCAGAAGCAAGGTCTGCTTCCCCTCGCGCAAATCGTCCAGGTTGGGCTTCCCCGTGACGTCGGGCCGGCCGAAGACGCCCAGCAGGTCGTCGCGGAGCTGGAACGCTTCCCCCGCCGCACGGCCATAGGCCGTCAGGGCACCGACGAGACTTTGGTCGGCGCCGGCGAGTTCGGCTCCGAGCAGCATCGGGTGCTCAATGGTGTAGCCGGCGGTCTTGTAGCGGGCGATCTTCAGCGATTTGGTCGTGCACGGGTTCGGACGGCCCGTTGCCAGGAGGTCCATGTACTGCCCGTACATCACCTCCGTACGCATCCTGTCGGTCCGCGCCAACGCCGCGACAAGTCGACGGGCGGGCAGGCCCGCGGAGTGGAGGAGCTCACCGGCCCAGGCCAGGGCAACGTCCCCCACGAGAAGAGCGCCTGCAGCGCCGAGCATGTCCGCCTCCTCGCGGGTGCGGCCGGCTTCGTGGTGGCGGGCTGCCAGTCGGCGGTGCACGGATGGTTTGCCGCGGCGGATGTCGGAGTGGTCCATCAGGTCGTCGTGGATCAAGGCGAAGGCGTGGAACATCTCCAAGCTGGCCGCCACCTGCACGACCGCGCCCTTCAGCGCGCCGCCGCCCCCGGCCTGCCAGCCCAGCACGCACAACGCGGGCCGAATCCGTTTTCCACCATCCCGGAGGAAGTCCTTCAGCACACATGGCACTTCCTCCGGGAGGCCCTTCGCGACGGCAGTTGTCACCTTGCGCTTCAGGAAATCGTCCAAGAGGGCGTCCACCGCGGCACGCACCCCGTCCGCAGCCACCAACCCAGCCACCGTCACCACAGCCGGCACGGTCGATAAACCCGGCGAGACCATGACCCTCAGCTCCTCCCTGCCTGCCAGCCGACCAGCGACGTCAGCGGCCTCCGCCCAAACCTGCCCAGGCAGCGCGAAGCACCAAACGACGGGGCGCATCTTCAAAAGAAGCGCTGGGGGCACACAGCGCACAGTCCAGCGCGCTGCACATGCACCAGCCATGTGCACGCGCTCCCTTGCCCCTATATGCGCCCCATCGCATCACCGCATCACCTAGCCCGGCGAATATGCGACGACGGCGCGCAGGGCACACGGGAACCTCCCCGGCCCTGGGTTGGCACCGGTACTGGATGCCACTGCTGACTACCGGTAGCACGCGTCCGACGAGGGCGGCACGGTGCCGGCCCGGCTCCAGACCGTCGCCTTCTGTACGCCGACCGACAGCTGAGGAACAGAACCGGATAGCTGACCCATCTCCGCCGAGATCATGCGAGCACTCGCCCACGCTGGCAACTACGTCGCCGGAGCCTACGAGGACAATCGAACTGGTCGCCCTTCACCGGCCACACATGGCGAAGTCCCGCGCTGGAGACGGCGGTGCTCGACACCCAGCTGCGCAGCGCCGGCGAGTCCTTCGGCTCCTACGCCTGACGCCGGACACCGCTGTCGGGGACCCGCCGAGTCCGACCGAGGGAGACCCCTTGGACGCGCTCGCCGGCGCGTGGGACGTCCGCCGCCGCAGCCGGGGAAAGAGCGGCTGGTTCGTGCTGCAGACCCGCCCCGATTCCGTCACCGGGGTCGCCTCCAGGCCCCCTGACAGCTTCGCTGACGGCCGCATGCCGGCCACACCCACAGGTCCGCCTGAGGCCGCAGACCCCGACCGAGCATCAGAAGGGCGCCTCCGCGGTGCTCCCGGATGACATCGCACCCGGCAGCACACCTCCGGGAAGCGGCAGGTTGGTCACCACGAATTGATTCAAGATGTCGTCGCGATCCATGAACATGATTTGGCTTCGCTTCGCCGCGTCCAACGCGTTGCCCAGCCAGTTACGGGCAGCCTTGGTGATCTCCCCTCCGGACACGATGAACGCGTGGTCGACAAGGGAGCGCCGGTTGGTCTCGGGGTCGAAGATCTCGTGCGCCAGCATCATCAGGGCCTGGTTGTGGATCTCGGCGATGTTGGCGTAGCCCGCCCTGGACTCTTCAGCTGCGGGGCGTGGCGTTCGACGAGCCGGGTCAGGCGCTGGTTCAGCTCGTCGATCTGAGCGGTGAGCTGCTCGATGCGCTCGGCGAGCATGCGCAACGTCAGGTGGGTGGCCTGGATCACCGCGTCCTCGTCTCCCCCACCGTCGTACGGGGCGAGGCGCGCGCAGGTGCGGAACAGCTCGGCGTTGCCCAGGCCGGACAGCTGCTCCCGTAGGGCGGGGTCGGCGATGACCAGGACGGCCTTGAGCTGGTTGATCGCCTGGGTCCGGGCCTTGACCGCGGAGTCCTTGGTCAGCTTGTAGATCCGGGCGCTGTGCACAGGGCCGTCGCCGGACTTGGCCCGGGCCCGAGCTCGGCCACTGAGCACGGCTCGCGCGGCGGCCTGTGCGTCGATCGGGTCCGACTTCCCCAGCAGCCGACGGGCCCAGCGGTCGGGCTGATTCACCTCATACACCTGGATCTGCTGGGCCAGCAGGTAGCGGGACAGGCCCGCGCCGAAGGTGCCGGTGCTCTCCACTCCGGCCCGGCTCACCGTCCCCCGCTTAGGGGCCCATACAAGCATCTGCCGGTAGCCAGCCGCCGTCGCCGGGAAAGACTCGGTGCCCAGGATCTTCCCGAGCGGGGAGATCACGGCGGCGACATGCACCTCGCGGTGCGTGTCCACGCCCAGGACGACCTCGCGCCGAACGGGAGGATCTGTGCTCGAGGAGGTGCTGCGCTGTCGGCTCGTCATGATGGTTCGCCTCCTGCGTGGTGACATGCTTGGTGGATGGCACCGGCCCGCTCGGGCGGTCTGAACCGTGATGGCGCCTGGAAGTCGGCAAGGCCCCTATAGGGACACGCCCTGTGGCTCGGTACCAGCAGGCACCATCCCGCAACGACGGTCGACACGTCCGTGACTGGACACTTCGGTCATAGATCTCATGAATCAGACCCCCCTCCGGGACGGCATCGCGCAACCGTCCCATTGGACCCGGCACAACGGCATGTCCCGATCACTGCCGGATGGCTTCGTCCGAACTGGCGCACAACCTGGTCGGCAGGGACCACCCCCGCACAGCGCGGCAAAGGACGCCTCACTGCCCAGGCGTTGCCTGATTCGTTGGGCCAGCAGGCACAGGGTGATGCGGGTGGTCTGCAGCACCGCTCGTTCACCGCCTCCGCCGTTCTTGCCGTCGTCGGAGAGCCTGCGGAGGTACGGAAGAGTTCGCCGTATTCAGCCTGGCCAGTTCTTCCTGCAGGCTCGGGCACTGACGAGAACGGCCTTGAGCCGGTTGATCGCCTGGGTCCGGGCCTTTGACTGCCGAACCCTAGGCGAGTTTGTACAACCGCGCACTCCGCACCGGTCCATCGCTTGACTCGGCCTCCCGGGCCGCGTTCTAGGCATCGGGCGGTTCCGACTTGCCGCGTCGGCGGCGGTCGGGCCGGTTCACGTCGAACACTTCCACGCCCTGGGCCAGCAGGCTATGGGGGCAGGGCCGCCCCGAAGGAGCCTGCCCCCTCCACTCCGGCCCGCCGAATCGCGCCCAGCCCGATGGCCGACTCCCGCCATTCTCGGTATCCCGGACGCTGTGGCCGAGAACACCTCGGTGCCGATCACTGCCCTGCCTCCACCAGGGAGGGCACAGCGGCCACGGGAGAGTCCGGTGCGTGTCCATCCGTCCTTGAACCTGAGTCGGCTCAAAGTCCCTCATGGGACGTCGCGGCGTCCGGAATCGTGCTGCGCCATGGAATGACCGCGAGGGTGGCTGCCAGGCTGACGATCCCTGCGGTCAGGGCGCTCGCTGTGAGGCCGTCGACGAACGCCTGCCGTGCGCCGGGTAAGGGGGGCAGTACGGCGGTCGGGGTGGCCGACGAGGCCATGGGGCCCAAGCGGTCGGTGATGACGGTGCTGAGGATGGATCCCTGGACGGCGACGCCGAGGGAGGCTCCGACCTGGCGGGTGGCGTCGTTGACCGCCGATCCCAGTCCGGCGTGGGAGGGCGGGACCGCGCCCATGACGGTCTCCGTACCGGCGGCCGCAACCAGGCCGGCGCCCAGCCCAGCGATGACTTCGAAGACGAGCAGATGTCCGTAGCCGGAGTCGGCCCGGGTTTGGGTCAGGACGGCAAACGCGGCGGTGACGAGGAGGAGTCCGGCCGCGATCGGCGTTCGTTCGCCGTGCCGGGCCAGCAGTCTTGGTGCTGCGAGCGAGCCCGCGGCGAGGGCTGCGGCCAAGGGCAGAGTACGTACGCCGGCCTGCCAGGGGGTATAGCCGAGGACTCCTTGGAGGTAGAGGGTGATGACGAAGAGTGCTCCGTACATCGCGAAGGACAGCAGCGTAAGAGAGGTGGCGCCGCGCACCACGCCGCGCAGCCGCAGCAGGGGCAGCGGCAGCATCGCGTGGTCGTCGCGGCGCTTCTGGTGCGCGACGAACCCGGACAGCAGAGCGGCGGCCAGGGCAAACCCGGTCAGCACCGGTGTGCTCGTCCATCCCCTTGAGGGGCTTTCGATCACCGCCCAGACCAGCGTGAGCAATCCGCACGCCGACATCATCGCGCCCAGGAGGTCGACCCGCTCCTCGCTGCGGCCTCCGGCACGGGGTCCGCTCTTCGGTACGACGAGCGGGGTGAGGAGCAGGGCCACGGCCACGATCGGGACGTTCACCCAGAATCCGGCGCGCCAGGAGAAGCCCTCGACGAGAGCGCCGCCGAGGACGGGCCCTGTCATGCCGCCCACGCCGAGGGAGGCGGCCCAAAGGGCGATCGCCCGGCGGCGTGGAGCGGGGGTGGTGAAGAGGTTGGTGATGATCGACAGGGTGGCGGGCATGAGCAGGGCTGCCCCGGCGCCCATGCCGCAGCGCGCGGCGATGATCCAGTCCGGTTCCTCGGTGAGGGCTCCGAGTGCGGAGGTGGTTCCGCAGATCGTCATGCCGATCGCGAAGGCTCGGCGTCGGCCGATGCGGTCGGTGAGGGCTCCGGCGGTCAGGACGATGCCGCCGAGGACCAGGGCGTAGGCGTCGACGATCCACTGGACTTGGGCCATGGAGGGTTTCAGGTCGCGGTCCAGGTCGGGTACAGCGACGTTGAGGACGGTCAGGTCCATGCCGAGCAGGAACACGCCGAGGCAGACGACGGCAGCGGCCGTCCAGCGCTCGTGGTCACGGATCACCGGATGGCCCTCTGCAGGTCCTTGGCGAGCTGCTGCACCAGGGCGGGGGCCTGGTGCAGCGGGTAGGTGTGGCGCCCGGCGAAGAGGTGGGGCGTCGTGGGGGTGGTGAACAGGTCGTTCCAGCCCTCCAGGCTACCGGGCGGAACCAAGGGGTCCGCCTCACCTCCATACAGGGCCAGGCATGCCTGCAGGGGCGGTTCGTCGTGGTGGCGGTGGTGCAGTGCGAGGACCAGGTCGGCGAGATGGGGCGTGCACAGGCGGGTCACGGTCATCGGATCTTCGAGGAGTTCGGTGGGGAGCGGCCCCACCAAGTCGGTGAACCTGTCGAGACCCGACGTCACCAAAGTGGCCAGGAGCCGTTCGAGATCTCGATGGTGGGGT
The DNA here is from genome assembly GCF_004124325.1 of Streptomyces sp. L2. Classification (NCBI taxonomy): domain Bacteria; kingdom Bacillati; phylum Actinomycetota; class Actinomycetes; order Kitasatosporales; family Streptomycetaceae; genus Streptomyces; species Streptomyces sp. L2. The sequence continues at coordinate 1,086,201 of NZ_QBDT01000001.1, forward strand.
GCGGGAAGGGAGGACAGAGCGACCAGCGCGGGCTCGCGTCGAGCAGTGCGGCGCAGGCGTCGTGCGGTCTCGTGGGCGAGCAGGGCGCCGAAGCTGTGCCCGAACAGGGCGAAGGGCCGTGAGTCGGTGGCATCGTCGGTGAGGGTGGCGAGTGCGGCGGTGAGTGCACTCGGGTCGGTCGGTGACGGCTCGTCGCGGCGGTTGCCTCGGCCGGGCAGCGCGAAGGAGTACGGCTCGACGGTGGCCGGCAGCAGGTCGGCCCAGGGCTGGTAGAAATCCGGGCCCGAACCGCCGGGCGGCAGGCAGTACAACCGTACGGCTGCCCGTGGGCGGTGGGCGAGGCGGACAAGTGTGGGCATGGGGGCGGTCCTCATCGGCGTGTTCAGCGGGTGGCGTCGAGGAGGCCGAGTACGCGCTGGGCGAGCGCGGCGAGGTTCGGCAGTCCGGCGAGTTCCATGGTGGGTAGTTCGCAGCCGAGCCGTTGCTGCAGCAGGGTGGCGAGTTCGGCTGCCAGTAGGGAGTCCACGCCCAGCTGGTCCAGGCGGCGGGTCCGGTCGACGCGGTCGGGCGTGGTCTGCAGGACGTGGGCGAGGAGATCGGCCAGGACGTCCTGGACGAGTACGGCCGCGTCGTCGGGCGTGGCCTGCTCCAGCACGTGGCGCAGGCGCTCCGCTCCGTCGGTGTGCTCGGCCGGGGGCAGCAGTTCGGCCGTACGTGGTGCGGTGAGGATGTGCAGGAAGCGCTGCAGCTTTCCCCAGTTGAGATGCCCCACGGTGACCGTGGTGGCATCGGGGTCTGTGAGGAGCTGCTCGAAGACGGCGAGTGCGTCGGCGGTGGCGAGTCCTTCGATGCCCAGTGCCGTCATCTCGCCGTTGCGTTCGGTGCGATGCACGTAGCCGTTGTCGGCGATCACGCCCCACTGCACGGCGAGGGCGGGCAGTCCGGCCCGGCGTCGGTCGCGTACGAGGGCTTCGAGGGCGAGGTTGGCGGCTGCGTACGACGACTGCGCGAGATTGCCGACCACGGCGGCGGCCGAGCTGTAGACGACGAAGAAGTCGAGCGAGCGGTCACGAGTCAGTTCGTCCAGCACGTGCCCGGCCGTCATCTTGGGAGCCAGAACGGCGCGTACCCGGTCGTCGTCCAGTTCTTGGAGCGGGGCGTCGTCGAGCACCATCGCGGCGTGGACGACTCCAGCCAGGCGCCGCCCTTCGGCGTCGAGGTCGTGGATGATGCGGCGCACAGCGTCCGGGTCGGCCGCGTCGGCGCCATACGCACTGACTCGCACGCCGAGCGCGGCGAGGTCGGAGGTCAGTTCGGCAGCGCCGGGTGTGTGCGCGCCACGACGGCCGATCAAGGTCAGATGACGGGCCCCTCGGGCGGCCAGGTGGCGGGCGGTGGCGGCGCCGAAGCCGCCCAGCCCCCCGGTGATCAGGTAGCTGGCGTCGGGATCCAGGACGAGGGGAACTGCGGCGGGGCGGACGGGCACGGATTCGTCGGCGTCGAAGTGGACGACGATCTTCCCGATGTGCCGCGAGTGCTGCATGGCGACGAACGCCTCGCGGATCCGGGCGGCCGGGTAGATGCGATGGGGCAACGGACGGTAGGCGCCCGAGTGGACGGCCCGAGTGATCGACGCAAGATGAGCGTCGGCCAGCGGGGAAGTGTCGGTGAGCAGGGCGGCAACGTCCACCCCGTAGAAGGAGAGGTTGTCGCGGAAGGGTGCCAGGGCGAGAGAGTTGTCGGCGAGGAAGTCGCGCTTGCCGAGCTCCACGAACCGGCCGTGAGGTGCCAGGACGCGTACGCTGCGCGCCATCGCCTCGCCGGCCAGGGAGTTGAGGACGACATCCACGCCCCGGCCCCGGGTGATCGTGTCGACCTCGTCGGCGAAGCGCAGGGTGCGCGAGTCGAGGACGTGCTCAATGCCGAGGAGCCGCAGCAAGTCGCGCTTGGCGGGGCTGCCGGCGGTGGCGATGACCTGGGCGCCGATGTGCTGGGCGTACTGCAGGGCGGCGAGGCCCACGCCGCCGGCCGCGCCGTGCACAAGCACTGTTTCGCCGGGTTGCAGGCGGGCCAGGTGGCCCAGGGCGTGCTGGACGGTCAGGAAGACGGTCGGGATCGTGGCGGCTTCGGTGAAGTCCATGCCGTCCGGGAGCGGGATCGCCCGGTCTGCGCGGGTCCGGGCGTGTGAGCCGTAGCAGCCGATGGCCAGGCAGGCGACCCTGGCACCGACGCTGATGTGTTCGACGCCGGCACCGACGGCGACGACCGTGCCCGCGCATTCCAGACCGATCGGTTCCGCATCGAGTCCGCGCGGGGCCACGGGCGGTGGCACAAGGCTGGTCGCGGTCATGATGTCGCGGTAGTTGAGAGCGGCGGCCGCGACCTCGACCACGATCTCACCCTGTGCCGGCCGGGGCATCTGGGCCGGACGCCAGCCGAGCCGGTAGCGCAGACCAGGATCGTCCAGGGTCAGGGTGTATGAGGCGCCAGCTCCTGAGATCCCTGTCGCCGGATCGGGCACCGGGTGCGAGGCGTGGGGGCGAAGCCGCGTCACGAACCGGCCCTGGTGGGTCAACAGCACCTCGTCGTCGGCCGGACGGGCCGTCAGCTCCTCGGTGAGCCTGTCCTCGGCTCCGGCGGCCAGAGCGATGCGCCGGACGGTCAGCCGTGGCTGCTCGTTTGCCAGACTGCGGGCCGCTCCCCACGCGGCCACGGCGGCGGACGGCGGGATGTCCTGGGCTCCGCACACCACGAGCCACACGGTGATCGCGCGGTCCTCCGGCAGTCGCCGGGTGGCTGTGGCCAGGGCTCGCAGCACGGCCAGGTGGCGAACGGCAGTCTCGGTGGCGGAAGCCGCGCCGACTCCGCTCTGCTCGGCCAGCAGGATCACGTCGTCGGTCTCCGCGAGGAGTTCCGACCATCGCTGCGCGGTCTCACTGGCGGGCTGTGCATCGACACCCAGGGCCGTGGCAGCCGCCAGCGTGAGCGGCCCACCGGTCAGATCGGCCACCACGGGAGGGTGTGCGAAACGCGGATCAGGCACTGCGGTCGTCGGCGAGGGGCGAGTGGCCCTGGCGGTGAGGATGACGGAGTGGTGGTCATATGCGGGCTGTGTGGCATCGCCGGGTTGCACCGTGCCCGCGAATCCGCACTCTTCCAGCAGTCCGGGCCATTGCTCGCGTGCCAGCAGCGGTCCGTTCGGACGCAGGGCGGTGTCCTCGGCGCTCCAGAAGGAGTCCAGCAGGCCGAACACCGGTGTGAGCGCGGCCGGGTCGTGGCTCTCCAAGGCAAGCAGCTGTCCGCCGTCGGCCAGCAGGTCGCCGATCCGGCGCAGGGTGCGTCGCAGATCCCGCGTGGCGTGCAGCACGTTGGCGGCGATGACGAGGTCGTACGACGCGGGGGTGAAGCCTTGGGCGGCCGGGTCGGCGTCGAGGTCGAGACAGCGGTAGTGGACGAAGTCATGGTCGGTGAAACGCTCCTTGGCCGCAGGGAAGAAGGCCGAGGACACATCGGTGTAGGTGTAGTGGGTGCGCTCTGGTGGCAGATGCGGCAGGAGCGCCGCTGTCAGTCCGCCGGTTCCGGCGCCGACCTCCAACACGCGTAGTGGCCGACGCTCGGGCCAGGCGGCGACAGCTGCCTGGAGCAGGAGACGGGCGGTGCGGTACTGGTGGTGCATCACGGGCGTGCTGTCGTAGAAGCGCGCGGCGAGGGAGTCCGGTTCGGCGAACAGCAGCGCGAGAGGATCGGTCCGCCCGCGCAGCACGTCCGCCATATGCAGCCCGCAGACGCCATAGGTCTGCGCGGCGGTGGCCTCGCCCGGGAAGGCCAGGAGGACATCTCTGAAGAGCCGGTGCGGCTGAGGTTCCTCGGCCAGGCGCCACCGGCCGTCCTCGTGGGCAGTGAAGACGCCCTGATCCACGGCGTTCTCGAACAGGGCGGTCAGCAGCTTGCGGTGCCGGGGCCGCACACCGGCCGCAAGCAGGTCGTCCAGGGTGAACTCATTCGCCTCTGGCAGGAGTTCGGCTACGGCTGCTGCCGTCAGGTGTGCGTTCAGGTGCAGGCCCCGGGCGCGAGCGCTGTCGTACGGGTGTGCCCGCCACCTTTGGACGGCCTGCGACAGTTCCGCTGCGCAGGCAGCGAGAGTGACTGCGGGCGAGGGCCAGGGCGAGGCGGCGGCGGGCGTGGGCAGGGGGGCGGCGCGCAGGACCTCTGAGAGCTGCTGGGGCGCGCGGGCGCGTGCCGCGTCGAAGCGGCGCAGTCGGCACCCGAGCGCTTCCAGGGCCACGGTCCCGTCATCGGCCATGACGGTCATGTCCCAGGCGGCCTCGCGTGCGGTGCGGGCACGCAGGCGCACATGGATCAGACCGGTTCGGGGAAGCGGCTGCCAGGAACGCACGGTGTCGATGCCGACGGGCAGGTAGGCGGCCGGTGTGCCCTCAAGATCACCCGGCTGGTCGGTGACCGCGGCGAGCAGCGGCAGGCCCGCCTGGAGCGCGCCGTCGAGAAGAGTCGGGTGCGCGAGGGGAGCGTCGGCGAGGTCGACGGTGGCGGCGTAGGAGGCGAGCACCTCACGGCCGTCGCCGGCGTCGGTGCGCAGGCCGGTCAGGGTACGGAACGCGGGACCGTAGGGCAGTCCGGCGCGGGCACAGAGCGCATAGTGGTCGGCCGCGCTCATCTCGCGGGGCAGACGGGCGCGCAGCGCCTGCAGGTCGGCGCCGGGCGGGCACGCGCGCAGCAGCTCACGCACTCTGCCGCGGGCGTGCTCGATCCACGTGCCCCCACGGCCGTCGCGACTGGAGACGGTGAAGGCGCCGTCTCGCTCCAGTGCGGTGTGGACGGACACGGTTCGGTCCTCGTCGTCGCCCGGCAGGCTCAGCGCACGGCTGATCGAGATGTCGTGCGCCTCGACGGGTGCGTCGTGTACGGCTTGGCCGAGCGCCAGGGCCATGTCCACGTAGCCGGCCGCCGGTACCACGACCGTCTCGCCGACCAGGTGGTCGGACAGCCAGCCCCGCGCGCCGGAGGAGAGCTCCTGCTGCCAGGCGGGCCGCGCGCCGGGCAGACGTGCGCCGAGCAGCGCGTGGGGCGGCCTTGTCGGCTCGCCTTCGTCCTCGGCCGGGGTCTCCAGCCACCATCCGGGAGCGCCGTTCCAGTGGCGTTCGCGCTGCCATGGGTAGGCGGGCAGGTCGACCACCCGTCCCGGTTTCGGGAAGGGGACGCTCCAGTCGGTCTCGGCTCCGTACGCCAGCAGCTGCGCGACGGCGGCATCGAGCGCGCCGGGGCCGGAGGCGGTGCGCGTGAGCGTGCCGATGACGGCGACGGGTCGTCCGGCATCCGTCGTGGCACGCCGCAGATACGCGCCGAGCACCGGGTGTGGGCCGATCTCCACCAGGACATCGCAGCCGGTCTCGTTGACGAGGACGTCCACCGCTTCCGCGAACCGCACCGGTTCACGGACGTTGCGCCACCAGTACTCGGCGTCCAGCGCCGCGTCACCGTTGAGCCGCCCGGTGACCGCGGAGACCAGGGGGATGCGGGCGGGCCGCGTCGGCAGCCCGGACAGCGTGGCCGCGAGGGGCCCGCGCAGCTCGTCCATGGCCGGGCTGTGGAAGGCGTAGTCCAGCCCGAGATCGCGGAAGAACACATTGCGCTCGCCGAGTTCTTCGCCGAGTTTCGCGAGCGCATCGGCGTCCCCGGCGACGGTCACGTCACGGACGCTGTTGATCCCGGCGACGACCAATCGCTTCGCCTGGCCGATCTCGAAGATCAGCTTCTCGGCGTCCGAGGAGCTGAGCCCGACGGCGGCCATCCTCCCGCATCCGGCGGTCGCGCCCTGGGCCCGGCTGCGTGCGGCGATCACCCGGCAGGCGGCCGCACGGTCCAGGGCTCCCGCGCAGTAGGCGGCTGCGACCTCGCCCACGCTGTGCCCGCACACCGCGCTAGGGGCGAACCCGCGTGCCGTGAGCGCCGCGACCAGCCCGGCCTGCAGGGCGAACAACATCGGCTGGGCGATCTCGGTCCGCTGCCACACCTCTTCCCCCCGCGGTGTGGTCATCTCCTCCTTGACCGACCAGCCGAGCAGGGGTCGCAACGCCTCATCGATCGCCTCCACCTCAGCTGTGAAGGAGGCGTCGGCATCGAGGAGTTCTGCTCCCATGCCGGCCCACTGGGAGCCGTTACCACTGAAGACGAATCCGGTACGGCCGCCCTCCACACCAACCCCACGAGCTGCGCCCGGCGCGGGCTCACCTCGTGCCACCCGCCGCAACGACCGAGCCGCCGCCGACGGATCGTCGCCCAGCAGCGCGACGCGATGCTCGTACCGGGCCTGACGTCGGCACGACGTGTAGGCCGTGTCGTAGAAAGCCTCCGTGACCAGCCCCTCCAGGTGCTCGGCCCAATGAACGGCGGCGGCCTCCAGCGCCTGGGGTGTACGGGCCGACACCACCAGCGGGAGCGGGCCTCGGCGGCCGGAATGCGACCGGCCGCGCGGAAGGCCGCCAGCGCTGTCCGAGCCGGACCGGTCGCGTGTCTCCGGGGCGGAGGTGAGCACCACGTGGGCGTTGGCCCCGCCGAACCCGAAAGAGTTCACCCCGACCACGAAGTGCTGCCCTGGCAGGTCACGAGGTTCAGCCACCGGATCCAGACCGAGCCCCGCAAAGTCGATCCGTGAACTCAGGGGAGCCGTGTGCAGCGTCGCGGGAATCCGCCGCTCCCTCAGCACCAGCAGCGCCTTGAGCAGGCCGGGGACTCCGGCCGCCGCTTCAAGGTGCCCCAGGTTCGACTTCACGGATCCGATCGGCAGCGGCGCCCCCGCCGTGCGGCGTCGCCCGAGCACCTCACCCAGCGCCGTGCACTCCACCGGATCACCGGCCTGGGTACCGGTGCCGTGCGCCTCGACATATGCGACCTCGGCCGCACTGATGCCCGCCTCGGCGTACACCCTCTCCAGCAGTGCGGCCTGGCTGCGCGCGCTCGGTAGGGCCAGCCCCACCGTACGGCCGTCCGCATTGACGCCGCTGCCGCGGATCACCCCATGGATCCGGTCACCGTCCGCCAACGCAGCCGCCAACGGCTTGAGTACGAGCACACCGGCACCCTCAGACCGCACAAAACCGTCCGCGTGCTCGGAGAACACGTGGCACCGCCCGGTGGGCGAGAGCATCGATGCCTGAGCGAATCCCACGCTCTCCCAGGGGTTGAGCAGCACGTTGACACCGCCAGTGAGCGCGAGCGCGCTGCGCCCGGAACGTACCTCCTGGCATGCCTGGTGCACGGCGGTCAGCGTCGACGAGCATGCCGTGTCGACCGCGAATGAAGCACCATGAAGGTCGAAGAAGTACGACACCCGGTTCGCGGTGTTGCAGGACGCCATACCGCTCATGGAATAGGCGTTAGTGGTGCGTGGCCGCCGCTGCTGCAGATCGCCGTACCCGTGCGAGGACACCCCGATGATCACCGCCGTGTCACTGCCGGCCAGCGCCGACGGGTCGATACCCGCATCGCCGAACGCCTCGACGGCGCACTCCAGAAGCAGCCGGTGCTGCGGGTCCATCACGGATGCCTCCTTCGGCGAGATACCGAAGAACTCCGCGTCGAATGTGGCCACGTCGTCCAGGAAGCCGCCCGCAGACGTGTACATGCGGCCGGGACGAGGACGTCCGTCGGCCGACACGAAGCGCGTCACGTCGAACCGGTCGCCTGGCACCTCGCCGATCAGATCCCGTCTCTCGGCCAGCGCCGCCCACAACCCCTCCAGCGATCGGATTGCTCCGGGCAGCCGGATTCCCACACCCACCACCGCGACGTCGCCGTCACGGGCCTCGGTGTGCCCGAGCGGGGCAGGACTGGTCGGGGGCACGGCGTGTGCTGCGGAAGCATCGGACATCGAGTGAGCGTGATCATTCGCCTGGGTCACGCCCCGGACAACTCGCCGCGCCGATCTTGGGTTACGGCCGTCGACAAAGAGTGGGACAACACATTGAGGCGTGGCGGGCCGAGCGGTGGTAGGGCGCTGCGCTGGGCGCAATCACACCCCTGGCCGGACAGATCCCCGCTGAGCCAGACGGCCTGACCGGCTGGCGGCGACAAGCGTTCGAGCGGGGACCTCTCGCGGCGCAGGAGCTGATCGTCACCGCCCCTGCATCCGGCTCGCCGTAACAGTCACAGGCCGGAACCGCCACAACCTCACCGAGCTCATGCCGCTGCTGGACACGTCCCATTGAGCCGTGGACGCCCCGCCGCAAACTCCGACGTCTGTACGCCGACCGGGGCTGGATGCTCGCCCGCCCGCGAGCGTGGGCTGATGCCTCCCAGTGCGAAGCCCTGGGCGTCTGACCGAAACGGGGTTTTGGCCGGACCGCGCCGGTGCTTGGGGTGTTCGTCGAGCCGCCGGTCTTCGGAACGATGACGCCGCCGGTGGAGCAAGCCACCCTCTCCGCCGCGCCCCGGCTAAGAATCGGTGATAGTGGTGGGCATCGGTTCGGTACCAGCGGCACCATGCACGGCCGCTCGACGGCGAGCAGGACAAGCCAGTCACCGTCCCGCGCGGGTGCCACGGGATGTGTCTGAGTCGTTCACCGCTGCGAGCGCATCCCCGGCCACCGCCCGCGCCCGGCTGCCGCCCTCCACCGGACGGCGGCCGCACCTCAACCGATCTGCCGCGCCCACCCGCGGAGCCACTGACTTCGCGCGCTTTCGGCATCTGCCTGAGAGAGCGGGGCGGGGAAGGGCTGGCGTTCAGTTTCGCCTGGTGACGCGCCCACTGCAGTCCAGAACCGTGCCTCCCGGCGAGTGCAACCGCAAAGTAGGCGCACCCTGGAAGCGTGACAGTACGCGGACCGCATGAGGCACCGACCGCATCGTGGTGTCAGCGGAGGCCAGCGGGGCCTCGCCGTCTCACCCGCCTATCACGAAGCCATCACCAACTGAGTGCCCCCCCGGTCCTGAAGGCCCTGACCTGCTATTTTATGCCCGCGCTGGACTGGCGTGGATGCCCCTGGACGGTTCCTACAACCTGTGCCACGTCGTCCCGAGTGAGGGGCCGAGGATGAGGACCGGAGCGTCTTCTGGCCCGTCGAAGCGGTATCGCAGGGTGTTCGGGGGTGTCTCACTCACGCCCCAGACCCTCTCACGTCTCACCGACGCCCCTGTAGCGCGGGGTGCGGGCAACCTGTCCGACGTCGGTGCGCCCGGGTGCGCGCGTTTGGCGTTGTGACGCAGGCGTCCCGGATGCTCGGCATCGAACATCGTCGGGCCATCCGAGTGAAGATCGTCATCAGTCGTAGCGGTCAAGTGCCCTGCCATGGTGGGCGATTACACGGGGTGCACAGGGATGGGACACATTCGAACATGCCGGTGGCGCCCGTTTGCCCGCTTACGCTGTGTGCACACTCAATCACCCCCCGCTCTCCCTTTCGGAGGACCGATTCCCGTGCCCTCTCACGCCCCGGATCCGGCGGCCTACTTCGCCTTCCGTGACCGACTGCTCGGCCCGTTGCGCACCACCGTCCTCACCGGTGACCAGCTGTGCGAGGCCGGCCGCCTCATCTACGGCGAGCCCGACGGCCTGTCCCTCTACGGGATCGCGGCCCCCGACATGGCCGCCAAGGGCATCACCCTGCTGGGCCGTACGACCATCGAATGCTCGGTCGACGCCTACGTCGCTCCCGTCGCCGACGCTCTGGCCGACCAGCTGGCCGCCACCGCGCTCGAAGGCCCTGACGCGGACGCGCCGTTGATCGTGGACCTGTTCTGCGGCTCCGGCAATTTCGGCTACCACCTGGGCCGGCGCCTGGCCCTGCCCGTGCAGGCGACGGAACTGGATCCGGCCGTCTACGCCACGACCCGCAACAACCTGGAGCGCATCGGCTCCGCCATGACCCTCCACCCGGTCGACTACCGCGACCTGTTGGGGAAGCTGCCGGCCGCGTCCACGCACGACACCTACGTCGTCGAGCCGCCCTGGGGCCCGGCCTTCACCGCGTCCGGTCTGGACCTGACCCGTACGTCACCGCCCGTACCGGAGATCCTCCAGGACATCCGGCGCTCCCGCGACGGACTCTCCTGTCATGTCGCGATCAAGACCAACGACCAGATCGCCCATGACTCCCTGGCGCGTTCCTTCGCCGGTGCCGAGCATCTGGCGACCCTCACGCCGCCGCCGCAACTGCCGTACGGCGCCAACATGGACTTCCACCTCTACCGCCTGAACGCCTGACAGCACACAGCCGCCCCCGCGTGCTCGCAGCGGCGAGCTCCGGCCGGGCCGGGCTGTCCGGATATTCACGATGTGCAGTTCCGTGCGATGTCGCCGCACCCGGCGGCACCGCCGGTGTCTGATGGGAGAACTACGTGACGATGGTTGCAGGACCCGCGGGGGCCGGCGGCGCCGCGGCTTCTACGTTCGACGTGCTGGGCGGCACTTATGAGGAGACGCACGGGCGGATCCCCGAACTCCTCGCCTCACTGGACTGGTTGATCTCCCGCTTGCCGGAGCGGGCGAAAGTGCTGGACCTCGGCAGCGGAACGGGGCGCCCGACCGCGCAACGGCTGGCCGAGGCCGGGCACGAGGTGCTCGGCTGCGATGTGTCGGCCACCATGGTGGACCTTGCCCGTAGCCGGGTCCCGGCCGCACGCTTCGAGCAGGTCGACCTCCGTGAGCTGCCGGACGAGCCGGACGGCTGGGACGCGGTGACCGCGTACTTCCCGCTGCTGCAGATGTCCCGGGCCGACATCGCCGCCACCGTGCGCCGGGTCGGCACCTGGCTCAAGCCCGGCGGGCTGCTGGCCCTGGCGACGATCCCCGCGGACGCCGAGGACTTCGAACTGACCTGGATGGGCCAGGTGTGCCGGGCCTCCAGCTTCCCCGCCCCGGCGTTCCTGGACCTGGTGCGCGAGGCCGGCCTGCACATCGCGCACGCCCGGACCAGCGTCTTCCGGCCCGACTTCGCCGCCGCGGGCGAGGAAGAGCACCTCTTCGTCCACGCCGTCAAACCCGGCGGCCCCGACGTCCCGTCGCACGCCCTGGCCGGTCCCTATCCGCTGCCCACCTCCTACCGGGGACCGCACGCGCTGGGCCAGGACGGCTGGCTGGGTATGGAGGCCCGCTTCGAACGCCACGACATCTCCGTCGTCGCCGACGCGCTGGCGGGCAACACGAGAGTGCTCGACATCGGCGGCGGCACCGGCGCGGTCGTCAAGGAGATCACCGCGCGGCTGGGCGCGTGCACGACCGTCGAACCGCACCTGGACCGCGAGCGGAGCATGCGGCCTCTCACCCGCGACGGCGTCACCGTCGTGCCCGGGCGCGCCGAGGACCTGCCCGTCCCCGACAACGCGGTGGACGCGGCGGTGGCCACCTGGGTGCTGCACTACACCGACGCCCCACGCCGAGCGGTGCGGGAAATGGTCCGCGTCGTGGACACCGCGCATCCCGAAGCCCGGATCGTCCTGGTGCAGGGCGCCCCGGACAACGAGCTCATCGACCTGTGGAACCGCACCTGCGCGCCTCTGACGGGCCAAGGCCGCGACCACCAGGGCTACCTGCTCACCCTCGCCGCCCGGGAACTCGCCGCGGGCGGGTTCACCGACATCTCCTTCACCCGCGCACCGGTCGACGTCGTCTTCCCCGAGAACGGACCGGAGGCCAAGGCCGAGGCGGCCGCGCAGGCCCTGGCCGAATTCTGGAGCACCGGCGACCCCGCCCCGGCACGCCTGCGCGAGGCCCTGCTGCCTCTCATGCGCGAGCACTTCGCCACGGGGACCGACCGGTTCAACGATGACGGCGTGCTCCTCGTGGCCCGGCCCCGGCCCGCACTCTGACCGTTCCCAGGCACCGGCCCCGGGCGGGGAACGCCCCGTGCCCCGTAGCCCCGTAGCCCTGCCCGGTCGGCCGGCCCGCAGCGGCCCTGTCCGGCCGCGCGGCCCGCAGCAGCCCCGCCCGGCCGGCCGACCGCCACGTACCCGCCCCCACGGCCCGCACGGAGGCCAGCCCTGCCCGGCCCGGCCGCCACGTACCCGCCCCCACGGCCCGCACGGAGGCCAGCCCTGCCCGGCCGCCACGTACCCGCCCCCACGGCCCGCATGGAGGAAACCGCCCCGATGGCCACGACACCGCTCGATCTCTCGGCCGGCGAGCCGGCCCGCGGCTCCGCCATGGACGACCGCATCGGACAGGCCGGTGAGGTCTGCGCCGCCGGGACGCCCGGCTGCCCCGCCGCGAACCGGGGCGGCATCCTGCACCACGGTGCGGGCGACCCCACCCCCTTGTACGCGCATCTGCGCGCGTGTCATCCCGTCTTCCACGACCCCCTGCTCGACGTGTGGGTCGTCTCGCGCCACCAGGACGTCGTCCGGGCCTTCCGCGACACCCCGAGAGACTTCACCAACCAGCGGACCTTCGAACCCCTGTGCCCGCTGGCTCCGCAGGCACAGGCCGTCCTGGCGGCCACGGCCATGGCCCCGGCCGCCAGTTCGCTCGACCCGCCCGAACACACCCGCCTGCGCCAGACCGTCAACGCCGCCTTCCCCACCACCGGACGGCGCGTGAACGGCGTCGACAGCCTCCTGCAGGCCAGGGCGACGGCCCACGCCACCGCCCTGGCCGGACGCCCCTCCCGCGGTGGGGACCTCGTCGCCGACTACGCCCGGCCCCTGTGCCTGGCCACCCTCGGCCACCTCACCGGCGTACCGGATACACACCACCCCGCCATCGCGGCCCAAGCCGCGGCGATGACCGTGCTCGTCGCCGACCGACTCACCCCCGCCCGGCAGGCGGAAGCCGCCCATGCCTTCTCCGATCTGTGGGCCTTCTGCCAGACCCTCGTGCACGACACGCCCCGCCTCGCCCCCGGCAGCCTCCTGCCCACCCTGCTCGCCCACCGGCCCACGAACGGGGCCGCCTTGACTCCCGACGAAGCAGCCTCCGTTCTGATGGAGATGCTCATCACCACCGCCGAGGTGATGCCCAAACTCATCACCAACACCCTCCACCGCCACCTCGGCCCGCGTGAGCACCCCGAGCGCCCTCAACCATCCGGCCTCCGCGCACTCCACCGCACCGAGCTCATCGACCGGGCCATCGCCGACACCCTGCGCCACGCCACTCCCCTCATCGGCTGGCTACGGGCCACCACCCGCCCACTCCACCTCGCCGACACCCCCGTCCCCGCCCACGCCAAACTCATGCTGCTCCTCGGCTCCGCCTGCCAGGACGCCCCACCCACAGCCCCCACCCCCGTCTTCGGCGCCGGCATCCACTACTGCCCCGGCGCCCGCTACGCCCTGCGCCTGACCCGCCACGCCTTGGCCGCCCTCACCCGGGCCTGCCCCGACCTCACCCTCACCGAACCCGTCACCCACGGCCCGGGGAGCACAACACCCTGGCCCCTCAACGCGCTCACACGCGGGCCGGCCCAGCTCAGCGCCACCTGGTGAAGCGGTCATGACGCGAATCCACCCGAAGGTGCCGCCCCGCACGCTGTGTATGAGGCCACCGGCTCACACGTGTGACCTGACTGACAGGCACGGCCCCCCGTTCGGAGTCGGCGAGAAGGTGACTCCGTCAGGTACGGCCGCCGACAGTCCCACGGCCGGCATGTCCACAGGCGATCGCGCACCGTGGTCCGCGCCGAGTCGGCCCACGTCGACGAGGGCGGGGCGCCCGAGAAGGTCGCCGGGATCAAGCTCCTCACGGTGCCGGCATGGGACGGCAAGCTCACCGCCGAACTGACCGACCGTCAGGCATGGGGTTTCGACGACGAGCAGCGGGCCCGGCCCAGGGTCGTCTCGATCGCCCAGTCCACCGAACTCGGCACGGCGCCCGGCTCGCCAACGCCGCCGCCCTCGGCGTGCCCCTGCGGGAGATGACCACCGCCGCCGGCGTGGACGTCCTCTCCCTCGGCGGCACCAAGAACGGGCTGCTCTTCGGCCAGGCGGTGATCGTGCTCAACGAGGACGCGGTGCGCTGCATGGCCCACCTGCGCAAGACGAGCATGCAGCTGGGCTCCAAGATGCGTTTCCTGTCGGTGCGGTTCGAGGCGCTGCTCGGCGGCGACCTCTGGCTCCGCTCGGCGGCCCGCTCCAACGCGACGACCCAGCGGCTGTACGAGGCGGTACGCGAACTGCCGGGCCTGGAGATCCGCCGCCCGGTGCAGGCCAACCAGATCTTCGCCGTCCTGCCGCCGGCCGTCACCGAGCGCCTCCAGAAGCGGTTCCGCTTCTACACCTGGGCCAGCAGGCCGGCGAGGTCCCGCGAACGGCACGACGAAGTAGCGCTGTTCGGCCCGGTGGAGGGCGTCGCGGCCGCGCGGCCGGGTAGGGAGTCCCCCCTGCCCGGCCGCGCCGTGGGTCGTCAGTGCCTGTGGTGGGACTGGCGGACCTTGAGCAGTTCGGTCCGCAGGGCGGGTGTGCCGTCGACGGGCGCCGGGTCGTCGGTGGTCGGTTCGACGCCGCCGGCGGCGATCTTGTCGAGGGTCTTCAGGCCGGCGGCGCCGACGGTGCCGAAGACCGTGTAGTCCGGGCGGAGCGAGGAGTCGCCGTAGACGACGAAGAACTGCGAACCGTTCGTGTCCGGACCGGCGTTGGCCATCGCCAGCAGGCCGCGGCCGTAGAGGCGGCGGACGCCGGTCGGGTCGTTGGGTGCCGGCGGCAGGTCCACCGGCAGTTCGTCCTTGTACTTGTATCCGGGGCCGCCCTCGCCGGTGCCGGTCGGGTCGCCGCACTGCAGGACCTTCAGCGTCGGGTACGACGTCAGCCGGTGGCACACCGTACGGTCGTAGAACCGGTGCCGTGCCAGGTGCAGGAAGCTCTGGACCGTGCACGGCGCCTCCGCGCGGTCCAGACGCAGCGGGAGCGGGCCCTGGCTGGTCGGGACGGCCACGCCGACCGTGCCGTGTGCGGGCGTGTGCCGCGGGTCCGGCGGCAGGGGGACGGGGCGCGCCGCGGGCTCGTCCGGGGTCCGGGTGTACTGGCAGGGACCGTGCGTGGTGCGCGGCGGGGCGTCGGAAGAGGTGGCGGAGGCGGTGGTGCCGCCCCCGGACGCGACCAGCGCCGCTGTCGCCAACGCGGTCATGAGAGCTCGGTTCATATCCTGCACACCCTCCAGAAGATCGTCAGATTTCGGAGCGGTCGCAGTCTAGGGCGCGGCCCGGCGGGCGAATACCCGCCCACCGGCCACATCCGCCCCATCGGCTAGCCGGATTCCGCGAGGCCGAGTTCGTGCTCGCCGAGCGGAGCGAAGAAGCGTTCGACGTCCGCGTCGGTCACCTCGGCCAGGGTGGGCGGCGACCAGCGCGGGTTCCGGTCCTTGTCGATGATCTGGGCGCGGATGCCCTCCACCAGGTCGGGGCTGCGCAGTGCGGCGCAGGAGACGCGGTACTCCTGGTCGAGGACGCGCTCCAGCGAGCCGAGACCCCGGGCGCGGCGCAGGGCGGCGAGGGTGACCTTGAGGGACGTGGGTGAGCGGGTGAGCAGGGTTTCGGCGGCTTCCTTGGCGGCCGGGTCGTCGTACGCGAGGAGCCGGCCGACGATCTCCTCGACCGTGCCGGCGGCGTAGCAGGCGTCGATCCACTCGCGCCGGTCCGCCAACTCCCCTCGCGGCGGCGGCTGCACGTGGCCGGCCAGTGCGTCGGGTACGGGACGGTCGGCGAGGTCGTCCAGGAAGGCGTCCAGGGCGGTGGACGGCAGGTAGTGGTCGGCGAGACCGCAGAGCAGGGCGTCGGCGGCGCCGATCCGCGCGCCGGTCAGCGCCAGGTGCGTGCCCAGTTCGCCGGGGGCCAGGGCGAGCAGGTGGGTGCCGCCGACGTCCGGGACGAAGCCGATGCCGGTTTCCGGCATGGCGATCCGCGACCGTTCGGTGACGACCCGGACGTCGCCGTGCGCGGAGATGCCGACCCCGCCGCCCATCACGATCCCGTCCATGACGGCCACGTACGGCTTGGGGTAGCGGGCGATGCGGGCGTTGAGGCGGTACTCGTCGCGCCAGAACGCCGCCGAGGCGGCGCCGTCGCCGTCGCGGGCGTCGTCGTGCACGGCACGGATGTCGCCGCCCGCGCACAGGCCGCGCTCCCCCGCACCCGTGACGACCACGGCCTCCACGGCCGGGTCGTGTTCCCACGCGGTCAGCGCCGCGTCGACGCGTCGGACCATCTCGTGGTCGAGGGCGTTGAGGGCCCTGGGCCGGTTGAGGGTGATGCGGGCGACCCGGCCGGTGGTGCGGAGCAGGACGGGTTCCCCGGCGGCGCTCATCACGACACCTCCGTCAGGTTCCGGGCCACGATGACACGCATGATCTCGTCGGTTCCTTCCAGGGTCTGGTGGACGCGCGGGCAGTCGCGTGAGCCTCAGGGGTTCACCGTGCGGCGCGGCGGGGTGAAGGCGTACAGGTCGAGGATGTCCGGCAGGGGTGCCACGCCCGGGCCGCCGGCCCGCACCCAGGCGACGATGTCCTCGGTCGCGTCCGCGTCGTTGACGAGACCGAGCCAGACCGGCCGCGCGCCGGCGGCCCGGCCCCTCGCGGAAGGCTGTACGACCATGACGTTGGCCTGGTCGCACACGTCGAGGCAGTCGGAGACGCGCACCGGCACCGCCGCCCGCAGCCGCGCGGTCTGAGCGGCGTGGTCCACCCCGGTCACCTTGGGGCTCCCGCAGCAGCAGTCCCGGCACACGACGACCCGGCACGGCACCGGTTCATCCACCACCGCGGCCCCGCCCGGCGGCTCTTCCCACGGCTTCTCCGGCACGGCACACCACTCCCCTCCCGGGGAGATCCGCCCCGGGGTCGGTCGAGGAGGCGACCGCGTGAGTCTCCTGGCTCCCGGGTCGCCGCTCGCCCCGCCTTCCCACCCCGGTCGGGGCGGTGGCCTGCCGGAACTCGCTCACCGGTCACAGTGGCGGGACCGCGCCGGATTCCCACCGGCTTCCTCGGACCGCCGTCGCCTGTTGTCACCGGTCATCATCTCATCGGGAGGGAGCGAGCCCCTCATCCGGCCGGTGCACGGGTCGGTTCGGCCGGTGCACGGGATGCTTCGGCCGGTGTACCGGACGGTTCGGACGGTGTACCGGACGGTTCGGCCGGCTGGTTCGCGGACTCCGGCCGGCCGGTTCAGCGGCTCGCCCTGCCGGCTCGCGGACTCCGGCCAGCCGACTCGCGGACTGCGGCCGGCCGGCTCGCGGGCTCTGACCGGCCGGCTCGCCGGTTGCGCCCGGCCGGTCCGCGGCCGCCGGCCAGCCGGTTCACGGGATCCGGCCGACTGGTTCAGCGCCCGGCCGGCTCGCGGACTCCGATCGGCCGGCTCGCGGGCTCAGACCGGCCGGTTCAGCGGCCCCGCCCAGCCGGTTCACGGGATCCGGCCGACTGGTTCAGCGCCCGGCCGGCTCGCGGACTCCGATCGGCCGGCTCGCGGGCTCAGACCGGCCGGTTCAGCGGCCCCGCCCAGCCGATTCAGCCGCCCCGCCCGCCCAACTTAGCCGCCGGGCCAGCCGGTACGGCGGCTCCGCCCGCCCAACTTGGCCGCCGGCCCGGCCCGTTCAGCGGCTCCGCCCGGCCGTGTCTGACGGCCGGCGCCCTCACTCCTCGTCGCGCAGGCGCGCCGCCAGGGAGGTCAGCGGTTCGGTCTCCTCCGTGTAGCCGAGGGCGGTCAGGTGGGAGATGGCCGCGTCGAGGCGGGTGAGGGCGGGGGCCGGGCGTTCCAGGTAGACGCCCTCGACCGCGCCGGCGAGGCGGACGCACTCGGCCCACTCGCCGGCCCGCTCCTCGTCCGGTCCGGGCTCGCCGAGCAGGGTGAGGGCCTTGTCCAGGGCGGTGAGGGCGTCGTCGTAGGCGCCGGCGTAGGCGTTGACCCGACCGTGCTCGTAGGCCAGCGCGGTGTCCAGGGAGCGGCCGCGGGGCTCATAGCCGGCCTCGCGGGCCTCGTCGGCGACCCGGCCTGCGTGGGCGAGGTACGCGAGGGCGTGGGTGAGGCCGTCGGCGCCCTCCCGCTGAGCCTGGAGGCGGGCGAGTTCCCGCAGGCAGCTGCTGAGCTGCTCGTAGCGCGGGGCCTCGGCGTGGGCGGCGAGGGCCTGGTCGGCGGCCTCGCGGGCCCGGTCGAACTCGCCTGATTCGCCGAGGAGTACGGCCGTCTCCGCGGCGATCATGGCATGGCTACCGGGGTCGTCGGCCCAGGCGGCCGACTCGGCCGCGAGGGCGACGAACTCCGCGGTGGCGGCCTTCAGGTCCTCGCCCTCGTGCAGGGCGCGGGCGCGGGTCAGGCGCAGTTGGGCGACGAGTCGGTCGTCCAGTTCTCCCGCGGTGACGTCGGGTTCGGCGAGGAGGGAGTCGAGCAGCGCGATGCAGTCCTCGACGCGGCCGAGGTCGAGAGTGAGCTGGGCCGCGTTGCTGTAGGCGCAGAACGCCTCCGTACGGCTGCCGTGGCGCAGGCCCAGTTCGGCCGAGCGCGTCAGGTGGCGCAGTGCCTCGTCGGGGCGGCCCAGGCGCATGGCGGTCTCGGCCAGGTCGCCGTGGAGGCGGGCGGTGCCGACGGCGTCGGCCGGCCAGTCGGCGGCGAGGCGGAGGCTCTCGGTCAGGTCGGCGTGGGCGGCCTCGGCGTCGCGGAGGCCGAGCCGGAAGCGGGCGCGCAGTCCGAGGGTGCGGGGCAGGTGCCAGGCGGGGCCGTCGGCCCTGAGCCGGTCGAGGAGTGCGTCGATCTCGGTGACGGCGGCGGGCAGGTCGCCGGAGATGGCGTGCGTGCCGGCCCGCAGCATCAGGGCGCCGGAGATCTGTCCGGCTATGGCGTGCCGGGTGGCGAACGCGTGCAGCGCGTCTACCTCGGCGCGGGCCGGCGCGATGTGCTCCTCGCTCCGCGTGGTCTGCAGGCGCAGGCCGAGCGCGGTCGCCCGGAGCCGCAGCAGCCGGGCCTCCTGGTACGGGGCCAGGTCCGGCGTCTCCTCTTGGAGGCGGGTGACAGCCGCGTGGGCCTCGGTGAGCGCTGCGGCCTGCTCCTCGGCCGTGCCGGGGCCCTGCCCGGTGAGCTCGGCGGCGGCGAAGGCGGCGCAGGCGCGGGCGACCGCCGCGTCACCGGCCGCGCCGGTCTCGTCGTACAGGGCGGCGGCCTGCTCCTGGAGGTCCGCCGCCGCGGCGAACTCGTCCTTCTCGCCGGCCCGGCTCGCCTCGTCGGCCAGCAGGTCCGCGCGGAGCCGGGCGAGCGGGCCGACGGCCGGGTCGTCGGGGTGGGTGTAGTCGGCGGCGGCGAGGAGCGTGCGCAGCCGCGCCCAGCAGGCCGTGGCGTCCGGATGTCCCTCGGCGTCCAGGGCGCGGGCCCGGAGGACGAGTTCGGGCAGTGCCTCGGGTACGGCGGCTGCCGCGCGGGCGGTGGGCGCGGCGACCGGTGCGGCCGTGACGTCCGGGGTGACGTCGTCGAGGGCGCGGGTGCGCAGGGTCAGTTCGAGGGTGTCCAGGAGCGGGGCACGGTCGAGGCGGTCCCGGCGGCGGTCGGCGTGTGCGGTGGTGCCGTTGCGGGCGTCGAAACGGGCGGCGAGGTCGTCGGCGCGGCCGCGCACCTCGGCGCGCAGGGCGGCCACCGTCCAGGCGCGGCCCGGGTATCCGGCGGCGGGCAGCGCGCCGTGGCCGAGGGTTTCGACGCGCTGGAGGAGGACCTCGACGCCGGTGAGGAAGTCGAGCAGGTCGCGCGGCGAGTCGACCTCCTCGAACAGGTTGCGGTTCTCGGCGAGCAGTTCCAGACCGCGTGCCTCGTTGCCGGTCAGCGCGCAGAACTCCAGGTGCCGGCCCACCTCTCCGGGCATCGAGGGGTTGCGGCGGCAGGCGCGGTAGCCGGCCAGGTGCAGTTCGCGGGCGCGGTCGGCGCGGCCGGTGCGCAGCAGGGGCAGCAGCGCGTACGACACGGAGCGGGCGGGTTCCTCCTGGCAGGACTCCTTGCCGGCCAGGACGGGCTCCCAGGCGGCCAGCGCCCGCCGGTCGTCGCCGGCCGCGAGGTGGTGAAGGGCGCGTTCGCAGGTCTCGCAGGCCTCGCAGTCGCTGAGCCGGGTGCGGGCGCGGCCCGCCCACAGCTCGTAGGCGAGGGCGGTGTCCTCGCCCACGTGGGCGGCGAGCTGGTACGCCTGCCCGTAGTAGGGCTGGAGGCCGAGGCCGGCCTTCTCGTAGCGGTCACGCATCTCCGTCAGCCACTGGCGCAGGCTGGCCAGCGGGATCTCGGGCAGCGCGCGCAGGGCGTTGGCGACCCACTTGAACCGCCAGAACAGGGTGTGGCGCAGCCGCTCGTCGAAGACGTCGGGCTGCTCGTCGAAGAGGGTGAGCAGCCGGGCGAAGACGACGGGTGACTTACGTGGTTCGGAGCCGTAGGTGTACGCCTCCTGCAGTTCGAGGAGGGCGTGCACGAGCGGGCGGGGCTCGGCGAACTGCTCGGCGGCCTCGGCGAGTTCCTCGGCGGTGACGGTGCGGGTACGGCCGTAGGGGCGCCGGTCGTTCTCCTGGAGCGCCTGGTACAGCTCGTCGGTGGTCTGGGGATGGGGTGCGGTCGGCATCGTCAGCTGTCCTTGCGGAGGGCGTGGGCGAGGAGGTCGAGGAAGGAGCGGTTGATGAGGCTCGACTCGGCGGGCCGGAGGGGGCGCCGCGACAGCAGCGCCGCCTGCCCGTAGAGGGCTTCGGCGCTGGTCCGGGCCAGTTCGGGCTCGTCGATGGCGACGGCGGTGCGGACCAGCGGGTTGAGCCGGTTGAGGATCAGCTGGGCGCGGGGGGCCTCCTGGCGGAGGGCGCCGAGGATGTCGCCCCAGAGGCCGCCCTCCTGCTCGCGGGCGAGCTGGGAGCGGGTGCGCTCGTGCCGGGCCTCGCGGCTGTCGACCAGGAGGGCGGGTGCGGAGGCGGGCTGGAAGGTGCGCAGCGCGACGTCGCAGTCGAAGACGGCGAGCGCGTCGCGGGCCCGGGCGAGGTAGGCCGCGGCGGCCAGTTCCGTCTCCCGGTCGACGGGGTCGAGGTGCGCGGTGAGGGTGGCCGGGTCGAGGTCGGCGACGGTCGCCTCGGGCCTGATCTCCGGGAGCCGGTGGACCAGTTCGCGGTCGTAGGTGTAGCCGCCGTTGACGACGCCGAGCCCGGCGGCCGAGGCGATCGCGGCGACCTGCCGGAACTCCTCCACGCTGGAGGTGACGAGCACGGTGCGGTGGGTGCGGGCGAACTCGTCGAGGGTGCAGTGCCCGTCGGTGGTCTCGAACGGCAGCCAGGGCAGCAGCATCCGCAGGATCTCGTCGTCGTGCACGGCGAGGGACTTCACGGCCAGGTGGTGGGCGTGCAGGAATCGGGCGAGCAGGTCCGGGTCGCTGGCGGCGGTACGGGCGATCCACGCGCGCAGCCGCTCGGCGAGGGCGTCGCGGACGGCGGCGAGGGTGTCGTCCTCGTACAGGGACTCGCGGGACGCCGTCGGGCGCAGGCTCTCGGCGTCGACGACGCAGCGGACGAAGAACGCCCACTCGGGCAGGATCTCCTCTGCCTGCTCGGACAGCAGCATGCCCTTGACGTGCACACGGTGCCCGTGGCGCCGGCCGGCCGGTACCGTCTCGGGCAGCACGCAGGCGATGCCCTTGAGGCCCACGGCCGGGAGGTCCAGCTCGATGGTGTCCAGCGGGGTGAAGCCGAAAACGTCCTCGCCGTACGCGGCGAGCGCGCGGGAGCGGGCTCCTGGGGTGGGGTACGTACGCGCCCAGGGTGCGGGCTCGGGGTTGACGGACGTGCCGGTGCCCGCGCTGTGGTCGGTGAAGGTCACCGGGTGGCGCAGCAGGGAGCCGAAGTGCCGGGCCAGCGCGTGCACCTGGGCCGGGCGCGTCCACTCGCCGGCGTCGGCGCGGGGCGTGAGCGTGACGGTGGTGCCGGGGCGGGGGCGGGCGGAGGCGGGCAGGGTGCGGACGGTGTAGCTGCCGTCGCCGCGGCCGCGCCACTCGACGGCGGGGGCGTCGGGGGTGCGGGCGGAGCGGCTCACGACGTGGATCTCGTCGGCGACGAGGAAGCAGGAGAGCAGGCCGATGCCGAACTGGCCGATGAAGTCGGCGCGCTGCTCCGCCACTTGCTCGGCACGTTTGCTGCTGCGGCCGATCGTGGCGAGGAAGGTGTGCACATCGGCCTCGGTGAG
The DNA here is from genome assembly GCF_004124325.1 of Streptomyces sp. L2. Classification (NCBI taxonomy): domain Bacteria; kingdom Bacillati; phylum Actinomycetota; class Actinomycetes; order Kitasatosporales; family Streptomycetaceae; genus Streptomyces; species Streptomyces sp. L2. The sequence continues at coordinate 1,108,313 of NZ_QBDT01000001.1, forward strand.
GCCGATTCCGTCGTCCTCGACACGGACCACCGCGTTGTCGGCGTACAGCCGGATACCGAACGCGTCGGCGGGGGCGGCGGGTTCGAGGGCGTGCCGGGCGGTGAGCGCGTCGACCGCGTTCTGCATCAGTTCGCGCAGGTAGACGCGGGGGCTGGAGTAGAGGTGGTGGGAGAGGAGGTCGACGAGGCCGCGCAGGTCCACCTGGAAGGTGCGGTCGGCGCCGGGGGCCGAGGTCGGGGCGGTGTCGGGCAGAGTCATCGGGCAGTCCGGGGTGAGTGGTCGGGGAGTGGCAGAAGGGTGCGCCGCTCGGTGCCGGTGGCGGGGTGACGGCTCAGGCGTGGCGTGCGAGGTAGGCGTACCGCTTCTCCGCGTTCGCCACGTACCGCCAGGCGTCCGGGGTGTAGGCGCCCTTCAGCTCGCGGAGGACGCGCGGGCACACGACGTTCTCGCCGGCCAGCGACAGCGCCACCGCGAACGTGTTGAAGTCGTGCTGCCAGCCCGGGCGGCGCTGGTGGGCGGGATACAGGATGCTGCGCTCGGCGGCCTCGCTCAGCTCGGCCCGGACAACCGGATGCTTGAGGCAGTCCGTGTCGTCCGACTCCATCCAGTCCTCGATGTGGGCGACGGCGATGACACAGCCCAGACGGTGGCCGTCGGGGGCTCCGGCGAACGCCTTCCGGGCGAAGGCGAGGGCCTGCCCCGGCTCTCCGCCCCAGCGGGGCTGCAGTTGCGACACCCACTGGACGTGGGTCGCGAGGTCCAGCGGGTCGCGGCGCAGGGCGGCGTCGCGCCGGGTCTCGTTGACGGCCGCGCCCAGCGACATGCCGCGGCCGGAGGTGAGCAGGTGGCACCACGGGGTGACCCACTCCGGCCGCAACTCGGCGGCCTCCAGGAGGTGTTCCTCCGCGATGACGAGCCGCTCGCGGAACACCCGCCACTGTTCCGGGCTGACGTCCGAGGCACGGGCGCGGGTGCGGGCCTCCCAGCCCCAGCTGATGTACCGCGCCCCCGAGATCAGCAGGGCCGTCGCCCGGTGCTCCTTGTCCTCCTCGACGGCCCGGCCGATCCAGTCCTGCACGCCGGGCAGGTCGGCGAGTTCACCGAGAACCCGGTCGTCATGGCCGAGGTCGAAGGGGGTCAGCGCCGCCTTGACCGACTCCCAGTCGCCCATCTCGGCCGCGTGCACCAGGGTGAGGACGCGGGTGTCCCCGAGTGCCTGGAGCGTGTACATCCCGTTTCTCTTGCGCGGCGCGGGCAGGGCCCACGGATCCGCCTCCGGTCTCTGACCGCCCCTGCCGAACAGCTTGCCGAACATGCCGCGCCCTCCCCTGGTCCCGCGTGATCGTCCGTGCAGCATAAGCGGCCCCACCGACAGCGCTGCCACAGGGTTTTCCCGCCAGCTCGGGTCATCGGGTCAGAGGTCGGCCGGACCGCCCAGGCCGGTGAGGGCGCCCACAGGGTCGGGGTCGGGGGTGCCGCGCGGCCACCAGTCGTCCTGGCCGGGTTCGGACTCGTAGGCGTACCACAGCGCGTCCTGGCCGAGGCGGAGCTGGAGCCGGCCGCCCGGGTGGGTGAGGCGGTTGCGCCAGGGGCGGAACACGGGGAAGTCGGCGGCGAGCAGGAGCGGGCGGGCCCGGTCGAAGCGCCCGGCGGGCGGGTCCCAGGGTTCTTCGAGCACGGCCAGGCCGTCGAGTCCGCCCTGCCGCCAGGCGGCGACGGCCCGCGCCAGATCGGCGGGGGTGCGGCCGGTGGCCGCGGCGAGGGTGGCGTACAGGGCGCGGGTGGCGGCGGTCAGTCCGGAGCCGGGGCGGGCGGCGGCGAGGCGCACCGCGTCCTGCCACAGGGTCAGTTCGCCGACCGAGTCATGACCGGTGCCGAGCAGGGTGTGCGCGCGGGCGGCGGCGTCGGTGGCGAGCTGGTCCAGCGCGAAGGGGTCGGGGCCGCCGGGCGCCCCCGGGTAGACGGGGGGCTGCTCGGGGTGCGGTGGCAGTGGCAAGGGGGGTGGCAGCGGCGGGAGTCGGCGCGGGGCGAGGGCCTCGGCCGCGCGGACGCCGGGCAGGGTCCGCGGCTCCCGCTCCTGGGCGGCGCGGGCCGCGCGGGCGGCGCTGCGCCGGGAGAGCGCGTCGAGGAGTTCCCTTTCGCCCCGGCCGCGCAGCAGGAGCAGCACGAAGGGGTCGGCGTCGAGCAGACGCGCCGTCTGGTAGCAGAGGGCGGCCGCGTGTTTGCAGGGGTGCCCCGAGTCGGGGCAGCTGCAGCGGGGGGCGAGGTCGCCGGGGCCGGGCAGCAGGGGTACGCCGCAGTCCGCCAGGGAGTGCGGCAACTCCTTGTCGAGGAGGGCAGCGATGTGCCCCGGGCGGTCGGCGGCGGCGTCCAGGAAGCGGTCCCAGTCGTCGTCCTCCAGTGTGCGCAGCCGCACCTGGACCCGGTAGGGCCGCGGCCGGCTCCCCCGCACGTACGCCAGCACCAGCCCCGGCGTCACGGTGATCGCGTCCACGTGCCCCTGCTCGGCATAACCCCGCCCCCGCGCCAACCGCTTGACGTCGAGCGCCCCCTGCTCCAACGCGTCGACCCACGCGTTCCCCCACCAACTCTCGGCGAACTCCGCACCGCCCTCGCGGGCCGCGAACGCCGGGAAGGTACGCCGGAGGTCGGTGTCCCGGTGGGGGGCGGCCATGCTGAGGGGGAGCCTGGGGGATGCGGGGGCCGGGCGACGGGTCCGGTCGTGGCCGGGGCCGGGGGCAGCGGGATACGGCTCGGCGGGGCCCGGCATTTCGGTATGGGCGGCGCCGCCGGAACCGGCGTCGACCGGGTCGGGGGCGGGCTCGGTACGGCTGAGCGCGCCACTGGAGTCGCCGGGGTGGCCGCCGGTGTCGCCGGGGTGGGGTTCGGTCGGGCCGGGCACGCCGGCGGTGGGTTCCTGGCCCTGGGCCGGGGGGTGGCCGGTGGCGGACCGGTCCTCCGGCAGCTCCCCTTCCTCCGCCCACGCGGGCATGCGGAAGGCGTTCGAGAGGAAGTGCCGCATGTCGCGGACGGCTTGGGCCCGGTCAGGCCGGTGTTCCTCAAGGGGGCGCGGAGACGGGGAACCGGCGGGCGGCGCCGGTGTGCGTGGGCCGCGCCTGGCGCCGGGCGCCCTCGCCGCGTCTCCGCGCAGCGCGTCCCGCCGGGCGGCTCGGAGGGCTTCCCTGGCTACGTCTGCGGGCCGGTCGGCATGCTGGGAGCGCCGTCCGTTCCCTCGGACTCCGGACGCCGACACCCCGGCCGCCGTCGGTCGTGGCCGCCCGGCGTCCACCGATCCCTGCTCCGTGGTACCGGCCGGCCCGGACCTCCGCCCCCGCACCTCCTCCTGCTCCTGCTCCTGCTCCTGCTGCCCCTCAGCCTCTGGCCGCGCGGCCCCGTGCTCGGAACCTCCCGTCTGCGCAGGCGAGTCCTGCTCTGCGGCCGCCCTCTCCCGGGCCGCCCGGAGTGCCTCGCGGGCGGCGTCGGCGGGCCGGGGCGTGCCGGTGGCGTCGGCGGTCATGACGGCCTCCGGAGGGAGACCAGGTCGGAGAGTTCGCGGTCCGTCAGTTCGGTGAGGGCGGATTCGCCGGAGCCGAGGATGGCGTCGGCCAGGGCGCGCTTCGCGGTCAGCATGTCGGCGATGCGGTCCTCCACCGTGCCCTCGGTGACCAGGCGGTGGACCTGGACGGGCTGGGTCTGGCCGATCCGGTAGGCGCGGTCGGTGGCCTGCTCCTCGACGGCCGGGTTCCACCAGCGGTCGAAGTGGACGACATGGCCCGCGCGGGTGAGGTTCAGGCCCGTGCCCGCCGCCTTCAGCGACAGCACGAGGACCGGGGTCTCGCCGCTCTGGAAGCGGTCGACCATGCGCTCGCGCTCAGGCACCGGTGTGCCGCCGTGCAGCAGGTCCACGGGGATCGCTCGGGCGGACAGGTGGGCGGTGATCAGCCGGGCCATGCCGACGTACTGCGTGAAGACGAGCGCCGAGCCGTCCTCGGCGAGCACCGTGTCCAACAGCTCGTCCAGGAGGGCGAGTTTGCCGGAACGGGCGCTGAGCCGGTCGGGGGCCGCCGCCTCCTTGAGGTACAGCGCCGGGTGATCGCAGATCTGCTTCAGCGCGCCGAGGAGCTTGAGGACCAGGCCCCGGCGGCCGATTCCCTCCGCGTTCTCGATGGCGAGCATCGACTCGCGCACCACCGCCTCGTACAGCGCGGCCTGTTCGCGGGTGAGCGGGACGGGATGGTCCGTCTCGGTCTTGGGCGGCAGCTCGGGGACGATGCCGGGGTCGGATTTCTTGCGGCGCAGGAGGAAGGGCCGGACCAGGCGCGCCAGTCGCTCCACCGCCTCCTGGTCCTCGCCGTTCTCCACCGCGCGGGCGTGCCGGGCGCGGAAGGACTTCAGGGGGCCGAGCAGGCCGGGGGTGGTCCAGTCGAGCAGGGCCCACAGCTCGGAGAGGTTGTTCTCCACGGGTGTGCCGGTGAGGGCCACGCGCGCGGGGGTGGGGATCGTGCGCAGCGCCTTGGCGGTCGCCGAGTACGGGTTCTTCACGTGCTGGGCCTCGTCGGCGACGACCATGCCCCAGGGCTGCTCGGCCAGCTGGGCGGCGGTGGACCGCATCGTGCCGTAGGTGGTGAGCACGAAGCCGCCGGCGAGGCCGTCCAGGGTGCGGTCGGGGCCGTGGAAGCGGCGGACGGGCACGCCGGGCGCGAACCGGGTGATCTCCCGCTGCCAGTTGCCCAGCAGGGACGCCGGGCAGACCACGAGGGTGGGTTCCGGGCGGGCCCGTTTCAGGTGCAGGGCGATGAGGGTGATCGTCTTGCCGAGGCCCATGTCGTCGGCGAGGCAGCCGCCGAGGCCGAGGGAGGTCATGAGGTCGAGCCAGGCCAGGCCGCGCAGCTGGTAGTCGCGCAGGGTGGCGTCGAGTCCGGCGGGGGGTTCGGCGGACCGCGGGCCCGCGGTGAGGCGGTCGCGCAGGGCGGCGAGCGCGCCGGCCGGGACCGCCTCGACGGTCTCGCCGTCGACGTCGGCGGTGCCGGTGAGCGCGACGGACAGGGCGTCGACGGGGTCGAGCAGGCCCAGTTCGCGGCGGCGGGCCTTGCGGACGAGGGCGGGGTCGACGAGGACCCAGCGGTCCCGCAGCCGTACGACGGGCCGGTGGGCCTCGGCGAGGGCGTCCATCTCGGCCTCGCCGAGCGGCTCCCCGCCGAGCGCCAGTTGCCAGCGGAACTGGAGCAGTTCCTCGCTGTCGAAGAAGCCGGTGCCGTCGGTCGCCGAGCCGGGAGCGGGCCGTACGACGGCGGCGGCGGTGAGGTCCCGGGCCAGGTCGCGGGGCCAGTGCACGGCGACGCCGGCGCCGGCCAGCCGGCTCGCGGCCACTCCGAGCAGGTCGCCGACCTCCTCCTCGGACAGGGCGAGGACGTCGGGCACGTCCTGTTCGGTGAGCCGGTCCAGCGGCAGCCACACCCGGGCGGCCCGGCGCACGGCGAGCGCGGCGTCCACGCGCGCGCGGGGGCCGAAGGCGCCCTCGGCCTCCCCCGCCCACAGGGCCGCCGCGTCGGCCACCAGGGTCGGGTCGGCGAGGCTGTGCACCTGCACGATCGCGGCCCCCGCGGCCCGGGCCCCGTCGGCGGCGCCGGTGTCGAAGACGTCGGACGCGGACAGGTCCAGGCGCAGCGAGATCCGCACGCCGGCGTCCATGCCGGCGGCGACCTCCGCCGCCCAGTCGTGGGCGCCGGGCAGGGCCTGGGGTTCGCGGGCGGCGAAGGGCCTGCCGGAGGTGTGGGGGGCGGCGGGTGTGCGGGGCAGGGTGTCGGCGACGGCGTCCAGGAAGGAGCGGACGAGCGCCTCCGGCTCGGGGAGCCGCAGCGGGCCGGATCCCGGGAGCGGTACGGCGTGGCCCTCGGCGGGCAGGGCGGCCGCCACCGCGCGCAGGTGGGCGATGTCGTCGGGTTCCAGGGGGCCCGCGCGCCAGGCGTCGTGGCCGGACGGGGTCAGTCCGGGCAGCAGCCGGCCGCGGGCGACCAGCCGCAGCGCGTGCAGGGCGGCGGCGCCCCAGCAGGCGGTGGCCGGGTGGGCGGCCGGGTCGCGCCGGGCCCGGACGAGCAGGGGCAGGGCCTCGCCGACGGGCAGGGTGAGCGCGGGCACCTGACGGCGGCGGACGCCCGCGCCGTGCGGTCGTACGACCGTCAGTTCCTCACCGGTGGCGGTGGGGGGCAGCGGGCCGCCGTCGGGGTCCCAGAAGGCGATCCGTCCCGCGCGCGGGACGGGACCGGGCAGGTAGACGGACGCGAGCCGCACCGGGACCGGGTTCCCGCTTCCGGCGCCCGCCCCGGCCCCGGTCGAGGTCCCCGACCCGGACGACGTCCCCGACCCGGACGACGCCCCCGACCCGGGAGAGCCCGCCGTGCGTTCGGCCACCGCGGCCGTGCCGCCGTTCATACGTCCTGCCACCTCCCGCGCCCCTGCCGTCGTGTCGTCGTCCCGGACGTCTACGACTCTACGGGCGGGGTCTGACATTCGGCTCCGGCTCCTGCGGTGGGCCGGGCCGGGCGGGCCGGGCAGCCGTCACGGGATCGTGCGGGAGACGACGTACACCATCGGGTAGTTCGGGTCGGACATGTTCACGACGACATCCTGGGTGGGCGCCGGGTTCTTCTGGTCGTGGGTCAGCCCGGACCAGGGGCCGGGCCCGGTGAAGTGCCAGCCGGAGACCTGCTGGTCGCGGGAGCTGATGGCGATGTCGTTCTTCTTCAGCTGGTCCCGGCGGACGCCCATGGACTCCAGGAAGCTGTCCAGGCCGGCGCTGTTGGTGCGGAACTGCGCGTACAGGCGGCTGGTCTTCCAGTTGTTGGTCTCGTAGTAGGCGATGTGGTCGGCCGGGTGCGGGACCGTGACCTCGTACAGCCGGCGCTGCAGCCTGGACGGCCAGCCCGGGGTGAGGCCGGTCGCGGAGTACTTGTCCTCCTTGTCCTTGCCGCTGTCCCTGCTCTGGTTGGCGGAGATCACCAGGTAGCCGGCGGGCACCCCGATGAGCAGCACGATGATCAGCAGGGTCAGCGCCCGGCGACCGGCCGTGTGGCGCGGCTTCTCGGGCGGCCGGGGCGGCTCGTCCGGGGGCGCCGCCTGGCGCGGCAGCGAGGCGATCACGCGGTGTCCCGGGTACGGCGGGCCTGGGCGTACCGCTCGTAGCGCTCGAACCGCTCCACGCGGCGCCGCTTGGCCCGGCGGAACCGGCGGGCCACCAGCCGGGCCAGGTCGGCGGCGCCCACCATGCCCGCCTCGGGGCCGAGCTGGGCGCGGGTGATGCGGGCCTCGGGGCGGTAGCCGCGGCCGGTCAGATGGCGCTTGAAGGCGTCCCGGGCGGGTCCGATGAGCAGGTCGTCGGCGGCGCTGACGCCGCCGCCGATCACGAAGCAGGAGGGGTCGAGGGCGGCCGCGAGGTTGGCGATGCCGACGCCCAGCCACTGGCCGATGTCCTGGAGCAGCTCCACGCACATCGCGTCGCCCTCGCGGGCCAGCTCGGTGATCATCGGGCCGGTGATGTCGCCGATGCTGCCCTTGACGTGCTCGATGATCCCGTACGCCACGGGTGAGTCGGCGGCGGCCAGCTCGCGCGCCTCGCGGACGAGGGCGTTGCCGGAGCTGTACTGCTCCCAGCAGCCGCGGTTGCCGCACGGGCAGCGGTGGCCGCCGGGGACGACCTGCATGTGGCCGAACTCACCGGCGACGCCGTACTTGCCGCGCTTGACCTGGCCGTCCTCCAGGATGGCGCCGCCGATGCCGGTGCCGAGCGTGATCATGACCAGGTGGTCCTCGCCGCGGCCGGCGCCGAAGCGCCACTCCGCCCATGCGGCGGTGTTGGCGTCGTTGTCCACGAGGACCGGCACGGAGAGGCGGCCGCTGAGCCGGTCGCGCAGGGGCTCGTTGCGCCAGGAGAGGTGGGGGGCGAACAGGACGCGGTTGCGGTCGGCGTCGACCCAGCCGGCGGCGCCGATGCCGACGGCGTGCACGTCGTGGCGGTCGGAGAGGTCCAGGACCAGTTCGACGATGGTGTCCTCGACGACCTGGGGGCTCTTGGACTTGTCCGGGGTCTCCGCGCGGAGCCTCTCCAGGATGTTGCCGTCGGCGTCGACCACGCCTGCCATGACCTTGGTGCCGCCGATGTCGATGCCGACCGTCGGCACACGGGGGGCGGTCAGGTGGGAGCGGCGTTCCCTGGTGCCGGCGGTGCGCAGGACCGGGGCTCGGCGGGAGCCTATGGGGGCGGTCAGGTCGCGGTAGGTGCTCATCGTTGACCGATTGTGCCTCACGCTCGCGCTGGGCGTCGGACGGTGCGTATTCCGGTGCGGGTGCGTTGTGGTTGTTCGCGCAGTCCCCCGCGCCCCTTCCGGGCGCTGACGTTACGGGCGGACCAGGAGTTGGAATTCGAAGGCGTAGCGGGTGGGGCGGTAGGTGTGGTTGCCGTGTTCCACGGCGCGGCCGGTGTCGTCGAAGGTGGTGCGCTGCATGGTGAGGAGGGGGGCGCCGTCGGGTTCGGCGAGGCGCTCGGCCTCGGCGGGGGTGGCGGCGCGGGCGCCGATGGACTGGCGGGCGCTGTGCAGGGTGATGCCGGCCGAGCGCATCATCCGGTACAGGCCGGTGGTCTCCAGCTGGTGGGTGTCCAGGTCGAGGAGGGCGGGCGGCAGGTGGTTGGTCAGGTAGGCCATCGGCTCGCCGTGCGCGAGGCGCAGCCGTTCGACGCGGTGGACGTCGCTGCCCTCGGCGACGCCGAGCGCGGCGGCGATCTCCGCGGAGGCCGGTACGACCGTGTTGACCAGGACCTTGGTGGCGGGGCGCTGACCGGCCGCCTCCAGGTCGTCGTAGAGGCTGCTCAGCTCCAGGGGGCGTTTGACCTGGCTGTGCACGACCTGGGTGCCGACGCCCCGGCGGCGGACCAGGAGGCCCTTGTCGACGAGGGACTGGATGGCCTGGCGGACGGTCGGCCGGGACAGGCCGAGGCGCGCGGCCAGCTCGATCTCGTTGCCGAGGAGGCTGCCGGGGGTGAGGCTGCCGTGCTCGATGGCGGCCTCCAGCTGCTGGGAGAGCTGGAAGTACAGCGGGACCGGGGAACTGCGGTCCACACTGAGGTCGAGCGACACGGTCGGGTCCACATCTGGTTTCGGCACGGGCCGAGCGTAGCTCCGTGCACGGTTGACGGGAAGTCGTGTAGTCCGATTGTCCGGACATACGCATTGACAGGGTGCGGTGTCGGCCCTCACTTTGTTTCCATGCGCATCGGGGTCATCGGTACGGGCCGGATCGGCACCATCCATGCGAGAACGCTCAGCCGCCACCGCGAGGTCGGGTCGCTGATCCTCACGGACGCGGATCCGGCGCGGGCGCAGGCACTGGCCCACCGGCTGGGCGAGACGGCGGCGCCCGGAGTGGACGAGATCTTCAAGTGGGGCGTGGACGCGGTGGTGATCACCACGGCGACGGCCGCCCACGCCGAACTGATCGGTCGGGCAGCACGCTCGGGTCTGCCGGTGTTCTGCGAGAAGCCCATCGCCCTGGACCTGCCGGGGACGCTGCAGGCGCTCGCCGAGGTGGCCGCGGCCGGCACGGTGCTGCAGATGGGCTTCCAGCGGCGGTTCGACGCGGGCTACGCGGGCGCGCGGGAGGCGGTGCGCTCGGGACAGCTCGGCCGGCTGCACACGGTGCGGGCGACGACCTGCGACCAGTCCCCTCCGCCCGCGGAGTGGCTGCCGCTGTCCGGCGGACTGTTCCGGGACACGCTGATCCACGACTTCGACGCGCTGCGCTGGGTGACGGGCCGCGAAATCGTCGAGGTACGCGCCACCGGGTCGGACGCGGGGCCCGCGATGTTCCGCGAGGCGGGGGACGTCGACACCGGGGCGGCCGTGCTGACGCTGGACGACGGCACGCTGGCCGTGGCCACTGCCGCCCGGCTGAACGGCGCCGGGTACGACGTGCGGATGGAGCTGGCCGGCGAGCGGGACACGGTGGTGGTGGGCCTGGACGACCGTACGCCGATCGCCTCCACCGAGCCGGGCGGCCCGCCGGCCGCGGACAAGCCGTGGACCGGGTTCCTGGAGCGGTTCGGGCCCGCGTACGAGGCCGAGCTGAACGCCTTCGTCGAGGTGCTGAACGGTGAGCGGTCCAACCCGTGCGGCGGCGGCGAGGCCCTGCGGGCGCTGCGGATCGCGGAGGCCTGCGAGCGGTCCCGCCGCGAGCGCAGACCGGTCCCCCTCGCGGAGATCGAGGGCGACGACGGACCGCAGGGGCAAGCGGACTGAGGCGGCCGGCGCCGCGAGACCGGCGCACGCATGAGCACCCGCGGCCGGGAGCCGGCGGCCGGCGGCCGGCGCACGCATGAGTGCCCTCCGAGCCGGCGACCCTCTGCCGCGGTTCACGGTTATCCCGCCGGAGGCCCCACGGCCGCCCTACGGCCGCTCTGCCGAAGGGTCTACGACAACCTCGGCCCCGCTGCCTACCACCGCACCGGCAGCGTGCGTACCCCCCGTATGAGCGTGCCCGGTAGCCAGGGGCCCGGGGGGCCGTCCAGGGCGAGGTCAGGGGCCCTGGTCAGGAGGGCGGCGAGGGCGGTGCGGGCCTCCAGGCGGGCGAGCGGGGCGCCCAGGCAGTAGTGGATGCCGTGGCCGAAGGCGAGGTGGCCGCGGGTGTCGCGGCGGAGGTCGAAGCGGTCCGGTTCGGCGTAGCGGGCGGTGTCGCGCTGGGCGGCGGAGAGGCCGACGATCACCCACTCCCCCTCCGCTATCGCCCTGCCGCCGATCTCCAGCGGCTCGGCCGCGAAGCGGTACGTGGCGTTCTCCACCGGGCCCTCGTAGCGCAGGATTTCCTCGACGGCGCCGTCCAGGAGGCTCATGTCGGCGCGCAGCGCGGCCAGTTGATCGGGGTGCCGGAGGAGGGTCAGGACGCCGTTGCCGATCAGGTTGACGGTGGTCTCGTGGCCGGCGATCAGCAACAGGAAGGCCATGCCGCGCAGTTCTTGCGGGGAGAGCCGGTCACCGTCCTCGGTGGTGGTGCGGACCAGGTCCGACAGCAGGTCGCCGGTGGGGCCGGCGCACCGCTTGTCCTCGATGAGCTCCGTGAGGTACTCGCTGAGGCGCACCGTGGCGTCGTACTCGCTCTCGGCGCTGCTCGGCGCGACCACCTCGGTGGAGATCTTCCGGAATGCGGCGCGGTCCATCTCGGGGACGCCGAGCAGCTCGCAGATGACGGTGATCGGCAGCGGGTAGGCGAGGGACTCCATCAGGTCGGCCCGGCCGCGCGGCAGCATGTCGTCGAGCAGGCCGGCGGTGATCCGCTCGATCCGCGGGCGCAGTGCGGCCACCCGGCGCATCGTGAACGCGCGGGTGACCAGGGCGCGCAGGCGGGTGTGCTGGGGCGGGTCGGTGATCAGCATGTTCTTGCCGAGCAGGTCCTCGTCCAGCGGCATGGCGCCGGTCTTCGTACCGTCCTTGGACAGCCGGGTGTCGGCGAGAGCGGCGCGTGCCTCCTCGTATCCGACGACCAGCCACACCTCCTGGCCGCCTTCGGAGGCCGGCAGCCGGACGCGGTGGACGGGGCCGCGCTCGCGCAGCCGCGCGTACAGCGGATGCGGGTCGCGGCGGAAGGCTTCGCCGTACTCCTCCAGGTCGGTCACTCGCTCCATGCGTTCCCCCTCACGCTGCCCGCGGGTCCCTCCCGCGGACCGCCTGCCGTTCCGGGAACGCCCGGGAGCGCCGGTTAGTGCCCGCCGTCCCCGCTCTCCTCCAGGAATCCCGCGTCGTAGGCCAACAGGGCCACCTGGACACGGTTGTTGAGGCCGAGTTTGGCCAGGATGCGGGAGACGTGGGTCTTGACGGTGGCGACGCTCATGAAAAGTTCGGCGGCGATCTGGGCGTTGGCGAGGCCGCGGCCGACGGCGACGGCGACCTCGCTCTCCCGGTCGTTGAGTTCGGCGAGCCGTTCACGCGCGCGTGCCCGGCGCGTGCCGGCGCCGGTGGTCTCGGCCGCGTGGCGCATCAGCTGGCGGGTGACGGCCGGCGACAGCACCGGCTCGCCGGCCGCGACGCGGCGCACGGCCTGGACGATCTCGGCGGGCGGGGTGTCCTTGAGCACGAAGCCGGCGGCGCCCGCGCGCAGGGCCCGCAGCACCAGGTCGTCGGCGTGGAAGGTGGTCAGCACCACGACCTGGGGCGCGTTCTCCCGTTCGCGCAGCCGCCGGGTGGCGGTCAGGCCGTCCACGGAGGGCATGCGGATGTCCATGAGGACGACGTCCGGCCGGGTCCGGTCGACCAGGGCGACGACCTCGCCGCCGTCGCCGGCCTCCCCGACGATCTCGATGTCATCGGCCCCGCCCATCATCAGGGCCAGCCCGGCCCGCACGAGCGGGTCGTCGTCGACGAGGAGGAGCCGGATCGCGGTCGCAGTCATGGGGCTACGTAATCACGCGGACGGCGGGCGGTGCGGGGCCGGCCGGGCCGAGTGGGTCCGGTCGCGGGCCCGGTCGCGGGTCCGGTCGCGGGTTCGGTCGTGGGTTCGGTCGCGGGTTCGGATCCGGAAGATGACCAGTCCGATCGCGGTGAAGCCGGCCGCCCAGGCCAGCCCCAGGGCGAGGTGCCCCCACAGCGCGGTGTGCCCGAAGGCTCCGCCGACGGCGAACTGCATGGGCCCGAAGGACGGGAACCACTGCAGGACGGGCTTGTTGGCGAGCGGGTTGCCCAGCGGGTTCTGCAGGAACGTGTCCATCAGACCGCCCATGATGATCAGGAAGAACCCCTCCAGATCCCGTTTGACCAGGACGCCGAGGAGGAGCCCGAGGGCGCCGTAGGTCAGGGCGATGACGGCGAAGCCGGTCAGTACGGCGAACCAGCCGGCCGCGCCCGGCCGCCAGAAGCCCAGCATGGCCAGCGCCGTGTAGAGCGCGATGGTGACGGCGACGGCGGCGACGGCGAGGGTCTTGGCGCCGATGAGCGTGGACTGCCGGTACCCGGCGAAGACCAGGCGCCGGTCGAAGACGAGCGCCTTGCGTACCGCGTCGAAGACGACGAACCCGGCGATCATCGTGACCGAGTTGAGCCCGGCCGAGATGAGGGTGAGGTGCCCGCCGTCCACGTGCAGCAGCCGACCGGTGGAGTACAGCTTGAAGTCCAGGGGCTTGGGCCCGGCCATGGCGTCCATCATCAGGTACCAGGCGGGGACGAAGAGGACGAGCAGCAGCCCGGCGAGCCGGTTGCGGGTCTGGTCCCGCACGCAGAACCTGAGTGCGGTGGGGAACTGGCCGTAGGGGGACCGGAGTGGGAGGGCGTCAGGCGTCGGCATGGTGCTCCTTCCGTGCTGCCGCGCGCGGGGTGAGCCGGCCGTCGGCGAGGTCGGCCAGCAGGTCGAAGCGGTCCTGTTCGAAGACGAGATGGGTGATGACGACGACGGCCCTGCCGCGCGCCCGCAGGTCCTCGACGAGGTCCCAGAACCGCAGGTAGGTCTCCCAGTCGAAGCCCTGGTAGGGCTCGTCGAGGAGCAGCACGTCCGGGTCGTGGAGCAGGGCGAGGGTGAGGTTGAGTTTCTGCCGGGTGCCGCCCGACAGCTCGCCGGCCGCGGAGTCCAGGTACTGCTCGTAGCCGAGGAGGCGGACGAGTTCGCGCCCGCGCTCCAGGTCGGGGAGGCGGTGGGCGGCGGCGAAGTACCGCAGGTGCTGTTCGACGGTGAGGCTCGCGTTGACCACCGGGTACTGCGGGCAGTAGCCGAGGCCGCCGGAGAGCAGGACCTCACCGCGGTCCGCGGGCAGGGCGCCGGCGAGGATCTTGAGGAGGGTGGACTTGCCGGCGCCGTTCTCCCCCACGACACCGACGAGCTGTCCGGCGGCGACGGTGAGGTCGGCACCGCGCAGGACGGCGTGCTTGCGATAGGACTTGTGCAGGTCGCGGGCCTGAAGTACGGCGGGCGGCGCGGTGGTCGAGCTGGGCTCCATACGCGGTCTCCCTAGGGGGCTTCTCCTTGCGGTTCCTGTGGTGGCGCGTTCAGCCCGCCGGCGTAGACGGCGAGCAGTTCCGGGGCCCAGCGGGCCATGCCGGCGGCCGACAGCGGGTCGGTGCCGAGGACTTCCCGGAGCCGGTCGCGCAGCAGGAACAGGGCCAGGTCGTTGGCGAGCAGCAGTGCGGCACGCACCTCCGGGTCCCGGCCGGGCGAGGCCATGCCGGCCGCCGCGAGGCCGTGCAGCGCGGTCTTGCTCAGCTCGAACAGCCGCTGGAACAGCTGCCGTCCGGCGTCCGTGTCGGACAGCAGGAGCCGGCGCAGGTAGCCGGGCAGCGGCGAGTCGTCCGGGAGGTGCCGGGCGAAGGCCTCGCTCAGCGAGCCGGCCGCCGCGTCCGGGGCGAGCAGGTCGGGTCCGCCCTCCCCGGTCATCTCGCCGAGCAGTCCCTCGAAGACGTCCAGCACGTACTGGTCGACGGCCTGCCGCAGCCCGTCCTTCGAGCCGAAGTGGTGCACGACCAGGGCGGGCGAGACACCGGCGGCGCCGGCGATCTGCCGCACGGTCACCGCGTCGGGGCCGCTCGCGGCGAAGAGCCGCAGTGCCTCGTCGCGGATGACCGCGCGGGTCGTCCGGTCGTCACGGTTTGAACGCATGTGCAGGATGTTAAACGCTTGTTCAGCTCTCTGTCCAGGCCCGTCCCGGGTGCGGGGACTCGCCGGGCGCGCCCGGGGTACTCGGCGGGGCGTGAAGCGAGCTGATCATGTGAACGGGACGAGCGGATCCGGGCACCGCCGGGCGCGGTCCGGCACCGAGCCGGTGGTGGCGCGCAGCGCGCTCGGCCTGCGGATGGCGCTGTCCGGCTTCTTCTTCCCGCTGTTCGCGGCGGCGTCCGCGGGCTTCGGGGTGTGGGCGTCCGGGTCGACACCGGAGGACCACCCGTCGGACGACTCGCTCTGGTGGGTCTGCGGCATCTGCGGGGTCCTGGCGCTGGTGGCGGCGGTCGACCTGGTGGTGCTGGCGCGGCGCAGGAAGCGCGAGAAGACCCGGCCGCGGCCCTACGCCTCGGACGTGCGGTAGCCGGCCGCGGCCCTACGCCTCGGACGTGCGGTAGCCGGCCGACGGCCCCGTCCAAGCGGGCTTCAGCCGCCCCACGGCAGTGTGCCCCGCACCCGGAAGCCGCCGTCCGGTGTCGGTCCGTGGTCGAGCCGGCCGCCGGCCAGGGTGGCCCGTTCGGTGAGGCCGATCAGCCCCTGACCGGAGCCGGGGACGTGCGGTACGTCGGCCTCGGGAGCGGGGTTGGCGACCGTGATCGTCAGGGCGTCGCCGGGGGTGCCGGTGACGGTGAGGGCGACCTCGGTGCCGGGGGCGTGTTTGCGGGCGTTGGTCAGGGCCTCCTGGGCGATGCGGTAGGCCGTGCGTCCGAGGGAGGCGGGGACCGCCCCGGGGTCGGGCACGCGCAGGTCAAGGGTCACCTTCATGCCCGCATCCCGGCACTCGGCGACCAGCCCGTCCAGCCCGGCCAGCGTCGGCTGCGGGCGGCCGCCGGCCGCGTCGTCGGACTCGCCGGCCCGGAGGACGCCGATGATCTCCCGCAGGTCCTGGAGCGCCTCGTGGGCGCTCTCCCGGATGACGCCGGCCGCCCGGGCGATCTCCTCGCGGGGCGCGTCCGGACGGAACTCCAGGGCGCCCGCGTGCACGCTCAGCAGGGTGAGCCGGTGGGCGAGGACGTCGTGCATCTCACGGGCGATGTCCTCGCGGGCCAGCCGCTGCGCCTGCTCCGCCCGCAGCCGCGCCTCCGTCTCGGCACGCCGGGCCCGGTCGCGGAGGCTGAGCATGAGCTGCCGCTTGGAGCGTACGAACATGCCCCAGCCGACGACGGACACGGTCAGCAGCAGGGCGAACGCGACCGCGCCCGCGTACGACAGGTCCGGTTCTGGACGCAGCCAGTAGAACAGCGGCACGAGGAGCAGCTGGGCGCCGGCGATCCAGCCGACGTACCTCAGCGGCCGGTGCACGGCGACGGTGAACAGGGCGACCAGGCAGACACCGCCCGCGGTGTCGGAGGCGAAGCCGACCGGGATCATCGCGACGGCGAGTCCGACGGGCCAGCGGCGGCGCAGCCAGACGGCCTGGCAGGACAGCGCGCCCAGGGTCAGGTCGAGGACCACCAGGGGGCCGGGCAGGCCGGGCGTGTCGAGGACGGACTGGACGGACACCGCGAACAGCGCCCAGACCAGCAGGTAGCAGCACACGTCGACGATCCAGTCGCGGGCGGTGCGCCGGGGGCGGCGGCCGGCCGTGCCGGTGCCGGGTCCGGCGTCGAGTTCGTGCAGGACGGCGGACGGGAACATCCAGCGCCGGACGGGCTCGGCGTAGCCCGTGGCCTGCTGCGGCGTGTCACCTCTCACAGCCGACCAATCTAGGGACCAAAACGGTGTCCGGCTGCTCAGGGCGCGTCATCGTCGACCAAAGTCGGTCCGCGAGGGACTTTCGATGGTCCCGTATCGGCGAAGGCCGTACCGGCGCGGGACACGACCCGCCCCGCGGCCGGGGGTGGGGGGAGGCCGCGGGGCGGGGGCCGGCTCAGCAGCCGAAGTCGATGCGGGCGAACGTGTCGTAGTGGTCGGCGGTGTAGTAGTCCTCCTGGTGTTCCTCACCGGTGACGACGCGCCGGGCGCCGCGCGTGGGCGAGCCCGGGGTGATCACCGTGTACTCGTGGTAGTAGCCGGACGACTGCGACGGCAGGACGCCCTCCCGGTTCTGGAAGACGGTCCCGTCCTGGGAGTAGGGGAAGGGGCCGCCCCGGTCGATGAGGTCCAGGGTGTCGTGGGCCTGCGTGGGCAGGACGCCATAGCAGACGCTGCCGACGGACGCGGCCGCGGCGTCCGCGGCCGGGGCGGTGACGGCGCCGCCGACGAGGAGGGCGGACAGCAGCGCGGCCGAGGCGCCGGCGCGGGTGATGTGTGGGGGGAATCTCATGACCTCATGATGACGCGCGTAGACGTGGGCACGTCAATGAGAGGTGTGAAGAGCTTCCTGGCAAGTCCCGTGAAGCTTCCGCGACTTCACCCGCCATCTCGGCGACTTCACCCGCCGTTTCCGCGACTTCACCCGCCGCTTAAGCGACCCACCCCGCCGTCCGGCGTCCCCACGCGGTTCCCGCCAGCACCAGCGCCCCGCCCGCGAGACCCGTCGCGCCGAGCCGGTCGCCGCCGAGGGCGAGTCCGGCCGCGGCGGCCCACAGGGGCTCGGTGCCGAGCAGCAGGCCGACCCGGGACGGCGAGGTCCGGCGGACCGCCCACATCTGCTGTGTTAACTGCACCTTGTTTGGCTCGTTGGACGGGGCGATGCACTTCCTCTCCCAAGGAGCCTCACTTGCCCCAGGATCTTCACGGCGAGTTGATCGAAGGACGAGCCGATGTACCCCGCATCGGCTCAGTGATCGAACTCCCCACCGTCCATCCGCCGTACGGCGTCGTTGATGCATCCGGCGAGGTGGTCGAGCCGGTGATGTCATACCTGCGGGAGCTTGCTCTCGATGACAACCGCCCTCTGACCAGCCGCAGTTATGCCTACGACCTGCTTCGCTGGTTCCGGGTGCTGTGGCTTCTCGAAGTGGCATGGGACCGGGCCACCCAGGCCGAGGCTTCCGCGATGGTCGGCTGGCTACGCGTTGCGGCCAATCCTCAACGCCGCCGGAGCAATCCGGCCACGCCCCCACCGGGTTCGGTGAACCCTCGGACGGGCAAGCAGTACCTCAGGGCTGGATACGCGCCGTCCACCATCAACCACGCGCTCACCGTGGTCAGCAGTTTCTACGCGTTCCACCGGCACTACAACCGTGGCCCGCTGGTCAACCCGGTTCCGGGGTCGCTGGCCCGCAGGAGGGCTCTGGCCCATGGCAACCCGATGGAGCCGGTCCCGGCGTTCCGCCGCGCCCGACTGCGGCAGCGGGTTCCGCAGACCGATCCGCGGGCGATTCCCGATGCGATGTGGGACGAGTTCTTCGAGGCCATGACACATGACCGGGACCGGGCTGCCGTCCTGCTCTACGTCTCCAGCGGCTCTCGGGCCAGTGAGCTGCTGGGAGTGACGCCGGGAGACATCGACTGGCCGCGGCAGACGATCTACGTGGTGTCCAAGGGGATGACGGAACGCGAGCCTGTGCCAGCCAGTCCGCAGGCGCTGGCCGTGCTCGCCGCCTACCTGGACGAGGTGGGCCTGCCGCCCGACCACGAGCCGGTGCTGCGGACCCGCCGGGGCCCGGACAAGCCGCTGAGCTACTGGGCGATGCGCCGCATCGTCCAGCGCGCCAACGACAAGCTCTCCACCAACTGGACTCTCCACGACCTGCGTCACACGGCCGCGAAGCGCATGGCCAACGACCCCAGCCTCACTCTCGCCGAGGTACGGGCGATCATGCGGCACTCCGACCTGGCCACCACCGGCCGCTACCTCAACTCTCGGGTCGAGGACCTCTTCGATGCCCTGCAGCAGCACTACAACCGGCCCCGTGTCGAGCGGAGCTTCGCGCCCGGCTACGACCCCGACGACTTCAAGGCGGTGTTCGGTGGTTAACCGAGGAACCCTCTCCGACACCTACACCAGCCGCAACCGACGCACCATCGTGCGCGAGGCCGAGGCTCCGCATCCGACCCGGTTCGCCAGCGCCCACCTCAAAGCCGCCCCGGCACCCAGGCCCGAGAACCCGCCGGCCCCGCTCGGCGACCTGTCCAAGGCCCCGATCAACGAGCTCTGCCGGCTCTCCTCAGAGACCTTGAACGGCAGAACCCGCTCCCTGGGCGAGAAGCGCCGACGCGGCATCCGCCTACTCTTCGGCCACTTGGAGACGCTGCCCGGCACCACTTGGCAGGAACGCTGGGAAGCCAGCGGCTTCAACGACGAACAGACCCCCTCGGTCAACATCCTCGGGCGCCCTGACGGCCGCGACCGCAGCGACCTGATCTCGGCCGTGAAGTGGGCGTTCTGCGCCCGCGTGATCCAGCCCTCATTGTCCGGCTTCCGTGCGAACAAGTTCGTCGAGTACGGAGAAGCCTTCCGTGAGCTGCAGAACGACCCCCAACTTGATGCCTACTTCGCCGCTGTGGATGCCGAGCCCCGGCTCGACCCCCGGCACCGTATCCGGGCCAAGTTCGACCTGACCTGCGCGTTGACGACACAGGGCATCGCCATAGAGCACCTGACGCCATCGGCCCTGCTGCACTACTCGCTGGAGAACCGCCGCCTCGGGTTGACCTACGGGGCGAACAACACGACCAACAAGAAGACGCGGTTCGCGGCTCTTGGGACGTGGGAGATCCTCCACAAGATGGGCCACTTCCCGCCAGGGACTGCTCCGACTCTGCGGACGTTCATCTACAACGGTCAGTACACCGTCGAGGAGCTTGTCGACCGCTACGGCATCCAGCACCAGGGCGTCCGGCAGCTGTTGATCGACTACCTCACCCGTCGACGGGCGGACACCGACTACATCACCGCGGATGGGCTGGCCCGCAACCTGGCCGGGCTCTTCTGGGCCAAGATCGAGGAGATCAATCCCGACCAGGCGGACCTCGCACTCAGCCAGCACGTCTACGACCAGTGGCGGGCCGACCTGCAGTACTGGACCAGAGACAAGACGAAGATCCGCAAGGACGTGGCGTCCATCCTCCTCGCGGTCCGCGGGCTCTACGTCGACCTGCACAGCTGGGCCGTCGAGGAGCCCGAGCGGTGGGGCCCGTGGGTGGCCCCGTGCCCGATCCTGCCCCGGGACTTCACCGGGTTCGGCAAGCGCCGCCGTGAGATCAACCGGCGCATGGCCGACCGCACCCGGACCCGTCAGCCCCTCCTGCCCGTCCTGGTCCAGCACCTTGAGGCACGGCACGAGCGGCTTGCCGGCCTGCTCGACGCCGGCAGCCAGGTCCCTCTGGGAGACGAGTTCGTGCACGCCGGACGGCACTACCGGCGCTCTCACTCCAGAGAAGACCAACGCCGGGCCAAGGTCGGTCTGAGCCTGACCGTCCGGGTCGTCGACACCGCCACCAGCGAGCTCGTCAACGTGTCACTCGCCGAGGATGCGGCCTTCTGGGAGTGGGCCGCGGTCGAGGTGCTTCGGCACAGCGGTATCAGGATCGAGGAGCTCAGCGAACTCACCCACCTGAGCATCCGCCAGTATCAGCGTCCCAACGGGGAGGTGATCGCCCTCCTGGTCGTCGCCCCGTCCAAGAGCGAGCGCGAGCGCGTCATCCCCATGTCAGCCGACCTCTTCCACTCCGTCGCCCAGGTCGTCCGCCGCCACACCCGCGACGGACTGGCCATCCCGCTCGTCTCCCGCTACGACAGTCACGAAAAGACCTGGTCAGAACCGATGCCGTTCCTCTTCCAACGGCAGAACGGCACCGTCCGCGGCGTCCTCGCCCCCGGCACCGTCCTCAACATGCTCGCCCGCACCTGCGAAGAGATCGGCCGCACCAACGAGGCTTTCGCCGGAACGAAGTTCACGCCCCACGACTTCCGCAGACTCTTCGCGACCGAAATCGTCAACGGGGGGCTGCCCATCCACATTGGTGCCGCCCTGCTCGGACACCTGAATCTCCAGACAACTCAGGGTTACGTCGCCGTCTTCGCCGAGGACATCGTCCGCCACTACCAGGAGTTCCTCAACCATCGCCGGTCCCTGCGGTCGCAGGGCGAGTACAGCGAGGTGACTCCGGAGGAGTGGGCTGAGTTCGAGGATCACTTCGACAAGCGCAAGGTCGAGCTGGGCAACTGTGCTCGCCCCTACGGCACCCCCTGCCAGCACGAACACGCCTGCATCCGCTGCCCGATGCTCCAGGTCAATCCCAAGATGCTGTCCCGACTCACGGAGCTCGAAAAGGATCTTCTTGCCCGCCGGAAACGTGCCGAGGAAGAGCAGTGGCTGGGCGAGATCGACGGCATCGACATGACGCTGACGTTCCTGCGCGCCAAGCAAGCTGAAGCAGCCCGCCTCACGCGCAGGCCAGCCGTCGACCTCGGCCTGCCCCGACCCCGTTCCGAAGGAGACTGAAACTCCCCATCACGCGTGGTGACTGGCCTTCCAAGGCCACCAGTTGAAGCGACAAGCAATCACTGCAGGATGACTTGAATGCCCTGCTCCTGGAAGATCTCCAGGAGCAGGTCGAACAGCGTTGCCTCGCCTTCGCCGGTGGCCCTGTTTTCCGCCAGCCGTGCCCTGGCCACGGCCGAGTGCTGCCACTGCAGGGTGAACGGTGAGGTGGCCCCCCAGCCGCCTCTCAAGCAGTCGACGAGAGCATCAAGATTCCATCCGAAGTATCCGCCGGGTCCATTGATGGCTTCACCGAGCGCGCAGTAGAAGCTGTCCACATCGACGCAGTGTCGGCCGTCCAGGGTGAACACCTGACCTGCGGGAGCGTCGAGCTTCCCGCGACGCTGGTACTCCCGCGACCAGAGCGCGACCGACAACCAGGAGTGCCTATCCACGGGATCGAGAACATGCCACATGCCCGTACGGTTCAGGTGCCCCGTGCGGATCAGGTCCCACATCTCCCCTGCTCCAGGCAGGGCTTCATCACACCAGAGAGTCACCGTGACGTCTAGGAAGCCGGCTCCGCGGACGGCGGGCCGGACGTCAACGACAGTGACGTCGTTAACGAAGTAGGACCCCATGGTGGCGCCCTCGGCGTCGAGGATGTCGATCCAGGCATTCCCCGCCAGGGCGCGACGACTGCCGACGCGATCCAGGCTCTTCAGCAGGCCGCCCTGCGGGACGCATCCCACGAGGCGCACTCGACGTGCTCCCTCTTCCTCACGAAGAGGCGTGAACAACCCCTCGGCCTCGTGAGAAAAGCCCCAGAAGTCGGCGTCGTCCTCGTCTGGGGTCAGAGCGTACTTCTGCCCCTCGCTGCCCCGGCCTGGTGCTCGCATCACTCTCACCATGAGAGCGCTGATCCTACTCGTGAGGGTGAAGTGCAGAGAAGCACGAAGAACGCGAACAGCGTGCACAGCGCGGCCAGGAACAGCAGTCCGGCCCACTCCCCCGCGCCGAAGCCGGCCGCCGTCGCCCACGGCGAGGTTCCCCAGCCGGCCGACAGGGCCGCGAAGACGGCGACGGCGGTGCCGAGCTGCACCGTGGTGAGCGGCAGCGCGCCCGCACCCCGCACGGACCGCAGCCGGGACATCGTGAGGACGTGCAGGGTGCGGGCGAGTGCGGCGAGCAGCATGAGGAGGTCGCCGGGGCCGGGGCGGGTGAAGCCGCCGTTCTGGGTGAGCAGGGCCACGCCGAGCACCGACAGGGCGGCCGCGCCGAGGAAGGCCGGGGTGGGCCGGGCCCGGGTGACCGCGGACTCGGCGAGCGGGGTGAAGATCATGGTGAGGCTGATGATCAGGCCCGCGTTGGTCGCCGAGGTGTGCACCACCCCGTAGGTCTCCAGCAGGAAGATACCGCTGAGGATCAGCCCGAGCAGGGCCGCGCCGCGCCACTGCGCCGCCGTCAGCGCGCGCAGGGCCCGGTGCCCGGCGACGGCGAGGACGGGCAGGACGAGCGCGAAGCGCAGCACCAGGACGGCGAGCACCGTGCGGGTGGTGGTGATGTCCTTCGCGGCGAGATAGCTGGCGCCCCAGCACACGGCGACGAGCAGGAGGGACAGGTCGGTGTGCCAGGCACGCGCGGGCCTGAGCGTGCCGGGTACGGCGATCGACGTCATGGGGGCGGCTCTCCGGGTCTGCGTGCGGGGTGCGCAGACGTCGGCGGCTCGCGCGGGGACGATCACCGTACCCGTGGCGGTGATCTCCGGCTAGGCGTTTTCGGGGAGGTCGTAGGAGCCGTACTCGGGGGCGCCCGCCAGGTCGTACGACTGGATGGAGATGCCGGAGCGGGTGATACGGCCGCCGGTGTGGCGGAAGCGGGTGGGGAGCGCGCCGTCCGTGAACAGGCGGCGGCCGGCGCCGAGGACGACGGGGAACGTCGCCAGGTGCAGGGTGTCGAGGAGCCGCAGGTCGACCAGGGAGCGGACCAGGGCGCCGCTGCCGTGGACCTGGAGTTCGCCGTCGGTGCGCTCCTTGAGGGCGGCGACCTCCTTGGCGAGGTCGCCGCCGACCACGGTGGTGCCGGACCACTCGGGCGCGGTCAGAGTGGAGGAGACGACGTACTTCGGCAGCGCGTTGAGCTTGGCGGCGATCGGGTCGGCCGGGTCGGTCATCCTCGGCCAGTAGGAGGCGAAGATGTCGTACGTGCGGCGGCCGAGGAGGAAGGCGCCCACCTGGCCGAAGACCTCGGTGACGAAGGCGCCGAAGTCCTCGTCGCCGTAGGTGAAGCTCCAGCCGCCCTGGTCGAAGCCGCCGCTGGTGTCCTCCTGGGGGCCGCCGGGCGCCTGGTAGACGCCGTCGAGGGTGACGAAGATGGTGGAGACGAGCTTGCCCATGGCGGGTGCCTTCTTCCGGGTGCGGGGTCCGTTGTCATCAGCTCAGACCCCGCCCGGCCCCGCAACTCATCGGTTCAGCCGGCGTTGGTGGAGAACAGTCCTCCGGTCGGGCCCTGCTTGTCGCCGCCCTGGGCCTTTTTCAGCGCGTTCGCGAGGCTCTCGATGGTGAGGGACTGCAGGATGACCCGGCCGTTGCCCTCCAGGGTGGCCAGGGACAGGCCCTCGCCGCCGAACACGGCGTTCATGAGGCCCTGGCGGTTGAGGCCGCCGACGCGCTGGACGCCGTACTGGATGCCCTCCTCGAAGGCGACGACACAGCCGGTGTCGACCTCGATGCGGCCGCCGAAGTCGGCCGGGTTCAGGTCGATGAAGTTGCCGGCGCCGGCGATGATCACGGTGCCGCGGCCGGTGAACTTCTCCAGGACGAAGCCCTCGCCGCCGCTCATGCCGGTGCGGCCGCCCTGGAAGGCGATGCCGAAGTCGACGGTGGACTCGGCGGCCACGAAGGCGTCCTTCTCGGCGAACCACGCGCGCGTGCCGTCGAGTTCCAGGGCGCGCATCTCCCCGGGGAGCACACCGGCGAAGCCGACGGTGCCCTCGCCGCCCTGGGCGCTGAAGTACTGGAAGGCGAGCGACTCGCCGGCGAGCATGCGCTGGCCGGCCTGCATGGCGGTGCCCATCGCCTGGCGGAGCATGCCGCCCATGCCGCCGCCCGGGCCGGAGCCGCCCTGCTGCCGGCCGCCGCCCGACGGGCCGGACAGCCGGGTCTCCATGGTCACGTTCGTGGTCTTGAACAGGAACTTCCCGGCCTCGCAGTAGACGGTCTGGCCGGGGTACAGGTTGACGACCGCCATCTGCATGGCGTTGCCGACGATCTCTTGCTGAAGGGTCACGCGGGAAGAACGCCGGAGGTGGAGTCAAGAGTTCCGCTCACCCCGAGATCGGTGTCCGTCCGCCGCCAGCACTCCGGGTCCCGGCCCGCTGGGATGGACGGCATGACAACGACTAGAGGATCTCTCTACGGCAGGACGGCCCTGGTCACCGGCGGCAGCCGGGGC
This sequence comes from Streptomyces sp. L2, assembly GCF_004124325.1. Classification (NCBI taxonomy): domain Bacteria; kingdom Bacillati; phylum Actinomycetota; class Actinomycetes; order Kitasatosporales; family Streptomycetaceae; genus Streptomyces; species Streptomyces sp. L2. The sequence continues at coordinate 1,132,762 of NZ_QBDT01000001.1, forward strand.
ATCGGAGCGGCCACGGCGCTGCGGCTCGCGCGCGCGGGCGCCGACGTGGCGGTGACCTACGTGAACGGCAAGGAGGCGGCCGAGGACGTCGTACGGGCCGTGGAGGCGCTGGGGCGCCGTGCGGTGGCCCTGCGCGCGGACGCGGCCGACCCGGTGGCGGCGGCGGACGCGGTGGGGCGTACGGCGGAGGCGCTCGGCGGCCTCGACGTGCTCGTCAACAACGCGGGCATCGGTGTGCTGGGCCCGCTGGACACGCTGAGCGTGGCGGACGTCGACCGGGTGCTCGCCGTGAACGTGCGCGGGGTGTTCCTGGCCTCGCAGGCGGCGGCCGCGCACATGCCGTCCGGTGGCCGCATCGTCACGGTCGGCACGTGCATGACGCAGCGGGTGCCCGGGCCCGGCGGGACCCTGTACGCCATGAGCAAGGCGGCCCTGGTCGGCCTGACCAGGGCGCTCGCGCGGGAGCTGGGCGGGCGCGGCATCACGGCGAACATCGTCCACCCGGGCCCGACGGACACGGACATGAACCCGGCGGACGGCCCCTACGCCGCCGGGCAGGCCGGGATGACGGCGCTGGGCCGGTTCGGGACGGCCGACGAGGTGGCCGCCACCGTCACCCACCTGGCCGGCCCGGACGCGGCCTACGTCACCGGCGCGGAGTTCGCCGTCGACGGCGGGCACGCGGCCTGAGGCCGCGACCCGCGCGCGCGTGGCCCCTCACCGCGGTTCGGGTGAGGGTCCGTGCGGCCGGCGAAGGGAACGTGGCCGGTGAGAGGCCGCCTGCCAGGTGAGGAGCCGTGTGGTCGGTGACCGGTGGCCGTGTGCCCGGTGACCGGTGGCCGGTGGCCGTGTGACCGGCTGCCGGTGACCGGTGGCCGGTGGCCGTGTGACCGGCTGCCGTGTGATCGGTGACCGGTGGCCGTGTGGTCGGTGACCGGTGGCCGGTGGCCGTGTGGTCGGGACCGGTGGCCGGTGGCCGTGTGGTCGGGACCGGTGGCCGTGTGGCCCGTGGCGGGGTGTGTGGCTGGGGTGGGGCGCGCCAGTGCTGTCCAGGCCGGTGCGCCCCACGGCTGGGGGCCCGTCAGCCGCCGAGTTCCTGGTGGCGGGCCGTGAGGGCGGTGGCGCCCTGTTCCGTCAGGGAGCCGAACAGGCGGAGGCGGGAGATGCCGCCGTCGGGGTAGATGTCCACGCGCGCGTGGGTGCCGACGGCCGGGGCCGGGAGGACGAAGCGGTGGTTGGTGTCGGGCTGGAGGCGGGTGCGCGGGAGGACCTCGCGCCACTCGCCGCTCTCGCCGTCCTTCACCGACACCGACGCCCAGCCCGCGCTGTTGCCCTTGAGGTAGGCCGTGTCGATCTCGACCGCGCGGATCTCGGACTGGGCGGGCAGCCGGTAGCGGATCCAGTCGTTGCCCTGGTCGCGGCGGCGGCGCGTCTCCCAGCCGTCGTCCATCTTGCGGGAGCGGCCCGGCTGGATGGTGTTGGTGGCCGGCGAGTAGAAGAGGTTGGAGGCGTCCTCGACCTGGCCGCCGTTCTCCAGTGCGACCACGTCGAAGGCGCCGAGGACGCTCAGCCACTTCGGGTCCGGGACGACCTCGCCGTACACGCGCAGGCGGGCGATGCCGCCGTCGGGGTGCTGGTTGACGCGCAGGTGGGTGAAGCGCTGCTCGACGGAGACGGCGAAGCCGTTGGCGGCGTGGCCGCCGACGGCGGTGCGCGGGACGAGGGTCGTCCACTTGACGTCGTCGCCGAGCAGTTCCTCCGGGGACGGCGAGCCGGGTACGGACGTGGCCTCGACGGACACGGCCTGCGGGTAGTTGCCCCGGAAGTGGGCCGTGTCGACGACGATCCCGCGGATCACGCCGGGCGCCCCGAGCCGGACCAGCGCCCAGTCGTGGTCCTCGGCGGTCGGCCACGGGTGCTCGGCGGACACACCGCGCCGGCGGCGGGTCTCCCAGCCGTCCATGATCTTGCCCTTGTGCCCGAAGTGCTCGGGGTCGAACTCGGCGCGCTCGGGCACCAGCAGGTTCTCCCGCTGGGCGAAGAACTCGTCGTTGGCGGCGATGACACCGGCGCCGAGCTGCCGGTCGGCGAGGTTGGCGTACTGGGTGAAGGGGAAGTCGGCGGTGCGGTAGTCCGCGTACGGGTCACCGCCTCCGTAGGGGTTCGCGTCGCCGGTGAAGCTGGGTATCGCCGTCACGGTGATCAGGGATTCCTTTCTGCACGTCGGTCGGCCGGGTGGCCTCGGTGGCTTACTGGGGGCGGGTGAGCAGCGTGCCCTTCGGCTCGGTGAACTCGCCGTCGGCGACGATGCGCTCGCCGCGCAGCCAGGTGGACTTGACGACGCCGTGCAGGGTCTTGCCGGCGTATGCGGTGACGCGGTTGCGGTGCTGGAGGCCGGCCGGGTCGACGGTGAACGTCTCGTCGGGGGCGAGCACGGCGAAGTCGGCGTCGTGGCCGGGCGCGATGGCGCCCTTCGTGGCGCCAAGACCGGCGAGGTCCGCGGTCCGCGCGGACATCCAGCGGACGACGTCCTCCAGGGTGTGACCGCGCCTGCGGGCCTCGGTCCATACGGCGGAGAGGCTGAGCTGGAGGCCGGAGATGCCGCCCCATGCGGTGGCGAAGTCGTCGGTCTTCAGGTCGGTGGTTGAGGGCGAGTGGTCGGTGACGACGCAGTCGATGGTGCCGTCGTTGAGCGCCTGCCAGAGCAGGTCCTGGTTGGCGGCCTCGCGGATCGGCGGGCAGCACTTGAACTCGCTCGCGCCGTCGGGGACTTCCTCGGCGGTCAGGGTGAGGTAGTGCGGGCAGGTCTCGGCGGTGACCCGGACGCCCTCGGCGCGGGCGGCGGCGATCATCGGCAGCGCGTCGCTGGAGGACAGGTGCAGGATGTGCACGCGGGCGTCGAACCGGCGGGCCTGCGCGATGAGCGCGGCGATCGCGGTGTCCTCGGCGTCGCGCGGGCGGGAGGCGAGGAAGTCGGCGTACTTGGGGCCGCCGTGCTGCGGGGCGGCGGCGAGGTGGTGCGGGTCCTCGGCGTGCACGATGAGCAGGCCGCCGAAGCCGGCGATCTCGGCCATGGACCGGGCGAGGTGCTCCTGGTCCAGGTGCGGGAACTCGTCCACGCCGGACGGGGACAGGAAGCACTTGAAGCCGAAGACCCCGGCGTCGTGCAACGGGCGCAGGTCCTTGACGTTGTCGGGCAGGGCGCCGCCCCAGAAGCCGACGTCGATGTGCGCCTTGTCGGCGGCGACCGCGCGCTTCACGTCCAGGTGGTCGACCGTGGTGGTCGGCGGGAGGGAGTTCAGCGGCATGTCGACCAGGGTGGTGATGCCGCCGGCCGCCGCGGCGCGCGTGGCGGTCCAGAAGCCCTCCCACTCGGTGCGGCCGGGGTCGTTGACGTGGACGTGGGTGTCGACGAGGCCGGGCAGCAGCACGTGGTCGCCGAAGTCCTCCAGCCGGGCCGTGGCCGGCACCTCGGCGTCGTGCGGCAGTACGGCCGTGATCTTCCCGGAAGCGACGGTGACCGTGGCGGCCCGCGTCCCTTCCGGAGTGATGACCCGCGTCGAGCGCAGCACCAGTTCAGCGTCGGACACCCGAACCCCTTTCTCCACCGCCGTTGCCGCCCGGAAAACGCCTTGATATGCGGATGTAGATCCACGTAACGGACTTCAACGTTCTGTTGAAGGAGTCTTCACTCCCGCTCGCCCGCCGTCAAGGGGCGCACTTCCGAGCAGGGAGCGGCGACCGCCAACTCTGGACGTTTCCACAAGGCGGAATTAGAATTCCGGTACGCAGAACGTAGCTACGTACAATCAGGGAGTCAACCGACTGCCGGGTAGGCTTCTGCCCTCCCCGCCAGTCCCGAAAGGAACGTGCCGTGCCGACGTCCAGCGCCAGCACCACCGACTCCGCCAAGACCTCCGCCGGCGGCGGGGTCCAGTCCCTGGAGCGCGCCTTCGACCTGCTTGAGCGGATGGCGGACGCGGGGGGCGAGGTCGGCCTGAGCGAGCTGTCCGCGTCCAGCGGGCTGCCCCTGCCGACCATCCACCGGCTGATGCGCACCCTGGTCGCCTGCGGCTACGTGCGCCAGCAGCCCAACCGCCGGTACGCGCTCGGGCCCCGGCTGATCCGGCTCGGCGAGTCGGCCTCCCGGCTGCTCGGCACCTGGGCCCGGCCCTACCTGGCCCGGCTCGTCGAGGAGACCGGCGAGACCGCCAACATGGCGCTGCTGGACGGTGACGAGATCGTCTACGTGGCGCAGGTGCCGTCGAAGCACTCGATGCGGATGTTCACCGAGGTGGGCCGGCGGGTGCTGCCGCACTCGACGGGCGTCGGCAAGGCGCTGCTCGCGAGCACGCCGGACGACGAGGTGCGGGCGCTGCTCGCCCGCACGGGGATGCCGGCGGCGACGGACAAGACGATCACCACCGCGGAGGGGTTCCTGGCGGCGCTGGAGGAGGTACGGCAGGCCGGGTACGCCGTCGACGACAACGAGCAGGAGATCGGGGTGCGGTGCCTCGCGGTGTCCGTGCCGGAGTCTCCGACGGCGGCGGCGATCTCGATCTCCGGGCCGGCGGGGCGGGTCACCGAGGCGGCGACGGAGAAGATCGTGCCGTTGCTGCATGAGGTTGCGCTGGAGCTGTCTCAGGCGTTGGCGAGTTCGGGGGCCTGATCGGTTTGGGGCGCCTGAGGGGGTGGGGGCTGCTGCGCGTGGGCGAGTGCGTAGTGGCTTGTCGCGCAGTTCCCCGCGCCCCTAGGTGGATCTCCGCGGCCCCTGTCTTCAAGAACTCGAAGTTCTCGGGGGCTCGCCGAAGAGGTCTACCGCTTGTTTGACGTCCGAGAGGCCTCGGGCGAGGGCGCTCACTGAGCCGATGGCGCCTGCCACCAGTAACAGGGAGCCGCGGAGGCGGGGGATCTCGGGGGTGCCGCCGGCGGCCATCGCCGCCAGGGCGGCCAGTTCGTCCTCGGCTATCGCGCGGTCGGGGAAGTCGGAACGTATCGCGGCGAGTTCGCGCCGCAGCCGGGACACCGCGGTCCGCAGTTCCGCCACGCGTGGGTCCTCGTCGCTGCCGGTCACTGGCCTCTGTCCCAAGCTCCGCAACACAGCCCTCCCCCTGACACTCCGTCGTGCGCGGGTCAGTAAACGCCACGGCGTCCGGGAGCGCCACAGCGCGGACCGAAATTCAGCCCATCGAAGCCGTCTGCCGTGAGCGCGGGTCCGGTATGCAGGACGCATGACGGATCACCGGGACGGACACGGGGAGATCGCCGGGCTGCTGCTCGCCGCCGGCGGGGGACGACGGCTCGGCGGGCGGCCGAAAGCGCTGCTGGAGCACCGGGGGCGGCTCCTGGTGGAGCACTCCGTCGACGTGCTGCGGGCGGCAGGGTGCGGGACGGTGCACGTCGTGCTGGGCGCGCGGGCGGCGGAGGTCCGGGAGCGGGCCGCACTGGGCGGCTGCGTGCTCGTCGACAACCCCGCGTGGGCGAGCGGCATGGGGTCCTCCCTGCGCGCGGGTCTCGAATCCCTCGCCGGTACGGGCGTACGCGCGGCCCTCGTGAGCCTGGTCGACCAGCCGGGCATCGGGCCGGCGGCGGTGTCCCGGGTACTCGGGGCGTACGAGAACGACTCCTCGCTCGTCTCGGCCGCCTACGACGGCGTGCGCGGTCATCCCGTACTCCTCGGCGCGGCCCACTGGGCGGGCGTCGCGGCGACGGCGGCCGGTGACCGCGGGGCGCGCGCCTACCTGCGGGAGCACGCGGCGGCGGTCAGGCTCGTGGAGTGCGCCGACGTGGCCGAGCCCTACGACATCGACACCGAGGCCGATCTGGGCCACCTTGAGTGAACGGGGTGGCACCCAGCGCCACCTTTCCTCGACTCAGAGAATCTCGATATCAACAAACCATTGAAGTTCCACGATGAGGAAACTACTATCCACTGTTCAGAAGCGCCCGCCCGCACAGCCGGCGCTGTTCGCCCTATTCGTGCCACCTGGCACCCGGTGCCACCGCTGAAGGAAGTGACAGCTCATGTCCGCACCAGCGCCGTCCCCGCTGGCCATCGTCGACGCCGAGCCCCTGCCCCGCCAGGACGAGGTCCTCACCGACGCGGCGCTCGCCTTCGTGGCGGAGCTGCACCAGCGGTTCACCCCGCGCCGTGACGAACTCCTCGCCCGCCGGGCCGAGCGACGCGCCGAGATCGCCCGCACCTCCACGCTCGACTTCCTGCCCGAGACGGCCGCCGTGCGCGCCGACGACTCCTGGCGGGTCGCCCCGGCCCCCGCCGCGCTGAACGACCGGCGCGTCGAGATCACCGGCCCCACCGACCGCAAGATGACCATCAACGCCCTGAACTCCGGGGCGAAGGTCTGGCTCGCCGACTTCGAGGACGCCTCGGCGCCCACCTGGGAGAACGTCGTCCTCGGCCAGCTCAACCTGATCGGCGCCTACACCCGCACCCTCGACTTCACCGACGAGCGCACCGGCAAGTCGTACGCCCTGCGGCCGGCCGAGGAGCTGGCGACGGTCGTCATGCGCCCGCGCGGCTGGCACCTCACCGAGCGCCACCTCGTCGACGCCGACGGCACGCCGGTCCCCGGCGCCCTCGTCGACTTCGGCCTGTACTTCTTCCACAACGCCCAGCGGCTGCTGGACCTCGGCAAGGGACCGTACTTCTACCTGCCGAAGACCGAGTCGCACCTCGAAGCGCGCCTGTGGAACGACGTGTTCGTCTTCGCGCAGGACTACGTCGGCATCCCGCAGGGCACCGTCCGGGCCACCGTCCTCATCGAGACGATCACCGCGGCGTACGAGATGGAGGAGATCCTCTACGAACTCCGCGACCACGCCTCCGGGTTGAACGCCGGCCGCTGGGACTACCTGTTCTCCATCGTGAAGAACTTCCGTGACGGCGGCCCGAAGTTCGTCCTGCCGGACCGCAACGCGGTCACCATGACGGCCCCGTTCATGCGCGCGTACACCGAACTCCTCGTCCGCACCTGCCACAAGCGCGGTGCGCACGCGATCGGCGGCATGGCGGCCTTCATCCCGTCCCGCAGGGACGCCGAGGTCAACAAGGTGGCCTTCGAGAAGGTCCGCGCCGACAAGGACCGCGAGGCCGGCGACGGCTTCGACGGCTCCTGGGTCGCCCACCCGGACCTGGTCCCGATCGCCATGGAGTCCTTCGACGAGGTCCTCGGCGACAGGCCGAACCAGAAGGACCGGCTGCGCGAGGACGTGCACGTCGAGGCAGGTGACCTGATCGCGATCGACTCGCTGGAGGCGAAGCCGACGTACGCGGGCCTGGTCAACGCCGTGCAGGTCGGCATCCGGTACATCGAGGCGTGGCTGCGGGGGCTCGGCGCGGTCGCCATCTTCAACCTGATGGAGGACGCGGCCACCGCCGAGATCTCCCGCTCCCAGATCTGGCAGTGGATCAACGCGGGCGTGGAGTTCGAGAACGGCGAGGAGGCCACTCCGGAGCTGGCCCGCAAGGTCGCCGCCGAGGAACTGTCCAACATCCGCGAGGAGATCGGCGAGGAGGCCTTCGCGGCCGGCCACTGGCAGGAGGCACACGACCTGCTGCTGACGGTGTCCCTCGACGAGGACTACGCCGACTTCCTCACCCTGCCGGCGTACGAGCAGCTCAGGGGCTGACGACCGGCGAGGAGTTCGGCGAGCGGCCCCGGGAACGTGTTCCCCGGGGCCGCTCGGCCGTCTTCACCCCAGGTGGGTCGACCAGTCCTGCTCGGCGGCAGGCCTGCCGTGCAGGTCGGGGACGTGTCTGAGCCAGTCCGGACGGCCCTGCTGGGTCCTGGCGGTGCGTTCGGCGTCCTCGGTGGCGAGTTCGTCCCGGCCGGGGAAATCGGTGGGCAGCCACTCGGGGGAGCGCTCCAGGCGGGCGAGGAGATAGGCGACGTAGGCGTCCCGTACGTCGTCGGGCGTGGCGAAGCCCGCGTCCTCGGCCAGCCAGGCGTCGGGCACCTCGGCGAGGATCCCGCGCAGCAGCTCCTCGGTGACGCGGGGCGCGAGTTCGGCGTCGGCGGCCCGTACGTCGGGGCCGCAGGGGCCGAGCGCGTGGTGCCGGAAGTCGTAGCGGCGGCCCGGGGCGGTGGTGTCCCAGCGGTGGTGGAAGACCAGGGCGGCGCCGTGGTCGATGAGCCACAGACGGGGCCGCGCGATGCCGGACGTCGGCCAGACCATGAGGTTGGAGCTGTGGACCGTACGGTCCACGTTGACGGTCAGCGCGTCCAGCCAGACGATCCGGCCGGCCTCCAGCGGGTCGACGGTGACGTGCCGGGCGACCTCGGGGGTGAAGTCCCGGGCGCCCGGCAGGAAGTCCATGCCAAGGTTGAGGCCCGCACTGGCGCCGTGCAGATCGCGCACCTCCTGGTGGGGCTCCGCGGCGGCGATGGCCGGGTCGAAGTGCACGAGCACCAGTTCGGGGAAGCGGAGGCCGAGGGCACGGGCCAGCTCACCGACGATGATCTCGGCGACCAGCGCCTTGTGGCCCTGCGCCGAGCCGGTGAACTTCACGACGTAGGTGCCGAGATCGTCGGCCTCGACGACAGCGGGGACGGAGCCGCCGGATCGCAGCGGGGTTACGTATCGGACAGCGGTTACGTCGCGTAGCACGGGTTCAGGGTATGCGGTGTGCGCGGTGTGGCGGCCGGTTCCACAGTGCCGGTGCGTTGGGGCTGGTCGCGCAGTTCCCCGCGCCCCTTTCGGGGCGCTCCAGGGCCCGGTGTCAGATGGGCCGAAGGGGGTTGGGCAGAGGCTGGTACCGGGCCGCCGCGCCGTCGGCGCCGGTCCAGCGGAGGAGGAGGTTCGTTTTGGTGGGGAGGATGGGGGTGGTGAGGAGGGTGGGGGTCTCGGGGAGGGGGTGGCGGGAGAGTTCGGCGCGGGCGGCGGGCCAGGGGTCGAACCCGGGGTGGTGTTCGGTGAGGGCGGCGGCGATCTCGGTGAGGTGGTTGACGACCAGGCAGTACACCAGCCGCTCCCAGCCGGCCTCGCGGGACACGTCGGAGAGGAGCTTGGCGCCCTCGGCGTCCCGGAACAGGGCCTGGAGCGGGGTGCCGTCGGCGTCGACGGCGACGAGCGTGTTCTGCAGGTGCGCTTCGAGGACGACCCCGTGCTCGGCGAAGGCCGTCAGCGCCGGTGGGACGACCTGGCGCAGATAGGCCCGCCACCAGGCCGCCGGGTCGGCCGCGGTGGCGAGGGGGCTGCCGTCGAAGCCCTCGGCGAGGCCCGCCGCGAGCAGCGGGGTGGCGCCGGGCAGCAGGTGGCCGCGCAGGCCGTCGCGGACCAGGACGGCGAGTTCCTCGAAGGCGAAGGCGGCGGTGCGGTAGCCGCGGTCGCTCAGCCAGGCCGCCGGGCCGGGGAGCTCCGTGAAGGCACCGGTCACCGCGCTGTCGGTACGGCGCAGCCGGAGCAGGTCGTGCCGCCACAGCCGGCGGATGTCGTTGGTGATCCGCACGTCGAGGCTGAACTTGAGGAACAGGTCCCGCCCGGGCTCGTACAGGGTCCGGACCGCCGCCGTGGGCCAGAAGTGGTCCGGGATCACGCCCAGCCGGAGCAGGCGGCCGTCGGCGAAGGCGGGGGTGAGGTCGCGGGCGGCGAGGTCGAGCTGCCAGGGGTGGGCCGGGAGCAGCCGGTAGCCGGGCGGGGCGGCGCCGAGGGCGTCCAGGGCAGCGGTGTCGCCCTCCTCGGCCACCTGGTCCTCGCGGACGCCGAGCAGCACCAGCGGGAAACGGGCGTGCGCCTCGGGCGCGTACGGCAGCCAGGCCGCCGCCGGACCGCCGCCGCGCGCCTTGGGGGCCGGATGGCAGGGGTGCCCGGTGATCAGGGCCTGCTCGGAGCGAAGGTACGGGTCCGTGGGCGGCGTCGCCCGCTCGCGCGCGGTGAGCAGGGCGGCCACGGCGTCCCGGCTGTCGATCATCTCCGCGGGCAGGTCGCCGCCGGCGAGCCCGGTGTGCCGGCGCAGTTCCTCGGCGACGAGTTTGACCAGTTCGGTGTGGCCGATCCGGTGCCAGGTTCCGGACGCGTACAGCTCGGGTTCGGCGGGTCGCCGGCCGTCGCGCACCCGAAGCAGGCGGCCGGTGGGCAGCCGGTGGACACCCCGGGTCCCGGTGCCTGGGAGCGGTTCGGCCACTTCCCGCAGGAGGCAGTTGAGCAGCGGCGCGGTCGCGTACGCGTCGGCACGCCGGCCGACGGCGTCGGTGGGGGATGTCAGGTCCACGCGATCCATTCGTTCTCGTCCGGTCGGGGTCTCGTCCGATGTCGGGTCTCGTCCGGCCGCTGTCGTCCGGTCGTTCTGGCCCGGCCGTTCTGGCCCGGCCGTTCTCTCGTCCGACGTTCTGGTCCGGCCGCTCTCGACCAGTCGTCCTACCGATCGTGTTACCGGGCCCGATCGCGGCGAGCCGTTCGTACGAGGATCCTTTCGTACGCGGGTCGAGTCCGGTCACGATCAGTATGGCGGTCGTCGCCCGACCATGGTGCCCCGAGCCGCCCGTCCCCAAGGAGCCGACCGTGTCCCGTTCCGCCACCGCCGAGGCGTCGCTCGCCGAGGAGCTGGCCGCCGTCCGGCCCGCCCTGCTGCCCCGGTACCGCCAGGCGCTGCCCGGTGCCCGCGCGGCCGTGCTGAGCCGGCTGTGGCGGGCGCTCGCGCATGAGCCGCTGCCCTGGATCGACCGCAGGACGCGGGGCGCGCACAGCCTCGCCCTGCGGCTCGCCGACGGCCGGGTGCTGCACGGGCCGCCGGCGGATCCGTACGCGACCACGGCGTACGCCCCCGCCGTCCGGCTCGGCCGGGAGCGCTACGACGATCCGGTGCGCCTGATGACGGACCTCGCCGTGCCGCACGCGACGGGTTTCGCGGCCGAACTCGCCCACAGTGTCGCCTCGCTGGCGCTCTCGCGGGCCGGGGCGCATCACCCGAAGGAGTGGCCCGCGCGGGACTGGGAGTGGGAGCGGCGGGTGACCGACGGCCACCCGTTCCACCCCAACTGCCGTTCCCGGCCCGGCTTCTCGGTGGCCGAGCAGCTGGCGTACGGCCCGGAGCACGGCCCGCTGGTGGAGCTGGGCACGGTCGCGGTGCCGGCCGCGCGATGTCTGGTGTCGGGGGTATGGCCGGAGGAACTCCGGGACGGTGAGCGGCTGTTGATTCCGGTGCATCCGTGGCAGGCGGCGCACGTACTCAAACGGTCGTACGACCTGTGGCGCGCCGCGCGGCCGCTGATGTCGCTGCGCACGCTCGCCCTGCCCGGCGGTCCGCACGTGAAGACCGCGCTGAGTGCCCGGCTGACCTCCTCGGTGCGGGACATCTCCGCGTACTCGATCGAGGCGGCGGCGATCCTGTCGTCGTTCGCGACGGAACTGGCGGCGCGCACGGACGGGCTGCTGCACGTGACGCGGACGCTCGGCGCCGTCACCGACGGCTCCCCCGACCTCGCGGCGCTGCTGCGGGAGTCACCCGAGGTGTACGCGGGCCCGGGCGAGCGGATGGTGCCGGTGGCCGCGCTTCCCGGCACCGGCCTGCCCGGCTCCGCCGGCTGGCTGACCGCGTTCACCCGGCTGGCGCTCACGGTGGGCCTGCGGCTGCTGGAACTCGGGGTGGCCCTGGAGGCGCACGGCCAGAACCTGCTGGTGGTCCTGGCGGCGGACGGCACTCCGCTGCGGCTGGTGTACCGGGACCTCGCCGACATCCGGATCAGTCCGGCCCGGCTGGTCCGGCACGGCATCACCCCGCCCGCGCTGACCGGCCGGCTGGTCACGGACGACGAACAGGCCCTGCGCCGCAAGCTGTTCGGTTCGCTGGTGGCGGGAGCGCTCGCGGCGACGGCAGGTTCGGGCCCGGCGCTGGGGGCCGCGGTGGCGGCCGCCGTACCGGACGTTCCGCGCACGCCGGACCTGAACGAGCTGCGCCAATCACCCATCCCGACCAAGGCGTTGACGCTGATGCGGCTCTCCCCGGAGACCCCCGGGGACCAGTGGGCGGCGCTGCCGAACCCGCTCGTTTTGGAGCCCGGCGCCCTGGATCAATAGGATCCGCCGATGATCAGAAGACAACGGCTGGCGGCGGGCGTCTGTGCCCTGCTCGCCGCCCTGGCGGCCGGGATCTCCTTCCCCGGCCAGGCGGTCGCCGACGAGACGGACAAACCCGCGCCCAAGGTCGAACTCGTGCTGGACGTCAGCGGTTCGATGCGCGCCCGGGACATCGACGGCGAGAGCCGGATGGCGGCGGCCAAGCAGGCGTTCGACGAGGTGCTCGACGCGACGCCCGAGGAGGTCCAGCTCGGCATCCGCACGCTCGGCGCCAACTACCGGGGCAACGACCGCAAGGAGGGCTGCAAGGACACCGCGCGGCTGTACCCGGTCGGCCCGCTGGACCGGACCGAGGCGAAGACGGCCGTGGCCACGCTGACCCCGACCGGCTGGACGCCGATCGGTCCGGCGCTGCTGAAGGCCGCGGACGACCTGAACGGTGGCGACGGCACCCGCCGGATCGTCCTGATCAGCGACGGCGAGGACACCTGCCAGCCGCTGGACCCCTGTGAGGTGGCCCGCGAGATAGCCGCCAAGGGCATCGGGCTGACCATCGACACCCTCGGCCTGGTGCCGGACGCGAAGACCCGCGACCAGCTGAGCTGCATCGCGGACGCGACCGGCGGCACGTACACGGACGTACGGCACAAGGAGGAACTCAGCGACCGCGTCGGTCAGTTGGTGGACCGGGCGGCCGATCCCGTCGTGACGCCGGTGGCCACCGAGGGCGCGGCGCAGTGCGCGAAGGCACCGGCCCTGAAGTCCGGGCTCTACACGGACCACGTGGGGTTCGGGCAGCAGCGCTGGTACAAGGTGGACGTCGACGCCGGCCAGGAGCTGCGCGCCGGGGTCAGCGTGGCGGCCGACCGGACCGTGAACCCCGACTACGGGCTGCTGCTGCGGGCGGTGACCGTGCACGGCCGGGAGATCGTGCGCGGTGAGGCCGCCGGCAACGGCCGTACGGACATGATCTCCACGGGTCTTCGCTACCCGAGGCCCGAGAGCGACGACGACAACGCCCCCGCCGAGACCGTGTGCCTGCAGGTCACCCAGTCCTTCTCGGCCGCGCCGGGCGTGAAGACCACGCCCGGGATGCCGCTGGAGCTGACCGTCGACGTCGTCGGCGGGCCGCACCGGGCGAGCGACGTGGCCGCCTTCGGGCTCGGGCGCGGCTGGTGGCTGCTGGGCGCGCTGGTGCTCACGGGCTTCGTCGCCGGTCTGCTGTGGGGCTGGCTGTCACGCTGGCGGGTCGCGGTCTGGAGGACGAACTGATGCGAACGACACGTAAGCTGGGCGCCGTGGTCGGTGCGCTGCTGGCGCTCGGGCTCGCGGCCGGACCGGCCGCCGCCGGCCCCTCGCCCTCCCCGAGCGCGTCGGACGACGGCAAGGCTCCCACCCAGGCGGGCACGTCCTTCCGTACGGCGACGGAGATCGAGCAGGGGCAGGACGCGACGGCCTCCGGGTCGGCGGGCGACTACCTGTACTGGTCGTTCCCGGCGGACGCGGGACAGCGGCCCACCGTCAGGGCGACGGTCAAGCTGCCGGACTCGCACGGGGCGCAGAGCTGGCAGATCGACGTGTACGACGGTCTGCGGCGCCGGCAGTCCTGCCAGTACGGGTCGGCCACGCGCACCGCGGAACAGGGCACGTCGACCGTCGAGTTGGCGTGTGCACTGCGGACGGTGCGGGCCTGGTCGGAGCCGTGGGCCAACGACCCGCTGCCGGGGACGTACTACATCCGGCTGACCGCGGTCGAGCTGGGCTCGGCGGACCTCGGCAAGCCGGTCAGCGCGCAGGTCCGGGTCGACTCCAAGGACATCGGCGGGGCGGCGGCGGTCGACGGCTCGCTGGCGAAGCCGCTGGTGCCGGGGATCGCGGTCGCGTCCGGGACTGACTCCGACGCCGCGGTGCTGTCGAGCACCGCGCCGAAGGACGGCTGGTCCTCGGGGTGGTGGTCCGACCGGTGGGTGTGGACTGCCGTCGGCGGGGCGCTGGCGGCTCTCGCCGGAGTCGGCGGCTACGCCCTGACCCGCGGCACGGGCCGGCGACCGGCACCGTGAGGCGAAGGCCCGCTTCGGCGGGCCTTCCTTCTTTCCCACCCACCCACCCGACTCGCAGAACCGAGAGGCTGAGCAAGGGCCGGAACTGGACGCGCCCCGAAGGGGCGCGGGGAACTGCGCGACCAGCCACATGCGGCCCGCAGCCGAAGTCCGGCCCGGGGACGGGCATCCTCACGGTCAGTCGACAACTCACAGGACCTGGACGCGCCCCCAAGGGGCGCGGGGAACTGCGCGACCAGCCACGCCCGGCCCGCAGCCGAAGTCCGGCCCGGGAGTGTCCCCCCGTGCGGGGCCTCAGTCCTGGCGCAGGGACTTGGCCAAGGGGCCGTCGCCGCTCACCCTCACCGCGCCGGAGGCGACCGCGGACCGGAGGGTCAGTTCACCCCTGGCCAGCGCCTCGCAGAGACCCGCGTCGAGACTCACACGCGCGTCCGGCTCGGCAGGAGCCGGACCCTCGCCGTAGACCGGCCCGGTGTCCGCGCCGGCGCGCACGTGGAACACCCCCTCCTCCAGCTCGACTTCGACCACCCCCTCCCCCTCCAGCGCCCGCAGCAGCGGCAGCGCGAACCAGTGGGCGCGGACCGCGTCGGTCGGGCGCCGGGTGCCCAGTTCGGCCTCGCCCCACCGTCCCAGCGCCTGCAGCACGGGGAGCAACTCCCTCCCCCGATCGCTGAGTTCGTAGACGTAGGCCGCGCCGGGCGGCGGCAGCCGGTGGCGGGTGGCCAGACCGTCCCGCTCCATGTCCTTCAGCCGCGAGGCGAGCACGTCGGTGCTGACACCCGGAAGGTCCGCGTGCAGGTCGGTGTACCGGCGGGGCCCGCCCAGCAGTTCACGGACGATCAGCAGCGTCCAGCGGTCGCCGACGAGGTCGAGCGCGCGGGCGGCGGAACAGTACTGGTCGTAGCTGCGACGTGGTGACATGCGACGCAGTCTAGACAAGTTGTTGGACTTTCCAAGCCGCTACTTGGTAAAACCAAGCAACACCAGTTTCCGGAGGGGCGCATGGAGTTCCGGCAGTCGAACAAGCTCAGCGAGGTCTGCTACGAGATCCGCGGCCCGGTGATCGAGCACGCCAACGCGCTGGAGGAGGCGGGGCACAGCGTGCTGCGCCTGAACACCGGCAACCCCGCGGCCTTCGGCTTCGAGGCGCCGGAGGAGATCCTCCAGGACATGATCCGGATGCTCCCCCAGGCGCACGGCTACACGGACTCACGCGGCGTCCTCTCCGCCCGCCGCGCCGTCGCCCAGCGCTACCAGACGCTCGGCCTGGAGGTGGACGTCGACGACGTATTCCTCGGCAACGGCGTCTCCGAGCTGGTCTCCATGGCCGTACAGGCACTGGTCGAGGACGGCGACGAAATCCTCATCCCCGCCCCGGACTTCCCCCTGTGGACGGCCGTGACGACCCTCGCCGGCGGCAAGGCCGTGCACTACCTCTGCGACGAACAGGCCGAGTGGTACCCGGACCTGGACGACATGGCCGCGAAGATCACGGACCGCACGAAGGCCGTCGTGATCATCAACCCGAACAACCCGACCGGCGCCGTCTACCCCAAGGAGATCCTGGAGGGCATCCTCGACCTCGCCCGGCGGCACGGCCTGATGGTCTTCGCCGACGAGATCTACGACCAGATCCTCTACGACGACGCCGTACACCACTCGACGGCCGCGCTCGCCCCCGACCTGGTCGTCCTCACCTTCTGCGGCCTCTCCAAGACCTACCGGGTGGCCGGCTTCCGGTCCGGCTGGCTGGTGGTGACCGGCCCGAAGCAGCACGCCCGGGACTACCTGGAGGGCCTCACCATGCTGGCCTCCATGCGGCTGTGCGCCAACGCGCCCGCGCAGTACGCCATCCAGGCCGCGCTCGGCGGACGCCAGTCCGTGCGCGAACTGACCGCGCCGGGCGGCAGGCTGTACGAGCAGCGCAACGTGGCCTGGGAGAAGCTGAACGAGATCCCGGGCGTGTCCTGCGTGAAGCCGAAGGGCGCGCTGTACGCCTTCCCGCGCATCGACCCGAAGGTGCACCCGATCCACGACGACGAGAAGTTCGTGCTGGACCTCCTGCTCCGCGAGAAGATCCAGGTGGTGCAGGGAACCGGCTTCAACTGGCCCTCCCCCGACCACTTCCGCGTCCTCACCCTGCCCCACGCGGACGACCTGGAGGCGGCGATCGGCCGCATCGGCCGGTTCCTCGGCGGGTACCGGCAGCGATAGCCGCCGGGCGCGCGGCCGGCCACCCTGTGCGAAGATCGCCTGGTGCTTGACTGCGAGCGGGAAGGGCGCTGACGTGGGTGACCTGTTTCTCGTCCGGCACGGCGAGACCGAGTGGTCGCGCTCCGGACGGCACACCGGGAGCACCGACGTGCCCCTCACCGACCACGGGCGGGAGCAGGCCCGGGGGCTGGCGCCGCTGATCCGGTCCCTCCCGCTGGGCGCCGCGTACGTCAGCCCGCTGCGGCGCGCGCGGGAGACCGCGGAACTGATCGGCGTCCCGGACGCGAAGGTCGACGCCGACCTGCGCGAATGGGACTACGGCGGCTACGAGGGCGTCACCACCGCCGAGATCCAGCGGGAGCGGCCCGCCTGGTTTCTGTTCACGGACGGGGTCGCGCCGGGCCCGCCGGACCACCCCGGGGAGACGCCCGAGCAGGTCGGGGAGCGCGCCGACCGGGTCCTGGCCGGGATCGAGACGGCCCTGGCGGGCGCCGAGAAGGGCGTCCTGCTCGTCGCTCACGGGCACTTCCTCCGCGTCCTCACCGCCCGCCGCCTCGGCCTGCCCGCCCGGGACGGCGCCCTCTTCCAGCTGGAGACGGGCACCCTCTGCCGGCTCGGCACGGAACACGGACGCCCGGTGGTGGCGGGCTGGAACATCCGCCCGGCCGACTGAGCGCTGCCCCGCGGGACGGCGGACGGCGTTGTCACACCCCGGTCGTACGCTTCGGGTGGGTCGTCCTTCGGGCGGCCGGGCCGAGCAGGTGCCGGAGGGAGCATGCCGTGGGCCGACCGACGAGTGCCGCGCAGCGGCGGGTGATCGACGCCGCGGATCCGGTGACCGGCCGGCTGCGGGCCACGCCCGCCCAGCTGGCGGCGCTGGTGAAGCGGGGCCTCGCCTTCCGGCATCCGAGACCGCCGCACGACCACTTCCTTACCCCGGCGGGTCATCGCATACGGGCGGCGGAGCCCGAGGCGGACACTCCACAGGAGGCCGCCACACCGGACGCCGGGGTCTTCACGGCCCGGGTCGGCGGCGAGGAGGACGCCCCGGAGCCGGGGCCGGCCCGGCAGCGCGAGGTGCACAGCGCCTGGCAGGGGCTGCTGGAGATGCGCCGGATGACGAACCCCGACGGCTCCGTGGACCGGCCGTGCGGCTGGGAACGGGCGCACCTGGTGCGGTCGGCCGCGCTGGCCCTGGAGGCGGCCGGGCACCGGCCGGCGGGTGCCGGCGGCGCCGGCGGCTACCGGGTGCGGGCGACCCCGCAGCCCGAGGCGGTCGCCGTGTACGGGCCGGACGAGGAGACGCTGCGGGCGTGCGCGACCACGCTGGAGCGGGCCGGCTGGCAGGCCGGCGTCTGCACGGAACCGCGCACGGCGGTCCGCTACCTGCTGGCCTCGCCGCGCCGCGCGTGAGGCGCGCCAAGTGTGGAGTACGGCGGGCGCGGCCGGCGTGTCAGGATCGGTTGATCAGAACTTCATGATCAGAACATCGTGATCAGTGCGTCCACGAACCGAAGGGGAAGTCGTGAGCGAGCCGTTTTCCGTCCGCGTGACCGTCCGCGGGTACGAGACCGATGTGCAGGGCCACCTCAACCAGGCGGTGTACCTGAACTACGCGGAGCACGCCCGCTGGTCATTGCTGCAGGCGGCCGGGATCAGCCAGGCGCGGCTGATCGGGCAGGGCGTGGGCCCGGTGGCGCTGGAGACGACGATCCGCTACCGGCGTGAACTGCTCGCGGGCGAGGAGGTCGATGTGACCTGCGCGTTCGAGTGGGGCGGCGGCAAGACGTTCCGCATGGTGCAGAGCGTCCGCAAGGCCGACGGTACGGTCGCGGCGGAGATCACCGCGGTGGGCGGGATCCTGGACCTCACGACCCGCAGGCTGGTCGACGATCCGTCGGCCGTGTTCAAGGAACTGGCCACCGACCCGGCCCTGTTCGGCCTGTGACGACAGGGCCCGGGGGTACGGCGGCGTACGTGCCGTACCCCCGGGCCGCCGGCCGCCCCGCGCGGGGGCGGACGGGTCAGTGCGCGGGAGCCAGTTCCTCGCCCGACTCCATGGGGTGGGCGACCTCCTCGGTCTGCTTGCCGCGCCCCAGGTGGTTGAAGAGCACGTTCAGCACGACCGCGGTGACGCAGCCGGTGGAGATCCCGGAGTCGAGGACGATCTTCGCGGTGTCGGGGAAGGCCTGGTAGAACTCTGGCGCCGTGATGGGGATGATGCCCACGGCGAGGGAGACGGCCACGATCATGATGTTGTCGTCCTTGTGCAGACCGGCCCGGACCAGGGTCTGGATGCCGCTCGCGGCGACCGAGCCGAACAGGACGACGCCGGCGCCGCCGAGGACCGGCCGGGGCACGACGGCGATCAGTGAGGCGGCCATCGGGCACAGGCCCATGAGGACCAGGAAGCCGCCGCCGAAGGCGACGACGAAGCGGCTGCGGATCCGGGTCATGGCGACCAGGCCGATGTTCTGCGCGAAGGCGCTGCACATGAACCCGTTGAACAGGGGGCTCAGGGCCGAGCCGAGGGTGTCGGCGCGCAGGCCGGCCGCGATGGTCCGCTCGTCCGAGGGGCGTTCGACGACCTCGCCGAGGGCCAGCATGTCGGCGGTGGACTCGGTCATCGAGACGACCATCACCACGCACATCGACAGGATCGCGGCGATGTGGAACTGCGGGGCGCCGAAGTGGAACGGGGTGGGGAAGCCGACCACGTCGGCGTGGGTGACGGCGTCGAAGTCGACGGCGCCGAACGGTATCGCCAGCACGGTGCCGGCGATCATGCCGAGCAGGACGGCGATCTGCTTGACGAAGCCCCGGGTGAACCGGCGCAGCAGCAGCACGATCACCAGGGTGGCGGCGGCGAGGCCGAGATAGGTTCCGGAGCCGTAGTCGTGGGCCGCGGGGTTCGGTCCCTGGGCCCAGCCGAAGGCGACCGGGAGCAGGGAGACGCCGATCAGGGTGATGACCGTACCGGTGACGACGGGCGGGAAGAAGCGGATCGCCTTGCAGAAGACGGGGGCGGCGAGGAAGCCGAGGAGGCCGGCCACGATGACCGCGCCGAAGATCATCGGCAGGGCGTCGGACTTGTCCTTGGCGGAGGCGACGATCGCCGTCATGGGGGCGACGCCGGCGAAGGTGACGCCGTTGACGAAGGGCAGGCGGGCGCCGATCTTCCAGATGCCGAGGGTCTGCAGGAAGGTGGCGAGTCCGGCGGTGAACAGGCAGGCGCCGGTGAGGAAGGTGAGGTCGGTGGCGGACAGGCCTACGGCCGCGCCGACGATCAGGGGTGGGGCGACGACTCCCGCGTACATGGCGGCCACGTGCTGCAGGCCGCTGGTCGCCATCTTCAGGGCGGGGAGTTTCTCGTCCACGGGATGGATCCCTTGGGGGTGGACGGGTGTCTCGTCGACGGGGCTGGCGGACACGGCGGTTCCTCCGGTCGGTTAAACACGTCGGCTCTGACGCGGGTTTCATGGAGGTGGTGCGTGCGGTCGTGCGGGACCGGGTGGCACACGGCGGCTCGGGGAAGCCGGCGGGGGCCGGGGAACGGAGACCGTTCCGGGACGCGCGCTCGCACGCGCGTCCCGGAGACGGCCGCCGTGGACCCCGCTCGGGTCCACGGCTGCCGACCGGGAGCCGTCCCTCCCGGCCGGAGTCAGCGGCGGCTCAGGCCTGGTGCGCGATGCGCGCCAGGCGCTGGGCCTCGGCCCGCGTGGAGCGGGCGATGGCATCCTCGTCGACGGTCAGCAGTCGTCCGTTCTCGACGATCTGCCGGCCGCCCACGAAGGAGGCGGTGACGGGGGCGGCCGCGCCGAACACCAGCGCGGTCACCGGGTCGGCGATGGACGCGTGGGCGAGCGTGTCCAGCTTCCACAGCACGAGGTCGGCGAGCTTGCCCGGCTCCAGCGAGCCGGTGTCGGCCGCCCGGCCGAGCACCCGGGCGCCGCCGTAGGTGCCGAGCCGCAGTGCCTGCCGGGCGTTCAGCGCGGCCTCGCGGTGGGCGCCGAGCCGGTTGATCAGCAGGGCGTTGCGCAGTTCGGTGTGGAGTTCACCGGACTCGTTGGAGGCGGTGCCGTCGACGCCGAGGCCGACCGGTACGCCGGCCTTCAGCAGGTCGGGGACGCGGGCGATGCCGGCGGCGAGGCGGGCGTTGGACGAGGGGCAGTGCGCGACGCCGGTGCCGGTGCGGGCGAAGGCCGCGATGTCGGAGTCGTTCATGTGGACGCAGTGCGCCATCCACACGTCCTCGCCGAGCCAGCCGGTGGACTCAAGGTAGTCGGTCGGGCCCATGCCGAACTGCTCGTGGCAGAACTTCTCCTCCTCCACCGTCTCCGAACCGTGGGTGTGCAGCCGTACGCCCAGGCGGCGGGCGAGTTCGGCGCCCTGCCGGAGCAGTTCGGTGCTGACCGAGAACGGCGAGCAGGGGGCGACGGCGACCTGGGTCATCGCGTCGGCGGAGGCGTCGTGGTGCCGCTTCACGGTGGCCTCGGTGCCGGCCAGGGCGTCGTCGAGGCTCTCCACGGCGAAGTCCGGCGGCAGTCCGCCGTCCGACTCACCGCGGTCCATGGAACCGCGGGCGAGGGTGAAGCGGACGCCCATCTCACTGGCGGCGCGGATGATCGCGCCGGAGAGGTCTCCGCAGCCCCGGGGGAAGACGTAGTGGTGGTCCATGGCGGTGGTGACACCGCCGCGGGCCATCATGGCGAGCGATCCCTGGGCCGCCGCGTACACCATCTGCTCGTCGACGCGGGCCCAGGTCGGGTACAGCGCGACGAGCCAGTCGAACAGGTTGTGGTCGGTGGCCAGTCCCCGCGTGATCCACTGGTAGAAGTGGTGGTGGGTGTTGACCAGGCCGGGGGTCACGAGGTGACCGGTGGCGTCGATGCGGCGTACGACGTCGTCCAGGCCCTCGGGGGCCCTGCCCGCTCCGACCGCCTCGATGCGGTTGCCGGCGATGACGACGTGACCGGAGGCGTGTTCGGTGTCGTCGGCGTCGACCGTCGCGATCGAGCAGTTCTCGATGACGATGCGCTGGGCTGCTGCCATGGTTCGTCCTTTTCGCTCGGTGGACTCAAGGGGGAGGGCACGCAGGACCTCACGAGTCTTGAGTACCGCGGCCGGGGAGCTGGGCTCACCGGCCGCGGGTGCCGAGAGCGGTGAGGCTCAGAGGTTGGTCATGTCGACCGGGATGAGCTGCTCGGCGCCGTCCCGCAGGATGGTGGCCTCGATCAGGCCGTAGGGGCGGTCGGCGGCGTAGTACACGGCGCCGTCCTTGGCCTCGTTGTCGATCCCGAAGGGCGACAGGTCCGAGCGGAAGTGGTGCTTGTTGGGCATCGAGAAGCGGATCTCGTCGACCTCGTCACGGGAGTTCAGCACCCGCACACCCATCTCGAAGAGGGTCTGCTGGAGCGAGTACGAGTAGGTCTCGGCGAACGCCTGCAGCGCGTGCTTGCGCACACCGTTGTAGGAACGGTCCCAGTCCGGGGCGTGGGAGTCGACGCCGTCCCAGTTGTGCCGCCACCAGGTGGAGACGGTGGTGGCGAGGATGCGGTCGTGGTCCTCCTGGAGGGTGGTGTACTTGTCCTTCAGGAAGCCGAAGAACTCGGAGTTGGTCGAGTTCAGGACGGTCAGGTCCTTGAAGCCGGAGAGCACCTGGATGCCGTGGCCGTCGTAGGTGACCTCGGCGACGCGGGTCTCCTGGCCCTGGCGGACGAAGGAGTGGGCGATCTCGTCCGAGCCGACGAAGCGGGCGCCGGACTGCGAGGTCTCGATCCGCGTCCAGGTGTATTCCTCGATGCGGATGCGGGCCCGGTGGATGGGCTCGGTGTCGTCCACGAAGTGGCGGGCGAGCGCGACGCCGAAGTCCTCGGAGCTCTGGATGCCGTGCTCCTTGGCGAAGGCGAACACGGTGTTCTTCGTGGTGTCGGTCGGCAGGACGTTGGCGTTGGAACCGCTGCGGTGGACCTCCTCCATGTCGCCGGACAGCGCGACGGAGACGTTCAGGTCCTTGATGTGGTGCGTGTCGCCGTCACGCACGATCTTGACGACGCGGTTCTCGGCCTTGCCGTACTGGTTCTGTCCCAGGACGAAACGGGTCATGGTGTCGGTCAGCTCCCTCGGTAAACGGAGTAGCCGAACGGGTTGAGCAGCAGCGGAACGTGGTAGTGCTCGCCGGGTACCACCGCGAAGGCGATGGTCACCTCGGGGAAGAACACCGGCCGGCCGTTCTCGCTGTCCCGGAGCGCGGGGGCGTCCTGCTGGGCCGCGGCTTGTTTCTTTGCGAAGTACGTCTCGGTGTCGAACTCGATCCGTACGTGTGTGGTGCCCTCCGGCAGTGCCGGCAGGTCCTTGCACCGGCCGTCGGCGTCGGTCGCGGAGCCGCCGAGCGCCTGCCAGCCGGCGCTCTGCCCGCTGCGGGCGGAGAGCTGGATGGCGACGCCCTCGGCGGGGCGGCCGACGGAGGTGTCCAGGATGTGGGTGGACACGGAGGCGGTGGTGCTGGTGCTCATGGTGTCAGGCGTCCTCTTCGACGAGTCGGGCCAGGCGGATACGGTTGATCCTGCCCAGCTCGGTGCGGACCGTCTCCCGCTCCTGCTCGGGCGAGTTGCCGATCCGCTCCTTCACCGCGTCGCGCATCTGCTCGCCGGTCCGGCCGGTGGCGCAGATGAGGAAGACATGGCCGAACTTCTCCTGGTAGGCCAGGTTGAGTTCGAGCATCTCCGCCTTGAGGTCCGCGGAGGCGCCCGCCATCCCGGCCTGCTCGCGGGAGGAGGTCGGGTCGCCGGGCTTGGGGCGGCCGATCGGCGGGTGGCCGGCCATCGCTTCCTCGAGGTCCGCGGTGGTCAGCTCGGCCATGGCGGCGTCGCTGGCGGCGTACAGGTCCTCGACGGTGGCGTACGGCCGCTCGGCGAGCAGCCGCCGGGCCCACTCGGTGGAGGCGCACGCCTCGTGGAGGGCGGCGCGTGCCGCGTGGTCCTCCAGGGTGTTGAACCGGGCCAGGCCCGGGGGCGTGGAAATCGACGTCACGGGAGCCTCCGTGGCCGCGATGGGCCTTCGTGCTGAACGGGCTGCGGATAGCTAACGCCCTCGGAAACACCACGTCAACACTTTGTTGAAAATTCCCCCGCTACCACCGGCCGGTCTCAGCAGCCGGACGGACGCCGCGCCAGGAGCGGGGAATGCGGCCCTGCCCGGGCGGGGCCGGGGCGGAACCGGGGCCGAGGCGGGTCCGGGGCGAGGCAGGGGGCAAGGGCCGGGCCGGGGCCGGGGCCGGGCAGGGACGGACCAGGGCAGGGGCCGGACCAGGGCAGGGGCCGGACCAGGGCAGGGGCCGGACCAGGGCAGGGGCAGGGCCGGGGCAGGGGCAGGGCCGGGGCAGGGGCAGGGCCGGGGTGGCAGGGCAGGGGCAGGGCCGGGGCCCGGGACCAGGGCCGGGACCAGAGCAGGGAGGGGCCGGGGCCAGGGCAGGGCAGGGGCCGGGCCGGGGCCGGGACCAGAGCAGGGGCCGGGACCAGGGCAGGGGCCGGGACCAGGGCAGGGGCCGGGACCAGGGCAGGGCCGGGGCCGGTCTCAGGCCTCCTTCTCGCGGTTCAGGTAGTTGTAGACCGTGAAGCGGCTGACGCCCAGGGCGCCGGCGACGGTTTCGACGCCGTGCCGTACGGAGAAGGCGCCGCGCGCCTCCAGTATCCGTACGACCTCCTGCTTGGCCTTGCGGTCCAGGTCGGCCAGTGGCCGGCCCTGCCGGCGCTCCATGGCGGCCAGGATGTGGTCGAGGGAGTCCGCGAGCTGGGGCAGGCGTACGGCGACGACGTCGCTGCCCGCCCAGGCGAGGACGACGTCCTCGGGGCCGGCCTCGTCGGGCGGGAGGAACTCCCCGCCCATGGCGTCGACCAGCGGCTTCACGGCCGTGATGAACGGCTCCTCCCCGTTCACCGGTCGCCCTCCCCGACCACGTTGACCTGGAGCGAGATCCGGGTGGCGCCGGCCTCCAGGGACTCGCGCAGCAGCGCGTCCACGGCGGTGAGCACGCGGTCCGCGCCGCCCTCCGCCGTGTTCCCGAACGGGCCGACGTCCACCGCGTCCAGCTCGGCCGCCTCGATCACCCGGCGGGCCGCCAGGGCGTGGGCCGGGGCCTCGTCCAGGTCGAAGGGTTCGGTCGTGAACTCCACTCTCAATCGCACGCGCACAACCTAACGCGCGGCACCGATTTTCGGGCAGCCCCGCGGGCCACACCCCCCGGCCCGGGGCGGACCCCTCTTGACAAGCGGCGACACCCGACGGCAATCTTCCATTACGCAGAAACAAACTTCCGGATTACGGAAAACGAACCTACGGAAGGGAGCGCGACCCGAATGGGATTTGCAGACCAGCGCTTCAACGTCAACCTGTCGATCCTCTTCACGGAACTCCCGCTCCTGGAGCGCCCCGCGGCCGCCGCCGCGGCGGGCTTCACGGCGGTCGAGCTGTGGTGGCCCTGGGTCGACTCCCCCACCCCCGAGCAGTCCGAGCTCGACGCCCTGAAGAAGGCGATCGAGGACGCGGGCGTCCAGCTCACCGGGCTGAACTTCTACGCCGGGCAGCTGCCGGGCCCCGACCGCGGTGCCCTGTCGATCCCCGGTGAGGAGTCGGAGAGGTTCCGCGCCAACATCGACGTGGCCGCGGACTTCGCCCGATCCCTCGGCTGCACGGCGCTCAACGCGCTCTACGGCAACCGCGTCGACGGCGTGGACCCGGCCGAGCAGGACGCGCTCGCCCTGGAGAACCTGGCTCTCGCGGCCCGGGCCGCCGACCGGATCGGCGCGATCCTCCTGATCGAGGCGCTGAACCAGCCCGAGTCGCCCAAGTGCCCGATCGTGAGCGCCCCCAAGGCCGTCGAGATCGTGGACAAGGTCAACGCGGCGACCGGCCTCGGGAACGCGAAGTTCCTGATGGACCTGTACCACCTGTCGATGAACGGCGAGGACGTCCCGTCGGTCATCGAACAGTACGCGGCGAAGACCGGGCACGTGCAGATCGCCGACAACCCGGGCCGCGGCGCCCCCGGCACGGGCTCGCTCCCGCTGGAGGAGCTGCTCGGCCGGCTGAAGAAGGCCGGATACGACGGCTGGGTCGGCCTGGAGTACAAGGCCGGCGACCGCCCGAGCGCCGAGGCCTTCGACTGGCTCCCGCGCGAGGCCCGCGCCGCGCGCTGAACACCCCTGACGTCGCAAGGCAGTACAGCAGTAGAGAGGTACCCCCAATCATGAGCAACCTTACGAATTCCTCCCACCCGACCCGCCCGGCGATTGCGTGGATCGGCCTCGGCATCATGGGCTCCCCCATGTCCGAGAACCTGATCAAGGCCGGCTACCAGGTCACCGGCTTCACCCTGGAGCAGGACAAGCTGGACCGCCTGGCCGCCGCCGGCGGTACGGCCGCCGCCTCCATCGCCGAGGCCGTGCGCGACGCCGACGTGGTCATCACCATGGTGCCCGCCTCCCCGCACGTCGAGGCCATCTCCTACGGCCCCGAGGGCATCCTGGAGAACGCCAAGCGCGGCGCGCTGCTGATCGACATGTCCTCGATCACCCCGCAGACCTCCGTCGACCTCGCGAAGGCCGCGAAGGACAAGGGCATCCGCGTGCTGGACGCCCCCGTGTCCGGTGGCGAGGCCGGCGCGATCGAGGCCGTGCTGTCGATCATGGTCGGTGGCGACCGGGCCGACTTCGACCTGGCCAAGCCGATCTTCGACGCGCTGGGCAAGACCATCGTGCTGTGCGGCCCGCACGGCTCCGGCCAGACCGTGAAGGCGGCCAACCAGCTGATCGTCGCCGTGAACATCCAGGCGTGCGCCGAGGCCGTGGTCTTCCTGGAGAAGTCGGGCGTGGACCTGCAGGCCGCGCTGGACGTCCTCAACGGCGGCCTCGCGGGCTCGACCGTGCTGACGCGCAAGAAGGACAACTTCCTCAACCGCGACTTCAAGCCGGGTTTCCGCATCGACCTGCACCACAAGGACATGGGCATCGTCACCGACGCCGCCCGCAACGTGGGTGCCGCCCTGCCGGTCGGCGCCGTGGTCGCCCAGCTGGTCGCCTCCCTGCGCGCGCAGGGTGACGGCGGCCTGGACCACTCGGCGCTGCTGCGTGCCGTGGAGCGCCTCTCCGGCGCCCAGCTCTGAGGCACCGGCCTCCTGAACTTCCGGGCGGCGCCGGCGCTGACACCTGTCCTGTCGCGCCCAGGCGCCGGCGCCGCCCGGAATCAACTTCAACAAATTGTTGACGTCTCGATCGCCCCACTTCTAGGCTCACTTTCTCAGCTCCACCAAGCGGAAACAGTTTTCCGCTGAATCTCGCACGCAAGTGCCCCCGCACGGAAGGTCCACGATGTCGAAGCGCGTGCTCACGACAGAGTCCGGCGCCCCGGTCGCCGACAACCAGAACTCCGCCTCCGCCGGCGCCGGCGGTCCGCTCCTCCTCCAGGACCAGCACCTCCTGGAGAAGCTGGCGCGCTTCAACCGCGAGCGCATCCCGGAGCGCGTGGTGCACGCCCGTGGCTCCGGCGCGTACGGCCACTTCGAGGTGACGGACGACGTCAGCGGCTTCACGCACGCCGACTTCCTGAGCACCGTGGGCAAGCGCACCGAGGTGTTCGCGCGCTTCTCCACCGTGGCGGACAACCTCGGCGGCGCGGACGCGGTGCGCGACCCGCGCGGCTTCGCGCTGAAGTTCTACACCGAGGAGGGCAACTACGACCTCGTCGGCAACAACACGCCGGTCTTCTTCATCAAGGACCCGCTGAAGTTCCCCGACTTCATCCACTCGCAGAAGCGCGACCCGTTCACCGGCAAGACCGAGCAGGACAACGTCTGGGACTTCTGGGCCAACTCCCCCGAGGCCACGCACCAGGTGACCTGGGTGATGGGTGACCGCGGCATCCCGGCGTCGTACCGCCACATGGACGGTTTCGGCTCCCACACCTACCAGTGGACGAACGCCAAGGGCGAGGCCTTCTTCGTCAAGTACCACTTCAAGACGAACCAGGGCATCCGCTGCCTGAACGGCGACGAGGCCGCCGAGCTGGCCGGCAAGGACCCCAACTCGCACCAGACGGACCTGCTCCAGGCCATCGAGCGCGGTGTGTTCCCGTCGTGGACGCTGTACGTCCAGCTGATGCCGGCGGAGCAGGCGGCGGACTACCGCTTCAACCCGTTCGACGTGACGAAGGTGTGGCCGCACAAGGACTACCCGCTCCAGCGGGTGGGCCGCCTGGTGCTGGACCGCAACCCGGACAACGTGTTCGCCGAGGTCGAGCAGGCCGCGTTCTCCCCGAACAACTTCGTGCCGGGCATCGGCCCGTCGCCGGACAAGATGCTCCAGGGCCGGATGTTCGCCTACGCCGACGCCCACCGCTACCGCCTGGGCGTCAACCACACCCAGCTCGCGGTGAACGCCCCGAAGGCCGTTCCGGGCGGCGCCAGCAACTACGGGCGTGACGGCTACATGGCGTCCAACTCCCAGGGCCGGCACGCCAAGAACTACGAGCCGAACTCCTACGACGGCCCCGTCGAGACGGGCCGCCCGCTGTCGGCGCCGATCGCGGTGCACGGTCACTCCGGCACCCACGAGGCCCCGCTGCACACCAAGGACGACCACTTCTTCCAGGCCGGAGAGCTGTACCGGGTGATGTCCGAGGAGGAGCGGTCGCGTCTGGTCGCGACCATCGCCGGCGGCCTCTCGCAGGTCTCCCGCAACGACGTCGTCGAGAAGAACCTGGCCCACTTCCACGCCGCCGACCCCGAGTACGGCAAGCGCGTGGAGGAAGCGGTCCGCGCGCTGCGCGAGGACTGAGCACCCCCGGGCTGCGTCCGGGACCCGGCGGGGAGGCCGGGGACCGGACGCGTACGACCCGCCGCCGACCGATCCGGATGAGGGGTGATCGAGCGGTACGGCGGGCAGGGCGAGGACCGCGGTGGCCCGCGAGCCAGTGCGGTGGTCAAGGACCGGGGACCCTTCCCGACGTGAGGGAAGGACCCCCGGCTCCGTCGCGGACCACCGCGGTCCCAGCCCCTGCCTCCTGAGAGGCACCGAGAACGCCGTCCGGCGGCGCGAACGACCTGTCGCGCCCAGCCTCGCGCCGTCGGACGGCCACCACCCTCCCTCCCCCACCCTCACACCGAAGCGCCCCCGCCCAGGGGGCGCTTCGTCGTGTCCGCCCCCGGAAAAGCCCCGGCCCGGGGGGTGCGCGTCCGGCGTGCGCGTCCCGGCGTGCGCGTCCCGGCGTGCGCGTCCGCCGCTTCCGCAGGACGCTGGGGACATGGGCGACACGACCCCGCACCCGCACCTGACGCCGTACCCGCACATCGTGGTCCACCCGCCGGCCCGGGACGGCTCGCGCCGGGTCACCGAGGGCGGGGTGACCCTGGGGCTCGCCTCGCACCTGGACGACGTCGTGGACCTCCTCCGCGGGGTCGGCCTGGACCGTGTGGAGGTCGAGGAGAGCGACCTCATCGACTGGCGGGGCGGTGGCGCGGACGACTGGCCGGACCTGACAGACCTGCCGAACCCATCGGACCGGCCCGCCCCGCCGGACCACCGGCCGCAGGGACCCTGAGCGGCCGCGGACAGCACGAAAGGGGCGGCCCGTCCGTGTGGACGGGCCGCCCCTGCGGCGTACCGGCGTCAGGCCGGTGAGACCTTCGTCAGACCTTCAGCGGCTTGATGGCCGTCGGCGCGTGACCGGGCTCGGTGGCCAGCTCCTCGAACTCGGTGATGTCGCTGATGTCCATCGTCTTGCTCATCGCGATGTTGGTGATCCGCTCCAGGATCGCCTCGACCACGACCGGCACCCGGTACTCCTCGGCCAGCTTCTTGGCCTCCTCGAAGGCCGCGCCCAGCTGGTCCGGCTCGGTGACCCGGATGGCCTTGCAGCCCAGGCCCTCGGCGACCTTGACGTGGTCCACGCCGTAGACGCCGATCTCGGGCGAGTTGATGTTCTCGAACTCCAGGTTGACCTCGAAGTTGATGCCCATGCCGGCCTGCGCCTGACGGATCAGGCCCAGGTAGGAGTTGTTCACCAGGACGTGGACGTAGGGGATCCGGTGGTGCGCGGCGACCGCCAGCTCCTCGATCATGAACTGGAAGTCGTAGTCGCCGGAGAGCGCGACGACCGGGGCCTCCGGGTCGGCCTTGGCGACGCCGATCGCGGCCGGGATCGTCCAGCCGAGCGGGCCGGCCTGGCCGCAGTTGATCCAGTGGCGCGGCTTGTAGACGTGCAGCATCTGCGCGCCGGCGATCTGGGAGAGGCCGATGGTGGTGACGTACCGGGTGTCGGGACCGAAGGCCCGGTTCATCTCCTCGTACACGCGCTGCGGCTTCATCGGCACGTTGTCGAAGTGCGTACGGCGCTGCAGCGTGGCCTTGCGCTCCTGGGTGGAGGCGACCCACGTGCCGCGGTCGGGCAGTTTGCCGGCCGCCTTCAGCTCCTTGGCGGCCTCGACGAACAGCTCCAGCGCGGCCTTCGCGTCGGAGACGACGCCGTAGTCCGGCGGGAAGATCTTGCCGATCTGGGTGGGCTCGATGTCGACGTGGACGAACGTGCGGTCGCCGCGGTAGACGTCGAGCTTGTAGCCGGTGTGGCGGTTGGCCCAGCGGTTGCCGATGCCGAGGACGAAGTCCGACTCCAGGAAGGTGGCGTTGCCGTAGCGGTGCGAGGTCTGCACGCCGACCATGCCGGCGTTCAGCTCGTGGTCGTCGGCCAGCGCGCCCCAGCCCATCAGGGTGGGGATGACGGGGGTCTGCGTCAGCTCGGCGAACTCGACCAGCAGGTCGGCGGCGTCGGCGCTGATGACGCCGCCGCCGGCGACGAGGACGGGGCGCTCTGAGGCGAGCAGGAAGGAGATCGCCTTCTCGATCTGGGCGCGGGTCGCGGCCGGCTTGTAGACCGGGAGCGGCTCGTACGTCTCGGGGTCGAACTCGATCTCCGTGGTCTGGACGTCGATCGGCAGGTCGATGAGGACCGGGCCGGGGCGGCCGGACCGCATCAGGTGGAAGGCCTGCTGGAAGACGCCGGGGACCTGCGCGGCCTCCAGGACGGTGACGGCCATCTTGGTCACCGGCGAGGCGATGGAGGCGATGTCGACGGCCTGGAAGTCCTCCTTGTGGATCACGGAGGTCGGCGCCTGGCCGGTGATGCACAGGATCGGAATGGAGTCGCCGATGGCCGAGTACAGGCCGGTGATCATGTCGGTGCCGGCGGGGCCGGAGGTGCCGATGCACAGGCCGATGTTGCCCGGCCGGGTGCGGGTGTAGCCCTCGGCCATGTGGGAGGCGCCCTCGACGTGGCGGGCGAGGGTGTGGCTGATGCCGCCGCCCTCTTTCAGCGCCTTGTAGAACGGGTTGATCGCCGCGCCGGGCACACCGAAGGCGTCGGTGACGCCCTCGCGCTTGAGGATCTCAACTGCCGCGCGGGCAGCGGTCATACGGGCCATCGAGTACTCCTGCTTCGGCTGTCCGGATGCGTACTCCCGTCGCGCCCCGCGGTGAGCACAGTCTCCGTTGCTGCGGATGATTCCAAATTCCGCGATACGGAATTTAACTTCTACTATCTGGAAGCAATGTATTCGGGCAGGAGAAGAGTCGTCAAGAGCGGCCGAAACCAGGACGCGCGGCGCGCACACAAGAAGGGGGAGAAGAGGCAGCCGGGGCAGCCGCGCCACGGAGAGCCCGGCGCGGGGCGCACAGGGGATCGACGGAGCCGCGCGGCGGACGAGGGGGCCGTGCCGCGGTCGCCACGCGACCCGGCCCACCCTCCCCCGCGCCACTCCGTCATGGCGGGGACTGCGACGTGGCCTGCGATGTGAACCGCGGACTGCGATTAGGAAACTTTCCTAACAGAGCAAAGTAAGGAGGTCACGGCGGGCCGTCAAGGCCGCGGACGGGATCCGTCCATACCGTTGACAGCGCCTCGCGCCGGGGCGTACCAATGCCAGCGGCGGCCTGGCGCGGACGTTCCGAACCCGACGCGCTCACCGCATCCACGGCTCCACGGATGCCCGGTGCCCCGGCCGCGTGCGGTCGTATGCCGTGTCACCGAGCACGTGCCGCCGCACGGCGCCGATCACGGTCCGCCGTGCAGCCGTACGTGCCGCACCTCCAGCCTGTTGCGCGCACCTGACCACTGCGTGCCGCAAGTCGCCCAGGCGTTGCTCACCTCTGTTGCCCGAGGGCCTTCTACGCCCCTCTCCAAGGAGATCAGCATGACGCCTTCCCGCTCCCGGCTCCGCTCCCGGCCAGGGCGGCGTGCCGCCCTGGCGGCCGGCACCAGCATGGCGCTGACCGTGCTCGGCCTGACCGCGGCGGCCGGCGCGTCCCCGGCCGCCGCCGACCCGGCGCCCGGCGCCGCCTCCGTGACGGCCGGCGGCATCCCCCGCCTCGACCACGTGGTGGTCGTGATGGAGGAGAACAAGTACTACGAGGACGTCATGGACTCCTCGTCCGCCCCCTACATCAACTCCCTTGCCAAGCAGGGAGCTTCGTTCAAGGACTTCCACGGCATCACCCACCCGAGCCAGGGCAACTACGTGGCGCTGTTCTCGGGTTCCACCCACGGCATCGCCGACGACGACTGCCCGCACGACTTCTCCTCCGACAACCTCGGCAACCAGCTCCTCACCCACGGCGGTTCGTTCACCGGCTACTCGGAGGACCTGCCGGCCGACGGCTCGAAGGACTGCGGCGACGACGGCGACAGCGGCTACGCGCGCAAGCACAACGGCTGGGTCGACTTCAAGAACGTCCCGGCCTCGTCCAACCTGCGCATGGACCGCTTCCCGTCGGACTACGCCAAGCTGCCCGACGTCGCGTTCGTGACCCCGAACCTCGACGACGACATGCACGACGGCACCGTGCGCGAGGGCGACGACTGGCTGCGCGACCACCTCGACGGCTACGTCCAGTGGGCGAAGACGCACAACAGCGCGCTCGTCGTCACCTGGGACGAGGACGACAGCGACGACGACGTCAACCACATCCCCACGGTGATCGTCGGCGCCCACGTCAAGCAGGGCTACACCTCCACCAAGCGCGGCGACCTGTACTCGCTGCTGCGGACGCTGGAGGACATGCACGGGCTGCCGGCGCTGGGCTCGGCGGCCGACCGCGACCCGCTCACCGACGTCTGGGACACCGGCGGCACCACCCCGCCGCCCACGGACGGCACCAACCTGGCGGCGAACCGGCCGACGAAGACCTCCTCCACCGAGAGCAGCGGCCTCACCGGCGCCAAGGCGGTCGACGGCGACTCCGGTACCCGGTGGGCCAGCAAGGAGGGCTCCGACCCGCAGTGGATCTCGGTCGACCTGGGCGCCGACACCGACATCAGCCGGGTCAAGCTGAGCTGGGAGGCCGCCTTCGGCAAGGCCTACAGGATCCAGACCTCGCAGGACGGCTCCACCTGGTCGACGGTGTACTCCACGACCAGCGGTAACGGCGGCACCGACGACCTGACGGTGCACGGGCACGGCCGCTACGTGCGCATGTACGGCACGCAGCGCGGCACGTCGTACGGCTACTCGCTCTACGAGTTTCAGGTGTACGGCACCGGCGGCACCACCACACCGCCGCCGCCCACCTCCGGGGGCGACCTGAACGACCCCGCCAAGAAGGAGATCGCGATGGAGCTGGTCTCCAGTGCGGAGAACTCCTCGCTGGACTGGAAGGCGCAGTACACGTACATCGAGGACATCGGCGACGGCCGCGGCTACACGGCGGGCATCATCGGGTTCTGCTCCGGCACCGGTGACATGCTCGACCTCGTCGAGCACTACACCGACCTGGAGCCCGGCAACGTCCTGGCCAAGTACCTGCCCGCGCTCAGGGACGTCAACGGCAGCGACTCCCACGCGGGGCTCGGCTCGGCCTTCGTCAGCGACTGGCACAAGGCCGCCGGCGACAGCGTCTTCCGCAAGGCCCAGGACGACGAGCGCGACCGGGTGTACTTCGACCCGGCGGTCGAGCAGGCCAAGGCCGACGGCGTGCAGACACTGGGGCAGTTCATCTACTACGACGCGATCGTGATGCACGGCCCCGGCGACGACGACACCAGTTTCGGCGGGATCCGCGCGCGGGCCATGCGGAACGCGAAGACCCCGGCCCAGGGTGGTGACGAGGTGACGTACCTCAACGCCTTCCTGGACGCCCGCAAGTGGGCCATGGAGCAGGAGGAGGCGCACAGCGACACCAGCAGGGTCGACACCGAGCAGCGCGTGTTCCTGGACGACGGAAACCTCCAGCTGAACCCGCCGCTGCGCTGGAAGGTCTACGGCGACCCGTACGAGATCGACGGCTGACGGATGTACATATCGTCCAGCCGGGCGGCGACCCCCGTGTCGCCGCCCGGCGCCGGGAAGAGGGGCGTCGCCCCCACCGTGCTCGCGCTCGGCTCGGTCAGCCTGGTCACCGACATCTCCTCGGAGATGGTGACCGCGGTGCTGCCGATGTACGTGATGTTCACGCTCGGCCTGAGCCCGCTGCAGTTCGGCGCGCTGAACGGCATGTACGTCGGTGTGACCGCCCTGGTCCGGGTGGCCGGGGGCCAGCTGGCCGACCGCACCCTGCGCCGCAAACTGGTCGCGGGCGCCGGCTACGCCCTGTCCGCGGTGTGCAAACTGGGCCTGCTCGCGGCCGGTTCGTCGGTGCCGGTGCTCGGCGCGGTGATCGCCGCCGACCGCACCGGCAAGGGGCTGCGCACCGGGCCCCGGGACGCGCTGATCTCGCTGAGCAGCACGCCCGCCACGCTGGGCCGCTCCTTCGGGGTGCACCGGGCGATGGACACCACGGGCGCGTTCCTCGGCCCGCTGGTGGCGTTCGGCCTGCTGCTGCTCACCCCCGGCCGCTACGACACCGTGTTCGTGACGAGTTTCCTCGTCGCCGCCGTCGGCGTGGTGATGCTCGGCCTGCTGGTCCGGGAGCGGCCGGCCAAGGAGGAACGGCGCGATCCGGGATCGGCGGGCCTGCGGGACGTGCTCGGGCTGCTGCGCCGGCCCGCCTATCTGCGGGTGGGTCTCGCGGCGGTCGTGCTCGGCGCGGTGGTGCTCGGCGACTCGTTCGTCTATCTGCTGCTCCAGCAACGGCTCGGCGTGCCCGAGGAGTTGTTCCCGCTGCTGCCGCTCGGCACGGCCGGCGCCTATCTGCTGCTCGCGGTACCGCTCGGCCGGCTCGCCGACCGGTTCGGGCGGCTGCGGGTCTACGCCGCCGGGCACCTGGCCCTGCTCGCCGCCTGCCTGCTGCTGCTCGCCCCGGCGGCCCGGCTGCCGCTCGTGGCCGCCGTCCTCGCCCTGCACGGGGTGTTCTACGCGGCGACGGACGGGGTGCTGATGGCGGCCGTCGGCCCGCTCGTACCGCCCCGGCTGCGGGCCGGCGGGCTGTCCCTGATCCAGACCGCGCAGTCGGCGTCCGCGCTGGCGTCCTCGGTGCTGTTCGGCGCCTGCTGGACCCTGTGGGGCCTGACCACCGCGCTGGCGCTGGCCGTGACGGCGCTGGCCGTGGCCCTGGCCCTCGCGGTGTGGATCCTGCCCTGGAAGCACGAGCCCGCGCCGGACCAGCCCGCCCCTGTCCCCCACCGCACCGACGAGGAGCACGCCGTATGACCGCCCGGACCCGTCTGGTGTCCCTGCTGGCCGCCGTCCTGGTGGCGGCCATCCTCGCCACCGGGTACGTGTGGCACGCCCGCGAGAGCGACGACGCGGCGCCCGGCGGCCGGATCCGGCTGGACTCGGCCGGCCGGCTGCTGTTCCGCAACACCGCGCCCGGCGCCGGGTTCGGCCGGATCGCCACCGTGCCGGCCGGCCACCCCGGCGCCGCCCGCACCCTCGGCCGGCTGCGCTGCGACCGGGTGTACGCCGCCCACGGCACCGGTGTCTGCCTGCAGCGCACCGGGCCGGTCCCCGGCACCGAGGTCACCGCGCTCGACCCGGACCTGCGCACGCTGCGCCGGCTGCGCACCGGGGGCTTCCCCAACCGGGCCCGGGTCTCCGCCGACGGGCGGATGCTGTCCTGGACGATGTTCGTGCGCGGCGACTCCTATCTCCGCGACGACTTCTCCACCCGCACCGGCGTCCTGGACACCCGCACCGGCCGGGCGGTGCCGAACATCGAGGGCATCCCGCTGACCCTGGAGGGCCGGCCGTACCACGCGGCCGACGTCAACTACTGGGGCGTCACCTTCGCGTCCGACGACAGCACGTTCTACGCCACCGTCCGCACCGGGGGCCGTACGTACCTGGTCAAGGGCGACTACAAGAAGTGGACCGCGCACACCGTGCGGCGGAACGTGGAGTGCCCGTCGCTGTCGCCGGACGGCACGCGGCTGGTGTTCAAGAAGCGGGTGAGCGCCAGCGCGCAGCGCCCGTGGCGGCTGTACGTGCTGGACCTGGCCACGATGCGGGAGACCCCGCTGGCGGAGCCGCGCAGCGTGGACGACCAGGCGGCCTGGCTGGACGGCCGTACGGTGATGTACGGCCTGCCCCGGCACGGCGGCGGCTGGGACGTGTGGTCCGTCCCCGCCGACGGCTCCGGAAGGCCGCGCCTGCTCGTCCACGACGCGAGTTCCCCCGCGCTGCTCACCCGCTGACCGGCGCCGGCGCCCCGTCAGCCGCCGTAGGTCTGGCGCAGTTCGACCTTGCGGACCTTCCCGGACACCGTCATCGGGAAGGACTCCAGCACCTGGAGCCGGCTCGGCACCTTGTAGTGGGCGAGCCGGCCCGCGCAGTAGGCGCGCAGCTCCTCCAGGGTGAGCGGGTCGGCGGGGTCGAGCGGGATGACGCAGGCGAGAACCTCCTCGCCGTACGTCTCGTGCGGCACACCGACCACCTGGACGTCGCGGATCTTGGGGTGGCCGTAGAGGAACTCCTCGATCTCGCGCGGGTAGATGTTCTCGCCGCCGCGGATGATCATGTCCTTGATACGGCCGACGATCTCGACGTAGCCGTCCTCCCGCATGACCGCGAGGTCGCCGGTGTGCATCCAGCGGCCGGGGTCGATGGCCTCGGCGGTCTTGTCGGGCTCGTTCCAGTAGCCGAGCATCACGCTGGACCCGCGGGTGCACAACTCTCCGGCCGTGCCGCGCGGCCGGGTGACGCCGGTGGCCGGGTCGACGACCTTGACCTCCAGGTGGGGCAGGACGCGGCCGACGGTGCCGGTGCGGTGCTCCAGGTCGTCCTCGATGCGGGTCTGCAGGGAGACGGGTGAGGTCTCAGTCATGCCGTAGCAGATGGAGACCTCCTCCATGTGCATCTCGGCGACCACCCGCTTCATGACCTCCACCGGGCAGGGGGAGCCCGCCATGATGCCGGTGCGCAGCGAGGTGAGGTCGTAGGAGGCGAAGTCGGGGAGGTTCAGCTCGGCGATGAACATGGTCGGTACGCCGTACAGGGAGGTGCAGCGTTCCTGCTGGACGGCGTCCAGGGTGGCCTTCGGTTCGAAGGACGGGGCGGGGATGACCATGCAGGCGCCGTGCGAGGTGGCCGCGAGGTTGCCCATCACCATGCCGAAGCAGTGGTAGAAGGGCACCGGGATGCAGATCCGGTCCTGCTCGCTGTAGGCGACCAGCTCGCCCACGAAGAAGCCGTTGTTGAGGATGTTGTGGTGGGAGAGGGTGGCGCCCTTGGGGAAGCCGGTGGTGCCCGAGGTGTACTGGATGTTGATCGGGTCGTCGCAGGACAACTCGGCCTCGCGCGCCCGCAGTTCCTCGCGCCGGTCGTCCGTGCCGCGCGCGGTGAACTCGTCCCAGGACGGGTCGCCGATGTAGACGGTCTCCCGCAACCCGGGGCACCGGCCGCGCACTTCCTCGACCATGGCGCGGTAGTCGCTGCTCTTGTGGCTGAGGGAGGCGAACAGCAGGGAGATCCCGGCCTGGTTCAGGACGTACTCGACCTCGTGGGTGCGGTAGGCCGGGTTGATGTTGACCATGATGGCGCCGACGCGGGCGGTGGCGTACTGGACGAGCACCCACTCGGCGCAGTTGACCGCCCAGATGCCGACCCGGTCGCCTTTGGCGACGCCGCTCGCGAGGAGCGCGTACGCGAGCCGGTCGACCTCGGCCGAGAAGGCGGTGTAGGTCCAGCGCCGGCCGGTGGGCACGTCGACCAGGGCCTCGCGGCCGGGCCAGGCGGCGACGGCCCGGTCCAGGTTGGCGCCGATGGTGTCGCCGAGCAGCGCGGTGCTGCCCGTGCCGTGCGTGTACGACAGCGGGGCCGTCGCCTGTTCCGAGGTCACCGGAAGTCCTCCTCGCGGTATTCGTCGTCCGAGCCGGCGGCCGTGGCCTCGCGCAGCTCGATCCGGCGGATCTTGCCGGAGACGGTCTTGGGCAGCGCGCCGAACTCCAGCCGGCGGACGCGCTTGTAGGGGGCGAGCACCTCACGGGAGTGCTCGAAGATCGCCTTGGCGGTGCCGGGTCCGGGCTCCCAGCCCTCGGCGAGGACGACGTACGCCTTCGGCACGGCGAGCCGCAGCTCGTCCGGGGCCGGGA
Source organism: Streptomyces sp. L2 (assembly GCF_004124325.1). NCBI lineage: Bacteria > Bacillati > Actinomycetota > Actinomycetes > Kitasatosporales > Streptomycetaceae > Streptomyces > Streptomyces sp. L2. The sequence continues at coordinate 1,170,579 of NZ_QBDT01000001.1, forward strand.
CGACGGCGGCCTCGGCGACCGCCTCGTGCTCCAGCAGGGCGCTCTCCAGCTCGAACGGGCTGATCTTGTAGTCGGAGGCCTTGAAGACGTCGTCGCTGCGCCCGATGTAGGTCAGGTACCCCTCGTCGTCGCGGGAGGCGACGTCGCCCGTGCGGTAGTAGCCGCCCGCCATGGCCTCGGCGGTGCGGTCCGGGTCGCCGTGGTAGCCGGTCATCAGGCCGACGGGCCGGTCGGAGAGGTCCAGGGCGATCTCGCCCTCGGTGGCGCCGGGCGCGCCGGACACCGGGTCGAGGAGTTCCACGGTGTAGCCGGGGCTGGGGCGGCCCATGGAGCCGGTCTTCAGCGGCTGGCCGGGGCTGTTGGCGACCTGTACGGCGGTCTCGGTCTGTCCGAAGCCGTCCCGGATGGTGATGCCCCAGCTGCGCCGGACCTGCTCGATGACCTCGGGGTTGAGCGGTTCGCCGGCGGCGACGACCTCGCGGGGCGGGGTGGCGAGCTGGGTCAGGTCGGCCTGGATGAGCATCCGCCACACGGTCGGCGGGGCGCAGAAGGTGGTGACGCCGCAGCGGTCCATCTCGGCCATCAGGCGGGCGGCGTCGAAGCGCGTGTAGTTGTGGATGAAGACGGTCGCCTCCGCGTTCCACGGCGCGAACAGGTTGGACCAGGCGTGCTTGGCCCAGCCGGGCGAGGAGATGTTCAGGTGGACGTCGCCGGGCTTGAGGCCGATCCAGTACATGGTGGCCAGGTGGCCGATGGGGTAGGAGCTGTGGGTGTGCTCGACCAGCTTGGGGCGGGCGGTGGTGCCGGACGTGAAGTACAGCATCAGCGGGTCGTCGGCGAGGGTCGGCCCGTCGGGCACGAACCCGGCGGGGGCCGTGTACGCGTCCTCGTACGGCTCCCAGCCCTCCGCCGGCAGTCCGCCGACGCTGATCCGCGTGTAGGCGCCGGGGACGTCGTCGAACTTGGGGGTGTCCTCGGCCCGTACGATCACGTGCTTCACCCGGCCGCGGTCCACCCGGTCGCGCAGGTCGGCCGGGCCCAGCAGCGGGGTCGCCGGGATGACGACCGCGCGCAGTTTCATCGCGGCCAGCGCGGTCTCCCACAGCTCGGCCTGGTTGCCGAGCATGACGAGGACGCGGTCCTCGGCGCCGACGCCCCGGGCGCGCAGCCAGTTCGCGACCCGGTCGGAGCGCTCGGACATCTCGGCGAAGGACAGCCGGACCTCGGTGCCGTCCTCCTCGACGATGTGCAGGGCGGTCCGGTCGTTGCCGTCGGCGATCGCGTCGAACCAGTCCAGCGCCCAGTTGAAGTGCTCGGGCCGGGGCCAGCTGAAGCCCGCGCGGGCGGTGGCGTAGTCCTCGCGGTGCTCCAGCAGGAAGTCCCGCGCCGTGCGGAACTGCTCGGTCGCCGTCGTCATCCGTCCTCCTCGTTCCTGGGCCGTGCGCCTGCGCGCACGCTCCGCCCGTCGCACGCCCCGGCTCACTCCCCTGTTCCGGACCATTGCCGGGCGGCTCTCTGGCATCGTCTAATCCGTGATGCATGTCTCACTACCCCCGAACGGGGGTGTGGACCGCGCACGGGCCGCGTCGAAGGGGTGAACAGGTGACAGCAGACGGCGTGGCGGCGGTGGAGATACGGAGCGCGCTGGCCCGGCTGCGGCGCGGGACGGGTCTCCCGGTCGCCTTCGGCGGGCTGGTCGAGGCGGGCAGGCCGCAGATCCGCATCAGCGAGCTGAGCGGCACGCACACCGCCTCGCTCAGCGCGCTCGCGGTGACCTCCGGCAACGGGCTGGGTGGCCGGGCGGTGGCGCTGGCCCGGCCGTGCGCGGTCACGGACTACGCCGGTTCCCGCCAGATCAGCCACGAGTACGACGCGCCGGTGGCCGCGGAGGGCATCCGCTCGGTGCTCGCGGTGCCGGTGGTGGTGCGGCGCCGGGTGCGCGGGGTGCTGTACGGCGCGCTCCGTGCGGCGCAGCCGCTGGGCGACCGCACGCTGGGCGCGGCGGTGGCGGCGGCGCGGGACGTGGAGCAGGCGCTGGTGGTGCGGGACGAGGCGCGGGCGCTGGTGTCGGCGGCGGGTGCCGGGGCCGCCGGGGCGGTGCCGGAAGCACGGCCGGAGCCGGGGGCGGGGGCGGCCCGGGAGCAGGTGCGGGAGGCCCATGCTGCGCTGCGCGCCCTGGCCCCGCGGATCGCCGACCCCGAACTGCGGGCCGAACTCCTCGCGGCGTGCGGGCTGCTGGCCGAGGAGCGCCGGTCCGGCGGCGCGAGTCTGGCGCCGCGCGAGCTGGACGTGCTCTCCTGGGTGGCGGCGGGCGCCACCAACGCGGGGGTGGCCGAACGGCTGGGACTGCGCCCGGAGACGGTGAAGGGCTATCTGCGCTCGGCGATGCGGAAGCTGGGCGCCCACACGCGAGGGGAGGCGGTGACGGCGGCCCGCCGGGCGGGGCTGCTGCCGTAGTGCCCCGCGGCGGTAAGGAACCCTTCCGGTTGATGCGGGTAGCGCGCTGAATTCGACTTTCTTTGACCGTTTGTTATTTCCCTCACCACGGCTTCCGTCCGGGTTTCCAGGATCGTTGCCTAGAATTTGGCCCGGACACGACACGAGGGGAGCGGTGACCGTGCGACGGGACTTCCAGGAGCCTGCCCGATGCCGCCCCGACCTGCTCATCGGCCGCGACGAACTGTTCACCGGCGCCCGCGACCAGCTCGCCGCCGGCGGCAGCGTGCTGCTCCACGGCCCCGCCGGAATTGGGAAATCGACGGTCCTGCGGGCATTGGCCGAGGAATACGGCGCCACCGCCCGGACGGTGTTGCGCTGCTCGGCCACCGAGTCCGAATCGCACCTCCCCTTCCTCGCCCTCGCCGACCTCCTCGGCCTGGTCCTCGACGAGGTGAGCCCCGGGCTGCCCGCCGCCCAGCGCACCGCCCTGGAGTCGGCGCTCACCGGCCGCGGCGAGTCCAGCCTCCAGCGCGACGGCCTCGCCCTGCGCCTCGCCGTGCTCTCCGCGCTCCGCGCGCTCGCCGCCGAGGGTCCCGTCCTGGTCGTCGCCGACGATCTGCAGTGGCTGGATCCGGCCAGCGCCGAACTGCTCGGCTTCGCCGCCCGCCGGCTCGGCGGCACCCCGGTGCAGCTGCTGTGCGCGACCCGGACGGTCAGCAAGGAGAGCCAGGAGTACGACCGCCACCTGCGTGCCTGCCCGCCGGACACCCTCTCCGTCCGCCTCGGCCCGCTCTCCCGCGCCCAGGTCGCCCAGCTCCTCGACCACCGCGGCCACGGCGGACTGCCCCGCTCCACGGTCCGCGACATCCACCGCACCAGCGGCGGCAACCCGCTGTTCGCCCTGGAGCTGGGCCGCGCCCTCGCCGACAGCCCCACCCCGCCCCGGCCGGGCGAGCCGCTGCCGGTGCCGACCTCGCTGCGCGCCCTGGTGCTCAGCCGGCTGGACATGCTGTCGGTGGAGGCCCGCCGCACCCTGCTGGTGGCCAGTGCCGGCGCCCGCCCCACCGCCGCCCTGCTGCACGCGGCCGGCCGGGGCAACGCCGAGGCCGAGTGCGCCCAGGCCGCCGAACTCGGGCTGCTGGCCCCCGAGGCGGAGGGCCAGGCCATCCGGTTCGCGCACCCGCTGATCTCCGCCGCGCTCTACGCCGAGACGCCCGCCCAGGAACGCCGGGCCGCGCACGCCGCCCTGTCCACGGCGGCCTTCGACCCCATCGAACGGGCCCGGCACCTGGCCCTCGCCACCACCGGCACCGACCCCGAGGTGGCCGCCCGGCTCGCCGAGGCCGCGGCCCTCGCCCGGGACCGGGGCGCACCCTCGGTCGCCGCCCAGCTGGGGCTGCTCGCCGCCCGGCACAGCCCGGCCGGCACCGCGCCCGGCCCGGAGGAGCGGCGGCTGCAGGCCGCCGAGGACGCGATCACCGCCGGCGAGGTCGACCTGGCCCGGGACATCGCCCGCGAGGTGCTGACCCGGACGACCGTGCCCGCCGAACGGGTGCGGGCCTGGATCATCGTCATCGACACCGCCGGACACACCATGGCCGAGGTCGACGCCGCCTTCCCGCAGGCCCTCGCCGACGCCGGCGACGACCCGCGGCTGCTCGCCCTGGTCCACTACCAGCTGGCCTGGCGGGCCCTGATCGTGCAGGGCGACTTCACCGAGGCCCGCGAGGCCGCCGCGCACGCCGCCGGACTGGCCGCGCGGGGCGCCGACCGGCGCACCGAACTCCTCGCGCTCGCCTTCCAGGCCCAGACCGAGACCCTGATGGGCCATCCGGAGGCCCCGCAGACGATCCAGCGCGCCCTGAAGGAGCCCCAGGACCCGGGGGTGGCCTGCCACCACAACGGCGCGGTCAGCGCCCGGTTCCGCTGGCAGATCATGGGCGACCAGCTGTCCGAGGCCCGGGCGACGGTCACCGGGCTGCTGCGCGAGGTGCGCCGGCGCGGCTCGGTGGAGAGCGAGGTGCACTTCGTGCGCTGCCTCGCCGAGACCGAACTGCACGCCGGGCACTGCGGCCGCGCCCTGGAACTCGCCCACGAGGGGCTGCGCCTGGCCCGCGACTCCGGGATCGGCGAGACCGCCTCGGCGATGCTCACCTCGCTGGCCGAGGCCGCCGGCGGGGACGTGGACCGGGCCCTGGCCCTCGCCCGGGAGGCCGTCGAGCACGCCGGGCAGGACGGCGACCAGATGTACCTCTCCCGGGCCCTGGCCGCCCTCGGCCACGCCCAGTTGGTGGCCGGCGACCCGGCCGGCACCGTCCGCTCGCTGCGCCGGGTGCGCCGGCTGGAGCTGGACCTCGGCGTCACCGACCCGGCACGCGGCCGCTGGCACGCCGACCTGGCCGAGGCACTGGTCCGGGTGGGTGAACCCGACGAGGCGCAGGACGTCATCGACACGAGCCGCGAGCACGCGCTGCGGCTGGGCCGGGACAGCGTCCTCGGCGTCCTGGACCGGGCCGAGGGCCTGGTGCTGGCCGCCCGGGGCGAGAAGGAGGCCGCCGTGGAGCGGCTGACCTCCGCTCAGGACCGGCTCGGCAAGCTCGGCTACGGCCTGGAGGAGGCGCGGGCCGCGTTCGCGCTGGCCCGGCTGCGCACCGGCCCCGCCGAGCCGAACGCGCGGCGCGCGGCGGCGTACGACGAGGCGACCCGGCTGTTCCGCCGCTGCCGGGCGCTGCCGTGGTTGCGCCAGGTGGACGAGGCACTCACCCCCCGGGAGCCGGATCCGGCGCTGCCGGCGCCGCAGGCCCCGGACGCCCTGGAGGGCCTGGCGTCGATGGAGCGTCAGGTCGCCTCGCTGGTCATGGAGGGCGCCACCAACCGGGAGATCGCGGCCCGGCTGTTCGTCAGTGTGAAGACGGTGGAGGCCACGCTGACCCGCGTCTACCGCAAGCTGGGGATCCGGTCGCGGGTCGACATCGTCCGATTGGCGGCAGGTCGCCGCGCGGACTGAGGCGGGTCCTTGTTGACTGGGCCGCAGACCGAGGGTTTTCCCTCCCCCGGCCCCCCTAGGGGGTTCCCTCATTGGGAGGCGGGAGTTCGGGTCCTAGCTTAATGAGCGTGCCGCTCGCCCGGGCACACGGGGGTCGGTCCCGCGACCCCCGTGCTCACCCCGTCGAGACCCCCACCGGCAACCCCCACGAGGAGACGCATGTTCGGGACCAGACGTGCCAGACCACTCGCCGCGACACTGGTGGCGACGGCCGCCGCCGCGGCCACCGCGCTGATCGCCTCCCCCACGGCGACCGCCGCACCCCAGCCCATCGTGGGCGGTACGACCACCACGACCGCCGCGTACCCGTTCATGATGCAGATCACCGACGCCGCCGGTAACCAGTTCTGCGGCGGCACCCTGGTCGCCCCCACGAAGGTCGTCACCGCCGCGCACTGCATGGTCGGCGAGAGCCCGAACGGGGTCCGCGTGGTCGGCGGCCGCACCTACCTCAACGGCACCGACGGCACCGTCGCCAAGGTGAGCAGGATCTGGGTGAACCCGGACTACACCGACGCCACCAACGGCGACGACGTGGCCGTCATCACCCTGGCGTCGTCGATGCCGTACACGGCCGCGAAGTACGTGTCCTCCTCGGACACCGGGGTGTACGCGGCCGGCACCACCGCCCGGATCCTCGGGTGGGGCACCACCTCGGAGAACGGCGGCTCCTCCAACCAGCTGCGGACCGCGACCGTCCCGGTCGTGGCCGACGCCGGCTGCGGGAGCGCCTACGGTTCGGACTTCGTCCAGTCCGACATGGTTTGCGCCGGATACACGTCCGGCGGCGTAGACACCTGCCAGGGCGACAGCGGCGGTCCCCTGCTTGTCGGGGGCGTCCTGGCAGGGATCACTTCCTGGGGCGAGGGGTGCGCGGAGGCGGGCTACCCGGGTGTGTACACCCGGCTGGCCGCCTTCTCGGACCTGGTGACCGAGCAGGTCGGCTCGTAACCCGGAAGAAGGACACCTGAGCACCCCTCAGGTAGATGCCAGGGGGGCGTTGCGAGCCACCACGAGCGGCCCGCAACGCCTCCCTATCCATGTGCCGGCCCCTGCCCGGGCCCCGTCCCCCGTCCGGGGCCCGCGCTCGTGCGGCTACCGGTCGGCGGTGCGGCTACCGGTCGGTGGTGAGCTTTCCGGCCACGCCCCAGCTGTCCGCGGGGACCTCGTGGATCCACACCTGCACGGACTCCGCGGGGACCGCGAGCGCGTCGACGAACGCGTCGGTGACCCGCTTGACCAGGTCCCGCTTCAGCTCGGTGTCACGGGGGCCCTGCTGGATGGTGACGATCGGCATGACTGCACTCCCTTGATCGGCCGTTGCCCGGCGCTCCTTCTCGGTGGGTCCAGTCCATCGCGGGACGCGTCCGGGACCAAGGGCCAGTCGGCGACCGCAGCGATCAGCTTTCGTGATCGCCGCAGGCCGTCAGCAGGTCCTCCAGGTGCGGGGTGGGGTCGGTGGCGGAGACGGCGAGGCCGGTGGCGAGGGCCAGGCCGGGCGCGCGGAAGGGCACGTAGGCGACGCGCGGGGTGTGCAGCACGCGCGCGTGGGAGGCGTAGACGACCGTCCACAGGGGGCGGGCGCCGATGGTGGCCAGGGTGTTCTGCAGGGACCCGTTGACCGCCGCGGGCACGGGCTCGAACCCGGCGTCGTGGCAGGCGCCGACGACCAGGTCGACCAGGGCGGGGTTGTCGCGGCGGGCGGTCAGGGCGAGGGGCAGCCCGGCCAGGTCCGCCAGGTCGATCTCGGGCCGCGTGGCGAGCGGGTGCGTGGCGGGGACCGCGGCGACCAGCGGATCGGGCCACAGCGGCAGCACCCGGACGCCGGGCGGCGGCTCGGCCGCCCGGACGAACGCGGCGTCCAGTCCGCCGACGGCGACCCGGGCCAGCCGCTCGGACACCGGCAGGGAGACCAGGTCGACCGGCACGTCCGGCGCCCGTGCGGCGAAGGCGGCGAGCACCCGGTCCAAGTGGGCGCCGAGCCCGGTGCAGGTGCCGAGGCGCAGTCCGGCCGGCGCCGCCACGGCCGCCCTGGCCCGGTCGGCCGCCGCGAGCACCGCCCGCGCCTCGGGCAGCAGCCGCTCCCCCGCCCCGGTCAGCCGCACCCGGCGCGGCGAGCGGTCGAACAGCTCGGCACCCAGCTCCCGCTCCAGCCGCTGTATCTGCTGACTGACCGCCGACTGCACGATATGCAGCCGCTCGGCCGCCCTCCCGAAGTGCAACTCCTCGGCGACGGCGACGAAGTAGCTGAGCTGCCGCAGTTCCATGGGGCGACTGTAGACGCCCCTCCCCGACCAGGAGGGTGCGGGACTGCGCGACGAACCCCGACCGGCCCGCGGCCGACGTACCGTCCCGCCCGGCGGTGCGGATGGCTATCCTCCTCATACCGGCCGCGATCACACCGCGGGCTCGACCGAGAGGCACCTCATGCCCGAGCGTCCCACGGAAAGCGCCCCGGGCAACGCCAGAACCAACGGCGCCGACCCCGCCCTCCCCCGCCCACGGCGTCCCACCGAGTGGATCGAACTCAGCCGCCCCCCGGCTTCCGAACTGCATACCCTCGCTGAGGAGTTCGGCCTGCACCCCCTCGCCGTCGAGGACGCCATGGAGGCGCACCAGCGCCCCAAGCTGGAGCGCTACGGCGACACCCTCTTCGTCGTGCTGCGCGCGGCCCGCTATCTCGACGCGCCCGAGGAGGTCGCCTTCGCCGAGCTGCACGTCTTCGTCGGCCCCGACTTCCTCATCACGGTCCGGCACGGCTCCGCCCCGGACCTGTCCGCGGTCCGCCGCCGTATGGAGGACTCGCCCGAACTGCTGGCGCTCGGCCCGGAGGCGGTCCTGTACGCGATCCTCGACGCGGTCGTCGACGGGTACGCGCCGGTCGTCGCGGGCGTGCAGAACGACATCGACGAGATCGAGACGGAGGTCTTCCGCGGCGACCCCGAGGTCTCCCGCCGGATCTACGAACTGTCGCGGGAGACGGTCGAGTTCCAGCGGGCCACCCGCCCGCTGGTCGGCATGCTGCACGCGCTGATGGCCGGCTTCGCCAAGTACGAGACCCATGAGGAACTCCAGCGCTATCTGCGGGACGTCGCCGACCACGTCACGCACATCAGCGAGCGCGTCGACGGCTTCCGGCAGGCCCTCACCGAGATCCTCACCGTCAACGCGACCCTGGTCACCCAGCAGCAGAACGCGGAGATGCGGGCGCTCGCGGAGGCCGGGTTCGAGCAGAACGAGGAGGTCAAGAAGATCTCCAGCTGGGCGGCGATCCTCTTCGCGCCCACGCTCGTCGGCACGATCTACGGCATGAACTTCCGGGACATGCCGGAGCTGAGCTGGAGTTTCGGATACCCCTTCGCGATCGGGCTGATGGGCGTCGTGTGCGGGACCCTGTACCTGATCTTCAAGCGGCGGGACTGGCTCTGACCGTCCCCCTCGGCCCCGAGTGGTCTAGTCCACCCAGAACAGCCCTGTCCAGGTGCAGAGTCCGACCGGTTCCGGAATTGGTCTAGTCCCATCTTGGTCCAGACCATTGACCCGGCTCATGGATGACCGCTATTCCAGAAGCATCAACATCCCTCCGATGCCGGGCACTTGGCCACCCCCACCTCACACCTGGACTGACATGAGACTCATGCGTTCCTTCCGTGCGACCCTCACCGCAGCCGCCACCGCGGCGGCCGCGGTGGGCCTCGCCGTCACGGGAACCGGCACCGCGCAGGCGGCGACGCCGCTGCCGAACCACGTCTTCGCCCCGTACTTCGAGGCCTGGACGGGCGAGAGCCCCGCCGCCCTGGCCGCGCAGTCCGGCGCCAAGCACCTGACGATGGCGTTCCTGCAGACCGCCTCCCAGGGCTCCTGCACGCCGTACTGGAACGGCGACACCGGTATGCCGGTCGCCTCCTCGACGTTCGGCTCCGACATCAGGACCATCCAGGGCAACGGCGGCGACGTCATCCCCTCGTTCGGCGGATACACGGCCGACACCACCGGCACCGAACTGGCCGACAGCTGCACCGACGTCTCGCAGATCGCCGCCGCCTACGAGAAGGTCATCACGACCTATGACATCTCGCGGCTCGACATGGACGTCGAGGTCGACTCGCTGAACAACACCGCCGGCATCGACCGCCGCAACAAGGCCATCAAGATGGTCGAGGACTGGGCGGCCGCCAACGGGCGCACGGTGCAGTTCTCGTACACCCTGCCGACCACCACCCACGGCCTCGGCGACACCGGCGAGGCGCTCCTGCGCAACGCGGTCAGCAACGGCACCCGGGTCGACGTCGTGAACCTCATGACGTTCGACTACTACGACAACCAGCCGCACGACATGGCGCAGGACACCGAGACCGCAGCCCAGGGCCTGGTCGACACGCTCGCCGGCCTGTACCCGGACAAGAGCACCGCGCAGCTGTGGAGCATGGTCGGCGTCACCGAGATGCCCGGCGTCGACGACTTCGGCAAGGCCGAGACCTTCAGCCTGGCCAACGCGAAGACGGTCTACGACTGGGCCGTCGCCAAGGGCATCAACACCCTGTCGTTCTGGGCCCTGCAGCGGGACAACGGCGGGTGCGCGGGCGGTGCCGCCGCCGACAACTGCTCCGGCATCGAGCAGAACACCTGGGACTTCAGCCACACCTTCGAGCCGTTCACCGGCGGGACCACCACCCCCGCCAACGACTTCTCGGTCGCGCTCAGCCCGTCCTCGGGCACGGTGACCGCCGGGAAGTCCGCCACCGCCACGGTGAAGACGGCCGTCACGTCGGGCAAGGCCCAGAGCGTGAAGCTCGGCGTCAGCGGGGCCCCGCAGGGTGTCACCGCCTCCCTCAGCCCCAGCTCGGTCACGGCGGGCGGCTCCTCCACGCTCACCCTCGCCACCACCTCGGCGACGCCCTCGGGCACCTACACGGTGACCGTCACCGGCGCGGGCGACTCCGGCAGCCACTCCGCGACCTACTCGCTGACCGTCACCGGCGGCACCGGCAACCAGTGCACGGCCGCCCCGTGGGACAAGAGCAAGATCTACACCGGTGGCCAGCAGGTCTCGCACAACGGCCACACCTGGAAGGCCAAGTGGTGGACGACAGGCGAGGAGCCCGGCACCACCGGTGAGTGGGGCGTCTGGCAGGACCTCGGCCCCTGCTGACCCCGCCTCCCACCGGCAACTCCCCAGAGGACCGAGGGCCCGGACGCCGCCACCTGACCACGGCGTCCGGGCCCTCGGGCTGTCGTGTCCGCCATGCCGCCGCCCGCGCCGGCCCCGGTTCAGGACCGGTCGCAGACCGACGGGACCCAGGTGAGGCCGTGGGCGCCGCGCAGGGCGTCCAGGCCGGTCAGCAGGTCGTCCAGCCGGCCGGGGTGGGCGAGGAACTCGATGGCGGCCTCCGCGAAGGCGTCGCGGACCGAGGGCGGCATGGCGTCGGAGGCGTCGAAGCAGTGCACGGCCCGGTCGTCGAGGAGGGTGGCCGCGAGCGAGCGGTGCCAGGCGGCGGAGGCGCCGTCGGCGCCGGAGTCGGGCCGGGCCCGGCTGTCGACCGTGAACCCGGACTCCCCGGCGCTCCAGTTCCGCTGGGCCTCGGTGGAGGCGAGGTAGCGAATCAGCTTCCGCGCCGCGGGTGTGCTGTGCAGCAGCGCGGCCAGGTCGCCGGACACCTCCCAGGTGTCGTGGGCGGTGGCACCGGGGATCAGCCGGCCCGAGGGCACGTACCGGCCGTCGGCGTCCTGCCACGCCGTCCGGTTGCGGATGAACGAGGCCTGGTGTTCCAGCGTGCACTGCTTGCGGGTGAGGAGCCCGGACGCGTTCTGGTACTCGGTGCGCAGCGCCCGCAGCACGAGGGCGCGTGGGCCGCCCGCGCCCACCATGTGCCCCCACGTGGTCCACGCCCGCTGGACCCGCGCGTCCCGCCAGGACAGCTTTCCCCGCGCCCACTGCTCGTACGTCCGCGGGCCGGACTGCTGGAGCAGGATGTCCTCGATCCAGTCGGTGCCGGGCCAGCCGCTGGTGGCGCCGGATCCCATGCCGAGGCACCACTGGTCCGGCCGGCCCGCGGCCTGCTTCAGCCGCTGCCCGCCGGTGCCCGCGGGGTACCAGACGATGCTCTTGAGGTCGGCCTTGAGCGGGAACCAGTACACGTGCCCGTTCAGCGGCGTGGCCCAGGACGCGCTGAACGCGTCGCCGGAGATCAGGTCCTCGACGGGCTGCAACTGCTTCTGCCCCGCGTAGGCGGCGAGTTCGCCGGGTCCGGTGAGCACGGCCACGTCGGGCGGCGTGCCCGACTCCACGTCGGCGCTGAGCACCTGGCTCTCGGCGGAGCTGCCCTGGTAGTCGACGTGGATGTGGTACTTCCGCTCGAAGGGGTCGATCACCGTCCGCCGGAAGATCTGTTCGTCGCCGCCGGTCCAGTTGGCCAGCAGGGTGACGGTCGGCTCCTGGCCGAGGGCCCGTACGGCGACGACGACGGCCGCGACCAGCACGGCCAGGCAGCTCGCCAGCACGACGGCGGTGCGGGTGAGCCGGCGCGGCGGGCGGCGGCGGGCACCGGGGGCGGCGGCCGTGCCGGGGCCGCTGTCCGGGGCGCTCACCGGGACCTGAACCGGTAGTCGTCGAGGTGCCGGCGCAGTCCCGTCTCGGCGAGCGCCATGAGCAGGGCACCTCCTATCACGATCCATACGGCGGCCGCGGCCCGGAAGCCAGTGCCGGACAGGTACGCCGCGGTGCTGCGGGCGGCGTCGGTGATGGCCGGGCCGGCCGGCGACCGGTCGAGCAGGGCGCGGGTGTCCGCCATGCCCTGGTGGGTGCGCACGGTGAACAGCACCAGGGTGACGGACCCACCCGCCAACAGGGCCCCGGCGGCGATCAGTTGGCGGTTGTAGCGGCGCCGGAAGCGGTGACGCAGGAAGAGCTGGGTCTCCAGCAGGGCCGCGCCGAGGGCGAGGACGAGCAGCGCGGTCACGCTCCAGCCGAGCCACAGGGCCCAGCCGAATGAGGTCTGGCGGTGCACCACGGCCCGCTGGTCCGCGCGCAGCGCGTCGAGGCGGGCCACTATGCCGGTGCCGTCGGCCCGCAGGACGCTGTTGGCGTAGCTCAGGTAGGCCGCGCGCAGCACGCTGCCGCTCGGCTCCTGCTGGGCCTTGAGGACGTAGCCGGTGTAGACGGTGATCAGTCCGGTCACGGTCCATACCGCCTGCCGGCCCGCCGCGTCGCCGACGTCGTCCGCCGCCGCGGCGGCCAGGCTCTGCGCGGCGACGGCGATCTGCCGCTGGAACTCGCTGGTGGACGGTGTCTCCGCGGTGGCGGCCTGCCGTGCCTCGCCGAGGGCGTACAGGGCGGTGTCGATGGAGAACACGGCGGGCGCGCTGGAGCCGCGCAGCGGCGCGGCGTCGCCGTGGACGCCCTCGTAGGAGGCGAAGAGGGCGAGGGTGAGCAGGGCCGACAGGGCAAGGAGCAGGCGGTGGCGGACGGTGAGGTCGTGGGCGGTCGTGCTGGCTCCGTCGGCGGGGCGCGGTCCGGCGCCGAGGAACCGGCCCAGCAGCCGGGGCAGGCCGGCCGGGCCGGCGTCCGTGGCCGTACCCGCCGTGCTCATGCGCTCTCCTTCAGCCGCAGGCCGCAGTCGCCGCCGCAGTACACGGAGTCCGCCGGGCCGAGCCAGTGGCAGTGCGGGCACTCGATCAGCTCGTCGGGTTCGGCGGGCACGGGGGCGTCGGTCCCGGGGGGTTCGGGCGGGCCCTCGGCGGGTGGCCGCGGTGGGGTGGTCAGGGCGCTGGAGAGGATGAGGTGCTGCCAGTCGACGTCCTTGAGGCCGTCCCGGATCCGGCCGGTGCCCGGTTCGGCCTCGATGCGCCGGAGGGCGTCGAGGAGCTGGGCGTCGCGGAGGTCGGCGGCGAGCGTCAGGGCCCGGGCCAGCGCGCGGTCCGCCTCGGCCCGGCCGTCGGTGCCGCGCAGCCACGCCCGGTAGGCCTGGGCGACGGCCGCGCTCGACCGCTGGTACAGCTCGTGGCGGTGGACGCCGGGGTGCCGGCGGGAGGCGTCGCGCGGGTCGTCGGTCCAGTGGACCAGGATGGGCCGTGGCGCGGGGAGCCGTACCGGGCGCCCGAAGTCGGGTACGGTCACGTCCACGGCGGCCAGTTGCAGATCGGTGCCGATGTCGCGGCCTGCCGGGTCGGCGGACAGCACGACCTGGAAGTGCCGGACCTCCTCGCCCCAGGCGCGGGTGACGTACTCGACCCCGGAGCCGGCGAACTCGTCCGCGGTGGGCAGGAGTTCCTGCTCGCCGGGCACCACCTGCTTGACCTGGCGGATCACCGTGCCGGGCATCGGGGTGAGCCGGATGCGCAGCTCGGGTACGGCCGTACCGATCATGCCGGTCACCAACTCCTCGTAAGCGGCGGCGAGTTGCGACTCGTCGCGGACGGCTCCGGCGTGGCCGTGCAGCCGCCGGGTGATGCGCAGCAGCAGGTCGGCGTCCCAGTCGTCGCCGATGCCCCAGGCGTCGCAGACGAACCGGCCCTCGCAGGCGTCAAGGGCGGTGTCGAGCCGGATGGCGGCCCGGTGGTCGTGCTCGTTGCGGCCGTCGGTGAGCAGCAGGACGTGTTTGACGGGGGCGGGCTGGTCCTTCAGCAGCCGCCGCGCCTGGTCGAGCCAGGTGCCCATCGCGGTGCCGCCGTCCGCGTCCAGGATCCGTACGGCGTACTCGGCGGCGGCGCGCTCCGCCGGACCGGCGACGGCCATCGGCTCGTGGCCGGCGCCGGGGCCGGGGTGGACCACGGTGGCGTCGAACCGGCCGGAGAGGACGGCGAAGGCGGTTCCCTCGGGCAGCAGCCGGAGCGCGGCGACGGTGGCGTCCTTGGCGGCGTGCAGTTTGGCGGCCGGGTGCAGCATGGAGCGGGAGGTGTCGACGATCAGCACCTCGGCGAGGGCGGGGCCCGGGGCCGGCCGCGGGGCGGGGTCCGCGGGGTCGGCAGGGCCGAGGGGGTCCGCCTCGCCGGCCCCGCTCGTGACGCCGATCTCCAGGATGGCGTGCATCTCCCGGTCGCCCGGGTGCCCGCGCCCTCCGCCGGCCGGCGCGGCGGGCAGCTTCTTGTTCTGGCCGACCGCGAGCGTCACGGCCACGTCCCCGGCGCTGCCGCTCGTCATGGCGTCCCCTTCCCACGGTCTGTCGTGGCTGTCCTGGTGGTTCGGTCGTCGGTGGATGGTGCTGCTGGGTGGTCAGAAGGTCGTCATCGGGCGGACGGCGTGGGCGAGGTCGAGCAGCCGGCCGTGCTCGGCGGCGGTGCGGGCCTGCGCGGCGAGTTGCCGGAAGGACAGTTCCACCAGCGTGCGCAGGGTGTCCGCGCGGCCGTCGCCGAGCAGGTCACCGGCCGGGAAGCCGTCCTCCCCGTCCTGGTCCGGCATGCTGTGCAGGGCGTTCTCCCGGACCTCGGCGACGAGCCGGGCCCGTGACTCGCCGTCGGCCGCGCCGCCGTCCAGGCGCAGTTCGGGCAGCCGCCGGGCCGCGTCCCGCAGGCCGGCCGCGGTGGGCGGGACGCCGTCGAGGATGCCGGCGCGCACCCGGACGGCGGCGACGCGCGCGGCGTCGTAGTGCCGGGAGGTGGACGGGACGTCGTCCAGGACGCGTACGGCCGCGTCCCGGTCGCCCCGGGCCAGGTGGCCGCGGACCAGTCCGAAGGCGGCGGCGGTGTGCGCGAAGTCCCGTTTCCAGACGGCCTCGTAGTACGTCATCGCGTCGGCCGGGCGGCCGCCGAAGCCGTGTTCGGCGCAGTGGCCGAGGGCGAGTTTGGGCACGTACTCGCCGGGCAGCGCCCGGTACACGGCCTCGAAGCCGCCGCCCGCGAGCGCCACCTCCCCCTTGGCGAGGTGGAGTACGGCGCGGTGCCAGGCGATGCGCCAGTCGTGGGCGGCGGCCTCCTCGCCGAGCTGGGTCCCGGCCTCGGTGAGCCAGCTCTCGGCCGCGGCCCGCTCGCCCTTGCGCAGATAGGCGCGGCACAGCCAGAGCGCGGTCTCGGGTGTGCCGAGCCGGGATTCGCGGGGCCATCGTTCGGCGATCCGGTCGGGCGCGTCGGGTGTGAAGGTGTCGAGCAGCAGGGCGGCGCCGTCGTCGGGGTCGGGAACCGGCTGCGGGAGGACGGCGGCGACCTCGGCGGGCGGGGGCGGGGAGATGTCCAGCCCGGCGGGACCGGTGCCGTGGCGGTCGGTCCAGTGGCCGAGGGCGGGGATGGCGCCGAGCCCCGCGTCAAGGCCGGCGTCGGTGGCGCGGAACCGGGTCGAGCTCTCGGGCAGCTGCTCGCCGAACTGCAGGGAGCGGAACTCACGGAGTACCTCCCAGAGTTGGCGGGACATCTCGGCGGCCGACCGGAACCGGGCGGCGGGGGTGGCGTGGGTGGCGCGGTCGACGAGCCGGCGGAAGGACTCGGTGGCGAGGCCGCGGGCCGGTTCCGCGCGCCGGGCCAGGGCGGCGAGGGTCATGCCGACGGTGTACAGGTCACTGTCGAGGTGCCAGCCGCGGCGGTCGATCTCCTCCTTGGGCGGGGCGAAGCCGGCGGTGTACACGTAGGCGGAGGTGCGGTCGCCGATGGCGCGGACCGCGCCGAGGTCGATGATCTTGATGGCTCGGCCGAAGTGGATGACGTTGGCGGGTTTCATGTCGCAGTAGAGCAGCCCGCGTTCGTGCATGTACTGGAGGGCGCCGAGGATCTTGCAGCCGTAGGTGAGGATGTGGTCGTGGCGCAGGCGGCCCGCGAAGCCGCGGTCGGTGTCGTCGGCGTCGACGAGCTGCTGCAGGGAGCGGCCGCCGATGTGGTCCATCACCAGGTAGCCGGTGGGCGGCTGGCCGGGGAGCCGGTGTTCGGCGTAGGTGATGATGCGGACGATGTCGGGGTGGTGCAGGTCGGTCAGCGAGCGGCGTTCCTCGACGGCGTTGCGGCGGGCCAGGGTGTCGTGGACGTTGATCAGGCCCTTGAGGACGACGCGGTAGCCGTCGGCGCGGGTGTCCTCGGCGAGGTGGATCCAGCCGAGGCCGCCGCGGGCGAGGCAGCCGAGGATCTTGTAGTGGCCGGCGACGAGGTCGCCCTTGTGGAGCTGGGGCAGGAAGGAGTAGGGGGTGCCGCAGCGGGGGCAGTGGCCGGTGGCGGGGGCGGGGCGGCCGCCGTAGCCGACGCCGATGGTCATGGTGCAGCCGGCTGCTCCGCACCGGGCGCCTCCGGCGGGTGGGCGGGGGTCCTCGACGAGGGCTAGGGCGCCGGAGCCGGTGTCGGGGACGTCGGGCAGCTCTACGAGGCCGTGCTGGTCGAGATCGCCGGTGCCGGCCACGGCGTGGGTGGGCGTCGGCCCGGAGGTGTCCTCCTCCCGGAGGGGGTGGGGGGTGCTTGGTTGGGTCTGCGGTTCTGTGCGCTCCGTGCCCGGGGCTGGGTGGGGGGCTCCGTGTCCGCAGGTGTCGCAGTAGCCGGTGGCCATGATGTGCCCGGCACAGCCGGGGCGGTGACATGTGGTCATCCGGCAGGTCCCTTTCGCCGGGGGCGGGTGGGGGGTGGGGTGGGTGCGTCGGCCGGGTGCGGGTGGTGTGTGGCTTGTCGCGCAGTTCCCCGCGCCCCTAAGTGGGTGCAGTCACGTTGGCTAGGAGGTGCCGGGCCGCCGGGGTGGTGACATGCGGTCATCCGGGGTGCGCCTTTCGCCGGGGGTGGGGGGTGGGGTGGGTGCGGGTGGTGTGTGGCTTGTCGCGCAGTTCCCCGCGCCCCTGGGTAGGTGTAGTTACGTCGGCTGCGAGGCACCAGCCCGCTTGTCGCGCCCGCGCGGTGGAGCCGCATATCGGCGCAGCCCCGCGCCCCTGGGTGGGTGCAGTCACGTCGGCCGCGAGGTGCCGGGGCGACGGGCGCGCTCGTGTGGTGGGGGCGCTTGTTCGCGCGGCCCGTCATGTGGGGTCCTCGCGGGGTGGGGGCGGGGTGGTGCAGTAGGTGAGGAAGTGGGTGGTGGCTGTTTCTGATCGGTCCAGGTCGCAGGGGGTTTGGTGGAGGTGGGCCAGGGCTTGTTCGTAGAGGCGGTAGGCCTTCATCGTGCGGTCGGTGTCGGCGGCGTTGCGCTCGCGGAAGAGGGGCCAGGTGGCGGTGACGCGGCCGAGGAGTTCCTCGCGGCGGCGCAGGCGGGTGTCGAGGAGGGTGATCGCCTGCTCCAGGCGTTGCCTGCGGCGCTCGGCCGCGTCCTCGAAGGTGAACAGGAGGTCGGCGCGGAGGGGTTCGCGGTCCCGGTCGGGGGCGTGGGCCAGCCAGGCGCTCAGCATGCGGGTGCGGCGTACAGCGGTCTCGGCCTCGGTCAGTAGGTGATGGGTGCCGGAGCCGGGGAGGATGCGGTCCCGGCGTTCTTCGAAGGTGGGGCCCAACTCCTCGTTGATGCATGCCAGTTCCTCGCTCAGCCGGGTCCAGCGGTCGCGCAGTGGGCGGTGTACGAGGGCTTCCGCGGCCTGTTCGAAGCGGTCGTGCCGGTGCCGGAACACCAGCAGCAGCCGGGCGCCCTGCTGGGTGAGCCGGTCCAGCAGACCGAGCAGCGCGTCGGGTTCGGCGGCCTCGTCGACGCCGGCGAGGACCGCGGCGAGCGGGACGCGCAGCGTGCCGAGCCGTTCGGGGAGGGGGTCCGGGCGGATGCCGAGGCGTTCGGCGATGCGGTCGGTGACCTGGGCGGCCGTCATGCCCCGTACGTCCAGGGCGAGATCGTGGCCGCCGGCCGGCGGGACCGTCTCGGGCGGGTCGTGGTCGAAGGCGCTGGTGTTGCGCTCGGTGCGCAGTTCGCGGTCGGCGAGGGTGATCGCCCGTTTCAGCGTCCAGGCGCGGGGGCCGCGGGCGGGCACGACGGTGACCAGCACGGGCCAGCCCTCGCCGCGGAACCAGGAGGCCAGCTCGGTGGCGAACCCCACGTCGAGTTCGCCGCCGGCGCCCCTGGTGCCGGTGCGCAGCGTCCGGTCGACGGCTTCGGCGCCGTACGTCCAGGCGGAGACCTGGGGCAGATGGCGCAGGATGGTCTCGGTGGGGCTCATGTAGGTGAACGCCGTCGGCCTGCCCTCATCGACGCTGAGGACGATGCCGATCACGCGGTCGGTGGAGTGGTCGACGACGCCGGCGCCGCTGAAGCCGGGGCTGGCGAGTTCGCCCTCGGTGCGGGGGCGCAACTGGACCTGGCTGTCCCGGCCGCGGCCGCCGACCAGGGTGGCGTCGTGCCAGCGCCCCACGTCGTCCCCGACGGGGAAGCCGTACATGCTGACCGGGCCGTGCGGGGTGGCGCGCCGGTACAGCCAGGTGGTGTGCTCGGCGGGCAGCGGCTCGTCCAGGCGGAGCAGGGCGAGGTCGCCGCTGCGGTCACCGAAGGGGTCCTCGCGCTGCGGGACGTGCTCCTGCGGCAGGACGTGCGCGGGCACGGAGGGGGCGTCCGGGACTCCGGCGAAGTGGACGACGTAGGGCCGTCCGGGGGCGACCAGGTGGGCGGCGGTGAGCACGCGGTCGGGCGCGAGCAGCACCCCCGCGCCGATCACCCCGTCGTCGCGTGTCTCGATGCGCGCGATCCAACTGGGCATCCTCAAAAGCGATGTGACGGCTCGCTCCCCCGTGCGCGTCATGTCACCCGAGGTTACTCCGCGTGCCTCTCCCGTACCACCGGTGTGCACGGGACGGGCGGGGAACGTCGAGGGGGAAGGGGGCGGCGGTCGTCCGCCGGGGGTGAGGGTGAGGGAGGAGAGCCGGGCGGCACGCCCACTCCTCGCCACTTACAACCTATAGCGCACCGGGGGGCTTGCGGCAAGGCCCCCCTGGTGCCGCACAATCGCAGGCCGACGCCGAATCCAGGGGAATTGGGAGCTTTACGACGTGTGTGCATTGTTGTCTGTGGAGGGACCGTCGTCCGCAGGCGCGTTCGACCTTCCCGACCGTCTCTCGCACAAGGCAGACCCGGCGCTGATCGCCGCCGACGAGGCGCACTTCGCGGCGATCGCGGCGAGCCTCGATGAGTCGGTCGCCGAGCTGGAGGACCGGCTGGCGGCCGAGCTGCGGGCGCCGGGCGGTGTGGGCCGGCAGGCCATGGACCGGGACGCGGAGATCCACCGGCTGACCGCGCGGCTGCGCGCCCTGCGCCGCTTCGGCCTGGACCTGTGCCTCGGGCACATGGCGGGCGCGGACGACGGCGAGCGCGTGTACGTCGGCCGGCTCGGGCTCACCGACAGCGCGGGGCGCCGGCTGCTGGTGGACTGGCGTTCCCCGGCGGCCGAGCCGTTCTTCGCGGCGACCCACGCCCACCCGATGGGGCTGGCGAGCCGCCGCCGCTACCGCTGGACCGGCGGCCGGATCAGCGACTACTGGGACGAGGTGTTCACCGCCGACGGGCTGCGGAGCGGCGCCGCGCTCGACGACCAGTCCGCGTTCATCGCCAGTCTGGGCGGCCACCGCTCGGAGCGGATGCGGGACGTGCTGGCCACCATCCAGGCCGACCAGGACGCCGTCATCCGGGCGGGCTCCCGCGGTGCCCTCGTCGTCGACGGCGGTCCGGGGACGGGCAAGACGGTCGTCGCGCTGCACCGCTCGGCCTACCTGCTGTACTCCGACCCGCGTCTCGGGCAGCGCCGGGGCGGTGTGCTGTTCGTCGGCCCGCACCAGCCGTACCTGGCCTATGTCGCCGACGTGCTGCCGAGCCTCGGCGAGGAGGGGGTGCGCACCTGCACCCTGCGCGACCTGGTGACCGAGGGGGCCGCGGCGGTGGCCGAGAGCGACCCGGAGGTGGCCCGGCTGAAGTCGTCCGCGGACATGGTGCGGGCGGTCGAGACGGCCGTACGGTTCTACGAGGCGCCGCCCACCGAGGGCATGACGGTCACCACCCCCTGGGGCGAGGTGCGGCTGACCGCGCGGGACTGGGCGGAGGCGTTCGAGGCGGCCGCGGGGACGCCGCACAACGAGGGGCGCGAGCGGATCCTGTCGGCCCTGGCCGAGATCCTGCGGGACAAGCACGGCGGCGAGGTCCCGCCCGAGGAGTTCCACCGGGCGCTGCTGCGCGACCAGGAACTGACCGGCACCCTGAACGGTGCCTGGCCGCTGCTCGAAGCGGCCGACCTGGTGGGCGACCTGTGGTCGGTGCCCGCCTACCTCCGGCTCTGTGCCCCCTGGCTGACCCCGGACGAGGTACGGCGGCTGCGGCGCGCGGAGGGCGGGGCGTGGACGGTGTCCGACCTGCCGCTGCTGGACGCGGCCCGGCAGCGGCTCGGCGATCCGCGGGCGGCGGAGCGTGACCGCCGCCGGCGGGCGACCGCCGCCGCGGAACGCGAGCGGATGGCGGGTGTCATCGACAACGTGCTGGCGGCCGACGACGACGGCGAGGGCGCGGTGACGATGCTGCGCGGGCGGGACCTGCGGGACCGGCTGGTCGACGAGGACGCCCTGCCCGGCGCCGAACCCGATCCGCTGGCCGGTCCGTTCGCGCACATCGTGGTGGACGAGACGCAGGAACTGACCGACGCGGAGTGGCAGATGCTGTTGCTGCGCTGTCCGTCCCGGAGTCTCACGGTCGTCGGGGACCGCGCGCAGGCACGGCACGGGTTCACCGAGTCGTGGCGGGAGCGGCTGGAGCGGATCGGGCTCGACCGGATCGAGGTGGCCTCGCTGGGCATCAACTACCGGACGCCGAGGGAGGTCATGGCGGAGGCCGAGCCGGTGATCCGGGCCGTGCTGCCGGACGCCAACGTGCCGGCGTCCGTGCGCGACGCCGGGGAGCCGGTCGTCCACGGGCGGGTCGCGGACCTGGAGCCGGTCCTCGACGCCTGGCTCGCGGAGCACGCCGAGGGGGTGGCGTGCGTGATCGGCGCTCCCGCGTTCCGGCCGTCGTCGCCCCGAGTCCGGTCGCTGACACCGCAGTTGTCGAAGGGACTGGAGTTCGACCTGGTCGTCCTGGTGGAGCCGGAGGCGTTCGGCACGGGTGTCGAGGGCGCCGTCGACCGGTATGTGGCGATGACGCGGTCGACCCGCCGGCTCGTCGTGCTCACGGACCGCTGAGGTCCCGGGCGCCCGGCTCTCCGGTGCGCGCCTGCCAACCGCTCCAGCGGCGGACGGCGACGGTGATCACCGGCCCGGCCGGCGGACGGTCCCGGTACTGCGGGTACTTCTCGCGCAGCAGCGCCACGGCGGCGTCGTACGCCTGCCGTTCGGCCGGATCGGTGGTGCCGGGCGCGAGGATCCGGGCGTCGCCGTCGGCCCGGGACCACCACAACTGGTCCCAGTCCTCGTCGTAGGCGTCGGCGAGGAGGCAGACCTCCGGGTGGGCGGCGATGTGGGCCAGCCGTCTCAGGCGCGGGGTGCTCTTGGGCTTGTGGTCGACGGCGGTCACCAGGCGGTCCGGGCCGCTCGCGGCGGCGAAGGTGACGGGCACCTGATGGGGCCGGCCCGCCGGGTCGACCGTGGCCAGCCGGGCGACGCGGGACGCGGTGAACCTGCGCCGCGCCTCGTCCTCGGTGAGCCGGGGCATCCTCAGCGCCCGTCCAGCGCGGCGAGCACGTCGGCGTCCGACAGTTGCCCGAAGTCGTCGTACCACTGGCCGACGGCGGCGAAGCCGGGCGGGCGGCACGGGCAGACGACGGTGTCGGCCTCGGCGGCGAGCCGTTCGAGCGAGTCGGGGGCGCCGACCGGGACGGCCAGCAGGAGGCGGGCGGGCGCCCGGCGGCGAACGTGGCGGAGGGCGGCGCGGGCGGTGGCGCCGGTGGCCAGACCGTCGTCGACCACGACGACCGTACGGCCGCCCAGTTCGGGCGGCGGGCGCTCGCCCCTGTACCGGCGCTCCCGGCGGCGCAGTTCGCACCGTTCACGCTCCACGAGCGGTGCGAGCGCTTCCCTTGTCAGGCCGAGGCGGTCCAGGGTGTCCTGGTCGAAGAGGGGCGGATCGTCGCCGACGAGCGCGCCGACCGCGAACTCCTGGTGCCGCGGGGCGCCGATCTTGCGTACGACGAGCACGTCGAGCGGCGCGTCGAGGGCGCGGGCGACGGGCGCGGCGACGGTGATGCCGCCGCGGGGCAGAGCCAGGACGACCGGGTCGTGCAGTTCGCCTTGCTCGCCGAGGTCCGTGAGCAGGCCGGCGAGTTCCCGCCCGGCCGCGGCACGGTCCCGGAAGCGCATGGTCCATGTCCTCTCCGCCGGGTCGGTCCCTCCCCGCACCTCCATGGTGCTACGGCGGCGGTGCCGGGCGCGCGGCCGGCCTCCGGTATCCGAGCGCAGCATTCGAACGTGTGGACTATACACTCAGCGTATAGTCCCCGCACGCCTCTTTCGACCGAGAAGATCCCGGCCCGGCCGCGCGCGCCCCACTGTTCGCACGGGAAGATGCGTGCACCGAGCAGAAGGTTGCGGCCTGTCCGCACTCGCGTCCGCCGCCCTCTGCCTGGCGCTGTCCCTCTCCGGCTGCGCCAAGGTCGACACGACCGCGCCGAGCAGCGCAGGGGCCGAGGCGGCACCGGGGGCGCCGGCCCACTTCGGGACCGTCGACTGCAGCAAGGTGAACGGAGCGAAGCCGGAGTGAATGGGGGTGCCCCCTCTGGGGGAGCATCGCGCTCACCTTCGACGCGGGGCCCAGCGAGAACTCGGCGCGGCTGCTCGACATCCTCAAGGAGAAGAAGGTCCCGGCCACCTTCTTCCTGCTCGGCAAGCGGCACATCGAGAAGTACCCGGAGCTGGTCAAGCGGATGGCGGCCGAGGGGCACGAGGTCGCGAGCCACACCTGGGACCACCAGATCCTCACGCGGATATCGGACCACGAGATACGCGCGGAGCTGAAGCGGCCCGACGACGCGATCGAGCGGCTCACCGGGCACAAGCCGACGCTGATGCGGCCGCCGCAGGGGCGCACGGACGAGAACGTCACCCGGATCTGCAAGGAGATGGGGCTCGCGCAGGTGCTGTGGAGTGTGACGGCGAAGGACTACACGACGACCGACTCCGCGCTGATCACCAAGCGGGTGCTGGCGCAGGCGGACCGGGACGGGATCATTCTGCCGCACGACATCTACCAGGGGACCGTGCCTGCCGTGCCCGGGATCATCGATGCACTGAAGGCTCGGGGGTTCGTGTTCGTGACGGTGCCTCAGTTGCTGGCGCCGGGGAAGCCTGTGCCTGGGAAGATTTACCGGCCCTGAACAGTTGGCCTGTGGCCTTGACCGTCGTTCGGCCGCGGGTGCGTTGTGGCTTGTCGCGCCCACGCGGCGGAGCCGCATATCGACACGGCCCCGCGCCCCTCGGGGGGTGCAGGCGCCGCGTGCTTCATCGGCGTCCCGGGTTCATGTGCTGGCTGCGGCGATTGCCTACGATCATCTCCGTGCCCAGCATCTTCTTTCGACGTACCGTGCCGCTCCCCCTCGACGAGGCGTGGCGGCGGCTGACCGTGTGGCCTCGGCATGGGGAGGTCGTGCCGTTGACGAGGGTTCGGGTGATGACGCCTGGGCCCACCCGGGTGGGGACCCGGTTCGTGGCGCGGTCGGGGGTCGGGCCGCTCGGGTTCGACGACGTGATGGAGGTGACCGTCTGGGAGCCGCCGGGGGACGGGGTGGCGGGGCGTTGCCGGCTGGAGAAGCGGGGCCGGGTGGTGCTGGGCTGGGCCGAGATCGAGGTGCACCCGGGGCCGGGCGGCCGTACCCGGGTGGTGTGGCGCGAGGAGGTGCGGCTGCGCTTCCTGCCCGGCGCCTTCGACGGCGTCGTGGCGGGTGTCGGCCGGGTGGTGTTCGGGCGCGCGGCGAACCGGCTCCTCAGGCGGGCATGAGGAAGTGACGGGACGTCAAGCCGCCGGTTCGATGCGGGGCGTCGGGGCTTCCGGTGTGTCGTGGTGGATCGGGGTGTGGGCGCCGGTCAGGGTGCGGCCGGTGCCGCCTCGGCGGGCGGCGACGATCTCCGCCGCGATCGACAGGGCCGTCTCCTCCGGGGTGCGCGCGCCGAGGTCGAGGCCGATCGGGGAGCGCAGGCGGGCGAGTTCGAGTTCGGTGACGCCGGCTGCGCGGAGCCGCTCGTTGCGCTCCAGGTGGGTGCGGCGGGAGCCCATCGCGCCGACGTAGGCCACCGGGAGGCGCAGGGCCAGGCGGAGGAGCGGTACGTCGAACCTGGTGTCGTGGGTGAGGACGCACAGGACGGTACGGGCGTCGGTGGGCGTGCGTTGCAGGTAGATGTGGGGCCACTCGGCGACGACCTCGTCGGCTTCCGGGAAGCGGGCCTTCGTGGCGAACACGGGCCGGGCGTCGCACACGGTGACGTGGTGGTTCAGGAGCTTTCCGACGCGGACCAGCGCGGCGGCGAAGTCGACGGCGCCGAAGACGATCATCCGGGGCGGGGGGACCGAGGACTCCACGAGGACGGTCAGCGGGGCGCCGCAGCGGGAGCCCTGCGTGCCGGTCTCCAGGGTGCCGGTGCGGCCGGCCTCCAGGAAGGCGGCGGCCTCGGCGGCGACCGTGCGGTCCAGTTCGGGGTGGGCACCGAAGCCGCCGTGATGGGCGCCGTCGGGATGGACGAGGAGGGCGCGGCCGAGCAGTTCGGCCGGGCCGGACACGATCCGCGCGACCGCCGCCGCCTCCCCACGGGCGGCGGCGGCCAGCGCGGCCGCGAGCACCGGCCGGGCGGGACCGTCCGCCCGGACCGGTGTGACGAGGATGTCGATGACGCCGCCGCATGTCAGGCCGACGGCGAACGCGTCCTCGTCGCTGTACCCGAAGCGCTCCAGGACGGTCCGGCCGTCCAGGAGCGCCTGCCGGCACAGCTCGTACACGGCGCCCTCCACGCACCCGCCGGAGACCGAGCCGACGGCCGTGCCGCCGGAGTCCACCGCGAGGGCGGCGCCGGGCCGGCGCGGGGCGCTGCCCCGGACGGCCACCACGGTGGCGACGGCGAAGTCACGGCCCTGCTCGACCCACCGGTTCAGCTCGTCGGCGATGTCCAGCATCTGTCGGTCCCCTTCAGGAGCGGGTGGGAGGGTGCGGGTCGGCCGGCTAGTGGACGCCGAGCCAGCCCTCGATGGGGTGGAGCGCGAAGTAGACCAGGAAGATGGCCGTCAGCCCCCACATGAAGGCGCCGATCTCGCGGGCCTTGCCCTGGCCGATCTTGATGACGGCGTAGGAGATGACGCCCGCGGCGACACCGGCGGTGATGCTGTAGGTGAAGGGCATCACGACGACGGTCAGGAAGACCGGGATCGCGGTGGCGCGGTCGGCCCAGTCCACGTGCCGGGCGTTCATCAGCATCATCGAGCCGATGACCACCAGGGCGGCCGAGGCGACCTCCTGCGGGACGATCGCGGTGACCGGAGTGAAGAACAGGCAGGCCGCGAAGAACAGGCCGGTGACCACCGAGGCGAGGCCCGTGCGGGCGCCCTCACCGACACCGGTCGCCGACTCGATGAAGACCGTCTGGCCGGAGCCGCCCGCCACGCCGCCGATCGCACCGCCGGCTCCGTCGATGAACAGCGCCTTGGACAGGCCCGGCATCCGGCCCTTGTCGTCGGCCAGATTGGCCTCGGTGCCGACACCGATGATGGTGGCCATGGCGTCGAAGAACCCGGCGAGCACCAGGGTGAAGACGATCATGCCGACGGTCATCACGCCGACCTTGCCCCAGCCGCCGAACTCGACGTGCCCGAAGAGCGAGAAGTCGGGCATCGAGACCGCGCTGCCGTGGAGTTCGGGGGCGCCGCTGGCCCACTGCTTGGGGTCGATGACGCCGACGGCGTTGAGGACGGCGGCCACGACGGTGCCCGTGACGATGCCGATCAGGATGGCGCCAGGGGTGTTCCGGGCCTGGAGCAGGAAGATCAGCAGCAGGGTGCCGGCGAAGAGGAGGACCGGCCAGCCGGCGAGTTCGCCGACGGGACCGAGGGTGAGCGGGGTGGCCTTGCCCTGGTGCACGAAGCCGGACTTGTAGAAGCCGATGAGGGCGATGAACAGGCCGATGCCCATGGTGATGGCGTGCTTGAGCGCGAGCGGGATCGCATTCATGATCATCTCGCGCAGGCCGGTGACGACCAGCAGCATGATGACCACGCCGTAGATCACACACATGCCCATGGCCTGCGGCCAGGTCATCTCGGGTGCGACCTGCGAGGAGAGGACGCCGGACACGGACAGGCCGGCGGCGAGCGCGAGCGGCACCTTGCCGACGAAGCCCATCACCAGCGTGGTGAAGGCCGCGGCGAACGCGGTCGCGGTGATCAGGGCCTTCTGGCCCATGGTGTCGCCGGCGGCGTCCTTGCCGGACAGGATCAGCGGGTTGAGCAGGAGGATGTAGGCCATCGCCATGAAGGTGGTGATGCCGCCGCGCACCTCACGCGCGACGGTCGAGCCTCTGCCGGATATGTGGAAGTACCGGTCGAGCCAGGATCGCCCTGCCGGGACGCGTGAGCCGGTGCCCGCGTCTTCGGCAGGGGTCCTCGGCTCCACAGACTGCTGGGTCATGGTGCCAACTCCCAAGGTTCAAAGGGGCCCCCGTGCAACCGCCTTGTTCGGCCACGGGATTTGGGAATGGACGACCCGGGGGACGGCCCGAGACGAACGTGATTCCTGGTACTTCAAGGACCGCGAGCGGAGCGGAACTCAAAGGTTCCTCCGGGCGGCGCGGCGGAGTGTGTGACGTTCCCTGCGCCGCCCGGAGAGCTGGGGTGTTACGCGGTCCCCGTCAGGTGCTCGGGCCGCACCGGTGTGCGGCTCAGCTCCAGCCCGGTCGCGTTCCGGATCGCCGCGAGGACGGCCGGGGTGGACGACAGGGTCGGGGCCTCTCCGACGCCGCGCAGCCCGTAGGGGGCGTGCTCGTCGGCGAGTTCGAGGACGTCGACCGGGATGGTCGGCGTGTCGAGGATGGTCGGGATCAGGTAGTCCGTGAACGACGGGTTCCTGACCTTCGCGGTCTTCGGGTCGACGATGATCTCCTCCATCACCGCCACCCCCAGGCCCTGGGTGGTGCCACCCTGGATCTGGCCGAGGACGGACAGCGGGTTGAGCGCCTTGCCGACGTCCTGGGCGCAGGCCAGTTCGATGACCTTGACCAGGCCGAGTTCGGTGTCGACCTCGACGACGGCGCGGTGCGCGGCGAAGGAGTACTGGACGTGGCCGTTGCCCTGGCCGGTGCGCAGGTCGAAGGGCTCGGTCGGCCGGTGCCGCCACTCCGCCTCGATCTCCACGCATCCGTCCTCCAGCACGTCGGCCAGGTCGGCCAGCACCTCACCGCCGTCGGTGACCACCTTGCCGCCCTCCAGCAGGAGTTCGGCGGTGGCCCAGGCGGGGTGGTGGCTGCCGAACTTGCGCCGGCCGATCTCCAGGACCTTGTCGCGGACCAGTTCACAGGCGTTGCGCACGGCGCCGCCGGTGACGTAGGTCTGCCGGGAGGCCGAGGTG
This sequence comes from Streptomyces sp. L2, assembly GCF_004124325.1. Classification (NCBI taxonomy): domain Bacteria; kingdom Bacillati; phylum Actinomycetota; class Actinomycetes; order Kitasatosporales; family Streptomycetaceae; genus Streptomyces; species Streptomyces sp. L2. Next base: position 1,198,434 of record NZ_QBDT01000001.1, read on the forward strand.
GAGCCGGCGCTGCCGACCCGGGTGTCGGCGGGCTGGATGGTCACCTGGGTGACGCCGAGTTCGGTGCGGGCGATCTGGGCGTGCACGGTGACACCGCCCTGGCCGACCTCCGCCATCGCCGTGTGCACGGTCGCGACCGGCACACCGCCGGCGACCTCCATGCGCACCCGGGCGGTGGAGTAGTCGTCGAAGCCCTCGGAGAAGCCGACGTTCTTGATGCCGACCGCGTAGCCGACACCGCGTACGACGCCCTCGCCGTGCGTGGTGTTGGACAGGCCGCCGGGCAGCTGCCGTACGTCGGCGCCCTCGCTGGACTCCCACTGGCGCTCCGGCGGCATGGGCATCGCCTTGACCCGGCGCAGCAGTTCGGCGACCGGGGCCGGGGAGTCGACGGGCTGGCCCGTCGGCATGACGGTGCCCTGTTCCATGGCGTTCAGCTGCCGGAACTCCACCGGGTCCAGGCCGAGTTCGGCGGCGACCTTGTCCATCTGCGCCTCGTAGGCGAAGCACGCCTGGACCGCGCCGAAGCCGCGCATGGCGCCGCAGGGCGGGTTGTTGGTGTAGAGGGCGTACGCCTCGATGTCGACGTCGTCGACGGCGTACGGCCCGACGGAGAGGGAGGCGGCGTTGCCGACGACCGCCGGGGAGGCGGAGGCGTAGGCGCCGCCGTCCAGCACGATCCGGCACTTCACGTGGGTGAGCCGGCCGTCCCGGGTGGCTCCGTGCTCGTAGCGGAGCCTGGCCGGGTGGCGGTGGACGTGGCCGAAGAAGGACTCGAACCGGTTGTAGACGATCTTGACCGGTTTGCCGGTGCGCAGGGCGAGCAGGCAGGCGTGGATCTGCATCGACAGGTCCTCGCGGCCGCCGAACGCGCCGCCGACGCCGGACAGCGTCATGCGCACCTTGTCCTCGGGCAGGCCCAGGACGGGCGCCATCTGGCGCAGGTCGGAGTGGAGCCACTGGGTGGCGATGTAGAGGTGGACGCCGCCGTCCTCCTCCGGTACGGCGAGTCCGGACTCGGGGCCGAGGAAGGCCTGGTCCTGCATGCCGAAGGTGTACTCGCCGCGGACGATCACGTCGGCCCGCCCGGCGGCCCGCGCCGCGTCGCCGCGGACGATCGGCTGGCGGTGCACGATGTTGGGGTGCGGGACGTGGGCCATGTGGTGGTCGGTGCGGTGCTCGTGGACGAGGACCGCGCCGGGGCCGGTGGCCGAGGCCTCGTCGGTGACGACCGGGAGCTCGCGGTACTCGACCCTGATCTTGGCGGCGGCGCGGCGGGCCGTCTCCGGGTGGTCGGCGGCGACGAGCGCGACCGGCTCTCCGTGGTGGCGCACCTTGCCGTGGGCGAGGACCGGGGTGTCCTGGATCTCCAGGCCGTAATGGCGGACCTCGGTGGGCAGGTCGTCGTACGTCATGACGGCGTACACGCCGGGGGTGGCCAGGGCCTCGCCGGTGTCGATGGACACGATCTCGGCGTGGGCGACGGTGGAGCGCAGGATCTGGCCCCACAGCATGTCCTCGTGCCACATGTCGGACGAGTACGCGAACTCGCCGGTGACCTTCAGGGTGCCGTCGGGGCGCAGCGTGGACTCGCCGATGCCGCCCTTCGTGCCGGAGCCTTGGGTGATCTTCGTCGGTGCGCCGATCGCGGGCATGCTCACGCCCCCTCGGACTGGCGGGCGGCCGCGAGGCGGACCGCGTCCATGATCTTCTCGTAGCCCGTGCAGCGGCACAGGTTCCCCGACAGCGCCTCGCGGATGTCGGCGTCGGTGGGGTTCGGGTTGCGCTCCAGCAGTTCGTCGGAGGCGACCAGCAGACCGGGGGTGCAGAAGCCGCACTGGACGGCGCCCGCGTCGATGAACGCCTGCTGCACCGGGGAGAGTTCCGTGTCCTCGCCGGTGCGCCCGGCGGTTCCGGAGCGCTGTGCGGCGTACTCCGCGAGGCCCTCCACGGTGACGACCTCGCGGCCCTCGGCCTGGCCGGCCGCGACCAGGCAGGAGCAGACCGGCACGCCGTCCAGGCGGACCGTGCAGGAGCCGCACTCGCCCTGTTCGCAGGCGTTCTTGGAGCCGGGCAGGCCGAGGCGCTCGCGCAGCACGTACAGCAGGGACTCGCCCTCCCAGACGTCGTCGGCCTGCTGCGGGCGTCCGTTGACGGTGAGGTTGACGCGCATTACGCGGCACCTCCCTTCTGCTGACGGGCGGTGCCTCGTGCGCCGCGGTACGACTCCCAGGTCCAGGTGAGCGTCCGGCGGGCCATCACGCCGACCGCGTGGCGGCGGTAGCTCGCGGTGCCCCGGACGTCGTCGATGGGGTTGCAGGCGCCGGCGCACAGGTCCGCGAACCGCTTGGCGACCGACGGGGTGATGATCCGGCCGTTGTCCCAGAAGCCGCCCTCGTCCAGGGCCGCGGTCAGGAACTCCTCGGCGGCCTTCGCCCGCACGGGGGTGGGGGCGGCGGAGCCGATGCCGGTGCGGACGGTACGGGTCTCGGGGTGCAGGGCGAGGCCGAAGGCGCACACGGCGATGACCATCGCGTTGCGGGTGCCGACCTTCGAGAACTGCTGCGGGCCGTCCGCCTTCCGGATGTGCACGGCGCGGATCAGCTCGTCGGGCTGGAGCGCGTTGCGCTTCACCCCGGTGTAGAACGAGTCGATGGGGATCAGGCGGGTGCCGCGCGCGGCCGACTCGGCCTCGACCTCGGCGCCGGCCGCCAGCAGCGCCGGGTGGGCGTCGCCGGCCGGGGAGGCGGTGCCGAGGTTGCCGCCGACGCCGCCGCGGTTGCGGATCTGCGGGGAGGCGACGGTGTGCGAGGCCAGCGCGAGGCCGGGCAGCTCGGTCCGCAGCTCCTCCATGATCCGGGTGTACGGGACGGAGGCGCCCAGCCGCACGGTGTCCGGGCCGGTCTCCCACTCGGTGAGGTCGCCGACGCGGTTCAGGTCGAGGAGGTACTCGGGCCGGCGGTGGTCGAAGTTGATCTCGACCATCACATCGGTCCCACCCGCAATCGGCACAGCGGTGGGGTGCTCGGCCTTAGCGGCGAGCGCCTCCTCCCAGCTGGCGGGGCGCAGGAAGTCCATGACCGGCTCTCTTCTTCGGCTCGTGCGTCGTACAGCTCGTCAGTCGTACAGATCGAGCCAATCCGTCGGTGACGGTCGCGGCTCGTTCATGTGCTGTTCACGCGGCGTGGACTCAGTACACCGTCCGCTGCTCCGACCGGGTCAGTCACGGAAACCATGAAGGAGTTGGCTGGCCACGGCGATCGTCTTGTAGATTCGTATGAACGGAGGTCGTCGGCTGCCCCTCCGGTTCCCCGAGGAAACACGGGAAACACCCCCGGCGGCCTCGCAGGACGGCCCACGCGCCCCGCGCGCCGGACCCCTCCGGTCCGTCCCCAGGATCCATCGTAGGTTTCGAGACAAAGAACGGCGGCGACGAGATGCGGCTGCGCGCACTGCTGGACACGGACGCGCTGGGCCTGAAGCTGCTCGGCGGCGAGGACGAGCTGGACCGCTCCGTACGCGGGGTGATGACCACCGACCTGCGCGACCCGAGCCGCTACCTCTCCGGCGGCGAGCTGGTGCTGACCGGCCTGGCCTGGCGCCGGGACGCCGGTGACTCGGAGGCGTTCGTACGGATCCTGGTGCAGGCCGGGGTGGCGGCGCTGGCGGCCGGCGAGGCCGAGCTGGGCGATGTGCCGGAGGACCTGCTGCTGGCCTGTGCGCGGCACCGGCTGCCGCTGTTCGCGGTGCACGAGTCGGTGGCGTTCGCGACGATCACCGAGCACGTCGTACGGCAGGTGTCCGGCGAGCGGGCCGGCGACCTGGCCGCCGTGGTGGACCGGCACCGGCGGATGATGACCTCGGGGCCCGCGGGCGGCGGCCCGGACGTGGTCCTGGACCTGCTCGGCACCGACCTGGACCTGCGGGCCTGGGTGCTCTCCCCCACCGGCCGGCTGATCGCCGGCTCCGAGGAGTCGGGTCCGGCGCTGCCCGTGGAGACGTGTGCCAAGCTCGCCGCCGAGCACCTCGCCGCCGCCCGCACCGGCCGGCGCGGACCGCACCGGGTGCTGCGGGGCGGCTCGACGTACTCCCTGTTCCCGGTCCGCTCCTCGGGCCGCTCCCCGCAGGCGGCCCGGGACGTGCGCGAGACGGTCCTGTCGGACTGGGTGCTGGCCGTGGAGGCGGACGCGGGCGACTGGCCGGCGGAGCGCCTGGACCTGCTGCAGGGCGTCACCCAGCTGATCGCCGTCGAGCGGGACCGCCGGGACGCGGCGCGCACGGTGCGGCGCCGGCTCGCCCAGGAGGTGCTGGAGCTGGTGCAGACCGGCGCGGCGCCCGCCGAGATCGCCGCGCGCCTGAGGGTGGCCGCGCCGGTGCTGCTGCCCGGGCTCGGCGCGGCCCCGCACTGGCAGGTCGTCGTCGCCCGCGTGGAGTGGGACGGCGGCGAGGTCGAGGGCGGCCCGGTCGCGCAGTCGCTGCTGGAGGAGATCCTCGTCGACCCGGTCGCGACCGGCCCCGAGCCCTCGGACCGGATCGCCGTCGCCCACACCGGCGACGAGGCGATCGCCCTCGTCCCGCTGCCCGCGGTCACCACCGAGCACGACGGCTCCGAGTCCGGTCTGCTCGCCGACACGCTGCTGCGGACGGTGCGCGACCCGCTGTCCGCCGGCCTGGACGGCGACGGGCGGCTCACGCTCGGCGTCAGCGCGGCCGTGCACTCGGCGGAGGGGCTGCGCGGAGCCCTGGAGGAGGCCCGGCACGCCCGCCGGGTGGCGGCGGCCCGCCCCGGCCGGGTGTGCGCCGCCGGACACCAGGAGCTGGCCTCGCACGTCCTGCTGCTGCCCTTCGTCCCCGACGACGTCCGCCGGGCCTTCACCGCCCGCCTCCTCGACCCGCTGCGGGACTACGACCGCCGGCACCGGGCGGAGCTGATTCCCACCCTGGAGGCGTTCCTCGACTGCGACGGCTCCTGGACTCGCTGCGCCACCCGGCTCCACCTGCACGTCAACACGCTGCGCTACCGGGTCGGGCGGATCGAGCAGTTGACGGGACGGGACCTGTCGCGGCTGGAGGACAAGCTCGACTTCTTCCTCGCGCTGCGCATGAGCTGAGGTCGCGGGGCCGGCGGGCGACGGGCCGGGGTGGCCGGCCGGCGCCCGTTCCGGTCCACGACATTGTGAAAACTTTCACCCACCCCCTTGGCCCGGCCCGCTGATCGGTGCTGGAATGCGGCCACCACTCAACAGCTCGATGGCGTGCTCGGGGAGGGCAACGTGGCGCATACCGCCATGTCTGGTAACGGAACGACCGCCGGTGACGATCCTCTCCAGACCGCGGTGTGGCGGCTGCGCTCGCGGGCCTGCTGGGCCGACGCGGCGGCGCTGCTGCCGCGCGACACCCCCGCGGCGGCGCTGCAGCGGGCCGCACTGCTGGTGGAGCGGTGCCTGTACACCGAGCGGGGCTGGGAGGACGCGGAGGACGCGCTGCGTACGGCGGAGGCGCTGGCCCACGACGACGAGGAGCGGGGGGCGGCGGCCTGCGAACGCGGGCAGCTCGCGTACGCCTCGACGGTGCACGGGGTACGGGACCGGGCCGACGAGGCGCGGGCCGCGCTCGGGCGGGCGGCCGCGCTGATCCCGCCGGGGGCGGTGGGGCGGGCGCTGCTGGACTTCCGGCGGGGGCTGCTGGCGGAGAACCTGACGCGGTCGCCGCAGGCCGCTCGCGCGGCGTACCGGCGGGCGCACGCGGGCGCCGCCACGCAGGCGGATCCGCTGCTGCTGTCGTTCACGTGGCGCCACCTGGCCGGACTGGCCCTGCGGGAGGGGGAGTTGGCGGAGGCGCGGCACGGGTTCGCGGAGTCGCTGCGGATCCGGGAGGAGCTGGGGTATCTGGTCGGTACGGCGCCTGCGCTGGCGTCCCTCGCGGAGACCGAGTCGGACCCCGAGGCGTCCCGCCTCCGCGAGGAGGCTCGCCGCCTGTTCCGACTCCTCGGGGGCGTCCCCACGTGGCTCGCTCGCCAGCTGGCTCCGCCGGCTGCGACGGCTTAGGGGGTTGCCTGCGGCGCGCGCTCGGGTGCGGGCACGTGGTGGCCTGTCGCGCAGTTCCCCGCGCCCCTGGGGGCTGCCCCGCTCGCACCGTCTACGCCCGCGGGTGCGTCGTGGCTGGTCGCGCCCACGCGGCGGAGCCGCATATCGGCACAGCCCCGCGCCCCTTACGGGACGCGTCGCAGCTCTGTCGGCTGCGCGCACCCAGCCTACGTAGCTGCGGGCATGCGTGCCGCTAGGGGCGGCACGGGTGGGCGCAGCGGCACCCGGCCAGCGCCGGGAAGTGGCCCCACCCCCGGTCAGCGCCCGTGCCGGGCAGGTTGCGGCCGGTCGGGCCTCGCGTCGGGGGTGTCACGGTGAGGCGGTGAAGTGGGTGGTCAGGAGGGTGTGGGCCGAGGCCAGGTCGGATGTGGTGAGGGCGTCCAGGAGGGTTACGTGTTGGGTCGCGTCGGCCAGGAGGTCGGCGCGGGCCGGGGCGGTGGACAGGGGCCACTGGGCCCGGCGGTGCAGCTCCGCCGCGATTCGTACGAGCTGCGCGTTGCCCGACAGGGCCAGCATCGCCCCGTGGAACACCCGATCGGCCTCCGCGTACGTCGCCGCGCACCCGGTCGACGCCGCCCGCACCGTGTCCTGCGCCAGCGGCCGCAGCTCACCCCACCGCCCGGCCGGCACCGTCCGCGCCAGCCGCAGCAGCACCGGCACCTCCAGCAGCCCGCGCACCTCCGCCAGCTCGGCCAGCTCGCGGGGCCCGCGCTCGACAACCCGGAAGCCCCGGTTGGGCACGACCTCGACGGCACCCTCCAGCGCGAGCTGCTGCATGGCCTCCCGCACCGGCGTCGCGGACACCCCGAACCGCTCCCCGAGGACCGGCGCCGAGTACACCTCGCCGGGCCGCAGCTCGCCCGTCACGAGCGCCGTACGCAGCGCGTGCAGGATCTGCCCGCGCACCGAGGACCGCCGCACGGCACGCTGCGCCGGCACCCGGACGGCGTCCGACATCGCGGCCTCGGCGGAGCCCTGCGCGTCCGGCGTCGCGGCCTCGGCGGAGCCCTGCGCGTCCGGCGTCGCGGCCTCGGCGGAGCCCTGCGGGTCCTGCTCCACGGGGTCCTCCTCCCGGCGGCTTGTTACTCGTCCGTCAAGCACGATAAGCGCCCCGGGCGGCAGGTCAAACTCCGGAGGCCCGTTAAGATCATCTCCGCCCCGGGACCGGGCAGCACCCCCGCCCTCCGGCCGGTCATTCACAGTTTCCTCACCCGCCCCAGGAACTTTCCGCGAACCACCCGTACGGGTAGTCTTATTCGAACTCAACTCTCGCCCGTCACGCGGCAGTTCGAGCAGAATGCCGCCCTGGGACACCTCTCGCGCTTCCTTGGCGGCCTCTTGCCCCGAAACCCCGTGAGGCCGCTCGGGAGTGGGCCACTATGGCGGGCGTTACGCCCTATCCCAATGCAAGGGACCAGTGATGAGACTGACCGACATATCGCTGAACTGGCTGCTTCCGGGCGCCGTACTGCTCCTGGGCATGCTGACGGCGGTGGCGGTGCTGCGGCGCGGCAAGCGCTCCTCGGGGGAGAGCGCGGGCGCGGACGACTCGTGGGAGCGCAGCGAGGAGCGCCGCAGGCGCAAGGAGGCCCTGTACGGCACCGCCTCCTACGTGCTGCTGTTCTGCTGTGCGGCGGTCGCCGCCGCCCTCTCCTTCCACGGGCTGGTCGGCTTCGGCCAGCAGAACCTGGGCCTGACCGGCGGGTGGGAGTACCTGGTGCCGTTCGGTCTGGACGGCGCGGCGATGTTCTGCTCCGTGCTCGCGGTGCGCGAGGCCAGCCACGGTGACGCGGCCCTCGGCTCCCGGATACTCGTGTGGACCTTCGCGGGCGCCGCGGCCTGGTTCAACTGGGTGCACGCCCCCCGCGGTGTCGATCACGCGGGCGCTCCGCAGTTCTTCGCCGGTATGTCCCTGTCCGCGGCCGTCCTCTTCGACCGCGCGCTGAAGCAGACCCGCCGGGCGGCGCTGCGCGAGCAGGGCCTGGTCCCGCGTCCGCTGCCGCAGATCCGCATCGTCCGCTGGCTGCGGGCCCCCCGCGAGACCTACAAGGCGTGGTCGCTGATGCTGCTGGAGGGTGTGCGCAGCCTGGACGAGGCGGTCGAGGAGGTGCGCGAGGACCAGCAGCGCAAGGAGGAGAACCGGCTGCGGCGCCGCGAGCAGCAGCGGGTCGAGCGGGCCCAGCTGAAGGCGATCAGCCGGGGGCACCGCGGTTTCGTCGGGCGCGGCCTCGGCCGGCAGCCCGAGATGCAGGCCGTGGAGCGCGGCCCCGCGCCGGCGACCGCGGAGCCTGCCATATCCGCGCCGGAACAACTGCCCGTACGCTCTCGGCCCTCCCTCCAGCCGGTCCGCAAGGCGGCTGACCCGGTGAGCACGGTGACCGTCGACCTCACCGCGGAGGACGACACCATGGCCCTGCCGCGCCTGGACTCCCTGGAGCGCAAGCTGAAGGACCTGGAGCAGCAGTTCGGCTAGGAGTACGAAGCGGGCCGGCAGGTCCGCGGTCTTACGGGGCGGGGCGTGACCCACGGGTCACGCCCCGCCCCGTTTGTCAGCGGCCCCCGGCTCCGTCCGGCCTCACGCTGCCTCGCCGTCCCGCCTCACGCCGCCTCGGCGCCGAGTTCGAACCACACCGACTTGCCCACGCCGTGCGGCCGTACGCCCCAGGAGTCCGCGAGGGACTCCACCAGCAGCAGCCCGCGGCCGTGGGTGTCGCCGTCCGGCTCGGGCGTGCGCACCCGGGGGGTGCGGCCCACGAAGTCCCGCACCTCCACGCGCAGGCCGCGCGGCCCCACCACGGCCGTCAGGACGGCGTCGCGGTCGGTGTGGACGAGCGCGTTGGTGACGAGTTCGCTGGTGAGCAGTTCCGCGATCTCGGAACGGCCCGGCTTGCCCCAGTCCCGCAGCAGCGCCCGCAGCTCGCGGCGCGCGTCGGGCACCGCCCTCAGGTCGGCCTGACCGAGTCTGCGGCGCAGCCGGGGCGCACGCGCCCGGACCGCGCCGCCCTCCCGGTCCCCGGGTATCTCCCCGGCGTCGTCGACATCCCCTGTTCCCCCCGGTCTCGCCGAGGAGGCCCCGATGGCCACGGGACCGCCTCCTCGCGCCTGCCTCTTCATGACCCCCGCCCGCACGCCGCCGGCCCTGCCCCTCGTGGTCGAACACGTCCACGGGGATGCTTGCCCAGCCGGCTCCCGGCCAGTCCTGCCCTCGCGCGGACGGCCGCTTGTTCGGCCACCGCGGTACGACCCCTCGCACAGCCCCTCGTACGGCCCCGGAACGCCGCCGTACGTCCGACACGCCCGCCGGGACCGCCGTACCGTGCCACGTGTGCCCCGCGGCGGCGGCCCGCCCCGTTCCGGAACCCGGTGTCGCCTGTCCGTCACCGCACGTGAATGTGGCCGGAAACCGCCGTTGCCGGATCCTCAGGGACGGGGGACGTTGCGCAGGTTCGAGCGGGCCATCTGGAGCATCCGGCCGACACCGCCGTCCAGCACGATCTTCGAGGCGGACAGGGCGAACCCGGTGACCATCTCGGCGCTGATCCGCGGCGGGATGGACAGCGCGTTGGGGTCGGTGACGATGTCCACCAGGGCCGGACCCTTGTGCCGGAAGGCGTCCTTCAGCGCGCCGGCGAGCTGCTTGGGCTTCTCCACCCGCACCCCGTGGGCGCCGCAGGCGCGGGCGACGGCGGCGAAGTCCGGGTTGGCGTTGGCCGTGCCGTACGAGGGCAGGCCGGCGACCAGCATCTCCAACTCGACCATGCCGAGCGAGGAGTTGTCGAACAGCACGACCTTGACCGGCAGATCGTGCTGCACCAAGGTCAGGAAGTCGCCCATCAGCATGGAGAACCCGCCGTCACCGGACATGGAGATCACCTGCCGGCGGCGGTCGGTGAACTGGGCGCCGATGGCCATGGGCAGCGCGTTCGCCATCGAGCCGTGCGAGAACGAACCGATGATCCGGCGGCGGCCGTTGGGCGAGATGTACCGGGCGCCCCATACGTTGCACATTCCGGTGTCGATGGTGAACACCGCGTCGTCGTCGGCGACCTCGTCGAGGACGGCGGCCACGTACTCGGGGTGGATCGGGATGTGCTTGTCGACCTTCCGGGTGTACGCCCGGACCACGCCCTCCAGGGCGTCCGCGTGCTTCTTCAGCATCCGGTCCAGGAAGCGCCGGCTGGTCTTCTCCCTCACCTGCGGGATCAGGCAGCGCAGGGTCTCGCGCACGTCGCCCCACACGGCGAGGTCGAGCCGCGAGCGGCGCCCGAGGACCTCCGGCCGTACGTCGATCTGCGCGATCTTCACGTCGTTCGGCAGGAAGGCGTTGTACGGGAAGTCGGTGCCGAGCAGGATCAGCAGGTCGCACTCGTGGGTGGCCTCGTAGGCGGCGCCGTAGCCGAGCAGACCGCTCATGCCGACGTCGTACGGGTTGTCGTACTGGATGAACTCCTTGCCGCGCAGGGCGTGTCCCACTGGGGACTTGATCTTCCCGGCGAACTCCATGACCTCGGCGTGCGCTCCCGCCGTGCCGCTGCCGCAAAACAGCGTGACCCGCTCGGCCGCGTCGATCATCCGGGCGAGCCGGTCGATCTCGGCGTCGCCGGGCCGGACCGTGGGCCGGGAGGTGACGAGCGCGCTCTGCTGGGACCTCTCCGGGGCGGGCTCGGCGGCGATGTCGCCCGGCAGGGACACCACGCTGACGCCGCGCTGCCCGACCGCGTGCTGGATGGCGGTCTGCAGCAGCCGGGGCATCTGCTTCGGGCTGGAGATCAGCTCGCTGTAGTGGCTGCACTCCTGGAACAGCCGGTCGGGGTGGGTCTCCTGGAAGTACCCCAGGCCGATCTCACTGGACGGGATCTGCGAGGCGAGGGCGAGCACGGGCGCCATGGAGCGGTGGGCGTCGTACAGGCCGTTGATCAGGTGCAGGTTGCCGGGGCCGCAGGAGCCGGCGCAGGCCGCCAGCGTCCCGGTGATCTGCGCCTCGGCACCGGCCGCGAACGCGGCGGTCTCCTCGTGCCGTACGTGGATCCAGTCGATGGCGGAGCTGCGGCGGACGGCGTCGACGACGGGGTTCAGGCTGTCGCCGACGACGCCGTAGAGGCGGCGTACGCCGGCGCGGACGAGGATGTCGACGAACTGCTCGGCGACGTTCTGCTTGGCCATGCCGGTCCACTGCCCTTCGGTGTGCGCGGATGCCTGGAGGCTCCCCGTCCTCAGGTTCCATGGAGGCACACCGGCCGCCGCTACGCCTCCCACACGGCGGCCGCCGTACGGTCGTCCGCGTATCCCTTGACCCTGACCTGGGCGTCCGCCAGGAACTCGGCGAGGCCGGGCGGGGCGGGGCAGGACCAGCGCCGGGCCAGGTAGGCGCACAGGGCCGGCTCGCCGCGCAGCGGGTCGGACAGGCCGCCGGTGCACATCACCAGCGCGTCACCCGGCCGGGCTACGGAGGCGCGGAACCGGAAGGGCGCGCGGGGCGGCGCGGGCGCGGGCTCGTACGGGCTCGGCGGGGTCGGGATGCCGAGGTCCATGGTGAGCCGGTCCCCCTCGGGTGTCTCGGCGGGCGCGGAGCCGAAGCCGGTGGCGGTCCGGCCGGCGGGACCGCCCGGGCCGGCGGCCGGTGGCAGCGGTGGTTCGATGTCCTGCCACTCGCCGCCGCGCAGCCGGAACAGCCCCCCGTCGCCGACGCCGAAGAACACGCGGGTCCGGCAGGAGGGATCGGCCGGCAGCAGCAGGCAGCGCAGGCTCGCCGCGTACTCCTCCGGGTCGAGGCCCTGCTCGACCGCGCTCGCGCGGAGCTTGCCGAGACTGCGGTCGGTGAGCCGGTGCAGCCCGGACTTCAGCTCGCCGCGCCGGGCCGCCCGGATGTCCTCGCCGAGCCGCTGGTGGCTGCGGCCCACGGCCCGCCCGATCAGCCGGCACGCGTCGGCCGCCGCCCGGTGCGCGCCCGGCGTGGCGCGCGCGCCGGTCGCCATCGCGACGAGCACCAGCGCGTGCTCGCCCGAACCGAAGCGCGCGGTCAGCAGCGCGTCCCGGCGCGGCTCGCCCCGGTAGCGCGCCGAGTCCCCGCGCAGCGACACGGCCCGCACGGTGCACGCCCCGTACCGGGCACCGTCCAGCACGGTGTCGGCGACCAGCGCGCCGAGTTCGTCCGGGTCGGCGGCGGGCAGCGCGGTGGGCTCGGCGTCATAGGTCGGGGGGCCGGAACCGACGTAGTCGACGGAGGAGGGGGGCGGCGCCGTGAGGGCCGGGGGGAGGACTGGCTCGGTGACCCGGGCGGGAGGTTCGGGGCGATCGGGATGGGAGGTGGGCGGGGCGGACGCGAGGGTGGCGGGCGGGGCGGGGTCGAGGGTGAGGGCGGGCGGTCCGGGCTGGAGGGCGGGGTCGAGGATGGTGGCGGCGGGCGGTCCGGGTTCGGCGGGTGCCTCGGACAGCTCGGGTGCCTTGTGTGGCTCGGGCGGTTCCGGTTCGGCCGGCGGCTTCGTGAGCCCGGGGGACGCCGGGGGTGCCGGGGCGGCGGGCTGCTCGGGCGGGGCCTGGGATTCGGCCGGAACCTGGGATTCGGGCGCGGCCGTGCGCCTGGGCGGAGTCTGGGATTCGGCCGGAATCCGGGATTCGGGCGCGGCCAAGGGCTCGGACGGAGCCTGGGATTCGGGCGCGGCCGTGGGCTCGGGCCGCGTGGGAGTTGCGGCCGTGGGCTCGGGCCGCGTGGGAGTTGCGGCCGGTTTCGGCGAGGGCGGCTGCGGGGGCTGGGACGGTGCCGGCGGCGGGGTCGGGGTGTCAGGGGGTGTGGAGGTGCGCTGGGGTGGGACCGCCGGTTCGCGGGGCGGGTCCTGGGCGGGTGCCGGGCGGGCCGGGCCCCGCTCTCCGCGTCCTCGCCCCGTCACCGTCCTCTTCGCCGAGGCGAAGCGGTCGTCCAGGGAATCAGGAGCCGCTGTGGGCCCCGTGTCCTCGGTGGAGTCGTCGTACAACTGCCCCCACCAGTCGTCCTCATGACGGGCGGACGTACCCCCCTGCTGGCTCATGCCCCTGATTGTCCACCGCACGGGCCGGATGAAAACGGGGCATCGGGAAATTCCGGCGCTTCAGGACCCGTTCGGGACCCGTCGAACGGCGTGTCGGGTGAAGGAGTGAACTGCCGTGCGAACTGGGGTGCGTGGCCGCCGGGCGGTCCCACCCCCCACGGGAGGACCGCCCGGCGACATCGGGAGTGACCCGGCACCGGATCCCCTACGCGCACGCGCGCGCGTCCGGGCCGGATCACCGTGTGCGGGACCGGGCGATGAGAACGCCGGTCGCATGGCCGGATACCGGCCTGTTTCCCTGGTCTCGGAGGTCCGTGCGGACCATGGCCGTCCGCGCCGCACTGACGTCACCTTGGCAGACTGACCGCCAGTACGGCGATGATGTCCTGAGGCGGGTTTGCGCCGTGGCTGTTTTCCGCCACGGCGCGGTCACCGCCGGGGGCATCGCCCGGTGCCGCCGGGCGGGGTGTCGAGGGAGGGCGACGAGTTGATGCTGGCAGCGCTGGGGCTGGACGAGATCCACGAGGAGGCGTACCGGGCGCTGGTGTCCGTGGGCGCCGCCGACGTCGCCGATCTGGCGCGGCGCCTGACGCTCGGCGAGTCCGACACCGAGCGTGCGCTGCGCCGGCTGGAGCGGCAGGGCCTGGCCGCGCAGTCCTCGGCGCGGCCGGACCGCTGGGTGGCGGCCCCGCCCGGCGTGGCGCTGGGCGCGCTGCTGACCCAGCAGCGGCACGAGCTGGAGAAGGCGGAGCTGGCGGCGGCGCTGCTCGCCGAGGAGTACCGGGCGACGGCGGCGGAGCCGGCGGTGCACGACCTGGTGGAGGTGGTGACGGGCGCCTCCGCGGTCGCCCAGCGGTTCCTGCAGTTGCAGCTGGGCGCCGCCGAGGAGGTGTGCGCGCTGGTCACGGGCAAGCCGGTGGTGGTGTCCGGCATGGAGAACGAGGCGGAGGCGCAGGCGGCCGGCCGCGGGGTGCGCTACCGGGTGGTGGTGGAGCGGGAGGTGCTGGATCCGCCGCACGGGCTGACCGAGCTGACGGCCGCGCTGAACCGGGACGAGCAGGTGCGGGTGGCGGACCGGGTACCGACCAAGCTGGTCGTCGCCGACCGTTCCCTCGCCCTGGTGCCGCTCACCTCGAAGACGGCCGAGCCGGCCGCGCTGGTGGTGCACGCCAGCGGGCTGCTGCAGTTGCTGGCCGGGCTGTTCGAGTCGGTGTGGCGCGAGGCGCTGCCGCTGCGGCTGGGCGCGGCCGGGGTGGCCGAGGAGTGCCCCGACGCCCCGGACCCGACCGACCTGGAGGTGCTGTCGCTGCTCCTGGCCGGGCTGACCGACGCGAGCGTCGCGAAGCAGCTCGATCTGGGCCTGCGGACCGTGCAGCGCCGGGTGCGGCGCCTGATGGAGCTGGCGGGGGTGACGACCCGGCTGCAACTCGGCTGGCACGCCTACGAACGGGGCTGGGTGGCGCGGGAGAACCCGCGGGGGGTGTGAGCCGGGGGGCGTGGGCCGGGCGTACGCGGGCCGTCGTCCCTCTTGGTCTGCGGCTTCCCACGCCGTCCGGCACTCTGGGCAGATGGGAGTGTGGGAACTCCTGCTGGTGGGTCTGGTGATCGCACTCGGCGTGTGCGGGGTGCTGGTGCCGGGTCTGCCCGGGGCCTGGCTGGTGTGGGCGGCGGTCGTGTGGTGGGCGCTGTCGGACGCGCGGCCGGTGGCGTGGTGGGTGCTGGTCGGCGCCACCGCGGTGCTGCTGCTGTCCCTGGCGGTGCGCTGGGCGTTGCCGCCGCGCCGCCCCCGGACGCCGGGCGACACGCCGCCGGGCCTGGGGCCGTACGCCGGTGCGGGCGCGTTCCTCGGCTTCCTGCTGGTCCCGGTGCTCGGCGCCCTGCCGGGCTTCCTGACCGGCATCTACCTGCACGAACGCCGGCGCCTCGGCGGTCACGGCCCGGCCATGGCCTCGCTGCGTACGACGATGCGGTCGGGCGGCGCCGCCGCGCTGGCCGAGCTGTTCGCCTGCCTGCTGATCGCGGGGGCGTGGCTGGGGGCGGTGGTGGGCGCCTGACCGGGGCCGGTCAGCGGGAGCCGGTCAGGGCGTCGGCGACGACGCGGGCGACCGCGAGCATGCCGGCGTCGTCGAAGTGCAGGTGGTCGCCGGGGTCGTAGGCGGGCCGGATGCGCTGGGGGTCGGCCGGGTCGCGTACGGCGGCGTCCGCGTCGGCGACCGCGTCGAAGATGGCGCCGTGCCGGATGAGGGTGTTGACCCGCTGTCGCAGCGCCTCGCGGGCGGGGGTGTGGGCGGGATGGCCTCCGTAGGGGGTGAGGGTGACGCCGACGACGCGGAGGCCGGCGGCGTGGGCCCGGGTCACCAGGGTGCGGTAGGCGGCCGCGAAGTCGTCTGCGACGGGCGCGTCGGCGGTGCCGCGGATGATGTCGTTGATGCCCTCCCAGACGATCAGCACCCGCGCCCCGGCCCGGTCAAGAGCGTCGGCGTCCAGGCGGGCGAGGGCGCTCGGTCCGACGTCGTCGCGCAGCAGCCGGTTGCCGCCGATGCCGGCGTTGAGGACGCCGAGCCGCCGGGGGCGCAGCCGGTCGGCGAGCCGGTCGGGCCAGCGGTGGTTGGTGTCGGGGGTGGAGCCGGTGCCGTCGGTGAGGGAGTCGCCGAAGGCCACGACGCTGCCGAGTGCCGCGCCGCGCACGTCGACGCCCGTGACGTAGTACCAGTGCCTGGTGGTCGCGGTGTACGCCGCACCGCTCACGTCGGCGGCGTGGCCGGTGCCGCTCCGGGCGAGGTAGCTGGTCTGCAGGGCGGTGCCGTGGTCGGTGGCGGGACCGCAGTCGGTGGGGACGAACACGGTGACGAGCAGGTCGGCAGCGGCCGGCACGGGCAGTCCGACGGGGTCGGTGAGCAGGTCCCGGCCGGGCTGGACGGTGGCTGTGGGGGCGCCGAGGAAGGTGGCCCGGCGCAGGGTGCCGGGGACGGCGTCGGGGCCGGTACGGCGCAGTGCCACGGTGACCGCGCCGAGCCGCAGCGGCGCGGTGCCGAGACGGTTGCTGAGCCGGATCCGCAGCGCGGCCCCGCCGACGCTGAGGTGGACGACGTTGCGGATGGCCACCCCCGCCCCGACGGCGGCCACCCCGGAGGCGGCCGCCTCCCAGCTGCCGCTCCAGACCGGCTGCCCCACGGCGCGGGGGCCCGGCACGGACGCGCCCAGAGCCGAGGCCGCGAGCACGGGCGCGTCGGCAGAACCGGATACTCCCGGGCCGGGTTCAGCCCCCGCCGGACTCCCCCACGCCCCGGTCAGCGCCCCCAGCAGAACCGCCGCAAGGACCCGCCCGAACCTGACCATCTACGCGCCCGCCCTTCCACTGCCCATCCGCACAGGACCGTGCCACACACCCACCCCGCAACACCGCAGCCCACCCCCGGTTCCACCCGCTCGGACCAGCAAAAACGAGGAAACGCACGCCGCGGGGCTCCCGACCGCTCGGGCCCCGGCTGGCTTGCGGCGAGCCCCGGGGGCGGGTGGCGGGGGCCGGGACGGCGAGAGGCGGGGCCCGGGACGGCGAGAGGCGAGCGGCGGGTGGCGGGGCCGGGCGGGCGAGCGGCGGATGGGGCCCCGGGACGGCGAACTCCCGGGGGGCCGGACGCCGAGCGACGGCCCTCCTGCACGCCGGGCCACGGCCTTCGGGGGTGATGGCCCTCCCGGGCCACGGGGCGGGCTCCGAAGCGACGGCTCCGGGGGCGACGGACTCCCGGGCAGCGGGCTCCTGAACGGCGATCCGGGGTCGCGGGCTCCCAGGGGGCGGCCCTCCGAACGCCCCCCGGCGGCGGCCTTCGGGGCGACGGCCTCCCGGACGACGCGGCGGCCCCCGAAGCGACGGCACCGGGGGCGGCGGGCTACCTGGTCGCGGGCTGCGGGTGGCCGCCTCGCCTCAGGTGGCCCGGTCCCCCGCCCTCCCCGACGCCTCCGCCACCCGTAGGTGCTGCGCGGCGTACGAGCGCCATGGGCGCCAGGTGTCATGGGTCGGGGTGTCGGGTGGGGGGACGTCGGGGTCGGCCAGGGCGCGGATGCGGAGGGCGGTGATGGCGGCTGAGGGGAGGCCGGGCACGGTGCGGAGGGACTCCTCGGCGGCCTGCCGGTCGGCGCCCGGGTCCAGTCGTATCGTGCCGTCGGCGAGGGCCGCGGCGAGGGTGCGGAGGGGGCCGGTCGGCTCGGCCTCGGCCAGGACCGCGGGGTCGGGGAAGAGGTGGGTGAGGGTGCCGCAGGGGGCGTCGAGGGCCTTGCCGTAGCGGCGGACCAGGCGCTCGGCCTCGTCACGGTCGGCCAGGACCTTCACGGCGGCCTCCAGCGGGTCGACGGCGCCCGGTGAGCGGAGTCCGGGCCGGGCGGCGACCAGGGGCGCGAGGCGGGGGTCGGCGCCGAGCCGCTCGTCGACGGCGTACGGGTCGGCGTCGAGGTCGAAGAGCCGCCGCAGCCGCTGTACGGCGGTCGTGAGGTCCCGCGGGTCGGTGAGCCGCAGCCGCGCGTCCAGCCAGCCGCCCGGCCCGGTGCCGCCGCCCCGCCGCGCCTCCCGGCCGCGCTCCTCGACGGCGACGAGCGCCGTGCCGTACGGCAGTCGCAGCGTGCGCCGGTAGGTACGGCGGCCGGTGTCGCCGGACACCTCCTCGACGCCCGGTACGGCCTCCAGCGCCAGCTGGTCGAAGACGGCGGCGGTCTGGTACGGCCCCCGGTACGCGAGCCGCAGCGGGATGCCGGCGCCCGGGGCGGCCCGCCGTACGCCCCGTCCGCCGGGCGCGGCGCCCCGCACCTCGGTCGGCGTCGCGTCGTACACGGCGCGGACGGTGTCGTTGAACTGCCGCACGCTGGCGAACCCGGACGCGAACGCGATCTCGGTGACGGGCAGGGCGGTGGTCTGCAGCAGCACCCGGGCGGTGTGCGCCCGCTGGGCCCGGGCGAGGGCCACGGGCCCCGCGCCGAGTTCGGCGGTCAGCTGCCGCTGGACCTGGCGGGCGCTGTAGCCGAGCCTGAGGGCGAGCCCGGCGACGCCCTCCCGGTCCACGACGCCGTCGGCGATGAGCCGCATGGCCCGGCCGACGACGTCCGCGCGGACATTCCACTCGGCGGACCCGGGCACCGCGTCGGGCCGGCAGCGCCGGCAGGCACGGAACCCGGAACCCTGCGCCGCGGCGGCCGTCGCGAAGAACCGCACGTTCCGCCGCTTCGGCGTGACCGCCGGGCAGCTGGGCCGGCAGTAGATCCCGGTGGTCGTCACGCCGAAGAAGAACGCCCCGTCGAAGCGCCCGTCCCGGCTCCGTACGGCTTCGTATCCGCTGTCCGCGTCCATCATCACGCCTCCCAGTGTGGAACGGGCGACGGGGACCGGCTGGCGGAAATCGGACACGCAGGTCCCCGTAATCCCCTTCCCGGGAGGCCGGGAGGCCGGGAGGGGCGACGGGGGCCCACACCCGACGTGCCGCCCGGCCTCAGCTCCAGCGGCCCCGCTTGGCCTGCATCGCCGCGCGGCCCTCCGCCCCCTTCCGCTTCCAGTCCTTGCGCAGTTCGGCGCGGACCCGGGCGTCGGTCTTGGCGACGATCCACTGGTTCTCCCGGACGAGCTTGCGGTAGCTCTCCAGCCGCCGTACCGGAAGCTCGCCGTCCTCCACGGCGGCGGCCACCGCGCAGCCCGGCTCGCGTTCGTGGGCGCAGTCGTGGAACCGGCACCGCCCGGCCAGTTCCTCGATCTCGGAGAACACCTGCCCGACCCCGGTCTCGGCGTCGAACAGGCCGACGCCGCGCAGCCCGGGGGTGTCGATCAGCACGCCGCCGCCGGGCAGGGCGAGCAGATTGCGGGTGGTGGTGGTGTGCCGGCCCTTGCCGTCGACGTCCCGCGCCGCCCGCACGTCCATGACGTCCTCGCCGACGAGGGCGTTGGCGAGGGTCGATTTGCCGGCGCCGGACTGTCCCAGCAGCACGGTCGTGCCGGAGCCGACCAGCGAGGCGAGGACGTCGAGTCCGTCCCCGTGCAGGGCGCTGACGGTGAGCACCGGCACGCCCGGCGCGGTCGTCTCCACGTCCTCCACGAGGTGGCTCAGGGTCACCGGGTCCGGGACGAGGTCGGCCTTGGTCAGCACGACCACGGGCTGCGCCCCGGACTCCCAGGCGAGCGCCAGGAACCGTTCGACGCGCCCGAGGTCGAGTTCGACGGCGAGGGACACGGCGACGACGGCGTGGTCGACGTTGGCGGCGAGGATCTGCCCCTCGGACCGCTTGGAGGAGGTGGATCGCACGAAGGCCGTCCGGCGCGGCAGGTACGCGCGGACATAGCGGGGGTTGCCGCCGGGTTCGACGGCGACCCAGTCGCCGGTGCACACGACCCGCATCGGGTCGTGGGGGGTGACGAAAGCGGTGTCGGCGCGGACGGTCCCGCCGGCGGTGACGACGTCGCACTGCCCGCGGTCGACCCGGACGACGCGGCCGGCCAGGAGGCCTTCCCCGGCGTACGGGGCGAACTCGGACTCCCAGCCCGCGTCCCAGCCGTACGGGGCGAGGGGGTGCGAGGAAGGTGAACCCGGAAGAGAAGCCGAGCTCGAAGGAGAAGAGGAAGACAAGGGTGACCCTTCACATGGGTGGCCCCGGCACCGCGTCCTCGGACGCGGGAAGAAAAGGTGTGGTCAGCCGGCGGCCAGAGAGGTGGACTTGACGGACTTCCGGATGCGGGCAACGCCCATCGCAACGACAGTCATCGGTCAACACCTCCTGGGTCACACACACGGCGGGCAGCGGCTGCGGGAGCAACCACGTGAACGGACACCACCCTAGCGACCCGCCCTGACGACGCACCACTGAATTATCAGCGCACCGATGTCCGGCTCCCCAAGCGGCGTGTCGCGGTCGATCGCGCGCCGGCTCCGCTGGGCTCACGCACGCGCAGTACGTCCTGGTCGCCTCGCTGTACGGCATGCGGCGCACCGGCGAGCGGCCCGGTCCGCGCCGGCTCGCCGAGCACACCGGTCTGGAGGCGCTGTACGTCTCGAAGCCGGCGCGCCCTGGAGTCGGCCGGGCTGATCGAGCGCAGCCGCGACCCACGGGACCCACGCGCCGTGCAACTCGCCCTCAGCGAGCAGACACAGGCCGTCACGCGGCAGGCCGTCGGGGTGGTCCAGGAACTGCTCCAGCGGTTGCTGGATCCGCTCGGCGGTCTCGACGGCCCACGGACGCGCGCGTTCACCGACGCGCTGCCGGCCCTGCTCGACACACCGCCGTCGGCGCGGAGACCGCCCCCGTCAGCGCCCGTATCTGGGGCGGGACACCCGCGGCGGACCTCGCCGCCGCGGGCCGCGTCCTCGCTCTGGTCACCGGGCGCGTCAACGCGGAGCTCGCCGCGCCGGCGAGGTGATGCCCGGGGTGAAGCCTCTCAGCACTGCCCGTCGGCGACGACGTAGTAGCCGGGTGACGTCTCGCGCAGGGTGTGCCGCACGAAGACGTTGTAGAGGCCCATGTTCTGGCCGGAGCCGTTGGCGTACGTGGTGCCCATGGTCTGGTGGGCCCGTCCCGCCGCCACCTGGCCGTAGTTGCTGTCGGTGAAGCACTGGCCCGCCGGCGCGCCGGTCGTGGTGGCGACGACTCCGGGCGACGAAGCACCCGGTCGGCCGGAGGAGTCGACGGCCGCCACGGTGTACGTGTAGGCCGTGCCCGCGGAGAGCCCGGTGTCGGTGTACGTCGTGCCGGTGACGGCCGAGGCGGTGACCTTCGTGCCGTCGCGGTACACCGCGTAACCCGCCGCGTCCGGCACGGAGTTCCAGGTCAGGGTTGCCGAGTCGGCCGTGGTGCCGGTGACCTTCAGGCCGGTGGGCGCGGGTTCTCCGGTGCCGGGCGTGCCGTCGAGGCCGAAGAAGTGGGCCGTGTAGTAGCTGGAGCAGATGGCGTCGGGGTAGTAGGTGCCGGTCGTGCCGCACTGGTCGGTGCCGGAGCCGGGGTGGACGGCGAGGCCGTGGGGCATGCCGGAGACGGAGAACGTGACGACCGCGGGCGTTCCGTCGCCGTCGGCGTAGATCCGCTCGGTGGTGCCGCCTGGCAGCGACTGGGTACTGGACGGGGTCTGGGAGATGCCCCAGACGTTCGTCCAGCCGTCCATGCTGTACGTCATCTCCGCCGGGTTGACGGTGGTGTCGGAGCTGCCCTGCCAGACGGCCACCCGGGGCCAGGGGCCGTCGTAGCCGGGGTGGGAGCCGCGGATCAGGTCGCCCCACTGCTGGACGGTCCTGCTGGTCGTGCCCGACGTGCAGTTGGTGTTGAAGATGCCGGTCGTGGAGCACTGGGCGGCCGGGCCGGAGTCGATCGATCCGGCGGCGAAGACGTCGGGGTAGTCGGCGAGCAGGTCGGCGGTCATGCCGCCGCCGGCGGAGAGTCCGGTGACGTAGATCCGGGCCGGGTCGACGTGGTACGTGCTCTCCGCGTACTCGATCATCTGGTGGACGGACTCGGCCTCCCCTTGGTCCCGGCCGTCGTTGGACGGGGTGCCCCAGTCGAAGCAGTTGCTGATGGGGCTGGAGACGGAGGGCTGTTCGGGGAAGACCAGCGTGAAGCCGTACAGGTCGGCGTACTTGGGCCAGCCGGAGTGGGTGTAGTAGTCGTTCGCGCTCTGGGTGCAGCCGTGCAGGGCGACCACGAGGGGCGCGCCGTCGGCGACGCCGGCGGGCCGGTAGCTGTACATGTTCAGGCTGCCGGGGTTGGAGCCGAAGCCGGTGACCTGGGTGAGGCCCGGAGCGGCCGAGGCGGGTGGCGTGGCGGCGGCGAGCCCGGCGAGCGGCAGGAGGAGACCGGCCGCAAGTGCGGTGATTCTGCCGCGCAGTCGGGCTCGCCGGGAGCGGTGCCGCATGGGGAGTGTCATCGTGTACTCCTGGGTGGGGTCCGGTGGGGAGGGGCCAGGATGGCGCCCGGACCCGGGTGCGCGTCATGTGACGGAAACCCAGTGCTGTGCGGGGAGTTGTGGGGGGTGCCCCCATTGGCGCCCGGCGAGGCGCGGCTGCGTCCGGCGACGCGCGGCCGCGCCCTGCGGCACGCGGCTGCGCCCGGCGGCACGGGGCCGGTCAGGCCTCCGCGCCGTCGAGGAGGAGCAGGTGCGCGTCCGTGGCGTCGACGACGTCCTCGATGCCGGTGCCGGGTGCCAGTTCGACGAGGTGCAGTCCGTCCGGGGTGACGTCGATGACCGCCAGGTCGGTGATGATCCGGTCGACGACACCGCGTCCGGTGACGGGCAGCGTGCACTCGCGGACGATCTTCGAGGAGCCGTCCTTCGCGGTGTGCTCCATGACCACGACGACCTTGCGGGCGCCGTGCACGAGGTCCATGGCGCCGCCCATACCCTTCACCGTCCGGCCCGGGATCATCCAGTTGGCGAGGTCGCCGCCGGCGGAGACCTGCATCGCGCCGAGGACCGACACGTCGATGCGTCCGGCGCGGATCATGCCGAAGGAGGTGGCCGAGTCGAAGCAGGCGGCTCCGGCCCGGACCGTGACGGTCTCCTTGCCGGCGTTGATCAGGTCCGGGTGCTCGTCGCCCTCCTCGGGGTACGGGCCGACGCCGAGGATGCCGTTCTCGGAGTGCAGGACGACGTGGATGTCGTCGGGGAGGTGACTGGGGATCAGGGTGGGCAGGCCGATGCCGAGGTTGACGTAGCTCCCGTCGGAGAGTTCGCGGGCGGCGCGGGCGGCGAGCTGGTCGCGGGTCAGGGCCATCGTCAGTTCTCCTGGGCGGCGGTGGCCGGGACGGCCGTACGGGCGGGGCGGACGGCACCGGCGGGGCGGACGGCACCGGCGGGGCGGACCGTGCGGCGTTCGACGCGCTTGTCGGCCGGGTCGGCGAGGACGATCCGGTCCACGTAGATGCCGGGCAGATGCACCGCGTCCGGCGGTATCTCGCCGGGTTCGACGATCTCCTCCGCCTCCAGCAGGGTGGTGCGGCCGGCCATCGCGCACAGCGGGTTGAAGTTGCGGGCGGCCGCGTGGAAGACGGCGTTGCCGTGCCGGTCGGCTACTTGGGCGCGGACGAGCGCGTAGTCGGCGGTGATGGCCCGCTCCAGCAGATAGCGGCGGCCGTCGAACTCCCGTACCTCCTTGGGCGGGGAGCCGATCGCGACGCCGCCGTCGGGGCCGTACCGCCAGGGCAGTCCGCCCTCCTCGACGAGGGTGCCGACGCCGGCCGGGGTGAAGAAGGCGGGGATGCCCGCGCCGCCGGCCCGCAGCCGTTCGGCGAGGGTGCCCTGCGGGGTGAGTTCCACCTCCAGTTCACCGGTGAGGTACTGGCGGGCGAACTCCTTGTTCTCGCCGACGTAGGAGGAGGTCATGCGGGTGATCCGGCCCGCGCGGAGCAGCAGCCCCAGGCCCCAGTCGTCGACGCCGCAGTTGTTCGACACGACCTGCAGACCCGAGGTGCCGGCCTGCGCCAGCGCGGCGATCAGTGTCGACGGGATGCCGCACAGCCCGAATCCGCCGACCGCGAGGGTGCTCCCGTCGGGGATGTCCGCGACCGCCTGCGCTGCCGATGTCGCCACCTTGTCCATGCGTTGCCTTTCCGTCCGGTCCCGGGGGGACGCGTGCCGGGCCTCGTGTCGGGTCCCGGCGCTGCCACCCTCGCCAGCGGCGGCGGCACTGTCCATGTCGGCCGCCGCCATGGAACCGGGCCGGGATACGGGGTGCGGCCACATACCGGCGTCCCGGTGCCGCTCCTAGGTTCAGGGGCCATCACCCCCCTTCACCGCCCGTCATATGGCCCGTCGAACCAGGAGCTTCACCATGCGGTCCCCCCGTTCCCACAGCACCGGCGTCGTGAGACGTACTCCCCGCTCCGCCCCGCCCGCCCCGGCCGTCCCCTCCACCCCCTCCACCCTGTCCGCCGTCTCCGTCCTGGCCGCCGTGGCCCTGCTGGCCGGCTGCTCGGCGGCCGGCACGGCCGGTTCGGGCGGCTCCCACGGCTCCTCGGACCCGGTGAAGGTCGGCGTGGTCTACTCCCGCACCGGACTGCTCGCCTCCTACGGCGCCCAGTACGCACAGGGCTTCAAGGCCGGCCTGGACTACGCCACCCACGGCACCGGCAAGGTGAACGGCCGGCGCGTCGAGGTGACGTACGAGGACGACGCCGGCGACCCGGCCAAGGCGGTCGCCGAGGGCAAGGACTTGATCGGCAAGGGGTACAGGATCCTGGCCGGCACCACCGACTCCGGTGTCGCCCTGCAGATGGCGCCGCTGGCCGCGCAGAACCACGCCCTGTACATCAGCGGGGCCGCCGCGACCGACGCCGTCACCGGGATCAACCGCTACACGTTCCGCTCCGGACGGCAGTCGTACCAGGACATCCTCACGGCCGGCACGATGCTGGGCTCCCTCAAGGGCAAGAAGATCACCGTGCTCGCCCAGGACAGCACCTTCGGGCAGGCCAACGTGGCCGCGGTGAAGGCGGTGCTGGGGGCCAAGGGCGCCAAGGTCGGCTCGGTGCTGGCCCCGCCCAGCGCGACCGACCTCACCCCGTTCGCCCGGCAGACCAAGGCGGGCGGCCCCGACCTGGTGTTCGTCGCCTGGGCCGGGTCCACCGCGTCGGCGCTGTGGACCGCCCTGGACCAGCAGGGCGTGCTGGATTCGGGCAAGGTCGTGACGGGGCTGGCGGGTACGGCGTCGTACTCGGCGTTCGGGCCCGGCGCGGACAAGGTGGCGTTCCTCGCCCACTACTTCCCCGGCGCGGGCGGCGAGAACCCGGTCGAGCAGGCCATGATCGACGGGGTGACCAAGGCAGGCGGCACCCCCGACCTGTTCAGCCCCGACGGGTTCACCGCGGCGCAGATGATCGTGCACGCCATCGCGGCCGGGTCCGCGGACGACACCTCGGCCATGGTGAAGGCGCTGCAGGGCTGGTCGTTCGACGGGCCCAAGGGCCACGAGCAGATCCGCGCCGCGGACCACGCCCTGCTGCAGCCGATGTTCCGGGCCCGGCTCACCAAGGGCAAGCCGGTGCTGGTCGCCACCGAGCCGACCGCGAAGGTGGCCCCGCCCGTCCAGCACATGAAGGGCTGAGGGTGAGCGCCCCTATGACCCCGACGCCGTCAGCGCACCCCGGCGGGGACCACGCGACCGGCGCGGCCGGCTCCCCCGTCCTGCTGCGGCTGGCCGGTCTCGGCTGGACGGTGGGCGGGGCCACCATCGTCGAACACGTCACCCTGGACGTCCGTGAGGGCGAGTTCCTCGCCTTCATCGGGCCCAACGGCGCGGGAAAGACCTCCCTGTTCAACCTGATCAGCGGGCTGGCACCGGTGAGCGCGGGCCGGATCGAACTCGACGGCACCGACCTCACCGCCCGGCCCCGGCACGCCCGCGCCCGGCTCGGTCTCGGCCGCACCTTCCAGACCTCCAGCCTCTGGCCGGGGATGACGGTCGCCGACCACGTCCGGCTGGCCGCCCAGGCCGCCGAGGGCGGCTCCTACCGGATCTGGCGGCGGGCCGGCCGCTACGACGACCAGGTGGGCCGGATCCTGGAGCGCACCGGACTGCGGGGCCGCGAGCACGCGCGGGCCGGCTCCCTGTCCCACGGGGAGAAACGCAAGCTGGAACTCGCCGTCCTCCTCGTCGGCGACCCCCGGGTGATGCTGCTGGACGAGCCGATGGCCGGGGTCAGCGCCGAGGAGGTGCCGCCGCTCACCGAGCTGATCGGCTCGCTGCACCGCGACGAGGGCCGGACCGTGCTCATGGTCGAGCACCACATGGACGTCCTGCTGGGGCTCGCCGACCGGGTCGCCGTCATGCACCACGGCAGCCTGCTGGCCGTGGACGCCCCGGACCGCGTCATGGCCGACCCGACGGTGCAGCAGGCCTACCTCGGGGAGGCGCTGTGAGCCTGCTGACGGTACGTGACCTGCGCGTCGTCATCGGCGGACGGCACATCCTGCACGGGGTGGACCTGGACGTCCCCGCGCACGGCGTCACCGCCCTGCTGGGCCGTAACGGCGCCGGCAAGACCACCACCGTCCGCGCGATCCTCGGTCTCGTCCCACGCACCGGCAGCGTGCTCCTGGACGGCGCGGAGACCACCGAGCTGAGCACCCACGCGCTGGTGCGCCGGGGCATCGGCTACGCCCCGGAGGACCGCGGTGTCTTCGCCGCCCTGACCGTGACCGAGAACCTGCGGCTGGCCGAACGCCCGGGAGCCGGGCCGCCCGACTACGACACGGTGTACGAGCTGTTCCCCGAACTGCTGTGCAGGGGGCGGCAGTCGGCGGGCACGCTGTCGGGCGGCCAGCAGCAGATGGTCGCGATCGCGCGCACGCTGCTGAACGGCAACCGGCTGATCATCGCGGACGAGCCGACCAAGGGGCTGTCGCCGAAGGTCGTCGGCGAGGTCGCGCACGCCCTGGAGCGGGCGGCCGGGGCCGTGCCCGTGCTGCTCGTCGAGCAGAACCTGGCCCTGGTCCGCCGCCTCGCCGGGACCTGCGTGGTCCTGGCCGACGGCCACACCGTACACCGCGGGCCGGCCCCCGAGCTGCTGTCGGACCCGGAGGCCACGCGCCGTCTCCTCGGGGTCGGCAGACGACAGACCCCCGCCGGCACGCCGTCCCTGGGCGCCGGCCGTCCGGACGCGGGAGAGGAACGCTGATGGCCACGATCGTGCTGCTCACCGCCACCGGGCTCGGGCTCGGTGCGCTGTACTTCCTGGTCGCCTCCGGGCTGTCGCTGATCTTCGGCCTGATGGACGTGCTGAACTTCGCGCACGGCGCCCTGCTGTCGGTGGGCGCCTACGCCACCTGGTGGGCCGCGTCCGGTCACCTGCCCGGTGCGGGATCCGACGGCGCCGGGTTCGCCCTCGCGGTCGTGTTCGGCACGGCCGTCGGCACCGTGGCGGCCGTCGTGCTCGAACTGGCCGTCGTCCGCCCGCTGTACGACCGGCCGCGCGAGCAGATCCTCGCCACAGTCGGGGTGGGGCTCGCCGTCCCCGCGCTGCTGTCCGGCATCTGGGGTGCCGACGCCCGGACCTTCCCCGGGCCGAGGGCGCTGTCCGGCACCGTCGCCCTGCTCGGCGCCCGGATCCCCACCAACCGGTTCGTGCTGGTCGGCGCGGCCCTGGTCGTCCTCGTCGCGCTGAGGGTGTTCCTCGGCCGCACCCGGCACGGGCTGGTGGTGCGGGCCGGGGTCGAGGACCGGGCCATGGTGACCGCGCTCGGCACCGACGTCCGTAGGGCGTTCACGCTGGTCTTCGCGATCGGCGGCGCGGCCGCCGCCCTCGCGGGGGCGCTCGGCGGCCTGTACTTCGGCTCCGTCTCGCCGGGCCAGGGCACCTCGCTGCTGGTCTTCGCCTTCGTCGTCGTGGTCACCGGCGGGATGGGCTCGGTCACCGGTGCCGCCGTCGCCGCCCTGGTGGTGGGGCTGGTCCAGCAGTTCGCCAACTACTACGCGGCCGGCGGCCTCGGCGACCTGTCGGTCGTCGTCCTGCTCGCCGTCGTCCTGCTCGTCCGGCCGCACGGACTCACCGGGAGACTCGCATGACCAGCACCCAGCTCACCGATCGGCCGGCGGCGCCGTCCGCGCAAGCCTCCGGTGGGCCGCCGTACCACCGGATCACCCGCTGGTGGCCCGCCGTGCTCCTGGTGGCGCTGTTCGCCGCGCCGTACAGCGCGGTGCCCCTGCCGGGTCTGCTCGACGGGCCGATCGGCAGTCCGGGCAATCTGCAACTGCTGGGCCAGTGCCTGGTGTTCGCGGCGGTGGCGACCGGCTACGACCTGCTGCTCGGCCGTACGGGTCTGCTGTCCTTCGGGCATGCCCTGTACTTCGCCGCCGGTTCCTACCTCACCGCCGTCCTCATGGTCGGCGGCGGGCTGCCGCTCGGTGTGGCGGCGGTGCTCGGACTGGTGTCCGGGGCGCTGCTCGCGGTGCTGCTGGGCTCGGTGAGCCTCAGGGTTACCGGGATCGGGTTCTCGATGGTGACGCTCGCCTTCGCGCAGGCCGGTTCGATCCTGGTGGCCCGGAACCCCGGTTCGCTGACCGGCGGCGAGGAGGGTCTCGCGGCGCCGGCGGAGCGGCTGCCGGACTGGCTGGTCGGCATCGGCAACACCGCGAACCTGTACTGGATCGCGCTCGGTTACCTCGTGCTGACCCTGGCCGTCGTGCACTGGGCCACCCACTCGCCGACCGGCCGGGTCTGGGAGGGCATCAGGGAGAACGAACGCCGGGTGGACGTCCTGGGCCTGCGCCCCTACGGCTTCAAGCTGACCGCGTTCGTCCTGTCGGGCACGCTCGCCGCCCTCGGCGGGATCGTGTACCTGCTGCTGACCGGGGGCGCGACCCCGCAGACCACCACCTCCGACTTCACGCTGTCCCTGCTGGTGATGGTGGTGCTGGGCGGCTCCGGCAGCCGCTGGGGCCCGCTGATCGGCGGCCTGCTCTACACCTGGGCCGACCAGCGCCTCGGCGACCTCGCCGGTTCGGACGCGATCGCCGGCCTCCCGCCGGTCCTGCGGGTGCCGCTCTCCCAGCCGCTGTTCCTGCTCGGCGCGCTGTTCGTCGCCGTCGTCTACCTGCTGCCCGGCGGCATCGCCCGGCTGCCCGAGCGCCTCCGCGCGGCGCGGCACGGCAGGGGCGGCGGCTCGGCCGGGAGCTAGAAACGCCTCGGGGCCCGGAGTCTTCTCCGGGCCCCTGCGCGCTATGCGGACAACAGGTTGAGCTTCAGGGCCAGTTGCAGCTCCAGTGCCCTGTCCGGCTCGTTCCAGCCGGGGCCGAGCAGGGAGCCGATGCGGTCCAGGCGCTGCACCACGGTGTTGACGTGGATGTGCAGGTCGTCCTTGGCGCGGGTCAGGCTGGCCCCGCAGTCGAAGTAGGCCTGGAGGGTGCGGACCAGGTCCGTGCCCCGCTGGGCGTCGTACTCCAGCAGCGGGCCGAGCACGGAGTGCACGAAGCGGCGTACGTCGTGCCCGTCGCCCAGCAGCACGCCGAGGAAGCCGAGTTCGGCGGCGGACGCGCCCTCGCCGGTGCGGCCCAGGACGCCCATGGCCCGCAGGCAGCGGCGGGCCTCGGCGTGGGCGGCGGCCAGCGCGACCGGGCCGGACGCCGGTCCGGACGCGGCGACCGTCACCGGGGCGCCGACGAGGTACGTCAGCCGGCCCGCAGTCGTGCGCGCCACCCCGGCCGGGTCGGTACCGGCCGCGTCGGGGCCATCGTACGGCAGCAGGATCACCGTGGTCTCGTCGTGCTCGGCGCTGATCCCGCCCCGGCCGAAGAGGTGCTGGGCGGCGGCAGCGGACAGCTTGGACCGGGTCCGGGCCGGGGCCTGGGCGACGAGCACGAGGTGCGGGTGCTCCAGGTCGGTGCCGAGCCGCCGGCCCCGGTCGACGAGCCCGGCGGGGTCGCGGTGGGCGGCGGTGAGGACCTCGGTGAGCAGCTCGCCGCGGATCCGGTTCTCCGTCTCGGTGACCGTCCGGCGCAGCAGGAGCAGCAGTGCGGTGACCACGCCCGCGCGTTCGAACAGGCGCCGGTCGGAGTCCTCCAGGGCCGGGCGGTCGAGCGCCACGAGGCTGCCGAGGAGTTCCGGCCCGGCGAGGACGGCGCACACCCAGTGGTCGCCGAGCGGGACCGCGCGGGCGGCGGCCCGGGACTCGGCGACGGCCTCGGCGAGGTCGTCGGGCGTGAGTCCGGGGCCGTCGCCGGCCTGGGCCATGCGGTGGCCGGTGGGGTCGATGATGGCGATGGCACAGCCGAGGAGTTCACCGACGGCGGCGGCGATCTCGCCGGCGGCGCCGCCGCGCAGCACCAGGTCGGTGAGCCGGTCGTGGGCCTCCTCGGTGCGCTGCAGCGCGGCCGAGTGCTCGCGGATGACGGCGTTGGCCTCGGCCAGGTCGGCCAGGGCCGCGCGGGTGTCGGCGAGGGCGCGGGCGGTGTCGATGGCGATCGCGGCGTGCGCGGCCAGCGAGCAGAGCAGGGCGGTCTCGTCCGGGGTGAAGGTGCGCGGCCGGCGGTCCGCGGCGAACAGCACGCCGATCACCTTGCCGCCCTCCGCCGAGCTGGAGCCCAGCAGCAGCGGCACGCCGAGGATGCCGACCAGCCCCTCCTCCCGCACGCCCGCGTCGATGGTCTCGGTGTGCAGGAAGCGCGGGTCGGTGCCGTAGTCGGGGCTGGCGTACGGCTGGGTCGTCTGGGCGACCAGACCGCCGAGGCCCTCGCCGAGGCTGAGCCGGAGGTTCTGGAACAGCGGGGAGACCGAGCCGTCGGTGACCCGCATGTAGGTGTCCCCGGCCCGCTCGTCCGGCAGGGTCAGATAGGCGGTGTCGGTGCCGAGCAGCATCCTGGCCCGGCGCACGATGGACTGCAGGACGTCGTCGAGGTCGCGCAGCCCGGCCAGGTCGCCGGCCGTCTCGAAGAGCGCGGTCAGCTCGGCCTCCCGGCGCCGGTGCTGCCGTAGCGCCCGGCGCACCTTCAGGGCCGAGGCGACGGCGGCCTCCAGCTCCGCGAGATCGCCCGGGCCCGCGCCGGCGGCGCGGGCCCGGGCGGGCACGGCGGTGATGTCCTCGTCCGGGGCGCCCTCCGCGAGGAGTTCCACCAGCCGCCGCATGGCGTGCGCGACGGACCCGGTCGGCGCGGGCGGCCCGGCGGACTCGGCGGAGGGCTTCTCGGTCATCGGACTTCACTCACCGGCGTCGCTCGATCACTCGGTCACTGATTCACTGGTCGGACTTCGTTCGGCCGGACCTCGTGCGCCGGCTCCGCCTCACCGTCGACGGCGGCCAGGTCGCGGCCGCGTGTCTCACGGGCGCACAGCAGGGCGACGACGGTCAGGACCGCGGCCATCGTGACATAGACCGAGATCGGAGTGGAGTCGCCGTACGACTTGATCAGGGCGACGGCGATCAGCGGTGCGGGCGCGCCGGCGGCCACCGAGGCGAACTGGGCGCCGATGGAGGCGCCCGAGTACCGCATCCGGGTGGCGAACAGTTCGGAGAAGAACGCGGCCTGCGGGGCGTACATGGCGCTGTGGAAGACCAGGCCGACGGTGACGGCGAGCACCAGCTCGGGGAACGACTTGGTGTCCAGCAGGCCGAAGAAGGCCCAGGACCAGGCGCCGACGCCGACCGCCCCGACGAGGTAGACGGGCTTGCGGCCGATCCGGTCCGACAGGGCGCCGAACAGCGGGATCAGGCAGAACTGGATCGCGGAGCCGATCAGGACGGCGTTCAGTGCCGTCTGCTTGTCCAGTCCCAGGTGGTCGACGCAGTAGGCGAGGACGAACGTGGTGATCACGTAGTAGGAGATGTTCTCGGCCATCCGGGCGCCCATGGCCACCAGCACGTCCCGCCAGTGGTGGCGGAGCACGGCGAGCAGGGGCGTCTGTTCGGCCTTCGTCTCGGCGCGGCGCGCCTCGGCCCGTGCCTGTGCCTCCTTGAACAGCGGCGACTCGTCGACCCGCAGCCGGATCCACAGCCCGACGCCCACCAGCACCGCCGAGAGCAGGAAGGGGATGCGCCAGCCCCAGGCCACGAACGCGGAGTCGGACTGGACGCTGGTCATGAAGGACAACACGCCGACGGCGAGGAGGTTGCCGGCGGGTGCCCCGCCCTGCGGCCAGGAGGCCCAGAAGCCGCGGCGGCGCGGGTCGCCGTGCTCGGAGACCAGCAGGACGGCACCGCCCCACTCGCCGCCCACCGCGAATCCCTGGATGAGGCGCAGCACGGTGAGCAGGACCGGGGCGGCGACGCCGATGGTGTCGTAGCCGGGGACGAGGCCGATCAGGGTGGTGGCGCAGCCCATCAGCAGCAGGCTGAGCACGAGGAGCCTCTTGCGGCCGATGCGGTCGCCGTAGTGGCCGAAGAACAGCCCGCCGAGCGGCCGGGCGGCGAAGCCGATGGCGTAGGTGAGGAACGACAGCAGGGTTCCGGTGAGCGGATCGGTGTTGGGGAAGAAGACCTTGCTGAAGACGAGGGCGGCCGCGGAGCCGTAGAGGAAGTAGTCGTACCACTCGATGGTGGTGCCGATCAGACTCGCCGCGACCACGCGGGGCAGGGCGGTCGGACGGGCGCCGGCGCGGGGCGCGTCCGGGTGGGTGTGAGTGCCGGCCATGGTGTCACCGTCTCGGGGAGGGAGGTCGGGGAAGGGGACGTGGGGGGCGGGATCGGAAGGGGTGTGGGGAGGGGTTGCGGCGGGCCCGGACTCTGGTGCCGCCTGTCAGTGGGCGGTCCAGCCGCCGTCGAGGGCGAGGGACGTGCCGGTGACGGAGCGGGACTCGGGGCGGCACAGCCACAGCGCGGCCCGCGCGACCTCGTCCGGTTCGATGAGCCGCTTGATCGCCGGGCGTTCGAGGATCACCTCCTCGATGACGTCCTGCGGGGCGATGCCGTGCGCGGTCGCCTGGTCGGCGATCTGCTCCTCGACCAGCGGCGTGCGCACGTAGCCGGGGTTGACGCAGTTGCTGGTGACGCCGTGCGGGGCGCCCTCCAGCGCGATCACCTTGCTGAGGCCTTCCAGTCCGTGCTTGGCGGTGACGTAGGCCGCCTTGTAGGGGCTGGCGCGCAGTCCGTGGACGGAGGAGATGTTGACGATCCGGCCCCACTGCCGCTCGTACATGCGGGGCAGGGTGCGGCGGACGATGCGGAAGGGTGCCTCGACCATGACCCGCTGGATCAGGGTGAACCGTTCCGGCGGGAACTCGTGCAGCGGGGCGACGTGCTGCAGTCCGGCGTTGTTGACGACGATGTCGGCGTCGGCGGGCAGCCCGTCCACGGCGGCGGGATCGGACAGGTCCACCACCAGGGCCGTACCGCCGCACTCCTGGGCGACGGCCTTGGCCGCCTCGCCCGCCCGGTCCACGACGTACACCTGGGCGCCGGCCGCGGCGAAGGCGAGCGCGCAGGCCCGGCCGATCCCGCCGGCGGCGCCGGTGATCAGCGCGGTGCGTCCGCCGAGGAAGCCGGGGTCGTGGGTTCCGTTGTGGGTGCTCTCCATGCCGGTCACCGTAGGGACCCCGGAGACGGTCTCCCATGTGGGCGACAGCCATACCGGGCGCTCGGGATGTGGCCTTCGGCTCCATACCGTGACGGGCGCGGGTTCTGGTGTTCTCACGGAGGGGCACGAGCGCGCGGCGACACGGTGCGCCCGGCCCGGCCCGCCCCTCGACGCACAGGAGATCAGGGATGACCCACACCGGCCCCGCCACTCCGCCCGCAGCTCACCCCCCGGCTCCGCACCCCGCTGCTCTGCACACTCCTGCTCCGCACTCCGGGTCCCGTCACCGGGCGACGGTCTCCGTGCCGGGGGCCGAACTCCAGAAGTCGGCGGTCCTCGACGATCTGACCACGGCCGGCACGCTGCGGTCCGGGCACACGGTCGCGGCCGACTGGGAGGGCCTGCACGCGGCGGAAGACCGCTGGCAGGAGCGGCCCGTGCCGGTCCCCGGCACGCAGATCGACGGCTGCTTCCCCGCGGCGACCGGCCTCAACACGCACCACGGGTGGCGGCACGACGCCCAGTTCGTCCTCCGCCTGCCGGACGCGTGGAACGGCAAGCTGGTCGTCACCGCCGCTCCCGGCATCCGCCGCCAGTACGCCTGCGACCGGATCATGGCGGACTGGCTGCTCGCCCGCGGCTACGCCTGCGCCACGACGGACAAGGGGAACTCGGGACCGGACTTCCACTCCGCCGGCGAGCGGCCCGGCGACGTCCTGGCCGACTGGGAGCGGCGGCTCGCCGAGCTGGCCGTGGCCGCCCGCGCCACCGCGCGCGCCCACTACGGCGCCGAGCCGCACCGCCTGTACGTCGCCGGGGTCTCCAACGGCGGCTACGCGACCCGGGTGCAGCTGGAGCGGCACGCCGACCTCTACGACGGCGGTGTCGACTGGGAGGGCCCGCTGTGGCGGGCCGGGGGCCCGAACCTACTGACCCACCTGCCGGCGTTCCTCGCCCACTATCCGCGTTACCGGGACACCGGGGACCCGGCCGCGCACCGGCGGCTGCTCGCGGCCGGTCTGCCCGCCGGCTCGGAGTTCCTGTGGGCGGCGCACCACCAGGTCTACTGGGACTTCACCCAGCGCACCTACCGGGCGGTCTTCGACCCGGACTACCCGGGGCCCGGCCTGCCGAGCACCGGCACACCGTTCGCCGGGGCCGGCACGCCCGGCGGCGACGCGGACTACGACTACGCCACGCGGCCGGCCGCCGTGCACGAGGCGGTCGCCCGGGTGTCGCTGACCGGGGCGATCGGCCGGCCGCTGCTGTCGTTCCACGGCACCCTCGACACGCTGCTGCCCATCGCCCTGCACTCGGACGCCTACGCCGAGCTGGTGGCCGGGGCGGGCCGGGCTGCTCTGCACCGCCAGTACCGCATCGAGGGCGGGACGCACGTCGACGGCTTCTGCGATCTGCACCCGGGCCGGCTCCGCCCGCTCACGCCCGTCTTCCGCACGGTCTTCCGGGCGCTGGAGGAATGGGTGGAGAACGGCGTCGAGCCGCCGGCGGGCCGCACCGTGCCGTGGCGCGACGGGGTGGACGACACCGACATCCGTACCTGGTGACCGGCCGGGCGCCGCTCGGGGTCAGCCCGCGGCGCAGGGCGCCCCGTTGAGGGTGAAGGCGTACGGCGCCCGGTTCCGGCCCTGCCAGGAGGCGAGGAAGCCGAAGGACAGGGTGCCGTGGGCGCTGACGGACCGGTTGTAGTCGGCGGCGACGGCGGTGACACGGGAGCCGCTCTGCCGCGCGGTGGCGTCCCACATCTGGCCGACCCGCTGGCCGTCGCGGAAGGACCAGGCGACCCGCCAGTCGCTGAGCGCCCCGGCGGTGGTGACGGTGACGGTGGCCTGGAAGCCGTCGGGCCACTGGCCGTCCAGGTGGTAGGAGACCCGGCAGGCGGCGGTCCCGGGGCCGGCGGAAGCGGAGGCGGTGGCGGTGGCCGTGCCCTGTGGTTCGGGGCCGGGCCCGGGCTTCGCGCGGCCGGTCGCCGCCCTGGTGGGGGTCGCGGACTGGTGGGTGACGGACGGCCGGGGGGCGGGGGCGGAGGCCCGGGAGCGGGAGGGGCTCGGGACGGGCGCGGCCTGGGAGGTGGCCGGGTCGGCGACCGGCCGGCTGTCGTCGTGCACGGCCGCGGTGTCGGCGGCGGAACCGCCGAACGGCATCAGCGACGCGCCGAGCGCCAGCGCCGACAGCAGGACGGCGGTGCCCAGCAGCCCGCCCAGCAGGAGCCGGTGGCGGCCCGTGCCCTCCCTGTCCTCGCCCGGTTCGGGTCCGGCCTGCCCCGGCCGGCCCGCGCCGAGCCGGACCTCGGCGGCACGGCGGCGGCGCTCCAGGTAGGCGAGGGCGCCCCAGCCGATCACCCCGCCGGTCAGGGCGGCGGGCAGTCCACCGCCGTGGAGGCGCAGGCAGGCGGCGGCCTCCGCGCACTGCACGCAGGTGGCGAGGTGCCGGGACAGGTCCTCGGGGGTGTCGGCGCCCGCGGAGCGGGTGACCGCGTCCAGGAGGCGGGCGTAGCTGCGGCACTCCGTATCCATCGGGGTGTCCCGGTGGGCGCGGTGGCAGCGGTCCCGGAACAGGGCGCGGACCTCGTCGAGTTCTAGGGCGACCGTGGCCGGGTCCAGGCCGAGACGGCGGGCCACGGCGGGCAGCGGCAGCGCCTCCGCCTCGGCGAGCCACAGCAGCGCGGCGTCCCCCTCCTGCATGTCCCGGAGGCCGCGCAGCGCGACGGGCCGCCGCAGGGGCGGGCCGGTGTAGCGGGCGGCCTGGGGGGAGTTGAGCCAGAGCCGCAGGTCGGGGTCCAGCTTGTGGCCCTGGCCGCCGGCCTCCCAGGCGGCGGCCGTCTCCCGTACGGCGGTGAGGAGCGCCGGGATGACGGGCAGCCGGGTGGAGCGGCGGCCGGCGGCCCGCACGGTGGGCGCCGAGGCCGCCCGGATCTCCCGCATGCCGCGGGTGAACGCCTCCGTGGCCAGCTGGTGCGCGGTCAGCGAGCCGGACGTGCACAGGTCGGCGTAGGAGAGCACCGCGTCCCAGCACTCGGAGAACAGGGCGGCCTCGGTGGGGCCCTGGGGGGCCGGCAGGTCGGGCATGGGACTCCCGCGTCCACGAGCGAGGTCAACTCACCACAGGGAAATCGGAGTTGGAGGGACCCTCGCGGCAGGGCACAGAGCCTTTCACGTCCTCGACACAACTGACAAGCCGCGTTTCCACATCCGCTCGCCGTGCGCCGGGCTCACACCTCGGCGGGCTCCCCGGCCGTCCCGGCGGGCTCCTGCGCCGGCAGGCTGTCCATGAAGGAGCTGACGGAGAACACCGCGTTGCCGGGTCCGGGCGGACCGTAGCCGGGGGGCGAGGACAGGCCGAAGTCGTCCATGGTCTGACGGTAGGCCTGGAGGAGCCGGATGTGGTACTCCAGCGGCGCGCCCTGCGGGTTGGCCTTGCCGAGCGGGGTGGTGGGCTCCGGGCACCAGGTCGTGAAGCGAGGGGTGATGCCGTGCGACATGAAGAAGCGCAGGCCCTCGGTGGTGGAGGCGATGGCCTCGTCGACCGTCTTGAAGCCGAACGGCTCGGCCATCTCCACGCCCGCCACGAAGTTGGGGATCACGTTGCGCGCGCCGAAGACGTCGGCGGAGTCCAGGATGCGCTTGTGCCACTCGTCGCGGCCGACGTAGCGCTCCTTGCCGGGGCAGTACATCTTGAACAGGTACTCGTCCCACACCTCGAAGTTGGGGTGGTAGATCTGCACGCCGTAGTCCTTGAACCGCTGGACGTCCGGCTTGGGCAGGGCCTGCGCGACGACCTTGCCGATCCAGCGGCCGGGGAAGCGCTCCTCGATGGCCTTGGCGTAGTGGCCGTAGAAGTCGGCCTCGTCGCGGCCGGAGACCTTCGAGGTGATGGCGCCGCCGGTCAGGGTGTAGGCGGTGGACGCCTTCGTGGTGTCGTACCGGTCGATGATCTCCAGGGCTTCGAGGACCTCGTCCACGTCCTTGACCCCTGTGTACGGCCGGCCGGCGGCCTTGTGCTGGCGCCAGTTGTGGTTGATGTCGCAGTACTGGCACTCCTCCTTGGCGCCGAAGTACTGGCAGACCCGGAAGACGGTGAGATAGATCAGGTAGCCCCACTGGATGGTGGGGGCCACCTCCATCACGGACTTCCCGTTGGCGAGGGTGTGCCGGTAGTACTCCGGCATCGGGGGTACGCCGACGTCGGAGATCCGCTTGCCGTCGAGGTACAGGCCGAGCTGCCCGTGCTCGTCGGAGGCGACCCGGTAGGGGGACGCGGGGTTCACGCGGACGGAGACGACGGTGCGGCGCAGGTCGTACGGTCCGCCGGTGAGGATGATCTCCTCCGGGGGCCGGCGCAGCGCGGCCTCGCCCAGCTCGGGCAGGGTGCCGTGGTCGAAGGAGAAGATGAAGTACGACTTCGGCTTGACCTCGCCGGCTGCCTCGTTGGCGGTGTCGCTGAGCGCGGAGGGGTCGAAGGCGACGCCTCCGCGGAGCAGGTCCTCCTTGAAGACGGCCTCCCGCGGCACGTGCGGAAAGCGCTCCATCAGATCCTCGACCAGCGCGGTGCGACTGCCCATCCGTATCTCCTCCCGGCTCAGGCGTTCACCCCTCACCGTATGCCCCTGCCCCCGGCCGGGCCGTGCCGGGTCCCGTCAGGCGGGTCAGGCGGTTCGCTCCAGCGTCGACCGGTCGACGGTATGCAGCAGACCGTCGCCCGTGGACAGCCGTCCGGCCTCCTCCACGACCGTCCGGCCGAGCCGGGCCAGTTCGTTGCCCTGGGAGCCGGCGAGGTGCGGGGTGAGGACGACGTTGGGCAGGTCGAACAGCGGCGAGTCGGCGGGCAGCGGTTCGGGGTCGGTGACGTCCAGGACGGCGCTGATGCGGCCGGTGCGCAGTTCCCCGATCAGCGCCCCGTGGTCGACGAGCGCGCCGCGCGCGGTGTTGACCAGCACCGATCCGGTGGGCATCAGGGCGAGCCGGGCGGCGTCGATCAGGTGCCGGGTCTCGGGGGTGTGCGGGGCGTGCAGGGTGACGATGTCGGAGGCGCTCAGCAGGTCGTCCAGCGGCAGCAGCGGCACACCGATGCGGGCCGCCTCGGCGTCGTCGACGTACGGGTCGGCCAGGCTCACGCGCAGGTCGTGGGGGCGCAGCAGTTCGATGAGGCGGCGGCCGATGCGGGAGGCGCCGACGACGCCGACGCGGCGGCCGTGGTTGCCGGCGCCGGGGACGATGTCGCCGTAGGGGAAGGTGCGCCGGTCGCGCAGCCGGTCGCGGACGGCGAAGGTGTCCTTGCCGGCGAGGAGGATCATCGCGAGCGTGTACTCGGCCACGGGCAGGGCGTTGGCGGCGGCGGCCGAGGAGACGGCGATGCCGCGCCGCCAGACGTCGGGGGTGACGAATCCCTTGACCGAGCCGGCCGCGTGCAGCACGGCACGGAGTTTCGGTGCCGCGTCGAGTGCGGCGGTGTCGAGGACGGGACAGCCCCAGCCGGTGATCAGGATCTCGGTGCGGGCCAGGGTGTCCCGCACCCGGGGGTCGGTGAAGTCGTGCGCCACCAGCGTGGGATCGATGTCCACGTACGCGCCGAGCCGTTGGAGGAGGCCGGGCGGGAAGAGGTGCGGCACGTTCCGGGCCGTCATGGCGAAGAGTGCCTGGGGGCGGTCGGGCAAGGGCGTGCCTTCCGGCTCGGGGACGCGCTGACGGCGAGCGCGCCGACAGCAAGCGCTCTCTACGGTAGGTCGCGGCACTGGAGAGGGTCAACGGACGCACCCGCCGCCGGCCGGACGCCCGTCGGCGGCCTCGGCTTCATATGGCCCATTTCCCAACCCCTTGCAGAAGTGTCGGCCGGCTCATAGCCTGACCCCCGCGCCGGTGCCCAGGGGCCCGGCCGGGACGGGAAGGACACGAGGGTTCCGTGAAGCGCACGTCACGTGACATCCGCACCGCGAACCGGTACGAGGTGCTGCGCCAGATCATCGCCGGCTCCCCCACCTCCCGGCAGGAGCTGGCGGCGGCCACGGGGCTCAGCCTGGCCACGGTCGCCACGCTCGTCGGCGAGCTGCTGGACCTGCGGATGATCACGGAGGTCGGGTTCGAGGACTCGGCCGGCGGCCGTCCCCGCGGGCTGGTCGCGGTCCATCCGTCCGGCGGCGCCCTGATCGGCGTCGACATCGCGGAGACGTACGTCCATGCCGAACTGTTCGACCTGGCGCTGAACGTGGTGGCCCGGGCGGAGGAGGATCTGCGGCCCGATGAGAGCCGTCCGGAGCAGGTGGCCGGCCGTGTCGCCGCCGCCGTCGGCTCGGTGGTGGACCGGGCAGGGGCCGATGCGTCCCGGGTGCTCGGCGTCGGCGTGAGCGTGCCGGGCCAGGTGGACCGGGACCGGGGGGTCGTGGAGTACGCGGCCAACTGGGACTGGCACGACGTACCGCTGCTCGATCTGCTCGCCGGGCGGATCCCCCACCCGCTGTACCTCGACAATCCGCTGCGGGCCTGTGTGGTGGCCGAGTTGTGGTTCGGGGCGGCGCGGGGCCGCGAGGACGCCGTGGTGGTCAACCTCGGCACCGGCGTCGGCGCAGGTCTGGCGCTGGGCGGCGGGCTGCACCGCGGGGTGAGCAACAGCGCCGGCGAGTGGGGGCACACCACCCTCGTGCTGGACGGCCGGCCGTGCCACTGCGGCAACCGCGGCTGCGTGGAGACGTACGTCGGCGCGCCGGGCATCATGCGGCACCTGCGCGAACGGGAGCCCGGCTCCCCGTTGTTGCATCCGGACGACCAGACCGCGACCGTCGACGCGCTGGCGCGGGCGGCCGCCGCGGGCGATCCGGTGGCGCTCGGCGTGGTCCGGGAGACGGCCCGCTACCTGGGTGCGGGCATCGCCGACCTGGTCAACCTGCTCAACCCCGAAGTGGTGGTGCTCAGCAGCTGGGTGGCGTCCCGGCTGGGCGAGCCGCTGCTCGGCGAGGTGCGCGAGGCGGTCGCCCGGCACGCGCTGCGGCGGCCGCTGGCCGCCACCGAGATCGTCCTGTCCCCGATCCCCACCGACCCGGTGTCCCTCGGCGCGGCCACGTTCGCGCTGGAGGGCGCGCTGCGGTCCGCCGGCCGGCGGCCGGCCACCACCGGACGCACAGCCCCTGCGGGGAGCCGTGCCGCAGAGCCTTCGCAGACCGGCATCACCGGCTGAGCCAGGAGACCGACCGATGACCTTCAGCACCCGTACGAGCACCGGCTACGTCGAGGACGTCTCCCCGGGGCGCGGAGCCCTGCCGCCCCGCGCCTGGTACGCGTCCTCCGACGCCCCGTCCCTCTCCCTGGGCGGTTCCTGGCGCTTCCGGCTGTCCGGGACGGCGGACGCCGAGGACGACTCCTTCGCGGCCGAGGGCTACGACGCCGGGAGCTGGGCGGAGATCGCCGTCCCGGGGCACTGGGTACTCCAGGGGCACGGGGCGCCCGCCTACACCAACCACGTGTATCCGTTCCCGGTGGACCCGCCGCGGGTCCCCACCGAGAACCCCGCGGGTGACCACCTGCGGTACTTCGACCTGCCGGCCCCCTGGCCCGCCCCGGCCGACGGGGACGCCGTCCTCCGGTTCGACGGTGTGGAGTCCTGTGCCCGCGTCTGGCTGAACGGCACGGAACTCGGCGAGTTCAAGGGCTCCCGGCTGCCGCACGAGTTCACGGTCGGCCATCTTCTGAAGACTGTAGACAATGTCCTGGCGGTCCGTGTCCACCAGTGGTCGGCCGGCTCGTACCTGGAGGACCAGGACCAGTGGTGGCTGCCGGGCATCTTCCGGGACGTCACCCTGCTGCACCGCCCGGTGGACAGCGCCCGGGACTTCTTCGTGCACGCCTCCTACGACCACGCGCACGGCACGGGCACCCTGCGGGTCGACTCCGAGGCCGCCGGCCGGGTGACCGTCCCGCACCTCGGCATCGACGTCGCGACGGGCGAGGAGGTGACGGTGCCGGTCGAGCCGTGGTCGGCGGAGATCCCCCGGCTGTACGACGGGGTGCTGGACACCGGGGGCGAACGGGTGCCGTTGCGCGTCGGCTTCCGCACGGTCGAACTGTCGGACGGGCTGATCAAGGTCAACGGCCGGGCCGTCCTCTTCAAGGGCGTCAACCGGCACGAGTGGCACCCGGAGACGGGCCGCGCGCTGGACCCGGAGACCATGCGCGAGGACGTGCTGCTGATGAAGCGGCACAACGTCAACGCCGTCCGCACCTCCCACTACCCGCCCCACCCCGCCTTCCTCGACCTCTGCGACGAGTACGGGCTCTGGGTGATCGACGAGTGCGACCTGGAGACCCACGGCTTCACCGAACAGGGCTGGCGGGACAACCCCGTCGACGACGACCGCTGGACCCCGGCGCTGCTCGACCGCGCGGCCCGCACGGTCGAACGGGACAAGAACCACCCGTCCGTCGTCATCTGGTCCCTCGGCAACGAGGCCGGCACCGGCCGGGGCCTGACCGCGATGGCCGAGTGGATCCACGGCCGCGACCCCTCCCGGCTCGTGCACTACGAGGGCGACGTCGACTGCCGCGACACGGACATGTACTCGCGGATGTACGCCGGTCACGCCGAGGTCGAGCGGATCGGCCGGCACCTGGACGGCGGGACACTGCGACGCCGCCAACTGCCTTTCATCCTCTGTGAGTACGCCCACGCCATGGGCAACGGCCCCGGCGGACTCGCCGACTACCAGCGGCTGTTCGAGCGCTACGACCGGCTCCAGGGCGGCTTCGTCTGGGAGTGGATCGACCACGGCGTCAAGGACGAACGGTACGGCTACGCCTACGGCGGCGACTTCGGGGAAGAGCTGCACGACGGCAACTTCGTCTGCGACGGCCTGCTCTTCCCCGACCGGCGGCCCTCCCCCGGCCTCGCCGAGTACAAGAAGGTGATCGAGCCGGTCGCGATCGAGGGCGACGCCCGCGACGGCACGATCCGTGTCACCGACAAGTACGACTTCGCCGACCTGTCCGGCCTCGCGTTCACCTGTTCCTACGAGGTGGACGGCGAGTCCGTCGCACGCGGGGACCTGGAGGTGCCGGCGCTGTCCCCGGGCGCGTCCGCCGACGTCAAGCTGCCCGAGCCGCCGCCCGCGGCCCCCGCCGGCGAGGCCCTCTGGACGGTCCGGGCCGTCCTGGCCGCCGACACGGCGTGGGCGCGGCGGGGGCATGAAGTCGCCTGGGGCCAGTTCCCGGTGTCCGCCCGCACGGTCCCGTCGTTCCCGGTCCTCGTCCGCCCGGTGCGGGCCGACGGGCTGATCACCCTCGGCCCCGCCGCGTTCGACGCCCGTACCGGCGCGCTGCAGCGGTTCGGCGACGTGGAGGTGACGGGGCTGCGCCTGGACGTGTGGCGGGCGACCACCGACAACGACGACGGCGCGGACTGGCAGAAGGGCGTCCGCCTCGGCCCGCTGTGGCGCACGCTGGGCCTGCACCGCATGCGGCACCGGCTGGACGCGGTGGAGCGGGGCGACGACGGGCTGACGGTACGGACCCGGGTGGCGCCGGCCGCCCGGGAGTTGGCGCTGTCGACGGTATACCGCTGGCAGTCGGACGGAGACCGGCTCCGGCTGACCGTCTCCGTCGAGCCGGAGGGCGACTGGACGCTCCCGCTGCCCCGGCTGGGCATCCGCTTCGGATTGTCTGCGGCCGACCGTGTGCGGTGGTTCGGGGGCGGTCCCGGCGAGGCGTATCCCGACACCAGGACGGCGGCGGCGGTCGGCCGCTGGCAGTCGACGGTGGACAGCATGCAGACGCCGTACGTCCGTCCGCAGGAGAACGGCGCCCGCATCGGCGTCCGCTGGGCCGAGCTGGGCGGCCTGCGCGTCGAGGGCGATCCGGAGTTCCTCCTCGCCGCCCGCCGCTGGAACACCGAGCACCTGGACGCCGCCGCCCACCGCACCGACCTGACCCCCGGGAATACGGTCTGGGTCAACCTGGACCACGCCCAGCACGGCATCGGCTCCCAGTCCTGCGGTCCCGGCCCGCTCCCCCAGTACCACCTGCACGCCGAACCGGCGGAGTTCACCTTCGTCTTCTCCGCGGCCGGCTGATCCCCGGGCCGCCGCGGGTCACGCCACGCCGCGGGTCACGTCTCGCCGTGGGCGGCCCGGCGCACCGGCGTGAGGAGGGCGGCCGCGGCGATCAGGACGCAGGCGCCGCCCGCGAGCGCGGCGACCGGGGTGGTCCCGTGCTGTTCGGCCGCCCAGGTCAGGACGGCGGCGCCGACGGGGGCGGCGGAGTAGTGCAGGGTCCAGAAGGCGGAGGTCACCCGCCCGAGGAGGTGTTCCGGGGTGACCTCCTGACGCAGGGACATGGAGCAGGTGCCGGCCATGGCCACGCAGGCGAGGAAGGCCGCGCTGAGGCCGGCCAGGGCGACGACGGGATGGAGCAGTCCCAGGCCGGCGAAGGCCAGGCCGCACACGGTGACCGAGCCGATCCAGGTGGGGCCGAAGCCCGCCCGGCGGCGCACCCGGGCGACGAGCAGGGAGCCGGCGATGCTGCCGACGGCGCCGGCCGCCATGACCGTGCCGACGGTGCCGTCGTCGTGGCCGAGGTCGTGCTTGATGTGGTAGATCACCAGGTCGTTCAGGCCGAGGGTGAAGAAGCTGAAGCCGAACAGCAGCACGGTCAGCGAGCGCAGCACCGGGTGCCGGTACAGGAAGGCGACACCGGTGCGCAGGTCCCGCCAGAGGCCACCGGCCCCGGCCGTGGCGGGCGCCGCCTCGGCCGAGCCGTCGTCGGCGGGGCGCGGCCGCAGTCGTACGAGGGACAGGCAGGCGGCCGACACGGCGAAGCTCGCGGCGTCGACGGCCACGGCGCCGGCGGGTCCGGTCCAGGCGGCGACCAGGCCGGCGCCGAGCGGGCCGAGGACCCCGGCGAGGGCGGCGGTGGCGTTCAGCCGGCCGTTGGCCTCGGTGAGCCGGCCGGTGCCGACGAGGCCGCGGACGACGGTGACGTAGCCGACGGCGAACAGCGTTCCGACGGCCTCGCAGACGGGCAGGACCGCGTACAGCAGCCAGACGCGGGCGCCGAAGACCCAGACGACGGGGATGAGGCCGTACAGGACCATGCGGACGAGGTCGCAGCCGATGAGCAGACGGCGCCGGTCGACCCGGTCCACGACGGTGCCGGCGAAGACGGCGGCGAGCACGGAGGCGGCACCGCCGACGGCGGTGAGCAGGCCCATGCTCGCCACGGATCCGGTGGCCTGGAGGACCAGCAGGGGCAGGGCGATGAGGGCGAAGGCGTCACCGAGGACGGACAGGGTCTGGGCGGCCCAGAAGATGCCGAAGTCCCGCTGTCTGCCCAGGGGCG
This sequence comes from Streptomyces sp. L2, assembly GCF_004124325.1. Taxonomy (NCBI): domain Bacteria; kingdom Bacillati; phylum Actinomycetota; class Actinomycetes; order Kitasatosporales; family Streptomycetaceae; genus Streptomyces; species Streptomyces sp. L2. Next base: position 1,242,836 of record NZ_QBDT01000001.1, read on the forward strand.
TGGGTCCGGTGGACGCACGGCCCTTCCCGACGAACGGTTTCTTCAACAAGCTCGCGTACCCCTCCGGTTGGCCTGGCTCCCGCGCACGCTAACAGGGCGGCTCCCTAGAGGGCCTAGGATTTTCCCTGGATGTCCGAGGAGGTGACGCATGGCCCGTGCGGGGCTCACCGTCGAGCGGCTGGTCGGGGCCGCCGCCGAACTGGCCGACGAGGCCGGGTTCGAGGGGGTCAGCGTGTCCGCGCTGGCCCGGCGGTTCGGAGTGAAGGACGCCAGCCTGTACTCGCACGTCCGCAATCTCCAGGAGCTGCGCGTCCGGCTCGCGCTGTACGCGGGCGGCGAGCTGATCGAGCGGATCGCCGGCGCCGTGGCCGGACGGGCGGGCAAGGACGCGCTGGCCGCGTTCGCCGGCGCCTACCGGTCCTACGCCCTGGAGCATCCGGGCCGGTACGCGGCCACCCAGATCCGGATCGACCAGGCGCTGATCGCCGACTCCCCCGCCCTGCGCCGCACCGCCGAGATCACCTACGGCATGCTCCGCGCGTACGGCCTGGAGGAACCCGACCTGACCGACGCGGTCCGACTGCTGCGCTCCACCTTCCACGGCTACTGCGCCCTGGAGTCCGCGGGCGGTTTCGGCGCGGCCCGGGACGTGCAGGCGTCCTGGGACCGGGCGATCGACGCCCTGCACGTGACGCTGGAGCACTGGCCCCGGCAGACGTAGCGTCGTGCCATGAGCAGCACCCCCTTCGCCCGGGCGCTCGGCGCCGGGACGCTCGTCCTCGACGGCGGGCTGGCCAGTCAGCTGGAGGCGGCCGGGCACGACCTGAGTGACGAGCTGTGGTCGGCGCGGCTGCTGGCCGACCGGCCGGAGGCGGTCACCGCGGCGCACCTGGCCTACTTCCGGGCGGGCGCCGACGTGGCCATCACGGCCAGTTACCAGGCCACGTTCGAGGGCTTCGCCCGGCGCGGCACCGGCCGGGCGGAGGCGGCGCGGCTGCTCGCGCTGAGCGTGGAGCTGGCCCGGGACGCCGTGGCGGAGGCTCACGCGGGCGGGGTGACGCGGCCGTTGTGGGTGGCGGCGTCGGCCGGGCCGTACGGGGCGATGCTCGCGGACGGCTCGGAGTACCGCGGGCGGTACGGGCTGGGCGTGTCCGAGCTGGAGCGGTTCCACCGGCCCCGCCTGGAGGTGCTAGCCGGGGCCGGGCCGGACGTCCTGGCGCTGGAGACGGTGCCGGACGCGGCGGAGGCGGAGGCGCTGCTACGGGCGGTACGGGGGCTCGGGGTGCCGGCGTGGCTGTCGTACACCGTCGACGGTGTACGGACGCGGGCCGGCCAGCCGCTGGAGGAGGCGTTCGCGCTCGCCGCGCCGGTGGAGGAGATCGTCGCGGTCGGTGTGAACTGCTGTGCGCCCGAGGACGTGGACCGGGCGGTGGAGATCGCGGCGCACGTCACCGGCAAGCCGGTCGTCGTCTATCCCAACAGCGGGGAGACCTGGGACGCGCGGGCCCGGGCCTGGGACGGGCGCGTCACGTTCGGCGCGGGACGGACGGAACGGGCCGAGGCGTGGCGGGCGGCCGGGGCACGGTTGATCGGCGGGTGCTGCCGGGTGGGACCGACGGGGATCGCCGGCATCGCGCGCACCCTGGGCACGGGCTGAGCGTCTCGCGCCCCCCGGCGCGTCGCTGTCATCTGCGGCGGGCCGGGGGCCCGGGGTTCGGCGGGCGGGGGCGGGTGGAGCCGGCGGGGATCGCCGGCATCGCGCGCACCCTGCGCGGGCTGAGCGTCCCGCGCCCACGGGACGTCGTTCTCATCTGCGGCGGGCGCCCACCGAGCGGCGCAGGCGGCGCATGGCGGCGGCCAGTTCGGCGCCGGGGGCGCGGGGTTCGGCGGGCGGGGGCGGCGCGGGGACCCTCGGGGCGGTCGACCAGAGGGCGAGTTCCGCGTCCCGTGGACCGTATGCGGTATGCGGTGGGCCGTCGTCGAAGACCCGCACGGGGTGGGTGACGTCCCACGGCTGCCAGCCGGGGTCGCCGCTGGTGGCGAACCGTACCCAGGCCCCGTGCATCGCGTCGCACAGCTCCTGCGGGGCGCCCGCGCCGGCGAGTTTCGCCGACTCGGGGATGTCCCCGCTGTCGAAGACGAAGCCCAGTTCGAGGGCGTGGCAGGAGCCGAGGTGGGGCAGGCGGGACGGCCAGGCGAACTCGTAGAGGTAGGAGGCGCCGGGCCGGGCGTCGGCGAGCCGGTGCAGGGGCACGCGCAGCATGTGGTCGGTGACCATCTGGCCGACGATCTCGGCGGGGCCGGCGTCGGGGTGCAGGGCGCGGTAGCCGCGCGGCACCTCGTGGCCGACGTGGCAGCGGGCCATGGCCCCGGCCAGGGCGACCGCGCCGAGCCGGTCGACGCGTTCCACCAGGCCGCCCGGCACCAGCCACAGCCGGTACTCGTCGCGGGTCCAGCCCATCAGCAGGTCGACGCCCCGGGCGGCCTCCCCGTCGACGATGGCCTTCAGCGGGTCGCCCGGCACCAGGTCTCCGTCGACGACGACGCCGAAGGCGGGGCCGCCCAGGACGGGGCTGCTCAGCCGGCCGACCTCGGCCTGGGTGCGCAGCAGCAGACCGGGGTCGACGCCGGCGAAGGCCTCGGCGGTGGCGGGGATCTTCAGCCGGGTGGCGACGCGGCGCACCATCCGCCGCACCTTGTCGCGGGTGGACACCTCCGGCGCGCCGCTCTGGAGCACGGCCCGCCGGACGAGGCCCTGGCTCTGCGGGGCGGCGAGCAGGATGCCGGCGCTGATCGCGCCGGCGGACTGGCCGCACAGGGTGATCCGGCCGGGGTCGCCGCCGAAGGCCGCGATGGACCGGTGGACCCAGCGCAGGGCGGCGAGCTGGTCGCGCAGGCCGGGGTTGGGCGGGGCGTCGGGGAAGAGGCCGTAGCCTTCGAGGCCGAGCCGGTAGTTGGCGGAGACGCAGACGACCCCGTCGCGGGCGAAGGCCCGGCCGTCGTAGACGGGAACGGCGGAGGATCCCCTGGTCAGGGCGCCGCCGTGCAGCCAGAGCAGGACGGGCAGCCGGGCGCCGGGGCCGGGCTCGGGGGTCCACACGTTCAGGTTGAGGCAGTCGTCGCCGGGGATGTCGGGGTCGGACAGGTACTGGGCGAAGGCTTCGGAGTACGGCGGTTTCGGCGCGGTCGGCCCGAAGGACCCTGCGTCGCGTACGCCGTCCCAGGGCTCGGGCGGCTCGGGCGGCCGGAACCGCAGACGGCCGACGGGCGGGGCGGCGTACGGGATGCCGCGGAACACCGCGACGCCGTCCTCGTACCGGCCGCGTACGGCTCCGTGCGGCGTCCTGACCACGGGCCCGCTCTGCTCTCCCGTCATCGCCCACCAGCCCTTCGCCGTGCTCATGCCCGGTCTTTTCACAGCGTCGTACCGCCTGAATATATTCCCGCGCACAGGCCGTCACGCGCCTGTCGAGGGCGAGGCACGCGTACGGTCGGGCACCTCCCGCACGGGGTGCCCGACCGTTTCCTTTCGCCTACTCCTCCCCTTCGTCGTCGGACGCGCCCATCAGGGCCTCCACCACGTCCACGGCGCTGCCGTCGTGGTCGCTTCCGGCGGTGCCGCTGCCGGTCTGGACGTTGGCCGTGCGGTCGACCTCCAGGATGGAGTCGGCGTTGGAGTTGTCGATCACCGTGATCAGGCCGCCGGCCGCCACCGCGGGCGCGGTGGCGGCGGCCAGGGCGGCCGCGGCGAGCGCCGCGGCCGCCCCGAGCCGGGGGACGGGCCCGGTACGCCTCACACGCCCACGCCCTCGGGGGTGCGCCGGCCGGGGTCGATGTTCCGCTCCAGCAGCGTGGTCGACGCCTTGACGCCGACGCCGGCGGCCGGGTCCACCTGGGGCAGGCGGCCGTCGGCGGCCTTGAGGCCGGTGAGCGCGCTGTCCATGGCCTCGTGCGCGGCGAACAGGCAGGGGGTGCTGTAGATCGCCACGTCGACCCCGAGGTCGGACAGTTCGCCCAGGGACAGGCGCGGGGACTTGCCGCCGGCGATCTGGTTGAACAGCAGCGGTTTGTCGCCGACGACCTCGCGGATGCGCTTGATCCACTCCACGCTGCGCACGCCGTCGACGAGGACGACGTCGGCGTCGGTGGCGGCGAGCATCTCGGCCCGGTGCAGGATGTCGTGCTCGTCGGTGGCGTCCGTGCGGGCGACGACCACCAGGTCCCTGCGGGTTTCCAGCACCCGGTGCAGCTTCTCCAGGTACTCCTCCAGCGGCAGCACCTGCTTGCCGTCGGCGTGGCCGCAGCGGCGGGGCCGCTTCTGGTCCTCCAGGATGACGCCGGAGGCGCCGATCCGTTCGAGCCCCTCGACGACGTGGCAGGCGACCTCGGGGTCCACGTAGCCGTCGTCGATGTCGACCAGCAGGTGGTGGTGCGGGAACGCGCCGCGCAGGCGCTGCACGAAGGCCACCATGTCCGGCCAGGCGATGAACCCGATGTCCGGGAGTCCGTAGTACGAGGCCGCGAAGCCGAAGCCCGAGACGAACATCCCGTCGTAGTGCTTGGCCGCGATCGACGCCGAGTACATGTCGTACACGCCGATCAGCGGTGTGGTCCCGGGCCCGGCGATGCTGTCGCGCAGCTGGTTTCCGTGAGTCAAGGTCCGGCTCCTCCTGTGGGTGGGTGACATGCGGCGGGGACCGCACGTCTCGACGCCCTTTACCAAGCCAAGAGCATCTCTAGATATTCACGTGACCTTCTCCTCGCGCGAGCTTTACTCACCCCAATGGCGGAGCCGATTCACCGCAGAAACGTCACGCGGGGAGCCGTACGGTCCGGGCCGCAGGACCCTGTTCGGCCGTTCGGGTCACGGCGTCCGCCCCGAGCCGGTAACACTGTGCGCATGAGTGATGGCTGGAAGCGACAGTTGGACGCGCTGCACGAGGAGTTGGTGCGCCGGGACGACCCGGCGGCCTGGGTGCGGGAGGTCGACGCGGTCGAGGCGTCCCTGCGGTATCCCCATCTCGCGCTGCGCGGGCCCGTGTTCGGGATCGCGGTGCTCGATCCGGCGCGGGGGCCGCGCTGGAGGCTGCTGAAGCCGGTGACGGACGGCATGCCGCAGATGGCGCGGGACGGCCTGAACTCACACCTGTGGTTCACCGCCAAGGACGAGACGGACGACCCCGGCGTACGACGGGAACTGCTGGACGCGGTCGCCGTGCTGGAGCGGGAGCCGGCCGACGAGATCGAGGCGTGCGGGGTGCGCTACCGGGTGGTGCGGGCGGACGAGTTCACCCGGGTCGGCGAGGACGGTCTGGAGCCGCCCCGGCCCACGGACCCGGAGCCGATGGAACGCTCCTGGGACGGGCGGAGCCGCTCCGGCCCCCTGCGGGACGCCGGCTTCGTCCTCGATCCGCGGGTCACGGACGGCCCGGCCGCGGGCGCGCTGAAACTGGGGCTGCGGACCTTCTCCTACATGGGCGAGCGGTTCCCCGCGGACGTCCGCGAGGACTCCGAGCGGGCGGTCGCCAGCCATCCCGAACTCGTGCTGCTGCCGACCGCCTTCAGCGTGGCCGAGCGGGGCGGGGACGGCGACTGGCAGCCGCTCGGGGCGCTGATGCCGACCCCGCACGACGCCCGGCACATGCTGTACGACGGCATGAACGAGATATGGGCGATGCTCTACGAGTACGACGCCGCCCGGAAGGCGCGGTACGCGGAGGCGGCCGCGGAGTACCGGGCGCTGGAGCGCGCCGACGAGTTCCGCGTCGACGACCGGGTGTTCCGGATCTGCCGGGTCCAGCGGATGCTGCGCGTCGGCCCGGACGGACCGGAGACACCCCGGCCCTCGGACGTCGACGAGTACGGTCCGATGAAGATGCACCCGACCATGCACGAGGACGGCACGATCGTCCACGACTGACCGGATCGGCTCCCGCCGCCGGTCAACTGGCGCCCTCGGGCACGCTGTTGTCGGGTGCGCCGCCGCCCGGCGGGAGGTCGCCGCGCTGCACCGGCACGCCGTCCGTGAAGTCCGGCCGGGGATCGGGCAGCAGGGCGGCCAGCTCGGCGGCGGAGGGGCGGTGGACGGCGCGGGCCGCCGCGCGCAGCACCGAACGCGGAACCTTCTCGCCCCGCAGGCGGACGACCCGGCCCTTCTCCGGCACCACGCACTCCTCGTCCCCGGGGCAGTCGGCGGGGGCGGGCGGGACCCGGTCCACGAACAGGGTCAGTACGGCGCCGTCCTCGGCGGTGTACGAGACGGAGAAGCCGTCGTCACCGTTCACGCCGACGGACTGGCGGGCCGGGGTGTAGCCGGACACGTCGGTGACGTACACCAGCTCGGGTGCGACGCCCAGCGCCCTGACCCGGGCGTCGACTTCGGCCTGGTCGGGGGTGGCGGACGCGGCGGGCCCGGAGGCGGGGGCCGAGGGGCCGGGGGCCGAGGAGGCGCCGCCCGCCGCCCGGCCGGGGGTGTGGTCGGCCTTCTCGGTACCGCAGGCCGTGAGCAGGACGGGCAGGAACAGCAGGGGCAGGACGCGCACGGTACGGATCATGCGCTCCATGGTGCCGTACAGGTGTTCCAGGCCGAGGCGCACCTGGTCGGCACTAGGGCCTGTATTGAGTTCCCCGTCGTCGCCCGGAGGGCGGCCTCGCGGCGTCTGGTGCGGTGCATCGCCGTGCGCCCGTTTCGCCCTCGTACTGGGCGTACTCGGGTGAAGCGGGCGTGCGGCGAGGTGCCGTGCCAGGCGTCGCGAGGCAGACGGGGAACTCAATACAGGCCCTAACGGCCGCGCACCGCCTCCGAGTTGCCGGGCGCCGGCGTCGCGGCCGGTCAGACGTACCGGGTGAGGAACTGGGCCGCCAGGCTGGTGGCGGAGACCACGAGCCACAGGCAGCCGCCGAGGAGCAGCGGGGCGGGGCCGGTGCGGCGCAGCCGGGCCGGTTCGGTGGACAGGCCGATGGCGGACAGGGCCACGGTGATCAGGAACACCGCGAGTGTGCCGAGCGGGCCGTGCGCGGCGGACGGGACGAGGCCGGCGGTGTTGACGGCGGCCAGGACGAGGAATCCGACGAGGAACCAGGGGACCAGGCCGCCGATCCGCACGGGGCGGCCGGGGGCCGTCTCCGCTGCGGTGAGGGCCGCCTTGGGCGCGGCCGGGACCGTTTGCCCCGCACTCGCCGTGGTCGTCGCGCCGGCCGTTTCCCCCGCGCTCGCCGTGGCCGCCGCGCTCGCCGCTGCCTCCCGCTGGGCGCGGCGGCGGGTCAGGGCGGCGAGGGCCAGGCAGACCGGGATGATCAGCAGGGTGCGGGCCAGCTTGACCACCACCGCGTAGTCGGCGGCCGGACCGCCGTAGGTGGTGGCGGCGGCGACCACCGACGACATGTCGTTCACGGCCGTGCCCGCGAACAGTCCGAAGGCGTGCTGGCCCATGCCGAGCAGGTGCCCGAGGACCGGGAAGGTGAGGACGGCGGCGATGTTGAAGACGAAGATCGTGGAGACGGCGTACGCCACCTCGGCCTCCGCCGCGCCGATGACCGGGGTGACCGCCGCGATCGCCGAGGCGCCGCAGATGCCCGTGCCGACGCCGATGAGGGTGCGCAGGTCGCGGACGATGCCCAGGCGGCGCCCGAGCCAGTAGGCGGCCCCCAGACAGGCGCCGAGGGTGACGATCATGACGGGCAGGGAGCCGACGCCCACCCGGAGCACCTGGCCGAGCGACAGTTGCGCGCCGAGGACGACCACCGCGGCCTGGAGCAGCTGGCGTCCCGCGAACGCGACGCCGGGCCGCAGCCGCTCCCCGGGGCGCACCGCGAGCGCCACCAGCACGCCGAGCACGATGCCGGTCACCGGGCCGCCGACCACCGGGACGAGCCGGCCGGCCCAGGTGGCGACCGCGGCGATGCCGACGGCGAGGGCGAGGCCGGGGAGGCGGGTCGTGGCCGCGCGGGCGGCGCGGGCGGCGGCGCCCGAGGTGAGCCACGGAGTGACGGCCGGACGAGGATTGACGTCATGCATGATCACCACTGTGGTGGCCCACGGGCGGGGGCTGTAGCCCTTGATCGGGCAAGAGGTCATAGCGGCACTGCATGACCGGGTCATGACGTGGGGCTGTGAGTCTTACCGTGGGCCTGTGACAGAGACTTCCGCCTCCCTCCCGCTCCGCACGCCCGACCTGGAGTCGCTGCGGCTGCTCGTGCTCGTCGCCGACCTGGGGAGCCTCGGCCGGGCGGCCGAGCGGCTGCGGATCTCGCAGCCGTCCGCGAGCCGCCGGCTCTCCACGCTGGAACGCGGGCTCGGGCTGGTGCTGGTCGACCGGACCCGCCGGGGTTCCCGGCTGACGCTCGCCGGGCAGCTCGTCGCCGGGCACGCGCGCCGGGTCCTCGACGAGCTGGACGAGCTGCTCGCGGGCGCGGAGAAGCTGCGCAACCGGCGAGAGGCCGAGCTGCGGGTCGCCGCGAGCCTGACCATCGCGGAGTATCTACTGCCGGTCTGGATCAGCACGCTGCGGGCCCGGCGGCCCGAGCTGTACATCGGGCTGCAGGTGACCAACAGCGAGCACGTGCCGGGGCTCGTGGAGTCCGGGGAGGCGGACATCGGGTTCATCGAGGGGCCGCGGCTGGCGCGGGTGATGTCGACCCGGCAGGTCGCCGAGGACCGCCTGGTGGTCGTGGCCGACCCCGGTCACCCCTGGGCGCGCCGACGCGAGGCGCTGTCCGCGCGGGAGCTGGCGCGCACCCCGCTGGTGCTGCGCGAGAGCGGCTCCGGCACCCGGCAGACCCTCGACCGGGCGCTGCACCTGGCCGGCTGCGACCGTGCCTGGCCCCTGGTCGAACTGGGCTCCACGGCCGCCGTCCGCGGCGCGGTCATCGCCGGCACCGGCCCGTCGGTGCTGAGCGAACTGGCCGTACGCGGCGACATCGCCGAGGGCCGCCTGGTCGCGGTGGACGTCGCCGGCATCGACCTCACCCGCGAACTACGAGCGGTCTGGCCAACGGGCCGCCGCCTGGTCGGCCCGGCGGCGGAACTCGTCGCGGTGGCCCGCGAGGCGGCGGGCGGGGGCCGGGAGGCGCGCGGGGGGTAGGGGTCCCGCAGCCCCACGACCGGAGACGACCCGGCGCCGAGGCGGTGCCGGCTCGTGACCACCCACGTGCGCCCGGCGCCGTCCACGGGCCGGGGACACCGAGTCGTCACCGCCGGGCCTTATCCGGGCGGAGGCCTGGAGGAAGGGCGGTCCGGCCCCGCTCCGGGCCCGTGGTGCCACACCCTCGCCGGTGGGTCTGTCCGGGGTGGGCGCCCGGAGGAATGCCGGCCCCGTCCCGGTGGGGGCCGGGGGACCGAGTCGTTGTCACCCGGGGCCGCCCGGGTTGTGGGAGCGGCGGAAGCCCAGTCCCGATCACGGAACGGGGAGGGCCGAGCCGTCGCAGCCGGAGCTGCCCGGGCAGGGGCCTGGGCAGGGGCCCGGCGAAAGGGCGACCCCGGTCCCCCGTCACACGCCAGGAGGTGTCGAGCCGTTGTCGCCCGGTTTGGACGGGGTGTGGGAGCCGTTGTGGGGGGAGGGGTGGCGGGGGTGGGTGCGGAGGCGGGCCGTGACGTCCTCCGGGGGGAGGAAGCGGGACCAGCGTTCGGGGAACTCGGAGGGCATGTCGGGGTCGTCGGGGTCGGCCTCGCGGGCGGCGGCGGCGCGGGCCACGTACTCGGCGACCTGCGCCTCCCGCAGCCGCTCGTTGGCCGCGCGGGCCGCCGCCGTCGCGGCGGCCGGCCAGACCCGGTCGATCGCGGCGTTCACCGCGGCCCCGACGAGCACGGCGAACGCGGACATGCCGATCCACAGCAGCACGGCGACGGCGGCTGCCAGGGAGCCGTAGATCGTGGCGCCCTCGATGGTGGCCGTGAGGTAGATGCGCAGCAGGAAGCTGCCGAGGACCCACATGGCGAGGGCGACCAGCGCGCCGGGCACGTCCTCGATCCAGGGCGAGCGGACCGGCACGGACACGTGGTACAGCGTGGTCAGGAAGACGATGGACAGGACGATGACCACGGGCCAGTACAGCACCTGGACGACCGTCTCCGACCAGGGCACGATCCGCACCACCGCGTCCGGCCCGGCCACCATCAGCGGCAGCGCGATCGACCCGATCAGCAGGGCCACGATGAACAGCAGGAAGGCCATGATGCGGGTCTTGACGATGCCCCGGACGCCGTCGAGGCCGTACATGACGGTGATGCTGTCGATGAAGACGTTCACCGCGCGGGACCCGGACCACAGGGCGAACAGGAAGCCGATGGAGATGACGTCGGGCCGGCCGCCCTTCATCACGTCGTGCAGGATCGGCTCGGCGATCTCCTTGACGCCCTTGTCCGACAGAACGGTGCGGGACGCGTCCAGGAGGTTGTTCTCCAGGCTCTTGATGGTGTCGGCGCCGGTCCAGGCGTCGACGTAGCCGAGCAGCCCGATGAGGCTCAGCAGCAACGGCGGCACGGACAGCAGCGTGAAGAACGCCGCCTCGGCCGCGAGCCCCAGGATGCGGTACTCCACACAGGAGTTGACGGTGTCCTTCAGCAGCAGCCAGGCGGTCCTGCGCTTGGAGACGTTCCGGTAGAGGGCTCGGGCCCGGTGGAGCCGGCCGGCGGGCCGCTCTGGGGATTCACTTGCTGGCTGCACGCCCTAACGGTATCCGCCGTACCGGGCCGCTCTCACCTCCCGGGGGCCGCTCCCCGGGTGCGGCGCCCGCCGGCCCGGCGCGGTGCGGGGCCGGGCGGTGAGCGCCGCCGTCCCGGGTAGGTTCAGCTGCATGGCAGGCACCTCCACCCACACCGTGACGAACCAGCCGCCCCCGCTGTCCGGCTACGACGTGTTCGGCGCCGACCGCGCCCTCGTCGAGGCGGTCGAACGGCACCTCGGCCCGGGCCCGGCGGACGCGGCCCACGAGGAGCTGTCCGCGCTCGGCCGCACCACCGGTTCGGCGCCGGTGCAGGAGTGGGCCGCGCAGGCGGAGGCGCATCCACCGCGGCTGCGCACACACGACCGCTACGGCCACCGGATCGACGAGGTCGAGTTCCACCCGGCCTGGCACCGGCTGCTCGGCAAGGGCGTGTCGGCGGGACTGACCGGCGCCTGGAGCCGGCCGGGCGGGCATGTGCGCAGGGCGGCCGCGTTCCTGGTGTGGTCCCAGGTCGAGGCGGGCACCTGCGGCCCGCTGTCCATGACGCACGCCGCGGTGCCCGCGCTGCGCGCCGACCCGGACCTGGCCGCCGTCTGGGAGCCGCTGATCGCGTCCACGGTCTACGACCGTGATCCCCGGCCGGCCGGACAGAAGCCGGGCGTCCTGATCGGGACGGGCGGGACGGGCAGGACCGGGGAGCAGGCCGGCGGAGACCCGCGGGCGGATCATGTCACGGCCCGCCCGCTCGCCGAGGACGGCGCCTACGCGCTCACCGGGCAGCGGTGGCCGTGCCCGGCGCCCATGTCGGACGCGTTCCTGGTGCTGGCCGACGCCCCGGGCGGCCCGACCTGCTTCCTGGTGCCGCGCGTCCTCGCCGACGGCAGCCGCAACGTCTTCCTCCTCCAGCGGCTCAGGGACCTGCCGGGCAACCGCTCCAGCGCCTTCGCCGAGGCCGACTTCCAGGGCACCTGGGCACGCCGGGTCGGCGAGGAGGGGCGCGGGGAGCAGGTCCTCGCCGGGACGGCCGCCGCGGCCCGGCTGGACCGCGCGCTCGGCTCGGCCGGTCTGATGCGGCAGGCCGTGGCGCGGGCGATCCACCACTGCGCCCACCGGGAGGCGTCCGGCGGACGGCTCGCCGACCAGCCGCTCGTGCGCAACGTGCTGGCCGACCTCGCGCTGGAGTCGGAGGCCGCGACGGCGCTCACGCTGCGCCTGGCGGCGGCCCACGACGACGACGGCGAGCAGGAGCGGGCGTTCCTGCGGCTCGCGGTGCCGGCCGCCAAGTACTGGATCACCAAACGGTGTACGCCGGTCGCGGTCGAGGCGGCCGAGTGCCTGGGCGACGACGGCTGCGCCGAGGAGTCGGGACTGCCCCGGCTGGTGCGCGGGGCCCCGCTGAACTCCCTCTGGGACGGCGCCGGGAACACCCAGGCGCTGGACGTGCTGCGGGTGCTGCGGCAGGACCCGGCCGCGCTGGACGCCTGCCTCACGGAGATCGGCCGCGCCCACGGCACCGACCACCGCCTCGACCGCGCGGTGAGAGCCCTGTTCACCGAACTCGCCGACCTGGACGGCAGCGAGCCCCACGCCCGCCGCCTGGCCGAACGCCTCGCCCTGATCCTCCAGGCATCCCTCCTGACCCGCCACGCCCCACCCGAGGTCTCCGACGCCTTCTGCGCCTCCCGCCTCACCCCGGACCAGGCCGCCACCTTCGGCACCCTGCCAAGAGGCCTGAACCTCAAGGCAGTCGTGGACAGAGCAGCCCCGACGTCTTGATCCAGGGCAAGTGGTCCCACCCAAGGGGCGCGGGGAACTGCGCGAGTGACCACCACGGACCCGCGGCCGCCGACGCACCGCCACCACGCACCCGGAACCGCGAAACCGGCCAAAGCCCACAGCGGGGGTGGTGCTGCGCCGACACGGCACCACCCCCGCCCCTTGGGCCCCTTGGAGGCCAAGAAACGCCGCCCGTGGGCGGCGTCGGGGTCAAGTCTCGGCCACCCCGCGACGGTCCACCAGGGTTGCAGGGGGTTGCAACTTGTTGGCGTACGTGCGCGGAGTGTGTGCCTCCGGCATGCTCCAAAAGGCACTATGGGAGGAACAGTCGGACCGGAAACCGCCGCCCGGACGGCTTGACAACTCACACTCTCGACGTCCTTCGGGGAGGACACCAGTGGCGAAGTCGCCGATGAACGTGGCGCGTCTGGCCGCCGTGGACGCGGCGCGGGCGGCGCGGATGCTCAGCGAGGCGCGGGACGCGACGCTGTCCGGGCACCGTGCGCGGATCGCGCCCCGGCCGGTGATCGAGCAGTCCTGGGGGCGGATGCTGCGCGGCGGCGTCGACCCCGAACACGACTTCAGGTCGGGGCTGCTGCCCCTGGAGGAGGTGCGGCGCCGGCGGGAGGAGTCACCGCTGCGGCATGTGCTGCCGGTGCTGCGTGAGGGTCTGCTTTCGGTCGCCGACGTCGCCCAGCACATCATGGTCGTCGCGGACGCGGACGGCCGTGTGCTGTGGCGGGAGGGGTCCGCGCAGGTGCTGCGCAAGGCCGACGGGCTGGGACTCCAGCTCGGTGCGGACTGGCGGGAAGACGTCGTCGGCACCAACGGGGTGGGCACGGCGGCGGTGGTGCGCCGGCCGGTGCAGGTGTTCGCCGCCGAGCACTTCGTGCGCTCGCACGCCTCCTGGACCTGCTCGGGCGCGCCGATCACCGACCCCAGGGACGGCCGGCTGCTCGGCGTGGTGGACGTGAGCGGCCCGCTGGAGACCATGCATCCGGCGACCCTGGCGTGGGTGGACTCGGTGGCCAAGCTCGCCGAGGCGCGGCTGCGCGAGTTGCACGTGGGCTCGCTGGAGCGGCTGCGGGCGGTGGCGGCGCCGGTGCTGGCCCGGCTGGGCGGGCGGGCGCTGGTGGTGGACGGCGGCGGCTGGACGGCGGCGGTGACGGGGATGCCGTACGTGGCGCGGGTCTCGTTGCCCAAGTCGCTGCGCCCCGGCCGCCACTGGCTGCCCGCGCTCGGCTCGTGCACGGTGGAGCCGCTGGCCGGGGGCTGGTTGCTCCGGGCCGCCGACGAGGCGTCGGCGGGGGACGCGACCCGGATCGTGCTGGACCTCTCCCGGCCGCACCGCGCGGTGCTGACCGTCTCGGCGCCGGCGGGGTCGTGGTCGCGTGAACTCAGTCCCCGGCACGCCGAATTGCTGTATCTGCTGGCGGCGCGCCCCGGGGGCCGTGGGGCGTCCGCGCTGGCGGAGGACCTTTTCGGCGATGCGTCCCGGACGGTGACTGTCCGGGCGGAGATGTCCCGGGTGCGGCGGTATCTCGGGGCGCTGCTGCAGCATCGACCGTATCGTTTCTGCGAGGCGGCGGAGGTCGAGGTCGTGCTGCCCGGCGACGTGCGCGAGCTGCTGCCGCAGTCGACGGCGCCGGCGGTGGCGCGGGTCCGGGCGGGGCGTCCGTAAGAGTGTCTTCCGCATATTTGCGGGGTCTTGGCCACCCGCGGCCTCTTGCTGCCGTAGCATCCGGTACGGGCCTCCCCACCTGCTCCTCGGTCAACGTAACCAGCACCAGGCGCAGTTGGTCCCGCCCCGGGAGGAGACATGAAGCATCGCGGCAGACACCGCCGGCGCAGGCGGGGCGCAGCGCTGCGCGCGGCCCTGGCCGGGACCGCGCTGGCGCTCACCGCGGCGGCCACGCTGATCAGCGCCTCGCAGGCCACGGTGCCGGACGACCCCGGCGCGCTGAAGCCGCTGACCTCCCGGGCGGACACGGCCGCGCTGCGGCTCCGGGAGCGGCTGGTTCCCGCCCGCACGCTGGACCGGCTGGCCGCCTCGATGGGCCGTCCGGTCGGGGTGGACGACGTTCTGCGCGGCGCGGACCGCAGCCTGCGCGAGGCGGCCGACTGCGGTGCCGGGGACCGGGCGTCCCTGCCCGTCACCCCGGCCGCCACGCAGGCGTACTGCTGGGACCGGGCCGACGCCGCCGCCGGCTGGCGTCCCGCGTCCGTGACCACGTCCGCGGACGCCGACGACGACGGCGCCTGGGGATCCCACCGGGTCGTCCTCAGCGGCTGGACGCACAGCACCACCGACGGCCCGGCCGCGGAGCGGGGCCTCGCCCGGGTCGCCGTCGTCGACGCGGACGGCCCCACCCGGCTCGCCTACGACTGGGTGCTCCTCACGGTCCCGGTCGACGGCGGCCGGAACTACCAGGGTCTGGTCTCGCGGATCTCCGGAATGGTCTGGTACCAGGACAAGCTGCTGGTGAGCACGGCCACGGGCAGCGCCGACGCGCTCTACGTCTACGACCTGAACCGCATCCAGCGCACCTCGGTGGACGGGCCGGCGATCGGCCGGGTGCGGGGCGGCTGGTCCGCCGACGGGTACCGGTACGTGATGCCCGCCGTGGGGTCGTACCGCGTCCCCGCGGCCCACTGCTCCCCCGCCGGGTCCCCCTGTCCGGGCGCGCTGGCCCTGGACCGCGGCTCGGCGCCGGCCGGTCTGGTCGCCGCCGAGTGGACGGCGCCCGGCGGACCGAAGCGGGCCCGGCTGTGGCGGTACGCGTTCAGCACGGACCGGGCGCGCGGCGGCCTGCTCGCCGCGGACGCGGCCGGGCGCGTGGACGCGGTCGAGGCGTACCGGACGCACGCGGCGGGCATCCGCGGCGTGCTGAGCGAGCGGCGGCCCGGTGCCGCCCGCCCGGACTGGTACGTCGGCCATCTGCCCGGTTCCTGGCAGGGCCACGGCAGCCTGTGGCGGCTGGGCACGGGCGGGGCGACGGCGGCCCGCTGCGGCTCGGACTCCTCCCACCACTGCTGGGCGCTGTCGGGCGGCTCCCTGTCCTACGCGCCCGGGACGGGCGAGGTGTGGTCGGTGTCCGAACGGATGCTGTTCTCGGTACCGCTGACCGCGATAGACGCGTCCCTGCACTGAGCGCCGGACGGTCGCCGGGCGGGGCTCGGGTGTCCGCGTGCCGGTCCGCGATCGACAGACCGGTGGGCCGGATGATTCCCTGGCCCGCATGAGCAGCGTCCCCGTCACCACCTGGTCCCTGGAGCAGACCTCCCCGGCCGACCTCCTGCCGGCCGCCGCGCCGGAGGGCGACGTCCGCGTCGTCCGGGGCGAGGTCCCCTCCCCCGAGTTCAGCCGGTTCCTGTACGCCTCGGTCGGCGGGGACATCCGCTGGACCGACCGGCTCGGCTGGAGCTACCCGCGCTGGCAGGAATACCTGGACCGGCCCGGGGTGGAGACGTGGGTGGCGTACGACCGGGGCACCCCGGCCGGGTACGTGGAGTTGGAGGCGCAGGACGAGGGCGTCGTGGAGATCGTCTACTTCGGCCTGATCCCCGCCTTCCGCGGCCGGCGCATCGGCGGCCACCTGCTGTCGTACGGCGCCGCGCGCGCCTGGGACCTGGCCGAGCGGTGGCCCGGCCGGACGCCGACGAAGCGGGTGTGGCTGCACACGTGCAGCAAGGACGGCGAGTTCGCGATGGACAACTACCTGCGGCGCGGCTTCACGCTGTTCGACACGAAGGTGGAAGCGGAGCCGGACGTACCGGCCCCGGGGCCGTGGCCCGGAGCGTGAGACTCCGCGGGCGCGGCCGTCGCTTCCGGAACGTGACCCACACCACCCTGTCTCATCATTCAGAATAGTTTCGTCCATATACTGGACAACGGTGGACTGGCCAGAGATCCCCGTGCCACGCTTCCGTCATGCCTGGAACTGGAATTGCCTTGGTGAGTCGGCGGCACGTCGACCTCGGCCGCATGTCCAGCGCCATCTGTCCGGCGAGCTGACCGCACCAGCACCGCCGCTTCTCCCGCATTCACTTCCTGCTGCGCAATGACGCGCACGCCTGCCCGCGTGCGCGTCATTGCGCAGGTCAGATTCGCTTTCCGCCTGTCCCGAAGGACTAACACCATGGCCGCCAGCCCCCAGAACCCCGCTGCCACCGCGCCGCGCCGCACGGTGAGCCGTCACCGCGGCGAGGGTCAGTGGGGAGTGGGACACCTGACCCCGCTCAACGGCGCCGAGCAGTTCAAGAAGGACGACGACGGTCTCAATGTGCGGACACGCATTGAGACGATCTACTCCAAGCGCGGCTTCGACTCCATCGACCCCAGCGACCTGCGGGGACGTTTCCGCTGGTGGGGTCTCTACACCCAGCGCCGCCCCGGGATCGACGGCGGCCGCACCGGTCTGCTGGAGCCCGAGGAGCTGGAGGACTCGTACTTCATGATGCGGGTCCGCGTCACGGGCGGCCGGCTCACCACCGAGCAGCTGCGGGCGATCGGCGAGGTGTCGGAGACGTACGCGCGCGGCACCGCGGACATCACGGACCGGCAGAACATCCAGTTCCACTGGGTCCGTATCGAGGACGTGCCCGCGATATGGGACCGCCTGGAGTCGGTCGGCCTGTCCACCACCGAGGCGTGCGGCGACTGCCCGCGCGGCATGCTCGGCTCCCCGGTCGCCGGGGTCGCCGAGGACGAGATCATCGACGGCACCGCCGCGCTGGACGAGATCGCCCGCCGCTACATCGGCGACCCGCGCTTCTCCAACCTGCCGCGCAAGTACAAGACGGCCGTCTCGGGTTCGCCGCTGCTGGACGTGGCGCACGAGATCAACGACATCTCCTTCGTCGGCGTGGTCCACCCCGAACACGGCCCCGGCTTCGACCTGTGGGTCGGCGGCGGCCTGTCCACCAACCCCCGGTTCGGGGTGCGGCTGGGCGCCTGGGTGCCCGAGGCGGACGTGCCCGAGGTGTGGGAGGCCGTGACCTCCGTCTTCCGCGACTACGGCTACCGGCGGCTGCGCAACCGGGCCCGGCTGAAGTTCCTGGTCGCCGACTGGGGCGCGGAGAAGTTCCGCCAGGTCGTGGAGGACGAGTACCTCGGCCGCAAGCTGACCGACGGTCCCGCGCCCGAGATGCCGGCCCAGGCCTGGCGCGACCACATCGGTGTGCACCGCCAGAAGGACGGCCGCTTCTACGTCGGGTTCGCCCCGCGGGTGGGCCGGATGGACGGCTCGCTGCTCACCAAGGTCGCCGCCCTCGCCGAGGACCACGGATCGGGACGGGTGTCCACCACCGTCGAGCAGAAGATGATCATCCTGGACGTGCCGGCGGACCGGGTCGACTCGCTCGTCGACGGCCTGGAGGCGCTGGACCTCCGGGTGAGCCCCTCGCCGTTCCGGCGCGGCACCATGGCCTGCACGGGCATCGAGTTCTGCAAGCTCGCCATCGTGGAGACCAAGGAGCGCGGCAGCGAGCTGATCGACGACCTGGAGCGGCGGCTGCCCGACTTCGACGAGCCGCTGACCATCAACATCAACGGCTGCCCGAACGCCTGCGCCCGCATCCAGACCGCGGACATCGGTCTCAAGGGACAGCTGGTCACCGACGCCGACGGCAACCAGGTCGGCGGCTACCAGGTGCACCTGGGCGGCGCACTCGGCCTGGAGCCGTCGTTCGGCCGCAAGGTCCGCGGCCTGAAGGTCACCTCCGAGGAGCTGCCGGACTACATCGAGCGGGTCCTCAAGCGCTTCCAGGCGGAGCGCGAGGACGGCGAGCGGTTCGCCGCCTGGGCCGCGCGGGCCTCCGAGGAGGCCCTGTCATGAGCGAGCGGGCGGCGCCCTTCTACTGCCCCTACTGCGGCGAGGAGGACCTGCGTCCGGGCGAGCAGGGGCCCGGCGCCTGGGAATGCGTGGCGTGCAACCGGGGCTTCGCACTGAGGTTCCAGGGCCTGCTGGCCCGGGGGCTCGCGGCAGCCGACAACGGAGGGGACGACCGGATATGACGACCGCTCAGCAACCGCGTACGGACGCCGAGTTGAAGGCCCTCGCCGAGCAGGCGGGCCGTGACCTGGAGGACGCCTCCGCGCTGGAGATCCTCCAGTGGGCGGTGGACACCTTCGGCACGGAGTTCTGCGTCACCTCCTCCATGGAGGACGCCGTGGTCGCGCACCTCGCGTCCCGCGTGCTCAAGGGCGTCGACGTCGTCTTCCTCGACACCGGCTACCACTTCCCGGAGACCATCGGCACCCGGGACGCCGTGGAGGCCGTGATGGACGTCAACGTCATCACGCTCACGCCGCGGCAGACGGTGGCCGAGCAGGACGCCGAGTACGGGCCGAAGCTGCACGACCGCGACCCCGACCTGTGCTGCGCGCTGCGCAAGGTCAAGCCGCTGGAAGAGGGCCTCACGGCCTACCGGGCGTGGGCGACCGGGCTGCGCCGCGACGAGTCCCCGACCCGGGCGAACACCCCGGTCGTCGGCTGGGACGAGAAGCGGCGCAAGGTCAAGATCTCCCCGATCGCCCGCTGGACCCAGGACGACGTGGACGCCTACGTCGCCGAACACGGCGTACTGACCAACCCGCTGCTGATGGACGGCTACGCGTCCGTCGGCTGCGCCCCCTGCACCCGCCGGGTCCTGGCGGGCGAGGACGCGCGGGCCGGCCGCTGGGCCGGCCGCGCCAAGACCGAGTGCGGGCTGCACGGATGACGGCCCCACGGACGACGACCCACCCCCACCAGGAGAACCACGTGACCACCGGAGCCACCGTCTGGCTCACGGGTCTGCCGAGCGCCGGCAAGACCACCATCGCGCACGAACTGGCCGGCCGGCTGCGCGCCGAGGGCCACCGCGTCGAGGTGCTCGACGGCGACGAGATCCGCGAGTTCATCTCCGCGGGCCTCGGCTTCAGCCGCGAGGACCGGCACACCAACGTGCAGCGCATCGGCTTCGTCGCCGAACTGCTCGCCCGCAACGGCGTCCTGGCGCTGGTCCCGGTGATCGCGCCGTACGCGGACAGCCGGGACGCGGTCCGCAAGCGGCACGAGGAGAACGGGACGGCGTACGTGGAGGTCCACGTGGCCACCCCGGTCGAGGTGTGCTCGGTGCGTGACGTGAAGGGGCTCTACGCCAAGCAGGCCGCCGGCGAGCTGTCCGGCCTGACCGGCGTCGACGACCCGTACGAGGAGCCCGAGGCGCCGGACCTGCGGATCGAGTCGCAGGACCAGACCGTGCAGGAGTCCGCGGCGTCGGTGTACGCCCTGCTGAGCGAGAGGGGACTGGCATGACGACCGTCGCGAAGGTCGAGGAGGGGACGGGAAGTCCGTACGCCCTCTCGCATCTGGACGCGCTGGAGTCCGAGGCGGTGCACATCTTCCGCGAGGTGGCCGGCGAGTTCGAGAACCCGGTGATCCTGTTCTCCGGCGGCAAGGACTCCATCCTGATGCTGCACCTGGCGCTGAAGGCGTTCGCGCCGGCGCCGGTGCCGTTCACGCTGCTGCACGTGGACACCGGGCACAACTTCCCCGAGGTGCTCCAGTACCGGGACCGCACGGTCGCCGAGCACGGGCTGCGCCTGCACGTGGCCTCCGTGCAGGACTACATCGACCGCGGGGCGCTCAAGGAGCGCCCGGACGGCACCCGCAACCCGCTGCAGATCGTGCCGCTCACGGAGAAGATCCAGAGCGAGAAGTTCGACGCGGTGTTCGGCGGCGGCCGCCGTGACGAGGAGAAGGCCCGCGCCAAGGAGCGGGTGTTCTCCCTGCGGGACGAGTTCTCCCAGTGGGACCCGCGCCGCCAGCGCCCGGAGCTGTGGAACCTCTACAACGGCCGGCACGCGCCCGGCGAGCACGTGCGCGTGTTCCCGCTGTCCAACTGGACCGAGCTGGACGTGTGGCAGTACATCGCCCGCGAGGAGGTCGAGCTGCCGCAGATCTACTTCGCCCACGAGCGCGAGGTGTTCCAGCGCAGCGGCATGTGGCTGACCGCCGGCGAGTGGGGTGGCCCGAAGGACGGCGAGACCGTGGAGAAGCGGCGGGTCCGCTACCGCACGGTCGGTGACATGTCCTGCACGGGTGCCGTCGACTCCGACGCCGACACCATCGAGAAGGTCATCACCGAGATCGCCGCGTCCCGGCTCACCGAGCGCGGCGCCACCCGTGCCGACGACAAGCTCTCCGAGGCCGCGATGGAAGACCGCAAGCGCGAGGGGTACTTCTAGACATGAGCACGACCACGACCGAAGCGCTCCCCGAGACCACACTGCTGCGGTTCGCCACCGCCGGTTCCGTCGACGACGGCAAGTCCACCCTCGTGGGCCGGCTGCTGCACGACTCCAAGTCGGTCCTCACCGACCAGCTGGAGGCCGTGGAGCGGGCGTCGGCGAGCCGCGGCCAAGAGGCCCCGGACCTCGCGCTGCTCACCGACGGCCTGCGGGCCGAGCGGGAGCAGGGCATCACCATCGACGTCGCCTACCGCTACTTCGCGACCCCGCGCCGCCGGTTCATCCTGGCCGACACGCCGGGACACGTGCAGTACACGCGGAACATGGTCACCGGAGCCTCCACCGCCGAGCTGACGGTGATCCTCGTCGACGCCCGCAACGGCGTCGTCGAGCAGACCCGCCGGCACGCGGCCATCGCCGCGCTGCTGCGGGTGCCGCACGTCGTCCTCGCCGTGAACAAGATGGACCTGGTCGATTACCGGGAGTCCGTGTTCGCCGCGATCGCCGAGGAGTTCACGGCGTACGCGACCGAGCTGGGCGTCCCCGAGGTCACCGCGATCCCGATCTCGGCGCTGGAGGGCGACAACGTGGTGGAGCCGTCCGCCACGATGGACTGGTACGGCGGCCCGACCGTCCTGGAGCACCTGGAAACCGTCCCGGTCAGCCACGACCTGGCGCACTGCCACGCCCGGCTGCCCGTGCAGTACGTGATCCGGCCGCGCACCGCCGAGCACCCCGACTACCGGGGCTACGCGGGCCAGATCGCGGCCGGCACCTTCCGGGTCGGCGACGCGGTGACCGTCCTGCCGTCCGGGCGGACCACGACGATCTCCGGCATCGACCTGCTGGGCGAGCCGGTCGACGTGGCCTGGACGACGCAGTCGGTGACGGTCCTGCTCGCGGACGACATCGACGTCTCGCGCGGCGACCTGATCGTGCCGACGAAGGACGCGCCGGCCACCACCCAGGACGTGGAGGCGACCGTCTGCCACGTGGCCGACGCCCCGCTGACCGTCGGGCACCGGGTGCTGCTCAAGCACGGCACGCGCACGGTGAAGGCGGTCGTCAAGGACATCCCGTCGCGGCTCACGCTGGACGACCTGTCGCTGCACCCGCACCCGGGGCAGCTCGTCGCCAACGACATCGGCCGGGTGAAGATCCGTACCGCCGAGCCGCTGCCGGTCGACTCCTACGCCGACTCCCGCCGCACCGGCTCCTTCATCCTGATCGACCCCGCCGACGGCACCACGCTCACCGCGGGCATGGTCGGCGAGTCGTTCGCCGCGCCGGACCCGGTCAAGGACGAGTCCGACGACGACGGCTGGGACTTCTGACATGAACTCCCCGGACTTCTACTCGCTGTTCGCCAAGGAGGGCGGAGGGGTCGGCTGGGGGTCCCCCCGGACGGAGTCTGGGGGAGGCAAGGGAGGCGCCGGGCAGGGCGGCACCGGGCGATGTGCGCGGTGACGTACGCGCACCGCTCGCGCGCCCTCACCCCCCACCGCCGCAGACCTGCCGACCTCCCGGCCACGACCTGAAACGGTCGTGACCGCCGGGCCGACGAGAGGAATCCCTCCCGTGCCTGCCTCGACCGCCCTCCGCCGCACCCTGGCGGCCCTGACCGCGCTCCCCCTGCTCACCCTCGCCGCCTGCGGCTACGGCTCCCAGGCCAAGACCGACGACACCGCGAAGATCGCCGCAGGGGCGAAGAAGACCGACGGACTCGACTCCGTCCGGATCGGCTACTTCGGCAACCTGACGCACGCGACCGCGCTCGTCGGCCGGGAACAGGGCCTGTTCCAGAAGGAACTGGGCGCCACCAAGGCCCAGTACGCCGTTTTCAACGCCGGGCCCTCCGAGATCGAGGCGCTCAACTCCGGCTCCATCGACATCGGCTGGCTCGGCCCCTCCCCGGCGATCAACGGCTACACCAAGTCCGGCGGCAAGGACCTGAAGATCATCGGCGGTTCGGCGTCCGGCGGGGTGAAGCTGGTCGTGAACCCGAAGAAGATCTCCTCCCTGAAGGACGTCAGGGGCAAGCGGATCGCCACCCCGCAGCTCGGCAACACCCAGGACGTCGCGTTCCTCAACTGGGCGGCGGAGCAGGGCTGGAAGGTCGACGCGCAGACCGGCAAGGGTGACGTCACCGTCGTCCGCAGCGACAACAAGGTGACGCCGGACGCGTTCAAGTCGGGGTCGGTCGACGGGGCGTGGGTGCCGGAGCCGACCGCGTCCCGGCTGGTCGCCGAGGGCGGCAAGGTGCTGCTGGACGAGGCGTCGCTGTGGCCGGACAAGAAGTTCGTGATCACGAACATCGTCGTACGGCAGGGCTTCCTCACGGAGCACCCCAAGGCCGTCGAGGCGGTACTGCGGGCCTCCGTCGAGGCCAACAAGTGGATCAACGCCAACCCGGAGCAAGCCAAGGCGGCGGCCAACAAGCAGCTGGCGGTCGACTCCGGCAAGCCGCTCCCGGCGGACATCCTCGCCCCGGCGTGGAAGTCCATCCGGGTCACCGACGACCCGCTGGCGGCCACGCTGCGCACCGAGGCGGACCACGCGGTCAAGTCCGGTCTGCTCGACGAGCCCGACCTCAGCGGGATCTACGACCTGACGCTGCTGAACAAGGTCCTCAAGGCCGACGGAGCGAAGCCGGTGGACGCCGCCGGACTCGGCTCCGACTGATCCCAAGCCCCTACCAGTTCCCAGGAGGTGACGACCATGGCCACGACTCTCGCCAAGGCCGACGAGGCGGTCGACTGCGCCGCCCGCCTCGCGCATGTCTCGAAGTCCTATCCCGGACCCGGTGGGCAGCAGCTCGTCCTGGACGACATCAGCCTCGATGTCGCTCCGGGTGAGTTCGTCACCCTCCTGGGGGCCTCGGGCTGCGGCAAGTCGACGCTGCTGAACCTGGTGGCGGGCCTGGACCGGCCCAGCGCCGGGTCCATCACGACGGACGGCCGGCCGGCGCTGATGTTCCAGGAGCACGCCCTGTTCCCGTGGCTGACCGCCGGCAAGAACATCGAACTCGCCCTGAAGCTGCGGGGCGTTCCGAAGGCCGAGCGGCGCGGCAAGGCCGAGGAGCTGCTCGAACTCGTGCGGCTGAAGGGCGCGCACGGCAAGCGGGTGCACGAGCTGTCCGGCGGCATGCGCCAGCGGGTGGCGATGGCGCGGGCGCTGGCCCAGGAGAGCAGCCTGCTGCTGATGGACGAGCCGTTCGCGGCGCTCGACGCCATCACCCGGGACGTCCTGCACGACGAACTGACCCGTATCTGGGCGGAGACCGGCCTGTCCGTGCTCTTCGTGACGCACAACGTGCGCGAGGCCGTGCGGCTGGCCGAACGGGTCGTGCTGCTGTCCTCCCGTCCGGGCCGGGTGGCCCGCGAGTGGCGGGTGGACATACCGCAGCCGCGCCGCATCGAGGACGCCCCCGTGGCGGAACTGTCCCTCGAGATCACCGAAGTCCTGCGTGGGGAGATCCGCCGCCATGGCCAGCACTGACACGACGACCGCCCCGGACTCCGGGAGCGTGGAGGCGGGCCTCGACGCGCTGGAGACCACGCAGTCGGGCCGCACCCCGTGGCGGAAGACGTTCGTCGACAAGATCGTGCCGCCCCTCACCGCGATCGTGGTGGTGCTGGTGGTGTGGCAGGGCCTGATCAGCTTCGGCGTGGTCGGCGACCCCACGAAGCTGCCGTCGCCGGGCGCGGTCTGGCACGCGCTGCGCCGGGACTGGCTGCAGGGCACCCTGCTCGGCTACATCTGGACATCCGTCTCGCGCGGACTCCTCGGCTTCTGCTTCGCCCTGCTGATCGGCACGCCGCTGGGTCTGGTGGTGGCCCGGGTGAAGTTCGTGCGCGCGGCGATCGGGCCGATCCTGTCCGGTCTCCAGTCGCTGCCGTCGGTGGCGTGGGTGCCGCCGGCCGTGATCTGGCTGGGCCTGAACAACTCGATGATGTACGCGGTGATCCTGCTGGGCGCGGTGCCGTCGATCGCCAACGGCCTGGTGTCCGGCGTGGACCAGGTGCCGCCGCTGTTCCAGCGGGCGGGCCGCACGATGGGCGCGACCGGGCTGAAGGGCACCTGGCACATCACGCTGCCGGCGGCGCTGCCCGGCTACGTGGCCGGCATGAAGCAGGGCTGGGCGTTCTCCTGGCGGTCGCTGATGGCCGCGGAGATCATCGCGAGCTTCCCCGACCTGGGCGTGGGCCTCGGCCAACTGCTGGAGAACGCGCGGACCGCGAGTGACATGGCGATGGTGTTCGAGGCGATCCTGCTGATCCTGTTCGTCGGTATCGCCATCGACCTGCTGATCTTCAGCCCGCTGGAGCGGTGGGTACTGCGCAGCCGCGGTCTGCTGGTGCGGGGCTGACATGGCCGCCCCCGTCCTCGTCGTCGTCGCCCACGGCAGCCGCGATCCGCGGCACGCCGCGACGGTGCACGCCCTGGTGGAGCGGGTACGGTCGCTGCGGCCGGGCCTGCGGGTGGAGACCGGGTTCCTGGACTTCAACGTGCCGTCCGTGCCGGCCGTGCTGGAGTCGCTCGCGGCGGACGGTGTGCGGGACGTGGTCGCGCTGCCGTTGCTGCTGACGCGGGCGTTCCACGCCAAGGCGGACATCCCGGCCGTGCTGCGGGCGGCTCCGGCGCGGCTGCGGATCCGGCAGGCCGAGGTGCTCGGCCCGTCCCCGCTGCTGCTGTCGGCGCTGGAACGGCGGCTGTACGAGGCGGGGCTGACGCCCGCCGACAAGTCCTCGACCGGGGTCGTGCTGGCCTCGGCGGGGTCGACGGACCCGGAGGCGGGCGCGGTGATCGCCGACATCGCGCGGGAGTGGTGGCGCACCGGTTGGTGTGCCGTGCGACCCGCGTTCGCCTCCGCATCTCTGCCCCGCACCGAGGACGCGGTGCGGGAACTGCGGGCGCTGGGCTGCGAGCGCGTCGCGGTCGCGCCGTACGTGCTCGCACCCGGCTTCCTGCCGGACCGGATCGCGCGGGGCGCGGCCGGGGCGGACGTCCTGGCGGACGTGCTCGGCCCGGCACCCGAGGTGGCGCGGCTGCTGCTGCGCCGCTACGCCGAGGCGAACCGGCCGGCGCTGACCGCGCTCGGCGCCTGAGCTTCAGGCGCCCGGGCGGGTCACAGGGCCAGCATCTGGACCAGTTCGCGGGTGTAGGCGAGGCTGCCGGTGCCGGCGGCCGCGCCGATCGTGACGGCCTCCAGGGCGGTGCGGATCTTGCCGCGGTTGGGCGGACCGCCGTCCTCCGCGGAGAGTTCAGCCTCGCCCTGGATGATCTCGCCGTAGCGGACGAGCCCCGGGTACTCGGCGCGCAGCGACTGGAGGAGGCCTCCGGTGAGCTGGAGCAGCGCGTCCGGGTCCGGGTGGTGGCCGTTGGTGGGGTTCCCGTGGAAGTTGTAGGTGCTCATGTCCTGTTCTCACTCCTGGGCCGGTGGGGCCGTCTGGACGGGCGAGGTGCTGGAGCCGCGGGCGGTGCCGATCGTACGGGTCCGGCGGGAGCGCCCGGGGAGGTTTCCCGTCTTACGGTCCGCTCGCGCCCGGGAACACGCGGAGAGGGCCGAAAATCGCCACCCGTACGAGTGAACGGACCGCATTGACCGTGCGGTTGGGGACGACCCGTGCCCCGGTGCGGAGCCGCCTCGTCCGTGCGGCACGGCGGCCCGGGGCCGACGCCGCCGGCGCGTCGGGCGGTTGGCCGGGACGCCTGCGCCCGCGGTCCGGCGCTCCCCTGTGACGTCGGACCGCGGGCGGCTCTTCGTTCTGCGTCTGCCGCGGCCCGCGCGTCACACGTGGGGACCGGTCATCGCGCCGGAAGGGCGGTAATCGGCCATGTACGGCGGGTCAGTCGAAGCGGAGGGCACCGGTGCGGGTGCGCTTGAGTTCGAAGACGTCGGGATGGCGGGCCAACACCCGGAAGCTGTCGAAGAGTTCGGCCGCCTCCGCGCCGCGCGGAATGGCCCGCAGGACGGGGCCGAACCACACCGTGCCGTCGACGTGGATCGTGGGTGTGCCGACGTAGTGGCCCGTCTCCGGCTCGGCGCCCGCGTCGTGGCCGCGGCGCACGGCCTCGTCGTACGCCGGGTCGTGGGCGGCACCGGCCAGGTCCGCGGGGAGTCCCAGCTCGGCCAGGGAGCCGGTGACGACCTCATCGAAGTCCTTGACGCCCTGTTCGTGGATCCGGGTGCCGAACGCGCTGTACAGCTCGCGCAGGACCGGTGCGCCATGGCGTTCCGCGGCGGCCGCGGCGACCCGCACCGGGCCGATCGAGCGGTCCACCAGGTCCCGGTACCAGTCGGGCAGTTCGTTGCCCGTGTTGTGCAGGTACAGGCTCATGACGTGGAAGCGGAGGTCGAGCGGGCGCTGCCGTTCGACCTCCAGCATCCAGCGGGAGGTGATCCAGGCGAAGGGGCAGGCGGGGTCGAAGTAGAAGTCCACCCGGGTCGGCTCCGCGGTGGTGTCGTTGGCGCTGATGGTGTTCGCGTGCGTCATGACACGGACGTTAGGCGACCAGTGGACCGGAGTCCCGGCCCAATTCTCTCCCTTGCGGCTGGGCCAATTCCGTCAGTCCCCGGTGCCGGCGACCTCGATCCCCATCTTCCGCAGCCGCTCCGGCTCCGCGACGATGTCGATGCCGGTGATCCGCGTGCCGTCCGCGGAGAACGTGAAGGAGAGGGCCAGGCGCGGCCTGCCGTGCGGGGCCATGACCAGGCCGAAGTCGCCGTCCAGCAGGGCGAGGCCGGTGTGTCCGGCGCGGATCGCGGCGCGCGTGGCGCCCCGGGCGACCGATTCGGCGCCCCGGACCGTGACCGGTTCGCCCGTGGGGGCGGCGAACGCGTCGGCGCGCAGCACCACGTCCGGGTCGAGCAGGGCGACCAGCGCGGCGAAGTCACCGCCGCGGGCGGCGGCCAGGTACGCCTCGACGGCCGCCCGGCGGCGCCTCGTGTCCGCTCCGGGCGCGGGGGTGCGGCCCCGGACACGGCGGCGGGCGCGGCTGGCCAGTTGCCGGGTGGCGTCCGGGGTCCTCTCGATCACGGACGCGATCTCGTCGAAGGGCACGGCGAACATGTCGTGCAGCACGAAGGCGACCCGCTCGGCGGGGCCGAGCGTGTCGAGGACGACCAGCAGGGCGACGCCGACCTCGTCGGCCAGCAGTGACTCCCGGGCCGGGTCGCCCGCCTCGGCGGCCGGGGCGGGCGCGGTCGCCGCCGCGGCCTGGGGCTCGTAGGCGTCGACGAACTCCTCGCGCCTGCTGCGGCGGGCGCGCAGGTGGTTGAGGCAGACGCGGGTGACGATGGTGGTCAGCCAGCCGGTGAGGTTCTCGATGCCCTCGGTCTCGGCCTGCTGGGCGCGCAGCCAGGCGTCCTGCAGCGCGTCGTCGGCCTCGGCCGCCGAGCCGAGCAGCCGGTACGCCACGGCCGCGAGGTGGGCCCGGTCCGCCTCGAACCGCTCCGCCAGCCGCGCCATGTCCCCCGTGATGTCGTCCACCGTGTGTCACTCCCCTGTGTCCCGGCGCGCGGATGCGCGGCCCCCCATGATCCAGGAAACGCGCACGGGCGGCAGGGAGTTCCGCCGCGCGGGCCGGTCGCGGCGGCCGGCGGGCCGTCACGCCGGCGGAGCGGTCAGTTCGATCAGTTTGAGGACCGTGTTCCAGTTGCGGGAGGTGGCGACGACGCCCTTGGCGGGAGGCCGCCGGGAGAGGAGTTCGGCGAGCTTGGAGCGGCCGAGACCGTCGGGGGCGTAGAGGTAGAGGCAGCGGTCGCCGAGGCGGAACTCCTCGGGCAGGTGCGCGGCCTGGTCGATCCCGGCGAAGTGCTCGGGGCCGACGGGGGCCGAGAAGTAGGTGACGTGCAGCTGCTTGGGCTGGAGGTCGGCGGCCGGGAAGGGGCAGGCCTCGGCCACCGCCCGCAGATAGGCGTGGTCGCGCACGATGACGTCGACGGTGAAGCCGAACCGCTCCTCGATCGCCTTGGCCAGCCGGGCGGCCAGGGACTCCTCGTCGCCGTGGTCCGACGTGCCCGGGGTGAAGACGGCCTGGCCGCTCTGCAGGTGGGTGCGTACGCCGGTGTGGCCGAGGCCGGTCATCAGCTCGCGCAGGTCGGCCATCGGGAGCTTTCTGCTGCCGCCCACGTTGATTCCGCGCAGCAGCGCCGCATAGGTCGTCATCCGCACACCATAGAGCGGCCGTCGTGCCCCGTGGGGGTGGGCACGACGGCCGGGTCCCCGGCGTGCGGGACTCCGCGAAACTCTGGCGGATGCACAGGGCGCGGATCAACTCCTACACGCAGCTGTGACTTGTTCAACAAGGTTTCACAATCACAAAGTGGATCTCTGTCGGCGGAACGGACACCCCGAGACGCGGCCCCGAGAACCGGCGATAGATGTAAGGGACCCCCATCATCCTCTGCGGTGAGGCGGCGGCACCCCACTTCGTCGAACAGCAGGACGAGACGTCCGGATCGTGACCGTAGCGTCGTGGAGGAGCAAGCGAAGACGTGGCGGCAGGGGGCCGTCACCGCACACGAGGGGGCAGGCCCGTCATGGGGAACGAGGACGTGCGGGTGCGGGGACTGGCCGCCCGCGCCGGCGGCTGGAGCGCCCGGCACCGCTGGGCGGCCGTCGGCATATGGGTGCTGTTCGTCGTCCTGGCGATGGGGCTCGGCTCGGCCGCGGGCCGGGTCGACGTGGACGAGAACAACCAGCTGAAGGGCGAGACGCACACCGCCGCCCAGATCATCGACGACGCCGGGATCAAGGAGCCGGCTGGGGAGACCGTGCTCATCCAGTCCAGGGACGGCTCCGGGAAGGCGACGGACGCCGGCTTCCGCGCCGCGGTCGCCGATGTCGTCAAGGCCGTCGAGGGCACCGGCGAGGTCACCGGGGTGACCTCGCCGTACGACACCCACACGATCTCCCGTGACGGGCGCACCGCGCTGGTCCAGTTCGACATGCGGGGCGACGCCGACACGGCCGCCGACCGGGTCCAGCCGGTGCTGGACGCGGTCGCGGGGGTGCAGAAGGACCACGCCGGGCTGCGGATCGCGGAGATCGGCGGTGCCAGCATGAACAAGCAGTACCAGGACGCCTTCGGCAACGACTTCCAGCAGGCCGAGTACTCGGCGGTGCCGGTGGCCTTCGGCATCCTGCTGGTCGCGTTCGGCGCGCTGGTGGCCGCCCTGCTCCCGGTGGGCCTCGCGATCACCGCGATCATGGCGACGATGGGCCTGATGGGCCTGGTCAGCCACGTACAGCCGATGAGCGACACCGCCAACTCCGTGATGCTGCTGGTCGGCATGGCCGTCGGCGTCGACTACTGCCTGTTCTACCTGCGCCGGGAGCGCGAGGAGCGGGCCGCCGGACGGGACGCGGGCACGGCGCTGCGCATCGCCGCCGCCACCAGTGGCCGGGCGGTCATCGTCTCCGGTGTCACGGTGTGCGTGGCGATGGCGGGCATGCTGTTCACCGGGCTCGCCGAGTTCGAGGCGATGGGACTGGCCTCCCTGATGGTGGTCGCGGTCGCCATGGTCGGTTCGGTCACCGTGCTGCCCGCGCTGCTGTCGCTGCTGGGCGAGCGGGTGGAGAAGGGCCGGCTGCCGTTCCTGGGCCGTGGGCGCCGCCGCTCCGGCGGAAGCCGGGAGAGCAGGTTCTGGACGGCCGTGCTGCGGGGCGTGCTGGCCAAGCCGCTGGTGTCCGTGCTGGTCGCGGTCGGCGCGCTGCTCGCGGTCGCCGCGCCCGCGCTGGGCATGAAGACCCAGCAGCTCACGCTGGACCAGGAGTTCGGCGACTCGCTGCCGATCGTGCAGACCTACGACCGGCTCAACGCGGCCTTCCCCGGCGGGTCCGAGCCCGCGCAGGTCGTCGTCAAGGCCAAGGACATCAACGCGCCGGAAGTGCGGCAGGCGCTGGCCGACTTCAAGAAGCGGGCGATCTCCTCCGGTGCCTCGCGCGGCCCGGTCACCATCAAGCTGCACGACGCGCAGAATGTCGCCGTGGTGTCGGTGCCGCTGGTCGGCGGCTCGGACATGGACAAGGCGGTCAAGAGCCTGGACACGCTGCGCGACGACGTACGGCCGGACACGCTCGGCAAGGTCGACGGCGTCCAGGCTCCGATCACCGGCCAGGTCGCGGGCAACCACGACTTCAACGACCAGCTGCTCGGCTCGGTCGTCCCGGTCTTCGTGTTCGTGATCGTCTTCGCCTTCCTGCTGATGCTGGTGTCGTTCCGCTCGCTGACCGTCGCGATCACCTCGATCGTGCTGAACCTGCTGTCGGTGGCGGCGGCCTACGGCATCCTCGTCGCCGTGTTCCAGCACGGCTGGGGCGCCTCGCTGGTGGGCGCGGAGGGCGTCGGCGCGATCGTGACCTGGCTGCCACTGTTCCTCTTCGTGATCCTGTTCGGCCTGTCGATGGACTACCACGTGTTCGTGGTGTCCCGGATCCGTGAGGCCCGGGCCCGGGGCCGGTCGACGCCGGACGCCATCCAGCACGGCGTGGTCACCACGGCCGGGGTGGTCACCAGCGCCGCGGTCATCATGGTCGCCGTGTTCGCGATCTTCGGCACGCTGTCGATGCAGTCCATGAAGCAGATGGGCGTGGGCCTGGCGGCCGCCGTCCTGATCGACGCGACCGTGATCCGGGGCGTGCTGCTCCCGGCGGTGATGGCGCTGCTCGGCGAGCGCAACTGGTACCTGCCGAAGTGGCTGCACCGCCTCCCGGACCTCACCCACGACGAGGCCCCCGAGCCGCCGGCGGCCCCGGTCCGCGACGAGGGCGAGCGGCTCCCGGTCTGACGCCTCCCCACCTCGCCCGGAGGGCCTGTCGGTGTGCCGCACACCGACAGGCCCTTCGCCGTTCAGCGCTGGTAGCGCGCGAGGACCAGATTGCCGTCCTTCTGCAGACGGTCGCGGAGACCGGCGAGGCCGATCGCTCCGCTGTAGTACTCCTGGAGGGCCGGGGTGGCGACCTTGTCCTTCCATTCCGGGTAGCCGCGCACCGACTGCGCGGGGGCCGGGCGCAGCGAGGCCGCCAGGGCGGTTCCGGTCGCCCAGCCGTTCGCGCCGGTGTGCAGGGCGGGGTCGGCCAGGGCGTCGGTGCCCGTCGGGAGCATCCAGTCGCCGAGGGCGAGGCGGACCATGTTCTTCGGGCGGAGCAGGAAGTCGAGGAAGGCGGCGGCCTCCTTCTTGTGGGGGCAGTCGGTGGCGATGGACAGGGTCTGCGGGCTGACGCCCTGGGTGAGACCGTCGGCGCCCGCGGGGGCGGGCAGCACCTCCCAGCGGAAGCCCTTGGGGGCCTGCTGCACGATCTGCTGGCGGTAGGAGAAGCCGAGCGGGACCATCGCGTACTTGCCGGCGAAGAAGCCGGGCAGGGTGTCCGAGCCGCCGCTGCCCAGGGTGGCGGCGGGGGTGCTGTGGTCGAGGGCCACCTGGTCGTGGACGGTGCGGGGGACGACCGCGTCTGCGGCCGTGAAGCGGACGTTGACCTTGCCGTCGGCGCCCCGGTGGAAGAGACGGCCCCCCGTGGAGAGGGCGAGGTTGAGGGTGGCCGAGACGGGTTCCTTCAGCGGCCAGGCCACCCCGTACCTGCCGTGGCCGCTGAGCTTCTTTGTGATCCGGCGGAACTCGGGCCAGCTCCAGGGGTGTTGCGGGGTCGGGATGCGGACGTGCGCGGCGCGGAGCCAGGTCGCGTTGGCGATCAGCACCCGGGGTTCCTGGAGGAACGGCACGCCGTAGATCCGGCCCTCGAAGGTCGCCGTGTCCCAACTGCGCCCCGGTATCCGCGCTCTGAGGCCGGGCGGCAGCAGGTGGGTGAGGTCGGCGAGGTAGCCGCCGTAGGCGAAGTCGGCCAGGTCGTCGGAGGCGTCGTGAATGATGTCGGGGGCCTCGCCGCCCTCGAAGGAGGTGAGGAGCTGGTCGTGGACGCTGTCCCAGCTTCCCTGCACGTACTCGACCCTGACATTCGGGTGGGTCGCGTTCCACTCCTTCACCAGCTGCTTGTTGGCGGCGACGGACTCCTGCTGCCAGGCCAGGGACTGGAAGCGCAGGGTGACGGTCCCGCCGTGCGCGCGGCCGCCCGAGGAGCAGCCCGCGAGCAGCAGCAGGAGTACGGCCACGACCGTGGTGATCCTCGTCCGCATCAGCTCTTCACCGCCCCGGTGAGCAGTCCACTGGTGATCCGCCGCTGGATGAGCGCGAAGACGAGGAGGGAAGGCAAGGTGGCGAGGGACGCGGCCGCGGCGAGCGGGCCGAGGTCGGCGACGCCCTCCGCGCCGATGAAGTGGGTGAGGACGACCGGCAGCGTCTGGTGCTCCGGTGTCTTCAGCAGCACGAGGGCGAAGAAGAACTCGTTCCACGCGGTGACGAACGCGAACAGCGCGGTCGCGGCGAGGCCCGGCGCGAGCAGGGGCGCCGTCACCGACACCAGCGTTCTGAGCCGTCCGGCGCCGTCGACGGCCGCCGCCTCCTCCAGCTCCACGGGCACCGCGCGGACGTAGCCGACGAGCATCCACAGCGCGAACGGCAGCGACCACACCACGTAGACCAGCACGAGTCCGGCCAGGGAGTCGATCAGCCGCAGGTTCTTCAGCACCAGGAACAGCGGGATGATCACCAGGACGAAGGGGAACGCCTGGCTGATCACGACCCATCCGGTGGCGGCGCGGGCGAGCGGGCCGCGGTGGCGTGCCATCACGTACGCCATCGGTGTGGCGAGCAGTACGGCGACGACGGCGGCGCCGAGCGCGACGAGCAGGGAGTTGAGGGCGGCGTGCAGCAGCGGCTGCTCGTCGAAGGCCTGCCGGAAGTTGCCCAGGGTGGGGTGGCGCGGGATCCAGGCCGGATGCAGACTGCCCAGCTCGCGCGGCGTCTTGAACGCGGTGGACAGCAGCCACAGGAACGGGAAGGCCAGGAAGACGAGGTAGGCGAGGAGGGCCGCGTACTGCCCGGCCCGGGCGGCGGTGCGACCGGCCGGGCTGGGCGTGGTGGCGGTCCTGGGCGTGCGGTGGTTCCTCATGTGTCGTCGCCTCCCCGCAGCCGGCCCGCCAGGAAGACGGCGAGCAGGATCGCGATCACCGCGACCATCACGCACCCCATCGCCGCCGCGTAGCCGAACTGGCCGTAACGGAAGGCCTCTTCGTAGGCGAACAGCATGGGCAGCCGGGTCTTTCCGCCGGGTCCGCCGTTCGTGAGCACGTACACGAGGGCGAAGGAGTTGACGTTCCAGATCAGGTTGAGCGCGGTGATGGCCAGGGCCACCGGTCTGAGCACGGGCCAGGTGACCGTGCGGAAGCGGCGCCAGGCGCCGGCACCGTCCACCGCGGCGGCCTCGTGCAGTTCGCGCGGGGTGTTCTGCAGGCCGGCGAGGAGGGCGACCGTGGTCTGCGGCAGGCCGGCCCAGACGCCGACGACGATGACGGCGGGCAGCGCGGTGCCCAGGCCGCTCAGCCAGTCCCGCCCGCCGCCGAGGCCCAGATGGCGCAGGGTCTCGTTGAGGACGCCGGCGTCTGGGTTGTAGACGACGCGCCACATGATGCCGACGACGACCTCGGGCATGGCCCAGGGGACGATCGCGAGGGCACGGGCGGCCCAGCGGAGCCGGAGGTCCTGGTCGAGCAGCAGGGCGAGGCCGAGCGCCAGCAGGAACTGGGGCAGGGTCACGCCAACCGCCCACACCAGGCCGATGCGGAACGACTCCCAGAAGAGCGTGTCGTGCAGCAGGTCCTGGAAGTTGAGGCCACCGATCCAGCGGGTGGCCGCGGTCCGGCCGGACTGTGCGTCGGTGAACGCCAGCAGCAGCCCGTACAGCAGGGGGCCCACGCTGAGCAGGAGGATCGGGATCAGCGCGGGCAGGACCAGGAACCAGGCGGCGCGGTCGGTGGCGGGACGGCCGGCCGGCCGTCTCGCCTCGGCCACTGATGTCATGGAATCAGCCCCTTTGCCGACTCGATTGGCATGGTCATGGTCGTGAAGGCGCCGTACCCCGTCAAGGGACCGCGCACACGGCCCCACCTGTGCGAATGGGAGACTGGCCGCACGGACCGGCCAGGGAACGGCCCCGACAGGAACGCCCGGGACAGAAACGGACCGGTCAGGAACGGACCGAACAGGTATGGGACGGGACAGGAGGCGGAGGCGCGGGATGGACGAGGCACGGGCGCGGGACGTACTGGCCGCGGCGAAGGTGCTGCCCGGGCCGGCCGGCGGCGCACGCCTCCTCGCCCTGGGCGAGAACGCGGTGTTCGCGGCCGGCGACCTGGTGGTCAAGGTGGGCCGCGACGCCGAGCTGCTGGACCGCGCCCGGCGCGAGCTGGACATCGCCGGCTGGCTCGCCGGGGCCGGCGTCCCGGCGGTGCGGGCGGCCGGGCCGGAGCCGCTGCTGGTGGCCGGTCACCCGGTGACGGTGTGGCACCGGCTGCCCGACCCCGTACGCCCCGCCGGGCCACGCGACCTCGCCGAACTGCTCCGCGTGGTCCACGCACTCCCCGCGCCCCCCTTCACCCTGCCGCCCCGGGACCTGCTGGGCGGCGTGGAACGCTGGCTGCGGCTGGCCGGCGACGCCATCGACGCCGAGGACGCGGCCTGCCTCCGGGCACGCCGGGACGGTTTCGCGGCCGCGGCGGCGGCGCTGACACCCCGTCTGACGCCGGGCCCGATCCACGGCGACGCCCTGCCCCGCAACGTCCATGTCGGCCCGGACGGCCCCGTCCTCGTCGACCTGGAGACCTTCTCCGCGGACCTGCGCGAACACGACCTGGTCGTGATGGCCCTCTCCCGGGACCGCTACGGCCTGCCCGCCGACGCCTACGACGCCTTCACCGGGGCCTACGGCTGGGACGTGCGCGACTGGGAGGGCTGCGCCGTCCTGCGGGGCGCCCGCGAGACGGCGAGCTGCGCCTGGGTCGCCCAGCACGCCCCGGCGAACCCCGCCGCCCTCACCGAGTTCCGCCGCCGGGTCGACTCCCTGCGGTCCGGGGACGAGACGGTGCGCTGGTATCCGTTCTGAGGGCATGTCCGAGGACTCGCCCGCACACGGGACGCCCGGCTACACCGGTCGCGCCTCAGCCGGCTCGCGCAGCGGCCACAGCCCCTCGACCACCGCGTCCGCGTTGCCCTTGCGGCGCAGGAACGCCTCGAAGTCCGCCGCCCACGCCGCGTACCACTCGATCTGGTGGCGGTGCAGCTCCGCCGGACCCAGGGCGGCGATCTTGGGGTGGCGGACGGCTATCGCCGAGGCGAGGCGGGCCGCGGCCAGGGCGTCGGACATCGCGTTGTGTGCCGCGTCGAGGACCACGCCGTACTCGCCGCAGACCGCTTCCAGGTTCCGCTTGCCGCGCCGGTAGCGGTCGACCGAGCGGTCGATGGTGTAGGGGTCGATGACGGGGGCGGGCAGGGCGCCGCCCAGCCGGTCCGCGAGGGACGGCAGGCCGTGCCGGCGCAGCTCGGCCGAGAGCAGGGTGAGGTCGAAGACCGCGTTGTAGGCGACGACCGGGACGCCCGTCTTCCAGTAGCCGGTCAGCGCCTCGGCGATGGCGTCCGCGACCTGGTCGGCCGGTCTGCCCTCGGCTGCCGCCCGCTCGCTGCTGATGCCGTGCACCGCGACCGCGTCGGCCGGGATCGGGACGCCCGGGTCCGCCAGCCATTCGCGGCGGCCCAGCGGCTCCCCGGCCCTGACCTCGATGACCGCGCCGGTGACGATGCGGGACTCGTGCGGGTCCGTCCCCGTCGTCTCCAGGTCGAAGCCGATCAGCAGTTCCCGGTGCCAGCCCATGGCTGTCCCCCCTTCTCGGTGGTGCTTCCCCCAGTGCTCCTCACCTTCGCACGAGGCACTGACAACGCGAGGACCGCGTGCCGCCGACCGGGTGGGACGGGTCAGGACACCGGGCGCGAATCCGCCCAGGCCAGCTCGAATTCCTCGCGGTATGTGGGGAAGAGGCCGGCTTCGCCCACCTCGTCCGACTTGACCACCCGGCTGCCGCCGCGCAGCACCAGCACGGGCGACTCCATGCCGCGGGCGCCGCGCAGGTAGGACTGGACCACCGCTATGCCGTCCGCGCCGTCGCCGTCCACCAGGTAGGCGCTGAAGCGCGGCGTCTCGTCGTAGACCTGGATCTCGAAGGCGCCCGGGTCGCGCAGCCGGGACCGGACCCGGCGCATGTGCAGGATGTTCATCTCGACCGACCTGCTCAGTTCGCCCCGCTTCATCCCGAGTTCGCGCTCGCGGCGCTTGACGGCGCTGGAGGCCGGGTTGAGGAAGAGCAGCCGCACCCGGCAGCCGGACTCGGCGAGGCGGACCAGGCGGCGGCCCGAGAAGTTCTGCACGAGCAGGTTGAGGCCGATGCCGATGGCGTCCAGCCGGCGGGCGCCGCCGAAGATGTCCTCGGCCGGGAACTGGCGCATCAGCCGCACCCGGTCGGGGTGGACGGCGACCACGTCCGCGTACCGCTCGCCGACCAGGTCCTCGACGGCGTCGACGGGCAGCCGGCGCGCGGAGGGCACGTCCCCGCCCGTGCCGAGCGTCTCCAGCAGCCGGGCGGAGGCCCGCTCGGCCTGGTGCAGCACCGCCTCGGACAGGGCCCGGTTGCGGGAGACGACGTTGCGGGTCACCTCCAGCTCGTCCAGGGCGAGTTCGACGTCCCGGCGGTCGTCGAAGTACGGCTCGAAGCAGGGCCAGTGCTGCACCATCAGCTCGCGCAGCTGCGGCAGCGTCAGGAAGCTGAGCACGTTGTCGTCGGCGGGGTCGAGCAGATAGCCCTTGCGGCGGCTGACCTCCCGGACGGCGACCGCCCGCTGCACCCACTCCTGCCCGGCGGGGCCGGCCGCGGCGACCACCCAGTCGGCGCCGTGCACGGGCTCGTAGACGGGGCGCAGCACGGCGGCGACGACCGCGCGCAGCCGCTGTTCGACGAGGTTCAGCCAGATGTAGGCCCGGCCCGCCCGCTGTGCGCGGGTGCGCACCTCCAGCCACGCGTCGGCGTCCCAGTCCAGTTCCGGCCCGATGGACCCGGCGTCCATCGGACGGGCCAGGGACACCGCGCCGGGCGGGACGTCTGTGGAGTTCCCCTCGTGACCCTCGTCACCAGGCGGCAGCTCCAGCCCTCCCGAGCCCACCCGTGCACCGCCTTCCGCCCCCCGGGCCTTCCCCGTCTCAACGATCAAGGAAGGGTACTCCGGGAGGGGTCGGCGGTGCAGCCGGATGGACAGGTCGGTTTCCCGGCTCTTTCGCTCAACTACGCGGCTGCCAATGGCCGTTCTGCCACGCCAGGGCGTCGGGAGTGAGCGGATTCATAGCCGTGACGTCGCGGGGTGCGACGGCGAAGCCCTGCCAGTGGATCGGCATGGGCTGCTGGTCCTCGTCCCGGGCGATGTGGTGGAAGCCGACGTTCATCCAGACCACCGGGTGAGCCAGGGTCTGCCCGTTGACCCATGTGTCGACGGACTTGCCCGCGCCGGCGGGGCAGTTGCCCGGATTGTTGCTGGCGAACCGTTCGCATGTGTTGTACTCGGTGAAGTAGAGATCGTGCCTGGTGAAGCCGCGGCCCGGGTACTTGGTGGTGGGTCCGGGGACGATCTCGTACGAGCGGGCGTGGCCGTCCTTGTTCTTGCCGGTCGCGCTGACGACGCGCCACCAGCGGTACGCCTTGTAGTCGCCGGCGAGTTCCTTGGTGACCTTGGTGCGGGTGGTCCGGGCGGTGGGCGCCGCCTGTCCGCGCGCGGGCGGGGTGACGGCCGAGTCGTACTGCTCGATCCTCGTCTTCGAGGAGCCGTCGAGGCCGAAGTCCAGTCGCCAGAACACGTTGTGGCTGTGGCTGGTGGCGTAGGCCTTGGCGCCCTTGCCGATGGGCCAGCCGCGGCCGTCGCCGGCGTCGTAGTCGCCGTAGGAGAGGCTGCCGGTGGCGCCGACGTTCATGTTGATCGTGCCGTCGTCCTGGAAGCGCCATTCGGTCATGTACTCGTACCAGCCGACCTGGTTGACGGTGTAGACGAGGAGGTCCTTGCCCTGCGCCTGGAAGATCTTGTTCGCGCTGTCGCCCTGCATGCGGTAGGCGTGGCCGCGTGAACGGGTGGTGGTGCACAGGCCCTTGACGTTCGGGTGGCGCGGGTCCCAGGCGTCGGGGACCTTGATGGTCCTGATCGTTCCGCCGGGGCATTCGCCGGGCGCGAGGTTGACCAGGCCCTGGGCGAAGCCGAAGCCGGTGAGGTCGTCGTACTCGACGCTGCCGTCGTCGTAGGGGACGTCGATCTGGGCGAGCCGGGCGCTGTTCAGCACCTTGATCGGCTTGCTCTCGCCCTTGGGCTGGTAGGACACGTCGTCCAGGACGAGTCCGGCCCCGCTGTCGTAGCGCCAGCACATCCGCCAGGTGGTGCCGCTCGAGAGTTTCTGCTCGATCTTGTAGGCGGTGCTGCACGGGGCGGCCGCCGCCGCGGGGGCGGCCTGGGGCCGGGCCGCGGCGGGGCCCGCTTGGACGGTGGCGCCGGCGGTCAGTGCGGCCACGCCGAGGCCGACGGCCGCACGCGTGCGTGCCCGGCCCATGGTGGTTGTGCGCATGACGAAGTCGCTCCCTCACGAAGGGGGGGTGGAAAACGGGATGGAGTGCGGGTGCCGGATACGGGCTGCGGCTCAGTGCCGGCCGAGTGCGACGACCTTGCGGGCGCTGAGGTCGACGATCAGCGACCGGGCGTCGATCCACGGGCCGTTGACGACCTTCGGGAACAGCCGTACGCAGCGGTGCTCGCCGCACTTGTCTAGCGCGGCGGGCCGGGCTCCGGGACTTGCCCGGTAGACCGCGCCGTTGAGCAGGAGCTGGCCGGGGGTGGTGAGTTCACGGCCGGTGGCGTCCCGGTAGTCGGCCTTCAGGCCGGCGCCCAGCGGGTCGGCGATCAGCAGCCGGGCCGCCTCGGCGTTCTCCGCGCGGCTCATCGGCGGCTGCACGCCGTGCTGGGTTCCCGTCCGGACGACCTTGCCGGTCGCCAGGTCGATCGTCTCGGTGACGAGGGTGTCGCTCCGGTAGTCGTAGAAGGTCGCGTCCGCCCGGCGTGGCGCGTCCGGATCGTCCAGCTCGCCGGCGTCCGGGTCGGCGAGGTCGACGGTGAGCCGCTGCGGGCCGCGGCCCCCGGCGACGTTCTCGCCGCCGGCCGGCGTGTGCCCGTTCAGCGCGATCCGCTCGACGCGCCGGATCTCGTCGTCGGTCAGCGGATCGCGCCCGGTGCCGTTCTTCCCCTCGGCCGGCGCCCGCTCCACGACACCCGGCCGTACCCCGTCCGCGCCCGGTCCCGGCTGCCGGGCGGCGGGCCCGGAGCCGGCGGTGCCCGCCGTGTCGTCCGCCCCCGCCGTGCCAGGCAGGGTGACGGCCGCCATCACCGCCGTCCCCGTCACCGCCAGGGCCGCGGCGGCCATCACCTTCCCCAGGTGACGGCGCACTGTCTCGCGCACTTCTTCCCCCTGCCCCCCGCGGTGTCACGGGAGTCCGTGTTCGCCCCACTGGTTCGGCGCGCTGCGGGTACCCGGCCCGCCGCGCGCGCTGGTCGGCCGGTAAGAGGGCGGTAAGTCAGGGGAGGTTCCGTCAGGTTCCGTCACTTTCGAAGGAGACTCGCGGCCAACACCGCCCCCGCGGGCGGCACACCTGGGAGAGTCGTGTCCATGCAGGTCTGGCCTGGAGAGGCGTATCCGCTCGGCGCCACCTATGACGGCGCCGGGACCAACTTCGCGGTCTTCACGGAGGCCGCGCACCGAGTAGAGCTGTGTCTGCTGCACGACGACGGCTCGGAGACGGCGGTGGAACTGCGCGAGAGCGACGCGTTCGTGCGGCACGCGTACCTGCCGGGCGTGATGCCGGGGCAGCGGTACGGGTTCCGGGCGCACGGCCCGTACGAGCCCGCGCGCGGGCTGCGCTGCAACTCGGCGAAGCTGCTGCTCGACCCGTACGCGAAGGCGGTCAGCGGGTCCGTGCGGTGGGGCGAGGAGGTGTACGGCTACCACTTCGGCGCCCCCGAGGAGCGCAACGACCTGGACTCGGCGCCGCACACCATGACCTCGGTGGTGATCAATCCGTACTTCGACTGGGGCGACGACCGGCCGCCGCGCACCGAGTACCACCACACGGTGATCTACGAGGCCCACGTCAAGGGCCTGACCATGCGTCACCCGGGGCTGCCGGAGGAGCTGCGCGGCACCTACGCGGGCCTCGCCCATCCGGTGATCATCGAACACTTGACCAAGCTCGGTGTGACGGCGCTGGAGCTGATGCCCGTACACCAGTTCGTGAACGACCACCGGCTGGTCGACATGGGCCTGAACAACTACTGGGGCTACAACACCATCGGCTTCTTCGCCCCGCACAACGCGTACGCCTCCTGGGGCGACCGCGGCCAGCAGGTCCTGGAGTTCAAGTCGGCGGTCCGGGCGCTGCACGAGGCCGGGATCGAGGTCATCCTCGACGTGGTCTACAACCACACGGCCGAGGGCAACCACCTGGGCCCGACCCTGTCGTTCAAGGGCCTGGACAACCCGTCGTACTACCGCCTCACCCACGACCCGCGCTACTACATGGACACCACGGGCACCGGGAACTCGCTGCTCATGCGGTCCCCGCACGTCCTGCAAATGATCATGGACTCGCTGCGGTACTGGGTCACCGAGATGCACGTGGACGGCTTCCGCTTCGACCTCGCGGCCACGCTGGCCCGGCAGTTCCACGAGGTGGACCGGCTTTCGTCGTTCTTCGACCTGGTGCAGCAGGACCCGGTGGTCTCCCAGGTGAAGCTGATCGCCGAGCCGTGGGACGTGGGCGAGGGCGGCTACCAGGTGGGCAACTTCCCGCCGCTGTGGACCGAGTGGAACGGCATGTACCGCGACACGGTGCGGGACCTGTGGCGGGGCGAGCCGCGTACGCTCGCCGAGTTCGCCTCCCGGCTGACCGGCTCCTCCGACCTGTACCAGGACGACGGGCGCCGTCCGCTGGCCTCCATCAACTTCGTGACCTGCCACGACGGGTTCACCCTGCACGACCTGGTGTCCTACAACCACAAGCACAACCGCGCCAACGGCGAGGACAACCGGGACGGCGAGGGCCACAACCGGTCCTGGAACTGCGGGGCGGAGGGCGACAGCGACGACCCGGCCGTACTGCGGCTGCGCGCCCGGCAGACGCGGAACTTCCTCGCCACCCTGATGCTGTCCCAGGGCGTGCCGATGATCAGCCACGGCGACGAGTTCGCCCGCACCCAGCGGGGCAACAACAACGCCTACTGCCAGGACAACGAGCTGTCCTGGCTCCAGTGGCCCGAGGAGGACACCGAGCTGCTGGAGTTCGTCCGGGCGATGGTGTGGCTGCGCCGGGACCACCCGGTGCTCAGGCGGCGCCGCTTCTTCCACGGCCGGCCGGTGGAGGGCACCCATGACGAGCTGTCCGACATCGCCTGGTTCACTCCCGAGGGCGAGGAGATGACCCAGCGGGACTGGGAGTCCGCTCCCGCCTCGGCGCTGGCGGTGTTCCTCAACGGCAACGCGATCTCCGAACCCGGCCCGCGCGGGGAGCGGATCGCCGACGACTCCTTCCTGCTGATGTTCAACGCCTCCCCGCAGGAGCTGGACTTCGTGGTGCCGGCCGACCACGGCCGGCAGTGGCAGGTGGTCGTCAACACCGCCCGGCCGGAGGGCGTGCCGCCGGGCGCGGGCCCGAAGGTCGCGGCCGGCGAACGGCTGACGCTGGTGGACCGCAGCCTGACGGTGCTGCAGCGGCCGGCGTGACGGCCGGCGGGCGGGGGCCGGCGGGAGGTCCTGTGGCCGGCGGTCGGCGTCACGCCCTGCGGCCGGCCGGCGGACGAGGCGACGGCTTGCGGCCGGGGGGCGCCTCCCGGCCGCCGGCTTCACCGGAATGGATGACACGAAAGGCGGCGAGCGGGGTACGTAGGGTTCCATGACCTCTGAGCGACCCGGACCGGGAGTGCCGACGGCCACCTACCGGCTGCAGCTCCAGCCCGCCTTCCCGTTCGCCGCCGCCGCGGCCGCCGTACCGTACCTGGCCTCGCTCGGCGTCTCCCACCTGCACCTCTCCCCCGTCCTGGAGGCGGTGCCGGGCTCGACCCACGGCTACGACGTCGTCGACCCCGCGCGCGTGCGGGCCGAACTGGGCGGTGAGGAGGGACTGCGCGCGCTGTCCCGCACGGCGCGGGAGCACGGCCTCGGCCTGGTTCTGGACATCGTGCCGAACCACATGGCCATGGCGCCCCGGCACAACCACGCCCTGTGGGAGGTGCTGCGCGAGGGCCCCGCCTCGCCGTACGCGCGCTGGTTCGACATCGACTGGGACGCGCAGGACGGCCGGATGCTGCTGCCGGTCCTCGGCGGTCCGGTCGGCACCCAGCTGGAGCACCTGACCGTCGACGGCGGGGTGCTGCGCTACTTCGGCCACGCCTTCCCCCTCCGCGAGGGCACCGAGGACCTGCCGCTGCCCCGGCTGCTGGACGCCCAGTGGTACCGGCCCGTGTGGTGGCGGCTGGCCCGCACCGAGCTGAACTACCGGCGCTTCTTCAGCATCTCCGAGCTGATCGGGGTGCGCGTGGAGGACCCCGAGGTGTTCGACGCCACGCACGCCACGGTCCTGCGGCTGCTGGACGAGGGCGTGGCCGACGGCCTGCGGATCGACCACCCGGACGGGCTCGCCGACCCCGACACCTACCTCGCGCGGCTGCACGAGGCCACGGGCGGGCGCTGGACGGTCGTGGAGAAGATCCTCGCCGACGGCGAGCACCTGCCCGCCTCCTGGCCCGTCGCCGGCACCACCGGCTACGACGCCCTGCGCCACGTCGACGGGCTTTTCACGGACGCCACCGGGGCGTACGAACTGCTCGGCCAGTACCGCAGGTTCGCGGCCCCGCAGACGGACCGGGGCGGCAACTGGGAGGCCACGGTGCGGCGCGCCGCCTACAAGGTGCTCACGCACGAGCTGGCCACCGAGACCGACCGGCTCACCCGGGTGGCCGCCCGGCTGTGCGCCGCCTCGCCCGACCTCGCGCTGCGCGACCGGGCGCCCTGGGCGCTGCGCACCGCCCTGGAGGAGCTGCTGGTACGGCTGCGGGTGTACCGGCCGTACGCCTCGCAGGACGTCTCCGCCGTCGTCACCGGGGAGGCCGCCGAGGAGGCCCGGCTGGCGTTCGTGGTGCCCGAGGAGGCGGAGGCCGTCGACGTCGTACGACGGCTGCTCGTCGAGCCGGCCGGTGACGCCTCGGCGCCGGACCACGCGGACCGGGTGGAGCTGCGGACCCGGTTCGCGCAGACCGCGTCGGCGCTGCGTGCCAAGTCGGTGGAGGACACGGCGTTCTACCGCTACGTGCCGCTGCTGTCGGCGACGGAGGTGGGCGGGGCGCCGGGCAGCCCGGGCGTGTCGCCGGACGACTTCCACGCCTACTGCGCGCGCGTGCAGCGCGACTGGCCGCTCACCGGGACGGTCGTGTCCACCCATGACACCAAGCGCAGCGCCGACGTGCGCGCGGCCCTGTCCGTGCTCACCGAGTGCCCCGGACGTTGGGCCGAGGTGCTCGCCGAGGTGACGGCGGCCGGGGACGGCGTCCCCGACGGGCAGCTGGCGTGGGCCGCCTGGCAGACGGTGTTCGGGCTCGGTGAGGCGGAGGAGGAGCGGGTCCAGGAGGCGCTGCTGAAGCACGCGCGCGAGGCGGGCCTCTACACCAGCTGGACGGAGCAGGAGCCGCCCTACGAGGAGGCGGTCGCGGCCTTCGTCGCGGCGGGGCCGTGCGGCGCGCCGGGCGAGCGGGTGGCAGCCCTCCGCAAGGCGTTGGAGCCGCACGTCCGGGCCAACGTCCTGGGCACCGCGCTGGTCCATCTGACGATGCCGGGCGTGCCGGACGTGTACCAGGGCACCGAGGGCGAGTACCGGGCGCTGGTGGACCCCGACAACCGGCGGCCGGTGGAGTTCCCGCCGTCGCTGCCCGGGGAGAAGGACGCGCTCACGGCGGCGGCCCTGCGGCTGCGCTCCCGCCGGCCCGGCGCCTTCGGTCCCTCG
Organism: Streptomyces sp. L2; assembly: GCF_004124325.1. Taxonomy (NCBI): domain Bacteria; kingdom Bacillati; phylum Actinomycetota; class Actinomycetes; order Kitasatosporales; family Streptomycetaceae; genus Streptomyces; species Streptomyces sp. L2. The sequence goes on from NZ_QBDT01000001.1 coordinate 1,287,531, forward strand.
GCGACGTACGCCCCGCTGGCCGCGGAGGGCCGGGCGGCCGGGCACTGCCTGGCCTTCGCCCGGTCCGGTGAGGTGGTCACGGCGGCGACCCGGCTGTCGCTCCGGCTGGCGGACGCGGGCGGCTGGGACGAGACGCTGCTGCCCCTGCCGCCGGGCCGGTGGACGGACCTGCTCGCCCCGGACCGGCGGTTCACGGGGCACGCGCGCGTGGCCGACCTGTTCGCACACCTGCCGGTGGCGCTGCTGGAGCGGACGGAGGACTGACGCCACGGGGGCCAACTCCAGACAGGGCATGACGCTCCCGGGCGCCCCCGGAAGGCTTCCGGAGGCCGCCTGCCGAATGCTTGACAGTTCACGCGGGCCGTGCGGGACTGGGAGGGCGAAGCAGGGCAGACCAAACGGGGGGTGAGTCTCCTGCCGCGACTGCGCTACCCCACCGTTCCCGAACTGGTCGACTCCGCCCGCGCGCTGACCGCCCAGGAGCCCGGGCTGTGCGTCCTGCGGCCGGTGGGTTCCTCGCGGGCCGGCCGCCCCCTGCACCTGCTGTCCGTCGGACACGCGCGCCGCGCCGTGCTGGTGGTCGCCGGGGCCCACGCGAACGAGCCGACCGGTGGCTGCACGCTGCGGGTGCTGGCCGAACGCGTCCTCGCCGAGCGGGAGTTGCGTGCGGACACCTCCTGGCACTTCCTGCTGTGCGCGGACCCGGACGGGGCGAGCCTGCACGTGACCCCGGCGCCGCGCAGCCTGCTCGACTACCACCTCGGTTTCTACCGCCCGACCGGTTCGGAGCAGCCCGAGTGGTCGCCCTCGGTGCTGCCGCCGGACCGGCTGCCGCCGGAGACCCGGGCCCTGACCGGGGTGATCGACGAGCTGCGCCCCTACCTCCAGGTGACGCTGCACGGCACCGACCTGGGCGGCAGCTGGGTGCAGCTGACGAGGGACGTGCCGGGGCTCGCGGAGCCGTTCGCCAAGTCCGCGGCGCAGTTGCACATCCCGGTGGAGACCGGTGCCTCGGACGCGGCCGGGTGGCCCGCCAGTGGGCCCGGGGTGCATGTGATGCCGGGGCCGGAGTCGGGCGTGCCGTACCCGAGCATGCCGGACGACGCGCGGCACAGCACCTGGTACCACGCCCACCGGTACGGCGGTCTGACCGCGGTGGTGGAGGTGCCGATGTGGGCCAGCGACCTGGTGGACGACCCGGCCCCGCATCCGGCGCCCGAGGCGGCGATGCGGCGGCTGGCACGGCGGCTGCTGCGGGACTCGCTGGAGGTGGAGGCGGTGCTCGCCGAGGCGCTGCCGCGGCTGGACGGCGCGGACGGTCCGCTGCTGCGGGCCTCGCGGTGGGCGCTGGAGCTGATCCCGGGGCTCGCGGAGGACTGGAGCGGGCGGCCGCCGGCCGGGACGACGATGGCGTACGTCGGCAGCGTCGACGCGTTCGGGCGGCGGCTGCCGTTGCGGGCGGCGGCGATGCTGCTGCGGGTGCTGCGGGAGGTGGATGACCGGTCGGCGCCGCGTCTTGAGCGGCTCGTGGCCACGTGGTGCGAGGCGTACGCGGAGCGGTTCCGGGCGCGGTGGGTGCCGTTGGCGCATCAGGTGGAGCACCAGTCGCGCACGGTGCTGGTGGCGGCCCAGCAGGCCCGCGACCACGCGTCGTGAGCCGCCGGCACCCGGCGCCGTCTCCCAGGGGGCTCCGCCCACCGGACCCCCGGCCTCCGCCCACCCACCGCCCGACTCGGTGGGGCGAGAGGTGGACGAACAGCCGGCGACCCGGTGGGTCGAGAGATGGACGAACAGCCACCCCGACTCGGTGGGGCGACAGGTACGCGCACGGCCACCGACTCGGTGGGGCGACAGGTGCGCGCACGGCGTCCGACTCGGTGGGGCGAGAGGTGGACGAACAGCCCGCCCGACTCGGTCGGCCGGGAGGTGGACGCACGGCGTCCGGATCCGTCCGTCGAGAGGTGGGCGGACCGCGTGCGGGGCGGGGGCCGGGGGCGCGGGGTGGGTTCAGTCGGTCGGGGTGAAGATCGTGCCTGTTCGGGCGCTCATGACGCAGGGGTTGGCGAAGGTCTGCTGGTAGGTGATCGGGCGGCCGTTCCAGCGGCCGCGGGCCTGGGCGGTGACCGGGGCGTAGATCATGGGGCAGATGCCGTGCCGGACCGGGATGCTGCGGATGTTCCCGCCGGCGGCGGCGAGTTCGGCGCAGGCGTCGGCCTGGGCGTGGCCCTGGGGCGGGTCGCACAGCAGCAGGGTGCCGGGCGTGGCGGCGGTGGGGGCGGCGCCGTGGGTGACGGTGAGGTAGAGCCAGTTGCCGGGGCCGACGTCCTTGGGGGCGGCGTCGGCGGGGCCCGCGGTGAGGAGGCCGGTGGCCGCTGCCAGCAGGGCGCCGGCCGTGACTGTCGCTCGGATGAGATGCGTCATTCCCCGTGCATCGGCACGGCGGCCCGCGTTCCCCAGCCCGGCTCACCCGAACGAGAGCCCACGGGGGCCCGGCCGTGCGCCAGTTCGAACGCGTGCAGCACCACGCGCGCCTGGTACTCGGCCTGGCGGGCGACCGGGATCCAGCGGGCCCCGCAGTCGTCGCGGAACTCCGCGCACCACAGGTCGATGAGCCGGTCGAGGTCGGGCAGCACGCCGGCCGGGTCCCGGCCGGTGCCGCGCACGAGCCGGTGCAGCAGTCCGGCGGTGCGCAGGGCGAGGCGCCGCCCGGCGATGCGCAGGGCGGCCAGGTGGGCGCGGCTGAGCGGCGGCAGCGGGTGGGCCGTGCCGGTGTCGGTGCCGGGGTCCCAATCGTCGGCGAGGCCGGGGCAGACCAGCACGTAGTCGTCGACCGGCGCGAGCATCCGGGCGGCGTCGGGCGTGCCGTCGAGATGCGGCCGGATACGGGCCAGGATGCCGCCGAGAAGCCGGACGTCACGGCGCAGCGAACGGCTGACGGTCCGCAGCTCCGCGTCCCGGTCGGCGGGCGGTGCACCGTCCTCGACGCCCGTCGCACCCCACATGGGTGCCTCGACGACGGCCGTGACGGTGCCGTACCGGTGCGGATGGTACCACGTCGACTCTACGGCGGCCTCGGTGATGGCGGCGGCCAGGCCGCCGCGGCGGGGCGGCGGGATGCGGTAGACGGCGGGCGCCAGGGTGGGCCAGTACAGGGTGTCGTAGGCGCCGAGTTCACGGGGGACGCCCAGTTCGGCCGCGGTGCGGGCGAGGCGCCGGCCGAGGCCGGGCAGGTCGCGGGTCAGCTCGACGAAGCCGCCGCCGACGTCGACGCCGTGCAGCGAGCACTGCAGGACCGGGCGGAGTTCGTCCTGGAGGGCGAGCAGGGCGCGGGTCTCGGGCAGGGCGGCGGCGGCCGGGCCGTCGGGCAGCCATTCGGGCTGTTCGAGGAAGCCGGGCCGGAAGAAGTTCCGGAAGTAGTGCCCGAGGGTGTACGGCCCGGCCAGCCAGCCCTCGTTGCGGCGCGCGCCGTCGGGGTCGAGGCACAGCAGCAGGTTCCAGGTGGCGTCGGTGTCGTCGGTGAGCGCGGGATCGGCGAGGACGCGGGCGGCGAGGGTGAGGAGCGTGGCGCCGCCGACGGGTTCGTTGGCGTGCGGGCCGGCGACGACCAGGGTGTGGCGGTCGCCGTGACCGATGGAAAGCAGCCACATCGGTGTGCCGGCGCGGGAGGTGCCGACGCGGCGCAGCCGGGCGTCGCGGGGGTGGCGGGCGGCGAGGACGGAGGCGCGGGCGGCGAGTTCGCCGACGGACGGGTAGCGCTGGAGTGGCGGCAGGACACACCTCCACACTGTGGTGCCGTCGGTTCACCGGTTGCGCATGGTGTACGCACAGTCAGTCACGACTTGGGGGGTACGTCAACACCGTGGCGGACAAGAGGTTTTCGGCCACGCCGGCCGGACGGTGCGTCAGCTCGTGGCGAGCCGGAACGCCACCCGCCCGAAGGTCACCTGGTCGCCCTCGCGGACGACGACGGCGCCGGTCACCTGGCGTCCGTTGACGGTGGTGCCGTTGGTGGAGCCGAGGTCCCGCAGGATCCACAGGCCGCCCTGGCGGCGCAGTTCGGCGTGGACGCGGGAGACCGTCTCGTGGTTCAGGCGCAGCCCGCTGGCCGGATCCCGTCCGGTCAGGGCCCGGTGCGGCGAGTGGGGGCACCTCCCGGCCGAAGGCTGGGGGAGCGTGCATGGCGTCGCGGGGCAGGCGGGAATGTGACGACAGGGCCTGGGCGCGGCGCAGTCGTACGGTGAAGCCGGAGACGGCCTCGACGGTGCCGAGGACCGCGCGGGAGAAGCCGTTCTCGCGGGGCAGGTCGGCGGTGAGGGCGGCGAGTTCGTCGGCGCGGCGGGCGGCGAGGGCGAGTTCCATGCGGTGCAGGAAGGTGTCGTGGGAGAGGCGGCCCATGGCGACGCCGTCCCGCAGGGCCCGCAGCGCCTTGTCCCGTTCCGCGTCGGACAGCCGCGCGGGGTAGGTGGGGAACTCGAAGGACGACGTCACGCTGGAGATTGTCCGGTGCGGTGGCCCCCGGTGTCCAGACGACGCGGAAGCGGTGCCCACGCGCGTGGTGGGCCCGACACCTGCGGGGAAAGGGTGGTTTCGACGGCGGATCGATCTCGTTCGGGGCACGATGGGCGGGCGGGACATCACGGTGAGCAGACGAAGGGGAACCGTCCGTGCAGTTCGAGGTGTGGGCACCGCAGGCAGACCGAGTGACGCTCCAGTGCGACGGCGCGGCGCGCGCGCTGGAACGCGATCCGGAACGGGACGGCTGGTGGACCGGGGAGGCGGAGGCGGGGGACGGCTCGCGGTACGGGTTCGCGCTGGACGACGGCCCGGTGCTGCCCGATCCGCGCTCGCGGCGGCAGCCGGACGGCCCGGACGGGCTGAGCGCGGTCGTGGACCACGGGCGGTACGCGTGGCGTGCCGCGTGGGCGGGGCGCGGGCTGCCGGGCGCGGTGCTGTACGAGCTGCACGTGGGGACGTACACCCGGGAGGGCACCCTGGACGCGGCCGCCGCCCGGCTGGAGCACCTCGTGGAACTGGGCGTCACGCACGTCGAGTTGATGCCGCTGTGCCCGTTCCCGGGGCGGCACGGCTGGGGGTACGACGGGGTGTCGCCGTGGGCGGTGCACGAGCCGTACGGCGGCCCCGAGGCACTGAAACGGTTCGTCGACCGGGCGCACGAGCTGGGGCTGGCCGTCGTCCTGGACGTCGTGCACAACCATTTGGGCCCGTCGGGCAACTATCTGCCGCTGTTCGGCCCGTACTTCACGGACGCGTACCACACGCCGTGGGGTTCGGCGGTGAACCTGGACGGGGCCGGCTCGGACGAGGTGCGCGCCTTCCTGGTGGGCAGCGCGCTGGCGTGGCTGCGGGACTACCGGGTGGACGGGCTGCGCCTGGACGCGGTGCACGCGCTGTACGACACGCGCGCGTGCCACTTCCTGGAGGAGCTGTCGGCGGCCGTGGACGCGCTCACAGCGGAGCTGGGCCGGCCGCTGTTCCTGATCCCCGAGTCCGACCTGAACGACCCGCGTCTGATCACCCCGCGCGCGGAGCACGGCCTCGGGCTGCACGCGCAGTGGAACGACGACTTCCACCACGCCCTGCACACCGCGCTGACCGGCGAGTCGCAGGGCTACTACGCCGATTTCGCGCACGCCCCGCTGGCCGCGCTCGCCAAGACGCTCACCGGCGGGTACTTCCACGACGGCACGTACTCCAGTTTCCGGCGCCGTCACCACGGCCGGCCGCTGGACCGGGCGCGGGTGGCCGGGCACCGGCTGCTCGGCTACAGCCAGACCCACGACCAGGTCGGCAACCGCGCCCAGGGCGACCGGCTCGCCGCGCTCCTCTCCCCCGGTCTGCTGGCCTGCGCGGCCACGCTCGTGCTGGCCTCGCCGTTCACGCCGATGCTGTTCATGGGCGAGGAGTGGGCCGCGGGCACGCCCTGGCAGTACTTCACCGACCATCCGGACCCCGAACTGGCCGAGGCGGTACGGCGGGGCAGGCGCCGGGAGTTCGCGGCGCACGGCTGGGCCGAGGAGGACGTACCGGATCCGCAGGACCCGAAGACGCGGGAGCGGTCCTGCCTGGACTGGGCGGAGCAGGAGCGTGAGCCCCACGCGCGCGTGCTGGACTGGTACCGGCGGCTGATCGCGCTGCGCCACGAGCAGCCCGACCTCACCGATCCCGACCTCGCCGACACCAAGGTGGCCTACGACGAGGAGGCCCGCTGGCTGGCCTTCCGGCGCGGCGACGTCCGGGTGGCGGTGAACCTGGCCGGGGAGCCGGCGGCGATCCCGCTGGGCACGGGCCGCACGGAGATCCTCGCCGCATGGGACCCGGCGGCGACGGCCCCGGACGCCGACGGCCTGCTCCACCTCCCCGGCGAGTCCTGCGTGGTGCTGACCCAGCCGTAGGGGTCGGAGCGGCCGGGCGGCCGGGCCGCTTTCGGCACGCCCCGGCCGCCGGGCCGCCAGGACTCACACCATCGGCGGACCGCTGGGGCTCGCGCCAGCGCCGGGCCGCTGGGGCTCGCGCCATCGGCAGACCACCAGGGCTCGCGCCAGCGCCGGGCCGCCGGGGCTCGCGCCATCGGCGGACCACCGGGGCTCGCGCCATCGGCGGACCACCGGGGCTCGCGCCATCGGCGGACCACCGGGGCTCGCGCCATCGGCGGGCCTCCGGGGCTTGCTCGGCCGTGTCCTACTCCTCCTTGAGTTCGGTCACCCGTTCCAGCAGGATCGGCTCCCAGGCGCGGCGCAGCTGGCTGCGGAGCAGGGTGAGGGAGCCGGCGGTCCGGCCTTCGAGGTGGTCGGCGAGGCGCGTCACGGTGTCGCAGCGGGCGAGCCACAGGCCGCGCAGGCAGGGGCGGGCGCCGTAGCCGGCGAGGGTGGCGGCGCGGACGGCCGCCGGGGAGCCGACGGCGACGGCGAGGCCGGCGATGTCCTCGGCGGGGTCGCCGAGGGCGGCCTCGGTCCAGTCCAGGATGCCCCGCACCCGTCCGTCGGGGCTGACGACGACGTGGTCACCGGTGAGCCCGTGGTGGGTCAGCACCGCGGTGCCGGGCTGTGCGGCGAGCTGGGCGGCGCCGGGCGGGGTGAGCTGGAGCAGCCGGGCGGCGTCGAACTCGTCGGCCGCCGCGAGCCGCTGTGCCGCCTGCACCGCCATGCGGCGCAGCGCCTCCAGGGACCGGGGCGCGGAGCGCGGCACGCCGAGCGTCTCGGCCTGCCGTACGGGCACGGCGCGGACCCCGGTGAGGAGGCCCGCGAGGTCGGCCTCGCCGACGGCGGAGACGTCGTGCTCGTCGGCGGTGCCGCCGGGCAGCTTGGCGTCGAGCGTGTAGGCGAGGCCGGGCGCCCAGTCGCCGTGCGCCACGCTGGCCGGGACGGCGACCGGCAGGTGCGGGCGCACCAGGTCGCGCAGGCGCAGTTCGCGACGCCGGCGCAGGGTGGCCTCGCGGTCGGGGGCGAGACGCAGGACGTGGCGGGTGCCGACCCACCAGGTGTGCGTACGGCCCTCCGTGACGGGCCGGACGTCGGGTCCCCCGGCGCCGTCCGCGCTCTCCGGGAGCAGGGAACGGACCAGTCTGCGGACGGTGTCCGCGGTGGGTGTCGGTGGCTGGGTCATGGGTCGCGCGTCGCCGTTCCGGGATGTCGTCGAGGTCGTCGGGGATGTCTCTCCTGGGCCGTTCAGCCCACTATGACCATCTCACGGGTGGTGTTGTTCAGGCGCCGTCCGCCGTCCCCGGTCACCGTGACGATGTCCTCGATGCGCACCCCGAACCGGCCGGGGAGGTAGATGCCGGGCTCCACGGAGAAGCACATGCCGGGGACGAGGGGCTGCTCCTCCCCTTCGATCATGTACGGGGGCTCGTGCGTGGTGACGCCGATGCCGTGCCCGGTGCGGTGGATGAAGTACTCGCCGTATCCGGCGTCGGCGATGACCGCGCGGGCGGCCCGGTCGACGTCCTGGCAGGCCGCGCCGGGCCGTACGGCCCGGAAGCCGGCTTCCTGGGCGGCGCGGACGGTGTCGTGCACCCGGCGCTCCTCGTCGGTGGGCTCGCCGACGTGGACGGTGCGGGTGGTGTCGGAGCCGTAGCCGTCCTTGAGGCCGCCGAAGTCGAGGACGACCATGTCACCGTCCTGGATGACGCGGTCGCCGACCTCGTGGTGGGGGTTGGCGCCGTTCGGTCCGGAGCCGACGATGGTGAAGTCGACCTGGGAGTGGCCGAAGCGGCGCAGCAGGCCGGCGAGGTCCCGGCCGACGTCGGATTCGCGGCGGCCGGCGAACGGGACGTTCCTGATCTCCTCGAACGCGGCGTCGGCGGCGGCCCCGGCAGCGGCGAGGAGCTCCAGTTCGGCGGCGTCCTTGACGGCGCGCAGCATGGGCAGGGCGTCGGTGAGGGCGGCCCAGGTCGTGCCGGGCATGGTCCGCTGGAGGCCGAGGAGGTGCAGGGCCCAGGTGTTGTCACTGATGCCGAACCGGCCGTGGCCGTCGAGGAGGGCGGCGGTGACGGCGTAGGGGTCCTTGCCGTCGGTCCAGTCCCGCAGGGTGAGGGCGGGGGCGCCGGCCGCGTGCGCGGCGTCGGGGGCTTCGAGGGTGGGCACGACGAGGACGGGGTCGTGGCCGGGGGTGAGGACCAGCAGGGTGAGGCGTTCGGTGACGGCGGTGGGCGCGTACCCGGTCAGCCACACCAGGTCGGGGCCCGGTGCCACGAGGAGCCCGGCGAGCCCGGCCTCGGCGGCCGCGTGTGCGGCTCGCTCCATGCGGGCCCTGTAGTCGGCGGCGGTGAAGGGCGCGGGCGTACTACCGGTCATCCGGACCTCCGGGCGCGGGTGGGTGGACGGGCGAAGGAGTCCCGGGCAGCATCCTGCCCGGCCGGGGAGGGGGACGCGAGCGGGTTCCCGCGGTTGCGGTGCCGGCGGGGCGGGGCGGCGGGCCGGTCAGGTCAGGTCAGGTCAGGTGGCCACGGTGCGGTTGCTCTCGCACGGCGTTCGGTCAGGTCACCACGCCTGGGGTGGCCGTCAACTGCTGGTAGGCCCCGCTGTGGTGACGCACGGTGAGGGTCACCGGGGTGCCCGGGTGGGCGCGGGCGACGGCGCGGGCGAGGTCGGCGGCGCTGTCGACGCGGTGGGTGCCGAACTGCAGCAGGACGTCGCCGCGGACCAGGCCCGCGGTGTAGCCGGGGCCGGGCACGTGGACGCCGATCACCAGCGCGCCGGCCTTGTCGGCGTCGACGGCCTCCAGTCCAAGGGTCGCGGCCGTGACGCCCGGGCCGGTGGGCGCGGTGGCCGGGGCGGAGGGGGTGGCGTGGGCGGCGGGGGGAGGTGTGGCCTGACGGCGCAGGTCGGCGAGTTTGCCCAGGCCGATCACGGTGGCGCCGACGGTGCCGAGGCCGATCCCGCACAGCACGAGGACGGTGCCGACGAGCAGGCCGGACAGCAGGGTCCGCAGCCGCCGTCCGCGGCGGCGCGCGCCGTGCGGGCTCCGGGTGGTCCGGGACGGGTCGCCGTCCCGGCGCTCCTGGCCGGGCATGGGCTTGGGACGCAACGCAGTCTGTTCCATGGTTCGCTCGCCTCCGGCTGATGCTCTACCCGGGGCGCCCGGCACCGACGAGCCACGAACGAGTGAGACTGGCCGAAGGGTGGCGGAGGGTAGTCATGGCCGACCGGCTGCGGCCCCTCCGGTCAGTGTCCGGATCAGTTCCGCCGCCGCTCCCGCCGCTCCCGCCGGTGTCCCGGCGTGCACCAGTTCGGTGCGGTGGACGACGCGCGGGTGCGTCAGCGGGATCGCGGCCGTGCCGGGTACGCCCTCGCAGGCACGGCGGGGCAGCAGGGCGAGGCCGTGGCCGGCGGCGGTGAGCGCGGTGAGGGTGCGCAGGTCGGTGCCCTCGTAGCGCAGGGCGGGGCGGAAGGCGCCGCCGCCGTTGGCGGTACGCAGCTGGGCGAGCGGGAGGGCGGTGTCGGGCGCGTCGATCCACCGGGCGTCGGCGAGGTCGGCGAGGCGCAGGCCGGTGCGGCGGGCCAGCGGGTGGGTGGCGGGCAGCAGGACGGCCACGGCTTCCTCGGCGACACCGCGCGTGGTCAGCGGTGCCACGTCCGGCAGCCGGAGGGGGTCGCTGGGGGCGGCCAGTCCGTCGAGGAGTCCGAGGCCGGCGGTGCCGGTGGCGACGGCGGCCGGGATGTCCGCGCGGGCGAGGATCCGCAGGGTCAGCCCGGCGGCGGGGAGCGCGTCGAGGGGGCCGGGACCGAGGGCGGTCGGTGTGGTGGCGAGGGTGAGTCCGTGGGCAGGTGCGGCGGCCATGCGGAGCACGTCGGCGCGGGCCGCGTCCAGGCGCCTACGGCCCCTCCGCCACCTCGATACGCTCCGCGCTCACGGCCTGCGCTTCTCGGGGTTCGACGAGGACGGCGGGCCCCGCGTCGCCGAACTCCCGGGCACCCCTTCTTCCTGGCCACCCTCTTCCAGCCGGAGCTGTACGGCGACGGCACGCGGCCGCACCCGGTGGTGCGCGCGCTGGCCGGAGCGGCCACCGACCACGCGGCGTGGGTGGGGCAGCCGTCCTGAGACGGGGCCCGGCGGCGCGGGTGCGGCAGCCGTCCTGACGTCGGGCCCGGCGGCGCGCCTCAGCCGGCGAGCCGGACCGGGACGGGGGGCCGGTCCGGCACGAAGGTGTGGGCCCGGCGGCCCAGCCACGCGGCCTTGTAGCGGTCGACCTCGCGATGCCAGTTCAGGATGCCGGCCATCCAGTTCTGCAGGTCGAGGACATAGGCGTCCATCGCCGCGCGGGCCTCTTCGGTCAGCTCGAAGTCGTCGTAGAGGACCGGCAGTTCGTTGGCGAGGACGTGCTCGAACTGCTGCATGCGCTGGTTCAGGAGGTCGGCCACCACCTTGAGCGCCCGGGGGTAGTCCACGCCGAAGAAGTTCTGCACGACGAGGATCGCGTTGTGGATCTCCCCCTCGTACTCGATCTCCTTCTGGTACGAGAACACGTCGTTGAGGAGGCAGGCGTAGTCGATGGCCGCGTTCTCCAGGGAGCGGACTGGCCCGCTGCGGTACACCTCCGGTGGGATCGCGGGTCCGTGGCCCATGCGGCACAGGCTGAGGGTGAGGTCGGAGCCGAAGGTCGAGCGGCGCATCTCCAGGTAGTCGACCGGGTCGGGGACGCGGTTGTAGAGCTGGTTGGACAGTTCCCACACCCAGCTCTCGGTCATGCTGTCCACGGACGCCTTGAGGGTGCGCCGCTGGCCGGGGGTCATCTCCGCCGTCGTCTCGGCCCAGAGTTCGAGCAGTCCGCGTTCCATGGCGTCGCGGGGGACGAGGGCGGGTTCGCCGTCGACCGGCATGCACCGCGACAGCCGGGCCGTGGTCAGGCGGGCGGCGGCCAGGTCGCGGCGGTGGCCGTAGACCAGGGGGTAGTAGTCGTCGCCGTAGGTGCCCCAGGCGAGCCACTTGGCGCTGAGGTCGAGGGCCTCGGGGGTGGCGTCCGGGTCCAGGCCGGCGGAGCAGAGGGCGAGGTCGTACGCGGCGAGTTTGTCCTCGTCCCAGACGCCCTCGTGGAGGATGCCCGTGCGGTGGGTCCAGGCGAGGAGGTTGCGGCGGGCGGCGTCCAGGTGCGGGCTCAGCCGGAGTTCGTAGGGCATGTGGAACTCGGGGAGCAGGGAGGGGCCCACCTTCTGGTACGGCACGTGGGAGTGGGCGCGCAGGCGTTCCTGGGCGGCCGACGCGAGCAGCGCGGCGACGTCGGCGGCGGTTCCGGCGCCGTTCGGCGGCTGCCAGGGGGAGCCGGAGACGGCGCCCTCGTTCATGTAGCGGCTGGAGCGCAGGTGCCATTCGTGGCCGCCGGACTGCCAGTCCTGGAGGCCCTTGGTGTAGGCGGCGACGGCGGCCACCTCGTGCGGCGCGAGGCCCTGTTCCAGGGCGACGCCGGGTACTTCGGTGAGCGCGGTGTGCTCGAACTGGTGCAGCCGGGAGGTGAGGACGTCGTTGACGGTGTCGGCGGCCTCCTGGGTGGTGCAGCCGAAGAAGGTCTCCAGGACGAGCACGCCGTTACTGTTCTCGCCCTCGTCCTCGACCTCCCGCTGGTAGGAGAAGAGGTCGTTGCGCAGGTGGACGGCGTCGGAGAAGGACTCCATGAGGACCCTCAGGGGCCGGGTGGAGGCGACGGAGGCGGGCACCTCGGCCGTCGCGTACTCGACGAGACCCGCCGACCAGGGGGCGCCGCCCACCTTGCGGCGCATCTCGATGTACTCGACGGGGTTGGCGATGCGTCCCTCGTTGATGTTGGCCAGTTCCCACAGGGACTCGTTGAGCAGGTGCTCGGTGGCGACGGAGAACCGGCGGCGCCAGTCGACGGACATGGCGGGCACCGTGCGCGCCCACAGGTCGGCGAGGCCGGCCTCCACGGGGTTCTCGGGTTCCGGCACGGGCGTGGCGAGGTCGAGCGGCATGAACAGCGGCAGCCGGTCGAGGTGCGCCTTCCCGGCGGCGCGGTCCTGGGTGCGCTTGAACATGTCCAGGAAGTGGTCGTCGAAGAAGAACACCCACACGTACCAGTCGGTGATGAGCGAGAGCGCGGGCCCGTCGCAGTCGGGGTGCGTGTAGGCGCACAGGAGTCCGTAGTCGTGCGCCTCCAGGTCCGTCTGCTCCCAGATCCCGGAGCCCTCCAGCATGCCCATCTCGCGCGCCCACGCGGTCGAGTGGGCACGCGCCTGGTCGACGTGCGGATTGAGCCGCGCGGGATACGGCATGTAGAAGTGCGGGAGTACGAACGGCTGCGTCATGGCCGGGGACTACCCGCGGCTCTCCGGCGCCATCCGGACCGCCGGACATGATCACACCATCGCGTGAACCGTCGCCGAAACGGGAACTCCGGGCAGCAAACACGGACTTGGCGCCCCCAGGGGTCGCCTACGCCCGCGCCCCCGCACACACTCCGCCCCCTTGCCGAGCCCCCGCGCGCGGGCCACGGTAGGCGCATGACCTCCTTCGTACTGCCCAACGAGGTGCACGGCGACGGCGCCCACAAGGTGTTCGCCGTGCACGGCTGGTTCGCCGACCGCTCCGCGTACGCGGCCGTCCTGCCCGACCTGGACCGCGCCGCCTTCACCTACGCCCTGGTCGATCTGCGCGGCTACGGCGAGGCCCGCGACGCCGCGGGTTCGTTCACGACGACCGAGGCCGCGCGGGACCTGGTGGAACTCGCCGACCGGCTGGGCTGGGAGCGGTTCTCGGTGCTCGGGCACTCCATGGGCGGCTCCGTGGCGCAACGGCTGCTGTCCGTCGCCCCGCACCGGCTGCGCCGTATCGTCGGCGTGTCCCCCGTGCCCGCATCGGGCCTGCCGCTCTCCGGTGAGCAGGGCGCGCTGTTCACGGACGCGGCGCACAAGGCGGAGAACCGGCGCGCGATCATCGACTTCACCACCGGGGGCCGCCGTCCCGCCGCCTGGCTGGACCGGATGGTCGCCCGCTCGCTGGCACGCAGCGACGCGAAGGCGTTCCGGACCTGGCTCGACTCGTGGGCGGGCGAGGACTTCCGTGCCGACGTGGAGGGCTGCGAGGTGCCCGCGCTGGCCGTGGCCGGCGAACTCGATCCCGCCCTGTCCCCGGCGGTGCTGCGGCAGACGTGGCTGGCCTGGTATCCGCGGGCCGGCCTCACCGCGCTGCCGTCCGCCGGGCACTACGCGATGGACGAGACGCCGCTGGAGCTGATCCGGGTGGTGGAGGACTTCCTGCGGGCGGACGGCACCGGCGACGGCGACACCGATGAGGGCAACACGGGTGACCGCGACACCGAAGCGGGCGCCGTACGGGTCGTCGGCGGCGGCGTGGGCGAGCCGGCGTGAGCGTGCGCGAGGCCGCCCCGCCCGTGCCCGACGTGTTCGATCCGCGCCGGTACGCGGCCGGGGTGCCCTACGCCGACTACCGGGTGCTGCGCGACCACCATCCCGTGGCCTGGCAGGACGAGCGGGAGGTGCTGGGCTGGCCGGCCGGGCCCGGCTTCTGGGCCGTGACCCGGCACGCGGACGTGGTGCGGGTGCTCAAGGACGCGGCGACGTACTCCTCGTGCCTCGGCGCGACCCAGATCCGCGACCCGGACCCGGAGGACCTGCCGTTCATCCGCCGCATGATGCTCAACCAGGACCCGCCACGGCACGGCAGGCTGCGGCGGCTGGTGAGCCGCGCGTTCACCCCGGCCCGGGTCGACCGGTTCGCGTCCGTCGCCCGGGAGCGGGCCCGCTCGCTGCTCGCGGACGCGGTCGCCCGCGCGGGCGCGGCGGACGGCACGGTCGACCTGGTGGCGGCCGTCACCGACGAGTACGCACTGCTCAACCTGGCCGATCTGCTGGGCGTTCCGGCGAGCGACCGGCGGCTGCTGCTGCACTGGACGCAGCGGGTCATCGGCTACCAGGACCCGGACGAGGCCGACACGCCGGTGCTGGACGGCACGGGCAAGCCGGTCAACCCGCGCTCGCCCGCGATGCTGCGGGACATGTTCGACTACGTCCGGCAGCTGGCCGTATACAAACGACAGAATCCCGCCGACGACATCCTGACGACACTCGCCCACGACCCGGAACTCGCCGAGGCCGAGCTGGAGATGTTCTTCTTCCTGCTCACCGTCGCGGGCAACGACACCGTGCGCAGCGCCGCCCCCGGCGGACTGCTGGCCCTCGCCGAGCATCCGGAGGCCTACGCGTCGCTCCGCGCGGGGAAGGCGGGCCTGCCGTCGGCGGTCGACGAACTGCTGCGCTGGCACCCGCCCGTGCTGACGTTCCGCCGGACCGCCGCGCGGGACACCGAGCTGGCGGGACGGCGGATCCGGGCCGGGGACAAGGTCGTCGTCTTCCACGCCTCCGCCAACCGGGACGAACGCGCCTTCGCCGAGCCCGGCCGGCTCGGCCTGGACCGCTCCCCCAATCCACACGTGTCCTTCGGTGACGGCCCGCACGTGTGCCTGGGCGCGCACTTCGCCCGGCTCCAACTGCGCCTGCTGTACGAGGAGACACTCACCGCGCTGCCGGAGCTGCGGCCGGCCAGACCTCCCGGGCGGCTGGTGTCGAACTTCATCAACGGCATCAAGTCGCTGCCGATGCGGGTCCTCTGAGTCAGACGGTTCTGATCTCCCGTTCCAGCTGCGAGGCGAGGGTGAGATAGCGGGGGCGGCGGTGCACCGGGACCAGGCCGCGGATCATCAGGTGCCACATCTCGGCCACCCTGCGCGGCAGCCGCCCGACGGGTTCGAGGGAGCGGCCGGCGACCCGGGTGCCGATGAAGAAGCAGACCAGGGAGTGGGCGACGACGCCGACGTCGAGGTCGCTGTGCACGTCGGACTCGCGGACGGCGGCGGTGAACTTGCGGGTGGCGAACTCCAGCCACTCGGTGAAGGGGTGGCGCAGCGGGGGCCGCATCGCGATGTCCGCGGTGGCGAGCCGGAGTCCGGCGCGCGGGACGGGGTCCGCGACGGCCAGCCGGACGATCCCGAACGTGGTCCGGATCAGCGCCTCCAGGGCGGAGCAGCCGCGGCTCTCGACGTCGGTGACCATCTTGCGGGCGGCCTCGGCCTGGAGTTCCAGGATGGCGTGGGCCAGGTCCTCCTTGGCGGCGAAGTGGAAGTACAGCGCGCCCTTGGTGACCTTCGCGTGTTCGACGATGTCGCTCAGACTGGTGGACTCGTAGCCGCGCCGGTCGAACAGGTCGGCGGCGGCCCTGATGATCGTTGCGCGGGTCTGCTCGGCACGTAACTGCCTCGCCATCGAAAAGACCCCTTCTCGCGACATGAACATACGGGACATCAGGTGCGTTTCACTCGCCCCGCACAACGATAACTCACGTGTGGATCACGAAAGTCGGGGGTACGACCCACCGCTCGGACCACGTCGGCCGGTCCGGCCCGCGGCGGCCACCGGCCGCACGGGGCACGGAGTGCCGCCGCGCCGGTGATCACCACCCTACGAGCCTCGTGGACCGTCCTCAACGGCGCCTCCGCCGACCCCGCGGGGGAGGGTGCCACCTCGGCCAACCGGGCCGGAACCGCGCCCGGTCCGGCCGGAGCCCGCTCCTGGTGAACACGGGCGGCGTGGGCGCCGTACTGGAAGCGGCAGACCCCGTTCCCGTGCCCGCCGAGGAGATGTCCCGGATGACTCGGACGACCGCCCGCCTGAGCGTCACGGTGGCCGCAGCCGCGGCTCCGCTCCTGCTCCTGCCGTGGGCGGCGGGGTCCGCCCAGGCCCACGGCGCCCCCACGGACCCGGTGAGCCGGGTGTACGCCTGCTCCCCCGAGGGCGACGCCGCCGCCCGCCGTTCGGCGGCCTGCCGCGCGGCGGTCGCGGCGAACGGGGCTCCGTTCACCGCCTGGGACAACCTGCGCGTGGCGGGCGTGAACGGCCGCGACCGGCAGGTGATCCCGGACGGCAGGCTGTGCAGCGGGAACCTGCCGGCCTACCGGGGGCTCGATCTGGCCCGTACGGACTGGCCGGCGACCCGGCTGACCCCGGGCGCCCGGCTGACGATGACGTACGCCTCGACGATCGCCCACTCCGGTACGTTCCGCCTCTACCTCACCCGGCCCGGCTACGACCCGGCGAAGCCGCTGAGGTGGTCCGACCTGCCCGCGCGGCCGCTCGCGACGGTCACGGACCCGCCGCTGACGAACGGGGCGTACCACATCACGGCCACCCTGCCGAAGGACCGGACGGGGCGTCAGATGCTGTATACGGTATGGCAGAACAGTAGTACACCGGACACCTACTACTCGTGTTGCGACGTGGTGTTCCCCAAGGCGGGCGAGGGGGCGACGGCGGCGGGCACCCCGGCGGCCCGGTCCACGACCCCGGCGGCCCCGTCGGCCGGGCGTGCTACGGCGGCGGCCGGGAAGCCCGTGTCGGGCGCCGCGGCCCCGCCTTCCGCGAAGGGGGCCGCGCATTCCCCCGCCGGCAGCACGCCGGTCGCCGGGGCCACCCGCTCCGGATCGGGGCCGGCGGCGCCGGCGATCGCGGGCGGCGCCGCCGCGGTGCTGGTGCTCGCCGGGGGCGCCGCCCTCGCTCTGCGCCTGCGTCGACGCTGAACGCTGTTGCCCTGTACGTCAGTTGACGGAGACCGCGGCGCCCCCGTCCGTCACCGGGGCGTACTTGGCGGTGAAGTAGCCGCTGGCGAAGCACAGCCCCGAACCGGAGACCTTGCTGAACTGCTGGTTGGTGAAGGTGATGCTGTTGTCGGCGTTGTCGGCCTTCCCGGTCAGGCTGGGCGCCTGGTAGACGCAGGTGATGCTGCCGAGCAGGGTGCGCAGCTTGACCGTGGTCTGGATGGTCGAGCCGGCCGCGGGCAGGACGGTGAGGGTGCCGTCGGAGCCGACCGTCGCCGTGTACGGCAGGTGGTCGACCGTGATGCCGCTGACGCCGAGCACACCCATGACGTTGCTGGTGCAGCTGCTGCTGTCGAAGGTGTGCCCGGTAACCGATTCGGTGGCCGTGCCCGGCGCGTCCGGGTTGCCGGTGACGGTGGCGGTGAACTGGGACGACGTGCAGGTCACGCCGCTGGTGCCGGTCGCGCTGGAGTAGAGCGTGGCGGAGGTGCCACTGGCCAGCGGCGCGGTGAGGGTGTCGCCGACGGCGACGGCCGTACCGCCGGTGCCGCCGGTGGTGAGGACGGCGCCGGCCGCGGAGGCGGGGCCGGCCGCCGTGAGGCCGAGCGCGGCGACGGTGCCCGCGAGGGCCAGGAGGGTGCGCTTGCGCATGGGGGTGTGCCTCTCTTCCGGTGGGGGTGAGGTGATGTGGGGGTGTGGGGTGTGGGGGGTGGGCTCATGGGGCCGCCGCCGGCGAGGCGGCCGACCGGTCCCGGCCGGAGTCCCCGGGGGAAAGGGCTCCGGCCGGGCGTGCTGGGCAGCGGCCGGCGGGACACGGACCGGGAGGGATGCGGCCGCGCCGGGGCCGAACGGTGCGAAGCGGTTGCCGAGAGGGCCGGGAGGCGGCCGATGCCGCGGCGGCGGATCCGGCGCCACGGATCCATGGGGAAACTGGGGAGAGTTGTAGACCTGATGAACCATCAACGTCAATACGGCGCAAGGTACTTGATGACCACGCGTGGTCCTTGTCAGGCCGTCCGCGCAGCGTCGACACGGATTTTTCACATCTCCCTTGACCCTCGAATGTAACCGGCGGTAACTTCCTCGGAGGCTACTGCCGCGTAACGAGAAAGCCCTTGCACCCGCCGGGAGTTGTGAGGAGTCGTGCGCGGCAGCCGCTGTCCGCGCCAGGACAACGCGCCACTGGAGCCCAACCCGCATTGACCTATGCCCATGGGAGCAGACATGGCCTCGTCCCCGGACGTCTCGTCCGCCGGCACCAACCCCGAGAACCCGGGAAGCGGTTCACCGTCCGACACCTCGGCCGCGTCCGGGTCCGCGACCGGTGGCGTGAGACGCGGCCGGGTCCGGCTGCGCCGGGCGGCGGTGATGGCGGTCCCCGCCACCGTGATCGCCGCGGGCCTCGCGGTCCTCACCGCGCAGGGCGCGCTGGGCGTGCAGTTCGCGATCTCCGGCATGCCGTTCACGGTCACCGCGACCCAGCTCGACGGCACCGGTTTCGAGCAGTTCGGCGGCCTCGACAACATGGCGGACGGCAGCCCGAACGCCGGTGACACCGGCGGGCAGGTGCTGATCGTCACCTCCGCCATCAGGAACGCCACCCTCACCAAGCTGTGCCAGAGCGTCGACCTCGGCGGCACCAACCTGCTGATCACGGCGGGCAGCGGCGCGGACAAGGTGACGGCGAGCGACCTCACCACCGACTCCACCGTGCTGTCGGGCGACGCGTCCTTCGACAACATCGAGATCGGCAACGACGCCAGCACGCTCGACAAGGCGAACGCCAAGGGCCCGATCGGCGTCTTCAGCCAGCAGGCCGACACCGTGCACATCGCCCACCTGCGGCAGACCAACTACGCGACGACCGCCGGTGTGTTCAAGCTGCCCGGGCTCAAGCTCCGGTTCAGCGGTTCGGGCTGCTGATCCGATGCCGGACCGTCCACGACAGGGACCAAGGCCCGCCTTCCGCGGATGGCGGGCCCGCCGGCCGTTCTGGGGCGGGCTGCTGCTCGCCCTGGGCGGGGGCGAGATCCTGCTGACCGAGAAGGCGTCACTGAAGGTCGTCCTGCACATCGGCATGCAGGGCCTGGCCGGCTATCTGCTGCCGGGGCTGATGATGCTGCTGGGGCTGCTGATCCTGTTCAACCCGGCCCAGCGGCTCTTCTACTCCATCACCGGCGTCCTGCTCTCCCTGGGCACCTGGCTCACCTCCAACCTGGGCGGCTTCCTCGTCGGCCTGCTCCTCGGCGTCATCGGCAGCTGCCTCGCCTTCGGCTGGCTCCCGGACCAGGAACCCCGGGTGAGCCGCCGCAAACGCCGTAAGGAGGCACGGGCGGCGGGCGTCTGACCCACGCCGCCGGGGCTTGTAACCCACCCCGTCGGGCGCGTCAAGTCCCGAGCTGTCGGAACGTGACCCTGTCGCGGGCCGCGGGCCTACTTGAAGTGCGGGCTTCACCGGAGACACCGGAACGAACGAAGCCCGGACGGCACGGCACAGTGCCGCACACTTCAGGAGGAGCACATCATGATCAAGCAGACCCGTAACACCGAGGGCACCGTTTCCAAGCGCCGGCTGGGCATCGGAGCGGCCGTGGCAGGGGCCTTCGCCGTCGCCGGAGGCGTCATCCTGCCGGCCGTCTCGGCCACCGCCGCCCCGATGCCCCAGGCTCCGCCGCCCAGCCTGGCCCAGGGCCACCACCACAAGGACGACCACCACAAGAAGCACTGCGAGAAGAAGCCCGGCAAGGGCAAGAAGGGCCACAAGTACGTCTGCTGGTCCAACGGCCACAAGTACTACTGGGACGAGCACTACGACTGCTACTACTACGTCGTAGACCACCACAAGTACTACTGGGACAACTACCGCGACTGCTACTTCGTGGTCACGAACCACCACAAGTACTACTGGGACGACCACTACGACTGCTACTACGTGATCGTCAAGCACGACAAGTACTACTACTGGGACAGCAAGGACCACTACCACTACTGGGAGCACCACAAGAACGACCACCACTGGAACCCCAAGGACAAGGACCACTGGAAGGACGAGGACCAGGCCAAGAAGGACTCCGACCACTCGGACTCCGACAAGTCCGACAAGAAGGGCTCCGACGACCAGGGCGCCGAGAACAAGGGTCCCGGCGACGACGGCTCCAAGGACAAGGGCTCCCAGGACAAGGGTTCCGACGACAGCACGTCCAAGGACAAGGGCTCGAAGGACTCCAAGGACTCCTCGGACTCCAAGGACAGCGACTCGAAGGACAAGGGCACCGACGACAGCGGGTCCAAGGACAAGGGCAAGGACGACAGCGGGTCCAAGGACAAGGGCACCGAGGACAAGGGCTCCGACACCGGCACCCAGGACAAGGGCACGGACAAGGGCAACTCCGAGGACAAGGGCACCGACACCGGCTCGGACACCGGGACCCAGGACAAGGGGACCGACACGGGCACCACCCAGGACGCCCCGAAGACCGACCAGGGCACGGGCCAGGACACGAACCCGGACACCAAGCCGAACCCGAACCCGAACCCGAACCCGAACCCCAACCCGGACACCAACACGAACCCGGACACGGCCACCAACACCAACCCGGACACCACCACCACGGACGGCGGTGACCTGTAACACCACCACACACGCCGCGAGGCGGGGTGAAGGCTCAAGGGCCTTCACCCCGCCTCTTCACGCGCGCCCCCACATCCCCGCAGACCGGGACATCTCCTCCACCGCTGGATAGACTCTCCCCATGCGGGAGAGCGGGTCGTTCGATCTGGTCGGAACGCGGATCGCCGGCTACGAGGTGCAGCGCGAGCTGGGCCGGGGCGGCATGGCGGTCGTCTACCGCGCCCGTGACCTGCGACTGGAGCGGACCGTGGCGCTGAAGCTGCTGGCCCCGGAGATGGCCCGCAACGACACGTTCCGCCGGCGCTTCACCCACGAGTCCCGGGTCGCCGCCGCGATCGACCACCCGCACATCGTGCCGATCTTCGAGGCCGGGGAGACGGACGGTGTGCTGTACATCGCGATGCGTTATGTGTCGGGCCTCGACCTGCGCGCCCTGCTCGACCGGGAAGGCGCGCTGCCGGTGGACACCGCGCTCAGGATCGCAGGCCAGGTCGCCTCGGCGCTCGACGCGGCGCACCAGCACGATCTGGTGCACCGGGACGTCAAGCCGGGCAACATCCTGGTCGCGGAGGGCACCGACAGCGCCCATCCCGAGCACATCTACCTGACGGATTTCGGGCTGACGAAGAAGTCCCTGTCGCTGACGGGGTTCACGACGGTCGGCGAGTTCGTCGGCACGCTGGACTACGTGGCTCCGGAGCAGATCTCCGGCCGCCCCGTCGACGGCCGATGCGATCTGTACAGCCTGGCCTGTGTGGTCTTCGAGGTCCTCACCGGCGGGCCGCCGTTCGTCCGCGACGAGGACATCGCGCTGCTGTGGGCGCACCAGTACGACAGTCCGCCCGCGGTCAGCGAGGTACGGCCGGGGCTGCCGCCGGCGCTGGACGACGTCCTCGCGAGGGCGCTGGCCAAGGTGCCCGAGGACCGGTTCGACTCGTGTCTGGAGTTCGTGGGGGCGCTGCGGTCCGCCCTGGCGGGCGGTGCGGCGGGCGGCGGCGTGGACGGCCGGGCGGGCGGCGCGGGGATGGCCGTATCTCCAGCGGCCCCGGACCCGCCGTCCGAGCCGGCGCCGGGGCCGCCCGCCTGGGCCCAGCCGGTCTTCGGGCCGGTCGTCGGCGGGCCGGCTAGCCGGTCGCGGTGAGGAACTGTTCCGCCCAGACGGTCTTGCCCGTGGTGGTGTGCCGGGTCCCCCAGCGCTGGGAGAGCTGGCCGACCAGGAGGAGTCCGCGGCCGCCCTCGTCGAACGTCCGCGCGCGGCGCATGTGCGGCGCGGTGTTGCTGGAGTCGAAGACCTCGCAGGTCAGGGTGCGGTCGTCGTGGATGAGGCGGAGCCGGGCTGGCGGGCGGCCGTAGCGGATGGCGTTGGTGACGAGTTCGCTGACGACGAGTTCCGTGACGAAGGCCGCCTCGTCCAGCTGCCACGCGGCGAGCTGGTCGGTGGCCCGCTGCCGGGCCTCGGAGACGACCGCCGTGTCGAAGGGCAGGTCCCAGCTGGCGACGCGGTCGGCGTGCAGGGCGTGGGTGCGGGCGACGAGGAGGGCGATGTCGTCCTCGGGACGCCGGCTGAGCATGGAGGTCAGGACGCGGTCGCAGACGGTGTCCAGGCTCTGGGCGGGGCGGCCCAGCGCGGCGAACATCCGGTCCAGGGCCTCGTCGATGTCGTGGTCGCGGCCTTCGAGCAGGCCGTCCGTGTAGAGGGCGAGGAGGCTGCCCTCGGGCAGTTCCGTCTCGAAGGCCTCGAAGGGCAGTCCGCCCAGGCCCAGCGGGGGCCCGGCCGGGACGTCGAGGAGGCGGACGTCGCCGTCGGGGGTGACGACGGCGGGCGGGGGGTGGCCGGCCCGGGCGAGGGCGCACTGGCGGGAGACGGGGTCGTAGACGGCGTACAGGCAGGTCGTGCCGACCCCGCCGGCGGCCTCGGCGTCGGCGTCGGCCTCCACGGCGGACAGGTGGATGACGAGGTCGTCGAGGTGGCTGAGGAGTTCGTCGGGCGGCAGGTCGACGTCGGCGAGGGTGCGGACCGCCGTGCGTACCCGGCCCATGGTGGCGGAGGCGCGGATGCCGTGGCCGACGACGTCGCCGACGACGAGTGCGACGCGGGTGCCGGACAGCGGGATGACGTCGAACCAGTCCCCGCCGACGCCGGCCTGGCCGACGGCGGGCAGATAGCGGGTGGCGAGGTCCACCGCCCCCTGTTCGGGCAGCGTCTGCGGCAGCAGGCTGCGCTGGAGGGTCATCGTGGTGGTGTGCGAGCGCGGGGCGCGGTCGGTCTCGCGGACGCTCGTCGCCGCCTTGGCCGCGAGTTCGCCGGCCAGCCACAGGTCGTCCGCGTCGAAGGGTTCCGGGCGTTCGTGCCGGGCGAACACGGCCGTTCCCAGCGTGGTGCCGGCCGCCCGGACCGGCACGACCAGCAGGGAGTGGGTGCCGCCGTCCCGGATCCAGGTGGCCTGCGGGTCCTCCCGGGCCCACCGGACGAGGGCCTCCTCGCCGCCTTCGTACAGCGCGCCCTCTCCCATCGCCAGACACCGGGCGGGCGGTGACCAGGCGGCACAGTGCAGGGTCTCGCCGGCCGGACGCGGCGGGTGGGAGGCGTCGTGCCCCGTCCCCGCGGCGGCCCGCCTGAGCGTGACACCGGCGGTCGACCAGGCGCCCGGGGCCTCGCCGTGCCGGGGAGTGTCCAGCAGATCCACCACACACGTGTCCGCGAACTCGGGCACGGCAACGTCGACCAGCTCCTGCGCAGTCCGCCGAACGTCAGAGGTCGTCCCGACCCCGGTCCCCGCCCGACTCAACAACCGCATCCGCCGCCGCACCAAGGAGGCGGGGAGGAGGACATCGCGGGGCGCGGCGCCGGGGGCAGGGGCGCCGGGAGCCGGGAACGCGGTGGCGGTGGGGACGTCGGCCGAGAGCCCAGCGACCGGCGATGGCCCGCCGGTCTGCGGGGCGGCCGCTGGGGTCCCGGTGGGCGGGGAGCCAGGGCCCGTGGAAGCGGCAGCTGGGAAGTCCGGAGCCGAGGCCCCGCCGGCCTGGGACGGCCCGCCGACCTGCGCAGCGGGCGCCGGGACGTCGGTGGACAGGGAATCGGTGACCATGTCAGCGGGAACTGAGGACCCCGGAGCCGACGTGTCGCTGTGCGGGGACTCGGCGGCCTGGAACCCCGTGGCCGTGGCGCCGGGGCTCGCGGGCTCCTGACTCTCGGGGGCCGTCGGGTGGGCGATCAGGCATACCGCGTGGACGCGGCCGTCGGTGTCCTCCAGGGGGATCAGTTCGGCCGGCAGGCGCCGTGCGTCGTCGGTGTCCAGACACAGGGGTACGTCCGCGCGCTCGCCGTCCTGGAGCACCCGGCGCATCCGTGTCTCCGCGTCGTCGCTGGCCGGGTGGGGCGCGAGGTCCGGCAGGCGCAGGCCGTACATCGCCTCGCGGGGGACGGAGAGGGCCCGCTCCAGGCCGGCGCTGGCCCGCACCAGCCGCAGGTCCCGGTCGAAGACGGCCAGCGCGCACGGGGAGCGGTCGAAGGCCCGCTCCCCCAGCTCCCGGCCGCCGTCGACGCGGCGCGGGCCCGTCACGGCGGACACGATCAGCCAATCGCCGCCGGTGCCGTCATGGGCGGGGCGGCGGTGGGCCAGGACGTGGCGATCGACGAGCCGGTGACCGTCCCGGTGGCGGAGCGCCAGGCTGCCTCCCCAGCGCTCCCGCGCGGCGGCCTCCGGCCATGCCCGCGAGGGGGTGCCGGGGTCGGCGAGGAGCTGGGCGGCCGGCCGGCCGATGATCTCCGCCGGCGGGTAGCCCAGCAGCAGCCGGGCCCCGTCGCTCCAGCCCGTGACGACGCCCCGTTCGTCGACGGTGGCCGTGGCGGTGAAGGCGCCCGGGGGCACGGCGTGGGTCTGCGCCCGACCGCTGGGAGGGGTGGGGAGTCGCTCCATCGCCGCTCAACCTCCGACGAACCCGCCCTCCGACGAACCTGCACGGGCCGGTCCTCCCCCCAGCATGATCCTGGGGCCCACGGAGCACCAATCCGCCAAGCGGTCGCCCCGGGCTACCAGGTGGAGGGCCTGTGACGCGCCTGTGACGTTCGGCGGACGTGGCGATGACGTCGGCCGGTCACGGTATTGAAAGCGGACAAACTTCAGCTTTCGGACACGCCTCCCCTGGCGACCCGAGCGAAGCCGACCGAGCCGACCCCGTCGTCGAACCACCGAAGCCGACGAAGCCGACCCAGCCGATCTGCCAGAGGAACCCCCATGAGCCTCACCGTCACCACGCCGCACAGCGAAGCCGCCGCCCCCGCGCTGGCCCCGCGTGAGCGCGAGACCCTGAAGCACATCGCGGCCGGCTGCACCTACCTCCAGGCGGCCCGGAACATGGGACTGTCCCGGCACACGGTCGACGCCTACCTGCGCCGCATCCGCGCCAAGCTCGACATCAACACCACGGCCGAGCTGACCCGGCTGGCGATCTCCCTGGGCCTGTGACGCCCCGCCCGGCCGGCACAGCCGTACGGGCCGGACAACGGGCTCCGCGTCCAGGGAACTTGTACGCGGGCCCGGTAGTTCCCCTGATGCCGTCAGCAGTCGTTTGTGGAGACGAGGAGTTCGCATGGCCCTGTGGGACCGCGTCAAGGAGTCGGCATCGCAGATGCAGACCCAGTTGGTCGCGAAGAAGAACGACCTGAAGAGCGGTGCCTTCCGCGACGCCAGCATGGCGATGTGCGCCCTGGTGGCCGCCGCCGACGGCACGATCGACCCGGCGGAGCGCCAGCGGGTGGCTCAGCTCATCGCCACGAACGAGGTGCTGCAGAACTTCCCCGCGGACGACCTCAGGCGCCGCTTCGAGGAGAACCTGAACAAGCTGACCACCGACTTCGCCTTCGGCAAGGTCAGCGTCCTCCAGGAGGTCGCCAAGGCGAAGAAGAAGCCCGCCGAGGCACGGGCCGTCGTCCAGATCGGCATCGTCATCGGCGGCGCGGACGGCGACTTCGACAAGACCGAACAGGCCGTAGTCCGCGAGGCCTGCTACACCCTCGACCTCCCACCCCACGAGTTCGACCTCTGAGGTGACGTCCTGACCCGCCGTGACGGGGGCTCGCTCGACCCGCTCGACCGGGCCCTCGTCCACGCCCTCCACCTGGACGGCCGGGCGCCGTTCAGCACCATCGCCTCCGTGCTCGGGGTCTCGGCGCAGACGGTCGCCCGCCGCTACCGGCGGCTCCGTACCGAGGCGGGACTGCGCGTGGTGGGCCTGGCCGATCCGCAGCGGACCGGCGGCACCCAGTGGCTGGTCCGGCTGACCGCGGCGGCCCGCTCCGCCCAGGACATCGCCGCCGCACTGGTCCGGCGTCCCGACACCTCCTGGGTGAAACTCACCTCCGGGGGGACGGAGATCACCGCGGTGATCCACGCCCCGGCCGAGGACTCCTCGGCCCCGGCCCTGCTCCTACGGGACATCCCGCGCACCACCGGCATCACAGCGGTGTCCGCGCACTGCCTGCTGCACACCTATCTCGGCGGCCCGGCGAACTGGCGGCGCAGCGCCGAGGCCCTGGACGAGGAGCAGCGGGCGGCGCTGGCCCACGGCGAGACCGCGCAGAGCGAGGGGCTACGGCCGCTCGCGCCGGACGGCGGCGAGAGGCTACGGCCGCTCGGGCCGGACGACGGCGCGCTGCTGGCCGCGCTGGAGCGGGACGGACGGGCCGGGCAGACCGAACTGGCGCGGGCCACCGGCTGGTCGCCCAGCACGGTGGCCCGGCGGCTGGCCGAACTCCGGGCGGCAGGCACCCTGTTCTTCGACGTGGAGGTCGACGCCGGCCTCTTCGGTGTCCGCACCCGCGCCCTGCTGTGGCTCTCGGTGCGCCCGGCGGATCTCGAAGAGGTCGGCTCGGCGCTGGCCGGCCATGACGAACTGGCCTTCGTCGCGGCCACCACCGGCCGCACGAACCTGGTCGCCCAGGCACTGTGCCGCGACCCGGCCGACCTGCACCGCTATCTGACCCGTCGGCTCGGCTCGCTCCGGGCGATCGACGCCCTGGAGACGAGCCCGGTCCTGAGCACCCTGAAGGCGGCGAGCCCGGCAGTCACGGACCTGGCGCGGCCACGACGACCGACGGCGTCCGGCGTCAGTCGCTGACCTCCGTCTCCGCGGGGGTGTCGGTTCCCATCCGGCCGCTCGCGGCCAGGGTCACGCCCACCAGGCCGACCGCCACCCAGCACACGGTCTGCGCCGCCCTCAAGGACGCCGCCGCGTCCCCGGTGTCCGCACCGGACAGATACACGCTGCCGAGGACGGCCACCCCCACCGTGGCTCCCAGTTGCTGGACCGCGTTGAGCAGCCCTGCCGCCGAACCGACCTCCTGAGGGCGCAGGGGTGCGAGGGCCAGCGTGAAGAACGCGGGCGTGAACAAACCGGCCCCGACGCCGATGAGCGCCAGCGCGGGCAGCAGTGCGACCGGGTAGGCGCCTGGCGCGGTGCCGCGGTAGGCGGCGACGGCGGCCGGCAGCCCGGCCAGCAGCACTCCGAGCCCGTACGGCATCATCCGGCGCCCGTACCGGCGTACCAGCCGGGCGCCCGCCAGCCAGGACGCCGCCGCGAGACCCGCCGACCAGGGCGACAGGCTCAGCCCGGACTCCAGCACACCGCGGTGGGCGCCGAGTTGGAGCTGCAGGACGACCACCGTCAGCAGTCCGTTGGTCAGCGCGAAGAAGGCGGTCGAGGCGGCGAGAGCCGCCGTGAAGCCCCGGTGGGTGAAGAGGCCGGGCTCCAGCAGCGGGCACGCCGAGCGGCGCTGCTGCCGGACGAAGACGACCAGGACGAGCAGCCCGGCCGCGAGCAACAGGCCGCTGCCGGAGCGGAGTTCCGCGAGCCCGGTGCCGATCAGCGGATACACGACGAGTCCGGTCCCGGTCGCCACCAGTGCCGTGCCGGGCCAGTCGAGGGCGGGCCGGGCGGGGGCGCGGTTCTCCGGCAGTTTCCGGGAGAGGACCAGGACCACGGCGGCGACGGGGACGTTCACCAGGAACGCCGCCCGCCAGGACGAGCCGAACAGGTCGGCGTGGGTCAGCACGCCGCCGAGGACGGGTCCGCAGACGGCGGCGAGGCCCATCACCGGGCCGATGCTGCCCAGTGCCTTCGCCGTCTCCGCCCCGGAGAACATCGCCTTGATCAGCCCGATGGTCTGCGGAACGATCACGGCGGCCGCGGCTCCCTGTACGGCGCGGAAGGCGATCAGCAGGAGGGCGCCGGGTGCGGCGCGCAGGCCACGGAGGCCGCCGTGAACACCGCGACGCCGAGCACGAACATGCGGCGCCGTCCGGCAATGTCACCGAGCCGCCCTCCGGTGATGAGCAGCACGGCGAACGGCAGGGTGTACGCGGCGCCGAACCACTGGACGTCGGACACCGGTCCGCCCAGGTCGGCATGGACGGTGGGCGCGGCCACCTGGACGAGGGTCGCGTCGAGCAGGTTCATCGCCTCGCCCAGCAGCAGCGCCGTCAGGGCGGGCCATCGCCAGGGGTACGGGGTGCGGGTGCGCGGGTGTGTGATGGTCATGGGAGCCAGCGTCGGCGGGGGGTGCCAGCGGCTCCAGCCGCGCGGGGCCGGCTGCGGGATTGTTCCGTCGCAGCCGGCGTCCGTGCGGGAAAATCACACCGGGGTCAGTCCAGGCCCGCGGACTTCAGCCATGCCTTGGCGACGTCCAGGGGGTCCTTCTTCTGGGTCTGGACCTGGGTGTCGAGGTCGAGCAGGGTGGCGGTGTCGAGCTTGGCCGAGACCGCGTCGAGGGCGGCGGCACCCTTCTGGGGCAGCGCCTTCTTGTTGACGAGGGGCTGGACGTTCTCGAAGCCGAAGAGGTTCTTCGGGTCCCGCAGGACGACGAAGTTCTCCTTGGCGATGGTGGGGTCCGTGGTGAAGAGGTCCGCCACCTGGACCGCGTTCTGCTTCAGCGCCTCCTGGGTGAGCTTGCCGCCCGCGTCC
This sequence comes from Streptomyces sp. L2, assembly GCF_004124325.1. Lineage (NCBI taxonomy): Bacteria > Bacillati > Actinomycetota > Actinomycetes > Kitasatosporales > Streptomycetaceae > Streptomyces > Streptomyces sp. L2. The sequence goes on from NZ_QBDT01000001.1 coordinate 1,316,201, forward strand.
AGCGCCTTGAAGGACTTGAAGTCCAAGCCGTACACGGACTTCAGGCCGACGAGGCCCTGGTGCCGGGTCTGGAACTCGGGAGAGCCGCCGAGCACCAGGTCCCCCGCGACGCCCTTCAGGTCCGCGATGGAGGACTTCGCGGTGAGGTGGTACTTCTTCGCGGTGGCCGCGTTGACCGTGACCGAGTCCTTGTTCTCGGCGGAGGAGGGCTTCAGCAGGCCCAGCTTGGCGTCCAGTTTGGCCTCGATGGCCGTCGTGGTCGCCTCGACCGTCTTCGGGGCCGCCTTGGGGTCGAGGTAGGCCAGCAGGGCGCCGTTGTACTCGGGGAGGACGGAGACCGCGCCGTTCTGGAGCAGGCCGTAGGTGGTCTCGCGGCTGCCGATGTTCGGCTTGTACGTGACCTTGATGCCCTTGGCCTTCAGGGCCTCGCCGTAGATGTCGGCGAGCAGGATGCTCTCGGCGAAGTTGTTGGAACCGACGACGACGCCGCCGCCGCTCGCCTTGCCGACCGTCAGGGGGTTGTCTGCCGTGTCGTCGGAGGAACCGCAGCCCGCCAGCAGGGCCGTGGCCGCCGCGAGGGCGACCACCGCCGCGCCTCGGTTCCTCCGGATGGTCCTGCTGGTGCGCTTGTTTGAAGTCACCTGTTGATCCAATCCAGCTGGTTCTCCGCCAGTCAAGTGAGCGTCCTCTTCGCAATGGATTCTTGATACGACGGTCAACTGCCGCGCCGTACGCCGGGCGAGACCGCGGCGCGGGCCGCCGCCCAGAACACCGCGAGCGTGGCCAGGGCGAGTGCGGCGACCAGGGTGGCGCCGCCCACGACCTTCTCGTAGTCCTTCTGGTAGAGGCCGTCGATGATGTACCGGCCGAGCCCGCCGAAGCTGACGTACGCGGCGATGGTGGCCGTGGAGACGATCTGGATCGCCGCCGTGCGCAGGCCGCTCAGCACCAGGGGCAGCGCGACCGGCAGTTCGACCTGGAGCAGCACCCGGGGCTCGGACATGCCCATGCCGCGGGCGGCGTCCACCGGGGAGGGGTCGACGGAGCGGACGGCCTCGTAGGTGGGCACCAGGATCGGCGGCACGGCGAGCGCGACCAGGGGGACCATCACCGGCGTCAGCCCGAATCCGAACCAGGTGACCATGAGCAGCAGCAGGCCGAAGGTGGGCAGGGCGCGGGCGGCGGTGGCGATGAGGGCGAGGGCGTTGCCGCCGCGGCCGTAGTGTCCGGTGACGAGTCCTACGGGCAGCCCGATGCCGGCCGCGACCGCCAGGGCCTCCAGGGAGTACAGGATGTGCTCGGTGACGCGGGCGGGGATGCCGTCCTCGCCGTGCCAGTGCGCGCCGTCGCTGAAGAACGCCTGGACGAAGTGGAGTACGTTCACCGGGTCGCCCCCTTCCGCGGCATCCAGGGGGTCAGCAGCAGCCGCAGCAGCACGAGCAGGGCGTCGACGGCGATCGCCAGGACCGCGGTGGTCAGCACGGAGTTCACGGCGAGTTCGGGCCGGTGGTACTTCTGCGCGTCGTCGAGCAGGTTGCCGAGCGCGCCCTGGTTGCCGATCAGCATGCCGACGCTGACGAGCGAGATGCTGGAGACGGCCGCCACCCTGAGGCCCGCGACGATCGCGGGGACGGCGATGGGCAACTGCACCTGGAGATAGCGGCGTACGGGTCCGAGGCCCATGGCGGTGGCGGCGGCGAGGGTCTCCTGCGGGACCGAGCGGACGCCGTCCACGATCGCGGGGACCAGCACCACCAGGCTGTACACCGCCAACGGGATCATCACCGTCGTCTCGGTCAGGCCGGTGTAGTCGATGAGGACGACGAAGAAGGCCAGGGACGGGATGGCGTAGAGCACGGTGGTCACGCCGAACACGGGCGCGTACAGCCAGCGGAACCGCACGCACAGCTGGCCCACGGGCAGCGCCACCAGCAGTCCGGCCAGCACGGGCAGCAGGGCCTCGCGCAGATGCAGGCCGATGAGACCGGCGTAGCTGTGCTGAAGGTCGCTCGGGATGTCGAAGAAGCCGTTCACCGGGCCGCCTCGGCCGTCTCCGGGTCACCGTCAGCTGTCTCCGGACCCCCTTCGGCCGTATCGGCGTCCGCCACGGCCGTATCGGCGTCCCTCCCGGCCCCCGCCTCGGCGCTGTGGGCGGCCCGGATCGCCTCGCCGATCGTCTGCTGTGACACGACCCCGAGGGCCCGTCCCTCGGCGTTCACGGCGACGGCCCAGCCGGTCGGGGAGAGCACGGCCCCGTCGAGCGCGGTGCGCAGCGAGTCGGTGCCGGGCACGAAGGGGCGGCCGTACGGCAGGAGCCGGCCGGGGTCGAGGGTGTCCGCGGCGAGGTCGTCCGGTGTGCCCCAGCCGAGCGGCCGGCCGTCGGCGTCGGTCGCCAGGAGGTAGGGGGTGTCCCCGGCCGTGCTCCGGCCACCGCCCGCTCCGGTGCCGGCCAGCGGCTCGGTCCGCAGTTCCAGCCCGCCGGACGGGAAGAACGACAGCCGCCGGATGCCCCGGTCCGCGCCGAGGAAGTCCTCGACGAAGAAATCGGCGGGCGCGCTGAGGAGTTCGGCGGGCGGCGCGAACTGGGCGAGCCGGCCGCCGGTGCGCAGCACGGCGACCATGGTGCCGAGCTTGATGGCCTCGTCGATGTCGTGGGTGACGAAGACGATGGTCTTGCCGAGTTCGCCCTGGAGGCGCAGGAGTTCGTCCTGCAGCCCCTTGCGGACCACCGGGTCGACGGCCGAGAACGGCTCGTCCATCAGCAGCACCGGCGGGTCGGCGGCGAGCGCCCGCGCCACGCCGACGCGCTGCTGCTGGCCGCCCGAGAGCTGGTAGGGGTAGCGCTTGGCGAGCGCGGTGTCGAGTCCGACGCGCTCCATCAGTTCGGCGGCCCGCGCCCGCGCCTTCTGCCGGCTCCAGCCGAGCAGGCGGGGCACGGTGGCGATGTTGTCGACGATGGTGCGGTGCTGGAAGAGGCCGGCGTTCTGGATGACGTAACCCATGGACCGGCGCAGGGTGTTGACGGGCTGCTGCCGGATGTCGGCGCCGTCGAGGAGGATGCTGCCCTCGGTCGGCTCGACCATGCGGTTGATCATGCGCAGGGTCGTCGTCTTGCCGCAGCCGGAGGGACCGACGAGCACGGTGATCGAGCGGTCCGGGATGTCCAGCGAGAGCCGGTCGACCGCCACCGTGCCGTCCGGGTACCGCTTCGTGACTGACTCTATCCGTATCAAAACGCCGAATGCCCTTCGGTTTGGCAGGTTTCTGCCCGCTTCGGCCACGGTGTGCGGTGGCCCGGCCGTTGCGGGAAGAGTCTAGACGGCGCCTGTTTCAGCAGCTCCGCGCCATTGCCGCCGTGCTACGGCAGGTCGTCCGTCCGCAGCACCAGCAGCTCCTGGTGGCCGGGCCGCTCCACGTCCGCGAGCCGCACCGCCATCCGCTCCACCATCCCCTCGAACAGGGTGCGCGCGTCCCGCCCGTTGGCGGGTTCCGAGGCGTCGGCCCGCGCCCGGAACCGGGCGAGGAGCAGTTCGTCGACACCGGCGTCCAGCTCGAATCCGTGCCGGCGCACCAGGTGCCGTACGATCCGCACCAGTTCGTCCGGGGTGTACGGCCGGAAGGACACGGTCCGGGAGAACCGGGACGCCAGCCCCGGGTTGGCGGCGAGGAACTCGTCCATCTCCGCCGGATAGCCGGCCGCGATCACCACGACGTCGTCCCGGTGGTCCTCCATCAGCTTGGTCAGCTCGTCGATGGCCTCCTGCCCGAGGTCGTGGTTCACGCCGAAGCGCCGGGCGAGGCTGTAGGCCTCGTCGATGAAGAGGACCCCGCCGCGGGCGCTGTCGAAGACGGCGCGGGTCTTCAGCGCGGTCGCGCCCAGGTACTGGCCGACCAGGTCGCTGCGGTGCGCCTCGACGAGCCTGCCGTCCGCCAGCAGGCCCAGATCGGCGAGGATGCGGCCGTAGAGGCGGCCCACGGTGGTCTTCCCGGTGCCGGGCGGACCGGAGAACACCAGGTGGCGGCTGCCGGGCGGCGCGGGCAGCCCGGCGTCGCGGCGCAGGCCGGTCAGCCGGAGCAGGTCCACCTGCGTGCGGACCTGGTGCTTGGCCTCGTCCAGCCCGATCAGCGCGTCGAGTTCGGCGCGCGGGTCCGCGGATCCGTCGTCCTCCGGGGGCGGCGACGGGTCGGTGGTGACGGCGGTACGGCGCAGGGTGCCCTCGCCGGTGACCGGCGCGCCGTGGCTGCCGGTGATCCGGCTGTCGGTGATACGGCCGCGGGTGGTGGCGTCGGTGTGCAGTCCGTCGCGTTCGCTGTCGGTGAGGGCGCTGTCGCGGACGTCGAACTGGCTGTTGTCCTCGGCGAGGAGGCCGTGTCCGCCGGACCCGGTCACGGTCAGCTCCTCGGCGGTGAGGGAGGCGCTGTCCAGGAGGTGGACGCCGTGCCGCCCGGCCCGTTCCACGGTGCACCGGCGGGCGGTGAGGGAGGCGGTGTCACGGACGAAAAGACCGTCGGCGACGGTGTCGGTGACCTGGACGTCCCGGGCGGTGAGCCGGGCGGACCCGGTCAGTACGAGTCCGCAGTCGCCCAGGTCCCGCAGCCGCGCGCCGGTGAGGTCGCCGGCCGAGCCGCTGTCGGAGCCGTACACCCCGTATTTGCACCGCTCGGCGCGCAGTCCGTTGACCTCGACGGTGCCGTTCTTGCACAGCCGGACCGCCGACTCGGTCAGGGCGCGGGCGTCCAGTCCGGTGACGACGGCGTGCCCGTTCTCCACGAGCACTCCGGTGCGGGCGCCGTCGATCCGGCAGCCGTCGGCGCGCAGGCTGCCCCGCTGGTCGGCGTGGAGGGCGGTGTTGGACAGGTGGGTGAAGGAGCAGTCGGTCACCCGGCCGACGGCGTCCTCGGTGACGTGGACGGCGGTGTTGCGGCAGCTGTCGAAGACGCAGTCCGAGAAGGCCGGGTCGGCGCCGCCGGAGATGAGCGCGCCCGCGTTCGCGCCGGTCACGCGGGCGCGCGTGACGGTTCCGTGGCCCTGCTCGCGGAAGACGAGGGCGGTGCCGGCGAGGTCCTGGAACCGGCAGTCGCGCACCTCGGCGGCGGCGTGCTCCGTGACGAGGACGCCCTGGCCGCCGGTGCCGGTGAACACGCAGTCGGTGACGCGGGCGTGGCTGCCGGCGCCGGTGACGTGGACGGCGGCGGCCCGGGTGCCGGTGAAGGAGCATCCGATCGCCTCGGCGCGGCCGCCTTCGGTGACGCGGAGGGCGTCCTCGGCGGCCTCCGAGAACCGGGTGCCGACGAAGGCCGCACGGCCTCCACCGCTCAACGTGACCGCTCCCACGGCGAGTTCGCCGCCGGTCACGGTGACCTCGGCGTCCTTTCCGGCGGTCAGCGCGGCGGCCCCGGGCCGTCCTTCGAGCCGGCAGTCGCGCAGGGCGAGCCGTCCGGCACCGGCGCCGACGGCCGCCTTGCCGCCCGCGATGACGGTCAGACCGGTCAGCACGGCGCTGCCGGTGGCGGTGACGGTGGTCTCCCCGGACCGCTCGACCACCACCGTGCCCGGCCCGTGGACCGCGCGGATCTCCACATCGCCCTTGAGGACGAGGGGATCGCGGTACCGGCCGGGCTCGACCAGCACGCACACGGGTCCCTCGCCGCCGTGCGCGCGCAGCGCCGCCGCGATCGTGCGGTGCCCCCGGGTCGCGGAGCGGCCGACCCGCAGTACCCGCACCTCCCCGGCGGCGGCCGTACGGGACGCGGGTGGCGGGGCCGGCGGGTCCGGGGGCGGTGGTACGGCGCCGGGGGCGGGGGCGGCCCAGCGGCGCACGCCCTCGCTGCCCCGGGCCGGGCCGGTGACACGGGCGCCGTACGCGGCGAGGGTGTAGGCGAGTTGCTCGGGGTGCACCGACAGGCCGTGCGGTTCGCCGACGGGGCCCGCCAGCACGGGCACGACCTCCAGCGGCCCGCCGGGGACCGCCCGGAAGCAGCCCCGCAGCGGTTCCACGACCGGCGGCGGGTACGGCGGCGCCGTCGGCACGCGCTGGACGGTGCCGTCGGCCGCCGCCTGGAAGCCGGAGGCCGGCGCGGCGTCCGGCCGGTGGACGAGCAGGGTCCAGCGGGGCCTCAGCTCCCCCGCCGGGCCGGGCGGCGAACCGATCTCCAGGGAGGCCGCCTCGGCCCAGGTCAGCGCGCGTTCGTCGGCGCCAATACGCAGCCGCAGGCCCTCGTCGTCCAGGTACAGCGCGCAGCGGCGGCCGAGCAGCCGGTCGAGTGCGGTGAGCGCCGGCAGGACGACGGCGGGGGCGGCGAGCGCGCTGCCGACGTACACCCAGTGCAGGCCGGCGCCCGGCCGGACGCCGCTGTGCCACAGGTAGCCCCAGCAGCACAGCAGCCAGACGGCGACGGACAGCCCCCGGGCGCGGCGGGCGGCCCGGGCCGCGAACGGGGACCGCAGCCGGCCCGGGACCCGGTGGCCGGACTCCCCGTGCGGGGGCAGTCCGGTACGGCGCCAGCGGGGGCCGGCGTGGGTGCCGAGCGCGGTGTCCAGGGCGGCCGGGTCGGCGTCCAGCAGGCGCAGGTCGATGGTGAGGCCCTGCCAGTGCGGGTCCCAACGGGGCGTCAGCCGGAACGGGGACAGGGCGAGGGAGAGCGGGGCGTGCCGGGGCCGGCGCCGGCCGTCCGGGGCCACGGTGCGGACCAGCAACTGATCCGGGAACCGGTGGTCCGTGCGCGACAGGCGCCGGCCGGCCACTGGGACCACGCAGATCACGTCGATCTCCGCCCAGTGCAGCGTGGTCCGGCGCAGCGGGCCGCGCCACTGGAGGCCGGACGCGTCGACGACGAGCGCGAACGGCAGCAGGGAGGTCAGCAGGAGCCGCAGGCCGGCCAGCGCCAGGACGGCCGCACCGGCGACGCTCACGGCGAGCACGGGCCACGGCGAGTGCGCCGCGCGGGCGCCGTCGGCGGACAGGCAGCAGACCAGCGCGGCGACGCCGGAAGCGGACGCGGCCCACAGCCGGTTCTGCACGGTCTGCAGATCGCGGTGGAAGGTGGCGCGGGGCGTACGGGGACGTGGCGGCGCGCCCGCAGTACGTGCGGCGTCTGTCGTCCCTGCGGTGTCCGCCGTCCCTGCGGTGTCCGTCGGGTTCCCGGTGCCGAGCCGGACGTCCACGCGTACCCCCGTCCGCTGTTCCTGGGATCAAGCGTAGAGGATCCGACTACCATGGGTGATGTGTCGTCATCCGAGGTCCGAGATACACAACTTGCCTTGCTCTGTGCCCAGTTGCCCCGACTGCGGCAGATCAGCCGGGGGCCGGTGGGGGCGGCGAGACGCCCGCTGATCGACCGTGCGCTGCGTGCCGCGCGGGCGGGTGAGCCGGTCGAGGAGTATCTGGCCGAACTGGGCCTGCTGAACCGGCCTCCCGTTCCGGAGCCGGAGCTGGACGGGAGGTGGATCCCGGCCGGCGGACTGCCCCGGACGACCCTGCCGACGGCTGTCGCGGACGACGGTCCGCACGCGGTGTCCGGTGAGCACGTCTGCCCGCGCGGGGCGTGCTCCCGGCGGGAGCGGCGGGGGGCTGGCGAACAGCTGCCGGTGTGCGAGGTGTTCGACGTGGCGCTGCGCTTCGAAGCCGAGAGCTGAGCGGGTCGGCATGCTGACGGGGCTCGCCACGGACGTCGGCCGGAAGCTGGCCGAGCGCTGGGCGGCGGCCGTGGTGCTGCCGGGCCTGGTGTTCACCGCGCTGGCGGCGGCCGGTATGACGCTGGGCCAGCGGCACTGGTCGGACCTGGATTTGCTGCGGCACCGGCTGCGGGCGCTGACCGCCGACGGCTCCGGGTCCACGCGTACGGCGGTGCTGCTGCTCGGGGTACTGGCCGCGTCCTTCGCCGCGGGCCTGCTGGCGGACGCGCTGACCGGGCCGTACGAGCGGGCCCTGATGGGGAGCTGGCCCGGGCCGCTGGGCCGTGTGGCGGGCGCGCTCACCGAGCGGCGGCGCCGGTTGTGGGACGCCCGTGACCGCGCCTGCCGCGAGGCGCGGGAGGCCCGTGAGCTGGGGCCGTTGGAGGCCGCGCGCAACGATGTCGCGCTGGTCCGTCCGCAGTGCCCGACCTGGGCCGGGGACCGGCTGCGCGCCCCGGCCGCGCGGATCCGGCTGGAGTACCGGCTGGAACTGGCCGACGCGTGGCCGCGTTTGTGGCTGCTGCTGCCCGACTCCACGCGGCAGCCGCTGATCGAGTCACGGCAGCGGCTGGACGAGGCGATGCGGCTGGGTGGGTGGGCGGTGCTGTATCTGCTGCTGGGCGCGGTGTGGTGGCCGGGCGCGGTCGCCGGGGCGGGCGCTGCGCTGGTCGCCTGGCGGCGGGGGCGGGAACGGGCGGAGGAGTACGCGGAGTTGGTGGAGTCCGCGGTGGATGTCCACTTGCCGGAGCTGTACGAGCGCTTCGACGGGGAGAGCCGGCCGGTGCGGGCCGGGCTCGGGCCCGCCGTCACCGAGCGCTTTCGGAAGGGGGCGGGGGCGCGGCGCGGATGAGGGGTGGCTGACTGCCGGTTCACTGGTGCTGGTGCGTGGTGGCTGACCGCCGGTTCACTGGTGCGGGTACGCGGTGGCTGGGCGCGCAGTTCCCCGCGCCCCTGGGGAGTTGTGGTGCGGCTGGTTTTCTGGGTGAGCGGAGTTGGGCTCGGGCGATGCGCAGTTCCCCGCGCCCCTTGCGGAGTTGCTGTGCGGGGAGTTTGAGAGGTGAGCGGGGTGGCTGGGGAAGGTGGTGTGGGGTGGATGGGTGAGCGGGAGCGGTTGTTGGGGGTTGTGCGGGGGCGGGTGGACGGGGTGGGGGGTGGGGACGGGGCCGCGGCGCTGCATACCGAGGAGGCTCGGGGGGAGATCGAGGCTCTGGTGGGTTACTTGGTGGGACGGGCGCCGGACGGGGCCTACGGTGTCGATCAGGAGGTGGCGTACACGCTCGGTGTGGCGTGGCTGCTGCGGGCCGACGACCGGCGCGAGGCGCCGACGGCCGAACAGGAGGCCCGGCAGGGGCTGTTGCTGCTCGCGCCGTTCCACTGCCACCTGCCCGGTACGCCGGACGTGCTGCCGCCGCCGCTGCGGGCCGCGCTCGACGCCTGGCTGGGCCCCGGCGGGGGACGGCCCGACGATCCGGCGGCGATCGTCCAGGAACACGCGGCGTCCCTGGTCAACGTGTCGCTGCTCCTGCTGGAGCTGGGCGCCGGGCGGGGCCGCCCCGAGCCGCTGGAGGCCGCGGCCACGCTGACCCGCCAGGCGATGCCGTACCTGTCGCCCGAGGGGCACGACCGGGCGCTGGCCCTGTGCAACCTGGGGTACGCGCTGCTCCTGGGCAGCGTGCACGTGCCGGACGGGGAGCCGCGGCTCTCCGAGGCCGTCGACGTGCTGCGCACCGCCCTCGACGGCACTCCCCCGGACCACCCCAACCGCGCGCGCTGCGCCCACGGGCTCGGCGTGGCGCTGCTCGCGTGGGCCGGCGCGCGTGAGGACCGTACGCCGCTGCCCGAGGCGATCGACCTGCTGCGTGCGGCGGCCCGGGGCGGGGATCCGGCCGACGACAACGTGGCCCAGACGTACTCCGACCTCGGGCAGGCGCTCACCGCGTACGCCGTCACCGCCGACGACGGCGAGGAGGTCGGCCCCGAGGTGCGCGAGGAGGCGGTCACGGCGCTGCGCCGCTCCCTGGATCTCACCGGGGACGGGGACACCGAGGCGCTGCGCGAGCGCCTGGACCGGCTGGCGGGCGCCGCGCTGATCGGCGTGCACGACGTCGACCGGACCCCGGCCGCCGAGCGGGCCCGGGAGGCCGTCGAGGCGTTGCGGCGGCTGCTCGGCCTCACCCCCGTGGGCGATCCGGCACGCGTGGACGTCCTGCTGCGGCTGGCGGCGAGTCTGATCACCGCCCAGGAGCCGCAGGAGGCCATCGACCTGCTGGCGGACGCCGGCCCGGTCTTCGCCGGGGACGCCGAGCGGACCGCGCGGGCGGAGGCGCTGCTGAGCCGCGCGGCCGTCCTGAAGGGGGAGCTGGCGTCCCGTTCGGACCTCACACCCGGGCAGCGGGAGGACTGGGAGGCGATCGACGCGTTCCTGCGGCCCGTGCTCACCGGTGAAGGCGGCGGCGACCACCCCATCGCCGCCGTGATGGCCCTGCTCGGCATGGGCCCGCAGGAGGGCGGCAGCCGCAGTCACGAGCTGATGGAGTTCGGCAGCCTCGTCCTCGGCTATCCCGAACAGGTCTCCCTGGAGGAGGTGTACGGCAAGGGCCTGGAGATGCTGGCGCGGCGCATCGGCCGGCTGCCCGAGGAGAAACGCGGGAACGCTCTCGCCAGGCTCCTGCAAGGCGGCGACGAGCCGGCCGACCCGGTGCCGCAGGGACCGGCCGACCTCACCGGCGTCGAGGAACTCCTCGGCGTGCACGAGCGGTTGATGGCCGGCCTCGCACCGGACACCCGTGAGTACCGGCTCCTGAAGAGCGGCCGGTCCATGCTGACCATGCTGATGGTCATGCACGAGTCGATGGACGAGACGCAGGACCAGCGGGTCCGTCTCGGCAGGATGCGCGAGTCGCTGCCGCTGCTGCGTGAGATGTTCGAGGAACTCCCCAACAGCATGGAGGAGTTGGGCATCAGCCCGGAACTGTTCGCCGGGCACACCGCGCTGATCTTCGCCCAGGAGTCGCCGTTCGACCAGTTGCAGGCGCTGGAGGAGGGCGTCCGCGCGGCCCGGCGCACCCTGGACCGGCTCCAGCCGGGTTCACCGGAGTACGACGGTTCCCGCACGGCCCTGGCCATCTCCCTGTTCAGCCGGCACCAACTGTGGTCCGAGGAGGCGGACTTCACCGAGGCCGAGGCCATCGCCCGCGAGCTGACCGCGGCCGGGGAGCCCGATCTGCGCACGGTCATGCTGCTGGCGCGCTGGACGTCGGCCGTGCAGCACCGGGTCCAGCGCGGCCGGCTCCTCGGCGGCGGGCCGGCCGGCGCCGGCCGGTCCCCCAGCCTGGTCACCCGGCTGGCCTCCGAGGGTGCCGCGAAGGCGCTCGACGAGGACGACCCGGTGGAGGCCCTGGAAACCCTGGAGGACGGCCGGGCGCACCTGCTCTCCGCCGCGCTGAACGCCCGCCGCGAGCTGGGCGAACTGCACGGCGCCGACGCCGCTCTGCACGCCCGGCTGCGCTCGGCGCTGGACCGGATCCGGGAGCTGCGCCGGGGTGCGGAGCCGGGCCACTGGCCCACCCCGGAGGAGATGGCGGAGCAGCGCGCGGTCACCGAGGACGCGGCCCGGCTGATCACCGAACTCCAGCGGCGGCCGGGGTTCCAGCGGTTCCTGACCCCGCTGCCGCTCGGCCTGGACGACCTGCGGCCGGCCGCCGCGGAGGGGCCGGTGGTCAGCGTCAACATGCACCCCCGCCGCTGCGACGCGCTGGTCCTGGACGGGAGCGGGCGGCTGCGGACGGTACGGCTGCCCCGGCTGTACGCCTCGGACCTGGTGGCGCAGGCCGAGTCGTTCCGGCTGGCGGTTCAGGTGCTGACGGCGGGGCCGTACGACCCGCTGTTCGAGGAGGCGCGAGAGATCTTCACGGGCACCCTGGGCTGGCTGTGGGACGTGCTGGCCGAACCGGTCCTGGACGCCCTGGAGTTGACCGGCCCGCCGGAGCCCGGGGCGCCCTGGCCGCGGCTGTGGTGGTCGCCGTCCGGGGTGCTCAACGCCTTCCCGCTGCACGCGGCCGGTCATCACGGCACCGGGACCGGCACGGCCGTACTGGACCGGGTGGCGTCGTCCTACACGCCGACGCTGCGTGCCCTGCTGTTCAGCCGGGCGCGGCGGCGCGCGGAGCCCGGCCGGCGCGGGGTGCTGGCGGTGGCCATGCCCGAGACGCCGGGGCAGGCTCCGCTGGCCCGGACCGTGGCCGAGGCCACCGGGGCGGTCGCGGCGGGCGGCGGTGTGCCGCTGATCGGCGCGGCGGCCACGCGCGAGGCGGTGCGTACGGCGGTGCTGGACGCGGCGGTCGTGCACTTCGCCTGCCACGCCGGCGGTGACCCGGAGGACGCGGCGGACGGGCGGCTGCTGCTCGCCGACGGGGACCTGCGGATCGCCGACATCGCCGACCTGCGCCTGGAGGCGGCCGAGCTGGCCTACCTGTCCGCCTGCGGCACGGCCCGGGGCAGCGCGGCCCCGGCCCTGGCCGACGAGGTCATCCACCTCGCGTCCGCGTTCCAGCTGGCCGGGTACACCCAGTCGGTGGCCACCCTGTGGGAGGTCGGCGACGCGTTCGCCGCGGACGCGGCCGCCGCCTTCCACCACACCCTGGCCCCGTCCCTCCCGGACCCGGCCCCCCTCCCCGCGGCCCTGGCCCTCCACGAAACGGTCCGCGCCCTGCGCGCGGCGGACCCGGACCGCCCATGGACCTGGTCAGCCCTGGTCCACGCAGGCGCATGAGACGCCCCCTCAAAGGGGCGCGGGGAACTGCGCGAAGGGGGGCAAGGGGGCGCAGCCCCCAGGAACGGGAAGGGAAGGGGCGGCGGGGGCGAAAGAACCCGGCGAGAAGCCCGCCCTCAGCCCTCGTCCGCCGCCAGCCGCAGCGAGATGCTGTTGATGCAGTACCGCTGGTCCGTCGGCGTCGGATACCCCTCACCCTCGAACACATGCCCGAGATGCGACCCGCACCGCGCACACCGCACCTCGGTCCGCACCATCCCGTGCGACCGGTCCTCGATCAGCTCGACCGCGTCGGTGTCCTTCGGGTCGTAGAACGACGGCCAGCCGCAGTGCGAGGCGAACTTCGTGTCCGAGGTGAACAGTTCGGCGCCGCAGGCACGGCACGAGTAGACGCCCTTGGTCCTGGTGTCCGTGTACTCCCCGACGAAGGCCGGCTCGGTACCGGCCTCGCGCAGGACGGCGTACTCGGCCGGGGTCAGCTCCGCGCGCCACTGCTCGTCCGGCTTCTCGACGTCGTACGCCATGTGTCTCAGCCCCTCAGCTCTGCGTCAGGCGGTCCAGGATCTTCGGACCGAGGTCGGTCACGTCGCCCGCACCCATGGTGAGAACGAGATCACCGGCCTTCGCCATTCCCGCGATCAGGCCGGGGACGGCCGCCTTGTCGTGCACGGGGGTGACGTCGGCGCCGGCGGCGCGCGCGGCGTCGACGATCAGCTCGCTGGTGACGCCCGGGATCGGGTCCTCACGGGCCGGGTAGATGTCGAGGACCGCGGAGGCGTCGGCGAGTGCCAGGGACTGCCCCATCTCGGTGCCCAGCTCCTGGGTGCGGGAGAACAGGTGGGGCTGGAAGACGACCAGGATGCGGGCGTCGCCGGCGGCGGCCCGCATGGCCTCCAGGTCGGCGGTCATCTCCGTGGGGTGGTGGGCGTAGGAGTCGACGACCTGGACGCCGGCCGCCTCGCCCTTGAGCTGGAGGCGCCGCTTGACGCCGGTGTAGGCGGCGAGGGCCGGCGCCAGCTCGGCGGCCGGGATGCCGAGGGCCGCGCCGGCGGTGAGCGCGGCGACGGCGTTGAGGGCGTAGTGCCGGCCGGGGACGGAGACGCCGAAGGTCAGCTCCTGCCCGTCGAGAACCACGGTGACCCGGCTGCGCAGTCCCTCCGGGACGATCGCCAGGACCCGTACGTCGGCGTCCTCGGCCTCGCCGTACGTCACCGTCCGCACCGTGCCGGACAGGCGCCGGGTCAGCTCGCGGGCGCCCTCGTGGTCGGCGGAGATCACCAGGGTGCCGCCGGGCACGATCTTCCCGGCGAAGGTCTCGAAGGACTCGTAGATCTCGTCCATCGAGGCGTAGTTGGCGTGGTGGTCCAGCTCGACGTTGAGGACGATGGCGACCTCGGGGTCGTACGTGTGGAAGCTGCGGTCCGATTCGTCGGCCTCGGCGACGAAGATGTCGCCCGCGCCGTGCAGCGCGTTGGAGCCGGGGGCGTCCAGGTCGCCGCCGATGGCGTACGACGGCTCGCGGCCCAGTTCGGTGAGGGAGACCGCCAGCATGGAGGTGGTGGTGGTCTTGCCGTGGGTGCCGGCCACGGCGATCGGGCGCAGGCCGGTCATCAGGGCGGCCAGCGCGTCCGCACGGTGCACCACGGGGATGCCCAGCTCGGCGGCGCGGACCAGTTCGGGGTTGTCCGCGCGGATCGCCGACGACACGACGACACAGCTCGCGTCGTCGGCGAGGTGCCCGGCGGCGTGCCCGATGTGGACGGTCACGCCGAGGGTGCGCAGGGCCTCGGCGGTCGCCGAGTCCTTGGCGTCACTGCCCGCGACCTTGGCCCCGCGCTGCGCGAGGATCTTGGCGATGCCCGACATCCCGGCGCCGCCGATGCCGATGAAGTGCGGTCGGTCCATGGCGGCAGAAAGGCCGGATGCCATGCGTCTCTCCCAGAGTCACGAAAACGAGCTGAAGCAGGGCCCAGCCTATGCGCCCGCGCACCGGTTGCCGGGCAAGGGGCGGGGCGGAGACCAACCCAAGGGGCGCGGGGCTGTGTCCATGTGCGGCTCCGCCGCGTGGGCGCGACAAGCCACAACGCACCCGCACCGCACAACGCACCGCACCCCGAACGGCCCCCCGGCGAAGCCGGCGCGGCTACACCTTGCTGTGCGAGAAGAGCTTCAGCACCGGCACCCCCACTCTGTGCCGCGCACGCGAGGCCCAGTCACGGTGGAAGAACTCCTCCACATAGTGCGGGTCGGTCAGAACGATCACCTCGTCCGCGCCGACCTCCGCGACCAGCGCCTTCAGCGCGTCCAGCGGGTGGTCCTCCACGAGCCGTCCGTCGGCGCGGCCGCCGGCGCTCCGCAGGGCCTGGACGGACACCTCCAGGGCCCGTTGCCCGACGCCCTTGGCCTCCTCGCCCTCGGGTGTCTCGCCCTCGCGAACGGCGTCGTCGAGTTCGCCGAGCGCGATGTCGTCGATGGCGCGCAGCAGGCGGTCCGCCTGGTCGCCGCGCGGCTGGAGGAGCACATGGAAGGAGACCGGCTCCTCGCCGTGCAAGGTGCTGACGAACTCCACGTCGGCGGACGTCAGGGCCTTCTCGATCATCAGAACGCTTGTGAACACCAGCCGCCTCTTCTCCTGCGAGGACCGGTCGGGCCCTCTGTACCTCCGGGGGCCGGGCAGGCCCTGCGGAAACCATCCTTCCCCGTGATCGCACGGGTAGTGCCGGTCTCATTTTGCCCAGCGGAAGCCAAACGGAACTGCCTATTCCGCTTATTTCAGGGCCGACGGTACCGACCGAACAGAAATCCGTCCTCCTCCAGCAGGGACAGCAGTTCGAAGCGGCGGGGGACGGTGACGGACGGCCCGCCGGCGATGCGCTGCGCGTCCCCGGCGGTGAGCATCGGC
Organism: Streptomyces sp. L2; assembly: GCF_004124325.1. Taxonomy (NCBI): domain Bacteria; kingdom Bacillati; phylum Actinomycetota; class Actinomycetes; order Kitasatosporales; family Streptomycetaceae; genus Streptomyces; species Streptomyces sp. L2. The sequence goes on from NZ_QBDT01000001.1 coordinate 1,331,549, forward strand.
GCCGTGGTCAGGCACAGCTCGTCGAGCACCTCTGCGGCGACCAGCTGGCCGAGCAGCCGCGGGCCGCCCTCGGTGAGCAGCCGGGTGTGGCCCCGTTCGGCGAGGGCCCGCACGGCGCGGGCGGGCTCGACGCCCATGCCCTCACCGGCGACGACGACCACGGCACCGGCGCGCTCGGCGGCGGCGACGCGGTCCGGGGCCGCGGCGGCGCCGGTCAGGATCAGGGTGGGCACCAGCGGCGAGGTGAACAGGGGCAGGGAGAAGTCCAGCTCCAGGCTCGCCGTGACGACGGCGACGGCCGGGGCCGGGCCCTGGCCGGCGGCCTTGCGGGCGCCCGCGAACTCGGCGCGCTCGCGGGCCGGGCGGTAGCCCTCCTGCCGTACCGTTTCCGCGCCTACGACGACGACGTCCGCGAGCGCCCGCAGCGTGCCGAAGATCCGCATGTCGGCCGCGCTGGAGATGGGGTGCGAGCGGCCCTCGTGCTGGGCGGCGCCGTCGAGCGTCGACACCATGTTGGCCCGCAGCCAGGCCCGCGGCTCCCCCGGCGCGGTCTCGGGGTAGGCGTAGGCGGCGGCCAGCTCGGCGAGCGTCCACTCCCGCGGCACGAGCGCGTCGCTTCCGAGTGGGCCGCCGACACTCGGCGCGCCACTCCCCGCGGGCCCGCCGACACGAGGCGCGCCGCCCCCCGCGGGCCCGCCGGCCCCGGGTGCCGCGCCCTCCTCGGGGGTCTCGGTCGGTGTCTGGTCGGTCACAGGGAACAGGCGTCGCATGTCGTGCAGTCTGACACGGCGCTTACCATGGATAACCGTGTCTTCCTCCCCCGCCGCCCCCGGAGCCGGCCCGCTGACCGAAGCGGGCCCGCTCTCCCTGTGCGCCCGTGAGCCGCACGTGCCCGCCGACCGGCTGGTCGCCGAGATGGTGCCGCCACCGCGTTTCGACTCGGTCCGGTTCGCCACGTACATCCCGGACCCGGACCAGCCGAGCCAGACGGAGGCCGTGCGGGTCCTGGAGGGCTTCGCGGCCGGGCTCGGCGGGGCGCACGCGTCCGGTGCCGGCAAGCGCGGGTTCCTCGGGTTCGGCCGGTCCAGGGCTCCGAAGACCCCTGCCGGGCCGCGCGGCGTGTACCTGGACGGCGGGTACGGCGTCGGCAAGACCCACCTCCTCGCCTCCCTCTGGCACGCCACCCCCGCCGAGCCCGCCCGCAAGGCGTTCGGCACGTTCGTGGAACTGACCAACCTGGTCGGCGCCCTCGGCTTCCAGAAGACCGTGCAGACGCTGTCCGGCCACAGCCTGCTGTGCATCGACGAGTTCGAGCTGGACGACCCGGGCGACACCGTGCTCGTCTCCACCCTGCTCGGCAAGCTGGTCGACGCGGGTGTCGCGCTCGCCGCCACCTCCAACACGCTGCCGGGCAAGCTGGGCGAGGGCCGCTTCGCCGCCGCCGACTTCCTGCGCGAGATACAGGGCCTGTCCGCGCACTTCCGCCCGCTGCGCATCGACGGCGAGGACTACCGCCACCGCGGCCTGCCGGAGGCGCCGGCGCCGTTCGGCGACGAGGAGGTGACCAAGGCGGCGTACGCGACCGACGGCGCCAGCCTGGACGACTTCCCGCACCTGCTGGACCACCTGGCCAAGGTGCACCCGAGCCGGTACGGCGCCCTCACCGACGGGCTCACGGCGGTCTGCCTCACCGATGTGCGGCCGGTGCCGGACCAGTCGACGGCCCTGCGGCTCGTGGTCCTCGCGGACCGGCTCTACGACCGCGAGGTCCCGGTGCTGGCCTCGGGACTGCCGTTCGACCGGCTGTTCAGCGAGGAGATGCTGAACGGCGGCTACCGCAAGAAGTACTTCCGGGCGATATCCCGGCTCACCGCCCTCGCCCGGGACGCCAAGCCGCTCGTCGCCGCGTAGCCCTCCTCACACTCCTCTCCGCACACCGCTCTCCGTACACCGCTCACCGCCGCCTTACCGCTGCCTTACGTCGCGCGCCCCCGTCGCCCGGTCCGTGGCTTCTACCGCAGGCCGGGCATATCGTTGCAGCAACAGACAAAGCGGGCCTCTTCGAGGAGGTCGTCATGGTCCAGGAGCTGGTGGGAGCCATCGCGGCGGCCGGTTCGCTCGGCGTGGTCTACCTGGCGATGGCCGCACGGGTGGTCAAGCAGTACGAGCAGGGCGTGCTGTTCCGGCTGGGCCGCGTCGCGGGTGACGTACGGTCGCCGGGCCTCACGCTGGTGGTCCCGTTCGTCGACCGGCTGCACAAGGTGAACATGCAGATCGTGACGATGCCGATCCCCGCCCAGGAGGGCATCACCCGCGACAACGTGACCGTGCGGGTGGACGCGGTCGTCTACTTCCGGGTGATCGACGCGACGAACGCGCTGATCAAGGTCGAGGACTACAAGTTCGCGGTCTCGCAGATGGCACAGACCTCGCTGCGCTCCATCATCGGCAAGAGCGACCTGGACGACCTGCTGTCCAACCGGGAGCAGCTCAACCAGGGGCTGGAGCTGATGATCGACAGCCCGGCGGTCGGCTGGGGCGTCCAGGTCGACCGGGTCGAGATCAAGGACGTGTCCCTGCCGGACACCATGAAGCGGTCCATGGCCCGCCAGGCGGAGGCCGACCGGGAGCGCCGGGCCCGGATCATCAACGCCGACGCCGAACTGCAGGCCTCCAAGAAGCTCGCCGAGGCCGCCCAGCAGATGTCCGACACACCGGCCGCGCTCCAGCTCCGCCTGCTGCAGACCGTGATGGCCGTGTCCGCCGAGCGGAACTCCACCCTGGTGCTGCCCATCCCGGTGGAACTGCTGCGCTTCCTGGAGCGCGGCTCGCAGCCGGCGCCGGACACGCCGACGGCCGGCGGGGACGTACGGCACCCCGTCCAGGCCGCGGACGACCTGCCGGCCGTGCCGAACGGGCCCACCGCGGCGAACGGGCCCGCCACCCCGAACGGGAACGGGCCGCGGCCCGCGCCGAACGGCGAACCGGGACGCCCGTGACGGGGAAAGGCACGAAGAAGGGCGCCCCGGACCCGCACCTGCGGACCGCGCTGCGCCTCCCGGCCGGTGAGCCGGTCGACCTGGCCGCGTACGACGCCCGGGCCACTCCCAGTGCCCCGCCCGGCGGCAAGAGGGCCGCGCGGGCGGCCGCCGCGCACACCGGCGAGCGCCTCGCCGAGCTGCAGGAGCGGCTGTGGGCGGCGGGCACCGCGGGCGACCGGCGCCGGGTGCTGCTTGTGTTGCAGGGCATGGACACCAGCGGCAAGGGCGGCACGGTCAAGCACGTCATCGGGCGGCTCAACCCATCCGGCTGCCGCATCAAGGCCTTCACGGCACCCACCGAGGAGGAGAGGCGGCACGACTTCCTGCGCCGGGTGCGCCGCGCGCTCCCCCAGGCCGGTGAGATCGGCATCTTCGACCGTTCGCACTACGAGGACGTCCTCATCGCCCGCGTCCGCGCCCTCGCCCCGCCCGCCGAGATCGAGAGCCGCTACGGCCGTATCGACGACTTCGAGCGCTCCCTCGCCGAGGACGGCGTGACCCTGGTCAAGTGCTTCCTGCACCTGTCGTACGAGGAGCAGCGGCGACGCCTGCTGCGCCGGCTCGACCGTCCCGACAAGCACTGGAAGTTCAGCGCCGGCGACATCGACGACCGCGCCCTGTGGCCCGCCTACCAGCAGGCCTACGAGACCGCGCTGGAGCGCTGCGCGGCCCCGCACGCGCCCTGGTACCTGGTGCCGGCCGACCGCAAGTGGTACCGCAACTGGGCAGTCGGCCGCCTGCTGCTGGAGCACCTGGAGGACCTCGACCCGCGCTACCCGAAGGCGTACTTCGACGTGGCCGCGTGCCGTGAGCGGCTGCTGGCGGAGGACTGATCCGGCCGGCCCCTCCCACCCCGCCGCGCGGGTGAGCGCGACGCCGCGCCGTAGTTCATATCACCCCATAACCAGACATGCGGCCCTACGTTCGTACGGTGATCCCACTCGTACGCCGTATCACCGCCCGTATCACCGCCCTCTGCGCCCTCGGCGCGGCCCTCTCCGCCTGCGGAACCACCGGTCCCGCGCACACCGTGCGGCCGGCCCCCGGCAAGACGGCCTCCGCCTCGCCGTCCCCAACCCGGCCCCCCGTCCTGGCTCCCGGTCCGGGCGGACTGACACCCGTCTTCGAGCACGGCCCGCGCGACCTGGGCAAGGTCGTGGCGTTCACGTTCGACGCCGACATGACCGCCGACGAGGGTCCACGCGCCGCCGCCGGCGAGCACTTCGACAACCCGAAGCTGATCAGCACCCTGCGCACGCTGAAGGTCCCGGCGACGATCTTCATGACCGGCCGCTGGGCCGACGAGTACCCGGCCGAGGCCCGCTCCCTGGGCCACGACCCGCGGTTCGAGGTCGCCAACCACTCCTACAGCCACTACGCGTTCACCGCCGACTGCTACGGCCTGCCCACGGTCTCCGGGAACGGGATGAAGGCGGACGTCGAGCGCGCGTACACCTCGCTGCGCAAAGCGGGGGTGCCGAACCCGATGCCGTACTTCCGCTTCCCCGGCGGCTGTTACGACCAGAAGGCGCTGCGCGCGCTCAGCGGGCTCGGAGTCACCGCGATCCAGTGGGACGTGGTGAGCGGCGACGCCTTCGCGACGAACGCCGACGCGGTCGCCCAGCAGGTGATGGACGGGGTGAAGCCGGGTTCGCTCGTCATCATGCACTGCACGCGCAGCGCCGCCCCGACCACCGAGCAGGTCGTCCGCACAGTCGTGCCGAAGCTCCGCAAGGAGGGCTACCGGTTCGTGAAGGTCTCCGAGCTGATCCGCGAGACGAACTCCCGCCACTGAGCAGCCATTGACCGGCCTACGCTGGAGACATGACCGAGAAGGACGACGAGACGTACTGCATGATCGTCGATACCCCGAGGCCCCCGAAGGCCGACGGGCCGCCGTACGCGGAGTGCGTGCTGTGCCGGGAGCCGACGGAGTACCCGGAGTCGTACAAGGGCGTCACGCTGTGCCCGCCGTGCGAGTGGCAAGAGGCCCAGCGCACCGCCTGCTCGGGCTGACCCGTTCCGCCGGCCTCACGGTGACCGGCGGGAGGTGAGCGCGCAGGCCGCGGCGAACGCCAGGGCGGCGGCCAGGGCCGCCGCCCCGAGGGGCCACCACGACAGCGGGACCCGGCCCGACTCCGAGCCGGTGACCAGGCCGCTGACCGCCGCCTGCGCCGGGGAGCCCGCGACCACCAGCGACAGCAGCGCGGCCAGCAGCGTCGACGGCACCGCGCGCCCGGTGGAACGCAGCAGCGGCCGGTTGGTGAGCGCGCCGACGGCGGTGCCGAGCAGGGCGCAGGCGAGGGCCGCGGGCAGTCCGGCCGCACCGGCCCGCAGTGGTGCGACATGCACGCGGTGGCCGTTGCTCGCCGGATCGCTGACCAGCGTCACCAGCAGGGTCGCGACGACGCCGAGCGCCACGGCGGCGAGCAGCGCCGTCAGCAGACAGGCCAGGTGGGCCCGGGCGGGCCCGCGGGCCGCCGCGACACAGGCCCGGGCCGCGTCCGGCTCGCCCGTGACACAGATCCGCACCAGCCAGGCGGCTACCGGCAGCAGGGCGGCGGCGCTGTACCCGAGCGAGTCGAGCACGGGCTGACCGCTCTGCACCCCGATCCCGAGGAACGCGGCGTAGAGGATCACCGGGGGCAGCCAGCGCTGGGAGCGCAGGAGCAGCTCGGCGTGGTAGCGGACGAGGGCGGTCATGAGCGGCTTCCGGGGTCGAGGAGGGTGGCGGCGGGTTCGGTGGACCCGGCGGCCGCGTCGGGCCGGGCACACGCCGAGTCGGCGGGTCCCGCTGGTTCCACGCTCACCACGTGCCAGGGCGGGGCGGCGGTCAGGAGGGCGCGCAGGACGGCGTCCATGTGGGTGGCCGGGACGGTGAGGCGGTGGGTACGGGGGGTGGTCTCCTCGGCGGAGGCGACCGACCGTGCCGCCTCCGGGGGCAGTGTCGCTCCGGGAGGCCCCTGCACGGTGATCCGGCCGAGCGGCCCGGACGGCGGCGGACTCCCGCCGTCGGTACGGCGTTCGAGGCCGGTGTCCACGACGGTGTAGGTGGCGTCGGCGGCCCCGGCGAGCCGGCGCGGGTCGTGGTCCACGAAGACGACGGCGCCGCCCGCGGCGGTCCGCTCGGCGACGGCTCGCTCCAGCTCGGCCCGCGCGGCCGTGTCCAGCCCGGTCCAGGCCTCGTCCAGCACCAGCAGTTCTGGCTCGGCGAGCAGCGCCTGCGCGACGGCGACCTTCTGGCTGCCGCCCTTGGACAGCCGGGACATCGGCGTACCGGCGTGGGCGGCCGCGCCGAACCGCTCCAGCCAGACGTCCGCGGCGCGCGCGGCGGCCGTACGGGACAGTCCGCCGATGGCGCCGAGGTGGGTCAGGTAGCCCGCGGCGGTGAACGGGAGGGCGGACGGGAACCGTTCGGGGACGTAGGCCGTACGGGGCCGTCCGGTGATCCGGCCCTCGCTGGGCGCGTCGAGCCGGGCCAGCAGCCGCAGCAGGGTGGACTTCCCGGTGCCGTTGGCCCCCTCGACGCGGGTGAGCGTGCCGGGCGCGAGGGTGAGGTCGACGCCTCGGAGCACCCAGGGGCCGCGCACGCCGTAGCGGCGGCCGACGCCGGTCAGTCGTAGGTCGGGACGCATGAGAGCCATTGTGGTCGGCTTCCTCGCGCGCCGGGCGCCCCCCTTAAGGTTGGCCCCTGTGAGTCACGTTCCCGCATCCCCCGGCACCAGCCCCTTCCAGCCCACGTACAACTCCCGTGACGAGGCACCCCAGTTCGTGCTGCCGCTCGTCGTACGGATCGAGCGGAGCGCTCCGCCCGTCCGCACCGACGCGCTGGAGACCGCCGCGCGGGCCGTGCTGGTGCTGCTCGGGGACGAGCGGGCGGGCGGGGACGGCGAGTGGGCCGAGGCCGTGCGGAACTGGCAGGACGCGCGGATCCGCAAGGTCGTACGGCGGGCCCGGGGCGCGGAGTGGCGGCGGGCCGAGGCGCTGCCGGGGATCACGGTGAGCGGCGCGTCCGCCGAGGTACGGGTCTTCCCGCCGGTCCCGCTGGACGGCTGGCCCAAGGAGCTGGCCAAGCTCCAGGTGTCCGGGACGGAGCTGGACGACCCCGAGCCGCCGGCCGCGCCGGGCTCCGGTCAGCCCGTGCTGTGGCTGAACCCTGACCTGACGATGTCCGCCGGGAAGGCGATGGCGCAGGCCGGGCACGGCGCCCAACTGGCCTGGTGGGCGCTGTCGGCCGAGGCCCGCGCCGCCTGGCGGGCGGCCGGCCACCCGCTGGCCGTGCGCACGGCCGCCCCCGCCGACTGGGACCGGCTGACCGGCAGCGGCCTGCCCGTGGTCCGCGACGCCGGGTTCACGGAGATCGCCCCGGGCTCCTGCACGGTCGTCGCGGACCACCCGGCGCTGCGGTAGGGGTTCCGGGGGCGACCGGGAACCTCAAATGTTGCTCTGAACGCGGGTGCCGCGCGGTTCGGGGGCGGCGGCGCGGGCCATACCCCCCTCATTCGAGGAGGGGGCGGGTCATGCGGCACTTGGGCACGGGGATCGGCTGGCGGCCGGAGATCGCGGACGTCGTGGAGCGGATGCCGGGCATCGACTGGGTGGAGGCCGTGGCGGAGAACGTCTGCCCCGGCCACCTCCCCGAGTCGCTGCTGCGGCTGCGCGAGCGCGGGGTGACCGTCGTCCCGCACGGCGTCTCCCTGGGCCTCGGCGGGGCTGACCGGCCGGACGAGGAGCGGCTCGGGGCGCTCGCCGAGCGGGCGGTCGCGCTCGGTTCGCCGCTGGTCACCGAGCACATCGCGTTCGTCCGGGCGGGCGGCCCGCTGACCGCCTCGCCCCGGCTGGAGGCGGGCCACCTGCTTCCGGTGCCGCGCACCCGGGACGCGCTGGACGTGCTGTGCGAGAACGTGCGCATCGCGCAGGACGCGCTGCCCGTGCCGCTGGCCCTGGAGAACATCGCCGCCCTGTTCTCGTGGCCGGGCGAGGAGCTGACCGAGGGGCAGTTCCTGTACGAGCTGGCCGAACGGACCGGGGTGCGGCTGCTCATCGACGTCGCCAACCTGCACACCAACCACGTCAACCGGGGCGAGGACCCGGCGGCGGCGCTGGCCGCGCTGCCGCTGGAGGCCATCGCGTACGTCCATGTCGCCGGCGGGTTCGAACGGGACGGCGTGTGGCACGACAGCCACGCGCACCCCGTGCCGCGGCCCGTCCTGGACATCCTGACCGACCTCGCCTCCCGGGTGGCGCCGCCGGGGGTGCTGCTGGAACGCGACGAGGACTTTCCGGGGGCGGAGGAGCTGGAGGGGGAGCTGGAGGCGATCCGGGAGGCGGTGCGGGCCGGGCGGGCGGCGGCCCGGGAGAGGGCCGCCGCCGGGTCGACGGCGGGTGCGGGCAGCGGTTCCGGCGCGGGCGGTGGGCGGCAGCGGCTCGGGGTCGCGCAGGCCGCGGTGCTGTCCTCGCTGGTGGCGGGGACGCCGGTGCCGGAGGGTTTCGACCGGGTACGGATGCGGGTGCAGGCGCGGGCGCTGGCGGCGAAGCGGGCGGACGTGGTGGCGAAGGTGGGGCCCGAGCTGCCGGTGATCCTCGGGGAGGGGTACCGGGAGGCGTTCCTGGAGTACGCGCGGGAGCGGCCGATGTCCGGGGGGTACCGGCGGGACGCGCTGGACTTCGCGGGGTGGCTGCTGGGGGCGGGGCGACCGGCGGACGCGGGGGTGCGGCGGGCGCTGCGGCAGTGGTGGGCCGAGCGGGCGGGGCGGGCACCGGGGTCCGCCCGGCCGGCGGTGCGGGTCGCCCGCGCGGCGCGGCGGGTGCTGCTGCGGGCGCGCCCCGAGTAGAGCGGGTTTCACTTGCCCGCGCTCGCGGGGTGCCGCTGCGCCCACCCGTGCCGCCCTGGGGGTCCCCCAGGCCCTTAAGGCACTGGGGGAGGCACGCATGCCCGCAGCTACGTACGTGCCCCGCAAGGGGCGCGGGGAACTGCGCGACGAGCCACCGCGTGCCCGCACCCGGAGACGGTCGAGCCAGCCGCAGGCGGCCCCGCAGTAATATGCCGGGGCCGCACACTCGTACCGTTCGTGTGCGGTGCCGTACAGGAGGCACCATGCGACCCCGACCCCCGGCCAAGGGACGAGGCATATTCAGCGGCACCGGACTCATCATCACCGGGCTCGCGGCGACGTTCGTGGCGCTGGTCGTGCCGCTCTGGTCGTACGCCGACCGCCCCGACCCGACGGGAGCCACCGTGCTGAGCGCGCGGACGGTGACGACGCCGTACGGCCCGCTCTCCGCACAGGACCGCGACTTCATCACCAAGGTCCGCCTCGCCGGCCTCTGGGAACTGCCCGCCGGTGAGCTCGCGGAGCAGAAGGGCACCACCGACGCCGTGCGGCAGGCCGGCCAGCACCTGGTCGACGGCCACACCGCGCTCGACACGCACGACCGCATCGTCGCCTCCCGCCTCGGCCTGCCCCTGCCGAACGAGCCGAACGCGCAGCAGGAGGAGTGGCTCGCCACCCTGCGCTCGGCCCGGGGCCAGGACTTCGACCGGCGGTTCGCCGGCCTGCTCCGCCTCGCCCACGGCCGGGTCTTCTCCCTGGTCGCCCAGGTCCGGGCCGGCACCCAGAACTCGCTCGTCCGTGACCTGGCCGACGACGCCAACAGCACGGTGCTGGACCACATCAAGGCCCTGGAGGCGACGGGCTACGTCGACTTCGGCGCGCTGGCCCGCGATCTGGCGGCCTCCCCCACTCCCGTCGCCTCCCCGCCGGTGGTCGATCCCGGTGCCGCGGTCCCGGTCGCTCCCTCGCCCTCCGCGTCGTACTCCCTGCCGCCCGCGACCGCCAGTCCGCCCCCGTCGGCGGACAGCCCCTGACCCGCACTGACCTGCACGGCAAACGGAATGTCACGCACCGGCGACAGTCGGTCCGGATGGTGAAAAGGGCATGGCGTTTCCGGGGCCCCTGACATAGAAAAACGTCATGTTCTGGGTCCTTCTCCTGCTCCTGGCCTGGGCCGTCGCCGGCGTCGCCTGCACCCGGCTGTGCCTGGCCGCCGTAGCGGCGGCCGCCGCCGAACCGCGCGACGGGTACGCCGACGTGGACGCGGGACCGGGGCACGATCTGACGCTGTACGAGGCGGCCTTCCTGTCCGGTGGCCCCGGGCGCGTCGCCGACGTGACGATGATCTCGATGGCCCGGCAGCGCCGTCTGCTGCTCGCGCACACCGGCTGGGCCACGGTGGTGGACCCGCGGGGGCGCGACGAGATGGAGCGGTCCGTCATAGGGGCCATCGGCCCCGAGGGGCAGTCCCGCATCGCGCCGGTCCGCGCGGCCGCCGCCGGTGCCGACGCGGTGCGCCGGCTCGCGGACGGTCTGGTGCGGGCGGGTCTGGCCGTACCGGACGGCGGTGCCGGTACGACGGTGGCGGCGGGCATGCGTCAGGTGCGGGCCGCCGCCGTGGCCGTGCTCGCGCTGGGCGTGGCCGCGCTGCTGCTGCCCGCCCGGACGGGGATGCCGGCCGGCCTGGTCGCCCTGTGGTTCGCGCTGCCGCTGACGCTCTGCCTGAGCTGTCTGGCCATCGCCCGGTTCGAGGCGCGGCCGTACTCCCGCTGGGCCTCCCCGGCCGGGCAGCGGCTGCTGGGTGCCCTGGCCCGGCGGCCGGCCGGTGAGGGCGACGAGCGGTCGTTCCTCACCTGCGTCGCCGTGCGCGGGGTCCGGGCGATCGGCGAGCCGGACCTGCGCGCGGCCTTCGCGCACCGCGACCAGCCCTGGCCCCCGCGGTGACGCTGGCCGCATAGCTCCTGGCAGGGGCGCCCGGGGGGGGGCGTACAGGCGCACTGGCGCGCGACACCGCCCGGTGGTGCTTGCCTTCGCCCACGGCCGTCCGAAACATCCCTTGTGGTGTCGCCGGGCCGTGGCAGCCGTGCCATCGCCGCCGCGCGCCGGAGGGATGTGCGATGAGGGCCCTCGCCCTGTGCTCGGCCGCCGGGTCCTTGCTGCTGACCACGCTGTCGGGCGCCCCACCGGCCGCCTCCCGCACACCAGTCGTCTCCGGAGTGTCCGCCGAGGCACGCGGCACGATGATCGCCGCCGCGCGGGCCCGTGCGGCCGGCATCGGCTTCGGACCGTGTTCCGCCGAGACGGACACGCCGGACGCGCCGGACAGCCTGCGCTGCGGCACGGTGACCGTCCCCCTGGACTACGCGCACCCGGACGGCACGCGGATCAAACTGACCGTCAGCCGGATCAGGGCCACCGGGAAGGACCCGCACGACGGCGGGCACCCGATGGCCCGGCAGGGCGCCCTCGTCTACGACCCGGGCGGGCCAGGCGCCTCCGGCGTGTCCTTTCCGCTGATCGGGGCGCTGCCCGCCTGGAAGCGGATCGCCGCGGCCTACGACCTCGTCGGCTACGCCCCGCGCGGGGTGGGCCGTTCCGCGCCCCTGTCCTGCACGGACCCGAAGCACTTCTTCCACGCGCCGAGCCAGGCGCCGGCGCGCCCCTCGGCGGCGTACAAGCGGGAGCGCGTCACCCGGGCGAAGGCGTACGCGCGCGGCTGCGCCCAGCAGTCCGGGAGCCGGCTGCGGTACTTCACCTCGCTGAACAACGCCCGCGACCTGGACGTGCTGCGGGCCGCGCTGGGCGAGGACCGGCTGACGTTCATGGGGGCGTCGTACGGCACCTACTTCGGCGCGCTGTACGCGACGCTGTTCCCGTCGCACGTACGGCGGATGGTGCTGGACGCGCCGGTGAACCCGGACCCGGCGCGCATCTGGTACCGCGACAATCTCGACCAGTCGGCCGCGTTCGAGGGCCGCTGGGCGGACTTCCGCGCGTGGGTCGCCCGGCACGACGACGTGTACGGGCTCGGGAGGACGGCGGCGGCGGTGCTGCGCGGATACGACACCGCGCGCCGGCGGCTGGCGGAGAAGCCCGCGGGCGGGAAGGTCGGACCGGGACAGCTCCAGGACACGTTCCTGACCGCCGGGTACTACGACGACGCCTGGCCGAGCCGGGCCGCCGCGCTGTCGGCGTACCTGAAGGGCGACCCAAAGCCGCTGGTGCGGCTGGCCGCGCCGGACCCGGCCACGGCCGCCGAGGCGGAGAACGGCAACGCCGTCTATACGGCCGTGGAGTGCAACGACGCCCCGTGGCCGACGGACTGGGCGGTGTGGGACCGGGACAACACGCGGCTCGCGCGTACGGCGCCCTTCGAGACGTGGGACAACGCGTGGATGAACCTGCCGTGCGCGTACTGGCCGGCGCCCCGGCAGCGGCCGCTCGATGTGCGGACGGCGCCAGGTGAGCTGCCGCCGGTGCTGCTCCTGGCGGCCGAGCGGGACGCGGCGGCGCCGTACGCGGGCGCGCTGGAGATGAACCGGCGGCTGTCCGGCTCGGTGCTGGTCACCGAGCGGGACGCCGGCACGCACGGGATCGGCGGGGGCCCGAACCGGTGCGTCGACGCCTACCTGGACGCCTATCTGCTCCAGGGCCGCCTCCCGGCACGGAACGCGGCCTGCGCCCCGCACCCGCAGCCGGCCCCGGAACGCCCGGCCGCCGCCCGTGCCCGGCACCGCCCCGCCGGGGCGAAGGCCGGCCCGGGCCTCCGCGCGCGCCCCTGACCCGGGTCAGGCCAGGCCGGCCACCAGGTCGGCGACATCCTTGCGGCGGCCCGTGTAGAACGGGATCTCCTCGCGGACGTGCATACGGGCCTCGGAGGCCCGCAGGTGGCGCATGAGGTCGACGATGCGGTGCAGCTCGTCGGCCTCGAAGGCGAGGATCCACTCGTAGTCGCCGAGGGAGAACGAGGCGACCGTGTTGGCGCGCACGTCCGGGTAGCCGCGGGCCAGCTTGCCGTGGTCGGCGAGCATGCGGCGGCGGTCCTCATCGGGCAGCAGGTACCAGTCGTACGAGCGCACGAAGGGGTAGACGCTCACGTAGTTGCGGGGCGTCTCGTCGGCAAGGAACGCCGGGATGTGCGAGCGGTTGAACTCGGCGGGGCGGTGCAGCGCCATGTTCGACCAGACAGGCTCCAGGGCGCGGCCGAGCCTCGTGCGGCGGAACAGGTTGTACGCCTCCTGCAGCTGGTCGCTGGACTCGGCGTGCCACCAGATCATGAGGTCGGCGCCGGCGCGCAGGCCGGACAGGTCGTAGGTCCCGCGGATCGTCACGTCCTTCGCGGTGAGCTGGTCGAACAGCTCCTGGACCTCGTCGGCGTAGCCGGCGCGGTCCTCGGGGAGCACGTCCTTCAGCTTGAAGACGGACCACAGGGTGTAGCGGATGACCTCGTTGAGGTCCTTGGCCAGCTTGCCCTTGTTCGGGATCCTGCCGGTCTCGGTGGTGGGGGCATCGTCACTCATGGTCCCTATTCTCCCGCTCCGCCGTGCAGGCTCTGCACCGGGTTGGCCGTCAGCTCCGCCACCCCGGCGAAGTCGCCTCCGAGCTGGTCCACCGCGGCGTACGCGCTCGCGATGCAGGCGGGGATGCCGACGCCGTCGTACTGCGCGCCGCACACGGCGAGGCCGGGCAGCTTGGCGACGTGCTCGCGGACGCGACCCACGCGCGCGTGGTGGCCGACCGGGTACTGCGGCAGCCCGTCGGTCCAGCGGGTGACACGGCTCCGCAGCGGTACGGCGGTCAGTCCGGTGGCCTCGCGCAGGTCGTGCCGGGAGACCTCGACGAGGTCGGCGTCGTCGCGCTGGAGCACCTCCGTCTCCCCGTGCCGGCCGACCGAGGTGCGCAGCACGACCACCTCGGGGTCGTCTGCGGCGATCCAGCCCCACTTCTGGGAGGCGAACGTGGACGCCTTGATGGTGCGGCCGTCGACGGGCGGCACCAGGAAGCCGCTGCCCTCGGGAAGGGTGAGGTCGGCGCGCCGGTAGGCGAGGGTGATCAGGGCCATGGAGGCGTACTCGACGGCGCCGAGTTCGGCCGCGGCGGCGGGAGCCTCGGCGCGCAGCAGGTCGGCGGCGGCGCGCGCGGGGACGGCGACGACCACGGCGTCGGCGTCCAGCACGCGGTCACCGGCGACGACCCGCCAGGCCGGGCCGGCACCGGCTGCACCGGACCCGACACTCGCCGTCCCTACACGGCGCAGTTCCCGGACGGGGGTGCCGGTGAGGATCTCGCCGCCGCGGTCCCGCACCGACCGGGCGACGGCGAGCGGCAGGGTGCCGACGCCGCCCTCGATGCCCATGAACACCGGGCCGGCCTGCTGAGCGGCCGCGGCCCTGGCCTGGATCTCGCGGACGGCCTCGGTGAGCGAGTCGTGGGTGCGGACGGCCTGGAACAGCTGGGGCACCGCCGAGCGCATCGAGATGCGGTAGGCGTCGCCCGCGTACACCCCCCCGAGCAGGGGTTCGACGAGGCGGTCGACGACCTCGCGGCCGAGCCGCGCCGCCACGTACTCCCCCACCGCCACGTCGTCCCCGACCTCTGTGCGGGGCAGGTCGGCGTCGCGTTCGATACGGGCCAGGCCCTCGTCGGACAGCACTCCGGCGAGGGCGGAGGCAGCGCCCGGCACGCCCATGACGTGGCCCTTGGGCATGGGCCGCAGGGTGCCCCGGGTCCAGATCGAGGCGCCCGCGGTGGCCGGCGGCTGGAGCCGGTCGGCGAGGCCGGTCTCCCGGGCGAGGGTCACGGCCTCGGGGCGGCGGGCCAGCATCGACTCGGCGCCCAGGTCGACCCGGACGCCGGCGATCTCACCGGGCAGCAGCTTGCCGCCGACCCGGCCGGACGCCTCGACAACGGTCACGCGCTGCCCGCGCGCCAGCAGCCGGTGGGCGGCGGCCAGCCCGGCGATCCCGGCTCCGATGACGACGACATGCCCCGTGCCCGTACCCGTTGCGCTCATGAACCCACTCTCTCAGACACCACCGACACTCCCACCGGGCCCGGGTGACGGCCCTGATACCGCGCGGGTGTCCGCCCCGAGTCCCGACCGTGACCGCATCGGGACCGCCGGAAGCCCAACGTCCCGGCGTGCCCGGGCGTCGAAGGGATGTCACGCGTCATGGCGCTTGTCATGGCGCTCGTCGTGCCGACCCTCGGGGGGTTTCGCCCATGCGCGTACCACGTTCCGCGTCACCGGTCCGGATCATGGCCGGGCTCCTGCTCGCCGCGTCCCTGGCGCTCGCCGGGTGCAGCGCCGGCGACTCCTCCTCGAACGGCGGCGCCGCGAAGTCCGCGGCCCGCGGACAGGCCCGGCAGGACGGGGCCGGCGGCGGCTCGGCGGCCGACGCCGGATCCGCCCCCAAGTCCCCGAAGACGAAGACACCCCGGCTCCGGCCCGAGGCCCTCATCCGCACCGCCTCCCTGACCGTGCGGGTGAAGGACGTCCCCAAGGCCCTCGACGCGGCCCGGCACACGGCCGAGGACGCCGGGGGCTACGTCGGTGACGAGAGCACCAGCCGGGACGCCGACGGCCACGAGCGCACCCGGCTGGTCCTGCGCGTGCCCGGCGACCACTACGACGAGGTCATGACCGGTCTGCAGGGCACCGGCAAGCTCGTCAGCCGCGTCTCGAAGGCCGAGGACGTCACCGACCAGGTCGTGGACATCGACAGCCGGGTCAAGTCCCAGCGGGCCAGCGTGGCCCGGATCCGCGCCCTGATGGACCGCGCGACGCAGCTGAGCGACGTCGTCAGCCTTGAAGGGGAGTTGAGCAGCCGCGAGGCGGACCTGGAGTCCCTGCTCGCGCGGCAGGCGTCCCTGAAGGACCGCACGACGATGGCCACCATCACCCTGTCGCTGTCCGGGACGCCGGTGAAGAAGGCCGCCGCGCACGACGACGGTCCCGGCTTCACGGACGCGCTGGCGGGCGGCTGGCACGTGTTCGTCACGCTGCTGGTGTGGATCGCGCTCGCGGTCGGCGCCGTCCTGCCGTTCGCCGCGCTCGCCGCCCTGCTCTACGTGGTGTGGCGGCGATTCGTACGCCGGCTGCTGCCGGCCCGCCCCGCCCCGGCGCCGACGACGGCGCTGGACCCGCTGCCGCAGGCCCGCCCGGTCACGGACGCCTCCCCGAAGGCCGGCGGCGACGGCGTATAGCCCGGTTCGCACAGCCAGGTCCGGCGACGCGAAATGCCGTCGCCCCGTAGCGTGTTCACATGAGCATGAGTGGTGGGCGGGGCGGGAAGCGGCGGCTGGTCGTGATCGGCGGCGACGCCGCGGGGATGTCCGCGGCGTCGCAGGCACGCCGGCTGCGGGGACCGGACGAGCTGGAGATCGTGGCCTTCGAACGCGGCCACTTCACCTCCTACTCGGCGTGCGGCATCCCGTACTGGGTGGGCGGCGACGTCGCCGAACGCGACCGGCTGATCGCCCGCACACCCGAGGAGCACCGCGCGCGCGGGATCGACGTACGCCTGCGCACCGAGGTCACGGAGATCGACGTGGCCGGGCAGCGGGTACGCGCGCGTGACGTCGATTCCGGCGCCGAGTCCTGGACGTCGTACGACCGCCTCGTCATCGCCACCGGCGCCCGGCCGGTCCGCCCCGACCTGCCCGGAGTGGACGCGCCCGGCGTGCACGGCGTGCAGACCCTGGACGACGGGCAGGCCCTGCTGGACTCGCTCGCACACGCGCGTGGTCGCCGGGCCGTGGTCGTGGGGGCGGGGTACATCGGCGTCGAGATGGCGGAGGCCCTGATCCACCGCGGCTTCGAGGTGACGGTGGTCAACCGCGGCGCGGAGCCGATGGCGACCCTGGACCCGGACATGGGCCGCCTCGTCCGCCGGGCGATGGAGGGCCTCGGCATCACCATGGTCAGCGGCACCGAGGTCACCAAGCTGCCGACCGGCCCGGACGGCCGGGTCCGCGCCGTCGGCACCGACGACGCGGAGTACCCGGCGGACGTGGTCGTCCTGGGCATCGGCGTACGCCCGGAGACTTCCCTCGCCGAGGCCGCGGGCCTCCCGCTCGGCAGCCACGGGGGCCTCGTCACCGACGAGGCCATGCGGGTCGCCGGCCACGAGGACATCTGGGCCGGCGGCGACTGCGTCGAGGTGCTCAACCTGGTCTCCGGCCAGCGGCAGTACGTCCCGCTCGGCACCCACGCCAACAAGCACGGCCAGGTCATCGGCGCCAACGTGGGCGGCGGTTACGCCACCTTCCCTGGGGTCGTCGGCACGGCGGTCAGCAAGGTCTGCGACCTGGAGATCGCCCGCACCGGCCTCCGCGAGAAGGACGCCCTCCGCGCGGGCCTGCGCTTCGAGACGGTCACCATCGAGTCGACCAGCCGCGCCGGCTACTACCCCGGCGCCACCCCCATGACCGTCAAAATGCTCACCGAACACCGCACCGGCCGCCTCCTCGGCGTCCAGATCGTGGGCCGCGAGGGCGCCGCCAAACGAGTCGACATCGCAGCGGTCGCCCTCACCGCCCGCATGACAGCGGACCAAATGACAGCCCTGGACCTGGGCTACGCCCCACCCTTCTCCCCGGTCTGGGACCCCATCTTGGTGGCAGCAAGAAGGGCGACTTCGCAACAAGGTCCAAGGTGACCCCGCCAGGGGCGCGGGGCTGTGCCGATATGCGGCTCCGCCGCGTGGGCGCGACAAGCCCCCACCGGCCCGCACCCCGCAACGCCCCTAAGCCGTCCCACTGATCCGCGGCAACGAAGCCACCGACCCATTCGAACCCACGGCGGCAGCCGCCGGCTGCTCCCCCGCCGGCTTCGCGTGGGTGGCCACCCCCGGCCGACTCGACCGCAGTCGATAACTCACCGCCTCGTCCAGCGTCACAGCCCGCTGCATCTGCGCGGCCAGCCGCCCCGCCTCCTGACCGAGCCGGGCGACGTCCTCCCAGGGGAGCCGTACGACCAAGGACAACTCGGCCTCGCCGTCGGGCAGCGCCTGCATCATCGGGGAAGCCTGCGGAGCACTCATCGCCTGATCCTCACGTCGGTTGAGAGGGGATACGCAGACGCACCCGGCGGCGTTCACCGATTTCGCGCGCCGTTTCGCGGGCACTACTGAGGTGTGGTCATCCCCGTCCATGACGTGAACCCGGTACGCCGTACCCCCTGGGTGACGTACGCCCTCATCGTCGCGAACGTCCTGGTGTTCCTGTCGACGCCCGGCATGGGCGACTCCGTGACCGGCAGCGGGAACCTCGCGCAGCTGTGCCATCTGCGGGCGTTCATGGACCACTGGGCGGCGGTCCCCCGGGAGCTGATCCACGGTCAGCTGCCCCGGGTGGTGCCGACGGGACAGGTGGGGGTCGGCGCGCACGGGCCCGGCTGTGTGGTGGCGCCGCCCTCGTACGACAAGTCGCCGGCACTGTCGGTGTTCACCGCGATGTTCCTGCACGGCAGCTGGCTGCACCTGCTGGGCAACATGCTCTTCCTGCTGATCTTCGGCGACAACGTCGAGGACCGGATGGGGCACGTCCGGTACTTCGTGTTCTACGTCGCCTGCGGCTACGCGGCCGGCTACGGCTTCGCGCTGCTGAACGACTCCTCCGGCGACCCGCTGATCGGCGCCTCCGGGGCGATCGCGGGGGTGCTGGGCGCCTATCTGGTGCTGTATCCGAGGGCCAGGGTGTGGGTGCTGGTGCCGTTCCTGGTCTTCCTGCCGCTGCGGCTGCCGGCCTGGCTGGTGCTGGGCTTCTGGTTCGTGCTCCAGGCGCTGTACTCCTCCGGCCTGGCCGTCACCGGCGCGGGGACGGTGGCGTACGCGGCGCACGTGGCCGGCTTCGTGGTGGGCGTGCTGCTGGCCTGGCCGCTGAAGCCGGGTACGCCGGCCCCGCCGGAGCCGCGCCGGCTGCTGTTCGGCAGGCAGGCGCGGCCGCGTCAGGTGTGGTGAGCCCCGGCAGGTGGTGAGGGAGCGGGCGCGTTCAGCGGGCGGTGCTCGTGTGGACGTAGTCGACGAGGCGGGTGAGGGCGTCGGGGTCGGTGTGCGGCATGACGCCGTGGCCGAGGTTGAAGACGTGTCCCTCCAGGCCCGCGGCGGCGTCGAGCACCTCCTGGGCCTTGGCCTCGACGGTGTCCTTGTCCGTGAACAGGACGGTGGGGTCGAGGTTGCCCTGGAGGGCCTTGCCGGGGCCGACGCGGTGGACGGCCTCGTCCAGCGGGATGCGCCAGTCGACGCCGACGACGTCCGCGCCGGCCTCGCCCATGAGGTTCAGCAGTTCACCGGTGCCGACGCCGAAGTGGATGCGGGGGACGCCGTAGCCCGCGACGGCGTCGAAGACCTTCGCCGAGGCGGGCATGACCGAGCGCCGGTAGTCGGCGGGGGCCAGCGCGCCGACCCAGGAGTCGAACAGCTGGACGGCGGAGGCGCCGGCCTCGATCTGGACCTTGAGGAAGGCGGCGGTGATGTCGGCGAGGCGGTCCAGCAGGTCGGCCCAGAGTTCGGGGTCGCCGTACATCATCGCCTTGGCGTTCTCGTACGTGCGGGACGGGCCGCCCTCGACGAGGTAGCTCGCGAGGGTGAACGGCGCGCCGGCGAACCCGATCAGCGGGGTGGCGCCCAGTTCGCTCGTGAGCAGGCCGATCGCCTCGGTGACGTAGGACACGTCGTCGGGGGTGAGGTCGCGCAGCCGGGCCAGGTCGGCGCGGGTGCGGATCGGCTCCGCGACGACCGGGCCGACGCCGGGCTTGATGTCGAGGTCGAGGCCAATGGCCTTGAGCGGGACGACGATGTCGCTGAAGTAGATCGCCGCGTCCACGTGGTGCCGGCGCACCGGCTGCAGCGTGATCTCGGTGACCAGTTCCGGCCGCATGCAGGACTCCAGCATGGGGACGCCCTCGCGCACCTTGCGGTACTCGGGCAGCGAGCGGCCGGCCTGGCGCATGAACCACACGGGGGTGTGCGGCACGGGTTCCCGCCTGCACGCCTTGAGGAAGGCGCTGTCGTACGTCTGGGTCGGCTGCTGGCCCGCGGGGCTTGCGTATCCACTCACGCCGGAAAGTCTCGCACGGCGCCGCCGGGAGAAGTGCGGCCGCCCTCAAGGGTGTCCTACCTGCGCCGGGGCCCTGTTCCCTTTACTCTTCCCCGCATGGCTGCGGCTCAGGGACGACTGTCGGACGGCGCTGACGGTATGGACGGCGCGAAGGACACCGCGGAGGCGGATCGGCACGCGGGCGCGGCGGCGCCGCCGGCGTTCCGTGCCGCCGTGGAGGCGCTGCGGTCGGCGCGGCTGCGGCCGCAGGTCGAGGTGGAGCCGACGCCGGCCCCGCGGCGGCTGGCCCCGTTCGCGCACGCGCTGGAGGCCGTCGTGGTGGACGGCGAGCAGGAACTGGCCGACGGGCGGCTGGTGCTGCTGCACGACCCGGCCGGGCACGACGCCTGGCGGGGCACGTTCCGGCTGGTGACGCTGGTGCGGGCGGAGCTGGAGCCGGAGATGGCGGCCGATCCGCTGCTGCCGGAGGTGTGCTGGTCGTGGCTGACCGGCGCGCTGCAGCTGCGCGGGCTGACGTACGGGGAGCCGAGCGGCACGGTCACGCGCGCGAGCTCGCACTACTTCGGGGGGCTGGGGGAGCGTCCGCCGGCCTCGCAGATCGAGATCCGGGCATCCTGGACGCCGCGGGAGGGCATGGGCGGGGTCCCGGACACCGCCGCGCACCTGGCCTCGTGGTGCGATCTACTGGCGCAGGTCGCCGGTCTGCCGCCGGCCAATCCGGGTGACGCCTCGGTGGTGACCCTGCCGCAGCGCAGGGACCCGCAGGCCCGCTGACACCTTTCCGCGGACTCGTTCCCGGTTTCTGCCGACTCACTTCCGGCCCGGCGGTCAACGTCGGGCCGTTGTCATGCCCGGCGACCGCCTCGTTGACCATCTCTTTGTCGATACGGCCACTTTCCGCCCTCGAATCGACTCGGCGCGAACCGACTCGATCTTCGGATGATCGATCGCGTGTCCGAATTGCACAGATTGTTACTCACTAGATCGTGATCATTCTCTAAAGGCGGCCGAGTTTGCTGCCGAAGACGACTGTGACCTTGAAAGCACGGTTCGTCCCGGCTTCATCCCCACAAGCCGGCCCCGTCCCCCACCCAGGAGGCCTGGTGTCCGTTCTCCTCGAGCAACCCGCAAGCCTGGTCGCCTACCGCCCGAACAAGCCGACCGCCATGGTGGTCGTGGCCGACCCGCGCGTGCGTTCCACCGTCACCCGCCACCTGTGGGCGCTCGGTGTGCGCGACGTCATCGAGGCCTCGTCCGTCGCGGAGGCTCGTCCCCGCATCGGCAACCCCCGCGACATCTGCGTCGCCGACGTCCACCTGCCCGACGGCTCCGGCCTGACCCTCCTGTCCGAGACCCGCGCCGCCGGCTGGCCCAACGGCCTGGCGCTGTCCGCCGCCGACGACATCGGCGCCGTCCGCAACGCCCTGGCCGGGGGCGTCAAGGGCTACGTCGTCACCGGCACCCGCACCAACATCGGGCTCCCCACCCGACCCGGCGCGGCCCCCATCGGGTCCGCCGCCGCCCGCATGCACCGCCGTCCCCCGGGTGCCCCGAGCCACCCGGGTGGCTACCGCGAGCTGTCCGGACGCGAGGTCGAGGTGCTGCGACTGGTCGCGGAGGGCCAGTCGAACAAGGCGATCGGCGTCTCGATGGGCCTGTCCGCCCTGACCGTCAAGAGCCACCTCGCCCGCATCGCCCGCAAGCTGGGCACGGGCGACCGCGCCGGCATGGTGGCGGTGGCCCTGCGGACCGGGATCATCCACTGAGCCGTCCGAGGGCATGCGCGGGAGGCATCCGCTGTCACCCGTGTGAACCCGTGGTTTCACCGGACTGACCGGTCTACGACCTCCGGCGCCCGTCGACGGAACGTTCCGTCGACGGGCGCGGTCCGCACACCGATACTCTTGAACTGTGTGATCATCGCTCTGACCTTGCCTTTCAGCGGGTCGAGGGGCTGGTGGACCTCCAGAGCGAACAGCTCACTCTGACGGAGCCGGGAAGCAGCGGCCAGGCAAGTCAGGCTCGTTCCCTGGGTGGGGCCGCTGTGTCGATCAGTATGCGAACGGCGGCATCGCTGGGCGGCACGATCTCCGTGCGGGAACGCTTTGGCATCTTCACCCCCGCACACGGTGAAGCCTTGATGATCCCGTCCTCGACGCCACCGACATAACCGTCTTGATCACGCCGTACGTGTTCTTCGGGCCCACCCATGCCAAGACCTCGGAACGGTCCTCCACCCGTGCCCGGATCTCGGACGGCTTGATGGCACCGATGGGCCGACCGCCCAGCGCCGGACAGACGTGCGTCTCCAGCCGCTGCTGGACGCTGTCTCCCGTGGTCGCCCGGTGTATGGCGTTCCCCCGCCACCGTTCCGCGACACCCTTGCAGGACAACTGCGTTGAAGCAGCCCCCAACCAGACGAACGCATACGTCCGCGATACCAAGGACCGTGACCGGGGCATCCTGGCCGTGTGTCCCGAAGCATGGTCGCCCGCTCGGAGTGTCCCAGAAGGGTCAGCGCTTCCCTCTTCGTTATGGTGTTGCTGCCCGCGAGGGGTTGACCCCCGGTGGATCGCCGATCGCCGGGGGCTCCTCCCCTCTCTCTGGGGGAGGGGCTCATGATCAGGCCACGACCACCAAGGACGTGACCACGTTCCGACGGGGCAGGGCAGGGGGCTCACGGGCATCCATGCGCGCGTGCACGCGGTTCAGCAGGCGGTCGTACTGCCGGCGTTCCCGGCGGCCTGTCGCCATGAGGCGGAAGGCTCCGACGACGTCCGCGACGGCCTCAAGTTCTTCGGCGTCGACCGCGACGCGAGTGGAGCGGCGGAGTGCGGTGATCAGGTCGTTGGGGAGGGTCCTGGCCATGATGATCTCTTCTTCCGGGGGGCACTCTGAGGGCACATCGGTGGGGGAAACGCCGAGATTCACTAAGCCTGGATGTGACCCGTTTTCGCTGGTCACGGAATCAATTGCGCGAACCCGCAGGTCAGGCATCCGGCTGGGCGGATACTCTTGACAGGTGACCGACGCCCAAGACACCGCAGCAGACAGTGCCCTGCGTACCGCCGGGGACACCCCTCCGGACGACGCCGGATCTTCTGTGACGGGGGCGCCGACACCGCTGCTGGAACCCCGCGAGGGCATTCCCCCCGTGATCGCCGACGACGCCGCGCTCGCCAAAGCGGTCGCCGCCTTCGCCGCTGGCTCGGGCCCCGTCGCGGTCGACGCCGAGCGGGCCTCCGGCTACCGCTACGGCCAGCGCGCGTACCTGGTGCAGCTGCGCCGGGAGGGTGCCGGTACGGCACTGATCGACCCGGTCGCCTGTCCCGACCTGTCCGGGCTCGGCGAGGCGCTGACCGGTGTGGAGTGGGTGCTGCACGCGGCCACCCAGGACCTGCCCTGCCTGCGCGACATAGGCATGGTGCCGACCCGCCTGTTCGACACCGAGCTGGCGGGGCGGCTCGCCGGGTTCCCCCGGGTCGGCCTCGGGGCGATGGTCGAGAACGTGCTGGGCTTCGTCCTGGAGAAGGGCCACTCCGCCGTCGACTGGTCCACCCGCCCGCTGCCCGACCCCTGGCTGCGTTACGCCGCGCTCGACGTGGAGCTGCTGGTCGACCTGCGCGACGCCCTGGAGAAGGAGCTGGACCGGCAGGGCAAGCTGGACTGGGCGCTGCAGGAGTTCGCCGCGATCGCGGCCGCGCCGCCGGCCGAGCCGAGGAAGGACCCCTGGCGCCGTACGTCCGGGATGCACAAGGTGCGGCGGCGCCGGCAGCTGGCGGTCGTACGGGAGCTGTGGCAGACCCGGGACCGCATCGCGCAGCGCCGTGACGTGTCGCCGGGCAAGGTGCTGAGCGACGCCGCGATCGTGGAGGCGGCGCTCGCGCTGCCGTCCACGGTGCACGCGCTGGCCGCGCTGAACGGGTTCGGGCACCGGATGGGGCGGCGCCAGCAGGAGCAGTGGCAGGCGGCCGTCGACCGGGCGAAGGCCCTGCCGGACGCGGCGCTGCCGCAGCCGGGGCAGCCGGTGACCGGTCCGCCGCCGCCTCGCGCGTGGGCCGACAAGGACCCCGACGCCGCGGCCCGGCTGTCCGCGGCCCGCGCCGGGGTCTCGGCGCTGGCCGAGCAGCTCGGGATGCCGCAGGAGAACCTGGTGTCCCCGGACACGGTACGGCGCCTCTGCTGGGAGCCTCCGGCGGTGGACGCCGAGTCCGTGTCCGCGGCCCTGGCGGGGTACGGGGCGCGGGCGTGGCAGGTGGAACAGGTGACTCCGGTCCTGATCACCGCGCTGAGCGCTGGCCGCGCGTAGCGCCGTACGGCGTCTCCTGTGCCGCGGCTGACGGTCGTCGGTGGCCGATCGCGCAGTTCCCCGCGCCCCCTTCGGGGCGCAGCGGCGGCGCGGGCCGCGCGTCACGCCGTGGCATTCTCGACTGCGGCGGCCCCGGGTCGTGAGTGGCCGATCGCGCAGTTCCCCGCGCCCCTGCCGGGGCGCTGCGGTGGCGCGGGCCGCGCGTCGCGCCGTGGCACTTCTCGATTGCGGCGGCCGCGGGTCGTGAGTGGCTGATCACGCAGTTCCCCGCGCCCCTGCCGGGGCGCTGCGGCGGGCGGAGACGGCGAGATCACGCCAAGATCCGGGCTCGGCTCAGCCCTCGCACCCGGCACGCGCCCCAGCCCCCTCCTCACGCGTCAGCCCCGCAGAAGGCCGTCCGTCGCCGCCCACGCCCCCGCCCTGCCCACGCGCACCCGCCCTCCCGCCGCCGTGGGCAGGCGTTCCGCAGGGCGGAACGGGTGGGCACGGCCAGGAGCGCCGGGTGCCGGTTCAGGGGCGCCCACTGGTGTGATGTCCGCTGCCCCGGGACCTGTCACGTGCCGCCCCGCTGGTGTGATGTTCGCCGCTCCCCCGGGTAGGACTGTGCAGCAACGTTACTCGTAAGTAGCATGGTCGTAAGCAAGCGCTCAGCGTCCCGCACTCTGGAGGAGAGCCATCGTGCCTCGTACCCTCAGGGACGTCGTCTTCGTCGACGGCGTCCGCACCCCGTTCGGCAAGGCGGGCCCGAAGGGCATCTACCATGAGACCCGCGCCGACGACCTCGTCGTCAAGGCGATCCGGGAGCTGCTGCGCCGCAACCCCGGCCTGGACCCGAAGAAGATCGACGAGGTCGCCATCGCCGCGACCACGCAGATCGGCGACCAGGGGCTGACCCTCGGCCGCACGGCCGGCATCCTCGCGGGCCTGCCGCAGTCCGTGCCGGGCTACTCCATCGACCGCATGTGCGCCGGTGCGCTGACGGCAGTCACCACCACCGCCGGTTCGATCGCCTTCGGCGCCTACGACGCCGTCATCGCCGGTGGCGTCGAGCACATGGGCCGCCACCCGATGGGCGAGGGCGTGGACCCCAACCCCCGCTTCGTGAGCGAGAAGCTGGTCGACGAGTCCGCCCTGTTCATGGGCATGACCGCGGAGAACCTGCATGACCGCTACCCGCAGATCACCAAGCTGCGCGCCGACGAGTACGCGGTGCGCTCGCAGGAGAAGGCCGCGAAGGCGTACGCCAACGGCAAGATCCAGCAGGACCTGGTCCCGATCTCGGTGCGCCGCACCAGCCCCGAGGCCAGCGAGACCGGCTGGGGTCTGGTCACCGCCGACGAGCCGATGCGCCCCAGCACCACCCTGGAGAACCTCTCCGGCCTGAAGACGCCGTTCCGCGTGCACGGCCGGGTCACCGCGGGCAACGCGGCCGGCCTGAACGACGGCGCCACCGCGTCGATCATCGCGAGCGAGGACTTCGCCCGCGAGAACGGCCTGCCGGTCAAGATGCGCCTGGTGTCGTACGCCTTCGCGGGCGTCGAGCCGGAGGTCATGGGCTACGGCCCGATCCCGGCCACGGAGAAGGCCCTCGCCAAGGCGGGCCTGAGCATCTCCGACATCGGCCTGTTCGAGATCAACGAGGCCTTCGCCGTCCAGGTCCTATCGCTGCTCGACCACTACGGCATCGCGGACGACGACGCGCGCGTGAACCAGTACGGCGGCGCCATCGCCTTCGGTCACCCGCTGGCCTCCTCCGGTGTCCGCCTGATGACCCAGCTCGCCCGCCAGTTCGAGGAGCAGCCCGAGGTCCGCTACGGCATCACCACCATGTGCGTCGGCTTCGGCATGGGCGCGACCGTCATCTGGGAGAACCCGCACTTCGCCGGAGGCAACAAGTGAGCACCGCTGAACTCCTGAAGGGCGCGGCCGAGCTGTTCGCGGACGAGGTCGTCACCGCGGCGCAGGTACGCCACTTCGATTTGCCGTTCGGCGCCGGGCGCTTCGCGCTCATCACGCTGGACAACGGCTTCGACCACACCAAGCCGACCACCTTCGGACCGCAGTCGCTCGCGAACCTCAACACCGCGATCGACCAGGTGGAGAAGGAGGCCGCGGACGGTTCGATCGTCGGCGTCGGCATCACCGGCAAGCCGTTCATCTTCGCGGTCGGCGCCGACCTCAAGGGCGTCGAGCTGCTGAAGAAGCACGAGGACGCGCTGGCCATCGGCAAGGGCGGCCACGAGGTCTTCAAGCGCCTGTCCGCCCTGGCGGTCCCGAGCTTCGCCTACTACAACGGCGCGGCGATGGGCGGCGGCGTCGAGGTCGGCCTGCACTGCTCCTACCGGACCGTCTCCAAGGCGATCCCGGCGTTCTCGCTGCCCGAGGTCTTCCTCGGCCTGGTGCCCGGCTGGGGCGGCTGCGCGCTGCTGCCCAACCTGATCGGCGCCGAGAAGGCCGTCTCGGTCATCATCGAGAACTCGCTGAACCAGAACAAGCAGCTGGGGGGCAAGCAGGTCTTCGAACTCGGCATCGCCGACGCGCTGTTCGAAGGCGCCGACTTCCTGGAGCAGTCGCTGCTGTGGACCGCGCAGGTCCTCAAGGGCGACGTCAAGGTGGAGCGCCCGGCGATCGACCGCGGCGAGGGCTGGGACCAGGCCGTCGCCAAGGGCCGGTTCATCGCGGACTCCAAGGTGCACGGCGCGGCCCCGGCCGCCTACCGCGCCCTGGACATCATCGCCGCCGCCAAGAACGGCGACCTGCAGCAGGGCTTCGACGCCGAGGACCAGGCGCTCGCCGACCTCATCATGGGCGGCGAACTGCGGGCCGGCATCTACTCGTTCAACCTCGTCCAGAAGCGCGGCAAGCGTCCCGCCGGCGCCCCGGACAAGAACCTGGCCCGCCCGGTCACCAAGGTCGGCGTGGTCGGCGCGGGCCTGATGGCCTCGCAGCTCGCCCTGCTCTTCCTGCGCCGCCTGGAGGTTCCGGTCGTCCTCACGGACATCGACCAGGAGCGCGTCGACAAGGGTGTGGGCTACGTCCACGCCGAGATCGACAAGCTGCTCGGCAAGGGCCGTGTCAACCAGGACAAGGCCAACCGCCTCAAGGCGCTGGTGACCGGCGTCCTGGACAAGGCCGAGGGCTTCTCGGACGCCGACTTCGTCATCGAGGCGGTGTTCGAGGAGATCGGTGTCAAGCAGCAGGTGTTCGCGGAGGTCGAGGCGGTCGCCCCGGCGCACGCGATCCTCGCCACCAACACCTCCTCGCTCTCGGTGTCGGAGATGGCGTCGAAGCTGAAGCACCCCGAGCGGGTCGTCGGCTTCCACTTCTTCAACCCGGTCGCGATCCTGCCGCTGCTGGAGATCGTCCGCGGCGAGCAGACCGACGACGCCTCGCTGGCCACCGCGTTCGCCGTGGCCAAGAAGCTGAAGAAGACCGCGGTCCTGGTGAAGGACGCCCCGGCGTTCGTCGTGAACCGTATCCTGACCCGCTTCATGGGCGAGATCCAGAACGTCATCGACGAGGGCACGACGGTCGAGGTCGCGGAGAAGGCGATCGAGCCGCTCGGCCTGCCGATGTCCCCGCTGGTCCTGCTGGAGCTGGTCGGCCCCGCGATCGGTCTGCACGTCTCGGAGACCCTCAACCGGGCCTTCCCGGACCGCTTCACGGTCTCCCCCAACCTGGCGGCCGTCGTCAAGGCCGGCAAGCGCGGCTTCTACGTCTACGACAGCGGCAAGCCCGAGCTGGACCCGGAGGTCGCCGCACTGCTGCAGCAGGGCGACTCCGTCCTCACCGAGGAGCAGGTCCGGACCCGGGTCCTGGACGCGGTGGCGCAGGAGATCGGTCTGATGCTCGACGAGGGCGTCGTCGCCGAGGCCCAGGACATCGACCTGTGCCTGATCACCGGCGCCGGCTGGCCCTTCCACCTGGGCGGCATCACCCCGTACCTGGACCGCGAGGGCGTCTCGGAACGCGTCAACGGCAAGAAGTTCCTCCAGCCGGGCGTGGCGTCGGTTCCGGCGTAATGCGCGCACGCGCGTGAAAGGGGGCCTCGCGGCAGCGGGGCCCCCTTTCCGACTGCCGGTGGCGTGCGTCTC
The DNA here is from genome assembly GCF_004124325.1 of Streptomyces sp. L2. Classification (NCBI taxonomy): domain Bacteria; kingdom Bacillati; phylum Actinomycetota; class Actinomycetes; order Kitasatosporales; family Streptomycetaceae; genus Streptomyces; species Streptomyces sp. L2. The sequence goes on from NZ_QBDT01000001.1 coordinate 1,359,888, forward strand.
AGCCGGCGAGCACGCCGGGCGCGGCGTACAGATCGCCGATGTAGACGGTGACCTGTCCCCTGGTCAGGCGGCCGTCCCCGTCGTCGAGGGTGTAGGCGAAGCGGTCGTATCCGCCCTGGCCGGGGGACGGGGTGTAGACGACGGCGCCGTCGGGCTCGACGGCGGTGACGCCGCGCAGCGCCGGCCCCACTCCGACGAGGCGGACCCGTTCCCCCAGGCCCTCGGTGAGTCCGTGGAGCACTCCGCGGTGGCCGGGCGCCACCTTCAGTACACGGCCCTGCCGGGGCAGCGGGGCGACCCGGTAGCCGTACTGCTTCACCGAGTGCGTGCTGCTGGTCAGGCTCGACCCGCCATGGGCGATGATGCCCGCCCGCACCTGCGGGATGAGGACGGCGCCGGACGGCACGTCGTGGTGGACCGTGGCCGTGAACCGCGCGACGCGGAAGCCGCCCGCCTCCACGGAGGTGGCGTACCGGTCTCCGGCGGGCAGCAGACTGATCCCGGCCAGCCGGCCGACGCCCACCGCACGTTCGAAGGGCTGGCTCATCACATAGCCGTAGTAGCGGTGGCCCGGTCCCTCGGGGTGCAGGGCGAGGGCGAAGCGGACCTCCTGCCCGGGCGTCAGCGGCAGCTGGGGATCGGCGCTCGCCGTCAGCTCGACCGTCAGCCGGATCTGTGGGGCGTCCTGCTGGACCGCGTGCACGCGGGCGAGGAGGAACGGCTCGGTCTGCTGCTCGGTCAGCACGGTTCCCGGTGTCACAGTGTGTCTCCTTGTCCGTTTGACCGTGCTCTGACCATGGCCGCGTGCTCGGCGTCGTCCATCCATCCGAGTGCCTGTGGCGGGAACGCCGGCACATCGAGTGCGGTCACCCAGTGCGGCGGGACGATCTGCCGGGACGCCAGCTGGTGGGCGACGAACCGCGCGCAGGCCACGGCACCTTCGGGCCGCAGATGCGTACTGTCCTCGATGCCCTCGGGGTAGTTCGGGTGCTGCCCGGGGGCCAGGTACATGAACAGGTCGCACGTGCCTTGGGGTCCGAGCTGCGCCCACCATTCGAGGCTCTGGGCGTACAGGTCGACGTAGGGGGTCGCTGTCTCCGCGGCCAGCTCGCGCTTGGCCATCGGGTACTCCCCGAACACCTGCCGCAGGTTGCCGTGTTCGTCCCAGGTACAGCGCTCGTGCGAGCTGACCAGTACCGGGTGCGCACCTCGGTCGCGGGCCCCGTCGACGAAGGCGCGCAGATGGCGCTGGTAGTCGTGGAACGCCTCGGTGCGCCATTCCTTCTCCGGCTTGTGGTCGATCAGGCCGAAGGAGGTGACGAGGTAGTCGTCGGGCCTGAGCCGCTCCAGGATCCAGGCGAGCCGGCCGCGCTCGGCGAAGGTGCGCGAACTGGCTCCGGCCCGGGCGCAGTTGACGATCTCGGCCGCGCCGGTGAAGAACAGCGGGAGCATCTGGCCCCATCCGGCCATGGGGGCCCTGCTGATCTCGCGCGTGCACACGCTCGAGTCACCGGCGAGAAAGATGCGGTAGGGGCTTCCGTCAGGCCGCATCGACCCACCTCGTCGACGCGGTGACGCCACTCGGCTCCAGCGCGCCCAGGGGGCCGTCCGGAGCGAGCTCCGCCGCGGGTGCCGTACCGAGGGCCTCGATCGCGTCGTAGACCCGCTGGCAGTTGCCGCCGCCGCGGTGCATGAAGAAGCTCTCGACCCGCGCCTGGTGGAGCGGCTCCACGGTGAAGCCCCGCTGCATCACGGCGATGATCTGGTCCACGGCCGCCTCGACGGTCCGGCACACCGGGCCGAAGCCGTCCTCGGAGAGGTCGAAGTAGCCGCGCTTGTAGTGGCGTCCGTAGAAGTCCTCCTCGTCGAAGGGGACGTGGACCAGCGGGATGCCCATGTAGGCCACGTCGAAGAAGACCGATGAGTAGTCGGTCACCATCAGCGAGCACTCCTTCATCGCCTGCTGCACGTTGCGCGTGCTCGGGTCGGCGACGTGGATGGACGAGGAGGACAGCTGGAAGGTGTGCAGGTACGGCCTGATCTCGTAGTGGGGGAAGAACTCCAGATCGACCCCGAAGTGCTCCAGTGCTTCGCCGAGGCGCGGGTTCGCCAGCAGCGACCGGTAGAAGCGGTAGTACTCGGACTGCGTGAAGCTGGTCTTCGCGGGACCGGCGGCCTTCTTGTACGAGGCGGTGACGATCCACTGGCGCCAGGTCGGCATCAGCAGGATCCGGGGGCGTTCCAGGGGCTCCTGCCGCAGCGCGTCGAACCGCGGGAGCCCCGCGAGGACCGCCCGGTCGCCGTAACCCGCCTCCAGCGCGAGGAACTCTCGCTCCTGGTGGCCGGTGGTGACGATCATGTCGTAGCTGGTGATCCGCTGGTCGACACCCGTGGTGACGTCGTTGTAGATGATGCCGTGCTGCAGGAACACCCGCTGGTACTTGAGGAGTTCGCCGAACCGGTGCAGGAACAACACCTTCCGGTAGCCCTTGGGCAGCAGGTAGGACTCCGAGTCGTAGGAGCCGATCAGCTTGGTCGCGTGCAGCAGGTACACACGGTGCTTGAAGGAGTCGAGCTTGATCACCTGCCCGTAGGGGGCGACCTTCGCGTAGTCGGCGGAGTCCCCGTCGATGACGTAGTAGATCTTGTGGCGCTTCCGGTTGGTCCGCATCCACGTGAAGAAGTGGTACGAGTTGTCCTGGGCCGTGTCGGAGCGTTCGCCGATGAGCCAGATCTCGCGGCGGTTGAGCAACGGGAACGTGAGCCAGTACATCAGCCGCATGCGCCAGCCGGGGTTGCGCATCCTGAGGATGCGGATCTCGCGCTTGGCACGCCACAGTGTGTGCTTGAGGCGTGCACCCGGGCCACGATCGACGAGGCGCAGGTTCAGGGCGTCACGGGCGGCGATGGTCAGCATGTAGCGGTAGGCGCCGACCCGCCCCTGGCCCTTGAGCCGGTGCAGTGGCAGGCGGGCCTTCATCACGACGTTGCGCTGCCGGCTGTCGTCGACGCGGTGCACCCTGAGGCGGAAGTCACCGATGCCGAAGCCGCCCTCGGCCAGCACCTCGGCGGGTATCTCGGCATACCAGCCGGCGTAGAGGTCGCGCTGGTTGCGGGCGTTCCACAGGTCCCGGCGATAGACCTGCCGCAGGGGCACGGCCACCTTGTGCTCCCGCGTCTGGTACACGAACTCCAGGCGGTTGAGCAGCGGTCCGGTGATATCCATACCGGGGAAGGCCATGCAGCCCTCGACGACGAGTACGTCGTCCCGGCTGCGTACGGACTCGACGACCACGTTGGGATCGGCGATCCGCGCGGTGCTGGTGGCGAGGGATCCGCCGGGGAAGGTCCGGTAGAAGCCCTCGTCGTCGATCTCCACCGCGAGCGGCGCGGCTTCCAGGGCGGGAGCCGGGTCGCAGAACAGTTCGAAGTTGCCGCTCTTGGCCGCGTAGTGGTCGATCTGCTGGGCGGCGTTGGTGGCGAACTCGAGGATGACGTCGTCGGGGATCTGCGCGTAGTGGCGGTGGATGTCACGGAACATCTCGGCCAGCTGCGAGCGGTTCATGACGTTGCGCGCGTTGCACAGGAAGCCCTTGTACGTGCGGGCCACATACCGGTGGAACATGTGCCGGATCGCGTCGCGTTCCTCGGCGGTGTAGTTCAGCAGGAAGTGGTTGAGGCGCAGGTGGTCCCGGTAGTTCGCGGGCTTGCTCCACAGCGAGTCCATGATGGACGAGCCGTCGGGCCGGCCGCGGTAGTAGTACACCGGGGCGTCGACCAGGCTGATGCCCCGGGAGCGCAGCATGGCCGGCAGCGTCAGCCACGAGTCCTCGAAGTGCACACCCTCGCCGAACCGGAGGCCCAGCCGGCGCAGCAGATCGGTGCTGAACAGCTTGTTGCACGCCGAGCCGCTGAAGATCAGGTCGGGGGTGTCCGCGAGGTCGTTGACGACCTGGTCGCCGTCGCCGAAGTACTTCTTCCAGGGGCCGTAGGGACGATCGGGGAAGTTCACGAGGTCGCCGACGGCGATCTCGGTGTGGTCGCGGCGGACGGCCTGGAGCATCAGGTACAGGGCATCCGGGCCGAGGATGTCGTCGGAGTCGAGGAACGTGACGTACGGTGCCGTGACATGGGCGAGGCCGTTGTTGCGGGCGTTGCCCAGTCCGCCGTTCTGCTGGTGGACGACGGTGACGTTGGCGTAGTACTGGGCGAAGTGGTCGAGGATCCGCGGCGTCTCGTCGGTGGCGCCGTCGTCGACCAGGATGACCTGGGTGGCTGCGAAGCCGCGTTGCGCGGCGATCGAGCCCAGGCAGTCGTCCAGGTACTTGGCGACGTTGTAGCACGGCACGACGACGGCCAGTTCGAAGCGGTGGGTCAGCGAGGGGATCGGGGAGTGGATCCGGTCGCGCCACCACATCCACGGGGCGTTCGGATCGTTCTGTTCCGACTCGAAGGTGCGGCTGCCGACCCGCGCGGAGCGGAAGGCGAGGTTGTCGCTGACCGTGCGGTAGCCCTCGAACTCCTCGCCGTCGCGCTCGAAGCGCAGCCCGTCCAGGTCGATGTCGCGCACGTTGAGCGCGGACCGGGACCGGCTGCGGTTCCACTCCACGACGACCGAGACGTTCCACACCGTGTCGTCGGCGAGGTCGTCGCCGAGCAGGCGGGCGAGGTCGGCGGTGCCCGAGAAGCGGACGTGGCGGTCGTCGACGGAGACCTTCGGGACCGGGACCAGGACGTCCTGCTTGGTGTGCCGGTTGCGCACCGCCAGGGACAGGGAGAGGGAGTCGCCGGCGGAGATCCGGCCGAAGCGGTTGACGAGCTCGCCGGTGTAGGACGCTTCCGTGCCGTCGACCCGCCAGTTCGTCAGCTGGGCGAAGAGCGGCACCTGGGAGACGGGCGCCGCGGCGAGGCCCAGTTCGGTGACGTCCAGCATGCGGCGCGCGCCGGGGAGGTGCAGGTGGTCGGCGGACCAGTAGACCCGCCCGTCCTCCTCCACCAGGTGGGAGGAGAACACGCTCTTGCGCCGGGTGTAGTCGAGCGTGGTGAGGGCGGCCTCGATCTCCTCGTACCGCAGCAGGTAGGCGCGTACCCGGTCGACGGGGCCGCACAGCTCGAACGCCTCATCGTCGATGGAGAAGAGGTAGGAACTGACGATGCCGGCGAAGCGCTGCTGGAACTCCGCGTCGCCCTCGGACAGGGCCCGCATGTACAGGCGCAGGTCGTGCGAGAGGAACTTCGAGTCCTTGCGGACCTTCAGCGCCCACAGGCCCCGTTCCAGCAGGAACCGGTCGGTGGCCCGGTGCACGGCGATCCGGTCGGTGATGCTGCGCAGTTCACGGGTGCGCCCGGTGATGGAGGAGCCGTCCGGTTCCCACAGCCACCGGTAGACGGGTTCGGTGATGAGGGTGATGCCCCGGGCGAGACAGCCCGCGACGGTGGAGAAGTACGTGTCCTCGTAGAAGACGCCCTCGGGGAACCACACGCCGGCCGAGCGCAGGAACTCCACGTTGTAGAGCTTGGCGGCGGCGATGGGGTCGGACAGCAGCGGGGGGAAGTCCTCCAGGTTCGCCACCGTGCGGCTCATCGCGTAGACCTCGGGCGCCCAGGGCTCGGACTCGCCGGTGGCCCGGTTGACCCGCAGTGCCTTGCCCGCCGTGATGTCGCTGCCGGTCTCCAGCGCGCTCTCGACCAGCCGCTCGCAGGCGCGGGGCGGCAGTTCGTCGTCGGCGTCCAGGAACATCACCCAGCGCCCCTCCGCCTGGGCTATGCCCCAGTTGCGGGGGGCGCCGACGCCGCCGCTGTTCTCCCGGCGGCGCAGTACGCGCACCCGGGGGGTTGTGCCCGGCGAAGTTGGCCACCACTTCCAGGGTGCCGTCGGTCGACGCGTCGTCGACGACGATCACCTCGACCGATTCGTAGGTCTGGTTGACGGCCGACTGAAGGGCCTTGCCGATGGTGGTGGCCGCGTTGTACGCGGGGATGACCACCGTGACCCAGTAGTTCTCGCCGTCCTGTGTCTGTCTCATGGGGACTCGTCCTGCAGATGGGGTCATCGCGAGTTCTCCCGGGCCCCGGTGCTGCCGTACGCGTCGCCGGGTGCCGCCTGCTGGAACCGGGTGAGCGGCATGGTGTCCCCGAGCTGCCGCGGCATGGCGGGCAGTGAGTAGGGGTCCTGGGAGAGGTCGTGCTCATGGGGGGTGACGTTCGGCTGCGGGTAGGGCCAGAAGCCGGGGTCGTCCTCCGGCTCCGGCGCCTGGTACCGCTCGTCGGCCAGCAGCGCCTCCTGCGCGGCCCGCCGGTGGCGGCCCCGGTGCAGGTGCGCCGCGATGGTGCCCGCGGTCGTCGGCGTGGGGTCCAGTTCCTCCATGACGCGGGTGAAGTCACGCGTGGAGAGCCAGAACTTGTACATGATGATCAGTTCGAAGAGCATCAGCAGCGCCGCCGAGACGGCGGTCGTCCAGAGGATCCTCCCGGTCACCGGGCCCACGATGAAGATGAACATCTGGAACTCGATGCCGCTGATCAGGTGCGGGCGGATCCGGGTGCGCAGCAGCGCCCGGCGGATCCTGATGTACCAGGGGAACTGACCGCGGAACTGTTCGTGCAGGTCGATCACGTTGCCGGCGCCGGCCTCGGCGCGGAGGGTCTCGGCCGGGGTGCCGGGGTTGTCCCGCAGCAGGTCCTCCATGAAGACGACCTGCTGGTCGTCCTCGGCGCCGGCCCGGGCCTCCTGCTCGGCGCGCTCGGCCTCGGCGCGCTCGGCCTCGGCGCGCTCCTTGGTGACCTTCTCGATCTTGGCCCGCATCGACATGCGCATCTTGTAGACCTGCAGCGCGTCGACGTACCGGAGCATGTCGAGGAAGACCACGACGAGTGCGGCGAGGAGGTGCCGCTCGTCGTCCGTGCGCAGGAACTGTCCGCCCATCAGGGCCAGGGCGCAGAACAGCACTCGGATGCGGTCGAAGACGTAGTCGAGCCAGCCGCCGAAGACGGTGCCGTTGCCTTTGAGGCGTGCCAGCTTCCCGTCGATGCAGTCGAGGATGAAGCTCAGGTGGTAGAGCGCCGCGCCGATGAGGAGCGACTGCTGGTCGCCCTTGAGGAAGAAGCCGGCCGATCCGAGTCCGACGACGAGGGCCGCCCAGGTCACCCGGTTGGGCGTGATGAAGCGGAACCGGGCGATGACGAGCAGCAGTCGGGTGGCGACGGGGTCGACCAGGAACACGGTCCACCAGGCATCGCGCTTCTTGCAGGTAAGTTTTTGGACAGCCCGCAGCGACAGCTTGGCCATAACCCCTCAGACACGAACACCGACATGACAGGACATAAGCCCCGTGGCCGCGTCGGTGCGCCGCAGGGATCGCGCAGGTGAGAGCCGCTTTCACAAGAAACTCACACGGGCGACGGGAATCTTAACAAAATCACACCTAGATATGACGGGTAGTGATTCCCCACGGTCGCGACGTTGATCACATGGTTGCCTGTACAACTTTTTTGCGCCGTCACGTGTCGCATCCCCGACCGTCTTGAAACAGTCGGTCAGCCGTGAGCCGCTCCGCGGGGGTTCACCCGCCCGTGGGCCGCCAGTCACCGAAGGCGAGACCGCCCTCGGGCTCCCGCCGGAAGGCCACCACGGGCCCGTCGCCGGCCGTCCACGCTCCCAGAGCGAGTCTCCCGTCGCGGCTCACCGCCGCCGCCGGGCCCCGGTACGAGGGGGCGGCCAGGTCCTGCCACCACACCCCGAGATCCGGCCGCCCCTCGGGATGGGCGCCCACCGAGCAGGTGCCCCCCGGGCCGGGACGGACCAGGACGGAGTACGGCCATCCGTCCACCTCCACGTGCCGCGCCATGGCCAGCGGCCCGCTCCCCTCCGCCTCGCCCAGCGGGCACGGCCCCGGAGCGCCGGGGTGCCACACCGACGCCTCACCGGTGCGCGCGTCGCGGAACAGAACCGCGCCCGGCTCCGCGGCCGGTGCCCAGGTGCCCGGCCGGGCCGCGAACGGAACCGTCCGGTCCTCTGCCCAGGCGCCGTTGGCACCCTGGTACCACCGGACCACCGCGGCGGAGTCACGCGCCCGCGCGAAGACCTCGACCCGGCCGTCGCCCGACGTCACCGCGAGGAGGTCGTCGGCGACGCGGACACCACCGAGGTGCCGCCACGCCGCCCAGGTACCGTCGGCCGACCGGCAGCGGTAGCTGATGCTGTGCCCGAAATTGCGGACGAACACGAACAGATTGCCCGCGGTGTCGAAGGCGGCCGTCGGGAACCCGACTTCGCGTCCCTTCTCCCTCGCCGCGCTGTTCGGTCCGCCGAGCGCGAGCCAGGGTGTCAGCGGACGGCCCACCCGGTACTGGGCCGCCTGCACGACCTCGACGTCCGCGCCGCCGTCCGCGCGGACGGTCCGGCGCAGCCCGAACAGGTGCGGGAACCCGTGCGGATCCGGTACGACGCACAGGCCCGGCAGCAGCCCCGGGCCCTCCACGGTCTCCGGTCCCCGCCACCGGTCCGGCTCCTCCTGCCACCAGCGCACGACTCCCCCGGCCGTGGAAGCGAAGGCCGTCAGCCGTCCGTCGAAGCCGGCGGACAGCCAGTTCACCGGGTCGGGGTAGCGCCTGCACGCGGCGGCGCCGAGCCCTGGATCCGCTCCGGCGCGGTGGCAGTCGACGAACAGGGGCCGGCCGGTCTCCCGTTGCCAGGCGCGGGCCGCCGCCAGAGCCTGCTCCGCGCTCCGCGCGTGCGCCCGCGGAACACCGTGGGACGGCACGCCGGTCTCGTCCACGGCGACATGTGCGGGATCGGGGTCCAGGGTGTGCAGCCGGTGCGGACCGATCGCGCGCAGTTCTCCGAGCAGCGCGGCCACGGCGTCGCCCGGGCCGGTGCCCAGGACACGGACGCCGCCCAGCACCCGGCAGCCACGCGTCGTGGCCTCTGCGAGCGCCCGATCGAGCGCCGCGCGCGTGTCCTTGGTCCCCTCCCCGAGACAGACCGCCGCGATCTGCGCCCCGGGCGGCTGCAGCCCGACGAGCGGCACGGCGTCGGCGGGCTCGGGAACGACCACGGCGACCGTGTGCGTCGGCGCCGACGGGCCGGCGGCGGTGACTCCCTGCCGGCGGTCTGTCCTACGCGTCATGCCGTCACGTCCCTCTGGCCGGCGGCGGAAACCGAGCCGGTCATATGCGCCTCCAGTCGCCGAGGGTCAGGCCCGGCCCCTCCTCCTGCCGGGCCAGGATCAGCGTGCCATCCGGGGAGACGGCGAGGACGACGACCCGTCCGAACCCGTCCAGGACGAGCACGGGATCACCCAGGCAGGGCGTGGTGGTGTCGATCCACCACACCCCGTTGCGCTCGTCCTCCGCGGGGCAGACGCCGAGGACGATCCGGCCGTCCGCGTCGCGATGGGCGAGCACCATGCACGGGTAGCCGTCCAGCACGGTGGTGAGGGCCGCATGACGGCCGTCACCCGGGTTCCCGCCGACCGGCACCGGCCACTCTCCGGGCCGGGCCGTGACGATGCCGCCGCTGCGGACGTCGGTGAGGACGTACGTGATCCGGCCGGGCGAGGTCTCCACCCCGGTCGCGGAACCCGGCAGCGGCACCACCGGGAGGTCATGGCCCCGCTCCAGGGCGGCACCGGGCTCGCGCTGCTGCCAGGACAGTGCCCCGGTGAGCGCGGGGGCGAGCACCCCCACGTGGCCGGCGGACGTGACCGCCACGGCCGGGGTGTCCAGGGCCGCGGCGACCTTCAGGTCGGCCCAGGGCTCCCAGCGTCCCTGGGAGTCCTCACGCCTCAGCGCCACGCGCCCCTCGGCCGTGGTGACGAAGACGTGCAGCGTGCCGGCCGGGTTGACGGCGGCGACGGGCGCCCCCATCAGCGCGGTCCGCTCCCGCTTGGCATGGGGGTTGCCGGCCGACCGCCACTCGGTCAGCGGCCGTCCCGCCTGGTACTGGACCGCGTAGAGCAGGTCCACGGCGGGTGGTTCGTCTGCGGAGCCGCGTACCCGGCGGCCGAGCAGGTGGACGTACCGGTTGCGTCCCTGCGCGACGCTGAGGTGGGTGACGCCCTTGGCCGGGAGCGTGTCCGGCCCCGACCAGCCGGGGCCGCCCGGGCTGTTCTCGGTCCAGCGCAGCACGGCCTGGTCCACGTGCGCGAACACGATGAGCCGGCCGTCGTGTCCGAGCGCCGGCCAGGGACCGGACAACACGGCCGGCAGCCGGCCCGAAGGGTCCGCTCCCGCGCCGCCCGCCTGCTGCCGTGGCCCGCTGTCGAGCGCGCTGCTGGCCCGCATGCTCCGTCGTCCTTCCCGCCGGGCCGGGCCCCGCCGGGGGCCGCGCCCTGATCACTGCGTCCTGAGTTCGAATGCCGGGGTCCGGCCGCCGGCCGGACCCGAAGCCGGCCGTGCGGCGGTCCGCGGACCGCCGAGTGCTCTCAGCGACGGGCCCGGGGGTGCTGCCGGCACCATCCCGACCAGGCCGAGCCGACCATCGCGCGTGCGTCGTGGCGCGCGGTCCAGCCGAGTTCCGTCCGGATGCGCTCGGCGGACGCGACGACCCGTGCCGGGTCACCCGGACGACGCGGCGCCGACACCGGCGTCGCCGCGGCACCATAACCGGTCACCTCACCGATCAGGGCAATCATCTCACGCACGGAAACGCCCTCACCGCGACCGATATTGACCGTCAGGTCACTGCCGGGTTCCCGGTCGGCCAGTGCGCGGGCGGCCGCGAGGTGCGCCGACGCGATGTCCTCGACATGGATGAAGTCACGGACGCAGGTGCCGTCCTCGGTGTCGTAGTCGTCCCCGAAGACGACGGGAGCGCCGCCCTCGGTGAGCTTCTCGAAGACCATGGGAACGAGGTTGAACACCCCGGTGTCCGCCAGTTCGTCGGTGGCGGCGCCGGCGACGTTGAAATAGCGCAGACAGGCGGTGGTCATGCCGTGCGCGCGGCCCGTCGCACGCACCAGCCACTCCCCCGCCAACTTGGTCTCGCCATACGGATTCACCGGGGCGCACGGTGTGTCCTCGGTCACGAGGTCGACGTCGGGCATGCCGTAGACGGCGGCCGAGGAGGAGAAGAGGAAGCGCCCGACGCCCGCGTCCGCCGCGGCCTGCAGCAGGGTCCGCAGGCCCTGCACGTTCTCCCGGTAGTAGTGCAGCGGGCGTTCCACCGACTCCGCCACCTGCTTCTTCGCGGCGAGGTGGACGACGCCGGAGACCCGCAGACCGGTCAGGGTGGTCCGGAGCAGCTCGGCGTCCAGGACCGATCCCTCGACGAACGGCACCTCGTCGGGAACGCGCTTGCGGTCACCGGTGGACAAATCGTCGTACACCGCGACACGTTCGCCCGCCGCCAGCATGGCGCGCACGACATGCGATCCGATGAAACCCGCTCCGCCTGTGATCAGCCAAGTCATGCGCGGCATCCTAATTCTTCGCCCACCGTTTACAAATGAGTCACATTATTCGCATGATCGGCGCACCTTCTGTCTATAGTGGCGCGGTCGCCTGGCATGACGCGGACCGGCCCTCCTTCCCCCCACCCGAGTCCTGAACGCCGTAAGCAGCGCCCCCCGCGGGCCACGACCTCACGAGGACTCCACAGACATGAGCCATGTCTCGACGCCCCAGCGCAGCGATTCGGAGGCGCCTTCCAGGCGGCGCGGCAAGGGCCGCAAGGGCCGTAGCGGAAAGCGCCACACCGGCCGGAACGTCCTCATCGCCCTGGGGCTGCTCGTCCTGGCCGCCGGCGGCACCGGCTACTGGCTCTACAGCGATCTCGACGGCAACATCAAGGGCGTCGACATCGACAAGGCCATCGGTGACAACCGGCCGGAGAAGCTGCCGACCTCCGGTCAGAACGTGCTGGTCCTCGGGTCGGACTCGCGGGCCGGTGCCAACGCCTCGCTGCACACCGGGCATGTCTCCGGGGCCCGTTCGGACACCGCGCTGGTGATGCACATACCCGAGGGCCGCACCAAGGCCGTCGCCGTCAGCATCCCCCGGGACACCCTGGTCACGCGGCCGGAGTGCACCAAGTCCGACGGCACCACGGTGCCCTCGGCGAAGCGTGTGATGTTCAACTCCATCTACTCGCAGGTCGGTCCGGCCTGTGTGGTCAAGACGGTGGAGCAGATGTCGGGGGTCCGCATGGACCACTACATCGAGATCGACTTCGCCGGCTTCAAGGGTCTGGTGGACGCGATAGGCGGCGTGCCCATCACCACCGACCAGGACATCCACGACTCCTCCAGCGGGCTCGACCTGCCGGCCGGCACCCACCGGCTCGACGGCACCCAGGCGCTGGAGTTCGTCCGCACCCGGCACGGCATCGGCGACGGCAGCGACCTCGGCCGGATCGGGCTCCAGCAGAAGTTCATGCTGGCCCTGCTGAGCGAGATCAAGAAGCAGGACCTGCTGGGGAGCCCCACCAAGGCGTACAAGATCGCCGACAGCCTCACCGCGGCCCTCACCACCGACTCCGACCTCGCCTCGCTCACCAAACTGGCGAAGTTCGGGCGCAGCCTCAACGGGGTCGACCCCGCCGACATGGACACCATCATGCTGCCGGTGGCGTACGACAAGATCGACCCCAACCGTGTCGTGGGGGCGGAGCCGCAGGACTCGCAGCTGTGGAAGGCGATCCGCACCGACTCCCGTATCCCGGAGTCCGCGAAGAAGTCCCCGGCCACCGGCGGGGGTTCCTGACCGGTTTTGACCGGCCGTCGGGCACACCGCCGCCCGTTTCCTCCCGCTCACTCGCCCTCGCGCGTCCGCCCGTCCGGTGGTGCTCCCGCCCGCCGTGCGACCCTGAAGCCATGGATGCCAAGGACCCCGCGGACCTGCCGGACGGGCACCCGCCCCTGCTGGTGATCGTCGACGCCGCGAACGTCGTCGGGTCGGTGCCCGACGGCTGGTGGCGGGACCGCCGGGGCGCGGCGGAACGGCTGCGCGACCGGCTGGCGGCGGACGGGCTGCCCGGCCGGGACGGCCCGGTGGACCTCGTCCTCGTCGTGGAGGGTGCGGCCCGCGGTGTGGCGCCGGTGCCGGGCGTGCGGGTCGAGGCGGCTCCCGGAAGCGGCGACGATCTCGTGGTGGAACTGGTCCGGAGGGCTCCCGGCCGCCCCTGTCTGGTCGTCACGGCGGACCGGGAACTGCGCCGCCGGGTCACGGAACTGGGGGCCGAGGTGACGGGCCCCAGAACGGTGCGCGGCTGACGCGTCCGGAAGAGGTACGCCGCCAGGGGCGGGGGCCGATTACGATGCCGGGTCGTTCGGGGGGCGGGTGGGGCCGGCGGCCGTGGCGCGTTCGCGTTCGGCGAGGCGGCTGTGGGAGCGGCTGTAGAAGAAGTAGATGACGAAGCCGGCCGCCATCCAGATGCCGAACCGCACCCAGGTCTCGGCCGGCAGGTTCAGCATCAGCCACAGCGAGGCGAGCACCGAGAGGATCGGCAGGAACGGCACCAGCGGGGTGCGGAAGGAGCGTTCCAGGTCGGGCCGGGTGCGGCGCAGGATGATCACGCTGATGGCGACGACGACGAACGCGAAGAGCGTGCCGATGTTCACCAGTTCGGCCAGCACGCTGAGGCTGGTGAAGCCGGCCACGATCGCGATGACGACGCCGAGCAGGATGGTCGGCCGGTACGGGGTGCGGAAGCGCGGGTGGGTGTGCGAGAAGAAGCGGGGCAGCAGGCCGTCCCGGCTCATCGCGAAGAACACCCGGGACTGGCCGAGGAGCAGGATCATGCACACGGTGGTGAGGCCGACGGCCGCGCCGAAGCTGATCAGGCCCGCGAACCAGGGGTGTCCGGTCGCCTTGAACGCGTCGGCGAGCGGCGCGTCCACGGACAGCTTCGTGTACTTCTCCATGCCGGTCACCACGACCGACACCGCCACGTACAGCACGGTGCAGATGATCAGGGAGCCGAGGATGCCGCGCGGCACGTCCCGCTGGGGCACCCGGGTCTCCTCGGCTGCGGTGGCGACGACGTCGAAGCCGATGAACGCGAAGAAGACCACCGACGCGGCAGTGAAGATGCCCATGACGCCGAAGTTGGACGGCGCCCAGCCGAAGATGAGCTGAATGAGTGGCGCCTTGAGGCTGCCGCCCGCCGGGACCGGCTGCTCCTTCGGGACGAACGGGTCGTAGTTCCCGCTGTGGATGAAGAAGGCGCCCGCGATGATCACGACGAGGACGACGGCCACCTTGATGGCGACGACGATCGAGGTGACCCGCGCGGAGAGCTTCATGCCGAGGACGAGGATCGCGGTGAGCACGAGGACGAGCGCGGCGGCCAGGATGTCGAAGCCGAACCCGGAGGCGCCGTCCCGGCCGCTGAGGTAGTCGGGCAGGTGCCAGCCCGCGTTGTCGAGCAGCGAGTGGATGTACCCGGACCAGCCGACGGCCACCACCGCCGTGCCGAGCGCGAGTTCCAGGACCAGGTCCCAGCCGATGATCCAGGCGGGGAACTCGCCGAGGGAGGCGTAGGAGAAGGTGTACGCCGATCCCGCCACCGGGACCGTCGCGGCGAACTCGGCGTAGCAGAGCGCCGCGAGCGCGCAGACGACACCGGCCACGACGAAGGACAGGGACACGGCCGGCCCGGCGGTGTTCTTGGCCGCCGTGCCGGTGAGGACGAAGATGCCGGTGCCGATGATGACACCGACACCGAAAACGGTCAGGTCGAGCGCGGACAGGGACTTCCTGAGCGCGTGCTCGGGCTCCTCGGTGTCCTGGATGGACTGCTCGACGTTCTTCGTCCTGAACAGGGCATTGCTCACGTCCTGCCTCCCACGCTTGTCGTCCTCGACATGATCGAGAGGGTCGGGGTGCGTATGCATGCCCCGGCACAGGCAGGTTCACGCAAACGGGCCGGTTCCGCCACCTGGAAGAGGCGGCGGAACCGGCCCGGTGTCGCTTTCGCGCGCGTCCTAGTCCCGTGCGGGCTCCACCTCGGCGGACGGGCGGGACGCGGGGGCGGAGCCGTTCGCGCGCAGCCGTGAGTGCGGAAGGCCGTCCAGCTTGGAGACCAGTCCGGTGACCTGGCGGGCGATGTCGGGGGCGGTCAGCCCGATCTCGGCCATGACCTCGGCGCGGGAGGCGTGGTCGAGGAAGCGGGGCGGGATGCCGAAATCGCGCAGCGGTACGTCCACGCCCGCGTCGCGCAGCGCCTGGGCGATCGCGGAGCCGACGCCGCCGGCCCTGCTGTTGTCCTCGACGGTGACGACGACCCGGTGCCGCTCCGCCAGCGGGGCCATCGCCTCGTCGACGGGCTTGACCCAGCGCGGGTCGACGACGGTGGTGGAGATGCCCTGCTTGTCGAGGAGCCCGGCCACCTCCAGGCACATCGGGGCGAGGGCGCCGACGGAGACCAGCAGCACGTCGGGGCGGTCGGTGCCCGGCTCGCGCAGCACGTCCATGCCCCCGACGCGGCCCACGGCCGGTACGGCGGGGCCGACGGCGCCCTTGGAGAAGCGGACCACGGTCGGCGCGTCCTCGACGGCGACGGCCTCGCGGAGCTGGGCGCGCACCTGGTCGGCGTCGCGCGGGGCGGCCAGCCGCAGGCCGGGCACCACCTGGAGGATCGACATGTCCCACATGCCGTTGTGGGAGGCGCCGTCGGTGCCGGTGACCCCGGCCCGGTCCAGCACGAAGGTCACCCCGCACCTGTGCAGCGCCACGTCCATCAGGACCTGGTCGAAGGCGCGGTTGAGGAAGGTGGCGTAGACGGCGAAGACCGGGTGGAGTCCGCCGTGCGCGAGGCCGGCCGCGGAGACGGCACCGTGCTGCTCGGCGATCCCGACGTCGTAGATCCGGTCGGGGAAGGCGTCGGCGAACTTCTTCAGGCCGACCGGCTGCAGCATGGCGGCCGTGATGGCCACGATGTCGTCGCGCTCCTTGCCGAGCCGGACCATCTCGTCACCGAAGACGGAGGTCCAGTCGGCGCCGGCGGCCTTGATGGGCAGTCCGGTGTCGGGGTGGATGGGGCCGATGCCGTGGAAGCGGTCGGCCTCGTCCTGGAGGGCGGGCTGGTAGCCGCGGCCCTTCTCGGTGAGGCAGTGCACGATGACCGGCCCGCCGAACCGCTTGGCCCGCGCGAGCGCCGACTCCAGCGCCTCGATGTCGTGGCCGTCGATCGGGCCGACGTACTTCAGGCCCAGGTCCTCGAACATGCCCTGCGGGGCGATGAAGTCCTTCAGGCCCTTCTTGGCGCCGTGCAGGGTCTCGTACAGCGGCTTGCCGACGACGGGCGTGCGGCCCAGGAGGTCCTTGCCCCGGGCGAGGAAGCGCTCGTAGCCGTCGGTGGTGCGCAGGGTCGCGAGGTGGTTGGCGAGGCCGCCGATGGTCGGCGCGTAGGACCGCTCGTTGTCGTTGACGACGATGACGAGGGGGCGGTCCTTGGCGTCGGCGATGTTGTTCAGCGCCTCCCAGGCCATGCCGCCGGTCAGCGCGCCGTCACCGATGACGGCGACGACGTGGCTGTCCCGCTTCTTGAGCTGGTTGGCCTTGGCGATGCCGTCGGCCCAGCCGAGGACCGTGGAGGCGTGGCTGTTCTCGATGACGTCGTGCTCGGACTCGCCTTGCGAGGGGTAGCCGGACAGGCCGCCCTTCATCTTCAGCTTGGAGAAGTCCCGCCGGCCGGTGAGCAGCTTGTGCACGTAGGACTGGTGCCCGGTGTCCCACAGCACCTTGTCCTTGGGCGACTGGAAGACCCGGTGCAGGGCGAGGGTCAGCTCCACCACACCGAGGTTGGGGCCGAGGTGGCCGCCGGTCTTGGATACCGCGTCGACGAGGAAGGTCCGGATCTCCTCCGCCAGCAGGTCCAGCTCCTCCAGGCTGAGCCGGTCCAGATCGCGCGGTCCCCTGATGCGGGTCAGCAGCGGCACCCGTGCCTCCTTGCAGTAGAGCTGATCGAGCTTTCGGGCGGGCCAGTCGAGTCTAAGACAGCCAGTTGCCCGGCACCGTCAAGGCACCGGGCAACTGGCTCACCCGGACACGCCGGGCGACTGGACGCGCCCCAAGGGGCGCGGGGCTGTGTCATTGTGCGGCTCCGCCGCGTGGGCGCGACCAGCCACGACGGACCGGCACGCGCAGCGCACCCCACGCCCCTACGGCGAACCGGCGTCGCTAGGCCCGCCCCGCGGACTTCTGCGTCTTCCGGGTGACCGCGTCGATCACGACGGTCGCCAGCAGCACCCCACCAGTGATCATGTACTGCACCGGCGAGGCGATGCCCTCCAGCGCGAGCCCGTACTGGATGGACACGATGACCAGCACACCGAGCAGCGCGTCCCAGGACCGGCCCCGGCCGCCGAACAGCGACGTACCACCGATCACGGCCGCCGCGATCGCGTTCATCAGCAGGTCACCGCCACCGGCGCCCTGGTTCGCGGAGGCGATCTTGGAGGCGATGAACAGACCGCCGACGGCCGCGAACGTACCGGCGATCGCGAAGACCGAGATCCGGACCATGGCCACGTTGATACCGGCGCGGCGCGAGGCCTCGACGCTGCCGCCGAGCGCGAAGATCTTGCGGCCGTAGGCGGTGCGGCGCAGCACGAAGTCGGTGAGGAACAGCACCGCGACGAAGATCAGCACCGCGAGCGGCAGGCCCTTGTTCTGGTTGAAGACGAACGCCGCGGCGAAGCAGACGATGGCCAGCAGCACCGTACGCAGAATGGTTTCGCTCAGCGGCTTGGACGGCACCCCGGCGGCCTCGCGGCGCTTGTTGCCGAAGTAGGCGCTGAGGAAGTACAGCACCGTGACGCCGATGGCCAGGCCGTAGGCGGCGGCCACGTCGGAGAAGTAGTAGCTGGTCAGCTTGGCGACCAGGCCGTCGCTGTTGAGGTTGATGGTGCCGTTGGAACCCAGGATCTTCAGCATGAAGCCGTTCCAGAACAGCAGGCCCGCCAGGGTGACGGCGAAGGCCGGCACACCGATCTTCGCGAAGAAGAAGCCCTGGATCGCGCCGGCGACCGTTCCGGTGAGGATGGCCAGCACGAAGGCCAGCACCTCGTTCATGCCGTGGGTGATGTTCAGCACCGCGAAGGTGGCGCCCGCCACGCCGGAGAGGGAACCGACCGACAGGTCGATCTCGCCGAGCAGCAGGACGAACACGATGCCGACGGCGATCATGCCCGTGCCGACCATCGCCACGGCGATGTCGGACAGGTTGCCCGCCGTCATGAAGTTGGAGTTCAGCTGCCAGAAGATCAGCCAGATGATCGCCAGACCGACGACGACCGGGAGGG
This sequence comes from Streptomyces sp. L2, assembly GCF_004124325.1. Taxonomy (NCBI): domain Bacteria; kingdom Bacillati; phylum Actinomycetota; class Actinomycetes; order Kitasatosporales; family Streptomycetaceae; genus Streptomyces; species Streptomyces sp. L2. The sequence continues at coordinate 1,378,133 of NZ_QBDT01000001.1, forward strand.
AGCCGAGGTCACCGGCCTTCATCTTGCGCTTGAACTCGCTGAGGTACCCGGCCAGGCCCTGTTCGCGCACCAGCAGCCGGGGGTCGACGGCCACGTCGGAGCCGCGGGCGGCCTCGGTGTTCTCCACGGCGTTGTCCCCGGGGGGCGTGGAGGTCTTGTCGATGCTCACTTCTTGATCTCCCCATTGGTGCGGGCCGCACGACGGGTCACGGCGTTGTCCGTGGCGCCGGTGATGGCGGAGATGATCTCTTCCTGCGAGGTCGACTTGACCTCGAAGACGCCGTTGTTGCGGCCCAGACGCAGCACGGCCACCTTGTCGGCGACGGCCTTGACGTCGGCCATGTTGTGGCTGATGAGGATCACGGCGTGGCCGCGCTCCCGCAGCCGCTCCACCAGGTCGAGCACCTGTGCGGTCTGCTCGACGCCGAGGGCGGCGGTCGGCTCGTCCAGGATCACCAGGCGGGGCTCGCCGAGCATGGAACGGGCGATGGCCACGACCTGGCGCTGACCGCCGGAGAGCGAGGCGATCGGGATACGGACGCTCGGGATGCGGATCGAGAGCTGGTCCAGCAGCTCACGGGAACGGCGCTCCATCTCCACCTCGTCCAGGACGCCGCGCCTGCGGATCTCCCGGCCTAGGTAGAGGTTGCCGACGACGTCGATGTTGTCGCACAGCGCGAGGTCCTGGTACACCGTCGCGATGCCCAGGTTCTGGGCATCGTGCGGCCGGTTGACCTGGACGGTCTTGCCTTCCCATTCGATGGCGCCCTCATCGATGGGGTGCACGCCGGCGATCGTCTTGACCAGCGTGGACTTTCCGGCACCGTTGTCGCCCACCAGGGCGACCACCTCACCGGCGTGGACCTCAAGCTCTACGTCGGTGAGCGCCTGGACGGCACCGAACCGCTTGGAGACCCCGCGCAACGCCAGCACGGGCGTAGCGGACACGTGAACCAACTCCTTCGCCGCCTGACCCGGCGGGAGGTTGTGCAGAAAGAGAGTGAGTGGGAATTCCGTCCGGCGCCCCGCGCCGAGCTTGCGGGGCTGTGTGGTGGGCGGGGCACCGGAGGGAGCCGGGGGACTGCTTCAGACCGACTGCTTCAGACCGGCTGCTTCAGACGGGCTACTTCAGACCGATCTTGTCGCAGGCCGCCTTGTACTGCGCGGTGCAGATGTCGGCGACCGTGTAGACGCCGTCCTTGATGACGGTGTCCTTGATGTTGTCCTTGGTCAGCGCGGTGACCGGCACCAGCACGGACGGGACGCCCTTGGTGGTGGGGCTGTCGACCTTGTCCTTGGCGACGGAGTCGAGCGACTTGCCCTGGGCCAGGTCCACGGCCATCTCGGCGGCGGCGTCGGCCTCGGGGGCGTACGGCTTGTAGACGCTCATGTACTGGTCACCGGCGACGATGCGCTGCACGCCGGCCAGCTCGGCGTCCTGGCCGGTCACCGGCACCTTGATGCCGGCGGCCTTCAGGGCGGTGATGATACCGCCGGCCATGCCGTCGTTGGCGGAGTAGACGCCGATGATGTTCTTCTTGCCGAGGGCGGAGATGGCGCCCTCCATGTTGGCGTTGGCGTTCTCCGGCTTCCACTCCTTGGTGTCGTACTCCTTGCCGATGTTCACCTTGCCGTCGAGCACCTCGTGGGCGCCCTTCTTGAACTGCGCGGCGTTCGGGTCGGTGGAGGAGCCGTTCATCATGACGATCTTGCCGGACTTGGCCTTGGAGCCCAGCGCCTTCAGCAGCGCCTCGCCCTGGGTCTTGCCGACGGTCACGTTGTCGAACGACGTGTAGGCGTCGATCGGGCCCTGCGCCAGGCGGTCGTAGGCGACGACCGGGATGCCGGCGTCCTTGGCCTTCTGCACCGAGTTCTTGATGGCCGCGGCGTCCACCGCGTCGACGATCAGCACGTCCACCTTGTTGGTGATCATGGTGTCGACCTGCTGGTTCTGCAGCGTGGCGTCCTGCTTGGCGTTCGCGTAGACGATCTTGCCCTTGTTGTTCGTCAGCTCCGCGACCTTCTTCTCGATCAGCGGGCGGTCGAACTTCTCGTAGCGGGCGGTCTGGTTCTCCGGCAGGAGGAGGCCGACCTTGATGTCGTCACCCTTCTTCGCCGACGAGGACGAGCTGCTGCCGCCCTTGGACTCCTTGGCACTGCCACAGGCGGCCAGCGAGACGGCCATGGCACCCGCGGCTACGACGACCGCGGTACGGCGCATACGTGCGTTCACTTGGAAAACCTCCCTGACGAGGCCGCGAACGTTGCGGCCGAGGTGGCTGGAAGTCAACTCGGCCACGCGTGCGACGTCAAGAAGTAAATCCTTAACGAGATGACAACGGTGCCATCCGTCCTCTAAGTGAAGGCAGGGGTGGCCGCGGGCAGCGCGCCCGCGACAGAGCCGTCCAGAAGGGTCGAATCACCCATCTCGCTGAGCGCGAGAGCGAGTGCTCCGAGCACCTCCGCACGGCCCCCAAGCGCCCCCGGGAGGACGGACAGTTGGCGCGCCGCGCTGGGGATGGCGTAGCGGCCGACAGACTCCCTGATGGGCCCGAGGACGAGCTCTCCGGCCTCGGCGAGATCACCGCCGAGGACCACCCGGCTCGGGTTCAGCAGATTGCAGAGATTGGCCACTCCACTGCCGATGTGGCGGCCGACGTCGGCGATCACCCGACGGCAGCCCGGGTCCCCGTCCCTGGCCAGCCGTACGACGCCTTCCATCGTCAGGTCGGTGCCGTGACTGGACTGGAGCAGCGGGAGCACGTGGCGCGCCGCCGCGAAGGTCTCCAGGCAGCCACGGTTTCCGCAACGGCAGACCGGGCCGGACTCATCAAGAGTAATATGACCGATTTCTCCCGCTGTGCCACCCGGACCGCGGTAGATCTTGCCGTTGATGACCAGGCCGGCTCCGACACCGCTGGCGACCTTGATGTACGCAAGGTCCCGCACGCCCTTGCCGCTGCCCCAGACCAGCTCCCCCAGGGCGCCGAGGTTGGCGTCGTTGTCGACGTGCACGGGCACGCCCAGGCGGTCGCGCAGCTCCTGGGCGGGCCGGGTGCCGCCCCAGCCCGGCAGGATGGCGGTGGAGCCCAGGGTGCCCGACTCCAGGTCGATCGGTCCGGGCACGCCGAGGCCCACGCCCGCGATCTTCGAGCGGTCGACGCCGGTGGCCGCGATCAGGCGGCTGACCAGCTCCTCGGCCCGGTCGAAGCCCTGCGCGGAGGAGGCGTCGACGTCGAGCGGCTCGGCCTCCTCGGCCAGCACCTGGTGGGCGAGGTTGCCGATCGCGACCCGCAGGTGGGTGTGGCCGAAGTCGACGCCGATCACGATGCCGGCGTCGCCGCTCAGGCTGACGCTGCGGGCCCGGCGGCCGCCCGCCGAGGTGGGGGTGACCTCGACGGTCCCGCCGTCCTTCAGCTCCCGCACGATGTTGGAGACCGTCGCGGCGGACAGCCCGGTCGTCCGCGCGATCTCCGCCTGCGTGAGCGATCCGGCCAGCCGGACGGCCCGTACGACCCGTTCCAGGTTGGCTCGGTGCAGCGACGACTGCGACCCCGGAGTCTCCATCGACCCATCCACTCCCGCCATCGGCCGGGCGGCACCGGCGCCGCCCGTGACCCCGGTCACAGCGATCGGACCGGGCCACTTACAAGTTATGAACTCCAAGCTCCGCTGAACGGGTTACCGCAGTCAAGTCCTTGACGGAAATCGCTTCCGCCCGGGTGGTGTCGCGCCGGTCACCCCCGCGGCCGTGCCGGAGCACCCCGGAGCAGCCCAGGGCGCCTCCTGGAAGCGCCTGGAGGCCGCCGTGCGGGGCGGTGGGGGCGGGCGGAAGCGGCGGGCCGGCGGTGGCCGATCGTTCAGTCGCCGCAATCCCGGGCACACATTGTGACCGAGTCATTACCAGCTGTGCGCACAGAAGGCGCGCGCATGGAAGGGCACGCACGCGGGAGGGCGCACGCCGATCGGCGCGCGGCCGGACCGGCCGCGCGCCGAAGGGAGAGGAAGGTGGGTGTCCGGATCCGCCTACTTCAGCGCCCCCGCGGTGAGCCCGGCGACCACCTGCCGCTGGAAGATGATGTACGCCGCCAGGACCGGCAGCATCGCCATCACCAGGCCCGCGAAGAGACCCGACCAGTCGCCCTTGTAGCCCTGGCTGACCGCCAACTGGACCAGGCCCTGGGTGAGGACGCGTTTGTCGGGGTCGGTGTTCAGGACCGTGGGCAGCATGTACTGGTTCCACTGGCCCAGGAAGTTGAAGATGCCCACGCTGATCAGGCCCGGCTTGGCCATCGGCAGCATGATCTGGAAGAAGGTCCGCGAGTGGGAGGCGCCGTCCACGAAGGCCGCCTCCGCCACCGAGGTGGGCAGGGTGCGGAAGAACGCGGTGAGGAAGAAGACCGTGAACGGCAGTGAGTACGCGATGTAGACCAGGATCAGGCCGTGGATGGTGTTGAGCAGCCCCATGTTGTTCACGACGTAGAACAGCGGGACCAGCGCCAGCATGATCGGGAAGCTCATGCCGCCGATGAACAGGTAGTAGATGAACCGGTTGCCGGGGAAGTCGAAGCGGGCCAGGACATAGGCCGCCATCGAGCCGAGGACCAGCGTGCCGATGAGCGAGCCCCCGACCACCAGGACGGTGTTGAGGAAGTAGTCGCTCATATGGGCCTCGGTCCAGGCCCGCGACCAGTTGTCGAAGTGCAGCTTGTCGGGCAGCGACCAGGGCGAGCCGACGATGGAGCTGTCGTCCTTGAAGGAGGACATCACCGCCCACAGCAGCGGCATGATCACCATGATCGCCCAGATGACCAGCATGCCGTGGGAGAAGACGTTGAGGACGCCGCCCTCCTTCCTCGGCGTCTCGGGCCGCCGCCGCGCCACGTCCACCTTGGCCACGGGCGCCCCGGACTCGGCCGGCAGCGGGGCGGGGGTCTCGGTCGTCTTCATCGCTTCAGTACTCCAGCCGCTCGCGACGGCCCAGGCGCATCACGATCGCGGCGAACGCGAGCGTGACGACGAGCAGGGCGACGCCGATGGTCGTGGCGTAGGCGGCCTGACCGTCCCGGAACGCCTTCTGGTACACGTACAGGACCAGCACGGTGGTCGAGTAGTCGGGGCCGCCCGGCCCGGTCGTCATGATCTGCACGACCGCGAACGACTCGGCGCCGAGGGCGAGGATGCCCATGTAGACCCAGCCGGACTGCACGGTGTCCCACAGCAGCGGCAGGGTGATGCGGAAGAACGTGGTGAAGCGGCTCGCGCCGTCCAGCAGCGCCGCCTCGTACAGGTCGGCCGGGATGGACGCCATGCCGGCCGAGAACAGGACGACGAAGAAGCCGACCGTGGACCAGACCAGCACCGCCATCACGCACCACAGCGCCAGGTTCGGGGAGCCGAGCCAGAGCGGCTGGAGGCTGTCCAGGCCGATCCCGCGCAGGAACGAGTTGATGGCGCCGCTGTCGGGGTTGTACGCGTTCTCGAACAGCACCGCGACGATCGCGATCGACAGCACCTGCGGGAAGAAGTACACGATCTTGTAGAACGAGGAACCGCGGACCCCGGAGATCACGGGTCCGCCCTTCCTGCGCCGCCCGCCCACATTGATCATGAAGGCGAGGAACAGCGCCAGACTCAGTGTCACCAGCGGCAGCACGAGGGCGAAGACGAGGCTGTGCTCCAGCGACTTCCAGAAGATGTCGTCGTCGAACATCCTCTTGTAGTTGTCGACGCCGACCATCTTGAAATCGGGGCTCAGGCCCGTCCAGTCCGTGAACGAGTAGTAGATGGACTGGATGAAGGGCCATACGACAAAGAGCGCGTACAGCCCGAGGGGAACCGCGAGGAACCCCACGATGAACCGGTACTTGCCGTGCTGCATTACTGCCGACCCCGATCTTAGGTCAGGTGCTGCCGCTGGTGACGGGCCCTCAGACGAGGGTCACTGGTGCTTGTAGTGCTTGATCGACGTGTCCTTCGCGGCCTCGTCCGCGTAGCCCTGGATCTTCTTGATGGTCTCGGCCGGCGTGGCGCGCCCGGCCATCATCTCGCCGAGGCCGGCCACCCCGATCTTCTCCTTCTGGAGCTGCACGTACCAGTCCTGCAGGCGCGGATTCACCACGTTGGATCCGGCCTTGTCCAGGGCCGCGACGCCCGACTTCAGGCCGGGGGTGAGGGTGATGTCGGTGGTGCCGCCGTTGTACGCGGTCAGCGACTTCACCTTGGACGTGAAGTTCTTCGAGGACGCCTCGGAGAGCATGATGCGCAGCTGCTCCATGCCGCCCTCGGTGTTCGCCGCCTTGGCCGGGACGATGAAGGGCTCGCCGCCGGAGGCCCAGATGGTACCGAAGGGCATCTTGTCGGAGGAGTCGATGCCGGAGGGCGCGGAGACCGCGAGGTTGAAGTCCTTGGGGATGACGTTCGCCGACTCGTTCTCCACCCAGGAGCCGTTCGGGATGAACAGCGCCTTGCCCTTGGCCCAGGCGGCCTGGGACTGGATGTGGTCAAGGCCGGGGGTGCCCTTGAGGATGTAGCCCTTCTTGTACAGCTCGTAGTACGCCTCGAAACAGGCCTTGACGGCCGGGTGCTTCCAGGCGTTCGGCTCCAGGTTGTCGATGGCGTCGAGCACCTCGCGGCCGCCGACCTTGGCGATCATCGGGTACAGCGAGAAGGGGATGTAGTACGGGTACTTGCCCGCGTACGTCCAGCCGGCGATGCCCTTCTTCTTGGCCTTCGCGCAGACCGCGAGCATGTCGTCCCAGGTCTCCGGGTACGTCACGTCGAGGTCGTCCAGGGCCTTCTGCGAGTACCAGACGCCGTACACCGTGTAGGCGTAGTACATGATCCAGACGGGGTCGCCGTCGAACTGGCCCATCTCGACGATGCCGGGGCGCAGCGTGTCGCGGACCTTCTTCTTCGGGTCGTCGTACGACGGCGCGTCGAGCAGCGGGGTGAGGTCCGCGAGCTGCTTCTTGCCGACGAGGACACCCATGTCCATCTGCTCGGCGCCGGAGTTGTCGATGAGGTCCGGCGGGTTGCCCTGGTTGAAGCGGGGCTGGAGGGTGGACTGGATCTTCTGGGTGGCGGAGAACTTCACCGTGGCCTTCGGGAAGTCCTTCTGGTAGATCTTCACGGCGTCCTCGGCGTACTCCTTGCCGAAGCCGCCGTCGAACAGGACGAACTCCATCTTGGCGGTCTCGTTGACGCCGAGCGGGTTCTTGGCGGTCTTCTTGCCCGCCTTCGCCTTGTCCTGCCCGTCGCCGCCGCCGCTCGCGCAGGCGGACAGCAGGCTCATCCCAGGAGCCGCGACCAGGCCGATCGCGGCGGACCGCTTGATCAGATCACGGCGGCCGACGCCCTCGGCACCGTGGTTCGAGGTGGATCCCATGCTCAAGTCCTCGCCTTCTCCAGGACTCAGGCGGTGAACCGGATCCTCCCCGGCACCGCGGTCGGGTAGTGCTGGGTCGTGCAGGTCGTGCAGGTCTTGCGGGGACATCACGCTGAAAGAAATCGCTGGAAACGCCGACAGGTATAGTCCACTTCCCGCCAGCTGAGCAAGATCGAATGCAAGGTTGGCGACGGGTCTTTTCCGAGTTGAGACCTCCCGGACATAGGAACGCGCTGTGCGCCCCCGGCCGGAAAAAGTCGCGACATAGGCCCCTGAATGCCACAGCCAACACCTTGACATCGCCGGGCACTTGACTCCCTACTGGTTCCTGCGCCCCACATTGACAACGTTGTCTGACGAGGGTCAGGGAGGGAATCCGTAGATGCAGCGGAGAACGCGGCACAGAGGAAGTCCGGCGGTCGTCATCACGGCCGCCTTTGTCATGGCCGTCGGGGCCCAGGGCGCGGCGGTGGCCCTGCCCGCGCGGGCCCCGGCGGCCGGCCAGCAGTTCGCCTCCTCGTTCGAGACGGGCGATCCGGCTCCGGACTGGCTGAACACCGTCGACACCGGACCGGACGGCACCAAGCGCGCCTCCGGCGTGGACGGCGGCTACAGCACCGGCATCCCCGGCAATGTCACCGACCATGTGACCGACGTGCGGGCGAGCGGCGAGAACACCGGCGGCGGCGAGGTGAAGGAGAACCTCGTCGACGGAGAGTCCGCCACCAAGTGGCTGACGTTCCAGCCCACCGGCTGGGCCGAGTTCGACCTGGACAAACCCATCGAACTCCAGACGTACGCCCTCACCTCGGCCAACGACTACGCCGAGCGCGACCCGAGGGACTGGACCCTCCAGGGCTCGACGGACGGCAAGGACTGGAAGACCCTCGACACCCGGTCGGGCGAGACCTTCGCCGAGCGGTTCCAGACGAAGTCGTACGACCTCGCCGAGCCGGCCGAGTACCAGCACTTCCGGCTCGACATCACGAAGAACAACGGCGCCTCGAACATCGTGCAGCTCTCCGACGTGCAGTTCTCCATCGGCGGCACGGACAACCCCGTACCCGAGGACATGCTGTCGCTCGTCGACCACGGGCCCAGCGGCTCCCCGACGGCCAAGGCGCGGGCCGGATTCACCGGAAAGCGTGCCCTGCGCTACGCCGGACGGCACACGGCCACCGGCCGGGCGTACTCGTACAACAAGGTCTTCGACGTCAACGTGAAGGTCCACCGCGACACCGGGCTGTCGTACCGGATCTACCCGGCGATGGCCGACGGCGACCGCGACTACGACGCCACGAACGTCTCCGTCGACCTGGCGTTCACCGACGGCACCTACCTCAGCGACCTGGGCGCGACCGACCAGCACGGGTTCCCGCTGTCGCCGCGCGGCCAGGGCGACGCGAAGGTGCTGTACGTCAACCAGTGGAACGACGTGGTCTCTGGGATCGGCTCGGTGGCGGCCGGCAAGACCGTCGACCGGATCCTGCTGGCGTACGACTCCCCCGAGGGGCCGGCGAAGTTCCGCGGCTGGCTCGACGACGTGGCGCTGAAGCGGATGGCGCCCGAACGGCCCAAGGCGCACCTGTCGGACTACGTGCTGACCACGCGCGGGACCAACTCCAGCGGCAGCTTCTCGCGCGGCAACAACTTCCCGGCGACGGCGCTGCCGCACGGCTTCAACTTCTGGACGCCGGTGACCAACGCGTCCTCGCTGAGCTGGCTGTACGAGTACGCGCGCGCGAACAACGACGACAACCTGCCGACGATCCAGGCGTTCAGCGCGAGCCACGAGCCGAGCCCCTGGATGGGTGACCGGCAGACGTTCCAGCTGATGCCGTCCGCCGCCGCCGGTGCCCCGGACACCGGCCGGGACGCGCGGGCGCTGGCCTTCCGGCACGAGAACGAGACCGCGCGGCCGTACTACTACGGCGTGCGGTTCGAGAACGGCCTGAAGGCGGAGATGGCGCCCACCGACCACGCGGCGGCCCTGCGCTTCACCTACCCGGGCGACAACGCGAGCGTCGTCTTCGACAACGTCACCGACCAGGCCGGACTGACCCTGGACAAGGAGCACGGCATCGTCACCGGCTACTCGGACGTGAAGTCCGGGCTGTCCACGGGCGCCACCAGGCTGTTCGTCTACGGCGTCTTCGACAAGCCGGTGACCGGCGGCGACTCGGGCGGCGTCAAGGGCTGGATGCGCTTCGACACGGGCGCGGACCACACGGTCACCCTGCGCCTGGCCACCTCCCTGATCAGCGTCGACCAGGCAAAGGACAACCTCCGCCAGGAGATCCCCGGAGGCACCTCCTTCGACACCGTGAAGCACCGCGCCCAGCGCACCTGGGACCGCCTGCTGGGCAAGGTCGAGGTGCAGGGCGCGACCCCGGACCAGCTGACCACGCTGTACTCCAGCATGTACCGGCTGTACCTGTACCCCAACTCCGGCTTCGAGAAGGTCGGCGGCAAGGACCGGTACGCCTCGCCGTTCTCCCCGATGACCGGGCCGGACACGGCCACGCACACCGGGGCGAAGATCGTCGATGGCACGGTGTACGTCAACAACGGCTTCTGGGACACCTACCGGACCACCTGGCCGGCGTACTCGCTGTTCACGCCGTCCCAGGCCGGCGAGATGGTCGACGGCTTCGTGCAGCAGTACAAGGACGGCGGCTGGACCTCCCGCTGGTCCTCCCCCGGCTACGCCGACCTGATGACCGGCACCTCCTCGGACGTGGCGTTCGCCGACGCCTACGTCAAGGGCGTGCACATGGACGCGAAGGCGGCCTACGACGCGGCGCTGAAGAACGCCACCGTCGTGCCCCCGTCGTCCGGCGTCGGCCGCAAGGGCATGAGCACCTCGCCCTTCCTCGGCTACACCAGCACCGCCACCGGCGAGGGCCTGTCCTGGGCGATGGAGGGCTACGTCAACGACTACGGCATCGCGCGGATGGGCGCGGCCCTCTACAAGAAGACCGGCGAGAAGCACTACCAGGAGGAGTCGGAGTACTTCCTCAACCGGGCGCAGGACTACGTCAAGATGTTCGACCCCAAGGCGGGCTTCTTCCAGGGCCGCGACGCCAAGGGCGACTGGCGCGTGGACTCCGCGAAGTACGACCCGCGCGTGTGGGGCTACGACTACACGGAGACCGACGGCTGGGGCTACGCCTTCACCGCCCCGCAGGACAGCCGGGGCCTGGCCAACCTGTACGGCGGCCGCAAGGGCCTCGGTGACAAGCTCGACGAGTACTTCGCCACCCCGGAGACGGCCTCCCCGGAGTACGTCGGCTCCTACGGCGGTGTCATCCACGAGATGACCGAGGCGCGGGACGTGCGGATGGGCCAGTACGGCCACTCCAACCAGGTCGCGCACCACGTGATCTACATGTACGACGCGGCCGGCGAGCCCTGGAAGGCGCAGGCGAAGGTCCGCGAGGTGCTGTCCCGGCTGTACGTGGGCAGCGAGATAGGCCAGGGCTACCACGGCGACGAGGACAACGGCGAGCAGTCGGCCTGGTACCTGTTCTCCTCGCTCGGCTTCTACCCGCTCGTCATGGGCAGCGGCGAGTACGCGATCGGCTCCCCGCTGTTCAAGAAGGCGACCGTGCACCTGGAGAACGGCCATGACCTGGTCATCAAGGCGCCGCGGAACAGCGCGAAGAACATCTACGTGCAGGGCGTGAAGGTCGACGGGCACCGGTGGACCAAGGCCTCGCTCCCCCACTCGCTGCTGGCCAAGGGCGGCACCATCGAGTTCTCCATGGGCTCCAGGCCGTCGTCGTGGGGCACGGGCAAGGACGCGGCGCCCGTCTCCATCACCCGGGACGACAAGGTGCCCGCCCCGCGCGCGGACCTGCTGAGCGGTCCGGGCGCCCTGTTCGACAACACGTCGGCGACCGACTCGACGGTGACCTCGGTGGACCTGCCGGTGGCCGGTACGGCGAAGCCCGTGCAGTACACCCTGACCTCGTCGGCCGACCACACCAAGGCGCCGGCCGGCTGGACGCTGCAGGGCTCCACGGACGGCACGGCCTGGCACACGCTGGACCAGCGCTCCGGTGAATCGTTCCGCTGGGACCGGCAGACCAGGGCGTTCACCATCGCGCACCCGGGCTCGTACGCCAAGTACCGCCTGGTGCTGGACGGTTCGGCGACGCTGGCGGAGGTGGAGCTGCTGGGCTGACCGGAGGACGGCGAAGGGGGGCGGGCCCGAATCGGGCCCGCCCCCCTCTCGTGTGTCCGGATCGACTGCGCGTCCGGGTCAGTCGGTGGCGAGGGTGAAGACGTGCAGATCGCCGTTGCCCGGGAGGCGTACGCTCGCGATGGTCTTGCCGGCCGGTGCGGTGAACGGCTCGGTGGCGAAGACGTAGGTGGCCACCGGGTCCTTGCCGGCGCCCGCGACATTGCGGTACGCGGTCTTGGCGACGACCTCGTTGCCGTACTGGACGGTGCCGCCCCCGCCGCCGACGGTCCAGTCGGTGAAGGAGAGGTCGGCGGTGGCGGTCGTGCCGTCGGTGTAGGTGACGGTGGCCTTGGCCTGCTGGTTGCCGTTGACCGCGCTGCCGATGAAGGACAACGCGCTCGCGGGCTTGCTCAGTCGGATGGTCTGGCCGGTCGCGGAGGCGTTGTCCGGGCGGCCGGCGGGCGAGTCGGGCCAGGTGAAGCCGAGCCCGTGGACCGTACCGTGGCCGCCCGCGGCGAGGCCGGCCGCGGCGAGGGCCTGGCGGGAGTAGCTCCAGCCGCCGCCGTCGTAGTCCGCCTCGTCGTGTTCGCCGTCGTCGTCGGAGATCCCGGTGTTGTCGTAGGCGGCGAGGAGCGTGCCCGGGGCGGCCACGGTCAGCGACACGGGCTGCTGGTAGGAGCTGTCGCCGGAGGTCACGCTCACCTCGGCGTCGTAGAAGCCCTGGGGGGCGTCCGCGGCGGCGGTGAGGGTGATCTGCCGCGAGCCGTCGGACACCGTGCCCTCGGCGGGCGTGGCCGTGACGCCGGCCGGCGTCCGGACGTGGAACCGCACCTCCGGGCCGGTGCCGCCGCCCATGGACAGCGCGCGGATGGCGATCTTCGTGCTGTCGCCGGGTGCGAGCGTGGCGGACGTGGGGCCGACACCGATCTGGTACGGCTGCTCGCCCTGCCGGAAGGACGGCGGCGGGGCGTCCGCGCCCCAGGTGCGGTCGGGGGTGGTGGACAGGGTGTAGTCGAGCCGGCCGCCGTCCCGGACGAAGGAGGCGGGCAGCCACGGCCGGTCGCTGCTACGGCCGTTGACGCGCAGCGAGTGGATGTACGGCGCGTCGGCCGCGGCTCCCGCGGCGCGGATCGAGATGTCGTTGCCGTGCGGACGGTGGATCTCCACCCGCTCGAACAGCGGTGAGGCCAGGACCAGTTCGGCCCGGGAGGGCACCTGCGGGTACATGCCGAGCGCGGAGAAGACGTACCAGGCCGACATGGCGCCGAGGTCGTCGTTGCCGGGGATGCCGCCGGGCTCGGTGGACCACAGCGTGCCCATGGCCGCGCGGACCGTCTCCTGCGTCTTGTAGGGGGCGCCCGCGTAGTCGTACAGGTAGGGCACGTTGATGGACGGCTCGTTGTCCATCCCGGACTTGGTGCCGCCGCTGCCGCTGAACGCCCAGCTGCCGTCGGCGTTGTGGAAGAAGGTGTCGAGGCGGGCGAGTGCCTTGCCGGTGCCGCCCATCGCCGCGAACAGACCGGCCGGGTTGTGCTGGACCATCCAGGTGTACTGGGCCGCAGTGCCCTCGACGAAGCCGTTGCCGGTGTCCGGGGTGAAGCCGGTCACCCAGCTGCCGTCGGCCTTGCGGTTGGCGATGTACCCGCCGCCCGGGTCGGCCGCGATGTCGAAGTTGTTCTGCCACCACTGGGCGCGCCGGGCGAAGGTGGCCGCCGTCCCCTTCTCCCCCGCCGCGGCGGCCAGTTGGGACAGGGAGAAGTCCGCGGTGGACATCTCCAGGGTCTCGGCGGCGCCGCCCCAGGCGTTGGAGACGCTCGGCATGTAGCGCAGCTTCAGGTACTTGTCGAGCGAGGGCCGCTGGCCCGCCGACAGCACCGGCTTGCCGGCCGGGGACAGGTCCGCCGCCGTCGGCACGGTCGCCGCCTTCACCAGGGAGTGCAGGGCGCCCTTCAGGTCGAAGCCGGTGCCGCCGAAGGCGCGGATGCCGGCCAGCGCGGTCGGTGAGGGGTCGCCGTTCATGACGTGCGTGCCGCTCGCGCCGTGCAGCCAGCGGTCCCAGGTGCCGCCGTTCTGCCGCGCCAGCTCGTACAGCGACTGCGCGATGTCGGAGCCGGTGCGCGGGTCGAGGAGGGTGAGCAGCTGGACCTGGTCGCGGTAGACGTCCCAGCCGGAGAAGGTGCCGTACTGGGCGCGGTGGCCGTGGCCCACCCGGTGCACCTCGCCGTCGCTGCCCCGGTAGCGGCCGTCGGCGTCGCTGATCACGTTCGGGTGCAGCAGGGCGTGGTAGAGGGCGGTGTAGAAGGTGGTGCGCTCGGCGTCCGTGCCGCCGCCGACCCGGATCGCGCCCAGGCGTTCGCGCCAGGCCCGGCGGGCGGCGTTCTCGACCGCGCCGAAGGAACGGCCCTTCGGGTTCTCGGCCTTGAGGTTGGCCTCGGCGGCCCGCTCGCTGACGTAGGAGATGCCGACCTTGACGCCCACCGGGCCGGTACCGGGCGCGAACTGGACATAGCCTCCGACGCCCTTGCCGGCGACGGGCCGCCCGCCGTGCGAGAAGCCCCCGGTGCCGCCGGACGCCGTGCTCGACCCGGGGCTGACCGTGTCGTCCTGCCAGGTGCCGTGAGCGGTGAAGGCGCGGTCGAAGTGGGCGGTGAAGTACAGGGTGTAGTAGGAGCGCTGGCCCTCGGGGTCGAGGTAGCCGCAGAAGTTCCCGGAGGTGACGGAGCCCGAGACGGTCCGCGTCCTCGGGTCGATGCTGACGGTCGAATTCTCCGAGCCGACCTCGGAGTTGGCGGTGCGGATCAGCAGCGAGGCGGGCTTGTCCTCGGGGAAGGTGAAGCGGGCGGAGCCGGTGCGCGCGGTCGCGGTGAGGTCGGCGGTGACCCGGAGGCCAGGCCGACCCGGTAGTGGCCGGGCTCGGCCTTCTCGTCACCGTGCCGGAAGTCGGAGGCGTAGACGGCGTCCTTGGTGTCGCTCGCCGGGGAGGTGGTGACCGCGCCGGCGTACGGGAAGAACGGGATGTCGCCGCTGCCGCCGGCGCAGCCGGTGCCGGACATGTGGGTGAGGCTGAAGCCGCGGATCCGGGTGGCGTCGTACTGGTAGCCGCCGGGCGCCGCGGTGCGGGTGGCGTCGCCTCTGGTGTTCTCCGGGCTCCAGGACAGCATGCCGAAGGGCACGACGGCGCCCGGGAAGACGTCGCCGCCGTTCTTCGTGCCGATCAGCGGATCGACGTACGCCGTCGGGTCCTTGACCGGTTTCGGTGGTGGTGCCGCCGTCGCCGCGAGGGCGGGGGTGGCGCCGCCGGTCGCGAGTACCGCGGCCAGCAGCAGGGACGTGGGTCGAAAACGCATGACGCGGCCCTTCCTCCTTCGGACGGGTCGCGCACCACGGGTCACACAAGCCGCAGGGACAGTAACCCGGGCCGGCGGCGGGGCGGAAGACCTTGAGCGGGTGGGGCACGAACTGGGTTGACATCGTTGTCGGTTGAGGCGGTACAGTCGGGAACGAGAGTGTCAGACAACGTTGTCGCGCCCCGCCTGCTCCGCGAGGACACCTCCCCGGGTCCTCGCGGCCACAAGCCAGCACCATCCGGTCGGGCGGCCGTAGCCGGCCGAGCCCCTTCGCCCGGCCGGCTCGCGGACCCGGCGGCCCTGTGAAGGCCGCCGGGTCCGCCACGAGCGGCCTGTCAGTTGTAGCTGGGCAGGTACTTGTAGCAGTAGTTGTCGCCCCCGTAGTACTGGTCCCCCGCGTACAGCAGGTAGCCGCCGGTGGCCTTGCCGACGATGCCGTCCTTCTTGAGGCCCTCGACGCCCTGGAACCACCGCACCCAGTTGTAGGTGTGCTTGCCCCAGATACCGTCCTCGGCCAGCGGCCGGCCCTTGCCCAGGTCGTGCGCCACGTCGTTGGTCAGGTGCTGGACGCACCAGACGGCGTGCTTGTTGTTGGCATAGCCGTAGCCGACGTAGTGCGCGGACGTCGACGCCTGGGCCGGCACGACGGACGCGCCGATGCCCAACAGGCCCATGGCGGCGACGACGCCCAGCTTCGTGCGTGCGTTCCGGATGCGCATGCGGTTTCCCCCTGTGGCCGTGATCGGTGTCGTTCTGACACCCGGAAACCTACGGGTCCCGCGCCCGCCGCGAATCCGGCGGGGAGTTGACGTCGCCGTCGAACCAGCACGGTAAGGGCGAGCGGTCTGCAACTTCCGCGGTAGACCCGACGGCTTGGCACAGGTACGGCCGAGGGCCGCACCCCCGGGTGGGGATGCGGCCCTCGACAACTGCCGTACCGGACCGCCTGCTTGGGCGGACCGGACCGCTTACTTGCGGATCAGGCTGCGCAGCACGTACTGCAGGATGCCGCCGTTGCGGTAGTAGTCGGCCTCACCGGGGGTGTCGATGCGGACGACCGCGTCGAACTCGACACCGGTGTCGGTGGTGACCTTGACCGTGCTCGGCGTACGGCCCTCGTTCAGCTCGGTGACACCGCTGATGGAGAAGGTCTCCTCACCGGTCAGGCCGAGGGAGTCGGCCGTGGCGCCCTCCGGGAACTGCAGCGGGAGCACGCCCATGCCGATGAGGTTCGAGCGGTGGATGCGCTCGTACGACTCGGCGATGGCCGCCTTCACGCCGAGCAGCGCGGTGCCCTTGGCCGCCCAGTCGCGGGACGAGCCGGAGCCGTACTCCTTGCCGGCCAGGACGACCAGCGGGATGCCCTGCTCGATGTAGTTGCGCGAGGCGTCGTAGATGAAGGAGACCGGACCGCCGTCCTGGGTGAAGTCGCGGGTGTAGCCGCCCTCGGTGCCCGGCGCGATCTGGTTGCGCAGGCGGATGTTGGCGAACGTGCCACGGATCATGATCTCGTGGTTGCCGCGGCGCGAGCCGTAGCTGTTGAAGTCGCGGCGCTCGACGCCGTGCTCCGTCAGGTACTTGCCCGCCGGGGTGTCGGCCTTGATCGCGCCGGCCGGGGAGATGTGGTCGGTGGTGACCGAGTCGCCCAGCTTGGCGAGCACGCGGGCGCCGGAGATGTCCTCGACCGGGGCCGGCTCCATGCCCATGCCCTCGAAGTACGGGGGCTTGCGGACGTAGGTGGACTCGCCGTCCCACTCGAAGGTGTCGCCGGTCGGGATCGGCAGCGCCTGCCACTGGGCGTCGCCCGCGAAGACGTCGGAGTAGGACTTGCTGAACATGTCCTCGCCGATGGCGCCGGCCACGACGTCGTTGACCTCGGCCTCGGTGGGCCAGATGTCCTTCAGGTAGACCGGGTTGCCGTCCTGGTCGGTGCCCAGGGCCTCGCGGGTGATGTCCACCTTCATGGAGCCCGCGATGGCGTACGCGACGACCAGCGGCGGGGAGGCCAGGTAGTTCATCTTGACGTCGGGGTTGATACGGCCCTCGAAGTTCCGGTTGCCGGAGAGGACCGAGGTGACGGCGAGGTCGTGGTCGTTGACGGCCTTGGAGACCTCCTCCGGCAGCGGGCCGGAGTTGCCGATGCAGGTGGTGCAGCCGTAACCGACGAGGTTGAAGCCGAGCTTGTCCAGGTACGGCGTGAGGCCGGCCTTCTCGAAGTAGTCGGTGACGACCTTCGAGCCCGGGGCGAGGGTGGACTTGACCCACGGCTTGCGGGTGAGGCCCTTCTCGACCGCCTTCTTGGCGACCAGGGCGGCGCCGATCATGACGTACGGGTTGGACGTGTTGGTGCAGGAGGTGATGGCCGCGACCGTCACCGCACCGTGGTCCAGCTCGTAGGTCGTGCCGTCGGGGGCGGTGACCGGGACCGGGTTGGACGGGCCGCCGTTCGGGTGGTTGGCCGGGGCGTCGGAGGCCGGGAAGGACTCCTTGCCCGCCTCGTCGGTCTCGTCGACGTAGTTGCGGACGTCCAGCTTGAACTGCTCGGCGGCGTTCGCGAGGACGATGCGGTCCTGCGGGCGCTTCGGGCCGGCGATCGACGGGACGACCGTCGACAGGTCCAGCTCCAGCTTCTCGGAGAAGTCGGGCTCGGCCTTCGGGTCCAGCCAGAGGCCCTGCTCCTTGGCGTACGCCTCGACCAGGGCGACCTGCTGCTCGGAGCGGCCGGTCAGGCGCAGGTACTTCAGCGTCTCGTCGTCGACCGGGAAGATCGCGGCGGTGGAGCCGAACTCCGGCGACATGTTGCCGATGGTGGCGCGGTTGGCGAGGGAGGTGGCGGCCACGCCCTCGCCGTAGAACTCGACGAACTTGCCGACGACGCCGTGCTTGCGCAGCATCTCGGTGATGGTGAGCACCAGGTCGGTGGCGGTGGTGCCGGTGGGCAGCTCGCCGGTGAGCTTGAAGCCGACGACACGCGGGATCAGCATGGAGACCGGCTGGCCGAGCATGGCGGCCTCGGCCTCGATGCCGCCGACGCCCCAGCCGAGGACACCGAGGCCGTTGACCATGGTGGTGTGCGAGTCGGTGCCGACCAGGGTGTCGGGGTACGCCTTGCCGTCGCGGATCATGACGACGCGGGCCAGGTGCTCGATGTTGACCTGGTGGACGATGCCGGTGCCGGGCGGGACGACCTTGAACTCGTCGAACGCGGTCTGGCCCCAGCGCAGGAACTGGTAGCGCTCGCGGTTGCGGCCGTACTCCAGCTCGACGTTCTGCTTGAAGGCGTCGTTGGTGCCGAACTTGTCGGCGATGACGGAGTGGTCGATGACCAGCTCGGCCGGGGCGAGCGGGTTGATCTTCGCCGGGTCACCGCCCAGCTCCTTCACGGCCTCACGCATGGTCGCGAGGTCCACGACGCAGGGCACGCCGGTGAAGTCCTGCATGATCACGCGGGCCGGCGTGAACTGGATCTCCTGGCTGGGCTGCGCCTGCGAGTCCCAGCCACCGAGGGCGCGGATGTGGTCGGCGGTGATGTTCGCGCCGTCCTCCGTGCGGAGCAGGTTCTCCAGCAGGACCTTGAGGCTGTACGGCAGCCGGGCCGAGCCCTCCACCTTGTCCAGCCGGAAGATCTCGTACGACTCGCCGCCCACCTGCAGCGTGCTGCGGGCGTCGAAGCTGTTCGCCGACACGACAGTCTCCTTCATTGATGTGCGCCTACCACCGTCCATCGTGCCGCCACGCCGGCCTGGCCGAACCAGTAAGGTAAGGCTAAGTTAGGCTACCCTTACCCAGCGGGCGGCTACGGTGCGCCTCGGCAGATATCTCGATGTCGAGATAACTCTAGTACATGGGGGCTGGATGGTCATGCCCGACCGGGCCCGGGGGTGCGGTTTCGCCGGTGGCGTGGACCACAGCGGGGGCGATGGCGAGGCGCTCCAGGAACCCCGCGAAGGGGCGGTTTCGGCTCGGCGGCGAGGGAACCCGCAACAACGGGTGACGTGGGACGAAATGAGGAGTATTTCGAACATTCCCCGTGAATCCCTTACCCGGTGACACTACGTCACTCGAACGGACCCCCCAACGGGCGCCATCTCATATCTGAGATAGCCTCAACGCCATGGCAGACGACTACCTCGTACGCATCGGCAGGCTCATCCGTGACGCCCGGCAACACCGGGGCTGGACACAGGCGCAGCTCGCGGAGGCACTCGGCACCAGCCAGAGCGCCGTCAATCGCATCGAGCGCGGCAACCAGAACATCAGTCTTGAGATGATCGCCCGAATCGGTGAAGCCCTGGACAGCGAGATCGTGTCGCTGGGCTACGCGGGCCCGATGCATCTGCGGGTCGTCGGCGGCCGCCGGCTGTCCGGCGCCATCGACGTCAAGACCAGCAAGAACGCGTGTGTCGCCCTGCTGTGCGCCTCGCTGCTGAACAAGGGCCGTACGGTCCTGCGCCGGGTGGCCCGCATCGAGGAGGTGTACCGCCTTCTGGAGGTACTGTCCTCCATCGGTGTCCGCACCCGCTGGATCAACGGCGGGGTCGACCTGGAGCTGGTGCCGCCGGCCGAGCTGGACATGCCGGCGATCGACGCGGAGGCGGCGGTCCGCACCCGCTCGATCATCATGTTCCTCGGCCCCCTGCTGCACCGCGTGGACCACTTCAAGCTGCCGTACGCCGGCGGCTGCGACCTGGGCACGCGGACGATCGAGCCGCACATGATCGCGCTGCGCCGCTTCGGCCTGGAGGTCGCGGCGACCGAGGGCCAGTACCACGCGGTCGTGGACCGCTCGGTCCGCCCGGACCGCCCGATCGTGCTGACCGAGCGGGGCGACACGGTGACGGAGAACGCGCTGCTGGCGGCGGCCCGCCACGACGGCGTGACCGTCATCCGCAACGCCTCCTCCAACTACATGGTCCAGGACCTGTGCTTCTTCCTGGAGGCGCTCGGGGTCCGCGTCGAGGGCATCGGCACCACGACGCTCACCGTGCACGGCGTGCCGAACATCGACGCCGACGTCGACTACTCCCCCTCCGAGGACCCGGTCGAGGCGATGAGCCTGCTCGCGGCGGCCGTGGTGACGGAGTCGGAGCTGACGGTGCGTCGCGTCCCCATCGAGTTCCTGGAGATCGAGCTGGCGGTCCTGGAGGAGATGGGCCTGGACCACGACCGCACCCCGGAGTACGTCGCCGACAACGGCCGCACCCGGCTGGTCGACCTCACGGTCCGCCCCTCCAAGCTGGAAGCCCCGATCGACAAGATCCACCCCATGCCCTTCCCTGGCCTGAACATCGACAACGTCCCGTTCTTCGCGGCGATCGCGGCGGTGGCCCAGGGCAAGACGCTGATCCACGACTGGGTCTACGACAACCGGGCGATCTACCTGACCGACCTCAACCGCCTCGGCGGCCGCCTGCAGCTGCTGGACCCCCACCGCGTCCTGGTCGAGGGCCCGACCCGCTGGCGCGCGGCCGAGATGATGTGCCCCCCGGCCCTCCGCCCCGCGGTGGTCGTCCTGCTGGCGATGATGGCCGCTGAAGGCACGTCCGTCCTGCGCAACGTCTACGTCATCAACCGCGGCTACGAGGACCTGGCGGAACGCCTGAACTCGATCGGGGCGCAGATCGAGATCTTCCGGGACATTTGACGCGGGGATGCCGCCGCACTCTGTCCGACCTGCTGTTCAGCGGGCCAGGACGAGGTCGGCGGCCTCTCTGGGACGTCACGCCTGCGGCGAGCCCGGCAGAGGTTGTCCGTGACCGCCGGCGCGCGGATGACGAACAGGATCCGGCCTTCCAGCGTGCGGGTTCGCTGGACCGCCTCGTTACAGCGCCCGAACAATGGCAAATCGGCATACGGGTTGAAGGGGGCCCGGATGTCGGATCATCCTTGCCACCATGAGTCTCCTCTCCACCTCCTCCGATGTGCCCTTGACGGGCGACTACGGCTACGACTGGGCCTTGGTCGATGTGGAGACGTCGGGTCTCATAGCCCGGCGAGATCGCGTGCTGTCCGTCGCGGTGATCACGATCGGTCCGGACGGCGAGCAGACCGGGGAGTTCTCGACACTGCTGGATCCGGGGTGTGATCCGGGACCGGTGGAGGTGCACGGGCTGACGGTCGAGCGACTACGCGGTGCGCCGACGTTCGACCAGGTGGCCGGGCGAATCGGGGCGATGCTTCAGGACCGGGTCCTGGTCGCCCACAACGCCCAGTTCGACTACGACTTCCTGGCCTGCGAGTTCGCTCGTGCGCGGATGTGGCTGCCGGTGTCGCAGCGGCTGTGCACCCTGGCTTTGAATCGCCAGGTGGATCCGCCGACGGACGACATGAAGCTCGGTACTCTCGCCGCCCATTACGGCGTCCCCCAGCAGCGTGCGCACGATGCGCTGGACGACACCCGAGTGCTGGCCGGGATCCTGCGGGCGTCGCTGCGCGAGGCGGCGCGGCTCGATCTGCCCTTGCCGCTGGTGGCCTGCCCGCCCCGGGCGGAGTCGCAGTTCACGCCGAAGCCACCGAAGACTCCCTGCGCCTACCGCAATCCGGGACGGCTGGCTCCCGGCGGACCGCTCCAGCAGGGGATGAAAGTCGCGATCACTGGTGAGACCGCCCATGCCCGGGCGGAGTTGGTCGGACGGGCGGTCGCCGCCGGGCTGAACATGATGACTTCCGTCAGCCGGCACACCAGCGTGCTGGTCACCAATGAACCGTCGTCCGGTTCGGCAAAGGCCCGACGCGCACTCGGCGAAGGAGTGCCGGTTGTCGACGAGCACGCCTTCCTGAGGCTGTTGGCCGACGTACGGCCGGGGACCGCACATGAGGCGACAGCCCTCATTGTCACCCCCGGGACTGAGGCGGAAGCAGAACCAGTCGTGGGGGTCGCAGAGTCGGCGCCCGCCACGACCTCCGCCGTGCCGACCGCCACAACCTCTGCTGCCCCCGTCCCGGGAGCCGCGGCCCTTCCTGCGGCCGCCCCCGGTGTGTCGGCACCCGCTCCACCCCGACCGGTGCCCACCACCGTTCCCTCGGGCAAGCCTCTGGCCGGGCATCGCGTGCTGGTGCTCGGTGGCGTCCACGCCGATGCCGCGGCGGCTCGCACCCGCGTCGTCGAACTGGGCGGGTCCGCGGCGGTCAACCTGTCCGCCAGCGTCACCGACGTCGTACTCGTGGAGGGAGGGCCGGGCGACCGGCGCATGAGCCGCGTCACCGCCCTCGAACTCCCCGTGCACGGCCTCCACTGGCTCACCGCTCCGACCGCCACCGCCCCGGCTGGGGCGGCGCTCCGGTCTCAGGAGCCGCACGTGCTGTCGAGAGGCGGTGTCATCGACCTGCCCATGCCGCACGGCAGACCCACGCAGGAGTGGTATGTCACCGCAAGCTGGGCCTCGCGGTGCGGCTACGAGATCGACGTCGTCGCCTTTCTCCTCGACGAGGACGAACAGGTCACCTGCGACGAGGACTTCATCTTCTACGGCGCTCCTGAGAGCCCCGCCGGAACGGTGCGACTGCTGACCGGCGGCCCTGCCGAACAGACCATCGCCCTCAACCTGGCATCCCTGCCGCCCGCGACGCGCAAGGTCGTCGTCGCCGCGGCCATTGACGGCGCCGCCACCTTCGGGACGGTCGGTGCGATTCAAATCGGTGCCGCACCCGGTAGCAGCGGGGCACCTCTCGCCTGGGCAACCCTGGACGCCGCCACCACCGAACGCACCATGCTGCTCGCGGAGATCTACCGCAGAGGCCCGGTCTGGCGCCTACGAGCCGTCGGCCAGGGCTATGACCACCGTCTCGACGTCCTCGCACGCGGATACGGAGTCGACATCGCCGACTGAACGCCGGTGCCGGAGACGAAGGGGCGCGCGGGTCTGGGCAAGGAGGCCGGGGGGGGACGCGGTGCGAACGTGGAACGTGGAACAAGGACCGGGCATTGGCATGCTTGACCGGAATCAAAGACGCGGGCTCAGGCCTATGGAAGTTGGACTCCGGACCAGGCATTGACCTCGCACTGTCTGTCGGCATTGTTCCCTGTGGTCACGACTGTGCCGTTGGCGCGCAGGCCGAGGGTGTGCGTTGCACCGGCAGCAACGGCGACGATGTCGCGCCAATCGCTGACTTCGCACTGTCCGTAGTTGTTGTCTCCGGCTCCGAGGACCCGTCCGGACGCTGTGACTCCGATGGTGTGGTAGCTGCCCGCGTCGAGCGCCACCACGTCTTCCCACTCATCGACCGCGCACGCCCCGGTTGCCCGGTCTCCGGTCGCTACTGCCCGTCCGTCGGCTCTGAGGCCGACGGTATGGAGATATCCGGCCGAAATGGCGGCCAGGTCACGCCACCCTTCAACGGCACACTGTCCTCGTCGGTTGTTCCCCGCGGCCAGTGCAATACCGTCCGACCGGACGCCGACCGAGTGCCAGTCACCACACGAGACGGCGACCATCTCGCGCCAGGACCGCACGTCACACTGTCCTTCTGAACCCCTGCCAACTGCCAGCACGCGGCCATTCGCGAGTAGCCCGAGCGTGCGGCGCCAGCCTGCGGCCACGGCCGTGACGCCTCGCCATCCGGCGACATCACATTGCCCATCGCCATTCCACCCTGTTGCCAGCACCGTGCCGTCCGACCGGAGTCCCACCGTATGAGACCTGCCCGTGTTCGTGGCCGCGTGGACGTTGCCGGCTGCCACCGCGACGACGTCTTCCCATCGCTCGACACGACATTCAGCGGCTGCGGTATCGCCCACGGCGAGAACGGATCCGTCCCAGCGCCGTCCTACTGAATGGCGCCTTCCGGCCGCCAGCGCAGACGGGTTGGCGCGCATTCCACCTCCTCAATCCCCCTCATGGTGACAGGTCACAGCGTTGACTGGTCTCGTCCTGGACATCTACAAACAGGTGCCGCCGCGCCCTGCCTGGCCCGTCGCTGTGCGGGTCACGTGCGGGTGCGGTGGGCGGTTCGGGGGCGTTCGCCGGCCGGGGGTGCCGTCAGGGCCAAGGTGCGGTGCGTGCGGCGGAGCATGGTGCGGGCCATGAAGGGGTGGACGCGCTTGACCACGGCCCAGTAGAGGCGCGCGCGGGGGCCGTCGGTCTGGACGGCCGTGCTGAGAGTGACGTGGTGGTCATCGACGAGGATCGAGGCCCGGGCCGTCAGGCCGCCGGTGTTCACGTCCAGGAGCAGTTCGCCGCCCGACCGGGCGAGGACGGGGAAGGTGTTGCGCAGGATGCCCGTCCAGGCCGCCGGGTCGCGTGGCAGGCCGGGCAGGAGTTCCATGCGGTACGCGTCCTCGTAGTCGGTACGGTCGAGGCCGGTGCGGAGCAGCCGGGCCGCCGGTGGTGTGGTGACGGTTTCGGGCCGGGCCCAGCCGAGTCCGTGGAGCAGGCGTACCCACGGTGACCAGCGGGTGGGGCGGGCGACGCCGCCGGCCGCCGCTCGCTCGATGTTGTCGAAGATCTCCTCGATCATGGTGTCGTGTATGGGCCGTATGACGCACATCCATGAGAGACGGACGAGGCCGTGCGCCTCGCATACGAGGACATGGCGCACCCGGCAGCGTTCCGCGCCCAGCGGTGCGACCGTGAACTCGTGATAGCCGTCGAGGCCGCCTCCCGGCGGGGTGTCGAAGCGGACTCGGCGCCCGGGGTCGTACGCCGTGACGTGGTAGCGGATCCGGCCGTGCCCGCCGTCCGCGCCCACGGCGAGCGGGCCGTCGAGGCGCATGCGCGGCCAGGCCGGGGCCGGGAAGAGCGGGTCGTCCGCGGCGGAGAGGCGGTCGAGCAGCGCGCCGACGGCCTCGGCGGGGGCCTCGATCACGCGCTCGTGGACATTGCGTACCGCAGTCATCGGGCACCTCCATACGCTACCGTACGGTCGACCATACGGTAGCGTACGGTCATGGTGCAACGGCAGCAACGGCAGCAACGGCAGGACAGGAAAGCCCGGTTGACCGCTCAGGACTGGGCGGACGCCGCACTGGCCGCGATCCGCGAGGGCGGTGTCGCGGCCGTCGCCGTCGAGCCCCTCGCGGCCCGGCTCGGCACCACCAAGGGCAGCTTCTACTGGCACTTCGCCAACCGGGACGCCCTCGTCGACGCGGCTCTCGACCGCTGGGAACAGATCAGTACCGAGGGCACCATCAGCGAGGTCGAGGCGGAACCGGACCCCGCGGAACGGATCCGCCGGCTCTTCACCGAAGCCGTCGCGTCGGCCACGGCCGACCCGCTCGACGTCGCCCTGCTCGCCACCGCGACACACCCCCAGGTGGCGGCGGCCATGCGGCGAGTGACCGAGCGCAGGGTGGCCTACCTCGGCCGGCTCTTCGCCGGCCTCGGATTCCCCGAACCGGAGGCCCGCCGCCGGGCGCTGCTCGCCTACACCGTCTATCTCGGCCACGCCCAACTCGGACACGCGGTGCCCTCGGTCCTGCCCCCGGAGGAGGGCGGGGAACTCCGCGCCTACCTCAGCGAGGCACTCGAAGCTCTGATGACGCGCCCAACAGGTCCAACGCGTCCACCCGCCGATCGGTGATCTCAAAAGGAATGCGGGGGCGAGAATATCCGGTGCGTCGCACATGCGATGAGATCGCGCCTCCATTCCTCGCAGATGCTGGCCGGGCCGAGGGAATCGCGTGGCGCGCCTGCCGGGGGTTCGGCGCCGGGCGGGGGCCTACCGGCCAGTGGGAAGGCAAGGGGCGACCGCCGGACCTTGACCGGTGGGCCCGGGCCATCGTATTTTCAAACGAACCGACTCGAGAGCTGCCCGGAAGGAGGCGAAGTCGGATGTCGATCATCTCCGACCTGCATCGCCTCGCGCAGCGGACCGTCTGGGTCCCGGGTCGTGTCGCACACGGCTGCTGAACAGCCTTTCCCGGAGCGCCCGATGAGGGGCCCCGGTCTTTTCTGATCTCTTTCACCCGCCGGCGGCACGCCGTTCCGTGCTGATTTCTGCCCGGGTTCTCAACGCTTCAGCCTCGCCACCGAATAAGAAAGCCCCTGAAATGGCGACCAGCATCTTTTGTACGCCCGCGCTCCGAAATGAGGATGTGCCATGGTAGCGGCGCGGATCACGGTCAATGGGAAGACGGCGCCGATCGCCCCGGCCGCACCCCATACGACGGTTCTCGACTTCCTGCGTGAGCGTGGGCTCACCGGGACCAAGGAAGGCTGTGCCGAGGGCGAGTGCGGTGCCTGTTCGGTCCTCGTGGCCCGGCCCGGGGTGAACAAGCCCACCGACTGGGTGGCGATCAACGCCTGCCTGGTTCCGGTGGCCTCCCTCGACGGTCAGGAGATCGTCACCGCCGAGGGCCTCGCCACCCCCGGTGAGGCCGGTACGGCGCCGACCCTGCACCCGGTGCAGGAGGAGATGGCGGTCCGCGGCGGCTCCCAGTGCGGCTACTGCACGCCGGGGTTCGTCTGCAGCATGGCCGCCGAGTACTACCGGCCCGGCCGGTGCGCGCACGCCGGCGAGGGCGCCGAGCCGGCCGACGGCGGTGACGCCGAGCACGGTCCGAACGGGTTCGACCTGCACTCGCTGAGCGGCAACCTGTGCCGCTGCACCGGGTACCGCCCGATCCGCGACGCCGCCTTCGCCGTGGGGGAGCCCACCGAGGACGACCCGCTGGCGCTGCGCCGCGAGGAGGCCGCGCCGGAGCCGGTCGCCACCGAATACGCCCAGGACGACAGCGTGTTCGTACGTCCGGACAGCCTGGCCGAGGCGACGCGGCTGCTGCGCGAGCGGCCCGACGCGGTCGTGGTCGCCGGCAGCACCGACTGGGGCGTGGAAGTCAACATCCGGGCGCGGCGGGCGAGTTGTGTCGTCGCCGTCGACCGGCTGCCCGAACTGCGCGGGCTGCGCGTGGAGCCGGACCACATCGAGATCGGTGCGGCGCAGACGCTCACCGAGATCGAGCGGCGCCTGGACGGCAGCGTGCCGCTGCTGGCGGAGCTGTTCCCGCAGTTCGCGTCGCGGCTCATCCGCAACAGCGCGACCCTCGGCGGCAACCTGGGTACCGGCTCCCCCATCGGTGACAGCCCGCCGGTGCTGCTCGCGCTGGAGGCGTCGCTGGTCCTCGCCGACGCCGACGGTGAGCGGGTGGTCCCGCTGGCCGACTACTTCACCGGGTACCGGCAGAGCGTGCGCCGCCCCGGCGAGTTGATCCGCGCGGTGCGGATCCCGCTGCCGCTGGCCCCGGTCACCGCCTTCCACAAGATCGCCAAGCGGCGCTTCGACGACATCTCCAGCGTGGCGGTCGCGTTCGCGCTGGACATCGAGGACGGGATCGTCCGCAAGGCCCGTATCGGCCTGGGCGGCGTGGCCGCCACCCCGATCCGCGCCCTGGCCGCCGAGGCGGCGCTGGAGGGCAAGCCGTGGGTGACCGAGACCGTCGAGGCCGCGGCCGAGGTGCTGCGGGCCCAGGGCACCCCGATGAACGACCACCGTGCCAGCGCCGGCTACCGCGCCGCGATGCTCGGCCAGAGCCTGCTGAAGCTGTACGCACAGACCCCTGAGGCGGTGTCGTCATGAGCCATCTGTCCGAGCGTCCCGAGAAGCCCGTCGTCGGTGTCGCGATGCCGCACGAGAGCGCCGGCCTGCACGTCACCGGCACCGCGCTCTACACCGACGACCTGGTGTACCGCACCAAGGACGTCCTGCACGCCTACCCGGTGCAGGTGATGAAGGCCCACGGCCGGATCACCGCCCTGCGCACCGAACCGGCGCTGGCCGTGCCCGGTGTGGTGCGCGTGCTGACCAAGGCCGACGTGCCCGGTGTCAACGACGCCGGCATGAAGCACGACGAGCCGCTGTTCCCCGACGAGGTCATGTTCCACGGCCACGCCGTCGCCTGGGTGCTCGGCGAGACCGTCGAGGCGGCCCGGCTCGGCGCGGCGGCCGTGGAGGTGGAGCTGGACGAGCTGCCCTCCCTGGTCACACTGCAGGACGCGATCGCGGCGGACAGCTACCACGGCGCCCGGCCGGTGATGGTGACCGGCGACGTCGACGCCGGCTTCGCCGACTCCGCGCACGTGTTCAGCGGCGAGTTCCAGTTCTCCGGGCAGGAGCACTTCTACCTGGAGACGCACGCCTCGCTGGCCCAGATCGACGAGAACGGGCAGGTGTTCATCCAGAGCAGCACCCAGCACCCGTCGGAGACCCAGGAGATCGTCGCGCACATCCTGGGCGTGCCCTCGCACGAGGTGACGGTGCAGTGCCTGCGGATGGGCGGCGGCTTCGGCGGCAAGGAGATGCAGCCGCACGGGTTCGCGGCCATCGCCGCGCTCGGCGCCAAGCTGACCGGCCGCCCGGTCCGGTTCCGGCTCAACCGGACCCAGGACCTGACGATGTCCGGCAAGCGGCACGGGTTCCACGCCCAGTGGAAGATCGGCTTCGACGCGGAGGGCCGTATCCAGGCGCTGGACGCCACCCTGGTCGCCGACGGCGGCTGGAGCCTGGACCTGTCCGAGCCGGTGCTGGCCCGCGCGCTGTGCCACATCGACAACACGTACTGGATCCCCAACGCGCGCGTCGCCGGCCGGATCGCCAAGACCAACACCGTCTCCAACACCGCCTTCCGGGGCTTCGGCGGCCCGCAGGGCATGCTGGTGATGGAGGACATCCTGGGCCGCTGCGCGCCGCTGCTCGGCCTGGACCCGATGGAGCTGCGGGAGCGCAACTTCTACCAGCCGGGCCAGGGCCAGACGACGCCGTACGGCCAGCCGGTCACCCAACCCGAGCGGATCTCCGCCATCTGGCGCCAGGTCCAGGACGACGCGGGCATCGCCGACCGCAAGCGCGAGATCGCCGCCTTCAACGCCGCGCACCCGCACACCAAGCGGGCGCTGGCGGTCACCGGCGTCAAGTTCGGCATCTCGTTCAACCTCACCGCCTTCAACCAGGGCGGCGCGCTGGTGCTGATCTACAAGGACGGCTCGGTCCTGATCAACCACGGCGGCGCCGAGATGGGCCAGGGCCTGCACACCAAGATGCTCCAGGTGGCCGCGACCACGCTGGGCATCCCGCTGCACAAGGTGCGCATCGCTCCGACGCGTACCGACAAGGTGCCCAACACCTCCGCCACGGCGGCCAGTTCGGGCGCGGACCTGAACGGCGGCGCGGTGAAGAACGCCTGCGAGCAGCTGCGCGAGCGGCTGCTGCAGGTGGCCGCCACGCAGCTGGGCGCGAGCGCCTCGGACGTGCGCATCGTCGAGGGTGTCGCGCGCGCCCTGGGCAGCGACAAGGAGCTGGCCTGGGACGAACTGGTGCACACCGCGTACTTCCAGCGGGTGCAGCTGTCGGCGGCCGGTTTCTACCGGACCGAGGGTCTGCACTGGGACGCGCAGGCGTTCCAGGGCTCGCCGTTCAAGTACTTCGCGCACGGCGCCGCCGCGACCGAGGTGGAGGTGGACGGCTTCACCGGTGCCTACCGCATCCGGCGGGTGGACATCGTGCACGACGTCGGCGACAGCCTCTCCCCGCTGATCGACATCGGTCAGGTCGAGGGCGGTTTCGTGCAGGGCGCGGGCTGGCTCACGCTGGAGGACCTGCGCTGGGACACCGGTGACGGCCCGAACCGGGGCCGGCTGCTGACCCAGGCGGCGAGCACGTACAAGCTGCCGAGCTTCTCGGAGATGCCCGAGGAGTTCAACGTCACGCTGCTGGAGAACGCCACCGAGGAGGGGGCGGTGTTCGGCTCCAAGGCGGTCGGTGAGCCGCCGCTGATGCTGGCGTTCTCGGTGCGGGAGGCGCTGCGGCAGGCCGCGGCGGCGTTCGGGCCGGCCGGTGTCAGCCTGGAGCTGGCCTCCCCGGCGACCCCGGAGGCCGTGTACTGGGCGGTCGAGGCGGCCCGCCGCGCCGACGTCCACGAGGGCGGCGGGGTCCCCGCCGCCGATGCCCTGAGCCATGCCTGACATGACCTGGGTCGCCGCGGTCGCGCGGTTGCGGGCCCGCCGGGAACCCGGCGTGCTCGTGACCGTCGCGGCCGTGCGCGGTCACGCGCCCCGCAAGGCCGGCGCCAAGCTGGTGGTGGGCCGGACCGAGGCGTGGGGTTCCATCGGCGGCGGCAACATCGAGGCCGTCGCGATCGACCGGGCCCGCGAGCTGATGGGCGCGCCCGGTCCGGAGCCGGAGCTGATGGAGTTCAAGCTCAACGACAAGGTGACCAACCGGCACGGGGTGCAGTGCTGCGGCGGGGCGGTCTCCGTCCTGCTGGAGCCGCTGCCCGTGGTGCCGGCGGTCGCGGTGTTCGGCGTCGGGCACGTCGGGCTGGAGCTGGCCCGCATCCTGGCCCGGCACAACCTCGATCTGCACCTGGTCGACAGCCGGTCCGACATGCTCACCGACGAGCGGCTCGGGGTGCTGCTCTCGGACGCGGTCGCCGAGGTCCGGGTGCACCACACGCCGCTGCTCCCGGAGGAGGTGCTTCAGGAGCTGGCGCCCGGCACCCACGTCCTGATCATGACGCACGACCACGCGGAGGACGCCGCGCTGGCGGACGCCGCCCTGCGCACCGACGGGCTCGGCTCGATCGGGCTGATCGGCTCGGCCGCGAAGTGGGCGCGGTTCCGGCACCGGCTGGCCACCGAGGGCGGCCACGACGACGCCGCCATCGACCGGATCAAGACCCCGATCGGGCTGGACGGCATCACCGGCAAGGAGCCCGCCACGATCGCGGTGAGCGTCGCGGCGGACCTGCTGCGGACCTTCGAACAGGCCGGCCGCTGAGCGCTGCCGCCCGGCGTTTGTAGAAGTCTACGAATACCCGGTTCCAGCCTGCGGGGTTTTCAGTTTTTCCACCCCTAGCTGACACCCCTCGTTTACCTGTGTACTCCTCACACAAGCAACGAGTCGAGCAGCGAAGCTGCGGGCACCCGCGAGGCCGTGGTGCCCCACTTGTCGCCCCGCGAGCGGTGTCCCGCACGGCAGAGCATCCGGGGAGATCCCCACCGTATTCCGAGAAGGAGTGACCGTGACCGCGCACACCGAAGAGACCAGCCTCCAGGAACTGCAGCACGCCTGGATGGAAGAGGCGATCAGAGTGGCCACGAACAGCGTGAAGAACGGCGGCGGTCCGTTCGGCGCCCTGATCGCCAAGGACGGCGAGGTCGTCGCGCTGGGGAACAACCAGGTCACCGCGACCCTGGACCCGACGGCGCACGCCGAGGTCAGCGCGATGCGGGCCGCCTGCAAGGAGCTGGACACCTTCTCGCTGGAGGGCTGTGTCCTGATCACGTCGTGCGAGCCGTGTCCGATGTGCCTGTCCTCGGCGCTGTGGGCGCGGGTCGACGCGATCGTGTACGCCGCCGACCGGCACGACGCCGCGGTGGCCGGATTCGACGACCGCAAGTTCTACGACCTGTTCGACAAGAAGCCCCAGTCGATGTGGCCCACGCGGGTCGAGCACCTGGACCTGCCGAACCGCACGGCGCCGTTCGACGCGTGGCTGGCCAAGTCGGACCGCATCGACTACTGAGCATCGGCTGCCGATCATCGGCTACTGAGCATCGGCCGCTGAGCCCGGTGCGCGACTGATCTGCGGGTGTCACTCTGCGTGAGGGGCTGGGGCGGGAACTTCCCGGCCCCTTCGCGCGTTGCGGAGAACGACCTGATCGTTCGATGTGTGACACGACGGCGTGCCGTCGTCGGGGGAAGTGGGCAAGCCATGGCCATGGTGGGGCTGTTCTGGATCGCCGAGGGCGACGTGTACGTGGGCGCGAAGCCGGCCGGCCTGGCCCCCGGGGTGCGCCTGACTCCTGAGGCCGTGCTGGGGCTCGGGGACGGACAGTCCGGGCTGCACCTGTGGGAGGACGTGCGCGCCCTGACCGTGACGGACGTCCCCGTGAAGACCCTGAGACGGCAGGTCGGCGCGGTCACGGGCCTGGCGCTGGACACGGTGAAGGAGCTGGCCCTGCCCATGGGCCACGGCCGGGTGGACGAGGCCCCGCCGATGATGACGGTCCGCGTCGGCACCGCCGCCGGTGAGCACGAGCTGTCCGCGTACTCCGCCGCGGCCGTCGGCTACTCCCCCACCGAGACCGATCTCTCGCTCACCCTCCTGTCCCGCCTCACGGAAGGCGCCGCCACGATGGCCACGACGCTCGCGGAGATGGCGGAGTGGGGCCGCGCGTGGGAGGGCGGTTCGCCCCGGACGGCGGAACGGGAGCGCCTGCTGCGGTCCTGGGCGGGCTGAACCCGGCCGGCGGCCGTCCTGTCAGCGGGTCAGACGGCCGCGCCCGACCTTCGTTGCGCCTGTTCGAACTCGGTCACCGGGTCGCCCGCGGTCTGCCAGGGCCAGGCGGTGACGATGCCGCCCAGGGTCTCGAAGACCGGGCGGGCCTCGTGGCGGCGGTCGGCGGCCATCAGGGCGTAGGCGAGGAGGTTGAGGTCGGCCGTCGCGCCGGCGTGGCGGAGGAAGCCGGGCTGGGCCCAGCCGTGCGCGGCGCGGTCGAGGGCCGCCGCGGCCGCGGTCTGGGACCAGTGGTTGCGGGCCACCAGCGCCTCGAATCCGCCGCGGGCGAGCACCGCGTGGTAGTGCAGGACCTGCGCGGTCAACTCGATGCCCGCGCAAGGAGCGTTGGCCGGCATGCGGGCGCGCAGGGCGTCCACGAAGTCCAGGACCTGGATACGGGAGCCCGCCTCCTCCGGGGTGAGGTAGCTCAGCATGTTGAGGTACGCCTCGCGGTTCCAGCGGTCGCGGGCGAGGATCTCGTTCCACACGCCGAACACCTGGGGCTGCTCCCAGCGTTCGAGGCGTGCCACGCCCAGCAGGGCCACCCAGGGGGTGGGGTCCTCGGGGGCGATGTCGGCGGCGCGCAGGCAGGTGTCCACGGCGCCGGCCGGGTCCTCCAGCCGGCCCTGGGTGCGGCCGTGGGCCACCTGGGTCCAGGTGTGCAGGACGAGTGCGCCGGGGTTGCGTGGTTCGCGGCCGGCCCAGGCGCGGGCCAGCTGGGTGGCGGACAGGTAGTCCGCCAGCACGGCCATGCGGTGGGTGCGGCGGTCCCAGTCGTCCGTGTCCTGGTCCAGGAGCCGGGATATCTGGGCCACGCACAGGTCGGTCGTCGCGATCATGCCGGTCTTCGTCGTCGCCAGGAGGGACTTCAGGAGCTTGCCGAGGTCCTGGTCGTCGAGTTCGGGGGCGAGCCGCACTTTTCTGCGACGGCCGGAAAGAAATGCCATGCCCGGAGGCTAGAGGGGACACCGGCTCGCACAAGGGATGAAGAGCGATCGTTATGGGTTACCCCTCCCATTCCGGGTTACTCGCTCGTACCGCGAGACGGCTGCTCGCGGGCTGTGCGGTACGGGCCCGGCGGAGACGGCTGCTCCGCCGGGCCGTGCGCCGGGGCCGGGGCGTCAGTTCCGACGGAACCAGGGTGTGTTCGGGCGGTCCTCGCGGACCAGGGTGTCGGGGTGGCCGGCACCGTCGGCGACGCAGATGACGCGGTACCGCTGCCCGTGGAAGAGCCAGCACCAGGTCCGGCCGTCGTCACGGAACCGGCCGGGGACGGTCACGAAGGAGTCGGGCCGGGTGACGCCCCGGAAGGAGCCCCACTTGCTGAGGTCGCGGTCGCCGCGGTCCATGCCGTCGGTGTGCCGGCCGCCGTCGGCGACGGAGACGAGCCGGTAGCGCGAGCCCTGCGGGGTGGTGTGGAAGAGCCAGTACTGGGACCGCCCGCTCACCTGCTGCAGATCGGGCACGGGCAGCACCGCGTCGACGTGCGTGACCTGGACGTCCCCGCCGAAGGAGTTCCACCGGGTCAGCGGCCCGTCGTCGCCGACGCGCCGGTTGCTGTGCCGGGCGTCGTGGGCGATGTTGATCCGCCGGTAGACCTGGGTGCCGTTCACGGTGTGGAAGAGCCAGTAGCTGCTCTCGCCGTTGATGTCCTGTTCGTCGGGGACGGGCCAGACGGCGTCGACCCGCTCGACCCCGGCGAGGGCCGGCCAGGTGGCGAGGTCGGCGCCGGAGCCCATGACGGTTCCGGTGGCGTCGTCGGAGCCGGTGGTGAGCTGGTCCTGCTCGCCGGGGCCGGTGGTGAGGACGCGTACCGTGCGGCCGGAGAAGGCCCAGTAGCGGCCGGGCACGTCCGGCCAGGGCAGGATCTCGTCCACCGGAGCCGGCTGGACCTGCTCCCCGCCCCCGCCGGCCTGCCCGCCGGTCTGCCCGCCCGTCGTCTGACCGCCGCCCGAGACCGCCGCGCCGTCCAGCCGGCCCTCGCCGAGCTTGCGGAGCGTGGTCAGCGAGGGGGTGAAGGCGTAGAGGGAGCCCTCGGTGTTCACGAACGGCTTGAAGTGCAGCATGGTCGTCCTGCGCTCGCCCTCGGGGGCGGTCTCGAAGGCCACGTGCCCGTCACCGATCTTGCTCAGCTCGCCGCTGACCATCGGGTCCGGGCCGGGCATCGGATCGCGGTCGCGGGGGAAGTTCGACGTGTTGATCCAGTTCCGCTGCATGAACTCGAACTGCCGCACCAGGTCGGCCTGGTAGCAGATGAACAGCAGGCCGCGGGGTTCGTCGGGCCCGCCGTTCTCGGAGGACGGGTCGAACGGGGCGCCGTAGGGGATGCCGCGGCGGATGATGCGGCGCTGGTCGAGGAACTCCTTCTCGTCGACGGGCTGTCCGTCGTCGATCAGCCCGTCGCGCGGATTGGTCTTGCGCAGGTGGGAGAAGAGCGGGGTGGTGAGGCCGTCGGGGTCGTGCGCGTAGCTGATGGCGTTGTCGGGGTCGATGTTCGGATCGCGGGTGGCGTCGGGGTGGTTGGCGATGGACGCGCCGCAGCGCCAGCGGCCGACGAGCCGGGAGGCGAGCCATTCGCTCGTGGTGTCCGCGGGCACCGCCTTGGCGGTCTTCAGCTTCTGCAGCTCGGTGGTCACCTGCGCCCACCAGCCGGGCACGTCCTGGGCGAGCCGCCGTACGACCTGGAAGGAGCCGTTGCGCATCCACTCGGGCACGCCCTCGGGCAGGGCGCCGCCCGAGGCGCCGAGCACGAACAGGTCGGCGGGGAGGAGGTGGCCGCCCTCGGGGTCGTCGTCGATGCCGTCGACGGCCGGTTCGCTGACGCCGTCCTTGAAGCCGAAGTGCTCGCGGCCGCGCCGGGTGCCGGGCAGGGTGGCGCCGGGCTGCGGGTAGACGATCACGAGGCCGGCGCGGGTGGCGGCCTCGCTCTGACGCCTGAGTTCGCCGTCGTGGTCGTCCTTGCCGTCGGCGGCGATCGTCAGCACGGCGTGCACGGGCTGGTTGTGGCCGGCGCCGAACATCCAGCGCGCGGACTCGCTGCAGTCGACGTCGCCGAGGACCTCGGAGCGGCGGGCGGCGCCCTGCACGAACGCGCCGATCGTGCCGCGGCCCTTGTTCTCGGGCAGCAGGTCCCGCTTGGCGGTGAGGTGGGCGATGCCGGGATAGGTGAGGCTGAGGCCCAGCCAGGTGGCCTTCAGGGTGGCCGGGTCGGCGCCCATGGAGTTGCGGCGGGCCTCGCTGAACTTGGCGTTGAAGGCGGCGACCTGCTGGGTCGTGGCCAGGCGCGGGACCAGGTCCGTCAGCCAGCTCCGGGCGGCCGCCGGGTCGCCGAATTGCAGGAACAGCAGGGTCATGTGGTCTTTCTTGAACCCGGCGAGGATGTCGCCCTGGATCTCGGTGCTGTCGCGCAGGGACTGGGGGGTCGTCATGGTTCTCCCTTGGGGGGCGGGGACAGAAGGTGGCTCGAAAGGCTCCCGGGCGGCCCGTGGGCGGGGCCGCCCGGGCCGGGCGGCGGGGGAGGCCGGGAGGCCGGCCGGTCAGGAACCGGGGCGCAGATGCACCCACTTGGCGATGCTCGGCACGCCTCTGCTGTCGAGGAGGAAGAGCAGGTAGTAGCCGGGAGGGGCGTCCGCGGTGGACTGCGGGGTGCGCAGCCGCAGCGTGTTGCCGGCCGTCTGCGTGATCTCCAGCTCGATGCGGCGCTGACTGGTGTCCACGGAGTGGGTGGAGGTGACCGGCGCCATCAGCACGGCCTTGTCGATCAGGTCGGGTGTGCCGGAGTCGACGTCGAAGGTGTCGTCGTAGCCGACCGGTCCGCGCGGCACGCTGGTCAGGACGGGCCGGGTGCCGCCCTGGTGGAGGTACGGCGGCTCGTAGATCTCGATGGTGCCGTTCATCCCGGACTTGATGTCGGGGTTGTTGGCGATCTCCTGGAGTTCGTCGCCGGTGATCATGATGCGGCCGTCGGGCAGCAGCACCGCGTTGGAGTGGTAGCCGCGCGGCAGCCGCTGTTCGGGGCCGGACCGCCAGGTGCCGTCGGCGCCGCGGATCTCGGTCTTGCGCCAGAAGTCGTCGGCGTTCGGGTTGTACTGGCCCTTGCCGTAGTCGCGGATGTCGAAGGCGCCGTTGACGGTGAAGAGCCGCCCGTCGGGGAAGATCAGCGTGTCGTCCTGGGTGCGGCCGAAGGCGCGTGAGCTGTCCTCGGTCCAGCGGCCGCCGGAGAACCTGTACGTCTTCGGGTCGTTGCGGTCGCCGCCCAGGATCAGCACCGAGTCGGGGCCCTGGCCGGGGGTGGGGTTGGGCAGGGCGACGGCGGAGCCGTAGTTGCGCATGCCGCCGCCGGGGCGGTTGCGCAGCGGCCGGCTGGTCTCGCTTTGCGGGTCGAAGACGAACTGCTCGTCGTAGTTGCGGCCGAAGCCGTAGATGTCCCCGTCGC
Organism: Streptomyces sp. L2; assembly: GCF_004124325.1. Classification (NCBI taxonomy): domain Bacteria; kingdom Bacillati; phylum Actinomycetota; class Actinomycetes; order Kitasatosporales; family Streptomycetaceae; genus Streptomyces; species Streptomyces sp. L2. The sequence goes on from NZ_QBDT01000001.1 coordinate 1,414,700, forward strand.
GCAGGGAGAACAGGTGCGGGTAGTCGGTGGAGTACTCCGCCTTGATCGGCCACCGGTCCAGGGCCTGGCCCTTCGGGGTGGCCGAGGGGTCGTACGACACGGGGGTGTTCTTGGCGGGGAAGCGTTCGATGCTCTGCGAGAGCTTGCCCCAGCCGATGTCGCCGTGCCCGGAGGTGATGAACTGCCGGCCGTCGGCGCCGGTGACGACGGACGGGTACCAGCGGCCCTCGGCCAGGTCCTGCTGGCGGTACCAGGTCTCCTTCCACGGGTCGAAGACCAGGGCGAGGTGGGCGCCGGTGCCGTGGTTGCCGCCGAGGTTGCCGCCGAAGATGCCGACCATGCCGTTGGGCAGGTAGGAGTGGCCGGCGCAGAAGACCGGCGCGGGCCGCGGCTCGTCCAGGCCGTCGTCCATGTTCACGACGGGCGGCGGTACGGCCTTGAAGGCGCTCGGGGCGGTGCCCTTGGCGGGGTCCCAGACGTAGGCGCGGCCGGCGTTGTCGCGGCCGATGACCTCGGTGGGCGCGGTCTCCTTGTTGGGGCTGTCCTCGACGGACTCGAAGGAGAACAGCAGCACTTTGCCGGTCGGCAGCAGGGCGACGTGGTCGCCGAAGTCGGGGCTGGAGAAGTACTCCGCGAACCGGCCGGACCGCGCGGCGGTGAAGGCGGCGTTGTACGCGGCCTGCGAGTCGGCGTGCTCGTTCAGGCTGCGGGTGCGCAGCGGCTGCGGGTAGCCGCGGTCGACGGCCGCGAGGCCGATGCGGTCGCGGGCCAGCTGCTCGGCGCGGTCCCGGCCCAGGGCCTTCACCTCGGCGGGGCGGACCTCTGCGGCGAGCCGGTCGCGGCTGATGTGCACGCCGTGCGGGAGGGGGTCGACGCCGTGGGTGACGTGCGGGGACGAGCCGAACGCGGCGGGGGCGGTGACGGAGAGGACGAGCGCGGCGCAGCCGGCGGCGAACGTCCATCTCCTCGGGCGGGGGATCCCTCTGCGGGTCATGGGACTCCTCGGGGCAGCACGGGGCGCCGGAGCGCGCGCGGAAGGCAGCACCCGGCGACCACGTAGAGTGACGGAATACCCGCAGTGAATCACACAATGTAGCGATTTGGAGGCGCTTTCTCGAAAGATTGACCGTTTTACCCCGATAGGCGGTAACGCTGCGTGTTCGCTACGACGAGGTCGGGAAGGGCGGCTCCAATGGTCGGACCCCGTCCCCTCCCCCTTCGAGGAGCCCCAGCATGACCGCACCACGCGCCTCACTCGCCGCCGCGGCGGCCCTGGCCCTGCTCGGCTGCGCCGCCGCCCCGGCCGTCGCCGTCGCCGACCCGCCGCAGCCGCCCCGCGAGATCACCGGCAAGGTCGTCCCCGGCGGTGCCGACGGCACCCCGCACGAGGTGATGTGCCCCGCCATGCAGCACGCGTACGGCGGCGGGTACGCGCTGACCGCCTCCCGGCCCGGCACCCGGCTGTCCGAGGAGGCGGCCGACGTCCTGGAGAACCGCCCGAACGACCACGCCACCGGCTGGATCGTCGCCGTGCACAAGTCGACCTGGTGGCGCGAGCAGCAGGGACACAAGCCGCACGGCGGGAGGCAGGACGGCACGAAGTGGCGCGACGCGGGGCCGGCCGACCTGACCATCCACGTCAGCTGCACGGACGACGTGATGACGCACGGCGCCTGACACTGTCCGCCGGGGCGGGAGGCTCAGTCCAGGAAGGCCGTCTCGATCCAGCGGCGGACCGCGCGGGGGCGCATCCGGTGCAGGCCGCCGACCGTGTCGGCGACCTGGGGTGCGCCGCCGACCGACAGGAACTTCTCCCGCACCAGATCGGCGTGGGCGGCCCGGGTCTCCGGGCCGGCCGCGCCGACCGGGATCAGCCGGGACCGGGAGACCGTACGGCCGTCCGTCAGCCGGACGGTGACCCGCGCGCCGGTCGCCTTGGTGGACCGGGAGAAGTCCCGGTCGTCGGCCTGCAATGCCCCGATCAGATCGACGAGTTCGTCCCCGCCGAACCCGCGCAGCCAGGGCACGGCCTGCTCCCCCGCCTCGCGCACCGCCTCGCCGAACGGGGCGTCGGACAGGAAGAGTTCGCGGGTCATCTCGGTGTCGTGCTCCAGCCGGATCCGCTGGGCCAGCGCCCAGCGGTCGGGGTCGTCCAGGTGCGGGGAGGAGAAGTCGTCCACCGAGAACTCGCCGGTGAGCAGCGTGGTGGCGACCGGGTAGGGCACGTCCAGGACCAGCGCGCCGAGCGGGGAGCCGGGGCCGGTGACGTAGCGGGCGGCCCGCTCCCCCGCGAACAGCGTGTAGAGGGAGGCCTCCACGACGACCTCGGCGACGTCCCGTGGCCGCAGGGCGCCGAGTTCGCGGTGGATCTCGGCGGCGCAGTCCACGGCCGCGTCGATGCCGGGGCCGCCGGGGTGCATCTTGAACGACAGGGTGTCGGTGTGCCAGCGCCGGCCGAGCCCCTTGGCGACCGCCTGCGGCAGCGGCACGGTCGCGAACCGGGCCAGGAAGCCGTCGCCGTGCTCGATGATGTCCGGCGCGCCGCGCAGCCCGGCGTGCGCCGCGTCGCAGGCGTCCATCGCGGTGCGCACCGGGGTGAAGGTGTTGAACAGCCGGGCGTCGCTGGCCAGGAAGGCCCGCATCAGTGGCCAGTTGGGCATGGCGAAGGCCAGCCCGAAGGCGTTCTCGTAGAGGGCGGCCGGGGCCCGGTCGCAGTGCAGCCGTCCGGCCACCGCGCCGGCCAGGTGGGTGTGCACGGCGCTCTGGCCGCGCAGTGGTCCGAGGGTCGCGGAGGCGGTGATGCGGGCGGCGCACTCGTTGGCCGCGACGACCGCGGTGAGCAGGGAGAGCCCGTCCAGCTGGCGGGCATAGGCGAAGGCGAGGGGGACGGCGACCGTGGAGTTGGACAGGTGTCCGGCGTACGCGGTGTCGTCCAGGTTGAGCCAGGAGCCGAGGGCGGCGAAGACCCCGGCGGCCTGGCGCGGGTCGCGTTGCATGGGGTGCCCGAAGGCGGCCACCAGCTTGCGGCCCAGCGGGTGCTGGAGGCCGGCCCGGATGGAGGCGATCTGGGAGAGCACCTGGCTGGCGGCCAGCTTCAGCACCCGGCAGGGGATGTCCTGGGGGCGCAGGGTCGCGGCCCAGTGGGAGAGTTCGCGCAACGGGGTGTCGAGGGGCGCGCGGCCCTGCCGTGGACGGGGCAGGGCGGGCGCCTGGTCGGCCCAGTCGGCGCACAGCGCCCGGGCGACGCTCTCGCCGAGGACAGCGGTCATGGCGTTTCCTTCCTGCCTTCTCGGCGCGTGCCGTCGACCGGGGGCACACGACCGCGGGAGCACCGTCGCCCCGGTGCTCCCGCGGTGTGTGTGGGGATCAGGCGGCCGGGAGCTTGTCCAGGAAGCCGTAGACGGCCTTGATCTTGCCGTGCTCGTCGGTGACCAGGACGTCGAACCCGATGGCGATGGGCTCGGTGCCCGGCGCGGTCACCAGGCCCCACTGGAAGCGGGCCTGGTTGTGGTGGGCGTCGACGGCGCCGTGCAGTTCGAAGGACAGGCCCTTGAACTGGTCGCGGGCGCCGGCCACCACGGCGGCGAAGCCCTCGGGGCCCTCGACCGCGGCCATCGGGTCGATGTACGGCGCGTCGGCGGTGAACAGCTCGGCGATGGCCGCGGCACGCTTCTCGGCGTCCGCCTCGTTCCAGATGTCGAGGTACTGGGTGACGGTGGTGGTCAGGTCGCTCATGCGGGCCTTCTCCTCGTGTATTGCGTGTCGTGCATTGCTGACAAGTGGCTTGGAATGGCGAACGGCGAGGGTGCCGGCGGTGGCGTCAGGCGGTGGCCGGGGCCCACACCGGGAGGGCCCCGGGGAGCACCTCGAAGGTGGCCGAGCCGCCGATGCCGGGCTGGTACTCGCCGTCGTGCTCCAGCGGGAGCCGGCCGCCGTCGGTCCGCTCGACGGTGATGGTGCGGCCGCGGGCGTAGACGGTGGCGGGATGGTTCATGTGCTCGGCGTTCAGGGTCAGTCCGGGCACGTCCTCGGCCGGGACTTCGCCGCCGATGACGCAGACGTCGAGCAGTCCGTCGTCGAGCAGCGAGTCGGGCAGGACCAGGAACCGGCCGCCGCGGTACGGGCCGCCGCCCACGTTGGCGAGGACGGTCGGGCCCTCGTGCACCACCCGGCCGTCGACGACGACCCGGCCCGGATACGGCGGGTAGCCGGCGGCGGTGTCCGCGTAGGCGCGGGCGTAGCGCTCCCGCCCCTTCAGCGGCAGGTCCCGGGCGGTGATCAGCGCGTCGGCGATCACCCCGGAACAGGCCCCGAGGTACACGTAGTTGCGGGTCTCGGCGAGGCGGGCCAGGTCGAGCCGGCGCAGTCGGGCGCTGCCGCCGATGCCGTGGTCGGCGAGGATCGCCTTGAGGGACTCGCTCCACGGGCGCTCGCCCCAGAGCATCTTGTAGCCGGAGTTGCCGGTGCCGCCGGGTACGACGGCCAGGGCCGCCCGGCCCGCGGCCGGGACGAGCCCCTGGACCGCCTCGCGGACGGTGCCGTCCCCGCCGATGGCCACGACCAGGTCCGGTGCGCCCTCCGTCCGCTCCAGGGCCCGCCGTACGGCACCGGTGGCATCGCCGGGTGCCGTGGTCAGGTGGACCTCGGTGCGCTCCAGGATTGACGCGCACAACTCCCTCACGTCGCTGACGAGTTCGGGACTGTGACTGCCGGAGGCCGGGTTGGCCAGGATCAGGGCCCTGGTGGGGCCCGGTGCGGCGGTGTCTGCCATGGCGGGCGTTCTCCTCACGTCGGACGCACGGGCGGCGGACTTTCGGACGGCATCGGCCACCCCGGCCGGCGGGCCGGACGGGGCGGAGCGTGCGACACGGATGACTCTGCCAAGACCGGCTGACCCGGCACTGACACGCGGCTGACACCGGTGTGGTGCGGGGGTCCGGGGTGATCCGGGGCAACCGGGGAGGTGTCGCCCGCACGCGCGGGGTGCGTCCCGGTCCGTCACCAGGTGACGGGGAGTTCCTCCAGGCCGTACACGATGGTGTGCTCACGGAAGCGGACGTCGTCGGCCGGCACCGCCAGGCGCAGCGTGGGGAAGCGGGCGAAGAGCGCGCTCAGGCACACCTCCAGCTCCATGCGGGCCAGCGAGGCGCCGGGGCACAGGTGGGGGCCGTAGCCGAAGGCGAGGTGGCCGGAGGCGTCGCGGCGGATGTCGACGCGGGCGGCGCCGGGGTAGACGGCCTCGTCGTGGTTGGCCGCGGGGATCGCGACGATCACGCCGTCGCCCTTGCGGATCAGCGCGCCGCCCAGGTCCACGTCCTCCACGGCGGCCCGCACCTGGTTGTCCTGGGAGATGGACCAGTAGCGCAGGAGTTCCTCGACCGCGTTCTTGTACCCGGACGGGTCGGCGCGGAGTGCGGCGAGCTGCTCCGGGTCGCGCAGCAGGCTGAGGACGCTGAGGCTGATCTGGTGGGCGGTGGTCTCGTGCCCGGCGACGAGGAAGAAGCGGGCCATGGCCACGAGTTCCTGGTGGGTCAGCTCACCGGTGGCGACATAGCGGGTGGCGAGCCGGCTGATCAGGTCCTCCCGCGGGTGGGCGGTGCGTTCGGCGGCGAGCCGGTCGAGGTACTGCGACATCTCGACGAACGCCGCGTACGTCACCTCGGGACTGGCCTCCTGGGAGAGGATGACCTGGCTCTGCTCGGTGAACGCGGCCTCGTCCTGCTCCGGCACGCCCAGCATGCGGGCGATCACCAGGGAGGGCAGCCGGATCGCGTAGCTCTTGACCAGGTCGACGGGGTTCGGGCCGCGCTCCAGCTCGTCCAGCAGACCCTCGACGAGGGCCTCCACCTCGGGGCGCAGGGCGCGGGTGCGGCGGGCGGTGAACTCGGTCATCGCCATGCGGCGCTGCCGGCCGTGCTCGGGGTCGTCCATGCGGCTGAAGGACATGATGCCGGGCTCGGGCGGCAGCTGGATGCGGATGGGGAAGCCGGGCTGCTGGTCGTCGGCGCTGAACCGGTGGTCGTTGAGGACCTGGCGGACATCCGCGTGCCGGGTCACCAGCCAGGCCTCGCCGCCGCGTATCCGTACCTTCAGCGGGGGCTTCTCGCGCAGGCCGGCGTAGTCGTCCGGAGGCGCGTACGGGCAGGAGCGGGGCATGGGCCAGGCCGGCAACTGATCAATTGTGGACATGGGAGTCCCTCCGTTGGCTGGTTTCCAGCGTTCTTCCAGCGTTGGGGACATCCTGATGAGGGGCCCTGACAAGAATCTGATGGGCCACTGACACGTTTTGAGCCGCTCACTTTGCGACACCACGTTCCGGGACAGCGGAACGGGGGCCGGCGGAATTCGCCGGCCCCCGTCGGGCTTCCTCTTTCTCCGGTGCCGCGTCAGGCGGCCTCGGCCTGCTTGGCCTTGGGCAGGAACTGCACCAGCAGCGCCACCAGCACACAGATCCCGGCCTGCACGAGCAGGCTCTCGCCGAAGGCGTGGGCGTAGGTGTGCCCGGTGCCGTGCTGTCCGGCCACGCCGAAGAAGACGACACCGATGACCGCGACGCCGATCGCGTTGCCCATCTCCTGGGCGGTGGAGAACACCCCGGACGCGGCGGCCGCGTGGTGCGGGGCCACGCCCTCCAGGACCAGGGAGGCCAGCGGGGCGACGACGAAGCCCATGCCGAACCCGGCGACCACCATGGCGGGGATGCACCAGGCGACGGCGCCGGTGCTGTCCAGCTCGTACGCGGTCACGGCCAGGGCGATGTTGCCGACCGCCTGCAGCACCGCGCCGACGGTCAGGACCTGCTTGCCCAGCTTGGCCGCGGCCTTCGGGGCCTGCGCGCAGCCGATGAAGAAGCCCAGGCCGAGCGGCATGAACAGCAGACCGGACTGGAGCGCGGACAGCCCGCGGCCTTCCTGCAGGTACAGCGCGAGGACCAGGAAGAAGGAGGCCATCGCGGCGAAGAACACCAGCAGGGAGACGACACCGACGCCGAACGCGCGGTCCTCGAACAGGCTCGGGTGGACCAGCGGCGACTTGTCGCGGGCCGCCTTGCGGCGCTGCGTGTACCAGAACACCGCGAGCAGCGGCACCGCGAGGACCAGGCACTCCCAGGTCCAGGTCGGCCAGCCCTGCTCGCGGCCCTCGACCAGCGGCAGCACGACGGCCGTGAGACCGGCGGTCACCAGGACCACACCGGTCCAGTCGAGCCCGGTGTGCCCCTCGGCCTTGGACTCGGGCACCAGCTTGGGGCTGAGCAGCAGGACGACAGCGCCGATCGGGAGGTTGATCAGGAAGATGGTCCGCCAGTCCCAGCCGAAGATGTCGGCCTTGATCAGCAGACCGCCGATCAGCTGCCCGAAGACGGCCGAGGCACCCATGGTGATGCCGTAGGCGTTGAACGCGGCGACCCGCGCCTTGCCCGTGTAGGCGGTGGTCAGGATGCCCAGTACCTGCGGGATCACGAGCGCCGCCGCGGCACCCTGCACCGCGCGGGCCACGATGAGTTCGCCCATGTTGGGGGCGATGCCGCAGACGACCGAGGACAGGGTGAACAGGGCCAGGCCGATGGCGAAGACCTTGCGGCGGCCGTAGAGGTCACCGAGCCGGCCGCCGGTGATGAGCATGGCGGACAGGCCGATGTTGAAGGTCGCCGCGACGAGCTGGATCTCGGCGCTGGTGGCGTGCATGTCGCTCTGCAGCGACGGGATGGCGACGTTGACGATGAAGAAGTCGACGTTGGCGATGAAGAGGCCGGCGAGCACCACCAGGAGCGCACCCCAGGCAGGCTTGCCCTCGGCCTCCTCGATGTCCGGTGGCGGTGCGGCGGCGGCCGCGCTGCCGGTCAGTTCCGCTTCGGTGGTCATGTACGACCCTCCTAGGTCGTTCTTTTCGTGCTGTGGGGGGCGTGCCGGTGGGGTGTCCGCGGGCGCGGCGGGGCACGGAACAGCAGGCGCTGGGACGGTTTTCGCACCACTGTCCCGCACCCCGCTGACACGGCGCTGACACGGACCGGCGGGTCAGTGGGCGGGATTCGGCGGCCGGTGGGCGCGTTCGGCCGTCAGCGGGCGGCCTCGGCGGCCAGCCGCTGAAGGCGGTGCGCGAAGTGCGCGGTGACGGCCTGGGCGTGCGTGTCGATGTAGAAGTGGCCGCCCTCGTACTCGTTGTGGCCCAGGTACGCCGGGGTGCGCCCGGCCCAGTGGGTCATGGCGTCCGGGGTCTCCTGGAGCGGGTCGCTGCGGCCGCCGTAGGAGGCGAGCGGGCAGCTGACGCCGGCGCCGTCGTCGTCGTAGTCCCCCGCCACCCGCAGGTCGGCGCGCAGGGCCGGCACCACGAGGGCGAGCATCTCGGGGTTGTCATAGATCTCGGCCGGGAACGAGCCCAACTTCTTGATCCACTCGACGAGTTCGGGCTCGGGCATCCGGCTCTGCTCCTCGGTCGGCTTGAAGAAGCCGACGGGCGACCAGCCGGACATGCCGACCATGAGCGGCGCCGGGCCGCCCTCCTCCTCCATCTTGATCGCCAGCCGGAACGCCAGCTGCGCGCCGAGGCAGTGGCCGAAGAACGCGAACGGGCGGTCGTCCAGTTCGTTCAGGACCGCGTCGTGCAGGGCGTCCAGCAGCGGCCAGAAGTCCTCGTACGTCTCCTCCTCACGGCGGTTGTGCCTGCCGGGCAGGGTGACCGCCTGCGGGGCGATGTCCGGCGGCAGCAGGCGCTCCCAGTCGCGGTAGATGATGGCGCCGCTGCCCGCGTGGGGCAGCAGGAAGAGCCGGATCGAGGCGTCGGGCGAGGGCTCCACGGGCTGGAACCACTGTCCCGCTGCGGACATCTGGCTTCCGACGGCGGTGATGGCGGTGGTCACGACTGCGTACTCCCAACGGTGGTGGACTGGCCGAGGGCGCGTACCGCGGGCAGCAGCACCTCGGCGATCTCCTTCAACTGCGGCTCGGGATCCAGGGATCCGATCCGTACGACGAGGTGCCGGGCGCCGGCGCGGACGTAGCCGCCCAGCCATTCGGCGCACTTCTCGGCGCTGCCCCAGGCATAGGCCTGGATGGTCCGCATCTGGTCCAGGGAGCGGCCGTAGTAGTGGCTGACGTAGTGCTCCAGCTCGGCCCGGGCGGCCGCCTCGTCGGCGCCCACCGTGACCGTGGCGTACAGCGCGGGTGTGACGGCGTGGGCGCCGCGGCCGGCCTCTTCGGCGAGTTCGGCGATACGGCGGCGGGCGCGGGCGTAGGCGTCGACGTCCGGGAGGAAGGGCAGCCAGCCGTCGTAGCGGGTCGCGGCGCGGGCCAGCACCTTCGGGGTGTCGCTGCCGGCCAGCCAGAGCGGGGGGCCGCCGGGGACCGCGGGGGCGGGCAGCCGGTCCAGGTTCTCCGCCTGCCAGAACTTCCCCTCGAACTCGGCGGGTTCGCCCTCCTCGCCGGAGCGCCAGGCCGTGCGCCACAGCGCGGTGATCTCGTCCAGGCGGCCGACCCGGCCCTGGAAGGAGGCGCCGACGGAGGCGAACTCCTCCTCGGTCTCGGGCATCGGGAAGCCGGAGCCGAGGCCGAGGATGAGGCGGTCGGCGGCGACGTGGCTGAGGCTGGCGGCCATGTTGGCTCCGATGAGGGGGTGGCGGAGGGCCGGGGTGAGGGCGGCTGTGCCGACCTTGATGTGCTTGGTCGCCGCGGCGGCTGCCGAGAGGACGATCAGGGGGTCGAGGCGGGGGCGGGCTGTGAGGGAGTCTCCGGCCCAGAGGGAGTCGAATCCCAGGGTTTCCGCGGTTCTGGCGAAGTCCAGGAGGGGGGCTGCGGCGTAGGTGCCGTTGATGGCTTGTTCTCTTGTGGGGAGGAGGATGCCGATCTGGAGAGGGGGGGGTTCGTGCGTTGCGGGGTGCGGGTGCGTTGTGGCTAGTCGCGCAGTTCCCCGCGCCCCTTCAGGGGCGTTGCCGTGCCCGGTGTGCGAAGGCACGGGTTCGGCTTCGTGCGTTTCCAGGCGCGGGTGCGTTGTGGTTGCTCGCGCAGTTCCCCGCGCCCCTGACGGGGCGCTGTTTCCCGGGGAGTTGGAAGGCATGGGTTTCCTCTCGGGGTTCAGGCGAGCGGGGTTGTCAGGTGGTCTCGGACTGCGCGGCGGAGGATTTTGCCGGAGGGGTTGCGGGGGAGGGCGGCCGTGAAGTGGTAGGTGCCGGGGATCTTGTAGTCGGCTATGCGGCCGCGGAGGGAGAGGAGGAGTTCGCGGGGGGTCGCCTTGGTGCCGGGGCGGAGGACGACGACCGCGTGGACGCTTTCGCCCCAGCGGTCGTCGGGGAGGCCGACGACCGCCGCGTCGGCGACCGCGGGGTGGGCCGCGAGGGCCTTCTCGACCTCGGCCGGGTAGATGTTCTGGCCGGCGACGATGATCGTGTCGTTGATGCGGTCGCAGAGGTGGAGGTAGCCGTCCTCGTCGAGGTAGCCGGCGTCGCCCATGTGCAGCCACTCCCCCACCAGGGTGCGGGCGGTGGCGTCGGGCAGGTTCCAGTAGCCGAGCATCCGGGACGGGGCGCGGACGCAGATCTGGCCGATGGCGCCGGGCGGGAGTGTCTCGCCGGCGGGATCGACGACCTTGATCTCGTTTCCGGGGCACGCACGGCCCACCGAGGTGAGCTTGTCGCTGCCGGGGTGGTGGTCCTCGGGCGGCAGGCAGACCGCGACGCTGCCGGTCTCGGTGCTGGCGTAGATCTGAGCGAACTCGCAGCCGTAGGTCTCCAGGCACTGTTTGAGCAGCGTCTCGGACATGGGGGCGGCGCCGTACGCGATCTTGCGCAGGGAGGCGAACGCCTCGGGGGTGGCGCCGCGTTCGGCCGCCATCGCCTGCAGCATGGCCGGCGCGGCGAAGGTGGTGGTCACCCCGTGGACGTGGATGAGGCGGACGGCCTCCTGCGGGTCGAACTGCGGCATGATCACGTTGGTGCCGCCGGCGTTGAAGGTGTGCAGGAACCAGCCGATGCCGGCGACGCCGAAGCCGGGCAGGGAGATCAGGCTGACGTCGTCGGGGAGCCAGTCGATCCAGTCGACGCCGTGCACGCGGCCGGCGTGCGGCAGGGTGAAGAAGCTGCGGTGGGCGAGGACCGCGCCCTTGGGCAGGCCGGTGGTGCCGCTGGTGTAGATCTGGATGACCGCGTCGTCGGGGCCGGTGCCGGGCGCGAGGTCGGTGTCGGGCTGGTCGGCGGCCCAGGCGGGCAGGCCGGCGCCGCGGGCGGGTTCGCCGTCGGCGTCGGTGCCGTCGACCCTGATCACCTTGCGCAGTCCGCGCAGTTGGTGGCGGACGGTGGCGACGGTGTCCCAGAACTCGTCGTCGACGAAGATCAGGGTCGCCCCGGAGTCGCGCAGGATGTGGTCGACCTCGTGCGGGGTCAGCCGCCAGTTGACCGGGACGAGGACCGCGCCGGCCTTGGCGCAGGCGATCATCACCAGGTAGTAGTGCTCGGACTCGCGGCCCAGGTAGGCGATCCGGTCGCCGCGCCGGACGCCGCTGGTGTGCAGGGCGTGGGCGGCGCGGTTGCTGTCGCGGTGCAGCTTGTCGTAGGTGGTGACGCGGCCGTCGCAGACGATCGCGGGGTGGTCCGGGCGGCTTCCGGCGTGGGCCCGGGCGGTGTGGTGGAGCGTCCAGCGCTCCCTCGGTATGCCGTTCATCGGGGTTCTCCCGTCCCTTGGGGCTGTCACGCCGCCGGTGCCGGGGCGAGCCGGCCGTCGACGAACTGGGCCAGTGCGCGGACCGTGGGGTGGTCGAGGGTGAGGGAGGCCGGCAGGGGCAGCCGGAAGGCCTGCTCCAGACCGGACCTGACCTGCTGGGCCATCAGGGAGTCCAGGCCCAGCGAGACGAACTCGGTGTTCTGGTCCAGCTCGTCGCCCTCCTCCAGGTGCAGGACGGCGGCGACCCGTTCGCCGACGACCGCGGTGACGGCGGCGAGGCGCTCGGCGTCGGGCAGCGCGGCCAGCGCCGTGAGGTCCAGGCCGGTGCCGTCGTCGTCGGGGGTCTGCCGGGCGAGCCGGTCGTAGAACAGGTCGCCGGTGACGCTGCCGGACACGTAGCGGTCCCAGTCGAACTCGCCGACGATCCGCTGGGTGCGGGGCCTGCCCCACAGCCGGGCCAGGGTGTCCAGGGCGCGGGTCGGGGAGAAGAAGCGGACGCCGCTGCGTTCGATCTCCTGGCTGAGGTGCTCCTCCAGCCGGGCGGACATGCCGACCCGGGCCCAGGCGCCCCAGTTGACCGAGAGGCCGGGCACCCCGCGCCGGCCGCGCCACTCGGCGAGGGCGTCGAGTCCGGCGCTGGCGGCGGCGTAGTGGCCCTGGGTGGCGCCGCCGAGGACGGAGGCGATGGAGGAGTAGGTGACGAAGAAGTCCAGCTCGGGGAAGCCCTCCTCGGCGGCCTCGTGCAGGAGCCAGCCGCCGTAGGCCTTCGCGGCGAGCTGGGCGTCCACGGACTCCCACGTCAGTTCGGAGATCAGTTTCTTGTCGTAGGAGCCGGCGGCGTGCACGATCCCGCCGACCGGGTACGGTCCGTCCGCGAGCTGCCGCACCAGGCGCCGGACGTCCTCCGCGCGGGAGACGTCGGCGCGTACGACGGCGATCTCGGCGTCGGCGGCGAGGTCGGCGAGGACCGGTGCGGCCTCCTCGGTGGGCCGGCCGCTGCGGCTGACCAGGGTGAGGTGGCGGGCGCCGAGGGCGACCAGCTTGCGGGCGGTGACCAGGCCGAGGCCGCCGAGGCCGCCGGTGACCAGGTAGGTGCGGTCGGCGCGCAGGCCCACCGGGCCGTCGTCCTCGGGGGTCCGTTCCTCGGCCGGGTCCTCGGGCAGGGTCACCCAGGCGCGTCCGGCGGGGTCGGAGAGGGCGGTGCGCAGCGCTTCGCCGGTCTCGTCGAGCCGGAAGTGCGGGGCCGTGTCGTCGGAACCGGTGGCGTGGACGACGGCGACGGCGGGCACGGTGAGCGTGGAGCGGAACGTGCCGTCGTGGCGGACGAGGACCTCGTCGCCGGGCGCGAATCCGGTGCCGTCGGCGGCGGCGAGGACGGTGCCGCGGGCGGACTGGCCGAGCAGCGGCGGCGGTTCCTCCTCGGCGCCGTCCTCCTCGGCGCGTTCGGCGCGGCCGGTGTCGAGGGCGGTGCGGGCGTCCTCGGCGGTGAGGCCGACGGTGTGCACGCGGACCTGGACCTCGTCCGTCCCCGGTGCGCGTCCAGCGGCCGGGGCGAGGGCGAGGTCGGAGAGGTCGCCGGAGTCGGCGGCACGCAGCTCGAAACCTCCGGTCCAGGTGAGGGGGGCGTCACCGGCGAGCAGCCGGCGCACGTAGCGGCGGCCGGGCCGGTGGGCGACCTGGTACTCGCCGGCCGGTTCGGTGCGCCATTCCTCGGCGAGGGGCGCGAGCCCGCTGCCGGGGGCGAGGTCGACGAGGGTGGCCCGCAGCTGCGGGTACTCGGTGAGCAGGACGCGGCCGAAGCCCCACAGGGTGGCGGCGGCGAGGTGGCCGCCGTCGCCGGCCGGGTCGCCGGGGAGCCACTGGGCGCCCTCGGTGACCAGCCAGAGCCGGGGCGGCCGGGCACTGTCCAGGGCGTCCAACGCGGCTGTCAGGGCGAGGAGTTCGCGGTAGTTGTCCTCGCACTCGGCGCGCAGCCGGTCGGCGGACATCGGTTCGGGATGCTGCCGCCAGACGCGGCACACGTCGGTGACGGTGGGGTCCTCCAGGGCGGACTTGAGGTCGGTGAGGTCGGGCAGCCAGGTGACCTTCAGGCCGGGTTCGCCGGCGAGTTCGGCGGCGCGGACGGCGGCCGGGTCGAGGAGGACGACGTGCCGGGCCGGCGCGGCGTCCTTCGCCGGGAGGGCGCGGCGCACCCATTCGGGGCGGTGCAGGAACTGGCGGCGGCCGGTGCGGCCCTCGGGCCGGGCCATGCGCACGCCGAGCAGCTCGGCGACGGGGTCGCCGTTCTCCAGCAGGAGCACGTCGGCGAGGCGGGCGTCCAGGTCGCCGCGGACCCGGGCGAGCACGCGGAGGTTCTCGCCGCGCGGCTTGCGGAAGTGCCGTACGGCGGCGATCTCGCGCGGTACGAACACCGGGCCCTCGGGGTCGAGGACGACCAGCGCCTGCACGGCGGCCTCCAGCAGCTCGGCCGGCACGTGCTCGACGGCGGTGGCGTCACGGCCGGAGAGTTCACCGGTGACCAGCGCCGCGGCAGGCAGCGTTTGCCCTTCAAGGAGCGGCGTCCGGTGCGTGCTCTCGGCGTGCCGGCCGGAAGCCCTCGTACTGGACGTACTTGGGGTTACGGCCGGTGCGGCGAGTGGGGGCACCCCCGGCCGAAGGCTGGGGGAGCGTGCCGGGCGTCGTGACGGGGCGGACGTTGCCTGCTGCGGCGCTGCGTCGGCGTGGCGGGCGGCGTGGAGCAGGAGGCGCATCCGGGGGCCGTGGGCGCGGCCGACGGAGGCGAGGTCGGTGTAGATGTCCTCGTCGTCGATCTGCTGTCCGGCCGGGGCGAGCGTGGCGTCCAGTTCGGCCAGCTCGCTGACGGGGACGAGGGGTTCGGGGTCGGCGGCGACGACGGCGGTGGCGTGCAGGTTCTCCTCCCCGCCGACGACGGTGAACACCTCGACGTCGGCGCCGCCCGCGCGGCGCGGCCGCCAGCGGGTGGTCAGCGCGGTCGTGGTCTCGGGAGCCAGGTCGAGAGGGGCGAGGAGCCTGAGGTCGCGGACGGCGTTGCGGGCGTGGCCCTGCACGGCGTCCTGCGCGGCGAGCAGCAGGTCGACGTAGGCGCCGGCCGGGAGGGTGGTGCGGCCGCCGTCGGTGAGGTCGGCGAGGGCGCCGAGTTCCTCGGTGGTGAACTCGGCGTTGAACTCCCGTACGCCGCTGGCGAACCGCTCCTCCACGCCGAGCAGCAGGTGCCGCGCGGTGCCGTTCGCGGTGGAGCGGCGGGGGGTGACGGCGGGCAGCCAGTAGCGCTTGCGCTGGAAGGCGTACGTCGGCAGGTCGACGCGGGCGGGCACCGGCTGTCCGGCGTGGTAGCCGTCCCAGGAGACGGGCAGTCCGGCCGCGTAGTAGTCGGCGAGCGCGGTGAGGGTGGTGGCCGTCGTGGTGTCGCGGCGGCGCAGGCTGGCCAGCCACACGTGGTCCTCGACGGTGACGCCCCGGCGGGCGAGGGCGGTGAGTCCGGCCTGGGGGCCGATCTCGATGAGGGCGTGCCGGCCGCGCTTGGCGACGGCTCGGATGCCGTCGAGGAAGCGGACGGGTTCACCGATGTGCCGCACCCAGTAGTCGGGGGTGCCGATCTCGCGGAACCGGGCGAGGCGCCCGGTGACGTTGGAGATCAGGCTGATCTTCGGCTCGTGGAAGGTGATGCCGTCCAGGGCGGCGCGGAAGTCGTCGTAGACCTCGGCCATCAGGGGCGAGTGGAAGGCGTGGGAGACCTTGAGCCGGTCGACGCGGACGCCCCGCCCGTCGAGGACGGCGAGGACCTCCTCCAGCGCGGCGGTGGCGCCGGAGATCACGGTCTGGTCGGGGGCGTTGATCCCGGCGAGGGCGAGGTCGTCGTGACCGGCGAGCAGGGGTTCGACGTCCTCGACGGGCGCGGCGACGGCGGCCATCCCGCCCTCGGTGCTGACGGCCTGCATCAGCCGGGCGCGGGCGGCGACGAGGGTGACCGCGTCGGGCAGGCTGAACAGGCCGGCCACGGCGGCGGCGACGACCTCGCCGATGCTGTGCCCGATGAGCACGTTGGGCTTGGCGCCCCAGGCCAGCCACTGCTGGGCGAGGGCGTACTCCAGGGTGAACAGGGCGGGCTGGGTGTACTCGGTGCGGTCGATCGCCTCGGGGGCGGCGGCAGTGCCGAGGAGCAGCTCGCGCACGGAGCGGCCGAGGTGGGGGGCGAACAGGCGGTCGCACGCGTCGACGTGCTCGCGGAAGACGGGGAGGGCCGCGTAGAGGGCGGCGCCCATGCCGGCGTACTGGGAGCCCTGGCCGGTGAACATGAAGGCGGTCTTGCGGATGCCGGTGGGGCCCTCGTGCTCGGCCTCGGCGGCGCGGTCGAGGAGCTTGGTGAGCGCGGCGCGGTCGGCGACGGGGGCGGCGATCCGGTAGGGGTGGTGGCCGCGGGTGGTGTTGGCACTGTGGCAGAGCGCGGGCACGGACACGTCGGGGCGCTCGTCCAGCAACGACCGGTAATCGTCGGCGAGTTCGCGCAGGGCGGCGGCGTTCTTGGCGGACAGGGTGAACAGGGGGGCGGCGCCCGACTCCTCCGGCTGCCGCGTCCCCTGGTCCCGGGTGGGCGCCTGCTCCAGCACCACCGCGCCGATGGTCCCGGCGAACCCGAAGCTGTTGACGACGGCACGGCGGACCTCGGCGTCCCACGGCTCGCAGGCGGTCGGCACCCGCACCGGGTACAGGTCCCAGGGGATGCGCCCGGAGGGGGTGTTGAGGTTGACGTGCGGGTAGATCGTGCCGGAGCGCAGCTGGAGCACGGTCTTGATGACGCCGACGATGCCGGAGGCGGGCTCCATGTGGCCGAGGTTCGTCTTCACCGAACCGACCAGCACCGGGCGGTCCTTGGTGTGGGAGTCGATGAACACGTCCCCGATGGCGCCGAATTCGATGGGGTCGCCGAGCGGGGTGCCGGTGCCGTGCGCCTCGACGTAGCTGATGTCCTCGGGCGCCAGGTGGGCGGCGGCGAGCGCGCTGCGGATGACCTTCTCCTGCGCGGGCCCGTTGGGCACCGTGAGGCCGGCGCTGTCGCCGTCCTGGCCGACGGCGGTGCCGCGCACGAGGGCGAGGATCCGGTCGCCGTCGCGTTCGGCGTCGGAGAGGCGCTTGAGAACGACGATGCCGCAGCCCTCGGCGCGCGCGTAGCCGTCGGCGGCCTCGTCGAACGTCTTGCAGTGGCCGTCGGGGGCGAGCATCTGGGCGTTGGAGAACATCACCGGGATGCGCGGGTGGTGCAGGGCGTTGACGCCGCCGCACAGCGCGATGTCGCTCTCGCCGGCGCGCAGGGCCTGCACGGCCAGGTGCAGGGCGACCAGCGAGGAGGAGCAGGCGGTGTCGACGCTCATGCTGGGCCCGCGCCAGCCGAGGAAGTAGGAGAGCCGGCCGGACAGCGGGAACATGGTGATGCCGGACGCCAGGTGGCCGTCGAGTTCCTCGTAGGGCAGCGCGTCCAGTTCGAGGGCGTAGTCGATGGAGCTGGCGCCGATGTAGACGCCGCCGTTGCCGCGGCGCAGCGGCGCCGGGTCGATGCCGGCGTGCTCCAGGGCCTGCCAGGCGGTCTCCAGCAGCAGCCGCTGCTGGGGGTCCATGTAGCGGGCTTCCTTCGGGGAGATGTTGAAGAAGCCGGCGTCGAACAGGTCGATGCGGTCGAGGAATCCGCCGGCGGAGGCGCGGATCTTGCCCTTGTCGTCGTCTCCGTCGGGGGTGAACGCCTCGACGTCCCAGCGGTCCGTGGGCAGCGGGCTGATGCCGCTGCGGCCCTCCTTGAGGAAGGTGTCGAACTCGTCGGGTGAGCCGCTGCCGCCGGGGAACCGCAGACCGATTCCGACGATCGCGACCGGCTCGGGCGCCTGCTCTGATTCCGTGCGCGGCATGGAGCGACTCCTTCTAGGCGTTCTGGCTCTGGTCGGTGATGGCCTGCGTCAGGTGGTCCACGAGGTGACCGATCGTCGGCTCGTTGAAGAGCACGCTGACGTTGATCGACAGGTCCAGGAGCTGCTCCAGGCTCTGCCGTATCTCGGTCAGCCGCAGCGAGGTGAGGCCGAGATCGAAATAGCTGACGTCGAGGGGGAGATCCTCGGACTCGTCCATGAGGAGCACGGCCCGGAATTTCTCCAGGGCGATTGTCTCGATCTCTTCGGCGAGTTCGGGGCGCGGCAGCTCGCGCAACCGCTGGATCGTGCTGTCGACAGGTGGCATGCGCCTCATGCAAGCAGCGCCGGCTGACGCCCCGCTGACGGCTCCTGACCGGCCCGTTGGCTGAATCAGTCCGGTGTCAGCGCGGGGTCAGATTCCGCTGTCAGGCTCGCATTGCTTCAAGAAATCCACTCGCCATATCGGAAAGGCTGAAGATGCTTCGCGAAGCAGCGCAGGAGGAGAGTGCCGAGGCACCTTCCGGATTCAAGAGCTACGACCTCTACATCGCGGGCAAGGACGTCGCCGGTGACGGGTGGGTGTACACCGTCAGCGGGCGTTCCCTGCTGGAAGACGTTTTCACGAGCGTCAGCCTGAAGCGCACCCTCGAACAGGACCCGGAGTCCGAGGCGGCCCGGCACCCGTACGTGGTCGGGCGCTGCGCGATCGCGGACGACTCCGCCATCGACCTGGCCTCGCAGGCGGCCGCAGCGGCGGCCCCGGACTGGGCGGCCGTACCGCTGGAGCGGCGGATGCGGCTGGGCACCCGGTTCCGCGAGGAACTGATCAAGCACCAGGACGAGTTCCTGCGGATGCTGGTCGCCGAGTCGCACCCGGTGAAGCTGGCCCGCTGGGAACTGAGCTGCCTGCTGCAGATCTACGCCCCCGGGTCGCTGCGCTGGTACCTGAAGCAGATGCGGGTGGAGAAGGAGTACAACGGCCGCAAGCTGATCCTGCACCGCCAGCCGGACGGGGTCGTCGCGTTCAACCCGCCGCAGAACGCCCCGCTGCCGTCGGCCGCGCTGTGCGTGCTGGCGCTGATGGCCGGCAACGCGGTGGTGGTGCGGGCGCCGCGCTCCATCGCGCTGTCCACGATGTGGCTGCTGCGGGAGATCGTCGCGCCGCTGCTGGAAGAGGCCGACGCGCCGGCCGGCGTGCTGAACGCGGTGTGCTCCAACCCGAAGCAGACGATGGACCGCTGGATCGCGGACCCGCTGATCAACGACATCTTCTACATCGGCGGCAGCCAGGAGGGCCTGCGCTTCGAGCAGAGTTGCGTCTCCCACGGCAAGAAGCCGATCCTCGAACTGGCCGGCAACGACGGCATCGTGGTGTGGAAGGACGCCGACGTGAAGTGGGCGGCCGAGGCCATCACGGAGGCGTTCTACGGCTCCGGGCAGATCTGCATGGTGCCCAACTACGTCCTCGTTCACCCCGAGATCGCCGAGGCGCTGATCGCGGAGGTCCGCGAGCAGGTCAAGGGCATCCGGCCGGGCCTGCCCGAGGAGGAGGACGTGCTGCTGTCGCCGGTCCGGCGCAGCGAGCGGTTCTTCCGGCTGCTGCGGCAGGCCCTGGACAACGGCGCCGAGCTGGTCACCGGCGGCAACCGCACCGAGCTGGACGGCACCGTGTCGGAGACGGGTGTGTTCCTGCAGCCGACGGTGGTCCGCGTCGACGGTCTCGACCGGGCGCGCACGTACGACGTGGTCCGCGAGGAGACGTTCTTCCCGCTGGTCCCGATCGTGGTCGCCGAACGCGACAACGACGACGCCCTGCTGGAGGCGTTCCTGCAGTTCGTCAACAGCAACGACTACGGGCTGCGCAACTCGCTGTGGTCGCGCTCCGACCACGTCATCGAGACCTTCGTGCGGCGCACGGTCAACGGCGGCCTGCTGAAGGTCAACGACTCCCACATCGGCTTCCTGCCGTACCTGCCGAGCCACGGCGGCACCGGCCGCACCGGCGGCGCCTTCGGCGAGGCCAACTACCCGATGCTCAAGACGTCCCACGTGCAGGGAGTCAGCATCGCCCGCGACGTGAGCCCGTACGACGCCGTGTTCGGCGCCTGAACCCCGCTCTCGAAGTCTTCCGGAGGTTTCCCGTGCGTTCCCTCGATGCTGCCCGGACCGTCTGCGAGCGGTTCCATCCCGGACTCCTCAAGGAGCTGGACCAGATCCCGTACGTCCAGCGGGAGCGGCCCGGCAGCCCGGTGATCGACCTGTTCCGCATCCACGGCGGGGTGGGCCTGCTGATACCCGAGGTCTACGGCGGCCACGGCGCCGCCCCGCTGGAGGCGCTGCACGTGCAGCTGGCGCTCGGCGCGGTGTCACCGTCGCTGGTCGCCGCCGTGTCCATGCACCACTTCACCGCCGCCATGCTGTACTCGCTGGCGGTCAAGTCGGGCCGGCTCACCGGCGGGCAGACCGCCCTGCTGCACCGGATCGTGCCGGAGCAGATGGTGATGGCGTCCGGCTGGGCGGAGGGCCGTACCGCGCAGAACGTGCTGAAGCCGGCCGTGACCGCGCGCCCGGTCGAGGGCGGGTTCCTGCTGTCCGGCGCGAAGAAGCCGTGCAGCCTGTCCCGTTCGATGAGCCTGCTGACCGCGTCCATCGCGATCCACGGCGAGGACGGCGGCGAGCCGGAACTGGCGCTCGCCCTGGTCCCCTCCGACGCGCCCGGCCTGACCGTGCACCCGTTCTGGGGCAACGACCTGCTGGCCGGCGCGGAGAGCGACGAGGTCCGCCTGGAGGACGTGTTCGTGCCGGCCGAGATGGTCGTGCGGGCCGGCGCGGACGACCCCACCCGCCTGGACGATCTGCAGTCGGCCGGGTTCGTCTGGTTCGAGATGCTGATCTCCGCCGGGTACGCCGGCGGGGCCGCCGCGCTCGTGGAGCACGTGCTGGAGCGCCAGCGGGGCAGCGCGGAGGAGCGGGCCGCGCTCGCCGTCGACATGGAGGCCGCGCTGGCCCTGCTGGAGGGCGTGGCCCGCGGGACGGGGCCGGAGCCGGGCGACGAGGCGTCGGTGGCGCGGGTGCTGGTCGCGCGTTATGCGGTGCAGAACGCGCTGCCGGACATCGTGGCCCGGTCGCTGGAGTTGCTGGGCGGGCTGGACTTCATTCAGAGCAGTGCGAGTACGCAGGTCGCTGCGGCTGTGCGTGCGCTGGCCTTTCATCCGCCTTCTCGGATTGCCGCGGCTGAGCCTTTGCTGACTTATTTCGGCGGGGGGCCGTTGGTTCTCGCCTAGCGCCGTGCCGACGGGGCTGTCGGGCGGCTGCGGGCCCGTTGTGGCTTGTCGCGCCCACGCGGCGGCAGCCGCAAATCGACACGGCCCCGCGCCCCTTTCGGGGCGCTGCACGCGCCGGAGTCTTCATCATCCACCTTCTTGGAGTGAGCTACACGTGACCGTCATTCAGGATGCCCCGGCGGCGCTTGGCGCCGATAGTGAGGCGGAGATTCTCGGGTTGTACCGGGCCCATCTGAGCAAGGGCCGGGCCACGCTCGCCGAGTTGTTCGGCAGTCATATGGAGACGGCGTCGGAGGGCGCCTGGCTCACCACGAGTGATGGTGAGCGGTTCCTGAACGCGGGTGGTTACGGGGTGTTCATCATGGGCGCCCGGCACCCGATCGTGATGGAGGAGGTGGAGCGCCAGCTGCGCACCCACCCCACGGCGACCCGGATCCTGCTGGAGCCGACGGTGGCGCGGGCGGCGGAGGCGCTGGTGTCGGTGCTGCCGGCCGGGCTCGACCGGGTGCACTTCGCACTGTCGGGTGCGGAGGCGGTGGAGACGGGACTGAAGCTGGCCCGCGCCAACGGGTACAAGCGGACGGTCTCGATGCGCGGCGGCTACCACGGCAAGACGCTGGGGGCGCTGTCGGCGACCGCGAAGGACGTGTACCAGGCGCCGTTCCGGCCGCTCGTCCCGGACTTCCTGCATCTGCCGTTCGGTGACGCGGATGCCCTGGAGGCCGAGCTGCGGGCCCACCCCGGCGAGGTCTGCGTGATCCTGGAGCCGGTGCAGGGCGAGGGCGGTGTGATCATCCCGCCCAAGGGCTATCTGAAGCGGGTCGAGGAACTGGTCCGCGAGTACGACGGGTTCCTGATCCTCGACGAGGTGCAGTCCGGGTTCGGCCGGCTCGGCGAGTGGTGGGGCGCCGACGTGGAAGGCGTCGTACCGGACGTCCTGCTCGCCGGGAAGGCGCTCGGCGGCGGGGTGATGCCGGTGTCGGCGGCCGTCGCCACCCGCAAGGCGTTCCGCCCCTTCGACAAGGACCCCTACGTCCACACCGCCACGTTCTCCGGGCAGCCGGTGCTGATGGCCGCGGTGCAGGGCGCGGTGCGGGCCGTCAAGGAGGAACGCCTGGTCACCCGGGCGATGGACCTCGGTGCGCGGCTGCTGCCGCGGATCGCGGAGGTCGCCCACCGCAACATCCCCGAGCTGGTCGTGGAGGTGCGCGGCCGGGGCCTGCTCATCGGGGTGGAGCTGGTCGAGGCGGGCCTCGCCGGCGAGCTGCTGATCGAGCTGTTCAACCACGGCGTGGTCGCCAACCACTCCATGAACGGCAGCTCGGTGGTGCGGTTCACGCCGCCCGCCGTGCTGACCGACACCGACGTGGACTTCCTCGTCAACTCCTTCGACCTGGCCACCCGCGACCTGATCAAGGGTGCGGCCACAATGCCGGAAGGCGGTAACTGATCGTGCGGCACGTCGAACTCGATGCCCTGATACCCGCGGAGCAGGCGGAAACGGTCCTGCACGCCGTACGGCGCTGGGAGCGCTACCCGGAGCTGGCGCCCCACGTCAACGCGACCACCGTGCACGCCTCCTACCCCGACCCGAAGGCCTCCTCCAGCTGGGAGCTGCACTTCCGCAGCGGTCTGCTGCGCTGGACCGAGGACGACACGGTGGACCCGGAGGCGGGCGAGATCCGCTTCGAGCAGTCCGACGGCGACTTCGACTCCTTCGAGGGGACCTGGTCGATCCGGCAGGACGGCGCCGACGTGGCCGTCCGCTTCGACGCCGACTTCGACTTCGGCATCCCGAGCCTGGAGGGCATCCTCGACCCGATCGCCGAGCGGGTCATCAAGGAGACCGTCGCCTGGGCGCTGACCGGCCTGTACCCGGCGGTGCGCGTCCACGGCGGCATCGAACTGGGCCGGCCCGCCGCGGTCGGCGCCTAGGACCGGGGCGAGGAGCTGACCCATGGACCAGGCGAACCCGTTCGAGACACCCCGCACCTACTCGCTGCACCGCGCCGAGTACCTGGTGGGCCTCGCCGTCACCACCGGACTGATCGTCTACCACTTCGGCGACATCCGCTGGCTGCCCGCGCTCGGACTGTTCCTGTACATCGACCTGATCGGCTACATCCCGGGCGCGATCGCGTTCCGCAGGAGCGGCGGCCGGCCGATCCCCAAGGCGTACTACGTCCTCTACAACGTCATGCACAGCCTGATCACGCAGGGCGCGGTCGCCGCGCTGTGGTGCTGGCTGGTCAGGCCGGAGTGGGCGCTGCTGGTGCTGCCGTTCCACCTGTTCGGCGACCGGGGCCTGTTCGGCAACTTCATGAAGTCGTTCGCGCTGCCCTTCGAGCCGGTGCGTCAGGAGGGCTACCTGCGGCTGCTGGACGACCTGGGCCTGCCGCACCCCAAGCCGGTCGGGCACGCGACGGAGCCGGTGCCGGTCGGGCACGTCCCGGCGCGTACGGCCGTACCGCAGCCGGTGCGGGAGACGGAGGCCGTGCGATGACCACGGCGACCGGCGTACGGCGTCCCGTGCGGCAGGACCCGGCCGAGCGGCGGCGGGCGCTGTACCACCTGGCGTCCCCGGTGTCGGTGCTGACCACGGGCCCCGAGGAGCGGATGCACGGCACCACCGCGAGCACCGTCACCCTGGTCTCGCGCGAGCCGCTGCTGGTCGGGGTGGTGCTGCGGGCCGGCTCGTCGTTCGCCCGGCTGGCCGCCGCCGAGGGCCGCTTCGCGATCAACGTGCTCGGCGCCGAACAGGCCGACGTGGCACGGCACTTCGCCGACAGCTCCCGGCCCGACGGGGACGCGGCGTTCGCGGGCCTCGCCTGGACGGCGGACCGGTACGCGCACGCCCCGCTCATCGCGGGCGCGCTCGCCCACTACGTCTGCCGCTTCCAGTCCGCGCAGGCGGCGGGCGACAGCGAACTGCTGCTCGGTCACGTCGTACGCGCCACGGCGGACCCGGGGCTGCCGCTGTTCAGTTACGCCGGCGGGCTGTACGCCGGCTCCCTGCGTCCGGCTAAGGAGGCCGTCGCATCATGACCGCACCCGTGGCACCCGAGGCGGACTGGGACAAGGCACCCGGTCTGCTGGACGGCGCGAAGGAACTCACCCTCGGCCCCGAGGAGTGCGACCTCGCCTACTGGATCACCTCGGTCGCCCAGGGCACCCTGCGCGACCGCGGGGTGACCGGCCACCACGAGAACGCGCTCACCCCGGACTTCCTGAAGGCCCCCGGCCCGCTGCGCGAGGCCCTGGTGCTGGAGTTCGGCTTCCGGGCGCTGGCGGAGGAGCTGGCCACCCGGCTGCTCGGCCACTACGTGTCGATCGCGCCCGGCATCCCCGAGATGGAGTTCTACGCCACCCAGCTGATCGACGAGGCCCGGCACGCCCGGGTCTTCCGGCAGCACCTGGTGGACCTGGGCATCCCCTCGGACACGCTGCTCAAGGGCATCGAGGAGATGGCCCGGGACTACCGCGAGCGGGTCCTGGACCCGGTGGTGGACTTCACCCTGGACATCGTCCGCGACCAGGCCGACTTCCCCGGCGGGGTAGCCGTGTTCGCCATCATCATCGAGGGCGTGCTCGCCCCGGCCGCCGAACTGAGCGAGCGCAAGTGGACCCCGCTCTCCGCGGCGACCGGTGAGATCTCCCGCGGCACCGCCATCGACGAGATCCGCCACCTCACCGTGGCCAGCACCATCCTGCGCGACCACGTGATCAAGCACCCTGAGTACAAGCCGCGGCTGCTTCAGATCCTGCGCTCCGGCGTGAAGCTGTGGGACGAGATCCCGGACCGGGAGTTCGTCATCCACCGCGAGGAGCTGTTCCAGCAGGGCATGGCCGAACACGCGGACAGGATCGGGGACTACGAGATCTGGCCGGGCGTGCGGATGCTCGACACCACCGCCGAGCAGCGCTACGACATGGCCGAGCGGTGGACCGACGAGATGGCCGAGGTCCGCATGGCCTACATGGGCCTCCCCGTGGAGGTCCTGGCCTCGGAGGCCGGCGCATGAGCGGCGGGCGGGCCGCGGTGGTCACCGGCGTCGGGTCGTACGTCCCGCCGAACGTGGTGACCAACGACGACCTGTCCCGGCGGCTCGACACCTCCGACGCCTGGATCCGGTCGCGGACCGGGATCGCCGAGCGGTGCTACATCACGCCCGGCACATCCACCGGCGACCTCGCCGTCGAGGCGGGCCTCAGGGCGCTGAAGTCGGCGGGCACCGAGCAGGTCGGCGCGGTGGTGCTCGCCACCACCACCCCGGACCAGCCCTGCCCTGCGACCGCACCGCAGGTCGCGGCCCGGCTGGGGCTCGGGCAGGTGCCCGCCTTCGACGTGGCGGCCGTCTGCTCAGGGTTCCTGTACGGCCTGGCCTCGGCCGCCGGACTGATCGCGGCGGGGATCGCGGACGACGTGCTGTTGATCGCCGCCGACGCCTTCACCACGATCATCAACCCGGAGGACCGCACCACCGCGGTGATCTTCGCGGACGGCGCGGGCGCGGTCGTGCTGCGCGCCGGCTCGGCCGGCGAGCCCGGCGCGATCGGCCCGCTGGTGCTCGGCAGCGACGGCGAACTGAGCCACCTCATCGAGGTGCCGGCGGGCGGCTCCCGGCAGCGGTCCGCGGATCGGCCCGTCGACCCGGAGGAGCGGTACTTCCAGATGGTCGGCCGGGAGACCTACCGGCACGCGGTGGAACGCATGACCGCCGCGTCCGCGGAGGCCGCCGAGCGGGCCGGCTGGCGTCTCGACGACGTCGACCGGTTCGCCGCCCACCAGGCCAACGCCCGCATCCTGGACGCCGTCTCGGACCGGCTCGGCATCCCCGCCGAGCGCCGCCTGAGCAACATCGACCGGGTCGGCAACACCGGCGCCGCCTCCATTCCGCTGCTGCTCGCCGAAGCCACCGGCGAAGGGCGGCTCGCCGCCGGCCACCGGGTGCTGCTCACCGCGTTCGGCGGAGGCCTGTCCTGGGGCGCCGCCACCCTCGTCTGGCCGGAGCTGCAGATCACCTGACCGGTCCCGATGCGCCATCAGCCACTCATATCGATTCAGCGGTACGCGGGGCGCGTACATCTTCGAAAGGAACCGACATGCTGGAGCAGCTCAAGGAAATCCTGTCCAACAAACTCAAGGTGTCGCCCGAGTCCATCACCCCGGACGCCACCCGCGAGGACATCGAGCTGGACTCGCTCGCCGTCGTGGAGCTGTCGCTGCTGCTGAAGTCCGAGCTGGACCTGGACATCAGCGACGACGACCTCCTGGAGGCCGAGACCGTGGCCGACATGGTCCGGCTCATGGAGGAGCGGAGCGCGAAGGTCTGATGGCCGGCATGGACATCGCCGTCACCGGGCTCGGTCTCGTCACCCCCGGCGGGATCGGGGTCGGACCGAGCTGGGCGGCGGTCTGCGACGGCAGGCCGGCCGCCGCCCTCGATCCGGTGCTGGCGGACAACACGGTACAGATCTCCTGCCGGGTTCCCGGCTTCGATCCCGAGTCGCTGCTGAGTGCGCGCAGGGCGCACCGCCTGGACCGGTTCGTGCAGTTCGCGCTGGTCGCCGCGCACGAGGCGGTGGCCGACGCGGGCCTCGACCCGCAGACCTGGGACGGTGCGCGGGTGGGTGTGGTGCTGGGCTGCGCCGACGGCGGGCCGGGCACGGTCGAGGAGCAGCACCATGTGCTCCGCGACCGGGGCGCCGGCCAGGTGTCGCCGCTGCTGCTGCCCATGCAACTGCCGAACATGCTGGCCGGACAGACGGCCATCGAGTTCGGGGCGACCGGACCCAACCTGGTGGTGGCCACCGCCTGCGCCTCGGGGGCGACCGCCATCGGCACCGCCCGGGACCTGCTGGCCCTCGGCCGCTGCGACGTCGTGCTCGCGGGCGGCAGCGAGGCCATGATCACCCCACTGGTCATGGCCGGCTTCGCCCAGATGGGCGCGCTGTCGAAACGGCACGACGATCCGGCGTCCGCGTCCCGCCCGTTCGACGCCGACCGGGACGGGTTCGTCGCCGGGGAAGGCGCCGGGATCCTCGTGATGGAGCGGGTCTCCGACGCGCGGGCCCGGGGTGCGCATGTGCACGGGCGCATCGTCGGGTACGGCGCGACGGCCGACGCGCACCACATGACGTCGCCGCATCCCGACGGGGCGGGCATCGAGGCGGCCGTGCGGGCGGCGCTCGCCGACGCGGGCGCCGATCCCGATGACGTCCAGCACGTCAACGCGCACGGTACGTCGACGCCGCTGAACGATCTGTCCGAGGCGCGGATGATTCAGCGGACGCTGCGGGGGGATCCGTTGGTGACGTCCACGAAGGGGGTCACCGGGCATCTGCTGGGCGCGGCGGGCGCGGTCGAGGCCGCGTTCGCTGTGCTGAGTGTGGAGCACGAGGTGGTGCCGCCTGTGGCCAACCTGGTCATTCCTGATCCTCGGATGGAGATCAAGTTGGCTCAAGGGGTTACTTCTATGCCGATTGATTTGGCGTTGAGCAACTCCCTGGGTTTTGGCGGTCAGAATACTGCGCTCGCCATCGCACCTGCGTAGTTCGGGTTGTTGCGCGGGTGCGGGTAGTTCGTGGTTGATCGCGCAGTTCCCCGCGCCCCTTTGGGGGCGCTCAAGCAGCCGTCCGCTGAGAAGTTCGGTGGGCGGCTGCTCCCCGTTCCCTCTCCCCTCTTCTGGAGTTCGTATGTCCACCAGTGGTTCTCCGCCCTCGGCTGGGCGGCTCGGTACCGGGCATATTCTGTTTCTTATCGTGGCCGCCGCCGCGCCGTTGTCGGCGATGGTGGGTACGGTGCCGCTCGCTTTCGCGTTCGGGGACGGGGCCGGGGTGCCGGCCGCGTTTCTGTTCGCCGGGGTGACTCTGCTGTGTTTCTCGGTGGGGTATGCCGTCAGTGCGCGGCGTACCGGGGGCTCGGGCGGGTTCTACGCGTCCGTGGCCGACGGGCTGGGGCGGCCGCCCGCCGTCGCCGCCGGGTACGTGGCGCTGCTGTCCTACAACTGCGCGACCGTCGGACTGGCCGGTGCCCTCGGGTATTTCACGCAACTGGTGCTCGCGGCCCATGGGCTGACGGTGTCCTGGGAGTGGTGCGCGGCCGTCGGGCTGGTGCTGACGGCCGTGCTCGGCTACCGGGAGATCGCGCTGAGCGCGCGGGTGCTGGCGCTTCTGATGCTCGGTGAGATCGGGGTGCTGGCCGCGCTGGACGTGGCGATCCTGGTCCGGCACGGGCTGCACGCGCTGCCCACCCAGTCCTTCTCGCCGCACACGGCGGCCGGGCACGGCGTCGGTGTCTCGCTGATGTTCGCGTTCGTGTCGTTCATCGGCTTCGAGTCGGCCGCCCTGTACGGCAAGGAGGCGCGGGACCCGAAGCGCAGTGTGCCCCGGGCCACGTACGCGGCGGTCGTGCTGATCGCCGGGTTCTACGCCCTCACCAGCTGGCTGGCGGTCGGCGCGATCGGCGGCGACCGGGTGCGCGAGGTGGCGGGCAAGCAGATGGGTGACCTGTTCTTCGTGCTCGGCGACGACTTCCTCGGCACGGTGGGCAGCACCGGGCTGCAGATCCTGCTGTGCACCAGCCTGTTCGCGGCGACGCTGGCCCTGCACAGCGCGGCCAACCGCTACGCCCAGGTCCTCGGCGAGGACGGGCTGCTGCCGGCCGGGCTGGCCGCCGAGCACCCCCGGTACCGCTCCCCGCACCGGGCGAGCCTCGCGCAGAGCGCGCTGACCGCGGTGGTGCTCGCCGGGTTCGCGCTCGCCGGGCTGGACCCGTACGCCGATCTCACCACCAGCATGCTCGGCCTCGGCACGCTGGGCATCGTCGGCCTCCAGGCGCTGGCCGCGCTGTCCGTGCTGGGGCTGCGGCTGCGCGGCGCCGGGAGCCATGGCCGCTGGTGGCGGGAGGTCGTCGCACCCCTGCTGGGCTTCCTGGGGCTGGCCGCGTCCGTGTGGCTGGTGGTCGGCAACTTCGACATGCTCACCGGCTCCCCGTCGAAGGTGATCGCCGAACTGCCCTGGCTGCTGCCGCTGGTCGCGCTCGGCGGACTGGCGTACGCGGCCCGGCTGCGCACGGCCGACCCGGCGCGCTACCGGCAGCTCGGCGCCCGCCACACCGCCACCGCCGTTCCCGAACCCCGCACCGCACCGGCCGCCCTGTCAGGAGACCGCCATGCATGACGCCAACGAGCTGATCGAGGCAGGCCCCGAGGCCGTACGGCGGCTCGCCCGCCGCCGCCACACCCTCGACCTGGACGCCCTGACCGCCGCCCTGCGCGCCCGCTCGGCCACGCAGGGGGAGGTCACCCGGCTGCGTACCGAGCTGAACCGGGTCTCCAAGGCGCGCCGCTCCGGGCCGCCCTCGGAGGCGGAGAAGGAGGCGGCGCGGGCGCTGCGCGCCGAGGTGCAGCAGGCGGAGGGCGCCGCCCGGACGGCGGCCGCCGAACTGACGAGTGCACTGCTCGGCATCCCCAACCTGCCGCTGGACTCGGTCCCCGACGGTGACTCGGAGAAGGAGGCGGTGGAGATACGGCGCGGGGGTCCCGCCCCGCGGCCGGCGGCCGGCGCCCGTCACCACGCGGAGATCGGCGAGGCCCTCGGCATCCTCGACTCCCCCGCCGCCGCCCGGCTGTCCGGCGCCCGGTTCAGCGTCGCGCACGGCGCGGGCGCCCGGCTGGAGCGGGCCCTCGGCGACTTCTTCCTCGACCTGCACACCCGCGAGCACGGCTACACCGAGCAGTCGGTGCCGTTCCTGGTCGGCCGGGACACGATGACCGGCACGGGGCAGCTCCCCAAGTTCGAGGAGGACCTGTTCCGCACGCAGGTCGGCGACCGGGAGCTGTTCCTGATCCCGACCGCGGAGGTGCCGCTGACCAACCTGGTGGCCGGACAGCTCCTGGACGCGCGCACACTGCCGTACGCCTTCACCGCCCGCACCCCCTGCTTCCGCGCGGAGGCCGGGGCGTACGGCCGCGACACCCGGGGTGTGCTCAGGCTGCACCAGTTCGAGAAGGTGGAGCTGGTGCGGATCTGCGCGCCGGACGAGGCGCAGGAGCAGCTGGAGCTGATGGTCTCGCACGCCGAGGAGTGCCTGACCAGGCTCGAACTCGCCTTCCGCACCGTGCTGCTGCCCGCGGGCGACATGGGGTTCTCGGCGCGGATGACGTACGACATCGAGGTGTGGCTGCCGGGCGGTGACGCCTACCGGGAGATCTCCTCGGTGTCCGACTGCGGCACCTTCCAGGCCCGCCGCGCGGACATCCGGGTGAAGGGCGCCGACGGGCGCAAGCGTCCCGCGGCCACCCTGAACGGCTCGGCGCTGCCCATCGGCCGGACCGTGGCGGCCCTGCTGGAGCAGGGCGTCCGGGACGACGGTTCGGTGGTGCTGCCCGAGGCACTGGTGCCGTACACCGGCTTCCGGCGGATCCTGCCGGGCGGCGCGACCGAGTGACGGACGCACGCGAAGGGGGCGGGAGTCCGACTCCCGCCCCCTTTCCGTGTGGGTGTCACGCGCCCGTCATGTGCACCCCGCCGTCCACGTGGACGATCTCGCCGGTGGTGCGCGGGAAGAAGTCCGACAGCAGGGCGACGACCGCGCGGGCCGCCGGGTCCGGGTCGGTGAGGTCCCAGCCGGCCGGTGCCCGGTGGGTGGTCCAGACGTCGGCCAGGTCGGCGAAGCCGGAGATGGACTTGGCCGCCATCGAGCGCAGCGGGCCGGCGGCGACCAGGTTGCAGCGGATACCGCGGTCGCCGAGGTCGCGGGCGAGGTAGCGGCTGGTGGACTCCAGGGCGGCCTTGGCGACGCCCATCCAGTCGTAGTGCGGCCAGGCGACGGCCGCGTCGAAGGTGAGGCCGACGACCGAGCCGCCGCGCCGCTCCAGGAACGGCAGGCAGGCCGTGGTGAGCGATTTCAGGGAGTACGCCGAGACGTGCACGGCGGTGGAGACGTCGTCCCAGGTGCCGTCGAGGAAGGAGAAGGCGCCCTGGGGGCCGTAGGCGATGGAGTGCACGACACCGTCGAGGGTGTCGGTGTGCTCGCCGATCCGGTCGGCGAGGGAGTCCAGGTGGTCCTGGTCGGTGACGTCCAGCTCGATCACCGGGGCCGGTTTCGGCAGCTTGCCCGCGAACCGCTCGATCAGGGAGAGCCGGCCGAAGCCGGTGAGGAGGACCTCGGCGCCCTCCTCCTGGGCGATGCGCGCGGTGTGGAAGGCGATGGAGGCGTCGGTGACCATGCCGGTCACCAGGATCCGCTTGCCGGCGAGGATGCCGCTCATCCGACCGACACCCCCTGCGGCACCGCGTTCACCAGCGGCGAGTCGTGGTCCTGGGGGCCCAGCGAGCTGCCCCCGCCGGGCGAGCCGAGGCCGGCGAAGAACGCGGCGTTGGAGGCCGCGTGGTCGCCGCCCCACTCCTCGGGCGTGTCGTCCTCGAAGTAGATCGCGTCGACCGGGCACACCGGTTCGCAGGCGCCGCAGTCCACGCATTCCTCGGGATGGATGTACAGGGCGCGGCGGCCCTCGTAGATGCAGTCCACGGGGCACTCGTCGATGCAGGAGCGGTCCTTGACGTCGACGCAGGGCAGGCCGATGACGTAGGCCATGCTCAACTCCTCTGAAGGTCTTGTGGGTTCACTTGACCGGCACGCCGGTGGTGCGCTCGCCCAGGGTCAGCACGGTGACCGCGAGCAGGCCCATGGCGGCGGCGATGACGGCGAACAGGGCGCCCGCGCCGTGCGCGTCCAGGACCGGGATCAGGGCGAACGGCAGGGCGGCGGCGCTGAGTTTGGACAGCGAGTAGGCGGCACCGGAGGCGGTGGCGCGGATCGCGGTGGGGTACTGCTCGGACAGGTAGACGTGGGAGACGCTGGAGAACACGTTGCTGAACAGGGTGTAGGCGAAGCCGCAGACGACGATCAGGGCGGCCGAGTCCGCGTAGCCGAAGCTGAGCCCGGCCAGCAGCATCGCGGTGGCCGACAGCGCGACCAGGGTGCGCCGTTCGACGCGGTCCACGACGGGCAGGGCGAGGGCGGAGCCGACCGGGTAGCCGAGGAAGGACAGCGCGGTGAAGCCGAGGCCCGCGACGATGCCGTAGCCCTTGGCGGCGACGATCTGCGGGGCGAGCGCGCCGAAGCCGTAGTAGCCGACGACCGACAGCACGCAGAACAGCCACAGCACGAGGGTCCGGCGCAGCATGCCCGGGCCGAAGACGTCCCGCAGCCGGGAGTCCGGGACCGGTTGCTCGGCGGCCGGCCGCTCCAGCGGCAGCCCGCGGCCGGCGGCCTCGGCCTCCATCCGCTCGACCAGCCGCTCCGCCTCCGCGGTCCGGCCTGCGGTGGCCAGCCAGCGCGGCGACTCGATCAGCTGCCGGCGCAGGATCCACACCACGGCCGAGCCGAGCGCGCCGAGCACGAACAGCCAGCGCCAGCCGGCCACGCCCAGCGGGCTGAGCGGCACCAGCCACAGCGCGGCGAAGCCGACCGCGGGCACCCCGCAGAAGGCGAGCGTGTACGCCCACGCGATGAACCGGCCGCGCTTCCTCGCCGGCAGCACGTCGGCCAGGTAGCAGTCGGACAGGGCCTGTTCGGCGCCGATCCCGACACCGGCGAGGAACCGGGCCACGATCAGCCAGGCGGCGCTCGGGGAGACGGCGCCGAGCAGCGAACACACCGAGTAGATACCGAGGTTGATCAGAAAGGCCCGCCGCCGGCCGAACCGGTCGGCGATCCGGCCGAGCGTCAGCGACCCGACGAACTGACCGACGAACGCGGACGCCAGCACCAGCTTGAGCGAGGTCGTCCCGAACGCGAAGTCGCTCTGCAGCACCTTGCCGATGGTGCCGGACAGGTTGTTCTCGAAGGTGTCGAAGAACAGCCCCACCCCGATGACCGCGGTCAGCCTGCGATGCAACGGCGTGATCGGCATCCGATCCAACCGGGCCCCAACAGACCCGGGAACGGTGACACCGCCCACGGAGGCGGTGATCTGAGACATGGGGAGCAGCTCCTTGAGGGCGACAAAGGGGAGTTGGGGATCTCTATGACCAACGGCACGACGGCGCGCCCCAAAGGGGCGCGGGGAACTGCGCGACCAGCCACGACGCACCGGCAGCCGACAGCCAACCCGCACCCCAACGGCGCGAAAACATCAGCCCACTTCCACGGCCCGTCGAGCGATCTGCTCCTCGACATCGCCCCGCCGCACAGGCGCACTCACCTCGTGCAAGAACGAGGCAACCTCGCGGTACGACGCCCAGAACCCCACCTCGTGGTAAGGAACCCCCCGCTCCGCGCAGTACCGCATCGTCAACTCCCGGGCCCGCGGCAGCGACTTCTGCGGCATGGCCGGGAACAGATGGTGCTCGACCTGGTAGTTGAGGCCGCCGTAGAGGAAGTCGACCAGCCGGTTCGGCCGGATGTTGCGGGAGGTGAGGACCTGCCGCTCCAGCCAGTCCAGCGTCTCCTCCTCCCCGTCGCGGATCTGCATCCCCTTGTGGTTGGGGGCGAAGATCATGCCGAAGTAGACGCCGAGGGCGGCGTGCTGGACGAGGACGAAGGCGACCGCGAGGGCCGGAGACAGGAACGTGAAGACGAGGCCGAGGTAGACGCCGGCGCGCAGCAGGATCAGGAACGTCTCCAGCGCGGGCCGCTTGGTCTTGCCCTGGGCGATGGACAGCACCGCCGTCTTCAGCATCTTGAAGCCCTCCAGCACCAGCAGCACGAAGAACAGCACGCTCTGGTAGCGGACGACGAACTTCTGGGTGCCCTTGCGGGTGGGGTACTGCTTGATGTCGAAGATGGCAGTGCGCCGGCCGATGTCCGGGTCCATGTCCAGGTGGTTGGGGTTGCTGTGGTGCCGGTTGTGGTGGTTGACCCACCAGCCGTAGCTGACCCCGTTGACCAGGTTGGCGTGGATGTAGCCGACCGCGGAGGCGGCCTTCTTGCTGCGGAACATCGCCTTGTGGCCGGCGTCGTGCCACATGAACGCCGACTGGCCGCCGCACAGGCCCATCCACAGGGCGGTCAGCAGCTGCCACCAGGAGTCGCCCAGCTCGAAGAACGCGGCGAACCCGACCAGCAGCAGGACGGTGTTCAGCGCGAGGCGGCCGACGTAGTAGCGGGGGTCGAGGTCGAGGAGGCCCTCGGCCTTGACGCGTTTGAGCAGTTCGGCGAAGGTCGCCGAGGCACCGGGGCGTGTTCCCGCGTCGGCGGCCACGGCACCGGCCTGTTGTATGTGCGGACGCTGCATGCGTTGCTCTCCTTGGGAGAAGTGCCCGGATCGGGCGGCGGCGCCGCTGCCCCGCAGACCTGCGGGCGCCGCGAGTCGACGTCGGCTCCCGTCCGCGGTCACCGTCACGGGCAGGGGACGCCCGGCGGTTCCGGGTCGGGAGCACAGTGCGGGGTCCGCCCGCCGGACCCGGGTGGGGGCGGAAGCACCGTGCGGTGCTCCCGAGCCCGGGCCGCCGGGCGGACGCGTCCAGCGTTCCCTGGGACGCTGATGTGCCACTGATGCCGGTCTGATCCAGCCAGGGGCGCGCTCAGGCCGCGGCCTCGGCGGTCATCCGCTCGTCCAGGGCGCGGACGACCGCGTCGGCGGCCTCGGCGACGGACTCGTCGTCGGGGGCGCCGATGACGGCCATGAGCTGCTCGACCATGGCGTGCTGGAGTTCTTCGGTGGACTGGCTCATCTCGGGTTCTCCTGTCGGGTGCGGTGTTGCCGATGGGGACTCAGAAGGCGTTGCAGGCACGGAAGATGTGCGCGAAGGCGGGCAGCGAGGCCTGCGGGCCGTCGAAGGCCACGTACTCGGGGATGAGCACGTCCGGGGCCCACTTCTGCTTGTACGACAGCTGCGTCTGCGCCGGGTACAGGGCGGCACCCTCGGCCCACAGGGCGTGCATCAGCCACTGGAACGCGGGGCTGTGGCCGTCGAGTTCATGGCTCGCGTCGAGGCCGGTGAACGGGGTGAAGCCGAAGTGCAGCCAGGCGACGCCCTCGGCGCGGAACACCTCGATGGCGTGCGCGTTGATGGCCTCCATCAGGCCAGGGGAGCCGTCGGGGATGCGCCGGCTGAGGTCGTGCATCCAGCCGGTCCGGCTGCCGTAGACCGGCGAGTACGAGATGTAGGCGACGGGGGCGCCGTCGATGGTGCCGAGGAAGAGCCGGCGGTGGGCCTGGACCGGGCCGCCGATCTGGCCGACGAGGAACTCCAGTTGGTGGGCGCCGCCCTTGGAGCCGAGCCACGCCTCGTCGATGGTGGCGATGGCGTCCTGCCACTCGGTGGCGTCGACCTCCTGGATCCGCAGGCCGTTGCGGTGGGCGCGGGAGATCTTGTTGCGCAGTTGCATGAACTTGGTGCCGCTCAGGGTGAAGTCGGCGAGGCTCACCGCCCAGGACGCGCCGACCTGGTTGACGGTGCAGCCGCGTGCGGCGTAGCGCTCGGCGTCGGCGCGCTGGAGCTGGACGCCGACGAGGCTCAGGCCCTCCTCGCGGACGTACCGGCGGAAGCCGTCGAGGAGGGTGTCGTAGTCCGCTTCGGCGGCGAACGGGCCGCCGAACTGCACGGCGTAGCGGCCGGTGCGGCGGTAGACGACGACACCGTCCGCGCCGGGGACGGTGAACGTACTGTTTCCGCTGTTGAGCGCCAGGAACGAACTCGGGTTCTCACTGGCCGTGTGGGTGCGTACGGCGTCGAGAACCGGGTTGCCCTGGACGGTTTCGGTGGTGGTCGCGGTCATTCCCGTTCCCCTTTCGGGAGCGTGTGCATTCGAGAGTTCCGTCGAGGCGAGTACAGCACCGTCAGGACGTCCGGGAAAAGGGCAGTTGGCAATTCATTACCGGCGTCAGAAGCGTGTCAGCATTCCGTCAGCGGGCGCTGCCAATGTGGTGGTTGTGAACGGCACGGAAATCCCGGAGCCGGGATCGGGGAGAGGTGCCCGGAGTGGCTTATCGGGGACCTTGAGCACGCCTCCAGGTCGGGCCCCTACGGGGCCCACGCAGGTTCGAATCCTGCCCTCTCCGCCTACTCGGTCGGGAATTTCGACCGGTCGCCCAGGAACCGCCGGCCGCCCCCCGTCCCGGCGGAGCAAACCGCCCCGGCGGGCCGTCCAGGAGTCGTGGCCCGCCGGGGCGCGGCACGTTCCGGGAAACGTTGTCTTTGTCTTTGTCTTTCCACGCGGCACCACCCAGACGAACCACCCGAAGAATCGCACCCCAGGAAGAATCACCTCGCCAAGAATTGTCATAAGGGGGAGACATGCTGAGGTTCTCCGTTCTCGGGGCCCTGCAGATACGTACCGCGTCCGGCCCGGCGGAGATTTCCGGCGATCTGCAGCGCACGCTGGTGCAGACGCTGCTGGTCAGTGAGGGTCAGCCGGTGTCCGGGGAGGCCCTGGTCGAGGAGATGTGGGGGGAGAGCGGGCCCGGTCACCAGGCCAACGCCCTGCAGGCCCATGTGAGCCGGTTACGCCGCCGGCTCCGCGAGCTGGAGCCGGACCGGCTGGCGTCCAGGGTGACGATCCACCCGTCCGGCTACCGGCTCGGGGTGGGCGAGGGCGAGCTGGACGCCGCGGAGTTCATCCGCGCGGTGCGGCAGGCGGAGTCGTCCGGTCCGCACGACGCGGCGGACACGGCCCGGCTGCTGGGTGGGGCGCTGGCTCTGTGGCGCGGTCCGGTCTTCGGCGGTTTCCCCGGCGGGACCCTGTGCCAGCTGGCGGGCGCCCGCTACGAGGAGTACCGGATGCGGGCGATGGAGCTGCGGTTCGACGCCGAGCTGCGGCTCGGCCACCATTCCTCCGTGCTCGCGGAGTTGAGCGACGCGCACACCAGTCATCCGCTGCGGGAGCGGTTCTGCGAGCAGCTGATGATCGCGCTGTACGGGTCGGGCCGGCAGGCGGACGCGCTGGACGTGTTCCGCCGGATGCGCCGCCATCTCGACGACGAGCTGGGCATCCAGCCCTCCCCCGCGCTGCGCAAGGTGGAGAACGCGATCCTCTCCCACGACCCGGCCCTGACCGGCGACACCCGTATCCCCTCGCTCCTCCAACCCGCCTGATGACCGGCGAGGTTGACGCGCGTAAGCGGTCCGTCAGCTCTCGGTCAGCCCCCGTTGCCACGATCGTCGGGTCCGACGGGCACCCGCCGGTGACAGCGGAACCAGTCCCCTCGCCCCAGGGAGAGACATGAGGCCCCACGTCGCGGAACTGGCCGGACTACGCGAACGCGTGCTCGCCGGCCCCAGTGAGAAGGCGACCGCCGCCCAGAAGGCCAAGGGCAAGCTCACCGTCCGCGAACGGATCGGTCTGCTGCTCGACGAGGGTTCCTTCCAGGAGGTCGAGCAGCTGCGCCGGCACCGGGCGACCGGGTTCGGTCTTGAGGCGAAGAAGCCGTACACCGACGGTGTCGTCACCGGCTGGGGCACGGTCGAGGGCCGTACCGTCTTCGTGTACGCGCACGACTTCCGGATCTTCGGCGGGGCGCTGGGCGAGGCCCACGCCACCAAGATCCACAAGATCATGGACATGGCCATCGCGGCGGGCGCGCCGCTGGTCTCCCTGAACGACGGCGCCGGCGCCCGCATCCAGGAGGGGGTGACCGCGCTCGCCGGGTACGGCGGCATCTTCCGGCGCAACACGGCCGCGTCCGGGGTGATCCCGCAGATCAGCGTGATGCTCGGCCCGTGCGCGGGCGGCGCGGCCTACAGCCCCGCCCTCACCGACTTCGTGTTCATGGTCCGCGAGACCTCGCAGATGTTCATCACCGGCCCGGACGTCGTCAAGGCGGTCACCGGCGAGGAGATCACGCAGAACGGGCTCGGCGGCGCCGACGTCCACGCGGAGACCTCGGGCGTCTGCCACTTCGCGTACGACGACGAGGAGACCTGCCTGGAGGAGGTGCGGTACCTGCTCTCGCTGCTCCCCCGCAACAACCGGGAGAACCCGCCCCAGGTGCCCTGCGACGACCCGGCCGACCGGCGCTGCGAGGCGCTGGCCGACCTGGTGCCGGCCGACGGCAACCGGCCGTACGACATGGCGAAGGTCGTCGAGGAGATCGTCGACGACGGCGAGTACCTGGAGGTGCACCAGCGCTGGGCGCGGAACGTCATCTGCGCGCTGGCCCGGCTCGACGGACAGGTCGTCGGCATCGTCGCCAACCAGCCGCAGACGCTGGCCGGAGTGCTGGACATCGAGGCCAGCGAGAAGGCCGCGCGGTTCGTGCAGATGTGCGACGCGTTCAGCATCCCGCTGGTCACGCTGCTCGACGTGCCCGGGTTCCTGCCGGGCGTCGGCCAGGAGCACGGCGGCATCATCCGGCACGGCGCGAAGCTGCTCTACGCCTACTGCGACGCGACCGTCCCGCGGATCTCGCTGATCCTGCGCAAGGCGTACGGCGGCGCGTACATCGTCATGGACTCCCAGTCGATCGGCGCCGACCTGACCTACGCGTGGCCGACCAACGAGATCGCCGTGATGGGCGCCGAGGGCGCCGCGAACGTCATCTTCCGGCGGCAGATCGCGGAGGCCGACGATCCCGAGGCCAGGCGGGCCGAGCTGGTCAAGGAGTACAAGGCCGAGCTGATGCATCCGTACTACGCGGCCGAGCGCGGTCTGGTCGACGACGTGATCGACCCGGCCGAGACGCGGTCCGTCCTCATCGGCGCGCTGGCGATGCTGCGCACGAAGCACGCCGAGCGCCCGGCCCGCAAGCACGGCAATCCCCCGCAGTGACCGATCGCGAGCACGGCGGTCCCCCCGCAGTGACCGAGCACGAGCACGGCAGTTCCGCAGTGATCCATGTGACGGAGGTCCCCATGTCGTCCCTGTCCCTCACCGCCCCGATCCGTGTCGAGAAGGGCGAGGTTACCGAGGAGGAGCTGGCCGCCCTGGCGGTGCTGCTCCTCAGCCGCAGCGCGATGGCCGGACCCGAGCCGTCCACCCCGGGCACCACGTCCTGGCGTCCGCACGGCTTCCACGCCCCGCACAGCTGGCAGCGGGCCTGACCGACGCGGCGCAGGACGCGGAGCGGCCCGGCACCCGTAGGGTGTGCCGGGCCGCGCGCGGGTTCACTTGCCGGCGAGGGTGACGTCCTGCTCCTCGACCGCGTGGAACACCGGCAGCGGCACGAGTCCCGCGGGGCGCATCTCCAGGATGGTGGCCTCCACGTGGGCGGCGCCCGCCTTGAGGTCGTCGGCGGAGACCACGCTGGAGTTCTGCCACGTGTGCTTCGCGCCGTCGCAGGTGGCGCTGGTGCCGCCGATGCCGTACCGGATGCGGGGGTCGCTCTGGCTGACCGCGGAGCTGATGTACACCGGGCCGCTGCTGTCGGTGCACCGGTAGGTGCCGGACAGGATGACGGTGCCGTCGGCGCCGATCCGGCCGGTGTGGTCGACGGTCACGCTCTCCTTCTCCTTCGGGGCCTTCGGGCCGGCGATCGCCGGTGCGGTGGCCGCGCCGCAGAGCAGCGCGGCGCCGAGGGCCGTGACGAGGGCGGGGCGTACGGGCATGGGGTGCCTCCCGGAATACTGACAGTGGGGGCCTCCACTGGTACCGGGTGGGCGGGCCGACGGGCGTGACCGTCACCCCATCGGTGGCGCGTCACGCGCGGCCGGCGCCCTGGCCTGCCCCGTCCGGCACGCCCTACGGCAGGACGGCGAAGCCGTCGAGTTCCACCAGCGCCGTGTCGTCCCAGAGCCGTACGACCTGCACGACGGCCATCGCCGGATAGTCGCGGCCAGCCAACGTGCGCCACAGACGGCCGAGTTCGGGCGCGTGGGCGCGGTAGTCGGCGATGTCGGTGGCGTAGACGGTGACGCGGGCGAGGTCGGCGGGGGTGCCGCCGGCCGCGCTCAGGGCGGTGAGGAGGTTGGTGAGCGCCTTCTCGAACTGCTCGGGGAGCGTGCCGCCGGTGATCTTGCCGTCGGTGTCGAGGGCGGTCTGTCCGGCGAGGAAGACCACGCGGGTGCCGGCCGCGACGACGGCGTGCGAGAAGCCGGTGGGCGGGGACAGGTCGGGCGGGTTGACGCGCTCGGTCGTCACCGGGCCGCTCCTTCGGAGGTGGTGGCGTGACGGGTGGGGGCGGAACGGGTGGCGGCGGGACGGGTGGTGGCGTACAACTCCTTGGCGATGATGCCGCGTTGGACCTCGCTCGCGCCCTCGTAGATCCGTGGGGCTCGCACCTCGCGGTAGAGGTGTTCGAGGAGGTGGCCGTGCTGGAGGGCGCGGGCGCCGTGCAGTTGGACGGCGGCATCGACGACGTACTGCGCGGTCTCGGTGGCGAGCAGCTTCGCCATCGCGGCCCGCTTGGGGACGTCGGCGGCGCCCTCGTCGTGGGCGGTGGCGGCCGCGTAGACCATGAGGCGGGCGGCCTCGGTGCGCAGGGCCATCTCGGCGACCTGGTGGGAGACCGTCTGGAGCCGGCTGAGGGGGCCGCCGAAGGCCTCGCGGGCGCGCGTGTGGGCGAGGGTGGCGTCGAGGGCGGCCTGGGCCATGCCTACCGCGAAGGCGCCGACGCTGGGCCGGAAGAGGTTGAGGGTGCCCATGGCGACGGCGAAGCCCCGGTCGGCCTCGCCGAGCAGGTCGTCCCGGGTGACGGGGACGCCGTCGAAGTCGAGGGCGCCGATCGGGTGCGGGGAGATCATCTCCAGCGCGCCGCCGGTGAGGCCGGGCCGGTCGGCGGGGACGAGGAAGGCGGTCACGCCCCGGGCCCCGGCGTCCGGGGTGGTGCGGGCGAACACGGTGTAGAAGTCGGCCTCGGGTGCGTTGGAGATCCACCGTTTGGCGCCGGTGAGCCGCCAGCCGCCGGTGCCGTCGGGCTCGGCGGCGAGGGCCAGGGCCGCCGCGTCCGATCCGGCGTCCGGCTCGCTCAGCGCGAACGCGGCCACCGCGCTGCCGTCGGCCACCCGGGGCAGCCAGTGCTCGCTCTGGGCGGGGCTGCCGTGGGCGTGCACCGGATGGGCGCCCAGGCCCTGCAGGGCGAGGGCGGTCTCGGCCTCGGTGCAGGCCTGGGCGAGGGACTCCCGCATCAGGCACAGCTCCAGCGCGCCGGAGCTGAACAGCCGGGCGAGCAGGCCGAGCCGGCCGAGTTCGGCGAGGAGCGGCCGGTTGACGCGGCCCGGTTCCCCCTTGTCG
This sequence comes from Streptomyces sp. L2, assembly GCF_004124325.1. Classification (NCBI taxonomy): domain Bacteria; kingdom Bacillati; phylum Actinomycetota; class Actinomycetes; order Kitasatosporales; family Streptomycetaceae; genus Streptomyces; species Streptomyces sp. L2. Next base: position 1,455,669 of record NZ_QBDT01000001.1, read on the forward strand.
GCGAGCGGGGCCAGCCGGTCGGCGGCCAGTGCGCGCAGTTCGGCACACCAGGCGGCCTGCTCCGGTTCGAGTGAGAATGCGGGCACGGCCGGTCCTCCCTCCGAGGCGGACCCGGCGGTCCCCTCACCGCAACCTTATCGCGCACCGTTGACTGCCGTCACGAACACGATACGCTCGATGCGCGAGCCCGCCAGAGCCCGTCGTCAGGACGCCCGTTTCTACGCCGTAACGGCAAGGGGGCGAACCGCCATGCACGTCTCGGCCCACGTCGACACCTTCGCGCGGGACCATCTGCCCCCGCCGGAGGAATGGCCCCGGCTGCTCTTCGAGCTGCCGGAGCTGCACTACCCCGAGCGGCTGAACTGCGCCGCGGAACTCCTCGACGGCGGCGAGCCGGACCGCCCGGTGTTCCGCACCGCGTCCGGGCCCGCCTGGACGTACGGCGAGCTGCGCGCCCGGGTGGACCGCATCGCCCACGTCCTGACCGGCGATCTCGGCGTGGTCCCGGGGAACCGGGTCCTGCTGCGCGGCCCCACCAGCCCCTGGCTCGCGGCCTGCTGGCTGGCGGTGCTGAAGGCGGGCGCGGTCGCGGTCACCGTGCTGGACCGGCAGCGCCCGCACGAGCTGGCCACGATGTGCGAGATCGCCCGGGTCCGGCACGCGCTGTGCGACATCCGGGCCGTCGACGACCTGGTGAAGGCCGAGGTGCCGGGGCTCGTCCTGACGACGTACGGCGGTGACGCGCCGGACGACCTGCTGCGCCGCCCGGCACCCGCCGCCCCGTTCCCGGCCGTCTCCACCGCCGCCGACGACGTCGCCCTGATCGCGTTCACCTCCGGCACGACGGGCCGCCCGAAGGGGTGCATGCACTTCCACCGGGACGTCCTCGCCATCGCCGACACCTTCTCCCGGCACGTCCTGCGCCCGCGCGCGGACGACGTCTTCGCCGGCAGCCCCCCGCTCGGCTTCACCTTCGGCCTCGGCGGGCTGGTCGTCTTCCCGATGCGGGCCGGCGCGAGCGCCCTGCTGCTGGAGCAGTCCGGCCCGAAGCAACTGCTGCCGGCGATCGCCGAACACCGGGCGTCGGTGCTGTTCACCGCGCCGACCGCCTACCGCGCGATGCTCGACGAACTGGACGGGTACGACACCTCGTCCCTGCGGCGCTGCGTCTCGGCCGGCGAGAACCTGCCCGCGGCCACCTGGCACGCCTGGCGCGAGCGCACCGGACTGCGCGTCATCAACGGCATCGGCGCCACCGAACTGCTGCACATCTTCGTCTCCGCCGCCGACGACGACATCAGACCCGGCGCGACCGGCGTGCCCGTGCCGGGCTGGCAGGCCCGCGTCCAGGACGCGCACGGCGAGCCGGTACCCGACGGCGAGCCGGGCCTGCTGGCCGTCCGCGGCCCGGTCGGCTGCCGCTACCTCGCCGACCCCCGCCAGCGCGTGTACGTACGCGACGGCTGGAACATCACCGGCGACACCTACGTCCGCGACGCCGACGGCTACTTCCACTACGTGGCCCGCGCCGACGACATGATCATCTCCTCCGGGTACAACATCGCCGGACCGGAGGTCGAGGACGCGCTGCTGCGCCACCCGGACGTGGTCGAGACGGCCGTCGTCGGCCGCCCCGACGAGGCCCGCGGCCAGATCGTCGTCGCCTACACGGTCCTCCGGGACGGCGCGCCGCGGGACACCGAGGGCCTGCGCGCGTTCCTCAAGGCCGAGCTGGCCCCGTACAAGTGCCCGCGCGAGTTCGTCTTCCTGGACGCCCTGCCCCGCACGGCGACCGGCAAGCTGCAGCGGTTCCGGCTGCGGACCGCGGGTGATCAGCAGTGACGCCGACGACCTAAAATGATCAACGTGACCGACCAGCACGCCCCCAGGTCCCTCATCGTCACGCTCTACGGCGCGTACGGCCGCTTCATGCCCGGCCCGGTACCCGTCGCCGAGCTGATCCGGCTGCTGGCCGCGGTCGGTGTGGACGCGCCCTCCGTGCGCTCCTCGGTGTCCCGGCTCAAACGCCGCGGCCTGCTGCGGCCCGCCCGCACCGCCGAGGGCGCCGCCGGGTACGAACTCTCCACCGAGGCCCGCCAGTTGCTCCAGGACGGCGACCGCCGCATCTACGCCACCGCGCCCGTCGAGGACGAGGGCTGGGTGCTCGCGGTGTTCTCCGTCCCGGAGTCGGAGCGGCAGAAGCGGCACGTGCTGCGCTCCCGGCTGTCCGGTCTGGGCTTCGGCACGGCGGCCCCCGGCGTGTGGATCGCCCCGGCCCGCCTGTACGAGGAGACCCGGCACACGTTGCGCCGGCTGGGCCTGGACCCGTACGTCGACTTCTTCCGCGGCGACCACCTGGGCTTCGCGCCCACCCCCGAGGCGGTCACCCGCTGGTGGGACCTGGCCGCGATCGCCAAGGAGCACGAACGCTTCCTGGACGCGCACGCGCCGGTCCTGCACGCCTGGCGGCAGCGCCCGGACACCCCGCCCGAGGAGGCCTACCGGGACTATCTCCTGGCCCTCGACTCCTGGCGCCACCTGCCCTACACCGACCCCGGGCTCCCGGCCGGCCTCCTCCCGGCCGACTGGCCGGGCACCCGCTCGGCAGCGGTGTTCCACGAGCTGCACGAGCGGCTGCGGGCGGCCGGGGCGGAGTTCGTGGGACCGGCGGGAGCCTCACAGGTCCAGTGACAGCCGGGGCTTGGGGGCGTCGGTGCGGCCCGTCTGCGGGCGGCGGCTGCCCGCCCGGTAGGGCGCCGGCCAGACGACGCCGGGGCCGTCGTAGCCCTGTTCGGCGGCGGCGTGCAGGGTCCAGTTCGGGTCGTACAGGTGCGGCCGGGCCAGCGCGCACAGGTCGGTCCGCCCGGCCAGGATCAGGGAGTTGACGTCGTCCCAGGAGGAGATCGCGCCGACGGCGATCACCGGGACGCCCGCCTCCTGCCGGATCCGGTCGGCGAACGGCGTCTGGTACGACCGCCCGAACTCCGGGCGCTCCTCCGCCACCACCTGCCCGGTGGACACGTCGATCGCGTCGGCGCCGTGCGCGGCGAAGGCGCGGGCGATCTCCACGGCGTCCTCGGCGCCGGTGCCGCCCTCGGCCCAGTCAGTGGCGGAGATCCGTACCGTCATGGGCCGCTCGGCCGGCCACACCTCGCGTACGGCGTCGAAGACCTCCAGCGGGAACCGCAGCCGCTTCTCCAGGGAGCCGCCGTAGGCGTCGGTGCGCCGGTTGGTCAGCGGGGAGAGGAAGCCGGAGAGCAGGTAGCCGTGCGCGCAGTGCAGTTCGAGCAGGTCGAAGCCGGCCCGCGCGGCGCGCCCGGCGGCCGACGCGAACTGCTCCCGGAGGTCCGTCAGTTGGGCACGGGTCAGTTCGCGCGGGGTCTGACCGCCCGGCTTGTACGGCAGCGGGGAGGCGGCCACCAGCGGCCAGTTGCCCTCGGGCAGCGGTTCGTCCATGCCCTCCCACATGAGCCGCGTCGACCCCTTGCGGCCGGAGTGCCCGAGCTGCACCCCGATCGCCGTGCCCGGCGCCTGCGCGTGCACGAAGTCGGTGATCCGCCGCCAGGCCTCGCCCTGCCGGCCGGTGTAGAGGCCGGTGCAGCCGGGGGTGATCCGGCCCTCCTCGCTCACGCACACCATCTCGGTCATGACGAGACCGGCGCCGCCGAGGGCACGGGCGCCCAGGTGGACGAGGTGGAAGTCGCCGGGCATGCCGTCGGTCGCGGAGTACATGTCCATCGGGGAGACGACGACCCGGTTGCGCAGGGTCAGGCCGCGCAGCCGGAACGGGGTGAACATCGGGGGCGTGCCCGGCGGACAGCCGAACTCGCGCTCCACGCTCTCGGTGAAGCGGGCGTCACGCAGCCGGAGGTTGTCGTGCGTGACGCGGCGGCTGCGGGTGAGCAGGTTGAACGCGAACTGGCGGGGCGGCTGGCCGAGATACAGGCCGAGGTTCTCGAACCACTCCAGGCTCGCGCGGGCGGCCCGCTGCGTGGAGGCGACGACGGGTTTGCGCTCCGCCTCGTATGCCGTGAGCGCGTCCGCCGTGCTCGGCTGTTCCTCCAGGCAGGCGGCGAGCGCGAGGGCGTCCTCGACGGCGAGTTTGGTACCGGAGCCGATGGAGAAGTGCGCGGTGTGCGCCGCGTCGCCGAGGAGGACGACATTGCCGTGCGACCAGCGTTCGTTGACCACCGTACGGAACGTGGTCCAGGCGGAGTTGTTGGAACGCAGGGGGCGACCGCGGAGCGCCTCGGCGAAGATCTTGGCGCAGTGGTCGATGGACTGCTGGGTGCTCAGCTCGTCGAATCCCGCCGCCCGCCAGACCTCTTCGCGCATCTCGACGATGACGGTGGAGGCGTCGGGTGCGTAGGGGTAGGCGTGGAGCTGCATCACGCCGTGCTCGGTCTCGGCGATCTCGAAGCGGAAGGCGTCGAACGCGAAGTCGGTGGCCAGCCAGATGTAGCGGCAGCGGTGTTCGGTGACGTGGGGGCGGAAGACGTCGGCGTAGGCCTCCCGGGTGGCGCTGCGGACGCCGTCGGCCGCGACGACGAGGTCGTGGGTCGCCGCGAGGTCGCCGGGCGGCGGTGCCTCGGTGGAGAAGTTCAGCTGGACGCCGAGGTCTTGGCAGCGGGCGTGCAGGATCTTCAGGAGGCGACGGCGGCCGAGGGCGGCGAAGCCGTGTCCTCCGGAGGTTTGGCGGGTGTCTCCGTGGACGATGTCGATGTCGTCCCAGCGGGTGAAGTGATTTTGGAGGGCCGTGTAGACCTGTGGGTCGGCGTGTTCGATGCCGCCGAGGGTTTCGTCGGAGAGGACGACCCCGAAGCCGAAGGTTTTGTCGGGGGGGTTGCGTTCCCACACGGTGATGTCTCTGGCCGGGTTGAGGCGTTTCAGCAGCGCGGCGGTGTAGAGGCCGCCTGGGCCACCGCCGAGGACCGCTATGCGTGGGGGGTGGTTCTGATTCATCGGCGGGTGCGGGTGCGTTGTGGTTGCTCGCGCCCCGCGGCGGAGCCGCATATCGACACTGCCCCGCGCCCCTGAGGTGGGTCGAGCTGAGGTTGGCATCAGCTACCTCCCGCTCCACTTCGGCGTGCGCTTCTCTGTGAAGGAGACGTGGAATTCCTTGTAGTCCTCGCCTGTCATCAGGAGTGCCTGGGTGGAGGCGTCCAGTTCGATGGAGGCGGCCAGGGGCATGTCGAGTTCGGAGGTGAGGAGGGCCTTGGTCTGGGCGTGGGCCAGGGCGGGGCCGTCGGCGAGGCGGCGGGCCAGGGCCGAGGCGGCCTCGTCGGCGCGGCCCTCCTCGGTGAGTTCGCTGATCAGGCCGATGCGCTCGGCCTCGGGGGCGCGGACCTGGTCGCCGAGCATCAGGAGGCGCGTGGCGTGGCCGAGGCCGACGACTCGGGGCAGCAGGTAGGCGGCGCCCATGTCGCCGCCGGAGAGGCCGACGCGGGTGAAGAGGAACGCGAAGCGGGTGCTCGGGTCGGCCACCCGGAAGTCGGAGGCGAGGGCGAGGACGGCACCGGCGCCGGCCGCGACGCCGTGGAGGGCGGCGATCACCGGGAACGGGCACTCGCGGACCGCCCGGACGACCTGGCCGGTCATCCGGTTGAAGTCGAGCAGCTGCGCGGTGTCCATGGACAGGGTGGCGCCGATGATCTCGTCGACGTCGCCGCCCGAGCAGAAGCCGCGGCCCTCGCCGGCCAGCACCAGGGCGCGCACGGACCGCTCGCGGGACAATTCGGCGAGCAGGTCGCGCAGGTCGGCGTAGGCGCCGAAGGTGAGGGCGTTGAGCTTGTCGGGGCGGGCGAGGGTGACGGTGGCGACGCCGTCGTCGAGCTTGACCCGCAGGTGCTCCCAGTCGGGGGTGCGGGCGGCGGAGCCGGTGAAGGGACTCATGACGTGCGGCCTCCCGGGCGGCGGTGCGTCACGTGCAGGGGGGGTGGTGCCTCACGGTGCTCTACCCCACGAAGTTATCACTTGTTTGTGACTGTCGTCATGATGGCGCGACAAGCAGGCCTCGCGCGGAGTGTGCCGGTGCGGCCGGTTCCGGTCACGGGCGTCACTGATCGTCGACAGCGCCGTAACAGTGGGGCCGGGCGGGCGAGGCGGGGCGTTCACGCGGGTAAGCCGCCCGGTACCGGGGTCGGAGGGCCTCGGTACGGTGCCCGGGCGACGGACTGTGCGGGCGGGCCCGTACCATTTCCACAGTCGAAAGCAGGACAGCCTGCTCCATGAACGGACTCGCCTTGCACGAACGCCCCACCGAACCGGCCTCCTGGCGCATCGCGCTGCCGCACACCACAGCGGCCGTACCGACGGCGCGTGCCCTGGTGCGGACGGCCCTCTCGGAGGGTGAGCACGCGGCCGACAGCGACACGGCGGAGCTGCTGACGGCGGAACTCGTGGCCAACGCGGTGGAGCACACCGCCGGGCGCGGCCCGATAGAGCTGGTGGTCCAGCTGCGGTCGGGCGGCTGCCAGGTCGAGGTGCACGACCCGGACCCGGCGCCGCCCGGTCATCTCACCCGCCCGGTGATCGAGGAGCCGGACGTGTGGGCCGAAGGCGGGCGCGGTCTGCTGCTGATCCGCGCCCTCAGCTCGTCGTGCGGTCACCGCCCCACCCCGCGGGGCAAGGCGGTGTGGTTCACACTGCCTGCGGTTCCCGCTCAGCGGCGTCCGCTGTGACCTCGGGGTCCGGCGTCCGGGCCAGGGTGGAGTGCCGGCGCCCGTAGGCGGCGTAGACGAGCAGGCCGGCCGCGAGGAAGCCCGCGAACTGGATCCAGGTGCGCCAGCCGGTCTCGTACATCAGGTACAGGCAGAAGCCGACGCCGAGCAGCGGCACGACCGGGTACAGCGGTACCCGGAAGCTGCGGGCGAGGCCCGGCTCCCGGCGGCGCAGCGCGAGCACGGCGATGTTGACCACGGCCATGATGGCGAGCGTTCCGATGGTGCACAGGTTCATCACGGCGTCCAGCGAGGCGAAGGCCGCGGGGAGCGCGAAGACGACCGCGACGATCAGCGTGCCGGCCACCGGGGTGGAGGTCCTCGGGTTCACCTTCTCGAAGACCCGCGGGATCAGGCCGTCGCGGGACATCGACATCAGGATGCGCGTCTGGCCGTACATCACGGCGAGGACGACGGAGGCGATGGCGACGACCGCTCCGAAGGCGATGACACCGCCGCCGACCGCGGAGCCGGTGACCTCGTTCACGACGTAGGACAGGGCGGCGGGGCGGCCCGCGACCTGATCGCCGCCGACGGCGCCGATCGCGGCGAGCGCGACCGCGCAGTACAGCAGGGTCACGATGCCCATGCAGACCATGATCGCGACCGGGATGTCCCGGCGGGGGTTCTTGGCCTCCTCACCGGCGGTGGTGATGGCGTCGAAGCCGATGTAGGAGAAGAACGCGGCCGTGGTGCCCGCGCCGATGCCGCCGAGGCCGGCCGGGGAGAACGGGGTGAGGTTGCCGTCCTTGAAGGCGCTGTAGCCGATGGCGCAGAAGGCCAGCAGGATGACGAGCTTGACCGCGGCCATGGCGGCGGTCGCCCGGGCGCTCTCGCGCACGCCGCGCACCAGCAGGACGGCGCCCATGGCGATGACGATCACGGCGGGCAGGTTGAGGATCCCGCCGTCGCCGGGGCCGGCGGACAGGGCCGCCGGGAGCTGCCATCCAATCAGGCTGTGCAGGAGCTCGTTGACGTACTGGCTCCAGCCGACCGCGACGGCCGAGATGGAGACGCCGTATTCCAGCAGCAGGCACCAGCCGACCAGGAAGGCGGTGGACTCGCCGAGACCGGCGTACGCGAAGGAGTACGAGGACCCGGAGACCGGGATCGCGCCGCCCAGCTCGGCGAAGGAGAAGGCGGTGAACACGCAGGTGATCGCGGCGAGCACGAAGGAGACGACCACGGCGGGGCCGGCCTGGGCGACGGAGTCGGAGAGGCCGACGAAGATGCCGGTGCCGACGATGGCGCCGACGCCGAAGCAGATGAGCTGGAAGAGGCCCATCGTGCGCTTGAGGCCGTGGCCGTCGCGGTCGGCGCCGGACTCGGCGATGAGCGCGCCGGGGGACTTGATGCGGGGAGCGGGCATGCGGGTGGTGCTCGTTTCTGGTGGTGCGGGCGACCGTGGTGGGGTCGCGGGCGGCGGCCGGAAGGGGTGGTTCCGGGCCGCCGGTCAGGATACGTGCTGATGGGGCCATGACGGCCGGGCGAGGGGCTACGAGGGCCGGGCCAGGGTCGCGACCAGGACCGCCTTGATGGTGTGCAGCCGGTTCTCGGCCTCGTCGAAGACGACCGAGTGCGCCGACTCGAAGACCTCGTCGGTGACCTCCAGGGAGTCCAGGCCGTGACGGGCGTGGATCTCGCGGCCGACCTTGGTGCCGAGGTCGTGGAAGGCCGGCAGGCAGTGCAGGAACTTCACGTCCGGGTTGCCGGTGGCCCGCAGGACGTCCATGGTCACGGCGTACGGCGCGAGGGCGGTGATGCGCTCGTCCCAGACCTCCTTGGGCTCGCCCATGGAGACCCAGACGTCGGTGGCGACGAAGTCGGCGCCGCGGACGCCGTCGGTGACGTCCTCGGTGAGCGTGATCGTGGCGCCGCTGCCCTCGGCCAGCTCGCGGGCGCGGGTCACGATCTCCTGGGCGGGCCAGTACTCCTTGGGCGCGACGATCCGCACGTCCATGCCGAGCAAGGCACCGGTGACCAGGTAGGAGTTGCCCATGTTGAAGCGGGCGTCCCCGAGGTAGGCGAACGCGATGTCCGTCAGCGGCTTGGCGCTGTGCTCGGTCATGGTGAGCACGTCGGCCAGCATCTGGGTGGGGTGCCAGTCGTCGGTGAGCCCGTTGTAGACGGGCACGCCCGCGTACGCGGCCAGTTCCTCGACACCGGCCTGGCTGTCGCCCCGGTACTCGATGGCGTCGAACATCCGGCCGAGGACGCGGGCGGTGTCCTTCACGGACTCCTTGTGCCCGATCTGCGACCCTGAGGGGTCCAGGCAGGTCGTGGAGGCACCCTGGTCGGCGGCGGCGACCTCGAACGCGCAGCGGGTGCGCGTCGAGGTCTTCTCGAAGATCAGGGCGATGTTGCGGCCGCGCAGGTACTGCGTCTCGCTCCCGGCCTTCTTGGCGGCCTTCAGCTCGACGGCCAGCTCGACCAGGCCGCGGAACTCCTCCTCGGTGAAGTCCAGCTCCTTGAGGAAGTGGCGGCCGGCGAGGGCGGTCGGGACTGTCGCCATGGGGGCGCTCCAGAGGTACGGGTAGCACGGACTCTGGAATTCTATACGATGTTCAGCATTTATATACACACCCCTGTGCCGTGCGCCGGGGTCGGTCCGCTCACACCGCCTCGCGCTCGACGGGACAGCTCATGCAGCGCGGGCCGCCCCTCCCCCGGCCCAGCTCGCTGCCCGGGATCTCGATCACCTCGATGCCCTGCTTGCGCAGGTGCGTGTTGGTGGTGGAGTTGCGTTCGTAGGCGACGACGACGCCCGGCTCCACCGCGAGGACGTTGCAGCCGTCGTCCCACTGCTCCCGCTCGGCCGCGTGCACGTCCTGGGTGGCGGTCAGGACGCGGATCTCGCCGAGCCCGAGGGCGGCGGCGATCGCGCGGTGCATGTGCTCCGGGGGATGGTCGGTGACCTTCAGCTCCCGGTCGCCGACACCCGGCTCGATCGTGTACGAGCGGAGCATGCCGAGACCGGCGTACTGGGTGAAGGTGTCCCCGTCCACCATGGTCATCACGGTGTCGAGGTGCATGAACGCCCGCCGCTTGGGCATGTCGAGCGCCACGATCGTCTTCGCGGAGCCGGACGCGAACAGTTTGTACGCCAGCATCTCCACGGCCTGCGGGGTGGTGCGCTCGCTCATACCGATGAGGACGGCGCCGTTGCCGATCACCAGGACGTCGCCGCCCTCGATGGTCGACGGGTAGTCGGCCTGCCCCCGGGACCAGACGTGGAACGTCTCCTCACGGAAGAGCGGGTGGTGCCGGTAGATGGCCTCGAAGTGCACGGTCTCCCGCTGCCGGGCCGGCATGCGCATCGCGTTGATGGAGACGCCGTCGTAGATCCACGCCGAGGTGTCGCGGGTGAAGAGGTGGTTGGGCAGCGGGCGCAACAGGAAGTCGTCCAGGTCCATGACGTGAAAGCGGACGGAGGCCGGTTCGGCGTGCGCGTCCAGGTACTCCCGCTTGGTCATGCCGCCGACCAGGGCCTCGGCCAGTTCGCGCGGGTCGAACCCGTCGAAGGCGGCGCGCAGGTGGTCGGTGGCGAGCGGGCCGTACTCCTTCTCGTCGAAGACCCGGTCCAGGACGAGCGCGCGGGCCTCCGGGATCGCCAGGGTCTCGTGGAGCAGGTCGCCGAAGAGGTGGACGGCGACGCCCCGGTCCCGCAGGACGTCGGCGAACCCGTCGTGCTCGGCGCGCGCCCGGCGCACCCAGAGCACGTCGTCGAAGAGCAGCGCGTCCTTGTTGCTGGGGGTGAGCCTTTTGAGCTCCAGGTCGGGCCGGTGGAGTATCACCCGGCGCAACCGCCCGGCCTCGGAGTCGACGTGGTATGCCATGCCTCCATCCTGGCCGCCCGGACGCGTGTTCACTCTCTCCTCGCGCGTTTCCGCCGCCACCCGTTTTCGTCTTCTTGACGAGAAATGGGGCGAGCATTTATCGTCCTAGTGACGAAAAGCGAGGTTCCCATGGCCGACATCACCCGGCGCCTGGGCTGGCGCCACCTGCGCGGCGCGCCCACGGCACACATCCGCCACCACCGCTCCGGCACGCTGGTCCACGACGGCCCCGGGCTCAGCTTCTGGTTCCGCCCGCTGACCGCCGCCCTCTCCGAGGTGCCGGTCGACGACCGGGAACTGGCGATGACGTTCCACGCCCGCACAGCCGACTTCCAGGACGTGGCGGTGCAGGCCACGGTCACCTACCGGATCGCCGATCCGGCCGTCGCCGCCGCCCGCCTGGACTTCTCCGTCGACCCGGACACGGGCGGCTGGCGCGGCACCCCGCTGGAGCAGCTCGGCACCCTGCTCACCGAGACGGCCCAGCAGCACGCGCTGGACGTCCTGGCCCGTACGCCCCTGTCGGCGGCCCTGGCCGACGGCGTCACCGCGGTCCGCGAACGGGTCGCCGCGGGGCTGGGCACGGAACCGCGGCTGCCCGCCACGGGCATCGAGATCGTCGCCGTCCGGGTCATGGCGCTGCGGCCGGAACCCGAGGTGGAGCGGGCGCTGCGCACCCCGGCCCGCGAGCAGATCCAGCAGGAGGCCGACCGGGCGACCTACGAGCGGCGCGCGGTGGCCGTCGAGCGCGAGCGGACCATCGCCGAGAACGAACTGGCCAGCCGCATCGAACTCGCCCGCCGCGAGGAACACCTGGTCGAACAGCGGGGCACCAACGCCCGCCGCGAGGCCGAGGAACAGGCGGCGGCCGACGCGGTACGCGCGGAGGCGGAGGCGGCCCGGTCGGTGACGCTCGCGGAAGCGGAGGCGGCACGGTCCGTGAAGCTGGCCGATGCGGAGGCCGCGCGGTCCCGGAAGCTGGCCGAGGCGGAGGCCGAGCGCGCGGTACGGGTCGCGCGGGCCGAGGCCGAGGGGGCGCGGGAAGTGGGTGCGGCGCGGGCCGAGGCGCAGGCCGCCTGGTTGCGGGTGCACGCCGACGCCGGGATCGACGGCGCTACGACACTGCGCGCGTCCACCGCCACACGGCTGGCGGAGAACCTCCCCCGCATCGACAGCGTGACCGTCTCGCCGGACGTGCTGACGGGGCTGCTCACCCGGCTGGGTGCCTCGCCGGCGCCCGCGGGGACAGCGGAATGAGCCTCGCGCCGCGCGCCGTGCTGGTCCGGCGCACCACGGAGTACGAGGAGCTGGTGGCCCGGCACGGCACGCACGGGCAGGCCGCCTTCTTCCTCGCCTCCCGGGGCCGCGACATCGAGGAGGTCACCGACCGCCACCGCCGGACCCGCCGGGCCCTGGCCGAGGTGGCCTCCGCGGTGCCGACCGGCTGGCGGCAGGCCCAGGTGGAACGGGCCGACCTGGACCGCTTCCTGTTCGCCCCGGAGGACGTCGTCGTGGTCGTCGGCCAGGACGGGCTGGTCGCCAACACCGCCAAGTACCTCACCGGCCAGCCCGTGATCGGCATCGACACCGATCCCGGCCGCAACCCCGGCGTGCTGGTACGGCACCGCGCGCGGGACGCGGCGGCCCTGCTGGCCGCGCTGCCCGCCACCGCCGTGGACGAACTCACCATGGTCGAGGCCGTCGCCGACGACACCCAGCGGCTGGTCGCCCTCAACGAGATCTACCTGGGCATGCCCGGCCACCAGACCGCCCGCTACCGCCTGGGCCTCGACGAGTACGGGGGTGCCGTCGAGGCCCAGGCCTCCTCCGGGGTGCTGGTGGGAACCGGAACCGGTGCGACCGGGTGGCTGCGGTCGGTGTGGCAGGAGCGGGGCGGGGCGCTAGCGCTGCCTTCGCCGACGGAGGAGAGGTTGGTGTGGTTCGTCCGGGAGGCGTGGCCGTCGCCGGCTACGGGGACGTCACTGGTCTCCGGTGAGCTTTCCGCCGGCGCGGGGCTGACGGTGACGGTGGAGTCGGACCGCCTCATCGCCTTCGGCGACGGGATGGAGAGCGACTCGCTGCAACTGAGCTGGGGACAACGGGTTCGGGTAGGAGTATGTACGGAACGCCTACGACTCGCGGGATGAGCCGCGCCCCAAAGGGGCGCGGGGCCGTATCGATGTGCGGCTCCGCCGCGTGGGCGCGACCAGCCCCCACCGGCCGGCACCTCCACACAACACACGTCTTAGACCTCCGTGCACGGAACCGGCCAGCGGCGGGCTCTCGGGGGCAGGGCCACAGCCCACCCACCGCTCACCAGAACCAGTCGCTCTGCGGTCAGCAACTCCGTCGCCTGCCGTTCATCGGCGTCCAACTCGTCGAGAGACACCGGCTCCTGGAGGCGGCGGAATGTCGCCAGCAGGACCGGGTGGTCCAGGGTCAGGCGGGTTGCCGTGCCCGAGGTGCGGCGGTCCATGAGCGTGCAGAACTCCGGGCCGCGTCGGTAGTAGAGGAGGCCGTAGGAGTACGCCGACTGCCATGACGCCAACTGAGCTGGCAGGTCAGGGAATTCGAGGGGCGGCTGGAGGTGGTGCAGCAGCGCCGTGTCGTACGACGGGTGGCCCGCCGCCCGCCAGTTCACCTTCAGCGCTCGGCCCTGGCACTCGCGCAGGAAGCGGACCGCCTCGCAGGTCTCGCGGCCCGCGCCCGCCAGGTCCAGTGGGTCGGTGATCTCGACGCCGCGGCCGGTGAGGCGGTGGGCGGCGGTCGTGGGAAGCTCCATCATGCGAGCGTCTCCGTGCTCTCGGGCAGCCGTACCGGTTCGCCCCAGGTGGGGAGGGAGACGTAGGTGTGTCCGTCGCGGAACAGCAGGCCCAGGGTCAGGGCGTGGTGGAGCCAGGTGTCGAGGGTGCCGGACGGGACCTCGTGGCCGTCCGCTGTGAGCAGCCGGTGCAGGGCGGGGGCGGTGCGGCCGGCGTCCAGGTGGCGGAGGGCGTCGGCGTGCCAGCCGGTGAGGCGGTGGGTGGCCGGGGTGCGGCCGTGCCGGGTGTCGTGGACCAGCAGGTCGGTGCCGTCGTCCTCGTAGAGCAGGCGGGAGTGCGCGTGGCCGACCCGCCAGTCGGCCACGGCCTCGGTGAGCCGTTGCTCGGCCTCGCCGGAGATGCCCGCGTCCTCGGTGTCGAACAGGTAGACCAGGTCGGTGAGTTCGTGCTCGGGGAGGTCGTAGACGTGCTGGTACATCTCGGCGGGCCGGCGCTTGCCGAAACCCAGGCCGGGGTCGGTGAAGTGGGGGCTGAACCGCTCCAGTTGGATGCGGTGGGCGCCGCTCGGCGGCTGGAGGTGGACCAGGGCGGGGAGCTGGTCGATGACCGGGGCGTAGTCCTCGGCCCGTTCGCCGGGGAAGCCGTAGAGGAGGTTCCAGGAGCAGGTCAGCGCGTGGTTCTCGCACTCGCGCAGGGTGCGGACGTTGCGGGCGCCGGTGACGCCCTTGTCCATGAGGTCCAGGACCCTGCTGCCCAGGCTCTCGATGCCGGGCTGGATGTGCACGGTGCCCGAGTCGGAGAGGAGGCGGAGCTGGTCCGGGGTGAGGTTGGACTTGACCTCGTAGTGCAGCCGCAGGTCCCAGCCGCTGTCGACGACGCGGGGCAGGAAGTCGCGGAAGTAGGCCATGTCGATGATGTTGTCGACGGTGACGATGTCGAGGATGCGGTGGCGGCGGACGAGGCGGTCGATCTCCTGCCAGAGCCGCTCGCCGGGCTTGGCGCGGAACGCCATGGCGGAGCCGTTGAGCCCGCAGAACGTGCAGTGGTGCTTCTCTCCCCACCAGCAGCCGCGGGCGCCCTCGACGACCAGTTTGGGGTGGACGTACTCACGGACCGGGGAGGCGTCCAGGGCGGTCTGCCACTGGTCGTAGTCGGGTGCGGGGATGTCGGCGGGCGCCACGGTCCGGCGGGACTCGGGGTTCGCCCGGGACACCGGGCCGTCCCACCAGCACAGGCCGGGCACGTCCGCGGGCGCGGTGCCGGCGTCGAGGTGGCGCAGCAGTGCCGGTAAGGCGTACTCGCCCTCGCCGCGCACCACGTGGTCCACGAAGGGGTGGTTGCGGTGCAGGGCGTGGCCCATGGGACCGTCGCAGTTGGCGCCGCCGAACACCACCGTCAACTCCGGCCTTCTTCGCTTGAGTTCGCGGGCGAGGGCGAGGGAGGGGACGTTCTGCATGAACGTGGTGGTGAATCCGACGACGTCCGGTTCGGCGGCCAGCACCTCGGTGGCGCACTCCGCGACGAAGTCCTCGGCGTAGGGGCGCATGGCGACGGCGGTGTCGACGGGGACGCCGCGGTCGGCCGCGTAGGCGCGGAGCCGGGCGAGGCCCCAGCCGGGGTCGTCGTACAGGGCGCCGGAGAAGACCCAGTCGCCGAGGCCGTGGAAGATCGCGTCGCTGCCGACGGCCACGCAGTCGCCGGGCCGCAGCCGGCCGGCGGAGCGCTCCAGCAGGAACTCCGCCCAGCGCAGGGAGCCGTGGAACTCGGTGACCTCGTCCGCGGGGCGGGCCTCGCGCACGACGCGGTGCAGCAGGCCGAGTTGGAGGGAGGGGAGGTCGAGGGGATGCCAGGGCATCGTGACCAGGTGAACGCGCATGTTCAGCGGGTCGGCCGCTTCTCCAGGATCGCCGGGCGGCGGCTGGTGCTGCGGTCCTCCCGGACCACGACCTTCTTGATCTCCACGTCCCCTGCTCCCCTCAGCACGCGAACACCCTTGTGCCGCACGGCCGTCCACCATATGGACAGACGGTGTGCGGCACAAGGGCGTTCTGTGCCGACCTGCCGGCCGGGGGCTGGCCTAAAGACGCGGGTCGACGGGCTCCGACTCCAGGGCTAGCACCCCGAAGACGGCTTCGTGCACCCGCCACAGCGGCTCGCCGTCGGCCAGCCGGTCCAGGGCCTCCAGGCCGAGCGCGTACTCACGGATCGCCAGCGACCGCTTGTGGTTCAGGAACCGCTGCCGCAGCCGGGCGAGGTTGTCGGGGCGCGTGTACTCCGGGCCGTAGATGATGCGGAGGTACTCGCGGCCCCGGCACTTGATGCCGGGCTGCACGAGCCGCCCCTGCGGGCTGCGGACCAGCGCGCCGACCGGCTTGACGACCATGCCCTCGCCGCCGCGACCGGTCATCTCCAGCCACCAGTCGACGCCCGCCCGGACGGACTCCGGGTCGCCGGTGTCGACGTACAGGCGGCGGGTGGTCTGCAGCAGGCCGGTGCCGTCGTGCTCCACCAGCCGGTCGATCAGGGCCAGTTGCTCGTCGTGCGGGAGGCCGGCGAGGCTGCGGCCCTGGGCGGCCAGGATCTGGAAGGGGGCCAGCCGGACTCCGTCGAGGCCGTCGGTGGTCCAGCAGTAGCGGCGGTAGGCGTCGGTGAACGCGGCGGCGTCGGCGGCGCGTTCCCGCTGCCGGGTCAGCAGCGCGGCCACGTCGACACCCCGTGCGGTGGCGCCCTCCAGGGCGGTGAGCGCGTCCGGGAACACCGCGCCGGAGGCGGCGCCCACGGCCGCGTACTGGCTGCGGAGCAGACCGGACGCCTTCAGCGACCACGGCATCAGCTCGGCGTCCAGCAGCAGCCAGTCGGTGCCCAGTTCGTCCCACAGTCCGGCCTCGCCGATCGCCGCGCGCAGCCGGCCGAGGATCTCCTCGGTGACCCGCGCGTCGTCGAAGAACGGCCGCCCGGTACGGGTGTAGAGGGAGCCGGTGGGGCCCGCCTCGACGCCGAACCGCCCGCCCGCGGCCTCCGTGTCCCGGCACACCAGGGCCACCGCGCGCGAGCCCATGTGCTTCTCCTCGCACACGACCCGCTCGACGCCGTCCCCGGCGTACTGCGCGAACGCCTCCACCGGGTGCTCCAAGTAGCCCTCGATGTGCGAGGTAGCCGTGGGCGCCATGGTCGGCGGCAGGTAGGGCAGCAGGCGCGGGTCGGTGGCGAAGCGGCTCATGACCTCCAGGGCCGCCGCCGCGTTCTCCTCGCGGACCGCGACGCGGCCGGCGTGCCGGGTCTCCACGGCCCGGCGGCCGTACACGTCGGCCAGGTCCAGCGGCCGTCCGTCGTGGCCGCCGGGCGCCTCGGTGCGCAGCGGCCGGGCCGGCTCGTACCAGACCTTCTCGGCCGGTACGTCGACCAGTTCGCGCTCCGGCCAGCGCAGCGCGGTCAGCTTGCCGCCGAAGACGGCACCGGTGTCCAGGCAGATGGTGTTGTTCAGCCAGGTGGCCTCCGGCACCGGGGTGTGGCCGTAGACGACGGCCGCGCGGCCCCGGTAGTCCTCGGCCCACGGGTAGCGCACGGGGAGGCCGAACTCGTCGGTCTCGCCGGTGGTCTCGCCGTACAGGGCGTGGCTGCGGACGCGGCCGGAGGTGCGGCCGTGGTACTTCTCGGGCAGGCCTGCGTGGCAGACGACCAGTCTGCCGCCGTCGAGCACGTAGTGGCTGACCAGGCCCTCCAGGAAGCGGCGGACCTCGGTCTTGAACTCCTCGGTCTCGCCCTCCATCTGGGCGATGGTCTCGGCGAGCCCGTGGGTGTGCTGGACGCCTCGGCCCTTGAGGTAGCGGCCGTACTTGTTCTCGTGGTTGCCGGGCACGCACAGCGCGGTCCCGGCCTTCACCATGGCCATCACCCGGCGCAGCACGCCGGGGGTGTCCGGGCCGCGGTCGACGAGGTCGCCGACGAACACGGCGGTACGGCCCTCGGGGTGAACGCCGTCCACATAGCCCAGCTTGGCGAGCAGGGCCTCCAGTTCGGCGGCGCAGCCGTGGATGTCGCCGATGATGTCGAAGGGGCCGGTGAGGTGGGTCAGGTCGTTGAACCGCTTCTCGGTGACGAGGGTGGCCCGCTCGACCTCCTCGACGCCGCGCAGGACGTGCACCTTGCGGAAGCCCTCGCGCTCCAGGTGCCGTAGCGAGCGGCGGAGTTCGCGGGTGTGACGCTGGATGACCCGGCGGGGCATGTCGGCGCGGTCGGTGCGGGCCGCGTTGCGTTCGGCGCACACCTCCTCGGGCACGTCGAGCACGATGGCGATGGGCAGCACGTCGTGCTCGCGTGCCAGCTCGATGAGCCGGCGGCGGCTGTCCTGCTGCACGCTGGTGGCGTCGACGACGGTGCGGCGGCCGGCGGCGAGCCGCTTGCCGGCGATGTAGTGCAGGACGTCGAAGGCGTCCCGGGTGGCGCTCTGGTCGTTCTCGTCGTCGGAGACGAGGCCGCGGCAGAAATCGGAAGAGATCACCTCGGTGGGCTTGAAGTGCCGTCGGGCGAACGTGGACTTGCCGGAGCCGGAGGCGCCGACGAGGACGACGAGGGAGAGGTCGGTGACGGGCAGCACCCGGCCGGCCGCCGCCGCCTGGGTGGCCCCCTCGGTCCCGATGGTCGTCTCGGTGGTCGTCCTGGTGGTCTCGCGTGCCTCGGTCATGCTGCCTTCGCCTCCTTCTCCTTCTCGTGCTGTTCGGTCTCCAGGGTGAACACGGCCATCTGGGTGGGCGGCCCGACCTCGGGGTCGTCGGGGCCCACGGGCCGGAACGCGACGCCGTAGCCGTGCCGTCCGGCCACGGTCGCGGCCCAGGTGCGGAACTCCTCGCGGGTCCACTCGAAGCGGTGGTCGCCGTGCCGGACATGCCCGGCGGGGAGGGTCTCCCAGCGGACGTTGTACTCGACGTTCGGGGTGGTCACGACGACCGTGCGCGGACGCGCGGCGCCGAAGACGGCGTACTCCAGGGCGGGCAGCCGGGGCAGGTCGAGGTGCTCGATCACCTCGCTGAGCACGGCGGCGTCGTAGCCCTTCAGGCGCTTGTCGGTGTAGGCGAGCGAGCCCTGGAAGAGGGTGACGCGGGACGCCTGCCGCTCCCCCATGCGGTCCAGCTTCAGCCGGCGGGAGGCGATGGTGAGGGCGCGCACGGAGACGTCCACGCCGACGATCTCGGTGTACCGCACGTCCTTGAGCAGCGCCTGCACCAGCTGGCCCTGGCCGCAGCCGAGGTCCAGGACGCGGGCGGCGCTGGACTCGCGGAGGGCGTCGAGGATGGCCTCCCTGCGCTGTACGGCGAGCGGGGTGGGCCTCTCCTCGGCCTCGGTGTCCTCCTCGACGGCGTTGTCGATGGACTCGACCTCGCTGTCGTCGGCCTCGGCGAGCCGCACCAGTTCGAGGCGCTCCATGGCCTGCCGGGTCAGCGACCAGCGGCGGGACAGGTACCGGCTGGTGATCAGCTTCTGCTCCGGGTGGCCGGGCAGCCAGCCCTCGCCGGCGCGCAGCAGCTTGTCGACCTCGTCGGCGGAGACCCAGTAGTGCTTGGCGTCGTCGAGGACGGGCAGCAGCACGTACAGGTGGCGCAGGGCCTCGGCGAGGGTCAGCGTGCCGGCTTCCAGGACCAGCCGGACGTAGCGCGAGTCGCCCCACTCCGGGAACGCGGTGTCCAGCGGGACGGGTGTGACGTCCACCGTCCAGCCGAGCGGCTCGAACAGCCGGCGTACGAGGGCTGCGCCGCCGCGGGCGGGCAGCACGGGCACCTCGACGCGCAGCGGCAGCGGGGCCGCGGCCAGCTCGGGGCGGGCCTTGCAGACGCCCCGCATCGCGCTGGAGAAGACGTTGCTCACCGCGACGGCCAGCAGCGAGGAGGCGGCGTAGGGCCGGTCGTTGACGTACTGGGCGAGCGCCGCGTCGGGTGCCCCGCCGCGGCCCTTGCCCTTGCCCCGCCGGACCAGCGCCACCGTATCGACCTCCAGCAGCAGCGCGGCCGTGCACCGCTCGGGCCCCGCCTCGGGGTAGAAGACGTGCGCGGGGCCGTGCGAGGTGGAGAAGGTCTGCACCTTGTCGGGGTGCTTGTGCAGCAGGTACCCCAGGTCGGTGGCCGGGTTCACCGCCGTGCCTGTGGTGGAGATGGTCACGAACATGCGGCCGATTCTTCCCTGGCGGACACCCCGCCGACCACCCTGTTTTCCGCTGCGCCTGCCCGGGGCGGCCGGGCTCAGGACTGTTCGGCGATGATCCTGCGGGCGTTTCCGATCGCCTGCTGGTCCGCGGCTCGGCCGTCCTCCAGCGCTTTCTTGTGCCGGGCGATGGCCGCGTTCTGTGTGCGGACCTCGACGCGGTGGGCGGTCTGGATGTAGTCGGTGCCGAGTTTGCAGCGGGCGTCGGCGACGGCGGTCTTCTTCTCCTTGTCGGAGGCCTGGTGCGTGGTGAACCAGTGGTAGTCGACGGACGCCTTGTCCGGGTCGGGGTAGTGGAAGCCCTTGTCCTTCATGCAGCGCGACCAGGCCCGGTCGGCCTTCTTCCAGGCGGGATCCTTTCCGGCCTCCTTGTGCGCCTGGTACCAGAGCTCGGTGGCGAGCGAGTAGTAGCCGGAGAGCTTGATCCCGCCCACGTTCATCGGCCGGGGCTCGGAGCCGTAGATCTTCCGGGTGGCGGAGCCCAGGCAGCCGCCCTCGGGTATGGGCCTGCCGTGCGTGCGGTGGCTCTCGCCGGACTCGAAGCTGCCGGTGAGGGCGGTGTACTGGTCGGCGGGCCACTCCCGGGGCTCGGCGCCGGTGTTCACGCCGCCGTTGTGGTAGCCGTGCTCGGCGGCTACGGCGGGATCGTCGACGCCGTAGGGGCTGTCGTCACCGAGCCCGTCCTCGTTGACCAGGCTGCCCTGGCGGACGGGGTAGGTCGACTCGACGGACTTGACGTCGAACGCCCGGAAGCCGCTGAAGCCGAGCCGGATCATGCACTGCCTGGCGAGGATCCACTGCGCCTTGCCGACGTCCTGGCCGCCGGTCGACGCGGGGTCGGGCAGGTAGGCGTGCAGCGGCAGTGCCTTCATGTCGTTGAGGGCGTGGACACCGGTGCCGGCGTCGTCACCGTCCGAGGTGAACTGGCATGCGGACAGGGCCAGCAGGCCGGTGAGGGTGAGGGGCAGGATTTTGCGCACCCGGCCATCCGACCAGTCGTGGATCACGCACGCTGTGACGGAACCCACAATTCCGGCACAGCGGGTTCACAGTTGGATCACATTCCCGGCCCGGCCGGTCCCCTCGCCCGGGTCCCGTCGGCCCCTCGCCCGGGGCGGGGCCGATGGGCCCCCGCCCCGGACCGCGCTACGACAGCTGCGACTGGACCTGGGAGGAGATCAGGTCCAGGTGGTCGAGGTCGGATAGGTCGAGCATCTGGAGGTAGACGCGGCGGGAGCCGATCGCGGCGTAGCGGCCGAGCTTGTCGACCACCTCGGCCGGGGAGCCCGCCAGGCCGTTGGCCTTCAGTTCGTCCACCTCGCGGCCGATGGCGGCGGCCCGCCGGGCGACCTCGCGGTCGTCCCTGCCGACGCAGGCCACCAGGGCGTTGGAGTAGGTCAGCTCGTCCGCCGGGCGGCCGGCTTCCTCGGCGGCGGCCCGGACCCGGCCGAACTGCCGTGCCGAGTCCTCGACGCCGGCGAAGGGGATGTTGAACTCGTCGGCGTAGCGGGCCGCGAGACGCGGGGTGCGGGTCGCTCCGTGGCCGCCGATGAGCACGGGGACCCTCCGCTGGGCCGGCTTGGGCAGCGCGGGCGAGTCGGTGAGGTCGTAGTACGTGCCGTGGAAGTCGAACGTCTTGCCGAGCGGGGTGCTCCACAGTCCGGTGACGATGGCCAGCTGCTCCTCCAGCCGGGCGAACTTCTCCTTGGGGAACGGGATGCCGTACGCCGTGTGCTCCTCCTCGAACCAGCCGGCGCCGAGGCCCAGTTCGACCCGGCCGCCGGACATCTGGTCGACCTGCGCGACCTGGATGGCGAGCACGCCGGGCAGCCGGAAGGTGCCGGCCGTCATCAGCGTGCCGAGACGGATCCGCTTGGTCTCGCGGGCCAGGCCGGCCAGGGTGATCCAGGCGTCTGTGGGGCCGGGCAGGCCGTCCGAGCCGCCCATGCGCAGATAGTGGTCGGAGCGGAAGAACGCGTCGAAGCCCAGGTCCTCGGTGGCCTTCGCCACGGTGAGCAAGGTGTCGTAGGTGGCCCCCTGCTGGGGCTCGGTGAAGATTCGAAGGTCCATACATCCATCCTGCACGGCGTCGCCCCCGTCAACCGCGTCGGTCCGGCCCGCCACGGCCGTTCACGGTCGGGTGAACTTCGCCCGCTCCGGGCGCGGCGGGCGGTGCGGGCCAGTGACCGGGCCCGGCGGTGATCGTTTGGCCCGTCGGAGCCGGGCCGTCCGGCACCCGCGCCGGACGGTCGACCCCGCCGCGCGCCACCGTGCCGGCCCTCCCGGGCCCGGGGCCGAGGAGGCCGTCATGTCCGAAGAGCCAGTCCCCCGAGCGGACGCCCCCTCCAGCCGCCCGAAGGGGCTGCTGGAGCAGATGGAGGAACTGATGGCGGCGCTGAACGCGGACCTCTCCGACCTCCATCAGGAAGCGGAGTCCCGGGGGCGCCTGAGCGGCTCGGCGGGCGACTAGGAATCCGCGCTGCCGTCGCGGAGAGGCGATTCCGCGGGCCGGTTCCGGACTTCATAGTGCCAGTGAGCGGTCACACGGTGGTCGAGCTCGAAGGCGGGACCGAGCGGACCCACGCGTTCGTAGGCCGCGTCGGTGCGCGGGTCGTCGCGGACGGCGAGGGCGTAGGCGGCCTCCAGCCGCAGGTGCTGGTCCTCCTCGTCCGACAGGGAGAGGAGGGCGTCCATGACGGCGGCCGTCCGGTCGCGGGACCCGGACAGCAGCCGCCGGTCCCACTCCGGTCTCGGACCCGGTCAGCCTGCCTCGGGTTCCGGTTCCGGTAGGCGGTTTTCTCTGGCTTCCAGTTTGCGCAGCATCTCCAGGACGCGGTCGCGGGATTCGTCGGCCGCGTCGATGGCCTCCATGCACTGCCAGTACGTCGCCTCGTCCGCCGCGGCGCTGGCGAGGCCGACCAGGGCTATGCCGACCTCGGCGAGCAGGCTGCCGAGGGCGAGGAGGGTGTGGCGGGGGTCGGCCAGTTCGGTCAGGCGGGCGGCGCGCAGGTCGCCGGGGTCGAGGCGCGGGGGGTCGAGGACTCCGCAGCCGCGGCCCGCCAGTTCGGTCAGGCCCAGAGCTTCGCCGCGCAGTTCCGGCGGGCCGGACACGGCGAGGCGGCTGCCGATCGCCTGGGTCAGGGCCTGGGCCTGCCACACCTCCGTCATGGTCTCCGTGCCGTCGGCGCCCTGGGCCAGGGCGCTCCTGCTCGCCGCGATGAGCCGTACCGCGTCCATGCGTGCCCCCGTCCGCCCGCCGCGCTTCCCCGCGCGGTCACTGAACTCCACTGCTCCACTACCCAGAGTGAAGGCCAGTGGGGCGAAAGGCCAGAGGTAGGGGGAAATCTGTGGACAACAATTCGGATGCGGGAAGGAAGTCAACTCCGGAGAGTGATAGCGGAGGTCAGGATTCCGCGGTGGGGAACCGCCGCTCGTTGCGGTCGATCTTGGCGCTCAGCACGGCCAGCGGATCGACGCCGAGCACCTCGCAGAGCTGGAGGAGGTAGGCGAGGACGTCGGCGACCTCGTCCCGGACCCGGTGCGCCGTGTCCGGGTCGTCCATCACCCGGGCGGATTCCTCGGGCGTCAGCCACTGGAAGATCTCGACCAGTTCGGAGGCCTCCACACTGAGCGCGGCGACCAGGTTCTTGGGGGTGTGGTACGGCTGCCAGTTCCGCGCGGCGGCGAACCGGGCGAGCCGGCGCTGGAGTTCGGGCAGGTCGGGATGTTCGGTCACGGACCCAGGTGTACCACCGTGACTCCCTCCTCCCCCGCCGCCCAGGTGGCGTCGCTCACCGCGCCCACGCAGCGGATGTGCCCCCGCGCGGCCATCCGGACCGCGACGTTCAGCAGCGCGCGCCGCTGGCCGGGATCGAGGGCTCGGTCGAAGTTGTCCGTGAGGAGGGTGAGGGAGCGCAGCGCGTCGGGCACCTCGCCGGGCGTGTCCACGGCCAGCACACCGGGTCCGGTCAGCAGCACCAACGCCAGCGCCAGGTACCGGAGTTCGCCGTCGCCCAGCAGCCCGATCCCGGTACGGAAGCCGTCGCCCCGGTCGAGCAGCGCGCGGACCGTGCCGTCGGGCAGCGGCTCGGCGACCAGGTCGGTCACCCGCCCCGCGCAGCCCGCCCGCACCGCCTCCACCAGCAGGGCGTGGCGCCGTCCGCATTCCGCGCGGGTGCGCCACAGGACGTCGGCGAGGTTGTCGCAGCCGGTCAGCAGGCGCCCGGAGCCGGTGGGGACGGGGCGGCGCATGCACTCGGGGCGCGGGTCGCAGGGGAAGACCGAGCGCAGGGCGACGACCATCTGCTCGGCGGCGGCGAGGACACGCCGCTGCCCGTCGGTCTTGCCGGCGACGCGCAGCGGCAGCAGGGCGGTGCCGAGGCGGTCGTCGGGCAGCGGGGCGCGGGTCACCGGCGCGGAGCCGGCGGTGTGCCAGGCGGCCTGCACGGTCCGGCGTCCGGGGTCGCGCAGGGCGGTCTCCAGCAGGACGACGCCGTCGGCCGTCAACCGCTCGCCCACGATCCGCAGACGGGGTTCGGCCTGTACGGCGACATCGAGACGGACCGGCCCCTCGGCACCGTCGGCCGTACAGCCGATCCGGAATCCGCGCCGCCCCTCGCTATCGGGCCGGGCCCGCTCCGGCACGCACGCGAGCGGATCCGGGAACACCTCGCCGAGCGGGGTCCCGCCGCCGAGCCGGGCCAGCGCCTCGTACGCCGCGAGCGCGCTCGACTTGCCCGACCCGCTCAGCCCGGCGATCAACGTCACGGGCCCCAGTGGCAGTCCGGTCCGCCGGTGCCCGGCGAAGGCGGACAACCGCAGCTCGGTGAGCCGGGGCCGTACGTCGACGGGGGTGCGGGACAGCGGTCCTTGAGGCGCTGCGGAGTCGACCGGGGCGCGCGGCGACAGGTCTTGAGGCGCTGCGGAGTCGACGGAGGCGCGGGACAACGGTCCTTGGGGCGCTGCGGAGTCGACCGGGGCGCGCGGCGACAGGTCTTGAGGCGCTGCGGAGTCGACGGAGGCGCGGGACAACGGTCCTTGATGAGGCGCTGCGGAGTCGACCGGGGCGCGCGGCGACAGGTCTTGAGGCGCTGCGGAGTCGACGGAGGCGCGGGACAGCGGTCCTTGATGAGGCGCTGCGGAGTCGACCGGGGCGCGCGGCGACAGGTCTTGAGGCGCTGCGGAGTCGACGGAGGCGCGGGACAGCGGTCCTTGATGAGGCGCTGCGGAGTCGACCGGGGCGCGGGACGACAGTCCTTGGGGCGTTGTGGAGTCGGCGGGGGACGGGAGCGCGGAGGGCACGGCCATGTCCCGGACCGTAGGACTCCGCGCCCACGACGAACCGTTTTGCCTCCGGCACCTTCCTACGATCGGGGGACGAGCCGGAGTGACACGGTCCGAACTCGAACTCCCTCAACCGGAACTCTCCCCCGAAGAGACGCCCCCTCAGCCCTCCGAGACCCCGGCCCCCTCCATGAGTCCGCCGACCTCCGTGCCCGGCGGGGTGAGGAGGAACACGTTCCGGTCGACCCGGTGCATTCCGCTGGCCAGGCCGAAGACCACACCCGTGCTGAAGTCGAGGACACGCTTGGCGACCTCGGTCTCCGCTCCGGTGAGGTCGAGCAGGACCGGCGCGCCCGCCATGAGGGTCTCGGCGACCTCGCGGGCGTCGGCGAAGACGTTGACCCGCAGGACCACGAACCGGCGGCGCGTCTCGGTCTCGGCGTCCGGCAGCGAGCGGTGCCCGACCGCGGACGGCCATGCGTCCCGGCCCCGCAGCGGCACCACCTGGGCGAGCCCCTCCCACTGTTCATCGGTGACGTCGTAACGGCTCACCGGCTCCCCCCGACCTGACTCGCGTTCCATGCCTGCACCCGGCCAATTCTTACGCCAAGTCACCCGTTCGGCCGAACTGCGACACGCAGCGCGACAGCGCCGCCGGGGTCACTTGTGCGCATTGGTCTGCTTCTTACCTGTCTCACACCCAACTTTTCATGGCGGTCAGCGTGCCGTTCACCGGCCCGCACTAGGGTCCTGTGCTTGTGCACATGGCAGAGAAACAGCTGGTGGCACCCGGTCGGCGGACGCGGTCGGCGGTGTCCGCCGCACCCGGGCCGACCACGGAGGCACCGGCGGGGCCCGCGCAGTGGCACCGCGTCCTGACCCTCCTCGCCGACGTCAGCCTCTTCATCGGCACCCGCTCGGTGTGGACCCAGGCGGCCTCGCACCGGCTGGTCGTCGCCGGTGTCATCTCACTCTGCTACCTCTCCGTCCTCGGCGGCGGGATCCTCGCCCTGACGGTCCGCCGGGCGCGTTCCCTGGCCCGGGTGGACCTGCTCGTGCTGGTGACCGCGATCGTGCTGACCGCGTGCACCTGGGCGATGAACCACGCGGGCAACGACGAGGCGGCCCTCACCGCGCAGGCCGCACGGGAGCTGGTCGCCGGGCACCCGGTGTACGGGCAGGCCTGGCCCTGGCTGTTCCACCACGAACACGTCGCCCTCACCCCGCTGGCCGGCGGCGGCTACGACTTCACGTACGGCTATCCCCCGCTGGCCCCGCTGCTGACGGCCCCTCTGCTGTGGGTGGGGCCCGGCGGCGTCCCGGCGACGGCCACGGCGACCCTGGCGCTGCTCGCCGGCACGGTCGTGCTGTGGCGGATGCTGCCCGTGCCCTGGCGGTCGGCGGCGACCATGCTCTGCCTCGGCTTCGGCTTCCTGCCCATGTACGGCCGCCAGGGCTATCCGGCGATCCTCGGCCTCGCCCTGCTGATCCCGGTGGTGGTGCGCTGGCCGCGGCTGGGCGCCGGCGGCCGGCTCGGCACCCCGGGCATCGTCCGTGCCGCCTGTCTGGGCGCGGCCTGCGCCGCACAGCAACTGCCGTGGTTCGTGGCACCGTTCCTGCTGGCCGGCGTGTACGCGGTACGGCGGGGCGAACTGGGCGCTCGGCAGGCCGGGCTGGTGGTGCTGCGCGTCCTGGGCGTCGCCGTCACCGCGTGGCTGCTGCTGAACACCTATTTCATCGTGCACGAGACCGGGGCCTGGCTCGGCGGGATCGTGCTGCCCCTGACGCAGGGCGCGGTGCTGCACGGCCAGGGCCTGGTCGACGTCTCCCTGTACTTCACGCACGGCAGCGACCGGCTGGACTGGTACGGCCACGCGAGCATGCTCCTCGCGGCGGGGCTGCTGGCCCTGTTCACGCTGTTCGTCCGGCGGCTGGGCCCGGCGGCGACCGTGCTGCCGTGGTGCGCCTTCTACGTGGCGACCCGCTCCCAGGACGGCTACTACCTGATGATGACGCCGCTGTGGCTGGCGTCGGCCGTGACCGCGCCGCTCCCGGAGTTCGCGCGGGCCTGGCAGCCGCGGCCCCGCCTCCTGCGGGGCCCGCGCCGACGGCCCGCGCTGTGCGCCGCGGCGGGCCTGCTGGTGGCCCCGGCGCTGGCGAGCGCGGTCCTGGCCGTGACCGGCGGACCACCGCTGCGGATGGCGATCACGGCGGTACGGCGGTCCTCGCCGGACGCCCTGTCCGCGCTGACGCTGAAGGTGACCAACACGGGCGGCGATCCGCTGACCCCGCACTACATGCTCACCACCGGCCAGGGCACCCGCCGGTACTGGACGCGGGTGCGCGGCCCGGCCACCCTGCCCGCGCACAGCACGGCCACCGTCGAACTCCGGGCGCCCGCCGGACGGTTCGTCCTGCCCGGGCAGCGGACCCGGCTGCGCCTGCGCGCGTTCACGGCGTCCCCGCAGACCCTGTCCACCGAGGACGTGGAGCGGTCCGAACTGACCGGCTGAGGGGCATTCGCGGGGCTTGCGCAAGGTGCCTCCGAAGCGCGAGAGGCGCAGCTCACAGCCGTAAAGAGGGAAACGTCACAGCCCTCGTCCTGCTGTCACTAAAGCCCACTGGCCTAGCATCCGAGCCATGACGGTCCTGCCTGACGACGGGCTCTCACTGGCCGCCGAGTTCCCTGACGCGACACACGAGCAGTGGCACCGCCTGGTCGAGGGTGTGCTGCGCAAGTCGGGCAAGGAAGTCTCGGGGACGGCAGCTGAGGACGCCCTGTCCACGACGCTGGAGGACGGGCTGCGCACCAGCCCCCTCTACACCGCGCGCGACGACGCGCCCGACCCCGGTCTGCCCGGCTTCGCGCCGTTCGTCCGCGGCTCCCGCCCCGAGGGCAACACCGCGGGCGGCTGGGACGTACGGCAGCGGCACGCGGCGCTCACCGGCGACGCGGCCGGCGGGGTGCTGGCCGACCTGGAGAACGGCGTCACCTCGCTGTGGCTGGTGCTCGGCGAGGGTGGCCTCCCGGTGTCCTCGCTGGGCCGGGCCCTGGAGGGCGTCTACCTCGACCTGGCGCCGGTCGTCCTCGACGCCGGCCGCGACACCGCGGCCGCCGCCGAGGCGCTGCTCGGGCTGTACGAGGAGCGGGGCGTCGGCGCCGAGGCGGCCCGCGGCAACCTGGGCGGCGACCCGCTCGGGTACGAGGCCCGCACCGGCACCGCCCTGGACTTCGCGCCGTACGCCGTACTGGCCGCCCGCTGCGCCGAGGCGTGGCCGGGCCTGCGGGCGCTGACCGTGGACGCGCTGCCGTACCACGAGGCGGGCGGCTCGGCCGCGCAGGAGCTGGGCGCCTCCCTCGCCACCGGTGTGGCCTATCTGCGGGAGCTGACCGAGGCGGGCCTGAGCGTCGAGGCGGCCTGCGCGCAGCTGGAGTTCCGGTACGCGGCCACCGCCGACGAGTTCCTGACCATCACCAAGCTGCGCGCCGCGCGCCGGCTGTGGGCGCGGGTCGCCGAGGTGTGCGGTGCGCCGGAGGCGGGCGCCCAGGTGCAGCACGCGGTGACCTCGCCGGTGATGATGAGCCGCCGCGACCCGTGGGTGAACATGCTGCGCACGACGGTGGCGACGCTGGCCGCCGGGGTCGGCGGCGCCGACGCGGTGACCGTGCTGCCGTTCGACCACGCGCTCGGCCTGCCGGACGCGTTCGCGCGCCGGATCGCCCGCAACACGTCCACGATCCTCGTCGAGGAGTCCCACCTGGCCCGGGTGATCGACCCGGCGGGCGGCTCCTGGTACGTGGAGAGTCTGACCGACGAACTCGCCGAGGCCGCCTGGCGGTTCTTCCGGACGATCGAGCGGGACGGCGGGCAGGCCGCGGTCCTGCGCTCCGGCCGGCTGCGCACGGACCTCGCGACGACGTGGGCGGAGCGCTCCAAGCGGCTCGCCAAGCGCCGCGAACCCATCACCGGGGTCAGCGAGTTCCCGCTGCTGGCGGAGAAGCCGGTGGAGCGGGAGGCGGCGCCCGAGCCGCCGTCGGGCGGGCTGCCCCGGGTGCGCCGCGACGAGGCGTTCGAGGAGCTGCGCGCCCGCTCGGACGCCCACCTCGCGGCGACCGGCGCCCGGCCCCGGATCTTCCTGGCCGCGCTCGGTACGGCCGCCGACCACACCGCGCGTGCCACGTTCGCGGCGAACCTGTTCCAGGCGGGCGGCGTCGAGCCGGTCACCGAGGGGCGGTTCGAGGACAGCGGGGCCACCGAGGCGGTGCTGTGCTCCAGCGACGCGGTCTACGCCGAGCAGGCCGGGAAGGCCGCCGAGTCGCTGCGCGCGGCCGGCGCCCGGCACGTGGTCCTCGCCGGCCGCCCCGCCGACCACCCGGGTGTCGACAGTCACGTCTTCGCGGGCTGCGACGCCGTGGCCGTGCTGTCCGCGACCCTCGACCGCATGGGAGTGTCCTGATGGGAATCCCCGACTTCTCCGGCATCGAGCTGGGGACCCCCGTCGCGGACGGCGGCGCCGACGAGTGGCGTACGGCCGTGGCGAAGGCGACCGGGAGCGAGGAGCCGCTGTGGGAGACCCCGGAGGGCATCGGGGTCAAGCCGCTCTACACCGGCCGTGACCTGGAGGGCCTGGACTTCCTCGGCACGTATCCGGGCATGGCGCCGTACCTGCGCGGCCCGTACCCGACGATGTACGTCAACCAGCCCTGGACGATCCGCCAGTACGCGGGCTTCTCCACCGCCGAGGAGTCCAACGCGTTCTACCGGCGCAACCTCGCGGCCGGCCAGAAGGGCCTGTCGGTCGCCTTCGACCTGCCCACGCACCGGGGCTACGACAGCGACCACCCCCGGGTGACCGGTGACGTCGGCATGGCGGGCGTGGCCATCGACTCGATCCTCGACATGCGGCAGCTGTTCGACGGGATTCCGCTGGACCGGATGACCGTGTCGATGACGATGAACGGCGCCGTGCTGCCGATCCTCGCGCTGTACATCGTGGCGGCGGAGGAGCAGGGCGTACCGCCCGAGAAGCTGGCCGGAACCATTCAGAACGACATTCTGAAGGAGTTCATGGTCCGCAACACCTACATCTATCCGCCGAAGCCGTCGATGCGGATCATCTCCGACATCTTCGCGTACACCTCGCGGCGGATGCCCCGCTACAACTCCATCTCCATCTCCGGCTACCACATCCAGGAGGCCGGTGCGACGGCCGACCTGGAGCTGGCGTACACGCTCGCGGACGGCGTCGAGTACATCCGCGCGGGCCGTGAAGCGGGCCTGGACGTGGACGCGTTCGCGCCCCGGCTGTCGTTCTTCTGGGCGATCGGCATGAACTTCTTCATGGAGGTCGCCAAGCTGCGCGCGGCCCGGCTGCTGTGGGCCAAGCTGGTCGCGCAGTTCGAGCCGAAGAACACCAAGTCGCTGTCGCTGCGCACCCATTCGCAGACCTCGGGCTGGTCGCTGACCGCGCAGGACGTGTTCAACAACGTCACGCGGACGTGCGTGGAGGCGATGGCGGCGACCCAGGGCCACACCCAGTCGCTGCACACCAACGCCCTCGACGAGGCGCTGGCCCTGCCGACGGACTTCTCGGCGCGGATCGCCCGCAACACCCAGCTGCTCATCCAGCAGGAGTCGGGCACCACCCGGGTCATCGACCCGTGGGGCGGCAGCGCCTACGTGGAGAGGCTGACGTACGACCTGGCGCGCAAGGCGTGGGCGCACATCCAGGAGGTCGAGCAGGCGGGCGGCATGGCGCAGGCCATCGACGCCGGCATCCCGAAGCTGCGCGTGGAGGAAGCGGCCGCGCGGACGCAGGCCCGTATCGACTCCGGTCGGCAGCCGGTGATCGGCGTCAACAAGTACCGGGTGGACAGCGACGAGCAGATCGAGGTCCTGAAAGTCGACAACTCCTCGGTGCGGGCGCAGCAGATCGAGAAGCTGCGCCGGCTGCGCGCGGAGCGCGACGAGCAGGCCTGCCGGGACGCCCTGGACGCGCTCACGCGGGCCGCCGAGGGCACGGAGAACCTGCTGGAGCTGGCGGTGCGCGCGGCCCGCGCCAAGGCGACCGTCGGTGAGATCTCGGACGCACTGGAGAAGGTGTACGGCCGGCACGCGAGCCAGATCCGTACGATCTCCGGCGTGTACCGCAACGAAGCAGGCCAGTCGCCGTCCGTGGACCGCACCCGTGCCCTGGTGGACGCGTTCGAGGAGGCGGAGGGCCGCCGGCCGCGCATCCTCGTCGCCAAGATGGGGCAGGACGGTCACGACCGGGGCCAGAAGGTGATCGCGACCGCGTTCGCCGACCTCGGTTTCGACGTCGACGTCGGCCCGCTGTTCCAGACGCCGGAGGAGGTCGCCCGGCAGGCGGTCGAGGCGGACGTGCACGTGGTCGGGGTGTCCTCGCTGGCCGCCGGTCACCTCACGCTCGTCCCGGCGCTGAAGGAGCAGCTCGCCGAGGAGGGCCGCGAGGACATCATGATCGTGGTGGGCGGGGTGATCCCGCCGCAGGACGTGCCGACGCTGCTGGAGATGGGAGCCGCGGCCGTGTTCCCGCCCGGCACGGTGATCCCGGACGCGGCCTACGACCTGGTCCAGCGGCTGTCGGCCGGCCTCGGCCACGAGCAGTAGCCGCCCCATGGCAGCGATCGATCTCGACACGTATGTGAAGGGTGTGCTCGACGGGAAGCGGGCCCTGGTGGCCCGCGCCATCACGCTCGTCGAGTCCACCCGGCCGCAGCACCGGGCGCTGGCGCAGGAGCTGCTGACGCGGCTGCTGCCGCACAGCGGCCGGGCGCGGCGGATCGGCGTGAGCGGGGTGCCGGGCGTCGGCAAGTCGACGTTCATCGACGCGTTCGGCACGATGCTGACCTCGCTGGGCCACCGGGTCGCCGTCCTCGCGGTGGACCCGTCCTCCACGCGCACCGGCGGCTCCATCCTCGGCGACAAGACCCGGATGGAGCGCCTGGCCGTGGATCCGGCGGCGTTCGTACGGCCCTCCCCCAGCGCCGGCACGCTGGGCGGTGTCGCGAAGGCCACCCGGGAGTCGATGGTCGTGATGGAGGCGGCCGGCTACGACGTGATCCTGGTGGAGACCGTCGGCGTCGGCCAGTCGGAGACCGCGGTCGCCGACATGGTCGACTCCTTCCTGCTGCTCACCCTGGCCCGGACCGGTGACCAGCTGCAGGGCATCAAGAAGGGCGTCCTGGAGCTGGCCGACGTCATCGCCGTCAACAAGGCGGACGGGCCGCACGAGCGGGACGCGCGGGCGGCCGCCCGGGAGCTGGCGGGCGCGCTGCGGCTGATGCACGGCAAGGACGCCTTCTGGACTCCGCCGGTGCTGCACTGCAGCGCCCGGGAGTCGGCCGGCCTGGACACGGTCTGGGAGCGGCTGGAGCGGCACCGGGCGCTGCTGGACTCCACCGGCCGGCTCGGGGCCAAGCGGCGCGAGCAGCAGGTGGACTGGACGTGGGCGATGGTCCGCGACGAGCTGCTGGGCCGGCTGCACGCCGACCCGGCGGTGCGGGAGGCGGCGCCGGTGCTGGAACAGCGGGTCCGGGAGGGCTCGTTGACGGCGACGCTGGCCGCGGAACGCATCCTGGCGGCGTTCGAGGGCCGTACCGCTCCGGGCGGGGACTGACCGGGGGCTAGGGCGGGGCGGGTCAGTTCAGGCCGCCCCGCTCGGTGACCCGGCGGGCCACCTCGCGCAGCTTGGTGTTGTTCTCCTGCGAGTAGCGGCGCAGCACGTTGAAGGCCTGTTCCTCGGTGATGCGGTGGCTGCCCATCAGGATGCCCATGGCCTCGCCGATGGCGTGCCGGGTGGCGACGGCCTGCTCCAGCTGGGCGTGCGTGCGGGCGCTGGAGAAGGCGACGGCGGCGTGCGAGGCCAGCAGCCAGCCGGCCGTCTCGCTGGCGTCGGTGAAGGCGCCCGGTTCGCGGGAGTAGACGTTGAGCGCCCCGAGTTCCTCCTCCTCGGTGAAGAGCAGGAAGCCCATCATGCTGCCGACGCCCAGCTTGCGGGCCTCGGGGACGTAGGTGGGCCACTTCTCGCTGGGCTCGTTGAAGTCGTGGATGCGGAACACCCGCTCGTCGTTCTTGGTCTGCGCGACGTCGTAGCAGGGGCCCTCGTGCAGGCGTTCCTGGAGGTTGTCGCTGTCGATGACGAGCTGGTCCGTGGGGGCGAGGGTCTGGGCGCCCTTGGAGTGCAGCAGGAGGATGCCGGCCGCGTCGCAGCCCTCGACGAGTTCGGTGGCGCAGCCGGTGATCCGGTCCAGCGTGGCGGTCAGCGAGTCCTGTGCCAGCAGCTCGCGCGCCATGTCCGCCATCTGTCGCGCGAAAGCGCACCAGTCCTCCATCGCCGGCCCTCCGTCCCGTCCGTGGTCATGGAACCGACTACTGCCCACTCCCCACCATCCCACCCCCGGAGCTCGGACGGTGCGACCACACGGCCGTTGGACACGGAGAGTAGCCGTATGGTCGCGGTGCTACGTCACGGGGGCCGCCTCAGTCGATTCCCCGGACGATGTGGGACTCGGCCGGGTCTTCGTCCACCCCGGCCAGGTGCAGCACGGGGAATTGGGCTTCTTCCTGGTGGTCGGGGCTCATGTCTGACTCCTCGCGGTGATGTGAACGGCGTGATGTGATCAGTAGCGGTAGTGGTCCGGTTTGTAGGGGCCGTCGGCGTCGACGCCGATGTAGGACGCCTGCTCAGGGCGGAGCCGGGTCAGCTTGACGCCGAGCGCGTCCAGGTGGAGCCGGGCGACCTTCTCGTCCAGGTGCTTGGGCAGCACGTACACACCGATCGGGTACTCGTCGGGCTTGGTGAACAGCTCGATCTGCGCCAGCGTCTGGTCCGCGAACGAGTTCGACATCACGAACGACGGATGACCGGTCGCGTTGCCCAGGTTCAGCAGACGCCCCTCCGACAGCACGATGAGCACCTTGCCGTCCGGGAACGTCCACGTGTGGACCTGCGGCTTGACCTCGTCCTTCACGATCCCGTCGATCTTCGCCAGGCCGGCCATGTCGATCTCGTTGTCGAAGTGACCGATGTTGCCCACGATCGCCTGGTGCTTCATCCGCGCCATGTCCGACGCCAGGATAATGTCCTTGTTGCCCGTCGTGGTCACGAAGATGTCGGCCGTCTCCACGACCTCGTCCAGCGTCGTCACCTGGTAGCCGTCCATCGCCGCCTGCAGCGCGCAGATCGGATCGATCTCCGTGATGATCACCCGGGCGCCCTGACCCCGCAGCGACTCCGCACAGCCCTTGCCGACATCGCCGTACCCGCACACCACGGCCGTCTTCCCGCCGATCAGGACGTCCGTCGCACGGTTGATGCCGTCCACCAGGGAGTGCCGGCAGCCGTACTTGTTGTCGAACTTCGACTTCGTCACCGAGTCGTTGACATTGATCGCCGGGAACAGCAGGACGCCGTCACGCTGCATCTCGTACAGGCGGTGCACACCCGTCGTCGTCTCCTCCGTCACCCCACGGATCTCGGAGGCGACGGCCGTCCAGTCGAGGGTGCCGCGCTCCAGGAGGGCGCGGATGACGGCGAGTTCGTCGTTGTCGGGGGCGGGCAGCTCGCCCGTCTTGGCGTACTCGACGCCCTGGTGGACGAGGAGGGTGGCGTCACCGCCGTCGTCCAGGATCATGTTCGGGCCGCCGGTGGCGCTGTCGGGCCAGGTCAGCGCCTGCTCCGTGCACCACCAGTACTCCTCCAGGGTTTCGCCCTTCCAGGCGAAGACCGGGATGCCCTGCGGGTTGTCCGGGGTGCCGTTCGGGCCGGCGGCGATCGCGGCGGCCGCGTGGTCCTGCGTGGAGTAGATGTTGCAGGAGGCCCAGCGGACCTCGGCGCCCAGCGCGACCAGGGTCTCGATGAGCACGGCGGTCTGCACGGTCATGTGCAGGGAGCCGGTGATGCGGGCGCCGGCCAGGGGCTGCGCCGCCGCGTACTCCTTCCGGATCGCCATCAGGCCCGGCATCTCGTGTTCGGCGAGGGTGATCTCCTTGCGGCCGAACTCGGCCAGGGTCAGGTCGGCGACCTTGAAGTCATCGGTCGTGGCGGGCATGCGCGGGCCTCTCGGTGAGATTGCGGTGGATGTCGAGGGTCGCTGTGGAGCGATTGAGGGTGATGTAGTGCAGGCCCGGCGCGCCCTCGGCGAGCAGCCGGGCGGCGAGCGCCGTGGCGTGTTCGACGCCGATGCGGTGGGCGGTCTCGCGGTCGTCGCGTGCGGCTTCCAGGCGGGCGGCGAGGCCGGCCGGGAAGCGGGCGTCGCTGAGTTCGGCGAACCGGGCGATCTGGCGTACGTCGGTGGCCGGCATGATCTCCGGGATGATCGGGGTGTCGCAGCCGGCGGCGGCGACGCGGTCGCGCAGCCGCAGGTAGTCCTCGGCGTCGAAGAACATCTGGGTGATGGCGTAGTCGGCGCCGGCCCGGCACTTGGCGACGAAGTGCCGGATGTCGCTCTCCCAGTCCGGGGAGCGCGGGTGGCGTTCGGGGAACGCGGCCACGCCGATGCTGAAGTCCCCCGCCGCGCGGACGAGTTCGACGAGCTGGTCGGCGTGGCGCAGGCCGTCCGGGTGCGCCGTCCAGGGGCCGCGCGGGTCCCCGGGCGGGTCGCCGCGCAGGGCGAGGACGTCACGGATGCCGGCGTCGGCGTACTGGCCGATGATGTGCCGCAGTTCGGCGACGGAGTGGCCGACGGCGGTGAGGTGGGCGACGGGGCGCAGGGTCGTCTCAGCTGCGATGCGCCGGGTGACGGCGACGGTGCGGTCCCGGGAGGTGCCGCCCGCGCCGTACGTCACGGACACGAAGGTCGGCTGGACGGCCTCGATGCGGCGGACGGCGTCCCACAGGGTGCGTTCCCCGGCGGCCGTCTTCGGCGGGAAGAACTCGAAGGAGTACGTCGTCACGCCCGCGGCGAGCAGGTCGCGCAGGGAGGCCGTGGCGGAGGTCGCGGGGGCCGTTCCCGTGGAGGTGGTCATGCGGTCGCCTCCCCGGCCGGGCCGCCGGTCGTCTTGAAGTAGACGGCCTCGGGGTGGTGCAGGATCAGGGCGTCGGTGGACTGCTCCGGGTGGAGCTGGAACTCCTCGGAGAGGGTGACGCCGATCCGTTCGGGGCGCAGCAGTCCGGCGATCTTGGCGCGGTCCTCCAGGTCGGGGCAGGCCGGGTAGCCGAGGGAGTAGCGGCAGCCCTGGTAGTCGGTGCGGAGCATCCCGGCGAGGTCGGCCGGGTCGTGGCCGGCGATGCCGAGTTCGGTGCGGACGCGGGCGTGCCAGAACTCGGCGAGTGCCTCCGTCAACTGCACGGACAGGCCGTGGAGTTCCAGGTAGTCGCGGTAGGCGTCGGCGGCGAACAGCTCGTTCGCGGCGGCCGAGACCCTGTTGCCCATGGTGACCGTGGTGAAGGCGATCACGTCGGTCTCGCCGGACTCCTCCGGGCGGAAGAAGTCGGCGAGGCACAGGTGGCGGTCGCGGTGCTGGCGCGGGAAGGTGAAGCGGGTGCGTTCGGCGCCGTTCTCGTCGAGGACGATCAGGTCGTCGCCCTTGGAGACGCAGCGGAAGTAGCCGTGGACGACGGCCGCTTCGAGGAGGTTCTCGGTGTGCAGCCGGTCCAGCCAGGCGCGCAGCCGGGGCCGGCCCTCGCTCTCCACGAGTTCCTCGTAGCCGGGTCCGTCGCCGCCGCGCGCGGACTTCAGGCCCCACTGGCCCATGAAGGTGGCGCGTTCGTCCAGCCAGGAGGCGTAGTCGGCGAGCGGGATGCCCTTGGTGACGCGGGTGCCCCAGAACGGGGGTTCGGGGACGGGGTTGCCGGTGGCCACGTCGGAGCGGGCCGGCAGCTCCGCCGGCCGTTCGGCGGGGCGTGCGGCGGCCGTCGTACGGACCCTGCGGCGCTTCAACTCGGGCAGTGCGGCTCCCGGTTCGCCGCGTTTGAGGGCGGTGAGGGTGTCCATGAGGCGCAGGCCCTCGAAGGCGTCGCGGGCGTAGCGGACCTCGCCGTCGTACAGCTCGTGCAGGTCCTGTTCGACGTACGCCCGGGTGAGCGCGGCGCCGCCGAGGATGACGGGGTAGGTCTCGGCGAGGCCGCGGGTGTTGAGTTCCTGAAGGTTCTCCTTCATCACCAGGGTGGACTTCACCAGCAGGCCGGACATGCCGATGGCGTCGGCGCCGTGCTGCTGGGCGGCTTCGAGGATCGCGGAGACCGGCTGTTTGATGCCGAGGTTGACGACGTTGTAGCCGTTGTTGGTGAGGATGATGTCGACGAGGTTCTTGCCGATGTCGTGGACGTCGCCCTTGACGGTGGCGAGGACGAGGGTGCCCTTGCCGGAGGCGTCGGCGCGTTCCATGTGGGGTTCGAGGTGGCCGACGGCGGCCTTCATCACCTCGGCGGACTGCAGGACGAACGGCAGCTGCATCTGGCCGGAGCCGAAGAGTTCGCCGACGGTCTTCATGCCGTCGAGGAGGATGTCGTTGACGATCTCCAGGGCGGAGTGCTCGGTCAGGGCCTCGTCGAGGTCGGCGGTCAGGCCCTGGCGTTCGCCGTCGACGATGCGGCGGCGCAGCCGTTCGGGCACGGGCAGTGCGGCGAGCTCGGCGGCGCGGGAGGCCTTCACCGAGCGGGTGTCGACGCCGTCGAAGAGTTCCAGGTAGCGCTGGAGGGGGTCGTAGCCCTCGCGGCGCCGGTCGTGGACCAGGTCGAGCGCGCACTCCAGCTGCTCCTGCGGGATGCGGGAGATGGGCAGGATCTTGGAGGCGTGCACGATGGCCGAGTCCAGTCCGGCGGCGACGCACTCGTGCAGGAACACGGAGTTGAGGACGGTGCGGGCGGCCGGGTTGAGGCCGAAGCTGATGTTGGACAGGCCGAGCGTGGTCTGCACGGCGGGGTGGCGGCGTTTGAGTTCGCGGATGGCCTCGATGGTCTCGACGCCGTCGCGGCGGGTCTCCTCCTGGCCGGTGGCGATGGGGAAGGTGAGGCAGTCGACGAGGATGTCGCCCTCCGACATGCCCCAGTTGCCGGTGAGGTCGGCGATGAGGCGTTCGGCGACGCGCAGTTTCCACTCGGCGGTGCGGGCCTGGCCCTCCTCGTCGATGGTGAGCGCGATGACGGCGGCGCCGTGCTCGGTGACGAGCGGCATGATCCGGGCGAACCGGGAGGTGGGGCCGTCGCCGTCCTCGTAGTTGACGGAGTTGACGACCCCGCGGCCGCCGAGCCGTTCGAGGCCGGCCTGGAGGACGGGGGGCTCGGTGGAGTCGAGGACGACGGGCAGGGTGGAGGCGGTGGCGAGGCGGCCGGCGAGTTCCCTCATGTCGGCGACGCCGTCGCGGCCCACGTAGTCGACGCACAGGTCGAGCAGGTGGGCGCCGTCGCGGATCTGGTCGCGGGCGATCTCGACGCAGGTCTCCCAGTCCTCGCGGACGAGGGCCTCGCGGAACTTCTTGGAGCCGTTGGCGTTGGTGCGCTCGCCGATGGCCAGATAGGAGGTGTCCTGCCGGAACGGCACGGAGGTGTAGAGGGAGGCGGCGGCCGGTTCGGGGCGCGGGTCGCGGCGGGCGGGTTCGAGGTCGCGTACGGCGTCGGCGACCTGCCGCAGATGCTCGGGGGTGGTGCCGCAGCAGCCGCCGACCAGGCTCAGCCCGTGCTCGATGACGAACTGGCGATGTGCGGCGGCCAGTTCGGCGGGGCCGAGCGGGTAGTGGGCGCCGTCGGAGGTGAGGACGGGCAGGCCGGCGTTGGGCATCGCGGACAGGCCGGTGCGGGCGTGCCGGGACAGGTGGCGCAGGTGCTCGTTCATCTCGGCCGGGCCGGTGGCACAGTTGAGGCCGATCAGGTCGATGCCGAGGGGTTCGAGCGCGGTGAGGGCCGCGCCGGTCTCGGTGCCGAGCAGCATGGTGCCGGTGGTCTCGACGGTGATCTGCGCGAACAGGGGCAGGTCGGCGCCGGCTTTGCGCAGGGCGCGGCGGGCGCCGATCAGGGCGGCCTTGGTCTGCAGCAGATCCTGCGTGGTCTCCACGAGCACGGCGTGCACGCCGCCCGCGACGAGGCCCTCGGTCTGCTCCTGGTAGGCGTCGCGCAGATCAGCGTACGGGGCGTGCCCGAGCGTGGGCAGTTTGGTACCCGGGCCGACAGAGCCCAGGACCCAGCGGGGCCGGTCGGCGGTGCTGTGGCCGTCGGCGACCTCGCGGGCGATGCGGGCACCGGCCTCGGCGAGTTCGCGGATGCGGGAGGCGATGCCGTACTCGCCGAGGTTGGCGAGGTTGGCGCCGAAGGTGTTGGTCTCCACGCAGTCGACGCCCGCGGCGAAGTAGGCGTCGTGGACGTCGGCCACGAGGTCGGGGCGGGAGACGTTGAGGATCTCGTTGCAGCCCTCGTGCCCCTGGAAGTCGTCGAGGGTGGGGTCGCGGTCCTGGAGCATGGTGCCCATGGCGCCGTCGGCGACGACGACGCGGGTGGCCAGGGCGTGCCTCAACTGCTGTGCGGTGGCCGCTCGTTGGCTGCTCACAGGGCGGCCTCCAGGAAGGGTGCGAGTGCGGTGGCGGCCTCGTGGCCGTAGCCCTCGGTGAGCCGGGCCGTCACCGTCTCCCGGTCCAGGGTGTACTCCTGGGGGCCGGGGGCTTCGAGGACGAGGGCGGCGAGGACGCAGCCGAGGCGGGCCGCGGCCGGTTCGGGCAGGCCGGCGGCGAGCGCGGCGAGGAATCCGGCGCGGAAGGCGTCGCCGA
Source organism: Streptomyces sp. L2 (assembly GCF_004124325.1). Classification (NCBI taxonomy): domain Bacteria; kingdom Bacillati; phylum Actinomycetota; class Actinomycetes; order Kitasatosporales; family Streptomycetaceae; genus Streptomyces; species Streptomyces sp. L2. The sequence goes on from NZ_QBDT01000001.1 coordinate 1,495,187, forward strand.
CGCCGGTGGGGTCTACGGCGCGGCGGACGGGGGCGGCCGGGACGGTGACGGCGCCCTGGCCGGCCCGTTCGATGCGGACGCCGTCGGCGCCGAGGGTGGTGACCCAGGAGCCGACCCGGTCGAGGATCTGCCGGGTGGTCCAGCCGGTGCGTTCCCGGACGAGGGCGGCCTCGTAGGCGTTGGTGAACAGGCGGTCGGCGCCGTCGACGAGGCCGCGCACCTGCTCCGGGGTGAGCCGCGCGAGCTGCTGGGAGGGGTCGGCGGCGAACGGGACGCCGAGCGCCCGGCACTCCTCGGTGTGCCGGACCATCGCCTCGGGGTCGTCCGGGGAGATCAGGACGAGGTCCAGGCCGCCGGTGCGGTCGGCGACGGGGGCGAGGCTCAGGGTGCGGGCCTCGGCCATGGCGCCGGCGTAGAAGGTGGCGATCTGGTTCTGCTCCTGGTCGGTGGTGCACACGAAGCGGGCGGTCTGCTCGGTGGCGGAGACGTGCACGGAGTCGGTGTCGACGCCGTGCTCCTTCAGGTGCACCTGGTAGTCGGCGAAGTCCGGTCCGACGGCGCCGACCAGCACCGGGGACAGACCCAACTGGCCGAGGCCGTAGGAGATGTTGGCGGCGGCGCCGCCGCGCCGGACCTCCAGGGAGTCGGCGAGGAAGGACAGAGAGACGTGGGACAGTTCACCGGGCACCAGATGGTCGGTGAAGCGTCCGGGGAACGTCATCAGATGGTCGGTGGCGATGGAACCGGTGACGGCTATCCGCATGGCCCGGCCCCGCTCAACCCGTCGCGGCCTGGCGGAGCTTGTCCGCCCGGTCGGTGGCCTCCCACGTGAAGTCGGCGCCCTCGCGCCCGAAGTGGCCGTACGCGGCGGTCTGCCGGTAGCGGGCCCGCAGCAGGTCCAGGTCGCGGACGATCGCGGCCGGGCGCAGGTCGAAGACGTCGGTGACGGCCTGCTGGATCCGGTCCACGGGCACGGTCTCGGTGCCGAACGTCTCGATGAACAGGCCGACCGGGGCGGCCTTGCCGATGGCGTAGGCGACCTGGGCCTCGCAGCGGCGGGCGAGTCCGGCGGCTACGACGTTCTTGGCGACCCAGCGCATCGCGTACGCGGCACTGCGGTCCACCTTGGAGGGGTCCTTGCCGGAGAAGGCACCCCCGCCGTGCCGGGCCATGCCGCCGTAGGTGTCGACGATGATCTTGCGGCCGGTCAGGCCGGCGTCGCCCATCGGACCGCCGATCTCGAACCGGCCGGTGGGGTTCACCAGCAGCCGGTGCCCGGTGGTGTCCAGGTCGAGGCCGGCCAGCGCGGGCTCGATGACGTGCTCGCGCAGGTCGGGCACGAGCAGCGACTCCAGGCTGATGTCGGGGGCGTGCTGGGAGGAGACGACAACGGTGTCCAGGCGGACCGGGCGGTCGCCGTCGTACTCGATGGTGACCTGCGTCTTGCCGTCCGGGCGCAGATACGGCAGCGGGCCCGTCTTGCGAACCTCGGCGAGGCGGCGGGCCAGCCTGTGCGCGAGGGCGATCGGCAGCGGCATCAGCTCGGGCGTCTCGTCGCAGGCGTAGCCGAACATCAGGCCCTGGTCGCCGGCGCCCTGCCGGTCCAGCTCGTCTGATTCCGCTCCTGAGGCGTCGCCCTCCACCCGGGTCTCGTAGGCGGTGTCGACGCCCTGGGCGATGTCGGGCGACTGGGCGCCGATGGAGACGGAGACGCCGCAGGAGGCGCCGTCGAACCCCTTCGCGGAGGAGTCGTAGCCGATGCCGAGAATCGTCTCGCGGACCAGGGTGGGGATATCTGCGTAGGCGGTGGTGGTGACTTCGCCCGCGATATGCACCTGGCCGGTGGTGATCAGGGTTTCCACCGCGACACGGGCCGCCGGGTCCTGGCCGATCAGGGCGTCGAGAATGGTGTCGCTGATTTGGTCGGCGATTTTGTCGGGATGGCCCTCGGTCACCGACTCCGAGGTGAACAGTCGACGGGACACGTTTCCTCCAGCCGTTCCTGCAGCCGTTCCTCCAGCCGGAACGGGCCTGGGTCCGGTAATTGTTGTCGGAGAAGCGTGCGCCGGAATGCTTGGGGACGGCTAAAGTAGTCCGTTCTGCGACGATGAATTCCGCTTTAGCGCGCTGCAAGGTGGGGCTGGCTGAATGGCGGGTAGAAAGGAGCTTTCCATGACCCGCTACCTCATCAGCTTCCTACCTTGGATCGCCTATGCCGCGATCGCCACGAGCGACGAGTGGCGCAGCGGCGCGGAGTGGGGACTGGGGATCGCCGCGTTCGTGATCTTCCAGGGGCGGCGGTCGGGCAAGCACTTGGACGAGATGGTGATCGAGGTGAGTGCGCTGGTGTTCTTCGCCGGCATCACCTGGCTCTCGTACAAGCAGCCCGACTCCGGCCTCATCCCCTACGGCCCTGCCCTGGTCGACGCGTGGCTCGCGGTCACGGCGTTCGGTTCGCTGCTCATCGGGCGGCCGTTCACGCTGGGGCTGGCGCGCAAGATCGCGCCGGAGCATGTGTGGAAGACGAAGGCGTTCTTCCGCACCAACGCGACGATCACCTCGGTGTGGGGGGTGTCCTTCATCGTCGCCGCGGGTGCGCTGGCGCTGCTGATCAAGGCTGATCCGCATGCCACGACCGCGGCCATCGTGATCAAGGTGGTCACGTTCGTGGTGCCGGTGCTGTTCACGATGCGGTATCCGGCGATCGCCGCGCAGCGAGCTCGCCAGACCGCCATGCAGTGAGATGTGCGCGCGTGCTGACTAGCGCCGTGACCTGGTCGCCCCGGGTCACGGCGCTCGTCGGCGTGCGACGCGCCGTCCCCCAGGGGGCTCCGCCCCCCCTGGACCCCCGGCCTCCGCCCACCCACCACCCGACTCGGTAAGTCGAGAGGTGAACGGCCGGGGGCCGGCTCGGTGAGTGGGGAAGGCGCCGGGGCTGCGGCTGGCTCGGGGGGCGAGAGGGGGTGGGCCGGGGCAGGTCGCGGCGGGAGGCTCGGGGCGGGCGGCTCGGTGGGCGAGCGCTTCGGGGCGGGAGACCGCCGGCGGCTCGGTGGGGCGAGGGGTGGGCCGGCAGATGGCGACTCGGTAAGGCGGTATGCCGGCTGGCGGCAGGCCGGTCGGGGCGGCAGAGGGCGGTCGGCCCGGTGGGACGAGGGGTGGGCCGGCAGATGGCGACCCGGTCAGGCGGTATGCCGGCTGGCGGCAGGCCGGTCGGGGCGGCAGAGGGCGGTCGGCCCGGTGGGACGAGGGGTGGGCCGGCAGATGGCGACCCGGTCAGGCGGTATGCCGGCTGGCGGCAGGCCACTGGTGGCGTGATGTGCCGGGTGGCGGGTGGCTCGGTGGGCGGGATGTCGGGGTCGGCGAGTTCACGGTGGGACGGGGCCGGCTTGGCGGGGTCGGCGAGTTCACGGTGGGTGGGGCCGGCTTCGCGGGGTCGGCGGATGGGGAAGGCGCCGGACTGCGGCTGGCTCCGGAGGGAGGCGTGGGCCGGGGACTGCTTGAGGGTGGGCGTTCGGAAGCGCCGCTGCCTTTGGGGGTAGCGGCGCTTTTGGGGAGGGGGGTCAGGGGGTGGCCCAGGCTCCTGGGAGGCGGTGGGGGGTTGGGGTCCAGGCCGCGGGGGGTGGGGTGGGGGGCTCGGGGGGTTCCGTGCCTCTGAGGATGGCGAGGAGGACGACCGTGACCGCGGCGAGCTGTTCGGGGTCGGGGTTGCCGCGGAGAACCTGGATGGCTGTGCCGTCGGCGGGGCTCATACCGGCTGGTTCCCGTGCTTGCGGGAGGGCATCGCGGCCTGTTTGGCGCGGAGCATGTCCAGGGAGCGGATGAGGACGGAGCGGGTCTCGGCGGGGTCGATGACGTCGTCGAGGAGGCCGCGCTCGGCGGCGTAGTAGGGGTGCATCAGCTCCTCCTGGTACTGCCGGATGCGTTCCGCGCGCGCCTCCTCGGGGTCGTCGGCGGCGGCGATCTCGCGGCGGAAGACGACGTTCGCCGCACCCTCGGCGCCCATCACCGCTATCTCGTTGGTCGGCCAGGCGAACGTCAGGTCGGCGCCGATGGACTGGCTGTCCATGACGATGTACGCGCCGCCGTACGCCTTGCGGAGGATGAGGGAGATGCGGGGCACGGTCGCGTTGCAGTAGGCGTACAGCAGTTTCGCGCCGTGGCGGATGATGCCGCCGTGCTCCTGTTCGCGGCCGGGCAGGAAGCCGGGGACGTCGACGAGCGTGACCAGCGGGATGCTGAACGCGTCGCAGGACTGCACGAACCGCGCCGCCTTCTCGCTGGCGTGGATGTCGAGGACGCCCGCGAACGAGGCCGGCTGGTTGGCGACGATGCCGACGACCTGGCCGTCGAGGCGGGCCAGCGCGCAGATGATGTTGGTGGCCCAGCCCGCGTGCACTTCGAAGATCTCGCCGTCGTCGACGATCTCCTCGATGACGGGCCGCATGTCGTAGGACTGGCCGGGGTCGCCCGGCACCAGGTCGAGCAGGGCCTCGCAGCGCCGCTGCGGGGAGTCCTCGGGCCGTACGGCGGGCGGCAGTTCGCGGTTGTTCTGCGGCAGCATCGACAGCAGGTAGCGCACCTCGGCGAGGCACTCGGCCTCGTCCTCGTAGGCGAAGTGCGCGGCGCCGGACACGGTGGCGTGCACGTCGGCGCCGCCGAGCCCGTCGTGGGTGATCTTCTCGCCGGTGACGGCCTGGACGACGTCGGGGCCGGTGATGTACATCTGCGAGGTGCCGCGCACCATGAAGACGTAGTCGGTGAGGGCGGGGCTGTAGGCGGCGCCGCCCGCGCACGGGCCGAGCATGACGCTGATCTGCGGGATGACCCCGGAGGCGGCCACGTTGCGGCGGAAGATGCCCCCGTACCCGGCGAGCGCGGTGACGCCCTCCTGGATGCGCGCGCCGGCGCCGTCGCTGAGGGCGACCAGCGGCGCGCCCGCCGCCAGCGCCAGGTCCATCACCTTGTGGATCTTCGCGGCGTGCGCCTCGCCGAGGGAGCCGCCGAAGATCCGGAAGTCATGGGCGTAGACGAAGACCGTACGGCCCTCGACCGTGCCCCAGCCGGTGATCACGCCGTCGGTGTACGGCCGCTTGTTCTCCAGTCCGAACCCGGTGGCGCGGTGCCGGCGCAGCGGCTCGATCTCCTGGAAGCTCTCCTTGTCGAAGAGGAGTTCGAGGCGTTCGTGGACGGTCAGCTTGCCCTTGGCCCACTGCGCCTCGGTGGCGCGCGGCCCGGGGCCCTCCCGCACGGTCTGCTTCACCAGGTCCAGCAGCGCCACCCGCGACCGGGGGTCGGGTCGCGGGGGCGGCTGGGTCATGGGGGCGAGTGAGGTGGTGTCCTCGGTCACGGTCATTGGGGCACCCATCCATGTGGCTGACGGATATGCGGACCGTCCATTCAAAGCGCGCTTTCCCGCCAGGGGCCACAGCGGGCACCCCCTATGGTCGGGTCCGCTCCCCCTATTAAGGGTGGTGGGCGGGGTGGGATAGGGGTTGGTGTGCTCCGGTGCGGCATCTAGAACTGTCCGAACGAGGCCAGTTCGCGACAAGACGGGTGCTGCGATGACAACGGCGATGGTATTCCCTGGAATGGGGCCTACCCGCTTCCGGGAACTCGGACGCTTCCTGCTTCTCGATTCCCGTGCCAAGAAGCTGCTTTCGGTCGCGGACGACGTCCTCGGCCATTCTCTTTTCGACGCGTTCCGGCAGAGCGAGGACGCCTACGACCCGGCGGCGCAGGTCGCCTTCATGGTCGCGTGCACGGCGCTCGCCGAGCGCGCCCGCGAGGAGCTGGGCGAGCCGGTGGTGTGCACGGGCGCCAGCTTCGGTGAGAAGCCGGTGGTCGGCTTCAGCGGGGCGCTGGACTTCCCGGACACGGTGCGGATGACGGCCGGACTGGCCCGCTGCACCGCCGAGTACTTCGCGCACGAGCACCGTGACGTGGTGACGCAGTCCTTCGTCCGGGCCCCGGCCGGGCCGCTCGCCGAGCTGTTCGCGGACATGGACGCCCGGGGCGCCTGGCACGAGGTGGCCTGCCGGCTGGACGAGGGCTTGCAGATGGTGTCCGTGCACGAGGACGGACTGGAGCGGTTCCAGAAGGAGTTGCGGGCCATCGGCGCGCTCCCCCTGTACGTGATGCGGCCGCCGATGCACTCCTCGCGGTTCACCGGGCTGCGTGAGCTGGCCGCCCGCGAGGTCCTCGACGCCCTTCCGCTGCGCGACCCCAAACTGCCCGTGCTCGCCGACCAGGACGGCGCCGAGCTGACCACGGCCGCCGGGCTGCGGCAGATGCTGCTGGACCATTTCGTGCGGCCCGTCGACTGGCCCGCGACGCTGGACGCGCTGCACGCGCGCGGTGTCGAGCGCCTGGTGGTCGCCGGCCCGGACGCCCTGTTCGGCCGCGTGGAGTCGGCGACCTCCCGCTTCGAGGTGGTCCCGGTGACCCCGGACCACCGGCCGGGGCCCCGTCCGGCCGCGGCCGGACCGGCGGCGGCCCGCCCCGTGACGGACCAGGCGGCGGCCCGTCCCGCGTCGGCTGCGGCGGGGGTGTGAGATGACCGCCCAGATCTCCGAGACGTCGTACGCCGACCCCCGGCTCGACGGCAGCCTGCACGGCCTGTTCCTGCGCGGTCTCGCCCTCTCCGCCGACCGCGAGTGCTTCCGCGTCGACGGGCACGGCACCACCTACGCCGAGGCCCACCGGGCCGCGCTGGCGCTCGCCGGCGCCGTGGCCGACGCGTGCGGCGGGGCACCCCGCACGGTCGCCGTGCTCGGCAGCAAGAGCGGCGGGGCGTACACCGGCCTGCTGGCCGCCCTTTACCTGGGCGCACGGGCCGTACCGCTGCACCCGGACTTTCCCGCCGCCCGCAACCGGGCCGTCCTGGAGGCCTCCCGGACGGACGCCGTCATCGCGGACGAGCGGGGCGTGGCGGCCTACGAGGCGATCGGCCGGCCGGACCTCCCGCTCGTCGCGGCCGAACAGCCGCTTTCCGGCGAGCCGTTGAAGGAGCCGCGCGCGGTCCGCCCGGAGGACACCGCCTACATCCTGTTCACGTCCGGCTCGACCGGACGCCCCAAGGGCGTGCCCACGACCCACCGCGCCGCCGACAGCTACTTCCGTACGCTGCGCGGCCGTTACGACTTCGGGCTCGGCGACGCCTTCACGCAGACCTTCGACCTGACCTTCGACTGCGCGATGTTCGACCTGTTCTGCGCGTGGGGCGCGGGCGCCCGGGTGGTGCCGCTGCCGATGCGGGCGTACCGGGCGCTGCCGGAGTTCCTCGCCGAGGAGCGGATCACGGTGTGGTTCTCCACGCCGGCGGCCATCGCGCTCGCCCGGCGTTCCGGGGCGCTCGCGCCGGGCGCGCTGGACGGCCTGCGCTGGTCGCTGTTCGCCGGCGAGCCGCTCCACCGGCACGACGCCGAGGACTGGCGGGCGGCGGCCCCGCACAGCACCGTGGAGAACCTGTACGGGCCCACCGAGCTGACCGTCACCGTCACCGCGCACCGCCTCTCCCAGGCCACGCCCGACGAGCGGTACCTGGGCGGTGTCGTCCCGATCGGCCCGGTGCACGCCTCCCTGGACCACGTGCTGCTCGCCCCCGACGGCTCCACGGACGGCGACGAGGGCGAACTGTGCATCACGGGGCCGCAGATGTTCGACGGCTACCTCGACCCGGCCGAGAACGAGGGCCGCTTCCTCGACCACGACGGGCGCCGCTGGTACCGCACGGGTGACCGGGTGCGCCGCTGGCCGGACGGCGAGATCGGCTATCTGGGCCGGGCCGACGACCAGGTGCAGGTGCAGGGCTGGCGGGTGGAGCTGTCCGAGGTCGGGCACGCCGTGCGCGCCCTGGACGGGGTGGAGGACGCCGTCGCGGTCGCCGTGCCGCGCGCCGGCAGCCACGAACTGGTCGCCTTCTACACCGGCCGCCCCACCGAGAGCCCCCTGCTGGCCCGCGAGCTGATCGCGGAGCTGCCCAGGGCGATGGTGCCGCGGCTGCTGGTCCACCTGGCCGAGTTCCCGATGAACGCCAACCGCAAGATCGACCGCTCCGCCCTCCGGTCCCGCGCGCTGACTCTCCTGGACAGCGGCCGGGCCCGGAGCTGACCGGACGCCGAGAAGCCCGGGGACGCACAACGGCCCCCGGGCGACGCCGAGTAGCCACGGACGACAAGGAGAGCCCCCGTGGACGTGAACACCAAGGACGCCCGCCTGCTGCACCACCTCCTCGACGCGCAGGCCGCCGCCCGGCCGCAGGACGTCGCGGTGCGTGACGCCCGGGACTCCTGGACGTGGCAGCAGCTGGGCGCGCAGACGCGGGCCGCCGCCGACTGGCTGCGCCGGGCCGGGGTGGTGCCGGGCGACCGGATCGTCGTACGCCTGCCGAACGTGCGCGAGACGACGGCGCTGCTGTACGCGGCGTCCCGGGTCGGGGCCGCGCTGGTGCCGATCAGCGCCGAGATGAAGGAGTTCCACCTGCGCGCGGTCATCGCCGACTGCGCGCCGAGGCTCGTGGTCGTCACGGACGGCGCCGGCGAGTGGGTGTCCGGCCTCACCGACGTGCCGGTGCACGAAGTGGGCGCCCTGTGGGCCGAGCTGGCGGCCGACGGGGAGGACGGCGAGGCCGGGCAGGCGTCCGACACGCCGGCCGTGCTGATCTACACCTCCGGCTCGACGTCGACGCCGAAGGGCATCATCTGCCCGCACGCGCAGATGCTGTTCGCGGCGCACTCCATCAACGAGGTCCTCGGCTACCGCGCCGACGACACCGTGTTCGTCCGGGTGCCGCTGTCCTTCGACTACGGCCTGTTCCAGGTGCTGCTGTGCGCGGTGGCGGGCGCGACGCTGGTCCTCGCCGACTCCGAGGCGGACTCCAAGCTGCACATCCTGATCCGGGAGAGCGGCGCGACCGTCCTGCCGCTGGTGCCCTCGCTCGGCGGCCCGCTGATCCGGCTCGCCCAGCGCGACCCGCGCCCGACCCGGCTGCGCATGTTCACCAGCACCGGCGCGGCGCTGGAGCAGCGGATCATCGACGGGCTGTGGAAGTGCTTCCCCGACGCCAAGGTCGTGCGGATGTACGGCATTTCGGAGTGCAAGCGGATCACGATCATGCCGCCGGACCAGGACCACGAGCGGCCCGGCTCCTCCGGTCTGCCGATCCCGGGCACCAAGGTGGCGATCCTGGACCCGGACGGCAACGAGGTCCCGGCCGGGGAGAGCGGCGAGATCACGGTGACCGGCCCGCACGTCATGGCCGGCTACTGGAACCTGCCGGAGATCACCGCGCGCACCTACCGGCCCGACGCGGAGACCGGCGGCACCCGCCTGTTCACCGGTGACTACGGGCGCGTCGACGAGGACGGCTACCTGTACTTCGAGGGACGCCGCGACGACATGTTCAAGCGCAAGGGGATGCGGGTGTCCACGATCGAGATCGAGGGCGCCGCGATGGACATCCCGGGCGTGCGCAACGCGGCCGCGCTGAAGCCGACCGCCGACCGCGACCTGATGATCTTCGTCGAGTCCGACGAGCTGGCCCCGCAGGCGGTGCTGCGCGAGCTGGCGACCCGGCTGGAGGCCGTGAAGGTACCCGCGCTGTGCAAGGTGCTGACCGCGTTCCCGCTGACCTCCAACGGCAAGAACGCCAAGCAGCAGCTGCAGGCGATGCTCGACGCGGAGACCGCCAAGTGACGGCGCCGGAGCGGGATCGGGCGGAGCCGGACGCGCGGGAGGCGGAGCTTGACCGGGAGTTGGACCGTGAGCTGGTGGCCCGGTACGGCTCACCGCTGTACGTGTACGACCTGGACCGGGTGGCACGCGCCCGCGCCGGTCTGCGCGCGTCGCTGCCCGAGGGGTTCACGCTCTACTACTCGCTGAAGGCCAACCCGCACCCCGGTCTGGTGCGGGCGCTGCGGGAGGGGCCGGGCGGCTGCCGCGCCGAGGTGTGCTCCACCGGGGAGCTGGCCTCGGCGCTGGAGGCCGGACACCCGGCCGGGTCGGTCCTCTACTCCGGGCCGGGCAAGACGGCCGGGGAGCTGGCCGTGGCGCTCGCCGAGGGGGTGCGGACGTTCTCCGTGGAGTCGGCGGGCGACCTGCGCCGGCTCGGCGAGGTCGCCGTACGGCACGGGGCGGTGGCGAAGGTGCTGCTGCGCGTGAACAGCGCGGTCGCCGCCGCGACCACCAGCATCCGTATGACGGGCACCCCCTCCCAGTTCGGCATCGACTCCGAGAGTCTCCCCGCCCTGCTGCCCGCCCTGCTCGACGTGCCCGGCACCGAGGTGGTGGGCGCGCACTTCTTCCCGCTGTCCAACTCCAAGGACGAGGAGAGCCTGATCGCCGAGTTCACGGCGACGATCGAGCAGGCGGCCCGGCTGGAGGGCGAACTCGGGCTGCCGCTGGCGGTGCTGGACATCGGCGGCGGGTTCGCGGCGCCGTACTCGGTGCCGGGCGAGCGGCCCGTGTACCCGAATCTGCGGGCCGCCCTGGAGAAGGCCCTGGACACCCGGCTGCCCCGCTGGCGCGAGGGCGGCCTGGAGATCGCCTGCGAGTCGGGCCGGCACCTGGTCGGTGACAGCGGGCGGCTGCTGACGTCCGTGACCAACGTCAAGGAGAGCCGGGGCCGTACGTTCGCGATCCTCGACGCGGGCATCAACACGCTCGGCGGCATGGCCGGTCTCGGCCGGCTGCTGCCGCTGTCGGTGGACCCGGCCTGCCACCGCACGGGCGAGCCGGTGCCGGTGAGCCTGGCCGGCCCGCTGTGCACACCCGGCGACCTGCTGTCCCGCTCGGTGCGGATGCCGCCGCCCGAGCCGGGCGACGTGCTCGCCGTGCCGAACGTCGGCGCCTACGGCCCCACCGCGAGCCTGCTGCTGTTCCTGGGCCGGCCGGCCCCGGCGGAAGTGCTGCTCCGCGACGGCGAGGTGGTCTCGGCCTCCCGCCTCGCCGTGTCCCGCGCCCCCGTCGCCTAGCGCGGCCGGCCGCACAGCACGGCCCGTCGCACAGCACAGCGGTCGCCCAGCACAACAGTCGCATCGCATCACACGCCCACCCGCCCGCCGCACAACCCAGCCAGTGGCATCACCCAGCCTGGAGTCCAGTGACCATGACCGAGTCCGCCGCTCAGCCCGACCACGACACAACCGCACCGTCCCTGTCGGCCGCCGTGCTCGCCGGGCTGCCCGGGTCCGCCCGGGAGCGGCGGCTGCTCCGGCTCGTCGTCGAGCAGGCCGGGGCCGCGCTGCGCAAGGCGGGCCGGGAACCGGACGGGGACCTCGACCCGGGGCGCCCGTTCCGGCAGTCGGGACTCGACTCGCTGGCCATCGTCGACCTGCAGCGGAGGCTGTCCGCCGCGACCGGAGTCGACCTGCCGGTCTCGATCGCCTTCGACCACCCGACCCCGCGCGCGCTCGCCGCACAGCTGGCGCGCGAGCTGCTGGGCGAGTCGCCGGCCGACACCCCCGACGAGTCCGGGTACGGCGTCCTCGATCCGGGTGAGCCGATCGCGATCGTCGGCATGGCCTGCCGCTACCCGGGCGGCATCGCCTCCCCCGGCGAGCTGTGGGACCTGGTCGCGGCGGGCGCCGACGCGATCGGCCCGCTGCCCGAGGACCGCGGCTGGGACGTGACCGGCCTGTACGACCCCGACCCGGACGCGCCCGGCAAGACGTACGCGCGCGAGGGCGGGTTCCTGTACGGCGCCGCCGACTTCGACGCGGACTTCTTCGGGATCAGCCCGCGCGAGGCCGCCGCCATGGAGCCGCAGCAGCGCCTCGCGCTGGAGACGTCCTGGGAGGCCCTGGAGCACGCGGGTGTGGACCCGGTGGCGCTGCGCGGCACCAGCACCGGCGTGTTCGTGGGCGCCGAGCCCCAGGAGTACGGCCCGCGCCTGCACCAGGCCCCCGAGGGCTTCGAGGGGCACCTGCTGACCGGCGCCGCGACCAGCGTCATCTCCGGCCGCGTCGCCTACACGCTGGGCCTTGAGGGTCCGACCCTGACCGTGGACACGGCGTGCTCGGCGTCCCTCGTCGCGCTGCACCTGGCGGCGAACGCGCTGCGCTCCGGCGAGTGCTCCCTGGCCCTCGCGGGCGGGGTCGCCGTGATGTCGAGCCCCGGCACCTTCACCGCGTTCAGCCGCCAGCGCGGCCTGGCCCCGGACGGCCGCTGCAAGCCGTTCGCGGAGGCCGCCGACGGCACCGGCTGGGCGGAGGGCGCCGGCTTCCTCGTACTGGAGCGGCTGTCGGACGCGCGGAGGAACGGCCACCGCGTCCTCGCCGTGGTCCGGGGCTCGGCCGTCAACCAGGACGGCGCCAGCAACGGCCTTACCGCCCCCAACGGCACCGCGCAGCGCCGCCTCATCCAGCGCGCCCTGGCCTCCGCGGGCCTCACCGCCGCCGACGTCGACGCGGTCGAGGCGCACGGCACCGGCACCCGCCTCGGCGACCCCATCGAGGCGGGCGCGCTGCTCGCGACCTACGGCCGGGACCGCGACCCGGAGGCACCCCTCTGGCTGGGCTCCGTCAAGTCCAACCTGGGACACGCGCAGGCCGCCGCGGGCGTCGCCGGGATCATCAAGATGGTGCAGGCGCTGCGCCACGAACTGCTGCCGCGCACCCTGCACGTGGACGAGCCGTCGACCCGGATCGACTGGTCGGCCGGCGCGGTGGAGCTGCTGACCGAGGCCCGGCCGTGGCCGGCCGGTGAGCGGGTGCGCCGCGCGGGCGTGTCGTCGTTCGGGATCAGCGGCACCAACGCGCACGTGATCGTGGAGGAGGCCCCGGCCGAGGAGCGGGCGGAGGAGTCGGCCGACGGGGTGGCCGTCGAACCCCCGGTCGTGCCGTGGCTGGTGTCCGGTACCACCGAGGAGGCGCTGCGCGCCCAGGCCGGGCGGCTCGCCGAGCGCCTGCGGGCCCGGCCAGACCTGACCGCCGGGTCCGTGGCGGCGGCACTCGCGGGCCGTACGGCGTTCCAGCACCGCGCCGCCGTGGTCGGCGCCGACCGGGACGCGCTGCTCGCCGGGGTGGAGGCCGTCGCCCGGGGCGAGGCCCCGCTGCGCGGCGAGCCGGCCGGCGGTCTGCTGGCGTTCCTGTTCACCGGGCAGGGCAGCCAGCGCCTCGGCATGGGACGCGGCCTGTATGTGACGTACCCGGTGTTCGCGCGCGCCCTGGACGAGGTGTGCGAGGCGCTCGACGTCTACCTCGATCGCCCGCTGCGGGACGTGATGTTCGGCGAGGACGGCCTGTACGGCGAGGCCGGCACCGAACTCGACGCGACCCACTACACGCAGCCCGCGCTGTTCGCCCTGGAAGTCGCCCTGTTCCGGCTGCTTCAGGCGTGGGGTGTACGGCCGGACGTGCTGGCCGGGCATTCGATCGGTGAGCTGGCTGCCGCGCACGTGGCGGGGCTGTGGTCGCTGGAGGACGCGGCGCTGATCGTGTCGGCGCGCGGGCGGCTGATGCAGCAGCTCCCTTCAGGGGGCGCGATGGCCGCCGTACAGGCGACCGAGGACGAGGTGCGAGCCGTATTGCCGGACGGCACGGGCATCGCGGCTGTGAACGGACCGATGTCGATCGTCGTGTCCGGCCCGGAAACAGGTGTGAACACGGTTGTCAGCCACTTCACGGGTGAAGGCCGTAAGGCGAAGAAGCTCACCGTGAGCCACGCTTTCCACTCACCTCTCATGGAGCCGATGCTCGCCGAGTTCCGTCAGTTCGCCCAGGTGCTGAACCCGATGCGGCCAAGCATCCCGATCGTCTCTACGCTGACCGGCCGCGAGGTGTCGTACGAGGAGCTGGCCGACCCGGAGTACTGGGTGCGGCACGTCCGTGAGGCCGTACGGTTCGCCGACGCGGTCCGCGCCCTGGAGGACCAGGGCGTCACCACCTTCCTGGAGCTGGGCCCGGACGCCGTGCTGACGGCGATGGGCGCCGAGTCCGTCACCGACGGCCGGCTGCTGCCCGTTCTGCGCCGCAACCACGACGAACCGGGCGCCCTGGCCGGCGCCGTCACCGAACTGCACCTGCGCGGGGCGGAGGTCGACTGGGCGGCCTACCTGGGCCCGGCCGCCTGTGCCGAGACCCCCGAACTGCCCACTTACGCCTTCCAGCGCAGGCGCTACTGGCTGGACGCCGTCGCCGACGGGCCCGCCGACCCGGCCGCACTCGGTGTGACGGACGCCGAACACCCGCTGCTCGGCGCCGCGTTGACGGTGGCGGGCTCGGAGCGGCTGGTCCTCACGGGCAGGCTGTCGGTGCGCAGCCACCCGTGGCTGGCCGACCACGCCGTCGGCGGCACCGTCCTGCTTCCCGGCACCGGATTCGTGGAACTCGCCGTCCGGGCGGCCGACTTGGCGGGCTGCTCGGCGGTGGAGGAACTCACCCTCCAGGCACCCCTGACCCTGGACGGCGGGCCCGAGGCGTGTGCCGACGTCCAGCTCGTGGTGGAGGAGCCGGACGCGGACGGCCGACGCGCGCTGACCGTGCACTCGCGCACCGCCGGCACGGACTGGGCCGACGCCGACTGGACGGTGCACGCGCAGGGCGTACTGGCACCGGCCGCCCCCGCGCCCGGATGGGAAGCCGAGGCCGAAGCGGAGGTCGAAGCCAAAGCCCAGGCCGGGATCTGGCCGCCGCAGGGCGCCCGGCCCATCGACGTGACGGACGCCTACGCCCGCATGGACGCCCAGGGATACGGCTACGGCCCCGCCTTCCAGGGCCTGCGGGCCGCCTGGCGGCGCGGTGAGGAACTGTTCGCCGAGGTGGCCCTGCCGGACGGCGTGGACCCGGCCGGCTACACCCTGCACCCGGCCCTGCTGGACGCGGCGTTGCACGTCATCGGCCTCGACGAGGACACAGAGAGCGCCGAACTGCCCTTCGCCTGGACCGACGTGACCGTACGGGCCGCGGGCGCCACCGCACTCCGCGTGCGCGTCACCCCGGCCGCCTCCGGCGTCCGGCTGCACCTGACGGACCCGGCCGGCGCGAGCGTGGCCTCGGTCGGCTCGCTGGTCCTGCGGCCCGCTGCCGTGGACGCGGGCCGGACGGTCCCGCTGCACCGGGTCGCGTGGACCCCGGCCCAGGCCGACGCGTCGGTGCGTACGGCCGACTTCCAGGTGGTGTCCGGCGCGACGGTGGCCGAGGTCCTCACCGCCCTGCAGACCGCGCTCACGGGCGAGGCCAGGCCGCTGGTGGTGACCCGGGGTGCGATGCCCGTGCACGGCGAGGCGGATGTCCGCGACCCCGAGCAGGCGGCGGTGTGGGGCCTGGTGCGGGCCGCGCAGGCGGAGCACCCCGGGCGCATCGTGCTCGTCGACACGGACGGCGACGCGGAGCTTCCGGGTGTACTGCCGGACGGCGAGGCGGAGTTGGCGGTTCGAGCCGGCCGCTGGCACGTGCCGCGGCTGGTGCGGGAGACCGTGCCGGCAGTCGCCGGCTCCTGGTCGACGGCGGGCACGGTACTGATCACCGGCGGCACCGGAGGCCTCGGCGCGCTCACGGCCCGGCACCTGGTGGCCGAGTACGGCGTACGGTCCGTGCTGCTGGTGGGCCGCAGGGGCGCCGACGCGCCGGGGGCCGCGCAACTAGCGGACGAATTGGGCACGTTGGGCGCGGCCGTCGCGATGGAGGCGTGCGACGTCTCCGACCGCGAGTCGCTGGCTGGCCTCTTCGACGCCCACCCCGGCATCACCGCGGTCGTGCACGCCGCCGGTGTCCTCGACGACGCCACCTTCGGCACGCTCACCCCGGAACGTCTGGAGGCGGTGTGGGCGCCGAAGGCCCGCGCAGCCCGGCACCTGCACGAGCTGACCGCCGACCGTGACCTCGACGCGTTCGTCCTCTACTCCTCGGCAGCGGCCACCTTCGACGCCCTCGGCCAGGCCAACTATGCCGCCGCCAACGCCTACTTGGACGCCCTGGCCACCCAGCGGCGCGCCCAGGGCCTCCCGGCGCTCTCGCTCGCCTGGGGCCTGTGGGACCCGGAGGCGGGCGGCATGGCGGCCGGCCTCGCCCCGGCCGACGTCTCCCGCGCGGCCCGGGCCGGCACGCCCGCGCACGGCGTCGCGGCCGGACTGGCGATGCTGGACGCGGCGGGCGGCGGCCTGCCGGACGCGGCGCATGTCCTGGCCCTGCGCCTGGACCAGGAGGCCCTGACCCGCCGGGCCCGCTCGGAGGAGCTGCCGCCGGTGCTGCGGGGCCTGGTCCGGGCCCCGGTGCGCCGCACCGCCGGCTCGGCCGCGGCCGGCAGCGGCTCCCTGGCGGACGAGCTGGTCCGCCTGGACCCGGCCGACCGCGAGCGCCGGCTGCTGACGCTCGTCCGCACACACGTCGCCGCCGCTCTCGGCCACGACGGCCCGCAGGCCGTGGACCCCGAGCGCGGCTTCGGCACCCTCGGCTTCGACTCCCTCGCGGCGGTCGAACTGCGCAACAAGCTGGGCGCGGCGACCGGTCTGCGTCTGCCCGCCACCCTGACCTTCGACTATCCGAACACGGCGGCCGTGGCCCGCTACCTCGACGAGCAACTCGTGGGCACGGCCGAGGAGTCGGTGGCCGCGCCGACGCCGACCGGGCTGCCGGGCGGCGACGACCCGGTCGTGATAGTCGGCATGGCCTGCCGCTACCCCGGCGGAGTGACCTCCCCCGAGGACCTGTGGAGGCTCCTCGCGGCGGGCGGCGACGCGGTCTCCGAGTTCCCGGACGACCGTGGACCGCTGTGGCAGGAGTCGTACGACCCCGATCCGGAGGCGGTCGGCACGACGTACGTCAACCAGGGCGCGTTCCTGGACCGTGCGGCCGGCTTCGACGCCGACTTCTTCGGCATCAGCCCGCGTGAGGCGCTGGCGACGGACCCGCAGCAGCGGGTGCTGCTGGAGACCTCGTGGGAGGCGTTCGAGCGGGCGGGCATCGACCCGGCGGCCCTGCGCGGCAGCGCGACCGGCGTCTTCGCCGGCGTCATGTACCACGACTTCGCCCCGCGTCTGCACGATGTGCCGGAGGAGCTGGCCGGCTATCTCGGCAACGGGGGTCTCGGCAGTGTGGTGTCGGGCCGGGTGTCGTACGCGCTGGGTCTTGAGGGTCCGGCGGTGACGGTGGACACGGCGTGTTCGTCGTCGCTGGTCGCGGTGCACCTGGCGGCGCAGGCGCTGCGGGGCGGCGAGTGCACGCTCGCTCTGGCCGGTGGTGTGACGGTGATGTCGACGCCGGACACGTTTGTCGACTTCTCCCGGCAGCGGGGGCTTGCGTCGGACGGCCGGTGCAAGCCGTTCGCGGAGGCCGCCGACGGCACCGGCTGGGGCGAGGGCGTGGGTGTCCTCGTCCTGGAGCGGCTGTCCGATGCGCGCCGCAACGGCCACCGCGTGCTGGCGGTGGTCCGGGGTTCGGCGGTCAACCAGGACGGTGCGAGCAGCCAGCTGACCGCGCCGAACGGGCCGTCCCAGCAGCGTGTCATCCGGCAGGCCCTCGCCTCCGCCCGGCTTGCCACGACCGACGTCGACGCCGTGGAAGGTCATGGCACCGGCACCCGCCTCGGCGACCCGATCGAGGCGCAGGCGCTGCTCGCCACCTACGGGCAGGACCGAGCCGAAGGAGCCCCGCTCTGGCTGGGGTCCATCAAATCCAACCTCGGCCACACGCAGGCTGCGGCCGGTGTCGCCGGGATCATCAAGATGGTCCTCTCCCTGCGCAACGAGCAGCTGCCGCAGACCCTGCACGTCGACGCTCCGTCCTCCCACGTCGACTGGTCGGCGGGGGCAGTGGAGCTGCTGACCGAGGCCCAGCCGTGGAAGGCGGATGAGCAGCGGGTACGGCGGGCGGGTGTCTCCTCGTTCGGGATCAGCGGGACGAACGCCCACGTGATCGTCGAGGAACCCCCGGCCGAGCAGCCCGCGGAGGCCGTGGAGCCGGTCGCGCTTCCGGTCGTCCCGTGGATCGTGTCCGGCAAGACGGCGGAGGCGGTACGGGCCCAGGCGGCACGGCTGCTGGAGTACGTCACGGAACGCCCGGGACTGGAGCCGGCGGATGTCGGCTGCTCACTCGTCACGCAGCGGTCGGCGTTCGCCTACCGGGCGGGTGTGGTGGCGGGGGACCGGGAGGGGCTGCTGGCCGGGCTGGCGGCGGTGGCCGAGCGGGAGATTCCGGCGGCTGCGTCCGGTTCCGTGGCGTTCCTGTTCACGGGGCAGGGGAGTCAGCGAGCGGGGATGGGACGGGAGCTGTATGAGGCCTTCCCGGTGTTCGCCGCTGCGTTGGACGAGGTGTGCGATGCGCTGGATGCGCATCTCGAACGGCCCCTCAAGGAGGTCATGTTCGGCGGGGAGGGGCTGGACGAGACGGGGTACACGCAGCCCGCCCTGTTCGCCCTGGAAGTGGCCCTGTTCCGGCTCTTGGAGGCGTGGGGTGTACGGCCCGACGTGCTGGCCGGGCATTCGATCGGTGAGCTGGCTGCCGCGCATGTGGCGGGGTTGTGGTCGCTGGAGGACGCGGCGACGCTGGTCGCTGCTCGTGGCCGGCTGATGCAGGAGTTGCCTGCGGGCGGTGCGATGGCGGCTGTGCAGGCGACCGAGGACGAGGTGCGGGCCGTGTTGCCGGACGGCACGGGCATCGCGGCTGTGAACGGGCCGAACGCGATCGTCGTGTCCGGCCCGGAAGCGGGTGTGAACTCGGTTGTCAGCCACTTCACGGGTGAAGGCCGGAAGGCGAAGAAGCTCACCGTGAGCCATGCTTTCCACTCGCCGCTGATGGAGCCGATGCTCGCCGAGTTCGAGCAGATCGCCGCCCAGCTCACGTACCAGGACCTCACGGTCCCGATCGTCTCGACGCTGACCGGTCAGACGGTCTCCTACGACGACCTCTCCCAGCCCTCCTACTGGGTCCGCCACGTCCGCGAAGCCGTCCGCTTCGCCGACGCGATCGCCACCCTCGACGGCGAGGGCATCGCCACCTTCCTCGAACTCGGCCCCGACGCGGTCCTGACCGCCATGGCAGCCGACCCCCGAGCCGTCCCCACCCTCCGCCGAGACCGCACCGAACCCCAAGCCCTGACAGAAGCCCTCACCCGACTCCCCTCCGTCGACTGGACGGCACTCTTCGGCCCCGACCGCAACCCCGTCGACCTCCCCACCTACGCCTTCCAGCACGAGACGTACTGGCTGGCAGCCACGGCGGCCCGGGCGGGCAACGCCTCGGAGTTCGGGCAGTCGGATGCGGGCCATCCGCTGCTCGGGGCGGCGGTGGAGTTGCCGGACGGCGAAGGCGTGCTGTTCACCGGCCGGCTGTCCCTCTCCACCCACCCCTGGCTGGCCGAGCACGCCGTCAACGGCACCGTCATCGTGCCCGGCGCCGCCCTCGTCGAGATCGCCGTACGCGCCGGAGACCAGATCGGCCGCGGCACCGTACGCGACCTCACCCTGCACGCCCCCCTCGTCGTACCCGAGACCGGCGCCGTCGCCCTGCGCGTCCGCGTCGGGGAGGGCGACGAGCCGGCAGTCACCGTGCACTCGCGTCCCGACGGGGAGACATCCTGGACCCTGCACGCCGAAGGCGCTCTCTCTGCAGAGGCCGTCGAACCCGTTGATCTCGGGTCCTGGCCACCGGCCGGTGCCGAGCCGATCGACGCCTCGACGCTCTACGACGATCTGTCCGCCATGGGCCTCGGCTACGGTCCCCTCTTCCAGGGGCTGACCACCGCCTGGCGGGTTGCTGACGGTACGGTCTGCGCCGAGGTGTCACTGCCCGAGGGGACCGACCCCGACTCGTTCGCGCTGCATCCGGCACTGCTGGACTCGGCGCTGCACGTCCTCACCTACGCGGGTGCGGCCGATCGTGCCGAACTGCCCTTCTCCTGGAGCGACGTGGCCGTCCACGCCTCGGGAGCGACGGCGCTGCGCGTGCGGGTCACCGGTGAGGGGTCGGGATATCGGCTCGACCTCGCGGACGCGGCGGGGGCTCCGGTGGCCACGGTCGGCTCGCTGGCGCTGCGGCCGCTGGCCGTGGAGTCCGGCACAGTGCGCGACCTGTACCGGATCGACTGGACACCGGTCTCCTCGCAGCAGACCGACCCCACCACGTCGTACACGATCCTCCAGGCCGCCACGGCCACCGAACTGCTCCCCCTCCTCCAGGCCCGCCTGGAGGACGAACAGCCCCTGCTCGTCCACACCCGCCAGGCCGGCACCGACCCCGACCAGGCCGCGATCCGCGGACTCGTACGAGCCGCCCAGGCCGAACACCCCGACCGGATCGTCCTCATCGACACGACCGGCGACCTGCCCGACCACATCCCGACCGGCGAACCCGAACTCGCGCAGAACGACAGCCAGTTCACGGCACCGCGACTGACCCGGGAGACCGTCGTGGCGGAAGGCTCCTGGTCCACCTCCGGGACGGTGCTCATCACCGGCGGTACCGGTGGGCTCGGCGCGCTCACGGCACGGCATCTCGTCGGCGCCCACGGGGTGCGCGGTCTCCTGCTCACCAGCAGGCGTGGACCGGACGCGCCGGGTGCCGCCGAACTGAGCGCCGAGCTGGAGGCAGCCGGTGCGAAGGTCGAGGTCGTCGCCTGCGACGTCTCCGAGCGGGAGGCGGTCGCGGCGCTGCTGGAGGCCCATCCGGACATCACCGCCGTCATCCACACGGCAGGCGTCCTGGACGACTCGACCGTGGACCGGATGACCACGGACAGCCTGGCCAAAGTCTGGGGACCGAAGGCCGCCGCGGCCCGGCATCTGCACGAGCTGACCGCCGGCCGGAACCTGGACGCGTTCGTGCTCTACTCCTCCACCGCCGCCACCTTCGACGGGACCGGACAGGCGAACTACGCTGCGGCGAACGCCTACTTGGACGCACTGGCGGCCGAGCGGCGGGCCCAAGGGCTGCACGGTGTGGCGCTCGCCTGGGGTCTGTGGGACCCGGAGGTCGGCGGCATGGGGGCCGGGCTCAGCACGGCCGACGTGGAGCGGGTGGCCCGGACCGGGCCGAAGGCGCTGGGGCGCGTGGCCGGTCTGGCGCTGCTGGACGCTTCGCTGCTGAGCGCGCGGGCGCATCTGCTGCCGGTACCGTTCGACACGGGCGCGCTGGAGCGGCGGGCCCGGGACGGAGGGCTGCCCGCGATGCTGCGGGGGCTCGTCCGGGTGCCGGTGGCCCGGCGGCGCGGTGCGGCGGCCGAGGCCGCCCAGGGCCCGGAGGCGCTGAAGGAGACGCTGCTGCGCCTCCCGGCCGCCGAACGAACGCCGTACGTACTGGAGTTGGTCCGCGGCAAGGTGGCCGCCGTGCTCGGGCACGCCTCCGGTGACGCGGTGGACCCGGAGCGCGGGTTCGGCGGGCTCGGGTTCGACTCGTTGGCCGCCGTGGAGCTGCGCAACCAGCTGGCGCCGCTGACCGGGCTGCGACTGCCGGCCACGCTGACGTTCGACTACCCGACGTCCGAGGCGCTCGCCGAGTACGTGCGCGAGCAGCTCGTGCCCGACGAGACCGGACCTGCCGCGCTGCGCGCCATGGAGAGTGAACTGGCGGCGCTCGAAGCGAAGTTGTTGGGCGTCGGCGAGTCGGACGGGCTGGACGCCGACGACCACGCCCGAGTGGCTCAGACGCTGCGTACGCTCGCCGCGCGCTGGTCCGAGCTGCACTCCCCCGGCGGCGGCGCCGACGCGGCCGCCGAGTCGCTGGCGGAGGCCGACGCCGAGCAGATCTTCGACATTCTCGACAGTGAGTTCGAGGGCATTGACATCGACTGAGCGATCGACTGACCAGCCCCACCGGGCTGTTACCGCGATGAGGAGCACCGTCATGGCCACGCGCAAGGAGACCGACCTGTGGCTGCTGGAGCGGCTCGTACCAGGGGCCGGGGTCAACAATCTGTCCGTCACGTTCGATGTCGACGGCCGTCTTGAACCGGCCGCGCTGTCCCGGGCGTTGACACTCGTCGTACGCCGGCAGGAGATCCTGCGGACCGTGTTCCGGGCCGGGGACGGCGAGCTGGACAAGAGCGTCCTCGCGCCGGAGGCGGTGGAGATCTCCGTGTCCGGCGTCCCGGTGGGGGCGGGCGAGGCGGGGACGGCCGTACAGGAGTTCGTGGCGGCACCGTTCACGCTGGACGGGTCCCTGCTGGTCCGGGGGGTCGTGTTCCTGCCCGAGGACGGCGGCTGCACGGTGAGCGTGGCCCTGCACCACCTGGTGTTCGACGCGATGTCGACGGTGTCCTTCCTGGGTGAGCTGCTGAGCGCGCTGGCCGATCCCGACGGCTACGACACGACGCCGGTCGCGGCGGCCGTGGAGCCCGAACCGGCCGCCGAGAGCGTGGAGTTCTGGCGTGAGCAGCTGCGCGGGTTCAAGGGCGGCGCGGAGGGGGGCGGGCTGTGGTTCGGCAACCCGCCGTCCGACACTCCGGATCTGGCCGGCGAGAGCACCTGGTACACGCTGTCCCGGCCGGCCCGCGACGTCGTACGGCGGCTGTGCCGCGAGCTGCGCGCCCCGGAGGCCGTGATCCTGCTGTCCGCGTACTGTCTGCTGCTGTCGCGGCACGGCGCGGGCAAGGACCTGGTCGTGGGGTCGCCGGTGAGCGTGCGGCCGGCCGGGCACGAGGCGGCGATCGGCTACCACGTGAACGTGCTGCCGCTGCGCGTGCGGATCGACTCGACGAAGCCGTTCAAGCGGCTGGTGAACCGCGTGCGGTCGGTGTTCCTGGAGGGGATCGGGCACAGCGGGGTGCCGGCCGAGCGGGTGCTGGACGAGGTGCGGGAGGCGGAGGCCGGCGCGAGCTGGCGGAACTCGCTGTGCACGCACCTGTTCAACTACGTGCCCGGCGGTACCTCCGGCGACTTCCAGGTGGCTGGCTTCCCGGCGCGGATGCGGGAGGTGGAGAACGGGTTCAGCAAGTTCGACCTGGAGTTCTTCTTCATGCCGGGTCCGGCGGCCGAGCCGGGCGGTGAGGAGGAGCTGCGCATCCGGGCCGTGTTCCGCACGCAGGTGTTCTCGCCGACCGAGGTGGGACTGCTGCTCGCCCGCTACGACGCCCTACTGGTCCGGCTGGGTGAGGAACTCGCCTCTCCAGTGGGCGAGTTGTCCGTGTGGAGCGACGCGGACCGGGCCGCGGTGGCCGGCGGTCACCGGCACGGCCTGCCCTCGGCGCTGCCCTGCTCCCCCGCCGTCGCCCAGTTCTCCTCGTACGACCCCGGCGAGTGGTCGGCCGTACGGGCCCTGGTGTCGGCCCCGGACGGCGGTGAGCTGCCGGTGCGGGTGCGCGGGGAGCTGTGCCTGGCGGAGGCGGACGGCACCGTACGGCACACCGGGGAGCTGGCGCGCTGGCTGCCGGACGGCCGGCTGGAGCTGCTGGGCCGGCTGGACCGGCAGGTCACGGTGCAGGGTCTGACGTTCGGACTGGACGAGGTCGACGCGGTGCTGCTGGCGCACGCCGAGGTGGCCGGAGCGGCGAGCGTGGCGGTCGGCGGACGCGTCGTGTCGTTCGTGGCGCCCGCGGGAGGGGCGGCACCGGCCGAGGGGCTGGCGGAGCGGCTGCTGAAGCAGATCCGCGTGTCGCTGCCGGGCCCGGCCGAGCCGGACCGGGTGGTCGTCGTGGACGCCCTGCCGTCGGTCGGCGGGCGGCCCGACCTGGAGGGGCTGCGGCTGCGCGCCGAGGCGCAGGTGCGGGGGGCCGTGCCGGCCGAGGAGGCGCCCGTCGACACCGAGGAGCTGACCGATCAACTCCTCGCGCTGTGGCGCGAGTTCCTGAAACGGGAGGATCTGAAGGCCGGGTCCGGGTTCTTCGCCAGCGGGGGGCATTCGCTGCTGGGGGTGCAGTTGCTGCAGCGGATCAAGCGGACGACGGATGTGAAGGTGCGGATACGTCTGGCCGACTTGTTCGCGCATCCTACGCCGCGGGCGCTGGCGGGGTTCATCGCGGAGAGGTCGGAGTAAGCGGGGCGGGGGCGCGTCTGCCGGGTGCTTCGTCGTTGCCGGGTGCGGGTGCGTTGTGGCTTGTCGCGCCCACGCGGCGGAGCCGCACATCGGCAGGGTCCCGCGCCCCTGGGGGGCGGGCTTCGCCCGGCCCCCCAGCCTCACCCCGCCCAACGGTGAAGGGCCGGACCTCTTTCAGGTCCGGCCCTTCACCGTTGGGCTGCTGCCTCAGTCCAGGTCGGCTAGCCAGGTTCGCATGACCTCGTTGAAGCGGTCGGGTTCCTCGACGTGGGGCATGTGGCTGGACTCCTCGAAGAGTTCCCAGCGGGAGTTCGGGATGTGGTCGAGGAAGGGGCGGATCGTGGCCTCGGTGGCCTCGTCGTGGGCGCCGGTGATGATGAGGGTGGGGACCTCGATCGCGGGAAGGCGGTCGATGACGGTCCAGTCCTTCAGGGTGCCGATGACGTGGAAGTCGGCGGGGCCGTTCATGGTGCCGTAGACCGTGGGGTCGCTCTGCAGGGCGAGGAGGGTCGTGCCGACCTCCGGGGGCAGCGGGCGGGCCCGGCACAGGTGGCGTTCGTAGAAGGCGAGGACGGCACGCTGGTAGTCGGCGTGGGCGTAGTCGCCGGTGGCCTCGTGGCGGCGCAGGGTGTCGCGGACGTCAGCCGGCAGGGCGTCCTTGAGGCGCTCGCACTCGGCACGCCACAGGGGCATCGACGCCGGGGAGTTGGCGATGACGAGGCCGCGCAGGCCGGCCGGGCGGCGTACCGCGTGTTCCGCGCCGAGCATGCCGCCCCAGGACTGGCCGAAGAGGAGATAGTCGTCGGCGATGTCCAAGTGCGCCAGGAGCGCGTCGAGTTCGTCGAGGAAGAGGCCGACGGTCCAGAAGTCGGCGCCCTTGTCGGGGAGATGCGTGGACTGGCCGTTGCCGAGCTGGTCGTAGTGGATGACCGGGCGGCCGTCGGAGGCGAGCGCGGTGAGGCTGAGAAGGTAGTCGTGGACGGAGCCGGGGCCGCCGTGGGCGACGACGAGGGGCGTGCGGCCGCTGTGCAGGTCTCCGGTGACGCGGTACCAGGTGTGGTGGCCGCGGAACGGGACGACGCCCTTGCGGCTGGGGGCCAGGAACATGAGGGTCCTTCTCGGTCGGATGCAGAAGAGGGGGAGCCGGAAGACGGGGACATGGACGACGGGGACATGCGCGTGGGCGCCGGCCTCCACGGCCGGCGCCCACCTCCTCGTACGACTGCTGTGACGTGCGGTCCGCTCAGGCCCGGGCGGCCTCGCGCCGGTAGCTGAGGACCACCGCGCCGGAGAACACCAGCGTCCACGCGGCCAGCACGCCCGCGCCGATGATCGCGCGGGTGTCGTGCAGCAGGGCGCCGTGGCCGATGTCGGCGAGCCAGTAGCTCGGCATGATCTTGACGATGGCGACCAGCCAGTCCGGGAAGCCGGTGGTCGGCAGGAGCAGACCGCCGAGGAAGCCGAACAGGATGATCAGGCCCTGGAGGTACATCTGCTGCTGCTCGGGCGCCACGTACAGGCCGATGACCAGGCCGAGGACCGCGCACGGCAGGGCGGCGATCCAGATGCCGAGGGTGATCTGCAGCCAGCCGGACGCGGACAGGTGCACGTCCTGCACCAGCCAGCCGAACAGCGCGACGAACGCCGGGCCGGGCAGCGCCACGACCATCGCCACGAACACCTTCGTCAGCAGGTAGGTGCGCGGCAGCAGCGGGGTCAGGCGCAGCTGCCGGTGCCAGCCGATCTGCCGCTCGTGCGCGACCCGCGCGGTGGTGTGCATGGAGGACGTGAACGCGCTGTAGGCGGCGAGGCTGCACATCAGCCAGGCGCTGTAGGTGATGCC
Source organism: Streptomyces sp. L2 (assembly GCF_004124325.1). Lineage (NCBI taxonomy): Bacteria > Bacillati > Actinomycetota > Actinomycetes > Kitasatosporales > Streptomycetaceae > Streptomyces > Streptomyces sp. L2. Next base: position 1,520,930 of record NZ_QBDT01000001.1, read on the forward strand.
GCCGGAGTGCGGGATGGTCTGGTTCTTGTAGAGCATGCACTCCAGCAGGTACATCACGACGGGCACGACGAACGCGAAGACGATGAAGCGCGGCCCGCGCAGCATCCGCTTGATCTCGATGGCCAGGTAGCCGGTCATGCGGCGTCGTCCTCCGTGTTCTGGGTGCCGTCCTGGTCGGCGTCGTCCGCGGTCAGCGTGAGGAACGCCTCCTCCAGGCCGGTGGCGCTGATCTCGATGTCGTGGGCGTCCGGATACCGTGTCACCAGGGCGCGCACGGCCGCGTCGGAGTCCTCGCAGTGCAGCTCGGCCTGGTCCAGGCGGATGGCCGCGCCGGTGACGCCGGGCAGCTTCTTCAGCTCGTCGGCGCTCGCGCCGGGGACCGCGGCGCGCAGCATGCGGCCGGCGGTGAGGGCGCGGATCTCGGCGACAGTGCCGTCGGCGGCGATCTGGCCGGACCGCATCAGCACGACCCGGTCGGCGAACTCCTCGGCCTCGTCCAGGTAGTGGGTGGCGAAGACGACCGTGCGGCCGGTGTCGGTGAACTTGCGCATCGACTCCCAGAACTTGCGCCGGCTGCCGACGTCCATCGCGGAGGTCGGCTCGTCCAGGATGAGCAGCTGCGGGTTGCCGACGAGGGCGCAGGCGAAGCGGGCGCGCTGGCGCTGCCCGCCGGACAGCTTGGTGCCGCGCCGGTCGGCGATGTCCTCGATGTTGGCGCGGCGCAGCACCTCGTCCATCGGCAGCGGGTTCTTGTAGAGGGAGGAGATCATCCCGAGGGTCTCGCGGACGCTCAGGTCGTCGATGAGCGAGCCCTCCTGCAGCACGGCGCTCGCCATGCCGTCCCGTACGGCCAGGTAGGGCGCCTTGCCGAAGATGGTGATGCTGCCCGCGGTGGGCCGGGACAGGCCGAGGATCATGTCGACGGTAGTGGACTTGCCGGCGCCGTTGGGGCCGAGCAGGGCGACCACTTCGCCGGGCGCGATGGACAGGTCGATCCCGCGTACGGCCTTGACGTCGCCGTAGTCCTTGCGCAGCCCCGTGACGCGCAGGGCGGGCTCGGGGGCGGCGTGCCGGGGGCCGGCGGTCTCCGCGGTGGTCTGCGTGGGAGTCGTCGCCGCGGTCTTCGGGGACGGGGCCGTGATGGTGGTGCCTCCCTCGTCCCGTGCGGTGCTGGTCTCTGGGGTCGTCGTCATGTCACATCCGGATCTGTCGGGAGAGGTCCTGCGGGGACAGCAGCGCGTCCAGCGCCTTCGCGGCGGCCTCGTCGCGCAGCAGGTTCATGTGCTCGCTCCCGAACTGGATCTCCCTGGCCACGACGCGGGCCGCGGTCTCCGGGTCGGTGGAGCGGAGCCGGTTGAGTCCGCTGAGCGGGCTCGACGAGCTGAAGGCGACCGCCCTGTGCCAGTTCTCCATGGAGCCGAAATCGCCCGCGGCGACGACATACGCGACGAACGCGGTGAACGACTCGGTGAATTCGGCGCGGCTCTCCTCGTCGAGGTCGAGAGCGTCGAACGCGGGTTCGCTCACGCTCCGGAAAAGCCGGACGAGTTCGGTGCCGAGCACGCGGATGTCGTCGGTGCTTTCCAGGATGTGGTGCCCCTCGGTGTTCGCCACGGAGATCGGTTCGGGTCCCACGATGGATTCGAAGAGGCTCAGGGAGGTGTGGAACTGCCAGTAGAGCCCGAGCGGGTTGGCGAGTTCCGGGTCGAACAGAATGAGCTGGGGGGCGCTTTCCTGCCACTGGGTGAGGCGTTCGGCGAGCGCCGCCGCGTACACCGAGCCGGCGCAGAAGCCGAGCACGGCACCGACCGGCCGGCCGGTCTCGCGCACCGAGTCGAACCAGCGGTCCAGGTACTCCTGGCCGCCCGGCCCCACGTCGGTTGCGATGGCCTGCGGCATCGTCTCCCACACGTGGTGGCGGCCCGCCGCGGTGAGCGAGAAGAGATCGGAGAAGCGGGCGTCGGGACGGCCGGTGGCGGTGAAGTCGACGGCGAGCACCAGCTCGTTCCGGCTGCTGTTGCCGCCTATTCTCAGCCACACGTCGTTGTTTTCCACCGGCTGCCCCTTCCTGACTTGTCTGTCGAGTTCTCGACTTGGCATGGCGCCGTTTTGCCGGGTCCTGAAGATGCTAGAAGTGGCCCAAGGGACTGAGAGCCCCTATGGCCACCCCTAGCGCCCCCTACCGGGACCCGACCGCCGGTTCAATCCGCCAGCGTGTCCTCAAGTTCTTCCGCGAGGTACTCGACGAGTTCTTCGGGAGTCCCGTATTCGTAGATCACGGCGGCCGGCAACTTCAGGCCGCCGAGCGCGGCGGTGAGCCGGTCACGGAATTCGACGGCCAGCAGCGAGGTGAATCCAAGATCCATGAAATCGCTGTCCGGCTCGATGGCCTCGTCCGCACCCGTGTGCCCGAGCACGCCGGCCGTGGCGTCCCGCACCAGCCTGCCCAGCAACTCCGCCCGGCCCGCCTCGTCCGCGGCACGCAGGGCCGTCAACAGGTCCTCGGCTTCCTCCGGTTCGGGCTCCGGCGCCGTCACCTGTGGTGCGCCCGCCGCGCCGCCCGCGGCACGTCCGGCCGAGGCCAGCCAGTAGTGCTGGTGCTGGAAGGCGTAGGTGGGCAGGTCTACGGGGTTGCGGCCGGGGCCGAAGTAGGCGGTCCAGTCGACGGAGGGGAGGCGGGTGAGGGCCTCGACCAGGGCTTGGGGTTCGGTGCGGTCTCGGCGAAGGGTGGGGACGGCTCGGGGGTCGGCGACCATCGGGGTGAGGGCGGCGTCGGGGCCCAACTCCAGGTAGGTGCCTACCCCCTGGCCGTCGAGGGTGGTGATCGCGTCGGCGAAGCGGACGGCTTCGCGGACGTGGCGGACCCAGTAGGAGGGCCGGGAGAGGTCGTCGTAGGAGACCGTCGTGCCCGTGAGGGTGGAGACGATCGGGTACTTGGGCTGGGTGTAGGTGAGCTGGGTGGCGATCTGCTCGAACTCGTCGAGCATCGGCTCCATCAGCGGTGAGTGGAACGCGTGGCTCACGGTGAGCTTCTTCGCCTTCCGGCCTTCACCGGTGAAGTGGCTGACAACCGAGTTCACACCCGCTTCGGGGCCGGACACGACGATCGCGTTCGGTCCGTTCACAGCCGCGATACCGGTGCCCTCAGGCAGCACGGCAAGGACTTCGTCCTCGGCCGCCTGCACAGCCGCCATCGCACCGCCCGCAGGCAACTCCTGCATCAGCCGGCCACGAGCCGCCACCAGCGTCGCCGCGTCCTCCAGCGACCACAGCCCCGCCACATGCGCGGCAGCCAGCTCACCGATCGAATGCCCGGCCAGCACGTCAGGCCGTACACCCCACGCCTCCAGCAACCGGAACAACGCCACCTCGAAGGCGAACAGCGCGGGCTGTGTGTACCCCGTCTCGTCCAGCCCCTCCCCGCCGAACATCACACCCTTCAGCGGACGTTCCAGGTGGGCGTCCAGGACAGCGCACACCTCATCCAGCGCAGCGGCGAACACAGGGAAGGCCTCATACAGCTCACGCCCCATCCCCGCCCGCTGACTCCCCTGCCCCGTGAACAGGAACGCCACCGGACCCGACGGCACAGCCTTGCCACCCTCGACCGCCTCCAGCCCGGCCAGCAGTCCCTCACGGTCCCCCGCCACCACACCCGCCCGGTACCCGAACGCCGACCGCCGGGTCACCAGCGAGAAGCCGAGGTCCGCCGGATCCAGTTCCGGTCGTCGCGTGACGAAGTCCCGCAGGCGTGCGGCCTGGGCCCGTACCGCGGCGGCCGTTCTGCCGGACACGATCCACGGGACGACCGGAAGCGCGGCCGGCTCGGCGACCGCGCCCGGTGCCTCCTCCTCCGGTGCCTCCTCCACGATCACGTGGACGTTGGTGCCGCTGATGCCGAACGCGGACACGGCGGCGCGCCGGGGGCGGTCACCGGCCGGCCAGGGGCGGTTCTCGGTGAGGAGTTCCACCGCGCCCGCCGACCAGTCCACGTGGGAGGTGGGGGCGTCGATGTGCAGGGAGCGGGGCAGGACGCCCGCGCGCAGGGCCTGCACCATCTTGATGACACCGGCCGCGCCCGCCGCCGCCTGCGTGTGACCGAGGTTGGACTTGATGGAGCCCAGCCACAGCGGGGAGCCGGCGGCGCGTCCCTGGCCGTAGGTGGCGAGCAGGGCCTGTGCCTCGATGGGGTCGCCGAGGACGGTGCCGGTGCCGTGGGCCTCGACGGCGTCGATGTCGTCGGTGGACAGCCCGGCGCTCGCGAGGGCGTCGAGGACGACCTGCTGCTGGGAGGGGCCGCTGGGCGCGGTGAGGCCGTTGCTGGCGCCGTCCTGGTTGATGGCCGAGCCGCGGACCACGGCCAGGACCCGGTGGCCGTTGCGGCGGGCGTCGGAGAGGCGTTCCAGGAGCAGCACGCCGACGCCCTCGGACCAGCCGGTCCCGTCGGCTGCCTCCGCGAATGGCTTGCAGCGGCCGTCGGGGGCCAGCCCGCGCTGCCGGCTGAAGTCGATGAAGGTGTCGGGGGTGGCCATGACGGTGACGCCGCCGGCCAGGGCGAGGGAGCACTCCCCCGCCCGCAGGGCCTGTGCGGCGAGGTGCAGGGTGACCAGGGAGGACGAGCAGGCGGTGTCGACGGTGACGGCGGGGCCGGTCAGGCCGAGGGCGTAGGAGATCCGGCCGGACAGGACACTGCCCGCGGTGCCGGTGCCGAGGAAGCCCTCGACGCCGTCGGGCAGGGCCGCGCGGTCGGAGCCGTAGTCGTGGTACATGATCCCCGCGTACACGCCGGTGCGGGCACCGCGGGCGGCGGCCGGGTCGATCCCGGCGTGCTCGAACGCCTCCCAGGACGCCTCCAGCAGCAGCCGCTGCTGCGGGTCCATGGCGAGGGCCTCGCGCGGGCTGATCCCGAAGAACGCGGCGTCGAACTCGCCTGCCGCGTCGAGGAATCCGCCTTCCTTGGCGTAGCTCTTGCCGAGGGCGTTCGGGTCGGGGTCGTAGAGGTTGTCGGTGTCCCAGCCGCGGTCGGCGGGGAAGCCGCGCATGCCGTCGCCGCCGTCGGCGACGAGCCGCCAGAGGTCGTCGGGGGAGGCGATGCCGCCGGGGTAGCGGCAGGCCATGCCGACGATGGCGACGGGCTCGCGGGTGCGGGACTCCAGGTCCTCGATGCGCCGGCGGGCCTGCATCAGGTCGGCGGTGGCCTTCTTCAGGTAGTCGCGCAGTTTCTGTTCGCGGTCGGTGGAGCCGGTGGCTGTGGTGGCTCCGGTGGGTCCAGTGGTGGCTGCCATGGTCGTTCAGCTCCCGGTCTCGCCGTCGAGGAGGGCGAAGAGTTCGTCGTCGGAGGCGGCTGCCAGGTCGTCGGTGACCTCGGTCCCGGCCGGCTGCGGGTGGTCCGTGTCCTGCCAGCGGGCCAGCAGGGCCTGGAGGCGCACGGTGATCCGGGAGCGGGTCAGCTGGTCCAGCTCCTGGGTGCCGATGAGGGGTTCGAGGTGGTCGAGGCCGCGCAGCAGGGCGGTGGCGGGGTCGTCGTCGGCGGGCGCGAGTTCCTTGTGCAGGTGGGCGACGAGTTCGTGCGGTGTGGGGTAGTCGAAGACGAGGGTGGCGGGCAGTCGTACGCCGGTCTCGGCGGCGAGCCCGTTGCGGAACTCGACGGCGGTGAGGGAGTCGAAGCCGAAGTCCTTGAACGGCTTGTCGGCCTCGACGGCCTGCTGGTCCGGGAAGCCGAGGACGGTGCGGACGTGCCGTCGTACGAGGTCCAGGAGGAGCCCGGTCCGTTCGTCCCGGTCGGCGATCGCGGCCAGCCGGTCGCGCAGCGCCGTGCCGCCGGCCGCCGTGCCGCCGCCCGCGGCGGTGCGCCGGGCGGGGACGCGGACCAGGGAGCGCAGCAGCCCCGGGACCGCTCCGCTGAGGGAGCGGGCGAGCGCGGGCACGTCGAGCCGGACGGGCACGGTGAGCGGGCGGGTGCCGGCGACGGCCGCGTCGAGGAGGGCGAGCCCCTGTTCGGCGCCGAGGGGGCGCAGGCCGGTGCGGGCCATGCGGTCCAGGTCGGTGTCGGTCAGGCCGGCGCCCATGCCTCCGGTGGCCGGGTCCCACAGGCCCCAGGCGAGGGACACGGCGTGCTGTCCGTGGGCCCGGCGGTGTGCGGCGAGGGCGTCCAGGGAGGCGTTCGCGGCGGCGTAGTTGGCCTGTCCGGCGCCGCCGAGGACACCGGCGGCGGAGGAGAACAGCACGAACGCGTCCAGTTCGCCGGTGAGTTCGTGCAGGTGGCGGGCCGCGTCGGCCTTGGGAGCGAGGACGCGGCGCAGCTGGGCCGGGGTGAGCCGGGCGACGGTCGCATCGTCGACGACGCCCGCGGTGTGGACGACGGCCTTGATGCCGGGGTGGCCGTCGAGCAGCGCGGCGAGCGCTTCGCGGTCGGCGACGTCGCAGGCGGCGAGGGTCACCTCCGCACCCGACTCCCGCAGTGCGTCGGCGAGTTCGGACGCACCGGGGGCGTCGGAGCCGCGCCGGCTGGTCAGCAGCAGGCTGCGCACTCCGTGCTCGGAGACCAGGTGCCGGGCGACGAGCGCGCCCAGGCCGCCGGTGCCGCCGGTGATCAGCACGGTGCCGGTGACCGGCCAGACGGGTACGCGGTCGGCGTCGGGGGTGTCGCGCACGAGGCGCGGGGCGCGCAGATCGCCCTGCCGTACGGCGAGTTCGTCCTCTTCGGTGCCGAGTACGGCGGCGGGCAGGTCGCCGTCCCCCGGTCCGGTATCGAGGTCGAGGTCGACGAGGAGCAGGCGTCCCGGGTACTCGGTGCGGGCCGCCCTGACAAGTCCGGTGACCGCGGCCTGGCCCAGATCGCCGACGTCCTCGCCGGGCGCGGTGGACACGGCACCCCGGGTGACGACCAGCAGCCGCTCCTCTGGGACGGCGTGCTCCAGCCACTCCTGGAGCGCCTCCAGCACGACCGTCGCGGTCTCGGCGGCCGAGTCTCCCACGGGTGCGGCCAGCGCGGACCAGCCCGCCACGGGCAGGGGCTCCACGCGGCCCGGTTCGGGCAGCGGCAGCGGCTCCGCGGCTGCCGCGCCCGGCACCTCTACGGCGGTCCAGTCGACGCCGTACGCCGCGTCGCCGACACCCGCCGTACCGGCGCCCGCACCCGGGCCGACGGGCACGGGTCGGAGGGCGAGTGAACCGACGGACAGCACGGGCCGCCCCTCGGCGTCGTCCGCGTCGAGCGTGACCGTGCCGGGCGTGGTGGCGGCGACCCGGACGCGCAGGGTGCGGGCGCCGGTGGCGTGCAGGGTGACGTCGGACCAGGAGAACGGCAGCCAGGCGGACCCGGGGTCGGGTTCCGGCAGCAACTCCCCGGCGGCCACGGCGTGCAGGGCGGCATCGAGCAGGGCGGGGTGGATGCCGTACCCGTCGGTCTCCGCGTCCTCGGGCAGACCGACCTCGGCGTACACGACCCCGTCGGCATCGCGCCAGGCAGCGGTCAGCCCCTGGAAGAGGGGGCCGTACTCCAGGCCCAGCGCGGCGAGGCCGACATAGAGGTGCTCGGTGTCGACCGGCTCGGCGGTGGGCGGCCAGGCGACGGTCCCCGCTGCGGGCTCGCTTCCGCCCGCCGCCACGATGCCCTCCGCGTGCAGGGTCCAGGTGTCCTGGCCGTCGAGGCGCGCGTGCACGGTGAGCGCCGGCTCGTCGCCCTCCCCGACGCGGACGCGCAGGGCGACGGCGCCGGTCTCGGGTATGACAAGGGGGGCGTGCAGGGCCAGGTCGCGTACGGTGCCGCGGCCGATCTGGTCTCCGGCGCGCACGGCGATCTCGACGAGGGCGGCGCCGGGGACGATGACGGTGCCGTTCACTGCGTGCTCGGCCAGCCATGGGTGGGTCGCGAGTGAGAGACGGCCGGTGAACAACGCGCCTTCCGTGTCCGGCAGTTCGACGGCCGCGCCCAGCAGCGGGTGTCCACCTGGCTCCAGCCCGAAGTCGGCGGGCTCGCCCGAGGCCACGGAACTGTTCCGGAACCAGTAGGGGCGGTGCTGGAAGGCGTAGGTGGGGAGGTCGACGGGCTCGCGGCCGGGGCCGAAGAACGCTGTCCAGTCGACGGAGGGGAGTCGGGTGAGGGCTTCTGTCAGGGCTTGGGGTTCGGTGCGGTCTCGGCGGAGGGTGGGGACGGCTCGGGGGTCGGCTGCCATGGCGGTCAGGACCGCGTCGGGGCCGAGTTCGAGGAAGGTGCCGATGCCCTCGCCGTCGAGGGTGGCGATCGCGTCGGCGAAGCGGACGGCTTCGCGGACGTGGCGGACCCAGTAGGAAGGCTGGGAAAGGTCGTCGTAGGAGACCGTCGTGCCCGTGAGGGTGGAGACGATCGGGTACTTGGGCTGGGTGTAGGTGAGCTGGGTGGCGATCTGCTCGAACTCGTCGAGCATCGGCTCCATCAGCGGTGAGTGGAACGCGTGGCTCACGGTGAGCTTCTTCGCCTTCCGGCCTTCACCGGTGAAGTGGCTGACAACCGAGTTCACACCCGCTTCGGGGCCGGACACGACGATCGCGTTCGGTCCGTTCACAGCCGCGATACCGGTGCCCTCAGGCAGCACGGCAAGGACTTCGTCCTCGGCCGCCTGCACAGCCGCCATCGCACCGCCCGCAGGCAACTCCTGCATCAGCCGGCCACGAGCCGCCACCAGCGTCGCCGCGTCCTCCAGCGACCACAGCCCCGCCACATGCGCGGCAGCCAGCTCACCGATCGAATGCCCGGCCAGCACGTCAGGCCGTACACCCCACGCCTCCAGCAACCGGAACAACGCCACCTCGAAGGCGAACAGCGCGGGCTGTGTGTACCCCGTCTCGTCCAGCCCCTCCCCGCCGAACATCACACCCTTCAGCGGACGTTCCAGGTGGGCGTCCAGGACAGCGCACACCTCATCCAGCGCAGCGGCGAACACAGGGAAGGCCTCATACAGCTCACGCCCCATCCCCGCCCGCTGACTCCCCTGCCCCGTGAACAGGAACGCCACCGGACCCGACGGCACAGCCTTGCCACCCTCGACCGCCTCCAGCCCGGCCAGCAGTCCCTCACGGTCCCCCGCCACCACACCCGCCCGGTACCCGAACGCCGACCGCCGGGTCACCAGCGAGCACCCCACATCGGCGAGGTCCAACTCAGCTCGACCGGCGACGAATTCACGCAGCCGCGCCGCCTGCCCCCGCACCGCCTCCTCGCTCGCACCGGACACGATCCACGGCACCACCGGAAACGCGGCCGGCTCAGCAACCGAAGCAGGTGCCTCCTCCTCCGGTGCCTCCTCCACGATCACGTGGGCGTTGGTGCCGCTGATCCCGAAGGAGGAGACGCCGGCCCGCCGTACCCGCTGCTCCGCCGCCTTCCACGGCTTGGCCTCGGTGAGGAGTTCCACCGCCCCCGCCGACCAGTCGACGTGGGTGGACGGCTGGTCGACGCAGAGCGTGGCGGGCAGCCGCTCGTGGCGGAGGGCGAGCACCATCTTGATGACGCCGGCCATACCGGCGGCGCCCTGGGTGTGGCCGAGGTTGGACTTGATCGAGCCCAGCCACAGCGGAGCGCCCTCGGCGCGGTCCTGACCGTAGGTCGCCAGCAGCGCCTGCGCCTCGATCGGGTCGCCCAGCTTGGTGCCCGTACCGTGCGCCTCGACCGCGTCGACCTGCTGCGGAGTGAGCCGGGCGGCGGCCAGCGCCTGCTTGATGACACGCTGCTGGGACGGACCGTTCGGGGCCGTCAGCCCGTTGCTCGCACCGTCCTGGTTGATGGCCGAACCGCGGACCACCGCGAGGACGTTGTGGCCGTTGCGGCGGGCCTCGGACAGGCGCTCCAGGACCAGGACGCCCACGCCCTCGGAGAGGCCCGTGCCGTCGGCGGCCTCGGCGAAGGCCTTGCAGCGGCCGTCGCGGGAGAGGCCGTCGGCGCGGCTGAACTCCAGGAACGTACCGGCGGAGCCCATGACGGTGACGCCGCCGGCGAGGGCCAGGGCGCATTCGCCGCCGCGCAGCGCCTGGGCGGCGAGGTGGACGGCGACGAGGGAGGAGGAGCAGGCGGTGTCGATGGTGACGGAGGGGCCTTCGAGGCCGAGGGCGTAGGAGACGCGGCCGGACAGGACGCTGGCGGCGACGCCGGTCATCATGTGGCCGGCGATGGAGTCGGGCATGCGGGTCAGGCCGCGCAGGTAGTCGTTGCTGCTGACGCCAGCGTAGACGGCGGTGCGGGTGCCGGCCAGGGTGCGGGGGTCGACGCCCGCCCGTTCCAGGGCCTCCCAGGAGGTCTCCAGCAGGACCCGCTGCTGGGGGTCCATGGCGAGGGCCTCGCGGGGGCTGATGCCGAAGAACTCTGCGTCGAAGCCGGCGGCGTCCTGGAGGAAGCCGGCGCGGCGGCCGGTGTCGTCGTGGCCGTCGCTGGCGGCGAGCTGGTCCAGGGTCCAGCCTCGGTCGCGGGGGAAGGGGGACATGCCGTCGCGGCCGGCGTCGAGCATGGCCCAGAGGTCCTCGGGCGAGCCGACGCCGCCGGGGAAGCGGCAGGCCATGCCGACGATCGCGATGGGCTCGTGTTCCCTGTCCTCGGCCTCGCGCAGCCGCCGACGGGTGTCGTGCAGGTCGGCCGCGACCCGCTTGAGCGTGTCGACCAGCTGTTTCTCGTCAGCCATGTGTTTCCCTACTTCCCCTCTGATCGCCACCGCGTCGCACGAGGGGACCGGTGCTTCCGGTGCATCCGATGTGTCCGGTGCATCCGGTGCGTCCGGTGTGCTCCCCTCGTGCGACGGCGGCGGGACCCCGTGTCAGATGCCGAGTTCGTCCGTGATGAAGGCCAGCACCTCGTCGGACGAGGCGTCCTGCAGCCGGGCGCCCACGTCGTCGGAGCCGTCGGACTGTGCGGTGCGCATGCTCTTGAAGCGGGCCAGCAGGTCCTCCAGCCTGGCCGTGACCGCCCGGTGTGCCTCGTCGTCCAGCGAGGCGTCCGGCAGGTGGCTCTCCAGCCGGTCGAGTTCGGCGAGGACGCCCTCGGCCGGGTCGGTCTGCTCGGGTGCCAGTTCGGTGTGGAGCAGGCGGGCCAGGGCGAGCGGCGTCGGGTGGTCGAAGACGGCGGTGGCGGAGAGCCGGATGCCGGTGGCGGCGGTGAGCCGGTTGCGGAACTCGACGGCGGTGAGCGAGTCGAAGCCGAGTTCCTTGAAGGAGCGGGTGGCGGCGACGGCCGACGGTCCGGCGAAGCCGAGGACGGCCGCCGCGTACGACTGGACGAGGTCGAGCAGCGCGGTCTCCCAGCCGTCGGCGGGCAGCGTGGCGAGGCGGGCGCGCAGTGCCTCGCCGGGGCCGCCCGCGCCCTCGGCCGCCGCGGTGGCGGTGGGGGCAGCGTGCGCGGCGGGCCGGGCCTGGGTGCGGACCAGGCCGCGGTACAGGTGCGGTACGGCCGTGCCGTCGCTCGCGCCGCGCAGTCCGGCGGTGTTGAGGCCGATGGGCACGAGCTGCGGGTGGTGCGCGCCGTGGGCGCCGAGAGCGGCGTCCAGGAGGGCGAGGCCCTGCTCGGGGTCGAGCGGGCGGATTCCGGACCGGGCGAGCCGGGCGAGGTCAGCGGCGTCGAGGTGGCCGGTCATGCCGCTGCCGCTGCCCTGGTTCCACAGGCCCCAGGCGAGGGAGACGGCGGGCAGGCCGTTCGCGCGCCGGTGGGCGGCGAGGGCGTCCAGGTAGGCGTTCGCGGCCGCGTAGTTGGCCTGGCCGGCGTTGCCGAAGGTGCCGGCGGAGGAGGAGAACAGGACGAAGGCGTCCAGGTCGCGGCCGGCGGTCAGCTCGTGCAGGTGCTGGGCCGCTACGGCCTTGGGGGCGAGGACGGTCTCCAGTTTCTCCGGGGTGAGCCGGCCGAGGGTGGCGTCGTCGAGGACTCCGGCCGCGTGGACGACGGCGCGCGGCGCGTGCCGGTCCAGGAGGGCGGCGAGGGCGTCCCGGTCGGTGATGTCGACGGCCTCGACGGCGACCGTTGCACCGGACTCGGCGAGTTCCTCGGCGAGTTCGGTGACGCCGGGGGCGTCGGGGCCCCGGCGGCCGGCCAGGACCAGGCTGCGCACGCCGTGCTCGGTGACGAGGTGGCGGGCGACGAGGGCGCCGAGGCCGCCGGTGCCGCCGGTGACGAGGACGGTGCCGTCGGGCGCCCAGGTGTGCGCCGTGGCGTCGTCGGCCGGTTCGGTGCGGGCCAGGCGCGGGACGCGGATCTCGCCGTCGCGGAGCGCGAACTCGGGTTCGCCGGTGGCGAGCGCGGCGGCGAGCAGGGCCCGGGAGGGGACCTCGGTGCCGATGTCGGCGAGGACGATCCGGTCCGGGCTCTCGGTCTGCGCGGTGCGGACGAGTCCGTGGACGGCGGCCTGCGCGAGGTCGGCGATGTCCTCGCCGGGTTCGGTGGAGACGGCTCCGCGGGTGACGACGACCAGGCGGGCGGTGTCGGTGCGCGGGTCGGACAGCCACACCTGGAGGTCGCCGAGGGTCTGCATCACGGCGTCGTCGATCGTGCTCTGCCAGTGCACGGGGGCGAGGACGGTGCCGATGCCGCCGTCGAGTTCCTCGGTGGAGAAGATCTCGGGCAGGCCGGGGAAGAGCGGGTCGTCGCCGAACACCGCCCAGTCGTCGGGGACTTCGGACGTGTCCGGGGTGGGCAGAGCCGTCCAGTCGACGTGGAACAGGGTGTCGCGGAACGGGTTCCCGGCCGCCTGCGACAGCCGGGCCAGGGCATCGGCGGGCAGTTGGCGCAGGCCCAGTGACTCCACGGTGGCGACGGGCGCCCCGGCGGTGTCGGTGACGGTGACGGACACCGCGCCCTCCCCGGCGGCGGCGATCCGCACGCGCAGCGCGGCGGCGCCGGTGCTGTGCAGGGTGACGCCGGACCAGGAGAACGGCAGCCAGGGTCCGCCGTCGCCCGCGTCGAGGAAGCCGCCGAGCGCGATGGCGTGCAGGGCGGAGTCGAGGAGGGCCGGGTGGAGGCCGAACTCGGCTGCCTGGGCGGCGGTTTCGAGGGGCAGGGCAACCTCGGCGTACAGGGCGTCGTCGGTGCGCCAGGCGGAGCGCAGGCCCCGGAAGGCGGGCCCGTAGTCCAGGCCGAGGGCGCCGAGGTCGGCGTAGAGGCGGGAGGTGTCGACGCTGTCGGCGCCGGCGGGCGGCCAGGCGGCGAGGTGGTCGCCGGCCGGGGCAGGCTCCCGGGTGAGCAGGCCGGTGGCGTGCCGGGTCCACTCGTCGTCGGGCAGGGCGTCGGCGGGCCGCGCGTACACGGTCACCGTGCGGCCGTCCTCCCCCGTTCCGGCGACGACGACCCGGAGGTGGGTCTCCGTGCGCTCGGGCAGGACGAGCGGCGCCTCCAGGGTGAGGTCGGCCAGGTGCGGGTGGGCCGCCTCGTCGCCGGCGCGGACGGCCATCTCCAGCAGGGCGGTGCCGGGGACGACGACGGTGGAGCCGACGGCGTGGTCGGCGAGCCAGGGCTGCGCGGCGAGGGACAGGCGTCCGGTGAGGACGAGTCCGCCGTCGCCGGGCAGGGTGACGGCCGCGCCGAGCAGCGGGTGCGCCGCGTCGCTCTGGCCGACGGCGGCCGGGTCGGCCGGTGCGGCGGTGGTGGGCTCCAGCCAGTACCGCTCGCCCTGGAAGGGGTAGGTGGGCAGCGGCGCCCGGCCGGTGGCGCGGCCCGCGAACACGGCGTCCCAGTCGGGGCGGACGCCGTGGACGACGAGCCGGCCCAGCGAGGTGAGGACGCGGCCGGTGCCGCCGTCGTCGCGGCGCAGGGTGCCGGTGACGACGGCGGTGTCGGCGCCGGCGTCCGCGAGGGTGTCGGTGAGGCCGACGGTCAGCACCGGGTGCGGGGAGCACTCGACGAACACGGTGTGGCCGGTGCCGGCGAGGGAGCGCACGGCGGGCTCGAAGCGGACGGTGTGCCGCAGGTTGCGGTGCCAGTAGGAGGCGTTCATCTCGTGCCCGTCGATGAGCCGGTCCTCCAGCGTGGAGTGCAGCGGGATCCGGCCGGCGCGGGGGCGTACGGGGGCGAGGAGTTCTTCCAGCTCCTCGCGCAGGGATTCCACGTGCGCGGAGTGGGAGGCGTAGTCGACGGGGATGCGGCGGGCGCGCACGCCGTCGCTCTCGCAGTGTTCCAGCAGCGCGTCGAGGGCGTCCGGGTCGCCGGAGACGACCGTGGAGGCGGGCCCGTTGACGGCGGCGACCGAGATCTGGTCCGGCCACCGCTGGAGGAGTTCCTCGACGCGGGCGGCGGGCAGCGGTACGGACACCATGCCGCCGGTGCCGGCGAGCCGTATCAGGGCCCGGCTGCGCAGGGTGACGACGCGGGCGGCGTCCTCGACGCTGAGCGCGCCGGCCACGCAGGCGGCGGCGATCTCGCCCTGCGAGTGTCCGACGACGGCCGAGGGGACGATGCCGTACGACTCCCAGAGCGCGGCCAGGGACACCATCACGGCCCACAGGGCGGGCTGGACGACGTCGACGCGTTCCAGGGCGGCGGCGCCGTCGGCTCCGCGCAGGACGTCGACGAGGGACCAGTCGGTGTGGGCGTCGACGGCGGCGGCGCACTCCTCGATCCGGGCCCGGAACACCTCGGAGGCGTCCATGAGTTCGCGGGCCATGCCCACCCACTGCGAGCCCTGGCCGGGGAAGACGAACACGGTCTTGCCGGCGGGGGCGGCGAGTCCTTCCTCGATCCCGGCGGCCGGGTTGCCGTCGGCGAGGTCGGCGAGGCCCCTCAGCAGCTGCTCGCCGTCGTCGCCGACGAGGACGGCCCGGTACTCGAACGGGGTGCGGGTGGTGGCCAGGGAGTGGCCCACGCGGTCGAGGTCGGCGGCGCCGAGTTCGCGTCCGGCGAGCTGCTCGCCGAGCCGGCGGGCCTGCTCGCGCAGCGCCTCGGGGGTGCGGGCGGTCAGCAGCCACGGCACGGGCCCGGCCGCCTGCTCCTCCTTCTCGGGTACGGCGGCGGGTGCGGGCGCCTCCTCCAGGATGACGTGGGCGTTGGTGCCGCTGAACCCGAACGCGGACACTCCGGCCCGGCGGGCCGAGTCCTCGCGGCGCGGCCAGGGCCGGGCCTCGGTGAGCAGGCGTACGGCGCCGGCCTCCCAGTCGATGTGCGAGCTGGGCTCGTCGACGTGCAGGGTGGCGGGCAGTTCCTCGTGGCCGAGGGCCTCGACCATCTTGATGACACCGGCGATGCCGGCGGCGGCCTGGGTGTGCCCCAGGTTGGACTTCACCGAGCCGAGCCAGAGCGGGGCATCCTCGGGCCGGTCCTGGCCGTAGGTGGCGAGGAGGGCCTGTGCCTCGATGGGGTCGCCCAGCCTGGTGCCGGTGCCGTGCGCCTCGACGGCGTCGACGTCGGCGGGCGCGAGGCCGGCGGTGGCGAGGGCCTGCCGGATGACGCGCTGCTGGGAGGGGCCGTTGGGGGCGGTCAGGCCGTTGCTGGCGCCGTCCTGGTTGAGGGCGCTGGCGCGGACGACGGCGAGGATGTCGTGGCCGTGGCGCCGCGCGTCGGAGAGCCGCTCGACGAGGACCATGCCGACGCCCTCGGCCCAGCCGGTGCCGTCGGCGGTGTCGGCGAACGCCTTGCAGCGGCCGTCGGCGGCGAGCCCGCGCTGCCGGGAGAAGTCGACGAAGGTGTCCGGGGTGGCCATCACGGTGACACCGCCGGCCAGGGCCAGATCGCACTCGCCGCGCTGCAGCGCCTGGACGGCCATGTGCAGGGCGACCAGGGAGGACGAGCAGGCGGTGTCGACGGTGACGGCGGGGCCTTCGAGGCCGAGGACGTAGGAGATGCGGCCGGAGGCCACACCGCCGGAGGTGCCGGTGCCGAGGAAGCCCTCGACGCCGTCGGGCAGGTGGCCGTATCCGGCGCCGTTGCCGTAGTCGTGGTAGATCAGTCCGGCGAAGACGCCGGTGCTGCTGCCGCGCAGGGTGTGCGGGTCGAGTCCGGCGCGCTCCAGGGCCTCCCAGGAGGTCTCCAGCAGGATCCGCTGCTGCGGGTCCATGGCGAGGGCCTCGCGGGGGCTGATGCCGAAGAAGGGGGCGTCGAAGAGGGGCGCGTCGGGCAGGAAGCCGCCCTGGTCGGTGTAGCTGGTGCCGGGGCGTTCGCCGGTCGGGTCGACGACGGCGTCGATGTCCCAGCCACGGTCGCCGGGCATGGCGCCCATGGCGTCGCCGCCGGTCGCGAGCAGCCGCCACAGGTCCTCGGGCGAGCGGACCCCGCCGGGGAACCGGCAGGCCATGGACACGATGGCGATGGGCTCGTCCGTGCCAAGGGCCGTGCCCGCGGCCTGCGTTGTGGCGGGCAGCGAGCCGACGAGTTCCTCGCGGAGGTAGCCGGCGAGGGCCTCGGGCGCCGGGTAGTCGAAGACCAGCGTCGCCGGGAGCCTGAGGCCGCAGGCGGCGGCGAGCCGGTTGCGGAACTCGACGCCGGTGAGGGAGTCGAAGCCCAGGTCCTTGAACGCCTGGGTGACGTCGACGGCCTCGGGGTTGCTGTGTCCGAGGACGGCGGCGGCGTGGGTGCGGACGACGTCCAGCAGCAGCGCGTGCTGCTCGCCGGCGCCGAGCGGGGCCAGCCGTGCGGCCAGTTCTCCTCCCCCGGCCGCCTTGCCGGCGGCGCGGGCGGTGCGCCGGGCCGGGGTGCGCACCAGGGCGCGCAGCAGCGCGGGCACCTCCTCGGGCGCGGCCGAGGCGGGCAGGTCCAGGTGGATGGGGACGAGCGCGGCGTGCGGCAGGGCGAGCGCGGTGTCGTACAGCGCCAGGCCCTCCTCGCCGGTGAACGCGGCGGAGCCGGAGCGGGCCATGCGGGCCCGCTCGGCCTCGTCGAGGCTGTCCGCCATGCCGCCGCCCTCGGCGGCCCACAGTCCCCAGCCGAGCGAGAGCCCGGGCAGGCCCTGGGCGCGGCGGTGCGCGGCGAGGGAGTCCAGGTAGGCGTTGGCGGCTGCGTAGTTGGCCTGTCCGGCGTTGCCGAAGGTGCCGGCGGCGGAGGAGAACAGCACGAACGCGGACAGGTCGGCGAGCCGGGTCAGCTCGTGCAGGTGCCGGGCGGCGTCCGCCTTCGGCGCGAGGACCTTGTCCAGCCGTTCCGGGGTCATCGAGTCGAGGACCCCGTCGTCGAGGACACCGGCGACGTGCACGACGGCGGTCAGCGGATGCGCCTCCGGTACGGCGGCCAGGGCTGCGGAGACGGCGTCCCGGTCGGCGGTGTCGCAGGCGATCAGCTCCGCCGTGGCGCCCAACTGATTGATCGCGCTGATGAGTTCACCGGCTCCGGGGGCGCGGTCGCCGCGCCGGCTGGCCAGCAGCAGGTGCCGCGCGCCGTGCTCGGTGACCAGGTGCCGGGCGAGGAGCCCGCCGAGGGCGCCGGTCGCGCCGGTGACGAGGACGGTGCCCTCGGGGTTCAGCGGCGCGGGCACGGTCAGCACCAGCTTGCCGGTGTGCCGGGCCTGTCCCATGACCCGCAGCGCCTCCGGCGCCTCGCGCACGTCCCACGCGGTGACGGGCAGCGGACGCAGGGCGCCGCTCTCGAACAGGTCGAGGAGCGCGCCGTACATGTCCATGATGCGGTCGGGCCCGGCGTCCATGACGTCGAACGCCTTGTACGTGACGCCGGGATGGGCCGCGGCGACCTCGTCCGCGTCGCGGATGTCGGTCTTGCCCATCTCGACGAACCGGCCGCCGCGCGGCAGCAGGCGCAGCGAGGCGTCGACGAACTCCCGGGCGAGGGAGTCGAGTACGACGTCCATGCCCTGCCCGTCGGTGGCCTCCAGGAAGTGCTGCTCGAACTCCAGGGTGCGGGAGTTGGCGATGCGGTCCTCGTCGACGCCGAGGGCGCGCACGGCGGCCCACTTCGCGGGGCTGGCGGTGCCGTACACCTCGGCGCCCAGGTGACGGGCGAGCTGCACGGCGGCGGTGCCGACACCGCCGGCGGCGGCGTGCACCAGGATGGACTCGCCGGCGGAGAGGCCGGCCAGGTCGACGAGGGCGTAGTAGGCGGTGAGGTAGACGACGGGGGCGGCGGCCGCCTCGGCGAACGTCCAGGTGGACGGCATCGCGGAGACCAGCCGGTGGTCGACGACCGAGAGCGGTCCGAACGCCCCGGAGAACAGGCCCATGACCCGGTCCCCGACGGTGAACCGGTCCACGCCCGGCCCGACCTCCACGACGACACCGGCGGCTTCGAGGCCGAGCCGCCCGGCGTCGCCCGGGTACATGCCGAGGACGTTCATCACGTCGCGGAAGTTGACGCCGGCCGCGCGGATCGCGACCCGGATCTGTCCCTCGGCGAGGGGCTCGGCGGCCTCGGGGAAGTCGGCGACGTAGAGGCTGTCCAGGGTGCCGGTCGGGGTGAAGTCGAGCCGCCAGGGCGCGTCGCCCCCGGGCAGGCTCAGCTCGGAGCCCACGTTCCGGACGAGCCGGGGTGCCAGCAACTGCCCGGAGCGCAGGGCGAACTGGGGTTCGTCGCTGCCGGTGAGCGTGGGCAGCAGGGCGTCGGCGGACTCGGCGGAGGTGTCGAGGTCGACCAGGACGATCCGCCCGGGGTGCTCGGACTGGGCGGACCGGGCGAGGCCGACCACGGCGGCGGCCGCCGGGTCGGGGACCCGGTCGCCGGGCGCGGCGGCCACGGCACCCGAGGTGACGAGCACGAGCCGGGCCCCCTCGGGCCGGTCGCCCGCCAGCCACTCCTGGACGACGTCCAGCGCCCGGTGCACGGCGTCGCGCGGCTCGAAGCCGGCGGTGACGAAGGTGGCGAAGGTCAGTTCGGCGTCGTCGGTGCCCTGCGTGTGCCGGCCGCCGGTCTCCGTGATCAGGTCCACGAGCTGGAGCGGGTCCGGTCCGATGACCCGGCAGGACACGGACGTCGTACCGGGCTGCGCCGGGGCGGTCTTCTGCCAGTCCAGGCGGTACAGCGAGTCGTGCCCGCGCGCGGCGCCCGTCGGCGCGGTGGGCAGGGCGCGCAGCGCGAGCGCCCCGACGGTGGCGACGGGCGCGCCGGACGGGTCGGCGAGGTCGATCCGGTAGCCCGAACCCTCGCCCGCGACGCGCACCCGCAGCGCCGAGGCGCCGGCGGCGTACAGCGCGAAGTCGCTCCAGGAGAAGGGGAGGCGGGCGCCCCCGGTGTCGCTCTCGCCGCTGACGAGCAGGCCGATGGTGTGCAGGGAGGCGTCGAGGAGGGCGGGGTGGATGCCGTAGCCGTGGGTGTCCGTGCCCTCGGGGAGGGCGACCTCGGCGTGGACGGCGCCGTCGGCGGTCCGCCAGGCCGCGGTGACGCCCTGGAAGAGCGGACCGTACTGGAGCCCGATGCCGGCCAGGTCGTCGTAGAGGCCCGTGGTGTCGACCGGCTCGGCGCCGGCCGGGGGCCAGGCGGTACCGAGGTCGGCGGGCGTGACGGCCTCGGCGGACAGGGAGCCCTCGGCGTGCAGCGTCCAGTCGTCCTCCCCTTCCGGGCGGGAGTGCACGGTGACGGCGGGCTCTGCGCCCTCGCCGAGCCGGACGGCGACGCGCAGGGCGACTCCGCCTCGCTCGTCGAGGACGAGGGGGGCGTGCAGGGTCAGGTCGCGTACGGTGCCGCGGCCGATCTGGTCTCCGGCGCGTACGGCGATCTCGACGAGGGCGGCGCCGGGCACGATGACGGTGCCGTTCACGGCGTGCTCGGCCAGCCAGGGGTGGGTCGCGAGTGAGAGACGGCCGGTGAACAGGATGCCTTCGCTGTCCGGCAGTTCCATGGCACCGGCGAGGATGCGGTGCCCGGCGGCGGTCAGCCCGAGCCCGGCCGCGTCCGAGGCGGCGTAGGGGGCCGTGGTCGGCCAGTACGTCTCGTGCTGGAAGGCGTAGGTCGGCAGGTCGATGTGGCGGGCCGGGGTGTCGGCGTAGAACGCCTGCCAGCTGACCTCGCCACCGGCGCAGTGCAGCCGGGTCAGCGCCTCGACCAGGGCTTGGGGTTCGGCGCGGTCTCGGCGGAGGGTGGGGACGGCACGCGCGTCGGCGACCATCGGGGTGAGGGCGGCGTCGGGACCGAGCTCCAGGAAGGCGGCGATGCCCTGGCCGTCGAGGGTGGTGATCGCGTCCGCGAAGCGGACGGCTTCGCGGACGTGGCGGACCCAGTAGGAGGGCTGTGCGAGGTCGCCGTAGGAGACCGTCGTGCCGGTGAGGGTGGAGACGATCGGGAGGGCGGGCTCGGTGTAGGTGAGCTGGGCGGCGATCTGCTCGAACTCGTCGAGCATCGGCTCCATCAGGGGCGAGTGGAAAGCGTGGCTCACGGTGAGCTTCTTCGCTTTACGGCCTTCACCGGTGAAGTGGCTGACAACCGAGTTCACACCCGCTTCGGGGCCGGACACGACGATCGCGTTCGGTCCGTTCACAGCGGCGATGCCGGTGCCGTCCGGCAACACGGCCCGCACCTCATCCTCGGTCGCCTGCACGGCAGCCATCGCACCGCCCGCCGGAAGCTGCTGCATCAGCCGGCCGCGAGCAGCCACCAGCTTCGCCGCGTCCTCCAGCGACCACAAACCGGCCACGTGCGCGGCGGCCAGCTCACCGATGGAGTGCCCGGCCAGCACCTCGGGCCGTATGCCCCATGCCTCCAGGAGCCGGAACAGGGCGACTTCGAGGGCGAACAGGGCGGGCTGGGTGTACGCCGTCTCGTCCAGCCCTTCCCCGGCGAACATGACGTCCTTCAGCGGACGTTCGAGATGGGTGTCCAGCGCACCGCACACCTTGTCCAACGCAGCAGCGAACACAGGGAAGGCCTCATACAGCTCACGCCCCATCCCCGCCCGCTGGCTCCCCTGCCCCGTGAACAGGAACGCCGTCGGGCCGGCCTTGGCGGCGGTCGCGTCCCCGTGGGTGAGTGTCTCCAGGCCGGTCAGCAGGTCCTCGCGGTCGGCGGCGACGATGCCCGCGCGGTACGGCAGCGCCGAGCGGCCGGTGGCGAGCGCGCGGCCGACGGCGGCCGGGGCGAGGTCGGGGTGAGCGGTGGCGAAGTCGAGGAGGCGGGCGGCCTGGGCCCGGACGGCCTCGGCCGACTTGCCGGAGACGATCCACGGCACGACCGGCAGCGGGGCACCCTCGTCCGCCTGGACGGCCTCCTCGGCGGGGGCCTCCTCGATGATCACGTGGGCGTTGGTGCCGCTGATGCCGAAGGAGGAGACGCCGGCGCGCCGGGTCCGCTCCCCCGCCTCCCAGGGCCGGGCTTCGGTGAGCAGCTCCACCGCGCCCTCGGTCCAGTCGACGTGACTGGAGGGGGTGTCGACGTGCAGGGTGCGCGGCAGTTCCTCGTTGCGCAGGGAGAGGACCATCTTGATGATCCCGGCGACGCCGGCCGCAGCCTGCGTGTGGCCGAGGTTGGACTTGATCGAGCCCAGCCACAGCGGAGCGCCCTCGGCACGGTCCTGCCCGTAGGTCGCCAGCAGCGCCTGCGCCTCGATCGGGTCACCCAGCCGGGTGCCGGTGCCGTGCGCCTCGACCGCGTCGACCTGCTGCGGAGTGAGGCGGGCGGAGGCGAGGGCCTGGCGGATGACACGCTGCTGGGAGGGGCCGTTGGGGGCGGTGAGGCCGTTGCTGGCACCGTCCTGGTTGATCGCCGAGCCTCGGACGACCGCGAGGACCCGGTGTCCGTTGCGGCGGGCGTCGGACAGCTTCTCCAGGACGAGCATGCCGACACCCTCGCCCCAGCCGGTGCCGTCGGCGGCCTCCGCGAACGGCTTGCACCGGCCGTCGGGGGCCAGTCCGCGCTGCCGGGAGAAGTCGACGAAGGTGTCCGGAGTGGCCATCACGGTCACGCCGCCGGCCAGGGCCAGGGTGCACTCGCCGCTGCGCAGCGCCTGCGCGGCGAGGTGCACGGCGACCAGCGAGGACGAGCAGGCCGTGTCGACGGTGACCGCCGGGCCTTCGAGGCCGAAGGCGTACGACACCCGGCCGGAGGCGATGCTGCCGCCGACCCCGAGGAAGCCCTCCAGGTCGTCGGTGGCGCGCTCCAGGACCTCGCTGTAGTCGTGGTACATGACGCCGGCGAAGACACCGGTGGCGCTGCCGCGCACACCCGCAGGGTCGATCCCGGCCCGCTCGAACGCCTCCCACGAGGTCTCCAGCAGCAGCCGGTGCTGCGGGTCCATGGCGAGCGCCTCGCGCGGGCTGATCCCGAAGAACGCGGGGTCGAACTCCGCTGCCTGGGAGAGGAATCCACCCTCGACCGAGTACGTCCGCCCGGCCGCGTCGGGGTCGGGGTCGTACAGGCTCTCCGTGTCCCAGCCGCGCTCCTCCGGGAAGCGGCTGATGGCGTCGCCTCCGGAGGCCAGCAACTCCCAGAGGCCTTCAGGCGAGTTGACGCCCCCGGGGTAGCGGCAGGCCATGCCGACGATGGCGATGGGCTCGTGCGCGGAGGCGGTCAGCCGGCGGTTCTGCTCGCGCAGCCGCTCGGTCTCCTTCAGTGACGCCCGGAGAGCCTCGACGATCTTCTCGTTCTGTGCAGACACGTTCTGTGCAGGCACCTTCTGTCCAGACACTTGTTACCTCACCCAATCCGCGTCGCGCGTCGTCAGCCGCGTCATCAGAAGTCCGATCCTTCGAGCGCCATCGAGATGAGGCTCTCCGCATCCATGTCGTCGATGTCGTCGACGGCCCCGGCCTCCGCGGCCGGGTCGTCCGCCGACCGGGGCGTTCCCGTCGACTCGGGCCGGTGGCCCCCGAGTTCGAGCAGCGTGTCCAGCAGGCCCGCGTCCCTCAGCCGGGCCAGCGGGATCGCCAGCAGGGCCGCCCGTACGCTCTCCTCGTGCGCCGCGTCACCGGCGTCGGCCGCGTCGTCCGGAACCAGCTGCTGGAGCAGGAATCCGGCGAGTTCGGCCGGCGTCGGATAGTCGAAGACGAGCGTCGCCGGCAGGCGGACCCCCGCTTCGGCCCCCAGGGCGTTGCGCAGTTCGACCGCGGTGAGCGAGTCGAACCCGAGTTCCTTGAACGGCTTGTCCGGCGTGATCTCGGGGGCTCCCGCATCGCCGGCCGTGCCGAGGACGGCTGCCACGTGCCGCTTGACCACGTCGAACACCAGCCGCTGCCGGTCGGTCGCGGCGAGCCCGGCCAGCCGCCGCGCCAGCTCCTGCCCGCCGCCCGAGCCGCCCGCCCCGGCCGCCGCCGACCGCCGTACGGCCGTGGGGCGTACCAACTGCGAGAGCAGAGCGGGGACTTGACCGCCCCCCGCCCGGGCGAGGGCGGGCAGGTCCAGTCCGGCCGGCAGCAGCAGCGCCCGGTCCGCCGCGACCGCCGCGTCCAGCAGGGCGAGCCCGTCCGCCGCCGCGAGGGGGCGAACACCGGAGCGTGCCATGCGGTCGACGTCGGTCTCGGTGAGACCCGCGCCCATACCGCCGGCCTCCGACGCCCACAGTCCCCAGGCGAGCGAGGTGCCGGGCAGCCCCTGCGCGCGCCGTTCGGCGGCCAGGGCGTCCAGTGCGGCGTTGGCGGCGGCGTAGGCGCCCTGTCCGGCGCCGCCCAGCACACCGGCGGCGGAGGAGTAGAGCACGAACGCCGCCAGGTCCCGGTCCGCCGTCAGCTCGTGCAGATACCGGGCCGCGTCGACCTTCGGTGCGCGCAGCTCGGTGAGCGTCTCCGCGGTGAGCGAGGCGACCGTGCCGTCCCGGACCACACCGGCCGTGTGGATGACGGCGCTGAGGTCGGGGTGCGCGTCGATCAGCCCGGCGAGGGCGGCACGGTCGGTGACGTCGCAGGCGACGACCTCGACCTTCGCACCGGCTGCCTCCAGCTCGGCGCTCAGTTCGGCGGCACCCGGCGCGTCCGGTCCACGCCTGCTGGTGAGCAGGAGACCGCGCACCCCGTGGGCGCCGACGAGATGCCGTGCCGTGAGCGCGCCGAGCCCACCGGTACCGCCGGTGATGAGCACCGTCCCGGAGGTGGACCAGGAGCCTTCCGCCACGACGGTCTCCCGGGTCAGTCGCGGTGCCGTGAACTGGCTGTCGTTCTGCGCGAGTTCGGGTTCGCCGGTCGGGATGTGGTCGGGCAGGTCGCCGGTCGTGTCGATGAGGACGATCCGGTCGGGGTGTTCGGCCTGGGCGGCTCGTACGAGTCCGCGGATCGCGGCCTGGTCGGGGTCGGTGCCGGCCTGGCGGGTGTGGACGAGCAGGGGCTGTTCGTCCTCCAGGCGGGCCTGGAGGAGGGGGAGCAGTTCGGTGGCCGTGGCGGCCTGGAGGATCGTGTACGACGTGGTCGGCTCGGTCTGCTGCGCGGCGACCGGTGTCCAGTCGATCCGGTACAGGTCGCGGACCGTGCCGGACTCCACGGCCAGCGGCCGCAGCGCCAGCGAGCCGACCGTGGCCACCGGAGCCCCCGCCGCGTCGGCCGCGTCGATGCGGTAGGCCGAGCCGCTACGGCCGATGCGCAGCCGCAGCGCCGAGGCACCGGTGGCGTGCAGCGCGAAGTCCGCCCAGGAGAAGGGCAGTTGCGCCGTCCCGCCGTCCTCGTCCGTCAGCAGGCTGATGGCGTGGAGGGAGGCGTCCAGCAGGGCCGGGTGGATGCCGTAGCCGTCGGTGTCGGTCCCCTCGGGGAGGGTCACCTCGGCGTACACGGTGTCGTCCCCGTCCCGCCAGACCTCCGAGACACCCTGGAAGAGGGTGCCGTACTCCAGGCCGAGAGCGGCCAGGTCGGCGTACAGGGTCGTGGTGTCGACCTGTTCGGCACCGGCCGGCGGCCAGGCGGCCCCGAGGTCGGCGGGCTCGACGGCCTCGGCCGTCAGGAAGCCCTCGGCGTGCAGCGTCCAGTCTTCGCCCTCCACGCGGGAGTGGACGGAGAGCGTCGGCTCGTCGCCCTGACCGACCCGCACCCGCAGGTCCACGCCACGGTCGGCCGCCACGACGAGGGGGGCGTGCAGGGTCAGGTCGCGTACGGTGCCGCAGCCGATCTGGTCTCCGGCGCGCACGGCGATCTCGACGAGGGCGGCGCCGGGCACGATGACAGTGCCGTTCACGGCGTGCTCGGCGAGCCATGGGTGGGTGGAGAGGGACAGCCGGCCCGTGAACAGCACGCCTTCGCCGTCCGGCAGCTCCACCGCCGCCCCGAGCAGCGGGTGCCCGGCATCCGACTGGCCGAAGCCGGTCGCCGTTCCGGCTCCCTTGTCCGCGAGCCAGTAGGTGCCGTGCTGGAAGGCGTAGGTCGGCAGGTCGACGGCCAGGCTGCCGGTGCCGGCGAAGAACGCGGTCCAGTCGACGGAGGGGAGTCGGGTGAGGGCTTCTGTCAGGGCTTGGGGTTCGGTGCGGTCTCGGCGGAGGGTGGGGATGGCACGCGGGTCGGCTGCCATGGCGGTCAGGACCGCGTCGGGGCCGAGTTCGAGGAAGGTGGCGATGCCCTCGCCGTCGAGGGTGGCGATCGCGTCGACGAAACGGACAGCTTCACGGACGTGGCGAACCCAGTAGGAGGGCCGGGCGAGGTCGTCGTACGACACCGTCTGACCGGTCAGCGTCGAGACGATCGGGACCGTGAGGTCCTGGTACGTGAGCTGGGCGGCGATCTGCTCGAACTCGGCGAGCATCGGCTCCATCAGCGGCGAGTGGAAAGCATGGCTCACGGTGAGCTTCTTCGCCTTACGGCCTTCACCACTGAAGTGGCTGACAACCGAGTTCACACCCGTTTCCGGGCCGGAGACGACGATCGCGTTCGGCCCGTTCACAGCCGCGATACCGGTGCCGTCCGGCAACACGGCCCGCACCTCGTCCTCGGTCGCCTGCACAGCCGCCATCGCACCGCCCGCAGGCAACTCCTGCATCAGCCGGCCACGAGCCGCCACCAGCGTCGCCGCGTCCTCCAGCGACCACAACCCCGCCACATGCGCGGCAGCCAGCTCACCGATCGAATGCCCGGCCAGCACGTCAGGCCGTACACCCCACGCCTGAAGCAACCGGAACAGGGCAACTTCCAGAGCGAACAGCGCGGGCTGCGTGTACCCCGTCTCACCCAGCCCCTCACCCCCGAACATCACACCCTTCAGCGGACGTTCCAGGTGGGCGTCCAAGACAGCGCACACCTCATCCAGCGCGGCGGCGAACACCGGGAAGGCCTCATACAGCTCCCGACCCATCCCCGCCCGCTGACTCCCCTGCCCCGTGAACAGGAACGCCAGCGGACCCGACGGCACAGCCTTGCCACCCTCGACCGCCTCCAGCCCGGCCAGCAGTCCCTCACGGTCCCCCGCCACCACACCCGCCCGGTAGGCGAACGCGGCGCGTCGGGAGACGAGGGAAGCGGCGATGTTGGTGGAGTCCAGCTCCGGGTGGGCGGTGGCGAAGTCGAGCAGGCGGGCGGCCTGGGCGCGGACGGCCTCGGCCGACTTGCCCGACACGATCCAGGGGAGGACCGGCAGGCGGCGCGCCGAGGAGTCCGGCTCGGCCGGGGTCTCGGCAGGAGCCTCCTCGATGATCACGTGGGCGTTGGTGCCGCTGATACCGAAGGAGGAGACGCCGGCGCGCCGGGTCCGCTCCCCCGCCTTCCACGGCTGGGCCTCGGTCAGCAGCTCCACCGCCCCCGCCGACCAGTCCACATGCGAGGACGGAGCGTCGACATGCAGCGTGCGCGGCAGTTCCTCGTGATGCAGGGAGAGGACCATCTTGATGATCCCGGCGACACCGGCCGCAGCCTGCGTGTGCCCGAGGTTGGACTTGATGGACCCCAGCCACAGCGGGGAGTCGGCGGCGCGTCCCTGACCGTAGGTCGCCAGCAGCGCCTGCGCCTCGATCGGGTCGCCCAGCTTGGTGCCCGTACCGTGCGCCTCGACCGCGTCGATCTGCTGGGCGGTGAGCCGGGCGGCGGCCAGCGCCTGCTTGATCACACGCTGCTGGGACGGACCGTTGGGAGCGGTGAGCCCGTTGCTCGCACCGTCCTGGTTGATCGCCGAGCCCCGCACGACCGCCAGCACGTGGTGGCCGTTGCGGCGGGCGTCGGACAGTTTCTCCAGGACGAGCATGCCGGCGCCCTCGCCCCAGCCGGTGCCGTCGGCGGCCTCCGCGAACGGCTTGCAGCGGCCGTCGGGGGCCAGCCCACGCTGGCGGCTGAAGCCGACGAACGTCTCGGGTGTCGCCATCACGGTCACGCCGCCCGCGAGGGCCAGGGTGCACTCGCCGCTGCGCAGCGCCTGCGCGGCCATGTGGACCGTGACCAGGGAGGACGAGCAGGCCGTGTCGACGGTGACCGCCGGGCCTTCGAGGCCGAGGACGTAGGCGACGCGGCCCGAGGCGACGCTGCCGGAGCTGCCGGTGCCGAGGTATCCCTCCAGGTCGGCCGGGTAGCCGTTGAGCCGGATGCCGTAGTCGTTGTACATGACGCCGGCGAAGACACCGGTGGCGCTGCCGCGCACGCCCGCAGGGTCGATCCCGGCCCGCTCGAATGCCTCCCACGAGGTCTCCAGCAGCAGCCGGTGCTGCGGGTCCATGGCGAGCGCCTCGCGCGGGCTGATCCCGAAGAACGCGGGGTCGAACTCCGCTGCCTGGGAGAGGAATCCGCCGTGACGGGCGTAGGTCTTGCCGACGGCCTCCGGGTCCGGGTCGTACAGGCCGGCCACGTCCCAGCCACGGTCGGTGGGCAGGGAGGTGATCGCGTCGCCGCCGGACGCCAGCAACTGCCACAGGTCGTCGGGCGAGTTGACGCCTCCGGGGTAGCGGCAGGCCATGCCGACGATGGCGATCGGCTCGTCCGCGGGGGCGGCCGAGGTGACCGTGGCGCCCGATTCCGCCCCCGACTCCGGGTCGGCTCCGACGAGTTCGGCCAGCAAGTAGTCGGCGACCGCGCCGGGGCTCGGGTAGTCGAAGACGAGTGTGGCGGGCAGTCGTACGCCTGCCTCGGCGGAGAGCGCGTTGCGGAACTCGACGGCGGTGAGCGAGTCGAAGCCCAGCTCGGTGAAGGCCGCGTCGGTGGCTACGGCATGGGCTCCGGAGAACCCGAGTACCGCCGCCACGTGCTTGCGGGCCAGGTCCAGCAGCACTTCGCGGCGGGCCGGGCTGTCGGGCAGGGCGGCCAGCCGGTCCTGCAGGGAGTTGCCGGTCGTTCCCGCCGTGGCCTGCGTGAGGGACGCGCGACGTGCGGCACGGCGTGCGCGTGGCCGTACGAGGTCGCGCAGGAGGGCCGGCGCGTCCTCCGTGCCGTCCCAGGCGCGCGGGTTGAGCTTGATCGGGACGAGATGAGCACGGTGCTCGGCGGCTGCCAGCGCCGCGTCGAAGAGGGCGATCCCTTCCTCGGCCGTGATGGCCTCGACTCCGGCGCGTGCCATGCGGTCGAGGTCGGTGTCGGTGAGTCCGGCGCCCATGCCTCCGGCGTCGGGCGCCCACAGTCCCCAGCCGAGCGACAGGGCAGGCAGTCCCTGGTTCCGGCGCTGTGCGGCGAGTGTGTCCAAGTAGGCGTTGGCGGCGGCGTAGTTGGCCTGCCCGATGCCGTCGAAGCTGCCGGCGGCGGAGGAGAACAGGACGAAGGCCCCGAGGTCCCGGTCGGCCGTCAGCTCGTGCAGGTGCCGGGCGGCATCGGCCTTGGGCGCCCATACGCCGGCCAGGCGCTCCGGGGTGAGATGGGTGACGGTGGTGTCGTCGAGGACCCCCGCGGTGTGCAGGACGGCGGTGATGTCCTGGTGGGCGTCCAGCAGCCGCGCGACCGCGTCCCGGTCGGAGACGTCACAGGCCTCGACGGCCACCGAGGCGCCCAACTCGACCAGTTCCGCCACGAGTTCCGTTGCGCCGGGCGCCGCGGCGCCGCGCCGGCTGGTGAGCAGCAGGCTGCGCACGCCGTGCCGGGTGACGAGGTGGCGGGCGACGAGCGCGCCGAGCCCTCCGGTGCCGCCGGTGACGAGGGTGGTGCCGGTGGCCGGCCACACGGGGGCGTCCAGGTCGGCGGGGTCAGTGGTGTCAGTGGTGAGGCGAGGTGCGGTGAACGTGGCGCCGTCGTAGGCGAGTTCGGGTTCCAGGGTGGGGATGTGCTCCGGGATTTCCGTGTTCGTGTCCAGGAGCACGATCCGGCCCGGCTGCTCGGCCTGGGCCGCCCGTGCCAGGGCGCGCACCGCCGACTGGTCGGGGTCGGTGAGCGCGTCGTGCGTGACGACGAGCAGCGGTTCCTGTCCCTCCAGGCGGTCCTGGAGCTGCGGGAGCAGGCCGGCGGTGGTGTCGGCGCGCAGCACGCTGTACGAGGCGGTGGG
This sequence comes from Streptomyces sp. L2, assembly GCF_004124325.1. Classification (NCBI taxonomy): domain Bacteria; kingdom Bacillati; phylum Actinomycetota; class Actinomycetes; order Kitasatosporales; family Streptomycetaceae; genus Streptomyces; species Streptomyces sp. L2. The sequence continues at coordinate 1,550,088 of NZ_QBDT01000001.1, forward strand.
CTCGGTCTCCTGGGTGGTGACCGGCGTCCAGCCGATCCGGTAGAGGTCACGGGCGGCACCGGTCCCGGCACCGGCCACGGCCATGGGCCGCAGGATCAGCGTCCCCACCGTGGCGACCGGCGTCCCGGTGGGATCGGCGAGGTCCAGCCGGTGTCCGGCGCCCTCCTTCGTGATCCGCACCCGCAGGGCGGTGGCGCCAGACGCGTGCAGGGTGACGTCGGACCAGGAGAAGGGCAGCTCGGCCCGTGAACCGTTGCCGGAGGGCCACAGTCCGATGGCGTGCAGGGAGGCGTCGAGCAGGGCGGGGTGGATGCCGTAGCCGTCGGTGTCGGTGCCGTCGGGCAGCGCGAGTTCGGCGTAGACGGTGGTGCCGTCCGTCGAGCGCCAGGCGGTGGTCACGCCCTGGAACAGGGGGCCGTACTCCAGCCCGGCCGCGGCCAGTTCGTCGTAGAGGCTCGTGGTGTCGACCGGTTCGGCGCCGGCCGGCGGCCAGGCGGGACCGAGGTCGGCAGGGCCGGCGTCCTGGGCGGACAGGGTGCCTTCCGCGTGCAGCGTCCAGGTGTCCTCGCCCTCGGGGCGGGAGTGCACGGTGACTGCGGGCTCGTCGCCCTCACCTACACGCACCCGCAGGTCCACCGCACAGTCGGCCGGTACGACGAGGGGAGCGTGCAGGGTCAGGTCGCCGACCGTGCCCCGGCCGACCTCGTCACCGGCGCGGACCGCGATCTCCACGAGCGCGGCGCCGGGCACGATCACGGTGCCGTCGACCGCGTGCTCGGTCAGCCACTGGTGCGCGGCCTGCGACAGCCGGCCCGTGAACAAGACACCGTCGCCGTCCGGAAGTTCGACCATCGCGCCGAGGAGCGGGTGCCCGGCGGTCGCGACTCCGGCGCCCTGGACGTCGCCCACGCGGGTCGCCGGGATCGCGGGCCAGTACGTCTCGTGCTCGAAGGGGTAGGTGGGCAGGTCGACGGCCTGCCGGCCCGGCCCGAAGTAGCCGGTCCAGTCGACCTCCGGGAGCCGGGTGAGCGCCTCGACCAGGGCCTGCGGCTCGGACCGGTCCCGGCGCAGCGTGGCGACCGGCGTCGCCTCCGTGCCGGTGTCTGCGGCCATCGCGGTGAGCACGGCGTCGGGGCCGAGTTCGAGGAAGGTGCCGATGCCCTGGCCGTCGAGGGTGGTGATCGCGTCGGCGAAGCGGACGGCTTCGCGGACGTGGCGGACCCAGTAGGAGGGCTGGGCGAGGTCGTCGTAGGAGACCGTCGTGCCTGTCAGCGTCGAGACGATCGGCAAGGCCGGCTCGTCGTAGGTGAGCTGGGCGGCGATCTGCTCGAACTCGGCGAGCATCGGCTCCATGAGGGGCGAGTGGAAAGCGTGGCTCACAGTGAGCTTCTTCGCCTTACGGCCTTCACCACTGAAGTGGCTGACAACCGTGTTCACACCTGTTTCCGGGCCGGACACGACGATCGACATCGGTCCATTCACAGCCGCGATGCCCGTGCCGTCCGGCAACACCGCCCGCACCTCGTCCTCGGTCGCCTGCACAGCCGCCATCGCACCCCCCGAAGGGAGCAGCTGCATCAGCCGGCCACGAGCCGCCACCAGCTTCGCCGCGTCCTCCAGGGACCACAGCCCCGCCACGTGCGCGGCAGCCAGCTCACCGATCGAATGCCCGGCCAACGCATCCGGCCGCACACCCCAGAACTCCAGCAACCGGAACAGAGCGACTTCGAGAGCGAACAGCGCGGGCTGCGTGTACCCCGTCTCGTCCAGCTCCTCCCCGCCGAACATGACGTCCTTCAGGTCCCGTTCGAGATGCGCGTCAAGCGCCCCGCACACCTCATCCAAGGCAGCGGCGAACACCGGGAAGGCCTCATACAGCTCCCGTCCCATCCCCGCCCGCTGACTCCCCTGCCCCGTGAACAGGAACGCCACGGAACCGGCCGTGCTGGACGGCTGGACCGTCCCGTCGGCGATCGCCGACAGCCCGGTGAGCAGCGTTTCCCGGTCGTCCGCGACCACGGCGGCGCGGTGGGTGAACGCCGAGCGCTGAGTGGTCAGGGAGTAGGCGACGTCCGCCGGATCGGCGTCGGCCCCCGTTCCCTCGCCGAGGGCGGTCAGGAGTCGTACGGCCTGTTCGCGTGCCGCGCTGGCGGTCCGGCCGGAGACGATCCAGGGCACGACCGGCAGCGCGGCCGGCGCCTCGGACGCGGTCGGCTCCTCGGCCGGGGCTTCCTCCACGATGACGTGGGCGTTGGTCCCGCTGATGCCGAAGGAGGAGACGCCGGCGCGCCGGGTCCGCTCCCCCGCCTCCCAGGGCCGGGCCTCGGTCAGCAGCTCCACCGCCCCCGCCGACCAGTCCACATGCGAGGACGGAGCGTCGACATGCAGCGTGCGCGGCAGTTCCTCGTGGTGCAGGGAGAGGACCATCTTGATGATCCCGGCGACACCGGCCGCAGCCTGCGTGTGCCCCAGGTTGGACTTGATCGAGCCGAGCCACAGTGGCGCGTCCGAAGTCCGCTCGTGGCCGTAGGTCGCGAGCAGCGCCTGCGCCTCGATCGGGTCGCCGAGCTTCGTGCCGGTGCCGTGCGCCTCGACGGCGTCCACGTCGGCCGGCGCCAGTCCCGCCGCCGCGAGGGCCTGCTTGATGACGCGCTGCTGGGCGGGGCCGTTGGGGGCGGTGAGGCCGTTGCTGGCGCCGTCCTGGTTGACGGCGGAGCCCCGGACCACGGCGAGCACGCGGTGGCCGTTGCGACGTGCGTCGGACAGGCGCTCCAGAACGAGGACACCCACGCCCTCGCCCCAGCCGGTGCCGTCGGCGGCCTCCGCGAACGGCTTGCAGCGGCCGTCGGCCGCCAGGCCGCGCTGGCGGCTGAAGTCCACGAAGGTGTCGGGCGTGGCCATCACGGTGACACCGCCGGCCAGGGCGAGCGTGCACTCGCCGCCCCTGAGCGCCTGCGCCGCCAGGTGCACGGCGACCAGGGACGACGAGCAGGCGGTGTCGACCGTGACGGCCGGTCCCTCCAGGCCCAGGGCGTAGGAGACCCGGCCGGAGGCGATGCTGCCGCCGACGCCCATGAAACCCTCGGTGTCATGGTGGGCGGAGCGTTCCAGGACGGTGGCGTAGTCGTGGTACATGACGCCGGTGAAGACACCGGTGGCGCTGCCGCGCACACCCGCCGGGTCGATCCCGGCCCGCTCGAACGCCTCCCACGAGGTCTCCAGCAGCAGCCGGTGCTGCGGGTCCATGGCGAGCGCCTCGCGCGGGCTGATCCCGAAGAACGCGGGGTCGAACTCGGCGGCCCCGGTGAGGAATCCGCCGTGGCGCGTGTAGGTCTTGCCGGCGGTCTCCGGATCCGGGTCGTACGACTCCTGCCACTGCGGGCCCCGGTCGGCGGGGAACTCGGAGACGGCGTCACCGCCTGCCGCGAGGAGCCTCCACAGGCCCTCGGGTGAGGTCACTCCGCCGGGGTAGCGGCAGGCCATGCCGACGATCACGACCGGATCGTCGGTCCCGGCGGACGGGCCGTTCGTCGGCGTCAGCGCGAACTGCTCTTCCCCGCCGACGAGTTCGGACTGGAGGAAATCGGCCACGGCACCGGGGGTGGGGTGGTCGAAGACGAGGGTCGCGGGCAGGCGCAGGCCGGCTTCCGCGCCGAGCCGGTTGCGGAATTCCACGGCCGTGAGGGAGTCGAAGCCGAACTCCTTGAACGGCTTCTCCGCGGCGACCTCGCCGGCCCCGCCGAAGCCGAGGACGGCGGCGACGTGGCGGCGGACGAGGTCGAGCAGGACGCGGGTGCGCTCGGCGGCCGGGAGGCGCTCCAGTCGGGCGGCCAGGTCACCGGCCGCGGCGGCGGCTCCGGCGGCCGCGGTCCTGCGTACGGCGGAGGGGCGGACGAGTCCGTGCAGCACGCGGGGCAGTCCGCCGAGCTTGGCCCGCTGTTCCAGGGCCCGGGTGTCCATGACGACGGGAAGCAGCTGGGCGGGGGTGCCGCCGCGGAGCGCCGCGTCCAGGAGGGCGAGGCCCCGCTCCTCGTCCAGGGGCAGGACGCCGACCCGGGCCATCCTGTCGATGTCGGCCGCGGTCAGCCCGGCGCCCATGCCGCCGACGGACGGGTCCCACAGGCCCCAGGCGAGCGAGACACCCGGGAGGCCCTGGGCCTGGCGTGCGGCGGCGAGGGCGTCCAAGTAGGCGTTGGCTGCGGCGTAGTTGGCCTGGCCGGTACCGTCGAAGGTGGCGGCGCTCGACGAGTACAGCACGAAGGCGTCGAGGTCGCGGTCCGCCGTCAGCTCGTGCAGGTGCTGTGCCGCGCGCGCCTTGGGCGCCCACACCGACTCCAGCCGTTCCGGTGTCAGCGACTCGATGGTCGCGTCGTCGACGACGCCCGCCGTGTGGACGACCGCCGTGATGTCCGGGTGGTCGGCGAACAGCCGGGCCAGCGCCTCCCGGTCGGAGACGTCACACGCCTCGACCGTCACCTCGGCGCCCACCTGCCGCAGTGCGGCGGCCAGTTCTTCGGCGCCGGGCGCTGCGGTGCCGCGCCGACTGGTGAGCAGCAGGCTGCGGACGTCGTGTGCGGTGACCAGGTGGCGGGCGGTGAGCGCGCCGAGGCCGCCCGTGCCGCCGGTGACGAGGACCGTGCCGGACGTGGACCAGGCTCCGGTCTCCGGTGTCTCCCGCGCCAGGCGGGGCACGAGGAAGTGGCCGTCGACGTAGGCGAGTTCCGGCTCCCCGGCGGGCAGCCGGGCGGGCAGGTCCTCGGCGTCGAGGAGGACGATCCGGTCCGGGTGCTCGGCCTGCGCGGCCCGGGTGAGGCCACGGATCGCCGATTGTTCGGCGTCGGTGGTTGCCCCACGGGTGACGACGAGGAGGTTCTCCTCACCGCCGAGGTGAGCCTGGAGCCGCGGGAGCAGGTCTGCGGCCGTGTCCGCCCGGAGGACGGTGTACGACTCCGTCGGCTCGGTCGCCTCCGTGGGCGCCGGGATCCAGTCGACCCGGTACAGGTCGCGTACGGCACTCGCCGCCGAACCCTTGTCGGCCGTCGCGGCGGGCCGCAGGGCGAGCGCGCCGACCGTGGCGACCGGGGTTCCGGCCGGGTCGGCGAGGTCGATCCGGTAGCCGGAGCCCGCGTCGCCGATGCGCACCCGCAGGGCGGTGGCCCCGGAGGCGTGCAGGGTGACGTCCGACCAGGAGAACGGCAGTTGGGCCGCCGAGCCCTCCTCCTGGGCGAGGGTGATGGCGTGCAGGGAGGCGTCGAGCAGGGCGGGGTGGACGCCGAAGCCGTCGGTGTCGGTGCCGTCGGCCAGGGCGACCTCGGCGTAGAACGTGCCGTCGGCGGTGCGCCAGGCGGCGCTCAGGCCCTGGAAGAGGGGGCCGTACTCCAGTCCGGCCGCGGCCAGTTCGTCGTAGAGGCTCGTGGTGTCGACCGGCTCGGCGCCGGCCGGCGGCCAGGCGTCCCCGAGGTCTGCGGGCTGGACGGGCTCGGCCGCCAGGGTGCCCTCGGCGTGCAGGGTCCAGGTGTCCTGGCCCTCGGCGCGGGAGTGCACGGTGACGGCGGGCTCGTCGCCCTCACCCACGCGCACCCGGAGGTCCACGGCCCGGTCGGTGGGCAGGACGAGCGGGGCGTGCAGGGTCAGGTCACGGACGGTCCCGCGGCCGACCTGGTCGCCGGCCCGCACCGCGATCTCGACGAGGGCCGCGCCGGGCAGGACCACGGTCCCGTGCACCGCGTGCTCGGCCAGCCAGGGCTGAGCGGCCGGGGACAGCCGCCCGGTGAACAACACGCCTTCATCGTCCGGGAGTTCGACGGCGGCGGTGAGCAGCGCGTGCTCGGCGTCCGTCTGGCCCGCACTCGTCACGTCGCCCTTGGCCGCGCCCGCGTAGGCGTCGAGCCAGTACGGCTGGTGCTGGAAGGCGTAGGTGGGCAGGTCGACCGGCTGCCGGCCCGGCCCGAAGTAGGCGGACCAGTCGACGCCGGGCAGCCGGGTCAGCGCCTCGACGAGGGCCTGCGGCTCGGACCGGTCCCGGCGCAGGCCCGCGATCAGCGTCCCCTCGGTGCCGGTGTCGGCGGCCATCGCGGTGAGCACGGCGTCTGGGCCCAGCTCCAGGAAGGTGCGGACTCCGCGCCCGTCGAGGGTGGCGACGGCGTCGGCGAACCGGACTGCCTCGCGGACGTGGCGAACCCAGTAGGAGGGCTGGGAGAGGTCGTCGTACGAGACCGTCGTGCCCGTCAGCGTCGAGACGATCGCGGTCGTCGTCTCGTGGTACGTGAGCTGGGCGGCGATCTGCTCGAACTCGGCGAGCATCGGCTCCATGAGAGGTGAGTGGAAAGCGTGGCTCACGGTGAGCTTCTTCGCCTTACGGCCTTCACCACTGAAGTGGCTGACAACCGTGTTCACACCTGTTTCCGGGCCGGACACGACGATCGACATCGGTCCGTTCACAGCCGCGATGCCCGTGCCGTCCGGCAACACGGCCCGCACCTCGTCCTCGGTCGCCTGTACGGCAGCCATCGCGCCCCCTGAAGGGAGCCGCTGCATCAGCCTCCCGCGGGCAGCGACCAGCTTGCTCGCGTCCTCCAGGGACCACAGTCCCGCCACGTGCGCGGCAGCCAGCTCACCGATCGAATGCCCGGCCAGCACGTCAGGCCGTACACCCCACGCCTGAAGCAACCGGAACAGGGCAACTTCCAGGGCGAACAGCGCGGGCTGCGTGTACCCCGTCTCGTCCAGCCCCTCCCCGCCGAACATGACCTCCTTGAGGGGCCGTTCGAGATGCGCATCCAGCGCATCGCACACCTCGTCCAACGCAGCGGCGAACACCGGGAAGGCCTCATACAGCTCACGCCCCATCCCCGCCCGCTGACTCCCCTGCCCCGTGAACAGGAACGCCAGCGGATCACGCCCGGCGCCCGGCAGCGGAGCGGTGCCGCCGGCCAGGGCCTCCAGGCCGGCCAGCAGTCCTTCCCGGTCCCCGGCTGCCACACCGGCCCTGTGGGCGAAGGACGACCGGTGCGCCACCAGGGCGTGGCCCACGTCCGCGAGGTCCAGGTCGGGACGGGCGGTGGCGAACCCGAGCAGGCGTGCCGCCTGGCCGCGGACCGCCTCTGCGGTCTTGCCGGAGACGATCCAGGGAACGACCGAGAGCGGCGCGGCTTCAGGAGCCTCGGCGGACTCCTCGGCGGGAGCCTCCTCGACGATGACGTGGGCGTTGGTGCCGCTGATCCCGAACGAGGAGACACCGGCCCGCCGTACCCGCTGCTCATCCGCCTTCCACGGCCGGGCCTCGGTCAGCAGCTCCACCGCCCCAGCCGACCAGTCGACGTGGGACGAGGGAGCATCGGCGTGCAGGGTCTGCGGCAGTTTCTCGTGACGCAGGGAGAGGACCATCTTGATGATCCCGGCGACACCGGCCGCCGCCTGCGTGTGTCCCAGGTTGGACTTGATGGACCCCAGCCACAGCGGGGCTCCCTCGGCACGGTCCTGACCGTAGGTCGCCAGCAGCGCCTGCGCCTCGATCGGATCGCCCAGCCGGGTACCGGTGCCATGGGCCTCGACCGCGTCGACCTGCTGGGCGGTGAGGCGGGCGGAGGCGAGGGCCTGCCGGATGACACGCTGCTGGGACGGCCCGTTCGGCGCGGTCAGCTGGCTGCTCGCACCGTCCTGGTTGACCGCCGAACCCTTGATGAGGGCGAGGACACGGTGGCCGTTCTTCCGCGCGTCCGACAGCCGCTCCAGGACCAGGACACCCACGCCCTCGCCCCAGCCGGTGCCGTCGGCGGCCTCCGCGAACGGCTTGCACCGGCCGTCCGACGCAAGCCCCCGCTGCCGGGAGAAGTCGACAAACGTGTCCGGCGTCGACATCACCGTCACACCACCGGCCAGAGCGAGCGTGCACTCGCCGCCCCGCAGCGCCTGCGCCGCCAGGTGCACCGCGACCAGCGACGACGAACACGCCGTGTCCACCGTCACCGCCGGACCCTCAAGACCCAGCGCGTACGACACCCGGCCCGACACCACACTCGCCGCGCTGCCGTTACCGAGGAAGGCGGAGAGATCCTGGGGGACGTCCTGGAGGTGGGCGCCGTAGTCGTGGTACATGACGCCGGCGAAGACGCCGGTCGCGCTGCCGCGCAGGGCCGCCGGGTCGATGCCCGCCCGCTCGAACGCCTCCCACGAGGTCTCCAGCAGCACCCGCTGCTGAGGGTCCGTCGCCAGCGCCTCACGCGGGCTGATCCCGAAGAAGTCGGCGTCGAAGTCGGCGGCGCCGTCCAGGAAGCCGCCCTCGACGGACGTGGTCTTGCCCGGGGCGTCCGGGTCGGGGTCGTACAGGCCCGCCACGTCCCAGCCGCGGTCCGTGGGGAACGGGGTGATGGCGTCGCCGCCCGCGGCGAGCAGGCTCCACAGGTCCTCCGGGGAGGTCACCCCGCCGGGGTAGCGGCAGGCCATGCCGACGACGGCGATCGGCTCGTGGCTCTTCTCCTCCTCCTCGCGCAACCGCCTGCGGGTGTCACGCAGTTCGGTCGTGGCCCTCTTGAGGTAGTCGAGGAGCTTCTGTTCGTTCGACTCATTCGACATGCGGTTCGTCCACCTGTGGGAGAGGAGAGCGGGAGGAGGGAGAAAGGGGGGCGGGATCCGTCAGCTCAGGGCCGCGGTGCGCAGTCCGGAGAGGGTGCGCCAGAGGGCCCCCGGGGTGCTGAAGGTCTCCATGGACAGGGCGTCGTCGGTGAACTTGACGTCGTAGGCGTTCTCGATCTCGATCAGGAGGTCGACGATGCCGAGGGAGTCGAGGCCCGCGTCACGCAGGTCCAGGCTCTCGGTGAAGGAGGCGTCCTCGGGGAGGAAGCCGAGGTGGGGGCGGACGATGCCCTCGAACTGGTCGTCCCACATGGCCGGTTGGTCCTCTCTGCGGGTGGGGTTGCTGGTCAGTCGCGCGGGGCGAGAACGCACTCGACGACGCTGTGCTCGGTGGAGAGATTGCGGATGGACCGCACCTGGAGGCCGGCGCCCACCGCCTGCGCCCGCATGTCCTCCTCGGAGCGGATGCGGGTGCCCTCCTCGCAGACGACCATCTGGAACAGGGAGCGGATCGCGGAGGCGTTGTCGTGGCCGAGGAGCGGCTCGATGACGAACAGGACGGGCTCGGCGGCCAGGCCCTCGGACTCCTCGACGGTGCGGGTCATGGCCCGCTGGACGGTCTTGAGGATGCGGGTGCTGCTGTCGGGGCTCCAGTTGTGCAGGACGTTCTTGAGGAAGTAGGCGTCGGCGCCGCTCGGCACCTCCTCGAAGAAGTCGGCCTCGGCGAAGGACAGCCGGCGGATCAGGTCCTGGTCGCCGGACTCCTCCAATATCTGGGCGCCGCGCTTGGCGACGTCGGCGCGCTCGGCGACGGTGCCGTGGATGTCGGGGTGGGCCGCGAGGATGCCCTTGAGGAGGTGGCCGCTGCCGCCGCCGACGTCGACGACGGTGGAGATGCGGGAGAAGTCGAAGTCGCGGGCGAGTTCGGCGGCGGCGGGCCGGGTGATGTCGGCCATGGCCTTGTCGTAGACCTCGCCGGCGTCGGTGTCCTTGTCCATGTAGGCGTAGATGGACTCGCCGTACTCGGAGCGGGAGGCGGGCTTGCCGCTCTTGACGGTGGTGAGCAGGTCGCGCCAGACGTCGTAGTACATCTCGCCGCCGAGGACGCACCAGTAGCGCATGGACTGCGGGTGGTCGTCGCGCATCCGCTCGGAGGTCTCGGTCTGCTCGAAGGTGCCGTCCTCGCGTTCGTGGAAGACGCCGACGATGCCGAGGACGCGCAGCAGGTAGAGCACGCCGTCGGGGTTGGCGTCGGTCAGCTCGGCGAGCTGGGCCGGGGTCTTGGGGCCGTCGGCGAGGTGGTCGGCGATGCCGAGCCGGGCGGCCACGCTGAGGGACCGGGAGATCCAGCCCATGCCGGCGAGCTGCAGCAGCTCCATCGTGTCTCCAATTCCTGGTGCTGGTCGTACGTCGGCCGGATGTCGGTCGTACGTGGGTGTCGGCGGGGTCCCGGCGGAAGCCGGGGAGGTCACTCGGCGGCCGGGGCGAGGGCCGTGCGCAGGCGCCGTACGGTGCGGTGGTCGGCGATGTCCTGGAGGCTGACCCGGATGCCCTGCCTGCGGGCCTTGTTGGCGACCTGGGCGGCGCCGAGGCTGGTGCCGCCGAGGGCGAAGAAGTCGTCGTCGAGGCCGGCCTTCGGGGCGCCGGAGAACTGGGCGAACAGGTCGCACAGCAGCGTCTCTTCGGGGGTGCCGGGTGCGGTGTAGCGGGTGACGGCGGCGAAGTCGGGCGCGGGAAGGCGTCCGGTCTCCAGCTTGCCGTTGGCGTTCAGGGGCAGCGTGTCGAGGGTGAGGAAGGCGCTCGGCACCATGTAGTCGGGGAGGGTGTCGGCGAGGTGCTTCTTCAACTCGCCTCCGTCGACGTGTCCTTCAACCTCCGACTGCGGTACGACGTAGGCGACGAGGTGCGTGTCGCCGGTGGGCGTGCGGTGCACGGTGACGGCGGTGCGGGAGACCGCGGGGTGGCGCAGCAGGGCGGACTCGATCTCGCCGAGTTCGACGCGGTAGCCGCGGATCTTGACCTGGCCGTCGAGCCGACCGAGGAAGAACAGGGTGCCGTCGTCGGCGCGGCGGACCCGGTCGCCGGTGCGGTACATGCGGGTGCCGGGCGGGCCGTAGGGGTCGGCGACGAAGCGTTCGGCGGTGAGGGCCGGGCGGCGCAGGTAGCCGCGGGCGAGCTGGCCGCCGGCGATGTACAGCTCGCCGTCGTCGGTGGGCCGCAACTCCTCGTCCAGGACTCTCAGTTCGCTGGTCCAGGTCGGCCGGCCGATGGCGACGGCACCGGACGGCAGGGTGTCGCCGGGGCTGACGGTGTGCACACAGCAGCCGACGGTGGCCTCGGTGGGGCCGTACTCGTTGAGGACCGTGACCTTAGGGTGGCGGGCACGGAAGGCGTCGACGGTCTCGGCGAGCAGGAGTTCGCCGCCGACGACGAGCTGCTCGGTGGGCGCCGCCTCGGGCGGCAGGGTGGCGAGCAGCGCCATGTGGGACGGGGTGACCTTGAGGAGGGCGGGGCTGGGGGCCGGGTCCTCCAGGGCGCCCACGCGGATGGTGCCGCCGCTGGTGAGGGGCGCGTACAGGGTGGTGACCGTCATGTCGAAGGCGACGGAGGAGTGCAGCAGCGTGGTGCGGGCGGCGCTCGGGTAGGTTCCGCGCGCGTAGGCGAGGTAGGCGGCCAGCGGGCGGTGGGTGACGACGACGCCCTTGGGGCGGCCCGTGGAGCCGGAGGTGTAGATGATGTACGCCGGGTGGTCGGGGTGCAGCGGCCGGACGCGGTCGGTGTCACCGGGGCCGGTGGCGGGGGCGGCGTCGATACGGGCGCGGGTGGCGGGGTCGTCGAGGAGGACGGTGACCACGGCGCCGGCCGGGGCCGCGCTGCCGCTGTGGGTGAGCAGGGCGGCCGGGCGGGCGTCCTCGGTCATCAGGGCCAGTCGCTGCGCCGGGTTCTGCAGGTCGAGAGGGAGGTAGGCGGCGCCGGCCTGGAGGACGGCGAGGAAGGCCGCGACGAGGTCCGCGCCGCGCCGCATCCCGACGGCGACGATGTCCTCCGGGCCGAGGCCCAGGGAGATCAGGTGGTGGGCCAGCCGGGAGGACCGCTCGGCGAGCTCGCGGTAGCTGACCGTGTCGTCACCGTCGACGAGGGCGACGGCGTCGGGGGTACGGCGGGCCTGCTCGGCGAAGAGGGCGGGGAGCAGGGCGGGCTGGGCGTCACCGGCGGGCGCGGCGGCCGGTGCGACGGGCGCGACGGCCGGTGCGACGGGCGCGGTGTTCGTTGCGCCGGGCGCGGTGTCGGTTGCGCCGGGCGTGGCGGCCGGCGTTTCGAGGGTGGCGGCCGGCGTTTCGACGGTGGCGGCCGGCGTTTCGACGGTGGCGGCCGGCGTTTCGACGGTGGCGGCCGGCGTTTCGAGGGTGGTGAAGGTGGTGTCCCCCGTGGTGGTCGTCATCGCGGTCACCCGGCCTTCCCGGCCGCGGTCACGGCCACCGTCGCGGCTGCGGGCACCTCGGACAGCAGGCGTTCCAGGGCCCGTGCGGTGGCGGGTGAGCGCAGCAGCTCGTCGTGGGGTACGTCGATGCGGTGCTCGTCGGCGACCGGGTGGTCCGGGGTGGTCGTCGTGAGGGCGGTGGCGGCCGACCAGGCGGGCAGCGGGCTGAGGGTGGTTGCCGCGGTGAGGTAGGAGACCAGGGAGACGAAGGCGCCGGAGAGTTCGTCGCGGATGTCCTCGTCGAGGTCGAGCCGCTCGGCGGCGGCGGCCACGGCGGCCGTGAAGGTTTCGGCGAGTTCCCGGCCGACGACGGGCAGCCGCTCGTCGCCGTACCGCGCCCGCAGGGCCTCGCCGCGGGCGTGGAACGCGTCGAGTTCGGCCGGGGTGAGCAGCGCGCCCAGGGAGTCGCCGGCGGTGTGGAAGTCGTCGTACAGACCTCTGTTCGCGGGGAGTTCGGGGTCCAGGAGGATCAGCCGGGGGGCGGGCTGCCAGTCGGCGATGCGCTCGGCGAGGGCCGCCGCGAAGACGCCGCCGGCGCAGTAGCCGAGCACCGCCTCCACGGGGGCGCCGAAGGCGCGGACCTCGCCGAGCCACCAGTCGAGGTAGGCGTTGCCGGTGGGCGGGACCTGGTCGTCGGGGCCGGGCGGGCGGCTCGTCCAGAGTGTGCGCGGCTGGTCGAGGAGCGGGGCGAGGTCGGCGAACTGGGCCGGCCCGCGGCTGCCCGCGGCGAAGTCGACCGCCAGCAGGAGACTTTCACTCTCTCCGCGCTTGAGCGTCTTCCACGCTATTCGGCTCACGGCGATTCCCTGTTTCTGTCCTCGGGCCACAAAAGGAGAATTCGTGGCAGCGGTGAACGTCACGCTAGATGCGGGCGGGCGCGGTGCGGACCCCTACCTTCGGCGGGGGCCACCCCTAACCTCGGATTCCGGCCCGGGCGCCGATACCGGTGGTGATGGCGTCGAGCACCTCGCGCTGGCGGTCGACGAGGTAGAAATGGCCGCCGGCGAACACCTGCACGTCACAGGCGGCGGTGGTGTGCGCGGACCAGGCGCGGGCCTCGTCGAGGGTGGTGTTGGGGTCGCTGTCCCCGGTCAGCACGGTGACAGGGCTGTCGATCCGCGCGCCGGGGTCGGCGCGGTAGGTCTCGACGGCCTTGTAGTCGTTGCGCAGCACGGGCAGGGCGAGCCGCATGATCTCCTCGTTGCCGAGGACCCGGTCGTCGGTGCCGCTGAGCCTGCGCAGCTCCCGGATGACGCCCTCGTCGTCGCGGGTGTGGACGCGGTCCGCGCGGGTGCGGGAGGGGGCGCGGCGGGCGGACGCGAACAGCCGGGCGGGGGCGGGCAGTCCGGCGCCGGCGAAGCGGCGGGCGATCTCGAAGGCGACGGTGGCGCCCATGCTGTGCCCGAAGAAGTACAGCGGCCGGTCGGCGTACTGCCGTACCTCCTCGAAGGCGAGGTCGGCGAGTTCGGGAACATTGTCGATCAGGGGTTCCCTACGGCGTTCCTGGCGGCCGGGATATTGCACGACGAGGACGTCGATGCCGGGGGTGAGCGCCTTGGCGACCGGGAAATAGAAACTCGCCGAACCGCCGGCGTGCGGAAAGCAGATGAGGCGGGGTGCGCCGGCCACGGCGGGGTGGTAGCGGCGAATCCAGTCGCTTTCGAGAAGGTCGGTGTCGGCCCCCTGTGCCTGGGTGTGCGCCAACTGCTGCTGTGTGGTCATGCGAAGCCCCTCGGGTCGTCGTCAGTGCTGGGTGTCGTCGGTGTCGGGCGCCGGTGCGGGAGCGGGGCCTGCGTCGGCGTCCGCGTCGGCATCGGCATCGGCATCGGCATCCGCGTCCGCGTCCATACCCGGGCCCGCGTCGGGAATGTCCGGGAGGAATCCGAAGAGCATCTCGGTGAGCTGCCACTGCCCGGCGAACTCGGCGAGTTCCGCCTCCGGGACGGGCACGCCGGCCCGCCGCAGTGCTTCGCCGAGCTGCCGCTGGGCGTCCGGCTCGGAGGGGGCGCCCTGCGGGAGGACGACCGGTGCGGGACGGCCCGCCGGGAGCGGGCCGGGGGCGCGCAGGTGCCAGTCGGTGTGCTGCTGGTAGGCGTCGGCGACGGCGAGCAGGGCCCGGTCGGTGCCGGGGGCGCCGGCCAGTTGCAGGGACAGCGGGAGACCCGCCGGGTCGAAGCCCATGGGCAGGGCGACGGCGGGGAAGCCGACGGCACTCCACAGGCTGGGCAGCCAGGACACGGCGCCGAGGCCCGCCGGGTCGTCGTAGCGGGGGGCGACGCCGGGCCAGGTGGGGGTGGCGATCGCGTCGAGTCCGTCGAGCCGGCGGCGCAGCCCGGCCGCGCCCCAGGCACGGACCCGCTGGGCGTGGACGTACACGGAGGCGGGGATCAGGCCGCCGAGGACGAGGGTGCGCCGGAAGGGCCGCCCGTACTGGTCCCAGCGGGCGCGCAGTCCGGCGCCGTGGGTGTCGAAGCCCTCGGCGAGGAGGGTGATGAGCTGGGCGGCGAACAGCGGGTACAGCTCGGGGAGTTCGACGCTGACGACCTTGGCGCCCTGGTCCCTGAGGCGTTCGAGGGCGGTGTCGAAGGCGTCCCGGCAGTCCGGGGAGAGCTGGCCGGCCTCCTCCAGGGCGCGGTCGGGCACGCCGACGCGCACGCCGTCCAGGCCGGTGCGCCACTCGGGTTCGGGGGCGTCCCAGGCGGCGGCGACACCGAGGGCGCGGGCCGCGTCGCGGACGGTACGGGCCAGGGTGCCGACGGTGTCGAGGCTGGGCGCGAGCGGGCGGCAGCCGGCGGTCGGGACGAGGCCGTGGGTGGGCTTGACGCCGGTGACCCCGCACAGGGCGGCGGGGATGCGGATGCTGCCTCCGGTGTCGGTGCCGAGGCCGACGTCGAACAGGCCGTGCACGAGCCCGGCCGCGCTGCCGCTGCTGGAACCGCCCGGGTAGCGGTCGGGGTCCCAGGGGTTGCGCGGCACGGGGAACGGCAGGGCCGGGTCGGGGCGGCCCAGCGCGTGCTCGCCCGCGGTGGTCAGGCCCAGCGGGACGGCGCCGGCGGCGCGCAGCCGTCGTACGGCCACGGCGTCCCGGCCGCGGTGCCAGTCGGCGTCGTGCACCTTGCTGTGCCCGGTGGGGACGGCCTCGCGGGTGGCGAAGACGTCCTTGACACCGAGGGTCACCCCGTCGAGCGGGCCTGTGCCGGTGGTGGCGGTGTGCGGCTCGTCGGCGTGTGGTGCGCCGACGTGTGGTGCGTCGGCGCGTGGTGCGTCGATCTGCGGCTCGCCGGTGTGCGGTTCGCCGGTGTGCGGTGCGTCGAAGCGGTGCGCGAACACCCCGAGCCGCTCGTCGAGGCGGTCGGCGGGGAGCCGCCCCCGCTCCCCCCGGGTACTGACGTCCACCATGGCCGCTCTCCGTAGGTCCGTTGACTGCCCGGGCGTTCCGGGTCTACGACCCTAGGAAGGGGTCACGGGCGTGCAGTCCCCCTTGACGGACCCCTGCCCACCCCTGAATTCCCACCCCTGCCTGCCGGTTGTCCTCGGGCTTCCCGGCTACGGTGGCAGGGGCGCCCGGAACAGGACGGCGTCCGGGGCGGTCCAGGCCGCCGCGATCCCGGGTCCGGAAAGGGGGGATTTCCTTGCTGCGGGACGACACACCTCTGCCCATCGGGCAGGTGACGCTGTACGACGACGCGGGCGACGCCTCTCCGGCCCGCGTCCTGATCTCCGCGCTGGGCGACCTCTACGACCCCGGACCGGCCCCGGAGGACGGCCCATTGGCGCTGCGCACCGCGACATCCGTCGTCGACCCGCCGTTCTTCGGCAACGGCGACATCGGGCGGCTCGCGGTCTGTACGGCCGTCAACGCGCTCGCGGCCACCGGCGCGCTGCCGCGCCGGCTGGCGCTGGCCGCCGTCGTCGAGGCGGGGCTGCCGTCCGTGCTGCTGCACCGGGCCGCCGGGTCCGTACGGGAGGCCGTGCGGGAGGCCGGGGTGCGGGTCGCGGCCGTCGACGCGCGGGTGGTGCGGGCCGGTGAGGTCGATCAACTCGCCCTCATGGCGACGGCGTTCGGGGTGTTTACCCGCCCGCCGCTGGACGCGTCCGCGCTGCGCCCCGGCGACCGCGTCCTGCTCTCCGCCCCGCTGGGCAGCCACGCCGTGCACGTGCTCTCGCTGCGCGCCGGACTGGGGTACGAGTACCACGTGCCCAGCGACGCCGCCCCGCTGGCCGGACTGGTCGAAGGGGTCCGCGCGGCCCTGCCGCCGGACGCGGTCCGCGCGGCCGGGGCGGTGGCCGAGGGCGGACTGGCGGCGGTCCTGCGGGAGTTCGCGTCCCGCTCGGGCCACGCGGTGCGCGTCGACGAGTACGCGCTCCCCGTCCCCTACGGTGCCCGCGAGGCGTTCGACGTGCTCGGCCTCGACCCGCTGTACGCCGCAGGAGCGGGCTGCCTCTGCCTGGTGGTCGCCCCCGAGGCGGAACCGGCCGCCCTGACCGCCCTGCGCGCCCACCGCGCGGGCCGCCTCGCCACGGCGGTGGGGTGGATCGGCGGCACCGCGCGCGGTGTCGTCGAAGTCCGCGCGCTGGACGGCACGGTGACGCCGGTGCGCGCGGAGGGGGAACTCGACGGGGGGCCGGCCCGGTTGCTGTGAGGCGGGAGGCCGCCGTGGCGCTACGGGTTGCATCCCGGCTGCCGGTCCGTCGGAGCTTGTCGCGCAGTTCCCCGCGCCCCTGGGGGGGCGACCCGGTCGGCCGGGCCGGGCCCTGCGTTGCAGCGGGAGCCCGGCCCGGGCGTCATTCCGGCTACCGGTCCGTCGGAGCTTGTCGCGCAGTTTTTTCCCCCCGCGAGGGGATCCGCGGTTGGCCGGGCTGGGCCTCAGTTGGATGGGCTCTCGGGGGGTGTCGTTCTGCCCCGCCCCAGTACTGCGGTCGCCGCCGCTGCCGCGAGGGCGGGGAGCAGGGCGATGCCGACGAGGATGCCCTCGCGGGCCGTGTGCGACTGGGTGACGGCGAGGCCGGTGCCGGAGGAGACGTAGCCGAACGCGGCCAGCGTCAGGCCGTAGAGGAAGGGGCCGACGGCCAGGCCCAGGGTCTCGCAGGTGGTGAACAGGCCCGAGGAGACGCCCGCCCCGCGCAGCTCCTGACCGGCGATGCAGTCCTGCAACAGGGCGTACAGGAACAGCAGTTGTCCGGCATGTCCGGCGCCGGCGACGACCATGAGTAGCAGGACCAGGGGCAGCGGCAGGACCGGCGCGGCGAACAGCAGCAGGCAGCCGGTGCCGAACACGGCGCAGGCCCACCGGTATCCGGCGCGGTGTCCTACGCGGGCGCCGAGCCGGGTCCAGGCGCGCACGGTGAGGAGGTTGGGGGCGACGAACGCGGCGACGAGCAGGCCGGTGGCGTTCTTGTCGCCGAGGATGTGCTCACTGAAGTAGGGGGCGCCCGCCGTGAGGCCCCCGGTGGCCACCGACTGGATGACGATCCCGGCGAGGAGCGCGGGGAAGCCCGGGATCGCGCGCGCGAAGGCGAGTTGCCGGCGCAGTCCGGCGGGCCGGTCGCCCGGGCGGGTGTCCGGTGCCGCACGCCGGGGCGCGCCCTTGACGCCGAGCACCACGCCCGCCGTCCCGGCGAGCACGCACAGCGCGCCGAAGACGCCGACGAGCCGGTGGCCCGGCACTCCCCCGCCGCCCGCGTCCACCAGTGCCGGGCCGGCGCCGCCGATGAGCAGCGCGGACACGGCGATCACGGCGACGCGGCCGGCCACGAGGGCGACCCGGTCGGCCGGCCGTTCGGTCAGCTCGGCGGGCAGCGCGGAGTACGGCACCTGGAAGAAGGCGTAGGCGGTCGCGGCGAGGAAGAAGCCGACGGCGGCCCACCAGACGCCGGCCGCGTGGGAGCCGGGCGCGGAGAACATCAGGGCGAACGCGGCGGCCACCCCGACGCCTCCGGCCGGCAGATGGAGAGCGCGGCGGGGCCGCAGGTCCCCGGCATGGCCGACGAGGGGTCCCAGCAGGGCGTTCCACACCTTGGGCACGAGGACGACGGTGCCGGCGAGGGCCGCGCCGGCGCCGAGGGTGTCGGTGAGGTACGGCAGCAGCAGGAGGCCGGGCAGCGTGCTGAACGCGCCGGTGACCAGGGCTCCGGAGGCGTACCCGGCCCGTAGCCCGCGGCGGACGCCGGGCACGGGGGGTGCCGTTCCCTCGCGGGCGGCGGGTTGTGAGTCGACAGCCATGGTTCGAGCCTGAACCGGCCCCGGAACCGGCAGTAGTCCGGTGTTCACCCCACGTTCGGGGGAGTTCCTGTCGTGCAACTACCGGACAGGGGCGCACCCTTGGAGCGGCGGCGCGGGTGGGAGAGGGTCGTGGTGACCAGGGGGAAGGCAGGTACGGGGATGCTGACCGAGGACATCACGAACGGCGGCGCGGAAGCGGCCGGGGGCGGGGCCGGGGCCGGGCTGCTGCGGGTCGCGGCGAGTGGTCTGCACCGGGAGGCCAACGCCGCGGCCTCGCTGCTGCGGCTCCTGCCGCCCGACGACGTGGAGGCGGCCTCGCTGCGCGCGCGTGCGCTGGTGCTGGCGGGCCGCCCCGAGGCCGCCCTGCGTGCGTACACGCCGCTGCCGGCGTCCGCGAGGGAGACACCCACCAGGGCAACGGCTTTGCGCCTGCTGGGCCGTTGGAACGAGGCCGAGCAGTGCCTGGACCACTGCGCCCCCGGCCGGCCCACCACGGCCGACGGCACACCGGCCCATTCGTGGCCCGTCGGCCCGTCGGCCCACGAATGGACAGCGGAGTGCGCCGCCCTCGCCCTCGACCGCGGCGAACCGGTCCTGGGCCGCCCCGCCCAACACTGGGCACAGCAGGCACTGCGCACCGCGCAACGGACCGACGCCGACACCGCGGCCCAGCCGCGCCAGGCTATGACTCCGACCGCCCGCACGCCGGAGCAGGCACCGCGCACCGCGCACCCGGCCCTCGACACTCCGCCCCGCCACCACCTGGACCCCGCACCCCTCGACCCGGCCCGGGAAGCAGTGCCCACCGCGGATCCCGCCACCGGCAGCTTTCCCCAGCCGCATCCGGCGCCCGCCCCGCCCGACCCGGGCCTCGACACCACGCGCCATCCTCATCCGGTTCCCGCAGCCCCGGACTCGGCCCAGGTGGCACCACACGCCCCGAACGCCGCCCCCGACACCCCTCCCCAACCGCATCCGGCGCCTGGGCCGCCCGGCCCGACCCGCGAGGTGCCCCGCCGCGAACACCCCACCCCCACCCCCGGCACCGCGTACGCGTGTTCGCTTCTTGCTGCCGCCTGCGCCGCCGCCGGGCTTTTCGGGGCCGCTCTCGATGCCGCCGATGCCGCTGTGCGGGAGCTTGAGGTTCTCGGGGAGGACGGGCTGTTGCGCAGGCTGGACGCGGTGTGCCGGGTGGCCGACGCGTTGTTCCACACGGGGCGCCGGCATGCGGCGGAGCGGTGGCTGGAGGCGGCGTTGGTGCCGGCGCGGGAGGCCGGGCAGGAGCTGGTGGCGGGCCGGCTGGAGCTGGGGCTCGCGCGGGCGCGGCTCGCCGCGGAGGATCACGCGGCGGCCGGCCGGTGGGCCGAGCGGGCGGCGGAGTCGGCGCGGCGGACGGGCGGTGTGCCGCTGGCCGTGGACGCTGACCTGTGGCTGGCCCGGATCCGGCTCGCCGCCGGTGACAGCGTCGCCGCGCTCGCGGCGGCCCGCGCGGCGGCGCGGGGGGCACGCCCGCTGGGCGGGGTGTGGCGGGACCGTGCGCAGGCCCGGCTGCGCGAGGTGCGGGTCGTCCTCGAACAGGAGGCGCCTGGGACGGTGCCGCCGGCGGCGCCCGGTGACGGGGACGCGGCGGACGGGGCGGGGACGGCACCGGGGTCGGAGTCCGCGTCGCTGAGCCGGCGGGAGGCGCAGGTGGCGCTGCTGGTCAGTGAGGGCTGCACGAATCATCAGATCGCGGCCCGGCTCCAGGTCAGTCCGAAGACGGTGGAGACCCATCTCAGCCGTATCTTCAAGAAGCTCGGCATCACCTCGCGCGCCCAGGTGGCGCACTGGGTCGGAGTGGGCGCGGGCCCCGCCCGGGACATCGGGGGATGACGTCCCGGGCGGGGCTGGCAGACGGCGCCGGCCCGCGGTGACGGGGGGATCGGTGGGACCGTGCCGTGGGCACCACCCTCGCGCCGGCGGCATGAGCGTGACTAAAGCGCGGCTGGCGTGCCACCAGCGGCGTCACCCCAACTAACTGCCGTGCAACTTGCTGCCACCGTCCCCGGCTGGCATCCGGGACCGTCGGTTTCGCACCCTTGTGGGCGTGGGCCGTCCGCGTGACGGCCACGGGGACAGCGCGCGCCGCACGACGGGCCCTCCCCCACGCTCTGCGAGCAGGGAGCGCTCCCAACGCGCCGAGGAGAGACCATGACTGTCGACACGACCAGCAGCACCGTGCAGGGACTCACGTACGCCACCCGCCACCTGATCCACTGTCCGACGTCCTGGGAGCACTACCTCCTGGACGCGCCCAGCAGCGGCGAGGAGAACTTCGTCCTGGCCGGCGCCGTGCCCACCGGGCACCCGCTGTTCAACGACGGTCCGGGCCACTTCCACGACGCGCAGTCGGTCACGGAGGAGGTCCGCGAGGTCGGCGAGTTCGTCGGCCACCGCTACTTCGGCGTGCCGCGTGACCGGCCGGGGCTGTTCTACCGGTTCTCGCTCGCCCTGACCGATCTGCGGGCCTGGCGCGCCGGTGACAGCGAGCCGCCCCGGATGACGACGCGGCTGACCGCCCGCCCCGACCACATGATCGGCGGGGTGCCGCGCGGCCTGACGTTCGGTGTCGACGTCCGCATCGACGACGTCCCCTGCTGCACCGGCAGCGCGGGCCTGGTGTTCCTCACCCCCGCCCTGCACCGCAACCACGTGGAGCACAGCCGCCGCGCCCTGCGGGCCGCGCCGGAGCTGGACGACGCCCCGGACGGCGCGGGCTGGCCGGTGGACCCGGCCGAGATCGGCCGCCGCGCGCCGGGCAACGTGGTGGTGTGCGAGCCGAGCGTGTCGGCGCAGGGCCGGCTGACGACGTGGATCCTCACCCGGGGTGACAATCCGGCGCTGGCGCCGTCCGACGACGGGCAGGTCTCGGGTCTGCTGCTGCTGGAGGCGCTGCGCCAGACGTCGATCCTCACGGCGGGCCGGGCCAGCGGGGTCGACGCCGACCGGGCCGTGGTCGCCGACTGGGACGTGCACTTCCGCGGCTACGCGCAGGCGGGGCTGCCGCTGCGCTGTGTCGCGGTGCCGGGGCCGCTGGAGCGGGACGCCGAGGGGCGCCCGTCGGTGCCGGTGACCCTGACGGTGACACAGCACCGGCGCGCGGTGGCCGAGGCCCGCACCAGTGTCGTGCAGGATCTGTGACCCGGGTGTCCGCATGAGGTTCCGCATCCTCGGCCCGATGGAGATCGAGGGCAGCGCCGGCCCCGGGGTGTCGTACACGCCGCGGGCCGCGAAGCTCCGTGTCGTGCTCGGCACGCTGCTGGTGCGCGGCGGCGAGGTGGTGTCCGTGCAGGCGCTGACGGACGAGCTGTGGCAGGACGATCCGCCGCGTACGGCGACCACCACACTCCAGGTGTACATCTCGCAGCTGCGCAAGCAGCTCAACGCCGCCGAGGACGGGTTCGGCCGCGAGTCGCTGGTGACCCGGCAGCCGGGCTATGTGCTGCGGCTGGAGCCGGACCAGCTGGACCTGGCCCGGTTCGAGGCACTGCACGCGCGCGGCCGCAAGGCGCTGGAGTCGGGTGACTTCGCGCAGGCGTCGGCGCTGCAGCGGCAGGCGGTCGAGCTGTGGCGCGGCCCGCTGCTGTCGGACACTCCGCACGGTCCCGCGCTGGACGCGGCGGCGGTCCGGCTGGACGAGGCGGGCGTGGCCGCCCTGGAGCAGCGGATCCGGGCCGACCTGGAACTGGGCCGGCACCGGGACCTGATCGCCGAGCTCCAGTCGGTGACCACGCGGTACGCCCTGCGCGAGGAGTTCCACGGCCATCTGATGCTGGCGCTGTTCCGGTCGGGCCGGCAGGCGGAGGCGCTGCGCGTGTTCACGCAGTTGCGGCACACGCTGGTGGAGGAGCTGGCGATCGAGCCCGGTCCGGCGCTGCAACGGCTGCACGGCCGGATCCTGGCGGGCGACGCCGGGCTGCTGGTCGACGAGGCCGCGCCGACCGGCACGGTCACCGTGGCGCAGACCCGGGGCCGGCCCGTCGCGCTGCCCACCGCCGACCCGGCGTTCACCGGCCGGGACACGGAACTCGCCCGGGTGGTCGCGCTGTTGACGTCGGCACCGGCCGGGACATGTGTGGCCGTCGCCGGGATGCCCGGGGTCGGCAAGACGGCCTTGGCCGTGGAGGCCGCGCACCGCTGCGCGGACGCGTTCCCCGACGGCCGGCTGTTCCTCGACCTGGAGCCCGAGCCGGGCCGCCCGCTGACCGCCGCGCAGGCGCTGACCCGGCTGCTGCGGCGGGCGGGCGAGACGGGCCCGCTGCCGGAGGCGGTGGAGGACCTGCGGGACGCGCTGCACGTGCTGCTGGCGGGCCGCCGTCTGCTGCTCGTCCTGGACCACGCCGCCTCCGAGGCCCAGCTGCGTCCCCTGCTGCCGGCGACCGAGGGGTGCCGCGCGCTGGTCACCATCCGCCGCACCCCGGCGTCCCTCGCGGCCGTCCGCACGGTGACCCTGGCCCCCCTTCCGCCGGAAGCGGCCCGCACCCTGCTGACCACGGCCTCCGGGCGGATCCGGCCGGGGGCCACGTCCGGCCCGGATGCCTCCAACGGCTCGGATGGGTCGGTACGGCCACCTGTCGCGGCCCGGGACGCTGTCGTACGACGGCTCGTCGGGCACGGTCGGGGCGCGGCCGGGGCCGAGGACGCGCGGGGGCCCGCCGCCGAGGTCGCCGTGCTCTGCGGGGGCCTGCCGCTGGCGCTGCGCAGCGCGGCGGCACAGCTCGCGGCACGCCCGCACTGGACCCTCCAGACCCTCGTGGACCGGCTGCGCGACGCACGGGACCGGCTGGACGCTCTGCGGGTCGGTGAACTCGACGTCCGGGACGTCCTGTTGACGGCGTACGCGGCGGCGACGGCGCAGCAGCAGCGGTCCTTCCGGCTGCTGGCCCTGCTGCCCGACGCCCCCTTCGAGACCGGTCCGGCGGCAGCCGTGCTGGGGCTCGGCGCCGAGGCGGCCGGACGTGGTGTGGAGAGCCTCGTCGACGTACGGCTGCTGGAGGCCGACGAGTCGGGCCGCTACCGCTTCCACCCGCTGCTGCGGCTGCTCGCCGCCGAACTGCTCGCGCGGCACGAGCCCGAGGACTCGGCGCGGGACGCGGCGGGCCGGCTCGCCGAGGTGTACGCGGGCACCGGGCCGGTTGCGGGCGGTGCCGCGACCACCCCGCGCACCGATCTGCCGGCCCTCGTCGGCGTCCTGCGCACCGCGCACGCGCACGGTGCCTGGCCGTCGG
Source organism: Streptomyces sp. L2 (assembly GCF_004124325.1). Lineage (NCBI taxonomy): Bacteria > Bacillati > Actinomycetota > Actinomycetes > Kitasatosporales > Streptomycetaceae > Streptomyces > Streptomyces sp. L2. The sequence goes on from NZ_QBDT01000001.1 coordinate 1,573,633, forward strand.
CGCTGCGGCTGGCCGACGCCCTGTCCGGCAGTCTCGAATCGCACGCCGCGTGGCCCCTGTGGCGGACGGCGCACACGCTCGGGCTGGACGCGGCGCGGCGGGCCCGGGACCGGGCGGGCGAGGCGCGGATGCTGCGCTCGCTCGGCGATCTGGCGTGGCAGCAGCGGCAGTTGGGGCGCTGTGAGGAGCTGTACGAGTCGGCCGTGCGGGCGGCGCGGGGGTGCTCGGACGAGCATGAGCACGGGCGGGCGCTGGTGGGGCTGGCCGATGTGCGGTTGGACGCGGGGGCGTACGACGAGGCGGGCGTGCTGCTCGATACCGCTCTCGGTGCGCTTCCGGAGCGTTCGCCGGCCCGGTTCGACGCGCTGCGGGCAGGGGCGTTGCTTGCGCTGGACCTTGGTGACGAGGTGACGGCTGCGGCGCGGTTCACCGCGTGCCGGGAGCTGGCCGCTGCGTTGCGGGATCGGCGGTTGGAGGCCTATGCCCGCAGGTGCCTGCGGCGGCTTGGGGAGTCTGAGGTTGCGCCGGCGGTGGAGGTTCGGCCGGGGGTGTGGCGGTTGAGGGGGGTTGCGGAGGCGGCGTAGGTCGGGCGGCGGGGGTGGGTGGGCCTCGGTCGTTCGGGTGCGGGTTGAGTGTGGCTTGTCGCGCAGTTCCCCGCGCCCCTGAGTTTGTTGGTGTCGGCCGCGTTCAAAAGTAGCCGTTGGGACAGGCACCCCTTCGCGCAGTTCCCCGCGCTCCTGGGCTTGTTGGTGTCGGCCGCGTTCAAAAGTAGCCGTTGGGACGGGCGCCCCATTGCGCAGTTCCCCGCGCCCCTGGGGGGTTGGTGCCGGGCGGGTTGGCAGGTGGACGTTCTTTGAGGGTGCGTTTAAGGCGGGCTTTGGGGGTGGGGGGGAGGGTGGGGGGAGCCACCTTCAGGGGGAGAGCATGAGCGTTGTTGAGCGGGCTCCGCGGGTTTTGGGGATGCGGTCGGGGTTGGTGGGTGGGGGGCGGCCTCTTGTGGGGAGGGAGGCCGAGCTGATCGGGCTCGGGGGGCGGTTGGGGGACGTCGGGGCTCGGCTGGTGACGTTGACCGGGCCCGGTGGGGTGGGGAAGAGCGCGTTGGCGGGGGCCTTCGAGCCGGCGCAGGGGCAGTTCCGGGGGGTGCGGACCGCCGATCTGGCGCCCGCAGCCTCGGCGGACGAGGCCGCGGCCACCGTGCTGCGGCTGACCGCCGAACTGCGCAGGATCCCCGGGGACGCGGATGCTCTGCTGGTTCTCGACGGCTGTGACCATCATGGGGAGCCGTTGACCACCATGCTGACCGAACTCCTCTCCCCCAGGGGGCGGTTGCGGGTACTGGCGACCAGCCGGGAGCCCTTGCGGGTCGCCGGTGAGCTGCTGCTTCCCGTGCGCCGGCTGCCGGTTCCGGCGGGCGCGTGCGACGATCCCGGTGAGCTGGCCGGCAATGCCTCGGTCGCCCTGTTCACCCGGGCCGCGCGGGACGTCGTACCCGGATTCGCCGTCACCGAGGAGAACGCCGCCGCCGTCGCCACGCTGTGCGGGCTGCTCGAAGGGCTGCCGCTGGCACTGGAGTTGGCGGCCGGGCGGTTGCGGCTGTTCACTCCGCAGGTGCTGCTGGCCCGGCTGCGGCACCGTGGCGGCGCGCTGACCGCGCTGTCCGGCGGGCCGGTGCACGCTCCGGCCCGGCACCGTTCGCTCGCCGCGCTCGCGGAGTCCGCCGTGGCCGGGCTGAGCCGGGACGAGCTGACGCTGCTCGGCCATCTCGCGGTGTTCGAGCCCAGGTTCGGGCTGCCGATGCTGGAGCGGGTCTCACCCCTGCCCCGGGCGGAGACGGACGCCGTCCTCGACGCGCTGCTCGACCGAAGCCTCGTCGTCGCCCTCGACCAGGAGCAGGGGGAGCCACGGTTCGCGGTGCCCGAGCCGGTGCGGTCCCACATGGGAGAGGAACTGGCCGCCGACGGGCTGCTGGAGGCGGCCCAGGACCGGCACGCCAGTGCCTACCGGCACCTCGTCACCACCGTCGAACCCCGGCTGACCGGACCCCGGCAGAGTCACTGGCTGCGTGTGCTGGCCGCCGAGCACCCCAACATCGTGGCGGCGCTGCGCCGCCTGCGGCAGTGCGGCGCCGTCGAGGACGTGGCCTCGCTGGTCCTCGCCCTGCGGCTGCCCTGGCTGGTGCAGGGGCACCTGCGGACCGGCGTGGAGTGGTGCGACTCGCTCGGCCAGGACGAACCGGCACCGGACAGCGCCGGCACGCGGCCCTCACTGCCCGAACCGCTGCGGGCCCGCCTCGTCGACCTGTCGGCGACGTTCACGCTGGCCCTCGGCGACGCCGACCTCGCCGTACGGCGGCACCGCCGGGCCCTCGCCCTGTCCAAGCGGCTCGGTGACCGCCGGCAGACGGCACTGGTGACCGCACGGATGGGCCTCGCACTGCTCCGCCACGGCGACCCCGCGGGCGCGGTCGCCGCGCTCGGCCCCGCGCTGACCGCCCTGGAGTCGCTGGGCGCGGCCGCCCCGGCGGCGGACACGGCGGTCGCGCTGGCCGCCGCGCTCCGCGCGCAGGGCGACACGCGCAAGGCGCAGGACGCCCTGGAGAAGGGGCTCGACGCGCACCGCCGGGTGGCGGACGCCCGCGGGCTGGCGGCGGCGCTGCGCGAGTCGGCGGCCGGGGCCGTGGAACGCGACGACACCCGGACCGCGGCGACAGCCCTGCGCGAGTGCCTGGAGCTGTACCGGTCACTGGACGAGCGCACCGAACTCCCGGGCGTGTTGGAGGAGTTGGCGCTGCTGTGGCTGCGGACCGACGCGGCGGCGGGCGGCCCCCGGATCACCCGCGTCCTGGCGTCCTGTTCGGCCCTGCGCACGGCACTGGGCAGCACCGCCGACGCCGCGCGCCGGGCGGCCGTCGAGGAGGCCCTGGACGCCCTGCGCTCCCGGCTGCCCGGAACCGGTTTCACCGTGGCCTGGGCCGAGGGCCTGCGGATGCCGGCGGCCACCGCGTTCGAGGAGGCGCTGGCCGCTCCGGCGCCCGACACGCGCCCGGCCGCCCCCACCCCGGAGGCGCAGCCGCTCACCCCCCGGCAGGTGCAGGTGGCGATGCTGGTCGCGGAGGGGCTGACCAACCGCCAGATAGCGGCCCGGCTGGACATCTCGGAGTGGACGGTCGTCAACCACGTACGGCAGATCATGCGGAGACTGGGCTGCACCTCCCGCCTGCAGGTGGCATGGTCGGTGGGCCGGTGGACGTGACCGGCCGGGACACGGTCCCGGTCCCGCTGCCGGACGGGTCGAGCGTGCCGGCGGCCGTCGCCGGGCGCTGGCGCGCGGCCGGGCTCTGGCGCGCCGAGGGCTTCGTGCACGACGTGCTGCGCGCCGCCGCGGCGCACCCCGACCGTCCCGCCTTCGTCGGCCACCGCGCCCACCTGCCGCCTGACCGGCGCACGGTCACGGTGTCGTACGCCCGGCTCGCCCTCTGCATGGACCGTTTCGCGGCCGCGTTGCGCTCCCTGGGGGTCGGGGAGAACGACCCGGTGGCGGTGCAGCTGCCCAACTGGTGGGAGGCGGCGGCCCTCGCGCTGGCCTGCTGGCGGATCGGTGCGGTGGTGGTGCCGGTGCTGCCGGGGGTGCGGGCGCCCGACCTGGAGCGGATCCTGGCGGACACGCGGGCCCGGGTGTGCGTGGTGCCGGACCGGTGGGAGGAGTACGGCCACGCCGAGGTGCTGGCGGAACTCGCGCACCGGCTGCCCTGGCTGCGGCGCCGGGTGGTCCTCGGCGACGCGGGGTCGACGGGGGCGGTGGACTTCGGGACGTACTTCCTGCGCACCGCACACGAACGCGGCCCGCACGGCCGCGACCTCCCCCTCTCCCTGGCCGCGCCCGACCGCCCCGCGCTCCTGCTGACGGTGATGGGCATGGGCGAGGACCACGGCGCGGTACTGCACACGGCCAACACCCTGTACGCGGGGTTCGCGGCGCAGTCGGGGGTGACGGAGCCCTGGGCGGGGGGCCCGCGCCGGGCGGGGAGCGAGCCCCGGACCACCGGAGGGAGGATCAGGGCAGGAGGCGGGTCCGGGGGCGCGGAGACCGGCCCCGGGACAGGTGGCGATCCGGTGGACCGGCTCGTGTACGCACCGACAGACCGGCCGGGGGTCGAGACGGGAGTCCGGGCGGAGGGCGGGCCGGAAGCCTGGCCCGGAGACGGGCCCGGAGCCTGGCCCGGGGACGATCCCGGGATCAGGCCCGCAGCCTGGTCCGGGGACGAGTCCGGTGGCGGGTCTCGGGGGGTGTTCGGGGAAGGGGTTGCGGGCGCCCCCGGCGCGACCTCCGGCACGACCCCCGGTGCGGCGCCCGGTGTGTTCGCCACGCCGCTCCCCCTCACCTCCCTCGCCTCGCTCCTCTACTCGGTGTGCTGGCCGTTGGCGGCCGGCGGCACCGGGGTGTTCCAGGATGTGTGGGACCCGCGGGTCTTTCTCGGTCTGGTCGAGTCCGCCGGTGTCGACCGGGTGTACGCCACGCCCGCGCTCTGGTCCGAGCTGCTGGCCGCGCAGCGGCAGGAACGCCGGGACGTGTCGGGACTGCGGCTGGCGCTGACGGGCGGCCGCGTGGACACGCCTCCCGCGCTGCCGGGGGACCTGCGGGCCGAACTGGGCGTGCGGGTGCGGGACGTGTGGGGGTCGCCCGAGGCGGGGCTGGGCGCGCTGTCGTACGGCTCCGGGGAACGCCCGCTCCCGGGACTGGAAGTGGCGCTGCGGAACGGGCAGCTGGCAGTGCGCGGCCCTTCGGTCGCGACGGCCGCCTGGCGGCACGGGGAACCGGTGACGGCGGCCTGGGAACGGTCGGACGGCTGGCTGGACACGGGGGACGCGGCGCTGCCGGGGCAGCCGGGGCGGCCCGGAGAGGTCACCGTGGTGGGCCGCGCCGACGAACGCACCGGCGGGCTGTTCGTCGTACCGGTGGACGCGTTGGAGGCCGCGCTGCTGTCGCATCCGCGGGTCGGGGAGGCGGCCGTGGTGGAGTACACGGACGCCACGTACGGGGAGATGCCGTGCGCCGTGGTGGTGCCCGCGCTCCAGGAGGAACCGCCGGGGCTGGTGGAGCTGCGCGAGCATCTCTCCCGCGCCGGGCTCACGGAGGCGTTCCTGCCGACCCGCCTGGAACTGGTCGGCTCCCTCCCCCGGGACACCGGGGGCCGCCTCCGCAAGGAGGCCCTCCGAACCTGGCTGACCCGCCTCCGCCCCGGCACACCCCGGCCCCGCCCGGTCGCACCGGAGTGACCCGTCCGCAAGGCGTTGCAACGGGGCCGGGACCCATACCGGGGACGGTGCCGCGCCGGATCCCGAGGCCATGCCCGAGGCCCGCGGACGAAGGCCGGGCTGCGTGCCGGTCGCGCGGAACAGCCGGCCTGCGCCAGGGTGCTCACCCGGGCCTGCCCCGCGCGTGACGGCCAGCCTCAGAGGGCCGCCCGACCGCGCACCGTGCTGGTCGTCCTGTCGGCACGCATGCACGCATGCACGCATGCACGCATGCACGCCGGAGAGCCTCGCAGGATCGCCCGCGCGCACGGCACTGAGCCCCGCCGGGACAGGCGCCCTCATCCGCGTGAGCGCGGGTGCCGGAGGCGGCGGTCCAGGTGGAGGCGGTTTTACGCCGCCGCGACGCGGGAGGCGAAGGTCATCAGTTCTGTGCGCCACTCCGGTGGGAGGGTGGCGTCGGCGGCGGTGCGGGACGCCCTCTTGACGAGGTCGCGGATCATGCGTTCGGCCACGTCCCGTTCCTCGCCGTCGAGGAGCATCTCGCGGAGCAGATCGGCCTCCCAGGCGTACTCGGGGCCGCCGTCGAGGAAGCCGCGCAGGCGCCACGCGGCGTGCAGGGCGGCGGCGTAGGACTCGTAGGCGGGGGTGAGGTCCGCGCGGCCGGCGAGGGCCGCGCCGATGAGGAGGGGTGCGCGCAGGGCGTACCAGCCGGCGCGGCAGCCGCTGTCGCAGCCGGAGACGCAGCGGCCGGGCCACGGGTCGTCGAGGTAGGCGACGGTCATCGCCTCGCGGGCGTACAGGCCGATGGACCGGTCGGCGCGCAGTTCGTCCCAGTGGTCCCGTGCGACGCCGGTCAGGGCGCCGCCGGCCAGCCGGCCGGCGCAGGCGAGCGCGAGGTCGCCGGCGAGTGTCGCGGCGTACGTGCCGTGCCGGCGGGCGTCGCCGCCCCAGCCGCCGCGTTCGTGCTCGGCGGCGTGCGCCACGTGCAGGGCGGGCATGCCGCGCCGTACGGCCACCCCGTCGTGCTCGTCCGCGCGCAGCAGCGCGGCGGTGTCGAGGAGTTCGAGGGCGGCGGCCGCGTCGACGGCGCGCTCGTCGTCCGGGTCGCCGCCGGCCGCGAGGTAGCCGGTGAGCAGGACGACGGGACGGACCCGTTCGCCGCCGGCCGCGACGAGTTCGGCCAGTGACTCGACGAGGCCCGCGGCGCGCGCGTGCCCCGCGTGCCGGCGGTACTCGTCGCCCAGGACCGCGCGCAGTCTCGCCTCGACGCGGTCCAGCATGTCCTCGCGCCGGCGGGCCGGGGCGGTTGCCTTGGGGTCGTGTTCCGTCAGCATGGCGACCTCCTGCGGGGGTTACGTTCTGCGACCGACCCTGCTTCTTGCGTGAGGTGACCACAACGGCGGCAGGCGACGGCGCCCCCGCGTCGCCTGCGCTTTCGCGGGGGACGCCCCCGTGTCCTGCCATACCGGGGCGCCCGGCGGCGCCACCTTGCCATGCGCTTGCCACAAGCCATCCGCCGCTTTAGCGCGGTGGTGCTGTATGGAGGCGCTGCTCGACACGCAGACCGGGCACCGGCCCGGCCCCACGCTCGTCCTCAGGAGATCCCATGGCGAACAACTCCCCGGCGAACAACTCCATGTCGAACAACAGCAACAACAACTCCAACAGCAACGCGAACATCAGCAACAACATCGACAACAACATCAACAACGCGATGATGAACGACGACATCGACACCCCGCGTCTGCAGAGCGTGACCGCGACGGACCTCAACGCCCTCGCCGAGGACCTGTCGATCGTCGCCAACGACAACAACAGCAACAACAACAACGCGAACAGCAACTCGAACAACAACAACTCGAACGACAACGTCAACAACTGACGTGGCGCCTGAGCGGGGCGGGGCGCGCCCGCCCGCCCCGCAGGCCGACCTCACCGGTGCCCCCCACGCCGTCGCCGCCTACCGCGACGAGCGCCGGCGCCTGCAGCGGGAGGCGGTCCTCGGCACCGGTGACCTGATCGAGAAGCTGCTCACCGAGCGCCGTGCCCGGCTGGCCGCACTGCGGCGACTGGCCTGGGTGCGGCGCTTGTTCGACGTCACGCACCGGCAGGTGCGCCAGGTCCTCGCGGCCCCCCGGTACGCCGCCGTACTGCCGCTGCGCCGCTCGATGCTGGTGCACCTGGCCGAGCTGCCCCTGCCGCTGCCGGCCGACGACCTGATCCTGAGCCATCCCACGCACGCCCCGGCCGCCGAGATCCTTCCCGGTCTCGCGGAGCTGCGGCCCTGGCGCGAGCCGGTGCTGCGCATCCTCGCCGAGTCCTCGCTGGCCGAGCGCGGCACACCGTTCCGTACCGTCGGCCCGCCGCACGCCGCCGTGATTCTCGGTGCCGACGGCCCGACCCTGGGCTCCCTCGCCGGGGTCGCCCACGAGCTGGGCCACTGCCTCTACGAGCGGGCCCGCCCAGGTACCGGTCTGCGCACCCGGCTCGCCTCCGAGCGCCTCGCGCACCGGCTGGAGGAGCAGCTGACGGCGGCGTACCTGCGCGAGCACGGCACGGCCGAGGAGGCCCACCGCTGGTGGCTGTACCAGCGGCAGGTCGACGCCTTCAACCTGTACTACTTCGAGCTGGAACGCTCCCTGATGCGCGAAGAGGCGGACACCGTCGAGGAGTTGACGACCGAGTCCGCCTCCGCGCTGCGCGAGTCGCTGTTCATCGTCCCGGGCAGCCAGGTGGTGTACGCGCGGGCGTCACTGGCCCGGCTGCCCGTCGGCGGCCCGCAGTGAGGCGGGCCGCGCGTCGCTCCAGTGGCGGTCGATGTGGTCGAGCACGGCCTGCCGGGGCGCGGCGGCGAGGTCGACCCGCCAGCCCGCCGGCACGTCGGCCGCGGCGGGCCACACCGAGTACTGGCCCTCGTCGTTGACCAGCGCCAGGTACTCGGCGCCGGGCTTCTCGAACGGCGTACCGCTCATCGTGGTGGTCTCTCCTTCTCTTACGGCGGAACCCGGGACGCGCCCTCTCAGGCGAGGTCCAGGGCCTCGCTGAACGGCAGGTCGGCGGGCAGGTCCTGGCGGCGGGTGATGTTCAGCTTCCGGTAGACGCGGGTGAGGTGCTGTTCGACCGTGCTGACGGTGATGTACAGCTTCAGGGCGATCTCCCGGTTGGTGTGGCCGTGCACGGCGAGCAGGGCGACCCGCTTCTCCGACTCGCTGAGTTTCGCGTCGAGTTCGGCGTTGCGGGCGGCGTCGGGCGCGTCGACGGCGGCCCGGCCGGGCAGGATCCGCTCCCTGAGGGTCTGGGCGCCGCATTCCTTGGCCAGCTGCCAGGCGCGCCGGTTGACCATGGTGGCCCGGCCCGGATCGCCCGACTCCTTGAACGCCTCGCCCAGGTCGGCCATGGCACGGGCGAGTTCGAGCCGGTCGCCGGAGCGGCGCAGCTCGTCGACGGCGTGGGTGAGCAGCGCGGGGCGCTCCGCGGGTTCGGCGAGGGCCGCCTTCAGTCGGACCGTGAGACCGTTCACCCACGGGTGGGCGATGTCCCGGGAGGCGAGCTGGTCGGCGACCAGGCGGGCGGCCTGGCGGACCTCACCGAGCTGGAGCAGCGCGTCGGCGGCGAGGGTCCGCCAGGGCAGCACGACCGGCCGGTCGATGCCCCAGCGGCGCATGGCACGCCCGATGTCCAGATAGTCGGCGAGCGCGGCCTGGTAGCGGTTGGTGGCGAAGTAGTAGGTGCCGCGCGCCTTGAGGTGGGCCAGGAGCTGGAACGTTCCGGCAAGGCCCTCGGGCTGCGGGCGGCACACCTCCCGGCCGGCGTCGTCGTGCCGGCCCATGGGGGTGCGGGCGGCGGCCAGGGTGGCACCGGTCCAGCTGTGGAACAGGCTGTCGTCGTGCTCGGGCACCAGCGAGCGTGCCTCCAGGGCGAGTTGTTCCGCCCCCGGCAGGTCGCCCTGGCGCAGCAGGGCCTCGGCGCGGGTGAGCGCGAACACCGCCTGCCAGCCTGGCGCGCCCCGGCGGGCCGCCTCGTCCAGGTACGTCTGGGTCCAGGGCAGCGCGCGGCGCGGACCGTCGAGGTGCAGCAGGGCGCGCAGGGCCTGGAGGACGGGTGCGAGGGTGGTCTCGGCGGGGCTGGTGCGCCGCAGCAGCGCCTCGGCGATCTCGGTGCCGCGGGCGGAGCGCTCCCACTCCGGGACGCCCCAGAAGGCCACCGCCCAGCCCGGCCCGTGCGGTGTGGCGGGGGCGCGGTGCGCCGGCGCCGCGGACAGTGCGCGCTCCTTCGGCCGGGCGGATACGGCGGGGGGTGCGGGCCGCGCCGCCCAGTGCGGGAAGGCGGACAGTCCGTCCAGCAGCGGCACGCCCCGCAACTCGTCCCAGACACCGGGCTCGCCGGCGACGGCGTCGGCGCCGGGCGCCCCAGGAAACGCGGCGTGCCCGTCCGGCACAACCCCGCGCTGCTGCGGCGCGACCGCGCCCTCCCCGGACCGCCGGAAGCCCCTCCCGCCCACCGCGCCGGGACTCTCGGCGTACCGCCCACCCACGCTCGCCCGGGCTACGCCCCGACTGTCGACGGACCGGCGGTATGGCGCTGTACCTGGTGCGCCGGGGTTGTCGACGGACCTGCCCGACAGCCCGGCGTCGGACACGCCTCGACCCTCCGCCGACCTGCCATAGGACCCCGTACCCAAGCCGCCCCGGTTGTCGGCAGTCCCGCCCGACACGCCCGCGTCGGACACGCCTCGGCCCTCCACGGACGGGCCGTACGACCCCGCACCCGGTGCGCCGGGGTTCTCGACGGACCTGCCCGACAGCCCTGCGACGGACGTACCTCGACCCTCCGCCGACCTGCCGTACGACCCCGCACCCAAGTCACCCCGGTTGTCGGCAGTCCTGGCCGACAAGCCCGCGTCGGACACGCCTCGGCCCTCCGCGGACCGGCCGTACGACCCCGCACCCGCGGACCCGCGGTCGTCAGCGGCCCGGCCGGACAGCCCGGCGTCGGACACACCCCGGCCCCCGGCCGACCTGCCGTACGCCCCCGTACCCGGTGTGCCGGGGTTCTCGGCCGAGCGGCCCGGGAGTCTCGCGGCAAGGTCGCCCGCGCCCGGAGCTTCGGCGAGGCGGCCGGACGCCTGGGCACCGGGTTCGCCCGCGCCCTCGGTGGAGCGGTGGGACGGCGCCGTGGTGGACGCACCCCAGCTCTCGGCGGACCGGAGAGACGGCGCGCTTCCGCTCTCGGCGGACCGGTGGGACGGCGCGCTTCCGCTCTCGGCGGACCGGAGAGACGGCGCGCTTCCGCTCTCGGCGGACCGGAGAGACGGCGCGCTTCCGCTCTCGGCGGACCGGAGAGACGGCGCGCTTCCGCTCTCGGCGGACCGGAGAGACGGCGCGCTTCCGCTCTCCGCGGGCCGGGCGGACGGTATCCCGCCGGGTGCGTCCGGGTGTTCGTCGGCGCGCCCGGCGTCCCTCGTGCTTGGCTCGCCCAAGCTGCGCCCGGCGGACCTCGTCCCCGGCTCGCCCAAGCTGCGCCCGACGTCCCTCGCGCTCGGCGCGCCCAAGCTGGGTCCGGCGTCCCTCGCTCCCGGCTCGCCCCGAGTCTCGGGGGACGGGCCGGGTAGCCTCGCTCCCGGTGTGCCGGGGTCTGCGGCGGTGCGGGCCGGGGGCCTGTCGGTGGTGTGGCCCGGATACTCGGCCGGCGCGGTGCGCGGGACGGACGGGCGGTGCGGGGCGGCGCCCGGCGGGGGCTGGGCGGTGGTGGAGGCGGGCTGGTGCGGAGTGAGTGCGCGCAGCACCTCGCCAGCCTCGTCGATCCGTCCCTGGGTGACCAGCAGGCGGGCGAGCCGGGCGGCGACGGGTGACGGGAGCCGGCCGGCGCGCAGGGCGGCCAGCGGTTCTGCGAGCTGCTGGTCGGCGGCGGCCGGGTCGATGGCGAGCTGGGCGGCGGCCAGCGCGGTCCGCAACTCGGCGCTCTCCGCCGGGTCCTCGGTGCCCTCCAGCGCCACCTGGAGGCACTCCAGGGCCTTGCGGTGCTCGCCGTCGGCCAGCAGCCGGTCCGCGGCGGCGCGCAGCACCGGGCCCGCCCAGGCGGGTGCGGGCTCACCGGCCGCGAGGAGCTGCATGGCCACGTCTGTGGCCGGATGCCCCTGGGCGTGGGCGAGTTCGGCGGCCCGCTGGTGCCGCTGCGGGCGCACGGCGGAGTCCAGGTGGTCGAGCAGGGCGGTGCGCAGGGCCGGGTGCCGGAAAGCGGTGCCGTCCAGTAGTCCGGCCCGGGTGAGGGCGTCCAGGCAGTCCTTGACCTCGCCCTCGGGCAGGCCGAGCAGCCCCGCGACGGTGCCCGGTGCGGCGAGGGAGCCCAGCACCGCGACGGCTCCCGCGACGTCCTCGGTACGGCTGCCGCTGCGCCGCAGGCACGCGAGGAAGGCCTGGACGAAGGCCCGTCCCGGCCCGCCGTCCTCGGTCAGCGCCCGCAGCAGCAGCGGGTTGCCGCCGGTGAGCGCGTGGGCCTCGGCGGCGCCGCGCGGGCCGGCGCCGGAGCGCTCCAGGACCGCCGCGACGCCGTCCCGGGTGAGCGGGGCGAGTTCGATCCGGGCGAAGCCCGGCCTGCGCAGCAGGTCGGTGCCGAGTTCCGGGTCGTCGGCGCGTTCGTGCAGCGACTCGGCGAACACCAGCAGCACCCGGGCCCGGCGCAGCCGGCCGGCCAGGTGGAGCAGATAGCGCCGGGAGGGCTCGTCGACAAGGTGCAGGTCGTCGACGCAGATCGCCAGCGGCGTGTCGGCCGCCAGCCGCTGGACCGCGGTCACGAAGACCTGGCGGGCCGCGATCCCCTCGGCGGCGGCGGACCCTCCGGCCTGCGCGGACCCTCCGGCTCCCGCGGTCGCCAGGTCCGGTACGGCGTCGAGCGCCCCCTCGGGGGCCGCCGCCGCCAATTGCGCCACCACACCGAACGGAATGTTCCGTTCAGCTCGCGCGCCCTCCGCGCGCAGCACCAGCGCCTTCGCCCGTACGGCCATTTCGGCGGCCGATTCGAGCAGTTCGGTCTTTCCGCAGCCCACCGCGCCCTCGATGAGCACGATCCGGGCGGCTCCGTCGACCGCCTCTCCCACCGCGGATTCCAGCAACTGGATTTGATTTCTCCGGTCCATATGCATCGCCGCCGCCTCACATCCCCCGTTGTCAAGGAAGCCGAAATCCGCCGGAACTTATCGGAGTACCGAGAGGGACTTCTTCGTGACTTCCTCCAGACGTCCCCATGACTTCCCCAAGACAGCGCAAAGAAATTCCCTCGCGCGGGGCAACCGTCCTTCAAGGCCCCAGTTTAGGGGCCCTGTCGGCGCATGCCGGTGACCGAAAGCTGCACGACAGCAAGTCCCCCCGGCCGGGCCGGCGGCCTGTCAAGAGGGCAGAATCCGCCGGGGGACGTCCCTCGGGTGGCCGGGACGGCGCCACTCACGCGGGTAGCCGACGGACACCTCCTCGAAGCGGACACCGTCGTGGAACGTCGTACGGGGGATGTGCAGATGGCCGTAGACGACGGCCGCCGCCCGGAACCGCACGTGCCAGTCGGCGGTCAGCGCGGTGCCGCACCACTGGGCGAACTCCGGGTGGCGCAGCACGTCGGTGGGGGTGCGGACCAGCGGGAAGTGGTTGACCAGGACGGTCGGCAGGGCCGGGTCGCAGTCGGCGAGTCGCCGCTCGGTCTCGGCGACCCGCGCCCGGCACCAGGCGTCCCGGCTGGGGTAGGGGTCGGGGTGCAGCAGGAACTCGTCGGTGCACACCACCCCGGCCGCGTACGCCTGTTCCAGCGCCTGCTGCTTGGTGGGGGCGGTGGGGGTGCGGAACGAGTAGTCGTACAGCAGGAACAGCGGCGCCACGACGACGGGTCCGCCGGGGCCGCACCACACCGGGTACGGGTCCTCCGGGGTGTGCACGCCGAGGCCGCGGCAGATCTCCACGAGCCGGCGGTAGCGGGCGTCGCCCCTGAGCCGCACGGGGTCCTCGTGCGCGGTCCACAGGTCGTGGTTGCCGGGCACCCACACCACGCGGGCCCACCGCTCGGCCAGCACGCCGAGGGCCCACTCCACGTCCGAGAGCAGCTCCCCCACGTCCCCGGCGACGAGGAGCCAGTCCCCCGGATCCTCGGGGCGTACCCCGTCCAGGATCCGCCGGTTCTCCTCGAACGCCACGTGCAGATCGCTGATGGCCATCAGCCGTCCGTGCGCCATTCGCCCGACCCTACGGTCCGCCGAGGTCTTGGGTGTACCCCTGAAACCCCCTAGCGGGGCGCCGGTTCACCGCGGCAGGGCGATGCCCCTTCGCGCAGTTCCCCGCGCCCCCTACGGGCCGTGGTCAGCCGCGGGCCGGTGGGGGCTGGTCGCGCAGTTCCCCGCGCCCCTTTCAGGGGCGTTGCGTCCCCTGAGTGCCCGGTGACCCGGCGCCTTCGCGACTCCGTGAGGGCAGGCGCCCCTTCAGGGGCGCGGGGAACTGCGCGCAGTATCCCCACCGGGCGGCGGCCGGATGACAACCGTATGGCAACCCGCCGCCACGACACCCCTCGCCTAGCAGGGGACCGTCGCTTTCCGACCCGCCGGTCGACCGGACGGCAGCCGTCCCCCGGCTCCCGCTGGAGCCACCCCTCTCCCCGGCGGAACGTGAGAACACAGCCGCACCGCAGACCCGCGAGACGGCCCGTCCCACGAGGGTGATCCCCATGATCGAAACGCTGCTCCCCGCCGAGGTCGCCGCCGTCGACACGACAGTGGACCGCACCGACGTGGCCCTCTTCCCCGCCGAGGAGGCCCAGGTCGCCCGGGCCGTCGAGGCGCGGCGCCGGGAGTACACGACGGCCCGCTGGTGCGCCCGGCGCGCGATGGCCGCCCTCGGCCAGGACGCGGCGCCGGTGCTGCCGGGCCTGCGGGGCGCGCCGCAGTGGGCGCCGGGTCTGGTCGGCTCGGTGACGCACTGCGCCGGCTACCGCGGTGCCGCCCTGGCCCGCGTGGAGGACATCGCGGCGCTGGGCATCGACGCGGAGCCCAACCAGCCGTTGCCGGAGGGGATCCTGGAGTCGATCGGGCTGCCGCAGGAGCGCTCCTGGGTGGCGCGGCTGCTGCGCACCGCGCCCGGGGTCCGCTGGGACCGGCTGCTGTTCTCCATGAAGGAGGCGGTCTACAAGGCGTACTTCCCGCTGACCGGGCACACCCTGGAGTTCGAGGACGCGCTGCTCACAGTGGACGCCGAGCGGGGCACGTTCCGTGCGGCGCTGCTGCGCGACCCGGCGGCCGAGCCCGGCGCGGGGCGGCGGGTTCTCGGCGGGCGGTTCTCGGCCACGCACGGGCTGGTGCTGAGCGCGATCGCCGTACCGGCGGTGCGGCACGCGACGCTCACGCGGACGCCCGCAGGCGCCCCCCTGCCGGTCTGAGCGGGGAGCGCCTGCGGGCGGAGAACACGATGGGCGCGGTTTACGGCCAGCGGTCGTCGGGGCCGTCGGTGTGGTCCGTCGCCGTCACCACCGTCGCGTGGTGCGCGGGGGCGCCCTGGCTGTCACCATGCGTGCCGTAGAGTATGGCACCGGTAAACAACACACCAAGAGCAGTACCCAAAGCTGCACTACGAGCGACGATGTTGATCATGTTTGTCATGGCGTGCACGTTTCCCCCTGAAGACTCGATGACTCGGCGTACCAAAGGGGAAGGATCGTCATGAACTCCCTGAGCCCCCTGTCCACCCTTGGCACCTCCTGCTGCCGGGAACACCATCTCCAATCGGATCGGCCCAACCCAAGGGCCGGACGATGGCCCAAAGTTGCACGGCAACAACTCCGCCCGGGCCCCCGACCCCTCGGATGCGCGGAATGAATTACTCCCGTTCCGAATTCGCCGAGCTGGACGACATCAGCGCCGCCGCTTATGGACACGCTGTTGAATTGGGCCGGTTCACGCGCGACGACATAGTCGAGCGGCTGGCGCTGTCACCCGCCGAGGTCGAGCACGCGGAGAAGGTGCTGACGCTGCTGCGGCTGCTGCAGCCGATGCCGGGCAGCCCCGAGGTGCTGGTGCCGGTGGCGCCGGACGTGGCCACCGCCGACCTGGTCAGCTCGGCCGAGACGCAGATCCGCGACCTCCAGCAGGCGGTCACGGACGTGCGCAGCCGGCTGATGTCGCTGACGCCCGTCTACTTCGAGGGGCGCCGGCTGCGCAACCGGCTGGAGGCGTTCGACGTCATCACCGACCCGTCGACCGTGCAGTCGATGCTCGACCACCTCGGCACGCACTGCCGGCACGAGTGGGCGTCGGTGGCGCCGGGCGGCGCCCGCCCCGGCGAGGTCCTGCAGGCGGCCCGCAGATCGGCCCTCGGCATGCGGGAGCGGGACATCGCGATGCGCGTCGTCTACCAGCACACCGCGCGCAGCGACCTCGCCACGCGCGCCTACGTGCGGGACGTGACGGCGGCGGGCGTGGAGGTGCGCACCGCGGACCAGGTCATCGACCGGATCCTGATCTACGACCGGGAGACCGTGTTCCTGCCGACCCACATGGCGGACGACGAGGACGGCGAGGGCGGTCTGGACGGCGGGGCGATCGTCGTGCGGGAGCCGACCCTGGTGGCGTTCGTGTGCAGCGTCTTCGAGCATCTGTGGGACGGCGCCACGCCGTTCGTGCCGGACACCTCGCGGGCGCCGACCATCGCCGACGACCTCAAGCAGTCGATCCTGCGCCTGATGGCGAAGGGCTACAAGGACGAGATGGTCGCGCGCCGCCTCGGCATGTCGGTGCGCACCTGCCGCCGGCACATCTCGGAGATCACCGAGGAGCTGGAGGCGACCAGCCGCTTCCAGGCGGGGTACAACGTGGCGCTGGCGCACATGCTGGAGCAGCGGCCGGGTCCCGAGCGGGATCTGGGCTGACGCCCGCGCCGCCCGCATGCCGCTCACTCCTCCCCCAGCGCCTCCTCGATGGAATCCACGCAGTCCGCGTCGAGCATGGTGGTGATGTCGGTGCCGCCCGGCGTCCCGAACCCGGCGTCGTAGACGGCCGCGCTCACGCAGTACCCGCTGGCCAGCGGGAAGGTCCTGAAGGCCCATTCGTCCCCGGTGCCCGCGCTGCCGTCGGGGCGCTGCACCCGGACCGGCTTGCCGTCGGGGCCGAAGCCGAACTCGGTGAACCGGAACTGCATGCCCTGCCCGATGGCCTTGCTGTAGGCCTCCTTCAGCGTCCACAGCCGGACCAGGGACGGGTTGCGCTGCTCCTCCGGGAGGGCGGCGAGGGTCACCATCTCGTACGGGGTGCACACGTGCCGGCCGAGTCCGCCGCCGTACATCTGCCGGTCGGCGCGCTCGGCGTCGACGCCGATCAGGCCGCGGGTGGTCAGGCCCACGAAGAGCAGGTCGTCGGTGTGGCTGAGGCTGATGTCGACCTGGTCGCAGCCGCGCAGGTACGGCCGTCCGGTCGGCCCGTAGGCCAGCTCCAGGGCCTCGGGGTCGCCGCGCAGCACGGCGGCGGCGGCGGACTTCAGCAGCACCCGGGAGGCGGCGTAGCGGTCGCGGACGTCGGCGTGGGCGAGGCCGAGGTAGCGCGACCAGTCCCGGCCGAGGAGCCGGCGCAGCCCGTCGCCGGAGGGCAACTGGGGCTGCAGGACCGGCCGGTGGGCGTACAGGAGCGCGGTCCCGCAGCCGGTGAGGTCCTCCCTGACCCGGTCCCACGCGGCGTCGTCGACGCCCACCTCGACGGGTGCGCCGAGCGGCGGCCCGAGCGTGGAGTTGCCGGGGACCGTCATGCCTGTGCCTCCGCGGTGTGCTGTGGCTGTGCCTGCCGTACGACGACGGCGTGGATCTGGGCGAGCGTGCGGGCCTGGAGTATCTCGGCCAGGGGCAGCCGCCGGCCGGTCTCGTCCTCCATCAGCGCGACCAGCCGGAGCAGGTGCAGCGAGTCCCACCGGGGCAGGTCCGTCAGGCTGCGGTGGGCCTCGTCCGAGGTCGCGTCCAGGCCCAGTTCGTCGCCGATGGCCGCCAGGAACCCGTCGAGGGTGTCGACCGCGCTCATGAGTGCTTCCTCCTGTCGAGGCCGCCGGTCAGCGGCCCGGTGATCCGCACGTGCTCCGGCGGGGCGGGCAGCCTCCGCAGGTCGTGCCGGAACAGCAGCGTCCCGTCGTGCTCGCCCTCGGGTGCGAAGCCGAGCGACGGGTACAGCTCGCGGGCCCGCGCGTTCTTCGCGGTGGGCCGGAACGCGGCGCGGACCGCGTGCCGCCCGGTGTGCCGGGCGTGTGCCAGCAGGGTTGCCAGCAGGGCGTGTTCGATGCCCCGGGTAAGGACGCGGCAGCTGAGCCAGGCGTTGTCCAGGCGCAGGGTGTTCCCGTCCAGGGTGGCGAGGAGGGCGCCGGTCAGGCCGTTCCCGCCGAACCGGTCGGCGGTGCGCGCGGCCAGCAGCAGCCGGCCGGGGTCGGCGGTCAGACGGGCCGCGTCGGCGGGGGTGAGGCGCAGGCCGGTCAGGTTGAACTGGTTGGTGCGCTGGGTGAGTTGCGCGAGCCGTTCGTGTTCGTGCGGTTCGGGCGCGGACAGGTCGAGGGTGACGCCGAGGCCGCGCAGGAAGTCCTCGTGCGAGCCGGCCCCGGCGCGCAGGGCGGCGCGGGCGCCGGCCGCGCGGTAGTGGGCGGTGCGGGCCCGGTCCTCGTCGGTGACGGCGAGCGTGTCGAACCAGCCGTCGGCGAGGAGCCGTTCGACGTGCAGGGCGGGTTCGTCGTCCAGGGGCACGACGGCGGCGCCGAGCCCCGAGTGGCGCACCTCGGCGCGCTCGGCGGGCGAGTCGTCGGCGAACACGAGCGCGTCGGCGCCGATGCCGAGCGCGTCGGCGACGGCGGCCAGGTGTCCGCTCTTGGGTTCCCAGTCGGCGTGCACGGACGCGAAGTCGCCCTCGCGGAGCAGCAGATCCGGGTGGGCGCGCAGGACCGCCCGTACGGTGTCCCGGTCGTTCTTGCTGCTGACGGCGAGCAGCACGCCCTGGGCGGCCAGTTGACGCACGGCGCGCTGGAAGGCGCCGAAGGCCTCACCGCGCAGGGTGCCGGCGGCGGCGATCCCGTCGGGCCCGTCGTCGCCGAGCACGCCGTCCCACAGGGTGTGGTCCAGGTCCAGCACCAGGCACTTGCGGCCGCGTCCGGTCAACGCCCGCACCAGGTGGGCGGTTTCGCGGGCGCAGGCGTCGAGCAGCTCGGTGCCGAGGCGGGCTCCGGCGTACTGGGCGAGGCGGGTGTCGGCGACCGGTCCGCCGGCCGCGATCAGCGGGTCGAGGTCGATCACCACCAGGCCCGCCGTGCCGGCTCCGAGCCGCAGCAGCCGGGCGTTGAACTCCCGCCAGACCGCGCCCAGCCGGGCCCGGGAGCGGTGGTCGACGAGCTGGTGGGTGCGCTCGCGGGGCAGCGGCAGGGTGGTGAGCACCAGGGTGGGGGCGCCGGCCGCCGCGCGCTGCCGTACGACGGCCTCGATGCGCGCCGCGACCTGGGCGGCGGCCCGTTCCACGTCGTCGGGGCCCCAGACGGCGGGCACCTCGGCGAAGACGGTGGTGTCGTCCAGCAGGCAGAGCGTGAGGTCCGCGGCCACGCCCCGGAAGGACCCGTCGGGGTCCTCGGGGTCGGTGAGGTCGCGCAGCCAGCCGCCGTGGTCACCGACGACGGCGTGCAACAGCAGCCCGTGCCGGGCGAGTTCGCCGGTGAGCGGCTCGACGACGTCGGCGACCGTCGACTGCCCGGTGACCGCCACGGTCACCGGGGTGACGCCGGGATGGCGGGCGAGGACGGCGTCCCGGTCGGCGCGGCCGAGCAGCCGCCCGGCGCGCCGGGCCCAGCCCGGCCGCGCCCCGGGGTCGTCGGCCAGCTCGGCGAGGAGGGGGACGACCTCGTCGTACGCCTCCTCCAGCCGGCCCTCGGCGGCCAGGTCCCGCAGCCGGCGCAGGGGCTCGCCGCGCGTGGCCGCGCGCTCCAGTACCGCCATCGTCTACACCTTCTCCAGGCCGAGCCCGGACTTGATCCACTTGCTGGACTCCACCGCGATGGCCAGTGCGCGGCCGCCGGTGGGCAGGTCGGGCAGCAGCCGGGTGAGCTGTTGCAGGACCAGGGCGTTACCGGTGTTCCCGGTCTCGGCGACGCAGGACACCTCCTTGGCGCCGGGTACGTCGAGGTGCTCGGTGATGCGTTCGGTCATCCGTCCCGACAGCTGCGGCGGCAGCAGGAAGTCCAGGTCGTCCGGGGTCCATTCGAGCTGGTCGAGGAGTTCCCAGAGGATCTCGCGGGCCATGGTGGGCACGGACTCCTCGATGGCCTTGTAGTCCTCGACGACCATGGGGCGTTCGCTGTTCCGGTCGCTGATGCCGTACCAGTCCACGGTCTGCCCGGCCGGTCGGCCGAGACCTGTGAACCGGTTGAGCAGGCCCTTGATCTGGACGCGTTCGGCGACCGGTTCGGCGGTGAGGACGGCCGCGCCGGCTCCGTCGCCGAACAGCACGTAGTTGACCAGTTCCTCGGTGGGCATGCGGGCCACGTCCCGCCGGGCGTCGAGGTGGCGGTGGGTGACGTCGCCGCCGATGACCAGCCCGGCGCGGGCGCCGCCGCCGATCAGGGTGCGGCCCAGGTCGAGTGCCTGGACGGCGCCCGAGCAGCCGGACTGGATCTGGAACGCGGGCAGGTACATCAGGCCCAGCCGGTCCGCGACCTCGCTGGCGGTGGTGGGCAGCAGGGTGTCCGGGGTGGCGGTGGCGAGGAGCACGAACTCGATGTCGACCGGGTCCAGCCCGGCGGCCTCGATGGCGGCACCGCCGGCCTGCGCGCACAGGTCGGCGAGGGTGTGCCGGACCTCGCCGGTGTGCAGGTCCCAGCCGAAGTGCCGGGTGCGGGTGCCCACGAAGATGTCGACCCACTCCTCGCTGACCCCGAGCACCCTTCCCAGGGTCGCGTTGTCGACGGGCGGGCCGGGCAGCGCGCTGCCGGTCGCCGCGAGATAGGCGGTGGCGCTCACGCGCGGGCTCCTTCCAGTTGAAAGCCGAACGATACGGCCTGGGGTGCGCGCGCACCGCACAGCAGCACGCGTGTTCCCGCGGCCCGGGCCCTGCCGCTCATGCCCCGACCCCCTCGGTGAGATGCCCGCCGAGGAACTGGGCGAGGGTGCCCACCGACCTCAGGGCGGGCAGCAGTTGCTGCACGGAGACCTCGCCGAGGTGCGGCAGCCGGGCCTCGATGCGGTCCTTCAGCTGCATGATCATCACGGAGTCGAAGCCGAGGTCCTCGTAGAAGCGGGCGGTGGCCACGACCTGTTCCAGCGGGTACGACCCCACCTCCGCGACGGCGTCGACGACGGCGGCCAGCACCGGATCGCGGTCCCTGGACACCGGGTCGCTCGCCCGGGGCGCGGCGGACGCCGGCCGGGGCTGGGTGGCGGTGGGCCGGGGCCGCTCGGCCGGCTCGGCGTCGGGCCGGGCCGGCGCCGTCCAGTAGCGGTGGGCGGTGGAGAAGGAGTAGCCGCGCAGTTTCTCGGGGGAGCCGGCGGTGCTGTCGGGGTCGTACAGCCGCTCCCAGTCGGGGTCGAGTCCGGCGCGGTACAGCCGGGCGACCAGCTCGGCGAGGTCGGTGGCGCCGGCCTCCGGGCCCGGGGCCGGGTGCAGGAACTCCACGCCCGGCCCGAGTCCGGCGCGGCCGGCCAGCGGCAGCAGCTGCGGGCGCGGGCCGATCTCGATCAGATGGGTGGGCGCGCAGACGGTCTCCAGGTCGGCGAGCGCGTCCGCGAACAGCACCGGGGACTCGGCCTGGTCGGCCCAGTACGCGGCGTCCATGCGCTCGGCCGGGTCGAGGAGCCGGCCGTAGCGGGTGGAGAAGACGGGGATCTCGGGCGGCTTCGGCTCGGTGCCGGCGGCGGCCGAGCGGAGCCGGTCCAGGGCCGGGCGGACCATCGGGGAGTGGAAGGCGAGCGGCGCCTGGAGGTCGCGGACGCGTATCTGGGCCTCGCGCAGGGTCTCGGCGATCCGGGCGAGGGCCTCGGCGGTGCCGGACAGCACGGTGTCGCGGGGTCCGTTGAGGGCGGCGAGGTGCGCGTCGGGTTCCTCGGCGAGCAGCTGCCGTACGGCGTCGGGGCCGGCCTGTACGGAGAGCATGGCGCCACCGGCGGGCAGGGCGTGCATGAGCCGGCCGCGGGTGGCGACCAGGTGCGCGGCCTCGTCCAGGGTGAGCACGCCGGCGGTGACGGCCGCCGCGAACTCGCCGACGCTGTGCCCGAGGACGGCGGCCGGCCGGATGCCGAGCGCGGTCAGGGTGGCGGCGAGGGCGTACTCGACGGCGAACAGGGCGGGCTGGGTGAGCTCCCCGGCCACGGCGTCGTCGTCGCCGGAGCCGGCGGACAGGAGCCGGTCGCGCACCGAGGTGTCGGTGTACGGCCGCAGGGCCGCGTCGGCCGCGTCGAGAGCCTGCCGGTAGGTGTGGGAGTCCTGGTGGAGCGCGGCGGTCATGCCGGGATACTGGGCGCCCTGCCCGGAGAACAGGAAGGCCACCGTGGGCAGACTCCAGGGGCGGTGCGCGACCTGTTCGGGCAGCCCGCCCCGGGCCGCCTCGCGCAGCGCCGCCGCCAGCTCCTCGGTGTCCCGGGCGGCTGTGGAGAAACGGTACGGCAGACCGGTCTTGACCCGGTTGCTCTGCCGGCACAGCGCGGCGGCGGAGGTGCGCGGGCGGCGGGCGACGGCGTCCGCCTGCTCGGTGAGGTTGCGGATCAGGGCGGCCGGGGTGTCGGCGGTGAGCGTGAACACGCCGGCGCCGGGCCGGGCCCGGCGGGCCGTCGTGCGCGGGGCCGGCCGGGGCGCGGAGCCGAGGACGGCGTGCGCGTTGGTGCCGCCCATCCCGAAGCTGGACAGCCCGGCCACGACCGGGGCCGGCGGCAGCCTGAGCGGCGACTTCAGCAGCCTGAGGCCCCGCTGGGAGAGCCGGAGCTGCGGGTTCTCGCGGTCGGCGAAGCGGCTGGCGGGCACGATCCGGTGGTGCAGCGCGAGGGCGACCTTGATCAGCCCGGCGATCCCGGCCGCGCCCTCGGTGTGCCCGAGGTTGCCCTTGACCGAGCCGATCGCCAGGGGTTCGTCGCGGCCCTCCGCGTGCAGACTGCCCAGCGCGGCGCATTCGATGGTGTCGCCGAGCGCGGTGCCGGTGCCGTGCGCCTCGACGAACGCCACCTCGCGCGGCTCCACCCGGGCGCGTTTGCAGGCGGTGGCCACGACCTGCTCCTGCGACCAGCGGTTGGGCGCGGTGATGCCGTTGCTGCGGCCGTCCTGGTTGACGGCGGTGCCCCGGATCACGGCGTAGACCCGCTGCCCGTCGGCGACGGCGTCGGCGAGCCGGCGCAGCACGACCAGGCCGACGCCCTCGCTGCGCCCGATGCCGTCGGCGTGCAGGCTGAACGGCTTGCAGCGCCCGTCGGCCGCGGCCAGCCCCAGCTGGTGGTAGACCAGCCCGAGCGCGGGTGACATCACGAGGTTGACCCCGCCCGCGAGGACGGTGTCGCACTCCCCCGACAGCAGTGCGCCGACGCCGAGGTGCACGGCGACCAGCGAGGAGGAGCAGGCGGTGTCGACGGCCATGCTGGGCCCGGTGAAGCCCAGTTGGTAGGAGATCCGGTTGGCGGTCATGCCGGCGCTGCTGCCGGCGCCGAGCTGGGGGGTGACCCTGTCGTAGTCGCCGAGGTGCAGCCGGCCCCACTCGCCGCCCATGACGCCGACGTAGACGCCGGTGCCGCTGCCCGCCAGCGCGCCGGGGGCCACGCCGGAGTCCTCCACGGCCCGCCAGGCGCAGTGCAGCAGCAGCCGCTGCTGGGGGTCCATGGCGGCGGCCTCGCGGGGCGGCACGGAGAAGAACTCGTTGTCGAACACGTCGGCGCCGTCCAGGAATCCGCCGCGGTCGAGCCCGGCGCGGGCGGCGCCGTCGGCGGCCGGGAACGCGGCCGGGTCCCAGCGCTCCGGGGGCACCTCACCGATCGCGTCGCCGCCGCGCAGCAGCAGTTCCCAGTAGGCGTCGGTGTCCCGCGCGAGCGGGAAGGCGCAGTCGATCCCGACGATCGCGACGCCGTCGCCGTAAGCGGGCCCGTCCGTCATCGCCGCTCTCCGCCGGTCCGGCCCGTCCGTCATCACCGCTCCCCGTTCGCGCCGGGCGCGGGGGCCTGGACGGCGAGGAACGCGAGAAGGGCCTGCACGGTGGGGTGGTCCCACAGCAGGGTCGGCTCGACCATCAGGCCGAACTCGTCCTCCAGGTCGCCGCACAGGCTCAGCGCGCACACCGAGTCCATGCCGTACTCGGCCAGCGGCACGGTCGGGTCGATGGTCTCCGCGTCCCGGCCCAGGTAGAGCGCGACCCGGTCGAGGAGCCAGCCGCGCGGCACGGCGGAGTCGGGGGTGTAGAGGGACTGCGGGTGGGTCGGTACGTTCATGGCCGAACGCCTTTCGCTGGGATTCGCCGGTCCGGGATGCCTTCTTGGGGCGCGCTCATCCCGGCAGCGGGGTGTCGTAGAGGTCGTAGGAGCGGCGGTCGCTGAAGCGCAGCTGCACTTCGTGGCGGACCCGCAGCTCGCACTCGGCCGGCAGGTCGGGCGCCGGGGCGCCGAGGCGGCGGGCCAGGCGGTGCAGGGCGGCCGCCGCCCAGGCCGGGTCGGCGAGGAACGGATCGGAGCCGTCCTGGTTGTGCCGCCACACGCCGAGCACCGCGGCGGCGGCGAGCAGATGGGCGTAGCGGTCCATGAGCGGGAACGGGGCGGCGCCGGGTTCGGGGCCGAGGGCGAGGACGCGGGCGCGCAGGTCGCGGAACTCGTCGACCAGGGTCAGCGCCAGGTCGCGCAGGGCCCGTTCGACGGCGCCGGTCCCCGGTGTCTCGGCGGCCACCGCGAGCAGGGTGGCGCTGAGGCTGTCCCGCCCGCAGGCGAGCGCCAGCCGGTCCGGGTCGAACGGGGGCAGCGGGTCGCGCGGCCGGAACAGTGCGGCGGGCGCCTCGTCCTCGACGAACCAGGAGCGGCGGGCCAGGCGCGGCAGCTGGGGGATGATCGTGCCCTGGCAGGCGACGGTCCCGGCGTGCCCGAGGGTGACCATGGGCACGTCCCGCAGGTGCTTCTGGAAGATGCCGAGGGTGCCCTCGCGGGTGTAGAGGCCGGCGCCGAGGACGATCGACAGGTCGTACATGGTCTCGGTCAGCATGCGCGGCAGCAGGTACTTCACGGCGGCCGAGTAGACGCTGGTCTGCTCCGGCAGGACGTGGATGGCCCGGGTGGCGACGGTGGCGAGGGCGTCGTAGAGCAGCAGGTTGACGAAGGCGCCGGTGATGGTGGCGGCGGTGCGCTGGGAGTCGGAGCCGCCGGTGGACCAGCCGCCGCCGCGGTGTTCGTGGTCGAAGGCGACGGCGGTGCGCAGGCTGGTGTCGACGGCGGCGAGCACCATCGAGGAGATGACGGTGCGGGTGATCTGGAAGGAGCGCTGTGCGATCGGCACGCCGTCGCCGACGGGCCCGAGCAGGGCGTCGGCGGGGACGGGGCAGTCGTCGAAGTCGACCCCGCCGAAGACGCAGCCGCGCAGCCCCAGCGAGGTGTGCCGGCGCAGGAGTTCGGCCCGGCCCTCCGGGAACCGGGTGGGGTCCAGGAGGACGGCGGTGTGGCTGCGCCGGCCGGGGGCGGGGTCGGTGCGGGCGAACAGCACCAGGGCGTCCGCGCGGTCGAGGTTGTTGATGACGGGCTTGCGGCCGCTGAGCAGCAGCCCGCCGCCGGGCGCGGGCCGGGCGGAGACCTGGCTGCGGACGTAGTCGTTGCTGTGGGCGGTCTCCAGCTGGGCGATGGCCGCGCGGGAGCCGCGCAGCAACTGCCGGGCGAGGGCGGTCTGCTGGTCCTCGGTGCCGGCCATCCACACGTCGGCGGCGGCCATGAAGGACATCGCGCCGTACCCCATGCCGAGGCCCACGTCCCGCCGGAAGACCGGGCGCATGACGCGGACCAGGGTGTCCATGGAGGTGAGCCGGCCGCCGAGTTCGACGGGCACGTACTCGCGGTGCATGCCGGCCCGGTCGAGGGCGTCCTCGCCGGGGACGCTGCGCACGGCGTCCCGGTCGGCGTCCAGCAGGGCCGCGTAGCCGCACGGGTTGGCCGGGTCGCCGGGGTCGCCGAGGAGGTCCTCCACGGCGGCCACCCGGCGCTGCGCCTCGGCCTCGCGCACGGGCGCGGCGGTCAGGGTCACCATGCGCCACCGCCGGCGGTGGACTGCAGCAGCCCCTCCCCGAGCAGGACGTCCCCGGCGCGGGCGAGCGCGCGGACGGCCGGGTCGAACACCTCGTACTCGCCGTGCACCTCGCCGGCGAGGAACTCGCGCCGCATGAGGGTGCGCTGGACCTTTCCGCTGGTGGTGCGGCGGACGGTGCCGGGGCGGACGAGGAGCACGTTCCCGGCGGGCACGTGGAACTCCTTGCCGATCAGCTCCTGGATGCGCTGGGCGAGTTCGCGCAGCCGGGGTCCGTCGAGCTGCTCGCCCCGCACCTCCTGGACGAGGACGAGCTGTTCGCGGCCGGCCTCGACGGAGAACGCGGCGCCGCTGCCCGCCGCGAGCGCGGGGTGCAGGGCCTTCACGGCGTACTCGACGTCCTGCGGGTAGACGTTCCGCCCGTTGAGGATGACGACTTCCTTCAGCCGCCCGGTGACGTACAGCTGCCCGTCGTCGAGGACGCCGAGGTCGCCGGTGCGCAGGAAGCCGTCCTCGCCGGTGTCCAGCACGCCCTGGAAGGTGGCCTCGGTCTCCTCGGGCTTGCCGTAGTACCCGGCGGCGACACTGTCCCCGCGCAGCCAGATCTCCCCCACGGCGCCCTCGGGCAGTTCACGGTAGCCGACGGGGTCGACGATGCGGACGTCGAAGTCGGTGACGCGGCCGCTGGAGACCAGGGTGCGGGACTCGCGGCCCGCTTCGGCGGGGGCGACGACGTCCCGGGCGAGGGCGGCCGCGTCCGCGTCCCGGCGCCGGAAGGCCTCTCCGCGCACGCCGCCGGAGACGACGAGGGTGGCCTCGGCGAGCCCGTAGCACGGGTACATCGCCTCGGCGGCGAGGCCGGCGGCGGCGAAGCGGCGGGCGAACGCGTCGAGGGTGTCGGCGCGCACCGGCTCGGCCCCGTTGAGGGCGAGGCGCCAGCGGGACAGGTCCAGCCGCGCGAGCGCCGCGTCCGTGACCCGGCGCAGGGCGAGGTCGTAGCAGAAGTTGGGGCCGCCGCCGATGGTGACGCCGTACTCGTCGATGGCCTGCAGCCAGCGCACGGGGCGCTTGATGAACGCGGTCGGCGACATCATCACCGAGGCGCTGCCCAACCAGAGCGGGTGCAGCAGGTGCGCGATGAGCCCCATGTCGTGGTAGAGCGGCAGCCAGCCGCCGAACCGGTCGGCAGGCGTGGTGTCCAGCACCCGTTGCAGGGCGGCCTGGTTGGCGAGCAGGTTGCGGTGGGTGACCATCACGCCGCGCGGCTCGGACACCGAGCCGGAGGTGTACTGCAGGAACGCCAGGTCGTCCGGGCCGGTGGCGGGCGGCTCCCAGGCCTCGTCGGCGTCGGGCAGGGCGTCGCTCGCGACGCACACCACGTCGTCGGCGCAGCCCTCGGTCGCCAGCCACAGGGCGACGTCCGGCGCGCTGGCCCGGTCGGTGAGCACGACCCGCGCACCGCAGTCCCGCAGCATCGCCGAGCTGCGCCCGAGGCGTCCCTTGGTGTTGCCCTCGGGCAGCGGCGCGGGCACGGCCACGGCACCGCTGTACAGGCAGCCGGTGAACGCCTTGAGGAACTCAAGGCTCCCCGGGTACATCAGCAGCACGGGCCGGCCGGTCATGCCGTGCGCGCGCAGCGCGCGGGCGATCCGGCGCCCGGCGCGGTCCAGTTCCCCGTAGGTCAGCCGCTCGGCGGCCGGTCCGGCCGCGGTGTCGCGGAGTTGGATGTGTACGTCATCGCCCGCGAACTCGGCGCACCGGGTCCGGACGAGGTCGGTGAAAGTGGCGAAGCGTGACAACTGCATCCCCCTCGCATGTCCCGCATGGTCCCGCATGGTCGCGTAACCCATGTCGCCCTGGATCTTGCGACGGCCGCCTAAAGGGGCGCTTGCACGCACCATCCGGACATGCGGGGCTCGGCGGTTGTGCCGGGCGGGGGCCGGGCCGGGCCTCAGTCCGGCAGCCAGTTGCCGTGGAAGCCGAACGGCACGCGGGCCGGCAGGTGCACCGTGGCGACAGGGCCGGCGGCGAGGTCGCCGGCGTCCAGCACGACGAGGTCACTGCGGTCGGTGGCGGCGTCGTACACGTACGTCATCAGGTAGCCGGGGCCGCCGGGTGTGGCGTCGGCGGGGGCGAAGGCGGCCTCGCCGGGGGTGCGGTCGGGCCCGAAGTCGTGGGTGGTGGCCGCGCCGGTGGCCAGGTCGTAGCGGACGAGGGTGCTGTCGCAGGTGATGTGGCCGTGGGCGGCGGCGAGGCCGGTGAGCCGGTCGTCGACGCGGGGGAACTCGCCGGGCCGGTCGTCGACCTGCTCCTCGCGGACGGTGCCGCGCGCCGGGTCGACGGTCCACTTCCACAGCACGGCGTCCTTGGGGGGCGTGAGGCCCTGTTCGGTGCGCCGCCAGATCTCGTCGTACCGCATGACGTGGAGCACGATGCCGCCGTCGGGGGCGTCGTAGGCGTTCAGCGAGTGGAAGACGTAGCAGGGGTCGACGGGGAACCAGCGGACCTCGCCGTAGGGGTCGTCGCGGCGCAGCACGCCCAGCCGGGCGCCGTAGCCGTCGTCCCAGCAGTAGGGCATGGTGCCGCCGGCCATCGCGAGGTCGAGGTCGAAGACGACGGGCAGGTCGAGGAAGACGATGTGCTCGGCGGTGAGGCAGAAGTCGTGCAGCATGGTCGCGCCGGGCACCTCGATGGGCCGGCTGACCGCCAACTCGCCGTTCGCGTCGGCGCGGTGGTAGGTGAGGTGCGTGGGCTCCAGGACGCCGTAGCCGAAGAAGTGCAGTTCGCCGGTGGCCGGGCAGGTCTTGGGGTGGGCGGTCATGGCGGTGTGCAGCCGGCCGCCGAAGTCGTAGACGCCCTTCGTGTCCAGCTCGGGGGTCAGTTCGTAGGGCAGGGCCGTCTCGACGAGGGCGAGGGTGTGGCCGGCGTGCCGGACGACGTGGGTGTTGGCCGGGCCCGCGGTGAGGTCGCGCCGCCCCTGGTCGTCGTACATCCGCGCCCCGTCGGTGAGGGTGCTGGTGCGCACCCACCGGTTGCGGTACGAGGCCGCGCGGCCGTCCTCGATCCTTAAGCCGTGGACCATCCCGTCGCCGAAGAACCAGTGTCCGGAGGCGGCGTCGGCCGGGTTGGGGCCGTTGCGCACGTACCAGCCGTTCAGCTCGGGCGGGAGCGTGCCGGTCACCGGCAGGTCGTGGGCGGTGAGTTCCTCGGTGACCGGGGCGTAGTTACCGGCGAGATGGCGGGGGGTGGGGGCGGTCATCGGGCCACCTGCCCGGCCTTGGCCTGGACGTAGGCGATGTAGCGGACGGTGAAGACCATCGGGACGACGAAGCCGGCGATCTGCACGATCGTGGCGGTGGAGGAGTGCGGGTGCCCGGCGTGCGCGACCAGGGCGAGGACGACCGCGGTGACGGCGAACGCCAGGGTCCATACGGCGGTGATGACCACGTTGGTCCGGATGAACGGCTTCAGTCCCCACACCTCGCGCGGGGTGGTGCGCTTGGCGATGCCCAGGGTGAACGGCTTGCCGATGGCGAGCGAGACACCGGCGATGACGGCGAGGACGCCGGAGGAGAGGGCCGCGGAGTAGTCGTGGACGCCGGAGTGCGGGTCGGCGAAGGCGATGACGGTGAGGGCGGCGAAGAAGACCGCCGAACCGCACTCGATGATCAGCGCGTCGAACCCGGTTCCGGTCCGGCGCTGCTGGGCGATGATCGCGACGGCGACGAGCAGCGCGGCCAGGGCGCCCCACTGCCAGCTGCCCGAGGGGAACACGGCGAAGACGATCCACGGCAGAAACGTGCGCAGGTACGACATTGATCTCTCCCATTCCGGTGCGGGATTCCTCTCCCGACATGTCAAAACTAGAAGGTCCTCTAGCGACATGTCAAGAGTGGAATGTAGGGTGGGGGCATGAGCCTGAGACACGCACTCCTCGGCCTGCTCTCGGAGCGCCCCGCGAGCGGCTACGACCTGCTGAAACGCTTCGACACCTCGTTGGCGAACGTCTGGCCGGCGACCCAGAGCCAGATCTACACCGAGCTGACGAAACTGGCGGGCACCGGCCTGATCACGGTCGCCGCCGAGGGCCCGCGCGGCCGCAAGGAGTACGCCCTCACCGAGGAGGGCCTCACCGAACTGCGGCACTGGCTGACCGAGACCAAGCCCCAGCGGACCACCCGCAGCGACGTGCTGCTGCGCGTGTTCTTCCTCGGCGTCCTCGAACCCGAACAGGGCCGCGCCTACCTCGCCGACCTGGCCGGGCAGTCCGCCGAGGCGTACGACGAGCTGCGCGCCCTCGCCGACTCCATCGACTGGGACGACGACGACCTCTCGGTCCACGGCCGCATCGCCCTGGAGTACGGCCTGCGCTTCCACGAGATGCGCCGGGAGTGGGCGGCCTGGGCGGCGGGGCAGCTGAAGTAGGGCGGCCGGGCGCCTTGGGCGGCGGGCCGGCTCATGTCGCGCCGCGGGCGCCGGGCCGGCTCATGTCGCGCCCCGGGCGCCGGGCCTGCTCATGTCGCGCCGCGGCCGTTCGGGAGGTCCTGTTCGACCCAGACCACCTTGCCCTCGGGGATGCGGCACGAACCCCAGCGCCGGCACAGCATGTTGATCAGCTGCAGGCCCCGGCCGCCCTCGTCGGACTCGGTGGCGTGCTGGATCTGCGGCAGGTCCGGGCCGCGGTCGGAGACCTCCAGCATCAGCCGGTCGTGCCGCAGCATGCGCAGTTCGCCGGGGGCGCCGCCGTGCCGCAGCGCGTTGCCGATGAGCTCGCTGACGACCAGCTCGCTGACGTCCGCCAGTTCCTCCAGCTCCCAGTGGCGGAGCTGTTCGGTGACCAGGCGGCGG
This sequence comes from Streptomyces sp. L2, assembly GCF_004124325.1. Taxonomy (NCBI): domain Bacteria; kingdom Bacillati; phylum Actinomycetota; class Actinomycetes; order Kitasatosporales; family Streptomycetaceae; genus Streptomyces; species Streptomyces sp. L2. The sequence continues at coordinate 1,603,945 of NZ_QBDT01000001.1, forward strand.
GCGGTGCCGGCGGCGGTGCCGTCCGGGGGCAGCCGCCAGACCCGCATGTCGCCGCCGAGCGGCTCGGGCCGGCCCGCGGCGACCAGCAGCACGGACTCGTCGTAGCGGTTGCCGGTGTTCGGCACGGTCCGGGTCAGCCGGCAGCCGTCCAGGTCCTCGCCGGAGAGCCCGGCGGCGGCGGCCCGCAGCCCCTCCAGCTGCTCGTCGATGTCCTCTCCGCTGCGGCGGGTCTTCACCAGCCCGTCGCTGTAGAGGACGAGCCGTCCGCGGGCCGGGACGGTCAGGCAGGCCGCGTCGTACGGGATGACGCCGGCGCCGAGCGGGGCCCCGGCCGGCACCGGCGCGTACTGTGCGCTGCCGGGCTCCGGGACCAGCAGGGGCGGCGGATGGCCGGCGCTGGCCAGGGTGTAGGTGGCGGTCGCCGGGTCGTAGACGGCGCACAGACAGGTGGCGACCTGGTCGTCCTCCAGGTCGCGGGCGGCCAGGTCGAGGCGGGCCAGCACCCGCTCGGGCGCGATGTCGAGGCTGAGCAGCGCACGGGCCACGGTCCGCAGGCGCCCCATGGTCGCGGCGGCGGGCAGCCCGTGCCCCATCACGTCGCCGACCACGAGCGCGGTGCGCCCGCCGGGCAGCGCGACCACGTCGAACCAGTCGCCGCCGACGCCGTGCGGGTCGTCGGCCGGGGCGTAGCAGCCGGTGACGTGCAGGCCGGCGGTGCTGGGGATGGCGCGGGGCAGCAGGGTGCGCTGCAACGACACGACGTGTTCGCGCTCGCGGCCGTAGAGGCGGGCGTTGTCCACGGAGACGGCGGCCTTGGAGGCGAGCTGGGTGGCGAGTTCCACGTCGGCACGGCCGAAGGGCGGGCTGGCGCCGCAGCGCAGGAAGTCGGCGATGCCGAGCAGCACCCCGCGGGCGACCAGCGGGACGGCGAGGTAGCTGTGCACGCCGGCCTTGCGCATCTGCTCGGCCGCGCTGGACGTCGGGGCGACCCGCTCGAAGTCCGGCCGCCGCATACGGTTCACGACGGCCGCCCTGCGCTCGCTCACGCAGACGCTGTAGACCAGCTTGTTGTGCTCGAAGGTGGAGGGCTCGCCCACCGGATCGGGTTCCAGGTCGCACAGCTCGGCGACGCACGACACGGCCATCGCGCGCATGGCCGGCGCGGTGCCGGCGGTGCCGTGCGCCCCGTCCTCGCCGAGCAGCACCGACTCCAGCAGGTCGACGGCGGCCGCGTCGGCCAGCCAGGGCACGCAGAAGTCGGTGACCTCCTGCGCGGTGCGGCGCAGGTCCAGCGTGGTGCCGATGCTGGTGGACGCCTCGTTCAGCCAGGCCAGCCGGGCGCGGGCGGTCCGCCGGGGGACGACCGGGGACACCACGCCGCGCAGCCGCCGGGGCAGGGTGCCCAGCACACGCCGGTCCATGGCACTCCGCAGCCGGTGGGACACCCCGCCGAGCGGCGCCACCGGCCCGCGCTCCTCAGCGCTCAAGCCCGTGTCCTTCCCACCTCGTCCTCCCCTCCTGGCCTCGACAGCACCCAGTGTGGCGTGCCGGAGGCCCACCCGCACGCCCGCGACGGGGTATCGGGGGCCGGGCTCGGCGGGACGGGGGCGCGGTGCGGCTGCGGCACGCCGGGGGCGCGCGGGGCGCGCGGGCGCGGGCTCAGGGACGCAGCGGGCCCAGGGTGCTGCGGGCCGGGGCTCGGGGCCGCTGCGGTCAGCGGTGGCGCGCGCGATAGCACGGTACGGCGGGCCCGCACCCGGGCGCGTTCGGCGCCGGGCTGGTTCTGGGCGGTCGGCAGGGGTGCCGTCGGTCCGGGCGCGCGCGGTGTCGTGGGGTCAGCGGTGGAGGAGGCCGGGGGCGCCTGGGGCGGTGGTGGTCTGCAGGAGGCCGGTGGTGGAGGGGTGGGCGCGGAGGAGGTCGGTGACGGCCGAGGCGGCGAGGTCGTGCCAGGTCGGGAGGCGGCGGAGCATGGCGTGGTCGCCGCCGCCGATCAGCACCATCCCGGCGCGGGCCCCGGCCGCGCGGGCCCGCCGTACGAAGTGGGCGGCGTCGGCGGAGCTGGTGACCCGGTCGGCGTCGCCGTGGAACACGAGCAGCCGCCGGCCGTCCAGCTGCGCGGCCGGTTCGCCGGGCGGCAGCCAGGGGGCGAGGGCCAGCACCCCGCGCACGGCCGGGTGCCCGGCCACGGCGACCGCGGCCCGGCCGCCCATCGAGTGCCCCACCAGGACGACGGGCACCGGACCGTAGCGGGCGTCCAGCTCGTCCAGGGCGCGCCGGACGTCGTCGGCGGCGGCGCCGTCGTTCCAGCCGCGGTGCCGGTAGCGGACCTCGCCCAGCAGGACGTGGTGCAACGGCAGCCCGGTGGCCACCGCGCGCAGCACGGGCCGCATCCGCAGCGCGGCCAGATGCCAGGGCCGGCAGACGGTGTCGTCCTGCGGCCTGCCCCCGTGCAGGGTGAGAACGGCGGCTCCGGGCCGTTCCGGCGCGTGCCGTACGACCAGTGCCGTCCCGCTGACCGATGTCCGCGTCGTCATCCGCCCCGCTCCCCGCTGCTCCGACCGTCCGCCGCCGTGGGGAATCCGTAGCCGCGCGTCGCCCGGCTTGGCCGGTCCCCCTCCGGTCGTACCGGGGGGCCGTTACCGCGCGCGGTCGCTCATCCCGCCCGGCCGCGCGCCCGGCGGAAGCGGTCCAGCCCCTCCGCCAGGTCCACGACCGGCTCAGGGTAATCCAGGGCGGCCCGCGCCGGACCGGTCAGTTTCCAGGGTTCGTGCACGGCCCTGCCGTCCACGCCGTCGAGTTCGGGCACCCAGCGGCGCACGTACCGGCCCTCGGGGTCGTACCGCTTGCCCTGGGTGACGGGGTTGAGGACCCGGTTGGGGCGGGTGTCGGTGCCGGTGCCGGCCACCCACTGCCAGTTGAGCTGGTTGTTGGCCACATCCCCGTCGACCAGCCAGTGCAGGAAGTGCGCGGCGCCGATCCGCCAGTCGACGTAGAGGGTCTTGGCGAGGAAGCTCGCGGTGAGCAGCCGGGCCCGGTTGTGCATCCAACCCTCGTGGCGCAGCTGCCGCATCGCCGCGTCGATCACCGGGTATCCGGTACGGCCCTCCCGCCATGCCTCGATGTCGGCCCCGGCGGTGCGTTCCGTGCGCCAGTGGTCGTGCCGGGTGCGGTAGTCGGCGTGGGCGGAGGCGGGACGGGCGGCGAGGACCTGGCGGTGGAAGTCCCGCCAGGCGAGCTGCCGTTCGAAGGCCGCCGCGCCCGGCCCGCCGTGGCTCCTGGCGCGGTGCACCAGCTCCACCGGGGACAGGGTGCCGAAGTGCAGGTGCGCGGAGAGCCGGGAGGTGGTGTCGCCGGCCATGTCGTCGCGCGTGTCGTCGTAGGCGTCCAGGCCACGCCGCCAGTACCCGGTCACCCGCTTGCGCCCCTCGCGCTCGCCGCCGGCCGGCAGCGCGGGCGAGACGCCGGTGACATCGGCGCGGCCGGGCAGTTCTTCTCCCGGCACGTCCCCGGGCACGGGCACCCGGCGGGGTGCGGCGACGGCCGCTCGCAGCGGCTGCCGCACCCACTTGCGGTGGTACGGCGTGAAGACCGCGAAGTGGTCGGAGCCGGCCGGGGTCACCTCGCCCGGGGGCACGGCCACGGTGACGGCGTCGTACACGTGCAGGCGACGGCCGTCCGCCTCCAGCGCGCGGCGCAGCCGGTCCTCGCGGCGGGCGGCGAAGCGGCTGTGCCCGGCGCTCACGTGCACCTCCCCGGCGCCGGCCTCCGCCGCCACCCGGCAGACCTCCTCGACCGTGTCGCCCGTGCGCACGACGAGCCGGCCGCCGCGTTCGCGCAGCGAGGCGTCGAGGTCGGTGAGGCAGTCGGCGAGGAACGCGCTCCGGTTGGGCGCCGCGAAGCCGGCCCCCGCCACGGCGGGGTCCCGGACGAACAGCGGGACGACCGCGTCGGCGCGGGCCAGGGCGGCGCGCAGCGGCGGATGGTCGTGCAGCCGCAGGTCGGAGGTGAACAGGACGACGGAGACGGTCATGGCCCCACCTTCTCGCCCCTGCCCCGCGGAACCCGGCATTGTCCGGCCGTCCGGGCCGTCCGGCCGTATCCGGGGATCCTCGGTGGGTCGCGGATGCGGCCAATCCGGGCGGGCGGCAGCCTCGGATTACCCGTGCGATCCATGTATGCATGCCTTTCCCACGTCCCGTGTCGTTCCCGTGTCGGTCCCGCGTCGGTCCTCGTAGCTCCACGTCGGGCCGTGTCGGTCCGCGTCGGGCCGTGTCGGGCCGTGTCGGGCCGTGTCGGTCCGCGTCCCGGAGGAGTCCCGTGAAAGAAGTCGTCCACATCGGCAGAAACCCCGCCGCGGGGCCCGATCTGGAGGAGTTGATCGGCGATGTCGCCCGGGGCGACCGCAAGGCGTTCGCGGCCGTGTACGACGCGGTCGCCGCACCGGTCCACGGCGTGGTGCGCGCGGTGCTGCGGGACCGGGCGCAGTCGGAGGAGGTGACACAGGAGGTGCTGGTGGAGGTGTGGCGCACGGCCGCCAACTACCGGCCCGACCGGGGCAGCGCGATCAACTGGATCCTCACCCTCTCCCACCGGCGCGCGGTGGACCGGGTCCGCTCGGTGGAGGCGTCGGCGGCCCGCGAGGAGAAGGCGGCCCTGCTGGACCGAGTGCCCGAGTACGACGAGGTCACGGAGGAGGTGGAGACCCGGCTGGAGCGGGAGCAGGTACGGCGCTGCCTGCGCACGCTGACCGAGTTGCAGCGGCAGGCGGTGACCCTCGCCTACTACCGGGGCCTGACCTACCGTGAGGTGGCCGAGCTGCTGGCGCTGCCGCTGGGCACGGTGAAGACACGGCTGCGCGACGGGCTGATCCGGCTGCGCGACTGCCTGGGGGTGACCGCGTGACCGCCGCCGACCTGCACACCCTGACCGGCGCCTACGCGCTGCACGCGCTGAGCGCGGAGGAACGCTCGGCGTTCGAACGGCACATGGCGTCCTGCGAGGCGTGCGCGACCGAGGTGCGGGAGCTGTCGGCGACCGCCGGCCGGCTCGGCCTCGCCGCGGCCGTCCCGCCCCGCACCGGCCTGCGGGAGGACGTGCTGCGCCGGATCGAGTCGGTACGGCAGGAGCCGCCGCGCCACACCGGCGCGCGGGCCCCGGCCGCCGTCCGGCGCGGAACCCGGCTGACCCGGTGGGCCCTGGCCGCGTGTCTGGCCGCCGCGGCGGGGCTCGGCGGCGCGACGGTGTGGCAGCACGAGCAGGCCGACCAGGCCCGCCAGCGGGCCGCGCGGGCCGAGCACCGCTCGGACGAGATCGCCGCCGTGCTGGCCGCGCCGGACGCGCACACCACTACGGCGCGGCTGGCCGGCGGGGGCACCGCCACGGTGGTGGTGTCCCGCGACCGGGACCGCGCGGTCTTCGTCGACGCCGGGCTGGCGACTCCGCCGCAGGGCAAGGTGTACGAACTGTGGTTCGACGACCACGGCACGATGCGGCCGGCCGGCCTGCTGAGCCCGGGCCGGGCCACCCAGGCGGTGCTGATGAGCGGCGCGGTGAACGGGGCACGGGGGGTGGGCGTCACGGTGGAACCGGCGGGGGGTTCCTCGCGGCCGACGTCGACGCCGGTCGCGGCGATGCGGTTCGCGGCGTGAGCCGCGGGGGCCGACTCCCTGGGGCCGGTGGCCCGGTGCCCGAGCGAGCCGATGGTGCGGCTCGGGCGCCGGGGCGGCTCACGCCCGGCGCTGTGGTTGGTCGCGCAGTTCCCCGCGCCCCTGACGAGGCACTGCCCCCAGGGCGCCATATCCGCCTGACCCGACGTTGTGGTTGGTCGCGCAGTTCCCCGCGCCCCTGGCGGGGCGCTGGCGCCTGTCTGCCTGCTCCAGGCCGCCCCGGTGCGGCTGGTGGCTCGGTCGGGTGGCCCTCGCTTGTCCGTCTCTTCGCTGGAGGGGGTGAGTGTGGTGACGAACAGTCAGGAGCTGGCGCGCAGCGCCGACTCCCGGGCAGATCAGCTCCAGCTTGGGGATATACCCGCAGGTGATCCGTAGCCGGGCGGGCCGCGGATTGGTGCGAAACGGAAGGTGAATCCGATCCGGTGACCGACCAATCCGGCACCCGGCCGGAGCCGGATTACCGGCGTGAGGACGAAGAAGCGCAACCCCGCCGGCGTCGCCCGCCATGTGCTGGCCGCGATCAGCGGTCTGCTCGCCGGGTACGCCGCCCTGGCCGTCGCGGAGCTGGTCTCCATGGCGGTCCGGCCGCAGGCGTCGCCGGTCGTCGCCGTCGGGTCGGCGGCCATCGACCGCACGCCCGCGTCGCTGAAGGACTGGGCGATCCGGCACTTCGGCACGAACGACAAACTCGTCCTGCAGCTCGGCATCGTGGTCGTGCTCGGCGTCATCGCGCTCGCCCTGGGCATCGTCGCGCTGCACCGGCGTACGGCCGGTTCGGCGGGCGTGCTGGTCTCCGGGGCTGTGGGCGCGTGGGCCGCGCTGACCCGCCCGGACTCGACCGGCGCCGCCGACGCCCTGCCGTCCCTGGTGGGGGCGTGCGCGGGCGCGCTCGCCCTGTACGCGGTGGCGGGCCGGCTACGGAGCCGCCCGGCGAACGCCGCACCCGATACCGCACCGGCACCCGTACGGGAGAACCCCACACCCGACACCACACCGGCACCCGCACGCGAGAACCCCACACCCGACACCACAGCGGCAGCGGCACCGGTGCCGGAGGACTCCGCGACCGGTGCCACACCCGGTGCCGTACACAAGGACGCCGCGCCGGACTCCCGGCCGGGAGGGGACCCCAGGTCGCTCACGGAGAGCCTTGGCGTCGGTGGCCCGGCGAGGGAACCCGGCTGGGACCGGCGTGGTTTCATCGGCGTGGCGTTGGCCGTGGCGGCCGCCTCCACCGGCGCCGGGCTGGCCGGCCGGACGCTGAACGCGCGGCGCGGCAGCGGTGCCGCCGCCTCCCGGAACCAGATCGTGCTGCCGGCCCCCGCGTCGCCCGCGCGCCCCGTCCCGAAGGGCGCCCGGCTGAACATCCCCGGCATCAGCCCCTTCACCACCCCGAACAAGGACTTCTACCGGGTGGACACCGCCCTGGTCGTGCCGAAGGTCGACACCACGACCTGGCGGCTGCGGATCCACGGCAAGGGCGTCGCCCGCGAGCGCACCTACACCTTCGAGGACCTGCTCGGCCGGGACCTGGTCCAGCGGGACATCACGCTGACCTGCGTCTCGAACGAGGTCGGCGGCCCGTACGTCGGCAACGCCCGCTGGATCGGCGTCCGCCTGGCCGACCTGCTCAAGGAGTGCGGGGTGCGCCCGCCCTCGCGTGGCGGCGCGGCCGACCAGCTCGTCGCGCGCTCGGTGGACGGCATGACGCTCGGCACGCCCGTCCAAGACGTCATGGACGGCCGGGACGCCCTGCTCGCCCTCGGTATGAACGGCGAACCGCTGCCGTTCGCGCACGGCTTCCCCGTGCGGATGGTCGTGCCCGGCCTGTACGGCTTCGTCTCCGCCTGCAAGTGGCTCCAGGAGATCGAGCTGACCACCTTCGACGCCTACGACCCCTACTGGGTCCAGCGGGGCTGGGCGAAGAGGGCCCCGGTCAAGACGGAGTCGCGGATCGACACCCCCAAGCCGTTCGCCCGCCCGAAGGCCGGCACGGTCATGGTGGCCGGCGTCGCCTGGGCCCAGCACCGCGGTATCGGGAAGGTCGAGGTCCGCGTCGACGACGGCCCCTGGCACACCGCCCGCCTCGCCGCGCAGGACACCACCGACACCTGGCGGCAGTGGTCCTGGCCCTGGCCGGCGACCCCCGGGACCCACACCCTCACCGTCCGTGCCACCGACAGCACGGGCGCGACCCAGACCCCGCGGCGCACGGGGACCATCCCGGACGGCGCCTCCGGATGGCACTCGGTGGTGGTCACCGTCGACTGACCGTGTGCAGCAACGGCCCCGCCGGCACGCCGGGCACCGGGCCCGCGCGCCCCGAAACACAGCCCCCCGCTCCCCCGAACCACTGCCCGACGCACCGCCGTCGGCGTCCGCCGCCGGCACCTGTCAACAGGAGAACACGATGAACACTCGTACCTTCCGCTTCCGCCGCACCGCCCTCGCCGTGGCCGCCGCCGGCGTCCTGCCGCTGGCCCTGTCCGCCTGTTCCGGCGACAGCGGCAACAGCAGCAGCAAGGCGGCGGACACCTCCTCGTCCACGGCCGCGTCGAAGGCGACCCCCTCGGGGACGATGACGGCGGACCAGCCGTTCGGTTCCGCGTGCTCGGCGGTGCCGAAGAACGGCGCGGGCTCCTTCGACGGTATGGCCCAGGACCCGGTGGCGACGGCCGCCTCGCACAACCCGGTGTTGTCCACCCTCGTGTCCGCCGTGAAGAAGGCCGGCCTGGTGGACACCCTGAACAACGCGCAGAACATCACGGTGTTCGCGCCCACCAACGACGCCTTCGCCAAGATCCCGAAGGCCCAGCTGGACAAGGTCCTCAACGACAAGGCCGAGCTGACGAAGATCCTCACCTACCACGTCGTCGGCGAGAGGCTCACGCCGAAGGACCTGGAGCACCGCTCCTTCACGACGCTGGAGAAGGGCAAGGTCACCACCTCGGGCTCCGGCACGAGCTACACCGTGGACGACTCGGCCAAGGTGGTCTGCGGCAACGTGAAGACGGCCAACGCCACCGTCTACATCATCGACTCGGTCCTGATGCCGAAGAACTGACACAGGCTCCGAGTCCGCCGACGGCCTCCGGGGAGGGGGACCCCGGGGGCCGTGCCGTGCTGCCGGGACGCTGGAGGAGCTCCGCCCACGCTCACGCGGCCGCGCAGGCTCCGAGGTCCTCCCAGACGCCCCACTCTCCCGTGGTGCCGGGCTTGTCTCCGGTCACCCACCACTTGGCGCGCCAGTTGTGGTCGTCGTAGGAGACGGTCTCGCCGCCGGTGTAGACGGCCGTCTCGCTCCAGGCGGGCGCGGTGCAGGTGCCGGGATCGCCGCCGGTGCCGCCTCCGTCGCCACCGCCCCCGGTGCCGCCGATGTTGACGTCGACGCAGGAGTAGAAGGCGTTGGCGGTGTCCGCGATGTTCCAGACGGCGAGGACCTTCTGACGGCCGGTGAAGCCGCCGAAGTTCACCTGCTGGCTGAGGTCGGCGGGCGGCTGCTGGCCGTGGCCGTCGAACTCGGCGATCTTCTGGCCGCCGATGAAGTACTGCCAGTTGAGGGTGGCGTGCCGGGCCGTGTTGTGCCAGGTGAACGTGGCGGCCGTACCGACCGGGGTGACCTGCCAGCCCTTGCTGTCGTCGTCGAGTTCGGCGAACTCCGAGTGACCGCCGCTGCAGCTGTGCAGCCCCTTGGGGCCCTCGACGCTCTGCGGCTCGTACTTGATCTCGCCGCACTGGACGACTCCCTCGGCGCACTGCTCCTGACGGCTCGTGGGGAGGGTCACCCAGCCGTGGGCGCTGGCGGAGCTCGCCGGCAGGCTCACCGCGAGCAGGGGTGCGACCAGCGCGCCGATGGCGACAGCCGCCCGTCTCTTCGTGTTCATGCCGTGCCACTTCCTTCACTGTGTGGGGGAACCGCCGCCCGGGAGGCTCGGGCGAACGGAGGCAGGTATAGGTCTAGACCTGACGGCCACTAGGTCTAGACCATAACCAGGAATCGCCTCCGGTCAAGGGGCTGAACGCGCCGAACTGCCAAACCGCAGGCCAGAGTTGATGGAGGGCGAGCGGACGGAATGTGACCGGCCTTTGGTCTAGACAAAGTCCGTCAGGGTGGTTCAATGTTCGACCGCACAGGCGTGTCACCCCGACCGACACCGCCCCCTCTCACCGAGCGGCACGCCACCCCCACGGACGCGGCGCCCCCCCCCCCAGGCGCACCACTACCCGGGCACCGTCCCGGCACCACCGTGCACCGACCCGACCGGGCCGGTGCGCCCGCAGCCGCGGCTCAGCACCGCCACACCGCCCCCACCGCGTCGCAGCGCCCACGAGGCCGCTGCGCGAGAGAGGATCGACCGATGGAAGCGCTCGAACGAAGCAGAGAGCCCGTCATCGGGCTGTTCCGTGTCGTCGTTGGGCTGCTGTTCGCCTGCCACGGGGCCGCCGCCCTGTTCGGCGTGCTGGGCGGCCCGCACGGCGCCGAGCCCGCGTTCGCCGCCTGGCCCGGCTGGTGGGCCGCGGTCATCCAGCTGCTCGGCGGCGCCCTGGTCCTGTGCGGCCTCGGAACCCGCGCGGCAGCCCTCCTGTGCTCCGGATCCATGGCGTACGCCTACTTCGACGTGCACCAGCGGCACGCGGTCATGCCCATCCAGAACGGCGGCGAGGCGGCGGTGATGTTCTGCTGGTCCTTCCTGCTCATCGCCGCCCTCGGCCCGGGCCGCTGGGCCCTCGCCTCCCTCCTCCCCTCCCCCCGCCGCCCGGCCCGCGTCCCGGCCGCGGCAGTAACAGCGGCAGCGGCGCCCACGGATCCGTCGGCGTCCGTGCGGGCGGACACCTGAGAGTCGCGCCGGCGACGGCCGGGCGGACGACGGTGCACGACACCGCCGTCCGCCCGGCTCCTCCGCCGCCGTCCTGTCCCATCCCCGCCGTCATCTGTCCGGGCCGGCCTCCGTCACCGCCTGCTCCCGCCCCCTCCGGGTTACCGGGCGTTCGCGAAGTTCTGCAGGCCGGTCCGGACGTCGTCCAGATTCATGACGGGAATGAATTCGATCCGGGCGTTCAGCTCCTGGAAGAACGGTTCGGCGACCGAGGGAATGTCCGAGGCGTTCACCAGGTCGAAGACGACGTACGCCGTACGCATGCCGTCCTTGGCGCCGAAGTGGGCCGCCTCGGGGCGGATCCGCTCGAACACCGACTCCATGATGGCCGCCAGCCTGCCTTCCGTGATCGCCTTGTTCGTCAGCTGGGTGTCCAGCTCGACAGTCATGAGGACGCGCATGCTTCCTGCCCTTCCGAACGGCCGCTCAGTGGGCGCCGGTGCCCGAGGCAGACCGGTCGCCCTGTACGGCAACTGTTCACCGCCGGACCGGACGGCGCCCTGCCGGTTAGGCCGTTTGCATCCTCCGCCCGGCTCGGGTCAGGGCCCCGTCCTCCCTCACGACAGCCCGTCGTCGAGCGCGGTCATCAGCGCGCCGTTCGGGGTGTCGCCGGACATCTCCCAGACGAAGCCGCCCAGGAGGCCCTTGGACTTGATCCAGGCCGTCTTCTTCCCGATCGACCAGGCGTCGTCGAAGGTCCACCACTGGCCGCCGGGGCCGGTGTAGCCGAACGTCGACACCGACTGCTCGTCGTGGTGGACGGTCATGGACGGGAAGCTGGTGATCAGGTTGTCGTAGCCGCGGGTCCCGGCCTCGGTGTCGAACTGGCCGGGTGCGGCCCCGTTCGCGTCCTGCCATTCGCCGGCCGCGCCGCCGTCCGTGACGGACTGCCATCCGCGGCCGTAGAACGGGAAGCCCACCGTCAGCTTGCGCGGGTTGACCCCCGCGTCCAGGTACGCCTTGATCGCGTTCTCGATGCTGAAGTGGACGGGGTAGGGGTCCTGCGCGTCGGTGTAGAGGTTGGAGCCGTCTCCCGTGCGCTTCGGCTCCCAGGAGTTGTCGCTCCCGGCGCCGTGGAAGTCGTACCCCTGCACGTCGGCGTAGTCCAGTGAGTCGAAGATCCGGGTCAGGTCCCAGCCGGCCGCGATCTTGGCCGGGTCGGCCGGCGTGAAGGCGGTCAGCAGCTTGTGCTCGCCGCCGAGCGCGTCGAGCTGCTTGCGGAACTCGGCGAGCAGGGCGGTCAGGTTGTCCTTGTCCTGCGTGCCGTAGTGGTTGCCGGGGTGGCCCTCCGAGCCCGGCCACTCCCAGTCGATGTCGAAGCCGTCGAAGATGCCGGCCGCGGTGCCGGGCCCGCCCGCGCCGCTGTAGACGGGCAGGTTGCCCTTGATCCACACGTCGATGCAGGACTTGACGAACTTCGCCCGGGACTCCGGCGTGGCGGCGGCGTCGGAGAAGAACTTCGAGTACGTCCAGCCGCCGATCGACGCCAGCACCTTCAGGTGCGGGTACTTGGCCTTGAGTTTCCTCAACTGGTTCAGGTTGCCGCGGAGTTTGCCCCAGCCGTCGTCGGCGACCCCGTCGACCGACTGGGCGGCGGACATCGGGCGCGCGTAGTCGGCGTCCGCGTCACCCGCGTCGGTGCCCTGGTCGGGGTCCTCCGGGTCGGTGGTGGTGCCCTTGGTCACGCCCGCCTGGCAGGTGAGGTTCTTCGAATCCAGGTTCTCGAAGGCGTAGTTGACGACGTCCAGCTTGGCCGCGGCGCCGGAGGTGTCGAGGTTCTTCACGAAGTACTGGCGGCCGTAGATGCCCCACTGCACGAAGTAGCCGACCTTGAGCTGCTTGCCCGTCCCGGCGACGTCGTCGGTCGTGACGCTCACGGGCGTGGAGGCGGCCGACGGGTTGTCGGCGGTGTCGCGGGCCTTGACGGTGAAGGTGTAGGTGGTGGCCGGGGAGAGCCCGTCCACCGTGGCCGACGTGGTGTCCGCGCCGACGGACTTCACGAGCGTGCCGCCGCGGTAGACGTCGTAGGCGGCGACCGCGACGTTGTCGGTGGACCTGTCCCAGGCCAGGCTGACGCTGGAGGAGGTCTTGCCGGTGGAGTGGAGGTTGCCCGGCACGGTCGGCGGCGTGGGGTCCGTCGACGGGTCCACCGTCTGCACGGTCAGCGGGGCGCTGGCCGGACCGGTGTTCCCGCGCGTGTCCACGGCCCGCACGGTGAAGGTGTATCCCGTCGCCGGGGTCAGCCCGGTGACCGTGGCCGAGGTGCCGCTCGTGGTGGCGACGGTGTCCGAGCCGCTGAGCACCTCGTACGACGCCACCGCGTGGTCGCCGGGCTGGGCGGCGGCCCAGCTCAGCGCGACCGAGTGCGCGGTGACCGCGGTCGCCTTGGGCGTTCCGGGGGCGGTGGGCGGGACGTCGGGCGTGCCGTCGCACTTGTCGCCGTTGACGGTGCAGCCCGTCGGAGCGCCGATCGGCCCGTTCGCGATGAACCAGTAGCTGTACGGCTCGGTGCTGCCGCCGGCCGGGACGCTCGCGTTGTAGAAGGCGTTGTGGACGGTCACATGACGCCCGGAGACGGTGGCGTCGCCGTTGTAGTGCCCGGTGACGGAGACCCCGGCGGGCAGGTCGAACTCCAGGGTCCAGCCGCTGACCGCGGCCGTGCCGCTGTTGTGGACGACGTACGCGCCCTTCCACCAGGAGCCGTTGTCCTGGGTGCTGAAGGTCGCCGTCAGCGTTCCGGCGGCCTGGGCGGGTGCCGCGAGGCCGGTGAGCGCCGCGAGGGGGAGGATCAGCGCGGCGGCGAGGACGGCGATCCGCCGCCACGTCCGCGTGTTTCTTACCTGAAGGGACCCGCTTCTCCTTCCCGGAAGTGACCAGCCCCTTCTTTCCCGAAGGAACCCGCTTCTTCTCTCTCGAATCTCCCGAGGTGATCTGCGCCTGTGGAACATGGTTCTCCCTGTGGTGGTGGGGTGGTACAGGGGTGAGGTGAACCGTGCATGTGCGTGGGCGGGGCCGGGACACGGCCTACTGCCGCCTTTGTTCAGGCGTCCACAACGTAGAAGGTCTGGACCAATGCGTCAACAGGCCCGCCGCGGTACGGCGCTCAGCCGGCGGCCGGGGTCAGGACGGTGCGCTCGTACGGCCCTCCGTGCGCGGCCGCGTACGCGACGGCCTCGTTGACGGCGTCGAGGGGGAAGGTCCGGATCCGGTCGGGACCGAGGTCGAGCGCACCGGACGCGATCAGCCGGATCATGCCGGTGTTCGCCGGGCGCGGGTACATCCACCGGCCGCGCACGGTCACCGAGTTGCGCATGAGCCACGGGTAGGGAAGGGACAGGTCCGCGCCGCCGAGCATGCCGACACCGCCCATGAGGACGACGCGGCCGAACTCGCGGACGGTCATGGCCGCCGCCCGCGCCACCGAGCTGGGCGCGGCGGGCGGGAGCAGGTCGATCACCATGTCGATCGGGCCCTCCGCGGCAGCGGACATGGCCGCGCGGTCCGCGTCCTCGTCGCCGGTCAGCTCGACCGGGCGCACGCGCGGGCCGAACCGGTCGGCGAGGAGGCCGAGCACGCCGCGGTCGCGGCCCGGTGCGACCACGCGTCCGGCGCCCATGGCGAGGGCCACGGCCACCGCCGCGCTGCCGAGGTTGCCGGTGGCCCCGCTGACGAGCAGCGTCTCCCCCGCTTCGAGTCCGCCCGCCCGCAGTCCGCCGTAGGGGATGACGTACACGCCGAGCGACGACCAGCGGGCGAGGTCGGACGCGGCCCGCGGCGGGAGCGGATAGACGTTCTCGGTCGGGACACGCATGAGTTCGGCGAACGCGCCGTCCGGCAGGTGCCGGGCCAGCCGGGCGCCGCCGTCGCCGCGGGAACTCCAGCCCTGCAGCGTGATGTCGGGGGTCAGCGCGTCGTCACGCGCGCGGACGGTGCAGTCGCACCAGACCAGGTCACCGGCGCGCACCCGGGTGGCGTCCGGGCCGACGTGGACGACGCGCCCCACACCGCCGATGCCGGGGACCACCGGGGGTTCGAGCGGATAGTTGCGCCGACCGCCGAAGACCTCGTCCGCGTACGGCGGGACAGCGGCGGCGAGCACCTCGACCACCGCCTCGCCGCCACGGGCCCGGGGGTCGGCCCTCTCCCGCACGGTGAGCGGTGCGCCGAACTCCGTCAGGACTGCTGCTCGCATCTGCGCCTCCTTGATCGTCCTCTTCGAGGCTAGGAGCGCCGACGCCATGCGCCAAGCGACGATCCGGCATGTGTGGTATGCGTAGTGCGCATGGACTTCTCCAGCGCCTCCCTCCGGGTTCTGCGGCAGGTCGCCGAATCGGGGAGCTTCACCGCGGCGGCCGCCCGGCTCGGCTACACGCAGTCGGCGATCTCACGCCAGGCGGCGGCTCTCGAACGGAGCGCGGGCAAGGCCCTGTTCGAGCGCCGTCCCGACGGGGTGCGGCTCACTCCCGCCGGCCAGACCCTGCTGCGGCACGCCCGCGCGATCCTGGACGCGGTCGAGGCCGCCGAGCAGGAACTCACCGGCCCGACGACGCCTGGGGAGGTGGTGCGGCTGGGACTGTTCCCCAGCGCGGGGGCCGTGCTCCTGCCCGGTGTGCTCACGCGGCTCGCGGCGGCCGGCCCGCACCTCACGGTCACGACGCGTGAGGGCACCACGCCCCGCCTGCTCCGGGCCCTGCGGGCAGGATCGATCGACCTCGCCGTGCTGTCGTCCCGCCCGCCGCACCGGCCGTCGGACGGCGAATCACCCCGGCTGCGCGTCGAGACGGTCGAGGACACCGAACTGCTCGTGGCCGCGCGGACGAACGGCCCGCTCGCCGGCCGCACCGCCGTCCACGTCGACGAACTCGTCGACGCGCCCTGGATCTCCGCCCCGGCATCGAGTACGGAACCCCTGCTCGGCGTATGGCCCGGCCTGCCCGGACGGCCCCGGGTCGTCCACACGACGGGCGACTGGCTGACAAAGCTCCAACTGGTCACCGCGGGCTTCGGCGTGACGACCGTCCCGGCCCGCATGCGGCCGGTCCTGCCCCCCGGCGTGTCGCTGCTGCGCGTGGACGGAGCGCCCCCCGAGATCCGCCGCATCCTCCTGGCCCGGCTCCCGGGCCGGCCGGCACCGGGAATCGTCACGGTCAGCCGGGCGATCACGAGTCGCGATGAGGGAGCGCCGACGCACCCCGCCTGACGCGTCAGCGCGGAACGGACCGCACCGCGCGGCTGCCCGGGCCCGCGGAACGCACCCGCACGATCCCCTCGACGCCCTCGACGAACGTCTCGGTGATCAGTGCGGGATCGGAGAGGCATCCCGCGGCCATGGCTCCGTCCCGGAGCATGACGAAGTGCCGCCCCGCCGCCTCGGCGGGCGCGTCTCCGACCTGCGCCAGCAGGTCCGTGACCATACCGAGGAACCACTGCCGGTGCGCGAGAACGGCCTGGTGGATCGGGTGCGCCGGATCGGGATACTCGGCCGCGGCGTTGAGGAAGGCGCAGCCGCGGAAGCCCTCCGACCGGATGCCCTCGGCGATCGCGCGGGCGACCGCGCGCACCTTGTCGTCCGGACTCCGCACACCGTCCTGGGCGGCCGACAGCTGCGCCCGGATGCCCTGGTCGGCCTGCTGGAGGTAGGCGAGGACGAGGTCCTCCTTGCCGGAGAAGTGGCGGTACAGGGTCGCCCGGGTCACCTTCGCTTCCTCGATGATCCGATCGACGCCGACGGAGTGGATCCCCTCCGCGTAGAAAATCCTGACGGCCGTGCCGAGCAGCCGCGCTCGGGCCTCGGACGTGCTGCCCTCTGGTGTCTTCCGGCTCATGACTCCCACCCTACAGCGCGAGGGAGAACGTTCGGTCTTGACAGATTCGACGGGAGCGCCCGATGATGCGAAGAGACCGAACGTTCTCCCTCCTCAGCGAGAGGCGGATCCGTCATGGACACCGTCGGCAGCCAGCCCGCTCCCCCCGCCCCGGCCACGCTCCCGGCGGCCCTGCGCAAGCTGTATCTCCTGCGTTTCGCGTTCGCCGCCGTCTGGGCGGCCCTGCTGTTCGCGACAGCCGACAGGCTGGGCCCGCTCAGCGGGACGCTGCTGGTGCTCTACCCCCTCTTCGACGCGGCCTGCGCGGTCGTCGACCTGCGGTCGGCCCGAGCGGACCGCGGCGCGACCAGGAGGCTGTCCGTGAACATCGCGCTCAGCGTTCTCGCCGGCATCGCCCTGGCCGTAGCGGTGACCTCCGGCATCCCGGCCGTCCTGCGGGTCTGGGGCGTCTGGGCCGTCACGGCGGGCATCACACAGCTCGCCGTGGGCCTGGTCCGCCGCCGCATGGGCGGCCAGTGGCCGATGATCGTGAGCGGCGCCATCTCCACCCTCGCCGGCGCGAGCTTCTTCCTCCAGGCCGGCAAGGACGGCGCCACCCTCCAGAACCTCGCCGGCTACGCCTTCCTCGGCGGCGTCTTCTTCCTCGCCTCGGCACTCCGCCTCAAGCCGGCGGACCGCGACAACTGAACGCCGCCCTCGGAATCGGCGTCCCCAGAGCCCGTCGGCTGTCGCACCGCGCGGGGAAGCGCGTCCCCGCCCGACGGACACACCCCGCCCCTGTACGGTCGTGCGCCGGACGTGCGTCAGGACATCACCCCGACGCACCTCACGCAACGCACCGAAACCGCGGGTCAGCGACGCTTCTCAGCGGGCTCCAGAATCGGCGCGCACTCCGCGCGGTGCGTCATCGGGAACAGCGTCAAACGAGCGTGCCCTCCCAAGTGAGGTCCTCGATCAGGTGCCGGAGCGTGCAATTCGCGTCGCGATACAAGGTTGGGGGCACAGCCGAGGATTCCTGACGTCCGAGGTGACTGGTCGACGGAACTGGTCAGAGACCCAACTAGGTCGTTCTATGAACGCCTTGGGAACAGACCCGTGCGCTGGAGCGCGCCTGACGATGACGGGTCCGGAAGTTCAGAGTGATCCACAACCCAGCGCGGGTGGGCACGACAGCCTTCCCCCATGTACGCCCCCACCGTCAGGCCGAACAGCACCCATTCACCAGATTTGCGGTCGTCGTCATACGGTTTCTGGCTGGCGGGGGACGTCCCTTGCAGCTCGCGGAGCGAGCTTCCCCTACGGCAGCCAGCGCGCCGCCTGTTCCCGGGTGATCCGGTCCGCGTCGACCCACCAGCGCCGGGCCTCCCGGTCCCACTGGGCCCTGAGCAGGCGCTTGGCCTCGTCCTTCTGCTCGAACGGGACGTCGAGGTACAGACGACCATCCCGCACAAGCCCCGGGTACACCTTGCCGTCCGGCGCCTCGGCTCGCTGGGCAGGCATCTCGGACGCTGGAGCGATCTCCCTGGCGGGACGCCACAGCCCTCGTGCCGGGCGTTCCATGCGGGTGCGCTCCATAAGCCGCCGTACACGGTCGCAGGAGGCAGGGTCCGTGTAACGCATCATCAGGTCCGTCGGCCCGATGTTCGCGAGCAGGTTCTTCGAGCCGTGCCACAGAACCGAGCCGTCCAGGATGAGGACCTTCTCGTGCATACGATCGCGGAACTCGACCCGACAGCCGACGGCCTCCAGCTCCCCGACCAGCTCCCTGTGCCGCGCCACGCGCGAGGGCTCCTGCTGCTCCTCCGACGGGCGGGTGAAGACCGTGATCTCAAGCCCCTCAGCCGCCTTTGGACCGAGCATCCGCGCCCACCGGCGGACGGGAGGTGCGTCCATGAACGCCGAGTACAGCTCGATGCTGCGCTGTGCTCGCTCCACATCCCATGCCACCGCCTCCAAGACCTCGCTGTGCTCGAAGAACGCCGGTCGCGCCAGTTCCTCCTCCGACAGGGTGGCCAGCTGGCCCGCGTCGCGGATCGGGATCAGCTGGTCGGCGGAGATGGTCTGCGCGTGCGCCTCCAGATGGTCGACCATCGCCAGTGCCTCACTGTGCGGGGCCAGGTGCTGGCGCAGGAAGGCGACGTCCGCCACGACGACCAGGTGGTCCTGGGCCCGGCTGAGAGCGACGTTCAGGAGGCGGCAGGTCTGCGATGACAGTCCCGTTCCGCTGTAGAAGAATCCGGGATCCTTGCCGGCGCCCGCCACCGTGTCGAGGAGCACGACGGGACGCTGACTGCCCTGGAACCGGTGGACGGTGTCGACCAGGCCGTCGTAGTCCTCCCCGAACCGGTGGGCCAGGCTGCTCTTCAGGGCCTTGACCTGCTCCCGGTACGGGGAGATGACGGCGAGCCGGTCGGTCGCCCGTTCCCCTTCGGGCACCTCCTGCCACTTGCGTCCGGGCAGAACTCCCTCGTACTGGAGCCCTCGGACCAGCTCGTGGATGACCGCGGCGTGGACGGCGTTCGTCATGTGGGGCTTGCGGCCGCCACCGGGGATTCGGCGGCCGGACGTGTCGATCAGGATCACCGGGGAGTCGATGAGCGGGGCGAACGGCAGGCGGCTGGTGTTCCCGCGCCCGGTCCTGAGCGGCGCGTCCGGATACGCCACTTCGTTGACGACCGCGCAGATCGGCTCCCGCATCCGGTACTGGGTGTCGAGCGCCACCAAGCGAGGGTCCTGGCGCACCCGACCGGAAGGGTCGACCAGCCCGGCGGCGTGGAAGGCGTCCCGAGCGGTCCACTCGCGGGAGTGGGTGCGCTCCTCTTCGCTCGCCTCCCGGTCACCGTCGCCCTTGGTCACTGCGGGCAACTGTCGGAAGTCTCCCGCGACGACCACCCGCTTACGGGCGAGACCGGCAGCGAACCAGGCCGATGGCAGGTTGACCATCCCGGCCTCATCGATCACCACGACATCGACTTCGTCAAGCAGTTTCCTCGACTGGACAGCCTTGGCCACGGTCGCTCCGAGCACCCGGCAGTGGGAGCGAACCTCGTCCTGGATCTGCTTGCGTCTCCGCCCGAGTTCGTCAAGTTGCTCCTGAAGCGAGGCAGCGGACTCGGCGACGATCTGCCTGGGCGGGATCCCTTCAACTGCGGCACAGGCCGCGGGGAGGGCTCGGCGGGCCTCGGCCGCCTGCTTCTCGCCCGCCGTGCGGCGCCGGGCCGCGCGCGCCACGTCCGCCCTGGCCCGCTTCGCCTCGTCCTCCTCGTGCGCCAGGGCGGACCAGAGGTCGCTCAGTTTCGCCGTTCTGCGCTCCGCGAGGAATCCGGTCGGTGGCCCCACTTTCTCCATCTTCCGCCGCAGCTGCGCGGCCAGGGTGTCCGCGGCCGCGACCATCTTCGCCGCCGCGGCGTGGTCACGGTCTGCCCCCGCCATCTCCTCTGTACCGGTGGCCAGATCCGACTCCAGGTCCCGGATCCGGTCGTGCAAGGCCAGCGCCGCCCTCGCGCCCTTGAGCTGGTCGGTCGCCGTGCTGATCTGTCGGTCGATGCTCTCCACAAGCAGGGCGGCAATCCGGGCCGGGTCGACCTGGTCTCCGTAGCGGCTGCGCAGCGACGGCAGGACGATGCTCCCTGCCCTCTGGACGATCCCCTCGGCGAAGCCCTCCTCGTGCTCCAACAGGGAGCACATCCGCTCCAGAGCCTGGTCCACCGCGACGTTCGTGGGGGCGAGAAACAGGACCTTGAGTCCTTGGCGGAAACTGCCCTCGACGATGTGACCGACGACGTCCGTCTTCCCCGTGCCGGGCGGTCCCCACAGGAACAGCACCTCACTGGCGAGGGCCTGTGCGACGGCGTCGCGCTGACGTGGGTTCAGCTGGAGCCCCGCCCAGTTCGCCACCCACTGCCCCGGGTTCTCGGCACGGCCGGTGCGCGGGGTACCCCGGCCGACCAGCCAGCCCGCGTGGTCCGCATCGACAGCGCTGTCCTGGCCGCCGGCCGCCTCCAGGCGCTCGGCCAGCGCGGCCCAGTTCGCGGAGTCGTCCTTGCGGATCTGAATGTTCGCGGGCGCCGCCCCGAGATCGGCCTTCGTCACGAGCCGTACGGTCCCGTCCGGAGCTCGAGACGCCTCGGCCGGGTCCCACGCCTTCCGGGAACGTGACGGCCGGGCAAGGACCGAAACACCGTCCAGGCTGTCGTGCCAGGTGCGGCACTCGAAGAGATACTCACGTGTCCCCCCAGACTGTGAGAGAAGCCGCCCCTTGGAAAGAGCAACCTTCATGGCGCCCTCGGCGTCGTTCCGGAGTTCGGCAAGGATCTCAGCGCGCACCGCCGTCAAAAGCTCCTCGACGGGATAAGGCCGCCCCACCCCTGTCATGTACACCGCTCCCCCAACATCGCCCCACAGGTCCGAAGACCGTACGTGAGTCTGCAGCCGCCGAACGGTGCACTCGACGGCTATGGCCAGTCACAGACCTGTCGCTGGCCGGAATCATTCGCGATCAGCCATTACCGGTGGCGACTTCGGCAACCCTCGGCCAGGGCGTTCGGATCGCGGTGAACGGCTGCTGCAGGAACGCCTTTACATCGAAGCGACGAGATGCCACATCGACGTCTCTTGCCTACCGGCCTCTGACCTAGGACCACAGCAGCCCGGGTACTCCACACAGTGTGCCCGTCCAACCCCCGAAAGCAGGTCGAACAAGCTCACAGGAAATACAAAAGGGCTGGTCAGACGCCCTTCGTCACTGGCTCTAGCACAGCAACACACTCCACGTGGTGCGTCATCGGGAACAGGTCGAACGCGCGGAGGGTGCGGACCCGGTAGCCGCCGTCGCGGAAGTACGCCAGGTCGCGGGCGAGGGCCGCGGGGTCGCAGGCGACGTAGGCGATGCGGCGGGCGCCGAGGGCGGTGAGGTGAGCGACCGTGGTGCGGCCCGCGCCGGCCCGGGGCGGGTCGAGGACGATGAGGTCGGCCTCGGTGATGCCGGTGCGCGGGAGGACCGACTCGACCTTGCCCTGTTCGATGCGGACGCGCGGGAAGTCGGCGAGGTTGTGCCGCGCGTCCTCCACCGACCGCTTGCCGGACTCGATGCCGAGGACCGCGCCCTGCTCGCCGAGGCGGTCGGCGAGGGCGCCGGCGAAGAGGCCGACCCCGCAGTAGAGGTCGAGGGCGGTCTCGCCCTTGCGGGGCAGCAGGCCCTGCATGACGGCCGTCACCAGGGTGTCGGCGGCCTTCGGGTGGACCTGCCAGAAGCCGCCGTTGCCGACGCGGTATGTGTGGTCGTCGGCGCGCTCGCGGACGAAGGGGCGGCCGTGGACGCGGTGGACTCCGCCGTCCTTCTCGCCGACCCGGAGGACGGAGACGGGCCTGTCGAGTTCGACGAGCGGGAGGCGGGCGCCCGGGCGGGGCGTCAGGATCACCTGGCGGTCCTGCGAGCCCGTCGCCGCGATCGCCTCCACCGACTCCATGCCGGTCCAGTCGCGCTTCTCGATGCCCAGTTCACTGACCCCGGCCGCCGCGATCATGCAATGGTCGATCCGCTCGACCTCGTGCGAACGGTGGCGGCGCAGACCGGCGTGGCCCTCGGCGTCGACGGCGTACTGAACGCGGGTGCGCCACTGCGGGACCTGTCCCGCGGGCAGCTTGTCGCCCTCGGCCGGCATCACCGTGCCGTCCCAGCCGGCCTCCTCGGGGGTGAGGCCCGCGAGGCGCTGGAGCTGCTCGGCGATCACCTCTCCCTTGAGCCGGCGCTGGGCGCCCGGCTTGGCGTGCTGCCAGTCGCAGCCGCCGCATCGGCCGGGCCCGGCGAAGGGGCAGGGGGCCTCGATACGGTCCTTGGAGGCGTCGAGGATCTCCACCGCGTCGGCCCGCAGGAAGCGGGCACCCTCCTCGCCCTCGGTCACCCGGGCCCGTACCCGCTCCCCCGGTAGCGCGTGCCGGACGAACAGCACCTGGCCCTCGGCGGTGCGGGCGATGCAGTGGCCGCCGTGCGCCACCGGGCCGATCTCGACCTCGTACTCGTCCCCGACCAGCGACTTCTTCGGTTCTGCCTGCATGGCGGGGTGACTCCAGATCGGGAAGGGAGGGACGGGGAGCGAGGGGGAAGGCCGTAGGCCGGTGGCCTCGCGGAACAACAGCCCACCAGTCTACGGCCTCCCCACCCGGCCTCGGCCCGTGGTCCGTACGCCCCCGGCCGCCGCCCTCGGCCCGTGGCCCGCACAGCCCCGGTCGCCGACCCCGGCCCGTGGTCCGCACAGCCCCGGTCGCCGCCCTCAGGCCGTAGACCGCACAGCCCGGCCGCCAGCCTCCGCCCGTGGTCCGTACGCCCCCGGCCGCCGCCCCCGGCCCGTGGCCCGCACAGCCCGGACGCCGGCCTCCGCCCGTGGTCCGTACGGCCCCGACCGCCGACCCCGGCCCGTGCTCCGCACAGCCCCGGCCACCGCCCTCAGGCCGTAGACCGCACAGCCCGGCCGCCAGCCTCCGCCCGTGGTCCGTACGCCCCCGGCCACCGCCCCCGGCCCGTGGCCCGCACAGCCCCGACCGCCGCCCTCAGGCCGTAGACCGCACAGCCCGGCCGCCAGCCTCCGCCCGTGGTCCGTACGCCCCCGGCCACCGCCCCCGGCCCGTGGCCCGCACAGCCCCGACCGCCGGCCCCGGCCCGTGGTCCGTGCGGCCCCGGCCGCCCGCCTCAGTCCTTGTTCGCCTGCGGCTCCTTCGGGCGCTCCACCGCCGGGCCGCGGCGGACCGCGCCCGGGGCGTTCCATTCCTGGCGCCTGCGGGCCCGGTTGCGGGCGCGTTCGGAGGAGGCGAGCTGGTAGGGCACGGAGGTGACCATGATGCCGGGCGTGAACAGCAGCCGGCCCTTCAGGCGCAGGGCGCTCTGGTTGTGCAGCAGGTGCTCGTACCAGTGGCCCACCACGTACTCGGGGATGATCACCGAGACCGCGTCGCGCGGGGACTCCTTGCGCAGGCTCTTGACGTACTCGATGATCGGCCGCGTGATCTCGCGGTACGGCGAGTCCAGCACCTTCAGCGGTACGTCGATCCCGCGCCGCTCCCACTCCGCGCGCAGCGCCTTGGTCTCCGCCGCGTCGACGTTGACGGTGAGCGCCTCCAGGGTGTCCGAGCGCATCAGTTTGGCGTAGGCCAGGGCGCGCAGGGTGGGGCGGTGGATCTTGGAGATCAGGACGACCGAGTGGACGCGGGAGGGCCGTACGGTGTCGTCGCCCGGACCGTCGGGGGCGGAGATCTCCTCGGCGACACGGTCGTAGTGCTTGCGGATCGCCGTCATCGTCGCGAAGAAGATGCACATGCCGAGCAGCGCCACCCAGGCGCCGTGGGTGAACTTCGTGACGAGGACGACGACCAGGACCAGGCCGGTGAAGAAGGCGCCGAAGGTGTTGATCGCGCGCGAGCGGAACATGTGGCGGCGCTTGGCCTGGTCCCGTTCGGTGGCCAGCAGGCGGTTCCAGTGCCGGACCATGCCGGTCTGGCTGAGCGTGAAGGAGACGAACACGCCGACGATGTAGAGCTGGATCAGCCGGGTCGACTCGGCGCCGTAGATGACCACGAGCAGCATCGCCGCGCCGGCGAGGAGCACGATGCCGTTGGAGAAGGCGAGGCGGTCGCCGCGGGTGTGCAGCTGGCGGGGCAGGTAGCGGTCCTGGGCGAGGATCGCGCCGAGCAGCGGGAAGCCGTTGTACGCCGTGTTCGCCGCGAGGAACAGGACCAGCGCGGTGGCGGCGGCGAGCAGCACGAACAGGAAGCTGCCCTTGCCGAACACCGCCTCGGCGACCTGGGAGATCACCGGGTCCTGGACGAAGCCGGAGCCGACCGGGACGCCGTGGTGGAGGAGGTCGGCCGCCGGGTTCTCCGCCATGCGGACCTTGGTCGACATGGCGAGGGCGATGATGCCGCAGAACATGGTGACGGCCAGCAGGCCCATCATCGCCAGCGTGGTCGCCGCGTTCTTCGACTTGGGCTTGCGGAAGGCCGGCACGCCGTTGGAGATGGCCTCCACACCGGTCAGCGCGGCACAGCCGGAGGAGAACGCGCGCAGCATCAGGAAGATCAGCGCGAAGCCGGCGAGGCCCTGGTGCTCGGCCTTGATGTGGAAGTCGGCGGTGGGGGCGCGCATGGTGTCGCCGAGGACCAGGCCGCGGAAGGCGCCCCACAGGATCATGATGAAGACGCCGCCGACGAACACGTACGTCGGGATCGCGAAGAGCTTGCCCGACTCCTTCACACCGCGCAGGTTCATCAGCGTCAGCAGCACGATCACGGCGACCGCGCACAGCACCTTGTGCTCGACGACGAAGGGGATCGCGGAGCCGAGGTTCTCGATGCCGGAGGCGATGGACACGGCGACGGTCAGCACGTAGTCCACGAGGAGCGCGCTGGCGACGGTCAGGCCGGCCTTGGGGCCGAGGTTGGTGGTCGCCACCTCGTAGTCGCCGCCGCCGCTGGGGTAGGCGTGGACGTTCTGCCGGTAGGAGGCGACGACGGTGAACATCAGCACGACGACCGCGACGGCGATCCAGGGGCTGAAGCTGTACGCCGACACGCCCGCCGCGGACAGGACCAGCAGGACCTCTCCGGGCGCGTAGGCGACGGAGGAGAGCGGGTCGGAAGCGAAGACGGGGAGTGCGATGCGCTTCGACAGAAGGGTCTCGCCCAGCCTGTCACTGCGCAGTGCGCGCCCGATCAGGATCCGTTTGGGCACGTCGGTCAGTTTGGACACGAGAGAGGATCGTAAGCCTTCGAACAGGCAGCCGCCCACCCGGCTTCCCGTATCCGGGCCACGAGGTTGCGCTGTCTGCTCCGCGAGTGAAATCCGGACCGTCCGGACCTGCGGTTTCCGTGGTGGGGCCGCGGTACGTGTCTAGATGGCAAAGACCGCCTGTCCTCGCCCTCCGGAGGTCCCATGCCGCCGACCGCAGAGCTGATCGGGGCCCTCCTGGCCCTCGCCGGCCTCGGAATCCTGACCCTGTGCAGCGTGCGCAGCATCACGCGCCGACGGGGCCGGCGAACCGCCGCACCGGGGTGCCCACCCCGAAGTGCCCGTGTGTAGCTTTGGGCATCGGTCTGAGACCCTGAGGCTGAGCAGTCTCCTATGGACGCCAGTCTCTTATGGACACCGGAAGGACGGTCGTGCACATCGTCATCATGGGCTGCGGAAGAGTGGGTTCCGCTCTTGCCCAGACCCTGGAGCAACAGGGACACACGGTCGCCGTGATCGACCAGGACCCCACCGCCTTCCGCCGGCTGGGACCGGGCTTCGGCGGCCGCCGGGTCACCGGTGTCGGCTTCGACCAGGACACGCTGCGTGAGGCGGGCATCGAGGAGGCGGGCGCGTTCGCCGCCGTCTCCAGCGGTGACAACTCCAACATCATCTCCGCGCGCGTGGCCCGCGAGATGTTCGGCGTGGAGAACGTGGCCGCCCGGATCTACGACCCGCGCCGCGCCGAGGTCTACCAGCGCCTGGGCATTCCCACCGTGGCCACGGTGCGCTGGACCGCCGACCAGATGCTGCGCCGGCTGCTGCCCTCGGGCGCGGAGCCGCTGTGGCGCGACCCGACGGGCGGGGTGCAGCTCGCCGAGGTGCACGCCGCCGCGAACTGGGTCGGACACAAGATCAGCAAGCTGCAGGACGAGACGGGCGTGCGGGTGGCGTTCCTGACCCGGCTCGGCGAGGCGATCCTGCCCACGTCGCAGACGGTGCTGCAGGAGGGCGACCTCGTGCACGTGATGATGCGGACGGACGACGTCGAGAAGGTCGAGGCGGCGTTCGCCCAGGGCCCGGAAGAGGAGGGCGGTCACTGATGAGGGTCGCCATTGCCGGAGCCGGCGCCGTCGGCCGTTCGATCGCGGGCGAACTGCTGGAGAACGGCCACGAGGTCCTGCTCGTCGACAAGGCCCCGACCGCCATCTCGGTGGAGCGGGTGCCGCAGGCGGAGTGGCTGCTGGCCGACGCCTGTGAGATCACGTCCCTGGACGAGGCGGCGCTGCAGCGCTGCAACGTCGTGATCGCCGCGACCGGCGACGACAAGGTCAACCTGGTGGTCTCGCTTCTCGCCAAGACGGAGTACGGCGTTCCGCGCGTCGTCGCCCGGGTGAACAACCCCAAGAACGAGTGGCTGTTCAACGAGTCCTGGGGCGTGGACGTGGCCGTGTCCACCCCGCGTCTGATGTCCGCCCTGGTCGAGGAGGCGGTGAGCGTCGGCGACCTGGTCCGGCTGCTGCGCTTCAGCCACGGCGACGCCAACCTGGTCGAGCTGACCCTGCCCGAGGAGTCGGCGCTGGCGGGCACCCAGGTCGGCGAGGTGCGCTGGCCGGAGGACACCTCGCTGGTCACGATCATCCGGGGCACCCGGGTGCTGACCCCGTCCAAGGAGGACTCCCTGGAACCGGGCGACGAACTCCTCTTCGTGGCCGCGCAGGCCCGCGAGGAGCAGCTGGAGGAACTGCTGTCGGTGCGACGGGACGACGAGGCCTGACATCCGACGGTACGACGAGGAAGGGCGCCCCGGACAACCGGGGCGCCCTTTCACTTGCCGGCCTTCACTTACGGTGCCGGCCGCCAGCCTCACCCGGAGCCGAAGCCGGAGCGGCGGCCTCCGCGGCCTCCTCCGCGGCCTCCTCCGCCTCCATCTCCGCGAACACGTCGATCGGCGCGGGCGCCTTCGCCAGGAAGATCCAGGTCAGCCAGACGGCCAGCAGGAACGGCGGGATCTTCAGGGCGACCAGCACCCAGCCGAGCTGGGTGGTGTCGGCCCACCAGTAGAGCGGGAAGAGGATCGCGCTCTTGGCAAGCAGGATCAGGCCCCAGGCCCAGCTGGCCTTCGTGTAGGCCGCCTTGCGCCCGGGGTTGCGGGTCCGCCAGGACAGGTTCTCCTTGAAGACCGGGCCGAGCATCAGCCCCAGCAGGGGAACACCGGCCACGGCGCTGACGATGTACGCCAGCGCCAGGCCCAGGGTGTAGAGCATGCCCGGCAGGTAGAAGTTCTTGGCATTGCCGGTGATCATCGCGAAGACGACACCGAAGGCCACGCCGAAGACGCCACTGAAGGCGTGCTTGACGGTGTCCCGGCGGACCAGCCGGACGGCGACCATCACCAGGGACACGATCAACGCGGCGATCGCCGACACGTGCAGGTTCTTGTCGATCGTGAAGATCGCGACGAACAGGAGGCCTGGCACGACCGTCTCGACCATGCCGCGGACCCCGCCGAACGCCTCGAACAGCGCGGCCTCGGTCACCGCCCGGGCATCGTCGGGCTGGGTCTCTTCGGTGTCTTCGGTCGGCTTGTCGAGTGACGTCACCGGCTACTCCCGTCCGAGGGGTCGCAGTTCGTACTTGGGGTTGAACAGCACCCGGCGGCCCCGGCTCATGGAGATCCGGCCCGATGCGATCAGCTTGCGCCCCGGTTCTATGCCCACGATGGAACGCCTGCCGAGCCACACCACGTCCAGTGCGGCGGAGCCGTCGAACAGCTCGGCCTCCAGGGCCGGCACCCCGGCACGCGGCCGCAGAGTGACCGTGCGCAAGGTACCAGTTACGGTGACGATCTGCCGGTCCCGGCAGTCACCGATCTTGACGCAGCCCGCCGTCTCGGCGTCCTCGCGCAGCTCCTCCGACTCCAGGTCCTCCTGCGACGAGGAGAGCCGGTCGAGCATGCGCCGGAACCGGCCGGCCGGCTTTTCGGAACGAGGAACAGCACCCATACAAGAAGCGTACCGGGGCCCACGGACACGACCGTAACCAGCTCACGCGCCCCTGCTCACATGCCCGCCCTACTTCTCGAACCGGTACCCCATCCCCGGCTCGGTGATGAAGTGCTTCGGGTGGGACGGGTCGGCCTCCAGCTTGCGGCGCAGCTGGGCCATGTACACGCGCAGGTAGTTGGTCTCCGTGCCGTAGGACGGGCCCCAGACCTCCTGGAGGAGCTGTTTCTGGCCGACCAGCCTGCCGGTGTTGCGGACCAGCACCTCCAGCAGGTGCCACTCGGTCGGAGTGAGCCGGAGGTCCTTGCCGGCGCGGTTGACCTTCTTCGCGGCCAGGTCGACGGTGAAGCCCGCCGTCTCCACGACCGTCACGTCGTCCTCGCCCGGCCCGGCCGGCTCGGCCCGGCGGACCGCGGCGCGCAGCCGGGCCAGCAGTTCGTCCATGCCGAAGGGCTTGGTGACGTAGTCGTCGGCGCCCGCGTCCAGCGCCTGGACCTTCTCGTCGGAGGAGTGCCGGGCCGACAGCACCAGGATCGGCACCCGGGTCCAGCCGCGCAGTGACCTGATCACCTCGACGCCGTCCAGGTCGGGCAGGCCGAGGTCGAGGACGACCACGTCGGGGTGGCGCGAGGCGGCGAGTTCGAGGGCGGTCCGTCCGTCCGACGCCGCGTCGACGTCGTACTTGCGTGCCTTGAGGTTGATCACGAGGGCGCGCACGATCTGCGGCTCGTCGTCGACCACGAGGACGCGGGTCATAGGGTCTGCCTCTCTTGTTCCACGGTGACGTCTTGTTCCACGGTGACGTCCTGTTCCTCGGTGACGTCCTGTTCCTCGGTGACGTGCTGCCGTGATCCCGCCGCCCGGAGGCTGAGGACCATGGTGAGTCCGCCGCCCGGCGTGTCCTCGGCGTTCAGTGTGCCGCCCATCGCCTCGGCGAAGCCCCGGGCGACGGCGAGGCCCAGTCCGACGCCGGCGCCGCGCGGAGCGTCCCCGTACCGCTGGAAGGGCTCGAAGATGCGGTCCTTGGCCACGTCCGGCACGCCCGGCCCCCGGTCCACGACCCGTACCTCGACGCGGTCGGCCATGGCGCTGGCTGCGACCAGGACGGGCCGCTCCCGCGGGCTGTACTTGACGGCGTTCTCCACCAGGTTGGCCACCGACCGCTCCAGCAGCCCGGGGTCGACGGCGACCATCGGAAGCGTCTCGGGCACGTCCAGCTCCACGCTGCCCTCCGGTACGCCCCCCAGGGCCATCGGCACCACCTCGTCGACGTCGATCTCGCGGATCAGCGGCGTGACGGTGCCGGTCTGCAGCCGCGACATGTCGAGCAGGTTGCCCACGAGGTGATCGAGCCGGTCGGCGCCGTCCTCGATGCCCTCCAGCAGCTCCGCCCGGTCCTCCTCCGACCAGTCCACGTCGTCGGACCGCAGCGAGGAGACGGCGGCCTTGATGCCGGCCAGCGGGGTGCGCAGATCGTGGCTGACGGCGGCCAGCAGCGCCGTACGGATCCGGTTGCCCTCGGCGAGCGCGCGAGCCCGGTCGGCCTCCTCCTGGAGGCGCCGGCGGTCCAGGGCGACGGCGGCCTGGGCGGCGAACGCGGCCAGCACCCGGCGGTCCTCGGCGGGCAGCACCCGGCCGGTCAGGGCGAGCGCCAGGTGGTCGCCGACCGGCATGTCGACGTCGGCTTCCTCCGGGCGCCGCAGCGGCGGCCCGAGTCCGGCGCGGCCCGCGCAGGTCCACGGCTCGACGTCGCTCGCCCGTTCCAGCAGGGCGGCCGACTCCATGGCGAAGGTCTCCCGGACCCGCTCCAGCAGTTCCTCCAGGCTGGTCTCGCCGCGCAGCACGTTCCCGGCGAGGAAGGAGAGGATCTCCGACTCGGCGCGCAGCCGGGCCGCCTGGTGGGTGCGCCGGGCCGCCAGGTCCACCACGGAGGCGACGGACACGCCGACGCCGACGAAGATCGAGATGGCGACGATGTTCTTCGGGTCGGCGATCGTCCAGCGGTGCAGCGGCGGCGTGTAGAAGTAGTTCAGCAGGAGCGAGCCGAAGGCGGCCGACGCCAGCGCCGGGAGGAGCCCGCCGAGCAAAGCCGCGGCGACGGTCACGGCCAGGAACAGCAGCATGTCGTTGGCGAGGCCGAGGTCCACGGTGTTCAGCAGCACCGCGAACAGGGCCGGTCCGGCCAGCCCGGTTCCCCAGCCCCAGACGATCCGGGCCCGGCCGAGCCGCGCACCCCGGGCGACGGGCAGCCCGCGGCCCTTGGCGACCTCCTCGTGGGTGACGATGTGCACATCGAGGTCGGGTCCGGAGTCCCGGGCGACCGTGGCGCCGACGCCCGGTCCGAAGACGTACTGCCAGGTCTTGCGGCGCGAGGAGCCGAGCACGATCTGGGTGGCGTTGACGCCGCGCGCGAAGTCGAGGAGGGCGGCGGGTATGTCGTCGCCGACGACGTGGTGGAAGGTGCCGCCGAGATCCTCCACCAGGGTCCGCTGGACGGCCAGTTGCTTGGGTGAGGCGGCGGTCAGGCCGTCGCTGCGCGAGATGTAGACGGCGAGCACCTCGCCGCCGGCGCCCTTCTCGGCGAGCCGCGCGGCCCGCCGGATGAGGGTGCCTCCCTCGGGGCCGCCGGTCAGGCCGACGACGATCCGCTCCCGGGAGCCCCATATCTTCGAGACCCGGTGCTCGCTGCGGTACTCGTTCAGGTACTCGTCGACCCGGTCGGCCACCCACAGAAGCGCCAGCTCGCGCAGGGCGGTGAGGTTGCCGGGCCGGAAGTAGTTGGACAGGGCGGCGTCGACCCGGTCCGGCTGGTAGATGTTGCCGTGGGCCATGCGGCGGCGCAGCGCCTGGGGCGACATGTCGACCAGTTCGACGTCGTCGGCCCGCCGTACGACCTCGTCGGGCACGGTCTCCCCCTGCCGTACCCCGGTGATCGACTCCACGATGTCGCCGAGCGACTCCAGGTGCTGGATGTCGACGGTGGAGACGACGTCGATGCCGGCAGCGAGCAGTTCCTCGACGTCCTGCCAGCGCTTGGCGTTGCGGGAGCCGGGGACGTTGGTGTGGGCGAGTTCGTCCACGAGGGCGACGGCCGGGGCCCGGCGCAGCACCGCGTCGACGTCCATCTCGCCGAAGGTGGCGTCCTGGTGCGTCAGTTCCCGGCGCGGCACGACTTCCAGGCCGGGCAGCAGCGCCTCGGTACGGGGCCGGTCGTGGTGCTCGGCGACAGCCACCACGCAGTCGGTCCCGCGTTCGACGCGGCGGTGCGCCTCGGCCAGCATGGCGTAGGTCTTGCCCACGCCCGGTGCCGCCCCGAGGTGGATCCGAAGTCTGCCGCGTGCCATGGCCCCATTGTCTTCCGGTGACTGCCGCCTACGCAGCGTCGACCCTACGTCCCCGGAAGCGGGCGAAGCGGACGGGGAACCGCTCGCCGGCGGTCCTTGACGCAACCCTGACGACCCCGGGCCGTCGTCCGCCGGCCGCCGGCTCAGTGCTCGGTGATCTCCCCGTCGTGCAGTTCCAGCACCCGGTCGGCCAGGTCGAGCAGGGTGGTGTCGTGCGTGGCGACCAGGGCGGTGACCTGTTCGCTGTGCACGACGGTCCGCAGCAGTTCCATCACGGAGTGCCCGGTCTCGGCGTCGAGCTGGCCGGTCGGTTCGTCGGCGATGAGCAGGGCGGGCCGGTTGGCGAGGGCGCGGGCGATGGCGACCCGCTGCTGCTGCCCGCCGGACAGCTCCCCGGGCCGCTGGGCGGTGTGGTCGGCCAGCCCGACGAGGGACAGCAGCAGCTCGACGCGCTCCTCCCGCTCCCGGGGGTCGGCCCGGCGCAGCCGCAGCGGTACGCCGACGTTCTCGGCGGCGGTGAGAATCGGAATGAGCCCGAACGACTGGAACACGAACCCGACCCGGTCCCGGCGCAGCCGCAGCAGCCCGTCCTCGCCGAGCCCCGCGAGATCCTCCCCGTCGACCTCCACCCGCCCCCGGTCGGGCGCGTCGAGCCCGCCGACGATGTTCAGCAGCGTGGTCTTCCCCGACCCCGAGCGCCCCTTGAGCGCGACGAGCTCCCCCCGAGGCACCTCGAACGAAACCCCCCGCAGAGCATGCACGGCCCCCGCCCCCCGCCCATAGGCCTTGTGCACCCCGTCGACCCTGACCATGGTCCCGGTGACCACACCACTCACCACGCCTCCCCCTTCGCCGGTGCGCCAGTATCCCCGGTCACCCCATCGCCCCGAAAGGGGCGCGGGGAACTGCGCGACAAGCCACAACGCACCCGCACCCGGCAACGCACCGGCGCCCCACGGCGATCCCCCGCAAACGGGACACGGGCCGCACCTCGAAGAGGTACGCCCCGTGTCCCACAGCTGACCCCAGCGGTCAGCGGACTTCCGTGATCTCCGGCCCCCGCTGCAACTGCCCCATCCCCCCGGCGAACCGAGAGGACTCGTCCTGCTGCTGAACCCCTTCAGGAACCATCTGCGCGTCGTTCGGCAGCTTCAGCACGATCGGGTCGCGAGGAGCCATCGGCCCCTCGCCCCGCACCACGACCGTGTCCCGGAAGATCTGCTCCAGCAGCCCGGCCGCCTGCGGCTGCACCGCTCCCTGCCCGGAGATGACACCCCGCAGGAACCAGCGCGGGCCGTCCACGCCGACGAACCGGACGACCTGGAAGCCGCCGGTGCCGTCCGGCAGCTGCACCGGGACCTGCGCGCGCAGCTCCCAGCCCAGCGGGCCCTCGACCTCGTCGATGATGCCGCCCTGCTGGGTGATCCCGGAGCCGATCTCCTCGCGCACCTCGCCCCAGATGCCCTCGCGCTTGGGTGCGGCGAACGCCTGCAGCTGGATGGCGCTGTCGCGCAGCACGACGGTCGCAGCGACGATCGCGTCGCCGGCGACCTCCACCCGCAGCTCCATGCCGTCGACGCCCGGCACGAACAGGCCGCCGAGGTCCACGCGCCCCTCGCCCGGGTCCGTCACCTCGGTGCTGTCCCACGGCCCGTCGGGCCGCGGCTCGGGCTCCAGCCGGACGCGCTCGCGCTCGGCCTCCTCGTCGTCCGCCTCGGTGTCGACGCTGTCGACGACCTGCTCGGCCTCGCCGGCCGCGTCCTCGGCGGCACCCTTCTTGTTGCGACGTCCGAACACGTCACTGTCCTTCCCGGTCGGATACGACCGAAGCGTATCGATTCCCACCCGCCAGACCGCCCACGGCGGCCTGACCGCTTGTGCCGCTCTCGCCGCCCACCGCGGCATGGCCACCGGTGGACCCGAAGCCCCCTTCGGCCCGCGCGGAGCCGGGAAGTTCCGCCACCTCGTGGAAGCGGACCCTCTCGACCTGCTGGACGACCAGTTGGGCAATCCGGTCGAAGCGCTCGAACCGCACGGTCTCGTGCGGGTCGAGATTCACCACGATCACCTTGATCTCCCCACGGTACCCGGCATCAACCGTCCCTGGGGCATTCACCAGAGCGACGCCGCAGCGGGCGGCCAGACCGGATCGCGGGTGCACGAAGGCCGCGTACCCCTCCGGGAGGGCGATGGACACTCCGGTGGGCAGAACGGCCCGCTCGCCCGGCTTCAGTTCGCAGGCCTCGGTGGTGCGCACATCGGCGCCGGCGTCACCGGGCCGCGCGTACTCCGGAAGCGGTACGTCGGGGTCGACGCGGCGGATGAGCACCCGCAGGGCCTCACGGCCGGGGCCACCCGGACCGGCGTCGAGGCCGGGGTCGACGTGGGGGTCGAGGTCGGGGCTCACGGGTTCACCTCGAAGGCGCGGGCCCGGCGGATCTGGTCGGGGTCGCTCATGGCGGCCCGGATCTCCTCCTGGCGGCCGTGGTCGATGAAGTGGTCGACCTTCACCTCGATGAAGAGGGCCTCGGCGCGGACGGCGACGGGCCCGTCGGGGCCGCCGATGCGTCCGGTGGCCCGGGAGTAGATCTTGCGTCCGGCGACGGCGGTGACCTCGGCCTCCAGATGCAGCGTGGTGCCGACGGGGACGGGCCGTACGAAGTCGGTCTCCAGCCGGCCGGTGACGGCGATGGTCCGCAGCAGCCAGTTCAGCGAGCCGAGGGTCTCGTCCAGGGCCGTGGCGAGCACACCGCCGTGCGCGAGGCCCGGGGCGCCCTGGTGGGCCGCCTGGACGGTGAACTCGGCGGTGAGGGACACGCCCTCACCGGCGCGGGCCTCCAGGTGCAGTCCGTGCGGCTGCTCGTGCCCACACCCGAAACAGTGTTCGTAGTGGGCACCGAGAGGCTCGCCGGGCGCGGGCGCGTCGGGATGCCGTACCGGTGGGACCGCGTCGGCGGGGGGCTGAAGAGCCGGGGAACTACCACTCACAGCCGCAGACCTTACCCGCACCGCCTGGAGGCGCCTCGCGCTCGCCGCCCTGATTGCCGTCCCTTCCGGGCACCGTGCCAAGCTTGGCTCCATGCAGCTCTCCCCGGCCCCGTACGAAGAACGCCTCACCGCGCCCCGCTCCTGGTGGCTGATCAGCTTCCTCGTGGGCGTCTCGTTCGCCCTGATCCTGCTCCCCTTCGGCACACTGCCGATGCTGGGCGGTCTGGTCGGCGGTACGGCCGCGGCCGCCGTGGTCGCCAGTTCCTACGGCTCCCCGCGCATCCGGATCGTCGGCGACTCCCTGATCGCGGGCGAGGCGAAGATCCCCGTGTCCGCGCTGGGCGAGTCGGAGGTCCTGGACGCCGAGGAGGCCCGCGCCTGGCGTACGTACAAGGCGGACACGCGCGCGTTCCTGCTGCTGCGCGCCTACATCCCCGGGGCCCTGCGGGTGGAGGTGACGGACCCGGCGGACCCGACCCCGTACCTGTACCTGTCCACCCGGGAGCCGGAGAAGCTGGCGGCGGCGATCAAGGCGGCGCGGGGCGCCTAGGCCGCGGGCGCGGGCCGTGCGGCGGGGCGCCCGGGGCAGCGTCTAGGGAAGTTTCAGGGGGTCGGCCGGAGGCTCCAGCGGTGGCAGCTCGGGGAGGCTGTCCCACGGGACCTGGATCTTGCGCAGGTCGGCTCTGATGCGGGCGGCGACCCGCTTGGTGTCCCGGCGGTTCATCACCGCTCCCACCGCCGCGCCGACCATGAAGGGCATGAGGTTGGGCAGGTCGCGGACCATCCGCTTCATGATCTGCTGACGCAGTTCGCGTTTCATCTGCCCGCCGAGGGCCGCGTTGACCGTCGCCGGCTTCATCACGTCGATCCCGCGCTCCCCCGACCAGGAGGACAGATACGCGGTGCTGCGGGCCTTGAGGCCGCCGGGCGGCCGTACGCCGTAGACCTCGTGGAGTTCGGCGATGAGCTTCAGCTCGATCGCGGCGACCCCGGTGATCTCCGCGGCCAGTTCGGTCGGCATCGCCGGTGGCACGGGCAGCATCGCCGCCGCCCCGATCCCGGCCCCGACCGTGGACGTCGCGTTCGCCGCGCCCGCCACGAGCTTGTCGGCGAGCTGTTCCGGCCCCAGTCCGGGGAACTGCCGGCGCAGCGCCGCGAGGTCACGTACGGGGACACGCGGGGCCATCTCGATGATGCGGTCCGTGAGGTACGACAGTCCCGCTCTGGCGCGGCTGCCGCCCTTACGGGTGCCTTCCCGGGCCCTGTCCCGGATCGCCGCGGCCCTGCGCCGGGCGACAGGGCGTGGCGGTGGTGCCGACGCCGGCGGGTCGTCCCGGCCGGCCGCCGGTCCGAGCGAGGCTCCCGCAGGCGGTGAGCCCCGCTCGTCGTCACGCGCGCCGTGGGGGCCGTCGGACGGCCCCGGGTCCGCTCCCGGCAGGGGGAAGCGGCGCTTCCGTGGAGGGGTCGAGCCAGTCACGGCCGACCCGTCCTCAGTCGCAGTCGCGGCAGATCGGCTGGCCGTTCTTCTCGCGGGCCAGCTGGCTGCGGTGGTGCACCAGGAAGCAGCTCATGCAGGTGAACTCGTCCTGCTGCTTGGGCAGTACCCGGACGGCCAGCTCCTCGTTCGAGAGGTCGGCGCCGGGCAGTTCGAGGCCTTCTGCGGCCTCGAACTCGTCGACGTCCACCGAGGAGGTGGCCTTGTCGTTCCTGCGAGCCTTCAGCTCTTCAAGACTGTCCGAGTCGACGTCGTCATCGGTCTTGCGTGGAGTGTCGTAATCGGTTGCCATGTCGCTCTCCCCCTCTGGGTGTCTGCGGTGTCTCCAGCGCACGTAACGCGTGAGAGGCCGGACTTGTGCCCGACCTGAGGCGGAGATTTTGCCTCACATCAAGGTCTGTTACTCAATCGACACCCAACCCGACCCCTCAAGAGTGATCGGCTTGGATGGCGGTGAGGACCGTACACGGTTCCCATAGCGCGCCTCAAAGGCGCCTCACCGTGTACTTCCCGTGATCAGGAGCCCTGAAAACTGGCATTTTCCCGGCTTTCTGTACCACTTCATGATCACAGAGTGTGCATGGCCGGAAATCCGCCCATGTGATCGATCACACAGCAAGAACCTCGTAAGACGGACGGAAAATTCCGCGCAAAGCGAACATCCTCCGCGTGTGTCGGCCCTGTCTCATACCGGCAGGGTGACGCGCATCACGAGGCCGCCGCCGTCTCGCGGCTGGGCAGCGATGTGGCCGCCGTGCGCGCGGGCGACGGAGCGGGCGATGGAGAGGCCGAGGCCCACGCCCTTGTCGCTGCCCGTGCGTTCCGTACGGAGCCGTCTGAAGGGCTCGAAGAGGTTGTCGATCTCGTACGCCGGCACCACCGGCCCGGTGTTCGAGACGGTGAGCACCGCCTGCCCGTGCTGCACCTGTGTGGTCACCTCCACCCAGCCCTCCTCCGGCGCGTTGTAGCGCACCGCGTTCTGTACGAGGTTCAGCGCGATCCGCTCCAGCAGGACGCCGTTGCCCTGCACCACGGCCGGCTTGGTCTCGGCGCGGATCTGCACGCCCTTGGCCTCCGCCTCCGCGTGCACCTGGTCGACGGCCTGGGCGGCCACCTCGGCCAGGTCGACCGGTTTGCGCTCGATGATCTGGTTGTCGCTGCGGGCGAGCAGGAGCAGCCCCTCGACCAGTTGTTCGCTGCGCTCGTTGGTGGCCAGCAGCGTCTTGCCGAGCTGCTGCAGCTCCACCGGGGCGTTCGGATCGGACAGGTGGACCTCCAGGAGGGTCCTGTTGATCGCGAGCGGGGTGCGCAGCTCGTGGGAGGCGTTGCCGACGAAGCGCTGCTGCGCGGTGAAGGCCCGCTGGAGCCGCTCCAGCATGTCGTCGAAGGTGTCCGCCAGCTCCTTCAGCTCGTCGTCCGGGCCGTCCAGCTCGATACGGCGGGACAGGTCCGAGCCGGCCACCTGGCGGGCGGTGCGGGTGATCCGGCCGAGCGGGGACAGCACCCGGCCCGCCATCGCGTAGCCGAACGCGAAGGCGATCACGGCGAGGCCCAGCAGGGCCAGCAGGGAGCGGCTGAGCAGGTTGTTCAGGGCGACCTGGCGCTGGTGGTCCATGCACTGGGTGATCGCGTCGTTGAACTGCGACAGCGGCAGGTCGTTGGCGATGCCCGGGCAGCGGTTGCTGGTGACCTTCAGACCGCTGGCGTCGACGATCTTGAACAGCGGCTCGTTGCCCGTGTTGATGGCCTGCGCGGCCAGCAGGTAGATGATCGACAGCAGCAGGATGCCGGCGATCAGGAACATACCGCCGTACAGCAGCGTGAGCCGTATGCGGATGGTGGGGCGCAGCCACGGGAAGGGCGGCTGCTGCCCGCGGGGGTCCCAGGTGGGCTTCGGTGGCGCCTGTGGCGGCGCGGGGGTCGCGGCCATGGCGGTCAGATCCGGTAGCCGGAGCCGGGCACGGTGACGATCACCGGCGGCTCGCCGAGCTTGCGGCGCAGGGTCATCACGGTCACGCGGACCACGTTGGTGAACGGGTCGGTGTTCTCATCCCAGGCCTTCTCCAGCAGCTGCTCGGCCGAGACGACCGCGCCCTCGCTGCGCATCAGCACCTCCAGCACCGCGAACTCCTTGGGCGCGAGCTGGACCTCCTTGCCGTCGCGGAAGACCTCGCGGCGGTTGGGATCGAGCTTGATGCCGGCGCGCTCCAGGACCGGCGGCAGGGGCACGCTGGTGCGGCGGCCGAGGGCACGCACGCGTGCGATCAGCTCGCTGAAGGCGAAGGGCTTGGGCAGGTAGTCGTCGGCGCCGATCTCCAGGCCCTCGACGCGGTCGCTGACGTCGCCGGAGGCGGTGAGCATGAGCACGCGCGTGGGCATGCCCAGCTCCACGATCTTGCGGCAGACGTCGTCGCCGTGCACGAGGGGGAGGTCGCGGTCGAGGACGACCACGTCGTAGTCGTTGACGCCGATGCGCTCCAGGGCGGCCGCACCGTCGTACACGACGTCGACGGCCATGGCCTCCCGGCGCAGTCCGGTGGCCACCGCATCGGCGAGCAGCTGCTCGTCCTCGACGACGAGTACGCGCACGTCGGTTGTCCTTCCTGTGTCCGCCCGCACGGCGCTTCCTCGGGCGCGTGCGGGCAGGGGTGTTCGTGGGGTGCGGCTTCCATCCTGCCCTTTTCGGTCATAAGTCGGCTGTAAGACGGGCTGCGGGCCGCAGAGACGGGGGTGACGGAGCGGGAATGCGAGATTTTCTCCGGCGGTTGAGGTTTCCGCGGAAGGGAGCTTGGGGAGGACGGCTGTACACCCCGCGATCACGCTCTGCATGTGCCGCAGCACCATGCGGTACTCCACGGTCCGCTTTCACAGAGCGGTCGTGGGTGTCCGGCACCGTCGCCGCCCGGCAGGGCAGCGCTGGGCACCTGCGAGAGATGTGATCGCCCCTTCCGAACGGCACACCCCCGTGCCAAGCGAGCGAGCCGACGGGACCCGAGGCGTCCCGGGGCGAGCGAGCGGGAGAACCGACCCACGACCCAGGACGAGGGGGCGCAGCATGGACGCTTTCACCGCAGGACTTCTGCAGCGCATAAGGGCGACCGAGTCCGACCTGACGCGGGCTCGTGACGAGGGCGACGACTTCCTCGTGGAGGTGGAGCAGGGAGAGCTCGACGACCTGCGCCGCCTCGCCGCCGAACACGGTGTGGAGGTCAGCGCGTCACGCGTCTGATCGGCCCGAAGCGCGACACGGAGCCCCCGGCGAATCCAGCGCCGGGGGTTCCGCCCGTTCCGGGTGCCCACCCGAACCGGTCATCACCGCCCCGCCGGACGTGCCCCGAAGGGGCGCGGGGAACTGCGCGACCAGCCACAGCGCGCCTGCGGACGAAGACGGCGCAGACCGGCGTCGGTGGCGCTCGGATACCGGCGCGCCCTCAGTCGTGCCAGGCTCCGGCGTCCTCCAGGAGGTGCTGGAGGGGCTCGAAGACGCCGGGGGTGGCGG
This sequence comes from Streptomyces sp. L2, assembly GCF_004124325.1. Taxonomy (NCBI): domain Bacteria; kingdom Bacillati; phylum Actinomycetota; class Actinomycetes; order Kitasatosporales; family Streptomycetaceae; genus Streptomyces; species Streptomyces sp. L2. The sequence goes on from NZ_QBDT01000001.1 coordinate 1,643,363, forward strand.
CGAGTGCCAGCTCGCCCGTGGGGCGCTTTCCGGGGCGTCCACCGGTCAGCGCGCCCGCTTCCCGCGCGATCAGGTCGCCCGCCGCGAGGTCCCATGCGTGGAGCCCCCGCTCGTAGTACCCGTCCAGCCGGCCGCAGGCCACGTCGCACAGGTCGATCGCCGCCGAGCCGCCGCGCCGGATGTCGCGCACCCGCGGGACGAGCCGCGCGGCCACCTCCGCCTGGTGGGCGCGGACCTCGGCGACGTAGTTGAAGCCGGTGGAGACCAGCGCGTGCGCCAGGGGCGTCTCCGTACGGCAGGACAGCGGGCGCTCGCCCTCCCACGCGCCCGTGGCCCAGGCACCGCCACCGCGCACCGCGTGGTACGTCTCGCCGCGCATGGGGGCCGCGACGACCCCGACGACGGTCTCGCCGTCCTGCTCGGCCGCGATCGACACCGCCCAGGTCGGCAGCCCGTACAGGTAGTTCACCGTGCCGTCGAGCGGGTCGATCACCCACCGGACGCCGCTGGTGCCCGCCGCGGACGCGCCCTCCTCGCCGAGGAAGCCGTCGTCCGGGCGCCGGCCGGAGATCAGATCGGTGATCAGCTTCTCGGCCGCGATGTCCATCTCGGTGACGACGTCGATCGGGCTGGACTTGGTGTGGGCCACGGCGAGGTCGGCCGGACGGCCGTCCCGCAGCAGCTCCCCCGCCCGCCGGGCGGCCTCCTGGGCGAGCCCCAGCAGGTCGGCGTACGGGCGGTCGTACTGGCTGTCGGTCACGGCGCTCCTCACGCGTCGTACGGGCTGTCGGCGCCCGCGGCGGCCGGGTGCGGGGTGCGGGCCGGGCAGCAGCCGACCGGGCAGAGGTCGTGGCTGGGGCCCAGGGCGCCCAGGGCGCACGGGGTGACCCGCTGTCCGCGCTCCGCGGCGGCGCGCTCCGTGATCAGTTCGCGGACGGCCGCGGCGAACCTCGGGTCGGCCCCGACGGTGGCCGAGCGGCGCACCGGCAGGCCCAGTTCCCCCGCTCTGGCCTCGGCCTCGGTGTCGAGGTCGTACAGGACCTCCATGTGGTCGGAGACGAAGCCGATGGGCGCCATGACGACGGCCGGGGCGCCGGCCGCCCGCCGCTCCGCGAGGTGGTCGCAGATGTCGGGCTCCAGCCACGGGATGTGCGGGGCGCCGGAGCGGGACTGGTAGACGAGCTGCCAGGGGTGGTCGACGCCGGTGCGCTCGCGGACGGCGTCGGCGATCAGCCGGGCCACGTCCAGGTGCTGCGCGACGTACGCCCCGCCGTCGCCGTGGGACTCGACGGGGCCGGAGGTGTCGGCGGCGGCGGTCGGGATGGAGTGGGTGGTGAACGCGATGTGGGCGCCGTCGCGGACCTCGTCGGGGAGGTCCGCCAGGGAGCGCAGCACGCCCTCGGTCATGGGTTCGACGAAGCCGGGGTGGTTGAAGTAGTGCCGCAGTTTGTCGATCCGCGGCGGCTCCAGGCCCTCGGCCCGGAGTGCGGCCAGCGCGTCCGCGAGGTTCTCCCGGTACTGCCGGCAGCCCGAGTAGGAGGCGTACGCGCTCGTGGCGAGCACCAGGACGCGGCGGCGGCCGTCGGCCACCATCTCGCGCAGCGTGTCCGTCAGGTACGGCGCCCAGTTGCGGTTGCCCCAGTAGACCGGCAGGTCGAGTCCGTGCTCGGCGAAGTCCTTGCGGAGGGCGTCGAGCAGGGCGCGGTTCTGGTCGTTGATCGGGCTGACCCCGCCGAACAGGAAGTAGTGCTGCCCGACTTCCTTGAGGCGTTCCTTCGGGATGCCCCGCCCGCGGGTGACGTTCTCCAGGAAGGGAACCACGTCGTCCGGGCCTTCGGGGCCGCCGAAGGAGAGCAGGAGCAGGGCGTCGTAGGGACTGGCATCGAGCGCGTCTGGCATGTCTCGATCCTGCCACCCGGCACTGACAGCCGGAAACGGACGGCCGCCACGGCGGTTTCCGGCCACTTCGGAGAACCGGGTTCCGGCGCGATCCGGAAGGGTTCCGGCCGAAATCCGGTGCCTGGCGGCCCGGTCGGCTCGTAAGCTGTATCCACCGCGTTCGCGGCTTACCGAGTCACTTCCGGAGAACCCCGTGCCGAGCCCCTACCGCGCCCTGTTCGCCGAGCCCGGCACCAAGGCCTTCTCCGCCGCGGGGTTCCTCGGGCGCCTGCCGCTGTCCATGATGGGCATCGGCGTGGTGACGATGATCTCCCAGCTCACCGGGCGGTACGGCCTCGCGGGCGCGCTGTCGGCGACCATCGCCCTGTCCGCGGCCGCCATCGGGCCGCGGATCTCCCGGCTGGTGGACCAGTACGGGCAGCGCCGGATCCTGCGCCCGGCGACCCTGGTCGCGCTCGTGGCGGCGGCCGGGCTGCTGCTCGCCGCGCATCTGGGCGGCCCGGACTGGACGCTGTTCCTGTGCGCCGCCGGGATCGGTTCGGTGCCGAGCCTCGGCGCGATGATCCGGTCCCGCTGGGCGGCCCTGTACCGGGGGACGCCGAGGCTGCACACCGCCTATTCGTTCGAGTCGGTGGTCGACGAGGTGTGCTTCATCGTCGGTCCGATCGTCTCCATCGGCCTGTCCACGGCCTGGTTCCCGGAGGCGGGGCCGCTGCTGGCCGGATGTTTCCTGGCGGCCGGCGTCTTCTGGCTGACCGCGCAGCGCGCCACCGAACCGGAACCGCACCCGCGCGAGCGGCACGGCGGCGGCAGCGCGCTGCGCTCCCCGGGCCTGAGGGTGCTGGTGGCGACGTTCACGGCGACGGGGGCCATCTTCGGGTCGGTCGACGTGGTGACCGTGGCCTTCGCCGACGAGCGCGGCCACAAGGCAATCGCGAGCGTCGTCCTCGCGCTGTACGCCGCCAGCTCCTGCGTGTCCGGGGCGGTCTTCGGACTGCTGCGGGTGGCGGGGGCGCCGGAGCGCAGGTGGCTGCTGGGCGTGACGGCCATGGCCGTGAGTATGATCCCCCTCCTACTGGTCGGAAACTTGCCGCTTCTGGCCGTGGCGCTGTTCGTTGCGGGCCTGTCCATCGCACCGACGATGATCACGACGATGTCCCTCATCGAAGAGCACGTACCTCGCGCGCGGCTCACCGAGGGCATGACGTGGGTGAGCACCGGCCTCGCGGTCGGGGTCGCGCTCGGCTCCGCCGTGGCCGGCTGGGTGATCGACGCAGCCGGCGCGCGCGCCGGGTACGGGGTTCCGGCCGTGTCCGGAGCCGTCGCGGCCGCGGTCGGTTTCCTCGGGTACCGCCGGCTCCGCAGGCCGGCCGCGGGTCGGGGAGGCACCGTTGAGCAGCACAACGAGCGGGAAGAACGGCACCTGGCGTAACTGGGGCGGCAACGTCGCCGCCCGGCCCGCCCGGCAGGTCGTGCCGGCCTCCGTGGACGAGCTGGCAGCGGCCGTGCGCCGCGCCGCCGAGGACGGCCTGAAGGTGAAGGCGGTCGGCACCGGGCACTCCTTCACGTCCATAGCCGCCACCGACGGTGTGTTGATACGCCCTCAACTGTTGACCGGTATACGCACCATCGACCGGAAGGCCATGACCGTCACGGTCGAGGCCGGCACCCCGCTCAAGCGACTCAACCTGGCGCTGGCGCGCGAGGGTCTGTCGCTCACCAACATGGGCGACATCATGGAGCAGACGGTCTCGGGGGCCACCAGCACCGGCACGCACGGCACGGGCCGCGAGTCGGGCTCGATCTCCGCGCAGATCAAGGGACTGGAACTGGTCACCGCGGACGGCTCGGTGCTCACCTGTTCCGAGACCGAGAACCCCGAGGTCTTCGCGGCCGCCCGCATCGGCCTCGGCGCGCTCGGCATCGTCACCGCCATCACCTTCGCCGTCGAGCCGGTCTTCCTGCTCACCGCCCGCGAGGAGCCGATGCCGATCGAGCGGGTCCTGGCCGAGTTCGACCAGCTGTGGGCGGAGAACGAGCACTTCGAGTTCTACTGGTTCCCGCACACCGGGAACACCAACACCAAGCGCAACAACCGCAGCGCCGGCCCGGAGCAGCCCGTGGGGCAGCTCGCCGGGTGGTTCGAGGACGAGTTCCTGTCCAACGGCGTCTTCCAGGTGGCCCAGTGGGTCGGCCGGGCCGCGCCGTCGACCGTCCCCGCCATCGCCCGGATCTCCAGCAGGGCGCTGTCCGCGCGGACGTACACGGACGTCCCCTACAAGGTCTTCACCTCGCCCCGCCGGGTGCGGTTCGTGGAGATGGAGTTCGCCGTCCCGCGCGCGGCCCTGACCGATACTCTGCGTGAGCTGAAGGCCATGGTGGACCGGTCGGGCCTGCGGGTCAGCTTCCCGGTGGAGGTGCGCACCGCGCCGGCCGACGACATCACGCTGTCGACCGCCTCGGGCCGGGACAGCGCCTACGTCGCCGTCCACATGTTCCGGGGCACGCCGTACCACGCCTACTTCACCGCCGCCGAGCGCATCTTCACCGCGCACGAGGGCCGTCCGCACTGGGGCAAGATGCACACCCGGGATGCGGAGTACCTCGCCGAGGTCTACCCGCGCTTCGGCGAGTTCACCGCGCTGCGCGACCGCCTCGACCCGGAACGCCTGTTCCAGAACGACTACTTGAGGAGGGTTCTGGGCGCGTAGTTCCCGAAGGGGGCGCACGGGCGAAGCCGTCGTTCCGCATCGGGGGATCGCGTGAAGTTCGCCACCCGCGTGATCGCCGAAACGGGTTGCGGAGGGCCAAGTCCCGCCCGTTGCCAGAAGTTGGGCGGCGTGCCAATCCACGCACGTGGCCCGAATGGAGTACTGTTGCGAGCCCTGGGTCCGGTCTCCCACCAGGGTGCCCGCGGCCTCGAACGACCGCCGGGAGGGGGCTAGTTGCACAGGGTGACGGAGTTTGTCACTTAGCGTTGCGAATAGGTAACCGTGCCATAACGGCGGTCCAGGGCCCGTGCCCGACACGCCGGGCAACTCGGCAAGGTTGTGGCAGGCTGCACCCGGGCAGGCCACACTCGACTAGCGGAAGCAGCGACGCACGTGACGTCGGCAGGCACCACCCGGGAGGTCCCCATGCCCGAACTGCGTGTCGTGGCCGTCTCGAATGACGGCACACGGCTGGTGCTCAAGGCTGCCGACTCCACGGAGTACACGCTTCCGATCGACGAGCGGCTGCGTGCCGCCGTGCGCGGCGACCGGCCCCGGCTCGGCCAGATCGAGATCGAGGTGGAGAGCCATCTCCGCCCCCGTGACATCCAGGCCCGTATACGCGCGGGCGCCACGGCCGAAGAGGTCGCCCAGCTCGCCGGCATCCCCGTCGACCGGGTACGGCGCTTCGAGGGCCCCGTGCTGGCCGAGCGCGCGTTCATGGCGGAACGGGCCCGCAAGACACCGGTCCGCCGGCCCGGGGAGAACTCCGGCCCGCTGCTCGGCGAGGCCGTGCAGGAACGGCTGCTGCTGCGCGGCGCCGACAAGGACACCGTGCAGTGGGACTCCTGGCGCCGCGACGACGGCACCTGGGAGGTCCTGCTGGTGTACCTGGTCGCGGGCGAACCGCACTCGGCGAGCTGGACGTACGACCCGCCCCGGCGGCTCGTGCAGGCCGTCGACGAGGAGGCGCGCTCGCTGATCGGCGAGTCCGACGACCTCGCCGTACCGGAGCCGAGCTTCCCGTTCGTGCCCCGCATCGCCCGCCTGCCGCGCGACCGTTCGCTCGACCGCGCGCTGGACCGGGCGCTCGACCGGGGCGACCGGGACCGGCCGAGCCTGCCGGCCCAGTCGTCCGAGCCGGCGGAGGAGAGCACCGGCGAACGGGACTCGCTCACCAGCCTCCTGGAGGCGGTGCCGAGCTTCCGGGGCGATCTGGTCGTCCCGGAGCGGCCCGCGGAGGTGTCCGAGGAGCCCGTCGACGAACCGGTGGAGGAGGAGCCCCCGGCGCCCGCCGCCTCGGCCGGATCCGCCTACGCGGACGTGCTCATGCCGCGTTCCGTCGGCAGTCACCGCGACCGGCTGATCGGTGCCACCGACCGCCAGGCGGAGGCCGACGGCGTCCGCCCCGGCCGCCGGGCCGCGGTGCCGAGCTGGGACGAGATCGTGTTCGGCACCCGGCGCAAGAAGCAGGAGTAGCGGCCTCCTGGACCGCGAAACCTCGTCACGGAGGGGGCACGCACGCGTGCCCCCTCCGTGCCGTCCGCGCGTATGTGCCTACTGCGGGTCCGGGCCCACCGCCACCGGGCGAGACGGGTCCGAGGACCACTCCGACCACGAACCGACGTACAGCGCCGCCGGGATGCCCGCCGCCGCCAGTGCCAGGGCCTCGTGCGCCGCCGAGACGCCCGAGCCGCAGTACACGCCCACGGGGGCGTCCTCGGACACGCCCAGGGCCTTGAAGCGGTCCCGCAGCTCCTCCGCGGGCAGGAAACGGCCGTCGGGGCCCACGTTCTCGGTCGTCGGCGCCGACACCGCGCCCGGGATGTGACCGCCGACCCGGTCGATGGGCTCCACCTCACCGCGGTACCGCTCCCCCGCGCGCGCGTCCAGCAGCACCCCCGCGCGGGCCAGCGCGGCGGCCCCGTCCGCGTCGAGCAGCGCGGAGGCGTCCGGCGCCGGCTGGAAGTCGCCCTCCGCCGGCGTGGGCACCTCGGTGGACAGGGGGCCCTCCCAGGCCGGCAACCCGCCGTCCAGGACCCGCACGTCCGGGTGACCCGTGAAACGCAGCATCCACCACGCGCGCGCGGCCGCCCAGTTCAGCCCGCCGTCGTACACGACGACCGGCCGGGACGCCGACACGCCCGCGCGGCGCATGACCGCGCCGAACTCCGCGAGGTCCGGCAGCGGGTGCCGGCCGCCCTCCCCGTGCGGCGCGGCCAGCTCCTGGTCCAGATCGACGAAGACCGCGCCGGGCAGGTGCCCGGCGGCGTACTCGGCCCGGCCGTCCTGGGCCGGGGCGCCCGCCGCCTTCGCCAGGCTGAACTGCCAGCGGACGTCCAGCAGTACGGGCGGACGCGCGCCGGTCAGCTCATGGACGAGTTCGGGTGCGGTGATGATGGCTGTCATGGCGTCCATCCATACGTCAGGGGTGGCCGCGGCGTCCAGCTACGGCTACTCTGCTCCGCCGGACAGGGTCGATCACGAGGCGTATGGGATCGAGCACATGCTGTACAGCTGACGAACACGTGTCGGCACTCGTCAGAAAGCGGCGCTACACGTCCATCAGGGCATCCTTCGGATAGCCACCGCCGCGCGCCGGCGCACGCGGCAACCGCGCAGGACGCGGGACCGGCACGGGCGTGCGCGCGCCAGCGGCACAGCCCCTTCCGGGAGCGGAAGCGACACGGCCACCACGAGGGCCGGGGAGAGAGTGATAGATGACCGAGGCACGGGAGCCGGCCGGTCCGCACGCGCGGCGCACGCCCGGCACGCCCTGCTGGGTGAGCCTGATGGTGCATGGCCTGGCCACCACCGAGGAGTTCTACGGGGAGCTGTTCGGCTGGGAGTTCCGGCCCGGCCCGCAGCAGCTCGGCCCGTACGTGCGGGCGCTGCTGGACGGCGACGAGGTGGCCGGCATCGGCCAGCTGCCGCCGGACCGCAGGCTGCCGATCGCCTGGACTCCCTACCTCGCCTCGGACGACGTGGACCAGACGGCCGATCAGGTACGGCTGTGCGGCGGCACGGTGGCCGTCGGTCCGCTGGACGCGGGCGACGCCGGGCGCATGGCCCTCGCCTCCGACCCCTGCGGCGCCGTCTTCGGCATCTGGCAGACGGCCGCACACCTCGGCACGGCGGTCACCGGCCTCCCCGGCACCCCCGCCTGGGACGAGCTGCTCACCTTCGAGACCGAGAGCGTCGCCAAGTTCTACTCCGCGGTGTTCGGTTACGAGGAGGAGCCGGTCGTCTCCGCCGACATCGACTACGTCACCCTGCGCCTCGAAGGCCGCCACGTGGCCGGCATCCACGGCGTGGGACAGGCGGTGCCCCGGGAGCGCGGACCACACTGGATGACGTACTTCGAGGTCGCGGACACCGACGAGACCCTGGACCGGGTCACCGGCCTGGGCGGCCAGGTCCTCAAGCCCGCCCGCGACAGCGCACACGGCCGCGTCGGCACGGTTGCGGACCCGGAGGGAGCGGTCTTCTCACTGGTCCAAAGCCCCCACTGAACCGCCACCGGGCCCATGCTCACAGTGGACCAAGGCCGGTTGAGTCGGACAAGCTGCTGCGTACAACCTTCCGCCCCGTACGCATGTCTCATCAAACAGAGACATATCAATCACCTTGATCAACCAGAACGCGACCGAGTCCACTGATCAAGGGTTGATCACGATGGGGGCGTACATCATGCAAGCAATCCCGAGGCGCGTGGCCGTGTTCGGTACGGCCGCGCTGCTCGCCGCCGCCGGAGGTACCTGGGGCGCGGTCCAGGCGAGCGCGGCGACGGCCGGCACGCGGACCTGTACGACGAACGACCTGTATCTGTCCATGGGCCGCCAGGACGCGGCGGCGGGCTCGCTGTACTGGCCCGTCCGGTTCACCAACACGAGCACCAGCACCTGCGCGCTGCGCGGCTACCCCGGGGTGAGTGTGCTCAGCACGGCGCACCACCAGATAGGTGCCGCCGCGTCCCGGACCGGGGAGAAGTACGGCACGGTCAAGGTCGCCCCGGGCCAGACGGTGACGTCGGTGGTCCGCACGGCGAACGGCCCGGTCGGCGGGCCCTGCAACAGCACCGGGAAGTACCTCCGGGTGTATCCGCCGGCGTCGACCAAGGCGGTCCTCGTGCCGGCCCCGCTGCGGGTCTGCTCAGGCCTGTTCACCGTCGCTCCGGTAACGACCCGGACGGTCTTCTGAGGCGCGGTCAGGACGGGACGACCGGGAGGACGTCCGGGGAGAGGACGCCGGCCCGGGCGGAGGCGCTGGTCATGCGGCGGCGGTGGTGACGGCGGCACAGCACCTCGTAGCCGACCTCCGCCGCCGGCCGGTTCACGTCTCCGACGACGACCTGTTCACCCTCGACCACCATCTCGCCGCCGACCGTACGGGCGTTGTGCGTGGCGCGCGCTCCGCACCAGCACATCGCCTCGACCTGGAGGGCCTCTATCCGGTCCGCCAGTTCGATGAGCCGCTGCGAGCCCGGGAAGAGCTTGGTGCGGAAGTCGGTGGTGATGCCGAAGGCGAAGACGTCCAGTCCCAGCTCGTCGACCACCCGGGCGAGCTGGTCGATCTGGTCCGGGGCGAGGAACTGCGCCTCGTCGACGATCAGATAGTCGACCTTGCCGCCGCGGGACATCAGGCTGACGACATAGGCGTACAGGTCCATGCCCGGTTCGGCCTCGACGGCCTCCGTCACCAGGCCGAGCCGGGACGACAGCTTGCCCGCGCCCGCCCGGTCGTCACGCGTGAAGATGACGCCCTGGAGGCCGCCCGCGGACCGGTTGTGGTTGATCTGGAGAGCCAGTGTCGATTTCCCGCAGTCCATCGTTCCGGAGAAGAACACCAGCTCGGGCATGGTGGGTGGGGCACCTTTCGGTGGGGGTGTCGAGGGGCGGCGGCGCGGACGGCGTTCAGGAGCGTACTTCGAGCAGCGGGACGAGCTGCTCGGCGGGGGTCATCGAACCGTGGTTGCCGACCAGCGCCGACTCCTTCGGCTCCCGCTCGGAGGCGATGATCAGGACGTCGTCGTGCGCGGCCGCGATCACGTCCCCGAGCCGCGCGTACACGCGCTCGTCGACGGCCGGCCCGAACCAGCCCGCCGCGATCGCCTCGTCCCGCGAGGCCACCCAGAACCGGTCGCCGAGCACCTCGCGCCAGCAGGTGAGCACGTCACTCGCGGCGCCCGGCACCGCGTACACGTGTCGCGCCCGCCCCTCGCCGCCCAGCAGGGCCACGCCGGCACGCAGCTCCCAGTCCTCGTCGAAGTCGATGCGGTGCTCGTCGTCGAACGGCACGTCGACCATGCCGTGGTCGGCGGTGACGTACAGGGCGCTGCGCGGCGGGAGTTGCTCGGCGAGCCGCTGGGCGAGCCGGTCCACGCACATCAGCTGGCCGCGCCAGGTGTCGGAGGCCACGCCGTAGCGGTGCCCCGCGCCGTCCAGCTCGGCGTAGTACGTGTACACCAGCGCGCGGTCCCCGGCGGCGAGTTGTTCGGCCGCGAGGTCCATGCGCTCCTCGCCGGTGAGCCGCCCGTGGAAGGTGCCGCCGCTGAGCGCGATCTTCGTCAGCGGTGTGCGTTCGAAGATCGGCGAGGACACCTGGGCGGCGTGCACACCGGCGTCGTGCGCCCGCTGGAAGACCGTGGGGTACGGCTGCCAGGGGCGCGGATCGGTGTACGGCTGCCAGCGGAGCTGGTTCATCAGCTCGCCGGTGGCCGGGTTGCGGACGCTGTAGCCGGGCAGCCCGTGGGCGCCGGGCGGCAGGCCGGTGCCGACGGAGGCGAGGGAGGTCGCGGTGGTCGCCGGGTAGCCGGCGGTGAGGGGGCGGCCGGTGCCGCCGCGGGAGCTGCCGAGCAGCGAGTTCAGGAAGGGGGCCTCGTCGGGGTGCGCCCTGAGCTGCTCCCAGCCGAGCCCGTCGACCAGGAAGACGCAGACCCGGTCGGCCGGGGCGAGTTCCCCGATGCCGGCGGTCAGGCCGGGTACACCCATCCCGGCGGCCAGGGTGGGCAGCAGGTCGGCGAGCGAGCCGGTGCCGTACTCGGGCAGCGGCGCGGTGTTCAGGGCGAGCGGCTCCGGGTGGTCCCAGACGAAGGACTGCGTCATCAGCGGCCGACGTCCGCGGTGGCCTCGGAGACGGCCTGGGCGAAGACGAGCGTCTGGCGCACGGTCTCGGGGCCGTCACCGGCCTCGCTGACCCTGAGGCTGAGGTCGTCGGCCGTGGAGTTGCCCGTGTAGCCGTGGTCGGCCTCGCAGTTGGGGTCGCCGCAGGCGGCGGGTTCCAGGTCGAGGCGGCTGACCGCGCCCCAGCCGATGGTGAGGACGACCTCGCGGGGCAGCGTGCCCGGGACGTACTGCTCCGGGTTGGCCACCACCCGGCTGACCACGACCGACGAGATCCGGCCGAGCTTCACCGACTCCGTGGAGGTGGTGGCGTACGGCGTCGGGGAGGTGCTGTCGGCTGCCTGCTCGTCGGTGTGGCTGACGATGAAGCGGTTGCCGGTGAGCACCAGCACGGTCACGTGCCGGCGCACCTCGTTCTGATCGAACGTGGTCTCCTGGTGGACCAGGTACGACCGGATGGGCTCGCCGCCCACGGCGGCCTCCACCGCCTCGGCCACGAGGGCCGGGTAGTAGCCGCTGCGCTCGATCGCCGCGCGCAGCCCCTGGGTCGTCGTACTGGTCTTGGCCATGGCGTCCATCTTAGTCCGTGGGCAGGACGGCTCCGGGCCAGTCACGGGGCACGGGGGCCTGGGCGGCGGGCCTCGGGGCGCAGGGGACCGACGCCGGCGACAGCGGGCCCAGGGGCGCGGGGAACCGCGCGAGAACCCACCACGACCCGCTGCCCGCGCGCGGGCAGCGGGCTCAGTACGCCGGCATGGTCCGGGGGCCGAGGTCGTCGCGGGCCGGCGGCGGCGCCAGCCGCACCGTGGCTCCCAGCACACTCACCCCGTGCTGCGCCACCACGACCGGCTCCAGGGTCACCGCGACGACCTCCGGGTGGTCGTCGACCAGCCGGGACAGGCGCAGCAGCAGTTCCTCCAGCGCGGGGGTGTCCACGGGGGTCGAGCCGCGCCAGCCGAACAGCAGGGGCGCCGTCCGGATCGACCGCACCAGCGAGGTCGCCTCCCGGTCGGTGACCGGGACCAGCCGGTGCGCCATGTCGCCGAGCAGCTGCGAGGAGGCCCCGGCCAGCCCGAAGGAGAGCACGGCACCGGCCGCGGGATCGATCACGGCGCGTACGACGGTGTCGACGCCCCGGGGTGCCATGGCCTGCACCACCGGCCGCAGTTCCTCCGGGGGGCCGAACAGCCCGGTCAACTCGGCGTAGGCCCTGCGCAGTTGTTCCTCGTCCGCGAGGTCCAGCCGGACGCCGCCGAGGTCGGCACGGTGTCGCAGGTGCGGCGCGGTGGCCTTGAGGGCGACGGGGTAGCCAAGGGCGCGGGCGGCGTCGACGGCCGCCTCCGGGCCGGTGGCGGGGATGGCCCGGCGGACCGGGATGCCGTACGTGCCGAGCAGTTCGCAGGTGTCCGCCTCATTGATGCTCAGGCCCTGCCCGCGCGCGAGCAGTCCGCTGATCAGGTCGGCGGCTGACTTCTCGTCGATGTCCTCGTACTCGGGCACCTTGCCCGGCCGGCCGCTCTCCCGCCTCCACTCGCCGTACCGGACGGCCTCGGCGAGAGCCCGCACGGCCCGCTCCGCGGCGGGGTAGGCCGGAATAAGCCGGTCCACCCCTCCGAGTCCGGCACCCGAGTCGGCTGGCGGGAGCGCGTCTGCCCCCGACTGTCGCGTCGCCGGGTGCGGCTGCGTCGTGGCTCGTCGCGCAGTTCCCCGCGCCCCTTCGGGGGCGACCGCTGCATTGCCTCTGTCGGTCACGGGTGGGCCCGTGCTCGCCGCTGCCGAGAGTGCCTCGGCGAGGCCGCCCAGTTCCACGTGGACCACCAGGACCGGCTTGCCCGGTGCGGCCGCCGCCGCGGAGCGGAGGGCGTCCGCCAGCTCGGCGTCTCCGGGTGATCCCTCCCCGATCGCCGGGATGGCGGTGACGACGACGGCGTCGCACGTGTCGTCGGCCAGGGCCCGCGCAAGGGCCCGGTGGAAGTCCTCGGCCGTCGCTCCGGTGGTCAAATCCAGTGGGCGGGAGGGGCGCAGTCCCTCCGCCAGACAGCGGTCGTACGTCAGGACGCCCAGCGACTCCGAGTTACCGAGGATCGCGACCCGGGGCCCGGCCGGCAGCGGCTGCCGGGCGAGCAGCAGCCCCGCGTCGACCAGCTCGGTGATGGTGTCGACCCGGATCACCCCGGCCTGCCGCAGCAGCGCGGACACGGTCGCGTGGGGCAGCCGCGTCGCCCGGACGGCGTGCCCCTGCGGCGCGGACCCGGCACCCTGCACCACGACCAGCGGCTTCGCCGCCGCCGTCCGCCGGGACAGGCGCGTGAACTTGCGGGGGTTGCCGATGGACTCCAGGTACATGAGGACGACGTCGGTATCGGGGTCGTCGTACCAGTACTGCAGGACGTCGTTCCCGGAGACGTCGGCCCGATTGCCGGAGGAGACGAAGGTGGACACGCCCGTGACCCCGGTGACCCCTCCCCCGCGCCGGTGCAGCCGGGACAGCAGGGCGATCCCGATGGCCCCGGACTGCGCGAACATCCCGATGCGCCCGGGCCGGGGCATCTCCGGTGCCAGCGAGGCGTTCAACGAGACGCCGGCCGCGGTGTTGATGATCCCGAAGGCGTTCGGCCCGATGAGCCGCATCCCGTACGCGCGCGCCTGCCGGACGAGCGCCCGCTGCCGCTCGCGCCCCTCGGGCCCGCTCTCGGCGTACCCGGCGGCGAGCACGACGAGCCCCTGGACCCCGTGCTCACCGCACGCGTCGACGACCTCGGGCACCCGCTCCACCGGTACGGCGACGACGGCGAGGTCCACCGGCCCCTCGATGTCCCGCACCGACCGGTACGCGGGCACCCCGTCGGCCTCCTTGAGGTCCTCGGGGAAGGCCGCGTTCACCGCGTGCAGCCGGCCGGGGTAGCCGGCGTCCCGGATGTTGCCGAGCACGCTGCGCCCGACCCCGCCGGGGGCGCGGCCGACGCCGACGACGGCGACGGAGCCCGGCGCCAGCAGCCGTCGTACCGAGCGGGCCTCGGCGCGCTGTTCCCGCGCGCGCTGCACGGCGAGGGAGCGGTCGGTGGGTTCGAGGTCGAACTCCAGGCGTACGACGCCGTCCTCGAAGCTGCGCTTCTGTGTGTACCCGGCGTCGGTGAACACTTTGATCATCTTGTTGTTGGCGGGCAGCACCTCCGCGGTGAAGCGGCGGATGCCGCGCTCGCGGGCGACGGCGGCGATGTGTTCCAGCAGCGTGGAGGCGACGCCTCGGCCCTGGTGCGCGTCCTGCACGAGGAAGGCGACCTCGGCCTCGTCGGCCGGGGCGGACGCGGGCATGCCGTCGGCGCCGACGCGGTCGTAGCGTACGGTGGCGATGAACTCGCCGCCGATCGTGGCCGCGAGTCCCACCCGGTCCACGAAGTCGTGGTGCGTGAAGCGGTGGACGTCCTTGGCGGAGAGCCTGGGGTACGGCGCGAAGAAGCGGTAGTACTTCGACTCGTCCGAGACCTGCTCGTAGAAACTGACCAGGCGGTCGGCGTCATCAACGGTGATGGGCCTGATGCGTGCGGTGCCCCCGTCGCGCAGCACCACGTCCGCCTCCCAGTGGGCGGGGTACTGGTGCCGGTCCTGCCGGTCCGCCGAGGTCTGCATGGGCCCCAGAGTACGGCTCGCGTACGACAACGGCGCGAGGCAGTCTGTGGAGGGCGGCACCCGGACCGAGGCCGCGGTCCGGTGCCGGAGGAGGGGCGGGCGCACGACCGCTCCGGGCATGCTTCACGATGTGGGAAACTGGTCTAGACAACCCTGAACACCGAAGGGCAGCATCACATGGCTGAGCGCCGCGTCAACGTCGGCTGGGCCGAGGGCCTCCACGCCCGCCCCGCTTCCATCTTCGTCCGGGCCGCCACGGCCGCAGGTATCCCGGTGACGATCGCCAAGGCCGACGGCAACCCCGTCAACGCGGCCTCCATGCTGGCCGTCCTCGGCCTCGGCGCCCAGGGCGGCGAGGAGATCGTCCTGGCCTCCGGCGCCGAGGGCGCGGACGCGGCCCTGGACCGGCTGGCCAAGCTGGTCGCCGAGGGCCTAGAGGAACTGCCCGAGACCGTCTGAGCGCGGCACCCGCAAAACACCGTGGCCGCGTCACCCTTTACGGGTCGGCGCGGCCGTGCTGTTTATCGGCCGGACATCCGGTCCACCTTTTCGCGCGGAATTCCGTGTACCCCATCGGTGTTAATTCCGCGAATCCGGAGTGTTTACAGCACGTTGCGCATCCCTCACGCGCGCGGCGGGTTCGGTGAGCCGGGCGGGCCGCAACTGATGCGCCGCCGCCGTGCGCTGGGTATGCGCCGCCGTGAGCGCCCGCGCGCGTTCGCCGTCGCCGCGCGCCACCGCGTCCACGATGGCGCCGTGCTCCGCCCAGGACTGGGCGGGATTCAGCGCCGGCCGTACCGCGAACATCCAGGTGATCTTGTGCCGCGTCCGGACGAGCGTCGAGGCCAGCGAGGGACTGCCGCACGCCTGGGCGAGCGTGTCGTGGAACCAGCCGCCGAGCGGGCGCAGGTCGCCGCCGGCGCCCCGGCCCGCCCGCTCCTGGCCGAGCCGGACCAGGCCGCGCAGCACCTTCAGATGGGCGTCCGTGCGCCGCTGGGCGGCCCGGGCGGCACCGAGCGGCTCCAGCAGCAACCGCATCTCCAGCAGGTCGGCGGCCTCCTGTTCCGTCGGCTCGGCCACGCACGCGCCCGCGTGCCGCCGGGTCACCACGAAGCCCTCCGCCTCCAGGGTGCGCAGGGCCTCCCGGACCGGGACGCGTGAGACGCCGTACCTCCGGGCGAGCACTTCCTCGGTGAGCCGGCCGCCACGCGCGTGGACGCCGGCGACGATGTCGTCCCGGATCGCCGTGCACACCGAATGCGCCGGAATACGCATGACCGACCTCCGCCTTGGTCCCCGTGAAACGCCGACGACGGGCGTTTTCCGCGACTCTAGGCCAGGCGGCCTGAATTTCCGACGAGAAGCCGGAATTCATGGATGCCTTTTGGACAGCGGGGTGATGTGCGGTGCCTTCACGCACCCGAAAAACGGCGAAAACCCCGGCCGGCGGGCCGGGGCTTCCGTAGTGCTGCGGGACGGATCAGACGTGCACGCCGTGCTTGCGCAGGTAGGCGATGGGGTCGACGTCCGAGCCGTAGTCGGGGGTCGTCCGGGCCTCGAAGTGCAGATGCGGGCCGGTGACGTTGCCGGTCGCGCCGGACAGGGCGATCTGCTGGCCCGGGGTGACCTTCTGGCCCACCGTGACGCCGATGGACGACAGGTGGCCGTACTGGGTGTACATGCCGTCGGCCATCCGGATCACGATCTGGTTGCCGTAGGCGCCGCCCCAGCCGGTGGAGACGACGGTGCCGGAACCGACCGCGTGGACGGCGGTGCCGCTCGCCGCGTGGAAGTCGATGCCGGTGTGCGAGCCCGACGACCACAGAGTGCCGCCGACCTTGTAGCCCGTCGAGACGTACGAGTGCGCGACCGGGGCGACGAAGGTGTTCAGCCGCTTGCGCTCGGCCTCGCGGGCGGCGCGCGCCTGGGCCGCGCGCTCCTCCTTGGCCCGCTCGGCGGCCACCTTGGCGGCGGCCTCCTCGGCCGCCTTCTGCTCCGCGGCGGCCTTCTGGGCGGCGGCCTGTGCGTCGATCTGCTGGGCGACGTCGTCGCTGACGGTGATGACCGGGGTGAGGCCACTCTGCTCGACGGGGCTCTCCGCGGCGAGCGCCGGAGAGGCCGCGAGGGTGCCGATGACACCGGTCGTGGTGAGGGCGGCGATGCCGGCGGCCTGCGCGGTGGTGCGCTTGACCCGGCCGGGCTTGCGGTGCTTCCCGGTGGCGCACATGAACGCCATGAAGTGGCTGGTCCTTTCCTTCCCTCTCGCCTACCGGGTTAGCTGACGGGTTCGGAGCAGGAAGGTCTCCTACGGACCCCCTCGCTGCGCGCGGGCGTCCGATTCACCCCAGGGACTGCGTGGGTCCCCGGCTCCCCTGGCTCGCGCCGTACGGGGACTCGGCGATGGCTGTCCGGTGCCGCGGGTGCGGCGCACTGCCTGACGAACAGCCCGGACGACGCTAAGGCGGGGTGCGTTCAATACCCAAACGCATCCGGGTTTTTGTAGCGCATGCCACAGGGCAGACAGGCAACCTCTGCCCCAATTCGGACATCTGAGGGCGAGCAAGGGGAACGGGCCGAAAACGGCGTGGGCCCCTGACGACCCGTCGGTCGTCAGGGGCCCACGCGCGCGTGCGGGACGCGCCGGCTCCGCCGATGCCTTACACGGCGGTCACGCAGGCGCTCTACTCGGCCGTCACGACGGTGACTTCGCCGATGCCGAGCGCCTCGACCGGCTCCTTGATCTGCGTCGCGTCGCCGACGAGGACGGTCACCAGCCGGTGCACCGGGAAGGCGTTCACGGCGGCCGCGGTGGCCTCCACGGTGCCCGTGGCGGCGAGCCGCTGGTAGAGCGTCGCCTGGTAGTCGTCGGGCAGGTGCTGCTCGACCTGGTCGGCCAGCGTGCCCGCGACGGCCGCCGCCGTCTCGTACTTCAGCGGGGCCACGCCGACGAGGTTCTGCACCGCGACGTCGCGTTCGGCGTCGGTGAGGCCGTCCGCCGCGAGCGTGCGCAGCACCGTCCACAGGTCCTGCAGCGCGGGGCCGGTGTTCGGGGTGTCCACGGAGCCGCTGATGGCGAGCATCGCGGCGCCGGTGCCCTCGGGGGCGGCGCGCAGGACCTGCCCGAAGGCGCGCACCCCGTAGGTGTAGCCCTTCTCCTCGCGCAGGACGCGGTCCAGACGGGAGGTGAGGGTGCCGCCGAGGCAGTAGGTGCCGAGCACCTGGGCGGGCCACACGCGGTCGTGCCGGTCGGGGCCGATCCGGCCGATGAGCAGCTGCGTCTGGACTGCGCCGGGCCGGTGGACGATGACCACGCGGCCGGTGTCGTCCGCGGTGACCGGCGGCACGGGCCGCGGTTCGCCCGGGGTGCCCGTCCAGGCGCCCAGGGTGTCGCCGAGCAGGGCGTCCAGGTCCGTTCCGGTGAGGTCGCCGACCACGATCGCCGTGGCCGTCGCGGGCCTTACGTGACGGTCGTAGAAGGCGCGGACCGCCGCGGCGTCGATCTTGGCGACGGTCTCCTCGGTGCCCTGACGCGGGCGCGACATGCGCGAGGTGGCCGGGAACAGCTCCTTGGAGAGTTCCTTGGCGGCCCGCCGGGCCGGGTTGGCGAGCTCGTGCGGGATCTCGTCGAGGCGGTTGCGGACCAGCCGCTCGATCTCGCTCTCGGCGAATGCGGGCGCCCGCAGCGCATCGGCGAGCAGGCCGAGACCCTTGGCGAGGCGGGAGGCGGGAACCTCCAGGCTGAGCCGGACGCCGGGGTGGTCGGCGTGCGCGTCGAGCGTGGCGCCGGCGCGCTCCAGTTCGGCGGCGAACTCCTCGGCGGAGTGCTTGTCGGTGCCCTCGGAGAAGGCCCGCGCCATGATCGTGCCCACGCCGTCCAGGCCGGCCGGCTCGGCGTCCAGGGGCGCGTCCAGCAGCACCTCGACGGCGACGACCTGCTGGCCGGGGCGGTGGCAGCGCAGCACCGTCAGGCCGTTGCCGAGCGCGCCGCGCTCCGGGGCGGGGAACGCCCACGGCTTCGCCTCGCCCGGCTGCGGCTGGGGGTGGAAGTCCATCGTGGCGAGCTCGCTCACTTGCCCGTCTCCTCGTTGTCGTTCCGGTCGGCCCGGTCGGCGCCCGCTTCGACGGTGGCCTCCGACTCGGGGTCCTCGGGCAGGCCCGGGTCGTCGGTGTGTTCGGCGGATTCGGCGGACAGCGGCTCGTAGACGAGCACCGCGCGGTTGTCGGGGCGCAGCCGGGCCTTGGCGACCTCCTGGACCTCCTCGGCGGTCACCTCCAGGACACGGTCGACGGCGGTCAGGGCGAGCTGCGGGTCGCCGAACAGCACCGCGAACCGGCACAGTTCGTCGGCGCGGCCGGCCACGGTGCCGAGCCGGTCCAGCCACTCGCGCTCCAACTGGGCCTGGGCGCGTTCCATCTCCTCCGGAGTGGGGCCCTCCGCAGCGAACCGGGCGAGTTCCTCGTCGATGGCGGCCTCGATGACCGGCACCTCGACGTCACCGGAGGTCTTCACGTCCAGCCAGCCCAGGGAGGGCGCGCCGGCCAGGCGCAGCATGCCGAAGCCGGCGGCGACGGCCGTGCGGTCGCGGCGCACCAGGCGGTTGTAGAGGCGGGAGGACTCGCCGCCGCCGAGGACGGTCAGGGCGAGGTCGGCGGCGTCGGACGCGCGCGTGCCGTCGTGCGGGAGCCGGTAGGCGGCCATCAGGGCGCGCGCGGGGACCTCCTCGACGACGACCTCGCGCTTCTCCTCGCCGAGGATGTCCGGCAGCGAGCCGTCGCGGGGGGCGGGCTTGCCGTCGTGCGCGGCGATGGACCCGAAGTACTTCTCGATCCAGGCGAGGGTCTGCGCGGGGTCGATGTCGCCGACCACGGAGAGGACCGCGTTGCCCGGCGCGTAGTAGGTGCGGAAGAACTGGCGGGCGTCCTCCAGGGTGGCCGCGTCCAGGTCCGCCATCGAGCCGATCGGCGTGTGGTGGTACGGGTGGCCGTCCGGGTAGGCCAGGGCGGTCAGCTTCTCGAACGCGGTGCCGTAGGGCACGTTGTCGTAGCGCTGGCGGCGCTCGTTCTTGACGACGTCCCGCTGGTTCTCCATGGACTCGTCGTCCAGGGCGGTGAGCAGGGAGCCCATGCGGTCGGCCTCCAGCCAGAGGGCGAGCTCCAGCTGGTGGGCGGGCATGGTCTCGAAATAGTTGGTGCGCTCGAAGCTGGTGGTGCCGTTCAGCGAGCCGCCGGCGCCCTGCACCAGTTCGAAATGGCCGTTGCCCTTCACCTGGCCGGAGCCCTGGAACATCAGGTGCTCGAAAAGGTGAGCCAGGCCGGTACGCCCCTTGACCTCGTGGCGGGAGCCGACGTCGTACCAGAGGCACACCGCCGCCACCGGGGTCAGGTGGTCCTCGGAGAGCACCACGCGCAGACCGTTGGCCAGGCGGTGCTCGGTCGCTGTCAGGCCCCCGGAGCCTGCCTCGGCCGTGGTCGTGTGACCCATGGGCATGTACGTCCCTTCGCGAGCGGAGGCGGTTGAAAAAACCGCGGTCTTCCTGCCGTTCCTGCCACTTTATGCAAAGCGTGCGGGACCCCGGCGAAGTTCCCGCGAGGCGTACGCCCACAGCGGATCGCGTAGCCTGCCTCCGGCGCGGGCGCGGGACGGCCGCGGTGCCGCGGTACGGCACCGGCGGGCGACGGCCGCGGGTCGCCGTCCGGCACCGGCGGGCGACGGCCGCTGGGCGTCGGTCGGCACCGGCGGGCGACGGCCGCTGGGCGTCGGTCGGCACCGGCGGGCGACGGCCGCTGGGCGTCGGTCGGCACCGGGCGCGGCCGTTGACACCGGGTCGCGGCCCGCGTTGTCAGTGCCGAGGTCCACAATGGTCCGCGACAGATCCCGTCACACCCGTCAGAGATACCGTCACACGCTTCAGCACGAGCGAGCCGAAGGGTGCGCGCCCCGTAGGCGAGCGACCAGATCAGGAGGAGCCGGCAGCGATGGCCCGCCGCACCACGAAGACCCCGCCGCCCGACGATTCGTACGAGGAGAAGATCCTCGACATCGACGTCGTGGACGAGATGCGCGGCTCCTACCTCGAGTACGCGTACTCGGTCATCTACTCGCGCGCCCTGCCGGACGCCCGCGACGGTCTCAAGCCGGTGCACCGCCGGATCGTCTACCAGATGAACGAGATGGGCGTGCGCCCCGACCGGAGCTACGTGAAGTGCGCCCGTGTCGTCGGCGAGGTCATGGGCAAGCTGCACCCGCACGGCGACGCGTCGATCTACGACGCGCTGGTGCGCATGGCCCAGCCGTTCTCGATGCGCGTCCCGCTGGTCGACGGCCACGGCAACTTCGGCTCCCTGGGCAACGACGACCCGCCGGCCGCCATGCGGTACACCGAGTGCCGGATGGCCGAGGCGACCAGCCTGATGACCGAGTCGATCGACGAGGACACGGTCGACTTCGCGCCGAACTACGACGGTCAGGAGCAGGAGCCGGTGGCCCTGCCGGCCGCCTTCCCGAACCTGCTGGTGAACGGCTCGTCCGGCATCGCGGTCGGCATGGCGACGAACATGCCGCCGCACAACCTGCGCGAGGTGATCGCGGCCGCCCGGCACCTGATCAAGTACCCGAACGCGGACCTGGACGCGCTGATGAAGCACGTCCCGGGCCCGGACCTGCCCACCGGCGGCCGGATCGTCGGCCTGGACGGCATCCGGGACGCGTACGCGTCGGGCCGGGGCACGTTCAAGATGCGCGCGACCGTCACGGTGGACACGGTGACCGCCCGCCGCAAGGGCCTGGTGGTCACCGAACTGCCGTTCACGGTGGGCCCCGAGAAGGTGATCGCCAAGATCAAGGACCTGGTGAACGCCAAGAAGGTCCAGGGCATCGCCGACGTCAAGGACCTGACCGACCGCGAGCACGGCCTGCGCCTGGTCATCGAGATCAAGAACGGCTTCGTGCCGGAGGCGATCCTGGAGCAGCTGTACAAGCTGACGCCGATGGAGGAGTCCTTCGGCATCAACAACGTGGCCCTGGTGGACGGCCAGCCGCTCACGCTGGGGCTGAAGGAGCTGCTGGAGGTCTACCTCGACCACCGTTTCGACGTGGTCAGGCGGCGCAGCGAGTTCCGCCGTACCAAGCGCCGGGACCGGCTGCACCTGGTCGAGGGCCTGCTGACCGCGCTGGTCGACATCGACGAGGTCATCCGGCTGATCCGGTCCAGCGAGAACTCGGCGCAGGCCAAGCAGCGCCTGATGGAGCGGTTCTCGCTGAGCGACGTGCAGACGCAGTACATCCTCGACACGCCGCTGCGCCGGCTCACCAAGTACGACCGCATCGAGCTGGAGGCGGAGAAGGACCGGCTCACCGCGGAGATCGAGGAGCTGACCCGGATCCTGGAGTCGGACGCGGAGCTGCGCAAGCTGGTCTCGGCCGAACTGGCCGGGGTGGCGAAGAAGTTCGGCACCGACCGGCGCACGGTGCTGCTGGAGTCCGGGGGCGCCCCGGTGGCCGCCGTGCCGCTGCAGGTCGCCGACGACCCGTGCCGGGTGCTGCTGTCCTCGACGGGTCTGCTGGCGCGTACGGCGACGAACGAGCCGTTCCCGGCCGCCGCCGGCGCCAAGCGGGTCAAGCACGACGTGATCGTCTCGGCGGTCCCGGCGACCGCGCGCGGCGAGATCGGCGCGGTGACCTCCGCGGGCCGGCTGCTGCGGATCAACGTGGTCGACCTGCCGCAGCTGCCCGAGACGGCGACGGCCCCGAACCTCTCCGGAGGGGCTCCGCTCGCCGAGTTCGTGTCCCTGGAGGACGACGAGACCCTGATCTGCCTGACCACGCTGGACGAGTCGTCCCCGGGCCTGGCGCTCGGCACCGAGCAGGGCGTCGTCAAGCGCGTCGTGCCCGACTATCCGTCCAACAAGGACGAGTTGGAGGTCATCACCCTCAAGGAGGGTGACCGGATCGTCGGCGCGATGGAGTTGCGCACCGGCGAGGAGGACCTGGTGTTCCTCACGGACGACGCGCAGCTGCTGCGCTTCCAGGCGTCGATCGTGCGTCCGCAGGGCCGCCCGGCGGGCGGTATGGCGGGCATCAAGCTCGCCGAGGGCGCCAAGGTCATCTGCTTCACGGCCGTGGACCCGGCGGTCGACGCGGTGGTCTTCACGGTGGCGGGCTCGCGCGGCACGCTGGACGACTCCGTGCAGACGACGGCGAAGCTGACCCCGTTCGACCAGTATCCGCGCAAGGGCAGGGCCACCGGCGGCGTGCGCTGCCAGCGGTTCCTGAAGGGCGAGGACTGCCTGTCCGTGGCCTGGGCGGGCCCGTCGCCCGCGCGGGCGGCCCAGAAGAACGGCACCCCGGCCGAGCTGCCCGACATGGACCCCCGCCGGGACGGTTCGGGCACGTCGCTGCCGAAGACGGTGTCGGTGGTCGCGGGACCGGTGCTCTAGGAGTCGTACGGCTCGGGGCCGGGTTCTTCCTCGGTGCCCGGTACGTAGCGCAGGACGCCCCACATGCCTTGCTCGTCGGCGTGCGGGGCGTCCTGCACACACTCCTGGAGTTCATTGCGGAGGGCGTCGGCGTCGATGCCGGCACCGATGAGCACGAGCTGGGTGAGGCGGGCCCCGGCCGTGGGCCAGGGCTCGGGGTAGAAGCGCAGGAAGCGGCCGACGGCGTGGACGGCGTACCGGTTGAGCGTGTCGTACGGCCCGAAGTCGACGTATCCCTTGATCCGGTACAGCCCCTCGGGACGGCTGTCCAGGAACCGGATCAGTGCGCGCGGGTCCATCGGCGCCCCGGAGGTGAAGGACAGGCTGTCGTAGCCGGTGTGGAGATGGCCGGCGGTCTCGTCCTCGGATCCGCCGTGCTCGTGCAGGTCGTCGAAGGACAGCTGGCCGACGCGTTCCTCGCTCGGCCTGCAGTCGAAGAGGAACTCGGGGGCGACGCGGCCGTAGGTGGCGGGGACGACGGCGGCGCGGTCGGTGAGCGTACGGACGAGACCGAGGACGCGGTCGGTGTCCGCGGCCCGGTCCAGCTTGTTGACCACCACCACGTCGGCGAGGGCGAGATGCCGGTCGATCTCGGGGTGCCGCGCGCGCGTGTCGTCGAACTCGGCCGCGTCGACGACCTCGACGAGACCGCCGTAGACGATGCCCGGGTGCTCGCTGGCCAGCACCATCCGGACGAGTTCCTGCGGTTCGGCGAGTCCGCTGGCCTCGATGACGATGACGTCGATCCCGGTGCCGGGCGCGGCGAGCCGGTCGAGGTAGCCGTCGAGTTCACCGGCGTCCACCGCGCAGCACAGGCAGCCGTTGCCGAGCGAGACGGTCGAGTCGCCCAGGGCGCCGGCCACGGCCATCGCGTCGATCTCGATGGCCCCGAAGTCGTTGACGATCGCCCCGATCCGGCTGCCCCCGCTGCGGTGCAGCAGGTGGTTGAGGAGCGTGGTCTTCCCGGAACCCAGGAATCCGGCGAGCACGACGACGGGGATCTGCTGCGGACTGTTCGCCAAGGGGGCGGGCCTCTCTGGGAGGGTGGGCGGACGGACAGCCGGACGGCCGGGACCAGCATAGGAGCGGGCGCCCCCGGTCCCGCCCGGGGCGCTCACCCACGCGTATCCGGCGGTCCGGCGACGTGGGAGACGGCCGCTACGGTGAGGCCCATGCGCGATCACGAACCCGTTGCCGGTCGCCCCGGGCGGAGGCTGACCACCAGGGAGACGGCCGAGCTGCTCGGTGTGAAGCCGGAGACGGTGTACGCCTATGTGAGCCGCGGGCTGCTCGGCAGCAGGCGCGAACCCGGCGGGCGGGCCAGCACCTTCGACGTACGGGAGGTCGAGGCGCTCGCCCGGCGCAACCGGCGCGACGCCGCGGGGACCCCCGGTTCTGGCGGCGAGTTGTCCGTCCGGACGCGTCTCACGCTGATCGACGGTGACCGGTACTACTTCCGTGGTGTCGACGCCACGGAACTGGCCGTACGTCACTCCTACGAGGAGGTCGCGGAGTGGCTCTGGACGGGCCGGCCGGCCCCCGGCGCGACGTTCACCGCGCCCGGCACCACGGTCGCGCTCGCCCGGCACGCGGTGGACGCCCTGCCCGAGCACACCTCGCCCACCGACCGGCTCCGGGTCGCGACGATCGCCGCTGCGGCCGAGGACCCCCTGCGTTTCGACCTGTCGGAGGAGGCTGTGCTGAACACCGCGCGGGTCCTCATCCCGACCCTGGTCGCGGCGCTGCCGCCGGCCCGGCCGGGCCACCGGGACGAGGGCTCCCTGGCCCGCCGCCTGTGGGGGCGCCTGAGCGGGCGGCCCGTCGACGAGGACTGCCTGCGCGTCCTGGACACCGCCCTCGGCCTGCTCACCGATCACGACCTGGCGGCCTCCACGCTCGCGGTGCGGGTCGCGGCGTCGGCCCGCGCGCACGCGTACGCGGCCGTGTCGGCCGGGCTCGGCGTGCTGGAGGGCCCTCTGCACGGCGCCTCCAGCGGTCTGGCCCACCGGCTGCTGCTGGACGTCCTCGACCGGGGCACGGCCGTTCCGGTGATCGCGGACGAGCTCCGTGCCGGGCGCCGCATCCCCGGGCTCGGCCACCGGCTCTACACCGGGGAGGATCCCCGCGCGCGCGTGCTGTTCGGCCTCCTGGAGCAGGTCCCGCGCGCGGAGCCCGCCCTGCTGGCAGCTCGCGACATCGTCGCCACCACCGCCCGGCACACCCCGCTGCACGCCAACGTGGACCTGGCGCTCGCCGTGTTCACCGTTTCCTGCGGCATGCCCGCCTCGGCGGGCGAGACGATCTTCGCCGTGGCCCGTACGGCGGGCTGGATCGCCCATGCCCTGGAGGAGTACGGCGAGCGGCCCCTGCGCATGCGTCCCAGCGGCCACTACGTCGGCCCGCGCCCGCCGCAGCCCCTGCCGTACCAGGCCCCGCACTGAGGGCGGCGCCGGTGAGACACGACCGCGGCCGGAAGTCACCGCGCCCCGGGGCAGGTTAGGCTCGCCTGTGTGAGTAGGTGTACGACCGTCTCCCGGAGCCTTGACGAGCCCGTTTCCGGCACGGCGGCCACGGCGGCGACGTGGCTGCTCCTCGAACAGCCGGGACCCTGGGGTGCCAAGGCGCTCACTTCGAGCCATCTCGACCCCGCGCTGGGCCGGGCGCTGGAGGCCGCCGCCGAGGGGACGGGCGTACGCGTCGCGCTCGTCCGGCGCCCCGGCCGTCACGCCGACCCCGGCCGGCCCTCCGTCCGGCACGTGTACGCGGCGCACTGCGTCCCCGGGAACGTCTGGCTGCACAGCGCCACCACCCGTGACCCGTACGCCCTGCTCGACCTGGACCTCGCGGGGCTCGGCGCGGGTGACCCGCGTTCCTTCGGCACGGTCCTCGGCGGCCGGCGGCACCCGGACGGTCCCCTCGCACTCGTGTGCACCAACGGCAAGCGGGACCGCTGCTGCGCCCTGCTGGGCCGGCCGCTCGCCGACGAGCTGTCCACGTCCGGCGCGCACGACGTGTGGGAGGTCACCCATCTGGGCGGTCACCGGTTCGCGCCGACGGTGCTCGTGCTGCCGTACGGCTACGCGTACGGCCGCGCCGACGTCCGCACGGTCGAGGCGGCGCTGCGCGGCGCGCTGGAGGGCCGCGTGGTCCTCGACGGGTGCCGGGGCTGCTCCGCGTGGGAACGACCCGGCCAGGCGGCCGAGCTGGCGGTCCGCTCGACGGCGCGCGAGGACGCTGCCGGTGCGCTGAGTGTCGTACGGACCGAGGGCGGCGCACCGCGCTGGCAGGTCACCGTCGCCCACGCCGACGGCCGCCGCTGGCGGGTCACCGTCGTCCAGGGCGCGTCCCTGCCGCCGCGCCCGGAGAGCTGCGGGGCGGCGGTCCTCGGGACACCGGCGCGGATGGACGTGGTGGCCGTCCGGGAGGTACGGCCGACGGCTCTGGCGAGCTGACTGCTGGAGGGCTCCGGGCCGGTACACGTACCGTCTTGGGTATGAGCCCCAGTCCCCCCGCCCGCCGTCTGCGCCTCGGGCTGCCCCGCCGGGTCTTCTCCCAGGTGCTGCTGATGCAGCTGACGATCGCCGCGGGAGTCGCCGTGCTCGCGACCGGCCTGTTCCTGGCGCCGCTGAGCAAGCAGCTCGACCAGGAGGCCGAGCACCGGGCGCTGGCCATCGCGCAGACCACGGCGCAGGACCCGCAGATCGCCGAGGGCGTGCTGACCACGCCGCCGACCGCGAGCGGGCCGGTGCAGAAGGAGGCCGAACGGATCCGCAAGGCCACGCGCGCGGAGTACATCGTGGTGCTGGACCGGCACAAGCTGCGCTGGTCGCACCCCACGCTCTCGAACATCGGCAAACCCGTCTCCACGAGCCCGGAGGAAGCGCTCAAGGGCCATGAGGTCATGGAGATCGACAAGGGCACCCTGGGACGCTCGGCGCGCGGCAAGGTGCCGCTGTACGACGCCCGTCACCGGATCATCGGCGCGGTGTCCGTGGGCATCGCCTACGACAGCGTGCGGGCGCGGCTGATCAGCGCGATCCCGGGACTTCTCGCGTACGCCGGCGGCGCTCTGGCGGTGGGCGCGCTGGCGGCGTGGCTGATCTCCCGCCGGGTGCAGCGGCAGACCCGGGACCTGGCCTTCTCCGACATCTCGGCGCTGCTCGCGGAGCGCGAGGCGATGCTGCACGGCATCCGGGAGGGCGTGGTCGCCCTGGACCGCGGCGGCCACATACGCCTCCTCAACGACGAGGCACGGCGGCTGCTGGGCATCGGCGACGAGGCCGTCGGCCTGCCGCCGGACGAGGCCCTGGGCGAGGGCCGTACGACGGACGTCCTGGCCGGCCGGGTCACCGGCACCGACCTGCTCACGGTGCGCGGCCACCGGGTGCTGATCGCCAACCGGATGCCCACGGACGACGGCGGCGCCGTGGCCACCCTGCGGGACCGCACCGAACTGGAGCAGCTGGGCCGGGAACTCGATTCCACGCGCGGGCTCATCGACGCCCTGCGCGCCCAGGACCACGAGCACGCCAACCGGATGCACACCCTGCTCGGACTGCTGGAACTGGAGATGTACGACGACGCGGTGGAGTTCGTCGGCGAGGTGGTCGGCGACCACCGGGTCACCGCCGAGCAGGTCACCGAGAAGATCCACGACCCGCTGCTGGCCGCCCTGCTGGTGGGCAAGGCGACCGTGGCCGCCGAACGCGGCGTGGCCCTGTGGGTGTCGGAGCGCACCCGGCTCCCGGACCGGCTGATCGACCCGCGGGGGCTGGTGACGGTGGTGGGCAACCTGGTGGACAACGCCCTGGACGCGGTCGCGGCCACCCCGCACGCGCGCGTGGAGGTCGAGTTGCGCGCCGAGGGGCGCACGGTGGTGCTCAGGGTGAGCGACACGGGCCCCGGGATCCCGGAGGAGCAGCGGGAGCTGATCTTCACCGAGGGGTGGTCCACCAAGAAGCCGCCGGCCCACGGCAAGCGCGGCATAGGGCTTTCGCTGGTGCGCCGGCTGGCGGAGCGCCAGGGCGGGAGCGCGACGGTGGGCGCGGCGGACGGCGGCGGCGCCGAGTTCACGGTCGTCCTGCCCGAGGCGCTGACCGAGCCGGAGCTGCAGCCGGTGCTGACGGCGCACGAGCCGGGTGGTGTGCCGGGTGCCGGGCTCGGGGCTGGGGCCGGTGCTGGTGGGGCTGGCGCCGGTTCCGGTGCAGGTGCCGGTTCCGGTGGCGTGGCGGGTGCCGGGCCGGTGGCCGGGGCCGTCGTCGCCGAGGAGGAGGTGTGATGATCGAGGTCCTGGTCGTGGACGACGACACCCGGGTCGCCCGGGTCAACGCCGCCTACGTGGAGAAAGTGCCCGGATTCCACGTGGCCGGCGAGGCGCACAGCGCGGCCGAGGCGCTGGACCGGATGGAGACACTGCCGCACCTCGACCTGGTGCTGATGGACCACTATCTGCCCGACGACACGGGCCTCGCGGTCGTACGGGAGATGCGCCGGCGCGGCCACCAGACCGACGTGATCATGGTGACCGCGGCCCGGGACGTCTCCACGGTCCAGTCAGCGATGCGGCACGGGGCGCTGCAGTACCTGGTGAAACCGTTCGCCTTCGCGGGACTGCGGGCCAAGCTGGAGGCGTACGCCCGACTGCGCCGGACCCTGGACGGCGGTGGCGAGGCGGAACAGGCCGAGGTGGACCGCATCTTCGGGGCGCTGTCCGCGTCGTCGGAGCCAGGGCTGCCCAAGGGGCACTCCCCCACCACGGCGCAGCTGGTGCGCCAGGCGCTGATGAACGGCGAGGGGCCGCTGTCCGCCCAGGAGATCGCCGAACGCACCGGGCTGAGCCGCCAGACCGCCCAGCGCTACCTGAAGCTCCTGGAGCGCACGGGACGGGCCCGGCTGACCCTGAAATACGGCGACGCGGGCCGCCCGGAACACCGTTACGTGTGGGCGACCCGCGCCTGAGCGGGCTTCGAACCGGCTTCGCGGCGGCCCGGCCGGCCGCGGCTACTTGGCCGCGCCTACTTGGCCGCGGCTACTTGGCCGCGTCGACGAACTCCGTCGTGTACGTCTTGCTGAGGTCCACCTTGGCGTTCTTGATGTTCGGGTTGAACGCCTTGAGGACCTTCTCGACGGTCTGCGGCCCGTTCTGGGGCATCACGCCGTCGTCGGTGAACATCGGCAGGGTGCTCTTGATCGACTCCGCGTAGAGCTTCTTGTTGCCCTGCGAGTAGTCGGCGGGCATCTTGGCCGCGATCTCGGACGCGCTGTGCGTGGACATCCACTTGAGCGTCTTGACGAACGCGTTGACCAGCTTCTGGACGGTCTCCTTGTGCCCGTTCACCCAGTCCGTCTGCATGTACAGACTGGACGACGGGTACGGGCCGCCGAGCGCCTTCTGCGAGCCCTCGGGCGTCCGCATGTCGAGGAGGACCTTGCCGGCCTTTTTGTCCAGGATCGTGGCGACGGTCGGGTCGGTCGTCATACCGGCGTCGATCGAGCCCTGCTGCAGCGCCGCGATGAACGTCGGCCCCGCTCCCACGGCGACCGGGGTGAAGTCGCTGACCTTCACGCCGTTCTTGACGGCGAGGTACTTGGTCAGGAAGTCGGTCGAGGAGCCGAGACCCGTGATGCCGAGCTTCTTCCCCTTGAAGTCCTCGGGCGAGGAGATGCTCCCCGACTGCTTGGCGGAGACGACCTCCACCTCGCCGGGCGCGTGCGAGAACTGCACAACGGACTCCACGGACTTGCCCTTGGTCTGCAGGTCGAGGGTGTGGTCGTAGAAGCCGACCGCGCCCTGGACCTGGCCGGAGACGAGCGCGGTCTCGGCCTGGACACCGGCGGGCTCGCTGAGCAGCTCCACGTCGAGGCCCTCGGAGTCGAAGTAGCCGAGCCGCTGGGTCAGCATCGCCGGCATGTAGATGACCTTGTCCAGGCCGCCGACCATGATCTTGACCTTCGTGCCCTTGCCGTCACCCTTGCTGCCGGCGGTGGAGGTGCTGCTCGCCGCGTCGTTGGCGCAGGCGGTCAGCGAGGAGAGGGCGAGCAGTCCGGAGGCGGCGAGCGCGGCGTATCTGGCGGTCTTGCGCATGACGGTTCACGTCCTTGTGGGAGAGCGGGGCGGGAAGGGGGTGTCTGGGAACGCTCGGCCTCGGGCGGCCGGGTGCGGGCCGGGCTCAGTGGCCGGAGTTAGCCGGCTTCCACCGGAAGACGCGGTGCTCGGCGAAGGTCAGCAGGCCCTCGGCCAGGAGGGCGACGACCGCGAGGATGACCATCGCGGCGTAGACGCCGGCGGCGTTGAAGGTGCCCTGCGACGCGGCGACGAGCAGGCCGATGCCCTTGGTGGCGCCGATGTACTCGCCGACGATGGCGCCGATCAGGGCGAAGCCGAAGCTGATGTGAAGGCTGGTGAAGATCCAGGAGGTCGCCGAGGGGACGACCACCTGCAGCGTCACCCTGCGATCACTCGCGCCGAGGATGCGGGCGTTGGCCACCAGGTTGCGGTCGACCTCACGGGCGCCCTGGAAGGCGTTGAAGAACACCGGGAAGAACACCAGCACCACGGCCGAGGCGACCTTGGAGGCGGGGCCGAGCCCGAACCAGATCACGAAGATCGGGGCCAGGACGATCCTGGGGAGGGAGTTGAGCACCTTGATGAACGGGCCGAGGACCTCCGCGAGGAAGGTGATCCGCCCCAGCGCGATACCGAAGACCACACCGGCGACCACGCCGAGGACCCAGCCGAGCAGAGCCTCCTGCAAGGTGGCCCAGATCTGCTCGCCCAGCGAGCCCTGGGCCGTTCCGTGCATCACCCAGGTGGAGATCTGGTCCCAGATCTTCGAGGGCATCGAGAAGTTGAACGGATCGATGATCTTCGCGCGGGAGAGCCACTCCCACAGCCCGAGGAAGGCCACGAGGACCAGGGCGCGGGTCGCGTTGACGACGACCTTGTGCCGGCGTGCGGCACGCGCGCGTGACTGTGCGCGGTCGGGGGTCTTGACGGTGTCGACGACGGGCGTGCTGAGAACCTCAGGCGACATGGGCGGCACCTCTTTCACGGGTGATGCGGACCTCTTCGCCGAGGGACTCCCAGATCTCGCGGTAGATCTCGATGAACCGCGGCTCCAGGCGGACGGACTCGACCTTGCGCGGCCGGGGCAGGTCGATGTCGAAGACCTGCTTGACGGTCGCCGGGCCGGCGGTCATCACGACGACCTTGTCGGCCAGCGCGATGGACTCCTCCAGGTCGTGGGTGACGAAGACGACGGACGCGCCCGTGCCCTCCCACAGCTCCAGCAGCTCGTCCGACATCAGCGCCCGGGTCTGCACGTCGAGCGCGGAGAACGGCTCGTCCATCAGCAGGATCTCGGGGTCGTTGACGAAGGTGGCGGCGAGAGCGACACGCTTGCGCTGGCCGCCGGAGAGCTGGTGCGGATAGCGGTCCTCGAAGGCGGCGAGGCCGACGCGGGCCAGCCACTCGCGGGCCCGCTCCTTGGCCTCGGCCTTGGGCACGCCGCGGAAGCGTGGCCCGGCCATGACGTTGGACAGGACCGTGCGCCAGGGGAAGGTGGCGTCCTGCTGGAAGACGAAACCGACCTTGTCGCCGACGCCGTCGACCGGTTCGCCGGCCACCAGCACCTCGCCCTCGGTGGGCTCCTCCAGACCGCTGACCAGGGTCAGTGTGGTGGACTTGCCGCAGCCGGTGGGTCCGACGACGGCGACGAACTCACCACGCCGGACGGTGAGGTCCAGACCGTGCACGGCCGTGTGCAGACCCCCCGACGGGGTCTTGAAAATCTTGCTCGCGCCCCGGAGCTCGATGGCGGGGCTGGTGTCTGCGCTCATGGCCCGGGACGGTAGATGTGGCCCCCGCCACAGCAGCAGTCTTGTGAGCACATGCCGTTCTTTTGCTCGCAAGAGCCTGTTGTGCTCATTCTGCTCGGGTTACAACTGCGGAGCCGAAACACGGGCCAAGCGCTCGCCGGCCTTGTGAGGAGAGGCCCGATGATTGACGTCCTGGTGGTGGACGACGACTTCCGCGTCGCCGAGATAAACGCCAAGTACGTGGGAAAGGTTCCCGGCTTCCGGGTCACCGCCCGCGCGCACAGCGCTGCCCAGGCGCTGGCCGCCGTCGAACGCCACTCGGTCGACCTCGTGCTGCTCGACCACTACCTGCCCGACGAGACCGGCCTGGACCTCGTGCACCGCATGCGCGAACACGGCCACGGCACCGACGTCATCATGATCACCGCGGCCAGCGACGTGACGACCGTCCAGAAGGCGATGCGCCTGGGCGCCCTGCACTACCTGGTCAAACCCTTCACCTTCGCCGCGCTGCGCACCCGTCTGGAGTCCTACGCGGCGCTGCGCCGCACCGTCGACCGGGTCGGCGGCCGCGGACTCACCGGCCAGGAGCAGGTCGACCGCATCTTCGGCGCCCTGCGGACGGCCCCCGCGCCCTCGGCCCCCGGCCTGCCCAGCGGCCACTCGGAACCCACCACGGATCTCATCTGCGACGTCCTGCACCGGGCCGAGCACCCCCTGTCCGCCCACGAGGTGGCCGCCGAGACCGGCCTGAGCCGCTCCACCGCCCAGCGCTACCTCCGCCACCTGGAACAGGCGGGCCGCTTGCGCCTGTCCCTGAAGTACGGCGACACCGGCCGGCCGGAACACCGCTACGCGTGGGTGGCGCCCTGAGCGGGCGACCGCCGTGGCAGCGTCGGGGACCGCGGGACTACGCGGCTCCGGCGCCGGTCAGCGAGCGCACCTCGGTCTCCGCGTACTTGGCCTCGTCGGCGGCCTCGTCCGAGGTGAGCGTGCCGAGCCAGCCGGCCAGGAAGCCGAGCGGAATCGAGACGATGCCCGGGTTCTGCAGCGGGAAGTACTGGAAGTCGACCCCCGGGAACAGCGAACCCGGGCTGCCCGAGACCACCGGGGACAGCACCACCAGCCCCAGTGCCGGGATCAGCCCGCCGTATACGGCCCACACCGCGCCGCGCGTCGTGAAGCCCCGCCAGAACAGCGAGTAGAGCAGCACCGGCAGATTCGCGGACGCGGCCACGGCGAAGGCGAGCCCGACCAGGAAGGCCACGTTGAGGTCGCGGGCCAGCAACCCGAGCGCGATCGCGACGACACCGATACCGACCGCCGCCCACCGCGCCACCGCCACCTCGCTACGGGCCTTGGAGTCCGGCCTCCGCAGCGACGCGTACAGGTCGTGGGCCACCGACGCCGACGAGGCGAGCGTGATCCCGGCGACCACCGCGAGGATGGTGGCGAAGGCCACTGCGGCGACGACCGCGAACAGCACCGTGCCTCCCGTTGATCGCGCACCGCCGCCCAGGTCGAGGGCGAGCAGCGGCACCGCGGTGTTCCCGGCCGCGTTGGAGGCACGCACCGCCTCGGGACCCACGATCGCGGCCGCGCCGAACCCGAGGACGATCGTCATCAGGTAGAAGCCGCCGATCAGGCCGATGGACCACACCGCCGAGCGGCGGGCCGCCCGTGCGGTCGGCACGGTGTAGAAGCGCGAGAGGATGTGCGGCAGCCCGCCCGTGCCCAGTACGAGCGCGAGACCCAGACTGATGAAGTCCAGGCGCGCCGTCCAGCTCCCGCCGTACTTCAGGCCCGGTGCCAGAAAGGCGCTCCCGTGTCCGCTGCGCTGTGCGGCGGTGACCAGGAGCCGGTCGACATCGCCGTGGAAGCGCACCAGCACCAGCACGGTCAGCGCGATCGTCCCGCTGATCAGCAGGACCGCCTTGACGATCTGGATCCAGGTGGTGGCCCGCATCCCGCCCAGCGACACATAGACCACCATGAGCGCGCCGACCCCGATGACCGTCCACGCCTGGGCCGCCCCGCTCGTCCGCCCCAGCAGCAGCGCCACCAGGCTGCCCGCGCCCACCATCTGCGCCACCAGATAGAGCACGGACACGGTGACCGAAGACGTGCCCGCAGCGATGCGCACCGGCCGCTCGCTCATCCGCGCGGCCACCACGTCCGCCAGGGTGAACCGCCCACAGTTGCGCACCAGTTCCGCCACCAGGAACAGCACCAGCAGCCAGGCCACGAGGAAGCCCACCACATAGAGCAGCCCGTCGTAGCCGTACAGCGCGATGAGTCCGGTGACGCCCAGGAAGGACGCGGCCGACATGTAGTCACCGGAGATGGCAAAACCATTCTCCATCGGAGAGAAGAGCCGGCCGCCGGCGTAGAACTCCTCGGCCGACCCACGCCGGTTACGGCTCACCCACGTGGTGATGCCCAGCGTCACGGCCACGAAGCCGCTGAACAGCACCAGCGCCAAGGCCTGGTGATGCCCAGTCACGAGGAACCTCCGCCGACCCCGCGCGTCATCTCCTGCGTGTCCCAGCGCAGTTCCAGCGCGGCCCGGTCCCGGCGCAGCCGCGCGTGCCGGACATAGGCCCAGGTCAGCAGAAACGTGGTGAGGAACTGGCCGAGCCCCGCGAGCAGCGCCACGTTCACCGCCCCGGCGACGGGCCGGGCCATCAGCCCGGGCGCCGTCGTCGCGGCGACCACGTACGCGACGTACCAGGAGAGGAAGAGGACGGCACCCGGCACCACGAATCCGCGGTACCGCGAGCGCACCTCCTGGAAGGCCTCACTGCGCTGCACTTCCAGGTATACGTCGCGGGCGCGTACGACCGTTTCCCCCGCCTCCCCTCTCGGGAAGGGCACGGCCGGCGCCGAGGTTCCGGTGCCGGCGGCCTCGCCCCATCCGGAGGCGAGCGCGTCGTACCAGGGATCCTCGTACCTCACCTCGCGGGAGGCCGCGGCCCGGTCGTCGTGGTTGCCGGCGGGGCTCTCGGGACTGTCACCGGCTCCGCGGGAACGGCCGTTGTTCGAGTGCATGCCCAAGGATGGACAGACCGGAAGATCCCCGACTCTTCTTCCCTCAGGTCTTCACCCCATCAGGTGACCTCGGTGACTCACTCCCCGGAGGGCCGCACCAGCCCCTTCGCATACGCGTAACGCACCGCCTGCGCCCGGTCCTTGAGGCCCGTCTTGGCGAACAGGTTGTTGATGTGGGTCTTGACGGTCGCCGTGGACACATGCAGCCGCTGGGCGATCTCCTGGTTGGTGAGGCCGTCCGCGATCAGCACCAGGACCTCGGTCTCCCGCGCGGTCAGCCCGTCGGGCGGTTCGACGGCCGCCGGTCCGGGCTCGGGCTCCGACAGCCGTTCCAGCAACCGGCGCTGGACACTCGGCGCCAGCCCGGCCTGCCCGGACAGAACGCTGTGCACGGCCCGCACGATCTCGTCGCCGCCCGCGTCCTTGGTGAGATATCCGCGAGCCCCGGCGTGCAGCGCGGGAAACAGCGATTCGTCGTCCGCGTACGTGGTCAGCACCACGACCTGGGTTCCCGGATACTGCGACCGGATCCGCCGCGTCGCCTCCACCCCGTCGCAGCGGGGCATCCGCAGGTCCATCAGCACCACGTCCGGAGCGAGGTCGGCGACCAGCCGCACCGCCTCCTCACCGTCGCCCGCGGAACCGACGACCTCGACTCCCTCCAGCAGACCGAGCAGCATCACGATGCCTTCCCGGACCACGGTCTGGTCGTCGGCGACCACCACCCGCGCCGGCTTCCCCTCCTCCTTCGTTTCCGTCATACGGGCACCTTCAGCGTCACCACGAACCCCTCCTCCTCCGGTCCCGCGTCCAGTGAACCGCCCAGCAGTTCGGCGCGCTCCCGCATCCCCAGCAGACCGTACCCGCCGCCGGCCCCGGTGAGTTCGCCCGGCCGGCCACCCGAGTCCCGTACGTTCAGCATCACCTGGTGATCGCTGTAGTCGAGCCGCAGCTGGACCTTGGCCCCTTGCGCGTGCTTGCGGACGTTCGTCAGCGCCTCCTGCGCCACCCTGCGGACCGCCTGGGACGCCTCGGCCGGCAGGGGCCTGCGCTCACCCGTGACGGTGACCTCCGCACCGGCGGCCTCGCTGACGAGCTCGCTCAGGAAATCCTCGAGCGGTGTCAGCTCACCGCGCAGCGCGGACAGTGCCTGCCGCGTCTCGGTGAGCCCGTCGCGGGCCATGCCCCGGGCGGCGACCACCCTTTCGAGGATCTGCTGCCGGTCGGCCCCGCGCTCGATCAGCAGCCGCGCCGCCTCCAGGTGCACCAGTTGCGCCGACAGGCTGTGGGCCAGCACGTCGTGGATCTCGCGCGCGATCCTCGCCCGCTCCGCCAGCGCCGCGGACTCCGCCTCGGCGGCCCGGGCCGCCCGCTCCTGGGCGAGCAGCCGCTGCGCGCTCCCCCGGGCCTCCGCGTCCAGCCGCAGCACGTATCCGGCGAGAGCCATGCCCGCCGCGGTGGCGGCGGTGGTCAGCCACACGTCGTTGTTGAACGCGGAGAACGACGCCAGCGCCACCGACGTCACGGGAAGCGCTGCCCCGAGCGGCAGCCGTTCCAGCGCGGTGATACCGCAGCCGCACCAGATCACCAGCGCCACCACCCTGAATCCGGTGGCCTGTGCCGCGACCGCGATAGCCAGCAGCACGCTGACGCACACCAGAGAGGGCACCAGCCGGTGCTGGTAGGTGGTACGGAAGAAGGCCCAGGAGACCGCGCCGGCCAGAAGGACTCCCGCCCCGGCCAGGATTCCGGCCCAGATGCCGACGCGGTTCTGGCTGAAGGTGCCCCACAGGAGCATCCCGAGGGCCAGCATCCGGACGGCCCAGCCGATCATTCTCCGGACCCGGGCGATCCCTTCGCTGCCGAGCGCTTCGCGCGACGGCCAGCGCGTCCAGGCGTTCTCCGTCACACGAACTCCTTCCGGGTGGCCGGCATGGCGTCACCGTACGCCGAGACCGAGGGGCTCACGTCGTCGAGCGACCGCGCCCGCCAGGTCAGGACGCCGGAGCGGACGAGCAGGGTGCCGGCGAGGCCGAGCATCAGGGCGGAGCTGTCCTGGTGGATCCCGAGGGCCGCCCCGAGGGCGAAGACGCCGACCCGCAGGGCTATGCCGGCGGCCCACACGGCGCCGCTCGCCTTGCTGCTCCTGGTCCACACGGACCCGTCCGGCTCCGTCCACACCCGCGTGGTCCACGCCCATCCGGCGCCCGTGCCCAGACCGATCAGCAGTTCCACGGCGAGCAGCACCGCGGACCCCGTGTGGTGATGGGCGTCGAGTATGCCGGGCTCGCGCAGCGCGACGACGGCGAGGACGGCGGGCAGCACCCACCAGCGCCGGTCGGTGTCGATCGGGCGCGCGCGGAACTGTCGTGCGATCACTAGGGCGGCGACGATCACGATCACCAGCGCATTGACGAGCCCGGGCATCAGAGCCTCCGTGAGCGGGGAAGGAATGTCGGAGCCGAGCGCTGCCGACGCCTTCGACGTTACGGAAATCCACGGTCCAGGAGATCGGAGCGGGGGTGGATCACGGGTGGAAACCCGAGCCCCGACGGTCTCCACCCACGGGTGGAGAAACGCGGGGTCGCACCGGCGAGGGGGCGCGGCTGCCCAGCCCACGGGCCTTCCGGGGCGGAGGGAGTGGCTCCCTCGGCTGTTCATCAGCGGAGGAGCGGCTCCGCCGGTTCGACGGACGAGGGGGCAGGGGCAGGGGCAGGGGCAGGCTGGAGGGGCGACGGGTACCGCGGAGCCGTGGGCGAGGCCGCGTGCATGTGGTGCGGAAGCCCGCCCACTCCGCCGGGCGGCCGAGCCGCAGCGCCGCATGCCTGGCCGGCCGCCGACTCGGCACCTCACCGGCCCGGCAGCGCACCGGCGTGCGGCTCGCCCGGGACGCCCCGCCCGCCCTCGGCGACCACACCGCACTCGGCCGTCCCCGGGCCCGTACCCGG
This sequence comes from Streptomyces sp. L2, assembly GCF_004124325.1. Classification (NCBI taxonomy): domain Bacteria; kingdom Bacillati; phylum Actinomycetota; class Actinomycetes; order Kitasatosporales; family Streptomycetaceae; genus Streptomyces; species Streptomyces sp. L2. Next base: position 1,681,013 of record NZ_QBDT01000001.1, read on the forward strand.
CCATCCCCGGTCGAGCCGCCGTACCCGGTCGCAGCCGCCCTGTCCGGCCCCAGCCGAGCGCAGCGGCTACGCGTCGATGCGGGACCGGTCCAGGGTGGCCGCCGAGCTGGAGATGAACTCCTTGCGCGGCGCCACGTCGTTGCCCATCAGCAGATCGAAGACCTGCTCGGCGGCCTCCAGGTCGGCGAGGTTGATGCGGCGCAGGGTGCGGTGGCGGGGGTCCATCGTGGTCTCGGCCAGCTGGTCGGCGTCCATCTCACCGAGGCCCTTGTAGCGCTGGATGGAGTCCTTGTACCGGATGTTCTTGCTCTGGAGCTCCATGAGCTTGTCGCGCAGCTCGCGGTCCGAGTACGTGTAGACGTACTTGTCCTGGCCCTTCTTCGGCTGGATCAGCTCGATGCGGTGCAGCGGCGGCACGGCGGCGAAGACCCGGCCGGACTCGACCATCGGCCGCATGTACCGCTGGAACAGCGTGAGCAGCAGGCAGCGGATGTGAGAGCCGTCCACATCGGCGTCGGTCATCATGATGATCTTGCCGTAGCGGGCCTGGTCGATGTCGAAGGTGCGGCCCGAGCCCGCTCCTATGACCTGGATGATCGCGCCGCACTCGGCGTTCTTGAGCATGTCGGTCACCGACGAGCGCTGCACGTTGAGGATCTTGCCGCGAATGGGCAGCAGCGCCTGGAACTCGGAGTTGCGCGCCAGCTTCGCCGTACCGAGCGCGGAGTCGCCCTCGACGATGAACAGCTCGCTGCGGTCCACGTCGTCGCTGCGGCAGTCCGCGAGCTTGGCGGGCAGCGAGGAGGACTCCAGAGCGGTCTTCCGGCGCTGGGCGTCCTTGTGCTGGCGGGCCGCGACGCGGGTGCGGGCGGCGGCCACCACCTTCTCCATGATCACCCGGGCCTGGGCGGCCGCGTCCCGCTTGGTGGACGTCAGGAACGCCTTCAGTTCCTTGGTGACCACGTTGTTCACGATGCGGCGGGCCGCCGAGGTGCCGAGGACCTCCTTGGTCTGCCCCTCGAACTGCGGCTCGGAGAGCCGCACGGTGACGACGGCGCTGAGGCCTTCCAGGGCGTCGTCCTTGACCACGTTGTCCTCGGCGACGCGCAGCAGCTTCTTGGCGCGGAGCACCTCGTTCATGGTCTGGGTGAGGGCCTGCTCGAAGCCGGCCACGTGCGTGCCGCCCTTGGGCGTGGCGATGATGTTGACGAACGACCGCAGGGTGGTGTCGTAGCCGGTGCCCCAGCGCAGCGCCACGTCGACACCCAGTTCGCGGGTGACCTCCTTGGGCGTCATCTGGCCGTGTTCGTCCAGGACGGGGACGGTCTCCTTGAAGGTGCCCTGTCCGGAGAAGCGGAGGATGTCGCAGACGGCCTTGTCGCGCGCCAGGTACTCGCAGAACTCGCTGATGCCGCCGTCGAAGCGGAAGGACTCCTCGCCCTTGCTGCCGCCCTCACCGAGGCCGAACTCGTCCCGGACGACGATGGTGAGGCCGGGGACCAGGAACGCGGTCTGGCGGGCGCGCTGGTGCAGGTTCTCCAGGGAGAGCTTGGCGTCCTTCAGGAAGATCTGCCGGTCGGCCCAGTAGCGCACGCGCGTGCCGCTGCGGGTCTTGGGCACCTTCTTGGTCTTGCGCATGCCGCTCTTGGCCTCGAACTTCGCGTCCGGGCCGGCCGCGGCGAAGGCGCCCGGGACGCCCCTCCGGAAGCTGATGGCGTGGGCATGGCCGGCCCGGTCGACCTCGACGTCCAGGCGGGCGGAGAGCGCGTTGACCACCGAGGCACCGACGCCGTGCAGGCCGCCGGAGGCGGCGTAGGAGCCGCCGCCGAACTTGCCGCCCGCGTGGAGCTTGGTCATGACGACCTCGACACCGGACAGGCCGGTCTTCGGCTCCACGTCCACGGGGATGCCGCGGCCGTTGTCCCGCACCTCCACCGAGCCGTCGTCGTGGAGGATCACCTCGATGTGGTCGCAGTAGCCGCCCAGGGCCTCGTCCACCGCGTTGTCGATGATCTCCCACAGGCAGTGCATCAGACCGCGGCTGTCGGTCGAGCCGATGTACATGCCAGGGCGCTTGCGCACGGCTTCGAGGCCCTCAAGGACGAGCAGGTGCCGCGCGGTGTAGTTGGAACCGTCCCGGTCTGCTCCTGCCAGCAGCGCTGTGGACGGCACGGACGTATCGGCGGTCACGCGGTTCGCTCCTCGCTGAATTTCAGGTGACCCCCTACTGGGTAAGGGGATGGCGTCGGTTGCCGCTCAGAGGGTACCGAGGCCTGGTAGAGCCGTTGTAACGCCACCCTCGTCGAGAACTCAGACTAGTCCAGCGTCGCATGGATGTTCGATCCCTCGTAGGAGTGAAGTACACATCACGTTCCCTTGGAGGCATGAACCATTTAGGCTCCGGGCACGTCCTCATGAACAACCGGCAACCCCGCCGGGAGGACTGAAACGAAGACAGCGCGAAACCGTAAGTACACAAGAGACGCACTACGGCACATTCGCCGCCAACCGGCAGCAGACAGCCGCCCCGAAAGATTTTTTCGAGGAAAAGCCACGAGCGGGAACGTTTTCGGGCTGGTTGGATGTTGACCCTGGTACGACAGCTCGTCGAGCTAGAGAAGAGGCGACGTGACTACTGTTCTGACCCCCGCGAGCCCACTGACGGCCGCCGATCGCTGCGACCGCTGCGGCGCCCAGGCATACCTGCGCGTCGTCCTGCTGAGCGGCGGAGAACTGCTCTTCTGTGCCCACCACGGGCGCAAGTTCGAGCCGGAACTCAAGAAGATCGCCGCTGAGATACAGGACGAGACGGAGCGGCTCACGTCCGTTCCGAACACCGCCTCCGAAGAAGAGCGCTGAATCTCGCACCTACGACGAGCCAGCCCCGGCACAGGCCGGTGAACGGGCGGTCGCTCCTTCCGGGGAGCGGCCGCCCGTAGCTCTTGCCTCGGGGCCCTTCAGAAGGGCCCTTCGTGGCCCTCAGGTGACGCTGCCGGCCCCCTTCAGCGCCTGTACGACGTCCGACACCCGCGTGTAGACGCCGGGGTAGCCCGGCCGCCCGCAGCCGCTGCCCCAGGACACCAGCCCGATCAGCCGTCCGCCGGCGACGAGCGGGCCTCCGCTGTCTCCCTGGCAGGCGTCGGGGCCACCCGCGGCCTTTCCGGCGCACAGCATGGTGTCGGCCCGGTAGGTCCCGTCGGAGCTTCCCTGGTAGGCACGCTCGCACAGGTCGTCGGAGAGCACGCTCACGTGGGCGGCGTGGAGCCGGCGCGCGTAGGCGCCGCCACCGGTCGTGTCACCCCACCCGGACACCAGGGCCGCCGTGCCCGGGGCGTAGGCCGCGTCGCCCGGGCCCGCCATGGTCACGACCGCGCTCTCGGGCAGCGGCTCGGCCAGGGTGAGCAGGGCGAAGTCGCCCGAGTTGTGAGCGGCGTCGTAGGCCGGATTGACGCGCGCGTCACGCACGGCGATCTCCTGCCCGTCGCTGCCCAGCAGGTCCGTACGGCCCGCGATGACCTTCAGGTCGCGCGCCTGGTTGGGAGGCGCCCCCAGCACATCGGTGGCCAGACAGTGGGCCGCGGTGAGCACGGTGGTCCGCGCGATCGCCACACCCCCGCAGAACTGCCCCGCCCGCGTACCCCCGAACCGGTCACGGCTGCTCAGCGCGACGGTCCAGGGGGCCTGCGAGATGTCTATCGGAAACCCCCCGACGACAACGCCGTCGACGGCCGCCGGAGCGCTGCCGGCGGCCGCGGGAGCCGCGCCGGCCAGTGGTATCGCGGCCATGACGGCCGCCAGAGCCAGCGGCCGGACCAGGGTGCGGGCAAGGGAACGACGCATACAGGATCCTCACTCTCGGTGGTGCTGGGAAACCCAGAGTGATCCACGACGCCGCCTCGCGCAGCACGAAGGCCCGGCCCCCGAAAGGGGAACCGGGCCTTCGCCGTCGTAGGGCCGCGGCCTAGTCGAGGTAGTCGCGCAGGACCTGGGAGCGCGACGGGTGGCGCAGCTTCGACATGGTCTTGGACTCGATCTGGCGGATGCGTTCACGGGTCACGCCGTAGACCTTGCCGATCTCGTCGAGGGTCTTCGGCTGGCCGTCGGTGAGACCGAAACGCATGGAGACGACGCCGGCCTCGCGCTCGGACAGGGTGTCCAGGACGGAGTGCAGCTGCTCCTGCAGGAGCGTGAAGCTGACGGCGTCGGCCGGGACGACGGCCTCGGAGTCCTCGATGAGGTCACCGAACTCGCTGTCGCCGTCCTCGCCCAGCGGGGTGTGCAGGGAGATGGGCTCGCGGCCGTACTTCTGGACCTCGATGACCTTCTCCGGGGTCATGTCGAGTTCCTTGGCCAGCTCCTCCGGGGTGGGCTCGCGGCCCAGGTCCTGGAGCATCTGGCGCTGCACGCGCGCGAGCTTGTTGATGACCTCGACCATGTGCACCGGGATACGGATGGTGCGGGCCTGGTCGGCCATGGCGCGGGTGATCGCCTGACGGATCCACCAGGTGGCGTACGTGGAGAACTTGTAGCCCTTGGTGTAGTCGAACTTCTCCACCGCGCGGATCAGACCGAGGTTGCCCTCCTGGATGAGGTCCAGGAAGAGCATGCCGCGCCCGGTGTAGCGCTTGGCCAGGGAGACCACCAGACGGAGGTTGGCCTCCAGGAGGTGGTTCTTGGCGCGTCGGCCGTCCTCGGCGATGATCTCCAGCTCGCGCTTGAGCTTCGGGGCGAGCTTGTCGGCGTTGGCCAGCTTGTCCTCGGCGAACAGGCCCGCCTCGATGCGCTTGGCGAGCTCGACCTCCTGCTCGGCGTTGAGCAGGGGGACCTTGCCGATCTGCTTGAGGTAGTCCTTGACCGGGTCGGCGGTGGCGCCCGCCGCGGCGACCTGCTGGGCCGGCGCGTCGTCCTCGTCCTCGTCGGAGAGCACGAAGCCCGCGCTCTCGGCACCCTCGGGCTCGTCGGCGGCCTTGGTCTCCTCGAGCGCCTCTTCCTCGATGACCTCGGCGTCGTCCTTCTTGCCGGCCGTCTTCTTGGCCGTGGCCTTCTTGGCGACGGTCTTCTTCGCGGTCGCCTTCTTGGCGGTCGTCTTCTTCGCCGCGGCCTTCTTGGCGGGCGCGGCTTCTTCGGCGGGGTCTACGGCCTCGGCGTCGGCGGGCGCGGCCGGGGCAGCCGCGGTGGCGGTGGCCTTCCGGGCGGCCACCGTCTTCGCGGCGACGGCCTTGGTGGCGGTGCGCTTCGCCGGGCTCTTCGCTGCGACGCTCTTTCGGGTGCGCTTGGGCTCTGCGGCACTGACCATCAGCGTCACACCCTCTTCCTCAAGAATCTGGTTGAGGCTGCGCAGTACGTTCTTCCACTGAGTGGCCGGAATCTGGTCAGCTTCGAAGGCCCGACGCACATCGTCGCCGGCGATCTGCCCCTCAGCCTTTCCCCGCTCAATGAGCGCCATGACAGAGACGGACTCGGCGATCTCCGGCGGGAGCGTACGGGATGTGCTGGCCGACACGAACAACCTCTCGGAACGTTGGAAAACGGCTTCCGGCCCCGTCCATGACGGACAGGAGCCGACCACCGGCCTGGGGATGGGCCGACGGAGCGGGCGGGGCCGGGAAGATGCACAGCGCCTTGCTCGGCGTCCGTATTCCCTCCGCGGCTGTCACCTCTTAGGTCATCGCACTGTCTCCGCGAGCGTTACGCCCAATCTGCGTGGCCCGAGTCACACCCCGTAAGCGGCCAAAATCGGTCAGATACGCTCAGATGAGATCACCCATACCCCGATCCGGGCCGCCCGGACACTTCTTCGGACCACGAGGCCCGCACTTCTCCGTACTACGACGGGCCCACCGGGACCCGTGGCGACTCGCCTGCCGACTCACACCGCCGGGCCCGGCCGGACCCCGCGGGATCCGACGAGGTCCGGCCGGTTCGGGTTCCCGGAGCCGCCGCGAGAACACCCCGCACTCACGATCGCACCGCCTTCGGCGCGGTCAGTGCTCGCGCGGGGCGGGGACCACCCGTTCCACCTCAGGGTGGACCGTGAGCAGTTGCCTCATGGCCGTCTCCGCCGCGGTGCCGTCGCCCGTGCCGAGCGCGTCGACGATCCGCGCGTGCTGCGCCAGGGACGCCTCGTTCGGCCGCTCACACCCCGTGACAGGACCGCCGGACACCTGGAGGGCCGCCGACACGATGCCGGACAGGTGCTCCAGCATGCGGTTGCCCGCGACCTGGATGAGCAGCGCGTGGAACTCGGCGTCGGCGCGCGAGAAGGTCAGCGCGTCGCCCTGGGCCATGGCGTGGCTCATGATCTCGACCATGTCACACAGACGCTGCTGCACCTCTTCGCGCCCGTGCCCGGCGGCCAGCCGGGCGGCGAGCGGCTCGATCGTCCACCGCAGCTCGCTCAGCTCGCGGCGCTGGTCGTCGCGCTGGGGGCCGAAGGCCCGCCACTCGATGATGTCCGGGTCGAGGAGGTTCCAGTCGCTGACGGGCCGCACGCGCGTGCCGACGTTCGGCCGGGCGCTCACGAGTCCCTTGGCCTCCAGCACACGGAGGGACTCGCGGACGACGGTGCGGGACACCTCGAAGCGCTGGCCGATCTCCTCAGGGACCAGCGGGCGGTCCGCCCCAAGGTCGCCGGAGACGATCATCTGACCCAGCTGCTGGACGAGTTGACCGTGCAGGCCGCGGCCGCGGTTGCCCGCGGTACGCCGGCCCACCCGGCCGAGTTCGGGTTCCCCTCCGTCCCAGACGGGCGCTCCGACGCGATCGGGCAGCGGCGCCTCCGCGTAGGGGTAGCGGTCGAGTTCGCCCGGGCCGGACAGACCGGAGTCGGCGGAGCGGGCGGCGGTCATCATGGTGTGCGCAAGGGTACTCACGCATCCTTTGTCGGCGTCGTCTCCAACTCCCTTGAGGGCTTTGGTGAAAAGCACACGAAAGGGTGATCGCTCACCCCATCGCAATTGACGCCTTATCGGAAAGAAATGGCCGCTCTTCGGGAAGTTGTGCGCACGCGAGGACCGGAAGCGTCCGGGAGCCTCTCATCGCGCCCGCGCGCGGAGCGTCGTGAACAGGTACGCGCACAACAGGGCAGTCAGGGACAACGTCAGGGCGCCCCCCACGGGTTGGGCGATGATCCGGACCAGTCCGGCCAGGTAACGCTCACCCCCGAAGGGCCACTGCGACAGCAGGACCTCGCGGGTCCGCAGCGAGAATCCGGCCGCGTCCCGCACCGCTGATCCCTTCAGCACCGTGTGCACCAGGGGTACGACGACGACGGGTACGGCGAGTACGGCGGCCAGGCCGGCCATGGTGGACCGGAAGACACCCGCCGCCAGCACACCGGCCCAGGCACAGCCGAGTACCAGCCCGAACCAAGCGGCGGTCAGCGAGAGCCAGTCCGTGGGAACCTGCGTCGTCTCCCGTCCGTATACGAGGTAGAGCACTTCGGCGTCGCAGCCCACGGTGAGGAAGGCGAGCAACAGGGCGGTGGCTCCGCAAACGGCGAGCTTCGCGGTGAGCAGGCCCAGTCTTCGGGGCACCGTGCCGCGATCCGCCGCCAGGGCGGGGTGGCGGAACTCGTCTCCGAAGGCCAGTGCGCCCAGCAGCCCGGCCACGAGTGCCGTGGGCGGCAACGGCAGTTCCCGCGGCCAGGCCGCGAACAGCCGCGCCTGCGGGGTGTGCCCGAGACGTGCCAGGAGTACGGCGGTGAGCGCGGACACCGCCAGGGCGGCGCCGCAGGCCAGGAATCCGGTGCCGATCCCCCCGGCGCGCCGGAGTTCGTAGCGCAGCGGGCGGAGCGGGCTGGGGGCGGGACGCACGGAGATGGGGGGTGGAAGGGCGGACAGGGGGTCGACGCGCGATGCGGGTCCGGCCGGCCGGGGTGACCGGGGCGACTCGGGCCGGGGGGCGCTGGGTCCGGGGGCGCTGGCGGGTTCCGGGGTGCCGACGGGGTGCGGGGTACCGGCGGGCCCCCGAGCGCCGGCGGGGTGCAGATTCGGGGCCGGGTGCGGGTCCGCCTGCGGGCTCGGCTCCCGGTGCGGGTTCGGGTGCGTGTGCGCGTCCGAGGAGCGGAGCGGGGAGGTGGGGAGCTCGACGGAGGCCGGGCTCGGCGGGGCTGGGGTGAGGGCGGCACGGTGCCCTGTTCCAGATCCGTGAAGGGGCCCCGTTTGTGAGCCGGGACGTTTTTCCACCTCGGTGCCGGGGTTGTGTCCGGCCTGAATGCTGGGGCGGTGCCCTGCCTCGGTGCCGGGGTGGCGGCCGGGTCGGGGGCCGAACGCGGACTCGTCGCTCGCGGAGGGCGCCTTCGCGGCGCGGGAGGCGTCGCGGAGTTTTGCCGTCTTCTCGGCGTCGGGCTCGTCGGCGCACAGTGCGAGCACGACGGCGAGGGTGTCGTCCTCGGGTTCCGGCCGGGTGTTCTGGGAAGGCCGGGGGCCGGGCTGCGGTTCGCTCTGACCGGCTGATTCGCTCTGGTCGGGCGATTCACCGGCGGTGGCTGTGGATGTCCGGGAGGACTCACCTGGCGCGTCCTGGCCGGCTTCGGGATGCCGGTCCTGGGCCTTGACGGCCGAGATGGCAGATCTGGTTCCCTCGGCGGCCGCCGGACCGGGCACGACGGGCGCGGACCGCTTCATCGGCCGGGTCTGCGGCTCGGCAGCCGGTGCGGGCGTTGCGGCGGCGGGCCGCTCCTCCTGCCGCTCGTGCCCTTCCGGCCGCTCATCGCCATCCCCCCGCCGCTGCCCCGCCGAGGGACCCGGGACTGCCCGCGCGGACCGCGCCGCCGCGGATTCCTTCTTCCGCTGGGGGCGCTCCCCCGCAGCCCGAGTCGTCTCGCCGGCCGGCACGTGCGCCGCGGCACGGGCGATACGGCTGGGCTCTGCGCCGCCCTCCGCTTCCGTTCCCGAGGCCGGGCCCATATCGCCGACTTCGTCAGCGAGTTGGTGGACGAGGATGCCATTACGGAACGCGATCTCGCCGACGTCGGCGGTCGTACTGCCGTACACGGAGAGGCGGTTGCCACCCTCTCGCACCACTTCGACGGAGCGGCGGCCGGCACGAGCCTCCTTGGCCAGCAGGGCTGCCAGACGGGCCGCGTGAGGACTGCGCACCGCCACACGGGGGCGGAGTCTGGTACGGGCGAACTCCTTGCCTTCCTGGTCGGCGAGCAGCCTGCCACCGTCGAGTGTGACGACCCGGTCGGCGGTGCGCGCGGCCTCTTTGGGGTCGGCCGTCGTGAACAGCACCGTGCCGCCCTGCTGGGCGTGGGCACGCAGCATCCCGTGCAGCCAGCGCTGCTCGCGGGGAGAGAGTCCCTCTGTGGGTTCGTCCAGGACCAGGGTGTGCGGGTCGGGCAGCAGGGTGCAGGCGAGACCGAGTCGGCGGTCCATGCCACGCGACAAGGTGCCGACGCGCTCCTCCCGGAAGCTGGCGAGACCGACCACTTCGAGGACCTCGTCGGCGCGGCGGACGGGAACGCCCGCCGCGGCACAGAGCATCCGCAGATGGCCGCGGACCGAGCGGGCCGGATGCCCGGGTACATCGCCGAGCAGGACGCCCACCTCGCGCGACGGATGGGCGATCCGGTGCAACGGCCGCCCTCTGAAGTAGGCGGTGCCCCGGCCCTGTTGGAGTTCGAGCATCAGTCTGAGCGTCGTCGTCTTACCCGCGCCCACCGGCCCGAGCAGCGCGGTGACATGGCCGGCGCGCGCCTCGAAGGAGACGTCGTCGACGGCGGGCGGGTGCGCCTTGCGGGGATTGCTGGTCAGTCCGAAGGCCTCGATCACCTGCAGCAAGATAGCGTGCGGTGTCCGTTTTTTCCCTGTATAAGGCGTCTTGTCCGCGAGTGGCGCGCCTACCGACGCCGCGAATGTCCGCCATTCGACGGACCACGCCGCAGCCGGCCCGGCGCCCTACGGGTCACACCTCGGGTCGGAGCATCGGCGGGTTGAGCAACGTGGCTCCACCCGCCCGGAAGAGCTGAGCCGGACGACCACCTTGCCGCGTGGTCGTACCGCCGGTGGGGACGAGGAATCCGGGCGTGCCGGTGACCTTGCGATGGAAGTTCCGGGGGTCGAGCGCTACGCCCCACACCGCCTCGTAAACCCGCCGCAGTTCCCCCACGGTGAACTCGGGCGCGCAGAAGGCGGTGGCCAGCGACGAGTACTCGATCTTCGAGCGGGCCCGCTCGACCCCGTCCGCGAGGATCTGTGCGTGGTCGAAGGCGAGCGGCGCCACCGGCTCGCTGTCGCGGCCGTAACCGCCCTGCTGGAGCAGTTCTTCGACCGGTGCCCAGCGTGCGTTGCTCGCGTCACCGCCGGCCCTGGGAGCGGGCAGGTCGGGGGCGAGCGCGAGGTGCGCGACGCTGACGACGCGCATCCGCGGGTCCCGCTTCGGGTCCCCGTAGGTGGCGAGCTGTTCCAGGTGTGCACCGTTGTCCTGGACGGGCGTCGCGGTGTCGTGGGCGCGCAGCCCCGTCTCCTCGGCCAGCTCACGCGCCGCCGCCTGGGACAGATCCTCGTCGGGCCGCACGAAACCCCCGGGCAGTGCCCAGCGACCCTGGAACGGGGACTCACCCCTGCGTACTGCCAGCGCGCAGAGCGCATGGCGGCGCACGGTCAGCACGACCAGGTCCACGGTGACGGCAAACGGCGGGAAGGCTGACGGGTCGTAGGGCATGCCGCGATCATAGTCGTCTGCCTGACGATAAACACTCCCTTCGTCAGCCGCAACGACGGCTGATCCGCTTCGTTCGGTTATGAGCGCACAGCCCGCTCCCGCTCTTGACGGCTCTCGTGTCGTGCGAGGTCAGGCTCCCAATTGCAGTCCCTCCGCCGCCTCCTCGACGAGGGCGACTCCGAGCCGGGAGACGCGTACGGAGAAGGGCGCGCCCGCGACGCGCAGGCCGGTCAACCCGGTCTCGCCGAGAGGAGCACTCCGCATGGGCCGCAGGGTGACCGTGCGGGCGGGCGCGTCGGGCCGGATGCCGAGGAGCGCTGTGAGGAGCAGGACCGCTGAGGCCGCCGCCGTGGCGGCCGGCCGGCAGGCCGCGGGGTGCGGGAGTGGGGCGCTTCCGGTGGTGCGCTGCTCACCGGCGAACATCTCCGGCAGGCGGTGGCCGAAGTGTTCCGCCGCCTCCAGCAGGCCCCGCAGCAGGGTGCTCGCCTCCCGCTCATAGCCCGCGGCGGCCAGTCCGGCGACGGCGACGGCCGTCTCCTGGACCCGTACGGCTCCGGCTCGGTGCCCGAACGGATTGTGTCCGGGCTCTCTCGCGCCCAGGCCGCGCAGGCCCCAGCCCGTGTCCATGGCCGGTTCCCCGAGCAGCCGGGCGAGGCGTTCGGTTCGCACGGTGTCGAGCAGGCCGGGGGCGAACCGGCCGCCGCCGAGCAGGCCGGTGTCGAGGAGATGGGCGGCTGCGCAGCTCAGGTGGGGCAGGGGGCGGCCGTCGGGCGTGAGGGCGGCGGCCGGGCGTCCTCCGGACCGGTCCTCGATCCAGAAGTCCTCCCGGAAGGCAGTCCGGAGCGCCTGGGCCCACCGTCGTAGTTCCGCGGCGCCCGGTCTGTCGTAGGCCTCGAGGAGATCGGCTCCGAGGAGCGCCGCGCGGTGCGCGTGGGCCTGGGTCTCGCAGCGGACGGGGTCGGTGGTTCGAGCGCCGGCGAGGTACGAGCCGTCGCCCGCCGTGGTGCGTAGCCAGGTCAGGCAGCGCTCGGCGGCGGGCAGCAGTTCCTGCGTCTCGGGTTCCGGGAGGCCCCAGCGGCGGGCCTCCGCGAGCAGGACGGGGAAGAGGAGCGTGGCCTCGGTGCCCGTGCAACCGGGCGGGAGGTGCGGGCCGGCATCACGTCGTGGGCCCGGAATCATGCCTGCCCGCGGCCCCGTGCCGAGGTGCTGAGTGCGTGCCAGCGCGCGCAGAGTGCCCTCCGCGAGGCGGGTGCCGAGGGGCAGCACCATCCGGGCCGCGGCCAGGGCGTCGGCGGGGGCCATCCCGCAACGCCAGGGCACGCCTGCGGCGAGATGGATGTCCGAAGGGTGCGCAGGGTCGCGGAGCAGCAGGGCCTGGAGGTCCTTGACGGACGCCCGCAGCAGGGTGGCCGGGCGTGGATCGTCTCCCGCGGCGCGCGCCGGCGCGAAAGTAGCGGCCGCGGTGTGGCTCACGGGCCGGAGCGGGCCCGCTCCGTCCGGGCGTACCCGCAGTCGCACGGTCGCCGTGCCGCCTGGAGGCAGGTCGAGCTCCCAGCGCAGTAGTCCGGCGGACGCCACAGCGTCGGCGGGAGGCGGGTCGGCGGTGACACAGGCACCTACGCCGGAGGAGGCCCAGCGCAGTCCCGAGTCGTGGACCGCGGCAGGGAGTTCGGGGCCCGCCCTGCCGGACGCGATGGCGCCGAGCTCCGCCAGGTCTGTACCGAGGGTGATGTCGAGCGGCATGCGCAAGGGCCGTGAGGCGGCGCTGCGGAGCGTGACGACTTCGGTTCCGTCGGCGTGGCGGGTGCGCTCGACGACGACGTCCGGGTCGGGACTCGCCGCCGAAGAGACGCGCAGCGTTCCCACGAAACAGGCTCGGTCGGCACCGATCGGCCGCGCTTGAAGAGGCAGGGGTTCCCGCCCGCCCACGCGCACCCGGCACCGCGAGAGCAGGCGTCGGCCTCCTCGGTAGAACCCTTCCAGTCCCTGGCCGGTGAGCTGACCATGTTCGCCGGAGATGGCGAGCCCCGGAAGGGAGACACAGATAAGGGCCTGGTGGGTGGGCGCCAGGTCCGGGACGCTACGGGGACTCGCGGGCGACACCCCCGCCACGGTCACCGGCGGAGGCGGGGCGGAGGGCCGGCGTGCGTGGGTCTGGGCCGGTTGTGGAGCCGGGGCGGTTGTGGGCGGTGGCGGCTTTGGCGTCCCCGCGGGCGTCGGTGTCGAGGTGCCCGCCTCCCGGGTCGGGCGGGGCTGCGGGCTGCAAGGCGCGCCTGGGCCTTCGCCGCCTGGTGGGCGGGGTGCGGCGCCTCCGGGCGGGTGAGCCACACGGTGGCCCGGAAGCGGACGCGGGCCGGTGGGGGGCGGCACCGTCGGCTGCTGGTGCATGGTCTGGCTTCTCCTGCACTCGGTGCGCCTCGGACGTGCTGAGCGCCGGGGGCGCCCGTCGGGACACGGGTCGTCGTAGGGCGGCCGCACCCGTCCAGGTGTTCCGCCGCTCAGGTGAACGGAGGGACGCCTGCGGGGGTCACGCCTCCCAGCGGTGAAGCCGACCGGAGGACGACGAGTCGGAGTGAGGGCGCTGTGCCGTTCGGCGCAGGACGGGCCGGCGCCATGGGCCCGGGCGCGGATCGTCCCGCCCCGGAGAGGGCCGGCGCCGCCCGTCGTGCTGCTCATTCGTCGCCCTCTCGGTCCGGGCTGTCGTCGGCACAGGGCACGTTTCCGGCGGCCGTGCTTCGAGGGTCCGCGCTGGTGCGGCCGTCGACAGTACGCGTGCGCGTGCCGTCCGGCCCAGTGGTGCCGGCACGTGAGCGTCCGGCCACCGAGGGCCTGGGACGCGTACCGGTCGGCCGCCGACGCCGCCCGGCTTCCGCCCGAGCCGGTCGCGGGGCACTGTCGGCGTGGTCCGAAGAGCGCACCCGGCGGCGGCGCCGTGGGCCCGGGACCGGTCCGGGCTCGTCATGGTCGTCGTCTCCCGGAACCAGCACTGCGGGGCCCCAAGGCCGTCCTGGAACGGCGGCGCCGTCGGCGGACTTCCCGTTCCGGGGAGCTCCGGGCCTGTTGAGGCTCTCGACGGGAAGGCCCCGGTCCGCAGCGTCGGGCGTGTCCGCCGGCACCGCCACGCCCCGGGAGCCCGCCTCTTCGGAGCGCTGGGCCTGTGCGAGGGGGGCCGCGGCGGCCGCGCGCTGGGTGCGCAGGCAGCGGCGGATGGATTCCGGGTCCAGCCCCTCGTTGCAGGCCTGGTGCAGCAGTCGGGCGAAGAGGTAGTCCGGGTCCGCGCCCAGCGCCATCGCCAGTGCCTCCCGTGCCTCCAGTTCGTCGCCGGTCGACCAGGCGACCCAGCCGGCCAGGGTCAGTGGCGCCGCCGCGTGCTCGCCGTAGGGCCCGACGCACCGGCGGGCGAGGGCGCGCCAGAGCCGCAAGGCCGGACCCGCCTCGTCCCCCTCCATCCATGCGGCGGCCTGGTCGCGGGTCGTGCGGTCCTGGAGGCCGAGGATGAGGACGGCCGCTTCCTCGTGCGTCAGCAGTTCGTCGTCGCGCAGGTCCGCCGGATGAGTGCCGGAGACCGGTGGTGCTCCGGCGAGGCGGCGGATGATTCGCTCCGCGAGATCAAGGGTCTCGTCGGCCACAGCGGCGCGGGAGGTGTCGTCCAGAATCCGGGGCACGATCCCCGTGCCGGCCGTGTCCAGGGCGATCTCCTGCCTCCCGGCCGCGGCGGCGCTCTCCCAAGGTGACAGCCTGGCCCGCAACTCCCGGAGGGTGCCGCGCACTTGGATGCCTGCGTAGGTGGCGGCCGCCGCGAGGACGGAGGTGCCCGGCAGGCCCATCGGCGATCCTTCGCCGGGGCAGCACCCCCCGACCGCGCAGCAGTACGACCAGAAGCGCCCGTCCGAGAGGCACAGAGCCTCGATGACCGGCACGTCGAGGTCGCCGCACTCGGTGCGCAGCAGTTGGGCGAGCGGGCGGAGCCGCCGCATGACGTCACGGCCCGTCTCACCCGGACCCGGCTCCTGGCAGACATAGGCGACCATCTGCTCGGGCCGGGTCCCGCGTCGCTCGGCGCCCGTCACCAGACCACGGGCCAGCTGTCGTGCGGCCGCTTCCCAGTCGTCCGGACTGGCCGGAATCCCGAGCCGGGCCCGGCCGCCGAACCGGCCCTTGCGGTCCCGGTCGTGCAGGGCGACCAGGACGATGCTGTCCTCGGGGCGGTAGCCGAGCAGGTAGGGCAGGGCGTCGGCCAGTTCGGCGGGGGTGCGGAGGATGACCTGGGTGTCGTGCGCGGACGGCAGGTCGAGCGGCTCGCGGCGGACGATGCCGTGAGGGTCGCCCCCGGTGACGCGCGGGGCCGTGCCGCCTCCGGCCGAGCCCTCACCGGCGTCATGCTCCGTGCCGCGTCCGGCCACGTCGTCGTTTTCGAAGGGCCCGGTCGTTTCGCTGTGATTCGTCATGCGCAGACGATCTCGCGGATCGCGACATTCCGGTTGCCCTGTGGATAACTCGAATCAGGGACACGTCAACGCCCTCCCGGGTTGTCCACAGGCCCGTCCGCTTGTCAGTCCTGTCGTGTTGTATGGAACGCATGGAGCACACGAACAACGCGGACCTCAGGGCGCGGGCCGACGCCGTCCTCTCCCGTCTCGTCGGGGATGTCACGGGCGCCGCCCGGCTGCGGGAGGACCAGTGGCGGGCGATCGAGGCACTCGTCGCCGATCGCCGCCGGGCCCTGGTCGTCCAGCGCACCGGATGGGGGAAATCCGCGGTCTATTTCGTGGCGACGGCCCTGCTGCGAGCCAGAGGCGGCGGGCCCACGGTGATCGTCTCACCGCTGCTCGCGCTCATGCGCAACCAGGTGGAAGCCGCGGCCCGGGCGGGCATCCGCGCCCGGACCATCAACTCGTCGAACACCGAGCAGTGGGAGGACGTGCAGGCCGAGATCGCCGCCGGTGAGGTGGACGTGCTGCTCGTCAGCCCTGAGCGGCTGAACAACCCCGACTTCCGCGATCAGGTCCTGCCCAAGCTCTCGGCGGCGACCGGCCTGCTGGTAGTGGACGAGGCGCACTGCATCTCCGACTGGGGACACGACTTCCGTCCCGACTACCGGCGGCTGCGCACCATGCTCGCCGACCTCCCGCCCGGCGTGCCCGTACTGGCCACCACCGCCACGGCCAACGCCCGCGTCACCGCCGACGTCGCCGAGCAGCTCGGCACGGGCGGCACCTCGGACGCCCTGGTGCTGCGCGGCCCGCTGGACCGGGAGAGTCTCAGCCTCGGAGTGCTGCGGTTGCCGGACGCCGCTCACCGGATGGCCTGGCTCGCGGACCACCTCGGCGAGCTGCCGGGGTCCGGGATCATCTACACGCTCACCGTGGCCGCCGCCGAGGAGGTCACCGCGTTCCTGCGGCAGCGCGGGCATGTCGTCGCGGCGTACACGGGCAAGACGGAGAACGCCGAGCGACAGCAGGCCGAGGACGATCTGCTGGCCAACCGGGTCAAGGCGCTGGTCGCCACGTCGGCGCTCGGCATGGGCTTCGACAAGCCCGACCTCGGATTCGTGCTGCACCTCGGGTCGCCGTCCTCCCCCATCGCCTACTACCAGCAGGTGGGCCGCGCTGGACGTGGTGTCGAGCATGCGGAGGTGCTCCTGCTGCCGGGCAAGGAGGACGAGGCGATCTGGACGTACTTCGCCTCGCTCGCCTTCCCCTCCGAGGACCTCGTCCGCCGCACCCTGGACGTCCTGGCCCGCGCCGGCGGTCCGCTGTCGCTGCCGGCCCTGGAACCGCTGGTGGAGCTGCGCCGTTCGCGGCTGGAGACGATGCTGAAGGTCCTCGACGTGGACGGGGCGGTCAGACGCGTCAAGGGCGGCTGGATCGCGACCGGGCAGCCCTGGACCTACGACGCGGACCGGTATGCGTGGGTGGCGCGGCAGCGCAAGGCCGAGCAGGAGGCGATGCGCGCGTACGCCTCCACCACCGAGTGCCGGATGGAGTATTTGCAGCGGCAGCTCGACGACGAGGGCGCCAAGCCGTGCGGCCGCTGTGACAACTGCGCCGGACCGCGCTTCACCGCCGACACCACCGGTGCGGCTCTGGACGCGGCACGCGTCGACCTGGGCCGTGCGGGGGTCGAGGTCGAGGCCCGCCGTATGTGGCCGACCGGACTGCCGGCGATCGGCATCGAGCTCAAGGGACGCATCCCTGTGAGCGAACAGGCCTCTCCCGGAAGGGCGTTGGGCCGCCTGTCGGACATCGGCTGGGGCAATCGGCTACGACCGCTGTTCGCATCCGTGCCACCGGACGCGCCGGTGCCGGAGGACGTCGCGCGAGCCGTGGTGGACGTGCTGGCCGACTGGGCGAGGGGCCCCGGCGGCTGGGCCTCCGGCTCGGCCGACGCACCCGCCCGGCCCGCGGGTGTGGTCACCCTCGCCTCACGCACCAGGCCGCTGCTGATCCAGTCGCTCGGCGCGCGCATCGCCGAGATCGGCCGGCTGCCGCTGCTGGGGTCCGTGGAGTACGCCGGTGACGCTCACCGGGTGCCCCGCAGTAACAGCGCCCAGCGGCTCAGGGGGCTGGACGGGGCGTTGACGGTACCGGCCGCGCTCGCCTCCGCCCTCGCCGGAGCACCCGGACCGGTCCTGCTGGTCGACGACTTCACGGAGACCGGCTGGACCCTCGCCGTCGCGGCGCGGCTGCTCAGAAAGGCCGGGGCACAAGGCGTGTTGCCGCTGGTGCTGGCCGTCCAGGGATGACACGGCCGCACCGGACGCCGGGGGTGACACCGCGCCGCGGGGACGTACCGGAGTCCGGTGTTCCGCGCGTCGCCGACGGCACCGGTGGGTAGGGATATAAGCCTCGCACCGTCAGATAACCCCCGGTGGCCCCAATTGCTCGTTGCCGCATCCCAGTTCGCCAGGAAGAATTGAAGTCCGCACCCCGCGCGACTCGCCCATCATCCGATAGGGCTTTGCTGCGGTGCGCGCTCCCCCGAATCCGACCTCGCCCGCAGTGTGGGCGCGTAGCCGAAGGGAGGAACGTGACCTTCGGATTCGCCTCGTCCTCGGCCGCACCGCTGACGTCCGCGTCCGGCGCGTCCGCCAGTCGCCTGCTGGAGCCCGCGGAGTGGGCTGCCGCGGGAATTCCCTTGCTGCGCAACCCTCGTGAAGTGGTGAGCGGGCTGCACGCCCGGCACCACCCCGGGCCGTCCACCGCGATCGTGGCCGTGCTCGATCCGGAGGAGCGGCTTCGCGCGAGCGCGTCGTTCACCCGCCGTCAGGCCTCGGCCGACGGCTGGATGTTCCGCAACGCGCTCCTGGCCCAACTGCGCCGGGTCATCCCCCACGACCTGCGTCGCCGCACCCCCGTGCGCACGGCGGTCCTGCTCTACTGCCGCGAGGGCGACGCGCGGTGGACGGAGGAGGACGGCGCGTGGATGTGGGGGCTGCGCGATGCCTGCACGCTGCACGGACTGCGCTGCGGGGCGTACATCACGCTGACCCAGGACGGCTGGCAGGTACTCGGCGAGGGCCGCGGAGGGCGCCGCCCTCACGCTCACTCGGAAGCGGAGTCCGTCGCCCTGTCTGAGGCTCCGCCCCTGACGCCGCGCACCGGCGGTCCGATGTCCGAGGTTCTGCGCCGCGCAGCGGCCCGCTGAAGCGGCCGGCCCACGGGCCGTTTCCACCCCGGCCCGGCGCTCCAGCGTGCCACCAGGACACCAGGCGGCCACACACTCCGGGACGCTCGACCACACCCGAGGTGACAGCCCCGCGCCCCCGGCTCCCTCGCGGGACGACCACGGAGGCGGCGTTCCCGGCGGCCGCTCCAGGGAGCGGCCGCCGCGGGCCGTCGGGGCATGCCGGACACCCCACCGTGCGGCCACCCGCGAAGGCGGCACCGGGACCACTGTCCTGAGTGTCGGACGTGGCTCAGACGCCGGCGCCCAGCACCGCGTTGATCTGCTGCGGGTCGCCGCAGACGATCAGCAGCGCACCGGCCCGGGAGAGGGCCAGCGGAAGCGCGGCGGCGGCAGCGGAGTCCGGGCCGCCGTTGACGGCCACGACGACCACGGGGCGGGACGCGGCACGGGAGGCGGCGGTGGCGTCGGCGTAGAAGACGTCGTCACCGGCGTCGTGCTGCGCCCAGTAGGCGGCCTCGCCGAAGGACAGTTCGTGCTCGGCCCACGGGTGTTGGGCACCGGTGGTGACCACCAGCACCTCACCGGGGGCACGGCCCGACTCCAGGAGCAGGTCCAGCGCCTCCTCGGCGGCGTCGAGCGCGCCCTCGGCCGAAGCGGGGATCAGCTGGATCTGCGGGGTCGCCGAAGCGGCGGGAGCGGCCGGGGCCGACGGGCCGGGCTTGGCCGGGGCCGCGTCACGCGGCGTGCGCTGCACCGGCGGCGCGGGCCTCGGCGGGCCGGGACGACCGGGGCGCGGCGGCGCCGCGGGGCGGGGGCCGGGTACGGGACGGGGGGTCGGCGCGGTACGGCCGTTGGCCGGAGTGACGCGGGGACCCTGGGCACTCTCGTGAATCTGAGGCTCCTCGGGAAGGAGAGGCATGAGCTGATTTTTATCAAACGTTGGCGCGGTGCGGATGACCGGGTGGCACATCAGTGCGAGCGGAACCGTCAGAAATCGAAGCCGAGCTGACCCTCGATCTCCGGAATGGATCCGTCCGCCCAGCTGCGGACCTTCTTGAGGTGCCGCCACTGGGGCAACGCATCAAGATACGCCCACGACAAGCGGTGGTACGGGGTGGGTCCCCGTTCCTCCAACGCGGCTTTGTGCACGGGGGACGGATACCCGGCGTTGTCCGCGAAACCGAAGTCTGCATGGTCGGCACCCAGTTCGGCCATCACTTTGTCGCGCTGGACCTTGGCGATCACCGACGCCGCCGCGACGGCCACGCACGACTGATCGCCTTTGATCACCGTGCGCACCCTCCAGGGCGTGCCGAGATAGTCGTGCTTTCCGTCGAGAATGACGGCGTCGGGACGGACCGGCAGGCCCTCCAGGGCGCGCATGGCGGCCAGCCGCAGCGCGGCCGTCATTCCCATGCTGTCGATCTCCTCCGGAGAGGCGTGCCCGAGCGCGTACGACGTGACCCACGACTGCAGGATCGGGGCGAGTTCCGTACGCCGCTTGATGGTCAGCAGCTTCGAGTCGGTGAGACCCTCGGGCGGCCGACGGAGGCCGGTGATCGCCGCGCAGACCGTGACGGGCCCGGCCCAGGCACCACGCCCCACCTCGTCGACGCCGGCGATGATCTTCGCTCCGGTCGTGGCGCGAAGGGAGCGCTCGACGGTATGAGTAGGCGGTTCGTACGGCATGGCGCCCTTAGACTACGCCGCCCGGAACCCCACGCGACACCCCGGTCCCCCGCTGTCACCGCCCTCACCGGGGCCGCCCTTCACTCCTCGGCCGGCCGCAGCAGCGGAAGCATCAACTGGTCGACCATCTCTTCGAGATCACGGTCGCTCCATTCACTTGTGCACATCTTGGAGCGGTACATCATCATCGCCGGAATGGCGTCGTAGACATACCCGTTGGCCGCGTCCGAGCGGACTTCTCCGCGCTGTATGCCCCTGTTGATCACCTCTCGCAGCAGTGCGCTGACGGGTTCCACCACCCCGTCGAAGATCACCGCATGGAAGCGTTCGGCCTGCGATGGATCACACTCGTGAATCACGGCGCGAAGAGCGAGTCCGGGGCGCGAGTACATGGCGTCCCGCGCCCGGCGGCACAGGGTCAGCAGATCCTCGCGGACACTGCCCAGATCCGGCACCTCCTCCATGCTAGGCAGGCCGGCCTCCAGCGCGTCGGCGACGAGATCCTCCTTGGAGGGCCACCGGCGATAGACAGCAGCCTTTCCGGTCTGGGCGCCGGCTGCGACGCCTTCCATGGTCAGGCCCTTCCAGCCGACGGTACTGAGCTGCTCCAGAGCGGCGTCGAGGATCGCACGCTCCAGCACCGGACCGCGCCGACGAGGGGAAGCCGACCGAGCGGTGGCGGCCGTCCAGGGCGAGGTAGCCATTCGAGTTGTCTCCAGCGAACAGGGGAAGCGGGGGTTCCGGGGCGGGGGGGGTGCGCCGCGCGGCAGCAAGGGGGGACGCGACACGCGACGCGAAATTAAGTGAACGCTTGCGTTCTCTGTCAGGGACTCACTACCGTTGGCGCAACAGTGAACGCGAGCGTTCACTAAAGCCTTCGTGGGGGACGCATAGTGACAACCTCTCAACTCCTGCAGGAACAGAAACCGGGCGCGGCCCGCCGGGGCGGGCACCCCGGCATCGCACTCACCGTCATCGCGGCCTGCCAGCTCATGGTGGTCCTCGACGCGACGATTGTGAACATCGCGCTCCCGCACATTCAAGACGCACTCGAGTTCAGCACCACGGACCTCACCTGGGTCGTCAGCGCCTACACACTCACCTTCGGCGGTCTCCTGCTCCTCGGAGCACGGGCCGGCGACATCCTCGGCCGCCGCCGGGTCTTCATGAGCGGCATCCTCCTGTTCAGCTTCGCCTCGCTCCTCGGCGGCTTCGCCCAGGAACCCTGGCAGCTGCTGGCCGCACGCGCCTTGCAGGGGGTGGGCGGCGCGATCGCCTCGCCCACGTCTCTGGCGCTGATCACCACCACGTTCCCCGAGGGCCCTGAGCGCAATCGGGCCTTCGGCGTGTTCGCCGCCGTGTCCGCCGGTGGCGGCGCCATCGGCCTGCTCGCCGGTGGCATGCTGACCGACTGGCTCGACTGGCGGTGGGTGCTGTTCGTCAACGTGCCCATCGGGGTGCTGATCGTCGTCCTCTCGCCCCTGTACATCAGCGAGTCCGAGCGGCATCCGGGACGGTTCGACATCGCGGGCGCCCTGACCTCGACGACCGGTATGGCCTCTCTGGTCTACGGCTTCATCCGGGCCTCGGAGAAAGGCTGGCGGGACGGCCTCACCCTCGGTTCCTTCGGCGCCGCGGTGGTGCTGCTGATCGCCTTCGTCCTCATCGAGATACGAGCGCGGGAGCCGATCACCCCGCTGCGCATGTTCGCCTCCCGCAACCGCTCCGGCACGTACGTGGTCATGCTGTGCCTGGCCGCGGCGATGTTCGGCATGTTCTTCTACATCGTGCTGTTCGTGCAGAACGTGCTCGGCTACAGCGCGATCAAGGCCGGGCTGGCCTTTCTCCCGGTGACCTTCGCGATCGCGGTCGGCGCCGGCCTGTCGCAGCGCTTCCTTCCCACGCTCGGCCCGAAGCCGTTCATGATGGCCGGATCGGGCCTCGCCGTCGGCGGACTCGTGTGGCAGAGCTTCATCAGCCCCGACAGCTCCTATGTCGGCGGCGTGCTCGGCCCGATGCTGGTGTTCGGCTTCGGCATGGGCCTGAACTTCGTGACGGTCACCGTCACCGCGGTGTCGGGTGTCGCTACGCACGAGGCGGGCGCGGCCTCCGGGCTGCTCAACGCCATGCAGCAGGTGGGCGGGTCGCTCGGCCTGTCCATCCTGACGACGGTCTTCGGCTCCGCCAGCAAGGACGAGGCGAAGAAGCAGCTCCCGAAGTTCCTCGCCAACGGCTCGGCGGACCAGAAGGCCCAGTTCGCCAAGACCCACCAGTTGCCCGCGCCCTGGGGGCACGACGTGCTCGCCCACGGCATCTCGACCGCGTTCGTCCCGGCAGCGGCGATGGCGGTGCTCGCGTTCCTCACCGCCTGGCTGGTGATCCGGGTACGCAAGAGCGACCTCGACGCGCTGGCCGGTACGGCGGGCGCGGGCATGGGCTGACCCGGATCGGGCCGCGCAGAGCCGCGGCCGGCCGGACCGCCGCCGGGGGATCTCCGGAAGGAGCGGTGGTCCGGCCGGCCGCACCATGCCCCTCAGCAACACCCACCACACCGCGGAGACCAGCAGGAACGACACCAACACCCTCACCCCAACCCCGTCCTCGATTCCGTCACCGGTCGAGCGCTGCCGCCGCGTCCACGTCGAGTTCGTCTTCGACTCGCTGCGAAGGGCGGCACTCGGAAAACGGCCGAGGGTCACACAGAGTTCCCATCCGATACAGAGAGTTTCCATCGGTCGGGAGGAGGGAGGGAGCGTGGTCGGCCCGCAGAGCCACTCGCCGCAAACAGACCGCGAGCCGCATGCCATGGCAGAAGTGGTGAGGTGCGGCAGGTGCGGCAGGTGCGGCAGGTGCGGCAGGTGCGGCAGGTGCGGCAGGTGCGGCAGGTGCGGCAGGCGGAGCCTCAGACGCTCGTCGGCACCCAGTCGGGCAACGCCTCGGTCCGCTCCACCCACGCGGCGGGCGGTGCCCCGGCCTTCCCCGCGGCGAGGACGCCGCCCACGATGGCGCAGGTGGTGTCCACATCCCCGCCCACCTGTGCGGTCGTCCAGAACGCCGTCTCGAAGTCGGCGAGGGATCTTGCGGCCGACCAGAGGGCGAAGGGAACGGTGTCGTGCGCGGACGTACGACGGCCACAGCCCAGGACAGCGGCGACCGTGGCAGCGTCCGCATAGTCGAGCATGTCCCGGGCACGGCGCAGCCCCTGGCCGACGGCGCTCTTCGGGATGAGGGCGATCACGCCGTCGAGGAGCGTCTCCGGATCGGGCGGGCCGTCGGGGGAGGCGGCCAGCGCGACGGCCGCGGCGACGGCCATGGCGCCCACGACCGCCTCGCGGTGCTGGTGGGTGGGGTAGGCGGAGATCTCCGCCTGGTGCGTGGCCTGCTCCGGGTCGTCCGCGTACCAGGCACCGAGGGGCGCGATGCGCATCGCCGCTCCGTTGCCCCAGGAGCCCTGCCCGTTGAAGAGCGCGGCGGCCAGTTCCCGCCAGTCCTGGCCCTCGCGGACGAGGCGGAGGAGCCGGTTGACCGCGGGACCGTAGCCGCGGTCGAAGTCGTGGTGCTCGGCGAAGGAAAGGGCCAGGGCGTCCTGGTCGATGCGGTGGTGGGCGGCCAGCACGGCCACGACGGAGCAGGCCATCTCCGTGTCGTCCGTCCATTGCCAGGGAGCGTCGGGCAGCTCACGTCGCTTCAACAGCGGATAGTTCGCCGGGACGAAGAACTGGGAGCCCAGGGCGTCCCCCACAGTAAGTCCGCGCAGGCAGGCCAGGGCGCGGTCCAGGCGCGCGAGGGGAGAGGAGTCAGCGGTCATCGCCCTGCCACTCTATCCGGTGACCCAGTGCGGCACCGGATCCCGCCAGCGCTCGAAGGGCCGGTCCAGTCGGTACTTGCCGTTCTCCCCCAGAACGAGCATGCGCATCTCCGCGTTCCCGGGGTTCGACAAGGACTCGAATTCCGCCACCGTCCAGTGGAACCAGCGCATGCAGAAGAGCCGCATGGCGAGTCCGTGCGTGACCAGGAGCACGTTCGGCGGATGGTCGGGCGCCTCGAAGCTGCGGTACAGGCTCTCCAGGAAGCCGCCGACCCGGTCGTAGACATCGGCTCCGGACTCCCCCTGCGGGAAGCGGAAGAAGAAGTGGCCGTAGGCGTCCCGGTAGGCCTTCTGCAGGCGGACGTCGTCACGGTCCTGCCAGTTGCCCCAGTCCTGCTCGCGCAGCCTGGGTTCCTCGCGCACCCGTATCAGGCCGGGGTCGAGGTGGAAGGCGCACAGCGTCTCGTGCGTCCGGCGGTACGGGGACACGTACACGCTGACGCGTTCCTGCCCGAAGGTGTCACGGAGCCGCTTGCCGGTCTCCTCGGCCTGCCGCCGGCCGCGCTCGGTCAGGGCCAGAGCGTGGTCCGGTTCCCGCTCGTACACGGAGTCGTCGACGTTGCCCATGGACTCGCCGTGCCGGACAAGGACGATGCGCCGTGGTCGTGCCATGCCAAAACCCTAGATCGAGTGGCGGGCTGCCGAGCACTTCTCCGGTCCCTGTACGGCGTAGGTCACAGAATCCCTGCCTCAGGGCGCCGACGAGCGCTCGCTCCGCGCGTTGGTTCCTCACACACTCCCGGTGTCTTTCACACCGTCCAGGATGGCTCCAGTTCCACAATGTCACCCGACAGGGCCGCGATGTCCGTCTCGGTCTGGGCGCGCAGGGCCAGGCGCTCCACCCGTTCGGTGCGGTACTTCCCGTGCTCGGCCGCCGCCCGCCACATGGAGAGGATCATGAACTCCTGTTCGGGCGCCTCCGCGAACATGCCACGGATCATGCCGGGTGAGCCGGCCATCGCGGGGTTCCAGACCTTCTCCTGCATGAGGGTGAAGTGTTCGACCCGGTCCTCGCGGACCTGGCAGAGGGCGACGCGGATCAGGTCCGAGTCGGTGAACCGGGGTTCGAAGCCGGTCTTCACGTCGAAGCGGTACTCGAACAGTTTGACCTGGGGATCTTTGAACGTGCCCGCCTGGGCAGCGGCCAGGCGGTCGTGGGAACGGGCCATGAAGGAGTCGTAGAAGGCGCGGCTCTCCCAGAAGGCGAAGATGTGCGCCACTCCGGCCCGCTGCCGGCTCCAGCCTCCGCCCTGTCCCCGAAACCCCGGCTCCCCCAGAAGCCCCGCCCATTTCCGCTGCCCCCGCTCGAAGCCGCGGCGGTCCACCACGGTGCAGCGAATCCACTTGACCAGCACCGCGCCATCGTACGGCCACAGGACGTGGCGTCGGTCACGCTCCGGCGGAGATCGCCCGCGCACGCTCCCCCGCGCGCGTGGCACGATGGGCAAGGAGCCCCTGCTCCTGGGGAGTTGGGCGAGTGGATCTTCAAGGGGGGAAGGGGGCCTGATGAACGGTTTCGGCAAGGGAATCCGCAAGGTGGAGGTCGCGCTCAAGTGGGACCCGAGTCCGGCCGGTCTGCCACCCACCGATCTCGACATCGTGGCCGCCACGTTCGTCTCGGGGGACGCGTACCGAACTCCGGCCTATCTGGTGCATTTCGACAGCCGCTCCCCCGACGGCACGATCTTCCTCAACCGCGACAGCACGGACGGCAGGGGCTTCGGCTGGGACGAGGTCATGTCGCTCGAACTCGACCGTCTCGACGCGCGGTACGCGCGCGTGGTGGTCGGTGTCGTCATCCAGCAGCAGTCGGCGCCGCGGACGTTCGCCGACGTGCTCAACCCCGCCCTGCGCGTGCGTTCGGGCTACACGGTGCTCGCCGAGGACGACTTCGGATCCGTCCTCGGGGCTACGGCCGCCACGGTCGCCGAGTTCGTGCGCGACGAGGCCGGTGACTGGGTCTTCCGTCCCGGTGTCCACGGGTTCGACGAGGACCCCGCGGCTTTCTCCAGGGTGATGGGCCGGGCGCACCCGGCCTGAAGCGACGGAAGCGGCAACCGAAGTAAGGGGCGCCGGCCTATGGCCGACGCCCCTTACTTCAGCTACTTCAGCAGCGGCGTGTCATACTGGTGGAGACCACTTATTCCCGAGGTGCCGTATGTCTGCGGCTCTCGACGTAGCTGGCCCAGTCTCGCTTCACGTACTTAACCCAGTGCACTGCCGTGTTGATGTGCACCCCGAGGATCTGGCTGAGTACCGGTGCTGGCAAATCCGATGCAAGCGACAGAACCGCCGTGTTCTTGGCCGCCCGAACACCAATTCCATGAGTTGCGAGCCTCCGCGCCAGAGGAGTGGCACCAATCGCCTTGCCGGCCAGGTTTCCCGGAAAGAGCCAACGAGTGCCGTCCGATCGCCCTACCACCGATCTCGGACTGCGAGATGCCTGGTCCATAACAAGCCTCGCGATGGCGGGTGGCATCAGTACGGGGTAGTCCCCAAAGGTCAGATAGATCCCATCGCTCCGCTCTTCTAGATGTTTCAGAGTCAACTGAGAAATGCGACTGACAGGAACTCCATACAGCAGGACTAGTGCACCTGCCGCCCGAACATCGATCGGGAGATTGACGTCCTTAACGCAGCGCATCAGAAGTCTGACCTGATCATCTTCCGAATGAAAATTCACCGGGTCGCCGGAAGCCCGAACTGGAACGCTTAGGTCACCACAGAGGTGGCACCTCTTAGCCCAGTTCAAGAAGTCTGCAATGCGATATCGTGACGTGGCACCTTCGGAAATCCAACGCTCAACCTGCCCTTGAGTAACCGACTCAAGGTCTATCCCCTCTTCATCGAGCCACCGCAAAAAGGTTGCGGAATTCGAGATCAGGGCTCTCGCATAGTTGGCCCCAGCGCGCGTGAGCCCGCGCGTCTCGGCCCGGCGGCGCGCTCGACGTAGAACGACCCAGAGAGCATAAGGCTGGATAACGGCCCGATGGTGTTCAGCCTCTCTCAGGAAGTCATCAACCCATTGCTCCGTCCGGGCCACGTTCTCATCGCGTGCGGGAAGAGCGCCAACATGCACCAGGATGTGCCTTACGTGGGTAGCTGCCTGCCGACGTGGAAAGTCATCAAGGAGCTCATGGCTGAGCTGATGACCAGAGCGAAGCAGTTCCCTCAATAGATGCGCCCCACCCTGCTTGTATCGGAGCCAGAACAAGACGGTGCGCGGATTTTCCACGGTCTCAAGCTCGGAAACCAACGATGAGAGTTGGGTGTTGCGGCTAGGGTCGAAGTAGTCATTAAGCTCACGCCGAAGTACACACCTGGCACACTCTCCACGTCGATAAAGATCGCCGCACCCGTCGCAGTTGCTGCAGGAGTACGTCAGATCGACCCCAGCGCAGGGACCACAGCACCGCTGACTCGCGCTGGTAATTCCGATCAGAGGACGAATCTTCTGACACACTGGACATGCCGCCGGCCTGCCACGAACGCGTTTATAGCATGTGATACATACGGGGCCAATGGGCCAACGAATCGTGACCGGTCGAACGCGGCTGCACTCTACGCAGGGCACCTCAGGAACGGGAGACTTAGGCGAACAGGTGACACAAATCGGTCGGCCCTTTTTCACACCCTTGCATGGCTTTTCGAGCCCGCATACGGAACAAAGAGCCACCTGACCTCTATAGCAACTGACGCATAGGTCGCCTTGATCACCCTGGCTTCGGGCAGCGATCTGCATGATGCGCCCACACCGACTACACAAGCGCTCCGGGCGGCTATAGCATCGATCACAAACTGGGCCGTCCACAGTCTGAGCCTTAGTTTCCCCGAGCTCGCCGCAGCGAATACATAAGCGCCTGGGCCGACGGTAGCAACGTTCGCATGTCGACGAGCCATCATGCAGCCGTGCTGCAACCCTGCTTAGCTGGCCGCACTTACCACAGTTCTCAAAACGCGACGGATCCTTGGCATAGCAGGTTCCGCAAAGGGCTCTTCCATTGCGTCTCGTTATGATCGGCCGTGTTCTTCCGCAAGAGCTACACAGGTCGGCAGCGCGGCGCAGGCAGCACCCTTGGCAGATCCGGTAGCCATCCCGGCGGACTCGCGTCAGGTTCCGTCGCTTACCGCAGTCGGCGCATCGAGGCACAACAACATTCCCAGGCCTCAACTCCTCCAGTCTGCCCAGCATGCGGAACACCTGAATTGGAGCTGTCCCATCACCGGCCGACAAGAAATTGGGATGGCTATTGATGTAGCGCTGAAGCTTCAGCACGGTATTCCCTGGTGCTACCTCTTCAACAATCTGCAGGATATTCTCATAGCGGACGTCCGGAAGTAAGGACGAGACAACGCCAGCGACTACCTTCGCAGCATCGGCTCTTTTCATGATCCATCCGGACGTCGAATCGTAGTCCGCCTAACAACAGGCGTTGGCCCGGCAGCACTCTCACCACCCGCGACCTTCCGCACCTGTTGATCAACCACGGTGACTTCGATAAGTTGCTCCACACCGCACTCAAGAATGTCGCAAAGTGCTGCCAGCGTGTCCATAGAGAGCCTCTGGGGTGGCTGCGTCACCAAACGAAATACTTGTTCACGCGAAAGGTGCACTCCCCTCTCCGCGAGGAGGGGGACCAGGTCTGTGGTCTGGAACATCCCCCGTGCCGCCATGAGCTGACGCAAGTGCCAGCGATACCCCATCTTCTTAATCACTACCCGACTCCCACAGGACTGCATGTCGCGCTTCCAAAGACTTACGGACTAGGCGATTTCGATAGTCATCAGAGACTCCCGAGTAAATAGCCGTAGTTGAAGCGTACTCGTGCCCAACTTGATCCTGAACAAAGCGTTCCGGATAGTCGAACTCAAGCAGATGTGTGACATAGGAATGTCGAAGGCTATGCAAATCGAGGTCCTCTGAAATCCCTGCTGCCGCACGGGCTGTCTCGAAGGCTTCGTCAAGGCGGCGCAACGATAATCGCCCGCGCCTTTCCGTGATCCAAAGCGCCGGGTGCTTGCCCGGCAGAAAAGCTGGCCGCACTTCGTCCAGGTAATGATTGAGCACATCAACCACCCAGTCGAACTCCGGCACCGTTAGGACAGTTCGACGCTTTGGCGGCGATCCTTTCGATGCCTTTCCGTACCGGACGAACAATGCTCCACAGCGCCCATAGTCCAGGACCTTCGGATTTCGACGCAGGTCAGATAGGTCGAGGCAACACGCTTCCTGCCTCCTGAGACCATATGCGTAAATAACCTTCAAAGCTGTGGAATCGCGCATCGCAGCAAGCGCGCCCTTCTTGCCGCGCGCGCGGATCTCTTCGGCCCGTCCGTCAGCTGCATCGAACAGTGCCTGAACTTCGTCATACGTCAAAGGGCGCCGGCCCGGACGACCTTCGTAATCGCTAGTGTGGACAATGGCGTTCCACTCGTGGAAAATCTGAGTCGGCACTTGGCCAAATGAATCCAGGCACTTACCGGGCCAGCAGTACCGCGCGTCCGTGATGTAATCGCAGAACATCCGCAGAGCATTCTGGTAACCACGCGCCGTCGAGAAGGCGAAGTCAGGCTTTCGCGATCTGAGGTGGTCAAGGAAGGCCTCAGCTTCAGATGGCTGCCACTGCCACGGGTACTCGTTCGTGAACTCTGCAAACCTCCTGACCAATCGTAGCCGCGGCGCAATGGTGGCTTCGTGATTCAGAAACCGAGCCCGCTGCTGCAACTCCCAGCCGTCCAGCATTGCTTGAAAGGTCGCTGACTCCGGATCAAGATGCACCACCCCGCCTGCAAGCACCAGATGCGCAGCACCTGGCAGGTTCGCCCCACCACTCATGATGCGTCTAACGCAACATCGTTGAGTTGGTTACGGTCTCAGCGTTGACGGCTACGAGACCTGGGTCACTCCCGCCGTGGCGCCCAGGGCGCGGGCCCTGGGCGCCACCAGGTGTTACTTCTTCTTGGACGGTGTCTGCGACAACGCGCTTGCCGCCGCAGACTTCTCCGCCTTGGTCGACTTCGGGTTGGCCAGGACCTTAGCGGCGGCCGAAGCAGCCTTCTTGCCTGTCTGTCGTCGGTTCTTGGACATGATCACATTTCCTTTCGTGCCACTTTGCGTTGCAGCTCGGAACGTGATGTCATGCATGCCTGCATGCGGTACAGGACGTCACGTTCTGGCTGCGGCGATCGCCTGACTCGTGCGAAGGGTCAGGCGATCGCCATTCCAGCGGCCTTTCCGCTGGAAGTTTTAGCTGCGGACCTCAGGTCACCCAGCGTTACGCTGGGCATCACCATCTCGAATCACATCCGCAATCTCGCTGGCGATCTCTTCCACCGTGTACTGGGCTGTGCTCCTGGCCAACTTGTCGGACAGTGACGGGCTTTGCGCCATGACCTCGTCTTTGGTGATGTTGTGCCAGATAGGCAGCAGGTTCTGTTGCCCTGTCACATACCTTGTCACCAGGCCGTCGAGCTCATACTGCGGCCATCCCTTTTCGAAGAAGGGGCGGGAGAGAATCACGATGCCGAATCGACTGTTAGCCAAGCCTTGGTCGATCTTGCGGCGGAGGCTGTCGCCGATCCTCAATTCGAGGACGTCGAGCCACACAGAGATGCCGGCCTCTTGCAGATACTGCGCGAGCGGGCGGGCCACTGCCTCTTTGTCCTCACTGGCATGAGAGATGAAGACATCTCGTACGGACTCGGCCCGGCCGATGGAGTAGGGCGGCGGCTCATGTCTGATTTGGGTCAGGGAACCAGCATTGCTCGGGCGTAGCACCGGCAGCGGCGGCGGTTCGACGGAAGCCGAGGACCTCACTCTTCCTCTGAGGCCCAGCATGTCAACGGTCACGTACCAGTGGCCGCTCCGCGGAATCGCAAGGCGCACCGGAGAGTGTTTTGCGAGCCCACCTGCAAAGCGGGGGTTTCTTCCGGCCTTGTACTTCTGATAGTTGCTCGAGTCCATCAGGCGCACATTGGCTGCACTGCCGGACAATTTGATGACCGCGGTCGCGCCCTTGGGCTGACGGCCGAGATCGTGGACCACGTAGTCCATGATTTTTCCTCTGTATCACCTTCACAGGGGACCTGTAGGGGCGGTTGCGCTGGATGCAACATTGTTGCGGGCGCTAGAGCGGCGGGTGTATCCCCAGGCCAGCCGCTACGCGGGAGGGGCGTCAGCGCGAGGCTGACGCCCCTCTCATCAGGGATTACTTGTCAGGTGAGCGTTTGCCGAGTGTTGCACTCGATGCAATTCCGCCCAGTTTCAGCTGCAGCCGCTGGTCGAGCCGCAGCCCTCGCAGATGTAGCAGGAACCGGCCCGCTGCATCTTCGTACCGCAGGAGAAGCACAGCGGGGCGTCGGCCTGGATCCCCAGCTGCATCTCCACCAGTTCGGCGCTGGTGTGGGCCTGCTGCGGCGCCGGCTTGGCCACCTCGGCCTCGGCCTTCGGCGTGGCGACGGCCTTCAGCTCCTGGGCGCGCGGCGCCGACTGGGCCAGCCCCTCGACGTCGACCTCGTCCTCGGAGGGCTCGTAGGAACCGGTCTCCAGGTGGCGCTGACGCTCCTCGGCGGAGTGGATGCCGAGCGCGGAGCGCGTCTCGAAGGGCAGGAAGTCCAGCGCCAGGCGGCGGAAGATGTAGTCGACGATCGACTGCGCCATCCGCACGTCCGGGTCGTCCGTCATACCGGCCGGCTCGAAGCGCATGTTGGTGAACTTCGAGACGTACGTCTCCAGGGGAACGCCGTACTGGAGGCCCACCGAGACGGCGATGGAGAAGGCGTCCATCATGCCCGCGAGGGTCGAGCCCTGCTTGGACATCTTCAGGAAGACCTCGCCGAGGCCGTCGTCCGGGTAGGAGTTGGCCGTCATGTAGCCCTCGGCGCCGCCGACCGTGAAGGACGTGGTGATGCCGGGACGGCCCTTGGGCAGGCGCTTGCGGACCGGGCGGTACTCGACGACCTTCTCGACCTTGCCCTCGACGGCGGCGGGCTCCTTGGCCTTCTCCTCCGCGGTGTCCTTCTTCTTGGCGGACAGCGGCTGGCCGACCTTGCAGTTGTCGCGGTAGATCGCGAGCGCCTTGACGCCGAGCTTCCAGGCCTCGTAGTAGATCTCCTCGACCTCCTCGACGGTCGCCGTCTCCGGCATGTTGACCGTCTTGGAGATGGCACCGGAGATCCAGGGCTGGATCGCGGCCATCATGCGGACGTGCCCCATCGGGGAGATGGCGCGCTCGCCCATGGCGCAGTCGAACACCTCGTAGTGCTCGTGCTTGAGACCGGGGGCGTCGATCACGTTGCCATTCTCGGCGATGTGGGCGACGACCGCCTCGATCTGCTCCTCCTGGTAGCCCAGACGACGCAGGGCCTGCGGGACGGTGCCGTTGACGATCTGCATCGAGCCGCCGCCGACGAGCTTCTTGAACTTCACCAGGGCGAGGTCGGGCTCGACACCGGTGGTGTCGCAGGACATCGCCAGACCGATGGTGCCGGTCGGGGCGAGGACGGACGCCTGGGAGTTGCGGAAACCGTTCTTGTCGCCGAGGCGGACGACGTCCTGCCAGGCCTCCGTGGCAGCGGCCCACACCGGCGTGTCCAGGTCGTCCATGCGGACGGCCGTGCCGTTGGCGTCGGCGTGCTGCTTCATGACGCGGTTGTGGGCGTCGGCGTTGCGCGCGTAGCCGTCGTACGGGCCGACGACGGCGGCCAGTTCGGCGGAGCGGCGGTAGGCCGTACCGGTCATCAGAGAGGTGATGGCGCCGGCCAGGGCGCGGCCGCCGTCGGAGTCGTACGCGTGGCCGGTCGCCATCAGCAGGGCGCCGAGGTTGGCGTAGCCGATGCCGAGCTGGCGGAACGCGCGCGTGTTCTCGCCGATCTTCTGGGTCGGGAAGTCCGCGAAGCAGATGGAGATGTCCATCGCGGTGATGACGAGCTCGACGACCTTCTGGAAGCGCTCGGTCTCGAAGGACTGGTTGCCCTGACCGTCGTCCTTGAGGAACTTCATCAGGTTCAGCGAGGCCAGGTTGCAGGACGTGTTGTCCAGGTGCATGTACTCGCTGCACGGGTTCGACGCGGTGATCCGGCCGGACTCGGGGCAGGTGTGCCAGGTGTTGATGGTGTCGTCGTACTGGATGCCGGGGTCGGCGCAGGCCCAGGCGGCCTCGGCGATCTTACGGAAGAGCGCCTTGGCGTCGACCTCCTCGATGACCTCGCCGGTCATACGGGCACGCAGGCCGAACCGGCCGCCGTCCTGGACCGCCGTCATGAACTCGTCGTTCACCCGGACCGAGTTGTTGGCGTTCTGGTACTGGACGGAGGCGATGTCGTCGCCGCCGAGGTCCATGTCGTAACCGGCGTCCCGCAGGACGCGGATCTTCTCCTCCTCCTTCACCTTGGTCTCGATGAAGTCCTCGATGTCGGGGTGGTCGACGTCGAGCACGACCATCTTGGCGGCGCGGCGGGTGGCACCACCGGACTTGATGGTGCCGGCGGAGGCGTCCGCGCCGCGCATGAAGGAGACGGGACCCGAGGCGTTGCCGCCGGAGGAGAGCAGCTCCTTGGAGGAGCGGATGCGGGAGAGGTTCAGGCCGGCGCCGGAGCCGCCCTTGAAGATCATGCCCTCTTCCTTGTACCAGTCGAGGATCGATTCCATGGAGTCGTCGACGGACAGGATGAAGCAGGCGGAGACCTGCTGGGGCTGGGGCGTGCCGACGTTGAACCAGACGGGACTGTTGAAGCTGAAGATCTGGTGCAGGAGGGCGTACGCCAGTTCGTGCTCGAAGATCTCGGCGTCGGCGGGCGAGGCGAAGTACTTGTGGTCCTCGCCGGCCTTCCGGTACGTCTTCACGATGCGGTCGATCAGCTGCTTGAGGCTGACCTCGCGCTGCGGGGTGCCAACGGCACCGCGGAAGTACTTGCTGGTGACGATGTTGACCGCGTTCACCGACCAGAAGTCGGGGAACTCGACGCCACGCTGCTCGAAGTTGACCGAGCCGTCGCGCCAGTTGGTCATGACGACGTCACGGCGCTCCCAGCTCACCTCGTCGTACGGGTGCACGCCCGGGGTGGTGTGGATGCGCTCGACCCGCAGCCCCTTGGTGGCCTTGGCGCCCTTGGCTCGGGAACCTCGTGCCGGACCGCTCGCCGTCTCTGTCATGCCGCCTCCCTGTACGGGCGAAAACGCCCTGAAGTGCCCCGTTGTTCCCGTGGCACGGTGTTTCTGTCTTGTGTCGCGGGCATCCCACACTGCCGCCCGCAACAGGTATTCGGTCGCCGCCTCCGGCCGGAGTCCGGCCCTGGAACGGCGGTCTCCGGGCCGCCGGTCAGCCGGCGGCGTGGGCGGGCGCGGGAACCTGCGTGGTCCCACCGCGTCCGCCGTCGTCTTCCTGGCTTCCCGCCCCCGCGTCCTCGTCGTCCGCGGCGGGGTCCCGTATCGCCCGCCTCAGCTCCGCGATGGCGGCCTCGAAGTCATCGAGCGAGTCGAACGCCCGGTAGACGGAGGCGAATCGCAGATAGGCGACAAGGTCGAGTTCCTGCAACGGGCCGAGTATGGCCAGTCCCACGTCGTGGGTGGTCAGCTCGGCGCTCCCGGTGGCCCGCACCGCCTCCTCGACCCGCTGGCCGAGCTGGGCGAGTGCGTCCTCGGTGACAGGCCGCCCCTGGCATGCCTTGCGTACGCCGTTGATGACCTTGGTACGGCTGAACGGTTCGGTGACTCCGGACCGCTTCACCACCATGAGCGAGCACGTCTCCACGGTCGTGAAACGACGGGAGCAGCCGGGGCACTGACGGCGCCTGCGGATCGACGTGCCGTCGTCGGTCGTACGGCTGTCGACCACGCGGCTGTCGGGGTGCCTGCAGAAGGGGCAGTGCATGATCTCCAACCCTCCTCACAGCAGACTCAACAGCCTCGCCAGACCTCAGGGGCCCCGCGAAGCAGGCCTAAGCATAGGCGATCGCAGCGGCCCGGGAGACCCGGGGGCACCTGAGAAAAACACAAGTTCTGGTGCGCGGTAGCCATCCAACCACTACATGTGGTGGATCGGGTCATAGGCGAAGGTGGGCTCGCGTGTCGCGGCCCGAGCGCAGGCCCGGGCGGTGTCACGGGCCGCGCCCATGAGCGCGTCCGAACACACGGACGCACGACCGTACCCCGGCGACACTTACGGAGATACCGTGGGCGCCGGACGGAGGACGCGTGCGACTCCGGCGCAGAAGGGACCCGGAGACCGGTTGACCTGATTCCGGGTGGCAGACTGGGGCGGCGACCCACGAGGTCACCGTCCTGGCGGTGAAGAGTACAACAATGGGCGCTTTCGTCCGCCAGGTGCCGCGTCAGCTATACACCCAGACACATCACCGCACCAGGCGAACCGCGGTTTTTCACTCGAACGTGTGTTTGGCGCAACCTTTCGAAAGCAACTACCGTTGTGCAGCAGGGAGACCATCGAGAGGGGCCGACGTGACCACCACCGCAGACAGTGCCACCATCACTGCCCAGGACCGCTCCCAGGGCCGGGTCGAGCCGGTGCATGCGATGAACGAAGCCACGAGTCCGGAGGGGCACAAGCGCTCCCTGCCGGGCCGACCTCCAGGCATCCGGGCGGACAGCTCCGGACTCACGGACCGGCAGCGCCGGGTGATCGAGGTCATCAGGGACTCCGTGCAGCGTCGGGGGTACCCGCCGTCGATGCGGGAGATCGGCCAGGCCGTCGGCCTCTCCAGCACGTCCTCCGTGGCGCACCAGCTGATGGCCCTGGAGCGCAAGGGCTTCCTGCGCCGGGACCCGCACCGGCCGCGCGCGTACGAGGTGCGCGGCTCCGACCAGAGCGTCTCCGTGCAGCCGACCGACACGGCCGGCAAGCCCGCCGCGTCCTATGTGCCGCTGGTCGGCCGGATCGCGGCCGGCGGCCCGATCCTGGCGGAGGAGTCGGTGGAGGACGTCTTCCCGCTCCCCCGTCAGCTCGTCGGTGACGGCGAACTCTTCGTCCTCAAGGTGGTCGGCGACTCGATGATCGAGGCCGCGATCTGCGACGGCGACTGGGTCACCGTCCGCCGTCAGCCCGTCGCTGAGAACGGCGACATCGTGGCGGCCATGCTGGAGGGCGAGGCCACCGTGAAGCGGTTCAAGCGCGAGGACGGCCACGTGTGGCTCCTCCCGCACAACGCGGCCTATGAGCCGATCCCTGGCGACGACGCGACCATCCTGGGCAAGGTCGTCGCCGTGCTGCGGCGCGTGTGACGGCTGCGGCGGGCGGGCCCGGAAGACGGGCCGCCCCCTGACCGGGCCCCGGAACCCCTGCGCCGGTTCCGGGGTCCTGTGCTTTTCACCCCGGAGGATTCTCACCCCGGGGACCGGCCGCTTCTCCTGGGCGGTCAGGCTGCCGCGGCGGCGTGACCGCCCAGGAGCGCCGCTCTATTCGGCTTCCTCCTGCTTCGCCAGCGCGTCGATCGCCGCCAGCGACTTGCGCACCTGGCTACGGTCCGTGGTGTACCAGAAGTCGGGCAGTGAGGCCTTCAGATAGGACCCGTACCGGGCCGTGGCCAGACGCTGGTCCAGTACGGCTACGACGCCGCGGTCGCCCGACGCGCGGACGAGCCGGCCGGCGCCCTGGGCCATGAGCAGGGCCGCGTGCGTGGCGGCCACGGCCATGAAACCGTTGCCTCCCGCGTCCTCCACCGCCTTCTGCCGGGCACTCATCAGCGGGTCGTCGGGCCGCGGGAACGGAATCTTGTCCATGACAACCAGCTGGCAACTGGAGCCGGGGACGTCCACACCCTGCCACAGCGACAGCGTGCCGAAGAGACAGGTCCGGGGATCGGCGGCGAAGTTCTTGATCAGTTCACCGAGTGTCTCCTCGCCCTGGAGCAGGACCGGGAACTCCGGGATGCGTGTGCGCAACTCCTCGGCGGCGAGCTGAGCGGCCCGCATCGACGAGAACAGCCCGAGCGTACGGCCGCCTGCCGCCTGGATCAGCTCGGTCAGCTCATCCAGCATGTCCGCGCGGTCGCCGTCCCGGGCGGGCCGCGAGAGATGCTTGGCGACGTACAGAATGCCCTGCTTCGGGTAGTCGAAGGGCGAGCCGACGTCGACACCCTTCCACTGCGGCAGATCCTCGCCCGTCGCGCCTTCGGGGCCTAGCCCGAGCGAGGCACCCACGCCGTTGAAGTCGCCGCCCAGTTTCAGGGTCGCCGAGGTGAGGGCGACGGTCCGGTCCGTGAACAGCTTCTCCCTGAGCAGCCCGGAGACCGACATCGGGGCGACGCGCAGAGACGCTCCGAAGCGGTCGTGCCGCTCGTACCAGACGACGTCCCACTCCGAGCCGTTCAGGACCCGCTCGGCCACGTCGTGCACCGACTCGACCGAGGCCAGCGCCTGTTTACGGACGGCGTCCTCGTCCTGGACCGACTTGTCGCGGGTCGCGCCGATCGCGGAGATCACCGTGCGAGCGGCGTCCCGCAAGGCCATCAGGGCATAGCCGAGGTCCTCCGGGATCTCTTCCAGACGGCCCGGGAGGGCCAGTTCCATCACCCGCTCGAAGCCCTCACCCGCGGTCTGCAGCTGGTCCGCCGCCTTCTCGTTGACGAGCTTCGCCGCACGCCGCACCGCGCGGTTGACCTGGCCGGGCGTGAGCTCTCCGGTGGCGACGCCGGTGACGCGGGAGACCAGTTCGTGCGCCTCGTCCACGATCAGCACCTCGTGCTGCGGCAGCACCGGCGCGCCCTCGATGGCGTCGATGGCCAGCAGCGCGTGGTTGGTGACGACGACCTCGGCGAGCTTGGCCCGCTCCCGGGCCAGCTCGGCGAAGCATTCGGCGCCGTACGCGCACTTGGACGCGCCCAGGCACTCACGGGAGGACACCGACACCTGCGCCCAGGCGCGGTCGGAGACACCCGGTGTGAGGTCGTCCCGGTCGCCGGTCTCGGTCTCGTCCGACCAGTCACGCAGCCGGAGCAGGTCCTGGCCGAGCTTGCTGGTGGGAGCGGCGGCCTCGAACTGGTCGAAGAGGCCCTCCTCCTCGTCCTGCGGCATGCCCTCGTGCAGGCGGTGCAGACACAGGTAGTTGGACCGGCCCTTGAGCATGGCGAACTCGGGGCGGCGGCGGAGCAGGGGGTGCAGGGCGTCGACTGTGCGCGGCAGGTCTCGCTCCACGAGCTGGCGCTGGAGGGCGAGGGTGGCGGTGGCGACGACCACCCGCTCTCCGTGCGCGAGCGCGGGCACGAGGTAGCCCAGCGACTTTCCGGTGCCGGTGCCGGCCTGGACCAGCAGGTGAGATCCGTCGTCGATCGCCTCGGCGACCGCTTCGGCCATGGTCACCTGGCCGGGGCGCTCCGTGCCGCCGACGGCTGCGACGGCGGCATGCAGGAGTTCGGAGAGGGAGGGCTTCGTCATAGCCCGACCACCCTACGGCCCTGCACTGACAAACGGACGGTCGAGCCGGAGTCGCGGGGTGGGAACACGGCCGGTGGCTCCTGCGGGTGGGAGGAGGGCGGACAGGGGTGGACGGGGAGTGCGGGCGCCGGTGTGGGCGGACTCGAACGCGCGAGTCGGAGGGAATCCGAAGAATTTTCGCGCATCCGGGAACGGACACCATCCGTCGCTCGTACTACATGTAACGACGCAATTGCGAAGCGTCACCAGACGTTGCACAGGACATGGCGCAGGACGCGGTCTCTGACCATGAGGGCGGCCCGCTTGCCGGGCAGGTCGACCTCGGAGTCGAACCGGAATCCCGCGCTGAGGAACGCGGCCACGGAGGGGGTGTTGCGAAGATCGGGTTCCGCTACGACGCGTGCGCAGGCGGGGCGCCGGTCCAGGATCTGGTCGGCGACGGCTCGCAGGAGGGCGGATCCCAGTCGGCGGGCCCGGTGCTCGGCGTCCCCGATGAGGAGGTGGATGCCCGTGTCGTGGGGGCGGGCCGGGTAGTGGCGGGTGAGCGGATCCAGGTCGGCCCGGTAGATCTCCCAGTAGCTCAGGGGTGTGCCGTCCAGCACGCCGAGGCAGGGGACGCTGCGTCCGTCACCGTCGAGTTGCGCCCGCACATGCTTCTCCGTCTCGTTCGGGGGCCCGGCCAGCTCCCAGAACGCGGCGACGGCGGGGTCGTTCATCCAGCCATGGATGAGAGGCAGGTCCCGTTCAACGCGTACCGGCACGAGCTGGAAGGTGCCCACGGGCGTGGGGACGCTCCCCCAGGTGCGGAGGTGGTCGAGCAGGTCGTCGGTACGGGCGGGCCGGTCCGCTGAGAAGAGCGCGACGAACTCGTCGGGCAGGCGCAGGTCCAGGGTGTCCTCGCTGTCCTCTCGGGGACGGAGGCGGTCGGCGTGGAGGTGGGCGACGGAGCCGGAAGGGGTGCCGGCACTCGCGTCGGTGGGAAGCACGGTGCGCTCCTCTCGGGCGAAGAAGAGAGGTGAAGGAGGGACGGGCTGTGTGGTGAGGGCCTGTTCGGGGCAGCGGAGGTTCGTTCAGGAACGGAGGGGGTTGGTGAGGGTGACATAGACGGACTGGGTGTCGACCGGGCCGACGAGTTCGTCGAGACCGTGCAGCCGGGTCAGCAGATTGGCCTTGCAGCGCAGGACGGGTGAGTCGAGCAGGCGGCCAGGCAGGGAGGTCCGCAGAGCGGCGGGTCCCGAGGCGAGGTCGGTGAGGAAGCGGCGGAACGCGGCGAGGAGCAGTCGCTCGTCAGTGAGGTGCTGCGAGCCGAACGCGCCGATCAGACCGAACACGTTGTTGATGGCGAGGTAGTAGGTGAACCGTTCGTCGGTGACCTCGTCGGAGACGAAGGTGTCGCTGCGTTCACCGATGCCGGGAAGACGGGCGTCGAGCGTGGCCCGGTGGGACTCGCGGAAGTAGTAGCCCTGGTTGTCGCGGTAGCGGCCACCTCCGGGCCAGCCGTCACGGTCCAGCAGGAGCAGCGTGTTCTGCTGGTGGGCCTCAAGGGCGATGCCGGCCTCGCTGTCCAGCCACAGCACGGGACGGACGACCTTTTCGAGGTAGCGGAGGAACCACTCCGCGGCGACGGTTTCGACAGGACGGCCGGTGCGTGCGGCGAGCCGTGAGACAAGTCCGGCCAGACGGGACCGGCACGGCGAAGTGTGCCGGTGAGCGGACGGGTTGCCGTCCTCTGCGGCGAGGGGCCGGGGTGAGACGAGCCCCGCGACGCAGGTGACGTCGTCGGCCGCGGCGAACGGGTTGTGCCGGATCACCGTGTCGAGTCCGGGTACGGGCCGGCCGTCCGGGTCGTCGACGGCGATCCAGGCGGGGTCGCGGACGATGTCGAAGCAGGGGTGGGCGGCCTGCCACTGCCGGCTGAGTCCGGCGCGGAGCAGGCGGTGCACCTCGACCCCGCGGTGGAGTTCCTTGCGCAGGTTCTCCCGGCGGGAGTTGGTGATCCGCAGGCCGAGTGACAGCTTCAGCATCGCAGGGGCGCCGGTTCGGTGGACGGTGCGTACGGAGGAGGTGGGGTGCCAGTGGGGGCCGAAGGGTCCGAGGTCGCGGAGCAGTCCGGAGTCGAGGAGGGAGGCGGTCACCTCCCGGTGCCGGACCTCGCGGGCCTGCCAGGGGTGCAGAGGCAGTGCGGTGCAGCCGTCCGGGAGGGGCAGTCCCGGTCCGGCGAGCCGCTGGGTGAGGTGGGCCGCGGTGACGGGCCGGCCGCGCTCGGTCCAGGCCGAGTCGGTCGCGAGCAGAGAGGGCGCGACAGCCATCCAGTGCAGGGGAAAGGAGCCGTGTGATTCCGGTGAGTAGAGGCGGGCCTCGGTCTCGGTCAGGCCGTCCCGGCTCTTGGGGGCCGGGTGCAGCGGGTGTCCGAGGAGGAGTGACTGCTCGGCGCCGAGGAAGAGGTCGGGGCCGTCGGCAGGGTCGGCACGCCGGTCGCGGATGAAGGTGGCGGTGCGGCGAACGGAGTCGGCGACAGCGGCGACGAGATCGGCGGCGGGGACTGACGGGAAGGAGGTGCTGCCTGGTGTCTCCCTGCCCGGCGTCTCCCTGCCTGGCGTCTCTCTGCCGAGCAGCGCGGCGAGGGTGACCGCGTCGACGGGCGGGGCCGACTCGGGCGTGCCGGCGAGACGCGGTGGCCCGAAGCGGTGCCAGCCGGTGGGGGACCAGTGGTGCACCGGCACGGTCAGGGACGTGCCGGTGGCCGGCAGCGGGATGTGCAGGTTGCCGGCGTCGGGCGCGGGGGTGTCGGTCTCCCGTGTCCAGCAGCGGAGGAGGTTCTCGACGGCGGCGGCCTCGGCGGCCCTGTGCGGATCGGGATCGTCGAGCGGGTCGGTGACGAGGCCGGCGGTGACGAGGCCGGCGGTGAGTCCGGTGAGGTGGTCGGCGGCGGGGCGTCCCCGCTGCCCCCGCCCCATCGCTTCCGGCGACCGCTTCTTCTGCTGGAGGACCGACTCGGCAACCGGCGCGTGAGCGGTCTCGTCGGCGGTGATCATCCCGTCCGCGGAGGCGAGGGGACGGCCGTCGGGTGTCGGGGCGGCGGGCAAGACGGCTCCTCGGGGGCTCGGTTGGGGCGGTGTGCGGGGGCGCGGTCGCCTGGTCGTGGGTCGGTGGCGGCACCGGACGCCGCGGTGGTGTGTGAGGGAGGCAGGTATGAATGGCCCCGCTGTTGCCTTCCCGGTCACCCCGTTGTCCAGAGGCGAGTTGATGCCTGGGATCCCGCGCGCGGGCAGCAGGCGCCCCACCCCTACCAACCGCGCGCCGCCCGCCCGGTTACGGGTTGCCTCAAGATCCTTGCCGTGACGGAACCGTTGCCGTTCCGTCGGAAGTCCCCCACAGCGAGCGCATAGTGTGTGATGCCGTTCCCAGATGGTCGTGAGACCGGCGTGAACTCCTCATGAGTTCGCCGCCGATGTCATGGCTTCAGCACCGAGTTCCTTTATTCCAGGGGGAGTCATCAGCATGCGATCCATACGTCCGCCGTTCGCCGTACGCCGGGAGAGGGGTGCGTCCCGCAGAACCTCCCCCGTGCTGGCGGCAGTCGCCCTCGCCTCGACCCTGGCACTGACCGCCACCGCCTGCAACGGCGACGGTGGCAATGACAACGCCGGCGGTGACCCGGCCGCCACCGCGACCGCGGCCGGCACCGGTGACGGAAAGATCAAGATCCCGGACGACATCCGGCAGAAGCTCAAAGAGCACGGGATCGACATCGACAAGTGGAAGCACGGAGCCTGGAAGAACTGGGACAAGGACGACTGGCTGCGTGAGGCCAACGACTTCATCAACCCGATCATCAAGGGCCTGTGGGACCCGGACCGGATGCGGCACGCCAACGACCCGGACAAGAAGGTCGACGACAACGACATCTCCGGCGACCAGGGCGTGACGGACCCGACGCCGGCTCCGGTGCAGGCCCAGGCGGTCCGGCCGCCGTACCACACCAACGCGGCCACGTCGGGCAAGGTGTTCTTCGACTCCCCCGAGGGCACGATGGTCTGCTCGGCGACGGTCGT
The DNA here is from genome assembly GCF_004124325.1 of Streptomyces sp. L2. NCBI lineage: Bacteria > Bacillati > Actinomycetota > Actinomycetes > Kitasatosporales > Streptomycetaceae > Streptomyces > Streptomyces sp. L2. The sequence goes on from NZ_QBDT01000001.1 coordinate 1,723,311, forward strand.
GGAGGACCCGGCGCACCCGGGCAAGTCCAACCTGATTTGGACGGCGGGCCACTGCGTGCACGCCGGCAAGAAGGGCGGCTGGTACCGCAACATCGCCTTCGTGCCCTCGTACAACAACGGGGCCAAGTCGGCGGCGCAGCTGCAGGGTGCCACCAAGTCCGAGGTCGCACCGTACGGCGTGTGGTGGGCGGACGGGGCGATGACGTCCCAGCAGTGGATCGACCAGGGCGGTGAGACCGGCGGCCAGGGCGCCCCGTACGACTTCGCCGTCATCCATGTGACGCCGGAGCAGGGCAGCGGCGGCAAGTCGCTGGAGGAGACCGTCGGCGGTGCGCTGCCGGTGAACTTCAACGCGCCGGCGGTGCCGAAGGTGCGGAAGATGACGGCGTCGGGATACCCGGCGGCGCCGCCGTACGACGGGCAGCTGCTGTACCAGTGCCAGGACAAGCCGGGCCGGCTGTCGCTCAAGAAGTCCGACCCGACGATGTACCGCATCGGCTGCACGATGACCGGCGGCTCCTCCGGTGGCGGCTGGGTGGAGACGGGCCCGGACGGGAAGCCGGCGCTGGTGTCCAACACGTCGATCGGTCCGGTGACTTCGGGCTGGCTGGCGGGTCCCCGCCTGGGTGACGTGGCCAAGGGCGTGTACCAGACGGTCAGCAAGAAGTTCGCCGGCCGTTAGGGTCCGGCCGCGGATCAGCGGGGTCATGGGCGGCGGCGAGGCGTCTGACAGGAACCTTCACCGGCTCGCCGCCGTTCGTCCCCGATCCCACGGGCATAGTGGGGTCTCATCACACGCTTCAACGGGGGTCATCGCACCATGCGTTCCACACGTATGTCCTCGGCACGCCGGTCCCGGCGCGGCCGCGCCGTCCTCGCCGCGACCGGCCTGGTCGCCGCCCTGGCACTCACCGCCACCGCCTGCGGCGGCTCGGGCGGTGACAAGGCGAGCGACCAGGCGGGCGCCGGGGCGGGCGCAGGCGCCTCCCGGGCCGCCGACGCCGGCGGCAAGGCCCGGATTCCGGCGGACATCACGGACAAGCTGAAGAAGCACGGCATCGACGTCGACCAGTGGCAGCACGGCGGCTGGAAGAACTGGGACAAGGACAAGTGGCTCAGCGCGGCCCAGGACTTCGTCAACCCGGTGATCGACGGGCTGTGGAAGCCCGAGCGGATGAAGTCCGCGCAGGAGGCGAACAAGACGGTCTCGACGAAGGACGCCTCCGCCGACCAGGGCGTCAGTGATCCGGAACCCCGGCCCGTGCCGGCCGCGGCGGAGAAGACGCCGTACCACCGGCACGCCGCTCCGGTGGGGAAGGTGTTCTTCGACTCCCCCAAGGGGCCGATGGTCTGTTCCGGGACCGTGATCAAGGACGTCAACCATCCGGGCAAGTCCAACCTGGTGTGGACGGCGGGTCACTGCGTGCACGCCGGCGGGAGCGGCGGCTGGTACCGCAACATCGCGTTCGTGCCGTCGTACAACGACCTCGGCGAGTCCGCCTCCCAACTGGCCCATGCGACGGCCTCGCAGGTCGCCCCGTACGGGACCTGGTGGGCGGACTGGGCCTCCACCTCGAACCAGTGGATCCGCGGTGGCTCGGAATCGGGCGGCGCGGGTGCGGCGTACGACTACGCGGTGCTGGACGTGAAGCCGGAATCTGGTTCGAAGTCGCTGGAGGAGACGGTCGGCGCGGCCCTCGACGTCGACTTCTCGGCGCCGTCCGCGACCGAGATCGGCAGCATGGGTGCCTGGGGCTACCCGGCGGCGCCGCCGTACAGCGGGCTGAAGATGTTCAAGTGCCTGGACCGGCCCGGCCGGCTGTCGCTGAGCCCGTCTCTGCCGACGATGTACCGGATCGGCTGCACGATGACCGGCGGCTCCTCCGGCGGCGGCTGGTTCCGGGTGCTCAACGGCAAGACGGTCCTGGTGTCGAACACGTCGATCGGCCCGCTGGACAACACCTGGCTGGCGGGCCCGCAGCTGGGCACGGAGGCCGAGGGGCTCTACCAGAACATGAGCAGGACGTACGGAGGCCGCTGAACGGCGGCGCCCCCGCGCCCCGGGACCGGCGACCGGCGACCGGCGACCGGCGACCGGCGACCGGCGACCGGCGACCGGCGACCGGGGCAACGTACGCGCGAAGGCCCGCCGTCCTCCAGGGGACGGCGGGCCTTCGCCTTGCGTTCGTTCGGCCGGGTCGTTCAGACGCCGGCCGGGCCGGTGTCAGGCCGCGGGCGCCGGCGCGTACGGCGCCAGGTCCGAAGCGAGTTCCGCGTGCACCCGTACCTTGAGCAGGGTGCCCTCCGCGGTGTGCTCCTCGGAGATCACCTCGCCCTCGGCGTGGGCGCGGGCGACCAGCTTGCCCTGCGTGTACGGCACGAGCGCCTCGATCTCGACGGCCGGCCGGGGCAGCTCGTCGTCGATCAGCGCGCGCAGCTCGTCGAGGCCCCGGCCGCTGCGGGCCGAGACGGCGATGGAACGCTTCTCGATCCGCATCAGCCGCTGCAGGACCAGCGGGTCGGCCGCGTCCGCCTTGTTGATCACGACGATCTCCGGCACGTCGGTGGCGCCGACGTCCCGGATCACCTCGCGCACCGCGGCGAGCTGCTCCTCCGGGTTCGGGTGCGAGCCGTCCACCACGTGCAGGATGAGGTCGGAGTCGCCGACCTCCTCCATGGTGGAGCGGAACGCCTCGACCAGGTGGTGTGGCAGGTGCCGGACGAAGCCGACGGTGTCGGCCAGTGTGTAGGCCCGGCCCGTCGGGGTCTCCGCCCGGCGGACGGTCGGGTCCAGGGTCGCGAACAGCGCGTTCTCGACGAGGACGCCGGCGCCCGTGAGCCGGTTCAGCAGGGAGGACTTGCCGGCGTTGGTGTAGCCCGCGATGGCGACGGAAGGCACCTTGTTGCGCCGGCGCTCCTGGCGCTTGAGGTCACGGCCGGTCTTCATCTCCGCGATCTCCCGGCGCATCTTCGCCATCTTCTCGCGGATCCGCCGCCGGTCGGTCTCGATCTTGGTCTCACCGGGACCACGGGTGGCGAGGCCGCCGCCCTTGCCGCCGCCCATCTGCCGGGACAGCGACTGACCCCAGCCGCGCAGCCTCGGCAGCATGTACTGCATCTGCGCGAGCGCGACCTGCGCCTTGCCCTCTCGGGACTTGGCGTGCTGGGCGAAGATGTCGAGGATCAGGGCCGTACGGTCGATGACCTTGACCTTGACGACGTCTTCGAGGTGGATCAGCTGGCCGGGGCTCAGCTCACCGTCGCAGATGACGGTGTCCGCGCCCGTCTCCAGGACGACGCCGCGCAGTTCCTCGGCCTTGCCGGAGCCGATGTAGGTGGCCGCGTCGGGCTTGTCGCGGCGCTGGATGACGCCGTCGAGGACGAGCGCGCCCGCGGTCTCCGCGAGGGCGGCCAGCTCCGCGAGGGAGTTCTCGGCGTCCTGCGCGGTGCCGGTGGTCCACACGCCGACGAGCACGACCCGCTCCAGGCGGAGCTGCCGGTACTCGACCTCGGTGACGTCCTCCAGCTCGGTGGAGAGCCCCGCCACGCGGCGCAGCGCCGCACGCTCGGAGCGGTCGAACTGGTCGCCGTCCCGCTCGCCGTCGATCTCGTAGCTCCAGGCGACGTCCTCTTCCATCAGGGCATCGGCCCGGAGACCCTCGGGGTGGCTGTGCGCGAGGCGCTTGGTGTCCTGGGAAGGGGAAGAAGAGGAGGTCATTGGATCCTTACGTCGATGGGAATACCGGTGCGCGTGGGGCCGTCGGGATTCGTCGCGGCGCGTCACCGCGCCGGTCCTGAGAGCCCCCGCTCAGGAGGGACAACGCACGGGTACCCAGGAAGATTCCCGCATCCCGTGCCGCCCAACCCGACGATGGTCGCACGGCACGTCCCGTCCCGTCATCGTGTTATCGCGCGGTCACCGGGGACCTACGGTCATCGCGTTGTCCCGCGCTTCGCCGCCTTGGCCGGCGGGTCCGACTTCCAGTCCGGGTGGCCGGGCATCGGCGGCGTCTTCGCTCCGTACAGCCAGGCCTGGAAGAAGCCGGTCAGGTCGCGGCCGGCGATGGACGAGGCGAGGCGGACGTAGTCCGAGGTGCCGGCGGTGGAGTCCCGGTACTCCTGGACCCAGGCCTTCTCCAGGCGCTCGAAGGCGGGCCGGCCGATCTCCTGCCGCAGGGCGTAGAGGGCGAGCGCCGCGCCGTCGTAGACGTTCGACCGGAAGATGCCGATCTTCTGGCCGGGCGCGGGCGGCTTGGGCCGGGCGGGCGGACCGCCGGCGGCGCGCCAGCCGTCGGAGGCGCTGTAGGCGGCCTTCATGCGGGCCTCCATCGGGTGGTGCGCCTTCTCCTCGGCGTACAGGGCCTCGTACCAGGTCGCGTGTCCCTCGTTCAGCCACACGTCGGACCAGGTGCGGGGGCTGACGCTGTCGCCGAACCACTGGTGGGACAGCTCGTGCACCATGATCGACTCGACGTACCACTTGGGGTAGGCGGGGTCGGTGAACAGGTTCTTCTCGAACAGGGACAGCGTCTGCGTCTCCAGTTCGAACCCGGTGGACGCCTGGGCCATGATCAGGCCGTACGTCTCGAACGGGAAGGGGCCGACCTTGCTCTCCATCCAGGCGATCTGGTCGGGCGTCTTGGCCAGCCAGGGTTCCAGGGCCTTGCGGTCGGCGCTGGGGACGACGTCCCGTACGGGCAGCCCGTGGGGTCCTTCGCGGTGCGGTACGGCGGAGTGGCCGATGGACACCTGGGCCAGTTCGGTCGCCATGGGGTGCCCGCTGCGGTAGGTCCAGGTGGTGGAGCCGCCGGTCCGGTCGGCGCCCGCCGGGAGCCCGTTCGCGACGACGGTGTAGCCGTTGGGGGCGGTGATGTGGAAGGTGAACATCGCCTTGTCGGACGGGTGGTCGTTGCACGGGAAGACCAGGTGGGCGGCGTCGGCCTGGTTGGCCATGGCGAGGCCGTCGGAGGTGCGCACCCAGCCGCCGTCCTCGCCCTTGGCGGGTCGGGGGTCGCTGGTGTGCTTCACGGTGATCGTGGTCCAGCTGCCGAGCGGCAGCGGGTCCTCCGGCGTGACGACGAGGTCCTCGCCCGCGCTGGTGAAGTTCGCCGGGTGTCCGTCGACGTCGACGGACTCGACGGTGCCGTGAGCGAAGTCGAGGTTGAGGCTGTCCAGGTCGGTGGTCGTCCGGGCGTTGATGGTGGTGACGGCCTGGAGCGGCTTGTCGTTGGTGCCGGGATAGGTGAAGGAGAGGTCGTACGACGCCACGTCGTATCCCGGGTTGCCCAGGTACGGGAAGAGCCGGTCGCCGATGCCCAGGGGCGCGGCGGGGGCGCCGGCGGCGAGGACGCAGACGGAGATGGCGGAGGCGAGCAGAGCCGTCTTGCGGTGCCGGCTGGTCCGGTGCCGGAAGGACGCGAGGCTCATGCGCAGGCGGGGGGTGAGCGGCATGGACCACCGCTACCAGCGCGCGCGGCCGCCACGTGGGCGACGCGCGCTCGTCCCACCCGAACGGGTAGCTCCGGGACGCCGTCTTCCGCAGGGCCCGTCGGCCGGCACTCGTCGAGCCGGCGCGGGGCGCTGACGTGCGGCGGGCCGGTGTCGCTCAGGAAACCGGTGCCTGGTGCCGGGCGTCGCTCAGGAAACCGGGGCCTGGTGCCGGGCGTGGTTCAGGAGGCCGGTGCCTGGTGCTGGGCGCGGCTCACGTCGTACACGCCGGGGACGTCGCGCATCGCGCGCATGAGGGCGGGCAGGTGGGCCGCGTCGGGGAGCTGAAGCGTGTAGGTGTGGCGGACCCGCTGCTCGGTCGGCGGCTCGACCGTGGCGGAGACGATCTCGGCGCCTTCCAGGGCCATCGCCTCGGTGAGGTCGGCGAGCAGATGGGGGCGGCCGAACGATTCAGCGACGAGGGTGACCCGGCATGCGGTCGTCTCCCCCCAGCGCACACCGACCTGTGCGCGCCCCCGGCTCGTCATGTGCGCCACTGCCGCGCACTGCACGCGGTGCACGGTCACCACTCCCCCGCGGACGGCGAAGCCGGTGATCTCGTCGGGCGGTACGGGCGTACAGCACCCGGCAAGCCGTACAACGGCTCCGGGAGGGTCGACGAGGACGTCGGCGCCGCGGGGGCGGCCCGCGGGAACACTGGTGGACGGGCGTACCGCCGGGGCGCCCGCGCCGCCGTGCGCGCCGGTGTGCGCGCCGGCGCGACGGGTCCCGGTGTCGGTGTCCGTGCGGGTCTCCGGTTCCTCCGCTCCCGCCGGGTGCGCGGCGAGCCAGCGCTGGATGGCGATGCGGGCGGCCGGGGTGTGGGCGTGCTCCAGCCACTCGCGGGAGGGTTCCGAGGCCGGGTCTTGGCCCATGATGAGCTGGACGGTGTCGCCGTCGCGCAGGACGGTGCTGAGGGTGGCCAGGCGGCCGTTGACGCCCGCCCCGACGCACGCGTGCGCGTCCTCGCCGTACTGCGCGTACGCGGCGTCCACGCAGGTGGCGCCCTCGGGCAGGCCGAGGGTGCCGCCGTCGGGCCGGAAAACGGTGATCTCGCGGTCCTGAGCCAGGTCCTCGCGCAGGGTGGACCAGAAGGTGTCGGGATCGGGCGCCGCCTCCTGCCAGTCGAGGAGGCGGGAGAGCCAGCCGGGGCGGGTGGGGTCGGCGCGCTCGCCGTCGGCGGGGTCGTCCGCCCCGGGGGCGTACGGGTTGCCGAGGGCGACGACGCCCGCCTCGGCGACCTTGTGCATCTGGTGCGTGCGGATAAGGACTTCGGCGACCTGCCCGTCCGCGCGGGCGACGGCGGTGTGCAGCGACTGGTACAGGTTGAACTTGGGTACGGCGATGAAGTCCTTGAACTCCGAGACGACCGGCGTCATGCAGGTGTGCAGCTCGCCCAGCACGCCGTAGCAGTCGGCGTCCTCGTTCACGAGCACCAGTAGGCGACCGAGGTCGGCGCCGCGCAACTGGCCCCGTTTGCGGGCCACGCGGTGGACGGAGACGAAGTGGCGGGGGCGGATGAGCACCTCGGCCTGGATGCCGGCGTCCCTCAGCACTCCGCGCACGTCGTCGGCGATCTCCGCGAGGGGGTCGTCGGTCCGGGCGGTGTTCTCGGCGATCAGTTCTCTCGTGTGCGCGTACTCCTCGGGGTGCAGGATGGCGAAGACCAGGTCTTCCAGTTCGGTCTTCAGGGCCTGCACGCCCAGGCGTTCGGCGAGCGGGATGAGGACGTCCCGGGTGACCTTGGCGATCCGCGCCTGCTTCTCCGGGCGCATCACGCCGAGGGTGCGCATGTTGTGGAGGCGGTCGGCGAGCTTGATCGACATCACGCGCACGTCGTTGCCGGTGGCGACGAGCATCTTGCGGAAGGTCTCCGGTTCGGCGGCGGCTCCGTAGTCGACCTTCTCGAGTTTCGTCACACCGTCGACGAGATAACGGACCTCCTCGCCGAATTGTTCCCGTACCTGATCCAGCGTCACGTCGGTGTCCTCGACGGTGTCGTGGAGCAGGGAGGCCGTCAAGGTGGTGGTCTCGGCGCCCAGTTCGGCGAGGATCAGGGTCACGGCGAGCGGGTGCGTGATGTACGGCTCACCGCTCTTGCGCATCTGGCCGCGGTGCGAGGACTCGGCCAGAACGTAGGCGCGGCGCAGGGGTTCGAGGTCGGCGTCGGAGTGGTGGGCGCGGTGGGCCTCGACGACGTGGCTGATGGCGTCGGGCAGTCTGGTGCGGGCGGTGGGCCCGAGCAGCGCGGCCCGGCCCAGCCGGCGCAAGTCGATCCGGGGCCGGGACTTCCTGCGGGCCGCGGTCGGCACCGCGGACGGCGCGGGCGCCACCGGGCCGGGATTCGCAGGGTTCGTGGCCTCCGCACTCATGGGCACCTCCGGCTCGTGGACCGGCGGACGGGGCCCCGAGGGCGTGCGCGGCTCAGGGATGGCGACGTCTCCCCCGTCCGTGCCGGTGCTTGATGCTACCGAGCCCACCACGCCCGACCGACCGCCTCTCGCCGAGCGTGAAACGGATCACCCATTCGAGCGACGGTCAGGAGGTTTGGGATGTGCGCCATGTGCCCTGCGATCGGCAGGACTTTCGGTCAGCGCAGTACGCCCGCGAGCCACTCTGCGTCGATCTCGCCCTCGGCGACGATCACGGCGGGACCGGTCATCTCGACCTCGCCGTCCGGGCGTTCGGTGATGACGAGCCGTCCGCCGGGCACGTCCACGGTGTACGTCGCCGGGGTGCCGGTCGTCGCGGGGTCGGCGCCGTCACGGCGGGCGGCGGCCACGGCGACGGCGCACGCGCCCGTGCCGCACGAGCGGGTCTCGCCGGAGCCTCGCTCGTGCACGCGCAGGGCGACGTGGCGGGGGCCGCGGTCCACGACGAACTCGACGTTCACTCCGTCCGGGTAGGCGCCGGCCGGGCTGAAGGGTGGCGGGGAGAGCAGGTCACCGGCGTGCGCGAGGTCCTCGACGAAGGCGACCGCGTGCGGGTTGCCCATGTTCACGTTGCGGGCGGGCCAGCTGCGCTCTCCGACACGCACCGTGACGTCCCCTTCGGGGAGGCGGGCGCGGCCCATGCCGACGGTGATGTCACCGTCCTTGGCGATGTGCACGGTCTTCACGCCCCCGCGCGTGGCGATCGCGAGGTCTCCCTCCGCGGCGTGCCCCGCGCGCTGGAGGTAGCGCGCGAACACGCGTACGCCGTTGCCGCACATCTCCGCGACCGAGCCGTCGCCGTTGCGGTAGTCCATGAACCACTCCGCCTCGGCCGCCATCCCCGCGGCCTCCGGGTGGGCAGCGGACCGCACGACGTGCAGCACCCCGTCGCCGCCGACACCGGCGCGGCGGTCGCACAGGGCGGCGACGGCGGCGGGGGTCAGGTCGAGGGCGTTCTCGGGGTCCGGAACGATCACGAAGTCGTTCTCGGTGCCGTGCCCCTTGAGGAAGGGGATGCGGGTGCTCATGCCTCGATCGTACGGGGTCGCTCCGCTCGGGTTGGCCGAGGGACGGGGCGCCGGGGAGGTGTTTGAGGTGGCTGAGGCTCGGAGATTTCGGTGAGCGTCCGTCGTGGCTTGTCGCGCAGTTCCCCACGCCCCTTTGGGGCACTGCAGTGGGGGGCGTTTCAGTGCGAGGCGCCTGCGTGCGGGGCGTTTCCAGGGCGGGGCCGGTCAGCGGAGGCGGGCTACTCGCCAGACTGCGAGGGTGGCTGCGAGGGCCACGAGGAGGACGTAGGTGAGGATGACGCGCCAGTCGGGGCGGCGGCCGGAGCCGCGGGCGGGGAGGCCGGGGAGGCTGTAGCCGACGCGGCGGGCCGCCATCATGCCCCAGCCCGCGGCGCAGGAGCAGATCAGCAGGCCGAGCATGGCGATCACCGCACCGCTGTCGCCGTCGAAGGCGAGCGGGAAGGCGAACATCAGGGAGCCGACGGCCGCCAGGCCCACGATCGGCGCGAGCTGCCAGATGCGCAGTCGACGCTGTGGACGCAGCTCGACCTCGACCTCCGGTCCGCCCGCGTACATCTCCTCGGGCTCGGGACCGTCGTCGGTCACGCCGTCGGGCGTCTCCTCGGGGCCGTCGTCGGCCAGACGGTCACCGTTCTGTTCCGGTTCGCCGTCGCCGGTGCCGATGTCTTCGGCACTTGGTGCGGTGTCACGAGGGCCGGCCTCCATCGCCACGCGCCCTCCCAACTAGGACTCCACTTGGTCGATCGAAGCTCGATGATGGCACGGCACCGAAGGCGGCGATGACCGGCGGCGCATCCCGATGCCATGACGTGATCAGGCTGTGACCGGTCGTTCGAGCAACGACAATGCCAGCCGCGGAAGTTCCCCGCGGTGGGCGGCCGCCCCACTCAGCCAGTGCACCCGGGGGTCGCGCCTGAACCATGAATCCTGACGGCGCGCGAAGCGCTTGGTGGCGCGTACGGTCTCGGCCCGCGCTTCCTCTTCGCTGCACTCCCCGGCGAGCGCCGCGAGCACCTGCTGGTAGCCCAGCGCGCGCGACGCCGTACGGCCCTCCCGCAGCCCGCGCGCCTCCAGGGCGCGTACCTCGTCCACCAGCCCCGCCTCCCACATCCGGTCGACCCGCAGGGCGATGCGCTCGTCGAGTTCCGGCCGGGCCACGTCGACGCCGATCTGGACGGTGTCGTACACGGAGTCGTGGCCGGGGAGGTTGGCGGTGAAGGGGCGGCCGGTGATCTCGATCACTTCGAGCGCCCGGACGATGCGGCGGCCGTTGCTGGGCAGGATCGCGCGCGCGGCGTCGGGGTCGGCGGCGGCCAGCCGGGCGTGCAGCGCGCCGGAGCCGCGCAGCGCCAGTTCCTCCTCCAGGCGGGCCCTGACCTCGGGGTCGGTGCCGGGGAACTCCAGGTTGTCGACCGCGCCGCGGACGTACAGTCCGGAGCCGCCGACCAGGATCGGCCAGCGGCCCTCGGCGAGCAGTGCGTCGATCCTGGCGCGGGCGAGCCTCTGGTACTCGGCGACCGAGGCGGTGACCGTCACGTCCCAGATGTCCAGCAGGTGGTGCGGGATGCCTCCGCGTTCCTGGGGCGTCAGCTTGGCGGTGCCGATGTCCATCTCCCGGTAGAGCTGCATGGAGTCGGCGTTGACGACCTCGCCGCCGAGCCGCTGGGCCAGGAAAACGCCCAGATCGGACTTTCCGGCCGCGGTGGGTCCGACGACGGCGATGACGCGGGGGGCGGGGGGTGCACTGCTCACCGCACCAGTCTCGCAAACCTCCCGGCCCCGCCTCGAACGAGTTACGTGACGTGACGCGTTCCTGGTCGTTGCCCGTGGCGAGGTGCCGTCTGCGGGTTTCGCCAGGCGGTGACCCGGGCGGCGCAACCGGACGCACCGCGTAACGCGGGATTTCGCCCGCACGAGTACCGTATGGAGTTGATATGGGCGTTTTTGCACGGCTCTTCGGCAGGTCGAAGGCACCGGAGGAGGGACCGGAGGAGGCCCCGGCCGCCGAGGCGGAGACCGTCGCGGAGTCGGCGGCCGCCGGGGCGGAGGACGTGGTTCAGGCGGCGGAGACGGAGGAACCGGCCGAGGACGGGCGTGAGGACGGGACGGCGCGGACGGAGGCCGTCGAGCCCGGCGCGGCCGACGCCGCCGAGATCCCCAAGCAGCAGTCCGCCGAGGAGGCCGCCGACAACGAGACCGGCGAGGGCGCCCGCACGTAACTGTCCCGCGAGGGAAGGTGGACCATGGGTCTCTTGGACAACATGAAGGCCAGGCTCGTCCCGGCCAAGGACAAGGTGTCGGACCTCGCGCGCCAGCACGGCGACAAGGTCCAGCACGGGCTCGACAAGGCCGCCAAGGCGGTCGACGAGCGGACCAAGGGCAAGTACAGCGACAGGATCCACGCCGGTACGGGCAAGGCCAAGGACGCGATGGACCGGCTCGCCCACAAGGACGAACCCGGGCCGGGCGACCCCACGACCCCCACCCCGCCGGAGGGCCCGCCGCCCACCTCCTGAGCGGCGCACGGCATGCGGAACGGCGGACGGCCACGGAGCACCAGGGCTCCGCGGCCGTCCGCCGTTCCGTGCCTCCCGCGCGTGGGGCTTTCGGGGCTTCCCGCGCGCCTGGCTTTCGGGCCGGACCGTCAGGACCAGCTGGCGACCAGGTATCCCACTCCGTAGGGCGCGTCGTCGTACAGCAGCGCGCCGCCGAGGCCCGCGCCCTCGGCCGCGCCGGCCAGGACCTGCCAGGGCGCGCGTCCGGAGGCCTTCAGCTCGTACGCCAGCTCCGCGTCCAGTGCCCGTACGGCCGCCAGGTCCGCCGCCCCCAGCGCCCGCGCGGCTTCGGCGTCGAAGGGGGCCGCCCGCTCGTCGAGGTAGCCCGGCGCCTTCACGGTGCGGCACGCGCTGCCGTCGCCCATCACGAGCAGCGCGACCCGTGCGGCCCTGGCGGCGAGGGACCGGCCGGCCTCGACGCACCGCTCCGGGGCGAGCGGTTCCCCCACGCCGAGTCCCTCGATCGGCGCGTCCGCCCACCCGGTCCGCTCCAGCAGCCAGGCGGCGACGGCCAGCGAGGGCGGCAGCTCACGCTCCGGAACGACGTCCGTGGCCGCGCCGAGCCGTACGTCGAGGTCGACGCCGAACCCCCGGAAGGAACCCGGCGCGCCCTGCGGGTGGGGCCCGCGCGCGGGCTGCTCCGCCGGGCCTACGACCACGAGCAGGTCGGGACGGGCCGCGGCGAGCACGCCGAGCGCGTCCGAGCACGCCGCGCGCGCGGCGTCCAGTTCGGGTGCGGCGCCCGTGGCGACCTCGGGCACGAGCAGCGGCGGGCAGGGGCAGACAGCGGCGGCGACAAGCATGATCCGCAGGGTAGCTCCGGACTACGACGGAGTGTTACTCCCTGTGGATAACTCCGGACGGGTCACTCGGGACGGGTCACTCCGGACGCTACGGAGTGTTACCCCCTGCGGAGGGTGCGGACCACGCCGAAGCCTCACGGCTCAGTCGCAGCCGCAGCCGCTCGTCACGGCCGGCAGGGGCGCGGGGACGCCGATCTTCGGCAGGCCGAGCAGGACACCCGCCGGCTTGGCCGCCGCCTCGGCGGTGCGCTTCTCCCACGCGTCCCCCGCGCGCGTGCGGCGCACGTCGAGGACGGCGCCCTCGGCGAGGAGGTGGTGCGGGGCGGCGTACGTCACCTCGACCGTGACCACGTCACCGGGGCGCACCTCCTGCTCCGGCTTGGTGAAGTGGACGAGCCGGTTGTCCGCCGCGCGGCCGGACAGCCGGTGGGTGGCCCCGTCCTTGCGCCCCTCACCCTCAGCGACCATCAGCTCCAGAGTGCGGCCGACCTGCTTCTTGTTCTCCTCCCAGGAGATCTCCTCCTGGAGGGCGACGAGACGCTCGTAGCGCGCCTGGACGACCTCCTTGGGGATCTGGTTCTCCATGGTCGCGGCCGGAGTGCCGGGCCGCTTTGAGTACTGGAACGTGAACGCCTGGGCGAACCGCGCCTCACGCACCACATGGAGCGTCTGTTCGAAGTCCTCCTCGGTCTCACCGGGGAAGCCGACGATGATGTCGGTGGTGATCGCGGCGTGCGGGATGGCGGACCGCACCTTCTCGATGATCCCGAGGTAACGGTCCTGCCGGTAGGAGCGGCGCATCGCCTTCAGGACGGTGTCCGAGCCGGACTGCAGCGGCATGTGCAACTGCGGCATGACATTGGGGGTCTCGGCCATGGCGGCGATGACGTCGTCCGTGAAGTCGCGCGGGTGCGGGGAGGTGAAGCGGACGCGCTTCAGGCCGTCGATCTGCCCGCAGGCGCGCAGCAGCTTGCTGAAGGCCTCGCGGTCGCCGATGTCGGAGCCGTAGGCGTTCACGTTCTGGCCGAGCAGGGTGATCTCCGAGACGCCCTCGGCGACCAGGGCCTCGACCTCGGCGAGGATGTCGCCGGGCCGCCGGTCCTTCTCCTTGCCGCGCAGGGCGGGCACGATGCAGAAGGTGCAGGTGTTGTTGCAGCCGACGGAGATCGACACCCAGGCCGCGTAGGCGCTCTCGCGCCGGGTCGGCAGGGTGGAGGGGAAGGCCTCCAGCGACTCGGCGATCTCGACCTGCGCCTCCTCCTGCACGCGCGCGCGATCCAGCAGGACGGGGAGCTTGCCGATGTTGTGCGTGCCGAAGACGACGTCCACCCAGGGCGCCTTCTTCACGATGGTGTCCCGGTCCTTCTGCGCGAGGCAGCCACCGACCGCGATCTGCATACCGGGCCGCGAGGCCTTCTTCGGCGCGAGCCGGCCGAGGTTGCCGTAGAGCCGGTTGTCGGCGTTCTCGCGCACGGCGCAGGTGTTGAAGACGACGACGTCGGCGTCCCCGTCCGAGCCCTCCGGGGCGCGCACGTATCCGGCGTCTTCTAGCAGCCCGGCCAACCGCTCCGAGTCGTGGACGTTCATCTGGCACCCGTAGGTGCGCACTTCGTACGTCTTGGATGAGGAAACGTCCACCGCTGGGCTCCGGTCGCTGCTGCTGGTCATGCGTTCCAGGGTAGGCGGTCCGCGGAGGGCCCCGGTCCCGCGCTGCGTCGGGGCATCGGCCGCTCAGGGTGCCGCTGTGGGTTCCGGGGCGCGCCGGAAACCCGGTGGAGCGCGGGTGCCCGCTGTGGTTGGGTTCGCGGAATGAGTACCCGAACCTTTCGTATCACCGTCCGCGGCGTCTTCGACGGGCTCAGCGACGCGCAGCGGACCGAGCTGCTCGCCGGTGCCGCCGAGCACGACGTGCTGCGTGCCGCCTACACCCCCGAGGGGCACCTGAGCTACGACATCGCCGCCCGCCCGGCCTTCACCTTCCGCTTCTCGGACTCGGGAGAGGAAGAGGAGGACATCCTGGAGGCGGCCGAGCGGGCCGAGGAGGCAGCGCGGGCCTGGCTGACCGGGCTCGGCTACGGCTTCAAGAACCTCCGGTCCAGTGCGGAGGACCTGTCCCAGGCGCCGCTGGGCAAGCGGCAGCGCCGGGCCGCACGTTCCTCGGGCCGATGAAGCCGGTCAGCGCAGGACATAAACTTGACTACTCAAGGACTACTCTAGGAGGACACGATGAGTGACGGCGCCCTGGACGCCGCACTGCGGCTCATGCGCGCGCAGGCGACTCTGGTGCGGCGGTTCGACGCGCGGCTCGGCGGTCTGCACGGGGTGAGCCTCTCGGACTTCACCCTGCTGCTCCGGCTCGGCCAGGCGCCCGGCGGGCGGATGCGCCGGGTCGACCTCGCGGAGGCGCTGGGCCTGACCGCCTCGGGCGTGACGCGCGGGCTGGCGCCCCTGGAGCGCATCGGGCTGGTGAGCAGGGAGGCGGACGCGCGGGACGCGCGCGTGGCGTACGCGGCGCTGACCGGGACCGGGCGGGAGCGGTTGCGGGAGATGCGGGCCACCGCGGAGGAGACGGCCGCCGAGGTCTTCGCCGCCGCCGCGTGGACCGAGTCCGACCTCGGGGCGCTCGCCGGGCTGCTGGGCCGGCTGGGCGGGACGGGGCTGTGAGCCGCTGACATCGCGGGCCTCGGCCTGTAGGGCGATGGGTGCGATCGCGCCGTCCATGACCTGAACAAGCCGTGTTTCAGGTCACGTTGGGATGTGGCCGGAATGTGCGGGAGCTGCAAGCGCGGGCGTGGCATGCTCATGGTTCACCACTGGGTTACCGGCCGGTTCCACTGACAAGTAGGGTCGGTCGCCGGTGTGCCATCCCTCTTTGCCACCCCCCATCCCACAGGACCGACCTTGCGCAGACGCATGAGGCACGGGCGCGCCCTCCTGCCCGCCTTCGCCGTGACCGCCCTCCTCCTCGCCGCCGGCTGTTCCTCGCCCGCCCCGCACGCCGAGGGGCCTACCACCGGCCGGGGCGGGCGGGCCGAGGTGACCTCGGATCCCACCGCCGCCCCGGACCAGACGCTCACGGTGACGCCGGCCGGCACCATCGCTCCGACCGCCACCGCCGGACCGGCCGGCTCGGGCAGCCGCGCGCACAGGACCACGCTCGCCGTCAGCTCGTACGACAGCCGGACCCGACGGGCCGTCATATCCGGGCGCCCGCACGGGAGCACGCCCACCCCCGGCGGGCACACCCCGCGGCCCACTCCCGCCCCGGCCTCCCCGACCGCCACCCCCACCGTCTCGCCTCCCGCCTCTCCCTCCGGGGCGCCGCACCGGGCCGCTGTCGGGGACGTCATCGCCAGCGCGCCCGCGCCGGGAGCGCCGCACGGGCTCCTGGCCCGGGTCACGAAGGTGCTCGGCGACACCGGCCGGGGCACCGAGGTGCAGACCGAGCCGGCGACGCTCAACGCCGTGCTCGGTGACGACAGCGCCAAAGGCACCGTGCCGGTCGCCCCGTCCGCCTTCACCGTCGACAAGCTGCTGCCCGACGTGAAGGTGTCCTGGTCCACGTCCGGTGAGGTGCACGTCGGTCCCGAGGGGGCGAAGGTGCCGCTGGGCAGCCTCCGGCTCGACGTCGGTGCCAAGGTGCCGGCAGCCAAGGGCGCACCGGTCTCGGCCGGGGCCGCGGTGTCAGGGTTCGTGCAGGTCGCCCCCGAGGTCGACTTCTCCTACGGCGGATCGGGGACCGCGGCGTCCCCCGGTTCGGCCTATCTGGGCGTCTCCGGCGACTGGGCCTCCCGCTGGCACGTCGAGGGCCGGGCCGCCGCGGCCACCGGCACCCCGCTGCGGATCCCGTTCGCCAGGCTGCACGCCGATCCGGTCCTCCAGGTCGGCCCCGTCCCCGTCGTGGTCAACCTCGACCTCACCTGCTACCTGCAGATCAGCGGCGACGGCCACATCAGCGTCGACGTCGCACAGCACTTCAAGGGCGACTTCACGGCGGGCGGCACCTTCAGCCCGGCCAAGGGCTGGACGCCGGTCAGCTCCTCGCACATGACGGGCACGCCGGTACAAGCCTCGGTCACCACCGCCGGGCACCTGAAGACCGCCCTGGGTGCCGAAGCCTCGGTCGGCCTCTACGGCGCCGTCGGAGTCACCGCCGACCTGGCGCCGTACCTGCGCGGCGAGGCCTCCGGAACGGTCACCGCTTCCTCGGACCGGCCCCGCGCCAAGACGGGCGGCGCCTGGGGCGTGTACGGCGGGGTGGACCTGTCCGGGACGCTGCGGCTCCAGTTGTCGGTCTTCGGCACACCGGTCTTCCAGCGGAGCCTCCCCCTGGGCACCCTGCACCGCGAGTGGAAGCTGGCGGGCGGGACCCTCTAGGCACCGGGCCGGACACCCGGACGGGAGCCGGACAGGAACGGGGAGGGGCGGCCCGAACGGAACCTGGACGGGCCGCCCGGAGGGGCCGCCTGCACGGGCCGTCGGACGGGCCGCCGGTCGGACCGGAGTCGTCAGGCCGCGCCGCCGGGTATCCAGCCCTGGCGGCGCAGGACGGCGGCCACGTCCGGCGCCTCGTAGTGCTCACCCTTGAGCACCTTGCCGTCGGCCCTGCGGGCGACCTGGCCGTCGGGCCCCAGCTTGCTCATGTTGGCGCGGTGGATCTCGGCGATCACCTCGTCCAGGTCGATCCCGTGGACCAGGGCGGTGCCGTACGCCACGTAGACCACGTCGGCCAGCTCGTGCGCCAGCCGGTCGAGCGGGCCGTCGACCGCGACCTCGGCGACCTCCGCGGCCTCCTCGGCGAGCAGCTCTCCCCGGTGCGCGGCCAGCTCCGGGGACACCTCGGCGGGCCGGGTAGGGGCGTCGAGGCCGAAGGCGTGGTGGAAGGCGCGGACGAGACGGGCGGGCGACGAGCTCATGCGACGACTGTATCGGCGCCCGCTGACAACGCCCCGGGACTCACGCAGTCGGCCCGCTGCCGGGGCCGGGCAGCACCGCTTCCGCCGGGCCACGGGGCCTCCCCCCGGTCAGATCCACCGGGCCACGGCGGCCTCCCCTGGTCAGAGCCGGGGGCGGGCTGGCAGGATCGCCCGCATGTCCATTGTGTTCTCCCGTCTCGGCAGGCGCCGGGTGCTGCAGGGTGCCGTCGCCGGCGCCGTGGCGCTCGGCCTGCTGCTGTGGTGGCTGCTGCCGCTTGGTGAGAAGCCGCCGAGCGGGACGATCGTCTTCAGCACCGGGACGCCCCGCGGGGTCTACCAGGAGTACGCCGAGCGGCTGCGCACCGAGCTGGGCAAGGACATGCCGGACCTGAAGGTGAAGCTGGTGAGCAGCGCCGGCTCGCAGGAGAACGTCCAGCGGGTGGCGACCGGTAAGGCCGACTTCACCATCGCGGCGGCGGACGCGGTGGAGACGTACATGCTGCGGCACGGCACCGGCGCGGGCCGGCTGCGCGGGGTCGCCCGGCTCTACGACGACTACGTCCAGCTGATCGTGCCGCGCGACTCGGACGTCCACAGCGTGGCGGACCTGCGGGGCAAGCGGGTCGCCACCGGGCTGCCCGACTCGGGGGTACGGCTGATAGCGAACCGCGTGCTCGCGGCCGCGGGCATCGACCCGCAGAAGGACATCACGCCGCTGTCCGACGGCATCGACACCGGACCCGGCCGGCTGGCCCAGGGCAAGATCGACGCCTTCTTCTGGTCGGGCGGGCTGCCCACGCGCGGGCTGGTCGGGCAGGCCAAGAAGGACACCTTCAAGTTCGTGCCCATCGACGGCGCCCTCATCGGCAAGCTGCACACCAAGGGCGACGCCGCGCGGTACTACCGGGCGACCAACATGCCCGAGTCGGCGTACCCGACCGTCCAGCGGGGCGACACGGTGCCGACGATCGCGGTGTCCAACGTGCTGATCACCCGCGCGGACATGGATCCGCGGCTGACCGAATGGGTGACCCGCACGGTGATCAAGAGCCGGGACGGCATCGGTGCGCACGTCCATTCCGCCCAGCTGGTCGACTTGCGCACCGCCATCTACACGGACCCGCTGACGCTGCACGAGGGCGCACGCCGCTATTACCGCTCCGTGAAACCCTGATTGACGAGACTCACATGAGTCACGAAAGTCACGCGCTTCACGCGCTTCACGCGGACGCTTACGGGTGTCTCGGCACCCTCACCGTGACCCGCAGCCCGCGCGGCTCGTGATGGGCGTAGTCGATCGTGCCGCCCGCCGCGGTGAGCAGGGCGCGGGTGATGGACAGGCCCAGGCCGGAGCCCTTGACGTTCTGGTGACGGCCACTGCGCCAGAAACGGTCGCCCACGCGCGCGAGTTCCTCGTCGGTGAGACCGGGCCCGGTGTCGGTGACCACGACCGTGGCGGTGTCGCCCTCGCAGGCGACGGCGACCTCGACGGTGCCGCCCTCGGGGGTGAACTTCACCGCGTTGTCGATCACCGCGTCCAGGGCGCTGGACAGGGCGATCGGGTCGGCCCAGCCGGTGGTGGGCGGGCAGTCGCCGGCCAGCCGGACCCCCTGTGCGTCGGCGGCAGGTGACCAGGCGGCCACCCGTTCCTCCGCCAGCGCGCCGATGTCGGTCAGGGCGAGGTCCGCCTCGGCGTGCTCGGCCAGCGCCAGGTCGAGCAGGTCGTCCAGGACCTGCGCGAGGCGCTTGCCCTCGGTGCGGACCGAGGCGATCTCCTCGTTGCCCTCGGGGAGTTCCAGGGCGAGCAGCTCGATGCGCAGCAGCAGCGCCGAGAGCGGGTTGCGCAACTGGTGCGAGGCGTCGGCGACGAAGGCGCGCTGCTGCTCCAGCACGTCCTCGACGTTGTCCGCCATCTCGTTGAACGACCGGGCCAGCCGTCTGAGTTCCGGGGGGCCGCCGGCCGCCGCGACGCGGGACTTCAGGCGGCCGGTGGCGATGTCGTGGGTGGTGGCGTCCAGGACGCGTACCGGCCTGAGCACCCAGCCGGTCAGCCGCAGCGCGGCGCCCACGGCCAGCAGCATCGCCGCGATCTCGCCGGCGCCGATGAGCAGCCAGCCCCGCAGGATGCGCGAGCGCAGCGCCCCGGTGGGCGAGTCGGTGACCACGACGGCGACGACGTCCCCGTCCCGGATCACCGGCGAGGCGACGACCAGGCGCCTTTCGTCCCAGGGCCAGGCCTGCCGGGGGTCGTGGCTGCGGCGGCTGAGCAGCGCCTCGTCGAACGCCTCCCGGACCTCTCCGGTACGCGGCACGGACCAGTCGGCCGGGGCGTTGGCCATCGCGGAGCCGTTGCGGAAGAAGACGCCCGCGCGGATGCCGTAGACGCCGTAGTAGCTGACCAGTTCGCGGCGCAGAGTCTCCCTGCGCTCGCCGGGGACGGTGGGGCGGGTGCCGCCGGGTCCGTCGGCGACGAACTGGGCGAGGGCCGCGAAGCGCGCGGTGTCGTCGATGCGGTCGACGACGACCTTCTGCTGCTGGGCGGCGGCCACGCTGACGGCCAGCGGGACGCCGAGGGCCAGGAGTACGGCCGCCAGCAGGACGATGAGCAGCGGCAGCAGGCGTGCGCGCACGCGGCCCCGCTAGGCGGCCGGGGCGACGAGCCGGTACCCGACGCCGCGTACGGTCTCGATCAGCGCGGGCATGCGCAGTTTGGCGCGCAGGGAGGCCACGTGCACCTCCAGGGTGCGTCCGGTGCCCTCCCAGCTGGTGCGCCACACCTCGCTGATGATCTGTTCCCGCCGGAAGACCACGCCGGGACGCTGGGCGAGCAGCGCGAGGAGGTCGAACTCCTTGCGGGTCAGCTGGATGACCGAACCGTCCACGCTGACCTGCCGGGTGGGCAGTTCGATGTGTACGGGGCCCAGGTGCAGGGCGCTGTCGCCGCCGCCCGCGGGGTCCTCCTCGTGGACGGTGCGCCGGCTGACGGCGTGGATGCGGGCCAGCAGCTCCCCGGTGTCGTACGGCTTCACCACGTAGTCGTCGGCGCCCAGGTTGAGCCCGTGGATGCGGGAGCGGACATCGGAGCGGGCGGTGACCATGATCACCGGAGTACTGGTGCGCTTGCGGATCTTGCCGCACACCTCGTAGCCGTCCTGGTCGGGCAGGCCGAGGTCGAGCAGGACCACGCCGAATCCGGCGCCCTCGGGGACGAGCGCCTGCAGGGCCTCCTCGCCGCTGCGCGCGTGGGTGACGTCGAAGCCGTGCCGCGCGAGCACGGCGGAGAGGGCGGCGGCGACGTGGTTGTCGTCCTCGACGAGCAGCAGTCTCATCCTGGCCCCCTCCGGTTCAGTGGTCGTACGGTCGTGGTTCCGGTCCGCCGTGCGGCGCGCCCGCGCGCGTGGGCGGTACGCCCGCCGGGACAGTCTGCACGGGCGCGTGGTCGGCACGCCCGCCCGGACAGTCTGCACGCGCGCGTGCATCATGGCAGTCACGCCGATGGACAAGGACGGCGTCAAGAGGGTTCGGGTTGCGTCCCGCTACCGTTACCCGCCCGATACGCACACCTGTCGCAAGTGCTACGGCACGTGTCCGATTGCTATCAGATCGTGATGCTCAGATCTCCCTCAGATGTAATGACGCTGGTCAATCCGCTCGTTACTGTCCTGCGAAACCGAGGAGGACGGAGCCCGATAGCGATGACCGACGTATCGGTGGCCAAGGACGACATGGCCACGACCGGTGAACTGGTCGTCCTGAAGAGTGTCAACAAGCACTTCGGCGCGTTGCACGTTCTCCAGGACATCGACCTGACGATCGCCCGCGGCGAGGTCGTCGTGGTCATCGGGCCCTCCGGGTCCGGGAAGTCGACGCTGTGCCGCACCATCAACCGCCTGGAGACCATCGACTCCGGCACCATCGCCATCGACGGCAAGCCGCTGCCCCAGGAGGGCAAGGCGCTGGCCCGGCTGCGCGCCGACGTCGGGATGGTCTTCCAGTCCTTCAACCTCTTCGCGCACAAGACCGTGCTCGAGAACGTGATGCTCGGCCAGCTCAAGGTCCGCAAGACGGACAAGAAGCAGGCCGAGGAGAAGGCCCGCGCCCTGCTCGACCGGGTCGGCGTGGGCACGCAGGCAGACAAGTACCCCGCGCAGCTGTCCGGCGGCCAGCAGCAGCGTGTCGCCATCGCCCGGGCGCTGGCCATGGGCCCGAAGGTCATGCTCTTCGACGAGCCGACCTCAGCCCTCGACCCCGAGATGATCAACGAGGTCCTGGAGGTCATGCAGCAGCTCGCCCGCGAGGGCATGACGATGATCGTCGTCACCCATGAGATGGGTTTCGCACGTTCGGCTGCAAACCGCGTGGTCTTCATGGCGGACGGCCGCATCGTCGAAGAGGCTGCGCCCGACCAGTTCTTCAGCAACCCGCGCAGCGACCGGGCCAAGGACTTCCTGTCGAAGATCCTGCACCACTGAGGCGTACCAGTTCCGCGCCACTGAGGCGGCACCGGTCCCTCATCCCTGAGGCGCACCGGTCCCGCGCCTCCGGAGGACCTGGTTCACGGTCCCCACAGCCTCCGTTTCTTCACCACGCAAAGGAATGTTCAGATGAAGCTCCGCAAGGTCACCGCCGCCTCGGCCGCCGTGCTCGCCCTGACCGTCGGCGCCACCGCGTGCGGTGGCGGCAACTCGGACAGCGGTTCGAGCGGCGGCAAGAAGATCAAGATCGGTATCAAGTTCGACCAGCCGGGTCTCGGCCTGAAGCAGCCCGACGGGTCCTACGCCGGCTTCGACGTGGACGTGGCCACGTACGTCGCCAAGCAGCTCGGCTACACGCCGGACCAGATCCAGTTCGTGGAGACCCAGAGCGCCGACCGCGAGAACGCGCTCCAGCGGGGCGACGTGAAGTTCATCGCCGCCACCTACTCGATCACGCCCGAGCGCCAGCAGAAGGTGGACTTCGCCGGCCCGTACCTCCTGGCCCACCAGGACCTGCTGGTCAAGAAGGACTCGAAGATCAGCAAGGGCACGGACCTCAACGGCAAGAACCTCTGCTCCGTGACCGGTTCGACCTCCGCGCAGAACGTCCAGAAGACGATCGCCCCGAAGGCCAACCTGAAGCAGAACAGCACCTACTCGGAGTGCATCGCGAGCCTCCAGAGCGGCGCGGTGGACGCGGTCACCACCGACGACTCGATCCTCGCGGGCTACGCGTCGCAGGCCAAGTACAAGGGCCAGTTCAAGCTCGCCGGCCTGAAGCTCAGCAACGAGAACTACGGCATCGGCGTCAAGAAGGGCGACAAGGCGCTGGTCGACAAGATCAACAAGGCGCTGGAGAAGATGGTCAGCGACGGCTCGTGGCAGAAGGCGGTCGACAAGAACTTCGGCCCGGCCGACTACAAGAACGAGAAGGCGCCGCAGATCGGCAACATCGTCAAGTAACGCGGAACTCCGCCGGCGCTCACTCCGGCGGGTGACGCAGGGCCACCGAGGCGCGCCGCCAGCCGCTTTCCCGGCGGCGCGCCCTGCCCTCCACGTACGCCACACACCCGGAAGCGCGGGAGATCGTGTTCGACTTTCTTCAAGGTTATGACGTCCTGGGGGCGTTCTGGATGACGGTGAAGCTCACCGTCTTCTCCGCGGTCGGCTCCCTGGTCTGGGGCACCCTGCTGGCCGGGATGCGGGTCAGCCCTGTCCCGCTGATGCGCTGGTTCGGCACCGTCTACGTGAACATCGTCCGCAACATCCCGCTGACGGTCATCATCGTGTTCGCCTCGCTCGGTCTCGCCGACATCTTCGGGGTGACGCTGGGTGCCTCCGACTTCCAGATCCAGGGCTTCCGACTCGCGATCCTCGGCCTGGCCGGGTACACGGCCGCCTTCGTCTGCGAGTCGATCCGGGCCGGCATCAACACGGTTCCGGTCGGCCAGGCCGAGGCCGCCCGCGCGATCGGGCTGAACTTCGCCCAGACGCTGCGTCTGATCGTGCTGCCCCAGGCGTTCCGCGCGGTCATCAGCCCGTTGGCAAACGTGCTGATCGCCCTGACGAAGAACACCACCGTCGCGGCCGCCATCGGCGTGGCCGAGGCGGCGGCCCTGATGAAGAAGATGATCGAGAACGAGGCCCAGACGCTGGCCATCGGCGCCGTCTTCGCCTTCGGGTTCGTGGTCCTGACCCTGCCCACCGGCCTGCTCCTGGGCTGGCTGAGCAAGCGCATGGCGGTGAAGCGATGACGTCCGTCCTCTACGACACTCCGGGGCCCCGCGCCAAGCGGCGCAACGCGCTCCTGTCCGTCGTCTTCCTGGTCCTGCTCGCCGCCCTGGTGTGGTGGATCTGGTCCGTGCTCGACGACAAGAACCAGCTGCAGTGGTCCCTGTGGCAGCCGTTCACGACGTCCCAGGCCTGGACGACCTACCTGCTGCCCGGCCTCGCCAACACCCTGAAGGCGGCCGCGCTGGCCATGGTCATCGCGCTTCCGCTGGGCGCGGTCTTCGGCATCGCACGCCTGTCCGACCACCGCTCTGTGCGCGTGGTGGCCGGTGTGGTCGTCGAGTTCTTCCGCTCCATCCCCGTGCTGCTGCTGATGCTGTTCGCCAACGAGCTGTACAGCCGCTACACGCAGGTCACCAGCGACAACCGGCCCATGTACGCGGTGATCACCGGCCTCGTGCTCTACAACGCCTCGGTGCTCGCCGAGGTCGTCCGGGCGGGCATCCTGGCCCTGCCGAAGGGACAGAGCGAGGCGGCGTACGCGATCGGCCTGCGCAAGGGCCAGACGATGTCCAGCATCCTGCTCCCGCAGGCGGTCACCGCCATGCTGCCGGCCATCGTCAGCCAGCTCGTCGTCATCGTGAAGGACACCGCGCTGGGTGGTGTGATGATCGGCTACGCCGAACTGCTGAGCGAGCGCGGCACCCTGGCCGCCAACTACGCCAACGTCTTCGCCAGCTTCGTCGTCGTGGCGGCCGTCTACGTCGTCCTCAACTTCGCCCTGACGTCCTTCGCCGGCTGGCTGGAGGGCCGGCTGCGGCGCAGCAAGCGCAGCACGGGTGCGGTGCTGGGCGCGGAGGACATGGAGGAGATGAACCCGGCGGGGGTGGGCGGCACCGCCGGTACAGGAGCGGGCGGCACGATCTGACAATCGGTCAATTCGATCGCACGGCGACCCGAGGCAGTGGCATGATCGCCACTGCCTCGGGTCACTTGACGCAAACTCCGCCAATGGGTTGCATACGTTGTGTGATCGTGCACCCCGCTTCACCTTCCTGTTCGTCTGCGTCCGTCAGGGCACCGCTGCGGACAGGGGGCGCCGCGCCGTGGACCCGGTGATCATCGTCGGAGCGGGGCCCGTCGGGCTCACTCTCGCCCTGGCCCTGGCCCGCCAGGAGGTGCCTTCGGTCGTCCTCGACGAAGGGTCCGGCAAGGACGAGCCGCGCCCCGCGCGCACCGTCGTGCTGCGCGAGGAGACGGCCGCCCTGCTGGAGCGGCTGACCGGGGCGGCACTGGGCGAGCAGGGCGCGCGTTGGGCCGGATGGCGGTCGTTGCGGCGCAGACAGGTGATGAACGAGGTCACTTTCGACGCGGCCGATCCCGCCCCGCTGCACATCGCCCAGCACTTCCTCACCGACGCCCTGCGCGCGGCCGTCGTCGGCGAGCCACTGGTCGAGGTCGCCGTGGACAGCCGGCTGGACGCGATCGAGCAGGAACGGTCCGGCGTCAGCGCTCACACCAAGGGCCCGAAAGGCACCTGGTGGCGCGGGGGTTACCTGGTGGGCTGCGACGGCCCCCGCTCCACCGTGCGCAAACTCCAGGACATCCGCTTCCCGGGCCGTACGGCGGTGGAGCGGCACGCGGTCGCCACGCTCCGCGCGGAACTTCCGTGGGAGGGTCGCGCGTTGCTCCATCGGATGCCGCCGTGGCGGTCGTCCGGCCCGTCGTCCGGTGAGGTGACCGCCCACCCGCTCCCGGACGGAGTCTGGCGCCTGGACTGGCTGCTGCCGCCGGGGAAGGACCTCGTCACGCCCGAGACGCTGGTGGCCCGGATCCGCGAGACCCTCGCGGGCTGGACGGACGGCCCGACACCGGCGTACGACCTCCTCGACACCGGAGTCCACACGGTGCACCACCGGCTGGCCCGCCGGTGGCGCGTGGGCCGGGTGTTCCTCGCCGGGGACGCCGCCCACCTGCTGGGCGCGCTCGGCACGCAGGGGCTCGACGAAGGCCTGCGCGACGCCGACAACCTGGCCTGGAAGCTGGCCCCGGCCTGGCACCACGGCCCGCACGAGGCGCTGCTCGACAGCTACCAGGCCGAGCGGCGTGGGGTCGTCGCGGCCCGGTTGCGCGCCGCCGACCAGGTGCTGCCGCTGCTGCGTGGCGGTGGCGGGCTGCGCCACTACGTTCCGGGCGCGGCGCGCGGGCACGACGCACTGCTCACAGATGGTCACTTGGGGCGCGGCGCCCTCGGTGCGCCGGGGGCGTACGCCGGCTCTCCGCTCGCACCCCGGCAGTTGGAGGGGGAGATCGCCGTCGAGACGCCGCCCGGTTCTCAGGTCACGGATGTGCGGGTGACGGCGGAGGACGGAACCTTCGTACGGCTGCGCGACCGACTCGGACGCGGCGCCCTGCTGGTCGTACTGATCGCGCCGGGCACCGGCGTGTGGGCGCGCAAGCACTGGGTGTCCGCGGGGGTCATGCCCCGTCTCGCGGCGGCGGTGACCGCGCTGCCGCACCCCGCCGAACTGCTGGTGGCCGAGGAGTACCCGGGGGCGCCGGCGCACAGCGTGCTGCTCGTACGGCCCGACGGTCACCTGGTCACCGCGTTCGGCGGTGTCCGCCCGGCCGACCTGTACGCGGCGGCGGAGGCGACGCTGGGCGGCACGGTGAAGGAACAGGCACGGGCGGGCGCCGGCGCACGCTGAGCGCCGGCCGCCGTCCGCCGGGTGGCGGGTGGCGGTGAGTTGACCGGGGTGCGGCGGCATGCTGTACTCCGGGCCATGACCGACACCCGCGTACGCCTGTGGCGACGGGTCCACATGGACCTCGTCCGCTACGCGGGCTGTGTGTGTCGCCCGTCCTGCTGAACTCGCGTCCCCTTTTTCTCCGGGTTCTCTCCGGGTCTTCCCGGGCGCCGTCGAGCGCCGTCGAGCGCCCGTCGGCGAACGTTCTCAGGGCGGTACACGTGTCTGTCTCACCTTCCGCATCCCCTTCTTCCACCGTTCCGGTCTCCGGCGCTTCGGCTTCCGCCGGTCCGGGTTCCGCCGGTCCGGCTTTCGGCGCTTCGGTCTCCGGCGCTTCGGTCTCCGGCGCTTCGGTCTCCGGCGCTTCGGTCTCCGGCGCTTCGGCTTCTGCCACCGGTCCGGCGCCGACCCAGGCGGACCTTCTCGACTTCGTGCGGCGTGCGGCCGCCGACGCGGAGCTGATCGCCTCCCTCCCGCTCGATCCCGAGGGCCGTACCTGGGTGCGGCTCGCGGGGCCCGGTGGGAGCGAGGCGTGGCTGATCGGCTGGCCTCCCGGCACGGGCACCGGCTGGCACGACCATGCCGAGTCCGTCGGAGCCTTCCTCACCGCGTCGGGCGAACTCACGGAGAACGCGCTGGCCGCACGGCTGCCCACGGACGGCTGGACCACTCTGGAACTCGCCCAGGACGTGGACCGCGAACGCCGGCTGACCGCCGGGCAGGGCCGCTCCTTCGGCCGCGACCATGTGCACGAGGTGCTCAACGAGTCCCCGGACCGACACGCGATCTCCGTGCACGCCTACTACCCGCCTCTGCCGCGGATCCGCCGATACAGTCGCAGCGGCCAGGTGCTGCGCCTGGAGCAGGTCGAACGCCCGGAGGACTGGCAGTGAGCGGCACGGACGAACAGCCGGTCGGCATCGACGAGTTGCTGGACCGCGTCCGCGAGGGCTACCGGCGCGTCGAAGCACGACAGGCGCATGAGGCGGCGCGCACCGGTGAGGCGCTGCTGGTCGACATCCGGTACGCGGCCCTGCGCGAGCGGGACGGGCTGATCCCGGGCGCCCTCGTCATCGAACGCAACGAGTTGGAGTGGCGGCTCGATCCGCGGGGCAGTCACCGGCTGCCGCAGGCCACCGGACACGACCTGCGCATCGTGATCATCTGCAATGAGGGCTACGCCTCCAGTCTGGCGGCGGCTTCCCTCCACCAGCTGGGCCTGCGCCGGGCCACGGACCTGGTGGGTGGCTTCCAGGCGTGGCGCGCCGAGGGCCTGCCGGTGACGCCGGGACACCCGTGAGTCCTCAGACGTCCTCGCCCTCCAGGAACTCCGTGTCCTCACCCTCCTCTTCCAGGGCCTGGCGGACCACGCGGAGGGCCATGCCCTCCGGGTAGCCCTTGCGGGCCAGCATGCCGGCGAGGCGGCGGATGCGCTTGTCGCGGTCGAGGCCGCGGGTGGCGCGCAGCTTGCGGGCGACCAGGTCGCGCGCGGTCTCCTCCTCCTGCTCGGAGTCGAGCTGTCCGACGGCCTCGTCGATCAGCGCCGAGTCGACGCCCTTGGTGCGCAGCTCCCGGGCGAGGGCGCGCCGGGCCAGGCCCCGGCCGTGGTGCCGGGACTCCACCCAGGCGTCCGCGAAGGCGCTGTCGTTGATCAGTCCGACCTCCTCGAACCGGGACAGCACCTCCTCGGCCACATCCTCGGGGATCTCCCGCTTGCGGAGGGCGTCCGCGAGCTGCTTGCGGGTGCGAGGGGTCCCGGTGAGCAGGCGCAGGCAGATAGCCCGCGCCCGCTCAGCCGGGTCCCCCGAAGACTCCCCCCGCTCGGCCCTCGACGAGGAGGGGGCGCCTTCGTCCTCTGTGGCCGGCTTTCCGAAGCCGCGCCGCCGCCGGCCGCGCCTGCGGCCGCCCGGGTACTCGCCGTTCCCGTGCCCGGGTCCGGACTCGCTGTTCCCGTACTCGCCGTGCCCGTACTCGTTGTGCCCGTACTCGCTCAGCCCGTGCCCGCCCTCGTCGGCGTTGGCGGGACCCGCGAAGCCCGCCGTGTCACCGCCTCCGGTGCCCCTCCCCCGTGGCCCCCGTGTCCCCCATGGGGGGACGCCCGGGGCGGCGTGCTCGTCCTCGGCCCAGCCGGTTCGTCGCGTCACGGTCAGCTCTTGGCTGCGGCGGCCTTGGGCTTGCCGGCCTTGGCGGCCGCGGGGGCGGGCGTCGCCTTGGCGTCGTCGGCCGGGGTGGTGACCGCGGCGTCCGAGCCGGGCTCGGCGGCGGGCTCCTCCGGACGGACGCCGACGCCCAGCTTCTCCTTGATCTTCTTCTCGATCTCGTTGGCCAGGTCGGGGTTGTCCTTGAGGAAGTTGCGGGCGTTCTCCTTGCCCTGGCCGAGCTGGTCGCCCTCGTACGTGTACCAGGCGCCGGCCTTGCGGACGAAGCCGTGCTCCACGCCCATGTCGATCAGACCGCCCTCGCGGCTGATGCCCTGGCCGTAGAGGATGTCGAACTCGGCCTGCTTGAAGGGCGGGGCGACCTTGTTCTTGACGACCTTGCAGCGGGTGCGGTTGCCGACCGCCTCCGTGCCGTCCTTCAGGGTCTCGATGCGGCGGATGTCGATGCGCACCGAGGCGTAGAACTTCAGCGCGCGGCCACCGGTCGTGGTCTCCGGGGAGCCGAACATCACGCCGATCTTCTCGCGGAGCTGGTTGATGAAGATCGCGGTGGTCTTGGACTGGTTGAGCGCGCTGGTGATCTTCCGCAGGGCCTGGCTCATCAGGCGGGCCTGCAGACCGACGTGGCTGTCACCCATCTCGCCCTCGATCTCCGCGCGCGGGACGAGCGCGGCGACGGAGTCGATGACGATGAGGTCGAGGGCGCCGGA
Organism: Streptomyces sp. L2; assembly: GCF_004124325.1. Lineage (NCBI taxonomy): Bacteria > Bacillati > Actinomycetota > Actinomycetes > Kitasatosporales > Streptomycetaceae > Streptomyces > Streptomyces sp. L2. Next base: position 1,752,354 of record NZ_QBDT01000001.1, read on the forward strand.
GCGGACCAGCATGTCCACGATCTCCAGGGCCTGCTCGCCGTTGTCCGGCTGGGAGAGGATCAGGTTGTCGATGTCGACGCCGAGCTTCTTCGCGTACTCGGGGTCGAGGGCGTGCTCCGCGTCCACGAAGGCGACCTGGCCGCCGGCCTTCTGCGCGTTCGCCACCGCGTGCAGGGTGAGCGTGGTCTTGCCGGAGGACTCGGGGCCGTAGATCTCCACCACACGGCCGCGCGGCAGGCCGCCCACGCCGAGGGCGACGTCGAGTGCGGTCGACCCGGTGGGGATGACCTCGATGGGCTCCATCGACCGCTCGCCCATGCGCATGACCGCGCCCTTGCCGAATTGTCGTTCAATCTGTGCGAGCGCGGCGTCGAGCGCCTTCTCGCGGTCGGTTCCTGCCATGGGTTCCACCCGATTTGCTTGAGTCGATCGCTTCACGTCAAAGACGCTAACGCCTGCCACTGACAATGCGCCCCGACGTCGGTCCGGCCTGTGGACAACCTGGTTACTTATCCCCACGAACCGTGCCGAAATGCCCTGCCACGGGCCTGGCCTGAGCTTCCATGAGAATGGATGTTCGATTTTCGTGTCAAGCGCGCCACGCGGTCCTCCGAAGCCCCTCGCGCACCTGGTGGTGGCAACACCAGGCCCGGTGCACACTCCCTCCTGTCCGGCCGGCCGGACAGGGTGGTCGGCATGACCCAGCGCACCACACTGATCACGGGCTCCACCCAGGGCATGGGCCGCGCTCTCGCCCTCGACCTGGCCCCGCGCGGCGGCACCCTCCTCCTGCATGGCCGTCACCCCGGGCGTCTGGCGGCCGTGGCCGCCGAGGCGCGGGCCGCCGCTTCCGGCACCACCGTCCGCACATACCTCGCCGACCTGGCGGACCTTGACCAGGTGCACGCGATGGCGGACCGGATCAACACAGTGGAGCCTCGGCTCGACGGGCTGATCAACAACGCGGTGGTGGCCGGCGGCGCGGAGCCGCTGCGGCGCGAGCTGAGCCGGCAGGGCCACGAACTGCGCTTCGCCGTGAACCACCTCGCTGCCCACGCCCTCACCCGCGACCTGCTGCCCCTGCTCACCGCCTCCGCTCCGGCCCGGGTGGTCAACGTCGCCTCGATGGGCCAGGAGGCGATCGACTTCGACGACGTCATGCTGGAGCGGGGCTACGAAGGGCTGCGTGCCTACTTCCGGAGCAAGCTGGCCATGATCATGGCGACCTTCGAGCTCGCCGCCGAACTGCGCGGCACCGGCGTCACGGTCAACTCCCTCCACCCCGCCCACCTGATGGACACGGAAGCCGTCCGGACGTCCGGCCTGACCCCGGTCACCAGCACGGAGGAGGGCGTACGGCCGACGGTCCGCCTGCTCCTCGACCCGGACCTCGCCACCGTCACAGGACGCTACTTCGACCAGTTCACCGTCGCCCGCGCGCATGACCAGGCGTACGACACCGAGGCCCGTCGGCGCCTGATGCGGCTGACCCGCGGCCTGCTCGACCGGACCGGCGGCTGACCCACGCGCGCGGGAGCGCGATCGGGCGCCGGCGGTACGCGTCCCGCTACTTCCGGCGGGGTACGGCAGGTGCCTCCGGGCGTACGACGACCGCGCGGAGCCTTCTCGGGAGCCTGGGGCCCATGAAAATTCCGCGCCCCGCCGAACGGTTCTGCTACGCGACCGGCCTGCTCCTCGTCCTGTCCGGGCTCACGCACCTCGTGGTGTACGCCGTCGACGGCGGCCCCTGGGACGGTCCGGTGTCCTGGCGCAAGCCCGTCACGTTCGGGCTCTCCTTCGGGGCGACGCTGATCGCGCTCACCTGGGTCACGTCCTACCTGCGCGTCGGCCCGCGGCTGCGCACCGTCCTGCTCGTCGTCCTCGCCGCCGACTGCGTGGTGGAGGTGGGCGGCATCACCCTGCAGGCCTGGCGCCGGGTGCCCTCGCACCTCAACATGGAGACCCCGTTCGACACGGCGGTGTCCATGACGCTCGCCGTGGGCGGCGGTGTCCTGGTGGCGCTGCTCACCACCCTCGCCGTCGTGTCGTTCCGGCACCGACCGGCGGGCCCCGCGGGGATGGCGCTGGCGGTGCGCTCCGGGTTCGCGATCCTCCTCGTGGCACTGGCCTCGGGCGCCGCGATGATCGCCCGTGGGGTCGCGCTCACCCGGACCGGTCACCAGGAGGCCGCCTACCACTCGACCGCTCCGCTGAAGCCGCTGCACGCGGTGAGCCTGCACGCCGTTCTGGTCCTGCCCCTGCTGGCATGGCTGCTGACCCGCACCTCGTGGAGCGAGCGGGCGCGCTGGCGGATCGTGGCCGCGGCGGCGGGGTGCTACGCGATGGCCGTCGCCGGGGCCGGCGTGTGGGCAGGCGTCGCCTACTGAGGGACGGCGTGTCCGGAGGGAGTCAGGAGGACTCCTCCGGGGCGGGCCGCTGTCGCCACAGCCGTCGCACGCGGGTGAGCGGCCCCGGGCCGCCCGAGCCCGACCGCGGGTGCCCGTGCACGCGCGGGTCGTCCGTGACGTCGTACCGCTTCACGTAGGCACCGAGGAACGCCTGGAGCGTGGCGACCGCGGGGATGGCGATCAGTGCGCCGACCGCGCCGAGCAGCGCGGTGCCCACGATGACCGAGCCGAAGGCGACCGCCGGGTGGATGTCGACCGTCTTCGAGGTCAGCTTGGGCTGCAGCATGTAGTTCTCGAACTGCTGGTAGATCACGACGAAGACCAGCACCCACACCGCGTACCAGGGGTTGACGGTGAACGCGATCAACATGGGCAGCGCGCCGGCGAGGTAGGTGCCGATGGTCGGGATGAACTGGGAGACCAGACCCACCCAGACCCCGAGCACGGGCGCGTACGGCACTCCCAGGGCCTCCAGCAGGATGTAGTGCGCCGCACCGGAGATGAGCGCCATGAGACCGCGGGAGTACAGGTAGCCGCCCGTCTTGTCGACCGCGATCTCCCAGGCCCGCAGCACCTCGGCCTGGCGCGCGGGCGGCAGGACGGAGCAGAGGGCGCGGCGCAGCCGGGGCCCGTCCGCGGCGAAGTAGAACGAGAACAGCCCGACCGTCAGCAGCTGGAACAGACCGCCGAGCACTTGGGCGGACACGTCCAGGACCCCGGCCGCGCTGTTCTGCGCGTACTTGCGCAGCCAGTCGGAGTGGAGCAGCCCCTCCTGGACGTCCACCCGTCTGAGGTCCGTGTGGAACGTGTGGTTGACCCAGTTGATCAGCGAGTCAAGATAGTCCGGGAAGCCCTCGATCATCTTGATGATCTGGCCCGCCAGCATGGACCCGAGCAAGGTGATGAATCCCGCGACGGCGACGGTGAGGCCGAGGAAGACCAGGAAGGTGGCGAAACCCCGGCGCATGCCCCTGGCGGACATCCGGCTCACCGCGGGCTCGATGGCGAGGGCCAGGAAGAACGCGATCAATATGTTGATCAACAGGCCGGTCAGCTGGTGGAAGGCCCAGCTGCCGAGCTGGAACGCGGCGACCAGCGCGAGCGCGAGGACCATGGCGCGCGGCAGCCAGCGCGGCATGCGCGTCCCCCAACCGGCGGCGCCGGTGGCCGGGAGCCGGGCGGGCGTCGAGGGGTCCGGGGATGCCGCGTGCCGGTCGACCGGCTCGGTGTCGTCAGTGGGTGCCACGGGCCCAGTGTCACCCACGTGGCGGACGGCCCGTCGGCCGCCTCCTGGTTCAGCGCCTCTCCCCCGGCACGTCCATCACCGAGCAGACCACGCGCCACACGTCCTTGGCCTCCCAGCCCGCGTCCAGCGCCTCGTTCACCGTGCGCCCGCCCAGCTCGGACATGACGTGGTCGCGCGCGAAGTTCTCGGCGTACCCCGAACCGAAGTGTTCGTCCATCCGCTGCCAGAAGACCGTCAACCGCATGACCCCAGTATCCCGCCCCTGAGAGTGGGGCCCGCCCGGGACCGCTTGCCGAGACCGCTTTCCACCCTACGGTCTCATCCATGGCTGACACAGGAGCTTCCCCCCTCCCCTCCACGCCCCCGGCGCGTTCCCCGCTCTTCCGCGCCGAACAGTTCGTCTGGCTCACCGCGCGCGTGCTGGAGCAGCGCCTCTTCGCGTACCACTTCCTGAACGGCGCCCCCGAACCGGTGGAGGCCGCACTGGACGCCTACCGCGACGAGGACGGCGGATACGGTCATGCGCTGGAGCCCGATCTGCGCGGTCCGGTGAGCCAGCCCCTGCACGTCGCCCGCGCGCTGCGCGTCCTGGACGCCATCGGGCGCTGCGGCGGGCAGCGGGTGGACCGGGTGTGCCGTTACCTGACCGCCGTCTCCACGGCGGACGGCGCGCTCCCGGCGGTCCTCGCCGGCCAGCGCGGCTACCCGGCGGCCCCGTTCGTCCCGGTCGTGGACGATCCGCCGGGCGAGCTGCTCGCCACCGGCCCGGTGGTGGGTCTGCTGCACCGCAACGAGGTATGGCACGCCTGGCTGTTCCGGGCCACCGACTTCTGCTGGCAGGCCGTGGAGTCGCTGGAGAAGTCCCATCCCTACGAGGTGGAGGCCGCCGTCGCCTTCCTGGACTGGGCCCCGGACCGCCCGCGCGCGGAGGCCGCCGCCGACCGTCTCGGCCGTCTGGTCCGCGAACAGCGGCTGGCGGCGCTCGATCCGGACCGGCTCGACGCGTACCCGGTCGCGCCCGGCTACGCCCCCGGCGAGCACCACTTCCCGCACGACTTCGCGCCCGGCCCGGACTCGCTCGCGCGAGCGTGGTTCACGGACGAGGAGATGACCCGTTCGCTGGACCACCTCGCCGCCGAGCAGCAGGAGGACGGCGGCTGGCCGATCCGCTGGCGCCAGTGGGCACCGGTCGTCGCGCTGGAGTCGCGTCCCGCGGTGACCATCGAGGCGCTGCGCACCCTCAGGGCGTACGGCCGCTTCGTCGGCTGAGCCGCGTCGTCGGCGGAGCCGCGCCGACCGGTCCGGCTGCGCTCGTCCCCGCCAGGGCCCCACCCCTGAAGCCGACCTCAGCCCGGCCCCGGCCCCGGCTCCGGCCCCGACCCTCAAGCCGACCCCACCCACAGTCCCGGCCCCGGGCCCCGCCCCGGCCTCGGCGCCTCGTTTGCGCAGGTCAGGCCGATTGTCAGTGGCCGGGTGCAGGATGGACGCATGGTCAGCTCCGCACACCGAGCCCTCGACGGCTTCTCGCCCGCGACCCGCGGCTGGTTCACGGGGGCGTTCTCCGCGCCCACCGCGGCCCAGGCGGGTGCGTGGCGGGCCATCGGCGAGGGCTCGGACGTGCTCGTGGTCGCCCCGACCGGCTCCGGCAAGACCCTGGCCGCCTTCCTCGCCGCCCTGGACCAGCTGGCGTCCGCCCCTCCGCCGGCCGACCCCAGGAAGCGCTGCCGGGTGCTGTACGTGTCGCCGCTGAAGGCCCTCGCGGTCGACGTCGAGCGGAACCTGCGCAGCCCGCTGACCGGCATCCGCCACGAGTCCGTGCGCCTGGGCCTGCCCGAGCCCGAGGTCAGGGTGGGCATCCGCTCGGGCGACACGCCGGCCGCCGAGCGCCGCGCGCTGTCCACCCGCCCGCCGGACATCCTGATCACCACCCCCGAGTCGCTGTTCCTGATGCTGACGTCGGCCACGCGCGACGCGCTGACAGGGGTGGAGACGGTGATCCTGGACGAGGTGCACGCGGTGGCGGGCACCAAGCGCGGCGCGCACCTCGCGCTGTCCCTGGAGCGACTGGACGAGTTGCTGCCGCGGCCCGCCCGCAGGATCGGCCTGTCGGCGACCGTGCGCCCGGTGGACGAGGTCGCCCGGTACCTCTCGCCGCGCCGCAAGGTGGAAATCGTCCAGCCGGAGTCCGGCAAGGAGTTCGACCTGTCCGTGGTCGTCCCGGTCGAGGACATGGGCGAGCTGGGCGGCTCACCCGCGGCCGACGGGAACGACGGGGCGGAGCGGCCGTCGATCTGGCCGCACGTGGAGGAGCGGATCGCCGACCTGGTGCAGGCGCACCGGTCCACCATCGTGTTCGCCAACTCGCGGCGCCTGGCGGAGCGGCTGTGCAACCGGCTCAACGAGATCGCGTACGAGCGGGCGACCGGCGAGCCGCTGGACGAACACCACGCGCCGGCCGAACTGATGGGCGGTTCCGGCGCGGCCCAGGGCGCGCCCGCGGTGATCGCCCGCGCGCACCACGGTTCGGTCTCCAAGGAGCAGCGCGCCCTGGTGGAGGAGGACCTGAAAGCGGGCCGGCTGCCCGCCGTGGTCGCCACGTCCAGCCTGGAGCTGGGCATCGACATGGGCGCGGTCGACCTCGTCGTCCAGGTCGAATCGCCGCCCTCGGTGGCCTCCGGACTGCAGCGGGTGGGCCGCGCGGGACACCAGGTGGGTGCCGTCTCCACCGGTGTGGTCTTCCCCAAGTACCGGGGCGACCTGGTCCAGGCGGCGGTGGTCACCGAGCGGATGCGTTCGGGCTCCATCGAGTCCCTGCGGGTGCCCGCGAATCCGCTGGACGTGCTGGCCCAGCAACTGGTCGCCATGACCGCGCTGGACACCTGGCAGTTCGACGACCTGCTCGCGGTCGTCCGCCGTGCCGCCCCCTTCGCCTCGCTGCCCGAGTCGGCGTTCACGGCCACCCTGGACATGCTCGCCGGCCGCTATCCCTCGGACGCCTTCGCGGAGCTGCGCCCGCGCGTGGTGTGGGACCGCGTCGCCGGTACGGTCACCGGGCGTCCGGGCGCCCAGCGGCTCGCCGTCACCTCCGGCGGCACGATCCCCGACCGCGGTCTGTTCGGGGTGTTCCTCGCCGGTTCCGACCCCAAGAAAGGCGGCGGCCTGGTCGGCGAGCTGGACGAGGAGATGGTGTACGAGTCCCGGGTGGGGGACGTCTTCACGCTGGGGACGAGTTCCTGGCGCATCGAGGACATCACGCGCGACCGGGTCCTGGTCTCGCCGGCTCCGGGGGTGCCGGGCAGGCTGCCGTTCTGGAAGGGCGACCAGCTGGGCCGGCCGCTGGAGCTGGGCCGCGCGGTCGGCGCGTTCCTGCGGGAGGTCGGCTCCCTGGCCAAGGACGACGCCCGGCTGCGGCTACTCGCGGCGGGCCTGGACGCCTGGGCCGTGGACAACGTCCTGTCCTACCTGGACGAGCAGCGCGAGGCCTGCGGCCACATCCCGGACGACCGCACGATCGTCGTCGAGCGCTTCCGTGACGAGCTGGGCGACTGGCGGGTCGTCGTCCACTCCCCCTTCGGCGCGCAGGTCCACGCGCCCTGGGCGCTCGCCCTCGGCGCTCGTCTCTCCGAGCGGTACGGCATGGACGCGCAGGTCATGCACGCCGACGACGGCATCGTGCTGCGCCTGCCGGACGCCGATCTGATGGGCCTGGACCTGCTCGACCAGGAGCCCGTGAAGGCGGGCGCCGAGTACGACAGCGAGCAGGCGCCGGTCGGCGCGGCGGACGTGGCCTTCGACAAGGGCGAGGTCGACCAGGTGGTCACGGACCAGGTCGGCGGCTCCGCCCTGTTCGCCTCCCGCTTCCGCGAGTGCGCCGCCCGCGCGCTGCTGCTGCCGCGCCGCAACCCGGGCAAGCGCACCCCGCTGTGGCAGCAGCGTCAGCGGGCGGCGCAACTGCTGCAGGTGGCGAGCGAGTTCGGGTCGTTCCCGATCGTGCTGGAGGCGGTCCGCGAGTGCCTCCAGGACGTCTTCGACGTCCCCGGGCTCGTCGAGCTGATGGGCGACATCGAAGCCCGCAAGGTCCGGCTCGTGGAGGTCACCACCCCCGAGCCCTCCCCGTTCGCGCGCTCCCTCCTCTTCGGCTACGTGGCCCAGTTCCTGTACGAGGGAGACTCCCCGCTCGCCGAGCGCCGCGCCGCCGCCCTGTCCCTGGACTCGCGGCTGCTGGCCGAGCTGCTGGGCCAGGCGGAGCTGCGGGAGCTGCTGGACGCCGAGGTGCTGACCGAGCTGGAGCGGGAGATCCAGTGGCTGACCGAGGACCGCCGGCTCAAGGACGTGGAAGGCGTGGCGGACGTGCTGCGGGTGCTCGGCCCCCTGACGGACGCCGAACTGGCCGAGCGGGGCGCCGAACCCGCGTGGGCGGGCGAGCTCGCCGCCGCCCGCCGCGCCATCCGGGTCCGGATCGCCGGCGCGGACCACTGGGCAGCGGTCGAGGACGCGGGCCGGCTGCGCGACGCACTCGGCACGGCGCTGCCGGTCGGCGTCCCCGAGGCGTTCACGGAGCCGGTCAAGGAACCGCTGGGCGACCTCCTCGCGCGCTACGCCCGCACCCACGGGCCGTTCACCTCGGCCACCGCGGCGGCCCGGTTCGGTCTGGGCGTTGCGGTCACCGAGGGCGCCCTGCAGCGGCTCGCGGCGGGCGGCCGTGTCGTCCAGGGCGAGTTCCATCCGGCGGGCATCGGACAGGAGTGGTGCGACGCGGCCGTGCTGCGCCGGTTGCGGCGCCGTTCGCTGGCCGCACTGCGGCACGAGCTGGAGCCGGTGCCGCCGGCGGCGCTCGCGCAGTTCCTGCCGCAGTGGCAGCACATCGGCACGGGACACGGGCTGCGGGGCATCGACGGGCTGGTGCGTGCCATCGAACAGGCGCAGGGGGCGTCCGTGCCCGCCTCGGCGCTGGAGAAGCTGGTGCTCCCCTCCCGCGTGGCCGGCTACACGCCGTCCATGCTCGACGAACTCACCGCCGCTGGGGAGGTGGTGTGGGCCGGGGCGGGCTCGCTGCCCGGCAAGGACGGCTGGGTCTCGCTGTATCTGGCGGACGCGGCGCCCCTGCTCCTCCCGCCACCGCATCCGCTGGAGCTGACCGCGCTGCACCAGTCCGTCCTGGACGCCCTGTCCGGCGGCTACGGACTGTTCTTCCGCCAGATCGCCGACCAGATCCGCGCGACGACCCACCCCGAGGTCACCGATCCCCAGCTGGCGGACGCCGTCTGGGACCTGGCCTGGTCGGGCCGGCTGACCAATGACACGCTCGCGCCGATGCGCTCCGTGCTGGGCTCGGGTCGTACAGCCGGATCGACGGCCCACCGCGCCAAGCGCGCGGTCCCGCGCGGGCGCTACGGTTCGCTGACCGCCGCCGCCCGCACCGCCTCCCGGACCGGGCCGCCGACCGTGGCCGGCCGCTGGTCCCTGCTGCCCGCACCCGAACCGGACGCCACTGTGCGGGCGCACGCGCTGGCCCGCACCCTCCTCGACCGGCACGGCGTGGTCACCCGGGGAGCCGTCGCGGCGGAGGGCGTCGAGGGCGGTTTCTCCGCGGTGTACCGGGTCCTGTCCGCGTTCGAGGAGAGCGGCCAGGCGCGGCGCGGTTATGTGGTGGAAGGGCTGGGCGCCGCCCAGTTCGCGATGGACGGCGCGGTCGACCGCCTGCGCGCGGTGTCCAACGCCCGCGACCGGAACGAGGGCCTGTCCGCCCCCGCCCGTACCGACGGCGCCTCGCCCGCCTTCGGCTCGGCCGCGTTTCCGGGCACCGGCACCGACCCGCTCGGCCCCCTGCCCTTCCCGGACGGCGGCCACGCGGCTCCCGGCGGAGCGGACCGGTCGGACCCCGGGTACGGGCACCCAGGGGTGGAAGGCGATTTCACCTGGCCGCCGGACGGTCACACCACCGCCCCCGGTGACTACGTCTCCCCCCGCGACCTCGCCCCGGCGGATCCCTTCGCCTCGCCCGGCTACGGCGGCCCCAGAGGCGGCGGCTTCGGGCAGGGACCGGGTGCGGGCCGAGGCCCGGACCGGAGCTTCGGCAACCGGCGTACCGGTGCCCGAACCCCCGGCGGAGACCCGCGTGCCGTCGTCCTGGCCGCGGCCGACCCGGCGAACGCGTACGGCGCGGCGCTGCCCTGGCCGGAGTCACCGACCGGGGCCGGGCACAAGGCGGGCCGCAAGGCGGGCTCGCTCGTCGTGCTGGTGGAGGGCCAGCTGACGCTGTACATGGAGCGCGGCGGCAAGACACTGCTGGCCTGGCCGTGCGACCCGGACACCGCCGCCGTCGACGACCCCCGGCTCCGTACGGCGGCGGAGGCGTTGGCCGCGGCCGCCCGCGCGGGCTCCCTCGGCACGGTCACGGTGGAACGGATCAACGGAGCCTCCGCCCTGACCTCCCCTCTGGGCGCCCTCCTGGAAGGAGCCGGCTTCATCGCGACCCCGCGCGGCCTGCGCCTCAGAGCCTGACCAGAGGCCGCACCCGCACCCCGGGCCCCGAGCCGGGCTCCCGCACCCCGGGCCCGGGTCCCGCACCCCGCACCTTGGCTCGCGCATCCCGCACCCCGGGCCCGCCCTCGGTCGCCCCATGGCACGCTTGAACCATGCCCGAAGGTGACACGGTGTGGCAGGCAGCCCGGCGGCTGCACAGCGCCCTGGCCGGCGAAGTGCTCACCCGCAGCGACTTCCGGGTGCCGAAGTACGCCACGGTCGACCTCACCGGGCGGACGGTCCTGGACACCGTGGCGCGCGGCAAGCACCTGCTGACCCGGTTCGAGGGCGGTTTCACCCTGCACACCCACCTCCGCATGGAGGGTGCCTGGAAGGTCTACGGCGAGGGTGAGCGCTGGCGCGGCGGCCCCGGGCACCAGATCCGGGCGATCCTCGCCGCGGCCGGCCGCACCGCGGTGGGCTACCGCCTCCCCGTCCTGGAGTTCCTGCGCACCGCCGAGGAGGAACGGGCCGTCGGTCATCTCGGCCCCGATCTGCTGGGCCCCGACTGGGACGCCGGGCGCGCCCTGTCCAACCTGCTCGCCGAGCCCTCCCGCCCCCTCGGCGAGGCCCTGCTCGACCAGCGCAATCTCGCGGGTATCGGCAACGTCTACAAGAGCGAGCTGTGCTTCCTGCTCGGCGTGACCCCCTGGCTGCCCGTCGGCGCGCTGCCCGAGGACCACGCCGCCCGGTTGCCCGCGCTCGCCAAGAAGCTGCTGGAGGCCAACCGCGACCGCCCGATCCGGCAGACGACGGGCGTCCGCCACCACGACCTGTTCGTCTACGGCCGTGCGTCCCGCCCCTGTCTGCGCTGCCGCACGCCCGTCCGCGTGGCCGACCAGGGTGACGGCTCCCAGGAACGCCCCACCTACTGGTGCCCGTCCTGCCAGCAGGGCCCCGCACCCGCACCGGGATCAGCCCAGAAGTGGCGTGACCGCTATCCCCGCCGAGACAATTGACGGACCATCAGAAATGCTCGTACCGTCGGGGAATGGCCCTCACGGCGTACGACCTCACCGGGCGCACCGCGTTCGTCACCGGCGCCGCCGGCGGCATCGGTCGGGCCTCGGCCGTCCTGCTCGCCGAGGCGGGCGCCACGGTGCACTGTGCCGACCGGGACGTGGACGGCTTGCGGGGCACGGGCAAGCTGATCGAGGAGCGCGGCGGCACGGCCCGTACGCACGTCCTGGACGTCACCGACCGGGCGCGGCTCGGCCAGGCCGTCCGTTCCTGCGGCCGTCTGGACGTGATGGCGGCGATCGCCGGGATCATGCACAGCAGCCCCGTGCTGGAGACGCTGGACGAGGATCTCGACCGGGTGATGAGCGTCAACTTCAAGGGCGTGCTGCACGCGTGCCAGGAGGCGGCCCGGCTGATGCTCGCCCACGGGACCCGGGGCAGCATCGTGACCATGGCGTCCGGCGCGGTCGACACCGGCGGGCCGGGCCTACTCTGCTACGGCGCGGCGAAGGCGGCCGTGGTCCAGCTGACGAAGACGCTGGCCACCGAGGTCGGCCGGCACGGCATCCGGGTCAACGCGGTCGCGCCGGGCTGGATCCGCACGCCCATGACGGACCGTCATGACGGCGAGGCCCAGGCGCACACCGAGTCGGTGATGGCGCGGATGGCACCGCTGGGCCGGGTGGGCGAGCCGGAGGACGTCGCGCATACGGTGCTGTACCTGGCGTCCGACGCCTCGGCGTTCACGACGGGTCAGATCCTGCGTCCCAACGGCGGTGTGGCGATGCCCTGGTAGCGTCGCTCGCCCGCCAGGCGTCGGACCACCGCCCCGCCCGCACGGCCCCCTCCGCCTGTCCCTTGGGCACACAGCGCACCGGCAGCAGGCTGATCCCCCAGCCGCCGGCCACGACGGCCCCTTCGAGCACGCCCGCGCCTTCCCCGAGGGCGATCCGCACCGCGGCCCACCACCACACGGCCCCGCACCCGAGAGCGGCCGCCCACCGCAGTGCCCGCCGCATCATGTGCCCGCCTCCTCCGCCCGGACCCTAGAACGCCGCCTCACCGGCGTGACAGGCGCACCAAGGGGCTCACCGATGCACCGCGGAACAGACGGCTAGGCGTTCTCCGCCTGGAACATCCAGTGATGCTTCTCCAGGTCCGCCGTGATGCCGATGAAGATGTCCTGCGTGACCGGGTCGGGCTCGCCGGTGGACTCCACCCGCTCGCGCATACGGGTGATCACCGCGCCCAGGGCGTCCACCATCGCGCCGACCCCGTCCCCGTCCTTGATCCAGCCCGCCGGAGTGTCTCCGATGCCGCTGCCGGAGGAGATCGTGGCGGCGCGTCCGTCCGGCGAGACGCCCAGCGCCGACGCCCGTTCGGCGACCGTGTCGGCGTGGGTGCGGGCGGTGGTCACGACCTCGTCGAGCTGCAGGTGGACGGACCGGAAGCGGGGCCCGACGACGTTCCAGTGGATCTGCTTCGCGACCAGGGAGAGGTCCAGCAGATCGACGAGGGCGCCCTGCAGCGCCTCGCCCACGGTCTTCAGGGCGTCGTCGGGCAACGGACTCTTCACGACGTTCATACGCACGCTCCGGTGGTAGGCCCCCGCGTCCCTCCACCATGACCGCACCGGCCCGCACCGGCAAACGGACGCACGAGGCCCACCCGCAGGCGCCCGGACACGGCGAGGCCCCGGCCGCACCGGCTCCGGACTTCCGGAGCGGCCCCGGCCGGGGCCTCACACACACGCTCAGGCAGCGACGACGTCCACCGCTTCGGCGGGCGCCTTGATGGTCACCCGTTCCGGTGGCACACCCGTCACCGACACGGAACCCAGCATCGGGCGGACCGGTGCGGGTACAGGGTCGGTGGCCGCTGCGGACTGGGCCAGCTCGGCGAGCGCCAGCTCGTCGCTCACTTCTCGCATGAGTTCCGACATCCGTACGTCCAGCGCGTCGCAGATGGCGGAGAGCAGCTCGGAGGAAGCCTCCTTCTGCCCCCGCTCCACCTCGGAGAGATAGCCGAGTGAGACTCGGGCGGACGAGGAGACTTCGCGCAGAGTACGGCCCTGGCGTTGGCGCTGCCGACGCAGCACGTCACCCAGCAGGCGACGGAGCAGAATCATCGGTGGCTCCCTCCTCGGACCGCGTAGCCGCATCCTTCACGCCCCACCGTACCGCCTCGCGCCGCGGCCGTGCGGGGAGCGATGTCGTGTTCACTCAGGGCTGCAAACATCAAAACCCCCCGTTCCGTTCCGTATCCTGTGCCCGCTCGTTCCCGGTCTGTCGGCCCGCCAGCTCCCTCAGGAGGAGCGCGAGCACGCTCCGTACACTCTCCATACGGATTTCCGCACGGTCGCCGTTCAACCGCAGGGCCTCGACTCTTCCGCCACCGGCAGAACCGGGAACCGCGCTCCGGGGCCCGTCGGCGGCCACGAACACCGTGCCGACCGGCTGGCCGTCCTGCGGATCGGGTCCCGCGACTCCGGTGGTCGCGATGCCCCAGTCGGCGCCCAACGCCTCCCGCACACCTGCGGCCATCTGGGCCGCGACCTGCGGATCCACCGCTCCGCGCTGCTCCAGCAGGGTGGCGTCGACACCCAGCAGATCATGCTTGAGTCCGGTGGCGTAGGCGGTGACCGAACCCCGGAACACCTTCGACGCCCCGGGGACGGACGTGATCTCCGCCGCGACCAGACCACCGGTGAGCGACTCGGCCACCGCGAGCGTCTCGCCCCTCACGGTCAGTAGTCGCACCAGTTCGGTGGCCGGCAGACTCACTCTTCCGTCTCCTCCAACGCGGCCGCGCGCTCGGCGATTCCCTGCCGGCGCAGCACAATGGCCTGTCTCACATAGTCGAGGCCGGTGACCACGGTGAGGACGACGGCCACGGCCATCACCCAGAACCTCAGGGTCGCCAGCCACCCCGTCAGCGCCAGCACGTACATACCGACCGCCACGCCCTGGGTGAGGGTCTTGAGCTTGCCGCCGCGGCTGGCCGGGATCACGCCGTACCGGATGACCAGGAAACGCAGCAGCGTGATGCCGAGTTCCCGGCCGAGGATCACGGCCGTGACCCACCAGGGCAGGTCGCCCAGGGCGGACAGGCACACGAGCGCCGCGCCCATGATCGCCTTGTCGGCGATGGGGTCGGCGATCTTGCCGAAGTCGGTGACCAGGTTGTAGGTCCGCGCCAGGTGCCCGTCGAACAGGTCGGTGATCATGGCGATGGCGAAGGCCGCCCAGGCGAGGGAGCGCCAGGCCGGGTCGTACCCGCCATTCTCCAGCATCAGCACCACGAAGCCGGGCACCAGGACCAGCCGCAGCATCGTCAGCAGGTTGGCGACGTTCCACACGCTGGCCTGGTTGACGGCGGCGGCCGTGATCTTCTTCCCGCGCGCGGGCCGGGCCTCACCCGTCACGCCGGCGTCCGCGGCCGGAGCAGGAGCGGTGGCGGGAGTCGAAGCATGAGCGGGAGCCGCGGGAGCAGCAGCGGCGGGAGCGGCGCCGTCGGCCGCGGCGGCGGAACCCCGGGCGCCCTGGGCGCCGGAGGAGCCGCCCGCGGCGGATGCCGGGACTCCGGTCATCTGCCCGCCTCCTCACTACACCCGAGCGAGCCGGTGAGCGGCTCGGCGACCAGGTCGACACCCTCCGTACCGACCACCTTCGCCTCGACCATACGTCCCGCGGTCAGGCCCTCGCCGCTCGTGAGCAGCACCTGGCCGTCGGTTTCCGGCGCCTGGTGCGCGGCGCGGCCGTACATCCCCTCCTCGTCGTCGACGGACTCGACGAGGACGTGCACGGTCTCGCCGAGACGCTCCTCGGCGCGCTGCGAGACGAGTTCCTCGGCGAGCCGGGAGACGCGGGCCAGCCGCTCGGCGACGACGTCGCCGTCGAGCTTGCCGGTGTAGGTGGCCGCTTCCGTGCCCTCCTCGTCGGAGTAGCCGAACACGCCGATGGCGTCCAGGCGGGCGCCGCTCAGGAAGCGCTCCAGTTCGGCCAGGTCGGCCTCGGACTCGCCGGGGAAGCCGACGATGAAGTTGGAGCGCACGCCAGCCTGCGGCGCCTTGCCGCGGATGGTGTCGAGCAGCTCCAGAAAGCGGTCGGTGTCGCCGAAGCGGCGCATGGCGCGCAGCACGCCGGGCGCGGAGTGCTGGAAGGACAGGTCGAAGTAGGGGGCGACCTTCGGGGTGGAGGTCAGTACGTCGATCAGGCCGGGGCGCATCTCTGCCGGCTGGAGGTAGCTGACGCGCACGCGTTCGATGCCGTCGACCTCGGCCAGCTCGGGCAGGAGGGACTCCAGCAGGCGGATGTCGCCCAGGTCCTTGCCGTAGGAGGTGTTGTTCTCGGAGACCAGCATGATCTCCTTCACGCCCTGCTCGGCCAGCCAGCGGGTCTCGTTCAGCACGTCGCTCGGGCGGCGTGAGATGAACGAGCCGCGGAAGGAGGGGATGGCGCAGAACGAGCAGCGGCGGTCGCAGCCGGAGGCGAGCTTGACGGAGGCGACGGGCGCGCCGTCCAGCCGGCGGCGCAGGGGCGCGCGGGGGCCGGAGAGGGGCGCGACGCCCTCGGGGAGGTCGGCCGGGCCGTGGCCGGGCAGCGCTACGGTCGTGGCCGATTCCTGGCGCTCGGCCGGGCTGATCGGCAGGAGCTTGCGTCGGTCGCGGGGGGTGTGGGCGGCGTGGATGCCGCCGGAGAGGATGGTCTGCAGGCGGTCGGAGATGTCGGCGTAGTCGTCGAATCCGAGCACGCCGTCGGCCTCGGGGAGGGCCTCGGCCAGCTCCTTGCCGTACCGCTCGGCCATGCAGCCCACCGCCACGACGGCCTGGGTTCTGCCATGGTCCTTGAGGTCGTTGGCCTCCAGGAGGGCGTCGACGGAGTCCTTCTTGGCGGCTTCCACGAAGCCACAGGTGTTGACCACGGCGACGTCCGCGTCAGCGGCGTCCTCCACGAGCTGCCAGCCGTCCGCCTCCAAACGGCCTGCGAGCTCCTCCGAGTCCACCTCGTTACGGGCGCAGCCGAGAGTGACGAGTGCGACGGTACGGCGTTCAGGCATGGGCTCAAGACTACTTCGTCCGTACGACACCCCACGTCGACGGGGTTGGCCGATCTTGGCCAACCCCGCTGGACGGCTTCCCGCGAGCGGCTGTCAGCCGACCTCGGGGTCGCCCTTGGTGTATGTCAGGCGCTCCACCGCGCCCGGCTGGAAGTCGTCCTCGATCTTCTTGCCGTTGACGTAGAGCTGGATGGCGCCGGCGTCGCCGAGGATCAGGTTGATCTTGGAGCTGTCCTGGAAGGTCTTGGACTCGCCCTTCTTCAGCAGCCCGTCGAAGAGCATCCGCCCGTTGTGGTCCTTGGCGGAGATCCAGCTGCGCCCGTTGGGGGCGCTGACCTGGACGGTCACCTTGTCCTGGGGGGCCGCCGCGATGGCGCTGTCGGACGGCTCGGACTTGGGTGGGGCCGGCTTGTCCTTCTTGGGTGTGGGCGAGGCGGACTTGGCGCTCGGCGTGGCACCCTCGGCTACCTGGGACTTGGCGTCGTTCCCGCTGTCGCCGCCCTTGAAGGCGGTGAATCCGACGAAACCGATCACGGCGACGATCGCCGCGACCATGGCCGCGGTCCAGTTGGGTCCGCGCCGCTCGGGACGGATCCGCTCCGCCTCGAACAGGGGTGCGGCAGGGGTCGGGGCGGGCCGGCCGCCGTGCTCGGCGTCGTACCGCTCGATCAGCGGGCCGGGATCGAGGCGGACGGCCCTGGCCAGGGTCCGGATGTGGCCGCGGGCGTACACGTCGCCGCCGCAGGGGGCGAAGTCGTCGGCCTCGATGGCGTGCACGATGGCGATGCGGACGCGAGTGGCGCTGCTGACGTCGTCGACGGTCAGCCCGGCCGCGATGCGCGCCTGCTGCAGGGCGCGCCCGACGGTGGGACGGGCTTCCTCGGACACGTCTTCGAACGGACGCTCGTCTTCAGGGGAGTTGCCGATGGACACGGGGGCGCCTTTCGAGCGTGTAGCCACCTGCTGGAGGTTCAGTCTAGGGGGGGTACGAAAGGGTGGGGCAACCGGGCGGTATGACTTTGTACGCCATCGGACTGGCCCGACAATCCGACGACACGGCCAGACACGAAATCCCCCGCTGGGACCCGCACCTGCCCTCTCCCTCAACTTGACGTACAGCAAAGGGAAACGGTTGCCCGCCGTTCTCTAACGGGTGGATCACGGCGGTGCCGCCGTCCGGCCCAGTCCGTTCGGCCGGACGGCCGACCCCTGCCTAACCCTCCGTCTCCCCGCGAATCACGGCGAGCACACCGTCCAGTTCGTCAGCTTTCACAAGAACATCACGCGCCTTGGATCCCTCGCTGGGCCCGACGATGTTCCGGGACTCCATGAGGTCCATCAGCCGGCCGGCCTTGGCGAAACCGACCCGCAGCTTGCGCTGGAGCATGGACGTCGACCCGAACTGGGTGGAGACCACCAGCTCGGCGGCCTGGCACAGCAGGTCGAGGTCGTCGCCGATTTCCTCGTCGATCTCCTTCTTCTGCTTGGTGCCCACCGTGACGTCGTCCCGGAAGACCGGCGCCATCTGGTCCTTGCAGTGCTGGACGACGACCGCGACCTCCTCCTCGGTCACGAACGCGCCCTGCATACGGGTCGGCTTGTTCGCGCCCATCGGCAGGAACAGCCCGTCGCCCTTGCCGATCAGCTTCTCCGCGCCCGGCTGGTCGAGGATGACCCGCGAGTCGGCGAGCGAGGAGGTGGCGAAGGCCAGCCGGGACGGCACATTGGCCTTGATCAGACCGGTGACGACGTCGACGGACGGCCGCTGCGTGGCGAGCACCAGGTGGATGCCGGCCGCGCGCGCGAGCTGCGTGATCCGCACGATCGCGTCCTCGACGTCCCTGGGGGCCACCATCATCAGGTCGGCCAGCTCGTCGACGATCACCAGCAGGTACGGGTACGGCTGCAGCTCCCGCTCGCTGCCCTCCGGCGGCTTGACCTTGCCCTCGCGGACGGCGCGATTGAAGTCGTCGATGTGGCGGTAGCCGTACGCGGCGAGGTCGTCGTAGCGCAGGTCCATCTCGCGCACGACCCACTGCAGCGCCTCGGCGGCCCGCTTGGGGTTGGTGATGATCGGCGTGATCAGGTGCGGGATGCCCTCGTAGGCGGTCAGCTCGACGCGCTTGGGGTCGACCAGGATCATCCGGACGTCCTCCGGCGTCGCCCGCATCATGACCGAGGTGATCAGGCAGTTGATGCAGGACGACTTGCCGGAACCGGTGGCGCCCGCGACCAGCATGTGCGGCATCTTCGCCAGCGAGTGCATCACGTACCCGCCCTCGACGTCCTTGCCGAAGGCGACCAGCATCGGGTCGTCGTCCTCGGCGGACTCGGCGAGGCGCAGCACGTCACCGAGGTTGACCATCTCCCGGTCGGTGTTCGGGATCTCGATGCCGACCGCGGACTTGCCGGGGATCGGGCTGATGATCCGCACGTCCGGGCTGGCGACGGCGTACGCGATGTTCTTGGTCAGGGCGGTGATCCGCTCGACCTTCACGGCGGGGCCGAGCTCGACCTCGTAGCGGGTGACCGTCGGGCCGCGGGTGAAGCCGGTGACGGCCGCGTCGACCTTGAACTCGGTGAAGACCTGGGTGAGCGAGGCGACGACCGCGTCGTTGGCCGCGCTGCGCGCCTTGCCGGGGCCACCGCGGGTGAGGAGGTCCAGTGAGGGCAGGGCGTAGGTGATGTCCCCGGACAGCTGGAGCTGCTCCGCGCGCGCGGGCAGGTCGCGGACCGCTTCGGGCGCCTTCTTGGTGAGGTCGGGGACGCTCCCGGAGGGGATCTTCTCCTGCTTGGGCCGGGCCGGCGCCGGGACCGGCGACGGGGAGGGGGCCTTCGACGGCGACGGCGAGGGCGCCGGGACCGGTGTGGTCTCCTCGCGGTCGCCGACGCTGACGCCCTGGGTGAGGTCGGCGACGACCTGGGACGGCGGCATGCCGTGCAGGACGGCGCCGTCGAGAGCGGCCGCGGCCGCCGCCGCCACGTCCACCGCGTCCATGTGCCGCGCCGGATCGGGCTGCGGCACCGCCGAGCGCCGCGGCCGGCCCCGGCGCTGGGTGAGCGCCGCCTCCTCCGCGCTGTCGGGGTCGTACGCCTGGGGGGCGCTCGGGCGCTTGCGGGGGCGCCCGGGCAGCGCCTCGCGCCACTGCTCGTCGTAGCGCTCGTCGTCGTCGGTGAGCTCGTCGTCCTCCGGGTCGGGCAGCAGGCCCAGCTTCACGCCGAGCGTGCGCAGCCGCTGCGGGATGGCGTTGACCGGCGTGGCGGTGACCACGAGCAGGCCGAACACGGTGAGCAGCACCAGCAGCGGTACGGCCAGCACCTCGGACATGGAGTACGTCAGCGGGGTCGCCGCCGCCCAGCCGATGAGGCCGCCGGCGTCCCTTATGGCCTGCATGCCGCCGCTGCGGGCGGGCGAACCGCAGGCGATGTGGACCTGGCCGAGCACGCCGATGACGAGCGCGGACAGGCCGATCACGATCCGGCCGTTGGCCTCCTGCTTCTCCGGATGCCGGACGAACCGTACGCCGATCACCGCGAGCAGTATCGGCACCAGCAGGTCGAGCCGGCCGAACGCGCCGGTGACCAGGATCTCCACCAGGTCGCCGACGGGTCCGCGCAGATCGGCCCACGTACCCGCGGCGACGACCAGCGCGAGGCCGAACAGCAGCAGGGCCACGCCGTCCTTCCGGTGCGCCGGGTCGAGGTTCTTCGCGCCCTGCCCTATGCCCCGGAAGACGGCGCCGACGGCGTGCGCCAGGCCCAGCCAGAGGGCGCGCACGAGCCGGTAGACGCCCCCGGTGGGGCTGGGTGCCGGCTTGGGCGGCGGCGCTGCCTTCTTGGCCGGGGCCTTCTTGGCGGGCGCCTTCCCGGCCGGGGCCTTCTTCGCGGCGGCCTTCCTCGCCGGAGCCTTCGCGGGAGCGGCCGCCTTCTTCGCGGGCTGCTTCTTGGCTGCGGAGGGACGTGTGGCCATGGAGTGAGGTTACCGGTGGAGACGACAGGGGACACGTGTGCCGACTGGTTCACCCGTTCGTGTCGCCCTTGCCGGGGCCCGAAGCTGACGCCCGCTCATGGGCAACACGGGCCCCACCGGTGTCAGTTCTGCGTCGGCAGCGCCGGGCTGCCGCTCCCGGTTCCCGGCTCCAGGGCGTCGAGCGCGCGGCGCAGGCCGGTGAGTTTGCGTTCCAGATGGGCGGCGGTGGCGACCGCCGCCGCGTCCGCGGAATCGTCGTCCAGCTGTTTGGACAGGGCCTCGGCCTGCTCCTCGACGGCCGCGAGCCGCGCGGACAGTTCCGCGAGCAGCCCGGTGGACTCCTTGCCGCCGACACCGCCCTTGCCGTTGCCCTCCAACTGGAGCCGCAGCAGGGCCGCCTGCTCGCGCAGCTGGCAGTTCTTCATGTACAGCTCGACGAACACCGACACCTTCGCCCGCAGCACCCACGGGTCGAACGGCTTGGAGATGTAGTCGACCGCACCCGCCGCGTACCCCCGGAAGGTGTGGTGCGGGCCGTGGTTGATCGCCGTGAGGAAGATGATCGGGATGTCCCGCGTCCGCTCGCGCCGCTTGATGTGCGCCGCGGTCTCGAATCCGTCCATGCCCGGCATCTGGACGTCCAGCAGAATGACCGCGAAGTCGTCCGTGAGCAGTGCCTTGAGCGCTTCCTCCCCGGACGATGCCCGCACCAGCGTCTGATCAAGCGCGGAGAGGATCGCCTCCAGCGCCAGCAGATTCTCCGGCCGGTCATCGACCAGGAGGATCTTGGCCTTCTGCACCATGGCCCGCCCTCCTCGCCCCGGCGGTACACCGGGCGCCGCCCCAGGGGACGACTCCCTTTCGCCGCCCGTCCTTGTGCCGGTCATGGTAGCCGCACCCTGCCTGTCGCCACACCCTGTCACCGCGATGTCACTGTGCACACAGCGGAAACGCGGCAGGAGACCGGATGGTTCCCGGATTCCCACGTTCCCACACCATGCCGGGCCCCCGGAAAAGGAAACTCGTGTGCTCACCGAGGGTTCCCGCAACGTTCACATCCGGTCGTGCCGTTCCCTCACTCCTCCCGCATCCACTGCCGCATCACGGACAGCAGATGGTCCGGGTCGACCGGCTTGGTCACGTAGTCGGAGGCGCCCGACTCGATGGCCTTCTCCCGGTCGCCCTTCATCGCCTTCGCGGTCAGCGCGATGATCGGCAGCCCGGCGAACTGCGGCATCCTGCGGATCGCCGTGGTCGTGGCGTACCCGTCCATCTCCGGCATCATGATGTCCATCAGGACGACCGCCACGTCGTCGTGCTGCTCCAGGACCTCGATGCCCTCGCGGCCGTTCTCGGCGTACAGCACCGACAGCCCGTGCTGCTCCAGGACGCTGGTGAGCGCGAACACGTTGCGGATGTCGTCGTCGACGATCAGCACCTTCTCGCCACCGAACCGCACCGCGTGGGCCGCCTCCGCCGCACTGTCCTGCTCGGCACCCGCCGCCCACTCCTCCAGCCGCTGCTCGGCCGCCGGCGGTGTGCTCCGGCGGCGGCGCCGGAACAGCGCGGCGGGGCCGTTCTGCGTCTCCTGGTACGACTTCACCTCGGCCGGCGTCTCGATCTCCGCCGCGGACAGCTCCGAGGACCGCCGTGCCTCGGAGGCCACCAGGTCACCGGCCTCCAGCGCGGGCATGGACTGCTGGTAGCCCTGCGGCGGCAGTTCGCTCGGGTGCAGCGGCAGGTACAGCGTGAACGTCGAGCCCCGCCCGGGTTCGCTCTGCGCGTGGATCTCGCCGCCGAGCAGCTGGGCGATCTCCCGGGAGATCGACAGACCGAGGCCCGTGCCGCCGTACTTGCGGCTGGTCGTGCCGTCGGCCTGCTTGAACGCCTCGAAGATCACGCGCATCTTGCTGGCCGCGATGCCGATGCCGGTGTCGGTCACCGAGAACGCGATGAGCGGCGCGTCCGGATCGCTCAGCGAGCCGGCCTCCAGCAGCTGTTCCCGGATACCCACCGGCACGTTCGCACCGGCCGGCCGGATCACCAGCTCCACCGACCCGGAGTCGGTGAACTTCACCGCGTTCGACAGCAGGTTCCGCAGCACCTGCAGCAGCCGCTGCTCGTCGGTGTGCAGGGTCGCCGGCAGCTCCGGGGAGACCCGCACCGACAGGTCCAGGCCCTTCTCCGCGGTCAGCGGCCGGAACGTGGCCTCCACGTAGTCCACGAGCTGGACGAGCGCGATGCGCGTCGGGGAGACGTCCATTTTGCCCGCCTCGACCTTGGACAGGTCCAGGATGTCGTTGATCAGCTGCAGCAGGTCGGACCCGGCGCCGTGGATGGTCTCGGCGAACTCGACCTGCTTCGGGGACAGATTGCTGTCGGCGTTGTCGGCGAGCAGCTTGGCCAGGATCAGCAGCGAGTTGAGCGGCGTGCGCAGCTCGTGCGACATGTTGGCGAGGAACTCGCTCTTGTACCGCATCGACACCGCGAGCTGCTCGGCGCGCTCCTCCAGGACCTGCCGGGCCTCCTCGATCTCGGTGTTCTTCACCTCGATGTCACGGTTCTGCCGGGCCAGCAGCTCGGCCTTCTCCTCCAGTTCGGCGTTGGAGGCCTGCAGCGCCTTCTGCCGGTTCTCCAGCTCCGCCGACCGCTCCCTGAGCTGCTCTGTCAGCTCCTGCGACTGCTTGAGCAGCAGCTCGGTCTTGGTGTTGACCGAGATGGTGTTGACGCTGGTCGCGATCATCTCGGCGATCTGGTTGAGGAAGTCCTTCTGGATCTGCGTGAACGGCGTGAAGGACGCCAGCTCGATCACGCCCAGCACCGTGCCCTCGAACAGCACCGGCAGGACGATGACCTGCGCGGGCGGGGCCTCGCCGAGCCCGGAGGAGATCTTCAGGTAGCCGCTGGGCGCGTTCTCCACCAGGATCGTGCGCCGCTCCTCCGCGGCGGTGCCGATCAGCGCCTCGCCCGGCCGGAACGACGTCGGCATGGAGCCCATCGAGTAGCCGTAGCTGCCGAGCATCCGCAGTTCGTACTGCTCCTCGGCGTCCCCGCCGGCCTCCTGGCCCTCCATGAGGGGCATCGCGACGAAGAAGGCGCCGTGCTGGGCGGAGACGACCGGCGTCAGCTCGCTCATGATCAGCGACGCCACGTCCTCCAGGTCGCGGCGGCCCTGCATCAGCGCCGAGATGCGGGCGAGGTTGCCCTTGAGCCAGTCCTGCTCCTTGTTGGCGATCGTGGTGTCGCGCAGGTTGGCGATCATCTTGTTGATGTAGTCCTGCAGTTCCTGGATCTCGCCGGACGCGTCCACGTCGATCTTCAGGTTCAGGTCGCCGCGGGTCACGGCGGTCGCCACGCGCGCGATGGCGCGCACCTGCCGGGTCAGATTCCCGGCCATCTCGTTCACCGACTCGGTGAGGTCGCGCCAGGTGCCGTCGACGTCACGCACGCGTGCCTGTCCGCCGAGCTGCCCCTCGGTGCCCACCTCGCGGGCCACACGCGTGACCTCCTCGGCGAAGCTGGACAACTGGTCGACCATCGTGTTGATCGTCGTCTTCAGTTCGAGGATCTCGCCCCGGGCGTCGATGTCGATCTTCTTGGTCAGGTCACCCTTGGCGATGGCCGTGGTCACCATGGCGATGTTGCGCACCTGACCGGTCAGGTTGGACGCCATCTGGTTCACCGACTCGGTGAGGTCCTTCCACGTGCCGGCCACACCGGGCACGTGCGCCTGACCGCCGAGGATGCCGTCCGTGCCCACCTCGCGGGCCACCTTGGTGACCTGGTCGGCGAACGAACTCAGCGTCTTGACCATCGTGTTGATGGTGTCGGCGAGCTGCGCCACCTCGCCGCTCGCCTCGATCGTGACCTGCCGGGTCAGGTCGCCGTTGGCGACCGCCGCGGCGACCTGGGAGATGTTCCGCACCTGCATGGTCAGGTTGTTGGCCATCAGGTTGACGTTGTTGCTCAGATCCTTCCAGATGCCCGTGACACCCGGCACATGGGCCTGGCCGCCCAGCATGCCCTCGGTGCCCACCTCACGGGCCACCCGGGTCACCTGCTCGGCGAAGCTGGACAGCTGGTCGACCATCGTGTTGACCGTCGTGACCAGTTCGAGGATCTCGCCCTTGGCGTCGACGGTGATCTTCTTGGACAGGTCACCCTTGGCGACGGCAGTCGTGACCTCGGCGATGTTGCGCACCTGACCGGTCAGGTTGTTCGCCATGAAGTTCACGGACTGCGTGAGGTCCTTCCAGGTGCCGGCGACGCCCTGGACCTCGGCCTGGCCTCCGAGGATGCCCTCCGTGCCCACCTCACGGGCCACACGCGTGACCTCCTGGGCGAACGACGACAGCTGGTCCACCATCGTGTTCAGGGTGTTCTTCAGCTCCTGGATCTCCCCGCGCGCGTCCACGGTGATCTTCTGGGAGAGGTCACCGCGGGCCACGGCGGTGGCGACCTGGGCGATGTTGCGCACCTGGGCCGTCAGGTTGCCGGCCATGCCGTTCACGGAGTCCGTCAGGTCGCGCCACACACCGGCCACGCCGGGCACCTGCGCCTGACCACCGAGGCGGCCCTCCGTGCCCACCTCACGGGCCACCCGGGTCACCTGGTCGGCGAAGGCGGACAGCTGGTCGACCATCGTGTTGATGGTGTTCTTCAGCTCCAGGATCTCCCCGCGCGCGTCCACGTCGATCTTCTGGGACAGGTCGCCGCGCGCCACGGCCGTCGTCACCTGGGCGATCTGCCGCACCTGGGACGTCAGGTTTCCGGCCATGAAGTTGACGGAGTCCGTCAGCTCCTTCCAGGTGCCCGACACGCCGTCCACGCGGGCCTGACCACCCAGGCGGCCCTCCGTGCCCACGTCCCGGGCCATCCGCGTCACCTGGTCGGCGAAGCTCGACAACTGGTCCACCATCGTGTTCACGGTGTTCTTCAGCTGGAGCATCTCGCCGGAGACGTCGACCGTGACCTTCTGCGACAGGTCGCCGTTGGCCACCGCCGTCGTCACCTGGGCGATGTTGCGGACCTGCCCGGTGAGGTTGCGGAACGCGGTGTTGACGGAGTCCGTCAGGTCCTTCCAGGTCCCGGCCGCGCCCGGCACCTGCGCCTGGCCGCCCAGCTCACCCTCGACACCGATCTCCCGCGCGACCCGCGTCACCTCGGCACCGAACGCCGACAGCTGGTCGACCATCGTGTTGACGGTGTTCTTCAGCTCCAGCATCTCGCCGGCCACGTCCACGGTGACCTTCTGCGACAGGTCACCGCTGGCCACCGCCGTCGTCACGGCGGCGATGTCCCGCACCTGCGTGGTGAGGTTGCGGAACACCGTGTTGACGGAGTCCGTCAGGTCCTTCCAGGTCCCCGCGACACCGGGCACCGTCGCCTGACCGCCGAGGCGGCCCTCGGCACCGACCTCGTTGGCCACGCGCGTGACCTCGTCCGCGAAGATCCGCAGCGTCTCGGTCATCTGGTTGATCGTCTCGGCGAGCTGCGCGACCTCGCCGCGCGCCGGCACGGTCACCTTCTGCGACAGGTCGCCGTTGGCCACCGCCGTCGTCACCTGGGCGATCCCGCGCACCTGGGCCGTCAGGTTGCCGGCCATCAGGTTCACCGAGTCGGTGAGTTCCTTCCAGGTGCCGTCGACGCCCGGAACATGCGCCTGACCACCGAGGATGCCGTCCGTGCCGACCTCACGGGCGACTCGCGTCACCTCCGAGGAGAAGGCGGAGAGCTGGTCGACCATCGTGTTGACGGTGTTCTTCAGCTCCAGCATCTCGCCCGCGACATGCACGGTGACCTTGCGTGACAGGTCACCCTTGGCGACCGCCGTGGTCACCAGGGCGATGTCCCGCACCTGGGCCGTCAGCCGGGACGCCATCGTGTTGACGGAGTCCGTCAGGTCCTTCCAGGAACCGGAGAGCCCGCGCACCCGGGCCTGACCGCCGAGCTTGCCCTCGGTGCCCACCTCGCTGGCCACGCGCGTGACCTCGTCGGTGAACGTCGACAGCTGGTCGACCAGGTTGTTGACGGTACGGCCGACCTTCAGGAACTCGCCCCGCAGCGGGTGCCCGGTGCCGTCCGGGCCCTGGGTGCGCAGCTCCATCCGGGGCGACAGATCACCCTCGGCGACCGCCGACAGCACCCGGCTGACCTCGGAGACGGGCCAGACCAGATCGTCGACCAGGGCGTTGGAGGCGTCGATGGCGGACGCCCAGGAGCCCTCGCAGGCGCCCGTCTCCAGCCGTTCCGTGAGTTTTCCCTCACGTCCCACCATGCGCCGTACCCGGGACAGCTCGCCCGTCAGGTGCAGATTGCGGTCGGCCACCTCGTTGAAGACCGCCGCGATCTCCGACATCACGCCGTCGCCGGACACCGTGAGCCGCTTGCGGAAGTTCCCGTCCCGCATGGACACGAGCGCCGCCAGCAACCGGTGCAGGGCAGCCGTGTCCACGGCGGTGGTGCCGCCGTGCTTGCCCAGGGACCGTCCGCCTTTCGCGCGCGTCTTCGTGGTCCGCGTCGCCGCGCCAGACTCCACTGTGTCCCTCCCGCAGGGGTCGACCGTTACTGCTGTGCTCGGCCGCGTCGGCCGGTCTGCCGGTTCATTCGGCATACCGGTATACCGGGCGTACCGGTTACTGCTGCGTAGTTCTGCCAGACGAGATCCGGCCACACCAGGGGCTGCTGCCCGCCGTACACGGAACACACGCAACCTGACCGAGAACCTGACCGGACCTTCATCACAAGCCTGCCCAGTGTTTCACCCCGGCCGAACCAGGCCATAACAGTTCGGCAGCTTCGCACACCGACAGCACACGTGGGGGCGTAATCACCGGCGACCGGCATCCACTGGGACCGCGAAGGTAAGTAACCTTGCATGCGGCTGTCCAGCCGCACCGGTCCGTCCGGCCTGGACGGTGGCACGAGAACGAGCGGGCATCGGAGGGGCGGCCGCAGACCATGACCACCGGACTGATCCCGGGGGACCCTTCCCCGGAGCAACGGCCGACGGGCGAGCTGATGCCGCAGCAGCGGCACGAGCCGGCCGGCCCCGCAGCCCCACACGTCCACGACCGGTCGAGGAGTTCTGTGATCACCGCGCGCGCGGCCGCCAGCTTCGAGCCCGTCGGGCGGTCGGTGGCGACCGCCCGGTCCTTCGTCCGCGACACCCTCCAGGGCTGGGGCTTCGCCGACATCGTCGACGACGCCGTGGTCCTCACCAGCGAGCTGGTGACCAACGCGGTGGTGCACGCCGGCACGCACGCGGAGGTGCTGTGCCTGCGCACCGAGGACGGCGTACGGGTCGAGGTGTCCGACCGCTATCCGGAGCGCGAGGTCCCCCTGCAGAGCGCGCACGCCGCCATGGGCAGCCCCGACCGCGAGGGCGGCCGCGGCCTCCAGCTCTGCGCGGCCCTGGCCGGCCGCTGGGGCGTGGACTACACACCCACGCACAAGAACGTCTGGTTCCAGCTCGATCTGCCCGAGCATCAGGTCGGCACCCGCGCCGCCGGCCCCGCGCTCCCCGCCGAGCTCCTCCCGCTGGCCGACGGCCGGGTCCGCGTCGCCGTCGTCCAGATCGACCGGAAGGGATCCATCACCGCCTGGAACGAGGACGCCGAGGACCTCTTCGGCCACACGTCCCACCAGGTCACCGGCAAACCCCTCACCGACCTCGCGGCCTGGCCGCACACCCCCGGCACCGGCACCGGCATCGCCGAGGCCCTCCAGCTCTCCCGCTGGGAGGGCAGCTACGGCATCCGCGGCGCCGACGGCCGCGTGACCCCGGTGTACGCCTCCCACCTGCGAGTCCGCGACACCGGCGGCGAACCCTCCACGGTGTGCCTGCTGGTCCGCGACGACGAACGCGCCGTCCTGCAGACACCCCTGCGCGTCCCGTCCGCCGACCAGTCCTCCTCCGCGGACGGGCAGAGCACCGACCCCTTCGAGATCTTCATCGGTTCCCCCGCGCCGGACGACCTGGACGGACTGCTCCAGCGCACGGTCGAGCGCGCCCGCGACATGCTCGACGCCGACTCGGCCTTCCTGCTGCTGGCCACGGACGACGAGACGGAGCTGGAGGTACGCGCCTCCACCGGCCTGCCCTCCGCCCGCCAGCGCTTCGCCCGCGTCCCCGTGGAGGCCGGCCCCGGCCGCTACGGCTCCGCGCGCATGCCGGCCGTGCACGACGACCTCACAGCCGTCCCCGGGGCCGTCCCGCTGCTCTCCGGCACCGGCATGCGCTCCGTCGTCACCGTGCCCCTGAAGGTCGAGGGCCGCCTCACCGGCTCCCTCGGCGTCGCGGCCGAGGCGCCCTCCCGGTACTCCAACGAGGAGGCGCTCCGTCTGCAGTTCGCGGCCGACCGCATCGCCCTGGCCGTCGAATCGGCCCGCCTGGGCGAGCTGGAGCGGCTGCGCCGAGGCTCCCTGAGCTTCCTGGTCGAGGCCTCCGACCTGCTGGCCGGCACACTGGACCGCGACCAGACCCTGGCGCTGATGGCCCAGATGACCGTGCCGACGCTGGCCACCTGGTGCGCCGTATACACGATCGCCGACCAGGCCTCCGAGCCCTACCTGTCGTACGTGCTGCACGAGGACGAGGAGCTCATCGACGGCATCAAGTCCCTGCTGGGGAAGATCGCCCCGCCCGACCCGGTGCCGACCCCCGGCGCCCGGGTCTGGACGGCCCCCGGCGAGGTCGCCCACCAGGCGGCCCTGCGCAGCTCCATGCGCAGCCTCGGCCTGTCCGGCGGCCCCACGCACCAGGTCGCCTCGGGCATCGGCCCGACCCTCGCCACGGCCTCCGCGGTCGGCGGTGAAACGGTCGTCCTGCCGCTGGTCGCCCGCAACCGCGTCATCGGTATGCTCACCCTCGGCAAGCCGACCGACGAGCACTTCCGCCAGGAGATCCTCGAACTGGCTGAGGACCTGTCGCGCCGAGCAGCCCTCGCACTGGACAACGCCCGCCTGTACTCGGAGCGCACGGCCATCAGCCAGGCCCTCCAGCGCAGCCTGCTCCCGCCCGGCCTGCCGAACATCGACGGCGTCGAGGTCGAGGTCATCTACCGCGCGGCCGGCGAGGGCAACGAGGTGGGCGGTGACTTCTACGACCTGTTCCCCATCGGCAACGGCGCCTACGGCTTCGCCATCGGCGACGTCTGCGGTACGGGCCCGAACGCGGCCGCCGTCACCGGCCTCGCCCGGCACGCGCTGCGGCTGCTGGCCCGCGAGGGCCTGAACGGCCCGGCGGTGCTGGAGCGCCTGAACTCCGCGATCCTCGACGAGGGCGACCGCAGCCGCTTCCTGACGCTCCTCTACGGCGAGATGCGCCCGCAGGAGGACGGCAGCGCCGAACTGAAGGTGGTCTGCGCCGGCCATCCGCTCCCGCTGCGCCTCCGGCAGGACGGCACGGTGGTGGCCGCGGCCGAACCCCAGCCGCTGCTCGGCGTCATCGAGGACCTCGACCTGTACGAGCAGACGGTCACCCTGGATCCGGGCGACGTCCTGCTGTGCGTCACGGACGGCGTCACCGAACGCCGCGAGGGCTCACGCATGCTCGGCGACGACGGCCTGGCCGACGTCCTGACCACGTGCACGGGTCTCACCGCGGGCGCGGTGGCGGCCCGCATCATGCGTGCGGTGGAACGCTTCGCCTCCGACGCCCCGTCGGACGACATGGCGATCCTGGCGATGCGGGTGCCCGAAATCCACCAGGACGCCTGAGGCGCGTCCGGGCAGAAAGAAGGCCCCGCCCGAATGGGCGGGGCCTTTCTGTCGGAGCCCCCAAACGGAATCGAACCGTTGACCTTCTCCTTACCATGGAGACGCTCTACCGACTGAGCTATAGGGGCCTGTCGCATTTCGAGGTTTCCCTCGCGGCGACAAAGAGATCGTACCCTGAACGGTCCCGAGTTCCCAAACGCGTTCGGAAATCGTCCCGACGCTCGTTCAGAAGGCCGGCTGGAGCAGTCCGCCGAGGGCGTTGCAGGCGGAGACGATCCGCTGCATCTCCCGTCTCGTCAGGGCGGCGTCCACCGGCAGTGCGAGTGTCTCGTCGACGGCGAGCTCGGTCTCCGGGAGCGTGACACAGCGCCGGTACTCGGGCAGCCGGTGCACGGGCGTCCGCACGGGCACCCGGCAGTCAACTCCCTTGGCGCGCAGCGCCCGTGCGAACGCGTCCCGGTCCGGCCGGCCGTTCCCCGGCACCCGCACGACGTACTGCTGGTAGGTGTGCCGGTCACCGCCCTCGGGTGTCCGTACGCCCTTCAGCTTGGCGTCGAGGTAAGCGGCCCGCTCGCGACGCCGCGCGATCTCGTCGTACGGCGACTCGGACTCGCCGTGTTGCGGCACGAGGAGCCCGTGCCGCTGCCCGACCTGGTGCAACTGCCCGAGATCTGCCTGCCGTCCGAAGCGGTGTACGACAACGACGGCCGCCGTGCGGGAGGTTACGGCCGCCTCCACCGAGGACGCGTCGAGGCAGTAGGTGAGCGGATCTATGTCGGCGAACACCGGGAGCGCGCCGACCAGGGTGACGGCCTCGGCGACTTCCACATTCCCGAAGGCAGGTACGACGACCTCGTCACCGACTCCGACGCCGGCGGACCTGAGCATTGCAGCTGTACCCATGCAGTGCATGCTGGGCGGTCAACGTGAACGACACATGACGGGCATCGGACAGGCATCGGACGGGCAACAGAAAAAGGCCGGACCCCGAACCGAAGTTCAGGATCCGACCTTTTGGAAGAATTGTTCGGCGGTGTCCTACTCTCCCACAGGGTCCCCCCTGCAGTACCATCGGCGCTGTGAGGCTTAGCTTCCGGGTTCGGAATGTAACCGGGCGTTTCCCTCACGCTATGACCACCGAAACACTATGAAACTGTGAACGCCACACCACACCCTCGTGCGGGTATGGGGCTGTTCGTGGTTTCAGAACCAACACAGTGAACGCGAGCGTCTGAGGACAAGCCCTCGGCCTATTAGTACCAGTCAACTCCACACCTCACGGTGCTTCCATATCTGGCCTATCAACCCAGTCGTCTACTGGGAGCCTTACCCCATCAAGTGGGTGGGAGTCCTCATCTCGAAGCAGGCTTCCCGCTTAGATGCTTTCAGCGGTTATCCCTCCCGAACGTAGCCAACCAGCCATGCCCTTGGCAGAACAACTGGCACACCAGAGGTTCGTCCGTCCCGGTCCTCTCGTACTAGGGACAGCCCTTCTCAAGACTCCTACGCGCACAGCGGATAGGGACCGAACTGTCTCACGACGTTCTAAACCCAGCTCGCGTACCGCTTTAATGGGCGAACAGCCCAACCCTTGGGACCGACTCCAGCCCCAGGATGCGACGAGCCGACATCGAGGTGCCAAACCATCCCGTCGATATGGACTCTTGGGGAAGATCAGCCTGTTATCCCCGGGGTACCTTTTATCCGTTGAGCGACGGCGCTTCCACAAGCCACCGCCGGATCACTAGTCCCGACTTTCGTCCCTGCTCGACCCGTCGGTCTCACAGTCAAGCTCCCTTGTGCACTTACACTCAACACCTGATTGCCAACCAGGCTGAGGGAACCTTTGGGCGCCTCCGTTACTCTTTAGGAGGCAACCGCCCCAGTTAAACTACCCATCAGACACTGTCCCTGATCCGGATCACGGACCCAGGTTAGACATCCAGCACGACCAGACTGGTATTTCAACGACGACTCCACCCACACTGGCGTGTGAACTTCAAAGTCTCCCAGCTATCCTACACAAGCCGAACCGAACACCAATATCAAACTGTAGTAAAGGTCCCGGGGTCTTTCCGTCCTGCTGCGCGAAACGAGCATCTTTACTCGTAGTGCAATTTCACCGGGCCTATGGTTGAGACAGTCGAGAAGTCGTTACGCCATTCGTGCAGGTCGGAACTTACCCGACAAGGAATTTCGCTACCTTAGGATGGTTATAGTTACCACCGCCGTTTACTGGCGCTTAAGTTCTCAGCTTCGCCCACCCGAAAGTGAGCTAACCGGTCCCCTTAACGTTCCAGCACCGGGCAGGCGTCAGTCCGTATACATCGCCTTACGGCTTCGCACGGACCTGTGTTTTTAGTAAACAGTCGCTTCTCGCTGGTCTCTGCGGCCACCCCCAGCTCGGAGTGCAAGACTCGTCACCGGATGTGGCCCCCCTTCTCCCGAAGTTACGGGGGCATTTTGCCGAGTTCCTTAACCATAGTTCACCCGAACGCCTCGGTATTCTCTACCTGACCACCTGAGTCGGTTTAGGGTACGGGCCGCCATGAAACTCGCTAGAGGCTTTTCTCGACAGCATAGGATCATCCACTTCACCACAATCGGCTCGGCATCAGGTCTCACCCTGCATGAGTGGCGGATTTGCCTACCACTCGGGCTACACCCTTACCCCGGGACAACCACCGCCCGGGATGGACTACCTTCCTGCGTCACCCCATCACTCACCTACTAACCGCTTGGTTCAGCGGCTCCACCACTCCCCATCACTCCGAAGAGATCAAGGGCGGCTTCACGGCCTTAGCATCACGATGCTCGATGTTTGACGCTTCACAGCGGGTACCGGAATATCAACCGGTTATCCATCGACTACGCCTGTCGGCCTCGCCTTAGGTCCCGACTTACCCTGGGCAGATCAGCTTGACCCAGGAACCCTTAGTCAATCGGCGCAAACGTTTCTCACGTTTGTATCGCTACTCATGCCTGCATTCTCACTCGTCAACCGTCCACAACTACCTTCCGGTGCTGCTTCACCCGGCAGACGACGCTCCCCTACCCATCACAGCCGCCGTTGGGCGTATATGCTGCAATGACACGACTTCGGCGGTACGCTTGAGCCCCGCTACATTGTCGGCGCGGAATCACTAGACCAGTGAGCTATTACGCACTCTTTCAAGGGTGGCTGCTTCTAAGCCAACCTCCTGGTTGTCTCTGCGACTCCACATCCTTTCCCACTTAGCGTACGCTTAGGGGCCTTAGTCGATGCTCTGGGCTGTTTCCCTCTCGACCATGGAGCTTATCCCCCACAGTCTCACTGCCGCGCTCTCACTTACCGGCATTCGGAGTTTGGCTAAGGTCAGTAACCCGGTAGGGCCCATCGCCTATCCAGTGCTCTACCTCCGGCAAGAAACACACGACGCTGCACCTAAATGCATTTCGGGGAGAACCAGCTATCACGGAGTTTGATTGGCCTTTCACCCCTAACCACAGGTCATCCCCCAGGTTTTCAACCCTGGTGGGTTCGGTCCTCCACGAAGTCTTACCTCCGCTTCAACCTGCCCATGGCTAGATCACTCCGCTTCGGGTCTTGAGCGTGCTACTCAGTGTCTAATTAAAGACGGCGCCCTGTTCGGACTCGCTTTCGCTACGGCTTCCCCACCCGGGTTAACCTCGCAACACACCGCAAACTCGCAGGCTCATTCTTCAAAAGGCACGCAGTCACGAGAATGTGCAAGCACATTCCGACGCTCCCACGGCTTGTAGGCACACGGTTTCAGGTACTATTTCACTCCGCTCCCGCGGTACTTTTCACCATTCCCTCACGGTACTATCCGCTATCGGTCACCAGGGAATATTTAGGCTTAGCGGGTGGTCCCGCCAGATTCACACGGGATTTCTCGGGCCCCGTGCTACTTGGGTGTCTCTCAAACGAGCCGCTGACGTTTCGACTACGGGGGTCTTACCCTCTACGCCGGACCTTTCGCATGTCCTTCGCCTACATCAACGGTTTCTGACTCGTCCCACGGCCGGCAGACCGTGGAAGAGAGATCCCACAACCCCGCACGCGCAACCCCTGCCGGGTCTCACACGCATACGGTTTGGCCTCATCCGGTTTCGCTCGCCACTACTCCCGGAATCACGGTTGTTTTCTCTTCCTGAGGGTACTGAGATGTTTCACTTCCCCTCGTTCCCTCCACACTGCCTATGTGTTCAGCAGTGGGTGACAGCCCATGACGACTGCCGGGTTTCCCCATTCGGAAACCCCCGGATCAAAGCCTGGTTGACGACTCCCCGGGGACTATCGCGGCCTCCCACGTCCTTCATCGGTTCCTGGTGCCAAGGCATCCACCGTGCGCCCTTAAAAACTTGGCCACAGATGCTCGCGTTCACTGTGCAGTTCTCAAACAACGACCAGCCACCCATCACCCCGAACTCTTACGGTTCGAGTGCACTGGGGCCGGCAGCTGAAGGCAGCCGTATCGGCCGTACCTTCAGATACCCAACAGCGTGCCCGGCACCGTCCGTCCGTTCCCTCTGTGTTCCACGCCGAAGCAGTACTAGCAGGAGAATTTCAGGACCGGTGCCGAATAATCAACGTTCCACCCATGAGCAACCGTGCAAGACATTTGCTTGCAGTCGGCTATGTGCTCCTTAGAAAGGAGGTGATCCAGCCGCACCTTCCGGTACGGCTACCTTGTTACGACTTCGTCCCAATCGCCAGTCCCACCTTCGACAGCTCCCTCCCACAAGGGGTTGGGCCACCGGCTTCGGGTGTTACCGACTTTCGTGACGTGACGGGCGGTGTGTACAAGGCCCGGGAACGTATTCACCGCAGCAATGCTGATCTGCGATTACTAGCGACTCCGACTTCATGGGGTCGAGTTGCAGACCCCAATCCGAACTGAGACCGGCTTTTTGAGATTCGCTCCACCTCACGGTATCGCAGCTCATTGTACCGGCCATTGTAGCACGTGTGCAGCCCAAGACATAAGGGGCATGATGACTTGACGTCGTCCCCACCTTCCTCCGAGTTGACCCCGGCGGTCTCCTGTGAGTCCCCATCACCCCGAAGGGCATGCTGGCAACACAGAACAAGGGTTGCGCTCGTTGCGGGACTTAACCCAACATCTCACGACACGAGCTGACGACAGCCATGCACCACCTGTATACCGACCACAAGGGGGCACCCATCTCTGGATGTTTCCGGTATATGTCAAGCCTTGGTAAGGTTCTTCGCGTTGCGTCGAATTAAGCCACATGCTCCGCCGCTTGTGCGGGCCCCCGTCAATTCCTTTGAGTTTTAGCCTTGCGGCCGTACTCCCCAGGCGGGGAACTTAATGCGTTAGCTGCGGCACCGACGACGTGGAATGTCGCCAACACCTAGTTCCCACCGTTTACGGCGTGGACTACCAGGGTATCTAATCCTGTTCGCTCCCCACGCTTTCGCTCCTCAGCGTCAGTAATGGCCCAGAGATCCGCCTTCGCCACCGGTGTTCCTCCTGATATCTGCGCATTTCACCGCTACACCAGGAATTCCGATCTCCCCTACCACACTCTAGCTAGCCCGTATCGACTGCAGACCCGAGGTTAAGCCTCGGGCTTTCACAATCGACGTGACAAGCCGCCTACGAGCTCTTTACGCCCAATAATTCCGGACAACGCTTGCGCCCTACGTATTACCGCGGCTGCTGGCACGTAGTTAGCCGGCGCTTCTTCTGCAGGTACCGTCACTTTCGCTTCTTCCCTGCTGAAAGAGGTTTACAACCCGAAGGCCGTCATCCCTCACGCGGCGTCGCTGCATCAGGCTTTCGCCCATTGTGCAATATTCCCCACTGCTGCCTCCCGTAGGAGTCTGGGCCGTGTCTCAGTCCCAGTGTGGCCGGTCGCCCTCTCAGGCCGGCTACCCGTCGTCGCCTTGGTGAGCCACTACCTCACCAACAAGCTGATAGGCCGCGGGCTCATCCTTCACCGCCGGAGCTTTCCAAGTTCGAAGATGCCTCCGAACCTCGTATCCGGTATTAGACCCCGTTTCCAGGGCTTGTCCCAGAGTGAAGGGCAGATTGCCCACGTGTTACTCACCCGTTCGCCACTAATCCCCTCCCGAAGGAGGTTCATCGTTCGACTTGCATGTGTTAAGCACGCCGCCAGCGTTCGTCCTGAGCCAGGATCAAACTCTCCGTGAATGTTTACTCGGCCAGAAAATTAATTCAGCCGGTGAGCACCACGAGAGCGGAACAGTCGGAGGAATGATCCGACCGTTCACAGCGTCCTCGCTGTGTATTTCAAAGGAACCTCGTCCCGGTCGTGATGACCGGAGACGGGGTATCAACATATCTGGCGTTGATTTTTGGCACGCTGTTGAGTTCTCAAGGAACGGTCGCTTCCTTTGTACTCACCCGAGAGACTCTCTCGCGGCTTTCCTCCGGGCGCTTCCCTTCGGTCTTGCGTTTCCGACTCTATCAGATCTTTCCGATCCGATTTCCTCGGTGCTTTCCAGGTTTCCGCTCTCGCGGTTTCCTTTCCGGCGGTTCCGACTTTATCAGAAGTTCTGAGTCGGATTTTCCACCCGGTCCGGGGCAACCGGTGTCCAGCGCGTGAAGCTCTGGGGTTCCCGATCGGGCGGAGACGTAAACGTACTGGAGCGGGGCGCCCCGATGCAAATCGAGGCGCCCCGCTCCCAGTTCGCGCGGACGAGCCGGCCGACGGAGTGTCAGACCTCGACCACGACCGGCAGGATCATCGGCCGGCGACGGTACGTGTCGGAGACCCACTTGCCCAGCGTGCGGCGGATGAGCTGCTGCAGCTGGTGGGGCTCGACGACGCCGTCCTGGGCCGAGCGTTCCAGTACCTGGGTGATCTTCGGGATGACGTCCACGAAGGCGGAGTCGTCGATGCCGGAGCCGCGGGCCTGGACGTGCGGGCCCCCCGTGATCTTGCCGGTGGAGGCGTCCATAACGACGAAGACCGAGATGATGCCCTCGTCGCCGAGGATCTTGCGGTCCTTCAGCGCCGGCTCGCCCACATCGCCGACGGAGAGCCCGTCGACGTAGACGTATCCCGCCTGGACCTTGCCGGAGATCTTGGCCTTGCCCTCGACCAGGTCGACGACCACGCCGTCCTCGGCGATGACGATCCGGTCGTGCGGGACCCCCGTCAGCGCGCCCAGCTCGGCGTTGGCGCGCAGGTGGCGCCATTCGCCGTGGACCGGCATCAGGTTGCGCGGGCGGCAGATGTTGTAGAAGTACAGCAGCTCGCCCGCGGACGCGTGGCCGGAGACGTGCACCTTGGCGTTGCCCTTGTGGACGACGTTGGCGCCCCAGCGGGTCAGTCCGTTGATCACGCGGTAGACCGCGTTCTCGTTCCCGGGGATGAGGGACGAGGCCAGGATGACCGTGTCGCCGTCGACGATCCGGATCTGGTGGTCGCGGTTGGCCATGCGGGACAGCGCGGCCATCGGCTCGCCCTGGGAGCCCGTGCAGACCAGGACCACCTCGTGGTCGGGCAGGTCGTCGAGGGTGCGGACGTCGACGACCAGGCCCGGCGGCACCTTCAGATAACCGAGGTCCCGGGCGATGCCCATGTTGCGGACCATGGAACGGCCGACGAAGGCGACCCGGCGGCCGTACTCGTGGGCCGCGTCCAGGATCTGCTGGATGCGGTGGACGTGGCTGGCGAAGCTCGCCACGATGATCCGCTTGCGGGCGCCGGCGAAGACCTGGCGCAGGACCCCGGAGATGTCCCGCTCGGGCGGGACGAAGCCCGGCACCTCGGCGTTGGTGGAGTCCGCGAGGAGCAGGTCGATGCCCTCTTCGCTCAGGCGTGCGAAGGCGTGGAGGTCCGTCAGGCGGTTGTCCAGGGGCAGCTGGTCCATCTTGAAGTCGCCGGTGTGCACCGCCATGCCCGCGGGGGTGCGGATGGCGACGGCCAGGGCGTCCGGGATGGAGTGGTTGACGGCGACGAACTCGCAGTCGAAGGGGCCGATGCGCTCGCGCCTGCCCTCCGCCACCTCCAGGGTGTAGGGGCGGATGCGGTGCTCCTGGAGCTTGGCCTCGATGAGGGCCAGCGTCAGCTTGGAGCCGATCAGCGGGATGTCCGGCTTCTCGCGGAGCAGGAAGGGGACGCCGCCGATGTGGTCCTCGTGACCGTGCGTGAGGACGATGCCCTCGATGTCGTCGAGGCGGTCCCGGATGGACGTGAAGTCCGGCAGGATCAGGTCGATCCCGGGCTGCTCCTCCTCGGGGAAGAGCACTCCGCAGTCGACGATGAGCAGGCGGCCTCCGTACTCGAAGACCGTCATGTTGCGGCCGATCTCGCCGAGACCGCCGAGCGGGGTGACCCTCAGGCCGCCCTCGGGCAGCGGCGCGGGCGGACCGAGTTCAGGATGCGGATGACTCAAAAGACTCTCCTCACCACACGCGCCACGTACCGGTGGGGCACGTGGCGCGCGTGACGTTCGTGCAGAAGCAGTTGTCGTTGTGGGGGTGCGGGCACCGGTGGCCCGCCGATATGCGGTTGTTCTTCAGTTGTGAAGCGCTGTGAAGCTCGGGTGGTGCCAAGTCTGTTGTCAGAGCTGTACCCCGCCGGCGGCAAGATCGATCTTGAGTTGGGCGATCTCCTCGGGCGAGCACTCGACCATGGGGGCGCGCAGGGGTCCGGCGGGCAGGCCCTGGAGGGCGAGCGCTGCCTTGGTGGTCATGACGCCCTGGGTGCGGAACATGCCGGTGTAGACCGGGAGGAGCTTCTGGTGGATCTCCGTGGCCTTCTGGACGTCCCCGGAGGTGTACGCGTCGACGAGGGCGCGCAGGTCCGGGGTGACCAGGTGGCCGACGACGGAGACGAAGCCGACCGCTCCCACGGAGAGCAGGGGCAGGTTCAGCATGTCGTCGCCGGAGTACCAGGCGAGGCCGGACCGGGCGATGGCCCAGCTCGCCCGTCCGAGGTCGCCCTTGGCGTCCTTGTTGGCGACGATCCGGGGGTGCTCGGCCAGCCGGACCAGCGTCTCCGTGTTGATGGGGACGCCGCTGCGGCCCGGGATGTCGTAGAGCATGACCGGCAGCCCGGCGGCGTCGGCGACGGCCGTGAAGTGCCGGTACAGGCCCTCCTGCGGGGGCTTGTTGTAGTACGGCGTGACGACCAGGAGGCCGTGCGCGCCCACCTGCTCCGCCTGGCGGGCCAGCCCGATGCTGTGGTGGGTGTCGTTGGTGCCGACCCCGGCCACGACGTGGGCGCGGTCGCCGACCGCCTCCACCACGGCTCGTACCAGGTCCGTTTTCTCCGCGTCGCTGGTGGTGGGCGACTCACCGGTGGTGCCGTTGATGATCAGGCCGTCGTTGCCTGCGTCCACCAGGTGGGCGGCGAGCCGCTGCGCGCCGTCGAGGTCGAGTGCGCCGTCCGCCGTGAAGGGCGTGACCATGGCGGTGAGGACCCGCCCGAAGGGGGTCTGCGGAGTCGAGGTCGGAGCCATGGGTAACACGCTACTCGGTGCTCCCTGCGAGGTCTGCCCTCGGGGTATCGGGTAAGTCCTGACAAATGCGGAGCCCGGCACTGCCTGCTCGGGGGTTCAAGCAGTGCCGGGTCCGTTTGATCAGGCTAGATGAACTTCTCTAAATGCCGCAATACGGACACTTCGCGGGGCTGACCCGTACATGCGTTCCGCGTGGGGGAACAGGGCTTCGCTACGGCGCCACACGCCCGTTCGCGTTGAAGGCGGCGTGGGTGAGCGGCATGAGCTTCGCCCACTCCGCCTCCATCTTCTCGCCCACCATTTCGATCTCCCGCTGCGGGAAGGACGGCACCTTGGCCAGCTCGTGCTGCGTACGCAGGCCGAGGAAATGCATCAGGGAGCGGGCGTTGCAGGTGGCGTACATCGACGAGTAGAGGCCGACCGGGAGGACCGAGCGGGCGACCTCACGGGCCACGCCCTGCGCGAGCATCGCCTGGTACGTCCCGTACGCCTGTCGGTACGACTCCTCCATGGAGCGGTTCACCAGATCGTGCTGCTCCTCGGTGCCCTCGACGAAGACGTACTTGCCGGGGCGGCCCTGCTGGACGAGCTTGCGGGAGGTGTCGGGGACGTAGAAGACCGGCTGCAGCTCCCGGTAGCGGCCGGACTCCTCGTTGTACGACCAGCCGACGCGGTGCCGCATGAACTCGCGGAAGACGAAGATCGGGGCGCTGACGAAGAAGGTCATCGAGTTGTGCTCGAACGGGCTGCCATGCCGGTCGCGCATCAGGTAGTTGATCAGGCCCTTGGAGCGCTCGGGGTCCTTGCCCAGCTCGTCCAGGGACTGCTCCCCGACGGTCGACACACGGGCCGCGAAGAGCACGTCGGCGTCGGCCGCGCTGTGTTTGACCAGCTCAACGGTGACATCGCTGCGCAGGTCGATCTTGAACTCGTCGTCCGGGATGCCGGTCACGGTGGGGGGTCCTTCCCATCACTTCTCAAGGTTCGCGCCCACTGTACGGGGCACCCCTGACAACGCCCGAACCGTGTCCTTGCCGCGGATTTTTTCGGACATGGGCACCTTTTGTGCCACTCGATCGTCTGTACCGGTGAGGATCGGTCGTTCGACCCCCGAGAGGAGACGCACCCGAGATGTTCACCCGGCGCGAGCCCGTACCCTTCGCCTTCATCGCCGAGGCCGACAGGTTCAGCAGCAATGTCACTCCCCCGCCGCGCGAGCGGGCGTCCGCCGGGCGGATAGCCGGGCGCTGGCTGCTGGGTCTGACGATCGTCGCCGGGCTGGTGGGCTCCTTGGTCCTCGGCATGCCCGCGCTGTCGACACCGTCCAGTACGCCGGCGCAGCAGTCCCAGGCGTCACAAGGGCACACGCAGGGGCGCTGACCGGGACATCGGCACGGGGCGCTGACCCTTCCGGCCGCCCAAGGCTGGTGAGCGGGGAAGCGGACGGATAGCCTCACCGGGCACAGCCCAGAGCGTGGATCGAGTGAGGACCAGCCGTGCCCCTGCCCTTCCTGACGGCCGACCGCTCCTTCGAGACGGCGGCCGAGAGCGCGCTGCCGTACGCCGACCGTGACCGCTGGCGCCGTCCCTACCGGCCCGGCCCCTGGCGGGTGGCCGTCGCCGCGCTGGGTCTGCTGCTCGCCTCGTTCGTGCTGTTCGCGGCCGTCCTCATCGCCCTGACCGGCTCGACGACGTCCGCCGGCATCGTCCTGGCGGTGGCCCTGCTGGTCATCGCCGGCGCGCTGCGGCTGCTGCGCATGGGCGTGTGGGTGAGCGCGCGGGGTCTGCGCCGTGTCGGCCTGCTGGTGACGCGTACTGTCCCGTGGCCGCGGGTCGTCTCGGTGCGGACCGCTCAGCAGCCGGTGCGCTGGCTGGGGCTGCCGCGCACGGTGCAGGGTCAGGCGCTGACGCTGGTGCGCAAGGACCGGCCGGCCGAGGACACGCCGCCGCTGCTGACGACGCACGACCTCGACTTCCTGGGCCGGTTCACGGCGTTCGACCGGGCGGCGGACACGGTGGAGGCGTGGGCGGCGGAACACCGGCGCGGCTGACCCTCGTCACGCCGCCGCGTTCCCCGGCCGGGCACGGCCGGGTGGGTCAGGCCGGCACGGCTTTGCCGTCGTGCAGGGCGATGGCGCGCTGCATCGCCTTGCGGGCG
Source organism: Streptomyces sp. L2 (assembly GCF_004124325.1). Lineage (NCBI taxonomy): Bacteria > Bacillati > Actinomycetota > Actinomycetes > Kitasatosporales > Streptomycetaceae > Streptomyces > Streptomyces sp. L2. The sequence continues at coordinate 1,793,862 of NZ_QBDT01000001.1, forward strand.
CGGGGTGTGTCGCGGGCGTCGTGGTAGGCGACGGCGAGCCGGAACCAGCTGCGCCAGTCGTCGGGGGCGGCCTCCGTCTCGGCCTTGCGCTTGGCGAAGACCTCGTCTGCGGAGTCGCGGTCGATACGGCCGCTGGGCAGCCGCTTGAGTTCGTCGACCGGCAGTCCGCCCTCGGCGTCGAGTTCGGCGGCGAGCTGGTTGGCCCGGCGGACGAACTGGGTGTTCTTCCACAGGAACCACAGGCCGATGACCGGCAGGATCAGTACCGCGACCCCGAAGGTGACGGTGACCAGCGTGCCGGACTGGATGAGCATGACGCCGCGGCTGCCGACCAGGACGAAGTAGAAGACGAGGACGGCGGCCGTGACGAGATAGGTGATCTTCGCGCGCATGTTCGGGTTCCGGTCAGCCCAGGTCCAGGAAGTGTTCCAGGCCGAAGGTGAGGCCCGGGGTGGACACCACGCGGCGCGCGCCGAGCAGGATGCCCGGCATGAAGCTGCTGTGGTGCAGGGAGTCGTGCCGCACGGTGAGGGTCTCGCCCTCGGCGCCGAGCAGTACCTCCTGGTGGGCCAGCAGGCCGCGCAGCCGTACGGCGTGCACGGGGACGCCGTCGACGTCGGCGCCGCGGGCGCCGTCCAGGGCCGTGACGGTGGCGTCCGGCGCCGGGGCAGTCCCCGCGGCGCGGCGGGCCTCGGCGATGAGCTGGGCGGTGCGCGTGGCGGTGCCGGAGGGGGCGTCGACCTTGTTGGGGTGGTGCAGTTCGACGACCTCGACGGACTCGAAGTACGGCGCGGCGATCTGGGCGAACTTCATGGTCAGGACGGCGCCGATGGAGAAGTTCGGTGCGATGAGCACACCGGTCTCCGGGGACTGGGCGAGCCAGCCCCCGAGCTGCGCGAGACGGTTCTCGGTCCAGCCCGTCGTACCGACGACCGCGTGGATGCCGTGGCGCACGCAGAAGTCGAGGTTGCCCATGACGGAGGCGGGAGTGGTCAGCTCGACGGCGACCTGGGCGCCGGTCTCCGCCAGGGTCTCCAGCTTGTCGCCCCGGCCGAGGGCGGCGACCAGCTCCATGTCCTCGGCGGCCTCGACGGCCTTGACGGCCTCGGATCCGATCCGGCCCCCGGCACCGAGGACCGCCACGCGCAGCTTGCTCATGTTCCTGCTTCCTTACCGGAGGGGGTTCAGGCGACGGCGTCGCCGAGCCGTGCGGCCTGCTTGTCCTTCAGCGGGCCGATGACCGACAGCGAGGGCCGCTGTCCCAGGATGTCGCGGGCGACCGAGCGGACCTCGTCCGGGGTGACCGCGGCGATCCGGGTCAGCATGTCGTCGACGGACATCTGCTCGCCCCAGCACAGCTCGCTCTTGCCGATACGGTTCATCAGCGCGCCGGTGTCCTCCAGGCCCAGGACGGTGGAGCCCCGGAGCTGGCCGACGGCGCGGCTCATCTCCTCGTCGGTCAGACCGTTCTCGGCGACGTGCGCGAGTTCGTCCCGGCAGATCCGCAGCACGTCGTGCACCTGGCTGGGGCGGCAGCCGGCGTACACGCCGAACAGTCCGCAGTCGGCGAAGCCCGAGGTGTACGAGTACACGCTGTAGGCGAGGCCGCGCTTCTCCCGGACCTCCTGGAAGAGGCGGGAGGACATGCCGCCGCCGAGCGCGGTGTTGAGAACGCCCATCGCCCAGCGGCGCTCGTCGGTGCGGGCGATGCCGGGCATGCCGAGGACGACGTGCGCCTGCTCGGTCTTGCGGCCGAGCAGCTCGACCTTGCCGGCCGTGCGGATCGTACGGCTGCCCTCGCGCGGGCCGATGGGGCTCGCGTCGGCGCCGCGGAAGGCGTCCGCCTTCTCGAAGGCCGCGCGGACCTGTCGTACGACCTTGGCGTGGTCGATGTTGCCGGCGCAGGCGACGACGAGGTGGGTGGGGTCGTAGTGCTTCCTGTAGAAGCGGCGGATGCGGTCGGCGGTGAGGGCGTTGACGGTGTCGACCGTGCCGAGGACCGGGCGGCCGAGGGCGTTGTCACCGAACATGGTGTGCGCGAACAGGTCGTGCACGCAGTCGCCGGGGTCGTCCTCGGTCATCGCGATCTCTTCGAGGATCGCGCCGCGTTCGACGTCGACGTCCTCCTCCCGGATCAGCGAGCCGGTGAGCATGTCGCAGACGACGTCGATGGCGAGCGGCAGGTCGGTGTCGAGCACGCGCGCGTAGTAGCACGTGTACTCCTTCGCCGTGAACGCGTTCATCTCGCCGCCGACGGCGTCGAGGGCGGCGGAGATGTCCAGGGCGCTGCGCTTGGCGGTGCCCTTGAAGAGCAGGTGCTCCAGGTAGTGCGTGGCGCCGTTCAGGGCCGCGGTCTCGTCGCGCGAGCCGACGTGGGCCCAGATGCCGAAGGTCGCCGAGCGCACGGAGGGCAGCGTCTCGGTGACGATACGCAGGCCACCGGGGAGCGTCGTACGGCGGACCGTGCCGATGCCGTTCTCGCCCTTGATCAGGGTTTGGGTACGGGCGACGGCCCGCGCCTCCGAAGAGGTGCGGGCCGTCGCCCTGAAGCCACGGGACGTCACTTGGCGGCTTCGTCCTTCGTGTCCTCGTCGCCCTCTTCGCCCTCGATCACGGGGATCAGGGAGAGCTTGCCGCGGGAGTCGATCTCGGCGATCTCGACCTGGACCTTCTGGCCCACGCCGAGCACGTCCTCGACGTTCTCCACGCGCTTGCCGCCGGCGAGCTTGCGGATCTGCGAGATGTGCAGCAGACCGTCCTTGCCGGGCAGCAGGGACACGAACGCGCCGAAGGTGGTCGTCTTCACGACCGTACCCAGGTAGCGCTCGCCGACCTCGGGCATCGTCGGGTTGGCGATGCCGTTGATCGTGGTGCGGGCCGCCTCGGCGGAGGGACCGTCGACCGCGCCGATGTAGATGGTGCCGTCGTCCTCGATCGTGATGTCGGCGCCGGTGTCCTCCTGGATCTGGTTGATCATCTTGCCCTTGGGGCCGATGACCTCACCGATCTTGTCGACCGGGATCTTCACGGTGATGATCCGCGGCGCGTTCGGGGACATCTCGTCCGGCGTGTCGATCGCTTCCATCATCACGTCGAGGATGTGGAGGCGGGCGTCACGGGCCTGCTTGAGGGCGGCGGCCAGGACGGAGGCCGGGATGCCGTCCAGCTTGGTGTCGAGCTGGAGGGCGGTCACGAACTCCTTGGTGCCGGCGACCTTGAAGTCCATGTCGCCGAAGGCGTCCTCCGCACCGAGGATGTCGGTGAGGGTGACGTAGTGCGTCTCGCCCTCGATCTCCTGGGAGATCAGGCCCATGGCGATACCGGCGACGGGGGCCTTCAGCGGCACACCGGCGTTCAGCAGCGACATGGTGGAGGCGCAGACCGAGCCCATGGACGTCGAACCGTTGGAGCCGAGGGCCTCGGACACCTGGCGGATCGCGTAGGGGAACTCCTCGCGCGTGGGCAGCACCGGCACGAGCGCGCGCTCGGCGAGGGCGCCGTGGCCGATCTCGCGGCGCTTCGGGGAGCCGACGCGGCCGGTCTCACCGGTGGAGTACGGCGGGAAGTTGTAGTTGTGCATGTAGCGCTTGCGGGTCACCGGGGAGAGGGTGTCCAGCTGCTGCTCCATGCGGAGCATGTTGAGGGTGGTGACGCCCAGGATCTGGGTCTCGCCACGCTCGAACAGCGCGGAGCCGTGCACGCGCGGGATGGCCTCGACCTCGGCGGCCAGCGTGCGGATGTCGGTGACACCGCGGCCGTCGATGCGCTTCTTCTCCTTGATGACGCGCTCACGGACCAGGGTCTTGGTCAGCGAGCGGTACGCGGCGGAGATCTCCTTCTCGCGGCCCTCGAACTCCGGCAGGAGCTTCTCGGCGGCCAGACCCTTGACGCGGTCCAGCTCGGCCTCGCGCTCCTGCTTGCCGGCGATGGTGAGCGCCTGGGCCAGCTCGGGGCGGACGGCGGCGGTGAGCGCCTCCAGGACGTCGTCCTGGTAGTCCAGGAAGATCGGGAACTCGCCGGTGGGCTTGGCGGCCTTGGCGGCGAGGTCGGCCTGGGCCTTGCAGAGGACCTTGATGAAGGGCTTCGCGGCGTCCAGACCGGCGGCGACGACCTCCTCGGTCGGCGCGTCGGAGCCGCCCTCGACCAGCTTGATGGCCTTGTCGGTGGCCTCGGCCTCGACCATCATGATCGCGACGTCGCCGTCCTCCAGAGTGCGGCCCGCGACGACCATGTCGAAGACGGCGTCCTCAAGCTCGGTGTGGGTCGGGAACGCGACCCACTGGCCGCGGATCAGCGCGACGCGGACGCCGCCGATCGGGCCGGAGAAGGGCAGGCCGGCCAGCTGCGTGGACGCGGACGCGGCGTTGATCGCCACGACGTCGTACAGGTGGTCGGGGTTGAGGGCCATGACCGTGCAGACGACCTGGATCTCGTTGCGCAGGCCCTTCTTGAAGGACGGGCGCAGCGGGCGGTCGATGAGACGGCAGGTGAGGATCGCGTCCTCGGAGGGCCGGCCCTCGCGGCGGAAGAAGGAACCGGGGATCTTCCCGGCCGCGTACATGCGCTCCTCGACGTCCACCGTCAGGGGGAAGAAGTCGAGCTGGTCCTTGGGGTTCTTGGAGGCGGTGGTGGCCGACAGCACCATGGTGTCGTCGTCCAGGTACGCCACGGCGGAGCCGGCGGCCTGCTTGGCCAGGCGGCCCGTCTCGAAGCGGATGGTGCGGGTGCCGAAGGCGCCGTTGTCGATGACGGCCTCGGCGTAGTGGGTCTCGTTCTCCACTAGCGTTTTCTCCGTTACTTTGTCGTCTTTCGTCCCTCGGCTGCCCGTGTGGCAGGGGGACGGTGGCGGAGAAGCGCGCCGTGCGGTGCGGGCCGGTCTTCGATCGAAGCACCCGGGGCTCGCTTCCCCCCGGGGGCCACTACCGAGGACCGGCGGCGGCGTGGTGCGCCTCTCCTCGTTCTCGTGCTGGTTCTACGTCATGCGTGTTTCGTTACCACACTACAAAGCGTGGGTGACACTCCGCACGTTTCGGCGTACGGCCCCGCCTACGGCAAAGGGAGCGGTCCCCGGATCTTCACCGGGAACCGCCCCCTTCACGGCGTCCTACTTGGCGCCCGCCGCACCGCGACGGATGCCGAGGCGGTCGACCAGCGTACGGAAGCGCTGGATGTCCTTCTTGGCCAGGTACTGCAGCAGCCGGCGGCGCTGACCGACCAGGATCAGCAGACCACGACGGGAGTGGTGGTCGTGCTTGTGGATCTTGAGGTGCTCGGTCAGGTCGGAGATCCGACGGGACAGCATGGCGACCTGGACCTCGGGGGAGCCGGTGTCGCCTTCCTTCTGGCCGAACTCGGAGATGATCTGCTTCTTCGTAGCGGCGTCGAGCGGCACGCGTACTCCTCATGGTTTGAGAGTGCCCACCGAGTGCCCCCGGTCTGCGTCTCGGGAGCTTCCGTGACTCGGAAGGCGGGATCCGCGCTGGGCGCGGCCTCCAGAGGGATCCGGAGACGCGTACACATGCGGGCGTCACTCAGGGTACCAGGGACCAGCGGCGCGTCCGCCCGGCCCCCGGCCCGCCCGGGGACGACCAGCGACGCGGAGGTCAGCCGGTCAGCGAGCGGACGGTGCTGAGAACGCCGAGGGCAGCGAGGCAGAGCGGCACCAGCGCGAGCAGTACCGTCGCCTCGGCCAGGTCCAGGAAGCGGCCCCAGAAGGGGGACAGGCCCTTGCGCGGGACGGTCAGCCCGATCGCGGTGATCAACAGGGCGCCCGCGGCGACCGAGGCCGTGAGCCACGCCGTGCGCAGGTCCAGCGCACCCCGGTCGTGGTGCAGGACCATGTCCACGACGGCGTCCGCGGGCGGGTTCAGAGCGAGACCGAGCAGCAGCAGCGCGACGGCCGCCAGGCCGGCGACCAGCACGCAGGCCACCTGGGACGTGTAGCGGAACAGGCGTGCGCGGATCAGCATGGCCAGACCGGTCGCGAGGGCCAGAAGCTGGCCCCAGACGTTGTCCGAGAAACCGAGGACCGCGGCGGAGGCGACCACCAGGGCCGCCGTGCCGGCCACCAGGCCCAGCAGCATCTCGTGTCCCCGCCGGGCTTGCGCCGCGACGCGCTCCGCGTCGAGCGGATCGGTGTCCGCGCCTTGCGTGGGGTCGGGGTCGAAGTCCTGCTGGCTCGCCGAATGCGGCGAGGCGTAGCCGATGGGCAGCCGTGCGAAGCGCGCCGAGAGGCTGGGCAGGAAGGCGGTCAGACCGATGGCGGCCGGGGCGCACACCGCTGCGGCGGCGGTCGCTGAGGCCTCGGAGAGTATGGCCACGAAAGTGGCCACGGTGCCGGCCGTCGCGAGGAAGCAGGCGGCCACGAAGGGGGCATCGCCCCCGGGCGTGAGCGCGACGAGCAGCACCGAGGCGACGAGTACGGCCACGCATCCCAGCATGAACTGCAGTTTTCCCGGTCCCTGTCCGTCCGAGGGGGCGACCAGCCCGGAACCCGCGATCATCAGCAGGGGCAGCGCCCCGAGTCCTACGGCGACGGCGGCGACCCGGTCGGCGTACACCCGCGCGCGTACGCCGGCGAACGCGGTCAGCAGCACACCGAGGCCGCCGGCGATGATGCCCGGCAGACCGTGCATGTCATGGCGGAGGGGATCGGCGTACCAAAGGACGAAGCCGCACAGCAGCAACATCAGCGCGCCACCCGCCAGTCCGGCGATGCGCAGCAGATCGTCGCTCCACAGGTGCCGGTCCCGTACGACCGCGGAGGCGACGGCGTCCGACACGTCGTCGTAGACGGCGGGCGGGAGGGACTCGGCGAAGGGCCGCAGGCCGAGCACCTCGCCGTCGAGGACGCGTTCGTCGGCGAGGGTCCGCGCTCCGTCGAGGACCCGGCCGTCGCGGCGCACCAGGTGATACCCGGTGGGAGTGCCGACCGGCTGCGTCTGACCGGTCAGCCGGAGGATCTCCGGATAGATGTCGGCGACGGCCATGTCCATCGGGAGCGCCACGTCGATCCGGCTGTCGGGTGCCACGACGGTGACTCTGCAGAACCCCGTCGCCGCGGTCGTACTCACCTTCACTGACCCCCTGTTCGCGGATGCGCACGCTGCGCGCGTCACCCTACCGGCAGGTGGTGTCAGTGGTGACAAGTAGGATCGCGAACAGCGGAGGACGACCGTCGCCACGGGGGTGCCGGTGCTCAACCGATCGTCCGCCCAAGGGGATTGGTGCTCCGGTGAGCCATATCGTCATCAAGCGCCCGCCTCGCGCGCTGCCGCCCGAAGTGTCCTCGGACGAACTGCGATTGGAGGCTCCTCGGGAGCTGCCGCGCGGGCAGCAGGAGGGCATGCTGATGCAGGTCCTGCCCACCCTCGGCATGGGCTCGTCCGTGGTGTTCTACTTCGCGTCGCCGAACGCCCATCCGGTCATGCGGATCATGGGCGTCGTGATGCTCATGTCGACAGCCGCGATGGTGGTCTCCCAGATCGTCCGCTACCGACGGGGTACACAGGGGCAAATGGCCGATGTGCGCCGTGACTACCTGCGCTATCTGGCGCAGACGAGGCGCACCGTTCGCAGGACCGCACTGAGCCAGCGAGACGCGCAGCTGTATCTGCACCCCGCCCCGGAGCAGCTGTGGTCGGTGGTCGCCGAGGGCAGCCGGGTGTGGGAGCGGCGTATGGGGGACGAGGACTTCGGGCAGGTACGGATCGGCCTGGGGCCACAGCAGCTGGCCACTCCCCTGGTGGCGCCGCAGACGGCGCCCGTGGACGAGCTGGAGCCGCTGTCCGCCGGCGCGATGCAGCGATTCCTCGCGGTGCACGGCCAGTTGGACGCGCTACCGGTGGCCCTGTCGTTGCGGGCCTTCTACCACGTGACGGTCTCCGGCGACCCGGAGTGTGCCCGGTCCGCGGCGCGCGCCCTGGTCGCCCAGGCAGCGACTCTGCACTCCCCCGACGACCTGGTCGTCGCCGTGGTCGCCGCACCGAGTGCCGTGGCCCGCTGGGACTGGACCAAGTGGCTGCCCCACTGTCAGCTGACCGGGCAGTTCGACGGAACGGGTACGCGTCGCCTGTTCGGGGACGATCTGGGCGAGCTGGAGCAGTTGCTCGCCGGTCGCCTCGACGGCCGGCCCCGGTTCAGCCGAAACGGCCAGCCCCTGCTGGACCAGCCGCACGTCCTGGTGGTCCTCGACGGCGGCATCGTTCCGCCCACCTCGGCGTTCGCCGCCGCGGAGGGCCTCCAGGGAGTGACGATCGTCGAGGTGGTCTCCGGGGATCTCGACCAGCCGCGGGGCGACCTGTCGGTCGTGGTGCGGCCGGAGCGGCTGTGGCTGGACTCCGGTGGCGGTGTCGCCTACGAGGGCGTGCCCGACGGGCTGACCGTGCCGGCCGCGGAGGCCCTGGCTCGCCAGCTCGCTCCACTGCGTACAGGGGGTGGCGACGACGACGAGCCGCTGCTCGCGAACCTGGACTTCACCGAGCTGCTGGGGCTCGGCGACGCCGGCTCGGTGGATGTCACGCGCACGTGGCGGCCGCGTTCCACACCGGAGCGCCTCCGAGTACCGATCGGCGTGGGCGAGGGTGGCCAGCCCGTGATGCTCGACCTCAAGGAGGCCGCGCAGGACGGTATGGGACCGCACGGGCTGTGCGTGGGCGCGACCGGTTCCGGCAAATCGGAGTTGCTGCGCACCCTGGTGCTGGGGCTCGCGGTCACCCACTCCTCCGAGACGCTGAACTTCGTCCTCGCCGACTTCAAGGGCGGCGCGACGTTCGCCGGAATGTCGCACATGCCGCATGTGGCCGCCGTGATCACGAACCTGGCCGACGATCTGACCCTCGTCGACCGGATGGGCGATGCGATCCGTGGCGAGCTGCAGCGCCGTCAGGAACTGCTGCGCGCCGCCGGCAACTACGCGAACGTGCACGACTACGAGAAGGCGCGCGCCGCGGGCGCGCCCCTGGAACCGCTCGCCTCCCTCGTCCTGGTGATCGACGAGTTCAGCGAACTCCTCACGGCGAAACCCGATTTCATCGACATGTTCATCCAGATCGGCCGCATCGGCCGCTCCCTGGGCGTGCATCTGCTGCTGGCGTCCCAGCGGTTGGAAGAGGGCCGTCTGCGGGGTCTGGACACCTATCTGTCGTACCGGATCGGTTTGCGGACCTTCTCGGCGGCCGAGTCCCGGGCGGCTCTCGGCGTGCCGGACGCCTACCACCTTCCGTCCGTTCCCGGTTCCGGGTATCTGAAGTTCGGCACGGACGAGATGGTGCGTTTCAAGGCCGCGTACGTGTCGGGGACGTACCGTCCGGACGGCCCGGAGTCCCCGCAGGGCAGCCTGCCGATGGAGCGCCGGCCCGCGCTCTTCACGGCGCCACCCGTGCCGGTGGCCTACCTGGCGCCCGACCCGGCCCGGACTCAGACGCCGGCCGGCCGCCCGGAGGACGACGCCCTGGCCGACACGGTGCTCGATGTCGTCGTGCAGCGTCTGGAGGGCCAGGGCGTACCCGCGCACGAGGTCTGGCTGCCGCCGCTGGACCGGGCTCCCACACTCGACCAACTGCTGCCTCCTCTGTCCGTGTCGAGCGAGCGTGGCCTGCAGTCGGCCGAGTACACGCGCCCGGGTGGCCTGACCGTGCCCCTGGGGCTCATCGACAAGCCGTTCGAGCAGAAGCGCGAGGTGTTGTACCGGGACTTCTCCGGTGCGGCCGGCCACATGATGGTCGTGGGCGGCCCGCAGTCCGGTAAGTCGACGATCCTGCGCACACTGGTCGCGTCGTTCGCGCTCACGCACTCTCCGTACGAGACGCAGTTCTACTGCCTGGACTTCGGCGGAGGCGGCCTGAGTTCGCTGACCGACCTGCCCCATGTGGGCGGCGTGGCATCCCGCCTCGATCCCGAGCGCGTCCGCCGGACGGTGGCGGAGGTCGCGGGCATCCTCAGCCGCCGCGAACAGTTCTTCCGCGCCGACGGAATCGACTCCGTCTCCACGTATCGCAGGCGCCGCGCGGCCGGCGAGCTGCCGGGCGAGGCCTGGGGCGACGTGTTCCTGGTCATCGACGGCTGGGGCAACTTCAAAACGGACTACGAGGGCCTCGAGGGCATCGTCAACGACATCGCGGGCCGCGGTCTCGGTTACGGCGTTCACGTCGTGATCTCGGCCTCGCGCTACATGGAGGTCCGGGCAGCCCTGAAGGACCAGATCCTGGGCCGCCTTGAGCTTCGCCTGGGCGACGTCATGGACTCGGAGTTCGACCGCAAGGTGGCCATGAACGTGCCGGCCGGCGTGCCGGGCCGCGGCCAGGTCCCGGAGAAGCTTCACTTCATGACGGCCCTGCCGCGCATCGACTCGTCGCCCTCGGGGGACGACCTGTCCGATGCGACGGCACAGCTCGTCCAAGCGGTGAAGGCCAACTGGCAGGGGCCCGCGGCCCCTGGGGTCCGCCTCCTTCCCCGCAAGATGCCCGCGGACCAGCTGCCCAAGGGCTTCGAGTTCCCGCAGCACGGCATCGCGATCGGCATTGACGAGGCCAACCTGGAACCGGTCTTCGTCGACCTCGACAGCGATCCATTCTTCCTGGTCTTCGGCGAGAGCGAGTCGGGCAAGACGAACCTGCTGCGGCTCATCGCGAAGCAGATCGCGGAGCGGTACACGCCGGCCGAGGCCCGCATCGTCGTCGGTGACTACCGGCGCAGCATGCTGGAGACGGTGTCGGAGGAGCACCTTCTCGAGTACGCGCCGATGGCGTCGGCGATGCAGGTCCACATGGACGCGATACGGCAGTTCATGGAGATGCGGACGCCGAAGCCGGACATCACCCCGCAGGAGCTGCGTGACCGCAGCTGGTGGAGCGGCCCGCAGTTGTTCGTCATCGTCGATGACTACGAGCTGGTGGCCGCCGGCTCCGGCAACCCGCTCGGACAGCTCGTCGATCACCTGCCGTTCGCTCGCGACGTGGGCGTCAAGTTCATCATCGCCCGCAGCGCCGCCGGGGCCTCCCGGGCCATGTACGAGTCGTTCATGCAGCGTGTGAAGGAGCTGGGGGCCCAGGGTGTGGTCCTGTCCGGTGATCCGAGCGAAGGCGACATCCTGGGCAACGTCCGGGCCCGACCGATGCCACCTGGACGTGGCGTGTTCGTGTCCCGCAAGCGCGGATCGTCGCTGATTCAGGTGGGGTTGCTGCCGCAACAGCATTAAAATGATCGATCGGTTCTGTCCTCCGTTCGATGAACGGAGCCAACGGGGACAACGGGGACAACGGGGAACGGGGAGGCGTCCGAGGTGAGTGCCAGCGGGGGCGGCGGGAGGGGCGTACCGGACACGGGCAAGTCCTTCGACAACCTGTCCGATGTGAACCCTCAGAAGGCGCTGGACATCCAGCACAGCGCCATGAAGAGCTTCAAGAAGCGCGTCGACGAACTGCTCATCGCGCTGGACACGTCGGAGGCGGCGCCCGGCAAGGTGGGCCAGGACCGGCTGACCCGTGCCCAACTGGGCTCCTCCGATTTCAAGGAAGCACAGTACCTCTACGACTCGTACACCCTCGTCCACGACGAGTTGGAGAACCTCTCCAAGGCGCTGGGTGCCCAGATCGAAGGCATGGGGCTGGCGGTACACGCGTCGCGGGTGGGCTACCAGAACCTCGACGACGACATCAAGGCACGGATGAAGGAGATCAACGCGGAGGCGGAGAGGTACTACGACGCAGACCGGGATCCCTACGCCCAGCAGCCGACCGAGCCGACCACGTCCGGCTCCGAGGGAACGAGGGACTGGTGATGGGCGGACATCCGAAGAGGCCTGAGCCGCAGCTCGCCCGCACCGATTTCGAGTCGATGACGCATGAGCAGCTCGCTGCCATGCTCGAATCCGCGAGTACGTCCGGTGCGTCGCACCTCTCCACCAAGCTCTCCAAGGCCGCGTCGACGATCTCCAAGATCGGCGACGACCTCATGAAACACGTCAAGGACCTCGAGTGGCAGGGCGAGGGGGGCGACGCGTTCCGGGACTGGGGCGGTCAGACGGCCGGCGCCACCCTGCGCCTCGGCCAGTACGCCGAGGTCGCGTCCCGCTGGATGGGAACGGTGTCGCAGGCCATCTCCGAGGCGAAGGCGGCCATGCCGGACACGTCGGAGACGACTCAGGCCAAGAAGGACCTGTCCAACGCCCACGCCACCATCGCGGCGGCCAAGGAACCGGGCGCCCACAATGACCCCGACGCCCAGAAACTGGCCCAGACGGCCAGAACCGACGCCTCGTCGGCCCAGCAACGCATCGACGCGGCTCGGGGCGAGGCCATCCAGCAGATGCGGAAGCTGGCGCAGACGTACGAATTCTCGGCCCAGGAAGTGAACAGTGTGCCGCCGCCCACGTTTTCTCCTCCGGCGGGTCGAACAGGGGACAACAACTGGTGGCTACGCGACGGCAAGGACCACATGGCGAGCGGTAGCTCGTACGGGAACATCAGGAACCCGGACACTTTGACACGAGCAGACCAATCCGGCACACGGACACGTTCCGCCCACCCAGTGTCTCCGGCCCCTGTCATGTGGGCTCCATCGGAGCAAAGCAGTCATGCTGTCCGGCATTCACAGCCCGTCTCACTCGACATCGACAGCGCCGACACGCTACCGCGAGCCTCGCCGCCTCAGATCTCACCCACTGTCGCGCCCACTGGCATGCCGCACAGCGACCCGCCATCGGCCAATCAGCCAATGGCCATGCCACCGACATTCAGCAACGGCGAGCGCCAATTCACCTCGACCCCGCCAACCGGTATGCCCGCCCCCGGCCGCGTTCCGCAGATACCGACAGCAGGGAGGCCGACCGGAAGCACGCCAGGGCCGCCCCGCGAGACTGGAATCGTCGGGGGGCGTCCCGTCACGAGTGGCGGGCGCATGAGCAACGGGATTCCTCGTGGCACGGTCATCGGAAAGGAGAACGCTCAAGGCCGTATGCCAATGGGGAGGGGCATGTCGCCGGGCGCGCCAGCAGGCGGTGCTGCCCGACCGGGGAGCACCGCCATCGGTGGCCGTCGCCTTGCGTCGGAGTCAGGTGGAGTCCTCGGGGGCCGGCCTGGTCAGCCTGGCCGCAACAGCGGACGTCCCTTCACTCCGGGTGGGTCTGGGCTCGTCCGTCCGCCGACCGATTCCTCTGAAGCAGAACGAGGCACGGCCATCGGACGAACAGGCGCCCCGGGTAGTCGGCCCTCGGGTACTCGGAACGCTCAGCGACAAGAGGGCCAGCGCCCCGACTACCTCATTGAGGATGACGAGACCTGGACGGGAGAAAGCCGCCGAACACTTCCTCGAGTTATCGATTGAGACCAAGCCAATGACCACAGGAAAGCAAGTGCGTACGAGAGACATGAGGGCGCGGGCGCCCCAGTCCGCGGCATCGGTTCTTCTCGGCCTGTTGCTCGTTGGCGTTGCTACCACTCCCGCACACGCAGACACAGTCCGCTCCCGGCAGTGGCATCTCGATGCCATGCACGCAGACGAGATGTGGAAGAGCAGCACCGGCCGCGGCATCACGGTGGCCGTGATCGACTCAGGAGTCGACGATTCTCTGACTGACCTCAGAGGTCAGGTGCTTGACGGAAAGGACTATTCCAACCAGCGCGGTGATGAGCATACGGATATCGCCGGCCACGGCACGGACATGGCCGCACTGATCGCCGCCACTGGCGCGCGGGGCACCGTGAACGGATCGTATGGTCTGGCACCCGGAGTCAAGATCCTCCCCATCCGAATGCGATATTCCACTGAGGATTTTGGTCAAGTGGACGCAGGCGCTCAGTATTCCAGGGTGTTGACACAGGCCATCCGGTACGCCGCCGACTCGGAGGCCCAGATCATCAACGTTTCGATGGGAGCCCCTGACTCCCCTGGCCGGACGAACGTCAGTACCCCACAACTTGCTGCCGCGGTCCGGTACGCACTAACGAAGGGAAAGTTGATCTTCGCGGGTGTGGGGAACAGCGGTGACAAGGCCAACTGGCCTGAATACCCGGCGGCCACCCCGGGGGTCGTCGGTGTAGGTGCGGCGGACGAGGACGCCCACGTTGCCCCGTTCTCTCAACACGGAAATCAGGTTGACCTGGTGGCACCCGGTGTGGACCTGGTTCACGCCTGCCTCGGCGGCACGGAAATCTGCAAGTCGCAGGGTACTAGCGGCGCAACCGCCCTCGCCTCCGCGTCGGCGGCGCTCATCTGGGCCAAACACCCCGACTGGACCAACAACCAGGTCCTCCGGGTCATGCTGAACACGGCCAGCAAACCGACCAGGGGCGAGAAGAGGAGCGACTACGTCGGGTACGGCGGCGTGCGGCCCCGGGCCGCTCTCAAGAACCCGGGCGACCCCGGTCCCGCAGACGAGTACCCACTGCCTGACCTGGCGGCTGCGGCATCCGCGGCTCCCTCGCCCAAGGCATCCACGCCGACCCAAGCCGCTGGGGCTGACGAGAAGGACGACCAACCGCGAGGCACGGCCTCCGTTACGAGCGGAAGCGGGTCCAGAACCCTTTGGATCTACCTCGGTGTCGCCGCCGCCGCGGTTCTTGGATCCGCCGCCGGGGTCTCGGCCCTTCGTGCACGCCGTCGCCGGACGACTTCGAGCTCGGCCGCACCACCCGCATACCCCCCATACCCTCAACCGCCGCAGACACCCTCTCAGGGGCACGCAGGCGGCCCATCGCCTGCAGACAACGCACCGCACGGCCCGGGGCCATGCTCATGAGATCACAAACAGGTATTCGATCACTTGCCGGTGCCGGCCGAGGGGACAGCCATGTCATCGTTCGATGAGTTGTGGGGGCAGGCCCGAACCACTGCTACGGCTCGCCAGCACAGCAGTATGCAGTTGAATCAGCTTGCCGCCAGCGGAGGCGGGGACAGTAGTTCGGACTACACAGTGACGTCGCCCGATTTGAAAGCGGTGGGCAACGAGGCTCAGAAGTTGTATCACCACCTGGAGACCGACGCGTTCTACGCCGGTGCCACAACAAACACGGCCTCGACTGATCTGACCAATGATGGTTTCAAGACAGGCTTCGCCCTCTATTCCGCGTGGGATACGTGGCGGTCGCAGGCCGAAGCGCTACTCAGTGCGTGCGCCCACATCCACAACCACCTAGAGGACACGGTCATCACCCATCAGAACCATGAAGAATTCCTCGTGACCAACCTCTCCGTCGAAGACATCGACAAGCACTTCAAGTGAGGTATTCAGCATGGTGAGTTTCGAACACCTTCTCAACGCTCGGCTGGGGAGCCTACAACATGCCGTCGATGACTGGTCTGAGACGGTCAAGAAGCTGACAAGCCTTCAGGAGCAGGCCGAGAACGGGATGCAGCGGAAGGCCGAGAAGGCCGACTGGAAGGGAGAGAACGCCGGCATCACCCTGCCTTTCGTTAAGAAAAGCGCGAAAGAATTTGGCGACGCGGTCAAGGAATCCGAGAGCATCCACAATATCCTTCGGGACGCCCTGTCCGAGTTCAAATCGGCCAAGAAAAGACTCACCGACACGGTAGATGCCGCGCCGTCCAAAGGAATTCGCATCGACTCCAACGGGGCTGTCAGTTATCTGGTCCATCCTGATCGTCGCGGTAAGAATTACGACGGGCCAGACCCCAAGGAAGCAGACTTCAATAAAGTCCGTGCTGACGTACAGTCCGCTCTTGACCAAGCGACCGACGCAGACGAAACCGCATCCCGAGCACTCACCACACTTGCCGACAGGGATGCACACAACTTCTCCGGCTCACTCAAGCAAGCCCGTCGAGTTCAAGATGAGCAAGACGCGCAGGCAGCCGCCAAGATCGTCGCAAAGGGGGATGACGCAACCCCCGAGGAGATCGGCCGCCTGAACAAGTACCTTAAAGACAACAAGGGCGACCAGTACTTTGCAGAACGATTCGCCATCGACGTCGGCGTCAAGGGTACGCTCAAGTATTGGGCCGACATGGGCGATCCCAGCGATGGCTCTCGGCTGGGCATCGATCACTCGAAGCAGATCTCCGAACTGCAGAAGAACTGGAGTCTCACGCTGGCCAGCGCGTCACATTCCGACAGTCCGGACATGGACAAATGGAAAGCCAGCGTGATCAAATCGGGCGATGATCCCGTACGCACAATTGGAACATCTGCTTACGGCTTTCAGATCATGAGCAATCTGATGCGAGACGGTTCCTATGATTCGAAATTTCTGCGCGATTACGGACATGCAGTCTTCGCCACGGAACGTCGACTGACCCATGACGGAGTTATCAAACCGGAGCAAGGCTGGAACTCGACATCCATGGGCACGGCGCCGAAGTTGAACTGGAACGGAAAGGGCGTGGGCTCGGATCCGGTGACCGGCTTCATGGAGGCACTCGGCCATAACTCCAGGGCTTCAACAGAATTCTTCAACAGCAAGATCGACCTAACGCCGGACAACACACAGGACCATAAATACGTCGATGCATTCAAGTATGTCACTCAGGACCGGGACTGGATTAAAGACGTCTCAAGCAGCGGCCCTACCGATAAGTACGGTTATGAAAGCTTGGGCCACGCATTGGAATCCGCTACATTGGGCCATTCCTACGACGACCCAAAACCTCAACTTTTGCGCACCGACGACAGCGCGAAAGTCATGGAGAAGGTTGTGGACGCGTATGGTGATCCCAAACTCTTGAAAAAGGAAGAGGCATTGTCCGGGAGCCTGGGTCGCATGACCGCGGGCTATGTGGACGACGTGAACTGGGCACTGAACGAGAACCGGGCGGACAGCATGTTCGCACCCGGCCACCATGCGCACGGTCATGCTGAGTTCGGTATGGCTGGGGCGCGTAAATTTCTCAGTTCACTTGGTCAGCATCCGGACGCTTACGCCGAAGTCGCCACCGCGGAACGCGTATACACGGGCACTGCGATGGAAGCTCAGGTCGACTCCAGCGGTCACATCCACGAACCACGCGTCCGCGAGGCCTTGCGGACCGGCTCCGAAGTCCAGGGAATGCTGGACCAAGCTCGGGCCGACCAGGTCGAGGCGGAGGGCAAGGAGAAGGACCAGGAATACAACGACGCCCTGGCCAAGCGGACGGCCTGGTGGACGTTCGGCGCCGGGGTCGGCATCGCTACAGGCGCGGCCTTCCTCCCGCCGGCAGCCGCTGCTGGTGTAGCTGCTACCTTGATCCCTCTTGCGGTGGACCAGGGAAAGGCGCTCGCGCAACAGACGATCGGCAATTTTATCGGCGACTGGGGCGAATCCGACCAGCAGGACAGTGGCGATGATATCCAAAAGCAGCGTCGGGCAATCTTCACGGTCGGCGAATCCAATGCACAGTATCCTATGGATCACTTCCTGAAACATCATCGCATCGACCCGGACACCAGTAACTTCGCCCAAAACTTGGAGACCGACATGGTTGCCGGCTACGGCAAGGGAACGGACCGCGAGAATCAACAGGGCGTTCTTCCGCAAACTGGCGATTAAGGGGAACACCAAATGGATTCTACACACACCACGGTCAGTCGCGTAGCCGCTGCACTGCTGGTCATCGCCGGGGTTTCCGCTTGCCATTCCGGTAGCCGGAGAGATACGCCCTCCTCCGTGGAACAAGCCGCAGATACTAACTGTGGTGGAGCTCTGAACAGCGCGGCCTTGATCGCTGCTCAGCGGCTTGTCGGCTCCCAGTCATTCACCACTTCCACCATAAAGGGTGGCACCGCCGGAACTGCCAGAAGAATTATTGCCGAGTATCGAACTCATGGTGTCACCGGCACTCAAAGGTCGGGGCTCTGCTGGATCTATGGATCCAAGAAAGATCTCAGTGACCTCACCATCTCCTTTTCTCTTTCACAGGACGTTCCACAGAGTCACGACGTAGCCTCCAAATTCACCCCATATCGACTGGGTTCACTTGCACTGACAAGCGCCCAGCGGGCTGTAATTTATTTGAAGTGCTCCAGTACCAAGTTCGAGAGCGACAGCGACCGGCAAACGTTCATACTTCGTGGTGAGGTCAATAATCGTTATACACCGGACGGAGCCCCCACCGAGGCACAAAGGAACAACCTCGTCGTGATGTACTCAGCCAGCCTCGCCCTGGTCAAGACGCTGGTCTGCGCAAACGATGCAGGCCTGCCGGACAAATTCGGGATGCCCGTCCAAGAGAGCTACTAGTGTCTCGTGATGCTGTTCAAGGAACCTGAGGATTCTGTGATCGTTGAGTCAGGTATGGATCTCTCCTCTGAACAGATGGCAGAACTGCGGGAGTTGGCCGGGGCGCGGGATGTTCCGGCGGATGTGGCGCTTCGTGCTCGGATCGTGTTGTGGTCCGGTGAGGGGCGGCGGCGCAAGGACATTGCCGAACTCGCCGGTGTGGCGCCGCTGACGGTGGACCGTTGCAAGGCCCGTTATGCCGAGCGGGGTCTGGCCGGTTTGGAGGAGAAGCGCCGCGGCGGGCCGCGTACCCAGGTGCCGCCGCAGGTGCGGGCTCGGGTGATCGCTTTGACGAGGATGTCCCCGCCGGCGGATTCCGGTCTCTCGCACTGGTCGACGCGGACGCTGGCCGATCATCTGAGGCGAATACGAGCCCGCTCTCTGCATATCTGGCAGCTCACCCGGAGCTCAAGGACACTTCTTGGTACCACCAAACCAAAAGGGTCATGGAGCAAGGCTATACTTCCGGAGTCAGTGAGAGCGACCTGACAGATACGGACTGATTCGATGCCTCAGAATCGTAGCGCACATCCGATGAAATCAGCATGGTGCATGGCCGTAGTCGGTATTGCCCTCACTACCGGATGCTCCGGGGGGATGGATCATCAAGGCGACGATTTCCAGTCTGCTCGCGAAGTGTGCGGTGGCCTGTCCGACACAGGGGCCCACACTCTGGAGACGATCGCAGCAACAAAAGAGTTCTCGAGCAGCCCCTCGACGGGGAAATTCGACATGCCGGAGAACGTTTCGAAGGAATTTACAGGGCCGCCTGCCCAGAAGCGGTATGACCTCTGCACCATCGAGCCCGAGAACGTGCGTAACGAGCAGCGGATCGGGTTCTCATTCAAGGTGCTGTCCACGCTCCCACCGGCACCGAACAAGCTTCTCCATGGGAACGTCTACTTCAAGGTGGGCCTGCGTGCCTGGGCCACTACTCTGGGTGCGCGACTGTACTTCACCTGCCAGCCTTCGAATGCTCCTGCTGACAGGCCGCCGGCCCGGGTGGTCCAGACAGACTTCTGGTACGCCCCGGCGAGCCGGGGGAAAGTGTCGTACAAGGGCAACATGGAATTGCTGAACGAAGCGTCATACAAGCTTGCGAAGCAGTTGTCGTGCTCTGAGAGTGCGGGTCTGAGTCACGAACTGGACGCCAGCTGAAACGAGAAGAGGAGACGGCGTCCGGCGCCGTCTCCCTCTCTCAGTCGCTGCGGAGGCTCAGCCCATCAGCATCCTGAACCGCGCCGCGTTGCCCTTGTCGGTGTCCTGGTAGCCGATGACCGACTCGTCGAGGAGCTGGGCGATGCGGGCGAGCTTGTGGCTCATCTGGTCCATCTGGTCGCTGCTGTCCCGCTGAATCTCGCCGTACGCGGTCTTCGCCTCGCCCTCCCACGTCTCGGCAACCGCCTTGACTCGACGCATGAGGATCTCAAGCTGTTCTGCCAGGCTCTTGGCTGTGCTGCGGACATCGCTCGCGGCCTGGGTGACGGTGTCGTAGTTGACTGCTGTGCGGTCGGCGTCGAAGCTCATGGTGCGAATCTCCCTCGTAGATGGTCGGGCTCAGGCAAGGTCAGTGATGCGGCTCTTGACCTCGTAAGAGTTGTCCACCTTCCGGATATGAGCGATGCGCTCCTGCTCCTGGTCCGTGAAACCGCCGATGCTCGCCCTCATTGCTTCTTCGAGATCGACAAGGTCGTCCTGCAGTTTCTTGAGGTTCTTGTTCACGCCCTGCTGGACCGTGTCGAACTCCTTGCCCGCGGCGCCCTTCCAGCCGGCCTGGACCATGTCCACGACTCGATTCAGCGACGTCACGCGCTCGCTCACCTGAGTGTGGAAGTCGCGGATGTCGTTCGCAAGCTTCGTTAGCTCATGCTTGCTGTGCGCCTGCCCCTGCGCCATGCGTTCTCTCGCCCTCTTCTTGGAAGCGGCGGTGACTTTCACCACCGCGACGGGTCCACCCGGGCTCATGTCCCGGCTCTCCTGGCGGGCAAGACCTGCTGTGCTTGCGCGCTACGCATAGCCGCAGCGTCGCACCGCCCCCGTGCGGTACCACGAACGTGGTACACGCAGCCACTCTAGTCACTCGACATGGTCCTTCCAACTGCAAAGGCCCGCCAGGGGAGTTCTGTGTGCCAGTACGGTGACACGTACTGTGAGCGGCACAGCGTTCGCACACCAGGAAGGGGTCGCTGCGGCATGGCCGAGACGGCTGAGGAAATCAAGGCGCGTAAAGAGCGCGAGCGGGACGAGCTGTACGCCCTCGACATCTCTGACGTCGAGTGGCACTGCGCCCCTGGCACCGAGGAGCACGAGGAGCGGGTCGAGATCGCCTACCTGCCCGAGGGTGCCGTAGCCATGCGGTCGTCGCTCGACCCGCAGACCGTGCTGCGCTACACGGAGGCGGAGTGGCGGGCCTTCGTGCTCGGTGCGCGGGACGGCGAGTTCGATCTCGAGCCGGTGCCGCACAACGGCGGGACTTCGCCTGCGGGGGAAGAGGGAGCCGCGTAGGGGGGCCGATCTGTGGCGAGGGCGGTACGCATGCGTGCCGCCCTCGCCCCTGCCTCAGTGCTTCAACCCGGCGCTACCGATGCCGAACAGGGAGGACACCGGGTCCTTGGGAGACTCGTCGTCCGCCCTGAGCGTGCGCTGGGAGAAGAAGATGTGCCCCTGCTCGTAGACGATGCGTGTTTCGCCCGGGTTGCTCGGTCGCCAGTCCCCGGTGCCCGGGACCTCGAAGAGGAGGTACGGCGTCTCCTTGTCCGTGCGAGGGTTCCAGCTCACCACCGCGGCGGGGTTGGCGAAGCCTTCGGCACGGTAGAGGATCAGGTTGTCGCCGCTGGTGCGAATCGGGATGACCTTCTGCAGTTCCCGGCCTTCGAATTTGGCGACGGAGTGGCCGGTTCGGGGGTCGAAGGCGACGATCCAGTCGATGGGCTGGCCGTTCGCGATGTTCTCCTGGCTCGTCACGAAGATGAGATGGGGCCCGACAACCAGCGTGTCGCACCGGGTCACCATGCCGAAGTACGGTGCACCGAAGTCGACTGGATCGCACTCCGGGTCGTAGCCGTTCATCGAGATGGTGGCCATGCGGGTGCCGTTCTTCCCGTCGAGCGTGATCAGATCGGTCACCTCGGTGTCGCCGGCCGCGACGGCGAGGACGGGCGGGTCGGAGGAGGGCAGATACACGGCCTGGACACCGCTCGCCAGCCTGTAGGTCCACCGGGCCTTGCCGGTCCGCGCGTCCAGTTTCTCCACCCGGTACCTGGGTTGTCTGGGGTCGCCGCAGTTGACGAGGGCGAGCAGGGCCCGGCCACCCGCGTAGCCCATGTCGTGGCACTGCGACGTGGTGGTCGTGTTCCACAGGCGTCGGCCGCTGCCCATGTCGTACGCCGCCGAACCCTGCCCCCAGGCGACAGCCACGACGCCCTCGGTGAGAGCGAGGTTGGTGTTGGTCCTCGCGGCGAAGTCCGCTGCGGGCAGCTTGTTCTGCCAGAGCCGCTTGCCGGTGTCGATGTCGAAGAACACCAGTTCGTCACAGGCTCCGCCACCGCCGGCGGATGAGCCTTTGGCGGGCGCGGACTCGGCCATCACCGCCGCGCGGCCGTCGGCGGTGACCTCGCCGGTGGTGGCGCAGATGTTCCCGGGCAGCCGGAGCGTCCAGGCCCTCTTCTCGTTGTCGGGTTTGATCTCATAGCCGTCGACCCGGTCGCCTATCCCCTGCGCGACGGTCTTGCGCGTGGCCCAGAGTCCGGGCGCGTAGCGCGGCCATTTGGAAAGCTTCCCCTCCTGGTGCTCGGCCACCAGCTGGCCCTCGGGCGAGACGGGTGGCCGCTCCAGCGTGTCCCGTACGGCGTCCGGGAGCTGGTGGTCCGCCTTCGTGGCCGGGCTGTGCGCGTCGTCGCCGTGGTCGGCGAACCACAGCGTGGTTCCACCCAGGCAGAGGGCCAGCAGAGCGGCCGTGACGCTGCCGCCGAGAGCCAGCCGACGGCGCCTCGTGCGTGTGTGCTCCGCGGTCCGGGCGGATTCGGTGTAGATCGACGGAGGCGGACCGAAGCTCACGCTGAGAGGTCCTTTCGGTGGCGACGGCGCAGGTCACGCAGAACGACGGCGGTGCCCGTGATGACGGCGACCAGGACGATGGTGATGCCGAGCGTGTAGGCGGCGTACCGCTCGTTGCGCTCGTGCGGTGTCTCCGCGAGCGAGAACGGGGCCACGTCCGGCGCAGGCGCCTTGGAGAGCCCGGGGTCGGGTGTCGGGGAAAACGGCGGGTCGGCGAGGTCCGACTCCTGGACGGCGCGGACCGGGTCGACGACGCCCCAGCCGACGTAGTCGTCGTGGCCGTTGACGGGCCGCTCGGCGGTCTGCTCGATCTGGGTGACGATCTGTGCCGTGGTCCAGTGGGGGTGCTTCTCCTTGAGAAGGGCGGCGACGCCCGCGACGAACGGGGCGGAGAAACTGGTGCCGTTGTCCGTGCACTGGCCGCCGCCGGGGACGGTGGAGACGATGTCCACGCCGGGCGCCGCCACGTCGACGAAGGTTCCTGCCTGGGAGAAGGCGGCTCGTTCGTTGTTGCGGTCGGAGGAGGCCACCGCGAGGACGCCCTTGAAGGCGGCCGGGTAGGTGTTCTTGGTCTTGCCGTCCAGGCCGTCGTTGCCGGCGGAGGCGACCACGACGACGTTCCGGCTGATCGCCTTCCGTACGGCCTCGGCCAGCGCGGACGTCCTGGACAGCGGTTTGGTGGTGTCCTGGGAAATGTTGATGACGTCGGCTCCCCGGGAGACCGCGTAGGTGATCGCCTGGGCCATGGTGTCCGAGTCGCCGCTGTTGTCGGCGTCGTTCTGCCGGATGGGAATGATGGTGGCGTTGGGGGCGAGGCCGACGAAACCCGTGCCCTTCCGGGGGCGGGCCGCGATGATTCCCGCGACCTTGGTGCCGTGGCCCACCTGGTCGTTCGTGGGATCGCCGCCTTTGCCCTTGGTGAGGTAGTCACGACCGGCCGCCTTGTCGACAACGGGCTTGAGCTGCGGGTTCTTGTCGTCGACGCCCGTGTCGATGACCGCCACACGGACGCCCTGGCCCTTGTCCGTGCCCTGCCACAGCTCGTCGAGCAGGACCCGCTGCAGCGACCAGGGGGTCCCTTTGATCTGCTTGGCGGGAAAGGTGCATTCGCCGCTTCCGTCCAGCCGTAGGCTGGCGGTGGGCGGGGCGGTGCCGAGGCTGGTGAGCAGTACGGCGGCGGTCAGCAGGGTTGCCTTCGTCGGCAGCACGCGCGCGGCGCTCCTGTTCGTCATGTCCGAGGTGAGCAGGTCACGAGCCCTGCGGCTGCCGGGCACTGTTGGTGTCGAGCCGCGGGCCCTTGGCGAGGAACTCCGACCAGACGACGGGCACCCTGGCGGGCCGCACGTTCTGGTAGCCGAGCTTGACCTGAGCTTCGCTGGGCTCGGGTGTTCCGTCTGCGGGCTTCTTGCCGTGGGCGCCGATGTCCGACTTGCGGCTGTCGCTGTCGCCGTTGGCCTGGACGGCGTACCGCAGACCGGTGTCGGTGACCAGGAACAGCCCTCCCGCGCCGGTCTCCGTGCCCTGGATCTGGGTGTAGAGCAGGCCGGTTCCGGGGGTCACGTACGTGCTGGTGCCGTCCGCGGTGATCTCGGCCGGGTAGTCGGTGCCGGCCCAGGTGCTGATCGTCGTGCTGTTGTCCGCGTCGACGTGGCGCAGCACGCCGCACACGGTGTCCCGGCCTGAAGCGGAAACCGAGTTCACCTGCCGGGTCTGGTGGAGCGGCCAGTTGGCGGCCTGACCGGCGAAGGGCTGGGGGTCGGCGGTGAAGTCCTGCAGTCCGACCGTGCGCGCCTGGCCGTTCATGTTCAGGCGGGCGGTCTGGGGCGAGGCGATCAGAAGCCAGGCGGTGAACTCGCTGACGGGCTGCACCTTGCCGGGCAGGACGACGTAGTACTTGGTGCCTTCACCGGTCTTGGTCTTCAGGACCGTGCCGACCTTGTTCTCGTCGGCCGACAACTGGCCCGGCACGTGTGCGGGCTCGCCGACGCCGGCGGGGAGCCGGGGGAAGCTGATCGGGTCGCCCTTGTGGAGCGTGGCGAGCCATTCCTTCGTGACGAGCTGCGGCTTACGGCTGCCCACGAGGGCGTTCGTGAGCGTGCCGGACTCCGGCCCCGTGACGGCGTACGACGTCCCGTCCGCGTCGACGAGATAGCGGTCGCCGGTGCGGGTCTTGACGTAGAGGACGTCGCCGGCGCCGAGACGATGGGCGTCGTCCGTCTTGCCCAGGTCCCGCCGGGCCAGGACGAAGGTTGCCTGCTGGACGGTTTCGCCCTTGCCGCCGGGCTGTTCGCACACGGCCCACCGCTTGGCCGCACCCGCCTCGTCGGCCGACGGAAGCCGGTCGGGGGCGTAGGGGATGCCGAGGATGGGGCCGCGCGGCAGTTTGCCGGAGTCCAGGACCTTGTCGCTGACCTGGATCACCTCGTAGTCGGCGTCGTTCATGAGCAGGCGCGCGGAGGCCAGGTTGAGCACGGGATGGAGTCGAGTGGTCCGGCCCGTCTTGAGGACGACGTAGCGCGTGGTCGACTGCTTGCCGACGATCACGTGCGTACCGGGCTTGTCCCAGCCGGCGGGCGCGGTGGGCTGGAACATGCCCCAGGCGCCGAACGCGGCCAGTGTGAGCGCGCCGGCGACCAGACTCGGCACGATCGCGCGCAGCGGTTTGGGAGCTCCCTCTTCAGAACCTGACGGCGCCGGCTGCAGGAAGGCCGCGAGGGTGCGCCTCTTCGCGAACGTGTAAGCGTTGAGTTCGTCCCGCCGTGATGCCATAACTGCCTGCTTCTCCCCGTTGTCGCACCGGCGGGGACCCGTCCCGCGCTGCGATGTCAGACCGGCCCCCTACTATGCATGGTGCGGGGGGAACCTGGTGGAGCGGGTAGGGTACCGGGGCCTTCCGGAGGCCCAAGTGCGGTGCCCGGACCAGTGAGTTATGAGCGAACGGGGGATGCGGTGATGGCTGCCGGTACGCGGTCGCGCTCGCGCGGTCGAGCGAGGGCCGGGGGCGCCCCTGCGCCCGCGCAGGGCTCCGGTGGCCGGTCGGCCGGAGGGCGGGCACCGGACGGCGAGACGAACACCCCTCGGTTCAGGACGCGTTCGGGACAAGGTGGCTCGTTCCGGCTGCAACGGCTGGTGCTCGTGGAGCTGGCCGCGGCGCTGCTGGTCGTGGGCTGGGCCGTCGGCCCCATGGCAGTACCGCCGACAGCTCTGGTGTCGGCGGGCCTGTTGTTGCTGGCCTTCGTCCGTCGTCGTGGGCGTTCCCTGCCCGAGTGGCTGGCGACTGCCCGTGAGTTGAAGGGGCGTCAGCGGCGGGCGGAGGGGATGGTGATACCGGCCGGGACCGAGCCGGCGCTCGTGCCCGCGCTGGAGTGTGAGCCCGCGTTGCGGACGTATTCGTACGGGGGGCGGGACCGGCGGCCTGTGGGGGTGGTCGGGGACGGGACGTTCGTGACCGCCGTGCTGCAGGTGGAGGCCGATGCGACGGCGCTCCGGGCCGAGCGGAGCCGGCAGCCGCTGCCGCTCGCGGTGGTGCGGGACGCGTTGGAGGTGGACGGGATACGGCTGGAGTCGGCGCAGGTGGTGTTGCACACGCAGCCGGCGCCCGCGTTGCATCTGCCGCAGCAGTCCGTGGCCGTCGCCAACTACCAGCCGTTGCAGGAGCAGACCGGGGCGCCGGCCGTGCGGATCACGTGGATCGCGCTCAAGCTCGATCCCGAGGTGAGTGCCGAGGCGGTGGCCGCGCGCGGGGGCGGGCTGGTGGGGGCGCAGAAGTGTGTCGTACGGGTCGCCGATCACCTCGCGAGCCGGCTGACCGGTGCCGGGTTCCGGGCCAGGGTGCTGGACGAGGAGGAGCTGATCTCCGCGCTGGCCACGTCGGCCTGCGCCAATCCGCTGGTGACGGCGGAGGCGGGGCGGAGTGAGGCGCGGGAGCGCAGGACGGCCGAGTCCGGGCGCAGTTGGCGGTGCGACAACCGGCGGCATACGACGTACTGGGTGCGCCGTTGGCCCCAACTCGACGGTGTGGGTCACCAGTCGCTGCCCTCCTTCGTCGCCCGGGTCACGGCGATACCGGCGCTGGCCACCACGTTCAGCTTCACTCTCGCTCGCGGTGAGCGGCAGGAGGTGTCGCTGTGCGGGCATCTCCGGGTGACCGGGCGCAGTGACGACGAACTCGTCGCCGCACGCAGGGCGTTGGAGACGGCGGCGCGGGACGGCGGGGCCGGACTCGCTCGCCTCGACCGCGAGCAGTTGCCCGGCATGCTGGCCACGCTGCCGCTGGGAGGTGCACGGTGACGACGGTTCAGGCGGGACCGGCCGGGGTACCGGCGCGTCCGGCAGGGGTTTCGTCCGGTCCGACAGGGGCTCCGGCCGGCCCGACGGGGGCTCCGGACGACCCCCGGACGGGCGGCGGCGTCGGTGGTAGGGGCCTCGGGGAACGGTTGCGGCACGGGCTCGGGCTGATCGGGCCGCGCCATGGCAGGCATGCGCTGGCCGTGGCCCAGCTCGACGCCCTCGCCCTGCCCATTGGGGACGACGGGGTCGTGGCCGGGGTGGACACCGAGGGGCAGCCCGCCGTGCTCGGCATCAACCGGCCCACGCCGTACGACGTCGTCCTGATCGGCGGGCTGTGGACGGCACAGGTGCTGGCGCTGCGTACGGCGGCCACGGGCGCCCGGGTCGCCGTGGAGACGGGCCGGCCGCAGGCCTGGATGCAGATGGTGCACGCGATGGGCGGCGGGCAGAACGGGCTCTCCGTGTACGAGGTCGGTCGCGTGCCGCCGCAGGGCGCCTCGGCCGGGACTCCGGTGCTGGTCGTGCGGGACTGCGGTATGCGTCCGCCGCGCGGGCGGGTGGTGGCCGGGCCGTGGCAGTCGGTGCTGACCCTGCTGCCGTACCTCAGTCCGGTGGCGCCCCGGCTGCTGCGGCAGGCGCGGCTCGCCGGCATCCAGCGGGTCTCGCCCGACGAGGCCACGGAGCTGGGGCGTGTCATGGGACTCTCCCGCACCGAGGTGGAGTCGCTGCCCGCCCTGCCCGATGGCGTCACCCTGTGGTGCACGGACCGTGACCGGCACTACGTGATGACCCAACCGACGGACGCCGAGACGGGGTTGCTGGGGACACCTCGGCGTATGGACTGAAAAGGGCGGATTCACCGCTTTGTTCGGTCGATGCGTCGTGGTGTGGCGTCGGTTATGTGGTGACTTGCGTGGTGGTGGGGGCCCGCAATGGGCGTGCCTCCGGAGCGTTTTCGGTGCTGTGCGGACCGGTGAGTGCGCATTGGGGGATGGGCGGGCCTGCCGGGGTGTGGCTCCTGGTGATTAGGCTGGGAGTGGGCGCGGTGCCAGAACCCGTGGACCAGGTGTCCGCGTCCGAGGGGGAGAGCCGATGGTTCGGACTGCCTCGAACGACTTCGGACGGCTTGAACGACACGACAGGGTCGCCCCGGCACGGCATGCGGGTGCTCGACCACACCAGGAGGAACTGTGAGCAGCGATCGGGACGGGATCCGCGGGGGCTGGGCCACACCCGGCGATGACCAGCCCGACGCGGAGTCGGCCATCGAGACCACCGGTGAGTTCACCATCGACTACGCACCGCCCGCCTGGTACACGCAGAACGCCGATTCGGGTGGTTCGGGTGGCCCGGGGGGCGCGGGTGCGGGTGCGTCCGGGGATTCCGGTGCTGCGGGCCGTCCGGGTGCCGCCGGTCCGGCCGGCGGGCCGGGCGAGGTGGGTGGTGCCGGGTCCGGTGCCTCGCCGTTTCCCGCGGGTGCGGCCCTGCCGGGGCTGACTCCGCCGCCGCATGCTGCCCAGTCCGGCGGTACGGCGCCGGCTCCGGGGGCTCACTTCGGGCCGCCGGCGCCGCCCGCGCCCGGTCCGGGAGCGGCGCCTTTCGCGCCTCCGCCCCCGGCGCCCGGGGCTCCGTTCACTCCGCCCGCCGCCGGTCCAGGGGCACCGTTCGCCCCGCCCCCTGCCGGGCCCGGCGCGCCGTTCACGCCCCCTGCTCCCCCCGCCGGTCCCGGTGCGCCGTTCGCTCCGCCCGCGCAGTCGGCCGGGGACGCCACTGCCGTGCCCCGGCTGCCCGTGGGCTTCGAGCCGCAGGCGGCCCCGCCGTCGGCTGCCGCGGCCCCCGCACCTCATGAGCCCGAACCCGAGCCTGCCAACGGGGACCTGGAGAGCGGGGCGACCATGCGGTTCTCCGCCGTCGCCCTGAAGCGTGAGATCGCCGAGATCGCGGAGCGCGCGGCTGCCGGGCAGGAGGGGACGGACGAGAAGGCCGCTCCCGAGGTGTCCGACGAAGCCGAGGACAGCCGTTCTGCCCTGGAAGCGGATGCGGGTACGGGTGCGGGTGCGGGTACGGAAGGTGGCGGTGAGTCGTCGGTGGTCGGCCCGGCCGCCGAGGCCGGTGGTGAGGAGAGTGCCGAGACGGACGGTACCGAGGACGCCGACGCGAAGGCTGATGAATACGGCGTCAGCGGAGAGGCCGCGGAGGCTGTCGCGCCGGAAGCGGACGGTGTTGACGAGTCCGGTGCGGCTGAGTCGGCTGACGCGGGCGAGGTCGGGGGCGCCGAGGCTCCTGCCGGGGCTGGTGGCGAGGTCAGCGGGGAGAGTGCGTCCGATGACGCGGATGTCCCTGGCGACTCCCTTGCCGACGTTCACGGCGATGCCGGTGCCGCCGGCGACCATGACGATGCCGTCGCGCCGGCGGTCGTAGCCGAAGAGGTCCCGGAGCACCCGGCTGTGCCGCAGGACGCCGGACCGCAGAGCGGCGCCCCTCAGGACGCCGTGCCTCAGGATGCCGTACCGAACGGTCCTGTTGGGCCGCAGGACGCCGTGCCCGCCGCCGTGCCGGCACCGCAGCCGCAGGATGCCGTGCCCGCCGCTCCCCCGGCCCCCCAGGATGCCGCGCCGCACGCCTGGGCTCCGCTGCCGGCGCCGCAGGGTGGGCTGCCTCCGCTGCCGCCGTCGTACCAGCCCGCCGCGCCCTCGCCGGCGGCCCAGTGGCCCGGCCAGGAGACGCCGCAACCGCCCGCGCCGCCGCAGCAGGCCGGGTCGGTGCCCGGTCAGCAGCCGCCGTTCCAGCCGCAGGCGCCGCAGCCCGCGCCCGCCGCGTGGAACCAGCCCGGCGCGACCACTCCGCCGCCGCCCGCACAGCCCGGCCAGCCGTTCGCGCCGGTGCCCCCCGCGCCTGTACCCGCCGCGTCTCCGGAGCAGGGGGCTGCTCCCGCGCCCGCTCCTCCCGGTCCCGGGCCGCAGGGCGGCTACGCGTTTCCCCCGGTCGGCGGCCCGACTCCCCCGGCGCAGCCCGGTGGTTACGGATTCCCGCCGCAGGGACCGGCACAGCCCCTCGCTCCGCAGCAGCACCAGCCGTCGGCGCCCCAGCCGGCCCCTGCCCCGCCCAACCCGCAGAGCGGCTACGGGTTCCCCCCGGCCGGCGGCCCGACTCCCCCGGCGCAGCCCGGTGGTTACGGATTCCCGCCCGCCCAGCAGCCCGCGGGCTCCGCCCCGGCGGCACCGGAGCCGCAGGCCCCGCAGGCGGCCCCACAGGTCCCGCAGGCGCCCGTCGATCCCCGGGCCGGGGCCGCCTGGCCCCAGCCGATGCAGCACGACCAGCGGCAGCCGACCAACCCCGGTGCCGCGCCGCTCGGTTACACCGCCGCCGTGGAGCTGTCGTCGGACCGGCTGCTCAACACCAAGCGGCAGAAGGCGAAGAGCGGTCGGCCCACCGCGGCCGGCTCGCGCTTCAAGCTGGGCGGGAAGAAGGAAGAGGCCGAGCGGCAGCGGAAGCTGGAGCTGATCCGCACGCCCGTGCTGTCCTGCTACCGGATCGCCGTCATCAGCCTCAAGGGCGGGGTCGGCAAGACGACCACGACGACCGCGCTCGGCTCGACCCTGGCCATCGAGCGGCAGGACAAGATCCTCGCCATCGACGCCAACCCGGACGCCGGCACGCTCGGGCGCCGGGTACGCCGGGAGACCGGGGCCACCATCCGCGACCTGGTCCAGGCGATCCCGTACCTCAACTCCTACATGGACATCCGGCGGTTCACGTCCCAGGCGCCGTCCGGGCTGGAGATCATCGCCAACGACGTCGACCCTGCCGTGTCCACGACGTTCAACGACGAGGACTACCGGCGCGCCATCGACGTGCTCGGCCGGCAGTACCCGGTCATCCTCACCGACTCGGGTACGGGTCTGCTGTACAGCGCCATGCGCGGGGTGCTCGACCTCGCCGACCAGCTCATCATCATCTCCACGCCGTCCGTGGACGGCGCGAGCAGCGCCAGTACGACGCTGGACTGGCTGTCGGCGCACGGGTACGCCGACCTGGTCTCGCGCTCGATCACCGTCATCTCCGGAGTGCGCGAGACCGGCAAGATGATCAAGGTCGAGGACATCGTGTCGCACTTCGAGACGCGCTGCCGGGGCGTGGTGGTCGTGCCGTTCGACGAGCATCTGTCCGCCGGTGCCGAGGTCGACCTCGACATGATGCGGCCGAAGGTGCGGGAGGCGTACTTCAACCTCGCGGCCATGGTGGCCGAGGACTTCGTACGGCATCAGCAGTCGCACGGGCTGTGGACGAGCGACGGCAACCCGCCGCCGGTCGCCGCCCCGCCGATGCCGGGACACGCCATGCCGGGACAGCTGATGCCGGGACAGCCCATGCCCGGTCAGCCGATTCCGGGTCAGCCCGTCCCCGGTCAGCCGGTGCCGGGAGAGCCGATGCCGGGGCAGCCGATGCCGGGGCAGCCGGGCCAGCCTCACGTGTACGGGCAGCAGCCCGGGCAGCCCGCGCAGCCGGGCTATCCGCAGGCCGGGCAGCAGCAGCCGTACCCGCCGCAGCAGGCTCAGCCCGGTCAGGCCGGTCAGCCCGGGCCGCAGGGGCAGCCGTATCCGCCGGCTCCGGGCCAGCCCTACCCGCCCCAGCCGCAGCCGCAGCCGCAGCCGCAGGCCCAGCCTCAGGCCGGACAGCCGGGGCAGCCGGGGCAGCCGCCGTATCCGTATCCGCAGTACCCCGGCCAACCCCACCCGCAGGGTCAGCAGCAGCCCCCGCAGGCTCCGCCGCAGCAGTAGGGCGGCATGAAGAAGGGCGGCCGGTGCCCGTGAGCACCGGCCGCCCTTCCGTGTCGTAGAGGACTAGTCGGCGGCGACGATCTCCCTGCACCGCTTCACGTCCTCGGCCATCTGCTCCAGCAGGGCCTCCAGCGTGTCGAACTTCGCCTGGCCGCGGACGTACGCCAGGAAGTCGACGGCGACGTGCAGGCCGTACAGGTCGAGGCCCACGCGGTCGATGGCGTACGCCTCCACCGTGCGCTCGGTGCCGTCGAACTGCGGGTTCGTGCCGACGGAGATCGCGGCCGGCATGGCCTCGCCCTGGACGTGGAGGTAGCCGGCGTAGACGCCGTCGGAGGGGATCGCGGTGTGCGGGAGCGTCTCCACGTTGGCCGTGGGGAAGCCGAGTTCGCGGCCGCGCTGGGCGCCTCGTACGACGACGCCCTCCACGCGGTGCGGGCGGCCCAGGATCTCGCGGGCGCCTTCGACGTCGCCCTCGGTGACCAGGCGCCGGGTCAGGGTCGAGGAGAACGGCTCGCCGCCGCCGGCCGAGCCGGTGACGTACAGGTCGACGACCTCGACCTCGAAGTCGTACACCTTGCCCTGTTCGACGAGGAAGTCCACGTTGCCCGCGGCCTTGTGGCCGAAGCGGAAGTTCGGGCCCTCCACGACGGCCTTGGCGTGCAGCTTGTCGACCAGGACCTTGACCACGAAGTCGGCGGGCGACAGCTTCGAGAACTCGGTGGTGAAGGGGAGCACCAGGACGGCGTCCACCCCCAGGTCGGCCATCAGCTCGGCGCGGCGGTGGTGCGGGGCGAGCAGCGGCGGGTGGCTGCCGGGGCGGACGACCTCGCTGGGGTGCGGGTCGAACGTGACGACGACGGCCGGGACGCCCAGCTCGCGGGCGCGGTCGACGGCGTGCTTGATGATCAGCTGGTGGCCGCGGTGGACGCCGTCGTAGGACCCGATGGTGACGACGCTGCGCCCCCAGTCCTGGGGGATGTCCTCCAAGCCACGCCAGCGCTGCACTGTGACCGCTCCTCGAACCCGTGTCCGTGTCTACCGTTGACCTCGTGTGCAGGTCTAAGGGTGCCATGCCGGGTGCCCCGGACCCGCATCGGCATGGGGGCTGTGACCGGGCGCACGTCGGCGAACGGCCCTGCGGCGACATGCGCCCCGGCACGGGTTCAGGCCGGCACCCGTGTCCCCGCCAGGTGCTCGATGGTGCGGCGGGCGCTCGGGCCGACCACCGCGGCCCAGTCGTCGGGGGTGTCGGTCAGCCAGCGGAGCAGGGTCGCGGCGAAACCGGGGACGTGGCGGCTCAGGTCGACCAGGCCGCGGTCGAAGCGGGCGGCGCCGTCTGGGGTGCGGACGAGGAGCAGGCCGGTGCGGTGGACCAGCTCCCGGATCTCCTCGTCCCGGCGGCCGTCGCGGCGGCGATCGTCTCTGCGGTCCTGGCGGGGGTCGCCTCTGCGGTCCTGACGGGGGTCGTCTCTGCGGTCCTGGCGGGGGGCGTTGCGGTGGCCGGCGGCCGCGTGCAGCACGGCGTCCAGGACCGCCGGGTCCTCCTCGCGTGCGAGCAGGACGTCCAGGAGTTCCCGGCGCAGCGGGCGGGAGGCGGTGGTGCCGGCGGCGCCGAGCACGGTGGCGAGGGCCGCGCGGAGCGGTTCGCTGCCGCCGTCGAGGAGGCCGGTGACCAGGGGCAGCAGGGCGGCGCGGGCGGCCGGGCCGTCGTCCAGGCGGCGGTCGGTGCACGCGGCGACGTGGCCGGCCGTCTCCGGGCGCAGCGCCACCGCGTCCCGGACGACGGCGGCGACGTCGCGGGCGAGGCCGGGCGTGGTGGCGTCGGTGAGCGTGCGCAGCGCCTCGCCGGCGTCCGGGCCGCGCAACCGGGCACGGAAGGCGTCGAGGACCGGACCGGGGTGGGTGGTCAGGGCCGGGCCGAGGGCGCTGGGCGGGAACCGCGGGTCGCAGGCGGCGAAGTGGCGCAGGCCCTGGTCGAAGTGCTCGTCGCGGGTGCGCGGGTCGCGGACCAGGAGGGCGAGGGCGCCGCCGTGCAGGGTGCGGTCGGCGGGGCGGGCGAGCAGGGTGAGGGCGGCATAGCGGAGCAGGTCGCGATCGGCGTCGGTGAGGACGTGCGGGGCGGCGCGCAGCCCGTACGTCACGGCTGCGGAGCGGCGGGCGGGGCGTTCGTCGTGTGCCCAGCGGTCGACGGCCCGGCACACGGCCGAGGGTTCCTCCTCGGCGAGTACGGCGAGGAGTTCGTCGGCGCGGCGGTGGGCGCTGTCCGCCAGTACCTCGGTGAGGTCGTCCAGGGTGCCGTGCCGGTGCGTGTGCAGCATGGCCTGCGCCGCGGTCGCCACGGTGGCGTGCGGGGTCGCGGGCAGCGGCCGCTCGTCGTCGAACCAGCGGGTCAGGTGTGGTTGTACGGCGGTGGGGGCGGCGGCCAGCAGCCGGGCCACGGCGTCGAGGTGGCGGCCGCCCGCGCCGCGGTCACCGGCGTCCGCGAAGAGGAGCCGGCGCAGGAGGTCCAGGCGCTCGGCGTCGGGGAGGGGGAGGGCGCTCCAGAAGTCCGGGCGGAACTCGGCCGGTACGGGGCGCTGCGCGCGCCGCCAGCTGACGACGCGGTCGGCGAGGAGCCGCAGGACCTCGGTGTACGGCGACGCGTCCGGGACCTGGAGCAGGGTGCAGCCGAGCAGGCGGGCGGCCCACCAGGAGGCCGGGTCGAGGTCGAGGGCGTCGGTCAACTCGCGCAGCCGGAAGGAGAGTTGGCGGGGGCCCTCTTGCCTGCCGAGGAGCAGGAGCGCCTCGACGACGGGGCCGACGCGGTGGTGCGGGACGGGTAGCGGGTGGGCGGCCCGAGCGGTGCGGGGGCGGTGGACGAGGGCGTGCAGTGCCTCGTCCAGGTCGAGGTGGAGGCCCTGGATCCAGTCGGCCAGTTCCTCGTGGGCGAAGCGGTAGCCGTCGCCGGCGGGGACGAGGAGGCCCTCGGTGAGGACGGCGGACGCCCACCCGGATCCGCCGCCGAGCCGGGCGGGCGCGGGGCCCCACGGGAACACCGCCTCGAACGACTCCCGGTCCAGCTCACCCTGCCCGGGACCGAGGCTGCGCCGGGCGGCCTCGTGCACCTGCCCGGCGACCCGCACCGCGAGCCGTCGTACGGCCGTCCCGCGCACCCCGTTCTCGGCCGCGAGCCGGACCGCGATCCGCAGACACATCAGGTCGAGGTGAGCGGCGAAGACTTCGTGCCGGTGCAGGGCGGGGGGTGTGCGGGGCGTGCCGGGGGCGGGGGTTGTGCGGGGCGTGCCGGGGGCGGGCGTGCTGAACGTTCCGGAGGCGAGCATGCCGGGCGTTCCCGCGGTGGGCGCGCCAGGGACGACGGCTGCGGCGGTCGTCCCAGGGACGGGCATGCCGGGCGTTCCCGCGGCGGGCGCGCCGGGCATCCCGGCGGCGGGCGCGCCGGGCATCCCGGCGGCGAGCATGCCGGGGCATGCACCCGTGCCAGGGGCAGGGAAGGTGTCGGCAATGGAGTCGACGGAGTCGGGCGTGTCGGGGGTTCCGGGGAGGGCCGCGCGGAGGTCGGCGAGGAAGCGGAGGGTGAGGGGGTGTCGGGCGTCGGGCTCGACGAGGGCACCTCCGGGGATGCCGTAGTGGCGCCGGGCGTGCTCGGCCTCGTCGGCTGTGAGGTCGCCGAGCCGCACGCACGCCGGGAGGCCGCTGGCGGCGTCGGCGGAGCCGTGCAGCAACTCGTCGGGGAACTCGCGTCCGGCCCGCTCCCAGTACTCCTCCCGGCACGCCATCACCAGCCGGACTCCGTTCTGCCGCAGCCACTCCACTGTGCCCCGGGTCCATTCGGTGAGCCGGTGCGCGAGGACCGGCGGCATCTCCTCGGGGCCGTCCAGCACCAGGAGCAGCGGTCGCCCGGCCGCGCCGGCCAGCCGCGCCAGCCGTTCCGCCCCGACATCACCGAGATCGTCGACGCGGACGCCCCGGGCGGCGGCCACGATCCGCGCGGCCCGCCCGAGGCTCCGCCGCACCGCGTCGGCGAGTGAGCCATCGGCATCGTGCAGGTCCGCGCCGCGCAGCCAGAGGGTGGGGGCGGGACGGGCATGGCCCTGGCCGACCGCGTGGGCGGCATCGGGGCAGCGGAGCCCGCTCGACGGCTCGGTGGTCCGGCGGGAGACCCCGGCCGAGTCGGACGTCTGGGCAGCACAGCCCGCGCTGCTCTGATCGGCGCCGGCTGGCGCGGCCGCGCGGGCATCGGCCACGGATGAAGCTGCGGCGTCCGGCCACGGCTCGGGAACCGGATCAGGCGCGGCGCTGGGCGCACCGGCCATCTGCCACGACGCCGCCCCTGACCATGGTGCGACGTCGGCGTCACTCGACACCTCACGGCCATGAGCGGCTGCGGGCACACCGGCCACCGGTGGTCCCACGACGCCCGGACACAGCGTGGTGACAAGAGCCAAGGCGGTGGGTTGCGCGCCGTGTCCTTCCGATGGGCGCGCCTCGGTATCCGTCGAGGTCGCGGTGGTCGGCGGCCGGGGCTCCGTGGCCGGGCCGTTCCCTGCGGCGGGCCAGGACTGGGGAGGGGGAGCGGAGGGCGTGGGGTCCGTGCCGCGTGGTCCCGAGCGGAGCCCCGCGGCATCCGTCGGGATCGCCGTGGTCCGCGGCGATGGCTGCGTGGCCGGGCTGTCCCCAGAGGTCGGCCAGGCCTGGGGAGAGGGAGCAGAGGCGGTCAGGTCCGTGCCGCGTGGTCCCGAGGGGAGCCCCGCGACATCCGTCGGGATCGCGGCGGTCCGCGGCGATGGCTGCGTGGCCGGGCCGTCCCCGGAGGCCGGCCAGGACTGGGGAGAGGGAGCGGAGGGCGTGGGGTCCGCGCCGCGTGGTCCCGAGGGGAGCCCCGCGGCATCCGTCGGGATCGCCGTGGTCCGGGGCGGGGGCTCCGTGGTCGTGTCGTTGGCGGCGGCGGTCCGGGCCTGGGGAGAGGCGGCGAGATTTGGGGTGTGCAGTGGGGACGGGGTAGTGCGGCGGGCGGCCAGGGTGGCCAGCTCTGTCGTGCGGCCGGTGCCTGGGGCACCCACCAGGGCCAGTACCGGGGTGTCGGCGGCGGCGAACGCGGACAGGTCCCGGGTCAGCGCGAGGCGCTCGACGAAGGGCGTGGCACCCGCGCCGTGGGCGGCGGCCGAGGGGCCGTCCTGGGCGACCGAGGTGGCGGCCAGTTCCAGGACTCCGGCCAGGTTGAGGTCGGCGCCGTAGGCCGGAACGGTCGCCTCGTTGCGGGCGAGCAGTTCGGCGAGGGCGTGGGGGCCGTCGGCGAACCGCAGCGGCGCCGCGAAGCCCGTGTCGCGCTGAGCGGAGTGCAGGGCCGTGCCGAGGACTCCCAGTACCGCGCCCGTCAGCGCGTCGAGAACCGGTCCGCCGGCCGCTCCCCCACCGAGGCGAAGCGCGTCCCGGCCCGCTGTGCCGATCGCCAGTTCCAGGGCGTCGTCAACGAGGTGGAAGCGGTCCGTGGCGGTGTACGTCACCTGCGTCGCCGCCAGAACGCGCGCCTCACGCCAGCAGCCGGCGGCGATCCTCACGTAGGTCCCGGCGTCGATCCGGTCCCGCCTGGTCAGCGGCAGCGGGTCCACGCCCAGGCCCTCAGTGCGGACGAGAGCGAGGTCCCGCGCGGGCAGCGGGGTGACAGCGTGGGCGTCGACGACACAGGTCTGGCCCCCGACCGCGTGCAGGACCAGCCGGGGCAGTCCGTCCACGGCCTCGTGGCTGGTGAGGAGGGTGCCGTGGTGGTCGGCGAGGAACCCGACACCACGCGGGCGGCCGGCCAGGTCATGGATCCGGACGAGGGCGTCGGTAGGGCTCCGGTCGGGTGTGGGGGCGTCGCCGTCCGCCTCGCGGTCTGCGCCGGGCGGGCGTGCAACGGACGCCCCACGTCCCCCGTCACGACGGAGGCCGCCGGCCTCCCTGCGCAGTCCGCGCCGGTCACCACGACGGCGGGCGCCGTCCCCCGGCCGGCCATCGGTATCACCCGTGCGCGTCCCGTCGTCGTCACGACGGAGGCCGCCGGCGTCGTTGCCGTTGCCGTCGTCGCCAGGGCGGCTGTCGCCACGGTCCCGTCGGCCGCTGTCGTCCCCCCGGCGGCTGTCGCCACCGTACAGTCGGCGGCCACTGTCGTCCCCCCGACCACCGTCACCGCCGCGCCGACCACCGGCCACGCGCCCCCCGGAGTCCGTGCCTGCCCCGGTGTCCGAGCGGTACCCGGTCTCCAAGCCCCGCGCGGCCACCCCGCCGCCCGTACCGTCCCTGTCCGGCAGGGCACCGCCCCGTTCCGCCATGGCCGTACCTCCCCGCCCGGTCCCGCCCCGTCCGCACACACGTGCCTGATTTTCGACGGTAGGCGGGTGGTGATCAGCGGGAAAGATCGCGCGGTGAAAGCGCCCCCTTCCGCTCCCCCGGTTCACTCCGAGCGCCTGCCCGGTCGGGTGAATAGGCGGGGGCCGGTGGATACACCCTAGGGGTGGGGGAACCGAGGGGGGACCGTGGAGCGGCGGCGAGTGGCAGTACCCCGTGGCCGCCGCTCCA
Source organism: Streptomyces sp. L2 (assembly GCF_004124325.1). Lineage (NCBI taxonomy): Bacteria > Bacillati > Actinomycetota > Actinomycetes > Kitasatosporales > Streptomycetaceae > Streptomyces > Streptomyces sp. L2. The sequence continues at coordinate 1,831,759 of NZ_QBDT01000001.1, forward strand.
CGGGCCGGGGAGCGCAGGCCGACGGACGCTGTCGGCAGGCGAGCGCGGGCCGCAAACCGGCGGACCTTGCCGGTCGGTGCGCGCAGGCCAGCGACCGGCGGATCCGAGAGCCCCGGCGGCCGCGTACCTGACGCTGGATCCCTCTCAGCGGCGCAGGCTCCGTCGCGTCACGCACACGGAATTCGGCGGCTGACGGCCGGCCGGCCCGGATGCGCCTGCCACGGCCCGGCACCCGCTCCTGAGCCGTCCAGGACCGTGCGCCCCCGGGCGCCCCTACCGGCCGGCGAGCGCAGGCCGGAAACGGCGGACGCTACCTGCCGGCGAGCGCAAGCGGCGACTGGCGGATCCTGCCAGCCGGCGCACCAGGCCAGAAACCGGCGTGCGCAGGCCCGAATCCGACGGACCCTGCCGGTCGGCGCCCGCAAGCCCGAAACCGGCGCGCGGCGGAACCCAGCGGACGCGGCGGAACCCAGCGGACATGGGTCAGCCGAAGACCGCCAAGCTCTTCGCCTTGCCCTTGTGGTGTTCGACGAGCGCGAGGAAACGGCCCTCGGGGTCGAAGACGGCCACGGGGCCGGTGCCGGCGTACTCGTCGGGCATGTCGAGGCGGACGCCGTTGAGGAGGAGACGGGCGCGCCTGGTGTCGACGTCCCAGCGGGCGAACGCGGCCGCTGCGGCCTCGGCGACCGGCATCACAGTCAGCTCCTCCTGGAGCTGGTCGAGGGTCCGCGCCGCGTCGATCTTGTACGGCCCGACGCGTGTCCGGCGCAGCGCCGTGAGGTGGCCGCCGACGCCCAGGCCGGCGCCCAGGTCGCGGGCGAGGGCGCGGATGTAGGTGCCGGAGGAGCAGACCACGGAGACGACCAGGTCGAGCACCGGGGTGCCGTCCTCGGCGACGGCGTCACGGGCGTCGTACACGGTGAAGGAGGAGATGGTCACCGGCCGGGCGGGGATCTCGAACTCCTCGCCCTCGCGGGCCCGCTTGTACGACCGTACGCCGTCGATCTTGATGGCGCTGACCTTGGACGGCACCTGCATGATGTCGCCGGTCAGCTTGGCGATGCCGGCGTCGATGGCGTCCCGGGCGACCTTGGAGGCGTCGGTGGCGGAGGTGATCTCGCCCTCGGCGTCGTCCGTGAGGGTGTTCTGGCCGAGCCGGATGGTGCCCAGATACTCCTTCTCGGTCAGCGCGAGGTGGCCGAGCAGCTTGGTGGCGCGCTCGATGCCGAGGACGAGGACGCCGGTCGCCATCGGGTCGAGCGTGCCCGCGTGGCCGACGCGCCGGGTGCGGGCGATGCCGCGCATCTTGGCGACCACGTCGTGCGAAGTGAAGCCCGACGGCTTGTCGACGATGACGAGGCCGTCGGGCGTGGGGTGTTTCTGGGTCATTCCGCGGCGTCGCCGTCCGTCTCGCCGGTCCCGGCGTCCCCAGGGGTGCCGGTGGCGGTCTCGTCCTCGGCCGGCTTGCGGTAGGGGTCCGCTCCGCCGGCGTACGTGGCGCCTGTGGCCGCCTCGCGCACCTTCTGGTCGGACTGCCGCGCCTTGTCGAGGAGGTCCTCGATGGTCCGGGCGGTGTCGGGCAGGGCGTCGGCGACGAAGGTGAGGGTCGGCGTGAACTTCACGCCGGCCGCGCGGCCGACCTCGGAGCGCAGGATGCCCTTGGCGCTCTCCAGGCCCGCCGCGGCGGCCTGCCGCTCCTCGTCGTCGCCGTAGACCGTGTAGAAGACGGTCGCCTCCCGCAGGTCACCCGTGACCCGGGTGTCCGTGATGGTGACGTGCGAGCCGAGCCGCGGGTCCTTGATCCCGCGCTGCAGCTTCTGGGCCACCACCTCCCGGATGAGGTCCGCCAGCCTTTTCGCCCGCGCGTTGTCGGCCACTGGTCCGTCTCCCGTTCTTTCTTCTTCTTGCGTTCTGCGTTCTGCGGTGTGCGTTGTGCGTACTGAAATCTTTGTGATGTGCGCTGTGCGGTCAGTCGTCCTCGCCGTGGAAGCGGCGTCGTACGGACAGCAGCTCCACCTCGGGGCGGCCGGCGACCAGCCGCTCGCAGCGGTCCAGTACGTCGGTGAGGTGCCCCGCGTCGCCGGAGACCATGGCCAGGCCGATGACCGCTCGCCGGTGGAGGTCCATGTGGTCCACCTCGGCCGCGCTCACGGAGTACTTCCGCTGGAGCTCGGCGACGATCGGGCGGACGACGGAGCGCTTCTCCTTCAGCGAGTGGACGTCGCCGAGGAGGAGGTCGAAGGACAGAGTCCCCACGTACATGTGTGTAGCCGGTTCACCCGCCGGTACGGGATCGATGGCCCCGTGGCCGTGTGGCCGGGGTCATCAAGAACGGTACCGCGTACCCGCCGGAGGCTCGACAGGGTTTACCCGCGTCCCCTACCCGCGTCCCCCCGGGAACGGCGCGCCGGCCGGCAGGAGCGAACTCCCGCCGGCCGGCACGAACCGTGGTCGGTTACGACCGCGGCTTCTCCCGCATCTCGTACGTCGCGATGACGTCGTCGACCTTGATGTCGTTGAAGTTGCCGAGGTTGATACCGCCCTCGAACCCTTCGCGGATCTCGGTGACGTCGTCCTTGAAGCGGCGCAGACCGGAGATGGTGAGGTTCTCCGCGATGACCTTGCCGTCGCGGACGAGGCGCGCCTTGGTGTTGCGCTTGACCTCTCCGGAGCGGACCAGGACACCGGCGATGTTGCCCAGCTTGGACGACTTGAAGACCTCGCGGATCTCCGCCGTACCGAGCTCGATCTCCTCGTACTCCGGCTTCAGCATGCCCTTCAGGGCCGCCTCGACCTCTTCGATCGCCTGGTAGATGACCGAGTAGTAGCGGACGTCGACGCCCTCGCGCTCCGCCATCTGCGCGGCACGGCCGGCCGCGCGGACGTTGAAGCCGATGACGATGGCGTCGGAGCCGGTCGCCAGGTTGATGTCCGACTCGGTGACCGCACCCACGCCGCGGTGCAGGATGCGGATGTCGACCTCTTCGCCGACGTCGAGCTGGAGCAGCGAGGACTCGAGGGCCTCCACCGAACCGGACGCGTCGCCCTTGATGATGAGGTTGAGTTCCTGCACCAGGCCGGCCTTGAGGGCCTCGTCCAGGTTCTCCAGGGAGAACCGGACGCCACGGCGGGCGAAGTTGGCGTTGCGCTCGCGCGCCGCCCGCTTCTCGGCGATCTGCCGGGCCGTGCGGTCCTCGTCGACGACGAGGAAGTTGTCGCCGGCGCCCGGGACGTTGGTGAGACCGAGGACGAGGACCGGGGTCGAGGGACCCGCCTCCTCCACGTTCTCGCCCTTGTCGTCGAGCATCGCGCGGACACGGCCGTACGCGTCGCCGACCACCATGGTGTCGCCGACCCGCAGGGTGCCGCGCTGGACCAGGACGGTCGCGACGGCGCCGCGGCCACGGTCGAGGTGGGACTCGATCGCGATGCCCTGCGCGTCCTGCTCCGGGTTGGCCCGCAGGTCGAGCGAGGCGTCCGCGGTGAGGACCACGGCCTCCAGCAGCTGGTCGATGTTCAGACCCTGCTTGGCGGAGATGTCGACGAACATCGTGTCGCCGCCGTACTCCTCGGCCACCAGACCGAACTCGGTGAGCTGGCCGCGCACCTTGGTCGGGTCCGCGCCCTCGACGTCGATCTTGTTGACCGCGACCACGATCGGCACGTCGGCCGCCTTGGCGTGGTTCAGCGCCTCGATCGTCTGGGGCATCACACCGTCGTTGGCCGCCACCACGAGGATCGCGATGTCGGTCGACTTCGCACCGCGGGCACGCATGGCGGTGAACGCCTCGTGACCCGGGGTGTCGATGAAGGTGATCCTGCGCTCTTCGTCGTTGACCTGGGTGGCGACCTGGTACGCACCGATGTGCTGCGTGATGCCGCCGGCCTCGCCCGCGATGACGTTCGTCTTGCGGATGGTGTCCAGCAGGCGGGTCTTACCGTGGTCGACGTGACCCATGACGGTCACGACCGGCGGACGCGCGACGAGCGCTTCCTCGCCGCCCTCGTCCTCGCCGAACTCGATGTCGAAGGACTCGAGCAGCTCGCGGTCCTCCTCCTCCGGGCTGACGATCTCGACGACGTAGTTCATCTCGCCGGCGAGCAGCTGGAGGGTCTCGTCGGAGACGGACTGCGTGGCAGTGACCATCTCGCCGAGGTTCATCATGACGGCGACGAGCGACGCCGGGTTGGCGTTGATCTTCTCCGCGAAGTCGGTGAGGGACGCACCGCGCGACAGGCGGACGGTCTGTCCGTTGCCGCGAGGCAGCATCACGCCGCCGACCGACGGGGCCTGCATGGCCTCGTACTCCTGGCGCCTCTGCCGCTTCGACTTGCGGCCACGACGGGCCGGACCACCGGGACGGCCGAACGCGCCCTGCGTGCCACCACGGCCGCCGGGACCACCCGGACGCCCGCCGAAGCCGGGACGGCCACCGCCGCCACCCGGACCACCGGGACGGCCGGCGAAACCGCCGCCGCCACCACCACCGGGACGACCGGCGAAGCCACCGCCGCCACCACCGGGACGACCGGCGAAGCCGCCGCCACCCGGGCGACCGCCGCCGCCACCGGGACGACCGCCGCCACCGGGACCGCGGCCACCGGGGCCGCCGCCGGGACGCGGACCGGCCGCGGGACGCTGCGGCATCATGCCGGGGTTCGGACGCGGACCGGACGGGCCGGGACGCGGGCCGCCCTGCGGGCGGGGCATGCCGGACGGGGACGGCCGCTGACCGGGAGCGCCGCCCGGACGCGGGGCGCCGCCCTGGCCGCCGGGCGCCTGCGGACGGGGGCCGCCGGCGCCGGGGGCACCGCCGGGACGCGGACCGCCCTGCGGGCGGGGCGCCTGCGGACGGGCCATGCCGGTGGAGCCACCGGAGGTGAAGGGGTTGTTACCCGGACGCGGGCCGGCCGGACGGCCGCCCGGACGGGCACCCTGGCCGCCGGGACGCGGAGCGCCCTGGCCGGGACGGCCCGCCTGGCCCTGACCGGGGGCCGGACGGCCACCGGGCTTGGGCGCGCCGGGACGGGCACCGCCGGGACGCGGACCTTGCGCGGCCGGGGCCTGCGGGGTCTGTGCGGCCGGAGCGGCCGGCGGAGCGGTGAACTCCGGGGCGGCCGGAGCCGGACGCGGAGCGGGCTTGGGACCCGGAACCGGACGCGGGCCGGGGGCCGCGGCCGGCGACGACGGGGCAGCGGGCTGCTGCGCCGTGGCGGGCTTGGGGGCCGTCGGCGGCTTCGGGGCAGCCGGACGGGCCGCCTGCGCCGGGGACGGCGCGGGGGCGGGCTTGGGGGAAGCCTTGCGCGGGGCGGGCTTGCCGGCGGACTTGCCGTTGCCACCGCCCTGGAAGGCGTCGGTCAGCTTACGTACTACGGGCGCTTCGATCGTCGAAGACGCCGAACGGACGAATTCACCGAGCTCCTGGAGCTTGGCCATGACGACCTTGCTCTCGACACCGAACTCCTTGGCGAGTTCGTAGACCCGGACCTTAGCCACTTCGCTCCTTTGAGGTCCGGGTGAAGCCGGACCGCCGCTAGTTCATGGGCGTACTCATCGCGTACTCATCGAGTGCTCATCGCAATCTCGACCTGCTTTCGACTCGCGAGGTACCGAGCCGCACGGGGGGTTCCGTACGGCACTTCGTGCTGTGTCGCCTGCTCAGCAACTGTCCGTCTGCTCGACGTACCGGCGCAACGCCTTTATGTCGAGCGGCCCCGGGACGCGCAGCGCCCGCGGGAACGCCCGGCGGCGTACCGCCTGGTCGAGACAGACCGGGTCGGGGTGTACATAGGCACCCCGGCCGGGCAGCGTACCGCGAGGATCGGGAACGCACTGTTCCTGATCCGCCACGGCACGCAACAGATCATCCTTGGCCGCTCGCTGCCTGCACCCCACACAGGTGCGTTCAGGGCATGCGCGGGCTCGCGTCCGGCCAGACACCTCTAAGTCTACCTCCCCGTACCGACCTCACCCCTTCGGGGGAAAAGTCGAACAGTTGCTGCATGCAGGCTGACGTGATCTCAGCGACGGACGGCCGAGATCTATTCCCCGGCCGTCGCCCCGCCTCGGACGTCACTCCCCGGCTTCTCCGGCTTCCCCGGCCCCTGCGGCCGCCTGCTCGGTGTCCGGCCGGATGTCGATCCGCCAGCCGGTCAGCCGGGCGGCGAGGCGGGCGTTCTGCCCCTCCTTGCCGATCGCCAGCGACAGCTGGTAGTCCGGCACGGTCACCCGGGCGGACCGGGCGGCCATGTCCACGACCTCGACCTTGGACACCCGCGCGGGCGACAGGGCGTTCGCGACCATCTCCGCCGGGTCGTCCGACCAGTCGACGATGTCGATCTTCTCGCCGTTCAGCTCACCCATCACGTTGCGCACCCGGCCGCCCATGGGCCCGATGCAGGCGCCCTTGGCGTTCAGGCCGGACCGCATGGACCGGACGGCGATCTTGGTGCGGTGGCCGGCCTCGCGGGCGATGGCGGCGATCTCGACGGACCCGTCGGCGATCTCCGGCACCTCCAGCGCGAAGAGCTTCTTCACCAGGTTGGGGTGCGTGCGCGACAGGGTGACGGACGGGCCGCGGACACCCTTCGCCACCCGGACGACGTACGACCGCAGGCGCATGCCGTGCGGGTACGTCTCGCCCGGGACCTGCTCCTGCACCGGCAGGATGGCCTCCAGCCGGCCGATGTCGACCAGCACGTTCTTCGGGTCGCGGCCCTGCTGGACCACGCCGGTGACGATGTCGCCCTCACGGCCCGCGTACTCGCCGAGCGTCGCGTCGTCCTCGGCGTCGCGCAGCCGCTGAAGGATCACCTGTTTGGCGGTGGTGGCGGCGATGCGGCCGAACCCGGAGGGGGTGTCGTCGAACTCGCGGACCTCCTGACCCTCCTCCAGGTCCTCGGGGTCCTCCTTCGCCCACACGGTCACGTGGCCGGTCTCCCGGTTCAGCTCCACACGCGCGTGGCGGCGGCTTCCCTCGGTGCGGTGGTACGCGATGAGGAGGGCCGACTCGATCGCCTCGACCAGCAGGTCGAAGGAGATCTCCTTCTCCCGGACCAAGCCCCGCAGGGCGCTCATGTCGATGTCCACGGCTACGCCTCCTCCTCTTCCTTCATGTCTTTCTCGGCTGCCTTGTCCTTGCGGTTGAACTCGACCTGCACCCGCGCCTTGTCGATCTCGGCGAAGCCGAGCCTGCGGGCCGTGGGCTTGCGGCCCTTGACGCCGGGCACCTCGACGTCGAGTCCCTCGTCGTCGGCCTTCAGGATCCGGGCGATCAGTTCGCCGCCCTCGGCCAGCTGGAACTTCACGAGCCGGTCCGTGGCGCGCACGTAGTGGCGGTGCTCGGTGAGGGCGCGCTCCGCGCCGGGGGTGCCGACCTCCAGGTCGTACGCCGCGTCGCCCATCGCGTTGGTCTCGTCCAGCTTCGCCGAGAGCGCGCGGCTCACATCGGCGACGGCGTCCAGATCGGCTCCGGAGTCGGAGTCGACGACCACGCGCAGCACTTTCTTGCGTCCGACGGAGTCCACCGCGATCTCTTCGAGATCCAGGCCCTGGGAGGTGACGAGCGGTTCGAGCAGCTCTCGCAGCCTCTCGCTCTGGGTGGTGCTCATCCGGGTGACTCCTCGGCCGCGTGTGCTGTTGTGGGATGGGTCGCGTGTCTGGTCAAAGGGTATCGGGTCACGGGGGGTGTTGCCGTCCATGCGGGTGCCTCCGGCGATGGGGCGGGGCGCCTTCGGGTATGGGGGGCGTGGTCGTCTTGCGGGTGCGGGTCGTGGCCGGTTGCTCGCGCCCACGCGGCGGAGCCGCATATCGACACAGCCCCGCGCCCCTTGGGGGGCGTTGCCGCTGGGCGGGTCGAGCCGGTGACAGTAGACGAGGCATGTCACAGGTACGGTGATCAGCGGCGGGGTGTTTTTCCCGCCCGTGTGTTCGTACGAGCCTCTGAGGACGTCATCCGTGCCGTACCCCCCGCCGCCGCGTGAGCCCTCGGGGCCGCGCAGACGAACCCTGCTTGTTTCCGCTGCCGGTGCCGCCCTGCTGGTGGGCTGCTCGGCGGAGTCCGGTACCGGTTCCGGGGGCGGTGACACGCCCTCGGTGACCGCGGCGGCACGCGCGCGTGCGGGCCGGGACAGCGCGGGTCTGCTCGCACGCTACGACGCCGTGGTCGCCGTCCATCCGGGGCTGGCGGAACAACTGCGGCCGTTGCGGGCGCAGGTCGCGGCCCACGTGAAGGCGTTCGGGCACGCCACGCCCACGAAGACGCCCGTGAAGTCGCCCTCCCCCACGGCCACCGTGCCGCCCGCCGAGAAGGACGCCGTCGCCGAACTGGCCGCCGCCGAACGGTCCCTCGCCGACCAGCGCGCGAAGGACCTGCTGGACGTACCCGGCGAACTGGCCCGGCTGCTCGCCTCGGTGGCGGCGTCCGGCGCGGCCCACGCGTATCTGCTGACGAAGGGGGAGGCATGAGCGGGAAGGCCGGTGAGGGGGCGCTGACGGCCCTGCAGGCGGCGCTGGCCGCCGAGCACGCGGCGGTGTACGGGTACGGCGTCGTCGGCGGGCAGATCGCCGACGGGCGGCGCGCGGAGGCGCGGTCGGCGTACGACGCGCACCGGGCCCGGCGGGACGCGCTGGTCCGCGAGGTGCGCGATCTGGGCGGCCGGCCGGTCGCCGCGAGCGCCGCGTACGCGCTGCCGTTCCCGGTCCGGGACCCGTCCGCCGCCGTACAGCTCGCCGCTCGGCTGGAGGAGCGGGTCGCCGACGTGTACTCGGACCTGGTGCGGGCGACGACGGGCGCCCGGCGCGGGACGGCCGCGGCGGCGCTGCGCGAGGCCGCGGTCCGGGCGGTGCGCTGGAGCGGGGAGAGCGTAGCCTTCCCTGGGCTCGCCGAACACGGCGATGAGACGGCGGCACCCGCGGGGCCGCCGGTGTCCACGTCGGCGTCCCCGTCGCGGTGATCCCGTAGCCGCCGGCACGGCAGGAAGGAACGACTCGCGCATGGCTTTCGAACCGCCGAAGCGTCTGGTCCGGGCGCTCGGGGAGACGGCGCCGGCCGGTGACGACTGGCTGGCGCGGCTGCCCCAGGCGGCCGAACGAGCGGTCGGAGAGCGCGAGTTGGTGGTCGAGCGGGTTCAGGTGCCGGGCGGGCGCAGCAGTCTGGTGGTGCTGGTCCGGCGCGCGGACGGCACGCCCGCCGTGCTGAAGCTGGCTCCGCCGCGGGCCCGCCCGGACAGTGAGCGGGCGGCGCTGGCGCACTGGTCCGGACGGGGTGCCGTGGGGCTGCTGGAGGCCGACGCGGGTGCGGGGGTGCTGCTGCTGGAGCGCTTGCACCCGGATGTGTCCCTGCGGTCCCTGCCGGAGGCGAAGGCGCTGCTGGAGGCGGCGGGGACGCTGCGCCGGCTGTGGGTGGAGCCGCCCGACGGGCACGCGTTCGAGACGGTCGAGGACCGCACGGGGCGGCAGGCGGCGGCGATGCGGGCCGGCGCCGACGCGCATCAGGAGGTCGCTCCGCTGGTCGACGCGGCGCTCGCGGCGCGCGAGGAGTTGCTGTCGGTGGCGCCGCCGAGCCGGCGGCTGCTGCACGGCACGTTCCGGCAGAGCAAGGTGCTGGCCGGGGAGCGGATGCACTGGCTGGCGGTGGGTCCGGACCCGGTGGTCGGCGAGTGCGCGTTCGACCTGGCCCGGCTGGTCCGGGACCGGGTGGAGGACCTGATCGCGGCGCCGTCGGGCCCGTCGACGACCCGGCGGCGGATCAAACGGCTCGCGGAGTCCCTGGAGGTGGACCAGGACCGGCTGCGCGGCTGGACGCTGTTCCGCGCGGTGGAGTCCGGCGTCCGCGCCCGCAGGACCGGCCGCGAACGCGACGCGGAACTCCTCCTGGAATTCGCGGCCTGGCTCTGAGCCACGCGCTCTCAGGCGGCGGGGGTGCTCAGGTCGCGCCGGTACCGGGTCGCCGGGCGGTCGTTGATGGTGGTGTCGGCGACCGCTGTGAAGCCGTTGCGTTCGAGGACGGTGCGCGAGGCGCCGTTGTCGAGGGTGGCGACCGCGGTGATGGCGCGCAGGCCGTACTCGGCGGCGGCCAGGCGGCACAGGTCGGCCACCGCCGCCGTCGCGAGGCCCCGGCCGGTGGCGTGTTCGGCGATCCGGTAGCCCAGGGTGGCGCAGCCCTCCTCGACGTCCACGAGGTTGATCCGGCCGACTACTTCGCCCCCGTCGTCCACCAGGACGTGGAAGTGGCAGACGCCGTCCTCCTGTTCGGCGAGGCGGTCGTGGAGCATGGCGTCGAACTCGGCGAAGAAGGCGTCCCCGCGGTCGGGGATCGACCGGGCGAAGTACTCCCTGTTCGCCCGCTCGAAGGCCAGCAGGGCCTCGGCGTGGTCGGTGCGGAGTCGTTCCAGAGTCGGCACGGCGTGTCCCCCGTCCGTAGGTCGAAGACGTCCGCCGGGGGCCGCGGTGGGCCCCCGGCGGACGTCCGGTGTCTGTCCGGTCAGGCCGTCAGGCGGGCGATCGCGTCCTCGACGGACAGCTCCTCGCGCTCGCCGGTCCGGCGGTCCTTCAGCTCCAGCACACCCTCACCGGAGCGGCGGCCCGCGACAAGGATCTTCGGTACGCCGATCAGCTCGGCGTCCGTGAACTTCACGCCCGGGGAGACACCGGCCCGGTCGTCGACCAGGACGCGGACACCGGCGGCGGCCAGCTTCTGCGAGACCTCCAGGGCCAGTTCGGTCTGCAGGGCCTTGCCGGCGGCGACGACGTGCACGTCGGCCGGGGCGACCTCGGCGGGCCAGCACAGGCCCTGCTCGTCGGCGGTCTGCTCGGCGAGCGCGGCGACGGCACGGGAGACGCCGATGCCGTAGGAGCCCATGGTGACCCGGACGGGCTTGCCGTTCTGGCCGAGGACGTCCAGCTTGAGGGCGTCGGTGTACTTGCGGCCCAGCTGGAAGATGTGGCCGATCTCGATGGCGCGGTCCAGCTTCAGGCCGGTGCCGCACTTCGGGCAGGGGTCGCCCTCCTGCACGACGACGACGTCGACGTAGGCGTCGACCTCGAAGTCCCGGCCGGCGACGACGTTCTTGGCGTGCGTGTTCGCCTTGTTGGCGCCGGTGATCCAGGCGGTGCCGGGGGCCACGCGCGGGTCGGCGATGTACGTCACCTTCTCCAGGCCCTGCGGTCCGACGTACCCGCGGACCAGGTCCGGGCGGGCCGCGAAGTCGGCCTCGGTGACCATCTCGACGGTGGCCGGCGCGAAGTGCGCCTCGACCTTGTCCAGGTCCACCTCGCGGTCGCCGGGCACGCCGACGGCGACGATCTCGCCGTCCACCTTGACCAGCAGGTTCTTCAGCGTGGCGGAGGCCGGGACGCCGAGCGAGGCGGCCAGGGTCTCGATGGTCGGGGTGTCCGGGGTGGGGATGTCCTCGGCGGCGGGCACGGCGGAGCCGTCCACCGCCCGCAGTTCGTAGTTGATCGCCTCGGTGTTGGCGGCGAAGTCGCAGTTCGGGCAGTCGGCGAAGGTGTCCTCGCCGGCCCCGGCGGGGGCGAGGAACTCCTCGGACTTGGAGCCGCCCATGGCGCCGGCGGTGGCCGCGCAGATGCGGTAGTCCAGGCCGAGCCGCTCGAAGACGCGCTGGTAGGCCTGGCGGTGCAGAGCGTAGGACTCGGCGAGGCCCTCGTCGGCGAGGTCGAAGGAGTACGAGTCCTTCATCAGGAACTCGCGGCCGCGCAGGATGCCCGCCCGGGGGCGGGCCTCGTCCCGGTACTTGGACTGGATCTGGTACAGGATGACCGGGAGGTCCTTGTAAGAGGTCGCCTGGTCCTTCACCAGCAGGGTGAAGATCTCCTCGTGGGTCGGGCCGAGGAGGTAGTCGCCGCCCTTGCGGTCCTTCAGGCGGAACAGCTCGCCGCCGTACTCGTCCCAGCGGCCGGTCGCTTCATAGGGCTCACGCGGCAGCAGGGCGGGGAGCAGGACCTCCTGGGCGCCGATGGCGTCCATCTCCTCGCGGACGATCCGCTCCACGTTGGCGAGGACCTTCTTGCCGAGCGGCAGCCAGCTCCAGATGCCGGCGGCGGTGCGCCGCACGTAGCCGGCGCGGACGAGGAGCTTGTGGCTGAGGACCTCGGCGTCCGCCGGGTCGTCGCGCAGCGTCTTCACCATCAACTGGGACATGCGCTGGACCGGTGCGTTCGCCATGGTTCTCGTACTCCTGCCGGGTATCGGTGATGGCACGAGGTTAGCCGCGTGGCGGGGGCCGGTGGAAATCGGTTATGCCCGTCCCCCGGAAGTCACCACGGCCGGCGGCGCAGCGGGAGGGGGGCGCCCATCACGGCGTACGGCCGCGGGGCGCTCGGGAAGTGGACCTGGCGGGCCAGGTCGACGTAGCCGAGGGAGTGGTAGAGGCCGCGCGCCGGGCTGTCGGTGTCGATCGCGGAGAGGATCGAGCGGGGTTCGGCGGCGCCGTCGGTGAGGGTGGTGATGAGGGTGCGGCCGATGCCGTGGTTCTGGTGGTGGGGGTGGACGTGCAGTTCGGTGATGACGAAGGCGTCGTCCAGCCAGCCGTCGTTGCCGCCGGCGCGCAGGTAGGGCTCGACGACGGTGGACCACCAGTGGCCGCGGTTGTTGGGCATGCCGTACACGAAGCCGGCGAGGCGGCCGTCGGCGGTGGTGGCGCCGAGCGCGCGGGCGCCCTGGTGGCCCATGTGCCGCAGCACGATCTGGCGGCGTACGGCGACCTCGTCGGCGCCGAGCCCGAAGGCGACGGCCTGGACGGCGAGGGCCTCGTCGACGCGGGCGGCGAGGTCGAGGGGGCCGATGGTGACGGCGTCGTCCACGGGGTGCGGCATGCGGGGAGCGTACCCCGGTGGGATCGGGCCCGAGCGGTGCGAGTCGGTCCGGGTCCGGCCGGTCTAGAACAGGACGCTCATGAACGCGCCGACCTCGCGGAACCCCACCCTCAGATAGGTGCGGCGCGCGGGTGTGTTGAAGTCGTTCACGTAGAGGCTCACGATCGGGGCCACGTCGGCGAGGGCGTAGCGCAGCACGGCCGCCATGCCGGGGGCCGCGAGGCCCTGACCGCGGTACTCGGGGGCCACCCACACGCCCTGGATCTGGCAGGCCTCGGCCGTGGCCGCGCCGATCTCGGCCTTGAAGACGACCTTGCCGTGCTCGTCCAGCCGGGCGAAGGAGCGGCCCGAGCCGACGAGTTCGGCGACCCGGGCCTGGTAGAGCAGCCCGCCGTCCCCGGCCATGGGCGAGACACCGACCTCCTCGGTGAACATCGCCACGCACGCCGGCATGATCGTCTCCATCTCGTCCTTGCGGATGCGACGGAGGTACGGGTCGGGGGCGATGTCGGCGGGCATCCGGTCGGTGACCATCAGCGGCTGCCGGGTGCGGACCTCGCGGGCGGGGCCCCAGCTGGGCTCCAGCAGCCGCCACAGCCGGCTGGTGGACTCCGCGGGGCCGACGATGGAGGAACACCGCCGGCCCGCGCGGCGCGCCCGGTCCGCGAAGGCGCGTACGGCCCTGGGGGTGGCGCAGATCGGGACCAGGTTGGCGCCCGCGTAGCACAGGGACGTGAGCATGCCGTCCTCGTACCAGCCCCACATCTCGCCGCCGAGACGCCAGGGGTCGAGACCGGCGACGCGGACGCGCGAGGTCACGAAGGCGTTGGCGACGGGCTCGCGGTCGAGGACGGCGAGCGCGGCTTCGAGGTCACTCGGTTCGAGGACCCGTGAGGTGGTCTGGGTCAACACGTGCGGGGCCTCACGCTGGGGTTCTGCTGGTTTCCGCACTATAGCTGCGCTGGCTTGGCCGTGCGCCTTTCAGCTCGGGGGGCTTGGGATTCCGGGCGGGTGCGGGCCGTTTGTGGCTGGTCGCGCCCACGCGGCGGAGCCGCATATCAGCACAGCCCCGCGCCCCTTCGGGGCTCGGCCCCCTTCGGGGCGCCGAGCCCGTGCTGGGGCGCGTCAGCCGGCTACCGCTACCGACGGTTCGCCGGAAGGGGTGCCGTCCTTTTCCATCTGCTCGGCCAGCTTCATGGCCTCTTCGATGAGGGTCTCCACGATCTTGGACTCGGGGACGGTCTTGATGACCTCGCCCTTGACGAAGATCTGGCCCTTGCCATTGCCGGAGGCGACGCCCAGGTCGGCCTCGCGGGCCTCACCGGGGCCGTTGACGACACAGCCCATCACCGCGACGCGCAGGGGGACGTCCATGCCGGTAAGGCCCGCGGTGACCTCCTCGGCGAGCTTGTAGACGTCGACCTGGGCGCGGCCGCAGGAGGGGCAGGAGACGATCTCCAGACCTCGCTGCCGCAGATTCAGCGACTCCAGGATCTGGATGCCGACCTTGACCTCTTCGACGGGCGGGGCGGAGAGGGAGACGCGGATGGTGTCGCCGATGCCCTGGGAGAGCAGCGCGCCGAAGGCCACCGCGGACTTGATCGTGCCCTGGAAGGCGGGGCCGGCCTCGGTGACGCCGAGGTGGAGGGGGTAGTCGCACTGCTCGGCGAGCTGGCGGTACGCCTCGATCATCACGACCGGGTCGTTGTGCTTCACGGAGATCTTGATGTCCCGGAAGTCGTGCTCCTCGAAGAGGGACGCCTCCCACAGCGCCGATTCCACCAGCGCCTCCGGCGTCGCCTTGCCGTACTTCTCCAGCAGACGGCGGTCCAGGGAACCCGCGTTCACGCCGATGCGGATCGGGGTGCCGTGGTCCTTCGCGGCCCGCGCGATCTCCTTGACCTTGTCGTCGAACTGCTTGATGTTGCCCGGGTTCACACGGACCGCGGCGCAGCCGGCCTCGATCGCCGCGAACACGTACTTCGGCTGGAAATGGATGTCCGCGATCACCGGGATCTGCGACTTGCGGGCGATCGTCGCCAGCGCGTCCGCGTCGTCCTGCGTCGGACACGCCACCCGCACGATCTGGCAGCCCGACGCCGTCAGCTCCGCGATCTGCTGCAACGTCGCACCCACGTCCGACGTCCGCGTCGTCGTCATCGACTGCACCGACACCGGCGCGTCCCCGCCGACCGCCACGGACCCGACCTGGATCCGCCGGCTCTTGCGGCGCTCGGCGAGCTTGGTCGGAACGGACGGCATGCCGAGAGAAATCGCAGTCATCTGCTGTGCAACCCCAAGTCGTGGATCAAGGTCCGGTCCCGTGAACGGCGGGCTCCAGCCTCCGAGATTACGTCACCGCCCGGGCCGTCGGCACATTCCGCCCGGCAAACCCACCCAATGGATGGCGGCCCGGAACCAGCCGTTCCGAGCCGCCGAAAGTGGTGCTGCCAAGTGATGCCGACCCAAGGGCGCGGGCTAAGAGATCTTGACCGGGTTCACCACGTCCGCCACGAGGACGAGGAGGGTGAAGCAGACGAAGATTCCCGCGACCACGTACGCCACCGGCATCAGCTTCGCCACGTCGAACGGACCGGGGTCCGGGCGGCGCAGCACCCGGGCCAGGTTGCGGCGCAGCGACTCCCACAGGGCGCCGGCGATGTGGCCGCCGTCGAGCGGGAGGAGGGGGAGCATGTTGAAGAGGAACAGGGAGAGGTTGAAGCCGGCGAGGACGAAGACGAACATGGCGAGCTGCTGCGAGGCCGGGATGTTCAGCGTGGCGATCTCGCCGGTGACGCGGGCGGCGCCGACGATGCCCATCGGGGAGTCCGGCTCGCGCGGGCCGTCACCGAAGGCCGCGTCCCACAGGGCCGGGATCTTGCCGGGCAGCGAGACGAGGGAGTCGACGGCGTCGCCGACGCGGTCGTCCATCCAGGTCACCGACTCGCCGAAGCTCTGCCGTTCGACGCCGGTCGCGGAGCTGAAGCCGAGGAAGCCGGCCTTGACGTACTTGCCGGGGACGTAGGTGCCGCTGGAGTCCTTCTCGGCCACCTGGTTCGTGGCGATCTTCGCGTGCAGGGTCTGCTCCTGGCCCTTGCGCTCGACGACGATCGCGACGTTCTTGCCGACGCTGTCCCGGATGAGGTCCGACAGCTTGTCCCAGTCCTTGGTGGACTTGCCGTCGAAGGAGACGATTCGGTCGCCGGCCTTCAGTCCGGCGGCCTGGGCCGGGGAGGCCGGGTCGGACTTCTTGCAGGTGTCGCGGTTCTGGCTCTGCGCGATGACGCAGGGCGAGACCGAGGAGACGGTGGTCGTCTGCTGCTGGATGCCGAAGCCCATCAGCACGGTGAGGAACAGGCCGACGGCCAGGATCAGGTTCATGAAGGGGCCGGCGAACATGACGATGACGCGCTTCCACGGCTTGCGCGTGTAGAACATGCGCGTCTCGTCGCCCTCCTTCAGCTCCTCGAAGGCGGCCGAGCGGGCGTCCTCGATCATGCCGCGCCAGGGCGAGGTGGAGCGGGCGGAGACCCGGCCGGCGTCGTCGGGCGGGAACATGCCGATCATGCGGATGTAGCCGCCGAGCGGGACCGCCTTGATGCCGTACTCGGTGTCGCCCTTGGTGCGCGACCAGATGGTCGGGCCGAAGCCGACCATGTACTGCGGGACGCGGATGCCGAAGAGCTTGGCCGTGGACAGGTGCCCCAGCTCGTGCCACGCGATCGAGACGAGCAGGCCGACCGCGAAGACCACTATGCCGAGGATGAACATCAAGGTCGTCATGCACGCGCCTCCGCGGTCTCCGTCTGGCCGGTCAGTTCACGGGCCCGGGCCCGGGCCCAGGTCTCCGCTTCGAGGACGTCCGACACGGTGAGTGAAGTTCCCGCGACGGGGGTGCCGTGTTCCTCCACCACCCGGGTGACGGTCTCCATGATGCCGTTGAAGGGCAGGGCGCCGCTGCGGAAGGCCTCGACGCACTCCTCGTTGGCGGCATTGAACACCGCCGGGGCGGTCCCCGCGAGCCGCCCCACGTGCCGGGCGAGGTTCACCGAGGGGAACGCCTCGTCGTCCAGCGGGAAGAACTCCCACGTGGCGGCCTTGCTCCAGTCGAAGGCCGGCGCGGCGTCCGGGACGCGCTCGGGCCAGCCCAGGCCGACGGCGATGGGCCCGCGCATGTCGGGCGGTGTCGCCTGGGCGATCGTGGATCCGTCGGTGAACTCGACCATCGAATGAACATACGACTGCGGGTGCACGACCACCTCAATGCGGTCGAAGGGAATGTCGTAGAGGAGGTGCGCCTCGATGACTTCCAGTCCCTTGTTGACCAGGGTCGCGGAGTTGATGGTGATCACCGGGCCCATCGCCCAGGTGGGGTGGGCGAGGGCGTCCTCGACGGTGACGTCTCCCAGCTCGGCCTTCGTACGGCCGCGGAACGGGCCGCCGGAGGCGGTGACGACGAGCTTGCGGACGTCGGCGCGGGTGCCGGCGGCGAGGGCCTGGAACAGCGCGGCGTGCTCGGAGTCGACCGGGATGATCTGGCCGGGCTTGGCGAGCGCCTTGACCAGGGGGCCGCCGACGATGAGCGACTCCTTGTTGGCGAGCGCGAGGGTGCGGCCCGCCTCCAGGGCTGCGAGGGTCGGCGCGAGACCGATGGAGCCGGTGATGCCGTTGAGCACGGTGTGGCAGTCGGAGCCCGCCAGCAGGGTGGCCGCGTCGGGTCCGGCGAGGATCTCGGGCAGCGGCTCGGCGCCGTAGTGCGCGGTGAGCGCCTCGCGCAGGGCCGGTACGACGTCCTCGCGGGCCACGGCGACGGTCCGCACCTTGAGGGTGTGGGCCTGCTCGGCGAGGAGGGCGACGCGTCCGCCGTTGGCGGAGAGCGCGGTGACCCGGAAGCGGTCGGGGTGGCGCCGTACGAGGTCGATGGCCTGGGTGCCGATGGACCCGGTGGAGCCGAGGATCACCACGTCCTTGGGGCCGTCGCCGGCGCCGGGATCGAAGACGAGGTGCGGGTCCGCGAGTGGGGCTGGGCTGTCGCTCATCCCCCCATTGTGGCCGCTGCCGGCGCCCGCGCGGGCAGCGCGTCCCCCGAGCGGGCGCGTCGGCGGCTTTCACGGCCTTATGTGGGGAATGTCCCGACGTGCAGACGGCGTCAGCCGCCGAACGGCCGCCGTACGTTCTCCCGCTCGCTCGGGCCGGGGGTGGCGTCGGCGATCCACGCGCCGTCCGTCGAGGGGTCGATGATCCCTTCCTCCAGCCACTCGTAGGCGCCGCCGAGGACGCCCTTGACCACCGTGCGGTCCAGGTCGTCGGTGTTGGTCCACAGCCGGTTGAAGAGTTCCTCGACGCGGATGCGGGCCTGGCGGCAGAAGGCGTCGGCGAGTTGATAGGCCTCGCGGCCGTGGTCGCCTTCGGCACGCAGCCGTTCGGCGCGCACGCAGGCGGCGCTCATCGCGAACAGTTCGGCGCCGATGTCGACGATCCGTCCGAGGAAGCCCTGCTTGGTCTCCATCCGGCCCTGCCAGCGGGACATGGCGTAGAAGGTGGACCGGGCGAGTTTGCGGGCGTGCCGCTCGACGTAGCGGAGGTGGCCGGAGAGGTCGACCTCCCGTTTGAACTCGCCGTAGGCGGTGGGGAGCTGGCCGGGGCCGGCGACGAGTTTCGGCAGCCACTTGGCGTAGAAGACGCCGGCGCCCGCGCCCGCCTTCGCCTTGTCGGACAGGGACTTGTCGGGGTCGATGAGGTCGCCGGCGACGGAGAGGTGGGCGTCGACGGCCTCGCGGGCGATGAGGAGGTGCATGATCTCGGTGGAGCCCTCGAAGATCCGGTTGATGCGCAGGTCCCGCAGGATCTGCTCGGCGGGCACCCCGCGTTCGCCGCGCGCGCGGAGCGACTCGGCGGTCTCGTAGCCGCGCCCGCCGCGGATCTGGACGAGTTCGTCGGCCATCAGCCAGGCCATCTCGGAGCCGTACAGCTTGGCGAGGGCGGCCTCGATGCGGATGTCGTTGCGGTCCTCGTCGGCCATCTGGGACGACAGGTCGAGGACGGCCTCCAGGGCGAAGGTGGTCGCGGCGATGAAGGAGATCTTGGCGCCGACGGCTTCGTGCAGCGCGACCGGCTTGCCCCACTGCTCGCGTTCGGCGGCCCACTGGCGGGCGATCTTCAGGCACCACTTGCCGGCGCCGGCGCACATCGCGGGCAGGGAGAGGCGTCCGGTGTTGAGGGTGGTGAGGGCGATCTTCAGGCCGGCGCCCTCGGGGCCGATGCGGTGGGCGGCTGGCACCCGGACCTGGTGGAAGCGGGTGACGCCGTTCTCGATGCCGCGCAGGCCCATGAAGGCGTTGCGGTTCTCGACGGTGATGCCCTCGGACGCGGCCTCGACGACGAAGGCGGTGATGCCGCCCTTGTGCCCCTCGGACTTCGGCACGCGCGCCATGACGACGAGCAGGTCGGCGACCACCCCGTTGGTGGTCCAGAGTTTCACCCCGTCGAGGACGTAGTCGTCGCCGTCGGGCACCGCGCTGGTGGCGAGGCGGGCCGGGTCGGAGCCGACGTCGGGCTCGGTGAGCAGGAAGGCGGAGATGTCGGTGCGGGCGCAGCGGGGCAGGAAGGCGTCCTTCTGCTCCTGGGTGCCGAACATCTTGAGCGGCTGGGGCACGCCGATGGACTGGTGGGCGGAGAGCAGCGCGCCGACGGCGGGGCTGACGGAGCCGACGAGGGCGAGGGCCTTGTTGTAGTAGAGCTGGGTGAGGCCGAGACCGCCGTACTTGGGGTCGATCTTCATGCCGAGGGCCCCGAGCTCCTTCAGGCCCGCGACGACCTCGTCGGGGATGCGGGCCTCGCGCTCGATGCGGGCGGGGTCGATCGTGCTCTCGCAGAAGTCGCGCAGCCGGGCGAGGAACTCCTCGCCGCGCCGTACGGCCTCGTCGTCCGGGAGGGGGTGGGGGTGGATGAGGTCGAGCCGGAAGCGTCCGAGGAACAGTTCCTTGGCGAAGCTGGGCTTGCGCCAGTCCTGTTCCCGGGCGGCCTCCGCCACCTGGCGTGCCTCGCGTTCGGTGACGGTGGTGCGTTGGGTGGTGGGGGCGGACATGAGGCTCACCTCGCCGCGAAGAGGGACGATGGGTACCGGTCGTCACCGACCAGTTGCTACTGGATCGTTGGTACCCGAATCGGCGGGGCCTCACCACCCCTCGCGCGTCCGATCGGCCGATTAGGGCCTGTCCGGCGGATCAGGTCGCAGGAGATCGGCGGGACCTCATCAGCCCCGCGTCCGCGGCATGATCCGCCGGACAGGCCCTGGGTCCCTCTGGACGGCGAGGGACCCGGCACCAGATGCGCGGTGCCGGGTCCCTCGTGTGGTGCAGTGTGTGGCGCTGTCAGGCCGTGGCCCGGGCGTCAGCCGTGGCGGGCGGCCTTCGCCAGGGCCGGGACGAAGCGGAGGGCGTCGAGGGTGCCGACGCCGGTCGCCATGTCGTAGCCGTTGACGGCCTTGTAGCCCTTGACGCCCTCGTAGCTGTTGTCCGTGCCGTCCTTGACGTCGACGATGCCCCGGTCCTTGTGCTTGAGGAGCTTGTAGAGGGCCTCGTGGATGTCGCCCACGCGGTGGCCGGCGGCCTGGTCGGCGAGGGCGACGATGCCCGAGAAGAGCGGGGCGGCCTCGCTGGTGCCGCCGGAGACGCCCCAGCCGACGGAGGTCGGGTCGTAGCTGGAGTACGCCCAGGCGCCGCCGTTGACCGCGGCGGCCATGGAGATGTCCGGGGTGCCGCGGCGGCTGCCGACGGTCTTCTTCACGCCGTTCTGGTACGAGGGGCGGGTGAAGACGTGGGACTGGCCGCCGCCGCCCGCGCCGTAGTCGTTGTAGACGCTGTCCGGCTTGACGCGCTGGCCCTTGTCGTTCAGGTGGAGCTGGGTGCCGCCGATGGAGGTGACCAGCGGGTCGGAGGAGGGCCAGGAGTTGACGCGCTTCTTGTAGTAGCCCTTGCCGTCCGCGGTGCTGTCGGTGGCGCCGCCGTCACCGGAGGAGGCGAGCACGGTCACGTGCTTGCGCCGGGCGTCCTCGAAGGCGTACCGCAGCTTCTTGATGCTGGTGAAGTCGCCCCGGGCGAAGCCGGGGAAGGTGTTCTCGGTGGCGCCGAAGCTCTGGCTGATGACGTCGCCGACGCCGTGGTCGATCAGGTACTTCTCGGCGGACATCATCTCCGGCAGGCCGGTGGTGCCCTCGGTCTCCGCGACCGCCGTCTCCACCAGGACGATCTTCGCGCCCGGCGCGACGGCGTGCGCCATCTCGACGTCGAGGCTGGTCTCGCCCGCCCAGCCGGTCATGTCGGAGTTCTTGGGGTCGAACTTGGGCACGTGGCCCCACTTCACGACCTTGACCTTGGTGTGGGGCAGCCCGAACTGCTTGCTGTAGACGTCCAGGTCGTGCTGGACGGTCGGGGACCCGAAGGAGTCGACGATGACGATCGTCCGGCCCTTGCCGGTGACGCCCTTCTTGTACAGCGGGTTCAGGTGGTAGGCGGTGCGGTACTGCAGCGGGTTGTAGCAGTTGATGTGCCACTTGGACTGGCACTGGCCGATGGGCAGCGGGCTGGTCGCGCCCCGGACCAGGGTGTGCCCCGCGACGGCCGGGGCCGCGAAGGTGTGCGGCACGGCGGAGGGCGCGGCGCTGGTGGCGCCGGCCTGGGAGGTGACCGCCAGTGCGGCGGCGACGAGCGCGACGGTGGCGGCGGACGCCGCGACGCCGCGCCCGGGACGGGCTATCTGCATGTGTTCCCCTGAGTGATACCGAGACGTCCTCATCAGGACGTGGTGGTCAGGCGCATCACATCGGGTGAGTCATGGACAGGACAAGACCCGGAGTACGGATCTTGAACCGCCGATGCCGAATCCTTTACCGGGGAGCAGGAAAGCGACGGGAGAGCGAACCGGAAAGCGACCGGGAAAGGCGTGTGAACGGCGGACGGCCGCAGCCCCCGCACAGTGGGCTGCGGCCGTCCGGTTTTTCCGACCTGTCCGTGGCAGGTCAGAGCGCGAGACCGGTGAGGACCAGCACGCGCTCGTATGTGTAGTCGTCCATCGCGAACTTCACGCCCTCGCGGCCCACGCCGGACTGCTTGGCGCCGCCGTACGGCATCTGGTCGGCGCGGTAGGACGGGACGTCGCCGACGACGACGCCGCCGACCTCCAGGGCGCGGTGGGCGCGGAAGGCGGACTGCACGTCGTGGGTGAACACGCCAGCCTGCAGGCCGTACTTGGAGTCGTTGACCGCGGCGAACGCCTCGGCCTCGCCCGTCACCTTCTGCACGGTGAGGACGGGGCCGAAGACCTCCTCGCAGGACAGCGTCGCGTCCGCCGGTACGCCGGTGAGGACGGTCGGCGCGTAGGCGGCGCCGTCCCGCCTGCCCCCGGTGAGCAGCTCGGCGCCCGCGGCGACGGCCTCGTCCACCCAGGACTCCACCCGCTTGGCGGCGTCCTCGCTGACCAGCGGGCCGACGTCGGTCGCGTCGTCGGCGGGGTCACCGGTGCCCTGGGCCTCGACGGCGGCGACGATGCGCGGCAGCAGGCGGTCGTACACCGAGGCGTCGGCGATGACCCGCTGCACGGAGATGCAGGACTGGCCGCCCTGGTAGTTGGAGAACGTCGCGATGCGCTGCGCGGCCCAGTCCAGGTCGGCGTCGCTCGCGTAGTCGGCGAGGACTACGGCCGCGCCGTTGCCGCCCAGCTCCAGGGTGCAGTGCTTGCGCGGCACCGAGTCCATGATCGCGTAGCCGACCTTCTCGGAGCCGGTGAAGGAGATGACCGGCAGGCGCTCGTCCTGGACCAGGGCGGGCATCCTGTCGTTGGTGACCGGCAGGATCGACCAGGAGCCGGCCGGCAGGCCCTCGGTCTCGGCGAGCAGGTCGCCGAGGATCAGGCCGGACAGCGGGGTGGCCGGGGCCGGCTTGAGGATGATCGGCACGCCGGCGGCGATCGCGGGGGCGATCTTGTGGGCGCACAGGTTCAGCGGGAAGTTGAAGGGCGCGATGCCGAGGACGACGCCCTTGGGGAAGCGGCGGGTGAGGGCGAGGCGGCCCTGGCCGCCGGCGTCGGTGTCGAGCCGCTGGGCCTCGCCGCCGTTGAACCGGCGGGCCTCCTCGGCGGCGAACCGGAACACGGAGACCGCGCGGCCGACCTCGCCGCGGGCCCACTTGATCGGCTTGCCGTTCTCGGCGGAGATCAGCTGGGCCAGTTCCTCGGCGCGCTCGGCGATGCGCTTGCTGACGTGGTCGAGGGCGGCGGCGCGCACGTGGGCCGGGGTGGCGGCGAAGTCCTCGCGGACGGCGTGGGCGGCGGCGACGGCCTCTTCGACCTGGGCGTCGGTCGGGACGCTGACCGTGCCGACGAGGCGGCCGTCCCACGGGGAGGTGACGTCGAAGGTGGCCTCGCCGGTGGCCTGGCGGCCGGCGAGCCAGAAGGCGTGGGTGGAAGTCATTGTCGAGTCCCGGCCCTTCCGCGTGAGAGGTGTGCGATCGGTTCGTGGTCCACGGTAGGGGTGGAGGGCGGCGGGGTCGCTTGTCCGGGGTGTACGGGTGCGGGGGGTCGATACGCCGGTTTGGCGGGGTGGGGTGGGGTGGGCCCGGGGGTTTCTCGCCCCCGCCGCCCCTACCCGTCCCGTCCTTCAGGGGCTCCGCCCCTGGACCCCGGTCGGCCTTCGGGCGGCGGGCGCCGTCGCCGGGTGCGGGCACGCTGGGGCTGGTCGCGCAGTTCCCCGCGCCCCTGGCGGGACTGCAGCGCGGTCGGCCGTGCAGCGACCGTGACTGCGACTCCTCTCAGCCCCCTCAGTCGCCGGACTGGCCGGAGGACGTCGCCTTCAGGGCCAGCCAGAGTTCCATTCGGGCGTCGGGGTCGTCGAGGGAGCGGCCGAGGATCTCCTCGACGCGGCGCATGCGGTAGCGGAGGGTGTGGCGGTGGACCCCGAGGTCGGCGGCGGCGGCGTCCCACTGGCCGTGGCGGGAGAGCCAGGCGCGGAGGGACGCGACCAGGTCGCCGCGGCCCGTGGCGTCGTGCTCGTGGAGGGCGCGCAGCAGGCCGTCGGCGAAGGCCCGTACCGCGTCGTCGGCCAGCAGGGGCAGCACCGAACCGGCCGCGACCTGCTCGTGCTCGACCAGGACCCGGCCGCGCCGCCGGGCCACGGACAGCGCCTGCTCGGCCTGCTTGTAGGCGGCGGCAGCGGCGACGGTGCCGACGGGTGCCGACAGGCCGACGACCAGTTCGTCCTCGTCGCCCGCCGGTTCGGGCACGGCCCGCGCCGACTCCAGCGCGGCGGCGTGCGCGGCGCAGGCGGCCACGGCCGCGCCGCCGTCGGCCGCGAGCACCACCAGCCGCTCCCCCTCCGGTACGACGAGGACGGCCTCGCCGGAGCGGGCCGCGGCCGACTCGGCCGCTTCGGTGAGGGCCCCGAGGGGGTCCCCGCCGGCCGGCTGTTCGGCGACGATCATCCGGAACGGGGCGTCGAGCAGCCCGCCGTACAGGTCGCCGGCGACGGCCCGGGCGTGGTCGGGCTGCCCGGCGAGCAGCATGCGCAGCACCGCCGCCCCGATCCGCTGCTCGGCCGCGTGCAGCGAGCGGGAGCGTTCGGTGGTGAGGGTGAGCAGGGCGATGGCGGAGTGGACGGCGTAGCGCTCGGCGGTGCCGAGGGTGGCGGCCGTGCCCACGGCGAGGGCCGCGCGCGGCCGGCGGCCGGTGCCGAGAGAGTGCAGTTCGATCCGGTCCTCGTGTTCGGGGCCGCCGACCACCGCGGAGGCGGGTGCCGGCCGGTCCCGGAGCCGTTCCACGTCCGGGGTGAGCCGCGCCGCCCTGCGGCCCGCCCATTCGGGCGCGGTGGCGACGACGGCGCCGGACGCGTCGTAGAGGGCCGCCCACCCGTCGACCTGGCCGGCGAGCGCGGCGAGGAGCCCCTCGGGGCCGGCGGTGAGAGCCTGCTTGGTGAGTTCGCGCTGGGCTGCGAAGCCCGCCGTGACCGCCCGGTACTGGTCGGCGGCGATCGCGGCGGACACCGCCTTGCTGATCGCGAGGAACGGGGTGCGCCGGGGCACCTCCAGCAGCGGCAGCCCCTCCTCCGCGGCGGCGTCGACGAGTGCGGCGGGGATGTCGTCGTAGTTGACGCCTATCGCGAAGCCCAGCCCGACCACACCGGCCCCGGCCAGCCGCTTCACGTAGCGGCGCATCGCCACCGGGTCCTCCGCGTCCAGCTTGAGGGCGGTGATCAGCAGCAGCTCCCCGCCCTCCATGTAGGGGACGGGGTCGGCCAGCTCGCTGACGTGGGCCCAGCGGACGGGCACGTCGAGGCGGTCCTCCCCCGCGCGCACGGTCAGCTTGAGCGCGGTGTGGTGGACGAGCGAGGCGAGCGTCGGGGGCATGGTGCCTTCAAGGAGTTTCGAAGAACGACGTTCCGGATTTTTGGCCGTCGCGTATGAACAGCCTAGGCCGATTCTGCCGCACCGTACGATCCGTCGATCCCCGCAGCCCGCCGCCCGCCACTCCCCGCCGGCATCGGACCTCAGCTCCGCAGGTCCACCAGTACCGGGGGCGCGTGCTCGCCGCGCACGGTCGTCAGGGACAGCACCGCGTGGCCCGGTGGGACGGCGTGCGCCAGTTCGGAGGCGGACCAGCGTTCGCGTTCGACCTGCCGGACGGTGACGGCCCGGGCGGTCGGCGCCTGGCCGGTGATGACCCGGCGCAGCATGTGCACGGCCTTGCCGGCCGGGGTCTCGGCGATGATCTGCCGGTCGGTGACGTCCCGGGTCTCGGTCCACTCCTTGCCCCAGACCTCGGCGAAGTCCTGTCCGTCCCAGGGGGTGAGCCCGGACAGGGCCATCCGGCACCCGGTCGCGCCGAGCAGCGGCCCGCGCAGCGGCCGGGGTACGTCGTCCAGGGTGCGCAGGGTGAGGACGGCGCCGGCGCCGGCGGACCGGAGCCGCTGGATGCCGCGCACGGCCTCCGGGGTGACGGCGCCGGTGGCGTCGTCGAGCAGCAGGCAGGCGAACAGGGACCGGTCCTCGCGGGCCGCGACGCTTGCCGTGAACTGGGCGAGGACGAGGCGGGCGAGGATCCGGGAGGCGTCGGCGTGGCCGCGCTGCGGCAGGTCGATGCGGACGCGGACGGGGTGGTCGAGCGCCTTCAGGGAGAACGGCCGAGACTGTCCGGAGGTGCCGAAGAAGGAGGCGAAGGCGGGCCGGTCGAGCAGGGCGATCCGGTCGGCGAGGACCGTGCCGACGTCCCCGGGGTGGGCCATCTGCCGTTCGCGGGCGTCGAGTTCGCGCAGCAGCGACTCCTGCCCGGTGTCGGTGAGCGCCTTGCGCAGGGCGGCCAGCGGGCCGGGGGTGCCGTCGAGGAGCTGGCGCAGTTCGGGGACGGACGGGAAGCGGTCGTGGACGGCGCGGAACGGTCCGAGGAGCTGGGCGAGGACGGTGGTGGAGCGGCGGCTGTCGCCGCCGGGGTGCGGGTCGGTGAGGTCGCCGACGAGGGCCTCGGCAAGTATGGCGGCGGCCTCGTCGGGGTCGGTGGTGCCGCCGTAGAGGTCGAGGTCGTAGACGGACTCGGAATGTCCGATGCGGACGACGACGTCGTAGGACTCGGCCGGGCCGAGTCCCGCGCCGGCGGCGCCGACCACGACGACGGCGGCGCGGCCGGCGAGGGCGTGCAGACAGAGCGACTCGGCGAGCGGCCGGACCAGGGTGCCGGTCTTGCCGGAGCCGGCCGGGCCGACGGCGACCAGGGAGGTGCCGAGCAGGTCGGGGTCGAGGGCGAGTCCGGCGCCCCGGTAGCCGTAGGGGTTGCGGGGGTCGTCGGCGGCGGTGCCCAGGCGGACCTGACCGGTGAGCAGGTCGTGCCGGGCGTGCCGGGCGGGCAGGTCGCGGTCGCCGGAGGGGTGGGCGCAGGCGGCGGCGCCGTCGGTGAGCACCGCACTGGTGAAGGCGGCGAGGCTGTGCCGGCCGGACCGCACGCCCTGCCAGGCGCGGTTGATCCGGGCGTGGTCGACGTCCCGGAGGAGGCCGGCCCTGGCCTCGGTGGCGAGTCGTTCGGCGGCCTCCGGGGCGCCGGCCCGGCGCAGCTGCGGCCACTCGGCGGGGTCCTGCTCGGGGGCGGGCGGCGGGACCTCCTCGGGCCTCCCTTGCGTCCAGGCGGGCGGGCCGTAGCGGCGCCAGACCTCGCCCCAGCGGCCGAGGCGGCCGACGACCAGCATGATGGCGAGGGCGATGACCGTGTAGTAGCCGTACCAGAGGATGGCGTTGCCGACGCGGTCGTTGCTCTGCCGCCAGGAGTCCGGGGTGAACAGTTCCAGGGGCAGCACCCACCAGCCGCCGAGATAGCCGTTCCACAGCAGGGACCAGACCAGCCAGCCCACCAGGAACGCGATCAGCGCGCCGCTGAGCAGTTGCCGGGCGGGGATCCGCTCGGGTTCCTCGGCGGGGCGGGGCCGGTGCCCGAACCGCCAGACGCCGGGCGCCGCCTCCGGGCGCGGGGCGCGCAGCCAGGTCAGGTACGCCGACCCGTCGGGCCTCGGCGGGGCGCCGGGCGGAGCCGCGGGCATGGGCGGTACGGCGGAGCTCCGGGCGGGCGGCCCGGAGCCGGCCGCGGGCGGCGTGGAGCCCTCCGCCGGTGCCGCAGGGCGTGGCACCGGATGCGCGTGCGTGCCGCGCGGGTCCCGGGTCCCGTCGCTGTCCATCTGCTGTGCCCCCTGACCTGCCGTTCCGTCCACCGTCAGCGAGCCAATCTAACGCCCCGACAGGGCGAGTTCACCGCTTACGCGGCCGAGAGGGCGGGCCGACCGGGCGTACCTCCTGCCGGGCTGCTATGTCCACCACGGACAACGGGCCCCGGCGACAACGCCCACATGGAGCATGCCCACTGTCCGGTCGTGGTCCTAGCCTGCGAGAAAAGAACGAAAGTGTCCCGCAATACCCCAGGAGCCCCGCATGACCGCACTTCCGCAGGAGCGCCGCGTCGTCACCGCCATCCCCGGCCCGAAGTCGCAGGAGCTGCAGGTCCGCCGTACCGCCGCGGTCGCGCAGGGCGTGGGCTCCGTGCTGCCCGTGTTCACCACGCGCGCGGGCGGCGGGATCATCGAGGACGTCGACGGCAACCGCCTGATCGACTTCGGCTCCGGCATCGCCGTGACCAGCGTCGGCGCGTCCGCCGAGGCCGTCGTCCGCCGCGCGAGCGCCCAGCTCGCCGACTTCACCCACACCTGCTTCATGGTCACCCCCTACGAGGGCTACGTGGAGGTCGCCGAGGCGCTCGCCGAGCTGACCCCGGGCGACCACGCGAAGAAGTCGGCGCTGTTCAACAGCGGCGCCGAGGCCGTCGAGAACGCCGTCAAGATCGCCCGCGCCTACACCAAGCGCCAGGCGATCGTCGTGTTCGACCACGGCTACCACGGCCGTACGAACCTCACGATGGCGCTGACCGCGAAGAACATGCCGTACAAGCACGGCTTCGGTCCGTTCGCGCCCGAGGTGTACCGCGTCCCGGTGGCCTACGGCTACCGCTGGCCGACCGGCCCGGAGAACGCGGGCCCCGAGGCCGCCCAGCAGGCCATCGACCAGATCACCAAGCAGGTCGGCCCGGACAACGTGGCCGCGATCATCATCGAGCCGGTGCTCGGTGAGGGCGGCTTCATCGAGCCGGCCAAGGGCTTCCTGCCCGCGATCCGTCAGTTCGCCGCCGACAACGGCATCGTGTTCGTCGCCGACGAGATCCAGTCCGGCTTCTGCCGCACCGGCCAGTGGTTCGCGTGCGAGGACGAGGGCATCGTCCCGGACCTGATCACCACGGCCAAGGGCATCGCCGGCGGTCTGCCGCTGGCCGCCGTGACCGGCCGCGCGGAGATCATGGACGCCGCGCACGCGGGCGGCCTGGGCGGCACGTACGGCGGCAACCCGGTGGCCTGCGCCGGTGCGCTCGGCGCCATCGAGACCATGAAGGAGCTGGACCTCAACGCCAAGGCGAAGAACATCGAGGCGGTCATGAAGTCCCGCCTCGCCGCCATGGCCGAGAAGTTCGACGTGATCGGTGACGTCCGCGGCCGCGGCGCCATGATCGCGATCGAGCTGGTCAAGGACCGCGCCACCAAGGAGCCGAACCCGGAGGCGACCGCCGCGCTGGCCAAGGCCTGCCACGCCGAGGGCCTGCTGGTCCTGACCTGTGGCACCTACGGCAACGTGCTGCGCTTCCTGCCCCCGCTGGTCATCGGCGAGGACCTGCTGAACGAGGGCCTCGACATCATCGAGCAGGCGTTCGCGCGCATCTGAGCACCCTGTTCGCACCGCTGAGGGACGCTGCGGCAGGCCGTGTGAAGAAGGTGTGCGAGGTGGATGGCGGGACGCGATTCCGTCTGCCCAAGCGCCACCGGCTGCCGTAGGTTCTTCTCAGTTGAGAGATACACCCCGCCCGCAGGGGACTGCGGGCGGCATCGGGCCGGGGCCTCCCCAGCTTCGACCTGGTCGTGCCCTCGCGCACACAACCGGGGCCTGACGGCTCCGGGATCTCCTCACCGATCGGACGGTCGCCGCCCCAAACCCCCCGGGGCGCGCGACGTTCCGATCCGGACGGCCGCCCCGGAACGACCCCCCCTGTTCCGGGGCGGCCGACCTCCTTCCCCTCCCGGCCGGCCGTACGGCCTCCTTCTCCGCCGGACCTGCGAAGCTGGGCGGGTGCCGACCTCAGCCCGCCGCCCGTACGCCGTCCTTCTCGCCCTCCTGGGCGTCCCGGCGCTCCTCTTCGCCCTGATCACCTGGCAGGTCCTCACGCACGGCCCGCTGCTGCGCCCGGACGCGCGGCTGAGCCGGGCCCTGGTCCATCCCGACGGCTTCGCCGAGGTGCTCTCCGACCTCGGCGATGTGCAGGTCGCGGTGCCGGTGCTGCTGCTGGCCGCCGGCTACGCAGCCTGGCGGGGCCGTGCCAGTGGTACGGACCTGTGGTGGCTGCCGCCGGTGGCCGCCGTCGCCCTGATGGCGCTGCTCCCTGCGATCGTCGTCCCGCTGAAGGACTGGACCGCCCGGCCGGGCACGCCGGTGGTGCCGCCGGGGACCGGCTACTTCCCGTCCGGTCATACGGCGACGGCGGCGATCGCGTACGGCTCCGCGACCCTGCTGCTCCTCCCCCTGCTCCGCTCCCCCGCCGCACGCCGGACGGCCGTCGGGATCTGCGCGGCCCTCGTGCTCGGGGTGTCGTACGGGCTGGTCCGGCACGGGTACCACTGGCCGCTGGACGTGGTGGCCAGCTGGTGCCTGTGCACCGTGCTGCTGGCCACCCTGTCCCTGCTGTCGAGCCGGCGCCTCAGCCGAAGTACGCGTCGAAGTTCTTCTCGAACTCCCAGTTCGAGTAGCGGTCCCAGTTCACCGACCAGGTCATCAGACCGCGCAGCGTGGGCCAGGTCCCGTGGGTCGCGTACGAGCCGCAGTTCGTCTTCTTCGTCAGGCAGTCCAGGGTCTTGGTGACCTCCGCCGGGGAGACGTAGCCGTTGCCCGCGTTGGTGGAGGCCGGCATGCCGATGGCGACCTGGTCGGGGCGCAGCGGCGGGAAGACGTTGTTCTGGTCGCCGGCCACCGGGAAGCCGGTGAGCAGCATGTCGGTCATGGCGATGTGGAAGTCGGCGCCGCCCATGGAGTGGTACTGATTGTCCAGGCCCATGATCGGGCCGGAGTTGTAGTCCTGGACGTGCAGCAGGGTGAGGTCGTCACGCAGGGCGTAGATGACCGGGAGGTAGGCCCCGCAGCGCGGGTCCTGGCCGCCCCACTTGCCGGTGCCGTAGAACTGGTAGCCGTTCTGCACGAAGAACGTCTCGGGGGCCATGGTGAGGACGAATCCCGAGCCGTACTTGGCCTTCAGGGTCTTCAGGGCCGAGATCAGGTTGACGATCACTGGCGTGGTGGGGTGCTTGAAGTCGGTGTCGTCGGTGTTCAGGGACAACGAGTGGCCCTCGAAGTCGACGTCGAGGCCGTCGAGGCCGTATTGGTCGATGATCTTCGAGACGGAGGAGACGAAGGTGTCGCGGGCGGCGGTCGTGGTCAGCTGGACCTGGCCGTTCTGGCCGCCGATGGAGATCAGCACCTTCTTGCCGGCGGCCTGCTTGGCCTTGATGGCGGCCTTGAAGTCGGCGTCGCTCTCCACGTTCGGGCACTCGGTGACCGGGCAGCGGTTGAACCGTATGTCACCGGAGGTCGGGGAGGTCGGCTCGCCGAAGGCCAGGTCGATGACGTCCCAGCTGTCGGGCACGTCGGCCATGCGGGTGTAGCCGGAGCCGTTGGCGAAGCTGGAGTGGAGGTAGCCGACGAGGGCGTGGGTGGGCAGGCCGGTCGAGCCGCCGCCGTCTCCGCCCCCGCCGCCGGAGGTGGTCGTGGCGGTCACGGCGGCCGACTTCGCGGACTCGCCGGCGTCGTCGCTCGCGGTGACCTGGAAGCTGTACGCCGTCGAGGCGGTAAGTCCGCCGATGGTCGCCGAGGTGCCGGTCACGGTCTGCGCCTTGGTCCCGTCGCGGTAGACGGTGTAGCCGGTGGCGCCGGGCACCGACGACCAGGACAGCGCGACGGAGGAGGCGGTGACCGAGGACGCGGTCAGTCCGGTCGGCGCGGCGGGCGCCTGTTGGGTGCCGCCGCCGGGGCCGGTCAGGGTGATGTCGTCGGCGTAGTAGGCGCCGGTGCCGTACCAGCCGTGGGTGTAGATGGTGACCTTGGTGGTGGAGGGGCCGGTCCGGAAGGTCGTGGTGAGGTGTTGCCAGTCGGGGGCGGACTGGGTCCAGGTGGAGACGTCGGTGGTGCCGGTGCCGCTCGCGCCCAGGTAGACGTAGGAGCCGCGGACGTACCCGGACAGCGTGTACGGCGAGTCGGGCTGGACGGTCACGGTCTGCGCGCACTGGGCGTTGTCGCTGCCGGCCGGGGTCGCCTGCAGCGCGGCGCTGCCGCTGTGCACGGGTGAGGTGACGGTCGTACCGGCGGAGCAGGTCCAGCCGGTCAGGCCGGACTCGAAGCCGCCGTTCTTCGCGAGATCGGCGTCGGCCGCACGGGCGGCCGACGAGAGCGCGGTGATGCCGGACACGGCGAGTGCCGTGGCCGCGAGGAAGGTGACCAAGGGTCTGGTGCGATCCACAGGTGCCTCCGGGCAAGGGGGAGTTGGAGGAGCGGAGCGCCCTCAATTTGGTCCAGACCAATCCTCGTGTCAAGGTGTCCCGGCGTTACCCGTGCTGATCGCGGTCACTTGCCAGCCGTGCCGCCGCCTCGTGCATCGCCAGTTCCAGCAGCGCCGGATCGGTGAGCGTGCCCGAGCCGTCGGGCGGCACGAGCCAGCGCACCCCCCGGGTGGCCCGGCCGGGATACGGCACCACGATCCAGGTGCCGGACCCGGCGGTGCGGATGCCGGTGCCGAGCCAGCGGGCGGCGGTGCCCGGCGGCACGAAGAAACCGACCCGGTTGTCCCCGAAGTCGACGAGCACCGGGCCCGGTTGGTCGAGGACCCGGGTGAGCACGTCGAGGGTGGGATAGCCGAGGTCGCCCGGCAGGATCAGCACGTCCCAGGACCGGCCGGCCGGGAGCAGCGCGACCCCCAAAGGGTTGCGCTCCCATTCCCAGCGGCAGGCGACGGGATCCGGTGCGACCGACACCAGCCATTCGACGGCGGTCTTCGCCCCTGTCATCAGTGGACCTCCCTCTTCGTCGTGGACGCGGGCGCGTCACGAGGGAGAGGGAGGTCCGGGGGCGGCATTACGCGGGTTCCGGCCACTCCTTGGAGTGAACCCGCTCACACGCGGGGACCGTCAGCTGTCGAAGCCGAGCCCCAGCCGGTCCATGGTCCGCAGCCAGAGGTTGCGCCGCCCGTCGTGGGCGTCCGCGCGGGCCAGGGACCACTTGGTGAGGGCGATCCCGGTCCAGGCGAACGGCTCGGGCGGGAAGGGCAGCGGCTTCCTGCGGACCATCTCCAGCGCGGTCCGCTCGGTGCGCTCCCCGTCCAGCAGGTCCAGCATCACGTCGGCGCCGAACCGGGTGGCGCCCACGCCGAGGCCGGTGTAGCCGGCCGCGTACGCCACCCGGCCCTGGTGGGCGGTGCCGAAGAACGCCGAGAAGCGGGAGCAGGTGTCGATCGCCCCGCCCCAGGCGTGGGTGAAGCGGACGCCCTCCAGCTGCGGGAAGCAGGTGAAGAAGTGCCCCGCCAGCTTGGCATAGGTCTCCGGGCGGTCGTCGTACTCGGCGCGCACCCGGCCGCCGTAGTGGTGGACGGCGTCGTAGCCGCCCCACAGGATCCGGTTGTCGGCGGACAGCCGGAAGTAGTGGAACTGGTTGGCCGAGTCGCCGAGTCCCTGGCGGTTCTTCCAGCCGACGCCGGCCAGCTGTCCGGCGCTGAGGGGCTCGGTCATCAGCGCGTAGTCGTAGACCGGGACGGTGTACGAGCGCACGCGCCGGATCAGGTTCGGGAAGATGTTCGTCCCGAGCGCGACGCGGCGGGCGCGCACGGAGCCGTACGGCGTGCGTACGGCCATCCCGGCACCGTAGCTCTTCAAGTCCAGGGCGGGCGTGTGCTCGTACACGCGCACCCCGAGGTCCAGGCAGGCCCGCTTCAGGCCCCAGGCGAGCTTGGCCGGGTGCAGCATGGCCACGCCCCGGCGGTCCCACAGGCCGGCCTGGAAGGTGGGCGAGTCGACCTGCTCGCGCACGGCGTCGGCGTCCAGGAACTCGACACCGTCGGCGAGACCCTTGTCCTGAAGTTCCCGGTGCCAGTCGCGCAGTTCGGCCGCCTGGTACGGCTCGGTGGCGACGTCGATCTCGCCGGTGCGCTCGAAGTCGCAGTCGATGCCGTGCCGGGCGACGGCCGCCTCGATCTCGTCCAGGTTGCGCCGGCCCAGCTTCTCCAGGGTGTGGATCTCGTCGGGCCAGCGGGCCAGGCCGTTGGCCAGGCCGTGGGTGAGGGAGGCGGCGCAGAAGCCGCCGTTGCGGCCGGAGGCGGCCCAGCCCACCTCACGGCCCTCCAGCAGGACCACGTCCCGCCCGGGATCGCGCTCCTTGGCGTTCAGCGCGGTCCACAGTCCGCTGTAGCCGCCGCCGACGACCAGCAGGTCGCAGGTCTCGGCGCCGGTGAGGGCCGGCTCCGGGCGGGGGCGGCCGGGGTCGTCCAGCCAGTACGGGACCGGCTGGGCCTCGGACAGCGCGGCGATCGGGGTGTCTGTGCCACGACTCATGGCGCTCGGGGCCATGATTTCAACTCCCTACGAAGGGTGTGCGAGCAGGACGAAGGCGTTACGCCTTCTGCCGGTTGCGGCGGCTGGTGACGAGCATCGACGTCAGCACGAACAGGACGGCGACGAGGAACATGGCCGTACCGATGACGTTGATCTGGACGGGTGTGCCGCGCTGCGCCGAACCCCACACGAACATGGGGAAGGTGACGGTCGAGCCGGCGTTGAAGTTGGTGATGATGAAGTCGTCGAAGGAGAGCGCGAAGGACAGCAGCGCGCCCGCGGCGATGCCGGGTGCCGCGATGGGCAGGGTGACCCGCAGGAAGGTCTGCGCCGGACCGGCGTAGAGGTCGCGTGCGGCCTCCTCCAGGCGGGGGTCCATCGACATCACGCGCGCCTTGACGGCGGTGACGACGAAGCTGAGGCAGAACATGATGTGGGCGATCAGGATCGTCCAGAAGCCGAGCTGCGCGCCCATGTTGAGGAACAGGGTGAGCAGCGAGGCGGCCATGACGACCTCGGGCATCGCCATCGGCAGGAAGATCAGCGAGTTGATGGCGCCCCGCGCGCGGAACCGGTACCGGACCAGCGCGAAGGCGATCATCGTGCCGAGTACGGTGGCGCCGATGGTGGCCCACACGGCGATCTGCAGGCTGATGGAGAGCGAGCCGCACAGTCCCGCGACGCCGCACGGGTCCTGCCAGGCGTCCGTGGAGAAGTGCTGCCAGTCGTAGTTGAACCGCCCCTTCGGCTTGTTGAAGGAGAACACGGTGACGACGACGTTGGGCAGCAGCAGGTAGGCGAGCGTCAGGAGTCCCGCGATGACGACGAGACGGCGCTTGAGCCAGGTGACGACGGGCATCAGACCAGGTCCTCCGTCCCTGACCGGCGGATGTAGACCGTGACCATGAGCAGGATCGCGGCCATGAGGATGAAGGAGAGCGCGGCGGCCGTCGGATAGTCGAGGATCCGCAGGAACTGGGTCTGGATGACGTTGCCGATCATCCGGGTGTCGGTGGAGCCGAGGAGTTCGGCGTTGACGTAGTCACCGGCCGCCGGGATGAAGGTGAGCAGCGTGCCGGAGACCACGCCGGGCATCGACAGCGGGAAGGTCACCTTGCGGAACGTGGTCCACGGCTTGGCGTACAGGTCGCCGGCCGCCTCGTGCAGCCGCCCGTCGATCCGTTCCAGCGAGGTGTAGAGCGGAAGGATCATGAACGGCAGGAAGTTGTACGTCAGTCCGCACACCACGGCGAGTGGTGTGGCGAGGACGCGGTCGCCGGCCGTCCAGCCGAGCCAGTTGGTGAGGTCCAGGATGTGCAGCGAGTTCAGGGTGTGCACGACCGGGCTGTTGTCGGCGAGGATCGTCTTCCAGGCGAGCGTGCGGATCAGGAAGCTGGTGAAGAACGGCGCGATCACCAGGATCATGATCAGGTTGCGCCAGCGGCCCGCGCGGAAGGCGATCAGGTACGCCAGCGGGTAGCCGAGCAGCAGGCACAGCACGGTCGCGGAGGCCGCGTAGAGCACGGACCGCAGGAACTGCGGCCAGTACTCGGCGAGGGCGTCCCAGTACGTGACGAAGTGCCAGGTGATCTTGTAGCCGTCCTCCAGGGAGCCCTGCTGCACGGAGGTGGACGCCTGGTAGATCATCGGGAGCGCGAAGAAGACGACCAGCCAGAGGATGCCGGGCAGCAGCAGCCAGTACGGCGTGAACCGGCCGCGTCTGCGCGGCGGCTTGCTCTCGGTCTCGGTGGGCGCGAGGGGCGGCGGCGCCTCGGTGAGGGTCGACATCAGGCGGCCGCCTCTTCCTCGGTGCCGGCGTCGATGTCCTGCGCCGCGTCGAGACCGAACGTGTGCGCGGGGCTCCAGTGCAGGACGACCTCGGCGCCGGGCACGAGACGCCCGTCCCGCTCGACGTTCTGGACGTAGACGGCGAGTTCGTCGCAGACGGGGCTGTCGATGACGTACTGCGTGGAGACGCCGATGAAGCTGGCGTCGGCGATCCGGCCGGTGACCCGGTTGCGGCCCTCGGGGATCTCACCGGCGTCGTCGGCGTGGGTGAGCGCGATCTTCTCGGGGCGGATGCCGACCAGCACCTTGCCGCCGGTCGCGGCGGGCGCGGAACAGCGGGCCCCGGGCAGCACCAGCTTGCCGCCGCCCGCCTTCAGCACGATGTCCTCGCCGCTGCGGGTGTCGACCTCGGCCTCGATGAGATTGGAGGTGCCGAGGAAGTTCGCGACGAACGTGGTGTCCGGGTTCTCGTACAGGTCGCTGGGCGAGCCCAGTTGCTCGACGCGGCCCGCGTTCATCACGGCGACCGTGTCGGCCATGGTCATGGCCTCCTCCTGGTCGTGCGTGACGTGCACGAAGGTGATGCCGACCTCGGTCTGGATGCGCTTGAGCTCCAGCTGCATCTGGCGGCGCAGCTTGAGGTCGAGGGCGCCGAGGGGCTCGTCGAGGAGGAGCACCTTGGGGTGGTTGATCAGCGCGCGGGCGACCGCGACGCGCTGCTGCTGGCCGCCGGAGAGCTGGTGCGGCTTCTTGCGGGCCTGCTCGCCGAGCTGGACCAGCTCCAGCATCTCCTCGACCTGCTTCTTCACCCTCTTGATGCCGCGCCGGCGCAGGCCGAAGGCGACGTTCTCGAAGATGTCGAGGTGCGGGAAGAGGGCGTAGGACTGGAACACCGTGTTGACGGGCCGTTTGTACGGCGGCAGGTGCGTGACGTCCTGGTCGCCGAGGTGGACGGTGCCGGAGGAAGGTTCCTCCAGGCCGGCGATCATGCGCAGGGTGGTGGTCTTGCCGCAGCCGGACGCGCCGAGCAGGGCGAAGAACGAGCCCTGCGGCACGGTCAGGTCGAGCGGGTGTACGGCGGTGAAGGAGCCGTAGGTCTTCGAGATGCCGGAGAGGCGGACGTCGCCGCCGGCGTCAGTCGTCGTCTTCATCGTCGTCACGCCCCTGTGAGCTTCGCGAACTTCTCTTCGTAGGCCGCCTCTTCCTTCTCGCTGAGCGCGCGGAAGGAGTGGGATCGGGCGGCCGTGGCCTTGTCCGGGATGATCAGCGGGTTGTTCGCCGCATCCTTGTCGATCTTCTCCAGGTAGGGCTTCACGCCCTCCACCGGAGACACGTAGTTGACGTAGGCGGCCAGGGCGGCGGCCTGCTGGGGTTCGTAGTAGAAGTCGATCAGCCGTTCGGCGTTCGTCTTGTGGCGCGCCCTGTTGGGGATCATCAGGTTGTCGGTGGACGTCATGTAGCCGGCGGCCGGGATGACGTAGTCGACGTTGGGGTTGTCGGCCTTGAGCTGGACGATGTCGCCGCCCCAGGCGACACAGGCCGCCAGGTCGCCCTTGGCGAGGTCGGACGTGTAGTCATTGCCGGTGAAGCGGCGGATCTGGCCCTTGTCGACGGCCTTCTGCAGCCGGGCGGTCGCCGCGTCGTAGTCGTCGGCGGTGAGCTTGGCCGGGTCCTTGCCCATGTCGAGCAGGGTCATGCCGATGCTGTCGCGCATCTCGGAGAGGAAGCCGACCCGGCCCTTGAGCTTCGGGTTGTCCAGCAGGTCGGAGATCGACTTCACCTCGACGCCGTCGAGCGCCTTCTTGTTGAACGCGATGACCGTGGAGACGCCCTGCCAGGGGTAAGAGTAGGCGCGTCCGGGGTCCCAGTCCGGGCTGCGGAACTGCTCGGCGAGGTTGGCGAAGGCGTGGGGCAGGTTGGACGGGTCCAGTTTCTGGACCCACCCGAGCCGGATCACGCGCGCGGCGAGCCAGTCGGTGAGGACGATCAGGTCCCGGCCGGTGTCCTGGCCGGCGGCGAGCTGCGGCTTGATCTTGCCGAAGAACTCGTTGTTGTCGTTGATGTCCTCGGTGTACTTGACCTGGACGCCGGTCCGCTTGGTGAACGTCTCCAGCGTGGGGTGGTGCTTGCCGCTGTCGTCGACGTCGATGTACTCGGGCCAGTTGGAGAAGTCGACGACCTTCTCCTTGGCCGAGTGGTCCTCGGACGACGTGCCTCCTTGCGTCTTGCCCGCCGCGGGGATCCCGCAGGCGCTCAGCGTCCCGAGTCCGCCCGCCGCGAGCGCGGTGCCGGCGGAGGCGCGCAGCAGCGAACGGCGGGTGAGGGAGGCCCGCCCGGTGCGCAGGCTGCGCCGTAGGGCGGCTGCCTGGGCGGGGGCCAGGCGGTCGGGCTCGTACTGATCCATGCGCGTGGTGCCCTTTCGGGAAGGTCGGCCTGGTCGGTGGCCGGATCGGCTTATCGGTCCCCGAAGATCGTGCGGTGCCAGTCCTTGCGCGCCACCGCCGTGTTGTCGAACATTACGTGTTTGACCTGCGTGTACTCCTCGAATGAGTACGCCGACATGTCCTTGCCGAACCCGGAGGCTTTATGGCCGCCGTGCGGCATCTCGCTGATGATCGGGATGTGGTCGTTGATCCACACGCAGCCCGCCTTGATCTCGCGGGTGGCGCGGTTCGCGCGGTAGACGCTGCCGGTCCACGCGGAGGCGGCGAGGCCGTACGGGGTGTCGTCGGCCAGCCGGATCCCCTCATCGTCGCCGTCGAAGGGCAGGACGGCCAGCACGGGACCGAAGATCTCGGACTGGACGATCTCGCTGTCCTGCGCTGCGTCGGCGATCAGGGTGGGCCGGTAGTAGGCGCCGTCCTTCAAGTCCCCTTCCGGGGCCTCGCCGCCCGTCACCACGCGCGCGTAGGCACGCGCCCGGTCGACGAAACCGGCGACCCGGTCCCGGTGGGCGTGCGAGACGAGCGGGCCGAGGTCGGTGCCGGGGGCGAAGGGGTCGCCGAGCCGGACCGTCTCCATCAGGGCGGCGGTCTGTTCCACGAACGCCTCGTAGAGCGGCCGCTGCACGTACGCGCGCGTGGCGGCGGTGCAGTCCTGCCCGGTGTTGATGAGCGCGCCCGCGACCGCGCCGTGCACGGCCGCCTCCAGGTCGGCGTCGTCGAAGACCACGAAGGGTGCCTTGCCGCCCAGCTCCAGGTGGAGGCGTTTGACGGTGGCGGTGGCGATCTCGGCGACCCGCTTGCCGACCCCGGTGGAGCCGGTGAAGGAGGTCATGGCCACGTCCGGGTGGCCGACGAGCCGCTCACCGGCCTCCTTGCCGGTGCCGCAGACGATGTTGATCACGCCGCCGGGGATGCCGGCGTCCATGGCGGCCTGCGCGAACAGCAGGGAGGTGAGGGGCGTCAGCTCGGCCGGCTTCAGCACGATGGTGTTGCCGGCGGCGATCGCCGGGAGGATCTTCCAGGCGGCCATCTGGAGCGGGTAGTTCCAGGGCGCGATGGAGCCGACGACACCGATGGGCTCGCGGCGGACGTACGACGTGTGGTCGCCGGAGTACTCACCGGCGGACTGCCCCTGGAGGTGCCGTGCCGCGCCCGCGAAGAACGCGGTGTTGTCGATGGTCCCCGGCACGTCGAACTCGCGGCTGAGCTTCAGCGGCTTGCCGCACTGCAGGGACTCGGCGCGGGCGAATTCCCCGGCGCGGTCGGCGAGGACGGCGGCGAACCGGTGCAGGGCGTCCGAGCGCTCGCCGGGGGTCGCGCCGGCCCACCCCGGGAAGGCGGCGCGGGCCGCGGCGACGGCCGCGTCCACGTCGTCGGCGCCGGCCAGTTCGTACGTGTACACATCCTCGCCGGTGGCCGGGTCGACCACGGTGTGCGTGCGGCCGGACGTGCCGTGCGCCGGACGGCCGCCGATGAACTGCGCGCCCTCAGCGAAGCGCTCCCGGGCGGGGAATCGTTCCGGGGTGGCGGTACCCGGTGTGTGCATGTCGCTCTCCTCCGCCGTACGCCCCTGCCGGGGGTGGGTGGCGTAGCTCCAGCTCGAATTGAGTGCCGATCCTGACAGAGGAGTGGCACTCCAACAAGTGATTCCGTTGTTGCCTTTTGGTTACGCGACGGAATCTGTCGACCAGGTGTCGAGTGACGAGGCAAAAGGGCGGACGGAGTGTCAGTGGTCCGTGCCAGACTCGCGTGCATGGGGAAGATCGACTGCGTGGAGGCCCTGGTCAGGGAGGTCCGTGCCGGGGCCCGGGTGAAGTATCTGCACTTCTGGGGGCACCGGCCGCTGCCGGACGGCCGGACCGGCGCGAGCTGCCTGAGTCAGTGGTGGCCGGCGCCGTTCGAGGTCGCCGGGGTGCGGTACGCGACGGCGGAGCACTGGATGATGGCGGAGAAGGCGCGGCTGTTCGGAGACGCCGAGGCGGAGAAGCGCGTGCTGGCGGCGGGGCATCCGTCACAGGCGAAGAAAGCCGGGCGGCTGGTCCGGGGCTTCGACGAGGCGATATGGGAGCGGGAGCGCTTCCGGATCGTGACCGAGGGCAGCGTGCACAAGTTCGGGGCGGACGAGGCGCTGCGGGCGTTCCTGCTGGGCACCGGTGACCGGGTGCTGGTGGAGGCGAGCCCGCTGGACCGGGTGTGGGGCATCGGTCTGGCGGCGGCCGACGAGGCGGCGTCGGACCCCGCGCGCTGGCGGGGCCCGAACCTGCTGGGCTTCGCGCTGATGGAGGCCCGGGAGCGGCTGCGGGAGGGCTGAGCCCCGGTCCCCCGGAGCCGCTGCTCCTCAGACCTCGGGGTGGACGGGGGCCGGGAGGAGGGGCGCGGAGTTGTAGTACGGCTCGGGGGCCGGGTCGGGATCGTCGTTCCTGTGGTCGTAGGCGAACACGAAGACGCACACCCAGAAGATGATCAGAGCGATGCCGAGGACGATCCCGATGATGCCCAGGACGAAGCCCGCCTGGGCCTGGCCGCGGTTGTTCGCCTCACCGCGGGCCACCCGCTTCTTGCCCTTGACACCGAGGACGAGGGCGATGACACCGAGGACGAGGGAGGGCACGCCGTACAGACAGAACAGGCCGACGGCCAGGATGCCCAGCACCATCGCCGCGGTGCCCATGCCGTTCTGCGGGGCCATGGGCATTCCGGGCCAGCCGTAGCCCTGCTGCGGAAAGCCGGGGTAGGCGGGGTAGCCGTAGCCGCCGGGAGCGTGCGGGGCGGGACCGGCCGGGCCTGCCGGGCCTGCCGCACCGGGACCGCCGTAGGGGGCGGCCGGCGGGGGCGGTACGGCGGCGCCCGGGGCCATCGGCGGAGCGGCGGGCTGTGCCCAGCCCTGAGCGGGGGGCGCGGCGGAGGGGCCGCCGGTGCCGGGGGCGCCGAAGCCACTGGCGGGCAGGGACGTCATGGTCGCCGAGTCGTGGAGGGACGGCGACTGGGCGGGCGGCTGGACCGGCGGCTGCTGCTGCGGCTGCTGTGGCTTCTTCTCCAGCGACGGCCCGCCGCTCTCGGGCACCGCCCACGGGTCGAAGCCCGCTCCCCCGCCCGCATCCGGCTGCGTCTGGTCCGTCACGTGGCCCATCCCCCTCGTTCGATCGCCACGACATGGTAAAGCCTCCGCTCCGCGGCCTGACGGCCGGGCGGCGACCACCGCCCGCACGGGCCTTGGAGCGGGACGACCGGCCCGCGGGCCACCGCCTACGATGACTGCGAGTCATCGATCAGCCGATCACCCGCGCCCGGAGCACGGACGTCGTTCCGCGGGCGCCGTTCCCGGGGAGGAACCTTGACCGACACCACCGGCACGACCGGCATCACCGGCGAGACCGGCGCTGCAGGCGAGACCGCCGCACGCGATCCGCACGCCTTCATCGCCGGGCTGCCCAAGGCCGAACTGCACGTCCACCACGTCGGCTCCGCCTCCCCCCGCATCGTCTCCGAGCTGGCCGCCCGCCACCCCGACTCCAAGGTGCCCACCGATCCCGAGGCGCTGGTCGACTACTTCACCTTCACCGACTTCGCGCACTTCATCGAGGTGTACCTGTCGGTCGTCGACCTCATCCGCACCCCGGAGGACGTCCGGCTGCTCACCTACGAGATCGCCCGCGACCTGGCCCGGCAGCAGGTCCGGTACGCCGAGCTGACCGTGACCCCGTTCTCCTCCACCCGGCGCGGCATCGACGAGCTGGGCTTCATGGCCGCGATCGAGGACGCGCGCAAGGCGGCCGAGGCCGAGTTCGGGACGGTGCTGCGCTGGTGCTTCGACATCCCCGGCGAGGCCGGCCTGGAGTCCGCCGAGGAGACGGCCCGGCTGGCCACCGACGACCGGATCCGTCCGGAGGGGCTGGTGTCGTTCGGGCTCGGCGGCCCCGAGATCGGCGTGCCCCGGCCGCAGTTCAAGCCGTACTTCGACCGGGCCATCGCCGCCGGCCTGCACTCGGTGCCGCACGCCGGCGAGACCACCGGCCCGGAGACCGTCTGGGACGCCCTGACC
This sequence comes from Streptomyces sp. L2, assembly GCF_004124325.1. NCBI lineage: Bacteria > Bacillati > Actinomycetota > Actinomycetes > Kitasatosporales > Streptomycetaceae > Streptomyces > Streptomyces sp. L2. Next base: position 1,874,073 of record NZ_QBDT01000001.1, read on the forward strand.
GAGCTGCGCGCGGAGCGCATCGGGCACGGCACCAGCTCCGCGCGGGACCCGAAGCTCCTCGCGCACCTGGCCGAGCACCGGATCGCCCTGGAGGTCTGCCCGACCTCCAACATCGCCACCCGCGCGGTCCGCACCCTCGACGAGCACCCGCTGAAGGAGTTCGCCGCGGCCGGGGTGCTGGTGACCGTCAACTCCGACGACCCGCCGATGTTCGGCACCGACCTGAACAACGAGTACGCGGTCGCCGCCCGCCTCCTCGACCTCGACGAGCGCGGCCTCGCCGACCTCGCGAAGAACGCGGTCGAGGCGTCCTTCCTGGACGCGGCGGGCAAGGCGAGGATCACGGCGGAGATCGACACCTACACGAACGCCTGGACGGCCTCCTGAGACCGGGCGGATGCGGGGGCGGCCCTCCTGAGACCGGCGGGCGCGGGCCGACGGGCGCGGGCCGACGGACGCGGGCCGACGGACGCGGGCCGACGGACGCGGGCCGGCGGGCGGCCACAATGGGGGCCATGCAGACCGTGACCGCCGTGGCCCACCGCGGCGACCCCTACCGCTTCCGCGAGAACACCCTCGACTCCCTGCGTTCCGCGCTCGACCTCGGCGCGGACGCGGTCGAGGTCGACGTACGGCTCACCCGCGACGGCGTCCCCGTGCTGCTGCACGACGACTCGCTGCGGCGGCTGTGGGAGCACGACCGGCCCCTGCTCGCGCTGTCGGCCGAGGAGGTACGGGGACTCACGGCGGGCCGGGTGCCCACCCTGGAGCAGGCGCTGGCCGCGACGGACGGCAGCCGCGTGATGCTGGACCTGCCGGGGCCGGTGCGGCGCCGCACGCTGGAGCGGATCGTGGACGTGGTCCGGCAGACGGGCGCCGAGGACCGGGTGTACTACTGCGCGGGAGCCGAGGCCATGCTCGCCGTCCGCGCCGTCGACCCGTCCGCGGAGATCGCCCTGACCTGGACGACGCTGGCCCCGCCCCGGCCCGCCCTGCTCGACGCGGTGCGCCCGCGCTGGCTCAACTACCGCTTCTCCCTGCTCGACCGGGACCTGGCGGCCCGCGTCCACCGCGACGGCTACCTGCTCTCGGCCTGGACCCCGGACACCCGCCGCGCCATGCGCCGCCTCCTCGCCCTGGGCGTCGACTCGATCACCACGAACCGGGTCGACGTCCTGCACGCCCTGCGCACCACGGGCGGCTGACCGTCAGGCGGCCACGGCCACCGGTGTGCCCAGGCTCTCCAGCCGCTTGATCTTCTTCCGTACGACATAGAGCGGGACGACGCCGAACACGCCGAACGACATGTCGATCAGGGTCCACCAGAACGGGATACCGCGGACCGGGCCGCAGACGAGCGCGAGCGGGATGATGCCGGCGCAGGCGATCATGCCGAACTCGACGACCCAGATGTTGCGGACGGGGTCGCGGTAGGGGCCGTAGAACGCGACCGCGATGACGAGGTGGGCGAAGGCCAGCCAGTCGGTGCCGTACAGCACGAACGGGTAGCGGGCGTCGACCGTGTCGAGCCCGTCCCGCACGCGTCCGATCCAGGCCGTCAGCCCCGGCAGCCACTCCTGGACGGACAGTGCCCGCAACGCTTCGTCCGTCCAGCGCAGTTCGTGCACCAGCGGAAAGGCGGTGGCCCCGCTGAGCACGAGGCACACGACGAACAGGACCAACCAGACGCGAATGCCCTTGAGCAGGGCGGCTCTGTCGCTCATGGGGGGAAGCGTACGCCTCGATTTGAACATGTTCAAAACCTTGGAACCAACCCGAGATGGGCTCACAGGCCGACGATCTTGTTCCAGCGCTTGGCGAACTCCACGCGCTCGGCGGAGGTGATGTCCCGGGCGATCGCCAGGCGTCGGCGCATCGTGTGGTCCGGGAAGATGAGCGGGTTGCGGGCCAGGGCGGCGGTGTCCTTGTCCTTGGAGGCGGCCAGGGCCTCCCTGGCCGCCGGGACGGGGCAGACGTAGTTGACCCAGGCGGCGAGTTCGGCGGCGACCTCGGGGTCGTAGTAGTAGTCGACGAGGCGTTCGGCGTTGCTCTTGTGGCGGGCGCGATTGGGGATCATCAGGGAGTCCGACCACAGCTCGGCGCCCTCCTCGGGGACGAGGAAGCGGATGTCGGGGTTGTCCGCCTGGAGCTGGATGACGTCACCGGAGTACGCCTGGCAGGCCAGGACATCGCCGCTGACCAGGTCCTTGGTGTAGTCGTTCCCGGTGAAGCGGCGTATCTGGCCCCGGTGCACCTCGCGCTCCACCTGGTCGCAGACGGTGTGGAAGTCGTCCGCCGTCCACCGGGTGATGTCGACGCCGTTGCCCTGCATCAGCAGCGCGAACGCCTCGTCCAGGCCGGACAGGAGGGTCACCCTGCCCTTGAGGTCGCCGGCCCACAGGTCCTTCACGTGCCGGATCTCCCGGCCCAGCCTGCGGCGGTCGTACGCGATCCCCGTGATGCCCGACTGCCAGGGCACCGTGAACTTCCGGCCCGGGTCGAAGGCGGGCGAACGCAGCAGCGGGTCGAGGTGCTCACGCACGTTCGGCTGCCGGTCCCGGTCCATCTCCTGGACCCAGCCGAGCCGGACGAACCGCGCGCACATCCAGTCGCTGATGACGATCAGATCGCGGCCGGTGGACTGGTGGTTCATCAGCGCGGGGCTGATCTTGCCGAAGAACTCGTCGTTGTCGTTGATCTCCTCCGAGTAGTCGACGGAGATCCCGGTGCGCCGCTCGAACGCCTCCAGCGTGGGCCGCTTGTTCGGGTTGTCGTCGTCGGTGTCGATGTACAACGGCCAGTTGGCCCAGTCCAGTCTCCGGTCGGCGGCCGACTCGTCGGCCACCCCCCGGTCACCGGGCTTCACATAGGCGGCGGGCACGCCGCAACCGGCCGCCCCACCGAGAACGGCGGCACCGCCGAGGGCACGCAGGAGAGAACGACGGGACAGGGAAGTCGTACGAGCAGTTGTCTGGGCCACACGCGCAGCATGTAGCCCCGCCCCGACCACGGACAATCGACGCTGCGTCAACTAGCCGGGGGCCGGCAAGACACCTTGTCGATCAGCGCCGCAGCGCCCGCGACAGACGAAGGCCCCCGGACGGGGAGGTGAACCCGTCCGGGGGCCGAGCTGTGTCAACGCCGGTTACGGCAGGCGCCCTTCAGGGGCGCGGGGCGCGTCAATTTGCGGCTCCGCCGCGTGGGCGCGATCAACCACAACGCACCCGCACCCGAAACGCAGCCGAACTCAGCCGTCCAAAGAAGTCATCACATGCTTGATCCGCGTGTAGTCCTCGAACCCGTACCCCGACAGATCCTTGCCGTACCCCGACTTCTTGAACCCACCGTGCGGCATCTCCGCGACCAGCGGAATGTGCGTGTTGATCCACACGCACCCGAAGTCCAGCTTCTTGGACATCCGCATCGCGCGCCCGTGGTCCTTGGTCCACACCGAGGAGGCCAGCGCGTACTCGACGCCGTTGGCCCACTCGACGGCCTGGTCCTCGTCGGAGAAGGACTGGACGGTGATGACCGGACCGAAGACCTCGCGCTGGACGATCTCGTCGTCCTGCTTCAGGCCGGAGACGACGGTCGGGGCGTAGAAGTAGCCCTTGTCGCCGACCTGCTGGCCGCCCGCCTCGACCTTGGCGTGCGCGGGGAGGCGCTCGATGAAGCCGGCGACCTGCTTGAGCTGGTTGGGGTTGTTCAGCGGGCCGAAGAGCACGTCCTCGTCGTCCGGCTGCCCGGTCTTCGTCTCGGCGGCGGCCTTGGCCAGCGCGGCGACGAACTCGTCGTGGATGGACTCCTGGACGAGGACGCGGGTGGCGGCCGTGCAGTCCTGGCCGGCGTTGAAGAAGCCGGCGACGGAGATGTCCTCGACGGCCTTGGCGATGTCGGTGTCCTCGAAGACGACGACCGGCGCCTTGCCGCCCAGCTCCAGGTGGACCCGCTTGAGGTCCTTGGAGGCGGACTCGGCGACCGACATGCCGGCCCGGACGGAGCCGGTGATCGACGCCATGGCGGGCACGGGGTGCTCGACCATCAGGCGGCCGGTGTCACGGTCGCCGCAGACGACGTTGAAGACGCCCTTGGGCAGGATCGAGCCGATGATGTCGGCGATGAGGACGGTGGAGGCCGGGGTGGTGTCCGACGGCTTGAGGACGACCGCGTTGCCGGCGGCGATCGCCGGGGCGAACTTCCACACGGCCATCATCATCGGGTAGTTCCACGGCGCGACCTGCGCGCAGACGCCGACCGGCTCGCGGCGGACGATCGAGGTCAGGCCGTCCATGTACTCGCCGGCGCTGCGCCCCTCCAGCATCCGGGCCGCACCCGCGAAGAAGCGGATCTGGTCGACCATCGGCGGGATCTCCTCGGAGCGGGTGAGCCCGATCGGCTTGCCCGTGTTCTCCACCTCGGCCGCGATCAGCTCCTCGGCGCGCTCCTCGAAGGCGTCCGCGATCTTCAGCAGGGCCTTCTGCCGCTCGGCCGGGGTGGTGTCCCGCCAGCCGGGGAAGGCCGCGGCGGCGGCGGCCATGGCGGCGTCCACGTCCGCCTGCCCGGACAGCGGCGCGGTCGCGTACGCCTCGCCGGTCGCGGGGTTGACCACCTCGGTGGTCCGTCCGTCGGCGGCGTCCCGGAACTCACCGTCGATGTAGTTGCGCAGACGACGCAGCTCGGTAGTCACTGCCGGCCCTCCTGGGATTGGTGCGGGGTGTCCATTCACTGAGACACCCACCCTAGTCGCCGTACCGACGTTTTCAACACCCCCACCGGCACCAGTTCTGCGAAATCCGCAAGCTAGACACTCGCTCACAACGAATTTCATCGCTACGGCCTTGCAAAACTGTCGAGACGTCGTGCACAGTGAGGTCGTGGCCAGTCGAAGCGCAGACCAGAGGGACTCGTCCCGCGAGTCCAGGAACGGCAGCAGTCCCCAGCTGGACGCCGTCTCCCTCGCCATCATCCAGCAGCTCCAGGAGGACGGCCGCCGGCCGTACGCCGCGATCGGCAAGGCCGTGGGCCTCTCCGAGGCGGCCGTGCGCCAGCGCGTGCAGAAGCTCCTGGACCAGGGCGTGATGCAGATCGTCGCCGTCACGGACCCGCTCACCGTGGGCTTCCGCCGGCAGGCGATGGTCGGGATCAACGTCGAGGGTGATGTCGAGTCGATCGCGGACGCGCTGACCGCCATGTCGGAAGTCGAGTACGTGGTGATGGCCGCGGGCTCATTCGACATCCTCGCCGAGATCGTCTGCGAGGACGACGACCACCTGCTGGACGTCATCAACAAACGCATCCGGGCGCTGCCCGGCGTGCGCTCCACCGAGAGCTTCGTCTACCTCAAGCTCAAGAAGCAGACCTACATGTGGGGAACCCGATAACCGTGAGCCAGAAGGACCTCAGCCGCACCGCGTACGACCACCTGTGGATGCACTTCACCCGCATGTCCTCGTACGAGAAGTCCCCCGTCCCGACAATCGTCCGGGGCGAGGGCACCTACATCTACGACGACCAGGGCAAGCGCTACCTCGACGGCCTCGCCGGCCTCTTCGTGGTCCAGGCCGGTCACGGCCGCACGGAGCTCGCCGAGACCGCCTTCAAGCAGGCCCAGGAACTGGCGTTCTTCCCGGTCTGGTCCTACGCCCACCCCAAGGCCGTGGAGCTGGCCGAGCGCCTCGCGAACTACGCCCCGGGCGACCTGAACAAGGTCTTCTTCACCACCGGCGGCGGCGAGGCCGTCGAGACCGCCTGGAAGCTGGCCAAGCAGTACTTCAAGCTGACCGGCAAGCCCACCAAGTACAAGGTCATCTCCCGCGCGGTCGCCTACCACGGCACCCCGCAGGGCGCCCTGTCCATCACCGGCCTGCCGGGCCTGAAGGCCCCCTTCGAGCCGCTGGTGCCGGGCGCGCACAAGGTGCCCAACACCAACATCTACCGCGCCCCGATCCACGGTGACGACCCCGAGGCCTTCGGCCGCTGGGCCGCCGACCAGATCGAGCAGCAGATCCTCTTCGAGGGCCCGGAGACGGTCGCCGCCGTCTTCCTGGAGCCCGTGCAGAACGCCGGCGGCTGCTTCCCGCCGCCGCCCGGGTACTTCCAGCGGGTGCGCGAGATCTGCGACCAGTACGACGTGCTGCTCGTCTCCGACGAGGTCATCTGCGCCTTCGGCCGCCTCGGCACGATGTTCGCCTGCGACAAGTTCGGCTACGTCCCGGACATGATCACCTGCGCCAAGGGCATGACCTCGGGCTACTCCCCGATCGGCGCGTGCATCGTCTCCGACCGCCTGGCCGAGCCGTTCTACAAGGGCGACAACACCTTCCTGCACGGCTACACCTTCGGCGGCCACCCGGTCTCCGCGGCCGTCGGCGTGGCCAACCTCGACCTGTTCGAGCGCGAGGGCCTCAACCAGCACGTGCTGGACAACGAGGGCGCCTTCCTGTCGACGCTGCAGAAGCTGCACGACCTGCCGATCGTCGGCGACGTCCGCGGCAACGGCTTCTTCTACGGCATCGAGCTGGTGAAGGACAAGACCACCAAGGAGTCCTTCAACGACGAGGAGACCGAGCGCGTCCTGTACGGCTTCCTCTCCAAGGCGCTCTACGACAACGGCCTGTACTGCCGGGCCGACGACCGCGGCGACCCGGTCATCCAGCTCGCCCCGCCGCTGATCTCCAACCAGGAGACCTTCGACGAGATCGAGCAGATCCTGCGCGCCACGCTGACCGAGGCATGGACCAAGCTCTGAGCCGGCGCTTGAGTCCGCGCTCGGGCCCGCCTCTGGGCTCATTCATCTGATCAGCCGATCAACACCGGCCCCGGTGTCCACCGTTCGAGTGAGAACGGCGGCCCGGGGCCGTGTGCTGTCCGGCCTCCTGGTGACGGCTCCTTAGCGTTCCAGTGACCGATCGGCCCAGCCTTCGTTCCGCCCAACGGGGGATCGGATGCGGGAAAACGGATCAGAACCGAGGTGTACGCCCATGGAGGCTCCGCCGGACAACGACGTGCTGTGGGCACGCTCCCTGCACTTCAGGCACCCCGACGGCTCACCCGGGCTGACCGGGGTGTCGCTCGGTGTCCGCGACGGTGAGATCCTCGCCGTCGCCGGCCCGCGCGGCAGCGGCAAGACGACGCTGCTGCGCTGCCTGTCCGGGCTGGTGCCGGTGCGCGGCGGCGAGGTCTGGTTCAACAGCGTGCCCCTGCACACCATGGGGCCCGTGCGCCGGGAACGGCTGCGCCGGGAGCGGTTCGGCTGGATCGACCCGGCGCCGTTCCTCGTCCCCGAGCTGAACGTCTGGGAGAACACCGCCCTGCCCCTGATGCTGCGCGGCACGAATCGCCGCCGGGCCAAGGTGACCGCCCTGGAGTGGCTGGAGCGCCTGGACGTCGGCGCCACCTCCCGCAAGCACCCGCACGAGCTTCAGCACGCCGAACGCCAGCGCGTCTCCATCGCCCGCGCGCTCGCCCCGGCCCCCACGGTCCTGTTCGCCGACGAGCCGACGGCGCCGCTGCACCGCTCCGACCGCGCGCACGTCCTGCGGACCCTCACCACGGCCGCCCGCTCGCACGGCATCACGGTGGTCCTCGCCACGCACGACGCCGAGACCGCCGCGCTCGCCGACCGTACGGTGGGGCTGCTGGACGGGCGGCGCGTGCGGACCGTGCACCTGCCCGACCCGTCCGAGGCGGAGGGCCGGGCCGCGTGCTCGCTCTCCGTCTGACCCGCGCGGGCCGGCCCGCCGTCCAGCTCCGCCGCCTGCTGGTCGCCCTGGCCTCGGCCGGCACCGGCTTCCTGCTGCTGGCCTCGCTCGGCTACGCGATGAGCCATCCCCAGACGCCGGGGGCCGCCTCGCTGCGGCTGGTCTGGTGCGTGCTGCCGCTGGCCGCGACCGTGTACTTCGCGCTCGCGGTCGCCCGCACCGACCCCGCGACCACGCCCCGCCCCGGCCTCTCGGCGGTCGGCCTCGGCCCGGCCCGCCTGATGGCGATCTCGGCCCTGACGACGGCCCTGTCCTGCACGCTCGGCTCCCTGATCGCGCTCCTCTTCTTCCTCCACCTGCGCGGCGACCTGACCGGCATGCCCTTCGACGGCTCCGCCGCCCAGTTCCTGGCCGCCGGCACCCCCCTCCCGGTTCCGGCCGCGCTCACCCTCCTGGCCACGATCCCGGTCACCGCCTCGGCCACGGTGGCCCTCGCCCTCCGCCCCCGCGACCCCCGCCCCCACCCCGGCCCACGCCGCCCCTACGGCCGCTTCGGCGCATACGGCCGCGCCGCCGCCACAGAAACCATCGGAACCTACGCCCGCTTCGGCACCCGACTCCCCCGCAAACCGGCCACACCCACGCCCGCAAACCCCGAGGCCGCGCACCTCGCCCACGACGAGAACCCCTCCCACCAGCCCGCGAACCCGCGTCCCACCCACGGCGGAAACCCCTCCCACCAGCCCGCGAACCCGCGTCCCACCCACGGCGGGGACCCTACCCGTCAATCCGCGGGCAGTCGTGCCGCTGGGGCGGCACGGGTGGGCGCGGACGGCAACCATGTGACGCCGGGTGGCGTGACCGTGGGCGAACCGGACCTTGTGACGCCGGGTGGCGTGACCGTGGGCGAACCGGACCTCGCCGCGCCGGGCACCGGCACCGGCACCGGCACCGGCACCGAGGCCGGCCTCTCGGCGCGGGACGGCGTCACCGAGGGCACCCCGGCCAACCCCCCGGCAGGGCTCCCCTGGGGCGTCGCCACCCTCGCCGCCGGCCTCACCGTGCAGGCCTACGCAGGCCACCCCACCCACCTCCCCGCCCTCACCACCCTCCCCACCGAGGCCGTAGCCGTACTCGTCGGCTGGCTGCTCACCGCCCTGGGCCTCGTCCTCGCCGCCCCCGGCCTCACCCACCTCTGCGGCCGCCTGCTCCAGGCCGTCCGCCCCGGCGCCCTCCGCCTGCTGGCCGGCCGCGTCCTCATGGCGGAAGCCACCCGCGTCGGCCGCCCCCTCGGCGTCGTGTGCGCCGTCGCCGCCGCGTCGTACGCGATGACCGCCCTGTACGACGGCCCCGCCCCCTCCTTCGGCCCGCTGAGCACCCTCGGCGCCCTGGTGGTCATCGGCTGCACCGTCGCGACCCTGCTCACCGCCGCCGTGGAGGCCCGCCATCTCCGCGCCGACACCACCGCCGCCCTGGTCCGCCTCGGCGCTCCGGCAACGATGCTGCGCGGCGCAGCGGCCCTCCGTGCCGCCGTCCTGCTGGCCGTCTTCGGCCCGCTCACGCTCGCGATCGCCGACCTGGCCGCACTCCCGCTGTCCCGCTGAGCCCCGTACCCCCGCCGTCCGGCAAGAAAGAGACCCGCGCCGCCGATGAGTTTCCCGGCGGCCCGGCGTCTACCCCTGCGAAAGGCGAGCACCACCCGAGGGAGAGACCATGTACCAGCAGATGATCTTCGTAAACCTGCCCGTGAACGACCTGGACGCGTCCAAGAAGTTCTTCACGGAGCTGGGCTACTCGATCAACCCGCAGTTCAGCGACGAAAAGGCGGCCTCCGTCGTCATCAGCGACACCATCGTGGCCATGCTGCTCACCAAGCCGTTCTACGCCACCTTCACCGACAAGGAGATCGCCGACGCGACGAAGACCAGCGAGGTGCTGGTCTGCCTGAGCGCCGAGAGCCGCGACCAGGTCGACCAGTTGGTGGAGCGGGCGATCGCGGCGGGCGGTTCGCCCACCGGCCACACCCAGGACCACGGCTTCATGTACGGCCGCGCCTTCGACGACCTCGACGGCCACACCTGGGAGGTCGTCTGGATGGACCCGGCGGCGATCCAGGGCTGAACCCTCCCCGGCCGAACGCCTGTGCCAGCATGGGCGGGTGCACCCGACACCCGCCCAGCCGCAGCCGGCCCCGCCGTCGCAGCCGCACCGCGCCGCCCACGACCGCGAGATCGAGTCACTCGCCGAGTTCGACGAGGCCGTCTCCGCGCACGGCTCCCTCGCCCGGTACCGCCTCCAGGCGGTCGACCTGACGGACCGCACGGCCGCCCTGCTGAAGCTCGACGCCACCGGCGCCGTCTTCCTCGGCTGCCCGATGGCCCCGGAGGCGGCCGCGCACATCCGGTCGGCCGGCGCCCTGGTCTTCCCGCCGGTCCCGGGACTGCCGTTCGACCCGTACCGGGCACTGCCCTACACCCCCGACGAGCTGTTCGCCTCGCTCGACGGCGGCTACGAGGCGACCCCGGACGCCCGCGCCTACGCCTGGTTCCAGCAGACCAAGGCCGACGGCGACGTCTTCGCCTCGATGCTGCGCGCCGTCCACGACGACGCCGTCTCCGACGCCCTCGACGAACTCCTCGTCGGCGCCCGGGTGGTGGGCGTCATGGGCGGCCACGCCATGGCGCGCGGCACAGCCGCGTACGCCGGAGCCGCCCGGCTCGGCCGCGAGCTGGCCCGGGCCGGCTTCACGGTCGCCACCGGCGGCGGCCCCGGCGCGATGGAGGCCGCGAACCTCGGCGCGTACGCCGCCCCCTTCGACGACGGCATGCTCGACGACGCCCTCCTGCTCCTGGCCAAGGCCCCCTCGTTCCGGCCGTCGGTGTCCGACTGGGCCCGGGCCGCCTTCGAGGTGCGCGAACGCTGGCCGGACGGCGGGGCGTCGGTCGGCATCCCGACGTGGTTCTACGGCCACGAGCCGCCGAACGCCTTCGCCGCGCACATCGCCAAGTACTTCGCCAACGCCACCCGCGAGGACGGCCTGCTGGCCCGCTCGAACGCGGGTGTGGTGTTCCTGCCGGGCGCCGCCGGGACCGTGCAGGAGATCTTCGACAACGCGACACCGAACTACTACGAATCGCGGGGCGAGCCGACGCCGATGGTGCTCGTGAACGAGGAGCACTGGACAGGTGAGTTGCCGGCCTGGCCGCTGCTGACGGCGCTGGCGAGGGAGCGGGCGATGGAGTCCCGTATCGCCCTGGTTGACCGGATCGAGCAGGCTCCGGAGGCGTTGAAACGTCTGCGCGGTTAAACAGCGGGCAAAGCCAACGGCGGTCGGAGGCATATGCATTGACAGGTCTGATGGACCGCTTATAGACCTGTGAGCCACTTGGGGGTGCTGGGACTCACCTCATCCGTCGTCCCAACTCCCCCATGACCCCCCTCACTTGTGCACATGTAAAGGACAAACGTGTCCATGACTCGCCGTAGCGCACACCGTTCCGTGCGCATCCTGGGTGTCGCCTCCGCTTCGGCCGCGCTGGCGTTGGGTATTGCCGGTCAGGCGTCCGCCTGCGTCATCGGCGACTTCACCGCCGAGGCCAAGTGCGATGGCGCCAAGGGCGCCATCCTCGTCACCGACAAGGACGCCTCGGCCACTCCGGCCACCATCACCCTGTTCCGGACTAACAAGGGCGGCGTGGAGAAGCAGATCGACGAGAAGGCCGACGTGAAGGGCTCCGCCAAGGGCACCGTCGTCACCTTCGCGGAGAACTGGCAGCCCACCGCGTCCTACCGCATTCACGTCCAGGCGGGCGCGGTCGACCAGGACATCAGCCCGGCGCTGACCCTGCCGTCCAAGGCCTGCGCCCCCGAGAGCCCGTCCCCCAGCCCCAGCACCTCCGCCGACACCAGCCCGAGCCCCAAGCCGTCCAAGTCCACCCCCGCCGAGTCCGACACCCCGACCCCGTCCACGTCGGAGAGCAGCGCCCCGGCCGTCCCGTCGGACAACGCGCCCTCCCCGGCGGCCGGTGACTCCAACCTCGCCGAGACCGGAGCGAACTCCAACACCGGTCTGATCGCCGGTATCGCGGGCGCCCTCGTCGTCCTCGGCGGTATCGCGGTCTTCTTCGGCCTGCGCCGCCGCAGCGCCGGCAACGGCCGCTGACGACACCCGGTTTTGTACCTCGCTAGGGCCGTGGCCCGTCCCCGTGACTCGGGGGGGGCGGGCCACGGCCATAGCCGTGCGCGAGGGCCCGGCGCCCGCCTCAGCCGAAGGTCGACCGGGACAGCCAGAACTCCAGGGCCGCGCGCTCGCCGACCACCTCCAGGCCGGGTGCGTCCAGCGGCAGCCGCCGGTAGAAGGCCAGCAGCACCGAGGTGAGCGGGCCGCGCAGGGCGACCGTCGCCTTCTCGTGGCCGCGCCGCCACTGGACGCCCTCGGGACCGTACTCCAGCAGCCACTCGGCGTTCAGGGACGAGTCGGCGTCGGTCGCGTGGAGGTGGATGGAGCGTGCTGGGCCGTCCAGCCGGAAGGCGTCCTCGTGGCCCCGGTACCGCTGGAGCCAGACGGCCAGTTCGAGCCACTCGTCGAGCGCGTCGGCGGCCACCTCGGGCGCCACGTCGTACGGCGCCCGGGCGGTCAGCGTCGCGTCGGCGCGGTGCACGGTGATCTCGCAGGTCATCCGGCGGGCCCAGAATCCGCTGGTGGCCGGGCCGGTCCACGACCACACCTTGGCGTCGGGGCCGGCCTCGCGCAGCGCGCCCACGACCAGCTCGCCGCACTCGGCCAGCCACGCGTCCAGGGCAGCGGCGTCGCCGCGCTCCTCGGGGCCCCGGCCCAGCGGGACCTCGTCCCAGGGGATGTTCTCCTGCGCGCGGGTCCGCACCAGCGCGGCCGACCAGCGCAGGGCGCCGCCCATGTGCCGTACGAGCTTCTCCAGCGACCAGTCGGGGCAGGTCGGCACGGTGGCGGACAGATCGGTGCCGGAGGTCACCAGGGCCCTCAACTGGTCCACCTGGTGGGCGATTTCGTCGCAGTACCGGTCATGAGCGAGCAAAGTCATGCACCCACCCTAGGGGGGCGGTGATCAGCCGAGCACCACGATTTCGGCCACGTCGAACTCCGCGCCGGTCTCGGCGCCGACCTCCGGGGCGTCGCGGAGCGGGCAGGCGGCCTCCAGGCGGGGGCCGTCCTGGGGCTGGAGGTGGAGGGTCACGTGGGTGCCCTTGAAGGTGCGGGCGGTGACCGTGCAGGGCAGGCCCGCGTCGGCCGGCACGAGCCGTACCCCGGCGGGGCGGACCAGCAGGGAGCGGGTGCCCTGCGGGGAGCCCTCGGGGACGGGCAGCTTGCCCCACGGGGTGTCGGCGGCCGTCTCGGCCACGGTCGCCGGGACCACGTTGTCGAAGCCCAGGAAGCGGGCGACGAACTCGTCCGCCGGCCGCTGCCAGACCTCCAGCGGCGTCCCCGACTGGGCGATCCTGCCGTCGCGCATCACCACCACCCGGTCAGCCAGGGCGAACGCCTCACCCTGGTCGTGGGTCACGGCGAGCACGGTGGTGCCCAACCGGCGGAACAGCTGCCGCAGTTCGACCACGAGACGTTCCCTCAGGGAACGGTCGAGCTGGCCCAGCGGCTCGTCGAGCATCAGCAGCCGGGGCCGAGGCGCGAGGGCCCGGGCGAGGGCGACACGCTGCTGCTCACCGCCGGACAGCCCGGCCACGGCCCGCCGTTCGGCGCCCGGCAGCCCCACCAGGTCCAGCAACTCCCGCACGCCGTCGCCCTGCCGGCCCTTCGCCAGGCCGTGCATGCGCAGCCCGAACGCCACGTTCCCGGCGACGTCCCGCTGCGGGAAGAGCTGGTGGTCCTGGAACATCAGCCCGACGCCGCGCCGGTGCGCGGGCACGCCCCGCTGGTCGCGGCCGTCGAGCAGCACCCGCCCGGAGTCCAGGGGCTGCAACCCGGCCACCGCCCGCAGCAGCGTGGACTTGCCGCTGCCGCTGGGCCCGAGCACACACACCACCTCGTGCTCGGCGACGTCGAGACCGACCGCGTCGAGCACGGGCCGCCCCCCGAAGCGCACGGTCGCGGCGTCGAGGCTCAGCAGCATCGAACGGTCCCCTTCAGTGGTGCCCCACGGCATCAGAACTCCCCCGTCCGGTCGACGCGCAGCCGCTCCAGGATCAGCAGGGCCGCCGCGCACACCACCATGAGAATCGTGGACAGCGCCATCGCCTGCCCGTAGTTGAGGTCGCCGGGCCGGCTCAGCAGGCGGGCCACGGCGACCGGGAGCGTCGGGTTGCCGGGCCGGGCGATGAACACGGTCGCCCCGAACTCGCCGAGGGACACGGCGAACGCGAACCCGGCGGCGACCAGCAGCGCCCGCCGCACCATCGGCAGGTCGACCTCGCGCCACACCCGCCACGGCGAGGCGCCGAGCACGGCGGCGGCCTCCCGCAGCCGCCCGTCGACCGCGCGCAGCACGGGCAGCATGGTCCGTACGACGAAGGGGGCGCCGACCAGCGCCTGCGCGAGCGGCACCAGGATCCAGGACTGGCGCAGGTCCAGCGGCGGTTTGTCCAGGGCGATCAGGAAGCCGAAGCCGACGGTCACGGCGGACACGCCGAGCGGCAGCATGAGCAGCGCGTCGAATCCGCGCACCAGCCGCCCGGCGTCCCGGCGGGCCAGCGCGGCGGCGGCGAGGCCGCCGATCACCACGGCGATGGCGGTGGCGGCGACGGCGTACTGCAGGGAGGTCCACACGGCCTGGAGGGGGGCGACGAGGAAGGTGCCGCCGTCGGTGTTCGTCAGCTGCCGGTAGTAGCCGAGGCCGGGCGCGTCCAGGGAGCGCTGGACGAGGACGGCGAGTGGCAGCACGAGGAGCAGGGCGATGGTGGCGAGGACGCCGGTGAGCAGCGCCCACTGGCCGGTGCCGCGCGGCCGGCGGGCGGTCACCTTCGGGTCGACCAGGCGCAGCGCGGACTCCCGCCGCCGTACGGTCCAGGCGTGCACGGCGAGGACGGCGCCGACGGCGGCGAACTGGACGAGGGTGAGGACGGCGGCCGTGGACAGGTCGAAGACCTCGGAGGTCTGCCGGTAGATCTCCACTTCGAGGGTGGCGAAGGTGGGGCCGCCGAGGATCTGCACGATGCCGAAGGAGGTGAAGGTGAACAGGAACACCATCAGCGCGGCGGCGGCCACGGCGGGTCCGAGGGCGGGCAGGGTGACCTTCCGCCAGGCGGCGAGGGGGGAGGCGCCGAGCATGCGGGCGGCCTCCTCCTGCCGGGGGTCGAGCTGGGCCCACAGTCCGCCGACGGTGCGGACGACGACGGCGTAGTTGAAGAAGACGTGCGCCAGCAGGATCGCCCACACGGTGGTGTCCAGCCGTACGCCCCACAGGTCGTCGAGCAGTCCGCCGCGGCCGACGAGGGCCAGGAAGGCGGTGCCGACGACGACGGTGGGCAGCACGAACGGGACGGTGACGACGGCCCGCAGCACCTGTTTGCCGGGGAAGTCGAGGCGGGCGAAGACGTAGGCGGCGGGCAGGGCGGCCAGCAGGGTGAGGGCGGTGGAGGCGAGCGCCTGCCAGGTGGTGAACCACAGCACGTGCCGGATGTCGGGCTGGGTGAGGACGTCCGTGATCCGCCCGAGCTGCCAGACGCCGTCCACCTTGAGGCCACGCGCGACGATCGCGGCGACCGGCCAGGCGAAGAACAGCGCGAAGAACGCGACGGGCAGGGCCATCAGGCCCAGCCGCGCCGCGCTCCCGCGTGCACTCCGGGTGCGCCCCGTGCGGGGGGCTACTTCAGTACGAGCGACGTCCACGACTTGACCCACTGGTCGCGGTTGGCGGCGATCTTGGCGGGCGGCATGGTCTCGGGGTGCTTCGCGGCCGGACCGTACTTGGTGAAGTCGGCCGGGACCTGGGCGCCCTTCACCACCGGGTAGACGAACATGTTCAGCGGCATGTCCTGCTGGAACTCCTTGGTGAGCAGGAAGTCGATGAACGCCTTGCCGCCCTGGGTGTTCTTGGCGTTGCTGAGCAGCCCCGCGAACTCGATCTGCCGGAAGCAGGTGCCGGTGGCGACGCCGGTGGGGGCGGTGCTGGGCCGCTTCTTGGCGTAGATCACCTCGGCGGGCGGGGAGGAGGCGTACGACACGACCAGCGGCCGGTCACCGCCGGCCTTCTTGCCGCCGGAGGAGCCGGAGAACTCCTGGTCGTAGGCCTGCTCCCAGCCGTCGACGACCTTGACGCCGTTGGCCTTGAGCTTCTTCCAGTAGTCCTGCCAGCCCTGGTCGCCGAACTGGGCGGCGCTGCCGAGCAGGAAGCCGAGGCCGGGCGAGGAGGTGGCGGCGTTCTCGGTGACGAGGAGGTTCTTGTACGCGGGCTTGGCCAGGTCGGCGAAGGTCTGCGGCGGGGCCAGCTTGTGCTTGCTGAAGTAGGCCTTGTCGTAGTTGACGCAGATGTCGCCGTAGTCGATGGGGGTGACCCGGTGCTTGTCGGCGTCGAGCTGGTAGGCGGAGCCGACGGTGCCGAGGCCCTTGGCGGTGTACGGCTGGAACAGGCCGTTGTCGAGGGCGCGGGAGAGCAGGGTGTTGTCGACGCCGAAGAAGACGTCGCCCTGCGGGTTGTCCTTGGTCAGGATGGCCTTGTTGACGGCCTGGCCGGCGTCGCCGTCCTTCAGGACGCGGACCTTGTACCCGGACTGCTTCTCGAAGTCCTTGAGCACGTTCTTGGAGACGGCCCACGAGTCGTGGCTGACGAGCGTGACGGTCTTGGAGTCGGCGGCCGACGCCTTGTCGTCGGAGCCGCAGCCGGTCAGCGCGGACAGGCTGATCAGGCCGAGGCCGGCCGCCGCGGCCACGAGGGTCTTGTGGTGCACTGGATGTCCTCCTGGGGTTGGCCAGGAAGAGACGCGGCCCCGCCCGGGCTCCGTGAGGGGCCCGGGCGGGGCGCAACAGCTTGAGTGATGACCGAACTTCCTACCCAGAATGACCTGGGCAAGGTTCAGAGGGTCTGCGGCCCTGTCCGCCGCACTCTCAGCGCTGTGGCGCTCCCCTGTCGGAATATGCAGATGTATGAGACGGCCGGATTGCCGTGGCCGGATCACTCTGGCCGGTTTGTCATGGCCAGATTATCGCTCGGTCGCGGCGAGCTGGCCACAGGCCCCGTCGATCTCCTGTCCCCGGGTGTCCCGGATCGTCACCGGCACACCATGGGCGGCGATCGCCTCGACGAACGCCTTCTCGTCCTCCGGCCGGGACGCGGTCCACTTCGAGCCCGGCGTCGGGTTCAGCGGGATCAGGTTGACGTGCACCGGTTTGCCCCGGAGCAGCCGGCCGAGCCGGTCACCCCGCCAGGCCTGGTCGTTGATGTCCCGGATGAGGGCGTACTCGATGGACAGCCGGCGCCCGGACTTCTCGACGTACTCGAAACCGGCGTCCAGCACCTCGCGCACCTTCCACCGGGTGTTCACCGGCACGAGGGTGTCGCGCAGCTCGTCGTCGGGGGCGTGCAGGGAGATCGCGAGCCGGCACTTCAGGCCCTCGTCGGCGAACCGGTGGATGGCCGGGACCAGGCCGACGGTCGACACGGTGATCCCGCGCTGGGACAGCCCGAGCCCGTCCGGTGCGGGGTCGGTGAGCGCCCGGATCGCGCCCACGACGCGCTTGTAGTTGGCGAGCGGCTCGCCCATGCCCATGAAGACGATGTTGGACAGCCGCGCCGGTCCGCCGGGCACGTCACCGTCGCGGAGCGCCCGCATGCCGTCCACGATCTGGTGGACGATCTCCGCGGTGGACAGGTTCCGGTCCAGACCGGCCTGGCCGGTGGCGCAGAACGGGCAGTTCATCCCGCAGCCCGCCTGCGAGCTGATGCACATCGTCACCCGGTCCGGGTAGCGCATCAGCACCGACTCCACGAGCGTGCCGTCGAACAGCCGCCACAGCGTCTTGCGCGTCGTCCCCTCGTCGGTGGACAGATGCCGTACGACGGTCATCAGCTCCGGGAACAGCGCCTCGCGCAGCCGCTCCCGGGAGCCGGCCGGGATGTCCGTCCACTGCTCGGGCTCGTGCGCGTACCGCGCGAAGTAGTGCTGCGAGAGCTGCTTGGCACGAAACGGCTTCTCCCCGGCCTCCGCCACCGCGTCCTTGCGCTCGGCGGGCGAGAGATCGGCGAGATGCCGCGGCGGCTTCTGGGCTCCGCGCGGCGCGACAAAAGTAAGTTCTCCGGGCTTGGGCATGGTGGTACCAGTGTCTCAGATCCACTCGGGTGAACCTGCGGCCCGGAATCGGGGCGGTGGCCCGGGGCGGTGGCCCGGGCCGACTGGGGCTCAGGACATCGCGCTCTTGATCACGGCGAAGGGGGCGCCGGACGGGTCGAGGAACATGGCGAAGCGGCCGATGCCCTCCGCGCTGGTGGCCGGGATGATGACGGTGGCGCCGGCTTCGGCGGCCCTGGCGGTGGTGGCGTCGCAGTCGCTCACCTCGAAGTACGGGTGCCACTCCGGTGTCGATCCGGCGTCGAGGTTCTCCTGCGGGAGCTGCATCAGGCCGCCGTGGGCCGCCTCCGCGCCGGCGCCGGCCGGGGTGAGGACCGTGTAGGTCAGCTCGGGGCTCATCGGCATGTCGGTCATCTGCCAGGAGAAGACGGAGCCGTAGAACGCCTTCACCGCGGCTGCGTCGGTCGTGTACAGCTCCGCCCAGGAGAGGCTGCCCGGCACGCCGACGGACTCCAGGCCCCCGGTCTCGCCCGGCTGCCACACGGAGAAGTCCGCCCCGGCGGGGTCGGTGAAGGCGGCCATCCGGCCGTAGGAGAAGACGTCCGACGGCGGCACCCGGACGCTGCCGCCGGCCTGTTCCACGGTCTTGGCGGTGGCGTCGGCGTCCGGCGTGTGGAAGTACACGGTCCAGGAGGGGCTCGCGCCCTCTTCCGTGAGGGGGCCGAGACCGGCGACGGTCCTGCCGTCCTGCCGGAAGAAGCCGTAGCCGCCCGCCTCCGGGCCCGCCGACTGGAAGTCCCAGCCGAAGACGGCGGCGTAGAAGGCGGCCGCCGCGTCGGTGTCCGGGCTGCCGAGGTCGAGCCAGTTCGGAGCGCCCGGTACGAATGAGGTCGTCAGCATGGTGTGGTCCTCCAGTGTGCTCGCGGTGCGTACTGAAGAACGATCCCGCCGGTTCGCCGTTTCGGCATCCGGTGGGACCCGGCGCCGACGCGGCCCGGCCCCGCGGCCGCCTGCCTCAGGCGCTCCCCACGAAGATCACCAGCAGCAGCCACACCACGGGAGCCGTCGGCAGCAGGGAGTCCAGACGGTCCATGATGCCGCCGTGCCCCGGGAGGAGGGTGCCCATGTCCTTGATGCCCAGATCACGTTTGATCATGGACTCGCCGAGGTCGCCGAGCGTCGCGCTGGCCGCGACCGCGAGGCCGAGGAGCAGGCCCTGCCACCAGGCGCCGTCGTCGATCAGGAACTGCATGCACAGGGCGCCCGCGACCATCGCGAACAGCACCGCGCCCAGCAGGCCCTCGCGGGTCTTGCCGGGGCTGATGCGCGGGGCGAGCTTGTGCTTGCCGAAGCGCCAGCCGACGGCGTACGCCCCGGTGTCGCTGACCACTGTCAGCAGCAGGAAGGTGAGGACGCGCCAGGGGCCGTCGTCTGCGGTGAGCAGCAGCGCGACGAACGTGGCGAGGAACGGCACGTAGAACGCGGCGAAGACGCCGGCCGTGACGTCCTTGAGGTAGCCCTCGGGGGGATCGGTCATGCGCCAGACCAGCACGGCCAGCGCGGTCAGCGCCATGGCGACCCAGGCGCCCTCCGCCCCCCGCACGTACCCGGCGATCACCATCGCGGCGCCGCCGACCGCGAGCGGCACCAGTGGCGCCTTGATCGCCTTGCGCTCCTGCAGCCTGCTGGTCAGCTCCCACAGGCCCACGACTACGGCGACCGCGATCACCCCGACGAACACGGCCTTGACGATGAACAGGGAGGCGACGATCACCACACCGAGACCGACCCCGACCCCTATGGCCGCGCCCAGGTCGCGGCCCGCGCTCTTCTTCTGCGGCGTGGGTGCGGGCGCCGGCTGGGGGGCGTCGGGCATGGGCTCCGGATTCTGCGTCTGGGGCGTCTCGGGCGGAAGGGACTGGCTCGGCTGAAGCAGGTTTTCCCGGAACTCGTCCCGGAACAAGGGGCCGCTCAGCCGAGCGGCCCCCCGGTCGTCGTCCTGGTCTCCGCCATACGCGGGTACGTCGGGAACGATGGGCATGGGGCGAGTCTGCTGCGCCTTGGGCGCATCGTACGCGGGACCCGCCGGGGCAGCCCCCTGGACAGGCCCACGCTCGGTGGGCCCCCAGTACCCGGATGGTGGCGGCGCCCCCCAGGAAGAGTCGCTCATCAGACTTCGAGCAGCTCCGATTCCTTGTGCTTGAGCAGCTCGTCCACCTGGGCGACGTACTTGTGCGTGGTGTCGTCGAGCTCCTTCTCCGCGCGACGGCCCTCGTCCTCGCCGACCTCGCCGTCCTTGATCGCCTTGTCGAAGGCGTCCTTGGCCTTGCGGCGCACGGAGCGGATGGACACGCGCGCGTCCTCGGCCTTGCCCTTGGCGACCTTGATGTAGTCGCGGCGGCGCTCCTCGGTCAGCTCGGGGAACACCACCCGGATGATATTGCCGTCGTTGCTGGGGTTGACGCCCAGGTCGGAGTCGCGGATCGCCTGCTCGATGTTGCGCAGCGCGGTCTTGTCGAACGGGGTCACGACGGCCATGCGCGGCTCCGGCACGGAGAACGAGGCCAGCTGGTTGATCGGCGTCGGGGCACCGTAGTAGTCGGCCACGATCTTGTTGAACATCGCGGGGTGCGCCCGGCCGGTGCGGATCGCGGCGAAGTCCTCCTTGGCGACCACGACGGCCTTCTCCATCTTCTCCTCGGCCTCGAGGAGGGTCTCTTCGATCACCACTTGCTCCTGCGTGTCTTGAGTGAGGCCCGGCTGCGGTTCCTGGTCGGGGCGGCGGCCGGCTGCGTCGCGTCTTCTTCCTGCACGGTTCCGGACCGGCAGGACATTGTCCATCCCCCGGCCTGGGTGCGTCCCGTCCGTCCCCCGGACAGGTGTCGTACCTCGGGCGAAGGGGGCGTACGGGTCAGTGCCTGCCGCCCTGGTCCCCCACCAGGGTGCCGATCTTCTCACCCTTGACCGCCCGGGCGATATTGCCCTCCGCGAGCAGCTCGAAGACGAGGATCGGGAGCCGGTTGTCGCGGCACAGGGTGATGGCGGTGGCGTCGGCGACCTTGAGGTCCCGGGTGATGACCTCGCCGTAGCCGAGGGCGTCGAACTTGACGGCGTCGGGGTTGGTCTTGGGGTCGGAGTCGTAGACCCCGTCCACGCCGTTCTTGCCCATGAGCAGCGCCTCGGCGTCGATCTCCAGGGCGCGTTGGGCGGCGGTGGTGTCGGTGGAGAAGTAGGGCATGCCCATACCGGCGCCGAAGATGACCACACGGCCCTTCTCCAGGTGGCGCACGGCGCGCAGCGGGATGTACGGCTCGGCGACCTGGCCCATGGTGATGGCGGTCTGCACCCGGCTGTCGATGCCCTCCTTCTCCAGGAAGTCCTGGAGCGCGAGGCAGTTCATGACGGTGCCGAGCATGCCCATGTAGTCGGAGCGGGCGCGGTCCATGCCGCGCTGCTGGAGTTCGGCGCCGCGGAAGAAGTTGCCGCCGCCGATGACGACCGCGATCTCGGCGCCGTCGCGGACGACGGCCGCGATCTCGCGGGCGATCTTGTGTACCACGTCCGGGTCCACGCCCAGGCCCCCGCCACCGGAGAACGCCTCTCCGGACAGCTTCAGCAGAAACCGGCCGCGTACTTTGCCGTCGTCGCTCTTCTGGGCCTTGGTGGTCATGGAGATCCCGCCTCTTTCACGTGGTGCACATACGAAGAAGGCCACTGCCGGTTGGGGTCGCTTTTCGCTCCCATGCGCGGCAATGGCCTCCTCGTCAGATCTGCTGCCGTCCGCCGCACGCCCGGGTGTGGCGGTGTGCGCGGACGACTGCTGTCGACCCTACCGAGATTTCCCGCCGGGTCGCGCGTCGATCGCGGTACGGACTCAGATGCCGACCTTGATGCGCGTGAAGCGCTTCAGGGTGACACCGGCCTCGTCCAGCACCTTCTGGACCGACTTCTTGTTGTCCAGCGCGTAGGGCTGGCCGAGCAGCGTGGCGTCCTTGAAGAAGCCGTTGACGCGACCCTCGACGATCTTGGCGATCGCGGCCTCGGGCTTGCCCTCGGCGCGGGTGGTCTCCTCGGCGATGCGGCGCTCGGACTCGACGACCTCGGCCGGCACGTCCTCCTTGGAGAGGTACTTCGGCGCGAACGCGGCGATGTGCTGGGCGATGCCCTTGGCGACCTCGGCGTCGGGCTTGTCGAACTCGACGAGGACACCGATCTGCGGGGGCAGGTCGGGCATCGTGCGGTGCATGTACGCGATGACGTAGCCGTCGGCGAACTGCGCGAAGCGGTCCAGGACGATCTTCTCGCCGAGGTTGGCGTTGGCCTCGTCGACGAACGCCTGGACGGTCTTGCCGGCCTCGATCTCGGAGGCGAGCAGGGCCTCCAGGTCGGCCGGGGAGGTCTTGGCGACGTGCTCGGCGATGGCGGTGGCCACGGCCTGGAACTTGTCACCCTTGGCGACGAAGTCCGTCTCGCACTTCAGCTCGACCAGGACACCGGAGGAGTTGTCGCCGGCGATGATGGAGACCACGGCGCCGTTCTCGGCGGAGCGGCCCTCGCGCTTGGCGACGCCC
This sequence comes from Streptomyces sp. L2, assembly GCF_004124325.1. Taxonomy (NCBI): domain Bacteria; kingdom Bacillati; phylum Actinomycetota; class Actinomycetes; order Kitasatosporales; family Streptomycetaceae; genus Streptomyces; species Streptomyces sp. L2. The sequence goes on from NZ_QBDT01000001.1 coordinate 1,896,559, forward strand.
TTCTGGCCCTTGATGCGCAGCGCCTCGACGGCCTTGTCGACGTTGCCCTCGGCCTCGTCCAGCGCCTTCTTGCAGTCCATCATGCCAGCGCCGGTCAGCTCACGGAGCTTCTTGACGTCGGCGGCGGTGTAGTTCGCCATGAGTCAGTGAGTCTTTCTGGAAGTCTTGGGAGATCTTCAGATCCGGTACGGTCCGCGCTCCGCGTGGGTGGCGGAATCGCGGACCTGGTGCCGACCTACGGGTGAGCGGCGGGGGCGGACTTCACCGCGCCGGGGGCGCCGTGAAATGCGGTACCGCCCCCGCCGTTCGCACCGTCAGGTCAGGCCTGCTCGCCCTCGGCGGCCGGGGCCTCGGCGGGCTTCTCGGCTTCGGCGGCGGGCGCCTCGGCGGCCGGGGCCTCAGCAGCGGCCTCGGCCGGCTTCTCGGCCTCGGCGGCGGGGGCCGCGGGAGCCTCGTCGGCCTTCTTCTCGCCCTCGAGCAGGTCGCGCTCCCACTCGGCGAGCGGCTCGCCGGCGGCCTTCTCGCCCTTGTCACCGGTGGCGACGCGGGAGCGGGAGATGAGGCCCTCGGCGACCGCGTCGGCGATCACGCGGGTGAGCAGGGTGACGGAACGGATCGCGTCGTCGTTGCCCGGGATCTTGTAGTCGACCTCGTCGGGGTCGCAGTTGGTGTCGAGGATCGCGACGACCGGGATGTTGAGCTTCCGGGCCTCACCGACCGCGATGTGCTCCTTCTTGGTGTCCACGATCCAGACGGCGCTGGGAACCTTGGACATCTCGCGGATACCACCGAGGGTCTTCTCCAGCTTGGCCTTCTCGCGCGAGAGCACGAGAAGCTCCTTCTTGGTGAGACCGGACGCGGCGACGTCCTCGAAGTCGATCTGCTCGAGCTCCTTGAGGCGCTGCAGACGCTTGTAGACGGTGGAGAAGTTGGTGAGCATGCCGCCCAGCCAGCGCTGGTTGACGAAGGGCATGCCGACGCGGGTGGCCTGCTCGGCGATGGCCTCCTGCGCCTGCTTCTTCGTGCCGACGAACATGACCGTGCCGCCGTGGGCGACGGTCTCCTTGACGAACTCGTAGGCGCGGTCGATGTACGACAGTGACTGGAGCAGGTCGATGATGTAGATGCCGTTGCGCTCGGTGAAGATGAAGCGCTTCATCTTCGGGTTCCAGCGACGGGTCTGGTGACCGAAGTGGACGCCGCTCTCCAGCAGCTCCCGCATCGTGACGACGGCCATGGCCGTATCTCCTTGAATTTCTCGGTTGTGCCGCGGCAGCCGGGACGGCCGTCGCGCCTGACGCCCGCGGTGCGCCGTTGCCGCGAAGGACCGAGGGGCGCTGATACGGCTCCTTGCCAGGTGCCGTACCGGGGCGTGCGAAGTCGACCCGGTGACCCGGATCGCCAGAAGAAGTGTACGGGACCGACGGGGCCGCGGGTGACGCCGCTGCCCACAACCGGGGAGTTGTCCACAGGCCGCGGCGGTGATCGACGGAATACGGGACGGTGTGGGGCATGCGACGAGTGACGCGAACCGCGTGGACCTGCCTGTTGTTCCTGGCCGCCCTGCCCGCCCTGGCAGTGGCCCTGCTGCCGCCTCCGGCCCGGGCGGCCACGCCGGCGCCCTTACTTCCCAGCCCCCCGGCGACCACGCCGGCGCCGTCGCCCCCGCCGGCCCGTGAGGCACCGGTTCCGGCCGTCGCCCGCGGGTGGCCGGTGGGCGTCCGGCCGCCGGTCCTGCGGGGCTGGGAGCCACCGGCCACGGTCTACGGCCCCGGCCACCGCGGAGTCGACCTGGCCGCGCCTCCTGGCTCCGCCGTGCGCGTGGTCGCCCCCGGCCGCGTGTCCTTCGCGGGCCGGGTGGGGGGACGGGGAGTGGTGTCGGTGACCCTCACGGGGACTGACCTGCGCACGACGTACGAGCCGGTGACCCCCTCGGTGAAGGAGGGGGACGCCGTGGGGGCGGGCGAGGTGGTCGGGACCCTGGAAGACACCGGCTCCCACTGCGGCCGTACGACATGCCTGCACTGGGGCCTCCTACGAGGCGAGACCTACCTGAACCCCCTCACCCTGCTACCCCCCTGGCTCCTGAACACGGGCCCCTCAAGACTGCTACCGGTACTGAGCAAGTAGCAGCGGGCAGGCGTGCGCGCCTAGCTGCGGACACGGGTACGCCCCCAGCTGCGGGCATGCGTGCCGCAAGGGGCGGCACGGGTGGGCGGTCGGGGTCCCCCGCTCGAAGCCGAGAGTGGGGGAGGCACCCCGCAAGCGCGGGCAAGTGAAACCCGCCCCCGCTCAGCCCCGCACCCCCCGCAGCGCCATGCCAACAGCAGCCTCGGTCACGACAGCCGCATCCTCCACGCCCAGCTCGATCCGCCGCACCGCCGCATCGACAACCCCCTGCACCAGCATCGCCGCCAGCCGAGGCTCCCCCTGCCCCATCTCCCCCAGCGCCTGAACGATCATCGCCACCAGCCCCCCGTGCGCCCCCCGGATCTTCTCCCGCGCCCCGGCGTCCAGCTCACTCGCGGAGATGGCGACCACGGCCCGGTGCCGCCGGTCCCCGACCAGCGCCAGCTGCCGCCGCACGTACGCCTCGACCTTCCCCTCGGCCGACGGCACCCGCTCCATCGCCGCCGCCACCTCCGCGGCCCACACGGGAAAGTCGACGGCGCACAGCTCCTCGACCACCGCGGCCCGGGACCGGAAGTACTCGTACACGGACGACCGCGCCAGCCCCGTCCGCTCGGCCAGCGCGGGAAAGGTCAGCGCCTCCGTACCGCCCTCGGACAGCAGGGACCGGGCCGCGTCCAGCAGGGCGGCTCGCTGCATCGACCGGTGCTCGGCCACGGAGGCCGCTCGAATCCTTGGCACGCCGACCACTGTACGGACCGCCGGCCGGCGGCCGCGGGCGCTGCGCCGCTCAGCGTCCGAAGCTCGCCAGCTTCGCCCGCAGCTGCAGAACCGACTTGGTGTGGATCTGGCTGACCCTGCTCTCGGTGACCCCCAGCACGTTCCCGATCTCGGCGAGTGTGAGTCCCTCGTAGTAGTACAGGGTGACCACGGTCTTCTCCCGGTCGGGCAGCGTGTTGATCGCCCGCGCCAGGAAGCGCCGCAGTTCTCGGTCCTCGGCCACTTCCACCGGGTTGTCCGCAGCGGTGTCCTCCAGCGTGTCCATCAGGCTGAGCCGGTCCCCGCCCTCACCGCCGACGTGCAGCAGCTCCTCCAGGGCCACCACGTTCGCCAGCGACAGCTGGCTGAACACGGCGTGCAGGTCGTCGACGTCCATGCCCAGCTCGGCGGCGACCTCGCTCTCGCTCGGCGTCCGTCTCAGCCGGGCCTCCAGCGTGGCGTAGGCCCGCTCGACGTTCCGCGCCTTCTGCCGCACCGACCGCGGGATCCAGTCCAGCGCCCGCAGCTCGTCGATCATGGCGCCGCGGATCCGGGTGATCGCGTACGTCTCGAACTTGATCTCCCGGTCGATGTCGAACTTCTCGATCGCGTCGATCAGCCCGAAGACCCCGGAGGAGACGAAGTCGGCCTGCTCGACGTTGGGCGGCAGGCCGACGCTGACCCGGCCCGCCACGTATTTGACGAGCGGCGAGTAGTGCAGGATCAGCTGCTCCCGCAGCCGGTCGTCCCCCGTCGCCTTGTACGACCGCCACAACTCGTCGAGCGTCGAGGGAGCGGGCGGCCGCACGCTGCCACCGTCGCGGGCGGCTGGGGGGATCGCCGCCCGGTCGGACCCGGAGGTGTGCTGGGGCATTCGTCGCCTTGTGCCGTTCTGCCGTGAAGTGCCGTGAAGTGCTACGGCTGCGGTGTCGTGGGGGGTGGTGGGATGAGGTGGGCTGTCTGGGCGAGCTGTCGGTCTGATGTCGAGTTGGCGCGGTCTGCGCCAGGGCCTTCGTGAGCGTAGCGTGACTGAGGAGTCGCGGTGTGCGAACTGTGCGGCACCACCCTTGCGCGGACTGCCTCCACGGGCCGCGACACCGCTCTGCGCAGGTCGCTCAGCGTGACCGAGTGGAGGCATCAACTCCGGGAAAACCCAAGGGGGTCGGGGATTCCCCCGGACGGCCGAACACGCTCGGTCAGCACGGGCTGCGGCCGCGCCGGACCGAGATCACCGCCTGGCGTGTCAACTTCCAGCCGTCGCCGTGTCGTTCGACGTAGCCAAGTGCTCGGAGTTCGTACAACCTCGCGATCGCCTCGTCGCGTGTCGTCCGCGCGCCCCGCGCGATCTCCTCGGCGGGGGCCGCACGGTGTCCGGGCAGAGCGGCGAGTACCTCGCGGGCTGCGGGTTCCAGCAGGTCTCGCGGGAGGACGGGCCCGTGCCGGACCGGGGCCAGCTCTCCCATCTCCCCGACGAGTTCGACGACGTCGGCGGCGTCGGTGACCAGGGCGGCCTCACCGCGCAGCAGTTCGTGGACGCCGGCGGAGAGTGCGCTGGTGACCGGGCCGGGGATGCCCATCGTGATCCGCCCGAGGCGCTGGGACGCCCGCGCGGTGACCAGCGAGCCGCTGCGGCGGGCCGCCTCCACGACGACGGTGCCCCGTGTCAGCGCGGCGATCACCCGGTTGCGGAGGATGAAGCGGCTCGGTGTCGGGTGGTCGCCGGGTGGCAGTTCGCCGATGACCAGTCCCTGTTCCGCGATCCTGCCGATCAGTGCGGCGTGGCCGCGCGGGTAGGGACGGTCGACGCCGCAGGCCAGCACGGCGACGGTGGCGCCGCTGGCCGCGAGCGCTCCGCGGTGGGCGGCGCCGTCGATGCCGTAGGCGCCGCCGGAGACCACGATCCAGCCGCGCTCGGCGAGGCCCGAGGCGAGGTCGGCGGCGACGTGGGCGCCGTACTCCGTGCAGGCGCGGGCGCCCACGACGGCCACGGAGCGGAGCGCCCACATCCGCAGGGAGGCGGTCCCGCGGACCCAGAGGCCGAGCGGGCGTCCGTCGCCCAGGTCGTCGAGCTGGCCCGGCCACTCGACGTCCCCCGGCCGGAGGAACCGCACTCCGGCGGCCCGCGCCACGTCCAGGTCCCGCTCCGGTTCCGCCGCGCCGGCCCGCGCCACGAGCCCGCCCCACCGCGCCGCGCTCACCCCGGGCAGGGCGTCCCGCGCCTGCCGCAACCGCCGCACCACCTCCGCCACCCCGAACTCCCGCACCCACCGCCCCCCAACCTCGTCCCCGGGCTCGATGACCCGAGCCAGAAACACCCGCGCGAGCAGCTCGGCGTCGGGTTCGCGGGCGTCTGCGCTCACGTCAGGGCCCCGATGGCCATGGGCACACCGCGTGGCACCCCGGTGCGCAATTGCAGCGCGAGGGCGACGTCGGTGGCGTCGGGCCGGTCGTGGCCGACCAGGTCGGCGACCGTCCAGGCGACCCGTAGCACCCGGTCGATACCGCGGGCGGTGATCACCCCGCGTTCCAGGTTGCGTTCCGCCTCCTCCATCGCGCCGACGGCCGCGAGGAACCGGCTGCGCAGTTCGCGCCCGGGCACCTCGCTGTTGGTGCGCCACGGCGTGCCGGTCAGACGTGCCGCCGCGCGCTGCCTGGCCTGGCCGACCCGGTCGGCCACGGTCGCGGTGGACTCACCGCGGGCGCCCGGGTCCGTGAGCTGGGCCCGGGTGACCGGGTCGACCTCGACCCGCAGGTCGACTCGGTCCAGCAGCGGCCCGGACAGCCGTGCCTGGTAGCGGCGGATGGCCGACGGCGGGCACTCGCAGAGGGAGTCCCGCTGCGAGAAGCGCCCGCACGGGCAGGGGTTGGCCGCCAGCACCATCAGGAAGCGGGCCGGGAACCGCACCACGCCCGCGCTGCGCGCGATCACGACGTGGCCCGACTCCAGCGGCTGGCGCAGGGCGTCGAGGGTGCGGGTGTGGAACTCGGGGGCCTCGTCGAGGAAGAGGACACCCCGGTGGGCGAGGGAGACGGCACCGGGGCGGGCGATGCCCGGGCCACCGCCGACCAGGGACTGCATGGTGGCCGAGTGGTGCGGAGCGCAGTAGGGGGCGATGTCGATGAGCGGCTTACCCGGAGGCAGCAGACCGGCCACCGAGTGCACGGCCGTGACCTCCAGCGACTCCCCACGCGTGAGCAGGGGGAGCACAGCAGGCAGGCGCTCGGCGAGCATCGTCTTCCCGGCACCCGGAGGCCCCTCCAGGAAGAGGTGGTGCCCACCCGCCGCGGCCACTTCCACGGCCGTACGCGCCGAGGTCTGGCCCACGACATCCGCCAGGTCGTGGTCGTGGCCGTGCTGGGTGGCGCCAGTGCTGTGCATGCCCGTGGCCGCGCCCGTGCCCGGCACGCGCAGGCCGGCCAGCAGCGGATCGGGGCGGCCCTCCTCGTCCGCGGGTTCGTCGGGCAGCGGCTCGTCGGCCAGTACCGCGATCAGCTGCCGCAGGCTGCGGATGCCGAGCACGGAGATCCCGGGGACCAGCGAGGCCTCGGCCGCGGCGCACTCCGGTACGACCACTTGTTCGTAGCCGGCGTCGGCGGCGGCCAGGACGGCGGGCAGGATGCCCCGGACCGGCCGCACCCTGCCGTCAAGTCCCAGCTCCCCGATCATGACGATGTCGGCGAGGACCCTCGGGTCGATCCGCTCGGCGGCGCCGAGGACCGCGCAGGCGATGGCCAGGTCGAAGCCCGAGCCTGCCTTGGGCACCGATGCCGGGCTGAGCCCGACGGTGAGTTTCTTCGGCGGCCACTCGCCGCCCGAGTTCACCACCGCCGCCCGGACCCGGTCCTTGCTTTCTGTCAGGCTTTTGTCCGGGAGGCCCACCAGGGTGAAGGCCGCGACGCCGGGTTCGAGGTCGGCCTGGACCTCGACGACCACGCCCTCGACGCCGACCAGGGCCACGGAGCAGGTGCGGGCGAATGCCATCAGGCCACCCCCCGCGCGTGCTCGACGGACGGGGCGCCGCGGCGGGGCAGCAGGACGCCGACCAGGTCGATGCGGACGCCGCCCGGTGGGGCGCCGCCCTGGGCCTGGATCCAGCGGTGCGCCAGGGCGAGGAGCCGCTCCGCCTTCTCCGGGGTGACCGCGGCCATCGGGTGCTGGAAACCGCCGCTCCTGCGGGTCTTCACCTCGCAGACGACCAGCGTGTTCCCGTCCCGGGCCACGATGTCGATCTCACCGGTCCGTCCGCAGCGCCAGTTGCGCTCCAGGATCGTCATACCGGCCTCGGTCAGCCGCCGGGCGGCCAGCCCCTCGCCGTACTTGCCGAGTGCGCTGCGTGCCTTGCTCATGTCGGCACCACCTCCGGCGCCAACCGTCACGCATCGGCCGCCAAGAAGTGGATCTTGGTGCACTACTCACGGGTTGTGGACAACCCCGTCACCCGAACGTGGTGGATCAGCCGCCCGGAAGCTCCAGGTCGCTCTTGTTCAGCTCCTCGATGTTCACGTCCTTGAACGTCAGGACGCGCACCTGCTTCACGAAGCGGGCCGGCCGGTACATGTCCCAGACCCAGGCGTCGGCCATGGACACCTCGAAGAACACCTCGCCCTGGACCGAGTGCACCTGCATCTCGTAGTCGTTGGTGAGATAGAAGCGCCGTTCGGTCTCGATCACGTATTTGAACAGACCGACGACATCTCGGTACTCCCGGTAGAGCTTCAGCTCCATCTCGGTCTCGTACTTCTCGAGGTCCTCGGCGCTCATGGCATGTTCCCCTTCAGCCGTGCGATCCCACCATTGTGCGCCAGTCCGACGGACCCTCAGACGATTTCCGTGTCGAGGGTCACGGGTCCGGCCGGGGGACCCTCGTCGAGCAGCGTGCGCAGCAGCCCGGCGAGTCTGGTCGGATACACCGTCTCATGGGTCCGGGTCAGTTCCTGACACGTCCACCAGCGCGCTCCGGAGACGCTGCGCCGCTCCAGCTCCGTCAGCGCCGCCGGCTCGGTGGCCGTCCGCGTCGTACGGGCCAGGTAGTACCACTCGTCCTGGTCCCAGCGGCGGCCCGCGAACGGGAAGGAACAGGTGCGCCGCCACAGCACCGGGCCGAGTTCCACCTCGGTGATGCCGGTCTCCTCCGCGAGTTCCCGCAGCGCGGCCTCCTCGCGCGTCTCGGCGCCCTCCAGTCCGCCGCCCGGGGTGAACCACCAGTCGTCGGCCGGATCGTCCGGCTCGTGCCCGTGCAGCAGGAGGATGCGGTCCTCGGGGTCGAGCAGGACCACCCGGGCCACCTTGCGCAGCCCGCCCGCGCAGGACTCGTCGTACGTCTCCTCGCCCGCCCCCGTGGGTTCAGCGGGCACCGGCGGCCTCCGTGCGGGCGCGGGTGCGGGAGCGGGCCCTGCGGTTCGCGATCGGGCCGTAGGCGCCGCCCAGGAGCACCAGGACCGCCCCGGCGACGATCATCGTCTCGATGGTCCGCAGGGGGCCCGGCTGGGACAGGGTGCCCAGGGCCTCGAAGCCGGTGGGGCGCTTGAGCATGCCCTTCATCGGCCAGATGACGGCGTCCACGCGCGCGGCGACGGCGTCGCGGGACACGGTGCCCTTGGCGGCGTCGGTGAGGTGGGCGGTGGAGTCCAGGGAGCCCTGGCGTTCGTCACCGAGCAGGAAGAGACGGCCCTCGGGGACCTTGATCTCCGGGATCTTCTTGGTCTCGGCCAGGCTGCCCTTGGGCAGATACGGTTCCTCGATCTGCTTGCCGTTGACGGTGAGCTTGCCGTCGGTGCAGCAGGAGACGGTGTCCCCGCCGACCGCGACCACGCGCTTGACCACGTCCGAGCCGGTGACCCAGTCCTTGTCCCGGAAGACGACCACGTCACCGCGCCGGATGTCGGAGCCGTCGACGCGCTGGGCGAGGACGCGGTCGCCGACGCCGATGGTCGGGGACATGGAACTGGTGGGCACGGTGTACGGCCGGTAGGTGAAGGCGGCCCAGCCGAAGCCGCCCAGGAACAGGACCAGGCCCAGGGCCACGGCCACTCCGGACAGCCGCTGCCCCGTCCGGCTGCCGCCGGGTCGTGCCGTGCCTGTGCCCGCGCCGTGCGGTGCCGTACGTGTTGTGCTCTCGCCACCCATGGGCGGCACCCTACCCGGCAGTACCGTGCCCGCCCAGCCCCGGTTCCGTCCGGCCCGGCCGGACGGAACCGGGTCGGTCAGTCCTGCTTACGCTTCGCCGGACGCCGCCGCCTGCGCCATACGACCACCGGCACGACCAGGGCGACGGCCACGCCTCCCGGGGCCGCCGGCAGGGGCGCCGCCGAGGAGTGGTCGCTCAGGCCCGGCTGGCTGAAGGTGTCGGGGACCGGGAGGGTGCCCCAGCGGTTGATCGGCCAGGCGCGGACGATGGCGCGGCCGACGACGTCCTTCACGGGGACCATGCCGTGGTGCTTGTCGTTCTGGTTGTAGCGCGAGTCGCGGGAGTTCTGGCGGTGGTCGCCCATGACCCAGATGTAGCCCTTGGGGACCGTCACCTTGAACCGGCCGCCCGTGTCGTCGTCGGAGCACGGGGTGTTGCCCGCGTACACGTACGACTGCTCGTTCAGCGCCTTGCCGTTGACCATGAGGGGCCCGGTGCCGTTGCACTGGATGGTGTCGCCGCCGACGCCGATCACGCGCTTGATCAGGTCCTTCTCGTCCGCGGACGGCATCAGTCCGACCCAGCTGAGGACCTGCTGCACCGCGTTCGGGGACGGGGCCGGCTCGCCCGCGAGCCAGTTGTCCGGGTCGTGGAACACGACGACCTCGCCGCGCTCGGGCTCGGAACCGAACCACGGGGTGAGCTTGTCGACGAGGACCCGGTCGCCGATCTGCAGGGTGTTCTCCATCGACGCGGACGGGATCGAGAACGCCTGTACCAGGAACGTCTTGATCAGCAGGGCCAGCACGAGGGCGATGCCGATCAGGATCGGCAGCTCCTTCCAGAAGCTGCGCGGCTTCTTGGGGGCCGACGCGGCCTCGTCCCCGTCCTCGGTGTCGTCCGTGTGGTCCGTACGGTCCCTGTCCAGCGTGTACTCCGTGTGCGCCGTGTTCTCGTCCCTGCTCCGGGGCCGGCCGTCCGCCGGTGGTCCGGCGGCGCCCGCCGCGTCATTCCCGGAGGTCATGGCGCCTTCGGATGCGGGGACGTCCGCCTCCACGGGGTGCCCGCGGTGCTCCTCGCCGTCGTGTCCCGACCGTGCGCCAACCGCCACATCCCCCACGCCAACTCCTCACTCTGCGTCGCTGCCTGCCCCACACGCGGCGCAGGCCCACCACTCCCATAACGAGCGGGAGTTCCGCAGGGGTCGGGAGCCGGGTCAATCCGTTCTGTTCGTCGGAAGCAACCCTATGCGACAGCGCGGGAGCGGCGGTGGCACCCGACACGGAGTGGGAAACGCTTGCGAAGGTTTTAGGTTCGTCCAGACCCGTCCAGTGACCGACCGGCCAGCCGATGACCATGGCCCGGCCCACTACGGAGCGCAACGAGACCGTGCCGCCGTACTTCGTGTTCTGGTGGACGCGGGAGTCCGCGGAGTTGCCCCGGTGGTCCCCCATCACCCACAGCCGCCCCTTCGGGACGGTGATGTCGAAGGGCGTGTTGGAGGGCGCGTTGCCGGGGTACAGGTAGTCCTTCTCGTCGAGGGGTACGCCGTTGACGGTGATCCTGCCCTGCGCGTCGCAGCACTTCACATGGTCGCCGCCGACCCCGATGACCCGTTTGATCAGGTCTTTCTCGTTGTCGGAGGGCAGCAGGCCGATGAAGGTCAGGCCCTCCTTGATCTGCTTGACGACGATGGGGTCGTTCTTCTTGGGCGTCTGCTCGCCCTCCAGCCAGCCACCCGGGTCGTGGAAGACGACGACGTCCCCGCGGTGCGGCTCGGAGCCGAACCAGGGGGTGAACTTGTCGACCAGGACGCGGTCGCCGATCCGGATCGTCTGCTCCATGGAGCCCGAGGGGATGACGAACGCCTGGACGAGGAACGTCTTCAGCACGAGCGCTATGAGGACCGCGACACCCACCAGAAGGGGGATCTCTCGAACTACCGATCGTCTGCGCTTGCGTTTGACCTTGCGCTGCAGTTTGCGCCGCTCCGCGCGCGTACGGCCGCCGGCGGGCGACGCGGCCGACGTACGGCGGGCCCCCGTGGGCAGCAGGTCCTCGGCGGGCGTGCTCGGCGCCCCGCGCGGCTTGCCGCGGTTACCCATGTGCGCCCTCCGGTGCGGGGACGCGCGCGTAGGCGCCGGGGCGGGTCAGGTGGGTCCAGTGGTCGCGGGGCCAGATGATCCAGTCGGCGCGGCCGATGACGGAGCCGACGGGGATCATGCCGCCGCCGGGCGAGCCGAGGTGGTCACGGGAGTCGCTGGAGTCGCTGCGGTGGTCACCGAGGACGAACAGGCGCCCTTCGGGCACGACGACGTCGAAGGAGACGTCGGAGGGGCTGTCCCCGGGATAGAGGAACGCCGTCTCGTCGACCGCCCGGCCGTTCACCTCGACCCTCCCCTGCTTGTCGCAGCAGACCACATGGTCTCCACCCACCCCTACAACGCGCTTGACGTAGTCGCCGTGCCCGAAGTACTCGGTGCCGTCGAAGACGACGACGTCGCCGCGGTGCGGCTGGGCACCGAAACGGTACGCCAACTTGTTTACGAGAACGCGGTCCCCGATCCTCAATCCCTGTTCCATGGATCCGCTCGGAATCTGGAACGGTTGCACCACGACGTGGTTGAGGATCAGCAAGAACGCCAGGCAGACGAAGAGGCCGAGGGTGATCCGGCCGCCGGGCAGCCACTCGGCGAGCCGCGGCACCAACGCGAAACGCGACCGGCCCTCCGGGCCCGGAGTACCGGGCTGGGAGGAACGGTCGCGCTCTGTCGGCTTCGCTTCGGTGTCCATCGAGGCCAGATGGTATCCGGCCCCGCTGTGCACGCCCGCGCGAGATCAGTTCTCGCGCTTCTCCTTGATCTTCGCGGCCTTGCCGCGCAGCTCACGGAGGTAGTACAGCTTGGCGCGGCGCACGTCACCGCGGGTGACCAGCTCGATCTTCTCGACGATCGGGGTGTGCACCGGGAAGGTGCGCTCGACGCCGACGGAGAACGAGACCTTGCGGACCGTGAAGGTCTCGCGGACACCACTGCCCTGGCGGCGGATCACAACGCCCTTGAACTGCTGCACACGGGAGCGGTTGCCCTCGATGACGCGGACGTGGACGTTGACGGTGTCACCCGGGCGGAAGGCCGGGACGTCGCTGCGCAGCGACGCGGAGTCGACGGTGTCGAGCAGGTGAGACATTTCGTCTGCTTTCTTCGCTGATGCCACAGGTCATCAACGGAAACTAGGTGTATCAGGGGTCTGCCGTGCGGGTCGGGACGGGCGTCGTGTCCCCCTGCGGCAGGGGCGCACGCCGGACGGACGCACAACAGCGGTCTATTCTTCCACGGCCTCGGGCCTGCGCCAAAATCGGCCGTACGGCTCCCCCTCCGGGTCGGGCGCCCAGCCCAGGATGGAGAGCATCTCGCGGTCCTTCTTGTCGAAGGCGCCGGGCTCGCAGCGCTCGATCAGGTCGGGCCGGTTGGCGGTCGTCCGCCGCAGCGCCTCGTCGCGGCGCCAGCGGGCGATCTTGCCGTGGTGGCCGCTGAGCAGCACGTCCGGGATGTCCCGCCCGCGCCAGAGCGGGGGCTTGGTGTAGACGGGGCCCTCCAGCAGGTTCGCCATCGCGCCGGGTGCGAAGGAGTCGTCCCGGTGGGACTCGGCGTTGCCGAGGACGCCGGGCAGCAGCCGGGCCACGGCCTCGGTGACGACGAGGACGGCCGCCTCGCCGCCGGCCAGGACGTAGTCGCCGATGGACACCTCGTACACGGGCATACGGCTCGCGTACTCGTCCATCACGCGCCGGTCGATGCCCTCGTAGCGGGCCGGCGTGAAGATCAGCCAGGGCCGCTCGGAGAGTTCGACGGCCAGTTCCTGGGTGAAGGGGCGGCCGCTGGGGGTGGGGACGATCAGGGCGGGTGCCTGGGCGCCGGTCTCGTAGCCGTCGGCGAGGACCGTGTCCAGGGCTTCGCCCCAGGGTTCGGTCTTCATGACCATGCCGGGGCCGCCGCCGTACGGGGTGTCGTCGACCGTGTTGTGCCGGTCGTACGTCCATCCGCGCAGGTCGTGCACCTGGACGTCGAGCTGTCCACGCGCGCGTGCCTTGCCGACGAGGGAGACGTTCAGCGGTTCGAGGTACTCGGGGAAGATCGTGACGACGTCGAGCCGCATCACGCCTCGTCCCGTGACGAGGCGATTTCGGCCTGGTCGTCGATCAGGCCCGGCGGCGGGGTGATGACGGCCTTCTGCTCGGCCAGGTCGATCTCGGTGACGATCTCCTCGACGAAGGGGATCATCACCTCGCTGCCGTCGGGGCGCTCCACGATGAACAGGTCCTGGGACGGCAGGTGCGAGATCTCGGTGATCCGGCCGACCTCGGTGCCGTCCGCGGTGACGACGTCGAGGTCCATGAGCTGGTGGTCGTAGTACTCGTCCTCGTCCTCGGGCAGCTCGTCCGGGTCCACGTCGGCGATCAGGAGGGTGTTGCGGAGGGCCTCGGCGCCCGTACGGTCGCTCACGCCCTCGAATCGCAGGAGGAGGCGGCCGCTGTGGACGCGTCCGGTGGCGATGGTGAGCGGTCCGGTGGCGGCCGGGTCGGTGGTCAGGACGGCACCGGGTGCGAGCCGCAGTTCCGGCTCGTCGGTGCGTACCTCGACGGTGACCTCGCCCTTGATGCCGTGGGCGCGGCCGATCCGTGCGACTACGAGCTGCACGTGTCCCATTCTCCTGTCGTCTGCTGCCCGGTGTCCTGCGCAGGCTGCTCAAGTGTGCTCATACGGCTGCGCTCATACGACTGCGGGCCGGGGACGGCCTGTGGCCCTCCCCGGCCCGAGCCGGTTGCTTTGAAGCGTCAGCGGACGTGGTCCACGTCGACGAGGTCGACGCGGACGCCGCGACCGCCGATGGCGCCCACGACGGTACGCAGGGCACGCGCGGTACGGCCGTTGCGGCCGATCACCTTGCCGAGGTCGTCGGGGTGCACCCGGACCTCCAGCACGCGCCCGCGGCGCAGGTCGCGCGAGGCGACCTGCACATCGTCGGGGTTGTCGACGATGCCCTTCACGAGGTGCTCAAGCGCCTCTTCGAGCATGCTGCTCAGGCCTCGGTCGACTCGGACTCGGCCGCGGCCTCGTCCTTCTTCTCAGCCTTCTTCTTCTGGGTGATGGCCTCACCCTTGCCCTCGTCTTCGCCACCGAGAGCCTCGAACGACGGACGCGTGGCCTTGGGCTCGGCGACGAGCAGCGGCGCGGGGGCCGGCTCGCCCTTGAACTTCTGCCAGTCGCCGGTCTTCTTGAGGATGGCGAGCACGGGCTCGGTCGGCTGCGCGCCGACACCCAGCCAGTACGCCACGCGCTCGGCGTCCACCTCCATGACCGACGGGTTGTAGGTCGGGTGGTACTTGCCGATCTCCTCGATGGCCCGGCCGTCACGGCGGGTACGGGAGTCGGCGACGACGATGCGGTAGTGAGGCGAACGGATCTTGCCCAGACGCTTCAGCTTGATCTTGACTGCCACGGGAGTGGATTCTCCTGGAATTGACGTGGTTGGGCACGGCGAGACGCCGCGTGGGGTTGCGGTACCCGAGTGCCCGATGGACGCGTCAGCCGGAGGAGAGAGGGGTCCTGTGCGGCTGTCGAGTACAGCTAGCCATTGTGCCATACCCTGCGGGTCGCTTTTGGCCGGGTGGGTGAGCTGTGCTGCGGGCATGCCTGGGAGGCACCCGGCGTAGTGGTGCCGTACGTCGGGTGCGCTGCCCGGCGCTGACGGGGTGCCGTCCGCGCCCACCCATGCCGCCCTGCGGCACGACTGCCCGCGGATTGGACTCTGAGCTGACCTACGGCTGCCACGAGCAGCCGTGGGTCAGCTTGCTGCCGCTCCTGCCAGTTCTGGGATGCGGAAGGGTTTGCCGCAGCCGCCGCAGACGATGGGGGCCTGGGCGAGGACGGAGGGGACGACGCGGACGTTGCGGCCGCAGTCGCAGACCGCCTTGACCCGGACCCCGCCGCCCGAGGAGCCGTGCCGTGCGGCCGGGCCCCGGAAGGTGCGGGAGGTGTCGGACGAGGTGGCCGCCACGTGGGCCTTCAGCGCGCGCTGCAGCCGCTCCATGGTCGGGCGGTAGCGCCGCTTCGCCTCGGGGTTGAGCGTGACCAGGGAGAAACCACTGCTCGGGTGCGGTTCCTCGGGGTGGTCCAGGCCCAGCTCCTCGGCGATGGCGAGGAAACGACGGTTGTGGTAGCGGCCGGCACGGGAGGTGTCGCGGATCCCACGGGCGGCCGCGATGCCATGGACTGCCTCATGAAGCAGTCGCTCGAAGGAGAGCTCGTGCCCGCACGCGGACGACGACTCTCCGATCAGGGACTCTGGCGCGGCAAGGTCGGGCAGCTCGGGGTGGTACCGCTGAATGTCGGCCCACGCCTGTGCCAGCTCTGCGGCGAGAACAGGTGGTGTCTGTGTCGTGCTCACGTAATGACAACGAGCGGGGGTGCCCCTGTGTTCCTATTCCGGGGCATCCCAAATAATTTGCACGTACCCGTCAGTTGGCACTCATGCGTCCGGACGAGGGCGGGTGCGCTGATCTGCGGAGAAGCCGCACAGCTCATACCAAGCCGGTGCGTAGTCTGACGTACGCCCCAGTGATGGGCGCGGATCCGCCCGCCTGCGCAAGAGGCGTTTCGGCCGCACTGCTGTCGCAGAGCCGTTGCCTTCGTCAGCGCCGGTGACGACCGCGACGTTACCGGGTGCCTGCCGGCGGCCCCGCACCGGCCCGGCCCGCCAGCCCGCGCGGGGCCGGGGGGTGGTGAATTCCCGCCACTCACACCCGCGGCTCCCAAACGGGGCCCCTCGGACCCTGGACGGCATGGCGAGGCGGGAGTTACCTGGCATACGTGGATGGTGCGAGCGCACGGCACGGGGGCCACGCCATCGGGTTACTGCGGCGAACGCGACGCCGGTCCGGTCGGGCCGGCTCCGGACTGTCGGCGGATTGGGGCGCTTACCTATGACACCTACGCTCGTGCGGGAACACCTGTCCTCCTCCACGGGTTCCGCGCCGCGCGTGAACCCGTACGCACGCGCGCGTGACTGGTCCGAGATCCAGGAGCGGATGCTGGTGCCGCTCCACCAGGCGGTCTACGACCGTCTCGACGTGGGCCCGGCCACCCGACTGCTGGGTCTGCGGTGCGGTTCCGGTCTGGCCCTGCTGACGGCGGCCGCCAGAGGAGCCGCGGTCACCGGTGCCGATCCGTCCCCCGAGCGCCTCGCCCTCGCCCGTGAGCGCCTGCTGCCGGACGCGCCGCCCGGCCCCCGCGGCCGTACACGCGCGCGTGCGAGTGCCCGTACGGCCGGCCGTACGGGAGGGCGTACGGCCGTGGAACTCGTCGAGGGCTCCCCCACCGATGTCGCCGCGCACACGCGGGGCGCGGACACTCCCCCGTACACCCTGGTGACCGTTTTCGAGCCGATCGGCTGCCTCGCGGGGGACGCCGAGGGGCTCACCGAACTGCTCGCGGCCGCCGTACCGCTCGCCGGGCGCGGGGCGGCGGTGGTGCTGGCCGGCTGGGGTCCACCGGAGCGCTGCGCCACCTCCTCGGTGCTGCGGGTGGCGGCGAAACTGGCCGATCCGCTGAGCAGCCCCCGCTGCTGGCGGCCGGCCGGACGGGACGATCTGGAGGAGGTCGCCCAGCGGGCCGGGCTGCGGCCCGACGGCTCGGGGCGGGTGGCCTGCCCGTTCGGGTACGCCGATGCCGACAGTGCCGTACGGGGGCTGCTGTCGACGGGGTTGTTCGACGCGGCGGTCGCGGCGACGGACCGCAAGCAGGTGGCCAAGGAACTGGCGGAGGCGCTGCATCCGTATCGTCGCGCGGACGGCACGGTGTGGATGCCGAACGTGTTCCGCTACCTGATCGCCCGCGTGCCCTGAGGGGACACGCGGGCGACGGCGGCCGGGGCCGGGGCCTCGGTCAGCCCATGAACTTCTTGAACTCGTCCGGCAGCTCGAAGTCCTGACCGCCCTGCTGCGGCAGCCCGCCGAAGGGGTTGCCGTTCTGCGCGGCCTCGCGGCGCTGGGCCTCCTCCAGCTCCTGCTGCTTGCGCTTCATCGGGTTGCCGGAACGCTGCTTGCCCTTGGCCTTCTTGGGCTGCTTCTTGGAGCGGCCCGGGCCGCCGCCCATGCCGGGGATCCCCGGCATGCCGGGCATGCCGCCGCCCTGCGCCATGCGGGACATCATCTTGCGCGCCTCGAAGAACCGCTCGACCAGGTTCTTCACGGCGCTGACCTCGACACCGGAGCCCTTGGCGATACGGGCGCGGCGCGAGCCGTTGATGATCGTCGGCTCCTGGCGCTCGGCCGGGGTCATCGACTTGATGATCGCGGCGGTGCGGTCGACGTCCCGCTCGTCCAGGTTGTTGATCTGGTCCTTGATCTGGCCCATGCCGGGGAGCATGCCGAGCAGCTTGGAGATGGAGCCCATCTTCCGGACCTGCTCCATCTGGGCCAGGAAGTCGTCGAGGGTGAAGTCCTGGCCCTTCTTGGAGGCCAGCTTCTCCGCCATCTTCTGGGCTTCGGCCTGGTCGAAGGTCTTCTCCGCCTGCTCGATCAGGGTGAGCAGGTCACCCATGTCGAGGATGCGGGAGGCCATCCGGTCCGGGTGGAACTGGTCGAAGTCCTCCAGCTTCTCGCCGTTGGACGCGAACATGATCGGCTTGCCGGTGATCTGCCGGATCGACAGGGCGGCACCGCCGCGGGCGTCGCCGTCGAGCTTGGAGAGGACGACGCCGTCGAAGCCGACGCCGTCGCGGAAGGCCTCGGCGGTGTTGACCGCGTCCTGGCCGATCATCGCGTCGACGACGAAGAGGATCTCGTCCGGGGAGACGGCGTCGCGGATGTCCGCGGCCTGCTGCATCATCTCGGCGTCGATGCCGAGGCGGCCGGCGGTGTCCACGATCACGATGTCGTGGACCTTGGACTTGGCGAACTCGATGGAGTCCTTGGCGACCTTGACCGGGTCGCCCACCCCGTTGCCCGGCTCCGGCGCGTAGACGGCGACGCCGGCGCGCTCGGCGACGACGCTGAGCTGGTTGACGGCGTTCGGGCGCTGGAGGTCGCAGGCGACCAGCAGGGGCGAGTGGCCCTGCTCCTTGAGGTACCGGCCGAGCTTGCCCGCGAGGGTGGTCTTACCGGCACCCTGCAGACCCGCGAGCATGATCACGGTGGGGGGCTGCTTGGCGAAGCGGAGCCGCCGGGTCTCGCCGCCGAGGATGGTGACCAGTTCCTCGTTGACGATCTTCAGCACCTGCTGGGCGGGGTTCAGCGCCTTGGAGACGTCGGCGCCGAGGGACCGCTCCTTGACGTTCTTGATGAACGACCGGACGACCGGCAGGGCCACGTCCGCCTCAAGGAGCGCGATGCGGATCTCGCGGGCCGTGGCGTCGATGTCGGCCTCGCTCAAGCGCCCCTTGCCGCGCAGGTTCTTGAAAGTCGCTGACAGGCGATCGGAGAGAGTGTCGAACACGGCGCTCGCGGTCCTCGGGGTAGGAGTCGTCTTGGGCTGCCCTCAAGGGTATCCGGACCCGCAAGCACATCGTCCCCGCCCGCCGAACATCGGCGGGCGGGGACCCACCCCCGCGGCTGCGGGGACTGTGCGAGCACACTGGGCGCCAAGGCCGTCGACGCCGGGTCACCCCCGCCGATGCGGGGCGCACAGCCGTGAAGCGAACCCCTGGTCTGAAGGTTACGCGCGCAGCGCGTCCTCGATCGTCTTCACCATCGATGCGGTCTCCTCCGCCGGCACGGGCAACCCGGCGCCGGTCGTCACGTAGAAGGCGTCCACTGCGTTCGAGCCCAGCGTCGAAACGTGCGCGCTTCGCACCCGCACCCCCGCCCTGTCCAGCGCACGCCCGATCCGGAACAGCAGGCCCGGGGCGTCCTGGGCGCGGACCTCGATGACCGTGGCGTGGTGGGAGGCGGCCGGGGCCACGCGCACGCGTGGGGGCGGGGCGGTCCAGCCGCGGCGGCGGGGGTAGGCCGCGTCGCGTTCGGCGAGGCGGGCGGCCGTGTCGAGGGAGCCGTCGAGCGCGCGGACGAGGTCGGCGCGGAGCCGGGTGGCCTGGGGCAGGGAGCCGTACTCGGCGGCGACGCGCCAGTCGAGGAGGAGGACCGAGCCGGTGCCGTCGGTGTCGACGGCACCGGGCAGTCCGAGGGTGCGCAGCTCGGCGGTGCGGACGGTCAGCCGGTGCACGGCGAGGACTCCGGCGACGGCGGGCAGGACGCCGGGCTGGTCGGGTACGGCGATGAGCAGTTCGACGCCGAGCGGCTCGGGGTCGCCGGAGGGCTCGGGTGCGGGCGGGGTCTGGGCGCGCAGGGCGAGGACGGGGCCGCGGGTGCGGAACGCCTCGACGGCGAGGCGTTCCTGCTCGGCGGTGGGGGCGGCGGGCTCGGGTTCGTCGGGGGCGTCGCCGGCGAGGACGGCGGCGGCGCGCCGGACGAGGTCGGCGACGAGGGAGCCGCGCCAGCGGGACCAGGCTGCCGGTCCGGTGGCCAGCGCGTCGGCCTCGGTGAGGGCGTGCAGCAGTTCCAGGGTGCTCTGGGTGCCGACGGCCTCGGCGACGGACCGGACGGTGGCGGGGTCGTCCAGGTCGCGGCGGGTGGCGGTGTCGACGAGGAGCAGGTGGTGACGGACCAGGGTGGCCAGCACCACCGTGTCCGCGCGGTCGAAGCCGATGCGTACGGCGACGTCGCGGGCGATGACCTCGCCGGCCACGGAGTGGTCGCCGGGCCAGCCCTTGCCGATGTCGTGCAACAGGGCGGCGACGAGGAGGAGGTCGGGGCGGCCGACGCGGCGGGTCAGTTCGGAGGCGCGGACGGCAGTTTCGATCAGGTGCCGGTCGACCGTCCAGAGGTGGACGGCGTTGCGCTGGGGGCGGCAGCGCACCCGTTCCCAGTCGGGCAGCAGGCCGCTGACCAGGCCCTCCGCCTCCAGGGCTTCCCAGACGTCGACCGTGGGCCGGCCCGAGCCGAGGAGGGTGACGAGTTGTTCGCGGGCCTCGGCGGGCCAGGGGGTGGGCAGGGGGCGCACGGTGGCGGCCATGCGCCGTACGGCGTGCGGGGAGAGCGGGAGGCCGGACTGGGCGGCGGCGGCCGCGGCGCGCAGGGGGAGCACGGGGTCGCGTTCGGGGCGCGCGGCGCGGGCGAGCACCACTTCGCCGTCCTGTTCGACGACTCCTTCGGCCAGCGGCGAGCGCTCAGGGGCCGGTTTGTCCCCGCCCTTGAGCAGGGCGCGCAGTCGCGGCCGTACCGCGCGGGAGCGCAGCACGCGGCCCACCTCGCGCCAGGTGACGTCGCCGGCGTAGGAGATGACGCGTGCCACTTCGTAGACCTGTCGCAGCAGGGCGTCGGCGTCGAGCAGGTCCAGCTCGGTGGCGACCTGGTCCTGTTCCTGGAGGGCGAGCCGGTCGGTGGCGCGGCCGGTGGCGAGGTGCAGGGCGTCCCGCACGTCGAGGAGGCTGCGGCGGGCGTCCGCGAGACCTTCGCGGGGGGCGTCGGCGAGCCAGGAGGCGGCGACGGCGCGCAGGGCGGTGGCGTCCCTCAGGCCGCCGCGGGCCTCCTTGAGGTCGGGTTCCAGCAGGTACCGCAGTTCGCCCTGGCGTTCGGCGCGCTCGGCGCACAGTTCCTGGAGTTCGGGGAGGCGTTTCGGGGCCTGGTTGCGCCAGTCCGCGAGCGCGGTGGTGCGCAGGGCGGCGGTGAGGGCGGGGTCGCCGGCGAGGTGGCGGGCGTCGAGGAGGCCGAGCTGGACCTTGACGTCCTCTCCGGCGGTCTTACGGGCCTCGGCCGGGGTGCGGACGGAGTGGTCGAGGGCGAGCCCGAGGTCCCAGACGGGGTACCAGAGGCGGTCGGCGAGGCCGGCGACCGCGGCGGGGTCGGTGCCGTCGTGCAGCAGCAGGAGGTCGAGGTCGCTGCGCGGGGACAGCTCGCCGCGGCCGTAGCCGCCGACGGCGACGAGGGAGACGCCGGCGGCAGGGCTCACGGCGGCCGCCGTGAACAGTCCGCCGAGCCAGTCGTCGGTCAGCCCGGCGAGGGCGGCACGGCGCGGCGGCCCGGACCGCGCCCCCTCGGTGAGGAGGCGCAGCCGGGCCGCCGCGTAGCCGCCGGGTCCCGAGTCGTCGTTTTCGCTTCGCACATCCGTTCCCGTCACCCAGCGACTCCTGTCCTTCTGCCGTGCTGCCGTGGCCCGCCGGGTCAGAGCGCGTCCGGGCCGCGCTCGCCCGTGCGGACCCGTACGGCCGTGTCGACCGGCAGGGACCAGACCTTGCCGTCTCCGATCTTGCCGGTACGGGCCGCCTTCACGACGACCTCGATCAGCTGTTCGGCGGCGTCGTCCTCGGCGAGCACCTCGATGCGGATCTTGGGGACGAGGTCGACGGTGTACTCGGCACCGCGGTAGACCTCGGTGTGGCCCCGCTGCCGGCCGTAGCCGCTGGCCTCGGTGACGGTCAGGCCGTGCACCCCGAAGGCCTGCAGGGCTTCCTTGATCTCGTCGAGCCGGTGGGGCTTGACGACGGCGGTGATGAGCTTCATGCGTCCACCTTCTTGCTGGGGGTGGCCTTGCCGTGTGCGGCGGCCAGGGCCGTGGAGGCGGCGGCGAGGGTGCCGGTGACGCCGCCGCCCGCGCCGCTGAAGTCGTAGGCGGTCTCGGCGTGTTCGGCCTGGTCGATGCCGGAGACCTCGTCGTCCTCGGTGACCCGCATGCCGAGCGTCCTGTCGATGAGGAAGGCGAGGACGGCGGAGGCGATCAGGGAGTAGGCGAGGACGGCGAAGACGCCGGCGCACTGCTTCCAGAACTGGTCCAGGCCGCCGCCGTAGAACAGGCCCTTGGCGGTGGACTGGCCCTTGCCGGTGGCGAAGAAGCCGATGAGCAGGGAGCCGAGGATGCCGCCGACCATGTGGACGCCGACCACGTCGAGGGAGTCGTCGTAGCCGAGGCGGAACTTCAGGTTGATGGCGGCCGCGCAGACGACACCGGCGACGGCGCCGACGGCGATCGCGCCGAGCGGGGAGACCGCTCCGCCGGACGGGGTGATCGCGACCAGTCCGGCGACCGCGCCGGAGGCGGCGCCGAGCGTGGTGAACGCGCCGTGCCGGATCTTCTCGTAGGCGAGCCAGGCGAGCATGGCGGCGGCGGTGGCGACCTGGGTGTTGACGAACATCAGCGCGCCGACGCCGTCGTCGTTGCCGAGCCAGGAGCCGGCGTTGAAGCCGAACCAGCCGAACCACAGCAGTCCGGCGCCGAGCATGACGAGCGGGAGGCTGTGCGGGCGCATCGGGTCCTTCTTGAAGCCGACGCGCTTGCCGATGACGAGGATCACGCCGAGGGCGGCGGCACCGGCGTTGATGTGCACCGCCGTACCGCCGGCGAAGTCGATCACGCCGAGCTTGTAGGCCCAGCCGTCGGCGCCCCAGACCCAGTGGGCGACCGGGACGTAGACGATCGTGACCCACAGGGCGATGAACAGGGCCCAGGCGGAGAACTTCACGCGGTCCGCGAGGGCGCCGCTGATCAGGGCCGGGGTGATGATCGCGAACATCAGCTGGAAGACCATGAAGACGTAGATCGGGATGGTGTAGCCGTCCCAGAGCTGCGTCAGGCCGATGTTGCTGAGGCCGAGCCAGTCGGCGTTGAAGCCGATGAGGCCGTTGTGCGTGCCGAAGGCGAGGGAGAAGCCGTAGAGCACCCAGAGGATGGTGACGATGCCCATGCTGATGAAGCTCATCATGAGCATGTTGAGGGTGCTCTTGACGCGGACCATGCCTCCGTAGAAGAAGGCGAGTCCCGGGGTCATGAGCAGCACCAGGGCGGAGCAGATGAGCATGAAGCCTGTGTTCGCGGAGGACAGTCTGGGTGCCTCGGCGGCAAGCGTGATGGCTGGTGCCATCGGCGTCTCCTCGTCGTCGGTACGGCCCCGTGCGTGCGGTGCCTGGGCGGTCCGGTCGGGGGGCGGGGGGAACCGGGTATGCGCCATGAGCGTGGCGCAGCGCGGTTTCGGTGGAAGCCCCTCGATGTTTCACCGGGGTGACGAAGGCGCCTGGCGTGTTACGCGCTCATGAACTACGGAATGCCGGGAACGCCGATGATCACCGTGACACGACTATCGCGACGGACACCGCAACCACTGATTGAGGAACCACGACGGCGAGCAACCAGGTCCGCGAGAGCGGCGCCGGCTTAGGCGCAAAAGGGAACCGGCCGCGGGAGGCCTCTCGATGACCTGGCATGGGGGAGCCGAGTCGGGCAGTTCGGGAGGACCGGCCGCGGCCGGGGTGTGGAGGACCCGCGGGTCAGACCGCTTCGGCGGACTCGGGCAGGTCGACGGCGAGCTGCTCGGCGAGGTCGGTGACGGCGCTGAGGTCGCCGTAGTCACGGACGGCCGTGTCGACGGTCTTCCGGATACGGGTGTTCACGCGCTCGGAGCGGACCTTCCTGGCGACCAGCATGGCCCGCGAGGCGTACTCCGTGCTGTGTTCCGGCTGGTCGCGCAGCAGGTGCACGGTGGCCATGCCGATCAGGTTGAGTGCGTACGACCGCTGGTGCTCGTGGTCCTTGGCGAACAGGTCCACGGCCCGCTCCATCAGCGGCTGGGCCAGGGATGCGTAGGCGGGGCTGCGGCCGGCTACGTAGGCGAGGTCGCGGTAGGAGTGCGAGTTCTCCGCGAACAGTTCGGCCTCGGAGAAGAAGCGGATCCAGTCGGGGTCCGGCTCGTCCCACTCGTCGGCCTCGGCGAAGGTGTCCTCGGCCATGCGCACGGCCCGCTTGCAGCGTCCGGGCTGGCCCATGTTGGCGTAGGCGCGGGCCTCCATCGCATACAGCATGGACTGGGTGCGCGGACTGGCGCAGTCGCGGCTGCCGTACTGCGCGAGGTGGATCAGCTCCAGGGCGTCGTCGGGCCGGCCGAGGTGGATCATCTGGCGGCTCATGCTGGACAGCACGTATGACCCGAGGGGCTTGTCGCCGGCTTCCTTGGCCGCGTGCAGCGCGAGGACGAAGTACTTCTGGGCGGTGGGCTGGAGCCCGACGTCGTAGCTCATCCAGCCCGCCAGTTCGGCGAGTTCGGCGGCGACCTTGAACAGCTTGCGGTTGGTGGCCTCGGGCTGGGGCTCCTGGAGGAGGTCGGTGACCTCGTGCAGCTGGCCGACGACCGCCTTGCGGCGCAGGCCGCCGCCGCACTGGGCGTCCCACTGGCGGAACATCACCGTGGTGGACTCCAGCAGTTCCAGCTCGGGCTTGGACAGGCGGTGCGGGCGGCTCGACTCGACGAGGGGCTCGGACTCGGCGGGGGCGGGCGAGGAGGGGCCTGAAACGAGCCAGCGCTGCATCGGCTCGATGAGGGAGGGGCCGGCGGACAGGGCCAGCGAGGTGCCGAGGAAGCCGCGCCTCGCCAGCATCAGGTCGCTGCGGGAGAACTCGCCGAGCAGGGCGACGGCTTGGGGGGCCGTCCACGGCAGGTCGACGCCGGACGCGGAGGGTGACTGCCGCGCGGCGCGCAGGCCGAGGTCCTCGACGGAGACGACGCAGCCGAAGCGCTCGGAGAACAGCTCGGAGAGGATCTTCGGAATCGGCTCGCGCGGGTTCTCCCCGTCGAGCCAGCGGCGCACCCGCGAGGTGTCCGTGGAGATGTGGTTGGCGCCCAACTGGCGTGCCCGGCGGTTCACTTGGCGGGCCAGCTCACCCTTGGACCAGCCGCTGCGCACGAACCACGAGCCGAGCAGCTCGTTGGGGCGCTTGTCAGCGCTCGACCCACTACCGCCGTTGCCGCTCACTGGAACGCCCCCATCCCTGAGACCACTTGTCGCCGAGTGCGCCAAGCCCTATCAGAATGCCGGTAAATACGGCCTCCCGTCCGCCGGTTCCCACCCTTCGAACGAGTTGACGAGTTGCCTCCGGCATACCCACAAGCGCATGTGCCTCCACCACTCGCACACTCACAGTAATCCTACGATCACCGTTCCAGCCATGGCGATCCTGGAAACGCCACCATTCGCCACCCCTTCGAATGAACTCACAACCAGCGGGGCGCGATTCACTTGACATAGGACGGCTGGAAGTGGGCGGAGAGGTGCACGACGGAGCGCACGGATCCCGGTGCACCACCCGACGCGCTTCGAAGCGCCGCCTTGCCCCGCGGGAGTGAGGGGAAGGCGGAGCCCGGAGACGTCACGTTCCGCTTCCGGACCGCTCCGGGTCGTAACCACCGGCGCGCTGGACCCGTTGGAGGGGGCATGGGCTTCACGATCGGCGGCATTCGCGAGATCCGCTCCGGCACGCGCCGGCGTGGCCGTGCGTCGGAGTGCGGTACCGCCGTCGCCGAGTTCACCGGGCTGTGGGGCTGGGACGTGGTGCCGGGCGCGCGGGCCGCCGCGGGCGCCTGCTCCTGCGGGCGCGCCGACTGTACGGCGCCTGGCGCGCACCCGCTCGGCTTCGCCGCCCCCGTGCCGGCCGGCGCGACGCTCGACGAGGTGAGCAAGGCCTGGGCGGAGTTCCCCGGCGCCGCGATCATGCTGCCGGTGGGCCGCGCCTTCGACGTCATCGAGGTCGCGGAACCGGCCGGGCGCCGGGCCCTGGTCCGGCTGGAGCGCATGGGCCTCCCCCTGGGCCCGGTCGCCGCCACCCCGGACGGCCGCGCGCACTTCCTCGTCGCCCCCGGCGCCGCCGCCGAACTCCCCCGGCTGCTGTACCGCATGGGCTGGGACGACCCGTCCGCGCTGGACCTGCGCGGGCTCGGACCGGGCGACCACATCACCGCCCCGCCCTCGGACCGCGGTGGCCTGGGCCCGGTCCGCTGGCTGCGCCCACCCGCCCTGGACTCGGCGACCCGCCCCCCGGCGGCTCGTCTCCTGCTGGGCACCCTGGCATACGTGGCCCACCGGTCAGCAGCGCGGGCGTAACCCGGGCACGGTCGGGAGCGCGGGCCCGGGCGCCGGGCCCTGGTCCGGCTGGAGCGCATGGGCCTGCCCCGGCCCGGTCACCGCCACGCCGGACGGCCGCACCCACTTCCTCGTCGCCCCGGGCGCCGCCGCCGAACTCCCCCGGCTGCTCTACCGCATGGGCTGGGACGACCCGTCTGCACTGGACCTGCGCGGGCTCGGGCCCGGCGACCACATCACCGGCCGCGGCTGCTGCTGGGCACACTGGCCTACGTGGCCCACCGGTCAGCAGCGCGGGCGT
The DNA here is from genome assembly GCF_004124325.1 of Streptomyces sp. L2. NCBI lineage: Bacteria > Bacillati > Actinomycetota > Actinomycetes > Kitasatosporales > Streptomycetaceae > Streptomyces > Streptomyces sp. L2. The sequence goes on from NZ_QBDT01000001.1 coordinate 1,922,777, forward strand.
AACCCGGGCACGGTCGGGGGCCCGGGCACAGCGCCGAGTCGGGGGCCCGGGCACAACGCACGCACCGTCGCGGGCCCGGGCGTGACTCCCGGAGCGCTCCCGAGCGGGGCCTTACGCGACGAAGGGCCCGCCCCCACGGGGGCGGGCCCTGATGGCGAGGACCCCGGAACGTTCCCAGGTGGTCCCCGCCGGGGCGGTCACTCGCCGATCAGCGCGTCCACGAACGCCTCCGGCTCGAACGGCGCCAGGTCGTCCGCGCCCTCGCCGAGTCCGACCAGCTTGACCGGCACGCCCAGCTCGCGCTGGACCGCGACCACGATGCCGCCCTTGGCGGTGCCGTCGAGCTTGGTCAGCACGATGCCGGTGATGTCGACGACCTCGGCGAACACGCGCGCCTGGACCAGGCCGTTCTGGCCGGTGGTGGCGTCGAGGACGAGCAGCACCTCGTCCAGCGGCGCCTGCTTCTCCACGACCCGCTTGACCTTGCCCAGCTCGTCCATGAGGCCGGTCTTGGTGTGCAGGCGGCCGGCGGTGTCGATGAGGACGACGTCGACCCCCATCTCCTTGCCCTCCTTGACCGCGTCGAAGGCGACGGAGGCGGGGTCGCCGGCCTCGGGGCCGCGCACGGTGTAGGCGCCGACGCGCTCCCCCCAGGTCTGGAGCTGGTCGGCGGCGGCGGCGCGGAAGGTGTCGGCGGCCCCCAGGACGACCGTGCGGCCGTCGGCCACCAGGACGCGGGCGAGCTTGCCGGTGGTGGTGGTCTTGCCCGTGCCGTTGACGCCGACGACCATCACGATGCCGGGCTTGCGGTCCTCCGGCTCGGTGCGGACCGTGCGGTCCACGTCGGTGCCGACCAGCTTGAGCAGCTCCTCGCGGAGCAGGCCGCGCAGCTCGTCCGGCGTGCGGGTGCCGAGCACCTTGACGCGCTCGCGCAGCCCCTCGACCAGCTCCTGGGTGGGCTGCACGCCGACGTCGGCGGTGAGGAGCGTGTCCTCGATCTCCTCCCAGGTGTCGTCGTCGAGGTGCTCGCGGGACAGCAGGGTGAGCAGTCCCTGGCCGAGCGCGTTCTGCGAGCGGGACAGGCGGGCGCGCAGGCGGACCAGCCGGCCGGCGGTGGGCTCCGGGATCTCGATCTCCGGGGCCGCCTCGACAGCGGACGGAGGCTCCTCCACGACCACCGGGGCGGGGCCGCCCGGGAGATCCACCTCCTCGATCGTCCGGCGCGGTTCGTCGCGCGGCGTCTCGGCCTCGTCGCCGACGTGCGGCTCGGCCGGGGGCGCGGTGATGTCGGGCGCGGCGGGCGGCGGCGGGGGCAGCGGCTTCCGGCGCCGGCTGCCGATGACGAGCCCGCCGAGCGCGCCGAGCACGACCACGGCGATGACTACAGCAAGGATGATGGTTTCCATAACGGCTCCAGTATCGGCCATGGGTTCCGTGCGGCCCCGCTTGCCGCCCGTTGTCGTTTCCTCCGAGAGACAAACGCCACCTAAGGTGCGGAGTCGGATCAAAGTACAATGGCAGGGACTCCGTCAACGCGCGTAGAGTCCCGTCGTCCCCTTCCCCCCACTTCCGAGGTCCCTCTTCCATGAGCAAGACCGCCCAGTCCGAAGGCGCACTGGAGACCCGCGGCATCGAGCAGGTGCCCGACCACGAGCGCACCGCCCGGACCCGCGAGCTGTTCCCGACCTGGGTCGGGGCGAACATCAGCGTGCTGCTGCTGACGATGGGCGCGAGCCTCGTCGTGGCGTACCACCTGGACATCTGGCAGGCGCTCGTCGTGGCGGCCGTCGCGCCCGTCGTGTCGTACGGCCTGGTCGGGCTGATCGGGATCGCGGGCAAGCGGGGCGGGGCGCCGGGCATGGCGCTGTCCCGGGCGGTGTTCGGGCAGCGCGGCAACCTGCTGCCCGGTTCGCTGATCTGGGTCGCCCGCTGGGGCTGGGAGACGATCAACGCGGTGACCGGCGCCTACGCGGTGCTCACCATCCTGGACATCGTGTTCGGCATCCACGGCAACAGCGTGCTCGACATGGTGACCCTGCTGGCGTTCGTCGTCGCGACCTTCGCGATCTCCGGGCTCGGCATCGGGGCCGTGCAGAAGTGCAATAAGTACGCGACGTACGTCTTCGGCGTGTTCTCGGTCCTGGTGCTGGTGTACCTGGCCGCGCACACCGACTGGTCGAAGGTGCTGGACCACGGCGCCGGCTCGACGGCCGCGGTGATCACCGGGATCGGCATGATCGCGGCGGGCGGCGTGAGCTGGATCCCGACCGCACCGGACTTCACGCGCTACCTGCCGCGCACGGCGTCCTCGAAGGCGATCGTGGGCACGTCGGTGGGCGGCGCCGGCATCGTCGTGCTGCCGATGGTCCTCATGGGCGCGGTGATGGCGGTCTCCACGCCCGACCTGGCCTCGGCGACCGACCCGGTGTCCTTCCTCGGCGAGATCCTGCCGACCTGGATCGCGGTGCCGTACCTGCTGATCGCGCTGATCGGCATGCTGCTGATCAACTCGATGTCGATGTACTCGGCGGGCTTCACCGCGCAGACCCTCGGCTTCAAGGTGCCTCGGCACTGGGCGGTGTCGGTCAACGCCGTGATCTCGCTGGTCTTCGGCGGTGTGCTGATGCTGGTGGCGACGAGCTTCATGGGCTCCTTCATCGCCTTCCTGTCCCTGCTGGCGGTCGCCTTCTCCGCCTGGGTGGGGGTCTTCGGCGCGGACATGCTGCGCCGGACCGAGTACGACGGCGCGGCCATGGCGGACACGACCCGCTCCAGCGCCTACTGGTACAAGGGCGGCTTCTCCCCCGCCGCGGTGGCCTCCTGGGCGATCGGCCTGGTGGGCGGCCTGCTGTTCACCACCTCGGACTGGTTCACCGGCCCGCTGGCGAAGAACAACGTGATCGGCGAGTACGGCCTCGGCTGGGTCGCGACGATCGTGATCTCGGGCCTGCTGTACCTGGCCCTGCCGAGGCCGGCGGTGGTGCGCCCCGCGCAGGGGGACCCCGAGTCGGCCGAGGGGTCCGAGGAGTCCGAGACCGTCGCCGTATCATCCATGGCCATCTGACACTACGTCAGCTAACGTCCCCCTCCACCGACCCGCACCGGAGGGGGACGTCTCATGCCCGTCACGGTCGTACGCTTCAACCTCGTCGAACCCGGCGCCACTCCCGCCTCCCTGGCCGCCCGTTACCGCGCCGCGCTGGAGATGGCCGCGTACGCCGACGAGAACGGGGTCAGCACGGTGCAGACCGAGGAGCACCACGGTGTCGCCGACAACTGGCTCCCGTCGCCGTTCGCCTTCGCGGGCGCGGTGTTCGGCGCCACCCGCCGGATCGCCGTGACGGTGTCGGCGATCATCGGCCCGCTGCACGACCCGCTGCGGCTGGCCGAGGAGATCGCCGTACTGGACCTGCTCAGCGGCGGGCGCCTGGTGACGGTGGCCGGGATCGGCTACCGGCCCGAGGAGTACGCCCTCTTCGACGTGGACTGGAAACGGCGCGGCCGGCTCCAGGACGAACTGCTGGAGACCCTGCTGACGGCGTGGACCGGCGAGGAGTTCACCTACCGGGGCCGTGCGGTACGGCTCACCCCGCGCCCGTACACCGATCCGCACCCGCTGCTGCTGGTCGGCGGTTCGTCCAGGGCCGCCGCCCGCCGGGCCGCGCGGCTCGGCCTGCCCTTCTTCCCCAGCGCGAACCTGCCGGAGCTGGAGGCGTACTACAAGGAGCAGCTCAGCGCGTACGGCACCGAGGGCTGGACCATGATGCCCGCCGCCGAGACCCCGCTGCTGCACCTCTCCGAGGACCCGGACCGGACGTGGGCCGAGTACGGCCGGCACTTCCTGCACGAGGCACGGACCTACGCGTCCTGGCAGTCCGGCGACATCCGCTCGGCCGTGCGGTCGGCGGCCACGACCGTGGACGAGCTGCGCGCCGAGGGTGTCTACCGCGTCCTCACGCCGGGCCAGTGCGTGGAGCTGGGCCTGGACAGCCTGGTCCTGCACCCGCTGGCGGGCGGGATGCCCCTGGAGGAGGGCTGGCGCAGCCTGCGGTTGTTCGCCGAGAAGGTGCTGCCGGCGCTGGCGGGGTGATCGCCCGGAAGGGCGCGGACGCACCGCCGCCCCCGGTCCGGGCAGTGGCCGGAGCGGGGGCGGCGGCGGGGTACGAGGAGAGGGGCAGCGGGGACTTGGCCCTTCTCCTCGGGTCCGGGGGCCGGGCCCGGGACCCGGTGTCCAGGACGCCGGGCCCGAGGCGGGTCAGCCCATTTCTTCCAGGGCCTTGCCCTTCGTCTCCCTGACGAACCTCAGGACGAACGGGATGGAGAGCGCGGCGAAGACGGCGTAGATCACGTAGGTCACGGAGAGGTTCCAGTCGGCCAGCGACGGGAAGCTCGCGGTGATGGCCCAGTTGGCGATCCACTGCGCGGAGGCGGCCACGCCCAGCGCGGCGGCGCGGATCTTGTTCGGGAACATCTCGCCGAGCATGACCCAGACGACCACGCCCCAGGAGAGGGCGAAGAAGAGGACGAAGACGTGGGCGGCGATCAGGGCGGTCCAGCCCTGGGCGGCGGGCAGCTTGCCGTCGACGAGGTGGTGGCTGAACGCCCACGCCTCCAGGGCGAGGCCGACGGCCATGCCGACGGAGCCGATGAGGGCGAGCGGCCGGCGGCCGATGCGGTCCACGAAGATCATCGCGATCACGGTGCCGACGATGTTGATGATCGACGTCGTGAAGGAGTAGAAGAACGAGTCGGACGGGTTCACGCCGACGGACTGCCACAGCGTCGAGGAGTAGTAGAAGGCGACGTTGATGCCGACGAACTGCTGGAAGACGGACAGGCCGATACCGACCCAGACGATCGGCTTGAAGAAGAAGGAGCCGCCGAGCAGGTCCCGGAAGCCGGACTTCTCCTCGCGCTTCATGGCGTGCTCGATCTCGGTGATCCGGGCGTCGAAGTCGATGTCGCCCTCGACCTCGGCGAGGATCTCGCGGGCCCGGTCGCGCCGGCCGACGGAGATCAGGAAGCGCGGGGACTCGGGGATCGCGAAGGACAGCAGGCCGTAGAGGACGGCCGGGACGACCATCACGCCGAGCATGACCTGCCAGGCCTCCAGGCCCATCAGGTGGCCGCGCTGCTTGCCGTCGGCGGCGTTGAGGATGCCCCAGTTGACCAGCTGGGAGATGGCGATGCCGACGACGATCGCGGCCTGCTGGAAGGAGCCGAGGCGGCCGCGGTAGGCGGGCGGGGCGACCTCGGCGATGTAGGCGGGGCCGATGACGGAGGCCATGCCGATGGCGAAGCCGCCGACGATCCGCCAGAAGGCGAGGTCCCACAGGGCGAACGGCAGGGCGGAGCCGACGGCGCTGATCGTGAACAGGACGGCGGCGATCTGCATGCAGCGGATGCGGCCGATCCGGTCGGCTATGCGGCCGGCGGTGGCGGCGCCGATGGCGCAGCCGATCAGGGCGATGGCGATGACCTGGGCCAGCGCCGCGGAGCCGATGTCGTAGCGGCCCCGGATGGCCTCGACGGCACCGTTGATGACGGAGCTGTCGTAACCGAACAGGAAGCCGCCCATGGCGGCCGCCGCCGCGATGAAGATGACGTGCCCGAGATGTTCGGGATGAGCCGTCCTGGCTCCTGGCTGGGGTGCCTGCGCTGTGCTGGTCACGAACAACTCCTCGGGCCACGGCAACGCTGCCGGGTGGGGGTGAGCCCTGTCAGATCCATACCTGAAGGTAAAAGCAACGTTGCAGAGACTATTCCTTCAAGTCCCGAAGTCAATAGGTCCACTGCTGTGAATTTAGTCAGACGACACATACCTCTGCGTTCAGAAAGTGAACGCAGAGTGTTTCCGGTACGGGCTTCGATCTTGTACGGAGGGGCGCGCTAGCGGAGGCGCTGCGAGATGACCTTCGAGACACCGTCACCCTGCATGGAGACGCCGTAGAGCGCGTCGGCGACCTCCATCGTGCGCTTCTGGTGCGTGATCACGATCAGCTGCGAGGCCTCCTGCAGCTCCTGCATGATCCGGATCAGCCGCTGGAGGTTGGTGTCGTCCAGCGCCGCCTCGACCTCGTCCATGACGTAGAACGGGCTGGGGCGGGCCTTGAAGATCGACACCAGCAGGGCCACGGCCGTCAGCGAACGCTCGCCGCCCGAGAGCAGGGAGAGCCGCTTGACCTTCTTCCCCGGCGGGCGGGCCTCCACGTCCACGCCCGTGGTCAGCATGTTGCCGGGGTCGGTCAGCACGAGCCGTCCCTCGCCGCCCGGGAACAGCCGGCCGAAGACGCCCTCGAACTCGCGTGCGGTGTCGTGGTAGGCCTCGGTGAAGACCTGCTCGACACGTTCGTCGACCTCCTTGACCACCTGGAGCAGGTCGGCGCGGGTCTTCTTCAGGTCCTCAAGCTGCTCGCTGAGGAACTTGTGCCGCTCCTCCAGGGCCGCGAACTCCTCCAGGGCGAGCGGGTTGACCTTGCCGAGCTGCTGGTAGGCGCGCTCGGCGGCCTTGAGCCGCTTCTCCTGCTCCGCCCGCACGAAGGGCCTGGGCCGGTTGCGGGGGTGATCCGGGTCTTCAGGGAGCTGTTCGCCCTCGGCGGGGAGCGAGGGCGGCACAGGCTGGTGCGGCCCGTACTCCGCCTCCAGCCCGGCCGGTTCGACACCCAGCTCCTCCAGTGCCTTCGTCTCCAGCTGCTCGATGCGCAGCCTCTTCTCGGCGCCGAGTACCTCGCCGCGGTGCACTGAATCCGTCAACTTGTCCAGCTCGGCCTTCAGGTCGCGGCCGGCGGTCCGCGCGGTGACCAGGTCCCGCTCGTGCAGCGCCTTCGCCTCCTCGGCCGCGGCACGCTCCCGCTCGGCGCGGCCGAGGGAGACCTCGACGTGCGCGAGGAGCTGCCGGGCGCCGGAGGCGACTGCCTCGGCGACGGCGGCCTCGTGGCGCAGCCGGGCGCGGCGCTGCTCGGCACGCGCGCGTGCCTCGCGTTCGGCGCGGGCTGCCCGGTCGAGGGAGTCGGCCCTGCCGGCCAGGCCCTTCACCCGCTCCTCGTGCGTACGGGCCTGGAGGCGGGCCTCCATCTCCGTCTGCCGGGCGTTGGCCCCGTCGGCGGCGAGGCGGTCCCGTACGGCGGTGTCGGGCTCCTCCTCGACGGGCATCTCCTCGGCCACGGCCAGGCGCTCGGCCAGCTCCTCGGCCTCCTGCACCGCCCGCTCCAGGGCGTCCTGGGCGCGGGCGGCCGCGGCGGCGGAGCGTTCCGCCTCGCCGGCGGCTCCGCGGGCCTGGCCTGCGAGGCGGCCGAGCTGCTGGGCTACGGCGGACTTCTCGCGGTCCGCTGCGCGGCGCCGTTCGCCGAGGTCCTCTACGAGGGTGGCGGCGGTGCTCCTTTGGGTCTGCGCGGTGCGCTGGGCCTCGGCCAGTTGTTCGCAGCGGACCTGCAGTTCTTGCAGCTGCGCCGCGGCCTCGTCCACCGAGGCCTGGACCTCCAGGAGGCTGGGGGCGCCTGCGGAGCCGCCGTGGGCGTAGTGGGCGGCGAGGATGTCGCCTTCGGCGGTCACCGCGGTGAGGTGGGGGTGGGTGCGGATGAGGTCTTCGGCGTCTTCGAGGGTGTCGACGATGGCCGTGTCGCGGAGGAGGCGGTGGATGGTGGGGGTGAGGTCCGGGGGGGACTGGACGAGGGTGGCTGCGGGGAGGTGTGGTGCGGGCGGTTCGTCGAGTGCGGGTGCGTTGTGGCCTGTCGCGCAGTTCCCCGCGCCCCCTTCGGGGACTTCGGCCGGGTGGTTCGGTGCGGGTGCGTTGTGGTTGCTCGCGCAGTTCCCCGCGCCCCTGAGGGGTGGTGCGGTCCGGTCGTTGGGTGCGGGTGCGTTGTGGTTGCTCGCGCAGTTCCCCGCGCCCCCTTCGGGGGGTGTTGTCAGGAGGAGGGTGGCTCGGCCTGCTTGTTCTTTGTGTAGGAGGCGGAGGGCGTTGGCGGCTGCTGTGGGGGTCGTCATGGCGAGGGCGTCGGCTGCTGTGCCGAAGGCGGCGGCCAGGGCCACCTCGTAGCCGGGGGTGATGGTCAGGAGTTCGGCGGCCGGGCCGAGGATGCCCGTGAGGCGGTCCTGGGCGGCGAGCAGGAGGCCGGTGCCGTCCTTGCGGCGCAGGCCGAGGGCGAGCGCTTCGTGGCGGGCGCGGGTGGCGGCGCGGGAGCGTTCGGCGGTCGTGGCCGCCTCGCGGGCCTCGGTGAGGGCCGCTTCCGCTTCGGCGAGCTGGAGCTTGGCGGCCTCGTGGCGTTCGGCGAGGTCGGCGTCGTCGGCGTCCAGGCCGTCGACCTCGGCCTTGAGGGTCTCGTACTCCTGCTGGGCGCTCACCGCGCGCTCCTCGGCCTCGTCGCGGGCCGCGGCCAGGCGGTCGATCTCGGCCTGGGCGGAGGCGGCGCGCGAGCGGGCCGCGTTGACCTGGCCGGAGAGGCGGGCCAGCCCCTCTCGGCGGTCGGCGATGGCGCGGGCCAGGTCCTTGAGCCGGCGTTCCTCGACGGCCAGCTCCCGCTCCAGTTCCGCCCGGTGCGCGACCGTGTCGTCCAGGGCGTGCTGGGCCGCCTCCAGGGCCGCCTCCAGCTCGGCCTCCTGCTCGCGCACCCGGGCCGCCTCGCGCTCCAGGTCCTCGGGGTCGCGGCCGCGCCGCTCCTCGGGGGGTGCGGAGGTCGCGCTCTTGACGCGGGCGTCGGCCAGGGAGATCGTGCCGCGGACGCGTTCGGCCAGCTGGGACAGCTCGTACCAGGTCTGCTGGGCGCGCTGCAGGCGCGGCGTGAGCTGCCGTACCTCCTCCTCCAGCCGGGTCTCCCGCTGGACGGCCTTGCGCAGCTCCTGCTCGGCGGCCTCCTTGCGCTCCTTCAGGGCCGCCTCGTCGGCGATCTCACCCTGCAATGCCTCCCGGAGCCGTACGAGGTCGTCGGCGAGCAGGCGCAGGCGGGTGTCGCGGAGGTCGGCCTGGATGACGGCGGCCCGGCGGGCGACGGCGGCCTGCCGGCCCAGCGGCTTGAGCTGGCGGCGCAGCTCGTCGGTGAGGTCCTGGACGCGGGCGAGGTTGGCCTGCATCGCGTCCAGCTTGCGCAGCGCCTTCTCCTTGCGCTTGCGGTGCTTCAGGACGCCGGCCGCCTCCTCGATGAAGGCGCGCCGGCCCATGGGGTCGGCGTGGAGCACGGAGTCGAGCTGGCCCTGGCCGACGATGACGTGCATCTCGCGGCCGATACCGGAGTCGGAGAGGAGGTCCTGGATGTCGAGCAGCCGGCAGGTGTCGCCGTTGATCTGGTACTCGCTGCCGCCGTTGCGGAACATGATCCGCGTGATGGTGACCTCGGCGTACTCGATGGGCAGCGCCCCGTCGGAGTTGTCGATGGTCAGGGACACCTCGGCGCGGCCCAGCGGCGGGCGGCCGGTGGTGCCGGCGAAGATGACGTCCTCCATCTTGCCGCCGCGCAGCGACTTGGCGCCCTGTTCGCCCATGACCCAGCTGAGCGCGTCCACCACGTTGGACTTGCCCGAGCCGTTCGGGCCGACGACGCACGTGATGCCCGGCTCGAACCGGAGCGTGGTGGCCGAGGCGAACGACTTGAACCCGCGGAGGGTCAGGGCCTTGAGGTGCACGCCGCCGGACTCTACCGGTCGCCGCTATCTCACTCCACGAACCGTTGCAACCGCGCGGTTTCGCCATTGAACATGCAGGGCACATCAGACGTTGAAGAGGGTGAAAGGATGCGCGGGGAAAGAAGGAAGGGACGCCGAAGCGTCCCTTGCGACTCGACAACTGTGCGGTTGATACGGGCAGCCCAGCCGCTGCGACTGCTGTCGTGGAGCGATGCAGCGATTCAGGTGAGCGCAGGCTCCGCCTGGTGTGCGTCGATGCTCTCCATGATCCTGTCCTGAGAGGCGGCAGCCGCGAGCGCGTCGTTCTCGGCCTGGATTCGTACCAGCTCCGACTCCAGGTCCTGGACACGCTGCTGAAGCCGTCGCATCTCGGCGAGGAGTCGAGGGTCGGAGCCGCCGACGTAACCGAGAAGCGCCTTTGCCATGATGGATGGTCCTCCACAATGAGTGACCGACCGATGCGGTGTGGGTCGTGAGGGATTCGCACCCGCGGTGCTTGACACATCCGAGTGTTGCTCTGGTGTTGCCACATGCCAAACAGCTAAGGTGCGCGGGGCTTTCAGCGTCTCACCAAAAAGTTTGACGGTCAACACGATCACGCCCTGTATTGGCGGGCGAACCCGGCGCGCGCGGCCGGAGAGCGGCGGCGTTGCGACTTGGGCGGGGGCCCGCGGAGCGTGTGGATCACGTGTGGATCACTTGTATCTGCGGAGCCTGCCACGCCACGCCGTTCTTGGCAACCACCAGGTCGTTCCTGCTCCGCGCACATGCCGGGGGCAGCTCGCCCCGCGGTGGCCTGCGGAGCTTTACAGAAACGACTCAGCGGATGGCGAAGCCGTCGTAGCCCCCACGCGGTGTGTCCCAGATCTCCGTGACACCGTCCACGTGTCCGGGCGTGTCGCCGCCCTCGAGCCAGTCGAGCAGTCGGTCGCAGCCCTCGCGCGCGCCCTCGGCGACGACCTGGACGCGACCGTCGCCCAAATTGAGAGCAAAACCACTCAGGCCGCCGATCTCCAGCGCCTTGGCCCGCGTGAACCAGCGGAAACCCACACCCTGGACGCGTCCCCGCACCCAGGCGACCAGCCGTACATCCTCGCTCATGGGTGCAACCTAACCGGCCGATGTCGCTCAGGACACTTCCTCCCCGAGTGGCATGCGGTACGGTCCCCACCCAATGCATCTCATATGAAACTCACTCGATCGAGTGAGTTCGGTCGGTCAGGGGGAGTGACGCACCCCAGGGGGCCCGGTCGACCGCGAGCACGAGGAAGAGGGCAGGGACATGGGCCGCCACCGACGCCCGGCCGCCGGGCGCGCCTCCACCGGCCGCGCCGCGGGGAGTACGCACACACAGGGTTCCGCCACGGGCGGCGGCGGCCGGCTCGGCTCCCGGGCCGGCGAGCGCGCGCCCCGGGGCATCGCGCCGTACCTGAACCCCGAGGCGTACGCCGAGACCAACGCCCGGAGCACGGCCTACCTGTTCGCCACGGACGACAGCACGGGGCCGGGTCCGTCCGGGTTCACCCCGGCCGGCGGCCCCCCGCACGAACACCGGCGCCGGAAGCGGCCCGGCCGTCCGGTGCGCGCGGGCTTGCTGGGTGTCTCCGCCGCCGTGGCCCTGGGCACGGCCGCGGTGGCCACGGGCGTGGTGCCCGGCCTGCAGCACTACCAGCTCGGCGGCGGTACGACCACCACCGGCGGCGACCGAATACAGGCGGCGGACTCCCCCAGCAACACGGCGTCCGAGCAGGGCGGCACCTCGGGCAGCGCACGGACCCCGGGCGGCACCCCCTCGGCGGGCGGCGGGAACCGGCACGCGGGGGCCTCCCCGACGACCACCGCGTCCCCGAGCGCGTCTCCCTCCCCCTCCGCGTCCCCGTCGAAGTCCCCCTCGAAGCCCGCGGAGAAGCACTCCGCCTCCGCGGCCCCCTCCAAGGCGCCCTCGCGGAAGACGGCTCCGAAGACGACCCCGAAGGCCACGCCGAGCGCCGGCCGGCCGAGCAGCACGCCGTCGCGTACGGCGCCCAGGCCGCCCGCGCGGACCACGGCGCCGGCGCCGGTGACCGTCTCGGCCCAGGCCGCCGCCGAGGCCGAGGTGCTGAAGCTGGTCAACGAGGAGCGGGCGAAGGTCGGCTGCAGCGCGCTGGCGGCGAACTCCTCGCTGACCGATCTGGCCGAGTCGTTCAGCAACGACATGGCGGCGCGGGGCTTCTTCGACCACACGGACCCGGACGGCGCCACGCCGTGGGACCGGGCGGCCAAGGCCGGGATCACCGACCTCGGCGGCGAGAACATAGCCCGCGGCCAGGCGGACGCGGCGGCGGTGATGCAGGCCTGGATGAACAGCCCGGACCACCGCGCCAACATCCTGAACTGCGACTACAAGACCCTCGGCGTCGGCGTCCACTTCGGCCCGGGCGGCCCCTGGTGGACGCAGGACTTCGGGTACTGAGCGCTTGGCGGGCCGGCAGGGCCTCGGCGCGGGGAGCATCGGATGCGCAGTCGGCCGCGCACTAACCTCTAGCTAGCGCAAACTTCTGGTTAGCGCTGCCCTCGCGTAGGCTGGAGGGATGAGCGACCAGGACACGCGGCCCACGGACGACCTCGCGTACGACGTGTTCGCCAAGGCCTGCCCCTCGCGCGGCACCCTGGAGCACGTCACCGGCCGCTGGGGCGGGCTGACGCTCGGGGCGCTGTACGAGGGGTCGCTGCGCTTCAACGAGTTGCGCCGCCGGGTCGACGGGGTGAGCGAGAAGATGCTCTCCCAGACCCTGCAGGCGCTGGAGCGCGACGGCCTGGTGCACCGGGAGGCACAGCCGACCAACCCGCCCCGCGTGGACTACGAGCTGACTCCACTGGGCCGTGAGGTCGCCGGCCGGCTGCTCTCCCTCATCCAGTGCGTGGAGGGCGCGATGGACGACGTGCTGGCCGCCCGCGCGCGTTACGACGACACGCGCGGCGCCCTCTGACACTTCGGGCAGAAGTAGCTGGACCGGTTCATCCAGGGCCGTCGGCGCATGGGTGTCCCGCAGCGCCCGCAGGGCAGGCCCTCGCGCCCGTAGGCGTCCAGGGAGCGGTCGAAGTAGCCCGACTCGCCGTTGACGTTGACGTACAGGCTGTCGAAGCTGGTGCCGCCGACGGCGAGGGCCGCGTTCATCACGTCCCGGACGTGGCCGAGCAGCTCCGTCGTCACCGGGCGGGTGAGGGTCGCGGTGGGCCGCTCGTAGTGGAGGCGGGCGCGCCACAGCGCCTCGTCCGCGTAGATGTTGCCGACGCCGCTGATCAGCGACTGGTCCAGCAGGGCCCGCTTGATGGTGGTCCGCTTGCGGCGCAGCGCCCGGTGGAAGGCGTCGTCGTCGAACAGCGGGTCGAGGGGGTCGCGGGCGATGTGCGCGATGACGTCGGGCAGGCCGTCGGGGGTGTTGTCGTGCAACGACAGTCCGCCGAAGGTGCGTTGGTCGACGAACCGGAGTTCCGTGCCGAGCGCGTCGGCGAACCGCACCCTCACGCGCAGGTGCTTCTCGTCCGCCGACTCGTGCGGCTGGACCAGCAGTTGACCGCTCATGCCGAGGTGGGCGAGGACGGACTGGTTCGTCTCCTCCAGCGGCAGCCACAGGTACTTGCCGCGCCGGCTGGGCAGGCCGATGTGCCGGCCCTTGAGGCGGTGCGCGAAGTCGTCGGCGCCCGCGAGGTGGCGGCGCACGGCGCGCGGGTGCAGCACCTCGACGTCGGCGACGGTGCGCCGGGCGACCCACCGCTCCAGACCGCGCCGTACGACTTCGACCTCGGGCAACTCGGGCATCGGTACCCCCGTGGGACGTGCCGAGCGCCCGCCCCGGAGCCGGGGGCTCGGGACGGGCGCTCGGGCGCTGCTGTCCTGCTGAGACTGCTCGGTACTGCTCGGGTGCCTGCGCGCCGGGTGCTCGCGTCAGGCGGTGGCGGACGACGCGTCGTCCGGGACGACGTCCTTCGCGTCCTTCGAGTCGTTCGCCGTCTTCGATCGCTCGTCCGCCGCGGCCCGGATGGAGCGCCAGGCGGACTCGGCGGCCTGCTGCTCCGCCTCTTTCTTGCTGCGGCCGGTGCCGGTGCCGTACGAGACGCCCCCGACGCGGGCGGCAGCAGTGAAGGTCTTCTCGTGGTCGGGGCCGGTCTCCGTGACCAGGTACTCGGGCACGCCGAGCCCCTCGGTCGCGGTCAGCTCCTGGAGGGAGGTCTTCCAGTCCAGGCCGGCGCCCAGGTTGGAGGACTTCTCGATCAGCGGGTCGAAGAGCCGGTGCACCAGCTCGGACGCCGCGTCGAGACCCTGGTCGAGATAGACCGCGCCGATCACCGCTTCCAGGGTGTCGGCCAGAATGGACGCCTTGTCCCGGCCGCCCGTGCCCTCTTCACCACGGCCGAGCCGGATGAAGGCGCCCAGGTCGAGCCCTCGGCCCACCTCCGCCAGCGCACGCGAGTTGACCACCGCGGCCCGCAGCTTGGCCAGTTGGCCCTCGGGCAGGTCGGGGTGGATGCGGTACAGCGTGTCCGTGACGACGAGACCGAGGACGGAGTCACCGAGGAACTCCAGCCGCTCGTTCGTCGGCAGACCGCCGTTCTCGTACGCGTAGGAACGGTGGGTCAGCGCACGCACCAGAAGGGCGGACTCGAGCCGGTAGCCGAGCCGCCCTTCCAGAAGCGTGTGGGACGAGGCCTGGTTGTCCTTCTTCTTGGCGGACGAAGCCGCTTTGGCGTCTTCCGCCTTCTTGGGACTGGACACAGTGCCTCTCACCAGCCCGCTCAGACTTCGAGGACCTGGCGCTTGTTGTAGGTGCCGCAAGACGGGCACGCGATGTGCTGCTGCTTGGGCTCGTGGCAGCGCTCGCACGCAACCAGGGTGGGGACCGCAGCCTTCCACTGCGACCGGCGGTGGCGCGTGTTGCTGCGCGACATCTTCCGCTTCGGAACAGCCACGGCTACTTCTCCTGCTTCTCGTCGACGCCAGGTTCGGCGCCGCTCATCTCGTCCTTCTCGCCGTCCGACATGGTGCCGGCGAGTCCCTGCAAAGCCGCCCAACGAATGTCGACGGCGTCGTGGTGGTGGTCCGGGTCGTCCGCGAGCCGCGCTCCGCACTCGGAGCACAGACCCGGGCAGTCTTCCCGGCACACCGGCTGCATCGGCAGTGCGAGCACCACCGCATCGCGCAGCAGAGGTTCGAGGTCGATCAGACCGTCCTCGATGAAGAGCCTGTCCTCGTCGTCCTCGGCGTCGTCGCCCGGTTCCGCGATCACGCGGCCCCGGCCGTCGGCGTCAGGGTACGAGAATATCTCCTGGAAGTCCGCTTCGAGCTCCAGCCCGACCGGCTCCAGACACCTTACGCACTCCCCCTCGGCCCGTGCACGGGCGGTGCATGTGACGAGCACCCCTTCCATGACCGACTCAAGGCGGAGGTCGAGTTCCACCGGGGCGCCCTCCGGCACTCCGATGACTCCCTGGAGACCGAGGTCCCGGGGGGCGTCGACCTCGCGGGTCAGGCGCTGCAGCGCACCAGGACGCTGGCCCAGCTCGTGCGTGTCGATCACGAGGGGGTTGCGGTGGTCGAGGCGGGCGTTGGTGGCCATTCCTGCTTTCAGTCTTCGAACTCGGAGGAGACACCGCCCGTCGGTGTTCCGGGCAGCGGCGAGTCGCGGACGTACGCGCGACCGAAGGGCCAGGATACTGGACCTTTCGCTCTCGGCCCAATCCGGCCCCTCGAAGGCCGCCCGTCCTAGAGCCCGCGCCCCTGTTCGTAGGCCCGCAGCTGCTCCGCGCTGATCATGCCGGTGTCGAAGAGGCTGGTCTCGTCGAGGGCGTAGCCCTGCTGGGGCTGCTGGACGGGCTGCTGCACCGCGTTCGGGTCGTAGCCGGTCTGCTGCTGGTCGTAGCCCTGGTAGGCGGCGGCGTAGGGGTCGGCCTGCTGGTAGCCGTACGGGTCCGTCTGCTGCCCGTAGCCGGACTGCTGCGGGAAGGCGGCGTACGGGTCCTGCTGCTGGTCGTACGCGGCGTACGCCGGCTGCGGGTCGTACGACGGCTGCTGCGGCGGCTGCTGGGGCTGTGGGGGCTGCTGCGGCTGGTGCTGCGCCGGGGATTCGGCCGGGGTGTCCGCGAGGGCGGCCAGGTCGGCGAGGTAGTCGGCGTCGCTGGAGTGCTGGAAGGTCGTGGTGTCGTCGGCGAGGGCGCCGAGGTCGTCGGTGGCGATCCGGCCGTGCAGCTTCTGCCGGCCGCGGCCGACCGCCTCCAGGGTCTTGGCGAGGACCGCCTCGAAGGCGCCGAGCTTGGTGTCGACGTACTGGTCGGCGTTCTGGCGCAGGGTCTGCGGGTCCAGGCTGCGCTCGGGGGCGTCCTCGTCCTCGTAGCCGTCCTCGTCCAGGCCGGGCCCGGTGCCGAGGAGCTTCTCGCGGCCGCGGCCGACCGAGCCGAGCGTCTTGGTGAGGACGACCTCGAAGTTGGCGAGCTTGGAGTCGACGTAGTCGTCGGCCTCGGCGCGGACCTCCTCGGCCTCCTGGCGGGCCTCGGAGAGGATCCGGTCGGCCTCGGCCTGGGAGCGGCGGGCGATCTCGGTGCCGGAGATCAGCGAGCCCCGCTCGGCGTGCGCGGTCTCGATGATCCGGTCCGCCTCGGCGCGGGCCTGCTCGACCATCTGCTCCCGGCCGCCGATCAGCTCCTGCGCCTGGGCGAGGGAGCCGGGCAGTGCCTGGCGCACCTCTTCGAGCAGCGCGAGCAGCTCGGCGCGGTTGATCACGCACGAGGCCGACATGGGCATGGCCCGGGCGCCGGAGACCGCGGTGACGATCTCGTCGAGCTTCTTCTGCACGTCCACCTGTGCTCGCCACTCTCTACAGCCGGGTTGGAGACGGACGGGACGACTGTACGACCCCGGGGTGGCCGCCGGACACCGGGTGACGGGCTGTCAGGACCTCAGTCCTTCTTCAGCCGCTGGGACAGGGCCTCGAAGACCGCCGGGGGCACCAGGTGGGAGACGTCGCCGCCCCAGGCCGCGACCTCCTTCACCAGGGAGGAGGAGAGGAAGCTGTAGGTCGGATTGGTGGGCACGAACAGCGTTTCGACGCCGGTGAGCCCGTTGTTCATCTGCGCCATCTGCAGTTCGTAGTCGAAATCGCTGACGGCGCGCAGGCCCTTGACGATGGCGGGGATGTCGCGCTGCTTGCAGAAGTCGACGAGGAGGCCGTGAAAGGCCTCGACGCGGACGTTGGCGCAGTCGGCGGTGACCTGGCGGATCAGGTCGATCCGCTCGTCGATCTCGAACAGGCCCTTCTTGGACTGATTGATCATCACCGCGACGTAGACCTCGTCGTACAGCCGGGAGGCGCGGGCGATGATGTCGAGGTGTCCGTTGGTGATCGGGTCGAACGACCCGGGACATACGGCGCGGCGCACTTGTGATCCCTCGCTCTCCGGTCCGGTCATCGTGCGTCTTCGCACGTAGAGGCGGCGCGACCGTACCAAAACGTTCCCTCGCCGTAGCGACGGGACCGGATCGGCTCGAAGCCGTCCGGCCAGCGGAATTCCCCGCCTCTGGTGCTGCGCTCCACGGTGACGAGCGCTTGCTCAGTGAGCCAGCCTTCCGAGCGGAGTGTGAGGAGGATCTCGCGAAGATCGTTGTCCGCGACGGCGTACGGGGGGTCCAGGAAGACCAGGTCGTACGGGTCTGCCGGCGCCGGTTGCCTGATGATCTGTTCCGCTTTGCCCGTGCGTACTTCGGCGCCTGGGAGGCCGAGGTTCTTGACGTTGTCCCGGACCGTTTTCGCGGCTCGGGCGTCCGCCTCGACCAGGAGGGTGTGGCTCGCGCCACGGGAGAGGGCTTCCAGGCCTACGGCGCCTGAGCCGGCGTAGAGGTCGAGTACGCGGGTCCCTTCCAGGGGGGTGCGGGTCCCTTCCAGGGGGGTGAGGAGGGACTGCCAAGTTGAGAAGAGACCTTCGCGTGCGCGGTCTGAGGTGGGCCGGGTGTTGGTGCCGGGCGGTACTGACAGGCGCCGTCCGCCTGCCGTACCGGCGATCACGCGGGTCATCTTCGGTCCTTGGTCGTGGGCGGGTTTCCGTTCATTGTGGCTGGTCGCGCAGTTCCCCGCGCCCCTTGGGGGCACTTCAGCTCTAGCCCTTTTCCAGGTACTGCTCCCTCTCCTCGTCCAACAGGGCGTCCAGGGCCGTTCGTAGGCCCGGGAGGTTGGTCAGCTCCGGGTCGGCGGTGACGACGGCCGTCGCCTCCTCTCTCGCCTCGGCGATGAGGTCCTCGTCCTCGATGACCGCCAGGACGCGGAGGCTGGTGCGGGCGCCGGACTGGGCCTGGCCCAGGACGTCGCCCTCGCGGCGTTGTTCGAGGTCGATGCGGGAGAGTTCGAAGCCGTCGAGGGTGGCGGCGACCGCGGTCAGGCGCTGCCGTGCGGGGGTGGCCTCGGGCATCTCGGTGACGAGGAGGCAGAGGCCGGGGGCCGAGCCTCGGCCCACGCGGCCGCGCAGCTGGTGGAGCTGGGAGACGCCGAAGCGGTCGGCGTCCATGATCACCATGGCGGTGGCGTTGGGGACGTTGACGCCGACCTCGATGACCGTGGTGGCGACCAGGACGTCCGTCTCGCCGGCGGCGAAGCGGCGCATGACCGCGTCCTTGTCGTCGGGGTGCATACGGCCGTGGAGGACCTCGACCTTCAGGCCCTTCAGGGGCCCGGCGGCCAGTTGGGCGGCCACGTCCAGGACGGCGAGCGGCGGGCGCTTCTCGGCCTCGTCCTCGGGGGACGTGCGGGAGGGCTTCTTGGTGTCCTCCTCGTCGCCGATGCGGGGGCAGACGACGTACGCCTGGTGGCCGTTGTCCGCCTCCTCGCGGACCCGCTCCCAGGCGCGGGCCAGGAAGTGGGGCTTGTCGGCGGCCGGGACGACGTGGCTGGCGATGGGCGAGCGGCCGGCCGGGAGCTGGTCCAGGACGGAGGTCTCCAGGTCGCCGAAGACCGTCATGGCGACCGTGCGCGGGATGGGCGTGGCCGTCATGACGAGGAGGTGCGGGGGCTGTTTGCCCTTGCCGCGCAGGGCGTCCCGCTGTTCGACGCCGAAGCGGTGCTGCTCGTCCACCACGACCAGGCCGAGGTCGTGGAACTGCACCTTGTCCTCGATCAGGGCGTGGGTGCCGATGACGATGCCGGCCTCGCCGGTGACCAGGTCGAGCAGGGCCTGGCGGCGGGCGGCGGCGCCCATGGAGCCGGTGAGCAGCACGACCTTGGTGGCGTGCTCGGTGCCGCCCAGCATGCCTCCCTCGGCGAGGTCGCCCATCATCTCGGTGATCGAGCGGTGGTGCTGCTGGGCGAGCACCTCGGTGGGCGCGAGCATGGCGGCCTGGCCGCCCGCGTCGACCACGGCGAGCATGGCGCGCAGCGCCACCAGGGTCTTGCCCGAGCCGACTTCGCCCTGGAGCAGGCGGTGCATGGGGTGTTCGGTGGCCAGGTCGTCGAAGATCTCCGCGGAGACCTTCCGCTGGCCCTCGGTGAGGGTGAAGGGCAGGCGGTCGTCGAAGGCGGTGAGCAGGCCGTCCGACCGGGGGCGGCGGGCCACCGCCGGGAGACCGGCGTCGGCGTGCCGGCGGCGGGCCAGGGCGACCTGGAGGACGAAGGCCTCGTCCCACTTCAGGCGGGCGCGGGCGTCGGCGATGTCGGCCTTGGTGTGCGGTCGGTGGATCTTGAGCAGGGCCTCGGGGAGGGAGACCAGACCGCGGCCCTCCCGGAGGGAGGGCGGCAGGGGGTCGGTGGCCTCCTGGGCGCTGGGCAGCACCGTCTGGACGGCCTTGCCGATCTTCCAGGACTCCAGCTTGGCGGTCGCGGGGTAGAGCGGGATCAGCGCCCCGGCCCAGGTCTCGGCCGCTTCCGCTCCGTCACCTTCACCGCCCAGCAACTCATAGGCGGGGTGCGCGAGTTGGAGACGGCGGTTGAAGACGGAGACCTTGCCGGCGAACATCGCGCGGGTGCCCGGCAGCAGTTCCTTGTGGGGCTTGTGAACACCGTGCCCGAAGAAGACCAGTTGGAGCCGGCCGCTGCCGTCCGTGATGGTGACCTCCAGCCGCTGCCCCTTGCCGCGCGGGGCCTTGGCGGAGGCGAAGCTGTGCAGGCGGGCGTCGGCGACCTGGGCGACCACCGTGACGTGCTCGTCCAGGGGGAGGTCGGCGAGGTGGGTGAGCTGCCCGCGCTCCTCGTATCTGCGCGGGTAGTGGTGCAGGAGGTCACCGACGGTGTGCAGGCCGAGGTGCTCGGCCATCACCTTCGCGGTGGCGGGGCCGAGCACTGACTTCAGTGGCTGCTTCAGGGGTTCTTCCAGTGCGGGCACGAGATCCATTGCACACCACGGCACTGACAATGGCACGGACGGCGCTACTCCACGCCGATCAGGAGCAGGGCGCCCTGGCGGCCGCCCCGGTAGACCACGGTGTCCACGGCCAGGTACGACTCGCGGACGTGGGACTCCAGGTGGTCGGTGACGGCCGGCGGGACCTCGTCCGCGGTGACCAGGGTGACCAGTTCGCCGCCCGCCCGGAGCATGCGGTCCAGGAGGGTCTCCGCGGTGGCCGTGACGTCGGAGCCGATGACGGCCACGTCCCCGTCGATCAGTCCCAGGACGTCCCCGGCCTGGCAGATGCCGGCGGACGTCCAGGACTCGTGCTCGGCGACGGTGACCTCGGCGTGGCGGGTGGCGCCGGCCGCCGAGGTCATCTGGACGACGTCCTCGTCGAAGCGGCGCCCCGGCTCGTGCACGGCGAGCGCGGCGATGCCCTGCACCGCCGAGCGGGTCGGGATCAGCGCGACGCGGACGCCTTCCCTGCGGGCCTGCTCGGCCGCCGCCGCGGCGGTGTGCCGCAACTCCGCGTCGTTGGGCAGCAGGACGACCTCGCGCGCGTGGGCCCGCCGTACCGCTTGCACGAGTTCCCCGCTGGCGGGCGGTTCCCCGGGGCGGGCCAGCACCGTCGTCGCGCCGGCCTCCGCGTACAGCCCGGCCAGCCCCTCCCCCGGCACCACCGCCACGACGGCCCGCTGGGCGGGCTCGCGCGGCGGGCGTTCGGCACCGGTGTGCACGTCACCGAGCCCGAAGTGGGTGATCCGGATCCGGTAGGGCCGCCCGGCCTCCACGCCCGCCTCTACGGCCGCGCCGGCGTCGTCCACGTGGACGTGGACGTTCCACAGCCCGTCGCCGCCGACCACGACGAGGGAGTCGCCGAGCGTGTCGAGCCGCTGCCGCAGCCGGGCCACGGCCTCGTCGCCGGCCTCCAGGAGGTAGATCACCTCGAAGGCGGGGCCGCCCTCCTCGCGGCCATCGGTACAGGGGGCGTCATCAGCGGAAGCGTCCTCGGCGCAGGGGACTCCGGTGGCCGCCTCCACGCGCGCGTGCGGGTCCGGAGCGCCTTCCGGAACACTCCCCGGGGCTCCGGGCGATACGGCACCGCCGCCGGCGGGCTCCGGTGCCGGCTCCCCGGTCACCGCCTCCACGAGGGCTCCCAGCACCGCCACCAGCCCCAGCCCTCCGGCGTCGACCACCCCGGCGCGTCGCAGCACCGAGAGCCGGTCCGGGGTCGCCGCCAGGGCCGCCCGCGCGCCGTCGTGCGCGGCCCGGACGACCGTCCCGCAGTCGCCCTCGCCGCCGTCCAGGCCCGCGGCGTCGGCAGCGGCCGAGGCGACCGTCAGCACCGTGCCCTCCACGGGATGGGCCACGGCGTCCCGGGCCGAGTCGGCCGCCTGCCGCAGCGCCAGCCCCAGACCCGTACCGTCGGTGTGCGGTTCCTCACCCGCGGCGAGCACCTGCGCCATCCCGCGCAGCAGTTGCGCGAGGATCGTCCCGGAGTTGCCGCGGGCCCCGATGAGCGCGCCGTGGGCCATCGCGCGCATCGCGTCCGCCAGCGACGGCAGGGCGGGCCCGGTCTCGTACCCGGCGAACACGGCCTCCACGGCGGTCGCCGCGGACTCCAGGGTCAGGTACAGGTTCGTGCCGGTGTCGCCGTCCGCGACCGGGTACACGTTGATCGCGTCGATCTCCTCGCGCGCCCGCCCCAGTGCCTTGAGGGCGAGACCGCACCAGGTGCGCACCGCCAGAGCATCGAAGAATGTGGGCGGCACCTGCGCCACCTGCGCCTCCCTGAGCCGGCCGGACGTGGACGCAGCGTAGACCCCGGGCCGGGGGTCCGCCGGTGGAGGGCCGGGAGCGGGTCCCTGAGCTGCCATGGTAGTTTCGTTGCACTGGCGCAGTCGTTGTATGCTGCTCCGGTTGCCCGATCCCGATCGGGCCATTCCCCCTGGCAACGCCATTCAAGATCTCAGATCTCAGGATCTCGATCCCGGCCTGCCGGGATCAACCGTAAGTGCATCTGAAGTCTTTGGAGTGACCCGTGGCTGCCAACTGCGACGTCTGCGGCAAGGGGCCGGGCTTCGGCAACAACATCTCGTTTTCGCACCGCCGTACGTCTCGCCGCTGGAACCCCAACATCCAGCGTGTGCGTACCGTGGTCGGCGGGACGCCGAAGCGCGTGAACGCCTGCACCTCGTGCATCAAGGCCGGCAAGGTCTCGCGCTGACGCTCAGCTGAGCGCGCGGCCACTGCTGGTTCGCTGCACAGAGCCGGTCCACCTCGGTGGACCGGCTTTTTGCCGTACCCGCGCACGGCACCATGCGCGAGACCGCTTCCCCGCTCACGTCACGCTGTCCGCCACCGCCACCCGTGGTCCACCGGTCCGATGCCCGCGCCCAGCGCGAAGCCGGCCGCGATCGCCCCGGTGACGTACGCCTTGGCCGCGGCCACCGCCTCCGGGACGGAGAGCCCCTTCGCCAGCCCCGAGGCGATGGCGGAGGCGAGGGTGCAGCCCGTGCCGTGCGTGTGCCGGTTGTCGTGGCGGGGGGCGCGCAGCAGGTGCTCCTCGGTGCCGTCCGTGAGCAGGTCCACGGCCTCTCCGGGCAGGTGGCCGCCCTTGATCAGCACCCAGCGCGGCCCGTACTCCAGCACGGCCGCCGCGGCCCGCCGCAGATCGTCCTCGGCTTCGACCCGCACCCCGGTCAGCTGGGCCACCTCGTCGAGGTTCGGGGTGGCGACGGTGGCGGCGGGCAGCAGCCGGGACCGTACGGAGTCCAGCGCGGAGGCCGCCAGCAGCGGATCGCCGTGCTTGGACACCCCCACCGGGTCCACGACCGCCGGCGCGTCCGTCCCGGAGATCAACTCGGCGACCGCCTCGACGAGTTCCGCCGAGGCGAGCATCCCGGTCTTCACGGCCTGTACGCCGATGTCGTCGACGACGCTTCGGTACTGCGCCCGGACCGCCTCCACCGGCAGCTCCCAGGCGCCCTGGACGCCGAGGGAGTTCTGAGCGGTCACGGCGGTGATCACGCTCATGCCGTGCACGCCGAGCGCCAGCATCGTCTTCAGGTCGGCCTGGACGCCGGCGCCGCCGCCGGAGTCCGAGCCGGCGACCGTGAGCACCCTGGCGAGGCTCATGACTCGTTGTCCCCGAAGTGGTCCCAGCCGCCCTTGCTGGTCCAGGGCGCCCCGTCGACCGTCACCTGGGGCAGCGCCGAGGGGTTGAGGACCTCGCCGATGACCTTCCAGCGGGCCGGGAGCTTGGCGTCGGGCGGGAAGGTCGCCACGATCGCGTGGTCCTCTCCCCCGGTCAGCACCCACTGCAGCGCGTCCACGCCGACGGCCTGCCCGATGTCGTTCATCTGCGAGGGGATGTCGATCGCGGCCGAACGGATGTCGATGCGGACCTTGCTGGCCTCCGCGATGTGCCCGAGGTCGGCGATCAGCCCGTCGCTCACGTCGCACATCGCGGTCGCGCCCAGCCCCGCCGCGGCCGGGCCGGCGTGGTACGGCGGTTCGGGGCGCCGGTGGGCCTCGACGAAGGCACGCGGGGAGCGGAAGCCGCGGGAGAGCACCGCGTACCCGGCCGCCGACCAGCCCAGCCAGCCCGTGACGGCCACGACGTCGCCGGGCTGGGCGCCCGACCGGGTCACCGGCTCCTGGTTGCGCAGGTCGCCGAGTGCGGTGATCGACACCGTGATCGTGTCGCCGCGTACGACGTCCCCGCCGACCACGGAGGCGCCGGCGACCTGGCACTCGTCCCGGATGCCGTCCATCAGCTCGCTCGGCCAGGCGACCGGGAGTTCGGCCGGCACGACCAGACCGAGCAGCAGCGCGGTCGGTACGGCGCCCATCGCGGCGATGTCCGCGAGATTCTGCGCCGCCGCCTTGCGCCCGACGTCGTACGCCGTCGACCAGTCGCGGCGGAAGTGCCGCCCCTCCAGCAGGATGTCGGTGCTGGCCACGACCCGGCGGTCGGGCGCGGCGACGACCGCCGCGTCGTCGCCGGGGCCGACCCGGACCGCCGGCGTGGTGGTGAGACGGGAGGTCAACTCCCGGATGAGCCCGAACTCACCCAGCTCACCCACAGTGCCCTTCATCGCCTCAAGCCCCTTCTGTGCCGGTCGGTGTCCGCTCGCGCGTCGTGCGCGGCCCCGCTACGGTCGTCGATGACCGTCAACTTCTGTCGTACCTGCACCCCGGCGCGCACGTCCTGGCTCCCGCGGGTCTCCCCGCGGGGAGCGGTGACGCGATACCGTGGCGTTCCTTCTCCCCACATGATCCTCGTGGCCGCCTTGGAGGTTCCGTGGTACAGGCGTACATCCTGATCCAGACTGAGGTCGGCAAGGCGTCGACCGTCGCCGAGACGATCAGCAAGATCCCTGGAGTGATCCAGGCCGAGGACGTGACAGGACCGTACGACGTCATCGTGCGCGCCCAGTCCGACACAGTCGACGACCTGGGTCGCATGGTGGTCGCCAAGGTCCAGCAGGTGGACGGCATCACCCGCACCCTGACCTGCCCGGTCGTCCATCTGTAGCCCCCGTCTACGCTTGGCCGGTGAACATCTTCCGTCACCGGCCCCTCGGCCTGCTCGCCCCGGCCCTGCTGATCGCTGTCGCGGGCTGCTCCTCAGCAGACGACAGCGCGGCGGTCGCGGTTCCCAGCCCTGACGCGAAGACCGCCGGGCCGTGCCGCGCCCTGCACCGGGCGCTGCCCGGGAAACTCGACGGACACGACCGTGCCGACCCCCGGCCCCGGTCCGCCTACACGGCGGGCTGGGGAAACCCGGCGATCATACTGCGCTGCGGTGTCGAGCGGCCCCCGAAGATGATCGACCCCAAGGTGGCCCGGGACGCCGACCCGAACGCCCTGAGCGGGAGCGTCAACGGCGTCGACTGGCTGATGGAGAAGCAGGGCGACGGCACCTGGCGGTTCACCACGGCGAGCCGCGTGGCCTACGTGCAGGTGACGCTCCCCAAGGGCATGTCCGGCCAGGACGACGGCCTGGGCGCCCTCACCGACCTGGCTCCCGCCATCAAGAAGGCGATCCCCAAGGGAATCGCCTCCATGCGCTGACGTACCGCGCCCCGAAGGGGCGCGGGGCTGTGTCGATATGCGGCTCCGCCGCGTGGGCGCGACCAGCCACAACGCACCCGCGGATGCGAACCGGCCTCACAAGGTGAACCGGCCCCGGCCAGCGCAGCGCTCAGCGCAGCCCCGTGGAGCGCCGCAGCGCCGCCGAGACCAGCCGGTCGACCAGCTCCGCATAGCCGATCCCGGAGGCCTCCCACATCTGCGGGTACATCGAGATCGGCGTGAACCCGGGCATCGTGTTGATCTCGTTGATGACGAACTCCCCCTCCTCGGTGAGGAAGAAATCCGCGCGGACCAGCCCCTCGCAGGAGGCCGCCTCGAAGGCCCGCACCGCCAACTCCTGGACGCCGGCCGTCTCCTCGGGCGTCAGCGGCGCCGGGACGATGCCGGGCGTGGAGTCGATGTACTTGGCCTCGAAGTCGTAGTACGCGTGCGCGTCCGGCGGCGGGATCTCCGCCGGGAGGGAGGCGCGCGGGCCGTCCTCGAACTCCAGGACGCCGCACTCGATCTCCCGGCCGGTCACGGCGGCCTCGATCAGGATCTTCGGGTCGTGCGCCTGGGCCTCTGCGATGGCCTCGTCCAGGCCGGACAGGTCGTCGACCTTGGTGATGCCGATCGACGATCCCGCGCGCGCGGGCTTCACGAAGAGCGGCCAGCCGTGTTCGCCGGCGAAGTCGACGATCTTCTTGCGGGCGGCGGACTCGTCCCGCTCCCACTCGCGGGGCCGGATCACCACGTACGGGCCGACGGTGAGCCCGAACGAGGTGAACACCCGCTTCATGTACTCCTTGTCCTGGCCGACGGCCGAGGCGAGCACGCCCGAACCGACGTACGGCACCCCGGACAGCTCCAGGAGGCCCTGCAGCGTGCCGTCCTCGCCGTACGGCCCGTGCAGCACGGGGAAGACGACGTCGACCTCGCCGAGCGCCTTCGGCACGGAGCCGGGCTCGCTGTAGACGACCTCGCGGTTGGCGGGGTCGACGGGGAGCACCACGCCGCCCTCGCTGGACTCGGCCAGCTCCGCCACGTTCGGGGTGCGGCGGTCGGTGATGGCCATGCGCTCCGGTTCGTCGGCGGTCAGCGCCCAGCGGCCGTCGGCGGTGATGCCGATCGGGAGGACGTCGTACTTCGTCCGGTCGATGGCCTTGAGGACGGCGCCGGCGGTGACCACGGAGATCCCGTGTTCGGAGCTGCGCCCGCCGAACACGACGGCCACGCGCGGCTTGCGGGACGGCTGCTCAGGGCTCTGGGGGAGGTTCTCGGTGCTCATATCGGGTTGAGAGTACCCGGTGGTATCCCCTGAGTCAGCGTCCACTTGGCCGCCGTCGCTGAGCGTCGCACGGACGGTCGCTCAGCGTCGCGCGGGACGACCGCCGGGCCGGCGGAATCGCGGTGTTCAGCGCCGTTCGGACTTGGCGCTGCGGGACATCAGCTCCTTGAGGGCGACGACGGGCGGCTTGCCCTCGTGGACGATGCCGACGACCGTCTCGGTCAGCGGCATGTCGACGCCGTGCCGGCGGGCCAGATCCAGCACGGACTCGCAGGACTTGACGCCCTCGGCGGTCTGCTTGGTGACCGCGATGGTCTCCTGGAGGGTCATGCCCTTGCCGAGGTTGGTGCCGAAGGTGTGGTTGCGGGACAGCGGCGAGGAGCAGGTGGCCACCAGGTCGCCGAGGCCCGCGAGTCCGGCGAAGGTCAGCGGGTCTGCGCCCAGGGCCATCCCGAGCCGGGTGGTCTCGGCGAGGCCGCGCGTGATGAGCGAACCCTTGGCGTTGTCGCCGAGCCCCATGCCGTCCGCGATGCCGACGGCCAGCCCGATGACGTTCTTGACGGCGCCGCCGAGTTCGCAGCCGACCACGTCGGTGTTGGTGTACGGCCTGAAGTACGGGGTGTGGCAGGCGGCCTGGAGTCGCTGCGCGACCGCCTCGTCGGTGCAGGCCACGACGGCCGCGGCGGGCATGCGGGCGGCGATCTCCCGGGCCAGGTTGGGGCCGGTGACGACGGCGACGCGTTCGGCGCCGACCTTGGCGACGTCCTCGATCACCTCGCTCATCCGCATCGCCGAGCCCAGCTCGACGCCCTTCATCAGGGAGACGAGGACGGTGCCGGGCGCGAGCAGCGGCGTCCAGTCGGCGAGGTTGGCGCGCAGCGTCTGGGAGGGGACGGCGAGGACGGTGAAGTCGGCGTCCCGGAGGGCGGCGGCCGGGTCGGCGGTGGCGCGCAGCCGCTCGGGCAGCTCGACCCCGGGCAGGTAGTCGGGGTTGGTCCGGGTGGAGTTGACGGCCTCGGCCAGCTCGGGCCGGCGGGCCCACAGGGTGACGTCGCAGCCGGCGTCGGCGAGCACCATGCCGAAGGCGGTGCCCCAGGAGCCGGTGCCCATGACGGCCACCCGCACAGGCTTGCTCACGTGCCGCTCTCCTTGTCCGTGCCGCCGGCCTGGGCCTTCTTGGGGACCGGCCGGGCGCTTTCCCGACCGGCCTCCGCCTGGGCGGACTGACCGGCCTGACCGGCCTGACCCGCTTGAGCGGCCTGGGCTGCCTGCGCGGCCTGGGCGCGGGTCTTGCGGCGCTGTTCGATGCGCTCGCGGCGGGGGTCGTAGGGCTGCTCGGGGGCCTTCTCGCCGCGGATCTCCTCCAGGTGGCGGGTGATGGCCGCCATGATGACCTCGGTGGCCTCCTTCAGGAGGTCGCTGGTCATCTCCTTGTCGTAGAACCGGGAGAGGTCCACCGGCGGGCCCGCGAGGACCTGGTGGGTCTTGCGCGGGAAGAAGCGGGGCTTCGTCGAGTATGGCGGCAGCAGTTCGTTGCAGCCCCACTGGGCGACGGGGATCACCGGGCACTTGGTCTGCAGGGCCACGCGGGCGGCACCGGTCTTGGCCGTCATGGGCCAGCCGTCGGGGTCGCGGGTGAGGGTGCCCTCGGGGTAGAAGGCGACGCACTCGCCGCGCTCCACGGCGTCGATCGCGGCGCGGAACGCGCTCAGCGCGTCGGTGCTCTCGCGGTAGACGGGGATCTGCCCGGTGCCCCGCATCGCGGCGCCGACCAATCCCTTCTTGAAAAGGCCGCTCTTCGCGAGGAAACGCGGAACCCGTCCGGTGTTGTACTGATAATGGGCGTACGCGAAGGGGTCCACGTGGGAATTGTGGTTCACCGCGGTGATAAATCCGCCCTCGGCCGGAATGTGCTCCATTCCACGCCAGTCCCGCTTGATCAGAACCACCAGCGGCGGTTTGCAGATCACCGCGGCGAAGCGGTACCAGAAGCCGATTCTGCGGCGGGGCACACCGACACCTTCCTCTAGGGCTGCCTCCCGGGCGGGGGGCCGCACAAGTGTCGCCCCGGGCCGCCGGTCTGTCGAGAACACCGTACGCCCCGCCACCTCCGCTGCCAGCGGGTCCGGGTGACAATGAGCGCGACAAGAGAGGGACGGTACGCCGGTGCAGTGGACCTTGGTCATACCGCTCAAGCCGCTGGCGCGGGCGAAGAGCAGGCTGGCGGACACCGCCGGTGCCGGGGTGCGGCCGGGGCTGGCCCTCGCGTTCGCACAGGACACGGTGGCCGCGGCGGTGGCGTGTGCCGAGGTGCGGGATGTGGTGGTCGTCACGGACGACGCGCTGGCCGGGCGTGAGCTGGCGGCGCTGGGTGCGCAGATCGTCCCGGACACGCCGGGAAGCGGCCTGAACGCCGCGCTGGGGCACGGGGCGGCGGTCGTACGGTCGCTGCAACCCCGGGCTCCGGTGGCCGCACTGAACGCCGATCTGCCGGCGCTGCGGGCGGGGGAATTGGCCCGGGTTCTCGTCGCCGCCGCGGAATTCCCGAGGGCTTTTCTCGCGGATGCGGAGGGGGTGGGTACGACCTTGCTGGCGGCCGGTGCGGACACTCTTTTGCGCCCGCTCTTCGGCCCCGGCTCACGCGCCCGGCACCGCGAGTCCGGCGCCGAGGAACTAGGCCTCACGGGCGTGAACTCGGTACGCCAGGACGTCGACACCGGCGCGGATCTGCGCGCGGCGCTGGCACTGGGCGTGGGCCCCCGCACCGCAGCGGCGTCCACGGCACTCCTGCCCCGGGGTTCCTGAGCGCCCTGCGCTCATGCGGGCCGGGGGTGGGTCCGCTCACCGGCGCTTGCCGGGTGCCGCCGCGCCCACCCGTGCCGCCCCTAGCGGCACGCATGCCCGCAGCTACGCACGCACGCGCCCCGTCAGGGGCGCGGGGCTGTATCGATATGCGGCTCCGCCGCGTGGGCGCGACGAGCCACGACGCACCCGCGGCCTGCGAGGCACCGGACCCCCGCGGCGGGCCGCAGGAACACCGCAGACATTAGGCTGGCCGTCATGCAGGCCACCGCGTACACGTACGACGCAGACACCCGGTCCGGCCAAGTCCTGCTGGACGACGGCACCCCCCTCCCCTTCGACGCGGCGGCGTTCGACGCGGGCGGCCTGCGCCTGCTGCGCCCGGGCCAGCGGGTCCGGATCGAGACGGACGGCAAAGGCGAAGGCGAAGGCAAGGGCGAAGGCGGCGCCCAGCCACACATCACCCTCGTGACACTCCAGACCCTGTAGCCACAAGCACCACACCACACACCACACACGCCGCGGGCCGGGCTCCCCCAGGGAGTCCGGCCCGGCGCGTGAAGTGCTGCCCTGCTGACCTACGCCTTGCGGGCGGTGGCCTTCTTGGCGGTCGTCTTGCGAGCCGTCGACTTCTTGGCCGGCGCCTTCTTCGCGGTGACCTTCTTCGCCGGGGCCTTCTTGGCGGTGGTCTTCTTCGCCGCCGCCTTCGTGGTCTTCTTGGCCGCCGCGGTGGTCTTCGCGGTCGACTTCTTCGCCGTGGTCTTCTTCGCCGTGGCCTTCGTCGTCGTCTTCTTCGCCGGCGTCGCCTTCTTGGCGGTGGTCTTCTTCGCCGCCGCCTTGGTGGTCTTCTTCGCGGCGGCCTTCTTGACCGTCGCGGAAGCCCCACCGGTCAGGCTGCCCTTGGGCGCCTTCTTGACGGAGACCTCGCCGCCCCGCGGCAGCTTCTTCGAGCCGCTCACCAGGTCCTTGAAGCCCTGGCCC
Organism: Streptomyces sp. L2; assembly: GCF_004124325.1. NCBI lineage: Bacteria > Bacillati > Actinomycetota > Actinomycetes > Kitasatosporales > Streptomycetaceae > Streptomyces > Streptomyces sp. L2. The sequence goes on from NZ_QBDT01000001.1 coordinate 1,952,886, forward strand.
GCGCGGAACCGCGGCACGGAGGTCTTCCTGACCCGAACCCGCTCGCCCGTCTGGGGGTTGCGGGCGTAGCGGGCGGGGCGGTCCACCTTCTCGAAGGACCCGAAGCCGGTGACCGAGACCCGGTCACCCGCGACGACCGCGCGGACCACGGCGTCCAGGACCGCGTCGACAGCATCGGCGGCCTGCTGGCGGCCGCCCATCTTGTCGGCAATCGCTTCTACGAGCTGCGCCTTGTTCACGTCTTCCCCTTCGGAGACATCGCCAGAACGAATGTGTTCAAGCTTTTTCGCACGTTAGGCAGATATATACCGCAAATCAAACACGAAACGGGCTAATCACCCTTGTGCCGCAACGGACTCGGCGTCTCGTAGTTGTTCAGCGGTCCCCTTCGGGGATCCGCCCCTCGTCGAGGTCCGCCATGAACCGTTCGAGCCGCCTTGCCGCGCCGGGCAGATCGTGCTTGGCCGCGGCCGTAATGACCAGCAGCTTCCGGGTCAGCGCCATCCGTACGCCCTCCGGGACTTGCAGTGCGCGCACTCTTGCGTGCGCTTCCTTGAGTTGGTTCGCGACCGCCGTATAGAGCTGGAGTTGGCCGTCGTGTCCCATGCACAGATTGTGCCATCTGGGGCGAGTTGTCGCCTGCGCAGGGGGCAACTGCCGTGCCGAACAGTCCTTTCGGCCCCCTCGCCGGTCGCGGGGCCACAGCTCGCGTACCCCGGCAACCACCCCTCTAACGTGGGAAGTTGACCGGAACGGGGGCCCCATCGCGAGGCCGTTCGGGTGCAGACATGGCTGTACCCCCAATCGTGTCGATCGGGGGTACGGAGGGGGTGTTGGGTGGCCGAAACCCGACCCGTCCCGGGCGCGCGGGATGGGTCGCGCGGGACGGGTGGGCCAGGAGGGTCAGACCTGGCGCGTCCGCGGCTTGTACGCGGGGCGCTTGTCCTCGTAGGCGGCGATGTCGGCCTCGTTCTGGAGCGTGATGGAGATGTCGTCCAGGCCGTTCAGCAGCCGCCAGCGGGAGTTCTCGTCCAGCTCGAAGGAGGCGGTGACGCCCTCGGCGCGCACCTCACGCGCCTGGAGGTCCACCGTGATCTCGGCGGTCGGGTCGTTCTCGGTCAGCTCCCACAGCGTGTCCACGGTCTGCTGGTCGAGGACCACCGTGAGCAGGCCGTTCTTCAGCGAGTTACCCCGGAAGATGTCGGCGAAGCGGGAGGAGATCACGGTCTTGAAGCCGTAGTTCTGCAGCGCCCAGACGGCGTGCTCGCGGGAGGAGCCGGTGCCGAAGTCGGGGCCGGCGACCAGGACGGTCGCGCCCTGCCGCTCGGGGCGGTTGAGCACGAACTCGGCGTCCTTGCGCCAGGCCTCGAACAGCCCGTCCTCGAACCCGTCCCGGGTCACCTTCTTGAGCCAGTGGGCGGGGATGATCTGGTCGGTGTCGACGTTGCTGCGGCGCAGCGGGACGGCCCGGCCGGTGTGGGTGGTGAAGGCTTCCATGGCTGATCAGACTCCAGCGGGCGTGGCGGTGGCGGCGTCGGACAGGTCGGCGGGCGAGGCCAGGTGGCCGAGGACGGCGGTGGCGGCCGCGACCTGGGGCGACACCAGGTGGGTACGGCCGCCCTTGCCCTGCCGGCCCTCGAAGTTGCGGTTGGAGGTGGACGCCGAGCGCTCGCCGGGGGCCAGCTGGTCGGGGTTCATGCCGAGGCACATCGAGCAGCCCGCGTGCCGCCATTCGGCGCCGGCCTCCTTGAAGACCACGTCGAGGCCCTCGGAGACGGCCTGCAGGCCCACCCGGGCGGAGCCGGGGACGACCAGCATCCGTACGCCGTCGGCGACTTTGCGGCCGCGCAGCAGGTCGGCGGCGGCGCGCAGGTCCTCGATGCGGCCGTTGGTGCAGGAGCCTACGAAGACGGTGTCCACGCTGATGGAGCGCAGCGGCTGTCCGGCCGACAACCCCATGTACTCCAGGGCCTTTTCGGCGGCGAACCGCTCCGAAGCGTCTTCGTACGAAGCCGGGTCGGGGACCTCCGCCGAAAGGGGCGCGCCCTGGCCCGGGTTGGTGCCCCAGGTGACGAACGGGGAGAGGGAGGCGGCGTCGATGTGCACCTCGGCGTCGAAGACGGCGTCCTCGTCGGTGCGCAGGGTCTTCCAGTACGCGACCGCGGCGTCCCAGTCGGCGCCCTCGGGGGCGTGGGCACGGCCCTGGAGGTAGGCGAAGGTGGTCTCGTCCGGGGCGATCATGCCCGCGCGGGCACCGGCCTCGATCGACATGTTGCAGATGGTCATCCGGGCCTCCATCGAGAGGTTCTCGATGGCGGAGCCGCGGTATTCCAGGACGTAGCCCTGGCCGCCGCCGGTGCCGATCTTTGCGATGATCGCCAGGATCAGGTCCTTGGCGGTGACGCCCTCGGGCAGTTCGCCGTCGACCGTGATCGCCATGGTCTTCGGACGGGCCATCGGCAGCGTCTGGGTGGCCAGCACGTGCTCCACCTGGGAGGTGCCGATGCCGAACGCCAGCGCGCCGAAGGCGCCGTGGGTGGAGGTGTGGGAGTCGCCGCAGACCACGGTGGTGCCGGGCTGGGTCAGGCCGAGCTGCGGGCCGACGACGTGCACGACGCCCTGCTCGACGTCGCCCAGCGGGTGCAGCCGTACGCCGAACTCGGCGCAGTTCTTGCGCAGGGTCTCCAGCTGGGCGCGGGAGACCGGGTCGGCGATGGGCTTGTCGATGTCGAGGGTGGGGGTGTTGTGGTCCTCGGTCGCGATGGTGAGGTCGAGGCGGCGCACCTGGCGGCCGCTCTGGCGCAGACCGTCGAACGCCTGCGGGCTGGTCACCTCGTGCAGCAGGTGCAGATCGATGAAGAGGAGGTCGGGCTCGCCCTCGGCGCGCCGGACGACGTGGTCGTCCCAGACCTTCTCCGCGAGTGTCCTACCCATCGCTGTTCCCTCCGGCCGGCATGCGTCCACCGACCCAACTCGAGATCTTGAGGAGGCGGGGCCCCCTTGGTGCGGGGCGGGGCCGTCCGGGTCCGGGCGTCCGCCACCAGGCCCTTTGGTCCACGGGCCGCTGTGTGATTCCAGGGTGGCGCGTTCCACGGAAAATTGAACTTGCGTTTCACAGAGTGAGACGTGAGTATCGTTGCATGGACAACAGTAGCGGCGTCGGCGTTCTGGACAAGGCGGCCCTCGTCCTGAGCGCTCTGGAGTCCGGTCCGGCCACCCTCGCGGGTCTGGTCGGCGCCACCGGACTGGCACGACCCACGGCCCACCGCCTGGCCGTGGCATTGGAACACCACCGCATGGTGGCACGCGACATGCAGGGCCGTTTCATTCTCGGTCCCCGGCTGTCGGAACTGGCCGCGGCGGCCGGCGAGGACCGCCTCCTCGCGACGGCGGGCCCGGTGCTGACCCACCTCCGTGACGTGACCGGCGAGAGCGCGCAGCTCTATCGCCGTCAGGGCGACATGCGCATCTGCGTCGCCGCGGCGGAGCGCCTGTCCGGTCTGCGGGACACGGTCCCGGTGGGCTCCACGCTCACGATGAAGGCCGGTTCCTCGGCGCAGATCCTCATGGCCTGGGAGGAGCCGGAGCGGCTGCACCGGGGCCTGCAGGGCGCCCGCTTCACGGCGACGGCGCTGTCGGGCGTACGGCGCCGCGGCTGGGCCCAGTCGATCGGCGAGCGCGAGCCGGGCGTGGCGTCCGTCTCGGCGCCCGTGCGCGGCCCCTCCAACCGCGTCGTGGCCGCCGTGTCGGTCTCGGGCCCGATCGAGCGCCTGAGCCGCCACCCGGGCCGCATGCACGCGCAGGCGGTCATCGACGCGGCGTCCCGCCTGTCGGAGGCCCTGCGCCGCTCGGGCTGACTGCCCCGGTCAGGCGACGGCCCCGGTCAGCAGAACGGGCGGTCCCGCCGGAAGACGGCCGCCTCAACGCCGCGGCGCCGTCTCCCGGCGGGACCGCCCGCATCGGTCCTCCGGTTCAGCAGGTGGGGACCATGCCGGGGGCGACCTCGCCCTTCTTGCTGAGGATCGACGTGCCCGAGTCGATGTAGCCGGAGCCGCCGTCGTAGGAGATCTTGAACCACCCGTCCTCGTAGCAGGAGACGGTGAGCGGTGCCAGCGTGGTGAGTTCGCCCGTCTGCCGTCCTCCTGGGCCGGGGTCCGACCAGACGGTCACGGTGTCGTAGTCCTCGACGGTTCCCTTGAGGCCGTCGTCCCCGCAGGCGGTGAGCGCGAGCCCGCACAGCGCGGTGCAGCAGAGGGCCGGCGCGATCCGGCGTAACGCGTTCACTTCACGGCCTCCCCGGACCGGTGGGCGAAGCGGTCCTTCGCGTAGCGGCCGCGGGCGGCCAGCGGCACCTGGCCGTGGGCGCCGGCCAGGCCGAACGCCGGCATGTCGAAGTAGATGGACTCGTACGACCCCTCGGGCGCCACGTAGGTCTCGTGCCACAGGCCCACGTGGCCGCGCACCTTGCCCGCGCGTTCCTTGCGGTTGATGATCGCCCACACCCGGTGGTGGAACATGTCGGGCGAGGTGGCGTAGGCGTACAGCTTCTCCTTGGACTCCCAGTACTGGACGACGTAGTACGTCCGCGGCGACGCCGTCAGGAGGACGTGGCCCAGCAGCCCCCGGTCCGGGTCCCGCCTCAGCTCCCTCAGCATGCGGAGCATGGACAGCTGGACCGGGAGCCACTGGTGCACCGCCCAGAAGTGGTTGATCCGCATCCCGATCAGCAGGACCACCGCGTCACCCTCGACGTCGGCGGTCGTACGGCCACGCACCGGCTTGGCGAACATGACAGCTCCCCCGTCCCCTAGATCGGATAGCGCCACTATCCTTCTGTCGGTGCTTGGATAGTGGCACTTCCCATGGAGAGGTGCAAGAGATGCGGCTGGCCGAACTCAGCGAGCGCAGCGGGGTGTCCACCGCGACGATCAAGTACTACCTGCGGGAGGGCCTGCTGCCGCCGGGCCGCCAGATCAACGCGCGGACCGCCGAGTACGACGAGGAGCACCTGCGTCGGCTGCGGCTGGTGCGGGCGATGATCCAGGTCGCCGGTGTGCCGGTGGGGAAGGTGCGCGAGGTCCTCGGACACGTGGACGACGAGTCGCTGGGCCGGACGATCCGGCTGGGAGCGGCGCTCTGGGCGCTGCCGCAGGTGCCCGAGCCGGACGAGGACGACGAGTTCGTCCGGGCCGCGCACCAGGAGGTCGACACGCTCCTGGACCGGCTCGGCTGGGCGAACGCCAGGCAGCTCACGACCATCTCGCCGGCGTACCGCTCGCTGGTGGTGGCGGTGGCCGCGTTCCGCCGGCTCGGTTACGACTGGGGGGCCGAACAGCTCGCGCCGTACGCCGAGTTGATGCACCGGACGGCCGTCCTGGACATGGACAACATGGAGACGTACGCCTCGGAGGCGGAGCGGATCGAGTTCGCCGTACTGGGGGCGATCCTCAACGAGCCACTCCTGCAGTCGCTGCACCGGCTGGCCCAGGAGGAGGAGTCGGCGCGGCGGTACGGCTTCGAGTGAGGTCCGCTTGACCTTCATGGAGCCGGACATGCGAGAAGGCCCCCACCGAAGTGGAGGCCTTCTCGTTCTGTACCCCCGACCGGATTCGAACCGGCGCTACCGCCTTGAGAGGGCGGCGTGCTAGGCCGCTACACAACGGGGGCGTGGACCCTACGAGCGTTCAATACTGCACCGCCGCAGGCCCGAGCTGGTCTACCTGGACTCGAACCAAGACTAACTGAACCAGAATCAGTCGTGCTGCCAATTACACCATAGACCAATGATGGTTTAGACCAGTCAGTACCCCCGACCGGATTCGAACCGGCGCTACCGCCTTGAGAGGGCGGCGTGCTAGGCCGCTACACAACGGGGGCCCTAGCGATCCCGAGCTGATCAGGATCAGTACCCCCGACCGGATTCGAACCGGCGCTACTGCCTTGAGAGGGCAGCGTGCTAGGCCGCTACACAACGGGGGCGTTGCGGATGTGATCCGCGGTCGCAGACTGAAGCGTCTGCAAGCTGGCCTACCTGGACTCGAACCAAGACTAACTGAACCAGAATCAGTCGTGCTGCCAATTACACCATAGGCCACTGGAACGCAAGCCCCTGAAGGGTTCTCGTTCTAGTTCGCTCCTCCGGTTCCGGCCTTTCGGCCCGCTCCCCGGCGGCGCAGGAAGAACATTACCCGAAGGTGGACGGGGCTCCAAAACGGGTATCGGCGCGGACGAGCGCGGGGAGTTCGGCGAGGCCGGTGATCCGCAGCGCCGGCAGGTCACCACCGGCCCGCATGGTCACCCCGCCCCGGTCGATCCACACCGACAGCAGCCCGGCCTCGGCGGCGCCCCGCCCGTCGATCTCCGGATGGTCACCGACGTACGCCACCTCGTGCGGCGGCAGCCCCAGCGCCTCGCAGGCCGCCAGGAAGGCACCGGCCAGCGGCTTGGACACGCCCAGCTCGGCGGCGCACAGCACGACCTCGAAGCGGTCCCGGACGCCGAGGGTGCGCAGCTTGTGCTCCTGGACGTGCAGGCTGGAGTTGGACAGCACGGCGTGCCGGTGACTGCCGGCGAGGGCGTCCAGGGCGGGCAGCACGTCCGGGAAGAGGCTCCAGGCGCCCTGGTAATGCCCCATGTACCGCTGGAACCACGCGTCGGCCTGCGCGTCGCTCAGCTCCTCCCCGAGGAAGACCCGCACCCGGTCCCGCCGCTGCCCCTCGAAGCTGCTCTCCCCCGCCGCGTACCGCGCCCACTGCGCCTCGGTGACCTCCCGCCACCGCTCCAGCGCCGCCTCCACCCCGCCGTACCCCCCGAGCAGCCCCTCCGCCACGAGATGCGCCCGCATCCCGTGCCGGTCGGCACTCGTGTAGTCGAAAAGGGTGTCATCGACGTCCCAGACGACGGCTCGGATACTCATACCGCTGACGCTATCCCCGGGCTGGCACACTGGTGACATGAGCGAGTACCGCGTCCAGTTCACCGTCGAGGCCCGCGCGGCGTACGACGGCCTGCCCGGCGAGCGTCGAGCCCAGCTGGACAAGGCTGTACGGATACTGGCGCGTGACCCCTTCCGCAAGACCGCGACCGCTCAACTCGGTCCTGACGAACACCTGCGGAAGGCCTACGTGGCTCCTGGAGTGCTGCTGGAGTACATGGTCGCGGGAGCCATCATGGTCATCGTCGTACTCGAGATCTTCGACGAGTTCGCCTACCTGGTCGACGAGGCCGACGCTCTGTGATCGCCACACACTTTCAGTTCATTTCGCCCGGAGACGAGGAGGGGACCGGGGTCGGCGGCGACCAGGAGTGGTGATATCCATGGTCGGCCCTCAGCCGCCTTCTCCCCGATCGCTCGCACCGTATGCGCGCAAACGGGCACCACGGCTGAGTGCTCCTACTCATCTCCGCGGAACCCGGCGCCTCAGACAGCGACCTCCGCGTACACCGTCTTGCCCCGCCCTCCGTCCGTACGTGGCACCACCGCCCAGCGCTCGCGAGGGCCGCGACAAGGCGCAGGCCTCGGCCCGTCTCGGCGTCCGGCTCGCGCAGCACACAGGGTGGTCCCGATCGCATGCGGTCGCCCCGGACGTCGGTCACCTCAACCCCGACCAGCGTCTCGGTCGGATTCATCGACAGAGAGAGCCTGCATTCCCGGCCTGATACGCGCCCGTGCGTCACCGCGTTGGCCGACCATCGCGGACGAGCTGCTCCGCAAATCCCCCTCGCCCCCGACACAGAGTGCCTGCTCGCCGTCGTGGGGCTCGCATGATCACGAACACGGCATCGTGCGGCTACACAGATGCCTTGCCTGCCCACCAGCAGGCCAAACCGCGCGAAACCACCACCTCAACAGGCGGCGATCGCCACTGCCGAATCGAGGTCGGAGTGGAACGCAGGCCAATTTTCCGCCGTGGTCTGCGCGCACTCAGCAGACTCCGCTTCCGCGTCGGATCGTAGTGGGCCCCCGCTCTTCCCTGATTCCACTCTCGCGCCGACAGCGTCCCCCACCCACCATATCGAGCCATATAATCTCGCGGCTGTTATTGGCGGCGCCTATAGAGTGATGCCCTGCTCCCGACGAGTTGGGGAACTGCCTGCCGAGAGCATTCGGGCAGGACGGGGGCCGAAGAACCAAACACGCTGCACAACGGGGACCTGAAGCGCAAATTCCGATACCAGCGGTCTCCGCGTGCCATCAAAACGGGGGAATTTTCATGCGCAAACGACTGTCCGCTCTCGGCCTGTCCGCAATCTTTGTCTCTTCAGTCCTGACAGCTCCGCAAGCACTGGCAGAGGGCTCTCAACCGGCACCTGAGAAGGTGCCTGGCGCAAACGTTGAGCTTTCACCGAGCGCTGCACACGATCCGCTAACCCGCGCCCTCGCGGCAGCTAATCCCGCAGCGGTGCAAGCCGGAGGCACATCGTGCGGTAGCGGATACAAGCTGGCTTTCGTGGAACGACTTCCGGACTCCCGTCGGTTCGGTACCCTCTTCACATATACCAAGGAGGTCAAACAAGGAACGAACGGGGCCTGCTCGTTGTTCGACAACAACCTCGGCACAAAACAGCACATGAAACTGAAGCTGTGCTGGACGACTTGCAAGACCGATGAGGGCTCATTCTCCGAGTACGCGGGCCCGGTCAAGTACGAAAGCCGGTCATCCGCCTTCCAGCCCGCCTGTGTCGTGGTGACGGCTCTGATGTGGGAGGGCCGTGTCGCGATCATCGACCGGCAACGTCACATCGACGTCTGCGACTGACCACCCTCTGTCCCCTCCTTCTGTGAGGTAGATGTTCATGCCCGTGCGTATACCAGTGCCCCGTCGCCTCCTGATCCTGCTCGTCGCTGCCGGAGCAACGACCGCTGCCTGCGGGCATGAACAAGAGGGCCGGCGACCGGACAACGCAGCCGTTCAGCCCTCCTCGGCAGCCTCCGCATCGCCGACTGCCGCCAACCCGTCAGCCGACGCCCCGGAGCCGAACAGCACCGCGGCGGCTTTGCAGAAGGTGGAACGGGAACGGAGGCAGGCCGCACCGCCTGGGACAACCATCACTCCGTCGCCAGCCGGGACGGGCATTGCCAAAGGAAGCGAACATTTTGGAACTCCGGTCGTTCGGAAAGGAGATGTGACCGTTTACGCAGCCCGCCGAGCCAACGATAGCATGACGGTCCCTGTAGAGGTGGTCAACAATGGCCGGAAGCGCGCTTTCTATCGATTCCGTATCCGTATCACGGGGCCTGGTGGTTTCGATGCAACAGCCGACGCTTCGATGGGTGTCGTCGGCTTGTACCCCGGGGCCTCGTGGCCGACCGAACTAACACTGAGCGACCCCGGTCACACACCCCCCGCGCATCCGCACATCATCATCGAGAGCGTCGAGCGGAACGAATACAAGCCCTAAAACGCCACTGACAATCTCGAAATCATGCCAGGTCTATCCGGTCTTGCCCCGATCGGCTTATCGGTGAACCCGGGAAGCCAGTCGGCGGCCGGAGCGAGATCTTCAGAGCGCTCCTAGAACGTCGGCCCTTACTCCCTTCCCGACCAACCTCCAGAGTCGCCCTGATGCGCACACAACCCTAGGGCTGCAACCAAGAGTGCCTCTCGGAGCCGCTCATCAAGTTCACGGCTCCCGAGTTCATGAACGGGGGGCCAGTTGATGTGGCCTGGCCTGAACGCCTACTTTGCCGGTGCCTCGATGCTTTCCAGAGCGAACGGACCCAGCTGAACAATTACCGGTCCGAGTCGTTGTCGTGGCACGTGCCGTTGCCCACCTCCACCGCCGGCCCACTGTCTTCGCATGCGCGCCCACTCTCTGGCCGCCTCCCAAGGGGACGAGCGGTCGAGCCCTGCCCCGACCAGGCAGGGGGAACCTCTCAATCTGAAACGGGGAAGTTCTCTCTTGAGACGCAGAAAAAGATTCCATGTACACATAATTGCTCTGGTCGCCTGCACGGCGATGACGGGTGGTCTGCTGCAGGCAGCGCCCTCCGCAGCCGCGTCGACGTCCAGCCCTGACCACAGGAAGAGCGCACAGGTAGCGCCGTCTCCTCCCCGCCGCGTCGCGGATCCGGGGACGAAACTCGGCGCGGGCTGGAAGACCTCCACGGACCGAGCGGTGACCGGGGCGGCTGACACCGGCGGCTTCAAGATCCTTGCGGCCAACAGCAGCCAGGCTTACGCGTGGAAGACGGCCGCCGAACTGTCCGAGCCGGGTCTGACGACGGACTCGTGGATCGGTAATCAGTGCGTGATGGACCGGGACCATGTCGCAGCCGTGTACGCGCCGCGCACCTTCACGAACAAGCCGGACCTGATGCAGGGCGGTTCGTTCGCCGCCATTGTCGACACGGCAACCGGACACGTGACGAAGCTTCCATTCACGGTCTCTCTCGCCTACTTCGACCCGTCCTGTAACACCCTGGCGCACACGGCCGCGTTCACCGCCTTCCGGGACGTGAACGACCCGGCTCGGACGAAGACCCGTGTGGTGACCGTCGACACCGCCGGAAAGTCCCTGGGCAGGGTGGCCTTGAAGGGTGAGATCACCAGCGCCGTACCGTTCGAGGACGGAACGGTCGCCGCGCGTGGCCACGACCTGATTCACATCGACCGTGCCGGCAAGGTGAAGCACCTCGCCACCGGGGACAGCGTCCCGTTCGACATCCGGCCCGCTCAAGGCGGCAGAGTCGCCTTCGTCGACCGAAAAGACGCGAAGGATTCACAGGCGAAGGTGTGGTCGGGGCACGGCAGGCCGACGCTCGTCGCCACCGGCAAACTGGGCAGCCTCGACCTGATGCCGGGTGAGGCGGGCCGGGTGTTCCTCACTGGTCACCCCAAGGGAACCCCCAAGGTGCGGGGCACCGGCATCACCAGGATCGGCGCCCCCGCCGACACGGACATCTCCACGCGCGGACGCCTCGCCGTCGAACCGGTCCTTACGCCGGGCATTCGCGCGGGTCTGTTACACATCAAGGCCGCGGGCAAGGGGCTGACCGAGAGTGAGCCCACCCCACAGCAGGTCCGGCCGACCCCTGAAACCATGGCCGGGGGCCAGTCCGTGACCGTCACCAGCACAGCCACCGTCACGGGTGAGAAGATCACCCAGTCGGTCGCGGACACCACTGCACCGAGCGGGAAGAACCCGAGCCCCGCTCTCCCCATCGCCCAGGGCAAGGACAAGAAGACGTCGGTGGCCGGAGTCAACGGCCCCACCACGGCGATGGACCCGAGGGACACCGACCGGATCTGCGCCATCTCCCGCAACGACGTCAACGCGCAGGCGCTGCAGCCGACGCCGAACCAGGTCGAGTGGGCCGTCGACATGGCCGTTCGCGGGAAGCTGCGCTCCCAGTACCTGCGGCAGGGCGGCTACCGCAGTCAGACCGGTCTGGGCACGATCGACCCCCAGGGTCTGTTCCCCCTGCCCAAGCTGGCAGGCGGCGACGGCAAGGGACGCATCCCGGCCAACGTACTGCTCGGCATCATGGCGCAGGAGTCGAACCTGTGGCAGGCCGAGGGCGGTTCGATCCCCGGGCAGATGGGCAACCCCCTCGCCGCGATGGATGGCTACTACGGCCGCAAGGCCGTGGAGAACGACCCGGACGCATACTGGAAGATCCACTGGGACAAGTCCGACTGCGGGTACGGCGTCGGACAGGTCACCGACGGCATGCGGCTGGCCGGCCACGAGAAGACGGACGCCAACGGGCACAAGGAGAAGGCTCTGCCGCCGGGACTGCAGAGAGCCGTCGCCGTCGACTACGCCACGAACATCGCCGCGGCGATGCAGATCCTGGCCGACAAGTGGAACGAGGTCCACACCGCCGGGCAGACGGTCACCGTCAACGACGACAACCCGTCCATGGTCGAGAACTGGTTCACCGCCGTGTGGAACTACAACCTGGGCTTCAACCCGGTCGCGGACTCGGGCAAGAACGCCGGCCATTGGGGCCTCGGCTGGTACAACAACCCGGCCAACCCCTTCTACAAGAAGAGCTGGGGCCATCCGTTCATGGACACCGACGTGGACGGCCCGACCGCGAACAAGGACGCCGCGCACCCGCAGGACTGGCCCTACGAGGAGAAGGTGATGGGCTGGGCCGCCTGGTCCATGGACACCGGCTTCTCCTACGGCACCGACGGCAAGCAGGACTGGCCCGGCGAATCCGGGTTCAGCTCGGCGGGTTTCCAGCCCGCCTGGTGGATCAGCAAGGACTACCGCAGCCGTGTCTCTCCGCCGCTGGACACGTTCTGCAACACCAAGAACGACTGTGACCCGGACGTTCCACCGCACTGCCCGAACAAGGACTGCTACAAGCAGTACTGGTGGAACCAGTCCAACGCGACCTGGAAACCCGCCTGCGAGACCACCTGCGGGCACGAAAGCATCAAGTACAAGACGCTGATCTCGGAGCCCGGCCGGGGACATCGTCTACAGGACGGCACGCCGATCTGCACCGGAGCCCCCCACGGGGCGGAGGTCGTGGCCTCTGTACCGGCCGGTACGCCAACATGGTCCGACTGTGGCAACAGCACATCAGCGGGAACCTTCGGCTTCCGCTTCTTCCCCGACTCCGACGGCCGCTACGAAGGCAAGGAGGATCTGCACCAGATCGGCGGCGGATACGGCGGCCACTACTGGTACGCCCACACGCGCAACGCGGACCATCTTGGTGGCGACGGCGGCCGTATGGCCATCAACGGGATCTGGACTCTGGGAAAGGATCTCAACTGGGCACGGGTCATGGTGCATCTGCCCGACACCGGCGCGCAGACGAGGCAGGCGAAATACCACATCTTCAATACCGACAGCAAGAGCCCCGATCGGTACGTGCAGCAGCGCGCGGGACGCTGGGTGAGCCTGGGCGCGTTCCACTTCACGGGGCGACCGGCGGTCATGCTGTCGAACGTTACCGACGACGGAACGGCAGACGAGGACATCGCCTGGGGCTCGGTCGCCTTCCAGCCGCTGCCGGGCAAGCCGAAGAATGTGGTAGTCGCGATGGGCGACTCGTACTCCTCCGGCGAGGGAGCCTCCGAAGGCGACCGGGACTACTACCCGGAGAGCAACTACGCCAGCAAACTCGACGCGAATGCCCGTGACGCCTGCCACCGGTCCACCCAGACGTGGTCGCGTCAGGCCACCATGCCCGGTGCGTCGAAGTCGATCGGCCAGTTGGACGACTCTCTGGATCCGAGCATGGACTACCACCTGATCGCCTGCTCGGGAGCACGCACGTACAACGTCCTGCATGATGGCGTGTCTCAGGACAACAGCCGTGAGATGCCGCAGATCGACGAGGGGTACCTGGACCAGAACACCACTCTGGTCACGATCTCCATCGGCGGCAACGACTCCCGGTTCTCGGACATCTTCCAGAAGTGCCTGCTCTCCTTCGGGGACGGGAACTGCAAGGACAAGACGTTCACAGAGGCGGACGAGGACAAGGACGTCGACGGCCGCGATGCCAAGTTCGCCGGCCAGAAGTTGGAGACCGCCGTTCCCGGCATCATCAACGAACTCGTACGCCCGGACATCACCAGGACGCTGCTGCAGATCCATGGCAAGGCGCCACACGCGAAGATCGTCCTCATGGGGTACCCACCATTGCTCTCCGACAAGGGTGCATGCCTGACGTTCCCGCCCCTCCTCCTCGGCCTGTCCCCGGATTCTGCGAACTGGCTTAACGAGACGGCCGGCACGCTGGCGACGGCGATGCGGGGTGCGGCCGCCGACGCGAACAAGCAGGGAGCGAACGTGTGGTTCACCAACCCGGCCACCGACTTCGCGGGCAAGGGGGTCTGTGGTGATCCGGAGCAGGTGCACGGCATCGTCAAGTCCCTCGTGAAGTCGGACAACCCGAGCAACGACTGGCCGTTCCTCCGAAAGTACGGCCTTTCGGCACAGTCGTTCCACCCCAAGATCGGTGGGGCTCGCCTGTACGCGAACTCTCTGGAGCGAACCATGTCAGGTATGAGCCTGTAACGATCACTTCCCGGTCACGCCGGGGCAGCCCACAAGGGTTGCCCCGGCCCTGTCTGAGTACCCGTACTCATGCCCTGCCCCGGCGACCGTGTGCACAGTGGGGGCGGCACGGAATCTCCCTGGAAGGCGCGTCCAGCGATGAGAGGCCCGATGAAAAGTACCGCGAAGGGTGGCATTGCCGTCCTTCTTCTGCTCGCGATGGCCGCCTGTTCGTCCGGCAACCGCGCAGTCAGCGAGAAGGAGGCGCGGAGCCTGGCCGGCAGCCGCCAAGCACTTGACGCCAGGCACCATGCGGAACAGCGGCTCCGTAAGATCGTGCGGACGTATTCCGACCACACCCGCCTACACCTCGGGCTGGTCGTTGTACGGGACGCCTGCCAGACGGGCCTACGCAAGCAGCCGTTCTTCCAGGATGGAAGCGACACCTACAGAATCAAGTGTTCGATGCGCGTGCTCGCCTACTACGGTGCCGACCGAAACCACATGGGCGATGTCATCGACAGTATTCTCACAACGGGCGACAGCGACCCGCGAATTCCGTTCACCCACGATGACACCGGCAGACATCTGGTCGCCTTTTACCGCGGCACCGGACCCAACCCCAACGGGCCGAACGCGCTGGATCCGAGCGAAGTCTTCGCCTGGGGAGACACACTGAGCTGGGACCCCGTGAATGACCACAACCCCAAGCGTCTGGTCGAGGAACCTCTTGCCGTGAAGAACGATCCGCCAGTACAGCGGTTCCTTCGCGAGCCGGCTTCGGGAACGGTCTCCGGCATTCGCAAGAGGTACGGCATGGTGTTCCGACTTGAACTCAGCTCTGGCGACTACTACCACGTTCTCAAGGACGACCGTAATTCCTGACACGCTGCTGAAGAAGGCTCACACGTGGGGGGGTGTGGCACCAGGAGAGCCCGGGTGCCACACCCCCGCGTGCGGGTAGGCGTTACTCCGCCAGCCGCGCCAGGGCCGCGTCGATACAGGTCAGGGTCTTCCTGTTGCCCAGGACTTCGAGAGACTCGAAGAGGGGGAGGCCGACCGTGCGGCCGGTGACGGGTTACGCGAACGGCGGCCTGGGTCTTGCCGAGCTTGAGGCCGTGGGTCCCGCCGGCGGCGAGGACGGCCTCCTTCAGGGACTCCGCCGATGCCCCTCGAAACTGCACTCCCCCGCCGCGTACCGCGCCCACTGCGCCTCGGTGACCCCCCGCCACCGCTCCAGCGGCCCCCACCCCCTCGTACCCCCGAGCAGCCCCTCGGCCGCGAGATGCGCCCGCATCCCGTACCGGTCGGCACTCGTGTAGTCGAAGAGGGTGTCGTCCACGCCCCGGACGACGGCTCGGATACTCATGCCTACGACGCTATCCCGTTCCGGCACCTCGCGGGGCAGGCCCCGTTCCGCACACCTTCCAGGGGGGGTGGGCTTGGTCACGGGTGTTTCAGACAGCCACCTCCGCGTACACCGTCTTGCCCGGCCCTCCATCCGTACGCGGGGCCACCGCCCAGCGGCTCGCAAGGGCCGCGACCAGGCACAAGCCCCTGCCCGAATCGGCGTCCGGCTCGGGCAGCGCGGAGGGCGGCCCCGGTGGCATGCGGTCGTCCCGCGTGTCGGTCACTTCCACCCGGGCCAGCCCCTCGGCCGGGTCCACCGACAGGAAGAGCCTGAAGTCCCGGCCGGGCACGCGCCCATGCGTCACAGCGTTTGCGGCGAGCTCTCCCACGATCAGGGTCACCGTGGTGTTCAGGTCCGATTCGTACGGGTGGCCCCAGGCGTCGAGGCGGTGGGAAGCGAGCCTGCGGGCCAGCCGTGCCCCGCGTGGCGTGGACGTGAACGACATGCGGAACTCCCGCGCGGGCAGCGGAAGTCGGCAGATGTCCTCGGAGGAATGCGTTTCTGTCGTCATGGCCACGAGCGTGGTCCGACACGCGTACCTTGACCAGCAACGACATCCATACACACTGTGCCTGTACGGCTGCGGTGGGTGTTCTGTCGGGGTCCGTGGTGAGACACGTGCTGGAGGGAAGCCTATGACGCAGGTCCCGGAACAAGCCGTCGCTCGGCGCGGCGAGGACCCGGCCGACGAGTTGCTGCGGTCGTTCGGCAGGCAGGTCAAGATCCTCAGGGAGCGGGCCGGGTACACCCAGGCCGCCCTGGGACAGCTCCTCGGGTACAGCGAGGCGCAAGTCGCGGCGATCGAGCAGGGGCGGCGCATCGCCCGGCCCGACACCATCGACAAGCTCGATCAGCTGCTGGACGCTGGCGGCATGCTGATCGCCATGAAGCGACCCGTGGCGCTGACCCGCTACCCCGCCTTCTTCCGCGACGCCGCGCGGATCGAGGAAGAGGCCGTCGAGTTCCACGCGTACGCCGTTCTCGCGGTCCCTGGCCTTCTGCAGACCGAGGAGTACGCGAAGACCATGTTCACCGTGCGACGCCCGCGACGCGGCGAGTCCGAGATCGAGCAGATGGCGACCGCCCGCATGGCCCGGCACAAGATTTTCGATCGCGCACCCGCTCCGACACTGAGCTTCGTCATCGAGGAATCCGTGCTGCAACGGCCGTACGGAAGCGTCCATGTGCTTCGGGGCCAACTCGAACACTTGCGCCTGATGGGCGAGAACCCCAACCTTGAGATCCAGGTGATGCCGACCCGCACCATGGACCACGCGGGAGCGGACGGGCCGTTCACCTTGATGACGCCCCAGGGTGGGGAACAGGTCGCCTACGTGGAGAGCCAGGGCAACGGACGAGTGATCACTGATCGTGAAACCGTACGCGGGTTCGCCGTTCGGTATGGAATCCTGCGAGCTCAGGCGCTGTCCCCCGCCGATTCCCTGCGTCACATCGAGAAGTTGCTGCAAGGAGACCTATGAACACCGATCAGTCCGAGGCCGAGTCGCTCCAGTGGTTCAAGAGCAGTCACAGCGGCGGCGAAGGCGGCGAGTGCGTCGAGACCGCCATCACTCCCGCCGCCATCCACATCCGCGATTCCAAGGCCCCCACCCGCGGCACCCTCGCCGTGCGCCCCGCGACGTGGTCCGCGTTCCTCGACCTCGCTCGCCGGGACTGACGGACAGAGACCCGATCTCCAGTTGCGTCACATTTGTGGCCGTCCCTCACGGGGCGGCCACAGTCGTGACCGCGTCCGTTGTGCGGATGAAGCTGTCATCGCCACGGTCGAACCCGGGGTAGACAAGCAGCAGCCCTCGTATAGGACAGACGTTCGCTCCGCCCCGGCCCGGTAACGCCTCGGTCCTCGTCGTCACGCGGCGTGTGGGGTGAAAGTGACACGGGAGTCGCCCTCGTCGATGGCGACGTTCAGGGAACCGTCCAGGGCCTTCGCCAAGCGTCGAAGCAGGGGAAACGTGGGCACGGTGTCGCCACCCTCCATGCGGGACACCTGAGGCTGCGTCATCCCTGCCCGCTCGGCCAGTTCGGCCTGGGAGAGGCCGAGTTCGATCCGCCGGTCGTGGACAGCCTGCCCGAGATCGCCGGCCAGCCGCGCGTCGACGTACTCCTGGTCGTACTCCACCGCCTCACCCGCAAGCCGCCGGGTTTGGCGCGTTCTCCATGCGCTGTGATTCATCAGCTCTCCTTGCGCCGATCGTAGAGGTGCTGAGCGCGGCCGTGTTCGGTCTCGCAGACCTTCAGCACCTGCTGGGCACGCTCGACCTCCGCCGCTTCACGCATCCTCGTCTTGCGGAACACCGTGAGCAGGACGATCCGCCGCCCGGGGGCAAGCCAGTACGGGATACGCACGGCCTCGCCGTCCAGTTCGAGGCGCAGCTCGCGCAACTTGCCGCCCAGATGACGCGAGTACGGCTCACCGAGCGTCGTCGGTTCCTCAAGCAGACGGTCGGCCTTGTCCTCCACCCGTCGGTACAGCCGGAACGGCAGCAGCTCCAGCCAATCCCGCACCTCGGGTTCCAGCTCGATCTGCCACCACTCTGTCATGCAAACAACGCTATATTCCATCAATTGCATAACGCAAGGTATTGAGCCACTCTCGGCGTATCAGCGCGCACGACACTGTCCAGTCGCATCACGAAGGGGGGCACCCGGAAGACACCGGGCGCCCCCTGTTCTGCACGTCGGTTACGCGCCGAGCCTCGCCAGCGCCGCGTCGATCCGGGCCAGGGTCTTCTCCTTGCCCAGGACTTCGAGGGACTCGAAGAGGGGGAGGCCGACCGTGCGGCCGGTGACGGCTACGCGGACGGGGGCCTGGGCCTTGCCGAGCTTGAGGCCGTGGGTCTCGCCGGCGGCCAGGACGGCCTGCTTGAGGGACTCCGGGGAGGTCCAGTCGGCCGACTCCAGGTTCTCCCGGGCCGTGCGGAGCAGGGCGTCGCTGCCCTCCTTCATCGCCTTCGTCCACGACGCCTCGTCGAAGACGGGCTCGGGCAGGAACAGGAAGTCGACGTTGTCCGTGATCTCGGAGAGGACCTTCAGACGGGTCTGCGCGTGCGGGGCGATGGCCTGCCACTTGGCCTCGTCGAAGTCCTCCGGCGCCCAGGGGGCGAAGGGGGCCGCCAGCCACGGCGCGCAGCGGTCGGTGAAGTCCTTCACCGGCAGCATGCGGATGTGGTCGGCGTTGATCGCCTCGCACTTCTTCAGGTCGAAGCGCGCCGGGTTGGGGTTCACGTCGGCGATGTCGAAGGCCGCGACCATCTCCTCGACCGTGAAGATGTCCTGGTCGGCGGAGAGGGACCAGCCGAGGAGCGAGAGGTAGTTGAGCAGGCCCTCGGGCAGGAAGCCGCGCTCGCGGTAGAGGTTGAGGGACGCCTGCGGGTCGCGCTTGGACAGCTTCTTGTTGCCCTCGCCCATCACGTACGGCAGGTGGCCGAAGACCGGGGTCGTCCTGGCGATGCCCAGCTCGGTCAGCGCCTTGTAGAGGGCGATCTGACGCGGGGTGGAGGAGAGCAGGTCCTCGCCGCGCAGGACGTGCGTGATCTCCATCAGGGCGTCGTCGACCGGGTTGACCAGCGTGTACAGCGGGGCGCCGTTGGCGCGGACGATGCCGTAGTCCGGGACGTTCTCCGGGAGGTAGGTGATGTCGCCGCGGACCAGGTCCGTGAAGGTGATCGCCTCGTCGGGCATCCGGAAGCGGACGATCGGGGTGCGGCCCTGCGCCTTGTACTCCTCGGCCTGCGCCTCGGTGAGGTCGCGGCAGTGGCCGTCGTAGCCGGACGGCTTGCCGGCGGCGCGGGCGGCCTCGCGGCGGGTGTCCAGCTCCTCCTGGGAGCAGTAGCAGTGGTAGGCGTGGCCGGCGGCGAGGAGCTTCTCGGCGACGTCCTTGTAGAGGTCCATGCGCTGCGACTGGCGGTACGGCGCGTACGGGCCGCCGACCTCGGGGCCCTCGTCCCAGTCGAAGCCCAGCCAGCGCATCGAGTCGAGCAGCTGGTCGTAGGACTCCTCGGAGTCGCGGGCCGCGTCGGTGTCCTCGATGCGGAAGACCAGAGTGCCCTGGTGGTGCCGGGCGAACGCCCAGTTGAACAGGGCGGTGCGGACCAGGCCCACATGGGGGTTACCGGTGGGCGAGGGGCAGAAACGGACGCGTACGGGAGTGCCGGGTGCGCTAGCCACGCTTGACAACCTTGTTGGTGAGAGTGCCGATGCCTTCGATGGTGACGGCGACCTCGTCGCCGACGTGCAGGGGGCCGACTCCGGCCGGGGTGCCCGTGAGGATCACGTCGCCGGGGAGCAGCGTCATGGCCTCGGAGATGTTGACGATCAGGTCCTCGATCGGGTGGAGCATGTCGCTCGTGCGGCCGAGTTGGCGCTGTTCGCCGTTGACGGTGAGCTGGAGGGTCGCGTCGTTCGCCGCGGCGAGGCCGAGGCCCGTCTCCACCCAGGGGCCGAGGGGGCAGGAGGTGTCGAAGCCCTTGGCCCGCGCCCACTGCTTCTCGCGCCGCTGCACGTCGCGGGCGGTGACGTCGTTGGCGCAGGTGTAGCCGAAGATCACGTCCTTGACGCGGTCGCGCGGGACCTCGCGGCACATGCGCCCGATGACCACGGCCAGCTCGGCCTCGTGGTGCAGTTCCTCGGAGAAGGACGGGTACTGGATGTCGTCGCCGGGGCCGATGACCGAGGTGGACGGCTTGAAGAAGGCGAACGGTGCGTCGGGCACCTCGTTCCCCAGCTCGCGCGCGTGTTCGGCGTAGTTGCGGCCGAACGCCACGACCTTGTTGGGGAGCACCGGCGGCAGCAGCCGTACCTTGCTCAGCGGGACCTTCGTGCCGGAGAGCTCGAAGTCCGCGAACGGGATGCCCTTGATGATGTTCAGGACGAGCTCGTCCGGCTGGTCGCCCTCGACCGCGCCGAAGGCGACGTTCCCGTCGATGGAGAACCTGGCGATGCGCACGGGATCCTTGCGCCCCTTAACTGAGCTGGCTGGAGTCTGACGCTCCAGGCTAACGCGGCGGCGGGGCCGCGCCGTGCGCATTTACGGCCGGTCGGGGGCCCGCGCCCCGGCCGGCGCGGTCCGCCGGGCGGGGCGGACCGGGCGCACGCGCGACGTCCCCCGGGCGGCCGGCCCCGGCGCACGCGCGACGCGCCCCTGGCGGCCGGCCCGGGGCGCGTTGAGTGATCCGCCGCGGCGGTGCGTACTACGGGGCGACGGAGGCCGTGGCGGGGGCTTCCACCAGGATGGTGCGACGGGGGTTGGCCGTCTGGGCCGGCAGGTCGACGGAGTGCTCCGGCAGTTCCGGCGCCATCAGTTCCTCGGCGTCCGCGAGGTGCGCCAGGGTGGTGCGACGGGGGTTGGCTATGTTGCGGAACATCATCGTCGTCTTCACGGTTGTCGTAAGTCCTGTCCTGGTTCGCGGTGGGCAAATGCGCCGCCCATGTAAAGCGTCAGGCTAGACACCGCCATTCCCCGCCCTGACAGGGACCCCCCTTGATCAGCGTGTGAGTTTCCTCACTTACTCAGGGGCAAAACGGTCAATCCCGGCTCGCAATTGACCCCAACGAAACGGACATTGGGCGACTGAAGCCCGCATTCCGCTCCTGATCATGGCGACTGGGACACCAGAGCCGGAACGACCGCGCGCAGGGATACGTCCGTTATGCCCCGGATCAGCCTCCACGCCCGGTGATTTCTCCCTCACAGCCCGTCACACAGGTCACAGCTCGGGGCACGGGCCTTGTTGGAGATCGGGCACTGTGCTGGAATTCCACGGACCGCCGCAGGATCGAGCCGGCGCGCAGGGGCGCAACGCAGCGCCGAGTGGCGGCGAGATGGGGGGAAACCTGCGCCGGTCACTCCAGACCACCCGGGGGGCGTTTTCAGGGCGCCCACCACAACGCCGACACCGTGTTCCTCCGTTCTCGCGGAGGAGCGCCTGGTCCAGAGGTTGCGACGCTAGTGCAGGGACGTTTCAAGAGGGATGGCAGCGCTTCGGCGGAGCCGGAGCCGCATGGCGGGACTGGCCAAGGCAGCTCCACGCCCCAGCACGCCCAGAACCCGGGCCCGGCCCCTTCCGTAGAGGGCGGTGACCGCTCCGGGCGCCCCGGCGCGTCCGCTTCGCCGGGATCCTCGGGTCCCGGGGGCACGTCCGGGACGGCGGCCCCCACGCCGGACGTGAAGCCCGTGCCGAGCGCCGGCTCGCGCCTGGCGCTGCGCAACTGGCGCATCTCCACGCGCCTGGTGTCGCTGCTCGCGCTCCCCGTCGTCGCGGCGACCTCGCTCGGCGCGCTGCGCATCAGCGACTCCATGGACGAGATCCGGCAGCTCGACAACATGAAGCTGCTGACGGACATGACCAAGCAGGCCACCGAGCTGGCCCAGGCGCTCCAGGACGAGCGCGACGAGTCCGCCGGTCCCCTCTCCCACGGCCTGACGACGACCGACTACACGGTCAAGGGCGCCCAGGAGAAGACCGACCGGACCGCGAAGAACTTCATCGACGCCTCCGAGGAGATCGACGCCGCCAGCAAGGACGGCAACCTCACGGGCGTCCGCGACAGCCTCGTCGGCGTGGTCGGGCAGATCAACCAGCTGCAGAAGATCCGCCACGACGCCTACCAGTCCAAGGGCAACTCGACCCAGACCATCGAGTCGTACCACCGGCTGATCACCCAGCTGATCGACCTCTCCCAGGACATGGCGGAGGCGTCCAGTAACCCGGAGATGATCCAGCGCACGCGCGCCCTGGCGGCGTTCTCCACCGCCAAGGAGTACGCGTCGGTGCAGCGCGCGGTCCTCGCCGCGGCCCTGCCGACCACCAACACCACGGTCGGCAAGCTCTCCCCGAACGACCGCCTCTACGGCGAGGCGGCGTACGAGAGCGAGAACTCCGAGCTGAAGATCTTCCGGCAGATCTACGCCAAGCAGGACCCCGACAGCCTGCTGAAGCCGATCGACGACAGCAACTCGACGATCAAGCCGGCCGACGAGTACGCCAAGCGTGCCCTCGGCGCCACGGACGGCCTCGACAGCCTGCCGAAGCGGTCGTACCGCGACTGGATGGACGACAGTTCCACCAAGATCGACCAGATGAAGAAGATCGAGCACTCGCTGCTTGAGGAGATGGAACAGAAGGCCCGCGAGCTGAAGAGCGCCTCGCAGCGCGAGGCGATCATCTCCGGCGCGCTGATCCTGCTCGTGCTCGGCGTCTCGCTCGTCGGCGCCTTCATCGTGGCCCGGTCCATGATCCGCTCGCTGCGCCGGCTCCAGGAGACCGCGACCAAGGTCGCCCAGGACCGCCTGCCCGAGCTGGTCAAGCAGCTGTCCGAGTCCGACCCGCAGGACGTCGACACCTCCGTCGAGTCCGTCGGTGTGCACTCCCGGGACGAGATCGGCCAGGTGGCCGCGGCCTTCGACGACGTGCACCGCGAGGCGGTCCGCCTCGCCGCCGAGCAGGCCCTGCTGCGGGGCAACGTCAACGCGATGTTCACGAACCTCTCGCGCCGCTCCCAGGGTCTGATCCAGCGCCAGCTGTCGCTGATCTCCGAACTGGAGTCCCGCGAGGCCGACCCGGACCAGCTGTCCTCCCTGTTCAAGCTCGACCACCTGGCCACCCGTATGCGCCGTAACGGTGAGAACCTGCTCGTCCTCGCGGGTGAGGAGCCCGGCCGCCGCTGGACCCGCCCGGTCCCGCTGGTCGACGTGCTCCGCGCCGCCGCGTCCGAGGTGGAGCAGTACGAGCGCATCGAACTGGCCTCCGTGCCGACCACCGAGGTCGCCGGCCGCGTCGTCAACGACCTCGTGCACCTGCTCGCCGAGCTGCTGGAGAACGCGACCTCGTTCTCCTCGCCGCAGACCAAGGTCAAGGTCACCGGTCACGCGCTGCCCGACGGCCGCGTGCTGATCGAGATCCACGACACCGGTATCGGCCTGTCCCCCGAGGACCTCGCCGCGATCAACGAGCGGCTCGCCTCGCCGCCCACCGTGGACGTGTCGGTCTCCCGCCGCATGGGTCTGTTCGTGGTCGGCCGGCTGTCCCAGCGGCACGGCATCCGCATCCAGCTGCGCCCGTCCGACTCCGGTGGCACGACCGCGCTGGTCATGCTGCCCGTGGACGTCGCCCAGGGCGGCAAGAAGCCCACTCCGGGCAAGCCCGGCGCGCCGTCGACCGGTGGTCCCGCCGCCGCGCAGGCCGCGGCCGGCGCCGCCGCGGCGCGGCGGAACAGCGGCGGCAACGGCGGTGCCCTCGGCGGCGCCCCGTCCGCCGGACGGCTCGCGGCCGGACCCGGCCCCCGCGGCCAGGTCGGCCCCGCCCAGGGTCCCCGGGCCGCGCTGCCCGGCGCGGGCCAGGGCGGCCGCCCCGGTGGTCCCGGTGGAGCGCGCGGCCCGCAGGGTCCGGGCGCGGGCCAGCAGGGTCGGCCGGCGCCCGCCGGAACCGGCGCGGGTCTCTTCGGCGGCCAGCCGGGTGCCCAGCAGGGCACGCAGTCGGCGGGCTCCTCCGGGCCCGACCTGTTCGGCGGCCGTACCCCGCAGCGCGGCACCAGCGGCGCCGACCAGGGCCGTCAGCCCCAGCTGCCGCCGCGCGGCGGACCGCGCGCCGAACTGCCGGGCGGCAACCAGCAGGACTGGAGCGACAGCGCCCAGCTGTCACGCGCCTCGCTGGACACCCCGCGCGGCCACGACGAGCGCGACCCGCAGCACACGGCACCCATGCCGCGCATCGACGACCGGCAGGGCCCCGGCCAGACCGCCGAGATACCCCGCATCGACGCGCAGGGCCCGGCGGCCACCGGCGAGTTCCCCCGCCCGGACCTGACCGGCGCCAACGGCTCGCACACCACGGGCCAGTTCGCGGCCCCCGGGACCGACGGCATGAGCGGCACCGGCCAGTTCCAGCGTCCGGGCGCCCCGCAGGGCCCGGCCGACTTCCAGCTGCCGGGCGACCCGAGCGCCACGGGTGAGTTCCAGCGCCCCGGCAACCCGAACCACACCGGCGAGTTCCAGCGCCCCGCCGGGCAGCAGGACAACGGCTCGTTCGTCCGCTCCGACGTGTTCGGCACGCCGGCCCCCGGCCGCCAGGACGGCGGGCAGCACACCGGCCAGTTCGCGGCCCCCGCGGCCCCGCAGGGCTACGACGGCGGCTACGACGGCGGTTCCACCGGCCAGCACGCGCTGCCCGGCAGCCACGGGCCGGGGAACACCGGCCAGTTCGAGCGGCCGCAGCCAGGCGGCCCCTCGGACTTCGGTGCCCGGCAGCCCGGCGGCCCCGCCGACTTCGGCGCGCCGCGCCCGCCGGTCCCGCCGGTCCCGCAGCAGCAGCGTCCCGTGCGCCGTGAGCCCGACAACGGGGGCGCCGCGCAGCGGCCCGTTGAGGGGCGGGGGCCGGGTGACGGGTGGGCCCTGCCCCCGGCCTCGGGTCCCGGTGACGGTCGTACCCCGCTGTACGACACGCTGGAGACGAACTGGTTCCACGGCGGACAGGGCGGCCAGGGCGGTCAGCCGGAGCGGCAGCAGGAGAGCACTCCCGCGCCGGTCCCGCAGGCACCGCAGGCCCCCGCTCCCAGCGCCGCTCCGGCGGCCCCGCAGCGTCCCGCGACCAGCTCCTGGCGCTCCTCCCCGAACGACGACCTCGTCCGGCAGGCGGAACGCGTACGGCAGCCCGCCGCGGGCGGTGTCACCACCTCCGGTCTGCCGCGCCGGGTGCCCCGGGCGAACCTGGTCCCGGGCACGGCACAGCAGCAACAGCACCAAGCAGGTCCGCAGGTCTCGCGTGCGCCCGACGACGTACGCGGCCGGCTGACCAATCTCCGTCGGGGCATCGCTCAGGGCCGGCAGGCCGGCGGCGGCCAGACCGGCAGCTACCCGAGCCCCACTCACCAGCAGGAGCGTTAGTTGAGTCCGATGAGCCAGGCGGCACAGAACCTGAACTGGTTGATCACCAACTTCGTGGACAACACCCCCGGGGTGTCCCACACCGTCGTCGTGTCCGCCGACGGTCTTCTGCTGGCGATGTCCGAAGGATTCCCGCGGGACCGTGCCGACCAGCTGGCGGCCGTCGCGTCCGGGCTCACCTCGCTGACGGCCGGGGCGTCCCGGATCTTCGAGGGCGGCAACGTGGCGCAGACGGTCGTCGAGATGGAGCGCGGGTTCCTCTTCCTGATGTCCGTCTCGGACGGGTCGTCCCTCGCGGTCCTGGCCCACCCTGAGTGCGACATCGGCCTCGTCGGCTATGAGATGGCACTGCTGGTCGACCGCGCGGGTGCGGTACTCACCCCGGACCTGCGCGCCGAACTCCAAGGCAGTCTGCTCCACTGATCGGCCCCGGCACCACCTGTCTCACCAAACCACCGTCCGGCCGCCACAATCCCCCCACCGGCCCCGTCAGACGGCACGACTGACCTAACTGCTGTCCCGCCCGGAGGATTCATGACCCCGCCGCCCACCGCCCATCATGATCCGTACGCGGAGCCGTACGGGGACGAGGGCGACCAGCCGCTGGTACGTCCCTACGCGATGACCGGCGGCCGGACGCGGCCCCGCTATCAGCTCGCCATCGAGGCGCTGATCAGCACCACGGCCGACCCGGCAGCGCTCATGGGCCTGCTCCCGGAGCACCAGCGCATCTGCCACCTGTGCCGGGAGGTCAAGTCGGTCGCGGAGGTCTCCGCGCTGCTGGCCATGCCGCTCGGTGTGGCCCGGATCCTGGTCGCCGACCTCGCCGAGGCCGGCCTGGTCGCCATCCACCAGCCGGGTGGCGACGAGAACAACGGCGGCGCTCCGGACGTGACGCTGCTCGAAAGGGTGCTCAGTGGACTTCGCAAGCTCTGACGCGGGCCGGGCCACCACCTCCGCGAAGATCGTGGTGGCGGGCGGCTTCGGCGTGGGCAAGACCACGTTCGTCGGCGCCGTCTCGGAGATCAACCCGCTGCGCACAGAGGCCGTCATGACGTCCGCGTCGGCCGGCATCGACGACCTCACCCACACCGGCGACAAGACGACCACCACGGTCGCCATGGATTTCGGCCGCATCACCCTCGACCAGGACCTCATCCTCTACCTGTTCGGCACCCCCGGACAGGACCGCTTCTGGTTCATGTGGGACGACCTCGTCCGCGGCGCCATCGGCGCCGTCGTCCTCGTCGACACCCGCCGCCTCGCCGACTGCTTCCCCGCCGTCGACTACTTCGAGAACAGCGGACTCCCCTTCGTGGTGGCGCTGAACGGCTTCGACGGACAGCAGCCGTACCAGCCGGAGGAGGTGCGCGAGGCCCTGCAGATCGGCCCCGACACCCCGATCATCACCACCGACGCCCGCCACCGCGCCGACGCCAAGAGCGCGCTGATCACCCTGGTCGAACACGCCCTCATGGCGCGGCTGCGGTAGCACGCGGAAGCGAGACGCGCTACGGCAGTTGTCGTAACCGCAACGGAGCCGGCTGTGGCTTTTGACACGGTCGGCTCCGGTGTTCATAACGTTTCGGCAGAGGAATCGGGTGGGGTGGCCACCGATCGCGTCCGATCAGTGCCGCTGCGCTCACATCCGGCCCGCCTTTTGCCGGGGCTCGCTCTTTATGACCGTTTTATCTGGGCCCTACAAGAGCGTCGCCCCGGCTCTTCCACTGTTTGGAAGAGCGCTGGATGACGTGCTGGAATGCCTGAACTGCCCAGTAGTCAAAGACGTACTCCTCAGTGGTCTTGGACGAACCGGGCTCTGAGAGACTGCGGCACGACGTAGGTGCCGACCGCCGAGAGGTTGTTGGTCGAGTGAGGCGAAGCAAGAACGGTCCCGAGCCGTCGGCACGGGGCAACTTCACCCCGCCGCCGCGCGCTGCGGCGCCCTCCCCCGTGCCCCGTACGGAGTCCGCGGCCACTCCCCCGCCGAGCGGCGGCCGGTTCTCCCCGCGCAACTGGCGGGTGCCGACCCGGCTGAACGCGATCCTGCTCATACCCGTGCTGGTCGGCCTCGTCATGGGCGGCTTCCAGGTGAAGGGCTCGATCGACACCTGGCAGGAGGCGCGGGACGCCGAGAGCACCGCCCGCCTGGTCCGTGCCGCCCTCACCTACGCCGACGCCCTCGACAACGAGCGCGACGTCAGCGCGGCCCCGCTGCTCCTGCACAAGGACAAGGCGACCGTCACGGCCGCCCGCAAGCAGACGGACGCGGCCGCCGACGCCTTCGACGCCGCCGCGCAGAACATGCCGCACAAGTCGGGCCTGGAGCGCCGGCTGGCGCTGTTCCGCAAGGTCGAGCCCAAGCTGCAGCAGCTCCGCCAGGTCGCGTACACCAGCAAGCTCACCGGTGTGCAGACCGAAGAGGGCTACGTCGACATCAACCACCCCCTGATGGAGTTCGCCAACGAACTCGGTCTGGGCACCGGCAACATCACCTCCTACGGCCGTACCGTCTACGCCATCTCGCTCACCAAGGCCGCGCTGTCCCTGGAACGCTCGATCGGCATGCACATCCTGGTCAAGCCCGGCCCGGACGCCCCGAACCTGGCGACCCAGCGGGTGTCGCTCTCCAGTTACGCGTACCTGGAGCGCATCGCCATCGAGGAGTACAAGGGCGGTGGCACCGCAGCCGACGCGGCCGTGCTGGCCCAGGCGCAGGCGAAGATGAAGAAGGACGGCGCCGCGATGGCGGCGCAGGCCAAGCAGCAGGACCCCAGCTACGTCCCGCCGCCGTCCGACCCGACGAAGATGGTCACCGCGCTGGCCACGCTGCCCGACACTAGCCCGCTCGCCCGGCAGGCGCTCGCCGCCAAGGGCATCACGGCGCAGAACTGGTGGGCGGTCAACACGCTGAAGTACAAGGGCTACCGCCAGATCGAGTCGGATCTCGCCGACAAGGCGGTGAACGAGGCCTCCGGCATCGCCGACGACGCCAAGACCTCCGCGATCACCACCGGCGCGGTCGTCGTCTTCGCCCTGCTGCTCGCGTTCATCCTGGCCGGTGCCGTGGCCCGGCAGATGAGCCGCTCCATGCGCCAGCTGCGCAACGCCGCCTTCGGCATCGCCGAGCAGCGCCTGCCGATGCTGGTCGACCAGCTCTCCCGCACCGACCCCGGCCGGGTCGACACCCGTGTCGAACCCATCCCCATCAACACCAGGGACGAGATCGGCGAGGTCGCCCGGGCCTTCGACCAGGTCCACCGCGAGGCCGTCCGGCTGGCCGCCGAGCAGGCCCTGCTGCGGGGCAACATCAACGCGATCTTCACCAACCTCTCGCGTCGCAACCAGTCGCTGATCGAGGGCCAGCTGACCCTGATCACCGACCTGGAGAACAACGAGGCCGACCCGGACCAGCTGGAGAACCTCTTCCGCCTGGACCACCTGGCCACCCGTATGCGGCGCAACGGCGAGAACCTCCTCGTCCTCGCCGGCGAGGAGCCCGGCCGCCGCTGGGACCAGCCGGTCCCGCTGATCGACGTCGTCCGCGCCGCCTCCTCCGAGGTGGAGCAGTACGAGCGCATCGAGCTGTCCGGCGTCCCCGAGGCCGAGATCCACGGCCGCGCGGTCACCGACCTCGTGCACCTGCTCGCCGAGCTGCTGGAGAACGCCACCACGTTCTCCTCCCCGCAGACCAAGGTCCGCGTCACCGCGACCCGGCTGCCCGACGGCCGCGTCATGATCGAGATCCATGACAAGGGCATCGGCCTGACCGCCGAGGACTTCGCGGACATCAACCACAAGCTGGCCAACCCGCCGACCGTGGACGCCGCGATCTCGCAGCGCATGGGCCTGTTCGTGGTCGGCCGGCTGTCCGACCGGCACGGCATCCGGGTCCAGCTGCGCCCCTCGGGCGAGCAGGCCGGCACGACCTCCCTGGTCATGCTCCCGGACGCGATCACCCACGGTGGCGGCGGCGAGGTCCCGCTGGACCGCGAGGAGTTCACCGTCTCCCAGATCATCCCGGAGCAGCAGTTCCAGGGCGAGAACTTCGGCCGGCAGGAGCCCCTGCGCACCGCCGCCGAGCTGGGCTTCGACGACAGCCGGTACGCGGAGGTCCCCGACGACATCCGTGAGCTGGACCCGGTCGGCCGTTCGCTGATGCGCGAGGAGCGCCGGGCCGCCCTGGAGGCGCAGTCCCAGGACCCGCAGTCCGCTCAGCAGCAGCCGGCGGCCGACGAACAGGTCGGCTACCCGGACCGGTTCGAGGCCCCGCAGGGCTACGACAGCGGCTACGACGTCCCGACGGGATACCCGGAGCAGCCGCAGCAGCCGTACGAGGAGCAGCAGCAGGCCGCGTACCAGGAGTCGTACGAGGAGCAGCCCTACGGCACCTCCTACGACAAGCCCTACGACGAGCAGTACTACGCGCCGAACGCCGGCTACCAGGGCCAGGGCCATGCGGAACCGGCCCAGGAGGAGTCCACGGCCGTCCACGCCGGGGCGTCCGACGGGTTCGGAGCCCAGGAGGAGCCGTCCTACCAGGACGACTGGCCCCAGCAGAACGGCTACCAGAACGGCTACCCGGCCCCGTACGCTCCGGAAGCGGAATCCTCGCAGGCCGCTGACGTGAGCGAGCCGGACCGCGTAGGCTTCGACCGTCCGGGACCGGCCTCTCCCGCCGCCCACGAGCTGACCGACGCCGGGCTGCCGCGCCGCGGCTCCGTCGCGAGCGGTTCCCACGGCGCGAACGGCACGGCACGCGTGCAGCGGGAAACGCCGGCTCCGGCTCCCGCCTCCGGGACCGACGGCGACAGCAGCTGGCGTTCGGCGAACGACGACCGCTGGGAGCAGGCCGCACAGCTCCGGAGGCCCAAGGCAGGCGGGGTCACCGCCTCCGGCCTGCCGCGGCGGGTACCCAAGGCCAACCTGGTCGAGGGCACCGCCGAGAGCACCCCCCAGGGCGGCCCCCAGGTCTCCCGCGCCCCGGAGGACGTCCGGGGCAGGCTGAGCAACCTGCGTCGGGGCGTCCAGCGCGGACGCAACGCAGGCAGTGAAACGAACGGCCAGGCCACTACGAATCAGCACAGTGGTCCTGACAGCACCTACAACCAGGAGCGTTAGTGTGAGCCCGATGAGCCAGGCGGCACAGAACCTGAACTGGTTGATCACCAACTTCGTGGACAACACCCCGGGGGTGTCCCACACGGTGGTGGTCTCCGCCGACGGACTCCTTCTCGCGATGTCCGAAGGGTTCCCCCGGGACCGCGCGGACCAGCTCGCGGCCGTCGCCTCCGGTCTGACGTCACTGACGGCAGGCGCCTCCCGTATCTTCGAGGGCGGCAGCGTGAACCAGACGGTCGTGGAGATGGAGCGGGGATTCCTCTTCATCATGTCCATCTCCGACGGTTCCTCGCTGGCGGTGCTGGCCCATCCCGAGGCGGACATCGGCCTCATCGGGTACGAAATGGCCCTTCTGGTGGACCGTGCGGGCACCGTTCTCACCCCGGATCTGCGCGCGGAGCTCCAGGGGAGCCTTCTCAACTAACAGTCAGACGGTGCGGTTTCGCGTCCCGGGGCCGTAAGGTTTCGGGACGCGGCACCACAGGGACGGGTGCCCGGCGCAGTCGGAGGAGGAGAAAGTGGCAACACCCCCAGGCGGTTCGTCTTCGGGCAACTGGTCGTACGGCCCTGCCCAGGGCCAGGGCGACGGCTCGGCGAACTACGACTTTCCCTCCACCCCGCGCCACCGGCGGCCCTACCTGCCCCAGGGCCCGGGGCCCTCGCCCTACGACCAGCCGCCGGCCCCGCGCATCCAGCCGGTGCAGCCCCAGCGCCGTCCCGAGCCGGCGCCCGCGGCGGCGAACAACCCCCTGGTGCGTCCGTACGCCATGACCGGCGGCCGGACCCGCCCGCGCTACCAGCTCGCCATCGAGGCGCTGGTGCACACCACCGCGCAGCCGCACCAGATGCAGGGCCAGCTGCCCGAGCATCAGCGGATCTGCAACCTCTGCCGGGAAATCAAGTCGGTGGCCGAGATCTCGGCCCTGCTGACGATCCCTCTCGGCGTGGCCAGGATCCTCGTCGCCGACTTGGCGGAGGCGGGCCTGGTCGCCATCCATCAGCCCGGCGGAGACGAGAACGCCGGTGGCCAGCCAGACGTGACACTGCTCGAAAGGGTGCTCAGTGGACTTCGCAAGCTCTAGCGGAGGGCCGGTTTCTCAGAGTCGCTCCACCACCTCCGCGAAGATCGTGGTGGCCGGCGGCTTCGGCGTGGGCAAGACCACGTTCGTCGGCGCCGTCTCGGAGATCAACCCGCTGCGCACAGAGGCCGTCATGACGTCCGCGTCGGCCGGCATCGACGACCTCACCCACACCGGCGACAAGACGACCACCACGGTCGCCATGGACTTCGGCCGCATCACCCTCGACCAGGACCTCATCCTCTACCTGTTCGGCACCCCCGGACAGGACCGCTTCTGGTTCATGTGGGACGACCTCGTCCGCGGCGCCATCGGCGCCGTCGTCCTCGTCGACACCCGCCGCCTCGCCGACTGCTTCCCCGCCGTCGACTACTTCGAGAACAGCGGCCTCCCCTTCGTCATCGCCCTCAACGGCTTCGACGGCAACCAGCCGTACCAGCCCGACGAGGTCCGCGAGGCGCTCCAGATCGGCCCCGACACCCCGATCATCACCACCGACGCCCGCCACCGCGCCGACGCCAAGTCCGCACTGATCACCCTGGTCGAGCACGCGCTGATGGCCCGCCTCCGGTAATCGCCCGTCTGCGGACCGTCGAGACTTCTCGCGCCCACGCGGCGGAGCCGCATGTCGACACAGCCCCGCGCCCCTTCAGGGGCGCGGGGAACTGCGCATATGGGGGTCTGGGGGCTCGCCCCCAGGGACGGGAAGGGTAGGGGCGGCGGGGGCGAGAAAAAAGGGCCCCTCTCCAAGGAGAAGGACCCTTCGTCGCATGCTCAGCGCCAGCTGTGAGGCGCCCGGAACCCCGGCTCACGCTCCAGCCGCCGCCACCCGGCTCGCGGCCGTACCCGCCGCACAGGCTCGGGCGCAGCCGCCGCCCGAGCCAACAACACCGCCGTGATGGCAGCGACTTCCTCGGGCCCGGCCTGGCCCTTCTCGACACGAATGTCAGTGCTCATAGCTCCAGGTCTCCGTGGACGACGTTACTGCGGGGGGTTGCCGTGCTTGCGCGAGGGCAGATCGGCGTGCTTGGAGTGCAGCATCGCCAGCGACTTCACCAGCACCTCACGCGTCTCGGCCGGGTCGA
Source organism: Streptomyces sp. L2 (assembly GCF_004124325.1). Classification (NCBI taxonomy): domain Bacteria; kingdom Bacillati; phylum Actinomycetota; class Actinomycetes; order Kitasatosporales; family Streptomycetaceae; genus Streptomyces; species Streptomyces sp. L2. Next base: position 1,985,451 of record NZ_QBDT01000001.1, read on the forward strand.
TCACGTCGTCGACCAGACCGCGCTCGGCCGCGTAGTACGGGTGCATCAGCTCGGCCTTGTACTCCTTGACCATCTTCTGCCGCATCGCCTCGGGGTCCTCGGCCCCGGCGATCTGCCGCCGGAAGATGACGTTGGCCGCGCCCTCGGCGCCCATCACGGCGATCTCGTTGGTCGGCCACGCGTAGGTCAGGTCGGCGCCGATGGACTGGCTGTCCATCACGATGTACGCGCCGCCGTACGCCTTGCGCAGGATCAGCGAGATCCGCGGAACGGTCGCGTTGCAGTAGGCGTAGAGGAGCTTCGCGCCGTGGCGGATGATCCCACCATGCTCCTGGTCGACGCCGGGCAGGAACCCGGGTACGTCCAAAAGGGTGACGATCGGGATGTTGAAGGCGTCGCACATCTGAACGAAGCGCGCGGCCTTCTCGCTGGCCTCGATGTCGAGGACACCGGCCAGCACCTGCGGCTGGTTGGCGATGATGCCGACGACCTGGCCGTCGAGGCGGGCCAGCGCGCAGATGATGTTCCGCGCCCAGCGCTCGTGGACCTCCAGGTACTCGCCGTCGTCGACGATCTCCTCGACGACCTTGACCATGTCGTACGGCCGGTTGCCGTCGGCCGGGACCAGGTCCAGCAGGGTCCCGGACGGGCGGTCGACGGGGTCGGAGCAGTCCACCCGCGGCGGGTTCTCCCGGTTGTTCTGCGGGAGCAGCGACAGGAGGTAGCGCACCTCGGCGATGCACGTCTCCTCGTCGTCGTACGCGAAGTGGCAGACGCCCGAGGTCTCGGCGTGCACGTCCGCGCCGCCGAGGCCGTTCTGGGAGATCTCCTCGCCGGTGACCGCCTTGACGACGTCCGGGCCGGTGATGAACATCTGGGAGGTCTCGCGGACCATGAACACGAAGTCGGTGAGGGCGGGGCTGTAGGCCGCGCCGCCCGCGCACGGGCCGAGCATCACGCTGATCTGCGGGATGACACCGGACGCCTTCGTGTTGCGCTGGAAGATGCCGCCGTACCCGGCGAGGGCGGAGACGCCCTCCTGGATGCGGGCGCCGGCGCCGTCGTTCAGGGAGACCAGGGGCGCGCCGGCCGCGATGGCCATGTCCATGATCTTGTGGATCTTGGTGGCGTGGGCCTCGCCCAGCGCCCCGCCGAAGATCCGGAAGTCGTGCGCGTACACGAAGACGGTACGGCCCTCGACCGTGCCCCAGCCTGTGATCACACCGTCGGTGTACGGCTTCTTCGCCTCCAGGCCGAACCCGGTCGCCCGGTGCCGGCGCAGCTGCTCGACCTCCTGGAAGGAACCCGGGTCCAGGAGCAGCTCGATGCGCTCCCGGGCCGTCAGCTTGCCCTTGGCGTGCTGGGCCTCGGTCGCCTTCTCGCTGGGGCCCGCCACGGCCTGTGCACGGATCCCGTGCAGCTCGGCGACCCGCCCGCGCGCGTCCGTCGGCTCGTCGCCCGGCTCGCCCGTCGGCTCACCCGTCGTCTCTTCCAAAACGGTCATGTAGTGACCTTACGAAGCGCACCAAGGAAAGGGGGCCGTCGACTCCGTACAGTCTCGGGGCCGTTTTCCTGGTACCCCTGAACAGAACCTTGGCGGCATGCAGCCGTTCCGACTGCTCGGAGGGCTCCGGCGTTGTGGGGGTTCGACAAAGACGTCACCCGAGGGTCACCACGCATTCGTGGGTCGCACATGCCCTCCCCGGAGTGACACGTACCCGCAGACGGCGGCCCGTGGAGAGGACGCGGACGGTGTCGTCGGCCCGGACGACCGAGTGCACGGGGTGGTCCCAGACGATCTCCAGCGGCGTTCCCGTACGGGGTGGCTCGCTCACGCAGAGGGTAGCGGTCCGGCCCCGGCGCCGGACGAGCACGCTCGCGCCCGCCGACGCGGTCAGCGGACCCGCCGTACCGGCCTGCCAGAAGGTGGCGGCGGTCAGCCCGGAGGCGGGGGCGGCGACGGCCTGGGCGGTGGAGTCGTTGGCGAGGACGAGCGGCCAGTGGCGGTCGGCGGCACGCACGGCGACCTCGCGGGGACCGGCGCCGGGCAGGAGGACGTAGACGTAGGCCGCGCCGGACGGGTCCGTGCCGTGGTCGAGCCAGAGGGTCTGCCAGCGCCGGGTGCACCGCTCGGCCGTACTGCCCGTGTTGATGTCGGACCAGGCTCCGGTGCGGTCCTGGCGCAGGGTGTGCAGGGTGCCGCCGTCGCGGACGATCCAGCCGCCGTGGCCCTCCAGGTGGGCCCAGTCCAGGCCCCGTACGAAGGCCTGCTCGCCGGACTCCCCGAGGTTGCGGTTGTCCACGACCGTCTCGACCGGGACGCCGTCCGCGCAGGTGATCCCGGCGCCGAGGCACACGATCGCGTCGTCGAGGAAGAACCAGGACTTGCGGGCGTCCAGGGTGGAGCCGAGCCCCTTCAGGTGCTGGCCGACGGCCGCGCAGGTGCCGTCGGTGGTGCCGCCGACCCACCGGACGTCCGGTTTCGGGGCGCCCCACTCACCGCCGGCCCGGTCGGGCAGCCGCCTGGTCGACACGGTGGTGCCGGGCAGCCGGTACCACTCCACGGTCGGCCAGTACCAGTCGGTGTACTGGTCGCTGGTCCCGCGCGGCCACCAGGAGAGCATGCCGGACCCGGTGTGCCAGCCGCGCGGGTTCTCGCCGTTGCCGCACTCGTAGTGGGCGATGCGGTCGCTCGCCATGGCGAGCGCCGCGGTGAAGCGGGGGCCGCGGTGGACGGCCCGGTCCATGGCCGGGAACAGCCGGTGGCCGAGGGGCTCGGCCGCCGCGGGTACGGCGGACTCGGCGGCGGTGTTCAGCCGGGCCAGGTCGGCCACGTCGAACTGCGGGGCCGTCAGCAGCGGGGTGACGGTGTCCCGTTCGGCCCAGCCCTTGACCAGCCCGTGCCACCGCTCCCGTTCCGCCTCGCTCGCGCCGCCGGCCAGCAGGGCGACGGCGGCGATGAGCGCCTGCCCGTGGTAGTGGTCGCCGCGCATCACGTGCAGGTCGTCGCCGCGCAGGCAACCCCGGCTGATGGCACGGCCGTTGACGCAGTCCATCACCAGCCCGTCGTGGACGAGGGGCGCGTAGGCGTGCTCGACGCTGTCCAGGATGTTCTGCCGGGCCGGGTCGGTGATCTCCCACGGCGATCCGGCGAGCAGGGTGAACAGCCGTCCGAGGCCGTCGAGCAGGACCTGGCCGTAGGTGCCGGAGTAGGCGACCCAGGTGTGCTGGACGAAGGAGCCGTCGGCGTAGAGCCCGTCGCCCTCCGCGACGTGGGGGAAGACCGGTGAGAGGGCGTCGCGGGCGAGGACGGTCTTCTGCGCGGACCGGCCGAGGATGCCGCGCAGGGCGACCGAGCGGCACAGGTCGACGCGGTTGGCGCCGGTGGAGGTGCCGGAGTAGTCGGTCAGCATGGTGTCGGGGACGAAGTGGTCGACGGCCGCGCAGGCGGCGGCGATCCGGGCGTCCCCGAGGTGGTCGTACAGCGCGGCCGTGATGTCCATGAGCAGGCGCGGGCTGCCGATCTGCCATTCCCACCAGTTGCCGTAGCGGGTGGTGGCGGGGTTGTAGACGGTCGCGGAGAGGTGGTCGAGGCCGCGCAGCACGTCGGCCAGCAGACCGGGGTCGCCGGTCGATCCGGTACCGGGCTGGACGTGGGCCTGTGCCATGGTCCACAGGCGGCCGTAGCTGAAGGTGATACCGGAGGGCGGGTCGAAGGGGTGGCCCGGCCAGAGGGAGCCGGCGGCCGGAACCATGCCGGCCCTGTACTCGGCCGCCCGCTGTCCGAGGCCGGCGAGCCGGGAGGCGTACGGCTCCACGGTGGGGTCGTAGCCGGTGCCGAGGGCGATGTCGAGCCAGCGGCGGCGCAGGGTGTCGTAGGCGCCGAGGTCCGGGTCCGTGCCAGGGGTGGGGCCGGTGGCCGCCTCGGCGGCGGTGGGCGCGAGGCCGGCCGCCAGGGCAGCGGCCAGCAGCGCGCGGCGGGTGGGCCGGACGGCGGGGCCCACGGGGCTCAGCAGCCGCCGCAGTTGTAGTAGAGGACGTCCCAGTGGTTGCCCTCGTCGGCGTAGATGTTGCCGGAGCCGGACCGGTACTGCGGGGCGCCGTCGCCGCGCAGGCCGATGTAGCCGAAGTAGTTCCTGATGTAGCCGGTGACGCAGGTGTTCTTGCCGTAGTCGAGTTTGTAGCCGTTCCAGTGGGAGTACGTGCCCGAGGCGTGGCCGACCTCGGTGCCGCCGGTGATGTTCAGGGCGCAGCCGCTGGCCCGCTTCAGGGTCTGGGCGCCCTGGGCGGTGGCGAGGTTGAGCTGCTCGAAGGACGTGCAGGTGGAGTTGTAGCGGTCGGAGCAGCCGCCGGAGGACGACCAGGTGATGCCGACGGTGCGGAACATGCCGGTGGCGGTGGAGTGGCTGATCTTGGTGACGGCGAACGCGTCGGTGGCGGTGCCGAGGACGGCGGCACCTGGGGCGACGACGAGGGCGAGCGCGGTGAGGGCGGAGCGGACCTTCATGGGGGACCTTCCTGCTTCGGCCGTGCTTCCTGTGGGTCGGCTGTGCAGGTGGTGCAGCGAAATGATGCCCGAGGTCTACGCGCGTCCGCCAGAGGCGCGCACGACGACGCCCGGTTCGTACGCGAATACCCCGGCGTTGGATGTTGAAAGTTGAACAGAATGGGTCTATGGTCGAGGTGTCGTGTTCGTTGAACCTTAAACAATCAAGGAGACATCATGAGCACCCTGACCGGCGACTACTCGATCGACCCCGCGCACACCACGATCGGCTTCGTGGTCCGGCACGCGATGGTCACCAACGTCAAGGGCGGGTTCCAGGACTTCTCCGGCTCGCTGCACCTGGACGAGGCGAACCCCGCCGCCTCCACCGCCACGATCGACGTCAAGATGGACAGCATCGACACCGGCAACGCGGACCGGGACGGCCACCTGAAGTCGGCCGACTTCTTCAAGACGGACGAGTTCCCGGTGATGACGTTCCGCTCCACCCGGGCGGAGTCCCTCGGCGGCGACGACTACCGCATCACCGGTGACCTCTCCATCCTCGGCGTGACCAAGCCCGTCACCATCGACCTGGAGTTCAACGGCCTGGCCAAGGACCCCTTCGGCAACGAGCGCGTCGGCTTCGAGGGCAAGGCGGAGATCCTCCGCTCCGAGTGGGGCCTGAGCTGGAACGCGGCACTGGAGACGGGCGGCGTCCTGGTCTCCGACAAGATCAAGCTGCGGTTCGACATCTCGGCGATCCGGAACGCCTGAGCCCGCCCACGCCGGTCGGCCCGCCGTCGTCGGCGGGCCGGGGCCGGGGCCGGGGCCGGGTCAGCTGGGCTGGTCCGTGCCGCAGTGGCGGCACTTGGACGCGGCGGCCGGGAGGTCCTCCGAGAGACACGCCGGACAGACCTTCAGGGGAGCCGGGTCGCCGAAGACCGTGACGCCCCGGCGGGACTGGTAGTGCTTGTACGGCAGCACGATCAGGAAGTACACGACCGCCATGAAGATGATGAAGTAGATCACCGCCGAGATGAACGAGCCGATGTCCAGGTAGGTCGCCTTGTTGCCGGCGTGGCCGAGCTGCCAGCCGAGGCCCACCGATTTGCCGCCCTGGGCGCGGGCGATGAGCGGGTTGATCACGAAGTCGGTGAACGCCTTGATCAGCGTGCTGAAGGCGAGGGCGACGATCAGGCCGACGGCGACGATGACGACGTCGCCGCGCATCAGGAAGTTCTTGAAGCCCCGGAGCACGGCCGGCGCCTCAGTGGGTGCGGTCGTGCAGGTCCGCCAGCGCCACCGCGAGGCGGACGTGCTTGTTGCGGCCCAGGTCGCCCACCGTCTTGATCTTCAGCGCGGCCAGTGCCTCGCCGTGCGCGTCGGTCACGCCCGCGAGCGCGGCCACCGGCGCGTCGAGGATCTCCGTGACGGACATGTTCTCGTACTGCTTGTCCAGCGCCTTGTCGAGGTCGTGGTGAACGGGCATGGGGTGCCTCCGTGGGAGAATTCCTGCCGCTCCACCGTCACCCCGCGATGCCGGACACGCGCTCCGGGCGAGGCAGACGAGGGACCTCGGAAGCCGCCGGGGCCTCAGAAGCCGCCGCCGAAGTCGCCGCCGCCTCCCCCGCCGTCCCCGAAGCCGCCGCCGTCGAAGCCGCCCCCGTCGCCGAAGCCGCCCCCGAAGTCCCCGGGGTCGAAGTCCGAGCCGGACATGTCGCCGCCGTCGTAGCCGCCGCCGAGGTCACCCCCGCCGAAGTCGCCGTACCCGGCGCCGTAGTCGGCCGCGTAGGTCGGGGTGGCCATCATGCCGCCGAGCATCGTGCCGACGAGCAGGCCGGGCAGGATGCCGCCGCCGAAGTAGCCGCCCGCCCAGGGGCCGTAGGCCGGGCCGGCGTCCCAGTAGGGGCGGCGGCCGTGGTCGGTGTCGACCTCGCGGACGACCGGGTCGCGGCCGTCGGCCAGCCGGGTCGCGTCGGCCGCGCAGACCGGGACCTCGCGCGTGGCGCCGGCGGGCGGGGTCCAGGCCGCGTCGGTCACCGACGGGCCGTGCCGGGGGTCGAAGAAGCAGGGCGGCCGGCGCTCCGGGAGGGGCCGGCCCTCGCGGCGGGCGGCCAGCACGGCGAGGCAGAAACGGCCGTCCTCCAGCGCCTCGGTGACCGCGCGGACGTCCTCGGGCCTGCGCGCCTCGGCCATGTACCGCTTGGCGTTCTCGTAGGCGTCCAGCGCCCGCCCGTAGTCGCCGCGCATGGCGTCGTCGGCGCCCGCCTCGGATGGGTTGAAGTCCAGGCGGTCCAGTTCCTCGCCGAACGCGGTGATGTCCTCGTCGACGACCACCCGCAGCCGGTCCAGTGAGGCCCGCTGCTCCGCCTGGTGCCAGCGGCGGTTGCGCCGGACCAGGCCGTAGGCGCCGGCGCCGCACGCCACCACGACCACCCCGGCCGCGATCAGCGCGCCCGTGGGCGTCCCCCCGCCGCTGCCGGAGGAGCCCCAGGACGAGGGGGCGTGGCCGCCCATGTTGGTCAGGGCGCGGTCGGTGAAGTCCGTGAGCTGGGTCTTGGCGCTCTCCCCCTGGACGCTGGTGACGAGGTTCTGCACGGCCGTGCGCGGCAGCACCTGGGCATCGGCGCGGGCGTCGAAGCGGTCGCCGAGGCGGACGGCGTACAGGCCGGTGACGCCGGTCGCGGTGCGCAGGTCGCGGAACAGGTTCTGCGTGGGATAGCCGGCCGGCAGCACCGCCACGAACAGGGGTTTGTCCGCGTCCTTGATGTGCTTGGCGAGGGCATCGGCGTCCGCCTTCGACAGCTGGCCGGAGGCGGACGGATCGACGTACACCGGGCTCTGGCGCAGGGCGCCGGCGATCGTGGAGACGCCGGTGACCGCCCGTGCTCCGGGGGCGAGGGCGGTCATGACGACGAGCGCCAGGGCGGCCAGCAGCAGTGCCGGCAGGCTTCGGGTCCGCGCGACGGCCTTCATCCTTCGACGCTACCCGAAGCCCGCTCAATACGGTCATTCACGCCGATCTACGGCGGTGCCGGTCAGGCCGCCCGGTAGGCCTCCGTCAGCTTCCGCACCGCCTTTCCGTAGCGTCCGGTCAGCAGCAGGTGCTCGGCGTCCGCGAACGGCTTCGCGAACGCCTGCGTGATGTGCTGTCCGGCCCGCTGCTGGACGATCAGCCGGGCGCGGGCCACGAGCGCCTGCCCGGCCCGGTCGGCGCCCGCCCGTTCGGCCGCCGAGGCCGCCAGGGCGAGGGCCCGCAGGGTGGCCGCGCCGCCCTGCGGGGCGTGGGTGCCGGTCGTCAGGCCCCAGCCGTACGGGTACTGCGGGTCGTACGACGCGTCGCCCACGTTGATGGGCAACTGGGTCTCGGAGCGGGGCCAGGTGACGGGCAGCCGGCCGGTGAAGGGCCGCTTGCCGTAGAGGACGTCGGCGACGCCCTCGCCCTCGGTGCCGGGCAGCCAGGAGGCCACCAGGGCGTCGATCTCACCCAGTTGGCCGCCGATCAGCTGGGGGCGGCCGGAGACGACCAGCACCGCGCACTTCATCGCCGCGCACACCTTGTCCACGGCGGCCCGGTCGGCGGCGGACAGGTTCAGGTCGTGGCCGTTGCCGACGTCGCCGACGCCCTCCGCGTACGGCGTCTCCCCGACGACGACCACGCCGACGTCGTAGCCGTCGGTCGGGGCGGAGGCGTCCTTGGAGTAGGTGACGTTCCCGCCGGCCTCGCGCATGCCCTGGAGGATGGTGGTGCCGGGGGTTACGGCGCCGGAGGAGCCCTGCCAGGTCACCGTCCAGCCGCCGCTCTGGTTGCCGATGTCGTCGGCGTTCGACCCGGCGACGTACACCTTCTCGCTCTTCCTCAGGGGCAGTACGCCGCCGTCGTTCTTCAGCAGCACCTGCGACTCGGCGGCGGCCTGCCGGGCGACGGCGCGGTGGGCCGGGGAGCCGATGCGGGAGGCGCCGCTGGTGTCGGCGTAGGGGTGCTCGAAGAGGCCGAGCCGGAACTTCTGGGTGAGGATGCGGGAGACGGCGTCGTCGATCCGCTTCCCGCTGATCCGGCCGGCCTTCACCTCGTCGGTCAGGGTCTGGGTGAAGTCCTTGTAGGTGTACGGCACCATCATCATGTCGACGCCCGCGTCGACCGCCGTCCGCACGTGGGCGGCGTAGTCGCCGGGCAGTTGGTCGATGGCGTTCCAGTCGCTGATGACGAAGCCGTCGAAGCCCATACGGTCTTTGAGCACGCCGTTGATCATGTCGCCGCGCGCGTGCATCTTGACCGGTCCGAGGCCGTCGCCGGTGATGTCGAGGGATGAGTACGAGGGCATGACCGTGCCGATGCCGCGTTCGACCGCCGTCCGGAACGGCGCCAGGTGGATGTCCTCCAACTGCTTCCGGGTGACGGTGGTGACTCCCTGGTCGATGGTGTACGTGCCCGTCGTGGAGGATCCGTAGGCGGTGCCGCCGTCGCCGACGAAGTGCTTGGCGGTGGCGAGGACCTTGTCGGCGCGGTCCAGGTCGCTGCCGTTCGCGCGGCCCTGGAGGCCCTGGACGACGGTCTCCATGGACTGGACGAGGGCCGGGTCCTCGCCGAAGGACTCGTAGGAGCGGCCCCAGCGTTCGTCGCGGCTGACGCAGAGGCAGGGCGCGAAGTCCCAGGGGATGCCGGTGGCCCGGACCTCGGCGGCGGTGACCGCGCCGGTGCGCTCGGCGAGCGCGGGGTCGCGGGTGGCGCCGAGGCCGATGTTGTGGGGCATGATCGTGGCGCCGACCAGGTTGTTGTGTCCGTGGACCGCGTCGACGCCGTAGATCAGCGGGATCTGGAAGCGGGTCGCCTGCGCGCGGAGCTGGAAGCCGTCGATCATCCTGGCCCAGGCGGCGGGGGTGTTGGGCGTGGGCGTGGAGCCTCCGCCGGAGAGCAGGGAGCCGAGGTCGTAGCCGGCGATGTCGCCCGGGTTCGTCAGGGCGCCCCGCTCGGCCTGGGTCATCTGGCCGGCCTTCTCGGCCAGGGACATGCGGGAGAGGAGGTCCTTCACGCGCTGCTTCACCGGCAACTCGGCGTTCAGGTACGGCAGTCCGTGGGCGTCGACGACGATCTGCGGGGTCTCGGCGGGGGCCTTGGCGCCGGTCACGGTCAGCTTGAGCGGGATCGTCTCGGCGGGTTCGGCAAAACGGTCCTTCCGCGTGGGCACCTTGACGGTCCGGGCGGCGCCGGACGGCGTGCCGGCCGGGAAGGTGAGGGTGCCGGAGACGGGTGCGTAGTCCGTGCCGGGGTCGGCGGTGCCGCCCGTCGTCGTGTAGGTGACGGTGACCGGGTCGGTCAGGGGCTCGGCGCCGGTGGTGGCGACGGCGACCCGGACGCTCGCGGTGCCGCCCTCGCGCACCGGGTAGACGGGGGCGTCGGTGGTGACGGAGGCGCGCAGGGATTGGTCGGCGCGGCCGTACAACTCGACGTCGTCCATGGCGAAGTGACCCTTGACGCCGGGCGGGAGGGTGACGGCGTAGCCCCACATCCGCGTGAGGCCGAGGACGTGGTCGATGCCCCCGACGGGCTGGTAGTCGGTGCGGTAGGCGAAGTCGGCGAAGGGGATCTCGATCCGCTTCCAGCCGGTGAAGTCGTCGGTGAAGGAGGTCGTCCAGAGCTCGGAGGCCTCGCCGTTCGCGCCACCGTCCTTGATCTCGAAGGCGATCTTCTTGCCGTTGTCCTGGCCGTCCCACCAGAAGCGGATCCCCTGGTGGGCGGACCAGTCGTGGGCGGGCCCGGCGGCGGCGTAGTCGTGGGTGAAGCCGCCGTAGCCGCTGATGTCGTAGGTGCCGCTGAGGACCTTGGCACCCTCGGGGGCGTCGGAGCGCGCGGTCAGCTGGAGGGCGGGCGGGTCGTCGGCGTCGCCGCCCCAGGTGAAGATGCCCTCGGCGGGCTGGGCGGCGAACGGGACCTCGCCCTCGAAGCGGTCGACGGGGACGGGCGGGGGGTCGCCGGCGCCGGCGGCGGTGGTCGCCGTGGACAGCGGGACCAGCGCGGTCAGCAGGGCGGCGGAGGCGAGCAGGGCGGTTCTTCGCATGGACCTTCCCTTGGCACTCGTGGTTCACTCATGGCTTAGCTCACGCCATGAGTTAACGGGTGCCCCGTATCCCCGTCAAGACGGCGGCACTCCTGGCTCGCGGCCCAAGCACCCCTGGCAACACACGCGTTGTCCCCCACGAGAAGGGTTGCACCATGAGCAGAGGCTCCCGAGCGGTCCGGCTGCTGCTGGCCGGACTGCTCTGTTCGGCGGGCGTCACGGCGGCGGCCGTGCCCGCGCACGCCTCCGGCGAGCAGGTCACCGCCTGGCTCACCACCACCGACGACTCCGCCGGACGCCATGTCACGCGCGGGCTGCAGGCACAGGCGCCGTTCGCCTTCCAGTCCGGTACCGGGGGCGGCGGCGAGAACATCACCGTCGACGAGAACACCCGGTACCAGACCTTCACCGGGGGCGGCGCGTCCTTCACGGACACCGCCGCGTGGCTGATGAACAGCAGCGGCGCGCTGTCGCAGTCGACCCGGGACGCGACCATGCGCAGACTGTTCTCGCCGACGGACGGGATCGGGCTGTCGTTCCTGCGCAACCCGATGGGCGCCTCGGACCTCGCGCGCTACGGCTACACCTACGACGACGTCCCCGCCGGGCAGACCGACGCCTCGCTGTCGAGGTTCTCCCTCGCGCACGACCTCGCGGACGTCGTCCCGCTGACCCGGCAGGCGCTCCAGCTGAACCCGAAGCTGACGGTGATGGCCTCGCCGTGGACGGCGCCGGCCTGGATGAAGGACAGCGGCTCGCTCAACGGGGGCTGGCTGAAGGCGGAGGACTACGGCGCGTACGCCGACTACTTCGTGAAGTACCTCCAGGCGTACGAGAACCAGGGCGTCCACGTCTCCTACGTCACCGCGCAGAACGAGCCGACCTGCTGCTCGGGCTACCCCTCGATGAGCTGGAACGCCAACGGGCTGGCCTACTTCACGAAGAGCGAGCTGCTGCCGAAGCTCCAGTCGGCCGGCCTGACGACGAAGGTGCTGGCGCACGACTGGAACTGGGACACCTACGACTCCTACGCCGCCCAGACCGTGAACGACCCCGCCGTGCGCGACCACCCCAACTTCGGCGGCATCGCCTGGCACGGCTACGGCGGCGACGTCACCAAGCAGACCTCTGTGCACGACCAGTACCCCGGCCTGGACGCCTTCGGCACCGAGCACTCGGGCGGCACCTGGATCGCCGACCAGCAGCACGAGGACATGACCAACATCATCGACTACACCCGGAACTGGGCGAAGTCGGTGACCAAGTGGTCGCTCGCCGTGGACCAGGACAGGGGGCCGCACAACGGGGGCTGCGGCACGTGCAGCGGGCTGATCACCGTGCACGACGGGGACGACCGCAGCGGGCAGGTGGACTACACCGTCGAGTACTACGACATGGGGCAGCTGACGAAGTTCGTCCGGCCCGGCGCGCAGCGGATCGCCTCCACCGCGTCGAGCACCGTGCCGAACGTGGCGTGGCGCAACCCCGACGGCAGCAAGGCGCTGATCGCCTACAACGGTTCGTCCTCGGCACGGACGGTCACCATCAACTGGGGCTCACAGCACGCCACTTACTCCCTCCCGGCCCGGACCTCCGCCACCTTCACCTGGTCCGGCACCCAGTCGGGCGGCGGCGCCCGCACCGGTTCCCTCGTCGGCCTGGCCGCCAAGTGCCTGGACGTGGCCGGCGGTTCGAGCGCGAACGGTACGGCGGTGCAGCTCTGGGACTGCAACGGCAGCGCGGCCCAGCGGTGGACGGTCGCCGGCGACGGCTCGGTCCAGGCGCTCGGCAAGTGCCTGGACGTGACGTCCGGATCGACCGCCGACGGGGCGAAGGTCCAGCTCTACGACTGCAACGGCACCGGTGCGCAGCGGTGGTCGTACGACGCGGCCACGGGTGACGTCGTGAACACCGCATCGGACAAGTGCCTCGACGTCACGGACAGGTCGTCGGCGAACGGGGCGCGGGCCCAGATCTGGAGCTGCACGGGGGCCGCGAACCAGAAGTGGCGTCTCGGGTAGCGTCGCCTTGCCCCGGACCCGCTTCGCGCGCTTCATGGGGCGTAGGAAGACCGTTCAGGACCGACCGGGGAGTGCTCATGGACACCGCGCGGGATCTGTACATCGTCGGTACGGGCGGCTTTGGCGACCGGCCGGTCGAGCGGGGTGAGCTGTCGCTGGCGCTCGCCGGGGCCGAGCTGGTCGACCTGCTCGGGGCGCGTGCCGTTCGCCTGGAGGGTGAGCGGATCGTGCCGGGGCCGCCGCTCGCCCTGGGCGACCGGATGCTGGACGGGGCGGTGTCGGCGCTCGTCCGGGAGGAGCCGTACGAGAGGGCCGAGGACTGGCTGTGGCGCCGGGGCGAGGGGCTGGCGGCGGCCTACGCCGACGCCCTGGCGGAGGAGGGCCGGCCCGCCGGCGGGCGCAGCCCCTGGTTCCCGCGCCGGCCGCGGCCCGCTGAGGGCGCCGGGGCAGCCGACGGCGCGGCCCGGCGCCACGCCGGGGACCGCTGGGAGTCGCGGGAGCCGGTCCTCGCCGCTCTCGGGGAGGCCCTGGGCATCGAGGGCGGCGCGGAACAGGCCGACGAGGAGTTCCTGGACGAGGCGGTCGTGACCGTGCTGGCCGCCGTCGGCGACGCGGTGACGGAGCTGACGGCGGTACGGCAGCGCCGGGAGATCGAGAACGCGGCGTTCGACAACATCTGGCGCGCGCCCGGCTGAGCCGGGAGAACGGCCGCCCCGGCCCGCCAGGCCCGGGGGCGGACCGTACCGCCCCTACCCGTGCCTACGCGGCCGGTTCCACGCCCGCGCGGAGGAGGCCGTAGGTGTAGGCGTCCTCCAGGGACTGCCAGGAGGCGGCGATGACGTTTTCCGCCACGCCGACGGTGGACCACTCGGCGGCGCCGTCGGAGGTGGAGATCAGGACGCGGGTGGTGGACTCGGTGCCGTGGACGCCCTCCAGGATGCGGACCTTGTAGTCGACCAGCTCCAGCTTGGCCAGCTGGGGGTAGATCTTCTCCAGGGCGACCCTGAGGGCCCGGTCGAGGGCGTTGACCGGGCCGTTGCCCTCCGCCGTGGCGACGATCCGCTCGCTCTTGGCCCACAGCTTGACGGTGGCCTCGTTGGCGTGGCTGCCGTCGGGCCGGTCCTCGACGATGGCCCGCCAGGACTCGACCTCGAAGTAGCGCAGCGGCCGGCCCTCGACCTCGGAGCGCAGCAGGAGTTCGAAGGAGGCGTCGGCGGCCTCGTAGGTGTAGCCCTTGAGTTCGCGTTCCTTGACGCGTTCCACGACCCGGCCGACCAGTTCCCGGTCGCCGCCGAGGTCGATGCCGAGCTCCTTGCCCTTCAGCTCCACGGAGGCCCGGCCGGCCATGTCGGAGACGAGCATCCGCATGGTGTTGCCGACCAGCTCGGGGTCGGTGTGCTGGTACAGGTCCGGGTCGACCTTGATCGCGGAGGCGTGCAGGCCGGCCTTGTGGGCGAACGCGGAGACGCCGACGTAGGGCTGGTGGGTGGAGGGGGTGAGGTTCACGACCTCGGCGATGGCGTGCGAGATCCGGGTCATCTCGCGCAGCCGGCCCTCGGGCAGCACCTGCTTGCCGTACTTCAGCTCCAGGGCGGCGACGACCGGGAACAGGTTGGCGTTGCCGACCCGCTCGCCGTAGCCGTTGGCCGTGCACTGCACGTGGGTCGCTCCCCCGTCGACGGCGGCGAGGGTGTTGGCGACCGCGCAGCCGGTGTCGTCCTGGGCGTGGATGCCGAGCCGGGCGCCGGTGTCGGCGAGGACCGTGGAGACGACGGCGTGGACCTGCGCGGGCAGCATGCCGCCGTTGGTGTCGCACAGCACGACCACGTCGGCGCCCGCCTCGGAGGCGGCCCGGACCACCGCCTTCGCGTAGTCCGGGTTCGCGCGGTAGCCGTCGAAGAAGTGCTCGCAGTCGACGAACACCCGCCGGCCCTGCGCGCGCAGGTACGACACGGTGTCCCGGACCATCTCCAGGTTCTCGTCGAGTGTGGTGCGCAGCGCCAGTTCCACGTGCCGGTCGTGGGACTTGGCGACCAGGGTGATCACCGGGGCGCCGGACTCCAGCAGCGCGTTGACCTGCGGGTCCTCGGACGCCTTGGCCCCGGCCCGGCGGGTGGCGCCGAACGCGACGAGCTGGGCGTGCCGGAAGTCGATCTCCTTCTGGGCGCGGGCGAAGAACTCGGTGTCGCGGGGGTTCGCGCCGGGCCAGCCGCCCTCGATGAAGCCGACGCCGAAGTCGTCCAGGTGCCGTGCGATGGCGAGCTTGTCCGCGACGGTGAGGTTGATGCCCTCGCGCTGGGCGCCGTCGCGCAGCGTGGTGTCGAAGACGTGGAACGAGTCGTCGAGCTCGTTGGATGCCGTCTCGGTCATGGTCTCAAGGCTCCTGTTGTGGATCTTCGGTCTTACCGGAATGCCCGGCTCCACCGTCCCCCCAATGGTCCCTCGCGCTCCGCCTCCGGCTTCAGGTGGGCCGTAAAACGAGAAAAACCCCTCGCGGGTGCGAGAGGTCTGCGCGCGGGTCGAGGACGACGGTGGCCACCCGCACCTGGTCGTGCGGGGTGGTCACTGCGGACCGGCGCGCCTGCTGCCCATAATCATGGCGAACGAGAGCACGGTCGCATTTTGGCACAGGGGGCGCCTCCGCTCACCGCCTGTCTCAGATTCCGGTCACTCCAGTGGACGGAGGCCTGCTCACCGGCGCCGATCGGCTGCCGCGCGCTGCCGCTGGGCGGGGCGGGTGTCGCTTACCGGCGCTGTCCGGGTGCCGCTGCGCCCACCCGTGCCGCCCTGGGGGTCCCCCCAGGCCCTTAAGGCACTGGGGGAGGCACGCATGCCCGCAGCTAGGGGGCAGCGCCCCTTTAGGGGCGCGGGGAACTGCACGACGAGCCACGACGGGCGCGCACCCGTCGCACGGACCGCGAGGTCTACCGCGCTCCGAGCGACTCGGTGACGAACTCACGGACGTGGGCCAGCACCTGCGCCCGGTCCGTGCCGCGCAGCCCGATCGCGACGTGGATGGAGAATCCGTCGAGCAGCGCGCGCAGCCTCGTGGCGAAGCGGTCGGGGTCGACGGGGCGGAACTCGCCTCGCGATACGCCCTCCGCGACGAGGGCTACGAGATCCCGGTGCCAGGCCCCCTCGATCGCGGCCTGCCGCCCCCGCGCGTCCTCGTCCGCGTTCTGCGACCGGTTCCAGACCTCCAGCCACAGCGTCCAGTGCGGATCCCGGTGCCCGTCGGGGACGTACAGCTCGACGTAGGCCTCCAGCCGCTCCCGCGCCGGTTCGGCACGGGTGAGCAGGCGCCCCCGCTCGGCCCCGAGCCGGCCCTCGCTCCACTCCAGGGTCTGCAGCAGCAGCTCGTCCTTGGAGCGGAAGTAGTACAGCAGATGGCCGCTGCTCATGCCGACCTCACGGCCGAGCCCGGCCATGGTGAGCTTCTCCAGACCGCGCGCGGCGATCATGTCCATGGCCGCCGCGAGGACCTCCTCGCGCGGTGGCGCGTTCCTCCGCGCACCGGCCATCTGCCGCTCCCGTGTGTCAGACCTTCGGCTGCTGTTGCGTGATGCAGTGGATACCGCCCCCGCCTGCGAAGATCGTACGCGCGTCCACGAGGGTCACCGTCCGCTCGGGGAAGAGACGGCGGAAGATCCCGGCGGCGACCTCGTCGCGCGGGTCACCGAAGCCGCACAGCACGACCCCGCCGTTGCACAGGTAGTGGTTGATGTAGGAGTAGTCGGCCCAGTGGCCGTCGGCCTCCAGGACGGTCGGGGCAGGCACCTCGACGACCTCCAGGCGGCGTCCCCGGGCGTCCGTCGCCGACCTCAGCAGGCCGATGACCTCCTTCGTCACCTCGTGGTCGGGGTGGGCCGGGTCCGGCTGGTGGTGGGCGACCACGACACCGGGGCGCGCGAACGCGGCCACGATGTCGACGTGCCCGAGGGTGCCGAAGCCGTTGGGGGTCCCCCCACGCCTTTCGGGCAGTGGGGGAGGGTAGTCGCCGGTCAGACCGCGCGGCAGCCAGATCGCCTTCTCGGTGCCGAGGTGCGCGTGGATCTCCGCCTCGACCTGTCCCCTCGTCCAGTGCGGGTTGCGCTCCGGACCGAGCTGGACCGTCTCGGTGAGCAGCACCGTGCCCTCGCCGTCGACGTGGATGGCGCCGCCCTCGTTGACCAGCTTCGAGGCGTACGTCTTCGCCCCGGCCAGGTCGGAGACATACGCGGCGATCTTGGAGTCGTGCTCCCAGCGGGCCCAGTCCTGCGCGCCCCAGCCGTTGAACGTCCAGTCCACGGCGGCCAGTCCACCACGCCCGTCCGTGAGGAAGGTGGGGCCGATGTCCCGCATCCAGGCGTCGTCCAGCTCCCGCTCGACGGTGTCGATGCCGGGGCCGAGGAGCACCTGCGCCTCGGCGGACCGGCCGGGCCCGCAGACCACCGTCACGGGCTCGAAGCGGCGGACGGCGCGGGCCACCGACGCCCAGGCGGCGCGGGAGGCGGCGAGGTCGTCCGGGTCGTCGAAGGTGGGGTTGGGGCCCGGCCACGCCATCCAGGTGCGCTCGTGCGGGGTCCACTCGGCGGGCATGCGGAAGCCGTCGGCGGCGGGGGTGTTCATCAGGGATCCTCAGAGGAAGTAGAGGCGGTTGAGGGAGACGGAGTCGGCGGGCTCGGAGCTGAGCGGTTCGCCGTCGAGGGTGACCAGGCCGGTGCGCTGGTCGACGTCGACCGCTCCGGTCCGGGAGTTCAGCCGCAGGTCGGCGGGGCCGATGCCCCGGGTGCCGCGCACGGCGACCCGGCGGCGCCGGGTGGGCATGGTGTCGCCCCCCTGGTCGACGGCGGCCTGGGCGACGAACGCCACGGAGATGTCGGCGGCCGTCGCGCCGTACGACCCGAACTGCGGGCCCAGCACGAGGGGTTCGCACGTGTCGGTGGCCGCGTTCGGGTCGCCGACCACACCGTACGCCGGGAAGCCGGACTTGAGGACGAGCTGCGGTTTGGCGCCGAAGTACTCCGGCATCCACAGCACGATGTCGGCGAGCTTGCCCACCTCGATGGAGCCGACCTCGTGCGCGAGGCCGTGCGCGATGGCCGGGTTGATCGTCAGCTTGGCC
Source organism: Streptomyces sp. L2 (assembly GCF_004124325.1). Taxonomy (NCBI): domain Bacteria; kingdom Bacillati; phylum Actinomycetota; class Actinomycetes; order Kitasatosporales; family Streptomycetaceae; genus Streptomyces; species Streptomyces sp. L2. The sequence goes on from NZ_QBDT01000001.1 coordinate 2,003,124, forward strand.
ATGTAGCGCAGCACGCGCTCGTTGTCGTGCCCGGTGTCCGGCGCGCCCAGCTCGGCCTTCATCTTCCCGGCCATGGCGAAGGTGCGGCGCACGGTCTCGCCCGCCCGGCCCATGCCCTGGGCGTCGGAGGAGGTGATGCCGATCGCGCCCAGGTCGTGCAGCACGTCCTCGGCGCCCATCGTGCCGGCGCGGATGCGGTCGCGGGCCATGGCGGCGTCGCCGGGCAGGTCGGTCTTCAGGTCGTGGACGGAGACGATCATGCCGTAGTGCTCGGCGACCGCGTCCCGGCCGAAGGGCAGGGTGGGGTTGGTGGAGGAGCCGATGACGTTCGGGACGCCGGCCATCTTCAGCACGTTGGGGACGTGTCCGCCACCGCAGCCCTCGATGTGGAAGGCGTGGATCGTACGGCCCTCCAGCACGCGCAGGGTGTCCTCCACCGACAGGCACTCGTTCAGGCCGTCGCTGTGCAGGGCGACCTGGACGTCGTGTTCCTCGGCGACGCGCAGCGCGGTGTCCAGGGCGCGGGTGTGGGCGCCCATGTCCTCGTGGACCTTGAACCCGGACGCGCCGCCCTCGGCGAGCGCCTCGATGAGCGGGGCGTCGTGGGAGGACGAACCCCGGCCGAGGAAGCCGATGTTGACGGGCCAGGCGTCGAAGGCGTTGAAGGCGTGGCGCAGCGCCCAGGGCGAGTTGACGCCGACGCCCCACACCGGGCCGAACTCCTGCCCGATGATCGTGGTCACCCCGGAGGCGAGCGAGGCCTCCATGATGCGGGGCGACAGCAGGTGGACGTGGGTGTCGACGGCTCCGGCGGTGGCGATCAGCCCCTCGCCGGACACGATGGAGGTGCCGGTGCCGACGACGACGTCGACGCCGTCGAGGGTGTCGGGGTTGCCGGCGCGTCCGATGCCGCAGATCCGGCCTTCCCTGATGCCGATGGACACCTTGCGGATGCCCTGGGCCGCGTCGATCACGACGACGTTGCTGATGACGACGTCACAGGTGTCGCGGACGGCGGCGGCCTTGAGGTGCAGTCCGTCACGGGCGGTCTTGCCGAACCCGGCGAGGAACTCGTCGCCGTACTGCTGCGCGTCGGCGTCGACGCGGATGACCAGCCCGGAGTCGCCGAGGTGGACGCGGTCGCCGGCGCGGGGGCCGTGGGTGGCGGCGTAGGCGTGCGGGTCGACGTGGATCGACCGGCTCACCTCGCGTCCCTTGGATCGGCTCATCGCTCCTCGCCTCCTTCCGGCGTCGTCGTGCCCAGGTATCCGCAGGCGGCGGCCCTGCGCAGTGCCTCGTCCTTCGCGCCCGGCGCGTCCAGCGGTCCGTCGACCAGTCCGGCGAAGCCGATCGCGATCCGGTCGCCGCCGATCGGGACGAGCCCGACCTCCTCGCTCTCCCCCGGCCCGAACCGCACCGAGGACCCGGCGGGTACGGCGAGCCGCATGCCGTAGGCCCTCTCGCGTACGAAGTCCAGGCGCGGGTTGGCCTCGAAGAAGTGGAAGTGGGAGGTCACGGAGACCGGCACGGTGGCGGTGTTGGTGACGGTGAGCCGGAGCGCCGGTGCGGGGTCGGCGTGCTCGGGGCCGGGCAGCAGCGCACCCGGACCGTCCGCGCCGAGGGCCCCGCCGCCGATCGGGTCGGAGACCACGGCGAGCCGGGAGCCGTCGTCGAAGACGGCCTCGACCATCACCTCGGTGACGACGTCGGCGACGCCGGGCAGCACGTCCTCGGGGCCGAGCACCGAGCGGGCGGCCTCGATGGCCTCGGCGAGCCGCCGGCCGTCCCGGGCCGCCTCGCAGACGGTGTCCGCGATCAGCGCGGTGGCCTCGGGCACGTTCAGCCGCAAGCCCCGGGCCCGGCGGGCCCGGGCCAGCTCGGCGGCTCCGAAGAGCAGCAGCCGGTCACGTTCCGTGGGGGTGAGTCTCACGACGCGGCACCTCCTTGCCATCCCCAACTTAGAGCATCACTCTAAACCTAAGGTTCGTGAAACAGAAGCATTGACCGGCGAGCAGGATTCAGGACACATTGAACGTCGCTCAAACTGTCAGTGGCGGCCGTCGAAGGAGACCCCAGCCATGCCCATAGAACAGCGCGGAGTCGACACCATCCCGGACGAGGAACGCACCAGCGGGCCCCGGGACCTGGTGTCGATCCTGCTCGGCTCCAACCTCTGCCTCGGCGTGATCATCTTCGGCTGGCTGCCGCCGTCCTTCGGACTCGGCTGGTGGGCGTCCGTCACCTCGATCGTGGCGGGCACGGTGGTCGGCACCCTGTTCACGGCCCCGCTCGCGCTGGTCTCCCTGCGCACCGCGACCAACCTCTCCACGTCCTCCGGCGCCCAGTTCGGGGTGCGGGGCCGGCTGGTCGGCTCGATCGTCGGCCTGCTGCTGGCCCTCGGCTACACCGCGCTGACCGTGTGGATCGGCGGCGACGTGATGATCGGCGTCCTCGGCCGGCTGTTCGGCCTGTCCGCGGACGGAGTGTCGTACGGCATCGTCTACGCGGTGCTCGCAGCCGCCACCGTCGCCGGCGCGGTGTACGGCTACCGGGTGCTGCTCGCCATGTCCAAGCTGCTGAGCATCGGCATGACCGCCCTGCTGGTCCTCGGGATCGTCGCCTACGCCCCGCACTTCACCACCGCGGCGCTGCCGGGGGCGGGCGGCTACCTCCTCGGCGGGTTCTGGCCGACCTGGTTCCTCGCGGCCGTCGCGGCCGGCCTGTCCGGGCCCATCGCCTTCATCACCCTGCTCGGCGACTACACCCGCTACATCTCCCCCGCCCGGAACTCCGGCCGCCGCGTCCTGCACGCCACCTGGCTCGGCCTGGTCCTCGGCCTGCTGGTGCCCCAGCTGTTCGGCACGTTCACGGCGTACGCGGCCCACGCCGCCACCGACTACGCGGGGCCGCTGGTCGCCGCGTCCCCCGCCTGGTACCTGATCCCGCTCCTGCTGTCCGCCTCCGCAGGCTCGGTCGGCAACGCGGGCCTCATGCTGTACTCCATGGGCCTGGACCTGGACGCCATCCTGCCCCGCGCCTCCCGCGCCCGCGCCACCTGCACGGTCGCCCTGGTCGCCACGGTCTGCGTCTTCGTCGGCCACTACGCCTGGAACGCGCAGTCCGCGATGACGTCCTTCGTGCTCCTGCTCACCGCCATCGGCACGCCCTGGGCGGTCATCACCCTCATCGGCTTCGCCCGCTGCCGGGGCGTCTACGACGCCGACGCCCTCCAGGTCTTCAACCGCCGCGCCCGAGGCGGCGCCTACTGGTACCGCGCCGGCTGGAACATCCGCGCGACGACATCCTGGGCGATCGGCGCGGGAGTAGGCCTGCTGGGAGTCTCCCTCCCCTCCTACCAGGGCCCTTTGCTGCACCTGACAGGCGGAGTGGACTGCAGCTTCCTGCTGTCGGGCGCGGTGGGAGGAGCGACCTATTCGCTACTGACGCTCACTGAACGCGCTCGAAGGGGCGCGGGGAACTGCGCGACCAGCCACGATGGACCCGCGGAGAGTCACCGGGCCGAGGCAGTCCCCCGCTAAGCCCTCAGCCGAGACGGTGCATCCAGCCGTGCGCGTCCTCCGTGATCCCCCGCTGGATGTCCAGCAGAGCCTGACGCAGCCGCATCGTCACCTCACCGGGCTCCCCACCCGACTGCTTCCACTCGGCCCCGTCCCGCTTGACCGTGCCGACCGGGGTGATCACCGCGGCCGTCCCGCAGGCGAACACCTCGGTCAGGGTGCCGTTCTCGGAGTCGGCCTGCCACTGCTCGATGGAGACGCGGGCCTCCTCCGCCTCGTAGCCGAGGTCGCGGGCCACGGTCAGCAGGGAGTCACGGGTGACGCCCTCCAGGATCGAGCCGGACAGCTTCGGCGTGACGATCTTGTCGCCGTACACGAAATACAGGTTCATGCCACCGAGTTCCTCGACCCACTTGTGCTCCACGGCGTCGAGGTAGCAGACCTGGTCGCAGCCCTTGGCGGCGGCCTCGGCCTGCGCGAGCAGGGAGGCCGCGTAGTTGCCGCCGGTCTTGGCGTCGCCCATGCCGCCGGGGACGGCGCGGACGCGGTCCTCGGAGGCCCAGATGGAGACCGGCTTCACGCCGCCGGGGAAGTAGGCGCCGGCCGGGGAGGCGATCACGATGAACAGGTACTCGTTGGCGGGCTTCACGCCGAGGCCGACCTCGGTGGCGATCATGAAGGGGCGCAGGTAGAGGGAGTCCTCGCCGCCGTGCGCGGGCACCCAGTCCTTGTCCTGCTGGACGAGCGCGTCGCACGCCTCGATGAACGTCTCGACGGGTAGCTCCGGCATGGCCAGGCGACGCGCGGAACGCTGGAAGCGCTTGGCGTTCTGGTCGGGGCGGAAGGTGGCGACCGAGCCGTCGGGGCGCCGGTAGGCCTTCAGGCCCTCGAAGATCTCCTGGGCGTAGTGCAGGACGTTGGTGGCGGGGTCCAGCGGGATCGGCGCGTACGGCACGAGCTGGCCGTCGTGCCAGCCGCGGCCCTCCGTCCACTTGATCGTCACCATGTGGTCGGTGAAGTGGCGGCCGAATCCGGGGCCGGCCAGGATCGCCTCGCGCTCCGCGGCGGCGAGCGGGTTGGCGGAGGGCTTGAGCTCGATCGTGGGCGTCGTCATGGGTGGTTGTCCTTCACCAGTTGGAGTGACGGGCCGCGCTCATGCCCGGCACCGGTCGTTTCCGGCCGGTGCTAGGACGTCCGAGCTTTCCCTCATGTCGCGGCTCCGCGTTCGATTATCGCGCGGAGGAGGCGATGGACGGAACCGGGGGGCGGCGGCCCAGGTCCTGCCGCCAAACTCCCGTCGTTCGCCCGGAGGGCGGGCCGCGCGGCGTCAGGTGCGTGCTCTGGGGGTCCCCCCGGCCGGAGGCTGGGGGAGTGCCGGCCCCAGACCCTCGTACTGGACGTACTCGGGTCAGGGCCCGGTGCGGCGAGTGGGGGCACCTCCCGGCCGAAGGCTGGGGGAGCGTGCATGGCGTCGCGCGGCAGACGGGAGTTTGGCGGCAGGGCCTGCGAGGTTGATGGTGGCACCCGGGGCCGGGCAAGGAGAAGCCGCCGGGTGCGGTTGCGACCCGGCGGCTTGGGGGGAGCGCCGGGTCAGCCGGCTACTCGGGAGGCGAGCGCGTCGCCGATCTGCGCGGTGCCGCGGGCGAGGCCGCCGGCGCGCTCGGTGAGGTCGGCGGTGACCGCCTCGTCGATCCGGTCCGCCGCGGCGTCGTAACCGAGGTGGCGCAGCAGCAGGGCGACGGACAGGACCGTGGCCGTGGGGTCGGCCTTGCCCTGGCCGGCGATGTCCGGGGCCGAGCCGTGGACGGGCTCGAACATGGACGGGAACTCGCGGCCCGGGTTGATGTTGCCGGAGGCCGCGACGCCGATGCCGCCGGAGACGGCCGCGGCGAGGTCGGTGATGATGTCGCCGAAGAGGTTGTCGGTGACGATGACGTCGAACCGCTCGGGCTGGGTGACCAGGTAGATGGTCGCCGCGTCGACGTGCATGTACTCGGTGGTGACCTCGGGGAACTCTGCGGCCACCTTGTTGAAGACGTTCGTCCACAGGTGACCGGCGAAGGTCAGCACGTTGTTCTTGTGGATCAGCGCGAGCTTCTTGCGGGGGCGGGCCTGGGCGCGGGCGAAGGCGTCCCGGACGACCCGCTCGACGCCGAAGGCGGTGTTGACGGAGACCTCGGTGGCCACCTCGTGCTCGGTGCCCTTGCGGATGGTGCCGCCGTTGCCGGTGTAGGGGCCCTCGGTGCCCTCGCGGACGACGACGAAGTCGATGCTCGGCTCACCGGCGAGCGGGGTGGCGACGCCGGGCAGGAGCTTCGACGGCCGCAGGTTGACGTGGTGGTCGAAGGCGAAGCGGAGCTTGAGCAGGAAGCCGCGCTCCAGGACGCCGGACGGCACCGACGGGTCGCCGATGGCGCCGAGCAGGATGGCGTCGTGCCGCTTGAGCGCGTCGAGGTCGGCGTCGGTGAGGGTCTCACCGGTGGCGTGGTACCGCTTGGCGCCGAAGTCGTACTCCTTGGTCTCCAGCTTCACATCCTGCGGCAGGACGGCGGAGAGGACCTTCAGACCCTCGGCCACGACCTCCTGGCCGATGCCGTCACCGGGGATCACTGCGAGATTGATGCTGCGAGACATGCGGGCACCCTACTCTTCGTCCCAGGTGATGACACGCCCCGTCCGCCATTCGGACGGGGCGCGTTGCCGGCGCGGTGGTCCGGGCCGGCGGCCGGCTCAGTGGCCGGTCTCGCCGCCGTTGTCCCGGCGGTCGAGGGCGCGCTGCAGGGCGGCGGCGGCGTTCTTGCGGTCGGACTCGCTGGTGCGGGACACGTGGCGGACTCGGCGGCGGACGGTCGTCTCGGCCATGAGGGATCGACTCCTTCGCAATCACGGAGTGCGGAAAGTTACGAGTCGCCGGAAGGGGCGGGGAGCGCGAGGCCGCAGGGGTTGCCTGCTCGGGGCCCGGCTCACGACCGCCATTCGCTGGATCGAGCGAGACGTTCGGCTCCTACAAAAGTAAGGGAGCAGGCCGCGCCTGTCTGCACAATTACTCGGACTTCCTACTATCTGAGACGGCCGCCTCGGTCACACCCCCCTGAGCTGCGGTTTCAATGAACATGTCCGGGCATGGCAACGGGCCGGGAAGCCAGTTTCGGGTCTGGCTTCCCGGCCCGCGTCGGTGGGGGCCCTGCGGTCAGCCCATGTGGGGGTAGCTGTAGTCGGTCGGCGGGACCAGCGTCTCCTTGATGGCGCGGGTCAGCGTCCAGCGCAGCAGGTTCTGCGGGGCGCCGGCCTTGTCGTTGGTGCCGGAGGCACGGCCGCCACCGAAGGGCTGCTGGCCGACCACGGCGCCGGTCGACTTGTCGTTGATGTAGAAGTTGCCGGCCGCATAGCGCAGCTTCTCCATCGTGTACGCCGCCGCCGCGCGGTCGTTCGCGACGACCGAGCCGGTGAGGGCGTAGTCGGAGACCGACTCCATCTGGGTCAGCATCTCGTCGTACGTGTCGTCCTCGTAGACGTGGACGGCGAGGATGGGGCCGAAGTACTCGGTGCGGAAGACCTCGTTCTCCGGGTCGCTGCACTCGATGACGGTCGGGCGGACGAAGTAGCCGACCGAGTCGTCGTAGGAGCCGCCCGCGACGATGCGGCAGGCCGGGTCCTCCTTGGCGCGGTCGATCGCGGCCTTGTTCTTCGCGAAGGACCGCTCGTCGATGACGGCGCCGATGAAGTTCGACAGGTCGGTGACGTCACCCATGGTGAGGTAGTCGACCTCGGCGGCGAACTCCTCCTTGAAGCCGGCGTTCCAGATGGAGGCCGGGACGTAGGCGCGGGAGGTGGCGGAGCACTTCTGGCCCTGGTACTCGAAGGCACCACGGGTGAGGGCGGTCTTCAGCACGGCGCGGTCGGCGCTCGGGTGGGCGACGAGGAAGTCCTTGCCGCCGGTCTCGCCGACCAGGCGCGGGTAGGAGCGGTACTTCTCGATGTTGGCGCCGACCGTCTTCCACAGGTACTGGAAGGTCTTGGTCGAGCCGGTGAAGTGGATGCCTGCGAGGTCCCGGTGCTCCAGGGCGACCTTGGATACCTCGATGCCGTCACCGGTGACGAGGTTGATGACGCCCTTGGGCAGACCGGCCTCCTCCAGCAGCCGCATCAGCAGCACGGCGGCGTGGGTCTGCGTCGGGGACGGCTTCCAGACCACCACGTTGCCCATGAGGGCGGGCGCGGTGGGCAGGTTCGCGGCGATCGCGCTGAAGTTGAACGGCGTGATCGCGTAGACGAAGCCCTCCAGCGGGCGGTGGTCCAGACGGTTCCACACGCCCGGGGAGTTCGCCGGGGGCTGCTCGGCGAGGATCTGGCGGGCGTAGTGGACGTTGAACCGCCAGAAGTCGACCAGCTCGCAGGGGCTGTCGATCTCGGCCTGCTGGGCGGTCTTGGACTGGCCCAGCATGGTGGAGGCGGCGATGGTCTCGCGCCACGGGCCGGCCAGCAGCTCGGCGGCGCGCAGGATGATCGCGGCGCGGTCGTCGAAGGCCATCGCACGCCAGGCCGGTGCGGCGGCGAGGGCCGCGTCGATGGCGTCCTGGGCGTCGGCCTGCGTGGCGTTGCGCAGGGTGCCGATGACGGCCTTGTGGTTGTGCGGCTGGACCACCTGGAAGGGTTCGCCGCCACCGAGCCGCTTCTCGCCGCCGATGGTCATCGGCAGGTCGACCGGGTTCTCGGCCAGCTCCTTGAGCTTGGCCTCCAGCCGGGCGCGCTCGGGCGAGCCGGGGGCATAGCCGTGCACCGGCTCGTTGACGGGGGTGGGGACCTGGGTCACAGCGTCCATGTGATCCGAACTCCTTGTACGTGAGCGGGTGTCGGGGCTTGGGGCGTGCGGGGGGGGCTCAGCCCTTGCTGAGCATGCTGCGGACGAAGAACCGCAGGTTGGCCGGCTTCTCGGCGAGGCGCCGCATGAAGTAGCCGTACCAGTCGGTGCCGTAGGCCGTGTAGACGCGCATGCGGTGGCCCTCGGCGGCCAGCCGCAGGTGCTCGTCACTGCGGATGCCGTACAGCATCTGGAACTCGTACTCGTCGAGCTTGCGTCCGGCCTGGTGGGCCAGTTCCTGGCCGATGGAGATCAGGCGCGGGTCGTGGGACCCGATCATCGGGTAGCCCTCGCCCTCCATCAGGATGCGCAGGACACGGACGTACGCCTTGTCGATCTCGTGCTTCTGCTGGAGGGCGACCTCGGCGGGCTCCTTGTAGGCGCCCTTCACCAGGCGCACCCGGCTGCCGGCGGCGGCGAGGCGGCGGGCGTCGGCCTCGGTGCGGAAGAGGTAGGCCTGGATGACGCAGCCGGTCTCCGGATGGGTCTTCCGCAGCTCCTCGTGGATGGCGAACATCGAGTCGAGGGTGGTGTGGTCCTCGGCGTCCAGCGTCACGGTCGTACCGATGGCCGCGGCGGCCTCGACGACCGGCCGGACGTTGGCGAGGGCCAGCTCGTGCCCGCCCTGGAATGCGGGGGCGGGCCCGGAGGGCCCTCGGTTGAGGGCGGTGGTGGGAGACGGGAGGGCCTGGCCGAACATGGAGAGCTTGACCGACATCTCGACCTTCTCGCCGAGCCCCAGCTCCTTGAGGTGGTCGATCAGCGCGAGGTAGGCGTCGCGGGCGGCGGCGGCCTGCTCGGGGGTGGTGATGTCCTCGCCGACCACGTCCATGGTCAGTTCGAGCCCCTTGGCCGTCATCTCCCTGACGATCGGCACGATGTCGTCGACGGACTCGCCCGGGATGAACCGGTCGACGACCTGCTTGGTCACCGGGGCCGCCGAGATCAGGCGACGCATCCGGTCGCTGCGCGACGCGGCGAGAATCACGGGACCCAGCACGGGCACCTCCACAGACAAGCACCAATTCGGCCGTCATCCCACGATTCGGGTACGGCACGGAGAACCACGGTGAAACCTATGGATCTCTCCGATCGTGGGCCATCGACAGCTGTCACGCATCCGCGCCCGGGATCTCAGACAGATGTATGAAGGCGGCCGTGAGATGCGGAAGAATGGGGCTCGTGGCGGCTGACGCTGCGCCATTCCGGGGGGCGACCCCCGGGCCCCCGGCAGAAGAGCCGCCTGCCGACCGCGACCAGCACCGAGACACCGGGGCGACTGTGACCAAGAGCGAGCCTTACCGGGGCGATTACCAGGAGCTGGTGGACGAGGTCTCGGAGCTGCTGGGGGTGCCGGCGACCCTGGAGAACCGTGACTTCGGGCTGATCGCCTTCGCCGGGTACGACCCGGAGGGCGACCTCGACCCCTCGGCGCTGGACCCGGTCCGCACCCGCTCGATCCTGACCCGGCGCTCCACGGCGGCCGTGCGGCACTGGTTCGAGGGATTCGGCATCACACGCGCCACGGGCCCGGTACGGATCCCGCCGACGCCGGAGGCCGGCGTGTACCGGGGCCGCATCTGCCTTCCGGTACGGCACCGGGGGGTCGTCCTCGGCTACGTCTGGCTCCTGGACAGCGACCCCGGCCCGACGGACGCCCAGCTGGCCGACGCCATGGGGGTGACCGGGCGGATCGGTGCGCTGCTCGCGGACGAGGCACAGGCGGGGGCGGACCTGAGCCGGGAACTGCGGGCGGTGCTGACGGCCGAGCGGGGCTGGCAGCGGGACATGGCGGTGGCGGAGTTCCGCACCGCCCTCGGACCCCGCGCGGACGGCCCCCACACCCTGGTCTGCGTGGCCCCCTGGCCCTCAGCCGACCCGGACGACGCCCCGTCCCCGCGCACGGTCCCGCACACCACGGCGCTGTGCACGGTCCCGTGGGGAGCGACGGCGCACAGCCTCGCGGCCCTGGTACGACTCCGGACCACGGACGTGACGACCCCGGCCCTCACGGCGGCCGCACGCCTGCTGCGGGAGGCGGAACGGGCCCCGGCCGCAGGCGTCGGCGAGCCCCGGACCGGCCTGGCCGACCTGGGCGCCACCTGGCAGGAGGCGTCGGCGGCCGCACGCGCGGCCCTGGCCGAGCCGAGGCTGGGCCCGGTCGCCGAGTGGTCCCGAATCGGCCCGTACCGACTCCTGACGGCCCTCCCCCCGGAGTCCGCCCACGACCCGGCGGTCGCCCCCCTCCTCACCCCCGCCCACCGGGAGCTGGCCCGCACGGCGGAGGTCTACCTGGACTGCGCGGGCCAGGCAGGCCGCACGGCAGCGGAGCTCGGCATCCACCGGCAGACCCTGTACTACCGCCTCTCCCGGGTCGAGCAGCTCACCGGCCTCGACCTCGACGACGGCGAAGACCGCCTCCTCCTCCACATGGCCCTCAAGGTGGCCCGGCTCTGAGCATCGCGAGCGGGACTCGGCGGCACCGGCCTGATCGGCCTCACCGAGGAGCGCTACAACCTCCCGGCCCAGCCCGACCCGGCGACGACGTGAGCGATGAACGCCGCCCAGGCACGGGAGGGGACGAGGAGCGCGGGTCCGCCGGGATTTTTGGAGTCCCGGACGGCCAGGTGGGGGGGGAGAGGGGTTGCTTCTATGCGGTTCTGGCCGGCGGAGTCGCTGTAGGAGGACTTGAACCAGGCGCGCTCCGTGTCCTCTGGAGGCAGGTGAGTTACCCCATGACGGCTCGCAGCGTCTCCCTCGCCCGGGTGCACGTCCGGCGCCGCCTCACGCTCTGGAGCTGGGCCGGGGACGTGGCGGACGCCGTACTCGTGACCTCCGAACTGGTCGCCAACGCGGTGGTGCACGGAAAGGTGCCTGGCCATGACGTGTGGCTGCGGCTGGCCGAGTTGGAGTCGGGGGCCCTCGTCGTGGACGTGTCGGACCCGGTACGAGCCCTCCCCCGGCCGGCCGAGGAGGGCACCGGAGGCGAACGGGGCCGGGGGCTCCTGGTGGTGGCCCCACGGCAACCTCACAACGCCGGCGCACTCACCCAACCCGTCTCGGCACGGTCGTCGGTACCGGGTACACCGTCCACCCCGCCGGAGCCGTCTCGCCGAGCCAGGTCGCCAGCAACGCCTCGGTGGCCGGGTACAGGGGCGTCGGCGGAGTCTCCGGATGCACCCAGCGCCACTCGGCGAAGACGTCCGGTTCGGTGAGGGCCGCTTCGAGGGGGCCGTCGGTGTGGGCCACCACGCAGCCCGTGACCGAGGTGTCGGGGACGTCCGTGCGCAGGGTCACCGCGAAGGCGCGGATCTCGGGCAACCGGTCCCGGGGGATGCCGGTCTCCTCCTCCACCTCCCGCAGCGCGGCCTCCTCGAACGTCTCCCCCGGCTCCACGTGACCACCCGGGAGACACCAGGTCGGCGTCTCGCCGCGCTTGATCCGCCTGCCGATCAGGATGCGTCCGTCGGGGCCGATCAGCAGCACCCCTACTCCGACGGTCGACGTCATGCGCGGGCCACCCCCTCCACCACCCGGCGCAGACCCTCGGTCAGGACCTCGCCGTCCGGGGCGGTCTTCGGATCGAACGTCCACAACGTGATCAGCCCGGTCATCAGGACCGTGTAGAAGCTGCCGAGCGTGTCGACGACGTCCTCGGGGATGTCCTCTTCGGGCGTGTCCGTCATGAGGGCGACGAAGCCGCGGGACCCCTCCCGCTGGGCCCGCGCCAGATGGTCCCGCACCTCGGGCAACTGGTCGCCCATGACGGCGATCTCCGCGCTGAGCCGCCACATCGAGTGGGGCTCGCGCATGGTGGTGACAACGTTGGACCACACCTGCCGGAAGCGCTCCAGTGAGCCCGGCGCGGCGGTGAGCCCCGCGTCCGCTCCCCCGGCGAACGCCTCGGACATCTCCTCCACCAGCGCCACGTACGCCTGCGCGAGCAGCGCGTCCTTGGAGCCGTAGTGGTAGCCGATGGAGGCCAGGTTGGTGCCGGACTCCTTCACGATGTCGCGCGCCGTCGTCCGCGCGAACCCCTTCTCCAGCAGGCAGCGCTTCGCGCCGTCGAGCAGATCCTCACGGTGTCCCATGCCTCGCAGCCTACCCCTCGATCCATACGAGCGTCTTAGACGAGTGGCCTATACATTCGTTCTAGACAAGCGTTTAAGACGCTCGTATATTCCTTGGCATGACCAACCCGACGAGCACCGCCCCGAGCACACCCACCACCGCACGCGCCACACCCGCCACCGCCACCCCCACCCGCGCCGGACGGCGTGAGTGGACCGCGCTCGGTGTGCTGATGCTTCCCCTGCTCCTGGTCTCGATGGACGTCTCCGTCCTGTACTTCGCGACCCCGGCGATCAGCGCCGACCTGCGCCCCAGCGGCACCCAGCAGCTGTGGATCTACGACATCTACGGCTTCGTCCTGGCCGGCCTGCTGATGACGATGGGCTCGCTCGGCGACCGGATCGGCCGCCGCAGGCTCCTCCTGATGGGCGCCGCGGCCTTCGGCGGGGCGTCCCTGCTCGCGGCCTACGCCGACAGCGCCGGGACCCTCATCGCGGCCCGCGCGGTCCTCGGGATCGGCGGCGCCACGCTGATGCCGTCGACGATGGCCCTGCTGCGCACGATGTTCACCGACCCCGGCCAGCGCGCGAAGGCGATCGGGCTGTGGTCCGGGGTGATGACGGGCGGCATCGCGCTCGGCTCGGTGATGAGCGGCGTCCTGGTCGAGCACTTCTGGTGGGGCTCGGTGTTCCTGGTCAACCTGCCGGCGATGCTGCTCCTGCTGGTCCTCGGCCCGGTCCTGCTGCCGGAGTCCCGCAGCGCCGACCCCGGCCGGTTCGACTGGGTGAGCGTGCCGCTGTCGATGGCCGCCGTACTGCCCGTGATCTACGGCCTGAAGGAGATCCCCTCCGAGGGCTGGCACCCGCTGTACGTCGTCTCGGTGACCGTCGGCCTGCTGTTCGCGGCGCTGTTCGTGCACCGGCAGCGCACCGCCGCCTCCCCGCTGATCCCGCCGGCGCTGCTGAAGGGCCGCGGCTTCACCCCGGCGCTGGTGCTGACCCTGGTCTCCGCGTTCGGCATGATGGGCTCGGCGATCTTCACGACGCAGTACCTGCAGTCGGTCCTCGGCAAGAGCCCGCTGCAGGCGGCGCTGTGGAGTCTGCTGCCGTCGGTACTCATCGGCGTCGCCGGTCCGGTGGCCACCGTCCTCGTCCAGCGGGGCGCCAACCGCGGCTATGTGGTGGCCGCCGGCTTCGCCGTCACCGCCGCGGGGTACGCGCTGCTCGCCTTCGCGGGCACCGACTCGCTCTGGCTGGTCCTGGCCGCCGCCGGCATCCTCGCCTGCGGCGTGGTGATGGTGATGTCCCAGCTGACCGACCTCGCCATGAGCACCGCCCCGGTGGAGCGGGCGGGCACGGCGTCCTCCCTGCTGGAGACCGCCACGGAGTTCGGCGGCGCGCTCGGCATGGCGGTGCTGGGGTCCGTCGGAACCGCCCTCTACCGCCACGGGATGCCGGCCTCGGCGCCCGCCCCGGCCCGGGAGACACTGGGCGGCGCCCTGACGACGGCGGCCCACCTGCCCGGCCGGGCCGGTGAGTCCCTCCTCTCCACGGCCCGGGAGGCGTTCACGAGCGGGATGCAGGGGGCGGCGACCGCGGGTGCGGTGCTGCTGGCGCTGGCCGCGGGCGGAGCGGCGGTGAGCCTGCGCCGGATCGAGGTCACCGACGACAAGTAGGGCACGGGCACGAGAGAACGCCGGGCGGGCTGACCTTCGTCAGCCCGCCCGGCGTTCTCTCGTGAGGGAACTCAGACCAGGTTCACCGACCGGGCGGAGGTCGCCCCGATCTCGGCGGCCAGCTCGCCCAGCACACCCGACGCGACCGTGTCGTCGACGGTCAGGACGGCCAGCGCCTCCCCGCCGACCGTCGCGCGGGCGACCTGCATGCCGGCGATGTTGATGCCCGCCTCGCCGAGGATGCGGCCGACGGTGCCGACGACACCGGGGCGGTCCTCGTAGCGCAGGACGACCATGTGGTCGGCGAGGGCGAGGTCGACGTCGTACTCGCCGACGGCGACGATCTTCTGGACGTGCTTCGGGCCGGCCAGCGTGCCGGAGACCGAGATCTCCTCGCCGGTGCCGAGCGTGCCGCGCACGGTGACGACGTTGCGGTGGTCGGCCGACTCGGAGCTGGTGGTCAGCCGGACCTCGACGCCGCGCTCCTGGGCGAACAGGGGGGCGTTGACGTACGACACCGTCTCGTCGACGACGTCCTCGAACACGCCCTTGAGCGCGGACAGTTCGAGCACCTTGACGTCGTGCTGGGTGATCTCGCCGTACACCTCGACGTCGAGGCGGACCGCGACCTCGCCGGCGAGCGCGGTGAAGATGCGGCCGAGGCGCTCGGCGAGCGGCAGGCCGGGCTTGACGTCCTCGGCGATGACTCCGCCCTGCACGTTCACCGCGTCCGGGACCAGCTCGCCGGCGAGGGCGAGGCGCACCGAGCGGGCGACGGCGATGCCGGCCTTCTCCTGGGCCTCGTCGGTGGACGCGCCGAGGTGCGGGGTGCACACGACCTGGTCCAGCTCGAACAGCGGGGAGTCGGTGCAGGGTTCCTTCGCGTACACGTCGAGGCCGGCGCCGGCGACGCGGCCCTCCTTCAGCGCCGCGTACAGCGCCTCCTCGTCGACGATGCCGCCGCGCGCGGCGTTGACGATGCGGACGCTCGGCTTGACCTTGCGCAGCGCCTCGTCACCGATGAGGCCGAGGGTCTCGGGGGTCTTGGGCAGGTGGACGGTGATGAAGTCGGAGACTTCCAGCAGCTCGTCCAGCGAGAGGACCTTCACGCCCATCTGGGCGGCGCGCGCGGGCTGCACGTAGGGGTCGTAGGCGACGACCTTCATGCCGAAGGCCGACATGCGCTGGGCGACCAGCGCGCCGATGCGGCCGAGGCCGACGACGCCGAGGGTCTTCTCGGCCAGCTCCACGCCGGTGTACTTGCTGCGCTTCCACTCGCCGTTCTTCAGGGCCGAGTTGGCCTGCGGGATGTTGCGGGCGGAGGCGAGCAGGAGGCCGCAGGCGAGTTCTGCGGCGGTGACGATGTTGGAGGTGGGCGCGTTGACCACCATCACGCCGGCCTTGGTGGAGGCGGAGACGTCCACGTTGTCCAGGCCGACACCGGCGCGGGCGACGACCTTGAGCTTCTTCGCGGCGGCGATGGCCTCGGCGTCGACCTTGGTGGCGGACCGGATCAGGATCGCGTCGACGTCGGCGATGGCGGGGAGCAGCTCGGTCCGGTCGGCACCGTTGCAGTGCCGGATCTCGAAGTCGGGTCCCAGGGCGTCGACGGTGGCGGGCGACAGCTCTTCAGCGATGAGTACGACGGGTTTCGAGCTCACGTGAGTCCTCACAAGTCCAGTGCGGACGGCCGTCCCGACGGCCGATGGCGGTGGAGGGGCTAGCCGCGGAGACGCACGACGCTGTGGGCCTGACGCGTTTGTTGTTCAGCAGTCTAGTAGCGCCGCGGCCGACGGTTTGCGCCGCTGCGGAAGGATCACTCGTCCGTGGCTGGACGAGGTGGACAACAGGTGGACGAAGGGGGCCGGAGCAGTCTGCCCCGGCCCCCTGACGTGGTGCTTACGCCTCTTCGTCGACCCAGCTCATCAGCTTGCGGAGCTGCTTGCCGGTGGTCTCCAGCAGGTGCTCGGAGTCCTGCTGCTTGTACTCGTTGTACTTCTTCAGGCCGCCGTGGTACTCGTCCATCCAGTTCTTGGCGAACGTGCCGTCCTGGATCTCGGCGAGGACCTTCTTCATCTCGGCCTTGGTGGCGTCGGTGATGATGCGCGGGCCGGTGACGTAGTCGCCCCACTCGGCGGTCTCGGAGATGGACCAGCGCATCTTCTCCAGGCCGCCCTCGTACATGAGGTCCACGATCAGCTTCAGCTCGTGCAGGCACTCGAAGTAGGCGATCTCCGGCTGGTAGCCGGCCTCGGTCAGGGTCTCGAAGCCCGCCTTGACCAGCGCGGCCGTACCACCGCAGAGGACGGCCTGCTCGCCGAACAGGTCGGTCTCGGTCTCCTCGGTGAAGGTCGTCTTGATGACGCCGGCGCGGGTGCCGCCGATGCCCTTGGCGTACGACAGGGCCAGCGCGAAGGCGTTGCCGGAGGCGTCCTGCTCGACGGCGGCGATGCAGGGGACGCCGCGGCCCTCCTCGTACTGGCGGCGGACCAGGTGCCCCGGGCCCTTCGGGGCGACCATGCAGACGTCCACGCCGGCCGGGGGCTTGATGAAGCCGTAGCGGATGTTCAGGCCGTGACCGAAGAACAGGGCGTCGCCGTCCTTCAGGTTGTCCTTGATGTGCTCCTCGTAGACCTGGGCCTGGATCGGGTCCGGGACGAGGATCATGATGACGTCGGCCTCGGCGGCGGCCTCGGAGGGGCTCACCACGCGCAGGCCCTGCTCCTCGGCCTTGGCCTTGGACTTGGAGCCGTCGTGCAGACCGACCCGGACGTCGACACCAGAGTCACGCAGCGACAGCGCGTGGGCGTGGCCCTGGCTGCCGTAGCCGATGACCGCGACCTTGCGGCCCTGGATGATGGACAGGTCGGCGTCAGCGTCGTAGAACAGCTCGGCCACTTTGGGTTCTCTCCTTGTGTACGGGTGGTGCGTCCCACCGTATGACGGTGGGCGGGACGGAAGACTGCGGGTCTCGGCATACGGGCGGCCGCGCGTACGGCCGCCCGTTGACATCCTTACGCCGATCGGTCGAGGGCGCGCAGCGAGCGGTCGGTGATGGAGCGGCCGCCGCGGCCGATCGCGATCGTGCCGGACTGGACCAGCTCCTTGATGCCGAACGGTTCCAGCATCTTGAGCATGGCGGTGAGCTTCTCGCTGCCGCCGGTGGCCTCGATCGTGACGGCGTCCGGGGAGACGTCGACGGTCTTGGCGCGGAACAGCTGGACGATCTCGACGATCTGGGAGCGGGTCTCGTTGTCGGCGCGGACCTTCACCAGGACGAGTTCGCGCTGGACGGCCTGGCCGGGCTCCAGTTCCACGATCTTCAGGACGTTGACGAGCTTGTTGAGCTGCTTGGTGACCTGCTCCAGCGGGAACTCCTCGACGCTCACCACGATGGTGATGCGGGAGATGTCGGGGTGTTCGGTGACGCCGACGGCGAGCGAGTCGATGTTGAAGCCGCGGCGGGAGAACAGGGCGGCGATCCGGGCGAGGATGCCCGGGGTGTTCTCCACCAGGACGGAGAGCGTGTGCTTGGACATGGGCTTGAAGTCTTCCTCGCTCAGTCGTCTTCGTTGTCGCCGAAGTCGGGGCGGACGTCCCGGGCGGCCATGATCTCGTCGTTGGAGGTGCCGGCGGCGACCATCGGCCAGACCATCGCGTCCTCGTGGACGATGAAGTCGATGACGACGGGGCGGTCGTTGATGGAGTTGGCCTCCGCGATGACCTTGTCGAGGTCCTCGGGGCGCTCGCAGCGCAGGCCGACACAGCCCATCGCCTCGGACAGCTTGACGAAGTCCGGCACGCGGGTGCCCTTGGCCTCCGGGTTGATGTCCTCGGGGCCGGAGTGCAGCACGGTGTTGGAGTAGCGCTGGTTGTAGAACAGGGTCTGCCACTGGCGGACCATCCCGAGGGCGCCGTTGTTGATGACGGCGACCTTGATCGGGATGTTGTTCAGGGCGCAGGTGGTGAGCTCCTGGTTGGTCATCTGGAAGCAGCCGTCGCCGTCGATGGCCCAGACGGTGCGCTCGGGCTGTCCGGCCTTGGCGCCCATGGCGGCGGGGACGGCGTAGCCCATGGTGCCGAGGCCGCCGGAGTTGAGCCAGGTGGCGGGCTTGTCGTACTGGATGAAGTGGGCGGCCCACATCTGGTGCTGGCCGACGCCGGCCGCGAAGATCGTGCCCTCGGGGGCGAGCTGTCCGATCCGCTCGATGACGGCCTGCGGGGACAGGGAGCCGTCCTCCGGCTTGTCGTAGCCGAGCGGGTAGGTGTCGCGCCAGCGGCTGAGGTCGCTCCACCATGCGGTGTAGTCGCCCTTGTGGCCCTCGCTGTGCTCCTTCTGCACGGCCTGGACCAGGTCGGCGATGACCTCGCGGGCGTCGCCGACGATCGGCACGTCGGCGGCGCGGTTCTTGCCGATCTCGGCGGGGTCGATGTCGGCGTGGACGATCTTGGCGTACGGCGCGAAGCTGTCCAGCTTGCCGGTGACGCGGTCGTCGAAGCGGGCGCCGAGGGCGACGATGAGGTCGGCCTTCTGCAGCGCGGTGACGGCGGTGACCGCACCGTGCATGCCCGGCATTCCCACGTGCAGCGGGTGGCTGTCGGGGAAGGCGCCGAGGCCCATCAGGGTGGTGGTGACGGGCGCTCCGGTGAGTTCGGCGAGGACCTTCAGCTCGGCGGTGGCCTCGGCCTTGAGGACGCCGCCGCCGACGTAGAGGACGGGGCGCTTGGCGGCGGTGATCAGCTTGGCGGCCTCGCGGATCTGCTTGGCGTGCGGCTTGGTGACGGGCCGGTAGCCGGGCAGGTCCATGACCGGGGGCCAGGAGAAGGTGGTCTTCGCCTGGAGGGCGTCCTTGGCGATGTCGACGAGGACGGTGCCGGGGCGGCCGGTGGAGGCGATGTGGAACGCCTGCGCGATCACCCGGGGGATGTCCGCCGCCTTGGTGACGAGGAAGTTGTGCTTGGTGATCGGCATGGTGATGCCGACGATGTCCGCCTCCTGGAAGGCGTCCGTGCCGATCGCCCTGGAGGAGACCTGGCCGGTGATCGCGACCACGGGCACGGAGTCCATCTGGGCGTCGGCGATCGGGGTGACCAGGTTGGTCGCGCCGGGTCCGGAGGTCGCCATGCAGACGCCGACCTTGCCGGTGGCCTGCGCGTAGCCGGTGGCCGCGTGGCCTGCGCCCTGCTCGTGTCGGACGAGGACGTGGCGGACCCTGGTCGAGTCCATCAGCGGGTCGTACGCCGGGAGGATGGCTCCGCCGGGAATGCCGAATACCGTGTCAGCGCCGACCTCTTCGAGGGAGCGGATGAGGGACTGGGCGCCCGTCACGTGCTCGACGGGGGCGGACTGTCCTCCGGAACGGGGCCGCGGCTGCGGATGGGCCCCGGGGGCCTGCTCGGTCATCGGCATTCTCTTCTCGATGCTGAGGGTTTTTGCGAGGTTTGTGCGGTGTGCGACTGCGTGGTGTCTGCTGTTCACCGGCGCTGGTGCAACAAAAAACCCCTCGTGCCGGGAGGCAAGCGAGGGGAGCGCGCCGGTGAGGGTCGCTGGGAGTTCCGGATCTCCTCCGGCGGGTCCCAGCTCAGCCGACGCGCTGTCCAAGTACGAGAATTCGGGTGCGCATGGCACTGACCCTCCCCCCGGCGCGCACCCGGTGTCAAGTAGGTGGGACGGGAGTCTCATTATGTGAGCGTCGGGAGGCTCCACCGGCGAGGACGGCGGGGGCCGCGGGCATGGCGGGTACGCCGGGCCCCGCGGGCACGACGCTTCCCACGGCCACACCGGGCGCGGCCGGGCCGTACCCCCCGCCGGCGAACGCGGGTTCGGCGGGCGCGTGCGGCACGGGGTAGTGGCCGGAGGCGAGCGCCCGGCGCAGCCGGTACTCGTCCAGCGGCCCCGCGAACGCCATGCCCTGCCCGTGCGTGCAGCCCATGCCGCGCAGGGCGACGACCTGCTCCGGGAGGTCGACACCCTCGGCGACCGACTGCAGCCCGAGGTCGCCGGCGATGCGGAGCAGCCCACTGGTGATCTTGTGCAGCCGCGCGGACTCGACGATGCCCTCGACGAGTCCCCGGTCGAGCTTGAGGACGTCCACGGGGAGCCGTCTGAGGGCCGTGACGGCCGCGTAGCCGCTGCCGAAGCCGTCCAGCGCGATCCGGACGCCGAGCCGGCTCAGCGCGGTCAGGCGCCGCTCCAGCTCGTCCAGCGAGACCCTGGGGTCGGTATCGGTCAGTTCGACGAGGAGCGCGCCGGGCGGCAGGCCGTGCCGGGTCAGCAGCGCCTCCACCGAGCCGAGCGGCATGGAACGGTCGAGCAGCCGCCGGGCGCTCATCCGGACGGCCACGGGGACGACGAGCCCGCCCGCGGCCCGCTCCGCGGCCTGCTCCACGGCCTCCTGGACGATCCACCGGTCCAGCTCGGCCGTCTTGTCGGTGTCCTCGGCGACCCGCAGGAACTCGGCCGGGGTGAACGACACCCCCTGGGAGGAGCGCCAGCGCGCCTGGGCGGAGACCGACGCGATCCGGCCGTCGTCCAGGCTCACCACAGGCTGGTGCAGCAGCGCGAACTCACCGTCGTGCAGGGCGGCGCGCAGGCGTCCGGCCAGCTCCGCCTTGCGGACGACGTCCTGCTGCATCTGCGGCCGGTACAGCTCGACCCGGCCCTTTCCGGCCGACTTCGCCCGGTACATCGCCAGGTCGGCGTTGCGCAGCAGTTCGCCCGCGCCGAGCCCGGCCTCGGCGAAGGCGACGCCGATGGAGGCGTTGACCCGGACATCGTTGCCGTCGATGGCGTAGGGCTGGGAGAGGGTCGTCCTGAGGCGGTCGGCGAGCTCCAGGATGTTCCGCTCCCGGGCGGCAGGGTCACGGGTGCCGTCCCCGGCGATCAGGGCCGCGAACTCGTCGCCGCCGAGGCGGGAGGCGGTGTCCCCGTGCCGGACCGCGTCCTGGAGTCTGCGGGCGGCCTGGACGAGCAGTTCATCCCCGGCCTGGTGCCCGATCGTGTCGTTGACGGCCTTGAAGCCGTCCAGATCGATGAAGAGGACGGCCGTGCCGCTCAGGGCGGCGCCGCGGTCGGTGGAGCGGCGGCCGGACAGGGCCTGCTGCACGCGCCGCGTGAACAGGGCGCGGTTGGGCAGGTCGGTGAGCGGGTCGTGCTCGGCGTTGTGCTGCAACTGGGCCTGCAGGCGCACGCGTTCGGTGACGTCCCGGCAGTTGAAGATGAGGCCGCCGTGGTGGCGGTTGACGGTGGACTCGACGTTGAGCCAGCCGCCGTGGCCGGAGCGGAAGCGGCACTCGATCCGGGTGGTGGGCTCGTCCTGGGGGCCGGCGGCGAGGAAGCGGCGCACCTCGTGCACGACGCAGCCCAGGTCCTCAGGATGGATCAGGCCGGCCAGTTCGGTGCCCACGAGCTCCTCGGCGGGGCGGCCGTAGACGCCGGCGGCGGCCGGGGAGACGTAGCGCAGGATGCCGCTGGGCGCGGCGATCATGATGACATCGCTGGAGCCCTGCACCAGGGAGCGGAAGTGGTTCTCCTTCTGCGCCAATTCCTGGGTCAGGGTGATGTTGTCGAGCAGCATGATGCCCTGGCGCATGACGAGCGCGAGGACGACGGCGCCGGCGGTGATCAGCACCACGTGGTCCGGGCGCCGGCCGTTGAGGACGTTGTACAGGATGCCCAGGGTGCACACGGCCGCGGCGAGGTACGGGGTGAGCGCGGCGAGGGAGCCGGTGAGCGGCCGGCCGGCCGGGTACCGGCTGTGATCGCTTCCCGGCGCGGGAGGGGGCGCGGGTCCGGGCGCCGGCGCGGGCGGGTGGTGGTGGGCGGCGGCGCCCCGCTGGCCGGGCACGTGCTCGTGGACCACGCGGCTGTGTCCGTCCGGCACGTGCCGCTCGGTGTCCCGCGCGGTGCCCTGGGGCCGGGGAGCGGCCCAGGGGGCGTAGGCGAGCAGCAGCGAGCCGGCGAACCAGCCGGCGTCCAGGAGCTGGCCGGAGTGGTAACTGCTGTGCAGCAGGGGGGAGGTGAACAGGGCGTCGCACATCACGGTCAGGGCGAGCGCGCCGATGGCGGTGTTCACCGCCGTGCGGTTGCCCGGTGTGCGGCGGAAGTGCAGCGCGAGCACCATGCTGACGAGCGCGATGTCCATCAGCGGGTACGCCAGGGACAGCGCGGTGTGCGCGACGCTCGGCCCGTCGAAGCGGGCGGCCTGGGCGAGCGCGAGGCTCCAGGACAGGGTGAGCAGCGAGCCGCCGATCAGCCAGGCGTCCAGGCCCAGGCAGATCCAGCCGGCCTTCGTCACGGGCCGCTTTGCGAGAACCAGCAGGCCCACGATGGCGGGCGGGGCGAAGCACAGGAAGAACAGGTCGGCGTAGCTCGGGCTGGGCACGCTGCGGCCCAGCACCACCTCGTACCACCCCCAGATCGCGTTGCCGAGGGAGGCCATCGTGGAGGAGAGGGCGAACAGCAGCCAGGCGGGGCGGAAGCGGACCCGGGGGCTGCGGGCGTAGAGGAAGCAGGACACGGCGGCGGTGCCGGCGGCGGCGCTCAGCCCGAAGTCGCCCATGATCAGGGCGAGTCCGCCCGAACCCCAGTCGAGCGCGGCCCCGACGGCGTAGGTCGCGCAGACCAGGGCGAGGACCAGCTGGCGGGCCAGCCGGGAGCCGCGGGGGGCGGCGGGCGGCCGGGGCAGCGGCGGCCCCGACGGGCGCTGCGCGCACAGCCGTCCGTCGAGGGTGGGGGTCACGGAGGTCGGCGAACTCACCGGGGCCTCCCGGTCCGTGCCGCCCGGCCCCGCGGGTCGCGGTGGGCGTGCCGTCTGCGGCCGGTGTGCCTGCGGTGCCGGCTGTGCCGGGTGTGCGTGTGGTGGCCGGCGTGGTGGCCGCGTTTGCGCGCCGTCGCGCGCCAGGGCCGCCGTCGGCGGCTCCGTCGCGTCGGATCGTTCGTCCATAGGCCGTGCATCGTCCGTCGCCCCCCTCACAAATCTGAAATGTCCATCCCCCGCGCCGTAGGTGGGGCGGCGCAGCCCTTGTCGGGACGATACACCAGGATCGTCACTCAGGGACATAGCTTCTCTACGCTCCGTGACGAGTAGCGGGGATGCCGGTACGCACCGCGTCCGGGGGGTCGCGGAGGGTGTGCGCCGCTGGTGCGCGGCGGGGGTGCGCGGCGGGCGCGGGCGGGGTCAGCCGGCGGTGGTTCCCGGTGCGGTGCCGGTCGTGAGGATCACGTTCCGCACGGGTTCCCCGTTCACGAAGCGGGTCAGCTGGTCGACGAGCAGCCGCTTGGCGCGGGGCAGGAACGCCGAGGTGGGGCCGCCCACGTGCGGGGTGATGAGCACGCCCGGCGCCTGCCACAGGGGGTGGCCGGACGGCAGCGGTTCGGGGTCCACGACGTCGAGGGCCGCGGTGAGCCGGCCGCTCTCCAGCTCCGGGAGCAGCGCCTTGGTGTCGACGACGGCCCCGCGGGCCACGTTCACCAGCAGCGCGCCGTCCTTCATCCGGCTCAGGAAGTCCGCGTCGACCAGGCCTTTCGTGGCCTCCGTCAAGGGCGTGGAAAGGATCACGATGTCGGCGTGCGGAAGCAGGGCGGGCAATTCGGTGAGTGGATGCACCGGACCGCGCGCCGTGGTGCGCTCAGAGCGCGCAACGCGCGCCACCCGCGCGAGCTCGAAGGGCGCGAGCCGGTCCTCGATGGCGGCGCCGATCGCGCCGTAGCCGACGATGAGGGCGGACTTGTCGGCGAGGGCGGGGTGGAAGCCGCTCTTCCAGTGCCCCTGGTCCTGGTTCCGGACGAACTGCGGGATGCCCCTGAGGGAGGCGAGAATCAGGGCCAGGGTCAGTTCGGCGGTGCTCGCCTCGTGCACGCCGCGCGCGTTGCACAGCTGGACTCCGGGCACGATGGACGACAGCCGGGCGGTGATGTCGTCCACGCCCGCGCTGAGCGTCTGGATGACCTTGACGTGGGTCAGCCGCTCCAGCGGGCGCACCTTGACCGCCTGCCGCTTCAGGTAGGGGACCACGTAGTAGACGCAGGCCGCCGGGTCGCCGGGGAACTCCTGGTCGCCGTTGTCACCGCCGTCCCAGAACAGGTAGCGGGGCCCCTCGGGCAGCCCCTCGATCTCCTCCGGCGGAAAGGGAAGCCATACGTCTGCGCTCATGCGTGGAGGCTATGTCAGGCGCACAGGTGTGCGGAGGTTAGGTTGGGGGCCGGGCTGGGGTCTGAGGGAGGTTCACGAGCAGGTGGAGCGCAGGACGATCGGCGCGGGTTCGCTCGCGGTGGGGGCCGTCGGACTCGGGTGCATGCCGATGAGCTGGGGGTACGGCGGTTCGGGGCGGCGGGGTGAGGAGTCGCTCAGGACCGTGCACCGGGCACTGGACGCGGGCTCGGACCTTCTCGACACGGCCGACATGTACGGCCCGTTCACCAACGAGCTGTTGCTGGGGCGGGTGCTGAAGGAGCGGCGCGCGGACGCCTTCGTATCGACGAAGGCGGGGCTGCTGGTGGGCGAGCAGCACATCGTGGCCAACGGCCGCCCCGGCTATGTGAGACGGGCCTGCGACGCCTCGCTGCGGCGCCTGCAGACGGATGTGATCGACCTCTACCAACTGCACCGCGCGGACCCCGAGGTCCCCGTCGAGGAGACGTGGGGCGCGATGGCGGACCTGGTGCGGGCCGGGAAGGTGCGGGCGCTGGGCCTGTGCGCGGTGGGGGCGCGCGGAGCCCGCCGGCCGGGCGCGCGGCTGTACGACCACACGCTGGACCAGCTCCGGCGGGTGCAGCAGGTGTTCCCGGTGAGCGCGGTGGAGGCGGAGCTGTCGGTGTGGTCGCCGCAGGCGCTGGAGGTGCTGCTGCCGTGGTGTGCGGCGCGCGGGGTGGGCTTCCTGGCTGCGATGCCGCTGGGCAACGGCTTCCTGACCGGCACGCTCACCCCGGGTGAGGGCTTCAAGCCGGACGACCTGCGCGCCCGGCATCCCCGGTTCACGGCGGAGATGATGGCGGCGAACCAGCCGATCGTGGCCGGTCTGCGCCGGATCGCGCGCCGCCACGGCGAGCACGTCACGCCGGCGCAGGTGGCCCTGGCCTGGGTGCTCGCACAGGGCCGGCAGGTGATCGCGCTGCCCGGGGCCAGGCGGGAGCAGCGGCCCGCGGAGAACGCGGCGGCGGCGTCGCTGCGGCTGACGCCGGAGGATCTGGCGGAGGTGGCGGGGTTGCCGGTCGCACGGGGATCCTGGGACTGAGGGGCGAACCTCGCGGCCCTCCTGTTGCGTCAGAGCTTTCGTGCCGAGGGCGAAGGGGACCATGATCGTGCAACGACGAGCTGTGTCGGCCGTGCTGGCCGCTGCCGCGCTCCTGCTGACGGCCGGCTGCTCCTCCGACGGCGGAGGACCGCCGGGCGGCGGGGGCACGGCTTCGGGTGCGGCTTCGGGGGGTACGGCGTCCACGGCGTCCCCCTCCCCGTCGCCGAGCGAGTCGACCCCGCCCGCCAAGGGGTCGGTGAAGGTCCTGCGCACGGTCGCGGAGGGCCTGACGACGCCGTGGGGTCTGGCCCCGCTGCCGGGCGGTGATCTGCTGGTGTCCTCCCGGGACGACGGGACGATCGTCCGGGTCGACGAGAAGACCGGCAAGAAGACCGTGCTGGGCCAGGTGTCCGGGGTGTCCCCGGAGGGCGAGGGCGGCCTGCTGGGCATCGCTCTCTCCCCCGACTACGCCTCGGACCACATGATCTACGCCTACTTCACGTCGGCCTCGGACAACCGCATCGTGCGGGTGCTGTACGACGAGAAGAAGCCGGCCGGTGAGCAACTGGGCGCCCCCGACACGATATTCCGGGGGATCCCCAAGGGCGTCATCCACAACGGGGGGCGGATCGCGTTCGGTCCCGACAAGATGCTGTACGCGGGCACCGGCGAGAGCGGTGAGCGGGGGCTGGCCCAGGACAAGAAGTCGCTGGGCGGCAAGATCCTCCGGATGACCCCGGAGGGCGAGCCGGCGCCCGGCAACCCGTTCCCGGGGTCGGTCGTGTACTCCTACGGCCACCGCAACGTGCAGGGGTTGGCCTGGGACGACAAACAGCGGTTGTTCGCCTCGGAGTTCGGGCAGGACACCTGGGACGAGCTGAACGCGATCAAGCCGGGCGGCAACTACGGGTGGCCCGACGCCGAGGGCAGGTCGAGCGACCCCGCGTTCCAGAACCCGATCGCCCAGTGGCACACCGACGACGCCTCGCCCAGCGGCATCGCCTACGTCGACGGCGTCATCTGGATGGCCGGCCTGAAGGGCGAGCGCCTGTGGCGCATCCCCTTGAACGGCACGAAGGCCTCGGCGGCCCCGCAGGCGTTCCTGACCGGGAAGTACGGCCGGCTGCGCACGGTGGCCGCGGCGGGCGGCGACACGATCTGGCTCACCACCAGCAACACGGACGGCCGCGGCACCCCGAAGAAGGGCGACGACCGCATCCTGGAGGTGAGGGTCCGCTAGGCCGGTCCGGCGGAACAGGCCGGCGGATCAGGTCAGCGGATCAGGTCAGCGGATCAGGTCGGCGGATCAGGCCGGAGAACGTCGCCGGTGCCTCGTCGGTGCGGGGTGCGCGGCTTGGGCGCGGGCGCCCGCAAGGCGGAGGAGGGGGGCGGACGCGGGGGTCGGCAACGCGGCAGATGGACGTGCCGGGCCTCGCGTATGCCGCATGATGCGGATGAGCCCTGACCCCGCCCGCTCACTCCTCGGCGGGCTCCGGGGCCGACGGGCGGACGACGACCTTTCCGGACGCGAGGTCTATCGGGCCGCGGCCGGGGTCGTTGTCGCCTATGTCCTCCCGGGTCAGCTCCAGGCGTTTCTCCTCGTCCCTCGTGTGCTTGCGGCCGGGCGCGAACAGTTCCTCGAAGACGTTGAACACCGCACTCCCTCCGGGTGGTGCACCGGGGCTCACTCCTCGTCTATCAGCGACCGGTCGAGAATCGCCACGGAGACCAGGATCAGGAAGGCTCGGTGCACCATGTAGTCGACCGTCAGTCCGGGCGCGACGGACACCACGCGGATGTCCTCGCCGCTGATCGCCTGCGACACCGGCGTGAACGGGTCCTCGGCGAGCTTGTGCAGCCCGCGCTCCAGCAGCTTGCGCCGGTCCTCCGGGAGCGCGTCCCGCTGTGCGGCGGCGCGCTCCGTGAACTCGATCTGGTACAACACGGCTCCTCCCCGACCTGGGCTCCGGGGCCATTATCCCGCGACCATGCGGTCTTCGGCCTCCTCGGGGAACAGTCCCAGCCGGTGGGCCGTGGCCGCGGCCTCGCCGCGGCCGGAGACGCCGAGCTTGGCGAGGATGTTGGAGACGTGCACGCTGGCCGTCTTCGGGGAGATGAAGAGTTCCTCGGCTATCTGGCGGTTGGTGCGGCCGGCCGAGACCAGGCGGAGGACGTCGCGTTCCCGGCTGGTGAGGCCCAGCGCCTCGGCCGGGTCGGCGGGGGCCGGGGTCCGGCGCGGGGCCGGGGTCAGGGGGAGGCGGGCCCGCTGGGCGAGACGGGTGACCGCCTCGGCGAGGGGGCGGGCGCCGAGGTGGCCGGCGACCGCTCCGGCCAGCCGGAGCAGTTCCACGGCCCGGTCGCGCTCGTCGTCGCCGCCCTCGGTGAGCAGGGCCTGGGCGAGGCGGTGCCGGACGCGGGCGAGGTCGTAGGGGCGGTCCAGGCATTCGAAGGCGCTGACCACGGGTGACCAGGTGTCGGCGGAGTCGGCTGCCTCGGCCCGCAGGAGTTCGGCGCGGGTCCAGCGGTCGTAGGCCTGCCAGAGGGGCACGCCGGTGGTGAGGGTCCGGGCGGCCCCGGCGACGCGCTCCAGGGTTTCCGCCCGGCCGGCGCCGGCGGCGGGCAGGGCGCGGGCGTCGGCCTCGGCGGTGGCGGCGGCCAGCAGCAGCGGCCAGCCGTACCGCTGGGTGCCGGGCGGGAAGCCGGCCTCCAGGGCGGCGGCCAGTTCGGCGCGGGCGTCGGGGAGCCGGCCTTCCGCGGCCGCGACGCCGACGGCGAGCCGGGCCAGCGGCAGCGCCTGCTGGGGCATCGGGTCGTGGGTGCCGTAGTGGGTGCGGGCGGTGGCGAGCTGGCGGGCGGACTCGGCGATGTCGCCGCGGGCCAGGGCGAGATGGGCCAGGCGCATCGCGCCGGCGCCCTGGGGTTTGGCGCTGTGGCCGACCCGCATCGCGTGAGCGGCGGCTTCGGCGGCCTCCTCCCACTCGCCGAGCGAGTACAGCGCCTCGGAGAGGTTGCCCCACACCCAGGCCTCGTCGGCCAGCAGGCCGTGGGCGCGCGTGAAGGAGAGGCCCTCGCGCAGGACCGGCACGGCCTCCCGGTCACGGCCGAGGCCCTGCAGCACGGAGGGCAGGTTGACGTAGGCGCGGCCCGCCACGTGGGCCACGCCCTCCGCCAGCGCGTGCTCCTTGACCAGACCCAGCTCGGCGAGGCCGGCCTCGATGTCGCCCGCCTCGACGGTGAGTCCGCCGAGGGTGAGCCGGGCGTTCAGCTCGGTCGCGCGGGCGCCGACCATGCGCGCGTACCGCACGGCCCGTTCGGCTGCGGCGAAGGCGTCGGGGCCGGGGCGGCGCAGCATGGACCAGTTGGCGACGTTGGCGAGGACCTCGGCGTGCACCTCGGACGGTGGCAGGCCGCGCACGAGGTCCTGGGCGGTGGCCAGTTCCCGCCAGCCGTCGCCGCGGGCCAGGGCCTGGACCAGGCGGGAGCGCTGGACGCCGAACCAGGCGGCGCGCAGGGGGTCGCCGTCGTCCTCCAGCAGCCGCAGCGCCCGCTTGGTGATCTTCAGGGCGCGTTCGCGTTCGCCGCCGAGCCGCCCGGCGACGGCGGCCTCCGCCATGATGTCCAGGTAGTCCAGCGGCATGGTGGCCGGGTCGCAGCCGCAGGGAGGATAGACCTCGGTGTAGTCGACGGGGCGCAGGGCGGAGCGGACCTCGTCGGGGGCGCTGTCCCACAGCTCCATCGCCCGTTCCAGCAGCCGGAGTTGTTCGGTGTAGGCGTGCCGGCGGCGGGCCACGACGGAGGCGTCGAGCACGGCGGGCAGGGCCTTGGCGGGGTCGTGCGCGTGGTACCAGTAGGTGGCCAGGCGCATCACGCGCGCGTCGGCCGGAACGAGCGCCGGGTCGGCCTGGAGGGCCTCGGCGTAGCGGCGGTTGAGGCGGGAGCGTTCGCCGGGCAGCAGGTCGTCGGCGACGGCCTCGCGGACCAGGGAGTGCCGGAAGCGGTAGCCGTCGCCGGCCGGGGCGACGGTGAGGATGTTGGCTCCGACGGCGGCCCGCAGGGCTTCGAGGAGGTCGTCCTCGGTGAGGCCGGCGACGGCGGCGATGAGCGGGTACTCCACGGTGGAGCCGCCCTCGGCGACGATCCGGACGACGCGCTGGGCGCTCTCGGACAGTGCCTCGACCCGGACCAGGAGCAGGTCGCGCAGGGAGTCGGTGAGGCCGGTGCGGCAGCCCTCGCAGGCGGCTACGGCGAGTTCCTCGACGAAGAAGGCGTTGCCGTCGGAGCGTTCGAAGATGTCGTCGACCTGGGCGGGGTCGGGCTCGGCGGCGAGGATCCCGGCGATCTGCCGGCCGACCTCGTCGCGGGTGAAGCGCTCCAGTTCGAGGCGGCGGATGGTGCGCAGCCGGTCGAGTTCGGCGAGGAGGGGGCGCAGGGGGTGGCGGCGGTGGATGTCGTCCGAGCGGTAGGTGGCGAGGACGAGGAGGCGGCCAGTGCGCAGGGTGCGGAAGAGGTAGGCGAGGAGGTGGCGGGTGGAGGCGTCGGCCCAGTGCAGGTCTTCCAGGGCGAGGACGACGGTGTGCTCGGCGGCCACCCGCTCCAGCAGCCGGGCGGTGAGCTCGAACAGGCGGGCCATGCCCTGTTCGTCGTGGCGGCTGGAGGTGGCCTCGCCCAGGTCGGGCAGCAGCCGGGCGAGTTCCTCCTCCTGGCCGGTGGCGGCGGCGGTGAACTCCTCGGGCAGCGAGTGCCGCAGGGCGCGCAGCGCGGTGGAGAAGGGGGCGAAGGGCAGCCCGTCGGCGCCGATCTCCACGCAGCCGCCGACGGCGACGACCGCCTTCGCGCGGCAGGCCGCGGTGGCGAACTCCTCCACGAGGCGGGTCTTGCCGACGCCGGCCTCCCCGCCCAGCAGCAGCGCCTGCGGCTCCCCCGCGGCGGCACGGGCGAGCGCGTCGTTCAGCGCGCCCAGTTCGCCGGTACGGCCGACGAACACGGGACTCACGGACCTGGTTTCCACGGGCCCGAGCATCGCACGAGGTCCGGCCGGTGTGGCAGCGGTTTTCCACAGGTCCGGTGCGATGGTCGTACGAACGGCCGGAAGGGTCGTACGACTCTCGGGGAGAGTCGTACGACCCCGGGACCTCGGGCGACCGACCCCCGTGCGGCCGCCCGTCGTCCGTCCGGCGCTCACGCGGTGCGCGGGAGCCGTAGCCGGCGTGGCCGGTCGGTATCGCCATGGCTCTCGGCGTGCGTCCCGTCCCGGCCGGCCGCCTCGGCGCGGCGGGCGGCGCGCCGCGACCGTACGGCCTCGCGTGCCAGGCTTTCCTCCCGCGCCGCGCGGCGCAGCTCGGCGGAACGCATCTCGTGCAGTTCGAACTCGAACATGTCAGGTCCTTCGGAAGAGGTGGGCTTCGCTTTCCGCGTCCGCCTCGGCTTCGTTCGCCTCGGCTTCGCGATGCCTCCACCTTCGTCTCCCAGGGGGGCCGGCCACATCGGGAGAGTTCCGCATCTTCGGGCGGCCGGCCCGGCTCCGGGGACGGATAAGGGGCCTTAGGTGATCCGTAAGGCACTTACGGATCACCTAAGGCCCCTGGGACCTGCGGTTCCTCAGCCCGTCGAGGGCACGTTCCGTGTGGTACGCGCGCGTGCCTCACGCCACTCGGGCGCCAGCACCGACCAGATCTCGGTGTCGTGCCGGACACCGCCGTGGAGGTGGTTCTCGCGGATCACCCCGTCCCGGGTCATGCCGAGGCGCCGGGCGACGTTGATGCTCGCCAGGTTCCCGGACGCGGCGTGCCACTCCACGCGGTGGATGCCGCGTTCCTCCACGGCCCAGTCGATGAGGACGCGCATGGCGCGGGTGATCAGGCCTCGGCCGGTCGCGGCGGGCTCCAGCCAGCAGCCGACCTCGCAGTTGCCCCGCTCGGCGTCGAAGTTCAGCGTCAGGACGCCACCGACGAGCTTTCCGTCCAGCCAGATGCCGTGGTGGGAGGCGCTGTCCGCGGCGCGCAGACCGGCGTACCGCTGGAGGGTCTCCCGGGCGGAGACCAGGTCCGTGGCCTGTGAGCCGAACGGGATGAACCGCCCGATGAACTCCCGGCCCCGGTCCAGGTGCGCCAGGAACTCCTCTGCGTGCCAGGGTTCCAGGAGCCGTAGCTCCGCGCCGTCGTCACCCAGGGATATCGCGTACATCGTGCCGCTGCTCCTCCCGCATGCGCGCCACCGTGACCTTGCCGAGCCTCTCATGGGCGGCACGGCACTCGGGCGGCTCGATGCTGATGCGCGGCAGGCGGCGCTCCATCCAGCGGGGCAGCCACCAGTTGGCGGAACCGAGCAGGTGCATCAGGGCCGGCACGAGCAGGGTGCGCAGCACGAACGCGTCGAGGGCCACGGCGGAGGCCAGCGCGATGCCGAACATGGCGATCACCCGGTCGCCGCTGAGCACGAAGGCGAGGAAGACGGAGATCATGATGACCGCGGCGGAGTTGATCACGCGGCTGGTCTCGGCGAGGCCCACGCGCACGGCACGCCGGTTGTCACCGGTCTCCAGCCACTCCTCGTACATCCGGCTGACCAGGAAGACCTGGTAGTCCATGGAGAGCCCGAAGAGCACCGAGACCATGATCACGGGCAGGAACGGCTCGATCGGGCCGGCGCGGCCGAGGCCGAGGAGTTCGCTGCCCCAGCCCCACTGGAACACGGCGACGACGATGCCGAAGGCGGCGGCGACGGCGGCGATGTTCATCACGGCGGCCTTCAGCGGGATGCCGAGCGACCGGAAGGCGATCAGCAGCAGCACGCAGCCGAGGCCGATGACCACGCCGACGAAGAGCGGCAGTTTGCCGACGATCACGGCCGCGAAGTCGTCGTAGCTCGCGGTGACCCCTCCGACGTGCACGTCCAGGGAGGTGCCGAGCTGGGCGCGCGGGAGGACCTCGGTGCGCAGCCGGTCGACGAGGTCGCTGGTCTGCCGTGACTGCGGGGCGGAGTCCGGGACGACGACGAGGTAGGCGGTGTCGCCGCCGGTGTCGTAGGCGACGGGGCTGACCGAGGAGACGCCCGGGGTGTCGCGCAGGGTGGTGTCGAGGTTGTCGAGGGCGAGCTTGTCACCGGCGCCATCTACGCGCGTCACCAGTGTCAGCGGACCGTTCACTCCCGGACCGAACCCCTGTGCGAGGAGGTCGTAGGCCTGGCGGGTGGTGGACGTCTTCGGGTCGTTGCCCTGGTCTGAGGTGCCCAGGTGCAGGGAGAAGGTCGGCACGGCCAGCACCGCGATGACCGCGACGGCGAGGGAGCCGAGCAGTTTGGGGTGACGCTCGACGAACGCCGACCAGCGGGCGGCGAGCCCGGTGGGCAGTTCGAGCTGCGGGCCGTGCTCGGCGAGCCGGCGCCGCTCGCGCCGGCTGAGGGCGCGCGGACCGATCCACGACAGCAGCGCGGGCAGCAGGGTCACGGCCGCGGCGACGGTGAGGACGACCGTCAGACAGGCGGCGACCGCGACGCCGTTGAGGAAGCTCAGGCGCAGTATGAGCATCCCGAGCAGGGCGATGCACACGGTCGCGCCCGCGAAGACCACCGCCCGCCCGGTGGTGGCGACGGCGTTCGTGGCGGCCTCGGTGACGCTCAGGCCGCGTTTCAGCCCGCGCCGGTGTCTGGTCACTATGAACAGCGCGTAGTCGATGCCCACGCCGAGCCCGATCAGCATGCCGAGCATGGGCGCGAAGTCGGCGACCGTCATGGCGTGCCCGAGCAGGCCGATCCCGGCGTAGGCGGTGCCGACGCCGACCAGCGCGGTGGCGATGGGCAGCAGGGACGCGGCGAGCGAGCCGAAGGCGAGGAACAGCACGACGGCGGCGACCGCGACGCCGACCACCTCGGCGGTGTGCCCGCGGGGGGACTCGGTGGACCCGACGGCGGTGCCGCCCAGTTCCACCCGCAGCCCGTCGTCCTCGGCGGCCTTGGCGGTGCGTACGACGGCCTCGGCCTCGGACGTGGGGATGTCCTCCGCCTGCTGGGTGAAGGTGACGGTGGCGTACGCCGTGTGGCTGTCGGGGCTGATCCGGTGGGCGCCCTGGCTGCCGTACGGCCCGGACACGGTGGCCACGCCCGGCAGTTCGGCGATGTCGTCGAGGGTGCGGGTCATGGTCTGTTCGACGTCGGCCGCGCGGACGGTGCCCGAGCCGGTGTGCCAGACGATGGTGTCGCCGTCCCCGCCGAGGTCGGGGAAGCCCTGCATGAGCAGCTGGTTCGCCCGGCCGGACTCGGTGCCGGGGACACCGTAGTCGTTCGAGTACGCCGAACCCGCCAGCGTGGCGGCCGCGGTGACGCCACCGAAGGCGACGAGCCACAGCAGAACCGTCATGAGACGATGCCGGACACACCAACGCGCGAGGGCTGCCACCGGACGTGCTCCCAGAAGCCGATTTGTGGATCTTTGACCGGGAACAGTCATCCATAAACTGAACAACCCGCAAAGAACGCATGAGCAAGCAGACACACTCTTGCAGGCGAAAGTGATCGTTTGCCGTATTCGTGGGCTTATTCACAAGAGTGCGAGGGACGTCACAGGACAGTTCCCCGAACTCTGTCGCCCCGGGGCTCACTTGCGGCGTGCCCGGCGCCCTCAGTCGAACTGGTCGCCGAGCGCCATGATCATGGTCCCGGCGATCAGCAGCCACAGCGCCCTGCGGGTACGGCCCCGGGCGCCGAGGACCGCGGCGCACGCGCAGACGGCGGCTCCGAGGGCGTAGGCGGCCGGTACGAGGGCGGGGTCGGAGCCGGTGGCCCGCAGCAGCGCGGCGGCGAGTCCGGCGAGGCAGAGCAGGCCTCCGGCGCCGGCGGCGGTCCACCGGGCCCGGCGGGCGTCGGTGATCTCGCCGGCTTCGTCGTCGCTCTCCTCGTCCGCGCGCCCGGCGGCGGGGACCTGCGCCTCGGCCGGGTCCTCCGGCCGCTCGGCTATGGCGGGTTCGAGGCCGGAAGGGGTACGTCCACTCATGGCGCGGGAGCGTAGCGGGTCCGGGGTCCGGGGGAACGCCGAGGGGGGACGTGCCGGGCTCGGCACGTCCCCCCTGGTGGGTCATCCGGACGTCATGCGGGCTCAGCCCTCGGAGACGCCCAGCTTCTCCAGGATGAGTTCCTTCACGCGGGCCGCGTCGGCCTGGCCGCGGGTCGCCTTCATGACCGCGCCGACCAGGGCGCCGACGGCGGCGACCTTGCCGCCGCGGATCTTGTCGGCGATGCCCGGGTTGCCGGCGATGGCCTCCTCGACGGCGGTGGTGAGCGCGCCCTCGTCGGAGACGACCTTCAGGCCGCGCTTGTCGACGACCTCGTCCGGGGTGCCCTCGCCCGCGAGGACGCCCTCGATGACCTGACGGGCCAGCTTGTCGTTCAGGTCACCCTTGACGACCAGCTCGGTGACCCGGGCGACCTGGGCCGGGGTGATCCCCAGCTCGTCCAGGGCCTTGCCCGACTCGTTGGCGCTGCGTGCCAGTTCGCCCATCCACCACTTGCGGGCGGAGGCCGCGTCGGCACCGGCGTCGATGGTGGCGACGATCGGGTCCAGCGCGCCGGCGTTCAGGATCGCCTGCATGTCGGTGGCGGAGATGCCCCACTCGGCGAGCAGCCGGGTACGGCGGGCCAGCGGCGGTTCCGGCAGGGCCGCGCGGATCTCCTCGACCCACGCGCGGGACGGCGCCACCGGGACGAGGTCGGGCTCAGGGAAGTACCGGTAGTCCTCGGCCTCCTCCTTCACGCGGCCCGAGGTCGTCGACCCGGTGTCCTCGTGGAAGTGGCGGGTCTCCTGGATGATCGTGCCGCCGGAGGACAGCACGGCCGCGTGCCGCTGGATCTCGAAGCGGGCCGCGCGCTCCACGGACCGCAGTGAGTTGACGTTCTTCGTCTCGGAGCGGGTGCCGAACTTCTCGGTGCCGTTCGGGCGCAGCGACAGGTTGACGTCGCAGCGCATCTGGCCCATCTCCATGCGGGCCTCGGACACGCCGAGGGCGCGGATGACCTCGCGCAGCTCACGGACGTACGCCTTGGCGACCTCGGGGGCGCGCTCGCCGGCGCCCTCGATCGGCTTGGTGACGATCTCGATGAGCGGGATGCCGGCGCGGTTGTAGTCCAGCAGGGAGTGGGACGCGCCGTGGATACGGCCCGTGGCGCCGCCGACGTGCGTCGACTTGCCGGTGTCCTCCTCCATGTGGGCGCGCTCGATCTGGACGCGGAAGGTCTCGCCGTCCTCCAGCTGTACGTCGAGGTAGCCGTCGAAGGCGATCGGCTCGTCGTACTGGGAGGTCTGGAAGTTCTTCGGCATGTCCGGATAGAAGTAGTTCTTCCGGGCGAAGCGGCACCACTCGGCGATCTCGCAGTTCAGCGCGAGACCGATCTTGATCGCCGACTCGACGCCGGTCGCGTTGACGACCGGGAGCGCGCCGGGCATGCCGAGGCAGACGGGGCAGGTCTGGGTGTTCGGGTCGGCGCCGAGCGCGGTCGAACAGCCGCAGAACATCTTCGTGCGGGTGCCGAGTTCGACATGGACCTCAAGGCCCATGACGGGGTCGTACGACGCCAGCGCGTCCTCGTACGACACCAGGTCGGTCGTGGTGGTCACGGTGAAACTTCCCTCTCAGCCCAGCAGGACGTCGTCGTCGCCCAGCCGCTTCAGCTCGCGGTAGAGGATGGCGAGGCCGGTGACGATGGCGGCGGCGGACACGGCCGCGTCGATCAGGCGCAGCGTGTCGCTCTCGGTGCGGGCCAGCTTGGCCTGCTTGGCGACGCTGA
Source organism: Streptomyces sp. L2 (assembly GCF_004124325.1). Classification (NCBI taxonomy): domain Bacteria; kingdom Bacillati; phylum Actinomycetota; class Actinomycetes; order Kitasatosporales; family Streptomycetaceae; genus Streptomyces; species Streptomyces sp. L2. Next base: position 2,039,257 of record NZ_QBDT01000001.1, read on the forward strand.
CCGCACCGAACGCGGTGGTGGCCATGGACAGGTAGAGGCCGGACTTGGACTTCTTGAAGCCCTTGGCCTTCGACAGTGTCTTGCTCACAGCGACGGTGCCTCCTCCAGCAGCGGGTGGCCCCACTTTTCCACGAAGGCGGCCTCGACGGCGGCACCCACCTGGTAGAGCCGGTCGTCCTTGAGGGCCGGGGCGATGATCTGCAGGCCGACCGGGAGGTTGTCCTCCGGGGCGAGGCCGCAGGGCAGGGACATGGCCGCGTTGCCCGCCAGGTTGGTCGGGATGGTGCACAGGTCGGCGAGGTACATCGCCATCGGGTCGTCGGCGCGCTCGCCGATCGGGAAGGCGGTGGTGGGCGTGGTCGGGGAGACGATCACGTCGACCTGCTCGAACGCCTTCTCGAAGTCGCGCGTGATGAGCGTGCGGACCTTCTGCGCGGAGCCGTAGTAGGCGTCGTAGTAGCCGCTGGAGAGGGCGTACGTGCCGAGCATGATGCGCCGCTTCACCTCGGGGCCGAAGCCGGCCTCGCGGGTGAGGGAGGTGACCTCCTCGGCGGAGTGCGAGCCGTCGTCGCCGGTCCGCAGGCCGTAGCGCAGGCCGTCGAAGCGGGCGAGGTTGGAGGAGCACTCGGACGGCGCGATCAGGTAGTACGCCGACAGGGCGAGGTCGAAGGACGGGCAGTCCAGCTCGACGATCTCGGCGCCCAGCTCCTTGAGCAGCTCGACGGACTCGTCGAAGCGCTGGATGACGCCGGCCTGGTAGCCCTCGCCGCGGAACTGCTTGACGACGCCGACGCGCATGCCCTGGACGCTGCCGTTGCGGGCGGCCTCGACGACCGGCGGGACCGGGGCGTCGATGGAGGTGGAGTCCATCGGGTCGTGTCCGGCGATCACCTCGTGCAGGAGGGCCGCGTCCAGGACCGTACGGGCGCAGGGGCCGCCCTGGTCCAGGGAGGAGGAGAAGGCGACCATGCCGTACCGGGAGACCGCGCCGTACGTCGGCTTCACGCCGACCGTGCCGGTGACGGAGGCCGGCTGGCGGATGGAGCCGCCGGTGTCGGTGCCGATGGCCAGGGGCGCCTGGTAGGCGGCGAGCGCGGCGGAGGAGCCGCCGCCGGAGCCGCCGGGGATCCGGGTGAGGTCCCAGGGGTTGCCGGTCGGCCCGTAGGCGCTGTTCTCGGTGGAGGACCCCATGGCGAACTCGTCCATGTTGGTCTTGCCGAGGATGACGACGTCGGCGGCCTTCAGCCGCTTGGTGAGCGTCGCGTCGTACGGCGGGATCCAGCCTTCGAGGATCTTCGAGCCGACGGTCGTGGGCACGCCCTCGGTGGTGAAGATGTCCTTGAGCGCGAGGGGGACGCCGGCCAGCGGGCCGAGCTTCTCGCCGCGCGCCCGCTTCTCGTCCACGGCGCGGGCCTGGGCGAGGGCGCCCTCACGGTCGACGTGCAGGAAGGCGTGCACCTTCTCGTCGACGGCCTCGATCCGGGCGAGGTGTGCTTCGGTGACCTCTACGGCCGTCAGCTCGCCGGAGGCGATCCGCTCGGCGATCTGGGCCGCCGTGAGCTTGATGATGTTGCTGTCCGTCATGGCGGTTCAGTCCTCCCCCAGGATCTGCGGCACCTTGAAACGCTGCTGCTCCTGGGCCGGGGCGCCGGAGAGCGCCTGCTCGGGGGTGAGCGAGGGTCGGACCTCGTCCGGCCGCATGACGTTGGTCAGCGGGAGCGGGTGCGAGGTCGGCGGTACGTCTTGGTCGGCGACCTCGCTGACGCGGGCGACCGCGCCGATGATGTCGTCCAGCTGTCCCGCGAAGTGTTCGAGCTCTTCGGGCTTCAGCTCCAGACGCGCCAGCCGGGCGAGGTGGGCGACCTCCTCGCGCGTGATGCCAGGCATGCAGCGATCCTCTGGGTGAGTGTGTGTGGTTTGGGGCCAATCCTATGGGGCGGGGCGGCATGCCTGTGAAACGGTTTGGCGCGGCCCGCCGACGGGGCGGCACCACCCACGGAAAAGGGTGCCCTTGCAACAGACCCGAAACGGGCGGGTGGGAAAGCTATTCGGCGGCCGGAAGCGCGGCGCGCGGCCGCTGCCAGCCGCGCGACCCCCGGGCCAGCAGCCACGCAGTCGTCTCGTCGGCCGGCATCGCCGCGGCGACCAGCCAGCCCTGTACGGCGTCGCAGCCGAGGTCGCGCAGCCGCTCCCAGGTCTCGTCGTCCTCGACGCCCTCCGCTACGACGAGGAGGCCGAGCGAGTGGGCGAGGTCGACGGTGCAGCGCACGATCTCCGCGTCCTCGGTGTCCACGGCCAGCCGGGCCACGAAGGAGCGGTCGATCTTCAGCTCGCTGACGGGCAGCCGGCGCAGGTGCACCAGGGAGGAGTAGCCGGTGCCGAAGTCGTCGAGGGACATCTTCACGCCGTGCCCGGTCAGCCCGGCGAGGGTGTCCGCGGCCCGCTGCGGGTCCTCCAGCAGGACGTGCTCGGTGATCTCCAGCTGGAGCGCGCCCGCCGGGACGCCGTGCCGGGCCAGCCGGGCGGCGACGGACCCGGCGAAGCCCGGGGTGTGGACGTCGCGCGGGGAGACGTTGACCGCCACCGGCACCCGGAGCCCCTGCGCGCGCCAGCGGGCGACCTGCGCGAGGGCGGTGTCCAGCACGTACTCCGTGAGGTGGGGCATCAGCCCGGAGGACTCGGCGATGGCGATGAACTCGTCCGGCGGGACCTTGCCGCGCTCGGGGTGCACCCAGCGGACCAGGGCCTCCAGTCCGGCGACCTGGCCGTCGAAGCGGACCTTCGGCTGGTAGTGCAGCTGCACCTCGCGCGCGTCGAGGGCACGGCGCAGATCTCCGAGCAGGCCGAGCCGGTCGGGGGTGTTGGAGTCCCGCTTGGACTCGTAGACCTCCACGCCGGTACGGCCCTTCTTCGCCTGGTACATCGCGACGTCGGCGCGGCGCAGCAGGCCCTCGGCGTCGAGCGCGTGGTCGGGGAAGACGGCGACGCCCGCGCTGGCCTCCAGGACGAGGGTGAGTCCGTCGAGGTCGAGCGGTGAGCTGAGCGCGGCGACGATGCCGCGGGCGACGCGGGTGGCGGAGGTGGTGGAGTCGGCGACGGGCAGTAAGACGGCGAACTCGTCGCCGCCGAGCCGGGCGGCCTCCGCTCCCCGTGGCAGCGCGAGGCGGAGCCGGTCGGCGATCTGGAGCAGCAGCCGGTCACCGGCGAGGTGACCGAGTGTGTCGTTGACCGATCGGAACCGGTCGAGGTCGATCAGCATGAGGGCGGCGCGGGCGTCGATGCGTTCGGCGTCGTCGAGGGCGGTCCAGATGCGTTCCTGGAGCCACTGCCGGTTGGGCAGTCCGGTCAGCGGGTCGCGCAGTTGCTCCTCGGCGCGGGCCCGGGCCATCCACAGGGTGGAGTCGAGGGCGATCAGCGGGATCGCGAACAGCGGCAGCAGGACGGGCCGGGCGATGGCGACGACGCAGACGAGGGGCGCGATGCCGAGCAGGGCGGCGGCGATCAGGCCCTGCCGGACGACGGCGGTGCGGGCCACGGTGGGCAGGCCGCCGCCGGGCGGGGCCTGGAGGTACCACAGCAGGCCGCGGCTGACGGCGAGGTAGGCGAGGGCGACGAGGACGAACTCGGGGGCGGTGGCGAGGGTCCAGGTGTGCGGGTGCCAGGGCTTCTCGACGGTCGGCACGCGGCCGAAGGCGCCGAGGACAAGGGCGCCGGCGCCGATGCCGAGGATGTCCACGGCGCCGTGCAGGACGCCCTGCCGCCAGCGGCGCCGGCGGGCGATGCCGACCAGGACGACGACGGTGAGGCTGACCAGTCCGGCGGCGACCCAGCCGTAGAGGAGCAGGACGGCGAGGGTGAGGGCGGCGCCGGAGCCGGTGCCGCCCCACCAGCGGGCGCGGCCGAGCAGCACGAGGTGGCCGACGATGATGCCGGTGAGCAGGGCCAGCGACCAGCCGGCGGTGCCGCACGGGAAGAGGGCGTGGTGGCCGGCGACGGCCCGGTAGAAGCCGGCACCGAGGGCGCACGCGGCGGCGGCGACGACCGCCGCGGGGAGCGCGGGCCGGGGCAGCCGCCGCTGCGGCCCGGCGCCCGGGCCGGTCAGGGAGGGCGGCGGTTCGATGGCGAGAGGGGCCAAGGAATGCGCTTGCGGCGCCTGGACGGGTATGGACGGGTTCCCGTCCGTGCCGGACGTGCCCGACGTCCCGGAGGTGCCGGTGCGCGTACTCGCGCGTGCCGTCCGCCGGCTTCCCCGCCACGCGCCGACGCGGCGGCGCGGGGGCAGCGAGGAGTCCAGGGCGGCGCTCTCGGTCGGTTCCATTCCCGTCCCTCTCACAGCCGGCGGTGCCCACGCCACGCGGCCCGATGCCCGACAACCATCAGCGGCTCCGCGTTGGAAAACCCTTCCCCGGGCCCTCGGCGGGCACGGGGAATGCCCCGACCGCAGCTGGGCACGGCAGGCGCACCCGACAACAGTAGGCCGCGGAACGCTGCCAGGGGCAGCGGTCGTCGACGGTTGCCCGAATGCGCCCGGGCCACCCGTATGCAACTGATATGCACCGATCGGGTGGCCTTCAACCGCTACTCCTCGGTCGGAAGCGCGACCTCGGCCGCCGCCTCGGGTCCCTGCTCCAACAGGACGGTGAAACCGGCCTCGTTCAGAACGGGAACCTTCAACTGCATCGCCTTGTCGAACTTCGATCCAGGACTGTCACCAACCACCACAAACGAGGTCTTTTTCGAAACCGAACCGGTCACTTTCGCGCCCCCGTTCTGCAGCGCCTCCTTGGCGCCGTCCCGCGTGAAGTTCTCCAGGGTGCCGGTGACGACGACGGTAAGCCCTTCCAGCGGGCGCGGACCCTCGTCCTCGCCGGACGACTGGTCCTCCAGCGGCACCCCGGCGGCCTCCCACTTGCGCACGATCTCGCGGTGCCAGTCCTCGGCGAACCACTCCTTCAGCGCGGCGGCGATGATGGGCCCCACGCCGTCGGTGGCCGCCAGCTCTTCTTCAGTCGCCTGTTCGATGCGGTCGAGGGAGCGGAACTCACGGGCGAGGGCCTGTGCGGCGACCGGGCCGACATGCCGGATGGACAGGCCGTTGAGGAACCGGGCCAGCGGGCGCTGCTTGGCCGCCTCGATGTTCTCCAGCAGGGCCAGGGTGTTCTTCTTCGGCTCGCCCTTCTGGTTGGCGAAGACCGTGACGACCTTCTCCTCGCCCGTCTTCGGGTCCCGCTTGGGCAGGCCGCTGTCGGGGTCGAGGACGTAGGCCTTGATGGGGAGCAGCTTCTCCACCGTCAGGTCGAACAGGTCGCCCTCGTCCACCAGCGGCGGGTCGGCCGGCTCCAGCGGGCGGGTGAGCGCGGCGGCGGCCACCCCACCGAAGTGCTCGATGTCCAGGCACTCCCGGCCCGCCAGGTAGGACACCCGCTCGCGCAACTGGGCCGGGCAGGTGCGGGCGTTGGGGCAGCGGAGGTCGATGTCTCCCTCCTTCATGGGCCGCAGCGCCGTACCGCACTCGGGGCACTCGCCCGGCATCACGAACTCCCGCTCGCTGCCGTCCCGCAGGTCGACGACCGCGCCGAGGATCTCCGGGATGACGTCACCGGCCTTGCGGATGACGACCGTGTCTCCGATGAGGACGCCCTTGGCCTTGACGACCTCCTGGTTGTGCAGGGTGGCGAACTCGACCTCGCTGCCGGCCACAGTGACCGGCTCCACCTGCGCGTACGGCGTGACCCGGCCGGTGCGGCCGACGCCCACCTTGATGTCGATGAGCTTGGTGTTGACCTCCTCCGGCGCGTACTTGTAGGCGATGGCCCAGCGGGGTGCGCGCGCGGTGGAGCCGAGGCGGCCCTGGAGCCGGATCTCGTCGAGCTTGACGACCGCGCCGTCGATCTCGTGCTCCACGGAGTGCCGGTTCTCGCCGTAGTACGTGATGAACTCCCGGATGCCGTCGAGCCCGTCGACCACCCGGTTGTGCGGGGAGGTGGGCAGGCCCCACGTCTTGAGGAGGTCGTAGGCCTGGGAGAGGCGGGTCATGCCCGTGAAGCCCTCCAGGGCGCCGATGCCGTGGACGACCATGTGCAGCGGGCGGGTTGCGGTGACGCGCGGGTCCTTCTGGCGCAGCGAGCCCGCGGCGGCGTTGCGCGGGTTGGCGAACGGCTTGTCACCGGCGGCGACGAGCCGCTCGTTCAGTTCGAGGAACTTCTCCATCGGGAAGTAGACCTCGCCGCGGATCTCCACCAGGTCGGGGACGTCGTCGCCGTGGAGGCGGTCGGGGATTTCCGCGATGGTGCGCACGTTCGGCGTGATGTCCTCGCCGGTGCGGCCGTCGCCGCGGGTCGCCGCGCGCGTGAGGCGGCCGCGCTCGTAGGTGAGGTTGACGGCGAGGCCGTCGACCTTCAGCTCGCACAGGAAGTGGTACTCCTGCTCGCCCAGTTCCCTGGCGATGCGGTCGACCCAGGCGGCCAGGTCGTCGTCGTTGAACGTGTTGTCCAGGGACAGCATCCGCTGCCGGTGCTCGACCGCCGTGAACTCCGTGGCGTACGACCCGGATACCTTCTGGGTGGGCGAGTCGGGGGTGCGCAGCTCGGGGTACTGCTCCTCCTGGGCCTCCAGGGACTTCAGGAGCCGGTCGAACTCGGCGTCGCTGACGACCGGGGCGTCCTTCACGTAGTACCGGAAGCGGTGCTCCTCGATCTGCTCAGCGAGCTGCGCGTGCTTCTCACGTGCCTCGGCGGGCACTGCCGTCTCCGCCTGCTGCTTGTCGCCGGCCACCGTGTGGTCCTCCCGTTACTCAGGGTTGTCCGCGAGGGATCTCGCCGCCCGGACGCAGTGGGCGAGCACCTGGCGCGCGTAGGCGGGGGAAGCCCCCGCCAGACCGCACGCCGGGGTCACCGTGACCGCCTCGGCGAGCAGCCCCGGTTGCAGGCCCAGCCTGCGCCACAGCGTCCTGACACCCATGACGCTACCGGCAGGGTCTGACAATGGGCCGTCCGTGCCCGCCGCGACACCGGCGAACAGGCGGGTCCCGGCTTCCACGGCCTCGCCGATCGTGTCGTCGTCACGTTCGGTGAGGAGGGAGAAGTCGAAGGAGACGGCGGCGGCTCCGGAGCGGCGCAGCAGCGCGAAGGGGACGTCGGGGGCGCAGGAGTGCACGACGACGGGCCCGTCCCCGTGGGCCGCGATGACGTCCCGCAGGGTGGACTCGACGAGCTGGCGGTCGACGGCGCGGTGGGTGCGGTAGCCGCTGGCCGTGCGGACCTGGCCGCGCAGGACGGCGGTCAGGGAGGGCTCGTCGAGCTGGAGGACGAGCCGGGCGCCGGGGACGCGGCGGGCGACCTCGGCGAGGTGCTGGCGCAGGCCGTCGGTGAGGGAGGCGGCGAGGTCGCGGCAGGCTCCGGGGTCGGACAGAGCGGCCTCGCCGTTCCTCAGCTCCAGGGCGGCGGCGAGGGTCCAGGGGCCGACCGCCTGCACCTTGAGGTCGCCCTCGTAGCCCTGGGTGAACTCCTCCAGGGCGTCGAGGTCCTCCCCCAGCCAGGACCGGGCCCGCTTGGTGTCCCGGCCCGGCCGGTCGCCGATCCGCCAGCCGCTGGGCTCCACGCGCGCGTACAGCTCGACGAGCATCCCCGCCGTACGGCCGATCATGTCGGCGCCCGGCCCGCGCGCGGGCAGCTCGGGGAGGTACGGAAAGTCCTCGAAGCTGCCGGTGACCGTCTTGGCCGCCTCCCGGGCGTCCCCGCCGGGCATGGACCCCACCCCGGTGGCCCCCGGGAACCTGAACACGCTGTTTTCGCTCACCCGGAAAGCCTACGGAACCACGGCCCCGCGGAACTCCCCGGCGGCATCAGCGTCCCGGCCGGACCGTCAGGTCGTTGACCTCCGCGTCGGCCGGCAGGTCGATGGCCATCAGGATGGTGGTGGCCACCGACTCGGGGTCGATCCACTTCTCCGGGTCGTAGTCCTTGCCCTCCTGCTGGTGGACCTTGGCCTGCATGGGGCTGGCGGTGCGCCCGGGGTAGACGGAGGTGACGCGGACGCCGGCCGCGTGCTCCTCCTGGCGCAGGGCGTCGGCGAGCGCCTTGAGACCGTGCTTGGAGGCGGCGTACGCCGACCAGCCCGCGTGGGCGTTCAGGCCCGAACCGGAGTTGACGAACACGACGTGGCCGCGCGTCGCCCGCAGCTGCGGCAGGAAGTGCCGCGTCAGCTCGGCCGGCGCGATCAGGTTGACGTTGAGCTGGTGGCGCCAGGACTTCGGGGTCAGGTCGCCGACGCCGCCGAGGTCGACCACGCCGGCGATGTGCAGCAGGGAGTCCACGCGGTCCGGGAGCGTCTGGTGGGAGAACGCCCAGGACAGCCGGTCGGGTTCGTCGAGGTCGCCGACGAGGGTGCGCGCGCCGGGGAACTCGGCGGCCAGTTCCTTCGCCCGGCCCGCGTCGCGCGCGTGCAGAACGATATCGTCCCCGCGCGCGTGCAGGCGGCGGGCGACGGCCGCGCCGATGCCGGATCCGGCCCCGGTGATCACATGAGTAGCCATGCCCGCCATGCTCGCATCACCGGGTGCCGACGGACTCTTCCAGGTAGGCGAGCGCACCGACCGGCTCCTCGGCGAAGAACACCAGCTCGGCGAGGGGGCGCGGCAGGAAGCCCTCGTCCTCCATGCGCTGGAACTGCTGGCGCAGGCCGTCGTAGAAGCCTGCCGTGTTCAGGAGGACCACGGGCTTCTCGGTCCGCCGGTGCTTCTTCAGCTCCAGGATCTCGGTGGCCTCGTCGAGGGTGCCGGTGCCGCCCACCATGATGACGACGGCGTCGGCCTTCTCCAGCAGCAGCTTCTTGCGTTCGGCGAGGTCGGCGGCGATGACCATCTCGTCGGCGCCGGGCCGGGCCTTCGACGAGAGGAAGTCGACGGAGACGCCCAGCAGCCTGCCGCCCGCCTCGTGCACCCCGTCCGCGACGACCTTCATCAGGCCGACGTCGGAGCCGCCCCACACCAGGGTGTGGCCGCCCTTGCCGAGCAGTTCCGCGAACTCGCGCGCGGGGCGCGTGTACCGCTCGTCGAGGTCGGCGGCGGAGAGGAAGACGCAGATGTTCATGCCGTCCACCGTACGCGGGCGGATCCGGGAAGAACCGCGCGGCCGCCGGTGCTGTCCCGACTATGACCGATGGACACACGATCACGATCGAGCAGGGCGAGCGGCACGTGCGCGTGGTGCGCGACGGGCAGGTGCTCGCGGAGACCGACCGCGCGCTGGAGCTGCGCGAGACGGGCTGTCCGGTGCGGTACTACATCCCTGCCGAGGACGTCCGCCTCGACCTCCTGGCCGCCTCCGACACCCACACCTTCTGCCCGTTCAAGGGGACGGCGTCCTACTGGTCGCTGCCGGACGCGCCCGACCTGGTGTGGGCCTACCCGGACCCGAAGCCGGACGTGGCCCGGATCAAGGATCACTACTGCTTCTACGACGTCGACGTGTCCTGACCGATGAGCCGGGCGCCATGCGGCAGTCTGCACCGGCATGGACGACATGACGACTTCCCGTGACGGCACCTCCCTCGCCTACGAGGTGAGGGGCCGGGGGCCGACGGTGATCCTGGTGAGCGGCGCGATGTCCACCGGCGGCACGATGGCGCCGCTGGCCGAGCGGCTCGCCGACCGCTGCACGGCCGTGGTGTACGACCGCCGGGGCCGCGGCGAGAGCGGTGACACGACGCCGTACGAGGTGGCCCGCGAGGTCGAGGACCTGGCCGCGCTGGTCGAGGCGGTGGGCGGCGAGGCGGCCCTGTTCGGGGTCTCCTCGGGCGGGGCGCTGGTCCTGCACGCGGCGGCGAGCGGGCTTCCGGTGCGCCGGGCGGCGGTGTACGAGGTGCCGTTCGCCGACACTCTGGCGGGCGGCGCCGAACAGCAGGCGGCGTACACCGAGAACCTGGAGCGGGCGCTCGCGGAGGGCCGGCGCGGGGACGCGGTGGAGCTGTTCCTGCGGCTGACCGGCCTCGGCGAGCAGATGATCCAGGGGGCCCGGCAGTCCCCGATGTGGGCGGGCATGGAGGCCGTCGCGCCGAGCCTGGCGTACGACAACGCCGTCATGGGCGACGGCCTGCTCCCCCGCGACCTGCTGGCCGGGGTCTCCGTGCCCGTGCTGGCGGTGGCCGGCGGGGCGAGCCCGGAGTGGATGCGCGCGGCGAGCCGCGCGGTCGCGGAGACGGTTCCGCAGGGCACGTACCGCGTCTTGGAGGGCCAGACCCACATGGTGGAGCCGGGGGTGCTGGGGCCGGTGCTGGCGGAGTTCTTCACGGAGTGAGCCACACCGTGAACTCAGCGGGCCCGGGTCACACCGTCGCGGTCGCCCGCGTGGTCGTCGCGATGGTCGCCGAGCCGACGACGCGGGTGCCGTCGTAGAGGACGATCGCCTGGCCGGGGGCCACACCGCGGACCGGGGAGGTGAAGGAGACCTCCAGCGTGCCGTCGACGAGTTCCGCGGTAGCCTCGGTCTCGCCGCCGTGGGCGCGCAGCTGGGCGGTGTAGGTGCCGGGGCCGGCCGGGGCGGCGCCGCACCAGCGGGGCTTGATCGCGGTGAGGGCCGTGACGTCCAGGGCGGCGGCCGGGCCGACGGTCACGGTGTTGGTGACCGGGGAGATGTCGAGGACGTAGCGGGGCTTGCCGTCGGGGGCGGGGGTGCCGATGCGCAGGCCCTTGCGCTGACCGATGGTGTAGCCGTACGCCCCCTCGTGCGTGCCGAGCCGGTTGCCGGCCTCGTCGACGATGTCGCCCTCCGCCTTGCCGAGCCGGCCTGCGAGGAAGCCCTGGGTGTCGCCGTCGGCGATGAAGCAGATGTCGTGCGAGTCGGGCTTCTTGGCGACGGCGAGGCCCCGGCGCTCGGCCTCGGCGCGGATCTCGTCCTTGGTGGTGACGGTGTCGCCGAGGGGGAACAGCGCGTGCGCGAGCTGCCGGTCGTCCAGCACGCCGAGGACGTACGACTGGTCCTTGGCCATGTCGGAGGCGCGGTGCAGCTCGCGGGTGCCGTCCTCGCGGACGATCACCTGCGCGTAGTGGCCGGTACAGACGGCGTCGAAGCCGAGGGCGAGGGCCTTGTCGAGCAGGGCGGCGAACTTGATCTTCTCGTTGCAGCGCAGGCACGGGTTGGGGGTGCGCCCCGCCTCGTACTCGGCGATGAAGTCCTCTACGACGTCCTCGCGGAAGCGGTCGGCGAGGTCCCAGACGTAGAAGGGGATGCCGATGACGTCGGCGGCACGGCGGGCGTCGCGGGAGTCCTCGATGGTGCAGCAGCCCCGCGCGCCGGTGCGGAAGGACTGCGGGTTCGCGGAGAGCGCGAGGTGGACGCCGGTCACGTCGTGCCCGGCCTCCACGGCGCGCGCGGCGGCGACGGCGGAGTCGACACCGCCGGACATGGCGGCGAGGACGCGGAGGGGGCGCTGCGGGGTCTCAGTCATAACCCATTCAGGGTACGGGGCCCGGGGACCGGGCGTGCCGCTCAGCTCAGGCCCGCCGCGCGGGCCCGTTCCACCGCCGGTCCGATCGCCTTGGCCACGGCCTCGACGTCGGCCTCGGTGGAGGTGTGGCCGAGGGAGAAGCGGAGGGTGCCGCGGGCCAGGTCGGGGTCGGTGCCGGTGGCGAGGAGGACGTGGCTGGGCTGGGCGACGCCCGCGGTGCAGGCGGAGCCGGTGGAGCACTCGATGCCCTGGGCGTCCAGCAGGAGCAGCAGGGAGTCGCCCTCGCAGCCGGGGAAGGTGAAGTGGGCGTTGGCGGGGAGCCGGCCGCCGGGGGCGGGGTCGCCGCCGAGGATCGCGTCCGGGACGGCCGTCAGGACGGCGTCGACCAGCTGGTCGCGCAGGGCGCCGATCTCGCGGGCGAACCACTCCTGCTGTTCGGCGGCGAGCCGGCCGGCCACCGCGAAGGAGGCGACGGCGGGCACGTCGAGGGTGCCGGAGCGGACGTGGCGCTCCTGCCCGCCGCCGTGCAGGACGGGTACGGGGGTGTACTCGCGGCCGAGGACGAGGGCGCCGATGCCGTACGGGCCGCCGATCTTGTGGCCGGAGACGGTCATGGCGGCGAGTCCGGAGACGCCGAAGTCGACGGGGACCTGGCCGAGGGCCTGGACGGCGTCGGCGTGCAACGGGACGCCGAACTCGGCTGCCACGTCGGCGAGTTCGCGGACCGGCATGATCGTGCCGATCTCGTTGTTGGCCCACATCACGGTGGCCAGGGCGACGTCGTCGGGGTCGCGGGCGATGGCCTCGCGCAGCGCGTCGGGGTGGACGCGGCCGTGGGCGTCGACGGGGAGGTACTCGACGGTGGCGCCCTCGTGTTCGCCGAGCCAGTGCACGGCGTCCAGGACGGCGTGGTGCTCGACGGGGCTGGCGAGGACGCGGGTGCGGGTGCCTGCGGGGGCGGTGTCGCGGCGGGACCAGTACAGGCCCTTGACGGCGAGGTTGTCGGCCTCGGTGCCGCCCGAGGTGAGGACGACCTCGCTGGGGCGGGCGCCGATCGCCTCCGCGAGGGTTTCGCGGGACTCCTCGACCGTACGGCGGGCCTGGCGGCCGGAGGCGTGCAGGGAGGACGCGTTGCCGGTGATGCTCAGGTGGGCGGTCAGTGCCTCTGCCGCCTCCGGGAGCATCGGGGTGGTCGCGGCGTGGTCGAGGTAAGCCATGGTGAGGCGATTCTACGGCTCCCCTTCAGTGGGCCTGGGCCCAGAGGTGCCGTTGGCTGCCGCCCATGCGCCTTGACTTGGCTGCCGCCGGGGTTGGTGGCGTGGCGCCCGGGGTTGTCCGCCGTGCCCACCCTCCCCCACTCTCGGCTCCGTTCGAGCGGGGGGACCCCCATCGCCCTGCGGAACGCCTGCCCACGGCAGGGTAGGGCGGGGGCCGGCGGTCGGCGGCGTGGGCGCGGCAGTGACCGGCGCAGGCGCGTAGTCGGCTGCGGGCCGGTGTGGGCTACAGGCTCCAGGAGATCGTGTTGGTCAGTTCCATGGAGAGGGCCAGGGCTGCGAGGTCGGCTATGCCGAGGGTGAGGCCGAGGTAGGCGCGGCCTCGGCGGGTGGTGCCTCGCCAGAGGGAGACGGCGGCCAGGACGATGGCGACCGGGCCGAGGAAGATGTTGAGGACGAGCAGGCCGAGAAGGCCGAGAATGAAGGACGCGACGGCCATGCCGTCGGCGTCGCGGGTCCGGGGCGCGGTGTCGGTGCGCGGGACGGCCGGTGCGGTGAGTCGCATGATGCTCAGCTCCAGGAAGTCGGTGCGGACGGTCAGTTGGCCGAGGACTGGCGGCGGCGGCCGTGGCGCTCGCGGATCGCGAAGACGCCGAGCCAGACGGCGATGACGGCGGCCAGGACGGCGGTGACGGTCAGCGGCGCGTGGGCGACGGTGCCCAGGACGACGCCGAGCAGCATGAGTGCGGCGACGAGGAACAGCATGGGATCGGATCCCCCTCCGAGATGCCTCGCGTGTAAAGGCCGGTGTGAAGTTTCGGTGAACAGTTGTAGTAACAGTTGTTCACTGACTTCGAGTCTAGCGCTTCCCGCGGCTTTTCAATTCCAGAGAACAGTTGTTAACTGGATGACATGAGTCACACCCTCGGCATCCGGCAGGCCCAGAAGCAGAAGACGCGGCAGGCGTTCCTGGACGCGGCGCTCACGCTGCTGGAGGAGCAGAGCCTGAGCAGCCTGGGCCTGCGCGAGGTCACCCGGGCCGTCGGGGTGGCCCCGACCGCGTTCTACCGGCACTTCCGGTCCACCGCCGACCTCGGCGTGGCGCTCGTCGACGAGGCGCTGGGCAGCCTGCACCCGATGGTGCGGACGACGGTGTCCGGCACCGGCAGCAGCGTGGAACGCATCGCCCGCGCCGTGGAGTTGATCGGCCACCACGTGGACACGTACCCGGCGCACGTGCGGTTCATCGCCCGTGAGCGGCACGGCGGGGTGCAGCCGGTGCGCGAGGCCATCCAGGCCCAACTGGCCCGGTTCGCCGAGGAGGTGAAGGCCGAGTTGGCGGGCGACGCGCAGGCCGCGGGGTGGAGCGACGACGACCTGCTGATGCTGGCCCACCTGTACGTGGACCAGATGCTGATCACCGCCTCCCTGTTCCTGGAGGCGCTGGAGGGTCCGGCCGAGGAGCGCGAGCGGGTCACCCGGCTCGCCACCCGGCAGTTGCGGCTCATCAGCATCGGCCGCCGGCACTGGCTGGACTGAGTCACGGCCCTCACCGGCGGCCTCACCCGTCGGCCGGGGCCTCCCCCTCGTACCGCGCCAGCACCGCGCGGGCGCCCGCCACCAGTTCCGCCCGCGCCTCGGGCGGGGCGAGGACCTCCACCCGGTCGGAGAACGCGAGGAGTTGGCGGACCGCGCGGAGCACCGGGTAGGACAGCCGGACGGTGACCCAGTCGCCCTCAACGTCGCCCTCGGGCGGCGCGGTCAGCTGCTGGGCGGCGATGCGCCGGAACATGTCGAGGTGTTCGCGGCGGATCCGGACCGTGACCTCGATCCCGTCCGGCCGCTCCTCCACCTGTCGGCGCAACGCCTCCCAGGCGTCAGCGAGTTCGACCCCGGCCCGGCGCCGCACCGGGTCGTCCAGCAGGCGGGCGGAGTGCACCCGGTCGGCCCGGAACAGCTGCGGCCGGCCGCGCCGGTCGGCGACTAGGTACCAGGTCCCGGCCTTGGCGACGAGGCCGTAGGGATCCACGGTGTACGTCCGCGGCTCGCGCTGCCCGCTGTGCCGGTAGCGCAGCTTCAGGCGCCGGTCGGAGAACACCGCGTCCTGGAGGACGTCCAGGTCGACGGCCTGCTGGGGTCCGCTTCTCCACCGGGTGGCGTCGACCAGGACGCGCCGGCTGGTGACCTCGGCGGCGGGCCGGTGCGGCGCGGGCAGCGCGGCCATCACCTTGCGCAGGGCCGAGCCGAGTGCCGCGTCCAGACCGAGCGCGGCGTGCGCGCCCTGGGCGGCGAGGATGAACAGGGCGCGGGACTCGTCGGCGGTCAGCCCGGTGACGTCGGTACGGAATCCCGCGAGGAGTTCGATGCCGCCGTGCCGGCCGCGCTCGGCGTAGACGGGGACACCGGAGGCCGACAGCGCCTCGACGTCCCGGTAGATGGTGCGGACCGACACCTCCAGTCGGCCGGCGAGTTCGTGCGCGGGGACCCGGCCCCGGGTCTGCAGGAGCAGCAGGATCGACAGCAGCCGGTCGGACTTCACCGGCCCAGAATCGCGCCGGGAAGGGGTCCGACGCAAATGTTGACGGGTTCTGTCAGGTTATCCGGGCACGCTGCGTCCTACCGACTCAGGAGAGGTACACCATGACCAGCACCGGTTTCACCGACCCGCGTCCCGTCTACGTCCGCGCCACCGAGCAGGCGGCCGCGCTGATCAAGACGGTCCGCCCCGAGCAGCTCACCGGGCCGACCCCGTGTTCCGAGTTCGACGTACGCGCGCTGCTGGGCCACGTCGTGGGCGGCACCCGGCGGATCGCGGTGGTCGGCGAGGGCGGCGACGGAATGGCCGTCGACCCGTCCACCGAGGGGGTGCCGGACGACGGCTGGGCGGCGGCCTACGACGAGGTACGCGTGCGCGTGCTGAAGGCCTGGGAGAGCGATGAGCGGATGACGTCGGCGGTCACGGTGCCGTGGGGTCAGGTGCCGGGGCACGCGGCGCTGTCGGGTTACGTCATGGAGATCGTCACCCACACGTGGGACCTCTACGAGGGGCTTGGGCAGCCTGTCGAACTCGACCCCGAGTTGGCCGAGTTCGCCCTCGCTACGGCCCGTCAGGTGCTGTCGGACGATCGGCCGCGGGACGAGGCAACGCCCTTCGCCGGGCGCCGCGAGGCCGCCGAGGGCGCGGACGTGTACGAGCAACTGGCTGCGTGGCTCGGGCGGGCGCCGCTCAGCAGGCCCTGAGAGGTCGTAGTTCGGCTGCGGCTTCGTGAGGGCTTGTCACGCAGTTCCCCGCGCCTCTTCGGGGCGCGTGCCCCGGCTGCGTCAGGGCTGGTCGCGCCCACGCGGCGGAGCCGCATATGTCACAGCCCCGCGCCTCTTCGAGGCGCGTGCCCCGGCTGCGTCAGGGCTGGTCGCGCCCACGCGGCGGAGCCGCATATGTCACAGCCCCGCGCCCCTTCGGGGGCGCGTGCCCCCTCAGCCCAGTCGTACGCGAGCCAACTGCCGGGACTGGGCTACCAGGCGTCCGGCACTGTCCCAGACCTCCGCGTCCTCCTCCAGGAAGCCGCCCGCCAGGTTGCGAGTGGTGATGGAGACGCGGAGGGGGCCGGGGGCGGGGCGGTGGCGGACGTGGACGGTGAGTTCGACTGTGGGGACCCAGCCCTTCAGGCCGATCTCGAAGGCTGTCGGCGGCAGCGCGTCCACCGCGAGCAGCAGGGACAGCGGGTCGGGGTCGCGGCCGTCGGCCAGCCCGAACCAGGCCCGCATCTCGCCCTTGCCGGAGGGCGCGCCGAGGGCCCAGCCGAGGGTGGAGGGGTCGAGCTTGAGCATCAGCCGGTCGGCGATGGCGGAGCTGCCGTCGACCGGCGCCGGACCGTCCTCGGGGCCGAAGCACTGCTCCATTGGCGGGATGGCGGGCGGCTCGGCGGTCGTACGGACGTCGTCGGGGAGGGTGGAGAGGTCGCCGTAGGAGGCGAGGACGCGGATGCGTTCGACCTCGTTGCCGTCGTCGTCGTACTGGAAGAGGGACGCCTGGCCGGTGGAGAGGGTGCGGCCGGTGCGGACCGTCTCGGTACGGACGACCGCGCGGCCCGGCTGGGAGGCGGTCAGGTAGTGCGCGGAGACGGTGAACGGGTCCGGGTGCGGGAGGGTGTCCGCGAGGGCCCGCCCGAGGACGGCCAGCAGATAGCCTCCGTTGACGGCTCTGATGATGGTCCAGCCGGCCGAGAGGTCGATGTCGTAGACACCGGGCTCGCGCCGGGTGACCGCGGTGTCGCGGTCGAACTCACTGTCGCCGGTCCAGGCCGGTGCGGCCGGTGCGGAAGCTGCTTCGGGCATGGGTGAACCGTACAACAGGTAATTACTAAGCGGTAGCTTTTTGTCTCCTGGGCGCAGGATCCACTCCCGCTCCCGGGTGAGATCCCGGCAATTTCTCGGTAAGTGTCCGGACACGTCCACAACCCCGTGCTTCCGATTCGCCTCTATGGGGACATGAGCCTCACCGGGACTTCGTTCCTCTACACGACCATGGTGCTGTCCGTGGTCGCCCTCATACTGCCGCTCGCCCTGTGGTCGAGGATGCGGGGGCCGAGGTTCCTGCGCGCCGCGGCCCGGGTGCTGATGCTGCTGTTCGCCCAGGGTACGGCCGTCACCCTGGTGTTCGTCCTCGTCAACAACCAGAACAACCTGTACGACAACTGGGCCGACCTGCTCGGCACCGGCAACCACGTCCAGCGGGCCGCCGACCTGGGACAGGACGGCACGGGCGGCATCTCGCTGAAGCGGCTGCCCAAGGTGAGGCAGGAGTTCGAGCCGGCCACCGGTCCCGGGATGCGCGCGGCCGGCGGGGTCCGGGTCACCCAGCTCAAGGGCCGGGTCTCGGGAGTGAACGCCGAGGTCTACGTCTGGCTGCCCCCGCAGTACAACGAGCCCGCCTACCGGCACCGCACCTTCCCGGTGGTGGAGCTGCTGCCCGGCTACCCCGGCTCGGCGAAGGCCTGGTTCGGCTCGCTGAAGGCGCACGAGCAGCTGCTGCCGCTGATGAGGAGCGGGCAGGTGGCGCCCTTCATCCTGGTCTCACCGCGCACCAACC
This sequence comes from Streptomyces sp. L2, assembly GCF_004124325.1. Lineage (NCBI taxonomy): Bacteria > Bacillati > Actinomycetota > Actinomycetes > Kitasatosporales > Streptomycetaceae > Streptomyces > Streptomyces sp. L2. Next base: position 2,057,005 of record NZ_QBDT01000001.1, read on the forward strand.
TGCTGGCCGGCGTCGACACCGGCTGCGCCAACATCGCGGGCACGGTGAACGCGGACACCTGGCTCAGCATCGACGTGCCGAAGATGGTCACGGACAACTTCCGCGCCCAGGCGGGGCCGCGCGGCTGGGCGGTGGCCGGGTACTCGGCGGGCGCGCACTGCGCGGTCAAGCTGGCCGTGGCCCACCCGGACCGGTACCGGGCCGCGGTGAGCATGTCCGGCTACAACGACCCGATCGGGGAGCGCAACTCCCTGGCCGCGCAGAGCCCCGCGCTGCGCGCCGCGAACAACCCGTACCTGCTCCTCAGGAAGAAGCCGGTGCCGCCGCAGATCGCGCTGTACCTCTCCGGGGAGTCCGGCGACGGCTACGAGTCGGGGATGGCGCTGCGGTCGATCGCCAAGGCGCCGACGACCGTGCACGTGACGTTCCTGCCGCGCAGTGCGGGCGGGCACACGATGGCGCTGTGGCGGCCCCAGGTCACCACGGTCTTCCGCTGGCTGACCATGCAGATGGGCCAGAACCGTCCCAGGGGTGTGGACCGGTCTATTCTTCCGCGACGTTCGTCCGCCGGTTCCACGCACGCGGCGCTCGCCAGTGGAACCGCATCGCGAGCAGGCGCAGCACGAAGGCGGTGACGACCGCGAGCCCGCTGGTCAGCGGGTTCAGCACGTCGTAGCGGATGCACAGCGCGACCATGGTGGCGCCGACGATCGCTGGGACCGCGTACAGGTCGCGGTCCCAGCGCAGCAGCGAGGGCACCTCGTTGGCGAGCACGTCCCGCAGCACACCGCCGCCGACGGCCGTGGCGAGGCCCAGGGTGGCGGAGGAGGTCAGGCCGAGGCCGTAGGCGTACGCCTTGGTCGTCCCGCTGACGCAGAACAGGCCCAGGCCGGCGGCGTCGAAGACGAGGACGGCCGCCTGGATGCGCTCGACGTGCGGGTGCAGGAAGAAGACCACGAGCGTGGCGAGCAGCGGGGTGAGGAAGTACCCGAGGTCCGTGAACGCGGACGGCGGTACGGCCCCGATGACCAGGTCGCGGAACATCCCTCCGCCCAGCGCGGTGACCTCGGCGAGCACGGCGATGCCGAAGACGTCGAAGTTCTTCCGGACGGCCAGCAGCGCGCCGGAGATCGCGAACACGAAGATGCCGATGACATCGAGCGTGTGCTGGACGGAGGGACTGAAGAGTTGCTGGTACTGCACCCGGCCATTCTCACCCGGCCGGGCCGGCCCGACGCGCGGCGGTCTACAGGGCGGGCTTGCCGGTCGTGTAGAGCCAGGTGTGGAAGAAGCCGTCGAGCCGCTGTCCGCTGATCCGTTCCGCGAGGCGGACGAAGTCGGCGGTGCCGGCGTTGCCGTAGCGGTGGAGCCTGGTCCAGGCGGGCAGCAGGCGGAAGAACGCGGTGTCGCCGATGCGCTCCCTGAGGGCCTGGAGGGTCATCGCGCCGCGCTGGTAGACGGCGGAGGCGAACATGGTGTCGCGCTGCGGGTCGGCGACCTCGGTCTGCCAGAAGGAGGAGTCGGCGGGGCGGGAGTCGTAGCCGGCCAGGAAGGAGTCGTGTGCCGAGCGGGTGCCCTGGTGCTCGGCCCACAGCCACTGGGCGTAGCTGGCGAATCCCTCGTTGAGCCAGACGTCCTGCCACCGGTGCACGCTGACCGAGTCGCCGAACCACTGGTGGGCCAGTTCGTGGACGATGGTGGTCTCGTTGCGGACGGCCGAGTAGGCGGGCTTGCTCTGCACCTCCAGGGAGAACCCGGCCTCGGGCATGTCGTCGACGATGGCGCCGGTCTCCTCGAACGGGTACGGGCCGAAGAGCTTCGACCAGTAGTCGGTCGCGGCGGCCGTGACGGCGTAGACGTCGACGCTGTTGCTGTTCTTCAGCACCGGGTCGATGGCGACGTAGATCGGGATGCCGCCGGGGGTACGTCCGGTGCGCACGTCGAACTTGCCGATGGTGGCGGTGGCCAGGTAGGTGGCCATGGGCCTGCTCTCCCGCCAGTGGGTGTACGTCGAGCGGCCCCTGCTGCGCGTGGAGACGAGCCGGCCGTTGGAGACGGCGGTCAGGCCGCGGGGCGCCTTGATCCGGATGTCGTAGGTGGCCTTGTCGGAGGGGTGGTCACTGGACGGGAACCAGGTGGAGGCGGCGTTGGGTTCGCACGCGACGAAGACGCCGTCGGTGGTCTTCATCCAGCCGTACTTCGAGCCGAAGACGATGGGGCCGGTCAGGGGCTCGGGTACGCCGCCGTAGGTGACGGTGACGGTGAAGTGCCGGCCTTTGCGCAGCGCCTGGCGCGGGGTGACGGTGACCTCGTCGCCGTCGCGGGTGACGTGGGCGCGTCTGCCGTCGACCTCGACCCTGGAGATCGTCAGCTTCTGCAGGTCCAGGTCGAAGGAGGCGAGGTTCTGCGTGGCGCGGGCGGTGAGGGCGGTACGGCCGTCCAGGCGGCCGGTGCGGGGGTCGTAGGCGACGGAGAGGTCGTAGTGGCGGGCGTCGAAGCCGCCGTTGCCGAGCTTCGGGAAGTAGGAGTCACCGATGCCGGGGGCGCCGGGTGTGGGGGCGCGGGTGGCGCCGATGGCCAGGACGGAGGCCGCCGCGGTGGCGAGGGCCGCTAAACGTGCCGAACGGGAGAGTGCCATGAGTCGTCCCTTTCGAGCGTGTTCCGTTGCGGTGGACGGACACGGACGACTGTGCGCTCTCCCGTTCGGGCATGTACATGACTTTGCCGAGTCGTCATGTGCTACTTGCCGGGTGACTCCTGGGAATCGGCCGCGGCGGGCTTGGCGTCGGCCTCCGGCTTCGGCTCGGCATCGGCCTCCGGCTCGGCGTCGGCGTCCGGCTCAGACTCGGCATCCGCTTCCGGGGCCGTCTCGGGCTCGACCTCCGCCTCGGGGGCCGGTTCCGCGTCCGCCTCGGCGGCGGTGTCGCCGGCCGGCTCCTCCACCGGGCTGTCGGCGGTCTCGGCCGGCGTGCCCGTCGAGGTCTTGGCGCCCTCGGCGGTCTTCTCCGCCGTACCGGCCGCCGCCGTCGTCTCCTCCCCCGGCTCCCCCGGCTCCCCCGTCACCAGCTCGGAGGCCTCCTTCGCCGCCGACAGCAGGACGGTGTCCTGCGGGGCCTGGTCGGCGAAGTTCTCGGGGTGGTGGCAGGCGACCTGCTGGCCCGTCCTCAGCTCGACGAGCTGCGGCTCGGTCGTCTTGCAGATCTGCGTCGCCTTCCAGCAGCGGGTGTGGAAGCGGCAGCCGCTCGGCGGGGCGATCGGCGAGGGCACGTCACCGCGCAGCAGGATGCGCTCGCTCTTGGCGCCCCGGCGCGTGGGGTCGGGCACCGGCACGGCCGACATCAGGGCGTTGGTGTACGGGTGCATCGGGGACTCGTACAGCTTGGTGCTGTCGGCGAGTTCGACGACCTTGCCGAGGTACATCACCGCGACCCGGTCCGAGACGTGCCGGACGACGGACAGGTCGTGCGCGATGATCACGTACGTCAGGCCCAGCTCCTCCTGGAGGTCGTCCATGAGGTTGACGACCTGGGCCTGGATCGACACGTCCAGCGCGGACACCGGCTCGTCGGCGACGACCAGCTTCGGCTTCAGCGCGAGCGCGCGGGCGATGCCGATGCGCTGGCGCTGGCCGCCGGAGAACTCGTGCGGGTACCGGTTGTAGTGCTCGGGGCTCAGGCCGACCAGCGACAGCAGCCGCTGGACCTCCTTCTTCACCCCGCCCTCGGGCTCCACGTTCTGCAGCCGGAACGGCGCCGAGACGATCGAGCCGATGGTGTGGCGGGGGTTCAGGGAGCCGTACGGGTCCTGGAAGATCATCTGGATGTCACGGCGCAGCGGGCGCATCTGCCCGGCCTTCAGCGTCGTGATGTCCTGGCCCTCGAAGTGGATCGTGCCGCCGGTCGGGTCCTGGAGGCGGGTGATGACCCGGCCCATGGTCGACTTGCCGCAGCCCGACTCGCCGACCACGCCCAGGGTCTCGCCCTTGCGCACCTCGAAGTCGATGCCGTCGACGGCCTTCACGGCGCCGACCTGCCGCCGCAGGATGCCCTTCCGGATGGGGAAGTGCTTGGTCAGGCCCTCGACCTTGAGCAGCGCCTCGCCATCGGCTGACTTGGTCTTCTTCGTCTCACTCACAGCTTCGGCGCAATCTCTTCGGTCCAGATCCGCGTACGGTCCTCGGCCGAGAGGTGGCAGGCGGACCAGTGTCCGGTGCTCACCAGCTCCAGCTCGGGACGCACCGTGCGGGTGACGTTCCCCTTGGGCAGGTCCGCGTACGGGCAGCGCGGGTGGAAGGCGCAGCCCGAGGGGACGTTGATGAGGCTCGGCGGCTGGCCCTTGACCGGGATGAGCCGCTCGGAGGTCTCCCGGTCGATGCGGGGCATCGAGCCGAGCAGGCCCCAGGTGTAGGGGTGCTGCGGCTGTTCGAAGACCTCGCCGGCCGGGCCGCGCTCGATGCACCGGCCGCCGTACATCACCAGGACGTCGTCCGCGATCTCGGCGACCACGCCGAGGTCGTGGGTGATCATGATGACGGCGGAGCCGAACTCCTTCTGCAGGTCCCGGATGAGGTCGAGGATCTGCGCCTGGACGGTGACGTCGAGGGCGGTCGTCGGCTCGTCCGCGATGAGCAGTTCGGGGTTGTTGACCAGGGCCATGGCGATCATGGCGCGCTGGCGCATACCGCCGGAGAACTCGTGCGGGTAGCCGTCGACGCGCTTGTGCGGTTCGGGGATGCCGACGCGGTCGAGCATCTCGATGGCCCGGGCGCGGGCCACCTTCTTGCTGACGTTGTTGTGCACCCGGTAGGCCTCGACGATCTGGGCGCCGACCTTGTAGTAGGGGTGCATCGCGGACAGCGGGTCCTGGAAGATCATCGCCATCTCGCGGCCGCGGAGCTTGCGCACCTCGTCCGGGGCGGCGGAGACCAGTTCCTTGCCGTCCAGCCAGATCTCGCCGGACATCTGGACGTTCTTGCCGCGCGCGCCGAGCCGGTGCAGGCCCATGACGGCCAGCGAGGTGACGGACTTGCCGGAGCCGGACTCGCCGACGATGGCGAGGGTGCGGCCCTTCTCCAGCGAGAAGCTGAGCCCGTCGACGGACTTGACCAGGCCGTCGTCGGTCGGGAAGTGCACCTTGAGGTCGCGGACTTCGAGGAAGGCGTCCGGCGTGCGGTCGGGCGTGGGTTCGCCGACGGCGGCGCCGGTCTTGGACAGTTCGGTCACGAGAGCCTCACCCGCGGGTCGGCGGCGGCGTAGAGCAGGTCCACCAGAAGATTTGCGATCACGACGAAGAAGGCGGCGAGCAGGGTCACGCCGAGGATGGGGGGCAGGTCGTTGTCGGTGATGCCCTCCACCGCGTACTCGCCGACGCCGTGCAGCGAGAACACCGTCTCGGTGATCACCGCGCCGCCGAGCAGCAGACCGAGGTCCATGCCGAAGACGGTGATGATCGGGGTGAGCGCGGCCCTGAGGCCGTGCCGGACGACGACCTTGCGCTCACGCAGGCCCTTGGCGCGGGCCGTGCGGATGAAGTCCTCGTTCATCGTCTCCAGCATGCCCGAGCGGGTGAGCCGGGCGTAGATCGCGGAGTAGAGCAGAGCGAGGGAGCACCAGGCGGGGAAGAGGGTGTTGGCCCACTGCGCCGGGTTCTCGGTGAAGGGGACGTAGGTGCGGCCGAAGATCGGCCACTGGTACGTGAAGAGGAGGATCGCCAGGTTGCCGGTGAAGAACATGGGCAGCGAGACGCCGGTGAGCGCGACGCCCATGAAGGTGCGGTCGAAGACCGAGCGCGGCTTCAGGGCGGAGACGACACCGATGGTGACACCGGACAGCAGCCACAGCACGGCGGCGCCCGCGCCCAGCGAGACGGTCACCGGCAGCCGGGAGGTCAGCTGCGGCCACACCGCCTGGTGGGTCTTGAAGGAGTAGCCGAAGCACGGCGCGTCACAGTGCGCCGTGGTGGGGCCCAGGTTGTAGGTGGCGCCGGCCACGATGCCCTTGATGAAGTGCCAGTACTGGACGTACAGGGGCTGGTCCAGACCGAGGTTGTGCTTGACCGCGAGGATGTCGGCCTTCGACGGGCTCTTGCCGAGGTACTGCGTCGCCAACTGGTCGGCGGTCTGGCCGGCCAGCCGTGGCAGCAGGAAGAAGATGGCGAAGGTGACCGCGGAGACGACCAGCAGCAGGATCACTGCCGCGAACGTCCGGCGGAGGATGTACGAGATCACGGGGGCCGGCGCCGGTGCCCGCGGGTCGGATCCCCGCGGGCACCAATGCCTTCACCTGCCTTCCGGGGCTGCTACTTCGAGGTGCCGATGTTGAGGTAGTCGTACTGACCGCTCCAGGCGGCCGACGACACCAGGTTGGTGGCCTTGGGCCGGGCCAGCAGGACCTTGAAGTAGGCCAGCGGGACGATCACGGCGTCGTCCATGGCTTGCTTGTCGATCTGCGTGTAGAGGGCGTTGCGCTGGTTGGTGTCCTCGGTCGCGATCGCCTTGGCCAGCGTGCTGTTGACGTCCTTGTTGTCGTACGACGACAGGTTCGTGTTACCGGACTGGCTGATCGCCTTGCCGTTGAGGATCTGCTGCAGGAAGCCGTAGCCGGACGGCCAGTCGGCGCCCCACTGCATCATCATCAGGCCGACGTTGTTCTTCTCGGTGAACTTCGGCACGCCGGCGTAGTCGGTGAAGTACTTGCCCGACGGGTACTGCTTCAGGCTGGCGTTGATGCCGACCTTCTTCAGCGAGGCGATGATCGCCGTGGCGGCGTCGATCTCCTGCGGACGGTCGGAGCGGGCCGTGATGTTCGTGGAGATCGTCGACTTGCCGCAGGTCTTCAGCTGCGCCTTGGCCTTGGCGACGTCGCCCTTGTTGCCCGGCGTCGCGTAGACGTCGGCCTTCTGGTAGCCCGGGATGTCCGGCGGGAGGACGGTGGAGGCGATGTCTCCGCGGATCGGGCCGCCCTCGGCGGTCTGCACCGAGACCTTGTCGATCGCGTACTCGACGGCCTTGCGGCAGGCCACGTTGTCGAACGGCTTCACCTTGGTGTTGATCGCCATGTAGACCAGGCGGCCACCGTAGGTGTTGTCCGTGTTGGCCTTCTTCGAGGCGTCGCTGAGCAGCTGCGCCTGCGTCTGGGCCTGGACGCCCGTGCCGCCGAGGTCGATCGCGGTGCCCGCGAGGACGTCCTTGTCGATCGTCTCCGCGTTGACCTTCAGGTTGACGACGATCTTGTCCGGGAGCGCCTTGCGCAGCGGGTCCGTCTTCGCGTCCCAGTTGGAGTTGCGCACGAGGACGGCCTGCTTGCCCTCGTCGTAGCTCTGGAACTTGTACGGGCCCGAGGACACGATGTGCTTGACGTAGTCGACGCCCTTGTCCTTGGCCTGGGGCACCGGGGCCGTCTGCGGGGCCGCGACCAGGTAGTCGAACTCCTGGAAGGCCTGCTTCAGGTGGAAGACGATCGTGGTGTCGTCCGGCGTCTCGATGGAGGACAGGCCCTTGGCGCTCTTGTCCTTGTAGGGGCCCTTGTACTTGTCGCCGCCGACCAGGAACTGCTGGAAGTAGTTCGGGCCGAGGGAGAGCACGTCACGCGCGAAGTTGGAGCGCTCGACGGCGTACTTGACGTCCTTCGAGGTGATCGGCGAGCCGTCCTCGTACTTCAGGCCGGAACGCAGCTTGTACGTCCAGGTCTTGCCGCCGTCGCTGGAGACGCCCTTGCCCGCGGCGAGGTCCGGGACGAGGGTGTTGCCCTTCTGTCCGGCGCCGGGCTGGAACGTCATCAGCGGGCGGGCGTACAGCCGGCTGAAGTTGTACATGTAGGCGTAGTACGTGTTGCCCGGGTCGAAGGAGTCCGGGACGTCGGACAGCTCGTAGGTGAGCGTCCCGCCCTTCTTCGAGGAGGCGTTGACGACACCCTTGGTCGCGGCGTTGGCCCCGGCGGACTTGCCGCTGCCGTTGCCGCCCGAGTTGTCATCGGCCTTGCTGCAGCCCGCGAGCAGCAGGCTCGCACTTCCGATGGCCGCGATCGCGGCCAGCGCTGACCTTCGCATGATGGGTGCTTTCCCCTCCATAGTCGGAAACTTGTTGGGCTCTCGGTGGCAGGCGTCAGCGGCTGCGTGGGTCGAGAGCATCGCGGAGACCGTCGCCGAGCAGGTTGAACGCGAGGACGGTCACGAAGATGGCGAGGCCGGGCACGATCATGTACTGGGGATCGACCTGGTAGAAGGTCACCGCTTCGCGGAGCATGCCGCCCCAGGAGGCCTGCGGGGGCTGGATGCCGACGCCGAGGAAGCTCAGGGACGCCTCGAAGAGGATGTTGGTCGGGATGAGCAGCGTCGAGTAGACGATGATCGGGCCGACCAGGTTGGGCATCAGCTCGCGGAACAGGATGTACGGGCCCTTGGCGCCCAGGCCCCGGGCGGCGTCCACGAACTCGCGCTCGCGCAGGGCGAGGGTCTGACCGCGGACGATCCGGCCGAGGTAGGGCCAGTTGAAGAAGCCGATGACGAAGATCAGCACGCTCAGGTGCAGCGGCAGGCCGTTGAGGCCGAACGCGCCGCCCTGGAGGGTGGCCGAGATCGCGATGGCGAAGAGCAGCAGGGGGAAGGCGAGGAACGTGTCCATCAGCCGGCTGATGATCGCGTCGACCCGGCCGCCGTAGTAGCCGGCGACGACGCCCATGATCGCGCCGATGACGTTCGACAGGACCGTGGCGCCGAAGGCGACGACCAGCGACACCCAGGAGCCCTCCAGGACACGGGTGGCGATGTCACGCCCGAACTTCGGGTCCACGCCCAGCGGGTGATCGAGGCTCATGCCGCCCATGCCGCCCTTGGGCAGCGAGGTGTTGGCGTCGATCAGGTCCTGGTGGAAGGCGTTGGGGTCGAGGCCGAACATGGCCTGGATCGGACGCGAGAGGACGGCGAGGAGGATCAGCAGGATCACGATGACGCCGCCGGCGACGGCGACGCGGTCCTTCTTGAACCGGGTCCAGGCGATCTGGCCCAGGGAACGACCCTCGATCTGCCCCTTTCCTGCACCCTCCAGCACGGCTTCCGGCTGCGCCTCGGCTGCCGCCCCGGTGGTCTCGATCGGTGCGGTCACGGTGAGCGACCCCTCTCGCCGGTGGTGACCGGCCTGCGCCTGCCGCGGATTGCGGCTTTGTCGACTTGCTCCCGGACACGGGGTCGTCGACCGCGTGTCCGTGACTCGGGAGTCTTCAGCGTGTTCGCGATCACCCGCCAGATGTGACGGGGAATATATGCGCAACCGTGATGCAGTGCGGAGGATTCCGTTATCCGAACTTTGGGTAACGCACGCCGGACGGGGGGAACTTGGGCGGGAACGCCGATTTTGCGCGATTCGGCACCCTCGACGGACTTCTACGCGCGCAGAACCGGGACCGCACCGCAGATTTCGTTGCTCGGGTCAACAAGCGGGCGATGCGGGGTCGTTGATCAGTAACCGCCGTGCACCGGTGGGTAACCGTATCCGGCGGCGGGGGCCCGGTCCGGGGGCGGCGACGGCAGCTGGGGCTGCGGGGCGGGCGCGTGGGCGTCGCGGTCGTAGAACGGGCGGCCGTTCACCCGCATCCACATCACGACCGGGTCGTAGTCGTCGGTCATCGCCACCGTCGAGACCGGCAGCCCCTCCGGGACCGCGCCGACCGACTGCTGCATCATCGCGCGCACCGAGTCCACGGCGGCCGGCGAGGTGTCGTACACGTCGAGCCCGATCGCGAGGTACGGCGCCCCGAGCGCGGGCTGCACCCAGGCTCGGCGCAGGGAGCGCAGGGCCGGGGTGCGGTGGGCGTTCTGCGCGAGCAGGGCGTAGAACTGCGGGATCTCGATGCCGGGTTCCGACAGGCGCAGCGGGCCGGCCGGCTGGCGGTCCAGTCCGGTGGCGATGCGGCGCAGGTCCAGCCAGGGGATGCCGACGCCGCCGCCGGGGGCGTGCGGGTTGAGCCAGAGGCCGTGGTGGTCGGGGTAGAGGGTGCGGGCCACGTCGAGTCCGTCGACGACCTCGTACGACCGGTTCCAGCCGCTCGCGGAGAGTTCCTGGGCGGAGGTGACGCAGGGGGCGTAGTGGGAGCCGTCGACGTCCATCGTGCCGTACTGGGCGTCCGGGGAGCCGGCCTGGCCGTGCCACAGGAGCATCCAGATCTGGCCGGCGGAGGGGGTGGCGAGGGCGCGCAGCAGGGCCTCGTAGGCGTCGTAGCGCCCGGGGGTTACTTGGCGCAGCATGTGCTCGACGCTGCCGCTGTGGCTCGCGCTCACCTGTCGTACCGGCCCTTCTGGCAGTTGCCCCGCGTTTGGAGACAGCTTAAGCGCCCAGGGGGGTGGGGGTACGGGTTCGCTCGCGGGTGCGGGCGCGTGGTGGCTGATCGCGCAGTTCCCCGCGCCCCTTGGGGGCGCCCCTGCGGGCGGGGTCCGAAGTTCGCTCGCGAGTGCGGGTCCTCGCACCTTCTCGCGCCCACGCGGCGGAGCCGCATACCGGAAACAGCCCCGCGCCCCTTCGGGGCGCCCCTGCCGGCGGGGTCCAGGGTTCGCTCGCGAGTGCGGGTCCTCGCACCTTCTCGCGCCCACGCGGCGGAGCCGCATACCGGAAACAGCCCCGCGCCCCTTCGGGGCGCTTCAGGGGGCGGAGTCGTAGAAGGGGCGGACGTTTGTCCTGAGCCAGGTGGCTACCGGGTCGTCTGTTGCGTCCATGAGGAGGAGGTTGACGGGGCAGGGGGCGGGGGTGGTGGTGAGGGCTCGGCCGAGGGCCTGGAGGGGGAGGGTGCGGAGGTCGCCTTCCCACTGGGTGAGTTCGACGCCGATGAACATGACCGGGTCGGCCGCCTCGATGGCGGCGAGGCAGCGGCGGGCCGTGCGGACCACGCCGGTGGCGGCGAACTCGGCGGAGGCGGCGGCGAGGAAGTCGACCGGGTCGTCCTGCCAGTCGGGCTCGAAGAGGCGGACCCGGCCGCCGGTGTTGGGGCCGTCCAGCGGGGTGCGGCCGGCCCGGCACAGCTCGGCCACCGCGTCCGGCGGGAGGGGGACGCCGACCACGCCGCCGGGGTTGACGGCCAGGCCCGCCTGCGGGGGCAGGCCGCGGGCGAACTCCACGGCCGGGGCGATGGTGTACGACAGGTGGGCGCCGGCGGCCTGGCGGAACTGTTCCTCGGAGCTGAACACCGGGACGTAGACCTGGCCGTCGATCTCCATGCTGGGCAGGTCGAGGGGGCCGCTGTCCGGGCCGCCGCCGCCCGGCAGGGGTATCCACAGGAAGCTGCGGCCGAGCACCTCGATGATCCGGCCGGCCGCGCCGGGTACGCCGAGGGAGGCCGAGAGCACCTCCTCCAGTTCGTTGCCGGGCCAACCGCCGTGCGGGTGGGGGTGCGCCTGTGCCGGGAAGTCCGCGGGTACGTCCGCCGGGAAGTCCATGTGCCTACCGCCTGCTGGAAACCATCGAAACCACTGATGCGGCGATCAGATTAGTGGCTGGTCAGTCCGCGCGCTGTGCGAAGGCTATGCGGCGCAGGACGTCGGCCGCGGGGCGGTCCAGGAGGACGGCGGAGGCCGAGCCGGCGGGGAGGTCGCCGCGCTCCACCGCGCGCAGCAGCCGGGCCGTCGTACGGCGGTGGCGGCCGAAGGCGTAGCGGGAGACGCCGCGGCCGCGCTCGCGCTGGCCCGCCCGGGCCGTCTCGGGCGCCACGTCGAGCAGGAGCAGGTGGAGGCCGGCGCCGCGGCGGCGGGCCTCGCGGGCCAGCCAGCCGCGCACCCAGGTCTGGGTGCCGCAGTCGTGCACGACGACGCCCGCGCCCGAGCGCAGGGCGCGGCGCAGCCCGGCGTAGTGGGAGAGCCGGACCAGGGGGCGGTACAGGGCGTAGGGCAGGCGGCGGGGCAGCCGGGCGGCCCAGCGGTCGCGGGTGTCCTGGGAGTCGACACGGGGGCCGGGGACCGCGCGGTGCATCAGTGTGGACTTGCCGCTGCCGGGCAGGCCGGTGATCACCACGAGGTCGACCGGGCCGAAGAGCAGGGCGTGCGGGCTGCGGCCGGCCCGGTCGCGCAGGTCGCGGACGACCGGGGCGGGGCGGTCCGCGGTGCGCTCGCGGGCGGGGACGGAGGGCTGCTTCGGCACCGCGATGCCGGTCGCGGCGGCGTACGCCGTGGTCCTGTTCACCTGATCGTCCTCCCCTTGGGCTCGGTAATATCCATGCCCATCGAATGTAAAGAGAAGGTAATGCGCGGTGTCCGACGGTGGCGTGCGCGTACGGCCACAGGTCGGTTACAGATACCGGTCCTGACGGGTGCCTGCCCGGCGTGCAATGATGTGCGCGCCAACTGCATACCGGCCGCTTGAATCCGCGCGGGAGAGTCCTCAGCCATCGCCGCTGGGGCGCCGAAGGAGCAAGTCCCTCCCTTGAATCTCTCAGGCCCCGTTACCGCGCGGGCGAGGCACATCTGAAAAGCGGGCCGCTGCCGCCAGTGGCTCCACCCAAGGTGCAAGCCGTGATCGTCCCTGTGGCGGTCGTGGCGAACCTCTCAGGTTCCGATGACAGATGGGGAGGAACGTTCCTCGCCTGTCACAGCCGACCCGGGAGACGACCGACCGATGAGCAGTACCGAACCCACTGAGCCGCGCCGTACCGCGCTGGATGCCCTGCATCGCTCGCTCGGTGCGACGATGACCGACTTCGCCGGCTGGGACATGCCGCTGCGCTACGCCTCCGAGCGCGACGAGCACCTCGCCGTGCGCACGAAGGCCGGCCTGTTCGACCTCTCCCACATGGGCGAGATCACCGTCACCGGCCCGCAGGCGGACCGGCTGCTGAACTTCGCACTGGTCGGCAACATCGCCTCCGTCGGCGTCGGCCGCGCCCGCTACACCATGATCTGCCAGGCCGACGGCGGCATCCTGGACGACCTGATCGTCTACCGCCTGGCCGACACCGAGGCCGGGTCTTCTCACTACATGGTGGTGGCCAACGCCTCCAACGCCCAGGTCGTGCTGGACGCGCTGACCGAGCGCGCCGCCGGCTTCGACGCCGAGGTCCGCGACGACCGGGACGCCTACGCGCTCCTCGCCGTCCAGGGCCCCGAATCCTCCGGCATCCTGAAGTCGCTGACCGACGCCGACCTCGACGGACTGAAGTACTACGCCGGCCTGCCCGGCACCGTCGCCGGCGTCCCCGCGCTGATCGCCCGCACCGGCTACACCGGCGAGGACGGCTTCGAGCTGTTCGTGAAGCCCGAGCACGCCGTCGAGCTGTGGCAGGCGCTGACCAAGGCCGGCGAGGGCGCCGGACTGGTCCCCTGCGGCCTGTCCTGCCGGGACACGCTGCGCCTGGAGGCGGGCATGCCGCTGTACGGGCACGAGCTGACCACCGCGCTCACGCCCTTCGACGCCGGTCTCGGCCGGGTCGTGAAGTTCGAGAAGGAGGGCGACTTCGTGGGCCGCGAGGCGCTCGCCGAGGCGGCCTCCCGCGCCGAGGCGAACCCCCCGCGCGTGCTGGTCGGCCTGGTCGCCGAGGGCCGCCGGGTGCCGCGCGCCGGGTACCAGGTCGTCGCCGGCGGCCAGGTGATCGGCGAGGTCACCTCCGGCGCCCCCTCCCCCACCCTGGGCAAGCCGATCGCCATGGCGTACGTCGACGCGGCGCACGCGGCGCCCGGCACCGAGGGTGTCGGCGTCGACATCCGGGGCAGCCACGAGCCGTACGACGTCGTGGCGCTGCCGTTCTACAAGCGCCAGAAGTAGACACTTCTACCGGCGTCACGGCCGGACACCGGGCGCGGTCCGTCACCCCCGTGTGACCCCGCGCACATCCCGCCTGCCCGGCAGCGGCGCCGGCGGTCCCCCTTTCACCAGCACTCCCGCGCGTACAGGAGAATTCAGGCCATGAGCAACCCCAAGGAACTGCGGTACAGCAAGGAGCACGAGTGGCTGTCGGCCGCCGCGGACGGCGTCTCGACGGTCGGCATCACGGAGCACGCGGCCAACGCGCTCGGCGACGTGGTCTTCGTGCAGCTCCCGGAGGTCGGTGACACCGTGTCCGCGGGCGAGACCTGCGGCGAGCTGGAGTCGACCAAGTCGGTCTCCGACCTGTACTCCCCGGTGACCGGCGAGGTCACCGAGGTCAACGAGGACGTCGTCAGCGACCCCTCGCTCGTGAACTCCGCCCCCTTCGAGGGCGGCTGGCTGTTCAAGGTCAAGGTCGGCGACGCGCCGGAGCTGCTCTCCGCCGCCGAGTACGACGCCTTCATCGCCGGCTGAGGAGTCGTAGCCGTATGACTGTCCTGAACACGTCCCTGCACGAGCTGGACCCGGAGATCGCCGCCGCGGTCGACGCCGAGCTGGTCCGCCAGCAGTCCACGCTGGAGATGATCGCCTCCGAGAACTTCGCGCCGCTCGCGGTGATGGAGGCGCAGGGCTCGGTGCTGACCAACAAGTACGCCGAGGGCTACCCGGGCCGCCGCTACTACGGCGGCTGCGAGCACGTCGACGTCGCCGAGCAGATCGCCATCGACCGGGTCAAGGAGCTGTTCGGCGCCGAGTACGCCAACGTGCAGCCCCACTCCGGCGCCTCCGCGAACCAGGCGGCGCTGTTCGCCCTGGCCAAGCCCGGGGACACCATCCTCGGCCTGGACCTGGCGCACGGCGGCCACCTCACCCACGGCATGCGCCTGAACTTCTCCGGCAAGCAGTTCGACGTGGTCGCCTACCACGTCGACCCGGCGACCGGCCTGGTCGACATGGCCGAGGTGGAGAAGCTCGCCAAGGAGCACCGCCCGAAGGTGATCATCGCCGGCTGGTCGGCGTACCCGCGCGAGCTGGACTTCGCCGAATTCCGCCGGATCGCCGACGAGGTCGAGGCGTACCTGTGGGTCGACATGGCGCACTTCGCGGGCCTGGTCGCGGCCGGTCTGCACGCGAACCCGGTGCCGTACGCCGACGTGGTGACCTCCACCACGCACAAGACCCTCGGCGGCCCGCGCGGCGGCATCATCCTCGCCCGCGGCAAGGACTTCGCGAAGAAGCTGAACTCCGCCGTCTTCCCGGGCTTCCAGGGCGGCCCCCTGGAGCACGTGATCGCGGCCAAGGCGGTCTCCTTCAAGGTCGCCGCCTCGGACGACTTCAAGGAGCGCCAGCGTCGTACCGTGGAAGGTGCGCGCATCCTCGCCGAGCGGCTGACCGCCGCCGACGTCCGCGAGGCGGGGGTCAACGTACTGTCCGGCGGTACGGACGTGCACCTGATCCTGGTGGACCTGCGCGAGTCCGAGCTGGACGGGCAGCAGGCCGAGGACCGCCTCCACGAGGTCGGCATCACGGTCAACCGCAACGCCGTCCCCAACGACCCGCGGCCGCCGATGGTGACCTCCGGTCTGCGGATCGGCACGCCCGCGCTGGCGACCCGCGGCTTCACGGCCGAGGACTTCGCCGAGGTCGCGGACGTGATCGCCGAGACGCTGAAGCCGTCGTACGACGCCAACGCGCTGAAGGCCCGGGTCACCGCCCTGGCCGCCAAGCACCCGCTGTACCCGGGTCTGAACAAGTAGATCCGGCTCGTAAGTCCCCGGCGGGGCACTCGACGAGGAGTGCCCCGCCCTTGTCCCGAGGAGTGACCGTGGCCATCTCGGTCTTCGACCTGTTCTCGATCGGCATCGGCCCGTCCAGCTCCCACACCGTGGGCCCGATGCGCGCGGCCCGCATGTTCGCCCGCCGGCTGCGAAGCGAAGGCCTGCTGGAGAGGACCACCGCCGTCCGCACCGAGCTGTACGGCTCGCTCGGCGCGACCGGGCACGGCCACGGCACCCCGAAGGCCGTCCTGCTCGGCCTCGCCGGCGACTCGCCGCGCACCGTGGACGTGGAGACCGCCGACGAGCGCATGGAGAAGATCAGGTCCGAGGGCCGCCTCGCGCTGCTCGGCGAGCACGAGATCGACTTCGACTACGACCGCGACCTGGTCCTGCACCGCCGCAAGGCCCTGCCGTACCACGCCAACGGCATGACGCTGTGGGCCTACGACGCCTCCGGCACGGAGCTCCTGACCAGGACGTACTACTCGGTCGGCGGCGGCTTCGTCGTGGACGAGGAGGCGGTCGGCGCCGACCGCATCAAGCTGGACGACACGGTCCTGAAGTACCCGTTCCGCACCGGCGACGAGCTGCTGCGCCTCGCCCGCGAGACCGGTCTCTCCATCTCCGCCCTGATGCTGGAGAACGAGCGCGCCTGGCGCACCGAGGACGAGATCCGCGCGGGCCTGCTGGAGATCTGGCGGGTGATGCGGGAGTGCGTCGAGCGCGGCATGACCCGCGAGGGCATCCTGCCGGGCGGCCTGAAGGTCCGCCGCCGGGCCGCGAACACCGCGCGCAAGCTGCGCTCCGAGGGCGACCCGCAGGCCCTCGCCATGGAGTGGATCACGCTGTACGCGATGGCCGTGAACGAGGAGAACGCGGCCGGCGGCCGCGTCGTCACCGCCCCCACGAACGGCGCGGCCGGCATCATCCCGGCGGTCCTGCACTACTACATCAACTTCGTGCCCGGCGCCGACGAGGACGGCGTGGTCCGCTTCCTCCTCGCGGCCGGCGCGATCGGCATGCTCTTCAAGGAGAACGCCTCCATCTCCGGCGCCGAGGTCGGCTGCCAGGGCGAGGTCGGCTCCGCCTGCTCCATGGCGGCCGGCGCCCTCGCCGAGGTCCTCGGCGGCTCCCCCGAGCAGGTGGAGAACGCGGCCGAGATCGGCATGGAACACAACCTCGGCCTCACCTGCGACCCCGTCGGCGGCCTGGTCCAGATCCCCTGCATCGAACGCAACGGCATGGCCGCGGTGAAGGCGGTCACCGCCGCGAAGATGGCCATGCGCGGCGACGGCTCCCACAAGGTGTCCCTGGACAAGGTCATCAAGACGATGAAGGAGACCGGCGCGGACATGTCGGTCAAGTACAAGGAGACGGCCCGGGGCGGGCTGGCGGTGAACATCATCGAGTGCTGAGTGGTCGGCTTGAGCGGGGGGGCGAACGGGTGGTGACGGGCGGGGCGGCGGCGCGGTTGCGTGTGCCGGTGGGGGACGACGCGCAGCGGTGGGTCACCCGTGCGGGGTGCCGCCGGGTCCTGTTCGTCGTGCACAACGTGACGTCGGCGACGCGGCTGCTGGACGTGCTGCCGCTGTTCCACGCCGACGTCCGCCTGCAGATGTTCGCCACCTGCACGGGGTCCTCGCCCTTCCTGGCGGGGGTGCCCGAACTGCTGGCCGCGGCCGGGCTGCCGGTCCTGCCCTGGGAACAGGCCAAGGAGACGGCCTTCGACCTGGTGGTGTCCGCCAGCTACGGCGGTGAACTCGGGTCACTACAGGGCAAATTGGCCATACTCTCCCATGGTGTCGGATACAATAAGAAACTGGCCGCACCGGAGCCCGGAGCCCGGAGCCCGGAGCCCGGAGCCCGGAGCCCGGAGCCCGGAGCCCGGAGCCCGGAGCCCCGGAGCCCGGAGCCCGGAGCCCGGAGCCCGGAGCCCGGAGCCCGGAGCCCCGGAGCCCGGAGCCCGGGAGCCCGGAGCCCGGAGCCCGGAGCCCGGAGCCCGGAGCCTGTTTTCGGGCTTTCGCCGGACTGGCTGCTGGAGGGCGGGCGGCCGCTCGCCACGGCGACCGTGCTGTCCCACCCGGAGCAGCTCCAGAGGCTGCGGGCGGCCTGTCCGGAGGCGGCGCCGACCGCCGTGCTCGCGGGAGATCCCTGCTTCGACCGCATCCTCGCCGCACTCCCCTGGCGCGACCGGTTCCGCCGGGCCCTGGGCGTGGGCCCCGGGCAGCGGCTGGTCGTCGTCAGTTCGACCTGGGCGCCGCGCTCCCTTTTCGGCGGCGCCCCGGGGGCCGATGACCTGCTGCCCTGGCTGCTGTCCCGGCTGAGTGCGGAACTGCCGGTCGACGAGTACCGGACGACCGCGGTACTGCACCCCAACATCTGGTACGGCCACGGTCCCGGCCAGGTCCACGCCTGGCTGGACAACGCGCGACGGGCCGGCCTCGACGCGATCCCGCCTCTCGACGGATGGCGCCAGGCTCTCATCGCCGCCGACTGCGTACTCGGAGACCATTCGAGCGTCACCTACTACGCGGCCGCCATCGGCGTCCCCGTCCTCCTCGGCGCGTTCCCCCAGGGCGACCTGGACCCGCTCTCCCCCGTGGCCGCCCTCGGCCGTACCGCTCCCCGGCTGGTGCGCCGCGGCAGCCTGCGCGCGCAGATCGAGCGGGCCGTCGCCACGTATGACCCCGGCCACTACAAGGAGCTGGCGGACCAGACCAGTTCGGCACCCGGGCGGTCGGCGGAGCTGCTGCGCCGCCTCTTCTACGGCCTCGTCGGGATCGGCGAGCCCGACACCCACCCCGCGCTGCTCGACCCCCTGCCACTGCCGCCGTACACGCCGGCCCGCGTCACCACGCCCGTGCGCGTCCTCGCGGGGCTGACCGGTCCGGCCGAGGTGACCGTCGTCCGGTACGCCGCCGTCGGCGACGAGCCCGGCCCGGACGAGAGTCCCGGGGTGTACGCCGACTCCCCGCACACGGTGGTCGACGAGGAGACCCGGGACACCGGACGGCTCCGGCTCGCCGACGTCGTCGTACGGCACGCGGACGCACAGGACCCGCGGCTCGGGCCCCCCGGCGCCTGGACGGCGGAGGCGCTGGACCGATACCCCGACTGCGGGCTCGCCGCCTATGCCGACGGCCCGGACCGCTGCGTCGTACGCACCCGGGAGGGGCGCCTGCTGCGGTTGTCCGCCGCCCCCGGCCCGGACGGGCGGCCCGACCTGTGCGATCCCGCCGTCTACGCCTCCGCACTGTACGCGTGGACGTCCGGCGGGCGGTCCGTGGACCAGGCCGTGCGAGACGGGATCACCGTGCGCACCGGGGACACGGCACACCGCGTCACGGTCGAGGCGCTCCTCGCATGAACGGGGCCTCTCACGCCTCCAGTTCGGCCAGCCGCTCCCGCACCCGGTCGAGACCGGACCGGTCGCCGCCGTCCTCGTAGGCCGCGGCGGCGGCGCGCAGGTCCGTCGCCTCCGCCGCCGGCCGGCCGGAACGCCGGTGGCAGGAGGCCCGCATCTCGAACGTGTCGGCGAGTTGCCGCGCCGCACCCGCCCCCGTCATGGCGGTGACGGCCTCGTCCAGGCACACCCCGGCGAGATCCAGCTCGCCCGCGTCCAGGTGGGCTTCGGCCAGACTCATGTAGACGCGGCCCGCGTTGTACGTGTCGCCGCCGTCCGGAAGGCGGCGGAACCGGGCGAGCGCGTCGTGCAGCCTTGCGACGGCCGCGGGGAAGTCCCGCTGCTTCGCCAGGGCGCGGCCGATGTGGTGCTCCAGCAGGGCCGTGGCACGCGGCACGTCCTCCCGGCCGGCCTCGCCGGGACCGATCCCGGCGGTGATCTCCCGCGCCTCCTCGAAGCAGCGCTGGGCTTCGGCGAATTCCCACTGCTTGAGCCGCAGCAGGCCCAGCGCCTCGACGGCGGTGGCCTCCCCGCGCCGGTGGCCGCAGTCCCGGTCCGCTTCCCTGGCCCGGCCGAGGGCGTCCTCGGCCTCGGCGGCCCGGCCGACCTGCATGTAGGCGAAGGCGAGTTGAGTCAACATGCGGCCCACGGCACGCGGGTCGCCGAACTCCGCCGCGTCGCGCCGGGCGGCCTCGACGCCCAGCAGGTGCGTGTCGATCCACTGAGCGTGGAAGCCGAGCAGCAGGTGCAGGCCCCACAGCGCCTCGCACAGCTGCCACACGAGGTCGTTGAAGCCGTGGTGCGCGGCGGCCCGGACGACAGCGGCGAGGTTCTCCCGCTCGCGGCGGAGTCCGGCCAGCGCGTGCCTCCCGTCCGCCGGGTCACGGTTCGCGGGGAGGGTGAGCCCCTGGAAGGCGGGGCCGAGCCGCCAGCGCAGCGGCAGGACGCGGAAGTCCGCGGCGGCGGCGAACCGCAGCTCGGCGACGGCCACCCGGCGGACGGCCGCGGCCACGTGTACGTGACCGTCCTCGGCGACCGCCAGCTCGCGGGCGTGCGCCCGGGTCAGGTCGTGGAAGCGGTAGCGCTCCTCCCCGACCTCCTCCAGCAGGTGCACGCGGGCCAGTTGCTCCAGCAGCCGCCGGGCGTCCTCCTCACCGACTCCGGCCGCGTGTGCGGCGCACCGGACGGTCACGGTCGGCCAGGCCCACACCGCGATCGCACGGTAGAACGCGGCGCAGTCGGGGTCCAGTTCGGCATAGGCGGCGTCCTGGCTGACCCGGACGGGATCGGCGGGGGCGTCGTCCGGTCCTTGCCGACGCATGGCGCCGCCCTCCTGGTCGTGGCCGTGGATCCGGTCGGACAGCTGCCTCGCCACACGCTCCCAGGACAGGTGTTCCCGTACGGCCAGCCCGGCGCCCGTCGTGCAGACCGCGAGCGGGATTCCGCCGGTGCCCTCGGCGACGGCCCGGACGACCGCGTCCGGGGCTGCCCGGCGGGTGTCCCCGACGATGCGCCGCATGAGACTGATGGAGTCCTCGGTCGACAGCGGCCCCAGGGAGTACGACCGGGCCCCGTGCCCTGCCACGAGCCGGCCGAGGCGGTGCCGGCTCGTCACCAGGACCAGGCTTCCGGGCGAGGCCGGGAGCAGGGGGACGACCTGCGCGTCGCCGTGGGCGTTGTCCAGTACGACGATCAGGCTCCGGTCGGCGGTGCAGTCACGGTACAGATCCCGCTGGCGGGCCTCGTCGCCGGGCACCATGGCGGGGGGCACCCCCAGCCGTTCGAGGAAGCGCGCGAGCACGTCGGAGGGTGCGAGCGCCGTACCGGCCGAGGCGCCGCGCAGATCGGCGAACAGGGCGCCGTCGGGGAACCGGTCCCGCAGCTCGGACGCGCAGTGGACGGCGGCCTCGGTCTTGCCGATGCCGCCCGGCCCGACGAGCGCCGCGATCGCCGGCGCGCCGGGTGCGCGCGACTCGTCGTCCAGCAGCGCGGTGATCCGGGCGAGCACGTCCGCGCGGTCGGTGAACACCGCCGTGGCCGGCGGCAGCATCCGGGGCCGGGAAGCGCCGTGGGCCACCGCGGGCACGGTGCGTACCTCCAGCCAGGAAGCCTCCCGGACCCACTCGCGCACCTCGCGCGCGAACTCGGGTGAACTGCGGGCGTGTTCCAGCAGCCGTGCCGCGGCGGCCGTGCGTTCGGCACCGGTGACCGGAAGGGTGGGGTCACCGCCGTCGGCACCGGTCCGGCCGAGCAGTCCGTAGAGCCTTTCGGAGGCCCGCCGGCCCACTTCGCCGCCTGCCCCGGACAGTGCGCCGGACGCGACCGTCCCGACCGCCGACAGCACCAGTCCCGTCATCGCTTCCACCCGGCACTCCCCCCAACTCGCCCGACCCGTCATCGTATCGCCGCGTGCGCACCCGGTTGCGGAACGTTGGTTTCCGGATGGGCCGCCGGCGGGCACAACTCAGCCATGCTGCACGGCATCGACGTAAGCGCGTATCAGTCGTCTTCGTACGGTACGGACGGGCTGTCCTTCGCCTTCATCAAGGCGACGGAGGGCCACTCGTACGTCAACTCGCGGCTCACCGCCCAGACCAAGACCGCCCGTGACGCCGGCCTGGTCGTCGGCTTCTACCACTTCCTGTGGCCGGGCAACCTCACCACCCAGGCCGAGTACTTCGTCCGGCACGCCCCCGAGAAGGCCGGCGACATCCTGGCCGTCGACTGGGAGACCACCGGCGACGGCACCCACGCGAGCAACAAGGAGAAGGACACCTTCATCAGGAAGGTGAAGGAATTACGGCCGCATCACCGCGTGATTCTTTACACGAACCGCAACTATTGGCTGACCGTCGATACGACGTCGTATGCCGGTGATGGCTTGTGGATCGCTGACTACGTCACGGCTGGCCACCCGCGGATCAAGGCAAAATGGCGCTTCCACCAGTACAGCAGTGAGCCCCACGACAAAGACGTGGCCGCCTTCGCGAGCAAGGCAGATCTGAGAAAGTGGGCCACCGGCACCTGAGTCTTCTAGCCGTGGGTTTACACCGCATACTCCGCCCGCAGCCGTCTTGCGGGCGGATTCGTCAGATAGGCGTTCAACAGGTCGAACGTTCGAAGCTCGGACCGAAGCGCCTCGTACCAGGCCAGCGCATGAACATTACAGCGGTTGCACACCAGGCCTCGCACGCATTCACCGCAGCTGCGCCGACCCGCGCAACATGCATGATCGTGGTCTATGTCCATGGCCCGTCCGCTTCTGTCGACCTCTCGACAGACGGCACACCTCCCATCCTGGCGGAGAAGTAGGAGACGCAGGAACTCCTTGGTCACATTGTATTGCTCAAGACGCACCAGCTCGGCGTTGCACGGCTTGCAGTACGGACGTGGCATGCCCATAGCATTGACCGGCGAGTACTCCGCAATGCGCTTGCTCTCTCCACACTCGCGACATTCGATGAGTCCACTCGCCACCATCTCCTTGACGACACCGTTGCCCCGCTTCTTCCGAACGGCGGAGAGCGGATATCCCTTGGCGCGCTGCTGATAGTGGGCAGCACAGAGCCCCTTGGCAGAGACGACCCGCGGACAGCCGGAAAATGCGCAACTCCGGCTCATCATCGCTGCCCGATTCGCATCGATGGGGGCAAGCATTCTCCCCCTTAGCAGCTGTGTGTAGTGGGTCTTGCACATTCCCTTGGTCAACGGATACCTGTCTGAGGGCAGGCCGCACTGCCATCCGTCACCGTTCGCGCTGCACGTCCTCATGTGTCCCCCTGGCACTGACTCACTTGAACTTCCATCCGATCAACGCAGAAGTCGAACTGACGTAACGGGCAGGAACGTCAGTCTGATGTTTCGCTAGCGGCGATGCGGGGCCACACTCATGCAAGCCTGGTGTGAAGGACGATGAAGGAGGGAGAGGTCCATGGTTAGCCGTACCGCCTCCTTCTGGGAGGCTCTTGATGCCGGGGACCGGGCTGCTCTGCGGCGGGCCGGTGTGCGCATGGTGCTGGAGGCGGACCGGCAGTTCCTCACCCAGGGGGAGGACTCGGACCATCTGATCGTGCTGGTCGGCGGGTGGGTGAAGGTGGTCGCGCAGTCGCACGCCGGGTACCGGGCGCTGCTCGCGCTGCGCGGGCCCGGTGAACTGCTGGGCGAGCAGGCCTCGGTGGAGCGGGGACGGCGGCGTTCGGCGTCGCTGGTGACGGCCACCCCGGCCGAGGTGCTGAACCTGCCGGCCGGGCGCTTCCATGTGCTGGCCCGCTCCCGGCCCCAGATAGCCGCCGCGCTGGAGCGGACGCTGTCGCAGCGGCTGCGGGAGGCCGACGTGCAGCGCGCCGGGATCACCGAGCCGGTGCCCGCCCGGCTCGCCGGGCTGCTGCTGGACCTGGTGGAGCGGTGCGGGCTGCCGGACGCCGACGGCACCGGGCGCCGTATCGGACTGTCGCTGTCCCAGGACGACTTGGCGGGGCTGGCGCTGACCTCGCGGCGCACGGTGAGCCGGGTGCTGGAGCAGTGGCGGGCCCGGGGCTGGATCGTGACCGGGCGGCAGACGGTGACCGTGCGGGCCGTGGACCAGCTCAAGCGGCTGGCCCACGGGGGGTGAGGGGCCCGCGCGTCACCCTCAGCGCCGGCGGCACGGCTCCACCGGCGTCAGCAGGGGGTGTAACTCACTCCTTCCCTCGGCGCCTTGTAGATGCGGTAGCCCTTGGAGTGCGTCAGCTGGTAGGTGATCGTCCAGTCGTCGCAGGTGTCGTCGGGGCTGCTCGCCGGGCCGTAGCCCGCGTCCTGGTGGCTGCGGAAGCTGAGCGTGGCCAGGGTGTGACCGCTGTCGCTCTGCAGGCTGTTGAGGACGAACTCGCTGTCCCGGGTGGTCGACATGACCTTCTTCCAGTCGGCACGGCTGGAGTCGGAGCCGAGGTCGACGATGCCGCTGCCGGGGTCGTAGTACCTCAGCGCGGTGTCGTAGCGGTGCTGGTTGACCGCGCCGAAGAACGCGGCGAACATGCCCGCGACGTGCGGGGCCCGGGAGTCGTCGGCGACCGCCGAGAAGTCGACGGAGGCGCCCTTCGCGACGACCAGGGTGGGGTCCTTCGACTCGGTGGGGGTGGGGGTCGGGGTGGTGTCCGACGGGGTGGGTCCGGAGCCGGAGCCCGAGTCGTCGTCCCGGTAGGTGCCGGCGGTCTGGGTCGCGGAGGACGTGGTCGCCCGGCTGTCGCCCGTGTTGTGCATGTGGGTGACCGTATAGCCGCCGATCGCGCCCACCAGCAGGGCCGCCAGCAGCCAGCCGGTCACCCGCCTGCCGGTCGAGGCGGCGGCCGGCCTCGGGGGCGCGGGGCGTGGGGGCGTGGGACGCGGAGGTACGGGACGGGGTGGCACCGGCCTCGGCGGCGGCACGGACTGCGGGGGCGTGGCCTGCGTGGGCGTGGGTTTGGGCGCGGGTGGCGGGGTGGGGCGGCGGCGGAGGCGGTCGTGCGCGAGTTCCAGCTCGGGGAGCCATTCGGCGAGGGCCGGCCTGCGGCCCGGGTCCGCGTTCTGGGCGCGGTTGGCGAGGCCGGCCAGCCCCGTGGACAGCGCGCGCAGCGGGCCGGGGTCCCGGTCGTCCTGGTCGCGGTTGAACAGCCGCAGGGCGAGCAGGCCGAACTTCCAGGAGTCGGCGGCGGTCGTGGCCTTCAGCGCCTCGGGCACCTCCCAGCTGGGGGTGTCGACCTGGTCCAGCACGTCCTTGCCCTGGTGGCGCATGGAGTCGCAGTCGATGAGCAGGCAGCGGGCCGGCCCCTGGAGGGTGAACAGCACGTTCTTCGGGGAGAGGTCGCCGACCACGATGCGGTGCGCGTGCAGCCAGGCGAGGGTGCGGGCGAGGTCGAGGAGCAGCTCCACGCGGCGCGTGTCGTCGACGACCAGGCCGATGCGCCGGCCGTAGTCGTCCAGGTTGAGCAGGTATTCCAGTGCCTGCAGCTGGGCCCCGCCCAGGATCGGGCTGTGCAGTTCGTACGCCGGTGTCACCCGGTGCATCAGGAAGCCGGTGACCTTGGTGCTCGGGTTGCGCGAGGGCAGCGGGTCGGTGGGGGTGTCGCCCCGGTAGACCAGGGCGAGCGGCCAGGTGGTCCGCTCGTCGAGGAAGGCGCGGTCGGCCGGGCCGAGCAGCTGGCGGAAGCAGACCATGTCGTGCAGGACGTCGGCGTCGTACGAGACGACCGGCAGGTACTCCTTGTACGCCAGGTACTCCCCGGCGAACCGGCCGGGCGGGTCGGGGACGCCGTAGACGATCCCCTGGCCGCCGTTGCCGAGGCCGTGGTCGGTGTACCGGCCGAGCTTGTCGGGCAGTACCCAGGCCATCTGTACGGCGGTCATCGCGGCCCTCCCGGCCCTGCGGCGCGCGGCCACAGGGCCAGCAGGGTGCGGTCGTCGTCGAAGGTCTCCCGGTAGAAGTCGAGCATGTAGGCGAAGGCCAACGGCGGCACCGGGGTGGCGAGTTCGTTGGCGAAGAGGCGGGCGACCTTGCCGCGGCCGTCACCGACGGGGTCGCCGAACCCGTCGGTGCCGACGAGCAGCACGGTGCCCGGGTCGAGGCGGAACTCGGCGGGCCTCGCGTCGGCGGGGACGTACGGCATGGGCTGGACGACGGAGGACACCAGCCCGTCGGCGCCGGCCCGCTTGCCGCCCTGCAGCGGGTACAGCTCCTGGTACTTGATCGCCCAGGCGCCGGAGTCGCCGACCGAGATCAGCGCCACGTGGACGCCGTCCCGGGTGGGGGTGGCGGCGCCGGCGACGAGAGTGGTGGCCAGCAGGTCGGCCGTCTCGTCGACGGTGGCGTCCCTGCCGCGCAGCAGCCGGGTGGCCTGCTCGCGCAGCTGCCAGTGGACGGTGCCGAGCAGTTTGGGCCAGTCGGTGACCAGGCCGCCGCTCGCCCGGACCTGGGCGAGCAGTTCGTCGACGGCGCTGCGGCAGGCGAGCTGGGAGCCGATGTGCGGCTGGCTCGCGTCCGAGACGCCGTCGGCGACGGCGAACACGACGGTTCCGGTGGTCTCGTCCCAGGAGGCGGCCGCGTCGTCCTCGCGGGGGCGGCCCTCGACCCGGTGCGCGTAGCCGCGCACGGAGGCCAGGCGCAGGTCGAGGGCGGGCGTGGACCAGCCGTCGCAGACGGTGTCGGGCCGGTACGACAGCACGCGTCCGGGCGGCCTGGGCGTGAAGTCGGGGACCACGCCGTCGATCACCATCGGGTGCCAGTACCGGCCGAAGTCGTCCAGCGGGGGCGCGGGGTGCTGCGCCGGGGGCGACGGCGGGGCGTGCTGGGCGTGCTGGGCGTGCTGCGCCGGGGACTGCGGCCGGCCCTGCGACGGCCCCGGCTGCTGCGGCCCCGGCTGCGACGGCCCCGGCTGCTGCGGCCCCGGCCTACCGCCCGGCGCCGTCGCGGGAGTGGGGGCGGGGCCGGGGGCGACGGGCGGCCAGGGGCCCGGCTGCTCCCAGTCGTACATCTGCGCGGGCTGGGCAGGCTGGGCCGGCTGATCGGGCCGGTCGGGCCGGTCGGGCTGCCCGGTCGCCGGCTCGGACGGCGGGTACAGCGCCGGAGCCGGCCCGGGCGGGGGCGGGGGCTGGCGCCGCTTCTCGCTCCGGTGGTCGTCGTCGGAGCGGCGGTGCGGGAACAAGGCCACCTCAGATCACATCGATCGCGACGGTGAAGCCTTCCGGCTTGTCCACCACGAGTTGCGGGGCCGCCGAGCCGAGCGAACGGCCCGAGGAGATCACGCTCTTGGTGAGCGCGGTGCAGAACTTGGCGATGGCCGCGCCCACATCGACACCCTTGTTGGCGACGAAGCCGAACTGCGCCTCGGTGGCGACCTGGTTGATGGTCTGCGCGTCGGCGTCGACGATGCCGCAGGCGATGATGTTCGGCGCGCCGAGCGTGGCCTGCCGGTCGACGAGCCTGCGGTGCACGGACTGCCAGTCCTCGCCGTGGTTGGGCAGTCCGTCGCTGAGGAAGAACACGGCGGGCCGGTGCACCTGGTAGTTCTCGCGCTTGAGGGCGGCCACGTCGTCGGGTATGCGGCGGATCAGATCCTCGAAGGCGGCCGCGTAGCTGGTCATGCCGCGGGTGCGCAGCTGCGGGAACTCGCCGGCGCTGCGCAGGTCGACGAGGTGGACGCGTTCGATCACGTCGTCCGAGAAGCCCAGTACGGAGAAGCGCACCTTGGCGGCGGCCATCGGCTCGCCGAGCAGCGCCTGGTGGAGTGAGCGCAGGCCGGCGTTCAGCTCGTCCATGTGCTCGGTCATCGACCCCGACTCGTCGGCCAGGACGTAGATGGGGAGCAAGTGCCCCCGGTTGCTGTCCATCATCGTCGTTCCGTTCCCTGCGTGGTGGGTTGGTGCGGTGCTGTCAGGTCAGTAGGCGTCCTCGGCGAGGCGGAAGCCGTCGGGCGGGCCGACCGAGAACTGCGGGTCGCCGGAGGCGATGCGGCGGCCGTAGCCGACGACGCCGTCCCGCAGGAACGCGGCGCAGCTGTGGGCGGCGGACACGGCGTCCTGGTGCGGCGGGGCCATGAAGCCGAACTCGGGCCGGGTGGCGACCGCGCGGATCGCGAACGGGTCGGCCTGGCCGAGGCCCAGCGCGATGACGTGCGGCGCGGCCGGGTTGGTCTCGACGTCGGTGAGCGCGCGGTGGGCGTCCCGCCAGCCGCCGCCCTCGTCGGGGGCGCGGCCGCTGACGACGTACACGATGGGCCGCAGCACCTGTCCGCCCTGCGCCTTGACCACGCCGACGTCCTGTCCGACGACCGTCCGCAGCTGCTGGAAGGCGTGCGTGTACGACAGTCCCGGGCGCGCGGTGAGCAGGGGGGTGGCGGTGGCGGGGGTGACCGTGGCGAGCTGGAGCCGGGGTTCGCTGGTGGCGGCCATGCCGAGGACCGAGAGCCGGAGCCCGGCGGACACCTCGGGGGCGGCGCACAGCGCGGCGTGCAGGTCGCTCAGGCCGCGGTTCAGCTCGGCGAGACAGTCCTTGGCGGACTCGTCGAGGGCGAGGTAGATGAGCGCGGTGTAGGCGGGGGTGGGCGAGGTGCCGACGGGAGCGGGGCCGCCGGGGTGGACGGGCTGGGTCAGGGTCGGGGTGTAGGGCGGGGCGTACGGCGCGGCGTAGCCCGTCGCACCCGGGGCTCCCGTGCCTGGGGCCGCCGTGCCGGGTGCCGCCGCGCCCGGGCCCCCGCTGCCCGGGACCCCCGCGCCCGGTGTCGGCGTACCCGGGCCGGGCGGTCCCGGCGCGTACGGGGACGGGGGCGCGGACGTGTGGGGCGCGGCGCCGGCCGCCGGACCCGGGGCGAGCTGGCCGGCCGGGGCGTCCCAGGGGCGGGCGCCGGGGAGCTGGGGGGTGGCCGGCAGGGCCGCTGTCCCGTCGCCGCCGGCGGCCCGCATCACCACGCCGTTCAGCAGGTGCCGCATGACCTCCAGGTCGCCGGCCTGTACGAGGTTCTTGTCGGCCATCGCCTGGAACAGTTCCAGCGCACGCTGGTTCTGCAGCTCGGCCGTGGCGAACCGGGCCTCCTCCAGTTTGCGCAGCATCTCGAAGGCGCCGGCCGCGTCCTCGGGGTGGGTGTTCATGTACTGCCGGATCAGGCTCTCGCTGTCGATGGGCACACCGCGCAGCGCCTCCGCCTGCCGGGCGGCCTGCTCGATCCGCAACTCCTGCTGCTTCGCCTCCAGTTCGCCCTGCCGTACGACGTGCCCCAGGTTGGGCGTGTGGTCGGCCTGGCCCAGCGTCTCGCGCCGGCCCGCGTCGATCAGGGACTCCAGGTAGGTCAGGGACTTCGCGTCGGGCCGTACCGACACCTGGCAGTCGTAGACGACCAGGCCCTCCGCCAGCACGATCGGCTGGGCGCACAACTGGTTGAGGTGGTGCTGGAGTTCGAAGGAGCGCTCGATGGCGAACCGCTGTCCGGCGCCGTGGAACCGGCGGACCAGGTAGCCGTGGACGAGGGGCAGGGCGTCGTCGATGCCGGCCCGTACGAGGTTCTTGGCACCCTCGGAGCCGTCGACGCGGAAGGAGAAGTCGACCTTGACCTCGAAGGCGTGCACGCCGTCCTGGGAGACGATCGGGTTGCGGCCGAGGACCGCGGTGCGGCTGCGGGGCCGCAGGTCGACCTCGTAGCGGGTGCGGTAGCGGGAGAACACCTGCTGCGAGGCGGTCATCGGGCGGCCGCCGTCGAAGCAGTCCACCTCGCCGGAGGCGGTGGCGTAGACGACCGCGAGGTGCGGGTCCTTGGCCTTGGTGGGCCCGACGGCCACCCGGGGCACGGGCTCGCGGCTGACGATCAACGAGACCGGGTCGCTCACCGGCCACCTCCTGGCTGTGTGGGACGGGCGTACGAGGCGGAGGGGCCGGCTGCGGCGCCCACCGCGGACGAGGCGGACGGAGTGGCGGCGGCGCGCAGAGCGGCGCGGAGGACGGTCGAGGAGCGGGGCAGGGACAGGAAGCGGTCGGGGTCGGTCCAGCGGGCCGCGTGGTGGTCCAGCAGCATCGCCGTACGGGGGCTGGTGCGGGCCACGTCCTCCACCAGGTGCCGGACCATGTCGTCGAGGAGCTGGGGATCGGTCTCGGCGCGGGCGAACCAGCCCTCCAGGACGCTGCCGGCGTCGTCGGAGAAGAGTTCGCCGTTGATCACCTCCGCCCACAGGTAGCCGAGCAGCCGGCGGAGTTCGTGGCCGGGTGGCTGCTCGGCGGCCAGGGTGAGCAGGCTGGGCCGGGGCTGCCGGGTGGAGCCGGGCGGTTCCTCGGTGAGCAGGGCGTTGGCGAGGATCAGGAAGGCGAGGTGGCCGGAGGGCCTGCTGGACGGTTCGTGCGCCATCTCGGCGACGGCCCGCAGGACCAGTGGCGCGTGCCCGGCGACGTCCTGTTCGAGCAGGTCGGAGAGGGCGTCGCCGATGGCGATGGCCACGTCGATGTGGTCGACGGTGCCGAGCCGGGTCAGCCGCTGCACGGCGGTGGCGAGGTCGGCGCCGCCGAGGCAGAGGCCGTAGGCGCGGGCGGCGGCGGCCTGGGTCTGCCACGCGCCGCTCATGTACCAGCCGTCGACGAGGGCGCGCACGCCGGTGCGCACCTGGGGGTCGCGCAGGCAGACCCGCAGGGCGTAGGCGATCGCCTCGCGGCGGAACGCGCCGGTGTGCTCGGCGTGCAGCCAGCCGGGGAACACCTGGGTGGCGATGTGGTCGAAGGACTCGGTGGCGATCAGGCCGAGGGCGGTCCCGGCGAAGCTGCGCACGGACAGCGACGGCTTGTCGACCAACGCGCCGAGCCAGGCGACGATTTCGCGCTGGATGCGGTACTCGGACCAGACGTGCCGGATGATCCGGGCCGGGTAGCCGGGGTCGCGGTACTCGGCGACCGTGCAGGGCAGCAGGCCGAGGTCGCCCTTGGTGACGGCGGAGACGGTACGGGCGCGCAGCTG
This sequence comes from Streptomyces sp. L2, assembly GCF_004124325.1. NCBI lineage: Bacteria > Bacillati > Actinomycetota > Actinomycetes > Kitasatosporales > Streptomycetaceae > Streptomyces > Streptomyces sp. L2. The sequence continues at coordinate 2,087,404 of NZ_QBDT01000001.1, forward strand.
GTCGGCGAGGAGCCGGCGGGACTGGCTGAACGGGTCCTGGCTCAGGGGTACGGGCCCGTCCCGCACGCTGTCGGCGAGGACTCCGCGCTCGCTGCGGAACCGGTCGAGGAGGGCGCTCGCGGCCATGGCCACGTGCTCCTGCGGGAGTCCGCCGAGGACGGCGAGGGCGACGGCCTGGGTGCGCAGTGCGGTGTCGCCGAGCGACTCGAACCACTCCTCGGGGGTCTCCCCGCCGGTGTGGTCCATCCGCGCGCGGACCCGCTCGGGGTCGATGGCGCCGGTGCCGTGCTCGTGTGCGAGGACCTCGGCGAGGCGGGCGGCGTGCAGGCAGCCGGCGGCGCTGTCGAGCAGTTCGGTGACGAGTCCGGGGACACCGGCGGAGGTCAGCGCGCCGTCGGTGTCCGGCTCGCCGAGCCGGTGGGTGAGGTGGGCGCGCAGCACGCGGTCGAGGGTGTCGGGGCGGGTGATGCGCTGCACGTACTCGGTGACGTCCCGGCCCAGCTCGGACTCGGGCCCGGCGGTCACCACGAGGTGGGCGTCGGCGCGCAGCAACAGGTCTTCGAGTCCGGCGAGTTGGGCGGCGCGCAGTTCGGACAGGTCGACGGGCCGGTCGACGAGGAGTCCGGCGCCGGTGCCGAGCTGGGTGAGTTCGGTGAGGCGGGTCAGTTCGGCGACGGAGTCCAGCAGGAAGAAGGTCTTGGCCTGGGCGGCGAGGAGGAGGCGTACGGCGGCCGCGGTCTTTCCGGCGCCGAGGGGGCCGCGCAGCACGACCGAGCGGCGCTGCCAGGCGTCGGCGACGACGTCGTCCCAGCGGGGCGGGGGCTGGAAGGTGTGCCGGACGGTCTCCACGACGCCGGCGGCCAGGGCGCGCAGGACGACGCCTCGTTCGCTGCCGGCCTGGATGACGATCTTGTCGCCCTCGACCCGGTCGCCGCCGATCCGGGTCCAGGCGGTGCGCAGCAGTCCGGCCCGCAGGCTGCCGGCGCCGACCCGGGCGGTGGCCTGACTGGCGCTCTCGCTCCTGCCGACGGTGTTGTCGGGGGCGGCCGGCCCGCCCGGCTGGGCGGTGTTCGGCGCGCCCGCCTGGTGGTCGGCGCCGTGGGCGCCGCCGGAGCCGGGATCGGGTGCGGTGCCGCCGCTGCCGGGCGAGGGAGCGGCCGGCGCCCGCGGGCCGGCGGGGCCGTTCGGACTGGCCGAACCGTTCGGGCCGGTCGGGCCGGGGGACGCCGTCGGGGTGACGGCCGGTGCGGCCGTCGTCGTCGGCGCGGCGGCTGGGCCGGTCCCGGCGGGGGTGGTCATGAGCGGCCGTCCCCGGCACCCGTGCCACGCCGGTCGCCCGGGGCACCCGGCCGGGGCTCGGGTCTCGCGTCCTTGAAGTAGTCGCCGTGGACGGTGATCCGGTCGCCGCCCACGTAATCGCCGTGGACGGTGAGCTGGTCGCCGTCCACGTGGTCGCCCTGGATCGTGATGTGGTCGCGGCCGGCGTAGTCACCGTCGACCGTGACCTGGTCACGGCCCGCGTAGTCACCGTCGACCGTGACCTGGTCACGGCCCGCGTAGTCACCGTCGACCGTGACCTGGTCGCGGCCCGCGTAGTCGCCCTGGACGGATAACTGGTCCTGGCCCACGCGGCCTTGGCCCACGCGGTCGCGCCCGATGTAGGCGTCGACGGCGTCGCGGCCGTCGGTTCTGGCGCCGTCGCCCCGGTCAGGCCGGCCGCCGGTGTCGTCGCCGCCGGAGCCACCGGCGTCGTAGGCGTCGTATGCCTGCCGGCCGTGCTGGGCGGACGGCGGGACCGGGCTCCCCGGTTCGGTCCCGCCGCCCGCTGCTCCCGCGGTACCGCCCGCGCCGGCCGGTCCCCCGGAGCCGGCTCTCGCGCGTGGCGGCTCCCCCGAGTCCGCGGGAAGTCCGGGCGGTGCCGGGTAGCCGGGCATGGTGACCCAGCCCCGGCACGGCTCGCCGTGCTTGGTGACGAAGTCGGCGGGCAGGTACGCCGCCGCGTCGATGCCCGGGTAGCGGCCCCGCACCACCTTGCGGTGCACGGCGTCGGAGACGACCACCACCAGGTGTGCGCGGCCGGCCTGCGCGAGGGCCCGCTTGACGGGGGCCGCGTCGACGAGCCGGGCCACGTCGTTGATGCCGGTGCCGGTCCACCGCTGGCCGTGGCGCAGGACCAGGCCCTGGCCGAGGCCGAGGCGCAGCCGCATCCGGTGGTCCTCGCTGTACGTGTCGCGGTGCCGGGCCAGCGCGTCGTCCAGCCCGCGCACCAGTTCACGCAGAAGCCGGGTGGGGCGCGTCTCGGGCGGCAGGAGCAGCAGCATGCCGTCGCCGCGGTCCTGCGCCGTGTACTGCTCCGGTCCGATACCGGCGCGCGCCAGCGCGAACTCGACGGCTTCGTACAGGCCGTCGTGCAGCGTGGCCTGGGTGGTCTCCGGGCGCAGGCTGAAGTCCTCGATGTCGAGGAGCGCGATCCAGTAGTCCTGCGGATCGTCCTGTACCACCATGTGCGGCCTCCCGTACCGGTGCGGGGTCGCGTGCGCCCCGCGCCCTCAACTGGATAGAACGCGCCGTGTGCGGTGTCTACGCCAACTGGCGCACAGCGGCCTCTTGCGCGAACCGCTGTTTCCGACACCGCGTCACAGGAGGCGTACGATGCCCCGCTCAGGTTTATCGGAAACCCGCGCACGGAAACTGGCGAAGCCTCATATTCCGTGCCGGAGACGCGCGTTGATCGTCAAACCTGCCAACTCTGGCCACTCGGCGCATCTCTCGCACCGCGCACGGCTAGCCCCGGAAGTCGGCCGGCCGCTCCTTGGGGGCCTCGGCCAGCGCCTTCTTCACGGCCGCCGCGCCCGCCTGCAGCCCGTACACCGGCGTGCCCGGCTGCTGGCGCCACGAGTCGTCGATGCCGCCCGCGTCGACGGTGTCGAAGCCGAGTTCCTCGATCAGGGCCCGGACCTTCGCCTTGGCGTCGGTGTCGTCCCCGGCGACCGGCAGCGCCATCCGCTCGGGGTCGCCCGCCGGGCGCGGGCGGTCCAGGAGGTCCTGGGCGTAGGTGCCGTTGAAGGCCTTGATCACGGGGTGTCCGATGTGCCGCTCGCTCCAGCGGCTCTCGGTCTGCCCCTCGTCCTCGATGGCGGCGATCCGGCCGTCCCGCTGCCGCGGGTAGTAGTTGCCGGTGTCGATCACGGCGACGCCCTCCGCCGCCCCGTCGAGCAGCCCCGAGGGCAGGCCGGGTACGGCCTTCAGCGGCACGGTGACGATCACGACCTCGGCGCCCTTGGCGGCCTCCGTCACCGGTACCGGCGTCGCCCCGGTCTCCTCGGCCAGTGCGGTCAGGGTGTGCGGGCCGCGGGAGTTGGCGACGGACACGTCGTGGCCGAGCGCGGTGAGCCGCCGGGTGAGGTTGCCGCCGATGTTGCCCGCGCCGATGATGCCGATCTTCATGACAGATCCTTCCAGGATCAATGCACATGCATGCTTCCGACACGGGGCTCAACCCCGGCACCCACGGGCCTATTCCGCCGCTACGGCAAAAGGGGTGCCCCTCCCTCACGGGACGGGCACCCCCAGGTGGGTCACTTGCTCAGGTGGGCCCAGAACTCCTCGAAGGAGAGGACCTTGTCGCCGTTGAGGTCGCGGGTCTTGATGATGGCCTCCGCCACCGTGTCGGTGACGTTCCAGTCACCGCCCTGAGCCAGGGCGGACTTGAACTCCGCGGCGGTGATGAATCCGTCACCGTCCGCGTCGATCCGCTGGAATTCCTTGCGTGCTTCCTCGATGTCCGCCACCGATCCGCCCCTTTTGTTCGTGTTTCTCATGCCGTGCAGGCCTACTGACGCAGGTCAGATTAACGGGCCGCCCGAGCCTCCAGTGCGGCGACCACCCAGGCGAAGTCCTCCTCGTGCCCGGAGACGGGCGTGCCCTTCAGCACGCCGACGAGTTCGCGGTAGCGGGCGAGCCGGGGATGGTGGACGAGTCTCATGCGGTCCAGCACGGTGGCCCGGTCGGCCGTGCCGATCAGGTCGCGCAGCACCTTCTCCGCCTCGGGCGCCGCCGGGTCGACGCCCTGCTCCCGGGCCCGCCCGGCCAGCTCGACGAGCCGCTTGGCGAACCACATCGACGCACCCGGAGGGGTGTCGTGGCGCCGGTCGGCCGCGTTGAACTCGGCGGCCCTGCGCATCTGCGCCCGGAACCCCGGGTCCTGCACCATCTCCGCCAGCTCCACCCACGCGTCGACCTGCTCGGGCGTCGGGTCGTCCGGCAGGTTCACCGCGGTCTGCCGCATCCTCTCGTGGATGTCGGAGTCCACGCTGTCGAGCCCGTGGAACATCTCCTCCACGAACTCCTCCATGATCCGCCGCCGCTCGGCCGCCGACAGCCTCGCCAGTTTGTTCATCAGGGTCATCTCCTCCGCCGTAGAGCCACGTCGCGCCACCGTCGACAGCACCGCGCGCGTCACCCGCAGCGACTGGATCTGCGCGTCCAGCGCCGTCACGTGCGCGGCCGCGACCTCGGCCACCGTCCGCTCACCGGCCAGCACCCGGCGTACGTCGTCCAGGCCGAGACCCAGCTCGCGCAGGGTGCGGATCAGTTCGAGGCGGGCCACGGACCCGCCGTCGTAGAGCCGGTAGCCGCCCGCCGAGCGGGCCACCACGGGCAGGGCGCCCTCGTCGGACCAGTAGCGGATGGTGCGCACGGTCAGGCCCGTGGCCCCCGCCAGCGCGCCGATGGTGAGAAATCCGGTGCCGTCGTCGATCACGTCTGCGAGTCTGTGCCTTCCAGTGGGTGGAGACTCAAGGAGAGCGGTGTGCGGAGTCTGCGGGACGTGCTCGACGGGGCGGCGCGGGGCGTCTTCCCGCCGGCCGACGGCACCACGACGGTCGTGCCGCAGCCCTCGCCGCGCGACGCCGGTGTCCTCGCCCTCACCGCGCACTCGGTGGTCTTCACGGACGAGGACCCGGAGTGGGTGCGCGAGACGCTGGACGCGGTCGCCGGTGACTGCGACGCCCTGGCCGCACCCATGAACGCGCGGTTCCTCGCCGCGCTGATGGACCGGACCGGCCGCCGTACCGACACGATCGACGTGCTGCTGGTCGCCCCGCCGCTGCCGGCCGGGGACGGCGGTCCGGAGCTGCGGGAGATCGGTGACCCCGGGCATCCCCGGGTGGTGGCCGCCCGTGAGCGGCGGGACGGGGTGTGGGTGGCGGACGGCGGGGTGCTGGGTCCTGTCGTCACATTCCCGCCGTCCGCCCGGAGGGCGGGCCCCGCGGCGTCAGGTGCGTGCTCTGGGGGTCCCCCCGGCCGGAGGCTGGGGGAGCGTGCATGGCGTCGCGGGGCTGGGGGCACCTCCCGGCCGGAGGCTGGGGGAGGGAATGTGACGACAGGGCCTAGCTCGGGCGCGGGGTCGCGGGGCGGGTGGAGGTCGCCGTGGAGGTCGAGGAGGGGGTACGGCACCGGGGGCTGGGGCGGGCGCTGGTGGCGGCGGCGCGGCGGCTGGCCGGGGAGCCGGTGTGGGCGCGGGTCGCGGCGGGGAACGCCCGCAGTCTGCGGGCGTTCCAGGCGGCCGGCTACCGTCCGGTGGGTTCGGAGGCGCTGCTCAGTGCCACGGGGCGTAGAACGGGTTGCTCTCGCAGCCGCTGAGGATCTCCGTCTTGGTCTCCTTGTCGACCGGGCAGGCGCCGACGATGTACTGCCGGGCGATACCGCCGGGGAAGGCCACCTCGACCTGGTCGGCGTACTTGTGGGCGGAGCCGATCGTCTTGTTGACGTCGATGCCGCCGGGCGCGTCGACGTAGTAGTTGTACTTCGACTTCCAGGCCTTGAAGAGGTCGTGGTCGTACGTCGTCGAGACGTACGGCGAGGGCTGGTTGACGAGGACGTACTTCTCGATGTCGTACTGCCCGTTGATGACGTCCTTCGGCTGGAAACCCTCCTCGAAGACGGTCTCCGGGTCGCGGTTGTCGCTGCGCCACAGGGTGCCGCAGGTGGTGCGCCACGCCGGCTTCGGGGTGATCCGGTCGAGGTCGGCGCGCCGGTCGGCGGCGGCCCGGAGCTTGTCGTCGAACTGGGGGCAGGAGGCCGCGGCCTTCGCGGCGGGGGCCGCGTGGACCGTCCTGGCCGGGGCCGCGGTGGGCGCGGTGGCGGCCGTGGTGGCGAGGACGGCGCCGAGGGACAGGACGGCGGCGGTGCCGCGGCGGCGGCGCGAGCGAGTGGTGCTGGTCATACGGAGCACGATGGCCGCTCGCCCGCGCCTCGCGCGGGACCGTCACCCGTCCGTCGGCGCGTCAACTGACTCTCGGTCAGCGGAAGATCCCGGTGTGTCCGAGCGAGTAGCGGCCCGGCTGGGGGTAGACGGCGAGGCCGTGCGGACCGCTGCCGACCTTGATGCGGGCCAGTTCGTCGCCGGTGCGCGTGTCGATGGCGTACACCTCGGCGTTGTAGCGGCCGGACAGCCACAGCACCTTGCCGTCGGCCGAGACGCCGCCCATGTCGGGGCTGCCGCCGCCGGGCAGGTGCCACTTCTTGGTGAGCCGGTTCTGGGTGAAGTCGAAGACGGAGATGGAGCCCTCGCCCCGGTTGGAGATGTACATCTCGCGGGAGTCCCGGCTGATGTACAGCCCGTGGGCGCCCTTGCCGGTGGGCAGGAACTCGGGCTTGGCGAAGGTGTCGCCGTTCAGGATCCACACTCCGTCGGCCTTCATGTCGGCGATGTAGAACCGCTTGCCGTCCGGGGAGATCTTGACGTCCTGCGGCTGGGCGTCGTCGTAGGGCAGCTTCTGCTGTCCGACGACCTTCATCTTCACCGTGTCCACCTTCAGCAGTTCGCCGCTGAACTCGCAGGAGACGATGAAGTAGCGGCCGTCGACGGAGAAGTCCGCGTGGTTGACGCCGTAGCAGCTGACCGGCACCGCCTTGACGGTCTTCATGGTGTGGGCGTCGCGGAAGACGAGCTGGCGGTCCATGGAGGCCATGACGACGGCGTACTTGCCGTCGGGCGTGAAGTACAGGTTGTACGGGTCGTGCACGGGGACGGGGTCGCCCGCCTTGCCGGTCCGCGGGTCGATGGGGGTGAGGCTGTTGCCGAGGTCGTTGTTGACCCACAGCGTCTTCAGGTCCCAGGACGGCACGACGTGCTGGGGCTGCCGGCCGACCGGGATGGTGTCGATGACCTTGTACGTCTCGGGGTCGATGACGGTGACCGTGTTGGACTCGGTGTTGGGCACGTACACCCGGGGCGGGAAGTCCTTGACGACCGGGGAGAGGTGGTTCGGCCGGTCGGCGGCGTAGACGTCGCTGGGGTCGGTGACCGGGGGCATCCCGGGCAACACGTTCACCTGGGGTTTCTTCGGTTTCGGCCGGGGCGCGGCGGGCGCCTTGCTGCCGAGGGCCTCGTCGGCGTGCTGCTGGGTGCCGCACGCGGAGAGCAGGGACAGGACGGTGAGGGCGGCTCCGGCGGCCAGCAGGCGGGCGGCTTTGGTGGGTTGCATCAGCTCAGCAGCTCCGTGGTGGTGACCGCGCGCAGGCCGCGGCGGTCGAGTTCGTGGAGTACGGCGGGGAGGGCGGCGACCGTGTCCGGATATCCGAAGTGCATGCTCACGACGGAGCCGCCGCGCACCTCGGCGAGGACCTTGCGGGTGACGGCGTCGGCGCCGGGACGGGTGTAGTCCAGCGAGTCGACGTCGTACGACAGCACGTGCGGGTAGCCGGCCGCGCGGGCCAGCCGGGCGACGAGCGGGGAGGCGGTGGGGGCGCGGGAGGGGCGGAACCAGCTGCCGATGGAGCCTGTGAGCCGCTTCAGCCGGTCGGCGCAGCCGGTGATCTCGGCGCGGGCGTCGGCCTCGGACATGGCGTTGATGGCGACGTGCCGCTGGGTGTGGTTGCCGAGGTCGTGGCCGCCGTCGAGGATGCGGCGGGCCATGTCGGGGTGGTCGTCCAGCCAGGTGCCGACGGCGAGGACGGTCAGGTGGGCGCCCTGCTGTTCGGCCGCGGTGAGCAGGGAGTGGGCGAGGGCGGGGTCCCCCTGGCCGTGGAAGGTGAGGGCGACCTGGGGGCGGGTGCGCGGTCCGTGGGTGATCTGGGCGGGCTGGCCGGGGTAGGCGCGGGGGGCGGGGGCGGTGTGGGGGGTGGCCGCGGGGTGGCCGGACGCGCGGGAGGGCGGGGCGGTGGAGGACGTGGGGGCGTTCGCGGCCGGCGAGGCCGCGGCGGACGGACGGTCCGGGGCGCCGGCGCACCCGGCGGCGAGGGCGCCCCCGGCGACGAGCCCGGCGCCCGCGCGCAGCACCTCGCGTCGGTTGGTCGTGGTCACCCGACCATTTAAGGGGGACCGGGTAAGAAAACCGCCGATTACCCCATTTTAGGGAATTTTCGGGTCGCGTTCGGTGACGCGCATCTCGAACCAAGTCGTCTTGCCGCGCGGCAGCAGGTCGACGCCCCACCGGTCGGCCAGTTCGTCGACCAGGAACAGTCCCCGGCCGCTGACGTCGGTCTCCTGAACCGGCATCAGGCAGGGCAGCCCGCGGGACGGATCGCGGACCTCGACGCGGAGCCAGCCGGTGCGGCGGCGCATCCGCAGTCCGAACACCCGGGCGCCGGTGTGCCGTACGGCGTTGCCGACGAGTTCGGAGACGAGTAAGACGACTTCTTCGGTCATCTTGGGGGTGAGCCCCCAGTTGCGCAGGACGACGACCTGGGCGAGGCGGCGCGCGGTGGCGGCGGACTCGGGGCGGGACGGCAGCGGCACCTCCGACTGCGCGGGATTGCCGAAGAGTTCGAGCGCCTTCAGACCCCGCTCGTCCTCGACCGCGGGCGACCAGCGCGCCGCGGCCGCACGGCTGTGTCCCCGCGGCTGTTCGATACCCTCCAGCCCCGCCATGCCCCCATGATGGCGGTCCGGAGCCGTCTCCGTGGCCGTTCCGGAGGAATACGCCCCCCGCACGCCCCCGATGCGCCCCATTCGCTCGGCATATGCCGACGGCAGGAGAGGCTCGGCGAGAACCCGGCTGACCTGGGAGGACGACTCATCACGGGGCAATCGTCCGACTCCCTCGACGAGACAGACTTAAGGCTGCGTTAAGGCTGCCATAAACCGCCCCATCGGGGGACTCATATCGGACGACGCGTCAACTCGGCGGGGCTTGCGCCAAGTTCGGCCGAAGGAGTCAGAGGAACTTGGCCTTGCCCGGGCCTTCCTCCACGAAGCTGCGCATGCCCCGGTCGCGGTCCTCGGTGGCGAACAGGCCCGCGAACCAGTTCCGCTCGACGGCGAGACCGGTGTCGATGTCGGTCTCCAGACCGGTGTCCACGGACTCCTTCGCCGCGCGCAGGGCGATCGCCGGTCCCTGCGCGAGCTTGGCGGCCCAGGCGTGCGCCTGCGTGTACACCTCCTCGGCGGGTACGACCCGGTCCACCAGGCCGATGGCGAGGGCCTCGTCGGCCTTGACCATACGGCCGGTGAAGATGAGGTCCTTGGCCTTGGAGGGGCCGACCAGGCGGGGCAGGCGCTGAGTGCCGCCGGCGCCCGGGATCAGACCGAGCAGGATCTCGGGCTGGCCGAGCTTGGCGTTCTCGGCGGCGATGCGGTAGTCGGCGCACAGGGCGAGTTCGCAGCCGCCGCCGAGGGCGTAGCCGGTGACGGCCGCGACGACGGGCTTGGGGATGCGGGCCACGGCGGTGAAGGAGTCCTGGAGGGCGCGGGCGCGCAGGACCATCGCGGCGTGGTCCATCTCCTGCATCTCCTTGATGTCCGCGCCCGCCGCGAACACCCGCTCGCCGCCGTAGATCACCACGGCGCGCACGTCGTCGCGGCGGGTGGCCTCCTCGGCGAGTTCCTTCAGCCGGTCCTGCGTGGCGATGGCCAGCGCGTTCATCGGCGGGCGGTCCAGGCGCAGGGTTCCGACGCCTTCGGCGACTTCGAGATTCACGGTCATGCTCCGCAGGTTAGCGGGCGTTCACCGCGTGGGCAGCACCGGTGCGTTGTCGACTGCCCGTCGTGGTGGGTTCTCGCGCCCACGCGGCGGAGCCGCATCTATGACACGGCCCCGCGCCCCTGAAGGGGCGCGGGGCTGCGTCGATTTGCGGCTCCGCCGCGTGGGCGCGACCAGCCACAGCGCGCCGTTACTTTGTCCAGTCCGCCCAGGACATGTTCCAGCCGTTGAGGCCGTTGGACGGGTCGACCGTCCGGTCGTGGGAGTGCTTGACGACGACCACGTCACCGACCATGGAGTGGTTGTAGAACCAGGCCGCCGGGGTTGACCTGTCGTAGCCCCCGCGCACATCGCGGAGCCCCACGCAGCCGTGGCTGGAGTTGTAGTTGCCGAACGCGCCGCCGCCCCAGTAGTTGCCGTGGATGAACGTGCCGGAGTCGGTGAGGCGGATGGCGTGCGGGACGTCCTTGATGTCGTACTCGCTGCCGTAGCCGACCGTCTCGCTGTTCATGCGGGTCACGGTGAACTTCTCGCTCATGACCATCTGGCCGTTCCACGTGTCGTAGCCGGGCTTGCCGGTGCTGACCGGGATGGTCTTGATGACCTTGCCGTCCTGGGTGACCTTCATCGTGTGCTTCTCGGCGTCCACGACGGAGACCTGGTTGCGGCCGATGGTGAACTTCACCGTCTTGTGCTGCTTGCCGTAGACGCCGTCACGGCCCTGGACGCCGTCGAGGTCGAGGTCGACGGTGACCTTCGTGCCGGCCTTCCAGTAGTTCTCGGGGCGGAAGTCCAGGCGGTCGTTGCCGAACCAGTGGCCCTCGACGTCGACGGCCGGCTCGGTCTTGATACGGATGGCCTTCTCGACGTCGTCGGGGTGCGTGATGCCGCGGGTGAAGTGGACGGAGAACGGCATGCCGACGCCGACGGTGGAGCCGTCCTCGGGGGTGAAGTAGCCGGCGAAGGTGTTCTTCGGCGTCAGCGTGGTGAACGTGGAGTCCTCGGCGGCCGACCGGCCCTGGGAGTCCTTGGCGACCGCGTGCACCGTGTACTCGGTGGCGGCGGCCAGGTGGGTCGACGGCGCCCACGAGGCGCCGCCGGCCGCGATGGTGCCGTCGACCTTCGTGCCCTTGGCGTCCTTGACGACCACCTCGGTCAGCTTGCCCTTGGCCACGCTGACCTTGAGGGCCCCGCTGGTCTCGACGCCCTTGGCGCCGGACTTGGGCGTGATGCTGACCGCGGCGGCCGACTGCTTGCCCGCCTGCGCCGAGGCGTCCTTGCCCTTGCCGTCCCCGGACCCGGCACCCGCCCCGGACCCCGAGCCACCGCCGCCGCACGCGGTGAGGGAGACCAGAAGGGCACCGGCTATGAGTGCCAGTCCCCCGCGGCCCGTCCGCCCCCGTACCGACGCCCCCGATATCGGCCGCACGTTCAAGTCGTTCTCCCCTCCCAGGCCCAGCTCAGGCCCACACCCCGGCGCGACCCCACGCGCACTTTCGGGCATGGTAACCGCCGGGTTTTGAGAGCGGTGTCAGGCGAATGTCACCGTTCCGTCGCAACTTCAACTTCCCGGGGTCACATGGTCGCGCCGCCCGCCGTCCACGCCTTCCAGGTCATGTTCCAGCCGCCGAGCCCGTTGTCCGGCGCGACCTTCTTGTCCTCGCTGTGCACGACCTCGACGACGTCCCCGACCAGGCTGCGGTCGAAGAACCAGCCCGCCGGGGTGTCCGAGCCGCCGCCCTTGACGTCCCGGAGGCCGACGCAGCCGTGACTGACGTTGGTGTGCCCGGGGGCGTCCGGCGACCAGTAGTTGCCGTGGAGGAAGGTGCCGGAGTCGGTGAGCCGCATGGCGTGCGGGACGTCGGGGATGTCGTACTCGCCGCCGAAGCCGACCGTGCGGCTGTTCATGCGGGTGACCTCCAGCATCTCCATCACCACCATCTTGCCGTTGTAGGTGGGGGTCTTCGGGGCGCCCGCGCTGATCGGCACGGTGGCGAGCAGCCGCCCGTCGCGCCGTACCTGCATGGTGTGCTCGGCCGCGTCGACCAGGGAGACCTGGCTGCGGCCGACGGTGAAGGTGAACGTCTTGTGCTGCAGTCCGTAGACGCCGGGCGCCCCTTCGACGTCCCGGAGGCCGAGGTCGACGGTGACCTCGGTGCCGGGCTTCCAGTAGTGCCGGGGGCGGAAGTCCAGGCGGTCGTCGCCGAACCAGTGCGGGCGGATCTCCACCGGCGGCCGGGCGGTGACGTGCACGGCGCGTTCGACGGCCGCGCGGTGGGTGATCTCCCGGTTGAAGGAGAGGGAGACGATCATCCCGGTGCCGACGACCGCGCGGTTCTCGGGGGTGACGTAGCCGATGAACCGCTCCCCGGGGACGTACGTGGTGAACGTGGTGTGCCGGGCCGAGCGGTGGCCGTGGGCGTCCAGCGCGACCACATCGACCGTGTACCTGGCGGCGAGCGCCAGCCGGTCGTCGTCCGGTTTCCAGGTCAGCCCGTCGGCGCTGATGTGCCCGGGGACGGGGGTGTCCTGGGCGTCCTGCTGCCTGCTGACGCTCACCTTCTCCAGCCGTCCGCCGGGCACCCGTACCCGCAGCGCCCGGTCGGCCCGGACGGCCTTGCTGCCGTCGTCCGGGGTGACGCGGATGAAGTCCTCGGGGGCCGGGGGTTTGCCGAGGACCCGGTCGATGCCCAGGGGGCCGGAGCCGTCCGCGGAACAGCCGGTGGCCCCGGCCAGCAGTCCCGCCCATGTCAGTACGGCGGCCAGCGCGGCCCCCGCGCGCCGTGCGCGTCCTTGTGCGTGCCTCACGCGGGGCTCAACGACCGGGCCACGCCGGGGAAACGTGAGTGCGACGCCGCCACTGGGCAGAACAGTGGGGAGAACGAGGCGTTGGGGAGCCGTCGCGCCCCGGAAGCGAGCCGCCGAAAGAGGGGCCGACTGGTGACGAGCGCAGCCGATGAGCGGGCCGGGACCGAGGAGGGTGCCGCCGGGAACGGGCACCCCGCCGCCCTGGACGGGCTCCCCGCGTCCACGACGCACGGCGCCCGCCGGGCCGTACCGCCCACGGCACCGGTGTGGCCCGGCGCGCCGACCCCGCTCGGGGCCCGGTTCCGCATCGGCCCGGACGGGGTCGCGGGCACCAACTTCGCACTGTGGGCGGCCGGGGCGGAGGCGGTCCGGGTGTGCCTGTTCGACGCTGCGGGCCGGGAGACGCAGGCGCCGCTCGCCGAGCTGACGCACGAGATCTGGCACGGCTTCGTGCCGGGCGTGATGCCGGGCCAGCGCTACGGCTACCGGGTGTCGGGCCGCTGGGACCCGTGGACCGGCGCCCGCTGGAACCCGGCCAAGCTGCTGCTCGACCCGTACGCGCGAGCGGTGGACGGCGCCCGCGGCAACGACTACGGCAGGCTGCCGCCCGAGGTCTACGGCCACGTCCGGGACTGGCCCGAGCAGCACGTCGCCGACACCGTCCGCGACGACCGGGACTCGGCGCCGTACGTCCCCAAGGGTGTCGTCGTCGACGATGACGACGACTGGGAGGACGACCGCCGCCCCAAGACGCCGTGGGCGGACTCCGTCATCTACGAACTGCACGTGCGCGGCTTCACCCGACTGCACCCGGGCATCCCGGAGAACCTGCGCGGCACCTACGCCGGTCTCGCGCACCCGGCCGCGATCGAGCACCTGGTCAAGCTGGGCGTGACAGCCGTGGAACTGCTCCCCGTCCACCAGTTCGCCCACGAGGACCACCTGCTGCGCCGGGGCCTCGTCAACTACTGGGGCTACAACTCGGTCGGCTACTTCGCCCCGCACGCCGCCTACGCCGCCTCAGGTACGACGGGCCAGCAGGTCGGCGAGTTCAAGCGGATGGTCCGCGCCCTGCACGCGGCCGGCATCGAGGTCATCCTCGACGTGGTCTACAACCACACCGCGGAGGCCGGCGAACTCGGCCCCACCCTCTCCCTGAAGGGCATCGACAACCGCGGCTACTACCGGCTCCAGGACGACCCGCGCCGGTACGCCGACTACACCGGCTGCGGCAACACCCTCGCCGTCGTCCAGCCCCAGGTGCTGCGGCTGATCACCGACTCGCTGCGCTACTGGGTCACCGAGATGGGCGTGGACGGCTTCCGCTTCGACCTGGCGGCGGCGCTGGCCCGCTCGATGCACGACGTCGACATGCTCTCCCCCTTCCTCGCGGTCATCGCCCAGGACCCGGTGCTGCGCCGGGTCAAGCTGATCGCCGAACCGTGGGACATCGGCTCCGGCGGCTACCAGGTGGGCGCGTTCCCCCCGCTGTGGACCGAGTGGAACGACCGGTTCCGGGACACCGTCCGCGACTTCTGGCGCCACGCCCTGCCCGACGTACGGGAGATGGGCTACCGGCTGTCCGGCTCCAGCGACCTGTACGCCTGGGGCGGGCGCCGCCCGTACGCCTCGGTCAACTTCGTCACCGCGCACGACGGCTTCACCCTGCGGGACCTGGTGTCGTACGACCGTAAGCACAACGAGGCCAACGGCGAGGGGAACCGGGACGGCACGGACGACAACCGCTCCTGGAACTGCGGGGCCGAGGGCGAGACCGACGACGCGGACGTACGGGCGCGTCGGCGGCGGCAGACGCGCAACCTGCTGACCACCCTGCTGCTGTCCACCGGCGTCCCCATGCTGGTCGCCGGCGACGAACTCGGGCGCACCCAGCGGGGCAACAACAACGCCTACTGCCAGGACAACGAGACCAGCTGGCTGGACTGGTCCCTGCTGGACGACCCCGAGTGGCGCCCCCTGTTCGAGCTGGCGTCCCGGCTGACCGCCCTGCGCCACCGGCACCCGGTGCTGCGCCGCCGCGCCTTCTTCTCCGGCCGCGCCCACTCGGCCGACGGGCTGCGCGACCTCGCCTGGTTCACGGCCCACGGCACGGAGATGACCGAGGGCGACTGGTACGCCCCGGCGGCCACGCTCGGCATGTACCTCTCCGGGCGGGACATCCCCGGCCGGGACGAGCGGGGCGCGCCGGTCCTCGACGACAGCTTCCTCGCCGTGCTGCACGCGGGCGACCGCCCGGCCCCGTTCGTACTGCCCGGCCCGCCGTGGGCGGAGCGCTACGAGTGCGTCGTGGACACCTCCCGCGAGGACCAGTCGGGGCCGCCGGGTACGGTCCATCCGGCGGGCACCGGCATCACGGTCCCGGCCAGGTCGGTGCTGCTGCTCCGGGTCGGCTGACACCGTGTGACGCGGATCACCCTTGCCGGGTGCAGCGCCGGCGGGGGCCCAGGGCCTTTCTCCTGGTGTGGACAGCCGGGGAGAGCGGGGACCGTGGGAATGGAGCAGGCTCGGGCCGGTGAGTACGACGCGTTCGTGGCGGCCCGCTGGTCGGTGCTGTTCCGGTTGGCCCGTCTGCTCACCGGGGGCGATCGGCACCGTGCCGAGGACCTGTTGCAGGAGTCACTGGTCAAGCTGTGGTTCGTCTGGCCGAAGATCGCCGACGAGGCGCCGGAGGCGTACGTGCGCACGGTGCTGGCGCGGGCCGCGGCCCGCTCGGCGCGACGCCGCTGGTGGGGCGAGCGCCCCATGGAGGAACTGCCCGAGGTGGCGGCCGCCGGCGACATGTCGGCGACCGTCGCCGAGCGCTCCCGGCTGGAGACGGCGCTCGCACGGCTGAGCCCGCGGCAGCGGGCCGCCGTGGTCCTGCGGTACTACCAGGACCTGCCCGACCGGCAGGTGGCCGAGATCCTGGGCTGCCCGGTGGGCACCGCCCGGTCCCACGCCGCGCGCGGGGTGGCCCGGCTGCGCCTGCTCCTGACCGACGTCATCGAACCGGTGGGGTGAGGGGGGAAACCGATGGACGACACCACGCGAGTGAACGGCCCGGACCAGTTCGA
Organism: Streptomyces sp. L2; assembly: GCF_004124325.1. Classification (NCBI taxonomy): domain Bacteria; kingdom Bacillati; phylum Actinomycetota; class Actinomycetes; order Kitasatosporales; family Streptomycetaceae; genus Streptomyces; species Streptomyces sp. L2. The sequence goes on from NZ_QBDT01000001.1 coordinate 2,103,212, forward strand.
GCGGCAGCTGACGGAGCTGCTGCGCGGCGGCCCGGAGCACCATCCCTTCGAGGCCCGGCACCGGGAGCGGCTGTACGCCGGGGTGCGCGCCCGGCGCCGGGTGCGGGCGGCACGGCGGGCCGCGGGTTCCGTACTGGCCGTGGCCGGGCTCGGCCTCGGGCTGCTGCTGTGGCCGCACGGCTCCACCGACGACCTGCCCAGTGCCCCGCGGCCCCGGCCGGCGATCAGTCCCGCGCCGTCGGCGACCACGTCGCCCTCGCCGGACGTGTCCCCCAGCGGGGCGCCCAGCTCGTCCGCGACCAGCGAGCCGCCCGGCTCGTCCGCGACGAGCCTGCCACCTGACCCCTCCCGGACGAGCCTGCCGCCCGACCCGGGTGGCACCACGACGACCGAGGAGCCGCCCGCGACGACGGGGAGTTCGGCCACGGCGACCGCGCCCGGCGACGCGCCGACGTCCCGGTCCCCCGGCGAGGGGGTCACCTCGTCGCCGCCGGCCCCGCCCTCCCCGACCGGCTGACCGGGCCTCAGCGCCCCGTCCCCCTCTCTTTACCTCCCCCGCCCCGCGTGCCTTCGGCGCGCCCTGCGAACGAGAACAAATGACTATGAACGTGACGAATGACGAGCCCGTCGTGGACGTGACCGTCCCGGTGTTCAACGAGGAGCAGGACCTGGAACCGAACGTACGGCGACTCCACGCGCACCTGCGGGACACGTTCCCGTACCCGTACCGGATCACCATCGCCGACAACGCCAGCGCCGACCGCACCCCGCGCATCGCGGCCCGGCTCGCGGGCGAACTGCCCGAGGTGGAGTGGATACGGCTGCCCGAGAAGGGGCGGGGCCGGGCGCTGCGCGCCGCCTGGTCGGCGTCCCGGGCGCCGGTGGTGGCGTACTGCGACGTGGACCTGTCGACCGGCCTGACCGCGCTGCTGCCGCTGGTCGCACCGCTCATCTCCGGCCACTCCGACCTGGCCATCGGCACCCGGCTGGCCCGGGGCGCCCGGGTGGTGCGCGGACCCCGCCGTGAGGTCATCTCCCGCTGCTACAACGTGCTGCTGCGCTGCACGCTCGCGGTGGGCTTCTCCGACGCGCAGTGCGGGTTCAAGGCGATGCGCCGGGATGCCGCCGACCGGCTGCTGCCGCAGGTGCGGGACACCGGGTGGTTCTTCGACACGGAGCTGCTGGTGCTGGCCGAGCGGGCGGGCCTCAGGATCCACGAGGTGCCGGTGGACTGGGTGGACGACCCCGACAGCCGGGTCGACATCGTGTCCACGGCGCTGGCCGATCTGCGCGGGATCGCCCGGATGCGCCGCGACCTGGCCCGCCCCTGCCGTCGTAGGACCGCGTCGTGACCGGGCTGCTGACCACGGCCGAGCTGGGGACGGCCGCGCGGGGCGGCCTCGCGGACGCGCGGGAGCGGCTGCGGGCCGCCTGGCGCCGGTGCGCCCCGGTGCTCGGGCTCTTCGGTGCGCTGAAGCTGGCCGGATTCTGCTCCTTCATGTACCTGCTGTCGTCGGCCGGGGACTTCCGGAAGAAGGACCCGAGGTTCGGCGGCGGGGCGCACGCCTGGGACGTGCTGGGCACCTGGGACGGCTGGTGGTACCAGCAGATCGCGCTGCACGGCTACGACCCGAAGCTCGTCCCGGTGCCCGGGGCGACCGGCCTGATCACGCTGGAGGGCAACTCGGCGGCGTTCTTCCCGCTGTACCCGGCGCTGATGCGGCTCACCTCGCAGCTCACCGGCCTCGGCCCGTACGGCGCGGGCGTTCTGGTCTCGATTCTGGCCTCGTTCGCCGCCGCCCTCGGGATCTACGCCGTGGCCGAGCGGTTCGGCGGGCGGCGGGCCGGGCTGGCCGCGGCCGGGCTGTGGGCGGTGTGGCCCGGCTCGGGGGTGGAGTGGGCGGTGTACTCCGACTCGCTGTACGTCGCCCTCGCCGCCTGGGCCTGCCACGCCGTGCTGTCCCGCCGCTGGCTCACCGCAGGTGTCCTCACCTTCGCGGCGGGCCTGAACCGGCCCACGGCGGGCGCGCTCATCGCCGCGCTCGGCGTCGCCGCGCTGCTCGCGCTGCGCGATCGCCGGGACGGCGTCCTGCGCCCGCTGCTGTCGCTGGCCCTGGCCCCGCTCGGCCTGCTCGGCTATCTGGGCTGGGTGGGCCACCGGATGGGCGACTACGGCGGCTACTTCGCGCTCCAGAAGGGCGCCTGGGCGCACACCTTCGACTACGGCGAGCAGACCTTCGACGTGCTGACGTCCGTCCCCGTGGGCCACTTCGGCTACCTCTTCGCCTGGCCGTACGCGGACTTCATCGGCGTCGGGGTCGTCTTCCTGGCGTTCGTGCTGCTCCCCCTGCTGCTGAGGCTGCGCCCGCCGGCGGTGCTGGTCGTGTACACGGTGCTGACGCTGGCGCTGGTCCTGGGCAGTCAGCAGATCTTCTGCAACGTCTCCCGCTACCTGCTGCCCTGCTTCCCGCTGTTCCTCCCCCTGGCCGTCGCCCTGCGCCGCCTCAGCCTGCCCGTCCTGTGCACGGTGCTGACGATCACGGCCCTGGCGTCCGGCTCGTACGCGGGGTACGCGCTGTTCGAACTCGGCGTGCCCTAGCGTTCGTCGGGGCCGCTAGCCGCGGTCGGCTCGGCCCAGGATGCCGCGGTCGTAGGCCACGGCGACCGCGGCGGCGCGGTCGTTGACGCCCAGCTTGGCGTACAGGTGGGTGAGGTGGGTCTTCACCGTGGCCTCGCTGATGAACAGTTCGCGGGCGATCTCCCGGTTGGAGGTGCCGCGCGCGACCAGGGCGAGGACCTCGCGCTCCCGCGCGGAGAGCGGCTCGTTGCCGTTGCCGGCCGGGGTGCGCACGGCGTGCACCAGGCGGGAGGCGACGGCCGGGGAGAGCACCGTACGGCCCTCGGCGGCGGCCCGGACGGCGGTGAACAGCTCGTCGCGCGGGGCGTCCTTGAGCAGGTAGCCGGTGGCGCCCGCCTCGATCGCCGGGAGGGTGTCGGAGTCGGTGTCGTAGGTGGTGAGGACGAGCACCTTGGCGCGAGCACCGCGCCGGGTCAGCTCACGGATGGCGTCCACGCCGGAGCCACCGGGCATCCGCAGGTCCATCAGGACGACGTCCGGGCCGAGGGCGGTGGCCCGCTCGACGGCCTCGACGCCGTTCGCGGCCTCGCCGAGGACGGTGAAACCGGGCGCGGACTCGAACATGCCGCGCAGACCGTCCCGTACGACCGGATGGTCGTCGACGATCAGCAGGGTGATGATGGGCTCAGCGGTCATGGCGTACCAACGGTACGCGAGCGGACACCGCCGTGCCGTGACCGGGCTCGGACTCGACCGTGAGGGAGCCGGCGATGCGCTCGGCCCGGGCCCGCATGCCGTCCAGACCGAAGCCGCCGGCGCGGGTGCGGGCGGGGACGGCGGCCGGGTCGAAGCCCGTGCCGTCGTCGCGCACGTCCAGGACGACCTCGTCGCCCATGAAGGACAGGGTGACCCCGACCCGGCCGGCGCGGGCGTGCCGGGCGGCGTTGGCGAGGGCCTCCTGGGCGATGCGCAGCAGGGTCGCGGAGACCTCGTCGTGCAGTTGCTCGGCGGTGCCGGTGACGGTGAACTCGGCGCGCACCCCGGTGCGTTCGCCCCACTCGGTGACCGTGTTCTTCAGGGCCTCGGGCAGCCCGGTGTCCTCCAGGGCCACGGGGGCCAGGTTGTGCACGGAGCGGCGGGCCTCGCCGAGGCTGTGGCGGGCCAGCGCGGAGGCCCGGTCCAGGTGGGTGCGGGCGGTGGCCAGATCGGTGGCGCCCGCGACGACCTGGAGCTGGGCGATGATCCCGGTCAGGCCCTGGGCGATGGTGTCGTGGATCTCGGCGGCGAGCCTGCGGCGCTCGTCGGCCACCCCGGCCTCCCGGGCCTGGACGAGGAGTTGCTCGTGCAGCGCGGCGTTCTCCTCCAGCGCCTGCTGCAACGCGGTGTTGGTGCGCTCCAGTTCGGTGATGGTCTCGGCCTGGACGGCGGAGCGGTTCTGTTCCTGGAGGGCGTACCGGGTGAACACACTCACCATCACCATGTTGACGAGCAGGACCAGGAAGAAGCCGACCCACAGGACCAGGCCGTGCGGCGGCCAGCCGCCGATCTCACTGCCGGCCATGGTGATCGCGGTCAGGAACAGGCCGGGCAGCACCAGGCGGTGCGGCAATTCGCGGGCGGCCGTGTAGTAGCCCGTGACCGCGTAGAAGGCGAAGAACGGGTTGGCCCACGTCAGTACGAAGGCGATGGCCCAGCGCACCAGGTAGAGGCAGACCCCGGTCCGGCTCGGGCCCGGCCGCCGGCGCTTCACCCTGCCCCAGATCAGCTGGAGCACGACCGCCGCGGGCACGAGCGCGGCGCAGACGGTCATCCCGGTCCGGTCCATGCCGACCGGGCGCGCGGAGATGGCCGACGCGACGACACCGGCGGCCAGCAGCGCCCAGGGCCCCCACGTGTCGAAGGAGGCCCGGGGCTGGTGCGCGTCGTTCGTCATGCGACCAGTGTCCGGCACGGTCCGCTCACTCCCACCGGAACCAGCGGGCCGCGGCGGCCGTCAGCAGCACCGTCCACAGGGCGAGCACGCCCAGGTGGTCCCAGCCGGGCCAGTGTCCGGCGGCCGCCTCGCCGAGGGCGCGGGCCGCGGCGCCGAACGGGGTCAGGCCGACCACCCGGGCCATAAGGTGCGGCATGGCCTGCACCGGCAGCCAGACGCCCGCGCAGAACATCATCGGGAAGTACACGACCGTCCCGATCGCGTTCGCCATCTTCGTCGTCCGGGACACGGCCGAGACCACCGAGCCCAGGGCGAGCGCGGCCAGCACGGCGAGGACCAGGGCGAGGAGGTAGCCGGCGGCCTGCTTCGGCAGCGTCACGCCGAAGGCCAGCCGACCGACAGCGAGGGCGAGCACCGCCGAGCCGAGCGCGGCCGCGCCCTGGACCAGCATCTGCGCGGACAGCAGCGCGGAGGGCCGTACCGGCGTGACCGACATGCGGCGCAGGATGCCGCGCTCCCGGTAGCCGGTGACGCCCTGAGGCATCGACTGGACGCCCGAGGTGATCAGGGCGACGAGGACGACGACGGGCACATAGGTGTCGATGAGCCGCAGCCCGCCCAGGGAGGCGTCGGGGTCCCGGAACGACGGGATCGAGCCGAGGATGGCCAGCAGCAGCGTCGGGAACAGCAGGATCCAGAAGACGGCGCCGGGCTCGCGGCGGAACAGGCGGAACTCGGTGCGCAGGACGGCGGTGTTCATGCCGTGGCCTCCTTGGTCAGGTCCAGGAACGCGTCGTCGAGGGTGGCGTCCACCACGCGCAGCTGGTGGGCGGTGACACGGTGGCGGGCGAGCAGCGTGAGGACCGCGTCGACGGTCTCGTCGGTGCCGGACAGCGTGATCCGGCCGTCCTTGTGCTCGATGGAGGCGAGCGCCGGGAGCCCGGCGAGATCACGCTCGTCCAGCGGGGCGGACGGGGTGAAGCTGACGACGGTCGCGCCGGCGGAGCGGCGGATGATCCCGGACGGGGTGTCCAGGGCGGCGATCCGGCCCCGGTCGATGACCGCGATCCGGTCGCACAGCCGCTGCGCCTCCTCCATGAAGTGGGTGACGAGCAGCACGGTGACCCCCTCCGCCCGGACCTCCTCGATGAGCTGCCAGGTGTCCCGGCGGGCGCGCGGGTCGAGCCCGGTGGTCAGCTCGTCCAGGACGACGACCCTGGGGTTGCCGATCAGCGCGAGGGCGATGAACAGACGCTGCTGCTGCCCGCCGGACAGCTTGCCGAACCGGGAGCCGAGCTTCTCGGTGAGCCCCAGCCGTTCGGCGAGGTGCCGCCAGTCGGCCGGGCGCGGATAGAAGGCCGCGTACAGCTCCAGCGCCTCCCGCACGGTCAGCTTGGCCTGCAGCTCGCTCTGCTGGAGCTGCGCGCCGAGGACCCTGGCGACCTTCGCGTGGTCGGCGACCGGGTCCAGCCCCGTGACCCGGACCCGGCCGCCGTCGGGAACCCGCAGCCCCTCGACGCACTCCACGGTGGTGGTCTTGCCGGCGCCGTTCGGGCCAAGGATCCCGAAGATCTCGCCCTCCTCGACGGCGAAGGAGACGCCGTCCACGACGGCCCTGCCGCCGTACGACTTACGCAGATCGGTGACTTCGATGACGGATGCCATGCCATCGAGAATCCCGTCCGGCGGCCCTCCCCCACATCGCCCGTCCCGCTCGAAGCGGCATCGTCCGATCGGTTGATGCGGGGGTACGACCGGGATTCGTGGGCGGTCCCACCGGGAGTGGGGTGAGGGCCGCACGGCCGGTCGAACGCGCAGGTCCCTGGACACCCGCCGGGGGTACCGTCTGAGTGTTGCCGTGCTTACCGCAGAACGGAGTTCGCCCTGTCGCAGAGCACCGAGAAACACACCGGCGCGCGGATCGCCCGTGTCCGCAGGCAGCGGGGTCTCACCCAGCAAGGGCTGGCGATGCGAGCGCACGTATCGAAGTCGCTGCTGTCGAAGGTCGAGTGCGGGCAGAAGCCCTCCTCCCCCGCCCTCGTGGCGGCGTGCGCCCGCGCGCTGGGCGTCTCGACCTGCCGGCACTCATCGACGAGTCGGTGCAGACGGCACACACCAGTACCGGGGAGGAGCAGCGGATCGCTTACGAGTGCCTGGCGGAGTCGTTCCGGTGTGTGTTCACCGTGGCGTGGAAACTCGGCTTCCTCGACCTCGCGACCGTCGCCCTGGACCGCCTGGCGTGGACCGCGCCACGGGCCGACGAACCGGGGCTCGCCGCCAAGCACGCGTACCTGCGCGCACAGACCACGCTGCCCTCCGGCCGATACGACGTGGGGCTGCGTGTGGTCGACCGGGCCATACGGGACCTCGACGGCCAGGAGTCACGCCGCCCCGCCGGCATCGCCGCCATGCGCGGCATGCTGCACCTGCGCGCCGCGACGATCGCAGGCCGCATGAAGGACCGGGACCATGCGGACGCACGCCTGGCCGAGGTGCGCTTTCGCGCACAAGCTGACGGAACGTTGCGTTTACGCGTTATAACTCGATAAAGCAGGATGGCGGCACAGATGTGCCGCCGTCTATCAGTAGACTCCCAGGACTCAATGCCGAGCCATGGGCCGCAAAGTACCTACAGCAGTCGCATTCTCAGTCGTGCAGCCGAATCGACAGGTCGGAGGCAGTGACGGAGATTCGCCCGAAGTCGCCCGTCATAACGTACAGGTCCCCCTCCACTTCAAGAGAGTCGACAGTCCCGTAGTCCAGTTCGCCAGTTGCATCCTTCGCCGGCGGGGTTCCCTGATCAGTCCAGGACAAATCCGCCACGTGCGAGAATTGGAGCGTTCCTTTCCGGTAACAGTGCCTCTCGCCAGGCGAAGCAGGCCCGTGTTGCGGGTGATCGACATTCAGAGCTAGGTCCACTTCAAGGGCCAAGGCCCCTGGGTGAGCCTGAATTTCTAGGACATAACTCTCTTCGAAGCGGTAAACAGCCAGTCGACTCACTTCCCTATAATCATTCATCCTAGCTCATTTCAACATGCGGGTCACTGCTCCCCGGGGCCCTACCAGTACCCTTCTTGATAGTGGGCCGCAGAATACCGTTGGCATCATGGAATTTGATGGGGCCATTATCCGTCTGACTACGGACCCAACCGTTCGCTTGCCCAAACTTCTCCAATTGAGACGCCTTGGCGGTGCCATTTCTAGTGATTTGACCCATTGCAACGTCTGCGTCATAGCCGACGACACAGCCGCTGTTGTGAACGAGGACCGGGGTGTCGCCCGCCAGCGCATAGTACGTGTGCTACGCAGCACCCCTCTACCTGCTTCTTCGCTGGTCAGCGTGGGTTTTGCGTTCCGCTGGCGTCCGTGGTTGTGCGGGGGAAATCCGTGGCTGTTGCCGCAGCTTCAGGTCAGGTCGGGAAGCAGGGTGAAGTAGTCCGTGTGCTTGGGCTGGACGACAGTGAAGTGACGGCGGTCGAGGGTGGCAATGCGCTGGGCTCCATGGCGTTCGGCGACTGCGATCACGGAGGCATCGACCGCTCCGAGGGGAAAGCTGTCGTACTGCTCGATGAGTTCACCGACGCGGAGGAGGTCGTCAGTGGTGACGTTGTCGAGCTCGAAGTGGCCACTGGCCACGTGGTCGATGAATGTACGTTCCACGTGTGGCCAGCGCTCCAGCTGCCAGCTGACCTCGGTCAGGACGGTGGAGGGCAGGATCTTCCGGCCTCGGAGCCGGGAGAAGAAGTCCACGCAGCGGGCGTGGTGGTTGTCCCTGGCGTTGAAGAACGCGACGAGTGGTCCGGTGTCGAGGATCGTGACGGTCACCCGGCGGCACTCCCGCGCTGGTCGCCGCGGGCTGCGATGTAGGCGTCGTGATTCTCTGCGTAGTCGGCGGGGGCGTCGATGCTACCGGCGAGAGCGAGGAAGCTGGCCGGGAGCAGGTCTCCCTCGTCGTCGGCCTCGTCAGTCTGATCTTCCGCTCGTGGCGGGAGAACGTCGGCGAACTCTTCGTCCTGGCTGATGATCAGGCGGAGGCGGCGGGCCTGCCGAGGACTGAGGTGTTCCACGGCGTACCGCAGGTCTTCGTAGTCACGTGCTGCCGTCATGGCTCAAGTCTGGCATGCAGGCCCCTTCGGTGTCCTGGGGCAGCGACCTTTGCCTCTCCAGCTCGCGCTGGCTGGCGACTCGAAGCCGGGACCCGGCAGCGTCGGGGCCTGAGCGGGAGGTGTCCTTCGTCGGTCGGGCAGCTTCACCGGACCAGAGTTCCCCAGGGGTCATCAGGGCAGCCCACTACCGTGACGCGTACCCGCGTGTAGCTGGTGGGGCCTCGGCCACCGACCGTCCGCTACGGCTGCGGGTTCGCCGGATGGTCACCGGTCACGTGTGTCTCGCTCAGCCCCCACCGGCGCCAGCCACGCCGTCATGCCGTCACGGCCTAGACCAGCGCCGAGCCGCAGGCGTACGCGACGGCGGTTCGCCTCGCCGAGTACTTCGCTGCTCGGCCGGTCAGGCCCCGGTCCGCTGGGGTGCGCGCCGAGTGGTCGGTGGGCGTCGCCGGCGAGGCGGCAGACAGGAGCGGGCGGCGGTCACCGGCCGCCGGCGCGCGGCTGCCCCGCTGGTCCGGGCGCGCAGCAGCCAGCACAGCGAAGACCTTTCTGGGGCTCTGCCCCAGACCCCGGCCCTCCCTCCGAGAGGCAGGGGGACGAATGTCGGGTGCGGCTTCGTCGTGGTGAGTGGTCGCGGGGCGCGGGTGGGGTCCCTCGCCGTCCGGTCACCGGAGGCGTACCAGGAACCCGCGGGGGCCGCCAACGCCAAGCGCACGCGTCACGATGTGAGCCTTGGCGGCCCCCGGGGAACCCTGGCACGGCGAAGCTGCCCGACCGACGAGGGACCCCCTCCCGCTCAGGCCCGGAATCTGTCGGAGGCTGACTCCGGCCGGCGGATGGCCAACCCCGAGGGCGCTCAGGATGCCAGCAGTTCGGCGACTTCGGGCACATCGCGATAGCTCCGGAGTCGATCGAGGACGATTCTCGTGCGTTGTGCCGTGCGTTCGCTGCCGCTTTGCCCGAGGGCGAGCATCCGACCCGCTGTTCCCGCTGCGGCCTCGGGCTCGTTGGCGTCGGCGTAGGCCACCGCCAGCCAGGAAAGATACAGCGCCAACTCCCGGGCGTGGCTGGCGTCGTAGCGTCCGAGCACATCCGTCAGCAGCGGCACGGCCCGCAGCGGGCGCCGCAGTTCGGTGTAGACACGGGCCTCCATGACCTGCAATTCCCCGGCGTCCATCCAGTACAGGTACGACGGGGATTCGGTGCCGGCCGAGTCCTCGGACAGAGCCTCGGCCGCTTCCCCGAGGGCGGTCATCGCCGGGCGGTCCTGCCCGGCACGGGTATGCGCCCAGGCGACACGATCCAGGTACAGCGCGCGAGCCTTCGCCGGGGCGTCGGGACCCGGCGTCCTCCAGGGCGGCGCGGGCCAGTCCCACGGCGTCCGCTGTCCGGCCGATGTTGCTCCACTGGTAGGCGAGCGAGCCCGCCACGTTCCCGGACAGCACGCCGTCCCCGGCGGCCTGCCCGGCGCTCATGCCGAGCCGGTAGATGCGCTCCGCCTCGGCATGCTCCCCTGCGTCGGAGGCCACTCACCCGGCGATCTACGCCAACTCTCCGATGGTGCGGAGAAGTTCGCGCCCGACTTCTTCGGTGTGTGTGCCCTCGCGATAGAGCTTCACAGCCGCTTGCAGCTGGCGCAGCGCGGGCCCGATCAGGTCCTTGCCGTACACCACATCGTCAGCCAGCCGCAGGCCGTGTACCCGCTGGGCCAGGTCACCCACCTGTCCGGCCCCGATCCGGCGGCCCGTACGAGCACGAAGCGGGGCCAGCGGATCGCCCTCGGGCAGGAAGTCGGCGACGGACCGCACCGGCGGCGCGGACTCGACCGGCTGAACGGCCTTCGCCCTCTCCAGCATCTCGCGCGGCACCTGAAGCACCTGCGCGAGGAAGGGAAGCCACTCACGTGGAGACCGCGTCCCGATCTCCCAACGCGACACGTCATTTCGCGTCGGCGGGACGCGCCCAGGAGCAGCCTCAGCCAGAGCCTCGGCGAGCCGCCGCTGACTCCAACCACGCGCCATGCGCAGCCGCCTGACCAGTTCTCCGATCGTCTCCCGCACCCCACCAGTTTGGCAGACAGCAAGGCAGACACGCTGGCTACTCCGCAAGGTCCACGCCGGCGGGACGATGATCAGCAACGCCAAGCTGAGTCGAGGAGAGGGCAACTAGATGGCTGAGCGTGCGACACCGTGGCCAGAGGGTCCCGCCATGCAGGGGCCGCGCCTGCTGCCGTGGGCCACTGCCGAGGCTCACCCCAGGTACGGCCGGTGACCTGGTCCGACCGGATGCCGACCTGGTCGGCGAAGAGGATCTCGCCGCCATCCTGCTTCGCCTTCGCGCGGATCTTCGGCCAGGTCTCCCGATGCCAGCGCCGGACGGCCAGCGGGTCCTGTTCCACGGCCCGCTTGTCCGGCCGCTGGAAGGACAGGCCCCACCGCTTCAGGTACTTGCCCACCCCCACCTCGGTCAGTCGCACCCGGTACAGCTTCGCGATCAGGTCACCGATCAGCCGCCGAGTCCATAACTGTCCACTCAGCCCCACATCGCAGGGCCGGTGATCGAGGACCGCCTGCCGCACCGCCGCCTGCTCGGACTCCCCGAGCACCTGGTGCACCCCGACCGGCTTGCCGCGCGGGCGCATGACCAGCGCCTCCCGGCCACCGGCCTGCCACTTCGCCCACCAGATGTCGACCGCCTTCAACGACACCCCGAACACTGCCGCCACGTCCTCACGGTCCCGCCCCGCCACCAGTGCGGCCACCGCCCGCAGCCGCAGGGCCTCCTACGCCGACGGCGACAGATGCCGCGCGTCCCCCACCAGATCGCTCACACCCCACCAACGACCCAGAACCCGAACCGTTTCGGATCAAATATGACTGTCAGATGAATCGCAGGCCGCCCGCAGGATATCCCTTCAGGGAACACACTCGATGCGAATTGCAGTCACCCCAACAACATCTCGCAGGTTCGGCGCGACTACACAAACGCACGACCAGTCACCACGTGAAACCGAGAAGACCAGCACTTCTGCCAGGGAGCTAGCCCGAATCGCTTCAAGGAACTTGTCGAGTTCTTCCGCCTCACCTCCTCTGCTTCTGAGTCCCGTCGCACGGGACGAATAGAGCGCCTCCACATCGCACCTCGCCGCCGGGGTGGCGCGATAGGAGAAATCGTTCCAGCTGGCCAGGATATCCAGCCCATGTCGAGCAGAGGCCCACCCCAAGCTGGCAAGCGCGGCAGCATCTGACGAGCCGCAGTTCCGTCAATCTCCATCGCCACGTGACTCCCGTTCCTGGCTGACGGCTTGACGATAGTCAGCGTAGATCGAAAACCTCGGCACCCTGCACAAGGTTTTCCACAAGAACTTCACTCTCGCCCCACTTGTCTTCGCCGTATAGCGCCATCTGTCGAAGTGGATTTCCTGGGGTCGGAAGAGAAATTCTGAGAATCACGCCCGGAGTTTCCCCGTCACGCACCCCCATGGCATACCTTCGCGCAACCTCAGGGCTGGTCGTCCACGAGGTGTATATGCTCTCCGTGTTGTTGTCATTGTGTTCCACCGATGTTGCCTTGCCGCCCCGCGGCGCTGCCCGCCCCTCCAGAGCGTTCTGAAAACCGGGATGCCCCTCAGGTACGCCTCGGTAAAGATATCGCCCGCCAGGATGCTCGGCTTTGAGGCTGCCGAACGTGTCACAATTGTGAACGAGGACCGGGGTATGGCCCGCAAGCACATAGCACGTGTGCTACGCGGCACGTCTCTACCTGCTTTTTCGCTGGTCAGCGCGGTGTTTGCGTTCCCCTGGCGTCCGTGGTTGTGCGGGGAAATCCGTGGCTGTTGCCGCTGACGTTGAAAGGGTGGGGTGACAGCGGGCGTTGGTGGTGCTACATCCTCGTCATGAGGTACGCGGATGGCGGCGGCTTGACCGCTGTGGGGCGGGCGAAGCGTGAAGCGGTGCGCTTCGGGGCCGCGGAGATGTTCGAGCAGGGGGTGCGGCCGCCGGAGGCGGCCCGCCGGTTACGAGTGTCGCGGAAGTCGGCGTACGCCTGGCACGCTGCCTGGCGCAAGGGCGGCAGAGCGGCTCTGGTGTCCAAGGGGGCCGGCGGCTTTCCGTGTCAGCTCAGTGACGGCCAGGCGGAACGCCTGCAGGTCGGGTTGGAGGCTGGCCCGGCCGCGCACGGCTGGATGGAGGATCAGCGGTGGACCCTTGCCAGGGTCGCGGAGCTGATCCATCGCCTGTTCGGCTACCAGTACACCCCGCGTGGGGTGTCGTATCTGCTGCACCGGCTGGGCTGGTCGCCGCAGGTGCCCGCGCACCGGGCGGTCGAACGCGACGAGCAACCGGTCGCGCGGTGGCGGACGGAGCAGTGGTCGCGGGTAAGAGGACGGCCCAGCTCCTGGGCGCGTGGATAGTCTTCGAGGACGAGGCCGGGCAGGACCTGAAGCCAGCGAAGGGCCGTACGTGGTCCCGGCGTGGCCGGACTCCGGTGATCAAGGTGACGGGGAAGGGCTCGGGCCGGGTCCTGATGGCCGGGATGATCTGCCTCAGACCGGGCCGCGAGACCCGTCTGATCTACCGGACGCAGACATATCGAGGCCGTACGGGCGAGAAGAAGGGCTTCAGGGCTCGCGAGTTCGCCGCCCTTCTCACCGATACCCACCGACGACTCGGGGCGCCGCTGATCGTGGTGTGGGACAACGCCAGCACCCACCACGCCAAGGCCCTGCGGGAGTTCTGCGACCGCAACAGCGACTGGCTCATCATCGTCAAGCTCCCGCCCTACGCGCCCGACCTCAATCCCGTCGAAGGTGTCTGGGCCCATGTGAAGAAGTCCCTGGCCAACCCTGCACCCCGCGCGATCGAAGACCTCACTCCGCTCGTGAAGAACCGACTACGCGGCATCCAACGTCGACCCGAGGTCCTCGACGGACTTATCGCCGAGACCGGACTGGCGCCGGAGCCCCCGTAACCCAGTCACCCCACCCTTTCAACGTCAGCGTCAACTACTGCCGTCAGACCGCCCTGAAAAGCCGCAGCAGCCCTCTCCGGAAAAACGGCGGGGGCTGCTTTCTTGCACACTCTTTGGTTAGCCGCCCGTACACCTCAGGCCAACGAGAAGACGGAATTCAGGCCCGGTTCCGCGATGAACCAAGAAACCCGAATAGACCATCATTAACCATTCCCCTCACCCGCAAGCAGGGCCCGGAGACGCCTAACCTCTTCCACGAGGCGCGGCACAGCCTCCCGCGCCATTACAATGAAGGCTGCGTTCTCATCCCAGCGTTCGTCGCCAGAATCGACGTATCGCGGATGCTGAACCAAAGTTGCGGCAATTATGTCTCGATGATCAAAATTCGGCCACCTCTCGGCAGCGCCAGTGTCGGGAGCCGTGCTCACCGCCACAAGATTCATGGCGGAGTCATCGTCCAAGGTCCTAACGAACCAAGGCGCCGGAGTGGCCGCAGAGCACAACTCCTCGATATCCTCGAGTTCATCTTCACGCATGTGGCCACCTTCTACCAGCCCGTTTACCCGGTCTGGGGTGCCCCGCAAGCTAGCAAGCGCGGGGCACCCCAAACAACATGATCAACTAATATCGCTCGCTCGAATATCCGAGTCTTTCGATATTCTTATAGAATCTCTTGTCGTTTGTAATGATCGGCAATCCATCCTGTATCGCCGAATGCAAGACCGAAGCATCGTCGTCGGCAATCATCGGATTGAATGACTTACCCTTCCACATGCCCCTGAGGCGAGCCTGGAGCGAAGCAACGCCTTCGCTGGTGGAAGCCGGTCCCATGCGTCCTCCCCGCTCCGACAACCAGCTACCAATGGCATCTGCCGAGTGTCCACCTTCGAGTAGTTCGCGATGAGCAGTCGGCGAAAGCACCGGGGCACGCCCCGCCAAGGCGGCATCTACTTCAGCGGTCCTTGCGCCCGAGAGGGCATCCGTCACCGCATTCGTGTCGACTGCCACCTCGCCGCAATTGTGAACCAGGACCGGCGTGGCCCCCGCCAGCACATAGTACGTGTGGAGGGTGTCAACGGTCAGGTTGTACATGTCACGGTCGCCGGGGCGGACCGTGACTGCGGCGACGCGTACATGGTGGTTGGTGGCGGTGTTGAGGGCGTGGCCAGGCTGGAGTTGGCCGGCGGGGACCCAGGTATGGAGGGTGTCGTCCCAGAAGGGGTGTTTGGCGTTGGTGTGGACGGTGGCGGTGGTCCCGTCCGTGCGGCGGATGCGGAGGTCTATGAGGTCGTAGTCATGGTTGACGTGGGTCGCGGTGACGGTGTGCGGGTTCCTGTGCTTGCCGGTGGCGGGGTCAGCGGCTTCTACCTTGTCGCCGGGTTTGATCTCGGCGATCGGTTTCGTCTTGCCGTGATCCATGAGGACCGGGGTGTCCGGGGTGAAGCTGCACCCGGTGCCCTCGGGCTCACCATGGCGTGCCGTTTTGCCCGCGTCGGCAACGTCGCCGGCCGCGTCCTCGACCGCCTCGCCTGCTTCCTCGGCTCGCTTCAGCTTCTTCAGCTTGAGCAGCTTGAGAGCTTTGAAGTACTTGGTGGGGAGCGGCAGGTCCGTCGCGGCCCAGCCGCAATGGGAATTCAGGCCGGGATTACCGGCGCATGCCTTCCACTCGCCGATGTCCGGGACGACCATCTTGATGGCCAGCGTGAGGGCCGTTACGGGGTAGTGGTTGTACGTGACCTTCGTGCCGACAGTTGGCTGGTCGCTGCCCCGCTTGACGATGCTGTGGACTCGGTTCTGCGAGTCGTAGAGGTAGTGGTCGTTCTCCCAGTGATAGCCCCAGGTTCCGTCGCTGTTCGGGCTAAACCAGTCCCGGTAGGTGTCGGTGCCGTCTGTACATCCCCTGTCGCAGGTGGAGACCGGCTTGAGTCCCGTGGGGTCGCTGGCGGTGGTGGGGTTGTTGGCGGCGTAGCTGTAGCCGTTGAGGCTTTGGACGTCGTTCGGGGAGAGGAGTGGGTCGGTGCTGAGGAATTGACCGATGGTGGGGTCGTATTCGCGGGCGCCGATGTGGGTGAGGCCGGTGTTTGTGTCGCGGGTTTTGCCGAGGAAGCCCTTGTCGTCGGGCCATGGGCCGTAGGCGGGCGTGCCTCGGTCGGCGCCGAAGGGGGTGGTGTAGCGCTTGGTGTAGGTCTGGGCGGTGTCGGGGGTGAGGGCGAGGCTGGAGGTGCCGTGCCGGTCGCCCGTGAGGAAGGTGAGCTTCTCGTGGCCGGTCTGGTTGGAGCGCATGGCCGCGGTGATGCCGGCGGCGGAGTAGTAGCGCTGGGCCCAGGTGGTGCCGTCGGCGCGGAGGTGGAGTTCGGTTGCGCCGTCGTAGAGGACGCGTTCGCCGTCCTGGGTGGAGCGGATCAGCAGGTTGCCGCCCGCGTCGTAGATGTAGTCGGTCGAGGTGCCGGCTTCAGTGAGCTTGGTCAGCTTGCCTTCGGGCGACCAGATGAGTTCTTGTCCGGCGGAGCTTCCGGGACGTGTCTTGGTGTTGCCCGTGGCGTAGTAGCTGTACGAGCGCTCGGGGCTGGTGCAGTCGCTCTTGGTGGTGGTGCCGGTGAGGGTGTGGGGCTGGGTGGTGCTGGTGTAGCAGTAGGTGGTGTGTTTGTCGCCGGTGCCGGTGTGGGCGGTTTCGGTGAGGCGTTGTCCGGCGGTGTTGTAGGTGTAGCTGGTCCAGTACGGGGCCGGGCCGGTCAGGGTGGCGGTGTCGCGGGTGTCGGTACAGTTCTGGGATGCGGGGGTCCAGGCTTCGGTGAGGCGCTGGTGGGCGTCGTAGGTGAAGCACTGGGTGTCGGCGCTGGTGTGGCCGCCGAGGGTGGTGGGGTCGTTGATCTCGGTGACGTTGCCGGTCTGGTCGTAGGTGTAGTTGAGGTCCTGCAGCATGTACGGGTGGGTCTGGTCCGTGACATGGCTGCGGGCCAGGCGGCCGGTGCCTGCTTCGTAGGTGTTGGTGACGTAGACGTCCTTGGTGCCCTCACCTCCGGTGCCCGAGGTGAGCTGTTCGGGCTGGCCGAGGGCGGAGTAGGTCGCATTCCGCAGGTAGCCGGGCATCGAGGTCAGATCACCCAGGTCGTCGTACCGGAACTCGATGATCTCCGACTCAAGGCCGCCGAGTGCGGGTTCCTTCTCGTACTGCTGAGTGCCGTCGATGTTGTAGTACGTCTCGTGCGCCAGTGTGGACGGCACGCCCGCCTTGACGAACGGGTCACTGTCCGGCAGACGCAGCTCGGTCGCGGTGGGCCGGCCCAGGGTGTCGTACTGGGTGATCTCCCGGGTGTAGGCGGCCCCGGTCTTGCCGCCGACGTAGCGGGTGGACGTGGTGGGTAGGCCCTTGAGGACCGTGTCGTAGGTGTAGGCGGTCTGCTGGTTGGCGTCCGTCTTCGAACCCGTCCAGGTGCCCGTGGGCCGGCCGAGTTCGTCGTAGGCGGTCAGGAGCGACGTGCCACGGGAGTCGGTGGTCTTGGTGACCTGGTCGAGCGCGTTGTACTCGGCGGTCGCCTTGCCCTTGTCGGGGTCGTCGGCGCTGGTCTGCCGACCGAACAGGTCATATCCGTAGGACCACTTCGCGCCGTCCGGGCCGGTGACCGACGCCTGCTTGCCGTCGGGCGCGTACGTGAACTTCACCGACGTGTACGAGGCCCCGGGGCCGGTGCCGAACGCAGTGTCCGCCGGACTCACCGACGCGTATTCGCGCGTCTCCGTAGCCTGGCCCCGCACGTCGGTGATCGTCCGCTTGGCCGAGCCGCCGTCCAGGGCTGTGGTGGCCGTGGAGTCACCGGTGTAGCTGGTGGTCGTGGACCACTTCTTCACCCCGAACACGTACAGAGTGCTGGACGTGGCACGGCCCGCCCCGTCGAACACGGTCTCCGTCTGTCTCGGGGCCTCACCGGAACTGACACGGGTGTAGGTGCCGTTCGGTGTACTGGTGGTGTCGAAGATGTCCGCGTGCGTCTCGTACGCCAGACCGCGAGTGTCGTACCGCCTGTCGGTCAGCAGACGGCCGCCCTGCGGGGTCGGCGACTGCGTCTGTATCGGGCGCAGGAGCGAGTCGTACAGCGCGTAGCCGGTGTTGTAGGTGACGCCGTCCTTCTTCAGTGTCGAGGTCGACACCCAGGACGGTTTGGTGTTGCCCGGGTGGTAGGTGAAAATCTCGCTGGCCGCGTCGCCGGCGCCTCGGCTCCGGTCTGGTGTCCAGACCGCTGTGAGGCGCCCCAGAGCGTCGTAAGAGTTTTCGGTCTTCTTCAGATTGATGTCGTAGCTGCGCAGGGCCAAGCCGCGCCGCGGATCGAGGAAATTGACCGACCGGTAGCCCTTGGCGTCGGTGGAGATGGTCTTGGTCAGCGGGCCCGCGTCGACCGGTGTGTACGCGATGGATGTAGTGTGACCCGCCGCATTCGTCTCCGACAGGAGGCGGCCGAGCGGATCGTACGAGGCATTGGCTACCGTCTGCCACCCTGTCGGCAGGCGCTCACCCGCGGTGTCCGCCGTGACCGCGTATCCGGTGACCCGGCCCATCCAAGTGAGCTCGTCCTTGGTCGGTTTCTGCGCCGCTGACCATCCCGCGGCCTTCGGGTTGTCGAAGACAGCGGCCACGTCCAACAGGACGTCACCGCGAGTGCTGGAAGACGCGGGAAGGCCGAGTTTGCTGTCGGTCACCGTGCACGGCTGTGCGACTGTCCGCTTACGGGAGACGAGGCTGGTGATGCCGAGGCCGGAGTTGCGGGCGTACCAGGTGCGGGTGCAGGTCTCGTCGCCGCCCTTGCCGACCTGCCCGTAGTCGTCGGACGAGGTGACCATGCCGAGGGTGTCGTAGTGCTGGTTGGTGGCCCGGCTGCGCCAGGTCTTCGAACCGGTCAGGTAGGTGCTGGTGTACGTCGTGGTCGGGCGGACCCACAGCGCGAGCCGGCCGGCCGCGTCCGGGACCGTCTGTACGGCCGTCTGCCGGTAGGTGTAGTTGTTGAAGGTGCTGGCGATGGGCTGGTTGCCGTTGTAGGTGACCTGCTGGCGCAGCACACCTTTGTAGCGGTCGCGGTCGACGGCGGGGCCGAAGTCGACGTCCGTGTCCAACAGCGGGGCCACGCTCACCGACTTGGTGGTGCCGTCCTTCTTCTTGTCGCCGTCCATGCCCTGCATGTACAGAGAGACCGTCTTGGAGCGGGTCACCGCGGTCGCACCGGTCCAGGCGGTGACCTTCTGGTAGCCGCGCCAGTCCGACCAGGTCCGCTCGTCCTTCGGGGTGAACGGGTCGTCGCTGTAGTGCCAGGCCGCGCCGCTGTAGTCATATGCGTACTCGACCGCGTCATTGCCCGCCGCCTGATCGGCGACGTCGACGGCCAGCACCCGGTACTTGTTGAACCAGTCGATCGCCGCGTCTTCGGCGCCGTTGATGTGCCAGAACTGCGGATAGCACGAACGGGCGTTTGAGTCCGGGGCCGCGTCCAGAACCTTGCTGCGCGTGCACTCCGGCGACGACAGGGTCACCGTCGTGATCGCACCGGTCTCCGAGGTGACCGTGGAGATCCTCGGGCGGGTCAGCGGCAGGATGTCGTCCGTAGCGTCGACCCGGTTCGGGCGCATCTGATACGTGAAGGACACCGGGTCCAGTACGACGCTCTTCTCACCGGCCTTCCCGGTGTGTTTGATCGACGTCAGCGTCAGTACCTGGTCGGAACTGTCACCGATGTCCCCACCATCGAGATACCGCTGGGTCAGGACCCAGGAGTCCACCGGATCATAGGCAGCCGTGGCGGCGTTGTACGAGTAGGTATTGATCCCCGTCAGACGCTTACGAGAAAAGAACGAGGGGGTCTCGGCACGGCAGTCAGTGTCGTCCTTGGAGCAGATCGCGTCGAACGGCACGTCCGGCCAGTTGTCCGCCGTGTCCTTCGTCAGACTGGAACAGTCCGAGGCCGTGCACCGCTCGGCGTGGTCGAAGGTGACCTTCGCATCCGCCTTGTCCGTGAACAATGCGCCCTTGCGCAGCCCGTACTCGATCCGGGTCAGATACCCGCCCCGCGTGTACGAGGCGCTCGCCTTGGCCGCCTTGTTCTTCTTGTAGTAGTTCGACTCCTTCGTGTACCAGTACGTGGCCGCGTTCCCGCGGGTGTCCTCGACATAGTCCAGGTTCCACCGCCATGCCTGCGTCAGGGACCGGTCCGCGAAGGTGTCGCCCTTGGAATAGCCGGGCTCGCCGGAGTCGTCGCCGAACACCGGGACGGTCCACACCGAGTTGGTGCGCTGCGTGGTCGCGCCGTCCAGCTTGTCCAGACCGAACACGTACTTCGTGCCGTCCCCGGTGATGACGGTCCAGTACTCGCCGTCGTCGTCGCCGTTGTCCGCGCCCGTGGACCGCGTCACAGTTGATGCGTCGTCATCGGCGAGGTGCCACGTGCCGGTCTTGTCGTCCTTGATCAGCTGGGTGGAACTGCCGTTCAGGACCAGACTGGCGTTGTCGTACTTCCAGCACTGATCGAAGACATCCGCGTGACCGTCGTCGTCACACGAGCCGTAACTGCGCTCGATGTAGGACTCCGTGAGACCGAAGCCCTCACCGACGGACGTGCCCTGATTGTTGGTCGTCGCCGTCTGGCCGTCAATGCTGCCGGAGTCGTACGACAACCCCAGCGACGGCGTCGGGCCGGCTGCAGCCGGCGGCATGGTGAACCCGTAGGACCAGGTGAACGAACCCGAGTTACCACCCGCCTGCCACGACGACGACGGCGACAAGGGAGTTGCCGAGAAGTCCCCGGAACCGTTGGCCGACTCGCCTGAACCCGAGCCGGACGCGGTGACCGCGAGAACCGTCACAGCCTCGTTGGAGGAACCGAACGACCTTGTCAGGCGCGTCGACGGGCCACCGTTTGAGGTGTCGGCCAAGTGGACCCTGGCCGACACCGACTGGTGTTCCATGTCATTGCCAGAGGCCAGCGGAGTTTGCTTGCGGCAGCGTGCCTTCTCGGGCGTGGTCAGCGCACATGCCGGAAGCTGAACCAGGCGCAGCCGCTGCGACCAGCCGCCCCCGACTGCCGACGCGAAACCGCTGTAGTCAACACTCACGTCTGCCGCGCCCGGCCGGTCGGCCGAGGCGGTCAGCAGCACACCCGTGATGCCCGCCCTGCGGGCGACCTTCTGATCCAGCACGCTGATCCGCGCCGTCCCTGCCGCCGAAGCCTCCCGCTTCGCAACGGTCCCGGACAACGGGCTCATCGCCATCGGGAGACCGCCCGGCGAAGCCTTGCCCACCCGGCCCGGCTTCAGACCGACCGCGACTTCGCCGTGCTTGGGCCAGCCGGCCCTCCGTTCCGCCCGAGCCCGCCGCGCCTGAGCCGCGTTGGTCCTCTCGTCCTGGGCGACCCTCTGCCGCGCGTTCTTCGCACCCGGACCCTCGAACGCCTTCACCTTGCTCACCGGGGTCCCCGGTACATCCGGTCGCCCCAGACCGTCCGGCGACTGCGCGTGCGCCGCCTGCGCCAGGCCTAGGGGCACCACCAGAGCCAACGCCAGCGACTGCACCAGCAGCCGACGCCGTCTGTCTCGCAACACGCCAATGCGGGACTTTGTTGTGCCTATGCCAAAGACCATGCCCTGCGCTCCGCCCAGTCCCAAAAGAAAGGTCAGCAATTTCGTGCGTGAACGGTCTGCCTGATCTTCACGGATAGAAGGCGGCGTCGTCTCGACTGCCGCTACGTCCGAGTGTCAGTCGCCCACGGTTTCCTCGACCTGGTCAATGCCGGCCATGGCGCCGGCCCACAGACGCACGTCCCAGACCCTGGCCGGCACGTAGTGCTGCCAGGCACCGTTGGTGAAGCCCTTGCCAACGGCGAAGTCGCCGCTGCCGAGCTTGACTGTGAACGCCTGCGCGTCGCCGTCCTGATGGTGACCGAGATACAGACTGATCTTCCCGTTCAGGGAGTTGTAGATGCCAGTCAGGCGCACGGGGCTGTCCAGTACCGCTGTCCCCGCAGAAGCTACCGCGGACAGGGTTCCGTCGTCGTTCAGACGACCGAACTGCCACTTACCGATAGGGACCGTGCGTTCCTCGCCGGTGACGTCATCAAGAAAGGACTCTTTCCCAGTCAATTTGTACCACAGCCCCCATGACGACCCGTCCGCTGTGCGCTGACCCAACACCTGTCCTATATAGCCGACGTCTTTGGACAGGAGTTTCGCCGAGTCCAGTTGCACCAGTGTTGTGACGGTGAACGAGGCGTGCTCCGACACCAGCGGGCCGCTCGTGCTCGCCGTACCGTCGTTGCCGTCGAACAGCATGGCGCCATCGTCCAGCGTGGAGCCGCCGGTCAGTGTCAAGTTCTTGCCGTAGCCAGAAGTGGTGTCGGGAACCGTGGTGCCACTGCCCTGGTCTGGGCTCCAGTCAGCCACCAGTTCCACACCCGCGAATGAGTCGGAACTGAACAGCTGAGCCTCACGCGCGATCTCTTCGGGTGTCAGAACACGTTGCCAGACCGCCACCTCGTCGATCGAGCCTGGGAAGTAGTTCGTGTAGCTGCTGGTGCCGGTCTGGGTGCGCCCGAACTGGAGAGGCTCGGTCGACGGCCATGAGCCTTCCGTCGTGACAGCTTTGTACTGCAATCGGCCATCGACGTAGAACTTCAACTGCTTCGTGGCCGGATCATACGAACCCGCAAGAAATGTCCACACACCTGTTTGCGCCGGGAAGACGGCGGGCGTCCCCCAGTAGCCGCTGCCGTCGGCCTTGCGAATGCCGAAGTACCAGTTCTTCAGAGCGCCCGAATACCAGAACGCGAACGGATCGCCGTCGGGTCCCCGCTGAGACAAGACGGTCGCATAGCCAGCCTTCTTTTCCAGCCTCACCCACGCCGACAGCGTGAACGCCGACCGGGTCTCCAGTACTGGCGCCCCGGTCTGGGCATACCCGGTGGTCCCGTTCAGGGAGAGACCCCGATCAGTGACCGGCGTTCCCAGAGGGAGCCCCTGGGAATCGTGGGTGATCAGCCCACGCCGGCCCCGGTCGTCCCGTACAGCGCCGCCTCCCAGCGTGGCGTCGTGCCTGTCGCCGGCGGTTGCCGAATCCACAGCAACACCACTGGACTCGCCGAAATGCCATCGGCCTACCGGCCCTTGACCCGCCGCAACCAGGAAATCCACCACGCTCTGCGTACCCGGACGACCCAAGCCAACGTCATCCACAGCCAGTACGTACAGCCTGTGCGTACCCGCCACCTGCGGAGTGATCACGACATTCACTGTCGAACCCTTGAGCGTGGACCAGGCCGCGCCATCGGTCAGCTTGTACTTGTAGGCAACGACGTTTCCATCTCCGGCCGCCGCCTTGAACGTGAACGTCCCCGCCACACCCGGCCCACCGTGCGGCGCGCACGCATTGGTCGTACACTCCGTGTATGGAGCACCGAAAGTCACTTGAGGTGCTTTGGGCGCGCTCGCATCTATCTTGAAGTAGCACCAGCCGTTGACAGTCTCGCTGGACGGCCCCTCCAAGTAGCTCTTGGCGCCGTTGTAGTATGACAGCACCCACGCGCGGTACCGGTACAGCTTTCCCTCGGTGAGCGCCGACCACGTCAGGGTCCGGTTGGAGCCGTCACCGACATAGCCGGTCGAAGGACTCGTGTCCCCGCCGGACTCCGCGGCGTCCGCCCAGGTCGTGCCCGACTTGACATCGACGTCGAAGTACATCCGCAGCTGGGCGTCCTTCTCCCCGCCCGGCTTCGTCTGCGTCGTAGCCATCAGCTGCGGCCTCACCGTGTCCACGATCTGAGGATCCGACTCGTGGTGCTCGCACACCGGCTTCTTGTTCACGTTCAGGCCGACCCCGGTCGCCTTGTCCGGCAGACCAACGAACGTGACCGCGAGGACCGCGTCGTTCCTGAACCGCTTCCACGCCGAGGTGTCCGACTCGTCATGCGCACGCAGCTCCAGCGTCAGGCGGGAGAACTTGCCCGCCGCGAAGTCGGCCACCGTCGGCGTCAGGTTCTCGTTCGGCTCCTTGGCGCTGTCGTTGAACTCGATCGGCGCCTTCGGCGAGTCCGGGTCGCACAGCGAGCCGCGACCGGCCGACACATACCGGTCCACCATCCAGTCCAGCTCCTTCGGCCGCGACGACCACGTCGTGGACGAGGAGATGTTGTTCGTCCGCACCAAATCCACCCAGCGCGGATCACACTGGAACGCCCACGGCTCCGTCACCCGGAACGTGGCATCCAGCACCTTCTTCCCCTTCAGACTCGACGGGGAGAACTCGAAATACAGCTTCTGCACATACCCCGGCCCGCAGTAGTAGCCGCTCCAGGACCCGCACTTGCCCGCGCCCTTGCCCTGGTCGTCGTCGCCGTTGCCCCACCCGTAGGACTCATAGCCGTCACTGCGCAACAAGGTGCGCTCCGACTCGCCCCACGTCACCGTCGGGTCGATGAACACCGGGAACGCCGATGCATCCGTCGAGTCGAGCATCCGCGCGTCCGGGACCACGGTCAGCGAGTTCTTGCCGACCTCCACGTCCATCCGGGCCACCGTGTCGCCCTGGCCGGGTTCCACACCCTCGTCCGCCAACGCCGCCCCCGTCGCCGACGTACCGGACGGTCCGGAACCATTCGTACCAACAGCCTCGGTCCGCATCAGTTTTGTCTGTGTCCCCGTCGCCTGGCCGGCCGAGTCCCACATCCGGGCCGGCGGGGCCTTGAACACCGTCTGCCCACTGGCATCCACCGCCACCAGGTTCCCCGACGGGCCCTCACGCACCTGAAGCCCGTCCGCCTTCAGCCCGAACGTCAGCTTCTTCAGCTGATCGTTCGCCGCCGCCTCGGCCGTCTTCACCACGAACACCGGCTGGAAACTCTCCGGCGTCGCGTTCAGCTGAAGATCCACGCCCGGCAGGACATCCGGGTACAGAGCGCTCGTGCCGTCCAGCGTGGGAGCCGGCAGGCTGCCCGGCCAGGACAGCTCCATAGACCGGCCCCGATCGGTGATCCTCGCCAGCGGCGTCCTGTCCCCGCCACCGGAGAACGTCATCCCCACGGCTGCGGCCTTCGGCGCCACCGACCCGTCGGACCGCCTAACCAGCGTGGCATCAGGCGCCTGCCAGCCACCCCCCGCCGTCCCCACCCGGACCGGGACAGCCGACTCCTGCAACGTGAACGAATAGCCGTCCGGGTTGGCGAACACCGTCGTCCGGTCCGTGCGCTGACTCATCACCTCGACCTGATGACCGGACTGCCGCGCATCCGCCAACGCCTGCTGCCCCTCCGACAACGGCGCCGGATCCGACTCGCCCAGCGCCGCAGACGCCTGCTGCGCGGGCAGCGACAACACGGCCGCGAACACGGCGAAGGCGGCAACCGAAGCCCTCAGACCCCGACGCCGCCCAGATCTGCCAAAACCGGCCGAACCACGTCTTCCCCACCCTGCCCACACAGAACCCAACCCCCCACAACACAAGATCTACATGGCGCCAGCATTAAAACTTCCTTAAGAAGACCCGTTCAAGAGTGATTTTCGGACTACAAGGTGTGACCAGGGCATCGGAGCCCTCAGAAGAAGGTCGTACGACCGGTCGAACGTGCTGGTCGTAGGACCAGCGACCGAGCCGGGTCCGGCCAAAACTCGGTGGGCGTTGTCAGTGGCGGTCCGTACGCTCGCGATGATGGCCACGACAGACGCACCCACCCAGAAGCGGTCCGCCGTACGCACCCTGCTGCGGCTGTGGCCGTATGTCCGGCCCGTGCGGGCGCGGCTGTTCGGCGCCGCGTTCGTCGCGGTCGTCGCCTCCTGCACGGGGCTGGTGATCCCGCTCGTGCTGAAGTGGATGGTCGACGGCCCCGTAGCCGACCGGGACCCGGCGGGGGTCTGGCTCGGGGCGCTGTACCTGCTGCTCCTCGGGATCGCCGAGGCGGTGCTGTTCGGGATACGGCGCTGGCTGGTCGCGAGGCCGCTGTCGCACGTCGAGGCGGAGCTGCGGGCCGACCTCTACCGGCATCTGCAGCGGCTGCCCGTGGCCTTCCACGACCGCTGGGCGTCGGGCCAGCTGCTCTCCCGGGGCACGACCGACCTGATGCTGCTGCGCCTGTTCCTCGCCTTCCCGATGACGTTCCTGCTGGTCAACGGGGTGACGATCCTGGTCGGCGTGGCCATCATGCTGGCCCAGGACTGGCTGCTCGGGCTGGTCATCCTCGGGCCCGCGATCCCGGTGATGTGGACGTGCGCGGTCTTCGAGCGCCGCTACGCGCGGGTGGCCCGGCAGGCGCAGGACCAGGTGGGCGACCTGACCACGGTGGTCGAGGAGAGCGTGCTCGGCATCCGCATCATCAAGGGCTTCGGCCGCCACCGCACCCAGGCCCGCGCCTTCCGCGCGCTGTCCGCCACCCTGCGCGGCACGGAGCTGCGCAAGGCCCGGCTGCTCGCCTCGATCTGGGGCGTCATCGTCACCCTCCCCGAGGCGGCGATCGGCGCGGCCCTCGTCCTCGGCACCGTCCAGGTGGCCGACGGCGACCTCTCGGCCGGCACCCTGGTCGCCTTCCTCAGCACCGCCCTAGCCCTCCGCTGGCCCATCGACTCCATCGGCTTCCTCCTCGCCATGACCCAGGAGGCGGCCACGGCGACGGAGCGGTACTTCGAGGTCCTGGACGAGGCCCAGGAAGACCCCGTAGCTGCGGGCAGTCGTGCCGCTGGGGCGGCACGGGTGGGCGCAGCGGCACGCCCCAGCGGGGCAAGCGAAAACCCACCCCGGGCCCGCACCAACACCGGGCAAGCCGCCGCAGGCCTCCGCTTCCACGCCGTCCAGTTCCGCTACCCCGACGCCGACCCCACCTCCACCCCCCTCCTCCACCACATCGACCTCCACATCCGCCCCGGCGAGTCCATGGCCCTCGTCGGAGCGACCGGCAGCGGCAAGACCACCCTCACCGCCCTGGTCCCCCGCCTGCACGAGACCACCGCCGGCCGCATCACCCTCAACGGAGTGGACATCACCACGATGCCGAGGGAGGAACTGCGCACCAGGGTCGCCGTGGCCTTCGAGGAACCCACCCTCTTCTCGGCCAGCGTCGGCGAGAACGTGCTGATGGGCGCCGGCGCCGAGGCCGGCCCCCGGGACCTGGACCGGGCCCTCGCCGTCGCCCAGGCGGACTTCGCGCACGCGCTCCCGCAGGGCACCGACAGCCAGGTCGGCGAACAGGGCCTCAGCCTCTCCGGCGGCCAGCGCCAGCGCCTCGCGCTGGCCCGCGCGGTCGTCGGCCGACCCGAGTTCCTGGTGCTGGACGACCCGCTGTCCGCGCTGGACGTGCACACGGAGGCCGCCGTGGAGGCCGCGCTGCGCCGGGTCCTCAGCGACACCACCGCACTGATCGTGGCCCACCGGCCCTCCACCGTCCTGCTGGCCGACCGGGTGGCCCTGCTGTCCGAAGGACGGATCACCGCCGTCGGCACACACCACGAACTGCTGCGTGACAACGCCGAGTACGCCCATCTCATGTCCGGCGCCGGGGCCGAGGAGGACGAGGACCACCGATGACGACGACCGCCTCCGCGCCCACCGCCACCGAGGACGAAGACCCGCGCGCCAAGCCTGCGACCGGCGCCGGCGACCCGTTCGACCGGGACGTGCTGCCCACCCCGCCGGGCGCCACCTCCGCGCTGCTCCGCTCCCTGCTCGCCCCGATGAAGGCCAGGGTCGCCCTGACCACGCTCCTGCTGCTGCTCCAGCAGGCGGCGGTGCAGGCGGGCCCGCTGCTCGTGGCGTACGCCATCGACAGCGCCGTCCCCGCGTTCCGGGACCACGACCACGGGCCGCTGATCGCGGTCGCCGTCGGCTACCTGCTGTGCGCCTGCCTGTCCGGGGGCCTGCAGTACGCGTTCATCGTGGTGTCCGCCCGCGTAAGCCAGGACGTGCTGCTGGACCTCAGGGGCCGGATCTTCCGGCACGCGCAGGCACTGAGCGTGGACTTCCACGAGCGGTACACGAGCGGCCGGCTGATCTCCCGCTCCACCACGGACGTGGAGTCGCTGCGCGAGCTCCTCGACGAGGGGCTGCAGGAGCTGGTGACGGTCATCCTGTCCTTCCTCTACATCTCCGCGATGCTGCTCTGGCTGGACCTGGGCCTCGGCGCGGTCGCGGTCGCCTCGTTCGTGCCGCTGTACCTGCTGGTGCGGATGTACCGGCGGCGCGCGGGGCGGGTGTTCGGGGCGCGGTCCACGGCGATCGCCGCGGTAATCGTGAAGTTCGTGGAGACGATGAACGGCATCCGCCCGGTGCGCGCGTTCCGCCGGGAGGCCGTGAACGACGCCGAGTTCGCGATGCTGAACCGGCGGCACGAGCGGACCAACGGCAACGCCATGCTGGAGATGGCCCGCTATGTGGTCGGCTCGCGGCTGGTGGCCACCACGGCGGTCGCCGGGATCGTGCTGTGGGGCGCCTACCGGGTGGCGTCGGGCTCGCTGGCGCTGGGTGTGCTGGCGGCCGCGGTGCTGTATCTGCGGCGGCTGTACGACCCGATCGACCGGCTCGGCATGTTCCTGAACTCCTACCAGTCGGCGGCGGCCTCCCTGGAGAAGATCGCCGGGCTGCTGGCGCAGACCCCGTCCGTACCCGAGCCGTCCCAGCCCCGGGAACTGCCCGCGACCGCGTCCGGTTTCCCGGGCCGGGAGGTCGTGTTCGACGGCGTCGGCTTTGGCTACCGCACCGGCGGCGAGGTGCTCCCCCGCTTCGACCTCACCCTGGCGGCGGGGCGGACGGTCGCGGTCGTCGGCTCCACCGGCGCCGGCAAGTCGACGCTGGCCAAGCTCCTCGCCCGGTTCTACGACCCCTCCGCCGGCCGTGTCCTGCTGGACGGCGTCGACCTGCGCGAGCTGGCGACGCCCGAACTGCGGCGCGGGGTGGTGATGGTGACGCAGGAGGCGTTCCTGTTCTCCGGCACGGTCGCCGACAACATCGCGATCGGCCGTCCCGAGGCGAGCCGGGAGGACATCGAGCGGGCGGCGAAGGCGATCGGCGCGCACGAGTTCATCAGCGCCCTGCCCGACGGCTACGACACCGACGTACGCAAGCGGGGCGGCCGTATCTCGGCCGGGCAGCGGCAACTGGTCGCGTTCGCACGGGCGTTGCTCGCCGACCCGGCCGTGCTGATCCTGGACGAGGCGACCAGCTCCCTGGACGTGCCCGGGGAACGGGCGGTGCAGCAGGCCATGTCGACGGTCCTGCGGGGCCGTACCGCCGTGGTGA
This sequence comes from Streptomyces sp. L2, assembly GCF_004124325.1. Lineage (NCBI taxonomy): Bacteria > Bacillati > Actinomycetota > Actinomycetes > Kitasatosporales > Streptomycetaceae > Streptomyces > Streptomyces sp. L2. The sequence goes on from NZ_QBDT01000001.1 coordinate 2,132,044, forward strand.
TCGCGCACCGGCTGTCGACCGTGGAGATCGCGGACCGGGTGCTGGTCATGGAGCACGGCCGGATCGTGGAGGACGGACGGCCGGACGAACTCATCGCCGGGACGGGCCGGTTCGCGGATCTGCACAAGGCGTGGCGCGACAGCCTGGCATAGGGCCTGAGGGGGGAGTCAGGATGATCGACGCCTACGAGGATCCGGGTACGCCGGACGTCCGGGGCGGCTGGCACTACCTGGGCTGGCTGGTGCGCCGGCAGCTCGGGCGGGCGGTGGCCGGCGCGGTGCTCGGCAGTGTGTGGCTGTCGCTGATGGCCGCGCAGCCGTACATGATGGCGCGGGCCGTGGACGACGGGCTGGTGCCCGGCCGGACGGCGGTGCTGGGCGGCTGGACGGCGGCGATGTTCGTCGTGGGCTCGTTCAACGCCTGGCTGAGCATCATGCGGCACCGCACGATGACCCGGGTCCGGATGGACGCCAACTTCCGCACGGTCAAGGTGGTCGTCGGCCACACGGCCCGGCTGGGTGCCGTACTCCCGCGCCGGGCTGGCGCCGGGGAGGTCGTGACCATCGGGGTCGGTGACGTCGAGAAGGTCTCGCAGGCCCTGACCCTGGCCGGGCCCGGGGTGGGCGCGGTCGTCGTCTATCTGGTGGTGGCGGGGCTGCTGCTGGACGTCTCGGCGCCGCTCGCCGCGGTCGTGCTGCTCGGGCTGCCGGTGATCGGGCTGATCACCGGGCCGCTGACCAGGCGGTTGCAGGGTGCGGAGAGCGAGTACCGGGAGCGGCAGGGCGTGCTGACCGCCCGGATCGGGGACCTGGCGGGCGGGCTGCGCGTTCTCAACGGGCTCGGCGGCAAAACGCTGTTCGCGGACGCGTTCCGCACCGACTCCCGGCGGCTGCGGGAACAGGGCTACCGGGTGGGCGCGGTGACCAGCTGGGTGCAGGCGCTCGGCGTGGGCCTGCCGACGCTGTTCCTGGCCGTGGTGACCTGGCTCGGCGCCCGGCTGGCCGCCCAGGGGTCCATCAGTGTCGGTGACTTGGTCGCGGTGTACGGCTATGTGGCGGTGCTGGTCGGCCCGGTGGCGTTCTTCCTGCAGATGGCGTACGAGCTGAACGTCGGTGTGGTGGCCGCCCGCCGGATCGTGGGGCTGCTGCGTCTGGAGCCCGAGCCGGACCCGGGCACCCTGCCCGCGCCGGACGGCCCGGCGGAGCTGTACGACCCGGTGTCCGGGGCGCGGGTGGCGCCGGGTCGGCTGACCGTGCTGGCCGGCGCCCGCCCGGCCGAGACCGCCGCCGTGGTCGACCGCCTCGGCCGGTACGCGCCCACGGACGTCACCTGGGGCGGCGTCCGGCTCGACCTGGTACCGCTGGCCGAGGTGCGCTCGCGGATCCTGGTGGCCGACAACGAGGCGGACCTGTTCGCCGGGCCGCTGCGGGACGTGGTGGCGGCGGAGCGGGCGGGCGACGAGGAGGCGCTGCGCCGGGCGGTGTCCGCGGCCGCCGCCGACGACATCGTCCGGGGGCTGCCGGACGGGCTCGATTCGATGGTCACGGGGCAGGGGCGCAGTCTGTCGGGCGGGCAGCGGCAACGCGTGCGGCTGGTGCGGGCGTTGCTCGCGGACCCGGAGGTGCTGATCGCGGTGGAGCCGACGTCGGCGCTCGACGCGCACACGGAGGCGACGGTCGCGCAGCGGCTGCGGGAGGCGCGGGCCGGCCGTACGACGGTGCTGACGTCCACCTCGCCGCTGGTGCTGGACCGCGCGGACACGGTGCTGTTCCTGGCCGAGGGCAGGGTCGCGGCGAGCGGCCCGCACCGCCGGCTGCTGGCCGACGAGCCGGGTTACCGGGCCCTGGTGGCCCGGGACGCCGACGTCGTGTCCGACGTCATGGACACGGAGGGGGTCGTACGGTGACGGCGGTCGAGGGGGCTCTGCCGGTCGCGGACCGGGCGATGGTGCGGCGGGCGGTCGTACGGCTGGTGCGGGCCGACGGGCGGGCGTTCGCGTGGGCGGCGCTGCTGAACGCACTGGCGGCCGGTGCGGGGCTGGCGGGGCCGTGGCTGGTCGGGCGGATCGTGGACGAGGTGCGGGCCGGGCACGGGGTCGGCGCGGTGGACCGGCTGGCGCTGTGGATCCTGCTGTGCGCGCTGGCCCAGTCGCTGCTGGCCCGCTGGGCGCGGTACGTGGGGCACCGGTTCGGGGAGCGGACGCTGGCCCGGGTGCGGGAGGAGTACGTCGACCGGGTGCTGGCGCTGCCCGCGTCGGCGGTGGAGCGGGCGGGCACGGGTGACCTGACGGCGCGGGGTACGGCGGATGTGGCGACCGTCGGCACCACGCTGCGGGACGCCGGGCCCGAGTTGCTGGTGTGCACGGTGCAGGCGCTGTTCGTGCTGGGCGCGGTGTTCGCGCTGGCTCCGCTGCTGGCGCTGCTGGGGGTGGTGGGGCTGACCCCGATCTGGCTGGCGCTGCGCTGGTACCTGCGGCGGGCCCGCGCCGGTTACCTGGCCATGCGGGCGGCGACGTCGGAGGTCACCGAGATCGTCGCGGCCACCGCCGCGGGGGCCCGGACCGTGGAGGCGTTCCGGTTGCGGGGGCGAAGGACCGCGGCGAGCCGGGAGGCGCTGGAGACGTCCCGCCGGACCCGGCTCCACACGCTGTTCCTGCGGTCCGTGCTCTTCCCGGCGATCGAGGTGTCGTACACCATTCCGGTGGCCGGGGTGCTGCTGGCCGGCGGGTGGCTGCACGCGCGCGGAGCGGTGGGTCTTGGCGCGGTGGTGGCGTCGGCGCTGTATCTGCGCCAGCTCACCGAGCCGCTGGACCAGATCCTGATGCGGGTGGAGCAACTCCAGTCCAGCGGGGCGGCGTTCGCCCGGGTGGAGGGGCTGGCGGCGGCGCCGAGGAGTGAGCGGGCCGGCGGGCCGGCCGCCCCGGTGGACGACCGGATCGAGGTGCGCGGGGTGCGGTACGCGTACGAGCGGGGCGGGGAGGTGCTGCGCGGGGTGGACCTGACGGTGCGGCCGGGGGAGCGGCTCGCGGTGGTCGGGCCGTCCGGCGCGGGGAAGACGACGCTGAGCAGGCTGCTGGCGGGCGTGGACGCGCCGGGGGCGGGTTCGGTGACGGTGGGCGGGGTGCCGGTCGCGGCGCTGGAGCCCGAACGGCTGCGCCGCCAGGTGGTGCTGGTCACCCAGGAGCACCACGTGTTCCTCGGCACGGTCCGCGACAACCTGCTGATCGCCGAGCCGGCGGCCACCGACGCGCGGCTGTGGGCGGCGCTGGCGGCCGTGGGTGCCGACGACTGGGCGCGCGCCCTGCCGGACGCCCTGGATACGCGGCTCGGGCCGGGCGGCCACCCGGCCGACGGCAGCCGGGCCCAGCAGCTGGCCCTGGCCCGGGTGGTGCTGGCCGACCCGCACACGCTGATCCTCGACGAGGCGACGGCCCTACTGGATCCGGCCACGGCCCGGCACACCGAGCGGGCGCTGGCCGCCGTCCTTAAGGGCCGTACGGTCATCGCGATCGCGCACCGCCTGCACACCGCCCACGACGCGGACCGGGTGGCGGTGATGGAGGACGGCCGGCTGACCGAACTCGGCAGCCACGAAGAGCTGGTGGAGGCGGGTGGCGCCTACGCGTCCCTGTGGCGGACGTGGCACGGGGACGAGGGCGCCGACGCCGCCGTCTGACCTGGGCCGGAAAAGGACGCGTTCGTTTTTCGCCGCCCGACGGGGGCGAACAGTTCGCATAGCGGACATGAACACCCGGCGAACGAACGATTTTCAGCCAACCTGGTGACGCGACCCTGACAATACGCACCCTCTCCTGTCACTCTTCCCCACGGTCGCCCCACAGCCACCCCACAGGAGCCCCCACGCTCCCCCGGCCACGGCGACGACCGCTGTTCCACGACCGCCCCGCCGCGGCGGTTGCTCTGCGCACCACCAGTTCTGCCCGGACGGGCCACCCCTCGTCCGGTCTCCCCATTGGCCGTGGGACCCGCGGCCACGCAGAAGGAGTACGTGTTGAGTAGCAGCACCTCCCCCATATCCCACCGCCGGGCGGCAGGCGTCGCCCTGGCCGGTGTCGCGGCCCTCATCGCCACGGCGGTGCAGGCGGGCGCGGCGAGCGCCACCCCCACCGACGCGGCCCACCACGCGAAGCCGGACCAGGCCCACGTCGCCCTCAAGCTCACCCCCTCGCAGCGCGCCGAGCTGATCCGGGACGCCGACGGCGCCAAGGCGCACGCGGCCAAGGAGCTGGGCCTCGGCTCGCAGGAGAAGCTGGTCGTCAAGGACGTCGTCAAGGACCACGACGGCACCCTGCACACCCGCTACGAGCGTACCTACGCCGGTCTGCCCGTCCTCGGCGGCGACCTGATCGTCGACACCGCCAAGTCCGGTCAGACGGAGCACGTGGCCAAGGCCATGAAGGCGAGCGTGGCGGTCAAGGACCTCACCGCCAACGTGTCGAAGGCGAGCGTCCAGCAGAAGGCCGTCGGCCAGGCCAAGGCGCTGGGCAGCAAGAAGGCGGACGTCGACCGGTCCTCCCGCAAGGTCATCTGGGCGGCGAGCGGCAAGCCGGTGCTGGCGTACGAGACGGTCGTCGGCGGCTTCCAGGACGACGGCACCCCGAACCAGCTGCACGTCATCACCGACGCCAACACGGGCAAGGAGCTGTTCCGCTACCAGGGCATCGAGACCGGTGTCGGCAACACCCACTACAGCGGCCAGGTCTCGCTGACCACCAGCCAGTCGGGTTCGGGCTACACCCTGACCGACACCGCGCGCGGCGGCCACAAGACGTACAACCTCAACCACGGTACGTCCGGCACCGGTTCGCTGTTCTCGCAGGCCGGCGACACCTGGGGCGACGGCACCAACTCCAACGCCGCCACCGCGGGCGCGGACGCCGCCTACGGCGCGCAGGAGACCTGGGACTTCTACAAGAACACGTTCAACCGCAGCGGCATCCGCAACGACGGCGTCGGCGCCTACTCGCGCGTCCACTACGGCAACTCGTACGTGAACGCGTTCTGGGACGACAGCTGCTTCTGCATGACCTACGGCGACGGCTCGAACAACGCCGACCCGCTGACCTCGCTGGACGTGGCCGGCCACGAGATGAGCCACGGCGTCACGTCCAACACCGCCGGCCTGGAGTACAGCGGTGAGTCCGGCGGCCTGAACGAGGCCACCTCCGACATCATGGGCACCGGCGTCGAGTGGTACGCCAACAACTCGTCCGACAAGGGTGACTACCTGATCGGCGAGAAGATCGACATCAACGGCGACGGCACGCCGCTGCGCTACATGGACAAGCCCAGCAAGGACGGCGGCTCCGCCGACTACTGGTCCTCCGGCGTCGGCAACAAGGACGTCCACTACTCCTCCGGCGTCGCCAACCACTTCTTCTACCTGCTGTCCGAGGGCAGCGGCGCGAAGACCATCAACGGCGTGAACTACGACTCGCCCACGTCGGACGGCCTTCCGGTCACCGGCATCGGCCGGGACAAGGCGCTGCAGATCTGGTACCGCGCGCTGACCACGAAGTTCACCTCCACCACCGACTACGCGGGCGCCCGTACCGGCACCCTCGCGGCCGCGGGCGAGCTGTACGGCACGTCCAGCGCCGAGTACAAGGCGGTGCAGGACGCGTGGGCGGGCGTCAACGTGGGTGCGCGCTCCGGCGGCACCGACCCGGGCGACCCGGGCGACCCGAGCGGCGGCTCCACGTTCGAGAACAGCGCCAACGTCGCGATCCCGGACCACGGTTCGGCCGTCACCTCGTCGGTCAGCGTCACGGGCCACAGCGGCAACGCGCCGGCCAACCTGCAGGTGTCGGTCGACATCGTGCACTCCTACGCCGGTGACCTCCAGATCGACCTGGTCGCCCCGAACGGCGCCTCGGCCCGGCTGAAGAACGCCAGCTACAGCGACTCCTCCAGCGGCGTGCACCAGACCTGGACGGTCGACGCCTCCAGTGTCGCGGCCAACGGCACCTGGAAGCTGCGCGTGCAGGACATGTACTCCGGCGACACCGGCTACATCGACGACTTCAAGCTCGTCTTCCCGTAAGCCGCAGCAGTCGTCGCACCAGTGCGTGAGCGCCGTCCGGGGGTGACCCCGGGCGGCGCCCGCACGCTCAGGACCTTCGCCAGCCGTGACCCTTTAGCCAAGGCTCTGTGAAGATCCTGACATGTACGCGCCGTGAATGTGATGCTCTGTAGACCGCCGCAGGAGAGCACCACCGCACCACCGAAGGGCAGCTGCTCCGCGCTGCCCCGACCCCCCACGACAAGGAGCTTCTGTGAGCCCCGTCCACGCGCGACGCAAGCGCACCACACTCGTCGTCTCCACCGCGGTCGCCGCCGGCGCCCTGGTCTCCGGCGCGCTGGCCGCCGGTGCCTTCGCGGACACCCCCGCCACGCACACCACCGCCTCGGGCGCGGCCCCGGCCGCCCTGACCGCCGGCGCCCGCGGCACGCTGATCCAGGACGCCCAGGCCGACGCGGCGGACACGGCGCGGTCCCTGGGCCTCGGCGCCAAGGAGAAGCTGATAGCCAAGGACGTCGTCCGCGACACCGACGGCACCGTCCACACCCGCTACGAGCGCACCTACGCCGGACTGCCCGTCCTCGGCGGCGACCTGATCGTCCACACCGCCAAGTCCGGCAGGACCGAGGGTGTCACCAAGGCGACCACGGCCAGAATCAAGGTCGCCTCGCTCACCCCGAAGATCACCCCGGCCAAGGCCGAGAAGCAGGCGCTCGGCGCCGCCCGGACCCTCGGCTCGGCCAGGACCGCGGCGGACGGCGCCCGCAAGGTGATCTGGGCCGGCTCCGGCAAGCCCGTCCTCGCCTACGAGACGGTCGTCGGCGGCCTCCAGGACGACGGCACCCCCAACGGCCTGCACGTCATCACCGACGCCGCCACCGGCAAGAAGCTCTTCGAGCACCAGACCATCGAGACCGGCGTGGGCACGGGCAAGAGCCTGTACTCCGGCACGGTCGGCCTGAACACGCAGAAGTCGGGCTCGTCGTACCAGCTGTACGACACCACGCGCGGCGGCCACAAGACGTACAACCTCAAGCACAGCAGCAGCGGCGCCAAGGGCACCCTGTTCACGGATGCCGACAACGTCTGGGGCACCGGCAAGGCGTCCAGCTCGGCCACCGACCAGACCGCGGCGGTCGACGCGGCCTACGGCGCGCAGGAGACCTGGGACTTCTACAAGAAGACGTTCGGCCGCAACGGCATCAAGAACGACGGCAAGGCCGCCTACTCGCGCGTGCACTATGGCAACTCGTACGTGAACGCGTTCTGGGACGACAGCTGCTTCTGCATGACCTACGGCGACGGCGAGGGCAACGACCACCCGCTCACCGCGCTGGACGTCGCCGGGCACGAGATGAGCCACGGCGTCACGTCCAACACCGCCGGCCTGGAGTACAGCGGTGAGTCCGGCGGCCTGAACGAGGCCACCTCCGACATCTTCGGCACCGGCGTGGAGTTCTTCGCCAACAACGCCACCGACAAGGGCGACTACCTCATCGGCGAGAAGATCGACATCAACGGCGACGGCACGCCGCTGCGCTACATGGACAAGCCCAGCAAGGACGGCGGCTCCGCCGACTACTGGTCCTCCGGCGTCGGCAACAAGGACGTCCACTACTCCTCCGGCGTCGCCAACCACTTCTTCTACCTCCTCGCGGAGGGCAGCGGCGCGAAGACCATCAACGGGGTCAAGTACAACTCCCCGACGGCCGACGGCTCCAAGGTCACCGGCATCGGCCGCGCCAAGGCACTCCAGGTCTGGTACAAGGCCCTGACCACGTACATGACCTCGACGACCGACTACAAGGCCGCCCGCACGGCGACCCTGAAGGCGGCGTCCGACCTGTACGGCGCCACCAGCACCGAGTACAAGACGGTGGCCGCGGCCTGGACCGCGGTGAACGTGAAGTAACCGGGGGGTTTCCGATTCCCCTGGGCGGCACCCGGCGAAAGATCACTCCGGGTGCCGCCCTACCCTTGTGACCCATGTCATCCGCGTCCTTCTCCTACGAGCCGGTCGGCGCGACCCGCGACGACCTGACCGTCTGCCCGCCCGGCTTCCATCCCATGCTCGTGCGCACACGCATCGGCGAGGGACAGGAGGTCTTCGACCGGGCCGCCGAGGCGGTCCTCACCTGGGAGATGCACCGCGCGATGGGCGTGGGCATCGACGCGAGCGCCGAGCGCGCCGCCTCCGGCGTCAACGTCACGGTCACCCTGGCCGGCCTGATAAAGGCACCCTGCCGCATCATCTGGACCATAGAGCACCCCCGCCGCAGCGGCTGGGCCTACGGCACCCTGGAGGGCCACCCCGAGGCCGGCGAGGAGGCCTTCATCGTCGACCGCACCGGCGACGGCACGGTCTGGCTCACCGTCGCCGCCTTCAGCCGCGGCGCCAAGTGGTACGCCCGAGCCGGCGGCCCCGCCACCCGAGGCCTCCAACACGCCTACGCCCGCCGCTGCGGGGTCGTACTGCGCAAGCTGAGCTCGGGGGCGGAGGAGGACTGAGGTCCCCCCAGTCCTACGACTGACTCTCCCGCGGCACGGCCGCCCAACCGACTGCCGTCAGGAGTCGGGCGGCGGTGCTGGTGCCATTTATCGTTCCGCCGGTCACCGCGGATTTTGTCGGGCCACCGTGTACGCGGTGGGGCCAGTGAGCCCAGCACCTGTGCCGTCGAGCATGTCCAGGACCTCGAAGCCGGCGCCCTCCGCGTAGCGTTCGAGCTCTTGGGGGAACAGGACACGTCTGCGGATCTCGTCTCGGGCCTCGTCGCCCGAGGGGAGCATCCAGTGCCGGTACATGGTGTTGATCTGGGTCCGCAGATCCCACGTGTGGCGGATGGTGACGGTCGCGGATCCCGTCGGGGTGTCGACCGTGGCGGTGGTTGCCTCTGTCCGGGTGATCGGGGCGATGGGGGAACAGAGCACGAGCAGCGCTCCTGGCCGGGCGTGGGCGGCGAAGGTGGCGAAGACCTGGCTGATCGCCTCGTTACCGTGCACGTAGGCGAGGCTGTTGCCCATGCACGTCACCACGTCCATGCGGCTGCCGAGTCGTGCGGTGCGCATATCGCCGGTGCGGATGTCCAGCCCGGGCCGGGCCTGATGGGCGTAGTCGACCATGCCGGGCTGGAGGTCCACGCCGATGCACTCGAAGCGCTTGGCGAGGATCCCCAGGTCGCGGCCGGTACCGCATCCGAAGTCGACAAGGGTTCCGGCGTCCGGCCTGTGCAGCTCGATCAGGGTCTCGCACATTGCGGAACTCGTGCTGTCGGACTGGACCACGTCGTAGAGTGCCGGATCGCGGTACAGCAGGTTGGTGGCTTCCACGTGCTCCGCTTCCGTGATGGGGCTGGTCACATGAGGCTTCGCAGGCCGATCTCCAGGGCGACCACATCGCACAGCAGATCGGGAACGACCAGCACGGAGTCGGCGTTCCTCCGTGCCTGGGCGAGAGCTCTACCGTCAACGTAGCCGAGGTCCACCAGGATGGACTCCTTCATCATGTCGTCCAAGACCGACAAGCCGTACGAACGCAACCCCTTTTCCAGAACGGCCAGGAGGTTCTCCGGTTCGGCCGGATTGGCCACCCACTCGGGCAGCCCGGCCCGCCGGATCCGCTCGCGGAACAGCGCCTTGCCACGCTTGTGTTCGTGCGGTAACTGCTCCATGAAGCGCACAATGCGTGGGTGTGCGAGCGGGCTCACCGGCCAGATTCCGGCCCTGAGGAACCCGGGGTTGTGCATTCCGAACGCCATCAGGGTCGGTAGGGGCAGCACCGGAATGGGGGCCAGGTGCTCGTTGACGTCGGTGAGCGCTCGGATTGCGTTGCCGCCGAGCCACGGCACGGGTTCCGGCGTCGGCAGTTCGGCCTGTGTCCTGGAGTGGTGGGCGTTGACCTCGTCCCCACCGCTGCCCGTGAACATGACCTCGCACCGCCGGGCGGCTGCCTGCTCGCGCACGACGTCGAACGCCTCCTGGTAGAAGGCTCCCGCCGGATCGTGCGGCTTGCACAGATCGCGCACGCCTCCGGCGCAGAAGGGTGGGTGCCGCATGGCGGGGGTGGCCGTGTCCCGGAAGCCGCAGTGCTCCACCAGGGCCCGGCGCCGCTCGCGCTGCTTCCTGCCAATGCTTCCTCCCACCAGCAGGCCGAAGCTGTACACCTCAGGGAAGCGGCCTGCCTTCAAGGCCAGGGCGACGTTCCCGGAGTCCGCGCCACCGGACAGCTCCACGCCCACGCATCCGGTTGCCGTCGGCGCCTGGCGGCTCACGTCAGTCAGCAACTCGTCCAGAGCGGCGAGTGGATCAACGCCGGGACGCAGCGTACGTGGCTCAAGTACGTGTTCGGCGGGGTCGGGGTAGTGGATGCTGAGTCCCGAAGGGGTGAATGTGGCCGCTGCCCGTTCGGTGAGGCGGTAGACGCCTTGGAAGAGCGTCTCGGACGTGTAGCGGTGCTGCCTCGTCAGCGTTCGGGCGACAACGCGCGGCACCAGACGGTCGGCCCGCAGATGCGGTCGCAGCAGTGCCAGGTCCCACGAAGCGTGCAGCTCACCGGCCTTTTCTGTCAGATAGAGCGGGGCCGTGCCGAAGACACCCGTCGACAGACGGGCTTCCCCCCGGCTCCATGGTGAGTGCGACGAAGTCGGCCTCGCCCCGCTTGCACTCCTTCACGCGGACCCGTACGCAAGGTGCCTGGTCGTCGCTGACCTCCATGACCAACGTGGACACGTTCGCGGGCTCGATCCAGCTCTCGCCGTTGATCCAACGGCCGCCCTGCGATCTCCACTCGGGCTCCTGGAGATCGGCCAAGCGCAGACGCATCGACAGCATGTCGTCCCTTTCCGATGTCGTGCGGCGGGGCGGGGCCGCGTACGGCTCCGCCCCGCCTGGCGTCAGCCCTAGATCACTCGAACTGGCGGGCGCCGCCGAGGACCATCTGACCTACTGCACCACCCTGCGCGGCATGAGCGTCCAGGCGATCGACCTCCGCCATGGGACGAAGGCCATGGAGCTGGCCGACGTCGCTGCTGCGGCCTCCCCGAAAGCCGGGCCCCGTATGCGGGCCTTCCTCGCCGGTCAACAGGCGCACGCCGCCGCGCAGACAGGCAACCGGGCAGCCGCAATGCGGTACATCCGAGAGGCTGAGGAAGCCATGGACCGCGCCGAGTCGCGCGGCAAGGCGTTCGGTTCGTATGATCCTGCGGCACTCAACTACCACATCAGCCAAGTCCGTTACGAACTCGGTGACGTTTCCGGCGCCATCGAAGCCATGCAGGAGTCGGACAAGGTGCGCTACAGCGTCTACCGACGCGCCCGTGTACGGCACCGCGGCACCCTGGCTGAGCGCAAACTGGAGATCGGTCACCTGGATGCGGCCTGCGCTATCTGGCACCAGGCGCTCGACGACTACCCGATGGTGCAGTCCGCTCGCGCCGACGACCGGATCAGGACCATGTTCGGCCTCCTGCGACCCCATCTGAAGAACCCGACGGCGCACGACCTCTATGAGCGAGCACGGACGATCGCACCACCGTCGTTGGTCACCTGATCCCGGTCATGCCGAGGGACGCGACGATGAAGCCAAGGGACACGGGACGCAAAATCCCGTGATCTGAGGTGCTGAACGCATGCGTGACCTCGGCGCTGGAACACCCTAGTGCGGGCTGGAAGCTCACCGGCAGGGAAGCGAAACGCCATGGCCCGCTCCCCCGCCGACCCCCATCAGAAGGAGTCGAACATGTGGGTTTGCCGTCGGTAGGGCTGTTGCAGCAAGGAGAGGCGCTCGGGACGCCAGATGTCGTCCCGTTCGTTGAGGTTCAGTTCGCCGTTCTTGCGGAAAAGCCAGATCACCTCGTACTGGAAGTGCAGTACCGCATCACCGTCGACCCGGGCCAGCAACGGCGCCACGAGACGGATCATGTCGTCTTGCTGAATCCAGGTTTCCGTTTCCTTCCCCATACGGAACGCCACCGCCGCAGTCCGGGTCAGGCCGAGATCAGTGACGATGGGGTCCCAGGGGTGTGGGGGTTCCTCCTCAAGAACGCGAACCCACATGCCCTGCGGGGTGTACAGGAACACCTGTTTGTTCATCAGTCGCTCGCCGGTGAATTCGGCGCCGAACACACCGGTGTCCCTGCCGATCTCAGCGAGCCGGCCCGCGACATCGGCCGCAGGCAGCTGTGTCGCAAGGTTGAGGTCCATGTCGATCGCCATGAGCGGCAATCCTTCCAACAAGGGGCCCTGCGAGGAAGCGCGAGAAGGCACGTGCGGCCCCGCCGCGTGGAGTCGGTGCGGGGGTCAGGAAGGATCCGTCGGCTGTTCCGGGGTGAGGTCGTTGCCCGCCGGGATGCTGCCGCAGCTGGTGGGGGCCGGCTTCGTGGTGAAACGGGCGTTGAGGTAGGCGAGGGCCTGGGGGGCCCAGGCGGCGGCCGTGCCGATGTGGCTGAGGAGGTCGTACTGGTGGTACTTGAGGGGGGCCTTGCCGGTGGCGCAGTACTGGCGGGCCAGCGCCCGGACGTCGCCGGAGACCATGACGCCGTCGCCCCTGCCGATGCCGGGCGGGTTGCCGAAGGTGCCCTCGAAGACGCCGCCGTTGCCCTCGGCGATGAAGCCGGGGATCGTCGGGGTGGGCGCCGAGCCGAGGTTGACCTTGTTGACCGCCTCGACGAACTCGGGGATCGAGTCGGGGTCGCTGTATGCCGGCTTCGTCAGCTTCTTCCAGGTCAGGCCGGGGTAGTGGCCGAGCGCGTCGAGGAGGGAGCCGTGCTCCAGGGAGGAGTACACCTTCAGGCCGTAGTCGTTGAGGTAGGGCTTGAGGTCGATGCCGTAGGAGCGGGCGACCCCGATGACGGCCATGGGGATGACGCCGGACCAGACGAGGGAGCCGTTGACGTACTTGAGGTTGTGCGCGGGGTCCACGAGCAGCCCGCCCTCGGCGTAGCCGACCAGCCGCTCGTTGACGTCGGGGGCGTAGGAAGGGGCCAGCGCCGAGGCCCAGTTGGTGGCGATGGCCCCGCCCGAGTAGCCGATGAGGCCGACCCGCGTGTCCGTGGTCATGCCCGTGTCCGCGGCGGGGTCCGAGGCCGCGCGGATCGAGTCCAGGGTGTTCCGCGCGTACTCGGGGCCGGCCGCGAAGTCGGCGCTCTGGCCCTCGGTGTCGGGGATGACGACGGTGTAGCCCTGCGCCACCAGCGGCGCCAGGAACAGGTTCTCGGTGTTCGCGATGAGCCCGCCCAGGCTGACGTCGCCCGCGATCGCGCGGGACGGTCCGTCGGCCGGGTTGAGGGAGTCGTAGAACGACTGGTACGACACCGCCTTGCTGCCGTCACCCGTGATGCTGCGCACCACCGTGGTCACGTTGGCGGCCGGGCGGCCCTGGGCGTCGGTGGTCCGGTAGAGCAGCTGGATGGCCTTGAGCGGTGTGGGCACGCCCACGATGTGGTACGTCAGCGTCCGCCTCTTGAGCACGGCGCCCGGCGCGTACGAGGACAGCGGCTTGCTGCCGTCGTACGTGTAGAACGCGTCACCCGACGAGGACGAGGACGACGACGTGGGCGAGGACGACGGTGACGTGGTCGCCGCGGCGGCGGTGGCGGCCGGTACGGCTGCCGAGGCCAGTGCCGCTACGACCGCCGTCGCCAGGACCCGCTTGCTGGTTTTGGGCATGACTCTCCCCCGCAGATCGTGAGCACCTGGTGAACTGGATCACAAGGAGGTGACCCGCGAGTAAGTTACCTAGGCGTAGGGTCGCTGCCTAGGGTCTTGAACGGTAAATATTTCGGCATGGGACGAGAGTCGGGCCCGGGCCGGACGGGGGCGGCCCTCAGCGCAGCAGTACCCCGGCGCCCTCCCCCGTCTCCTCCGACGGCGCCGTGACCAGGCCCAACTCCGCGCCGGACGCGAGCAGCCGATGGCTGGGAAGGATGCGCACCGTGTAGCCGTAGGGGCCGGTGCGGTCCAGCGCCAGGGGCCCCTCGTAGACGCGGCGGCCCTCCAGGTCGGGGGTGCCCGTCGGCTTCAGGGGGACCGTGACCGCGTCCGTGATGCGGTCCTCGGCGTCCACCCGGCCGGAGACCGCCTGCACCTCGACGTCGTCCGGGGTCAGCTCGCCGAGGCCGACCCGGACCCGCAGACCGACCGTCGTGCCCAGTTCCGCGGTGGCCGCGGTCGCCGTCGTCTCCACGTGATCGACCGTCACCCCGTGCCAGGCCGCGCGCACCCGCGCCTTCCACGCGGCCAGTTCGGTTGCCGCGTCCGGCGTCAGGGAGCGGTGGGAGACGGCGGCCGGCGTGTAGAGGCGGTCGACGTACTCGCGGACCATGCGGCCCGCCAGCACCTTGGGGCCGAGCAGGGTGAGGGTCCGGCGGACCATCTCGATCCAGCGGTCGGGCAGACCGCCGCGCCCGCGGTCGTAGAAGCGCGGCGTGACGTGCCGCTCCAGCAGGTCGTACAGCGCCGCCGCCTCAAGGTCGTCGCGCCGGTCGGGGTCGGTGCCCGCGCCGTCCGCCGTCGGCACCGGCCAGCCGAAGTCCGGCTGGAACCATTCGTCCCACCAGCCGTCCAGCACCGAGAGGTTGAGGCAGCCGTTGAGGGCCGCCTTCATCCCGCTCGTGCCGCATGCCTCCAGCGGGCGCAGCGGGTTGTTCAGCCAGACGTCGCAGCCGGGGTAGAGCTTCTGCGCCATCGCCATGCCGTAGTCGGGCAGGAAGACGATGCGGTGGCGGACCCGCGGGTCGTCCGCGAAGCGCACCAGTTCCTGGACGAGCCGCTTCCCGCTGTCGTCGGCCGGGTGCGCCTTGCCCGCGACGACGATCTGAAGGGGCCGTTCGGGGTGCAGCAGCAGTTCTGTCAGCCGGTCCCGGTCGCGGAGCATCAGCGTGAGCCGCTTGTACGACGGGACGCGGCGGGCGAAGCCGATCGTCAGCACGCCGGGGTCGAGCACGCCGTCGATCCAGCCCAGCTCGGCGGCCCCTGCGCCGCGCTGCCGCCAGGAGGCGCGCAGCCGCTGCCGTACCTCTTCCACGAGCTGCTCGCGCAGGCACCGGCGCAGCTCCCAGATGTCCTGGTCGGGGATGTCCGCGACGGAGTCCCAGCGGTCCGAGCCGCCGACGGTCAGCGCGTCCTCGGCCCGCTGGGCGCCGATCTGCCGGGCGCCGAGCCGGAACACCTCGGGGGCGACCCAGGTCGGCGCGTGCACCCCGTTGGTGACGGAGGTGATCGGCACCTCCTCGGGGTCGAAGCCGGGCCAGAGGCCCGCGAACATCTCGCGGCTGACCCGGCCGTGCAGCACGGACACCCCGTTGGCGCGCTGGGCCAGGCGCAGCCCCATCACGGCCATGTTGAACAGGTTCGGCTCGCCGCCCGGGTACGTCTCCATGCCGAGCGCCAGGATCCGCTGCACCGGAAGGGCCGGCAGTTCGGCGTCGGGCCCGAAGTGCCGGGCGACCAGCTCCCGGTCGAAGCGGTCGATGCCGGCCGGGACCGGGGTGTGCGTGGTGAACACCGTCCCGGCCCGTACGGCCTCCAGGGCGGCGTCGAAGTCCAGGCCCCGCGCGCACAGTTCGGCGATCCGCTCCAGGCCGAGGAAGCCTGCGTGCCCCTCGTTGGTGTGGAACACCTCGGGCTCGGCGTGCCCGGTGAGCCGGCAGTACGTGCGCACGGCCCGTACCCCTCCTATGCCGAGCAGCATCTCCTGGAGCAGCCGGTGCTCGCTGCCGCCGCCGTAGAGCCGGTCGGTCACCCCGCGTTCGCCGGGGCCGTTCTCCTCCACGTCGGAGTCGAGCATCAGCAGTGGCACCCGGCCCACCCGCGCCAGCCAGACGCGGGCGTGCAGCGCGGTGCCGCCGGGCAGCGCGAGGGAGATCCGGGCGGGCGAGCCGTCGGGCTCCTTCAGCAGGGTGAGAGGCAGTTCGTTGGGGTCGAGCACCGGGTAGTGCTCCTGCTGCCAGCCGTCCCGGGACAGGGACTGCCGGAAGTAGCCGTGCCGGTAGAGCAGTCCCACACCGATCAGGGGCACGCCGAGGTCGCTGGCGGCCTTGAGGTGGTCCCCGGCGAGGATGCCGAGGCCGCCGGAGTACTGCGGCAGGGCGGCCGTGATGCCGAACTCCGGGGAGAAGTAGGCGACGGCGGCGGGCAGGCCGTCGCCCTGTGCCTGGTACCAGCGGTCGCCGGTCAGGTAGTCCTTCAGGTCGTCGGCGACCGCGCCGAGCCGGCGCCGGAAGCGCCGGTCCCCGGCGAGTTCGGCGAGCCGTTCGGGCCGCACACTGCCCAGCAGCCGTACCGGATCGCCCTCGGTGGCGGCCCAGCGCTCGGGGTCGACGGCCTGGAACAGGTCGCGCGTCTCCGTGTGCCAGGACCAGCGCAGATTGCGCGCCAGGTCGCTCAGTGGCCGGAGGGCGTCGGGGAGTGCGGGACGGACGGTGAACCGACGGATCGCCTTCACTTTCCACCTCGGGCGCGTCGCGGGGTGAGACGGCACGGCAGGGGGCCGCGCG
The DNA here is from genome assembly GCF_004124325.1 of Streptomyces sp. L2. NCBI lineage: Bacteria > Bacillati > Actinomycetota > Actinomycetes > Kitasatosporales > Streptomycetaceae > Streptomyces > Streptomyces sp. L2. The sequence goes on from NZ_QBDT01000001.1 coordinate 2,148,576, forward strand.
GACCGTACGGCGGCACGGGCCCCGTGGGGCGTACGGCCCCGACGTGTACGTCTCGACGTCACTGTCGACCGTAGCCGCTGACGGGCCGTCGGCGGGGACGCGGCGGGGCGGGTGTCGGGCGCACCGGACGCACGCACGGGGCGCGGACCCCCGCGCACCGGGAAAGGCACGGGGGCAATCCCGTTCATACGAACGGGGCTTGGACACCGGCGCGTCGGGCACCCGGAAAAAGAGGCCGGACTTGTGTGTCGACATACGCGCGAGTAGTTAACAATGTTCCGGATTGCCCACCCGAGCGGGGTGGGAAGGCTCCTCCGGTACACCCCACAGCCGTACCGCAGCACACCCGCAGGACCCACCTCCCCAGAGTCATCCGCCCACACCCTCGTTGACGCGGACAGGAGCGGTCATGCCCGCCACGCACCACTCGTCAGCACCCCCGACAACCAGCACGGCAGCGGACCCCGCGGACAGGACGGCGGACCACGCCGGCCGGGCCGCGGACAGCCCCCGCAAGCCGGCGCGGCGGAGAGCGCCGGGCGGGAAATCGAGGAAGCCCGCACAGGACGCCCCCGCCCCGGCCTCGTCCGGGCGGCGTCCCGCCCCCGCCGCACCCGTCATCGGCCGCATCCCGGTCCTCGACGTCCGCCCGATGGTCCAGCAGGGGCGCAAACCCGCCAAAGCGGTGACCGGTGAGTCGTTCGAGGTGTCGGCCACGGTGTTCCGGGAGGGACACGACGCCGTCGCCGCCAACGTCGTCCTCCGGGACCCCAAGGGGCGCCCCGGCCCCTGGACGCCGATGCGCGAACTCGCCCCGGGAACCGACCGCTGGGGCGCGGACGTCACCCCGGACGCCCCCGGCCGCTGGACCTACACCGTGGAGGCCTGGTCGGACCCGGTCGGCACCTGGCGGCACCACGCGCGGATCAAGATCCCGGCCGGGATCGACACCGAGCTGGTGCTGGAGGAGGGCGCGCGGCTCTACGAGCGGGCGGCCGAACAGGTGCCCGACGAACGGCGCGCCCTGCTCCTGGACACCGCGGCCGTCCTGCGCGCGGAGGACCGCCCGGCGGCCTGGCGGCTCGCGGCGGCGCTGGCGCCGGAGGTGGCGGAGGTGCTGGCCCGCTATCCGCTGCGGGAGCTGGTCACCGTCTCGGAGCCGATGCCGCTGCTGGTGGAACGCGAACGCGCCCTGTACGGCTCCTGGTACGAGTTCTTCCCCCGCTCCGAGGGCACCCCCCAACAGCCCCACGGCACCTTCCGCACCGCCGCCCGCCGGCTGCGCCCCATCGCCGACATGGGCTTCGACGTCGTCTACCTCCCCCCGATCCACCCGATCGGCACCACCTTCCGCAAGGGCCCCAACAACAGCCTCGACCCCGGACCGCATGACGTCGGCGTGCCCTGGGCGATCGGCTCCCCCGAAGGCGGCCACGACGCGATCCACCCCCAGCTGGGCACCCTGGAGGACTTCGACGATTTCGTAGGTGAGGCCCGCACGCTCGGCCTGGAAGTGGCCCTGGACTTCGCGCTGCAGTGCTCCCCGGACCACCCCTGGGTGCACAAGCACCCCGAGTGGTTCCACCACCGCCCCGACGGGACGATCGCCTACGCCGAGAACCCGCCGAAGAAGTACCAGGACATCTACCCCATCGCGTTCGACGCGGACATGGACGGCCTGGTCGCCGAGACCGTGCGCGTGCTGCGGTTCTGGACGGGGCACGGAGTGCGGATCTTCCGCGTCGACAACCCCCACACCAAGCCGGTGGTGTTCTGGGAACGGGTCATCGCCGAGGTCAACGGCCGCGACCCGGACGTCATCTTCCTGGCCGAGGCGTTCACCCGCCCGGCGATGATGCACACCCTGGCCCAGATCGGCTTCCAGCAGTCGTACACCTACTTCACCTGGCGCAACAGCAAGCAGGAGCTGACGGAGTACCTGACCGAACTCTCGGGTGAGGCCGCCTCCTGGATGCGGCCGAACTTCTTCGCCAACACCCCCGACATCCTGCACGCCTACCTCCAGCACGGCGGCCGGCCCGCCTTCGAGGCCCGTGCCGTCCTCGCCGCGACCCTCTCCCCCACCTGGGGCATCTACAGCGGCTACGAACTGTGCGAGAACACCCCCCTCAGGGAGGGCGGTGAGGACTACCTCGACTCGGAGAAGTACCAGCTCAAGCCCCGCGACTGGGACGCCGCCGCCCGCGAGGGCCGCACCCTCGCCCCCCTCATCACCCGCCTCAACACCATCCGGCGGCAGAACCCGGCCCTGCACCGGCTCCGCAATCTGCGCTTCCACCACACCGACAAGGACGCGGTGATCGCCTACTCGAAGCGCAGCGGATCGAACACGGTTCTGGTCGTCGCGAACCTCGATCCCCACCACACCCAGGAGGCGACGGTCTCGTTGGACATGCCGCAACTCGGCCTGGGCTGGCACGAGTCGGTGCCGGTGCGCGACCTGCTCACCGGCGAGACCTATCACTGGGGCAGGACCAACTATGTGCGACTCGAACCGGGTCATAGTCCCGCGCATGTCCTCACGGTCCTGCGACCGTCCACCCCGCAGACCGGAGGGGCACCCACCACATGATCGTCAACGAGCCCGTGCCGGACACCTTCGAGGACACGCCTGCCAAGGACCGGGATCCGGAGTGGTTCAAGCGCGCCGTCTTCTACGAGGTCCTGGTCCGCTCCTTCCAGGACAGCAACGGCGACGGCGTGGGCGACCTCAAGGGCCTGACCGCCAAGCTCGACTATCTGCAGTGGCTCGGCGTGGACTGCCTGTGGCTGCCGCCGTTCTTCAAGTCCCCCCTGCGCGACGGGGGTTACGACGTCGCCGACTACACCGCCGTCCTGCCGGAGTTCGGTGACCTCGCCGACTTCGTGGAGTTCGTGGACGCCGCCCACCAGCGCGGCATGCGCGTCATCATCGACTTCGTCATGAACCACACCAGCGACCAGCACCCGTGGTTCCAGGAGTCGCGGCGGGATCCGGAAGGCCCGTACGGGGACTACTACGTCTGGGCCGACGACGACAAGCAGTTCCAGGACGCGCGGATCATCTTCGTCGACACCGAGGCGTCCAACTGGACCTTCGACCCGGTCCGCAAGCAGTACTACTGGCACCGGTTCTTCTCGCACCAGCCGGACCTGAACTACGAGAACCCGGCCGTGCAGGAGGAAATGATCTCCGCGCTGAAGTTCTGGCTGGACCTGGGCATCGACGGGTTCCGGCTGGACGCGGTGCCGTACCTGTACCAGCGGGAGGGCACCAACTGCGAGAACCTGCCGGCGACGCACGAGTTCCTGAAGCGGGTCCGCAAGGAGATCGACACCCAGTACCCGGACACGGTGCTGCTCGCGGAGGCCAACCAGTGGCCGGAAGATGTCGTCGACTACTTCGGGGACTACGCCTCGGGCGGCGACGAGTGCCACATGGCGTTCCACTTCCCGGTCATGCCGCGCATCTTCATGGCCGTACGCCGGGAATCGCGCTACCCGGTCTCGGAGATCCTGGCCAAGACCCCGGCCATCCCCTCCAACTGCCAGTGGGGCATCTTCCTGCGCAACCACGACGAGCTGACCCTGGAGATGGTCACCGACGAGGAACGCGACTACATGTGGGCCGAGTACGCGAAGGACCCGCGTATGCGCGCCAACATCGGCATCCGGCGGCGCCTGGCCCCGCTCCTCGACAACGACCGCAACCAGATCGAACTGTTCACCGCCCTGCTGCTCTCCCTGCCCGGCTCGCCGATCCTCTACTACGGCGACGAGATCGGCATGGGCGACAACATCTGGCTCGGCGACCGGGACGCGGTGCGGACGCCGATGCAGTGGACACCGGACCGCAACGCCGGGTTCTCGTCCTGCGATCCGGGTCGGCTGTTCCTGCCCACGATCATGGACCCGGTCCACGGCTACCAGGTCACCAACGTCGAGGCGTCCATGTCGTCGCCGTCGTCGCTGCTGCACTGGACCCGCCGCATGATCGAGATCCGTAAGCAGAATCCTGCCTTCGGACTGGGGTCCTACACCGAGTTGCCGTCCTCCAACCCAGCAGTGCTCGCGTTCCTCCGGGAATACGAGGACGACCTCGTGCTGTGTGTCCACAACTTCTCCCGGTTCGCGCAGCCCACCGAGCTGGACCTCAGCCGGTTCGGCGGCCGGCACCCGGTCGAACTGTTCGGCGGGGTCCGCTTCCCGGCGATCGGCGACCTGCCGTACCTGCTGACCCTCGGCGGCCACGGCTTCTACTGGTTCCGGCTGCGGCGCGAAACCCCCTGAGAGCCCCGGCGGTGGGGCGGTTTGCGCCGTCCCACCCGGGCGGCGGTTTCCGGCGTCCGGACCGGGGCACGCATCAGTGACACCCCGACCACGGGGGAAAAGGACGTGACGCCCATGGCGGAAACGGTCACCCTGTTCGGCACCACCTCCGGCTCGACCAGTCCCGGCCCCCTCCTCGCGTCGCTCGATCCGCTGTTGCGGGAGTGGCTGCCGAGGCAGCGCTGGTTCGCGGGGAAGGGACGCCCGGTCACCGGGTTCACCCCCGTGGCCGCCACCGAACTCCTCCCCCCGGCCGGCCGGCTGGGCCTGTACCACCTGCTGCTGCGCGTGCACCAGCCGTCCACTCCGGACGCACCGACACACCCCGGCGACTGCTACCAGCTGCTGATAGGCGTGCGTGAGGCGCTGCCGCCCCGGCTGGCGCCCGCGCTGATCGGACACGTGGACGAGGGGCCGCTCGCCGGACGCACGGTGTACGAGGCCCTCTACGACCCCCGGCCCGCCGAAGTGCTCCTGGAGGCCCTGCGCACCCGGGCGCGCGTCGGCGGGCTCCGTTTCGAGGGGGACCCCGGGCAGGAGATACGCGCCGGGCTGGTGGCCCGGCTGCTGACCGCCGAGCAGTCCAACTCCTCGGTGGTCTACGGCGACACGTTCATCCTGAAGCTGCTGCGCCGGGTCGTGCCCGGCGTCAACCCCGACCTGGAGATACCCCTGGCCCTGGCCCGCGAGAGCTGCCCCCGGGTGCCGGCGCCGACCGCGTGGATACGTCAGGAGCTGGACCCGGAGCCGTACGTCCTCGGGGTGCTCCAGCCGTTCGTGCGCGGCGCGAGCGACGGCTGGGAGCTGGCGCTGCGCGAGCTGGCCAAGGGCGAGGACTTCACCGCCGAGGCGCGGGCGCTGGGCCGGGCCACCGCCGAGGTGCACACCGCGCTGGCCCGCGCCCTGCCCACGGTGACGCTCGGCCAGGCGGCGCTGAGACTGCTGGTGGACGGCATGACCGAGCGGCTGGCGGCGGCCGTACAGGCGGTGCCTCTGTTACGGCCGTACGAGGAGGGGCTGCGCTCCGCCTACGAGGCGCTGGCCGAGCTGGCCGCCGAGGGCAGCACCTGGACCGCCCAGCGGATCCACGGCGACCTGCACCTCGGGCAGTGCCTGCGCTCCCCCTCCGGAACCTGGTCGCTGATCGACTTCGAGGGTGAGCCGGCCCGGCCGCTGGCCGAACGGCGCATGCCGCAGCCACCGGTGCGCGATGTCGCCGGGATGCTGCGCTCCTTCGACTACGCGGCCCACTCCGTGAGCCCGCCCGCGCCGGACTGGGCGCACGCGTGCCGCTCCGCGTACTGCGCGGGGTACGCGGAGGCCGCCGGCCGGGACCCGCGCACCGATCCGGTCATGCTGCGGGCCTGTGAGACCGACAAGGCCGTCTACGAAGTCGTCTACGAGGCCCGGCACCGCCCCGAGTGGCTGCACGTACCGCTGTCGGCGGTCCGCCGCCTCGCCACGTCCGACCCGACCCTCGCCCGGGAGACCCGTCCGTGACGTCCAAGAAGTCAGCCAGTGCGAAGAGCAGGACCGGTAAGACTGGTAATTCCGGTAAGACCGGCAAGGGCGCACAGAAGGCTGCCCGGGTTCCGGCGGCCCGCGCGCCTCAGCCGCCCCCGGCCGAGGCCGCCAAGGTCAGCCCTGCCCTGGGCGCGACTGACCGTGAGCGGCTGTTGTCCGGCACGCACCACGATCCGCACGCGGTGCTCGGCGCGCATCCGGTGCCCGGCGGGGTCGCGTTCCGCGCGTTCCGGCCGTACGCCCGCTCGGTCGCCGTCGTCTCCGGTGAGCTGCGGGCGGATCTGCACGACGACGGCGACGGGTTCTTCTCCGCGCTGCTCCCGCTGGCCGAGGTCCCCGCCTACCGGCTGCTGGTGGCGTACGACGGCCCCGCCCGGGAGACTGAGGACCCCTACCGTTTCCTGCCCACGCTCGGTGAGCTGGACCTGCACCTGATCGGGGAGGGCCGGCACGAGCAGCTGTGGCGGGTGCTCGGGGCGCACGTCACGACCCACCAGGGCGTGACCGGCACCGCGTTCTCCGTGTGGGCGCCGAACGCGCGGGGCGTGCGGGTCGCCGGTGGCTTCGACTTCTGGGACGGCACTGGTCATCCGATGCGCTCCCTCGGCTCGTCCGGGGTGTGGGAGCTGTTCGTGCCCGGCGTCGGCGAGGGCGAGCTGTACAAGTTCGAGATCACCCGCCCGGACGGGACCCGCACGCTGCGCGCCGATCCGCTGGCCCGCCGTACCGAGGTCCCGCCGGCCACGTCCTCGATCGTGCACGCCTCGCACCACGCGTGGGAGGACGCGGAGTGGATGGCGCACCGCGCGGACACTCCGGTGCACGAGGCGCCGTTCTCGGTGTACGAGGTGCACCTGCCGTCCTGGCGGCCGGGGCTCTCGTACCGCGAACTCGCCGAGCAACTCCCCGCGTACGTGAAGGACATGGGCTTCACGCACGTGGAGCTGATGCCGGTCGCCGAGCACCCGTTCGGCGGCTCCTGGGGCTATCAGGTGACGGGCTTCTACGCGCCGACGGCCCGCCTCGGCACCCCGGACGACTTCAAGTACCTGGTGGACCGGCTGCACCAGGCGGGTATCGGCGTGCTGATGGACTGGGTGCCGGCCCACTTCCCGCGGGACGACTGGGCGCTGGCCGAGTTCGACGGGCGTCCGCTGTACGAGCACCACGATCCGCTGCGGGCCGCGCATCCGGACTGGGGCACGCTGGAGTTCGACTTCGGGCGGCGGGAGGTGCGCAACTTCCTGGTCGCCAACGCGGTGTACTGGTGCCAGGAGTTCCACATCGACGGGCTGCGGGTGGACGCCGTCGCCTCGATGCTCTACCTGGACTACTCGCGCGAGCCGGGCCAGTGGACGCCGAACGAGCACGGCGGCCGGGAGAACCTGGACGCGGTGGCGTTCCTCCAGGAGATGAACGCCACGGTCTACCGGCGCTGCCCGGGGGTGGTGACCGTGGCCGAGGAGTCGACGGCCTGGGACGGCGTCACCCGGCCCACGCACCACCAGGGGCCGAGCGGGTTCGGCGGACTCGGGTTCGGGCTGAAGTGGAACATGGGCTGGATGCACGACTCGCTCCAGTACATGAGCCGGGAGCCGGTGCACCGGGCGTACCACCACGGTGAGTTGACGTTCTCGATGGTGTACGCGTACAGCGAGAACTACGTGCTGCCGATCTCCCACGACGAGGTGGTGCACGGCAAGCGGTCGCTGGTGTCGAAGATGCCGGGCGACTGGTGGCAGCAGCGGGCCGGGCTGCGCGCCTATCTGGGCTTCATGTGGGCGCATCCCGGCAAGCAACTCCTCTTTATGGGACAGGAGTTCGCCCAGGGCGCGGAGTGGTCGGAGGCGCACGGCCCGGACTGGTGGCTGCTGGATCCGGCGTACGGCGCGGAGGCGGACCACCGGGGCGTGCGGGACCTCGTCCGGGACCTGAACGCGCTGTACCGGGCGGCCCCGCCGCTGTGGCGGCGGGACACCGACCCGGCGGGCTTCGAGTGGATCAGCGGGGACGCGGCGGACGACAACGTCCTCGCGTTCCTGCGCCACGACGCCGACGGCACCCCGCTCCTCGCGGTGTCCCACTTCGCCCCGGTGGTCCGCCACGACTACCGGATCGGGGTCCCCGACGACGTCCCGGCCTGGCACGAGTGCCTCAACACGGACGCGGTCCGGTACGGCGGCGGCGGGCTCACCGGCACGGACGTCGTCAAACCGGAGCCCCGGCCCTGGCACGGCCGCCCGGCGAGTGTCCGCCTCACCCTCCCCCCGCTGTCCACGCTCTGGCTGCGGCCCGCCTGACGGCCGCCCTCTACGATCCGGCGGCCGCCTCGGCCAGCGCCTGCGGGAGCGCACCGGTGTGCAGCACCCCGAGGCGCTGGGTGGCGCGGGTCAGGGCGACGTACAGGTCGCTGGTGCCGTAGCGGGCCGGTTCCACGACCAGGACCGAGTCGAACTCCAGGCCCTTGGACTGGCGGGGGTCGAGGAGGACGACGGTGTGGGTGAGGTCGGGTTCCGGGCCGGCGCCCACCCCGTCCAGATGAGCGGCGAGGGAACGGTGCAGTTCGCGCGGGGCGATGACGGCCAGCCGGCCCTCGGCGGGGGTGAGTTCGGCGACCGCCTTGGCGACCGCGCCGGGCAGGTCGTCGCCGGCGTCCCGCACCCAGGGCCGTACGCCCGTGGAGCGGACCGAGCTGGGCGGCTCGAAGCCGGGGTTCCCGGCGCGCACCACGGCCGCCGCCAGGTCCATGATCTCGGCCGGGGTGCGGTAGTTGACGCCGAGCCGGGTGTGCTCCCAGCGGTCCTCGACGTAGGGGGTGAGGATGTCCGCCCAGGAGCCGACGCCGGCCGCCTCGGCGGTCTGCGCGGGGTCGCCGACCAGGGTCATGGAGCGGGTCGGGCTGCGCCGCATCAGCAGCCGCCAGGCCATGGGGGAGAGTTCCTGCGCCTCGTCGACGATGATGTGCCCGAACGCCCAGGTCCGGTCGGCGGCGGCGCGTTCGGCGGCACTGCGGTGGTCGGCCTCCTCGTGCCGTTCGGCGAAGCGTTCGGCGTCGATGATGTCGTGCGCGGACAGGACCTCGGAGTCCTCCTCGTCCTTGTCCTCGAACTCGTAGGTGCGGGAGGCGTACGACACGTCGAGCACGCCCTGCGCGTAGGCGATCTGGGTGTCCCGGTCGCGTTCGGCGCGGGCGCGGGCGAGGCGGTCGTCCTCGCCGAGGAGTTCGGCGGCCTCGTCGAGGAGGGGGACGTCGGCGACGGTCCAGTGCCGGGTCACCGGGCGGCGGATCGCGGCCGCGTCTGCGTCGGGGACGTAGCCCGCGGGGTCGGCGAGGAAGTCGGCGACGAGCCGCCGCGGGGTGAGCCGCGGCCACAGCTGGTCGATGGCGGACCAGACCTCGGGGTTCTCGGCGAGTTCGTCGCGGATCTGGGTGATGTCGGCGGGCGCGAGGAGGCTGGAGCCGTCGTAGGGGTCGGTGCCCACGCGTTCGGCGTACAGCTCGGTGAGGGTGTTGAGGATGTGGCCCTCGAAGTGCTCGCGGGCCACGTTGTGCGGCAGCCCGGCGGCGCGGGTGCGGTCGCGGGCGACGGCCACGAGACCGTCGTCGAGCATCAGCACCTCGCGCTCGTGCTCGACGGTGACGACCGGGTCGGGCAGGGCCTGCCGGTCGCGTACGACGGCGGCGAGCACGTCGGCCATGCCGGCGCGGCCCTTGACGGCGGCGGCCTCGGGGGGGTCGGTGGCGGTGGCCTTCACACCGGGGTACAGCTCGCCGACGGTGGCCAGCAGGACGCCGGTCTCGCCGAGCGAGGGCAGTACCTCGCCGATGTAGCCGAGGAAGGCGGGGTTGGGGCCGACGATGAGGACGGCCCGGCGGGCCAGCAGTTCGCGGTGCTCGTAGAGGAGGTAGGCGGCCCGGTGCAGGGCGACCGCGGTCTTCCCGGTGCCGGGTCCGCCCTCGACGACGAGGACCCCGCGGTGCGGTGCCCGGATGATGCGGTCCTGGTCGGCCTGGATGGTCCGCACGATGTCGCCCATGCGGCCGGTGCGGGCGGAGTTGAGCGCGGCGAGCAGCACGGCGTCGCCATCGTGGTCCTCGTGGCCGGTGCGCTCCTGGTCGCCGAGGTCGAGGATCTCGTCGTGCAGGTGGGTCACGGTGCGGCCGTCGGTGGCGATGTGCCGGCGGCGGCGCAGGCCCATCGGGGTGTGGCCGGTGGCGAGGTAGAACGGGCGGGCGACGTCGGCGCGCCAGTCGATCAGGACGGGGGTGCGTTCGGTGTCGTCCGCGCGCAGTCCGATGCGGCCGATGTGGTGGGTCGTGCCGCCGGTGAGGTCGATCCGGCCGAAGCAGAGGGAACCGTCGACGGCGTCCAGCGCGGCGAGCAGCCCGGAGCGTTCGGCGACGAGGATGTCCCGCTCCAGCCGGGCCTGCATGGGTGTGCTGCCCTGGGCGAGCGCGGTCCCGACGGCGGTCTCGGTGTCCCCGCGCAGGGCGTCGACGCGCGCGTACAGTCCGTCGATGAATTCCTGCTCGTGGCGCAATTCATCGTCTGGAAAGCCGGTGTTTGACGTGTTTGACAATTCCACTCCCGCCCGGATATACTCTGCTCAGTGAACTTCTCCGCGACCGTCCAGAATTGAAGTCGCGAATCACCGAATATACGCAGAGAAATCCCCCGAGCGCAATTCCTCGGGGGATTTTTTCGGCTCCGGGCCGCCCGTCTCAGATCACGCGATCACATCACGTCGGCCAGTTCCTCCAGCAGCCGCCGCTTGGGCCGCGCCCCGACCATCGACCGGACCGGCTCGCCGCCGTCGAAGACCATCAGCGTCGGCGTCGACAGCACGTGGTAGGCGACCGTCGTCTCCGGGTTCCGGTCCACGTCGATCTGCACGATCTTCAGCCGGTCGCCCTCCTCGAAGGCGATGTCCCTCAGCACAGGCGCCAGCTGCCGGCACGGCCCGCACCAGTCGGCCGTGAACTGCACCAGCACCGGCAGATCGGCGCCGAGCACCTCCGCCGCGAAGTCGGCGTCCGTCACCTCGTCCAGTCCGCTCACCAAGCTCATCGCGTCAGCCCTCCCAGTTCGCACACGGGCTCCGGACCCCCCGGAGCCAGCGTCTCGGCGGCCAGCTCGTCCCGCGCCGCCTCGGCCCGCCGCAACTGCCCCGCGACCTTCTCCCGGGCCTCCTGGAGCTGCCCGATGAGCGCGTCCAGCTCGTCCAGCTTGCGCCGGTAGACCACGAGCGACGCCGGGCACGAGTCGCCCTCCGGGTGCCCGGCCCGCAGACACTCCACGAACGGCCGCGTCTCCTCCAGGTCGAACCCCACGTCCCGCAGGGTCCGGATCTGGTCGAGCAGCCTGACGTCGTCCTCGTCGTACGTGCGGTACCCGTTCTCGTCCCGCCGCGCGGGCAGCAGCCCCCGGGCCTCGTAGTAGCGCAGGGTGCGCGTGGTGGTCCCGGCCCGCGCGGCCAGCTCGCCGATTCGCATGCCCCCGACGGTAGGCGTTGACGCGGGCGTCAAGGCAAGACGGGCACCCCCGCCGACTCCTCCAGCTCCAGCAGCGACGCGCTCTGGCGTTCCTCGTCGAAGGCCCGGCGGCCGCCGCGGAGGCCGAAGAGGCGCTTGGCGACGGCGATGTAGAGGACGGCGAGGATGTTGAGGACCAGAGTGGCGATCTTCAGCCAGCTGATGTGCTCGGTGAGTTCGTAGACCTCCAGCGGCAGGAAGGCGGCCGTCGCCACCACCGTCAGGTACTCCGCCCAGCGCTTGGCGTACCAGAGGCCGACCGCCTCGATCAGTTCGACGAGCGCGTAGGCGAGGAGCAGGGCGGCGACCAGCAGCAGGGTGCTGTGCTTGTAGCCGAAGGCCTTCTGGATGGAGCCGACGACCGGGGAGTGGTCGAGGTCGTAGTGGAAGTGCTTGAAGACGGGTCGCAGGACGTCCAGGTACTCGTTGAAGAGCCGCCGTACCGCGTCCTGGCTGTTGCTGAACTTCCAGACCGCCACCGCGACCAGCACGATGAAGACGCCGCGGACCGCCCGCTCGATCGCGAGGAAGCGCAGGATGAACAGGTCCCGCAGCACCTTTCCGCGGGGCACCAGCGGCGCGTTCGCGGCCGCGCCGGCGCCGTGCGGCTCGCCGAGCACGAAGTCGCCGCAGCGCAGGCAGCGCCAGACGTCGCCGAGCGCGGTCTGCGCGTGCAGCCGTACCCGCAGGCGCGGGTCGTCGGGCGCGTAGGTCACGTGCCCCTTGCGCGCGCAGGTCCGCCGGTCCCAGTCGATCTTCATCCCCCGTGCCTCCATACACACAGACGTCATGCCTACAGACAGACGCCACAGACGAACGTGCCGTTCCGGTTGATCCGGCACGGCACGTCAGTCTGAACCCACCGCTAGGCCTTGGCCAACTCCTTCTCCCCCTCTTCCCTCTGTTCCGGCACTTCAGCGGCGGGAGCCGCTTCGTGGACGTCGTCCAGCAGCGTCTTCTCGTCGAACGGCAGCCGGCCGGACAGGACCTCCTCCACGCGGGCCTTGTCGATCTCCTTGGTCCACGCGCCGATCAGGACGGTGGCCACCGCGTTGCCCGAGAAGTTGGTCAGGGCGCGGGCCTCGCTCATGAAGCGGTCGATGCCGACGATGAGGCCGACGCCGTCCACCAGGGCCGGCCGGTGTGTCTGGAGGGCGCCGGCGAGGGTGGCCAGGCCGGCGCCGGAGACGCCCGCCGCGCCCTTGGAGGCGACCATCATGAACAGCAGCAGGGTGATCTGCTCGCCCAGGTGCAGGGGCTGGCCCATGGCGTCGGCGATGAACAGGGACGCCATGGTCAGGTAGATCATGGTGCCGTCGAGGTTGAAGGAGTAGCCGGTCGGCACGGTGATGCCGACGACGGGACGGCTGACGCCCAGGTGCTCCATCTTGGCGATCAAGCGGGGCAGCGCCACGTCGGAGGACGAGGTGGACAGGATGAGCAGGTACTCGCGGCCCAGGTACTTCAGCAGCTTGAACAGGTTGACCTTGGCGACGAACCACAGCATCGGGCCGAGCACCACGCCGACGAAGAGCACACAGGTGATGTAGAAGGCCAGCATGATCGTGCCGAGGGCCTTCAGGGCGTCGACGCCGGTCTCGCCGACGACCGCCGCGATGGCGCCGAACGCGCCGACCGGGGCCGCCCACATGATCATGGTCAGGACGCGGAAGACCAGCTTCTGGATGTGCCCGACCCCGCGCAGGACCGGCTCGCCCGCCTTGCCCATCGACTGGATCGCGAAGCCGACCAGCAGGGCGATCAGCAGGGTCTGGAGGACCACCCCGCCGGTGAAGGCAGAGGCGAAGCTGGTGGGGATGATGCTCAGCAGGAAGTCGACCAGGCCCTCGCTGCCGGAGGCCGCCTGGGTGTGGCCGACCTGCTTCACCGACTCGGTCAGGTGCATGCCCTGGCCCGGGTGCAGGACGTTGCCGACGACCAGGCCGATGGCCAGCGCCACGAACGACATGCCGATGAAGTAGGTGAGCGCGAGACCGCCCAGCTTGCCGACCTTCGCGGCGCTGCGGATCGACCCGACACCGGTCACGATGGTGCAGAAGATGATCGGCGCGATCATCATCTTGATCAGGTTGACGAAGCCCGTGCCGAGCGGCTTGAGCTCCTTGGCGAAGTCGGGTGCGGCGAATCCGACGGCGATACCGAGGGCGACCGCGATGATCACCGCGATGTAGAGGAGATGGGAGCGGTCCCGCTTGGCGGGGGGTGCGGCAGGTGCCGTAGCTGCTGCGCTGGTCACGGCGGCCCTCCTTGACGTCTTCGTCGGTGTCACCGGCGTGCGGCTCACGTCCGGGGGTTTTCGGGGATGCCGTGACTATGTCGCGCCGCTGTGAGGGCGGTCACCCTTCCGTACATTTAGTTCACGCCACAACCGAGAGGCAGACTGACGGCATGCGCCTCTCCGTCCTCCCGAGACCTCGCAGCCTGGCGGGCCAGCTGTTCGCCATGCAGGCCGTGCTGCTCGCGCTGGTCGTGGCCGGATACGCGCTGTTCACGTTCGTCAGCGACCGGGGGCAGGCCGAGGGCGCGGCCCGCCGCCAGGCCACGGCGGTGGCCCGCTCGATCGCCGACTCCCCCTCGGTCCGCTCCGCGATCCACACCCCGGACCCCTCGGCGGACCTCCAGCCGTACGCGCTGAAGGTGCAGAAGGACACCGGGGTGGACTTCGTGACGATCATGACGCCGGGGGGCATCCGCTGGACCCACCCCAAGCCCGGCGAGATCGGCCGGCACTTCATCGGCACCATCGCGCCCGCCCAGCACGGCGAGACCTTCACCGAGACCTACACCGGCACGCTCGGCCCGTCCGTCCGCGCGGTCACCCCGATCGCGGAGAACGGGCACGTCATCGGCCTGGTCAGCGCCGGCATCAAGGTGGAGGCGATCAGCAACCGGATCCAGGAGGAGGTCACCGCGCTGTTCGGAGTCGCGGGCGGCATCCTGGTGCTCGGCGCGATCGCCACCTACGTCATCAACGCACGGCTGCGCCGGCACACCCACAACATGAACGCCGACGAGCTGAGCCGGATGCACGACTACCACCAGGCCGCGCTGCACGCCGTGCGCGAGGGGCTGCTGATGCTGGACGCGCAGTACAGGGTGGCGCTGATCAACGACGGCGGGCGGGAGCTGCTGGGCGTGGCCCAGGACGCGGACGTCGTCGGCGGCTCGCTGACCGGGCTGGGCCTGCCCGCCCCGCTGACCGGGGCGCTGCTGGCGTCCGAGCCGCGCGTGGACGAGGTGCATCTGGCGGCCGACCGCGTGCTGGTGGTGAACACCTCGCCGGTGTCGGGCGGGGAGCGCCGCGGCACGGTCGTCACCCTGCGGGACGTGACCGAACTCCAGTCACTGATGGGCGAGTTGGACTCGGAGCGGGGCTTCACGCTGGCGCTGCGCTCACAGGCGCACGAGGCGGCGAACCGGCTGCACACGGTGGTCTCGCTGATCGAGCTGGGGCGGGCCGAGGAAGCGGTGGACTTCGCGACGGCCGAGCTGGAGCTGGCGCAGGCGCTCACCGACCAGGTGGTGGCGGCGGTCGGCGAGCCGGTGCTGGCCGCGCTGCTGCTGGGCAAGACCGCGCAGGCCAACGAGCGGGGCGTGGAACTGGTCGTGTCACCGGACAGCCGGCTCGACGACGGGCTGCTGCCGCCCGACCTGACCGCGCGGGACCTGGTGACGATCCTCGGCAACCTCATCGACAACGCGGTGGACGCGGCGCAGGGCAGTGTGCGGGCCCGGGTGACGGTGACGGCGTACACGGAGGCCGCCGAACTCGTCCTGCGGGTGTCCGACACGGGGACGGGTGTCGACCCGGCCCACGCCGACCTGGTATTCCAACGGGGGTTCTCGACGAAGCCGGCCGGTCCCGGCGGGCGGGGCCTGGGGCTGGCCCTGGTCCGCCAGGCGGTGGGCCGGCACGAGGGCACGCTGACGGTCGCGGAGGCCGAGGAGGGTGGCGCGGTGTTCGAGGCACGTTTGCCGTTGCACACGATGGTGGGGCCGACGCAGGCGCCGGGGGGGCGAGGCATGAGCCAGGACGGGCACACGGTCGCGGGGCCGGCCCCGGTGCCGGGAGGCCACGCGTGAGCGGGGACCGCCCGATCCGGGTCCTCGTGGTCGAGGACGACCCGGTGGCCGCCGACGCGCACGTGATGTACGTCGGCCGGGTGCCGGGGTTCGTCGCCGTGGGAAAGGTGCACTCGGGAGCGGAGGCGCGCAGGTTCCTGGACCGGACGCCCGTCGACCTGCTGCTGCTCGACCTGCACCTGCCGGACGTGCACGGGCTGCAGTTGGCGCGGTCGCTGCGCGGGGCCGGGCATCACGCCGACGTCATAGCGGTCACCTCGGCGCGGGACCTCGCGGTGGTCCGGGAGGGGGTGTCGCTCGGCGTCGTCCAGTACGTCCTGAAGCCGTTCACGTTCGCGACGCTCCGGGACCGGCTTGTCCGGTACGCCGAGTTCCACGCGGCGGTGGGCGAGGCGAGCGGGCAGGACGAGGTCGACCGGGCCCTCGCGGTCCTGCGCGCCCCGACCCCGGCGGCCCTCCCGAAGGGCCTCAGCGGACCCACCCTGGAACGCGTGACCGGCGCCCTGCGCGACGCCCCGGAAGGCTTCACGGCGGCCGGCGTCGCGGAAGCGGTCGGCATCTCCCGCATCACCGCCCGCCGCTACCTGGAACACCTGGTGGAAGCGGGCCGCGCCGAACGCAGACCGGTGTACGGCCAGGTGGGCCGCCCCGAACTGGTGTACCGGTGGGTGCGGGGGGTGCCGCCGGGACGGTGACGACCGCGGCCCCGCGCCTCACTGAACCACCGACCGGACCCTCACTGAACCGCCGCCCCGCTCCCCGTCCCAGCCGCCGGCCCGCTCCCCGCCCCGGCCCCAGGTCCGCTGGCCACCCCGCCCCCTGCCGGGCCTCCGGCGCTCGACCCAGCCGCCGGCCCATTCCCCGTCCCAGCCGCCGGCCCGCTCCCCGCCCCGGCCCCAGGTCCGCTGGCCGCCCCGCCCCCTGCCGGGCCTCCGGCGCTCGACCCAGCCGCCGGCCCATTCCCCGTCCCAGCCGCCGGCCCGCTCCCCGCCCCGGCCCCAGGTCCGCTGGCCGCCCCGCCCCCTGCCGGGCCTCCGGCGCTCGACCCAGCCGCCGGCCCATTCCCCGTCCCAGCCGCCGCCCCGCTCCCCGTCCCAGCCGCCGGCCCGTTCGCCGCCCCGGGCCCAGGTCCGCTGGCCACCCCGCCCCCTGCCGGGCCTCCGGCGCTCGACCCAGCCGCCGGCCCATTCCCCGTCCCAGCCGCCGGCCCGCTCCCCGCTCCGGCCCCAGGCCCGGTGGCCGGCTCGCTCGCCGGCCGGAGCGGCAGGGCGTACTGGACGATGTACGCGGCCAGCGCCAGGACCGACAGTGCCTCCAGGGCGGACAGCAGGAGCAGGCCGGTCGACGAGTCGCCCGCCACCCAGTGGACGACGAGGGCGCTGAGCGGGACGGCGCAGAAGGCGAGGAGGTCGACCGCGCACTGCGCGGCCTTGCGGGAGAAGCGGCGGGGGTCCGAGCGGTGGGCGGCCTCCCACCGGAAGACGTCGGCGCCGTCCCGGCCGGCCGCCGTGGCGAGCCGGGGTCCCAGGTCGCCCCGCACATAGGCCCCGATGGCCGAGATCTTCTGGTCGTTGACCAGGTAGGTCCAGCCGAGGACGACACACACCGGCGGCAGCGCGAGCAGCATCTCCGTCCGCTTGGCCTGGGCCGCGGCGGCGATGACGGCGGCCACGACGGTGAGGGTGACGTACAGCAGGTTGTCCCGGAAGCCGATGCGGGTCTTCTGCTCGTCCTTGATCGTCTGGTACTCGGCGAGCAGCAACTGCCCGACCGTCACGTCCCGTTCCGCCACTCGAACCCCTTCCCCGGCAGTACTTTATGAGTGTGCCGGATACGCAGCCCACTGTTCTGGTCCTGACCGCACTCGCGCTGGAGTACGCGGCGGTGCGCGCCCACGTCGAGGAGCGGGAGGAACGCACGCACCCCGGCGACGGGACGATCGTCGAGCTGGGCCGGCTGCCCGGCACGCCCTGGCGGATCGCGGCCGCCGAACTGGGCGAGGGCGCCCGGAACTCGGCCGCGCTGACCGCCTCGCTGATCGGCTGGCTGCGCCCGCGGGCCGTGCTGTTCGTGGGGGTGGCCGGGAGCCTCAAGGACGACATCGATCTCGGGGACGTCGTCGTGGGCACCAAGGTGTACGCCATCCACGGCGGCAAGCAGACCCCGGAGGGGCTGCTGGTGCGCCCCGAGGCCTGGTCGGGCTCCAACGCGCTGGTGCAAGCGGCTCGTTCGGCCGTGCGGGACATGCCGGACGTGCGGGCCCACTTCAAGCCGATCGCCACCGGGGACGTCGTCCTCGCCGATGACGCCTCCGG
Organism: Streptomyces sp. L2; assembly: GCF_004124325.1. Classification (NCBI taxonomy): domain Bacteria; kingdom Bacillati; phylum Actinomycetota; class Actinomycetes; order Kitasatosporales; family Streptomycetaceae; genus Streptomyces; species Streptomyces sp. L2. The sequence goes on from NZ_QBDT01000001.1 coordinate 2,166,381, forward strand.
GATCACGCGGCACATCCGCCGGCACTACCAGGACGCGGCCGCCATCGAGATGGAGGGCTCGGGCGCGGCCCACGCGGCCCACCTCGGCGGCGTCGAGGCCCTCGTCGTCCGGGGCGTCAGCGACCACGCGGACGCCGGGAAGAGCGCGGACGACGGCCGGGGCTCGCAGCAGCGGGCGGCCGAGCGGGCCGCCGCGGTGGCGTGCGCGCTCCTGCGCAAGTACCGGCCGCGCGGCGGGGACCCGGAGCACCCGGCCGGTTCCGGGGAGGGCGGCGCGCGGGAGGACCGCCTGGGTGACCACATCGACTTCCGGGGCGGCACGTTCTACGGCCCGGTCACCGGGAAACGCACCGGCGACGGCTGAGGCGTCCGGTACGTACCGAACAGACGGAACGTACCGAACGGACGGAATCGTACGTTCATACAATCAGTGATCCTGGCGGAACGGCCCGTAGTCATCGCGCCCGGCCCGCCCCTACCTTGTGCCGAGTGCGTCAACCCTCGACTCAACCCCAACCCTCCACGCCCCCGTTCAACGCCCCGGCCGCCCGCCGGCTGCGCGCCGCGCTCGGCATGGGCCCCGAGCACGTCGCGTACGGCATGCGCGTGTCGTACGGACTGCCGTACGTCACCCCCGACCTCGTGGTCGCCTGGGAGCGCGGTGTCACCGCGCCCACGAGCCCGGAACTGACCGCCCTCGCGGGCGTGTTGTGGTGCTCGCCGGGCGAGTTGATCGGCCGGCCCCGGACCCTGCGGGAGCACCGGATCGCGCGGGCGCTCGCTCCCGAGGACGTGGCCCGTGCCGTCGGCGTCGACCTGCGCGGGTATCTGCGCATGGAGGAGAGCGGCGACTGGCGCGGCACCGACCGGCAGGCCGCCTCGCTCGCCGACATCCTGGACCTGTCGCCGCCCGACTTCGTCGTCGTGACCGGCCGCGAGGACCGGCTCGCCGACCTGCTGCGCAGCGCTGTCTCCACCCGCTGGCAGGCCTACGTCCGGCCGGTCGCGAAGATCGCCCCGGTGGAGCGGGAGCCGCTGGAGCGGGTCCTCCAGGAGCTCTACGACGACTACCAGGGGCAGATGGTGGCCAGCCTCAGCTGGGGCGGAAACGTCGCGGCCCGCGCGTCGAGCGACGCCGGCCGCGACTTCCTGGACCGGATCGTGGACGCCTTCTGGGACAGGATCGAGGCCGAGGGCTGACCGGCGGATCCGGCGGGTCCAGCGGGTCCGGCGGGACAGGGGTTCCAGAACACCGGCGCAGGGGTTCTAGAAGACCGACTCGGCCTCGTCCATGCGGTCCTTGGGGACCGTCTTCAGCTCCGTGACCGCCTCGGCGAGCGGCACCATCACGATGTCGGTGCCGCGCAGCGCGGTCATCTTCCCGAAGTCGCCCCGGTGCGCGGCCTCGATGGCATGCCAGCCGAAGCGGGTGGCGAGGACCCGGTCGTACGCCGTCGGGACGCCACCGCGCTGGACGTGGCCGAGGATGACCGGCTTGGCCTCCTTGCCGAGGCGCCGCTCCAGCTCGTACGCCAGCGCGGTGCCGATGCCCTGGAAGCGCTCGTGGCCGTACTGGTCGATCTCGCCCTTGCCGTAGTCCATGCTGCCGTCGGCGGGGTGGGCACCCTCGGCGACGCAGATGACCGCGAACTTCTTGCCGCGCGCGAAGCGTTCCTCGACCATCTTGACCAGATGGGCCGGGTCGAAGGGGCGTTCGGGCAGGCAGATGCCGTGGGCGCCGGCGGCCATGCCGGACTCCAGGGCGATCCAGCCGGCGTGCCGGCCCATGACCTCGACGACCATGACGCGCTGGTGGGACTCGGCCGTGGTCTTCAGGCGGTCCATGGCCTCCGTGGCCACGCCGACGGCGGTGTCGAAGCCGAAGGTGCGGTCGGTGGAGGAGATGTCGTTGTCGATCGTCTTGGGGACGCCGACCACGGGAAGGCCCGCGTCGGACAGCATGCGGGCGGCGGTGAGCGTGCCCTCGCCGCCGATCGGGATCAGCGCGTCGATGCCGAACTCCTCGACCATGTCGGCCGCGCCCTCGCAGGCCTCGCGCAGCCGGTCGCGCTGCAGCCGGGAGGAGCCGAGGATGGTGCCGCCGCGGGCCAGGATGCCGCTGACGGCGTCCAGGTCGAGGGTGCGGTAGTGGCGGTCGAGCAGACCCCGGTAGCCGTCCTCGAAGCCGATGACCTCGTCGCCGTACTGTGCGACCGCGCGGTGCACGACCGACCGGATCACGGCGTTCAGGCCGGGGCAGTCGCCGCCTGCGGTGAGCACTCCGATGCGCATCGTGCTGTGTCTCCTGCTCGCTGTCGGTACCGGTGAGACGTTTCCGATTGTTTCACGTCCGCCGGACCGGCGAAGTCCTGACGGGCGCCTTACCTAGCGCCAGGGGTATTGTCAAGAGGGTTCTGCTCACCCTGGTGGGCGATTTTTGTGTCACGCACGAGACGGACAAGACAGAGGGGTGCGCACGTGACGCGCAGCGTGTACGTCACCGGAATCGACCGCGGCGACGGCCGCCAGGTCGTCGACCTGGGGGTCATGGAGCTGCTGACCCGGCAGGTCGACCGGGTGGGGGTGTTCCGGCCGCTGGTGCACGACGTACCGGACCGACTCTTCGAGCTGCTGCGGTCCCGCTACCGCCTGGCCCAGGACCCGTCGACGGTCTACGGCATGGACTACCACGAGGCGTCCGCGCTCCAGGCCGAGCAGGGCTCGGACGAACTGGTGTCGACCCTCGTCGACCGCTTCCACCGGGTGGCCCGGGACTACGACGTCGTCCTCGTCCTCGGCACCGACTTCTCCGACACGCAGCTGCCGGACGAGCTGTCGCTCAACGCCCGCCTGGCCAACGAGTTCGGCGCGTCCGTGATCGCGGTGGTCGGCGGCCGCAAGCAGAGCGCCGAGTCGGTGCTCGCGGAGACGCGCAACGCCTACCGGGCGTACGACGGGCTGGGCTGCGACGTGCTGGCCACGGTCGTCAACCGGGTGGCCCGCGAGGACCGGGACGAGATCGCCGAGCGGCTGGCCGACCGGCTGCCCGTGCCCTGCTACGTGGTCCCGGACGAGCCCGCGCTGTCGGCGCCGACGGTCGCCCAGATCACCCACGCCCTCGGCGCGAAGGTGCTGCTCGGCGACGACTCGGGGCTGGCGAGGGACGCGCTGGACTTCGTGTTCGGCGGGGCGATGCTGCCGAACCTGCTGGCCGCCCTGACCCCGGGCTGCCTGGTCGTCACCCCCGGCGACCGGGCCGACCTGGTCGTCGGCTCGCTGGCCGCGCACAGCGCCGGCACCCCGCCGATAGCCGGGGTGCTGCTCACCCTGGACGAGGTGCCGCGCGGGGAGATCCTCACCCTGGCCGCCAAGCTCGCCCCGGGCACCCCGGTGGTCTCGGTGTCCGGGACCAGCTTCCCCACCGCCGAGCAGCTGTTCTCGCTGGAGGGCAAGCTGAACGCGGCGACCCCGCGCAAGGCGGAGACCGCGCTCGGCCTGTTCGAGCGCTACGCCGACACCGCCGAGCTGGCCGCGCGCGTGAGCGCCCCCAGCAGCGACCGGGTCACCCCGATGATGTTCGAGCACAAGCTGCTGGAGCAGGCGCGCTCGGACAAGCGCCGGGTGGTGCTGCCGGAGGGCTCCGAGGAGCGGGTGCTGCACGCGGCCGAGGTGCTACTGCGCCGGGGGGTGTGCGACCTGACGCTGCTCGGGCCGGTGGACACCATCCGCAAGAAGGCCGCCGACCTGGGCATCGACCTCGGCGACACGCAGCTGATCGACCCGGCCACCTCCGAACTGCGGGACTCCTTCGCCGAGAAGTACGCCCAACTGCGCGCCCACAAGGGCGTCACGGTCGAGCTGGCCTACGACGTCGTCTCCGACGTGAACTACTTCGGCACCCTGATGGTCGAGGAGGGCCTGGCCGACGGCATGGTCTCCGGCTCGGTGCACTCCACGGCGGCGACCATCCGGCCGGCCTTCGAGATCATCAAGACAAAACCCGAGTCGTCGATCGTGTCGTCCGTGTTCTTCATGTGCCTGGCCGACAAGGTGCTGGTCTACGGCGACTGCGCGGTCAACCCCGACCCGGACGCCCGGGCGCTCGCGGACATCGCCGTCCAGGCGGCGGGCACCGCCGCGCAGTTCGGGGTGGAGCCGCGGATCGCGATGCTGTCGTACTCCACCGGTACGTCCGGCACCGGCGCGGACGTCGACAAGGTGCGCGAGGCGACCGAGCTGGCGCGCTCGCGCCGGCCCGACCTGAAGATCGAGGGACCGATCCAGTACGACGCGGCCGTGGAGCCGTCGGTCGCCGCGACCAAGCTGCCCGGCTCCGAGGTCGCCGGACAGGCCAGCGTGCTGATCTTCCCCGACCTCAACACCGGCAACAACACGTACAAGGCCGTGCAGCGCTCGGCCGGCGCGATCGCCGTCGGCCCGGTGCTGCAGGGCCTGCGCAAGCCGGTCAACGACCTGTCCCGGGGCGCGCTCGTCCAGGACATCGTGAACACCGTCGCCATCACGGCGATCCAGGCCCAGAGCACCTCTTCGCACACCTCCCCGACCCCGGACCAGAAGGCAACCGAGCAGTGACCTCCGCGACCCGTGTCCTCGTCCTCAACTCCGGCTCCTCGTCGGTGAAGTACCAGCTGCTGGACATGCGCGACGCGAGCCGGCTCGCGGTCGGTCTGGTGGAGCGCATCGGCGAGCAGACCTCGCGGCTGAAGCACACGTGCCTGGGCACCGGTGAGAGCCGCGAGCAGAGCGGGCCGATCGCCGACCACGACGCCGCGCTGAAGGCCGTCGCCGGGGAACTGGCCCGGGACGGGCTGGGCCTGGACTCGCCGGAACTGGCCGCGATCGGCCACCGGGTGGTGCACGGCGGCATGTTCTTCACCGAGCCCACCGTCATCGACCAGGCCGTGCTCACCGAGATCGAGCGGCTGATCCCCGTCGCCCCGCTGCACAACCCGGCCAACCTCACCGGCATCCGCACGGCCATGGCGCTGCGCCCCGACCTGCCGCAGGTCGCGGTGTTCGACACCGCGTTCCACACGACGATGCCGGAGTCGGCGGCGCGCTACGCGATCGACCCGAGGATCGCCGACCGGTACCGGATCCGCCGCTACGGCTTCCACGGCACCTCGCACGCGTACGTGGCCCGGGAGACCGCGCGGCTGCTGGGCAAGGACCCCGCGGACACGAACGTCATCGTGCTGCACCTGGGCAACGGCGCCTCGGCGTCGGCCGTGCGGGGCGGCCGGTGCGTGGAGACCTCCATGGGGATGACGCCTTTGGAGGGGCTGGTGATGGGTACGCGTTCCGGGGATCTCGACCCGGCCGTCATCTTCCATTTGGCCCGTGTCGGGGATATGTCCATGGACGAGATCGACACTCTTCTCAACAAGAGGAGCGGGCTGTTCGGTCTGTGCGGGGACAATGACATGCGGGAGATCCGGCGCCGGATCGACGAGGGCGACGAAGAAGCCGCGCTGGCCTTCGACATTTACATTCACCGGTTGAAAAAGTACATCGGCGCCTATTACGCGGTGCTCGGCCGGGTGGACGCGGTGGCGTTCACGGCCGGGGTCGGGGAGAACGCGGCGCCGGTGCGCCAGGCGGCGGTCGCGGGCCTGGACGGGCTGGGCCTGGCGGTCGACGGCGGGCTGAACGCCGTGCGCGGCGGGGAGGCGCGGCTGATCTCGCCGGCGTCCGCGCGGGTGGCGGTCGCCGTGGTGCCGACCGACGAGGAACTGGAGATCGCCACGCAGACGTACGAGCTGGTCGGAAACAGGAGTTGAGCAACGAGTCGAGCAATACACCGGAGTAACACGCCTGAGCGCGGGTCCGCCCATTTGTATCTTCCGCCAGACGGAATATTCCGCAGCGAAACAAACCGATAGGATCGCCCCATGCGCCGTTCGAAAATCGTCTGTACTCTCGGCCCCGCGGTCGACTCCCACGAGATGCTCGTCGCCATGATCGAGGCGGGCATGAATGTGGCCCGGTTCAACTTCAGCCATGGCACGCACGCCGAACACCAGGCGCGGTACGACCGCGTCCGGGCGGCGGCCAAGGAGACCGGCCGGGCCATCGGTGTCCTCGCCGACCTGCAGGGCCCGAAGATCCGTCTGGAGACCTTCGCCGAGGGTCCGGTCGAGCTGGAGCGCGGTGACGAGTTCGTCATCACGACCGAGGACGTACCGGGTGACAAGCAGATCTGCGGGACGACGTACAAGGGGCTGCCGGGCGACGTCACGCGCGGTGACCAGGTCCTGATCAACGACGGCAACGTCGAGCTGAAGGTCGTGGACGTCGAGGGCCCGCGGGTGCGGACCATCGTCATCGAGGGCGGTGTCGTCTCCGACCACAAGGGCATCAACCTGCCCGGCGCCGCTGTGAACGTGCCGGCGCTGTCCGAGAAGGACGTGGAGGACCTGCGCTTCGCCCTCCGCATGGGCTGCGACCTGGTCGCGCTGTCCTTCGTGCGGGACGCCAAGGACGTGGCCGACGTGCACAAGGTGATGGACGAGGAGGGCCGCCGGGTCCCCGTCATCGCCAAGGTGGAGAAGCCGCAGGCGGTCGACAACATGGCGGACGTCGTCATGGCGTTCGACGGCGTCATGGTCGCCCGCGGTGACCTCGCCGTCGAGTACCCGCTCGAAAAGGTGCCGATGGTCCAGAAGCGCCTGATCGAGCTGTGCCGGCGCAACGCCAAGCCGGTGATCGTGGCGACCCAGATGATGGAGTCGATGATCACCAACTCCCGGCCGACCCGCGCCGAGGCCTCCGACGTGGCCAACGCGATCCTGGACGGCGCCGACGCGGTCATGCTGTCCGCCGAGTCCAGCGTGGGCGCCTACCCGGTCGAGACCGTGAAGACCATGTCGAAGATCGTCAGCGCGGCCGAGCAGGAGCTGCTCTCCAAGGGCCTGCAGCCGCTGGTGCCGGGCAAGAAGCCCCGCACGCAGGGCGGTTCGGTGGCCCGAGCGGCCGCCGAGATCGCCGACTTCCTCGGCGGCAAGGGCCTGATCGCGTTCACCAAGTCCGGTGACACCGCGCGCCGGCTGAGCCGCTACCGCGCCGCCCAGCCGATCCTCGCGTTCACCACCGACGAGGGCACCCGCAACCAGCTCACCCTGAGCTGGGGCGTGGAGTCGCACGTCGTGCCGTTCGTGAACAGCACCGACGAGATGGTCGACCTGGTGGACCAGGAGGTCGTCAAGCTGGGCCGGTTCGACGCGGGCGACATCGTCATCATCACGGCCGGCTCCCCGCCCGGCGTCCCCGGCACCACCAACATGGTCCGCGTCCACCACCTGGGCGGCGCGGAGACCGACTGACGGCCCCGATGGTCCGGCACGGGCCCCTTCGGGGGCCTGTACGGCCCCTGGGGGCACGCGTGGCACCTGTACGGCGCGGAGGGCGCCCCCTGGCTTCCAGGGGGCGCCCTCGGGCGTGAGCGGCCCTGAACGGGCTTGCGCGGCCGTTCAGTCGGTGACGTAGACGTGCATGCCGGGCACGTGCAGGTTGCCGCCGAACTGGCCGGCCTGGACGACCTTCACGTTGGTGAAGTAGATCAGCGGGATGTTCAGCGGCGGCGGGCTGTCCGGGCTGAACGTGACCGGGATCAGACCGAACAGGTTGCCCGAGATGGACTCCGTGTACATCACGGTGTCGCCGTCCCTGATGGTGGACGTCGAGCCCTTGGCCGCCTGCACGTGGTAGGTCTTGCCGGCCTGCTTGTCCTGCACCGTCTGGTGCAGGTCGCCGATGTCGGTGCCGCCGGATATGACGTACTTCAGCACCTTCTTCTTGGTGCCGTTGGCCGTCTTCACCTCGACGATGCCCTGGTAGTCGGCGCCCTTGAGCAGCAGGGAGCTGGCGTTCAGGTACCAGGGGTCGTCCGCCACCGCCACGCTGTTGTCGACGCCGCTGACGTCCTCGGTGGCCGCCGGGCAGTCCGCCGCCGACGTGCCCGAACCGGCCGAGGGGCTGGGGTCCGCCGACTTGGCCGTGTCCGTCACCGTCTTGGTGGCGTCCCCGGCGGTCTTCGTCACCGTGCCGGTGGTGTCCTTCACGGTGTCCTTCACCGCGTCCGTGACCGTCTTCGTCGCCTTCGAGGCGGTGTCCCCGACGGTGCCGGTGACGGAGTCCTTGCCCGCCGTGGACGTCTTGTCGGACGACGTGGACGTCTTGTCGGACGAGGAGGACGCGGAGGACGAGGACGAGGTGTCCGACGCGGACTGGGACGCGCTCGGGCTGGGGCTCGCGGTCGTACCCGAGTCGCTCTTGCCGCCCGTGAGGATGCCGCCCAGCGTCGTGCCGATGTCGTCGATCGTGCCGAGGAGCCCGCCGCTCTTCTGCGTGGTGGTCTGCGTCGGCGTGGTGGTGCCGCCGGTGCCCGAGCCGGAGGACTTCGAGGTGTCCGCGGAACCGGAGCCGGTGTCCGTGGACTTGGTGTCCGTGGTCGGCTTGGGCGTGGACTTCGCGTCGGAACCTGAATCCGACGAGGAGCCCGTGTCCGCCTTCCCGGTGTCCTTGGCGGTCCCGGTGTCCTTGGTGTCCTCCGTGCCCGAGGTCGCGGAGGGGGACGGCGTCGCCTTGTCCGCCGAGGCGCTCGGGGACGCGGACGGCGACGGCGAGTCCGCGGCGTTCTGGTCCTTGTCCAGGGCCTTGACGCAGTCCTTGTACTCGTCGGCCGTCAGGCTCTTGGCCGTCGTCGACGGGGACGGGCTGCCACCGGCGGCGAGCGCGAGCGAGGACGTGAAGCCCAGGCCCACGAGAACCGCCGTGGGCATCGCCACGGTGGCTATCGCCTTGCCCGCCGGCATGTGGAACCTGGTGAACAGCGGCCTCCTGGGTGCCGCGTGGCGGGGCCCGGTTCTCGCACGGGACTCCTCCACATCAGCCCCGTGGGTCACCTCGTCAGCCGGCACTGTGCCTCCCGTTCGCCCCGTTGGCCGGGCTCGTTCCTGACAGGTCGTGCTCCGCCGGCCCGCCATGAGCCTGGGAGCCACCGCCACCGATCGCCCCGTCCACGCCGTGGTCGTAAGGCGCCTCGAAGGCCGCCCCGTCCACGCCCTGGCCGTACGGCGCCGCCTCCGGAGCCGTGCCCTCCGCCGGGGCCTCTCCGCCCGGCTGCGCCTGCGGGGGCTCGCCGGGCGCCCACGCCACGGCCATGCCGCCGCCGATGAGCGCCAGCAGGAAGCCGAAGATGAAGCCGCCGAAGTTGGACACCGGCAGGGACACCAGCGCCAGGAGGATCGCGGCGACACCCGCGAAGGTGCGCACGTGCTTCTGGACCCAGAGGGTGACGCCCAGCACGATCAGCAGCACGCCGATGATCAGGGATCCCGCACCCGCCGTGGTCGACATCGCCAGCGTCAGGTGGCCGAACTTCAGGTGGTAGTACGGGAAGTAGATGATCGGCAGACCGCTGAGCAGGACGAACAGGCCAGCCCAGAACGGACGGGTGCCCCGCCAGGCGCGGAACTGCAGCCTCCGGGCGGTGAACTGGCCGGACTCGGCGGCAGGGGTCTCTGCGCTCATGGAAAACAGCTCCCTGGTGCGGCGTTGCTGTGGTGGTGATGTGTGCCGCGCGTGAAGACGCGGCGGGATGGGGGACGGGCGGGGGCGCCATCGGCTCCCCCGCCCGTCAGCGAATGCCTAGTAGCACTCGTGCGTTCCGGTCGACACGGACATGTGCAGACCGCTCAGCTTGAAGGTTCCGGCGGTGGTCGCCCACGCCGTCTGCTTCACGTTCTTCAGCGTGGCGGAGTCGGCCTCCTGCGCGAACCCGAACGGGTTGGCCTGCTCGCCACCGCCCTTCATGCCCGGACCCTTGGTGGAGTCCTTGGCGGCAACACCGATGTTGATGTTGTTGAAGGTCGCGTCGGCGTCGAGGTCGGCAACGTCGATGTAGAGGTTGGACGCCTCGACAGGGGACTTGCTGCCGGCCGTCAGCTTGAGGCTGACCGAACCGAAGATCGGCACGTCCGGGGTGACCACGGACTGGCACATGTTGGTGATCTCGGCGGACTTGAAGCCCGAGACGGCGACGGGGTGAGCCGCCTTCTTGCCGTCCAGGGAGTAGCCCGAGTCGATCGCTCCGTACTGGACGAAGCCCTTGCCGTCGAGCTGGTCGGCCGTCACCTTGAACGACTGACCGGAAACGCTGAACGACGCCGCGAGAGCGCCCTGCGCGAGGGCGACACCTATGCACGCCGTGGCGGCGACGCTGGGCACCATGACCACAGCGAACCGCTTCCATCTGGTCCCGCCACGCACCTGGGACTCCATATTTCCTCCTTCTCGGACGTACATCTCCTGGCCCGGCCGGCCGCCGTCGGCGGTTCGAGCGGGCAGGGATGGGAGAAGTGCTACGTCCTCGGGAAGGAGAGCGCCTGCGGTCGGCGGCGCTGAACCGCGCCCGTATCACCGGCGATCACCCCCGAGCGACAACCACTGGTCGCGCCTGACACGCATCACGCACAACCTTGCCGGACAGGCTTCGCCGTGGTGGCGAAGACCCCCCTGTCCAAGAGCCGGCGCCACTGCCGCCGGCTCTGCCCGGTGGGGACCCTGAGTCTCCCGTGACCCGACCGGCTGCCGGGGTGTGGGATAGGACCGAGCGTCGCCGATCGTGGTGCATTCTCGCCGCCCGCACAAGGGGGTTCGTTACTCGCTAGTAACGGCCGGATAACCGAGCGGCGGCCCGCCGGCCTCGGAGGGGCACGCAGGGTGGCAACAAAGGGCAGTGCAAATCCGTTGATCTTTGGACGAAACCAGACAGATCAACGGCCCTGATTTACTGCGAGTAACAGCGGCCGCGATTACCAAGATTTGGCAAAGCGCGACCGCCGTGACGCCGTGTCGGCGAATCTTTCACTCGGGCATCACAACCCGTAGCGTTTAGCGACTGGTCAGAACAGCGCCCGCGCGAGGGCCCTGCGGGCCCCGATCACCCGTGGATCCTCGGCTCCGACGACCTCGAACAGCTCCAGCAGCCGACGCCGTACCGCGTCCCGGTCGTCACCCTGCGTACGCTGCACGGTCTCGATCAGCCGTCCGAAGGCGTCCTCGACATGACCGCCCACCAGGTCCAGGTCGGCCGCCGCGATCTGGGCCTCGGCGTCGCCCGGCCGGCCGGCGGCCGCCGTGCGCACCGCCTGCGGGTCCATGCCCTGCACCCGCTGCAGCAACTCCGCCTGGGCCAGGCCCAGTTTAGCCTCCGGGTTGCCCGGGTCGTCGCTCAGCACGTTCTTGTACGCCTGGACCGCCCCGCCCAGGTCGCCCGCGTCCAGCGCCTGTACGGCGGCCTCCAGCAGCGCGTCATACGGCCCCGCCGGCGCCTCGGACACCGGGGCGTCGCCCGGCTGCGCGTCCGGGTCGACCGTCAGGCCGGTCAGCCCGAACCGCTGCTCGGCGACCTGCACCAGCTGGTCCAGGGTCTCCCTGATCTGCTGCTCGCCGGCCGCGCCCTGGAAGAGCGGCAGGGCCTGCCCCGCGACGACCGCGAAGACGGCCGGGATGCCCTGCACGCCGAACTGCTGCATCAGCATCTGGTTGGCGTCGACGTCGATCTTGGCGAGCAGGAAGCGGCCGTCGTACTCGACGGCCAGCCGCTCCAGGACCGGGCTCAGCTGCTTGCAGGGCTGACACCACTCGGCCCAGAAGTCGATGACGACGGGTACCTCGGCGGACCGCTGGAGGACGTCCCGCTCGAACCCGGCCTCGTCGACGTCGATGACGAGATCGGCCGGCGAGACCGCGCCGGGGCCGCCGCCCTGCCGCGCGGCTTCGGCGCGCGCCTGCTCGGCCTTGGCCTTGGCCTCCTGGGCCGACTTCACCGCGGCGAGGTCGACGACTCCGCTCATGGACATGTTCCGTGGCTGCATGCGTCTATCCTCCCCCGATCCCGCGCCTGAAGAAAAAACGGTGTGAGTGCTGCGAGCGATGTGCGGTGCGGTGGCCGGCGCCGGGGTCCCCACCCCGCGCCGGTGGTCGTCGCCCGCGCACGTCCAGCACGGGCGTCCACCACGCTTTCGCTACGAGTCGTAGCGTAATGCCAACGGCAGCCCGCGCGACACCACTCCCCGGTGATCTCCCTCACGACCGCACAGTTCCCGCCGGTTATGGTCGAGACATGCAGAGCCCCACCCCCGCCGGCCGTCCCGGCCGCCCGCGCAGCGCCGCCGCGGACGCCGCGATCCTGGCCGCGACGCGGGCGGCGCTGGTGGAACTGGGCTGGTCCGGGCTCTCCCTGGGAGACGTCGCGACCCGGGCCGGGGTTGCCAAGACGACCCTGTACCGCCGCTGGTCCGGCAAGCCCGAACTGGTCGTCGACGCGGTCGCCGAACTCTTCGACGAACTCCGGCTGCCCGACAGCGGGACGCTGGCCGCGGACATCGAGGGCGTGGTCCTGCAGTTCGCCGCGATCCTGGCCCGGCCGGAGGCCAAGAGCGGCCTGATGGCGGTGGTGGCCGAGTCGACCCGGGACGAGGCGTTGCGCGAACGCATCCGGGCGTCGATCGTCGAGCGGCAGAAGCGGCTGGTTCTGGAGGGCCGGGCGCGTGCCCAGGCGCGCGGCGAACTCCCTCCGGAGCCCGGGCCCGAGGAAGCCGACCGCACCGCCGACCTCATCTTCGACATGGTCGCGGGCGCGGTGGTCCACCGGACCCTGGTCAGCGGCAAACCGGCCGACGAACCCTGGGTCCACAGCTTCACCCAGGTCCTCCTCCTGGGCCTGACGTCCCTCCCTCCGGCCCCGGCATAACCGCTGCGCGCTACGGTCACCCGCGGGAGGTGTCACTCACCCGCGCTCGCGGGGTGCCGCTGCGCCCACCCGTGCCGCCCCAGCGGCACGACTGCCCGCAGCTGCGTACGTACGCTGCTGGGTGGGGACGTGCCCCGTAAGGGGCGGGGAACTGCGCGACCGGCCACGGCGCGCCCGCGGGCGAAGACGGCGCAGAGGGGCACCGTCACCGTTCGACCTACCGAGTCGGGTGGTGGGTGGGCGCGGGGCCGGGGGTCCAGGGGGCGGAGCCCCCTGGGACCGGCACCGAAGGCACCGGGTGCCTAGAAGCCCGCCGGCTCCGTGTACACCCCCCACTCCTCCCGCAGCACCCCACAGATCTCCCCCAGCGTCGCCTCGGCCCGAACAGCCTCCAGCATCGGCTCGATCATGTTGGACCCGCCCCGCGCGGCAGCCAGCATCGCCTCCAGTGCCGAACGCACAGCGGCCTCGTCACGAGCCCCCTTCCGCTCCCCCAGAATGCGGACCTGCTCCCGCTCCACCTCATGACTGACCCGCAGGATCTCCAGGTCCCCGGTGACCGAGCCGGTCGCGACGTTCACGCCCACGACCCGCTTCTCACCCTTCTCCAGAGCCTGCTGGTACCGGAACGCCGACTCGGCGATCTCCCCGGTGAACCACCCGTCCTCGATCCCCCGCAGGATCCCGGACGTGATCGGCCCGATCGGGTGCTGCCCGTCGGGGTGGGCCCGCAGCCCCCGCTCCTTGATCTGCTCGAAGATCTTCTCCGCGTCCGCCTCGATGCGGTCGGTGAGCTGCTCGACGTACCACGAACCGCCCAGCGGATCCGCCACGTTGGCGACCCCGGTCTCCTCCATCAGCACCTGCTGCGTGCGCAGCGCGATCTCCGCCGCCTGCTCGCTCGGCAGCGCCAGCGTCTCGTCCAGCGCGTTGGTGTGCAGCGAGTTGGTCCCGCCGAGCACGGCGGACAGCGCCTCCACCGCCGTACGCACCACGTTGTTGTACGGCTGCTGCGCGGTCAGCGACACACCGGCGGTCTGCGTGTGGAACCGCAGCCACTGCGCCTTGTCGCTCTGCGCGCCGTACACGTCCCGCATCCAGCGCGCCCAGATCCGGCGCGCGGCACGGAACTTGGCGATCTCCTCGAAGAAGTCGAGGTGCGCGTCGAAGAAGAAGCTCAGCCCGGGCGCGAACACGTCCACGTCCAGGCCGCGCGAGAGCCCCAGCTCCACGTACCCGAACCCGTCCGCGAGGGTGTACGCCAGCTCCTGCGCGGCCGTCGCACCGGCCTCGCGGATGTGGTAGCCGGACACCGACAGCGGCTTGTAGGCGGGGATGCCGGCCGCGCAGTGCTCCATCAGGTCGCCGATCAGCCGCAGATGGGGCTCCGGCTGGAACAGCCACTCCTTCTGGGCGATGTACTCCTTGAAGATGTCCGTCTGCAGGGTGCCGTTCAGCACGGCGGGTTCCACGCCCTGCCGCTCGGCGGCGACCAGGTACATGCAGAACACGGGCACGGCGGGCCCGCTGATCGTCATGGAGGTCGTCACGTCCCCGAGCGGGATGTCCTTGAACAGGACCTCCATGTCGGCGGCCGAGTCGATGGCCACGCCGCAGTGCCCGACCTCGCCCAGCGAGCGCGGGTCGTCGGAGTCGCGGCCCATCAGCGTCGGCATGTCGAAGGCCACGGACAGGCCGCCGCCACCGGCGGCCAGGATCATCTTGTACCGCTCGTTCGTCTGCTCGGCGTTGCCGAACCCGGCGAACTGGCGGATCGTCCACGTACGCCCCCGGTAGCCGGTCGGATGGAGCCCGCGCGTGAACGGGTACTCCCCGGGCCAGCCGATCCGCTCGAATCCCTCGTACGTGTCCCCCGGCCGGGGCCCGTACACCGGCTCCACGGGATCGCCGGAGAGCGTGGTGAAGTCTGCGTCGCGCTTGCGGGCGGCGTCGTAGCGGGCCTGCCAGCGTCGGCGGCCTTCCTCGATGGCGTGAGCGTCCATACCCTCGAATTTACTTGGACGTCCTAGTAAATGTCGATGGCAGACCGCCGTACGATGCCGTACGGCGGTGAGACCTACGCCTCAGCGGCCACCGGAGCCGGCTCGGCGATCTTCGCCTCCAGCTCCCGGCTGACCTTCCGCTCGACGAAGAATGCGGCGGTCGGGATCGTTCCGGCCAGGAGAACCCAGAGCTGGCGACCGACGGGCCACTTCGCCTTGGAGCCGAGGTCGAAGGCGAAGATCAGGTACACGACGTACAGCCAGCCGTGGGCGATGCCGACGAAGGTGGTGAACTTCTCCGCCCCGTCGATCTGAAGCCCGTACTTGGCGATGACGCCCAGGGTCAGCAGGACCAGCAGCACGCCGGTGACGTAGGCCATGACGCGGTAGCGGGTCAGCACGCTTCGTTTCATGGATACGAGCGTAACCGCCCGAAAAATCCCCGCTTCGGCGGGGAGCACGGTACCGTCCCGACAAGCAGTACCCACATCTGCGGGACACCTCCGCGGCAGCGGAGAGCAGCGTGCTGACCCGCGAAAACTCTACTCGTCGTCGAAGTCGTGCGCGGCGACCCGCAGCGGCCGCAGCATCGCGAAGATCTCGTGGCACTCCTCCGCGTCGTACGCCCCGAGCCCGAAGTCCATCGCCATCAGGTCGCGGGTGGCCGCGTCGACCACCTCGCGGCCCTTGTCGGTGATGACGGCGAGCGTGCCCCGCCCGTCGTTCGGGTTGGGCCGCTTGGCGACCAGGCCCGACCGCACCAGCCGGTCCACCGTGTTCGTCACGGAGGTGGGATGCACCATGAGCCGCTCACCGATCTTGGACATCGGCAGCTCGCCGGCCTTGGAGAAGGTGAGCAGCACGAGCGCCTCGTAGCGCGCGAACGTCAGTCCGTACGGCTTGACCACCGCGTCGACCTCGGAGAGCAGGATCTGCTGGGCCCGCATGATCGAGGTGATCGCGGCCATCGACGGCACGTTTCCCCAGCGCTGCTTCCAGAGGTCGTCGGCGCGGGCGATGGGGTCGAAGGGAAGGCTGAGAGGCTTCGGCACGTCAGCAGACCCTACCGGCCGGTCATATGCCGGTCAGCCCTGTCTCGGCTTTCGGTCACCCGGCGGCCGCTTCGGACCGCCCCCGGTCATCCGGCACCGCCACGCCTGCGCCCTCCGTCGCCCGGCACGCCAGCGCCAGCCCCGCGCAGCACAGCGTGCCCAGTGCCCCGGCGCCCACGACAGCCCCGCGCACGCCGATCAGCTCGGCCGCCACCCCGGCCAGTGCCATGCCCACGCCCTGGAGGGTCATCAGGCCCGCGCTGAGCACGGTCATGGCCCGCCCCCGCAGCTCCTCGGGCACGGCGCGGACGAACCACTGGTCCAGGCCCAGCGTGTACGCCGACCCCGCGCCGGACAGCGCCAGGAGCAGCAGGGAGAGGGCGAGGCCGGGGCGCAGGGCGTAGCCGAGGTAGGGCAGCAGGGTCAGGCAGACCAGGGGCAGCGCGATCCGCTCGCGGGCGGCGGTCCGCAGCCGGGCCCCGGCGAACAGCTCGCCGGCCACGGTGCCGACCGGCAGGGCGCACATCAGCAGGCCGAGCCCGGTGGAGCCGGTGCCGAGGGCGTCGGAGTAGGGGGCGGCCAGCGCCTCGGGGACGACGGAGAACATCGCGGGCACCCAGAACAGCAGGAGCAGCACGCGGACGCGACGGTCGGCGAAGAGCGCGCGGGTGCCGGGCCGGGGCTCTCCCGGCCGGCGGGCGCGGGCGGGCCGGCGCCGGGTGCCGAGGCGCAGCAGGGCTGCCGAGGCGAGGAAGGTGCCGACGGTGATGAGCAGGGCGTGGCGCGGGGTAACGACGGTGAGCAGCAGGCCGCCGAGGCCGTAGCCGACGAGGAGGGCGCTCTGGGCGACGATGCGCAGCAGGGAGCGGCCGAGCACGAACAGGTCGCCGTCGCCGAGGACGTCGGCGAGGGTGGCCATGCGGGTGCCGGAGAACACCGGGGAGACGACGGCGAGGCAACAGCGCAGGGCGAGCAGCACGCCGATGCCCGTGCCGGGGGCCACCATCAGCGCGACACAGGCGGCGCACACCAGGTCGCAGGTCACCAGCACCCGGCGGGCGGGGAGGCGGTCGGCGACGGAGGCGAGGACGGTGCCGCCGACGACGTACGGCAGGAAGCCGAGGGCGAAGGTGAGGGCGCTGAGCAGGGGCGAGCCGGTGAGGTCGTAGACGAGGACGGAGAGCGCGATCTCGCTGACGATCAGCCCGAGCATGGACAGGACGTGGGCGGCGAAGACGGCCCGGAACTCGGGGACGGCGAGGACGCGGGCGTAGCCGGCGGAACGCCTGGACGCCGCCTTGGGCGGTGCGGACATGTCCGGCAGCGTGCCTGCGTCCGGGCGGGGCGGCGTAGAGTTTCGGCTGTGGCCGAATCTTCGGCTCGGGATGCTCGTGACCGGCGGTCGAGGGAGTGCGATGCCGTCGTATCTGCACTTCGGGGACGACGACTTCCTGCGCTGCCGGTTCGCCGTGTCGCCGCTGTGGGAGACGCAGGACGCGGTGCGCACGCTGAAGCGGCCGGACCGGCACGGCTACCACGCGCCCTGGCTGCGCCGGATGCGTACGGCGGCGGCCGGTCTCGACCTCACTCCGCTGTGGCTGCTGATGCCCCGGCGCGGGCATTCGCCGGACTGGCTGGGTCCGCCGCCGCTCGGGCCGGCGGCGACGTTCGAGGAGGAGATCGCGGCCGTACGGCGGGCCGATCCGGTGGCGGCCCGCGAGGACACCGCCCGTTCGCTCGCCTGCACACCGGGGGCCTTCGACTCGCCGTACGCGCGCGCGTGGATGGCGGATCCGGTGCGGATGGTCGCGGAGCTGGCGGACGCGGTGGAGGAGGTCTGGCGGGTGCTGATCGAGCCGGACTGGCCCCGGCTGCGGGCTCTGCTGGAGGCCGACGTGGCCTTCCACTCGCGGCGGCTGGCGGAGGTGGGCCTGGGCGGGCTGCTCCCGGAGCTGCACGGGCGGCTGGGCTGGCGGGAGAGCACGCTGACCATGGAGTCGCGGGGTGACTACGAGCGGCACCTGAACGGCCAGGGGCTGGTCCTGATGCCGAGTGTCTTCGTCTGGCCGGACGTGATCAGCGGCTTCGACCCGCCCTGGCAGCCGACCCTCGTCTATCCGGCCCGGGGTATCGCCGGTCTGTGGACGAACCCGGCGGACCGGGCCCCGCAGGCGCTCGTACGGTTGCTGGGGCGGGGCCGGGCCGCCGTGCTGACCGCGCTGGCCGAACCGGCGACCACCTCGGCCCTGGCCCACCGGCTCGGTCTGGCCCCGTCGTCGGTCTCGTCCCACCTCACGACCCTGCGCGACGCGGGCCTGCTGACCGCCCGCCGCTACGGTCACCAGGTGCTGTACGAACGCACACCCCTGGGGATGGCGCTGGCGTCGGGGGGCTGAGGCCCCGACGGCCGGGACCCGGAGGCCGGGACCCGGAGGCTGGGCCCTCGGAGGCCGGGACCTCGGAGGCCGGGACCTCGGAGGCCGGGGCCCCCGAGGCACGCGCGGCCGACGGCAGGGCTCAGGGGCGTCCCCGCTGCCCCCTGAGGTGTTCGGCGATCGGTTTGAGGCCCTTGTCCAGCTCCCGGAGGGTCTCCGCCGACAGCAGGTCGATGAAGTGCCGGCGCACCGAGGCCACATGGTGCGGCGCGACCTTGCGCATCGTCTCCATGCCGTGCTCGGTCAGCACGGCGTACAGCCCCCGCCGGTCGGACTCGCAGTTCTCGCGGCGCACCAGGTTGGCGTTCTCCATCCGCGTGATCTGGTGCGAGAGCCGGCTCTTGGACTGGAGGGTGGCGGACGCGAGGTCACTCATCCGCATCCGTACGTCGTCGGACTCGGAAAGGTTCACGAGGATCTCGTAGTCGTTCATCGTCAGCCCGAAGGGCTGCAGATCCTTTTCGAGTTGATACGTCAACAGCCTGTTGACCTCCAGGTGGGTGCGCCAGGCGCACTGCTCCGCATCGGTCAGCCAGCGCGTGGCCGTCTCGGTCTCCATGAATGAAGTCTACCTAAGAAGTTGAATGACGAACTACTTCGGGTGGTGTGACTGTGCGCACGCGTTCGACGTCACACTCCGCAGACTACCGCTCACAGTCCGAAGCGACGCTGGAGGTCCCCCAGCTGTCCGGGAAGACGCGGTGCACCCGACGATTGCGGACCGTGTCCACCCGACGCCGGAACGCCACCTCCGGGCACCCCCGGCTCCGCCGGAACCGCCCCCGCCGCCGGCTCCGCCATGAGCGCCTCGGACGACTGCAGCAGCACCGTCCCGGCACCCACGAACTCGAACTGGTGCTCCTCCCCGGAGACCCCGCCCAGGCCCGTCATCGCACGTAGACCGCCCATGACGCCGGTCAGATACCCGTGGTCGTAGTGATGGCACGGCGAGGGGCAGTCGGCCCAGCCGACCAGCGCCTGCGGGTCCACCCGGATCGGCGGCTCCATGAACACCACCGGCCCGTTAGACGCGGCCACGAACTTTCCGGTTCCGATGAGTGTCAGGAAACCCGGCACGATCGATTGTTTCAGTGCGAGAGTTGGCTGAAAAGCGAGCAGGTTGCCCGCGCGAATGGTCAAGTTCCCGTCGTCGAGGTCGTAGGAATTGACATCGAAGGCCCGGTCGGCCAGCAGCATCTTGCCCGAGCCCTCGGCCACCACCCAGTCGCTCGCGTGCAGTGGCGAATGGAACGACGTACGGACAAGTCGGTCGAGTCGGCCGTGCCCGACGCCGTTGAACTCGATCGCCCCGTAGTAGGCGATCATCTTCCCCTTCTGCAGGAACCACTGCCCGCTCTTGAGCTCCACGCAGAACGTGTACTTGTTCACGTTGTCGTCGACGGGCAGCGTCATGGGGTCGTGGACGACCGGGCCGCCGGGGGTTCCGTACGCGCTCACAGCTTCTCCTCCGACGCCTGGACGTACACCGTGCCGCTGCCGCTCAGCTCCAGCTGGAACGCCTCGCCGGAACCGCGGCCGACCATGTCGCGCCAGCCGAGGGCGGTGGACAGCTTGTTGCGCACGTCGCCGTGGTGGGCGACGTACGCCTGCGGGTCGACGTGCACCGGGCGCTGCGGGGTGATCGGGACCTCGAAGACGCCGCCGTGCGCCATCACGGCCACGGCGCCCTGCCCCTGGAGGGTGGTGGTGAACAGGCCCTGGCCGGTGACCTGTCCGCGGACCATGCCCATGACCCCGCCCTGGGAGCCCATGAACATCGTGCCCTGCCGGAGCGTGCCCTCGAAGGCGAGCAGCCGGTCGGCCTCCACGTAGAGGGTGTCGCCGGTGAGTTGGATGACGTGGACGTGGTGGCCGCCGTGCCCGAAGAAGACGGTGCCGCTGCCCTCGACGGACATCAGCGGGGTCGCCTCGCCGGCCACCCGGCGCCCGATCATGGACATCAGGCCGCCCTGGCCGCCCTGCATGTTGGGCGTGAAGGACACGTCCCCCTTGTAGGCGAGCATCGCCCCGCGCTGGCTGAACAGCCGCTGCCCGGGCAGGACGGTCGCCTCGACCATCTTGGAGTTGATCTCCCTCAAGCTCATCTCACACGTCCCCCGCGATCGTGTTCCGCTCGCTCGGCTGCACGTAGACCAGCCCGTCGCCCTCGAAGCGGATCTGGAAGGCCTCGCCGCCGCCCTCCCCGAAGAACGTGCGGAACGTCACACCGGACTGGAAGGACTGCCGTACGTCCCCCTGGTGGGCGATGTACGCGCCCGGGTCGACGATCAGCGGGTACTGCGGGCTGACACGCAGCACCACCGCCGGCCCGTCCGACATGATCGCCGCCTGCCCGTGTCCCTCGACGGTCGTCGTGAACAGCCCGTTGCCCTGCGAGGCTCCGCGCAGGCCGGTGAAGGTCGTCCCCGTTCTCAGCCCCGCGTCGGTCGCGAGCAGGTTGCTCGACTCCACGTAGAGCTTGTCGCCCTGGAGTCCCACCAGGTTGATCTCCGAGGCCCGGTCCGCGAACCAGCAGGTCCCCCGCCCCCTCACCTCCATCACCGTCATCTGCTCGCCGGTGAGCCGCCGGGTCACCATCCCCCGCAGGCCCTCGCCGCCGCCGCTCAGTTTCTTGAAGGCCATCTCGCCGTCGTACGCCACCATGGAGCCGTTCTTCGCCTTCACGGCGTCCCCGGTCATGTCGACGGCCAGCACCTTGCTGCCTTGAAGTCGGAACATCGCCACGCTGTGAAAGTAGCGGCCCGGTGGGTGGAGAGAACAGGGCCGGAGGGTGGAGACGGACCCTGAGCGCACCCCTAAGGGCACCGTTTGCCACAATGGGCGAACCTTTGTGCTTCCGTTCACAAAGCGGATCACGAAGCGCGCCACAGCGGATCACGAAGCGACCGCGCCCCCAGCGACTCTCCCACCCGAAGGTGACCCGTGGACATCAAGACCGCCACCGCCCTCCGCCGCCTCCGCCTGGTCTCGGCCCCCGAGGCCGTGTCCTTCCTCGTGCTGCTCGTCTGCTCGGTGCTGAAGCGGACCACGGACTTCAACGCGGTGCCCGTGATGGGCGCGATCCACGGTGTGCTGTTCGTTCTCTACGTCGTCTTCTGGGCGGACGCCTGGAACCGCGCCAAGTGGAGCCTGAAGACCGCGGCCCTGTACTTCGTCCTCTCCGTCCTGCCGACCGGCGGCTTCTTCGCCGAGCGCAAGCTGCGCCGCGAGGCCGAGGATGCGGTCATCGCCGCCCGCGCGCGTGAGGAAGGGGTCGTGAACGCATGATCGTCGCCTTCTCCGTGACGCCGCTCGGCGTCGGCGAGGACGTGGGCGAGTACGTCGCCGACGCCGTCCGCGTGGTCCGCGAGTCGGGCCTGCCCCACCGCACCGACGCGATGTTCACCTCGGTCGAGGGCGACTGGGACGAGGTGATGGACGTGGTCAGGCGTGCCGTCGCCGCCGTGGAGGAGCGGGCGCCCCGCGTCTCGCTCGTCCTCAAGGCCGACATCCGGCCCGGCGTCACCGACGGACTCACCTCCAAGGTGGCGACGGTGGAGCGGCACCTGGCGGAGTGAGCCGCGCGGTCGCCACGCGCGCGTGCCTGTGCGGAACCCCGGTCCCCGACAGGGCCGGGGTTCTCTGCCTCCCGCCGTTTGAGCGGTCGCTCAAACACCATGTACCGTCGCCCTCAACGGGTTTGAGCATTCGCTCAACGACTGGCCGAGGTGGGGGAACGCCATGGGTGTCTACATAGAGACGCACATCCGCGCGGACCTGGACGACCTGTGGGCGCGCACCCGGGAACCCGCCCGGCACCGGCGCTGGGACCTGCGGCTCACGGATATCCACTACCTCCCGCGCGCGGAGGGCGAGCCGCGGCGCTTCCGCTACGTCGCCCAGGTCCTGCCCTTCCTCACCACGACCGGCACCGGCGTCGTGGCCGGCGAGAAGGAGGGCTCCGACGGCACCCGCACCGCCGCGCTCCGTTTCACCTCCTCGCACCCGCTGTCCCCGATCGCCGAGGGCATCGGCTACTGGCGCTGCGTCCCGGACGCGCACGGCGTCCGCTTCCTCACCGGCTACGACTACCGCCCTCGCTGGGGAGCCCTCGGCGCCCTCGCCGACCGCCTGCTGCTGCGCCCGTTCCTGCGCTGGGCGACCGCCTGGTCCTTCGACCGGCTGCGGCTGTGGCTGGAGCGCGGCATCACCCCGGAGCGGGCCCTGGCCAACTGGCTGACCGAACTGGCGGTCCGCGCGCTGGTGCTGACCGCGTGCCTGACCGGACTGGGGCTGGAGTCCCCACCGGGGCCGGGGTCGTCCCTGAACGCCTTCGGCACGCTCGCGCCCGCCGTGGCGTACCTGTGCCCGCTGCTGCTCCTGGCCGCCGTCTGCGTCACCCTGTTCAAGAGCCCCCTGGACTCCACCCCCGCCGCCCGCCGCTGCGACCGCTCCCCGGTCACCCGCGTCTGCACCCCGCGCGTGCTGCGCACCCTGGAGGACCTCGGATGACCGTGCGACCGCGGACGACGCCCCCGGAGGCACGCTTATGAGCCCGGAGACGGCGAAGTCTCAGGAGACCAAGGCCAAGCTGCTGCAGGGGGCCCTGCGGGTCCTCACGGAGCAGGGGATCGCCGCGACCTCCGGGCGTACGGTCGCGGCGGCGGCCGGGGTCAACCAGGCGCTGGTGTTCTACCACTTCGGCTCGGTCGACGAACTCCTCGCCGCCGCCTGCCGCTACGGCGCCGAGCAGGCCGTCTCCCGCTACCGGGACCGGCTCGCCACGGTGGCCTCCCTCACCGAACTCCTCGCCGTCGGCCGCGAGATACACGAGCAGGAGCGGGCCGGCGGCCATGTGGCGCTGCTCGGCCAGCTGCTGGCCGGCGCCCAGACCCACGCCGCACTGGGACCCGCCGCCGCGGCCGGCCTCAACCTGTGGATCACCGAGATCGAACACGTCCTGCGCCGCGTCCTCACCGCCACCCCGCTCGCCGAGTTCACCGACCCGGCCGGCCTGGCCCGCGCCGTCGCCGCGACCTTCGTCGGCATCGAGCTCTACGAGGGCGTCGACGCCCACGGCGCCCACACGGCCCTGGACGCCCTCGAACAACTGGGCGCCCTGGTAGCGGCCCTGGACGAACTCGGCCCGGTCGCCACCCGAGCGGTCCGCCTCCACCTGCGGCGCACGCGGCGGCGCTGACCGGCCGGTCACCCGGTCCCGCGGAGCGTTGCCTCAGATCGTGCAGGGGTCCTCGGCGATCAGGCCCCGCATGTGATCCAGGGCATCCCGCAGGTTCGCGGGCAGCCGGCTCAGCTCCTTCCCCCGTTGTGCCGTGCGGTCAAGCTGGACGCGTTCCGGGACCTGCGGCGGTAGAAGCCGCCGGGGCGACCGGTGGGCGGGCTGCCTCCGCCGCTGTGCAGGCATGGCGAGCGGTTCGGGCTCTCTCGCCGGCGCGGGCGATCGTGGGCCTCTACACGGCATGGGATTGGCAGTTTTGGGCCGCCCCGGAAGTCCTTGACCAGACTGTATCGAGGTCACGGGCAGCCCAAACCTGCCAACCCTCCTACGGCCGACCGCTCAACGCCGGCTTGGACGGCGGCGCCGAGGTCCCGCCGCGAACGCCGACGCGATGGCCACCCCTCCGGCCAGCAGGAAGCAGATGCCGAGGGGGACGGCGCCGATCAGGAGGCCGGTCAGGAGGGCGCCGGTGGAGCTGCCCGCGTTGACGGCCGCGTTCACCCAGGCGCCGGCGCGGGTGCGGGCGTCGGTGGGGGCGAGTTCGTCGGCGAGGAGGTAGGCGGTCGTCAGGGAAGGGGCGATGAAGGCGCCGGCGAGGGTGACGGCCGCCGTGAGGGTCCACAGGTCGGGGGCGAGGGCGGCCGCGGCGATGACGAGGCCGAGGGCGACGGCGAAGCGGCACAGGCGGGTGCGGGCCGGCATGCGCCAGGGCACGGCCCCGTTCAGCAGGCCGCCCACCGCGCTGCCCGCCGAGAGGGCGCCCAGGACCCAGGGCACGAGCGCGGGGTCGTAGGCGTGTTGGGCGGTGAAGGCCATCACCAGGAGGTCGAGGCCGCTCAGGGACAGGCCGACTCCCGCGGCGACCGCGACCGGGGCGAGGAGTCCCCGTACGACGCCGGAGGGGCGGGCGGTCCGCTGCCGCGGGCGGGGGCCCGGCAGCGCGGGCGAGGCGGTGAAGGCCCAGGTACCGGCGACGATCAGCAGGGCGCTGAGCAGGAGGCCGGCGGCGGGACGCGTGAACCCGGCCAGGACGCCGATCAGGGCCGGTCCGGAGACGTACAGCAGTTCCTCGGCGACACCGTCGAGGCTGTAGGCGCGCTGCAACAGGGCCCGGTCCTCGACGAGTTCGCTCCACAGGGCGCGCATGGTCGGGCCGAGCGGGGGCGTGCAGGCGCCCGCGAGGGCCGCCGCCGTGGCGATGAGTGCGGACGGTGCGCCCTGCCGCCAGGTCAGGGCGGCCAGCGTGCACAGCAGGGCGCCGTAGAGGGTCGCCATGGGGCGCAGGGCGCGGCGTGCGCCGTGACGGTCGATCAGGGAGGCCCGTAGGGGCATCAGGAGGACCGACGCGGCGCCGAAGAGGGACAGGACGGCCCCGGAGACGGCGTACGAGCCGGTGGCCCGGGTGACGGACAGCAGCAGGGCGAGGGAGACGGTGCCGTAGGAGAGGCGGGCGGTCAGAGCGGCCGTGAAGGCGCGGCGGACGTACGGGACGCGCAGGACGGCGCCGTACGAGGGCCGCGGGGGCAGGGCAGAGTGCTGCGCGGTGGGCGCGGACATGGGCTGGGTTCCTCACGGGAGGCAGGGAGAGGGGACACCGAAGCGCCGCGCCGGCCGACGGTGCTGCGTCGGCCGCGTACGCGGGCGCGGGGTGCGCGCTCTATGCCAGAGAGAGGAACATGCGGATCAAGGTACCGGCCCGGCCCCGGGCTTGCCCAGCCCCGAGACTCACGAGCCCGGTCGCCCCCTCGCCAGGCCCGCGCCGAACCGGCCCCGGACCGGCCCTTCACAAGGTTCGTGACTCCGCCAGCCCCAAGATTGCCCAGCTTCGGCCCAGCCCATCGCCAGGCCCCCTACTCCGCCGTCCCCGGACCAGCCCGGCCGGTCAGCCCTCCACCAGGCCCCGCGGCCCCGCCGACCCCCGACAGGCCGAGCCGGTCGGTCCTCCCCCGGGCCTCGCGCCCGCCGGCCCCCGCGGATCCGCCGGCCCGAGGCGCCCAGCCCCGTCAGCCCCAAGATTGCCCAGCTTCGGCCCAGCCCATCGCCAGGCCCCCTACTCCGCCGTCCCCGGACCAGCCCGGCCGGACGGCCCTCCACCAGGCCCCGCGGCCCCGCCGACCCCCGACAGGCCGAGCCGGTCGGTCCTCCCCCGGGCCTCGCGCCCGCCGGCCCCCGCGGATCCGCCGGCCCGAGGCGCCCAGCCCCGTCAGCCCTTCGTCAGGCCCACCCCCTCACCAGCCTCCGCCGGTGCCGCCCTCGGGGTTGCCCGGCCCGGAGACGTACGAGCCGGATCAGCCCTCCGCCGACCCCGGCCCGGCCCCGGCGCGCGGCAGCGTCCCTCAGCCCTTCGTCAGGCCCGCGGCCTCACCAGCCCCGCGGGTACCGGCCCCCGGGTTGCCCGGTCCCGGGACGTACGAGCCGGATCAGCCTTTCGCCGGCCCTCGGCCCCGACGACCCCGGACCGGCCCGGCTCCGGCGCTCAACAGCGCTCCTCAGCCCTTCGTCAGGCCCGTGACCAGTTCGTCTGCCGCGCTGTACGGGTCCAGTTCGCCGGCGACGATGCGTTCGGCGAGGGTGCCGAGGTGGCGGTCGCCGTGGAGGTCGCCGATGCGTTCGCGCAGGGCGGTGACGGCGATCGTCTCGACCTCGTGGGAGGCGCGGGAGAGGCGGCGTTCCGCGAGGACGCCACGCTCCTCCATCCAGGCGCGGTGTTTTTCGAGGGCCTCGACCACCTCGTCGACGCCCTCGGCGCGGGCGGCGACCGTCTTGACGATCGGGGGGCGCCAGTCGCCGGGGCCGCGGGCCTCGCCCAGGCCGAGCATGTGGTTGAGTTCGCGGGCCGTGGCGTCCGCCCCGTCCCGGTCGGCCTTGTTGACGACGTACACGTCGCCGATCTCCAGGATGCCGGCCTTGGCCGCCTGGATGCCGTCGCCCATGCCCGGAGCGAGGAGGACGACGGCGGTGTCGGCCTGGGAGGCGATCTCCACCTCGGACTGGCCGACGCCGACCGTCTCGACCAGGATCACGTCGCAGCCCGCCGCGTCCAGGACGCGGATCGCCTGCGGGGCGGCCCAGGCGAGGCCGCCGAGGTGGCCCCGGGTCGCCATCGAGCGGATGTAGACCCCGGGGTCGGAGGCGTGGTCGGACATCCGGACCCGGTCGCCGAGCAGGGCGCCGCCGGAGAAGGGCGAGGACGGGTCGACGGCCAGGACGCCGACCCGCTTGCCCTGCTTGCGGTACGCCGTGACGAGCGCGGAGGTCGACGTCGACTTGCCGACGCCCGGCGAGCCGGTCAGACCGACCACGTAGGCGTTGCCCGTGAGCGGGGCCAGCGCCGCCATGACCTCCCTGAGCTGCGGGGACGCCCCCTCCACCAGGGAGATCAGCCGGGCCACGGCCCGCGGCCTGCCGTCCCTGGCCTGGGCCACCAGAGAGGAGACGTCCTGCATCACACGGCTCCGTTCACGTTCACCGACAGACAAACAGAAACAGCTCAGGCCTTCGGGACCCGGACGATCAGGGCGTCGCCCTGGCCGCCGCCGCCGCACAGGGCGGCCGCGCCGACCCCGCCGCCGCGCCGCTTCAGCTCCAGCGCCAAGTGGAGCACGAGCCGCGCGCCGGACATGCCGATCGGGTGGCCCAGGGCGATGGCACCGCCGTTGACGTTCACCTTTTCCGTGGACACGCCCAGGTCCTTCATTGACTGGACGGCGACCGCGGCGAACGCCTCGTTGATCTCGATCAGGTCGAGGTCGGAGACCTCCAGGCCGTCCTTCTTCAGCGCGTGCCGGATGGCGTTGGACGGCTGGGACTGCAGGCTGTTGTCCGGGCCGGCCACGTTGCCGTGGGCGCCGATCTCGGCGAGCCAGGTCAGGCCCAGCTCCTCCGCCTTGGCCTTGCTCATCACGACGACGGCGGCGGCGCCGTCGGAGATCTGCGAGGAGGTGCCCGCGGTGATCGTGCCGTCCTTGGTGAAGGCCGGGCGCAACTTGCCGAGGGACTCGGCCGTGGTGTCGCCGCGGATGCCCTCGTCCTTGCTGAACAGGACGGGCTCGCCCTTGCGCTGCGGGATCTCGACCGGGGTGATCTCGGCCTCGAAGACGCCGTTCTTCTGCGCGGCGGCGGCCCGCTGGTGGGACAGGGCGGCGATCTCGTCCTGCTCGGGGCGCTGAATGCCGAGGCGGGTGTTGTGCTTCTCCGTGGACTCGCCCATGGCGATGCCCTCGAAGGAGTCGGTGAGGCCGTCGTAGGCCATCGCGTCGAGCATCTCGACCGCGCCGTACTTGAAGCCCTCGCGGGACTTCGGGAGCAGGTGCGGGGCGTTGGTCATGGACTCCTGGCCGCCGGCGACGACGATGTCGAACTCGCCGGCGCGGATCAGCTGGTCGGCGAGCGCGATGGCGTCGAGGCCGGAGAGGCACACCTTGTTGATGGTGAGCGCCGGGACGTTCATCGGGATGCCGGCCTTGACCGCCGCCTGGCGGGCCGGGATCTGGCCGGCGCCGGCCTGGAGGACCTGGCCCATGATCACGTACTGCACCTGGTCGCCGCCGATCCCCGCACGGTCGAGGGCGGCCTTGATCGCGAAGCCGCCGAGGTCGGCTCCGGAGAAGGACTTGAGGGAGCCGAGCAAACGGCCCATGGGCGTGCGCGCGCCCGCGACGATCACCGAGCTGGTCGTACCGGGAGTTCCAGAAGACATGAGCTGCGATCCCCTTACCGGCCTGCCCGGCCGAGGAGTGAACGAGGGTTTACATCGAATGTACTGAGTGGCACTCCGTGCCGTCACCGGCACGCGGGTGTGATCGCGCGCACGTTGCGTAACCACCTCCGGAGCGCTCCACTGATTCCATGCTGACGCGAATCGACCACATCGGGATCGCCTGTCACGACCTCGACGCGACCGTCGAGTTCTACAAGGCCACGTACGGCTTCGAGGTGTTCCACACCGAGGTCAACGAGGAACAGGGCGTGCGCGAGGCCATGCTCAAGATCAACGAGACGTCCGACGGCGGCGCCTCCTACCTTCAGCTGCTGGAACCGACCCGCGAGGACTCCGCAGTCGGCAAGTGGCTCGCGAAGAACGGGGAGGGCGTCCACCACATCGCCTTCGGCACCGCAGACGTCGGCCAGGACGCCGCCGGCATCCGTGAGAAGGGTGTCCGGGTGCTCTACGAGGAGCCACGGATCGGCTCCATGGGGTCGCGGATCACCTTCCTGCACCCCAAGGACTGCCATGGTGTGCTGACAGAACTGGTCACTTCGGCCCCGGTTGAGTCGCCTGAGCACTGACCCTCGTACATAGGGGCCGGTAGGGTTGGGGGCGGTCGTCCCTGAACCGGGGCGACCGCGTCCTGTCGTCGTGGCGGCGGGACCAGGCCGGGGTCCGGGTTTCGGGGGACGAGCGTCGGGGCGGCAGCCCGTGCTCCGCCGTTGATCTGACACCATTTCCCCGGGGGCACCGTTCGGCCGATGGACGGAGCTCGTTGGAGAAGCTGACCAGGGGACGGATGGGACCGCGCAGTGCGGGGCTACGAGAGCCAGGAGCGAGAGCCGGCGGCTGACGTCGACCACCTCTCTCGGTTCGAGGCCGAGATGAAGCGGCTGAGGACCGAGCGGGAGAAGGCGATCCAGCACGCCGATGACCTCGGCTACCAGGTCGAGGTGCTGCGCGCCAAGCTGCACGAGGCGCGCCGCACCCTCATGACCCGGCCCGCCTACGACGGCGGTGACATCGGCTACCAGGCCGAGCAGTTGCTGCGCAACGCCCAGATGCAGGCCGACCAGCTGCGTCAGGACGCCGAGCGGGAGCTGAGCCAGGCCCGCGCGCAGACCCAGCGCATCCTCCAGGAGCACGCCGAGCAGGCGGCCCGGCTCCAGGCGGAGCTGCACCAGGAGGCGGTGAGCCGGCGCCAGCAGCTCGACCAGGAGCTGGCCGAGCGCCGGCAGACCGTCGAGTCGCACGTCAACGAGAACGTGACCTGGGCCGAGCAGGTGCGCTCGCGTTCCGAGCAGCAGGCCCGCCGGCTGCTGGAGGAGTCCCGTGCCGAGGCGGAGCAGGCGCTGGCCGCCGCCCGCGCGGAGGCCGAGCGGCTGACCCGGGAGGCCCGCGAGCGGCTGCAGAGCGACGCCGAGGCGGCCCGCGCGGAGGCCGAGCAGCTGCTGCGCCGGGCCCGCACGGACTCCGAGCGGCTGCTGAACGCCGCCTCGACGCAGGCGCAGGAGGCCACCGACCACGCCGAGCAGCTGCGCACGGACGCGGCCGGCGAGTCGGACGCGGCCCGCAGGCAGGCCGGCGAGCTGAGCCGGGCCGCCGAGCAGCGCATGGCGGACGCCGACGAGGCGCTGCGCAAGGCGCAGGCCGCGGCGGAGAAGCTGGTCAAGGAGGCCGAGGAGGCCGCGGCGAAGGCGCTGTCGAGCGCCGAGGCCGCCAACGAGACCCGCACGCGTACCGCCAAGGAGCAGGTGGCACGGCTGGTCGGCGAGGCCACCAAGGAGGCGGAGGCCACCAAGGCGGACGCCGAGCAGCTGGTCGCCGACGCCCGCGCCGAGGCCGAGAAGATCGTCACCGAGGCCGCCGAGAAGGCCCGCGGCATCACCGCCGAGGAGGCGGCCACCCAGCTGTCGAAGGCGGCGAAGACCGCCGAGGACGTCCTCGACAAGGCCGCCGAGGACGCGAAGAAGACCACGAAGGCCGCCGCCGAGGAGGCCGAGCGGATCCGCACCGAGGCCGAGGCCGAGGCGGACCGGCTGCGCGCCGAGGCGCATGACATCGCCGAGGAGCTCAAGGGCGCGGCGAAGGACGACACCAAGGAGTACCGCGCCAAGACGGTCGAGCTGCAGGAGGAGGCGCGCCGGCTGCGCGGCGAGGCCGAGCAGCTGCGCGCCGACGCGGTCGCCGAGGGCGAGTCGATCCGCGCCGAGGCCCGCCGGGAGGCGGTGGCGCAGATCGAGGAGGCGGCCGGCTCCGCCGAGGAGCTGCTCGCCAAGGCCAAGGCGGACGCCGACGAGCTGCGGCAGACCGCGACGGCGGACAGCGAGAAGGTCCGCACCGAGGCCATCGAGCGGGCGACCGCGCTGCGCCGGCAGGCCGAGGAGACCCTGGAGCGCACCCGCAAGGAGGCCGAGCGGCTGCGCGCCGAGGCCGCAGAGCAGTCCGAGGCGCTGACGGCGGACGCCGAGCGGGCCGCGCGCGAGCTTCGCGAGGAGACCGAGCGGGCCGTCGAGGCGCGCCGGGCGGAGGCCGCCGAGGAGCTGACCCGGCTGCACACGGACGCCGAGGAACGCCTCGCGTCCGCCGAGCAGGCCCTCACCGAGGCCCGCGAGGAGGCGTCCCGGATCCGCCGGGAGGCCGGCGAGGAGGCCGAGCGCCTGCGCACGGAGGCCGCCGACCGGATCCGTACGCTCCAGCAGCAGGCCGAGGCCGAGGCGGAGCGGCTGCGCACCGAGGCCGCCGCGGACGCGTCCGCCTCGCGGGCCGAGGGCGAGAACGTGGCCGTACGGCTGCGTTCCGAGGCCGCCGCCGAGGCCGAGCGGCTGAAGACGGAGGCCCAGGACAGCGCCGACCGGGTCCGCGCCGAAGCGCAGGCCGCCGCGGAGCGGCTGGGCACGGAGGCGTCCGAGACGCTGGCCGCCGCGCAGGAGGAGGCCGTACGGCGCCGCCGCGAGGCCGAGGAGCTCCTCGGTGCCGCCCGCGAGGAGGCCGAGGAGGAGCGCCGGCGGGCCCGCGAGCAGAGCGAGGAACTGCTGGCCTCCGCGCGCAGGCGCGTGGAGGAGGCGCAGGCCGAGGCGACCCGGCTGGTCGAGGAGGCCGACCGGCGGGCCGGCGAGATGGTGTCGGCCGCCGAACAGCACGCCCAGCAGGTACGGGACTCCGTCGCCGGGCTGCACGAGCAGGCGCAGGAGGAGATCGCCGGGCTGCGCTCGGCCGCCGAGCACGCGGCGGACCGCACCCGGCGGGAGGCCGAGGAGGAGGCGGACCGGGTCCGCGCCGACGCCTACGCCGAGCGGGAGCGGGCGAGCGAGGACGCCTCGCGGCTGCGGCGCGAGGCGCACGAGGAGACCGAGGCGGCGAAGGCGCTCGCCGAGCGGACGACGGCGGACGCGATCGCCGAGTCCGAGCGGCTGCGCGCCGAGTCGTCGGAGTACTCCCAGCGGGTGCGCACGGAGGCGTCCGACGCGCTCGCCGAGGCCGAGCAGGCGGCGTCCCGCACCCGGGCGGACGCCCGCGAGGACGCGAACCGGATCCGGTCGGACGCGGCGACGCAGGCGGACACCCTCATCACCGAGGCCCGCAGCGAGGCCGAGCGGCTGGGCACCGAGACGGCCGCGGAGGCCGACCGGGTGCGCACCGAGGCGCTCACGGAGGCCGAGCGGCTCCAGTCGGAGACCGTCGCGGAGGCCGACCGGGTCCGCACGGAGGCCCTCACCGAGGCCGAGCGGGTGCGCGCCGAGACCCTCGCCGAGGCGGACCGGGTGCGGGCCGAGTCGGTCGCGGCGGCCGAGCAGGTGCTGGCGGACGCGAGCGGCGACGCGGAGCGGCTGCGCGCCGAGGCCGCCGAGACGGTCGGGTCCGCGCAGCAGCACGCGGAGCGGCTGCGCGCCGATGCCGAGCGCCTGCGGGCGGACGCGGAGGCGGAGGCCGAACGGCTGGTCGGCACCGCGCGCCAGGAGGCCGAGCGGACCCTGGACGAGGCCCGCAAGGACGCCAACAAGCGGCGCTCGGAGGCGGCCGAGCAGGTCGACACGCTCATCAACGAGACGGCCGCCGAGGCGGACAAGCTGCTCACCGAGGCGCAGAAGCAGGCGCTGAAGACCACCGCGGACGCCGAGTCGCAGGCCGACACCATGGTCGGCGCGGCCCGCAGCGAGGCCGAGCGGATCGTCTCGGAGGCGACGGTCGAGGGCAACTCCCGGGTGGAGAAGGCCCGTACGGACGCGGACGAGCTGCTGGTCGGCGCCCGCCGGGACGCGACGGCCATAAGGGAGCGCGCGGAGGAGCTGCGCGACCGCATCACCTCCGAGATCGAGGAGCTGCACGAGCGGGCGCGCCGCGAGGCCGCCGAGACGATGAAGTCCACCGGCGACCGCTGCGACGCGCTGATCAAGGCGTCCGAGGAGCAGCTGGCCAAGGCGCAGGCGAAGGCCAAGGAGCTGCTGTCGGAGGCCAACTCCGAGGCCGGCAAGGTGCGCATCGCCGCCGTGAAGAAGGCGGAGGGCCTGCTGAAGGAGGCCGAGCAGAAGAAGGCCACGCTGGTCCGGGAGGCCGAGGAGCTGAGGGCCGAGGCGATCCGCGAGGCCCGGGCCACGGTCGAGGAGGGCAAGCGCGAGCTGGAGACGCTGGTGCGCCGGCGCGAGGACATCAACGCCGAGATCTCCCGTGTCCAGGACGTCCTGGAGGCGTTGGGCTCCCTGGAGGCCCCGGCCTCGGGCAAGGACGGCGGGGTCAAGGCGGGCGCCACCGTCGGACCCCCTCGATCGGGTGGCAAGTCGTCAGAGGGCTAGCCCTGGAGGTTCGTTCCGGTGTGTTCTGGGGGCTTTGCCCGGGTCGTCTTGGCAAGCCCTCCGACCGTCAGCCACTCAAAAGAGGTGTCATTCTCCAGATCAAACACGTATCCGCTCGATGACACACCGCTTCGGCCCCTAGGATTCCACCTATCACCTCACCGGTCTCATTCGACAGGAACCCCATGAGCGACACTTCCCCCTACGGCTTCGAGCTTGTGCGGCGTGGGTACGACCGCGCTCAGGTGGACGAACGTATCTCCAAGCTCGTCTCCGACCGTGACAGCGCTCTCGCCCGCATCACCGCTCTGGAGAAGCGCATCGAGGAGCTCCACCTCGAAACGCAGAACGCCCAGGCCCAGGTCACCGACGCCGAGCCGTCGTACGCGGGTCTCGGCGCGCGGGTCGAGAAGATCCTGCGCCTGGCCGAGGAAGAGGCCAAGGACCTGCGCGAGGAGGCCCGGCGCGCGGCCGAGCAGCACCGTGAGCTCGCCGAGTCGTCGGCCCAGCAGGTCCGCAACGACGCGGAGTCGTTCGCCGCGGAGCGCAAGGCCAAGGCCGAGGACGAGGGCGTCCGGATCGTCGAGAAGGCCAAGGGCGAGGCGGCCCAGCTGCGCTCCGAGGCGCAGAAGGACGCGCAGTCCAAGCGCGAGGAGGCGGACGCCCTCTTCGAGGAGACCCGCGCCAAGGCCGCGCAGGCCGCCGCCGACTTCGAGACGAACCTCGCCAAGCGCCGCGAGCAGTCCGAGCGCGACCTGGCCTCGCGTCAGCAGAAGGCCGAGAAGCGGCTCGCGGAGATCGAGCACCGGGCGGAGCAGCTGCGCCTGGAGGCGGAGAAGCTGCGCACGGACGCCGAGCGCCGCGCCCGCCAGACGGTGGAGACGGCTCAGCGCCAGGCCGAGGACATCGTGGCCGACGCGAACGCCAAGGCCGACCGGATCCGCTCGGAATCCGAGCGGGAGCTGGCCGCGCTGACCAACCGGCGCGACTCGATCAACGCGCAGCTGACGAATGTGCGGGAGATGCTGGCGACGCTGACGGGGGCGGCTGTGGCCGCCGCCGGCTCGCCGGTCGAGGACGAGCCGGTTTCCCGGGGTGTTCCGGCACAGCAGTCTCGCTAGCCGCGGGCTCTGCGGTTCGAGGGTTCGCGGGGAGCTGCCGGTCCGCTGTGGCTGGTCGCGCAGTTCCCCGCGCCCCTTTGGGGCGCGGTCCGTCCGCGGTGCTTCCAAGTCGGCGGTGCTGGTCGCGCCCGCGCGGCGGAGCCGCATATCGACACAGCCCCGCGCCCCTTTGGGGCGCGTTTCCCTTCGGGTGCTTTGAAGCTGAGCATCGATACAGCCCCCTGTTCTCCAGTGGCAGGGGGCTTTTTGCCGTTTTAGCGTGGCCGCATGATCGAGCTGGTGGGGCTGAGCAAGCGGTATGGCGAGAAGGTGGCGGTCGACGGGCTGAGTTTCGCTGTGCGGCCGGGGATCGTGACGGGGTTCCTGGGGCCCAACGGTGCCGGGAAGTCCACGACGATGCGGATGATCCTGGGGCTGGACCGGCCGACGGCCGGGGACGTGCGGATCGACGGCCGGCACTACGAGGAGCTGCGGGACCCGCTGACGTACATCGGGGCCCTGCTGGAGGCGAAGGGGGTGCACGGTGGCCGCAGTGCCTTCAACCACCTGCTGTGCCTCGCGCAGAGCAACGGCATCCCCCGGCGCCGGGTGGACGAGGTGCTGGACACGGTCGGTCTGACCGGGGTGGCCCGGAAGAAGGCCAAGGGGTTCTCGCTGGGCATGGGGCAGCGGCTCGGGATCGCCGCCGCGCTGCTGGGCGACCCGCGGATCCTGATGTTCGACGAGCCGGTCAACGGGCTCGACCCCGAGGGCATCCACTGGATCCGGAACCTGATGAAATCGCTGGCCGCGCAGGGGCGGACGGTGTTCGTCTCCAGCCATCTGATGAGCGAGATGGCGCTGACCGCCGACCACCTGGTCGTCATCGGTCAGGGCAGGCTGCTCGCCGACACCTCCATGGCGGAGTTCATCCGGCAGAACTCACGGTCGTACGCCCGGGTCCGCAGCCCGCAGCGCGAGCGGCTGCTCGACGTGCTGCACGAGGAAGGAATCACCGTCGTCGAGGCGGGCGGCGGGACGCTGGAGGTGGAGGGCGGCAAGGAGGCCGAGCGGATCGGCGAGCTCGCGGCCCGGCACGGGATCGTGCTGCACGAACTGAGCCCGCAGCAGGCTTCGCTGGAGGAGGCGTTCATGCGGCTGACGGCGGAGTCGGTGGAGTACCACGCGCACACCGGGGACACTCCCGTCCCACGGGACTGGGGCGCCGACTGGAAGGGGGCGTAGGCCATGGTGGTCGTCCAGGTCATCCGCTCGGAGTGGACCAAGATCCGGTCCGTGGCGTCCACGGTGTGGACACTGGGACTCGCGGTGGTCGTCACCATCGCGCTCGGGATGCTCATCTCCGCGCTGTCCAACCACCAATTCGACTCGATGCCCGAGAACGAGCGGCTCTCCTTCGACCCGACGTTCATCAGCTTCGCCGGGATGACGCTCGGCCAGCTCGCGATGATCGTCTTCGGGGTGCTGGTGGTGTCGAACGAGTACAGCACCGGCATGATCCGCACCTCGCTGGCCGCCGTGCCGAGGCGCGGCACGTTCCTGTTCAGCAAGCTCGCGGTGGCCGCCGCACTGGTGCTGGTCGTCGGCATGGCCACCAGCTTCGCCACGTTCTTCCTCGGCCAGGCCATGCTCGGCACCCACCGGGCCCACCTCGGCGACCCGGGCGTGCTGCGCGCGGTCTTCGGCGGCGGGCTGTACATGACGCTGATCGCGGTGTTCTCGATGGGCGTCGCCACCATGCTGCGCTCACCGATGCTGTCGCTCGGCATCCTGATGCCGTTCTTCTTCCTGATCTCCAACATCCTCGGCAACGTCTCCGCGACGAAGAAGGTCGGCCAGTACCTGCCGGACCAGGCCGGCAGCCGCATCATGCGGGTCGTCCCGCGCATCGGCGACAGCACGCCCTACGGCCCCTGGGGCGGGCTCGGCATCATGCTGCTCTGGGTGGTCGCGGCGGTCGCCGGCGGGTACCTCCTGCTGCGGCACCGCGACGCCCAGTGAGCCGGCCGCTGACGCTCGGTGATGCTCTGGCTTTACTTTCTTTTGGGCGGAACCGTCAGTGCCCCGATATCCTCCTAACCCTTACGGGGGCGTGTGCCCCGCTGTCCGAAATTTTCAGGGGTACCGTCCGATGGGATCCGGAGCATGATCGAGGCTGTCGGCCTGACCAAGCGATACGGCGACAAGACCGCCGTGTACAACCTTTCCTTCCAGGTGCGTCCCGGCGCCGTGACCGGCTTCCTCGGCCCCAACGGCTCGGGCAAGTCGACCACCATGCGGATGATCCTCGGGCTGGACAACCCGACGTCCGGCGGCGTGACCATCGGCGGCTACCCGTACCGCAAGCTGCCCAACGCCCCCCGCCAGGTCGGCGCCCTGCTCGACGCCAAGGCCGTGCACGGCGGCCGGGCCGCGCGCAACCACCTGCTCAGCCTCGCCCAGCTGTCCGGCATCCCGGCCCGGCGGGTGGACGAGGTGCTCGGCGTGGTCGGCCTGCAGGAGGTGGCGAGGAAGCGCTCCAAGGGCTTCTCGCTCGGCATGGGACAGCGCCTCGGCATCGCCGCCGCGCTGCTCGGCGACCCCCAGGTGCTGCTCTTCGACGAGCCGGTCAACGGCCTCGACCCCGAGGGCATCCTCTGGGTGCGCAACCTGATGAAGGCGCTCGCGGCGGAGGGCCGTACGGTCTTCGTCTCCTCCCACCTGATGAGCGAGATGGCGCTGACCGCCGACCACCTCATCGTCATCGGGCGCGGCCAGCTGCTCGCCGACATGAGCGTCACCGACTTCATCTCGGCCAACTCCGCCGACTTCGCGCGCGTCCGCACGCCCGACGGCGAGCCGCAGCTGCGCGAGAAGCTCACCTCCACGCTGACCGAGGCCGGCGGCCACGTGCTGCCCGAGCAGGACGGCGGTCTCCGGGTCACCGGGCTGCCGCTCCCCCGCATCAGCGACCTCGCGCACGAGTCCGGCGTACGGCTGTGGGAGCTGTCCCCGCACCAGGCCTCGCTGGAGGAGGCGTACATGCGGATGACGCAGGGCGCCGTCGACTACCGCTCGACGATCGACCAGCGCACCGGCCTCCAGCAGCCGCTGCCGCCCGGTGCGCAGCCGCCCATGCCGGTTCCCGGCCAGGGCCAGCCCGGCTGGTACGCCCCGCCGCCGCCCCAGCAGGGCGGCCGGCCGTTCGCGATGCAGGGCCCGCCCGCGGGTCCGTACGGCGCTCAGCCCGCACCCGCGGTCCCGAACCCCTACGGCACCCCCGGCACCGCCCCCGCCGGGGCACCCGCCGCCGGGGCGCCGAACCCGTACGCGGCCCCGCAGGCGCCCGGTTCGGCGCCGCAGCCGCCCGCGGCCGCCCCGGCGGCCCCGGCCGCGACGGCGGCTCCCGCCGCGCCGGCCCAGCCCGCCGTCGCACCCGCCGCGCCCCCCGCAGAGGGCCCCGCCGCCTCCGCCACCCCCGCTGCCCCCGCCGCCTCCGCCGCCTCTTCCGCCGCCGAACCGACCGAGCCCGAGGACGCCCGATGAGCACCCACCAGCCCCCGATGCCGCAGGCCCCGGCCGCCGCGCCCGACTGGCAGGCGGCGCCCGGCGGGACGTACCCCGGCTACACCTCGCCGATCCCGGTCGTGCGCACCCACCTCGGGCACGCGCTGGTCTCCGAGTGGACGAAGATCAAGTCGGTGCGGTCGACGATGTGGACGCTCGGCGTGTTCGTCGTCCTGGTCCTCGGCATCGGCCTGATGGCCGGCCTCGCGGTCAGCAGCTCCGGTGACATGAACGGCGAGAACCCGCTGACCCTGGGCTTCTTCGGCCTGCTGCTCGGCAGCATCTGCATCATCACGCTCGGCGTGCTCACCACGGCGTCCGAGTACGGCACCGGAATGATCCGTACGACGATGACCGCGTGCCCGAGCCGGGGCCGGGTGCTCGCCGCCAAGGCCATCGTGTTCTTCGTCGTCGCGTTCGTGGTGACGCTCGTCGCCTCCACCCTCGTGGCGATGATGCAGACCGCCCTGCTGGACGGTCACGCCGGCGCGCGCACCCCGTCCGGCGGCGAGTGGCTGAAGGGCACGGTCGGCGTCAGCCTCTACATCGCGCTACTCGGACTGCTCTCGCTGCTCGTCGGCTCGATGATCCGGCACTCGGCCGGCGCCATCACCATCATGATCGGATTGGTGCTGGCCCCGCTGGTGATCGCGCTGTTCATGTTCGCGTCCTCGCTGGAGAAGGTGCGCCAGTTCCTGCTGGAGTACTCGATCCCCACCCAGCTCGGCACCTTCTACGGCAGCTCGCTCAGCGATTCCGGGCCGTCCGGCTGGGATCCGCTGTGGATCATCCTGGTCATCACGGCCGTGGCGTTCGGCGGCGCCTTCGCGCTGCTGCAGAGCCGGGACGTCTAGTACCTGGGCTGCCCTCAGAACCTCGGCGCGTTACGGGACCGCTGCGCCCGCGTGGTGCGGCGGTCCTTCGCGTTCCAGCACGCCTTGTGCCAGTGCCGGCGGTCGTCGACGCCCGCGTGTTCCGGCCACGCCACCACGTGCGGGACGCCGGACGGGATCACCTGGTCGCAGCCCGGGCAGCGGTAGGTCTTGCCCTGCGTGCTCGCGCCCGCGACCTGGCGCACGCTCCACTCCTCGCCCTGCCAGCTCTCCGTGGTCTGCCAGCCGCCGTACCGGCCGGTGCCCTCGTCCTCGGCGCTCCGGCCGGACGCGCCGGCTGCCTTCGGTCGGTTGCGACGCGGGGACACGGGACACCTCTCGGGGCTATACAGGAAGCACGGGCCGCCTCCAGCCTACGCGGCGCTCTGAGGGGTACGCGTGCACACCAAGCGGTACAAGTCCCCCTCCCGGACGACCCATTCTGCAGACAATCCGCAAATTACTCCGCCAGGCCGTGTCCTGGGCACGTGTCAGACGGTTATGCCGGGTGGGGGAGCTCCGGGTCGGAGCCGAGGAAGCAGGAAGAGCGATGCGCGTAGGAAGTTTTGTGCTGGCGGCCCAGTTCCCGGGCCAGGGTCCCGGGGAGGCGCTGCACCGGGCGGTCCGTGCGGCCGAGGTCTCCGAGGAGGCCGGGCTGGACACAGTATGGCTGGCCGAGCACCACTTCGTGCCGTACGGCACATGTCCGTCCGCGGTCACCCTGGCCGCGTTACTGCTCGGCCGCACCCGCCGCATCCGGGTCGGCACGGCGGTCAGCGTGCTGCCGACCGCCCACCCAGTGGCGCTCGGCGAACAGGCCGCGCTGCTGCACCTGACGAGCGGCGGCCGGTTCACGCTGGGCGTGGGGCGCGGCGGCCCGTGGGTGGACCTGGAGGTGTTCGGCGCGGGCCTGGAGGCGTACGAGCGCGGCTTCCCGGAATCACTCGATCTGCTGGTGCGCTGGCTGCGGGAGCCGTCGGTGTCGGCGGCGGGCGAGCGGTTCGCCTTCC
Source organism: Streptomyces sp. L2 (assembly GCF_004124325.1). NCBI lineage: Bacteria > Bacillati > Actinomycetota > Actinomycetes > Kitasatosporales > Streptomycetaceae > Streptomyces > Streptomyces sp. L2. Next base: position 2,205,938 of record NZ_QBDT01000001.1, read on the forward strand.
GCGAGGTGCCCGTGGTGCCCCGTCCGTCGGAGTCCCTGGCGGAGGCCCCCGGGCCGGAGGTCGTCGTCGCCTGCACCTCACCGGCGAGCGTACGGCTGGCCGCCGAGCGCGGGCTGCCGATGCTGCTGGGGATGCACGTCGGAGACGAGGAGAAGGCCGAGATGGTCGCCCTGTGGCGGCGCTCGGCGCGGGCGGCCGGCCGGTCCGCCGAGGAGATCGCGGGGGCGGCTCATGTCTCGGCGGGGGTCTGCCAGATCGCGGACCGGCGCACGGACGCGGCGGAGACGCTGCTGAAGGCGATGCCGGGTTGGCTGAAACAGGGTCTGGACGCGCATGTGACGGTGGACGGCCGGAAGCGTTCGATGCGCGATCCGCACGCCTACACCGAACTGCTCTGCGGGCTGCACCCGGTGGGCACTCCGCGGCTGTGCGCCGACCGGCTCGCGGCGACCTCCGAGCGCACCGGCATCTCCCGTTTCGCGCTGCTCGTCGAGGGCTCGGGCGACCTGGCCGCGACGGAGGAGAACGTACGGCGCCTGGGTGCCGAGGTCCTCCCGCACCTGGGCTGAACGCGGCCCTGTGGGCCGGGTCCGTGCGGACCCGTGCGGGCCTCGCCAGGGGTGCTTGCCGCCCCGCGTGTGATGCACCTCCCCCGAGGAGCGGCAAGCCATCGGCTCACTGTGGCTGAACCGGGGCCGAGCGTCAGCAGTCCCGGAGCTCCGGCGACTGGTTCAGCAACTGGTTGCGCGCCGAGGTGAAGCGGGCCAGCGTCTCGTCCACCGAGGGGTCCTGCGGGAACACGGCCACCCGGTGGCAGTTCTGGAAGGCCAGCCGCACTCCGAAGTGCCGCTGCAGCGCGCCGCGTATGGCGTCACTCGCGAGCGCACGCAGCAGCTGACCGCGTGCCTGCTCGTCCGGCGGCGGCGTCTGGTTGTCGGCGAACGGACCGCCGTCGACCTTCAGCCGGGCCACCAGGGAGCTGATCATCTCCCATGCGTAAGGCAGGGAGGTCCGGACGCAGTCGACGAACGCTGCGTCGTCGACCTCGCCTCGCTCGGCCTGTTCGAGTAGGGCCGGTGAGACGTCGAGCGACATGGGTTCTCCTCTCGCACCCCCGACGGGCAGGGGTTGCCGGACAGATAAGGGGAGTTCGGTATGCCGAACACGCTCAGTACACGCACCGCGACCTCCCGTTCCTACGGTAGGCAACCGTAGGTGACCACACCAGCAGAATGCGTATTTGGAATGGTCGGGTTGCACCCACAATCGGCCAAGGATGAACAGGAGTTTCCAGGGATGAAAGGGATGGGGCCGAGGGCCGCTGTGCCGGATGGGGGCGGGTGACCGGAGGGCGAATCGCGTGCACTCCCGTGATTCGAGTAGCGTTGCCGACCATGCGTCTCGTCATCGCCCGGTGCTCGGTGGACTACGCCGGCCGGCTCACCGCCCACCTGCCCTCGGCTCCCCGCCTGATCCTGGTCAAGGCGGACGGCAGCGTCTCCATCCACGCCGACGACCGGGCCTACAAGCCCCTCAACTGGATGTCGCCGCCCTGCACGCTGAAGGAGGGGGACGGCGAGGAGCAGGGGGTGTGGACGGTCGTCAACAAGGCGGGCGAGAAACTGATCATCACGATGGAGGAGATCCTGCACGACTCCTCGCACGAACTCGGCGTGGATCCGGGGCTGATCAAGGACGGCGTGGAGGCCCACCTCCAGGAACTGCTCGCCGACCGCATCGAGACGCTGGGCGACGGGTACACGCTGATCCGCCGGGAGTACATGACCGCGATCGGGCCGGTGGACATCCTGTGCCGGGACGCCGACGGCGGGACGGTCGCGGTGGAGATCAAGCGGCGCGGCGAGATCGACGGCGTCGAGCAACTCACGCGCTACCTGGACCTGCTGAACCGCGACCCCCACCTCTCCCCGGTCCGGGGGGTCTTCGCCGCCCAGGAGATCAAGCCCCAGGCCCGCGTCCTCGCCACCGACCGCGGCATCAACTGCCAGATCCTCGACTACGACGCCCTCCGAGGCATCGAAGACGACAAACTCCGCCTCTTCTGACCCGGCTGCGCCGGGCCCCCCTCCCCACCACCAATTCCGGCCACTCCGTCACCAGGCCCTACCTACCCCCGCCAGGGGCCAGGCGGGATCGGTCGCGTGTCGCTACAGCACAGGGTCGGAGTCGGTCGGGGCGACTGCGGAGCTGCTGGCGGCCGCCGGGGCGCTGGAGGCTGAGCGGCTGGCCGTAGTCGTGGTGGACGCGCTGTCCGACGGGCCTGGGGACGTCGACGAAGAGCTGGACGTGGACGCCGACGGGGACGGGGACGGCGAGGTGGACGACTTGGTCGGCTTCGGGGAGGACTTCGTCGGCGTCGGCTTGGTCGACACGGATGACGTGGTGGGCGTGGGGGATGTGCCCTTCTTGCCCGTTCCGTGGGCTCCCGTCGGAGTCGCCGAAGAAGTGGACGTCGAAGTCTGGGCGGTCGACGTGGCGCCCGGTGCCGCGGTGACCGGACTCGACTTCGCCTTGGGCGGGCCCGCCGTCACCCCGGGGTCTGCGTCCAGGTCTCCCGTGGGGGGGTTCTCCGCTGCTGTGGGGTTGGTGTTGACCTTGTCGGCCGGGTTGTTGTCCGTGTCGTGGGAGGTCATGCCCAGGGTGACGACGGTGCCGAGGACCACGGCGAGGAGGGCGCCGGAGCCGGCCGCGACCAGGTTGCGGCGGGCCAGGCGGCGCAGGGTGCCGCCGCTCTGGGGGGCGGGGAGTTGCTGCGTGGCGATCAGCGGGTCGGCGTACAGGGGGCCGTAACTGGACGGGACGCCGGGCCGGACGGCCGTGGTGGTGCCGGAGTTGTAGATCGCGGGGATGGTCCGGCGCGGGAGGGACGGCTCCTCGTGGGACGTTTCCGGGGCTTCCTCGGCGGCCGGGAACGCCAGGGGGCCCGGTGTGTCGCCCGCCCGGTCGGCGACCAGGGCGAGGGCGCGGCGGCCGGCGACGGTGCCCCGCTTGTCGGAGAGGGCGCCGCGCAGGCCGATGGACGCCTCCAGTTCCGCGCGGGCCCGGTCGAGTTGGCCGCCGCACAGTGCGAGTACGCCCAACTCGTGGTGGAAGTAGGCCTGTTCCGGTACCTCGCCGGCCAGCCGGGAGGCCTCCGTACCGGATCGCAGCGCCCGTTCCCAGGCGCCCCAGTGGAGTCCGGACGCGAACGCTGGGGCGGCCGTGCGGGCCAGTCGTACGGCCGTGCTCTCCTCGTCCTCGGCGGGCGGGGCGGTGTCGGGCACCACGACCGCGAGCGCGGCGAGGACCGCGTCGGCCTCGGCGCACACCCGCTCGGGGGTGACCGAGGGGTGGCCGGTCCACCAGGCGTAGTGCTGGGCGGCGGCGAGGGCCTGGGCGGGCACGTCGTCGCCGTAGCCCGCGGCCTCCAGCTGGGTCTGCACGCCCGCCGCGAGGCGGTAGCGGGGTCCCACCGGGGAGACCAGGCCGCAGGCCGCGAGTTCGCCGAGCGCGGCGTCCGCGTGAGTGTCGCCGACCAGCGCGGGCAGGTGCGCCTGGTGCGGCACCTCGCCGCCGAGGGCGACGGCGAACCGCAGGGTGGCGCGCGCGGAGGCGCTGAGCCGGGAGGCCAGCAGCGGGGCGGGGGCCGCGGCCTCGCCGAGGGAGGGCAGCGGGACCTCCTCGTCCTCGGCCGGCTCCAGGGGCTCGTCGTCGGCGTGGGAGCCGTCCGGGTGCCGTACGTCCTCGAAGACGCCGTACTCGTCGACCGCGCCGGTGCTCGCGCGCAACTGGTCGCGCTGCCGGAGCAGCGCGCCGGCCTGGACGAAGCGCAGGGGCAGGCCCTCGGACTCGAACCACAGGTCGCCGGCCCAGTTGGCCTCCTCCTCGGTGAGGACGCGGCCGACGGCCCGTTCCAGGATCTCCACGCCGCCGGCCCGGTCGAGACCGGTGAGGAAGACCTCCTCGACATCGGCGTCGGCGGACGGCGCGGGCACCTCGGGGGTGGCGCCGAAGAGGAACGCGCACTCGGGGGTGGCGTCGAGGAGTTCGTCGAGGGCGGCGCCGCCGATCTCGGTGTCGTCCACGACGACGACCGCGCCGATCTCGCGGACCAGTCCGAGCAGTTCGTCCCGGCCGGGGCGGTGCAGCGGGGCGTCGTACACGGCGTGGCAGAGGTCGTGCAGCAGCTCGGCGGCGGTGCGGCGGAACCCGATGAGCCGGACCACACCGTCGGGGGCGAGGTCGAGGCAGTCCTCGGCGACCAGGTCGAGCAGGGCGGTGCGGCCGGAGCCGGCGGGGCCGGTGAGGCGGACGGAGCGGCCACGGGCGAGAAGGCGGACCAGGCGTTCACGCTCGTCCTGGCGTTCCAGGAGGGACAGCACGGGCTGCGCCGGGCCGGGCGGTACGGGGGGCCGGGCGGCACGCTCGCGCTCGGCGCGCTCGGCCGCGGTCAGCTTGCGGGGCCGGCCGGGCTGTTCACCCGGCGGGCAGGGTTCTATCTCGCTGCCGTCGACGGGGTTGACGGTCAGCAGGAAGTCGCCGGAGACGAGTCGCACGGTACGGGCGAGCGCGGGTGCGCCCGGGCCGAAGTCGGCGGTGAGGGACTCCCGGGGCGGACGGCGGCTCGGTGCCTGGCCGTGGTCCTCGGGTCCCGGGTTGATCGGGTCCATGGGTTCGTGCCCCCAAAAGCGTCGTGTGCCCTGCCGTTGCGGCCCCTCCCGGCCTGTTCGCACACCGCGCGCTGTCGCTTCTGGTCCGGGCCCGCGTGAGGGTGTGACGAGGCTGCGGGCGACCGAACCCTAAACCTTCGCACAGTATCTCCGACAGGGCGGGGTGCCGCGCGGTCCGGGACGTCACGGTCCGGTGAGGATTGCCCCCGACGTGCGGTTGGGCGCTCCGCGCCCCGTTCCGTCCCGTCGCCCCGGTCCCGCCCGAACCACACCGTCACGGCCGGGACATCGCACCCGGGAAGCCCCGAAGACCCCCGACCGTCACACCCGGGGCAGTGACTCCACGCCGATGCCGCCCTCGATGGCGAGGATCCGGTGCAGCCGGGTCGCCACCAGGAGGCGCTGCATCTGGGCCGGGACGCCGCGCAGCACCAGGCGGCGTCCGCAGCGGCCGGCCCGCCGGTGCGCACCCATGATCACCCCGAGGCCGGTGGCGTCCCACGAGTCCAGTCCGGACAGGTCGAGCACCAGGTCGCCGGCCCCGTGGTCGACGGCCGTGTGCAGGGCCGTACGGGCGTCCGCCGCGCTGCGGACGTCGAGGCGGCCCCCGACGACCAGCTCGGCGTGGTCGCCCCTGATGTACATAAGCGCTCCCCGTTGAGTGCGGTGGCGTGCTCCGTGACGGTGCTGTGCAACGTCTGACTGCCTGAACGGCACGAGCGTTGCTGGTTGTAAGCGAACCGATACCGAATTCACCCTTAGGAGTGACAACCTCAGGGCGTGCGGCAGTACGGCGTCGGTTCAGTACGTGTAGAAGCCCTGCCCGCTCTTGCGGCCGATGTCACCGGCGTCAACCATCCGGCGCATCAGCTCCGGCGGAGCGAACTTCTCGTCCTGGCACTCGGTGTAGATGTTGCCGGTGGCGTGCAGCAGGATGTCCACGCCGGTCAGGTCGGCCGTGGCGAGCGGGCCCATGGTGTGCCCGAAGCCCAGCTTGCAGGCGAGGTCGATGTCCTCGGCGGTGGCGACACCGGACTCGTAGAGCTTGGTGGCCTCGACGACCAGCGCGGAGATGAGGCGCGTGGTGACGAAGCCGGCGACGTCGCGGTTGACGACGATGCAGGTCTTGCCGACGGACTCGGCGAACTCCCGCGCGGTGGCGAGGGTCTCGTCGCTGGTCTTGTATCCGCGGACCAGCTCGACGAGCTGCATCATCGGCACCGGCGAGAAGAAGTGCACGCCGACGACCCGTTCGGGCCGCTCGGTGGCCGCCGCGATCTTGGTGATCGGGATGGCGGAGGTGTTGGAGGCGAGCACGGTGTCCGGGCGCACGATCTTGTCGAGCGCGCGGAAGATCTCGTGCTTGACCTCCAGCTTCTCGAAGACGGCCTCGACGACGACGTCGGCGTCGGCGGCGGCGTCCAGGTCGGTGGTGGCGGTGATGCGGCCGAGGGCGGTCTCGGCGTCGTCCGCCGCCAGCTTGCCCTTGCTGACGAACTTGTCGTACGAGGCCTTGATGCCGTCGGTGCCACGCTTCAGCGCCTCGTCGGTGACGTCCCGCAGGACGACGTCCCAACCCGCCTGTGCGGACACCTGGGCGATGCCGGAACCCATGAGCCCTGCCCCGATGACGGCAAGCTTCCGTGCCACTGACGACTCCCTCGAACGCGCTCCAAGTCTGCTTCTCGGGCGGACCCTAGCGCTCCGGCGCCGCTGTGTGAGCGGTTAGTAACGCGTGTCACGGTCTCAGGGGGTGAGACACCCGTCACGTCCTGTGCGCCGTGACCCGCGGCCGGCTGCCGCGGGCTCAGGACGCGCCGCGCACGGCGTAGTTGAGCACCGACCGGGACCGACCGACCGGGACCGAGGAGAAGCACCTCTCTTGACATCCTCCCCTCCTTGAGGGAGGGGATTCCCGGCTCAGGCTGCCTCAGGGAGCAGCGCCCCCAGGGGTCTTACGCCCTCGACACCGGCCGGGTTGAGACCAGCCCGGACGAGCATCACGCGGGCGGAGTTCTTGTCTCTGGGGGACACGGCTCCGCAGGTGGTGCAGGTGTAGGTACGTTCTGAGAGAGGTAGTGCGTGCTTGGTTCTCGCTCCGCACGACGCACAGTCCATGGTGGTGTGCGCGGGATGTACCAGGCGGATGTCCCGCCCATGCTTGCGGCCCATATCGATCAAGGCCTGCTTGGTGGCGCCGATCGCCGCGTCGGCAGCTTTACGGGCCATGGTGGTCTTGGCCAGGAACTTCGGCCGGAAGTCCTCGACGGCAATCGCGTCGTGATCGCGAACCACGCGCTTGGCCCACTTGCGGGCGGCGTCCTGCCGCTGCCTGGTGATCTTCGCGTACACCTTGGCACGCCACCTCTTCGCCTCGCGATAGCCCTTCGAGGCGACCTGTCCCTTCTTCGGCTTGCGGCGGGCCATCATCCGGTCATACCGGGTCAGCTTGGCCTGCGCCTTGCGTCCGTGCTGTGGGTGGGGGAGGTCGTGGGCATCGGACGTGGTGGTGGCAGTCTCTTTCACGCCCCAGTCAACGCCGAGCACGGCGCCCGTTTTGAGGAGCGGCTGAGTCCCGGTGGCGACGACGAACGAGGCGTACCAGTGCCCCAGCGCGTCCTGGTACACGCGCACACTGGAGGGCTTGGCGGCAAGGTCACGCGACCACACCACCGTCAAACTGATGCCGCCGGCGAGGTGTAGGCGGCCGTCCTTGAGCCGGAACCCGCGCTGCGTGTAGTTCAGCGTGGGCAGCGCCTCGCGCTTCTTCTTGTGTTGGGGCATGCCCGCGCGCTGCCGCAGCGGAAGCCGTTTCTCGATGTCCTTCAGTGCCCTGGAGCGAGACGTGGCGAAGTCCCGGATGGTCTGCTGCTGCGGCACCGACGTGCCGGCGCGGAGCCAGGCCGTGCGGGCACGGGCTTCGGTGAGCATCTTGTCGAGTTGTGCCGGGCCGCACGTCAGCTTGCCGCCGGGGTTGACCCGGTTGTGAGCGTGCACCTGGCGCGACTTGGCCACGGCCTCGTTCCAGATCCAGCGGCAGCGGTCCCACTCGGCAAGCAAGGCCGCCCTGACGGTCGACGACACGCGAAGCCGGTAGGTGTATCGGGCATACCCCGTATCCCCCGATCCCTTCCGCAGTGTCGCCATGGTGTCAATCTACTACTGGAAGGCCCCCGAGCAGACACCAGACATTATTCTCGGGTCATGAGTGAAGAGAAGCGCATCACGCTCCGCCTGCCCGCCGATCTGCACGAGTGGCTGGTCGCTCAGGCCAGGTCCTCCCGCAGGTCTCTCAACTCCGAGATCGTCTACCGGTTGGAGGTCGAGCGTGACCTCGCTGCGGTCGACGGACACTAAGACACCGCGATGGCGACTCAGCCTTCCGTTCGCCGCGCTGTCCGTGACAGTGGGCACACGCGTGTTCCGTACGGCCGGAGCATAACTACGCTGGTCGCATGGTCAATCTGACGCGTATCTACACCCGCACCGGCGACAAGGGCACCACCAACCTCGGTGACATGAGCCGGGTCGGCAAGACCGACCTCCGGATCTCCGCCTACGCGGACGCCAACGAGGCGAACGCGGTCCTCGGCACCGCCATCGCGCTGGGCGACCTGGAGGCGGACGTCGTCACGGTCCTCACCCGCGTGCAGAACGACCTGTTCGACGTGGGCGCGGACCTGTCGACGCCGGTCGTGGAGAACCCGGAGTACCCGCCGCTGAGGGTCGAGCAGTTCTACATCGACAAGCTGGAGGCGGACTGCGACCGCTTCAACGAGCGGCTGGAGAAGCTCCGCTCCTTCATCCTGCCCGGCGGCACCCCCGGCGCGGCCCTGCTGCACCAGGCCTGCACGGTCGTGCGCCGCGCCGAGCGCTCCACCTGGGCCGCCCTGGAGGTCCACGGCGACACCATGAACCCCCTGACGGCCACCTACCTCAACCGCCTCTCGGACCTGCTGTTCATCCTGGCCCGGGTGGCGAACATCGAGGTCGGGGACGTGCTGTGGGTGCCGGGCGGCGAACGCTGACCCGTCCGGCACCGGCCGTCACTTCCCGTCGCTCGCCGCGTCCCGGTCGGCGGCGTTCGCCGCGGACTCGGCCGCGTGCACCTTCTTCTCCATCTCGGCGTAGCCCGACGGTGTGCCGGCGGGGGCGGGCGAGGTCGCCGTGGCGGCGGGGCCGGTGCCGGTGGCTGCTCCGTCGTGGTGGGAGCAGCCCGTGGCGAGCGCCACGAGTACGGCGGCCCCGACGGCCGTGGACACCCCGGCCCGGCCCCTCGTCCCGCAGGCCGTCCGCCGCCCGGCCCGCATCAGCCCGCCGCCTTGCCGGCGTTGTTGTCCTGGCACCAGGTCCGCACGGCGGCCAGGTCCTTCTGGCGCTGCTGGAGGGTGGTGCGCAGGGAGGTGCGGAAGTCCAGGCGGTTCTGGAGGTAGGTCGCGATCTCCGTGTGGCCGGCCTTCTTGGCGTTGTCGACGCGCTTCTGCAGCCGCGCCACGGATCCGCGCTGGTCCGCGCCCGCGTCGAGGCGCTTTAGGGCGCGGGTGATCCGCTTGTCGATCTTCGGCACCCGCTTGCACAGCGCCTGGGCCCCGTCGCCGCTCCCCTTCGCGCCGGTGCCGGCCGGGGTGGCCGTGGGCGTGCCGTCGTCGGCGGCCGCCGTACCCGCCGTACCGGCGAGGACGGCCGTCACGGCGAGTCCCGCGAGCAGGGTGCGGGTTCCCCGTCGTCCGTACATCTGCGTCTCCGTTCGTCACGCGGACGGCCATTGCCTCCGTCCGTCACGACGGAGGCTAGGGACGGTCTTTGGGGAAACTCTGTGACCGGTTCGCCCTGACTGTCCCGATCAGCCAGTCCCGTCGGCCGGGAGGACGGCCGGGCGGCCCGTCGCCGCGCGAGGGCAGCCGGACCTCGAAGCGCGCCCCGGTGCCGTCCGGGTTGTCCGTCACGGTGACGCTCCCCCGATGCAATGCCGCCTGCTGGGCGACGAGGGTGAGTCCGAGGCCCGAGCCCGCGCTCGCCGGGCCCCGCTGGAACCGCTCGAAGACCCGGACGCGGGCGTCGGGCGGTACGCCGGGCCCGGCGTCGTCGACGGTGGCCACGACCTGGCCCGTGGCACCGGCCCGCACGGTCACCCGTATCCGGGCCGCGCCCCCGGCGTCCCGGCCGTGGGCGAGGGCGTTGCCGAGCAGGTTGTCGAGCAGCAGCCTGAGGCCCGGTTCCCAGCCGTGCACCGTGAGTCCGGGCGCCGCGTCCAGGGCGAGTACGGCGTCGGGGGCACGGCGGCTGGCCTCGGCTACGGCCGCGTCGGCTACGTCGGAGAGGTCGACGGCCCGGAACGCCTCCGCCTCCACGAGGTCGCCCCGGCCCAGCTCGCGGAGCATGACCAGCAGGCCGAGCAGCCGCGCGTGCTCGCGCCGCAGGTCGGCGAGGACCTCGGTGCGGTCGGGGGCGGGCAGGGAGGGATGGTCGGCGAGGATGTCGAGGTTGGTGCCCATGCTCATCAGCGGGGTGCGCAGCTCGTGGGCGGCGGCGGAGGAGAAGGACCGGGCGGTGTCGAGTGCCTCGGCGGTTCGGGCGGCCTGCTCGTCGTAGCGGGCGAGGGCGGTGCGCACGGTGGCGGCCAGCTCGTCGACCTCCTGCACTCCGGTGCGCTCCTCGGGGAGCCGGGCCGTGCTGGTGCGCGGGTCGAGCCCGGCGGTGCGGCGGGTGAGGCGGCGCAGGGGCGCCCCGGCGCCGGTGGCGACGCCCCAGGCGAGCAGGCCGGACAGGGGTGCGGCCAGGAGCGCGGTGAGGAACACCCGGCGCCTCACCAGCCGGACCTGGGTGCGGTCGGCGGTGTCGGGCGAGAAGACCCACAGTGTGCCGGAGACGCCCGCGCCCCGCAGCGGCCGGGCCAGGGCGCGCCAGCCGCGGGCGCCGTCGCGGACGGTGACCGGGCCGGTGGTCCCGGCGGGCAGGCGCACCGAGGCGCCGGGCTGGGGGCCGCCGCTGAACACCCCGTCCGGTCCGACGACGCGTACGCCGACGTCGAGGGCGGCACTGAACAGCCGGCGCTGCCGGGTGTCGGCGGCCTTGGGGCGGTCGCCCGCCGAGGCGCGCAGCAGCGCACGGGCGTCCGGGGCGACGGCCAGCGCGCGCTGGCGCAGGTGCTGGTCCTCGGTCTGGCGGAGGTCCCGGGCGACCAGGTGCAGCAGCAGCCAGCCGGAGGCAAGGACCAGCAGGGGCACGGTGCAGCCGACGGCGAGGCCGATGCGGGTGGAGAGTCTCATCGCGGGTCCCTCGGATTCCGCGGGTCCCGCGAGTCCCGCGAGTCCCGCGGGACCCGCGGGACTCGCGGGACTCGCGGGACTCGCGGCGCGCGGAGGACGAAGCCGACGCCGCGCACGGTGTGGATCAGCCGTGCCTGCCCGTCGGCCTCCAGTTTGCGGCGCAGATAGCTGACGAACGTGTCGACGGCGTCGGTGCGGACGTCGAAGTCGTAGCCCCAGACGCGTTCCAGGAGCTGGTCGCGGGTGAGGACGAGTCCGGCGTTGCGGGCGAGCACCTGGAGCAGTTCGAACTCGCGGCGGGTCAGCTCCAGCGGTGTGCCGGCCCGTTCGGCGGTGCGGGCGGCCGGGTCGATGACGAGGTCGGCGACCCGCAGCAGCTCGCGGCCGCCCGTCGGCGGCCGGCGGCGGAGCAGGGCGTGCAGGCGCAGCACCAGTTCCTGGAGGGCGAAGGGTTTGACGAGGTAGTCGTCGCCGCCCGCCTGGAGGCCGGCGATGCGGTCGGCGGTCTCGTCCAGCGCGGAGAGCATGAGGACGGGCAGGTCCCGGCCCTGGGCGCGGAGCCGGGTGCAGACGTCGATGCCGCTCATGCCGGGCATCGACACGTCGAGGACGAGGACGTCGGGCGGCGCGTCCTCGATCGCCGTGAGCGCGGCGGGGCCGTCGGCGGCGGTGCGCACGGCGAAGCCGCTCAGTCTGAGTCCGCGTTCCAGTGAGCGCCGTATCGCCGCGTCGTCGTCGACGACCAGCACCGCACCGGTTTCGGCCGTGTCCGTCATGGGCCGCCCTCCTCGTCGCGGGCCAGGGTACGGCCCCGTGCTGTGGGGGCGGCAGGGCGGACGCGGCCGGGCGCGGCAGGGTGGACGCGGCCAGGCCGGCAGGGCGTGCCGGCCTCGCCCGGAAACGGCTCGCCGCCGCGCGCGGCGCAGGTCAGTGGCCGGTCACCGGGGCGTCAGTGGCGGCTGCTTGTGTGGTCCGGTCGGGGCACCCGCCGCCCGGGGCTGCCGGGTGGCGAGGGAATTCACGTACGGGAAGGGAAGGGATCATGCCCGGTGGACACTCCAGCGTGCTCGACTGGCCGCTGGCCCGTAAATGTCCGATGTCGGCTCCGCCGGCCCTCGGGGTGGTGCGTGACGGCCCGCCGGCGCGGGTGCGGTTACCGGCCGGCACCGGTGAGGCGCAGACGGTCTGGCTGATCACCCGCTACGACGACGTGAAGGCCGCGCTCAAGGACCCCCGGCTGAGTGCCGACGAGACACGGTCCGGTTTTCCGGTGCGCTTCCCGGTGCCCGTCGACGACCGGCCGAGCGGCTTCATGCGCATGGACGATCCGGAACACGGCCGGCTGCGCAGGACGGTCGCACCGGAGTTCACCGGGCGCCGGGTGCGCGCGCTCGCGCCCCGGGTCCAGGAGGTGACCGACCAGGTGGCCGACGCGCTGGCGTCCGGTCCGCGACCGGCCGATCTGGTGGGGGACTTCGCGGCCACGGTGTCGGCGCTGGTCATCGCCCGGCTGCTGGGGATTCCGGACGACGACACCGCGTTCTTCCTGGAGCAGACCCGGATCATGCTCGCGGACGGCGACCCGGCGCTCTCCCTGGCCGCGCACCACCGGATCCTGGCGTTCCTCGACGAGACCGCGCGCGCCAAGGAGCGGGCGCCGGGGGACGACCTGGTCAGCCGGCTCGTCGTCAGCCATGTGCGCACCGGCGGTATCGACCGCGCCGAACTGCTGGGCATCCTCAAGCTGCTGCTGGTCGCGGGGCACGAGTCGACCGCCACGCAGATCGCGTTCAGCGCGTTGAGTCTGCTGACCGACGACGGGCTGCGCGCCCGGGTCCTCGCCGACGGCGGGGCGCTCCTGCCGGAGTTCACGGAGGAGTCGATGCGCTTCTGGTCGATCGTGCAGGACGGCGTCGTACGCCAGGCCACCGAGGATGTCCGGATCGGTGAAACCCTGGTGCGGGAGGGCGAGTCGGTGATGATCAGCCTGCTCGCCGCCAACCACGACCCCGCCGTCTTCCCGGACCCCGAGCGGCTGGACATCCGTCGTGACGCCTCCGGCCATGTGCTGTGGGGCCACGGACCGCACTTCTGCCTGGGTGCTCCGCTGGGCCGGCTGGAGGTCAGGCTCGCCCTCGGCTCGCTCTTCGCCCGGCTGCCGGGCCTGCGTCTGGCCTGCGCGTCCTCCGGGCTGCGGTTCCGTGAGCACCCGGTCTTCCTCAGCCTGGCGGAACTGCCCGTCACCTGGTAACTGGCGCCTCGCAGCACGGGAGTTGGGGATCAGCCGAAATCGGACGGCCCACTGCCACAGAGTGGTCCAGACCTATTGACCTGTGGTCCAGACCTTTCTATTCTCGCGGCACCGTGGGCGTGAAGGCTCAGTCATGCCCCTGACATCCCCACTACCGAGGGAGGCGCAGCATGCGCTTCAGACACAAGGCCGCGGCAGGGTTGGCGTCCCTGTTGCTCCCCGTGGCCGGCCTGGTCGGACTCGCGAGCCCCGCCCAGGCCGCGAGCAACGCCACCGCCACCTTCACCAAGACCAGTGACTGGGGGACCGGCTTCGGCGGCCAGTGGACCATCAAGAACACCGGTTCGGCCAGCATCAGTTCCTGGACCGTGGAGTGGGACTTCCCCTCCGGCACCAAGGTCACCTCGGCCTGGGACGCCACCGTCACCAACTCCGGTGACCACTGGACCGCCAAGAACGTCGGCTGGAACGGCACCATCGCCCCCGGCGCCTCGGTGTCCTTCGGCTTCAACGGCAGCGGCCCCGGCAACCCGTCGGGCTGCAAGCTCAACGGCGACAGCTGCGACGGCACGACCGTCCCCGGCGACAACGCCCCCTCCGCGCCGGGCACTCCGACCGCCTCGAACATCACCGACACCTCGGTGAAGCTGAGCTGGAGCGCCGCCACCGACGACAAGGGCGTCAAGAACTACGACGTCCTGCGCGACGGCAAGAAGATCGCCACCACCGCGTCGACCTCGTACACCGACAGCGGGCTGACCGCCGGCACCGACTACTCCTACAGCGTGCAGGCCCGCGACACCGCCGACCAGACCGGCCCGGCCAGCGGCTCGGTCGCCGTGCACACCACCGGCGGCGGCACCACTCCCCCGCCCACCGGCGGCGGTGACAAGGTCAAGCTCGGCTACTTCACCGACTGGGGCATCTACGCCCGCAACTACAACGTCAAGAACCTGGTGACGTCCGGCTCGGCCGCCAAGATCACGCACATCAACTACGCCTTCGGCAACGTGACCGGCGGCAAGTGCGCGATCGGCGACTCCTACGCCGACTACGACAAGGCGTTCACCGCCGACCAGTCCGTCAGCGGCGTCGCCGACACCTGGGACCAGCCGCTGCGCGGCAACTTCAACCAGCTGCGCGAGCTGAAGGCCAAGTACCCGAACCTCAAGGTGATCTGGTCCTTCGGCGGCTGGACCTGGTCCGGGGGCTTCGGTGAGGCGGCCAAGAACCCGGCCGCGTTCGCCCAGTCCTGCTACGACCTGGTGCACGACCCGCGCTGGTCCGACGTCTTCGACGGCATCGACATCGACTGGGAGTACCCCAACGCCTGCGGTCTCAGCTGTGACACCAGCGGCCCGGACGCGTTCAAGAACGTGATGTCCGCGCTGCGCGCCAAGTTCGGCAGCGAGCTGGTCACCGCCGCCGTCACCGCGGACGGCTCCGCCGGCGGCAAGATCGACGCCTCCGACTACGCCGGCGCCTCGAAGTACGTCGACTGGTTCAACGTGATGACGTACGACTTCTTCGGCGCGTGGGACGCCAAGGGCCCGACCGCCCCGCACTCCCCGCTCACCTCGTACTCCGGCATGCCGAAGGAGGACTTCGACACCGCCGACGCCATGGCCAAGTTCAAGGCGCAGGGCGTGCCCGCGGACAAGCTGCTCATCGGCATCGGCTTCTACGGCCGCGGCTGGACCGGCGTCACCCAGGACGCCCCCGGCGGCACGGCGACCGGCGCGGCCACCGGCACCTACGAGGCCGGCATCGAGGACTACCACGTCCTGAAGAACAGCTGCCCGGTCACCGGCACCATCGCCGGCACGGCCTACGCGCACTGCGGCAGCAACTGGTGGTCGTACGACACCCCGTCGACCATCAAGTCGAAGATGGCCTGGGCCAAGAACCAGGGCCTCGGCGGCGCGTTCTTCTGGGAGTTCAGCGGCGACACCAGCGACGGTGAGCTGGTGAGCGCGCTCAGCAGCGGGCTGTCGTAACCGAGTTCGAGTAAGTACAGCGCCTACGCCTCGTTCACTCGCCTTCGGACTTCGTCTGGGGGAGGGTGAACGAGGCTACGCCACGTTCACCCGCTGTCCGGGCGGGGCTGCTTCCAGCCACGCGAGAAATCCGGTCAGCGCGTCTTCGCTCATGGCGAGTTCGAGGCGCGTGCCCCGGTGGACGCAGGCGAGGACCACCGCGTCGGAGAGCAGCGCCAGCTCCTCCTCGCCCTCGGGCAGCCGGCGGCCGGCCACCTCGATGCGGTCGCGCTCCAGGGTGCGGCGGGGGCGGAAGCCGTAGGAGAAGACGCGGTACCACTCGATGCGGTCGCCGTTGTAGCGGGCGACGCCGTAGCTCCAGCCCTTGCCGCCCTCGTCGGGTTTCTCCGGCACCTCCCAGCGCAGCGAGCAGTCGAAGGTGCCGCCCGAGCGCTGGATGAGCCTGCGGCGCAGGCCGAACAGGAACAGTCCCACCACCACGAGCGCGACCACGATCCCGCACACAGTCAGAGCGAGGACCATCGGCACCGACCTCCTCGTCTCCCAGGTAGTGGAACTACGTTCAGCACTAGGTAATGAAACGGAAAAAACACCCACATCTGCCTCAGCCGCGACCGGCACCGGATTGCTCCGGGCCGGCCGCGGCTGAGTACGTCATCACACGACGCGCGGCTCGGGTCAGTGCACCGCCGCCGCTCGCAGCCGGACGTCCGCCCGGCGCTCGGCGATGGCGTCGCCCTCCGCCTTCGCGCGCTCCAGCTCACGCTCGGTCCGCTGGACGTCGATCTCGTCCGCGAGTTCGGCGATCTCCGCCAGCAGCGACAGCTTGTTGTCCGCGAACGAGATGAAACCGCCGTGCACCGCGGCGACGACCGTTCCACCATCGCTCGTACGAATGGTCACCGGGCCCGACTCCAGCACGCTGAGCAGCGGCTGGTGACCGGGCATGACGCCGATGTCGCCGGACGCGGTGCGAGCGACGACCAGACGGGCCTCACCGGACCAGACCTGGCGGTCGGCAGCGACCAGCTCGACGTGCAGCTCAGCAGCCAAGGGTGGCTCCTCGGGTCACCACCCGGCGGTGTCGCCGGGTGTTGGTTACAAGTCTAATGGGCGTGGCAGAGGGGGCGGGACGCCCGCCCCCTCACACCACGGTCACCGGGGGTCAGGAGACGCCCAGCTCCTTGGCGTTGGCCTTGAGGTCTTCCAGGCCACCGCACATGAAGAACGCCTGCTCCGGGAAGTGGTCGAAGTCGCCGTCGCAGATCGCGTTGAACGCCGCGATCGACTCCTCCAGCGGCACGTCCGAACCGTCCACGCCGGTGAACTGCTTGGCGGCGTGGGTGTTCTGGGACAGGAAGCGCTCCACGCGACGGGCACGGTGGACGACGAGCTTGTCCTCCTCGCCGAGCTCGTCGATACCGAGGATCGCGATGATGTCCTGGAGGTCCTTGTACTTCTGCAGGATCGTCTTGACGCGCATGGCGGCGTCGTAGTGGTCCTGCGCGATGTACCGCGGGTCCAGGATGCGGGACGTGGAGTCCAGCGGGTCCACGGCCGGGTAGATGCCCTTCTCGGAGATCGGACGGGACAGAACCGTCGTCGCGTCGAGGTGGGCGAAGGTGGTGGCCGGGGCCGGGTCGGTCAGGTCGTCCGCGGGGACGTAGATCGCCTGCATCGAGGTGATCGAGTGACCGCGCGTCGAGGTGATGCGCTCCTGCAGCTGACCCATCTCGTCGGCCAGGTTCGGCTGGTAACCCACCGCGGACGGCATACGGCCGAGCAGCGTGGAGACCTCGGAACCGGCCTGCGTGAAGCGGAAGATGTTGTCGATGAAGAACAGCACGTCCTGCTTCTGGACGTCACGGAAGTACTCGGCCATGGTCAGGCCGGCCAGCGCGACGCGCAGACGGGTGCCCGGGGGCTCGTCCATCTGGCCGAAGACCAGCGCGGTCTTGTCCAGAACGCCGGACTCTTCCATCTCCGCGATGAGGTCGTTGCCCTCACGGGTGCGCTCACCGACGCCCGCGAAGACGGAGACGCCCTCGTGGAGGTTGGCGACACGCATGATCATTTCCTGGATCAGCACGGTCTTGCCGACACCGGCACCACCGAACAGACCGATCTTGCCGCCCTTGACGTACGGGGTGAGGAGGTCGACGACCTTCAGGCCCGTCTCGAACATCTCGGTCTTCGACTCGAGCTGGTCGAACGCGGGGGCCTTGCGGTGGATGGACCAGCGCTCGCCCTCGTAGGTCTCGTCGACGTTCAGCACCTCGCCGAGGGTGTTGAACACCTTGCCCTTGGTGAAGTCGCCGACGGGGACGCTGATGCCCGAGCCGGTGTCGGTCACCACGGCCTGGCGGACCAGACCGTCGGTGGGCTGCATCGAGATGGTGCGGACCAGGCCGTCACCCAGGTGCTGGGCGACCTCCAGGGTCAGCGTCTTCTTCTCGCCCGCGTTCGCCGGGTCGGCGACCTCGACGTGCAGGGCGTTGTAGATCTCCGGCATCGCGTCGACGGGGAACTCCACGTCGACGACCGGGCCGATGACCCGGGCGACGCGGCCCGTGGCAACGGCCGTCTCAACAGTGGTCGTCATTACTTGTCACTCCCCGCGGTCGCGTCGGCCAGGGCGCTGGCGCCACCGACGATCTCGCTGATCTCCTGGGTGATTTCGGCCTGGCGGGCCGCGTTGGCAAGACGGGAGAGCGTGTTGATCAGCTCACCCGCGTTGTCGGTCGCCGACTTCATCGCGCGGCGCGTGGCGGCGTGCTTGGAGGCAGCCGACTGGAGCAGCGCGTTGTAGATACGGCTCTCGACGTAGCGCGGCAGCAGGGCGTCGAGGACGTCCTCCGCCGACGGCTCGAACTCGTAGAGCGGACGGGCTCCGCCCTTGGGCGACGCCTCGTCGGACGACTCCGTCGCCACGTCCTCAAGGCGCAGCGGCAGCAGCCGGCTGTCGACGGCCGTCTGCGTCATCATCGAGACGAACTCGGTGTAGACGATGTGGAGTTCGTCCACGCCGCCGTCCGCCGTGTCCTTCTCGACGGCCTCGATGAGCGGGCCCGCGACCTGCTTGGCGTCGCCGTACGTGGGCTCGTCCGTGAAGCCGGTCCACGAGTGCGCGAGGGCGCGCTCACGGAAGTTGTAGTGGGCGATGCCACGCCGGCCGACGACATACGTCTCGACCTGCTTGCCCTCGCCCTCCAGACGCGCGGTGAGGCGCTCCGCCGCCTTGATGGCGTTGGAGTTGAAGGCGCCGGCCAGGCCGCGGTCGCTCGTGATGAGCAGCACCGCGGCACGGGTCGCCGACGCCGCCTCGGTGGTCAGCGGGTGCTTGGTGTTCGAACCGGTCCCGACGGCCGTGACCGCGCGGGTCAGCTCGGTCGCGTAGGGGGTGGAGGCCGCCACCTTGCGCTGCGCCTTGACGACGCGCGAGGCGGCGATCATCTCCATCGCCTTCGTGATCTTCTTGGTCGCGGTGACGGATCGGATGCGACGCTTGTAGACCCGGAGCTGGGCTCCCATGAGTCAGGTCCCTTCCTTACGTCACTTGGCGGCAGCGGCCGGAGCGTCCTCGCCGAGCAGCTTGCCGTCGCCCGTCTCGAACTGCTTCTTGAACTCCGCGACGGCGTCGGCCATGGCCTGCAGGGTGTCGTCCGACATCTTGCCGCCCTCCTTGATGGAGGTCATGAGGCCCTGCTCCTTGCGGTGCAGGTACTCCAGCAGCTCCTTCTCGAAGCGGCGGATGTCGGCGACCGGCACGTCGTCCATCTTGCCGGTGGTGCCGGCCCAGATGGAGATGACCTGGTCCTCGGTGGCCATCGGCTGGTACTGCGGCTGCTTGAGCAGCTCGACCATGCGCTGACCGCGCTCCAGCTGGGACTTCGAGGCCGCGTCCAGGTCGGAACCGAAGGCGGCGAAGGCCTCCAGCTCGCGGAACTGGGCGAGGTCGACACGGAGTCGGCCGGAGACCTGGCGGATCGCCTTGTGCTGGGCGGAGCCACCGACGCGGGAGACCGAGATACCGACGTTCAGGGCCGGGCGCTGGCCGGCGTTGAACAGGTCGGACTCCAGGAAGCACTGGCCGTCGGTGATGGAGATGACGTTGGTCGGGATGAACGCCGACACGTCGTTCGCCTTGGTCTCGACGATCGGCAGACCGGTCATCGAGCCCGCGCCCTCGGCGTCGGAGAGCTTCGCGCAGCGCTCCAGCAGGCGGGAGTGCAGGTAGAAGACGTCACCGGGGTAGGCCTCGCGGCCCGGCGGGCGGCGCAGCAGCAGGGACACGGCGCGGTAGGCGTCGGCCTGCTTCGAGAGGTCGTCGAAGATGATGAGGACGTGCTTGCCCTCGTACATCCACTGCTGGCCGATGGCCGAACCGGTGTACGGCGCGAGGTACTTGAAGCCGGCCGGGTCGGACGCCGGGGCGGCGACGATGGTCGTGTACTCCAGGGCGCCGGCCTCTTCGAGGGAGCCACGCACCGAGGCGATGGTGGAACCCTTCTGACCGATGGCGACGTAGATGCAGCGGACCTGCTTCGACGGGTCGCCGGTGCGCCAGTTGTCGCGCTGGTTGATGATCGTGTCGACGGCCAGGGCGGTCTTGCCGGTCTGACGGTCACCGATGATCAGCTGACGCTGACCGCGGCCGATCGGGGTCATCGCGTCGACGGCCTTGTAGCCGGTCTCCATCGGCTCGTGCACCGACTTGCGCTGCATGACCGTGGGGGCCTGCAGCTCAAGGGCGCGGCGGCCGCTGGTCTCGATCTCGCCGAGGCCGTCGATCGGGTTGCCGAGCGGGTCGACGACGCGGCCGAGGTAGCCCTCGCCCACGGCGACGGAGAGCACCTCACCGGTGCGCTGCACCGGCTGGCCCTCCTCGATGCCGCTGAACTCGCCGAGGACGACCGCACCGATCTCGCGCTCTTCCAGGTTCAGTGCGAGGCCGAGGGTGCCGTCCTCGAACTTCAGCAGTTCGTTGGCCATGGCCGAGGGCAGGCCCTCGACCTTCGCGATGCCGTCGCCGGCAAGGGTGACCGTACCGACCTCCTCGCGCGAGGCCGCGTCCGGCTTGTACGACTGGACGAAAGTCTCCAGTGCGTCCCGGATCTCCTCCGGCCGGATCGTGAGCTCCGCCATCTGGGTTCCCTGCTCTCCTTGTTGGGCCCGAAGTCTTTGGGGGTCTGGGGCTGTTCCCTTGAGCGGCTGTCGCCGCGGGCCCCCAGCAATCTTCTGCAATTTCTGCACGGCCCAACCGGGCCGCTGTTGTTCTTGGTGGCCGGTCGGCCGTCAGCCGGCCAACCGCCGCGACGCCTCTTCGAGGCGCTCCGCGATCGTGCCGTCGATGACCTCTTCACCGACGCGTACGGAGATCCCGCCGAGGACCGAGGGGTCCACGTCCAGGTTCAGATGCATCTGGCGTCCGTACAGCTTCGCCAGCGCGGCGCCGAGGCGCTGCTTCTGTCCGTCCGTGAGGGGCACCGCCGAGGTGACGACGGCGACCGCCCTGTCGCGGCGGGCCGCGGCGAGCCGGGACGTGGCCTCCAGGCCTGCCTCCAGGCTACGTCCCCGCGGCCGGGTGGCCAGGCGTGCGACCAGGCGCTCCGTGACCGGGTTGGCACGGCCGCCGAGCAGGCTGTGCAGCAGCTCGGTCTTGGCCGTGGCCGTGGCCTCGCGGTCGGTGAGCGCGGCACGCAGTCCGGCGCTGGACTGGATGATCCGGCCGAACCGGAACAGCTCGTCCTCGACGTCGTCGAGCGTGCCGGCCCGCTGGGCCGCCGTCAGGTCGGCGGTGGCGGCAAGCTCCTCCACCGCGTCGACCAGGTCGCGCGAGCGGGACCAGCGGGAGCGGACCATGCCGGCGACCAGGTCGACGGCCGGGCCGTCCACCTGTCCGCCCAGCAGGCGCTCCGCCAGGGCGGCGCGGGCCTCGGCGGGCTGTACCGGGTCGGTCAGGACCCGGCGCAGGCCCACCTCGCGGTCGAGGAGCGCGGTGATGGCGGCCAGCTGCTCGGCGAGCTGTGCGGCGTCGACCGACGTGCTGTCGGTCAGCGCCTCAAGACGCGTCCGGGCTGCTGCCAGCGCCTCGCGGCTCGCTCCGTTCATGGCGTGGCCTCGGCCTTCACAGCGTTCTCCTCGAGTCCGTCGAGGAAGCGGTCGATGATCCGGCTCTGCCGGGCGTGGTCCTCGAGGGACTCACCGACGAGCTTGCCGGCGAGGTCGGTGGCGAGGGTGCCCACGTCCTGCCGCAGCGCGGTGACGACTGCCTTGCGGTCGGCCTCGATCTGGGCGTGACCGGCGGCGACGATCTCCTCGCGCTGCCGCTGACCTTCCGCCCTCATCTCCTGGATGATCGTGGCCCCCTGCTCGGTCGCCTCCTGGCGCAGGCGGGCGGCCTCGTGCCTGGCCTCAGCGAGCTGGGCCTTGTACTGCTCAAGAATCTGCTGTGCTTCGGCCTGTGCCGTGGCCGCGCGCTCCAGACCGCCCTCGATGGCGTCGTGCCGCTCTTCCAGAGTCTTCTGGATGTTGGGCAGGAGCTTCTTGCCGAGGAAGCCGAAGACGATGAAGAAGCAGATCAGGCCGATGATCAGTTCCGCGGTGTCGGGGACGAGCGGATTCTCCGATCCCGCCTCCGCCAGGAAGGTCATCATGTCTGAACCTTTCGTCGAGTGTGGCTACTGGTCGTCAGCTCACTTGCTGAAGATGAAGGGGACGACCAGACCGAGGAGCGCCAGCACCTCACAGAGCGCGAAGCCCAGGAACATGTTGGTGCGGATGATCGGCATGGCCTCGGGCTGGCGGGCCATGGCCTCGATGGAGTGGCCGAAGACGACACCGATACCGATGCCGGGGCCGATCGCGGCGAGACCATAGGCGATGGCACCCATGCGGCCGGGGACGGTGGAGGCGGCGAGGTTGACGAGGTCGGCAGACATTTTCCTGTCTTCCTATGTGAAACGGTCCGCTTGGGGGGATTCCCAGTCGGAAGTGCGGTGGGCTGGGCAGGGTCAGTGACCCTCTTGCAGCGCTCCCTGGATGTAGATCGAGGCGAGGAGCGTGAAGATGTACGCCTGGAGGAACTGGATCAGGACTTCCAGGGTGGTCATGGCGAGTGCCAGGGCGAACGACCCGCCGGCGACGGCCGTCATGATCGACGGGGTCAGCAGGTACCAGCTCGCCACGCTGAACATCACGATCAGCATGTGGCCGGCGAACATGTTGGCCCACAGCCGCACCGCGAGGGTGAACGGACGCAGGATCACGTTCGAGAAGAACTCCAGCACGACGATCAGCGGAACCAGCGGCTTCGGCAGACCGTCCATCCAGACGAGGTTCTTGACGCCGCCCTTCAGCCCGTGCGTCTTGAACGTGAGGAACATGTACGTGATCCACACCAGCGCGGCGAGCACGGCCGGGTACGCGAAGCGTGCCGTCGACGGGAACTGCGCCAGCGGGATGATGGACATGATGTTCATGATCCACACGAAGAAGAAGATCGACGTGAGGAAGGGGACGTACTTGCTTCCCTTCTTGCCGATCACTTCGAGGGCGATGCTGCGCGCGACGAAGTTGTAGCCGATCTCGCCGACGAGCTGGAGCTTCCCGGGGACCAGCTTCGGCTTGCGGAACGCCGCGAAGAAGAAGCCGATCACGACCACCATGCAGATGATCGTGAGGAGCATCGGCTTGGTGAAGTCGAAGCTGCCGATGCTGAAGATCGGCTTGAAGTCGAACGAGTGGAGGCCCGGCGCGGGGAAGGCACAGTCAGCATTGATGTGGCAGCCGCTTTCAGCGAGCAGCATGTGGGCACTCACCCGTGACTCCTTCGTCGTGACGCATCAGTTACGGCAACCTTGTGTCTCAGTGCGGCTGGTGAGGCCGCTGATCGGCACTGGGGACATGGTGGTGTGACGGTGTCACCGCAGTCCGTGGGGCGCATCCGCCGCGGGCCCGGCCGCTCGGACTCCGTGTGGTGGCCACACGCGCCGGTCCGAGTCCGCCGTAGACCGTGGAGGCGATACTCTCCCCCGCCCGAGAAGCGGCGGGATCCTCCACCGGAAACGCTCCCGGACGATAGCAGATCGGGATGTATCGCCTTTACGCGCCCCCTACGCCGCATCGCGGGACTCCGCCTTGACCGGGTCCGCCTCCTTGGCAGGTACGGACGGCTCGGGATTCACGTAGAGCATCCGGCTGGTGAGGCTGTGCTTCACCTGGCCGCCGACCCAGGCCAGGGCGGTGGCCAGCAGACTCAGGGCGAAGGCACGGCCGTTGAAGAGCGTGGTGTCACTGAAGGCCACGATGAAGACGCCGATGAGCAGCATCTGCACCGTGTAGACGAGCAGGCCGGCCATCATGGCGACCTGCGGCTTGTCCTGCGTGATGCGCATCAGTGCGGCGGAGCCGAGGCCGAAGAAACAACCGACCACGGCGATGGCCACCAGCGCGCCGATCAGACCCTTCTCACCGGCGACGAGCGCGCTGACAACGGCGCTGACGAGACCCACGGGGGCAGCGATGAGCGCTGCGCCCTTCAGGATCCGGACGTCGTTCGACTGCATGCGGACGGCTCCAACGAAGTGGGGGTGTGACTGGCGCGGTGACCCGGTGTCACCGACCGGTGCTCCGGTGTGGTGCAGAGGTTAACGCGGGGAGATGGGGGCGCTTCCCGGCCTGGAGGACCGTTCCATCGGGCCTTTCAGTGCATCACCCATCTGGTAGTGAACGCTATCACAAACTATTTGATGAGGTCTTTACCCAGTTGGTGTGCTGGCTGTCACACATGAGAGTGACCGTGCGCGTCTGTGCAGAAACTGGGGTGGTTTGCCTGGTATTAGGGAACTTTATTCCACCACGAGTTGGCAATGCTCTAGTCAGATTCTTACCTTGCGGCCCTTGGCCGTGCGCGAACGGGGGCCGATCGCCGTCGCCCCGTTGACGCCTGCCGTCCCGGCCGCCACAGCAGGCCGCTCCACGGCGTCGCCCGACTCGCTCCCGGACTCCCCGGCGGACTCGCCGGCGGCCTCCCGCGCGGGTGCCTGGACCGCGTCCGCCCCGGCGTTCCGGCGGCGCCGGCGGTAGCGCGGCGGCACGAAGCCCTCGGCCCACCCGGGCGTACGGGGCTTGAAGCGCGGGAGCAGCAGCAGGACGAGTCCGATCGCGCTGAGGAAGACCACGCCGAGCACGATCCACATCGACGCGGAGTTCACCGAGTACGCCAGCGCCCCGAAGCCGATCAGCGCCGACCAGAAGTACATGATCAGCACGGCCCGGCTGTGCGAGTGGCCGATCTCCAGCAGGCGGTGGTGCAGGTGGCCCCGGTCCGCGGCGAACGGGGACTGGCCGCGCCAGGTGCGGCGGACGATCGCCAGGACCAGGTCGGCGGCGGGCACGGCGATGATCGTCAGGGGCAGCAGCAGCGGGATGTAGACCGGGACCGTCTGGTGCACCGCCGCCTTCTCCGACCCCGTGAACAGGGCCAGGGCGTCCGGGTCGAGCTGACCGGTGATGGAGATCGCGCCGGCCGCCAGCACCAGGCCGATCAGCATGGAGCCGGAGTCGCCCATGAAGATCCGGGCCGGGTGCATGTTGTGCGGCAGGAAGCCCAGGCACATGCCCATCAGGATCACCGCGAACAGCGTGGCGGGGGCGGCGGCCTCGATGCCGTACGAGTACCAGATCCGGTAGGCGTAGAGGAAGAACGCGGCGGCGGCGATGCACACCATGCCGGCCGCGAGTCCGTCGAGGCCGTCCACGAAGTTCACCGCGTTGATGGTGATGACGACCAGCGCCACGGTGAGCAGGGTGCCCTGCCACTGGGTGAGCGCCACGTTGCCGACGCCGGGGATGGGCAGCCACAGGATGGTCAGACCCTGCATGACCATCACGCCGGCGGCGATCATCTGGCCGCCCAGCTTGATCAGCGCGTCGATCTCGAACTTGTCGTCGAGGACACCGATCAGCCAGATCAGGGCGGCCCCGGAGAGCAGGGCACGCGGCTCGTTGGACTTCTCGAAGACCTGGTGCAGGTTGGTCAGGTGGTCCGCGACCAGCAGACCCGCGCACAGGCCGAAGAACATGGCGATACCGCCGAGGCGCGGAGTGGGCTCACGGTGCACGTCACGCGCCCGGATCTCCGGCATCGCTCCGGCCACGATCGCGAACTTCCGCACCGGCCCTGTCAGCAGATACGTCACCGCGGCCGTGATGCAGAGCGTCAGCAGGTATTCACGCACGGGCTTCCCCACAGGTCTCGCTGGCCATCTCAGCCCCACACCCTAGCGACGGACGCATATGGATGAGGACTTCCGGGTAGCGATGATGGTTGCATGTGTGGCTGTGCACGACGTCCCGACGGGGTGCACCCGGATGCGCCTACCCCCGAGCGGCCGGGTTACGACGCCTGCGCGCGGCCGGAAAGCGCCGGTACGGGTGCGGTGCCGGTGCAGGTGCGGTGCCGGTGCGGGTGCGGTGCCGGTCAGTCGGGGTAGGGCGGGAAGGCGGCGGTCAGGCCGCGAACCTCGGCGCGGGCCGTGGTGGCGTCCGTCTCGTCCCGCAGGACCCCGGCCAGCAGGGCGGCGATCCGCACCATCTCCGTCTCCCCCATGCCCTGGGTGGTCGCCGCGGCCGTGCCCAGGCGCAGGCCGCGTCCGTCGCCGTGCGGCAGCACACAGCAGTCCAGGACGATGCCGGCGGCGGCGAGCCGGCCGCGCGCCGCGCGCCCGTCGACGCCGAGGGGGGCGGGGTCCGCGATGATCAGATGGGTGTCCGTGCCGCCGGTGGTGACGGCGAGGCCCTCGGCGGCCAGGTGACCGGCGAGGACGCGTGCGTTCGCGACCACCTGATGGGCGTACACGGAGAACGCCGGGGTTGCCGCCTCGCCGAACGCGACCGCCTTCGCCGCGATGGTGTGCATCTGCGCGCCGCCCTGGGTGAAGGGGAACACGGCCCGGTCGACGCGCTCGGCCAGTTCCGCGCCGCAGAGGATCATCCCGCCGCGCGGGCCGCGCAGCACCTTGTGCGTGGTGGCGCACACGATGTCGGCGTACGGCACCGGGTTCGGCGCCGCTCCCCCGGCGACCAGGCCGATGGGGTGCGCCGCGTCAGCGATCAGGCTGGCGCCCACCTCGTCGGCGACCTCGCGGAAGAAGGCGTGGTCGATGTGGCGGGGATACGCGATCGACCCGCACACGATGGCCTTGGGGCGGTGGGTGCGGGCCAGGGTGCGGACCTGTTCGTGGTCGATGAGGCCGCTCTCGGCGTCGACGCCGTAGCCGACGAAGTCGAACCAGCGGCCGGAGAAGTTCGCCGGGGAGCCGTGCGTGAGGTGGCCGCCGTGCGGCAGGCCGAGGGCGAGGACGGTGTCGCCGGGGCGGAGGAGGGCCGCGTACGCGGCGAGGACGGCCGACGAGCCGGAATGGGACTGCACGTTGGCGTGCTCGGCGCCGAACAGCGCCTTCGCGCGCTCAACCGCCAGGCGCTCGGCCACGTCCACGATCTCGCAGCCGCCGTGGTGGCGGGCGCCGGGATAGCCCTCGGCGTACTTGTTGGCGAGGGGTGAGCCGAGGGCCGCGAGCACGGCCGGTGAGGTGAAGTTCTCGGCGGCGATGAGCTGGAGCGTCGTCGCCTGCCGGTCGCGCTCCCCGAGCAGGATCTCGGCCAGCTCCGGGTCCCGCCGGCGCAGGACATCGGCCTCCTGGGCAACGCTGACCGACATGACGCACTCCGGACACTCGGAGGATGAGGTACGTCCAATGTATGCCGGGTCCTGGCGGACTGCCTGGCGCCGGTACGCCCCCGGGCGGGGGGTGCTGGTTCGCCGGCGACTACGGCCCGCCGTGGCCGCTCGCGCAGTTCCCCGCGCCCCTGACGGGGCACGCTGCAGCCGGCCGGCAGCACCCCCGGCCCCGGAGCTCGGGAGGTGCTCGTTCGCCGGCGACTGCGGACTTTCGTGGCCGATCCCGCAGTTCCCCGCGCCCCTGACGGGGCACGCTGTGCCCGGTCGGCAGCGCCCCGCCCCAGAGCTCGGGAGGTGCTCGTTCGCCGGCGACTGCGGACCTTCGTGGCCGATCCCGCAGTTCCCCGCGCCCCTGACGGGGCACGCTGTGCCCGGTCGGCAGCGCCCCGCCCCAGAGCTCGGGAGGTGCTGGTTCGCCGGCGACTGCGGGCCCGGCCCGCCGTGGCCGATCGCGCAGTTCCCCGCGCCCCTAGCGGGGCGTGCTGTGCCTGGCCGGGGCTGCGCCCGCGCCCCTGTCCGCCCGGGGTCGCGCCACCGCTCTCGGCGTGCGCGAGGCTCGCCGCCCACCGCCGTGGGCAGGCGTTCCGCGGGGCGGGACGGGTGGGCACGGCCTGCGGTGCCGGGTGCCGGTTCGACGCCGGGTAAGGGGAGCCGGGCAGTCGCCCAAGCGCCGCTAGGCCCTTGCTGAGACGCCGGTCAGGGCTGTTACCACCGGGTCCAGGGACTGGTGTATTTCCTCCCCTATGGAGCGGAAGAAGGGCAGGGGCGCGCCGTAGGGGTCGTAGACCTCGTCCGCCTCGGCCGTAGGCGCCAGCAGCCACCCGCGTAGAGCGGCCGCCGCACGGACGAGCGCGCGGGCGCGCATGACCACGCCCTCGTCCAGCGGCGGCAGCGTCGCGGGGTCGATGGCCCGCACCAGCCGGGTGAACTCCTTCAGCGTGAAGGTGCGCAGCCCCGCCGAGTGCCCCATGGAGATGACCTGCGCCCGATGGTCACGCGTCGCCGTCAGCACCAGGTCCGCCATGATGACGTGCTCGTCCAGCAGCTCCCGCCCCGTGAACCCGGAGGCGTCCGCGCCGAATTCCGTCAGCACCGTCTCCGCGTGGGACTCCATCGGCGCGCCCTCGTGCCCCCAGGTGCCCGCGCTCTCCACGACCAGCCCACCGCCGAGCACCCCGAGGCGCTGGGCGACGAAATGCCGGGTCAGCCGCTCGGTGATCGGCGAGCGGCACACGTTTCCGGTGCTGACATGGAGGATGCGGAAGCTGTCGCGCGGAAACCCGAACGTGGTCGTCTGTTCGGCCGCGCGTTCCCCGTCGCCTATGCCACGCCCCGCGTCAGGGGCCGTCAATTCGCCACCTCGAGGTCGGGTACGACCTTGCGCAGCTCGTCCGGCGACAGCGCGCCCTCGCGCAGCAGCACCGGCACCTCGCCGGTGACGTCGACGATGGACGACGGCACGTTCCCGGGGGTCGGGCCGCCGTCGAGGTAGACGGAGACCGAGTCGCCGAGCATGTCCTGCGCGGCGTCGCAGTTCTCCGGCGCCGGGTGCCCGGTCAGGTTCGCGGAGGAGACGGCCATCGGGCCGAACTCGGTGAGCAGTTCGATGGCGACCGGGTGCAGCGGCATCCGGATGGCGACCGTGCCCCGGCTGTCCCCGAGGTCCCATTGCAGGGACGGCTGGTGCCGGGCGACGAGCGTGAGGGCGCCCGGCCAGAACGCGTCGACGAGCTCCCAGGCCATCTCGGAGAAGTCCGTGACGAGCCCGTGGAGGGTGTTCGGGGAGCCGATGAGGACAGGGGTGGGCATGTTGCGGCCCCGCCCCTTGGCGGCCAGCAGGTCGCTCACGCCCTCGGAGGAGAACGCGTCGGCGCCGATGCCGTACACGGTGTCGGTCGGGAGGACCACCAGCTCGCCCCGGCGGACGGCGGACGCGGCCTCGCGCAGACCGGTCACACGGTCGGTCGCGTCGTTGGTGTCGTATCGCCGTGCCATGTCTAGCGGGCCTCCTCATACGCGTACTGCGGGACATACCGGTGCTGCGGGAACGACGACGTCCCGGCCGTACTCACGGCAGCGCCTTGCGGGCCGTCGCGAAGCGGGGCCGGTTGTTCAGGTCGGGGTGGTCGGCCGCGTCCGCCCAGCCGCGTTCCTCGGTGAAGATCCACGGCACCTGTCCGCCCTGGGTGTCGGCGTGCTCGATGACGACGACCCCGCCCGGGCGCAGCAGCCGGTGCGCGGTGCGTTCGATGCCGCGGATCAGGTCGAGGCCGTCCTCACCGGAGAACAGCGCGAGCTCCGGGTCGTAGTCGCGGGCCTCGGGGGCGACGTACTCCCATTCGGTGAGCGGGATGTACGGCGGGTTGGACACGACGAGGTCGACCTGGCCGTCCAGGTCGGGGAAGGCGGTGAGCGCGTCGCCCTGGCGCAGGTCGACCCTGGACCCGGCGACGTTCTTGCGGGTCCACACCAGGGCGTCCTCGGACAGCTCGACGGCGTGCACGCGCGAGCGCGGGACCTCCTGGGCGAGGGCGAGCGCGATGGCGCCCGAGCCGGTGCACAGGTCGACGATGCAGGGCTCGACGACGTCCATGGCGCGTACGGCGTCTATGGCCCAGCCGACCACGGACTCGGTCTCCGGCCGCGGCACGAAGACACCCGGGCCGACCTGGAGCTCCAGATAGCGGAAGTAGGCCCGTCCGGTGATGTGCTGGAGCGGCTCGCGCTGCTCGCGGCGGGCGATGACCTCCCAGTACCGGGCGTCGAAGTCGGCGTCCTTGACCGAGTGCAGCGCGCCCCGCTTCACGCCGTGCACGAACGCGGCCAGCTCCTCCGCGTCGGTGCGCGGCGAGGGCACGCCCGCGTCGGCGAGTCGCTGGGTGGCCTGGGCCACCTCCGCGAGCAGCACGCTCCGGGGGCCTGGGGGTCGCTCCCCAAAATGTTGCTGCACGCTGGTCCTCCGTTGGTACTCGTACGTCCGTTACGCGGCCGCGAGCTTCGCCGCCGAGTCCGCGTCGACGCAGGCCTGGATCACGGCGGCGAGGTCGCCGTCGAGGACCTGGTCGAGGTTGTACGCCTTGAAGCCGACGCGGTGGTCGGAGATGCGGTTCTCCGGGAAGTTGTAGGTGCGGATCTTCTCGGAGCGGTCGACGGTGCGGACCTGGCTGCGGCGGGCGTCGGCGGCCTCCCGCTCGGCCTCCTCCTGCGCGGCCGCGAGGAGCCTGGAGCGCAGGATACGCAGCGCCTGCTCCTTGTTCTGCAGCTGGCTCTTCTCGTTCTGGCAGGAGGCGACGACCCCGGTCGGCAGGTGCGTGATGCGCACGGCGGAGTCGGTGGTGTTGACGGACTGGCCGCCGGGGCCGGAGGAGCGGTAGACGTCGATGCGCAGGTCGTTCGGGTTGATCTCGACGTCGACCTCCTCGGCCTCGGGGGTCACGAGGACGCCCGCCGCGGAGGTGTGGATACGGCCCTGGGACTCGGTCGCCGGGACGCGCTGCACGCGGTGCACGCCGCCCTCGTACTTCAGCCGGGCCCAGACGCCCTGGCCGGGCTCGGTCGCGCCGTTGCCGCCCTTGGTCTTCACGGCGACCTGGACGTCCTTGTAGCCGCCCAGCTCGGACTCGGTGGCGTCGATGATCTCGGTCTTCCAGCCGACGCGCTCGGCGTAGCGCAGGTACATGCGCAGCAGGTCGCCCGCGAACAGCGCGGACTCGTCGCCGCCGGCGCCGGCCTTGATCTCCAGGATGACGTCCTTGTCGTCGCTGGGGTCGCGCGGGACGAGCAGCAGGCGCAGCTTCTCGGTCAGCTCCTCGCGCTGCTTCTCCAGCTCCTTGATCTCCGCGGCGAACTCAGCAGCGTAGTCGGGGTCGTCGGCGGCCAGCTCGCGTGCGGTCTCGATGTCGTCGCCGGTCTGCTTCCAGGAGCGGTACGTGGCGACGATCGGGGTCAGCTCGGCGTAGCGCTTGTTCAGCTTGCGCGCGTTGGCCTGGTCGGCGTGGACCGACGGGTCGGCGAGCTGCTTCTCCAGGTCGGCGTGCTCGGCGACGAGTTCCTCGACGGCCTCGAACATCTTTCGGCTCCTGATACTGCGGGTGTGGTGAAGGGGCGGGCGACCAAAAACGCCGGTCCCGGACGCACCCGGCGAGGGGCGCGGCCGGGGACCGGCGAAGAGGGGCTCGCTACTTCTTGGAGCCGGCGGCAGCCTTGCCGAAGCGGGCCTCGAAGCGGGCCACGCGGCCACCGGTGTCGAGGATCTTCTGCTTGCCCGTGTAGAACGGGTGGCACTCGGAGCAGACCTCGGCACGGATGGTGCCGGAACCGATGGTGCTGCGGGTGGTGAACGACGCGCCACAGGTGCAGCTGACCTGCGTCTCGACGTACTCGGGGTGGATGTCGCGCTTCAAGGTGTCTCCTAGGTATCGGGAGGGCGCCGGGTCGCTGCCGCGGGGCTGCGGGAGCGTGAACCGGGGCCGACGTACCAGTCTGCCAGGACTGGTGCCATCCCCCAAAACCGGGGGGCGGTGTTCTTTATTCCGGGCGGGCGTCCGTGCGGGTCTCCGCCCCTTAGGAGGCGCTCACCACGCCCTTGGCCTCCCCGGTGGCCGTACCCGCCGTGGCCGCCTTGGGGATGGGCTTGTCGTGCTTCAGGGCCGTCCAGACCAGGCGGGCCTGGGCCGGGGCCATGATCACGCGGTTGGGGTTGGCCGGGTCGTACTGGACCGGCATGGTGATCATCTTCATGTGGGAGGAGCTGATGCCCTTGAGGCCGCCCGCGAAGTCCATGAGGGAGTTCACCGAGCCGAGGTCGGAGTCGGTGGTGACGGCCTTGGTGGCGGTGTCGGCGAGGTCGTACAGCTTCTTGGGGTTGCTGAACACGCCGACGTGCTTGACCTGGTTGATCAGGGCCTTGATGAAGGCCTGCTGGAGCTGGATGCGGCCCAGGTCGGAGCCGTCGCCGACGCCGTGCCGGGTGCGGACGAGACCGAGGGCCTGCTTGCCGGTCAGCGTGTGCGCGCCGGCTTTCAGGTCCAGGTGGCTCTGGGGGTCGTCGATGTTCTTGGTCGTGGTGACCTGGACCCCGCCGAGGTCGTCGATCAGCTTCTGGAAGCCGGCGAAGTCGACCTCCAGGTAGTGGTCCATGCGGATGCCGGTGAGGGACTCGACGGTCTTCACCGCGCAGGCCGCGCCGCCCGTGGAGTACGCGGAGTTGAACATCACCCCGGACGCGGCCGGATACGTCGTGCCCTTGGTGTCCGTGCAGGCGGGGCGGTCGATCAGGGTGTCCCGGGGCACGGAGACCACGGCGGCCTTCTTGTGGCCCTTGTACACGTGCACGATCATCGCCGTGTCGGAGCGGGCGCTGCCGTCGTCGGTGCCCCCGCCGAGCTTCTTGTTGGCGCCCGAACGGGTGTCCGAGCCGAGGACCAGGATGTTCTCGGAGCCGTTGTCGACCTTCGCGGGCCGGTGCGTGCCGAGCGCCCCGTTGATGTCGACGCTCTTGAGGTTGCCGTTGAGCTTGAAGTACAGGTACCCGGCGCCGGTGCCGCCCAGCACGACCACGCCCGCGGCCGCCCAGGCCGTGACGAGCAGGGCCTTGTGGCGTTTGCTGCTCGCCTTGCGGCGGCGGCCCTTGCCCCGGTGGCGGGGGCCGGTCGAGGCCGGCTCCGTTATGCCGGGTTCCGGCGTGCTCTCGGCGGACACGTGACTCCTCGGGTTGTGATCCGGTCGGTTACCCCCTGCTTTCAGGGACAGGCATTGGCCGCGAAACGACGCGTACCCCACCATCGTGACCCCGCCAGGTCAGACGGAGAAACTCGGGCAAGGGTTGCACGACGCAAAGTGCCCGGCAGTGCGGCCAGAGTCACCAAGCGTAACCATCCGCTACCGCCCCAGCCGCACTCACCTGCACTTTCCCCCGGTGAACCCGCGCGACCACCGCCGGCCCCCTGTGGCAAACGTCTCTCCGGCCGCAAAAAAAAAGCTCGCCTCCTGCCCCAAAGGACAGAAGGCGAGCTTTTAAAACTCCCCGAGGCGCAGCGCCCCCGAAGGGGCGCGGGGCCCTATTGATGTGCGGCTCCGCCGCGTGGGCGCGATCAGCCACACCCGACCGGCAGCCGCCCGACGACAGTCACCTCAACGGCGCTCAGTCGCCATTGCCCGGCGCAGGCGTCGTCTTCTGAATCTGCATCAGAAACTCGACATTCGACTTCGTCTGCTTCATCTTGTCCAGCAACAACTCGATCGCCTGCTGCTGATCCAGCGCGTGCAGCACCCGCCGCAGCTTCCAGACGACCGCCAACTCCTCGCTGCCCAGCAGAATCTCTTCCTTACGGGTACCGGACGCGTCCACGTCCACCGCCGGGAAGATCCGCTTGTCGGCCAGCTTGCGGTCGAGCTTGAGCTCCATGTTGCCCGTGCCCTTGAACTCCTCGAAGATCACCTCGTCCATGCGGGACCCGGTGTCCACGAGAGCCGTGGCCAGGATGGTGAGCGAGCCGCCGTCCTCGATGTTCCGCGCCGCACCGAAGAACCGCTTCGGCGGGTACAGGGCCGTCGAGTCGACACCACCGGACAGGATGCGGCCGGAGGCCGGCGCCGCCAGGTTGTAGGCGCGGCCCAGACGGGTGATGGAGTCGAGCAGCACGACCACGTCGTGGCCCAGCTCGACGAGCCGCTTGGCGCGCTCGATGGCCAGCTCGGCGACCGTGGTGTGGTCCTCGGCCGGGCGGTCGAAGGTCGAGGAGATGACCTCGCCCTTCACCGACCGCTGCATGTCGGTGACCTCTTCCGGACGCTCGTCGACGAGGACGACCATCAGGTGGCACTCGGGGTTGTTGTGCGTGATCGCGTTGGCGATCGCCTGCATGATCATGGTCTTGCCGGTCTTCGGCGGGGCCACGATCAGACCGCGCTGGCCCTTACCGATGGGCGAGACGAGGTCGATGATGCGGGTGGTGAGCACGCCCGGGTCGGTCTCCAGGCGGAGCCGGTCCTGCGGGTAGAGCGGGGTCAGCTTGTTGAACTCCGGCCGTCCGCGGCCGTGTTCGGGCGCCATGCCGTTGACGGAGTCGAGGCGGACCAGCGCGTTGAACTTCTCGCGCCGCTCGCCTTCCTTGGGCTGACGGACCGCACCGGTGACGTGGTCGCCCTTGCGCAGGCCGTTCTTGCGGACCTGGGCGAGGGAGACGTACACGTCGTTCGGACCCGGGAGGTAGCCGGACGTCCGGATGAAGGCGTAGTTGTCGAGGATGTCCAGGATGCCCGCGACGGGGATCAGGACGTCGTCCTCGGCGACCTGCGGCTCGGCGATGTCGTCACGGCCCCGACGGCCACGGCGGTCCCGGTAGCGGCCGCGACGGCCCCGGCGGCCACCGTCGAAGTCGTCCCCGTCCTCGTCGGCCCGACGGTCCTGGCGGTCCTGCCGGCCGCCGCCCTGCTGGCCCTGCTGGCGCTGACCGCCGCCGCCCTGCTGGTCGTCGCCCTTGTTGCGGCGGTCGCGGTCACGGTCACGGTCACGGCCGCGCTCACGGCGGTCACGGCGGCTGCGGCCCTCGCCGTCACCGGCGTCGCCCTTGGCCTCGCCCTGCGGCTGCTGGCCCTGGGACTCGTTCTTCTGCTCGCCGCGCGTCTCGCTCCTGGACTCGCCCTTCGCCTCGGCGACGACCGTCTCCGTGGCGTTCCCGGCGGGGCTGCCGGCCTCGGCGGTGGCGCGGCGACGGCGGCGCTCGGCCGGCGCGTCGGCGGCGGGGGCCGCCTGCTCCTGCGCGGCGGCGGCCTTCGGGGAGCCCTGGCCGGGGATCTCGATCTGCTGCTGCGCGGCGGTCTTCTCGGCGGGGGCCGCGGTGGCCTTCTCCGCCTTCTTGCCGTCGGCGTCCTCACCCGTACGGGCCTTGGAGGTGGCCCGGCGCTTGGGCTTGGTCTCGGTGGCGGCCTCGGCCTTGGGGGCGCCGCCCCCGGCCTGGGCCTCCTTGATGACCTCGATCAGCTGGCTCTTGCGCATCCGCGCCGTGCCCCTGATGCCGAGGCCCGAGGCGACCTGCTGCAGCTCGGCCAGCACCATGCCCTCAAGGCCGGTACCGCGGCGCCGCCGGGAGCCGGCACCGGTGGCAGGCGCGGAGGCGTCCGTGGCGGGCGCGGCAGCGGTCTCCTCGACACGTGCGCCCATCAGATCGGTGGTGTCGCTCACGAAGGGTCCTTCCCTGGAGCGGACGTCGGCCTGTCTGGCTCGGCGACCGGTTGTGCTGTCCGGCTTCGGTCCTGTCTTCGAGTGGTCCGAGCCGGGGCGGTGGTCCGCCAAAGCGGCGGAAGAGATTTGCTGGTGATGGCGCTTCCGCGTGGCACCCAGTGTCACGCGGCGTGGTAGCACCGATTCCGGAGCTCCCCCAGAGGGGGTACCCCCACCGGCGGCTCGCTCAGTGCCCGCATGCGACGTACTGCCCAGGTACGGCGCACGGAACACGGAGTGGCTTGGGAGGCTCCCGGAAGAATGTCTGTCCCGGACGGGGACACGAAGCACCTCGCCATGGTGAGGTCGGGTGCAGACTTGAGGTTAACACTACCGGATCCAACAAACATTCCCCCTCTCCAAAACATCCGGCATCCGAGCTACCGCGTTTCAGGTCGCGAGCGGCAGCACGCTCGCTCCCTGTACGTCGAGGTCGAGCCGGTTGGCGGCCCATTCGGCGCCCGCCAGGGCCTGGACCTTGTCGGCCGTCCCGGCGTCGGCCAGGGCCATGACGGTGGGCCCGGCGCCCGAGATGACGGCCGGGACGCCCTCGGCGCGCAGCCGCTCCACCAGGGCGGTGCTCTCCGGCATGGCCGGGGCGCGGTACTCCTGGTGCAGGCGGTCCTCGGTGGCGGGCAGCAGCAGCTCGGGGCGCCTGGTCAGGGCCTCGACGAGCAGGGCGGCGCGGCCAGCGTTGGCGGCGGCGTCGACGTGCGGCACGGTGCGCGGGAGGAGACCGCGGGCGGTCTCGGTCAGTACCGGCTTTCCGGGTACGAAAACCACCGGAACGATGGAATGGTGCGGCTCCATCCTGATCGCCCGGGCGGCCCCCGATTCCATCCAGGACAGGGAGAAACCGCCGAGCAGGCAGGCCGCCACGTTGTCCGGGTGGCCCTCGATCTCGGTGGCGAGCTCCAGCAGGGCGGCGTCGTCGAGCCGGGCCTCGCCGCCTATGGTCACCGCGCGCGCGGCGACGATGCCGGCGCAGATGGCGGCGGAGGAGGAGCCCAGGCCACGGCCGTGCGGGATGCGGTTGGCGCAGACGATCTCCAGGCCGCGGGGCTGTCCGCCCAGCAGGTCGAAGGCGGTGCGCAGGGAGCGGACCAGGAGGTGGCTCTCGTCGCGCGGGAGGGTCTCGCTGCCCTCGCCCGCGATGTCGACGTCCAGTCCGGAATCGGCCACCCGGACGACGACGTCGTCGTAGAGCCCCAGCGCGAGGCCGAGGGCGTCGAAGCCCGGGCCGAGGTTGGCGCTGGTGGCGGGAACGCGCACCCGTACGGCGGCGGCGCGGAACGCTGGACCGGCCATCGCTCGTTGACTCTCCTTGAACTCGAACTCGAACTCGAAGTGCGTGCCGCCGGATGACGCGAAAGGTCTTCGGCGGACATTCGGTGGGGACATTCGACGGATGGGGAAACCGGGGCCGGCCGCGGACGTGGGCCGCGGACACGACGCGGCCCGTGCCACACGCGGAGGCATATGCGGTAGGCGGGTTCACCACAGCCTATCGAAGGAAGGTTCCGTGGCGACATAGGGCGCACCGGGGGCGCACGATGCGTGTCATAAGCCCCCTGTGCACCCCTGTCAGGGATTCTCCCGGTGTCGGGGAATCCCTGGAATTCCCCCTGTCAGGGACTCCCGGGGATTCCCCGCGGCTCAGGCCAGGCCGAGGCGCTCGGCCGCGGTGGCCGCGTCGACCGGGACGGTGACCGGCTGCGGCGCGCCGGCGACGGCCCAGTCGGGGTCCTTCAGGCCGTTGCCGGTGACCGTGCAGACGATCCGCTGGCCCGGGTCCACCTTGCCCTGTTCGGCGGCCTTGAGCAGACCGGCCACGGACGCGGCGGACGCGGGCTCCACGAAGACGCCCTCCTGCGCGGCCAACAGGCGGTAGGCGCGCAGGATCTCACGGTCCGTCACCTCGTCGATGGCGCCGCCGGACTCGTCGCGGGCGGCGAGGGCGAACTGCCAGGAGGCGGGGTTGCCGATGCGGATGGCGGTGGCGATGGTCGAGGGGTCCTTGACGACCTCGCCGCGCACGATCGGCGCGCTGCCGGAGGCCTGGAATCCCCACATGCGAGGGGTCCGCGTGGCGATGCCGTCGGCGGCGTACTCCCGGTAGCCCTTCCAGTAGGCGGTGATGTTGCCCGCGTTGCCCACCGGGAGGACGTGGATGTCGGGCGCGTCGCCGAGCATGTCGACGATCTCGAAGGCGGCCGTCTTCTGGCCCTCGATCCGCACCGGGTTGACCGAATTGACCAGCGCCACCGGGTAGTTCTCGCTCAGCGAGCGGGCGAGGGTGAGGCAGTCGTCGAAGTTGCCGTCGACCTGGAGGATCTTCGCGCCGTGCACGAGGGCCTGGCCCATCTTGCCGAGCGCGATCTTCCCCTGCGGG
The DNA here is from genome assembly GCF_004124325.1 of Streptomyces sp. L2. Taxonomy (NCBI): domain Bacteria; kingdom Bacillati; phylum Actinomycetota; class Actinomycetes; order Kitasatosporales; family Streptomycetaceae; genus Streptomyces; species Streptomyces sp. L2. Next base: position 2,243,484 of record NZ_QBDT01000001.1, read on the forward strand.
ACGAGCACGGCGGAGACCATGCCCGCGCGTACGGCGTAGGCGGCGGCGGAGGCGGAGGTGTTGCCGGTGGAGGCGCAGATGACCGCCTTCGCCCCCTCCTCCTTCGCCTTGCTGATGGCCATGGTCATGCCGCGGTCCTTGAAGGAACCGGTGGGGTTGGCCCCCTCCACCTTCAGGTGGACCTCACAGCCCGTGCGCTCGGAGAGCACCTGCGCGGGCACGAGGGGCGTGCCGCCCTCGCGGAGCGTCACGACCGGCGTGGTGTCGGATACCGGCAGCCTGTCCCGGTACTCCTCGATGATTCCGCGCCACTGGTGGGTCATTGCTGGTTACTCTCCTTCAACCCGCATGATGCTGGCGACACCCCGCACGGTGTCGAGCTTGCGCAGCGCCTCGACGGTCCCGCTGAGGGAGGCGTCGGACGCGCGATGGGTGACGACGACGAGGGAGGCCTCGCCGTCCTTGCCCGACTGGCGCACCGTATCGATCGACACGCCGTGCTCCGCGAACACGGTCGCGACCTGGGCGAGGACACCCGGTTTGTCGGCGACGTCGAGGCTGATGTGGTAGCGCGTCACGACCTCGCCCATGGGCGAGACGGTCAGGGCGGCGTACGCCGACTCTCCGGGCCCCGTTGCACCGTTGAGCCGGTTGCGGCAGACGGCGACGAGGTCGCCGAGCACGGCCGAGGCGGTCGGCGAACCGCCGGCGCCGGGGCCGTAGAACATGAGCTGTCCGGCCGCGTCGGACTCCACGAAGACGGCGTTGTACGCGCCGCGCACGGAGGCGAGCGGATGGGTCAGCGGGATCATCGCGGGGTGTACGCGCGCGGTGACGGAGGCGCCGTCGGCCGCCCGCTCGCAGATGGCCAGCAGCTTGATGGTGCAGCCCATCTCCTTCGCCGAGCGGAAGTCGGCGGCGGTGACCTCGGCCATGCCCTCGCGGTAGACGTCGTCGAGGCGCACGCGCGTGTGGAAGGCGATCCCGGCGAGGATGGCGGCCTTGGCGGCGGCGTCGAAGCCCTCGACGTCGGCGGTGGGGTCGGCTTCCGCGTATCCCAGGGCGGTGGCCTCGTCGAGCGCCTCCTGGTACCCGGCGCCGGTGGAGTCCATCTTGTCGAGGATGAAGTTGGTCGTGCCGTTGACGATCCCCAGCACCCGGTTGACCTTGTCGCCGGCGAGGGACTCGCGCAGCGGCCGGATCAGCGGGATGGCACCGGCGACGGCGGCCTCGTAGTAGAGGTCCTTCTTGTTCTCGATCGCCGCCGCGTGCAGGGCGGCCCCGTCCTGGGCGAGCAGGGCCTTGTTCGCGGAGACGACGGACGCGCCGTGCTCGAACGCGGTGGTGATGAGGGTCCGGGCCGGCTCGATGCCGCCGATCACCTCGACGACGACGTCGATGTCGCCGCGTTTGACGAGGGCGGTGGCGTCGGTGGTGACGAGGGCCGGGTCGATGCCCTCGCGCACCTTGCCGGTCCGCCGGACCGCGACCCCGGCGAGCTCGACCGGGGCCCCGATCCGGGCCGTGAGGTCGTCGGCGTGCGTCGTCATGATGCGCGCCACCTCTGAGCCGACGACCCCACAGCCCAGCAGCGCCACCTTCAGCGGACGCGTACGCATCATCCGACCTCGTTTCCTCATACCGTCTACGGTTGGACCAGTCTCACTCACCGGACGGGAGTTTCTACCCTTCGTCCGGATCGTGAGACATCTATTTCATTTCCACGGACCCGCCGGACAGGAGATCTTCCGGACCCCTTGTCGGCTTCCGGGCCCCTTATGGGCTTCCGGAACTCACCCCACGTCGAGGCGCAGCAGATCCTCCTCCGTCTCACGCCGGACGATGACCCGGGCCTCGCCGTCCTTCACCGCGACGACGGGCGGCCGGAGAGCGTGGTTGTAGTTGCTGGCCATGGACCGGCAGTACGCACCGGTGGCGGGTACGGCGATCAGGTCGCCCGGCGCCAGGTCCCCCGGCAGGAACGCGTCCTTGACCACGATGTCCCCGCTCTCGCAGTGCTTGCCGACGACCCGCGTGAGCATCGGCTCGGCGCTGGAGGTCCGGGACACGAGGGCGACGCTGTACTCGGCGTCGTACAGGGCGGTCCGGATGTTGTCGGACATGCCGCCGTCGACGGAGACGTACGTCCGCAGCCCCTCCAGCGGCTTGACCGTGCCGACCTCGTACAGCGTGAAGGCGGTGGGCCCGACGATGGCGCGGCCGGGCTCGACGGAGATCCGGGGGGTCCGCAGCCCGGCGCCCTCGCACTCGCGGGTGACGATCTCGGTCAGCGCCTTGGCGATCTCGTGCGGCTCACGCGGGTCGTCGTCACTGGTGTAGGCGATCCCGAGGCCGCCGCCGAGGTCGATCTCGGGCAGCTCGACCCCGTGCTCGTCCCTGATGTCCTTCAGCAGCCGCACCACCCGGTGCGCGGCGACCTCGAACCCGGACATGTCGAAGATCTGCGAGCCGATGTGGCTGTGGATCCCGATGAGCTCCAGCCCGTCGAGCTGCAGCGCCCGCCGTACGGCCTCGGCGGCCTGGCCGCCCGCCAGCGGAATCCCGAACTTCTGGTCCTCGTGGGCGGTGGCGATGAACTCGTGCGTGTGCGCCTCGACGCCCACCGTGATCCGGATCTGGACCTTCTGCCGCTGCCCCAGCGACTGGGCGATGTGCGCGACCCGCACGATCTCCTGGAACGAGTCGAGTACGATCCGCCCGACCCCGGCCTCTACGGCCCGCCGGATCTCGTCGCCGGACTTGTTGTTCCCGTGGAAGGCGATGCGCTCGGCGGGCATCCCGGCGGACAGCGCGGTCGCCAGCTCGCCACCCGAGCACACGTCCAGATTCAGCCCCTCCTCCGCGAGCCACCGTACGACGGCGCGCGAGAGGAAGGCCTTGCCGGCGTAGAACACGTCGGCGTCGGCCCCGAAGGCGGTACGCCAGGCCCGCGCCCGGGCCCGGAAGTCGGCCTCGTCGAGGATGTAGGCGGGAGTACCGAACTCCTCGGCCAGCCGGGTCGCGCTGACGCCTCCGACAGTCAGCACCCCACCCTCGTCCCGCCCCACGGTCTGGGCCCACACCTTGTGGTCGAGGACGTTGAGGTCGGCGGGCGGGGCGGAGTAGTGCCCCTCGGGCAGGACATCGGCGTGGCGGGGCCCGGCGGGGTGGGCGGAACGGCTCATGACGTGACTCTCAGACTCTCTGTCTCTCTCCGCGGCGGCCCGGGGCCGCCTCAGAGGTGTTCGGGTGCGTCGATGCCGAGCAGGGACAGGCCACCGGCCAGCACCGTCCCGGCGGCTTCGGCGAGGGCGAGCCGGGCACGGTGGGCGGCCGAGGGTTTCTCCTCGCCACTCGGCAGCACGGTCGGTACGAACGGCAGCACGGCATCGGCGACGGTGACGAGATGCCGGGCGACCCGGTCCGGGGCGCGATGGGTGGCGGCCGCGGCGAGGATGCGGGGGTGGGCGGCGAGGGCGGCGACGAGGGGGCGTACGAGGGCGACGTCACCGGTGCCGGTGGGGTTGGCGTCGGTGTCGGCGAGCGGGCCGGCGTCGGCGTCGAACCCCAGGCGGGCGGCGTTGCGGCTGACGGACCTGACGCGGGCGTGGGCGTACCGCACCCGGAACAGCGGATTGCTCTCGCGCTGCACGAGGTGGTCGGCGGTGATCCGGGGCCGGTCGTGCGCGGCCGGGTACAGCAGGGCCCACTGCGCGGCGTCGGCCCCGAGCGGGGCGGGGTCCTCGGCCGCCGGAACGGGCCGCAGATTGACGGGCTCCCCGTGCTCGACCTCGGCCCGCCCGCCCTGGGTGGCCACGATCCGCGCCACCGCGTCGGCGACGACCTCGGCACGGACGTCGTACGGCACACGCAGCACGACGACTTGCCCGGCGAGCTCCTCACCGCACCCGTAGCCGGCGCCGAGCTCGCGAATCTCACGGACGACCCCCGGCGCGGGATCGGCGCTCCGACTGAGGCTGATGTTGAGGAACCCGGGTCCGGTGATGACGACGTCCCGGATCCCGTCCACCTCGACAAGCCGCGCACGCAGCACCTCGGCGACCTCAAGAGGCTTCCGTCCGGCGGCACCGGCGATCCGCAGCGCGACGTTGGTGGCGTAGTCCCCGCACCCACCGGGCCCGGGCTCCCCCACCACGACCCGCTCCGGCACAGTCACCTTCAGCTCCCCCGCGTCCACAGCACGACGCACCGCGTGCAACACGGTGCGGGAGAGCTCGACGGGGGTCACGGGACAAGCGTAGGGGAGGAGGGGGGTGGGTATGCGAACCGGTTTCGGGTGGTGGGACGGCGGGGCCGAGGGAGCTACACAACAGGAGGGGAGGAGCTAGGCAACAGAACCGGCGGACACGGACTAGGCAACAGGCCCGGAAACGGGCCCGGAAACGGGCCCGGAAACGGGCCCGGAAACCTCCCCGATCACTTCCCCGTCCTCACCACCGTCTTCTCCCTCACCCTCATCACCCTGCCCACCATCACGAGGCCGAGACCCCTCACAGGCCCCTCCCCCTCCCCGCCCCCGTCCCCCACTGCCACGCTCAAGCAGCTGCTTCACGAGGCGGACGAGCTCGGCCGGCTCGAAGGGCTTGGCCAGAAAGGCGTCGACACCGACGCCGATCCCGGCCTCGACCTCGTACTGCGTGCAGGCGCTGATGATGGCGAGGGGAAGATGACGGGTCCGGGGATCCTCACGCAGCCGCTCCGCGGTACGCAGCCCGTCCAGTCGCGGCATGACGACATCAAGAGTGACGACGTCGGGGCGCACCTCGTGCACCACATCCAGACACTCGGCACCATCGGCCGCGGTCACGACCTCAAGCCCCTCAAGCTCAAGGTTGACCCTGATCAGCTGCCGGATGACCTTGTTGTCGTCCACAACAAGCACCCGGCCCGACGCCCCTGGCACAACTCGAGACTAGGTCCGGACCGGCCACCGCGTCCGGGTTTTCCCCACTTCCACCCCGTCCGGGGGACCCACCCCGCCTGCCCGTGGAAACCCGTTCCTGATCACCCCGCGGAACCTGCTAGGGTTCTACCCGTCGCCACCGAGCACCAGCTCAAAGCCTGACACGCCCCCGTAGCTCAGGGGATAGAGCAACGGCCTCCGGAGCCGTGTGCGCAGGTTCGAATCCTGCCGGGGGCACTCGCCAGTCAGCCAGCAAGAATCATGCTCTGACCAGTGCGGATGCCGACATGAGAGAGCGGGAGTCAGTCTCACTGACTCCCGCTCTTTCTCGTTGTCTCTCACCGTTCGCGCACCATCTGCGATACACGCGACACAGCTCCGATACACCCACGCGCTCCTCACGCGGAGGGCACCCCTGACGACGTCAGGGACTGTACGGAAGGATGTCGACATGCCCACAGCAAAGAGCTTCACAGCGTGGTTGAAGACCCAAACCGATCGGGAGAGTGGCATCGGCGACCTCGCCCGCGACGTCTCCAATGATCCCGACTGGCCTTCACGGAAGGGGCAGTCGGGGCAGCGGGCCTACCTCGAAGAGCGAGGCGCCATCCCAGCCGCCATCGAGATGTTCGAAGACGCATGGGTTCGATACGAGGCGTACCGGGCGCAGTCAGGCGACGCCTGATCCGGTAGCGAGTGGCCAAAAGGGTTTTGGCCACTCGCTACACGCGGCGTACTTGCCACCGCTGGTTCTACAGGAGCGTCACCATCTCCCGGAGGACGGCGTTGAGGCGGATGGGGGTCGGAATGTCATCCATGGTGATGACGGGCACGCTCAGGCCGATGGGCCGGTGCATCACGTCGTCCCCGATGGTCTTGTAGTTCGCGAGGAACTGGGCGTGCGCCTTGTCGGTCTGCTTCATCTTGAACGTGTGCTGGGACGCGACTTGCTTGAAGTCCGGCTGCCCGAATACCGGCGGAATGTGGTCCATGACGGCCCGAATCATCGCAGCGCAGACATACGGGTTACCCGCCTTATAGGCGTCATTAAGGCCCTGACACAGGGCGATGAGCTTGTGCACCTTCCACTTGGTGCCCGCGGCCGCCTGTTCCAGGTCGTCGAGGAGGGCGAGGTCGACGTACGGCCCGCGCCCGAGAGCAGCGGCCGGCGGCGCCACCGCGATGGCGGGAGTGCCGTACTGGCCTGCCGTCGTGAAGACGATCTCGCAGGTCTTTTCGACGTACTCCTCCACGGTGCTCACCCCGCGGTACTGCAACACGCTCCGGGTGACCTCCCTCTCCCAGGAACCGTCGCCAAGGCCAGCACCGCTGCCGCTCAGGAGCGGCTCGACGTTGATCAGGTCGGGCAGCACCTTGACGAACCACGGCTTGAGGTGGGGAAGTGCGTCTGCCAGCTCACCGGAACGCAGCATGACAGTGGGCACCGTCTCGAAGTGCATCGGTCGGCTGGTGTACAGGTCGATCATGTGGCGGAGGGCCTGCACGAACGGCTCCCCGGCTGCCATCCGCACCTCGTTGAGCTTGATCGAGGCGGCCATAGTCAGCCGGACCCTGTCGTTCGCGCTGATGGGGGCACGCATGGGGGTGGTGAAGCCGTACCCGGCGGCGTACGGCGCGTCGAGCCCCACGCGCGGCAGCGAGTGGAAGATAGCATCGGCGTCCTGCCCGCGCATGTCGAAGTGGTGCTGGATGTTGGCCCACAGCGGCCACTCGCCTCGGTTGAGCCACGGGTGGGCAATGGCGGTGAGAAGACTCCGCTGGTCCAGCGTGAGCTCCACCTTGAAGAGCGTGTCCAAGGAAACCTCTTGGTGCGAAGCGAGGGAGACGGGCGACCATGGATGCGTCCGCGTCCGACAGAGCGTCAGGCCGTTCATCGTACCGAGCCCCGCCCCCCACTCGCCTCGCATAATTTGCGCCTTCATCTCATCCGGAAGATGCGATGACGCCGACGGCTATACCGTGTCTCCGTCCTCCTCCAACGCTTTTGTGATCTTCGCGTTGGCGGCTTCCTCGTGACCGTCGATGCAGCCGTGATAGCGACGGTGGATCACCTCCGGCGAGTTGCCAACCCTCCGGGCAACCTCAGCGATCGGGACTCCCGCATTCAGCCACCGTGTGATGCAGGCGTGCCGCAGGTCGTACGGGCGTCCGGCCAACGGAGAAGCGACGCGCTCAGGCGGGAGCGCATACCCCCGCGCTTCCTCCCACACCCGCCAGTAGGTGGAAGAGCCGACCACTCCCCCGCGCTCGTTGCCGAACACACGCCCTTCCTTGGCCGTGCCGAATGTGTCCAGGTGCGTCCGCAGGATCGCAACCAGGACGGGCGGGATGGGCACCGGTCGGTCACTCTTAGCCTCTCGCGCCTTCAGCCCTCGCCGGTCGTGACGCTCGCCGGAATCGGTCCACTGCTTCCCGGAGACGGGGCGCGTCTCCCGGAGCGTCAGCGTGCCCCATCCCGCATCTGGGAGATCGCAGTCAGACAGTCTCAACCCGACCGCCTCAGCCGGACGCAAGCCCGCGTAGTACAGGACCGCGTAGAAGGCCGTCAGACGCCTGCCACGGCACCGATCCCACGATCCGACGTAGGAGACCCCCGCGAGCAACTGACGGGCCTGTACGGCGTTCACGAGAACGCGCCGGTCCACCACGTCGTTGGAACCGACGTGCTTCCGGCGGGCGCGCTGAAGCGGGTTCTCCGGGAGTTCCCCCGCTACCACCGCGTGTTCGAGGGCGGTGTTCAGGGCCCGGCGGCGACGCCTGTACGTGTCGCCCGCCGCCGGGGTGCCGTCCAGCTTGTACCCGATGCGGTACAGCACGTCTTCGAACACTTCGGCACCGGTCACATCGAGGACCGGCCGATCCGCCGTCGTGAGCCAGTCGTACGCGGCCTTGAGTTCGGCCGGTGGATCCTCACCCGCGTTCGCGGGCACGATCCCCCACCGGAACGCCAACCGCAGTTGCTCATCCGGGGGAACACCGTCCCCCCGCTGGACCATGGCGAGACTCACGGCGGCAAGACCGTCCGCCATGCCCTCACGGGTCTTGGCCGCGCTCGTACGCCACCGCCCGGCGACGTACTTGCGGCAGAACTCGAACCACCTCACCGGCTCCTCAGCCGCCGTTTCGGCCGCTTCCGCCGCCGCGCGGACTTCGGACTCAGGCTGTCCGCTTGCAATCTTGAAAGCCTCGCCGCGCCGCATGGCCTGCCGCAGTTCCGAACGTCGGCTCTCGGCAAGTGCCGACGTGGCGAACGTTGCGCTGCTCACCTTCCCGCCTACGACCCATCGGAGTTGGTACGGACGCGCCTTGCGGTTGACCTTCGTGACCTTCCACAGTCGGATGTCGAGGGAATACCCCGGCCGCGCCTCCCCGTGCGGACGGCGGACCGGCGTGTCGTCAGTCGTGCTCACGCAGCGTCCTCCCGCTCCGCAAGCCAACGGTCATACTCCGACCGCCGGATCCGCACGTCGCCGTTCGGGAGCTTGATCGAGCGGGGCCCCTTCCCGAGTTGACGCCACCGGTAGAAGGTCGACGGAGCTACCTTCAGGTCGGCGATGACCTCTTTGACGGTCATCTTCTCGTCCTGCGTACGGGCGCTCATTCCCTCTCCCCCTCGGCTTCGTCCGCACCGGACAGGCCGGACAGTTCCAATTCCGGCTGTCCGGGGTGTTGGTGCTGGTCAGATGGCGTAACCGGACAGCCGGACAGCGCGGACACCTCTGGCATGCCCTCTGTCCGGGTGTCGGTGTCCGGGTAGTACCGGCCGCCGGGGTCCTTGGTGAGCTGTCCGGCGTCGGCCATGCGGTTGCAGGTGCGCCGGATCGTGTCCAGGTCGACGTTCGGCAGCTCGCCCGCCATGTCCTTCGGCTTGGCGCCGGGGTGAGCGCGGACGTAACGCAAGATCGTGGCGCGGGTGTCGCCGACGGTGTGGTCGGACACCGGACCGTCCAACAAGTGCCAGGCCCCGGAGGCGGGTTGGAAGCTGAGGGCGTACTCGGCTTCGTCCACGTCGCGGCCGGTGACGTGCAGGATGCCATCTGCCTGTCCTCGCGCCCGCTTCAGTACGAGGGTGGCGTCAGCGGCTCCGGCGATGCCGTTGGTGCCGGAGACCTCGGTTAGGAAGTCCTCGGAGCCTGCCTTGCGAACGTGGTGGACGAGGATGACAGCCACGCCGTAGTGGTCGGCGAGCCGCTTGGCGTAACCAACGGCCACATAGTCCGAGTCGTAAGCCGAGACGCCGGCCGGAGCCTGGCCTCGCATCTTGGCAAACACGTCGATGACGACCATGCGCGCATCGGGGTTGCGCTCCAGCCACTGGGCAATGGCCTCGATGCCGCCCTGAGGGAAGGGCGGACACTCGGTGACCAGGGTCAGACCGGCGGGCGCTGGCTGGCCCCCGAGTAGCTTGCCCATGCGAGTCTGGAGACGGCGCGGGGTGTCTTCCAGGGCGAGGTAGAGCACCGGTCCGCCCTGGACGGGGACGGAGTCGAACGCGCTGCCTCCGGCCGCGACCGAAAGACCCAGTCCGAGGGAGAGCCAGGACTTGCCGACCTTGGGCGGTCCGGCGAGCACGCTGACGCCCTCAGCGAGGATGCCGGGTACGGCCCATTTCGGCTCGGGGAAGTGAGCGGCCATGAGCTGATCGGCCGTCCATGCGGTCCGTGGGCGCTCCCGCTTCGGCAGCGCCGCGGGTGCCGGTTCGGAGTCGCTAGGCACCGAGTACAGGTGCAGCGGTGGGATGGGGTTGGCGCTCATGCCGCGACCCTCCGGGGGCGCCGGGCTCCGGCCCTCAGGCCGGAAGCGATGGTGCGCCGTGCCTCGCGCTCGCCCTGCCCGACTTGGAGCGCGGCGGTGACGAGCCAGCCGGTGACGTCGGCCTCGCTCAGCTCACCCCCAGAGACGAGCTGTCCCAGAGCAACGGCGGCGATGTAGAGCGCGTTGTTGTGCTCGTGCGGGCCGGAGCCCGTGACTCGCTGCACTTCCCCGTTGATCGCGGAGCGGAGGAAGGCGGTGCGCCGTCCGTGGCCGGAGAGGGCGACCGTCATGGGCCGCTGCGGGGGCAACGGGGCCGGGCGCAGGAGTTCGGCGAGCCAGCCCGGCAGAGGCGCCACGGGGCCGTGGTTGGAAACCGCGTACGGGTGTCCGTCGTAGGTGCTGCCGGCGCCGACCACGAGTCCGCCCCACGCGCGGGTGTCGACCTTCCACCCCAGCCCACGAGCGCTGTCCCCGGCGGTGTTACGCAGGGGCTCGCCCTCCGGCGCGAGGAAGTACAGGTGGGTGCCGCCGCTCCATGTCCCGACCGTGTAGGTGTCGGCGGGAAAGGGCTGGCCGTGGCGCTCGCAGAGCACGGCCAGCACGTCGGCGCCGTCGGTGACGCCGTGCTCGGCCCAAGCGGCCGGCGGGGTGTCGCCGGGGTGCTTGGGCTTGTCCAGGTCGATCACGATCAGGCCGGACGGGCCGGTAGCGATGCCGACGTTGAAGGCGCCCACGGACCAGGCGCGGGTAATGCGGTCCGGATCGGCGGTGGCGCGGGTCTCCCACTCGGAGACGGCCGGGCGCTTGTCACTGGGGATGAGAGGGAAGACGCGCCAGTCACGCGACGCTGCGTCAAGCGCTGCGGTGAGCTGGGCAGAGCCGTCCTGGTGCGGCATGCTGGGGGTTCTCCTGTTCTGTCTACGGATGGGCAGGGAGAACCGCGGCGGCGGGCGACCTTGCTGGGGAGTCCCGCCGCCGCGGCGTTGCTACTGGTTCTTGGCCCAGCGGGCGTACTGCTGGCGGACGTAGTGGCGCGGGTCACCGATGGTGGCCGTGTCGTCCAGCTCCATCAGCCGCTGCGCGGCCCGGGTGGCGAGGTCGACCGCATCGCTGGCGTCACTGTCCGCTTCGTTGCTCAGCGCGATCCGGTCCAACAGCGCGGCCTTGCGGAGCCAGAACTCCCGGTCCTGCCCGTCGTAGGACGGCCTGTCGGCCGCGGTCCGGGCGGTCCATCCGATCTCGCTGATGATGCTCGGGGCGAGCGCGTACGCCTCATCCGGTGTGGGCCAGGGCCCCGGCTCGGGCCGGTGATGGGCGGTGACATACAGCCGAGTGCGCTTGCCGTCCCGGGTGGGGTACTGGCGTGCCGAGCTGGTGTCGAACGCGACGGCCAGGGCGTGGCTGACGCGGTCCCTGTCGGCCGGGTCGCAGATGACGCGGATCTCGAACATGGCTCAGTGCTCCTTGCTGATGTGGGCGGAAGGGAGTTCGGGCAGTCCGGCGGCTTCCAGGGCCTTGTAGTCGAAGCCGGGCAGGGCGGCGCGGGTGATGAGGGCGTGGGCGAGCTGTTCGGCGTAGGCGGCGCCAGTGCGGGCCGCCTCGATCTGGGCTCCGGCGCGCAAGGCCTCGACGCGCTCGATGTGGGCGTGTTCCTCGCGGCGTGCGCCGGTCTGTCGCTCGTAGGCGATCCGATCGCGGCAGTCGGTGCGCCAGTACCGTGCGGCGAGCCCGTAGGCGATGGCGGTGGCGAGCACCCAGAGGAGCAAGGGCAGGGACAGCCCGTCGGTGTATCCGGCGATCCCGGCGAGGGCGAGCCCGCCAGAGGCGGCGAACGCGGTTCCGGCGATCACGGAATCTCCGGCCCTGCCGACGCTCGCGCACACGCCGGCCGCCGCGGCGGCGAGGGACAACGCAGTCATGAGCACGGCGTTGCCGACGGAGTGTGCAGCACCGTTGGCGTTCCAGATGCGGGCAAGGATCAGTACGGTGGACGTGGCCAGCGCGGGCGCCGCCTTGGGCGCGATGATGGCGAGCCAGTGCCGGGCGATGATCTGTTCGTTCATGGCCGGACTCCTCACAGGTGCGGGATGGCGTCGATGACAGCGGCGGCGAGCTGGTTGATGGGGCCGGCGGCTCCGGTGGAGGCGAGGAAGAAGCCAAACCCGGCGGCGGTGAACGCGGCACCGTAGCTGACGGAGTTGGAGCGGAGCAGGAAGAACAGGACGAGTCCGAACAGGGCCACGAGCGAGACGGTGACGGCCACGGGGCGGAACTCCCTTCGGGTGTGTGGTGAGGGTCAGCGGGTGCCTTCGCGGTAGATCCGCTGTGCGCGATTGAAGAGCCAGCGCCCGGCGCGTATGCGCTTACCGGTGGCCTTGCAGCGACGGCAGCTCTTGCCGCGCTTGGGCCGTCCCTTGCGGTCGGTGTCCATGGCGAAGCCGAAGCCGTTGCACTTGCGGCAGGTGCCGAATGGGCTGCCAGCACATACAGCGCTGTAACCAAGCGTGACGATGAACAGGCAGGCGACAGCAAGCACGATGGGGGTCATGAGGAGCCCTTCCAGGCGGTTTCCGGGGTTTCCGCAGGTGGGGTGCTATGCACTAGATCGCAGATCAGGTGCTATGCGGGGTGCTAGCGAGGGTGCTACCGGTAGCAGGGCGGCGTGCTACCAGTAGCACCTTCCAGGGCTAGGCGGCGCCCCGCTTTTCATCACGCTCCGCAATCGACCTGGTGAGGTCGGCGCGGGCGATGCCTCGGCGGGTGGTGCGGGTTCCGTCGTCGGTGGTCCCGGCCACGTCGCGCGTCTTGATGCCGTGGGGCTTGAGCGCGCTGGTGACGTTCTCGCCCTTCCAGCCGCCATAGACCTCTGGCCGCAGTTCGGCGAGCCTGGCGGCGATCCGCTCGTTCCACACACGCTCCTCGGTCGGCGGCACGATGGCGGCGACGTCGGCGAGCAGGTCGTAGGACGGGGCCGACGTGCTCTCGGCTTCCTCGCCAAGCGCGTGCCCGGACAGCGTGCCCTCTGCCTTGCGCGTCGCGTGCGCGCGCTGAGCGATGGCGTGGGTGGCGTTGTCGTCCAGGTAGGCGGTGCGGACCACGACCGGCAGCGCGGTGGCCCCGGCGAGGTAGCCGTTACCGGCATCGATCTCCGGGCGGAACGAGGTGGCGCGCACGCCGTTCTTGTACGCGGACGTGCCGAGGATCATGTCGTTCTCGACCTGGCCAGCGACCTTGAGGGCGAAGCGGATGGACACGTTGCCGCTGATCCCGGTGGGCAGCGAGTCCTTGTCCGGGCGCTGGGTGGCCAGGACTAGGATCACACCGAGAGCGCGCCCCAGCTTGATGATGAACTCGGCGTCCTCGCCTGCCTGTTTGCCGTACTTGGGGTGGCCGAACAGGTTCTGGCACTCATCGAACACACCCACCAGCGGCCACAGCTTGAGCGAGCGCTTGTCGGCAATCTGCCGGGTGATGCGCTTGTCCGGGCACAGGTCCCGCGGCAGCTTCTTGATCGCCGCTGCGCGACGCATGACCTCCTCGCGCAGCAGCTTCAGGGAGTCGGCCGCGTACTTGATCGAGTCGTCGTCGATGCCGGAGACGAACCGGTGCGAGACGCATTCCAGGGAGTCCAGGTCGCCGGTGCCCTTGTTCTCGTGGAGCCACAATTCCACGGACGGATCCAGGGCGGCGCCGCAGGCCAGCACACGCACCGAGGCGGTCTTGCCCTGGCCGGGCAGCGAGCCGATAAGGATGTTGTGCTGGATCATCGGCACGGACTGGGCCCGGCCGCGCGGGTCGATACCGAACGGGTTCCGCTTGAAGATGTCGTGCTTGCGGGCGGTGGCGAGCGGCCACTTGACGATGCCGGTCTTGGACAGGTCCCGGTCCCCTACCCAGAGGATGAGCCGCCCCTCGTGCTCGCTGGGGTCGGCGTCCGGCCACACGCAGCCGAGGGGGCGGCGCAGGCCGGAGGCGAGTCGGGCGCGCCGGTCGGCCACGTCCGCGACCGTGACGCCCAACGGCAGGTCGATGTCCGCGCGCCAGCCGGGCCCCTCGCGGGTGATCGGGGCGACGAACTTGATGCCGTCCTGGCCCTTGGCCACGGCGGAGGCGATCTGACCGATGCCGATGGACGCCATGGCCTTTACGACGATGTCGCTGGTCAGCTTCTGTACCTCGGTCTTGATGACCGCGCGGGTGGCCAGCGGCGCATCCGCCGGCGCACCCAGCCAGCCCAGTGTCAGCACGGTGACCATTGCGGCGACGGCCTGTGTGAGCGGCGCCGCGCCGAACACCAGGAACAGACCCATGACCAGGGCGGCCACGGTTCCGACGATGCTGACGATCATCCGCAGCCGTACCCGCCGGTCACGCTGCCGCGAGAGCTTCAGGTACAGCTCAGAGTTCTCCCGGCGCGCCTCGGCCTGCCGCAGCGGCTCGCCCTCCGCGTCGACCGCCCACCGGCTCACGCGAGACAGGGTGTTGGCCAGGCCGCGCGGCGAGCGCCAGACGAGCTTGGGCACGTACAGGAACGGCACGCGGACCGCGTGGAAGGCGATGGTGTGCCAGACGTGCCCGGCCAGCCATCGCATCGCGTCGGTGAACTCGGGACGCGACTTCACCCACGCCGGGAGAACATCCAGCCGCTTGGAGTCGCGGATGCGGTCGATCAGACCGGGACCCGACTGAGTCGGCGTCGGACGGTCGACCAGACTCGGGCCAGAGTCGTCCGACTCCCCGTCGCCGGGGTCGGCCGACTCGGTCGGCGCCGGGGCACCCGACCGATCGGGCCCGGAGTCGGGCGACGCGTCGGGCGCACGGTCGGCCGACTCGGTACGGGCCGACCGGGCCTTGCCCAGGTCGACCACGTCGCCCGCCGGGTCACTGGCCATCTCAGCTTCCAGCCGGTTGAAGAGTTCGTTGTCGTCGTCGGGGTGTTTCACTGAGGGTTCCTTCTCTCGGGAGGGATGGCGGGGCCCGGCCGCTGCTTTGGTCGGTTGAGACCGGGCCCCGTACGGATCAAGCGGCGCGCTGTTCCTCGGGGTAGGCGCAGAGGATGCACACCCCAAGCGAGGTCGGGATGCAGTAGCTGTAGGTGATCCGGCACTGCGGGCAGGTGCGACGGGCGAGCATCGCCAGGGCGAGCGCACCCCACTTGCGCGAAGTCATCGGCCGTACCGGCTTCGCGCGGTCGACGCGGTAGAGGTGGGCGACCTGGACACCTGCCTTGCGGCCCCGGTGGCTGCGCATCACCTGCGCGGCGACAGGCTGTCCGCCGGGCCGCAGCCCGATCGCACGCAACTGACGCCGGGTGGCGTAGCCGTCCGGGGCGAACCGCCACGGGTACGTGGGAATGCCGAACCGGGCGCCGGACGGGTCGAAGCACTTGCCGTAGGCAGACATCAGGCCACCACCTCTACGACCGGAGCATCGGTCCTGGCGCCGGAGCGGCCGGCACGCCGCCCGGTAACCGTGGCGAGCAGCCGCCCCAGCCCCGCCCGTCGGGTGCCAGCGCTTGACTGCTTGGCCGCGTACATCGCCTCATCCGCCCTCCTCAGCAGGGCGGACAGGTCGTCGCCGGGGAAGTCCGCGGCGCGCACCCACCCCAGCGAGACGGTGGTGTGTACGGCCGGGTCCTGGCCGTCGACCGGACGGGCGAGCACGCCGTGCAGGACGGCGAGCATGTCGGCGGCGGTGCCGTGGTCGTCGATCAGAACGGCGGCAAACTCGTCGCCCCCGAGCCGCCCGGCGACACCAGAGCGTCCAACGTGGTGGGCGAGCCGGTCCGCGGTCGCTTTCAACAGCGAGTCTCCGGCCGTGTGGCCGAACGTGTCATTGATCCGCTTGAAGCGGTCGACGTCGGCCAGCACCACGACCGCACGGGAGTCCCGCAGCACAGCGGCAGCGCGACGGGTGAACGCGTCGCGCGTCCGCAGGCCGGTCAGCGGGTCACGACGGGCGACGTTCAGACGCCGTCGCAGCCACAACGTGTGTGCCGTCCAACCGGAGGCGACAGGAGCCGCTGCGGCCAGCATGGTCAACATCGTGTTCATGCCGCCGCCCCCTCGGTTCCCTCGTGGTCACCGTCGATGGACTGCAGGCGGTGCCCCTCCGCTCGCTCGTTCAGCAAGAGGTCCCGCAACACGCGCGAGTTGGCAGCCGAACAGTGCAATGTGGTCCGGATGGCCTCTGCGTTGATCGCGTCATCGGCCCAGTCGGCCGTAGCCTCGCGCCCCTCGGCGAGTAGCTCCGCAGGAGTACGCGGCGCCTTGGCCGCCTTGGCCTTGCCCTTGGTGCTGGCCGCACGCTTCCGCGGCGCCTTGGGCGCTTCCGGCTTCGGCTTCGCCGATTCCTGGGGAAGCACGGGCGGGAGGTCCTCGCTCGCCGGGGCCAGCTCGCCCAACTTCAGCAGCACGCGTTCCGGGCGCGGGGTCTTCGACCGCCACCGCCGGCCGTGCCGCTCGCGCAGTGCCGCGCGGGCCAGTTGCCGTTCACGCTCGCGCTTTAGCGCGTCGGAGTAGGAGGTGATCTCCCACAGCGTCATCCGCCGCCACAGGGCGAACGTCGACACCGGGGCAAGCATCCAGCGGGAGAACCGCACCTTCTCCATCCGCCTGCCGGTCGCGGCGCCGATCCGTACGGCGTAGACGTGGGCGCCGATCTCGGAGAACACCACCCACAGCAGCGGCATCGTGCCGTGCGCGATCTTGGCCCACAGCGAGTGCCCGGCCGCGACGTTCAGCCCGCATGTGACCAGCGTCAGAGCCCACGGCACGAAGCGCACCCACGCCAACGCCATGTCCATCCGGATCAACAGCAGGTTGGCCACGGTGAACACAGGAATGGCCACGTCGATACCGACCGGCAGCATCCACGGCTCGCCGAAGCCCCACCGGGCAGCAGCAGAGGAGACCGCGTCGAACGAGGCGATCAGTCCCAGGGCGCCGACCCCGGCCGCAGTCAGCGCGCCCAGTCCGGCAAGGCCCATCTCCGGCTTCGTCAGCGGTGGCACCGCCGGCCGCATCGTCTCGGTTGCGGTCGTCATGCCGCCGCTCCCTTCCGGGCAGACCGGCGGCACCGGGCGGGGCGCGCCAGCGGGAGGACGTTGAACAGCTCCGGGGCGTGCGCCTCGATCACCTCGGCGGCGATGCGGGCCAAGTCATCCGGCAGACGGCTGTACTCGGAGTCGGCGAGGATGTCGCGCCCCGCGTCCAGGCGGGCCGCGCGCTCCATCTCGCTCTCGCCCTCCACCCCAAGCCACAGCTCAACCGGGGTGCCAAGGGCCAGCTCCACGAAGTCTTCAGCAGACACGGCCTGCTGATGACCGACGTACGTACGCATGGGTGCTCTCCTGAGTCGAAGGAACAGGGAGAACCGCGGCGGCGGGCGACCTTGCTGGGGAGTCCCGCCGCCGGGCAGTCGTTGTGCATGTCGGGGCAGCCGTGACCGCCCCACCAGGCATGCGATACATGCTTGAGCATGTCCCTCACAGTGGCGTGCCCGATTACGGCTGTCAAGCCCTTCGCTGCGTTCGGGTGAGCCCCTGTGACGTGACATCAGGTTGCCCCTCAGGGGCAGGACGAAGTGACCACGCTGCTGGACGACTTGGGACGTCCTAGCTAGCGTTCTGTGCGTCACGCGCGTCCCTAGACGTCCCCGGGAGGGTGAGATGGCGAACGAGCGCCTACGATCAGCGATGCTGACGCATGGCATCACGGTCGACGCCATGGCAGCCCACATCGGGGTGGACCCCAAGACTGTCGAGCGCTGGATTACGCAAGGGCGCGCGCCCTACCGGCGGCATCGCCTTGCCATCGCCGCACACCTACGGGAAGACGAGACGTACCTTTGGCCGGATGGCCTCTCCAGCAACCAGCGCCAGGACGCAGCCGACGCCGAGGTCCTCAAGGTGTACCCGCACCGTTCCTACGTCCCCCCGGAACTCTGGTTACAGCTCTTCAGCCGGGCACAGGGCGAAATCGGCGTACTCGTCCACGCCGGCGTGTTCCTGGCGGAGAATCCGCGATGGCCCCAGCTGCTCAAGCAGAAGGCATCGTCCGGCGTGCGGGCCCGGATCCTCCTGGGTGACCCCAACAGTCCAGAGATCCAGCGGCGAGGGGAAGAGGAAGAGATCGGCGAGGGCGTCGCGTACAAGGTGCGGGAGGTCATGAAACTCTATCGTCCGCTGTACTCAGTC
The DNA here is from genome assembly GCF_004124325.1 of Streptomyces sp. L2. Classification (NCBI taxonomy): domain Bacteria; kingdom Bacillati; phylum Actinomycetota; class Actinomycetes; order Kitasatosporales; family Streptomycetaceae; genus Streptomyces; species Streptomyces sp. L2. The sequence continues at coordinate 2,261,381 of NZ_QBDT01000001.1, forward strand.
GACGGCATCGAATTCCGGATGCACAGGTCGACTCTCCACAACTCACTGTACCGCGCCGATGATGAGTGGCTGGTCAATACCCAGGTATACGGGGTGAGCGCCCCCATGGCCCCGGTGCTCCATCTGCGGCGCGTCGCCGGAGCGGAGCTAGTCTCGACATACCAGCAGAGCTTCGAAAAAGTGTGGTCCGAGGCAGTCCCCATCGAAAGGCCCTGATGAGTCGCCGTACCGACTACTTCAATGATCCCGCCGCGCCGAAAGCCAACAGCATCGTGCCCGCGGTAACCGCGTTCGTCCTGAACGACTCGGGCGAGGTACTCCTTGAGCGACGGTCGGACAACGGCCGATGGGGGATGCCGGGAGGTGTCCAAGAGATCGGGGAAAACATCGCCAGCACGGTCGTCCGGGAAGTCATGGAAGAGACCGGCATCCGGGTTGAAGTGGTGGGCATGGTCGGTACGTTCACAGACCCTGGACACGTCATCGCCTTCGCAGACGGAGAGGTGCGTCAGGAGTTCTCGTTGTGTTTCCGTGCTCGCCCGGTCGGCGGTGAGATCAAGGTGAGTTCGGAGTCCTTCGCAGTACGGTGGGTCCCCAGAACGGAGCTGGACTCTCTTGACATCTCGCCGACTACGCGTCAGCGTCTCGAACAGGGATTCCGCAATTCTGAAATTCCCCTGATCAACTGAGCTTTGCCGCCGCCGCCTCGGCCCGTTGCCGTACCCGGGCCACCCTTTCCATGAGTTCAGGCCGGGCAGCGGACACCGCTCGAAAGACGACGTGCTCGGGACCGTACCGGTTCAGGACTTCGGCGAGCCTTTCGGCCGGGTCCACTAGGTCCCCGACCGGGCTACTGGTCAGGTCGCAGTAGGTGATCGCGTCGACCAATTCCGGCTCAGGGGGCCCGAACTCATCGAGTGCATCCCCCAACCCGAGTTCGGATGCCTCCCAAAACGACGACGTATGGAAAGCCACGATGCTGCATAGTCGGGGGGCGGCTCCCACAACGTCGCGCAGGTACCGCGCCCCGTCGATCATGTGCTGTCCCGTGTCCACAGCGACCTGGGCATAGCCGACGTCGTGAGCGATGGCCGCGGCCGCCAGTACCTCGGCCTCTTCCTCGCCCATGATTGGCGCCAGAGTCAGCGCCTGAGAGTAGACCCGCTGGGAGTGAGCCCACCGTCGCGGCAAGCTGTCGGCCAACAGCGACTCAGCAAGGTCATGGGCCCACCTGGCCAGTTGCATCTTTCACTGCCTCCGAGGCAATCGGGAGTTCAGGAAGGAAAGCTGACGAACCGGCCGACTCCGTGCCTCGCCTCGACGTGGCCGGCCGTCTCCAGCTCGCGTACGGCGCGGCGAACCGTGCCGCGAGCCACCCCGTACTTGTCGGCAAGGTCCGCCTCGCTCGGCAGACGCGTACCGGGCGGCAGTTCGCCCCTCCGGATCTGCTCCAACAGGTCGGTCATGATCTGCTCGTACGGTGCGGTCCCCGCGCCCCCGGCGACACTGCGGCCAACGCCAGCGACGGTCTTGATGTCCCCCGACTCTTCGAGAGCATGCAGAGCACGCCGAACTGTCGTCCGGGCCACCCCGAACTCGCGCCCGATCTCGGCCTCTGACGGCAAGCCGTCCACGTAGGCCCCAGCGGCAATCCGCTCGCGCAACGCCTGAGAGATCACCTGATACGTCCCGCGTGGGCTGGGGCTCGGCACGCTTTCCTCCTTCTCACACCGTCGCATCCCAGCTTCCCACGCCCACTCGTGTAGGTGGGGTGTCCTAGCTGTCCGGCTGTCCGGATATTCATTTGACCTGCGCAAACAGGCCGGACAGCTCTAAGTACCGCTGTCCGGGCTGTCCGGTCACAGACGGCTGCAACACCCAGGGTGTGTTGCAGCCTGTCGGCGGAGCCGCCCTCTCAATGAGCACAGAATCCGGAGGCGACTTCCGATCTCTTTGATTCACAAGACGTCCGCAGCCGGGGCTCAGCGTTTCACATCGAGAGGAGAAACCATCTGTGGCTGGGGCGGTCGGCTCCGCGACTTTATCCAGCCACTTTGGCGCGAGCCTCGAAGATCATGGCCCCAACGTCGTGCTTTAACGGGCAGGTCCACAGACTGCCCGACTCGCCATCAGCTTACGGGGCCACGATCACTCGCACCAAAGCAGCTACACCGACCGCGTGTGTCAGCCCGTGGCTTAGGAAGCCCCGGGTGGTCTAGATATTTGTGCAGACGACGAGGCTGCGGCTCCCGGTAACACCCAGCCCAGCCGAGCGATTCTTGGCTACTTCGTGTTTTCTTCCGCCGCGAGTTGCGCGGCATAGGCGTTCAGCGTCGTCACGTACTTGCTTGCGGCGCCCAAATCCTTGGGCTTCACGGTGCAACTAGTGACAGATCCATTAGCGACTTGGACATTGATCTGCGCGATCCCCTTGTTCTTACGACCCGACATCATAAGGCCCCCGCTGGCGACGCCGAGTGTGGCATTCGACATGAGTCTAGTAGCGGTCCAGGCCTTGTGTGCATCGGCGTTGAACAGCTCTGCATGTGCCCCGCTTACTGGCCCATTGGATAATTGACCGTGAGAGGCCTTGGGCCAGAGGTGAAGCATTGCTATCCTGTTCAGCTGAGTTTCGAGCGGGTGAGCAGCACGATACGCCGCCAGCTCTTCCTTCATGCGGCGCCGCTCCCCGTCTTGAGCTTCCTTCGCGACGCGCTGTGCTTCGCCCTGCCTAGCGAGTACCTCAGCCTCTTGCCGAGCCGATGATGCTCGCTGCCTATATTCGGCTGCCTTCTCAGGGTTCCTGTCAGCAAGCTTTGCTGCCTTGCGTTCAAACCGCTGGGCCTTACTGCGCTCAGTGCCCGCCTGCATTCTCTCTGTGAAGCCCATGGGAACTCCCTGGTGTCCAACCAGGTGATTATGAATCACCTGTATAGAGTGAAGTGTGAACCGGTTTCCTTGCCAGCGCTAGGGGTAGTTGACCACTTCCGGCGGCCACGCCTGGCTGCAGTTGGCGGCGCTGCTGTACAGCAGCGAGTACAGCAACTCGCGCGACCACTGCCGACCGGCAGCGACTCCAGACGCACGACGGACCAGTCCAGGAGACCTCAGCAAGTGCCCTTAGTTCGCATCGGGGGGCGACCTGACATCCACGGCTGATGTCACCGACGCCGGACGAGGGCGTACGCGAGCGCTTCCCTCCGAACGCAGGCGACGCCAGGCCACCACGTCGAGGCCAGTTCTAGATCGAACTCCCAAAGCGGCTGTCAGGCAGGAGCCACTAGGCGTTATGGCCGACCGTCAACTCTAGTCAGTCGAGCAGCGCGAACCAAGGCTGTCCAGTCACAGACGGGCTGTACCACCACCAGAGGTGGTGGTACAGCCCGTCGGCGAAAGCCGACCTCTCAATGGGGGTAGGAGCCGGAGGCGACTGCCGATCTGCTCTGCCTTTACGAGGGGTGCCGCAGCGCCGCTACCAGCCCGCTTCCTGCCAACTCGCACTATCTGCGATACAGGAGGGCACCGTACGGCCTCTGCGATCAAGGAACCTGCTGGTCAGTGCCCATTCGCAAGCCGAACACTGATTGTGCTCCGGAGCCGTGTGCGCAGGTTCGAATCCTGCCGGGGGCACCCAGCATGAGGTGCCCAAAGACCCCGTCACCAGCGGAAACGCTGAGGCCGGGGTCTTCGCGCATGTGCAGCTGTATGCCGCCCTGAGCGACCGTATGTCGGGGTCCGTGGACTATTTGTGGACACGATCTTGAGGCAACGTCCCTGGTCAGCCCCGAGAACGGCGAAGGCCCCCGGACGAATCCAGGGGCCTGAAGCGTAGCGCGGCGCGTGTGGGATCACTCGTACTCGCGCAACAGCTCTTCGATCTTGCGGTTGGCGATCTCCTGCCGACCGTCGATGCACTTCGCGTAGCGGCTCAGCAGGACCTCGACGCTGTTGCCCGCGCGCTCGGCGACCTCGGTCGCGTCGACACCGGCGTTGAGCCAGGTCGACAGCGCCGAGTGCCGCAGGTCGTACGGACGGGCGGCGAGCGGCGAGCGGCGAGCGGCGAGCGGCGAGCGGCGAGCGGCGAGGCAACAACGGCCGGCGGAAGAGCCAGCGCGCGAGCCTCCTGCCACACGCGGTAGTACGTGGACGAGCCGACCACTCCCCCGCGCTCGTTCGTGAACAGCCGCCCGTCCTTCGCAGTTCCGAACGTGTCGAGGTGATCTCCGAGAATCGCCACGAGTTGAGGCGGGGTCGGCACGGGCCGGACCTCTTCGACGGGCCGGTTCTTGAGCCCGCGATCGTCGTGCGTCTCGCCAGAGTCGGTCCATCGCTTGCCGACGCTGGGGCGGGTGCGATTCAGCAGAGCCGTTCCCCAGCCCGTTTCCGGCAGTTTCAGGTCTGCCTCTTTGAGGCCGACAGCCTCAGCCGGGCGAAAGGCGCCGTAGTACATGCAGGCGAACAAGCCGACAAGTCGCCGGCCGCGCGCACGGCCATATCCGCCGACGTACGAGATAGCAGTCAGCAGAGCACGAGCCTGTTCGGGGTTCGCCACTACTCTGGGATCTACTTCCTTGACCACCTTCGGTTTCTTCCAGCGAACCGCAGTGATCGGATTCTCTTTGAATTCGCCGAGATCCACCGCGTAGTGCATGGCGTTGACCAGAGTCCGCCGCTTGCGCCGTACGGTTTCTGCCGCAGCCGCCGTTCCGTCGAGCTTGAGCTTCAGGGAATCCAGAACGGCCCTGCCGACCACGGCGTCAGCGAGGTCCGAGAGAGGGCGCGATGCCTTGGCCACCCAGTGGAGGGTGTTCGCGATCTCAGTCGGCAACTCGCGGTCGTCCGGGCCGGGAAGGACGAAAGCCCAGTTACGAAGCGCCTTCCTGAGGAGGCCATCAGCCGGCCGCCCAGGACGATCGTCGAGGAGAGCCACGGTGACAGCGGTCAACGACTCGTTGATCCCGTCGCGGGTGTTCGGCGCAGCGTGCGGCCACTTCATGGCTAGGTACTTCAAGGCGAAGGCGTACCACGTCATCGAGGGCGCCCTTTCGACCATCGTGTCCGGCAGCCCGGTAGCCGCGTCGAACTCCTCGCCGTCACGCATTGCACGCAGGAGCTTGGAACGGTAGTTGTCCGCGAGTCCCTTGGTGCGGAACTGTTCGGAGAACACGTTCCCGGAGACGATCCACCTCACGTCATAGGACGGTTTTTGGTGTTCCTTTTCCGGACACCCCAGACCTTCACGTCGAGTGATTTCACGCCGCTACCTCTGCCCCGGAGGGCCCGTTCCGGTTGGAGGGACGGCTAGCGGTAGAAGACGGCCACGCCGCCGTGGTGTGAGCAGGCTCCTTGGTGGTGGGCGGCGTACGAGTACGTGCCGTCGTTGCAGAGGGCTGTCGCGCCGCCGCCCGCGGAGCTGGAGCCGCCGGAGGAGGTGGAGCCGCCGCTGGACGAAGATCCGCCGGACGTCGAAGAGCCGTTCGTGCCCGAACCGGTGGCAGCGGCGTGTGCGGTGACCGTCACCCTCACCTTGACCGTCTTCGTCACTGTCGGCGCGGGTTTCGGCTGTGCTGTCTCCGTCGCCGTGGCGGTCGCGGTGACCGTGGCCGTGACGGTCGGTCGCGCCGTGGCGTTGGCGACCGTCTTCGTCGTGTCCGTGTTCTGGCCGTCGGCGCCGGCGCTGCCTATGCCGATGAGGAACGCGAGGCCCAGGGCGGGCAGTACGAATCGTTTGCGGGCCCACTTGGGTGCGGGACGCACGACCGGCGGTCCGGGCGGAGGCTGGAACGGCGGTTGCGGCTGGTAGTAGCTCACAGGTCCCCCCTGCTTCAGGTACGTGAGGGGTGAAACTACCTGCGCCAGGGCGTCAGATGTGAGGGATCAGTGAAGACAGTGATTCAGTTGTGACCTCGGCCTCGACCTCCCAGCTTCCGGCGCGTGCCCGCTCCTCGCGATCGATGAAGCTCCGTCGCAACAGGGGCAAGAGCCTCAAGAGCGCGTAACCGTACGGCTCGTCCGGGCGAGGTGGTCGTCGATCAGAGCGAAGGTCTCCTTGGGGCGCTCCAGTTGGGGAAGATGGCCCGCTTCGGGGATGACGGTGAGTCGGCCGTCGGAGAAGGCGTCTGCGTATGCCGCGCCGTAGGCAGGGGTGACTACGCGGTCGCTTTCGCCCCAGAGGAGCAGGGTGGGCTGGTGGACGCGGGCGAGGCGGTGGCGCAGCTTCGGGTCGTGCATGTAGGGGTCGCCGGCGAGCACCCGCATGGTCGCCATGTTGTCCCGCATGGTGGCGCGCTGGTCCGGTGGCAGGTCGGTGGGGTCGCGGTAGAAGCGGTCGGGGTCGTGCCAGCTGCGCTCGGCGAGGCCTCGGGGGTCGAGGGCGTAGACGTCGGCGATGGGTTCGCCCTCGACCCGTATGCCCACCGCGTCGACCAGGACGAGGCCGGTGATGGTGCCCGCGGTGTCGCGTACGGCCATTTCGGCGGCCGCCCAGCCGCCGAGGGAGGAGCCTACGACCAGTACGTCCGTCAAGTGCCGGTCCTGCAGGTAGTGCAGGTAGGCGAGGGCCAGGTCGTCGACGCCGGTGAGCCAGTCGGGGCGGTGCGTGCCGTTCCAGCCGGGGTGGACGGGGGTGAGGGTGTGGGCGGTGGCGGCCAGGTGATCGGCGAGTCCGGCGACGGTCGCGGGGCCGCCTCCGCCGTGCAGGATCAGGACGGGTCGGCCGGTTCCGGCCTCGGACAGGGTGAGCGAGAGGTCGTGCGAGACGACCGCGGTGTGGTCTGACACGCCGAAGACTCTAACTCAATATCTTTATATAAGCTAGCTTAGTTATGGGTTAGGATTCCCCTGTGAACGCTGAGCTGCAGGCCCTCGGCAGGGCGATCAAACAGGCGCAGTACCGTCAGCACCGTTCCCTCGACACGGCGTTGGCGGCGGCCGGGACGACCCTGGCCCAGTGGGATGCCCTGCGCGCGATCGACCGCTCCCCCGGCGCCTCGGCCCGCGCCCTGGCGGCGGCCACCTTCCAGAGCGAGCAGGCGTTCGGCACACTCGCCGGCCGCCTGCTGGCCCAGGGCCTGGTCGAGCGCCGGGCGGCGCACGGCCGGCGCAACGCGCACCACCTCACACCGGCGGGCGAGCGGGTCCTGGAGGCCGGCCACAAGATCGCCGACGAGGTGCTCGCCGACCGCTTCGCCCCCCTGCCGGACGAGGATCGGACGACCCTGCTGGAGCTGCTCCGGCGGCTTGCCGAAACGTGAGGGCGCCGGGCGGCCTCTCGGTGACCGCCGGTGGCTCCGCTTCCGAGGGCCTCTGTTACGCGTCCAGCGCGTCGAGTTGGCGGTGCAGGAGGCTCTCCACGCCCTTGCGGTCCAGGGTCGCGGTGTCTTGCGGGGTGGGGCACGGAAGCCGGGCCCGGTTCACTCGGGAGGGTGGAAATCGTCCCGGGCGATCCTGGTACGCCTACGCCTACGCCTACGTCCTACGCCTGCGTTCTACGCCTGCGCCCGCGCCCCCTCCTTGGCCCCTCGCCTACGCCTGCCCCGGTCCGCCCGCCGCCCGCCGCGCCGGCGGCCTGGTGTGGACGTACAGCTTGCGGCGGTCGCCGACGTCCAGGTGCTGCGGCAGCGGGAGTTCGTAGCGGACCGGACGGGCGTGGTCGGAGAGCTGGCGGCCGGAGTTGTAGACGCGGTTGAACTTCCACAGCATGCGGGCGAAGTTGGTCTGGCCCCGGGCGAGGTTGCCGCCGAGGACGCGCAGGGCGCCGAAGGCGGTGCGCAGGCCCAGGTGCTTGCGGTTGATCACGGCCTGCGTCCTGACCAGTTCGCGGTAGAAGACGTCCAGCGGCAGGGTGGTGGGGACCACCGCGTGCTGGATGTCGAACAGGCGGTAGTCGCGGGTGGTGAGCCGGCGGGACTCGGTGTGCCAGATCTCCGTACCGGGGTAGGGAGTCATGACCGTGAGATGCACGATCTCCGGTACGGACATCGCGAACTCCCGCACGATCCGGAAGCGTTCCTCGTCCCACGCCGGGTCCACGATGAGGTTGATCGCCACGCTCAGCCCGAGCCGGCGCGCCACCTCCAGGGCGCGGAAGTTCTCGTCGGGGCTGACCCGTTTGCGGAACTGGTCCAGGCCCTCGGCGTCGATGGCCTCCATGCCGAGGAACATGTAGCTCAGGCCGAGCCGGGCCCAGCGCTGGAAGACCTCCTCGTTGCGCAGCAGGACGTCGCTGCGGGTCTCCAGGTAGTAGCGCTTGCGGATCTTCCGGCGTTCCAGTTCGGCGGCGATGGCGTGACCGTGTTCGGGGCGGATGAACGCCACGTCGTCGACGATGAACACGTTCGGTTCCCGGATGCTCGCCATCTCGGCGCCGGCCGCCTCGGGGGACGCCTTGCGGTAGCTGCGGCCGTAGAACGTCCAGGCGGAGCAGAAGGAGCAGTCCCAGGGGCAGCCCCGGGTGAACTCGATCGACGCGCACGGGTCGAGTTCCCCGATGAAGTACTTGCGCCGGTGCCGCATCAGGTCGCGTGCGGGCAGGGGGCTGTCGATGCTGTGCAGCAGCTTCGGCTCCGGGCCCCGGCCCGAGGGGGTGACGATTCCGGGTACGTCGTCCAGGCCGCCGTCCCGCAGCGCCGCGAGGAGGGCGAAGATGCCCGGCTCGCCCTCGCCGCGCAGGACCGCGTCGAGGTTCCCCTCGGCCTGTACGAGCACGTCCTCCGCCACGAAGGACACGCTGTGCCCGCCGAAGAAGACGAAGCAGTGCGGGGCGTCGCGCTTGGCCGCGCGGGCGATGTCGATGGCCTCGGGGATGTTGGCGAGGTAGTTCAGGGAGATGCCGAGGGCGTCCGGCCGGAAGGAGGCGAACTCGCGGGCCAGTTCGTCGATGCCGGTGACCTGGAGGTCCACGATCCTGACCTCGTGCCCCTCCGCCCGCGCCGCACCGGCCACCCGCTCCAGGCCGAGTGGCTCCAGACGCAGGAAGATCTCCGAGTACAGCAGGGCGCTGGGGTGGACGAGCAGCAGGCGCATGGTGACCTCGGCGACGTAGGGACGGGGGGCGAGGGACGGGGGCGAGGGCTGTACGAGGGGTGTGCGAGGGATACCGGTGACGCCGGGGGCCGGGCACACCGGACGTGCCGGGGGTGCGGGCGTACCGGGGTTGCACGGCCGCGTGCACCTGCTTCACACGCGCTCGGCGCCGCACCCGAGGGCCGGTCCCGGCACCCTCATCCTCACCGCCCTTCGCCACCGGCGCCGGTCAGCGCGTCCGGACGAGTGAGAGCCGAGGGTCAAAAGAGCAGAGGGGCGGTGTGTCACACCCGCCTCGTCCGCTCAAGCCGAGCGCTTGCGGGACGACGTCGTCTTCTTGGCCGCTGTCTTCTTCGCCGCCGCCTTGGCGGTCGGCGTCGCCTTGGCAGCCGACTTGGCGGTGGACTTGGCGGCCGGCTTGGCCGTGGAGCCGCCGGTGGACTTGGCCGTGGACATCGACGAGGAGGACCTCGCCGCCGTCTTCTTCGCGCCCCGTTCCGGCTTGGCCGCCGTCTTCTTGGCGCGCGCCGCGGGGGCCGCCTTCTTGCGGGCCGTCTCCTTCGCTGCGGAGCGGCCCGCGTGCAGGCGTCTGACCTCGGCCCCCTCCTCCGGCTCAGGCTGCTCATGCTCCGGCTCCGCGCCGCCGCGCGACTCGCGGGCCGCGCGCACGCTGTTCTCCAGGGCCGCCATCAGGTCGAGGACCTTGCCGCCGGTCGCCGGCGCGGGGCTCTCCGGCGGGGCCTCGCCCGCCGCCTTCGCCGCGATGACCTCCTCCAGCGCCTCGCGGTACTCGTCGTGCAGCTCGGTCAGGTCGACCTCGCCGAGCGTGTCCATCAGGGCGTCCGCGAGGTCGAGTTCCTTGTCGCGGACAGTGACGTCGGCGTCCGGGGCGACGCCCTCGGGGGCGCGGACCTCGTCGGGCCAGAGGAGTCCGTGCATGGCGATGGCCTCGCCGACCACCCGCAGCATGCCCAGGCGTTCCCGGCCGCGCAGCGCGTACTTGGCGATGGCGACCTTGTTGCTGCGCTTGAGAGCCTCACGAAGCAGGGTGTACGGCTTCGCCGCGGGCGCGCCGCTCGCCGCCAGGTAGTAGGCGGCGCCCATCTGGAGGGGGTCGATCCGGTCGGCCGGTACGAAAGCGACGATCTCGATGGTGCGCGCGGTGGGGATCGGCAGGTGGGAGAGGTCCTCGTCGGTGATCGGGATCATCGAGCCGTCGGCGTCCTCGTACGCCTTGCCGATCTCGGCCTGGGTGACCTCGCGGTCCTCCAGTTCGCAGACCTTGCGGTAGCGGATGCGGCCGTTGTTCTCCGGGGGTCCCAAATATGTTGCGTGACGTTGCAGTGTGCTTCGTCGTTGAGGGTGCTGCGATGGTTCTCTGGGGGTGTTGCTCTGTGGTGGACCGTTGCGGTCTGTCCGTGGAGCAAGGAGATCAAGAGGTGCGTGCTTTCCCGGTCCGGATGCCGTCCGGTGCTGCGTACTGGACAGTGGTCGATGCCGACGTGCAGGTGGTGAACGAAGCCGACCGGTATCTGCGGGGTCTCAGGTTGGGCAAGGACCGCGCCGAGTCGACGACGAAGGCGTACGCCGGAGCGATCGCGCTGTTCCTGCGCTGGTGTACGGCTACAGGGCGGGACTGGCGTACAGCCGCCCGCGATTTGAGCTCCTTCATCCTCTGGCTGAAATGGCAACCGGCTGGGGCGGAGGGGCAGGCGACGGTCGTACCAGGGCCCGGCGGGAAGCCCGCCCGGGATGCACGCCGGATCAATGGCGTGCTCACAGCCGTTCGCGGCTTCCTGGCCCACGCGGTGACGGAGCGAGAAGTCCCGGGCTGGGTGCTGGAGCAGCTCTACCAGCTCGGCGACAGCTTGGACCTCCCCCTTCAGGCGCAGTCGGAAGATGGCAGGCTCCGCTACCGGCTCCAGGCTCAGCATCGCCTGCCGGAGGCTGAGAAGGCCGTGGATCGGGCCAGCGATGCGGAGATCGTGGCGATGTTCCGGGCCTGTCGCTCGGCACGCGACAGGTTGCTGATCCTGTTGCTGTCCCGGGTGGGTCTTCGCCGCGGGCAGGCTGCGGGCCTGCGTCGGGGCGACGCTCACCTGCTCGTTGACTCGACCACTCTGGGATGCCGCCTGGAAGGCGCTCACCTGCATGTCGTACGGCGGCAGAATCCGAACAACGCCTGGTCGAAGTCCCGCCGTCCCGTGGCGTTGCCTGTGGATTTCCTGGTGGTGCAGGCATTCGACCACTACGTATTGGAGCGGCACGATCGGCTCGGGCCGGAGGGCAGTGATTTCCTGCTGGTGAACCTCTTCCGTGAACCGTTGGGATCGCCGATCACACCTGATGCGATCGGCGAGACCGTGGAGGCCCTGGCCCGTCGTGCCGGGCTGGACCGCAAGGTCACCCCACACATGATGCGGCACGCTTTCGCCAGCAATGTCGCGGACTCCGGCGGCTCGTTGGACGAGATCCAGTCTCTCCTGGGCCATAAGCACCCGGACTCGGCTCGTCCCTACCTGCACCCCGCGCAGTCCCGGTTGCGCGAGGCGATCAGCCGCGTTCCCTCGCCGAGGGATCTGGGCAAGGAGTCGGGTCGATGACGCTCAGCGTGGTCCGCACCCAGCCTCTCGGGCAGGAGGTGGGAGAGGACGGTGCCGCGGCCCTGTGGGCGGCGGTGGACCTGGAGTTCCTGGCCCTCTTCGACTGGTCTCCGGAGACCGGTGTGCTGTTCTTCCCCGCGGATCACCCGCTGTTGGGCACACCGCTGTGCCGAGTGAAGGGCTGCGTGCAGACCAGTGTCACCAGGCACTTGTGTTCCGGCTGCCGATTCCGGTGGAGGCAGGCGGGGAAGCCCCCGCTGGAGGAGTTCGCCGACATGGACCGCGGCTACTGGCGGCAGGTCGGGGTCGAGGACTGCTCGGTGTCCGGATGCCGGCGGCCGTTCTCGTCTTGGCGGCGGCCATTGTGCTCAACTCACCTCGCGCAGCTCAAGCGCCGGGGCGTGACTCTGGAGGAGTTCCTCGCCCTCGACGATGTCGTCGCACTGCCCGCGTTCGGCCCCTGCGAAGTCGCTGCCTGCCACCGGTACCGGGACGGCGTATCTCCGTACTGTCACGCCCACCGGGAGCGCTGGCGGAACGCTGTCGCCCGCGGACGGAGCACGGAGGACGAGGAGCTGTGGCGGCGCACAACAGCTCCCGTGTCCGCGAACCACGAGGTCAGCCTGCGCGGACTGCCCGATCGTGTGGTTGCGGAGATCCTCTACGGAGTTCAGGCCCGAACACGCGAAGGAATCCACACCACGCAGTTCCTGCTCCGCAATCTGACCAATCGTCTCCGCGAACTCCAACTGCCCTCGCTGACAGCAGTGGACCCGGCACATGTCTCCCGGGGTACGCGCGGACTCTGCGGCAGCCTGGTCACCCTCGTGGGTCGGTTCGGACTGACGCCGGAGGGCGAGCGGGGCAAGGACGTGTGGAACGGTGCCGCGTTCGGACACTCCGGGCATCTGCGTTTCACCGCGATCCACCAGTCCTGGCTGAGGACCGCGGCCAAGGAATGGGCGTTGTTCTCCCTGCCTCAGCGGCGTGGCAATGTCATGAGCAGCATCCAGGACATCCTCAACGCGTTCGCCCTTCTGTCCGAGAGCCTGAGGCTTCAGCGCGAGGATCACGGCGATGACATCCGCGCGCTCAGCCGCCGGGACATCACCGCGTTCACCAACCGTCTGGCCTTCCTGCACCACAGCGGGGAGATTTCAGTGCACAGACGGGTCGTGGTCGTCCGCTACGTCCGTGCCCATCTCGCCCGCATGCGGTCACTGGGACTGACCCGGCCCGGTCAGCCGCTGCACGGGCTGCCGGATGACTTCGCGATCCTCGCGGAAGACGTTCCCGACGACCCCGAAGACGCAGAAGCCGGCAAGGACCTCCCTGCCGAGATCATGCGGCAGATCTGCGAGCAGTTGCCCTCCCTCGTCGGCCAGGCCCGGAACGGCAACGAGAACCGAGTGGCCGTCGAACTGCTCATCGACACCGGGAGACGGCCTCAGGAGATCTGCCAGCTGCGCTGGGACTGCCTCAAGCAGGACGCCGACGGGCAGCACGTGCTGATCTACGACAACTACAAGGCCAACCGCCACGGGCGCCGACTGCCGATCTCCCAGGCCACGGCAGGAGTGATCACCAGACAGCAGGAACTGGTCCGCGCCGACTTCCCAAGCACACCGACCGACCGGCTGGTGCTGCTGCCCACGCGGGTGGCCAGCCCTCACGGCCTCAAGCCCATCACACCGGGATGGCTCTCCGGCCGCCACCGCGAGTGGGTACGGTCCCTGCCCGAGTTCCTGGTACACACTCGTGTCGAGATGGACGGTCTGCCGGTCACCAAGATGGTGCCCTTCGACAAGTCCAAGATCTTCCTTTACGCATACCGGCACACCTACTGCCAGCGACACGCGGACGCCGGGGTCGCCGTCGACGTTCTCAGGGCGTTGATGGATCACCGGCGTCTGGACACCACTCAGGCCTACTACCGTGTCACCGAAGAACGGCGCCGCGAGGCCGTGGACCGTGTCACCGAGATGCAGTTCGACCGACACGGCAAGCGTATCTGGCGGCAGGCCAAGGCACTGCTCGACTCCGAGCACGCCCGTCGGGCCGTCGGCGAGGTCGCCGTCCCTTACGGCGTCTGCACCGAGCCATCGAACGTGGCAGCGGGTGGACACGACTGTCCCGTCAGATTCCGCTGCGTGGGCTGCGGTCATTTCCGTACCGACGTCTCCTACTTGCCCGATCTGGAGGCCTACCTCGCGGACCTGCTGCGCAACCGCGAGCGGATCGCCGCCGCGCTGGACGCGGACGACTGGGCCAAGGCCGAGGCGATGCCGTCGGACGAGGAGATCAGCCGCGTGAGACGGCTCATCAAGCGGGTCAAGGAAGGCCTGGACGATCTCGACGCGAGCCAGCGCGCCGAGGTCGAGGAGGCCGTCTCCGTGGTCCGCCGCGGGCGGCAAAGCGTGCTGCTGGGGATGCCTCGGGTCCGCCAGCCTCTTCCCGATCTGCGTCCAGAAGGGCAACTGTGACCAGCAAGAACAGTCTCCCCATGGCCGAAGGACGACGAGGCGACTCAGCACGCCGACGGCAGCGAGTCGAGAACGCCATCAGAGCCGCGGTCAAGGACGGCGGAGAGATCACCGCATCCAGCATCGCCCGAACCGCCGGAGTCGACCGATCCTTCCTCTACCGCCACCGTGATCTGCTGCAACTCGTCCATACCGCGGCAACAGCGCCGTCGTCCAGCCAAGGCCCCGCCCAGGTCAGCAGGGCCTCCCTGCAAGCCGACCTGGCGAACGCCCTGGAGCGCACCGCCCGGCTCACGGCCCGCGTCCGGCAGCTGGAGAACCGGCTCTCCCAACAGCTCGGTGAAAAGGCCTGGCGCGACTCCGGCCTCGGAGCGCCCACCGACATCGACAACCTCCAGCGGCAGGTCACCACTCTGGAACAGCGCGTGGTGGACCTCCAAGGCCAACTCGAAGACCGCGCCGAGGAACTACAGGCCGCACGTGCAGCCAACCGGGAGCTGACCCGAACCCTCAACCAGAACCACCACTGACCGCTCCACTCCGAACCGTCCAGGTGGCGCCTGCCGGGATGCGATCAGCGGCAGACGGAGGTGCCATGGGCTAACAGGAGGTGGGAAGGCCATGGCCCGAGCGGTCTGGAGCGGTGCTCTCTCATTCGGGCTCGTCGCCCTGCCGGTGCAGCTGTTCACGGCGACGGAAAGCCACACGATCCGATTCAACCAGCTCCAACGCGGAACGTCGGACCGAGTGCGCAACAAGCGAGTCAACGAGCGCACCGGCGAGGAAGTCCCTATGGAGGAGATCGTCAAGGGCTTCGACATAGGGGACGAATACGTGGTCGTCGAGCCCGGCGAACTGGACGAGATCGCCCCTGGCCAGTCCAAGTCGATGGAGATCACCGGGTTCGTCGACCTGGACCAGGTCGAGCCGGTCTTCTTCGACAAGACCTACTACCTGGCGCCCAAGGGCAAGGAGTACGCCAAGGTCTACGCACTGCTCCACAGCGCTCTTGCCCAGGCGAACAAGGTCGGTATCGCCACCGTCGTCATGCGCAACCACGAGTACCTGGTCGCCGTGAAGGCAGAAGGCGATGTCCTGGCTATGCACACCATGCACTGGGCGGACGAGGTCCGCGATCCGCACCGGGAGATCGGGAGCCTCCCGGAGGAGACGCAGGTCGCCGACAAGGAGCTTCAGACGGCGGTGCAGTTGGTCGAGGCAATGAGCATCGACTGGAATCCGGAGGAGTACCACGACACCTACCAGGAGAAGGTGCTCCAGCTTGTGGAGGCCAAGCGCACCGGTCAGACGGTGGAGAAGGGCGAGTCGGCACCGCGCTCCACCAACGTCATCGACCTCATGGATGCGCTGCGTGCCAGCGTCGAGCAGGCCGAGACGACAAGGGAAGGAGGCGGGAAGGGGCCACAGAAAGCCACAAGCACCAGCCCTCCTACACCGTTGAAGACAGCGGCTGAGAGACGCGCGGGCCGTTCGGCAGGAAAAGCGGCGCAGTCCTCGAAGGTTTCGGAGCTGGAAGGAATGAGTAAAGCCGAGCTCTACCAGCGCGCCTCCGAGGCCGACATTCCCGGTCGTTCTTCGATGACCCGCGGGGAACTACTCAAAGCCCTCAGCGGCAAGAAAGGGCGGCGCACCGCACGAGCTTCCTGACGCAGGGTCTCGGGGCGGTAGCCCCGCCAGGACCAACCACGGCAGGGACGCGCTCCAGATCGTCGGAGTCGACGCCTGCAGAGACTTTCGCGTGGCTTGCGAACCCACCATCCACCACAGTTGTTGCAGTTGACATACCCAGAACAGCCGCTCCGACCTGCACCAACACCGTTCTCACCGCACCTGAACGCCTCTCACCCCCCAGAGAACCCATGTCCTCGGTGTGGACCTGGCGGAAGGCGATGGCGTGGCTCTCGGTGGCGTTCACCAGCTTGATCGGGATGCTGACGAGACCGAAGGAGATGGCGCCGTTCCAAATGGATCGCACGTTCCGACCCTTTCCTGCCGATATATACTGTTACATCACTAATTCTCTGAGATTGTCATCCTATGATGCCTATCACAGAGGTGGAGGGGCGCCGGGTCCCGCTGAGCAACCTGGAGAAGGTGCTGTATCCGGCGACCGGCTTCACCAAGGGGGAGCTGCTGCACTACTACGCGACGACCGCCCCCGTCCTGCTGCCGCACCTGCGCGACCGGGCGTTGTCGTTCCTGCGGTATCCGGACGGGCCGGACGGGCAGCTGTTCTTCGCGAAGAACGTGCCGCCGGGTACGCCCGAGTGGGTCATGACGGCTGAGGTCCCCCGGTCGGAGGGGCCGGCCCGGATGGTGGTGGTGCGGGATCTGGCGAGCCTGGTGTGGGCGGCGAACCTGGTCACCGAGTTCCACACGCACCAGTGGCTCGTGCGGTCCCCGGACGAGGCCGACCGGCTGGTCTTCGACCTCGACCCCGGGGCGCCCGCGACGATCGTGCAGTGCTGCGAGGTCGCGCTGTGGCTGCGCGAGCGGCTCGCCGCGGACGGGATCGAGGCGTACGCCAAGACGGCCGGGTCGAAGGGCCTGCATCTGCTGGCGGCGGTGCGCGGGGGCTCGTCGGAGGAGACGTCGGAGTACGCGAAGGCGCTGGCGATGGAGGCGGAGCGGGCGATGCCCCGGCTCGTGGTGCACCGGATGACGAAGAGTCTGCGGCCGGGCAAGGTGTTCGTCGACTGGAGCCAGAACGCGGCTCGCAAGACCACGGCGGCGCCGTACACCGTGCGGGCCCGGCGGACCCCGCTGGTGTCGGCGCCGGTGACCTGGGAGGAGGTCGCGGACTGCGGGGCACCGGCCCAGCTGGAGTTCGTCGCCGAGGACCTCGCGCCGCGGATCCAGGACTACGGGGACCTGCTGGCCCCGCTGCTGGACCCCAAAGGGGCGGCACGGCTGCCGTGAGCGGACCGGCTGCCGTGAGCGGACCGACCGGCGTGAGGCGAGGGCCGAGCCTGAAGCGAGGCGGGGAGAAGCGACGCGGGGAGAAGCAAGGCCGGAAGACCCTACGCCCACGTGTTCCGGTCGCGTGCCATCGCGTGCAGCGCCTCCACGTCCGCCGGTTTCAGCACGGCGCCCAGCCCGGTCAGCCCCGGCAG
This sequence comes from Streptomyces sp. L2, assembly GCF_004124325.1. Lineage (NCBI taxonomy): Bacteria > Bacillati > Actinomycetota > Actinomycetes > Kitasatosporales > Streptomycetaceae > Streptomyces > Streptomyces sp. L2. Next base: position 2,278,625 of record NZ_QBDT01000001.1, read on the forward strand.
CTCGGTGTCCCGCAGGACGTGCAGGGAACGCGGGGGTGCCGTGACCATGAGGCCGGCGGGGCTCGCCAGCGCGAGGACCGGGCGGACCTCGGCGGTCAGGGCGTGGGAGGCGCGGTCGGCGTCGGCGCGCAGGCGGCGCAGCAGCGGCTCGGCGTCGTGGCGGCCGACGGTGACCAGCGGGTCGTCCACCCTGACCCGCTGCTTGCGGGCGTAGAGGGCGTGTACGGCGAAGAGGCCGCCGGGGCCGATCAGCAGGTGGTGGACACGGTCGCCGCCGGGGAGCGGGAGGGAGTGCAGGGTGTGCCAGCCGGCGCCCTCCATCCGGTCCAGGGCCTCGCCGACGGTCTGCTCGGCGGCCAGGGCGTGCCGGCGCGGGTCGGGGCGGAACCGGTGGGCGGGGCCGGGGTCCCGGTCAAGGGCGACGAGCAGGGCCTCGCCGGGGCGGTTGGGCGCGAGGTCGTCGTCCGGGTGGAGGGTGAGCCGCGCCATCTCCGCGGGTGTGGGGACGGGCGGCGGGCCCACGGCCACCGGCCCGGCCAGGAACGGTTTCAGGGCTTCGAGTACGGCCTCCCGGTGGTCCTCGCCGAGCAGGTTGACCCGGCCGGACTCCGGGTCGTACCAGGCGACGTTGCTTCCGTCCCGGCGGCAGACGTACAGCCGTTCGCGGCCGTGCCGCCAGGTCGGCACCACGCGTAGTGCGCTCATGCGCCATCACCCCTCGACCATGGGAACAGGCGGGGCGCTCCCTGGGCAAGAACCCGGCCAAGAACCCGGCTACCGTGGAACGCGCCCGGTGAAACGGGGCGAAACGAGGCCGCCTGGAGGCGCGGCGTACCGGCGGGCCGGCGCGCGGACCGCTCTGCTGCCGGGAAAACCGGCCGAGTAGCCTCTTCCGGAGTACCGCCTGCGGTGCGCAAAAAGGACTTCCGTACGAATAATGTGTACGGGCCGTTCTGCCCTCCCCTCAGCTCAGGAGCCCCGTGCCAGCCCGTCGCCCCGCGCGTACCGCCCTCGCCGCGGCCGCCGTCGCGTTGCTCTCGGCTACGGCTGTGGCCTGTGGGGACTCGGGGGGCCTCCAGTCTGCGGGGGCCACGCCGACCGCCGTCAGTCCGGCCAAGCTGTGGCCGGACCTGCGCCCCGCGTCCAGCCCGGCCTGGCCGTACGACGAGGCGGAGCGGGAGGTCGTCAAGGGAATCCGCGTGCCCGGGGACGACATCCGGAAGGTGGCCCCGGTGGACGTCGTACGGGCGGAGATCTCGGCGCATCCGGACGACTACGGGTCGAAGGGGGCGTACCACGCGACGGTGGACCGGGTGAAGGAGTGCGAGCCGGGCGGGGACCGGGCGCGGTGCCCGGTGCTGAAGGCGTACTACCGCGATCTGACCGGTGACGGCCGGGACGAACTGGCGCTCGGTTTCCGGCTGTACCCGACCAACCAGACGGCGGTGCGGATCTACACGGTCGAGAAGCACCGGCTGGTGCAGGTGCTGGCCGACAACGACGCGATCATCGGGGTGGAGCTGGCCGGGCGCGCGGTGATCGTGCGCTCCCCGGCGGGGATCACCGGCTACGAGTACCGCACCAGCTGGGCGTGGGACCCCGAGCAGCGGGCGATGGTGTTCTCCCGCGACGAGTTCCTGCGCACGGGCGGCGGCCGGCACACACGCAGGCCGTCGGCGTCCCCGTCACCGTCGTTGACGCCTTCGCCGTCCCTCACCCCCTCGTCGGCGGTTACGCCCTCGTCGGGTACGACCGCGTCGGCGGGCGAGTGATGGGGCTCGCGCTGCCCCGGTGGGCGGGGACGCTCGCCGTGAAGTCGGCCGCGTTCATCACGGTGATGTGCTGTGCGCTGGCCGCGCTGCTCGGTGTCCTGGTGCATGTCTCGGTGACCGACCAGACCGTGAGTCAGGCCCGTGACCAGGCGCTGAGCCGGCTGGCGGATGCCACGGACGCCTATCAGGCGGGGGACGCCCTGCGACCGGGCGCCGGGGTGGACCCGCCGGGGCTGCCCGCGCCGCTGCGGAGGCTGGCGGTGTCCGGGAAGCGCGCCACGATGGTCTCCTCGCAGGACGGGCGCCCCACGATGTGGGCGGCCGGGCCGGCCGACGGGCACCGGGCGCTCGCCGTGCGGGTCGACTACGGGCAGCAGTCCCGCACGATCGAGGGGCTGGACACGTCGATCCTTTGGTCCTCCGTGCTGGCCATCGGGGTGACGGTGCTGGTCGGGTTGTTCGCGGTGACCCGGGTGACGAGGAGGCTGCACGGCACGGCGCGGGTGGCCCGGCGGATCAGCGCGGGGGACCTGGACGCCCGGGTGAACGACCCGCGGACCCGGGACCCTTCGCGGCCGCAGGACGAGGTGGCCTCGGTGGCGGCGGCGCTGGACGGCATGGCGGCGTCGCTGCAGGGCAAGCTGCTGAGCGAGCAGCGGTTCACGGCGGACGTGGCGCATGAGCTGCGTACGCCGCTGACGGGGCTGCACGCGGCGGCCGAGCTGCTGCCTCCCGGCCGGCCTACGGAGCTGGTCCGGGACCGGGTGGCGGCGCTGCGCACGCTCACCGAGGACCTGCTGGAGATCTCCCGGCTGGACACCGGCCGTGAGACGCCGGCGGTGGACACCGAGGAGCTGGGTGCGCTGGCGGCGCGGGTGGTGCGGGCGTCGGGGACCGACACCGACGTGCGGGTGGTGCGGGACGCCCGGGTGGAGACCGACCGGCGGCGGCTGGAGCGGGTGCTGGGGAATCTGGTGGCCAACGCGCACAAGCACGGGCGGGGGCCGGTGGTGGTCACGGTGGAGGGGCCACGGGTGACGGTGCGGGACCACGGGGAGGGGTATCCGGAGTACCTGGTGGTGCATGGTCCCCAGCGCTTCCGGACGGAGGGGGGTGCCCGTGGGCACGGGCTGGGCCTGACGATCGCGGTGGGGCAGGCGGAGGTGCTGGGGGCGAGGCTCTGCTTCTCGAATGCGGCCGACGGAGGCGCGGTGGCCTCCCTGACCCTCCCCACCCCTCCGCCGCAGACCGTCCGTACCTGATGCCCCTGAGGGGCCGTACCCGCCGCCGTCAGCCGCGGGCCCGTCGTGGCTCTTCGCGCAGTTCCCCGCGCCCCTAGGGGGTGACACGCGCCGTCGTCAGGCGCAGGCCCGTCGTGGTTACTCGCGCAGTTCCCCGCGCCCCTTTGGGGCGCCCCAGCGGGCCGGTGTCGCATCCACATGCCCGACAGCCGAACAACGACCGAACACCCCCAAGGGGCCCGAGGAAGCACGACCACCCCCCAAAGGGGCGCGAGGAACTGCGCGACCAGCCCCGGACGGGCCGCACCCGACACACGACCGCAACCACCCCGGAAGGGGCGCGGCGAACTGCGCGATCAGGTTCGGGCGGGCCGCGGCCGACACACGACCGCGGCACCCCGAGGGGCCCGGGGAAGGTGGCCGTACTCGCGCGTCACCCGTTGGCCCACTGTGAGGGGCGTGTCGGCCGGGCTCCTCCTAATGTGGCGGTCAGTCAGACCGAGTCCGCCCCCGGGAGGCCCCATGTCCCTGCGTTTCGCCGTCACGGCTGCCGGCGACGACCGGCACCCTCGGCTGCACCAGGGCATCCTCACCGCCAGGAACGGCATGCAGCTGCGGGACCGGCCGGGCCGGGGCAGCCGGCGGATCCGGTTCGGGCGGCAGGGCGAGACCGTGTCGATCTTCCGCAGGACCCGCGGCCCGAGCGTCCGCGGCAACCCCCGCTGGTACCTGCCGGCCGACGGCACCCGGGCCTGGGGCGCTGCCCGCTACATCGACAACGTCGCCCCCGCGCCACGCTGGTGCTGATCAGCACGGCACACAACACGACCTATTTGGGTAGGTTCCGGACATGACGAAGGCCGGAACCACCCTCACGGCGACCCAGGCCCCGCCCCCCGTCGTACGGCTCCCCCGCCGCCGCGGCATCGAACTCGCCCTGATCGTGCTGGCCGTCGTGCTGTCGGTGTACGGCTACTGTGCCGTCGGCCTCGCCCGCACCGGCACCGTCCCGCCCGGCGCGGTCGGCTACGGCGCCGGACTCGGCGTCCTCGCCCTGTGCGCGCACATCGCCGTCCGCATCCGCGCGCCGTACGCCGACCCCCTGCCGCTGCCCATCGGCGTGCTGCTCAACGGGCTGGGCCTGGTGCTGATCTACCGGCTCGACCTGGAGACCCCGCACGACCAGGCGGCCCCCACCCAACTGGTGTGGTCCACCCTCGGGGTGGGCCTGTTCATCGCCGTCGTCCTCGTGCTCCGCGACCACCGGGTCCTCCAGCGCTACTCGTACGTCTGTGTGGTCGCCGCCCTCGCGCTACTGGTCCTGCCGATCCTGTTCCCGGCGGTCAACGGCGCCCGCATCTGGATCCGGATCGCCGGATTCTCCATCCAGCCGGGCGAGTTCGCGAAGGTGCTGCTCGCCGTGTTCTTCGCCGCCTATCTGGCCGCCAACCGCAACGCGCTGGCGTACACCGGCCGCCGGGTGTGGCGGATGCAGTTGCCGACCGGTCGCGTACTGGGCCCGATCGTGGCGATCTGGCTGCTCAGCGTCGGCGTCCTGGTGCTTGAGCGCGACCTCGGCACCTCCCTGCTCTTCTTCGGCCTGTTCGTCGTCCTGCTGTACGTCGCGACGGGCCGGACCGGCTGGATCGCGGTCGGCCTGCTGCTCGCCACGCTCGGCGCGGTCGCCGTCGGCCACCTGGAGCCGCACGTGCACGGCCGGATCGAGGACTGGCTGCACCCCTTCGCCACGATCGACGCCGGTCAGGGCCCCAACCAGGTCGCGCAGTCGCTGTTCGCGTTCGCCGCGGGCGGCATCCTCGGGACCGGCCTGGGACTGGGCCACTCCGTCCTGATCGGGTTCGCCACCAAGTCCGACTTCATCCTGGCCACGGCGGGCGAGGAGCTGGGGCTGGCCGGCCTCTCGGCGATCTTCCTGCTGTACGCCCTGCTCGTGGAGCGCGGCTACCGGGCCGGCCTCGCCCTGCGCGAACCGTTCGGCCGGCTGCTCGCCGTCGGCCTCGCCTCGATCGTCGCGCTCCAGGTGTTCGTGATCGCGGGCGGCGTGACCGGGCTGATCCCGCTGACGGGCATGGCGATGCCGTTCCTCGCCCAGGGCGGTTCCTCGGTCGTCACCAACTGGGCGATCGTGGCGCTGCTGATCCGCGTGAGCGACTCGGCCCGCAGCCAGTACGACGGGCAGGTGGCACCGTGATCACGCTCGCCAGGCACCGGACGACCACGACCTACCGAACAGGTGGCCGATGAGCACGTACATCAAGCGCGCGTCCGCGTTCTGCGTCCTGCTGCTGGTGGCGCTGCTGGTCAACGCCGCCCGCGTACAGGTGGTGCGGGCCGGCGACTACGACCGCAACCCGGCCAACCGGCGTGCCACGATCGCCCGTTACAGCCAGCCGCGCGGCGACATCGTCGTGGACGGCCGGGCGGTCACCGGCTCCGTCGACACCGGTGAGCAACTGCGCTACGAACGGAGGTACCTCGACGGCCCGTTGTACGCGCCGGTCACCGGCTTCGCCTCCCAGCTGTACGGCACCACCCTGCTGGAGCACACCTCGGACGGGATCCTCTCCGGCACCGACTCGATCCTCTCGCCGCTCCCCCTGTGGAACGACGTGACGCGCGCGCAGAACCCCGGCGGCGACGTCGTCACGACCCTGAACGCGGACGCGCAGGAGGCCGCGTTCCGGGGCCTGGACGGGCGCAAGGGCGCGGTGGCGGCGATCGAGCCGGCCACGGGCCGGGTGCTGGCGCTGGTGTCGAGTCCGTCGTACGACCCCTCGGAGCTGTCCGGCAACGGCGAGGCGGTGACGTCGGCGTGGGCGCGGCTCGGGCACGACCCGGAGAAGCCGATGCTGGACCGCGCCGTACGGCAGACCTATCCGCCGGGGTCGACGTTCAAGGTGGTCACCGCGGCGGCGGCGCTGGACTCGGGGGTGATCACCGACCTGGACGAGCCGACCGACTCCCCCGACCCCTACCGGCTGCCCGGCACCACCACGCGGCTCACCAACGAGACCGACGGCTGCGCCGACGCCTCGCTGCGCACGGCGTTCGAGTGGTCCTGCAACACGGTGTTCGCCAAGCTGGGCGTGGACGTCGGAGTGCGGGACATGGCGGCCACGGCGCGGGCGTTCGGCTTCAACGACGACCGGCTGCGCGTCCCGTTCTCGGTGGCCCGCTCCACGTTCGACACGCACGTGGACGACGCCCAGCTCGCACTGTCGTCGATCGGGCAGTACAACACGCGGGCGACCCCGCTGCAGATGGCGATGGTCGCGGCGGCCGTCGCCAACGGGGGCCGGCTGCGGCTGCCGTACCTGGTGGAGCGCAGCACCCGGCAGGGCGGGGAGACCGTCGCGGGCAGCGGGGTGCGCCCGGCCCGGCAGGTGATGCGCCCGTCGACGGCCGTGAAGCTGAAGGAGCTGATGACCGGCGTGGTCGACGAGGGCACCGGCACGAACGCGGCGATCCCCGGCGCGCTGGTCGGCGGGAAGACGGGGACCGCGCAGCACGGGGTCGACAACTCCGGTGTCCCCTACGCCTGGTTCGTCTCCTGGGCGCGGGCCGACGACGCGATGGAGCCGCAGGTGGCGGTCGCGGTGGTGGTCGAGGACGCGTCGGCGAACCGGCGCGACATCAGCGGCGGCGGGGTGGCGGCGCCGATCGCGAAGGCGGTGATGGAGGCGGTCCTCGGATCGTCGTGAGGTGAGGGGCGCACCGGGGCGCGGCGCGGCCGGCGTACGGCCCGCGGGGCGTACGCCGGCCGGGATCAGTTGGCCGGCTTGATCATCTCGGAGCGGACGGTGAGGGTGTCGCGGGCGGCGGCCGCGATGTCCACGTCGGACGCGTCCTTGTGCTCCACGTCGATCTCGCCGACCACCGCGGCGGTGTTGCCGTCCGCCCATGCGCAGATCGGGTAGGTGACGGTCACGAGGGACTCCTGCTGGGAGACCACTTCGCAGGTGATGGTGGTCTGCGCGCCGGGCGGGGTGGCATCCTTCTCGGGCTGCACGAGCGTCACGCCGTCGGCGTCGGCGGCGCCCTTGAGCATGCCGTGCCGGACGTCGGCCTCGTGCTTGAACCGGCCGTACATGCTCGACACCACGAGCAGACCCTTGGACGGGTCGCCCCCGCGGTCGTAGCGGGCGCCCAGGGCGTGGATGTCCTCGGCGTCCCAGGCGCTGTTGGCCTCGTCCTCGATCTTGCCGGTCTGGCTCGCCGGCATCTTCTCGGCGAACTTGTACTGCCCGTCCACCAGGGTGCCGGGCAGTGTGAGCTTGTTCTCCGCCTTCGGCAGGCTCTTCTCGATCTGCCAGCCGAGCACGCCGAGCGCCACCAGCCCGCCGACGATCAGGACGACGACCCCGCCGACGATGCCGAGGACGAGACCGACCCGGCTCTTCTTCGGCGGCGGCCCCATGGGCGGCATCCCCCACGCCGGGTACGGCTGCTGGGGCGGGTACGGCTGCTGCGGGGGGTACGGCTGAGCGCCGTACGGCGGCTGGGGCTGGGGGCCGGGCGGCGGACCGTACGGGTCGGGGCCCTGCGGGGGCTGCTGGCCGTACGGGTTCTGGGGCTGCTGCGGCGGCGGAGGCATGGACACGCCAGCACGCTACTGCACGCGGGTGACAGCGCCGTACGGCAGCACCCGCGCCCCGCGTCGGCGCCCGGCTTCATAGACGAACAGTCAACAAGTGGCGCGCAGAGGATTGACGAGCTTGCTGACAGGCAGTCTCATAAGAGGCGGACGACATACCCCCGGGCAACGAGGTGAGCAATCCATGACGACCGTGACGGAAGCGGACGCTCTCGACGGGCTGCGCGACGCGCTCGGCCTGCTCAAGGACCGGGAACAGGTTGCCGAACGGCTGCTCGTCTCTTCCGCCAAGCACTCCTTCGACCCGGACAAGGAGCTGGACTGGGACGCCCCCTTCGAGGAGGGCAAGTGGTTCTGGCCGCCGGAGCTGGTGTCGCTGTACGGCACCCCGATGTGGAAGCGGATGAGCGAGGAGCAGCGGATCCTGCTCTCCCAGCACGAGGCCGCGGCGCTGGCGTCCCTCGGCATCTGGTTCGAGCTGATCCTGATGCAGCTGCTCGTCCGGCACATCTACGACAAGGCGGCGACGAGCGCGCACGTGCGGTACGCGCTGACCGAGATCGAGGACGAGTGCCGGCACTCGAAGATGTTCGCGCGGGTGATCTCGCGGGGCGGGACGCCCTGGTACCCGGTGAGCCGGGCCCACCAGAACCTGGGGCGCCTGTTCAAGACGATCTCCACGACCCCCGGGTCCTTCACCGCCACGCTCCTCGGTGAGGAGGTGCTGGACTGGATGCAGCGACTGACGTTCCCGGACGAGCGGGTGCAGCCGCTGATCCGGGGCGTCACGCGGATCCATGTCGTCGAGGAGGCGCGGCACGTGCGGTACGCCCGCGAGGAGCTGCGCCGGCAGATGCTGACGGCGCCGAAGTGGTCCCAGGAGTTCACGCGGGTCACGTCCGGGGAGTTCGCGCGGGTGTTCTCGGTCGCGTTCGTGAATCCCGACGTGTACGCGAACGTGGGGCTGGACAAGCGGGAGGCTATGGCCCAGGTGAAGGCGAGCGGGCACCGCCAGGAGGTCATGCAGACCGGCGCGAAGCGGCTGACGGACTTCCTGGACGACATCGGCGTCCTCCGAGGCGTCGGCCGCCGCCTCTGGAAGTCCTCGGGCCTGCTGGCGTAGGCGGGACGCCCCGGGGGTGGGCCCGCTCCCCGGCGCTTGCCGGGTGCCGCTGCGCCCACCCGTGCCGCCCTGGGGCTCCCCCCAGGCCCTTAAGGCACTGGGGGAGGCACGCATGCCCGCAGCTACGAAAGCCCCGCAAGGGGCGCGGGGCTGTGTCGATATGCGGCTCCGCCGCGTGGGCGCGACCAGCCACCACGCGCCCGCAGCCAAAGACGGCGCACGCGGGGCACCGCCCCGTCAGGGGCGCGGGGAACCGCGCGACCAGCCACAGCGCGCCGGCAGCCGGAGACGGCGCAGACCGGGCAGCGCCCCAAAGAGGCGCGGGGAACCGCGCGACAAGCCACCGCGCGCCCGCAGCCAAAGACGGCGCAGACCGGGCAGCACCCCAAAGAGGCGCGGGGAACCGCGCGACAAGCCACCGCGCGCCCGCAGCCAAAGACGGCGCAGACCGGGCAGCACCCCAAAGGGGCGCGGGGAACTGCGCGAGCGGCCACAACGGGGCCGGGGTCGGCGGGCGGCCGGAGCCGGGCGGCGCGCTGCCGCCGGGGCCGGGGCGGCGCGCTGCGGGCGGAGGTCGACCGGGCGCCCCCGGCGACTACGCTGACGTGCATGACCCCGGCCGCCACCCCCGCCTACCGAAGGCTCAGCGTGGAGGAGCGCCGTACCCAGCTCCTCGACGCCGCCCTCTCCCTCTTCGCGCACCGCGCCCCCGAGGAGGTCTCCCTCGATGACGTGGCGGAGGCGGCCGGAGTCTCCCGCCCCCTGGTGTACCGCTACTTCCCCGGCGGCAAGCAGCAGCTGTACGAGGCCGCGCTCGGATCCGCCGCCGAAGAACTCCAGCACTGCTTCGCCGAACCCCGCCAGGGCCCCCTCCTCCCCCGCCTGTCCCGCGCCCTCGACCGCTACCTGGCCTTCGTCGACCAGCACGACACCGGCTTCAGCGCCCTCCTCCAGGGCGGCAGCGTGGTGGAAACGTCCCGGACCACCGCCACCGTGGACGGCGTACGCCGCTCCGCCGCCGAGCACATCCACAACCACCTCGGCGTCTCCGACCCCGGCCCGCGTCTGCGCATGACCGTCCGGGTGTGGATCACGGCCGTCGAGGCGGCCTCCCTCATCTGGCTCGACGAGGACAAGCAGCCCCCGGCCGACGAGCTGCGCGACTGGCTGGTCGACGAGTTCGTCGCGATGCTCACGGTGACCGCCGCCCGCGACCCGGAGACCGCCGAGCTGGTCGGCGCGCTCGCCGAGGATGTCTGAGACTGGTGCCGTCAACTACCCGGCCCTGAGGGACCGGGCTTGCAGGCAGAGTGAGACGGAAAGCTGATGCCCCACCATGAAACCCTGCGTCCGGAACGCCTACGGCGTTCTGGGGCGGTTGACTGCGCCCCGCTGCCACGCGGCGTCGGCCCGGTGGGCGATGTTGCGGGAGCCGTTGTAGTCCGCGTGCAGGACGATCCCGCAGGACCGGCAGGCGAACCGTGCTTGATCCACTCGGTTGGTCCGGTGGGTGTGCCAGCACTCGGAGCACTGGCGGGAGGTGTCGCGCGGGTCCACATGGACCACGGCAACACCGGCCCGCTTCGCTTTGTACTCGACAAAGGCGTCGAGCTGGGCGAAGGCCCAGGAGTGCAGTCGTGCCCGCTGGTCTTTCCTGGCCGTAACCCTCTGCCGGATACCGGTCAGGTCTTCCAGACCGATACCCCGCGAGGTGCGTTCAGCGGTAGCGACGAGCTTCTTGGCGATGATGTGGTTCCGCTGGGTGGCGTACCGGGCTTCCTTGCGCCGCTGGCGCTTGAGGACACGGGCCGCGCTCTTGGTGCGCTTCTTCTGCAGCTTGCCGCGCAGGTCGCGCTTGCGCTGCCGGTAGCGGTTGATCTGACGGCTGGACATGATCTGGCCGTCCGAGGTGGTGGCGATGTTGACGATCCCCAGATCCACGCCGAGAAAGCCGTCAGGCTTGATCACGGTAGGTTCGGGTATGTCGATGGTGGCGATGACGAAGAACATGCCGTCCCACATCACCAGGTCGGATTCGCCCTTACGCGAGGCGAGCAGGTTCATGGCCTGATCGGAGCAGACGAACGGGATGCCCTTCAGTCGTCCGGCCACCGTCCAGATGGACACGGTCCGGGTATCCCGGTTGGTCAGCATCCGGTCATCAAAGGGCTGTGCCGACTCCTCGCGGAACCGGATCGGCTTCGACTCCGCCTTGGCGCGGCGCTTGGAGCCTTCCGCGCCGTAGTTCCCGGCCCGCAGGTTCGCCTTGAACGTGGCGTAGGCATCGCACACCTTCTTGACCGTGCGTACGGCCGCCTGCGCCCCGAAATCAAAGTCAGCCTTGATTCGGTGGTACACGGCCTCTTGCAGCACGTTCCGGCGCTTGAAGTCCTTGGCGAAGGCCACTTCCGAGGCCGCGTTCGCGGCCCGGTTACAGGCACGCAGGGTCGCTGCCAGTGCGTCCGCGTCATGCGAGGACGCAGGCAACGATTTCACCTGCGCAGTTATCTTCACGCAAATGACGCTGGTAGACCGCTGGGAAGCCAGTCAACTCGGGGCTACCCGAGGGAAGTCCGGGGGCAACGGCGATCCGCCGTGACGGCGAATCGCCGCTCCTTGCCCTGCTCCGCAGGAGCTTCGATTCCTCCCCGCCCTAGAGAACGGGGCATCCCAGAAGGAGACAGGTGAAGAGCCAGGACACTCCCTTCGAGGGCGGCCCCATGGACGGCCGGGTGCTCCCGGTCCTGCTGGGCCCCACCGGGCACCCCCCGAAGACGTACCGCATCCCCGTCCCCGACGCGGCCGGCGGCCCGCCCACCGTGCTCGTCTACCACCGTGTGCCCAGGGGCCACAGCAAGCGGCTGGGCCTGGTCCAGGGCTGGAAGTACCTCTACGACCCCGACGACAAGTACGGCGGAAGGCTCAGGTGGCCCTGGTCCAGGCCGGAGCCCCGGCCCTCGGGGCCGGCGCCACACACCACGCCGTCCGGCAAGCCGGACGACACCGACGGGTGACACGATTACGCCGGACCGCGCACGCTCGCCGCGCGGACCGCGCGAACCCGTGCCCAAGCTGCCGGTGCCCGGGAAGCGGAAAAGCCGCCTCCCCGCACCGGAGGTGATGACGTGTCAGGAGTGCTTCTCCGTCTGGCCTGTACGGCGGCGATGGCGGCCCAGGCCGCCCTCGCACCGGTCCCCGCGGTCGCCGCACCCCAGCCGCAGCGGACCGTCGCCCAACTGCTGACGGACCTTCAGCGGCTGTACCAGCAGGCGGAGGAGGCCACCCAGACCTACGACGGCACCCAGGAGAAGCTCACACGGCAGCGCGCCGAGGTCGGCCGCCTCGACGCCGCCCTGGCCCACGCCCGCCTCTCCCTCCAGGACAGCCGGACCGCCGTGGGACAACTGGCCCGCCAGCAGTACCAGGGGGCCGACGACATCTCCCCCTACGTCCGCCTCCTCCTCGCCCCCGACCCCCAGCACGCCCTGGACGAAGGCCACGTCATCGGCGAACTCGCCGAGCAGCGCACCCGGACCGTGGGCCGCCTGACCGGCGCCGAGAAGAAGCAGGACGCCCTGGCCAAGGCCGCCCGCGAGGCCCTGGACACCCGGCTCACCCTGGCCGGAAAGCAGAAGAAGGCACGGGACGACGTGCAGGCCAGGCTCGGCGACATCGAACGCCTTCTGGCCACCCTCACCCCCGAGCAGCTCAGCGAGATCGCGAAGCTGGAGCAGGCCGGCGTCACCGACGCCCAGCGCAGCCTCACCACCTCCGGCGCCCTCAGCGGCGACGACCGCCCCCCGACCCCGACCGCCCGGCGTGCGGTCGGCTACGCCCTGGCCCAGGTCGGCAAGCCGTACGCCTGGGGAGCGCAGGGCCCGGCGTCGTACGACTGCTCAGGCCTGACCGCCCAGGCCTGGGCCCACGCCGGCACCCCCATCCCCCGCACCAGCCAGGACCAGTGGTCCCGCCTCCCCAAAATCCCCCTCGACCAACTCCGCCCCGGCGACCTCATCGTCTACTACCCCAAGGCCACCCACGTCGCCCTCTACATCGGCGACAAACAGGTGGTCCAGGCCCCCCGCCCAGGAGAAAAGGTCAAGGTCTCACCCCTGGCGAGCTATCCAGTCCTGGGCGCGGTCCGCCCTTGAAGCCCACAGAAGGGGCAGCCAACCTGAAGCGGCGCGGGGCTGAATCGATGTGCGGCTCCGCCGCGTGGGCGCGACAAGCCACAACGCGCCGGCAGCTGCCGAACAGCCCCCGCCCCTACGGCGATCAGGCCACCGAAGCGAGGTACGCCTGACACTTCTCCGGCTCGAAGAAGAAGTTCTCGAAGTCGGCCGGATCATTGAACGCATTGGCGAACCGATCAGCCACCGGCTGCAACTCCCCCGCGGCCCCGATGAGGTTCAGCACATGCTCAGGCGGCGGACCCAGCATCGCGTTGGTCCACTTGGTGACATGCTGCGCCGTCCCCCAGTACCGGTCGAACGCCCCCCGCATCCATTCCTCGTCGAACGGCAGGTCCCCCCGCTCCAGGATGGAGGCGAGGTAGGCCGCCGCGCACTTGGACGCCGAGTTGGAGCCCTGGCCGGTGATGGGGTCGTTGGCGACGACCACGTCGGCCACGCCGAGGACCAGGCCGCCGCCGGGGAGCCGGCCGACCGGGTTGCGGACGGTCGGCGCGTACCGGCCGGCCAGCGTGCCGCCGGCGTCCGTGAGTTCGACCTTGGTGGCCCGCGCGTACTCCCACGGCGTGAACTTCTCCATGAGTTCCAGGGTCAGGGAGAGGTGTTCCGCCGGGTCCTTGATCCCGCCGAAGGCGTCCAGCGGGCCGCCGGGTATGCCCTCCCAGAAGAGGATGTCGGCCGGCCCTGAGGTGGTCAGCGTCGGCATGATGAACAGCTCGCCGACGCCGGGGACCAGGTTGCAGCGCACGGCGTGGAAGCCGGGGTGCTCGGGGCGCGGGCCCAGCCCGTGGACGTAGGCCACCGCGAGCGCGCGCTGCGGCTCGCTGTACGGGGAGCGCTCGGCGTCGCGGGCGAACATCGACACCAGCTCGCCCTTGCCGGCGGACACCAGGACGAGGTCGTAGGTGCGGGAGAAGTAGTCGAGGTCGCCGACGGCCGCGCCGTGGATGACCAGCTGGCCGCCGCGCTGGGCGAAGGTCTCCATCCAGCCGGCCATCTTCACCCGCTGGTCGACGGACTGGGCGTAGCCGCCGAGCCTGCCCACCCAGTCGATGGCCCGCTGGGTCGGCCCGGGGTCGTGCGAGCCGGGGGCCGCGACCGAGACGCCGAGTCCCTCGATCTTCGGGGCCTGGGACTCCCAGAAGTTCAGCTGGAGATCGCGCTCGTGCTGCAGGGCCGTGTCGAACATGCACTGCGTGGACATGACCCGGCCGGAGCGGATCTCGTCCGCGGTCCGGTTGGACATCAGTGTGACCTCGTAGCCGTGCGACTGCAGGCCGAGGGCGAGCTGGAGTCCGGACTGGCCGGCTCCGACGACGAGTATCTTCCGCATACGGGTGCGTCTCCTACGGGTCCTACTGGGCGGGCTTGCTGCGAAGGCTGGTGACGACGGTGGGGTGCCGGGGCCCGGACGGCGGCCCGGCCCGGGACTACTCGGGGGTTTCGTCCAGGGCGTGGGCCACCAGGGCCAGGAGGGTCTCGATGGCCGAGATCCGCCGTCGCGCGTCCATGATCATGACAGGGACGTGCGGGGGGATCGTCAAGGCCTCGCGCACGTCCTCCGGCTCGAACCGCTCGGTGCCGTCGAAGTGGTTGACGGCGACGACGTACGGCATACCGCAGCTCTCGAAGTAGTCCAGCGCGGGGAAGCAGTCCTTCAGCCGGCGGGTGTCGGCGAGCACGACGGCGCCGATCGCACCGCGCACCAGGTCGTCCCACATGAACCAGAACCGCTGCTGGCCCGGCGTGCCGAACAGGTAGAGCACCAGGTCGTCATCGAGCGTGAGGCGGCCGAAGTCCATGGCCACGGTCGTCGACAGCTTGCCCGGCGTGGCGGTGAGGTCGTCGGTGTCCTCGCTCGCCTCGGTCATCAGCGCCTCGGTCTGCAGCGGAGTGATCTCCGAGACGGCCGTGACCAGGGTCGTCTTGCCGACGCCGAAGCCGCCGGCCACGACTATCTTCGTGGCGATCGGGGCCCGCGTCGGGTCCGTCTGCCAGGACCGCAGGTTCTCGTCGGGCTCGGGGCCGACGAGCGGGGAGACGCCAGGAGCGGCGTCAGAGACGACGGAGTCCACTCAGCACCCTTTCCAGCAGCGCGCGGTCCGGGCGGCCGGTGCCGTGCCCGGTCCCGGTGCCGTACACACGGATCTTTCCCTGGTCCGCGAGGTCGCTCAGCAGGACGCGGACCACGCCGAGCGGCATCTTCAGCAGCGCGGCGATCTCGGCCACCGTGCGCATGCGGCGGCACAGTTCGACGATGGCGCGCATCTCCGGCATGACCCGGGAGGCCGGGGCGCTCGTCAGTTCCCGGCGTTCCTCGGGGGCTTCGAGAGCGGCGGTGCTCCCGACGAACGTCTCCACCAGCAGGACGTGCCCGAAGCGGGTACGGCCGCCGGTCAGCGAGTAGGGGCGGACGCGGGCGGGCTTACGGGCGCCACCGCGCACGGGAAGGTGTTTGCGCGCGTTCCTCGCGCTTTTCGCAGGGCCGCTCATCGGGTGCTCCCGGTGGGCTCGGACGTCAGGGACTGGCGCAGTTCGCTGCGGAGTTCGGGGGTGAGGACGTGGCCGGCGCGGCCGACGAAGAGGGCCATGTGGTACGCCACGACGCTCATGTCGCACTCCGCGGAGCCGTGCACGCCGAGGAGGGAGCCGTCACTGATCGACATCACGAACAGGCTGCCCTCGTCCATGGCGACCATGGTGTGCTTGACCCCGCCGAGGTCCATCAGCCTGGCGGCGCCGAGGGTGAGGCTGCCGATGCCGGAGACGATGGTGGCGAGGTCGGCGGAGGAGCCGCGGGGGCCCCGGGCGGGGCGGGCCTCTCGGGACGCCTGGGTGCGGGCGGGGTCGGAGGACAGGAGCAGCAGGCCGTCGGAGGAGACGACGGCGACGGACTGGATGCCGGGTACTTCCTCGACCAGGTTGGTCAGCAGCCAGTGCAGGTTGCGGGCTTCACTGCTCAGTCCATAGGTACTGGGCGCGGTCAACTGCTTGCCTCCTCGGCTGGGCCCCCCGTGACTGGTTCGGTGCGGTTCTCTTCTTCTACGGCCCGGTAGCCGGCCTGTGCGCCCTGGCGGAAGCCGCCGAGCCTGCGGCGGAGGGCTTCGGCGTCGAGGGATGCGGGGCGCTGGCGGGGCGGGGCGGTGGGTGCGGTGATCCTGGGTGTGCGCTTGGGGAGGCCCTTGCTGGTGACCGCCTCGCCTCCGGCTTCGGCGCGGTCTCCGTTCCCACCCGCACCACCCGTGCGGCTTTCGCCGGGTGCGGGTGTCCCCAGCGGGGCGTCCTCACCGCCGGCGGCCGCGCGTGCGTCGTGGGGAGCGGCGGACTCACCGGTGCCCGTGCGGCTTTCGTCGCCGGGTGCGGGTGGCCCCAGCGGGGCGTCCTCACCGCCCGCGGCCGCGCGTGCGTCGTGGGGAGCGGCGGACTCACCGGTGCCCGTGCGGCTTTCGTCGCCGGGTGCGGGTGGCCCCAGTGGCGCGTCCTCACCGCCCGCGGCCGCGCGTGCGTCGTGGGGAGCGGCGGACTCGCCGGTGGCGGGGGCCGGGACAGCGGGGTGCGCGTGGTCCGTGGCGGACGGGCCGTCTGCGGGCCCTGCCGGTTCCTCGGGCTGCCCGGGGGCCGAGGGGTGCGCGGGGGCCGAGGCGGACGAGCCGTTCCCGGGCTGTGCGGCTTCCTCGGGCTGCCTGGGGGCCGCGAGGTCCGGGAGGAAGAGTTCCATCGTCGTCTCGGCGAACGTCTCCGGGGGGGCCTTCGGGCGGGACGGCTCCCGGGTGGACGGCTCCTCGGAGGACTCCGGCCGAGTGTGGGTCTCCGTGACCTGGTTCGGGGCGGCGGCCGCTTCCTGCCCGTCGGCAGCCCACGGGGTACCGAGCTCCTCGATCGCCGCCGGTCCCCCGGCCTCCCGGGCCTTCTCAGCCTTCTCGGCCTCACCGGCCTCGGTGGCCGCCGCCGGTCCCCCAGCCTCCCCGGCCTCACCGGCCTTCTTGAACTCCCCGACCTCACTGGCCTTCTTGGGCTCCCCGACCTCGTCGGTCCACGCCGGTCCTCCGGCCTCCCCGGCCTCCCCGGCCTCGTCAGTCGCCGCCGGTCCCGCGGCCTCCCCGGCTTCCTCGGCCCCCGCGATCGCCGCAGCGTCCCCGGCCTGCCCGAACTCCTCAGGCGCCGCAGGCTCCCCGGTCTGACCGGCCTCCGCAGGTTCCCCGGCCTCCCGGGCCGTGTGTTCGGCGAGGGCTACCAGGGGGTCGACAGGCTTGGGGCGGGTGTGGAGGACGTTGGAGTTGGCCTCGGACTCGGCGCCGGGGAGGGTGAAGGTGTGGGTGGGGCCGGAGGCTGTCGCCGGGGGCGGGACCGCGGCTGTGGGCGGGCCGGTGAGGAGGGACTGGGGCAGGACGACGACCGCCGTGACACCCCCCTGCTTGGGATCGCGGAGCTGGACGCGGACACCGTGGCGGTGGGCGAGCCGGGCCACCACGTAGAGGCCGAGGCCGAGACCGTCCTCGCCCTCCTGGTCGTACGGCGCCTCGGGGTCGAACTCGGTGAGGCGGGTGTTGAGGCGGTCCAGGCGCTCGGCGGCCATGCCGATGCCCTCGTCCTGGACGGAGAGCATGACCTCGCCGGACTCCAGCAGCCAGCCGGAGACCTCGACGGGCAGGTCGGGCGGGGAGAACGAGGTGGCGTTCTCCATGAGTTCGGCGAGCAGGTGGGAGAGGTCGTCCGCGGCGAATCCGGCCACGTGGGCGTGGGGCGGGAGGGCCGCGATTCGGACGCGCTCGTAGCGTTCGATCTCGCTGACCGCCGCGCGGACCACGTCGACGAGCGGCACCGGGCCGGGGTGCTGCTGGACGTGCTCGGTGCCGGCCAGGACGAGCAGGTTCTCGCTGTGGCGGCGCATGACCGTGGCGAAGTGGTCGAGCTTGAACAGCGTGGCCAGCCGGTCGGGGTCCTGCTCCCGCTCCTCCAGGCCCTCGATGACGGCGAGCTGGCGTTCGACCAGGCCCAGGGTGCGCAGGGCGAGGTTGACGAACGTGCCGCTGATGCTGGTGCGCAGTCGCTGCAACTGGTCGGCAGCGTCCGACAGTTCGGCCTTGAGGGCCTCGCGGGCGTCGGCCATCCGCTGCCGCTGGCCGACCAGGTGCTTGCGGTCGGTCTCCAGGGTGGCGACCCGCTGGTGCAGGGCGACGGCGTGCCCGTGCAGGGCGTTGACGGACCGGACGACCTGGGCGAACTCGTCGTTGCGGCCGGTGAACGTGACCGGGTCCTGGGCCGCCGGGTCGTCGGACTGCGCGAGCCGGGCCGAGCCGCGCCGCAGCACGGACAGCGGGCGGGTGAGCGTGCGGGCCATGGCGGTGGCGAGGCCGACGGCGACGAGCATCAGGGCGCCGAGGACGGCGATCCGGATCTCCAGCGCGGTGACGTCGTCGTCCCGGAGCGCTTCGAGATCCTTGGTGCGGTGGTCGTAGAGGGCTGCCTCCACGCCCCGCATCAGGTCGACCCGTGCGGACAGGGCCGCGTCCAGCTTCTTGGTGCTGGTGGTCAGCTCGCTGTCGGCGAGGGTGGGCTGGTCGGTGAGCCTGGCGAGGTAGGTGTCGGCGGAGTTGACCTCGGGGCCGGTGACCGTGGAGTCGTAGGAGTCCACCGCCGCCTTGGGCGCGGTCTCACGGAAGTCGGCGACGGCCGCGTCGGAGCGCAGGCGGGCCTGCTGGGCGGCGGCGGTGAGGGCGTCGCGCTGTTTGCGGTCGGCGTCGGTGGTGGTCCTGGTGGTGCTGGGCAGGCCGGTGACGGGGTTGATCACGGTCTGGCTGCTCGTCGGCACGTTCAGCGCGGCGAGCAGCAGGCCGCGGGCGGCGGCGGACTGCTGGACGGCGGAGTCCAGTTCGGCGAGCGCGTAGGCGCCGGACCCGGCCCGGGGCGGCATCTGCTCGGCCAGTTCGTCGGCCATCCGGTGCAGCTCGGTGATCAGCGCCGAGTACGCCTGGTGGGTGCGCAGGGCGTCGGTCTTGCCGGTGAGGGCGGAGCGCCGTACGGCGGCGATGCCGTCGAGGTCGTGGCGCAGCGCGGCCGGGGTGTCGGTGTCGGCGCGCAGATCCTCGACCTGGCGGTCGACGCGGGCGCTGCGCTGCTCGGAGGGCGCCTTGGCCTTGGGGCGGCCGGCGGCGACGTAGGAGGTGACCTCGTCGCGCTCGTCGGCGAGGGAGTGGGCGAGGGTGAGCGCGTCCTGGGTGCGGGTGGCCAGGGTCACCAGGTCCTGGGAGTCGCTGAGGTCCGAGGAGGCGGTGAGGACGGACGGTGCGCCGGCTCCGGCGACGGCCGCGGCGACCACGGCGACGGCGACGATGAGCCGGGTGCGCACATGGGTCGGGCGGCCGGCGCCGACGGGCGGCTGCTCACCGGTCCCTTCGGGGGCCGTCTGCCTGCCTGTGCGCCGAGGCCGCTTCTTCTGCACCGGTGCTCGCAATCCTGAACTCGTCTCCCCAGGGGCCCGGATGGCGCCCCGTCAGCACGGTGCCATGTGGTGCGTACACCCGGTTCGTACGGTTCCCGACCCTCCCAGCGCCGGTGGGTGGTGGACGCGCATCACCTGACCCGCCACCCGAAGGAGTGAACATCGGAGGAGAGTTGGCGGGCAAGTTCCGGTGGCGTGCGCGACGCCCTTGTACGGCGGGCCGGTTGGACGCGCGCGGCAGGCTTTGGCAGTATTCGCCGCCACGCGCGCCCGGAGTGCGTCATTCCCTCCCAAATCAGGCGCCTGACCTGCGAGGCCGTGTCAATTCGGCGGTGCTTGCCAGCCTTTGGCGGACCGGGTGAAGAGGTCGTGCAGACTGGCCGGATGCGTACTGATCTGGTTTCGGAACCCGGTGACGCGGCCCGCCCCAACGAGGACTGGGCCGGTGTCGGACTACCCGCCTCCGGACAGGGAGGTTGCGTGGTCGTGCTGGACGGGGTGACGCCGCCCGGCGGTGCGACGGGCTGTCTGCATCCCGTTCCCTGGTACACGGCGCGGCTCGGCGGGGCGCTGACCGAACTGACCGTTTCCTACCGGGATCTGACCCTGACCGAGATCCTCGCGCGTGCGATCGGCCGCACCGCCGACGCCCATGCGGACACCTGTGACCTTTCTCACGTGCGAACACCGCAGGCAACCGTCGCCGTGGCCCGCTGGTCCGCCGACACGGTGGAGTACCTGGTCCTGTCCGACTCCGTGCTGCTCCTGCGGGCCCCCGGCGGCACGGTCACGCCCGTCCTGGACGACCGCCTCGCCCGGCTGCCGCGCTCCGCGCTGGCCACGGACGCGCTCGTGGACGCCACCCTGCGCAACCGGGAGGGCGGCTTCTTCACGGCCGCCGCCGACCCCGCCGTGGCCTCCCGGGCGGTCGTCGGCACGCTGCCCCGCCGGGAGGTCGGCGCGCTGGTCGCGCTCACGGACGGGGCGGCCCGCTGGACGGAGAAGTTCGGCGAGGGCGACTGGACGGACCTGTTCGACGTCGTCCAGAAGGAGGGCGCGGGGTCCCTGGTCGAGCGGGTACGGCGGCTGGAGGCGGCCGACCGGGAGGCGCGGGTGCACCTGGGCCGCGGCAAGACGCACGACGACGCGACGGCGGCCCTCGTGGAGCTGTGAGCGGCCCCCGGCCCGCCGGGCGGGCGGCTACGCGTGGGTGTGGTGCGGGCCGGTGCGCCAGGAGCCGTTCAGCTCGTGCAGCAGGCGGGCGAGTTCGGCGACCTCGCGGCGGTCCCAGTGGGCGAGCTGGTTGACGTAGCGGGCACGGCGGGCCTCGCGGACCTTGCCGACCCGGCCGCGGCCCACGTCCGTGAGCGTCACCAGCCAGGCCCGTCCGTCGGCCGGATCCGGCTCCCGGGCGACCAGGCCCAGCTCCTCCAGGGCGCGCAGCTGCCGGGACATGGTGGCCTTGCCGACGCCGACGTATGCGGCCAGCTCGGTGGCGCGCTGCCCACCCAGCTCGTCGAGGCGGATGAGCAGGCCGTACGCCGAGGACTCCAGACCGGGGTGCACCTCGCGGGCCATCTCGCCCTGACTGGCCCGGGCGCGGCGCAGCAGTACCGTCAACTCGCGTTCCAGCGACAGGAATTCCTGGTCTGCACCACTCGGCGTCACCTCCGCGCCGACGCGCGGTCCACCGCCGTTTCCGTCCTCGTGCACGTCAGCACCCCTGATCGGTTTCGCAGTCATGAAAGTTTCCGTCAAACGCCCACATTGCCGCAGCTCCGCCAGTATTTCGCAGGCGTAGACCAACGGCAGCTCCCGGACCCCCTTCCCCGGCGTCATCTACGTGCGTAGCGTCAGGGTCAGTCAACACATGGCATGCCCACGCCAGTGGGTTACCGGTCACTTCTCACGGATCCCCCCACACGGATCCCCCCACCCCTCCCCGGAGGCACGTCATGCCCGTGCACAGACCCGGCACCATCCGCCCCCGCGGCCTCGCGGCCCTCGTGACCACGCTGCTCGCGGCCCTCGCTCTCACCCTCCCGCTCACCCCCGCCCACGCCGCGACCACGCCCGCCCGCGGCACCGCCCACATGGGCATGGGCGTCCTCGCCCACGACGGCCGCAGCGGCACGCCCACGAGCAGTGACGCCACCCAGACCGAGGGCGTCGACGTCGCCGGCTACCAGGGCAACGTCGCCTGGAGCACCCTGTGGAACAGCGGGGTCCGCTGGGCGTACACGAAGGCCACGGAAGGCACGTACTACACCAACCCGTACTTCGCCCAGCAGTACAACGGCTCCTACAACGTCGGCATGATCCGCGGCGCCTACCACTTCGCGACCCCGGACACCACCAGCGGCGCCACCCAGGCCAACTACTTCGTCGACCACGGCGGCGGCTGGTCCCGCGACGGCAAGACGCTGCCCGGCGCCCTCGACATCGAGTGGGACCCGTACGGCGCCGCCTGCTACGGCAAGTCGCAGAGCGGCATGGTCAGCTGGATCCGCGACTTCCTCAACCAGTACAAGGCCCGCACCGGCCGTGACGCCGTCATCTACACGGCCACCAGCTGGTGGACCCAGTGCACCGGCAACTACGGCGGCTTCGCCGCCTACAACCCCCTGTGGATCGCCCGCTACTCCTCCACCCCGGGCACCCTGCCGGCCAGCTGGGGCTACTACACGATGTGGCAGTACACCTCGTCCGGTCCGACCGTCGGCGACCACGACAAGTTCAACGGAGCTCTCGACCGGGTCCAGGCGCTCGCCCTCGGCTGAGGCGCCCGCCTACGGCCGCCCCACGGCCGTAGGCCGGACGTACTCCGGTCGTACCCGGTCGTACTCCGGTTCGTACGGCGAAGGCCCGGGCCTCCCTCACGGGACCCGGGCCTTCCCCTTCCGGCCGCGTCCGTCACGCCGCGGCCGGGACCTCCGCCTCCGCGCCGTTGGTGGCCGGTGCGAGGGCCAGTTCGAGGACCTGGCGGACGTCCGTGACGGGGTGGACGTCGAGCGTGTCCAGGATCTCCGCCGGGACGTCGTCCAGGTCGGGCTCGTTGCGCTTGGGAATGATCACCGTGGTGACCCCGGCGCGGTGGGCGGCCAGCAGCTTCTGCTTGACGCCGCCGATGGGCAGCACGCGGCCCGTCAGCGAGACCTCACCGGTCATCGCCACGTCCGTGCGGACCAGGCGGCCGGAGAGCAGGGACGCGAGGGCCGTAGTCATCGTGATGCCGGCGCTCGGGCCGTCCTTGGGGACCGCGCCCGCCGGGAAGTGGATGTGCACGCCCCGGTCCTTCAGGTCGGCGACCGGCAGTTCCAGCTCGGCGCCGTGGCTGCGCAGGAAGCTCAGGGCGATCTGCGCTGACTCCTTCATCACGTCACCCAGCTGACCGGTCAGGGTCAGGCCCGCCGCACCCGTCTCCGGGTCGGCGAGGGACGCCTCCACGAACAGCACGTCGCCACCGGCCCCGGTGACCGCGAGCCCCGTCGCCACGCCGGGCACGGCCGTACGGCGCTCGGCCGGGTCCTGGGCCGACTCGGGCACGTGGTGCGGTCGGCCGATCAGGCCGCGCAGCTCGGCGTCCGTGACGGTGAACGGCAGCTCACGGCCGCCCAGTTCGTGCTGGGCCGCCACCTTGCGCAGCAGCCGGGCGATGGAGCGCTCCAGGGTGCGCACGCCCGCCTCGCGGGTGTACTCGCCGGCCAGCTTGCGCAGGGCGCTCTCGTCGAGCGTGACCTCGTCCGCGTCCAGGCCCGCCCGCTCCAGCTGGCGCGGGAGCAGGTGGTCGCGGGCGATGACGACCTTCTCGTCCTCGGTGTAGCCGTCCAGGCGGACGATCTCCATACGGTCGGCGAGGGCCTCGGGGACGGCCTCCAGGACGTTGGCGGTGGCGAGGAAGACGACGTCGGAGAGGTCGAGTTCGACCTCCAGGTAGTGGTCGCGGAAGGTGTGGTTCTGGGCGGGGTCGAGGACTTCGAGGAGGGCCGCCGCGGGATCGCCGCGGAAGTCGGAGCCCACCTTGTCGATCTCGTCGAGCAGGACGACCGGGTTCATCGAGCCGGCCTCCTTGATCGCGCGGACGATCCGGCCGGGCAGCGCGCCGACGTACGTACGGCGGTGGCCGCGGATCTCGGCCTCGTCGCGGACGCCGCCGAGGGCCACGCGCACGAACTTCCGGCCCATCGCGTGCGCGACGGACTCGCCGAGCGAGGTCTTGCCGACGCCGGGCGGTCCGACGAGCGCCAGGACCGCGCCCCCGCGCCGCCCGCCGATCACGCCGAGCCCGCGTTCGCCGCGGCGCTTGCGGACCGCCAGGTACTCGGTGATGCGCTCCTTCACGTCCTCCAGGCCCGCGTGCTCGGCGTCCAGGACCGCCTGGGCGCCCTGGATGTCGTACGCGTCCTCGGTCCGCTCGTTCCACGGCAGTTCGAGGACCGTGTCCAGCCAGGTGCGGATCCAGCTGCCCTCGGGCGACTGGTCGCTCGCCCGCTCCAGCTTGTCGACCTCCTTGAGGGCGGCCTCGCGGACCTTCTCGGGCAGGTCGGCGGCCTCGACCCGGGCGCGGTAGTCGTCGGACTCCTCGCCGTCCTGCTCGCCGTTGATCTCCCGCAGTTCCTTGCGGACGGCTTCGAGCTGGCGGCGCAGCAGGAACTCGCGCTGCTGCTTGTCGACGCCCTCCTGGACGTCCTTGGCGATGGTCTCGGCGACGTCCTGCTCGGCGAGGTGGTCGCGCAGCTGCTGGGTGGCGAGCCTGAGGCGGGCGACCGGGTCGGCGGTCTCCAGCAGTTCGACCTTCTGCTCGGTGGTCAGGAACGGCGAGTACCCGGAGTTGTCGGCGAGTGCGGACACGTCGTCGATGGCCTGCACCCGGTCCACCACCTGCCAGGCGCCGCGCTTGCGCAGCCAGGCCGTGGCGAGGGCCTTGTACTCCTTGACGAGTTCGGCGACCTGGCCGGGCAGGGGGTCCGGCACGCTCTCGTCGATCCGGGTGCCCTCGACCCAGAGGGCGGCGCCGGGTCCGGTGGTGCCGGCGCCGATCCGCACGCGGCCGCGGCCCCTGATCAGGGCGCCGGGGTCGCCGTCGGCCAGCCGGCCCACCTGCTCGACGGTGCCGAGCACGCCGGTCTTCGCGTACGTGCCGTCGATGCGGGGGACGAGCAGCACCTTGGGCTTGCCGGGCTCGTCGCGGGCGGCGGCCTGGGCGGCCTCCACGGCGGCCCGCACGTCGCCGTCGCTCAGGTCGAGCGGGACCACCATGCCGGGCAGGACGACTTCGCTGTCCAGCGGCAGCACCGGGAGGACGAGGGTGAATGGGGTGTGCTCAGTCGACATGGTCTCCCCTTTGGCAGTGAAGTTGAGCTATGCCGACTCAACTACCCGAGGGTGAGTGGTGTTCCCTTCCCTTGTTCGCTTTGAGCGATCAGGTGCGCGTCAGGGGGTGCGTTGTCAGCGCCGTGCGCGGGTGCGGGTGCGGGTGCGGGTGCGTTGTGGCTTGTCGCGCGGTTCCCCGCGCCCCTGAAGGGGCGCTTCCGCCCATCGGCGTATCAGAGGCCAGGTCGATATGCCTATCGACAGGGCGATCAGGTGGCCCCAGTTGGTCATGGGGTCCTGGAAGGCCCAGAGGTCCTTCAGGAGGAGGGCGGTGATCAGGGTCAGGAGGGGCCACTTGAGCCACGGGCGGAGGAGGCCGGAGAGGGCGCCCGCGCTCGCCGCCACGCCGAAACTGATGCCGTAGTCCATGCGGTGGAGGGAGGTCGCAGGGAGGTGGCCGGCCAGGACGGCGAGGCCGACGGGGACCTCGGTGGCGAGGGTGGCCAGGACGTGGCCCGCCAGGAAGACGCAGGCCGCGCGGGAGCCGCCGATCCGGCGCTCCAGGGCCGTGAGGACCAGGACGAAGGCGAGGGCGTACGGGGAGAGGACGCCGCCCGCGATCCACAGGGCGCTCGCCAGGAGGACCAGGACGGGGGTCCGCACCAGGTGGGCCACGTCGGTGCTGGAGCCCTGGTAGAGGGCGTGGACGAGGCCCGGGCCGGCGTGGGCGGCGATGACCGAGGTGATGGCGAGAACCGTGGCGTAGGCGAACGTGAAGGGCGTGCCCGTGGGGGTCGGGAGCAGGTGCCAGGGGCGGGGGCGGGCCTCGGGGGGCGGGGGCGCCGGGAGTGCCGGACCTCGCTGGCGGGGCACGCCGTCGAGGAGGGGGGCGCCCGCGGGGGCGGGGGGCGCGGGGCTCGTCGCGGTGCGTTCCACGGCGCTCCTTCCGTTCAGGGCCCCCACCCTTCGGCGCGGGGCGAGCCCGTGTCCACGGTCTTCGCCACACGCGAACGTATTCACAGCAACCTCAGAAGCCCCGCGAGCGCCAGTGGCGGCCGCATTCCGCACGCTTAATGCCGGTGCGGTCACAGTGCGTTGTCAGTGATGATGGCAACCATGACCGCTGCCTACGACATTCCCGTGGTCCTGGACCGTCGCGAAGGACCGTACGGCGAGGTGGTGCTGCGCAGACACGGCGCGCTGCTGCAGATCATCGCCAACGGCTGCTTCCTGATGGACACCTCCGACGGCCGCTCGGAGCGGCTGCTGGTCGACGCGGCGTACGGCGCGCTGGACGGGCGGCCGGGGCCGGAGGTGCTGATCGGCGGGCTGGGCGTGGGCTTCTCGCTCGCACACGCCGCGGCGGATCCGCGGTGGGGGCGGATCACGGTGGTGGAGCGGGAGAGCGCCGTCGTCGGCTGGCACCGGGACGGGCCGCTCGCGGAGCTGTCCGCATCCGCGCTCGCGGACCCGCGCACGCGGATCGTCGAGGCGGACCTCGTGTCGTACGTCCATGAGACATCGGACACGTTCGACGCGCTGTGCCTCGACATCGACAACGGGCCGGGCTGGACCGTGACCGAGGACAATGACAGCCTTTACGGGGCGGCCGGACTCGCCGCGTGCGCACGGGTGTTGAGGCCGGGCGGGGTGCTCGCCGTATGGTCGGCCGAGCCCTCTCCGGAATTTGAAGGAACCTTGCGGAATGCCGGGTTCCGGCAGGTGCGTACCGAAGAGGTGCCCGTTGCCCGGGGCGTTCCGGACGCGGTACACCTTGCCGTCGGCCCTGGATAGCGACGGCGCGGTCGATCCCCGTAATGTGCTGCCGTGACGCGGATCATTCAAGCGTCAATCGCAGTCATGGGATCACCCCACGGATTCCGGAAAGCAACAGGGGCGGGCGATGGAGCAGACACACACCTCCCAGACCGGCGCGGCCACGACCACCCCGGGCGCGCAGCGCCGGGTGCTGGTCGTCGAGGACGACCCCACGATCGTCGACGCCATCGCGGCCCGGCTGCGCGCCGAGGGTTTCCTCGTGCAGACGGCGTCGGACGGCCCCTCGGCCGTCGACACCGCCGAGGCCTGGCAGCCCGATCTACTGATCCTCGACATCATGCTGCCCGGCTTCGACGGCCTGGAGGTCTGCCGGCGTGTGCAGGCCCAGCGCCCGGTGCCGGTGCTGATGCTGACGGCGCGGGACGACGAGACCGACATGCTGGTCGGGCTCGGGGTCGGCGCCGACGACTACATGACCAAGCCGTTCTCGATGCGGGAGCTGGCCGCGCGGGTGCACGTCCTGCTGCGGCGCGTGGAGCGGGCGGCGATCGCCGCGTCGACCCCGCGCTCGGGCATCCTGCGCCTCGGTGAGCTGGAGATCGACCACGCGCAGCGCCGGGTGCGGGTGAAGTCGGAGGACGTCCACCTGACGCCGACCGAGTTCGACCTGCTGGTGTGCCTGGCGAACACCCCGCGCGCGGTGCTCTCCCGGGAGCAGCTGCTGGCCGAGGTGTGGGACTGGGCGGACGCCTCCGGCACCCGGACCGTCGACAGCCACATCAAGGCGCTGCGCCGGAAGATCGGCGCCGAGCGCATCCGTACGGTGCACGGGGTCGGGTACGCGCTGGAGACGCCGACGCCATGACCGAGGGGCGTGAGGCCGCACGGAGGAGCCCCGGGGAGGATCCCTGGGGCGGCGTACGCCCGTTCTCGATCAAGACGAAGCTGGGCACGCTGGTCGTCGTCTCCGTGCTGATCACGACCGGTCTGTCGATCGTCGCGGTGCACACCAAGACGGAACTGCGCTTCATCACGGTCTTCTCGATGATCGCCACACTCCTCATCACGCAGTTCGTGGCGCATTCGCTCACCTCGCCGCTGGACGAGATGAACGCCGTGGCCCGGTCGATCTCGCAGGGCGACTACACGCGCCGGGCGAAGGAGAACCGCCGGGACGAGCTGGGCCGGCTGGCCGGGACGATCAACGTCATGGCGGACGAGCTGGAGGCGCAGGACCGGCAGCGCAAGGAGCTGGTGGCGAACGTCTCGCACGAGCTGCGGACCCCGATCGCGGGGCTGCGGGCGGTGCTGGAGAACATCGTCGACGGGGTCACCCAGGCCGACCCGGAGACCATGCGGACGGCCCTGAAGCAGACGGAGCGGCTGGGCCGGCTGGTGGAGACGCTGCTGGACCTCTCCCGCCTCGACAACGGCGTCGTACCGCTGAAGCTGCGCCGCTTCGAGGTGTGGCCGTACCTGTCGGGCGTGCTGAAGGAGGCCAACATGGTGGCCTCGGCGCGGGCCGGCATGGCGTCGGGCTCGGGCAGCCACACGCGCACGGACGTGCACCTGCACCTGGACGTCTCCCCGCCGGAGCTGACCGCGCACGCGGACCCCGAGCGCATCCACCAGGTCGTCGCGAACCTGGTCGACAACGCGGTGAAGCACAGTCCCGCGCACGGCCGGGTCACGCTGAAGGCGCGGCGCGGGCCGCAGCCGGAGTCGCTGGTGCTGGAGGTCCTGGACGAGGGCCCCGGCATCCCGCGTTCGGAGTGGCACCGGGTGTTCGAGCGGTTCAACCGGGGTGCGGTGACCCGGCCGCACGGCCCGGGCAGCGACGGCGGGACGGGGCTGGGCCTGGCGATCGCCCGGTGGGCGGTGGATCTGCACGGCGGCCGGATCGGGGTGGCCGAATCCGACCGCGGCTGCCGGATCATCGTCACACTTCCGGGACTGTCTTCCGTGCCAAGTTGACGTAAAGTGCGAACCGGAGCCGCAAGATCCACGGAGGTCCGGACCGCCGGGCCCGTGTGATCAGGCACAGGTCCGGGGGCGCGTGGGCGCCGGACCCGGCCCGGCGCACCCTCATATTCGCTCTCACATGCGGAACCTCACTTGTTTCCCGCCATTTCAAGCCCTGAAACAGGGATTCCGGTGTGACTTACGCGACGATGACCTTGCTCGACCGCACCTTCACCGGCTCGGGGGCGTAGCCTTTATTCCCGCTGTCCATCACCTTGTGAAGCGGAAGAGGGCGGTTGCCGCCGTGTCGCCACAGTCCCCCAGTAACTCGAGCTCCCCCAGCCTTCGGCCGGGCGGTGCCCCCACGACCGACGACCAAGCAGCCGGGAAGAACCCCGCTGCCGCGTTCGGTCCGAACGAGTGGCTCGTCGACGAGATCTATCAGCAGTACCTCCAGGACCCGAATTCGGTAGACCGCGCCTGGTGGGACTTCTTCGCCGACTACAAGCCCGGTGCTGCGGCCGCGGGGGCCGCAGAGACCCCGACGGCCGCCCCGGCCAGGCCCGCGGCCCAGGCCGCCCCGGCCGCCGTGCCCGCACCGGCCCCCGCGCAGCCCGCCGCGGCGGCTCCGGCCGCTCCGGCGCCCGCGCAGGCCGCCCCCGCGAAGGCCCCGGCCAAGCCGGCGCAGCCCGCACAGGCGCCCGCCCAGCCGAAGGCCAAGGCGGCGCCGGCCGCTCCCGCCACCGCGGCCCCCGACGGCCCGGAGTACGTGACGCTGCGCGGTCCGTCCGCGGCCGTGGCGAAGAACATGAACGCCTCGCTGGAGCTGCCGACGGCCACCTCGGTCCGCGCGGTCCCGGTGAAGCTGCTGTTCGACAACCGCATCGTCATCAACAACCACCTCAAGCGCGCCCGGGGCGGGAAGATCTCCTTCACGCACCTGATCGGCTTCGCGATGGTGCAGGCCATCAAGGCCATGCCGTCGATGAACTGGTCCTTCGGCGAGAAGGACGGCAAGCCGACCCTCGTCAAGCCGGCGCACGTCAACCTCGGCCTGGCCATCGACCTGGTGAAGCCCAACGGCGACCGCCAGCTCGTCGTAGCCGCCATCAAGAAGGCCGAGACGCTGAACTTCTTCGAGTTCTGGCAGGCCTACGAGGACATCGTCCGCCGCGCCCGTGACGGCAAGCTGACGATGGACGACTTCACCGGTGTCACGGTCTCCCTGACCAACCCCGGCGGCCTCGGCACCGTGCACTCCGTGCCGCGCCTGATGCCCGGCCAGTCGGTGATCATGGGCGTCGGCTCCATGGACTACCCGGCGGAGTTCCAGGGCACCTCCCAGGACACCCTGAACAAGCTCGGCATCTCCAAGGTCATGACGCTCACGTCGACCTACGACCACCGGGTCATCCAGGGCGCCGCCTCCGGCGAGTTCCTGCGCCAGGTCGCCAACCTGCTCCTCGGCGAGAACGGCTTCTACGACGACATCTTCGAGGCCCTGCGCATCCCCTACGAGCCGGTCCGCTGGCTCAGGGACATCGACGCCAGCCACGACGACGACGTCACCAAGGCCGCCCGGGTCTTCGAGCTGATCCACTCCTACCGGGTCCGCGGCCACGTCATGGCCGACACTGACCCGCTGGAGTACCAGCAGCGCAAGCACCCCGACCTGGACATCACCGAGCACGGCCTCACCCTGTGGGACCTGGAGCGCGAGTTCGCCGTCGGCGGCTTTTCCGGCAAGTCGATGATGAAGCTGCGCAACATCCTCGGCGTGCTGCGCGACTCGTACTGCCGCACCACCGGCATCGAGTTCATGCACATCCAGGACCCCAAGCAGCGCAAGTGGATCCAGGACCGCGTCGAGCGCCCGCACACCAAGCCGGAGCGCGAGGAGCAGCTGCGCATCCTGCGCCGGCTGAACGCGGCGGAGGCCTTCGAGACCTTCCTGCAGACCAAGTACGTCGGCCAGAAGCGCTTCTCGCTGGAGGGCGGCGAGTCCGTCATCCCGCTGCTCGACGCGGTGATCGACTCGGCCGCCGAGTCCCGCCTGGACGAGGTCGTCATCGGCATGGCCCACCGCGGCCGGCTGAACGTGCTCGCCAACATCGTCGGCAAGTCGTACGCGCAGATCTTCCGCGAGTTCGAGGGCAACCTCGACCCGAAGTCGATGCACGGCTCCGGCGACGTGAAGTACCACCTGGGCGCCGAGGGCACCTTCACGGGCCTGGACGGCGAGCAGATCAAGGTGTCGCTGGTCGCGAACCCCTCCCACCTGGAGGCCGTCGACCCGGTGCTGGAGGGTGTCTCCCGCGCCAAGCAGGACATCATCAACAAGGGCGGCACGGACTTCACCGTCCTGCCGGTGGCGATCCACGGCGACGCGGCCTTCGCGGGCCAGGGCGTGGTGGCCGAGACCCTGAACATGTCGCAGCTGCGCGGCTACCGCACCGGCGGCACGGTGCACATCGTCATCAACAACCAGGTCGGCTTCACCGCCGCCCCGGAGTCCTCGCGCTCCTCCATGTACGCCACGGACGTGGCCCGCATGATCGAGGCCCCGATCTTCCACGTGAACGGCGACGACCCCGAGGCCGTCGTCCGGGTCGCGCGGCTGGCGTTCGAGTTCCGCCAGGCGTTCAACAAGGACGTGGTGATCGACCTCATCTGCTACCGCCGCCGCGGTCACAACGAGTCGGACAACCCGGCGTTCACGCAGCCGCTGATGTACGACCTGATCGACAAGAAGCGCTCGGTGCGCAAGCTGTACACCGAGTCCCTGATCGGTCGCGGCGACATCACCCTGGAAGAGGCCGAGCAGGCCCTGCAGGACTACCAGGGGCAGCTGGAGAAGGTCTTCACCGAGGTCCGCGAGGCCACCTCGCAGCCGGCCGCCGCCGACATCCGCGCGCCGCAGGACGGCTTCCCGGTGACGGTGCCGACCGCGATCTCCTCGGAGGTCGTCAAGCGGATCGCCGAGTCCCAGGTCAACATCCCCGACCACATCACCGTGCACCCGCGCCTCCAGCCGCAGCTGCAGCGCCGCGCGGCCATGGTCGAGGACGGCACGATCGACTGGGGCATGGGCGAGACCCTCGCCATCGGCTCGCTCCTGCTGGAGGGCACCCCGGTCCGCCTGGCCGGCCAGGACTCCCAGCGCGGCACCTTCGGCCAGCGGCACGCGGTGCTCATCGACCGGGAGACCGGCGAGGAGTACACCCCGCTGCAGTACCTCTCCGAGGACCAGGCGCGGCTGAACGTCTACAACTCGCTGCTGTCCGAGTACGCGGCCATGGGCTTCGAGTACGGCTACTCGCTGGCCCGCCCGGACGCGCTGGTGATGTGGGAGGCGCAGTTCGGCGACTTCGTCAACGGCGCGCAGACGGTCGTGGACGAGTTCATCTCCTCGGCCGAGCAGAAGTGGAGCCAGACGTCCGGCGTCACGCTGCTGCTGCCGCACGGCTACGAGGGGCAGGGCCCGGACCACTCGTCCGCGCGTCCCGAGCGGTTCCTCCAGCTGTGCGCGCAGAACAACATGACCGTCGCGATGCCTACGTCGCCGTCGAACTACTTCCACCTCCTGCGGTGGCAGGTGCACAACCCGCACCACAAGCCGCTGGTCGTCTTCACCCCGAAGTCGATGCTGCGTCTGAAGGCGGCGGCGTCGAAGGCGGAGGAGTTCACGAGCGGGCAGTTCCGTCCGGTCATCGGCGACGAGTCGGTGGACGCGGCCGCGGTCCGCAAGGTCGTCTTCTGCGCGGGCAAGGTCTACTACGACCTCGAGGCCGAGCGGAAGAAGCGGGGCGTGACGGACACGGCGATCATCCGCATCGAGCGGCTGTACCCGCTGCCGGGTGCGGAGCTGCAGGCGGAGATCAAGAAGTACCCGAACGCCGAGAAATACCTGTGGGTGCAGGAGGAGCCGGCGAACCAGGGTGCGTGGCCGTTCATCGCGCTCAACCTGATCGACCACCTGGACCTGGCGGTCGGCGCGGACGTCCCGCACGGGGAGCGGCTGCGCCGCATCTCCCGCCCGCACGGCTCGTCCCCGGCGGTGGGCTCCGCGAAGCGGCACCAGGCTGAGCAGGAGCAGCTGGTCCACGAGGTCTTCGACGCGTAAGCCTCCGGCGGTTCAGCCCGTGTGACAGGGCCCGGCACCGAGTTCTCCCTCGGCACCGGGCCCTTTCGCCTTCCCGGCGGGGTGGCCCCGGTGCGTGCGCGACCGCGGGCCCGTCGTGGCCGCTCGCGCAGTTCCCCGCGCCCCTTACGGGGCCCGTCGGAGCTGCGGGCATGCGTGCCGCAAGGGCGGCGCCCACCCGGCAGCGGCCGTGCTACGTAGCTGCGGGCATGCGTGCCGCTAGGG
The DNA here is from genome assembly GCF_004124325.1 of Streptomyces sp. L2. Classification (NCBI taxonomy): domain Bacteria; kingdom Bacillati; phylum Actinomycetota; class Actinomycetes; order Kitasatosporales; family Streptomycetaceae; genus Streptomyces; species Streptomyces sp. L2. The sequence goes on from NZ_QBDT01000001.1 coordinate 2,311,428, forward strand.
GCGGCACGGGTGGGCGCAGCGGCACCACCCAGCGGGCAGTGGCTCTCCTCGCCCCGCCACCAGTTCAGGGCGAGGGTTCAGCCCAGGTAGGCCTCGAAGTCCCAGTAGGGGCGGGTTCGCTGGCGGGCGGAGATGGTGTGGGGGTGCTGGGCGCCCAGGGTTCGGGTGAGGGTGAGGAGCGCGTCCTCCTCCAGCTTGCCCGCCTCCTCCTGCTCGTGCGCAGCCCGGAGGTCCGCCGCGAGGGCCACCTGGCAGGACAAGGTCAGGGGATGCTCGTGCCCCAGCACGTGCCGGCTCCGCCGGAGGGTCTCCCGGCTCAGTTCCACCGCCTCGGGGATCCGCCCGTTGAAGTTCCGCGCGGACGCCGTGTTCAGCGCGCAGCCGAGGACCCAGGGATGGTCACCGGTGAGCGTCGAGGTGAGCCCGGCCAGCGCGGACTCGAACATCGCCAGCGCCTCGGCGCGTTCACCCGCGGCCTGCATGACGAGCGCGGTGTTGGTCAGCATGCCCGTGGCCACCGGATGGGCGGGCCCGAGCAGCGCGCGGTACCCGGCCTCGGCCTCGTCGATGAGGTCCCGGGCCTGGCTCAGATCACCGTGCTCCCGCAGGTAGTTGCCGTAGTTGGTGACGAACGCGAGCGTGCGGTAGTGCTCGCGCCCCCGCAGCCGGGCCAGCTGTTCGAGCAGCCCGGCCATGGAGGGTGCCAGGTCCTGGCTGTGCCCGCCCTCGCGGCGCCGGCACATGGTCAGCTGGGCCCGCGCCTCCAGCGTCTGCGGGTGCTGCGGTCCGAGCACCTGGACGTGGGTGCGCACGAGCGGTTCCTGGCGGGCCAGCGCGTCCCGGTAGCGGCCGAGGAGCCGCAGGTCGTGCGCGACGGCGTTGCCGGAGTTGAGGGTGTTGATGTGCCGGGCGCGCAGCACGTTGTCGCGCCGGGCCAGGGTCTCCAGGTCGAGGTCGTACGCCTCCTCGTAGCGGCCGAGGAGCCGCAGTCCGACGGCGAGGTTGTGGCGGGCGCTGAGCGTGCCGGCCTCGTCGGGCCCGAGGAGCCTGTCGTTGCCCTCCAGGACCTGCCGCTGGAGTTCGTACGCCTCCTCGTAGCGGCCGAGGTAGCGCAGTCCGCCGGCCACCGCGCCCTGCGTGGTCAGCTCGGCGATCTCGTCGCGCCGCGGGCCGGACCGCAGCCGCTCCAGCAGCCGCCGGTCGAGTTCGTACGCCTCGCGGAACCGGCCGCGGGAGCGCATGAGGTAGCTCTCGTGGTAGGTGAGGTCGAGCATGGGCCGGGACAGCGGGTCCAGGGCCCGGGACCAGCGGTCGCGGATCTTCTGGGCGAGTTCGAGCCCGCTGGAGTACTCGCCGCTGCGCATGCAGTACTCCAGGCAGTTCAGGACGGTCGCCCGGACCCGGGGCTGGCGGCTGTCCAGTGCGCCGGAGGGCTCCAGGTGGGGCAGGAGTTCGGCGTACCGGGGCCAGTTCCGGCTGTCGGCGGCGTTGCCGGGGTCGGCCTCGGCGAGCAGCGTGCGCACCGCGCGTCGGTGGCCGACCCGGCTCTCCTCGCTGGTCAGCTTGGAGACGATGTCGTGGACGAGCCGGTGCATGTGCACGGACTCCTGGTGCGGGCCCATCTCGGCGCCGAGCGCGCCGCGCGTCTCGCGGGTGAGCACCGAGTAGTTGACCAGGGTGTCCAGGGCCCGGGTCCAGGCGGGCAGGTCGGTGGCCATCCAGCGCAGCTGCTCGGGCAGGTCGGTCTGCGGGTAGGCGCGGATCAGGCCGAGCGGGATGCGGCCGGGCGCGAACGAGGTGCACAGGCCGAGGACGTCGATGGCCTGCGGCTGGGAGCGCCGGAGCCGGTTGAGCAGTATCGACCAGGAGGTCATGGAGGACTGCGGGAAGCCCTCGCCGGTGGCGGGCTCGTCGACGGTGGAGAGCCGGCGTTCGCGGACCATCCGCAGGTACTCGGGCACCTCCATGCCGGACTCGCCGAGCCAGGAGGCGGCCTGCACCAGCGGCAGGGGTACGTCACCGAACTCGGCGGCGACCTCGTCGGCCTCGGTGGCGGTGATGTGGGGGGCCCGGCGCAGCAGGTAGGCGGTGGACTCGGCGCGCAGGAACGACGGCACCTCCACCACGTCGGTGTGCTCGGTCCAGGCCCGGTTGCGGGAGGTGACCAGGACGTGCCCCGCGCCCTGCGGGAGCAGCGCGTTGACGCCGTCGCAGTCGTCCCAGCCGTCGAAGATGACGAGCCAGTTGCCGTACGGCTCGCCGCGCCGCAGGACGTCCCGGACGGCGCGGATGCGTTCGCCGGGCTCGTTGCCGATGGGCAGGTCGAGTTCGACGGCGAGTTCGCCGAGGCGGTCGCGCTGGATGTTGCGGTCGTCGGAGTTGACCCACCACACCAGGTCGTAGTCGGTGCTGAAGCGGTGGGCGTACTCGGCGGCGAGCTGGGTCTTGCCGATGCCGGACATGCCGAGCAGGGTGCAGGCGGAGGCGCCGCGCTCGGCGTCGGCGAGGCTCTCGTGGATCTCGGTGAGCAGGTCGTCGCGGCCGGTGAAGCGGGGGTTGCGGCGCGGTACCTCGCCCCAGATCTCGCACCGGTTCTCGGGGTAGCGGGCGCGGGTGGGCAGGGCGCGCGGGGTGCGCCTGCGGTCCAGGCCGAGCCGGATGAGCAGGCGTTCCTCGGCGGCCTCCTCGCTCAGCGCCCAGAGGCTGGCCGGTTCCAGGACGGCGGTGGCGGGCAGCAGCGGACGGTTGGTGAGGTTCACGGCGGCGAACCGGTCGGCGTGGGCGGCGACGAAGCCGCGCAGCACGTCGTTCCACTCGCCGGCGGGGCGCGGGCCGAGTTCGAAGAACCAGTCGTTGAGGACCAGCAGGACCCGGCCGGTGGACAGCAGGAGGTCGCCGAGGGTGTCCTCCAGCGGGACCTCGCGCGGCGGGTCCCAGCGGTGCTGGGTGGTCCGGTGCCCGTGGCGTTCCAGGGTGTAGGCGATCCAGGCCGCCCATGAGCGGTGGTAGCCCGGAAAGACCACCAGGAAGTGCTCCGCCGCTCCGTCAGTGTCCGATCGCCGCTGTTCCGCCATCGCCGCTCCCTGTTCCCGCGCCCGGCTTCCGGGCGAGCGCCCCCATAACGTAGCGCAGTCAATCTTGTACGACGTGTCACCCGAGGGTTCGGGCAGCCACGCCGAGACTCGCGTGATGCCGTTCCATCTCCTGGACGAACTCCCTTCCGGAGGGGGTAAGTTCATCGGATCCGCGGAGGATGGACAAGGCTTTGCCGACCTGATCCCAGTGCGTGTCGAACTCACGCTCGGACCGAGGGCGCCGGCCCCGGCCCAGACCGGCCCCCGCGCGGGCCCTGCTCCACAGGTCGGCGAGTGCGAGGTGCGCGTACACGCCCTGGAGCACGCCGGGCACCGGGCGCGGGTCGGTGCGCCAGCCCACCCGGTACCGGGCGCCGCCCGCCCGGTGCAGCGGCACCAGTTCGTGCAGGGAGGCCAGTTTCGTGTGCTGGGTCTCGTGCACCAGGGTCACGGCCAGGTCGTCGGGCTCGCGGGGCAACTGGCTCAGCAGTGCGCCGGGGGCGGCCCGGAGGGTGGCGCTCATGGGCGGACCGGCGGTGCGCCCCGAGGGCGCGAGGGGCACCACGGCCCGCAGGACGGCCCCGGTCTCCGCCGCGCGGCCGGGGTCGGTGGCCGCGAGCAGCGCCTGCGCGGCCCGCCACCGCTCGGCCCACCCCACCGGGTCGGAGTCGGGACGCTCGGCGGCGGGCAGCGCGTCGGGCCCGATGCCACGGTCCGGCACGCGGTAGGGGTCCAGGTCTTCGAGTACGACGGCGCTGCCGGGCAGCGTGTGCAGCCCCTGCCAGCCGACGCCCGCGCCCGGTCCGGGGCAGGTGAACCGGACCCCGGCGAGGCCGTCCGCGTCCTCGACCCGCGCCGCCCCGGCGACGCCGCGGACCCGGACCCGTCGCGACGGACAGCTCAGCACGCCGAGACCGGGCAGCACGAACCGGCCGGAGGGCACGTCGAGTTCGCGGTCGACGGGGCAGCCGGCGCGTACGGCGGCGGCAGCGGCGAGCCCGCTCAGATGCGCCAGCCGCGCGGCCAGGGCCGGGCCTTCCGGCGCGGCCAGCGTCTCGGTGAGCCAGGCGCCGGTCATCGGGTAGTCGAGCAGGTCGCGGACGGCCGCCGGATCGGTGCGCTCGGCCCGCTCCAGCAGCGCCCAGTCGTCGTCGAAGCGGCGGCGGACGGCCGGGGCGAGCGAGGCGACGCAGCCATCGACGCGGACCAGGACCGCCTTCAGGAGCAGCAGGCGACGCGCGTGGAGTGCGGCACGCAGTGCCTCGGTGCCGCCCGGCGTGGGGCGGGTCCTCGCGAGTTCCCTGATGAGTACGGAGGTGTCGGTCGCCAGGGTCATCCCCGGCTGCCCTCGCCCTCGGCCGGCGCGCCACGTCCGGCCGGAAACGTACGGTCGTCCGGGCCAGCCGGGGCGGCGGAGGGCTGGGCCGGGTCCTCGCCGACGTACCAGACGTCCGTGGGCCCGGCCGGGGCGCTCAGCACCTCGGCCACCGCCGTCAGCAGGCCGGGATCGTCCCTGGCGCGCAATGTCCGCAGGTCGACGGCGGTGAGGCCGGTCAGGAGCGCGGTCCGGCCGGGGTCCTCGCCGGGTCCGGCCGCTGCCTTCCTGTGCTCCGCCACCCTCGGCTCCTCCCTGCCCATGCCCGCCCCGCACGGCCACAACGGCTGCCCAGTTCTTCCCGACGCGGCGAACTCAGAAACACTCAATCGATCAACTCCGGTCACGGCCGGTCGACTTGGTTCCTCATTCGGTCCACGCGTACCACGGTGGTGCGATCCGGGCCCAGTCCTCCTGTGGCATCCCCCGTGCTCCACCCTGTCGTCCTCCCTCCGAGGCCAGTTCCTGTGCCGTTGTGCGGGTGTGTTCCACGTCCGTCCAGTCGACCTCGCGCAGCGCGCCGACCAGGCGTTGCCATTGCTCGTGCGCGGCCCGGAACGCCTCCTGGGCCGCGCCCGGCCGGCCCATCAGGGCCAGCACCGCCCCGCTTCCGTGCCGGGCCCGGGCCGCCGTGACGGAGCCGGGATCGGCGCCGTGCGCGGCCTGCGCCTCCCGCTCGGCGTTCTCGTACGCCTGCAGCGCCTCCATCAGCACCGGGGCGCCCGCCTGGTGCCAGCCCTCCAGCCGTACCCGCCCCAACTGCAGCCACACCTCGGCCCGTACGGCGGCGTCGGCGGCGGCGCGGACGGCCTGGCCGAGGAGGTGCCGGCTCTCGAACAGGTCGGGCAGGAAGCCGAGATGACGGAACCGCTGGGCCAGCGCACTGCCCACGAGCCCCTGCAGCCGCCCCCGCGCGGCCGACCTGGCCGGCAGCGACTTCAGCGCCTCGCGCAGCACCTGCTCGGCCCGGTCGACGACACCGGCGCCGTCCCGCGCCGAGGCACGGCGGAGCAACGACTCGCCCCAGGCGACGAGCAGCCGGCCCCGCACCGCGCTGTCGACGGGCGCCAGCCGCACGGCCCGCTCGTAGGCCGCGTCCGCCCGGGCCGCCTCCCCGGCCGCGTCGTGGAACGCGCCCGAGGCGGCGAGAGCGGGCACCAGCAGGGCGGGGTCGTCCCCCGCGGCCCGCTCGGCCCGCTCCAGCGCCGCCCGCGTCTCCCCGTCGTCGGCTCCGGCCCCGCGCAGCGCACGCGCCAGATCCAGCAGAGCGCTCCCGCGTACGCCGTCCTCGCCCCCCTCGACCTCCAACACGGCACAGGCCTCCCGGAGCTCGGGTATGGCGGCACCCGCCCGCCGCAGGTCCAGCAGAATCCGCCCGCGCGACAGCAACCGCGAACGGTGAGCGCCTATGACCCAGGGGTCGGGCGAGGACACGGGGCCGGGTGAGGACACGGACGCGTCCACGGCGGTGCCGGGCCGGGCACCGGCAGGCTCACCCGAGGCCGCACCGCCGGACACCGGCGCGTCCCCCTGCCCGCTCCCGCTGCCGCCGGCCGACCCCTCCGATCCCGCCTGCGCGGCTCTTCTCGGGGCCTCTCCGGGACCGCGCCGGGACGCCTGCCCCTGCGCGACGGCATCCCGGGACGCGGACAGCCCACCCTGCCCGTCGCCGAACGACCCGGCAGTGCCACCTCCCTCCCCCGCGCCCGAAGCGCTCCCCGAGCCATGCGGAGCAGCCCCGCCGAGGTCACCGGAGCGCTCCCGGCTCAGCCCGCCGTCGCCCGACCCCGGCCCGTCGCCCTCCTCCTCACCGAACGGCCCGGCAGAGGCGCCCCTCTCCCCCGCGCCCGCATCCGCGTCCTCGACGGAGCCGCGCGGGGCGATCCCGCCGGAGCCGTCGTGTCCGGGAGTGGCGCCGCCCGATCCGGGGCGGTCGTCCTCGGCGGCGCCCCGGGCGGGCGGCCCGGTGGAGTCGTGGCGCTCGTCGGTGTCGTCGTGCCGTGCCGCGGTGACCGGTTCCGTTCTCTCCGCGAGCCAGGTCCAGGCTCGGGCGGTCACCGTCGGCCAGGGTGGGGTCGTGGGGTCCAGGGCGGTCAGGGCTGATGTGAGGTGGTCCGGTTCGGCGGTGAGGTGCCACAGGTCGCGGCGGCAGGCAGCCAGTTCCAGGGCGGCGTCGGCCTGTTCGCGGGTGTCGGCGGGGGCCGACGCGTGGGCGGCGGCGAGTTCGGTGACGGCCTCGCGGAGCAGGGTCGCACGCTGCCCCGCGGCACGGGTCGCCGCCGTACCCGCCTCGGCGCGCAGGACGCGGCCGAGGACCAGGCGGACCCGGGCCCCGGAGTCCGGCGGTCCGCCGGTAGCGGAGGCCTCCGCCGCCGCACGGGCGTGGTCGCGGGCGTGCCGCAGCACCTCGGGGTCGCCCAGGCGCCGCCACTGGTCGAGAAGCCGCTCCGCCTGCGTCAGCGGGTCGGGCGGGACCAACTCGGGCAGGTAGAAGCGCAGGACACGGGCCGGGATGCGGGCGAACAGCTCGGCCTCCATATTGCCGCCGCCCTCCTGGTCGCCCACGCCGCCGGGTACGGCCCCGGAGGCCGGGCCGTGGTCGGCCAGCCGGGCCGCGGCGAGGGCGGCGAAGTTGCGCGTGCCCCTGCCGAAGTGCCGCTCCACATACGCCGAGCAGTGCTTCAGGACGAGCCCGGCGGTGTCCTGGTCGAGGGAGGCGAGGAGCAGATCCTGCACCCGGCCGGGATAGGCGAAGCAGGGCTGGTCGTCGGTGCCGGGCAGTTGCCGGAGCAGCCCGCCCAGCAGGACCTCGGCCAGTTCCATCGGCCCCGTGTCGGGCAGCATGGCCCGCTGGACGAGCTGCATCACGGGCAGGGTGAGCGGGGCGGCGGCGAGGTAGACGGCGAGGCGCAGCGCGCCGGGTGAGGCACCGGCGCGGAAGGCACGCAGCAGGTCGTCCTCGCTGCGCGGTGCGGCCGGCGGAACGGGTGCCGCGGCCGCCGTACCGGGGCGGGTCACCCCGGCCCAGGCGCGTTCGGTGGTGGGCCCGGTGCCCGCGAGTAGCCGGGCGAAGGCCTCGAAGGCCTCCGGGGTGGGTTGCAGCACCGGTACCGGACGGGCGTCGGGCGCCGGTTCCTCCCAGGGCTCGTCGTCGGGGAGGAACTCCATGCGTCCGCCCACCTCCGCGGCGCGGACCAGCATCCCGGGCTCGGCGGGCAGCGCGGTGCGGCCCCACAGCCGGGGCGGCAGCGGCTGGACGACGGCCAGCGGGGCGGTGCGCGGCCACGCGTGCAGCAGCCGCTGCGCGGTGCCGTTCTGCCACAGCGGCCCCACGCAGTCGCTGACGACGAAGGTGATCCGGCGCCCGGTGGGGTCGTGCAGTTCGTCGGCCGAGCGCAGCCGGGTGTGCCGGCCGGGCCCGGCGGTCGTACCGACGACGGGGGCGCCCACGTCGTCGGCGTACAGGTGGTGGACGCGTACGGAGGCGAACGCGCCGGACTGCTGGCAGGCCTGGCGCAGTTCCTCGACGAGCCGCCCCCACACGGCCATGGCGGGCCCGGTGTCCATGAGCAGCTGGACGTCGCAGCGCCGGCGGCGGCCGGGGCGGGTGACGGGGAGCAGGATGCCGCTGGCGGCGGCGCGTTCGGCGGTGGCCTCCTCGTCGATCCGCTCGTCCTGGACCCTGGCGGGGCCGACCCGGTAGCGGCCGAGCGCGCGCAGCGCCTTCTCCAGTCCGAGCAGGCCGGGCAGGGCGCCGGCGGAGGGCGCGCGGACGGGGAACGCGGCGGGGGCGCCGTCGGACGGCGCGGAGGGGAGGCCGGGGCGCGGGGCGGGTCCGGGGGCGTGGAGGGGGACGGGGGCGGCGGGGCCGTCCCCGCCGGGCGGCGGCGGAGCGGGATCGGGCCGCGCCGGGGAGCCGGACGGTAACTCGCCTGTTCCGGAGGGGTGTTGCCGCCCCGACCCCGGCGCGTCACGGGCCGACGCCCCCGCCCCCGGCTCGGCCGATGCCCTTGCCTCCGCCTCGGCCGCCGTCTCCGCCGCCGCCTCGCCGAGCCGCCGGGCCAGCCAGACCGCGTCCGCCACGTCCTCGACGGTGGGGTCGAGCCCGCCCTGGCGCAGCTTGCCGATCAGCTCGTCCAGGCGCATCCCGGGCATCCGTCCCTCACCTCGTACGGTCGAGCGGCTGCATGAGCATCTCGGCGATCCGCTCCCGCGTGAGGCTCTGCGCCCGCGGGTCGTGCTGGGTGAGGAAGAGTGCGTTGAGGAGCTGGTCGGCGGCGAGCACCTCGCCGGGTTCGCGCTCCAGGAACCGGCGGATCAGATCGGCGCCGGCGGCCACGCCCTCCGCGCCGAGGTGCGCCTCGACCATGGCGGTGAGCTGCTCCTCGCCGGGCGGGTCCAGCTCCAGCTGGACGCAGCGGCGCAGCAGCGGGGCGGGGAAGTCGCGTTCACCGTTCGAAGTCAGAACGATCACCGGGAACGCGGTGCAGGCGACCCGACCGCCCTGCACGGCGACCCGTTCGCCGTCGTCGGTGAGTACCTCCACGACGGGTTCCCGGTCGGCCAGCCGCTCCAGCTCGGGTACCGCGAACTCGCCCTCCTCCAGGGTGTTCAGGAGGTCGTTGGGCAGGTCGAGGTCGCTCTTGTCGAGTTCGTCGATGAGCAGGACGCGTGGCTCGGCGGCGGGCAGCAGCGCGGTGCCGAGCGGGCCGAGCCGGATGTACGAGCCGATGCCGGGCGCGGCCTCAGCGGCCCCGTCCCCGCCCCGGGCGCGCTCCAGCTGCACGTCCTGGAGGCGGCCTATCGCGTCGTACCGGTACAGGCCGTCCTGAAGGGTCGTACGGCTGACGATGGGCCAGCGCAGCACCCTGCCCAGGCCGAGTTCGTGCGCGATCGCGTAGGCGAGCGTCGACTTGCCGGTGCCCGGATTGCCGGTGACCAGCAGGGGCCGGCGCAGGTAGAGGGCCGCGTTGACGGCGTCGACCTCGGCGGGCCGGGGCGCGTAGCTCTCGACCATGCGGCGGCGCACGCCGAGCCGACGGGCGCTGCTGGGGTCCTCGGGACCGGACTCCCCGCCCTCCCGGGAGGCGGCGAAGTCGCGCCAGGGCGGCGGCGCCGGCAACCGCCGTACGCCGTCGTGCGGCTGACCCACTCCGCGGTAGATCCGCCAGTCGTTCACCTTGGGCTCCTCCCGGCTCTGGTGATCATGCAGCGGGTCCGGCCGTCCGACGTACGAGGCTACCGCCACCGGCCGTGCCTGCCGAGGTGCGACGTGCCCGGCGTTCCCGTTTCGTTGTGCGCGAAAGCCCTTGATCCGAGTGTGAGTTGACGGTAGGTCCGGTGGGTGCCCGGGGGCCCGGGTCAGCCGCCGGGGGCGGCCAGGGGCGGTGGTCGCATGGCCTCCGTTCCGTACGACGGGCGGTCCGGCGGGTCGAACAGCACGGCGAGTTTGCCGCGCAGGCCTTGCGCGTCGGCTGTGCCGGGGTCGGCCAGCCGTATCCGCAGGTCGCGGACGGGACCGTGCAGCCCGTCGGCGTGCCGGGCCGCCGTCAGCAGGGCGGCGGCCTGCCGATGGAAGTCCGCGCACTCGCCGTGGTCGTGCCGGTCACGCCGCCACAGCACCACGGAGTGCCCGGCCATCAGCGCGTCCTTTATCGCCGCCTGCCCCTCCCCGCTGCCGGCAGGCCCGCAGTAGACGGGCACGCAGGCGTCGTCCAGGGCCGTCAGGGCGCCGTAGTACGGGTACGTGCCGGTGGGGCGCGGCCCGGCCGGGTGGCCTTCCTCCGGGGGCCGACCGTGCAGCGCGGCGTGGGCGAGCGGTCCCTTGCACACGCCGTGCCAGCGCCGGCGCCACTCCGGGGAGGGCGAGCGGTCACTGCGGCGTACGTCCCTGATGACGACGGTGCGGCGCAGGCCGAGCGGTATGGACCGCTCGTCGACGAAGTCGTCGTCCGCGTCGCCGTCGCCGTCGCTGTCGGCCCAGGAGGGGGCGTCGACGGGGGCGGCGCCGGTGCCGGTGCCGGGCACCAACTGCCACTCGTCGACCGGCAGGTCGAAGAGCTTGCGCGGCAGGAACACCTCGATCCCGGCCAGGTGCTCGCCGTGGTCACCGAGGCTCAGCGCCCGCGCCAACGGCTCCCGCAGCGCACCGGCGAGTTCCTCGGCCCGCACGCCTCGGTCGTCGCCGTCGACGGGGGTGACGTCCTGGCCGTCGTAGAGGAGCTGCACGCGCCAGGGGTAGCGGCCGTCGTACATCGGTGCGCCGATCTTGACGAGGACGTCGGTTCGGGTGGTGACGGGCACTTCTGCCGGTGGTGCGGGGGCCGGGATCGCGGGGGCGGGCATGAGGGCCGGTCCGGAGCCCGGGCCCGGGGAGGCGGGCACGTGTATCGCTGTCCCGGGGACGGGAGTTGCGGGGGCAGGCGTCCCGAGGGCGGGGGCTGCGGGGGCGGGCGCCACGGGGACCGGCGCTGCGGGCGCGGGCGCGGGCGCGGGCGCGGGCGCGGGCGCGGGCGCGGGCAGGGCGGACAACGGCCGTGCCGGAACCGGGGTTTCCGGTTCGCGCGGGGACGGCAGCCCGACTACGTGTCCGTCACCATGGCCGTAGTTGTAGCCGTCACCGCCGGTGGGTTCATCCGTCCCCCCGGAGGGTCCGCCGGCCACCCCCTCCAGCAGTCCGCGGATCGCCTCGCCCACCGCCCAGTGGCGGTGGCCGTCGGCCTGGCCGGTGATCCACTCGGCGAAGGCGCGCAGCCGCTCGGGGTCCGTCTGCCCCGGCCGCTCCCGCAGGCTGGTGCGCAGCACCTTCGCCGCGTACAGCAGGACGGCGTCGAGGTCGACGAGGGTGCCGCCGCCACCCGGGTCCAGGGTGCGCAGGCCGTACAGCAGTCCGGCGCCCTCCCGCCAGGTCCGTACGTCCTGGAGGACCAGCGAGCGCAGCCGTTCGCCCCGCACCTGCTCCTTGACCTCGTCGACGAGGTGGACGACCTGACCGGCGCCGGCCGGCGGCGGCAGTTCGGCGAGATGGCCGTAGAGGCGGGCCCGCAGACCGGCGGTGATGCCGGAGACGGCCGGCACATGGCCGGGCAGGGCGGTCTGGATGCTGGTCCAGTTCGCGTACGGCGACGGGTCGTCGAGGAGGCGGAGGTGGTGCCGGTCGTGCGCGCGCAGCACCTCGCGCAGCACGCGCGCGCCCTCCCGCAGGTCCAGCAGTTCGTGCAGCGCGGTGACCGGTACGGCGACCCCTTCCTCCCGCCGGCGGCCCTTGATGACGCCGATGACGGAGCCGTGCCGCAGGTCCAGCACGGGGCCGCCGGACAGGCCGCCGATCGGCAGGCTGCCGCCGAGGAGCAGCGCCCGCGCGTCGGAGCCGGAGAGTTCACCGGTGCCGTGCCGTATGCCCAGTTCACCGGTCTGCAGGGACCAGCCGTACAGCCCGACGGGGGCGCGGGCGCCGGGTTCCCGGTCGCTCAGCCAGAGGCAGCGCACGTCGTCGGCGCCGCTCACCCGCACGAGCGCGAGGTCGGGGAACGGCCACGGATCGCGGAACGCGCGCGGGGAGTCGGGGCCGGGTGCGAGCAGGACGGCGACTCCTGTCCCGGCCCGTTCCTCCCAGGCGCCGGCGGCGGTGCGCTCCTGCCAGGTCACGCTCATCGCGCTCTCCCCTCGGCACACCGCGGCTCCCCCCTTCCCCACGACGTGCGCGCAGCTCAGCAGCCATCCCGGGGCGATGAAGAAGCCTGATCCCCAGTACGCGTCACGGTCCGTTGCATACCCTTCGGCCGGTGCGCCGATGCGTGCGAGGGAGGGGCGCACCATCTCGTCGAAGGCGCTCATACGACGCCGGGGGCCGGGGATCCGGACGGTACGGCCCCCGCGTCCGCGCCGTCGCCGGCGGCAGCCGGACCGGTGGCGCCGGGGGTCCCGGCGGGTTCGGTCCAGGTCAGGGACACGTTCAGGGAGGACCGGCCGCCGCCCTCCGCGATGGCGCTCACGATCTTGCCGGACTGCGCGGTCAGTTCGATGCCGAAGCTGACGGCCACCTCGACGGGTGCGGCGGTGTCGAGACCGGCGCGCAGGGAGCGCACGACGCCGCCGACGGTGCCGGCGAGTCCGTCGGCCAGGTCGATGACGCGGTCCCCGAGGCCCGTGTCCCAGAAGCCACCGCCGTCGTCGGTGTCGATGCCGGTGTCGGTGCCCGGGCGGCTCTCACCGGCCGTTCCGATCCGGGCCCAGACGACGGTCCCGTCGTCGAGCCGTATGCGTTCGACTCCACCAGCCATGACGCCCCCGTTCGCTGAATGGGAGCAGCAGGCTAACTCCGGAGGTTGCCGATCGGTACCGGGAAGGGTGACTACTCGTCATTCTTCGGCGGCACCCGGGAGGGCTGCGGCTCGTCTACTCGTCGTCCTCGTCGTCGAGCCGGGCGAGCCAGGTGGCCAGGCGCTCGACGGGCACCTCGAAGTCCGGGTTGAGGTCGACGAAGGTCCGCAGCTGCTCGGCCAGCCACTCGAAGGTGACTTCTTCCTCGCCCCGTCGCTTCTCCAACTCCTCGATGCCACGGTCGGTGAAGTACATGGGCGTCTCTCTTCTGCGTGCTGCGGCGTCCGGCCGGTGTCGGGTCACGTCCAGCGTACGCAATGCCGTGGGGTGGGTTCGCCTCCCGGTCGGCGCCGGTCGCGCCCCTTCGAAAGGGTGACTTGACTTTCCGTGACCGCGATATATCGTGTTTCCCGGAGGACGCGATATGGCGTGTCGTAGCCGTACGGCCTCCCTGTCCGTGCCCCGCCCTGTCTGCTGCCGCCTTGTCCGGCCGAGGAGGTCACCATGTCCGAGTGGTCCGTCGCCGAGCCCCAGAAGCTCACCTTCGACACCCCCGTGCACGACCTGCACGTGCGCATCGTCAACGGAACGGTGAACGTCGTGGGCACGGATGAGGGCCCCGCCAGGCTGGAGGTCTCGGACATCGAGGGCCCACCCCTGGTGGTCACCCAGAAGGGCGGCACGCTCACGGTGGCGTACGACGACCTGCCGTGGAAGGGCTTCCTCAAATGGCTCGATCGCAGGGGCTGGCGCCGCAGCGCGGTGGTCTCCCTCGCGGTTCCGGCCGACACGCACGTGGAGGTGGGCGTGGTCGGCGCCGCGGCAGTGGTCTCCGGGCTGCGCGGCCGGGCGGCGGTCCAGGGAGTCACGGGTGACACCACGCTGGTCGGGCTCTCCGGTCCGGTCAAGGCCGACACCGTGTCCGGCAATCTGGAGGCCCAGGCGGTCACCGGCGATCTGCGGTTCAACTCGGTCTCGGGCGACCTGACCGTGGTCGAGGGCTCGGGCCCCTCCGTCCGCGCCGACTCGGTCAGCGGCTCCATGATCATCGACCTCGATCCGGACGGCCCGACCGATGTGCGGCTGACCAGCGTGTCCGGCGAGATCGCCATCCGGCTGCCGCATCCGGCGGACGCGGACGTCAAGGCGAACACCGCGAGCGGCACGATCTCCAACGCCTTCGAGGGCCTGAAGGTGCACGGCCAGTGGGGCGCGCACAAGATCACCGGACGCCTCGGCCAGGGCAACGGCAAGCTCCGGGCGACGACCGTCTCCGGCTCGATCGCCCTGCTCAGCCGGCCCTCGGCGGAGGACGACGGGGACGCCGCCTGGGAGACCGCGCCCCCGTCCCACCCCGCCCCGGCGCAGCCCACCGCCCCGGTGTCCGGTCCGCCGGCCCCCGCCAGAGACGATTCGGGCTCCGGCCGGGACTCCGACGGCACGGAAGCCGCCGCCGGGTCAGCAGGGTCCGCCGAGTCCACCGGGTCCACCGAGGCCGCCGAGGCCGCCGAGGCCGCCGAGACCGGCCCCGACGCCCCGGCCGGCGGCACGACCGACAAGAAGGTGCTCTGACATGCCTCCCGTCTTCGCCCACGGCCGCCTGCGCCTCTACCTCCTCAAGCTGCTCGACGAGGCCCCGCGCCACGGCTACGAGGTGATCAGGCTCCTCGAAGAGCGCTTCCAGGGCCTGTACGCCCCCTCGGCGGGCACGGTCTACCCCCGGCTGGCCAAGCTGGAGGCCGAGGGCCTGGTCACGCACACCACCGAGGGCGGCCGCAAGGTCTACGCGATCACCGACGCCGGCCGTGCCGAACTGGCCGACCGCAGCGGTGAACTGGCCGACCTGGAGCTGGAGATCCGCGAGTCGGTCGCGGAACTCGCCGCCGAGATAAGGGCCGACGTGCGCGGCGCGGCCGGCGACCTGCGCCGTGAGATGCGCGCGGCGGCCTCCGAGGCCCGCAGCGGCGGCACCAAGGCGGCCGGCACCGGGGCGGGCCCCTTCGGGGACTACGGCGACCTCGGCGACCTCGGTGACAAGGAGTCCTGGAAGGCCGCCAAGGAGGAGATGCGCCGGGTCAAGCAGGAGTTGAAGGAGCAGGCCCGCCGCGCCAAGGACGAGAGCCGCCGGGCCCGCGAGGAGGCCCAGCGGGCCCGCCGCCAGGCCCAGGAGGCGCAGACGCAGGCCCGCGCCCAGGCGCAGGAGGAGATGCAGCGCATCGCCCGGCGGGTCCAGGACCGCGTCCAGGACCACTTCACCCGGGGTGACTGGCCGACGGGCGTGCGCGAGGGCCTGACCGAACTGGCCAAGGAGTTCGGCGAGTTCGGGAAGGAGGCCGGCAAGGAGTTCGGCAAGGACTGGGGCTTCGGCCGCCCACCGGGGGAACCGGGCGCCCACCGGAAGACCCCGGACGCGGAGCCCGCCTATTCGGCGACCCCGGAGGACTTCCCGGCGGCCTACGAGCCGTCCTGGGCCCACGACGACCCCTCAAGCGACCCGGTCCGTGACCTGGACCGTCTCCTGGACCGCTTCCGGGACGACATCCGGGACGCGGCCCGCGACCACGGGGTCACCGCCGACCAGTTCCGTGACGCCCGCCGCCACCTGTCGACGGCGGCGGCGCACATCGGGGCGATACTGCGCGCCCCGAAGGTGTGACCGGCAGGCCTGCGGCCATGAAGCGGCGGCGGGCCCGGTGATCCTCCCTCGGATCACCGGGCCCGCCCCCGAAGTCGCCCCGAGCGGCCTCAGCCGTTGGTGAGGACGATCTTCCCGAACTGCTCACCGGCGGCGAGCCGCTCGAAGCCCTCACGGGCCCGGTCCATCGGGAGTTCCTCGTCGATCACCGGGCGGATGCCGGTGGCGGCACAGAAGGAGAGCAGGTCCTCCAGCTCGTCCTTGGTGCCCATCGTGGAGCCGACGATCTTCAGTTCGAGGAAGAAGACCCGGGTCAGCTCGGCGTGCGAGGGCCGGTCGCCGCTGGTGGCACCGGAGATGACGATCGTGCCGCCGGGCCGCAGGGACTTCACCGAGTGGGACCAGGTGGCGGCGCCGACGGTCTCGATGACGGCGTCCACCCGCTGGGGCAGCCGCGCGCCGGACTCCATGGCCTCCACGGCCCCGAGCTCCAGCGCCCGCTTCCGCTTCGCCTCGTCCCGGCTGGTGGCGAAGACCCGCAGGCCGGCCGCCTTGCCGAGGACGATCGCGGCGGTGGCGACACCGCCGCCGGCGCCCTGCACGAGGACCGAGTCACCGGGCCGTACACCGGCGTTGGTGAACAGCATCCGGTACGCCGTCAGCCAGGCGGTGGGCAGGCAGGCGGCCTCCGCGAAGGACAGCTCCCTGGGCTTGGGCAGGATGTTCCAGGTAGGCACGGCGACCTGCTCGGCGAAGGTGCCCTGGTAGCGCTCGGTGAGGATGGAGCGGGGCTCCCTGGCGCCGACGCCGTGGCCGGACTGGCCGATGACGGAGTGCAGGACGACCTCGTTGCCGTCCTCGTCGACACCGGCGGCGTCGCAGCCGAGGATCATCGGCAGCTTGTCCTCGGCGAGGCCCACGCCGCGCAGGGACCAGAGGTCGTGGTGGTTGAGGGAGGCGGCCCGGACGTTCACGGTGCTCCAGCCGGGGCGGGCCTCGGGGGCCGGACGGTCCCCCAACTCAAGGCCGGAGAGCGGCTGGTCGCGGTCGATTCGGGCGGCGTAGACAGCGAACATGGCTCGACCATAGGTGCGCACCCCGGCCGGCGGAACCAGGGCCCCCTGTGACACATACCCTCTTGCACAACCACACCCACCCGGCCCAGAGGGCCCTGCCCGGACTTTCCCCCGGCCTCCCGCCGGGGCCCGTAGCAAGCGGCCACCACCCCGACATCGGCCTCGTCCTCCACGCCCGGCTTCGCGCGCGGGAGTGGGAGTGCCCCCATCGCGGGGGGCGCGGCGCCCGCCCAGCACGGCGCCCGCCCAGCGCATCACCCGGCGCGCCGCCACCCGCCGGCCTTGTGCCGCCACCGCTGCCCAGCCCCGGCCGACTCAACAGACCTGGCGTCACCCGGTCGGGTGGGCGGGAGGGAGAAAAACGCGATGGCCCCGCCCGAGCGGGCGGGGCCATCGGGACGCTGCCCGGTGCTACCGGCGGGCGACGCCCTCCGCTCGGGCGGCCGCGGCGACGGCCGCGGTCACGGCGGGGGCGACCCGCTCGTCGAACGGCGACGGGATCACGTAGTCGGCGGCGAGATCGTCGCCGACCACGGCGGCCAGCGCCTCGGCGGCGGCGATCTTCATGCCCTCGGTGATCCGGGAGGCCCGCACCTGCAGCGCACCCGCGAAGATCCCGGGGAACGCCAGTACGTTGTTGATCTGGTTCGGGAAGTCCGACCGCCCGGTCGCCACGACCGCCGCGTACTTGTGGGCGACGTCCGGGTGCACCTCGGGGTTCGGGTTGGCCATGGCGAACACGAACGCGCCCTCGGCCATGGAGGCGACGGCCGCCTCCGGGACCGTACCGCCGGAGACGCCGATGAAGACGTCGGCACCCGCTAGGGCGTCCTCCAGCGAACCGGTGAGGCCGGCCTTGTTGGTGAAGGTGGCGACCTCGCTCTTGACCGGCGTGAGGTCCTGCCGGTCCGACGAGATGATGCCCTTGCGGTCCGCCAGCGCCACGTCCCCGATGCCGGCCTCGACCAGCATCTTGGCGATGGCGACACCGGCCGCGCCGGCGCCCGAGATGACGGCCCGCAGCTGCCCGATCTCCCGGCCGCTCAGCCGCGCGGCGTTCCGCAGCGCGGCCAGCGTCACGACCGCCGTACCGTGCTGGTCGTCGTGGAAGACCGGGATGTCGAGGCGCTCCTGCAGCTTGCGCTCGATCTCGAAGCACCGGGGCGCCGAGATGTCCTCCAGGTTCACTCCGCCGAAGGACGGGGCGAGCCGGACGACGGTCTCGACGATGTCGTCGGCGTCCGTGCAGTCGAGCGCGATCGGGACCGCGTCGACGCCGCCGAACTGCTTGAAGAGGATCGCCTTGCCCTCCATCACGGGGAGGGAGGCCTCGGGACCGATGTCCCCGAGACCCAGCACGGCCGTACCGTCGGTGACGACGGCCACCACCGAGGACTTCCACGTGTAGTCGTTGACCAGCTCGGGCTGGTCGGCGATCGCGGTGCACACGCGCGCCACACCGGGCGTGTACGCGAGGGAAAGGTCGTCCTTGTCGCGGACCGGCACCGTGGCCTGCACGGCCATTTTGCCTCCGCGGTGCAGCGCGAACACCGGATCGAAGGAATCGAGGGGCTCGGCCCCGTCCTGATCCGCACTGTCGCTGGGAGGATTGACGATCTCCGCTGCCACTTTGTTGTACCCCTTAGGTATGCATGATTTGAGGGTCGACCACTCCTGGTGAGGGGTGGGCGGGCACCGCGCACGGCCCGATTGCCTGATACGGACGGGCACATACGCGACGGGCGCGCCGCACACGCGCCCTGAGCCCCGGATGAGGGGTGTAAAGAACCTTCTTACCGGACGGACGGCACCCGCGACGAGTCCATTAGGTGCAAGGTCACACTGGGAACCAGAAGGCCACACGAGGGTGACATGAGGCTGACACCCGCTGACGTCCTGTGACATGTGACCGTTCAGTAACTGATGTATCGTGCAACGATTAACCACATCGTGAGATAGCCCGAAGATTTTCCGGCCGGAATGCCGGCGTTCCGCAGATGGTGCGGCCTTGGTGGGCCTGGCTGGACCGACATCACGGCGATCGGGGGTCACCCGTTATCCGATTTTGACATGGCGACTCACCTGGATGGCGTAGTCCGAATGGCAAGATGCCGTAAACCCACGAGGTCGCGACACCCGAAGGTGTGTGTTTCCGTCGACCCATCGGCAACTCTTCCCATCCGCCGGAGGAACCCACGATGACCGCAAGCTCCACCCGTCGTACGACCGCCCGCACCAGCACTGTCGCGGTTGCGGCGATCGCGGTCGCAAGCACCCTGATTCTCACCGGCTGCGGTGACCAGACCGACAAGAGCGGCGGCGACAGCGGCTCCAGCTCGTCCGCCTCGGCGCCGCTCGCCGCCAAGCTCCCCGCCGACATCCGCAAGGCGGGCGTCATCAAGGTGGGCTCCGACATCTCCTACGCCCCCGTCGAGTACATGCAGAGCGGCAAGGCCGTGGGCATCGACCCGGACGTCGCGGACGCCCTGGGCAAGCAGCTGGGCGTGCGGTTCGACTTCCAGAACGGCAAGTTCGACCAGCTCATCGTGGGTCTGCAGGCCAAGCGGTTCAACGTGATCATGTCCGCGATGAACGACACCAAGGACCGCCAGAACGGCATCGACTCCGCCAACGGCAAGAAGGTCGGCAACGGCGTCGACTTCGTCGACTACTTCACCGCGGGCACCTCGATCCTCGTCCAGAAGGGCAACCCCAAGGGCGTCAAGTCGCTGGACGACCTGTGCGGCAAGGTCGTGGCACTGCAGAAGGGCACCACCTCCGAGGGCGTCGCCCGCACGCAGAGCAAGAAGTGCGAGAAGGACGGCAAGGGCGCCATCAAGCTGCAGACCTTCGACACCGACCCCGAGGCGCTGCTCCGTCTGAAGCAGGGCGCGTCGGTCGCGGACCTGAACGACTTCCCGGTCGCGGCGTACAACGCCAAGACCTCGGGCGGCGGCAAGGACTTCGAGGTCGTCGGCGACCAGGTGGAGGCGGGCCCGTACGGCATCGCCGTCAGCAAGGAGAACACCCAGCTGCGCGACGCCCTGCAGGCCGCGATGAACGCCATCATCAAGAATGGCGACTATGCGAAGATCATGCAGAAGTGGAACGTCACGGACGGTGCGGTGACCGAGGCGAAGATCAACGGCGGCTCCTGAACCTCGGGCAACACTGAAGGGCAGTCATCGTGACTGACACTGTCGACAAGGTTCCGGCGCCGATGGTGCCGCCGGAGCAGATCAAGGCCATACCGGTCCGCCACTACGGCCGCTGGGTGGCGGCCGTGGTGGTCATCGCGATCCTCGTGCTCATCGGGATCGCGTTCTCCAACGCGAAGATCAACTACAGCATCGTCCCGGACTACCTCACGGACGGGACGATTCTGTCCGGCGCCTGGCACACGCTGTACATCTCGGTGCTCGCCATGGCGCTCGGTCTCGGTCTGGGCGTGATCCTCGCGGTGATGCGGATGTCGTCGAACCCGGTCACGAGCACCGTGGCCTGGTTCTACGTCTGGTTCTTCCGCGGCACGCCGGTCCTGGTGCAGCTGCTGCTCTGGTACAACATCGCGCTCGTGTTCCCCATCCTGAACCTGGGGTTCTACAAGGACGAGATGAACCAGGTCATGACGCCGTTCCTGGCCGCCCTGCTGGGTCTCGGCCTGAACGAGGCCGCCTACATGTCGGAGATCGTCCGGGCCGGCATCCAGTCGGTCGACCTCGGCCAGACGGAGGCCTCGCACGCCCTGGGCATGACGCAGGGCAAGACGCTGCGCCGGGTGATCCTGCCGCAGGCGATGCGGGTCATCGTGCCGCCGACCGGCAACGAGTACATCAACATGCTCAAGACGTCGTCGCTGGCCTACGTGGTCCAGTTCCCCGAGCTGCTGAAGCGGGCCACGGACATCTCCAGCACCTCGCTGGCGGTCGTGGAGATGTACTTCGTGGCGTCGATCTGGTACCTGATGCTGACCACGGTCTTCAGCATCGGCCAGTACTACCTGGAGCGCCGTTACGCCCGCGGTTCCTCGCGGAGCCTGCCGCCGACCCCGTTCCAGCGCCTGAAGAAGAACCTCCGCATGTTCGGTTCGTTCCGCCGTCCGGAGGTGGCCCGATGACCAGTCTGAGCAAGAACCTCTCCCAGGGCGCGAGCGGGCAGCCGATGGTCGTGGCCGAGGGCGTGCACAAGTCCTTCGGGCTCGCGCACATCCTCAAGGGCATCGACCTGGAGGTGAACGCGCGCGAGGTGTTCTGCCTCATCGGTCCGTCCGGTTCGGGCAAGTCCACCTTCCTGCGGTGCATCAACCACCTGGAGAAGATCAGCGCCGGCCGGCTCTACGTCGACGGCCAGCTGGTCGGCTACCGGCAGAAGGGCGACAAGCTCTACGAGCTGAAGGAGCACGAGGTCGCCGCCCAGCGGCGGGACATCGGCATGGTGTTCCAGCGCTTCAACCTGTTCCCGCACATGACGGCTCTGGAGAACGTCATGGAGGCGCCGGTCCAGGTCAAGCGGGAGTCGAAGGCGGTCGCCCGCGAGCGGGCCCAGCAGCTGCTGGACCGGGTGGGCCTCGGGGACCGTACGGGCCACTACCCGGCGCAGCTCTCCGGTGGCCAGCAGCAGCGTGTCGCCATCGCCCGCGCGCTGGCGATGCAGCCGAAGCTGATGCTGTTCGACGAGCCGACCTCGGCCCTCGACCCGGAGCTGGTCGGCGAGGTCCTCGACGTCATGCGGGACCTGGCGGAGGACGGCATGACGATGATCGTCGTCACGCACGAGATGGGCTTCGCCCGCGAGGTCGGCGACTCGCTGGTCTTCATGGACGACGGCGTGGTGGTCGAGTCCGGCCACCCGCGCGACGTGCTGACCAACCCGCAGCACGACCGGACGAAGTCGTTCCTGTCGAAGGTGCTCTGACCCGGCAGGCGCGGCAGGGGTACGGCGAGAGGGGCGGTACGGAGATCTCCGTACCGCCCCTCTCACGTGCGGCTCACTTGACGGCGAGCAGCAGGGTGTCCGAGGGGGAGCACCACACGGGCCGGGCCTCGCCGAAGCCCTTCTCGCGCAGCACGCGCGCGTGCCAGGCGGCGGAGGGCATGTCACCGTCCGCGTGTTCGCCGTAGATCTCGAAGCGGCGGGCGGTCGGCCCGGCGAGGACCGGGTCCTCGGCGGCGAGCTGCCACCACGCGGCCCAGTCCAGGGCGCCGTCGCGTTTGGCCTGATCCATGCGGGCGTGGCGCTGGGCGCGCTCCGCCGCGTTGATCCGGGGCGTGCTGTCGTCGATCATGTGGTCCGCGTTCATGAAGACACCGCCGTCGCGGACCAGCTCCGCGACCTGACCGTAGAGGGCCGCGAGGGGTTCGCTGTGCAGCCAGTGCAGGGCCGTGGCGGTCAGGACGGCGCCGTAGGAGCCGTACGGCAGTGCCGCCGGCCAGGCGGGGTCCTTGAGGTCGGCGGTGACGAAGGAGACGCGGTCGTCGCCCTCGAAGGTGCCGCGCGCGATGGCGAGGAGCGCCGGGTCGAGGTCGACGCCGGTGCTGGTGGCGCCGGGGAAGCGGGCGAGCAGCCGGGCGGTGATGGTGCCGGTGCCGCAGGCGAGGTCGAGCACACGCGGGGCCGTGCCGACGAGTGCCTCGACCATGTCGAGCATGATCGTGAAGCGTTCCTCGCGGTCCGGCATGTACCACTCCTGCTGCCGGTCCCAGCTCTCCTGCCAGGCGCCCCAGTCGGTCCCGGTACTCGTGGTCGCGCCCGTGGCCGCACTCGTGGCCGCACTCGTCTCCGTATGCGTGGCCGTGTTCGTGGTCGCGCCGCTGCCGCTCATGGAACCTCGTCTCCCCTCGCACGCGTAATACCCTGAAAGCACGACCGGCTGTTACCCGACCGCAGACACGACCCTAGAGCCCCTCCGTAAGGACTACAAGTGGAACTGGCCTATTACTCGGATTACGCCGTCCGCCTCGTCAACACCGAGGAACCGGCCCGGGGCAAGGACTCCCTGACCTCGGTGGAGGCCGTCCGCGAGCTGTTCGGCGGCAACGCCTCGGCGGCCCGCCGCGCCACCGACGCCGACGTGACCCGCTTCCGCTCGGTCCGGGCCCGGCTGCGCGCGGTCTTCGAGGCGGCCGACCGGGGCGAGGAGACACCGGCCGTGGACCTGCTGAACTCCCTGCTGCTGGAGTTCCCGGTCAGCCCGCAGATCTCCGGCCACGACCACCGGGACGAGGACGGCCGCCCCCTGTGGCACATGCACCTGGCCGACCACCCGTCCAACGCCACCGCCGGCTACGCGGCCATCGCGGCGATGGGCCTGGCCTTCCACCTCACCGAGTACGGCGTCGACCGGCTGGGCCTGTGCCAGGCCCCGCCGTGCCGCAACGCCTACCTGGACACCTCCACCAACCGCTCCCGGCGCTACTGCTCCGACCGCTGCGCCACCCGCGCCAACGTGGCCGCCTACCGGGCTCGCAAGCGCCTGGAGGCCGACCGGTCCGACAGCAGCGGCCGGGCGGCCGAGAACGCCCAGCGCGCCAGCGCCAGCGGCGAACGCTGACCGGCGGGGCGGGGGCGGTACCGGAACCGGGCCCGGCCGAGGATCAGCTCCTCGGGTACGACGCCGTAGTCGGTGCTGTCGCCACCGGCGTACGGGTTGTCGCCGAGCACCCACCAGCCGCCCTCGCGCCGCTGCACGGCCCGCTTGACGACGAGCAGGTCCTGCTGGAAGGGATGGCGCAGGACGATCACGTCCCCCGGCCTGATCACGGCCCCGTACTGCAGCAGCAGCCGGTCCCCGTGCCGGAGGGTGGGCACCATGGACGGCCCCGTCACCTCGGCCAGGCCGAAGGGGGCCACGGCCCTCCCCCGCTCGGTGTCCTGCGACAGCTCCGGCATCCCCGGCACCTCCCCGGTCCGTTCCTCCACCAGTCTCAGTCTGACCCTGGACTTTTGTCCTAAGCCCAAGGGGGCACTCGCGAAAACCCGTCCCTCAGGGAGTAATGTCCCACCTGAGAAGACGATCACGAGGAAGGAATGCTCCATGCTTTCCCGCCTGTTTGCCCCCAAGGTCAAGGTCAGCGCGCACTGCGACCTGCCCTGCGGCGTGTACGACCCGGCCCAGGCCCGCATCGAGGCGGAGTCGGTGAAGGCCGTTCAGGAAAAGATGGCCGGCAACGACGACCCGCACTACCAGGCGCGCGCCACCGTCATCAAGGAGCAGCGCGCCGAGCTGGCGAAGCACCACGTCTCCGTCCTGTGGAGCGACTACTTCAAGGCCCCGCACTTCGAGAAGTACCCGGAGCTGCACCAGCTGGTCAACGACACCCTGAAGGCCCTCTCGGCCGCCAAGGCGTCCACCGACCCGGCGACGGGCCAGAAGGCCCTGGACTACATCGCCCAGATCGACAAGATCTTCTGGGAGACCAAGAAGGCCTGATCTCTGGCCAGGCCGCCTGACCCGCGCTTTCGCGAGTCCGGCTACCTACCTGTCCGCACCCGGTCCGCAGCCCGCCGAACCCGGCGCCCGCCGCGGCCCGGGTGCGGTCTTCTTCCGCCGAGGAGCCACGACACCTGCTCACCGGCCTCTGGCCGCCACAGGGGGGACCTCCTCTGGCCGCCACAGGGAAATCTCACCGGCAGCAGACGAGGATGCCGCCGAGGCACGTGATCTCGTACGCGCCGTGCCGCGCGATGTGGTCGGTGACCAGTGTGCGGGCGCGGTCGACCGTCGCGTCGAAGGGCACCTCGTGCTGGTCCGCCCAGGCACGGTACGAAGCCATGTGGGCAACCACAGGCTCTGGGTCGTGGACGGTGATGATCCCCGGCAGTTCGACGACCTCCACGCGGCTGAACTCCTCGCCGAGGAAGGCGGGCGCCTTCTCCAGGGAGAAGCGAGCGCTGAGCGAGATACGAGCCGGGCCCCGGTCGATGCCGAGGACGTCGCCGGCGGCCCGCTGCCAGAGGTCGTCGAGTTCGGCCTTGTCTCGGTCACTGTTGGTGGAGGCGATCACCAGCCCGTCACCGGCCACGATCCGGGCCAGTTCCCTGACCGCCTGGGGGATGTCGGGCACGTGGTAGAGCATGTGGAGCGCAAGGGCGGCGTCGACGCTGCCCGTCGCGAGCGGAAGCCTCGTGGCATCCGCCACGGCGACGGGGCCGGGGACATCGGCGAGGATGCCGGACGCGATGTCGAGACCGAGCAGGAACAGGTCCCCACGGTCCTGACGGAGCCGCTGGATGAACTTGCCGTTGCCGCAGCCGACGTCGACGACGCGCCCGCGTACATCGCCCAGCCTCTCGGCGACGAGGCCGGGCAGATCGTACCGGGGCGTCTGCCACTGGTAGAGCGACTGCCGGGCGGCCAGGTCCCGGTCTCCGTTGTAGGCGCTGCCCACCAAGCGGGCCCGGTCAGTGACAGCGGCGTCGCGGGCGGCGGACAAATCGGTCACGTCGGCACCTCCGAAGGGTGGGCGGCAGGCAGGGACGTACGGACGACCGTGTGCTGGAGCCGGTCACGCAGGTCCACCGCCTGCGCGGCTCCACCGTACTGTGGCCCTCCCAACTCCCGCCCCAGAACGATGAGCCGGCGCACGATACTGGCCGACATGCGCTCCGGCGCGGACTGGAGAACGAAGCCGAGCATCTTCTCCGTACCGTCCAGGTCGCCCAGGAGCAGGTGCCCGCCGGCGAGGTCGAGGTGCGCGGCGAACAGGTCACCGACCGACTGGTCGTCTCCGTCCGCGCTGCGGTAGAGGCGGATCGCCGTCTCCGCGCTGACGATGGCCCGCTGGACGTGCTCCTGCCCGCCTACGGCCAGGAGGGTCGTTCCGGCGTACGCGAACTGCTTGGCCGCAGGGAAGTCGAAGACTCCCAGTACCTCGTCCCGGCCCGAGACCGCCTCACGATATCGATCGGCATCCGACAGGGCGGTGAGCGCTCCAGCCGAGTCGCCGGCTATCGCCAGCGCCCGCGCCTCCAGGCTCGCCAGCCGTGCGCCGATACTGCCGCCCTCCTTGTGCTGACGACCGACCTGGGCCAACTGGGCCGCCCGCTTGTACTGACCGGTCCAATACGCGATCAGTGACTCCACGGCCCGCACCCAGGCCATCATCCCCCCATGTCCGGCCGCCTCGGCACAGGCCTGTGCGGTACGGGCATGAGTGGCCGCCGAGTCGTAGTCGCCGAGGTCCAGGCAGACGTGAGCGGACAGGCCGCAGAGACGAGAGGCTGAGAGATAGAGGTCGGTGGTCTGCCGGGGGCGTTGCCGTCCGCGCAGCAGCTCGAACACCCCGTCCCGTAACCGCTTGATCTCGACGTACTGCTCCATCAGCGGGTGACTGACGTAGGTCCGCGCGAGCCGACCGACGTCCGCCTCCAACCGCTCGACTTCGAGCTCGTGGCAGCGGGCACCAAGACCATCGAGGTGCGGGTCAAGTACCCGCACCTCGCGGACCTCGCCGCCGGCGACACCATCCGCTTCCGCGTCAAAGGCACGGACGAGACCTGCGACGTCGAAGTCCTTCGGGTCACCGAATACCCCGACTTCGAAGCCCTCCTCGACGGCGAGGGTCCGGTGAACGTCAACCCGGCCGCCACCCTTGACCGGCAACTCGTCAACATTCGCACCATCTACGGCCCCGAAAAGGAAGCCCTCGGAGCCCTCGCCATCGAGATCAAGCGCATGGCCTGACCGATTCCCGCTCTCACAAGGTCCGACACTCGGAGCCATCCTCGACCGGAACGGCAACGCCCATCGAAGCCGCCCCCGGTCGGAGGACCGCGAACCCCACAGGCACTCCCAGGTCTGCTGGGTCGACGCCGCAGCCATCCCCGAAGAATTCGTGAAGACCACCGGCAGCGCCCTCAACCGCTATCTCGGAGGCGGGCGGGCCACAGGTCTCCCTCAACGGCTGGAGCTAGGCTCACCGCCATGCCTGATCCAGCTCCTGACCCTCGCCTGCAAACCTTGATCAACCAGCTCCGGCCGGGCGCTGTGAGAAGGGTGGCGGTCATCGGGTTCGACGGAGCGGATGTCGTCGTGGAGCTCGTGGATGGCGAAGGAGAGAAAGCCGAGATCGGTCGGATCCCTGGGCATGAGGCTTCGATGCGTCGGGTGGAGCACCCATCCGAGCTCTTCGAGATCGGCCAAGAGGTTGACGCCGAGGAGCTCGGACGTCGGGGTGAAGGTCAGCTTCATCTCTCTTCCAGGGCTTGCGAGATCCCCTCCTTGCGATCCTTTCTCCTCTCCATGGAACGCGGACAGGTTGTCACCGGGACCGTCGCGGAAGTGCCCAACTTCGGGGTCTTCGTCCACCTCGACGGCGAGCCTGATGGCTTGTGCACCGGTTTCATCCGAGTGCCAGACCTGACGTGGTCCCGGATCGACCACCCTTCCGAAGTCGTCCAAGCCGGCCAGCGGATCACAGCGGAGGTGATTGTCGCCGAGACGCGATCCGGACAAGTCACCCTCTCGCTGAAAGCCCTGCGGGAAGATCCCCTCATCCGCTTCGCGAAGCAGGCCGGCCGCGTCGTCACAGGGCGGATCACCAAGGTCATTCCCTTCGGCGTGTTGGTGCAGCTTGCTCCGGAGGTCGAAGGGCTCCTTCACATCTCAGAGCTGACCGACGAGCCGGTTGAGACCCCTGACCAACTCGTCCGCGAAGGCGAGCTGATCGCGGTGAAGGTCGCCGAGGTCGACCTTCAGCGTCACCGGGTGCGGTTGCGCGCTGCTGACGGGGCGGGCAGTTGACGCTGGCCCGCTGAATGACGCATCGGCTGTCACGTACTGGGTCGGACCTGAGCCGCCCAAAACCGGTTGGCACGCGCCCGCGGAGCGGCGTTGTCGGTGCCTGAGTACGCACTGCCCCTATGAGAACCTCCTCGTCCGCCGCAGCCGAGACGACACACGCCCCCGTTGACTGGGTGGAGTCGATGGGCGGTCCCTTGATCGTGATTCCCGTCTCCGCGCTGGATGCCTGGCGCGGGTGCACGGAGAGCGGGATGATCGTGGGGGACGGGGTCGATCCGGACGACTACGACAGGGCTTGCGCGGTGGACGATCTTGGCCGGCGCGATCGCCGTCGGCGAGGACGGGGTGCAGGCGCTGGTCCTGGGGGACGAGCCCGCCGCGACTTGTTACGTGCCTGAGCATCACGCCTTCCTCCGCTGGCTCGCCGCCGACTCCGAAAACGGGCTCAAAGCCTCGGCCGAAGCTGTCCTCGCAGATCCCGCCACCCAATGGGAGGAGTGCGGGATGTGGATCACGGACGGCCCAGCTGTACCTCTGGTCGATCGGTGAAGTGGCGCGGCGTGCCGAACTGACGGTCAAAGCCGTGCGGTTCGGTTCTATTCGGACCCCGGGCTCGTGGCGCCTGTCTGCCGTAGCGGCGCTGGGTACCGCCGCTACGGCCCGGACGCGGTCGCGCGGCTGGCGTTGGTGCGGACGCTGCGCGAGCTGGGGCTCGGGCTCGACGTGATCCGGCGGGTCATAGAGCGGGAGCTGTCGCTCGGTGAGGTCGCCGCGCGGCACGCCGCCGCGCTGGAGGCACAGATCGGCGTCCTGCGCCTGCGGTGGGCCGTGCTGACGGCCGTGGCCGAGCGCGGACCCAGCCCTGAGGAGCTATGAGTAGTGGTCAATTTCCTTTCCAGTCCTCGCTATAGTTACTCGTATGAGTAAGAAGTACCGCATCTCGGAGTTCGCCCAGCGCATCGGGCGGTCTGCGTCGACCGTCCGCCGCTGGGAGGCCGAAGGGCGTATCACGCCGAAACGGACCACGACCGGACAGCGGTACTTCACCGACGCCGACGTACGTGCCGCTCTCGGGATCGCCGCTCACACGCACCGCGTCACGGTGGTGTACTGCCGGGTGTCCTCACCTGGGCAGAAGGACGACCTCGCCTCGCAGGTCGCCGCAATGGAAACCTTCTGCCTGGGTGCCGGTATCGCGGTGGACGAGTGGGTGCAGGAGATCGGTGGCGGGATGAACCTGCGCCGGAAGAAGTTCCTTGCCCTGATGGACAGGATCGAGGCCGGCGAGATCGCCCGTCTGGTCATCGCTCACGAGGACCGACTCGCGAGGTTCGGGTTCGACCTGATCGAGCACGTAGCCGAACGCCACAGCTGCGAGATCGTCATCGCAAACGCCGAATCCCTCTCCCCCCACCAGGAACTGGCAGAGGACCTGCTGGCGATCGTGCACACCTTCTCCTGCCGCCTGCATGGCCTGCGCCGCTACGAGAAGACCCTGAAGGACGAATTGAAAGCCGGTGGCCGGTGAAGGTCACCCGCATCGCCTACTCCCGGAATCTCAACGCCGGTAAGTACGCCCAGCTCGAAGAGCAGGCACGTCGCCTCGGCCGTGTGCGGGCCATGGTGTGGGCCCGTTACGGATCGCCTGTCAACGACGGCATCAGGGACCGCACCATCCGCGATGCGTGGATGAAGGACGGCACCGCCGACACCTTCGGCGTGCTGGCCAACACGTGGAAGGAGACCCTTCGCGACGCGGTAGCCGACATCGCCGCGCACCGCGAAGCCGGGAAGGTGAAGGTCCGCAAAGCGATACACCACCGCTACCGGGACAAGTCCGAGCGGAAGAAGGCGTACACCGCACTGAAGTACGGCCGGTGGCAGGACGACGGATTCCTGTCCTGGCAGATGCGCCGGCACGTCAAGCACGGCGTGAGCCGCACGGCGAATCAGATCGTGGTGCGCTCCGACCAGTACAACACCTGGCGCATGGCCGACGGCAACGTGTGGATCGACATCCCCGGGCTGAAGCGGCGGCAGAAGATCGCGATCCCGTTGAACACCACCGTCGCACCCACCGGAACCCTGCGGATCGTCCTCCGCGGCGGACGGGTCGAGGTGCACTACGCCATCGACGCCCCTGACCTGCACGAGATCCGCCCCTGCGGAATCGGAAAGGTCGGCGTGGACAAGGGCTACACCGAGGTCCTGACCGACTCCGACGGCAACCACCACGGCGAAGAACTCGGCAAGCTGCTGCGGGAAGAGTCCGACTTCCTCAAGGCCAAGAACGCCCGCAGGGCCAAGATCCGGTCGGTAGCGGAGAATGCCCGCAAGGCCGGTGACCACGTGAAGGCCGACCGCATTGAACGCAGCAACCTCGGTGTGGTCAAGCGCGACCGGCGCCGCAGCCGGTTCACGTCCCGCGTGCGTACAGTCACCTTCACCGCCGTACACACTGTCGTCGACAAGGCCGCCCAGGTGGTGGCCGAAGATCTCACCCGCTCCTTCCCTCCCCGGAAGAAGCTGGGCAAGAACACCAACCGCCGCCTCGCCGCCTGGACCAAAGGCGTCACGGCCGAGGCGCTCACGTCCGTGTCAGAGCGCAGAGGTTCTGCGCTGACGCTGGTCAACGCGGCTTACAGCTCACAAGTCGTCCCCTGCTGCCGAATCCTCGGCAAGCGATCCGGGGACCGGCTTCACTGCACCCGGTGCGGGGAGCTGTGGCAGGCAGACCACGCGGCTGCGATCAACGTCCTGGAACGAGACGGAGACCCTGACATCTCCCTGATCACCCCGCACACGCGGGTCAAGCAACTCATCCAGGAACGGGCCGATCGTCTCCGGACCAGACTGCCGGTCCAGGACTCCAGCACCCACGTGCGGAGAGCGAACCATCCGATCCGAGCAGCAATGCTCAACGAATAGGAAGCAGATGGCACGCATGCACCGACTGACCGGCGAGTTCCTCGACGCCGTCTTCGCGGGAACCGGAGGGGGCGCCCACGCCGGCGCCCGCCGGTCCCTGACGCCCGAACTGCCCGGCACGCCCACGGAGGAGCAGCTCTCCGCGTGGCTGGAGCTGGCGGAACTGTTCGAGGACCCGGAGTTCCGCGCCGGTGTGCGGCGCGCGGTCGAGGAGCACACGGACGACGCCCGTCCCGGGCGGCCGCCCCGGCGGGACGTGGTCGCCCTCGCCCCCGACCACGCGAACGCCGCCCTCGCGTCCGGCATCGACCCCTGCACCCCCGAGGCGGAGCGCGTCGTCGCGGCGCTCGGCGCGGACTGCGCACGTCTCCTCGGCCGGCCCGACGACAGCGGGCTGCGCCCCTGGATGCTGCGGCGGCTGAGCACCGCGAACGATCCCCGGCGCGAGCGGTACGCGCAGCTGCTGGCCGTCGTCAACGGCTGGCCGGCCCCGGAACCTCTGGCGCCCGCACTCGACTGGTCGGTCACGGCCCTGAGCGAGCGCACCGCCGGGTGACGGTGACCGTCGGGCGGAAACCGGGCCGCCCGGCGAACGGGCGTGCCATTCTGGTGCCGTGACCTTGGAGGACCTCAGGCGGCTGCGGCGGGTGCGGGACCGGATGGACCGTGAGTACGCCGAGCCGCTCGACATGGCCGAGCTGGCCCGGGGGGCGCTGATGTCGCCGGGGCACTTCCAGCGCAGTTTCCGCAAGGCGTTCGGGGAGACGCCGTACAGCTATCTCATGACCCGCCGGGTCGAGCGGGCGAAGTCGCTGCTGCGTCGCGGGGACCTCAGCGTGACCGAGGTGTGCCTCGCCGTCGGCTGTACCTCGCTGGGCTCGTTCAGCTCCCGGTTCACCGAGCTGGTCGGTGAGACGCCGAGCGCGTACCGGGCCCGGTCGCACGAGGAGAGCGCGGTGATCCCGTCCTGCGTGGCCCGGACGTTCACGCGGCCGCGCCGCCGGCCCTGGTGAGCACCGGCACCTACGGTCCACCTCTGTGACGAACGGTCACTACCGGGCCGTTCCGCCCTACACTCGATCTCGTCAACGCCGTAGCGCGTCAAGGACTTTGAGGACTTCGGGGGGACCGTGGCGACCGCACTCATCTCCGTACGCAGCAAGGATCCCGTTTCCGACGCGGAGTCGCTGACGGACTGGCTGCGCGGCGACGCGGGGCTGGCCGGCCGGGTGCGGCTGACCGGGACCGAGCCGGTGGACGGGCATCTCGGCACCGCGCTGGACACGGTGACCGTCCTGCTCGGCGCCGGCGGTCCGCTCACCGTGCTCGCCTCCTGTCTGCGGGCCTGGATCACCCAGCCCCGGCGCAGCGACGTACGGCTGGAGATCCGCCGGGAGGACGGGCCGACGGTGGAGATCGACGCCAAGCGGGTCGCGACCGAGGACGTGGCCGAGCTGCTGCGGGAGGCGCTGGCGGAGGCCCCGGGCCCGGAGGGGGTTCCGGGGGGCGTTCCGGAGGGGACTTCCGAGGCCGCGCCGGGCCAGGACGCGCGGGAGTGACGTGCGGCTGCCAGACCGCCACCGCTCCCGGCTGGTCCTGATCGGCGCCGGCCGGTACACCGACCCGGCGCTGCCGGACCTGCCCGCCGTCCACCGCACCCTCACCGATCTGGCCGCGCTCCTCACGGACCCGTACTTCGGGCTGGTCCCCTCCGCGCACTGCACGCTGCTGCTCGACGACGGCGACCTGCGCACCGTCGGAGGGCGGCTGCGGTCCGCCGTGGCCGAGGCCGAGGACCTGCTGCTCGTCTACTACGCCGGTCACGGCCTGGTCGGCGGCCGCCGGCACGAGCTGTACCTGGCGCTGCCCGACAGCGAGTGGGCCGCACCCGAGTTCAACTCCCTGGAGTACGACAAGCTGCGCGACGCCGTGCTGGACAGTCCCGCCGAGACCAAGGTCGTCGTCCTCGACTGCTGCTTCTCCGGCCGGGCCGTCGGCGACGCGCTGGGCGCGGAGGACGAGCGGATCTCGCAGCTGGACGTGGCCGGTTCGTACGTGATGACCTCCGCCCAGCGCGACCAGGTGGCCCTCGCGCTGCCGGGCGAGGACCACACCGCGTTCTCCGGGCGGCTGATACGGCTGCTGCGCGAGGGCGTCGTCGGCGGGCCGGAGCTGCTGACGGTCGAGGACCTGTACCAGCGGCTGAGGTCCGTCATGGCGTCCGAGGGGCTGCCCCGGCCGCTCAACCGGGGCAGCGGCACCGCGCACCGCATCGCGCTCGGTATCAATCGCGCCTTCGCCGCGACGGCGGGCCCCGAGCTGCGCAACCGCCAGATCGCCGCCGTCGACCGGGGCAAGGACGGGGACTGGACGGGTGCGGCCGAGGAACTGCGCAAGATCCTCGACGAGCAGACCCGCGTCCTCGGCCCCGAGCACGCCGACACCCTGCGCACCCGGCAGTCCTACGCGCACAGCCTGGGCGGCGCGGGCACCCCGGTGGAGGCCGCGGGTCTGCTGCGCCGGCTGCTCGCCGACCAGGTACGGCTGCTGGGACCCGACCACGAGGACACGCTGCGCACACGGCAGTTCCTCGCGGTCAACCTCGGCGAGGCGGGGCACCGTGAAGAGGCGGTGGGCATGCTGCGCATCCTGCTCGCCGACCGGAGCCGGGTCCTCGGCGTCGAGCATCCGCACACCCTGCGGACCCGGCACATGCTGGCCCGCAACCTCGCGCCGGCCGGCGAGCGGGAGGAGGCGCTGGCGTTGCTGCGGCAGCTGGTGGCGGAGCGGGAGCGGGTGCTCGGCGCGGACCACCCGCACACGGCACGGGCACGGGACGATCTGCTGGGGATGGAGGGGACGGCCGATGGCCAGGGGCCGCAGTCCGGGCAGGAGTGAGGGGGCGGACCGGGGGGCCAGCCCGCGCAGGAGTGAGGGGACGGACCGGGTGGTCAGTCCGGGCAGGGGTGAGGGGGCGGACCGGGTGGTCAGCCCGCGCAGGAGTGGGCGGGCGGACCGGGTGGTGGCCGTCGGCTTCGAGCAGGTCGAGCTGCTCCGCCAGAACTACCTGAGGCCGGGGCACCTGCTGCTGGCCCTCGCCCTGGAGGCCGAGGAGAGCGGCACCGCCTCCGGGTTCGAGCAGCTGCTCGGGGTGCCGACCGGCGCGGTGGTCGACGCGACGCGGGCGGCCTTCGACAAGGGTCCCAAGAACCCGGGTCGCCCTCCCGTCTACTACACCGCCGAGGCGGCGGCCACGCTCGACATCGCCGGTCAGGAGGCCGCCTCGTCGGACCACGGGTACGTGGAGCCGGTGCACATCCTGCTCGCCCTGCTCCGCCAGGACGACGACACGGTGGCCGGTGTCCTGCGTGAACTGGGCGCCGACACCGGCCGGGCCCGGGCCCGGATCGCGGAACGCCTGCGGTCCGCCGGGCTGCTCCAGACGCTCACCCGCGACCCCGGCCACACCACGGGGCCCGTCATCGGCCGCGCCGCCGAGATCGACCGGGTGGTCCAGGTCCTGACCCGCCACCGGCGCCGCGTGCCCCTCCTGGTGGGCGAGCCGGGCATCGGCAAGGAGGCCGTGACCGTGGGGGTCGCGCGGGCCGTCGCCGAGCGCCGGGTCCCGGACAGCCTGGGCGGGCGCACCCTGCGGTCGCTGGATCTCGCCGCGGTGCTGGCCGACTCGCGGCACCGGGCCCGCGCGGGGGCGCTGATCGCCGAGCTGCTCGCCGAGATCGCCGGCCAGGCGGGGCTGATCCTCCACCTGGAGGGCGCGCTGACTCCCCTGCACCTCCCGGAGGGCACCACCACACCCCTCGGTCTGTTCCGCTCCCTGCTGGAGGAACCGGCCGTCCGTGTCATCGGCGACTGCGGCCGGGCGGAGTACGACCGCCGGGACCGTGACCCCGGTCTGGAACGGCTGGTGCAGCCCGTCTTCCTCCAGGAGCCTCCCGAGGGCGACATACGGGAGATCCTCCGTGTCGTCCGGCCCCGGCTGATGTTCCACCACGAGGCGGGCTTCACCGACGACGCCCTGGAGGCCGCCGCCGCCCTCGCCCGCGACCACGTCCCCGACCAGGCCCTGCCCGGTGCGGCCGTGAGCCTTCTGGACGAGGCGGCGGCGCTGGTCAGGACCCGCAGGGCCCGCTCGGACGCGCCCTCGAAGGAGCCGCACGAGGTCACGGAGGCCGACGTCGTCCAGGCCCTGGCCGCCTCCTCGGGCATCCGGGCCGCCCAGCCCCGCCCGGCCGCGGCCCGCCCGGCCGGCCAACCCGTCCCCCACGACCCGTACGTCTGGACCATGAGCTGACGGGCCACCGGCCACACGGCAGACCCGCGGACGGCGGGCCGCCCGACAACCCGGCGTCCGGCTCGCGCAGCGCCTAGCGTGGGCGCATGGATCTGAAACTGAAGCAGTGCTTCATCGCCGTCGACGACCATGACAAGGCGATGGCCTTCTACTGCGACGTCCTGGGCCTGGAAGTGCGCAACGACGTGTCCTGGGAGGGCATGCGCTGGCTGACCCTGGGGTCCCCGCTCCAGCCGGACGTGGAGGTCGTCCTGGAGCCGCCGGGCGCGAACCCGGACGCCTCCCCCGCCGACCGGCAGGCGATGGCCGAACTGCTCGCCAAGGGCATGCTGCGCGGGGTCATCTTCACCACCACCGACTGCGACGCGCTGTACGACCGGGTGCGCGAGGCCGGCGGGGACGTCCTGCAGGAGCCGACGGACCAGCCGTACGGGGTGCGCGACTGCGCCTTCCGCGATCCGGCCGGCAACATGCTGCGGTTCCTCCAGCGTCCCGCCGGCTGACGCCCCTCCCCCTCAGTTCCAGGGCTCCACCTCCACCACGGCCTCGACCGGCACCGGTCCGTAGACGTGCGGGAACTCCTCGCCGCCCGGCTCCATGGACTCGTACCTCACGGGCACGCCGAGCCGGGCGGGATCCACGACCAGCACGACCAGTTCGTCCGGCCCGTCGTAGTCGCCGTACAGGAAGGCGGCGATGCGCGGGAGCTGCTCGCGGGTGGAGAAGTGGATGAATCCCTCCTCCTGGAGCGTGCGGCCACGCGTCGAGACCTCGTACGTGCCGCGTTCTCGGGCCGCGTCCCACAGAGAACGCTCAGTGATGTGGACGATGTGCGGGAGCTTCGGCATACGGTCACGCTACGGCGTGGCGGGACGGTCGGCGCCTGAATTCCTCGCGACCGTCGTCCCGGGCCGGGAGCCCTCGCCGTCCCCGGGGCCGGTGGCAGCGGTGGCCGCGTCGTCGCGTGGGGTGCCGGACGGGCAGTCCGGGGCGTGGCACGGGCCGGGGCCCCACACCGGCACCCAGGCGCCCAGCGTCTTGTGCCGCCGGACGACCGTGTCGACGGGCCGCCCGCAGACCGGACAGACATGCTCCTCGCCGCCCATGTCCTCAGGGTAGGCCGCGACCGGGCGCCGCGCCTCCGGCGTCCGCCTCGGCACCGGGCCGGGTACCGGGCACCGGACGGGCCCCGCGCACTGTGGGGATGCGCGGGGCCCGTCCCTTTCGGAGCCGCCGGGGCGGCAGCGTCAACTGGTGCGGCGGGTCACGAATTCGGCCAGTCCCAGCAGGCCGTCCGCCGCTTCCGGGTCCGGCACCGCGCGTGCCAGTTCCTGCATGGCGTGGGCCATCCGGTCGGCCGCCTCGGTCTGCGCCCAGTCCCGGCCGCCGGCCCGCTCCACGGCCACGGCGGTGCGGGCGATCTCCCCGTTGTCCGCGTCGCCCTCCGCGTACGGCTTGGCGTACAACTCGGCGAGTTCGTCCGCCGCCAGGGTTCCGGAGGTCAGCGCGGCCACCACCGGCAGGGACTTCTTGCGGGCGGCCAGGTCCGCGCCGGCCGGTTTCCCGGTGCGCCCGGGGTCGCCCCATATCCCGATGACGTCGTCGATCAACTGGAAGGCGAGCCCGGCCTGACGGCCGAAGCCGTCCAGCGCCGCGACCTCCTCCTGAGACGCGCCCGCGTAGAGCGCGCCGATGGCGCAGGCGCAGCCCAGCAGCGCGCCCGTCTTCGCCTCGGCCATCGCGAGCACCTCGTCGAGGGTGACCTCGTCCGGGGCGCGCCGCTCCATGGCCGTGTCGGTGTGCTGTCCGGCGCACAGTTCGACGACACAGGCCGCGAGGCGGGCGGCGGCCGCGGGCGCCGCCGGGTGTGTGTCCTCGGCGAGCAGCCGCAGGGCGAGTGCCTGGAGGGCGTCCCCGGCGAGGATGGCGTCGGCGTCACCGAACACCGTCCAGGCCGTGGGGCGGTGGCGGCGGGAGGTGTCCCGGTCCATCACGTCGTCGTGCAACAGCGTGAAGTTGTGGACCAGTTCCACCGCGGCGGCGGCCCGGACGGCCGCGGTCCTGGCCGCCGTACCACCGAGTGCGGCGGCCGCGGCGAGGACGAGGGCGGGCCTTATGGCCTTGCCCGCACTGCCGGCGGCCGGGGTGCCGTCCGCGTGCTGCCAGCCGAAGTGGTGGAGCGCGACGGCGCGCATGGAGCCGGGCAACGACTCGATCGCGGCGCGGAGTTCCGGGTCGACGACGGCCCGGGTGCGCTCCAGCAGGATCACCGCCTCCTGCCCGTCGTGCGCGCCGGCACCGCTCGCGCCGGCGGTCTTCCCGGCCACGCCCCTGGAGGTGTGCGGTCCGGGCCGGGGTGCCCCGGGGACACGCTCCTTGGCCTCCGTCATGAACTCGGTCATGGCTCCCCCTCGCGGAGTCCGCGGACGGCTGTGTTCCCGCACCGGCTGGACGCGTACCCCGAGGGTCTACCCGCCACGGCCGGTGCGGACACGGCCGCGAAGTGCGGAAACGTCACCTCCACCGGCCGATCTCGACGTTCTCCAGCACTCCGAGCGCGTCGGGGACCAGTACGGCCGCCGAGTAGTACGCCGTCACCAGGTACTTGATGATGGCCTGTTCGTTGATGCCCATGAAACGGACGGAGAGGCTGGGTTCGATCTCGTCCGGGAGGCCGGACTGCCGCAGGCCGATGACGCCCTGGTCGGCCTCGCCGGTACGCATGGCGATGATCGACGTCGTCCGGGCCTCGCTGACCGGGATCTTGCTGCACGGGTAGATCGGCACACCACGCCAGGTGGGAATGCGGTTGCCGCCGATCTCGATGGTCTCCGGGACCAGTCCGCGCTTGTTCAGCTCGCGCCCGAACGCGGCGATCGCACGGGGGTGGGCGAGGAACAGCTTGGTGCCCCGGCGGCGGCTGAGCAGCTCGTCCATGTCGTCCGGGCTGGGCACGCCGTCGTGCGGCTGGAGCCGCTGGTCGTACTCGCAGTTGTGGAGCAGGCCGAACTGGCGGTTGTTGACCAGCTCGTGCTCCTGGCGCTCCTTCAGGGCCTCGACGGTGAGCCGCAACTGCTGCTCGGTCTGGTTCATCGGCTGGTTGTACAGGTCGGCCACGCGGGAGTGGATGCGCAGCACCGTCTGGGCGATGCTCAGTTCGTACTCGCGGGGCCGCGCCTCGTAGTCGACGAAGGTGTGCGGGATGTCCGGTTCGCCGTTGTGGCCGGCGGACAGCTCGACGGCCTTCTCGCCGTACTTGTTGGTGCGCTGCTCGGGGATCGAGCGCAGGTGCTGCACGTGTTCGCGCAGTGAGTCCGAGCGTTCGGCGACCTGCTCGAAGTCCTGCCGGCTGAGGATCAGCATGGTGCACGCGGTGTCCGCGCGTGCGGTGTACTCCCAGATGGCGTCCGGGTCGAGGAGCGCCTGTTCGCCGAAGTAGGCGCCGTCGGCGAGGACGCCGAGGACGGAGTCGTCGCCGTACGGGCCCGTGCCGATCTTCTCCACCCTGCCGTGGGCGAGCAGGTAGACCTCGTCCGCCTGGCTGCCGAAGGACGCGATGACCTCACCGGCCGCGACGTCGCGCTGGCGGCAGCGGCGGGACAGCTCGGTCAGCACGTCCTCGTCCTCGTACGCGCGGAGGGCCGGCAGCTCGCCGAGTTCGGCCGGGATGACCTCGACCTGGTCCCCCGTCTTCACGAAGGTGATGCGGCCGTCCCCGACGGCGAACGTCAGCCGCCGGTTAACGCGGTACGTGCCGCCCTGTACGTCCACCCACGGCAGTGTGCGCAGCAGCCAGCGGGAGCTGATCTCCTGCATCTGCGGCACGGACTTGGTGGTGGTGGCCAGGTTCCGCGCGGCCGCCGTGCCGAGGGACTGCTGCGGCTTGCCCTGCTCCGTGCGGACCTCTTCGCCTACCGACATAAAGAAATGCCCTCCCATGTATGCCCGGTGCCGAATCGCACGGGCCACCGGTCTCGCGGTCGAGCCTTCCATCACGGAGCGCGGTCGCGCCATTACCCGAAAGAGCGGGAATGGATCATCGCACGACTGGGCAGAAAGAGGGATCTTGTCCGGCGCCGCCCTCGATGCCCCTCAAGCGCGGTACTTGTCCGGATCGGCTCGCACAGTGTGCGAACGATGTCGTCCTGGACGTCCGGTTTCGGTAGAAGCAGGCAGGACGAACGGGCCGCGTCCGGCGGCCATCCGGCATGGTGCGAAGGAGGCGGTCATGGCCCCACCCATGTCCGCGAGCGGATTTCTGGACGCTCTCCGCGGGGAGGGCGTCACGGTCGTCGAGGTCGGCGACTGGCGTCAGCACAACCGCAACCACAAGGGTCCCTGGGGCCCGGTCCACGGGGTGATGATCCACCACACCGCGACGCGGGGCGCCGCCGGCACCGTCGAGGTCTGCCGGGACGGCCGTGCGGGGCTGCCGGGTCCGCTGTGCCACGGCGTGATCACCAAGGACGGCCGGGTCCACCTGGTCGGCTACGGCCGCGCCAACCACGCGGGGCTCGGCGACGACGACGTGCTGCGTGCGGTGATCGCCGAGAAGGGGCTGCCGCCGGACAACGAGGCGAACACCGACGGCAACCGGCACTTCTACGGCTTTGAGTGCGAGAACGTGGGCGACGGCGAGGATCCATGGCCGCAGGCGCAACTGGAGGCGATCGAGCGGGTCGCGGCAGCCGTCTGCCGGCACCACGGCTGGACGGAGCGATCGGTGATCGGCCACCTGGAATGGCAGCCGGGGAAGATCGACCCGCGCGGGTTCACGATGACCTGGCTACGGGAGCGGATCAGGGAGCGACTGAAGGGCTGAGGACGGACCGGGGGCTACGTGTGACTTATGGGCGTGCGGCTGACGGCTTGAGCGTGCCTGGCGGGCTGAGCGCGGGCGGCGGGCTGGGTGCACCGGCTGGGTGCGCGCGGGCGGCCCGCTGTGTGCGGGCGGCGGGCCGGTGCGGACGGCGGGCTGAGCGCGGGCGGCCGGCTGAGTGCGGGCGGCGGGCCGAGTGCGGCTGACGGCTTGAGCGCGCCTGGCGGGCTGAGCGCGGGCGGCGGACTGAGTGCGGCCCGCCGGCCGAGCGCGGCCGGCGAGGTGCGTGCGGGCGGCCAGCTGAGCGCAGGCGGCGAGACGAGTGCGGTCGGCGGGATGCGCGCGGGCGGCCGGCTGTGTGCGGGCGGCGGGACGAGTGCGGCCGGCGAGGTGCGTGCGGGCGGCGGGCTGGGTGCGGGCGAAAATGATGTGGTGACCCGTGCCGATCCGTTCGCCCCGCGCCTTCCCTCACCGTTGCAGGAGGTCGGGGACAATCGTTTCGCCAGGCACGGGCTGCGGCTGCTGCTGAAGCGGGACGACCTGATCCACCCGGAGCTGATCGGCAACAAGTGGCGGAAGCTGGTGCCGAACGTCGAGGCTGCGGGGGGCCGGGCGCTGGTGACCTTCGGCGGTGCCTACTCCAACCATCTGCGGGCCACCGCGGCGGCGGGGCGGCTGCTCGGCGTGCCGACCACCGGCGTGGTCCGCGGGCAGGAACTGGCCGGCCGCCCCCTCAACCCGTCCCTGAGCCGGTGCGCGGCCGACGGTATGCGCCTGCATTTCGTCGAGAGGTCGGTGTACCGGCGCAAGACCGAGCCGGAGACGCTGGCCGCGATCCTGCGCGCGGCCGGCGCCGAGGGGGCGTACGTCGTGCCGGAGGGCGGCAGCAACGCGGCGGCGGTGCGCGGCTGCCGGGCCCTCGGTGAGGAGCTGCGCGGGCACACCGACGTCGTCGCGGTGGCCTGCGGCACCGGCGGCACCCTGGCCGGGCTCGCCGCCGGGCTGGCCCCGGAACAGCGCGCGCTCGGCATAGCGGTCCTCAAGGGCGGCTTCCTCACGGCCGACATACAGGCCCTGCAGGAGCGCGCGTTCGGCGCCCGCAGTGGCACGTGGACCGTCGACGACCGCTTCCACCTCGGTGGTTACGCCCGTACGACCCCTGCGCTGGACGCCTTCGCCGCGGACTTCGGGCAGCGGCACGGCCTGCCCGTCGAACGTCTCTATGTCGCCAAGTTGCTCCATGGACTTGTCGCTCTGGCCGAGGAGGGCGCCTTCGCGCGCGGGACGACGGTCGCCGCGGTCGTGACGGGGCGGCCGTTCCCGTAGACACCTGCTGGAGAGCCCTAACCGGCCTCCCGGTAGGCGGCCGCCTCCTCCAGGTCGAGTCTGCGGAGCAGCGCGCGGAGCATCTCGTCGTCGATGTAGCGGTGGTCGCGGAGCCGGACGAACACCTCGCGTTCGGCGCTGATCATCTCGCTGGACAGCCGCCGGTAGGTGTCGTCGACGGATTCGCCGGTGACCGGGTTGACCTGGCCGAGCCGCTCCCAGACGGCGTTGCGGCGGCGTTCCAGGACCGAGCGCAGGCGGTCGGAGAGCGGCGGGGGCAGGGCGTTGCGTTCGTCAGCGAGGAGGTCGTCCAGGCGGCTCTCGGCCGCGCGCGAGGCCTGTGCCTGGGCGTTGGCCTCGGCGAGCGTCTCGGACTGCCGGTCACGGCCGGGGAACTTCAGCAGGCGGATCAGCGGGGGCAGGGTGACGCCCTGCACGACCAGCGTGCCGATGACGGTGGTGAAGGTCAGGAACAGGATCAGATTGCGCTGCGGGAAGGGATGGCCGCCGTGCACGGTGAGCGGGATGGAGAAGGCGATGGCGAGGGAGACAACGCCGCGCATGCCGGCCCAGCCGGTGACCATCGCACCCCGCCAGGTGGGGTTCTCCTCGCGTTCCCGGATGCCGGCCGACAGCAGGCGGGGGACGAAGGCGGCGGGGTAGACCCAGGCGAACCGGGCCACGACCACCACCAGGAAGACCGCCACCGCGTACCAGGCGGCGTCGAGACCCTCGTACGCCCCGAGGCCCTTGAGGACGACGGGCAGTTGCAGGCCGATCAGCGCGAAGACCGCCGACTCCAGGATGAAGGCGACCATCTTCCACACCGCGTCCTCCTGGAGGCGGGTGGCGAAATCGACCTCCCACGCGCGGTGACCGAGATAGAGGGCGACGACGACCACGGCGAGCACCCCGGAGGCGTGGACCTGCTCGGCGACGCCGTAGGCGACGAACGGGATCAGCAGGGACAGCGTGTTCTGCAGGAGCGGCTCCTTCAGGTGGGTGCGCAGCCAGTGCAGGGGTGCCATCAGGACCAGGCCGACGCCGACGCCGCCGACCGCCGCGAGCAGGAACTCGCCGATGCCGCCCGCCCATGTGGCGCGCGCGCCGACGGCCGCGGCGAGGGCCACCTTGTAGGCGGTGATCGCGGTGGCGTCGTTCAGCAGGGACTCGCCCTGCAGGATGGTGGTGATCCGGGACGGCAGTCCGACCCGGCGCGCGACGGCCGTCGCGGCGACGGCGTCCGGCGGCGCGACCACCGCGCCCAGCACCAGCGCGGCGGTCAACGGCAGCCCGGGAACGATCAGATAGGCGGCCCAGCCGACGGCGAAGGTCGCGAAGAGCACGTATCCGACGGACAGCAGCGCCACGGGTCTCAGCTGGGCGCGCAGGTCGAGGTAGGAACTGTCGACGGCCGAGGTGTACAGCAGCGGGGGCAGCAGCAGCGGCAGGACGATGTCCGGGTCGAGCGTGTAGTCGGGCACCCCCGGCACGTACGACACCACCAGGCCCACCGCGACCAGCAGCAGGGGGGCCGGCGCGGGGGTGCGCCGGGCCGCCGCCGCCACCGCCGCACTGCCCGCCACCAGCAACAGCAGCGGCATCACGTCCATGGTCCTCGCCCGCCCTCTTTTTCCGCGCGGCCACCCGCACACCCGTCGTAATCTGGCAATCATGAAACAGTGCACGCATGCCGACGCGCTGCCGCACCCCGAACCCCGTCCGCTCGGCGAGACCTGTCCGGAGTGCCTCGCGCGCGGGACGCATCCGGTTCAGCTGCGGCTCTGCCTGACCTGTGGCCACGTCGGCTGCTGCGATTCCTCGCCGGGCAGACACGCCACGGAACACCATGAGCAGTCCGGGCATCCGGTGATGCGGACCTTCGAGCCGGGCGAGGACTGGCGCTGGTGCTTCGTCGACCACGTTCTCGTCTGAGGGATCCTTCTCGCAGGACGGATCTTGTATGACGGATCGGGTTCTCCTGTGACCGGCCGCGTTCTCGTGTGACACTGCATGTGACCGCTGACGTCGACGGTTCGAGCGTGTGACGCATGGGTACGTCAACCCGGCGCGCGCACTTCCCATTTGGGCCCGCAGACCCTCTAGACACGGAGCGTATACAGAGGTTTACTGTGAGTGACGCCAGGGGGTTGGGGCCCCGGGGACAGGAACGTTCCGAGCGCGATAGCGTCACCGCGGAACCACCGACGCGTTACCCCGGGGGGCGACCCTCGGCCCCGTAAAGCTTGTACCACCATGGAGGTGAGGGTGTCCCAGATCGCAGGCGAGCCCGCGACCCAGGACTTCGTGGAAGTCCGGCTGCCGGCCGCGGGTGCCTACCTGTCGGTGCTGCGGACGGCCACGGCCGGCCTGGCGGCCCGTTTGGACTTCACCCTGGACGAGATCGAGGATCTGCGCATCGCCGTGGACGAGGCATGCGCGATCCTGCTCCAGCAGGCCGTGCAGGGCTCCGTGCTCAGCTGTGTCTTCCGGCTGGTCGACGACTCGCTGGAGGTCACGGTGTCGGCGCCCACCACCGACGGACACGCGCCCTCGCGGGACACCTTCGCGTGGACGGTGCTCTCGGCCCTCGCGGGCAAGGTCTCGTCCGCCGTCGACGAGGACAAGACCGTGTCGATCAGCCTCTACAAACAGCGCGGCGCGGGACCCGGGCCGGCGTGAGGGACGGGGACGGGCCGGTGCGGGACGAAGAGCGCGGCACACGGGAGCTGCCGACGCAGGGCGCGGGCCCTGCGGACGGTTCCCGACGCATGGCGGACGGCATCGACGGCATTCCCGAGCAGGCCAGGCCGCACCCGGAGGACGACTCCGGGTCGGCCGGCCGGGACGGTGCCGTGCAGAGCACGCCCCCTCAAGCGCAGCGCGGAACCGGATCCGCCGCCCGCGCGGGGGCGAGGGCTCGGGGAAGGGCGACGGGCGGAGCGATGAGCGAGCACGAGCGAGACGCCGGGGACGACGCGCTGCGCGCCGAGGCCGTGCGGGCCGCACCGCACGATCCGCACGACCGCAGCGGCGCGCGTGCGAAGTTCGTCGAGCTGCGCAAGCTCAACGCGGGCAGCCCGGAGTACGCGGAGCTGCGCAACCAGCTCGTCCGCATGCACCTGCCGCTCGTGGAGCACCTGGCGCGCCGCTTCCGCAACCGCGGCGAGCCGCTGGACGACCTCACCCAGGTCGCCACCATCGGCCTGATCAAGTCCGTGGACCGCTTCGACCCGGAGCGCGGCGTGGAGTTCTCCACGTACGCCACCCCGACCGTCGTCGGCGAGATCAAGCGGCACTTCCGCGACAAGGGCTGGGCGGTGCGGGTCCCGCGCCGCCTGCAGGAGCTGCGTCTCGCGCTGACGACGGCCACGGCGGAGCTGTCCCAACTGCACGGGCGCTCCCCCACGGTCCATGAGCTGGCCGAGAAGCTGGCCATCTCCGAGGAGGAGGTCCTGGAGGGCCTGGAGTCCGCCAACGCGTACTCCACGCTGTCGCTGGACGTCCCCGACACCGACGACGAGTCCCCGGCGGTGGCCGACACCCTCGGCGCCGAGGACGAGGCGCTGGAGGGCGTGGAGTACCGGGAGTCCCTCAAGCCGCTGCTGGAGGATCTGCCGCCGCGCGAGAAGCGGATCCTGTTGCTGCGCTTCTTCGGGAACATGACCCAGTCGCAGATCGCGCAGGAGGTCGGCATCTCCCAGATGCACGTGTCCCGGCTGCTGGCCCGCACCCTGGCGCAGCTGCGGGAGAAGTTGCTCGTCGAGGAGTAGGAGGAGGGCCCGCCCCTACTAGTCCGTCCGGCCCGGACCCTTGATGCCGAGGGCCTGGGCCGTCGTGGGGCTCACCAGCAGGACCAGCGCGGCGATGGACACGGCCGCGATGACGATGCCGGCCGGGATGGCGAGGCTGTCCGCCTGGAGCAGGTAGTAGGCGCAGAACAGGCCCATGATCTGCGTGATGACGGCCGGGCCCCTGCTCCAGCCGCGGCGGCGCAGCAGGCCGCGGGCGGCGAGCAGCGGGAGCAGGGCGAGGACGCCGAGGGTGATGCCCAGGGCGACGGCCTGCTGCCGGCTGTCGGGGGAGCCGGTGAGGGCCTCGACGCACACCCACACGCCCGCGGCGAGCAGCGCGATGCCCTCCAGGGCGGCGAGGGCGGCGGCGTACGTCAGCCGACGGGGGCGGGGCTCCTCGGCAGCGGCTG
This sequence comes from Streptomyces sp. L2, assembly GCF_004124325.1. Classification (NCBI taxonomy): domain Bacteria; kingdom Bacillati; phylum Actinomycetota; class Actinomycetes; order Kitasatosporales; family Streptomycetaceae; genus Streptomyces; species Streptomyces sp. L2. The sequence continues at coordinate 2,356,240 of NZ_QBDT01000001.1, forward strand.
CTGCTGCTTCGGCGGGCGCGGTGGTGGGGTTCTGCTCACGACTCACCCTTGCAGGGTATCCGCCGTCCCCCCGAGGTTCGCCGCCGCGAGCTACGACGCCTGCCCCCACCAGCGCCACCAGGGCGCCCGGCGCAGCAGCGGGCCGGGAGTCACGCTCGCCGGCGCTGCCAGGGTGCCGCTGCGCCCACCCGTGCCGCCCCGAGCGGCACGCATGCCCGCAGCTGGGTGGGAACGAGCCCCGTCAGGGGCGCGGGGAACTGCGCGAGCGGGCGTAGCGGGCCCGCAGGCGGGAACCGGCCCCGGGGTTAGCCGGCCCAGCCCACGGAGTGAGTCGGGCTCTTACCGGATCCCTACCTCGGGCTGGGCCCGGTACTTCCCAGTAGGTACGCTGCCATCCATGCGCGCACTTCTCGTGGTCAACCCGGCGGCAACCACCACCAGTGCCCGCAGGCGCGATGTGCTGATCCACGCGCTGGCCAGCGAGATGAAGCTCGAGGTCGTCACCACCGAGTACCGGGGCCACGCCCGCGACCTCGGACAGCAGGCCGCGGAGAGCGACGACATCCGCATGGTCGTGGCCCTCGGCGGCGACGGCACCGTCAACGAGGTCGTGAACGGGCTCCTGCACGCCGGCCCCGACCCCGACCGGCTGCCGGGCCTCGCCGTGGTGCCGGGCGGTTCCACGAATGTCTTCGCCCGTGCCCTGGGCCTGCCCAACGAGCCCGTCGAGGCCACCGGCGCCCTGCTGGACGCGCTGCGCGAGGGCCGCGAGCGGGTCGTCGGCCTCGGCCTGGCCTCCGGCACGCCCGGCAGCGAGGACGAGGCGGTCCCGGCCCGCTGGTTCACCTTCAACGCCGGCCTCGGCTTCGACGCGGGTGTGGTCGGCCGGGTCGAGCAGCAGCGGGAGCGCGGGAAGAAGTCGACGCACGCGTTGTACGTCCGTCAGGTCGTCCGGCAGTTCCTCGGCGAGCCGAACCGCCGCCACGGGAACATCACGCTGGAGCGGCCGGGCGCGGACCCGGTGACCGACCTGGTTGTCGCCATAGTCTCGAACACGTCCCCTTGGACGTATCTCGGCAATCGCCCGATGTACACGTCACCTAAGGCCTCGTTCGACACCGGCATCGACGTGCTCGGTCTCAGCCGCCTCTCGACCGCCTCGGTTGCCCGGTATGGGACGCAGTTGCTCACTTCGTCCCCCGAGCGCGGACCCCACGGCAGACACGCATTGTCACTGCACGACCTGGACCGGTTCACCTTGCATTCGAAGGCGCCCCTGCCGCTCCAGATGGACGGCGACCACCTGGGACTGCGTACGAGCGTGACGTTCACAGGTGTACGCCGTGCACTGCGTGTGATTGTGTGAGCGGAACGCGCCAAACTCCTTTCACTCGAACGTTTAGGCCAGGATCCACCCCATGGAAGTACGGCTGTGACCTAGTCGACACCGAGGAATCAAAAAAAACTTTCCGGAAGGGGTTGTATCCGCCGCCGAGGTTTGCGAGTCTCTACATGGCGATCGGGACGGCCCGCAACACCGGCCTCCACTGATCACCAGAACCCCTCTTCAAACCCAGGACCAACGCCGGGGAGACTCGGCGGTCGGCCCTTCACTTGTTGAGGGATTCGTGAAAGCGTTCACATTCACAAGCAACTTGCACGTAATACCAAGGAGAGGTAGCAGCCATGGACTGGCGTCACAACGCCGTTTGCCGCGAGGAAGACCCCGAGCTCTTCTTCCCCATCGGCAACACCGGTCCTGCGCTGCTGCAGATCGAGGAAGCCAAGGCCGTCTGCCGTCGCTGCCCCGTTGTTGAGCAGTGTCTGCAGTGGGCGCTCGAGTCCGGTCAGGACTCCGGCGTCTGGGGTGGTCTCAGCGAGGACGAGCGCCGCGCGATGAAGCGCCGCGCCGCTCGCAACCGGGCTCGTCAGGCCTCCGCCTGACACTCCCACCCTGCTTGACAGCCTGAGCTTGGCGGCGCGTGCAGCGAGCACGCATCTCCCGCCCCCGAGCCGCAGCGCGCAGTACCCCCGATGCGCATAGCTTCGAGCTTCAGCCCCGGATCACCCAGTGATCCGGGGCTCAATGCTGTCTCGGGCTCCCTGCGCCCCCGTGCGTCAGTGCTGTTCGGCGCCGGTCCGTTCGCCCTGCTTCTGCGCCCGGACGGGAATGTCGAGGATCACCCGCGTGCCCCGCTCCGGCGCCGGGACCATGTCGAACGCACCGCCCAACTCCCCCTCCACCAGCGTCCGTACGATCTGCAGGCCGAGGTTGCCCGAGCGGTGCGGGTCGAAGCCCTCGGGCAGGCCGACCCCGTCGTCCTGGACGGTGACCAGGAGGCGCGGTTCCTTGCTGGTGCCCCCGCGCAACGCGGAGACCTCGACGGTGCCGGTGTCACCCTCCCGGAAACCGTGCTCCAGGGCGTTCTGCAGGACCTCGGTGAGGACCATCGACAGCGGGGTGGCGACCTCGGCGTCCAGGATCCCGAACCGCCCGCTGCGCCGGCCGGCCACCTTGCCCGGTGAGATCTCGGCGACCATCGCGAGCACCCGGTCGGCGATGTCGTCGAACTCCACGCGCTCGTCGAGGTTCTGCGAGAGCGTCTCGTGCACGATCGCGATGGAGCCGACCCGCCTTACGGCCTCCTCCAGGGCCTCCCGGCCGCGGTCGGAGCCGATGCGCCGGGCCTGGAGGCGGAGCAGGGCGGCGACGGTCTGGAGGTTGTTCTTCACCCGGTGGTGGATCTCCCGGATGGTCGCGTCCTTGGTGATCAACTCGCGCTCGCGGCGGCGCAGTTCGGTGACGTCCCGGAGCAGCACCAGCGAACCGATGCGGGTGCCCTTGGGCTTGAGCGGGATCGCCCGGAACTGGATCACCCCCTCGGTGGCCTCGATCTCGAACTCGCGCGGCGCCCATCCGCTGGCCACCTTGGCGAGCGCCTCGTCCACCGGCCCGCGGGTCGGGGCGAGTTCGGCCGTCGTCTGGCCCAGCGGCTGGCCGACGAGGTCGGAGGCGAGGCCGAGGCGGTGGTAGGCGGAGAGGGCGTTCGGCGAGGCGTACTGGACGAGGCCCTCCGCGTCGAGCCGGATCAGTCCGTCACCGACGCGCGGCGAGGCGTCCATGTCGACCTGCTGGTCGGGGAACGGGAAGGAGCCGGCCGCGATCATCTGGGCGAGGTCGGAGGCGCTCTGCAGATACGTCAGTTCGAGGCGGCTCGGGGTGCGGACGGTGAGCAGGTTGGTGTTGCGGGCGATGACACCGAGGACGCGGCCCTCACGCCGTACGGGGATGGACTCGACCCGTACGGGGACCTCCTCACGCCACTCCGGGTCGCCCTCGCGCACGATCCGGCCCTCGTCGAGCGCCGCGTCCAGCATGGGCCTGCGGCCGCGCGGGACGAGGTGGCCGACCATGTCGTCCTGGTACGAGGTCGGGCCCGTGTTGGGGCGCATCTGGGCGACCGAGACGTACCGCGTGCCGTCGCGGGTGGGCACCCACAGGACGAGGTCGGCGAAGGAGAGGTCGGAGAGCAGCTGCCACTCCGAGACCAGCAGGTGGAGCCACTCCAGGTCGGAGTCGTCCAGGGCGGTGTGCTGGCGTACGAGGTCGTTCATGGAGGGCACGTGTGCGAGCGTACCCGGCGGGGCGCGACGGGCCGAAAAACACCCGCGGGCCGCGGCGCCTGGGAGGGACCCTCAACCCACCCGGCACCGCAGCCCGGAGCATCATCGGCCGTGGGGTGTGCGGTCCCGGTCGGCCGAGGCCGAGGAGCCGGGGCAGTCAGGGCAGAGAGCCCGGTTCCTCGTTCCGCCCTCCTGTGCGGGGAGGACGGAGGCTTTTGTATCGCTCCAGAACATTGTGGACTAGACCACGAACGCCTGTCCATGCACCGGAGCGGGTGCGCCGCCAATGGCTTGATGGCACGTGATGCCACGCAGCCTAGCCCGCGCGGGTGCCCCGCGGGGACAGATGGTCATGGCAATTTCGCATGGCTTCCCGGCACGGGCCCGAGAGGCTGAATTCTGTTAGATTGGTCTAAACCACATAGCGACTTCAGAACGGCAGGCCCAGCGTGGAAGTTGTCATCGTTCCGGACGCCGCGGCGGGCGGCGAGCTGATCGCCGAGGCCATGGCCCAGCTGCTGCGGCGCAAGCCCGACGCCCTGCTCGGCGTGGCCACCGGCTCGACCCCGCTGCCCGTCTACCAGGCACTGAGCGCCAAGGTGCGCGCGCGTGCCGTGGACACCTCACGGGCGCGGATAGCCCAGCTCGACGAGTACGTGGGGCTGCCGCCCGAGCACCCCGAGTCCTACCGCTCGGTGCTGCGCCGGGAGGTCCTGGAGCCGCTCGGGATCCCGATGGAGGCGTTCATCGGGCCGGACGGCACGGCGGAGGACGTCCAGGCCGCGTGCGCGTCGTACGACCGGGCGCTGGCCGCGGCCGGCGGGGTGGACCTTCAGCTGCTCGGGATCGGCACGGACGGGCACATCGGGTTCAACGAACCGTGCTCGTCGCTGGCGTCCCGGACGCGGATCAAGACGCTGACGGAGCAGACACTGGTCGACAACGCGCGGTTCTTCGACGGGCGGATCGACCAGGTGCCGCACCACGTGATCACGCAGGGCATCGGGACGATTCTGGAGGCGCGGCATCTGGTGCTGCTCGCCACGGGCGAGGGGAAGGCCGATGCCGTCGCCGCGAGTGTGGAGGGGCCGGTGGCCGCTGTGTGCCCGGCGTCGGCGTTGCAGTTGCATCCGCATGCGACGGTCGTCGTCGACGAGGGGGCGGCTTCCAAGCTGAAGCTTGCGGATTATTTTCGGCACACCTATGTGAACAAGCCGGAGTGGCAGGGGATTTAACGGACGCGTCTGCCGGGTTCGGATTGCTTCCGGGGCGCGGGTTGACTGTGGCTTGTCGCGCAGTTCCCCGCGCCCCTTCGGGCGCTTATGCCCCTGTGATGACCTCGGCCGCTGCCTGGCCGCAGACCCGGGACGCTCCGTGGGTGGCCACGTGGAGGGTGCCTCGGGGTGGGGACTGGGGGACGCCCATTTCTACGACGATCGTGTCGGGGCGGGCCTTGAGGAGGGTGTCCAGGGCCGTGCTCATCCAGGGGTGGCGGTGTTCGTCGCGGACGACGGCGACCACGCGGCGGGAGCCGGCCGCGGTGAGGGCGGCGTGACCCGCGTCGTCGCCGGTGAAACTGCCCGTCTCGGTGCCCGGCAGCAGCCGGGCGAGTTCGGCGGCCACGCCCCAGGGCGTCTCGTCGCCGACGGCGATGTTGGCGACGGGGGTGAACGCGGCGACGTACGGCGCCTCGGTGAGCGGGCCGAAGGGCAGCTCACCGGCGGTCACGCGGACCGCGCGGCGGGCCGCGCGCAGCCCCACCTCGGGGTCGGGCCCGGTCCGCGTGGCGGCGGCGCCGGAGGTCCAGGCGGCCAGCTCGCGGACCCGGCGGGCGGCGTCGGCGAGCCGTTCCTCGGGCAGCTCGCCGGACCGGACGGCCGCGACCAGGGCGTCGCGCAGGCGCCGTACCGTCTCGTCGTCGGCGAGGCCGCCGCCCACGCAGATCGCGTCGGCGCCCGCGGCGATCGCGAGGACGCTGCCGTGCTCGATGCCGTAGGTGTCGGCGATCGCCTTCATCTCCATGCCGTCGGTGACGATCAGGCCGCAGTAGCCCAGCTCGCCGCGCAGCAGGTCGGTGAGGACGGGCCGCGACAACGTTGCCGGACGGTCCGGGTCCAGGGCCGGGACCAGGATGTGGGCGCTCATCACGGCGCGGGTGCCGGCGGCGATGGCGGCGCGGAAGGGCGCCAGGTCGCGGGCGTCGAGGACGGCCGTGTCGACGTCGATGCGGGGCAGCGCGTGGTGGGAGTCGACCGCGGTGTCGCCGTGGCCGGGGAAGTGCTTGGTGCACGCGGCGACGCCGGCCGACTGCAGGCCGCTGACGTAGGCGGCGGTGTGCCGGGCGACCAGGCCGGTGTCGGCGCCGAAGGAGCGCACGCCGATGACCGGGTTGGCGGGGTTGGAGTTGACGTCGGCGGAGGGGGCCCAGTTGAGGTTGACGCCGCAGGCGGCCAGGCGGCGGCCGAGTTCGCGGGCCACCTGGCGGGTCAGCTCGACGTCGTCGACGGTGCCGAGGGCGTGGTTGCCGGGGAACGAGGAGCCGGTGCGCACCTCCAGGCGGGTGACGTCACCGCCCTCCTCGTCGATGGCGACCAGCACGTCGTCGCGTTCGGCGCGCAGCTGGGCGGTGAGGGCCGCGACCTGGGCGGGCGAGGCGATGTTGCGGCCGAACAGTCCGACGGAGGCGAGGCCCTCGCCGAGGCGGCGCAGCAGCCAGTCGGGGGCGGTGGTTCCGGTGAAGCCGGGCTGCAGCACGGTGAGCGCGTCCCGGGTGAGTGTGTCGGTGCCGCTGGCGAATGTCGTCATCGGGTGGCGTTATCCCTTCACGGCGCCCGCGGTCAGGCCCGCGGCCATCTTGCGCTGGACGAGGAGGAACAGAACGACGATCGGCACGGCCATCATCGTGGCTCCGGCCATCATCGGGGCGTATTCGGTGCCGTGCTTGGTGCTGAAGTTGCTGAGCCACACGGTCGCGGTCTGGTGTTCCTGGCTGAGCAGCATCAGGGCGTAGAGGTACTCGTTCCAGGCCTGGATGAAGGCGTAGACGGAGGTGGCGACCATGCCGGGGGCCAGCAGGGGGAAGACGACGCGGATGAAGGCGCCGGTGCGGGAGCAGCCGTCGACCATCGCGGCCTCCTCCAGCTCCTTGGGGATGTTGACGATGAAGCCGCGCAGCGTCCACACGGTGAACGGCAGGACGAACGTCAGGTAAGTGATGATCAGACCGGACAGCTTGTCGTACTGATCGAGGTCGTTCAGCAGCAGGAAGACCGGGATGATCATGGCGACCAGCGGGACCATCTGCACGGCGAGGATGCCGACGATCACGACCTTGCGGCCGCGGAAGGCGAACCGGGAGATGGCGAGCGCGGCGAGCATGCCGACGACGATGCCGACCACCACGACGGACAGCGACACGATCAGGCTGCGGCCGACCGGGCCCCAGAAGTCGGCGATGTCCAGCGCGCGGCGGAAGTTGGACAGGGTGATCCCGGTGGGGAACAGGCTCGGGTCCGGGTCGATGGCGTCCTTGGCCGGCTTGAACGCCGTGTTGAGCATCCAGTAGACGGGGAAGCCGGCGGTCAGGAACACCAGCAGGCCGAGGATGTTCCAGCCGAGCCGGGACGTGCGGCGGGGTGCGGAAGCGAGGCTCATTCGACCTCTCCGATCTTCAGCATCTGGCGCATGTACACGGCGACCACGCCGAGCAGCAGCAGGACGGTGATCAGGGCGATCGCCGAGCCCTGCGCGTAGTCGTTGAGCACGAAGGCGCGGTCGTAGGAGTAGGTCGCCAGGATCTGGAAGTCGGCCTCCGGGTGGCCGCCGCGCATGACGAAGACCTGGGGGAAGACGCCCATGTCCCAGATGACCGACAGGGTCGTGAGCATCACGATGATCGGCTTGAGGATGGGCAGGGTGACATGCCGGAAGACGCCCCAGGCGGTCGCGCCGTCGAGGCGGGCGGCCTCCTCCAGCTCCTTGGGGACCTGGGTGAGGCCGGCGCTGAGGGTGATGACCACGAAGGGCACGGCGCCCCAGACCACCAGCAGCATGATGACGGCGAGGCCCTGGGGTCCGCTGGCGAACCAGTTGTGGCCGATCATGTCGACCCCGGGCAGCTTGCTGAGCAGGGCGTTGAGGATGCCGTAGTCGGCGTCGAAGAGCCACTTGAAGACGGTGGTGGCGACGATGACGGGCATGCCCCAGCTGGCCACCAGGGCGATGTTGATGAGGGTCTTCACCCAGCCGGAGACACGCTGGAGCAGCAGGGCGACCAGCATGCCGAGGACCATCGTGAGGATGACCGAGCCGGCCGCGAAGACGATCGTGCGGACGACGACCTGCCAGAACTCGCTGTCGCCCAGCACGGCGGAGAAGTTGTGGAAGCCGACGGACTCGGCCGGCTGGAAGCCCCACAGCTGGGACTGCCCGAACTTCTGGAAGGACAGGGAGACCAGCCGGACCAGCGGGTAGCCCATGACCACGGCGAGGACCAGCAGGCAGGGCGCGAGCAGCAGCCAGGGGGTGGTGGCCCCGCCCGTTCTGCGCGACGTGCGCGGTCCGGCCTGGACGCCTGGTGGCGGTGCGTGCCGCGGCGGCGGCACCTTGGCGGGGGTGGTCGTGTCTGCGGCACTCATCGCGCGCTCCTCAGCGGTCCCTCTGGCGGTACGAAGACCCGGCCGTGCGAGGTCTGGCGGGCTCGCACGGCGGACGTCCAGCAGGGCCGCGCGACACCTCGGTCGCACGGCCGTACGAACGGCAGGGCCCCGCCCCCCGCGGAACCCCCCAAGGCTCTACGAGGCCCTGCCGTCGCGTCACTTGGCGTTGATGACCTTGTCGATCGCGGCGTCCGCGGTCTTCGCGGCGGCCTGGACCGACTGCTTGCCGGTGCCGATGTTCTGCAGCATGGTCTGCAGCACCTGGGCCTTCTCGACCTGGCCCCAGCCCGGCGCCATCGGGACGAACCAGTTGGACTCGGCGGCGGTGGCCGGCACGGCGGTGGCCGGGTCGCTCTTCAGGGTGGCGAGGTCCGTCTTGTTGTTCGGCAGGTTGCCCTTGGCGATCAGGCCCTTCTGGCCCTTGGCGCCGGTGAACGCGTTGATCCACTCGGCGGCGACGCCCTGCGCCTTGGACTTCACCGGGATGGCGAGGTCGGAGCCGCCGAGGAACACCGGCATGTTCTTGCCGGACGGACCGGGCATCACGAAGTTCTCGAGGTCGTCCTTGAGCTTGCCGGTCTTGTCGTTCTTCGGGTCGGCCGCGGTCGCGCCCTCCCAGGCGGCACCGAAGATCAGGTCGGACTTGCCCTGGCCGTAGACGATGTAGCGGTCGGACTCGTCCTTGGTCTTGTCACCGTGCATGTACTTGTCGATGACGTTCTTGAACTCGGTCAGGCCCTTGATCGACTCGGGCGAGGAGAGGTTGCCCTTCCACTGGCCGCCGTCCTGCTTGGCGATGGAGCCGCCGGCGTCGTAGACGAAGGACATGGCCGCGTACCAGTCACGGGTGGGCTGGTACCAGGCGTTGAACTTGCTTCCCTCCTTCTTCTGCACCTTGTCGAGGTCGGCGGTCAGCTCGGCGTAGGTCTTCGGCGTCGACTTGATCCCGGCCGAGGCGGCGATGTCCTTGCGCCAGGTGGCGACGCGGCCACCGGCGTAGTACGGCACGCCGTAGGTCTTGCCGTCGTACGTCACCGAGGCCTTGAGGCCGTCCAGCCAGGCGGAGGAGTTGTCGAACTTGGCCGGGTCGACGGGGGCGAAGGCGCCCTTGACCATGTAGCCGAGCATCTCGGTGTTGCCCATCTCGACCACGTCGGGGGCCTTGTCCGTGGCGAGGACGGCGTCCAGCTTGGTGTTCTTGTCCGGCCAGCCGTAGTACTCGTGCTTGATCTTGATGCCCGGGTGCGCCTTCTGGACGGCGGCGTCGGCGGCCTTCACCAGGTTCGGCCAGTTGTTCTGGGCGTCGACGGTGAGCCAGACGGTCAGCTCCTTGGCGTCCGTCCCCCCTGCCTTGCTGTCGTCGTTGTCACTGCCACACGCCGCGATGGAGACGACCATGCCCGCGATACCGATCGCGGCTATCAGCTTGCGCTTCACGCCACCCTCCTCAGGGATGCCTCAAACCCCCCAGGCTCCCTGCGGTGACCGTTGAAGGTGCGTACCGCCCACGGGGCCGGGACCTGGACCAATGGTGTAGACCAGTAGGGGGAGCTTGGCCCAGACCAATAGGCCTGTCAAGGGTGTTCAACAGGGCTCCGGGCGTCCGTGACGGGACCGAGATATGCAGGAACCTTTCATTGCGCAAGCGACAGATCGGACGGACCAGTTCCGCCGGACCACGCACGTCGGCCGCATCGTTGGACTAGACCAACCGGGGTCACGACGGTATACAGAGGAGATCACGGAGCGTGCGGGTGGACCCCTGTCACACGAAGCCGTGCCACGATGTGAGCCGTGGCCGATGGGATGCCGTCGCAGTCGGCATCAGGAGCCGGGAAGGCAGAGCATGAGCACCGACGTCAGCAGTGCGGAGAACGAGGCCGGCGGAACCGTCCGTACCGCGCGCGTGCCCAAGTACTACCGCTTGAAGAAGCACCTGCTCGACATGACCCAGACCCAGGCGCCGGGCACGCCGGTCCCGCCGGAGCGCACACTGGCGGCCGAGTTCGACACCTCCCGCACGACCGTCCGCCAGGCCCTGCAGGAACTGGTCGTCGAGGGACGGCTGGAGCGGATCCAGGGCAAGGGCACGTTCGTCGCCAAGCCCAAGGTCTCCCAGGCGCTGCAACTGACCTCCTACACCGAGGACATGCGCGCCCAGGGCCTGGAGCCGACCTCCCAGCTGCTGGACATCGGCTACATCACCGCCGACGACCGGCTCGCCGGACTGCTCGACATCACGGCCGGCGGGCGGGTGCTGCGCATCGAGCGACTGCGCATGGCCAACGGCGAGCCCATGGCCATCGAGACCACGCACCTGTCCGCCAAGCGCTTCCCGGCCCTGCGGCGCTCGCTGGTCAAGTACACCTCCCTCTACACCGCCCTCGCCGAGGTCTACGACGTCCACCTCGCCGAGGCCGAGGAGACCATCGAGACCTCCCTGGCCACCCCGCGCGAGGCCGGCCTGCTCGGCACCGACGTCGGCCTGCCCATGCTGATGCTGTCCCGGCACTCCCTGGACCGCGAGGGCAAACCGGTGGAATGGGTGCGGTCGGTGTACCGCGGGGACCGCTACAAGTTCGTGGCCCGGCTCAAGCGGCCGCTGGACTGAGGTCCGGCGGGGAACCCCTGGAACGGCATCGGCGGGCGACCGCGCATCCGCTGTCAACCGAATCCGGCAGTACGGCAACTCATGAGGGACGGAACCATCCGCCCCGGTCATCGTGAAGCCGCCTGCCGGATTCGCTGTTTCCACGGGCCTTCCCCGGGGCGGAAACCGTCGCTTACATTGCCTGCGCATTACACCTGATCGGCAAAGGGGACGGAGCGGCCGCATGCCGGAGTCAAGTGAAGTGAAACCAGCGGTGGTCACGCCGGTGCGCGTGATCATCGCCCTGTGCCTGTGCGCACCGTTCGTGGCGATGATGTGGGTCGGCTCGTACGCCAAGAGCGACCCGGCGTTCATCGGTATCCCGTTCTTCTACTGGTACCAGATGCTGTGGGTGATCATCGCGACCGCCCTGACCATGCTGGCCTACCAGCTGTGGCAGCGTGACCAGCGCGCCCGCACCTCGCGGAAGGGCGGTGCGGCGGAATGAAGACCGGGGTCAACGGCGTCGCTCTCGGCGTCTTCATCTTCTTCTTCGTGGCCGTCACCGTCATGGGCTTCCTGGCCGCCCGCTGGCGCAAGGCCGACAACGAGCACTCCCTGGACGAATGGGGCCTGGGCGGACGGTCGTTCGGCACCTGGGTCACCTGGTTCCTGCTCGGCGGCGACCTCTACACGGCGTACACCTTCGTCGCCGTACCGGCCGCCATCTACGCGGCGGGCGCGGCCGGCTTCTTCGCGGTGCCGTACACGATCCTGGTGTACCCGCTGATCTTCACCTTCCTGCCCCGGCTGTGGTCGGTCTCGCACCGGCACGGCTACGTGACCACCTCGGACTTCGTGCGCGGCCGGTTCGGCTCCAAGAGCCTGTCGCTGGCGGTCGCCGTCACCGGCATCCTCGCCACCATGCCGTACATCGCCCTCCAACTCGTCGGCATCCAGGCCGTGCTGGACGTCATGGGCGTCGGCGGCGGGGCGCACGCCAACGGGTTCGTGAAGGACCTGCCGCTGCTCATCGCGTTCGCGGTGCTGGCCGCGTACACCTACTCCTCCGGGCTGCGCGCCCCCGCGCTCATCGCGTTCGTCAAGGACGCGCTGATCTACATCGTCATCGCGGTGGCCATCATCTACATCCCCATCAAGCTGGGCGGGTTCGACGACATCTTCGCCGCGGCGAACCACAAGTTCACGACGACGGGCGCGGGCGGTCTCGTGCCGGGCGCGGACAAGCAGTGGACGTACGCCACGCTGGCGGTCGGCTCCGCGCTGGCCCTGTTCATGTACCCGCACTCGATCACCGCGACGCTGTCCTCGCGCAGCCGCGAGGTGATCCGGCGCAACACCACGATCCTGCCCCTGTACTCGCTGATGCTGGGCCTGCTGGCCCTGCTGGGCTTCATGGCGATCGCGGCCGGGGTGAAGGTGACCAACGGGCAGCTGGCGATCCCGCAGCTGTTCGAGAACATGTTCCCGGACTGGTTCGCGGGCGTGGCCTTCGCGGCGATCGGCATCGGCGCGCTGGTGCCGGCGGCCATCATGTCCATCGCGGCCGCGAACCTGTTCACCCGCAACATCTACAAGGACTTCATCAAGCCGGACGCCACGCCCAGGCAGGAGGCCCAGGTCTCCAAGATCGTGTCGCTGCTGGTGAAGCTGGGCGCGCTGGTCTTCGTCCTCACCATGGACAAGACGGTCGCCATCAACTTCCAGCTGCTGGGCGGCATCTGGATCCTGCAGACCTTCCCGGCCCTGGTCGGCGGCCTGTTCACCCGCTGGTTCCACCGCTGGGCGCTGCTGGCCGGCTGGGCGGTCGGCATGGTCTACGGCACGGTCGCCGCGTACGGGGTCGCCTCGCCGACACAGGCGCACTTCGGCGGCTCCGCGGCGAAGATTCCGGGTATCGGAGAGATGGGGTACATCGCCCTCACCGCGTTCGTCCTCAACGTCGCCGTCACGGTGATCCTCACCTTCGTCCTGAGGGCCGTGAACGCCCCGGCGGGCATCGACGAGACCACCCCCGACGACTACACGGCCGACGCGGGCGACGCCGGAGTCCAGGTAGAACTCCCCCCGGCCACGGCGGGTGCCGGTCACTGACGGCCCCTTCTTGAGCAGCGCCCACGCGAACGCGCCCCAAGGGGCGCGGGGCCGTATCAATGTGCGGCTCCGCCGCGTGGGCGCGACCAGCCCAGAACGACCCGCAGCGGGCCGCCGAAACGCACCAGCGACGGCGGCCCACTGTCGTACACACTGACCGGCATGGACATACAGATCCGCCCCGCCGATCCAACCGAATACGCAGCTCTCGGAGAGATCACCGGCCGCGCCTACCTGGACGACGGCCTCCTCGACTACGGCGAGAGCGACCCGTACCTGCCGGTGCTCAAGGACGTGGCGGCCCGCGCGGCCCACGCCGAGGTCCTCGTCGCCGTCGCCGGCGACCACCTCCTCGGCGGCATCGCCTTCGTCCCGTCCGGAGGACCCGTCGCCGACATCGCGCGCCCCGGCGAGGCCGAGATCAGGGCGCTCGCCGTCGCCGCCGAGGCGCGCGGCCGGGGCGCCGGCGAGGCGCTGGTGCGTGCCTGCCTGGACCGGGCGAGGGCCATCCCCGGCTGCACGGCCGTCGTGCTGTCGACCCAGCGGGCCATGCACACCGCGCACCGCATCTACGAACGTCTGGGCTTCGTACGCACACCCGAGCGGGACTGGAATCCCGTGCCGCACCTGGACGACTTCACGCTCCTCACCTACAAGTTGACGCTATGAAGCCGGTGCAACACAACATCTGGGGGTGACACCACAGCCCGGCACAAGATGTATGCTCATGCTCGCTGTCGCCGCAGGGGAATCCGGTGCGAATCCGGAACTGTCCCGCAACGGTGTACTTGTGCGTGTCTGTTCCGTAGGAAGGCCGCGCGCAGGAGTCAGTCCGAGGACCTGCCGACAGCGCGCCCGGTCCGTCCGGTCCGGGTGTCCAGAGTCGTCCGGGCCTCGTGGAGTGGGCCGGCGGACGCGGCGCCGTGCGCGCTCGCGCTGCCCCTTGCCCTCCGCAAAGCCCCGTGCCGAGCGAGGGAGAGCCCCACGTGACCATCGCGCCAGCCGACCCGGCTTCAGTCACCGAACTGAAGACCGACGGTCCCGGTGCCGCGCTGCTGCGGACCCTGACCGAGCTGACCGCCGACCTCCCCGACGCCGACCCCGGCCGGGTCGCCGCCGCCGCGCTGCGCGGCCGGTCGGCGCACGCGGACGAGGCGGAGTTGCGGGAGCTGGCCACGGAGGCCGCCGCCGGCCTCATCTCCGAGGACCCCGCCTACTCGAAGCTGGCGGCCAGGCTGCTGACCCTCGCGATCCGCGCCGAGGCCGCCTCGCAGGGCGTGACCTCCTTCACCGGGTCCGTGGCCGTCGGTCACCGCGAGGGGCTCATCGCCGACCGCACCGCCGAGTTCGTGCGGCTGCACGCCCAGCGGCTGGACGCGCTGGCCGACCCGGCCGCCGACGACCGGTTCGGCTACTTCGGCCTGCGCACCCTGCACAGCCGCTACCTGCTCCGGCACCCGATCACCCGGCGCGTCATCGAGACGCCCCAGCACTTCATGCTGCGCGTGGCGAGCGGGCTGGCCGAGGACGACACGGCCCGGTCGGTGGACGAGGTCGCCGCGCTCTACGGCCTCATGAGCCGCCTCGACTACCTGCCCTCCTCCCCCACTCTGTTCAACTCCGGCACCCGGCACCCCCAGATGTCGTCGTGCTACCTCCTCGACTCCCCGCTGGACGAACTGGACTCCATCTACGACCGCTACCACCAGGTCGCCCGCCTCTCCAAGCACGCCGGCGGCATCGGGCTGTCGTACTCCCGGATCCGTTCGCGGGGTTCGCTGATCCGGGGCACCAACGGGCACTCCAACGGGATCGTGCCGTTCCTGAAGACCCTCGACGCCTCCGTGGCCGCGGTGAACCAGGGCGGCCGGCGCAAGGGCGCGGCGGCGGTATACCTGGAGACCTGGCACTCCGACATCGAGGAGTTCCTGGAGCTGCGGGACAACACCGGTGAGGACGCCCGCCGTACGCACAACCTGAACCTCGCGCACTGGGTGCCGGACGAGTTCATGCGCCGGGTGGACGCCGACGGGCCCTGGTCGCTGTTCTCCCCGGCGGACGTTCCGGAGCTGGTCGACCTGTGGGGTGCGGAGTTCGACGCGGCCTACCGCGCGGCCGAGGCGAAGGGGCTCGCGAAGAAGACCATGCCGGCCCGTGAGCTGTACGGCCGCATGATGCGGACGCTCGCGCAGACCGGCAACGGCTGGATGACGTTCAAGGACGCCGCCAACCGCACCGCCAACCAGACGGCCGAGCCGGGCCACGTCATCCACTCCTCCAACCTGTGCACGGAGATCCTGGAGGTCACCGACGACGGGGAGACGGCGGTCTGCAACCTGGGTTCGGTGAACCTGGGCGCGTTCGTGGCCGGCGGGGACATCGACTGGGCGCGGCTGGACGAGACGGTCCGCACGGCCGTCACCTTCCTCGACCGGGTCGTCGACATCAACTTCTACCCGACCGAGCAGGCGGGCCGCTCGAACGCGCGCTGGCGTCCGGTCGGCCTCGGCGCGATGGGCCTCCAGGACGTCTTCTTCAAGCTGCGTCTGCCCTTCGACTCCCCCGAGGCGCGGGCGCTGTCCACCCGGATCGCGGAGCGGATCATGCTCGCCGCGTACGAGGCGTCCGCCGACCTCGCCGAGCGCAACGGCCCGCTCCCGGCCTGGGACAGGACCCGTACCGCCCGCGGGGTCCTGCACCCCGACCACTACGACACCGAGCGGACCTGGCCGGAGCGCTGGGCGGCGCTGCGCGAGCGGATCGCGCGGGTCGGTCTGCGCAACTCGCTGCTCCTCGCGATCGCGCCCACCGCGACGATCGCCTCCATCGCGGGCGTGTACGAGTGCATCGAGCCGCAGGTGTCCAACCTGTTCAAACGCGAGACGCTGTCGGGTGAGTTCCTGCAGGTCAACTCCTACCTGGTGCGGGACCTGAAGGACCTCGGCGTCTGGGACGCCCGCACCCGGGAGGCGCTGCGCGAGGCGAACGGCTCGGTGCAGGACTTCGCGTGGATCCCCGAGGACGTGCGGCGGCTGTACCGCACGGCGTGGGAGATCCCGCAGCGCGGCCTGATCGACATGGCCGCGGCCCGCACCCCGTATCTGGACCAGGCGCAGTCCCTGAACCTGTTCCTTCAGACGCCGACGATCGGCAAGCTCTCCTCGATGTACGCGTACGCCTGGAAACAGGGCCTGAAGACGACGTACTACCTGCGTTCCCGCCCGGCGACGCGCATCGCCCGGGCCGCGCGGGCGACCGTGCCCGTGCAGCAGGCCGCCGACCCCGAGGCGGTCGCCTGTTCCCTGGAAAACCCCGAGTCCTGCGAGGCCTGCCAGTAATGACTTCCCGCAACACGAACCTGCTCGACCCGGGCTTCGAGCTGACGCTGCGCCCCATGCGCTACCCGGACTTCTACGAGCGCTACCGGGACGCCATCAAGAACACCTGGCACGTGGAGGAGGTCGACCTCCACTCGGACGTGGCCGACCTGGCGAAGATGACGCCCGCCGAACAGCATCTGATCGGCCGTCTGGTGGCGTTCTTCGCGACGGGCGACTCGATCGTCGCGAACAACCTCGTGCTGACCCTGTACAAGCACATCAACTCCCCCGAGGCGCGGCTCTACCTCTCCCGCCAGCTCTTCGAGGAGGCCGTGCACGTCCAGTTCTATCTGACGCTGCTCGACACGTACCTCCCCGACCCGGAGGACCGGGCCGCCGCGTTCGCGGCCGTGGAGAACATCCCGTCCATCCGCGAGAAGGCGGAGTTCTGCTTCACGTGGATGGACTCGGTCGAGAAGATCGACCGCCTGGAGTCGAAGGCGGACCGCCGCCGCTTCCTGCTCAACCTCATCTGCTTCGCCGCGTGCATCGAGGGCCTGTTCTTCTACGGCGCCTTCGCGTACGTCTACTGGTTCCGCAGCCGGGGTCTGCTGCACGGCCTCGCCACGGGCACCAACTGGGTGTTCCGCGACGAGACCATGCACATGAGCTTCGCCTTCGACGTGGTCGACACGGTCCGCAAGGAGGAGCCTGACCTGTTCGACGACCGGCTCCAGCAGCAGGTCACCGACATGCTCCGGGAAGCCGTCGAGGCGGAGCTGCAGTTCGCCCGCGACCTGTGCGGCGACGGCCTGCCCGGCATGAACACCGACTCGATGCGCCAGTACCTGGAGTGCGTCGCCGACCAGCGCCTCACCCGCCTCGGCTTCCCCCCGGTGTACGGCTCGGAGAACCCCTTCTCCTTCATGGAGCTGCAGGGCGTTCAAGAACTGACCAACTTCTTCGAACGCCGCCCCTCCGCGTACCAGGTGGCGGTCGAGGGGACGGTCGACCTGGACGAGGACTTCTGAGCCTTCTGCTGCTCAGGGTGCCGGGGCTCGCCGCCGTGCCTCTCCTGTGCCTCCCTCAGTTCGCGGTCGATGCGCTTCTCGTGCAGGAGGCCGAGGAAGGAGGGGAGGGCGATGAAGGCCAGGAGGGCGAAGGTGGCGAGCATTCCGACGAGGGCCTGGATCTGGTTTCCGTTCATGGACACCACTGTCGTGCGGGACGCCTCCGACGGGGAGTGGCAGGACTGCCGTACACCATCGAATAACTGCCAGCAGTGGGGCACACTGGGGGCATGCTGAAGAACGTGGCCGCGGTGCTGCTGGACGGGGTGCACCCGTTCGAGCTGGGTGTGGTGTGCGAGGTGTTCGGGATCGACCGGAGCGACGAGGGGCTGCCGGTGTACGACTTCGCCGTGGTGAGTGCCGAGGGCCCCGCCCTGGGCACTCACTGCGGGTTCACCGTGCACACGCCGCACGGACTGGAGCGGCTGGAGGAGGCCGATCTGATCGCGGTGCCGGCCGGTGACACGTACGCGACGCGGGAGTACCCGGAGGAGATGCTGGACGCGCTGCGGCGGGCCGTCGGCCGCGGGGCGCGGGTGCTCAGCGTCTGCTCCGGGGTGTTCGTGCTGGCCGCCGCCGGCCTGCTGGACGGGCGGCGCTGCGCGGTGCACTGGCACCACGCCGAACAGCTCGCCCGGCGCTTCCCGCGGGTCGAGGTCGAGCCGGACGTGCTGTACGTCGACGAGGACCCGGTGATCACGTCCGCCGGCACCGCCGCCGGGATCGACGCCTGTCTGCACCTGGTGCGCAAGGAGCAGGGCCCGGAGGTGGCCAACAAGATCGCCCGGCGGATGGTCGTACCGCCGCACCGGGACGGCGGGCAGGCGCAGTACATCGAGCGGCCGCTACCCAAGGGGCCGTGCGACACCGTCGGGGAGGTGCTCGCCTGGATGGAGGGGAACCTCGACCAGGAGGTCACCGTCGACCAGTTGGCCGCCCGCGCCCACATGGCCCCGCGCACCTTCGCCCGCCGGTTCCAGCAGGAGACGGGGACCACCCCGTACCGCTGGATCCTGCGCCAGCGGGTGCTGCTGGCGCAGGAGTTGCTGGAGCGGACGGACGAGACCGTGGACGCGATCGCCGGGCGGACCGGCTTCGGTACGGCGGCCGCGCTGCGCCACCACTTCGTCGGCGTGCTCGGCACCACCCCGCAGGCCTACCGGCGCGCGTTCCGGGGCCCGCGGGCCGCCTGAACACGCGCCGGCGGGCATGGGCGCCTACCAGGGCCGCGCCGTCAGCAGCAGCTTGTGCGGCCGCAGCGTGATGCCCACCCGGGTGCTGTCGTTCGATCCGCCGACCTGCTCGAACCGGTACTTCGCCGAGACCGCCGCGGTGATCAGGCTCAGCTGGGTCATCGAGAAGTGGTCGCTGGGGCACTTGCGGTTGCCCACGCTGAACGGGCTCATCGCGTACTTCGGCACCTCCCCCGCCCGCTCGGGCAGCCAGCGGTCCGGGTCGAAGTCGAGGTGGCGGGCGTACGAGCGGGGGTCGCGCTGGACGGCGTACGGGCTGTAGACGATGTCCGCCCCGGCCGGAATGCGATAGCCACCGAGCGCGGTGTCGGTCACCGCCCGCCGCGTGAGAATCCATACGGCGGGACGCAACCGCATCGCCTCGACGACGACATTGTTGGTGTGCGTGAGCCGGCGCACGTGCTCGAATCCGACGGGTTGGCCGCCGGTCACGGATTCGACCTCGGCGCGCACCTTCTCGGCGTGTTCAGGATGTGCCGCGAGCACCTCCAGCAGCCACATGATCGTGGAGGCGACTGTTTCGCTTCCCGGGGTGAGTATCGCGACCACCTGGTCGTGGATCTCCTGTTCCCCGATGGGCTCGCCATTGTCGTCCTTCGCCGCCAGCAATGCCGTCAGCAAATCGTCCGGCTTTTGACCAGATGCCCTGCGCTCGGCGACGATCTCGTCGACCAGCAGATGCAAATCGGCCAGTGCCCGGTTGAATTCGCGGTTGGCCGGGAACGGCAGCCGGTACAGCGGCCCGAGCGGGATCACCATCCGGCGGTACATCCCGCGGAAGACGGTCGCGAGGTCGACGCTCAGCCGCTCGGCCCGCTCGTCCATGTACTCGCCGCGCAGCAGGCAGCGGGCCGCGATCCGCACGGCGACCCGGAACGACTCGGAGGTGCAGTCGATGGTCTCCCCCGGCCGCCAGCGCTCGGTCAGCGCGTGCGCCTCCTCCTCCATGACCGGCCCGTACGCGGGGATCGCGTCCTGCCGGAACGCCGGCTGGATGGTGCGCCGCTGGCGCCGGTGGCGCGGCCCGTTGGCGGTGGCCACGCCCTCCTTGCCGAGCAGGCCCTCCAGCGACTCCCACAGCGGTCCGTCGATCTTGTAATCGGTGCTGAGCGCGAGCGCGCCGGTCAGCTCCGGCGTGGTGACCGCGTACACCGTCTTGGGGCCGAGTTTCAGGCGCACGACGTCCCCGTGCTCCCGCAGCCCGGACATGAAGGCGAGCGGGTCGCGGACCAGTTTCAGGCCGTGTCCGAGGACCGGCACCGCGCCGCCCGCGAGGGGCGCCTCCCGCGGTGCGCACGTCTCCTCGGTCACGGGCTTCACAGACTCGACGGTCATTTCTCACCTGCCGCTTCGTTGTTGACGTACGGGGGCGTGGACCGGTCGTCCCAGCTGTCGACCATGTACCGGCCGGACTCGTGGTGGAACCAGTAGACGGAGCTGAACCAGTTCCGCATATTGCCGACGCAGGCGCGCACGGCGGCGCTCAGTTCCTTTCCGTACACCGTGCCGTCGGCGAGACGGTCGGCGAAGAGTAACGCGTCCTGTTCCGCGTCCAGGAATTCGCTGATGCATTCCTCGACCCGGCGCCGTACCGCGTCCACGGCTTCTTCCAGGGTCATTCCCTCATGGGTGACGAGGCTGATTCCGAGATTGTGCACCTCGTCGCCCGCTATTTCCTTCGGCAGCGAGCAGAGGTCGTTGTACCAGGCGGCGAATTCCTGGCTGAGCAACGCCGGACGGCGATATGCCGGGTGTTTCCGCACGGCGTCCGGGAGTTCGCACCCGGCGCTCGGCTCCAGCAGGTCCGTCCATATCCAGTGCGCGAAGGTCAGGCGCCGCAGGGCGAGGTATTCCTCGACTCCGGGTATGTAGCCCTCGACGCGGTTGCGGAACTCGCGGTCGTACGCCTCGATCACCGCGTGGAAGTGCCGGGCGAAGCGGCGGCCCCAGGTGTGCGGCAGGAAGCCGTACAGCCGCAGCACGCCGTCCGCGAACCCGGCGACCAGCGGGTCCGGGTGGCGCAGGTGGTGCCGGGGGGCGTCGAGCGCGGTGTGCAGCCGGTACCTGAGCCGCCGCCAGTCCGCCGCCCGGCCGTGCACGATGTCGCGGTCGTGCCGGTCGTCCCAGACGAAGAACCAGGCGCTGTAGTCGGCGATGGCCTGCAGGACGTCGTCGGGGGCGCCCAGGTAGTACCCCGCCATGAGGTCCGTGTAGCACAGACCGTCGGCATATTCCTCCACCTTGTCCGCCGGCATGAGCCGCTTTTCGAGCAGCCACAGCCGGGTCTTCTCCTGCAACTTGGGCCAATACGGGTGCAGTTGCCGAGGAAAGGCGGACTCGATCACCGGGAGTGCCAGCGAGGGTGGGACTACCGCCGTCGTAGGCGTCGATGTGGTGCCGTGTGGGAAAGCATGCACGTACAAACCCCTCTCAGCCGCCAGGAGCGCACACCCCTACCGCTGTGCCGGACGTGCGCGTTGCGTATCCCCGCACTTACATTCAGCACCACAACTGACCGGTCTGGGAACGGATTTGCTCCACTCACTACCCCAAGGTGCCGAGAAACCCCCCTTGTGTGACTGATTAACGAGCCCCAGGGGTACGGAACTGACCCGCCCGGCCCGGCAGTACGAAGGCGCCCGGCCGGGAGGGATCCCGGCCGGGCGCCCCGGCGTCACACGTGTCCGCTAGTCGTTGGCGACCACGGGGTAGCGTGGCTCGTTCTCGGCCATCTGCCGCAGCGCGTCCTTGCGGTCGCGCTTGGACAGCCGGTCGATGTACAGGTAGCCGTAGAGGTGGTCGGTCTCGTGCTGCAAACAGCGCGCGAAGTACCCGGTGCCGCGCACCTTGACCGGGTTGCCCTTCTCATCCTGGCCGGTCACCTCGGCGTAGTCGGGACGCGCGAGCGGGGCGTACGCCGTCGGGACGGACAGGCAGCCCTCGTTGCTGTCGTCGAGGCTGCGCCGCTCGGCCGGCAGGTCGACCAGCCTGGGGTTGCAGACCACGCCGACGTGCCGGGCGCCGTTGTCGTCCTGGCAGTCGTAGACGAAGACCTTCAGACCGACGCCGATCTGGTTGGCGGCCAGACCCACGCCCTCGGCGGTGCGCTGGCTGGCGAACATGTCGGCGACCAGCTGCTGAAGCTCCTCGCCGAACTCGGTGACGTCCCCGCACTCCGTGTGCAGCACCGGGTTGCCGACGACCGTGATCGGCCGCGAGGTGCCACGCTCCCGCCAGCCGGCCTCGCGCTCCTCGCAGTCCTCCGTGTCGACGACGTACCCCTCGTCATCCACGGGGAGCACGCCCACGTGCTGCTGATCGGTGTCCTGCTGCGCCATGACCGACGTACGCCTTCCTGCACAAAAAACGAGGTGAAGTTGCTGATACAGGGTACGTGGACGCGCCCCATAGGGGCGCGGGACTGTGCCGATGTGCGGCTCCGCCGCGTGGGCGCGACCAACCACGACGGCGCCGCACCCGGCATCGAAAGCTCAGCAAACCTCTTCGAGATCCCGCCAGTCCCGGGAGTCAGGACTATCCGCCACCCACCCATCCAGCAACCCCCGAACCAGCGAAGCCGGCGCAGCCACCCCGCACTCCCGCTCAGGAACCCACAGCTGCCCGTCCGTGCGGTGCCCCAGCGGCCCCGGATGCCCCGGCTCACTGTGGTCGTGGGGGTCCAGGTGCACCCCGTCGCCCTCGTCCGACGGCATCCGGGACTCGCTGCACATCCGGCACAGCAGCCGCACCGAGGACGACCAGTCCTCCGCCGCGAACCCGGCGTCGGCCGCCAGCTGCTCCAGCGCGTCGCGGTCCGCCTCGGTCGCCGCCTCCAGCAGCACCACCCAGGTCGGCACGGGCGAGGGCGCCCACAGCTCGATCTCGTCGAACACCGGGTAGGTGTGCCCGGCGGACGTCGTGCGCTCGCCGTGCGGGACCCCGTCGTGCAGCACGACCTCTCCCCAGCGGCGCCCGGAGGAGGGCAGCGGGATGGACAGCACCTCCATCCGCGCGGGGTCCAGCCTGCGGCCCCACACGACCTCGGCCTCGCCCTCCGGGGACAGCCGTACGGCCGCGCTGCCCAGGTCCATGCCGAGGGGCTCACCGGGCGCGGTGGTCCCACCGGGCACCTTGAGGCCGTACGCCTGCCAGGCGCGGCGGGCCAGCGGCCAGTCCTGCAGGGCGGTCGCGGCGATGCCCACGTTCCACCAGTCGGGGGCGCCGGCCTCCCGGTCGAGCAGAGCGACCGCGCGCAGTCCGGCGGCGCGCGCCTGCTCCCAGTCGTGCCGGAACTTGTGCAGCAGCGCCAGGTTGAACCAGGACTCCGACAGCCAGGGTTCCAGGTCGGCGGCGCGGGTCAGCAGCTCGCCCGCGTCCTCGTACCGGCCGTCGCCGATGAGCGTGAACGCCCGGTCGGTGGCCTGCCGCCAGGAGGCGGAGGGCCGGTGCCGTCCCTTGCCGAAGATCCTCACGATTCCCGCCTGCCAGTTCCAGTTTCCACACCTTGGGCTGGCTTGTGCCCCCGAACACCATCTCCCTCGCATCCAACCACGTACGACGGGACGGGCGCTCATTACCCATGGGTTACCCAGCCTGCTCCCACGGGCCACCGTGCCTGCTCCCATGGGACTACCCCGCCCGCGGCATGGTCAGCCGGTCCCGGGCGAGGACGCGGGCCAGTGCGTCCACGACGTCCGGAGCGTAATCCGCGGCGGTGGCCAGGCGCAGCTCCTCCAGGGCCGTCAGGGGTCCCTCGGGGTCGGCGTCGCGGGCCTTCTCCTCGTAGGCGTTCACCGCGCGCACGATCCGCGCGGCGACCGGCTGCTCCCGGTAGGGGTCGGCCTGCCGCTCCACGACGACGGCGACCTCGGCGTCCACCCCGGTCTGCCGTACGACCGCGCCGCCGAGGAGCGCGATGCGGCGCTGCTCCTGCGCCGGGAGGCCGGCGGTGGCCCCGGCCGGGACCGGGTCGAGGAGGCTGAGCTGGCCGATGTCGTGCATGAGGGCCGCGTACTCCAGGACGGTCAGTTCGGGCCGGCTCAGGCCCAGGTCCCGGCCGACGGCCAGGCCGAGGGCGGCGACGCGGCGGGCGTGCCCGGTGGGGGTGTAGCCGGCTATCTCGGTGGCCCGCGCGAGGGACGCGATGGTCTGCCGGTAGGTGGCGCGTACGGCGGCGTACCGGCGGATCGACAGCTGGGTGAGCAGCAGGGGCAGGCAGAACACTGGCAGGGCCCAGAGGCCGACGACGGCGACCCCGAGCGCGATGACGGCGCCGGTGGCGCACACGGCGGACCCGATGCCGTACAGCCCGCGCAGTTCGTCGCGGAGCAGCGGGAGGAACGGCCAGCGCGTGCGGGAGTGGGCGAGGGCGGCGGCGAGCACGGCGTCGCACAGGGCGGTGAGCAGCAGGAGCGCGACGAGCAGCAGGGCGTAGGCGTGACCGCTCCAGCGGTCGAACCCGCCCCGGTTGTAGAGGGGTTGGAAGCAGACGGCGGCGAAGCCGACGGTGAGGACGCGGCGGGCGAGATGGTCGAGGGTCGGGCTGCTGCCGCGCCAGATGTGCGGCACGCTGCCGAGCAGGGAGGCGGCGAGGACGACAGTGACCACCTGGGTCGCGCCGTGCAGGGTGGGCTGTCCGGCGTCGGCGCCCAGCAGCGCGTACGACAGCGAGCCGGCGGTGCCGAGGGGCGCGGCCTGACGGGGCCGGTCCCCGGTCCAGCGGGTCAGCTCGCCGACGGCGATGAGCACGCCGAAGGCGAGCGCGATGCCGCCCTGCTCGACGCCGCACCACAGGACGGCGGCGAGGCAGGCGGCGGCCGTGAGCGCGGCGCAGGCGTGGATGAGCCGCAGCGGCGTCACCGGGGTGCCCCGGTGGTGCTGGTGTCCGCGCGCGCCGCGGGAACGGCGCCCGGCGGCTCGTCGGCGGTGACGGCGGGGTGCCAGCCGTACCGGTCGAGGGCGCGGGTGAGGGCGGTGACCACGCGCGGGTCGAACTGGGTCCCGGCGCACCGCTCCAGTTCGGCGAGCGCCGTCTCGACGGGCCGGGCGCGGCTGTAGGAGCGGGTGGAGGTCATGGCGTCGAAGACGTCGGCGACGGCGACGATCCGGGCGCACTCGGGGATCTGGGTGCCGACGAGGCCGTACGGGTAGCCGCTGCCGTCGAGCCGTTCGTGGTGGTGCAGGATCGCCGCGCGGGCCTCGCCGAGGAAGGAGATGCCGCGCACCATCTCGTGGCCGTACTCGGGGTGGAGTTCGATGATCCGCCGTTCCTCGGGGGTGAGCGGCCCGTTCTTGCGGAGCAGCCGGGTGGGCACGCCGAGCTTCCCGACGTCGTGCAGGATGCCGGCGAAGCGGAGCACTTCGACGCGTTCGCCGTCCATGCCGAGTTCGCGGGCGATCAGCACGGAGGCGTGGCCGACGCGTTCGCTGTGGCCGCGGGTGTAGCCGTCCTTGATGTCGACGGCCTGGACGAGTGCGCGGATGGTGGCCTGGTGGGCGGCGCGTTCGCGGTGGTACTGGGCGAACACCCAGCAGGAGACGCACATCGGCAGCAACACGAGCAGCGCGGAGACCGGGCCGTAGGGGCTGCGCCAGAGCACGGCCATCATCAGTCCGGCGAGTCCGTGCACGGCGACCGGGGCGAGGGAGCGGGAGAGCAGTCCGCGCCAGGCCCGCCGGGCCGGCACGCCGACGGCGAGCACGAGGATGCCGCCGTCGAGTGCGGCGAGCACCAGGCAGAAGGCGAGGACGGCCGCGCCGGCGGGCACGAGGACGTACGGGAAGGCGGGCGCGACGACGGCGTCCCGGCCGCCGAGCGCCCAGTGCACCCGGGCTGCGGCCCAGACGGCGAGCACCTGTTCGGCGGTCCGCCACACCCGCCGCACGGGCGCCTCGCGGGGTCCGGCCGGCGGGAGCAGGGCGGCGGGCAGCGGGACGAGGGCGGCGGCCGGCGGGGGCAGCAGGAAGGCTCCGGCGAGCAGGACGGGGTAGAACGTGCCGCCGGCGCGGCGTCGTACGACGTGTTCGCAGGCCGCGTACAGCGCGGCGAGCAGCGCGAGCGCCCACCAGCGCGTGTGGGTGCCCGGGAGCGGCCACAGGCAGCAGCCGGCCGGCAGGGCGACACAGGCCACGTAGGCGCGCGCGCGTGCCGGAACCGCCTCCATCGCACCTCCCCCGACCGTGCCTGTCAGGCTCGGAGCCTAGGACGGGAACCGGGGGTGCGGGGCGTATGAGCCGAGGATTAGCGCATTCGGGTGACGGGTCCCCGTGCGGGGCCCCGGCTGGGGTCGCTCAGGACTCCCGGAGCGGCGCTCAGGACTCCTGGGGTGTGGCCGTCACGTCGTGGTCCGGCACGGCCTGGCCGGAGCGGATCAGGTCGAGCCGCCCCATGACCTTGGCGCGCAGGTCGGCCGGTACGTCGTCGTGCCCGCAGCAGCGCTTGACCAGCTTCTTCACGGCCTGCTCCAGGCCGTACTTCTCCAGGCACGGCGAGCATTCCTCGAAGTGGTGCTGGAACTTGTCGCGATCGACGTCCGGCATCTCGCTGTCGAGGAACTCGTACAGATGGTCGAGGACCTCACTGCAGTCCGTCTCGTGCGGCTCTCCGCAGCTCATGAGCCCGAGCCTTTCGCTTCGTTCGACTCTCCCGCGCCGGCCGGGACCAGTCCGCGCTCACGGGCGTAGTCCTCCAGCATGCCGCGCAGCTGGCGGCGGCCCCGGTGCAGCCGGGACATCACCGTACCGATGGGTGTCCCCATGATGTCCGCGATCTCCTTGTACGCAAAGCCCTCTACGTCCGCGAGGTAGACGGCGATGCGGAACTCCTCGGGGATCGCCTGCAGCGCTTCCTTCACGTCCGAGTCGGGCAGGTGGTCCAGCGCCTGCGACTCGGCGGAGCGCAGACCCGTCGACATGTGCGACTCGGCACGCGCGAGCTGCCAGTCCTCGATCTCCTCCGCCGCGCTGCGCTGGGGCTCGCGCTGCTTCTTGCGGTAGGAGTTGATGAAGGTGTTGGTCAGGATCCGGTACAGCCACGCCTTGAGGTTGGTGCCCTCGCGGAACTGGTGGAAGGACGCGTACGCCTTGGCGTAGGTCTCCTGCACCAGGTCCTCGGCGTCGGCCGGGTTGCGCGTCATGCGCAGCGCGGCCGAGTACATCTGGTCGAGGAATTCGAGCGCGTCCCGTTCGAAGCGCGCGGTGCGCTCCGCGCTCGACTCCGGGCTGTCGCCCCGGCCCTCGGGCAGCTCCGCCTGGCCGTTGTCGGTCCCTGCGTCGGTACCGGGAACCGGACCCACCTCCTCCAGTGTGGTCGTGGGACCGAAGCCGACCCCACTCGAATCGGAGGATAGACGACGATCCGTCCCCGCCGCCCCTCGAATAGGCGCGGTCTTGGCCGCGTGCAGCACCGTCCAGTCCAGGTCGGTACGGCTGCTGCGGGGCGAATCAGGCGCCGCCGGGCGTAGCCCGTCCACGGGGTGGTGGCGGGTGACGGGCGGGCAGGCGGTCGAACCCATGCGGCGGACTTCCTCTCCTACGACGTCGGTGCCGGTGCCTCAGCACGTCTTGTCCGCCACAACAGCGTGCCGCCGCCCGGCATTCCCGGGGGCTACCCGAGTGACGCGATCCACTGCGTGACGGCGTCCGTGACGAGGTCCAGGGCCCGGTCCTGGGTGATCTCCGCGCGCTTGGGGACGGTGAAGCCGTGATCGCCGTACGGCACCTCGGTGAGCTCGAACCGTCCGTCGGGGAACTCGTCCGGCCTGCCGAAGGGGTCGTTGCCGCCCTGGACGACCAGGGTGGGCACCCCTGCCCCGAGCAGCTCGTCGGCGCGGGACTTCTCCGGCTTGCCGGGCGGGTGCAGCGGGAAGCTCAGGGCGAGCACCGCGTGGGCGCCGAGTTCGCCGGCCGTACGGCAGGCGACGCGGGCGCCGGCGCTGCGGCCACCGGAGATCACCGGCAGGCCCGGCCGGGCGAGCGCGGGCCAAATGCCGCGCCAGCCGGTGTCGAGGGTCTTCGGTGCGGGTGCGACCTTCTTGCCGGCGACCCGCCAGGGCTGTTCCACGAGGGCGACGCTCACGCCGTGCGCGGGGAGGGTCCGGGCGAGGGCCTGGAGGTCGCGGGCCTCGATGCCGCCGCCGGCGCCGTGGCTGACGGCTAGCACGAGGCGGGCCTTCTCCGCCCGGTGCCAGGTGATGCGGGCGGTTCCGGCGTCGGTGTCCGCGGTTTCCGTTGTCACGCTGGTCCCGGCGGCTTCTTCTGTCACGTCTGTCACGTCAGAACAGTGTGCCGACTTCCGGTGCCGTCAGCTCGTTCATCAGCTCCGGGCCGTTGTTGCGGACGTTGCTGACGGCCGTGGACACCGGGAAGGCGCGCATCAGGCCGGGCGGGGGCGGGGCCAGCAGTTCGCGCAGGTCGTCGGGGTCGGTGCGGGAGGGGTCGAGCCAGGCGTCCCAGCGGTCCGGGGTGAGCATCAGCGGCATCCGGGGGTGGATGTCCGCCAGGGCGTGCGGGCCGTCGGCGGGGGCGATGGCCAGCGGGGTCTGCTCGGCCTCGGTGGTGATCACCGAGCAGGTCACCCACCAGGCCTGCGGATGATCATCGGGCAGGGTCCGGTCCCGCCAGAACTCGTACAGCCCGGCCATCGCGAACACCGAGCCGTCGGCGGGCAGCACGAAGTACGGCTGTTTGCGCGGCCGCTTCTTCTTGCCCTCGACCTCCAGTTCGCGCTCCTGCCGGCCGGTGACCCACTCGTAGTAGCCGTCGGCGGGGAGGAGGCAGCGCCGGGCGGCGAAGGCACGACGGTAGGCCGGCTTCTCGTGCACGGTCTCCGCGCGCGCGTTGATCATCCGGGCGCCGCCCTCGGGCGACTTGGCCCAGGAGGGGACGAGCCCCCACTTCAGCTTGCGCAGCTGGCGAACCGGAGCCGGGGCGTCCGCGTCTTTCAGGGGACGGTCCAGAACGGCGTAGACCTCCTTGGTCGGAGCCACGTTGTAGTCCGGTTCCAGGGTCTCCTCGGGTTCCCACCTCTCGATCTCGAAGATTCCCGCGAGATCTTCGGGCCTACGACTGGATGCATACCGTCCGCACATACGTGCCACACTGCCAGACTCGGTCCGGAGCACAGGGAGCAACCGACGAACATGGACAGCACAGCCGCCACCGCGCTGCCCGATCTCTGGGACCGTCTCACCGGCACCCAGCCCGACCCCGATCTGTGGGTGGTGCTCGTCACGCTGGCCGCCGCGCTCGCCGTCGTCGTACCGCATCCGCTGTGGCGCCTGTCGCGCAACGCGATCACCATCGCGCACGAGGGCGGGCACGGGCTGGTCGCGCTGCTCACCGGCCGGCAGCTCACCGGCATCCGCCTGCACTCCGACACCAGCGGCCTCACCGTCAGCCGCGGCAAGCCGCATGGGCTCGGCATGATCCTCACCGCGGCCGCCGGTTACACGGCCCCGCCGCTGCTGGGTCTGGGCGGCGCGGCCCTGCTCGCCGCCGGGCGCGTCACGCTGCTGCTGTGGGTGGCGACGGCCTTGCTGGTGGTGATGCTGGTGATGATCCGGAACGCGTACGGGGTGCTGACGGTCGTCGTGACGGGCGGCGCGTTCCTACTGGTGTCGTGGCTGGCGGGGCCGCAGGTGCAGGCGGCGTTCGCCTACGTGGTGGTGTGGTTCCTGCTGTTCGGCGGGGTGCGTCCGGCGTTCGAACTGCAGGCCAAGCGGTCCCGCGGGGGTGCCGGGGACTCGGACGCCGACCAACTCGGCCGCCTCACGCACGTACCGGCGGGGCTGTGGCTGTTCCTGTTCCACGCGGTGTCCGTGTGCTCGCTGATCGGCGGAGGGCGCTGGCTGCTGGAAGGTTGACGGCGACCGCTCCTTATAAAGTGGCCCCATGGCCCCGAACACCGCCCACACCGCCCTCTGGCCCGCACCGCTCGCGAGCGGAGCCGTCGACGCGACCGTCCACGTGCCGGGGTCCAAGTCGGTCACCAACCGCGCCCTCGTGCTGGCCGCCCTCGCCTCCGAGCCGGGCTGGCTGCGCCGCCCGCTGCGCTCCCGCGACACCCTGCTGATGGCGGGTGCGCTGCGCGCGATGGGCGTCGAGATCGAGGAGACCGTCTCGTCCAGCTCCACCGTCGCGGGCGGCCCGAACGGCAGCGGCGAGGCCTGGCGGGTCCTGCCGACGGGCCTGCACGGCCCGGCCACGGTGGACGTCGGCAACGCCGGCACCGTGATGCGCTTCCTGCCGCCGGTGGCCGCCCTGGCCGACGGCCCCATCCGGTTCGACGGCGACCCGCGGTCGTACGAGCGTCCCCTGCACGGCGTGATCGACGCGCTGCGCGCCCTCGGCGCGCGGATCGACGACGACGGCCGGGGCGCGCTGCCGCTGACCGTGCACGGCGGCGGTGCCCTGGACGGCGGGCCGGTGTCGATCGACGCCTCCTCGTCGTCCCAGTTCGTCTCGGCGCTGCTGCTGTCCGGCCCACGCTTCAACCAGGGCGTCGAGGTCCGGCACACCGGCGCGACCCTGCCGTCCCTGCCGCACATCCGGATGACGGTGGACATGCTGCGCGCCGTCGGCGCCCAGGTGGACACCCCGGAGTCCGGCGGCGAGCCGAACGTGTGGCGCGTGACGCCGGGCGCGGTGCTCGGCCGGGACCTGACGATCGAGCCGGACCTGTCCAACGCCCAGCCGTTCCTGGCGGCCGCCCTGGTCACCGGCGGCAAGGTGCTGATCCCGGACTGGCCGGCCCGGACCACCCAGCCGGGTGACCGGCTGCGGGAGATCTTCACCGAGATGGGCGGTTCCTGCGAACTGACCGAGTACGGCCTGGAGTTCACCGGCTCCGGCGCCGTCCACGGCATCGACGTGGACCTCGGCGAGGTGGGCGAGCTGACCCCGGGCATCGCCGCCGTGGCCGCCCTCGCGGACTCCCCCTCCACGCTGCGCGGGGTGGCGCACCTGCGGCTGCACGAGACGGACCGGCTGGCCGCGCTCACCAAGGAGATCAACGAACTCGGCGGCGACGTCACCGAGACGGCCGACGGCCTGCACATCCGCCCGCGCGCGCTGCACGGCGGGATCTTCCACACCTATGAGGACCACCGTATGGCGACCGCCGGTGCGATCATCGGCCTGGCGGTCGACGGCGTACAGATCGAGAACGTGGCGACGACGGCGAAGACGCTGCCCGACTTCCCCGACCTGTGGACCGGGATGCTCGGGCAGTAGGGACGGGTCATGCGCCGCTACGGCAAGCACACCGACGAGGACGACATCCGCAGCCGCCCCAACCGCAAGGGCAACCGGCCGCGCACGCACATCCGGCCCAAGCACGAGGACGCGGCCGAGGGCATGGTCCTCACCGTCGACCGGGGCCGGCTGACCTGCCTCGTCGAGGACCGTACGGTCCTCGCGATGAAGGCCCGCGAACTGGGCCGCAAGGCGGCCGTGGTGGGCGACCGGGTGGCCCTGGTCGGCGACCTGTCCGGCAAGAAGGACACCCTGGCGCGGATCGTGCGCATCGAGGAGCGGACGTCGCTGCTGCGCCGTACCGCCGACGACGACGATCCCTACGAGCGGGTGGTCGTCGCCAACGCCGACCAGCTGGCCGTCGTCACCGCCCTCGCCGACCCCGAGCCGCGCCCGCGCCTGATCGACCGCTGTCTGGTCGCGGCCTTCGACGGCGGCCTGGAACCGCTGCTGGTGATGACGAAGTCGGACCTGGCGCCGCCGGACAAACTGCTGGAGCTGTACGGCGCGCTGGACATCCCGTACGTCGTCACCAGCCGCGAGGAGCTGGAGACCGGTGGCGCGGCGGACCGGGTGCGCGAGCACCTGGACGGCAGGATCACCGCCTTCGTCGGGCACTCCGGCGTGGGCAAGACGACGCTGGTGAACGCGCTGGTGCCCGAGGAGCGGCGCCGTACGACGGGACATGTGAACGCGGTGACGGGCCGCGGCCGGCACACCACGACGTCCGCGCTCGCCCTCCCCCTGGGCGCCGGGGACGGCTGGGTCGTCGACACCCCGGGCGTCCGTTCGTTCGGGCTCGCCCACATCGACCCGTCCCGGGTGATCCACGCCTTCCCGGACCTGGAGCCGGGCACCGAGGGCTGCCCGCGCGCGTGCAGCCACGACGAGCCGGACTGCGCGCTCGACGCGTGGGTGGCGGAGGGGCACGCGGACCCCGCGCGGCTGTACTCGCTGCGCCGGCTGCTGTCCACGCGGGAGCGCACGGAAGGCGACTGAGCACCGCGTTGTTTGCGGGGCCCCGGGTCCGGCAAGTGCATAATCGCACCGAGCCGGAGATCCGGATCTACGGGAGGACCGCACATGGCGTGGCTGCTGGTCATAGTGGCCGGGATGCTGGAGACCGGTTTCGCCGTGTGCCTGAAGCTCTCCCACGGGTTCACCCGGCTGTGGCCGACGGTCGCCTTCGCCTCGTTCGCGCTGGGCAGTTTCGGTCTGCTGACCCTGTCCCTGAAGCGGCTCGACGTCGGCCCCGCCTACGCGGTCTGGACCGGCATCGGCGCCGCGGGCACCGCCGTCTACGGCATGATCTTCCTCGGCGACCTGGTCTCCACCCTGAAGATCGTCTCGATCAGCTTCGTCATCCTGGGCGTGATCGGCCTCCAGCTGTCGGGGTCGGCCCACTAGATCCTGCCGGGGCCAGGGCGCCGAGTACGAGTTCGGCGACACTGCCGTCGGCCGGCGGTGCGGCGACGCAGGAGAGGCCGAGGCGGACGGCCAGTTCGCATGAGCGGGTCAGGCCGGCGGTGTCCCGCCCGACGGAGGCCACCGGGCCGGTCAGGGCGGCGGTATCCCGCCCGACGGCAGCCACCGGGCCGGTCAGGGCGGCGGTGTCCCGCCCGACGGAGGACGCCGGGCCGGTCAGGCCGGTGGTATCCCGGCCGACGGAGGACGCCGGGCCGGTCAGGGCGGCGACCGCGCGGTCCCGGACCATCCGCACGAAGTCGCCGGGCGAGGGCAGTGGCCTGTCCGCGCGGCGCTGCGCGGGTACGGCGGAGGCGGACGGCACGGCCGCGAGTGCCGGCGCCGGCAGGCGCTCGCTCCAGCAGCCGGTCAGCATGGCCCGGACCAGCGGGTTGCCGCGGGCGGCGGAGGCGGTCCACTCGGCGGTCGCCGCGAGCCGCTCCCGCGGTTCTGCGGAGCCGGCGAGGGCGCGGTCGACCCCGGCGAGATAGCCGTCGGCCTCCCGCCGCACCAGGGCGCGGGCCAGGCCGTCCTTGCTGCCGAACTCGTTGTACAGGGTCTGCCGTGACACCCCGGCCGCCGCGGCCACGTCCACCATCCGCACCGCCGACCACGCCCGGCGCGCGAGGGCCGCCGCAGCGGCGTCCAGCAACGACTCCCGGGCTCCAGGCATCATCGCCTCCCTGCGGGACGATCGGCTCTGCGCCCAGAGTTGACGGGGCGCCAGACCCTGTCAAGGGGCCCCGGGCCGCGAATCAGGGGGCGGCCGGGGCCGACTGCTCAGTGCGGGTCCGCTGTGGCCGATCGCGCGGTTCCCCGCGCCCCTGACGAGGCACGTAAGCACGTACGTAGCTGCGGGCATGCGTGCGCCAAGGGCGGCACGGGTGGGCGCAGCGGCACCCGGCGAGCGCCGGTGAGCGGACTCACCCCCGGCCGGCGACCGCAGGGGGACGCGCCCGCACCACCGCCCCCTGTAGCCCCGTACAACCCCGGACAGATACCGTTCCTCACATGCCGGACTACCTCGACGACCTCCGCCTCGCCCACGTCCTCGCGGACGCCGCCGACGCCGCCACCATGGCCCGCTTCAAGGCCCTCGACCTGAAGGTGGAGACGAAGCCGGACATGACCCCGGTGAGCGAGGCGGACAAGTCCGCCGAGGAACTCATCCGCGGCCAGCTCCAGCGCGCCCGCCCCCGGGACGCCATCCTCGGCGAGGAGTACGGCATCACCGGCACCGGCCCCCGCCGCTGGGTCGTCGACCCGATCGACGGCACCAAGAACTACGTCCGCGGCGTCCCCGTCTGGGCCACCCTCATCTCCCTGATGGAGGCGGGCGAGACCGGCTACCAGCCCGTCGTCGGCCTCGTCTCCGCC
This sequence comes from Streptomyces sp. L2, assembly GCF_004124325.1. Taxonomy (NCBI): domain Bacteria; kingdom Bacillati; phylum Actinomycetota; class Actinomycetes; order Kitasatosporales; family Streptomycetaceae; genus Streptomyces; species Streptomyces sp. L2. The sequence goes on from NZ_QBDT01000001.1 coordinate 2,389,963, forward strand.
CCCGCCCTCGGCCGCCGCTGGTGGGCCGCCAAGGACCACGGCGCGTTCACCGGCCGAAGCCTGACCTCCGCCACCCGCATGCACGTCTCCCGCGTCGGCAGCCTCGCGGACGCGTCCTTCGCGTACTCCTCCCTCTCCGGCTGGGAGGAGCAGGGCCGGCTGAACGGCTTCCTCGACCTCACCCGAGAGGTGTGGCGCACGCGCGCGTACGGCGACTTCTGGCCCTACATGATGGTCGCCGAGGGCTCCGTGGACCTGTGCGCCGAACCGGAGCTGTCCCTGTGGGACATGGCCGCCAACGCGATCATCGTGACGGAGGCCGGCGGCCGCTTCACGGGCCTCGACGGCAGCCCGGGCCCGCACAGCGGCAACGCGGCCGCCTCCAACGGTCTGCTGCACGACGAGATGCTGGGGTATCTCAACCAGCGCCACTGAGCAGCACGGGACGCGTGCGCACGCCCTCAACTGGCCTCGCGCGCCCTCTTGTTGACTCTTCCTTTACCTGGCACTCTGAAGCCACCGCCCACTTGTGAACTTGTGAACCCCTGAACAATCAGGGACCAGGAGGTGGCCCCATCCCATGCTCGTCCGTGACGCCATGAGCACGGTGGTCCTCACCGTCGGCCCCGCACACACCCTCCGCCAGGCAGCCGCCCTGATGTCCGCCCGCCGGATCGGCGCCGCCATCGTCCACGACCCGGACGCCGGCGGCATCGGCATCCTCACCGAACGTGACATCCTCAACTCCGTCGGCCTGGGCCAGGACCCGGACACGGAGCCCATCCACGCCCACACCACCAACGACGTCGTCTTCGCCGCCCCGACCTGGACCCTGGAGGAGGCCGCCCGCGCCATGGCCCACGGCGGCTTCCGGCACCTGATCGTCCTCGACCGGGGCGAACCCGCCGGGATCGTCTCGGTCCGCGACATCATCCGCTGCTGGGCCCCGGCACGGGAGCCGGCAGCGGCCCACCTCCACGCCTCGGACTTTGTCTAAGTCGGGTTACGATCCAAAGTCACACCTATTCCCGACCTGGTCCCCCTTGCTGTTAGTCTGGTAGCCATGAGCGACCTTCTGGAACGGCTGCGTGGACGCGGATGGCGGATGACCGCACAGCGCCGCGTTGTGGCCGAGGTCCTGGACGGCGAGCACGTGCACCTGACAGCCGACGAGGTGCACGCCAGGGCCGTCGCCAAGCTCCCGGAGATCTCCCGGGCCACCGTCTACAACACGCTGGGTGAGCTGGTCACGCTCGGTGAGGTGCTTGAGGTCACCACCGACCAGCGCGCGAAGCGGTACGACCCGAACGCGCACCAGCCGCACCACCACCTGATCTGCGCCCGCTGCGGCTCGATCCGTGACGTCCACCCGACGGGCAACCCGCTCGCCGACCTGCCCGACTCCGAGCGCTTCGGCTTCACGGTGTCGAACGTCGAGGTGACGTACCGCGGGCTGTGCCCGACCTGCGCAAGCGCGTAAGAACGCCGTAGAAACGTCCCCCGGAGCACCGGAGCAATCGACTGAGGGCCGGAACCCATTTCTGGATTCCGGCCCTCGATCATCAGTAGCGGGGACAGGATTTGAACCTGCGACCTCTGGGTTATGAGCCCAGCGAGCTACCGAGCTGCTCCACCCCGCGTCGGTGAACACGACACTACGCGAGGGGTCCCGGCAGAAGCAAATCGATTACATCGGGCCGGGCGCGGCCACCGTCCGGCCAAGCGAGTCGAGCGGGTCAGCGGGTCAGCGGGTCAGCGGGTCAGCGGGTCAGCGGGTCAGCGGGTCAGCGGGTCAGCGGGTCAGCGGGTCAGCGGGTCAGCGGGTCAGCGGGTCAGCGGGTGAGCGGGTGAGCGGGAAGCAAACCCGCCGAAGCCCGGCGCAGCGTCACGCCGACAGCTCCTCCCGCAGCGCGTCCCGCAGCCGTCCCGCCCGTTCCGACACCTCGGCCGGCCCCAGCAGCACCGCCCGGTCGGCCCACCGCTGCCCCTCGGCCAGCTCGCCCCGGCGGGCGTAGACCAGGGCCAGCCGGAGCGCCGCCCGGCCGTGCCCGGCGTCCGCAGCCCGGGTCCACCACACCGCCGCCTCCGGCTCGCTCCCCTCCCGCGCCAGCAGCAGCCCCAGGTTGAAGGCTCCGTTGCGGGAGCCCGCCTCGGCCGCCGCCCGGTACCAGCGCGCCGCCTCCACCACGTCGCCGCGGGCCGCGGCGAGCATGCCGACCCGCACCTGGGCGCGCCGGTGCCCCTGGGTGGCCGCGCGCTCGTACCACTCCTCGCACTCGGTGCGTTCGTGCACGATCTCGCCGAGTTCGTGGGCCGGCTCCGGCGGCCGGCGCGCGTCCAGCACGGCGGCCAGCCGGTACGCGGCCTCCGCGCTGCCCCCGCCCGCCGCGCAGCGCAGGTGCCGCTCCGCCTCGGGCTCGTCCCCCGCCCGCAGCCGGGCCATCCCGACCTGCAGCGCGGCCTCGGTGTGCCCGGCGGCGGCGGCCCGCTCGTACCAGCGCAGGGCGCCGCGCTCCTCGCCGCGCCCGGCGTGCAGGATGCCGAGGTTGAAGGCGGCGTCGACGCTGCCCGCCTCGGCGGCCTTGGAGAACCACGGCTCGGCGCCGGTCGTGTCGCCGCCCCGCAGCAGCAGGATCGCCAGCGCGTTCGCCGCCTCCCGGTGCCCGGCGTAGGCGGCCCGGCGGTACCACTCCTCGGCCTGCGAGGTCCGGCCCTGCTCGGCGCAGAGCAGTCCGAGGTTGTACGCCCCGTTGTCGTCCCCGGCGTCCATCGCCGCCCGGTACCAGCGTTCGGCGGTCTGCGTCTCGCCGCGCTCGGCGTGCAGCGCGCCGAGCGCGTTGGCCGCGTTGCCGTCGCCGTCCTGGGCGGCCCGCAGCCACCACACTGCGGCGCTCTCGGTATCCCCGGCGTCCCGCAGCAGGAACCCGAGGGCGCAGGCGGCCCGCGCCTCGCCGTCCTTGGCGGAGGTGAGGTACCAGCGCCCCGCCTCCTTCAGCTCCCCGCGCTTCTCCAGGATCGCGCCGAGGTGCAGCGCGGCCCGCCGATGACCGCGCGCGGCGGCCTGCCGGTACCACTGCTCGGCCTCCTCGACAGCGTTGTCGGCCACCGGTTCGTCCGTTCGTACGGCGCTCCGGTCGAGGGCGCGCGCCAGCCGGTAGGCGGCCTCGCGGTGGCCGCGCTCCGCGGCGGCCCGCATCCAGCGCCCGGAGCCGCTGTCGCCCCGGTGCTCCAGCAGATCGGCGAGCGCGTACGCGCCGAGGGCGTGGCCCTGCTCGGCGGACTGGCGCAGCCAGTACTCGGCGGCGGGCTCGTCGCCCCGTTCGCGGTGGTGGCGGCCGAGCGCGTGCGCGGCGGCGGCGGAACCGGCGACGGCGGCGATCCGCCACCAGCCGGCGGCCTCCTCGGGGTATCCGCGCTGGTGGAGGAGGACGCCGAGGTTGTTGGCGGCGGCCCGGTCGCCGGCCGCGGTGGCGGCGCGCAGCTGGGGTTCGGCTCCGTCGAGGTCGCCGCGGCGCAGCAGTATGGCTCCGAGGACGCTCGTCGCCTCGACGTCGCCGGACTCCGCGGCGAGCCGGAGGCGGACCTCCTCGGCGGCGTCCGCCATCTCGCCGAGTTCGTCGCGGGCCGGTTCCTCACCGGGAGGCTGCACAAATCGCCCTGTCTCGTACAGAGTTGCCTTGTCCCCCATAACGTCCATCGTCGCACCACCTGCAACCTGGGTACACCCGGTATACCGCAGCCTGCGAGGTCACTTCAGCGTTTTGTCGACATGCCCACAGAGAGACAAGTCAAACACAGCTTCCCCAACTCCCCACGGCGGCGCGGCCGCACCCGTCGTCTGCACATGAGTTCGCACACCACGAAGGCCCGGATCCCTTGAGGATCCGGGCCTTCGACTTCAGTAGCGGGGACAGGATTTGAACCTGCGACCTCTGGGTTATGAGCCCAGCGAGCTACCGAGCTGCTCCACCCCGCGCCGTTGCCTGGTAACAGTACCACGGTATGGGGTGGAGTTGATCAACCCTTCTTGCCGGACTGGGCCTCCTGGGCCTTCTTCAGCGCCTCCTGGAGGTCCTTCTGGGCCTTGGCGTACGCGTTCCAGTCCGGGCCGCCCTGCTTCGTCAGCGCCTGCTGCCCGGCCTCGTAGGCCTTCTGCGCGTCGTTCAGGGCCTGTTGGACCGTCGGGTTGCCGGTGGAGGGCGGTGGCTTGGTGCCCGTGTCCGAGGGTGGGGTGGTGGACGGCTTCGCGCCGAACACCACGTCGAGCGCCTCGTCGAGGGTGTTCTCGAACGCCGTCTTGCCCTCGTAGGTGACCAGAACCTTGCGCAGCAACGGGTACTTCAGCCCGCCGCCGCGTACGTAGACCGGCTCCGCGTACAGCAGGCCCCCGTCCAGCGGGACGGTCAGCAGGTTGCCGTACTCCACTTCGGAGTCGCCGCCCTTGAGGAGTTTGATGGCGGCGGCGATCTCCTGTTCGGAGTTGAACTTGCTCTGTACCTGTCTGGGTCCGTCGACCGTCGTGCTGGTCGGCAGTTTCAGAATTCTGATCTTGCCGTAGTCGCTGCTGCCGGCCTCGGAGTCGACCGTCATGAACGCGCTGAGGTTGGGCCGGCCGTTCGGCGTGAACGTCGTCGACAGCGAGAACGCCTGCTTGCTCTGGTCGGGCATCCGCAGGCTCAGGTAGTACGGCGGCACCGCGTTGCCCGACTTGTTCGTCGGGTCGTCCGGGACCTGCCAGACCTCGCTGCCGGTCAGGAACGTCTGCGCGTCCGTGACGTGGTAGCGGGTGAGCAGCTCGCGCTGGACCTTGAACAGGTCCTGCGGGTACCGCAGATGGGCCATCAGGTCCGGAGAGATCGACGCCTTGGACTTCACCGTGCCGGGGAAGGCCTTCATCCAGGTCTTCAGCACCGGGTCCTGGGTGTCCCACTGGTAGAGCTTGACCTCGCCGGTGTACGCGTCGACGGTCGCCTTCACCGAGTTGCGGATGTAGTTGACCTGGTTCTGCTGGGCCACCACCGCACGGGAGTTGTTGGTGGCGGTCAGCGAGTCGGCGGTGGTGTCGCCGAGGGTCGTACGCGAGGAGTACGGATAGCCGTTCGTCGTCGTGTAGGCGTCGACGATCCACTGGATGTGGTGGTCCACGATCGCCGGGTAGGCGTCGCCGTCGATGGTCAGCCAGGGCGCGACGGCCTCGACGCGCTCCTTGGGCGTGCGGTTGTACAGGATCCGCGAGCCCTTGCCGATCGCTCCCGAGTAGAGGATCTGCGGCTCGTTGAACGCCACCGCGTACGCGGCCCGGTTGAGCGGGTTGGCCAGGTTGACGCCGCTCTTGCCCCGGTAACTCGTCGTCTTCTCACCGTCGTCGGTGGAGTAGTCGATCTCCTTCTGGGGACCGCCGACGATCGAGTAGGTGGTGGTCTTCTCGCCGTAGTACACCCGCTGCTGGTACGACGGCAGGTCACCGGTCGTGGGCAGGTTCTTCTCGGTGAAGACCGGTTCGCCGTCGGCGGCCTCGGTGCCCTTCGCCGCGACGAAGCCGAAGCCGTGCGTGTACCGGAAGTGGTCGTTGATCCAGTTGTTCTTCGGGATGCCGTCCAGGTTCAGCTCGCGCAGTCCTACGACGGTGTCCTGGTCCTTGCCGTCCTTGGTGGAGTACCGGTCGACGTCCAGGTTGGTCGGGAACCCGTAGAAGTTCTTCATCTGCTGGAGCTGCTGGAACGTCGGGGAGACGATGTTCGGGTCCATGATGCGGATGCTGGCCGCGCCGTTCACGTCGTCGCGCAGCTTGCCCTTGTCCGACGTGCTGGGCTTGCCCGAGTAGTCGGTGACCTTGGCGTCGTCGATGCCGTACGCCTCGCGGGTGGCCTTGAGGTTCTTCTGGACGTACGGCGCCTCCTTCGCCTGCTCGTTGGGCTGCACCTGGAACTTCTGCACGATGGCCGGGTACAGGCCGCCGATCAGGATCGCCGAGAGGACCATCAGGCCGAAGCCGATGACCGGCAGCTGCCAGGTGCGCCGCCACAGCGTCGCGAAGAACAGCAGCGCGCAGATGACGGCGATGCAGAACAGGATCGTCTTGGCCGGCAGGTAGGCGTTGGCGTCCACGTAGCGCAGGCCGGTCCAGTTGCCCGTCGCCTTGAAGTCGCTGGACTTGACCGCGAGGCCGTACCGGTCGAGCCAGTAGGCGACCGCCTTCAGCGCGACGAAGATACCGAGGAGCACCGACAGGTGCCCGGTCGCGGCGGCGGTGGCGCGCGCGCCGGGGCTGGTGACCCGCAGGCCGCCGTACAGGTAGTGGGTGAGCGCGGCGGCGACCAGGGACAGGATCGCCGCGGCGAAGCCGAAGCCCAGCAGGAAGCGGTACCAGGGCAGCTCGAACGCGTAGAACGAGATGTCCAGGTGGAACTGGGGGTCCGTCTGGTGGAAGGGGACGCCGTTGACCCACATCAGCCAGGTCCGCCACTGGCCTGCCGCCGAGGCGCCGGCGATCAGGCCGACGAGCGCGGTGATGGCCAGCAGCAGCCACGTCTTGTACGGCGCGATGCCCATCCGGTAGCGGTCCAGGCTCTGCTGCTCCATGGACATGGCGCTCAGCGGGGGCCGCAGCCGGTGCGCGAGCCAGATGTTGACCCCGACCGCGACGGCCATCAGCAGGCCGAAGACGAAGAACAGCCCGATCTTGGTCCACAGCGTGGTCGTGAACACGGACGAGTAGTGCACCGACCGGTACCACAACCAGTCCGTCCAGAAGCCCGCGAACATGGTGAACGCCATGCCGAGGACGGCGAGGACGCCCAGTGTCATGAGCAGGGTCCGGACGCCCCGGGACGGGCGGCCCGCTCTGATCCGCGGTCCCGTCGGACCTCCGCCGCGGTCCGGCATCTGGAAAGCCAAGGTGCGCCCCTCGAAGTCGCTCTCGATCCGTCCGGCCCCCGTGTTCGCGGGCCGTCCGTGGCCCCCCGTGATCGCGGGCCCACACCTATGCAACTTACTCACGGTTCACACGGTTCCCGGTTCCGGCCGGGAACGAGGCAGGATTGTGACCATGTCCAACACTCCCATGGCAGCGAACCCCCTCACCCGGGCCGTACTCGAGATCGACGAGTACGCCTCCGGCCTCGGCTGGGACCAGCCCGCTCGCCTCTTCGCCCTCGTCGACACCGCACGGCTGCGGGCCCAGGAACCCTCGCTCGCGGCCCAGCTGGGCCTGCAGGACGAGCCCGAGACCACCGGTCTCACCCCGATCGAGCAGGACGAGATCCCCGCGGGCAAGCAGCTCGACGAGTTCCTCGGCACCATCGCCTGGCCCGACGCGGTGGCCGGCTGCGCGCTGACGGTGGAGCGTCTGATGCTGCCGCCGTCCGCCGAGGCTCAGGTCCCGCAGGGGCTGGGCGAGGCCAAGCTGGCGACGTGGGTGGCCGAGCACCCCGAGCGCCAGGAGGTCAGGATGACGGTCGCGGTGCTGCGCGACGGCAGCCGCGAGTCGGCGCTGCGCCTGCGCGAGAAGGACTCCCCCACGGAGGTTCTGACGGGCCCGGACCTGGTGCCGCGTCTGGCGGAGGCCCTGACGGCCACGTTCGAGGACTGATCCCGGGGCCACGAGGACGAGGATGCCGGGGGCGCCCGAGTGGCAAAGGCGCCCCCACCGGCAGGGGCGCCCCCGGACGGCTCACTGTCCGTGGCTCAGCCCTTGGTGGTGCACTTCGGCAGGGCGTCCGTGTGGTGGGTGCGGATGTCCTTCAGGGCGGCGAGGGCGTCCTCGATCGTCTTGACCTTGACGAGCCGGAGTCCGTCCGGGGTGTTCTTGGCGGCGCTCGCGCAGTTCTCGGCGGGCGTCAGGAAGTACTGGGCGCCCTTCCGGCGCGCGCCGATCGTCTTCATCTCGATGCCGCCGATCGGGCCGACCTTGCCGTCGTCGTCGATGGTCCCGGTGCCCGCGACGAACGCGCCGCCGGTGAGGCTGCCCGGGGTGAGCTTGTCGTAGAGGCCGAGGGCGAACATCATGCCGGCGCTGGGGCCGCCGACGTCGGCGAGCTTGATGTCCATGCTGAACGGGAAGGCGTGGTCGGTCCCCGCGGTGATCCCGACGATGGCGCGCTTGGCGCCGGTGTCGTGGGAGGTGGTCGTCGTCAGGGTCACCTTCCGCGTCGTGGTGGCCGGCTTGCCGGCCTTCGCGGCGGCGGCCTGGTCCTTGGCCGGGACGACGGTGAAGACGACGTTCTGACCGGGCTTGTGCTTGGTCACCAGCTTGGCCACGTCGGAGGGCTGCTTCACGGCGGTGCCGTCCACCGCCTTGATCGCGTCGCCCGCGTGCAGGCTGCCCTCGGCCGGGGAGTCCTTGACGACGGCGGAGACGATCACCCAGGACTTCACGGGGATGTGCAGCTGCTTCAGGGCGGCGACCTTGGCGCTCTCCTGGGACTCGCTGAACTCCTCGGCGTTCTCCTGGGTGGACTGCTGCTCCGTCTTGCCGTCCGGGTAGAGGGTGTCGTGCGGCACGATCACGCTGTCGCGCGCCAGCCAGCCGTAGACGGCCTCCACCATGTTCATCCGGAAGTCGGCGCTGGTGACCCGGACGGTGGTCATGTTCAGATGCCCGTCCGTCGGATAGGTCTTGTGCCCGGAGATCTGCAGCACCGGCTCACCGCCGTGGTTCCCGAGCGTGTTCACGGTCGGCCCGGGGGACATCTCCGCGTACGGCACGGGGATGAGCACTCCCGCGCACAGGAGCGCGATCAGCATCAGGGTGGAGGCGAGCATCGTCGCGGTGCGGCGTGGCATGGAACGACAGTACGGGACGCCTCTGTCAGCGGACCGTCAGGGCACCCCGGTCACGCCCCGCGGGCGCCCGAGTCGGACTTCTCCATGGCCGCGCGGAAGCGCGCGTACCCGTCGAGCTCGGGGCCGTCACTGCGCGCCTTCCGGGTCCGGTTGGCCCAACTTCCCCACAGCCCGGCCGCGATCGCGGCCACCAGCGGAATCAGCAACCAGACGAGTGCCGCCATGCCGACCTCCCAACCCCATGAGCGTCCGCGACTGACTGATCAACAGATTAACCATCCGCACGGACAACGCTCACGCGCACCCCCCGGTTACGCAACTCAGCAGGCCCCGACCCACTCCTCTGTACCATCCGAGAACTTCTGGTGCTTCCAGATGGGCACCTCGTGCTTGAGGTCGTCGATGAGCTTGCGGCACGCCTCGAAGGCCTCGCCCCGGTGCGGGCACGACACGCCGACGACGACCGCGAGGTCCCCGATCCTGAGGTCCCCCACCCGGTGGACCGCGGCCAGCGCCCGCACCGGGAACTCGGCGACGACCTTCTCGGCGATCCGCCGCATCTCGGCCTCGGCACTGGGATGGCACGAGTACCCGAGCGCGTCGACATCGGCACCGCCGTCATGGTTGCGCACGGTCCCGACGAACAGGGCGGTCCCGCCCGCGGCGTCGTCCCCCACCGCCCGGAACACCTCGTCCAGCGACAGCGCCGTCTCCCGCACCCCGATCAACTTGATCGGATCCTGCGCGGCCTGCTCCCCGGGGTGATCGCTCATAGCTCCCATACGCCCATGGTGCCGCACACCCCCGACATCCAGGAATACGAGTTTCCCCCGTCAGACCCACACCCGCGTTAGAGGCTTCTACAGTGCCTCTTCAACCCACCGAGTCGGGTGGTGGGCGGGCGAGGCCGGGGGTCCAGGGGGCGGAGCCCCCTGGCGGGGTCGCAGGGGCGGAGCCCCCTGGCGGGGTCGCAGGGGCGGAGCCCCCTGGCGGGGTCGCAGGGGCGGAGCCCCCTGGCGGGGTCGCAGGGGCGGAGCCCCCTGGCGGGGTCGCAGGGGCGGAGCCCCTCGCTACAGGCGCCGCCGAGCCTTCCGCGCCCGGCGCACCACCGCGGCCGCACCCAGCAGAGCGACCGTCGCCCCCGCCGCCCCCGCCGCGGTCGCGTCCTTCCGCCCCAGCCGCCGCCCGGCCACCGTGTGCCGCCCGGCGACCTCCTCCAGCAGCTCCGCCAGCACCTCCTCGTTGGTCCAGCCGGGCCGCCACCCCGCGTCGTGCAGCCGGCTCCCGCTGACCACCCAGGGGTACATCGTGTACGCCAGGTCCCCCGCCGGGGACGGGGTGAGCCCGATCCGGTGCAGCCGGGCCGCCGCGCCGAGCGCCACCGCCGACGGCAGCTCCATCCGCCGGATCCCGCTCAGCTCCTCGACCTCCTCCTGCTCCAGCCACCCGTCGCAGCCGACCGCCAGCTCCCCGTCGACCTTCTCCAGGACGGCGTACTCCAGGGCCCCGCACAGGTCCTCGACGTGGCAGAACTGCCACGCGGGACGCGATCCGGCGACGACGAGGAGGCGGGGCGACTCGAAGTACCGGGTCAGCGCGGTGTCGGTGCCGCCGACCAGCAGGGCGGGCCGTACGACGGTGACGTTCAGCCCGGGGTGCGCGCGCGGGGCGCGCCGTGCCAGCCGTTCGATCTCCAGCATGTCGCCCACGCCGGTGGCCTCGGCCGTGGCACGCAGCTCGGCGTCCTCGGACAGCGGCAGCTCGTTGTCCGGGAGCGCGCCGTAGACCATCGCGGAGGTGCACAGCACCACCCGGTGCACGCCGGCCGCCGCGGCGGCGGTCAGGACGGTCTGCGTTCCGCGCACGTTGTAGGCCGTCCGGGCGGCGGCGTCACTCCCGAGGTCGAGATCGAGCGCGAGGTGCACGACGACGTCGGCGCCGCGCAGCTTGTCGGCGATCGCCGGGTCGCGCACGTCGAGGATGTGCCACTCGGCGGCCGCGCACTCCCCGCGCTGCTCGTCCAGGGCGATGACCTGCTTGATCTCCTCGGAGGCGGCCAGCCGCTCGGTGAGCAGCGCGCCGACCCCGGTGGCGGCACCGGTGACCGCGACGACGGGGCCGCGCAGGGCGGGCGAGGTTGAGAGGTTTCGCGCTGCGCGAACCTGCGGATCTGGGGAACTCACCGGGCGTCTCCAGAGGTTGTCTTCAGTACGGGCGCGAGTGACGCGTACGTACCAGGTGCATCCATCCTGCCGCAGGCGTTGTGTCGGCGGAGCACCGAGGCCCGATCGGGGTCCGGGTGTCTACGCTGGGTGGTGTTGTCGGGCAGCCGCGCCGCCGGAGACAGACCGGTGGCCTTACCAGCCGAGGAATCCCGTGAGTGACACCCCATTCGGATTCGGCCTTCCGCCGGAGGAGCCGGAAGACGGCGACGAGGGCAAGAAGAAGGACCAGGAGAGCGGTGGTGGGCAGGGACCGGCCAACCCGTTCGGTTTCGGCGGCCTGCCCGGAGCCGGAGGCTTTGGCGGCCCCGGCGCCGACAATCCGCTCGCAGCCATGTTCGGTTCGCTGAACCCCACCGACCTGGGAGCGGCGTTCCAGCAGCTCGGCCAGATGCTCTCGTACGAGGGCGGGCCGGTGAACTGGGACATGGCCAAGCAGATCGCCCGCCAGACCGTGGCGCAGGGCACGGCCGACGGCGTGAAGGACGCGAGCGTCGGAGCCTCCGACCGCTCGTCCGTGCAGGAGGCCGTCCGCCTGGCCGACCTGTGGCTGGACGACGCGACGTCGTTGCCGTCGGGCGCCGGATCGGCCGTGGCCTGGTCCCGCGCGGAGTGGGTCGAGGCGACCCTGCCGGCCTGGCAGGAGCTGGTCGACCCGGTCGCCGAGCGGGTCGGCGCGGCCATGGGCGATGTCCTGCCGGAGGAGATGCAGGCCATGGCGGGCCCGCTGATCGGCATGATGCGCTCGATGGGCGGTGCCATGTTCGGCACGCAGATCGGGCAGGCCGTCGGCGTGCTCGCGGGCGAGGTCGTCGGTTCGACGGACATCGGCCTGCCGCTGGGCCCGGCCGGGAAGGCCGCGCTGCTCCCGGCCAACATCGAGGCGTTCGGCAAGGACCTGGGCGTACCGCAGGAGGAGGTGCGGCTCTACCTGGCCCTGCGGGAGGCGGCGCACCAGCGCCTGTTCACGCACGTGCCGTGGCTGCGTTCGCACCTGTTCGGCGCGGTGGACGGCTACGCGCGCGGGATCAAGGTCGACACGGCCAAGCTGGAGGACGTGGTCGGCCAGTTCGACCCGCAGAACCCCGAGCAGCTGCAGGACGCCCTCCAGCAGGGCATGTTCCAGCCGGAGGACACGCCCGAGCAGAAGGCCGCCCTGGCCCGTCTGGAGACGGCTCTGGCGCTCGTCGAGGGCTGGGTGGACGCGGTGGTCCACGCGGCCGCGAAGCCGCGTCTGTCGTCCGCGGACGCCCTGCGCGAGACCCTGCGCCGGCGCCGCGCCACCGGCGGCCCCGCGGAGCAGACGTTCGCCACGCTGATCGGCCTGGAGCTGCGGCCCCGCCGCCTGCGGGACGCCTCCCGCCTGTGGGCCTCGCTCACGGACGCGCGCGGGGTGGACGGCCGGGACGCCCTGTGGCACCACCCGGACATGCTGCCGACGGCGGACGACCTGGACGACCCGGACGGGTTCGTGCACCGCGAGCAGCTGGACTTCTCCGAGCTGGACAAGATGCTCGGCGAGGCGGCGGGCAAGCCGGACCTCAAGAAGGCCGACAAGCCGGACCTCGGCGAGAAGAACGACGGCACGGCGCCGGGCGACGGCGAGACCAAGGGTGACGACACCGAGTGAGCCTGCATGACGACGCGGTCCTCGTGCTGAAGGAGTACGAGGACCAGGGGGAACTGCGCCAGGTCTACCTGGAGCACCTCCAGGCGCATCCGGACGGCATGTGGAAGGCCTGCGCGGACGGCCACATCACGGCGAGCGCCCTGGTCGTCGACCCGGAGCGCGAGCGGGTGCTGCTGACCCTCCACCGGAAGCTGCGGATGTGGCTGCAGATGGGCGGCCACTGCGAGCCGGCCGACACCACGCTGGCGCAGGCCGCGCTGCGGGAGGCGACGGAGGAGTCCGGGATCGCCGGGCTGACCCTGCTGCCGGGCGGCCCCGCGCGCCTGGACCGCCATCACACGCCGTGCGCCTGGCACCTCGACGTGCAGTACGCGGCCGTGGCGCCGCCCGGGTCCGTGGAGATGATCAGCGAGGAGTCCCTGGACCTGCGCTGGTTCGGCTACGGCGAGGTCGCCGACGTGGCCGACGGGTCCGTCGTACGGCTGCTGGAGGCGACGCGCGCGAGGCTGTGAAGGCGAGGGCGTACGGGTAAGGGGTGACCGCCATGGCGGTCACCCCTTACCCGTGGCTCGGATCGTGCTCAGTTCCAGACGTTGCCCTGGTTCTGCGCCCGCGCCCCGTGCTGGCCCATGCCGTACTGGGCGGCGAGTCCCTGGCCGATCTGGGCGTGCTGCGGCGGGAACAGTTCGCTGGGCTGGACGAGCGCGAAGCCGGAGCCCATGAAGCTCAGCTCCCAGCCCTCGCCGGTGCTGCCGCGCCGCCGCCACACCCCGGAGGAGTGCGTCTGGGCCTGCATCTGCACGCGCAGCCCGGTCGACCAGGCGACGATCGCGTCGGCGTCGCAGTTGACGTACTTGTCGGGCGTGACCTGCATGAGCAGCGGCGCGCCGGAGGTCATCAGGGCGACCCTGCCGCGGCCGGTGATGTTCAGCTGGTACTTGCCGGACCCGGAGATGCCGTACTGGCTGTCCACGGCGATGACCTCGTGGTGCAGCGAGGAGTCCATGGCGAGGACGTAGGAGCTGTCGACGGTCAGTCCGTCCTGCTCGACGTCCATGATGTGCACGTGCTGGGCGAGGTTGGCGAAGTACACCGTGCCCTGCCCGTGGCAGCGCATCAGGTCCAGGCCCTCGCCGGTGCGGGCGCGCGAGCGGCGCTGGGTGTTGCTCTGGTACTCGGCGTCGAACTCGACCAGCCCCTGGTAGGCGACCATCGTGCCCTTGCGGGCGAGGATGTCGTCGTGGCCCTCCAGGGTGACGCGGAGCAGCTGCTTGTTCTGCAGGCTCCAGCGCTCCTGGGCCTGGGTGTCGTTGAACGCGAAAAGTGGGCTCTGCATGTGTCCTGCTCCCCCTCAGCCCCGGATCCGGAGGCGGTCGGTGCTGTCCTCGCTGGGCTGCACGACGACGATGCCCTGGCCGGAGAAGGCCATCTGGTACGCCTCGCCGCTGCCCCGGCCGATCAGGGACTGCGCCTTGAAGCTGCGCTTGCCCTTCACCTTCAGGTTCGGCGACCAGGCGACCAGCGCGTCGGGGTCGACGTACGTCTCGTCCTCGCCACCGCCGCAGTCGACGACGATCGGCTTGCCCCGGGAGGTCAGCGCGACCCAGCCCTGCCCGGAGATCCTGGTGTTCCACAGGCCCTGCCCGGCGAACTTCGCGAGTCCCTTGACCCGCTCCACGCCCCAGCTGAGGTGGGCGTCGAAGGCGAGCAGGTTGGTGGCGTTGACGGAGATGCCGTCGCCGTTCAGGTTGATGACGACGACGTCGGCGCCGTAGTCGGCGAGGTACAGCAGGCCGTCGCCGGTGCACTTCATCAGGGGTGCGCCCTCGCCGGTGATCCAGTCACGGGCGATCTGGCGGACGGCCGGCGGGTTCGGCTCGTACTGGACGAAGCCCTCGTAGGCGACCATGGAGCCCACGCGCGCGAAGAGGTCGTTTCCGGTCTGCATGGCGACCTTCAGCATGTGGCCGCCGTGGTTCTCCATGCGGGCGGTGACGGGTGCGGGAGCGAAGCCCGCGAGCGGCTGGTTCATGACGGGCTCCCTCAGACCTCGTACGGCTGGACGACGATGAAGTTGCCGGGGGCGCCCCGGAACTGGAGGTTGATGCTCTCTCCCGTGTCGCCCGGGTAGGCGTTGCGGCGCATGCGGACCTGGCTGGAGACGATCACCTGGGAGGCCGCCGACCAGGCGACGATCGCGTTGCAGTCGGCGAACGTCGTCGGCGTCACGGGCAGTACGACGGGCGTGCCGTGCGTCTTGACGACGATCGTGCCGGTCCCCTGGAACTGCATGGTGAACAGCGCGCCGCCGGGGATGCCGTGTCCCTCGATGCGGCGGACCTCGTACTGCAGGGTCTCGTCGAAGGCGAGGACGCTCTCGGCGGACACGCAGATCGCGTCCCCCTGGAGCTCGATGGGGTGCAGGTGGGTGGAGTTCTCGGCGAGGAACACCTGGCCCTGGCCGGTGCAGCGCATCAGCTGCATCTCCTGGCCGGTGGCGTTGCCGACGATCCGTCCGGCGAACCCGGCGCCCTTGTAGCTGAAGTCGACCTTGCCCTGGTAAAGCACCATGCTGCCCTGCCGGGCCAGCACGGGCTGCCCGCCGATGCCGAGGTCGACCCGCATGAGCTTCTTGTTCTGCTGGGTCCAGCGCTGGCCGGTGGGCGTCTCCTTGAACATCTGGAGCGCGGCCGCCACTCCGGCGCCGGTCTGCGGGACGCCCTGCGGTGCGCCGTAGGCCTGCTGGCCGGGGACCTGGCCGTACGCCGGCGGCTGCTGGCCGTAGCCGGGGGGCATGGGCGCGCCGGGCGGCGTGGGCCCGCCGGGCTGGCCGCCGTACGAGGGCTGCTGGGGCGGCTGCCCGTAACCGGGGGGCATGGGGGCGCTCGGCCGGCCGCCGTACGACGGCTGCTGCGGCGGCTGCCCGTAGGGCGCGGGCGCCGGGGCCGGGGGCGGGACCGTGCCGCCGGCGGGCGGGGCCAGGGGGGCGATGACGGTGGGCGCGGCGTGCACGTTCGGCGCGGGCGCCGGGGCCGGGGCGGGGGGCGGGGTCGCGCCGGGCGGCGGGGCGAAGCCCTGCGGGGCGGGCTGCGGCGCGGGTGCCGGGGCGGGCGCGGCCGGTGACGGTGCGGCCGGTGCGCCGAAGGCGGGGGGCGCGGCGGCCTGCGCGGGCGGGGCGAAACCGGGGGCGGCGCCGGACTGCGGCTGCTGGGGCTGCTGCGGCGCGGCGGGGGCCTCCTCCTCCATCACCTCCCCGCCGAAGTTCTTCAGCAGCGCGTCGAGGCCGCCGTCGAAGCCCTGGCCGACGGCGGCGAACCGCCACACGTCCTTGAAGTAGAAGTCGCCGAGCATGACGGCCCGCTCGGTGGAGAACTCCGCGCCGGTGAACGAGTACCGGGCGACCTCCTCGCCGCCCGCGACGATCCGCAGGTAGCCGGGGCTGACCTGGGACATCTGCCCGCCACCGTCGATGGTCGCCGTGAACGACAGCTTCCGGATCGCCTGCGGGATCCGGTCCAGCGTGATCCGGAACGACTCCGTGTCGCCGGCCTGCGCGCCGAGCAGCTGGATGGACTCCTCGGGCGATTTCGGCTGGTTGAAGAAGACGAAGTACCGGTCGTCCGACAGCCGTTCGTCGGCGTCCAGACCGAAGCAGCTGATGTCGAAGGACAGTCCGGGGGCGGTGATCTGCACGCCTACGTACAGATCGGTGCCCGCCGTCAGGTCACTGATCCTGGCCTTGTGGCCGCGTTGGAATTCCCTGGCCATGCGTTACGACCGTCCCCCATCCCGAATGTGAGTGCGTCGCGACAGGCTAACCGCAAACACCGACATCGGCCGCAGTCGGTACAGACCCGGTACACAACCGCGCCCGGCCGCGTACGGGACGCTCACTCACCCCGGGCGCCGGGCACGTGCGGCAACCGTTCGGCGGCGACCACCCCTTCGAGGTAGCCGCGCGCCCGCTCGGTCCGCGGGTAGGCCTCCAGCAGCCGCCAGAAGCGGGGGCCGTGGCCCGGCACCAGCAGATGCGCCAGCTCGTGGCAGAGGACGTAGTCGACGACGTACTCCGGCATGCCCTGCAGCCGGTGGGAGAGGCGGATGCTGCCCTCGGCAGGCGTGCACGAACCCCAGCGGGTGTTCTGGTTGGTGACCCAGCGCACGGAACGGGGCCGGGCCCGGCCGTCGAAGTACTGGGCCGACAGCTGTTCGGCGCGCTCCGCCAGTTCGGTGTCGCCCAGGACCCGTTTGCTCTCCTGCGCGGCCAGTTTGTCGAGCATGAGGGTGACCCAGCGTTGTTCCTCCGCCTCGGACATCCGGGCGGGGATCAGCACGACGGTGCGATCGCCCTCGCGGTACGCGGAGACCGTCCGGCGGCGCCGGGCACTTCTGCGGACCTCGATCGCGCTCGCCCCCGAGCCGCTCGGCGGCTGGCTCGTCGTGCTGCGCTGGGGCTTTCCGGCGCGGTGCAGGGGGTCGGCGGGCACGCCCCGACGTTACCCGCTGTACCTGGCCGAAGTCCCGGGTCGCGGACGGTTCCGCGCCGGATCCCCCACCATGCGTTTGATTTGTACGGTGATGTGCCCGGCCGCTCCGAATCAGTTTGTACGACGAATCCCCCGGCCTGTGGACAACTTTCGGCACGGTTTCGCGGGGCCGGGCATGCTGGCAGTCGTCGGCGGAACGTGACCGGTTCCCCGGCGGACCGGAATCTGCGCGCGGTGCCGCGCGCAGGACCTTCAAGGGCAACGGGGGCCTGTCATGCATCCGATGGTGAAGCCCGCGCTCCGGCGCGGCTGGCGCGACCTGAACACCGTGCAGTTCGGGATGACCCCGGCGCACGCGCTGACGCTGGGCCCGATGGACACGGCGACGGGCAGCTTCCTGGAGCTGCTCAACGGCACCCGCGGCCTGCCCCTCCTGCGCGAGGAGGGCCGCCGCATGGGCCTGCCGGACGGCCACGTCGACACGCTGGTGGAGCGGCTCACCCGGGCCGGCCTGGTCGACGACCCGGGGGGCGGCGGGCCGGCCGCGGACGCCCTGCGCGAGAAGGCGGACGTCGTCGCCCGCCTCCGGCCAGACCTGGCGTCCCTCCAGCTGATCACCGCCGAGCCGGGCGGCGCGCTCGGCCGGCTCGCGGCCCGCCGCTCGCTGCGGGTGCAGGTGCGCGGCGCGGGCCGGGTCGGCGCGGTGGTGGCATCGGTGCTGTCGGCCGCCGGCGTCGGCGAGGTCGACGTGCGGGACATCGGCCGCGTCGAACCCTGGGACGTGGCGCCGGGCGGACTGCCCGTCGAGTCGGTGGGCGAGCGCCGCGGCCGGGCCGCGGGAACCGCCGTCCGCCGCGTGGCGCCGGACCGCCCGCCGCGCCGCACCGGTGCCTCCCGCCGCGATACCCCGGAACCGGGCCTTTCGCTCGTGATCGTCACCCCGCGGGACGACGTCGCCGTGCACGCCCCCGACCCGTTCTCCGCCGAGCCGCTCATGACCTCGGGGACCCCTCATCTGTACGCGGGTGTGGTGGAGGGCACGGGTGTCGTGGGTCCGCTGGTCCTGCCCGGGGAGACGAGCTGCGCGGGCTGTCTGCACCAGGACCGCACCGACCGCGATCCCGCCTGGCCGCGGCTGGTCGCCCAGTGGCGTTCCGGTAAGGCCCGTCAGGTGGGACCCTGTGATCTGGGGCTGGCCACGGCGGTCGCCGGACTGACCGCCGCCCACGCCCTCGCCTTCCTCGACGGGGAGCGGCCGTCCAGTGCGGGTGCCCGCTGGGAAGCCTCCCTGCCCGGCCTGACCTGGCGTGCGCGACCGGTCTGGCCCCACCCGGCGTGCTCGTGCGGGGCGGCGGAGAGAGAGAAGGGGGAGCACTCCTCAACCTGCGCCGAGCCGCGCGAGACAATGGCGGTGCAACGGCCGTCGACGGAGCGGCGACGCACGACTGGCGCGGCGCGGCCGACTGGGACTTGGAGGGCGCATGTCTGATCTTCCCCGGAAGGCGGTCACCCGGACCGCCAAGCTCGCCGCGCTCCCGCTCGGCTTCGCCGGCCGGGCCACCTGGGGGCTGGGCAAGCGGATCGTGGGCGAGTCCGCGGAGATCGTCGGCCGGGAACTGCAACAGCGCACGGCGGAGCAGCTCTTCAAGGTCCTCGGGGAGCTGAAGGGCGGCGCCATGAAGTTCGGGCAGGCGCTGTCCGTCTTCGAGTCCGCCCTGCCGGAGGAGATCGCCGGCCCCTACCGGGCGGCGCTGACCAAGCTGCAGGAGGCGGCTCCGCCGATGCCGACCCGCACCGTGCACGGGGTGCTCGCGGAGCGGCTGGGCGAGGACTGGCGTGAGCTGTTCCTGGAGTTCGAGGACAAGCCCGCGGCCGCCGCCTCGATCGGTCAGGTGCACCGGGCGGTGTGGCACGACGGCCGCGAGGTGGCGGTCAAGGTGCAGTACCCGGGCGCCGGCGAGGCCCTGCTGTCCGACCTGACCCAATTGAGCCGATTCGCCCGGCTGTTGGGTCCGCTCATCCCCGGCATGGACATCAAGCCGCTGATCGCGGAACTGCGGGACCGGGTCTCCGAGGAGCTGGACTACGCCCTGGAGGCGCAGGCGCAGGCCGCGCACGCCGAGGAGTTCGCGGACGACCCCGATGTGGTGGTCCCGGCGGTGGTGCACCAGTGCGAGCAGGTCCTGGTCACCGAGTGGATCGACGGCATACCGCTCGCGGACGTCATCGCGGACGGCACCCAGGAGCAGCGCGACCGGGCCGGCCAGCTCCTGGCCCGCTTCCTGTTCTCCGGCCCCGCGCGCACCGGGCTGCTGCACGCCGACCCGCACCCCGGGAACTTCCGGCTGCTGCCGGCCGACCCGGAGGGCGAGGGGGACTGGCGGCTCGGCGTGCTGGACTTCGGCACGGTGGACCGGCTCCCCGGCGGTCTGCCGGACCCGATCGGCATCTCGCTGCGGATGACGCTGGAGGGCGAGGCCGAGCCGGTGTACGAGCTGCTGTGCGCGGAGGGCTTCGTCAAGGAGACGATAGAGCTCGACCCGGACGCGGTCCTGGACTACCTTCGGCCGATCATCGAGCCGGCCCGAGTGGAGTCGTTCACCTTCACCCGCGGCTGGATGCGCAGCCAGGCCGCCCGCATTGGCGACCCCCGCTCCCCCGCCTACCAGCTGGGCAAACAGCTCAACCTGCCGCCCGCCTACCTCCTCATCCACCGGGTGACGCTGAGCACGATCGGCGTCCTGTGCCAGCTGGGCGCGACCGTGCGGCTACGGGAGGAGCTGGAGGAGTGGCTGCCGGGCTTCGTCGCGGAGGAGCACACCGAGTCGGCCTGACCGGCGCCCGGGAGGGGACGCTCCGGTCACCACCAGGCGGAGTCGAGCCGGCCCTCGATGGATCTGAGGTTCTCCCGGGAGCAGACGTCGCAGAAGTACTGGCGTACGCCGTTCTCGACCGAGCAGGTCCAGGTGACCGGCCGGCCGCCGCGGGCGGCTGTGCCGCAGCGGGCACACACGAGGGGGCGTGGCTCCGCAGTGGAGCCGCCCTGGTCACTGCCTTCGGGAAGACTCGTCACCCGGTGACCATAACTCCGTGCCCGCCGAACCCCGCGCACAACGCACCGCGGGGGCCGGTCCGTTCGCTCGGACCGGCCCCCGCGGGGAGCCATCGCCTCCCTGGGGCGGGAGGCCACCGGTTCAGGTGGGTGGTGTCACTGCATGACGGCCATGGCGAGCGCGCGGCGGGCGCGCAGCGAGGCGCGCTCGGCCCGGCGCTGCATCTTCCGGGCGTTCACCAGGCGCAGGGCCTGGCGTTCCCGCCCGGCGTCATGGAGTCGCTCGTGCATATGCGCACGGGCCAGGGCTTCTTGCATGAGTTGCATCTCTCGGTTCCTGTTCTGACGCGACTCGGTCGCGCCGGTGGTGCTGAAGTCTGTGGTCGCGGAGCCTGCGGGCTCGCTGGTGGACGGCTTCATCGGGGCCTGCTTCTTGGGGTCGTGCGTGAGGGGTCGGTCGATCGTTCCGCGGGTGTTCATGCCGCGACCGGGTTCTTGCGCGGGCGGCCACGCGGCCGCTTGCGGGCGACGACGACACCCTGGACGAACAGCTCGCCACCCCAGACGCCCCAGGGCTCACGCCGCTCCTTGGCGCCGGCGAGGCAGGCCTCGATCAGCGGGCAGGTGCGGCAGAGGGACTTGGCGTACTCGACGTCCGCGGGCGACTCGGCGAAGAAGACCTCCGGGTCGTAGGAGCGGCACGGGACGGGTACGCCGAGGTTCTCGATGGCGTCGTCGAGCGCGGTGAGCGTGGTCAGCGGGGTCAAGGTGGAGTCCTCCGTGAGGCCGGGCGGGGGGATCGTGTCTGAAGGCGGTACGGACGGGGCGTGCGCTTCGAGTTGCACGGTTGGTCTTCCTCGTCTGGTCGGTCCGGCCTGTTGACCGGGTGTCGGCTGGGTACCGGGTTCTTTTCTTGTCCCGAGGCCCCTTCGCTCCGTCGTCCACGTTGGTGGACAAACAGAAGGGCCGCGGATCCCGGGTGGGGTTCCGCGGCCCTGAAGGCGCCGGCCTGATCGGCGATCAGGCTGGATCACTCCAGGGTTCTGGCCCACGGAAGGCCCACATCAGGTGGTGCTGCGTCGTCTGCTTCCGGAATCCGGCACCGGCTGCCGCAAAGGCATAGGCATGTGCCTGTGCCGCTACTGCTTCCAGTGCCTTGGTCGGTCGCTCATTGCGCTCGCGGACAGGGAGTCCCGCGAGGCCCGCGGCGGACGCCGGCCGGACGGCACGAATGCCGGACAGACCGGTGCCCTGGTGGGAGGCGCCGAGCATGCACAGGGAGACGGCCGAGCGATCGGTCAGTTTGGCCGTGCCGTTGGCCGGGCTGATGGTGCTGGTGTTGATGCTGATCACTGGACTCGCCTCCTCTCGGCGTCTCATGGACTGGGGTGAACCAGTCCGTTCGGATATGCAAGTACATCACGGAATCAGGGCCTTGGAGAAGGCCGCCGCTTCCGTGCCTAGAACCTATGGGGATTGCCGGGGCATGCGCAAACTATTTTTGCGACGAGTTCGTATCAGTCCCCCGCGCCGTCATCGCTGACCTCCTGACCAGCGCAGATGGCCAGTACGTCGGCTCCGTGGCGCTGTAGCTTGCGGGCCAGGACGCCGGGGATGCGGGAGAGCTCGGCCGGGGTGGCAGGCTGTGCCTCGGCGATGGCCATCAGCGTCCGGTCGGTGAAGACGCAGAAGTCCGGCTGGCCGGTGCGCTCCGCCTGGACCGCCCGCCATGCCCGCAGCCGCTCGTAGAGTCCCTCGTCCATGTCGGAGGGGCAGTCCTCGCAGCGCATGAGCTTCATGTCGCCGGGATCGGTGAGCGTGCGGCCGCAGACCCGGCAGCGGGCCGGGGTGCGCCGCGTGCGCCGCGGGGCCACGAGGGAGGCCTCCTTCGCGAGACCGCGCTCGATGCCGCCGGCGGTCCCGGCGGCGGTCCGGCCCACGGTGGCGGCCGAGCCGGGGCGCAGCCCGTCCAGGAAGCGGCTGGGTCTGCGGCTCGGCCGTCCGCCGGGCGCGCGGGACAGGGCCCAGGAGAGGTGGAGCCGTTCCCGGGCGCGGGTCACGCCGACGTACAGGAGCCTGCGTTCCTCCTCGATCTGCTCGTCCGTCCTGGCGTAGCTGATCGGCACCATGCCCTCTGCGACGCCGACCAGGAAGACCACGTCCCACTCCAGGCCCTTGGCCGCGTGCAGGGAGGCCAGGGTGACGCCTTGGACGGTCGGGGCGTGCTGGGCGTTCGCCCGCTCGTCGAGTTCCACGACGAGGTCGCCCAGGGTGGCGCCGGAGCGGGCGGCGGCGAAGTCGCGGGCGAGGTCGACGAGTGCGGCGAGCGACTCCCAGCGTTCCCGGACGGCGCCGGAACCCGCCGGCGGGTGGCTGGTCCAGCCTTCGCCGGAGAGCACCGCGCGGACCTGGGAGGGCAGGTCCACGACGTCGTCCAGCAGGGAGTCGTTGGCGCCGAAGCGGGCGGCGGCGCGCAGCGCGGTGGTCGCCCTGCGCACCTCGGGGCGGTCGAAGAAGCGTTCGGCGCCGCGCAGCTGGTAGGGCACACCGGCGTCGGCGAGGGCCTGCTCGTAGGTCTCGGACTGGGCGTTCGTGCGGAACAGGACGGCGATCTCCGCGGCGGGGACGCCGGCGTCGACCAGTTCGCGGATGCGGCGGGCGGCACCCTCGGCCTCGGCCGGTTCGTCGGTGTACTCGGTGTAACCGGGTTCGGGGCCGGCGGCCCGCTGGGAGATCAGTTCCAGCCGGTGGTCGGCGGCTCGGCCGCGGGCCTGGGCGAGCAGCCCGTTGGCGAGGTGGACCACCTGCGGGGTGGAGCGGTAGTCGCGGACGAGCTTGACGACGGTGGCGCCGGGGTGCCGGGTGCGGAAGTCGAGGAGGTGGTCGGGGGTTGCTCCCGTGAACGAGTAGATCGTCTGGCTGGCGTCGCCGACGACGCACAGGCTGTCCCGCGGGCCGAGCCACAGTTCCAGCAGCCTCTGCTGGAGGGGGCTGACGTCCTGGTACTCGTCCACGACGAAGTGCTGGTACTGGGAACGGACCTGCTCGGCGATGTCCGCCCGGTCCTGGAGGATGGCCACGGTGAGCAGCAGGACGTCCTCGAAGTCGATGACCGCGCGCTCGCGCTTGAGGTCCTCGTAGGCCGCGTAGAGGTGGGCGATCTCGGCCGGGTCGCGGGGGACGTCACGGCCCGCCTTCACGGCAGCGTACGGATAGTCGGCGGGGACGGTCTGGGTGACCTTGGACCATTCGATCTCGGCGGCGACGTCCCGCAGCTCACCCCGGTCGAGACGGATGCGGCCGGCGGCGGCCGCGTCGGCGACGAGCTGGATCTTGCGGTCGACGAGCCGGGGCAGGGAGCCACCGATCGCTTTCGGCCAGAAGTACTGGAGCTGTCGCAGCGCGGCGGAGTGGAAGGTGCGGGCCTGGACGCCCTGCGCGCCCAGCTGGCGCAGCCGGCCGCGCATCTCACCGGCGGCGCGGTTGGTGAAGGTGACGGCGAGCACGCTGGACGGCTGGAGGATGCCGGCGCGCACCCCGTAGGCGATGCGGTGGGTGATGGCCCGCGTCTTGCCCGTCCCGGCCCCGGCCAGCACGCACACCGGGCCGCGCAGGGCCGTGGCCACCTCGCGCTGCTCGGGGTCGAGCCCTTCGAGCACCGCGTCGGCCGTGTCC
The DNA here is from genome assembly GCF_004124325.1 of Streptomyces sp. L2. Classification (NCBI taxonomy): domain Bacteria; kingdom Bacillati; phylum Actinomycetota; class Actinomycetes; order Kitasatosporales; family Streptomycetaceae; genus Streptomyces; species Streptomyces sp. L2. The sequence goes on from NZ_QBDT01000001.1 coordinate 2,413,813, forward strand.
GGTGCCTGCGGGAACAGAGGGGAGTGCGTTGCTGCTGTCACACGGCCATGCTGCCAGGTCCGCGGAGACGACCGCGCCGGTTGTCCACAGGCGGGCCCTTGCAGTCGTACTAATGCTCACGTCGTGCTGGCGCCACGGATACCCCCGGTGGGAATGGCCGGCCGGTCGCGTACGTTCTTCTCCCTGGAGGCACCTTCCCCGAGCTGCTGAGGAGCGCGAGAGACATGCAGGGCACTGTGACGATGTACAGCACGACCTGGTGCGGCTACTGCCGCCGGCTGAAGAGCCAGCTGGACCGGGAGGGCATCGCCTACACCGAGATCAACATCGAGCAGGACCCCGAGTCCGCCGCGTTCGTGGAGAAGGCGAACGGCGGGAACCAGACGGTGCCGACCGTCCGGGTCGCTCCCTCCTCCGGCGCCGGCGAGGTCGTGATGACCAACCCGAGCCTCGCCCAGGTGAAGCAGGCCCTCACCGCCTGATCCTCACTCCCTGACCTTCACGCGGAACGGCCCCCGGCGCCCAGGCGCCGGGGGCCGTCTGCGTACGGCGGGGTCGTGTGCGCGCGGCGGGGCCGCTCAGAGGACGCTCCTCGTCGGCAGGGGCTTGCCGTACCACGTCTCGATCAGCCGGGCGGCGATGGAGATGCCGTAGGGCGGCAGGACCTCGCCGGACTCGAAGGCCGTGTGCAGGTCCTCGCGGGAGAACCAGCGGGCCTCGTGGATCTCGTCGCCGTCGACGTTGATCTCGGTGCTGGTGGCGTGGGCCATGAAGCCCAGCATGAGGCTGGAGGGGAAGGGCCAGGGCTGGCTGGCCACGTACTCGACCTCGCCGACGGTGACGCCGGCCTCCTCCCAGACCTCCCGGCGCACCGACTGCTCGATGGACTCACCGGGCTCGACGAAGCCGGCCAGGGTGGAGAAGCGTCCTTCGGGCCAGTGCACCTGGCGGCCGAGCAGGATCCGGTCCTCCTCGTCGGTGACGGCCATGATCACGGCGGGGTCGGTGCGCGGGTAGTGCTCGGCGCCGCAGGCCTGGCAGCGCCGGATGTGGCCGGCGGCTTCGATGACGGTGCGCTCGCCGCAGCGGGAGCAGAAGCGGTGGGTGCGCTGCCAGTTCTCCAGGCCGACCGCGTGCACCATGAGGCCCGCGTCGCGGGGCGAGAGCAGCAGACCCGCCTCGCGCAGGCCGGCCGGGCGGGCGGACTGGTCGATGCGGCCGGGCAGCGCGTCCTTCTGGAGCGCGAAGTAGCTGACGCCGTCCTCGTCGGTGCCCAGGAAGTAGCGGTGCGCCTCGGTGAGCGGGGCCTCGAAGGACGGTGTCATCACGAGTTCGGTCCGGCCGTCGGGCGTCTCGTCGATGAGCACCTGGCCGCCGGAGACCACGAAGCAGCGGGTCGTGGGGTGGCTCCACGCCGCCGCGAGCCAGGCCTCGTCGAGCCGGTGGTGGGCGGCGCGGTCGATGCCGCTCGGGGCGGTCAGCGAGATGGGTCGGTCGGCGGTGTGGTCGGTCCAGGTGGTCACGGGTGCTTCCAACTCCCCCAGTGGAACGGTTCGGTTCTGTACGGCGGGCGGTACGGCGGATCGTGCGGCGAAGGGCCGTCGCGGGTCAGGGGGCTGGACGCCAGTTCTCGGCGAGGTCACCCCACAGGTACGCGCTGGTCTCGACGCCTTTGAGGAGGAGGTCCAGCTCGACCTTCTCGTTCGGCGCGTGCCAGCCGTCGGACGGTACGGAGATGCCCAGGAAGAGGACGGGCGCGCCGAGGACCTCCTGGAGGTCGGCGGCCGGCCCGGAGCCGCCCTCGCGCGTGAAGCGGACCGGGCTCTCGAAGGCGCGGCCCATGGCCCGGGCCACGGACCGCAGCGCGGGGTGGTCCAGCGGGGTCAGGCAGGGGCGGGTGGCGGAGCCGAAGTCGATCTCGTGCCGGATTCCGGCGGGCACCTGCTCGGCGGCCCAGGCGCGGACGGCCTTCTCGATGTGCCCGGGGTCCTGGCCGGCGACCAGCCGGAAGGACAGCTTCACGAACGCCGAGGACGGGATGATCGTCTTGCTGCCCGGCCCCTGATAGCCGCTGCCGATGCCGTTGACCTCGGCGGTCGGGCGGGCCCAGATGCGCTCCAGGGTGGTGTGACCGGCCTCGCCGTGGGCGGCGTACGACTTGGCGGTGCGCAGCCAGCGCGCCTCGTCGAAGGGCAGTTCGGCGAAGAGTTCGCGTTCGCGGTCGGTCAGCTCGACGATGCCGTCGTAGAAGCCGGGGACGGCCACGCGCGCGTGCTCGTCGTGCAGGGCTGCGACCAGGCGGGCGGCGGCGTCGGCCGGGTTGGGCACAGCGCCGCCGAAGGAACCGGAGTGGATGTCCTGGTCGGGGCCGTACAGCCGGATCTCGCACTCGGCGAGACCGCGCATGCCGGTGCAGACGGTAGGGGTGTCCTCGGCCCACATGCCGGTGTCGGAGACGATCACGGCGTCGGCGGCGAGCCGGCCGGCCCGCTCCTCGACGAGGGCGCGGAAGTGCGGGGAGCCGGACTCCTCCTCGCCCTCGACGAGCAGCTTCAGGTTGACGGCGGGGGCGACGCGACCGGTGGCGGCGAGGTGGGCGCGGACCCCGAGGGTGTGGAAGAAGACCTGGCCCTTGTCGTCGGCCGCCCCGCGCGCGTAGAGGCGGTTCTCGCGGACGACCGGTTCGAAGGGGTCGCTGTCCCAGCCGTCCTCGCGGGCGGCGGGCTGCACGTCGTGGTGGCCGTAGACGAGGACGGTGGGGGCCTGCGGGTCGCCCGCGGGCCACTCGGCGAAGACGGCCGGGGCGCCGGGCGTCTCCCAGACCTCGGCGGTGGGGAAGCCGGTCTCCTTGAGCCGGGCGGCGAGCCAGTCGGCGCTGCGCCGCACGTCGGGCCCGTGGTCGGGCTGGGCCGACACGGAGGGGATGCGCAGCCACGCGGCGAGGTCGTCGAGGAAGGCGGCGCGGTGCTGCTCGATGTACGTACGGACGGCGCTGACGGCACTGTCAACGGGATGGCTCATGCTCACGAGCCTATCGGCCCCCGCGGACATCCCGGACGGGCGGTTCGTCACACTTGGGTTCCCTCGCGTACCGCTTCGGTGTCCTCGGTGAGCAGCCGCTCCAGGGCGGCCCGGTCCGGCAGCCCCTCGGGACGTACGACCTCGCCGCTGCGCACGTACAGGAACGCCGCCGTCACCGACTCGGGCGGCACGCCCTGCTGCTCGGCCCAGGCCAGCCGGTACACGGCGAGCTGGAGCGGGTCGGCGCTGTGGGCGCGGCCGGTCTTCCAGTCGACGATCTCGTACGTCACCCCGTCCTGGTCCTCGTGCCGGTAGACGGCGTCGATACGGCCCCGGACGACGCGTCCGGCGAGGGAGAACTGGAAGGGCACCTCGACCCGGTACGGGGTCCGGCGGGCGTACTCGGTGCGTTCGAACGCCTCCTTGAGGGCCTCCAGATCGCGTTCGTCGGCGATCTCGGCGTCGCTTCCGGGCAGCTCGTCCGGTTCCAGCAGGGGCAGGGTCAGCTCCTCGAAGCGGGTTTCGAGCCAGGCGTGGAACCGGGTGCCCCGGCGTGCGGCGGCCTGCGGGGGGCGCGGCATGGGACGCGCGAGTTCCTGCGCGAGCCCGTCCGGGTCCTCGGCGAGACGCAGCAGCTGGGAGGCGGTCAGGGTGGCGGGCAGGGGTACGTCCGTGACGGCCTGGCGGGAGCGGATCAGCTCTCCGGCGAGTGCGTCGAGGTCGCGGTCCCACGAGGCGATCGCACGGGCTTCCTCGGGGGTGAGGGGCGGCGGCGCGTGGCGTTCGTGGTCGCCGGGGCGGGGCCGCGCGGGCGTCTCCGGGGCGGGGGCAGTCGCCTGGTGGGGGACCGCGGGGCGGTCGGTGGTCCAGGAGTCCCAGTCGGCGGATTCGTCGGGTGCGTACGCGGCCTCGTCGTACGGCTCCTCGTACGGCTCCTCGTCGTCCGGTGGCGGGGGCCAGTCCGGGTCGTCGTAGGCCCCGGGGTCGTCGGGGCCGGCCGGCGGGTGGCCGTCGCCCTGGAGGGTGAGGGCGTCGAGGCGGGCGAGGACCGTCTCGGCGGCCGCGCGGCGGCGGGCCAGGGCGGTGTCGTCCAGCGGCAGGGGCCAAGCGTGCTCGGCGCCGGCCGTGTTCAGGGCCGGGTTCTCCTCGTCCTCGGCGGGCTCGTCCGCCCACGCCTCGATCTCGCCGTAGCCAGCGGCGCAGTGCTCGTACAGGGCGTGCAGGAAGCCGGAAGGCCCGCGCGGCTTCTTCTGGCTGGGGCCCCACCAGTGGCCGGAGCCGAGGAGGAGGGAGCGGGGGCGGGTGAAGGTGACGTAGCCGAGGCGGAGTTCCTCGGTGTGCTGGTGCTCCTTCATGGCCTCGTGGAAGGCCTTCATGCCGCGGGAGTCCCAGGACGTGACGTCGGGCAGGGTGGCGCTGTCGCCGCGCAGGGCGTGCGGCAGCACCTTGGCCTGCGCGGTCCACTTCTCGCGGCCCTTGCCGCTGGGGAACGTGCCGTCGACCAGCCCGGGGACGGCGACGACGTCCCACTCCAGGCCCTTGGCCTTGTGCGCGGTGAGCACCTTGACCGTGTTCTCGCCGCCGGGCAGGGCGTTGTCGAGGCCCTTCTCGTACTGGGCGGCGGTCCGCAGGAAGCCGAGGAAGGCCAGCAGGGTGGCCTCGTTGTCGCCGGCGGCGAAGGAGGCGGCGACGTCCAGGAAGTTCGACAGGGTCTCGCGGCGGCGGGCGGCCAGCGCGTGCGGGGACGCCGACAGTTCCACCTCCAGGCCGGTGACGGCGAGGACGCGGTGCAGGACGTCCATCAGCGGGTCGGACAGGGAGCGGCGCAGGTCGCGCAGTTCGGCGGCGAGACGGGCGAAGCGCACGCGCGCGTCCGGGGAGAACGGCAGCCCGTCGTCGTCCCCGCTCCCGTCGAGCGGTGTCTCCAGGAACGTGTCGAGGGCGTCCGCGAGCGAGATCACCTCCGCCGGGTCGACTCCTTCGACGGCCTCGGCGAGCCGGCGGTCGGGGTCGTCGGCGTCGCCCACGCGCGCGTGGGCGACGAGCAGGCGGGCCCGGCGGCCGAGCAGGGCGAGGTCGCGGGGCCCGATGCGCCAGCGCGGGCCGGTCAGCAGGCGGACCAGCGAGGCGTTGGCGCCTGGGTCCTGGAGGACCTCGCAGACGGCGACGAGGTCGGCGACCTCGGGCAGGTGCAGCAGCCCGGAGAGGCCGACCACCTCGACGGGGACGTCACGGGCGACGAGGGCGCCCTGGATCTCGGCGAAGTCGGTGGCCGTCCGGCACAGGACGGCGATCTCGCCGGGGGCCGTCCCGGTGCGCACCAGGTGGGCGATGGAGTCGGCGGTCCAGTCGATCTCCTCGCCGTGGGTGCGCAGCAGCGCGCAGCGGACCGTGCCGTCGTGCCCGGCGCCCGGGGCGGGGCGCAGGGCCTCCACGCCCGCGTGCAGGGCGCGCAGCGGCTCGGCGAGACCGTTGGCGAGGTCGAGCAGCCGGCCGCCGCTGCGGCGGTTCTCGCTGAGCGCCTGCCGGGTGGCGGGGCGGCCGTCGGCGTGGGCGAAGTGTTCGGGGAAGTCGTCCAGATTGGCGACGGAGGCGCCGCGCCAGCCGTAGATGGCCTGGCAGGGGTCGCCGACGGCGGTCACCGGGTGGCCGGTGCCGTCGCCGAAGAGGCCGGCCAGGAGGACCCGCTGGGCGACGGAGGTGTCCTGGTACTCGTCCAGGAGGACGACGTGGAACTCCGCGCGGAGCAGGCGGCCGACCTCGGGGACGCGGGCGAGGGCGGCGGACAGGGCGATCTGGTCGCCGAAGTCGAGCAGGTCCCGCTCGCGTTTGGCGGCCCGGTAGCGCAGGACGAGGTCGGCGAGTTCGCCGCGGGCGGTGGCCGTGTCGGGCACCTTGCGCAGGTCCGCGTTGCTGAGCTTGGCGCCCTCCAGGGTGTGCAGCAGGCCGGTGTCCCAGGCCCGCAGGTCCTCGGGGCGTACGAGGTGTTCGGCGAGTTCGGCGTCGAGGGCGAGGAGATCGCTGACGAGGTCGGCGAAGGAGCGGGTCAGCGCCGGATAGGGGCCGGGTGCCTCACGCAGCACGCGCGCGGCGAGTTGGTAGCGGGTGGCGTCGGCCAGCAGGCGGGAGGCGGGCTCCAGGCCGATGCGCAGGCCGTGGTCGGTCAGCAGCCGGCCGGCGAACGCGTGGTAGGTCGAGATGACCGGTTCGCCGGGCGGGTTGTCGGGGTCGATGACGTCCGGGTCGGTGACGCTGGCCTTGATCAGTGCCTTGCGGACGCGGTCGGCCAGTTCACCGGCGGCCTTGTTGGTGAAGGTCAGGCCGAGGACCTGTTCCGGGGCGACCTGCCCGGTGCCGACCAGCCAGACCACGCGGGCGGCCATCACGGTGGTCTTGCCCGATCCGGCTCCGGCCACGATCACCTGCGGGGCGGGAGGCGCGGTGACGCAGGCCATCTGCTCCGGGGTGAAGGGGATCCCCAGGAGCTCCTTGAGCTGCTCGGGATCGGTGATACGGGCGGGCATGTCGTCAGAGGCTAGCGGCGCCCACTGACAACCACTGCCGGGGCGGCCGGACGGGAAGCGAGAAGCGCAGGTCAGCGATGGTAGTGCCGTGCGTCACTCGACCACGTGCCGGCCCTCCGGCCGGGCGCTGCACGAGGCCTGGAAGGCGCAGTGCGTGCAGTGCTGGCCGGTGGTCGGGGTGAAGCGTTCGTCGAGGACCTTGCCGGCGGCGGTGGCCAGCAGGTCGCCGACCCACTCCCCCGACGGCGGTTCCTGCGCCTGCACCTTGGGCAGGCCCTCGCCGCCGTCCCGCTGGGCGGCGGGCTGTCTGAGGTGCACCAGTTCGGCGCCGCCGGCTTCCGGCCGTACGCCGTCGAACGCGGTGTCGACGGCGCCTTCGCGGACGGCGAGCTGGTAGACGGCCAGCTGGGGATGGCGGGCCACCTCGGCGGCGCTGGGGGCCTGCTTGCCGGTCTTGAAGTCCACGACGTAGGCACGCCCGTCGCCGTCCGCCTCGACCCGGTCGATCTGGCCGCGGATGCGGACCTGGTAGTCGCCCGCTTCGAGGGTGACGTCGAAGTCCTGCTCGCTGGCGACCGGGGTGCGGCCGGTGCGGTCGAGGACGTGCCAGTTCAGGAAGCGTTCGAGCGCCCCGCGCGCGTTGTCCTTCTCCTGCGCCGACTTCCAGGGCGCGTCGAAGGCGAGCGCGTTCCACACCGACTCCAGGCGTTCCATGAGGACGGCCAGGTCGGCGGGGGTGCGGCCGGAGGCGACCTCGTCGGCGAGGACGTGGACGACGTTGCCGAAGCCCTGGGCGGCGGTGGCGGGCGCGTCCGCCTTCACCTCCCGGCCCAGGAACCATTGCAGGGAGCAGGTGTTGGCGAGCTGGTCCAGGGCGCTTCCGGACAGGACGACGGGCTGGTCGCGGTGGCGCAGCGGCACCTTGCTCTCGGTCGGCTCGAACATGCCCCACCAGCGGTGCGGGTGCGCCGACGGCACCAGGGGGCGGCCGTCGTCGTCGGCGAGCGCGGCCAGCCGGGCCAGACGGTGAGCGGCGGCCTCCCGCAGCGCGGCCGAGGCGCCCGGGTCGACCGTGGTGGCGCGCAGCTCGGCGACGAGGGCGGCGACGTTGAGCGGGCGGCGGGGGCGGCCGGTGACGTCCTGCGGTTCGACGCCGAGTTCGGTGAGGAACCGGGACGGCTGGTCGCCGTCGTCGGCCGGTGCCTTCACCGCGGTGACGACGAGGCGCTCACGCGCGCGCGTGGCGGCCACGTAGAACAGGCGGCGCTCCTCGGCGAGCAGCGCGCCCGGCGTGAGCGGTTCGGCCAGTCCGTCGCGGCCGATGCGGTCGGCCTCCAGGAGGGAGCCGCGGCGCCGGAGGTCGGGCCACAGGCCCTCCTGGACCCCGGCGACGACGACGAGCCGCCACTCGAGGCCCTTCGAGCGGTGCGCGGTCATCAGGCGGACGGCGTCGGGGCGCACCGCGCGGCGGGCGAGCGTGTCGGCGGCGATGTCCTCGGCCTCGATCTGCTCCAGGAAGTTCAGGGCGCCCCGGCCGCCGGTGCGTTCCTCCGCGCGTGCGGCGGTGGCGAACAGCGCGCACACGGCGTCCAGGTCGCGGTCGGCGTTCCGGCCGGCGGCGCCACCGCGTCGTGCGGCGCGTTCCAGACGGGCGGGCCACGGGGTGCCCTCCCAGAGGTCCCAGAGCGCCTCCTCCGCCGTGCCGCCGCCCGCGAGGCGTGTCCGGGCCTCGCGCAGCAGAGCGCCGAGGCGCTGCGCCCCGCGCGCGTACGCGGGATCGTGCGCGACGAGGCGCTCCGGCTCGGCGAGTGCCCGCGCGAGCAGTTCGCCGGACGGCGGCGGCACCGGATTGCCGGCCGCCCGCTCCTCCTCCCGCAGGGCCCGCCCCAGCCGGCGCAGATCGGCGGTGTCCATGCCGGCGAGCGGGGAGGTGAGCAGGGTGAGGGCGGTCTCGGTGCCGAGCCAGTTGGTCCGCGGCAGCGCGTCGGCCGCGGCGGGGCGGGGCTCTGCGGGGCCGGCAGCCGCGAGCGGACGGGTGGCTTCGGCCGGCTCGACGGGGCTGGGGGCATCGGTCGGCACGGCGGGGCTGGGGGCTTCGGTCGGCACGGCCGGGCCGGAGGCATCAGTCGGCACGGCCGGGCCGGAGGCATCAGTCGGCACGGCCGGGCCGGAGGCATCAGTCGGCACGGCCGGGCCGGAGGCATCAGTCGGCACGGCCGGGCCGGGCGCTTCGGTCGGCACGGCCGGGCCGGGCGCTTCGGTCGGCACGGCCGGGCCGGGCGCTTCGGTCGGCACGGCCGGGCCGGGCGCTTCGGTCGGCTCGGCTTGCCTGGAGGGCCCCGCTTCGGCGCGGGCCACCGCGCGCAGGGCCGTCAGCAGGGGTGCCACCGCCGGTTCGTGGCGCAGGGGGAGGTCGTCGCCGTCGATGTCCAGGGGCACGCCGGCCGCCGTGAGGGCGCGGCGCAGGGTGGGGAGGGCGGAGCCCGCGCGGACGAGGACGGCCATGTCGCTCCAGGGGACGCCGTCCTCCAGGTGTGCCCGGCGCAGGATGTCGGCGATGTTGTCGACCTCCGTGCCGGCCGTCGGATAGGTGTAGGCCTCGACCCGGCCGCCGTCCGTGACCGGGCTCAGCCCGCGGTGGGCGCGGACCTTGTCGGCCGGGAGCCGGGTCAGCGGCATGCGCTGGGTGAGCAGGCGGGTCGCGGTCAGCAGGGCGGCACCCGAGCGGCGGGAGGTGCGCAGCACTTCGACGGGGGCGGGGCGGCCGTCCGCGCGCGGGAAGGCCGCCGGGAAGTCGAGGATGCCGCCCACGTCGGCCCCCCGGAAGGCGTAGATCGACTGGTCGGGGTCCCCGAGCGCGACCAGGGTGCGCCCGCCGCCCGCCAGCGCGTGCAGCAGCCGTACCTGGGCCGGGTCGGTGTCCTGGTACTCGTCGACGTACACGGCGTCGTACTGGGCGGCGAGCCGGGCCGCGACCTCGGGACGGCGGGCCAGCAGGACCGCGCGGTGGACCAGTTCCGCGTAGTCGACGACGCCCTGCAGGTCGAGCACGTCCAGGTACTCGGCGAGGAAAGCGGCGGCGGCCCGCCAGTCGGGGCGGCCGATGCGGCGGGCGAAGGAGTCCAGGGCGTCCGGGCCGAGGCCCAGCTCACGGCTGCGGGCGAGGACGGCGCGGACCTCGTCGGCGAAGCCGCGCGTGGTCAGGCAGGCGCGCAGCTCGTCCGGCCAGCGCACGTGCGTCAGCCCGAGCTGTTCCAGGTCGGGCTGGCCGGCGAGCAGCTCGCGGACGGTGACGTCCTGCTCGGGGCCGGACAGCAGCCGCAGCGGCTCGGCGAACAGTCCGCTGTCCTGGTGGGCGCGGACCAGGGCGTAGCCGTAGGAGTGGAAGGTGGTCGCCCGGGGCGCGCGAGCGGCGCCGATGCGCAGGGCCATGCGGTCGCGCAGTTCCATGGCGGCCTTGCGGCTGAACGTCAGTACCAGGATCCGCTCGGGGTCCGCGCCGCGGTCGATGCGCGCCGCGACGGACTCCACCAGCGTGGTGGTCTTGCCGGTGCCCGGGCCCGCGAGGACGAGAAGCGGACCGGCGCGGTGGTCAACCACGGCGCGCTGAGCGGCGTCCAGAGGAGGGGGAGCCAGTGCGGCGGGTGGCGTACGGACCAGTCGGTAAGCGCCACGGCTCCCCTGTCGCGCCGGGGGCTGCTGCAGGCGCCTGGTGGAGGAAGAGGAGCTCACGTGGTTCGCCGGTCCTGGTGGTCGTGCTGATGGTCGGACGGTCACGCGTGCGAGGCGGTGGCCGCGGGGTGGGGGGAAGACGCGCCGCCGACGCTACGCCGCCGCACCGGTCGGAAGCAGGGCTTCCGCTTCTTCCCCTACGACGCTCGGGCCACGCCTGTCCCTCACCTCACGAACGTACGTCATGCCACGGACGTCCCCGGTGTCCCTCGTACGGGCCACGAGGTGCCCACGCGGGCATCGGATGGCGGAAGCTGTCAGGTGTGACCCTCCGTGTCCGCGTCGCCGTCCCACCGGGCCCGCCGCATGTCGAGCCGCGGCAGGTGGCCCTCCGCCGCTCTGCTCGCCTCCTTCAGGGGTGTGCCCTCCGCGCGGTACCGGTCCAGGGCGCGCAGCTCGTGACCGGGGAGCAGTGCCCCGTCGGCGCGCACGACACGCCACCACGGGACGGCTCCGCCGTAGAGGGCCATCACACGGCCGACCTGGCGGGGCCCTCCCTCCTCCAGCCATTCCGCGACGTCCCCGTAGGTCATGACGCGGCCCGGCGGGATCCGTTCCGTGACTTCGAGGACCCGCTCGGCGTACTCGGGCAGCGCGTCCTCGGGCGCTCCACGGGGGTCGTCGGCAGGGCTCTGCTCGCTCATTCGCCCCATCCTGCCGCACCCCACCGACAGCCCGTGCCGCCCCGCACGGCTTCGGCCCTCTCGCCCGGGCGGGGCACTTCGGGCAGACTGTCCGCTCCGCATCGGCACCCTGATGCCCGTGTGTGTCGGTGGGGCATGCCACCATCGTGCGGGCGGTGACCGGTGATACGAGACCAAGAAGAGACCATGAAACAGCAGGGTGTGCACCCCGAAGGCGCGGAGGGCACCCCTGACGACGCCGCACGTCCCGACACCGCCCGGGCGGCCGCGGACGACACCGGCACGGACGACACCGGTGCGCATGGGGACGGTCCCCGCGCGCGGGAGAACGCGCCTCCCACGCGGGAGGACGACGACCGGGCGGAGAGTGACCGATCGGACGGTGACCTGACGGACGGCGGCGCCGGCGAGGAGACGGACGGCTCCGACGGCCCGCGGCCGGAACACGGTCCGGACGAGGCCGGCGATCCGCACGCCGAGGAGGTGGAGGGCGACGAGCCCCTCCTCCCCGCGCGCGTGCACCGCCCCTCCGACCTCATGCGGCTGCTGGTGGGCCTGCTCGCCATCATCGTGCTCTTCGCGATCGCCGCGTTCGCGCACGGCACCACCTCGGGCCTCGAACAGGACATCCACAAGGGCACCGGGCAGGCCCCCGACCTGCTGATCAAGATCGCCGGCCTGGCGTCCAGCATCGCCATCCTCCTGGTCCCGGTGGCCTTCGCGATCGAACGGCTGATCAAACGCGACGGACTGCGCATCGCCGACGGCGTCCTCGCCGCCGTGCTCGCCCACGGGGTGACCCTCGCGACCGACCTGTGGGTCGCCCGGGCCGCCCCGGACTCCATCCAGGAGGCGCTCACCCAGCCCTCACCGGGCGACATCCACGCCCTGACCGACCCGGTGCACGGCTACCTCGCGCCCGTCATCGCCTACATGACGGCCGTCGGCATGTCCCGCAGACCCCGCTGGCGCGCGGTGCTGTGGATCGTCCTGCTGCTCGACGCGTTCTCCATGCTGGTCACCGGCTACACCACCCCCTTCTCGATCATCCTCACCGTGCTCATCGGCTGGACCGTCGCCTACGGCACGCTGTACGCGGTCGGCTCCCCCAACGTGCGCCCCACCGGGCAGACCCTGATGGCGGGCCTGCGGCACGTCGGCTTCCACCCCGTCAGCGCGGCCCGCGAGGAGGTCGCCGAGGCGGAGACCGGCGACCGCGGCCGGCGCTACTTCGTCACCCTGGAGGACGGCCCCCCGCTGGACGTCACGGTGGTCGACCGGGAGCAGCAGGCCCAGGGCTTCTTCTACCGCGCGTGGCGCAACCTGACCCTGCGGGGCTTCGCCACCCGCTCCAGCCTGCAGTCGCTGCGCCAGGCGCTGGAGCAGGAGGCGCTCCTGGCCTACGCGGCGATCGCGGCCGGCGCCCACGCGCCCAAGCTCATCGCCACCTCCGAGCTGGGCCCGGACGCGGTGATGCTGGTCTACGAGCACACCGGCGGGCGCACCCTGGACTCGCTGGCCGAGGAGGAGATCACCGACGAGCTGCTGCGCAACACCTGGCACCAGGTGCGGGCCCTGCAGTCCCGCCGCATCGCGCACCGCAGGCTCGCGGGTGACGCCATTCTGGTGGATCGTTCCGGCAAGGTGATCCTCACGGAGCTGCGGGGCGGCGAGATCGCGGCCGGTGACCTGCTGCTGCGCATGGACGTCGCCCAGCTGGTCACGACGATCGGCCTGCGGGTGGGCGCGGAGCGCGCGGTCGCCTCCGCGGTCGGTGTGCTCGGCCCCGACGCGGTCGCCGACTGCCTGCCGATGCTCCAGCCCATCGCGCTGACGCGCTCCACGCGGGCGACGCTGCGCAGGCTGGGCCGGGAACGGGCCGAGCGGGAGCGCGAGGCGGTGCTGGAGGCGTCCCGGCAGACCAAGCAGGCCCGTCTGGACGAGGCTTCCGGCGACGCCGGGACCGTACTGGAGAAGCCCGACAAGAAGTCCGTACGCGCGGAGCAGCGGGCGGAGAAGCGGGCGATCGACGAGGCCATCGACGAGGCCCGCGAGGAGGATCTGCTCACTCAGATCCGGCACGAGGTGCTGCTCATCAGGCCGCAGGCACCGGTGGAGCCGGCCCGTCTGGAGCGGGTGCGGCCGCGGACGCTGATCAGCTTCATCGCCGGCGCGATCGGCGCCTACTACCTGCTGACCCAGCTCACCCACATCGAGTTCGGCACGCTGTTCGCGCAGGCCCAGTGGGGCTGGGTGATCGCCGCGGTGCTGTTCTCCGCGGCCAGCTACGTGGCCGCGGCGATGGCGCTGCTGGGGTTCGTCCCGGAACGGGTGCCGTTCGTGCGGACGGTCGCGGCCCAGGTCGCCGGGTCCTTCGTGAAGATCGTGGCACCGGCGGCGGTCGGCGGTGTCGCCCTGAACACGCGGTTCCTGCAGCGGGCGGGCGTGCGCCCCGGGCTCGCGGTGGCGAGTGTCGGCGCGTCGCAGCTGTTCGGGCTCGGCTGCCACATCCTGATGCTGCTGTCCTTCGGCTATCTGACCGGGACGGAGAAGACGCCGTCGCTGTCGCCGTCCCGGACGGTCATCGCGGGTCTGCTGACGGTCGCGGTGCTGGTGCTCGTCGTGACGTCGGTGCCGTTCCTGCGGAAATTCGTCGTCACGCGCGTGAGGTCGCTGTTCGCGGGTGTCGTGCCGCGCATGCTCGACGTGCTCCAACGGCCGCAGAAGCTCGTCACGGGTATCGGCGGCATGCTGCTGCTGACGGGCTGCTTCGTGATGTGTCTCGACGCCTCGATCCGCGCCTTCGGCGACGACTCGGCCTCCCTGAGCATCGCCAGCGTCGCCGTGGTGTTCCTCGCGGGCAACGCGCTCGGCTCCGCGGCGCCGACTCCGGGCGGGGTGGGCGCGGTCGAGGCGACGCTGACGGTCGGTCTGATCGCCGTGGGCCTGCCGAAGGAGGTCGCGGCCCCCGCCGTCCTGCTGTACCGCCTGCTGACCCTGTGGCTGCCGGTGCTGCCGGGCTGGCTGGCCTTCAACCACCTCACTCGCAAGGGCGCCCTGTAGGGGCAGACGGCGGGCGTCACGGGCGCGCACGGCGGGCGCCGGGCACGTGAGCGGGCGTCGCCGGGCGCGTAGGAAGGCGTGTGGAGGTCGTACCTCATACGGCCCGTGTCCCGCGCGCCCCGGCGTGCGCGCCCTGAGGATGGGAGCATGGCGAACCCCTCCCGGCCGCGTGCCGCCGCGCTGACCGCCACCGCCGTGCTGGTGTGCTCCCTGCTGGCGGGGTGTGGCGGCGGCTCCGAGCACGGGGACCTGACGGAGCAGAAGCTCGACTGGAAGGACTGCCCGGCCCCGTCGGAGGCGGAGGGCGGGGGCGACTCCCCGTCCCCGCTGCCGGGCGGCGGCCAGTGGCAGTGCGCCACCATGAAAGCCCCGCTGGACTGGAGCAAACCCAAGGGCGACACCATCGACCTCGCTCTGATCCGGGCCAGGTCCGACGGCGGCGCGGACAAACGGATCGGCTCGCTCGTCTTCAACTTCGGCGGGCCGGGCGGCAGCGGTGTCAGCACGCTGCCGGCCTTCGGCGAGGACTACGCCGCCCTGCGCACCCGCTACGACCTGGTCAGCTTCGACCCGCGCGGCGTCGGCCGGAGCGCGCCGGTGAAGTGCGAGAGCGACTCCCAGCTCGACGCCTACTTCCAGCAGGACGCCACGCCCGACGACAGCGCCGAGCGGGGCCAGTTGGTGAAGCGCACCAAGGACTTCAACGCGGCCTGCGAGAAGCACTCCAAGAAGATCCTGCCGCATGTCCGCACCACGGACGCGGCTCGTGACATGGATCTGATGCGCCAGGTCCTCGGCGACGACAAGCTGCACTACTTCGGCATCTCGTACGGCACCGAACTGGGCGGCGTGTACGCGCACTTGTTCCCCCAGCACGTCGGCCGGATGGTGCTGGACGCCGTCGTCGACCCGACGCAGGACCCCGAGCAGGGCGCGCTCGGCCAGGCCAAGGGCTTCCAGCTCGCGCTCGACAACTTCGCCGACGACTGCACCTCCAAGGCCACCGACTGCCCGATCGGCGCGACTCCGGAAGAGGTGAAGAACCGTATCGCCAAGCTGCTGACGGACCTGGAGAAGAAGCCGATCCCGGGTATCTTCCCGCGCCAGCTGACCCAGACCGCGGCGACCAACGGCATCGCACAGTCCCTCTACTCCAAGGACTTCTGGGAGTACCTCACCGAGGGCCTGCAACAGGCGTACGACGGCGACGGCAAGATCCTCATGCTGCTGTCCGACTCGATGAACGGCCGGGACCAGAACGGCGAGTACAGCAACATCACCGCGGCCAACATCGCCATCAACTGCTCCGACGAGAAGCAGCGGTACACCACGGACGACGTCCAGCGGAAGCTGCCCGACTTCCGGGCCGCTTCCCCGCTGTTCGGGGACTACCTGGCCTGGGGCATGGTCAGCTGCACCGACTGGGCCGTGCCCGGCGCCGCCGACCACCCCGACGTCAGCGCGCCTGGTGCGGCGCCCATCCTCGTCGTCGGCAACACCGGCGATCCGGCCACGCCGTACGAGGGCGCGAAGAAGATGGTGGACGCGCTGGGCAAGGGTGTCGCCGTCGAGCTGACGTACAAGGGGCAGGGGCACGGGGCCTACGACAGCAAGAACAAGTGCGTGCAGGGCGCGGTGAACGGCTATCTGCTCGACGGGAAGGTCCCCAAGGCCGGCACGGTCTGTTCATAGAACCTCACGGGCGCACTGAAATCGCAGGTCAGAGCGTTATCCACAGGCTGTCACGGGCTCGGGGCGATCCGCCTACCATGGCGTGAACGCCCGCCGCGGCACGAAGCGGAGGGCCTGTGACGGGGGGTGCGCGATGGCGCGATTCCTGCGGTGGACGGCCGCCGCGGTCGCCGTGCTGCTGACGGCCGGGTGCGGTGGTTCGCCGGGCGGGGGCGGGAACAGGGACGAGGGCAAGGGGACGGGAGGGACGGCCGCGCCGGCGCCGTCGTCCGCCGGGAAGCTGCCCTCCTCGCTCACCGCGCAGCGGCTCGACTGGCGCCGCTGTCCGGCCACCGGCGGGTCACCTGCGCCGGGTGACGCCTGGCGGTGCGCGACGCTCAAGGTGCCGCTCGACTGGTCGAAGCCCGGGGGGACGACGATCGGGCTCGCCCTGATCCGCGGACGGGCCACCGGATCCGACCGCATCGGCTCGCTGCTGTTCAACTTCGGCGGCCCCGGCGGCTCGGGGGTGTCGACGATGCCGTACTACGACGCCACGGTCGCCTCCTTGCGCGAGCACTACGACGTGGTGAGCTGGGATCCTCGCGGGGTCGGTGCCAGCGAGGGCGTCCGATGCCGCGGTGACCGGGACATCGCGGCCGCCGAGAGGATCGACGCCACCCCGGACACACCGGCCGAGGAGAAGGCGTACCTCCAGGACGCCGTCGCCTTCGGCCGGGGCTGCCAGAAGTCCGCCGGGAAGCTGATGGCGCATGTGTCGACGACCGACACGGCACGCGACATGGACCTGATGCGCCAGGTCCTCGGCGACCCGGCCATACACTACTTCGGCATCTCGTATGGCACGGAGCTCGGCGGGGTCTACGCGCACCTGTTCCCGAAGAAGGTCGGCCGGATGGTGCTGGACGCGGTCGTCGACCCCACCGCGGACACCGTGGGCCACGCGGAGAACCAGACCCGGGGCTTCCAGCGGGCGCTCGACGACTATCTGAAGTCCACCGGCCAGGACCCGCGGCAGGGCTCGCGGAAGATCGCGGACCTGCTGACCCGGCTCGACGCGAAGCCGCTGCCGACCGCTTCCAGCAGGCCGCTGACCCAGACGCTGGCGACCACCGGCATCGCCCTGGCGATGTACAGCAAGGCGAGCTGGCCGACGCTGACCGGCGCCCTGAGGTCCGCGGAGCGGGGCGACGGCTCGGGGCTGCTGGCGCTGGCCGACCGGTACGACGAGCGGGACGCCTCGGGGCACTACGGCACGACGAGCCATGCGCAACGGGTCATATCGTGCCTGGACGACCGGCAGCGGCCCACTCCGGAACGGACGAGGAGGCTGCTGCCCCGCTTCGAGCGGATCTCACCGGTGTTCGGGGACTTCCTGGGCTGGGACATGGCCGGCTGGTGCCACGACTGGCCGGTGCCGGGCCAGTTCGACACGCCGCAGGTGAGCGCCCCGGGAGCGGCACCGATCCTGCTCGTCGGCAACACCGGCGACCCGGCGACCCCGTACGAGGGTGCCCGCAGAATGGCCGACGAACTGGGCAAGGGTGTCGGTGTCGAACTCACCTGGAAGGGCGAGGGACACGGGGCCTACGGCAACGGCAGCGACTGCGTCGACTCGACGGTGAACGCCTACCTGCTGCACGGCACGGTGCCGAAGGACGGCACGGTCTGCTCATGACGACGGCGGGGGCTCCGTGCACCGTCGGTGCGCGAAACCCCCGCCGTTCAGACCACCGGTGGGGCCGGGGAACCGGCTCAGTAGACCGGCTTGTCCGGCTCGATCTGGTTGACCCAGCCGATCACGCCGCCGCCGACGTGGACCGCGTCCGCGAAGCCCGCGGACTTCAGGACGGCGAGGACTTCCGCACTGCGGACACCCGTCTTGCAATGCAGGACGATCTTCTTGTCCTGCGGCAGGCTCTCCAGGGCGGAGCCCATCAGGAACTCGTTCTTCGGGATCAGCTTGGCGCCCGGGATGGAGACGATCTCGTACTCGTTCGGCTCGCGGACGTCGATGATCTCGATGTTCTCGCCGTCGTCGATCCACTCCTTGAGCTGCTTGGGAGTGATCGTCGCGTCGGCCGCCGCCGCCTGGGCCTCCTCGGAGACGACGCCGCAGAAGGCCTCGTAGTCGATGAGCTCGGTGACGGTCGGGTTGTCGCCGCAGACCGCGCAGTCGGGGTCCTTGCGGACCTTGACCTGGCGGTACTGCATCTCCAGGGCGTCGTAGATCATCAGCCGGCCGACCAGCGGCTCACCGATGCCCGCGAGGAGCTTGATGGCCTCGTTGACCTGGATGGAGCCGATGGACGCGCAGAGCACGCCCAGCACGCCGCCCTCGGCGCAGGAGGGGACCATGCCCGGAGGCGGGGGCTCCGGGTAGAGGCAGCGGTAGCAGGGGCCGTGCTCGGACCAGAACACCGAGGCCTGGCCGTCGAAGCGGTAGATCGAACCCCACACGTACGGCTTGTTCAGCAGCACACAGGCGTCGTTGACCAGGTAGCGGGTCGCGAAGTTGTCCGTGCCGTCGACGATGAGGTCGTACTGGCTGAAGATGTCCATCACGTTGTCGGCCTCGAGCCGCACCTCGTGGAGGACCACGTTCACCAGCGGGTTGATCCCCTTGACGGTGTCCCGCGCGGACTCGGCCTTGGAGCGGCCGATGTCGGACTGGCTGTGGATGACCTGGCGCTGCAGGTTCGATTCGTCGACCTCGTCGAAGTCCACGATGCCGAGCGTGCCCACGCCCGCCGCGGCCATGTACATCAGCCCCGGCGAGCCCAGGCCACCGGCGCCCACAAACAGCACCTTGGCGTTCTTCAGCCGCTTCTGCCCGTCCATCCCGACGTCGGGGATGATCAGGTGGCGGGAGTACCGGCGAACCTCGTCTACGGTGAGCTCAGAAGCTGGCTCGACCAGGGGTGGCAGCGACACGGGGACTCCGTTGGTCGGTCAATCACTACGGTTGTTCTCTCCGTAACACTGCCACGGCCATCTTCATTCCGAGACACCTGTTCCGATACGCGAGACGATTTCGTCCCAGTAACCGGGCATGGTCTCCCAGGGGTCCACGCGCCCACCGCGATCGGTGTGGTCGGTGAGGTAGATCGTGGCGGCGCCCTGCCAGCGCGCGATGCGCAGTGCCTCGTCGAGGTGGCCCAGCGGCACGCCGTGCACGAAGTGGCAGAAGCGGTCCGGCGGATAGTCCGCGGTCCATTCGGCGACCTGCGACCAGCGGTAGGCGGACCAGGGGCCGGAGAAGGTCACCAACTGGTCGGCGCTCTCGGCGAAGCCCGGGTGCGGGTGGGTGCCGTGGCCGAGGACGATGTGAGCGTCCTCACGCAGCGCCCGCAGGCAGGCGACGGTGCGGCGCACCTCGGGGAGCGCGGTCCGCTCGGCGGGGCAGTGGTCGATCAGGAAGCCGTCGACCTGGTACCAGTCGAGGTAGCGGTGGGCGTCGGGAAGCAGGTCCGGGAGGCCGCTGCCCCGGACGCCGCTCCCCCGCCCCCCGGTGTGCCCGCTGCCGTACCCGCCGTAGTGGCCGCCAGGTCCCCTGCCGGGGTCGGCGTCCAGGTGGCCGAGGACGCGGACGCCGGCGTTGCGCAGCCGGCCTGCCGCCTCCAGGCAGTGCGGGTCGGGACGGGTGCCGGGCCCGGCGGCGACGTTGAGCACCACCCAGTCCACGGGCGCGCCGGGGCGGGCGAGTTCGGCCCACTGGGCGGGGGCGACGAGGGGGTGGGCGTAGCCGGGGACGCCGAGGGCGGTGCGTACGCCGGTGCCGGTGGCGCCTGGCGTGGTGCTGGTCAGATGCGGCATGCCGCCTCCATCCAGATGTCTGCCAGGGATTCTTCGAGGTTGATCCGGGGGCGCCAGCCGAGCCGGTCGCGGGCGGTGCGTACGTCGGCCTGCTGCCAGCTGCCGCAGCCGTCGGGGTACGGGTACGCGACCGGTGACGCGTGGTCGGAGTCGGGGCGGGGGTGCCCGATGGCGGCGCGCAGGGGTCCGGGCGGAGCGTCGAGTTCGTGGAGTGCGCCGCCGTATCCGGCGACGCGGGCGAGGACGGCGGCCGCGTCGCGCAGCCGGACGGCGCGGCCGGAGCCGATGTTGATGACGCCCTGCGCGGCCGAGAGCGAGGCGGCGTGCACGGCGCGGGCGACGTCGCGGACGTCGACGAAGTCCCGCTGGACACCGAGGCCGCCGAGCTTCAGCTCGCAGTCGCCGGACTGCATGGCGCGGCGCATGGCCTCGGCGAGCCGGCCGAGCGGCGAGCCCGCCGGGGTGCCCGGCCCGGCGGGTGAGAACACGCGGAGCACGACGGCGTCCAGGCCGGAGCCGAGGACCAGTTCGGTCGCGGCGAGCTTGCTGACGCCGTACGGGCCGCCGGGCCGGGGTACGGCGTCCTCGGCCGTGGAGGAGCCGGGCTGGCTGGGCCCGTACTCGGCGCTGCACCCGAGTTGTACCAGGCGGGCGCCGCAGCCGCTGCGCCGCAGCGCCTCGCAGACGGTGGCCACGGCGACGGTGTTGTGCCGGGTCAGGTCGCGGGCGCCGCCCCGGGTGGCTCCGGCGCAGTTGACGACGACGCCGGGGTGGACCGCGTCGAGGAAGCGGGTGAGCGCGCCGGGGCTGCCGGTGGCGAGGTCGAAGCGGACGTCGGCGTCGTCGCCCCGGCCGAGCGCGGTGAGCTGGACGGCGGGGTCGGCGAGCAGGCGGTCGGCCACGAAGCGGCCGAGGTATCCGTTGGCTCCGATCAGCAGGACCCTCATCGGGCGGCTCCCGGAGTGTGCGTTCCGGCTGTTCCGGAGCTTGTGGACGCTCCGGGTCGGGAGGTGGTCATCTGGTCTTCTCCTTCGCGGGGATGGTGGGGTCGCCTCCGGCGTGCCGGGCGCCTGCGGCCGGATTGGGGTGCCGCCACGCGGATGCGGTGGTCGGCGGTCTGGGTGCCGTCGGGGAACGGCGGGTGACGGTGGTCTGCGCGGCGCCCCGGACCGGGCGGGTGACGGTGGTCTGGATGCCGTCCACAGCCGGGCGGGTGACGGTGGTCTGGATGCCGTCCACAGCCGGGCGGGCGGCGGTGGTCTGGATGCCGTCCACAGCCGGGCGGGCGGCGGTGGTCTGGATGCCGTCCACAGCCGGGCGGGCGGCGGTGGTCTGGATGCCGTCCACAGCCGGGCGGGCGGCGGTGGTCTGGATGCCGCCGCTCGTCGGGCCGGCTGCCGGGGCCGGCGCGGTCCCGGTGCCGTCGTGCGCCGGGCGGATCGCTGCGGGCGCGCAGCCGTCGCACGCCGGGCGGATGGCGGTGGACCGGCGCCGGGGTAGGGCAGGGGGCGGGGGCGGCAGGAGCGTCACTCGGGGGCTCCCGTCGGTGCGTGGGCCGAGGCCCGGGTGAGGGTGCGGGTCGCGTGGAGCAGCAGGACCAGTGCGGCGGTGCCGCAGGCCAGTGCCGGGACGCTGCCGGGCCCCCACTTGTCCACGAGGGTGTCGACGGGGGTGGCCAGGAAGGCGCAGCCCGGCAGCCGGCCGGCCAGGGCCAGGGCGGGGGCCGCCGCCTCGGTCATCGCCGCCGCGGCGAGGGCGAGTGCGGGGGCGTACCGGCGACGGTGCGCGGTGAGGAGGCGGGCGAGCAGCAGGAGGGCGCCGAGGGTGAGGGTCTGCGGGTAGGCCGCCGGCTCGTGCAGCAGGCCGCCGCACAGGGTGAGTAGGGCGGCGAGGGCGCCGAGGAACAGGGCGAAGGCGCCCCACAGCAGCGGTTGTGCGGCGGCCGTGAACTCGTCCAGGCCACGGCAGCGGGCGAGCCTGCGGCGGGCGCCCGCGGTGAGCAGGTGGGCGCACCAGGCCGCCGGGGCACAGGCCAGTAGGAGCGCCAGGGCGGGTGCGGTGGCGAGGGGCCACGGGTCGTCCGCCGCACCGGTCGGCAGGCTGTCGGGGCCGCCTTCGACGACAGAGCGCAGGAGTCCGTCGCCGAGGACGGCGTAGCCGAGGAGCCAGAGGGTGCACGCCCGTGTGCCGGCCGCGGCGCGCCACGCACGCGTGCCCAGGGGCGCTCTCAGGGGGCCGCGACGCAGGGCCGCGCGGACCGCGAGGGACACCATGAACAGCCCGACCACGACCAGCAGCGGGCGGACCCGGCCGTGGGTGAGGTGCAGCCCCGCCACGACGGCCGTGCCGAGGGCGCCCGGCAGGAGGCTGAGCAGTACCCAGTCCGCACGGACGCGGGGCGTGGGCAGGGGCTCGGCGGCCGGGGCGGGTTCGCCGTCGCGGGGCACGCGCGCGTACAGCTCCTCGGCGAGGGAGAAGACGTCCCGGTGCCGGAACCGGGCGGCGGTGCGATCGGTGACGCCGTGCGCCTCCAGACCGGCGGCGATCTCCAGCGGGTCGACGGCGCGCTCGCACAGGTCGCGGTGCCGGTGCAGCAGGGCTTTGACGGGGTCGGCGGGACCACGACGAGGGGTGGCCGTACGGCTCGCGGCGTCCACCGCCGTACGGGACGGGGACGGGGCTTCCTGCGCCGATGCCACGGAAGAGGAAGAGGTGGAGGGGCCGGCAAGAGCGACCGAGTCGTGGCTGTCGCGCGACGGACCGTCCAGCCATTGAGCCGACCGCGCGTCCCACGCCTCCGCGCCGCTCGGCGCCGCGGGCAGGTCCGCACGGGCCGGCTCGTTCGCGCTCGGGCCAGCGCCTCTCCCGGATCCGCCTCGGGTGGTGTCCGCCCCGCCAGGGGCGCTCCCGCCGGTGCTCATCGGGCCCCCTCGGTCGCCGCCAGGGTGGTGGCGCTCACGGGAGTGGTGGCGGCCCAGCCCGGGGTGGCGCGGGTGGTGGGGCCGGTCCAGTGGCCGGGGACGTGGGCCTCCGGCGGGGTGGCGAACGGCAGGGGTTCACCGGTCTCGCCGAGCACGACGCGGTGCACCGGGCAGTGCGATACGATCTCCAGGTAAATGCCGTGAAATGCCGCGATGTTCTGCTCGACGGTGAACAGTTCGAGCGCGCGGGCCCGGGCAGCCGCGCCCAGGCGCTCACGGCGCTCGGGGTCGCGCAGCAGCGCCCCGCACGCCTCGGCGAGCGCCCGCGGATTGCGCGGGGGCACGACGAGACCTGTCCCGCCGATGACCTCCACCACCGCGCCGGCGTCCGTGGACACCGTGGCACGGCCGCAGAACATGGCTTCGACGAGGCTGATCGGGAAGCCCTCGACGACGCTGGACAGGACGACGACCGCTCCGGAGGCGTACGCATCGGCCGGCGTCGGGGCCTCGGGGCCGCCCATCTCCTCGAAGGAGACGGGGTTGTCCCCGACGGCGTGCACGCCCTCCGCCTCGTCCGGGAAGAGTTGCGCCGCCAGCGCCCGGCAGTGGCCCAGGTAGGCCTCGCCCTCCGGCCCCGCCGGGGCTCCGACGATGCGCAGGCGTGCCTTGGGCCGCTCCTTGCGGATCTCGGTGAAGGCGTGCAGGAGGGACACCAGGTCCTTGGCCGGCTCCACTCGCCCGACCCAGACCAGGGTGTCCGGGTCGGCCCGGTCGGGTGCCTCGCCGACCTCGGCGAAGGGTTCGGCGTCCATGCCGGGGTAGACCGTGCGGATCTTGGCACGGTCGGCGCCGCAGCGCTCCTGCCAGCGCCGCGCGTGCGCGTTGCCGGGGGTGATGACGGCGGCCCGGCGGTAGGTCTCGGCGGCCAGCCGGCCGTGGAAGGCGGCGAGCAGGGCGCGCACGGCGGGGGCGGCGGCGTCGGGGCCAGCGTCGGGACCGAGGCCCAGGTAGTGCGAGCGGAGCCGCACGCCGTACTCGGTGACCAGCAGAGGTACGTCGGAGAAGTGCCGGGCCAGCAGTCCGGGCAGGGCGGCGGGGCCGCCGGCGGTGGCGTGGCAGAGGTCCGCCGCGCCGAGGCCGTCGTCGCCGTACCAGTCGAGGGAGAGGGGGCGCAGGGCGCGTTCGAGGTGGGCCGCGACGGTGAGCAGGTCGGGCACCCGCGCCTCGCGCGCCGTGCGCGGCGCGCCGGGGGCGCGGCAGGCGCGCTCCAGAGTGCGCACGGCGGTGTCGGAGCGGAGCGCCGCCACCACTCCGCCTTCGTCGCGGGCGAGTTCGGCGAGGCCGTACAGCGCACTGCCGAAACGGTCCGCCATGTGAGAGCACGGGGCAACGGAGTCCTCGGAGCCGTCCGGTCCGGGGGCGGTCGCGGCGTCGGTGCCCAGCGCCGCGACCAGTTCGCCGTAGCACTCGGTGAACCTGCGGCGTGCGCGCCTGCCGTACACGACACCGTCGTCCTCGGCCGTCCACAGCGGGGCCGTCCGCACCCGGCTGACCTGCGGTGGGAGCGGGACCCAGCCCTCTTCTTCCTGCTGCCGGCCGCGGCTGAGCGCATGGACGTCGAAGTCGTGCTGCCCGAGCCCGCGCACGAGCCGGTCGCACCAGAGCCTGGCGTCACCGCTCACATACGGATAGCCACCTTCCGTAAGCAGTCCGATGCGCACGTGTGCACCCCCGATCTCCCGTGAGTCGGAGCCGCCGTTGACCCCGGCGGCTCGCAGCGGGACGAACGTATGCGGACAAGGCGGTGGCGCGACGGACGGTTGTCCATCGCGCCACCAAAAGGGGTGAACGGTCGTAACTTTCGCGTGCGAGCCGCGTTCCGGCGCGCTAGGGAATCACAGGGTGATCGCTCGGCCGCGAAACGTTACCGCTGGGAGGCTCGGCGACCCGCGGCTCAGCCCTTCGGGTAGGGCCAGGGGTTGGCCAGGCAGTGGATGCCGTCGTGGTCGAGGAATTTGGTCTGCTGCTGCATGACGGGGGCGAGTTCGCCGTTCTTGCGGCAGAGCTCGTGGTTGTGGCCGAGACGGTGGCCGACCTCGTGGTTGATGAGCATCTGCCGGTAGGCGTAGATCTTGTCGCCGTACGTCGCGCTGCCCTGGGCCCACCGGTAGGCGTTGATCATCACGCGCCGGGTGGCGGCCGAGTCGCAGGAGACGTTCTCCTCGGCGGTGTCCAGGCCGGACTTGGCGCACCAGGTGGCGGTGGTGCCGGGGCTGGCGAGCGTGATGACGAAGTCGGCCTTGCCGGAGGAGACGCGCTCGAAGGTGCGGGCACCGTCGTGCGACCAACTGCGGTCGTCGTTCAGCGTCTTCTGGACGGCCTCGGCGAACAGCGCGCCGTCCAGGCCGAGTCCGTGTTCGATGTCCACCCGGTACGTGTACTTCTGGCCCTTGCCGGGCGCCTTGTCGGTGCCGGGGACGGTGTCGAACGTGCCCGGCCCCTTCAGCTTCACGTCGAGCGGGTACTTCTTGCTCATCTTCTGCTCGTACGTCAGGGGCACCGGCGAGGGGGTCGCCCGGCCGTCGCCGCGGGAGGCGGGGTCGTGGGTGTCGCGCTCCTGGTCCGTGGCGGACTGGGACCGCACGGCGCCGCCCTCATGCCCGTCGGCGACCTGACCGGCGACGACGACCGCGAGCACGGTGGTGACGGCGGCCGCCGCGATGCCCGTGAACGCCTTGCCCTTGCCGCCGCCCTTCCGCGGTGCGGGGACACCGGTCGGGGGCGCGTCGGCGTCCCCGTCACCGCCGCCTGCCGCGGAGGGGTCGAGCACGGGCGCGTACGGCTCCTGCGCCCGCTCGGACTCGGTACGGCCCGGTGTCCCGGCGCGGGGTGCGAAGAGGTCGACGTCCTCCTCGCCGAAGGCGTCGAGGTAGTCCTGCCGAGGCCCGCGCGGGCCCGCACCGGGTGCGCCGGGGCCACCAGGTCCGCCCGGCCCACCCTGCCGCTGCCGGGGAAAGGCGGTACCGTGCGTGTGCGGGGCCCGGCCCGGCCCGGCGCCCGGTGCACCGCCGGCCGGCCCGAACTCGCCCCAGCCGCCCCCGCCTTCCCACTGCTCGGGATGACCACCCCGCACCTGCGGCCCGCCGTACGGCACACCGTCCCCGGACACCCGCGGCACACCCCGCGCGGGGGTGCCGTCAGGGAAGCGCGGAACACCATGGACGGGCGTCCCGTCGGGAAAGCGGGGCACACCGCGGGCAGGAGTGCCGTCAGGGAAACGGGGAACACCATGGACCGGCGTCCCGTCAGGCAGCCTCGGCACGCCACGGACCGGCGTCCCGTCGGGGTGGCGCGGCATGTTCGGGGCGCCGTATCGCGGGTCAGGGCCCGCCGGGCGGGCGGGGGCGGTCCCGTCGGCCGGGCGCGGTGGCGTCCCGCCCTCCGGCGCCCGGCGCTGACTGGGCAGCCCCGGTGTCCTGGGCGCTCCCGCGGCAGCTTCGGGGCTCGGACCCGTGCTCGTATCCGCGCCTCGTCCGCCCCTGCGGCGGCCTGTGTCCGCCGAGTCGTCCTTCGGGGCCGGTCCGCGTCGGCTGTGGCGTCCCACCTCGGCTTTCAGCTCCCTGTGTCCATGGAAGTGACATCGTCCCCGGCGGCCACGACAGGGCCCTCCGCTCTCGACTCGTCCAACTCCCCGACCCCTCTCAGGAGTTCCCGGAAGGCGTCGGCCACCACCTCCGGGTACTCCATCATGGCCACATGGCCGGCGTCCGGCAGGGACAACAGGCGGGAGTCGGGGAAGGAACGGGCGGCCTTCTGCGCCATGCGGTGGCCGACGAGCTGGTCGCGGCCGCCGTAGATCAGGAGGGTCGGGGCGAGGACACGCTCGGCCTGCCGCCACAGCCCCTGCTGCCCGCCGAGGGTGTAGGCGTTGACCAGCCCGCGCGCGGAGCGGGCCATCGCGTCCCAGAAGTACGGCAGGCTCAGTCGCCGTTCCAGTTCCTCGACCGCGTTCTCGAACGCCTCGGGCGACACCCGCGCGGGATCGCCGTAGCAGAGCGCCATGACGCCGCGGACCCGCTGTTCGGCCGTCCACTCCCTGGTGATCCGGGTGAACAGCGCGGCCACTCCGGGTACGCCCAGCAAGGCCGTCGGCACGGCGGTCCGCTGCACCCGCAGCTCCGGCAGGGCGGGCGAGACGAGGGTCAGGGTCCGGACCAGGTCCGGGCGTACGGCTGCCACGCGCGTGGCGACGGCGCCGCCGAGGGAGTTGCCGAACAGGTGGACGGGGCCGCGCCCCGCCGCGTCGAGGAAACGGATGCACGCGCGCGCGTGGGCGGTGACGGAGTAGTTGCCGTCGTCCGGCGGCGGCGAGTCGCCGAAGCCGGGCAGGTCGACCGCCTCGCCGTCGACGACGCCGTCCAGCTCCGCCATGAGCGCCGACCAGTTCTGCGAGGAGCCGCCCAGCCCGTGGACGTACAGAGCGGGTGGCAGGCCCTCGCGCGCGGGGGGCCGCGAACGGACCGACAGGGTCGCCCCCGGCAGCCGCACCGACCTCAGCCGCTCGCCCTCCCCGACCCTGACGGGTGCCACCTTCGGGAGGACACTCGCGGCCGGTACGGACGGCGACTCGGTCGAAGACATGCGGCAATGTTACGAGGTGATCACGTCGTAGTTCGTGTGTTCGCCGTCACAGCGCTGCGGCCGGGACGCCGGGGAGGACCCAGGAAAGATCCCGGGAGACCGCCCCGAAGGACGCCGGAAACGGCCCGATCGGGACGGTCGATGACATGGCGTCGCGATCAGGTGTCTCCTACGCTCGTAGAAAGGGCACCCGCATGTGGCCCCTGCGTGTTCCGGGGACGTTCGTAGGAAGGGAGCCCACCATGGCCTATGACCCCACCGAGCCCGGCACCATCGATGACCTGGCACGGGACGACAGCCCGGAGATCGACGTCGAGGCCGCCGAGGGGGACGCCGTCGAGCAGCACGCGGACCTCGCCGCGGACCGCGACGACCCTCTGACGGGAGTCGACCAGGACCGCGCGAACGAGGCCGATCTCGCCGAGCAGGCGCGCGTGGTCCGGCTCGACGAGGACGACTACCGCTGACCTCCGCCGACGCACTCCGGCCGGCTCGGGACGCTTCGCGGCTTTCGTCGCCGTCCGGTACGTGAAATTCTGCGCTCGCACCGCGCACACCACGGTTACCGAAAAGTACGATGGGTCGCGCGGCCGACACCGCATGTGGACGACTTTGGGAGGCGGCGTGACAGCCATCGAGCAAACTGAGGCGGCACGCCCGCGCGGCACCCGTCTGCCGCGCCGAGCTCGACGGAACCAGCTGCTGGGCGCCGCCCAGGAGGTCTTCGTCGCGCAGGGCTATCACGCGGCGGCGATGGACGACATCGCCGAGCGGGCCGGCGTCAGCAAGCCGGTGCTCTACCAGCACTTCCCCGGCAAGCTCGACCTCTACCTCGCCCTGCTGGACCAGCACTGCGAGGCGTTGATCCAGGCCGTGCGCGGCGCGCTCGCCTCGACGACGGACAACAAGCAGCGCGTGCGGGCGACCATGGACGCGTACTTCGCGTACGTGGAGGACGAGGGCGGCGCCTTCCGTCTGGTGTTCGAGTCGGACCTCACGAACGAGCCCGCGGTGCGCGAGCGCGTCGACAAGGTCACCAACGAGTGCGCCGAGGCGATCTGCGACGTCATCGCCGAGGACACGGGCCTCGCCCGCCCGGAGTCGATGCTGCTCGCCTCCGGCCTGGGCGGGCTCGCCCAGGTGGTGGCGCGCGCCTGGCTGCACAGCGACCGCACCGTGCCGCGCGACCAGGCGGCCCAGCTGCTGGCGTCGCTCGCCTGGCGGGGCATCGCCGGGTTCCCCCTGCACGGCACCGAGCACCACTGACGCCGGGCGGTTCCCGCGGGGACGCGGCGCCGTTCCGGCATCGTCGCGGAAATGTTCCCGCGGGCTGTTCGCTGTTGGCGTTCCCGCCGAGCAGCGTGTACGTCCCCTCACCGGGCTAATGTGTGCTGCGTACGGCGCGGAAGATCGCGCACATCACTGACCGTCGGAGGGACATAGCCGTGGAGGTCAAGATCGGCGTGCAGCACGCGCCCCGCGAGATCGTTCTGGAGAGCGGTCAGAGCGTCGAGGACGTCGAGCGGGTGGTGGCCGAGGCGCTGGCCGGGAAGTCGACGCTGCTGAGCCTTGAGGACGAGAAGGGCCGCAAGGTCCTGGTCCCGGCCGACCGCCTGGCGTACGTGGAGATCGGCGAGCCGACGGTCCGCAAGGTGGGCTTCGGAGCGCTGTAGTCCTCATACAGCGACAAAGGGCCCGGCGGCACTGTGCCGCCGGGCCCTTTTCCTCGTACACGGCCTCGTGCACGCGTGCGTCGTACACACAGACGGCGCACACTTCCCTCACAGCCGATGATTGCAATTCGCAGGTCACGGGTATGACGGGCTACGACCGTGAAGCGCGGGCCGGCCGTGGGAGGGACCTCGACATGATCCTGGAAGTGCTCGGATCCGCCGTGCTGGGTCTGGTTCTGGCGTTCGTGGCGACCAGGCGCCTCGCGCACCGGCTGCCCGCCCAGCCGCTGGTGTACTCGACGGCCGTCGCCGGCGCCCTCTTCGGTGACTTCGTCACCCACAGCGCCCTCGGCCCCGGCACCGTCCTGCTGAGCCTCCTGGGCGCGGCGATCGTCTCGGCGTCCTCCCTGTCCCTCCTCCTCCGCCCGTCACGCCACCTGCACCGCAGATCAGCACCGGCGTAGCGGCGCCCGCACGGCGCAGCCGTCCAGGGGCGCGGGGCTGTGTCTGATGTGCCACTCCGCCGCGTGGGCGCGAGCAACCACGACGAAGCCGCAGCCGCACACACGACCGGACCCACCCCGCGGGAGCGCTACGCGGCCAAGCCGAGCGCAGCCATCCGCTTGGTGTGCGCCTCCGTGATCCGCGAGAACATCCTGCCGACCTCGGCGAGATCGAACCCGTCGGCCACCCCGCCCACCAGCATCGTGGACAGCGCGTCCCGGTCGGCGACCACCCGCTGGGACTGCGACAGCGCCTCCCCCATCAGCCGTCGCGCCCACAGCGCCAGCCGGCCGCCCACGCGCGGCTCGGCCTCGATGGCGGCCCGCACCTTCTCGACGGCGAACTCGGCGTGCCCCGTGTCGTCCAGAACGGCCAGAACCAGTTCCCGGGTGTCGCTGTCGAGACGGGCGGCGACCTCCCGGTAGAAGTCGCTCGCGATCGAGTCGCCGACGTAGGCCTTGACCAGGCCCTCCAGCCAGTCCGAGGGCGCCGTCTGCCGGTGGAAGCCGTCGAGGGCGGCGACGAACGGGTCCATCGCGGCGGTCGGCTCCTCGCCGATCTCGGTCAGCCGGTCCCGCAGCCGCTCGAAGTGGTGGAACTCGGCCGAGGCCATCTTGGCCAGCTCCGCCTTGTCGGCGAGGGTCGGCGCCAGCTTGGCGTCCTCGGCGAGCCGCTCGAACGCCGCCAGCTCTCCGTACGCGAGGGCGCCGAGCAGGTCCACGACCGCCGCGCGGTACTGCGGGTCGGCGGCGGCCTGCGCCCAGTCCTGGGCGGCGACACCGGTGTGCCGGCCGGGTGCGTCGGACGCGCTCTCAGGCTTGGCGGGCGCGTTCTCAGGCTTGTCAGAGCTAGTCATGAGGCGCACAATAGCCCGCTCCCCGCGCGCGGGAGGCGGCCGGCCGAGCAGTGTGACGGCGACTACGTGACCAATTCGGCCATCGCATGTGCGCGATTCCGGGGTATGGTGGTAATGCGCCTGCAGAGTGGGTCGACGTTGCTCGACGTCCTCGACAGGCCGCACGTATGAGGATGCCCGGTCGGTGGCCCGATCGGCTCCGACCCGACAGCCCTCCCGGCCGTACGGCACAGATGCGTACGACAAGGAGAGGGACACCCTCAGCGGTGAGAGCGCTGAGCCTGTCCGGTGGACAGGCTCTAAGAGCGTCGGCAGAGGTCCCGTGCTTTACGGCAGGCCCGAGTGGTTCGCCCGTATGGCAGCCGACGTCCCCGGCACGGTCCGTCAAAGACCCCCGCGCTCGCCTCGCGCCGCGCCACACAGAAGAGGCAGCATCCTGACTACGACGTTCCGAGACCTTGGGATCCTTCCCGAGACCGCCGAGGCCCTGGAGGCCGTCGGCATCACCACCCCCTTCCCCATCCAGGAGATGACGCTCCCGGTCGCCCTCTCGGGCACCGACGTCATCGGCCAGGCCAAGACCGGCACCGGCAAGACGCTGGGCTTCGGCCTCCCGCTGCTGGAGCGCGTCACCGTCCCCGCCGACGTCGAGGCCGGCCGCGCCGCCCCGGAGGCCGTCACCGACACCCCGCAGGCGCTCGTCGTCGTCCCCACGCGCGAGCTGTGCCAGCAGGTCACCAACGATCTGCTGACCGCGGGCAAGGTGCGCAACGTGCGCGTCACCGCGATCTACGGCGGCCGGGCCTACGAGCCCCAGGTCGAGGCCCTGAAGAAGGGCGTCGACGTGGTCGTCGGCACCCCCGGCCGGCTGATCGACCTCGCGGGCCAGAAGAAGCTCAACCTGAGCCACGTCAAGTGCCTGGTCCTCGACGAGGCCGACGAGATGCTCGACCTGGGCTTCCTGCCCGACGTCGAGAAGATCATCAACCTGCTGCCGACGCGCCGCCAGACCATGCTGTTCTCGGCGACCATGCCGGGCGCGGTCATCGGCCTCGCCCGCCGCTACATGTCGCAGCCCACGCACATCCGCGCCACCTCGCCCGACGGCGAGGGCGTGACGCTCGCGAACATCAAGCAGTTCGTCTACCGCGCGCACAACATGGACAAGCCGGAGATGGTCGCGCGCATACTGCAGGCCGAGGGCCGCGGTCTGGCGATGATCTTCTGCCGGACCAAGCGCACGGCCGCCGACATCGCCGAGCAGCTCCAGCGCCGCGGGTTCGCCTCCGGCGCGGTCCACGGCGACCTCGGCCAGGGCGCCCGCGAGCAGGCCCTGCGGGCGTTCCGCAACGGCAAGGTCGACGTCCTCGTCTGCACCGACGTCGCCGCGCGCGGTATCGACGTCGAGGGTGTCACGCACGTCATCAACTACCAGACGCCCGAGGACGAGAAGACGTACCTGCACCGCACCGGCCGTACGGGCCGCGCGGGCGCCAAGGGTACGGCGATCACGTTCGTCGACTGGGACGACATCCCGCGCTGGCAGCTGATCAACAAGGCGCTGGAGCTGGACTTCAACGACCCGGCGGAGACGTACTCGAGCTCCCCGCACCTGTTCACGGACCTCGGCATCCCCGAGGGCACCAAGGGCACCCTGCCGCGCTCGGAGCGGACCCGCGCCGGGCTCGACGCGGAGGACCTGGAGGACCTGGGCGAGACCGGTGGCCGCGGTGGCCGCGGGCGCGGTGGCCGAGGCGACCGGGGCGACCGGGGCGACCGGGGCGGCCGCTCCGAGTCCGGCGGCCAGGAGCGGGAGCGGTCGGCTCGTACGCCGCGCCGTCGCCGCCGCACGCGCAACGGAGCCCCGGT
This sequence comes from Streptomyces sp. L2, assembly GCF_004124325.1. Taxonomy (NCBI): domain Bacteria; kingdom Bacillati; phylum Actinomycetota; class Actinomycetes; order Kitasatosporales; family Streptomycetaceae; genus Streptomyces; species Streptomyces sp. L2. The sequence goes on from NZ_QBDT01000001.1 coordinate 2,445,772, forward strand.
GGACGCCGGTACGGCCCCTGCGGCTACGGCCCCCACGGCGCCCGGCGCCGAGCAGGGCTCCGTGGAGGAGCCCGCGGCGACCCGCACTCCGCGCCGCCGTCGCCGTACCCGCGGCGGAGCGAACCGGACGGAGCCGGTGACGACCGCGGCGACCGCGACCACTGAGGCCCCTTCGGAGGCCGCGGTGGAGACGGTGGCCACGGCCGAGGGCGCGGCCACGCCGGCCGCCGCTGAGAAGCCGCGCCGCCGCCGCACCCGCAAGTCCGCGGAGACCCTTCCGGTGTCCGAGGCGTCGGCGACCGACGCCCCCGCGGCCGAGGTCCCGGCGGCGGAAGCCCCGGTAGTGGCCGAAGCCCCCGTGGTGGAAGCCCTGGTGACGGACCCGGCCCCGGAGGCCAAGCCGCGCCGACGCACCCGCAAGAAGGCCGAGCCGGTCGCGGAGGTCACCGAGACCGCCGAGGCCGCGGTCGCGACGGCCGAGGTCGCGGAAGAGGCTCCCCCGGCGACCAAGCCGCGCCGGACCCGCAAGAAGGCCGTCGCCGCCGCACCGGAGACCGTCGACGCGGAGGCCGAGGCCGAGGCCGAGGCCAAGCCCCGCCGCACGCGGAAGACGGCAGCCGCCGCGGAATCCGCCGTCGACACGGCCGAAGCGGAGACCGAGGCCAAGCCCCGGCGCACCCGCAAGAAGGCCGCCTCCGCCGCACCGGAGACGGTCGAGATCGAGGCCGAGGTCAAGCCGCGCCGCACGCGGAAGACGGCAGCCGCCGCGGAATCCGCCGTCGACACGGCCGAAGCGGAAGCCGAGGTCAAGCCGCGCCGGACCCGCAAGAAGGCCGCCGCCGCACCGGAGACGGTCGACGCGGAGGCCGAGGCCAAGCCTCGCCGGACCCGTAAGAAGGCCGTCGCCGCCGCGCCGGAGACGGTCGAGGCGGAGGCCGAGGCCGAGGTCAAGCCGCGTCGGACGCGCAAGGCCGTGGCCAAGAAGGCGGTGGCCGAGGTGGTCGCTCCGGAGATTCCGGCGCAGGCCACGGAGGAGCCGGAGGTCAAGCCGAAGCGTCGTACGCGCAAGGCGGCCGAGCCGGTGGCCGAGGCGGCTGGGACCGCTGAGGCCGCCGAGGTGAAGCCCCGGGTGCGCCGGACGCGGAAGGCAGCGGCGGCGACCGTAGAGGCCGCCCCCGAAGCCTGACGGGCACCATCCGCACCACAGCACGTCCCGACGGCCCGGCCCACTTCGGTGGGCCGGGCCGTCGGCGTTCCTCGGCATTCCCGCGCGGCACCAGGTCGAGGCGGCCCTACCGCGAACACCCGTGTGCCGGGCGCCCGATAGCCTCTCCCCATGAGCAGGCCTGACACCTTTGATCCGCCGCCCGGCGCTCGTGCGTACTCCCTGCGGACCCGTCGGGGCGAGTTCGCCGTGGTCGACGCGCCTGTCGCCGACGGGGTCGAGGCCAGAGGCGTGGCTCTGCTGCTGCCGGGGTTCACCGGGAGCAAGGAGGACTTCAATCCGCTGCACCTGCCGCTCGCCGAGCGCGGGTACCGGACCGTCGCGGTGGACGGGCGGGGGCAGTTCGAGACGGACGGACCCGAGACCGACGAGTCGGCGTACACGCAGGACGAGTTGGCGCGGGACGTGCTCGCGCAGGCGGAGGCGCTCGAAGCGGCCGCTCCCCTGCACCTTCTGGGGCACTCCCTGGGCGGACAGATCTCCCGGGCGGCCGTGCTGCTCGACCACTCCCCCTTCCGGTCCCTCACCCTGATGGCGTCCGGCCCCGCGCACATCGCGCCGTCGCAGCAGCAGCGCGTGAAGTTGCTGCGGGACGCGCTCGCCGTGATGACGATGGCCGAGGTGTGGGACGCGATCCAGGCGATGGAGGCGCCCGAGGAGACGGCCACCGGCGGGCTCGACGGCGGCCTGGACAGCCGGGAGGACCTGCGGCGGCGCTGGCTGTCCACCAAGCCCGCCCAGCTCCTGGCCACGGGGCGCCAGTTGTGCGCCGAACCGGACCGGGTCGCCGAACTGGCGGGCGTGCCGCTGCCGTTCCACGTGCTGTCCGGCGCGCTGGACGACACCTGGCCGCTGACCCTGCTGGACGAGATGGCCGTACGGCTGAACGCGCAGCGGACCGTCATCGAGGGCGCCGAGCACTCGCCGAACACCGATCGGCCGCTGGCGACGGCCCGTGCCGTCGCCGATTTCTGGGACTCGGTCTGACGCGTCCCGCGCGGTGAAGCCGGGTCAGTACTGCGCCTGGAGGTGCTCCCAGAAGCCGTCACGCAGGGCGCGGCGCAGGTCCGCCTGGCCGCGCAGGGAGTACTGGAGCAGGCCCTCGGCCTCGACGAGGAGGTCCTGGTCGACGGGGCCCGGCAGGTAGGGGTGGCCGGGGAGCAGTTCGACCAGGGACTCGCGGCCCCGCGCGGCCAGCCATTTCGCGGCGATCTGGGCGCCGACGAAGCGGACGTCCTCGCGGGTGGGCCGGCTGCCGGTGACCTCGTAGGCGGCGGCCGTGCGGCGGGAGACGTACGGCTTGAAGAACTCCAGGTCGAGGGTGCGCTGGCTGTCGACCTCCCACAGCAGCGGCTCCGCCTGGTTGCGGCCCTCGGGTGCCTCGATGCCCCAGAGGTGGACGCGGGCGCCGTAGCCCTGGGCCGCCTCGACGGCCGAGACCAGGTCCTCGTCCCCGCCGAGCAGGGCCGCGTCGCTGATCGCGCGGTGCCGGGCCAGTGACTCCAGGTCCGAGCGGATCAGGGAGTCGACGCCCTTCTGCTGGTTGTTGGCGTTGAGGTTGCCGAGGCGGACCTTGACGTCGGGCAGTTCGGCGATGGACTGCTGCTCGGCTGTGTGGATGCGGCGCCGGGCGCCGTCGTACCAGTAGACGCGCAGCAGCCGGCTGTCGGCGAAGATGGTGCGCGCCTTGTCGATGAGCGCGTCGATCAGGCCCTCGGCGTCCAGGTCGAAGGAACGGCGGTCCTCGGTGCCGGCGATCAGCCGGCCCGCCGCCGCGTAGAGGTATCCCGCGTCGACGAAGATCGCGTGGGTCGAGGGCGTCTTCGCCACTTCGGCGAGCATGCGGCTCAGCAGCTCGTTCGTGTGGTCGATGCGGGCGGAGAGGGCCGCCAGGTCGTCGTTCATCGCGTCCATTGTCCCGGCGGTCACGCTGCGAACACAACCGGTCCCGTTCTGTCCCATCCATGCCACTTACCGGTCAGTAATTAGACCTTCGAAAAATTTCCTTAGCGTAGGGAATGTTTGCAGGACACAGCTCGTTACACACAACGACAGCACGTCACACCAGTAGTTCTCCTCAGGAGGATGACCAGACGAAGGGAGAAGCCCATGCGCTTCGAGATCATGCGACTCGACGAGGTCGACGGCACGCCCGTGGACAGCACCGTCGTGGACGCCGCCTCCGTCAACCGGATCGTTCAGCAGGCCGCCGCCATAGGGCAGCGGCTGTGGATCCGCCCGGCCGAGACCACGGCCTCATAACACTCAAGCCTTCCGGGGGAGCCGAGCGCGCTCTCTTCTCAGCTCCCCCGGATCACCTGAGTGATGCCGTTGATGATCTGCTGCACCGCGATGGCGGACAGCATCATCCCGGCGAGCCGGGTCACCAGCACCACTCCGCCGTCCTTGATGACGCGGATGATCAGCAGCGAGTACCGCATCACCAGCCACAGCACGACGTGGATGGCAAGGATCGCCGACCACACCGAGATCTGCGTGGCCACACTGCCCGCCTTCTGCACGGCCAGGATCACGGACACAATGGCACCCGGACCGGCCAGCAGCGGCATGCCCAGCGGCACAAGGGCGACGTTCACGTCCTTGGTCTGCTTCGGCTCGTCGGTCTTGCCGGTGAGCAGGTCCAGCGCGATCAGCAGGAGCAGCAGGCCACCCGCGATCATCAGCGCGGGGACGGAGACATGCAGGTAGTCCAGGATCTGATGACCCAGGACACCGAAGACGGCGATGACCCCGCCGGCCACACAGACCGCCTGGAAGGCCATACGGCGCTGCACCTTGGCCGGACGGCCCGCGGTCAGGGCGAGGAAGATCGGGGTGATCCCGGGGGGATCCATGATGACAAAAAGGGTCACGAACAGAGAGCCGAAGACGGCGACGTCGAACATGGGGGAAGCACAGGCCTTGCGGGAGAAAGTGAAACGGGTGAACGCGGGCGACAGGGATGCCCGGATGAGAGCGCGCTGGAGGCGACGCGAGCGTCGCCGGGGGGTCAGGCTCCGCCCGCCCCCGGAACCGGGAACGCCCCGGTCGCGCGCCGGGTGATCTCCCCGTACACCTCGGGATCCGTCGTGTACGCGCCGAGCGGGACCGTCTTGCGGCTGCCGTGGTAGTCCGAGGACCCGGTGACCAGCAGCCCCAGTTCCTTCGCCAGGCCGCGCAGGCGGATCCGGGCGTCGGCGTCGTGGTCCGTGTGGTCGACCTCGATGCCGTCCAGACCGGCCGCGGCCATGTCGGCGATACGGAACTCGGGCACGGTGCGGCCGCGCTTGGCCGCCGCCGGATGCGCGAAGACGCAGACCCCGCCCGCTCCCTTGACCAGCCGGATCGCCTCGAAGGGGTCCGTCTCGTGCTTCTCGACGTAGGCCCGGCCGCCGTCGGCCAGCCACTCCTCGGTGAACGCGTCGCTCACCGTCGGTACGACGCCCAGCTCGACGAGCGCGGTGGCCACGTGCGGGCGGCCCACGGAACCGCCGGCGGCGATCCGCTCGACCTGCTCCCAGGTGACCGGCACGCCCAGCGCGTTCAGCTTGGCGACCATGCCCTGGGCCCGCGGCACCCGGTCGTCCCGAACCAGCTCGCGCTCGGCGAACAGGGCGGGCTCCGCGGAGTCGAAGAGGTAGGCCAGCAGGTGCATGGACACGCCGTCGACCCGGCAGGACAGCTCGGTGCCTGTGACCAGGGTCAGCCCCTCGGGCAGCGCGGCGATCGCCTCGTCGTACCCACGGGTAGTGTCGTGATCGGTCAGCGCGACGACGTCCAGTCCGGCCGCGGCGGCATTGCGCACCAGCTCGGCCGGGGTGTCCGTACCGTCAGAGGCCCTGGAGTGACAGTGCAGATCGATGCGCACGGCGACTCCAGACAGACGAACGGAAGGGGACGCTCCAGCATACCGGCACAAAAACAGCCCCTGTCACACCCGCACCCGTTAGGCGCCCCCTACACCCGGGGCCACGACGAGACCCACCCGCACACGGACGCGCCCCAAAGGGGCGCGGGGCTGTATCGATCAGCGGCTCCGCCGCGGGGCGCGAGCAACCACGACGCACCCGCACCCGCGCACAAAGAGGCACCCGGCACCCCGTGGACGCTACGGCTCAAGCAAGCGCGGCGACAACGCCCCGCACGGCACCAGATCCACCTCAGCCCCCGCGTCCCGCAGATCCGTCAGCACCAGCTCGTCGTACATCAGCAGCCCCGCCTGCTCGGGCCAGACCACCGCCCACAGCCACAACCCCAGCGCCTCGCCGGCGAAGACGACCCGGTCGTCCGGGGTGCCGTAGACATGCCAGAGCGGGGTCGGCCGGCCGGCCGCCAGCACCTTCGTCTGGGGCGGTTTCTCCACGCTCATGTGCGGCCCCGGGTCCGGCCCGTCGATGCCCGCGTACCGCGCGCCGAGGCCGACGCCCAGTTCCTCGGCGACCAGGATCAGCTCGCCGACCCCGCCGAGCGGGCCGGGCCCGGAGCAGGCGACGGCGGTCGCGCGGCCCCCGGAGCGGTCGTCGCCCGCGTAGCACACGCCCGTGAACAGCCAGCCGACCGGCAGCGGCCAGGGCATCCACACCGGGACCTGGGTGCGGCGCACCACGACGCTGAGGGCCTCGACGCTGGGCGGGATCACGGGCTGCAGAGGATGCACGGTCCCGTGCACATCGCACTGCCAGGAATCGCTGAAGAGTCCGGGAGCCCTGACCCGGCCACCACACTTCGGGCAACTGGGTTCGCCCCTCATAGCGCTCCACGCTCCTACCCGTACCGCGTCCCGTCAAGGACGATCACCCGTCCGGGCGGAACTCGCCTGACCAGGGCAGAGTAGGTGCACCTTGCATTAATTAGCCGAACTAACTTACTATGTGCATACACCAACCATCTACGCCCGGGAACTCCCCCGGGACCTGGGAGGAGCACATTGGACGCCCTCGACGCGGGAGCCGGCAGCATCCTGCGGCAGCCCAAGGCGGTCTGGGCCACGGCCGGAGCCTCCGTCGTCGCCTTCATGGGCATCGGCCTGGTCGACCCGATCCTGCCGTCCATCGCACAAGGCCTGCGCGCCACCCCGAGCCAGGTCTCGCTGCTCTTCACCTCGTACTTCCTGATCACCGCCGTCGCGATGCTGCTGACCGGCTTCGTCTCCAGCCGCATCGGCGGCCGCAGGACGCTGCTGCTCGGCCTCGCCCTCGTCGTGTTCTTCGCGGGCCTGTCCGGCACCTCGGACACGGTCGGCCAGCTCGTCGGCTTCCGGGCCGGCTGGGGACTCGGCAACGCCCTGTTCGTCTCGACGGCCCTCGCCGTGATCGTCGGCGCGGCGAATCCAACAGGTGCCGCGCGCAGCGCGTCGGACAAGGGCGGTGGTGGGCGACGGGCGGGAGGCAGCGCCGCGGCGATCCTGCTCTACGAGTCCGCGCTCGGCCTCGGCATGGCCTGCGGCCCGCTGCTCGGCGCCGTCCTCGGCAACATCAGCTGGCGCTACCCGTTCTTCGGCACCGCCACGCTGATGGCGATCGGCTTCCTGTGCATCACGGCGTTCCTGAAGGAGCAGCCGAAGCCGGCCCGCAAGACGTCACTGCTGGACCCGGTCAAGGCGCTCGGCCACGGCGGGCTCGCCTCGGCGGCGGTCTCCGCGTTCTTCTACAACTACACGTTCTTCACCGTGCTGGCCTTCACCCCGTTCGTGCTGAACATGACCCCGTACAAGTCGGGCGCGGTGTTCTTCGCCTGGGGCGTGCTCCTCGCGGTGTTCTCGGTGATCGTGGCCCCGCGCATGCAGGAGCGGTTCGGCTCCCTGAAGGTGCTCGGCGGCTCGCTGGTACTGCTCGCCGCCGACGTCCTCGTGCTCGGCTACGGCGACCACACCACGGCCGTCGTCTGCACGATCCTGTCCGGCGCGTTCATCGGCGTGAACAACACCGTCTACACCGAGCTGGCCCTCGGCGTCTCCGACGCTCCGCGCCCGGTGGCGAGCGCGGGCTACAACTTCGTCCGCTGGTTCGCCGCGGCCGCCGCGCCGTACTTCGCGCCGAAGATCGAGGAGTGGACCGACATCCACGTGCCGTTCGTGGTCGCGGCGGTCACCGCGGTGCTCGGCGCGCTCGTGGTCGTCGTACGGCGGAAGGCGCTGACGAAGGAGGCGGCGGAGCTGGAGCCGCGGCACGCCACCGAGGACGGCGTCACCGTCTTCGCCAACTGACCGAAGATGAGCGGCCCTTGGTGAGCTTGCTCACGCCGGGGCCGCCACGCGGCTCACCAAGGCCGCCACCTGGCTCACCGCAGCGGGACGGACGTGCGGGCGGGGTCGCGCAGGTCCGTCCCGTTCGCCAGCCAGCGCTCCTGGAGGGCCTGGGCGCCGTGCACCCGCTTCCAGGCGGCCTCGTTCGGTGTCATCGGCAGCAGCGGCAGGAACCGTACGGCCTCCATCGGCTCCGGAAGGTCCAGATCCTCGACGAGCCCGCCGTTCTCCCCGACCAGCACCGAGGTGAACGGCGCTCCGGGCCACAGCGGCTCACCCACGTCCAGGGACGCCCCCGGGGCCACCACCAGGCCCTCCACCTGCGGGGACGCGCCGAGTACGGCGAGGGGGCGCAGCACCTTGTCGGTGTCGGCGAGGCCGGCCCGGACGGACAGGACCAGCTCGGCGCGGGGGCCCTTGACGGGGTCGGCGAGCACAGCCGTGGGGTCGGTCATGGGGTGCGCGGACATGCCGAGCGTGGCGTAGCGGACGAGGTCCCCCTCGTGGAAGCGGAGGACCTCGACGCGGTCCGTCCCGAGGAAGGTGACCGCGGCGCGCGCGTCCGGTTCGCCCAGCGCGGTACGCAACCGTGCCTCGACCAGAGGAAGAACTTCAACCATGCGGTGAGCATAGAACTCGTCAGTACAGGGCAAAGCGGCGCCTTGACACCGGGGGCTGCTGATACTCTGACCCTGGTTCGGGGCAGCACGCAGAAGCGTCGCTATCGGGTCCCGACGCCGAAGGAACTCCCTTACGAGGGACCGGCCGGAGGAGGTGGGGCTGTCATGGATCGAAGTCGACCGTGCAGTACCACTCGCTCTTCCGGCCGCTGATGCGGTTGCTCTGATTCCGGCCTGAAATCCGGCCTGCTGCCGCCTTTCTCGCTCGCGCCTTCACTTCGGAAGAGCACTTCGTTCTCGTTTTGCCTGATCTGTCGATCTGTCGATCAGGTCGGTCTGATTCCGATCTGGTTCAGCAGCGAAGTTCGCCGCCGCGACGGTGCGGTGCTCCCCGCTTTGTGGACGTGCCAAACATCCGCACACAGGACGTCCTCATTCCGGGTAGTTCCACCCGCCGTGGTTGACCGGTCTTCGCTGTCCGATGCGAAGGAGCCTGCCCATGTCGATGATTCGTGACCTGCGCGCCGCGGTCCGTCCCTCGTCCCGCCCCGCCCCGCGCAAGGAGACGAGCACGTCGTACGACACCACGCGGGACCCGGCCACGCCGTCGGCGGTGGTCGACTGCGCGGTCTACCGCGACGGCGGCCGCGTGGAGACGGCTCAGCCGCTCAGCCCGCAGGAGGCGATGCGCCGTGTCCGGCGTGACGGCGGGTTCGTGTGGATCGGGCTGCACGAGCCGACGGAGGCCGAATTCGCCGGTATCGCCGGTGAGTTCGGGCTGCACCCGCTGGCCGTGGAGGACGCGGTGCAGGCGCACCAGCGCCCGAAGCTGGAGCGGTACGACGACTCGCTGTTCACCGTGTTCAAGACCATCCACTACGTCGAGCACGACCAGCTCACCGCCAACAGCGAGGTCGTCGAGACCGGCGAGGTGATGTGTTTCACCGGGCGGGACTTCTTCATCACCGTCCGGCACGGCGGGCAGGGCTCACTGCGGGCGCTGCGGCACCGGCTCCAGGACGACCCCGAGCTGCTGGCGAAGGGGCCGTCGGCGGTGCTGCACGCGATCGCCGACCATGTCGTCGACGGGTACATCGCGGTGGCCGACGCGGTGCAGGACGACATCGACGAGGTGGAGACCGAGGTCTTCTCGCCGGGCCGCAAGGGCGGGGTGTCGCGCGGTGTGGACTCGGCGCGGATCTACCAGCTCAAGCGCGAGGTGCTGGAGTTCAAGCGGGCGGTGGCCCCGCTGCTGCGGCCGATGCAGCTGCTGAGCGAGCGGCCGATGCGGCTGATCGACCCCGACATCCAGAAGTACTTCCGGGACGTGGCCGACCACCTGGCCCGGGTGCAGGAGCAGGTGCTCAGCTTCGACGAACTGCTGAACTCGATCCTCCAGGCCAACCTCGCGCAGGCGTCGGTCGCGCAGAACGAGGACATGCGGAAGATCACCGCGTGGGCCGCGATCATCGCCGTACCGACGATGGTGTGCGGGGTGTACGGGATGAACTTCACGTACATGCCCGAGCTGCACTGGAAGTACGGGTACCCGGTGATCATGGGAGTGACGGTGGCCCTCTGTCTCGGCATCCACCGCACGCTGAAGCGCAACGGCTGGCTCTGAGCGGCGCTGGATAGGCTGGGCCCATGACAAGTGAGCTGCTCGACCAGGCCCTCGTCGAGGAGGCCGCGAAGAAGTCAGGCCTCGTCTGGGTCCGGGCCGCCGGCGCCCCGGCGGCACGTGCGCTGTGGCACGTGTGGCACGAGGGGGCGGTGTGCCTGGTCGGTGACGGCACCGGTGAGCAGCCGCTGTCCGGGCTGGCCGACGGCGGCTCGGCCGAGGTGACCGTCCGCAGCAAGGACAAGGGCGGCCGGCTGGTGACGTGGGCGGCCACCGTGGCGGAACTCGTCCCTGACTCTCCCGAGTGGGAGGCGGCGGTGGCCGAGCTGAAGGGCAAGCGGCTGAACGCGCCCGACGGCGAGGAGATGCCCCGGCGGTGGGCCGCCGAGTGCCGGGTACTTCGCCTCACACCCACGGGGTCCCTGACCCCGCTCCCATCCGGCCCCCTGGCCGAGCCCCCGATGCCGACCCCGGCGACCACCCGCCAACCGGCCCCAGCGGCCCTGCCCCGCCTCCTGACCAAACGCCGCAAGAAGAAGTAGCCCCCGAGCCGAGAAGAGCTGGGCACCGCCGGTCACGAACGTCGTGGCTGATCGCCGCTGCGGCGGAAAAAAAGGGGGCGCCTGGGAGAAGGCCGACCTTGCCACGCGGCTCACGCCCATCTCGGCCGCGCGGCTCATGATCGGCTGTGCCTCTGAACCGCCGCAGCCGGGCCCGGCCACGACGGCGGTGGTCGGCGGAGTACGACGGCGGTCGGCGGCTCGGAGCGGCCGGGAGCCGGGGGCGGGGGTCCCCGGGGGCTTCAGGACGTCGGTAGTTGTTTGCCGTAGTCCACTGTGTCCGATGTGGCGGGGGCGGTTGTGGTGAAGTCCTTGCCCCAGTCGGAGAACCGGAGCGTGCCCGCGTTGCCGGCCCGGGTGAGGAGGAGGGGGTACGGGGCGCCCTGGAGGGAGACGTCGAGGCTGCCGCCGTGGCCGCTCTCGCCGGTGATCCGGATCGTGCGGGTACCCGCCTGCTCGTGGTGGCCGTCCGTCGCCGGCGTGCCGTGCAGCGTCAGCAGACCGTCGAGGAGGACGTCCTTGTCCGTGAAGCCGCTGAACTTCTTGTACGCGGGATCGCCCTGCGGCACCTTCACATACTTGCCGCCGAGCTTCCCGGCCGTCCCCTCGCCCTTGCCGTCCCCGCCGTCGGCCTGCTTCCAGAAATCCGCGTCGGCCTTCAGGTACAGCTGCCGTCCGACCCGCAGCACGCGGAACGTCGTCCCCTTGGACGTGACCGACCCGGTGCCGCCGTCGTCCTTGAGCCGCATGTCGAGCCGGTATGTACGGCCACTGGTGACGACGGTGCCGGACAGCCGTACCGCGCTCGCCGCCTCCGCCGCCGCCCGGCTCTTCGCCTGGATCTGCGCGGCGGACAGCTTGCCCACCCCGTTGGTCCCCGCGTCCGGATCCCCGCCGCACCCCGTCAGGACCGTCGCCCCCGTCACGGCCAGCGCACAGATCGCGGTCGCCCGCGCGGTCCGGGGGAATCGACGACCGTGGGGAATCGCAGTCACAGGGGGCGCTGCCTTTCTGACGGGTCCTGAACGGCGTACGGCAGCGTACCGGGGCCCCGCCCCGCCGGTGGAGCCAGTCCTTCCGGACCGCCCGCCCGGGCGTATCCGACCGGCACGGGCTAGCCTGAAGCGCACCCGAGCGGGCAAAACCGAGCAATTCCCACGCAGGACACGCCCCACGCGCACAGCAAGCGATGCACGCGAAGGAAGCAAAGGAAGCACAGCCATGGCAGCCGGCGCCCCCCGGATCTTCGTCTCGCACCTCGCCGGGGTCCCCGTCTTCGATCCGACCGGCGACCAGGTCGGCCGCGTCCGCGACGTCGTCGTCATGCTGCGCGTCGGCCGGCGCCCCCCGCGTGTGCTCGGGCTGGTCGTCGAGCTGTCCACCCGGCGGCGGATCTTCCTGCCGATGACCCGCGTGACCGGCGTCGAGTCCGGCCAGGTCCTCTCGACCGGCGTACTGAACGTCCGCCGCTTCGAGCAGCGGCCCACCGAGCGGCTGGTCTTCGGCGAGCTGCTGGACCGGCGCGTGACGCTGACGGAGACCGGCGAGGAGGTCACCGTCCTCGACGTGTCCGTGCAGCAGCTGCCCGCCCGCCGGGACTGGGAGGTCGACCGGGTCTTCGTGCGCAAGGGCCGCAAGGGCGGCGCCTTCCGGCGGGCCAAGGGAGAGACGCTGACCGCCGAGTGGTCGGCCGTCACCGGGTTCTCGCTGGAGGAGCACGGCCAGGGCGCCGAGAACCTGCTCGCCACCTTCGAACAGCTGCGCCCCGCCGACCTCGCCAACGTCCTGCACCACCTCTCCCCCAAGCGCCGCGCCGAGGTCGCCGCCGCCCTTGACGACGACCGGCTCGCCGACGTCCTCGAAGAGCTGCCCGAGGACGACCAGATCGAGATCCTCGGCAAGCTGAAGGAGGAGCGCGCGGCGGACGTCCTGGAGGCCATGGACCCCGACGACGCCGCCGACCTGCTCGCCGAGCTGCCCGAGGAGGACCAGGAACGGCTGCTGAGCCTCATGCAGCCCGCCGACGCGGCCGACATGCGGCGCCTGATGTCGTACGAGGAACACACCGCCGGCGGTCTGATGACGACCGAACCCATCGTGCTGCGCCCCGACGCCACCGTCGCCGACGCCCTCGCGAGGGTCCGCAACCGCGACCTGTCCCCCGCGCTCGCCGCGCAGGTCTACGTCTGCCGGCCGCCCGACGAGACCCCGACCGGCAAGTACCTGGGCACCGTCCACTTCCAGCGGCTGCTGCGCGACCCCCCGTACACCCTGGTCAGCGCACTCCTCGACGACGACCTGCAGCCCCTGGACTCCGACGCCACCCTGCCCGTCATCGCCGGGTTCTTCGCCGCGTACGACATGGTCGCCGCACCCGTCGTCGACGAGTCCGGTTCCCTGCTCGGCGCGGTCACCGTGGACGACGTACTCGACCACATGCTGCCCGACGACTGGCGCGAGACGGAGTTCCACCTCGACGAGGGCGAGGGGGCGGACACCCATGGCTCCTGAGCGCGAGGCCCTCCGCGACCGCACCCCGGCGGGCGCCACGGCCACCACCCGGCCCCGGACGCCCCGGCTGGACCAGCCGCGCCCGCCGCGCCGCCGCATCCTGCCCGAATGGGACCCGGAGGCCTTCGGCCGGCTCTCGGAGCGGATCGCCCGGTTCCTCGGCACGGGCCGCTTCATCGTCTGGATGACGGTCGTCATCATCGCCTGGGTGCTGTGGAACATCGCCGCGCCCCGGCCGCTGCGCTTCGACGAGTACCCGTTCATCTTCCTGACCCTGATGCTCTCCCTCCAGGCCTCCTACGCCGCCCCGCTGATCCTCCTCGCGCAGAACAGGCAGGACGACCGCGACCGGGTCAACCTCGAACAGGACCGCAAGCAGAACGAGCGGTCCATCGCCGACACCGAGTACCTGACGCGGGAGATCGCCGCGCTGCGCATGGGCCTCGGCGAGGTCGCCACCCGCGACTGGATCCGCTCCGAGCTGCAGGACCTGCTCAAGGAGATGGAGGACCGGCGCCGCCACGACGGCCACGTCGTATTCCCGGCGGAACGGTCAGAACACCCCTCGGGACGTGACGCAGAAGACCGCTGAAGGACTACCCGGACGCCCCTCGGCGCGCCGTACCATCGTCACTATGGCTACGGAAGACGCGGTGCGCGAGGCACTGGCGACGGTGAACGACCCCGAGATCAACCGACCCATCACCGAACTCGGGATGGTCAAATCGGTGGAGATCGGGGATGACGGCGCGGTCGCGGTGACCGTGTACCTGACCGTCTCCGGCTGTCCCATGCGCGAGACGATCACCCAGCGGGTGACCGAGGCGGTCTCCCGCGTCGAGGGCGTCACCCGCGTCGACGTCACGCTGGACGTGATGAGCGACGAGCAGCGCAAGGAGCTGGCCAACGCCCTGCGCGGCGGCCAGGCCGAGCGCGAGGTCCCCTTCGCCAAGCCGGGCAGCCTCACCCGGGTGTACGCGGTCGCGTCCGGCAAGGGCGGCGTCGGCAAGTCCTCGGTGACCGTGAACCTCGCGGCGGCGATGGCGGCCGACGGCCTGAAGGTGGGCGTGGTCGACGCCGACATCTACGGCCACAGCGTGCCGCGCATGCTGGGCGCGGACGGCCGTCCGACCCAGGTCGAGAACATGATCATGCCGCCGTCGGCGAACGGCGTGAAGGTCATCTCCATCGGCATGTTCACCCCGGGCAACGCCCCGGTCGTGTGGCGCGGCCCGATGCTCCACCGCGCCCTCCAGCAGTTCCTCGCCGACGTCTACTGGGGCGACCTGGACGTCCTCCTCCTGGACCTCCCGCCGGGCACCGGTGACATCGCGATCTCGGTGGCCCAGCTGGTGCCGAACGCCGAGATCCTGGTCGTGACGACCCCGCAGCAGGCGGCGGCCGAGGTGGCCGAGCGCGCGGGCTCCATCGCCGTGCAGACCCACCAGAAGATCGTCGGCGTGGTCGAGAACATGTCCGGCCTGCCCTGCCCGCACTGCGGCGAGATGGTCGACGTCTTCGGCACGGGCGGCGGGCAGACGGTCGCCGACGGCCTGACCCGCACCACCGGCGCGACCGTCCCGGTCCTCGGCTCCATCCCGATCGACGTCCGCCTCCGCGAGGGCGGCGACGAGGGCAAGCCGGTCGTCCTGACCGACCCCGACTCCCCCGCCGGCTCCGCCCTCCGCTCCATCGCCGGCAAACTCGGCGGCCGCCAGAGGGGCCTCTCGGGCCTCTCCCTGGGCATCACCCCGAAGAACAAGTTCTAGAACTGTCGAACAGGGCTGAGGACACCCACCTAGGGGCGCGGGGCTGTATTCGATGTGCGGCTCCGCCGCGTGGGCGCGACAAGCCACAACGCACCCGCAGGCGCGCGACGACCGAAAGCCCTACGGCGAAGGGGCGCCAAAACACCGGCGCCCCTCACCACTCACGCGTAAGCGGCAACATCCTTCACCACGGCGAACCCAAGACCATACGCACTCATCCCGCGCCCGTACGCCCCCACATGCACCCCCGCCGCCGTGGACCCCGCCAGCACCCACCCGAACTCGGACTCCCGGTAGTGGAACGACGTCGCCACCCCGTCCACCGGAAGGGACAGCCGGGACCACTCCGGCCCACCGAGGTCGTCGGCCAGCGCCCACGCCGTCTCCGTCTGCTGGTCCAGCCAGTGGTCCCGCAGGCTGTGGTCCATCTGGCCGGGCCAGGTGAAGGACAGCAGCCCCACCCCCGCCAGCCACGCCGCCGAGGACACCGACGTAGCCTCCAGCAGCCCCGTACCGTCGGCGCTGCGCCGGGACGGACTCGCCGCGACCGTCACCACGACCGCGAACTTCTCGCGCGACTCGGCGGAGCCCGCCTCGTTGCGCACGGAGGGCTCGTCGCCGTGTCCGATCGACCCGTGCTCGACGGCACCGTCGGCCGCCGTACCGACCTGCATCAGCCAGCGCGGCCCCGTGAACGCCTCGTCGAGGCCGTACCAGGGGAAGGGCGCCTGCAGGTAGCCGTCGACCGTACGCCGGGCGGAGGGAAGCGGTTGTCCGCCCTCCGCGGCCGGCGCCTGCGCGCCCACCCGACTCGTCGTCTCCATGCCCGGCGCCTCCTCGCTCTCGTCGGACCGGGGCGGCCCGCCCCCCTTCGGACGTACTCGTCCGGTCCGCACAACAACTCGGCAGCATATCCACACTGCTGAGGGCCGCAGAGAAGCCGCCCGGCGCGTGGAGCGCGCGGACGGCCGGTGTGCGCCGTGACCGGCGCAAGTCTGCTGTGAAACGCGTCACGTGCGCGCCCTGCGCACGCGCGTGTCGGCTACGTGGCGTCCGCGTCGAAGGGCGGGCGCTCGTCCGGGTCCTCGGGCTTCTTGGCCATGTCGACACGACCGCCGCCGGCCGGGGAGGAGCCGGACGCCGACGAGGCCTTGGACGAAGAAGACGAAGAAGAGGACGACGAGGAGCTGACGTCCCGGCCGTTCACGGCGTCCGTGACGTCGGCCATCTCCTTCTTCAGGCCGTCGATGTCGAATCCGTTGCGGATCTCCTTCAGCCCCAGCTCGTCGTTGTCGAGCTGCTTGCGGAGGAACGTCTTCGGGTTGAGGTCCTCGAACTCGAAGTCCTTGAACTCGGGACCCAGCTCGCTGCGGATGTCGTGCTTGGCGCTCTCGGAGAACTCGCGGATCTTGCGGATCGTGCGGGTCACGTCCTGGATCATCTTCGGGAGCTTGTCCGGACCGAAGACGAGCACGGCGAGCACGATGATCGTGACCAGCTCCAGTGGTCCTATGTCATTGAACACCTGACGCTCCTTGCGTGTCCTCGGTCGCTCAACGGTACCCGGCGTTCCCGTCCGACCGGTACCGTCCCGAGGTGAGACTTCCGTCAGTTCTGCGCCGATGCGCCCAGTACCAGTGACACCTTCCGTCCGGTCCCGCCACGTTCGACGGTGAGGTGCAGGCGGTCGCCCGGCCGGTGCGCGCGGACCTTGACGATCAGCTCCTCGGCGGAGTGCACGCGCTCCCCGTCGACCTGGGTGATGACGTCGTTCGCCTTGAGGCCCGCCCGTTCGCCGGGCCCGCCGCGGGTGACCGCGGGACCGCCGTCGCGGCTGGTCGCGTTGATCCGGGCGCCGTCGCCGGTGTAGCCCATGTCGAGGGTCACGCCGATGACCGGGTGGGTCGCGTGGCCCGTGTTGATCAGTTCCTCGGCGACGCGCTTGGCCTGGTTGACCGGGATGGCGAAGCCGAGGCCGATGGAGCCGGCCTGGCCGTCGTCCGGGCCGGACTCGCTGCCGCCGTCGGCGGAGCGGATGGCGGAGTTGATGCCGATGACCTGTCCCCGGGAGTCCAGCAGGGGGCCGCCGGAGTTGCCCGGGTTGATCGGGGCGTCCGTCTGGAGCGCGTCGACGTACGACACGTCGCTCCCGTCGCCCTTCTCGCCGCCGGCGGTGATGGGGCGCTCCTTGGCGCTGATGATGCCGGCGGTGACGGTGTTGGCCAGGCCGAAGGGGGCGCCGATGGCCACGACGGGGTCGCCGACCTGGACGTTGTCGGAGTTGCCCAGCGGCATCGGGGTGAGCCCGCGGACGTCGTCGACCTGGACGACGGCGAGGTCGTAGCCGCTGTCCCGGCCGACGATCTCGGCCTTGGCGGTGTCGCCGCTGCTGAACGTGACGGATATCCGCCCGTGGTCCGCGGCAGCTTCGACGACGTGGTTGTTGGTGAGGATGTGCCCGCGGGTGTCGAGCACGAAGCCGGTGCCGGTGCCCTGTTCGCCGCCGCCGGCCACATGCAGGGTGACGACGCTGGGCAGGGCGCGGGCGGCGATCCCGGAGACGCTGTACGGCGACCTGCCGGGCGGCACCTTGCCGGCCTGCGGCAGGTGCACGTCCCCGATGCCCGCCCGCTCGACGTAGGAGCCGATGATCCCGCCGATGCCTCCGGAGACGAGGGCGATGACGAGGGCCCACCCGAGCACGAACCGGCGGGCCCGTCGCCTGCGCTCCGCCGGGGTGAGCACCCGGGCGCCGGTCTGCTGCAGCGGCGCCCGCACCCCGGCCTGCCCCTCGGCTCCGGCCGCCACCCAGGGGTCGTAACGCTGCCAGGGCCCACCGTCCGACGACTCCTGCACCGCGGGCACGGTGGAAACGGCGGGCGCGGGCGGGGTGGCCGCGGGTGGGGTGGCCTGAGCGGGCTCAGGCGGGGCGGGCGGCACGGGCGCTGCCTGCGCGGGCGCGACCGGCGCGACCGGCGCGACGGGATCGGGTACGGCCGGGGCGGGCGCCACGGGCGTCGGCGGGGCGGGCTGGGCCGGCGGGGCCGCCTGCGCGGGGACCGCCGTCCCCTGCGCGGGGGTCGTCGCCGGGTGCTGCACGGGTGGGGCGGGGGCCCAGGGGCCCGGTTCGCCGTAGGGCGGGGTGCCGTAGGGATCGGGGTCGTGCAGTGGCTTGGGCCGGTCGGACGTGGCTACGGCGGCCACGCCCTCCTCGTCCGGAGCGGGAGCCGGGGGCGCCGCGGGCCGGGCGAGTTCGAAGTCCCCGTCGGCCGTGGGCTCCGCCGCCGCCTGCGGTGCGTCCTCCGGTGACTGCCCCTCGTTCATGCTCTCCCCGCTGCCCGCCGGGCCGTGCGGTCGGCAGCGGTCCCGGAACGTCCTCTCCGTGCCCCGGTCATCAGCCGGGACACGGCCCTCACAGGATTCAACCAGGTTCCGCGACGGGGGTAGGGACAGCGGCCGGCGGAGCCGGCGGACTCAGCGGTCAGGGAGTCTGCCCGGAGGCGGAGACGGACGGGCTGGGGGTGGCGGACGGCGCGCTGAGCAGGGAGACGACACCCGGTGCGGGGGCCGACAGCAGGCCGTGGCTGGGCACCTCGGGGGCCGGGGGCACCTTGGGGGCCTTGGGCCACGAGGCCAGGGTGAGCGGTGCGGCGTCGTTCAGCGGGCGTATCAGGGGGGACACGGCCGCCAGGCCCGTCACCACCGGCGTGGCCAGGCCGCGGCCGGACTCCTGGGCCGGTGCCGCCGGCGGGGTCACGCCGGGCAGCAGCGGTGCGGACATCGAGGTGGGCACCGCCGGTGTCTGCCCGAGCGGGGTGCTCTGGGCGAGCAGCGGGCCCGCCTGGCGGCGGCGCTGCGCCTGGGGTGCCGTCCCGCCGGCGCCCGTCGAACGCGCCGGCACCACACTGCCCGTGCCGGAACCGCCGGAGGCGTCCGCGGCGGCACCGGGGATGCCCGTGGAGACGCCGCCGAGGGCGATGGCGGCCAGGGAGACCGCACCGGCGGCCGCGAACGCGAAGCGCAGCCCGCGCCAGGACGAGCGGTCGAGGTCCGGACGGCCGACGGGATGGATACGGAAGCCGCGCTGTTCATCCGCCGCGGCGGGCGCGGTGTGCGGGCGGACCGGCACATAGCCGAACTCGAAGCGCTCGCCGCGCCCCACCCCGTACACCCCTGCGTCGGAGCCACGGCCGCCGAAGGGCCCGGCGGGCGGAGTGTTACCGCCGTCCAAGTCGCCTCCGCCGGGGAGGCCCTGGAGGCGGGCCAGGAAACTTTCGGAGGGGGGCGGCGGGGCCGCCTCCGCGAACACGTTCTTCAGCCGGCGCTGGGCGTCCGCCTCGGCCTTGCACCGGGCGCAGGTGGCCAGGTGGGCGAGGACACGCTCGCGCGACTCATGACCGAGCTCTCCGTCCACCAGGGCGGAGAGCCGGTCTCCCAGGTGCTGCTCCGCGAGGTGCGCCTCGGCGGGTTTGGGCCGTGATCCACTCACGCGGTCGCGCCCCCTCCTCCCAGCGCGGGGACACGGGCCATGAAGGAGCGCCGCTCGGCCTTCCGCGCCTCGGGGGACCGGTGGGCGAGAGCCTTGCGGAGCTGGGAGCGGCCGCGGTGGATGCGCGAGCGGACCGTGCCGAGCTTGACGCCGAGGGTCGCGGCGATCTCCTCGTACGACAGTCCCTCGATGTCGCACAGGACGACCGCGGCGCGGAACTCGGGCGCGAGGGTGTCCAGGGCCTGCTGGACGTCCGCGTCGAAGTGGGCGTCGTTGAACAGCTGCTGCGGGGTGGGCTCCTTGCTGGGCAGCCGCTCGGCGGCGTCGTCGCCGAGGGCGTCGAAGCGGATCCGCTGCTTGCGGCGGACCATGTCCAGGAAGAGGTTCGTCGTGATGCGGTGCAGCCAGCCCTCGAAGGTGCCCGGCGAGTACGTGGACAGGGAGCGGAAGACGCGGACGAAGACCTCCTGGGTGAGGTCCTCCGCGTCGTGCTGGTTGCCCGTGAGGCGGTAGGCGAGCCGGTAGACCCGGCCGCTGTGCGTGCTGACGATCTCCTCCCACGTGGGCGGAGTCCACGCCTGCCCGTCCGCGTCGGTGGCGAAGGTCGCGGTCTGGGGGTCGCCTGCGGCGATCCCGGCGGCGTGGTGGTCAGCAGCGGTGTCGGTCACGGATTTCGGCCTGCCCGCCGACCCGAGAAAGCGCCTGAGCACTCCTCCCCGGTCCCCGGGTACGGCCGCACCTCCCCTGTCAGCTCTGGTGGTGTCCAGTGGAGCCCCTACCATAGCCACCTCGCCCGTTAGCTCCGGATAAGCGGTTTTACGAGAATTTGATACGCGCTGCCGCGGCCCGCCCGGCGGCGCCGGCGGCTCGTCCGGCGACGTCAGCAGGTGCCCGGCGTCCGGAACCCCGTCCTCGCGCATCTCCTGCCCCCCCCATCACGTCCCGGCCGTCCCACACCCTTCTAAACGCCCGGTCCCATCTGCGGGTTCCCGGGGCCAACGGATACAGTCACGCCGAGGCAACCGCGGGGACAGGAGAGGGTCATTACCGGCAACCGGCAGACGAGCTGGGCGTTCGCCGACGCCTTTGTCGCCGAGGACGAAGCACTGCGCTGGGCCCGGGACCGGGCCCGGGACGCGGGGCTGCGCTCGGTGTCGCCCGGCACGGGCGCCGCGCTGCGGGTGCTCGCCGCCTCCGTGGACGCGAAGGCGGTCGCGGAGATCGGCACGGGCCGCGGCGTGTCCGGGATCCATCTGCTGCACGGCATGCGCCCGGACGGCGTCCTGACCACGGTCGATCCGGAACCGGAGCACCAGCAGTTCGCCCGGGAGGCGTTCCGGGCCTGCGGGTTCGCCAGCAACCGGGCCCGGTTCATCCCGGGCCGCGCCCTGGACGTCCTGCCGCGACTCGCGGACGCCGGCTACGACCTCGTCTTCTGCGACGGAGACCGGCTGGAGTACCTGGACTACCTCGCTGAATCGTTGCGCCTGCTGCGTCCGGGCGGCCTCGTGGTCTTCGAGGGCGTCTTCGCCAACGGCCGTACGGTCGACTCGGGACCGCAGCCCACGGAGGTGCTGCGGCTGCGGGAACTGCTGCGCACGGTGCGGGAGAGCCAGGAGCTGGTGACGTCGCTGCTGCCGGTGGGCGACGGCCTGCTGTGCGCGGTCAAACGCTGACGCCGCGTCCCGCTCGGCAAGGACCCGGGAACGCGGTTGCCCCGGCATCGCGTGCGATGCCGGGGCAACCGGACGGAAAAGGGGTCGGCTCGTGTGTCAGACGACGACCTTCTTGAGGGCGTCGCCGAGCGCCTCGGCCTCATCGGGGGTCAGCTCGACGACGAGTCGACCGCCGCCTTCGAGCGGAACGCGCATGACGATGCCCCGCCCCTCCTTGGTCACCTCGAGCGGACCATCGCCCGTCCGCGGCTTCATGGCCGCCATGCTCGTTCCCCTTCCTGAAACCAGCTCATCGTCTGCCGACGGCCCCCTGAAGGGCAGCCGCGCACCGAAACGGACACACGACACCGGCATCGAACACATTGCTTCCCAGCCATTATCCCGCATCCCCGGACCCGATGACCAACATCAGTAGGCATCGCTTGGGCAACGCGCGCGAGCAAAACCACCCAATTCGGGGATGTGGCTGCGATACTTCGCCACCGCGTGGACGCCCACGCCCGGAATCCGCCCCCGTTTTCTTTGACGCAGGTCACACGTCCGATCCGGGCCCCGGGCCGTGATCTCCGCCATGCTGTCCTTCACAGAGGTCGTACCGAGCGGTACGCCACCGCGTACTCACCACCCGCGACACCGGAGGGGAATCCCATGGCCGACACCGTGCTCTACGAGGTGAGCGACGGACTCGCGACGATCACGCTGAACCGCCCCGAGGCGATGAACGCGCTGAACATCGCGACCAAGGCCGCCCTCCGGGACGCGGCGGAATCCGCGGCCGGGGACGACGCCGTACGGGCGATCCTGCTGACCGCCGCCGGGGACAGGGCCTTCTGCGTGGGCCAGGACCTCAAGGAACACATCGGGCTGCTGGCGGCGGACCGCGAGACCGGTTCCGGGCAGACCATGAGCACGGTCAAGGAGCACTACAACCCGATCGTGAAGGCGCTGGCCGGGGCGCCCAAGCCGGTCGTGGCCGCGGTGAACGGCGTCGCGGCCGGGGCCGGCTTCGGCTTCGCGCTCGCCGCGGACTACCGGGTGGTCGCGGAGACGGCCGCGTTCAACACCTCCTTCGCGGGGGTCGCGCTGACCGCCGACTCGGGCATCTCCTGGACGCTCCCCCGGGTCGTCGGCCCGGGCCGCGCCGCCGACCTGCTGCTCTTCCCGCGCAGCATCAGCGCGCAGGACGCGCTGGAGCTGGGCATCGCCAACCGGCTCGTCCCCTCCGCGGAGTTGCGCGCCGAGGCGGAGAAGGTGGCGCGGGCGCTGGCCCAGGGTCCGACGGTGGCGTACTCGGCGATCAAGGAGGCGGTGTCCTACGGGATGACGCACTCGCTCGCCGAGACCCTGGAGAAGGAGGACGAACTCCAGACCCGGGCCGGGCAGTCGGAGGACCACGCGATCGCCGTGCAGGCGTTCGTGAACAAGGAGAAGCCCAAGTACCTGGGCCGCTGAGGTTCGCCGCCCCGCTCCCCCGCGCCCGCCCCCCTCAGGGGGCGGTTCTGCTGACGCAGGTCTCCAGGTGGTCGTCGACCAGGCCGCAGGCCTGCATCAGGGCGTAGGCCGTGGTCGGGCCGACGAAGCGCAGGCCGCGCTTCTTCAGGTCCTTGGAGAGGGCGGTGGACTCGGGGGTCACGGCGGGCACGTCGTCCAGGGTCTTCGGGACCGGGCGGCCGTCCGGGTCGGGGGCGTGGGACCAGATCAGCCGGTCCAGGTCGCCCTCGGCCCAGCCGGCGAGCACGCGCGCGTTGGCGAGGGTGGCGTCGATCTTGGCGCGGTTGCGGATGATGCCCGGGTCGGCCAGCAGGCGCTCGCGGTCCTCGTCGGTGAAGGCCGCGACCTTCTCGATGTGGAACCCGGCGAAGGCCGTACGGAATCCGGGGCGGCGGCGCAGGATCGTGATCCAGCTCAGGCCCGACTGGAAGGCCTCCAGGCTGATCCGCTCGAAGAGGGCGTCGTCGCCGTGGACGGGGCGGCCCCACTCCTCGTCGTGGTACGTCACGTAGTCCTCGGTGGACAGGGCCCACGGGCAGCGCAGCGCGCCGTCGGTCCCGGCGAGGGCGCCTCGCGTGCTCACCGCTCCTCCTCGGGGCGCCGGTCCCGCGGGGCCTGCGCGGCCGCGCGGGCGCCTGCCAGCGCGGACTCCAGGTCGGCGATACGGGCGTCCCGCTCGGCGAGTTCGGCGGCGACGCGGCTCAGCACGTCGTCGACGTCCGCCATGCGGTAGCCGCGCGGGGCGACCGGGAAGCGCACGCTCTCCACGTCCGTGTCGCGCACCGGGCGGTCCGGGGGCAGCGGGTCCTGGAAGCGCTCCGGGGCCACGTCGGGCAGCGGGCCGCTCTCGCCGCCGCCCAGCACGGCGAGGGTCACCGCGGCGACCACCACCACGAGGGCGACGACCAGGAACAAGAACATAACCATCGCTGAGGTCCCCACGCTCGATGTGCCGGAAGCCGAATGTGTCAGGCTCCGATCGTGCCATGCGAGTCTGACAGTTAGGGTCGCAGGCGGCCGTACCGCGGGACGGGACGGCACGCGAGCGGGACGCACGAGGAGAGGTCACAGGGGATGCTCAGGCTGGGCAAGCGGGAATTCGGGCCGCACGAGCCGGTGATCATGGCGATCGTGAACCGGACCCCGGACTCCTTCTACGACCAGGGGGCCACGTTCCGCGACGAGCCGGCGCTCGCGCGCGTGGAGCAGGCCGTGGCCGAGGGTGCGGCGATCGTCGACATCGGCGGGGTGAAGGCCGGGCCGGGCGAGGAGGTCTCCGCCGTGGAGGAGGTCCGGCGGACGGTCGGGTTCGTCGCCGAGGTACGGCGCCGGTTCCCCGAGGTGATCATCAGCGTGGACACGTGGCGGGCCGAGGTCGGCGCGGCGGTGTGCGAGGCCGGGGCGGACCTGCTGAACGACGCGTGGGGCGGGGTGGACCCGGGGCTCGCGGAGGTCGCCGGGCGCTACGGGGTGGGGCTGGTGTGCACGCACGCGGGGGGCGCCGAGCCGCGTACACGTCCGCACCGGGTGGCGTACGACGACGTCATGGCCGACATCCTGGACGTGACCGTCTCACTGGCCGAGCGTGCGGTGTCGCTCGGGGTGCCCCGGGAGTCCGTGCTGATCGATCCCGGGCACGACTTCGGGAAGAACACGCGGCACAGTCTGGAGGCGACGCGGCGGCTGGACGAGATGGTGGCCACCGGGTGGCCGGTGCTGGTGTCGCTGTCCAACAAGGACTTCGTCGGGGAGACGCTGGACCGGCCGGTGAAGGAGCGGCTGCTGGGGACGCTGGCGACGACGGCGGTGTCGGCGTGGCTGGGGGCGCGGGTGTACCGCGTCCACGAGGTCGCCGAGACTCGGCAGGTCCTGGATATGGTGGCATCCATCGTCGGCCACCGCCCCCCAGCAGTAGCCCGCAGAGGCCTCTCCTGACCCCGGGGGCTCCGCCCGAGCCCCCCATTTCCCACCCACCTGACTCGCACACCTACAAAGCCCCGGAAAAAGCCCTACGCCCGACGCCAGTCACCACAGGCGTGAGCCCCGACTCGCACACCGCCAAGCCCCGCCCAGACTCCCGCCGGTCGATGGCAGGCACCGCAGGGGGTGGTGGGTGCGCCCTGACTCGCACGCCTGCGGAAGCCCGCCCAACGGGCCCTGCCGGCCGGCGCCGGGGGGCCGCCGGGGGGCCTTGGCTCGCCTTTCAGCCCAGCGAGTCGGGTGGTGGGTGGGCCCCGACTCGCACATCTCCAAAGGCTCGCCGGCCGGCGCCGGGCGCCGCCGGGGTGCCCTGCCCTCGCCTACCGGCCCACCGAGTCGGGTGGTGGGTGGGCGGAGCCCCCGGGTGCGGGTGGAGTCACGGGGAGGATGGAGGTTAAGGGGCGTGGGGCTGAGGCGGGACCGCCGGAGGCCTCAGCGGCCCGCTTCCTTGGACATCAGGGCCACCGCTTCCTCCACCTCGTCCGTGACGTGGAACAGCAGCAGGTCCTTCTCCGCCGCCTTGCCCTGGGCGACCAGGGTGTCGCGGAGCCAGGACACCAGCCCACCCCAGTACGCGGTGCCGAACAGGACGATCGGGAACCGGGTGACCTTCTGGGTCTGGACCAGGGTCAGCGCCTCGAAGAGTTCGTCGAGGGTGCCGAGCCCGCCGGGCAGCACGACGAACCCCTGCGCGTACTTCACGAACATCATCTTCCGGACGAAGAAGTACCGGAAGTTCAGCCCGATGTCGACGTAAGGGTTCAGTCCTTGCTCAAAGGGGAGTTCGATGCCGAGGCCGACCGAGGTGCCCCCGGCCTCCCAGGCCCCCTTGTTGGCGGCCTCCATGGCGCCCGGGCCACCGCCGGTGATGACGGCGAACCCGGCGTCCACCAGCCCCCGCCCCAGCCGCACCCCCGCGTCGTACTCCGGCGAGTCCACCGCCGTACGCGCCGAGCCGAACACACTGATCGCGGGCGGCAGTTCCGACAGCGTGCCAAAGCCCTCGATGAACTCCGACTGGATGCGCAGGACCCGCCAGGGGTCGGTGTGCACCCAGTCGGTCGGCGCCCGCTCGTCCAGCAGCCGCTGGTCCGTCGTGCTGGCCGACACCTGCCCCCGCCGTCGGAGGACCGGTCCGAGTCGCTGCTCGTCCGGCGGCTGCTTCTTCCCCTCGGGGTTGCCGGTAGGCATGTGCGCTCCCTCCGCTTGCCGGTATTTCGACCTCAGCGTAGATCCACCCGGGTTACGGAGGGGGGACGCCGCACTGCACGGCGCATGACCTTGCGGACCTTCCTCAGGCGGTCAGCCAGTTCCGGAGCCGTTCCTGGCCTGCGATGATCTTCGCCGTCTCCACCCGCTCGTCCCGCTTGTGCGCCAAGTGCGGGTTGCCGGGACCGTAGTTGACGGCGGGGATGCCGAGCGCGGAGAAGCGGGAGACGTCCGTCCAGCCGTACTTGGGCATCGGGGTCCCGCCGACCGCCTCGATGAAGGCCGCGGCGGCCGGCTGGGAGAGGCCGGGCAGCGCGCCGGGGCTGTGGTCGTCGACCACGAACTCCTCCACCCCGCAGTCGGCGAACACCTCGTGGACGTGCGCGAGCGCCTCCTCCTCGGAGCGGTCGGGGGCGTAGCGGAAGTTCACGGTCACGACGCACTCGTCCGGGATGACGTTGCCCGCCACTCCCCCGGAGATCCGCACGGCGTTCAGGCCCTCGCGGTACTCCAGCCCGTCGATGACCGGCCACCGGGGCTCGTAGGAGGCCAGGCGGGCCAGGATCGGGGAGGCGGCGTGGATCGCGTTGGAGCCCATCCAGCCGCGCGCGGAGTGGGCGCGCTCGCCCTTCGTCTTCAGCAGGACCCGCAGGGTGCCCTGGCAGCCGCCCTCCACCTGGCCGTCGGAGGGCTCCAGCAGGATCGCGAAGTCGCCGCGCAGCCAGTCGGGGTGGGCCTCGGCCACGTGCCGCAGGCCGTTGCGCTCGGCCTCGACCTCCTCCTGGTCGTAGAAGACGAAGGTGAGGTCGCGGTTGGGGGCCGGCACGGTGGCCGCGATCCGCAGTTGGACCGCGACGCCGGACTTCATGTCGCAGGTGCCGCAGCCCCAGAGCACGCCGTCCTCGTCCAGCCGGGAGGGCACGTTGCCGGCGATCGGGACGGTGTCGATGTGGCCGGCCAGGATCACGCGCTCGGCGCGGCCCAGGTCCGTACGGGCGATCACGTTGTTGCCGTACCGGTCGACGGTGAGGTGCGGGAGGGCGCGCAGGGCGGTCTCGATCGCGTCCGCGAGGGGCTTCTCGGAGCCGCTCTCGGAGGGGAAGTCGACGAGCCGCGCGGTGAGCGCGGCGGCGTCCAGCGTGAGGTCAAGCGAGGTGTCGGCCATGCCACCGACCCTAGCGCCCCACCTCCGGCGGGCCTTTTTCCGAATCCCGTGGCACCGGAGGTGAGTGTTCCGGGGGGCTCAAGTACCTTGTACCGCGTGTCAGAGACGACCCCCAACCGTCCCAAGCGCCGCGGCCGCCTCTTCCGTTTCGGCGCGGCCCTGTTGGTCCTGTGCGCCGTCGCCGCCTACCTCGTGGTGCAGTACGTCACAGGGGGCCCCGGCATGCGCGGATGCAAGGTGGTCTCGGGCACGGAGACCGGCACGGGGCCGGGGGCCGGGTCTGAGACGTCGTACGAGTTCACGCCCGAGCAGGCGGCGAACGCGGCGACGATCGCCGCCGTCGGCACCGGGCGCAACATGCCGGAGCGTGCGGTCACCATCGCGCTGGCGACCGCCCTCCAGGAGTCCGGGCTGCGCAACCTGGAGCACGGCGACCGGGATTCGCTCGGCCTGTTCCAGCAGCGGCCCTCGCAGGGCTGGGGCACCGAGCGGCAGATCTTGGACCCGGCGTACGCGGCGGGCATCTTCTACGCCCATCTCGCCAAGGTGCCCGATTACACCCGGCTGCCGCTGACCGTGGCCGCACAGCGCGTGCAGCGCAGCGGCTACCCGGAGGCGTACGCCAAGCACGAGCCGGACGCCACGCTGCTGGCCGCCGCGCTGACCGGCCGCTCGGCGGCCGCGCTGACCTGCGACGGGCGTCCGGAGCGCACGGCGGAGGCGACCGGTCCGTACGCGGTGCGCGCCGCGCTGGTACGGGACTTCGGGCGGGACGCGCTGCAGGAGACGGGCGCCGAGGTGGGCGGTACTCCGGTGCCCTCGCCGACACCCGCGCCGAGTGTCACCGCGACCGCGCACGGGCGGACCGTGACCGTTCCCGTGCCGCAGGGCGCCAAGCGGGACGCGGCGGGCCGCAGTGAGCGGGAGCGGGGCTGGCAGCTGGCGCAGTGGGCGGTGGCCAACTCCTCGGCGCTGCACATCCAGCGGGTGGCGTACGCGGGGCGGGAGTGGAGCGCCGGGAACACGGACACGCGGTGGCGCGCCACTGGTGGGCCGTCCGCGGCGGGGACGGACACGGGCACCGGCGCCGGGAGCGGGAGCGGGACGGACAGTGGGGGCGGGTCCGGGGGTGCGGAGTCGTCCCTGGGCGCGGTCCGGATAGTGACCGGACAGTAGTACGGGTCTTCACTCCGCCGGGTTGTGCGGGGGCGGTCGGCGCGGGTTCGCGGGCGGGTGCCGGGTGGCGCTCGGGATGCCTTGGGAATCAAGGGCCGGAAGGATTCTGCAGGGGCTTCCATGGACGGTCTTTGCCCGTTTTTATCCACACCTGATAATGCGATGCGTTATCCATTCTTTACCTGAGGGGTCCGCAACCTTCGTCGGCTTCGAGCGGTAGTCACGGCGTCCGACCACGGACGACATCACGTTCTCTCCCGTCGAATGGAGCATCATGTCCCTCCCTCTGACCCGCCGGATCGCCCGTGCCGCGCTGCTCGTCGCAGCGGGAGCGGCTGCCGGGGTCGGTGCGGCCGGCTCCGCCAGCGCGGCCGCGAACCTGCCGACGGCCACTCCGAACCTGGGTGGTCTGAGCACCCTGGACACGGCGCACGTCGGTGACACCGTCGACGGTGCCGCCCAGAACGTCAGCGGGCTCGCGGGCAACGCGGGCAGCAACGCGCTGAAGCAGGCCGTGCCGGCGACGGGGCTGGCCGGTGGCGGTGCGGTGAAGAAGGCGGCGCCGACGGCGCAGCAGGCGGCGGGGGCCGCGGCTGGGGTGCTCGGGGGTGCCACGTCCAGTGCGAAGGGTGGGCTGCCGGTTCAGGGTCTGCCGCTGGGCGGCTAAGCGCCTGGCTTTGACCACGCCGACGGGGTCCAGGGAGTTCCCTGGGCCCCGTCGGCCTTTGCTGTTCTACGTCGGTCCCGTCGGGCGGTGTTGCTTCGGCACCCGGCGCCGCAGGCCGTGCCCACCCTCCCCCATCCCCTGCGGAACGCCTGCCCACGGCGGGGGCGGCCGGGGCGGGGCGGCGGCCCGACGGAGGTGGCGGAGCGGCGGGCACAGCGGAGACGGCGGCGCGGCGGGGCGGGGCGGCAGCCCGACGGAGGTGGCGGAGCGGCGGGCGCGGCGGGGCGGGCGCGGCGGAGGTGGTGGGGGCTGCGCGGATGGTGGGCTGGGGAGGTCGGGCGGGCGAAGCCGGCCGGGGCGGCGGGCCCCGGGGGCGGTGTCCCGCTCGGGGCGGCGGGCCCCGGGGGCGGTGTCCCGCTCGGGGCGGCGGGCCCCGGGGGCCGGTGCGGCCGTCGGGGCCGCCGGTCGGCTACTGGGTCAGGCGGTGGGTGGCTGCTTGGGTTCGTTCGTCTGTTGCTGTGAGGGCTACTCGGACGAAGGTGGCGCCGGCGGGGCCGTAGAAGTCGCCGGGGGCTACCAGGATGCCCAGGTCGGCCAGGTGGGCGACGGTGGTCCAGCAGGGTTCGTCTCGGGTGGCCCAGAGGTAGAGGCTGGCCTCGCTGTGTTCGATGCGGAAGCCGTGGGCGAGGAGGGCGTCGCGCAGCGCCGTGCGGCGGGCCGCGTAGCGCGCGCGCTGCTCGTGGACGTGGGTGTCGTCCGCGAGGGCCGCCACGGTGGCCGCCTGGGTGGGCGCCGACGTCATCATGCCGCCGTGCTTGCGGATCTCCAGCAGCGGGCCGAGGACGGCCGGGTCACCGGCGGCGAAGGCGGCGCGGTAGCCGGCCAGGTTGGAGCGCTTGGAGAGCGAGTGGACGGCCACGATGCCGTCGTACGAGCCGCCGTTGACCTCGGGGTGCAGCACCGAGACCGGGTCGGCCTCCCAGCCCAGCTCGATGTAGCACTCGTCGGAGACGACCAGGACGCCGTGGGCGCGGGCCCAGCTGACGATCTCCGTCAGTTCCCGCTGGGACAGCACCTTGCCCGTGGGGTTCGACGGCGAGTTCAGCCACAGCAGCCTGAGGTTCGCCGGGTCCAGGTCGCGCGGGTCGTCGTAGGCCTCGTACTCGGCGCGGGCGAGGCGGGCGCCGACCTCGTAGGTCGGATAGGCCAGCCGCGGGTAGGCCACCTTGTCGCCGGGGCCCAGGCCGAGCTGGGTCGGCAGCCAGGCGACGAGTTCCTTGGAGCCGACGATCGGCAGCACGTGGTGGTGGGTGATCCCGCGGGCGCCCAGCCGGCGCTCCAGCCAGCCGGTGATCGCGTCGCGCAGCGCGGGCGTGCCCCAGACCGTCGGGTAGCCCGGCGAGTCGGCCGCGTCGACCAGGGCCTTCTGGACCAGCTCGGGGACCGGGTCGACCGGGGTGCCGACGGACAGGTCCACGATCCCGTCCGGGTGAGCGGCGGCCGTCTGCTTGTACGGGGCCAGCTTGTCCCAGGGGAACGTGGGGAGCCGGTCGGAGACTGCGGACACGGTTCTTGCTCGCTTTCGTCGGTACGGCGCCGGCCATCGGTGCGGCGACGCGGCCGTGGGTACGGCGAACGCCTCGGTCCCGTGCGGCGGTGATCAAGGTGATCGGGGCCGTACGGGACCGAGGCGGCGATGGGGGTCCCCCCGGTTCGAGCGAAGCCGAGAACTGGGGGAGTGCGGGGCCGCCGGGCTGTTACTCGGCCTGCGGCGGCAGCGCGGCGATGAAGGGGTGGTCCCGCTCGATCAGACCCAGCTTGCTGGCGCCGCCGGGCGAGCCGAGCTCGTCGAAGAACTCGACGTTCGCCTTGTAGTAGTCCTTCCACTCCTCCGGAGTGTCGTCCTCGTAGAAGATCGCCTCGACCGGGCAGACCGGCTCACAGGCACCACAGTCGACGCATTCGTCCGGGTGGATGTACAAGGACCGCTGGCCCTCGTAGATGCAGTCGACCGGGCACTCCTCGATGCACGCCTTGTCCTTGACGTCGACACAAGGCTGCGCGATGACGTAGGTCACGCTGTCGTTCCTCCTCGATTGGGCGCTGGCGGGCCTCCTCAGGCTCCGCCGCCTGGCGCGCGGGAGCGCGGCGTCGTCGATGCCCGCCCCTAGTATCTCCGTTCCGGGGCATGATCCGAACAGGAGGGGTGAACTGACCAGTGGAAATCTCGGCGACAGGACGACTTGAGGTCCGTATCACCCCTGCTGACGTGGGGAAACGAGTCTCGGTGCGGCGTTTGACCGAACTTGGGGGCGGGGCTGAGAAGTTCACCGACACGGTGGGTGTTCTCACATCATGGGACGACGGCGTGCTCATGATCACACGTCGGGACGGCGCGGGTGTCCGGATCGCGGAATCCGCGGTGGTCGCGGGCAAAGTCGTGCCGGCCGCCCCGGCGCGTCGCCGCGGTCCGGCGGCGAGCTACCCGGAGCTGGCCCGGGTCACCGCGCGCGGCTGGCCGCCGGTGGAGAGCGAGCGGCTGGGCGAGTGGGAGCTGCGGGCTGCCGGCGGGCACACGCGGCGGGCCAACAGTGTGCTGCCGCTCGGTGACCCCGGGACGCCGCTCGACGAGGCGCTGGGGGTCGTACGACGCTGGTACGGCGAGCGCGGCCTGCCCGCGTACGTGCAGGCGGCCACGGGTGCCGAGGGCACGCAGGAGCTGCTCTGCGCGGAGCTGGAGCGGCGCGGATGGGTGCGCGAGGTGACCACCGAGGTGTGGATCGGCGCGCTGGCCCCGCTCGCCGACCGGGCGGAAGACGCGGGTCCGCGTGCGGCTGCCCGCGTCATGCTGTCGCGGGAGGCCGACGAGGCGTGGCTCGCGCTGTACCGGGGCGGAGAGGTGGTCGAGGCGGCGGCTCGGCATGTGCTGGCCGGTGGGCCGTCGGTGTGGTTCGCGCAGGTGCCCGGGGCGGCGGGTGAGGCTCCGGACCCCGCGGCCCCGGCAGGTACGGCTCCGGACCCCGCGGCCCCGGCCGGTGCGGCTCCGTTCCCCGCGGCCCCGGCCGGTGCCGCTCCCGCGGCGATCGGGCGGTGTGTGGTGGACGGCCGTTGGGCGGGCTTCGCCGCGATCGAGGTGGATCCTGTGCGGCGCCGTGAGGGGCTGGCGACCCGGGTGATGGCGGCCCTGGCCGGGCGGGCCCTGGAGGAGGGTGCCTCGGCGGCCTGGCTGCAGGTCGAACGGGACAACGAGGCGGCCCGGGGGCTGTACGCAGGTCTGGGTTTCACGCGGCACCACAGCTACCACCACTACCGGGCGCCGGAACCCTCCGGCACGGGGAGCTAGGAAGCCTCGTGGAAGGGCATGAGCCTGGCATGGGCCATCCGTACCTGCCGCCCCCGTACCCGCCCGGTCCCGAGCGGGCCGCCGAGGTGCGGCGGAGGTTCGGCGAGGAGGCGCGCTCCGAGCGGCCCGACCTCTCCGCCCTGTGCCTGCTGATCGGCGCGGCGGCGGACGGCTCGCTCGACGACGCCGGCCTCGACGCCGCGCAGCTGGAGCTGGACGAGCTGGCCGGACAGCTGCCGTACCGGCCGGGCGGCCCGCGCGCGTGGGCGGAGGCGGTACGGCGGCTGCTGGGCACGCGGTACGACTTCGGCGGGTCCCCGGCGGACTACCAGCGGCTGGAGTCCTCCCTGCTGCACGAGGTGCTGCGACGCCGGCGCGGGCTGCCGATCCTGCTGTCGGTGGTGTGGCTGGAGGTGGCCCGCAGGGCGGGCGCGCCGGTGCACGGGGTGGCGCTGCCGGGTCACTTCGTGGTCGGTTTCGGGCCGCCGGAGGAGCAGGTGCTGGCCGATCCGTTCGAGGGCGGGCGGGTGCTGAGCGGGCCGGACGCCGAGGTCCTGGTGGCCGGGGCGACGGGGACGCCGCTGGAGCCGTCCATGCTGGTGCCCACGACGCCGTTGCAGGTGGTCCAGCGGGTGCTCAACAACATGCGGGCGTGGGCTTCGGCCCGGCCCGAGCGGTCGGACGTCGCGCTGCTGGCCGTCGAGTTGGGCCTGCTGCTGCCGGCGCACCCGGCCCGGCTGCGTTACGAGCGGGGTCAGCTGCTCGTGCAGCGCGGCGAGTTCGTCGCGGGGGCGGCGGAGCTGGAGGCGTACGCCGAGCTGGTCGGGGTGGTCGACCCCCACACCGAGGAGCGCGCCCGGGCCCAGGCGCGCGAGGCACGGGCCCTGCTCAACTAGGAGCGCTTCTCAGCAGGAGCCGTTCTCACTGACGGCCGCTCTCACCGGGCGCCGTTCCCGCAGGGTGCCGCTCACACCGGGCACCGCTCCTACCGGGAGCCGTGCCCACTGACCGCCGTTCTCACTGGCACCGGGAGCCGTCTCACAGCCAGCCCTTCTCCCGCGCTATCCGTACCGCCTCCGCCCTGTTGCGTACGGCGAGTTTCTGGATGGCCGTGGAGAGGTAGTTGCGGACCGTGCCCTGGGAGAGGTGGAGGGCGGCGGCGAGTTCCGCGTTGGTGGAGCCGTCGGCCGCCGCGCGGAGGACCTCGCGCTCGCGGTCGGTGAGGGGGTTGGCGCCCTCGGCGAGGGCCGCCGCGGCGAGGGTGGGGTCGATGACCCGTTCCCCGGCGAGGACCTTGCGGACGGCCTCGGCGAGCTGGGCGGCGGGGGCGTCCTTGACGAGGAAGGCGTCGGCGCCGGCCTCCATGGCGCTGCGCAGGTAGCCGGGGCGCCCGAAGGTCGTGAGGACGACGAGCTTGACGTGCGGGAACGCGCGGTGCACTTGGGCCGCCGCCTCGATGCCGGTGCAGCCGGGCATCTCGATGTCGAGCAGGGCGACGTCCACGCCGTGTTCGCCGACGGCCGCGAGCACCTGGTCGCCCCGCGCGACCTGGGCGACGACCTCGATGTCGTCCTCCAGGCCGAGCAGGGCGGCCAGGGCCTCGCGGACCATCGACTGGTCCTCGGCGAGGAGAAGCTTGATCGCGCTCGTCATGCCCCGGATCCTACGTCCACCGAGGTGGCCGTAGGGACGCGGGCGACCAGCCGGAATCCGCGCCTGGCCCGGCCCGCCTCCAGCGTGCCGCCGGCCTTCTCCAGGCGCTCGGCGAGGCCGGTCAGGCCGTTGCCGGGGCCCTTGCCGGAACCGCCGGATCCGTTGTCCTCGACGCTGAGTTCGAGGTGGGGGCCGTCGAGGGTCTGGCGGTGCAGGAGCTGTACGACGCACCGGTCGGCGCCGCTGTGCCGGACCACGTTGGTGACCGCCTCGCGCAGCGCCCAGGCGAGCGCGGACTCGGCGTCCTCGCCGACGCCGGTGAGGTCGGGTTCGGCGGGCACCTCGGCGGTGACCCCGGCCGCGGTGAGCGCGACCCTGGTCCCGGCGAGTTCGGCGGCGAGGCGGGGGCGCCGGTAGCCGGTGACGGCCTCGCGGACGTCGACCAGCGCCTGGCGGCTGACCTGCTCGATGTCCGCGACCTGCTGGGCCGCCTTCGCCGGATCGCCGGGCAGCATCCGGCCGGCCAGCTCGCTCTTCAGCGTGATCAGGGACAGCGAGTGGCCGAGCAGGTCGTGCAGGTCGCGGGCGAGGCGCAGCCGCTCCTCGTTGGCGGCGAGCTGGGCGACGGTGGCCCGGGCCTCGCGCAGTTCGACGGTCGTCCGCACCAGCTGGCGGATGCCGGTCATCGCGAACCCGATGAGCAGTACGAGCACGACCAGGCCGACCGCCTGGTCCTCCCCGGCGTACAGGCCGACCAGGTACATCAGGGCCGCCGAGGCGGGGATGGCCCAGTAGGCGGCCCGCAGGGGCAGGGTGGCCCCGCAGGCGACCGAGAGGTAGACGAAGAGTCCGAGCCAGGGGGTGCCGAGTGTGCCGGCCAGGACGACGGCGAGGACGCAGAGGACCGCGAGCAGGACGATCACGGCGCGGGCGGAGAACGGCCGGCCCATGTTGCGGAACACAAGCGTCAGGTAGAAGCCGACGAACGCGGTCAGGCCGACCGAGCCGGCGACGGTGGCGCCGGTGCCGTGGTCGCCGCTGATCAGGTCCTGGAGGGGAGAGCTGAGGAAGACCAGCCAGACGCCGATCCACAGCAGTTTGATCAGCAGGTCGCGCCGGTTGCGGGGCGGCTGGCCCACCCACATCCGGTGTTCCGGCCGGTGGGTGCCGGTGCGCGGGTCTTCCGTCATGGTGCTCACGCCTTCAGCGTGTCCTTCCGGTACAGCCAGGCCGCGCCGCCCGCGAAGAGGACGAAGGAGACGGCGAGGACGGCGATGTCCTGGGCGCTCGGCGACTGGCTCTGCTCGACCGCCCGCCCGAGGGAAGCGTACGCGTGACTGGGCAGCCACTTCGCGATGTCCTGCAGCCACTGCGGGAAGTTCGTGGACGGCATCCACAGGCCGCCGAGCAGCGACAGACCGAAGTAGATGATCATCGTGATGGGCCGGACCGCGTCCCCGGAGGCGAGGTAGCCGATGGCGACGCCGAGCGCGGCGAAGACGAGGCTGCCCGCCCAGATGACCCCGGTGAGCGCGAGCCACTGCCAGGCGGCGAGGCGTACGTCCTTCACGGCGGCGGCGACGATGAACACGAAGACGATGGACGGCAGGCTCACCACGGCGGCGCTGGCCGTCTTGGCGAGGACGTAGCCGCGCCCGGGCAGGGAGGTCAGCCGCAGCTGCCGTACCCAGCCGCTCTCGCGCTCCTTGGCGATGCGCTCGCTGTTGCCCATCAGCACGGCGGTCAGGGCGCCGAAGGAGGCCATGGAGACCATCAGGTAGGTGGCGACGGTCAGCCCGGTGCCGTCGACCTTCTCGCTCGTGCCGGCGCTGCCGCTGAAGATCAGGAACAGGATCGAGGGGTAGAGGACCGAGAAGAACAGGAACTTGCGGTTGCGCAGGGCGCGGGCGAGTTCGAGCTTGATCAGACTGTTCATGACTGCTTGGCCTCCTCGGCCTCCGTGATGGCGACGAAGGCCTGCTCCAGGCCGAGGCCGGCGACTTCGAGGTTGCGGGGGTAGACACCGGAGCCGTACAGGGCGTGGACGGTGGCGTCGGCGTCGGAGGACTGGATGCGGACGGTCTGGCCGGAGACGTCGAGTGAGGTGAGGAAGGGCAGGTTGCGCAGGGCGGCGTGGTCGATGGTGCCCTCCAGGTCGAAGGAGACCCGGCGGGCGCCGGCCTTGGCCTTGATCTCGGCGGCGGTGCCGTCGGCGAGGAGCCGGCCCCGGTGCAGCACGAGCACCCGGTCGGCGATGGCGTCGGCCTCTTCGAGGTAGTGGGTGGCGAAGAGGACCGTACGGCCCTGGTCGGCCTGTTCCCGCATGGTGGCCCAGAACGCCTGGCGGGCGCTGACGTCCATGCCGGTGGTCGGCTCGTCCAGCACGATCAGGTCGCTGTCGCCGGCGGTGGCGAGGGCGAAGCGGACGCGCTGGGCCTGACCGCCGGACAGCTTGTTGACCTTGCGGTCGGCGATCTGGGTGACGCCCGCGCGGGCCATCACGTCGGCGGCCCGGTACGGCTTCGGGTGCAGGGCGCAGGCCAGCTTCACCAGCTCCTCGACCGTGACCTCGTCCATCAGGCCGCCGCTCTGCAGCATGGCGCCGACGTGGCCGCGGACGATGGCGTCCCGCGGGCTGGTGCCGAACACCTCGACCGTGCCGCTGTCGGCCTGCTTGAGACCGAGCAGCAGGTCCAGCGTGGTGGACTTGCCGGCGCCGTTCGGGCCGAGCAGGGCGACGGTCTCACCGGGGTGCAGGCGGAGGGAGAGCCCGTCCACGGCCCGTACGTCGCCGTACGTCTTGGTCACCTGGTCGAACCCGACCACGGCGGTGGCGGTGTCGGGTACGGCTGTCGTTGTCATGGGGTAATGCTGGCCGCTGAGCTCTGCGGGTGTGCAGTGTCGGGGGTCCTGAGTGCGGGATGACGAATGTCATGGTGCGCGGGCCGAGTCTGTCATCTGCGGGTGCGTCGTGGCTTGTCGCGCAGTTCCCCGCGCCCCTTTCAGGGCGCTGCCGCCGAGCCCCGTAAGGGGCGCGGGGAACTGCGCGATCAGCACCCACCGGCCCGCAGCCGACCGACCACGCAGCGCCCCCTAGTTGGGCGTCGTACTGATAACCGCCACCCTGTTCGTCTTGCTGACCAGCGCCTGCCGCAGCGCCACGTACACGTCCTGCGGCGTCACAGCCGTCTTCTTGCCGCTCGCCCGCGTGATCAGCACGTTGTCGAACGCGTGGCCGTACAACTGCTGGAGCGCGTTCAGGTCGGGCTTGTCGGTCAGCTTGCCGTCGGGCGTGGCCGCCACCCTGAGGAACTTCCACAGGGACTTCTGCGGGCTCATCCGCACCGAGTGCGCCGCGTCCGTCTGCACGGTCACTGTCCCCGACATGGCCGGCTCGGCGAACGCCTTCATCTCGCGGTCGACCTCGGCCTTGGAGACCGTCGGCTGCCTGGTGGTCGTTGGGACGGTCACCGGGGTCACCGTGCCCGTCTCCACCTGCGTGCGGTACGCCTGTTCGACCGCCCGGGTCGACTGGGCCGCGTCGATGGCCTTGCCGGCCTTGCCGTAGACGGCGACGGCCTGGCCCGACTTGAACTCGATGCCGCCCTCGGTGACGGAGCCCGAGCCGCCGCCCGCCTGCTGGAGCGCGACCTGGAGCTTCTCCTCGTCGACCGGCATGACCGGCTCGACGGTCCGCTGCTGCCCGAAGAGGTTGCCGATCACGGAGACCGGGTTGTAATCGTTGGTCGCGGCCTTGCCGACCGTGGCCTGGAAGTCGAACTGCAGACCCGCGTTCTCCGGGGTGAGGGAGACGGTCTTGCCGCCCACGGACAGCTTCAGCGGCTTGTTGACCCGGCTGCCGAAGGCGTCGTCGAGCTTCTTGACCGCGTCGTCGCGGGTGCCGCCGCCGATGTCGACGCCGAGGACGGTCGTGCCCTTGGGCACGTCGGTGTGGTTCATCAGCAGCCCGGCGCCGTAGGCACCGCTCGCGAGGACCACCACGCCGACGCAGAGCAGGACGAGCTTGCTGCGGCCCTTCTTCTTCTGCGGCTTGGCCGCCGCCTTGGGCGGCGCGACCGGCTCGGGCAGCTTGGGCGCGGTGTGCGGGCCCTGGCCCTCGGCGCGGGCGCCCGGGCGGAACGGGGAGTTGCCGGCGGACGGGACGACCGGGATGCCGCTGGTGACGGTGTGCCCGGAGACGTTGTCCGCCGGAGAGCCGTAGCCGGGGGTGCCGTCCGGGGCCGGCTTCTGCGGCGTGAGGATCGCGGTGTCGTCGCTGAGCGCGGCACCGGGGGCGAACGGGCCGCCGTGGGCGCCCATGCCGTTCGCCGCGCCGGGGGCGTCGTACGCGCCGGAGCCGGACGGGGCGTCGAAGCCGGACGGGGTGTCGAAGCCGGAGGGGACGTCGAAACCACCCGTGTCGGTGAAGGACTCGCCGGACCGCAGGTCGATGTCGCCGAGGCCGCCCCGGCCGCCGACGGGCGGGATGACGGGGCCGTCGCCGGTGACCGGGCCGCTGGTCGGGCCCGTGGGGCCCTGCGGGCCGCCGGAACCGCCCAGTCCGTTCGGGCCGTTGAAGCCGCTGCGCCCGCCGGGACCGCCCGCGCCGCCACCCGGCACACCGGGTCCACCGGCACCGCCGAAGCCCGCGGTGCCGGACGGGGCGCCGGGCAGGCCCGGACCGTCCCCGCGGCCGGTGCCGCCGTTCTGGCCGCCGTTCTCGGCGAAGTACGGCAGGTCGTCGCGGCGCGGCTCGTCGGCGCCGCTCGCGCCGGGGCGGGAGCCGCCCAGCGGTCCCGCGTTCAGTGCCTCGGTCACGTCGAAGGAGCCGGTGCCGCCGCCGTGCCCCGGGGCCACGGGGCCACCGGTGGCGCCGGGCAGCCCCGGGCCGTTCGTGCCGCCCGGGCGGGAGGTGCCCGGCACGCTCATGGAGCCGACCACGCCACCGGGACGGCCGCCGCCGGGGCGTGCTCCGGTGCCGCCGGCCGTGGGAGCGGAGGCGGGGCCCGCCGTACCCGGTGAGCCGGGCGCCCCCGAGGCGCCCGACGTGCCGGTCGTGCCGGATCCCGCGGCCGAACCACCGGGCATCCCTGCCCCGTTCGTACCGCTTCCGCCCTGACCGCCCCTGTTCGCACCGGACTTGCGGGGCGCGAACCAGTCGCTGGCCCGTTCCTCGGCCGGCGCCGCGGGCTCGTCGGGAACCTCGGGAGCGGCGGCGGGCGCGGGGGCCGGGGTCTGAGGACGCGGGTCGGCGCCGGCGTCGACGGCGGCGGCGCCTTCGGTGTCCCCCATGGGCTTGCGCACGACGACCGGAGGAATCGGCCGGGACCCGGGGATGTTGATCCGGATCCGGGTCGTCAGCGTCGTCTCGGTCTTGCGTTCCTCCGGCTGCG
This sequence comes from Streptomyces sp. L2, assembly GCF_004124325.1. Classification (NCBI taxonomy): domain Bacteria; kingdom Bacillati; phylum Actinomycetota; class Actinomycetes; order Kitasatosporales; family Streptomycetaceae; genus Streptomyces; species Streptomyces sp. L2. Next base: position 2,484,564 of record NZ_QBDT01000001.1, read on the forward strand.
CGGGCGAAGGGCCCGCGTCCGAACCGTCGCCGGAAGCCATGGGGGTCCCGTACGGCGGGGTGCCGGAGGGGTATGCGGCTCCGCCGCGCCCGTTGGGCCCGGAGGACGGAGTGTCAGTTTCACGACTCAAGGCAGGTTCTCCCGGTTGGCTCCGCCGCCCGTCACGACCTCACGCGGGCACCTCGGCGGCGCGCACCACCATACTGGCCGCGTCTGCCGGGTATCCCGGGACCGATGCGGAAACCCACACCGGACTCGCACCTGAGCGGTACGGCTGTTGTCTGCCGGGGCACCGGGTCCCGGCGAAGTGGTACGTCACTTGCCAAGTCGGGCAGGGCCGGCCCCGGGCCGCCCCACCGGAGCAAGGGTGGCGCAGATCACAGCCGAGGTCATGCCGCCGAGCAGGAACAGGTAGGAGCTGATCCCCGCCCCGTACAGGAAGTCCCCCTCGGGCCGGGAGGCGACGAGCAGAAGCGCGGCGATGATCCAGCCCGCCACCGGCGCGACCGCCCCGGCGCGGCGCCCGGTCGCGTACGCCCCGCCGAGGAAGAGTCCAGTGGCACCGGCGAGGGCCAGCAGCAGCCCGCCGGGGAGCCAGGCGGCCTGCACCAGGGCCCCGGCGAGGGCGACGACCGCGCCGAGCAGGAACAGTCCCGTGTAGGCGGCGGCCCGGCCGGCGGAGGGGGGCTTCAGCGGCTGGGCCATCAGCGGTCCGCGGCCTGCCGTACTCATGACGCCTCCTCGGTGGCGGTGCCGGTGATGCTGGGGGCCGCGGTGCCGGTGTGGGCCGCGGTGCCGGTGACGGCGTCGGCGTCCGTGCCGAGGCCCCCGAACAGGTCGGTCTCGTCGGCTCCGGCCGCCTCGCCGCGGACCAACTCGTAGTACTCGGTGGTGAACAGGGGCTGAGCCAGCTCGTTGGAGAGCACGAAGTACCGTCCGGCCACGGTGATCTGGGTGGCGTGGGCGCGCATCGCCGCCGCCTTGGCGTCCGCGTGCGCGGTGCCGTCGACCGCGGTGGTGATCCTCGCGTCGTCCACGACTCCGGGTACGTCGTCCACGGCGGCGCTCTTCTCGAACGGCAGGGCGGGCAGCTCGTCCCGGAGACGGGCGAAGGCGGACTCGGCGACGGAGCGCGGCACGCGGTTGACGTACACCTTGTCGATCCGGTGGCCGGCCTCGGCGGCCAGTTCGACGGCCCGCAGTGCGACGCGGTGGGCCTGGATGTGGTCGGGGTGGCCGTAGCCGCCGTTGTCGTCGTAGGTGACGAGGACCTGGGGGCGGGTCTCCAGGATCACCTCGACGAGGTGTCCGGCGGCCTCGTCGACGTCGGCCTGCCAGAAGCAGTCCGGGTCGTCATTGTCGGCGATGCCCATCATTCCGGAGTCGCGGTAGCGGCCCGGGCCGCCGAGGTGCCGGACGTCCGTCACGCCCAGCTCGCGGGCGGCGGCGGCCAGCTCGCCGCGGCGGTGCGCGCCCAGCGCGGCACCGGCGAGGTGCCGCAGCCGGGGCGGGATGACCTCGCCGCGCTCACCGAGCGTGCAGGTGACCAGGGTCACGTGGGCACCCTCGGCCGCGTACTTGGCCATCGTCGCGCCGTTGTTGATCGACTCGTCGTCCGGGTGCGCGTGCACCAGGAGCAGACGGCGAGCTGGGAGTTCCGTCATGGGCCCAGCCTACGAGGCGGGACCGACAGCGCCGCGCACCCGGGGGCGGGCACGGTCAGAACTTGATGCTGCCGATCATGCTGGCCACGTTCGTGGTCAGGTCGGTGATCGTGGGCGCGACGGTCGAGGAGGCGAGGTAGAACCCGAGCAGCATGCAGACCACCGCGTGGCCGCCCTTCAGCCCTGACTTCTTGATGAGCAGGAAGACGACGATCGCCAGCAGCACCACCGCCGAAATCGAGAGTGCCACGGCGGCTCACCTCCAAAGTTCCCGGGGACGAGGGCGGGTACGCACACGGGGGTTGCGTCTCGGTTGTGTCGTGGTTGTGGACCGGCAAGGCAAAGCCATGCGGATGCCAGCAGGTTCATACCCACTCAGCGGTAGTGATCATAACTATCCGTGCTCGCGCATCGCTCGGCGCACGGCCGCACAAGGGGGCGCATGGCCAATATGGTCGAGGCATGACGACCGAGGCTGACTCCTTCCCCCGTCGACACGCCCGCACCCAGCGGTTCACGCTCGGCGCGCCGCGCGCGTTCACCGTGGCGCCCGACGGTTCACGTGTCACGTTCCTGCGCTCCCCCTCCGGCACCGACCGGGCCAACTGCCTGTGGGTTCTGGACCTTCCGGACGGCCCGGAGCGGGTGGCGGCCGACCCCGGCGCCCTGCTCGGGGGTGCCGCCGAACAGCTCTCGCCCGAGGAACGGGCACGCCGGGAGCGCAGTCGCGAGGGGGGCGCCGGCATCGTCGGCTACGCCACCGACGCGGCCGTGGAGTCGGCGGCCTTCGCCCTGTCCGGGCGGCTGTTCACTGCCGATCTGCGCGCCGGCGCCGAGGCCGGTGCGACCCGCGAACTGCGGGTCCCCGGACCGGTGATCGACCCGCGTCCGGCACCGGACGGACGGCACGTCGCGTACGTCTCCGGTGGTGCGCTGCGTGTGGTGGAGGCCGGCGGCGAGGGCGACCGGGCGCTGGCGGAGCCGGAATCGGACAACGTCACCTACGGTCTCGCCGAGTTCGTCGCGGCCGAGGAGATGGGGCGCGCGCGGGGCTTCTGGTGGGCGCCGGAGTCGGACCGGCTGCTGGTGGCGCGCGTCGACGACACGCCGGTGAACCGGTGGTGGATCGCGGACCCGGCCCATCCCGGCCGGGAGCCGAACCTGGTCGCGTACCCCGCGGCGGGCACGGACAACGCGGAGGTACGGCTGTTCGTGCTGGGCCTCGGCGGGGAGCGCACGGAGGTCGCGTGGGACCGGGCGCGCTACCCGTACCTGGCGCGTGTGCACTGGTCGGGGGCGGGTGCGCCGCTGCTCCTGGTGCAGTCCCGGGACCAGCGCGGCCAGGTGTTCCTGGCGGTGGACCCGGAGTCGGGCGCGACCCGGATGGTGCACGCCGACGAAGATCCGGTTTGGCTGGAACTGTTCCCCGGGGTGCCGTGCTGGAGCCCGTCCGGGCAGCTCGTGCGGATCGCGGACGAGGGCGGTGCGCGCCGTCTGGCGGTGGGCGAACGTCCGCTGACCGGCCCGCAGTTGCACATCCGGGCGGTGCTGGACGTGACCGCCGACGACGTACTGGTGTCGGCGTCCGCGGGTGAGGAGGCGCAGTCCCCCGAGACGGGTGAGATCCATGTGTACCGGGTGAACGAGCTGGGCGTGGAGCGCGTGTCGCAGGAGCCCGGTGTGCACTCGGCGGTGCGCGCCGGGGGCGTGACCGTGCTGGTGTCCTCGGTACTGGACAGTCCGGGCGCCCGTGTCCAGGTGCTGCGTGACGGAAAACTGACGGCGACTGTCCGGTCGTACGCCGAAGATCCCGGTATGTCCCCCCGCGTGACGCTCACTCGTGGGGGCGCACGCAAAATTCCGTGCGCCGTGCTTATGCCTACGGACTACTCCGGTGACACGCCCCTCCCGGTCCTGATGGATCCCTACGGCGGCCCGCACGGCCAGCGGGTGGTGGCCGCGCACAACCCCCACCTGACCTCGCAGTGGTTCGCCGACCAGGGCTTCGCCGTGGTCGTCGCCGACGGCCGGGGCACTCCCGGCCACTCCCCCGCCTGGGAGAAGGCGGTCCGGGACGAGGTGGCCGCGGTGGCCCTCCAGGACCAGGTCGACGCCCTCCACTCGCTCGCCGGTGACTTCCCGCTGGACCTCGGCCGGGTGGCGATCCGGGGCTGGTCCTTCGGCGGCTATCTGGCGGCGCTGGCGGCACTGCGCCGCCCGGACGTCTTCCACGCGGCGGTGGTCGGCGCACCGGTCACGGACATGCGCCTGTACGACACGCACTACAAGGAGCGTTACCTCGGGCACCCGGACGAGCAGCCGGAGGTCTACCGGCGCAACTCCGTCATCGACGACGCGGGTCTGGTCGACGCGGCCGAGCCGCACCGGCCGATGATGATCATCCACGGGCTGGCCGACGACAACGTGGTCGTCGCGCACTCCCTGCGGCTGTCCTCCGCCCTGCTGGCCGCCGGCCGCCCGCACGAGGTGCTGCCGCTGTCCGGGGTGACCCACATGACCCCGCAGGAGACGGTCGCGGAGAACCTGCTGCGGCTGCAGCTGGACTTCCTCAGGCGCTCGCTGTCCCTGAACGCGCCGACGGGGCAGGCCGGTTAGACGGGGCAGGCCGGTTAACACGCGGGCAACGCGCCCGACGCCGTACCGATATACGGACCGGAAAGGCTGACGGGCGTACGGCTGGTGCGGATGCCGTAGCGAGCGGGCCGGGGCGGCACCACGCCACCCCGGTCCGCAGCCGTACGGCGAAGCCGTCTCACTTCGGCCCCGCCTCACTCCGCCCCTTCGCCGGTCTCACTCCACCCCGTCACCCGTCCACGCCGTCGATCCTTTGCCCGGCTCCCGCGGCCGGTCGTCGCCCGAGGCGTCGGGCGGGGGCTGTGTCGCCTCCTCCGGCGGCACCACCCGTTTCTCCTCGGCGAAGTGGCAGGCCGAGGGATGGACGGCCGGACCGCTCGCGCCCTGGAACGCCTCCGGCACGGCCAGCAGCGGCACCTCCTCCGCGCACCGCTCCCGCGCCTTCCAGCAGCGGGTACGGAAACGGCACCCGGACGGGATGTTCGTCGGCGACGGCACGTCACCCGTGAGGATGATCCGCTCCCGGTGTTCGCGGGCCTCGGGGTCGGGGACGGGCACCGCGGAGAGCAGCGCCTGGGTGTAAGGGTGCGTGGGATGGTCGTAGATCTCGGCGTCGCGGCCGATCTCCACGATGCGGCCCAGGTACATGACGCCGACCCGGTCGGAGATGTGCCGGACGATCGAGAGGTCGTGCGCGATGAAGACGTAGGAGAGGTCGAAGTCCGACTGCAGCCGGTCCAGCAGGTTGATCACCTGGGCCTGCACGGAGACGTCCAGGGCGGAGACCGGCTCGTCGGCGACGATCACCTCGGGGCGCAGGGCCAGTCCGCGCGCGATGCCGATGCGCTGGCGCTGGCCGCCGGAGAACTGGTGCGGGTAGCGGTTGACGTACTCCGGGTTGAGGCCGACCACGTCGAGCAGTTCCTGGACCCGGCGCCGCCGGTCGCCCTTGGGCGCGACCTCGGGGTGGATGTCGTACGGCTCCCCGATGATGTCGCCCACGGTCATGCGGGGGTTGAGGGAGGTGTAGGGGTCCTGGAAGACCATCTGGACGTTGCGGCGCACGGCCTTCAGGGCGCGGCCGGACAGCTTGGTGACGTCCTCGCCCTTGAACCGGATGGCGCCGGCCGTGGGCCGCTCCAGGTGGCAGAGCATCTTGGCGACCGTGGACTTGCCGCAGCCGGACTCGCCGACGATGCCGAGGGTCTCGCCGCGGCCGAGGGTGAAGTCGACGCCGTCGACCGCCTTGACCGCGCCGACCTGCTTCTTGAACAGGATGCCCTGGGTGAGCGGGTAGTGCTTGACGAGGCCGCTGACCTCCAGGACGGGCTCACCGGTCGACGTCATGCAGGCACTCCCTCCAGAAGTGGCAGGCGCTGCCGCGGTCGCCGGACACCTCGTACAGCGGGGGTACGTCGGTGCGGCACACGTCCTGGGCCATCGGGCAGCGGGGGTGGAAGGCGCAGCCGGGCGGGATGTGCATGAGGTTCGGCGGCAGTCCCTTGATGGCGTACAGTTCCTGGCCCTTCTGGTCGAGGCGCGGGATGGAGTCCAGCAGGCCGCGGGTGTAGGGGTGAGCGGGGCTCTTGTAGATGTCGAGGACGGGGGCCGACTCGACGATCTTCCCCGCGTACATGACCGCGATCCGGTCGGCGACGTCGGCGACGACGCCGAGGTCGTGGGTGATGAGGATGAGCCCCATGTGGTACTCGCGCTGCAACTCCGCGAGCAGGTCCATGACCTGGGCCTGGACGGTGACGTCGAGGGCGGTGGTGGGCTCGTCGGCGATGATGAGGGCGGGCTCCAGGGCCAGCGCCATGGCGATCATGATGCGCTGGCGCATGCCGCCGGAGAACTGGTGGGGGTAGTCGCGGACCCGCTGGGCGGCGGCCGGGATGCGCACCCGGTCCATCAGCTCGACGGCCTTGGCCCGCGCGTCCTTCTTCGACAGGCCGCGGTGGACGGTGAACATCTCGCCGAGCTGCTCGCCGACGGAGAGCACGGGGTTGAGGGACGACAGCGCGTCCTGGAAGATCATCGCCATTCCGGCGCCCCGGACCTTCCGCCGCTCCTCCCCCTTCATCTTCAGCAGGTCCTTGCCCTGGAAGAGGATCTCCCCGCCGGTGATCCGTCCCGGCGGCATGTCGAGGATGCCCATCACGGCCTGCGCGGTGACGGACTTCCCCGAGCCGGACTCGCCGAGCACCGCGAGGGTCTCCCCCGCGTCGACGGCGTACGACACGCCGTTGACGGCGTGGGCGACGCCGTCCCGGGTGCGGAACTCCACGTGCAGGTCGCGGACGTCGAGCAGCATGGCGCTCTCACCTCAGCTTCGGGTCGAGGGCGTCGCGCACCGCGTCGCCGAGCATGATGAAGGCCAGGACGGTGATCGCGAGCGCGCCGGCCGGCCACAGCAGGGCGTGCGGCGCGTTGCGGATGTAGGGGGAGGCGGCGGAGATGTCGATGCCCCAGGAGACGCTGGGCGGTTTGAGGCCGACGCCGAGGTAGGACAGGGTCGCCTCCAGGGCGATGTAGGTGCCCAGCGCGATGGTCGCGACGACGATGACGGGGGCGACGGCGTTCGGGGCGATGTGCCGCAGCAGGATGCGGGTGTTGGAGGCGCCGAGGGCGCGGGCGGCCTGGACGTAGTCGTTCTGTTTGGCGGTGATGACGGAGCCGCGGGCGATGCGGGAGATCTGCGGCCAGCCGAGCAGGACGATGAAGCCGACGACCGGCCAGACCGTGTTGCTGGTGACGACGGACAGCAGGACGAGTCCGCCGAGGACGACCGGGATGGCGAAGAAGATGTCGGTGATCCGGGACAGCACCGAGTCCCAGATGCCGCCGACGTATCCGGCGAGCCCGCCGAGCACGGACCCGAGGATCGCCACGCCGAGGGTGCTGCACACGCCCACCGCGACGGACGCCCGGGCGCCGTACACGGTCCGGGTGTAGACGTCGCAGCCCTGGCCGTCGAAGCCGAACGGATGGCCCGGCTGGGAGCCCTGCTGGGCCTTGGCGAGGTCACACGTGAGGGGGCTGCCGGAGGTGATGGCCGAGGGCCACAGGGAGATGAAGACCAGGAAGAGGATGACGAGGGCGGAGATCAGGAAGACGGGGTTGCGCCTGAGGTCCCGCCAGGCGTCGGACCACAGCGACCGGGGCTTCTCGGCCGGGCCGGTGCCCTCCGGTCCTCCGGGAGTCTTCTCAAGCGTGACGGCCTCGCTCGCGCCGAGGTCCATCGCGCCGCCCATGCCGGTGCCCGCGATGGCGCGCTCGGGCTCGTACGGCTGCTCAGGCATAGCGGATCCTCGGGTCGAGTACGGCGTACAGGAGGTCCACGAGCAGGTTGGCGACCAGGAAGACCAGCACGAGGACGGTCACGAAGCCCACCACGGTCTGGCTGTTCTGCCGCAGGATGCCCTGGTAGAGCTGGTAGCCGACGCCGTGGATGTTGAAGATCCTCTCGGTGACGATCGCGCCGCCCATCAGCGCGCCGATGTCGGTGCCGATGAAGGTGACGACGGGGATGAGGGAGTTGCGCAGCAGGTGCCGGGTGATGACCCGGCGCCGGGGCAGGCCCTTGGCGATGGCGGTGCGGACGTAGTCGGAGCGCCGGTTCTCCGCGATGGAGGTCCGGGTCAGCCGGGTGACGTAGGCGAGCGAGACGGAGGCCAGGACGAGGCCGGGCAGGATCAGCTCGTCGAAGGTGGCCTCCGGGGACACCGAGGGGCTGATCCAGCCCCACTCGACGCCGAGCAGCAGCTGGAGCAGCAGACCGGTGACGAACGTGGGGACGGAGATCACGACGAGGGTGGTCAGCAGTACGCCCGTGTCGACGGGCCGGCCTCGGCGCAGACCGGTGACGACACCGAGGGCGATGCCGATGACGATCTCGAAGATGATCGCCACGATGGTCAGCCGGATGGTGACGGGGAACGCCGTTCCCATCAGCTCGGTGACCTTCTGCCCGTTGAACGCCGTACCGAAGTCACCGGTGAACACGTTCCCCATGTAGGTGAGGTACTGCTGGGGGAAGACGGGCTGGTCGAGGCCGAACTGGTGCTTCAGCTGGGCGGCGGTCGCCGGGTCGCACTGCCGCTCCCCGCACAGTCCGGCGATGGGGTCGCCCATCACGTTGACCATGAGGAAGATCAGCAGGGTGGACCCGATGAACACCGGGATCATCTGGAGCAGTCGCCGGACGACATAGCGTCCCATGGCGGGTCAGCTGACCTTGATCTCGTCGTAGACCGGGACGCTGAACGGGTTGAGCGCCACGTTGGACAGCCGCTGGGAGTAGCCCGCGCTGCCGTTCTGGTACCAGAGCGGGATGGCTGCCATGTTGTCCCGGACGACTCCCTCGGCCTGCTGGAAGGTGGAGACGGCCTTGGGGAGGTCCGTCTCGGCGTTGGCCTGGTCGACGAGCTGGTCGAACTGCTTGTTGGACCACTTGCCGTCGTTGGAGGAGGCGTCGGTGTAGTAGAGCGGCTGCAGGAAGTCCTGGATGAGCGGGTAGTCCATCTGCCAGCCCGCCCGGAACGGGCCGGTCATCTTGTGCTGCCCGATCTGGTTGCGGAAGTCGGCGAAGGTGCCGATCGGGTTGCCGACGCAGGCCTTGCCGTTGCCGAGCACGTTGTTGATGGAGTTGCAGACGGCGTTGACCCAGTCGCGGTGCGAGCCGGTGTCCGCGTTGTACGAGATCTTGACCTGGCCGCCGGGGAGCCCGCCGCCCTCCTTGATGAGCTTCTTGGCCTCGGCCGGGTCGTAGTCGCAGGCCTTGCCGCACAGGCCGGACTTGTAGCCGCCGGCCGAGCCGAGGACCGGTGAGGTCCAGTCGGTGGCGGGGGTGCGGGTGTTGTTGAAGATCGTCTCGGTGATCTGCTTGCGGTTGATGGCCATGGACAGGCCGGTGCGCACCTTCTGGGCCCCGGAGGAGTTCCAGTCCTTGTCGTAGAAGGGGAAGGCGAGGGTCTGGATGATGCCGGCCGGGGTGTTGATGTAGCGGTCGCCGAGGTCGCTCTTGACGTTCTTCAGCTGGGAGGCGGGGATGTCGTCGACGAGGTCGAGGTTGCCGGCCATGAGGTCGGTGTAGGCGGTGTTGTTGTCGGTGTAGACCTTCAGGGTCACGCCGCCGTTCTGGGCGGCGTCCGGGCCCTTGTAGCCGGTCCACTTCTTCAGCTGCATCTGCGAGCCCTTGGTGTAGGACTCGATCGTGTAGGGCCCGTCGCCGACCGGCTTGTTCAGCCAGGCCGCGTGGTCGGTGAAGAACGCCTGGGGCAGCGGGGCGAAGGCCGCGTAGCCGAGGGTGACGGGGAAGCCGGAGAACTTCTGGTTGAGCTTGACGGTGAAGGTGTGGTCGTCGACGACCTTCAGGCCGGACAGGGTGTCGGCGCTCTGCTTGCCGCTCTCGGGGTGCACCTTGTCGTAGCCGTCGATGTAGCCGAAGAAGTACGCGTTCTTCTGGTTGTTCTTCAGGCTCGCGCCGTAGTTCCAGGCGTCCACGAAGGAGCGGGCGGTCACCTTCTCCCCGTTGGAGAAGGTCCAGCCGTCCTTGAGCTTGATGGTGAAGTTCTGCGAGTCCTTGGTGTCGATGGACTGGGCGATCATGTTCTCGGCCTTGGCGGTCTTCGGGTTGTACCGCACCAGCCCGCGGAAGATCATGTCGAGCACCTTGCCGCCCTGCACCTCGTTGGTGTTGGCCGGCTCCAGCGGGTTCTGCGGGTCGCCCCAGGAGGAGCTGAGCACCCCGCCGCCGCTGCCGCTCCCGCCGCCGCTGTCGCTCGAACCGCCCCCGCAGCCCGTCGCGGCGAGCGCGACCGCCACCGCACCGGCGGCCCATCGGGCGTGCGTGATTCCCCGCATGGCGTGCCTCCTCCGTGATCACCGAACCGTTACCGGTCAATATCAACCCATAAGGTGCACATCGCACGCGCGGCGCCCCCTTGAGGGGGTCCTCGTACGGCCTTTAGGGGGACGCCGGGGCGGCCCCAGGGGATGACTCACCCGAACGCGGGCACGATCTTGGGACGTCTTTGGTGATCTTGAGACCGGGGCGCAATGGATCTCCGGGCAACGATGCCGAAACGTTGGATTCCGGCGCGCTCGTGTACGCATTTCGACACATCGGCGTCCGCATATCGAACTCCTTGCCGGGATTGTCCATTTGGTCCGATGTGAAGCACAGTTTGGTTACATCGCGCTACCTGCCCCACTACGGAACGGTCAAGCCCGAGCAAAAAAGGTAAAGACGCAACCAAGGCGACCGAGAATTTATTGACCTTGAATGAATTGCGTTGAAAAAGTCCGGCGTAGCCCGTAGGGGAGTGCCCTGCGGAGTCATCAGACCCTCCCTTGGGCCAGGAGCACCATGACCCTCCCAACTCCATCTGCGGCTGTCTCCCTCGACGTGTCCGACGAGTCCGTCCTGAAGTCGACCACTTCCGGCGATTCGAAGGGCAGCGAGGGACGTTCACCCGGGCGTCTCGCCTGGAAGCGCTTCAAGCGCGACCGAGCAGGCGTCATATCCGCCTGTGTCGTGATCTTCTTCTTCGTGATCGCGATCGCGGCGCCGCTCATAGCCAAGCTGTACGGCAAGAACCCGTACACCACCTACGCGAGCCAGGACCCGAGCCTGCTCGACGCCTTCTCGTACCCCGCGGGGCCGAACGGCGGCATGAGCAGCGACTTCTGGTTCGGCATCGAGCCCCAGCTCGGCCGGGACGTCTTCACGTTCCTGCTGTACGCGATCCGGAACTCCCTGGGCATCGCCCTCGCCGCCGCCATCCTCACCACGGTCGCCGGTGTCGTGATCGGCATCACGGTCGGTTACCTGGGCGGCAAGACGGACTACATCGTCGGCCGGATCATCGACATCCTGCTGTCGTTCCCGTCGACGCTCTTCTACATCGCCTTCATGCCGGTCGTGTACAGCATCTGGGTCGCGCCGGACGACGACATCCCGACCTCCCTGCGCGCCGCCTCCCTGATCATCGTCATGGCCTTCTTCGGCTGGGCCTCCCTCGCGCGCCTGCTGCGCGGTCAGGTACTCGGCCTGCGTGAACGCGAGTTCGTGGAGGCGGCGAAGGTCACGGGTGCGTCTCCGATGCGCATCGTCTTCAAGGAACTGCTGCCCAATCTGTGGACGCCGATCCTCATCCAGTCCACCCTGATGGTCCCGCTTTACGTGACTGCGGAAGCGGGTCTGGCCTTCCTCGGCGTCGGCATGATCGACCCGACCCCCGACTGGGGCGTGATGATCGGCCGAGGTGCCCAGTTCTACAGCCAGGACATCACCTTCATGCTCTTCCCGGGCATCTCGATGGTGATCTTCGTACTGGCCTTCAACCTGCTCGGCGACTCGGTGCGCGACGCGCTCGACCCGAAGTCCAAGCGGTAACGCAGTTCCACCCGGCACGGGGCGGTGACACCCGGCTGGTCCAGTCAAGTTCCGACCAACCTTCTAGGCAGGCTCAAGCATGTCTTTTTCCCGTAGAAACTTCCTGATCGCCACCGGTGTCGCCGCGGCCTCCACCAGCGTGCTCACCGCCTGCGGCGGTGGCGGCAGCTCGTCCAAGGACAGCGCCCCCTCGGTCGGCAAGACCAAGACCACCAAGATCGACGTCGGCACCAAGGCCGACTCCACCGGTCCGGCCCCCGAGGTCGAGGGCGCCGTCAAGGGCGGCACGCTGTGGTCGCTCGACCAGCAGGACATGGACCACCTGGACCCGGCCCAGATCTACTCCTCGACCGAGTCCGCCATCACCGTCCCGATCCTGCGCGGTCTGACCGGCTACAAGATCGACGACAAGGGCGGCGCCATCCTCGTCGGCGACCTCGCCACCGACGCCGGCACCATGAAGGACGGCGGCAAGACCTGGTCCTTCACCCTGAAGGACGGCCTCAAGTGGGAGGACGGCGCCGACATCACGATGGACGACGTGCGCCACACCTTCGAGCGCCTCTTCGCGTCCTTCATCACCCAGGGCCCGCGCTACGTCCAGAACTTCCTCGTGGGCGGCAAGGGTTACAAGGGCCCCTACGACGGCAAGCACCTGAAGTCCATCGAGATCTCGGGCAACACCGTCACCTTCCACCTCAACCAGGCGCGCGGTGACTTCAACTTCACCCTCGCCATGCGTGGTTACGCCCTGGTGCCGAAGAAGCACGACACCAAGGAGAAGTACGACAAGCGCCCGATGGCGTGCGGCCCGTACATGATCGGCGACCGCAAGATCGGCAAGTCCCTCACCTACGTGCGCAACCCGCACTGGGACCCCAAGACGGACTCGATGCGCAACGCGTACCCGGACAAGTACATCTTCCAGTTCGGCTTCCAGCCCGTCGCCTCCACGGACCGCTTCATCGCGGACCGCGGCAACGACCAGTACGCGATGACGATCTTCAACGAGGTCGCGGCCGAGCGCACCGCCCAGGTCCTCACCAACGCGAAGCTCAAGGAGCGCGTCGTCACCGCGGTCGACCCGGTCACCTACTACTGGGCGATCAACACGACCCGGATCAAGGACGTCAAGGTCCGCCAGGCCATCAACTACGCCTGGCCGTCGCAGGAGCTGCAGACGATCCGCGGTGGCCGCGCCACCAGCGAGATCGCCACCACGATCCTCAGCCCGGCCACGCCCGGCTACCAGGACTTCGACCTCTACGGCAAGACCAAGAAGCCGGGCGGCGACCCCGCCAAGGCCAAGGCCCTGCTGAAGGAGGCCGGCAAGCTCGGCCAGAAGCTGGTCCTCGCCTACCAGCAGTCCGACAACTCGGTCAAGCAGGCCGTCCAGATCAAGAACTCCCTTGAGGCCGCCGGCTTCAAGGTGGTCAACAAGCAGGTCGACAAGACGACCTTCTACACGCAGATCAGCCACCTGGACAACGGCTACGACATGTTCGCCGCCGGCTGGAGCCCGGACTGGCCGGCCGGTTACTCGGTCTTCTTCCCGTGCTGGGACGGCAGCCAGGTCATGGAGGGCGGCACCAACTGGTCGCAGCTCAACAACACCAGCGTCAACAAGGCGATCGACGCGGCCTCGAAGATCACGGACCCGGAGAAGGCCAACAAGGCCTGGGGCGACATCGACCGCCAGATCATGGAGCTGGCGGCCTGCGTCCCGGACTACCACTCCATCCGTAACTGGATGCACGGCTCCAAGGTCGGCCACGTCGTCTACGACAGCGCCAACACCTGTGTCGCGCTCTGCAAGATGTACGCGATGAAGTAACCCAGCTGTACCCCTGGGGGCGGCCATGACCTGGCCGCCCCCTCCGGCCCACTCCCCTCACCCCCGGCGACGGCGCCCCGTCCGGAAAGTCACGCCCTCATGCTCCGCTTCCTTGTCCGCCGAGTGCTCGGCGCGCTGGTCATCCTGCTGATCATCAGCGCTGTCGTCTTCTGGCTGTTCTACGCCATCCCGCGTGACCCGGCCATCATGTCCTGCGGCAAGAACTGCACGCCCGACATGCTCGCCAGGGTCCGGCACAACCTGGGCATCGACCATCCGGTCCCGGTCCAGTACTGGTACTGGCTGAAGGGCATCTTCGTCGGGCGCAGCTACGGGGACTTCGGTGACTGCAGCGCGCCGTGCCTCGGATACTCGTTCGCCAACCGCCAGCCCGTCCTCGGCACCATCCTGGACCGGCTCCCGCTGACCCTCTCCCTCGCCTTCGGCGCGGCCGTGGTCTTCCTGGTCTTCGGTATCGGCGCGGGCATGCTCGCCGCCGTGAAGCAGGGCAAGTGGCAGGACAAGCTGGCCAGCTCGGCGTCGCTGATCGCGTCCTCGATGCAGATCTACTTCGTCGGTTACATCGCGATGTACCTGCTCGTCGCGAAGTGGAACCTGCTCAGCAACCCGTCGTACACGCCGCTGACCGACAACCCGCTCGAATGGGCCTCCGGTCTCCTCGTGCCCTGGCTGGTGCTGGCCCTGATCTTCACCGCCAACTACACGCGTATGACGCGCTCCCAGATGGTCGAGTCGATGACCGAGGACTACGTCCGCACGGCCCGCGCCAAGGGCCTGCCCAGGCGGAACGTGTTCTTCCGGTTCGCCTGGCGCGGTGCGATGGGCCCGATCGTCACCATCTTCGGCCTCGATCTCGCGGTGCTCATCGGCGGCGCGATCATCACCGAGACCGTCTTCAGCCTGCAGGGCGTGGGCCGGCTCACCATCGAGTCCGTGGACAAGTCCGACCTGCCCATGGTGCTCGGCGTGACCGTGCTGTCCGCCGGCGCGATCGTGATCAGCAACATCGTGATCGACGCCGTCTACGCCCTCATCGACCCGCGGATCCGGCTCGCCTGACCTCCGCCCCACCCCCGACCCTCGCATCACCCCCAGGAGCGTCCCCGTGACGAGCACCGATCAGCAGCCGTTCCTCTCCGTCAAGGACCTCAGGGTCCACTTCTCCACCGAGGACGGCATCGTCAAGGCCGTCGACGGACTCAGCTTCGACCTGGCCAAGGGGCAGACCCTCGGCATCGTGGGCGAGTCGGGCTCCGGCAAGTCCGTGACCAACCTGACGATCCTGGGCCTCCACGACCCGGACCGCACGTCGATCGACGGCGAGATCCTGCTGGACGGCCAGGAACTGCTCACCACGCGTGAGCGGGATCTGGAGCGGCTCCGCGGCAACAAGATGTCCATGATCTTCCAGGACGCCTTGGCCTCGCTGTCGCCGTACCACACCATCGGCACGCAGATCGCCGAGACGTACCGCAAGCACACCGGTGCCTCCAAGTCCGAGTCCCGCAAGCGCGCGATCGAGATGCTGCGCCGCGTCGGCATCCCGCAGCCGGACATGCGGGTGGACGACTACCCGCACCAGTTCTCCGGCGGTATGCGCCAGCGCGCGATGATCGCCATGGCGCTGGTCTGCGACCCCGAGCTGCTGATCGCCGACGAGCCGACCACCGCCCTCGACGTGACCGTCCAGGCGCAGATCATGGACCTGCTCAAGGACCTCCAGCGGGAGTTCGGCACCGCCATCATCTTCATCACGCACGACCTCGGTGTCATCGCCGACATCGCGGACGACGTACTGGTGATGTACGGCGGCCGGTGTGTGGAGCGCGGCACCAAGAAGGAGGTGCTGAGCGACCCCCAGCACCCCTACACCGTCGGTCTGCTGGGCTCCATGCCGAGCCTGAACGGCCCGGTGGACGTGCCGCTGTCACCGATTCCCGGCTCGCCGCCCTCGCTGCTCAACCCGCCGTCCGGCTGCCGCTTCCACCCGCGTTGCGCGTTCGCCGACCAGGTCGCGGACGGCAGGTGCTCCAAGGAGCGGCCGGTGCTGGAGGTCAGCGAGGGCCGTGGCTCCGCCTGCCACCTCACCCAGGAGCAGAAGCAGGAACTCTTCGCCGAACACGCCGCGAACCGGCACCACTGACGGACACGAGACGGGACTTCACGACCATGAGCAACAACCCCCTCCTGGACGTCTCCGGGCTGACGAAGCACTTCCCCATCAAGGGCGGCTTCCCGATCCGGCGGACCGTCGGTGCGGTGCAGGCGGTGGACGGCCTGGACTTCCAGGTCTCCGAGGGCGAGAGCCTGGGCCTCGTCGGCGAGTCGGGCTGCGGCAAGTCGACCACCGGCCGGCTGATCACCCGCCTGCTGGAGCCGACCGGCGGCAAGATCCTCTACCGGGGTCAGGACATCACCCACGCGAGCCGCAGGGGTCTGGCGCCGATCCGGTCCGAGATCCAGATGATCTTCCAGGACCCGTACGCCTCCCTGAACCCCCGCCAGACGGTCGGCAAGATCATCTCTGGCCCGATGGAGATCAACGGCATCAACCCGGCCGGCGGCCGGGAGGCGCGGGTCCGTGAGCTGCTGGAGATCGTCGGCCTCAATCCCGAGCACTACAACCGCTTCCCGCACGAGTTCTCCGGCGGCCAGCGCCAGCGCATCGGCGTCGCCCGCGCGCTCGCCCTGGAGCCGAAGCTGATCGTGGCGGACGAGCCGGTCTCGGCCCTGGACGTCTCGATCCAGGCGCAGGTCGTCAACCTGCTCCAGAAGGTCCAGAACGAGCTGGGCATCGCGTTCGTCTTCATCGCCCACGACCTGGCGATCGTCCGGCACTTCTCCCAGCGCGTCGCGGTCATGTACCTCGGCAAGATCGTGGAGATCGCCGACCGCGCGGACATCTACGACAACCCGCGCCACCCGTACACCCGGGCCCTGCTCTCCGCGGTCCCCGAGGCGACGGTGGACGAGGAGCCCCGCGAGCGCATCCGCCTGGTCGGTGACGTCCCGTCCCCGATCAACCCGCCGTCCGGCTGCCGCTTCCGCACCCGCTGCTGGAAGGCGACGGAGAAGTGCGCGACCGAGGCCCCGCCGCTGGTCCAGGTCGAGGGCAACAAGCCGGGCCACCTGACGGCCTGCCACTACCCCGAGACCGGCGAGACGGTTCCGGCCCCCCGCGCCTCCACGGAGACGCTCGGCAAGACCCTCTCCTAGAACCCCGACGCGGCGGCCGGCACACCCCTTTACCGCCGGCCGCCCCGTACGGAACGGACCTTCCCGGCCCATTGACCCGAGCCCAAGAACGTCCGCTCCAGGGGACGAAGACCCGCGCTTACCCAGGCGCGGGTCTTCTTCTTGCCCGGCCGGCCGCCAGATCGCATTCTTGAACGCGTTCAAAATCTCTGGGATGCTGGGCCGGGCCGCGAGAGGCGGTACGGACGGGAGGAGCCGGTCATGGTGAGTTCGCTGCTGATGCCGCGCGGGCGGCCCCGGGCGGCAGACGCCGCGGACCGTGCGGCGCCCGGCTCCACGGCGCCGACGCCGATCCTCGACTGGGAGCATCCCCGGGTCCTGGCCGCCGTACGGAGCATCGCCGGCCCAGCGGGCGGTGAGCCCGCCGTGGCCGCTCTCCGCCGCGCGCACCGGTGGATATCCGCGGAGGTACGGCCGGTGTACTCGGTGGAGGAGGCACGGCCGGTCTCGGAAGTCCTGCGGCTCGGACGGGGCTCGTGCAGTCAGCGGATGGCCGTCCTGGAGGCGGTGGCCAGGGCCTGGGGCGTGCCCACCCGGGTTCGCGGTCTCGTCGTGGACGGCACGTTCTGGTACCCCCGCTTTCCCCGGCTCCGCCGCCTCGTCCCCCACCACGTGGTCCTGGCCTGGCCGGAGTTCCACGTCGACGGGGCCTGGCTCCCAGTGTCCCGGCTCTTCGCCGAAACCACCGCCGCCCGGTCCACCGGGGAATTCACGAACTCCGGCACCGAGACCCTCTTCGAGGCGCTGTCGCGGACCGGCATCGACTGGGACGGGGACGGATCGAGCGCCTGCCCGGCATCAGCCGGCCGCTGCGACCTCTCGGCCCACCTCCGCCTCGACCTCGGCCGCTTCGACTCCCGCGACCAACTCTTCGCCCGACACGGCCAGACGCTGTGCACCGCGGCACGCTTCCTGGCCGAACCGGTCCTGGGCCGACGGGCAGCCGGCGTGTGAGTGGAAGGTTCGGGCCACGTCCGTCGCCCGAGAACCCCAGGGCCGCTCAGGCGGCCTTGAGTTCGCACCACACGAACTTCCCCCTGTTACCGAATCTCGCCGAGGGCTGCCACCCCCAGTAGTCCGCGCACGCCTTGACCAGGCCCAGGCCCCGGCCGTCCTCCAGCTCGGTGACTTGGCTGAGCGGTTTCGGTGGCTCAGGAGGGGCCGGGTCGGTGTCCCACGCGCCGATCCACACCACCCCCTCTACGGTCCTGCGCACCCTGAGCGCCGCCGGCCCCTTCGTGTGCCGTACGGCGTTGGAGACCAACTCCGCCGCGAGGAGTTCGGCCGTGTCCACGAGCCCGATCAGACCGTGCAGGGTCAGGATCAGGCGCAGGGTGCGGCGGGAGACGGTCACTGCTCTGAGGTCGTTGGGGATGTAGAGGGTGTAGTCCCAGGTCTCGGTTTCGGGCATGCGGGATCAACTCCGGTGGTGTGAGAGGGGAAAGAGGGCGCGCGGTGGCATTGCCGCAGCCGTCTTGGCAGGGCGGAGCGGTGCGCTTCCAACGCGTGAGCAGTACGTCACTGACGGTAGGGGTCAATTTTGGTCCCGCGCAAGTCGTTGCCATAATCTGACGCCGAACGAGTCATCGCCCTACGGCAGTTGCCGGACCTGGAGGAAGCCATGCCACGCAGGCAGCAGGCCACTGCACGGCAGCAGCGCCTGGGGGCTGAGCTGCGAAAGCTTCGGGAGGCCGCAGGACTCAAAGGGCGTGAAGCCGCAGCGCTGCTCGGTACCGATTCCGCTCAGGTGAGCCAGTTCGAAGCGGGCCTGGCGGGTGTCAGCGAGGAGCGCCTGCGTCGGATTGCGGGGCACTACGCCTGCACGGACGCGGATTTGGTGGACGCGCTGGCCACGATGACGAGCGATCGGACACGCGGTTGGTGGGAGGAGTACCGGGGCCTCCTCCCGACCTCCTTCCTGGACCTGTCGGAGCTGGAGTACTACGCCGCCTATCGGCGAGACGTGGAGTTCCTGCACGTTCCCGGACTGCTCCAGACGGAGAACTGCGCACGGGCACTCTTCTCATCCCGGGTTCCAGAACTTCCCGAGGACGAGCTGGAGCTGCGGGTTCAGCACCGCATGCAGCGGCGGGCCATCCTGGAGAAGCCGTCACCGACCGCGTACGAAGCGGTGATGCACGAGGCGGCGCTCCGCATGATGGTCAGCAGTCGCGCTGACGCACACGCTCAACTCGCCCGCGTCCTGGAGCTCTCCGAAGCGGAGCACATCACGGTGCGGGTGATTCCCTTCGCCCTGGAGCACTTCATCGACCTCGGCTCCGCCATGGTGTACGCGGGCGGCACAGTACCCAAATTGGACACGGTCGTACGCGACGGACCCCATGGCACTGTCTTCGTCGACTCCGAAGCGCAACTGGAAGTGTTCCGAACACACTTCCGTAGAGTGGAGGCGGCGTCGCTCACCCCGGCGCGATCGCGGGACTTCATCCACGGACTCTCGAAGGAACTGTGAGGCACCCATGGACAACGTCGATCAATGGCGCAAGTCGTCC
Source organism: Streptomyces sp. L2 (assembly GCF_004124325.1). NCBI lineage: Bacteria > Bacillati > Actinomycetota > Actinomycetes > Kitasatosporales > Streptomycetaceae > Streptomyces > Streptomyces sp. L2. Next base: position 2,503,845 of record NZ_QBDT01000001.1, read on the forward strand.
TACTCCGGAGGCGGCGACGGCAATGCCTGTGTTGAGATTGCCCACCGGCGCTCCCACGTAGCGGTCCGCGACTCCAAGGCCCCGGCCAGAGCAACCCTCACCTTCCCGAGCGGAGCATTCGTCCCCTTCCTTGACGCGCTGAAGGCCACGCGCCCAGGGCACTGACGTCACGACCTCATCCATGGACTGCCCAAGGAGCTGTGATGCGCATGTCCCCTCTGCCCGACACCTGGCGGAAGTCGTCCTACTCCGGGAGTGGTGACGGCAACGCCTGTGTCGAGATCGCCGAAGGCACCACCCACATATCCATCCGCGACTCCAAGAACCCGGCCCACAGCACGCTCACCGTCCCCGCCGCCGCCTTCACCCCCTTCGTCAACGCCCTGAAGGTCACGCCGGTTTGATCAGCGGTGCGTCCCGGGAGAGTTCTCGGAAGCCGACGCCGTAGAAGAGGGTGCGGGCCTTGGGGAAGCCGGGGGCGCCGAGGCAGGCGACCGTGGCGTGGGTGGCGCCGGCCTCTCGTGCCCGGTGCATGCCGTGGAGGAGCATCGCTCGCGCCAGGCCCTGGCGGCGGTAGTCGGGGTGGGTGCCGACTGGTTCGAACTCGGCCGTGTGGTTCGCCTCGTCGAGCCACATGATCGTGGACGCCGCGAGCGTGCCGTCCGGGGCCTCGATCAGGATGTGCAGGTCGGGGCGGTAGCCCGCCGTGTGCAGGAGGCCCTGGTAGGACTCGGTGGTGAACGAGGAGGGGGCCCAGGCGTCGACGTGGGCGCGGACCGCGGCTTCCGGGCCGGTCTCCTCGGCGGTGCGGAAGCGGAAGCCGGCGGGGAGGACGGGCCGGTCGATGTCGGTGAGGTCCCGTTCGTTGAGCTGGGTCCAGGCGCCGGTGTCGCCGAGTGCGGCCGGGTCGGTGGTGTAGCCGTGGGCCGTCCAGCGGGTCAGGGCGAACTCGTCGGCGGCGCTCGGGATCACCGAACGCTCCAGTCCGGCCGCCGTACCCTCGTACCAGTCGATCACCGCGTCGACCAGCCCGGTGTGCGCGGGATGGACCTGGTACGTCAGGGAGGCGCCGGTGACCTCCCTGACCGAGCCGTCGCCGCGCCGCACCCGGTGCGGGAGGCGGGCCCAGCCCCACGCGACCAGCTCGCCGTCGGCGAACCACAGCCGGCGCGGCCAGCCGCTGCCCTGGGCGGTGTGGTCCTTGCCCCAGTTCCAGGCCAGCTCGCCGTACGTGGCCTCGCAGTTCAGCAGGTCCGGGCGGAGGGCGGTGACACGCTGGGCCAGGCCCTGCATCAGCTGGACGTCCGCGGCCGTGAGGAGCTCCAGGTTCGCCATGGTGGGCCACTGTCCCAGAGTCCCGCCGGAGCCGTCGAACGGTTTTCGGGCCCGGCGGGCGCGCCTACGCCGGGCCGTCCAGGCCGAAGACCGTGCCGAAGGGGTCGGTGAACTGGCAGATGCTGCGTTCCGCGCCGATGTCGAGCGGGCCCCGGTGGTGCGTGCAGCCGCGCGCCAGCAGGGCCTCGCGCGTGGCGTTCACGCTCTCCACCGCCCAGTAGACGACCGGGCTTCCGCCACGGGGGTTCCGCTCGTCGTCGGCCGGGTGGAAGCCCAACTCGACTCCCCCGCTGGTGTCGATCCAGGCGAACACGGACGTCCCGTCCCGGTCCACGTGTACCTCGGCCCCCAGGGTCTTCCCCCACCAGCGGGCGGAGGCTTCCGGGTCGTCGGCGAACACCATGACGGCCCGCACGCCTCGGACGGCGACGGCCGATGCCTGTGTAGTCATGATCAGATCATCGGGCCTGGCCGCCTCCGCCCGCCAGTTGATCGGCTCGCGGCATCGGCGCCGGGCCCTCGTGGTACCCCCCGTCCGCGAAGAGCAGGGTCCGGCTGGCCGTGCGGGCGTGGTGCTCGACCGTGCCCAGGATCAGGAGGTGGTCGCCGGCCGGTACGACGTCGTGGCGGCGGCAGCAGAGCAGGGCGGCGGTGCCGGGGAGGAGCGGTTCTCCGTGCGGGCCGGGACGCGTCACCAGGTCCCGGAAGCGGTCGCCGGGGGCGGTGAAGCGGGCTGCCAGGGGGCGTTGGTCCGCCGCCAGGACGTTGACCGCGAAGTACTCGGCCGTCGTGAAGGCGGATCTGCTGCGGGAGGACAGGGCCAGGCACCAGAGGATGAGGGGCGGGGCCAGGGACACGGACGTGAAGGAGTTCACCGTCACCCCGGCGGGGGCGTGGTGCGGACCGCCCGCGCAGGTGACGACCGTGACTCCGGTCGCGTACCGGCCGAGGACGTCGCGCAGTGCCCGCGCGCCGGTACCCCCCGGCGCGGCCCGCCGCGGCGCCACCGAGCCCGACCCCACTGCCGGACCCGGCCCCGCCACCGGGCCCATCCCCGCTGCCGAGCCCGACCCCGCCACCGAGCCCGACCCCACTGCCGGACCCGACCCCGCCACCGGGCCCATCCCCGCTGCCGAGCCCGTCCCCGCCACCGAGCCAGTCCCCGGCGCCAAGCTGCTCCCCGCCACCGAGCCGGTCCCCGGCGCCGGCTCGGTCGCGGCCCCGGCCTCCGCTCCCGCTGCCCACTCGGCCGCGGACCCGGCTTCCACCCCCGCTGCCCACTCGGTCGCGGCCTCGGCCTCCGCCCCCGCCGCCGCTTCGGACGCCGTCCCCGCCTTCACCCCCGGTGCCGTCGTCACGCCGCGTCCGGGGCGCGGAGTGTGGCCAGGGCCTCGGTGATCTCCGGGTCCTCCGGGTCGAGTACGGCGGCGAGTTCCAGGTCGGCGAGGGCCTCGTCGCGGTGGCCGGCCTCCTGGTGGAGCAGGGCGCGGTTGTAGCGCAGGGCGGGGTCCTTGGGGTCGAGGTCGACGGCCCGGGTGAGGTCGGCGAGGGCCTTCTCGCGGTGGCCCGACTCGTAGTGCACGGCGGCCCGGCCGGAGAGGGCGCTGACCAGCGTGGGGTCGGCGTCGATCGCGCGGTCGTACGACGCCTCCGCCTCGGCGAGTTCACCGGTCTCGGCGAGGGCCTGGCCGGCGGCGGCGTGCAGGTAGGCGTTGGCCGGGTCGAGGAGGAGGCCGGTGCGGGCGTCGGCGAGGGCCGCGGCCTGGTCGCCGGCGTCGAGGTGGATGCCGGCCCGGTTGATGTAGGCGTCCACGAACTCGGGGTCCTGCTCGATGACGTAGCTGAAGTCGGCCAGCGCGCCCTCCACGTCCCCTTCGGTCAGGCGCAGGTCGCCCCGGTTGTAGTAGATCTCCGGGAAGGGCGGGGAGAGGGTGAGGGCGCGGGTGTAGTCCGCCAGCGCTTCCTCGCCCCGGCCCTGGCGGCGGTACAGGTTGCCGCGTTCCAGGTAGTGCTCGGCGTGGTTGGGGTCCTGCTCGATGACGACCGCGTAGTCGGTGAGGGCCTCTTCGAGGCGGCCGAGACCCGAGTACACCCTGGCCCTGTTGTTCCGCAACACCGAGCGGTGCAGGCGGTGTTCGTCGGGGGTGAGGCGCCGGTCGAGGTCGTCGATGCACTCGGTGACCAGCCGCAGCGCCTCCAGCGGGTCGCCCAGGTTGACCTCCACGAGGGCGCGGCCGTTCTTGTAGAAGGCGCTCTGGAAGGCCTGGGCCACCCGGTCGGGCAGCAGCGACGCGGTGGCGATGGCACCGTTGAGCAGGGACTTGGCCTTGTTCTCGTCCCGGTCGGCGGGGTCGTTGTGGCGGGTGTAGAGCATGGCGGTGGAGTAGGCGCACGCCATGTGTACGGCCGGGTCGGTCGACAGCAGCCGCGCCTTGTCGTAGACGGCCTCGGCCTCCTTGGTCTCGCCGAGGATGGACAGGGCGAGGCCCAGCTGGACGGCGAACTTCCACCACTGGGCGGTGTCCTCGCGGCCGTCGACGAGTCGGTGGCCCCGGCGGTCATAGTCGACCACGGCGGTGTAGAAGCCGTTGACGAGGCAGTGGTCCGAGGCGGCCCACAGCGCGGGGAGGGCCTCGGTGGCCGGTGCGGTGCCGCGTTCCAGGTGGTACGGGAGCGCGCCCAGGGTGAGGGAGAACTCCGCCGCCTCGCGGAGTTCGGCCGCCCTGCGGTCGTGGAGGGCGGCGCGGTCGCCGGCCGGCAGTGCCTCGTAGGCGGTACGGGCCGCCTCGCCGGCGGGGCCGTCCAGCAGGCCGTCGGCGGCCACCCACTGCCAGGCGGGATCCCCCGCCGGCAGCGCCGGACCGGGCCCTGCCGGGGGCACGGGTACGGCCGTCGTGTGGCGGTCGAGCGCGGGAGCCAGGTCGCCGTCCGGGTCGGGGGCCTCGGCGCCGCACAGGACGACGGTCAGGGTGCCCGGGGCGACGCGGCGGATCAGGGTGGCCAGGAACTCCTGGTCGGTGGTCTCGGCGTGCTCGGCGTTCTCCACCACCAGGCGGCGGGGGCCGTCGTGGCCGAGGGCCGGCAGCGCGTCGCGGACGAACTCCGCCAGGCCGCCCGCGATGCGCCGGGTGCGGAGGCGGGCGTAGAAGCGGGTGCGTTCGGCGGGCAGCGCCATCGAGGTGAGCGTCTCGCGGGAGTTGGGCACGATCGACGACAACTCGGGTGCGGCCGAGAGGAGTTCGATGTCGTGACGGCGTACCAGGTCGGGGTCGGCGGCGAGTACGGCGGGGACGAGGGCGCGGGCGATGGTGCCGGCCGCGGTGTAGGGGCCGCGCAGCCGCCGGTGGCAGTCGACCGGGGGCAGCAGCGCGGGCAGGACCGGGGGCGGGAGCGGGAGGCCGTCGACAGCGGCGGCCCGGTCGTGCCGCGTGCCGCCCTGGAGCCTGAGGTGGGCGAGGGGCGCCGAGTCAGCCTGCTGCATGTGCGGTCTCCTTTGCGGTGGTGGCCGGGGCCTGTGTGCGGCGCCGCCATGCGCGGAGCGCCAGGTAGGCGGCGAAGACCGGCTCCCAGAAGTTGAGGGTGAGGAAGGTGAGGACGTCGGCGACGTTGGCCGGGGAGAGGTCGCTGCCGAGCTTGTGCACGGCGACCTCGGTCAGGCGGATCCCGGTGGGGATCGCCGCGGTCAGCAGCGTGACGGTGAGGAACAGGTAGCCGGCCGGCAGCAGCCACTGGTACCAGCGGGCGATCTGCCGGTCGCGTGTCCCCCAGGTGCTCTCGTCCACGAGCCGGTCGGGCCGGCGGAGCAGGCGCATCACGCGGTTGCGCAGCATCTGGCGGGCGGTGGTCTGCAGGTCGTTGCAGCCGAGCACGGTGATGGCGAGGTAGTACAGGTCGGTGCGCAGGAAGAAGTAGAACTGCCAGACGAGCCGCAGGACGACGGCGAACGCCATGGACAGCAGCAGCCGGTGGACCACCCCCGCGGCGCCGCCGGTGTCCGGTACGGCGGCCGCCCCGAGGGTCAGGCCGCTGATGACGAGTACGTCGACGATCATTCCGGCGAGCATCGGCAGGTACCGCTTGCGGCGGGGTACGGCGACCAGGCCGTCGAGCGCGGTCACGAAGACGACGTAGTAGAAGCGGCGGCTGATCGACAGGGTGGAGTTGAGGCCGAGGCGGCGTCCGGCGAGTGCGTGGGCGGCCTCGTGCAGCAGGATCCACGGCACCTGGCCGAGGACGATGCCGAGGGTGAGCAGGACCAGTGAGCTGCGGGTGAAGAACAGGTTCTGGTAGTGCGGTGCCAGTTCGGGCCGGCGGACCATGGCGACGAGGGCGGCGATCACGAGGGCGCCGTAGAGGACCCAGGCGACCGGGGAGAACACGGCGGTGCCGAGGCGCTGCCAGCGCACCGGGCCCGTGGGCGCGGCCACCTGTTCGCCGTCCTTGACCACGAGTTCCAGTTCCTCCAGTACTTCGAGGAACTCGGCCATGTCGACCTGCTCGCCGTACTGCTCGGTGTACCACCGCGCGGCCTCGCTGGGCGGGGTGCCGGCCTCCAGGCGGCGCAGCAGTTCGGCGCCGTCGGGCGGGAAGAGGCCGTAGGAGTCGATGTCGGCCCGGCCGACGGTGACTTCCTCGCCCTCCTCCAGGTAGGTGAGCGGGTGCAGTCGCACGGGCTGGTCGAGATCCGGGGACGGCGTGGTGGTCACTGCCTCACCTCACTGGTCGGGGGCCGGTGCGCGGTGCGCGCCGGGCCCGGGGGCCCGGCGCGCACCTGCCTGGGATCAGGCGGTCTGGGTACCGCAGCAGTACGTCGACGCGGCGGCGGAGGTCAGACGGACGGTCCCGGCCTTGCGCACGGCGATCTTCTTCATGGGGATCTCCTTCTCTGTGAAGTGGTGCACAGCGCCGCCGGGGTTCCGGACGGCGTACCCGATGCCTCGGGTGCTCTTGGGAGTGGGCGAGAAGGAGTACCGGGAATTACACGGAAGGTGCACGGACAGTTGCGCTGGAGAATCCGCTCGGGTATTGAACGAAGTGAACTCATCGAACGAGCTGAATGCAATGCGCAGGAGCCGAAATAATCACCGGGATTCCCGCCCCCCGATTCAACGTTCGACAGCTTTGCACCGGCTGGACAGGCATGTCAACGGGCCGAACGCGCAGTCGTGAGCGCAGCGTTACGCGCCTGAACCACCCTCGCGGAAAAGGGGAATTCAACGTTCAGTTAAGGGGGCAGGCGGCCGGTTCGCATACGGCGGCCGTCTCATGTGGTTGCACGGAAAGCACGGAGGGCCGGGGATACGGAATAGGGAAATCCCGGCCCGGAATGGGGGGCGATGATGAAATACGAGCTGGCCGGGCGGCTGGTGCCGGACGGAATGTGGAGCCTGGTCGAGCCGCTGCTGCCCGGGTTCGCCGGTCGCCGGCAGGGGGGCGGCACGGCGCCACTGGACGAGCGGCGGACGTTCACGGCTGTGGTCTACGTGCTCTCGTCGGGCTGCGCCTGGCGGGAGCTGCCGCCGTGGTTCGGGGTCTCCGCGGCCACGGCGCACCGGCGGTTCACCCTGTGGACCCACGCCTGCCTGTGGGGTGACCTGGAGCGGGCCGCCGTCGGCCATGCCGACGAACTGTGGATCGGTGACGTCGCGGCCGCCGCCCACCGGAGGGCGGCCTCGCGGCCGCTTCGGGCCGCCCCGCACGCCACCACGTGAGATGCCCGTTATGGGCGCTGGTGCCGGACTCCCGGACGGGCGTCGGCGGCGGTGTGCGCCGGGCGGACGTCGGGAGTCGGTCACCTCGTCACCATCCGTGGCCGGTTCCGATCGGCCGGGCGGGCAGCGGGAGCGTCTGTGACCGTCAACCGCCCGTCCACGTGGAGAGATTGAGAACTGGGTGGATCCTGACGCGCTGATCAGCAAGGTGTGTCAGACTGCCGCGGTGGTAGATCATTCGTTCGCCGATCTTTCGCTCGCCGCGTTGTACGACAGTCTCAATCCCTGGGGACCGGGGGACGACTTCTACCTGGGCCTGGTGCGGGACGCCGGGGCCGTGCTGGACGTCGGGTGCGGCACCGGGCAGGTGCTGCGCCGGGCCCGGGGCGAGGGGCACGGGGGCCGGCTCGTCGGGCTCGATCCGGCCGCCGCCATGCTCGTACAGGCGCGTCGGGCCGAGCCGGGCGTCGAGTGGGTGCTCGGGGATCTGCGGACGCGGTTATGGGAGGCGGAGTTCGAGCTCGTCGTCATGACCGGGCACGCGTTCCAGGTGCTGGTCGGTGACGAGGAGCTGCGGGCTGCGCTGCGGGCCGTGCGGGGCGCTCTCGCGCCGGGCGGCCGGTTCGTGTTCGAGACGCGGAATCCGGCCGCGCGGGCGTGGGAGGCGTGGACGCCGGACCGGGTGCGCGAGGTGACCACGCCGGACGGGGCCGTCGTACGCGTCCGGCACGAGGTGCTTTCGGCGCCCGCCGGGGACCGGGACGGGGACCGGGTGACCTTCACCGAGACGTTCGCCGGCGAGGGCTGGGACGGGGACCGAGTGAGTACGACGACCCTCCGCTTCCTGGGCGCGCGGGCCCTCGGGGACTTCCTCACCGAGGCCGGGCTCACCGTCGTGGAACAGTTCGGGGACTGGGGGCGTACGGCCCTCTCCCCCACCGCGCCCGAGATCATCACGGTGGCCGAGCGGACGTGAGTCCCGTGCGGACGTGAGTCCCGTGCGGACGTGAGTCCCGTGCGGACGTGAGTCCCGTGCGGACGTGAGTCCCGTGCGGACGTGAGTCCCGTGCGGACGTGAGTCCCGTGCGGACGTGAAGCGGCGCCCTTGCTCCGTCCCCGGCGAGGGGCGGGCAAGGGCGCCGCTGTCATGAGGGGCTACGGCCGTTCAGTGCCGGCCGGGACGGCCCCGCTTCGCGCGGAACAGGACGACGCCGGCGGCCAGGAGCACCGCGGCGGCGGCCGCGGCGAGCCCGATCTGGGTGCCGGTGTCGGCGAGGCCGCCCCCGTCACCGTTCGATCCGCCGTCGCCCCGGGGCGGGACGGTGGCCGGCGGGCTGTGGTGGCCGGGGCTGCTCGGCGCCGGGCTGCCCGGGGTGTGCGAGGGCTGCGGGGTCGGCTTGCCCGAGGGGGTCGGGGTCGGCGTCGGGCTGGGCGGGGTCGTACCGCCGTGGTCGCCCTTCGCGGCCCCGTTGCCGCCGAAGTACCCGGTGTAGGTGCTGCGGTAGCCGGTCTCCTCGCGCAGCGAGCGCTTGGTGGTCTTGTCCAGGGACGGGTGCTCCACCGTGAAGCGGGCCTTGCTGATCTTCTTCTCGGGCTGCTTGGAGAAGTCGACGCCGCCCACGCCCTGGTTGTAGACCTTGCCGCCGTAGCGGAGCTCGAACCAGTCGATGCCCTCGCGCAGGGACTTCAGGTACTTCTGGTAGGTGTCCTGCTTGGTCCAGTTCTGGTTGGGGGCGCGCAGCGGCCACCGGCCCATGTCGTTGCTGTTGATGATCGGCCGGAAGTCGGTGGCCTTCCTGGCGTCCTGCTGCCGGATGAACTCGGCGGCCACGCGGGACTTGTAGACGCGACGCAGGTCGGCGTACCCGGCGCCGGTGTTGACCTCCTTGTCGACCCGCGGGATCACGAACTGGCGCAGCAGGGCCTCGCTGGCGCGCTTCTCCGGTGCGGTGAGGTCGCAGACGCGGGCGCCCGGCGGGTGGTACTTGACGTCCATCCACTCGGTGGACACCTTCAGCGGGGCGTCGAGGATGTAGATGCCGCCGTCCTGCTCACGGACCTTCGCCGGCTTGGGCTCGATCCACAGCCGTACGGAGGGGAAGCAGGGCGTGCCGTCGCGCCGCGGGGCGGTGTCCCAGAACTTCTTCGCGTCCGGGTTCTTGTTGGGGTTCATGGCGTGCGCGAAGTCGGCCTTCATCGCGAAGTCGGACTCCAGCAGGACCCGGCCGGCGTCGGTCTTCGCGAACGTGGAGTCCATGATCTTGTCGGGCTGGTCCGGGTTGAGGTTGACCCAGAACTTGTCCGGCGTGAGCGCGAGCCAGGTGAACATGGCGTCGGAGGCGAGCTGGAGCTTGGCCCGGCCGCCGTAGCCCGGGTTGGTGTCCTCGTCGTCCACGTAGCCGGCCTTGAACGAGTAGTCCAGGGCCTTGCCCTTGACGGGGTTGCCGACGTACTGGAGTTCCAGGGTGGTGAAGTCGACGCCGCCGGGGCCCCGGCCGAGCGCGGAGCGGGTGTTGACGGCCTGGTACTGGCGCTGGATGGCCTTCGCCTCGGCCGGTGTCTTGCCGGAGCCGAACGCGAGGTCGTCGATGGGACCGGCCGACCCCTGCTTCGGGTTGGGGTTCATCACGTCGTACGTCTTGGTGTACTGCGTGGTGGGGTAGACGCCCTGGCCGGTGGCGTTGCGCTGGTAGATGCGGACCGGGTTGCCGGTCGTGCCGCGCTCGGCCTGCAGCTCGCGGTTCAGCTGCCCGTATTTGCTGACGGTGCCCTTGCTGGCCTTCTCACCGCCGTAGACGGTGAGCTTGCTCTTGGTGAAGTCGTGGTTGGCGTCCTTGTGCCGCAGGACGACGCTGTCGTCGCGGAACTGCTTGGACCGGTACTTCGCGGTGGACTTGAACTCGCCGAAGTCGACCTTCGTCCGCTGGTTGTACGTGTCGTACTTGCGGCGGGCGATGACCTTGCCGTCCTTGTCCTTGATCTCGACCGTGACCTCGCACAGCCAGTCCGGGCCGATCAGGTTGTAGTCGCGGACGGTCTTGGCCTCGAAGGAGGAGCCCTTGCGGTTGTTCTTCTGGTTGAGGATGAGCCGGTTCTTCAGCCAGTTCCCCCAGCCGATGTTGGGGTTCTTCGCCGTGGCCTTGAAGCGGCCGTAGCGGGCGTAGATGGCCCGCTTCATGTCGTCGGCGTCCTTGGACTTGGCGTACTCGGCGTCCCACTTGGCGATGTCGGCGTCCGTGTCGCCGGCCGCGGAGAGGTCGCCGGGGCTGGGGGCGGGAAGGTTGTCCCAGCCCTTGAAGGTGTTGTCGTAGAAGTACTGGCCGGGCGGGCCGTCGTAGACCTCCTCGAACTGGCCGCTGCCGACGGGCGCGCCGGAGTTCGGCGGGGTCGTGGCGTACCTCTTGCCGAGGTGGTATTCGTCGCAGCGCTTGCCGCCGATGATCTGCGCGGTGTCGCCGGGTGCGGCGTGGGCGAGCGTGGGCGGCAGTCCGACCAGCATCATGCCGGCCGCCGAGGCGACCGCGAACGCGGTCGCCAGCCGGCGGCTCAGCCGGACTCTGATGGGTGTGCTCAATGTCTGTCCCGGGTGGGGGGCACAGGGGACGCGGTCGGTGGGCGGGGATAGGGCCCCCGTGACATGTCTCCGCCCACTTCGCCTCCCACACTAGAACCACAGCCAACGCACAGCGCAACGGTTTCCGGCGCTACGGCGCGTCAACTCACAAATAATTCACGGGCGTTGATCGACATCGGATCGCCATCGGATCGTCGTCCCGGACGGTTCGCTACGGTGGCCCACCATGACCACCTCCGCGCATCACGGCATGGACCCCACCCGGCACCCCGCGCTCCTCGCCTGGCTGACCGAGCGCCGCGAGGCGTTCACCGCGTGGGCGGGGCGGACCGGCGCCGCCGACCGCCTCGACTTCGGCGCCGGCTCCCTGGACGTGCTGGAGTCCCTCCTCCGGTCCGCGTTCACCTCGGACGACGAGATCCGCGCCCGCCGTCTCGACCCCTTCGTCCAGGGCGCCGTCTGGTACCTCGGCGAAGTGATCTGCCGCACGAGGGGCACGGTGTGGAAGTACGAGCGGGACGCCGACCTGCCCGCCGGCACCCCGATGCCGCCCCTGTTCACCCCGGCCACCCCGACAGCCGTCCTCGACACCCCCTGCGTGGCCCTCCCGGAGGACGGCCCCGAGCGCGCGCTGTACCCCCTCAACATCCTGTGCCGGTCCCTCATCACTCAGGATGAGCTGGGCGAGCCGGTGGAGGAACATCTGCGGGACGCGCTCGCGGAGGACTACCTGGACGAGGAGGAGGACGAGGACGAGGTCGACTTCGACGAGGACTAGTCAACAACGGCTATGCGCATCGCGGCGGTCGGTGCGTGCCGTCGAGAGTGTCCAGGTCGGCCTGGGACAGCCGTAGCGCGCCGGCGGCGATGTTCTCGGCCAGATGGGCGGGGTCGGATGTGCCCGGGATGGCGAGGACGTGGGGGCCCCGGTGCAGGGTCCAGGCCAGCCTGACCTGTGCCGGAGTCGCGCCATGGGCTCGCGCGACCGCGCGGAGCCGCTCGTCGTGCGTGTCGTCGGCGGCCGCCTCGCGCCGTCGGCCCGAGATCGCGAAGAACGGCACGAACGCGATGCCCTGCCTGCCGCAGGCGTCCAGCAGTCCGCTGGTGTCCGCGCGCCGCTGGTCCAGGCCATACCAGTTCTGTACGCAGACCACGGGCGCGATGGCCTGCGCCTCGGCGAGCTGCTCGGGTGTCACGCTGGACAGCCCGAGGTGCCGGACGAGCCCCGCCTGCCGCAGCTCGGCCAGGGCCCCGAAGTGCTCGGCGACCGAGGTGATGCCGTTCCTGCGAAGGTTGACGACGTCCAGGTGGTCCCGGCCGAGCTGGCGCAGGTTCTCCTCGACCTGCCCGCGCAGTTGGTCGGGCCGGGCCATCGGCAGCCACTCGCCGGACGGATCGCGGCCGGGCCCGACCTTGGTGACGATGACCAGGTCGTCGCGGTAGGGCGCCAGCGCCCGGTTGATCAGTTCGTTGGCGGAGCGCAGCGGCGAGAAGTAGAAGGCGGCGGTGTCGATGTGGTTGACGCCCTGGTCCACCGCGCTCCGCAGGAGGCCGACCGCCAGGTCGCGGTCGATCGGCGCGCCGTCGGAGTTGCCGTCCATCCCGTTGCCGGTCAGCCGCATCGTGCCGAAGCCCAGGCGGTTCACCACCTGGTCGCCGAGTTTCCAGGTGCCCGCGGCCGCCGCCGTGACCGTTCCCGATTCCACTGTGACCCACTCCCTGTCCGTCCGGCCGCACGCCGGCTCCGCTCCGGGAGTATGGGCCCGGAGCGGTACGGCGAGAAGGCTCACGAGGTGGGCGAAGAGTCACGCGGGAATGGGGAACTACTACGCTCCGCCCGGCCGTTGGACATGGTGTACGGGGGTCAGTTCTTCCCCGCCTCTCCGGTGGCGTCCTCCTCCAGTGCTGCCAGTGCCGGGTCCAGGATGATGTCCTCGGAGCGGGCCTCCGTTGTGGGGTCTTCGGGGAAGTGGCAGGCGGTGAGGTGGGTGGGGCCGTTGCCGGAGAGCTGGATCAGGGGGGGTTCCTCGGTGGCGCAGCGGTCCTGGGCCTTCCAGCAGCGGGTGCGGAAGCGGCAGCCGGAGGGCGGGGAGATGGGGGACGGGACGTCGCCGGCCAGGCGGATGCGTTCGCGGCGTTCGTCCTCGCCGTCGGTGAGGTTGACCTCGGGTACGGCGGACAGCAGGGCGTGGGTGTAGGGGTGGCGGGGGCGGGTGTAGATGGACTCGCGGTCGCCTACCTCGATGATCTTGCCGAGGTACATCACCGCCACGCGCTGGGAGAAGTGCCGGACGACGGCCAGGTCGTGGGCGATGAAGAGGAACGCGATGCCCAGCTCGTTCTGGACCTTCTGGAGGAGGTTGACCACCTGGGCCTGGATGGAGACGTCCAGGGCCGAGACGGGTTCGTCGGCGACGATCAGTTTCGGTTCGAGGGCGAGGGCGCGGGCGACGCCGATGCGCTGGCGCTGGCCGCCGGAGAACTCGTGCGGGAAGCGGTTGTAGTGCTCGGGGTTGAGGCCGACGATCTCCAGCAGCTCGCGGACCCGCTTCTCACGGCCGCCGGCCGGGTTGATGCCGTTGATCTCCATCGGGCCGGAGATGATCTTGCCGACCGTCTGGCGGGGGTTCAGCGAGGAGTACGGGTCCTGGAAGATCATCTGGATCTCGGAGCGGATCGGCGCCAGCTCCCTGCGGGAGGCGTGGCTGATGTCGCGGCCCCGGTAGGAGATCGTGCCGCTCGTCGGCTCCATCAGGCGGGTGATCAGCCGGCCGGTGGTCGACTTGCCGCAGCCCGACTCGCCGACCAGGCCGAAGCTCTCGCCGACGTGCACGGTCAGGTCGATGCCGTCGACGGCCTGGACGTGGCCGACGGTCCGGCGGATCGGGAAGCCGCCCTTGACCGGGAAGTGCTTGGTCAGGTGCGAGACCTCCAGCAGCGGCTCGCCGTCCGCGCCGGCGGCCGTCTCCCGCGGTGCGGGGAGGACCAGGTCCTCTTTCATGCGGTGTCCTCCTCGGACAGAGGGACTGACGGACAGGCCAGGAGAGGGGGTCAGCCCAGGCGGGGTCTGATCTCCTCGGTGAAGATGGTCCGCTTCTGCTCGGCGGTCAGATGGCAGGCCGACGCCCGGTCGGGAGCCAGCAGGGGCTGCTCCGACACACAGCGCCCGCTGCCCTCCACCCGGTCCTGGAACGTGCAGCGCGGATGGAAGCGGCAGCCGGACGGCGGAGTGAGCAGGGACGGCGGGGTGCCCGGGATGGGCGCCAGCGGGGCGGTGAGGTCGGAGTCCAGGCGGGGCATGGAGTTGAGCAGGCCCCAGGTGTACGGGTGCTGGGGTGCGCGCAGCACCTCCTCGACCGTGCCCCGCTCCACCGCGCCGCCCGCGTACATCACCATGATGTCGTCGGCCATGTCCGCGATCACCCCCAAGTCGTGGGTGATGAAAATGATGCCGGATCCGAACTCCTGCTGCAGGTTCTTGAGCAGATCCAGGATCTGGGCCTGGACGGTCACGTCCAGCGCGGTGGTGGGCTCGTCGGCGATCAGCAGGTCGGGGTCGCAGACCAGGGCCATGGCGATCATCGCGCGCTGGCGCATACCTCCGGAGAACTGGTGCGGGTAGTCCTTGGCCCGCTCGCGCGGGTTGGGGATGCCGACCTTGCCGAGCATCTCCACGGCGCGTTCCCAGCCCTCCTTCTTGGAGGCCCGGTTGTGCTTGATGTACGGCTCGGCGATCTGCCGGCCGACGGTGTAGTAAGGGGAGAGTGCGGTCAGCGGGTCCTGGAAGATCATGGCGGCCTTGTTGCCGCGCAGTTTCTCCAGTTCGGACTCGCGTGCCGTCGTCAGCTCCTGGCCGTCGAGCAGGATCTCGCCCTCGACGGTGGTGAACACGGGGTTGTGCAGGCCGAGGATGGTCAGGTTGGTGACCGACTTCCCCGAGCCCGACTCCCCCACGATGCCGAGGGTCTTGCCGCGCCGCACGTCGAAGGAGAGCCCGTCCACGGCCCGTACGACGCCGTCCTCGGTCTTGAAGCTGACATGCAGGTCCCGTACCGACAGCAGGGGGCCGGTGCCGGCCGGGCCCGTGGTCCCGGCCTCCTTGGTCACAGTGGTCACGACAGCGCTCCTAGGACAGCCGCACGCGCGGGTCGATGAAGGCGTAGGCGGCGTCGACGATGATGTTGAACAGCAGGATCATGGCGGCGGAGAAGAGCATGACGCCGAGCAGCAGTGGCAGGTCGCTGAAGAAGACCGCCTGCACGGCGAGCTGGCCGAGTCCGGGCAGGCTGAACGTGGTCTCGGTGATGATCGCGCCGCCGAGCAGGGAGCCCAGGTCGATGCCGAAGATGGTGACGATGGGGATCAGCGAGCCCCGCCAGGCGTAGCGGAAGAAGACGTACCGCCGGGACATGCCCTTGGCGCGGGCGGTGCGGACGTGTTCCTCCTGGAGCTGTTCGATCATCGAGGAGCGGGCCATACGGGTGTACTGCGCGGCGAAGATCGTGGAGAGGACCACCCAGGGGATGATCAGTCCGCTGAACCACGTGACGGGGTCGGCGGTGAAGTTGTTGTAGGCCGGTTTGTCGAACCAGTGGGTCTGGTAGACGAGGACCGCGAGGGCCAGCGGGCCGAGGAAGTAGATCTGCATCGAGCTGAGCACCATCGCGCCGGCGGTGGCCGTCTTGTCGATGACCGTGCCGCGCCGCCAGGCGGCCAGCAGGCCGGCCCCGAGGCCGACGATCAGGAAGCAGATCGCGCCGCCCAGCGTCAGCGAGAAGGTGGTGGGCAGGCGGTCCATCAGGGTCGCCCAGACCTGCTCGTTGGTGTGGTACGAGTACCCGAAGCAGGGGGCGGGACAGGGGCCCTGGGCGAACTGGCTGCTGCCCAGGACGAGGTTGTGCAGGAAGATCCAGTACTGCTCGGGGATCGACTTGTCCAGGCCGAGCACATGGTGGATGTTCGCGATGGCGCCGGGGTTGCAGGTCTTGCCGCACATCAGCAGCGCCGGGTCCCTGGGCATCCCGAAGAAGATGAGGAACGCGACGATGCTGAGCAGGAACAGGATGACGACGGCACCGAGGGTCCGGCGGACGAGGAAGCGCAGCATGGCAGGGGCAGCTCTCTGACGTCGGCGGTCCGGCCGGTACCCGGCGCTCCCCCTGGTGGGCGGTGCGCCGGGTACCGGGCGGGGACGGTTACTTGATGAAGAGGCGACGCGGGTCGACGCCGCCGATCACGTCGTCGTAGACGAGGCCGCCGACCTTGGAACCGGCGATCTGGGTCTGCTTGTAGTACGCGGTCGGGACGACGTTGACGACGTCCTTCACCAGGTACTGGTCGACCTTCTCCCACTCGGCCGCCGACTTGACCGGGTCGGTGATCTTGTTGATCCGGTCGATGTCGCTGTTGACCTTCGGGTCGTTGATCTGCGAGTAGTTCGTCGCACCGTCGGCGATCGCGCGGCCGTCGTACAGCGGCGGGATCACGGTGGAGGCGGACGGCCAGTCGGCACCCCACGCGGTGTGGAAGATGTCGTAGTTGTTGTTCAGCTTGGAGACCTGGTCGTAGAACGTCTCGGCCGGGATCTCCTGGCGCTGGACGTCGAAGCCGGCCTTCTTCAGGCCCGCCGCCATGGCGGTGGAGTACTGCTGGCCCTCGGGGGTGTTGATGTAGCCGAAGGTGAGCTTCATGCCGACCTTGCCGGCCTTCTTCAGCAGCGCCTTGGCCTTGGCCGGGTCACCGGCGGGCTTCTTCTTCTTGCCCCACGGGTCGAACGTCGGGTCGTAGCCGGAGACGGTCGGCGAGATCAGTCCGCCGGCGACCTCCATCGCGTCGGTGCCGCCGTAGGCGCGGACGAACGGGGTGATGGGCAGCGCGTAGGCGATGGCCTCACGCACCGTCTTGTCCTGCATGGCCTTGTGGCTCATGTTGATGTTCATCTGGCCGACGTACGGCTGGTAGCCGGAGACCGTGCGGGACTTCATCTTCGGGTCGCGCAGCACCTGGGACAGGTTGCCCGCGTCGACCTGGTTGTTGAAGCTGATGCCGGTCTTGTCGGCGCCGGTGTCCGCCAGCAGGGCCTTGGTGGAGGTCTCGAACTGCTGGTTGAAGGTGAAGTTGAACTGGTTGATGTACTGGTGGCGGATCGGGTCCGTCTTCGGGTCCCAGTTGGTGTTCTTCACCAGCACCATGGACTTGCCGGACTTGAACGACTGGATCTTGTACGGCCCGGTCGCGAGCGGCGCGCGGTCGTACTTCTGCTTGGTGTCGCCCTTCTCCGAGACGATCGAGTAGCCCGCCATGGCCAGCGCGTACGGCAGGTCGGGGTGCGGGGTCTTGAAGTGGAAGACGATCGTCTTGGCGTCGGGGGTCGACAGGACCGAGTCGGGCAGGTGCTTGCCCTTGTACGGGCCGTCCTTGAGGAGCGAGCGGTACTTGGCGCCCGGGGTGTTCGCCAGCCACTGCTGGAGGTAGGTGGGGCCCTGGTTGATGAAGGGGGCGAAGAGGCGCTCGACGGTGTGCCGGACGTCCTTGGAGGTGATCGGCGTGCCGTCCTGGAACTTGATGTCGTCCTTGAGCGTGTACTTCCAGGTCTTGCCGCCGTCGGTGGTGGTGCCGGAGTCGGTGGCGAGGTCGCCGACCACCTCGTGCTGCCGGCCGTCGTCGCTCGTCGACTTGTAGCCGGTGAGGCCTCTGTGCAGAAGCTGCGCGACCGACATCTCGTCGGAGACGTAGATCTGCGCCGGGTCCAGGTGCGCGTAGCTGTCGCGCTGGAGGACCTCCATGGTGCCGCCCGGTTTGGCCCCGGGCACGGCGGCCGCGGGGCCCGTGGAGTCCGACGCGTCGCCGAACTTGATGGAGGCCTGCTGGCGTTTGGCGCTCTGCTGGTCCTTCTTGCTGTCACCGCCGGTGTCGCTGCCGCCCTTGCTGCAACCGGTGAGCACAAGAGCTCCGGCCGCGAGCACGGAGAGTGCGCCGTATGCGTGGCGTCCGCCCCTACTCATCACGAGGATTCCCACCCATCTGTGTGTCACCAGTGCGATCTCTGTGTCACCAGTGCGAATGAATGACGTGCGAATGAATGACGTGCGTGTGAAACGACGTGCGCACGAACGAGTTGCCGTGCGATTCGAGCCGGTTTGAGGTGCGAGTGCCGGGTCAGCGAGCCGACTTGGGGTCGAAGGCGTCCCTGACCGAGTCCCCGAGCAGGTTGAACGCGACGATGAAGATGATCATCGAGACGCCGGGGAAGAACATGTAGGTGATGTCGTTCTGCATCACCAGCTCCGTGGAGGCCTTGGAGAACATCTGGCCCCAGTCGGGCGTGGGTTCGACGATGCCCACCCCCAGGAAGGACAGTCCCGCCTCGGCGGTCACGAAGCCCGGCAGCAGGTACGTCGCCTGCACCAGCAGCGGGGTGACCACGTTGGGCAGCATCTCCCTGCGGATGATCCGCCACGGTGACGCGCCGCTCACCTTGGCCGCCTCGATGAACTCCCGTTCCCGCAGGGCGAGCGCGGTGCCGCGCAGGATGCGCCCGAGGCCCATCCAGCCCAGGAACCACTGGACGAGGATCAGGGCGACCACCCGGACGTAGGTCGGTGTCTCGTCGCGCGGGCTCACGAAGAGGGAGACCACGACCGGCATGCTCGCGATGAAGAACAGCTGGGCCGGGAAGGCGAGGAGGAAGTCGATGACCCGGCCGATGAAGTAGTCGGTCTTGCCGCCGGCGTAGCCGGCCGTGACGCCCAGCAGGATGGCGGTCACGACGACCGCGATGGTGACGGCGACCGAGATCATCAGCGAGGTGCGGATGCCGTAGATGAGCTTGGTGAAGACGTCGTAGCCGTTGCCGGGTTCGAGGCCGAACCAGAACTCGCCGCTGATACCGCCGTTGGGCTGCACCGGCACACCCGCGCTGTCGAACAGTTCCGGACGCTCGTCGGCGTAGACGGTGTAAGGATTCTTCCCGTAGAGCTTGGCGATGAGCGGCGCGCAGATTCCGACCAGGAAGAAGAAGCCCACGACGTAGGCCGAGATGACGCCCGTGCGGTCGCGTTTGAAGCGCGTCCACATGAGCCGGCCGGGAGACCGGCCTTCGAGCTTGACGTCCTCGGACTTCGTCTTCGGCTGTGGTTCGCCGTCGACGACGACCGAAGTCCCGCCGCCCTCAATGTCGATAGGACTTGTCACGGTTCGTCCGTTTCACAGGTATGAGTGTGAGAGGTGCCCGGGTACTCCGAGTACGCGCGAAATCCCTGTCGGACGCGCGTAGTTGAACGGCCGCACTAAACGGCCGGGCTACTCCTCACCCACCTGGCGTTCGTGACACCGCGCATGGGGGTTCCTCCTCATGACTTCACGTGTTCACCGACAGGAGGGGGTTCGACGTCTGCCCTCCGACACCCCTGACGGAGGGTCAAACACCCCCTGGTGCTCGTGAGTCGGCGCTGTCCCCACAGCGCGAGACCCATTGACCCGAGCGCTACGCGGCTAACTATCTGCCATGAGCCAGGTGGCGACCACCGGTCGCAGATCTCAATTCAGTCACAGCTGGCGCCTAGATCTTCCGAAAAATGGACAAACTGTTCGCCGGGAGAAGGCCGCGAAACGGACGTGTTGCCTGGCTAGCGGGCCTGGACGTCCGCATTCCGGACAATGATCGCGTGCCGGACGCCAAAAACGGGTTGCAAAAAGCCCGGGCACCCCCATCATGGGGGCACCCGGGCTCAGGGGCCTGGTCGATCAGCCGTGCTTGGCGCGGCTCGCGGCGCGGGCGCGCTCGCGGGCGTCCAGGTTCACCTTGCGGATGCGAACGGCCTCCGGGGTCACCTCGACGCACTCGTCGTCGCGGCAGAACTCCAGCGACTGCTCCAGCGAGAGCTTGCGCGGCGGCACGATCGACTCGGCCACGTCGGCCGTCGAGGACCGCATGTTGGTGAGCTTCTTCTCCTTGGTGATGTTGACGTCCATGTCGTCGGAGCGGGAGTTCTCACCGATGATCATGCCCTCGTACACCTCGGTGCCCGGCTCCACGAACAGCACGCCGCGCTCCTGGAGGTTCGTCATCGCGAACGCGGTGACGGCGCCGGCGCGGTCCGCGACCAGCGAGCCGTTGTTGCGCGTCGTCAGCGTGCCGAACCAGGGCTCGTGGCCCTCGTGGATGGAGTGGCCGATGCCGGTGCCGCGGGTCTGGGTCAGGAACTCGGTCCGGAAACCGATGAGACCGCGCGACGGCACGACGAACTCCATGCGCACCCAGCCCGAGCCGTGGTTGGACATGTTGTCCATCCGGCCCTTGCGGACGCCCATGAGCTGGGTGACCGCGCCCATGTGCTCCTCGGGCACGTCGATCGTCATGCGCTCGACCGGCTCGTACGTCTTGCCGTCCACGTCCTTGGTGACGACCTGCGGCTTGCCGACCGTCAGCTCGTAGCCCTCCCGGCGCATGGTCTCCACCAGGATGGCGAGCGCCAGCTCACCGCGGCCCTGCACCTCCCAGGCGTCCGGACGGTCGGTGTCGAGCACGCGCAGCGAGACGTTACCGATCAGCTCGCGGTCCAGGCGGTCCTTGACCTGGCGGGCGGTGACCTTGCGGTCCTTGACGGCGGACTTCGCGTCGGCGCCCTTGCCGGTGCCGCCCCGGCCGACCAGCGGCGAGGTGTTCGTGCCGATCGTCATCGAGATCGCGGGCTCGTCGACCGTGATCAGCGGCAGCGGGACCGGGTTCTCGGTGTCCGCCAGCGTCTCGCCGATCATGATGTCCGGGATACCGGCGACCGCGCAGATGTCACCCGGGCCGGCCTTCTCGGCGGGCTTGCGGGTGAGCGCCTCGGTCATCATCAGCTCGGAGATGCGGACGTTGCTGACGCTGCCGTCCCGCTTGATCCAGGCGACGGTCTGGCCCTTGCGCAGCTCGCCCTGCTCGACGCGGAGCAGCGCGATACGGCCGAGGAAGTTGTCGGCGTCCAGGTTGGTGACGTGCGCCTGGAGCGGGGCGGCCTCGTCGTACGTGGGGGCCGGGATGTGCTCCAGGATCGTGGAGAAGAACGGCTCCAGGCTGGTGGAGTCGGTCGGCACCGTGCCGTCGTCCGGCTTGGTCAGCGAGGCGACGCCGTCCCGGCCGCAGGCGTAGACGATCGGGAACTCGATCTGCTCCTCGTCCGCGTCCAGGTCCAGGAACAGGTCGTACGTCTCGTTGACGACCTCGTCGATCCGGGAGTCGGGGCGGTCCGTCTTGTTGATGCACAGGATGACGGGCAGGCGCTGCTGGAGCGCCTTGCGCAGCACGAACCGGGTCTGCGGGAGGGGGCCCTCGGAGGCGTCCACCAGCAGCACGACACCGTCGACCATCGACAGACCGCGCTCGACCTCGCCGCCGAAGTCGGCGTGGCCGGGGGTGTCGATGATGTTGATCGTGATCGGGTCCCCGCCGTCCTTGGGGTGGTACTTCACCGCCGTGTTCTTGGCGAGGATCGTGATGCCCTTCTCACGCTCCAGGTCGTTCGAGTCCATCACCCGGTCGTCGACCTGGTCGAGCTGGTGGGCGGCGAACGCGCCGGCCTGCTTCAGCATGCCGTCGACGATGGTGGTCTTGCCGTGGTCGACGTGGGCGACGATGGCGACGTTGCGGATGTCGTGGCGCGTGGCCATAGTGCGGCGAACTCCCAGAGTGGTGAGGAGGCCCTGCTGAGTACGTCCGTGTGACGCGGGCCTGCCGGGCTGGACACGCCACGGCCTCACCCCATGGTACGGGTCCGCTGCCGCTGGGGCTCGCCGGGGCGGGTCGGCCCAGTTCAGCCCCGTTGCGTGGGCACCCGGCGTTGTCCGCTGTGCCCACCCGTTCCGCCCTGCGGAACGCCTGCCCACAGCGGTGGGGGGCACCTGTCAGCGCCGGTCAGCTGGTCCCGCCCAGGGGCGCGGGGAACTGCGCGAACGGCCCCCACCGGCCCGCACCCGGCGACGAACCCGAACCCCTACTTCTTCGCCGGGCCGGCGGCCGGAACCTTCGCCCCCTTCTTGAGGAACCCCATGTCCTCGTACACCGGCGTTTCAAAGCCGAAGGCGCCCACGTTGACCAGGGTGGCGCGGGCCGCGACGAGTTGGGGCCGCTGGTAGAGGGGAATCGACCCCGCCTCCGCCCAGATGCGGGAGTCCGCCTTGCGGATCAGGTCCCGCGCCTCGTCCTCGTCCAGCGTCGCCCCCGCCTGCTCGAACAGCTGATCGACCTGGTCGGTCCCGACCCGCGTGTAGTTCTGCCCGATGTTCACCGAGCCGTCGGCCGCCGGCACCGGCTTCGCGAAGATCGGCCGGGCGTCGGTCGCCGGGAACGCGGAGGCCGGCCAGGAGAACAGGGCGAGGTCGTAGTCCCCGGCGGCGATGTGGTCCTTGAAGTAGCTGTCGTCCGGCACCTTGCTGATCGTCGTGCGGATGCCGACCTGCTCCAGCATCGCGGAGATCCGCTCGGCCACCGTGTTCAGCGTCTGCGAGCCCGGTCCGGACGGCAGCACGAACCGCAGGTTCAGCGCCTTGCCGTTCTTGGCGAGCGGCGCGGCCGGGGCGCCGGCCGGGGCCGCGGTGCCCTTCGGGGCGTACGCGCCCGGCGCGCCCCCCTTCTTCAGGTCCCCGGAGTACTGCTTGCCGTCCTGCGCGAGGTGCCTGCCGCCCTCGTCGCCGCGCTCGCCCTTGTCGTCCTCGCCGACGATGTACGTACCGTCGTCGTCGGAGGACGCGGAGGACGCGGAGGACGCGGAGGACTTCGAGGACTTCGAGGACTTGGACGCCTTGGAGTCCTTGTCCTCCGGGCCGGCCGCCTTCTCGCCCTTCTTCTCCTGCTTCACCGCCCCGCCGGACACCCAGCCCGCGTCGGCGAGGAGCGCCGCGGCCTGCTTGGTGTCCTGGTCGCCGAGGGCGTCGCTGTCGTCGGCGTAGTCGTACTGGCCGGAGAGCGCGAGGTGGCTGCCGACCGGGACGGCGGGCAGGCCCAGCGGGGTCAGCACCACCTTGGCGAGTTCCTCGCGGTCCAGGGCGCGGGCGACGGCCCGGCGGACCCGCTCGTCGGCGAGGGGTCCGGCGGAGCCGTTGAGGGCGAGCTGGGTGTAGGCGGGCGCCAGCGACTTGCGCACGTCGATGGCGCGCAGCGCGTCCTGCTGCTTGAGGTAGGTGCTGATGGTGTGCCGCAGCTTGTCGGTGCTGTGCGGGATCTTGTCGGAGTCGAAGCCGTGGGCGAGCGCCCAGGAGCGGAGCTTCTTCGCGGAGGTCTTGCCGCCCCCGGTCAGCGGGCCCTGGTTGCCCTTCTTCCCGGCGGCGAGGTTGATCCGCTCGGCGTCGCCGGCGTCGATGTCGGCGACGTCCACGGTGCCGTCGGCCAGCGCGGCGGCCCGCTTGTCGCGGGGCACGGCGTGCAGCACGATCTCGGACAGTTTCGGGGCCTCGCCCCACCAGCGCGGGTTGCGGGTGAGGACGATGTCCTTGTCGGCGGTGTCGACCTTGTCCACCTTGAAGGGTCCGGCGGTGACCTTCAGCTTGCGCCGGGCGCCGTCGTTGAAGGCGTCCGGGGTGCCCATGACGTCCTTCGGGTACAGCGGGGAGAACAGCGACTTCCAGTCGGCGTAGGGGCGGCTGAAGGTGACCCGGACCTCCAGGTCGCTGGCGCCCTGCTCGATCTTGGAGATGCGGTCGTACCCGGCGTTGCGGGCGGTCCAGTAGGCGCTGTCCTTGCCGGACAGGGCGCGCCACTGGGCGACGAAGTCGGCGGCGCCGATCTCGCGGCCGTCGCTCCACACGGCCTGCTGGTTCAGCTTGTACAGGACGACCTGGCGCGGCTCGGTCTCGATGACCTTGGCGGACTCCAGGTAGTCGGCGTCGCGCACCGGCCGGCCGCTCGCGTCGGTGCGGAACATGGCCGGCAGCACGGCCTGCGCGATCCGGGTGGTGCCGGCGTCGGCGTCGGCCTGGAAGGCGTTGAGGGTCTCCGGCACGGCGTCCACGGCCCACTTCAGCGTGCCGCCGTCGGCGACGAGGTTGCGGGCCGCGGGCACGATGTCCTGCGCGGCGAGCGGCTTGCTCGTGTCCTCGTCGGAGCCGCAGCCGGCGAGCAGGGGCACCGCGAGCGCTCCCGCGGTGAGGAAGGCGACCGAACGCGAGACCGCGCGCAGGCCGACGCCGTCGTGGGACATCTCTGCTACCTCCGGAGAACCGCTTCCGCCGGTGTCATGAGTGGGTTCTGTTCACATTTGGCGGTATTTTGGAGTTGATCAGATCTATGGACGGGACCTACTGAAGGGGAAGGGGTTCGTCCGCCGGGCGCGACACGGCGACGGCGGGCCCCGAAGCCACCCGTGCGGCGCAACGCGGCGCGCGGACGGAGGGAAGTGGCGCAAGGCGGACGCACGGGACGGATGTGCGATCCGCCAATCGCTGCACATCCCTTCACAGCGGCAGGTGTGGCGCGCAACACTCGCAGGCGCATGAACGTCGCCACGTAGGGCCGAGAAGCCCGCGGAAATGAGGTACGTCATGTCCGTGCACGACGAACTGACATCGGTCCAGCGCAGCCTCGACGAGCTGTTCCGGTCCGTCAGCCGCCTCGAACAGCAGCTCGGGCGGGGTGGGCTGGAGATGCGCCGCGTCCGCGCCGACGCCGACCGGCTGCGCGAGAGCGTGGCGCTGCTGCGGGACGCGGCCCCCGACCCGTCCCAGTCCCGGCGCCCCGAACTCGTCACCATCTCCGACACGCCGTACGACATCAGCCTGTGGACGGACTCCGACGACGAGGGTCTCGGCGCCCGCGACCGTCACGCTCCCTGAGCCGTGACCGCAGGCGGACCCCGACCCCTCCCCCGACCGGAGTCATGAGTTGGCCACTGGTACGGAACCCCAACAGAACAGCGGCGGCGTACGGTCCGCGACGCGCGCCGCGATCGACGCCCCCCATCTGCGGACCGACCGGTGGTGGCTGGCGCCCGCCGCCACCGCGGCCGGTCTGCTCGCCTTCGTCGTCTACTCGACGTGGCGGGCCTTCGCGAACGCGGACTACTACTCGGCGCCCTACGTGTCGCCGTTCTACTCGCCGTGCCTGGCGGACAACTGCCGGACGATGCACGCGGGCCCGAACTACGACCTGTTCGGCGCGTGGTGGGCGATCTCCCCGGCGATCATCATCCTGATCTTCCCGCTGGGCTTCCGCCTGACCTGCTACTACTACCGCAAGGCCTACTACCGGGGCTTCTGGGCCTCGCCCCCGGCCTGCGCGGTCGCCGAACCGCACGCGAAGTACTCCGGCGAGACCCGCTTCCCGCTGATCCTGCAGAACATCCACCGGTACTTCTTCTACGCCGCGATCCTCGTCGCCGCCGTCCTGACCTACGACACCGTGCTGTCCTTCCGGGACACGCACTACCACTGGGGCCACATGGGCCTCGGCACCGTCGTCTTCCTGGTCAACATCGCGCTGATCTGGGCGTACACCATCTCCTGCCACTCCTGCCGGCACATCGTCGGAGGCAAGCTCAAACACTTCTCCAAGCACCCCGTGCGCTACAAGGCATGGCAGTTCGTCGGCAGGCTCAACGCCCGCCACATGCAGCTGGCCTGGGCGTCGCTGCTGAACGTGGCGCTGGCCGACTTCTACGTGTACCTGGTGGCGTCCGGTGTCTTCGACGATCCGCGCTTCTTCTAGACGAGTGGGGCTGTACTGATGTCCGTGGTGGACCGGCAGGAGTGGGACGTCGTCGTGGTCGGTGCCGGGGGCGCCGGGCTGCGGGCCGCGATCGAGGCGCGCGAGCGGGGCGCCCGTACGGCGGTGATCTGCAAGTCCCTGTTCGGCAAGGCGCACACGGTGATGGCCGAGGGCGGCATCGCGGCGTCGATGGGCAACGCCAACCCGCACGACAACTGGCAGGTCCACTTCCGCGACACGATGCGCGGCGGGAAGTTCCTCAACCAGTGGCGGATGGCCGAGCTGCACGCCAAGGAGGCCCCCGACCGGGTGTGGGAGCTGGAGACCTGGGGCGCGCTGTTCGACCGTACGAAGGAAGGAAAGATCTCCCAGCGCAACTTCGGCGGCCACGAGTACCCGCGCCTCGCCCATGTGGGTGACCGCACGGGCCTGGAGCTGATCCGCACGCTCCAGCAGAAGATCGTCTCGCTCCAGCAGGAGGACCACCGGGAGACCGGCGACTACGAGTCCCGGCTGAAGGTCTTCCAGGAGTGCACGGTCACCCGGATCCTCAAGGATGGCTCGCGGGTCTCCGGGGTGTTCGCCTACGAGCGCGAGACCGGCCGCTTCTTCGTCCTGGAGGCACCCGCGGTGGTCCTCTCGACCGGCGGGATCGGCAAGTCCTTCAAGGTCACGTCGAACTCGTGGGAGTACACCGGCGACGGGCACGCGCTCGCCCTGCTGGCCGGGGCGCCGCTGCTGAACATGGAGTTCGTGCAGTTCCACCCGACGGGCATGGTCTGGCCGCCGTCCGTGAAGGGCATCCTCGTCACCGAGTCGGTGCGCGGCGACGGCGGGGTGCTGCGCAACTCCGAGGGCAAGCGGTTCATGTTCGACTACGTCCCGGACGTCTTCAAGGAGCAGTACGCCGAGTCCGAGGACGAGGGCGACCGCTGGTACGACGACCCCGACAACAACCGGCGCCCACCGGAGCTGCTCCCCCGCGACGAGGTGGCCCGCGCCATCAACGCCGAGGTGAAGGCGGGGCGCGGCTCGCCGCACGGCGGGGTCTTCCTGGACGTGTCCACGCGGATGCCCGCCGAGGTCGTACGGCGCCGGCTGCCGTCGATGTACCACCAGTTCAAGGAGCTGGCGGACGTCGACATCACCGCGGAGGCGATGGAGGTCGGGCCGACCTGCCACTACGTCATGGGCGGCATCGCCGTCGAGTCGGACACGGCCGCCGCGCGCGGGGTGCCGGGGCTGTACGCGGCGGGTGAGGTCGCCGGCGGCATGCACGGCTCCAACCGGCTCGGCGGGAACTCGCTGTCCGACCTGCTGGTCTTCGGGCGCCGGGCGGGCTGGCACGCCGCCGAGTACGCGCAGGGACTGGCGTACGAACGGCCGCCCGTGGACGACGCCCAGGTCAACACGGCCGCCGCGGAGGCGCTGCGCCCGTTCTCGGCGGAGACCGAGGGCGAGGAGGGCCCGCCCGAGAACCCGTACACCCTGCACCAGGAACTCCAGCAGACCATGAACGACCTGGTCGGCATCATCCGCCGCGAGGGCGAGATGTCCGAGGCGCTGGAGCGGCTGGCGGCGCTGCGGGTCCGGGCGCGCCGGGCCGGGGTGGAGGGGCACCGGCAGTTCAACCCCGGCTGGCACCTCTCCCTGGACCTCAGGAACATGCTGCTGGTCAGCGAGTGCGTGGCACGGGCCGCGCTGGAGCGCACCGAGTCGCGCGGCGGCCACACCCGCGAGGACTTCTCCGGGATGGACCGCGCCTGGCGCAACGTGAACCTGCTGTGCACCCTCACCGACCCGACCGGCGGCCTGGCCGCCACCGACCCGCGCCGCGGCCAGATCACCCTGACCCGCGAGACCACCGATCCCGTCCGCGCCGACCTGCTCGCCCTCTTCGAGAAGGAGGAGCTGGTCAAGTACCTCGCCGAAGAGGAGCTGTACGAATGAGCAGCTACGAGGCCCGCTTCAAGGTGTGGCGGGGCGACGACGAGGGCGGCGGCCTGGAGGACTTCGAGGTCGAGGTGAACGACGGCGAGGTCGTCCTCGACATCATCCACCGGCTCCAGGCCACCCAGGTCCCCGACCTCGCCGTCCGCTGGAACTGCAAGGCCGGCAAATGCGGTTCGTGCTCGGCGGAGATCAACGGGCGGCCCCGGCTGATGTGCATGACCCGCATGTCGGTGTTCGAGCGCGACGAGACCATCACGGTGACGCCGATGCGCACCTTCCCGGTGATCCGGGACCTGGTGACCGATGTCGGCTTCAACTACACCAAGGCCCGTGAGGTCCCCGCGTTCGTGCCGCCGGCCGGGGTGGGGCCCGGGGAGTACCGGATGATGCAGGAGGACGTGGACCGCTCGCAGGAGTTCCGCAAGTGCATCGAGTGCTTCCTGTGCCAGAACGTGTGCCACGTCGTCCGTGACCACGAGGACAACAAGGAGGCCTACGCCGGCCCCCGCTTCCTCATGCGGATCGCCGAGCTGGACATGCACCCGCTGGACGCGGCGGCGGACACCGGCCTGGACCGCAAGGCCACCGCCCAGGACGACCACGGGCTCGGCTACTGCAACATCACCAAGTGCTGCACGGAGGTCTGCCCCGAGGGCATCAAGATCACGGACAACGCGCTGATCCCGCTGAAGGAGCGGGTCGCGGACCGCAAGTACGACCCGCTGGTGTGGCTGGGCTCGAAGATCAGGCGCCGCTGACCCAGCCGTCCCGGTAGGCCCGCCAGTCCGCTTCGGTCGCCGCGAAGTCCACGTACAGGGCGACGCCGAAGCGGGCCCGGTCCGCATCGGTGCGGGACAGGCCGAGGCGTACGCCGCGCACGGCGGCCGGGACGGTCTCCGCGTGACCCCAGTGGCCGAACCGGTTCTCGTGGTAGAAGGGCAGGCCCATCAGCAGGTCGGTGCTCTTCGGGGTGACCTCCAGGGCGAGGCTGGTCTGCTCGGCGACGTATCCGCCGTACAGGCTCTGCAGCGGCTGCATGGTGTCGTACGACATCACCGCGATCTGGTCGACCCTGCGGGCCACCTGCCCGAAGTAGGCCTGCGACCACCACTTGGGGTGGCCGGTGGTCGTGCCCCAGAAGGAGTGGAACGCGGGCAGCGGGTCGATCTGGTGGGCGGCGACGGAGAGCAGGGCGTGCCGGGAGTGGGTGAGGGCGTGCAGGCGGTCGAGGAGGTCCAGGTAGTTCCGGTCGCCTGAGTGGAGGGGCTCCAGGTCGAAGTGGGTGCCCTGGAAGCCGGCGTCGAGGATGTCCTTCGCCGAGGCGACGATCGCGTCCCGGGTGGCCTTGCGCTCCAGGTGCATGCCGTCGGGGCTCTCGGTGGCGAGCACATCGCCGAGCCAGGCCTGGACCCGGACTCCGGGGAGTTCGCGGTACAGGGCCGATATCAGCCATGGTGCGTTCTTGTACGCCGACTTCGGGAGCGTTCCGTCGTGTTCGAGGGGGCCCGCGTGGACGTACAGGTTCGTGATGCCGGTGTCTCTCAGGCGGTGCGCGAGCTTCGTGACGTCCTTGTCGGTCTTCCGGCCGTCCACCCAGGCGTGGCCCAGCCAGAGGGCGTCGCGGTGGCGGGTGTGTGTACCGGGTTTCGGGTCGCCGGTGTAGTTGAGGCGGAGGGCGGTTTCGGCGGTGAGGAGGGGGAGGAGGAGGGCG
Source organism: Streptomyces sp. L2 (assembly GCF_004124325.1). Taxonomy (NCBI): domain Bacteria; kingdom Bacillati; phylum Actinomycetota; class Actinomycetes; order Kitasatosporales; family Streptomycetaceae; genus Streptomyces; species Streptomyces sp. L2. Next base: position 2,532,809 of record NZ_QBDT01000001.1, read on the forward strand.
AGCAGTGCGGCGAGGAGGGTACGGCGCGCTCGGCGCGCTCGGCGCGCTCGGCGCGCTCGGCGCGCTCGGCGCCGGGGGCGGGTCGCCTCGGCTTCGCCTTCGGCGCGCTTTTCGTTCCCACCCGCACCACCCGTGCCGCTTTCGTCGTCGGGTGCGGGTGGCCCTGGCGGGGACTGCTCGCCGTCGGCGGGTGCGGGTGGGTGGGCGGGGATGCGGCGGTCGTCGTCGGGTGCGGGTGGCCCTGGCGGGGACTGCTCGCCGTCGACGGGTGCGGGTGGGTGGGCGGGGATGCGGCGGTCGTCGTCGGGTGCGGGTGGCCCTGGCCGGGACTGCTCGCCGTCGGCGGGTGCGGGTGGGTGGGCGGGGATGCGGCGGTCGTCGTCGGGTGCGGGTGGCCCCGGTGGGGACTGCTCGCCGTCGGCGGGTGCGGGTGGGTGGGCGGGGATGCGGCGGTCGTCGTCGGGTGCGGGTGGCCCTGGCGGGGGCTGCTCGCCGTCGGCGGGTGCGGGTGGGGGCTTCTTCCCCTCGGCGGGTGCGGGTGACCTTTCCTTGTCCATTGCGTCTCCCTTCGCTGCTTGTCCCCCGCGCGTATCCGTCCCGGTCGCGGTGGCGTCTGGCTGGTCATACGCTCCGGAATGTGACGTCCTCCCAGTTCCGGGGCCGGTCCCGGTGTGCCGCACTGGGTGTCGTCGTCGGAGCCGGGTGGCTGGTGTTGCCGGTGATGACGATCAGCGCCCAAGATCCGGTTCCCGTCGCCGCGGCGGGGCCGGTCGCCGGTGCGGCCGCACCACGGCACGACGAGACGTCCGGTACCGACTACGTCCTGCCCGTCGCCGTGGTCGCCGCGGCCGGCGTGCTGGCCGGATACGGCTACCTGCGGCGCACCCGGCGGGCCCGGACCAGGACGACCCCCGGGCTCGTGTCCGCGCGGCCCGCCACCCCCACCCCCGCCGAGTCCGAACGGCAGGCCCGGGCCGCGCTGGTCCTCGCCGACGACTGCGTGCGCACCAGCCGGGAGGAACTGTCCTTCGTGTCCGAGCGGTTCGGCGACGCGGACACCGAGCCGTACCGGCACGCTCTGCGGAGCGCCGGGACCGAACTGTCGGCCGCGTTCGCGATATGGCGGCGCTACGAGGAAGGCACACCCGAGGACCCTGCTGTCCGTCGGCAGGCGCTGGTGGGTGTCGTCGGGCGGTGTGCGGAGGCGGGGCGGCTGCTGGACGCGGAGGCGGACGGTCTCGACCGGCTCCGGGGGCTGGTCGAGGACGTGGGGGCGGCACTGGAGGTCTGCGAAGGGCGGTTCAGGGAGCTGACCGTGCGGACGGCGCACGCCCGGGAGACCGAGGTGGAGCTGCGCCGGCGGTTCGGGCCCTCGGGGGTCGCCGCCGTCACCGGGTACGTCGAACAGGCCCAGGACCGGCTGGTGTTCGCCACCACCCATCTCAACGCCGCCCGGCAGAGCGCCGACTCCGGTGACTTCCGTCGCGCGGCCCGGGATCTGCGCGCCGCGGAAGGCGCTGTCGCGCAGGCCGGGGTGCTCGTCGGCGCGGTGGAGCGGCTCGCGGCCGAGCTGCGGGAGGCCGCCGCACTGGTGCCGGCGGCGCTGACGGGCGGGGAGGCGGAGATCGCGGCGGCGCGGAAGGGGGGTGCGCCGGCGTCCCTGGCCCCCGGTGAGCTGCACGCCCGGCTCGCCCGCGCCGACGGCGTGCTGGGTGCCGTACGGGAGGAGCTGACCGGGGGGCCGTACGACCCGTTGGACGCGCTGCGCCGGATCGCGCGGGCGGTCGAACGGCTGGAGACAGGGGCGTCCGGGGTGGTGGAGGCGGCGGCGCTGCTGGTGGCACGGAGTGCGGTCGCGGGGGCGGAGGAGTTCGTCACGGTGCATCGGGGGGCGGTGGGGGCGGAGGCGCGGGCGCTGCTCGCGGAGGCGGCGCGGGGGGTGGGGGCGGCGGGGCGGGTCGATGAGGTTGACGTTCTCGCCCGTCGGGCGCGGGAGCTCGCGGAGCTGGACGTGCGGGCGCACGGGAATCCGTATGCCGGGGGCGGGGCTGACTCCGTCGGGGCGGGTGGGGCAGTTCTGGGCGGGGTTCTGCTGGCCGAGGAGGGCGATGGGGGGCCGCCGGCGAGTTTTGGGGGGCCGGGGACACGGGGGCGCCGTGGGCTTCCCGAGCCGCCGGAGCCGTAGGGTCGTCGTTCGGCTGCTGCGCCGTCGGGGCTGGTCGCGCCCACGCGGCGGAGCCGCACATAGACACAGCCCCGCGCCCCTGTGGGGCGCCGCCCTGGCCGTTGGTCAGAACAGGCTCAGCAACGCCTCCGCCGGGTCTGTCAGGGTGGTTTCTGCTCCGGGGAGGGGAAGTTCGAACCAGACTGTTTTGCCTCGGGGGGTGCGGCGGGAGCCCCAGGCGGCGCTGAGGAGGCCGACGAGTTGGAGGCCGCGGCCGCCCTCGTCGGTGTCGCGGGCGCGGCGGCGGCGGGGCTGGACCAGGCCGGAGTCCCAGACCTCGCAGACCAGGGTGCGGTCGAGGAGGAGGCGGAGTCTGATCTCGCCCTCGCCGTAGCGCAGGGCGTTGGTGACCAGTTCGCTGACGAGGAGTTCCGTCGTGTCGACGAGGGGCTCCAGGTCCCAGCCGAGGAGTTGTGCGCGGGCGTACTCGCGGGCGCGGCCCACGCTGCGGGGTTCGCGGGGCAGCGTCCAGTCGCCGACGGACTCGGCGGGCAGGCCCTGGACGCGGGCCATGAGCAGGGCGATGTCGTCCTCGCCGTGGTGGGTGTCGAGGGTGTTGAGGACGTGGTCGCAGACGTCCTCCAGGTCGCGGTGGGTGGCGGTGTGCGACGCCGACGCCGGGGTCGAGGGGTGGGCGGGGTCGGTGAGTGCCCCCACGAACGCCTGGAGGCCCTCGTCCAGGGGGTGGTCGCGGGACTCGACCAGGCCGTCGGTGTAGAGGGCGAGGAGGGCGCCCTCGGGGAGTTCGACCTCCACCTCCTCGAAGGGTTCGCCGCCCACGCCGAGCGGCATCCCGGGCGGCACGTCGAGCATGAGCGCGGCCTCGCCGGGTTCGACCAGGACGGGCGGCAGGTGGCCCGCGTTGGCGAAGGTGCACCGCCGGGTCACCGAGTCGTAGACGGCGTACACGCACGTGGCCAGGTAGACCTCGGACAGGTCGGCGTCGCGGGGCTGGCGGGCGGTGCGGGTGGCCTGCTGGACGCCTCCCCCAGAGCCGAAAGCCTGGGTGGGACCCCCAGGGGTGCCGAGGCCGCGGGCGATCTCGTCCAGCGCGGAGAGGACCTCCGCCGGTTCCAGGTCGAGCAGGGCCAGGGTGCGTACGGCTGTGCGGAGTTCGCCCATGGCGACGGCCGCGCGCAGGCCGCGGCCCATCACGTCGCCGACGACGAGCGCGGTGCGGTGGCCGGGGAGTTCGATGACGTCGAACCAGTCGCCGCCGACCTCGGTGGCCGCGTTGCCGGGGAGGTAGCGGCAGGCGATGTCCAGGCCGGAGGCCTCCGGGTCGCCGGGCGGCAGCAGGGACCGTTGCAGTATCAACGCGCGTTCGTGCTCGCGGCGGTACAGGCGCGCGTTGTCGATGCAGACGGCGGCGCGCGCTGCCAGTTCGACGGCGAGGTCCCGGTCGCGGTCCCCGAACGGTTCGCTGCCCTTGGTCCGGGAGAACTGGGCGAGTCCTACGACGGTGTCGTGGGCGACCATCGGCACCGCCAGCGTGGACTGCACGAGCCCGCCCTCCTCGGCGGGGATGCGCTGCGGGCGGGCGGTGCGCAGGGCGTCCGCGCAGGGCGAGTTGAAGGGGTAGTGGTGGACGGCGCCGACCCTGACCGGTTCCCCGGAGGCGCTGAAGGGCGCGTCGGACACGGCGCTGGCGAAGGCGACGCGACGCAGTTCCGCGCTGCCGTCGGCGCGGCCGGGCGGGTTCTCGTCGCCGGCCAGCAGTCCCTGGTAGAGGTCGACGGTGGCGAGGTCGCAGAAGCCGGGGACGACGACGTCGAGGAGTTCCCGGGCGGTGGTCTCCAGGTCGAGGGAGTTGCCGATGCGGGCGCCGGCGTCGTTCAGCAGGGCGAGGTTGCGGCGGGCGGCGGCGGCCTCGCGGGCGGCGGCGCGGCGGGCGGTGATGTCGGTGCCGAGCCAGGCGATGCCGATGGGCCGGCCGCTGCCGCTGTGCACGCGGTAGAGGTTGACGGACCAGTGCCGGCGTTCGTCGGAGCCCGGGACGTACCCGGTGACGTGCATGTCGGTGATGGAGTCGCCGGTCTCCAGGACCCGCCGCAGCGTGGCCGAAACCCGCTCGGCCTCGCCGCGCGGCAGGTAGTCGTGAACTCCCTTGCCGCGGTGGTCGTCGGGGGTTCCGCCGAAGATGGAGGCGAACCGCATGTTGGCGCGGCGCACCCGCAGGTCCGGGTCGATCAGCAGGAAGCCGAACGGGGATTGGCCGAATATGGCCTGTGAGGCGGCGAGGTCGGTCTCGATGCTGCGCAGGGTGCGGACGTCGACGACGATGCAGACGGCGGCCTTCTCGCCCTCTGCGGTCCGGGTCGGCATGACGTAGACCTCGGCGAGGCCTTCCTCGCCGCGCTGTCCGTCGGGCCGGTCCGGCATCCGGAACGGGACGACCCCGGTCCACTCCCGGCCGTCGAGGATCTCGGCCATCTTGCGCTGGCCGCGCTCGCGCAGGTCGGGGTCGATGAACGCCTCTATGGGGTCCGTGCCGACGGCGCGTTCGGCGGGGATGCCGAAGAGTTGCTCGGCGCGCAGGCTCCACTGCTCGACGAGGCCGTCGGAGCCGATCGCGAACGAGGCGACCTTGATGTAGTCGTAGATCGAGCCGGGCGGACTGCTCTGCCACATGGCCTCGCCGGGTGCCGCGGCAGCCTCCGCGGCCCGCGTCCTCGCGCCGTCCGACGGGTCCTCGGACTCCGTGGCCTTCGCTGGTATCTCGCTCACGCGAACCGTCCCCTCCAGCTCACCGCGTCCGGTACCGGTCACCGAAAGGCGGCTGCCCGCAGTATCCAGCACTACGGGGCCGCACGACACGGTGTTCACGATCACAGCTCGGTCCAGGCTTTTTTCGGACCGTGCCGCGACAACACTTCCAGTCTTCTAACCAGGGAACACGCCCTCGAATCTCCTACGGGGTCCCTGTTGTGGACCTTGTTGCCGGCCCGGTGCGCGCCGGGGACGGTCCGCGGACGTCCGTGACAGCGCGTCCGGGCCGGGAGGGCGGCCGATTCTCACCCCGGGAGCGCCAGCTCGAACCACACGGTCTTGCCGTTCGTGCCGGGCCGGGTGCCCCAGCTCCGGGAGGCGCCGGCGACCAGTTGCAGGCCGCGTCCGCCCTCGTCCTCGGGGTGGGCGACGCGTTCGCGCGGCGGGTCGGGAAGCGGGTCGGAGACCTCCACGCGCAGTGCGTCGGCGACTGCGGCGGGGCGGACCAGCCGTACGCCGATGGGCCCGGTCGCGTGCCGCAGGGAGTTGGTCACCAGCTCGCTGACCAGCAGGGCCGTCAGATCGGCGAGGCCGTCCAGGTCCCAGCCGCGCAGTTGGTCGCGGACGACGACCCGGGCGGAGCGCACGGCACCCGGTTCCGCGGGGAACGTCCACTCGGCGCAGTCGCCTTCGGTGTCGATCACGCCGATCACTTCCCTGGCCGGCCGGCCCACCCATGTCCGTTTTCATGGGATTAATGGGCACATACCCGATATTCGGGGCACAGTACCGCGCGACGGGGCACACTGTGGCGCGAACGGCGTACGACGGGTTCGGCACCCGCCGGCGGTGCGCTCAGTACGCCTGCGCGGCGAGGCGGGCGGCGACCTCGCGGACGGCCGGGACGTCCTGGTCGAGCCAGGGCACGTCCCAGAGTTGGGCGGGGGTGAGCCAGCGGAGCTCGTCGTGGTCCTGGAGGGGGCGGGGCGCCGCCGACCCGGGGAGCAGGCGGACGGTCCAGACCTGGAGGACGTACGGCGGCTTCAGCGGCCACTCCCCCGGCACACGCTCGACGGCTTCCGTCTCGACGCCGAGTTCCTCCCGGAGTTCGCGTACGACCGCGTCCTCGGTCCGCTCACCGGCCTCGACCTTGCCGCCCGGCAGCTCCCAGCGTCCGGCCAGTTCGGGGGGCGCGCTGCGGCGCGCGGCGAGCAGGCGGCCGGCGTCGAGCAGGGCGGCTCCCACCACCACGATCCGTTCCGTCATGAGGCGGAGCCTACGGCAGCGCCGCACACCCCGGTTGCGCCCACAGCCCGGGCGCCCACGCCCTGGCCACCGACACCGCCCGGGTCGCCGAGCGGCCCCGGCCCGCATCCGGTTCCGGGCGGGGCGCGACGGTCAGCAGCGGTTCCTATCGCGGTCCCGTCAGTTTCGGCTTTCTCCGTTGTGGGGGATTCGCTCGACCCAGTAGAGCTGTTTGTGGCCCCGGTCGTCGAGGCTGTCGGCGATTCTCTGGGCCTCGGCTCGTGTCGCGTACCGGCCGACCCGGTAGCGGTTGCCGTTGTCGTCCTGCCGTATCACGAGCCAGGGCAGCGAGACCGTGCTCTCACTCATCGCCCCCACCGTTCCTTCTCGCACCGCCCCACCCTCCCCCGGGCCCCCGCCCCGTCCGGCCTAAGGAAACCCCAATCCGCATATGCCCGAGCGTACGCCCAACCTTTACGGAGCGAATACGCCTTTTCACAAAGAGGTACGCAACCAGCCAGAACAGTGGGGGCGCACGTGACCGAATGCGCCGTCTCCCACCCCGCTGCCTTCAGCGGAGGCATGACGGAGGGACGGCGGGCCACCTGCGAGAACGGCTGGATTCCAGCGGCCCGGTGGGACCCTGGGCGGGGTCGCGCACGGGTGCGGCGGAGAAGGGGGTGCGCGGTGTGTGCGCTACCTCACGCGGGTGACACGGTTCCGGTCGGCCCGCGCGGCGCTCACTTGACGGGCAGGTGGTACGCCACCCGGTACCGGTCGGCCGGGATCACCACGTCGGCCGCCTCGACGGGACGCCCGGAGGCGAAGTAGGTCCGCTGGATCACCAGGACCACGTGTCCGGGGACGCCTCCCAGCAGGTGGAGTTCCTCGGCGAGGCCGGGACGGGCGCCGACCTCCTCGGTGACGTTGTCCACGATGACGTCGATGGCGCGCATGCGTTCGACGACACCCATGCCGCCGAGCGGCCCCTCCTCGGGCAGCATCACCGGGGTGCGGCCGGTGACGGCGAGCGGCTCCCAGGAGGTGGAGAGCATCATCGGCTCACCGGCCTCGCGGAACAGGTACTTGGTGCGCATCACCCGGTCACCGGGTCTGATGCCCAGCCGGTCGGCGAGGGCGACCCCGGCCTCGGCCTGCTCGCTGCTGGACTCCCAGGTGCCTCGCACCCCGGCGTCGGCCTGCTCCTGGCGGAACGGTGTGGCCCCGGCGGCCGGCCGGTATCCGGAGCGGGCGATCCTCCTCGGCACGGGCCGCTCGCGCACATAGGTCCCCGACCCCGAACGGCCCTCGACCAGCCCCTCGGCCATCAGCACCTTGCGCGCCTCCAGCGCGACGGTGTCCGAGACGCCGTACTCCTCGCGGATGCGGGCCTGCGAGGGGAGGCGTGTGTGGGGCGGCAGTGAACCGTCGACGATCTTCTTGCGGAGATCACCCGCGACGCGCAGGTACGCCGGCTGCTCACCGAATGTCACGGGCCGCTCCCATCAGGTTGTACAGACAGCAACAGCGTGGCAACCGTGGGTTGGCCATGCAAGCAAAGGCCAGAGAATCACTCGATGTGATGACATGCGCCCCCGGAGGGCTTTACGCAGGCACTTCTTTCCGCTTATAGCCGCGATCACACCTCCATGGCACCCCCTGCCCCGGCCCGGACGCCGGTACCGTGTCCCTCCGGGGAACGGGGGCGAAATGCGGGTGGGGACAGCCACGGTCCGGGCGGTCAACGGACTCACGGCGCGCTGGGCGGCGACCGCGGGCGACGGCGGCACGGTGTTCTCGGCGGCCGGGGTGTGGCCGCTGCTGGGATTCCTCGCGGACGGCGCTGCGGGCCCGGCGCGCGCGGAGTTGGCGGAGGCACTGGGCCTGCCCGCGGACCGCGCGGCCGACGCGGCACGGGAGTTGCTCGCCGGACTGGGGGCGACGCGCGGTCTGGACAGCGCCGTGGGCCTGTGGACCAGGAGGACCCTGGAACTGCGCGAGGCCTGGTCGGCGGGGCTTCCGGCCGACGCGCACGGCGTGCTCACCGGGGACGAGGCGACGGACCGGCGGGCCCTGGACGCCTGGGCGAAGGCCCGTACCGGCGGCCTGATCGAGCGGATGCCGGTGGCGTCGACGGCGAACGTCGGACTGGTCCTCGCGAACGCGCTGGCGCTGCGCACGCGGTGGCTGAGCCCGTTCGACGAGGTCGCGCTCGACACGGCGTACGAGCCCTGGGCCATCACGCAGCGGCAGGGCCTGTGGCGCCGTTCCGCCGTGCTGGACCGGATCGGCGTGGCCGCCACCCCGCACGGCCACGTCACCGAGCTGAAGGTGCTCGGCGACAACGCCCTCGACGTCCATCTGCTGCTCGGCGAGGAGGGGATGACACCGGGCCAGGTGCTGGGCGCGGGCGTCGGTGTCCTCGCGGGCGCGCACCCGGTCGTGTCCGGCCCGCTGCTCCCCCACGGCGAGGCGGGACCGGGACTCACGGTGTGCAGGGGGCGCAGTACGACCCCGGACCGGCCCCTGCTCGACGTCACGACGGTGGCGTACGACATGACGGCGCGCCACGATCTGCTGGCGCTGCACCGGTTGTTCGGGCTGACCACGGCGCGGGACGACAGCCGCGGCCACTTCCCCGGCGTCAGCGCGTCTCCGCTGGCCGTGGGGGCGGCCGAGCAGGCGGCCATGGCCCGGTTCGGGGCGCTGGGCTTCCGGGCGGCCGCGGTGACGGCGTTCGCCGCGGTCCCCGGCGGCATGCCCCCTCCCGTCCGCTACCTCACCACCACGGTCGAGGCCCGCTTCGACCGGCCGTTCGGCTTCCTCGCCCTGGAGCGCCACTCGCGGCTGGTGCTGGCGGCCGGCTGGGTGACGGATCCGCTGCCGCTGCGCGAGGAGCCGTGGGAGGACGGGACGGCCGGGGGGCACGGGGAGTGATCCGTGGGGCGCGGCCGGGACGGCCGCGCCCCGGCCGCCGCCCCGCGCACCCGGCCCGCCGCCGGGGCGAGGGGGCGTGGCGCGGGGGCGCGGCGCGGGCGGACCTCTCAGCCCTCGAAGCCCTGGTCGCGCAGGATCTTGTCGATGCGGGTGCGGTGGGCCTCTTCCCAGGCGTCGAGGCTCTCACCGGCCTCCTTGGCCAGCTTGGCCCGGGCCGCCGCCATGACCTCCGCCGCGCGCTGCGCGGGGACGGCCACGACGCCCTCCTCGTCGGCGACCACGATGTCGCCGGCGTTCACCGCCACCCCGCCGCAGCGGACCTCGGTGTTGAGCGGTTCGACGGCCTTCTTGCCGCCAGGGATGGGGATCACGCCGCGCGCGAAGACGGGGAAGGCCATCTCGCGGACCTCGCCGAGGTCGCGGATCAGGCCGTCCGCGACGAAGCCCACGACGCCCCGGCGCCGCGCGACCGCGCACACGTTGCCGCCGGCCAGCGCGTGGTCCAGGTCGCCCGACTCGACGACGATGACGGAACCCGGCGCGGCGCGGTGGATGGCCACGTGCAGCATGAGGTTGTCGCCGACCGGGCACCGCACGGTGAACGCCGGTCCGGCGATGCGCGGCACCGGCTGCCACAGCGGGCGGATGCCGATGTCCATGACCTTCTCGCGGCCCAGGACGTCGGCGAGGGTGGTGGTCGGGATGTCCGCGAAATCGAGGTCGGCGGCTTCGTTGACGTCTGCCATGTCTCCCCTGTTCATCGTTGCTGTCGCTGCGGACGCGCGGCCGCGTCCTTCTCCGGGCTGTAGAAGTGCTGTTCCCAGGTGGCGCCGCCGTCCGGCGTCGACAGTACTGTGCCCTCGTCGCCGACGATCCAGGTGCGCAGCGGGGAGGCGACGTGCACGGCCCACAGGGACATGCCCGAGCCGGTGGTGGCGGTGCGCCAGGTCTCGCCGCCGTCGTCGGAGAGCAGCACGGTGTCGCTGCGGCCGACGGCCCGTCCGGTGCGGCCGTCGGGTGAGAAGTGCACGGCGTTGAGGCTCTGGACGGTGCCGGTGGTCCGGCGGTGCCAGGTGTGGCCGGCGTCGTGGCTGCCGAGGACGGTGCCGTCGTCTCCGACGGCCCAGCAGGTGTGCCGGTCGAGGACGCACAGGCCGATCAGGTCGGCGGTGGTTGTGCTGTCCTGCGGCCGCCAGGTGCGGCCGGCGTCGTCGGTGGTGAGCACGGTGCCGCCCGCGCCCACCGCCCAGCCGGTGCGGTCGTCGGCGAACTGCACGGCCCACAGGGCGGCTTCGCCCGGTCCGCCGGCCTGGGGGCGCCAGGTCTGCCCGCCGTCGCCGGTGTGCAGGATCGTGCCCTGGTCGCCGACGACCCAGCCGGTGCGGCCGTCCGGGCGGACGTGCACCGACAGCAGGTCCTTGATGGTGCCGGTCCGCTGGGCCCGCCAGGTGGCGCCCGCGTCCCGGGTGGCCAGCACGGTGCCGCCGCGTCCGGCCACCCAGGCCCGGTCGGGGTCCGGTGCCGCGACGCCGTACAGGTTGGTGGCGACGCCCGGGGGCCGCGGGGTCCACCGTCCGCCCGCGCGGGAGGAGAGGACCGTACCGCCGTCGCCGACGATCCAGCCGCCGCTCGCGTCGGGGAAGACGTGCACGCCGTAGAGGTTCTTGCCGGTGCCGGAGACGTGCGCCCGCCAGGCCCGCCCGGCGTCCTCGCTGCCGAGGACCAGTCCGCCGTCGCCGACGGCGGTGACGCCCTTGCCGTCGGGTGCGGCCCACACGCCCTTGAGGTTGTTGGCGACGGCGGCGTCCTGGGTGTGCCAGGTGGCTCCGGAGTCGGAGGTGGCGAGGACGGTGCCCGAGTCGCCCACCGCCCAGCCGTGTTCGCCGGACGCGGTGAAGGCGACACCCCACAGCACGGTGTCCGTGCCGCCGGCGCGGTGTTCCCAGGTGGTGCCGCCGTCGTGGGTGACGAGGAGCGTGCCGGCGCGGCCCGACGCCCAGGCCGTGCCGGCGTCCACGGCGTGCACGCCGGTCAGGGTGGGCGTGCCGGCCGGGGTGTCGCACAGCCGCCAGGTGGCGCCGCCGTCGGCCGTGGCGAGGACGGTGCCCAACTCCCCCACCGCCCACGCGTGCCGCCCGTCGGCCGTGCCGTGCACGGCGTGCAGGTGGGCCGTGGCCGGGGTGTCCCGAAGCTGCCAGGTCAGGCCCTCGTCGGCGGTGGCGAGGACGGTACCGGACTCGCCGACCGCCCAGCCGGCCGGTCCGGCGAGGTGGACGGCGTGCAGCGCGGCGCCGGTCGGGACGTCCCGGCGCTGCCAGGTCGCGCCGCCGTCGGCGGTGGCGAGAACGGTGCCGGACTCGCCCACCGCCCAGGCGTGCAGCCCGTCGTCGAGGCCGTGCACGCCCCACAACAGGCAGGCGGCGCCCGCCGGGTCGGCGGCGGTGCCACTCTGCCAGGAGGCGCCGCCGTCGGTCGTCACGGCCACCGTGCCGTCCTGGCCGCTCACCCAGCGGACCGGGCCCGCGCCGTGCACGCCCACCAGGTCCTTGTGCATGCCGTTGAGCTGCGGGTGCCAGCTGCGGCCGCCGTCCTCGGTGGCCAGGACGAGGCCGTCGTCGCCGGCGGCCCAGCCGCGCAGCGCGTCCGCGGTGAAGGCGAGCGTGACGACGTCCTTGCCGGTGCCGCTGGTCCGCGGTGTGAAGGTGCGGCCGCCGTCGTCCGAGGCGAGGATCATGCCGTCGTCGCCGGAGACGCGGACCGTGCGCCCGTCGGACGCCGCCCACAGCCCGTAGACGTCCAGTTCGGTGCCGCTGTCACCGTGGTTCCAGGTGGTGCCGCCGTCGGTGCTCCACAGCACGGTGCCGCCGCGGCCCACGGCCCAGCACAGGTCGCGGTCGAGCGCGAAGACACCACGCAGGTCGGCGTCGGTGCCGGTGTGCTGGAGCGTCCAGGTGACGCCGCCGTCGGTGGTCGCGAGGACGTGGCCCTTCTTGCCGGCGATCCAGGCCGCCTCGTCGTCCAGGGCGAAGCAGCGCGTGAAGTGCGCGGCGGCCGGGGCGGTCTGCGGCTGCCAGCTCACCCCGCCGTCGCGCGAGACGAGGACGGTGCCGCCGTCGCCGACGGCCCAGCCGGTGCGTCCGGACGGGGCGAACGCGATGCCGTAGAGGTTGCGTTCGGTGCCGGAGTCCTGGCCGTGCCAGTGCGCGCCGCCGTCGTCGGTGCGCAGGATCGTGCCGTCGCGTCCGGCCACCCAGCCGCGCCGGGTGTCGGCGAAGGCGACCGCCCGCAGGTCCTTGTCGGTGTCCCCCTGGGGCGTCCAGCGGCTGCCGCCGTCGCGCGTGGCCAGGATCATGCCGCCGTCGCCGACGGCCCATCCGTTCGCCCGGTCCACCCGGCAGACGCCCTGGAGGTTCACACTGCGCGGTGCGACGTTCCACATGGTCATGACGCAGCTGCCCACCTTTCGCACGTGGTGCTCGGAAGTCGTACGTCGTGCTCGCAATTCGTACGTGTACTCGGAGTTCGTACGTCGTGCCCCGCCGGCGGAGAGGCGGGCGGTCCCCGGCGCCGGCGCGGGCCGTTCAGCCAGCCGGGGTCACCTCGCCGGCCGTGCTCCCGGCACCCTCGCCCTCGCCCGCGGCGGCGCGGGTGCGCAGGCCGCGGCCGACGACGGCCGGCATGGCCGCGCCCAGCAGGGCGAACGCCCCGGCCAGCACGACCCAGCCGAGCGCCCCGTGGTCGAGGACCAGCCAGGTGAAGACGGCCGGCGCGATCATCTTGCCGATGTCGGCGCCCATGGCGTGGGTGGCCTGGTACTGGCCCTGGGCGTGGTCCGGGGCCAGTTCGAACGCGATGCCCCAGCTGCCCGCCGCCTGCCGCACCTCGCCCAGCGCGTGCCCGACGGCGCCCACCACCAGCAGCAGGCAGGCCGGCAGCAGGGCCGCCCCGTCGCTCAGCGCGAACACCAGGCAGGCGCCGGCCACGCAGCCGGCGCCCTGGAGGCTCACCCGGGCGGCCGACCGCGGATCGTCCGCGCCCCGCGCCGCCCACGTCTGCACGGTCACCACCAGGATGGTGTTGACCAGCAGGATCACCGCGCTCATCCAGCGCGGCGCGCCCGTGTGCCGCAGCACCCACAGCGGCAGCACCACGTCGAGCAGGATGGCGTGCGTGGTCAGCAGCCCGTCCAGCGCGGCGAAGCTGAGGAACGGCACGTCCCGCAGGACCCCGAGGGCGGGACCCGCCGAGGCCGGGACCGGCGGCACGGCCGGCTCCTTCATGGTGAGCAGGCCGGTGATCAGGAAGGTGAGCGCGATGAAGCCCACCGCCCCCTGGTAGGCGGCGCGGGAGCCCACGGCGAGGACGAGGCCGGCCAGGCACGCGCCGACCGACACGCTCGCGTTGGAGGCGGCCCGGATCTGGGCGAGCACGGTGACCCGGTTCGCCGACGGGATGAGGCCGGCCAGCATGGCCTTGCGGGCGCTGCGGCCGGACCGGTAGGCGATGCCCTGCAGGGAGACGACGACCAGATATGGCCAGAAGTCGGTGGCGAACAGCAGCGCGCAGGTCAGTACCGTCAGCACCAGGAACGACCACATCTGGACCGTGCGCGGTCCGGCCCGGTCGGCCAGGTGCCCGAGCGGGATGCTGCACAGCAGGACGATCGCGGCGGCGACGCTCACACTGATGCCGAGCTGCCCCGTCGTCAGGTGCAGCACGGTGACGGCGTAGATCGCGCTGAGCGCCATCCACAGCCCCTGACCCAGTGTCATCACCATCGTGATGACCGCGAGGAGTCGCGCGGGGCCGGGCGGCGGCAGGAGGGATCTCATGGTGGGGGCACTCCTCGCTGGTTCGTCCCGGCGAGGCTAGGTCACCCGGTCCCGGCGGGGCGGGCTTGCGCGCACAAACGGAATTGACCGCGAAAAGCCGATTCTGCTCACTGTGCGCGTTGATTGCGTGGCGGAAGCACAAAGCCCGTGCGCAGAAGGGGATTTGCTGGCTTAAGGAGCAGTGCGCTCGCAAGGGCGCGGACGGCCCGGGGCGCGGCTAGCGTCTGTCCGGCTTCCCGTCACCGTCAGTTCGGACCGACATGACCACAGCACTCGACCGGCGTCTCGGCGCCGGCCTGCTCCACCACGCGAGCATCCAGCCGGGCCGCGTCGCCCTGACCCTCGGGCGCCGCGCCTACACCTACGAGGAGACCGCGCTCACCGCGCGCCGCTGGGCCGCCGCCCTCGTCGACGCGGCCGGGCGCCGGCCCGAGCGGGTCGGGGTGTTCGCCCACCGCAGCGAGGTCTCCTACCTGGGCGTGGCCGCGGCGCTGTTCGCGGGCGCCGCGTTCGTCCCGCTCAACCGGAAGTTCCCGCAGGAGCGGACCCGGACCATGCTGGAACGCGCGGACGTCGACGCCGTCCTGGTGGACGCCGCCTCCGCGCCCCAGCTCGCCGAGCTGCTGCCGCGGCTGCCGAAGCCGCCGGTGGTGCTGCTGCCGGACGCCCGCCGGGCCGACGTGCCCGGCCTCGCCGGGTACCGGGTGCTGGACGCGGCGGACCTGGCCGCGTTCTCCCCGCTCGACGAGCTGCCCGCGCCCGGTCCGGACGACCCCGCCTACCTGCTGTTCACCTCGGGCAGCACCGGGGTGCCGAAGGGGGTGCCGGTCACCCACGCCAACGCCCGGGCGTTCCTCGACGTCAACCAGGACCGCTACCGGCTCACCCCGGACGACCGGCTCACCCAGACCTTCGACCAGACCTTCGACCTGTCGGTGTTCGACCTCTTCATGGCCTGGGAGAACGGGGCGGCGGTCTGCGCGATGGACCCCATCGAGCTGCTCGCCCCCTTCCGCTACCTGGAGCGCAACGGCGTCACCGTCTGGTTCTCCGTGCCGTCGGTGGCGGCCGTGCTGCGCCGGCGCGGGGTGCTGGGGCCGGGCACCATGCCGACCCTGCGCTGGAGCCTGTTCTGTGGGGAGGCGCTGCCCCGGGCCACCGCCGAGGCGTGGCAGGCGGCGGCGCCGTACTCCACGGTGGAGAACCTGTACGGGCCGACCGAGCTGACCATCGCCTGCACCGTGCACCGCTGGGACCCGGTGATGTCGCCGGACGCGTGCGTCCACGACAACGTGCCCATCGGGCGCGCGTACCCGGGGCTGCACGCCCTGGTGGTGGACGAGCGGCTGGCCGTGGTCGGGGACGGTGAGGCGGGCGAGCTGTGCGTGGCCGGCCCGCAGACCACGCCGGGCTACTGGCGGGCGCCGGGGCTGACGGCCGAGCGGTACTTCGAGCGCGACGGCCGTACCTACTACCGCACCGGCGACCTGGTACGGCACCTGGACGGGCAGTACGTCTGCCTCGGCCGCAACGACCAGCAGGTCAAGGTCGGCGGGCACCGGGTCGAGCTGGGCGAGATCGAGGCCGTGCTGCGCCGGGCCGGGGCCACGGAGGCGGTCTGCCTGCTGTCGCCGGGCGACCAGGCGATCACGGCGGTGGTCTCCGGCACCGGGGACACCGAGGCGCTGGCCGCGGCCTGCGCCGCCGGTCTGCCGTCGTACATGGTGCCGAAGTCCCTGCGGGTCGTCGCGGAGATGCCGGTCAACGCCAACGGCAAGGTGGACCGCGCCGCGCTCCGCGACCGGCTCGGGGAGCACTCGGCCGATGACCGCCCCGCCCCGCCGGAGGAGACGGCCGGCCACCGCTGAGCCCCGCCCCGCCGGAGGAGACGGCCGATCACCGCTGAGCCCCGCCCCGGCACCCCCGCCCCATCACGGTCCCGCACGCTCCGGTCCCGGCGCGGTCCCGTCAGCGCACGCGGCCGACCGCCGCCGGCCTGCCGGGCACCGCCCACGACACCCGCGCACGACCCCCGCACACGACCCCACACAGGAGGGGAACCATGAGCAGCGTCGACGCCCTCATCGCCCACACCCTGGGCATCGGCGAGGACCGCGTCACCAGCGCCCTCGAATACCAGTCGATCCGGGAGTGGGACTCGCTCGGCCACGTCTCGCTGATGGCGGCGCTCGAAGCGGCGTACGGGGTGACGATCGACGACGAACTCACCCTCGCGCTGCGCTCGGTGCCGGCGATCCGCGCGTTCGCCGAGGGCAGCACCCTCGGCACGGCGCCGGCACCGCTGTCCGCGTCCGCGTCCGAAGCCCCGCAGGCGCACACCGTGCACCGGGGCCTGGACGGCGTCCGCTTCGACCGGACGACCATCACCCGCATCGACGGTGCCGAGGGCGTCCTGGAGTACCGCGGCTACAGCATCCACGACCTCGCCGGGCGTGCCTCCTTCGAGGAGGTGGCGTACCTCCTGGTGTACGGCCGGCTGCCCGACGCCGACGCCCTGACGGCGTTCGAGAAGGAGCTGCGCGCCGCCCGGGAACTGCCCCGGCCGGTGCTCGACCTGGCCCGTTCGCTGGCCGGCGCCCACCCCATGGACGCGCTGCGCACGTGTGTCTCGGCGCTCGGCGCGTTCGGCCCGCGGCGCCCGGCGGACACCGACGAGTCGCTGGAGGAGGCGCGGGAGACCGGCATCGCGCTGATCGCCCGGATCCCGATGATCGTCGCCGCCCACCACGCCTACCGCAGCGGGCGGGAGCCGTCGATCCCGGCGGAGGAGACCTCGTACGCGGACGCCTTCCTCACCGCGCTGCTCGGGGAGCGGCCCACGGCGGCGGCCGTGCGGTTCATCAACAAGGGGTTCATCGTCCACGCCGACCACAGCTCCAACGCGTCGGCGTTCGCCGCCCGCGTGGCCGTCGGCTCGCGCGCGGGGATGACGGCCGCCCTCACCGCGGCCGTAGCCACCTTCGCCGGCTCGGTGCACGGCGGGGCCGCCGAGCGGGTGGTCCGGCTGGTGGACCAGGTCGGCTCGCCCGAGCGGGCCGCCGAGTACGTGGCCGAACTGCGCGGCCGGGGCGAGCCGGTGATGGGTTTCGGCCACCGCGTGTACCGCACCGAGGACCCGCGGGTACGTCATCTGCGCGACACGGTCGTGGAGTTGAGCCGGGAGCGGGGCGACAGCGGCGGGCTCGACATCCTCGACGCCGTGGCCGAGGCGATGCGCCCCTACGGCCGCTACGGTCTCGCGCCCAACGTGGACCTGTACGCCGGTCTCGCCTACCGCCTGCTCGGTCTGCCCGACGACCTCGCCGTACCGCTGTTCGTGGTCGGCCGCACCGCGGGCTGGGTGGCGCAGGCCCTGGAGCAGCAGTCCAACAACGTGCTCATCCGGCCGCTGCTGGAGTACGTCGGCCCGCGCGGCCTGCGCTACCCCGCCGACCGGACGGCGGCGGGCCGATGACGGCGCCGGCCGGGACGCCGCTCGCCGGGCGGGACGCGGAGCCGTACGGGCTGCCCGAGTTCGCCGCGGGGGCGGGCTTCGACCTGGACGCCGTCCCGTACACCGGGCGGGTGCTGCTGGAGTCGCTGCTGCGTGCGGGTGACCCCGCCGCGGCGGCCGGGCTCGGCAAGCGGCTCGCGGCGGGCGAGGAACCGGGCCTGGAGATGCCGTTCGTGCCCGCGCGGATCCTGGTCCAGGACTACACCGGCATCCCGCTGCTGGTGGACCTCGCCGCGCTGCGCGACCGGGTGGACCGGCCCGGCCTCGTGCATCCGGCGCTGCCCGTCGACGTGGTCGTCGACCACTCCGTGCAGACCGACTTCGCGGGGCGGGCGGACGCGCTGGCCCGCAACGAGGCGCTGGAACTGGAGCGCAACCGCGAGCGGTACGCGTTCCTGAAGTGGGCCGAGGGGGCGTTCGACGGGCTGCGGGTGGTTCCGCCGGGCAGCGGCATCGTCCACCAGGTCAACCTGGAGCAGCTGGCGACCGTGGTCGCGCAGGGCCCGGACGGTGTGCTCTTCCCGGACACCGTGATCGGCACCGACAGCCACACCACCATGGTCAACGGGCTCGGGGTCCTCGGCTGGGGGGTCGGCGGGCTGGAGGCGGAGGCCCTGCTGCTGGGGCTGGCCCGGCCGGTCCGCGTGCCGGCCGTGGTGGGTGTGCGCCTGACCGGCGCCCCGCGTCCGGGCACCTCGCCGTCCGACATCGTCCTCGCGCTGACCGAGCGGCTGCGCCGGGAGGGCGTACGCGGGCTGATGCTGGAGTTCACCGGCCCGGCGACGGGCGCCCTGTCGGCCCCGGACCGCTGCACGATCGCCAACATGGCGCCCGAGTACGGTGCCATGACCGCCTTCTTCCCGGTGGACGCCGAGACCCTCGACTACCTGCGGCGCACCGGCCGTACGGAGGCGCAGGCGGCCCGCGTGGCCGCGTACTGCCACCGGCAGCGCCTGCTCCGCGAGGACGGTGCCCCGGAACCCCGGTTCGGCCGCGTCATCGAGTTCGACCTGACCGAGGTGGGCCCCAACCTGGCCGGCCCCAGCCGCCCCGACCAGCGCATTTCACTCACCGACCTCCCCGCGTCCTTCGCGGCGCTGCGCCCGGCCGGGGCCCGGGACCAGGGCGAGGCGAGTTCCGGAGCCGACGACGCGTCCGGGGCCGGGACCACGGCCGAGGCCGACGCCGGTGCCCCGGCTCGAACCAGCACCGGCGACAAGGCCGAACCCGGTGCCGCGGCCGGCGAGGCTCCAGCCGCCCCCCGGCCGGCCGGGCCCGCCGCCCGGGCCGGGGTCCCGGGCCGCGTTCGGGACGGGGATCTCGTCATCGCGTCCATCACCTCCTGCACCAGCACCTCCAACCCGAGGGCGATGCTGGCGGCCGGGGTGCTGGCGCGGCGGGCCGTCGAGCGGGGTCTGACCGTTCCCGGGCATGTGAAGACGAGTCTGGCGCCCGGGTCCCGGGCCGTCACCCGGTATCTGCGCGAGGCGGGGCTGCTCGCGGACCTGGAGAAGCTGGGCTTCCATGTCACCGGGTACGGCTGCATGACCTGCAACGGCGGCAGCGGCCAGCTGAACGAGGGCGTCGGGGAGGCCGTGGACGAGGGCGGCCTGACGGTGGCGGCGGTGCTCAGCGGCAACCGCAACTTCGAGGGCCGGGTGCACGCCCAGGTCCGCGCCGGTTACCTGGCCTCGCCGGCCCTGGTCGTCGCGCTGGCCCTCGTCGGGCACGTCCGCGCCGACCTGGACCGCGAACCGCTGGGCACTGACCCGGGCGGCGAGCCGGTGATGCTGCGCGACCTGTGGCCGGACGACGGGGAACTGCGGCGGCTGGAGGCGGAGTTCGTCACCCCCGGCGTCTTCGCCGAGGACCCGGCGGCCCGGGCCGCATGGGACGCCGTACCGGCGTCGCGCGCGGAGGTGTTCGCCTGGGACCCGGACTCCACCTACATCCGGCCCCCGGCGTACACCGACGCCGCCCCCCGCACCGGTTCGCTGACCGGCGCGCGGGCGCTGCTCGCGCTCGGCGACGACGTCAGCACCGACCACATCTCCCCCGTCGGCGCGATCGCCCCGGACTCCCCGGCCGGGCGCTACCTGGCCGAACGCGGTGTGCGGCGGCGGGACTTCAACTCCTACGGCTCGCGGCGCGGCAACCACGAGGTGATGGCCCGCGGCGCCTTCGGCAACCCCCGGCTGCGCAACCGGCTGGTGGGCACGGGCGACAGCGGCGGCACGACGCTGCACCTGCCGAGCGGCGATCGGCTGCCGGTGTACGAGGCGGCCTGCCGGTACGCCGCCGAGGACACCCCGCTGATCGTGCTGGCGGGCCGCTCCTACGGCATGGGCTCCTCCCGGGACTGGGCGGCCAAGGGCCCCTGGCTGCTGGGGGTGCGGGCGGTCCTCGCCGAGAGCTTCGAGCGCATCCACCGCGCCAACCTGTGCGCCATGGGCATTCTGCCGCTGCTG
Organism: Streptomyces sp. L2; assembly: GCF_004124325.1. NCBI lineage: Bacteria > Bacillati > Actinomycetota > Actinomycetes > Kitasatosporales > Streptomycetaceae > Streptomyces > Streptomyces sp. L2. The sequence goes on from NZ_QBDT01000001.1 coordinate 2,552,738, forward strand.
CTGCCCGAGGGCCGCGGCTGGGCGGATCTGGGGCTGACCGGGCACGAGGAGTTCCGGCTGGCGCTGGAAGACGTCCGGGAGACCGGCACGGCGGAGGTCACCGCGGGCACCGCCTCCTTCACCGCGCGCGTCGACGTGCACGCCGGAGAGTGGGACGTGCTACGCGCGGGCGGCACCCTGCCCCACCTGCTGCACCGGCTGCGGACCGAGGAGGCGCGGTGAACCACACGGACATGCACCCACCCGCCCCACCGGCCGCGGACCGAGGAGGCGCGGTGAACCACACGGACATGCGCCCACCCGCCCCACCGGCTGCGGACCGAGGAGGCGCGGTGAGCCGCACGGACATGCACCCACCCGCCCCACCGGCCGCGGACCGAGGAGGCGCGGTGAGCGGCGCGGGGCTGCCGGTCGGCCGCGGCGGACCGGGCCGGGCGGCCGGGCGGCTGCTGGACGAGCTGGGGCTGCGCTCCGCCGTCGGGGCGGACGCGCTCGCGGCCGGCGAGAAGACGTTCAGCCCGGTCCACCTCGGCACCCAGGACGTGCCGGTCGGCGCGCTGCTGGACGCGCTGCACCGCGATCCCGACCTGCTGCCGCCGCGCACCGGGCACCTCGGCAACTGGGAGGACATCGCGCTCGGCCGGTCGGGCCCGATGGACTTCAACACCGCGATCTGCGGCGGCGGTCACGGCTATCCGCTGATCTACGGCTTCACCCGCACCGAGGCCGCCACGGAGGGCGGCGACGAGGGGTACCGGCCCGGCTCGCTGATCGAGCAGGGCAAGCGGGACACCCTCGACCTGTACACCTGGGACGGGCGGGCCTTCGTACGGCGCGACCGCGACCGCCCGCTGTTCTGCCCGCTGACCCAGGCCGGGGTCGACGGCGGCCTGGTGCCGCTCGTCGACCTGCACTGGCGCCGGATGGGCACCATCCCCGGCTACCGCTTCCGGCAGTGGGCCACCGTCCTGGTCGAACACGGCCCGCTGGTCACGGACATGCTCACGCTGCTCATCGAGCAGGCCGACGCCACGGCGAAGCAGGGCACCCGCCTGGCGGAGCTGATCAGCCAGGCGGTCCGGCTGGACGGCGACGTGGCCCGCTGCGACCTGGCGGCGGACGGCCCGGGATACGTGCTGGACGGGTACCGCTACCCGTCCGCCCGCGCGCTCGCCGAGGCCGCGATGGTGCTGGTGCGGGCCCTGACCGACCCGGCGGCCTTCTTCGAGCAGCTGCCCGGCCTGCCGCCGGTGCTGCCGGTGATGTCGCTGCAGCTGACCAACGTGCTGTTCGGCCTGCTGGACACCCACCACCCGGACCGCCCGGCCGGCGCCCCGGAGTCGTCCTTCATCACGCATGTGCACTGGGGGGCGCGGGCCATGGCCGGCTGTCCGCCCCGGCGCGGCGGCTATCTGACGCGCCGGTCCACGGTCCGCTCGCTGCGGGCGATCACCACCCCGCTGGTGCGCCGTTTCGAGCAGGCCGCTCCGGTGGCGTTCGTGCTGCTGCCCGCGCAGGTCTTCATGCTCTGCCCGCCCAGCACCTCCCCGGCCGACGCCGACCTGCTCGCGGACCTGTTCCGCACGGTGCGCGCGGCCCGGCCCGACGCCGCCCACGCGACCGCGCTCGGCTGGCTCGGTGAGCACGGGGAGCGGCTCTCGCCGTACCTGCGCGGCCGGTTCAGGCCGGGCACCGGTGTCCCCTCGGACGGGGTGCCGCGCGAGCCGGCCGTGCCGGTGGAGCCGGAGGGCTTCCGGGAGCTGACGTTCCGGCAGGCCAGCGCCCTGGTCGGGGCCTTCGAGGAGGTGCTGGGATGAGATTCGCGCACCGCGCGGTGACCATCGCGCTCAAGGAGCCGTTCGCCAGCAACACGGGTGTGACCACGGAGGTACGGCAGTCCGTCGTCGAGCTGGACTGGGAGGGGCTGCGCGGGTACGGCACCGCGCGCGGCGCCGATCCGGCAGAGGTCGGCGCGTGCGCCCCGCTGCTCGCGGACGTCTCCTCGCCGTACGAGCTGCGGCGGGTCATGGACCGACTGGCCGGGGCCGGGATCGGGCCGGCCGCCCGGTGCGCGGTGGATCTGGCGCTGCACGACCTGCTCGGCAAGGCGTGCGGGCAGCCCCTGCACCGGCTGTGGGGCCTGGCCGGGCTGCCGGTGCCGCCGACGGCCCTGTCGATCGGCGCCTGCCCGGACGGCGAACTGCGCTCCCGGGCCCGGGAGCTGGCCGGCTGGCCGGTGCTGAAGCTGAAGCTCACCCCGGAGGACGACGGCAGCCGCGCCGGGGTGCTCGCCTCGGTGTACGGCGGCCGTATCCGGGTCGACGGGAACGGCTCGTGGAGCCCGGACCGGGCACTGGAGGTGGCCCGCACCCTGCACCGCCACGGCGTGGAGATCCTGGAGCAGCCGGTCCCGCCCGGCGACCCGGACGCGCTGCGCTATGTGCACGAGCGGTCCCCGATACCGGTGTACGCCGACGAGGACTGCGCCGGGCCCGAGGACATCGGGCGGCTGCGCGGCCGGGTGGGCGGGGTCAACGTCAAGCTGGTCAAGTGCGGCGGCCTCCGCGCGGCCCGCGAGACGGTGACGCTGGCCCGGCGCGCCGGGCTGCGGGTGATGCTCGGCTGCAAGCTGGAGAGCGCCCTCGGGGTGAGCGCCATGACCCAGCTGGCGCCGCTCGCCGACGAACTGGACCTGGACGGCCATCTCGGTCTGGTCGGCGACCCGTTCGCAGGCCCGGCCGTCGAACGTGGTGAGATCGGCCTGCCGACGGCCCCCGGCCTCGGCGCGATCACTACCGGCACCGACTACGGAGACAACTGACATGCGACTGCGCTGTGCCGTCCTCGACGACTTCCAGGACGCGGCCCTCGGCTCGGCCGACTGGAGCCCCGTCGAGGACCGGGTCGAGGTCGTCATCTTCCGCGACCACCTCACCGACGAGGACGAACTCGCCGCCCGCCTCGCCGGCTTCGACATCGTCGTCACCCTGCGCGAGCGGGTCCGGTTCCCGGCCGCGCTGCTGGACCGGCTGCCCCGGCTCCGGCTGCTCGTCGCCTCGGGCATGCGCAACTCGGTGATCGACTACGCGGCCGCCGAGCGGAACGGGGTCACGGTGTGCGGCACCGCCAGCTCCTCCACCCCGCCGGTGGAGCTGACCTGGGCGCTGCTGCTCGGCCTGGCCCGCGACCTGGTCGCCGAGAACACCGCGCTGCGCACCGGCGGCCCCTGGCAGTCCTCGGTCGGCGCCGATCTGCACGGCCGCCGGCTGGGCCTGCTGGGCCTGGGCAAGATCGGCGCCCGGGTCGCCCAGGTCGGCCTGGCCTTCGGCATGCGGGTCAGCGCCTGGAGCCAGAACCTGACGAAGGAGCGCGCCGACGAGGTGGGGGTGGAACTCGCCGCGTCGAAGGAGGAGTTGCTGCGGACCAGCGACTTCGTCTCCATCCACCTCAAGCTCGGCGACCGCACGCGGGGCCTGGTCGGTGCCGCCGAACTCGCCCTGTTCAAGCCCTCCGCCTACCTGGTCAACACCTCGCGCGCGGCCATCGTCGACCAGGACGCGCTGCTCGCCGCGCTGCACGGGGGCCGGATCGCGGGCGCGGGCCTCGACGTGTTCGACGTCGAGCCGCTGCCGGCGGACCACCCCGTGCGCACCGCACCCCGGCTCCTCGCCACCCCGCACCTCGGCTACGTCTCGCAGAGCAACTACGCGACGTACTACAGCCACGCCGTCGAGGACATCCAGGCGTTCCTCGCGGGCGAGCCGGTCCGCCGGCTCGGCTGACCGGACGCCGCGCACGGCCGGCCCCCGCCGGCCGGCCGTGCCCGGGGGCCCCTCGTAGTCCGTACCCTGCACCTTGGAGATCCACGTGAGCGCGCAACGCCGCATGATGAAGCTCGGCGCCTTCCTGCCCGCGCCGGGGCACCACGTCGCCGCCTGGCGCCATCCGGACGCCCGGCCCGACGGCGGACTCGACTTCGACTACTACCGCGGCCTGGTGCGGACCGCCGAGCGCGGCCTGTTCGACATGGTGTTCCTCTCCGACGGGGCGGGCGTGCGCACCAAGTACCGGGACGCCGACGAGCTGAGCCGGCAGGGCCGGATGGTGCACTTCGAGCCGCTGACGCTGCTGTCGGCGCTCGCCGTGCACACCACGCACATCGGCCTGACGGCCACCGCCTCCACCACCTACAACGAGCCCTTCAACGTGGCCCGCGCGTTCGCGTCCCTGGACCACCTGAGCGGGGGCCGCTCGGGCTGGAACGTGGTCACCTCGGCGACCGACGCCGAGGCCCGCAACTTCAACCTGGACAAGCAGCCCGAGCACGCCGCCCGCTACCACCGGGCCCGCGAGTTCATGGAGGTCGTCACCGGGCTGTGGGACAGCTGGGAGGACGACGCCTTCCTCTACGACAAGGAGTCGGGGCGTTTCTTCGACCCGGAGAAGCTGCACATCCTCGGCCACGAGGGGGAGCACTTCAAGGTCCGCGGCCCCCTCAACGTGGCCCGGCCCCCGCAGGGCCATCCGGTGATCGTGCAGGCCGGGTCGTCCCCGGACGGGCAGGACTTCGCCGCCCGCTGGGCCGAGGTCGTCTTCACGGTGCAGCAGACCCTGGACGGGGCGCAGACCTACTACCGCGGGCTGAAGAAGCAGGTGGCCGACCACGGCCGGGACCCGGACGAGGTGAAGATCCTGCCCGGCGCGTTCATCGTCGTCGGCCGCACCCAGGCGGAGGCCGAGGACAAGTACGCCACGCTGCAGGAGCTGGTCGACCCGGTCGTCGGGCTCGGCATGCTCTCGTACCAGCTCGGCATGGTCGACATATCCGGCTACGACCTCGACGGGCCGCTGCCCGAACTGCCGCCCACCGAGGGCTCGACCAGCAAGCAGCAGCTGCTGTACGAGAAGGCCCGCCGGGAGGGGCTGACCATCCGGGAGCTGTACCTGTCCGTGGCCGCCGGGCGCGGGCACCGCTTCCTGCTGGGCACGCCGGAGACGATCGCGGACGCGCTGGAGGAGTGGTTCACGGCGGAGGCCGCCGACGGCTTCAACATCATGCCGGACTACCACCCGGGCGGCCTGGACGCGATCGTCGAGCTGCTGGTGCCGGAGCTGCAGCGGCGCGGGCTGATGCGCACCGCCTACGAGGGCACCACGCTGCGGGAGAACCTGGGCCTGACCCGACCGGCGTTCCGCACGACGGCGGGGGCCACTCCGTGACCGTCGAGGCCACGGCCCTGCGGTCGGTGCTGCGCGCGCACGCCTCCGGCGTCACCGTGCTCACCGCCCGGGGGCCCGCCGGGCCGGCCGGCGTCACCATCACCTCGTTCACCTCGCTCAGCGCGAGCCCGGCACTGGTGTCCTTCGCGCTGGCCGAGACCTCCAGCACCTGGGAACTGGTCCAGGACGCGCGGTGGTTCGGGGTGCAGCTGCTGGGCGCCCACCAGGCGGACCTGGCCGAGCGGTTCGCGACCCGGGGCGCCGACCGGTTCGCCCCGCCCACCGCCTGGCACCACGGCCCGCACGGGGTGCCGCTGCTCGACGACTGCCTGGGCTGGCTCGTGTGCGCCGCGCGCGAACGGATCAGGGTCGGCGACCACCACCTGGTGGTCGCCGCGGTCGAGCAGGTACGCGAAGGCGGCCCCGGGGACAGCCTCGTGCACCTCCACGGGCGGCTGCGGCCGGTCACCTCCACCACCGTGTCAAGGATCTGAGAGCCATGCCGAAAGTCCTGCTGTTCTCCCGCCAGCCGCTCACCGGCCGGCCGCTGCACGAGTGGCTGGACGACACCGCCGACAGCGTCGTCCTGGTCACCACGCCGAAGGCCGTCGAGGGCGCCGAGGACGTCCTCGCCGAGCACTTCCCGATGCACCGGCTGGTGCCGGACTACCACTCCTGGGCCACCGAGCGGGTCGCCGAGGAGGCCGCACGCACGTACGGCGCCGACCTGGTCGCGAGCACCAGTGAGAGCGACGTGCTGCGGGCGGCCCGGCTGCGGGCCCGGCTGGGGCTGCCCGGTCAGCTGCCCGACTCCGCCACCGCCTACCGCGACAAGGTCGTCATGAAGCGGATCGCCCGCGAGGCCGGCATCCGGGTGCCCGCGTTCACGGCGGTGGACAGCGTGGCGGACCTGCTGGACTTCCTGGACCGCACGGGCTGGCCGGCGGTCGTCAAGCCGCGCTTCGGCGCGGGCTCCGAGGGTGTCGCCGTCCTGCGCGGCCCGGAGGACGTCGCCGCGTTCCTGGACCGGCAGCGCGCGGCCGACGTGCCGTACCTGCCGGGGCAGTGGATGGCGGAGAGCTTCGTGCACGGGGACTTCTTCCACGTGGACGGCATCATGCGGGACGGCCGCGTGGTGCATTCCTGGCCGGCGCGGTACAACGGCGGCGGGATCGCGCAGCGGGTGTGGGACGACTCGCACGTCAGCAGCGTCATGCTCGCCCCGGACGACCCCGCCTTCACGCCGCTGGCCGGCCTGACCCGGGACGTGATCGCGGCGCTGCCGGCCGCGCCGCACCCGCTCGCCTTCCACCTGGAGGCGTGGATCGGCGCCGACGGCGAGCCGGTGCTGTGCGAGATCGCCAGCCGGGCCGGGGGCGCGCTGATCGCCGAGGCGTACGAGCGGGTCTTCGGCGTACAGCTCGCGAAGGAGGGCCTGCGCGCCCAGTGCGGCAGCGCGCTCACCCTGGCCGGGCAGCCAGCCGCACCGGCGGAGCTGGCCGGCTGGATCCTGTTCCCGCCGGGCTACGGCGCGTTCGTGCCGCCCGCCGGCCCCTGCCCGGTGCCCACGGCCCAGCTGACGCACGCGATGGCGCCGGGCGCGGTCGGCCGCGGGGTGGAGCACCTGACCCACGCGGCCGCCACCGCCCTGGTGGCGGCCGGGTCGGCGGAGGAGGTCCGCAAGGACATGGAGGAACTGACGCGCTGGTGGTACGACGCCACCGACTGGGTCCGCGGGTCCGACGGGTCCGACGCGTCCGACGCGTCCGACGCGTCCGACGCGTCCGACGCGTCCGACGCGTCCGACGCGTCCTGATGACATCAGATGACATCGGTGGAGAGGAACTGTCATGTCTGAGCACGTCCTGGTCGTCGGGACCGGCCGCGACTTCCCGGCCCGGCTGCGCGCCGCCCGGCCCGGCACCGAGACCACGGTGATGGTCCAGCTGGACTACATCGGCAAGGTGCGCGAACCGGGCGGCAACGCCCGGGTGATCGGGGTGCGCGGGGACGCCGCGGACGCGGAGTGGATCGCGCTGGCGCGGGCCGCGCACGCGCTGCGCCCGTTCACCCGGATCGCCACCTTCGGTGAGCGCGACCAGGACCGTTACGCGGCGATCGGCGAAGCCCTCGGCCTGGCGTGCCACAGCGTGAAGACGGTCGGGCTGGTGCACGACAAGGAGGCCATGCGGGACCGGCTGGCCGAGGCGGGCGCCGACACCACGGCGCACGCCCGGGTCGCCGACGTGGAGGCGCTGCGCGCCTTCGTGGTCGCGCACGGGACCTGCGTGGTCAAGCCGGTCTCCGGTTCGGGCAGCGCGGGCGTGGCCCGGGTGACCGCCGACAGCGACCTGGCCGGCGCCTTCGAGCGGGCCGGGGGCAGCTATCTGGGGCTGGCCAACCCCGGTGTGCTGGTGGAGGAGTTCATCGAGGGCACCCAGTACAGCGTGGAGGCGGTCTCGGAGGAGGGCGAGCACCAGGTGGTCGCCGTCACCCGCAAGTACTCGGACCCGGAGACCTTCGTGGAGCTGGGCCACGTCTCCCCGGCCGTGCTGCCCGAGGAGCGGCGCGCCCAGATCGCGGCGTGCGTGGCCGGTGTCCTGGACGCGCTGGGGGTGACCTTCGGGGTGACGCACACGGAGGTGGTGCTCGGCGGCGCCGGGCCGCGGGTGATCGAGACGCACGTGCGGATGGGCGGCGACGACATCCCGGGGCTGACTCTGGACTCGACCGGTGTCGACCTCGACGAGTGCGCGCTGCGCCAGACGCTCGGGGAGCGGGTGCTGCCGGACGTGCGGGCCGCGCTGGCCGCGGCGGACGGCCGGCCCAGTTCGGCGATCTGGTTCGCGGTGCTGGCCGGGCGCGGGGTGCTGGGCGAGGTGGCCGGCCTGGCCGAGGCGCGTGCGGTGCCCGGTGTGTCGGCGGTCAAGGTGACCGCCCGCGAGGGCGCGGAGGTCGGCGGGCTGACCTCCTCCGACTCCCGGGTGGCGTACGCCCGTGCGCTCGGCGGCAGTGCCGGGGAGGCGGTGGAGGCCGCCCGTGGAGCCGTCGCCCACCTGGAGTTCCAGCTCCGGGTGCGCGACGCGGGTGGCCCGGCGGTGTGAGCCGCCGGGCCACCCGGCCCCTGGTGCCGCCCGCCAGTTCGGCGGGCGGGCGGCACCATCAGCCGGCCGAGTAGTGGTGCTCGGGGCGGCCGCTGTCCCCGTACTTCAGGGTCAGCCGCAGCCGGCCCTGTTCCTCCAGGTACTTCAGGTACCGCTGGGCGGTGGACCGGCTGACCCGGGCGTGTTCCGACACCTCGCAGGCGGACACGGGGCCGCCGGCCCGGGTGACGATCTGCCGGATCAGCTCGGCGGTGCGCTGCGTGTACCCCTTGGGCATCGGGCTGACGGCGGCCGAGGCACGCAGGGTGCCGAGGACCCGGTCGATCTTGTCCTGGTCCAGCTCTGTGTCGTCGAGGGCGCCGCGCAACTGCGCGTACGCCTCCAGCTTGCCGCGCAGCCCGTCGAAGGTGAACGGTTTGACGATGTACTGGAGCACGCCGGCCCGGAGCGCCTCCTGCACGGAGGCGGGCCGGTTGTCGGCGGTCACCATGATGACGTCAACGGCCGGTCCCTCCCGGCGCAGCCGGCGGGTGAGCGACAGCCCGCTCTCGTCCGGCAGGTAGTGGTCGAGGAGGACCAGGTCGATGCCGCCGGACTGGACGGCCTCGAACGCGGCGGCGGCGTCGTGCGCCCGTCCGGCGACGCGGAAGCCGGGCACCCGGGAGACGTACCGGGCGTTGATTCCGGCCACGTGGAAGTCGTCGTCGACGACGAGTACGCCGATCACGAGGCCTCCCGCCCGCCGGTACACCCCGCCGTCCTCGGCAGCCGTACGGTGAACCGCGCGCCGCCGCCGGGGCGTTCGGTCACGGCGACCGTGCCGCCGCGCTCGCGCAGCACGTCGGAGACGAGGGCCAGGCCGAGACCGCGGTGGCCCGCTCCGGTGTGCCGTTTGGTGGAGGCGCCCTCGACGAAGATCCACCGCCGGCGCTCCGGCGGCACTCCGGGGCCGTTGTCCGTCACCCGGAGTTCGGTGACGGGACCTTGTTCGTCCAGGGTGACCTCGATGCGGGGGCCGTCCTGGGTGGGCGCCCGGTGTCCGAGGAGGGCGTCCACGGCGTTGTCGATCAGGTTGCCCAGGACGGTCACCAGGCCGTCCGCGGTTCCCGGGCGCGGATCGAGCCGCGAGGTCCGGCTGACCGACAGTTCGATGCCGTGGGCCGCCGCGGTCACGGTCTTGCCGACGAGGAGCGCGCGGACGAGTGGTTCGCGGACCCGTCCGGTGATCTCCTCCCAGTCGTGCGCGGCCAGTTCGAGCAGGCCGACCAGGGTGTGCAGCGCATTGCGGCGTTCGTGTTTGTGCGCGTAGTCCCGTATACGTGCTGGTGAATTCAGAGCAGGCATGTGATGGGTCACCCAGCCTCTTTCGAGTCTCCCCCGTGCGCGGGATCCGGACATCGTGGCCGAATCACGCACGGCTCATCAGGCCAGCGCAGCGCGGTTGTTGACCGCTTAACCACACTGAGGGCGGTTCAACCGCCACCGGAATTCATTGATTCCGATCGGTGGTGACGGCAGCAAGTCCTGTTGAGTAAAGAGATTGATTTTACCAACTACTTACCTCCGGAACGTACAGGTGAATTCCGGTCCCAGCCCGTACGGCCGGTGCGCTCCCCCGCGAAATCGGCGAAAGGGCATGTCACTCGGGTGCTGAGAGCAGCGAAAGGATCTCCTCCGCCGAGGTGCTGCCGGGCGGCAAGCCCTGTTCCGCCGCCGCGTTCGCCAGCGAGAGCAGCGTCTCGTTGACCGGCGTCGGCACCCCGTGCAGCCTGCCGAGCAGCACGAACTCCCCGTTGATGTAGTCCGCCTCGACCGAACCGGCGCCACGGGCCAGGCTCTGCCACGTGGAGCCCAGCGCGCGTTCACCCTCCGGCACCGGCCGCGGCTCCACGGCGCCCTCGCGCAGCGCGGCCAGTTCGGCGGCTTCGGCGAAGCCGGTCCCGGCGGCCTTCAGCACCGCCGTACCCTCGGCGCGAGCCCGCGCGGCCAGCTCCGCGGCGGCCGACCCGGGCACCACAGGACCGCACAGGGCCTCGACGGTCTGGGCGAGGTTGCCCAGCAGTTTGGTGTACTTGAACCGCATGACGTCCGGTACGACCGGGGCGCGGAACACCGAGTCCTCCAGGTCCGCGGCGACGGCCCGGACCGTGTCGTCGGCGCCGTCGGGATAGCCGCCGAGCACCAGGACGCCGGTGCGGGGGCCGCAGGCCGCGGTGACCGCGCCGGGGCGCAGGAACGAGGCCGGCAGGACCACGCACACCCCGTACACCCGGCGGAACAGGCGCAGCGCCAGCCGCTCGTTCTCCACGCCGTTCTGCGCGCACAGCAGCGGCAGCACCTCCCCCGCCGTACCGCCGCCCGCGACCGGCCGGCGCGCCCAGCGGGCCAGCGCGTCCGCGGTGTGCTGGGTCTTCACGGCCAGGACGAGCACGTCGTCCGGGCGCAGTTCGACGTCCTCGGGGCCACCGGCCACCGGGATGCGCACGTACCGGGTGCCCTCGGGGGTGGTGAAGCGCAGCCCGTCGGCGCGCAGGGCCGCCGCGTGCTCCCCCCGGGCCACCAGGACGACGTCCCGGCCGCTCTCGTGCAGCCGCCCGCCCAGGGAACCCCCGACGGCACCGGCCCCGATCACGATGTACCGCATCACTGCTCTCCGCTTCCCTCGTGCTAGCCCGGCGGACGTCCCGCCGTCACCCGGTCCATTCAACCGAGGTGCCGTACCAGGCCGCGAGTTCCCCCACGCGGCGCTCCACCTCGGCGGCGTCCCGGCCCGTCACGACGTAACCGGCCAGGTACACACCGGACTTCTCGCCGCCCTCGTACCGGGTGCCGACGCGGCCGCGCAGCCGCTGCTCGACGACGTACGGCGGCGGGTCGGCGGGCAGCGCGGCGAGGGTGCCGGCCTCCGGGTAGAAGACGACCCAGCCGGCCGAGCTGCCCGGCGCCGCCCCGGTCACCTCGCGCACCCGGTGCGCGGAGCCCTCGACCTGGGCCAGGAACCACTCCTCGTCCAGGTCGAGGCCGCTCGCGGCGCGCACGGCCGCGCCGGTCAGGGCGCCCCCGGTACGGCTGGCCACCTCGCACAGCACCAGCTCGTCGCCGGGGGTGCGGAACACCTCCAGGTGGAAGGTGGTGCACGCGGGTGTCGGCAGCGCGTCCAGCACCCGCCGGGCGTATCCGGCCAGCCGGTCCACGAGCGGGTCGTCCCGGGTCAGCTGGACCGAGCCCAGGTGGGCGCCGGTGCGGTAGGACAGGCAGTCGTTCAGGTAGCGGGAGACGAACACCGCGCGGGGGCGGCCGTCCACGACGAGGCCGTCCACCACGTACATGTCCCCGTCGACGAACTCCTCGGCCTGCGCGTGCTCGGGCAGCCCGGCGGCGAGCAGTTCGGCGAGGTCGGTGTCGTCGCGCAGCACCCGCGTGCCCGTGGAGCCCGAGCCGAAGGCCGGTTTGACGACCACCGGGTACGGGTGGTCGCGCAGGAAGGCCAGGAGGTCGACGACCAGCCGTACCGGGGCGAACTCCGGGACGCGCACCCCCTGTTCCCGCAGCAGCGACTTCATCAGCACCTTGTCCCGGAACGCGAGCGCGCCGGCGAAGTCCTGGCCGTCCGCGCCGACCAGCTCGCGCAGCCGGGCCGCGCGCAGCACGTCGGCCTCCGAGCGGGCCACCACCGTCCGGGGCCGCAGCGCGAGCACGGCCCGCTCCACCTCGCCGCCGGTGGCGTAGGCGCCGTAGGACCGCGCGCCCGGGATGTGGCGGTACTGGGGGTACCGGCGCGCCGAGACCAGCAGCGAGGGCCGGATCCCGGCCTCGGCGGACCACTTGTCGTAGGGGGTGTCGGCGTAGTCGCTGTCGACGAGGACGACGACCGGTCCGCCGGTGCGGTCCTCGGGGCGGGTGCCGTCCGTAGGTCGTATGCCGTCTTCCGGTCGCACACCGTTCGCCGGTCGTATGCCGTCTGCGGGTGGCATCGCTTTTCCTCCGCTTCGCAGGCCGCCTGCAGCGTAGGTCACCGCCGGCGGCCGCAGAGGTTTTGGGAAAGACCCCGGCGCAATGGGCACAACGAGATTTTCGAAGGGAAGAACGCGTTGTGCCCACAACCGTGGACCGGCCGGAACCCTTGGCTACCGTCCCCTTCCGGGTCGCGTATGCAAAGGGGGATTCGCAGATGACGCGGACACCGGACCGCAGGCTCCGTCTCGGGGCTTTCCTGGTCGCGCCGGGCTATCACATAGCGTCCTGGCGCCACCCGCACGCCCACGCCGACGGCGGACTCGACTTCGGCCACTACCGCGATCTCGTGCGGACCGCCGAGCGCGGCCTGTTCGACATGGTGTTCCTCTCCGACGGGGTCGGCATCCGCATCCCGTTCCGGGACGCCGACGAACTGAGCCGGCAGGGCCGGATCGTGCAGTTCGAGCCGGTCTCGCTGCTGTCGGCGCTCGCCGTGCACACCACGCACATCGGACTGGCGGCCACCGCCTCCACCAGCTACAACGAGCCCTTCAACCTGGCACGGAAGTTCGCCTCCCTGGACCACCTGAGCGCGGGCCGGTCCGGCTGGAACGTGGTCACCTCCGTCACCGACGCCGAGGCCCGCAACTTCAACCTGGACCAGCAGCCCGAACACGCCGCCCGCTACCACCGCGCGCGCGAGTTCATGGAGGTCGTCACCGGCCTGTGGGACAGCTGGGAGGATGACGCCTTCCTCTACGACAAGGAGTCCGGCCGCTTCTTCGACCCCGAGAAGCTGCACATCCTCGGCCACGAGGGCGAGCACTTCACGGTCCGCGGCCCCCTCAACGTCGCCCGGCCGCCCCAGGGTTACCCGGTGATCGTGCAGGCCGGCGCCTCCGCGGACGGGCAGGACTTCGCCGCCCGCTGGGCCGAGGTCGTCTTCACCGCCGCCCAGGACGCCGGGCAGGCACGGGCGTTCTACCGGGGCATCAAGGAGCGGGCCGCCGGCTACGGCCGCGACCCCGGGCAGGTCAAGGTGCTGCCGGGCATCTTCCCGGTCGTCGGCCGCACCCGGGCGGAGGCCGAGGACAAGTACGCCACGCTGCAGGAGCTGGTCGACCCGGTCGTCGGTCTCGGACTGCTCAAGCTGCTGCTCGGGGACACGGACATCTCCGGGCACCCGGTGGACGGCCCGCTGCCCGAGCTGCCGCGCACCGAGGGCAGCACCAGCCGCCAGCAGCTCGTCTACGACAAGGCGCGCCGGGAGGGGCTGACGATCCGCGAGCTGTACCAGTCGATCTCCGGCGGGCGCGGCCACCGTATCGTCATCGGCACCCCTGAGAGCATCGCCGACGAACTGGAGGAGTGGTTCACGACCGGCGCGGCCGACGGCTTCAACATCATGCCCGCGGTCCTGCCCGACGGCCTCGACGACTTCGTCGCCCTGGTGGTGCCGGAGCTGCAGCGCAGGGGCCTGTTCCGGACGGAGTACGAGGGCACCACCCTGCGCGAGAACCTCGGCCTCGCCCGCCCGTCCTGGGGCGCGGCCCGAGCCACGCCCCCGTCACCGGCGCCCGCCGCCACCCCCGGCCCGTCGCCCACCCCGGCCGGCCCGACCACCGCGCCCGCCTCCACCGGGGTCCTCCCGGCCCCGCCCGCCCCCACCGGCGCGTCGAGCCCGGCGGCCCCGCCTGCCCGCGTCGGCGCATCCACCTCCGCCCCCGCCCCCGCGTCCGTGCGCACAGCCGCCGGCCGAACCGCCCCCAGCGCCGCCATCTCACCCACCGCCTCCACCGCCGACTAGGAGCATCCCCATGCCCTCCTTCGGTCGTTCGCTGACCGAAATCCCCCCGTCGCCGCTCGTCGCGGTCGAACGGCTGCTGCGGGCCCACGGGCACGAGGTGCCGGTCCGCCTGCACCAGGGGAAGACCGTCTTCCCGCCGTGTGCCGAGCCGCGCACCTGGGACCGCGCCGAGTTCGGGATCGCCCCGCACGAACACGCCCCGCCGGTCGGCGTGCCCGCGCTGCGCGAGCGGCTCGCCCAGACGGCGAGCGCCCGCCGGGGCCTCCCGGTCGACCCGGAGCGGATTCTCGTGACCGCCGGGGCGACCCACGCCATCGCCGTCGTCCTCCACGCGATCCTGAGCCCCGGGGACGACGTCCTCGTGCTGTCCCCGCAGTGGCTGTTCGCCACCGGCCTGGTCCACGCGGCGGGCGGTGTGCCGCGCGAGGTCCCGGTGTTCCTGGAGCTGTCCGAGGACGCCGGCTTCGACTTCGTCTCCGTCGTCGAGGCCGCCGTCGGCCCCCGCACCCGCGCGATCTACTTCAACAACCCCAACAACCCCACCGGTTACCGCCTCGACGAGGCGCAGCTGGCCGCTCTGACGGCTCTCGCCGAGCGGCACGACCTGTGGCTGATCGCCGACAACGCCTACGAGAACTACGACTTCTCGCCCGACGGCTTCACCGAGCCGGCCACGGTCGGCGCCGCCGACGCGCGCACCTTCTCGGTGCACTCGTGCAGCAAGACGTACGCCATGCCCGGCGCCCGCGCCGGATACCTGATCTCCCCGCCCGGCTGCACCGAGATCCTGACGAAGTGGTCGCTGCACACCCTGTACTCGGTGTCCACGGCCGCCCAGTTCGCCGCCTTCGAGGCGCTGGCCACCGCGCCGGAGGAGCTGGCCGCCCGCCGCCGTCTCGCCGCCCAGGCCCGCGACCTCGCCGACGGGGCCCTGGAGATCCCGCACACCCGCGTCGCCGGGGGCCTCTACACCTTCCTGGACCTGCGGGCCTACCGCGACGGCGACGGAGCCGGGTTCGTCCGCCGCTGCGCGGAGGAGGGGGTGGGGCTGGCGCCCGGCGAGGTCTTCGGGGCGCACTGCGCCGCCTGGGCCCGCCTCTGCTTCACCGCCGCGCCGCCGCAGGCCGTGCGGGAGGCCGTCGACCGCATCCACAAGGTCTACCAGGAGGGCGCCGCGTGACCGCCGACCTGACCGCGCCGCCCGTCGTCGGCGCGCTCGCGCCCTACCTGCGGCGCTACACCTCACCGGCCCAGCTCGGCCTGAAGATCAACGCCTACCGCGGCTACGAGATCGAGGGCCTGGCCGAGGCCCTGGCCGTCCCCGACCTGGCCGACAGCCCCGTCGAGTGCGTGATGGTGGGCGACTCGTACTTCATGACCCACCTGGGCCGGCCCGGGACCGTCATGTCCGGCGCGGCGGAACGCGACTGGGCGCTCACGACGATGGCCGGCCTGGTCGACGAGGTGCGCGACGCCCTGGACCGGCACTTCACGCCGGACCGGGTCCCGTTCCTGCTCGCCGACCTGCCCGACGGCGCCACCGCGAGCCCGGCCGCCGCCCGGCAGGCCGCGGCCCGGTTCCGCGCCGCGGGCGCCGACGCCGTGAAGATCGAGGTGGCGGGCGACTCCGAACTGGCGTGCGTCGAGGCCGTCGCCGCGACCGGCCTGCCCGTCCTCGCCCACCTCGGCTACACCCCCCAGCTCACCGCGCTGACCCGGCACGGCGACGCCGTCGACGACGCCCTCGGCCTGTTCGCCGAGGCCCGCCGGGCGCGGGACGCGGGGGCCTGCGGGCTGGTCGTGGAGATGGTCAGCGAGCCGGTCAACCAGGCGCTCAGCCGCCCGCACCCGGCCGGGCTGCCGCTGTACTCCGTGTTCAGCGGCCGGGCCCGCTGGGGCGGGCAGAGCCTCAACCTGTGGGACGCGGTGGTGCGCCCCGCCCGGCCCGGCCGCTACTTCCCGCCGACGCCCGTCCTGGACGCGGCCGACGTGCCCGCCGCCTACACCCCCGGCCTCATCGCCGACCGGATGCGGGAACTGGTCCGGCTCACCCTCGCGGGCTGGTTCCCGCTCTCCCCGCGTACCGCGCTGGGCGCCCAGCAGGCCGCGCGGATCGCCGACACCGATCCCTGGAGCGTGTCATGACCGTCACCGATCCGGCGCCCGCCGCCGCCCCGGCTGTCTTCGACGAATTGGAGTCCGCCGTACGGACGTACTGCCGGCGCTTCCCGGCCGTCTTCACCCGCGCCTCGGGCCATCTGATGTGGGACGAACAGGGCCGCGAATACGTCGACTTCCTGTCCGGCGCCGGCGCCCTGAACTACGGCCACAACCCGGCCGGGGCGAAGGCCGCCCTCGTCGAGTACCTGCTCGCCGACGGCCCCGCGCACGGCCTGGACCTGCACACCTCGGCCAAGGCCCGGTTCCTGGAGCGGTTCCGGGAGGTGGTCCTCGCCCCCCGCGGGCTCGACTACCGCGTCCAGTTCACCGGCCCGACCGGCACCAACGCCGTCGAGGCCGCCTTCAAGACGGCCCGCCGGGTCACCGGCCGCACCGACATCGTCGCCTTCACCGGCGGCTTCCACGGGCTCTCCCTCGGCGCGCTCGCCGCCTCCGCGACCGCCTTCAAGCGCGGCGCGGCCGGCGTGCCGCTCGGCCATGTCACGCGCATGCCGTACGAGGGCTACTTCGGCCCGGACACCGACACCGTGGACCACCTCACCCGGCTCCTGGACGACCCGGGCAGCGGCGTCGACAAGCCGGCCGCCGTGATCGTGGAGACCGTGCAGGGCGAGGGCGGGCTGGCCGTGGCGAGCCCCGGCTGGCTGCGCCGGCTCGCCGAGGCCGTCCGGGCGCGGGACATCCTGCTGATCGTCGACGACATCCAGGCGGGCTGCGGCCGTACCGGCACCTTCTTCAGCTTCGAGGACGCCGGCATCGTGCCCGACCTGGTCTGCCTGTCCAAGTCGGTCAGCGGCTACGGGATGCCGATGGCGCTCACCCTGATCCGCCCCGACCTGGACCGGCTCGGCCCCGGCGAGCACAGCGGCACCTTCCGCGGCAACAACCTGGCCTTCGTCACCGCCGCCGCCTGCCTGGAGCACTGGGCCGACCCGGAGTTCACGGCCCGGCTCCGCGCACACGCCACGGTCCTGGACGGCCTCCTCACCGAACTGGCCGCCCGGCACCCGGAACTGGGCTGTGCGCCGCGCGGCCGGGGCCTGATCCGCGGGCTCGCCTTCACCGACGACACCACAGCCGACCGGGTGTCCCGGGCCGCGTTCGAGCGGGGGCTGCTGGTGGAGACCTCCGGCGCCCGCGGCCAGGTCCTGAAACTCATGCCGCCCCTCGTCACCGGTGAGGAGGATCTGCGCCACGGCGTCCGCATCCTCGCCGGCGCCCTCGAATCGGTCTCGGCACAGTCCCCCCAGGAGGAACGACAGTGACCGTTCTGCACGAGCACACCGGCGACCGCGTCGACGCCGGGCAGGAGTACGGCCACATCGATGAGGCCGTGCTGCGCCGGATCGCGGACTCCTGGCCGCGCCGCGCGACCATCCGCACCGACCTCGACCGCATCTCCGAGCCCGAGGAGTACGACGAGGCGCTCCCCGACTACCCGGTACGGCTGCTGCCGTTCGCCGAGCACCCGCTGTTCCTCGCGGCCGGCCCGGAGCAGCGGCAGCGGGTGCTGACGATGGCCTGGCTCGTCTACAACGAGCGGGTCATCGCCGCCGAGGAGCACGTCGCCAACCCCACCTTCGCCATGATCATGCACGGCACGTTCCCGGGCGCCGACGGCGTCCACCTGAAACGGGCCGTGCAGCAGACCCATGTCGACGAGGTCTGGCACACGTACATGCACATGGTCGCCATGCAGCGCACCCGCGAGGTCCGGGCGGTGACCTCCGAGCCGTCGTACCCGCACACGGTCACCTACCGCCGGCTGCTGGAGGCCGACGCGCGCGCGACCGAGCGGTGGGAGCGCGACCTGCTCAAACTCGTGTGGACGACCGTCTCCGAGATCAGCGTCAACGCCTACCTGGAGCTGCTCTCCCGCGACGAGACCGTCCAGCCGCTGCACGCCCTCGTCCCCCGGCTGCACGCCCGCGACGAGTCCGCGCACTCCTCGGTCATGGTGGAGGTCGCCAAGGCGCTGTACCTCCACCTCAACGAGGAGCAGCGCCGGGCGTTCACCGCGTACCTGCCGAAGGCGCTGCTCGCCTTCGTGGAGCAGGACTTCGAGGTGTGGCCCGGTGTCCTGCGGCACGCGGGCATCGAGCGGGCGGACGAGATCGTCGCCGACTGCCGCGCCCGGAGCGGCAACGGCCTGCTGGTCCGCGACTTCTCCGGCATCCGGCGGATCGTCCGCGAGATGGAGCTGGAGGACCTCGTGGACTTCGACTTCGGATCGGACTGACATGCGGCTCAGCGGTCTTCCCGCGGGCGGCGGCCGCCTCGCCGCGGCCGCCCTGGTCCAGTCCCTCGGCATCGGCCTCTTCATGGCGTCCTCCATGGCGTTCTTCACCCGCCAGGTCGGACTGTCCGCGAACCAGGTCGGCGCGGGCCTGGCCGGCGCGGGGGCCGTGGCGCTCGCCGTGTCCCTGTACGGCGGTGAACTCGCCGACCGGTACGGGGCGCGGCGCGTGCTGGCCGAGCTGTACGCGGCCCGCGCGGTGTGCTGCGTGGTCTACGCGTTCGTCACGTCGTTCTGGCAGTTCCTGGCCGTCACCCTGTTCGCGGTGTGCGTGGACCGGGCCGCCCCTCCGGTGCTGCAGGCGCTGGTCGCCGGGTCGGTCCCCGACCAGCGGGACCGGACCCGGGTGCTGGCGGTGGTCAACGTGGTGCGCAACGTCGGGCTCGGCGCCGGTGCCATGGCCGCGGGGGCCGCGCTGGTCAGCGACACGCTGCTGGCCTACCAGCTCACCCTGTCGGCCATCGGCCTCGCCTTCCTCGGCGGTGCCGCGCTGGTGCTGCGGGTGACGGAGGCGGAGCGTCCCGCGGTGCGCGCGAAGCCCGCCTGGGCGCTGCCCGACCGGGGCTATCTCGCGCTGACCGGGCTGAACTTCCTGCTGATGTTCTTCGACACCCTGCTGCTCGTGGCCATGCCGGTGTGGGTGCTGGAGCACACGAACGCGCCCCGCATCACGGTGTCCGTGCTGTTCACGCTGAACACCGCGCTCGTCGTCGTCCTGCAGATCCCGGTCAGCCGGTTCGCCGACGGACTGCGCCGCACCAGCCGGCTGATGGCCGGCGCCGGGGCGGTGCTCGCCGTGGCGGGCCTGTGCTTCGCGGCGGCGGGCGGCGCGGGCGGCTGGGTCGCGGTGGGCTGGCTGGGCGCGGCCGTCGTCGCGCTGTCGCTGGGTGAGGTCATGGCCAACTCGGCGGGCTGGGAGCTGTCCATCGCCCTCGCGCCGGCCGAGGTGCGCGGCCGCTACCTGGCGGTGTTCAACCTCGGCCTGTCCGCCGAGCGGGTCCTCGGCCCGATCGTGGTCACCGGGCTGCTGCTGAGCGCGGGCACGGCCGGCTGGATCGGCGCCGCGGCGGTCTTCCTGCTGGCGGGCGTGACCGGCGAACGGGTCGCACTCGGCACGGGCACACGGGAGGCGGCGGAACCGGTGGAGGCATGAGGGGTGCCTGCGGCGGCTCGGGCGGGTGGACAACCCGACGGGCATACGGCCCACAGGCGGGTGGACAACGCGACGGGCATACGGCCCACGGGCGGGTGGACAGCCCGACGGGCATACGGCCCACGGGCGGGTGGCCCGGCGGACGGGTGGCCCACGGGCGGGTGGCCCGGCGGACGGGTGGCCCACAGGCGGGTGGCCCGGCGGACGGGTGGCCCACAGGCGGGTGGCCCGGCGGACGGGTGGCCCACAGGCGGGTGGCCCGGCGGACGGGTGGCCGACGAGCGGGTGGCTCACGGACAGGTGGCCCGACGCAGGCAGGTGGTCCGGCAGGCCGGTGACCGACGACCGGGTGCCCCAGGGAAAGTGGCCGCCGGGCAGACGAACGGCCCGACGGACGGGTGGCCGGGCACGACCGCGATCGTGCCCGGGGTGTACTGACGAGAGGAAAGGGTTCCAACCATGCGGGTGGGTTTCGCCGGACTCGGGGCCATGGGCGGCGGGATGTGCCGCCGGCTGGCCGACCGCGGATTCGAGGTGACCGTCTACGACATCGACGCCGACGTCCTGCGCCGGGCGGCGGAGCATCCCGGCGTCACCGCGGCGGCGGACGTGCCGGGGCTGGCCGCACCGGTCGTCGTCACGATGCTGCCGGACGGCGCCGCCGTACGACGGGTGGCCGACGCCCTGCTGCCCGCCCTGGAGCCCGGCGCGCTGATCCTGGACACCGGTTCCTCGGCCCCGGCCGACACCCTCGAACTCGCGCGCGTCGCCGCGAAGTCGGGCACGGCGGTGGTGGACGCCCCGGTCTCCGGGAGCCCCGCCGCCGCCCGCTCCGGCGAGCTGACGCTGATGGCCGCCGGGGACGAGGAGGCCCTCGACCGCGCCGAACCCGTGCTGTCCGCCCTCGGCCGGATCCACCGGGTCGGCCCCTCGGGCGCCGGGCACGCGCTGAAGGCGCTGAACAACCTGCTGTCGGCGGTGAACCTGGCCGCCGTAGCCGAAGTCATGCTCGCGGGACGGGCGTTCGGCCTGGAGCCCGCGGTCATGCTGGAGGTGATCAACGCCTCCACCGGCCGCAACCACGCCTCCCGGACCAAGCTGCCCGACCACGTGCTGCCGGGCACCTTCGACTCGGGGTTCGCGCTGCGCCTGATGCTGAAGGACATCCGCATCGCCGCCGGACTGCAGGCGGAGGCGGGCGGTCCCGCCCCCTTCGGCACCGCCTGCCGGGAGCTGTGGGAGCGGGCGGAGGCGGACCTTCCGCAGGGGGCCGACAACGTCGAGGTCGTGCGCTGGCTGGAACAGGCCGCGGGACGGGAGCTGCGGGGATGACCGGCACCAGGCGCATCGCGATCATCGGCGGCACTCCGGCCGCCCTGCGCAAGGCCCGCGCGGCGGGCTTCGAGGTGGTCTGGGTCCACCATCCCCGGGAACTGCCCGTCGGCGGCCTCGCCGAGGTGTCCGAGGCGCTGCTGACGGACTACAGGGAGCCGGCCGCCGTAGCCGAACTCCTGCGCGCGGTCCACGCCCGGCGCCCCGTCGAGCGGGTCGTGTCGATGATCGAGGACGGTCTGGAGACGGCCGCCACGGCGACCGACGCGCTCGGCCTGCCCGGCACCGGCACCGCCGTCGTCGGGCTCCTCCAGGACAAGCTCGCCTTCCGGTCCCTGCTGAACGCACGGTCCGTGGACCCGACGGCCGCCCGGATCGGCCACGGCGAGGAGGACCTGCGCACGTTCGTGGAGACGTACGGCCCCACGGTAGTCAAGCCGCGCTACGGCTCCGGAAGCATCGGCGTCCGCGTGGTGCACGGACCGGACGAAGTACCCGAAGTGGCCTCCTGGGCGGCCGGGTTCGGGCTGCACACCTTCCTGATGGAGGAGTACCTGCGGGGCCCGGAGATCAGCGTGGAGGCGTTCTCCTACGCCGGGCGCCACGTCGTCCTCGCGCACACCGCCAAGGAGACGCTCGACTCGCTGGTCGAGATCGCGCACGTCCAGCCCGCCGCCCTGACCCCGGAACTCACCGCGGCCGTAGACGATCTCGTCGTCCGCATGCTCGACGCGGTCGGCCTGCGGGACGGCCCGTCCCACACGGAGGTCAAGCTGACCCCGGACGGCCCCCGGCTCGTGGAGTCGCACAACCGGCGCGGCGGAGACCGCATCGCCGACCTCGCGGGCGAGGTGTACGGCATCGACATCGACGCGCTGGCCTGGCTCTGGTACGCGGGCCGGACCGAGCCGGTGGCCCCCGGTGAACCCCGGTGCGGTGCCGCGGTGCGCTTCCTGACCGCCGAGCCGGGCGTCGTCGAGGCCGTGACCGGGGCCGACGCCGTGCGCGCCGACCCGCACGTGGTCGACCTGCAGATCTCGGTGGGCCCCGGCGACACGGTGCACCCCATCGCCTGGTCCTACGACCGCTCGGGCCTCGTCATCGTGCGGGGTGCGGACGCCGACGACGCCCGGGAGCGGGCCGCCAAGCTGGCCGACGCGGTCGTGATCCGCACCACCCCGCACGAGGGGCCGCCGCCCGCCCGGTCCATCGCGGCGGTGGCGCCGCGCCCGGACCGGCTGCTCGGGCCGTCGGAGGTGAGCGGCTGATGGGCAAGCTGTACGAGGTGCTGACACCCGCGCTGCGGGCCTTCCTCGCCGAGGCGCCGGTGTTCTTCGTGGCCACGGCACCGCTCGCCGCCGACGGCAGGGTCAACGTCTCACCCAAGGGCGGCATGGACACCCTGACCGTGCTCGACGACACCACGGTCGCCTACCTCGACCTCATCGGCTCGGGCGCGGAGACCATCGCCCACCTGAGGGAGAACCGGCGCATCACCCTGATGTTCTGCTCCTTCACCGCCCGCCCCAAGACGCTCCGGCTCTACGGCGAGGGCCGCTGCGTCTTCCCCGGCGCCCCCGAATGGGACGCGCTCATCGGCCGCTTCGGCCCGCACCCCATCCCCCGCTCGATCGTCGTGGTCTCCCTCGACCGCATCACCGACTCCTGCGGCTTCACGGTCCCGGAGATGACCCTGGTCCGCGAACGCGACCTCCAGGACAAGTGGGGTGAGCGCAAGACCCCGCCCCAACTGGAGTCGTACATGCGCGAGAAGAACTCCCACAGCATCGACGGCCTGCCGGCCCGCCCGCACCAGGAGTCGGCCCCGATCACCTGACGCGCGCCGTCTCCGTCAGCTTGTCCTCGCGGCTCCCGCCGAACGCCGGGTGCGCCACCGGGTGACCAGCCACAGGACGTTGACGCCGCCCAGGACGAGCAGGACGGCCGCCGAGTCGGCGTTGCGGGCCAGGCTGTGCCCGGGGCCCAGCC
Source organism: Streptomyces sp. L2 (assembly GCF_004124325.1). Lineage (NCBI taxonomy): Bacteria > Bacillati > Actinomycetota > Actinomycetes > Kitasatosporales > Streptomycetaceae > Streptomyces > Streptomyces sp. L2. The sequence goes on from NZ_QBDT01000001.1 coordinate 2,575,777, forward strand.
CCCGGGCCGCGCGGATCAGCAGGGTGAGGTCGGCGGGCAGGGTGACGGCGGCCATGAACGCCAGGCAGGCGGCCGTACCGGCGACGAGGACGACGCTGTAGAGGCGTACGGCGCGCCGCTCGTGCGGGGGGAGGCGGGTGCTGGGATCGGGGGTGCCGGGGTGGCGGAGCCGGACCGGTGGGGGGAACAGGCGCCGGAAGCGGTGGCGGGCGTAGGCGAGGCCGTCGCCGTACAGGTTGCGGCAGCCGGTGAGGTCCTGGAGGACGAAGTAGAGGTCGGTACGGGTGAACACCATGAGCTGGAACGGCAACGGCATCAGGGCCACCAGCAGGGCGGCGGCCAGCAGCCGGTGGACCGTCCTCCCCGGACCTGCGGTGGCGAGGAGCAGGAGGATGCAGGAGGCGACGGACAGGTTCAGGGCGATTCCGGCGAGGTAGGCCGTCAGGCGGTGGCGGCGGGGCGCCAGTTCGATGCCGCTGATGTCGGTCTGCATGACCAGGAACTGCAGCCGGGTGCCGAGCCGCATCCGCCCCGGCACTCCGGCGGCGCGCGCGGTGGCCAGGTGCGCCAGCTCGTGCGCCAGCAGCAGCGTCCACCCGGCGGCCGCTCCGGTCAGCAGGACCAGGCTGCCGTGCCGGCTCCACAGCAGGTCGCGGTAGCCGGGAAGCAGGTCGGGGTGGCGGACCAGGGCCACGAGGGCGGCAGCCAGCAGCAGGCCGACGAGCACGGCAAGCGCCGGGTGGAGGGTGAACCGCACATGGCGTGGCCGCAGCCACGGCAGTGACGCGGGTGGCGGGTCGCCGTCCGGTACCGGGTGGTCCCCGATCCGCGCAACGAAGCCCAGGGCGGCCAGGTCCCTGACGAAGTCCGGGATCTCGAAGTCCTCACCGGTCTCCGCGCGCAGCGTCTCCGCCGTGCGTTCCACGCTGAGTCCCTCGCCGAGCAGCGCGACCGCGCGCGCTCCGGCCGCCGGCAGGGCGACGAAGGTCCGGCTGGCCATGCGGCCCACGATCCACTCGTCGTCCCGGTCCCGCCGTACCGCCAGGTCGTGCAGCAGGACACGGGTCGACGGCCCGATCGGGGGCTCGTCCCGGGCGGCGGCATCCGTCACGGCGGGTCCCCCGGTCCTGCGCGGAGGCTCCTCACGGGCGGCGGCATCCGTCACGGGCAGTCCCCCGGTCCGACCCGGAGGCTCATCACGGGCGGCAGCATCCGTCACGGCGGGTCCCCCGGTCCGGCGCGGAGGCTCCTCACGGGCGGCGGCGTCCGTCACGGCGGGTCCTCCGGTCCTGCGCGGAGGCTCGTCCCGGGCGGCGGCATCCGTCACGGGCAGTCCCCCGGTCCGACCCGGAGGCTCCTCACAGGCGGCGGCATCCGTCACGGCGGGTCCCCCGGTCCTGCGCTCACCGCCGGTCGCGGTCCGCAGGCGGGGCAGTCGGGGCGCCGGGGCGAGCGCTGCAGGACCGGGTCGCCGGGCACCATGAGGTTGAGCCCGGACCGGTAGCCGGGCTCGACCGGCGGGATGCCGCACAGCAGGGTGAGCGCGGCGTGGGCCAGCAGGCTGCCGGACAGGCCCGCGGTGACGGCGTTGACCGGGTTCCACGGCATGCGGGGCGAGGCGGCGTCCTCGTCCTGGCCGGGGGCGAGCCGCAGGTCGCGGCGCTCGATCTCGGCGCTGCGCAGACACTCCCAGCACGCGCCCCGGCCGGGCGCGAACACCCCGACGCTCACGAGCGGGCCGCGGTAGCCGGCCTCGGCCCACGGCGTGCCGGAGACGAGGCAGACCTGGTTGGCCCATCTGCGGATAGCGGGGGGCCGGTCGGCGGCCAGCAGCAGCACGTCGTACGACGCTCCGCCGCCGGACCCGGCGGTCGTACCGCCCGCCAGCAGGTGTTCGAGGTCTTCCGGCCGGCGCACCTCGCGCCGCTCGCCGGTGACGGTGGTGTCCGAGTTGAGTGCGCGCAACGCGGCCAGCGCGGCGTCGACCTTGGGCGTACCCAGGTCGTCCTCGCGGAAGAGAGTCTGCCGGTTGAGGTTGGACAGTTCGACGACGTCCGGTTCGACGCAGTGCACCAGCCCCACTCCGGAGGCCACCAGGTCGCGTGCGGCGGCCCCGCCGGTGCCGCCGACGCCGACCAGCAGCACCCGGGCCCGGCGCAGCCGCAGTTGCGGCTCCCAGGGGCTCTCCCGCGGCCGGAGATCCATCCAGCGCAGCAGGGTCATGCCCCTGCTGTACCGCTCGCGTTCCCGCTCGGTCAGTTCCGCCGGCGGCTCGGCACCGGCGTCCTCCACGTATCCGGCGAGGGTCAGGTCGGTCATCGCCTGGACGATGTCGGGGGCGGGCAGCCGCAGTTCGGGGTGGCGGCGGGACACCTCGGCGACGACGTCCTCGGTGCCGCGGGTGCCGTCCATGGCCTCGACCAGCGTCCACACCCAGCCGTCGGGGTCGGTGACCTCGGCGCCGATGCCGTAGACGACGCTGCCGATCCTGAGGTGGCCGTCGACCGTCCGGTAGGCCCGGTGTTCCGGTTTGATCCGGGGCCGCCGCATCGCGTGCACCGTCATCCGCGCGTCAATCCCGTCAGTCCCAACTCCCCCGGAACACCACCGACATTGACAACACTGACCGGAGGCGCGAACTCTGGCAAGAGCACGTCGGCCGACGCACGTCACCATCCGCCACCGGAAGGACACGGCATGCCGAACAAGATCGAGATCCGCCCGCTGGACAAGAAGGAGACCACCGGCGACAGCGGTGGCAACGGCGGTTCCTGACCGGCCGCGACCGGTGGACCGCTATCCCACGGTCGCGGAGGTCACCGACGCGGCGCGGCGGCTGGTCTCCCGGTTCCCCGGAACCGGCCGCCTGCGCCGCATCGGAACGTCCCGCGCCGGCCGTCCGCTCCTGATGCTGTCCGTGGGACACGGGCCCCGCCACATCCTGGTGGTCGCCCGGCCGCACTCCGACGAGCCGGTGGGCGGCGCGACGGCACTCGCCCTGGCGTCATTCCTGGCACAAGGCGCCACAGGGCCTCGGCCCTCCCCTGGTTCCCTCCGGCGTCATCCCTCCTCCGCGACCGACCTGACCCGAGTCACCTGGGACATCGTCCTGTGCCTGGACCCGGACGGCGCCGCACTGAGCGAGGGGATAGAGGAGGCGACGGCCCTCCCCACCCTGGAGCGCTACTACGGCACCGCGTTCCGCCCGGTCGCGGCGGAGCAGCCGGAGTGGGCGCCGATCGAGGGGCGTCAACTTCCGGAAACCCAGGCCCTGTTCGACATCATCGAGGAATTCCACCCGATCCTCCAGTGCTCGCTGCACAGCGTCGACGCGGGCGGCACCTGGATCCAGTCGACCCGCCACCTCCCCGGACTCGCCGCCCCCTTCGAGACCTCCGCCGACCGCCTGGGCATCCCGGTCCAGCACGGCACCTACGACGCCCTGTACTGGGAGAACCCCAGCCCCGGCATCCACGTCCTGCCCCCACCGGCCGGCATCGCCCGGCTGGCGGCCGGCTCCGAGAACATCGCCCGGTCCACCTGGTGCGCGCCGCAGAGGTACGGCGGCAGCACCGTGATCGTCGAAGTACCCCTGTGGGCGACGGACCGGGCCGCCGACCCGTCCCCCCACCCTGACCCGGCCCCCGCGCTGCGCGGCCTGTCGGCCCGGGTCAGGGACACCGGAGCACAGGTGACGGCCGTCTTCGACAAGGCACGCGACTTCCTGCCACCGGCCCGGGACGACGCACGCGTCCGGGTACTGGAGTGGATGGCCGACGACCTCTACGACCTCGTCGCCGACTCCTGGCACCCCCTGACCCACCAACCCCCCGCCCCGCACAACGTGACAACGGCCCAGATCTCCGCCCTGGACGTCGTGGCCCGCCGCCAGCCCCTCCGCGCGGCAGGCCTCCTCCTACGACTCCTGCGCACAGCGACCGACCCCGCGGCCCCCACCCTCCACCACACCCTGAACGCCCTCTTCACCACCTGGTGCACCGACTTCCACGACTCCCTCCACCTCCACTGGGTCCCGGTGTCCCACCAGGTCCGGCACCAGACCCGTACGGTGCTGGCGGCGGCGGAGAGCGCACTGGCCGGGCACGAAACCGGGACGTCAACCACAACGCTCCCACCTGCGAGGAAGAGCGATCGCCCTTGACGATGCGATGGCCCGGGCCTGGCCCAGTCGCTACGGTTGGTCCATGACCGCACTGCCCGACTGGATGCGCCCGCCGCGCGAGGAAGGCTGGTTCGCGGAGGACCTGGACCGCCTCCCCGAGGCACCCCGCCACACCGAGCTGATCGACGGAGCGCTTGTCTTCATGATGTCGCCGCAGAGGTGGTGGCACGGCCACGTCGTCACCATGCTCACCGTAGCCCTGATGGAGCAGGCGCCCGGCGATGTCCGGGTCGGCCGCGAGATGACCGTGAAGCTCGACGAACGAAACCGGCCCGAACCGGATCTGCTGTTGACGACGGCCGACTACGACGGCGACCGCACGTGGTTCACACCGGACGAGGTGCGGCTCGTGATCGAGGTCGTCTCCCCGGAGTCCGCGCACCGGGACCGCACGATCAAGCTCCGCAAGTACGCGGAGGCAGGCATCCCGCATTACTGGTGCGTCGAGGACGAGAGCGGCGCCCCCGTCGTCCACGTCTACGAACTCGACGAACCGACCCGCGCCTACGCGCCCGCCGGCATCTTCCGAGACACCCTGAAGCGCCCTGTGCCGTTCGAGATCAACCTCGACCTCGACAAGCTCGTCCCACAGCGGAACGACTAGAACCAGCTGCCCGCGTGAGACGTGCGAACCGTAAAGGCCGCCAGACCCGCTTCGCCGCGGGGCAGGCGGCCTTTTGCCGGGCGGGTCAGACGTTGAAGCGGAACTCCACCACAAGGCTGTGACCTGCGGAAATGCGGGCGCATCCCAGCACCATCCCAGCACGGGATGCGCGACAACGTACAAGAAGACCGAAGATCGCCAACGCTACCCGGAAGCGCCCGCCCATGCCTGAAGTCTGCGGAACTTCTACGAGCGCCGCATCAGGCTCGTGCCACCGCACCGAACCCCGCAGAGCAGCACAGCGCTCGCGCTCACTCGCGGTCTCCCTGGACGCCAGCGGCCAGCTCCGACGCCTGGCCGCCGCCCAGAATGCACGTCCAGACCTCGGGGCCGGCGCGAGCATCCACAGCTCCCGCATACGCCCGGTTTGGCGGGGCATAGTCAAAAGCTTCCGCGCTGTCGCAGGTCAGCCTGCATTGCTCAGCGAGTGGAGCAGGCGCCTCCTAAGCGCTTGGCCGCAGGTTCGAGTCCTGCCGGGGGCGCCCCAGACATAGCTAGTCAGGGCGCTCTCGGATCGCTAGCGGAGAAACGGTGCGCGCGGTACTGCGCCGTTCGTTCAGAGCGTTGGATTCCGTGCTCCAGAGAGGGGCAACGTGGACCAGCTCGGCATTCAGCTGGCCGAAGTGAGACGCGCCAGGCCCCCCCTTCTCCAGCTCGTGCACCACCAGCTCCTCCATCACCTGTCGCTCCCTGGCGGAGGCGTACGCGAGGTCGTGCAGGGCAGCAGCACGCCTGGCGAAGTCCCGCCTCACCGCATCGGTCGGCCAGGGGATCTTGTAACGGGAAAAGTCCTTGCGCCTCATCGCGCGGGCCTGCTCGCCCTGCGTAACGGCCGTCAACTCCCGCCTCCGGTAACGCAGGGAGTGCAACAACCACATCCGATCAACCTCTGACTCCGTGTAAATCGCGAGCGTCCGCCGACCTGGCACTACCGGGGTAGTGGTGAGCACGGTCCGCACCTCCCCGGGACGGGGCGCGATCAAGAGGCTGCCGGACGGGCATACAACCTCCGCTTGCGCCACGGTGCGTGAAGTCACTGCACCCAGATGTACTGTCTTGCAGTTCAGTACTTCGCGGGGAGACACCCACGGCATAGCCGACTGCTCGCTGTCCGGCAGAGACTGTGCCGCACCAGCCGTAACCTGACACACTTCGCCCACTGCACGCTCGGTAGCGGGACCTTGCCCGCACGTCTGCAGCGCCTCCATGAAAAGCGCATCCGCTAGTTCCGTCGCACAAGACACAATCCGGGTGTTCAACGCATTCTTGCGCTCAGCAAGCGAGATCAGCGAAAGCAGCCTCTCCCGCACCGGCGCTGGAGGCACTGGCACGGGAAGTCGGTTGAGTGCTTGCAGAGGCAAGGTCATGTGCTCGGCGTTCGACGAGGACAGCGTGAGATAGCTCTGGCTCTGCGAGGTCTTCAGCCACCATCGAAGCCACAGATCCCATTGTTGGGCGCGGCCCTCTGGTGTCCAGCGGACGACCGCGAGCGACCTGGCGACATTCCATCCTGCGTGCTCCTCCCCTGCAACTGCTGCCTCCCCCACACGCCCCACGAGCACGACAAGGAGGTCCCCAGACCTCAGCGTGCTGCGTGGGTGGCGTCTGGCCACATCGGGAGGCACAAATGTGAACTCCTGGACGTGCACACCTCCCTCGACGATCTCTGTGGCGCGGATCATCGGGATTCCGCCGGATGCCTTCTGCTGTCGCGCAATTCCGTAGGCGGCGTACTCGACCCCAGGGAACTCACGCAACTCAACGACGGGCCACGGAGTGGGGACATCATCCGATTCTTTAGTCATGCCTGCTCTCCAGGGCATCACGGACTCGGTTCCTGGCTGCGGCACTACGATCCATGCACTCATACAGCTCGGCCTTACGGCTCCGGTCTCCGTCGCTTGTATGCAACTGCGCGGTGCCCCCGTTCCGTACATAGCGCGCGGGAGTCAGGTCGAAGCCCGCCTCAGCGATTTCCTCGTACCTCGCCGCACGGCACCATGGGACGGATTCAGGGTCCCCCTCGCCCTCACGGCGTCGAAGTCCCTGCCATTCGCCGAAGATCTGCAGCAGGCGTTCGGCCGAGTCCTTTGCGAAGTGGCGCCGCTGCCCCTCCTTCGCTGCTGGCAGTTTCCCTGCATCCGCGAACAAGACCTGATCGGAGTGCGGCCGCTCCCCTTTGGCCAGCAGCCACAGCGCCGTGCTCGCGCTGGCGTGCGGAAAGAGCCACGTCGGCAAGGCCACGACGCCCACGACCAGACCGTTCTCCAGCAGCCCACGGCGGATCAGTCCGTCGGTGCTGTTGCTGCTGTGCGCCGCGCCGGAAGACAGCAGAACGACGGCCCGTCCTTGTGGCGTGAGATCGGCAAGGATGTGCTGGACCCAGGCGAAGTTCGCGTTACCCGGACGTGGCACGCCCAGGATCCACCGCCAGTCTTCCTTCAGTTCACCGTGCCCCCAGTCCCGCTGGTTCACAGGAGGGTTGGCGACGATCACGTCGGCCGGTATCGGTGAAGTGCCGGCCCTGAGGGTGTCAGCTCCTTCCTTGCCGAGGTCGGCAAGGAATCCGTGCAGGGCGAGGTTGACGGCTGCGGCATAACGCGCCGTCCGGTTGATATCCGCACCGGACAAGCGCACTTCACCCCCCTGTGCCCGAGCCCGGTGTGCGGCGGCGCGCAGCAGTCGCCCGCTGCCGCACACCGGGTCCCGAACAATCTCGCCTCCTCGGGGAGCGGCCAGCCCCGCGAAGAGGTACGCCAGGTCGTTTGACGTGAAGTAGTCATCGCCACGCGCATAGCGTGTCGAGTACGTGTCGAGGAGCACGTCAAGGAGCCTCGGGTCCGGATCCAGCTGCCGCACCTCCGCGATCAGCTCACGGAGGGCCGGGTCGATGAGCTCGAAGGGACGGCTCACACCTTCGTCGCGATACGCAGGAAGACTGTGGGCGCGAGCAACGGGCGTACGCGGCCACACTGCGCCGAGCCTGGCCCCCGCTGACTCCGAACCCGGCCCCCACAACCGGTCCACCTCCGCCAGTGATCCATGGCGGGACCAGCAGTGAAGGTAGACCACTTGAAAGGCAAGCCGGTACGTCGTCGCAGCATCGGCGACGCTGCGTAGCTTCTCGACGGCCCGCAGCACTCGCCGGTACTTCAGCCGCCCCTCTTCGTTCGCCCATTCCTCCTGGGTCACGACGACCTCAGCCAGGAGACGACCGCCAGCCCGATAAGAACAGCGGCTCCGCAGGCGGCACCACCGTTCTGGATGGCCGTGACGACCTCTCCCGCGCCCACGAAATCGAGGATGCCGGCCACGAGCCCCACCACCACGGACGCCAGGACGACCACCACCAACAGCAGCGCTCGCTGCGACATGCCACAACTCCCTCGGTTCCACCAGCAGTTAGCAGTTCTGCGGTTCGTTCCGCGGACTTGAAAGTAGTGGCCTGACGCACCTCACGTCTCGCAGCACGGGAATTTGCTTTTGCCATAAGGCGGTCGGGCGCAGCCCCTGCCGACCCCACGAAGGACATCCGGTCGGGCAGACGACCGCCCCGGCAAGCAGACGCTTGCCGGGGCCGGAAGCAAGATGAGCGAGGGCTATGCGTCGGCGGCCGAGCCGTCCTGGGACCACTTGTCGGCAAAGTGTTCCATCTGGCGGATCACCAGGTCGATCGCTTCCTTGGACTGCTCCGGCGGGTAGCCGTGGCGGGCCAGGAGGCGCCTGATCGTGGCGCGGAGCCTGGCCCGGACCGGTTCGCGGGCGATCCAGTCCTTCTTGAGGTTCTTGCGGACCTGGACCACGAGGTCCCGGGCGATACCGGAGAGGACCTCGTCGCCCATGAGGTCGCGAGCGCTGCCGAGGTCGGCGACCGCGTCGTAGAAGGCGAGTTCGTCGTTCCCCAGCGGCGGGATGAACTTCTCACCTCGCCGGGCGTCTTCCGCGACCGTCTTGGCCAATTCCACCAGCTGGGCGATGATCTCGGCGCTGGTGAGCTGCTGACGCATGTAGCGGGTCATCAGGTCCTGGAGGCGGACCGAGAACGCGGTCTGGCGGACGATGTTGTGCCGGGTCTGCTCGCGCATCTTCTGCTCGACGAGACGGCGCAGGGCTTCGGCTGCCAGGTGCGGGGTTTCGCTGTTCTGCAGGCGGCCGACGAGGGCGTCGTTGAGGTGGGTGAGGTCGGCCTTGTCCAGTCCGGCCTCGGAGAAGAGGTCGGTGACGCCGCCGGTCTCGACGACGGAGGAGGTGAGCTGGGAGAGGTAGAGGGCGACGTCGCGGGCGACGGGCAGGCCCTGGGCCTCACGGTCCATGGCGTCGAGCTTCGCCATGTACGTACGGACCTCGACGAGGAACTGGATGTCGCGCTTCCAGTACGGCTGGTCGCCGAACCGGGAGGAGATGTCGGCGGAGGAGCCGGCCAAGGCGAAGAAGCGCTCCAGGCGGTAGCCGTGCTCGCGGAAGCGGCGACTGAGGGTCTGGTTCGGGTCGTCGAGCTGGTCGGGGTTGTTGCCCGGGGTAGCGGGGCTGCGGAGGTACTCGGCCGTGGTGTAGGCCGCCTTGATGAAAGCCTTCGGGTCGGGGCGGGAGAGGCGTTCGCGCCAGTTCCAGCCGAGGAGCATCTGATCGAGGATGTCGTACTCGTTGCGGAGTTCGTCCAGGGCGCGGTCGATGTCCTGGCCGAGGGTCCGGTCGGCCTGGTCGTCGGCGGAGTACTCGGCGATGGCCTTCTGGAGGTTCTCGGTGAGGGGGGCGTAGCCGACGAGGAGGCCGTCCTCCTTCTTGCGGAAGCGGCGGTTGACGCGGGCGAGGGCCTGCATCAGGCCGGCGCCGCGCAGCGGCCGGTCCAGGTACATGGTGTGGATGGACGGTGCGTCGAAGCCGGTCAGGAGCATGTTGTTGACGATGAGGAGCTGGAGTTCGTCCTCGGGGTCCTTGGCACGGTTGATGACGGCCTTGCGCTGGGAGTCGCGCAGGGCGTGAACGCGCAGTTCCTTGGAGTCCTTGCGGGAGTCCGAGGAGTAGACGATCTTCATGGCGCCGGTGGTCGCGTCGTCCGTGTGCCAGTCGGGGCGCAGGATCTTCAGGGCGTCGTAGACGCGGACGCAGATCTCGCGGGTGGCGCAGACGAGCATCGCCTTGCCGGGGGCTCCGCCGGGTGCGTCGTCGGCGTCCGCTACGAAGGGCAGCATCGCCGTGCGCCGCGCCTCCCAGTGTTCGACCAGGTCCTGGGTCAGGTCCCGTATCCGGGCCGGGGCGCCGTACATGGCGTTCATGGTGGCGACGGCCTGCTCCACGCGTGTGCGCTCGGTGTCGTCCAGGCCGTCGGTGATGCGGTCGGCCTCGGTGTCGATCGTGGTGGGGTCGACGTCGTGGTCGAGGACGAGCTGGACGACTCGGCTCTCGTGGTAGACCTTCACGGTCGCGCCGTCGTCGGCGGCCCGCTTGAGGTCATAGGTGTCGATGTAGTCGCCGAAGACCTCGCGGGTGTTGCGGTCGGCCTCGGAGATCGGGGTGCCGGTGAAGGCGAGGAGCGTGGCGTGCGGGAGCGCGTCGCGCAGATGGCGGGCGTAGCCGTCGAGGTGGTCGTAGTGACTGCGGTGGGCCTCGTCGACCACGACGACGATATTGCGCCGCTCGGAGAGGAGCGGGTGGTCGGTCCCGGATTCCTTCTCCTGCTTGGTCTTGCCGAACTTCTGCAGGGTGGTGAAGAGGATACCGCCGGTGCGCTTGGCAGCGAGCTCTTCGCGGAGTGCGGCGCGGTTGAGGAACTGGTGGGGCTGTTCCGGGAGGACCTCGCTCTCCTTGAACGTGTCGAAGAGCTGGTCGTCGAGGTCAGTGCGGTCGGTGACAACCACCACGGTGGGGTTGTGCAGGGCGGGGTCGCACATGACGAGGTTGGTGGTCAGCACCATCTCCTCGGACTTGCCCGAGCCCTGGGTGTGCCAGACCACGCCGGCCTTGCCGTCGGTCGCGGCGGCGCGGCGGACAGCGTCCGCGGCGCGGGTGACCGCGAAGTACTGGTGCGGCTTCGCGATCCGCTTCATGCGCTTGGCCGGCACGAAGTTGATGAAGGACCGGACGAGGGCGAGGAAGCGCGGCTGGGTGAACAGGCCGTGCAGGGCGAGGTCCTGGCCGGTCGGAATGTCGACGTCGGCGTGGACGGCGGCAGCGTCCACGGTGTCCACTCGGGCGCCGAATTCGTCGGTGTTCCACGGGGCGAAGTGCTCGTACGGGGTGAACGGGGTGCCGTACTTGGCGGTGATCCCGTCGGAGAGCAGCACGACCGCGTTGTAACGGAAGGCGGTCGGGAACTCCTCGACGTAGTGTCGGATCTGGGTATGCGCGGCGGCCAGAGTGGCGTTCGGGTCGCCGGCCCGCTTGAGCTCGATGACGGCGAGCGGAAGCCCATTGACGTACAGAACGAGGTCGAAGCGGCGGTTGCGCTCACCATTGATCACGGTCAGCTGGCGGACGGCGCGGTACGTGTTCGCGTCCGCGTGCTCCAGGTCGACGATCCGGACGGTCGGCGTGTGCTCGGCGCCGAGCGCGTCGGTGTACGTGACGGAGTGGACGCCGTCGGTCAGGTAGCCGTGCGCGGTCCGGTTCTCCTCGTACGTGTCCTGGGAGGTCGGGGTCGCGGCGGTCGCGAGGGCCTCACGGACGGCCTCCGGGGGGAGGGCGGGGTTGAGCCGCTCGATGGCCTCGCGGAGATCGGAGTACAGGATCAGGTCGTCCCACGAACGGCGGTGACCGGAACCGGGCGCGAGCTCATTGCCCTCGGCATTTGGCCAGTCGAGCTCCAGGAGCTCTTCGAGGGCGAGGAACTCCCAGTCGATTTCGAGGGGGCGGAAGTTGTCGGGGGCGGGGGTGTCGCCAATGTCGTCGTCGTTCCCGTGCGTGGTCATACGTGATCCTCGACAATCTTTTCGGCGTCCTTGACACGGATGCGGCCGGACATGAGTTGGGGGAGGAGAGTGCCGCGGAGGGTGGCGAGGCTCAGAGACTCTTGTTCAGCTACCAGCGCGCGCTCCCAGAGAGGGCTAATTACTCGATCCAGAGCCCCCAACGTCTTGGGGCCTGGAACCGGTACAGGCTCATCCAAGTGCCTGCGCTGAATGTGCCCCATCGTGGTTGCCTTGTCGGCAGCGATTGAACGGAACTCATCCAACTTCCGATGCACTAGCTGACTCACCAGCCAAATCGGATACCCATCCCTCGGAATACATTTGAAGATGTGCTGATTGATAATCGCTTCGGGTCGAAACCATCGCGCAGCAGTCAATGAACCAGACCACGCGAACAGCAAGTCGCCAGGGCGAGCCAAGTGCCGATCTGGAACGTCGATTTCGTTGTAAACCGTAGAGACCCCCGGACCGCTGTTGATTTCAGCAATCCGCACAACCATTCGCCCCGTCCCGGTGGCACCCTTCGTGAAAGCCCGTCCGTTGATGAACTCCGCCACAGCCGACAGGGGCTGATCACTAAATCCATCGACCGACTTCAGCAAAACCTCACCGAAGAGCGCCCGGGAGAGATCATCAGCAGTTGTGGCGATGCGCTCATTGACGGCGATCTTGTCGTCCAGCGCCCCCAGGACAGCAACCACACTCCGCTGCTCATCCAGGCTCGGAACTGGCACCTTGAATGATTTAACCGTTGCAACTGGCTGAACAAGCCCCGGAACTCCGACCGTGGAAACGTGTTGCAGGATTTCCTTCTGCCCCACCGGCGAAAGCAGCCAATAGTAATAGAACTCAGGAACGGCTTTAGCATGATCAAGCCGAGCCTTCACCTGGCTCGTAGACAACACATAGCGGTCATGTCGCGGATTTCGAGGGATCATCGAAACTTGACCGATCGTCCCACGGTGAGTAATCACCAGATCACCCGGCTTCAGATTTGCACCAGGAAGCGTGTCGGCTTTCTCCGAAGAGATGAACACGAAATCGTCGTCATGAAACGGACCTGCACCCAAGTTCACGCCGCGCACCAGCGGAATCCCGCTCGGTACGTAATCATTCCTTGTGTACGCAGAACCGTAGGGCTTTGAGAATGCGCTCTTTTCGGGGGCCGCGATTTCCTCGAACCTCACCGTGGGCCACTCAGCCATCGATCTTCTCCAGCTGCTCGCGCACGGACTTCGCCAGCTCGTCCGACTTGTCGAACAGCTCGTACAGCTCCCCGGTCAGCCGCGCGATCTTCTCCCCGACCGCCTCGACGTCTTCTTCCTCCGCCTCGACCGCCCCGACGTACCGCCCCGGCGTCAGCGCATACCCGCGCTCCTGGACCGTCTTCAAGTCCGCGCTCGCGCAGAACCCAGGCACGTCTGCATACGACTCCCCCGCATCCTTGGCGCTCGTCGTCCCACGCCACGCGTGGTAAGTTCCCGCGATCTTCGCAAGGTCAGTGTCCGTCAAAACGCGCTCAGTGCGGTCGACCATCTCGCCCATGTCCCGGGCATCGATGAACAGGATCTCGCCCCGGCGATCCGTAGCCGCAGCCTTCTGCCCCTTCACACCCCCCGGCGACTTGTCCTTCGCCAGGAACCACAAACAAGCCGGAATCGCCGTCGTCCGGAACAGCTGTGCCGGCAGCGCGACCATGCACGCCACCATGTCCCCATCCACCAGCGCCTGCCGGATCTCCCCTTCCCCGCTCTGCTGGCTGCTCATCGAGCCGTTAGCGAGGACGACACCGGCCGTTCCCCGCTCCCCCAGCTTGCTGATCATGTGCTGGAGCCAGGCGTAGTTGGCGTTGGACTTCGGTGGGACGCCGTACTTCCACCGCGCATCCGACTCGTTGCGCGCCCAGTCCTTGATGTTGAAGGGCGGGTTGGCCATGACGTAGTCGGCCTTGAGGTCCGGGTGCTTGTCGTCGGCGAAGGTGTCCCCCCAGCGGGCGGCAAGGTTGCCGTCGATGCCGTGGATGGCGAGGTTCATCTTGGCCAGGCGCCAGGTGCGTTCATTGAGTTCCTGGCCGTAGACGGAGATGTCGGCCTTGTGGCCGCGGCCACGGTGGGCCTCGATGAACTTGGCGGCCTGGACGAACATGCCGCCGGAGCCGCAGGCCGGGTCGTACACGCGGCCCTCGTACGGTTCCAGGACCTCCACCAGGAGGCGGACGACGCTGCTCGGGGTGTAGAACTCGCCGCCCCGCTTGCCTTCCGCGCGGGCGAAGTTGCCGAGGAAGTACTCGTAGACCTCGCCGAGGACGTCCTGGGCGGGCTTGTCGTCGTTGCCGCCGAAGCGGGCGTCGGTGATGAGGTCGACGAGTTCGGCCAGGCGCTTCTTGTCGACGTTGTCCTTGTTGAAGATCTTGGGGAGGACGCCGGTCAGCGACGGGTTGGCCTTCATGATGGCGTCCATCGCCTGGTCAAGGACCTCGCCGACGTTGCCGCTCTTGGCGTTGGCAGAGATCGAGGACCAGCGGGCGCTCTCGGGGACCCAGAAGACGTGGTGCCCGGTGTACTCGTCCTGGTCCTCCAGGAACTCATCCAGGCGGTCCTCGGCGATGCCTTCCTCCGCGAGTTCCTTGGCGAGCTGTTCGCGGCGCTCCTCGAAAGCGTCGGAGACGTACTTGAGGAAGATCAGGCCGAGGACGAACTCCTTGTACTGGTTGGCGTCCATGGAGCCGCGCAGCTTGTCGGCGGCCTTCCAAAGGATGGCCTGGATCTCCTTGGGCGTGGAGGCAGTGAACAGCTCCGCCTGGTCGGCGGGCTTCTTCTTCCGGGGCGGCATGGGCGCTCAGGTCTCCTTCAAGAGTCGGACGAGAGATCAGACGAGAGGGGGTTCGGTGAGGGTCAGGGTGCCGTCGACGAGGCCGGCGGCGGTCAGGGAGGTCAGGTCGTCGAGGGCCGCCGCGTGCTGTCGCAGCAGGGCCGTGCGGCGGGCGATGTCGGACAGGAGGGCGTCATAACGCTCGGCCTCGTCGTCGGGGAGGTCTGGGATGAGGAGGTCTTCTATACGGCGGGCGGAGCGGACCGCGCCGCTCACCCGCCGGTGTTCGGTGGCCGCCGAGCGCAGGAGCGCCGCCAGGACGCGAGGCCGTACGGGATGCTCAGCGTCGGACCGTGCGCGCAGGAGGCGGGCGGGGAAGGCCACCACCGACAGGCCCTCGTCGTCGACGTACGCGCCGAAGCTCGGGGTGGCGGTGACGACGATGTCGCCGGGTTCGGTGAAGTAGGCGTGCTCGTAGGTGTTGAGGAGTATGGCGCGGTCGATGCGGTGACTGTCGACCGGCGCACTGCCGGTGATCTCGGCCGGGGTAAGGACCGTGTAGTGGCCCGCGCCGCCGGTGAGGAGGTGTTCGGCGGCGATGCGGTGGCCGGGCAGTCGGCGCAGGCGGCGGTCCTTGAGCAGGCGGGCCACGGTGGTGCGGCGGGCCGGCTGGTCGTCGGGGCGCAGGACGGCGTTGGCGCGGATCATGGGCGCGCGGTCGAGTGCGCTACGGGTGGCGTCGATCAGCTGCTGGAGCCGGAGTTCGGTCTCGGAGATGCGGGCCGGGCGTTCGACGACGGTGCGGGTGTAGCGGTCGGCGGGCGGGCGGTGCTGCGGGGTGAACGCGGCACCGGGTGCACTGGTCAGCGCGGTGGCCCGGACGACGGCGGCGTTGCGCGGTTCGTGGCGGCTGTCCGCCCGCCAGCCGGCGTCGCGGAAGATGTCGATGTCCTCGGCCAGCGCGTCCAGGGTCTGCGGGGTGAGGTTGCGTGAGGAGAGGTCGGCGAGGAGGACTTGGCCGGTGCGCTTGTCTTCGGGGGTGCGGTGCAGGATCCAGATCGCGGTGCGGTGGGCCGGGCGGAAGGGGAGTACGCCTTCGGGGAGGCTGATCGCGGCCTTGAGGAGGTGCTGTTCCAGGAAGTCCCGGCGCAGACGGTCCGCTTCCCCGCGTACGGGCAGGGGCCGGACGAGCGCGTCGGCGGGTCCCAGGACGACGGCTGTGCGGTCCTCGGCGAGGAGGTCGGTGAGGTCCTGCAGGCTCTGCAGGACGGCGAGCGGGCTTCGGGTCTCGGCCGCCTCATAAGGGAGGTAGCAGGCGATGACGTGCGGGTTTCCCCAGTCTTCCGTGGCCAGTTCCTCGCCGTCGGCAAGGTCCATCTCGAATTCCTGGACGCCCTGTGCCATGAGGCGGCGGCGGGCGAGCCGGGCCAGGTCCGGCATCGGGTCCGCGGAGAGGAAGAAGGGTGAGTCCTCGGCATCGGACACGGATTCGCGCAGGGCGACCAGTAGATCGCCGCTGCGGGGATGCAGGACGGCGGCCGTTGCCCCTTCTTCGCGCTCGTTCAGTCGCGCGAGGCCGGTCAGGCGGGCCATCGTGCGGCTCACCAGCGGAATCGGTTCATCGGCGACGAGGTCGTCGCAGCCCAGGCGGCGGCGTGCGTCCATGACTCGTTCGAGCGCTTCGGCCGGGGTGTAGGCGGCCTCGGTGAGCTGGTCGGCGAGCACGGCGAGCAGGGGGCCCTGCCGTTCGGCGTCCGGCAGTTCGCGCAGCTCTCTTCGGAGGAAGGTGTCGTCGAAGTCGATCTCGGCGGCACGCTCCAGGATCGTCTGCCAGGGCAGGTTGGCGAGCGGTTCGTCGAGGAGCTGACGCAGGCAGAGCAGCGCCGTCACCGTGTCGACCAGCGCGCGAGCGGGCATCGCGCGCCGCCAGGCGGACAGGGTGTGCAGCACCAGCTCCGCCCGGATCTGGCCGGCGTCGGCCTTGCCGCGGCCGGTGGACAGAAGCCATTCGGCGACTTCACGGCCGTCGAACAGCGGGCTGGCCCCCTCGTAAGCGACGGGCTCGGGGAAATCCGCGTGCCGGCGGGCCCAGGTAGTGACGACGGGACGTTGGACCTGGGCCAAGGTCCCGATTTCGGCGTAACTGATCCGCCAGGAGATCTCCTCGGGCAGGATGGGAGCGGTCGCTTCACGTGTGCCAGCCATGCGGTCCCGCTCCCTTCGTGACGACTGCCTCGTGCTCTCGGTCGAGAACGTTTCTCCCAGGGCACCTCACACGCTACAGCCGGTCGAGCTCTCAGCTTCGCTAGCGGTTGATAACCAGGGTTATCAGATTCTCGATCAATTTCACCTCCAATCTTCTGGCACCTTCGTCACCATCACCCGGCACCACCCGCCGGGACGCCAGCCCCATACGAGTCCGACCGCACCGGCGTCCTCATCGCCGCACCTCTGCTCCCTTGCCGGGCACTCACCCCTGTCCACCTCGACACCACCCGGCCCGTAAGGCCGCTCGTGTTACCGAACGCACCGCAACCTCGCCCCAGGAGACCTCTGTGTCCAGCACCGCGTCGAAGCGCACCCTGTACCGCCTGACCCACGTCAAGGCGACCCCTGAGTCGATGCTCGAAGCCCTCGACGTCGGCGCCCTCGACACCCTGGACGCGGTCGTGCGCGACGTCAGCGATCACATGGGAGTTCCCGCCCTCGCGGTGTCCTTCGCCGTAGCGAAGGAGGAAGCCGCCTGGGGCAAGGATGTCCTCCGGCTCGCCGCCGAATCGGACCTGCTGCAGAGCGAGCAGCGCACCGGCGCACTGCTCGTGCTCGCCGTCGACGACGTGGTGTACGCGATCGGCTTCGACCAGGGCTACCGGCTTCTCCCCGCCCAGCTCAAGGACGCGCACTTCGGTCTGTCCTTCGGTATCCGCGCCATCAACCCGCGTCAGGTGCGGGACTTCACCGCCAGCGTCCTCGGCCAGGCGCGCATCGACAGTTCCCTGATCCATGCCGGCGCCTCCGTACCGGCACTCGGACTCCGGGACCACGGGCGGATCATCCGCCACCTCGGCGGCTACCTCGACGAAGTCGACCTCACCGCAGGGAGCGGCACCAGGAACGGGGCCATGACCGCGGAGGGCGGCATCGGTCTCCGTATCAAACTCGGCACCACCCCCGCCACACTGATCAAGGACATCCGCGCCATCGCCGCGATCTGCGAGCACGTCGTTCCCCACCCCGACCTGGCCTTCGTCGAGCACATCACCGCGGTCAAGGACCCTTCCCTCATCGACGCGCTCGACGCGGAACTGGACGCCACGCTCGGCCGTCCCGCAGACGGCCGGATCATCACCGCCGTCCCCTTCTCCCAGAGCACCGACCTGCCCCGGTCCACCGCCTGCACCATCAAGATCGGGTCCTGCCCGCCCCACCTCCGGGACGAGTTCAGTCTCGACTACGTCCTGGAGCGGGCCCGTGTGATCAAGGCAGGCGCCCGCGTCACGGCGCTCCGGCAGGGCACCGTCGAACTGTTTCGTGACACGCTCTCCGCACGGACCGCGCTCGCCCCGCGCACCGCCTCCCTGGAAGCCCTGTCCAAGGAAACCGCCATGAAGTGGATCGAGGCCACTTTCTCCCTCCGCTCCCGCACGTTCTGTCTGCTCGACGGTGAGTGGTACGAGCTCGGGGCGGGCTACCTGCGCAACGTCAACGAGACCGTGGCTCCCTTGTTCCCCGACGCGCCCTCCGTCGATCTCCCCCGCTGGCCGCTCGTCGAGAAGCTCAACAAGAAGGGTATGCGCGTGATGCGTCCCGTAGACGAAGGCGACTACAACAAGCTGGCCGCCCAGGCCCGTCGCGGCTGGGTCTGCCTGGACAAGAAGAATGTCCACAACCCTTTTCGGGCAAGCAACTCCGTCGAGATCTGCGACCTGTTCACCGAGGACGCCACTCTTGTCCTCGTGAAGCCCGCGCACTCCTCTAGCCCGCTGAGTCACCTGTTCAGCCAGGCGCGCGTCTCCGTTGAGCTCCTCTTCGAGAACGCGGCCGTACGCGCGGAGTTCGCCCGGTCCGTACACGTCAACAGCGATCCGGCCCGCAGCATCCCCGAGGACTTCACCCCGCGCCGCGTCGTCTTCGCGATCCTTCTGAAGGACGGAGCCAAGCTCACGCCGGACTCCCTCTTCCCGTTCTCCGCCATCACCCTGGCCCAGACCGCGAAGGCCCTCGCCGCTCGCGGCGTGACCGTCGAAGTCATCGGCGTCGAAAGCGAGTCGGCCCAGTCCGCCATGCGCGACGAGGCTGCGTAGCCGCCCGGGACTCTCGCCGTAAACACGCCCTCTATATCTCTCATCCGAACGAGGAGTCCTTTCAACAACCCAGAATTCCCGCAAGGGCAGCGGGCATCGTCTCCGGGGGCAGGGCACCCAGGGGACGGCGGGAGGCTACATGGAACAGGACCTCAACAAGCGGCAGCGGGCAGTGCTCGGCTGGGTGGGCCAGGGGTGTCCCGACGGAGTCTGGCCAGACAGCACGTACAAGACCAGCGGACAAGCCCTGCAGAACCGAGGCCTCATCAAAGTCACCAAACGCCGCGGGCATTGGAGCGCCCACCTCACCGAGAAGGGGCGGCAGCATCTCATCGAACGCGGCATCCGCCCCGTGGAGCAGAGCACCCGACCGCCGGAGCGCCCCACCCGAAAGGCGGCACCGCCGCGCCCCCGAGCCGTGCCGAAGGCCCTTGCGAACTACGCGGACCAGCTACTCGATGAACTGGCCGTTGCGAACGACAGCTGTCTCATCAAGCCCATCGAATCCGGCCCGCACGCGGTGAATTGGGCGTCACGGGTCAACGCCGCCCGCAAGTCCGGCAAGATCCCCCACACGCAGGAAATCCACGGATACCGCACCCACCGCGGCTACGAGATCAAGCTGGTCGACATCCCTGCCTGGCGCCTCACGGAACTCACCCCGCTCCCTGTGCCGGCCAGACTCACCAAACCCCATGCCGTCGTGGCCGCCCTCCAAAAGCAACCGCAGCCCACGGGCCTGACCAAACCCCTCCAGGGCCGAGCCCTGCGCATCGTCCAAACCCTCATCGCCGCCACCACAGCCCAAGGCCACAAGGCATCGCTCGGAACCACACAAGGCGCGCCCCCGCCCCATCGGCGCCGCAAGGCACCACCGCACTTCTCCATCACCGCCCACGGCGAAAGTGTCGGATTCCTCGTCCTCCAAGAACAGGACCGCAACAAACACGTCCCCACAGACAAGGAACTCGCCGACGCCAAGAAGCACTCATGGATGCGCATCCCCCGCTTCGACTACACCCCCTCCAGCCGCCTACGCTTCATACTCCGCGGCGGCAGCCCGCACCGTGCAAGCGAATGGGCAGATCTCCCCGACCGGCCTCTGGAAGAACAACTCGCCGAGATCGTGCAGGAGGTCGGACTCCGCGGCGAGGCCGCAGAACGCAAACGCCTTGCAGACCAGCAAGCCAGAGAGGTACAGCAAAAGCGCTGGGAAGCCGCCATGCAGGAAGCCCACGCCGCCTACGCCCATGCCTCCCGCGTCAAACAGCTCGGAGAACAGGCGGACACCTGGTACCAGGCCAGCCGCCTGACTGAATACGTCGCAGCAGTAGGCGTCCATGCCACATCACTTCCGCCCGGGCAGGAGCGGACCGAGGTCGAGGCGTGGCTCGCGTTCGCGGACGCGCACCTCCAAAACCTCACCGAATCGGTCTCAGCGCCGAAACTGCCCACGCCGCCGAAACCCAGCGGCGACGACCTCAAGCCCTTCCTCGGTCACTGGAGCCCCTACGGACCCCGCTCCTACTGAGCCGGACCAAGGGAAATCACACCACCACGAGCCGGACCCGCTCGCCGCACAGCTTGGCCATGTCGTCAATATCGGAAGTCAGCATGACCACGGGGCGGTGCTGTCGCAGCGCGGCCTCGGCGACGGCCGCATCGATCGCGTACTTGTGTCCGTGCAACCCGGCATTCATCAGCAACTTCGAGGCAGCCCTCGCCTCCTCGTCACCGACCGGGACGACCCGCAGCCCGGAAAGCACCCAGTTCAGGCGTGACTTGTTCGTACGGGCGTGGACGGCCTCGATGATGGTGAGCGCACTGATCACGACCTCCATGCCACGCGAGCGCGCCTCAGCGATCAGAGCCACCACCTGTTCTTCGTCAGCGAGCAGCTTCGAGAGTCCCTCGCTGTCGAGGACGAGCGTCCCCTCGTGACTCAGCCTGCGGCGGGCCACTCGGCCTCCTCGGCGAACACCTCGTCGAAGACCTGCCGCGCCCGCTGACGAGCTGGCTCGGAGACCGGCCCCTTGCGGCTCTCGTAGTCCGCCAGGTACTCGTCCAGGACCTGCCCGCGCAGCTCACGCTCGACCGCCTCGGCGATGAACGCGGAGAACTCCCGCTTGCCCACCCGAGCCCGGATCGCCCTCGCGGTCCCCTCCGGCAGCGACAAGCTCACCCGCGTCGCTGGCCCTTCCCCGATGCTGTACGTCGCCTCAGCCATGCCCCCGATTGTGTCAAACGAGTAGGAAAAGCGCCACGTCCGCACTACCTTCACTAGCTCGGTCAGCGCCCCGCTCACACAAATCCCAGCACGGGCACCCCCATCCCATCCCATCCCAACACGATCCCAGCACGGTACGGATGACCAGGGATGACGACAGGTGACGAGGGATCAGCTATCCCAGCACCATCCCAGCACGGGAAAGAACAAAGGGCCCGACTCCGAAGAGTCGGACCCCATCTGACCTGCACGTTTGCCAGATCAGCGACGTGGTGTTATGTCACCCGTCACACATTGAACCGGAACTCCACCACGTCCCCGTCCTGCATGACGTAGTCCTTGCCTTCCATGCGGGCCTTGCCCTTGGCTCGGGCTTCGGCGACCGAGCCGGTTTCGACGAGGTCGGGGAAGGAGATGACCTCGGCCTTGATGAAGCCCTTCTGGAAGTCGGTGTGGATGACACCGGCCGCCTCGGGGGCCGTGGCGCCCTTCTTGATGGTCCAGGCGCGGGATTCCTTGGGGCCGGCCGTGAGGTAGGTCTGCAGGCCGAGGGTGTTGAAGCCGACGCGGGCCAGGGTGGCGAGGCCCGGCTCGTGCTGGCCTACGGACTCCAGGAGTTCCAGGGCCTCCTCCTCGTCCAGCTCGGCGAGGTCGGCCTCCAGCTTGGCGTTGAGGAAGATCGCCTCGGCGGGGGCGACCAGGGCGCGCTGCTCGTTCTTGAAGTCCTCGTCGACCAGTTCGTCCTCGTCGACGTTGAAGACGTAGAGGAAGGGCTTGGTCGTCAGGAGGTGGAGGTCGTGGAGCAGCTCGTTGCGGTCGGTGCCCTGGACAATGCCGTGCGCGAAGAGCGTGTCGCCCTTCTCCAGGATCTCCTTGGCCTCCTCGACCGCCTTGACCTTGGGGGCGATGTCCTTCTTGATGCGCGACTCCTTCTGGAGGCGCGGGAGGACCTTCTCGATCGTCTGGAGGTCGGCGAGGATCAGCTCGGTGTTGATCGTCTCGATGTCGTCCTTCGGGGACACCTTGCCGTCGACGTGGACGACGTTCTCGTCCTTGAAGGCGCGGATGACCTGGCAGATCGCGTCGGACTCGCGGATGTTCGCCAGGAACTTGTTGCCCAGGCCCTCGCCCTCGGAGGCGCCGCGCACGATGCCGGCGATGTCCACAAAGTCGACCGTGGCCGGGAGGATGCGCTCCGACTTGAAGATCGACGCCAGCTTGGCGAGCCGGCCGTCGGGGACGCCGACCACGCCGACGTTCGGCTCGATCGTGGCGAACGGGTAGTTGGCCGCCAGCACGTCGTTCTTGGTCAGGGCGTTGAACAGGGTCGACTTGCCGACATTCGGCAGGCCGACGATTCCGATCGTGAGCGACACGTTGCGACTTCCCGTGGATGAGAGGGATGAGGGGGAGGGGAGGGGTGGAAGGGGATGAGACGGAGGGCCAGGAGCTGCGAGAGGCCAGGAGGTACTGGCCGATCCACCAGTTTACGGCGTCCGCCCGGGCTGCCTCCCGTCAGCGTCGAACCCTTGGCCGGGCTCCGGCCCCCGGCGTGTCTGATGGGCCATTCGGCGCATAAACAGACCTAAGTTGGTCCAGTGGAGCAACACGGAACGCGACCCCCGAACGACGGACGGCGACGCGGTGTACCGCCCGCGTCGCTGCCGCCCCAGGCCCGCCGGAGGCCGCCCGGCGAGCGCGCGCCCGCGCAGGCGGCCGCGGGCCCGGCGGCGCCCGACGGGTGGGGGCGTCCCCGGCTCACCGGGCTCGGCGGGGGGCTGTTCTGCGGCCTGGCGATGTTCCTCCTCGGCTGCCTGGACGAGCTGCTGTTCGGCGCCTCTCTGACGGTGTACGGCGTGCTGTTCCTGCCGGTGTGCGCGCTGACCGCGCTGTGGGTGCGCGCGGGTGACGTGCTGACCGCGCCCGTCGTCGTGCCGATCGCGTTCGTCGTCGGGCTGCTGCCGGTCACGGACGGCGGTGGAGGGGTGCTGGGCCGGGTGATGGGTCTGGTCACGGGGCTCGCCACCCAGGCCGGCTGGCTGTACGGGGGAACGCTCGCCGCCGGGGTGATCGTGCTGGTGCGCCGGGTGCGGTGGGTACGGCGGCGCCGGCGGCGCACCTGACGGGCCACCCCCCGGTCAGCGGTGCTGGTCCTGGGCCGCTCTCATCGCCGCCCCGACGATCCCCGCGTTGTTCTGCAACTGCGCCGGTACGACCTCGGCCCTGATGCCCTCGATGTAGTGCAGGAACTTGGCCGCCTTGCGGCTGACCCCGCCGCCGATGACGAACAGCTCGGGCGAGAACAGCATCTCCACATGGGCCAGGTACTTCTGGACGCGCCGCGCCCAGCGCTCCCAGCTGAGGTCGTGGTCCTCCTTGGCCTTGCTGGAGGCCCGCTTCTCCGCGTCGTGGCCGTGCAGCTGAAGGTGGCCCAGCTCGGTGTTGGGGACCAGCAGGCCGTCGGTGAAGACGGCGCTGCCGATGCCGGTGCCGAAGGTGAGCAGGACGACCGTGCCCCCTCTGTCCCGGCCGGCGCCGAACTGCATCTCGGCGACGCCCGCCGCGTCCGCGTCGTTGACGACCGTCACCGGCAGGCCGCCCAGCCGGCCCGAGAACAACGCGCGCGCGTCCGTGTCGATCCAGCTCTTGTCGACGTTGGCCGCCGTACGCACCGTGGCACCGCCGGTCACCACCCCGGGGAAGGTCAGTCCGACCGGGCCGGTCCAGCCGAAGTGGTCGACGACCTGCCGCACCCCGTCGGCCACACCGTCGGGCGTCGCCGGATGCGGGGTGAGCACCTTGTGGCGCTCCTGGGCCAGGTCGCCCTTGTCCAGGTCCACGGGGGCGCCCTTGATCCCGGATCCGCCGATGTCCACGCCGAAGATCTGCATGGCCCTACGTTACGACGGGCGACTGACAGTCACGCCCCGATCGGCGCGAGGGCCGGGTTCACGCCTCGGGGGTGCCCGAACCGCCGCGCTCGGCCGTCAGGGCCGCCGCCTCCTCGCGCAGGTCGCGGCGCAGCTCCTTGGGCAGCGAGAAGGTGATGGATTCCTCCGCCGCCTTCACGATCTCCACGTCCGCGTAGCCGCGCGCGGCGAGCCACTCCAGCACCTGTTCGACGAGGACGTCCGGGACGGAGGCGCCGGAGGTGACGCCGACCGTGCCGACGCCGTCCAGCCAGGCCTCGTCGATCTCGTCGGCGAAGTCGACCAGGTGGGCGGCGCGGGCGCCCGCGAGCTTGGCGACCTCCACCAGCCGCTTGGAGTTGGAGGAGTTGCGGGAGCCGACCACGATGACCAGGTCGGACTCGGTGCCCATCTGCTTCACGGCGAGCTGGCGGTTCTGCGTGGCGTAGCAGATGTCGTCGCTGGGCGGGGAGACGAGGCCGGGGAACTTCGTCTTCAGGGCGTCGACGGTCTCCATCGTCTCGTCCACGGAGAGGGTGGTCTGGGACAGCCAGACCACTTTGGAGGGGTCGCGGACCTCGACCTTGGCGACGTCCTCGGGGCCGTCGACGAGCTGGATGTGGTCGGGGGCCTCG
The DNA here is from genome assembly GCF_004124325.1 of Streptomyces sp. L2. Lineage (NCBI taxonomy): Bacteria > Bacillati > Actinomycetota > Actinomycetes > Kitasatosporales > Streptomycetaceae > Streptomyces > Streptomyces sp. L2. The sequence continues at coordinate 2,600,418 of NZ_QBDT01000001.1, forward strand.
CCGGAGGTGCCGATGACCTCCTCGTGGCCCTCGTGGCCGATGAGGAGGATGTCGTAGTCCTCCTTGGCGTACCGGACGGCTTCCTTGTGGACCTTGGTGACCAGCGGGCAGGTCGCGTCGATGGTGGCGAGCCGGCCGCGCTCGGCCTCCTCGTGGACGACGGGGGCGACACCGTGCGCGGAGAACATCACGATGTTGCCCGGCGGCACCTCCTCCGTCCGCTCGACGAAGATCGCGCCCTTCTTCTCCAGGGTCTGCACGACGTACTTGTTGTGGACGATCTCGTGCCGGACGTAGATCGGGGCCCCGTACTGTTCGAGGGCCTTCTCGACGGCGATCACGGCGCGGTCCACACCGGCGCAGTAGCCCCGGGGGGCGGCGAGCAGGACACGGCGGCCAGACGAAGCGGTCATGGGTCCCATCGTAACGACCTGGGGAGCGACAGGGGGCGGCGTCGCGACGCCGCCCCCTGTCGCTCCCCAGGTCGTAAGGGTGCGGGCCCCGGACCCCGGCCGGGTCGCGGCGGTGCGGCCGCGTTGTCACAGGCGGCCGTTACGCTCGGGCGCATGGCTGTGAACACCTCTCCGGAATCCCCGTTGCCCGTCGGTGACGTGTCGCGGCTGATCGGGGGCTGGATCGACCGGCTCGGCGCGGTGTGGGTCGAGGGGCAGATCACGCAGTTGTCGCGGCGGCCCGGCGCCGGGGTCGTCTTCCTGACGCTGCGCGATCCGTCGTACGACATCTCGGTCAGCGTGACCTGTTTCCGGCAGGTGTTCGACGAGGTGGCCGATGTCGTCGGCGAGGGCGCCCGGGTCGTCGTCCTGGCGAAGCCCGAGTGGTACGCCCCGCGCGGGCAGCTGTCGCTGCGGGCCGCCGAGATAAGGCCGGTCGGCGTGGGCGAGCTGCTGGCCAGGCTGGAGCAGCTGAAGAAGAAGCTCGGGGCGGAGGGCCTGTTCGCGGCGGACCGCAAGAAGCCGCTGCCGTTCCTGCCGCAGCTGATCGGGCTGGTCTGCGGGCGCGCCTCGGCCGCGGAGCGGGACGTGCTGGAGAACGCCCGGCACCGCTGGCCGGCGGTCCGCTTCGAGGTGCGCAACGTCGCGGTGCAGGGGGTGCACGCGGTGCCGCAGGTCGTGCAGGCCGTGAAGGAGCTCGACGCGGTCGACGACATCGACGTGATCATCGTGGCCCGGGGCGGCGGCAGCGTGGAGGACCTGCTGCCGTTCTCCGACGAGCAGCTGGTGCGCGCGGTGGCCCAGTGCCGTACGCCCGTGGTGTCGGCCATCGGGCACGAGCCGGACACCCCGCTGCTGGACTACGTGGCGGACCTGCGGGCCTCCACGCCGACGGACGCGGCGAAGAAGGTCGTGCCGGACGTGGGTGAGGAGTTCGAGCGGGTCCGGATGCTGCGAGACCGGGCGCGGCGCTGCGCCACGGCGCTGGTGGAGCGGGAGGAGCGCGGTCTGGCGCACGCGCTGGGGCGGCCCTGCATGGAGGACCCGCACCGGATGCTGGACGAGCGCGCGGACCACGTGGCCGCGGTGCTGGAGCGCGGCCGGCGCACCCTCGGCCACCTCCTGGACCGCGCGGACAGCGAGCTGACGCACACGCACGCGCGCGTGGTGGCCCTCTCCCCCGCGGCGACGCTCCGGCGGGGCTACGCGGTGCTGCAGAAACCGGACGGGCACGTGGTGCGCGGCCCGGACGAGGTGACGGCGGGCGAGGCGCTGCGGGCGCGGGTCGCCGACGGTGAATTCACGGTGAAGGTGGGCGAATGACCGGCAGGACCGAAGAGGCGCTCTCGTACGAGCAGGCGCGCGACGAGCTGATCGAGGTCGTACGGCGCCTGGAGGCGGGCGGTACGTCGCTGGAGGAGTCCCTCGCCCTGTGGGAGCGAGGGGAGGAGCTGGCCAAGGTGTGCCGGCGGTGGCTGGAGGGGGCGCGGGCCCGCTTGGACGCCGCGCTCGCGGAGGAGGAGGGGGAAGAGGGCGCCGATTGAGGGGGGTGCGGGTGACGCGCCCCAAAGGGGCGCGGGGAACTGCGCGACCAGCCCCCACCGCCCGAGGACGTACGACTGCCCGCTCCGGTCACTTCATCTGCAGGGCCGCCGCCATCGCCGTCAGCTGCGTGAAGGGGCCCGTGCCGGCGACGACCGTCGTGGAGCCCGGGGTGTTCTGGAGGACCAGCGCGTCGTATCGGCCGCCGGTGTAGCGGGTCCACGTGTGGTCGCCGATCTTCTCCGTCTTCTTCGTCGCGGAGGCGCCCTGGCTGGCCTCGTCGATGAAGTCGGCGGTCCTCTGGGTGGACTGCTCGATCTGGACGTAGTGTCCGCCGGGCGCCTGGAAGCCGAGGTGCCAGTGGTCGCCGTTCTCCCCCTGGTAGCGCACCGAGGTGGCCTTCCAGGTCTGCGGCAGACCCTCTGGCGCGGCCACCGGGTAGCTCGCGGCCCGGCGCACGGTGGCCAGCTCCACCTGGTAGTCGACCCGCTTCAGGTCGGGAGCGTGATCGTCGTACCGGATCCCGAAGTAGTACGCGACCATGGCCGCGACACCGATCAACGCCAGGGAGATGATCATGTCCCGGGCCTTCTTCTGCCTACCGTTCGAACCTGCCACGCCCCCTATCGTCGCAGGTGCCCGGAGCGCTCATCCGTGGGGCCCCCTGCTCATTTTGTCTGCCTGACGATAGAGTCTGGTCCACACCCTCATCCGGCCGTCGTCGTATCAGAAAGGTGCGCTCCGATGACCGAAAATCATCACTTGCCGTCCGAGCTCGATGTTCCGTCCGAGGCCCCCGACCGCAACCTCGCCCTGGAACTCGTCCGGGTCACCGAGGCCGCCGCCATGGCCGCGGGCCGCTGGGTCGGCCGCGGCGACAAGAACGGTGCCGACGGCGCCGCGGTGCGTGCCATGCGGACCCTCGTCTCCACCGTCTCGATGAACGGTGTCGTCGTCATCGGCGAGGGCGAGAAGGACGAGGCGCCGATGCTCTTCAACGGAGAGCGGGTGGGCGACGGCACCGGCCCCGAGGTCGACATCGCCGTCGACCCGATCGACGGCACCACCCTGACGGCCAAGGGCATGCCCAACGCCATCGCCGTCCTCGCCGCCGCCGAGCGCGGCGCCATGTTCGACCCGTCCGCCGTGTTCTACATGGACAAGCTGGTCACGGGCCCCGAGGCGGCAGACTTCGTCGACATCGACGCGCCGGTGGCCGTCAACATCAAGCGGATCGCGAAGGCCAAGAAGTCCGCGCCCGAGGACGTCACCGTCGTCATCCTCGACCGGCCGCGGCACCAGGGCCTGATCAAGGAGGTCCGGGAGGCCGGCGCGCGCATCAAGCTGATCTCGGACGGCGATGTCGCCGGGTCGATCTACGCGCTGCGCGAGGGCACCGGCGTCGACCTGCTGCTCGGCGTCGGCGGCACCCCCGAGGGCATCATCTCCGCCTGCGCGGTGAAGTGCCTCGGCGGCACCATCCAGGGCAAGCTGTGGCCCAAGGACGACGAGGAGCGGGCCCGGGCGATCGACGCGGGGCACGATCTGGACCGGGTGCTGACGACGGAGGACTTGGTGACCGGGGAGAACGTGTTCTTCGTGGCGACCGGGATCACCGACGGTGAGCTGCTGCGGGGTGTGCGGTATCGGTCGGAGACCGCGCTGACCGAGTCGATCGTGATGCGGTCGAAGTCGGGGACGGTGCGGCGGATCGATTCCGAGCATCGGCTGCGCAAGCTTCGGGCGTACAGTGCGATCGACTTTGACCGGGCCAAGTAGGTTCGCTGCGTTGCAGTGAGGGCGCCTGGTTCGGGGGCTGCGGGTTGTCTTGCGCGTGACGGTGCGTTGTGGTTGTTCGCGCAGTTCCCCGCGCCCCTTTGGGGCGCAGACGCCGGCCCGGCATGCAGAAAGGCGCCCTCCGTGCGGGGAGGGCGCCTCTTTGCTGGTGTGGTCAGCCGGCCATGCGGGTTGTCGTGGGCCTGTTCTGGAGTTCCAGTTCGCGGCGGCGGCGGCGGGCGAGGACCACGCGGCGTTCTGCTGCGGTGAGGCCGCCCCAGACGCCGTAGGGCTCGGGCTGGAGGAGGGCGTGTTCGCGGCACTCGACCATGACGGGGCAGCGGGCGCAGACCCGCTTGGCCGCTTCCTCGCGGGACAGCCGGGCCGCGGTGGGCTCCTTCGACGGGGCGAAGAAGAGGCCGGCCTCGTCGCGCCGGCACACCGCCTCGGTGTGCCAGGGGTCGTCTTGGTCCCGGTCGCGCGCGGGCACCCGCTGGGCCGGAACGGCAGCTACCTGCAGGGACGAATGCGGCGGTTGCAGCACGGTCTACTCCTGACGACGGCTTCGCGAGTGAGCGACGATGCAGCAAGGTCTACCCGCTGTGCGCGGGCCCATGCACTGCGTTTCCAACGGCGGTTGCGCGGCGGCTTGTTCACGCCCCTCGGCTGGTGGTGTGGGAGGAGGCGATCGTTCCGCCCGGGGCCTGATTCGCCGGAGTCAACGGTCGAGGTGTTTGCGCAGCTTTCTCTCGACGGTGCGCTGCGCCCGGTCGAGGATGTCCGAAACGACCTTGCCCCGCTTGGGCCGGGCCTCGATGTTCCCGAGTACGGCCCACCCCTCGACGTAGATGACGGGCGCGTCGGACTCGACCGAGTCGAGCGTGTCCACCTCGAAGTTGCCGAGGACGCCGCCGCCGGTGCCGCGCAGCGACACGTTCTCCGGGACCCGGATCTGGATGTCGCCGAAGACGGAGACGGCCTTGATGACGACCTGCTGGTACTCGAAGATCGCCTCGCTGAGGTCGATCTCGACGGAGCCGAAGACCGAGTACGCGTGCAGCCGGCGTCCGGCGCGCCAGCGGCCGCGGCGCATGGCGCTGCTGAAGACGGCCACCACATTGGCGTCGGCCTCGGCCGGGATCGCGCCGGGGGTCGGGCGGGAGGGCACCGGCGTGTAGGCGGGGGCGGGCGGGACCTGGTGGGCGGCGGGCAGGTCCCGGATGAAGACCTCCAGCTCACCGACCGTCTTCGCGTGCAGCACCCCCTCCACGCGCTCGGCGTGCTCGTCGGCGGTCAGCCGGCCCTCGGCCAGGGCTTCGCGCAGGATGTCGGCGATGCGGTCACGGTCGGCGTCCGAGGCGCGCAGTTCGGCGACGCGGGGCGCGGTGGGCGCCGCGGGCACGGTGTCCTCGGGGCGGGCGTGCTTCTGAAGGTCCACGACAGCAGCGTACCCAAACGCGATAGATCGCGACTAGGGGTGTGGACAAGCCGCGCGTGTCGGGGGTCCCGGCGCTGGAAGGGCCTCACACCGGCACTGAGCCTCACCTCACAGGTTCCCTGTCGGTGGCAGGTTCTACGCTGGTGGGGCCCGCCAATGACGGCGGGCCGCCGTCCGTAGAGTGAGGAATGGGCTGAGATGCCTGAGTTCGCGTACACCGATCTGCTCCCCCAGGGAGAGGACACCACCCCCTACCGGCTGGTGACGTCCGAGGGCGTCTCGACCGTCGAGGGGCCGGACGGGCGGACGTTCCTCAAGGTGGAGCCGGAGGCGCTGCGCAAGCTGGCCGAGGAGGCCGTCCACGACATCCAGCACTATCTGCGCCCGGCCCACCTCGCCCAGCTCCGCCGCATCGTCGACGACCCGGAGGCGAGCGCGAACGACAAGTTCGTCGCCCTGGACCTGCTGAAGAACGCGAACATCGCGGCGGCGGGCGTGCTGCCGATGTGCCAGGACACGGGCACCGCGATCGTCATGGGCAAGCGCGGCCAGAACGTCCTCACCGAGGGCGAGGACGCGGCGCACCTGTCGCACGGCATCTACGACGCGTACAAGAACCTGAACCTGCGCTACTCGCAGATGGCCCCTCTCACCATGTGGGAGGAGAAGAACACCGGCTCCAACCTGCCGGCCCAGATCGAGCTGTACGCGACGGACGGCGGCGCCTACAAGTTCCTGTTCATGGCCAAGGGCGGCGGCTCGGCCAACAAGAGCTTCCTCTACCAGGAGACGAAGGCCGTCCTGAACGAGGCCTCCATGATGAAGTTCCTGGAGGAGAAGATCCGTTCGCTGGGTACGGCCGCCTGCCCGCCGTACCACCTGGCGATCGTCGTCGGCGGCACGAGCGCGGAGTACGCGCTGAAGACCGCGAAGTACGCCTCCGCGCACTACCTGGACAACGCGCCCACCGAGGGCTCCGCGCTCGGCCACGGCTTCCGGGACACGGAGCTGGAGGAGAAGGTCTTCGAGCTGACGCAGAAGATCGGCATCGGCGCGCAGTTCGGCGGCAAGTACTTCTGCCACGACGTCCGGGTGATCCGGCTGCCGCGGCACGGCGCGTCCTGCCCGGTCGCCATCGCCGTCTCCTGCTCGGCGGACCGCCAGGCGGTCGCCAAGATCACGGCGGAGGGCGTGTTCCTGGAGCAGCTGGAGACCGACCCGGCGCGTTTCCTGCCGGAGACGACCGACGAGCAGCTTCAGGAGTCCGGCTCGGTGGTCAAGGTCGACCTCAACCAGCCGATGGACGAGATCCTCGCCGAGCTGAGCAAGTACCCGGTGAAGACGCGTCTGTCGCTGACCGGTCCGCTGGTCGTGGCCCGCGACATCGCGCACGCCAAGATCAAGGAGCGGCTGGACGCGGGTGAGGAGATGCCGCAGTACCTGAAGGACCACCCGGTGTACTACGCGGGTCCGGCGAAGACGCCCGAGGGGTACGCGTCGGGTTCCTTCGGGCCGACCACGGCCGGCCGGATGGACTCCTACGTCGAGCAGTTCCAGGCCGCCGGCGGGTCCAAGGTGATGCTGGCCAAGGGCAATCGCAGCCAGCAGGTCACCGACGCGTGCGGCACGCACGGCGGGTTCTACCTCGGCTCCATCGGTGGGCCGGCCGCCCGCCTCGCCCAGGACTGCATCAAGAAGGTCGAGGTCGTCGAGTACGAGGAGCTGGGGATGGAGGCCGTCTGGAAGATCGAGGTGGAGGACTTCCCGGCGTTCATCGTGGTCGACGACAAGGGCAACGACTTCTTCCAGAACCCGGCCCCCGAGCCCACGTTCACCCACATCCCGGTGCGGGGGCCCGGGCTGGCGTAGCGCGCCGGGTGCGGCGGGGAGGATTCCGCCCCCGCCGCCCCTACCCGTCCCGTCCTTCGGGGGCTCCGCCCCCGGCCCCCCGCTCCTCAAACGCCGGAGGGGCTGTATGGCAGCACGTCCGGCGTTTGAGGACGAGGCCGTTCAGGCCGAAGCGGGGGTCTGGGAGCGGCAGCCCCCAGGGACGGGGCGAGATCATCGGGCCGGAACATCCCGGCCACCCCGGGTGCTGTATCCGGTATGACCGAATACCGCATCGAGCACGATTCCATGGGTGAAGTCCGGGTTCCGGCGGGCGCCAAGTGGCGGGCGCAGACGCAGCGGGCCGTGGAGAACTTCCCCGTCTCCGGGCAGCGGATCGAGCGCGCGCACATCGAGGCGCTCGCCCGGATCAAGGGGGCCGCCGCCAAGGTCAACGCGGAACTCGGCGTGCTCGACAAGGACGTCGCGGAGGCGATCCAGCAGGCGGCCGGGGAGGTCGCCGAGGGCCGGTGGGACGAGCACTTCCCGGTGGACGTGTTCCAGACCGGCTCGGGGACGTCGTCCAACATGAACACCAACGAGGTGCTCGCCACCCTCGCGAGCGAGCGGCTCGGCCGGGACGTGCACCCGAACGACCACGTCAACGCGTCGCAGTCGTCCAACGACGTCTTCCCGTCCTCGATCCACATCGCCGCCACCGCCGCCGTCACACACGATCTGATCCCGGCGCTGGAGCACCTCGCCGGCTCGCTGGAGCGCAAGGCCAAGGAATTCGCCGACGTCGTGAAGTCGGGGCGGACGCATCTGATGGACGCGACGCCGGTGACGCTCGGCCAGGAGTTCGGCGGGTACGCCGCCCAGGTGCGCTACGGCGTGGAGCGGCTGCGCGCCTCGCTGCCCCGGCTGGCCGAGCTGCCGCTGGGCGGGACGGCGGTCGGCACCGGCATCAACACGCCGCCGGGGTTCGCCGCGGCGGTCATCGAGGAGGTCGCCCGGAGCACCGGGCTGCCGCTCACCGAGGCCCGAGACCACTTCGAGGCCCAGGGCGCGCGGGACGGCGTCGTCGAGACCAGCGGGCAGCTCAGGACCATCGCGGTCGGGCTGACGAAGATTGCCAACGATCTGCGGTGGATGTCCTCCGGGCCGCGCACCGGCCTCGCCGAGATCCGGCTGCCCGATCTGCAGCCCGGCTCGTCGATCATGCCGGGGAAGGTCAACCCGGTCGTCCCCGAGGCCGTGCTGATGGTCGCAGCGCAGGTCGTCGGCAACGACGCGACGATCGCCACGGCCGGGGCCGCCGGGAACTTCGAGCTGAACGTGATGCTGCCGGTCATCGCCAAGAACGTGCTGGAGTCGGTCCGGCTGCTCGCGAACGTCTCCCGGCTGCTGGCCGACCGCACGATCGACGGCATCACCGCCGACCGCGAACGCACCCGCGAGTACGCCGAGTCGTCCCCGTCCGTGGTGACCCCGCTGAACAAGTACATCGGCTACGAGGAGGCGGCGAAGGTCGCCAAGAGGTCGCTGGCCGAGCGGAAGACCATCCGGGAGGTCGTCCTGGAGGGCGGGTACGTGGAGCGCGGCGACCTCACCGTGGAGCAGCTGGACGAGGCGCTGGACGTCCTGCGGATGACCCGGCCGTGAGGCCCGGCCGTGAGGCCCGGCCGTGAGGCCCGGCCGTGAGGCCCGGCCGTGAGGCCCGGCCGTGAGGCCCGGCCGTGAGGGACGCCGGACCGGCGGGCCGAAGCGGCGGGGCAGGGCAGCGGGGCGGAGCGACGGGCCGAAGCGGCGGGGCGGAGCGATCATTTCCGGCCAGCCTCGGGGCCGTGACCCGGACCGCAGCGTCGTATGCCCACGGCACCTAATATCTGTCCATGGCAGACGACGGAGCGATGAGACGAGTGGACGCGCGCCCTGCGACCCGCTGGGCGCCCGGGAGCAGCATCCTGTGGCGGTACCGGGAGAACGCCGGGCCCCGCTTCCACATCGCGCGCCCCGTCACGGTCGTCCGGGACGACGAGAAGCTGCTCGCGGTGTGGCTGGCGCCCGGCACCGAGTGCGTCAAGCCCGTGCTCGCGGACGGCACACCCGTGCACGTCGAGCCGCTGCGGTCCCGCTACACCAAGCCGCGCACGGTGCAGCGGGACCGCTGGTTCGGCACCGGCGTGCTGAAGCTCGCCCGGCCCGGTCTGCCCTGGTCGGTGTGGCTGTTCTGGGATCCGGGCTGGCGGTTCAAGAACTGGTACGTCAACCTGGAGCAGCCGCTGGCCCGTTGGGCGGACGGCGTCGACTCCGAGGACTACTTCCTGGACATCTCCGTACACCCGGACCGCAGTTGGCACTGGCGGGACGAGGACGAGTTCGCGCAGGCGCAGCGGGACGGCCTGATGGACGCGGCGACCGCCGAGCGGGTGCGGGCGGCCGGGCAGGACGCCGTGGAGGTGATCCGCGCCTGGGGCCCGCCGTTCTCGGACGGCTGGCAGCACTGGCGCCCGGACCCGTCCTGGACGGTACCGTCACTGCCGGAGGACTGGGACCGTACGCCCGCGCATGTGTCCTCATGAGACCCTTGATGCGCCCCCGGTCCACAACCGTAGGATCGTCCTCCGCAAGAGCAGTCGGCCACAACTCCCGGAACAAGGGCCGGGACTGACCAGACGTCACCGAGGGGCGGCAAGACGTGAGCGAGGGGTACGAGGGCAACACCGCGGCGGACCGGGGACGGTCCGCCGGGGGCACAGGAACAACCTCTGACCACGCGGGAATTCCGTTCCTGGGGCACGTATTCCGGGTATCGGGATTCCTGCGGGACCAACTGCGCGCGCGGCGCGCAGCCCCGGACGGATGGATTCGACACGCGTGACGGAGCACTCCACCTCCTCCTACGAGCGCCCGCAGCCGGGCGTCGACCCCGCGGAGGCCCGCGGGGCGCTCCTGCGTTCCCCGAAGCCGCTCGGCGCGACCGCACTGCCGGCCCAGGCCAGGGCGGGTGAGACGCCCCCCGGGCCGCACCAGACCACGCCCTGCCGCCAGGGGAAGGAGCCCGAAGTCAACGGCCCCGAGCACGCCCAGCCCGACACCGCCGAGCCCGACACCCCCCGGCCGCGTCCGGCGCCGGAGGGCATACCGCCGCAGCCGGGCGCCGAGCAGGACCGGGCGCCGGGCGGGCCGGAGCGCCGTACCGGGCGGGGGCTGCCGCGCGGGCGGCCGATGCCGATGCGGCGGGACGGGGACCGGCTCAGGTTCGTGGGCGCCGCGACCCGGCGGATCGCCCGCGGGATCGACCTGGACGAGATCGTGATGGGTCTGTGCCGGGCGACCGTGCCGACCTTCTCGGACGCGATCCTGGTGTATCTGCGCGACCCGCTGCCCGTCGGCGACGAGCGGCCCACCGGTCCGGTGGTGCTGCGGCTGCGCCGCACCGACCGGATCCCGGAGGACCGGGACACCGAGGGCGGCTTCCTGCCGCCCCCGGCGCCCGAGTCGGAGTCCTCGGAGCTGGCGGCGCTGGCGGAGCTGTCGGCGGTGACCGCCGAGCTGTGCGAGGTACGGCCGGGCGGCGCCCTCAACGAGGTGCTGCGCGGGGTGCGGCCGGTGTTCGCGGACGTGCCCGCCGCCCGGGACGCGCTCCCCGAGCTGCTCGGCGAGGGCGGCGAGGCGGTCGTACCGGACGGGCAGCACGCCATCCTCGCGCCGCTGCGCGGCCGGCGCCGGGTGATCGGCGCGGCGCTGTTCCTGCGCCGCCCGGAGCGGCCCGCGTTCGAGGCGGACGACCTGCTGGTCGCCGCCCAGCTCGCCACGCACAGCGCGCTCGGCATCGACAAGGCGGTGCTGTACGGCCGCGAGGCGTACATCGCCGACGAGCTGCAGCGCACGATGCTGCCGGAGACCCTGCCCCGGCCGACCGGTGTGCGGCTCGCCTCGCGGTACCTGCCGGCGGCGGAGACGGCGCGGGTGGGCGGCGACTGGTACGACGCGATCCCGCTGCCCGGCAGCAGGGTCGCCCTGGTCGTCGGCGACGTCATGGGCCACTCCATGACCTCGGCGGCGATCATGGGCCAGCTGCGCACCACCGCGCAGACGCTGGCCGGGCTCGACCTGCCCCCGCAGGAGGTGCTGCACCACCTCGACGAGCAGGCGCAGCGCCTGGGCACCGACCGCATGGCGACCTGCTTGTACGCCGTCTACGACCCGGTCACGCACCGCATCACCATCGCCAACGCCGGCCATCCGCCGCCCGTGCTGCTGCACCTGGGCGGCCGGGCCGAGGTGCTGCGGGTGCCGCCGGGCGCGCCGATCGGCGTCGGCGGGGTCGATTTCGAGGCGGTCGAGCTGGACGCGCCCGCCGGCGCCACCCTGCTCCTCTACACCGACGGCCTGGTGGAGTCCCGCCTGCGGGACGTGTGGACCGGCATAGAGCAACTGCGGGAGAAGCTGGCCGCGACCGCGCAGCTGACCGGCCCGGACCATCCGCCGCCGCTGGAAGCCCTGTGCGACGAGGTGCTGGACATGCTCGGGCCGGGCGACCGGGACGACGACATCGCGCTGCTCGCCGCCCGCTTCGACGGGATCGCGCCGAGCGATGTGGCGTACTGGACGCTGGAACCGGAGGACGCGGCCCCCGGCCGGGCCCGCCGGCTGGCCCGGCGCGCCCTGGACCGCTGGGGCATGGAGGAGCTGTCGGACTCGGTGGAGCTACTGGTCAGCGAGGTCGTGACGAACGCCGTCCGCTACGCCTCCCGGCCGGTCACGCTCCGCCTGCTGCGCACCGATGTGCTGCGCTGCGAGGTCGGCGACGACGTGCCCCAGCTGCCCCGGCTGCGCCAGGCCCGCGCCACCGACGAGGGCGGGCGCGGCCTGTACCTGGTCAACAAGATGACCCGCCGCTGGGGCGCGACCCGGCTGAGCACCGGCAAGGTGGTGTGGTTCGAGCTGAACCGGGGCTGAGCGGCCTGGTTCCGCCTGTACGACGAAGAGGGGCGCCCGGTGTTCACCGGGCGCCCCTCACGCGTGTGCCGGACCGCTACTGCCCGCCGAGGCCGGGCGGTTCGGGGAGGCCCCCGGGGCCGCCGCCCGGATCACCGCCGCCGGTGTCGCCGCCGGGACCACTGGGGCCGCCGCCCGGGCTCTGGCTCGGCGACTGCGACGGCGACTGGCTCGGCGACTGCGACGGGGACTGGCTCGGCGACTGCGACGGCGACTGCGAGGGGGAATGGGACGCCGGCGGGTGGCTCGACGGCGTCTGCGACGGCGTGTGGGACGGGCTCTGGCTCATGCTCGGGCTGTTCGACGGCTCGACGGCCGCGCCCTGGTCGGTGTCCAGGTCGAACTTGGCCTTGTCGGTGACGCCGAAGGTGTAGGCGGCCCAGATCTTCGCGGGGTAGCCACCGCCGTTGATGCGGCCGCTGCCGGGGATGAGGCCGGTGGCGCCGGTCATGCTCACGTGCGCGAACGGCGATTTGTCCTGCTCGCCGAAGAGTCCCACCGAGGTGACCAGGTCGGGTGTGTAGCCGGTGAACCAGGCCGACTTGTTGCCGTCGGAGGTACCCGTCTTGCCCGCCACCTGCTGGCCCTTGCGCAGCGGGTTGTTCGCCACGGAGACCTTGGCCGTACCGTCGTCGACCACGCCGGTCAGCACGGAGGTCACCGTGTCGGCGGCCGTGGCGCTGATGACCTGGTTTCCGATCGGGTCGGGCATCTCGACCGAGTTGCCCTTCTTCTCCGCCGACTTGACGATGGTCGGGGTCACCTTCTTGCCGTGGTTGTCGAAGGTGGCGTAGATCCCGGCCATCTCCAGCGGGCTGGCGCCCATCGAGCCCAGCGTCTGGGCGGGCACGGGCTTCATGCCGGTGGTGTCCATGCCGAGTTGCTTGGCGGTGTCCATCACCTTCTGCATGCCCACGTCGGTGCCCATCTGGGCGAAGACGGAGTTCACCGAGTCGTCCATGCCCTTCTGGACGGTGATCGGCCCGTAGTCGACCTCGTCCTCGTTGGGCGGCGCGAAACCGACCTTCTGGCCGTGGTCGACGACCTGGTGGCGGCTGTCGCCGTCGTAGATCGTGTTCGCGTTGATGGGCTTGTCGTCCTGGGTGACGGCGTTCTGCTCCAGTGCGGCGGCGAGGATGACCGGCTTGAACGTCGAGGCGGGCTGGAAGTCCTTGCGCGTGGCGTTGCTCGTGTAGTGGTGGTAGTAGTCCTGACCGCCGTACAGGGCGACGATGTGCCCCGTCTTGGGATCCACCGACACGGCGCCGGGTTCGACGACACCGTCCACCTTGCGCTTCTTCTTGTCCAGCTTGCTGGTGAGCTGGCTCTTCATGGCCTTCTCCAGCGCGGCCTGCTTCTTCCGGTCGACGTTGAGGGTGATGGTCCAGCCGTTGTTCTCGACGGCGCTCTCGGCCTGCTGCTGGGTGAGCCCGTCCTGCTTCATCAGCTGCTGTTCGAGCTGCTGGTTGGCGAGCTTGACCAGGTAGCCCTTCTGCCCGCCGAGGCCCGGGGCGCCCTTGGGTTCCTTGGGTATGGGGAACTTCATGGCGTCGCGGTCGGCCTTGGGCAGCCAGCTCTCTTCCACCATGTTGTTCAGGACGTAGTTCCAGCGGGCTTTCACCAGCTTCTTACCGGCGGGCGAGGCGGCCTGCCAGTCGTACTCGCTGGGCGCCTGGAGCAGCGCGGCGAGGTAGGCGCCCTGTGCGACGGTGAGCTTGTCGGCGTCGACGCGGTAGTAGGCCTGGGCGGCGGCCTGGATGCCGTAGGCGCCGCGACCGTAGTAGCTGGTGTTGATGTAGCCGGCGAGGATGTCGTCCTTGGACGTCTCGCGGTCCACCTTCAACGAGATGACCAGTTCCTTCAGCTTGCGCGTGACGGTCTGGTCCTGGTTGAGGTAGTAGTTCTTGACGTACTGCTGGGTGATCGTGGAACCACCCTGCTTGCCCTTGCCGGAGAGGGTGTTGAGCAGGCCGCGCGCGGTGCCCCGCAGGTCGATTCCGTTGTCGTGGTAGAAGGTCTTGTTCTCGGCGGCGACGAAGGTCAGCTGGACCTTGCGCGGCACCTTGGACAGGTCCACGATCTCGCGGTTGGTGTCGCCCTGGCGGGCCAGGATCGTGCCGTCGCTGTACTTGTAGACGTTGCTCTGGCGCTGGGCGGCGGCGTTGCCCTTGGGCACGCTCACCATCATGTACAGGACGACGAAGGCGCCGATGCCGAGCAGGCAGAACCCGAGGAACGTGCCGAGGATCTTCTTCCAGGTGAAGAGCCGGCGTATTCGCCCCTTGGCCGGTTTCGCCCCTTTGCCGGCGGCCCTGCGGCCGGCCCGGGTGGGGGAGCCGGGAGGACCTGCCGGGGCGGAGGGGGTGCCCGCGGGGGCCGTGGATCCGGAGCGGTGGCGCTTCGGCGCCGCGCGGCGGCCACCGCGCTGTCGCGCTCGTCTGTCGTCCGCTCGTCCCATGAGTCCCTACGCTCCGCTTCCGTCTCAGTGGTCAGCTTCGGGTCAGCTCCGAAAACTAACACCCGTCTATATGACAAAGGACGCCCGATCCGCTCTTTTGCGGACGTGACAATCAGCACCCACTCCTAGGGAACCGACGGCTGACGGTGTTCGAGGGTTGCTCCGGCGGGGTAAAGTGTTATCACTTAGATAGATATTCGCTAAGGCCGGTCGACTCCGGCAGGCCCCTGGCGTCACGAGAACGGGGAGCCCCATGTCCGCACACGGCACCGACGCCGCAGCCACCGCCGACGTACCCGAGATGCCCGCCCCGCGGGTGCGGGAGTTCACCGCCCACAGCATCGGCGGCGGTCTCGCCCTGCTGCTCGGCCTGATCGGGATCGGCGCCGCCGTCGCCCTGCTCGCCGCGGCGGCGTCGACCGGCTCCGCCGGCGCGAAGGCCGGCCTGATCCCGGCCGGGATCCTGGTCTTCCTCGCGGCCGTCATCGCCATGCGCGGACTGAACACGGTCGCGCCGGGCGAGGCCCGGGTCGTCCAGCTCTTCGGCCGGTACCGGGGCACGATCCGGCAGGACGGCCTGCGCTGGGTGAACCCCTTCACCTCGCGCACCCGGATCTCCACCCGGGTCCGCAACCACGAGACGGCCGTCCTGAAGGTCAACGACGCCTACGGCAACCCGATCGAACTGGCCGCGGTCGTGGTCTGGAAGGTCCAGGACACCGCGCAGGCCGTGTTCGAGGTCGACGACTACGCCGAGTTCGTCGCCACGCAGACCGAGACCGCCGTGCGGCACATCGCCATCGAGTACCCCTACGACGCCCACGACGCGGAGGGCCTCTCGCTGCGCGGCAACGCCGAGGAGATCACCGAGAAGCTGGCCGTCGAACTGCAGGCCCGGGTCGAGGCGGCCGGGGTGCGGATCGTGGAGTCGCGCTTCACCCACCTCGCGTACGCTCCCGAGATCGCCTCGGCGATGCTCCAGCGGCAGCAGGCCGGCGCGGTCGTCGCCGCGCGGCGGGAGATCGTCGACGGTGCGGTCGGCATGGTGGAGGCGGCGCTCGCCCGGATCGCGGAGCAGGGGATCGTGGAGCTGGACGAGGAGCGGAAGGCGGCGATGGTGTCCAACCTGATGGTGGTGCTGTGCGGGGACCGGGCGCCGCAGCCGGTCCTCAACACCGGGAGCCTGTACCAGTGACGGATTCACCGGCCCCCTCCGAGGAGACCCCGAGGCGCCGGCCGCGGCAGCGCAAGCAGGTGCTGCTGCGGCTGGACCCGTCGGTGTACGACGCGCTCGCCCGCTGGGCCGGGGACGAGCTGCGGTCGGCCAACGCCCAGATCGAGTTCCTGCTGCGCCGGGCGCTGGCGGACGCGGGACGGCTGCCGAAGGACACCGGGCCCCTGCCCCGCCGCGGGCGCCCGCCTGTTTCGGAACCGTGACAATCGGCCCCCACCTGCGGGGCCGTACCCGCCGCCATGATCTAAGCACTGCGCGTATACATACCGCGTATACACCGTGTGTAGAGTGCTGTCATGTCCATCGGTCACACCCTCCTGGGGCTCCTGGAGTCCGGCCCGCGCCACGGCTACGACCTGAAGCGGGCCTTCGACGAGAAGTTCGGTCACGACCGGCCGCTGCACTACGGCCAGGTCTACTCGACCATGTCCCGCCTGCTGAAGAACGGCCTCGTCGAGGTCGACGGGATCGAGGCCGGCGGCGGCCCCGAGCGCAAGCGGTACGCCATCACCGACGCCGGGATCACCGACGTCGAGCGCTGGCTCGCGACACCCGAGAAGCCGGAGGAGTACCTCCAGTCGGCCCTCTACACCAAGGTCGTCCTCGCGCTCCTCACCCACCGCGACGCGGCCGACATCCTCGACTCCCAGCGGGCCGAACACCTGCGCAGCATGCGGATCCTGACCGACCGCAAGCGCCGGGGCGACCTCGCGGACCAGCTGATCTGCGACCACGCCCTGTTCCACCTGGAGGCCGACCTGCGCTGGCTGGAACTGACCGCCGCCCGGCTCGACAAGCTCCGTGAGGCGGTGGCCCGATGACTCCTCCTCCCGGCTCCCTGCTGGCCGCCGAGGACCTGCGCAAGGCCTACGGCCCGACGGTCGCCCTCGACGGCGCCGAGTTCTCGATCCACCCCGGCGAGGTCGTCGCCGTCATGGGCCCCTCCGGGTCCGGCAAGTCGACGCTGCTGCACTGCCTCGCCGGGATCGTGCCCCCCGACTCCGGCTCCATCACCTACGCCGGCCGCGAGCTGGCCACGATGGGCGACGCCGAGCGCAGTGCGCTGCGCCGCTCCGAGTTCGGGTTCGTGTTCCAGTTCGGGCAGCTCGTGCCGGAGCTGACCTGCGTGGAGAACGTGGCGCTGCCGCTCCGGCTGAACGGCACCTCCCGCAAGGAGGCCGAACGGACCGCGCTCGGCTGGATGGAGCGGCTGGAGGTCGACGACCTCGCGAAGAAGCGGCCCGGTGAGGTCTCCGGCGGCCAGGGGCAGCGGGTCGCCGTCGCCCGCGCGCTGGTCACCAGCCCGCGCGTGCTGTTCGCGGACGAGCCGACCGGCGCGCTGGACTCCCTCAACGGCGAGCGCGTGATGGAGCTGCTGACCGACGCGGCCCGCTCCACCAACGCCGCCGTCGTCCTCGTCACCCACGAGGCCCGGGTGGCCGCCTACTCCGACCGCGAGATCGTCGTACGGGACGGCAAGTCCCGGGACATGGAGCGGGCCGTATGAAGATCCGGCAGTGGTCCCGGGACCTGGGCATGGGGGCCAAGTTCGCCTTCACCGGCGGGCGCGAGGGCTGGGTACGGGTCCTGCTGACGGCCGTGGGCGTGGGTCTGGGCGTGGCTCTGCTGCTGCTGACGACCGCGATCCCCAACGCGCTGGCGGTACGGCACGATCGCGACCAGGCCCGGCTCGACTACACGTACGGCCGCAAGCACGTGGTGAAGTCCGACGACACCCTGGTGATCTCGGACGCGAACACCACGTACCACGGCAAGGACGTGCGGGGCCGGCTGGTGGAGCCCGAGGGGCCGCGCGCACCGCTCGCGCCGGGCCTGTCGGCGTATCCGGCGCCGGGCGAGATGGTGGTCTCCCCCGCGCTGAAGCGCCTGCTCGACTCCGGGGACGGCACGCTGCTGCGTGAGCGGCTGCCGTACCGCGTGGTCGGCACGATCGGGGAGCCGGGTCTCATCGGCTCGCACGAACTGGCGTACTACGCGGGCGCGAAGAACCTGGCGTCGCGCATCAACGGCTGGCAGACCGCCCGGATCACCGAGTTCGGCAACCCGCAGCCGTCCTCCGACCGGGCCGACCCGGTGCTGATCCTGCTCGTGCTGGTCGTGTTCGTGGTCCTCCTCATGCCGGTGGCCGTGTTCATCGCGGCGGCCGTACGGTTCGGCGGCGAGCGGCGCGACCGCAGGCTGGCCGCGCTGCGGCTGGTCGGCTCCGACAGCCGGATGACCCGGCGGATCGCGGCGGGCGAGGCGCTCGGCGGGTCGCTGGTCGGACTGGTCTTCGGGCTGGTCTTCTTCCTGCTCGGCCGGGAACTCGCGGGCTCCGTCGAGATCATGGACATCAGCGTGTTCCCCAGCTACCTCAACCCCACGCCCGCGCTGGCCGCGCTGGTCGCGGTCGCCGTGCCGGCGGCGGCGGTCCTGGTCACGCTGTTCGCGCTGCGCGGGGTCGTCATCGAGCCGCTGGGCGTGGTCCGTACGGCGAAGCAGGCGCGCCGCCGGCTGTGGTGGCGGCTGCTGCTGCCGCTGGGCGGCCTCGCGATGCTGTCCCCGATGATCGGCCAGGGCCGGGACAACGGGAACTTCAACGAGTACCTGGTGATCGGCGGCGTCCTGCTGCTGCTCATCGGGGTGACCGCGCTGCTGCCATGGATCGTGGAGGCGGTCGTCAACCGCCTGGGTCCGGGCGGGGTCGCCTGGCAACTCGCGGTACGGCGGCTGCAGTTGAGCAGTGGTACGGCCGCCCGCATGGTGAACGGGGTCGCGGTCGCGGTGGCCGGCGCGATCGCCCTCCAGATGGTGTTCGCGGGCGTCGAGAGCGATTACACCAAGGAGACCGGCAAGGACGTCACCCAGGCCCAGATGCAGGTCAACCTGGTGCGGGGTACGTCCATGGCCGCGGCGCAGGCGAAGCTGGCCGCCACCAAGGGCGTACGCAAGGCGACCGCTCTCGCGAGCTCGGACGCCGCCGCACTGAGCTGGCACAGCAAGAAGGGACCGGGCACCTCGGTGCCCCTGACCGTCGGCGACTGCACCGCGCTGCGCACCGTGGCCCACCTGCCCTCGTGCAAGGACGGGGACGTCTTCACGCTGAAGGGGGCCGACCAGTCGTACGTCTCGGACGCCGACGTGGCGAAGCTGGCCAAGCCGGGTCGCGCGCTCCACCTCTCCACGGACTACGGCGTCGGCGAGGGCCCGAACGTCGAGTGGACCGTGCCGCACGGGCTGAAGCAGGCCCGCGCGATCACCGCCCCGGACGGGATCGTGTTCGGCGGGTTCCTGCTGACCCCGTCCGCGCTGCCCCACAGCGCGGCGCCGTTCGTCAGCTCGACGGTGTACCTGTCGCTCGACACGTCCGTACCGGACGTGTACGAGTACGCCCGCAACACCGCGGCCGCGATCGACCCGTTGTCGGACGCCACGGTGTGGGCGGCCACCGAGCAGGCCCGCAAGTTCACCTCCATCCGTACCGGTCTGCTGGCCGGCGCCACCTGTGTGCTGGCACTGATCGGGGCGAGCCTGCTGGTCTCCCAGCTGGAGCAGTTGCGCGAGCGGAAGAAGCTGCTGTCGTCGCTGGTCGCCTTCGGCACCCGGCGCCGCACGCTGGGCCTGTCGGTGCTGTGGCAGACGGCGATCCCGATCGCGCTGGGCCTGCTGCTGGCCGGCGCCGTGGGTCTGACGCTGGGCCTGGTGCTGCTGAAGATGGTGGGGGCGACGGTGTCGGTGGACTGGCCGAGCGTGCTCACGATGAGCGGGATCGGCGCGGCCGTCGTCCTCACGGTCACCGCCCTCAGCCTGCCGCCCCTGTTCCGCCTGATGCGCCCGGACGGGCTGCGCACGGAGTAGCGGCACAAGGGGGCACGAGGGGTGGAGGGCTTTCCCGCGAGGGGACCACGCGAGAGTCGCGCGGGGACCGCTCGGGGGACCGCGCGGGGATCCGGCGGGAACCGCGCGGGCGCCCTTCACCCCTCCCGCTGTTCGACCACCCTCACCGGCATGGGCCGTAGTGCCTCCCGGAGGGCCGCCGCCAGTTCGTGGTACTCGGCGCCGCGGGCGGCGCCGGTGCGCATGGCGAGGGCGATGCGGCGGCTGGGCGCGGGATCGGCGAAGTAGCCGGTGAGCAGATGGCTGCTGCGGGTCGCCTCCACCTTCAGCGCGGTACGCGGCAGCAGGGTGCAGCCGAGGCCGCCGGCGACGAGCTGGATCAGCGTCGACAGCCCGGCGGCCGTGGTGGTGACCGGGACGTCCTTGCGACCGGCCTCGCGGCAGATGTCCAGGGCCTGGTCGCGCAGGCAGTGCCCTTCGTCCAGGAGCAGCAGGTTGAGTTCGCGCAGGGCCGCGCGCGGGATGCCCTCGCGGCCGCCGAGCCAGTGGTCGAGCGGGGTGACCAGCACGAAGTCCTCGTCGAACAGGGGGAGTTCGGTGACACCGGGCACGCCCAGCGGGACCGCCAGCAACAGCAGGTCCAGCCGGCCCGAGGACAGGCCGTCGACGAGATTCGCGGTCTGCTCCTCGTGCACCTGGAGGTCGAGGTCCGGGTACCGCTCGTGGACCAGCCGCAGCACGGTCGGCAGCAGGTAGGGCGCGACGGTCGGGATAACGCCGAGCCGGAGCACCCCGGTGAACGGGGCCCGCACCGCCTCGGCCTCCTCCATGAGCGCCCCGACCTCGTCCAGCACCGCCTTCGCCCGTACGGCCAGCCGCTCCCCGGCGGGCGAGAGCAGCACCTTGCGCGTCGTACGCTCGAGGAGGGTCACGCCCAGGGCGTCCTCCAGCGCCGAGACCGCCCCGGACAGCGCGGGCTGGCTCATCCCGATGGCGGCCGCCGCGTCCCGGAAGTGCAGGTACTCGGCGACGGCGGCGAAGGCGCGCAACTGAGAGAGGCTCGGCTGCCTCCGCCTTCCACTACCCGCAGTCACTGATAACTACCTCCGATCAACTCGACCGAGTGTAGCTATTTCACTAATCAATGCACCCTGTGCCAACATCGACTCCGTCCAACCCACAGGAAAAAGCCCCCAAAAGGGGCCATTCCTAGCTGCAAGGAGAGCGTGTGCTCACTGTCGGTGACAAGTTCCCCGAGTTCGAACTGACCGCCTGCGTCTCGCTGGAGAAGGGCAAGGAGTTCGAGGAGATCAACCACAAGACCTACGAGGGCAAGTGGAAGGTGATCTTCGCCTGGCCCAAGGACTTCACCTTCGTGTGCCCGACCGAGATCGCCGCCTTCGGCAAGCTGACCGAGGAGTTCGCGGACCGCGACGCCCAGGTCCTCGGCTTCTCCGGTGACTCCGAGTTCGTCCACCACGCCTGGCGCAAGGACCACGACGACCTGCGCGACCTGCCGTTCCCGATGATGGCGGACTCCAAGCACGAGCTGATGCGCGCCCTCGGCATCGAGGGCGAGGACGGCTTCGCCAAGCGTGCCGTCTTCGTCGTGGACCAGAACAACGAGATCCAGTTCTCCATGGTGACCGCCGGCTCCGTCGGCCGTAACCCCAAGGAGGTCCTGCGGGTCCTCGACGCACTGCAGACCGACGAGCTGTGCCCGTGCAACTGGAGCAAGGGCGACGAGACGCTCGACCCGGTCGCGCTGCTGGCCGGTGAGTGACCCATGTCGCTCGACTCGCTGAAGTCCCGCGTCCCCGACCACGCCAAGGACCTCAAGCTCAACCTCGGCTCGGTCATCGGCAACTCCGACCTGCCGGCCCAGCAGCTGTGGGGGACGGTGCTCGCCACCGCGATCGCCTCCCGCTCGGCCGACGTGCTGCGCGAACTGGCGCCGGAGGCGAAGGCGAACCTGACGCCCGAGGCGTACACGGCCGCCAAGTCCGCCGCCGCGGTGATGGCGATGAACAACGTCTTCTACCGCACCCGGCACCTGCTGTCCGACCACGAGTACGGCAACCTGCGGGCCGGCCTGCGGATGAACGTCATCGGCAACCCCGGTGTCGACAAGGTGGACTTCGAGCTGTGGTCGTTCGCCGTGTCCGCGATCAACGGCTGCGGGCTGTGCCTGGACTCGCACGAGCAGGTGCTGCGCAAGGCCGGCGTCGACCGTGAGGTGATCCAGGAGGCGTTCAAGATCGCGTCCGTGGTCCAGGCGGTCGGTGTCACCCTCGACGCGGAGGCGGTACTGGCCGACTGAGCCGCCGTAGCCGCCGCGGAGCCCCGCTCACCCCTGGTGGGCGGGGCTCTCGTCGTTCAAGGCGCCCTCGCCGGGATCCGCGTCGGCGGCGGTCCGCTCGCCCGGGACGGCCGCGCCCTCGGACCCCGCGGACGCCACGGCCGGTGGCGGCCCGTCAAGGCCCTGCGCCTCCGAGTACTTCTTCAGATAGCCGACCACCGTGTTCGTCACCGCCACCAGCGGTACGGCCACCACCGCGCCGCCGATGCCGGCCACCAGGCCGCCGGCGGCCACCGTGAGGACCACGGCCAGCGGGTGGACGCGGACCGCGCGGCCCAGGATGAACGGCTGCAGGATGTGGCCCTCGATCTGCTGCACGGCCAGCACCACCGCCAGGGTCATGACCGCCGTGAACACACCCTGCGTCACCAGCGCCACCACCACCGCCAGCGCCCCGGAGGCGACCGCGCCGACCAGCGGGATGAAGGAGAACAGGAAGATGAAGACGGCCAGCGGGACGGCCAGCGGCACGTCCAGGAAGTAGATGCCGAGGCCGATGAAGATCGCGTCGATCAGGGCGACGAGGACCGTGCCGCGGACGTACGCCGTCAGCGTGCGCCAGGCGCGCGGACCGGCACCGGCCATCGCCGGGCGGGCCGCCGCGGGCACCAGCTTCAGCGTCCACTGCCAGATGCGCCGGCCGTCGTAGAGCAGGAACACCGTCGAGAAGAACACCAGCAGGATGCCGGTCATCGTCTCGACGATGACCTGGACGCCCTCCAGGCCCGCGGAGGTGATCTGGTCGGTGTTGGCCCCGATCGCCTCGCGCAGGTTCTTCGCGATCTGGTTGATCTGCTTGTCGGTGACGTGGAACGGGCTCTTCAGCAGCCAGTTGCGCAGGTCGTCGATGCCGCTCTGGATCTGCGTGGAGAGCGTGTCGATGTTCTCCATCACCTGCCAGGTCACGAACCAGCCCATCAGGCCGATGACGACGAACCCGGAGATGGCGGTCAGCGCGGTCGCCAGGCCCTGCGGCACCCCGCGGCGCCTGAGCCGGGCCACCGTCGGCTGGAGCAGCGCGGTGACGAGCAGCGCGATGACGAAGGCGAAGACGACCAGCTGGACGGCGCTGATGATCCGCATCAGCACCCACACGGTCCCGGCGAGGACCAGCAGCCGCCAGCCGGCCTCGGCGGCGACCCGCACGCCCCAGGGGACGGCCTGCGCCGGGTCGGGCCGGGGCCCCACCGTCACCGTCGTCCGGTGGACGGGCGGGACCGGGTCGACGGCAGGATCCTCACCGACCGGTCCGGAGGTGGCCCGCTCCTCCTTCTCGGCCTGCGCGCGGC
This sequence comes from Streptomyces sp. L2, assembly GCF_004124325.1. Classification (NCBI taxonomy): domain Bacteria; kingdom Bacillati; phylum Actinomycetota; class Actinomycetes; order Kitasatosporales; family Streptomycetaceae; genus Streptomyces; species Streptomyces sp. L2. The sequence continues at coordinate 2,623,637 of NZ_QBDT01000001.1, forward strand.
GCTCGTCCAGGCGCTCACTGATGTCGGTCAGCCCGGCACCGAGCCGGCCCAGCCACCCTGGCACTCGCGACATGGTCCGTCCTCTTCCCCCGCGCATCCTGGTCCGCCCCCGACCGTACAGTGCGAAAGCCCCTCCCACTTATGACGGGGAGGGGCTTCACAAGGTTGAGGCCCACTGCAGCGCCCCTGAAAGGGGCGCGGGGCGGTGTTCGATATGCGGCTCCGCCGCGTGGGCGCGCCAAGCCACGTACGACCTGCACGTGTCGAACGGCCGAAGCCAGCGGATGCTAATACCAGTGGTTGGCCTGCCAGAACGACCAAGCCTGGCAAGGGCTCCCGTACCGGCTGTTCATGTAGTTGAGGCCCCACTTGATCTGCGTGGCCGGATTCGTCTGCCAGTCGGCCCCCGCGGAGCTCATCTTGGAGCCGGGCAGCGCCTGGAACAGCCCGTACGCACCGGAAGACGCGTTCACCGCGTGGTAGTTCCAGCTGGACTCGTGGTCCACGATGTTGCTGAAGCACTGGAACTGGCCGCCCGCCACCATCTGACGGGCCATCGCCTGGATCTGCGCCACGGAGTAGCTGCTCTGGACCGGGAAGCTGGAGGAGTCGCGGCTGGCGCTGCGGCTGGCCGCCTTCTTCGCCTCGATGCGCTCCTTGGCTTCCTTCGCGGCCTTCTCGGCGGACGCCTTCTTGGCGACCGCGGTCTCGGCTGCCGCCTTGCGGGCCGCCTCCTCGGCGTCCTTCTTGGCGCTCGCGTCGGCCGCGATGGCCTGGGAGTCGGCCTGCTGCGTCAGGGACGCGGTCTGCACCTGCGCCTGCTGGCCGACGGGGATGTCTGCGAGGAGCGTGGCGTCGGTTGCCGTCGCCTCTGCGTCGTTGTTGTGCATGGTGCTGCCCGAGGCAACACCGACGACGCTTCCGACAGCGGTGACCGCGGTGGCCGAGGCCACTGCGAATCCCCGGACCGAGATCCGGCTCACACGGGTTCCTTCCAGCATCGCCCGCTTCGGTGACCCTGGCGGACGCAATCGTGCCCCTGACACTGGCCTCCCAACTGCGGGGTCACGGGAGGCGCGGGCCCGGTGGGCAACTCCCCTACGGGGAGCGCCGCGTGGTGCACGGGCGGCATACGGCGACGCTATGGAGTTGACGTGTTACCTCTGTGGTGCCGTACCGCTGGGGGTACAGGTGTGCCGTATGCGGGGCCTGACAGGAATGAGACTCTGCCGTAACCCGGCGCCGGGTGGCAATTCCGAGTTGCGTGTGAAAGGTCACACCCGGTTTGGCCCAGGAGGTTTTCGGAAACGGCCACACACGACAGCGCCGCCCGGCTAGGCTCTTCGCCTTCACCGGACGGCGCCAACTGGACGTATCACCCACGCCCTTGGATACGTCCTTAGATATGACCGTCTTCGAGCATTTCGGTCACAAGGGCCGCGATCTGGGACCTCTCGGACCGGGTCAGCGTGACATGCGCGAAGAGCGGGTGTCCCTTCAGTTTCTCGACGACGGCGACGACTCCGTCGTAGCGCCCGACGCGCAGGTTGTCCCGTTGTGCCACGTCATGGGTCAGAACGACCCGTGAGTTCGCCCCGATCCGGGACAGGACGGTCAGCAGCACGTTCCGCTCCAGCGACTGGGCCTCGTCGACGATGACGAACGCGTCGTGCAGGGAACGGCCGCGGATGTGGGTGAGCGGCAGGACCTCCAGCATGCCGCGCGACGTGACCTCCTCGATGACCTCGCGGGAGGTGACGGCCGACAGCGTGTCGAAGACGGCCTGCGCCCACGGGCTCATCTTCTCCGCCTCGCTGCCCGGCAGATAGCCCAGTTCCTGCCCGCCGACCGCGTACAGCGGCCGGAAGACCATCACCTTCTGGTGCTGACGGCGCTCCAGGACCGCCTCCAGGCCCGCGCACAGCGCCAGCGCCGACTTGCCGGTGCCGGCCCGGCCGCCCATCGACACGATCCCGACGTCCGGGTCGAGCAGCAGGTCGAGCGCGATGCGCTGCTCGGCGCTGCGGCCCTTGATGCCGAACGCCTCCCGGTCGCCGCGCACCAGACGGACGTTGCCGTCGGCGGTGACTCGGCCGAGCGCCTTGCCGCGCTCGGACTGGATGGTCAGGCCGGTGTGCACCGGGAGGCCGGCGGCCTCCGGCACATACACGTGCCCTTCCTCGAAGAGGACGTCCACCTGTTCGCCGGGCAGGGTCAGTTCGGACATCCCGGTCCAGCCGGAGGTGTCCGTGATGGCGAGTTCCGCGCGGTACTCCTCGGCGAGGAGGCCCACGGAGGACGCCTTGATCCTGAGCGGCAGGTCCTTCGAGACGACGGTGACGTCGTACCCCTCGGCCTGCAGGTTCCGGGCCACCGCGAGGATGCGGGAGTCGTTGTCCCCCAGGCGGTAGCCGGTGGGCAGCACGCTGGGGTCCGAGTGGTTGAGCTCGACACGGATGGTCCCGCCGAGTTCCCCGATGGGGATGGGGGCGTCGAGGCGACCGTGCTTCACCCGGTAGTCGTCCAGCAGGCGCAGGGCCTGGCGGGCGAAGTAGCCGAGTTCCGGATGGTGCCGCTTGGCCTCCAGCTCCGTGACCACCACGATGGGGAGCACGACCTCGTGCTCGTCGAAGCGGGTCAGGGCGTTCGGGTCGGCCAGCAGGACGCTGGTGTCGAGAACATAGGTGCGCCGGTCTGGCTTGTGGCGCTTTGTGCTGGTCACCACGGAAGGACGTACCCCCTCGGATGAGGTCGGGGAGCGACGAAGCGGAGCTGGACCGGTGAACGGCCTTCGCACGTGGCGGGCCGTGAACCGGCCCTCCCCGGCTGCTTCCGTGCAGTGACCGCACGGCAGGGCTCGTGCAAAGGGCCTCCCGGGCGGACGGCCCCGTGCCGCCCGCTGAGATACGACGCCCGTGGTTCGGGTGTCGACCTGACTGGCTTATGCCCTCGAACGCGCACGACCATGCAAATACGGCCAACAGCGAGCCGGTGAACTCCTCGTTACCGGGCGGGGAGGGTGCCTTGGGTGCCCGGGTGCCGGTCAGCCGCCGTAGCGGCGGTGGCGGGCGGCGTAGTCGCGCAGGGCGCGCAGGAAGTCGACCTTGCGGAAGGCCGGCCAGAAGACGTCGCAGAAGTAGTACTCGGAGTGGGCCGTCTGCCAGAGCATGAAACCGGACAGCCGCTGTTCACCGCTGGTGCGGATCACCAGGTCGGGGTCGGGCTGGGCACCGGTGTAGAGGTGACGGCCGATCATGTCGATGTCGACGGAGTCGGCGAGCTCCTCCATCGACACGCCCCGGTCGTGGGCGTCGGCGAGCATGGAGCGCACGGCGTCGGCGATCTCCTGGCGGCCGCCGTAGCCGATGGCCACGTTGACCACTATTCCGGCGACGTCGGCGGTGGCCTCCTCGGCCTCCTTCAGGGTGCGCTGCATCCCCGCGGGCAGCAGGTCCGGCGTGCCGACGTGGTGCACGCGCCAGCGCCCGTCGGCGGCGAGGGAGCGTACGACGTCCTCGATGATGCCGAGCAGCGGGACCAGCTCGTCTGCGGCGCGGTCGAAGTTGTCCGTGGACAGCAGCCAGAGGGTGACGACCTCGACGTCCGTCTCCGAGCACCAGCCGAGGAACTCCCCGATCTTGTCGGCGCCGGCCCGGTGTCCGTGCACGGTGCTGGACCCGGAGGCCTTGGCCCAGCGGCGGTTGCCGTCCATGATGACGCCGATGTGCTTGGGCACCGAGGCGTGGTCCAGGTGACCTTCCACCCGGCGGGCGTAGAGCCTGACGAGCAGGCCGCGCAGCTTGTCGCGCAGGTTCACGAGGCCCTCCGGGGGGTGCGCAGGGGTTGGGATGCGGGTCGGTCGCCGGCTGTCGCCGGTTCGGTCGCCGGGTTGGATGCCGGAGCCGTTGAGCCTACCGCTGGTGCGGGCGGGGTCCGGTCCGGGGCTGCGCCGTCGCCCGTGGGGACGGCTCCGTGCCTCGTGAGTAGGGATGCTCGGGCGCCGCGCGGCAGTTCCCGGGCCCGGGCAAAAAACGGGCGGGTCCAGGGCAAAAAAACGGGCCGGTCCGTGGGGGGGAGACGGACCGGCCCGAGGGGGGGTTTCCACCATAACCCTTCGTAAGTGATGACGCGTGCATCGGCGTGGCACAACTACTCTCCGAAGTCACCCGGCGACGCCCAGGTGAGCGCGGAGCACTGCGATCAGGGGTGTCTCATGGCCGGTTCACAGCGGATTCCCAGGAAGATACGGCCGTCCGGGGTGGGAACCAGAGGGTTTGCGCCATCCTGGGGAATACCCGGCGAGTTGTCCGGGGGTCCCTCCCACGGGCTACCCGGTCAGCGAACGGTGACTTGACGCTTCCCGAGCCGGGTCCGGCGGGGTCGCGGCACCGCGCAGCCCCCTCCACCGCGCGGTGCCGCCGCGCGACTTTGCTCACGCGAATTACCTTGGTCTGAACTTACGTGAACGATGTGGCGGATGTGAACCACGGCCGATAACGATGTGGAAACCGTGGAGGCCGATTCCGGTCATCGCGGCACGTTGCGGACGCGGGCTTCAGGGGGCGGCGCTGTCAGGCGTCGGTGCGCCTGCGGGCGTCGAAGAGATGCCGGGTGCTGTGGGCGACAAACGACCCCTCGTCCACGATGCGCTCATGCAGCGCACGGAGCCGGGACTCGTACGCCTCGACGCTGAAGCCGGGCACCATCCAGATCACCTTGCGCAGGAAGTGGACGACGGCGCCGATGTCGTGGAACTCCATCCGCAGCCGCTCGGACCGCAGTTCCACGACCTCCAGCCCCGCCGCCTCGGCCCCGGCGCGCTCCCGCTCGGGATCCCGGGCCCGGCGCACCGCCTCCGGCTGCGCTCCGAGGAACCACTCCACCAGCTCGAACACGCTGGCGGGCCCCACGTGCTGGGCGAAATACGTCCCGCCCGGCCGCAGCACGCGCGCGATCTCCGCCCAGTGCGGGGCGACCGGATGCCTGCTCAGGACGAGGTCGAAGGCCCCGTCGGCGAACGGCAACGGCGCGTCGTCCGGCGCGGCCACGACCACCACGCCCCGCGCCCGCAGCAGCGCGGCGGCCTTGGCGACGTTGGGCGCCCACCCCTCCGTGGCGGCGACCGACAGCGGGCGCTCCGGCTCGGCGCACCCCAGGGCGAAGTCGAGCACTTCGCCGCCCCCGGTCTGGACGTCCAGCGCGGCCCGCGCGCGGGCGAGCCGCCGCCCCGCCGACCGCGCGTACCGCCAGGAGGGCCGGGCCTCGGTGGCCCGCCCCTCGAACCACGAGAAGTCCCACCCCTCGGTGGGTACGGCGGCTCCCTCAGCGACAAGCTCCGCGAAGGAGCGCGACTCGGCCATATTTCTCATCCTCACACCGCGCGGCGACGGGTCCGCGGCTGCTTGTATACGGCCGTCGGGCTACGGCACCAGGGGCCGGACTTCCTCGGCGGCGAACCGTACGAATCCCTCCGGGTCGGGTTCGTCGCCGGTCGGCTGGAGAACCACGGTGTCGGCGCCGGCCTCCGCCAGTCGCCGCACGGCCTCGGCCACGGCGGCCGCGTCTCCGGCGGCACCCAGGTCCGGCACCGACTCCAGTCCTTCGGAGAGGAGTTCGGCACGGAGCCGTTCGGCGGCACCGGCACCGGTGGCGGTCAGCAGATAGACGACGACCTTGTGGGCCCCGTCGCGGCCGGCCGCCCCGCGCGCCTCATCGACGATGCGGCGGGCCTCCCGCACCCCGGCCGGGGACGTGGCGGCGGTGAGCAGGGTGCCGTCGGCCTTCGTCCCGGAGAGGCGGAGCGTGCGGGGTCCGGTGCCGCCGGCGAAGACCTCGACCTGTCGCTGCGGTGCCCAGTCGAGCGCGACGTCGTCCAGGGTGACGTACCGCCCGCTCACGGTGAGGCGCTCTCCGCGCAGCAGCGCGCGCAGAGCGTCGAGGTGCTCGCCGAGCAGGGCGAGCGGTGAGGCGGCACGTGCTCCCACCTGGCCCATCCAGTCCTGCACTCCGTGCCCGAGGGTGAGGATGGCCCGCCCCGGGAACATCCGCTCCAGCGAGGCTGCCTCCATCGCGGTGACCGCCACATTCCTCAGCGGGACGGGCAACAGCCCGACCCCGACCCGCACCCGCTCGGTCCACGCGAGCGCGGCGGCGGCGGTCGAAACCCCGCCCTCCCGGAAACAGTCCTCCCACAACCACAGCTCTTCGAGACCGACGTCATCAGCGAGTTCGGCTACCGCACGGAGGCGTTCTGGAGGCAGTTGAGGCCGAAAGACAGCACCGAGTCCAGTCATGGTGCAGTCCTAGTCGACGGGGAGGAGCGATCACAACTCCATTGATTCCTCGGGCTGGGCTTCGGAGTTCGGGCTGGCCTTGACGGTCTGGGTAAGCACATAGAAGTGCCGAGGCCCGGGCACCGCGATCACCCCGGCGACCCTCGGATCCCCAGCGAACCAGATCTGGCGGACCTGGGCTTTGCGGTGGGGAGCGGCGCGTTTACTCAAGCGTCCCCACCACATCGACCTCACATGAGAATGCATCACCATCGTCACGTGTTCATTCGGTGCTTGAGGGTCAGGGAGTTGTAGCCACGCATAGCCGGGACGGACTCCCGGGAGGTTGCCGATGTCGCTGGCCAGATCCTCGAAGACCTGCCAGGGGTGCTCACGCAGGATGCGGCGCGCGTGCAGCGCGGTACCGATGTAGACGCGCTGCAGGAACACTCGGTAGAACGTGTACAGCAACGGCACGAAGAAGAGCCACAGCGTCCAGGTGACTGACAGGATGACGTACCACGCCAGCAGGCCCGCCCAGGCAGCCACCCACAGAATCTGGCCGAGCACCGCACAGCCGATGAGCTTCGTCCAGGCACGGTGGGTGTCTGGATCGTCCCAGGCCGTCGGGTAGTGCGTAGGGGCCATGTCACTCCTCGGTGCGCTGGTCCGCGAGCGGATTCTCAAAACTGAGCGATCGTGCGATGTCCCGGAGTAGGCAGCGGTATTCCTGCGCACGCTCAATCGCAGTCGTGGCGAGCGTCAGCATCGCGATTCGGCGCCCTTCAGTGCACGGAACATGCGCCGTGATCTGAAGTAGCCGTCTGCCCGCTACCGGCCCCACTTCGGATGGTCCTGTCAGCCTCGATTGGACGAGTGCGGCAGGGCCACACGGCAAATCGAGTCTTTCCCTGTACTCCGTACCCTGCGCCCCCGCGAGGGCGCGAGCCACGAGGACCCTGCGCGGCGCCCAGTTCGTCGCCTTCCAGGTGAGCGTGAACATGGAGAGCAGCAGGTCGCCGTCCCCGATGTCGTCCGCGTGAAGGCCGATACAGCAATGCACCGTGTCGACCGACAGGAGGACCTGCGCCACCCGTAGAACAGGACCGAGAGCCGTCAACAGGCGCTGCTTGGCAGCGTTGTCGGCGCCGGCTTCGAACAGCGGACGCAACGCGTCTGCCAGTCGGCTGGCCACCGCCGGGTTCTGCTCAGCTATGGCCAGCTCCTGAAGCGGGAGTGGGACGAAGCCAGGCGGGAGGACGAACCAGACATCGGCATCCTCGCTGAGAGCCGATTCGTCGATCAGGTAGGGAGGACTGCTCATGGTGCTGTCTGTGCTCCCCGCAGCAGGAAGTGAAGGGCGCCTGCGGTCGCCGGGAGGTCGACACCGACCGTCCTGGTCCCGTCGAGGACATTGCTGGTGGCCTTGGTCGTGTCGTTGTCGATGCCGTCTGCGAGGCTGCCGGCGACCCCGTACACCGCAGTGGCCGCTCCCGTGTAGGTCGCAGGAGCGTCGATCTTCTCCACGATCGGCGCCAGCCTCCCGCCGAACACCCTCGGATGGGACAACATGCTCACAGCACCCTCCGCCGTAGAGGCCTCGGCCTTCACGGACGCACCAACCGTCCTGACCGACGTCCTGACGTTGGTGCCGACTCGCGCGGCCGTCTGTCCCAGACTCAGCGCCTCGTCCCCCTCTCCTGCCAAGGACAACAGTTCACCGGACCGCCCAAGGGTCCTGAGACCCAGGAAACCTCCCTTGGCCACAGCCCCCACACCGGGCAGCGTCCCCAAGAGGTCCCCGGTGACTCCTAGTGCGTTGCTCCAGAAATCACCGTCCAACTCCCCTTTCGAGAACCCGTCTTCCAAAGACGCCAAGACCTCGGGGTCGCTGACCCTCAGCCCGAAAGCCACCCCGCTCAGCAGCCCCGCTGCCAGGAACAGCACCCAGGGGGCGACGGCCGTGAGGCCGAGGAGGGCGATGACGCCGAGTACTGCCGCGCAGGCGCTGAGGATGTCGGGGAGGTTGTCGTCCAGCCAGTCGGTGAACTTGTCCCACGCCCCGGGCTCATGCGGCGCCAGCTTCTTCGTGGCGGCCCGGATCTTCCGTGCCCGGTACCCGGCCCGCTCCTCGTGCTCGCCGGCCAGCTCCTTCGCCTTGGCGATGACCTTGTCGAGGTCGCTCTGCGCCTCGGTCACCCTCTCCTCACCGCCGTGCCGTTTCGCCGCGTCCAGGACCGCCCGCGCGTCCTTCGCGTCGTTGTCGAGCCGCTTGGCCCGCCGCTGGAACTCGTCGAGTTCGCCCTGCCAGCTGCCGAGATGCCGGGCGGCCTTGTGCAGGGAGTGCGCGGCGTTCTTGAGGTCGAGCGGCAGCGGACCCCCGGAGAGCTGTTCGCGGAACGCGACGGCGGCGTCGCCCTTCCAGTAGCTGCCTTCGAGCAGCTTGGTGACGCGCTCGTGCGTCTCGCCCAGGACCTTGGCGCACTCCGCGAGCTTGTCGTGCAGGTCGCGGACGGTGTCCGTACTGCCGGGTGCGGGGTCGAACCCCAGGTGGACGTACCTCACGTGCCGCCCCGCCCGGCCTTCCGCAGCGCGGCCTCCAGTGCCTTGTCCACCTCGCGGTAGCTGTCCTTGCTCTGGCCGATGATCTTGGTGAGGTCCTCGGTCTGCCGGCCGATCTGGTGGGCGCCGTACTTCCAGTCGTCCTGGAAGTCCTCGCACGCGGAGTCCAGGTCGTCCGTGCCGAGTCCACTGACGGTGGCGTCGCCGAGCGCCTTCCGCATGCCCTTCAGGGAGTCGCTCGACTGTTTCAGCAGCTTCATGAAGTGGCCGAGTTCGTCGTCGTCCACGACCAGCCGCTCAGCCATCCACCCGGTCCCCTCGCCGTACCTTCCGTGATCCACAACGAGGAACGCGGCGCCTGGGTACGGTGTCCCAGGGAGGTGACCTGACATGGCTCGCTGGCCGGACGGCCGGGGGACGCTGGTGGTGCACGGCGGCACGGGCGGCGGGGAACCAGCCGTCGCCGTCCCCCTGGAGATCGCGACCAGCTACCGCGCCCGCACCAAGGGGCTGTTGGGCCGGGAGTCGGTCGACGGGGCGCTGCTCCTCTCCCCCGCCGGGTCGATCCACACGTTCCGCATGCGCATCGCCATCGACGTGGCGTACCTCGACCGGAACCTCACCGTCATCGCCGTACGCACGATGAAGCCGGGCCGGCTGGGGCTCCCCCGCCTCCGCTCGCGGCATGTCCTGGAGGCGGAGGCAGGGGCCATGGCGGGATGGGGCCTGCGGGTGGGGGCCAGGGTGGCCGTTACCCTGTAGCGCGTACGTGACGGGTCGACAGGCTCGCAGGTAGACGGGGGTTGTACGGTGGTCAGCGACGCGCGGGGGACGTTCGGGGAGCGGATGGCGGAGGCCCGCCGGCTCAGGCCCGGCGTGTACGCCCACCTGTTCGACGGCCGCCCCGAGGTCGTGATCCGGACCACACAACTGCTGCCCGAGCAGGCGAGCCGGCTCGCCACCGCCTACGGGTACCGCCACCTGAAGACGCTGGGTCACAAATCCGTACGGCGCCGGGTGTTCGTGCCGGACCCGGACCCGGCGGCGCGCTGGGAGGCCGTGGCGCCCGGTACGCCGTTCGAGGTGGCCGCCCAGCACCCCGCCTTCCACGGGGCCAGCGCCCGCGCGGTCCGCAACCACGCCGAGTTGATCAAGCACGAGCAGAACCTGCTCAGGCTCGTCCCGGCTGTCGTGGCCGGCCTGTTCGGCGTGATCTCGATGGCCGTCGACCTGATCCACACGAAGAACACGGCCCTCATCGCGCCCCTCGTCTTCTTCTCCCTGCTGGTGCCCGCCACCATCTGGCTCATGGTGTGGCGGGTCAGGAAGCGGCGCGCGATGCACGCCCAGGCGGACGAGCTGTTGCGCCGGTACCCGCCGCACGGGCTCGGCGCCTGGGCATCCGCGCCGGCCACCGGCCGCGCGAGCTGATCTCGCGGGCGTTGTCAGTGGTACGGCCTAGCATCGGCAGGCATGAGAGCTTCAGGGACGTTCCAGGTCGAGGACTTCACGCCCGCGCCCGTGCGGATGCCCGACCCCGCGATCGAGACGGCGGTGCCCGTCGGCATGGCCACCATGCGGAAGCGGTACGAGGGTGAGGTCGCCGGGGTGTCGGCCACTCTGTTCACCGCCGCGTACGACCAGGGCAGCGGGACGGGTACATATGTCGCGATGGAGTCCTTCGAAGGAGCCTTGCAGGGGCGGAGCGGGGCGTTCAACTTCGCCCACTCCGCCACCACCCTCGGGGAGGGCAGAGACGCCGAGTTCTTCGTGATCGTCCCGGGCAGCGGCACCGGGGAGCTGGCCGGGATCCGGGGTGCCGGCGGCATGGCGGTCGACGCGGACAGCACGCACCGGATCTGGTTCGAGTACGAGGTGGGCGGAGCGGGCACGGCGTAGCGGACCTGCCGTCGCCTTCGTTCTCCCGCTCACTGCCCTTCCGTACGCGGGAAGGAGATCTCGACCCTGCGGTTCTTCTTCCGGCCGGCTTCCGTGGAGTTGTCGGCGATCGGGTACTGCTCGCCGTAGCCGCGGACCTCGAAGGTGACGTTCGGGTCGTTCAGGTCCTGGTCCAGGACGGCCTGTACGGCGTTGGCGCGCTGCTTGGACAGGACGTCGCCGTGGGCCGAGGAACCGAGGTTGTCGGTGAAGCCGAAGACGCGGACCTGGGTCGCGTTCTGCTTCTTGATCTCCCCGGCGATGGTGGCGATACGGGCCTTGGCCTCGCCGCCCAGCTTGGCGCTGTCCTTGCCGAACAGCACCTCGGCCTGCAGCGCGAACGTGACGTCGGCGTTGGTGTCCTCCCGCCGCTCGTCTCCGCTCTGGTCCTCCACGACCGACTTGATGTCCAGCACCTTGGGCGTGGCGAGCGTGGCGCCCTCGGGAAGCTTGAGATCGGGGTCGGTGGGGTCGACCTTCACCGGCGCAGCGGCGGAGGGCGCCGTGTCGGGCGGCTGACTGGGGTCCGTGTCGTCGGCGTGCGCGGGCGTCACGCCGTAGAGCGCCGCTACGACCAGGAGGGCGGCGGCGGTGAGGGGGAGGGACCGGCGGGGTGTGGTCGTCACGGGGGCCTCACCCGGAGATCTTGATGGTGGCGGCCGAGAACGTGGGCAGCTGGAAGTCCACCTCGGAGACATTGGCCGGGGGTGACGGGAACTGCATGAAGACGGCGAGGTCGGCACCTGGCTTGAGAGTCGAGAAGCCGGTGGTGGTCAAGGGCCGGCCTTCCGTGTCCCGCAGCACGTAGTACCGCTTCTTGCCCTGCGGATCGACCAGCGTGGCGCCCCCGAGGGATCTCCCGTTCCTGACGATCTCGGTCTCGTTGCCGCTGAGAGCCGACGGGATGACGAGGTCGCCCGCCCCGTCGTTCTTCAGCATGCCGTTGACGGTGACGAACCCTCCGGAGTCGCGTTGGGCGGAGGTGATCCGCAGGAGCAGGCCGTCCGAACCCTTCAACTCGGCCAGGGGCGCGTCCGACTGCCCTTCCTGGGTGCTCGGGCGGGATCCATGGTGCTGGGAGGCGGATGCGGACGCGTCCGGCTTTCCGTCGTGGCCACCACCGCCACAGCCGGCGGCACCGAGCGCCAGAGCGGCCGCCACCGACAGCCCGATCATCCCCCTGCCGGCTTTCCGAGTGAACCGAACGCTCATGGCTCCGCTTCCTTCTTTGCTCGTCGTTCGCTTGTCAGTCGTCGGCCAGGTGGACGTCGAAGAGGTCATCGGGCTTCGGCAGATCGGTGAGGTGGTCCGGATCCAGGTCCCAGACCCGATCGTCCTTGCAGGTCAGCTTGGGCAGGGCCGTGTCGTCGGCGCCCGCGGCCGGGGGGTCATAAGTGCACAGGGACTTGATCACGGCACGTGCGGACGCCGTCGACTTCACCTTCTCCGTGCCGGGTACGACGGAGTCCCCGACGGGCTTGTTCGTCCTGACGTCGACCCGGTAGGACAGCGTGTTGCCGGGTTGGCACTGCCGTACCTCGGCGTCGTTCAGCGCAGCGAGTTGTCCCGCTCGCAGGCAGGGAGCGTCGGGACTGTCGATGCCGACCGTCCCGTCGAATATGTCTTGCCACTCGGTTGGATCGCGCAGGTCCAGCACCCACCGCCCCGCCAACTGTTGGCGCGCATTCTGCGCCGCCGCCAGTGCCGCCGCGTCGGCCGCCGTCTGCGCGCCGCTCCGGTTCACGGCGGCCTGCCCCACCGCCAGGTACGCCAACGCAAGGAAGAGCAGACCCGCCACCACCGTGATGTAGATGGGGAAGGCCTGCCCTGCGTCGTGGAGGGTGCGGGTCAGCCGCCCGTGACCTCGGAGATCTTCTGGGTGATCGCGTCGTAGATCGTCTGCCCGATGCTCGTACCGGTGATCGCCAGCACGATGGCCACGACCACCGCGATGATGCCGAGGTACTCCACCGCGGTCTGGCCCCTGTCGTCGCGCGCGGCACGGGCCTGCAGGTACGCGACGGTGGTGTTGAACCACTTGCCCATGGTTTTCCCCTTCAGCTACGCCCCCGACCCGGGGAAGGTACGGCCCCGCCGGCCGCCACGAAAAGGGCCCCAGGGCCCAACTCCAGGCCCAATTCCGCCCCGTACCGCTCCCCCGGAGGGACACCTCAGCTCACCCCCAGCCACTTCGCCGCGGCCTGGGCCCGGCTCGTGCTCTGCAGTTTGGCGAAGATGCGGTTGATGTGGTTCTTGACGGTCTTCTCGCTGATGAAGCAGACCGCGGCGATCTGCTGGTTGGTCATGCCGGACGCGATGAGGTCCATGATCTCCGCCTCCCGCACGCTCAGTTGGAACCCCGCCCGGAACGACTGTCCCACAGAGGATTGCAACTGCGAAAGTATGTTATCGGAACTTTGCCTTGCGGTAGCTGGCTGTTCCGGCTCCCCATGTGCATTCGCACCGGACCGAAGGCCCACCACCAACGCCTCCGCCGCCCCCGGCGTCACATGCGGCCGCCCCTCGCTGACGTCCCGTACCGCCCTCGCCAACTGCTCCGTCGTGAACTCCCCGTGGACCAGGTATCCACCGGCCCCCAGCCGCAGCGCCTCCCGCACGGTCTCCCTCTCGTGGCTGTACGTCAGCATGAGGACCGGGGCCAGTGGCACCAGGTGGGGCAGCGCGGCGATGCCGTCCACGCCGGGCATGCGGACGTCGAGGAGGACGACGTCGGGGCGGTGGTGCAGCGTCGCCTCGTACGCCTCACGGCCGTCCGCCGCCTGGGCGACCACGGTGATGTCGTCGCGGCCGGACAGCAGGGCGGTGAGGCCGGCCCGGACGACGAGGTTGTCGTCGGCCACCACCAGCCGCAACGGCTTCTCGGCCACAGGTGGCGGAAAGGCCGCCGCCCCTTCGTTCCAGTCGCTCATGCGGTCCTCCTCTCGAACTCCCGGATGTCCGCGACTGCCGGCACCGCAGCTGCCGGAACCGCCGGGACTGCCGGAACCGCCGCGACTGCCGGGTCTCGCCACGTCAGCGCACGCAGCGGCAGGTCCACCCGGACCTCCGTGCCCTCGGCGTGCTCACCGCGCCCGATGCGGATGCGGGCGCCCGCGGCACCCGCCCGTTCGACCATGCCGAGCAGGCCGAAGTGGCCGGAGGCGCGGAGGTGTTCGAGGGTGGTCCCGGGACGCAGACCTCGCCCGTCGTCGCGGATCACCAGGCGCAGCTGGTCGCCGTGGACTCCGAGCCGTACGTCCACCCGGGTCGCGGACGCGTGCCGGTGGGCGTTCTCCAGCGCCTCCCCCGCGATGGCCAGGAGGTGGCGCAGGAGTGGAGGCGGGCAGGGTGGGAGTGGTGGGAGGACGGCCGCCGTATCCTTGGCGTCCCCCTCGCAGACCACCGGCAGGCCCGTCCTCGCGGTGAAGTCCCCGGCCATCGACCTCAGTTCACTCCAGACGCACGTCGCCGTTTCCGAGGCCGCCGGAGCCCCCTGGCTGCGCAGGTCCTTCAGCAGCTCGCGCGACTCCGCCGCCGCCCGCCGCGCCGAGCGGGACACCAGCTCGGCCTGCCGGCGCATCCGGGCGGCGTCGAGGGACGGGTTCGCCGCCGTCGCCGCCAGGCCGTCCGCCGCCAGCGCCACGCCGTACAGCGTCTTGGCCACCGAGTCGTGCATCTCCCGGGCCAGCCGGGCCCGTTCGGCGGCGACCGCCTCCGTGGCCGCCAGCCGGGCCTGCACCGTCGTCAGGGCCTGGGTCGCCGCGCCGAAGCGGAGTAGCAGATTGCGCAGGGTGGAGCCCATGGCACCGGCGATCACGCACAGGCCGGGCAGCAGCAGCGACTCGGCCACGCTCACGCCCTGCTCGGACTTCAGGGTGGCGTGCACGAGGAGCAGGATCAGCGCCTGGAGGGAGGCGAAGCAGGCCGCGCCGCGCCAGCTGTAGACGAGGCCGGCCAGCAGCGGGGTGCAGACGCTGACGTAGGCGAGGGTGGTGTCGGGGCCCGCCGAGACCAGGAGCAGGGAGCCGAAGAGGGTGTCCGCCGCGAGGAGGCTGGGGTGGCGCAGGAGGAGGGGGCCGAAGCGCTCCCAGTCGCGGAAGAGGACGTACGACCCCATGAAGGTGACGACGACCGCCGCGCCGACCAGGCGGGCGCCCAGGCCGGGGGCGGCGTTCAGCAGGGCCGCCGGGGCCGCCAGCACGATCATGGCCAGCCGGAACCCGAAGACCTGTCGGCACATCGCCTGCAACGCCCTGACCTGGATCTTCTCCGAGGGCTCGGCGACCGCGCCCGCACGCTCAGCCCCCGGAACCGGACCCGCTCCGTCCCCCGGCGTCTCCCGCAACCACACAACCGTCACAGCCCTCACCGCCCCGTGAGCGAACCGAAGTCCACCCCGGAGCCGAGGATGAGCCCCGCTCCCAGGAGCAGCATCGTCGCCGGGACCATGAACGTGGTGATCATCAGCGTGGCCTTGGGGACCGCGCGGGCCGCCTTCCTGCGGGCGTTCTGCGCGTCGGTGCGGCGCATGTCCTTGGCCAGGGAGACCAGGGTGTCGACGATGGGCGCGCCCAGTTCCTCGCCCTGCTGGAGTGCGGTGACGAACATGGCGACCTGTTCGGAGTCGTTGCGGCGGCGGAGTTCGGTGAAGGCCTGGCGGCGGCTCATGCCGAGGTCCATCTGGCGCAGGGTGATGCGGAGTTCGTCGGCCCAGGGGCCCTCGTACTTCGTGGCCACCCGGTCCAGGGCCTGGCGGAAGCCGAGGCCGGCGCTGACCACGACCGCGAGGACGTCGAGGAAGTCGGGCAGGGTCCGTTCGATGACGTCCTTGCGGATGCGGATCGCCGACCAGATGCCGACCTCCGTCCAGAACGCCCCGAAGGCCAGCAGGAGCAGGGCGACGAACCACTGTCCGCGCAGCAGGAACACCAGGAAGCCGACGCCGCCGAGGGCGCCGTAGACCGCGCGGCGGGCGGCGTAGCGGTCGAGCGTGAGGCCGCCGGGGTTGCCCGCGAGGTCGATCCTGCGGCGGTACTTGGCAACGAGGCGGGGGCCCATCAGGCGCAGCACGGTGGGGGCGTAGCGCATGCCCATGCGGTCGACGAGGGAGTCGACCGCGCCGGTGCGGGTGGAGCCGACCTCCAGGGCGAGGACCAGGTCGGTGGGGAGTTTGGCGTCGGCGCGGTACATGCGGATGCCGGCGAACGCGCCCCACACGCCGAGGGCCATGAGGAGGGCCAGCAGGAGTCCTACGAGTGTCATCTCGGCCGTCCCCTCACACGTCGATGCGGCTCATGCGGCGGATGAGGAGGAAGCCGACGGCGTACAGGGCGAACGCGATGATCACGCACCCCTGGCCGACGGGCGAGCCGGTCATCCGTTCCAGGGCTCCGTCCTTGACCCCGTTCATCAGGAACAGCGCGCCGATGCCGAGGACGGGGACGGCGTACGACGTCATGGTCACCTGGGAGAGCTGGGTGCGGATCTCGCGCCGGGTCTCCTTGCGTTCCTCCAGGGTCTCGGTGAGGTTGCGGAGCGCGGAGACGACCTGGCCGCCGGCGCGGTTGGACAGGACCAGGGTGGTGACGAGGACGACGAGTTCGCGGGAGGGCAGGCGGTCGGCGAGTTCGCCGAGGGCGTCCTCCATGGACTGGCCGATGGCGAGCTGGTCGGCGACCTTGGACAGTTCCTCGCCGGCGGGGGCCTCCAGTTCCTCGGCGGCCATGCCGATGGCGGTGCGCAGGGCGAGGCCGGCCTGGGTGGCGTTGGCGAGGATGCGGGCCAGTTCGGGGAGTTGGTTGATGAAACGTTCGATGCGTTTCTGGCGCTGCCAGTTGAGGAACTGGACGGCGGCGCCGATGCCGAGGAGCCCGGCGAGGGGCCCGAAGAACGGGGCGAGGGTGGCCTGGCCGATGATCCAGAGGGCGGCCACCGCGGCGAGCATGCAGACGAAGAACTCGCCGGGGGTGATGTCCAGGCCGGTGGCGGCGAGGCGCAGTTCGAGCCGGTGGCCGAGGCGGGTGCGGCGCAGCCGGCGGTCGAGGTCGCGGAAGCGGCGCCGGCGGCCGGTGGCCGGTGGCGTGCCGGTGTGGGTGAGCCGTTCGACCAGTTCCGCGCGCCGGGCGCGGCCGGCGGCGTAGGAGTGCAGGCCGAGCACCGCCAGGACGCAGGTGAGCAGGGTGACGCCGGTGGTGAGCTGGACGAGGGTGTGGAGTTCCATGGGTGTCGGCCTACCTGGCTTCTCGGGTGGCGAGCTGGTCCGCGTGGTGGGCGACGCCGAAGGCCTGCGGGATGGGCTGGCTCGCCATGTAGAGGCGGTCGGCGGTGCGGCGGGGCAGGGGGAAGTACTGGAAGGTGCCGTGGACGCGGCCGTCGTGGGTCATGGGCCGCGCGTCGAACCGGGCGGCGGTGGCCAGCCGGTACGGCTCCCCGCCGTGGCTGTCGAGGAGGGCTATCTCGGTGATGCGGCGGGCGCCGTCGGCGAACCGGGTGAGCTGGACGAGGACGTCGACGGCGCTGTTGATCTGGTCGTGCAGGGCGATGAAGGGGACCTCGACGTCGGACATGGAGGCGAGGGTCTGCAGCCGGGTGAGGGCGTCCTCGGCGCTGTTGGCGTGGACGGTGGCGAGGGAGCCGTCGTGGCCGGTGGACATGGCCTGGAGCATGTCGAGGGACTCGCCGCCGCGGACCTCGCCGACGACGATGCGGTCGGGGCGCATGCGCAGCGAGTTGCGGACCAGGTCGCGGATGGTGACGTGGCCCTTGCCCTCGACGTTGGGCGGCCGGGACTCCAGGCGGACCACGTGGGACTGCTGGAGCTGGAGTTCGGCGGAGTCCTCGATGGTGATGATGCGTTCGTGGGCCGGGATCAGTCCGGAGAGGGCGTTGAGGAGGGTGGTCTTCCCGGTGCCGGTGGCGCCGGACACGATGATGTTGAACTTGGCCTGCACGAGGCCGGCCAGCAGGAACACCATGTGCTCGTCGAGGGAGCCGAAGCCGACGAGTTCCTTCAGGGTGAAGGAGCGGGGGAAGCGGCGGATGGTGAGGGTGGGGCCGGTCAGGGACAGCGGCGGGATGATGACGTTGACGCGTTCGCCGGAGGGGAGGCGGGCGTCGACCATGGGGTTCGACTCGTCCACGCGGCGGTTGACGGTGGAGACGATGCGTTCGATGGTCTGCATCAGCTGGTCGGCGGAGACGAAGCGGAGGGGCAGCTGTTCCACGCGTCCGCCGCGCTCGACGAAGATGGCGTCGGGGCCGTTCACCATGATCTCGGTGATGGAGGCGTCCTCCAGCAGCGGTTCGAGGATGCCGAGGCCGAGCGCCTCGTCGACGACGCGGCGGATCAGCTGGGACCGTTCCACGGTGGACAGGACGGGGCCCTCGCGGCTGATGATGTGGCCGAGCACCCGCTCCAGCCGGGCCCGGCGGTCGGCGGCGGCCAGCGCGCTCATCTCCGCGAGGTCGATCTCCTCCAGCAGTTTGGCGCGGTATGAGGCGACGAGGTGGCCGTCCTCGCCCCGGCTGCCGTGGTCCTCGGGGGAGTTGACGCGTGCCCGCAGGCTCATGATCTGCTGCCCTTCAGTGGTCGAGCGGCATGGTGGCCGTCTTGCGGGCGTCCCCGAAGTCCCACAGGAGGACCTTGGGGATGTGGACGGCGGCCGTCACGGTGACCGTGTCGCCGCCCTCGGCCGCGGAGCACGACACGTCCAGCGGGCCGCTGACGGCGTCCGCGCAGGCCTGTGCGTACGACTGCCGCAGCGATGCCGCCCGGGCGCCGGCGCGGGCCGCCGTCCCGGCCTGTTCGGCGGCGTAGGCCACGGCGCCGATCTGGATGCCGGCAAGGGCGACGATCAGCAGGACGGGGATGAACCCGAGGTACTCGACGGCGACCTGCCCGGCGTCACGCCGGCCACCTCCACGGCCGCCGCCCGGCATCCCGTTGCCCCGGCCGCCTCCACGACCGCCGCCCGGCATCCCGGCACCCCGGCCGCCTCCACGACCGCCGCCCGGCACCCCGGCACCTCGGCCGCCTCCACGGCCGCCGCCCGGCATCCCGGCACCCCGGCCACCTCCACGACCGCCGCCCGGCATCCCGGCACCCCGGCCGCCTCCACGACCGCCGCCCGGCATCCCGGCACCCCGGCCGCCTCCACGACCGCCGCCCGGCATCCCGGCTCCCCGGCCGCCTTCACGGCCGCCCGGCATCCCGTTGCCCCGGCCGCCTCCACGCCCGTACCGCATCTCAGTCCTTCACCTCCTCGACGGCGCCGGCGTGGCCGTGCACCGTGACGGGGAAGGAGACGACGCCGGGGAAGAGGACGGGGACCTTCAGGGAGACGTCGGCCGTCACGTAGCCGGATCCGCCGCAGCTCACGGTGGCGTCCCCCCTCCATGCCGACGACAGGTTCCTCAGTCCGGCCGCCTCGCACGCGGCCTGGCGTCCGCCGGGTGCCGTGGCGGTGCCCGCGCGTACGGCCTCGTCGGCAGCGTTACCCGCGAGCGTGAAGGTGTATCCCACGAGGACGCACTGCCACATCAGCACCAGCGTCAGGACGATCAGCGGGGTCATCCCGAGCAGCTCGACGCTGACCTGCCCCCGGTCGCCTCCCGGCCTTCTCCTCACCCGTCACACCTCCTTGCGCCGCCGGAAGCCGACGGAGCCGCGGCCCGAGCCCCGGTGCGAGGAACCGGAAGCCTCCGGTGCCTTCGCGAGCCCCAGTTCTCCGGCCAGCGCCCACAACGCCTGCTTGACCGTGCTCCTGGAGTCCAGTTCGTGCAGGCGTCCGGCGTCCACCACTGCCTGGAGTTCCTTGAAGTGGGCGGGGACGGCGGTGCGGGCCAGCGCGGTGCCGGTGATGCGCTGCACCAGGGCGGGCTGGATCTCGGTGGTGCGGGTGTGCCGGTTGACGACGACGGTCGTCTCCTCGGCCTTGCGGATCTGCAGCCGGTCCCACATGCGCACGGTCCGCTTGGCGGCGCGTACGGCGATCACGTCGGGCGTGGCCACCAGCAGGGCCGTGTCGGCGAGTTCGACGGCGGCGGCGCTCGCGGCGCCGAGCTGGGCGCCGCAGTCGACGACGACGACCTCGTAGCGGGAGCGCAGGGCGCCGAGGAGCTGGCGGGCGGCGCGCTCGGTGACGTCCTCGCCGCGCTCGCCCTCGGCGGGGGCGAGCAGGAGGGCCACTCCGGTGTCGTGGCGGAAGACAGCGTCGGCGAGGACGCGCGGGGAGAGGTCGGTGATGGTGGCGAGGTCGGCGACCGAGCGGCGGAACTGCACGTCGAGGTAGGAGGCGATGTCGCCGGCCTGGAGGTCGAGGTCGACGAGCGCGGTGGGCCGGCCGGAGGCCTGGGCGGCGAGGGCGAGCTGGATCGCGACCAGGGTGGCGCCGACGCCTCCCTTGGCGCCGCTGACCGTGACGACGGTCCCGCCGGCGCCGCCGAACACCTCGGCGCCGTGCCCGAGGTGGCGCCGTACGCCGGTGGACCACTGGGCGACGGCCTGGACGCGGCTGGCGAGTTCGTCGTACGACAGCGGGAGCGCGACCAGGCCGCGGGCGCCTGCGTCCATGGCGGCGGAGAACAGGCCGGGGCTCGCGTCGGTGGTGACGAGGATGACGCCGACGGCCGGGAAGCGCAGGGCGACCTCGCGGATCAGCTCCAGCGCGGGGACGGGGCCGATGAGTTCGTGGACGACGACGACCTCGGGGAGCTCGTCGACGGACTCGGCGGCGAGCCGGGCGAGGGTGTCGACGAGCTGGGTGGAGTCGGCGACGGGCGGCTGCGGTTCGGCGTCCGGGAGCTGGCTGAGCAGGGTGACCAGGGAGCGGACGGCGTCCGGGTCGGCGCCGGCCGGGAGGATCCTGGTGGGCATGACGGGCCGCCTCTCACTTGTCCGTCGCGAGTTCGTAGGTGCGGTCCTTGTCCGGGACGCTGGTCTCGCTGCCGGGGGCGACGAGCGCGAGCCGGACCCGCTGGGCGAAGGACTCGGCGTAGGTGATGCGCTGGGCGTCCAGGGTGGACAGCGCGAAGGTGATGGGGACGGCCTCGGTGGGCTGCTGGTCCTTGGCGTGGTCGGGGTCCAGTGCGGTGATCTGGCCGACG
Organism: Streptomyces sp. L2; assembly: GCF_004124325.1. Taxonomy (NCBI): domain Bacteria; kingdom Bacillati; phylum Actinomycetota; class Actinomycetes; order Kitasatosporales; family Streptomycetaceae; genus Streptomyces; species Streptomyces sp. L2. The sequence continues at coordinate 2,644,513 of NZ_QBDT01000001.1, forward strand.
TCGAGGACCCGGGCGTCGGTGACGATGATCTTCGACTGGTCGGGGTCGGTCTGCTTCTTGCCCTGGAAGGTGGCGTAGACGTTGACGCGGGAGCCGGGGGTGATCTTGCCGGCGACCCCGGTGGCCGCGTCGATCATGATGGCGACCTCCTGCTGTCCGGGTTGCAGCGCGGGCTGGTCGACGATCATGTCGGTCTGGAGCAGGGAGCCCTTGCGCAGGGTGGTCACGGCGATCTTGCCGTGGATCTGCCCGAGGTCGGTGACGGCGTTGTCCGACAGCCAGCGTTTGGGCATGCGGATCTTCTCGAACTGGCCGGCGTCCAGCGCGGTGTACGGCTTGACCTGGGACTTGACCCGGTAGGCGGTGACCTCGGGGCCGACCTTGGACTGCACGTCGTCGATGACGGCGAGCACGCCGGCGAACGCGCCGAGAGCGCACAGGACCGAGAGGATCAGGAGTATCACGCCGCGGCGCTGACGGGAGTTCATGAACCGTGCAACCTCATTGGGGGAATCGGTCGAGCGGGAAGTGGCGGGGGCGTCGGGCGGGTCAGGCGGGGGCGCGCTGCTCCAGTGCGCGGGGCGCGGGGGGTTCGTACACGGGCGGGGTGGCGGAGCAGAAGACGCAGCGGTCGCCGATGACGTCGATGCCGCACCAGTGGCAGACGGACTGGCGGACGGACGCGACGAGTTGGTACAGGACGGAGAGGTCGCCGAGGTAGCTGCAGAACTCGACGATCCGGCCGGTCCCCCACCACCGCTCGGACTCGGCGGGCAGCGGGGTCTCGCGCAGGCCGTGCACGTTCCACTCCTCGGCCAGTCCGGCGAGCCACTCGGTCTGGAGCTGTCCCTTGGCGGTGAGCATCCAGGTGCTGAACTCGGGTCCCTTGAGGGTGGCCCCGTCGGCGACCTTGACGAGGTGCGGCTCCGGGTGGGCGAGGACGGCGAACTGGCTGCCGGGGACCCAGGACTTGGCGTGCGCCTTCAGGCCGACGGGCACCCGGTCCAGCCGGGCGACGGAGCCGAGGACGGCGCCGGCGTGGAGGTAGTGGGTGAGCAGCCGGCCGGCGGAGGCGAGCACGCCGGGGCCGATGTCGCAGGAGGCGAGCTGGCGCAGCTGGCGGGCGAGGACGGCGACGGCGAGCGGCGGCAGCTCGGGCCGGAACAGGGCGATGCGGTCGCTCTCCAGCAGGGCGCGCAGGGTGTACAGCCGTCGTACGACCGGCTCCGGGGTCGCCTGCGAGCAGAGGACGACGACATGGCCGTAGCTCTCGACGAGCCCGTGGAGTTCGGCGAGTGCGTGGTCCAGGGGCCGCTGGTCGAGGCCGCTCAGCACGACGGCGGGCACGGTCCGCTCGTCCTGGGCCGGCAGTGCCAGGTCGGCACTGGTCACGGCGATGGCAGTTGGCACGCGCAGCTCCCCGCTACTTCACACCCCTCGGCCCGTCGGCGCTCACGCGGCCGGGCCTGGACGACTTCACTGCGTGACTACCTGAGCACTGTATCCACGCCCCGATGACCGGAGAACAGCGTTTGTGTAGCTCGCGTGGAACTCTCTAGGGGCAAGTCCCGCCAAAACCGGACAGGTTGAGCGTCGGACCGGAGATGGTTTTGGTCTGGACCTCTTGACAGCGAGATTGGTCTGGACCAACTTGGTGGCAGCGCACGGCACCTCTCCCCGCCAGTTCCCCGCGTACTTCCCCGCCCACTTCCCCACCGGAGGCCCCAGTGGACCGCGTGTCAGGCATGCCCGGACTGCCCAGACCACCCCGCAGACGACGGATCGGCATGTGGTCGGCGGCCACCGCGCTGGCCCTCTCGGTGGCCGGTCTCGCCGCGACCCCCGCCGCGGCGGCGGACGTCAACAACGCCACGAACGCCGGCTTCGAGTCGGGCCTGGCCGGCTGGACCTGCTCGGCGGGCAGCGGTACGGCCGTCTCCTCCCCGGTGCATTCCGGCAGCTCGGCCCTCAAGGCGACCCCGGCCGGCCAGGACGACGCCCAGTGCAGCCAGACGGTCGCGGTCAAGCCCAACTCGACGTACACGCTGAGCGCGTGGGTCCAGGGCGCCTACACCTACCTGGGCGTGACGGGCACGGGCACCACGGACGTCTCGACGTGGACGCCGGACGCCTCCGCCTGGAAGCAGCTCTCCACGAGCTTCACCACCGGCTCCTCGACCACCTCGGTCACGGTCTACACCCACGGCTGGTACGGCCAGCCCGCGTACTACGCGGACGACGTCTCGGTCTACGGCCCCGACGGCGGCGGAGGCGGCGACCCGGCCCCCACGGTCCCGGCCGCGCCCTCCGGCCTGAAGGCCACCGGCACCACGTCCTCCTCGGTCTCCCTCGCCTGGAACACCGTCTCCGGCGCGACCGGCTACAACGTCTACCGGGACGGGAGCAAGGTCACGGCGGTGTCCGGCACGTCGGCCACGGTCACCGGCCTGACGGCCTCCACGTCGTACTCCTTCCAGGTCACGGCGACCAACGCGGCCGGTGAGTCGGCGAAGTCGGCGGCGGTCTCGGCGACGACGTCCCCGACCGGCGGCGGAGGCGGCGACGGCGGTGGCGGCACCCTGCCCAAGCACGCCGTGACCGGCTACTGGCAGAACTTCAACAACGGCGCCACCGTCCAGAAGCTGTCCGACGTCCAGTCGGCGTACGACATCATCGCCGTGGCCTTCGCCGACGCGACGACGACCCCGGGCGCGGTGTCCTTCACCCTCGACTCCAAGGGCCTGAACGGCTACACCGTCGACCAGTTCAAGGCGGACATCCAGGCCAAGCACGCGGCCGGCAAGAAGGTGGTCATCTCCATCGGCGGCCAGAACGGCACGGTGTCCATCAGCGACTCCACGTCGGCGGCGAACTTCGCCAACTCCGTCTACTCCCTGATGCAGACGTACGGGTTCGACGGCGTCGACATCGACCTGGAGAACGGCATCAACCCGACCTACATGACGCAGGCGCTGCGCTCCCTGTCGGCGAAGGCGGGCCCGAACCTGGTCATCACCATGGCCCCGCAGACGATCGACATGCAGTCCACGTCGGCCGGCTACTTCCAGACCGCCCTGAACATCAAGGACATCCTGACCGTCGTCAACACCCAGTACTACAACAGCGGTTCCATGCTGGGCTGCGACGGCAAGGTCTACAGCCAGGGCACGGTCGACTTCCTCACCGCCCTCGCCTGCATCCAGCTCCAGGGTGGCCTCTCCCCCTCCCAGGTGGGCCTCGGCCTCCCGGCCTCCACCAGCGGCGCCGGCAGCGGCTACGTCTCCCCGACCGTGGTGAACAACGCCCTGGACTGCCTGAGCAAGGGCACGAACTGCGGCACCTTCAAGCCCTCCAAGACCTACCCGGACCTGCGCGGCGCGATGACCTGGTCGACCAACTGGGATGCGACGGCGGGCAACGCGTGGTCCAACTCGGTGGGCCCGCACGTCCACGCGATGCCGTAGCGGCAGCGCTCCACTCGACTCCTGCCGGCATGGCGACGCCCGGGCCCCTCCCTTTCGGGGCCCGGGCGTCGCCGTCCGTCATGCCCGTGGGACCAGGTTGTGTTCCGGGCCGAGGTGGTCGGCGTGGGTGTCGGGGTACATCGTGGTCTCGCCGTCCGACCAGCGGATGACGAGGTCGTCGGTGCGGCGGTTCGACGTGAAGTCGCCGGTGGTCATCACCGTGTCATGGGTCCAGAGCTTGTTGGGGTTCAGGATGCGCTGTTCCGTGCCGAGGCCCGAGGTGGTGGTGCCCACGTAGTTGTCGAGCTCGCCGTCGGTCCAGCGCACCATGAGGTCCCACTTCTGGCGGCCGGAGTACTCGCCGGCGGTGAGGAGGGTGACGTTCTTCCAGGTGCCGTTGGGCTTCTCCAACTGGTGCTCCTGGCCGAACGTACCGGCGCCGACCCCGGTGTAGAGAGTGACCTCACCGTCGGCCCAGCGGACCATCAGGTCGGTGACGTACTTGGCGGCGGCGAAACGTCCGGCCGCGATCTGGGTCGCGTTCGTCCAGGTCTTGTTGGGCTTGATCATCTGTGTGCCGGCCCAGTCGAGGCCCCGGGTGCCGACGTCCCCGTACAGGGTCACCTCTCCGTCGGCCCAGCGGACCATCAGGTCGAACCCGTTCGAGCCGGCGAAGTCACCCGCGGTGATGGTCCTGGCGTTCTTCCAGGTGGAGTTCGCGGCCAGCAGTCGCCGCTCGCTGTCGAAGCCGCCGTTGCCGTCGCTGTCGTAGAGCGTGACCTCGCCGTCCGACCACACCACGATCATGTCGCTACGGCCCTTGCCGTTGAAGTCGCCCGACGCCATCAGGGTGGCGTGCTGCCAGGTCCGGCCGCCGCCCATCGAGTACGGAAGCGGTGGTTCCACGTAGGGGTCGGGGCGCTTGACCGCCCGGTTGTTCTTCGCGTCGTCGTACAGCCGGAAGAACTGGTCGCCGTGGACCGGACTGTAGGTGAGCCAGTCGACGTTGGCGTCGTTGCCGCCACCGTTGTAGCCGCCCACGTTGCCGATGATGTCGCCGGTGCCCTTGGCCCAGTCGACCTTCGAGAACCAGGGGCCGCCGGAGGTGCCGCCGTACATGCCGTGGCAGACGGCCTGGATCTGGTAGAGGTGGGGCAGCGCCCAGGTCTGGGTGGGGCAGCGGACGGCCCGGTCCGCGGAGTCGTGTGCCTTCTTGGGGTAGCCGACCATCGTCACGTCGTTGTTGAACGAGGGCGTGCGCACAAGCCGGTTGGCACCGCCCACCGCGTTCTGCACCTTCGCGCCTTTGGCCGAGTCGGCGAGTGCCGCGAAGGAGAAGTCCAGATCGGAGGTCCGGTCCTTCGTGTTCGGGCGGTCGTACCGGGGGTCGGTGAACCACTTGTCGACGCGGAAGAACCCGTAGTGCTGCGCGGCCAGCGTCTTGGAGTTGTCGTAGTTCGGGACGAACACGGAATGATGCCCGCCACCGCAGTGGGCCGCGGTGAGGATCAGGTTGCGGCCCGGGCTGTCCACGACGCTGGCGGAGCAGGAGTGCGCGCGCAACTGCCCGGTGGTCGGCTCCTGCTGGTACGAGAAGAGCACGCCGACGGACTTGATGCCCAGGAAGTGCTCCGCGGTGATGCCGGCGGCGGGGCCGCTGCCCCGGAGCGCGGACTTCGGGGGCGGCGTGTCCTGGCCCTGGGGCACCGACGGGCGTGCGGGGTCGGTCGCGGAGGCCATGCGGGCGGGCGTCCAGAACCGGATCGCGTCCGCGTCGGTCCAGCCGCCGTCGGGGGTACCGGACGGGTCGGAGTGCACGTGGGAGCGCGCGCCGGGGCCGGCGTCCGCGTCCGCGCGCACGACGCCGGCCCCGGCCGTCAGGCACAGGGTGACGCTCGCGGCCACGACCGCCGCACGGCGTATTCGATGATGCAGGCTGAGCAAGGTGATCCCTCGGAATCAGGAATGAGCGGCACCCGGCGGCCAGGACCGGCCGGAGGGCGCACGGGGGATGCTGGTCAGGACATCTCAGGATGAGACGGCGGTCTTCCGCCGCCGGCGCCACACGACGAAGCCCACGCCGGCGACCACTACCGCCGCCGCGGTGGCGCCGCCGGCCACCGGCCAGGGTCCGGCGTCGCCGTGGGCGGCGGCCTCCCCCGCCACGATGACCTTCTGGACGATGGGCCGGCGGCGCCCGGAGCGGCCTGCCACGGTCATGTCGTACTCGCCCGGCGGAACGTCGTCCCGTACCTGGGCGCGCCCCTGGTAGACGGTGGCGCCGTCGTCGCCGAGGCAGCGGTCCAGGCCGACGCCGCCCTCCTTGAGGTGTACGTCGTGCCGGAACGCCCGTGAGGTGACGGTCGGTTCGCCGGTGCCCGGGTCCGTCGGCTCCAGGCTCAGCACGACATAGGCGTCGCGACCGGGCCGTACGAAGGTGGGGGTGCTGTCGCACGCCGGTGCGTCGGTCGGGTAGACGACGAAGCGGCGTTGCGGCGCCGGGTGCCGCGCGGTCACGGTGAGCCGAGTAGTGGCGATGACATGGCCGTCGGCCTTCGCGGTAACCGGATAGGTTCCCGGGGCGATGTCGTCGCGGGTGCCCACCGCGGGCATCGAGTCCTTCTCGACGAAGAAGCCCGGTACGCCCTTCGCCGGGACGAGCCGGACCGGCGCGTCGAGTGCCGGCGAACTCACGACCAGCTTGTCCGTCCCGGCCCGCACGTTCCACGCGTTGAACTCGATCTCCCCGCCGACGGTGATCTCCTGAAGCGGACCGAAGTACGTCAGCCTGGGCGCGTCGCCCTTCGGGACTGCCGCCACTGGTGCGCCGGCCAGTACCGCCGCCGCGCACACGGCTATGGCACCGGCCCGGGCCGCCCGCCGGGCAGAGGTCTTCTTCACGTCTGTCCCTCCGTAGATCCGGCCCCACCCGTACTCCGACGCTGGTCAGGCGCCGCGGGAACGACCAATCAAGGTCACCTTATGCGCTGCCGAGACCCTGATTGCCGGCTAGGCGGCGCCGAGTTGTGCCCACACGAACTTCCCCCGCTTGCCGAACCTGGCCGAGGGCTGCCAGCCCCAGTGGTCCGCGCACGCCTTGACCAGACCCAGACCCCGGCCGTCCTCCAGCTCCGCCAGCTGCGCGAGGGGCTTGGGTGGCTCGGGAGGTGCCGGGTCGGTGTCCCACGCGCCGATCCACACCGCACCCTCCTCCGTGCGGCGCACCCTGAGCGCGGCCGGCCCCTTCGTGTGCCGTACGGCGTTGGACACCAGCTCCGCCGCGAGGAGTTCGGCCGTGTCCACGAGCCCGATCAGGCCGTGCAGGGTCAGGATCAGACACAGGGTGCGGCGGGAGACGGTCACTGCTCTGAGGTCGTTGGGGATGTAGAGGGTGTAGTCCCAGGTCTCGGTTTCGGGCATGCGGGATCAACTCCGGTGGTGTGAGAGGGGAAAGAGGGCGCGCGGTGGCATTGCCGCAGCCGCCTTGGCAGGGCGGAGCGGTGCGCTTCCAGCGCGTGAGCGGTACGTCACCGACGGTAGGTCATAAATTTCATTCGGAGCAAGCTGGTCGCGTAATCTGACCCACGAACGAGTGGCCTCGACAAGGCCGTTGCGAAGGGAGGGGGTTCGTGCCAGCACGACGGCACCCCACAGCCCGGCAGGTACGCCTGGGCACCGAACTGCGGAGGCTGCGCGAAGCCGCCGGCCTCAAGGCGACCGAAGCCGCTGCGCTGCTCGGGGTGAACTCGGTCCAGATGAGCCAGATGGAGTCGGGGATCGCCGGGGTGAGCGAGCAACGGGTACGCCGTCTCGCTGCCAACTACACTTGCGCCGACGACGAGTTGATCGACGCTTTGGTGAGCATGGCGACCGACCGCGCACGGGGTTGGTGGGAGGAGTACCGCGGCATTCTCCCGGCCGCCTACCTGGACCTCGCCGAACTGGACCACCACGCCAGGTTCCGGCACGACGTGGCGGTCATCCACGTACCCGGGCTCTTCCAGACGGAGGACTACGCACGGGCCCTCTTCGCCTACATGAACCCGGAGTTCCCGCCCGACGAGGTGGCGCTGCGCGTGGAGCACCGGATGAGGCGGCGGGTCGTCATCGAAGGCGCCCAGCCCATCAGGTACGAAGCCGTGATCCACGAAGCGGCGCTGCGCATCAGGGTCGCCGGGCGCACCGCCTTCCGCGCCCAGCTGGCCCGCATCCTGGAACTGTCCGAGGCCGACCAGGTCACCCTGCGGGTCATCCCGTTCGCGCTCGACGACTTCGCGGGTGCGGGAGGCACGATGGTGCACGTGGGCGGACCGATTCCCGCCCTGGACACCGTCGTACGCGACGCTCCGCACGGCACGGCCTTCGTCGATTCAGCAGCTCAGCTGGACCACTTTCGAAAACTCTTCCGTAGGGTGAGGGAGGTGGCGCTGCCCCCTCAGCAGTCGCGAGACCTCATCCACCAGTTGGCCAAGGAGCTGTGAGGACCTGATGGACGCCCCGACCCTTTGGAAGAAGTCGTCCTTCTCCGGTGGAGGCGAGGGCAACGACTGCGTCGAGATCGCGGACCTCGACACCCACATACGCGTCCGAGACTCCAAAGCCCCGGCCAGGGCGACCCTCACCTTCCCGGCCGGAGCCTTCGCCTCCTTCGTGGACGCACTGAAGACGCGCCCGCTGCCGCGGTGAGCAGCGGGCCGCCGCGTCCTTGCCGCTACGCCTCCTCGAAGTACGCGTCCAGGACCGCGTCCAGTTGGTCGTCCCACTCCTTGAAGCGGGAGCGGGACGGGGCCTCGATCTCGATGGGGAACCAGCGGCGGTCCGGGGTGTGCACCGTGACGGTGTAGCGCTTGCCGAAGCGGGGGGACTCCGTCTCGACCGCGGCGATCTCGTCCCAGCGGAACTCGCAGTCCTCCTCGTCGAGACGGAGGCGGACACCCCGGCCGTCGGCCGTGATCCGGGCCCTGCGGTCGGCGGCCTCGAAGACGGGACCGTCGGCGGCGTCCCCGGAGGGGCCCTCGGTGGTCTCCTCGGATGCGTCCTCGGTGGCCTCCGGGGAGTCCTCCTTGGCTTTCGCCGGTTCGGGTGCGGGCTCCTGGCCGGGTTCCTCGGCAGGGGTCGGCTCCGCCTCGTCCTTCGGCTCCTGGGCCGTCAGCCCGGGGATGAAAGCCGGGTCGAATCCGGCGCCCTCGACGGGCGCGCCCTTCAGGGGCTCGTTGCTCGATCCTATGCGCTGGTCCACGGCGGCAGTATGGACGACTTTGCTGTGCCGGAACCAGTCACCCCGGCCATCCCACGTTTCACTGACGTCACATTCACACGAAGACACTCACCACGGCCGCCACCGCGAAGCCCGCGACGGACAGCACGGATTCCAGGACCGTCCAGGTCTTCAGCGTGTCGCGTTCGCTGATGCCGAAGTACTTGGCCACCATCCAGAAGCCGCCGTCGTTGACGTGCGACGCGAAGATCGAGCCCGCCGAGACGGCCATGATGACGAGGGCGGCGTACGCCTGGGAGTGGTGTCCCTCGGAGAGCAGGGGCGCCACGATGCCGGCCGTCGTCACGATGGCCACCGTCGCCGAGCCCTGGGCCACCCGGAGGACCAGGGAGATCAGGTACGACAGCACGAGCACCGGCAGGCCCACGCCGTGGAAGGTGTCGGAGAGCGCCTGCGCGACCCCGCTCGCCTTCAGGACGGCGCCGAAGACCCCGCCCGCGCCGACCACCAGCAGGATATTGCCCACCGGCTTCAGCGACGCCGTCGACACCGTCTCCAGCGACTTGCGGGACCAGCCGCGCCGGATGCCGAGCAGGTAGTAGGCGAGGAGGAGGGCGAGGGTGAGGGCCACGAAGGGGTGGCCGGCGAACTCCAGTACCGAGCGGGTGGTGGAGGGGGCGAGCGCGACCGAGGAGAAGGTGGCGGCCAGGATCAGGACGAGCGGCGTACCGATGATGCCCAGGACCACGGAGAGCGGCACCGGCCGTTCCTGCCGTTCCCCGGGCCCCGCCTCCCCGGACTCCCCCGGCTCCCCCGCCGTACCGCGCTGCTCCGCCCGTACCGCCCGCTTGGCCTCCGCCGCCGCCTCGACCATGTCCTGCGGTACGTCGACGTGGATCCGCTTGCCGATCCAGGCGGCATAGGCCCAGGCGGCGAGCACGGCGGGGAGGCCGCAGACGACGCCCATGAGGACGATCCAGCCGAGCTGGACGTGCAGCAGGCCCGCGGCGGCGACCGGGCCGGGGTGCGGGGGCAGGAAGGCGTGGGTCATGGAGAGGCCGGCGAGGAGCGGAAGGCAGTACAGCAGGATGGACCTGCCCGAGCGCTTCGCCGCCGCGTAGACGATCGGGGCCAGCACGAAGATGCCGACGTCGAAGAAGACCGGTATGCCGAAGATCAGTCCCGTCAGGCCCATGGCGAGGGGGGCGCGCCGCTCCCCGAACAGGCCGAGCAGCCGGGAGGCCAATACCTCGGCGCCGCCGCTGACTTCGAGGATCGCGCCGAGCATCGTGCCGAGGCCGATGATGATGGCGACGTGGCCGAGGATGCCGCCCATGCCGGACTCGATGGTGGACACGGCGTCCGAGCGCTGCACGGTGCCGAAGAGTTCGGTGACCGACAGTCCCGCCAGCAGGCCGACGGTGATGGAGACGGCGAGCAGCGCCACGAACGGCTGGAGCCGGACCTTGATGATCAGGTAGAGCAGCAGGGCTATGCCGAGGGCGGCGACCGTGAGGAGGCCGGGAGTGCCGTCCACGAGGAGGAGCAGGCCGCCGGTGTGGGGCGGTGCCGGAGGTGCGGGGGCCGCGGCGAGCGGAAGCGGAAGGGGCATCGGGGGTCCTCTGGGTAAGTGCATCGTGCTTTCGGGCAGGGAGGATCGCGGCACGGCGCCCCGGAGGGTGCCGTGCCGTGTGCGATGTGCGGAGGTGCTGGTACCGGTGCTGGTGTTACGGGAGGGGACGCGTGGGATCAGCCGAGTACGGCGAGGGCGTCGATCTCGATGAGCAAGCCGGCCGGGAGACCGACGTAGACGGTGGTGCGGGCGGCGGGCGGCTGGGTGAGGCCCTGCTCCTCGAAGTACCGGTTGTAGATGTCGTTCATCTCGGCGAAGTGGTCGACGTCCGTCAGATAGACGCGGATCATCATCACGTCGTCCCAGGTCGCGCCGCCCTCTTCGAGGATCGCGCGGACGTTGGCGAGGGTCTGCGGGGTCTGCTCGCGCAGGGTGGGACCGGCGGGGGTGGGCGGCCTGCCCTCCTCGGCGGGCAGGAAGCCGACCTGGCCGGCGACCTGGAGGAGGTTGCCCTTCCGGACGCCGTGGGAGAACTTCGCGGGCGGGGTGGTGTGGGTGCTGGGGGTCAGGGCGACCTTGACCGTCCTGGCCGGCTCGGGCGTCGCGTCCGTCATTCGGGGTTCCTTACTGGTGTTCTGCCGGAGTACTCGCCGCTGATCTCGTCCGCCGTGCGGCGGACCTGCGGGAGGAGGGTGAGGAGTTCCTCGGCGGTGACGACGACGTTCGGCGCGGACACCGACATCGCGGCGACCACCCGGCCGTCGGCGCCGCGCACGGGGGCGGCGACGCAGTTGATGGACTCCTCGTGGCCGCCGAGGTCGGTGGCCCAGCCCTGTTCGCTGACCTGCGCCAGTTCCCTGAGGAAGGCGGCGGCGTTCGGTGTCGAACGGGGCGTGTACGTGGGGTAGTCGAGCTTCTCGGCCACCGCGCGGCGCTCGGGTTCGGGGAGGTCGGCGAGGAGGAGTTTCGCCACGGCGGCCACGGTGATCGCGACCGGTTTGCCGATCCTGGAGTACATGCGGACCGGGTAGCGGCTCTCCACCTTGTCGATGTAGAGGACCTCGCCCTCCTCGTACACGGCGAGGTGGACGGTGTGTCCGCACCGATCGTTGAGGCGGGCGAGGTGGGGGTGGGCGATCTCGCGGACGTCGAGGTTCTCCATCGCCTCCTGGGCGAGGGCGAAGAGGCGGGCGCCGAGGCGGTAGCGCTGGTCGGACTGGCGGTAGACCAGGCCGTGTTCGTGGAGGGTGCGCAGGAGGCGCAGGGCCGTGGACTTGTGGACGCCGAGGCGGTCGGCGACCTGGCCGAGGTCCGCGGGGCCCTCGGCGAGCAGGGGCAGGATGCTCAGGGCGCGGTCGACGGTCTGGCTCATGGTGTGCGTGCCTCCTCCGGAGCGGCCGGCCGGGGTGTCGGGGGGTCGGCTTGGGTCCAGCCGGGGCCGAGTCGCAGTCTCTCCCATGCGGGGGTGTCGAGGGCGGTGAGGCGGTCGGCGTGGGCGCGGGCGGGGGGTGCGGCGAGGTCGCCGGGGGTGGTGAGGGCGGCTGCGGCGTAGAGGTGGCCGAGGCGGAGGCGGGTGGGGAGGGGGAGGCCGCGGAGGGTTCCGGAGAGGACGCCGGCGGCGAAGGCGTCGCCCGCGCCGGGTGCTGCTACGACGGTGACCTCGGGCGCGCTGACAAAGGTGGCCGGCTGTGCTGCGGGCCGGGGGTGGGTCGCGCCACCCGGCGCGGTGGACTCCGTCGGGGTCGGCCGGGGGTGGGTCGCGCCACCCGGCGCGGTGGACTCCGTCAGGGTCGGCCGGGGGTGGGTCGCGCCACTCGGCGCGGTGGACTCCGTCAGGGTCGGCCGGGGGTGGGTCGCGCCACTCAGCGCGGTGGACTCCGTCAGGGTCGGCCGGGAGTCGGTCGCGCCACTCGGCGCCGGCGAGGTGCCGTCCGCGCCCACCCGTGCCGCCTGGGGGTCCCCCCAGGCGATCAAGGCACTGGGGGAGGCACGACTGCCCGCGGATCGACGACGTGGCGGGGCGCCGTGCGCGTCCGCGCGGGGCGACGCGGGCGAGGCAGCGAGCGCGTCCGCGCGGGGGGACGCGGGCGAGGTAGCGAGCGCGTCAGGGTGGGGGGACGCGGGCGAGGCAGCGAGCGCGTCCGCGCTGGGCGACGCGGGCGAGGCAGCGAGCGCGTCAGCGCTGGGCGACGCGGGCGAGGCAGCGAGCGCGTCAGCGCTGGGCGACGCGGGCGAGGCAGCGGGCGCGTCAGGGTGGGGGGACGCGGGTGCGGGGAGGGGGGCCGGGGGGTCGGTGATGTAGGCCGTGGCGCCCCTTGCTCCCTGTTTCACCACCAGGAGGAGTGGTTCGGGAAGGAGGGAGCGGATTTCGGCGGGGCCGCCGCCTACGCCCCAGGCCTGCTCTGCCTCGTCCTCGCCGATGAAGACGATGTCGGCGCGGCGGGCCAGGGTGAGGAGGAGGGCGGTGTCGGAGGGGGTGGGCCAGAGGGCCGGGCGGTAGTTGATGTCGAAGGAGATCAGGGGGCGGCCGGGGGCCGGGGAGGTCAGGTCCGTCAGCAGGGCCCGGCATTCGGGCGACAGCGCTGCCGTGATGCCGGTCAGGTGGAGGATCCGGGCCGCGCGGACCGCACGGAGGTCCACCGTGGCCGGGGACATCGCCGAGGCCGCCGAGCCCGCGCGGTAGTACGCGACCTCGTGGGTGCCGTCCGCCCGGTCGCCGGCGGTGCGGAAGTAGACGCCGGTCGGGCGGGCCGGGTCCCGGACGACGTGGCCGGTGTCGACGCCGTAGGAGCCGATCTCCGCCACCAGGTGGTCGCCGAAGCCGTCGGCTCCGACCCTGCTGACCCACCGGGCGGTGTGCCCCGCGGACGCCAGCACGCAGGCCACGTTGGACTCGGCGCCGCCGATGGCGCGGTCGAAGGAGGGCACGTCGGCGAGGCGGCCGGGCCGGGTGGGGAGGAACGTGACCATGGACTCGCCGAGGGCCACGACATCCACCACCTCGGGGGCGGAAGCAGCGCCGTAAGGAGCGTTGACGATGATGACTCCTTTCGGCACGGTGCCGTTGACCGGGACGTTGACCGGGTGTCGGCGAGATGCTAGACACCACAGAGCAGGCCATGCAACGCATGTTGCACATGCTGCAACGAAGACATCGGAGAGGGGTTCCATGCGCTCCACGCACACCACCGCGGTCGCGCTCGCCCGGCTGGCCGGGGAACGGGTCGGCCACCGCTTCAAGGGCCTCCCGCCGGACGCCGCCGGACTGACCGTCGGCGAGCTGGCGGCCCAGCGCCGCAATCTCTTCGACCCGGCGAGCGGCTTCACGACCCCCGTCCTCGCGCTGTCCGCCGAGCGGCTGGAGCACAACCTCGCGCTCATGGAGTCGTACGCGACCCGGCACGGCCTGACCTTCGCGCCGCACGGCAAGACCTCCATGGCCCCCCGGCTGTTCCACCGGCAGATCGAGCACGGGGCGTGGGGCATCACCCTCGCGGTGCCCCACCAGGTGCGGGTGGCACGGGAGTTCGGCATCCAGCGGGTCTTCCTGGGCAACGAGCTCGTGGACGCGGCCGCGCTGCGCTGGATCGCCGGCGAGCTGGCCGCCGACCCGGAGTTCCGCTTCGTCTGCTACGTCGACTCCGTGCGCGGCGTGGAACTGATGGACGCGGCCCTGCACGGCGCGGCCCGGCCGGTGGACGTCGTCGTGGAGCTGGGCGCGGGCGAGGGCGCGCGGACCGGGGTGCGGACGGAGGCGGAGGCCGCGGCCGTCGCGGACGCGGTGGCGGGCGTGGAGACGCTGCGGCTGGTGGGCGTGGCGGGGTACGAGGCCCAGGTGCCCGGCGCCGGTCCGGAGTCGGTGCGGGGCTGGCTGGAGCGGCTGGTGGCGCTCGCCGTCGAGTTCGACAAGGCCGGCCGGTTCGCGGGCGCCGGCGAGATCGTGGTGAGCGCCGGCGGCAGCGAGTGGTTCGACGTCGTCGCCGACGTGTTCGCCGGCATTCCCGCCATGTCCCTCCCGGTGCTGAAGCTGCTGCGCTCGGGGGCGTACGTCTCGCACGACGACCTGCACTACCGCCGGCTGACCCCGTTCAACCGGGTACCCGAGGAGGGCGCGCTGGAGCCGGCGTTCCGCCTGTGGGCGCAGGTCGTCTCGCGGCCCTCCCCCAGCCAGGCCTTCGTCAACGCGGGCAAGCGCGACGCGGCCTACGACCTCGGCGACCCGGTCGCCCAGGTGGTGCGCCGGGACGGCACCGAGCGGCCGGCGACCGGCATCGAGGTGACCGCCTTCTCCGACCAGCACCTCTGGCTGGGCACCGCCCCCGAGGCGGACGTCGAGGTCGGGGACTGGGTCGGCTTCGGTCTGTCCCACCCGTGCACGATCTTCGACAAGTGGCAGCTGATCCCGCTGGCCGAGGCGGACGGCACGGTGGTGGACTACATCCGTACGTTCTTCTAGGGCGCGCCGGGAGGCACCATGGAGGAGTTGGTCATCCGGGACGCGGACGTCGTCGACGGCAGCGGCGGGTACTCCTACCGAGCCGACGTGGTCGTCGACCGCGGCCGGATCGTCTCCATCGTCAAGGAGGCGGCGGCGGCCGGCTGTCTGCGGCCCAAGGCGATGCGGGAACTGGACGCCGAGGGGCTGGTGCTGGCGCCGGGCTTCATCGACATGCACGCCCACTCCGACCTCGCCCTGCTGCGCGACCCCGACCACAGCGCGAAGCTGGCGCAGGGCGTCACGCTGGAGGTGCTCGGCCAGGACGGGCTGTCGTACGCCCCGGTCGACGACCGCACGCGGGAGGAGGTCCGCCGGGCGATCACCGGCTGGAACGGGTACGGCGACGACCTGGACCTGGACTGGCGGAGCGTCGGCGAGTACCTGGACCGGCTGGACCACGGCTTCGACGGCCGCGGGATCGCCGTCAACGCCGCCTATCTGGTCCCGCAGGGCACGGTCCGCGCGCTCGCGGTCGGCTGGGAGGACCGGCCGGCGACGGCGCGGGAGCTGGACCGGATGCGGCAGCTGGTGGCGGAGGGGCTGGAGCAGGGCGCGGTCGGGCTGTCGTCCGGGCTGACGTACACGCCGGGCATGTACGCCGACGACGCCGAACTCACCGAGCTGTGCCGGGTGGTGGCCGGCTACGGCGGCTACTACTGCCCGCACCACCGCTCCTACGGCGCCGGCGCCCTGGAGGCCTACGCCGAGATGGTGGAGCTGACCCGGAAGGCGGGCTGTCCGCTGCACCTGGCCCACGCGACGATGAACTTCCGGGTGAACGAGGGCCGGGCGGCGGATCTGCTGGCCCTGCTGGACGAGGCCCTGGACACGGGCGCCGACATCACGCTGGACACCTACCCCTACACCCCCGGCTGCACCACCCTCGCCGCGCTGCTCCCGAGCTGGGCGAGCGAGGGCGGCCCGGAGCGGGTGCTGGCCCGGCTCACCGACCCGGCGACCGCCGAGCGGATCCGGCACGACCTGGAGGAGACCGGCTCCGACGGCTGCCACGGCGTGCCCGTGGAGTGGGAGACGGTCGAGATCTCCGGCGTGAGCGACCCGGCCCTGGCCGACGTCGTGGGCCGTACGGTCCAGGAGGCCGCCCGGTCGCGTGGCGAGGCGCCCTGGGCGACCGCCCGCAGACTGCTCGTCGAGGACCGGCTCGGCACGACGGTCCTCCAGCACGTCGGCCACGAGGACAACGTCCGCGCGATCATGCGGCACCGCGCCCACACCGGCGGCTCCGACGGCATCCTCCAGGGCGACAAGCCGCACCCGCGGGCGTACGGCACGTTCCCGCGCTATCTCGGCCACTACGTCCGCGAGTCGGGCGTCCTGACGCTGGAGGAGTGCGTCGCCCACCTGACCGGGCGCCCCGCGGCCCGGCTGAGGCTGCCGGACCGCGGGCTGGTGCGCGAGGGACACCGGGCGGACCTGGTCCTGTTCGACCCGGACACGGTCGCGCCCGGTGCCACCTTCGCCGCTCCCCGTACGCTGCCGACGGGGATCCCGTACGTCATGGTCGACGGCAGGTTCGCCGTCGAGGACGGGCGGCGCACGGACGTCCTCGCCGGACGGGCGGTCCGCCGCACTCCTGTGTGACCGCCCGCCCCGCGCGGGGGCGCCGCTCCGTTACGGCCGGGGCAGGACGCAGCCGGAGGCGTTCAGGTCCAGCTTGTTGCCCGTGGTGAAGCAGGCCGGGATCTCGTACGTCTCCTGGGCGTAGTTGATGCCCTGGTGGATGGTGACGTTGCCGTTCTCGTCGACCTCGCACGGGTTGTCCACCGTGCAGCGCTCGCCGTCCTCGTTGCCGGTGTTGTTGACGGCGACCACGTTGCCGGTGGCCGTGTCGACCACCGGGGAGCCGGAGGTGCCGCCGATGGTGTCGCAGGCGGACGTGTAGCGGACCGAGTCCTTGAAGGTCCAGTCGCCCTCCCGCAGTTCGTACACGAACTGGTCGATGTTGCAGCTGTACGTGCGCTTCCAGTAGCCCGAGATGACCTTGATGGCGGTGCCGGCGGCCGGGTGGGTGTCGGCGACCGTCAGCGGGCTGATGCCGTACGTGCTCTTGATCTGCGCGTAGGTGCGGGTGAGGCGGTAGATCGTGACGTCCGTGTCGGTCATGGTCGAGTAGACGACCTGGTTGGCGCGGAGCGTGCCGAGCCGGGAGCCCGAGGAACTGAGCAGGGTGAAGCTGCGGCTGGAGCGCTGGCCGGTGATGACCTCGCCGGGGCCGGGCATGCCCGTCTCCAGGCAGTGGCCGTTGGTCATCACGAGCGCCGGGTCGCTGTCCGCGGAACGGGGGAAGCGGATGACGGATCCGGAGCAGTTGCTGAGCGCGACGGTGCCGGCGAAGCCGAGCGCCTTGACGTGCGGGGCCGTGGTGTGCGGCGCCGCGGCGGCCGGGGTGACGCCGGCCTGGGTGACGCCGGCCTGAGTCGTGCCGGACGGTGCCGCGACCGCCGGAGCCGCGCCGAACCCGGCGATCGCCAGGGCCGAGAGCGCGGCCACGAGAGGCTTGTTCATGTGGGGGTCCCCTCTGCAGACTGAGCGGCCGGAGATCTTCCGGCCGCCGTCTTGTCATGAGCATTCTCATGAGAGGGAGGTCCCTGGGCAAGGAGGCGGCACCGTGGGGTTTGCCGGACCGCGTCGGCACAGTCGGGTCAACCGGCCTGCTTCCAGGCCGCGTTGACGGAGGGCTACCAGGGCTTCTTCGTCGCTCCCCGGCCGTGCCCCCGGCCGCCGGGGCGCCAGGACGAGGACACGCCCGGCTGGGCCGTCGAGTCCGTGGGCACGGGCGCGGTCGAGGACGCGGCGGCCGTGGGCGTGACCGCCCCGGCGGGAGCGGTGGACCGCCCGGGGGCGGGGCCGGACGCCGAGGCGGTGGCCGTGGCCGCGCCCGTGGCCGACGGGACGGTGGCGGGCGGGGGCGTGGCGGCGGCTCCGTCGGCGGCGGCGGTCGCCGTGGCCGACGCGGTGGGGTCGCCGGGCCGGGTGGCCGTGCTGTCCCCGGAGGCGGGTCCGTCGCCGGTGCGGCCGCTGCCGGCCGGGGAGCCGGAGCCCGACAGGCCCGCGATCAGCGCGCCCGCGCACACCACGCCGCCGAGGACCCCGGCCACGAGCGCCACTCGCCGGCGTCCGCCCCGCTGCGGCTGCCGACGCCGGCCCCGGCCCCGGCTTCCGCCTCCGCCTCCGCTTCGACGGAGTTCGACACGGCCGGGACCGGCGGCGTCCGGGCCCGGCGCAGGCGCGGGTACCGCTACGGGTGCGGGTCCCGTCTCGGGCACCGCAGGAAGC
Organism: Streptomyces sp. L2; assembly: GCF_004124325.1. Taxonomy (NCBI): domain Bacteria; kingdom Bacillati; phylum Actinomycetota; class Actinomycetes; order Kitasatosporales; family Streptomycetaceae; genus Streptomyces; species Streptomyces sp. L2. The sequence goes on from NZ_QBDT01000001.1 coordinate 2,662,563, forward strand.
TCGCGCGTGTCCCCCGGCTGCCCCGGGTACCCCGAGCCGCCCGACGGGTCGTACGCGTTCTGCCAGCCGTGGGCGGCGGCCGGGTCGGCGTACTCGTCGTAGGCCGGGGTGTCGGCCGCCTGCGGGTGGTACACGTTCGGCGGACCGCCGGGCTCACCGCCCGCCCCGTGCGCGCCGTACGCCCCCGCCCCGTACTCGCGTTCGGTGTACATGGCCGCGAATTCTAGGTACGCAAGTGACTCCTGAGACAGTCATCGGCGATATCCACGCAAACCGCCGTGTCTCACGTGTCGGAAAACACGGCCCATGAGGCGGTACCGGGTCGTAAGCTCACGGACATGCAGGTGATCCAGTCGACGAAGCTCGCGAACGTCTGTTACGAGATCCGCGGCCCGGTGCTCGAAGAGGCGATGCGGCTGGAGGCGGCAGGGCACCGCATCCTGAAGCTCAATACCGGCAACCCGGCCGCCTTCGGCTTCGAGTGCCCCCCGGAGATCCTGGAGGACGTCCTCCGCAACGTCTCCACGGCGCACGGCTACGGCGACGCGAAGGGCCTGCTGGCCGCCCGCCGCGCGGTGGTCATGCACAACCAGACCCTCGGGATCGAGACGGACGTCGAGCACGTCTACATCGGCAACGGCGTCTCCGAGCTGATCGTGATGGCCATGCAGGGCCTGCTCGACGACGGTGACGAGGTCCTCGTGCCGTCCCCGGACTACCCGCTGTGGACGGCGGCCGTCTCCCTGTCCGGCGGCACGGCCGTGCACTACCGCTGCGACGAGCAGTCCGACTGGATGCCCGACCTCGCCGACGTGGAGCGCAAGGTCACCGACCGCACCAAGGCGATCGTCATCATCAACCCGAACAACCCCACCGGCGCGGTCTACGACGAGGCCGTGCTGAAGGGGCTGACGGACATCGCCCGCCGGCACAACCTGCTGGTCTGCTCGGACGAGATCTACGACAAGATCCTCTACGACGGCGCCACGCACACCCCGACCGCCAAGGTCGCCCCGGACCTGCTCACGCTCACGTTCAACGGCATGTCCAAGGCGTACCGGGTGGCCGGCTACCGGGTCGGCTGGATGTCGATCTCCGGTCCCCGCGCGCACGCCGACTCCTATATCGAGGGCCTGACGATCCTGGCGAACATGCGGCTGTGCGCCAACATGCCGGGACAGCACGGCGTGGTGGCCGCCCTGAGCGGCCGGCAGTCGATCAAGGACCTGGTCCTGCCGGGCGGCCGACTGAAGGAGCAGCGGGACGTCGCCCACGAACTGCTCACCCAGATCCCGGGCGTGACCTGCGTACGGCCGAAGGGGGCGCTGTATCTGTTCCCGCGGCTGGACCCGAAGGTCTTCAAGATCAAGGACGACCGGCGGATGGTGCTGGACCTGCTGCGCCAGGAGAAGATCATGGTCGTCCAGGGCACGGGCTTCAACTGGAGCGAGCCCGACCACTTCCGCGTGGTCACCCTGCCCTCGGTCGGTGACCTCAGGGACGCCATCACCCGGATCGGCAGCTTCCTGGACGGGTACGGGCAGCCGTAAACCCCCATGCCGTGTGACACAGAGCACACGAACCGACCGCTTCCGTGACTCGACTCAAACTTTAGACGAATTCCAAGCTAGGATGGCTTCCTGTCAGCGCACAGGAGGCCATCCCATGTACGAACCGATCCGCACCAAGTCGGTCCACAGCACGATGGCCGGCACGCCCTCGGACTTTCCCCACCGCTCGCGCGAGGAGGAGCTGGACATCCAGCTCGCCGGACACCTCGCGGCGCTGCTCGCCGTGACCGACGAACTGCGCGCCCACACGCGGTCCGCCGAACTGGACACGGCCGCCGAGCGCCTCGCCGGGCAGGTGGCCCGGCTGCGCGGGGGACGGCCCCCGCTGCGGGCCACGCCCGCCGCCGCCGGCGCACCCGCCGACGTCCTGCACGAGCGGGCGCACGCGCTCGCCGGCCGCGCGCTGGTGGTCGCGGCGTCCCGCGCGGACACGGCCGTGGCGATCCTCGCCGCCGAGCGGATGGACGCGCACAGCGCGGCGCTGGCCGCCGGCCCGAAGGCACTGAGCACGACCCCCTGACCCCGCCCCGGGTCCCCGAGACGGCCCCGGTCCGCGCGCACCCGCAGAGCCGCGCGGACCGGGCGCCACACACCTCCACCCCGCCGCCGCTCACAACTCTGCCGCGCCGGCCCCCCTGAATCCGCCGCGACGGCGCTCACCCCCACGCAGCGGCCCGGCGGTGCCGAACCGTCCGCGGCCGACAGCCGCACCGAACCACCCCGTGGGCGATGGCGGTACCCGAACCGGCCCGCGGGCGAACGGAAAGGCCGGCCCCCCTGCCAGGGGAACCGGCCGAACCCGCGGAGCGAACCGCGGCCGGCCGTGACGATCGCTGGTCAGGGCTCCCGACCGGCCGCGGTGTCTGTGAGGTGAACGGGCGGGCTGCCCGCGCGGGCGCTCAGCCCAGGCGCTGCACCAGCGCCCGGTACTGGTCCCACAGCTCCTTCGGAGCGTGGTCGCCGAAGGTGTTGAGGTGCTCGGGGACCAGCGCGGCCTCCTCGCGCCAGACCTCCTTGTCGACCGTGAGCAGGAAGTCCAGGTCGGAGTCGGACAGTTCCAGACCGTTGGTGTCGAGGGACTCCTTGGTCGGCAGGATGCCGATCGGCGTCTCGACGCCCTCGGCCTTGCCGTCCAGGCGCTCCACGATCCACTTCAGGACACGGGAGTTCTCGCCGAAGCCCGGCCAGACGAACTTGCCCTCGTCGTTCTTGCGGAACCAGTTGACGTAGTAGATCTTCGGCAGCTTCGCCTGGTCCTTGTCGGCGCCGACCTCGATCCAGTGGCCCATGTAGTCGCCCATGTTGTAGCCGCAGAACGGCAGCATGGCGAACGGGTCGCGGCGCAGCTCGCCGACCTTGCCCTCGGCGGCGGCGGTCTTCTCGGAGGCCACGTTGGCGCCGAGGAAGACGCCGTGGTTCCAGTCGAAGGACTCGGTCACCAGCGGCACGGCGGAGGCGCGGCGGCCACCGAAGAGGATCGCCGAGATCGGCACGCCCTTGGGGCTCTCCCACTCGGGCGCGATGATCGGGCACTGCGAGGCGGGCGTGGTGAAGCGGGCGTTGGGGTGCGCGGCCGGGGTGCCCGACTCGGGCGTCCAGTCGTTGCCCTTCCAGTCGGTCAGGTGGGCCGGGGTCTCCTGCGTCATGCCCTCCCACCACACGTCGCCGTCGTCGGTGAGGGCGACGTTGGTGAAGACCGAGTTGCCCCACAGCGTCTTCATCGCGTTGGCGTTGGTGTGCTCGCCGGTGCCGGGCGCGACGCCGAAGAAGCCGGCCTCGGGGTTGATGGCGTAGAGGCGGCCGTCCTCGCCGAATCGCATCCAGGCGATGTCGTCGCCGATGGTCTCGACGGTCCAGCCGGAGATCGTGGGCTCCAGCATGGCGAGGTTGGTCTTGCCGCAGGCCGACGGGAAGGCGGCGGCGACGTACTTGGGCTCACCGGTGGGCGGGGTCAGCTTGAGGACGAGCATGTGCTCGGCGAGCCAGCCCTCGTCGCGGGCCATGACGGAGGCGATGCGCAGGGCGTAGCACTTCTTGCCGAGCAGCGCGTTGCCGCCGTAGCCGGAGCCGTACGACCAGATCTCGCGGTCCTCGGGGAAGTGCGAGATGTACTTGGTGGTGTTGCAGGGCCACGGGACGTCGTCCTGGCCCTCCTCCAGCGGGGCGCCGACGGAGTGCACGGCCTTCACGAAGAAGCCCTGGTCGCCGAGTTCTTCGAGGACGGGCTGTCCCATGCGGGTCATGGTGCGCATGGAAGCGGCGACGTACGCGGAGTCGGTGATCTCCACGCCGATCGCGGACAGCGGGGAGCCGAGCGGGCCCATGCAGAACGGGACGACGTACATGGTGCGGCCGCGCATGGCGCCGCGGAAGAGGCCCTTCTCGCCGTGGAAGATCTCCCGCATCTCGGCGGGGTCCTTCCAGTGGTTGGTGGGGCCGGCGTCCTCCTCCTTGGCGGAGCAGATGAAGGTGCGGTCCTCGACGCGGGCGACGTCCTTCGGGTCGGAGGCCGCGTAGTAGGAGTTGGGGCGCTTGATCGGGTCGAGCTTCTTGAAGGTGCCCTTGCCGACGAGCTCTTCGCACAGTCGCTCGTACTCGGCCTCGGATCCGTCACACCAGACCACGCTGTCCGGCTGCGTCAGTTCGGCGATCTCGTTGACCCAGGAGATCAGTTCCTGGTGGTTGGTGGGGACCACGGTGGGAGCCGCGATGTCGCGCGCCACGATTGCTCCTAAGTGAGGGATTTTGTCTTGTTCCGCCCCTTGGGGGCCGCGACCCGGATGCTTCGTAGCTGCTCATCCGGTGCCGACCGCACTCATTTGATCATCCGAGTCTAGTGCCCATATGTCCAGAGGGCATCACAGGTGAGCACGTGAGGAATCCCACGGTTTCCGTGATTTTTTGCGTCCACGTTGGCCTCGGCTGAAGGATCTTTTGCCTGCGGGCACGATCAGGCGGCGGATCGGGTACCCACGAGGGGCGCGTTCACCAGGGACGCTCACAAGGGACTTACGGTGCCGCCGGTACCATGCGGCCATGTCTGCGTCCGTCCCCGACGCGCCCACGGACCCGACGGCCACCGGCCGCCGTCCCGCCGCGCTCTCCCTGCCGCACCCGGTCAAGCCCAGACTCCGCGGCTGGCTGCACCTCGGCATGTTCCCGGCCGTGCTCATAGCGGGTCTGGTGCTCACCGCTCTCGCCGACTCCACCCGGGGCCGGATCGCCTGCGGCATCTACGTCCTGACGGCCTGTCTGCTCTTCGGGGTCAGCGCGCTGTACCACCGGGGCAACTGGAGCCCGCGCATGGACGGCGTCCTGCGCCGGCTCGACCACGCCAACATCTTCCTGATCATCGCGGGCACCTACACCCCGCTGACCCTGCTGCTCCTGCCCGGCGCCAAGGGCCAGTGGCTGCTGTGGGGCATCTGGGCCGCGGCCCTCGCCGGCATCGTGTTCCGGGTGTTCTGGGTCGGCGCGCCCCGCTGGCTCTACACCCCGTGCTACATCGCGATGGGCTGGGCCGCCGTCTTCTTCCTGCCCGACTTCATGCACGCGGGCGGCATCGCGGTCCTGGTCCTGGTGATCGTCGGCGGTGTGCTCTACAGCGCGGGCGGCGTCGTCTACGGCATCAAGCGTCCGAACCCGTCACCGCGCTGGTTCGGCTTCCACGAGGTCTTCCACTCCTTCACGCTGGCCGCGTTCGTCGTCCACTACGTGGGCATCTCGCTGGTGGCGTACCAGCACACGTAGCCCCGCGCCCCCTCGGCCCCAGGCCACGGCTCACCTGAGCCGTGGCCTCTTTGACATGTCCTGACGCGGACTACCGATTGACATGCTCTACATTTTGAGAGCCAATATCATTTCATGGCTGTCACTCGTACTGCCACTCACTCCCCCGGCACCGACCCGCGCCGCTGGTGGGCGCTCGGGGCCCTGGTCGCGAGGATGCTGATGCTCGGCTTCGACCTCACGATCCTCAACGTGGCCCTGCCGACCATGGCCGCCCAGCTCGGCGCGAGCACCGGCCAGCAGCTGGGGGTCCCCCCAGGCGTTTAGCTCTGGGGGAGGATGGCCGACGCGTACGTCGTCGTCTTCGCCGCGCTGATGCTCCCGGCGGGCCTGCTCGGCGACCGGTTCGGGCGGCGCCGGATGCTGATCACCGGACTCGGGATCTTCCTCGCGGGCTCCCTGGTGGGCGCCCTGGCCGGCGACGTGAACTGGGTCGTCACGGCTCGGGCCGTCATGGGCGTGGGCGGCGCCCTGGTCATGCCGCTCGCCCTGTCCGTACTGCCCTCGCTGTTCGGCCCGGACGAGCGCACCAAGGCCGTCGGCCTCATCTCCGCCGCCTCCGCGCTCGGCCTGCCGCTCGGCCCCATCGTCGGCGGCTGGCTCCTGAACCACTTCTGGTGGGGCTCGGTGTTCCTGGTCAACGTCCCGATGGTCGCCATCGGCGTCGCCGCCTGCGTGTTCCTGCTCCCCGAGACCCGTGATCCCGCCTCCCCGAAGGTCGACGTCCTCTCCACCGCGTTCACCGCGACCGGCCTCGGCGCCCTCGTCTACGCCATCATCGAGGCGCCCGGACGGGCTGGGGCGACCCGCTGGTGCTGGCCCTGTTCGCCGCCACCGCCGTCCTCGTCACCGCGCTCGTCCTGCGGGAACGCCGGGCGATACGGCCCATGCTCGACATGGCCCTGCTCGCCCGGCGCGGCTTCCTGCTCAACACGGTCGCCGCGACCCTGGTGATGTTCGTGCTGTCCGGCCTGATGTTCGTCCTGCCGTCGTACCTCCAGGCGGTCTTCGGGAACGACGCGTTCGGCACCGGCCTCAGGCTGCTGCCGATGATGGGCGGGCTGATGATCGCCGCCAAGGGCGCCCAGCCCGTCGTAGCCCGGTTCGGGGCGCGGGCGGTGGTCAGCGCGGGCCTGGTCGTACTGGCCTTCGCCGCCCTGCTCGGCAGCCGCACGACCGTGGACTCCGGCTACGGCTTCACCGCGCTGTGGCTGTCCGTCGCCGGGCTCGGCTTCGGCTTCTCCGTCGTCCCCGCGATGGACGGCGCCCTGGGCGCGCTCCCCGCCGACCGTGCCGGCTGGGGGTCCCCCCACGCCTTTAGGGCAGTGGGGGAGACTCCGGGCTGCTCATGACGCTCCGCCAGGTCGGCGGCACGATCGGCATCGCCCTGCTCGGCAGCCTGCTCGCGAGCGCGTTCCGGGACCGGCTGGACGTCACCGGTCTGCCCGCGCCGGTCGCGCACACCGCCGGGGAGTCGGTGGTCGCCGCCCATCTGATCGCCGCCCGCACCCACTCCGCGCACCTGGCCGCCTCCGCCGACGCCGCGTACGTACACGGCATGGGCCTGGTGCTGCTGGTGTGCGGGGCAGCGGCCCTGCTCGCCGCCCTCCTGGCGGCCGCCTTCCTGCCCGGAACGGCGGACATCCGGACCGGCGCGCCCTCCCCGGAGCCGGACCCGGCCGTGGCCGCGGCGAGGGACGATGCCCGACAATGACCACCATGACGGCACCACGCACCGACTCCCCCGCCGACCGCCCGCGGCCGGGCCTGCGCGAACGCAAGAAGATCAAGACCCGCGAGGCGATCCGCTCCGCGACCTACGCGCTGGTCGAACAACAGGGGTACGACGCCACGACGATCGACCAGATCGCCGAGCGCGCCGAGGTGTCGCCGTCGACCGTCTTCCGCTACTTCCCGACCAAGGAGGACATCGTCCTCACGGACGAGTACGACCCGGTCCTCCTGGAGAAGATCAGGCGACGGCCCGCCGAGGAGCGGTGGACGGACACCATCCGTTCCGTGCTGCGGGAGGCCGTACGGGTCGGCGTGGAGGAGGAACCGGACTCCCGGCTGCGCACCCGGCTCATGGTCGAGGTCCCCGCGGTGCGCTCCCGCATGATGGAGAGCATGTCGGTCACCGGCCGCATGCTGTGCCAGGTCATCGGCGAGCGCACCGGCCGCGACCCGGCGGGCCTGGAGGTCCGGGCGTACGCCATGTCGCTGGTCGGCGCCCTGATGGAGACCACCCTCTACTGGGCCGAGAACGGCCACCGGGAGGACTTCACCGGCCTGATCGACCGCACCCTGGACGTCCTCGAACACGGCCTGCCCCCGAAAAAGCCCTGAAGAGCGCCCGCCCCTCCGTGCCATCCTGACCGGGTGAACGCACCCGAGATCATCGTCGAGTTCGCCCCCGAGCTGCACCTGTTCGTCCCGCACGGACGCCGGCGGGACGCCACGCCCGCCGCTGTCGACGGCGTCTCGACCCTCGGCCACGTCGTGGAGTCCCTCGGCGTGCCGCTCACCGAGGTGGGAACCCTGACGGTCGACGGCGAACCGGTGCCGGTGTCACACGTCCCGCAGGCCGGCGAACGGGTCGCGGTCCGCCCCGTCGAGCGCCCCCAGCACGTCCCGGGCGCCCCGCTCCGCTTCCTCCTCGACGTCCACCTCGGCACCCTCGCCCGCCGCCTGCGCCTCCTCGGCGTCGACACCGCGTACGAGTCGACGGACATCGGCGACCCGGCGCTCGCCGCCCGCTCGGCCGCCGAGAAACGCGTCATGCTCAGCCGCGACCGGGGCCTGCTGCGCCGCCGCGAACTCTGGGCCGGCGCCTACGTCTACAGCACCCGCCCCGACGACCAGCTCCACGACATCCTCGACCGCTTCCGCCCCGCCCTCTCCCCCTGGACCCGCTGCACAGCCTGCAACGGCCCCCTGAAGCAGGCCACCAAGGAAGAGGTGGCCGCCCAGCTGAAACACGGCACCCAGAAGACGTACGACGCCTTCGCCCAGTGCGCGTCCTGCGGCCGCGCCTACTGGAAGGGCGCCCACCACGACCAGCTGGAGGCGATCGTGGAGGACGCCCTGAAGAAATACGGGGCCTGAACGCGCCCCTGTAGGGCGCGGGGAACTGCGCGAGTAACCACGAACGACCCGCGGCCGCCACACAGCAGTCCCCACCCACTCCTATCGCGCCCTCACGTCCGCCTTGCCGCAGGCAACCCCGTCGCGGTTGCGGTCCAGACCGAGTGGATCGTCCCCGCCGTTGACCTTCAACCGCCCGTAGTGGTTCCGCGCCAGCCAATCGCAGCGGGCCTTGGCCGTCTTCTTGACCTCGGCCGGGAACGCCGTGGGCACGCACACGTTGGCGGAGCCGTAGTGCCGGTCGCACCCGGAGATGGTCGGGCTGACCTTCTGGGACGCCCGCTTCTGGCCGGGCCCGGACTCCTTACCGGACAGCGAGTCGGCGAACGCGTGCACGTGGGGGGACGCTTCGGCGGAACCCAGCGCCGCCGGGCCCTGCAGATGGACCCACTTCGCCACGGACGGCACCCCGTTGGCGTCGACCCCGAACAGCATGTACCAGCCCGGCGGCGCCAGGTTCGGATTGCTGGTGACGTTGAGGTCGACGTTGCTGCCGTCGACGGACAGCGGCAGGTCCAGGAACCGCTGGTTGGGGTCGGAGGAGTGCGTCACCGCGGCCGGCCGGATCAACTCGGCCTTGGCGATGGGCCGGTCCACCGTGATCCGCTGCGTGTCGCCGTACTTCCACTCCTGGTTGATGACCGAGGTGATCGTCGGCCGGGTGCCCTTGTAGAGGTAGGGCGGGGTGTAGATGGACACGTTGTGGTTCCAGGAGCCGTTGCCCGGGTTGTCGCCGGTGGCCATCACGCGGCCGTCGGGCAGCAGGAACGCCGAGGAGTGGTAGCCGCGGGACTCGGGATCGGCGGCCACGGGGTCGAACGTGCCGGCGCCGGGGTCGTAGATCGACGACTCGTACACCGGGTTCGCCCGGTTGTGCAGCGCGCCTCCGGTCTCCAGGACCTTGCCGTCGGGCAGCAGCACCGCGGAGACGTACATCTTGCCCTGGTTGCCGGTCTCCGGCTGCGGCCCGCTGCCGAGGTCGACCGTGCCCTGCGGGATCGGGGGTCCGGCGACGTACGACGGGTTCGCCTGCTTGAGGTCGATGACGTCGGTGAGCCGGTTCGCGTCCGGGTTGGAGTCGATGTTGCCGCCGCCGAGCGTCAGCACCCGCTGGTCCTGCGCCGGGGGCAGCAGCACGCTGGCCGACTGGTCCCGCTCGTCCTTGTTCTGCAGCCCGGGGACCTGGGTGATGGTGTTGGCGCCGTAGTCGTAGATCGCCGAGCCCGTGCCGGGGATGTTGTCGCCGAAGACGTGGCTGCCCGTGTAGAAGAGGCGGCCGTCCTGCATGAGGATCATCGACGGGTACAGGCCCCAGTACGACCAGGTCTGGTTGACCTTCCACGTCGGCAGCCACTGCTGGTCCTTGTCGGACCACAGCTCGGCGGTCACCGAACCGGTGGAGTCCTCGCGGAGCCCGCCGAACGTGATGACGTCGCCGTTGCCGAGTTCGGTCGCCGACGGGTACCAGTGGCCGTCGTTGAGGTCGTTGGTCCTGGTGTAGGTCTCCGTCTTCGGGTCGAAGATGTACGAGTCCTTGAACCCCTCGTAGCCGTGGCCGCCCGGCACCGGATAGGCCGCGTTGCCGCTCATCACCAGCACCCGGCCGTCCTGCAGCTGCACGTGCCCGGCGCAGAACATGTCCTTCGGCGTCGGGATCACCTTGTAGGTGCCGTTCGCCGGGTCGTACACGGCGCTGGTGAAGGTGCCCGCCTTGAACTGCTCCTCGCTGTTGCCGGATCCGGCGATGAGCAGCACCTTGCCGTTGTTCAGGACGACGGAGTGCATGGAGCGGACCGGGTTCTGCGTGGGCAGCACCGACCAGCTGCCGTTCGCGCACTGGTCGTCCGTGCCCGTGCACCCGGCCGGCGGGAGCGTGTCCGGGGCCTGGTCCATGGTGTAGTCGTCGGTGGTCGCGGACCCGGTGCCGTAGACGGAGACGCCCCAGGTGATGCGATCGGTGCCGGCGGGCGCCTCGGGGGTGCGGACGGTGGCCTGCGTCCAGGCCGAGGCCATGTCGAGGGTCTTGAGGTCGGTCCAGTACTGCCAGCCGGCGGTGGTGTCGTGCCGGAACAGGGTGATGTTGGCGTCCGGGGTGGTCGTCTTGTACCAGAGCCCGAGGTCGTACTGCTTGCCCGCGCTCACCGTGGGCGCGCAGTCGGCGGACTCGGTGATCAGCGCCTTGCGGTCGCCGTCGGTCCGGCGGGTCAGCGTGACCTTCATGGCCTTGCCGCCGGAGTGGGCGTCGGACGTCGTCTCGAAGGTGAAGTCGTTGTCGCCCCAGCCGGACTTCTCCCAGCAGTACGGCATGTCGCCGGCGCCCGCGGTCTCGAAGCCCGGGTTCTTCACGAGGTTGGCGGCCTCGGCGGGCTGGGGCGCGGTGAGGAGCAGACCGGCGGTCAGGGCCCCCACCCCGATCAGCGCGGTCCTTCTGCGGCGGGTCATACGCGGCTCCTTGCGGACGTGCGCCGGCGGCGGCGCGGGAGGTACACCAGCGCCTCGGTCCCGGCGAAGCGCACGACGAACGTGGTCACGAGGGCGAGGGTGGTCGCGGTGAGGGCGCCCATCCCGAACCGGTGGACGAACAGGGCGATCAGCGGGATGCGCAGCACCAGGTCGGCGTTGGCGAGCAGCGCGAATCGGCCGAGCCGGTCCCACCAGCGGCGGTGCGCACGCCGGTCGCGGAACAGCAGGTGCTCGATGAGCAGGAAGTTCCAGGCGACGCCGAACTGGTTGGCGAGAATCTCGGCGGGCACGTAGTGCAGGCCGAGGGCGGTGAGGACGTACAGGCCGAGCAGGTTGGGCAGGAAGCCGCTGACGCCGATCAGGCCGAAGCCGACCATGCGGGCGAACGGCGAGGCGGTGCGCAGCCCGGCGAGGTGCCGCAGGAAGCGCAGGCCCTCGGCGGCGGTGGACTTGGACTCGCCGGCGTACCGGTCCTGGAAGACGAACGGCACTTCGGCGACCGTACGGGGTCGGCTGCGTACGGCGAGTTCGAGGAGGATCTTGTAGCCGAGCGGTTTGAGGACGTCGGCGGTAACGGCGCTGCGGCGGATGGCGAAGAAGCCGCTCATCGGGTCGCTGATGCCGTGCAGTCGGCGCGGGAAGAGGGACTTGGCGAGCCAGGTCGCCGCGCGGGACACGGCGACCCGGTAGCCGCCGGCGAGTCCGGCGCGGCTGCCGCCCTTGAGGTAGCGGGAGGCGACGACGAGCCCGGCGTTCGCGCGTTCGCCGGTGGCGACCAGGTCCGGGACGAGGGAGGGCGGGTGCTGGCAGTCGCCGTCCATGACGACGATCCACTCGGAGGTGGCCGCCTTCAGTCCCTCGACGACGGCCCCGCCGAGTCCGCCGGCCGGTTCCTCGCGGTGCAGCACGGTCACGGGGAACGGGCAGTCCTGCGCGGCCGCGCGGATCACCTCGGGGGTGTCGTCGGTGGAGTCGTCCACGAAGACGACCTCGCAGGGCAGCCGGGCGGGCACCGATTCGGTGATCCGGTGCAGCAGCTGCCGGACGTTGGCGGACTCGTTGAACGTCGGTACGACGACGGTGACCGCGCCGGGTTCGGGGACCTCGGTGACGTCGGGTTCGCCGAGGGCGCTGGTGTACTCGTGGCTGCTCATCGGGCGTCTCCCGCGGTGGTCCGGACCTGGCGGATCTCGATGCGGTCGGGTCCGGTGCCGAAGGTGGCGACCGGGGTGGAGTGCTGGATGGCGGCGCGGACGTTCGGGAGGTCCTTGGCGTCGCGGCGGACGGTCGGGGAGGCGACGACGTAGTCGACGTCCCGCCAGCCGTGCGGCATGGTCTTGGCGACGGCGGGGTCGAGGTCCGCCTTGTAGAACCAGATCGCGCCGAGTCCGGGCCGGTATCCGGCGTGCACGAGGTCCAGCCAGAGGGCGTCGTCGACGAGGACGCGGGTGTCCTGCGGTTCCGCGACCTCGGTGCTGAGCCAGTGGGAGGCCTGCCGGTAGGGCTTGTTGGCGTCGGCGGTGAGGGCGGTGCGGTCGCCGTCGTACCAGTGCGGGACGACGTAGGCGCCTGCGGCGAGCGTGAGGACGGCGGCGAGCGCGTACCGGCCGCCGGTCAGGTACCGCCTCTCGCCCTCGGCCCGGCCGCGGCGCAGGACCGCCCGGCCGACGGAGGCGGCGCCGCCGGCGAGGACCAGGGCGAGGAACGGCAGGGCGCCGATGACGTACATGGCGGGCAGGTAGCCGTTCGGGCGCAGGGCGACGGCCGTGAGGACGGCGACCGCCAGGGCCGGTCCGGCGAGGGCGCGGGCGGTGACCGACCAGCGCCATCCGGCCAGCAGGAGCAGGGCTCCGGCGAGGCCGCCGAGGGGCAGGACGCGGTCGTAGTACAGCCAGGAGTGCAGGACGCCGTAACTGCCGGAGTGCGTGTCCAGGATGAAGCCGGAGCCGGGGCGGGACATCTGGTAGGTGATGCCCTCCCAGAGGGATACGTGTCCGGGACCGGGCCACAACTCGCCCTTCAGCAGGGCGAAGAGGGGGTAGGAGAGGCCGATCAGGGCACAGGCGGTGACGGCTCCGGTGAGGGCGAACTTGCGGGTGTCACGATGACTGTGCCGCCACATGGTGACGAACAGGGCGGGCAGGACGACGAGCATCGTCTCCTTGGTGAGGACGCCCGCGGCGGCGGCGAGGCCCGCGCCGAAGTGGTGCCACAGGTGGCGGCTGGGCGAGGCGGCCAGGCAGAACGCCAGCAGCAGCCACATCACGGCGATGTTGTCGAGGAAGATCTCCCTGCTGAGCACGACGGACAGCGGGGAGAGCCCGAAGAGGGCCATGCCGAGTCCGGCGGCCCAGCGGGGCAGCAGGAGCCGCCGGCCGAGGACGTACACCAGGACGGCGCTGACCGCGCCGATGCCGAGCATAACGAGCCGCATGGTGCCGACGGTCATCGAGCCGGGGCTGATGACGGAGGGGAGCCAGCTGAGCAGGGCGATCTGGATCCAGCCGAGCGGCGGGTGGTCGTACCAGTAGGTGTAGTGGGCCAGTCCGGTGCCCTGCTGCACGGCCCAGGCCTGGGCCAGGTAGGTGCCCTCGTCGTCGCTGAGGGTGGGGTAGGCGGAGATGTTCCAGCCCTGGACGAGAAGGACCGCGAGCAGCAGCGCCCCGCACAGGAGCAGGTCGGGGCGGGAGGAGCGGAGCCGCTGCGGCGGGCTCGTCCGACCGGTCGAACCCGTCTCGGGCGCGGGTGGGCGCTGCGCGGGGACCTTCGGGGCGGTCACCGCGGGAAGGGTGGAGGTCACGCGGACACGTCCTCTCGGAGGGGCTCGGCCGCGGTGAGGTGCGCGCCGACGTGGCTGGTCAACTCCCATTCGTTACGGCCGCGTTGCTCACGCCATACGGCGCGGATCGCGGCCCCGGCGAGGAGGACCTGGTAGAAGGGGCCGCCGACGATGAGCTTGACGTAGTGGACGAAGCGGACCTTCAGGCCGTACTGCCGGCCGAAGTCGTGCAGTCCGACCAGCTCGAAGACGAACGTGACGGCGGCGGTGACCAGCGGCAGGAAGGTCAGGAACGCGACCCCGACGGGCACGTCCAGGAACAGCGCGACGGCCGCGTTGAGCGGGATGACCACCCCGGAGAAGGCCTGCAGGAACGGCGTCATCAGCGTGTACCGGGCGAGAAGACGCTGCCGTGCCGCCGGGAGCTGGGTCCAGTCCTTCTTCCGGTAGACCTGGAGGAAGCCCTGGTTCCAGCGGGTGCGCTGCTTGAGCAGGGCCATGAGCGAGCCGGGCGTCTCCTCGCGGGTGACCATGTCGGAGTCGTAGGCGACGACGACCCTCTTGCCGACGCTGGACAGGCGCACGCCCAGGTCGCAGTCCTCGGCCAGGCAGTCCGGGTCCCAGCCGTCCGCCTCCCTGAGCACACCGGTGCGGACGAACACGGTGTTCCCGCCGAGCGGGATGAACCCCTTCTGCGCGTGCAGGTGCAGCCGGGAGCGGAACCAGAAGAAGTACTCCAGGCAGTTGCGCAGGCTGTACCAGCTGGAGTGGAAGTTGATGAGCTGCACCCCGCCCTGCACGACGTCCGCGTCCGTCGTCCGGAACGCGTGGTCGACGTGCGCGAGCAGCTCGGGATGGACCTGGTCCTCGGCGTCGAAGACCCCGACGACGTCGCCGCGGCAGTGCGGCAGCGCCGTGTTCATGGCCTTCGGCTTGTTCTTCTTCTCGTGGGTGTCGACGACGACCCGGACCCGCGGGTCCTGTGCGGCGGCCTGTTCGGCGACCGCGGTCGTCTCGGGGTCGTCGTGCCCCACGATCACGATGATCTCGAAGTCGGTGTGTGTGGACTGCAGCAGCCGCTGGATGGTGTGGTCGAGCACGGCCTGCTCGTGCCGGGCGGGCAGGAGCAGAGAGAACGACAGGTGTTCGGCCCCGTCGGGTCTGCCGAACCGGGTGGAGGCGAGCACTTCGGGCGTGCGCCACGCGTGCATCTGCCACCACAGGGTGAAGGCGGCCATCCAGAACAGCGCCAGCGAAACGGCAGCGATGAAGACAGACGTCAGCAAGAAAGATCCCCCCAGATCCCCGATAACCCCCTGTGGGCGCGACCGAGCGTCACCGCTCGGCTCGCCGCCGTGAAGAGAGTAGGGGGGATTTGTGAATCCGGGGAGCTGTTCCGATAAATAGCGTGTTTCGGTACGGGGGTGCGAATAGCGTGACCTAATCGATCACTTGCGCAATTCCGGCAGGACGGACTACTTCCGCTTCCGTTGTTCCCGCCGATCAGCCGCCGTTCCCGGGGCTGTTGAGCGCGGCACGCAACTGCTCCGGGTCGGTCGTCGGGGCGTCACAGGTGAAGTGCCGGCAGACGTAGGCGGCCGCTCCCCCGGCGACCAGCGGTCGGCCTTCCAGCAACGGGAACTCGTCGCTCCCCGAGGCCCCCACGGCGACGACCGCGCCCGGGGCAGTGCCGAGAAGTGCCGTGCGGTGCAAGGCGGTCGTCCTGTCGTCGGCGGGCAGGCTGGGGCCCCGGTACCCACCGGCGTCCTCCTCCTTCGCCGCCGGTCCGACGACCGCGATCTCGCGGGGCCCGTCGAGGAGGGCCTCGGCGACGGCCAGCCCCCACCCGATGAACCGGGGCACGCGCGGACCGAGCGCCTTGACGACGCCCAACGCCCGTTCGGCGGCGGCCCGGTGGGGCTCGGAGCCGGTGTGCGCGGCGTAGCTCAGCAGGGCGCCGGCCGCCGCGCTCCAGCCGGACGGGGCGGCGTTGTCGGTGGGGTCCTGCGGCCGGCGGATGAGCCGTTCGGCGTCGGAGGCGGTGTCGTACAGGGAGCCGGTGTCCGGGTCGGTGAAGCGGGCCAGCACATGGTCGACGAGCAGGCCGGCGAAGTCCAGCCAGACGCCCTCGCCGGTGACGGAGGCGAGCGCGAGGAATCCCTCGGCGACGTCGGCGTAGTCCTCCAGCACCCCCGCGTTGGCACCGGCGCGGCCGTCCCGGCTGGTGCGGGCGAGGTGGGCGTGCTCGTCGAGATGCAGCCGTACGAGGAGGTCGGCGGCGGCGACGGCGGCGCCGACCAGGTCGGGGCGGTCGAAGTAGGCGCCGGTCTCGGCGAGCGCCGCGACGGCGAGCCCGTTCCACGCGGCGACGACCTTGTCGTCCCGGCCGGGCGCGGGCCGCTCGGCGCGCTCCGCCAGCAGCCGCTCCCTGATGGACGCGGCCTTGGCCGCATCGAGCACGGGACCGTCCTGCGGGAGCTGCAGAACGGACTGCCCCTCCTCGAAGGTGCCCTCCTGCGTCACACCGAAGTACCGCGCGGCGAGTTCGGCGTCCTCCTCGCCGAGCACCTCCCGCAGCCGCTCGGGCGTCCACACGTAGTACGCCCCCTCGACGTGCCGCCCGCTGCCGTCGTCGCTGTCGGCGTCGAGCGCGGAGGCGAATCCCCCTTCACTCGTGCGCAGTTCACGCACCATGAAGTCGGCGGTCTCCAGGGCGACGCGCCGGGCGAAGTCGGAGCCGGTGGCCCGCCACAGGTGCGCGTACACGCGGCACAGCAGGGCGTTGTCGTACAACATCTTCTCGAAGTGCGGTACCAAAGGTCCATGCGGGCGGGGCGTGAGTACGTACCGGTGGAACCCGCCTCCCACCTGGTCGTACAGGCTCGAACGAGCCATCGCGCCGCACAGCCCCTCTGCCATCTCCAGCGCCGCCACGGAACCGGCACGCGCATGGTGGCGCAACAGGAACTCGACCACCATCGACGGCGGGAACTTGGTGTCTCCCTTGAACCAGCCGCTCGCCGTGTCGATGTCCCGAGTCAGTTGGAGGAGCGCCAGGGCCTGAGTCTCGTCGGTGGGCACCCCTGCGGACTCGATACTCCGCTCCCGCCCGGCAAGGTCCTTGGTGATCTTCGCGGCGACTTCACCCACCTCGTCACGCCGACTCGTCCACGCGCTGTGGACACCTTCGAGTACCTCCCGGAAGGACGGCATCCCATGGCGGGGCTCCGGCGGGAAGTACGTGCCGAAGTAGAACGGCTCCCCGTCCGGCGTCATGAAGACGGACATGGGCCAGCCGCCCTGCCCCGTGGCGGCCTGCACGGCCTCCATGTAGACGGCATCCACGTCCGGCCGCTCTTCACGGTCCACCTTGACGGACACAAAGTGCTCGTTCATGTACGCAGCGGTGTCGTCGTCCTCGAAGGACTCATGTGCCATGACGTGGCACCAGTGGCACGCGCTGTAGCCGACGCTCAAGAACACGGGGACGTTGCGCCGCCGGGCTTCTTCGAACGCGCCGGCCTCCCATGGCCACCAGTCAACGGGGTTGTCCGCGTGCTGGAGGAGGTACGGGGACGTGGCCTGCGCGAGTCGGTTGGGCATACCCCCATCCTTGCGCACACCGCCTCCGCCCCGCCCATGCGCCACGGGGGAAGGACGCACGGACGGGGCCGCTCAGTGCTCGCGCGGCCGGACCGGCTGACGAGTGGCTGCGCTGCGCCACCACCACAGCCCCCGACAGGCGGGCAGGGAGCGCCCGAAGAACGCCCCGCACCGCGCGCACCACGGCAGCCCGCTCTCCGCGTCCGTGGGGCACTCGTCGGCGCAACGGGGGCACTTCGGCACGGGGCCTACTCTCAGGCGCTCAGGTCGTACTCTCCGCCCTTGATGGCGGCCGTCAGATCGGCCCACTCGGCGGCCGTGTACGTGATGACGATGTCCGGCCGGACGCTGTCGCGCAAGGCGACGATGCCGGGAACGTTGGTCGCCTTCGGGTCACGGCACGCGGCCGTCTTGACGAAGTCGAACTCGGGCAGTGCAGCGGACACGGGTCCATTCCTCTCGCAGCACGTAGCGGGGAAGCGGTCCCCGCGCCGCCTTGCTGACCGTCCCGGCCGCCTGCCCTTCCTGTAGCGAAGCGACCGGGACGGGGCCTGTCCTCCCACCCCCGCCGCCCCGCGCCGCCGCGATCACGATGAGGGTGGGAAACCTAGATGTGCAGCGTCAGCACAAGGCCCACCGACCCACGCCACGAACTCAGCGAAGGCCAGCGCGATGCGCGCCCGCCTCAGGGGTGCTCGCAGCGGAACCGGGACGGGGGCTGGTTGCTGCCGGGCGGGAAGTAGACGACCCCAGAGACCGGATCTTGAGCGCCGCCCAGCGGCGTCCACCAGCCATCGGGAGAGTTCCTGTACGGCCCGTCACGGTCGTCCAGCAGGCTCACCAGCTCCGGGGCCGGTAACGGGCGCACAGGGCGTCTCCGGAGCCTCTCGGGGTCACTGGCCGGACTTCCGCCGGTACGGCTTGGCGCACTCGCTGTGCCGGTAGACCACGGCCGGCGGACCGGACTGCCGTTCCACGGTGCCCCGGCGGCAGATTTCAAGGGCGCCGATCGGCTTGTCGCACTCGGGGCACGTCTCCCCGGTCGGTGCGAACGTCGCGTATTCGTCCCTGCGTGCGTCGGTGTCGCTGTTGGTCTGGGTCGCCATCGTCGCTGTCCCCTCACGTGGTCCGATGATGACCACGCTAGGGAGAGCGGAACCCCGACTCACAGGCCATTGCACGCGATCGCGTACCGATTACACGAGGGAGTCACGCGCCTTGGCCAGCAGCGCACGGGCCTTGTCTCCGTAGACCGCCATATCGGCCAGTGCGGCGAACGTGTCGGCGTACGCCTTCACCTCGCTGGGCTGCGTGATCGTGAGGTAGCCGGACACAAGCTCAACGTTCACTTGCGCCTTGTCGTAGATCCAGAACCCCTCAACGGGCATGCGCTGCCGCTCAAGCCGCGCGGGTACCACACCCAAGGTGACGTGCGGCAACTCTCCTTCGGTGAGGGAGCGCAGGCGCTCTAGCTGCTCCGCTTGTGTGTCGACGTCGCCGTAGCCGTTCCTCAACACGGACTCTTCAACCAGGAACGCGAACCGGCGTTGCCCCTCGGTGAGTACCCGCTGGCGTTCCATGCGGACGGCTACCGCGTCGGCCACGTCATCGACCGGCACCCGACGCCGCTGGACAGCGCGCAACACGGCCTCGGTGTATCCGTACGTCTGAATCAGGCCGGGCACAAGCCAAGAGGAGTAGGCCCGAAACCAGCGGGTGCGCTCGAACAGGGGCCGAACGGATGCCTGTGCCTGTCGCAGCCCCGCGCGCTCCATTCGACGCCAGGACACCCACATGCCCTCAACGGCCCGGAGAGAGGCGATCAGGTCCTCTGTCTGGCCCTCCGCTCCGCACGCCCGACACCACACCCGAATATCGTCCTCGCTGGGCTGCGTCTTCGCTGTCGAGATCCGAGACACCTTGGACGGATGCCAGCCGCACAGCGCGGCAAGATCCTTGCCATCAAGCCCGGCGTCCTTGACCAACTCCCGTAGGCGGTCGGAAAGGAGTTGCCGGGCCTGCTGGACGCTAGATGATGCTGATTGGGGCATGACTCACTGAACCGGCTTGTACTCCTCGTGAGGTGTAGCCCGCTGCCACACCAACTCAAAGGCGGATGAGACGAGTCGGCAGATGGCCGGCTCAGTCCGCCACTCGCGGTCAACAACTTCCCCGACGCCAGAGAAGTACGTGAATAGCACGGACTCGCCGTCGAACATCCACAGGTCAGTTCCCGGCAAGGGGATGTCAGCGGCACGACGCCGGGGCAGCCAGCGGACCAGCTCACCCGCTGCGACGTTGGCGAACGTCATGTCGTGCTCATACCTGATGTAGTCCGTAACCGGCTCCGAGACGATGCGGGCCCGCCGCATGACGACTCCGCGCGCTGTCGTCCCCTGCACTAGGTCACGCCACGTACCCCACCAGTCCGGCAGCTTGGCCGGGTCACCGTTGTACCGATGGCCAGCGCGCCAACGGGCGAACTCCGGATCGTCCGGGGTGTAGCTGTCGCGCATCTCCAGGTGTACGGCGGAGCGCCGCGCCTTGCAGATCCCGTCACGTACGGGGTACTTCACCGCTGCCGTCCTCCGGTCGGGGGATGTACTTCAGCATCACAGCAGGGAGCCGAATGATCGTCTCGTGATCCGGCACGTCCGTGCTGTGACCGGGGATAGAGCCGATCTCCTGGCACGCCTTCACCTCCTCGTCGGTGGCCCGATACGACTGGATCAGCAGATCCCCCGTGTCCTCGTCCAACCAGATGGTGGGCGAGTCGTCAACGGGCGTGTTCGGGATGATCCCGAGGAACCTGAGCTTCATGCCTGCCCTCTCCCTGCGTCGATTGGATTGCTGCCGATTGCATGACTCTCACTCGCCAGGGGGCACCCGTCAAGACCGCCTCAGATAGCGGCACTTGACACCCTGGGACGAGGACCCGCCGCGAGGGAACGCGGGGAACTTCCCCAGTCGGCCCCGCGTGCACCCTTGAGAGCGAAGGCACCCCTAGGAACGCCGAAAGCCCCCGGCAGCCACCCCGGCGATGGGCAGCCGTCGGGGGCTTGGGGCGTCCTTAGCGGGGCTGATCTACCCCTTAACAAGCGTCTTTCTCCGGCGTGCGAATGACTGGTGGAGAGCACTTATTTGAGCTGTGCGGTATTCCTCCGCAGGGCGTGAGCGCAGCGGACGGTGACCACGCCCTCTCTAGAGCGGCGCACCCGGGCGCGTCGGATGCACCAGATGCGCACCGGTTGACCGCGGAATGCGCGGGCTCACGAGGTTGAGTGAAGCAGGCACGAGCCTCGGGATAGTGGCCCGTGACCAGCATCTGCCACCGTCAACGACTGCTGGCGCATCAAGCGGCGCCAGACACAGGCACCTCCCACGCCGGGCCTCGCAGCTGCTCCACAGCCATTCGCCGAACCCCGCTTGCTGGCAGAGTCTCGAACGTGCCAGATGGCAGTGGAGATTCAGCGCCACGAAGCTGCGAAGGCCACAGACAGCAACGCCGGTTCTCTGGTCCCGGGCCCCGTGACGGATCAGAAGTGGGTGAGGGGGGTCAGGTAGGTGTCGGTGGGGAGGCTGGTGCCGATGGGGGTGTTGTTGATCTCGATCCAGGCGTGGAGGTGTCGGGTGCCGGTCTGGTCGGGGACGGAGTCGGCGCCGATGGCGAGTTGGGCGGGCCAGCCGGCGGCGCGGAGGGCGGCGGCGCGGGCGGCGAGATCACCTGGGAGGAAACGGGTCCGGGCACGGGGGGCCGGGGCGGCGAGGCCGTGTACGCCGTCCACGGTATGGGCGGCCGGGGCGGGACCGGCGGCTACGGCGGCTACGGCGGCCGAGGCGGCAAGGGCAAGGCGGACTACTCCGCCGGAGGCGGAGAGGCCGGAGGCGCGGGCCAGCAGGCAGCCAACGGTGCCGCCGGCGACGACGGCTGCGTGATCGTCACCTCAGAAGCGGACTGACCACACCGTGCATCCGGCGCGGCCCTTCGTACGAGCCAAGGCCTACGAAGGGCCGCGAGCCGTCGGCGGGGGACTTCCTCGTCTCGGGTCGTCAGGCTGTCGAAGTCATCAGGGGCGCCAGGCTGACGGTCTCGGCGGGGGAGGCGGTTCGGTGCCCGTCGAGGCGGATCACGGCCAGGCTGGTACGGCCGTGGAGGACGTACATGCATGTGCCTGAAGGATGGACCGCCACCCCTGAGCAGCCGGGGTAGTCGCCAGGAAGGGGTCGGGGCTCGACGCCTTACTTCAGGGTGCCGTCACCGTCCAGATCAATACTGTAGACCTTCTTGTTCCGATTGCACGCGGTGTAGAGCACGTTGGCCGAGGAGCCATAGGCCATGGGCCCCGGTTTGAGCGTCATGGTCCAGGACGGCTCCTGGCCGAGTTCCAGCCGGGAGGTGTTGTTGTCGGTTACCTCGTGCAGGGTGCGGATGCCCTTGTCCGAGGCCGTGTAGAGGTACTTGGGCCCGGCGGCGAGGGATCTGCGGCGGAGTGTCGGAGCCGGGTGGCAGGGGATGGTGCGTCCCTTGATCGAAGTTGGCGCGGCCGTACATCTGTCGCTTCAGCAGCTTGTATGTTCTGTGGAATCCGAAGCCACGCGGACCTGTACGGCTGACACGGCCGTGACCTGCGAGGATTGCCACCGAACTCGCATTCTGTGGACTGCGACGCAGGAGCATTCCACAGAATGATCCTGGTGACGTTCCCTTCGACCGCTCCGGAGGTGTAGGTCGTGGTGAGGGCGGCTTGGATGGCTGCACGGTCGCTCGCATGCCGTTGGCCAGAGTTCGGAGTTCGCGATGGCCGTCGAGGCGGACGTGGGCGATCCAGACATCGAGGGCCAGTTGTTCGCTGCGGCTATCGCGGCCCATGTCCCTTCTGTATTGCTACTGGCAGGTAGGGGACCGCTGGCGTCAGTCAGGTGGCTTGTGGGGTCTGGCTGCCTGCGACGCGTGTCGTGCACCGGGGTGGACGGGCTGTGTCTGTTGGTTTGCCCGCGTGGTCCGAGAGATCGATGCGGGACGAGCGCCCGTCACTGTTGGTTGAAGGTGTGTCACGCAGAGTGCATGATGTGGCGTGGGGGGATCCGGTGCACACCTCGCCGGGCGCCGAGACAAGGAGGAGTCTCATGCCGTACTACAGCGTGGAAATGATCGTCGGTGATGTCGACGAGGCCGGTACCGACGACCCCGTCGAAGTCAGCCTGCACTTCAAGGACGGCACGACTTCTGGCTGGACAACCCTGAAGAGCCACCCTGACGATCCCTACGTGGATTTCCGCCGAAATTCCAGCCATGCATACGGCATTCGTGTCGACATGGATCGTGGTGCTCCTACCGCGATCGAGATCAGGAAGAAAGGTTCGGACGGTCTCTGTCTCGCTGGCATCACCGTCACTGCACCCGACGACTCCAAGTATCTGTGGACCGGTGGCGCGAATTTTGAGCGGGATTGGATCGACACTCCGAAGGAGCATAAGCCCGGCGCCTACACCAGTCATGGCGACCACGTCACCTTTGGCCTCTCCCCGGAAGCGGGGTACCACCTGAGCAAGGAGGAGCAGGCGCAGGGGAGGAAGGCCCTCGCTGAGGCTGCCGCGCAGGATAGAGCCTCGACCAAGGAATGGTACGAAAAGCAGGGTCTGGTCTGGGAGAAACTTTCCCCGGCCCAACAGGTGATGCAGGTGAGGCAATGGAAAAAGCAGGACCTCGAAAAAAGGCAAAGAGAGGAGGATCAGAAGAGTGCTGATCTGGGGCAGTTGCGCGCGAGACTCAAGGAAGAGTGGGCCAAGGGAGAAGGAGTGGAATGGAATAAATTGACAGAAAAGCAGCAGTTCGACCAAGAGGCTAAGTGGGGTGAGCAGTTCTCCGACTGGTGCAAAAGTCGCGGGGTGAAATGGACAACATTGTCCACGGAGGAGGAGCGGGCTGCACGGATCGAGTGGCATAAACAACGGCTGGCCGAGATCGCGAAGAAGGCGGAGCAGGACTCCTCCGGTGGGAAGAAAGACGAGGCCGCCGAAGAGGGCGGGGAGCAGGGCGAGGACGGCGGGGAGCAGGGCGAGGACGGCGGGGAGCAGGGCGAGGACGGCGGGGAGCAGGGCGAGGACGGCGGGGAGCAGGGCGAGGACGGCGGGGAGCAGGGCGAGGACGGCGGGGAGCAGGGCGAGGACGGCGGGGAGCAGGGCGAGGCCACCGAGGACACCGAGGAGCAGGGCGAGGCCACCGAGGACACCGAGGAGCAGGGCGAGGCCACCGAGGACACCGAGGAGCAGGGCGAGGGGACCGAAGAGAGCGAGGACACCGAGGAGCAGGGCGAGGCCACCGAGGACACCGAGGAGCAGGGCGAGGGGACCGAAGAGAGCGAGGACACCGAGGAGCAGGGCGAGGCCACCGAGGACACCGAGGAGCAGGGCGAGGGGACCGAAGAGAGCGAGGACACCGAGGAGCAGGGCGAGGACGGCGAGGACGGCGAGGACGGCGAGGACGGCGAGGACGGCGAGGACCAGGATGAGGCCACCGAAGAGGGGTGACGGGCCTGCTGCCGATGACGACCTGGTACGGCGGGCACCCGGTCATCGTGTCGAAGATCTTCTTCGTGCTGTCGGCGAGCTTTTCGGGGGTGTCGCTGTAGAGCTCCTCGGCTACTCGGCGCCCCCGTTGTCCCAGTAGTTCTCGCGGAAAAAACAACGCTAAGCGGCTGCGGCCCAGTCTCAGAGGCCGGATCACGGTTGAGACCCCCGGCGGATGCCGGGGGGCCTCAACTTCCGTCTGCGGTGGCCGTCTGCGCGTCGTGTTCGCGCAGCATCCGCATGACGGTTGCCGAGGCGGGGTGCTGGCCGCGCTGAACGACGAACGTTGCCGAAACTCGTCTACATACTCACGGTGTCCTCGGAGTCCGCTCCGCAGCACCGCTGTCCCCTGCCATCCAATCAAGGCGTTTGGCAGCGAACCCAGGCGTTTCGGCTTTCTTGTCAGCGAACCACGTTGAGCTGAGGGGCGCCTCAGCGAATGGGGCACCCCTCGCGCACAGCAAAACGTCAAGCATCGAAGCCCGGCGTCTCCTCCGTCACGCAGCACCACCCTTGGCGTCCTTGGGCTTCTCGTCATCGACGATCTCGGCGTCCACCACGTCGTCCTCGGCCTTGGCCTGCTGGGCGTCGACGACACCCGCGGCACCGGCCGTGCCCTGGGCGGCCTGGGCGTCGGCGTACATGGCCTGGCCCAGCTTCTGGGAGACCGCGGCGACCTTCTCGGCGGCGGTGCGAATCTCGGCCGTGTCCTCGCCCTTGAGCTTCTCCTTGAGCTCGTTGACGGCGGTCTCGACCTCGGTCTTCACCTCGCCGGGGACCTTCTCCTCGTTGTCCTTGAGGAACTTCTCGGTCTGGTAGACGAGTTGCTCGCCCTGGTTGCGGGCCTCGGCGGCCTCGCGGCGCTGGTGGTCCTCCTCCGCGTACTTCTCGGCCTCTTCGCGCATCCGGTTGACCTCGTCCTGCGGCAGCGAGGAGCCACCGGTGACGGTCATCTTCTGCTCTTCGCCCGTGCCCAGGTCCTTCATGCCCATGAGGCTCCTCACAACGTGGTTCGCTTCCCCCGTCCAGAAACGCACCACACAGGCCGTCTGTCATCTCAACAACCGCCATTCGGGTGACCAGAGGCAGTCACGAGACGGAGTCCGCTGAGAGATCTATTGACAACCAATCCAGTCCACACAGGTCAGCGCGGGCCGCACGACTAACTTCCCTGTCTAAGGACAACCGCCGTCCCCGAGCTGGGTCCTCGGAACGGGTCGCACGGAGGACGCGGTGCCAGCCTCCGGCTGACGCGGCACCACCCCGCCGTCAGGGCCGTCTGGTCTGGCTGATGACCGGCCGGGCCCTCAGTCGACGCCTTTCAGCGAGGGCCAATAGTCGGCAACGGGCCGGTCCTCGGTCACCAGGGTGTCGGTGTGCTGTGGGTCGCAGGTGATCGCGATCTTCCGGTACATCAGCGTCTTCGTCGTGTTTGACCGGTGGTAGACGTAGTACTGGCTCTTGCCGTCGACGTCCTGCTGGCCCGGCACCGGGCAGATCTCCGCCAGTTGGCCGATGCCTGTCAGCGACCCCTTCCACCAATCGGCTACGGGCCTCAGATCGACCACGAGGCGATCGGCGTGGGCCGCGTCGCGGCCGATCGAGATAGTCGAGTAGTACAGGGTGCCCTGCTTGTCGTAGTGGTAGACGTAGCTCTCGCTCTTGCCGTCCACGTTGTGCCGGCGGGGCACCGGCATGGTGGCGACCGGGTACACGATGTTCTTCATCGACTCCCAGTGCGCGGGGACCGTGCGGTCATCGACCTTGAGGGTGAGGGTGTAGGGGTCCTTGTGGCGGGTCCAGACCGTCCGGTACTTCAGTTCCTTCTTTTCCTTGTCGTGCCAGATGAGATAGTGCTCGCTCCCGCCGTCCACGTTCTCCCGCGCCGGCACCGGCAATGCCAGCAGCGGTGTGGTGATGCCCTTCAGCCCCGGCGACGAGGTCCAGAGCTGGTCTCCTGCCACGATGCTGTCCGTGTGCGTCGAGTCGGTGCCGATGGAAATGATCCTGTGCTTCCCCTCGCCCTGCCCCACGTGCAACACGTGGGTGGTGAGTGGCGCATTGACATTCGGATACGCCTGGAGGATGACAAGACCGGAGGCCCTCACCCCGCTGGGGAGTTCCGTTACGTGGACGCCGGGAGGCAAGTCCCCTGCCATGGCTACTCCTTAAGGTGGCTGTCTCCAACGCTGGTCGCGCTACTTCCAACCTCACCGATCGATTGCTGCGAGTAACCTGATGTCCGCCGCGTGGGCGAAGATCAGCACCTGATCCCGTCACTCCGCCGCATACCTGACGCAGCACAGCGCCAGGCGCTCGCTCCCTCTCCGTACCGATCGCGGTGACCTCGCCCACGAACTCGTGGCCCAGGATCAGCGGGGTCCTGACGGACGTCGCCCTCGGACCGCTCGCCTGACCATCTATGAAGCATCTCGCCGCCCGGCCGGGGCAGGCGAGACCAAGATCAAGAATTGTCACTCCCTGGGCTTAACTGTCCCTCCCGTCGGCTTACCCTCGTCCGGGCCCCGGGTAGTCAGCTAGGGGTCGGTCCGGCTGACGGCTGACACGCGCACACGTCGAGGACAGGGGATCCCAGCCATGACCGAGCGGCAGTACCTGAACAGTCAGCAGCTCAAGGATCTGGTCGCCATCGAGGACTTCAAAGGCTTCCAGCCCGTCGCCACGGACACCTACTCGGACGGGGAGATCCTCAAGACCATTATGGCCAAGAGCGGCCTGAAGATCCTTCTGTTCTGCGCCATCCAGAGGGCCGTCGTGGGGTCCGGAAACAAGGTCTTCGGCGAGTTCGTGATGAACGGCGAGAAGATCAACGTCAAGACCATCTACAAGGAGTTCGGCGTCCGAGACGACGCGAGCTTGGGGTCGGAGCTCGGGCCCGGCGAGCTGACCCCAGGCCGCCTGCAGCGCTTCTACCGCGTCCAGATCAACGAGTACTTTAAGAAGAACCCGAACATTGCTCCGTGTTTGTGGAAGAAGTACTCCACGCTGAAGGAGGAATACCGGGCCGTCACGTTCCCGGGCGCCGAGGCACTGGTACAAACCAAGGACGAGGCTCTCTATCTCCTCCAGACGTATCGCACCTTCGACGCCCGTCAGGGAACCCACGTCGCTGACCAGGCCGAACAGGTCCTGCTCGCACGGAAGGTGCTGTCCCAGGAGGACATCCTGAAGGCAAACCGCAGCCAGTGAGTACTTCGAGGACCGTGCGGTCACGCGCCGCATAGCCGCATGTGCAGGTCCAGGGTCCGCCGCACGGCCGACCCCGGACTACGCGCTCGACCGGGCCTCGGAAGTGGATGCGTACGCCCAGGCAATCCCAGTGTCCTCGGCTTGCCCGGCGACGTCAGGCGGCCCGCCCGTAGCCCTCGCTGCCGGGCGGGCCGTCCCCGCGCAGCGGGCTGAAGTCGACGTCCAGTGTGGGTCGTACGCCTCGGGCTGGAGGCGCGTTCTTCGCCGCCCGGGGCCTGCTGGATGCGGTGGTGCACCCGATGCTGCGGGAGAACTTCGGGCCGTCTACAGCCCGGCTCCGGGCTCGTCCACGTTCACGGTCCGAAGCGGCCGGTGGCCCTGGTCGTCGAGCTGGGCGAGTTCGCGGTCGTAGTCGACGGTGATGGAGCCGTAGTAGTTGACCGCCGAGCTGTGGGCCGGGGAGATGTGTGCGAGGACCTCGGCGTCCACGTCGCGGCCGGCACTGCGCAGTTCGCCGACGGCCAGGCCCATGTACTCGGTGTGCCAGAGCACGCGCGGGTGGACGACCTTGCCTGGGCGGGGCCTGTCGTGGGTGACGAACACCGGGCCCGCGCACGGCCGGTGAGCAGGCGGGGCAGGAGCCGGGTGTGCAATATCCCGTGGGTTCGGTCAGGCTCCGCGCGGAGCCTGACCGAACCCACGGGATATTGCACATCAGGATGTGGTGCGTCCTTCCATCGCTTCGTGCAGCTGAAGGCTGCTGGCGTTGTCGAAGCCGTTCAGTCCGGTGCGGCTGACCAGTTCCAGCTGGATTCCACTGTGCGGTTCGCGGGGAAGGAAGGCTTGGTCAAGCCCCGGTGCGTGGACGATTCCGGTCAGCGGCTTGGTGCCGTGAGCACGGAAGGAGTCGAGTACCTGCTCTTGGTCTTGGACCTGTACAGCGACGTGCATGACCCCAGGGCCGTGTTCCTCAACGTACCGGGAGATATGAGAGTCGGACGAGTCGCCCTGTACCAGGACGAGCGTCAACGCGCCGGCCCGCAGCACCGCCTTGTACATGCCGCTGCTCTCGCCGGATATGTGAGTCCGTTGGATCAGTTCGAAGCCGAATTCGTCACTCCACACCCTGATCGCCGCTTCGAAATCCTTCACGGCGACGGCAATGTGGTCGATTCCGATCAACGAACTGGCCAGTCCCCTCGCCCTACTGGTCGCGCCTTCTGTTGGGTTCGATGCATCTGTCACGAGTCACGCTCCTTGGTGCCGCAACGGTTCGCTCGATCGAGAGCCTCGGGGAGGACCTGCCGAAGCCGTGGCCCCGCTCCGACCTTGCTCCCAGGCCGAGGGGGCGGGAAGGCTCAGATTCGGTCAAGCTGTTACCCGGGTTGGTGTCACCACAGGGTGAGGGGGAGTCCTGCGGCTTCTGCTGCTCGAATCCGGTCCTCGATGGCGCCGGGGTCTTCTCCGGCGGCGAGCCCGGCTCTAATGGCTGCGGCGATGGCCCGGGTGCGTCCTGCTGCCCCGCGGAGGTCCGCGAGTGGCCCGGTGGGGTTACGGTGTCGGCTGGCCCATTCGGCCCGGTTTTCGGCGGTGGTGCCGAGTCGCAGGTGGGCGGGGTTGGTGCAGCCGTGGGAGTCGCAGCGGTGGCAGAGGACCGGGTCTTCGGCGCCGGACCAGCCGAGTCGGGGTATCACTCCGTTGGCCAGTTGGAAGGCGAACAGGTGGGCAGGGACGGTGCCGCGGCGGGAGGGGCCGGGCAGGCTCGCGGCGCGAAAGGAGCCGTGGCCCGTCGATGACACAGCCCCCAGCCACGGCCAGCACGGGTGTTCGGAACGCCGGTACCGTTTCGCCTCGAACCTGGCGACGATGAGTGGATCGTCGAGCCAGGAACGCCATAGCTGAGCGGGGACTTTGACCGGCAGCGGCTCGCCGAGCAGCGCGAGTTGTTCGGTCTCGGGTGCGGGAAGGGGCTCGGGCATGCCTGGGAGCGTTGGGAGCGTGTGCTTCGGCTTCCTGCTCATCTGGCCCCGTTCGGTTCGATGCTGTTACCGCCGATGTGTCAGCGTAGGTGGTGGGCCTGACAGTCAGCCGGGGGTGCCGATGCTCAAGTCTTCGGCACGGGCGGTGAGGTAGTCGCTCCAGTCCCGGCCCGCCAGGGTTGTCCACCGTGTAGCGGTGCCGACTGAGAGTCCGAGCAGCTCGGCGAGGACCGGAGCGGGCAGGTCACCGGCGAGTTCGCACAATGCTCCGCCGCGAGCCGGGCGGATGAAGATGCCGACCCGGTCATTGAGGAGCGTGGCCAGGCGGTCGGCGTCGAGATGCGTGCCGGGCTGGGCGCTGGGGAACAGCCAGGGGCGGGTGCCCCGATGGATGAGAGGACGCCGTCCAGGAGCCGCGTGGTTGGCGAGCCGCTGGACGAGCATGGCGAGTCGCGGTGGCAGGAGGACCGGCTGCCGGCCGACGGCCAGGTAGGTGCCGGAGCCGGTGGTGGAAAGGTCCTGGCGGGTCAGCTCCACGATCCGGGAGGGGACCTGTGCGTAGAGCAGGACCAGGGCGCCAGCGACACGCAGGTGCAAGGCGATGCTGTCGTCGTTAAGACAGCGGCGCAGCAGCCTCCAGCGGTCGTCATCAGGCAGGACGTGCTCCGGCTGTTCGGCCCGTCCGAGCCAGGGAACGGTGAGGCCATCGGCAAGGCCACGTGCGTGTGCCCAGCGTAGGAAGTCACGGAGCCGGTAGTGCGTTGTCGTGCCGATGGCCAGCCACAGATCGACATCGGACTGCGTCGCGGCGGACAGGGTCAGGCCGCGCGTCTCCAACCAGGTCAGGAACTGCACCGCCATGCCGATACGGGAACGCGCGTACTTGCGGACGCTGCGGGTCACGCGGCTGCGAGTGGCCAGCGAGCGAGCCCGGCGCAGGACCGACCAGGAGGCGTAGGGGCGCACGATCGCGGCGATGTGCGGTGGCTGGCCGGCCAGCAGGTGCTCAACCCAGGGTTCGACGGAGTCGAGGTGTTCGGTACGCGGCTCCAGGACGCCGGTGTTGACCAGGACCTGTCGCAGGTAGCGCACAGCGTAGCCGGGCGGCAGACGGTCGAGGCGGGCGTGGGTGATCTCGCCGCCCTGCGTGGCGAGCCGGCCCAGCAGTTCGGCCCACACCGTGGCGTAGAGCCAGTGCAGGACTTGCTCGGGCGCGCAGTCCTGCAAGAGCAGCGCACGCACTGCGGATAGTTGCGGGTGGAGGGTGCCGTCCGGGCCGGACAGCAGCGCGTCGACGCGTTCGCTCACGATGCAGGGCAGGCAGTGCTCTTGGGCGACGAGCAGATCGACCCGGCCGCATCGCCGGCAGGTCCAGTTGCGTTCGTCGCCCGAGCAGGGACCGCACACCCCACCGCGTTCCCCGCGGCCGACCAAGGGCCGCACGCAACCGCAGTTGGTGCAAGGGGCGGGCGAGCGGCGCAGTGTGTTGTAGCAGAGGCCGCAGACCGGGCCGAGGGGCAGTGTGGTACGCATCTTCTTCGTCCGGCCGCACCGTGCGCAGGTCCGTTCCGGGCGCTGTCGGGAGTGGCAGGTGGAACAGACCGGGCGGCCCAGGGTGGCCCCGCGAACGCAGGGCTTGTTCTGGCCGCAGCTGGTGCACCTCGTGGTCGGCGGGATCCAGCAGCGGTAGCAGATCCAGGTGCTCTCCTGCCGGTCCGCGATGCGCACGTTCCATGTCGTGCGCCCGCACCGGCAGCACTGCCTCTCCCGAGCGCGGTGGTAACAGCGTGGGCACAGCGGCCCGTCCTCGGTGATCTCGTGGGCTCGCTGGTTGTGGCGGCCGCAGGCCGAGCAGGTGTAGAGCTTGCGCGGTCCGCAGTTCTGGCACAGCGGCCGGCCCTCGATCCGGTAGGCGACGCGGGCCAGCTTTCCGCACCTGGCGCACTCGCAGCGTGCCCGCGGGTCGCGGGTCTTGCAGCCGGCGCAGACCACGCCGCCGTTCTCCCGGAACGCCGGCCGGCCCGTCTCGCCGCAGCGCACGCACGGTTTGAGGTGGCTCCTGGCGTAGCAGCGACCGCACGTGGCGGCACCGTCGATGCGGTAGGGCAGGCGCCGGACCGTGCCGCACTGCGCGCAGCGGGCGCGTTGCACCGCCTGGTGCTCGGCGGCCAGAACGTCCAGAAGTTTCAGCAGTCCAGGTGGGCCGCTGGAGTCCCCGGAGACCAGCGCATCGGGATGCGCGCGCAGATGCTCCAGCACCCGATCTGTCTGCGACGGTAACAGCTCAAACCCACAACCTGTTCGGTGAGCCGGACCAGGTCGGAGCCGGGAAGTTGTCGGGCGATGAGAGCGGCGGTCTCCTCGATGGCGCGGTCCTGCTCGGCACGGCGCCGCTGACGGGCGTTCACAGTCCCTCCGGGCGGCGAATCGTAGAGCGCCGTACTGTCGGCGGCGGAACCTTGCCGGTCTCGCCGGCAGCCTTGCGGACCTGTTCGTTGACCACGGTGATCTCGATCAGGTCGGCTACGCCGACGTCGAGGATGTCGCACAGCGCGGCGAGAGTGTCCATGCTCAGGCGCTGGGGTGGTTGAGTCACCAGGCGGAAGACCTGTTCGCGGGAGAGGTGGATGCCGCGTTCCGCGAGCAGCGGCACCAGGTCGGTGGTGGCGAACATCTCGCGGCTGGCCATGATCTGCCGCAGGTTCCAGCGGTAGCCCATCTTCTTGGTCACGACGCCGGTTCCTCGTCCCACAATTCCGGATGGCGGGCCAGGGAGCGTTGCAGCAGCCGGTTACGGTACTCGTCGGAGACGCCGGTGTAGATCGCGGTGGTGGCGGCGTAGGTGTGTCCGGCCTGGGAAGAGACGAATTTCTCCGGGTAGTCGAATTCCACGCAGTGCGTGATGTGGCTGTGACGTAGGCAGTGCAGATCGAGCTCGGCCGGGAGTCCGGCTGCCTGGCGTGCCTCGGTGAACGCCTCGTTGATCCTGCGCAGCGACATGCGCCCGGCCCTCTCGGTCACCCACATTGCCGGATGCCGCCCGGCGCCGAAGGCGGGACGCACCTCGTCCAGCCACTGTTCCAGCACGGGCACGATCCAGTCCATCTCCGGGATGGTCAGTACCGTGCGCCGCTTGGGGGCGCTGCCCCGGGACGACTTCCCCCAGCGTACGAACAGCGCGCCGCACCGGCCGAAGACGGGCGACTTCGGGTTGTGCCGCAGGTCGCCCAGGTCCAGTCCCCAGGCTTCGCGCCGGCGCAGGCCGAACGCGTAGACCGTCTTGAGCATGGCCGCGTCCCGCATCGCGGCGAGCGCGCCTTTGCGGTGCCGGGCCCGGATCTCCTCCACCCGTCCGTCAGCAGCGTCGAACAGGGCCTGGATCTCGTCGTAGGTCAGCGGCCGACGCCGCGGCTCACCCTCGTACTCGGTGACATGCACCACGGTGTTCCACTCGTGCAGGATCTGCACGGGGGCCGTGCTGAACTGTTCCTGGCACACGCGTGGCCAGCAGTACCTCGGGTCGGTGATGTACTCCATGAACATCCGCACGCTGTGCTGATAGATCCGTGCGGTGGACACCACGATCGGCCGCGGCCGCTGACGCAGGTGATCGATGAACGCCTCTACGTCGGCCGCTTCCCACTGCCAGGGATAGGCGTTGGTGTACGCCGCCAGCCGACGCATCAGCTCAACGCGTCCGCGAATGGTGTCCGCCTTCAAAAACCGCGTGCGCTGCTGGAGCTGCCAGCCATCCAGCATCGCGTCGAACACCGCGGTCTCCGGGGCCAGATGGATGACGCCGGAAGCCAGCACCAGATGCGCCGCACCCGGCAGATCAGTTGCTCTCATCACGATGCATTCAACGCAACACCGATGCATCGGTTACGGCCCCCGGCGCCGTCCCAGGCCACCGCATGAAACCGACGCGAACATCGACCGTGGCTCACACCGCTGACGTGCAGCTCTGCGCTTTGCTCCGCCTGCTCAATGATGCGGCCGATGCAATTCCGCTCGTTTCGGGCCTTGCCCAGTCGCGCCAAGGGACCCCGCCCAATAGAGGCGTCACACCTAGCGCGCGTTTTCCGAGCTGGGGCCGGGACCGCCGGCGGGCAGAGCCGGGAACTTCCGGGCCGCTCTCCCCCTACCTGAGCGCTCGCGCCAAGCACTGTCGGCAGTCGATGACCCATGCGTCCGAGCGTTCTTCGCGATGGGCATCGGCCGACAGCCGTTCGCAGCCTGTGAGCCGCGGGAAGCGCGGGCGGTGACGAAGTGATGAAGTGTCCCTGAATCCGGGTTACCTCTTATAGATGGTGCTTTGGTTCTATGCATGGAACAGAACCAAACCGTCATTCCGTCACTTCGTCACCACGTGGAGAGGCAGCGGGCCATCCACGCTGCCCCAGCACACTCACATAGGGCGTGCAGACGCCCTCACTCGGAGGCTGGTGAGCCGATTGCCTACCGGAAAAGTGGACAAGGCCGGGCCCGAAGGCCCCGCCTTGTGCGTCGAACTCACTTCTCGGTGGTTGTGTCCTTCTTCGACAGCCAGTCGAACTCAAGCCGTTCCAGGATCGGGGTGTGGTCCCCCTGCCGCGCGGCCGGCTTGACCGTGATGCCCTTCTTTCCAAGGGCGCACTTCAGGAGCATCCTCTTGTCCGCCATATCCGCCGCTTCCCATGCCTCACGCAGGGTGTCGACCTGCGTGAGGGGCGAGAGGTCTGCCTCCGCGTCCAGCGCCTCAAGGGTCGCGGTGGTGCTCTCGATGACGGCGCGCTGTCCTTCGCTCAGCTCCTCGAAGCGCTCTTCGTCCATCTTCCCGTACACGTAGAAGTCGTCTTCGAGCTTCTTCACACGCCGCTGAGCGGCCTCAAGGGCCTTCTGAGCCTCGTCCTTCTTCGCCTGCGTTTCGGGGTCCGCGAAGGCGAGCCACCGGCGGGCTATCTCGATGACCACCGGGGCACCAGGCTCAAGGGCCGTGATGTGGTGGACCCAAGCCTGTCCAACCGCGTGGTCGATGCGGTCGGCGAGGGTCACCACTCCCTCGCAGATGGACTTGCCCCGCGTCTGCCGGACCTCACACCGGTAGCGCCCGCCACGGTGGCTCATCGAACCACCACACGACTCAAGTTCCCCCGTGCCTTTCTTGTCCCGTAGCCGCCCGCATCGGTAGCTCCCCGTGCCCAGATACTTCGCTTCCGGCTTCCCCTTCGCCCACCGTTCGTCGGTCCGCTCGGCAATGAGCGCCTTGATCTTGAACCACTCGCCCGGCGTCACGACCCCCTTGCCGCACATGATGACTTCGCCCTTCTCATTGCGCAGAGGCTCGCCGTACCCCTCCCAACTGTCCAAGGGGTTGCCGTGCTCGTCCGTCTTGCGCCGCCGGACCGGGACCATGCCGGCGAAGAGCGGGGACTGAGCCAACTTGCTCACCGCCGTGGGCGACCAGGTGGCACCGCTCCGGGTCCGGTACCCCTCCTTATTGAGTTGGTGGGCGGTGTCCTTCGTCGTCTTCTTGTCGAGCAAGAGGTCCGCCAGCCTGCGGGCTGTGTCGTACTCGTCGGGATGGGGTTCGACCTTGCCGCTTCCGGGCGCGCTGTAGAGACCGAACGGGGGCCTGCCCGTTCCCCTTCGGCCTTCCGCCTTGTGCGAGTCATGGCCGATCTTCACGCGCTTCGCTATGTCCTTCGCTTCCTCCCTGGCACGTTCGCTCAGGATCGCAAAAACCATGCGGCCACCCTGTGAGGAGTCCAGCCCTTCGGAAACGGAAACGAGCCGCGATTGCCGGCGGTCGAACTCGTCCAGCATCCGGCCCACCGCTCCCATGCCGCGCCGGTCGAAGCGGTCCGTCTTCCACACGCCGAGCGTCTTGGACTTTCCGTCCATGATCGCTTGGGTGGCCTTCTCGAACTCCCGGCGCCTTACGTAGGTCTTGGAAGCCGAGAGTTGTTCAAACCAGACGTGCCGGATCTGAAGTCCGTTCGTCTGCGCCCAGCGCACCACGTCCCGCAAGTGCCCCCGCAGCGTGGCCAGGTCTTCCTTCTTGTTGCTCCGTCGCAGGTAGGCGTCCATGAGTCCGGACGGCTCGGCCGTCGCGGGTTTGTCCAGGCCCAGGGCTTCCAGGTCCTCAGGGCCGAGCCCCAACCCGACCAGCGTCGCGTGATCCTCGCGCACCACAACCCCCTCTGTGCTCAGGGGAAATGGTACGGAATCAATGGACCTTAGACAGCTACTTTCTCGAAGTGCGGCACGACCCAGTCGCGGTCGACGGAGTACCGGGCGAATCCGCCGCCGAGCTGGTCGTACATCCCTCCCCGCGCCATCCGCTCACACGTGTCCTGCGCCATCTGCAGCGCGCCCTCGGACCCGGTGCGGGCGTGGTGGCGCAGCAGGAACTCCAGCACCATGGACGGCGGGAACTTGGGCGCGCCGCCGAATCCGCCGCGCTGCGGGTCGTAGTCCCGGGTGAGCCCGAGGAGCGCCTGGGCGAGCTCCTGCTCCCCCGGCGCCTCGCCCCCGTGCCGCACGATCTCCCGCTGGGCCAGATCCCGCACGATCTTCCCGGCGACCTCCCCGACCTCGTCCCGCCGCTCGTCCCAGGCCTGCCGCACCCCTTCCAGCACCTGCCGGAAGGACGGCATGCCGTGCCGCGGCTCGGGCGGGAAGTACGTCCCGAAGTAGAACGGCTCGGCATCGGGCGTCAGAAACACGGTCATCGGCCACCCGCCATGCCCGGTGGCCGCCTGCACGGCCTCCATGTACACGGCATCCACGTCGGGCCGCTCCTCACGGTCGACCTTGACACTGACGAAGTGCTCGTTGAGGAAGTCGGCGGTGGCTCGGTCCTCGAAGGACTCGTGGGCCATGACGTGACACCAGTGACAGCTCGCGTAGCCGACGCTCAGCAGAATCGGTTTCCCCGCCTTCCGGGCCGCCTCGAAGGCCTCGGGCGACCAGGGCCACCAGTCGACGGGGTTGTGGGCGTGCTGAAGCAGATACGGGGACGTCTCATGGTCCAGTCGATTCACCGTTCCACTCTGCCACGGGCTCGGGGACGGCGTAGAAACGCGGCTCCACCGGGGCGCGCCCCGGCCCGGCTGCCCGGCGCCCGTGATCGACGCCCCCTCGCCTTCGTGGCGTCCGCCAAGGACACTCGTAGGCACAGGAGTTGCCGCCGGAGGGGGACGGGATATGCGGGACATCCATCGAGGGGAGGCCGAGCGGCTGGTGGGGCGGGCCGTGGAGGAGGAGGTACGGCGGTCCGGGGGGCGGATCGACGGGCAGTTGCTGCTGTCGCGGGCGCGCGGGGCGCTGGACGGTATGGCGGAGAAGGCGGCCGAGGAGTACGAGGCGTACACGCGTGCGCTCGACGAGTCGGAGGCGGGCCGGCTGACCTTCGCCCAGCGGTACGCCCGTGAGGGTGCGGGGACTCCGCTGCTGGTGGCCGCTGTCGCGGCGGTGGCCGCAACGGTGGCCGACCTGGCGCTGGGCACCGGCACGGACACGGCCGTCGGCGCGGGCGTCACAGTGGCCGTGGTGGCCGCCGCCGCGACGGTGGTGAAGGTGGCCGGTGCGCACCTGCCGGCCGCGCACCACCGCGCGGGTGCGGCGGGACAGCCCGGCGGCCCCGAGCAGCTGCGCCTGCAGTGGCTGACCGCGCTGGACGTGCGGGGCATCCGGCCCTTCCTCGACCAGCAGCGGGTGCTCAGCGCGTCCACGGCCCCGAAGAAGGCGGCGCCGTCGCTGCGCGGCCAGGACAAGAGCGCGGCGGCGCGCAGGCGCACCGTGCTGGAGCAGTCCTTCGGGCAACTCCCGGACGCGGACGGGGTGTTCGCGGGGCGGCGGCAGGAGCTGGCGCGGATCCGGCAGTGGGCGCAGGCGGCCCGCGCGACGACGGAGACCCGCCCGACGGTGGTCGTCCTGCACGGCGCCCCCGGCTCGGGCCGTACGACGCTCGCGGTGCGGGCGGCGCACGACCTGCGGGACCACTTCCGCGGCGCGGTCGTCGTGGACCTGCGCGGCGGCAGCCGGGACGAGCCGCCGCTGCCCACTCGGGACGCCCTGCTGCACCTGCTCAACCGGCTGGGCGCGCCGCGCGAGCAGCTGCTGTTCCGGGAGCGTTCCTCCCCCGAGCAGCAGCTCAAGCGGCTGGGCGAGCTGTACCACCAGCAGCTGACCGGTCTGCCGGTGACGATCGTGCTGGACGACGCCTCGGACCCGGAGCAGGTGCGCGCGCTGGTGCCGGAGCACTCCGACAGCCTGGTCCTGGTCACCGCGGCCGCGCCCCTGGAGCTGCCCGCGGACCTGCCGGCCTGGGTGCACCACCTGCCGGTGGAGGCGCTGGACGCGGCGGGCGCCGAGGAGCTGCTGGGCGCGGCCGCGCAGGACGCGTCGGGGCCGTACGACGCCGAGTCGGCGGACCGGGTGCGCGAGTTGTGCGGCGGGCTGCCGCTGGCGCTGCGCGTCGCCGGCTCCTCGCTGGGCCCGCGCTCACCCCGGCAGCTGGCCGCGGACCTGGGGGCGTACGGGCCGGTGGAGCCGGTGGAGCGGGCGCTGTGGCTGCGCTACACCGACCAGCCGGAGGCCGGGCGCCGGCTGCTGCGGAGGCTGGCGCTGGCCGGGCGTGCCTCGCTGGGCGCGGCGGCGGCCGCCGCGCTGCTCGCCACGGACGAGGCCGAGGCGACCCGGCACCTGGTGGCGCTGGCCGGGGCCGGCCTGATCGACCATGTGCGCGGCAGCCGATACCGGCTGCACGATCTGGTACGCGCCTTCGCCCACGCCCGTCTGCTGGACGAGGAGGAGCCGGCCGAGCGCACGGCCGCGCAGGAACGGCTGATCGTGAACTACGCGGACCTCGCCGACTCGGTGCTGCGGCTGGTCGACGGCAACATGTCGACGCGCTCGCACCGGTTCGGCGGGCACGGTTTCACCTCGCTCGACGAGGCGCTGCGCTGGCTGGACGACGAGTCCAGCTTCATCACGGCCGCGCTGCGGCACGGTGAGGGCGTGAACCGGGCGGCCGTGCTGAACCTGCTCGGCGCGCTGTGCGACTACTGCCTGCTGCGCGGTGACCTGTACCGGCTCGGGGAGATCAACGAGCTGGCTCAGGCCGTCGACGAGGGCCTGCTGGTGCGTTCGGTGCAGTGGCGCACCGGTATCGCGGCCCGGCAGCTGGGCGAGCTGGACAAGGCGCGCACGACGCTGGCCTCGGTCGTCGACCTGTACCGGGAGGCGCAGCACGACGCGGGCGCCGCCCGTGCCCTGTGCTCGCTGGGCATCACCCTGCACCACCAGGGCAACCTCACCGAGGCGGCGGCGCGCCTCCAGGAGGCTCTGGACCTGCAGGCGGCGCCGGAGCTGGCGACGGACCGGGCGTGGACGATGCACGCGCTGGCCGCGGTGCAGCGGGACCGGGCCCGGCTGGCGGAGGCGCTGGATCTGCTGACCCGTTCCCTGGTGCTGCACCGCGAGGGCGGCTCGGTGCACGGGGAGGCGTGGGCGCACTACCAGCTGGGCCAGCTCGCGCTGCGGATGGGCGACGTGCCGCGTGCGGACACGGAGCTGCGGGCCGCGCTCGACCGCTACGGCCGTACGCACGACGCCCGGGGTGAGGCCTGGGCGCTGACGCAGGTGGCCCGGGCCCGGCTGGTGGACGGCGACGCCTCGGCCGCCGTGGAGGCGCTGCGGCAGGCGGCGGTGCGGCACCGGGACAACGAGGACGCGCGCGGTGAGGCGTGGACGCTGTACTACCTGGGGCAGGCGCTGGAGGAGACCGGCGACCTGGACCGGTCGGTGCGTGAGCTGGAGCGGTCGCGGACGATGTTCTCCCGGATGCGTGACGGCTACGGCCTGGCCTGCGCCCGGCATCATTCGGCGCGGGTGACCCGGGACCAGCGGGCGGCGCAGACGGGTTCCCTGCGCAATTCGGGCTTCGCCCGTCAGCTGCTGGCCGACGCGCGTGCCGACTTCCAGCGGATCGGTGTGGCGCACGGTGAGGCGTGG
Source organism: Streptomyces sp. L2 (assembly GCF_004124325.1). Taxonomy (NCBI): domain Bacteria; kingdom Bacillati; phylum Actinomycetota; class Actinomycetes; order Kitasatosporales; family Streptomycetaceae; genus Streptomyces; species Streptomyces sp. L2. The sequence goes on from NZ_QBDT01000001.1 coordinate 2,701,670, forward strand.
AGCCTGCTGGAGCTGGCGGTCGTGGACGCGGGGAACGCGCGGACGCAGCAGGCGCTGGCCCTGTGTGACGAGGCGGTGGCCCTGTTCGCGTCGTACGGCGACCGGCGCGGCGAGGACTGGGCCCGCTACCTGCGCTGCACGCTGCTGCCGTACGCGGCGCCGGGCGGGGTGGAGGTGGGTACGGCCGTCGCCCAGGAGGAGCTGGCGCAGCTCGGCCGGGCCGCGCATCCGCTGCGGGACGAGAAGCTGGGCGAGTGTGTGGTGGCGTACGGGCTGCTGCTGGAGCGGGGGGTCAGCCTGGAGGCGGGCTGGCAGGCGTGGCGCCTGCGCATGACCCCGGACCGCCACGCCCGGGAGGTGATGGGGGTGGCGGTTCCGGCAGGGCACTGACTCACCGCCGGCCGGGCCGGCCTCGGGGACCGGGCCCGTGCCCGCGTGCGCTAGGAGCCGGCGGTCTTGGAGCCCGCGGACTTGGAGCCTGCGGTCTTCGTGCCGGCCGACTCGGCGGGCTCGGATCCGGCCGGCTCGGCGGAGTCGGTGGGCTCGGCGTCCGCCGGGTCCGCCGGCGTTCCGGCCGCGGGGCTCTCCTTGAAGTCGACCTTCTGCATCTGCTTGTTCATCGACTTCATCAGACCCCACACCGCCACGGCCATCACCGCGAAGACGATGAAGCCGAGGACGCCCGGGGTGACCTTGTTCTGGTCGAGGTCCTTGGCGAGGGGGACGAGATGCGTCAGTGCCAGGCTTGCGCTCATGTCAGGCATTGTCCCGGATGCCCGCGAAGAGGTCGTCCTCGGGGAGGGAGGTATCGACGAGGGACTTCGCCAGCTCGTACTCCTCGGTCGGCCAGACCTCCTTCTGCAGGTCCAGCGGGACCCGGAACCAGCCGCCCTCGGGGTCGATCTGCGTGGCGTGCGCGATCAGCGCCTTGTCACGGATCTCGTAGAAGTCCGCGCAGGGAACGTGCGTGGTCAGCGTGCGCTCGACGCGCTCCATCTGCTCCCAGCGCTTGAGCCAGTCCCCGTACGGCGACTCCATGCCCCGGTCGAGGAGGGCGTGGTGCAGCGCCTCGGTGCGGGGGCGGTTGAAGCCCTGGTTGTAGTACAGCTTCAGCGGCTGGTGGGCAGGGCCGTACTCGGCCTCGGGGTACTTCTCGGCGTCCGCCGCGCCCTCGAACGCCACCATCGAGATCTTGTGGGTCATGATGTGGTCGGGGTGCGGGTAGCCGCCGTTCTCGTCGTAGGTGGTGATCACCTGCGGGCGGAAGGAGCGGATCTGGCGGACCAGTTCCCCGGCCGCCTTGTCGACGTCCTCCAGGGCGAAGCAGCCCTCGGGCAGCGGGGGCAGCGGGTCGCCCTCGGGCAGGCCGGAGTCGACGAAGCCGAGCCACTCCTGCTTGACGCCGAGGATCTCGCGGGCCTCGTCCATCTCCTTCTTGCGCACCTCGTGGATGTGCTCCTCGATGTACGCGTCACCCTGGAGTTTGGGATTGAGGATGGACCCGCGCTCTCCGCCCGTGCAGGTCACCACCAGCACGTCCACCCCCTCGGACACGTACTTCGCCATGGTCGCCGCGCCCTTGCTCGACTCGTCGTCGGGGTGCGCGTGAACGGCCATCAGTCGCAGCTGGTCAGTCAAGGCTCAATCCTCGGTAATGTCGGCGCCCCCGTACCTTGGGGTGCGTTCGGCAGCTTCTATAGTGACCGAATCGGGGGGCGAAAAATTCCGCGGAGAGGACGATCATGAGTACGGCGAGCACGCGGCTGCCCGAGGGCCGCTACGGCCGTTCCTCGGACAAGCGTGCCGACGGCAGACTCAAGATCGCCGGTGCCGCGCTGGGCGCGGTGCTGCTCGCGCTGATCGGCTGGTTCGCCTACCACTATGTCGCGGAGAGCGACATCAGCGCGCAGGTGGTCGCCTTCCAGGCCACGGACGACGCGGTGCAGGTGCACCTGGAGGTCCACAAGGACGCCGGCACGCACGGCTACTGCACCCTGCGCTCGCAGTCCGCCGACGGCACCGAGGTGGGCCGGGCCGACTTCCGGTTCTCGGGTTCGGCCACCCAGATCGACAAGGTCGTCACGCTCCGTACGACGGCGAAGGGGACGACGGCCGAACTGCTCGGCTGCCACGCCGACTGATCCGGCGGCATCCCGGAATACATTGACGCTGACCTGCGTTGATGTCAGTCTGATGCCTTATGTCCTCCCCCTCACGGCCGTGAATTGTTAGGCTCGTGGTTTCGCCCATCCAAGAAGGAACATTCTTCTGGGTAGGGCGATGCTTTTGTATTCCCAGTACCGACGAGGAGCACCCTGTGACCCAGACCAGCGAGAACGTCACCTGGCTGACCCAGGAGGCGTACAACAAGCTCAAGGACGAGCTTGAGCACCTTACTGGTCCTGCGCGCACGGAGATCGCCGCAAAGATCGCCGCCGCGCGCGAGGAGGGCGACCTGCGCGAGAACGGCGGGTACCACGCGGCGAAGGAGGAACAGGGCAAGCAGGAGCTGCGCGTACGCCAGCTGACCCAGCTGCTGGAGAACGCCCAGGTCGGCGAGGCTCCCACGTCCACGGACGGCGCCGTCGCTCCCGGCATGGTCGTCACGATCGCCTTCGACGGTGACGAGGACGACACCCTGGAGTTCCTGCTCGCCTCCCGTGAGTACGCGAGCGCGGACATCGAGACGTACTCGCCGCAGTCCCCGCTCGGCGCCGGTGTCATCGGCCACAAGGTCGGCGAGGACGCGGAGTACGAGCTGCCGAACGGCAAGAAGGCCTCGGTCCGCATCATCAAGGCCGAGCCGTACTCGGGCTGAACGCAGCGTCTGAAGACGACGGCAGCGCCCCCGGAGTCCCCGCGACTCCGGGGGCGCTGTCATGGCCGGGGCCCTGTCATGGCCGGGGCCCTGTCACGCGGTCGCCGAGCGGTACTTGCGGACCGCGAGGGTGCGGAAGATCAGGATGATCAGGACCGAGTAGAGCAGGGACGCCCAGACCGGGTGTTCCATGGGCCAGGCGTGCGACGGGGACACGCCGGGGTTGGCGAACAGGACGCGGGCCGCCTGGACCGTGGCACTGAACGGGTTCCACTCCGCGATGTGGCGCAGCCACGGGGTCATGTGGCTGGTGTCCACGAACGCGTTGGAGATGAACGTCACCGGGAAGAGCCAGATCAGCCCGCCGGACGTGGCCGCCTCGGGGGTGCGCACGGACAGGCCGATCAGGGCGCCGACCCAGGTGAACGCGTATCCGAGCAGGAGCAGCAGGCCGAAGGCGGCGGCGACTCTGGCCGCGTTGGTGTCGCCGTCGGATCCGGTCCGCCAGCCGACCAGCAGGGCGACGACGGCCAGCACGAGCAGGGTGAGCGCGGTCTGCACGAGGTCGGCGAGGGTGCGCCCGGTGAGCACCGCGCCGCGCGCCATGGGCAGGGAGCGGAACCGGTCGATGAGGCCCTTGTGCATGTCGTCGGCGATGCCGACGCCGGAGCTGGCGGTGGCGAACGTGACCGTCTGGGCGAAGATGCCGGCCATCAGGAAGTTCTTGTAGTCGAGGGCGCTGGTGCTGCCGCCGATCTTCATGGAGCCGCCGAACACGTAGGTGAACAGCACCACGAACATGATCGGCTGGATCAGTCCGTAGATCACCATCTCGGGAATCCGGGACATGCGGATCAGATTCCGCTTGGCCACGATCAGTGAGTCGCGGACGGACCGGCCGAGGGGGTTGCCGGGGGCCGCGACGGGCGCGGTGTCGGTGACGGCACTCATTTGACGGTCTCCTTGTCCTTGCCGGCGCCCTTGCCGGCCTTTCTGCCGCCGGCCTTCGCCGCCTCGCCGTCCTCCTCGGCCTCCGCCTCGGCGACGTGCCCGGTCAGGGACAGGAAGACGTCGTCGAGGGTGGGACGGCGCAGTCCGATGTCGTCGATCTCGATGCCGCGGCTGTCCAGCTCCCGGATGACCTCGGCGAGGAGCTTGGCGCCGCCGGTGACGGGAACGGTGAGCTTGCGGGTGTGGTCCTCGACGGTGGTCTCGCCCTTGCCGAAGCCGGTGAGCACCTCCCGGGCGTCCGGGATGCGTTCACGCTCGTGCACCACGACCTCGACGCGCTCGCCGCCGGTGCGGGCCTTGAGCTGGTCGGAGGTGCCCTTGGCGATGACCCGGCCGTGGTCGACGACCGCGATGTCGTGTGCGAGGTGGTCGGCCTCTTCCAGGTACTGGGTGGTCAGCAGCAGCGTCGTGCCGCCGGAGACGAGCTGTTTGATGACCTCCCACAACTGCTGGCGGTTGCGGGGGTCGAGGCCCGTGGTCGGCTCGTCCATGAACATGACCGGCGGGGAGACCACGAGGGCGGCCGCGAGGTCGAGGCGGCGGCGCATGCCTCCGGAATAGGTTTTGGCGGGGCGGTCGGCGGCGTCCGCGAGGTTGAACTGGTCCAGGAGTTCGGCCGCGCGCTGCTTGGCCGCCTTCGCCCGCATCTGGTACAGCTGCCCGACCATCTGCAGGTTCTCGCGGCCGGTCAGGTATTCGTCGACCGCCGCGAACTGGCCGGAGAGGCCGATGGAGCGGCGGACCTCGTCGGGGTGCTTGAGCACGTCCACGCCCGCGACCACCGCCGTGCCGCTGTCGGGGCGCAGCAGGGTCGTCAGACAGCGGACGGCCGTCGTCTTGCCGGCGCCGTTGGGCCCCAGCAGGCCGAGGACGGTGCCCTCGGGGACATCGAGGTCCACGCCGTCCAGTGCCCTTACGTCACCGAAGGTCTTCACCAGGCCTTCGGCATAGATGGCGCCTGGCATGTGAGTTCTCCACGTCGTCGGGAATGGCGAATGTCAGGAATGGCGAGCGTTGGAAATGACGGATGACTGTGACTGCCGACACACCATAACGCGATGTATCGCGTCGCTCAATGGATTTTCTCGAACGAGTGACAGAGAGCTGTCCGGGCCCCGGTCCGGCGTCAGGCTCAGGCGATGACGGTGTAGCCCGCCTCGCGCAGCGCCTGGCCGACCTCCGTGCAGTGCGCGGGGCCCTTGGTCTCGAGGTGCAACTCCACCTCCGCCTCCGTGAGCCCGAGCCGGGGATCGGTCCGTACGTGGCTCACGTCGAGGACATTAGCGTCCACCACCGACAACACCCCGAGGAGCGTCGCGAGGGCGCCCGGCCGGTCGGTCAGCCGCAGCCGGACCGCCAGGTAGCGGCCCTGCGCGGTCATCCCGTGCCGCAGGACGCGCTGCATCAGCACCGGGTCGACGTTGCCGCCCGACAGCACCGCGACGACCGGCCCCGGAAAGGGCCCCGGCTCACCCAGCAGCGCCGCGACCGGACTCGCGCCGGCCGGCTCCACGACCAGCTTGGCCCGCTCCAGGCACAGCAGCAGCGCCGCCGCCAGCTGGTCCTCGCTGACCGTGCGCACCTCGTCGACCAGGGCGCCGACGATGTCGAACGGCACCCGACCGGGCCGGCCCACCTTGATGCCGTCCGCCATCGTCGTCGGGTTCGGCACCGCCACCGGGTGCCCGGCCGCCAGCGAGGGCGGGTACGCCGCCGCGCCCTCGGCCTGCACGCCGACGATCCGCACGTCCGGGCGCAGCGCCTTCACCGCGACCGCGATCCCGGCCGCGAGTCCGCCGCCCCCGATGCCGACGACGATCGTGCCCACCTCCGGGCACTGCTCCAGGATCTCCAGGCCGACCGTGCCCTGACCGGCGATGATGTCCGGGTGGTCGAAGGGGTGGATGAACACCGCGCCCGTCCGGTCCGCGTAGTCCTGCGCCGCGGCCAGCGTCTCGTCGACCACCTGGCCGTGCAGGCGCACGTCCGCGCCGTAGTCCCGGGTGGCACTGATCTTCGGCAGCGGTGCGCCCTTCGGCATGAACACCGTGGCGTGCACGCCGAACAGCGCGGAGGCCAGCGCCACACCCTGCGCGTGGTTCCCGGCGCTCGCCGCGACGACACCGGCGGCGCGCTCCTCGGGCAGCAGCCCGGCGATACGGACGTAGGCGCCGCGCAGCTTGAAGGAGCCGGTCCGCTGCAGGTTCTCGCACTTGAGGTGCACCGGTGTGCCGATGAGCTGCGAGAGGTGCCGGCTGCCCTCCATCGCGGTCATCCGCGACACGCCCGAGAGCATCTTCTGGGCTCCGCGCACATCGTCGAGGGTGACGGAACGCAAGGAGTGATCCGTGCCGTGGCTCATGACCCAAGTCTCCCAGTTCACGCCGGGACACGCCGGGTGTGACCAAGCTCCGAGACCGGTTCGCGCAGCGCCGGTACGGCCCGCGCCCGGGCCGCGTACCCTGTCCCCCAACCCAGCAGCCTTCATGAAGCGAGCCTCCGGCCATGCCCACAACACCTGAAATGTCGATGGACATGACGACCGTCGGTGATCCCGGTCTTCTCGACACCCTCCAGCACGAGGTGGCCCTGTTCGCCCGCCGCGCGGAACAGACCCGGCTCGGTGGCGTCGGACAGGTGCGCAACTCCATGGACCGCGCCGCCTACCTGCTGCTCAACCGCCTCGACAACGAGGGGCCGATGGGCGTCAAGGCGCTCGCCGCGAGCATGGGCATCGACTCCTCCACGGTCACCCGGCAGGTGGCGCCGCTGGTGGACAGCGGGCTCGTAAAGCGGACCTCGCACCCGGAGGACGGGCGTGCGGTGGTCCTCCAGCTGTCCCCGCGCGGGGAGGCCCGGCTGGAGGAAGTGCGCGCGTCGAGGCGTCAGTTGATGGCCGAGCTGACACACGACTGGGCACCGGAGGAGCGCGAACGGTTCTGCACGCTCCTGACGCGCTTCAACAGCGCGCTGTCCGCACGGATGGCGGTACCGGCGACGCAGCCGGCGGAGCGGCCGCAGGCTTCCTGAGCCCGCACCGCACTCCGCACTGCGGTCCGTCCCCCAGTCCGCACCGCCGCCCGCACCGCACAGGTGGGGTCCGAACTCTTGACCTCGCGCCGCGGCTGTCCTCATATGAGACGGGGTGCTGCGTCGTACGCGGTTCATCGGTCTCGTACCGGACAGGGCCCCGTCAAGGGGGAGAGCAGCGGTGCGTGATCGGCAGGCATACGGCAATGCCCGTCGGGCCCGGGAGTTCGAGGCGTTCGTCGCGGGCGCGGCCGGGCGGCTGCTGCACGCCGCCACCCTGCTCACCGCCGAGGCGCCGGACGGCAACCCGCGCGCGCGGCGCCTGCTGACGCTGTCCCTCGCCCACACCTACGCCTGCTGGGACCGGCTGCACGGCGAGGACCCGTACGACTGCGCCCGCCAGTACCTCGCGACCCGCTTCGCGCGCGGGACATGGCACCAGTACGGCGCCTTCGGCCGGGCCCGCCCGGATCCGCGCAGTCCGCTGGCGGCGCTGTCCCCGCAGGAGCGGCTCATCCTCGTCCTGCGCCTGTACGAGGGGGTCGCCGAGGAACAGACGGCCGCCCTGCTCGGCCTGCCCCAGGAACGCGTCCACACGCTCTGCGACCGGGCGACGGCGACCCTGCTGCACCCGAGGCGTACGGCACCCCCGCGCGCGGTGGGTACGAAGGTGGCACCGTCGTGAGGGCCCGGACCGGCCGGCGGGCCTGTCCCGGCAGGGGAGCCCGGCCCGGCAGAACGACGCGGCCGGTGCGGGACGGGAGGCACCGGTGAACCGCACGGAACGGGAGTCCGCCGCGCGGCGGATCATGGAGGGCGGGCACGCTGCGGTGCCGCCCGAGCTGTACGGCGACGCCGTCCGGCGCGGGGCGCGCATGCTGCGGCAGCGGCGGGCGGCCCGGCGTCTGCTGTGGCTGGTGCTGTGCGCGGCGGCCGTGGCGTTCACCGTCTGGGCGGTGTCGGCCCGGCCGTGGGTGGAGCCGCCGTCGCAGACGACCCCACCGATCACCGGCTGGTGAGCCGAGCCGTATCCACGGGCCGAGATCCACGGCCCGGGATCTACTGCCCGAGGGCCTGCTGCAGGTCCTCCAGCAGGTCGTCGGCGTTCTCGATGCCGACGGACAGCCGTACCAGGTCGCCCGGGACCTCCAGCGGCGAGCCCGCGGCGGACGCGTGCGTCATGCGGCCCGGGTGCTCGATGAGGGACTCCACACCACCGAGGGACTCACCGAGGGTGAAGACCTTGGCGCGGTTGCACACCTCGACGGCGGCCTGTTCGCCACCGGCGACGCGGAACGACACCATGCCGCCGAACGCCTTCATCTGCTTGGCGGCGACCTCGTGGCCGGGGTGGTCCGGCAGCCCCGGGTACAGCACGCTCGTCACGCGCGCGTGCCGGCTCAGCATGTCGGCGACCTTCGTGGCGTTCTCGCTGTGCCGGTCCATGCGCACCGCGAGCGTCTTGGTGCCGCGCAGCACCAGCCAGGAGTCGAAGGGGCCGGCGACCGCGCCCATCGCGTTCTGGTGGTAGGCCAGTTCCTCACCGAGCGCCTGGTCGGAGACGATCAGCGCGCCGCCGACCACGTCCGAGTGGCCGCCCATGTACTTGGTCAGCGAGTGCACGACGACGTCCGCTCCGAGCGACAGCGGCTGCTGCAGGTACGGCGTGGCGAACGTGTTGTCGACGACGAGCCGCACGCCCGCGTCGTGCGCGACCTGGGCGACGGCGGCGATGTCGGTGATGCCGAGCAGCGGGTTGGAGGGGGTCTCCACCCACACGGCCTTCGTCTTCGGGGTGATCGCGGCCCGCACGGCGGCGGGGTCGGTGGTGTCGGCGACGGACCACTCCACGCCCCACCGGGTGACGACCTTGGCGAAGAGGCGGAAGGTGCCGCCGTAGGCGTCGTTGGGGATGACCACGTGGTCGCCCGGACTGAGCAGCGTACGCAGCAGGGTGTCCTCGGCCGCCAGGCCGGACGCGAACGCGAGGCCGCGGCGGCCGCCCTCCAGCGCGGCGAGGTTCTCTTCCAGGGCGGTCCTGGTCGGGTTGGCGCTACGGCTGTACTCATAGCCGCCGCGCAGTCCGCCGACGCCGTCCTGCTTGTAGGTCGAGACCTGGTAGATCGGCGGGACGACCGCGCCGGTCTGGGGGTCCGCGGTGTTGCCCGCGTGGATCGCGAGGGTCTCGAAGTGCTGACTGATGTGCCTGTCGCTCATGAGCCCCGAGCGTAATGCTCCTGACGGCCGGATGACGGCCGACGGGCGTTTCCCGCCACACCGGCCCCGGCGGGCCGGCCCCGGCGGGCCGCTTGTCCTGGCCGCTTGTCCACAGGCCGATCGGGGAGTTGTCCACAGGCCGGCGGCGGGGTTGGCCAATTGTCGGTGGCGTCTGGTTCGCTGGACGCATGGCGATTCTCTGGGTGCTGATGGCCCTGCTCATGGTGGCCTTCGTGCTGTCCCCGATGCTGCGCGACCGCGTCCTGCGGTCCCCGCGCACCGGCGTCCGGCGGCGCGCGCTGGGTGCCGCGGTGCTGCGGCCGTACCGCTTCCGCGGCGGCCCCACCCCGCAGCAGGTCCCCCCGGGCCACCCGGACGCCGCCGACCCCGCGGCGTACGGCTTCATGCCCGAGGAGCTGCTGGACGTCCGGATGCCCGGCCCCGACGAGGAACTGCTGGCCGTCCTGGACGTGGTGCAGCGCACGCAGGACTACCGCCCGGCCGCCCGGTTGCTGGCCGGCACCGATGCCCGGGGCGAGCTGCGCTGGCAGCGTGTGCAGGCCCTGGCGGGAGCGGCGGCGCTGGAGCTGAAGCAGCGGCCGGGCGGAGTGCACGAGACGCCGGGCGGGCAGTGGCTGCGGGTGTGGCGGGCCGAGCAGCCCAAGGAGCCGGGCGGTGCCGCCGTACACGCGGAGTTCCTGGCACAGCACGCGTGGCGGACCTCGGCCCCGGACACGGAGGAGTTCCGGGTCATCATGGACGAGGCCAGGCAGGCATGCGCGCAGGCGGCGCTGCTGGCCCCCGGCGACCCGGTCCCGCACATCGTCGAACTGTCCGTCGCGCGCGGTCTCGCCGTCCCCAAGCCCGAGTTCGACGCGCTGTGGCTGCGGATCATCGACGTGGCCCCGCACCACATGGGCGCGCACCTCGCCGCGCTGCACTACTGGTGCGAGAAGTGGCACGGCTCGCGCGCGGAGGCGTACACCTTCGCGGAGACCGCCGCGGCCCGCGCCCCGCAGGGCTCCCCGCTCGCCGCCCTGCCCCTCTTCGCGGTCTTCGAGCACCTCCCCGAGGTGAACCTGGTCCGCGGCTTCTACCAGAGCGAGGTCGTCACCAAGGCGATGCACGGGGCGCTCCACGCCGTGCACGCGGCGGACCAGGACGGCGCGGACGGCCCGGTCGGCGCAGACGGCCAGGAGGACCCGACGCTCGCGCACGTCCGCCACCTGCTGATCTTCTTCCTGGTCGCCGCCGAGCGCTGGGCCGAGGCCATGGGCCAGCTGATACATGTGGACGGCCATGTCGGCGCGCTGCCCTGGACGCTGTCCGAGGACCCGGCCGCGGACTTCGCGTTCTACCGCGCGCTGGCGGTGGCGGGCTACGAGTCCAACGGCGGCACCCCCGTGCCCCGCCCGGCCTGAACGGACGCACCCCGCTCCGGCCGGTACGCCGACCGGAATGCGCGGCCCGCCCCGGACGTTGTACGACTCGGCACCGCGAGCCCGCGACCAGCCGCCCGCACCTCGCACGACAGGGAGTCCTCATGCTCTTCGGCCGCACGCCCCAGCTGCCCTCGCCCGAGCAGGCGCTCAAGGGCCGGCCCACACCCGGGTACGAGGTCCCCGACCGGCACACCGTCCTCGGCAACCCCCTCCTCGGCCCCTACCCCGAGGGCCTGGAGACCGCCGACTTCGGCCTGGGCTGCTTCTGGGGCGCCGAACGCAAGTTCTGGCAGCTCCCGGCGGGCGTGTGGACGACGCTGGCCGGCTACCAGGGCGGCCACACCGAGAACCCGACCTACGAGGAGGTCTGCTCGGGCCTCACCGGCCACACGGAGGTCGTCCGCGTGGTCTACGACCCCCGCCAGATCTCCTACGACCGGCTGCTGAAGACCTTCTGGGAGTCCCACGACCCGACCCAGGGCTTCCGCCAGGGCAACGACGTCGGCACCCAGTACCGCTCGGCGATCTACACCCACACGCCCGCCCAGGCAGCCACCGCCGAAGCGTCCCGCGCCGCCTACCAGCAGGTCCTCACCGCCTCCGGCCACGGCACGATCACCACGGAGATCCTCCCGGCGGCCGACCGCCCCTTCTACCCGGCGGAGCCCTACCACCAGCAGTACCTGGACAAGAATCCCGCGGGCTACTGCGGCATCGGGGGCACGGGGGTGTCCTGCCCTATCGGCGTGGCTCCAGCCGAGGGCTGACACGGGTGGACTGCCGAATCGCTTCTGCCTCACTCGTTGGAGCGGTGGGGCGGCGCATCCGCCCGTTAGCCTGAGACGCGGCATCAGAATCACGCCCATGGGAGCAGCCATGACCACCTCCGCCGCTGGGCAGCCACTCATCCCCCAGCCGCCTGCCACGGTCGCCGCGCTGCGGCAGGCCATCAGTCAGATCGCGCCTGCCGCACTGCCGGCCTTCACCCGGGAACTGGACCAGGCGGCCGACCAGGCCCGGCAGGGATCCGATCTGGCGCCGCTGCAGCGGTTCATCGCCCAGTGGGCCGTCTACGTCCACATCCAGCGACGGCCCGACCTGGCGGCGGACTTCCGCCACTGGGAGCAGACGGCCGCGTCCGGCGATGCCGCCCAGACACGGCAGGCGGCTTCCGAGATCGGGCGCATCCTGGACGAGGCCCACGCGGCCCTCGGCATCCCGGCGCGGTGAGCACGGACTGGCGCTGGGAGTACGACCCCGATCACGACCACGTCGCGGGAGGCGTCCCCGCCCATGTGGTGGCGGAGGTGGAGCGTCTGGCAGGACAGCTCGTCGATCTCGCGAGCACGGGCATCGACGTCAGTGACCTCGGAAACGGCCCCCGCCCCGGCGGGCTGCGGCGCATGGATGCCGCGGGCGGGTGGTTCTACTTCCTGGTGGCCCCGCGCGATCCGCTGATCATCGTGGTCCGCATCGTTCCGCCGTTCGACGCGCTGTAAGGCCGCACGCCAAGACCCGCCGATGGCGGGCCTTGGCGTGCCGGGTGGCGTGCCGGCCGGCGGCCTCCGTTCAGATCGTCGCCGTGTCGATCACGAAGCGGTAGCGGACGTCGCTGTCGAGGACTCGCTCGTACGCCTCGTTGATCTGGTCGGCGCGGATCAGTTCGATCTCGGCGCCGATGCCGTGCTCGGCGCAGAAGTCCAGCATCTCCTGGGTTTCGCGGATGCCGCCGATGCCGGAGCCGGCGAGGGTCTTGCGGCCGCCGATCACCGAGAACAGGTTGAGGGAGACCGGCTCCTCGGGGGCGCCGACGTTCACCAGGGCGCCGTCCGTCCTGAGCAGCGACAGGAACGCGCCGAAGTCCAGCGGCGCGGAGACCGTCGAGAGGATCAGGTCGAACGTGCCGCGCAGCTCCTCGAAGGTCTTCGGGTCACTGGTGGCGTAGTAGTGGTCGGCGCCCAGCTTCAGGCCGTCGTCCTTCTTGCGCAGCGACTGGGAGAGGACGGTGACCTCCGCGCCCATCGCGTGCGCGATCTTGACGCCCATGTGGCCGAGGCCGCCCAGGCCGACGATCGCGACCTTCTTGCCGGGGCCGGCGTTCCAGTGGCGCAGCGGGGAGTACGTGGTGATGCCCGCGCACAGCAGCGGCGCGGCCACGTCCAGGGAGAGTCCGTCCGGGATGCGCAGGACGTAGTTCTCGTCGACGACGACCTTCTCCGAGTAGCCGCCGTAGGTGGGCTCGCCGTCCTTGCCGACGGCGTTGTAGGTGCCGACGCCGCCGCCCAGGCAGTACTGCTCCAGCCCCTTGCGGCAGTTCTCGCACTCGCGGCAGGAGTCGACCAGGCAGCCGACGCCCACCCGGTCGCCGACGGCGAACTTGGTGACGCCGCTGCCGACCGCCGAGACGACGCCCGCGATCTCGTGGCCGGGGACCATCGGGAAGATCGCCTCGCCCCAGCCCTCGCGGGCCTGATGGATGTCGGAGTGGCAGATGCCGGCGAACTTGATGTCGATCAGGACGTCGAACTCGCCGACCGCGCGCCGCTCGATGGTCGTCCGCTCCAGCGGGGCCTTCGCGGCGGGCGCGGCGTATGCAGCAACAGTGGTCATGCGGGGGGTTCTCCTAGCAGTGGTCGTGTCCCCGGACCGGCTGGTGTCCGGCCGGGTACGGCGTCCAGCCTGCCGGGCCGGGCGTACGGCACCCAGACCACGCCTTTGCGTACGACCGCCGTGCCTACCACTGGCGGGGTCAGGGACGTGATCGTAGGACCGGGGGCGACCGTGAATACTGGAAGCATGGACGAACAGCCGGAAGCCGTGGCCGCAGCCTCCGCCGGCCGGCCCCTGGACCGGCGGGCCGAGCTGAGCGAGTTCCTGCGCAGCCGCCGGGCCCGGCTGAAGCCGGAGGACGTGGGGCTGCCGGACTTCGGCCGGCACCGCCGGGTGCCGGGGCTGCGCCGGGAGGAACTGGCGCAGCTGGCCGGGGTGTCGGTGGCGTACTACACGCGCCTGGAGCAGGGCAACGGCCGTAACGTCTCGGCGGAGATCCTCGACTCCATCGCCCGCGCGCTGCGCCTGACGGACGCCGAGCACGCCCATCTCACCCACCTGGCCAAGCCGAAGGAGCACAAGAAGAAGCCGGCGGCCCGGCAGCAGCAGGTGCGGGCCTCGCTGCGGCAGCTGCTGGACACGCTGGACGGTGTGCCGGCGTACGTCGCCGGGCGCCGTGCGGAGATCCTGGCGTGGAACAGGATGGCGGCCGCGGTCTTCGGTGACTGGTCGGAGCTGCCGGCCGGCGAGCGGAACTGGGCGCGGCTGGTGTTCCTGAAGCCGGAGTACCGGGAGCTGTACGTCGACTGGGAGCAGAAGGCGATCGACATCGTCTGCGCGCTGCGCATGGACGCCGGCTGCTATCCCGACGACCCGCGGCTGTCCGCCCTGGTGGGCGAACTCTCGGTCAAGAGCGAGGAGTTCCGCCGGCTGTGGGCGACGCACGACGTGAAGGAGAAGAGTCACGGCGTGAAGCGCCTGAACCACCCCCTGGTCGGCGAACTGTCCCTGAGCTACGAGACGTTCAGGGTCGCGGACGACGCCGACCAGGCGCTGATCACGTACCACGCGGAACCCCACTCCCCCTCCGCCGAGGCGCTGCGCCTCCTGGCCAGCTGGGGCACGGACGCGACCCGCGCCGTCCTGTCGCCGTAAGGGGTCCGCGCGGCCGTGACACGCGGGGGTGTCAGGTGCCCGCGTTCTCCTTGACCGTGATCCGACCCTTGCGGAGGGTGGCCAGGCGTGGGGCCTTCTTCGCGAGCGCGGAGTCGTGGGTGACCATGATGAAGGTCAGCCCCTGTTCCTTCCAGAGGCGTTCGAGTACGTCCATGATCTCGTCGCGCGTGGATTCGTCGAGGTTGCCGGTCGGTTCGTCGGCGAGCAGCACCTTGGGGCGTTTGACGAGGGCACGGGCTATCGCGACGCGCTGCTGCTGCCCTCCGGACATCTCGGAGGGCAGGTGGGCGCGGCGCTCGCCGAGGCCGACGGAGTGGAGGGCCTCGGCGGCGAGTTCGCGCCGTTCCTTCGCCTTGATGCCGAGCGGTACGAGGGCCGTCTCGACGTTCTCCTGGGCGGTGAGGGTCGGGATGAGGTTGAAGGACTGGAAGACGAAGCCGATGTTCTCGCTGCGGACGCCGGTCAGCCGGGCCTCGCTCAGCTTGGTCAGGTCGGTCCCGTCGAGGACGACCTCGCCCGAGGTGGGGCGGTCCAGAGCGCCGAGCATCTGGAGGAGGGTGGACTTGCCGCCGCCCGTGGGGCCCTGGATGACGAGCCGGTCGCCGTCGGGGATGGTGAGGGTGACGTCGTCGAGGGCGCGGATGGTGTCCTTGCCCCGGGTGTAGTGCTTGGTCACGTGGGTGAGTTCGTACATGGTGACTCCGGGATGTTCGGGGGCGGCGGTGCGGTGCGGATGGTGCGGGGGTGCCGGTCCGTCAGCCCCCAAGGGGTGCGGGGTGCCGGTCCGTCGGCCCCACACGGGTGTCGGCGTGCTCTACTCCACCCGCCGCAGCGCGTCCGCCGGCCTCAGGCGGGACGCGCGCCAGCCGCCGAACGCGCCCGCGATCAGGCCGCCGGCCACCGCCAGGGACACCGCGAGGACGATCGTCGTAGCGCTGACCGGGGCGGTGAGGGCGACCTCCAGGGTCTTCGCCGCCGCCCGGCGGCCCGCGCCGCCGAAGCCGCCGCCACCCCCGAAGCCGCCGCCACCGAAGCCTCCGCCGGAACCGCCGGAGCCACCGCCCAACTGCGCTTGCAGCGTGGGGCTGACGGCCGTCACCGCGTAGGCGCCCGCCAGTCCCAGCGCGATGCCCAGAGCTCCGCCGAGGAGGCCGTTGACCATGGCCTCGCCGGCCACCTGGCGGGTCACCCGGCCCGAACGCCAGCCCAGCGCCTTGAGCGTGCCGAACTCGCGGACCCGGCGGGAGACCGCGGAGGAGGTGAGGAGACCGGCGACCAGGAAGGCGGCCACGAGGACGGCGAGGGACAGCCAGGTGCCGACCTTGGTGGCGAGCGAGGAGGCCGT
Source organism: Streptomyces sp. L2 (assembly GCF_004124325.1). Lineage (NCBI taxonomy): Bacteria > Bacillati > Actinomycetota > Actinomycetes > Kitasatosporales > Streptomycetaceae > Streptomyces > Streptomyces sp. L2. The sequence goes on from NZ_QBDT01000001.1 coordinate 2,717,259, forward strand.
GGAGAGGGAGCCGGAGACGGTCTTGGCTAGGTCGGAGGACGTGGTGACCGTCGTACCGGAGACGTTCTTCTGGATGGCGCTCTTCACGGCGTCGATCTTCTGGGAGTCGGTCGCCTTGACGTAGATCGTGGTGACCTTGTCCTTCTGGCCGGCCAGGGTCTGCGCCTGCTTCAGCGGGATGTACAGGTTGGCCGCCGGGTCGCCGCTGTCGGCGGTCGCGATGCCGACGACCTTGAACGTGGTGCCCTTGACGGTGACCGTCGAACCGACCTTGTACTTCTTCTGCTTGGCGTACGCCGAGTCCGCCACGGCCACCTTGGCGTTCGTCTCACCGGTCGTGAAGGTACGGCCGCTGGTGATCTTCGAGGAGGTCAGCGGGCCGAGGGCGGTCTTGGTGACGTCGGTGCCGAACACCGAGTAGGAGTTGACGTCGAAGTCGGCGCCGCCGCCCTTGACCTCGCCCTGCGGTGCCCCTGAGCCGCCGCCGCGCCGGAAGCCGCCGGAGCCCTTGTCCTGCTGGAACCGGCCGCGGGTGAACTGCCCGTTGACCTTGAGCACGTTGAGGCTGAGCCCGCCGACCGCCGAGGCGACGCCCTGCTGGCCGGCGACCTTGGCGACGGTCGAGGAGGCGAGCGTGGTGAACCCCTGCACCATGACCCGGTCGCTGCTCTGCTTCGAGGTGTCGCCGTCGCCGCGCGCGTCGAAGCGGAAGCGCGGCCGCTGGGCGGTGCCGGTGTCCGAGGCGGCGGCCTTGGTCACCGTCATGTCGGTGCCCAGGCCGTACAGCGACTTCAGGACCGTGTCCTGGGCCTTGCCCATGCCGTCGGACACGGAGCTGACGACGATGACGAGGGCGATGCCCAAGGCGAGACCGGAGGCGACGACGAAGGCCGCTTTTCTACGGCGGCGCAGTTCGCGCCTCAGGTAGGTGAAGAACATGCGCCGCAAGCTAGGCGCGGCGCGTGATGGCTCGATAAGCCGCCCATAAGAGGAGCATGAGAAGCCCGTGAACGGCCCCGTACACGGCGGTGCCGCCCCTGGGGCAGGGGCGGCACCGGTGACGCGCTGTCGGTCAGACGGCCGAACCGGCCTTCCACTGGGCCCAGTCCATGTTCCAGCCGTTCAGGCCGTTGTCCGGGGAGACGGTCTTGTCGCCGGTGTTCTGGACGACGACGACGTCACCGACGAGCGAGTGGTCGTAGAACCAGGCGGCCGGGGTGTTCGGGTCCTTCGCGCCCTTGGCGTCCTGCAGGCCGACGCAGCCGTGGCTGGTGTTGACGTTGCCGAACACGGAGGGGGCGCCCCAGTAGTTGCCGTGGATGAAGGTGCCGGACGTGGTCAGGCGCATGGCGTGGGGGACGTCCTTGATGTCGTACTCGCCCTTGCCGTCGTCGTCGGTGAAGCCGACCGTGGCGCCGTTCATCCGGGTCTGCTTGAACTTCTCCGAGATCACCATCTGGCCCTCGTAGGTGGTGTGCTCGGGGGCGCCGGCGGAGATCGGGATGGTCTTGACGACCTTGCCGTCCTGCGTGACCTTCATCTGCTTGGTCTTCGCGTCGACGTACGAGACCTGGTTGCGGCCGATGTGGAAGGTGACCGTCTTCTGCTGGACGCCGTAGACGCCGCTCGCGCCCTCGACGCCGTCGAGGTTCAGCTTCAGCGTGACGGTGGAGCCTTCCTTCCAGTACGCCTCGGGGCGGCAGTCCATGCGGTTGGCGTTGAACCAGTGGCAGACGACCTCCTGGCCGCTGCTGGAGGTGACGGTGACGCCCTTCTGCACGGCCGCCTTGTTGGTGATCGCCTTGTCGAAGTTGATCGACACGGGCATGCCCACACCCACGGTGGTGCCGTTGTCCGGGGTGTAGGTGCCTATGAAGCTGTTGGCCGGGGAGACCGTGGTGAAGGAGGCGTTCTCGTGGGCGACGAGGCCCTTGGAGTCCTTGGCCTCGGCGGCGACCTTGTAGGTGGTCGAGCGCTCCAGCTGCGTGCCGGGCTTCCAGCTGGTGTGGTCGGCGGAGAAGGTGCCCGTGACGGCCTTGCCGTTCTCGGTGGTCATCGTCACGGCGGTGAGCGTGCCCTTGGCGACCTTGACCGCCGCGGAGTTGTTGATCGAGGCGTTGTCCGAGCCGTCCTTGGGCGTGATCGTGATCTGCGCCTCGGAGGACTTCTTGGCCGCCGCCTCGTCGACCTTCGCCTGCGAGGTGTCGCCGGTACCACTGCCCGACGCCTTCGCGTCGCCGTCGGAACAGGCCGAGAGCACCAGCACACCGCCGAGCAGTGCGGACGCGGCCATCAGGCCCCTGCGCCGCTTACTGTCCGTCATCACAAGCTTCTCCATAGTTGCCGAGTCGCGATTAACCCCGAGAGCCCCGTCAAGAACCTTCAACGCTACGGCCGGCGCGCCCCGTTCCCCAGAGCGTGGATCTGTGGGACACACCACGTCCGCCGGGGCGGAGGGTGCCGCATGCCGGGATCGCTCCGGCCTGGGTCGCCCCGGCCTGGATCGACTCCGGTCTGGATCGCTCCGGTCGCGCGCTGGTCGTACGCCCCCTGTGACGACGAGACCCCGGACGGCGGCCGCCGTCCGGGGTCAGGGGGTTCCCCGCGGAAGCTCAGCCGATGCCGTCGTCTTCTTCGTCGTCGTCCTCCCCATCATCGCCGTCGAGGTCCCAGTCGGGCGAGTCCGGGTCGTACTCGATGTGCTCGCTCGACCAGGACGCCTGCTGGAGTTCCACCCCGGGCACCTCGCTGACCAGGTCGAACGGGTCCACGAGGTAGGCCAGCGCCTCCGCGGTGTCTTCCGTCACAGCGCCCTCGGCCTGGGTGCGCTCCTCCGCCGGCAGCTCGGGGTCGGCGGCGAGCCGGCGCAGCGCGGCCTTGGCCACCTCGTCCTGGTCGTGTACTTCGAGGACCAGCTCCACGCGAAGCCGTACAAAGCGTGATGTCTCTGGTGTGCTCATGGCGCGAGCGTACGACTGAAACCTCTCGTGACTTTCCTGTGACCCGCGACTTTCACTAACATCGCCCCACACGGCCAATTCGCCAGCGTCACAAGGGGATCGATATTCCGTGTCATCCGTTCGCCGTCCGCTGCTGACCGCCACCGCCGCGGGCGCCCTGCTGTCCGCCCTGTGGTTCGTCCCGTCCGCCAACGCCTCGCAGGACGCCCCGGCGAGGACGACGACGTCGGCGTACGCCGGCTCGCAGGCGACGCGGCAGGCCAGAGTGGTGTCGGCGGCCACGACCGAGCACGCGCGGACGGCTCCGGAGAGCCCCGGCCTGGCCGACACCGGCAGCGTGGACACCACGCCGTACGTCGTCGGCGGCAGCCTGTTCCTCGCCGTGGGCGCCGGGTTCGTCGTGTATTCGGTACGGCGTGAACGGCTCGGTTTTTAATCCGGCTTGACGATCCTTTGACAGGGAACGCATAGTCCGCCCATGAAGAGATCATCGGGTGGGCGGCTGTGCGCCACCGCGGTCGTGGGAGCGCTGTCGCTCGCCCTCGTCACGGGCTGTTCCGATTCGGGTTCGAAGGACTCCGGGGACGGTAAGGGCGGCTCGGCGGCGGCCAAGCCGGCCGCGAAGGCTCTGAGCGCCGTGGAACTGAAGAAGCTGATCATCGCCAAGGGCGAGGTGAGCGGGTACAAGGTAGGGCCCGTCGAGGGCGGCGTCCCGGCGCGCGACAAGGTCAAGGCCGACGACGCCAAGTGCCGGCCGCTGCTCTACACGCTCACCGGCATCGCGCCGGGCGACCCGGCGGCCGAGACCGACCGCATGGCCCAGCAGGACAAGAAGGACCCCACCGACGACGCGACGTCCATGGCCGACCTGGCCGACGGCACGTTCGAGGACGCGATCAACAAGTCGATGATCCTGAACACCGCGGTGGTCACCCTCGCCTCGTACGACGGGGACGGCGCCGAGCGGGCCCTGAGCTCGGTGTCCGACGCGGTCAAGGCGTGCGCGGGCGGCTTCGGCGGCGTCCGGGAGGGCGACAGGACCACGTTCACCAAGGTCGCCGAGGAGAAGACCTCGGGCACGGGCGACGCCGCCGTGGCGTTCGCCGCGACCAGCGACCTGGGCGACGGGGACACCGGGCCCGTGCACGTCGAGGTCGTGCGGCACGGGAACACCCTCGCGCTGTACACGACGATCAACATCGGCGCGATGATGGCGAAGAAGCCCTATTCGGTGCCGGCCGTCGTGGTCAAGGCGCAGGCCGCCAAGCTGAAGTGACGCGAGAACCGTAGGAACACGAGAAGGGGGCGCCGCCCGTCACCGGGGGCGCCCCCTTCTCCTGTGGACGCGCGTTACCGCAGCGGCCCGGTGACGCTCTCCGCCGCGGCGACCAGGTGCCCGCCGCGGACGAACGCGTCGGCGGCGGCCAGGTCGGGCGCGAGGAACCGGTCGGGCCCGGGGCCCTGCACACCGGCGCCCCGTACGGCGGCGATCACGGCCTGCGAGGCGGGGGCCGGGGTCAGCCCCTCGCGCAGCTCGACGGCGCGGGTGGCGGCGTACAGCTCGACGGCGATGATCCGGGTGAGGTTGTCCACGGCGGTGCGCAGCTTGCGGGCGGCGGACCAGCCCATGGACACGTGGTCCTCCTGCATGGCGGAGGACGGGATGGAGTCCGCGGAGGCGGGTACGGCGAGCCGCTTCATCTCGCTGACCAGCGCGGCCTGCGTGTACTGGGCGATCATCAGCCCGGAGTCCACGCCGGCGTCGTCGGCGAGGAACGGCGGCAGCCCGTGCGAGCGGTTCTTGTCGAGCAGCCGGTCGGTGCGCCGCTCGGCGATGGAGCCGAGGTCGGCGGCGGCGACGGCGAGGAAGTCCAGGACGTAGGCCACGGGAGCGCCGTGGAAGTTGCCGTTGGACTCCACGCGCCCGTCGGGCAGCACCACGGGGTTGTCGACGGCGGAGGCCAGCTCGCGCTCGGCGACGGTCCGGGCGTGGGCCATGGTGTCGCGGCCGGCGCCGGCGACCTGCGGGGCGCAGCGCACCGAGTAGGCGTCCTGGACGCGGGGCGCGTCGTCCTGGTGGTGCCCGGTGAGCTGGGAGCCGTCGAGCACGGCGAGCATGTTGGCGGCGGAGGCGCCCTGGCCCGGGTGCGGCCGGATGGCGTGCAGTTCGGGCGCGAGCACCTTGTCGGTACCGAGCAGCGCCTCCAGCGACAGGGCGGCGGTGATGTCGGCGGACTTGTAGAGGGTGTCGAGGTCGGCGAGGGCCATGACCAGCATGCCGAGCATGCCGTCGGTGCCGTTGAGAAGGGCGAGCCCCTCCTTCTCGCGCAGTTCGACGGGCTGGATGCCGTGCTCGGCGAGCAGCTCACCGGCGGGCCGTACGACCCCGTCGGGGCCCTCGGCGTCGCCCTCGCCCATCAGCGTGAGGGCGCAGTGGGAGAGCGGGGCGAGGTCGCCGGAGCAGCCGAGGGAGCCGTACTCGTGCACGACGGGGGTGATCCCGGCGTTCAGCACGTCGGCCATGGTCTGCGCGACCTCGGGCCGCACCCCGGTGTGGCCGGAGCAGACGGTCTTCAGGCGAAGGAACATCAGGGCCCGTACGACCTCGCGCTCGACGCGCGGTCCCATGCCGGCGGCGTGCGAGCGGACGATGTTGCGCTGCAGCTGGGCACGGAGTTCCTGGCTGATGTGCCGGGTCGCCAGGGCGCCGAAACCGGTGGAGACGCCGTAGACCGGGTCCGGCTTGGCCGCCAGGGCGTCCACGATCTCGCGGGCCGCCGCGAGGGCCGCGACGGCCTCCGCCGACAGCTCGATACGGGCGCCGCCGCGCGCCACGGCGAGAACGTCGGACGCGGTGACCCCGGACGTCCCCACCACCACAGTGTGCATATTCATATTCAGGAGCGTACGCATTGAATGCCCTGATGTCACTAGTGGTGCGCGGGAGCACCCCTTACCGCACCTGTGCTTCGGCTCACGGCCGGCGCCCCCGGAACCGCCGCCGCTCGGGCCGGGCGGGCGCCGGCTCGTCCGGTGAGGGCTCGTCGGCCAACCGTACGACCGGGTCGTCCGGCCCCTCCCTACCGGCCACGACCGGCCGGTCCGCACGCATGGCCTTGGCCCGGTACTGGGCGGCGTCCGCGAGCCGGAACAGCCGCCGGGCCGAGGGCACCGGGCCGATCGCGTCCTCGGTCGAGGCGACCCCGCACGCCACGCCCTCTCCCAGTTCCAGCTCCGCGGCCCGGCGGCACAGCTCGTCGGCCGCCTTGACCACGTCGTCGGCGGGCGGCCCCACCGCGAGCAGACAGAACTCGTCCCCACCGAGCCGGGCCGACAGGGCCCCCGGCACCATCGCCCCGCACAGCGACAGCACCGACCCGAACCGCTCCAGGAGCCGGTCGCCGACCTCGTGACCGTGAGTGTCGTTGACCCGCTTGAGCCCGTTGAGGTCACAGACCACCAGACTCACCACGACCCCCTCGGCCCGGTGCCGCTCGATGGCCTCGTCCAGGCAGGTGTCGACACAGCGGCGGTTGGCCAGACCGGTGAGGGCGTCGGTGTAGGCCAGCCGGCGGGCCTCCTCCAGCCGCTCGGTCTGCGCGAGACCGGCGGCGACGACGGAGGCGAGCACGGTGGCGAAGTCGGCGTCGCGCGGCCGGAACACGGCGGCGCCGACCGGACGGGCCACGTACAGCTCGCCCCAGGCCCGCCCGTGCAGCACGACCGGCGCGACGACGCAGCAGCCCCGGCCGCGCCGGCGCAGGGCGGCGACCCGCTGGTGGAAGTAGCCGGGGGTGCCGGCGGCGGGCCCCTCGGCAGTCTCCACCCAGGCGTTCGGCTCACCCCCGCCCGCCCACCGCTCGTGCAGGAACTCGGTGATCTCCGGGAACTGGTGCACCGGATAGGCCTCGGCCTCCGGGAACTCCTCCTCGTCCACGGCCCGGTCCCCCACGTTCACCAGGACCCGCAGCCGCCCCAGCTCCCGCTCCCACACCGACAGCGCCGCGAAGCTGCCGTCCAGCGCCCGGCACGCGCCCAGCGCGGCGGCCCGCCACGACTCCCGCGGAGTGTGTGCCGCCGCCATCCCCTGCGCCAGCGCCACCACGGCGGCGAGCCGCTTTTCCTCACCCATCACCCCAGATTAGGGAGAAATCGGCTGATTTGAGTCATTGCGACTGCACCCAGATGGCCACGATCCATGCCGCACCATCCACGCCCGCTTGAGAGAATTCACCCCTGATTCACACCTAAGAGTGAATAACTGGATGATTGTCCACACCCACCCCCCGCCCCTGCGATGTCCTGAGGCCACCGGACGGCCAGGCATCCCGGAAAACCTCTCGGAACCTCTCAGGCATCTCGAAACCTCTCAGAACAGGGAGCAGGGGGAACATGCGCGTCTTCGTTCTCTGCGCATGGCTGCTGACCGCGGCCCTCGGCGGCTACCTCGCCGCCGTATGGATCCGCCACGGCGGCCTCAGACAGCGCACACCGGGCGTGACCCGACTACCGCTGTGGCTGGTGCTCGGCCACGTGGCGCTCGCCGTGGCCGGACTGCTCGCCTGGACGGCGTTCCTCCTGGGCGGGGTGCGCGGCTCGGCGTGGGCGGCCTGCGCGGTGGTCCTCATCGTCGCCGCGTTCGGCTTCATGATGCTGCTGCGCTGGCTGCCCAGCTCCGGCCGCCACTCGCAGGACGGGGCCACGGCGGAACGTCACTTCCCGCTCACCGCGGTGGTCGCCCACGGCACGAGCGCGGGCGCCACGGTCCTGCTGGTCCTCCTGGTGGTCCTGGGCAGGACCTGACCTCACTCCCCGGGCCACTCCGGCTTCCGCTTCTCGTTGAACGCGGCCACACCCTCGGCCCGGTCCCCGGAGAACGCCACCGACCGCCACGCCGCGTCCTCGACGTCGAGCCCGGCCCGCAGATCGAGCCCGTGCCCCAGCCGCAGCGCCCGCTTGGCGGCCCGCAGCCCCACCGGCGAGTTCCCGGCGATGCGCGCACCCAGCGCCAGCGCCTCCTCCCGGTCGAGCCCCTCCTCGACCAGCACGTCGACGAGCCCCAGCGCACGAGCCTCCTCGCCCTCAACTCGCCGGGCGGAGAAGATCAGCTCGGCAGCGCGAGCGGCCCCCACTCGGCGGGGCAGCAACTGCGTCCCCCCACCCCCGGGAATCACCCCCACCGACACCTCGGGCAGCCCCACCACGGCCGTACGGTCGGCCACGATCAGATCGCAGGACAGCGCCAGCTCGAACCCGCCGCCCAGCGCGAACCCGTGCACGGCGGCGATCGTCGGCATCGGCAGCTCCAGCACCCCGGTGTACGCACCCCGGGCCACCGGCCGCTGCCGCACCAGATCGGCGTCACTGAACGAGTTCCGCTCCTTCAGGTCCGCACCCACACAGAAGGCCCGCTCGTGGGACGACGTCAGTACGACGACCCGCGCGTCCCGGTCGGCGGCCAGCGCGGCACACGCGGCCGAGAGCGAGCGGGCCATCTCCGTCGACACGGCGTTCATGGCCTTGGGCCGGTCCAGCACCAGCTCCGCCACGTGCCCGTGCCGCCGCACCAGCACGAACTCCCCGAACCGCTCCTCGCTCATGACACCCTCCGGTTAACGCGTGTTAACAAATCGACGGCCATCATCGCAGTCACCCCGGCCTCGACGGAAGAGCCACCACCCCACCCTCCCTACGCCCGTTCGAGTGACATCCGGCCGACTCGCCCCACCCCGCCCAGACAACCGCATAACGTGCGCTGCGCCAGGGGAGGGACGGTATGACGCCAATAGCCACAAACACACCGGAGCCACAGCCCACGGACGGGCGCGGCCGCCACCGCAAGCCCCGCCCGCGCAAGGTCCTGCTGGCGGCCGGCGGGCTGGCCCTGGCAGCAGGGGTACTGAGCCTGGTCCGCCTCTCACCCGACTCCGGAGTGGGCGCCCCCGGCACAGCGGCGGCGGAACCCCGCCTCACCCCGGGCACCACGGAAACGGAAGCGCCGCCCAGCACCCCACCCACGAGCGCCACCCCGACGGCGCCGCCGACCTCGACGTCCCCGATGGGCGGCAGAATCACCCCACCCCCACCACACCCCACCCAAACGCCCGCAGAACCGCAGGCACAGGCCACCCCACCCCCGTATCCCACAACAACCCCCCACGGGGCGATCCACCCGGCCCCCACACCACCACCCGCACAAGACCACGAGCCGCCCCACACACACCCGGCTCCGCACCCGACCACCACCCCAAGCCCGCAGCCGGCCGCCACCCCACCCCCCAAGGACCAGGGCGGGATCTGCCTACCGGTAGTCGGCCTGTGCGTGGGCCCACTGGGCCGGGGTTAGGCAGGGGCCCTATGCGTCGGCCTCGCGGCGGTTGAGGAGCCAGGGCTCGACAACGCCCAGCCCGCGAACGGGTCGCTGCCACATCGGCTGGAGGGCGAACCGGTACGTCGGCGGCTCCTCCCCCTCCTTCTCCGCGGCGGCCGCGGCCTCGGCGGCCTCCGCCTCCGAGGCAGGCGCCTCACCCGTCCGGGTCAGCTCCTCGGCGAACGCGCTGTCCACGAGCACGGCGTCCCGTGGCGCTATCGAGGTCAGCCGGGACGCGAGGTTGACAGTCGTACCGAAGACGTCGCCCATCCGCGTGGTCACGGTCCCGAACGCCATGCCCACCCGCAGCTCCGGCATGGTCTCGTCATGGGCCATGGTCTCGACCAAACGCAGCGCGATGTCAGCGGCCGTACCGGCGTCGTCGGCGGCGTACAGCACCTCGTCACCGAGGGTCTTGATCAGCCGCCCGCCCCGCGCCGCGACAAGATCCGCGGCGGTGGTCTCGAACGCCTCGACCAGCTCGCCGAGCTCCTCCTCCTCCATCCGCCGGGTCAGCCGGGTGAACCCCACGAGGTCGGCGAAGCCGACGGCCAGCCGCCGGTCGACCATCTCCTCGTCGTCACCGGTCTGCACGACCCGCCCGGCCGACGCGGCGAGCTGGCGCCGCCAGACGTAGACGAGGAACTCCTCCAGCTCGGGAAGCAGCAGCTCGACGATCGGATACGTCACCTCGGTCCGGGTCATGCCCGGCTCGGGAGGCTCGGTCAGCCCTTCGAGAAAGGAATCGATCTGCCATTCGGCCAACCGGGCGGTGGTCTGCCCGGTCGACCGGGCCACCTGCACCGCCATGGCCTCGCTGAGCAGCCCCGCCTCGACGAGACCGGCCAGGCGCCGCAGGGCGAGCACGTCCGCTTCCGTCAGCGCTTTGGCCTGCCCGATGTCGGCGAAGCCCATCGCCCGCCAGAAGCGGGAGGCCAGCTCCATGGAGACACCGGCGCTGCGGGCCGCCTGAAAGGGGGTGTAGCGCCGCTCGGCACCCAGGATGAGCTGTTCGAGACGCAGCGCGAGGGGGTCCTCGCCGGACTCGGCGGCCTCCGGGTCAACCCGGTCGCCCTCACCGGAGCCCGTGTCGTCGACGGTCACGCCTGCTGCCCTTCCGATCTGCCACGGTCAGTTATCGACCGGCCTCAACTCTACGGCAGGTGTGCGCCAGCTCACTCCTGCGGGGCCGCGCCGCCACAACTCCCCTCACCCAAAGAACGCAGGCTCCCCGCGCCCCCGAGCGGGGCTGCAGCAGTGCGCGAAACCCCACAGCGCCGTACCAGCCTGCCGGCCGGTGGGGGCTTCTCGCGCAGTTCCCCGCGCCCCTTGGCGGGGTTGCAGCCCTGTCGGCCAAACAGTGCTCGAAGCACCGCAGCGGCGTACCAGGCTGCCCGCCGGTGGGGGCTTGTCGCGCAGTTCCCCGCGCCCCTTGGCGGAGTTGCGGGACCGTGGGCCGAACAGGGGGCGGGAAGGCGCTCGCGGCGGGGAGGGGGCGGGGCGGGGGGTGTCTGCCCGCAGGGTTGGCGCGTCAACGCCCTCGCTTTTGAACACCCGATTTCGCGCCGTTCCGAGGACGGACACCCCCCGACCCGACCCCGCACCCCAGACAACGCGACGCGCACCGCGCACCCCCACACACCGACACATGCGCCGCAGGCATCCCCCCACCCACCGGCACCCGCATCCACACCCGCCACCACGCACCGCACCCGTCCCCCCAACGCCACCACGCACCGCACCCGCCCCCGCACCTCGCCCAGCGCCGCAGGCGCCCGCGCCCGCCCCCCGCCGAGCGCCGCAGGCACGTCTCACGCCGGTCGCAAGTGCACGATGTCCCCCGCTCCCACCGGCTCCCGCACCCCCTCCTCCGTGGCGATGACCAACCGCCCGTCCCCGTCCACGGCCACCGCCTCGCCCACCACGGCCCGCTCCCCCGGCAACTCCGCCCGCACGGTCCGCCCCAACGTCGCGCACCCCGCCACGTACGCCTCCTGCAACCCGCTGACCAGCGGATCCCCGCCCGCCGCCCGCCACCGCCCGTACCAGGTCTCCAGCGACCGCAGCACGGCCCGCAGCAGCGGATCCCGGTCGGTCCCCACCGCCCCGGCCAGCGCCAGCGACCCCGCCGCCGGAACCGGCAGCTCCTCCGCCCGCAGCGTGACGTTCAGACCGACCCCGACGACGACACCACCGTCCCCCGCCGCCTCGGCGAGGATCCCCCCGGCCTTCCGCTCCTCCCCACCCACGCTCACCAGCAGATCGTTCGGCCACTTCAGCGCCGTATCCACGCCGGCCGCCCGCGACAGCCCCGTCGCCACCGCCACCCCGGTGAGCAGCGGCAGCCACCCCCACCGGGCCACCGGCACCTCGGCGGGCCGCAGCAGCACGGAGAAGAACAGCCCGGAGCGCGGCGGAGCCGTCCACTGCCGGTCGAGCCGCCCCCGCCCGGCGGTCTGCTCCTCGGCGACGAGCACGGCCCCCTCCCCCACCGCACCCGCGACCGCCCGGGCGACCAGGTCGGAGTTGGTGGACCCGGTCCGCTGGACCACGTCAACACCGGTCCACAGACTCCCCTCCCGCACGAGCGCCCGCCGCAGCGAGCCCACGTTCAGGGGCGGACGGCCCAGATCGGACCAACGGCTGTCACTGGACGAAGAAGAGGCATCTCGCGGCGTCATGCAACCCACAGTAGGTGTGGGAAAGGCCGCAGTGCTGATCGCTGAGCCCAGCACTACTCTACGGATGAGTAACCGTCCCCCCTTTTGAGCAGGCAGGGAGCCGCATCCCGATGTCCGAGCCGGAAGAGCGTCAAGAGATCGACATCCACACCACCGCTGGGAAGCTCGCCGATCTCCAGCGGCGCATCGACGAGGCGACGCACGCCGGCTCCGCACGCGCCGTCGAGAAGCAGCATGCCAAGGGCAAGCTGACGGCCCGTGAGCGGATCGAACTCCTCCTCGACGAGGACTCGTTCGTCGAGCTGGACGAGTTCGCCCGGCACCGCTCCACCAACTTCGGCCTGGAGCAGAACCGCCCGTACGGCGACGGCGTCGTCACCGGCTACGGCACGGTCGACGGCCGCCCCGTCGCGGTCTTCTCCCAGGATTTCACGGTCTTCGGCGGCGCCCTCGGCGAGGTCTACGGCCAGAAGATCGTCAAGGTCATGGACTTCGCGCTGAAGACGGGCTGCCCGGTCATCGGCATCAACGACTCGGGCGGCGCCCGCATCCAGGAGGGCGTGGCCTCCCTCGGCGCGTACGGCGAGATCTTCCGCCGCAACACGCACGCCTCCGGCGTCATCCCCCAGATCAGCCTGATCGTCGGCCCGTGCGCGGGCGGCGCGGTCTACTCCCCGGCGATCACGGACTTCACGGTGATGGTCGACCAGACCAGCCACATGTTCATCACCGGCCCGGACGTCATCAAGACGGTCACCGGTGAGGACGTCGGCTTCGAGGAACTCGGCGGTGCCCGCACGCACAACGCGACCTCCGGCGTGGCCCACCACATGGCGGGCGACGAGAAGGACGCGATCGAGTACGTCAAGCAGCTGCTGTCGTACCTCCCGTCGAACAACCTCTCGGAGGCCCCGGTCTTCCCGGAGGAGGCGGACCTCGCCGTCACGGACGAGGACCGCGAGCTGGACACCCTGGTGCCGGACAGCGCGAACCAGCCGTACGACATCCACACGGTGATCGAGCACGTGCTGGACGACGCGGAGTTCTTCGAGACGCAGGCGCTGTTCGCACCGAACATCGTCACCGGTTTCGGCCGGGTCGAGGGACACCCGGTCGGCATCGTGGCGAACCAGCCGATGCAGTTCGCGGGCTGCCTGGACATCACGGCGAGCGAGAAGGCGGCCCGTTTCGTCCGCACGTGCGACGCCTTCAACGTCCCCGTCCTCACCTTCGTCGACGTCCCCGGCTTCCTGCCCGGCGTCGACCAGGAGCACGACGGCATCATCCGGCGCGGCGCGAAGCTGATCTTCGCGTACGCAGAGGCGACGGTCCCGCTCATCACGGTCATCACCCGCAAGGCGTTCGGCGGCGCGTACGACGTCATGGGCTCCAAGCACCTGGGGGCGGACCTCAACCTGGCGTGGCCGACGGCGCAGATCGCGGTCATGGGCGCGCAGGGAGCGGTCAACATCCTGCACCGCCGGACGATCGCGGAGGCGGAGTCCGCCGGGGACGGCGAGGCGACCCGCGCGCGGCTGATCCAGGAGTACGAGGACACGCTCCTGAACCCCTACGTGGCGGCCGAGCGGGGCTACGTCGACGCGGTGATCATGCCGTCGGACACCAGGGCCCACATCGTCCGCGGCCTGCGTCAACTGCGCTCCAAGCGGGAATCCCTGCCTCCGAAGAAGCACGGCAACATCCCTCTCTAGGCCCAGTCACCGGACCCCGGAGCCGACATGAACATCAAGGTCGTACGAGGCAACCCCACAGCGGAGGAGCTGGCCGCCGCTCTGGCGGTAGTCCACGCCCGCGCCGCGACGGCACAACAGCCGTCCGGCGCGCGGGGCGCGAGCGCAGCCTGGTCGGACCCAGCCCGCATCGCCACGACACACATCCCCACCCCAGGCCCAGCATCCTGGCCCCGCACGTACTGGCCAAGCTGAGCCGAGCCACGTCAGGGGCGCGAGGCTGTATCGATATGCGGCTCCGCCGCGTGAGCGCACAGAGGAGCAACCCCGCGCCCCAATCTGAGTACCGATACTCAGGCACCCCCACCGGTCAAGCCGCACGCTGGTGCCATGCTGTGGTCAGACCCCGAGAACGAGCCCCCCAAAGAACTCCGCGACATGCAGGAGATGTTGCGGCGGCTCGGCCTCCTCATGGCCCTCGCGATGATCCTGGCCATGATCGTGATCGGCCTGAGGTGAATCGGGATGATCTGGGCCGCGTCGCGTGACTAACCTGACCGCATGACTCCCACGCCGTCCCGCAGGCGCCTGATCCTCGCCTCCCAGTCCCCCGCCCGCCTCGGCCTCCTGCGCCAGGCGGGCCTCGCGCCCGAGGTCATCGTGAGCGGGGTGGACGAGGAGGCCGTCACCGCGCCCACCCCCGCCGAGCTGGCCCTCGCCCTGGCCGAGGCGAAGGCATCGGTCGTGGCGGCGAAGCCGGAGGTGAACGGCGCCCTGGTGATCGGCTGCGACTCGGTGCTGGAGCTGGACGGGCAGGCGCTGGGCAAGCCGGCCGACGCCGAGGAGGCGACCGCCCGCTGGAAGGCGATGCGGGGCCGGGCCGGGGTCCTCCAGACGGGCCACTGCGTCTGGGACACCACGGCCGGCCGGTACGTATCGGCGACGGCGTCCACGGTGGTCAGCTTCGGCAGCCCCACCGACGACGAGATCGCCGCCTACGTCGCCTCGGGCGAGCCCCTCCACGTCGCCGGGGCGTTCACCCTCGACGGCCGCTCGGCGCCGTTCATCGAGGGCATCGAGGGCGACCACGGCAATGTGATCGGCATCAGCCTGCCTCTCGTACGGCGGCTGCTGGCCGAACTGGGCGTCGGGATCACCGACTTGTGGGCACCGGCACCGCCGCGCTGAGCCGCTGACCGGGCACGGAGTCCTGGGGCTCGTCCCCGTCCTGGGGCGGCACACCGCCGCTCCGGGACCCGGCACCCTTCTCCAGACTCGGCCCCGCGCCCGCCGCCGCATCCGCGCCCGGCTCGTTCTCAGCCACAGGGGCGCCGCCCTGCCCGGCGCTCCCGCCGGAGGCATCCTGCTCGGGACCGGGCGCACGGTCGTACGTCATCAGGAGCAGGACCACGAGCGCGAACACGACCATCATGAACAGGAACGCCGAGAAGCTCACCATGGCCCAGACGAAGGCGCCGAGCAGGGCGTGCACCACGGCGACGCTGATCAGCAGGACGCGGCCGAGCCCGGCCGGGGCGCGGTCGCGGACGGCGACGAGGACGGCCACCACCGCGCACAGCACGAAGTACAGGCCGAAGACCAGGCCGCCGATCTTCGAGGACGTCGACATGACGTCGGGGTCGAGTCCGGCCAGGGACATCTCCTGCCGGTCGACGACGATGCCGAGGAACCAGTTCAGCCAGGCGACGCCGAACGCCTCGGCGAGGAGTACGACCGCCACGACCCACGCCACCGGTCTGCGCACCACCGGTCCCACCCACTTTCGCCGTGCCGAAGCCCCCAACAGGGCTGCTGTGACCGCTGTTACCCGAAGTACGCCCGCCCGTCGCCCGACCACCACCCCTCAAGGAGGCCCTTCGGGCCGCAGCGCCTGACTCGGCAGACCGAACGCTACTAACGGGTAAACCCTGGGACAAGGGTCCGGTCGGTGGCAAAGAATCATTGGGCCATTCGTAGGGACTCGACAAAGAAACGAAGTGGGCCGCGGCACGCCTTCACAGAGACCTTGACCACACGACGGCGCTAGGGTTGCCCGCAGGAGTCCTGCGCACCTCGGTGCGACAAGGGCTTTCGCGGGTCGAGCGAGCCTCGAATAACGCTCCGTGTGGGCAAGCTCACCATTGGGGACGGGTCGATGTGTCGTGTCGGCAGTCCCTAAACTCGGCTTGTTTCAAGGAGGGAGCCTCAATCGTGCGCAAGGTGCTCATCGCCAACCGTGGCGAAATCGCTGTCCGCGTGGCCCGGGCCTGTCGGGATGCCGGGATCGCGAGCGTGGCCGTCTACGCCGACCCGGACAGGGACGCTCTGCATGTCCGCGCCGCGGATGAGGCGTTCGCCCTGGGTGGTGACACCCCGGCGACCAGCTACCTCGTGATCGACAAGATCCTGAACGCGGCGCGCGAGTCGGGTGCGGACGCCATCCACCCGGGCTACGGCTTCCTGTCGGAGAACGCCGAGTTCGCCCAGGCGGTCCTCGACGCGGGTCTGAACTGGATCGGCCCGCCGCCGCACGCCATCCGCGACCTGGGTGACAAGGTCGCCGCCCGCCACATCGCACAGCGGGCCGGCGCCCCGCTGGTGGCCGGCACCCCCGACCCGGTGTCGGGTGCCGACGAGGTCGTGGCCTTCGCTGAGGAGCACGGCCTGCCGATCGCCATCAAGGCCGCCTTCGGTGGCGGCGGCCGCGGCCTGAAGGTCGCCCGGACCCTGGAAGAGGTTCCGGAGCTGTACGACTCCGCGGTCCGTGAGGCGGTCGCCGCGTTCGGCCGCGGCGAGTGCTTCGTCGAGCGCTACCTGGACCGCCCCCGCCACGTGGAGACCCAGTGCCTGGCGGACAAGCACGGCAACGTGGTCGTGGTCTCCACCCGTGACTGCTCGCTGCAGCGCCGCCACCAGAAGCTGGTGGAGGAGGCCCCGGCGCCGTTCCTCTCCGAGGAGCAGGTCGCCGAGCTGTACCGCGCCTCGAAGGCGATCCTGAAGGAGGCCGGCTACGAGGGCGCTGGCACGTGCGAGTTCCTGGTGGGCCAGGACGGCACGATCTCCTTCCTGGAGGTGAACACCCGCCTCCAGGTGGAGCACCCGGTGACCGAGGAGGTCGCGGGCGTCGACCTGGTGCGCGAGATGTTCCGCATCGCCGACGGCGAGGAGCTGGGCTACGACGACCCGCCGCTGCGCGGTCACTCGTTCGAGTTCCGCATCAACGGTGAGGACCCGGGCCGTAACTTCCTCCCGGCCCCCGGTACCGTCACCCGGTTCGACGCGCCGACCGGCCCCGGCGTCCGCCTGGACGCGGGTGTGGAGTCCGGTTCGGTCATCGGCCCGGCGTGGGACTCGCTGCTCGCCAAGCTGATCGTGACGGGCCGTACCCGCAAGGAGGCCCTGGAGCGGGCCGCCCGCGCGCTGGACGAGTTCCAGGTCGAGGGCATGGCCACGGCCATCCCGTTCCACCGCGTGGTGGTCCGGGACCCGGCGTTCGGCCCCGAACTGACCGGCTCCACCGAGCCCTTCAAGGTCCACACCCGCTGGATCGAGACGGAGTTCGTCAACGAGATCAAGCCGTTCGCCGCTCCGGCCGACGCCGAGGCGGACGAGGACTCGGCCCGCGAGACGGTCGTCGTCGAGGTCGGCGGCAAGCGCCTGGAGGTCTCGCTGCCGTCCTCGCTCGGCATGAGCCTGGCCCGCACGGGCCTGGCGGCCGGCGCCAAGCCCAAGCGCCGCGCGGCCAAGAAGTCCGGCCCCGTGGCCTCCGGCGACACCCTCGCCTCCCCGATGCAGGGCACGATCGTCAAGATCGCCGTCGAGGAGGGCCAGGAGGTCAAGGAAGGCGACCTCGTCGTCGTCCTCGAAGCCATGAAGATGGAACAGCCCCTCAACGCCCACAAGGCCGGCACCATCAAGGGCCTCACCGCAGAGGTAGGCGCCTCCATCACCTCAGGCGCCCCCATCTGCGAAATCAAGGACTGACCTCAAGCGCCGAGAAGACGCCCGGTGGACCCAGAAGTCCACCGGGCGTCAGCGTTTCCGAGGGCGCCTTGTCAACGCCGCTCAGGGGCGCGGGGCTGTACCAATATGCGGCTCCGCCACGCGGGCGCGACAAGCACCGGGCGTCCGCGTATACAGGGGCGCCTTGTCAACACCGCTCAGGGACACCCACCCAGGGGCGCGGGGAACTGCGCGATCAACCACAACGCACCCGCACCCGCGAACGAACCGAACCCCCACGGCGCCTAGGCAACCTCACCGCCGCCGAAGATCGGCAACCCTCCCCCGCTCACCCCCGCCGGACGGCTCCAGCACCCCCCGAAGCCCGCCGCCGGCGCCAGGCACCCCCCGCCGAGGCCCCGGCAAAGGCGCCCTCTGCCGCCCGGCAGACGCACCCTCACTCCCAGCCCCAGTCCCAGCGACAGCGACCTGCACGCCCTGATCCGCCAGCGCCTGCAACTCCGTACCCGCCCGATCGTCATGCGCCGGCGGCTCATCGGTCACCAGCCGGTTGATGACATCCGTGGGCACGGTCTGGAACATCGTGTCGGCGCCCAGCTTGGTGTGGTCGGCGAGCACCACCACCTCCGCGGCGGCCTGCACCAGCGCCCGGTCGACGGACGCCGACAGCATGTTGGACGTGGAGAGCCCGCGCTCGGCGGTGAGCCCGCTGCCGGACAGGAAGGCCTTGGACACCCGGAGTCCATGGAGGGACTGCTCGGCGCCGGAGCCGACGAGGGCGTAGTTGGAGCCCCGCAGCGTGCCGCCGGTCATCACGACCTCGACCCGGTTGGCATGGGCGAGCGCCTGGGCGACCAGCAGGGAGTTGGTGACGACCGTCAGCCCGGGCACCCGTGCGAGCCGGCGGGCCAGCTCCTGCGTGGTGGTGCCCGCCCCGACCACGATGGCCTCGCCCTCTTCGACGAGGCTCGCGGCGAGATCGGCGATGGCCGTCTTCTCGGCGGTCGCGAGATGGGACTTCTGCGGAAAGCCGGACTCTCGCGTGAACCCGCCCGGCAGTACCGCACCGCCGTGCCGGCGGTCGAGGAGTCCTTCTGCCTCCAGCGCGCGCACGTCCCGCCGTACGGTCACTTCGGAGGTCTGGACGACGCGGGCGAGTTCACGGAGCGACACGGCCCCGTTCGCTCGCACCATTTCGAGGATCAATTGGCGACGTTCTGCAGCGAACACGAAACTGACAGTAACCCCAACGACCGTCTGCTTTCAGCAGTTTGCGCCGAATAACAGAAGTTGTTCGCATGGTAGGGCGGGAGGTGGTATAGGGCCTACCCGCCCCGACTATGCCGTACGCATGCTCGACAACTCCCCGTGACCAGCGGGAACGTGCCGGAGGCCGGACGGGCCGTCAGCCCTCGCCGGTGGCCTTGCGGGTGTGCAACTGCCGTGCCACTTCCGCGATCGAGCCCGAAAGGGACGGGTACACGGTGAAGGCGTTCGCGATCTGTTCGACCGTCAGATTGTTGTCGACGGCGATCGAGATGGGATGGATGAGTTCCGAGGCGCGCGGCGCCACGACCACACCGCCGACCACGATCCCGGTGCCCGGGCGGCAGAAGATCTTCACGAAGCCGTCCCGGATGCCCTGCATCTTGGCGCGCGGGTTGCGCAGGAGCGGCAGCTTGACGACGCGGGCGTCGATCTTGCCGGCGTCGACGTCGGCCTGGCTGTAGCCGACGGTGGCGATCTCGGGGTCGGTGAAGACGTTGGAGGAGACGGTCTTGAGGTTGAGCGGGGCCACCGCGTCGCCGAGGAAGTGGTAGACGGCGATGCGGCCCTGCATGGCGGCCACCGAGGCGAGGGCGAAAACGCCGGTCACGTCACCAGCCGCGTAGACGCCGGGGGCGGTCGTGCGCGAGACCTTGTCGGTCCAGATGTGACCGGACTCGCGCAACCTGACGCCGGCCTCCTCCAGGCCGAGCCCGGCGCTGTTGGGAATGGCGCCGACGGCCATCAGGCAGTGCGAGCCGGTGATGACCCGGCCGTCGGCCAGCGTGACCTCCACCCGGTCGCCGACGCGCTTGGCGGACTGCGCGCGGGAGCGGGACATCACGTTCATACCGCGGCGCCGGAAGACGTCCTCCAGGACGGCGGCGGCGTCCGGGTCCTCGCCGGGGAGCACCCGGTCGCGGGAGGAGACGAGGGTGACCTTCGAGCCCAGGGCCTGGTAGGCGCCGGCGAACTCGGCGCCGGTCACACCGGAGCCGACCACGATCAGCTCTTCGGGCAGCTCGGTGAGGTCGTAGACCTGGGTCCAGTTGAGGATGCGCTCGCCGTCGGGCTGGGCGTCGGGCACCTCTCGCGGGTGGCCGCCGGTGGCGATGATGACGGCGTCCGCGACGAGGGTCTCCTCGGTGCCGTCGGCGGCGGTGACGACGACCTTCCGGGACCCGTCGAGGGCCTGCATGCCGTCGAGCCGGCCGCGGCCGCGCATCACGCGCGCGCCGGCCCGGGTCACGGAGGCGGTGATGTCGTGGGACTGGGCGAGCGCCAGGCGCTTCACACGGCGGTTGACCTTTCCCAGGTCCACGCCGACCACGCGGGCCGCCTGCTCCAGCGGCGGGGTGTCGTCGGCGACGATGATGCCCAGCTCCTCGTAGGAGGAGTCGAAGGTGGTCATCACCTCGGCCGTAGCGATAAGGGTCTTCGACGGCACGCAGTCGGTCAGCACCGACGCCCCGCCCAGACCGTCGCAGTCGACGACGGTCACCTCCGCGCCGAGCTGGGCGGCCACCAGGGCCGCCTCGTATCCGCCGGGTCCGCCACCGATGATCACGATCCGAGTCACGTACCCCATTGTCCCGCACGCCTCAAGGTGCTACTGCCCGGGGGCGTGCGGGGTGCGCACGGCAGGGGCGCACGGGACCGGAGTGACGCACGTTTGTGCTCCGGTGCCCTGCCGTACCCTCTGTGCATGTCGCTCTATGCCGCGTACGCCGGCAACCTCGACGCGCGCCTGATGTCCCGCCGCGCCCCGCACTCCCCGCTGCGCGCCACCGGCTGGCTGAACAGCTGGCGGCTGACCTTCGGGGGCGAGCAGCTGGGCTGGGAGGGCGCGCTGGCGACGCTGGTCGAGGACCCGCTCTCGCAGGTCTTCGTCGCGCTGTACGACATCGCCCCGCCGGACGAGGAGTCCCTGGACCGCTGGGACGGCGTCGGCCTCGGCGTGTACCGGCGCACCCGGATCCGCGTCCACACCCTGGACGGCGAGGAGCAGGCCTGGACGTACGTCCTCAACGGCTACGAGGGCGGCCTCCCCTCGGCCCGCTACCTGGGCGAGGTCGCGGACGCGGCGGAGTCCGCCGGCGCCCCCTACGACTATGTGATGGAACTACGGAAACGCCCCTGCTAGGTCCTGTCACCGCGGTCCGGCAGACTTCGCCGGGTGACGACTCCGGCCTACGAGGTCTGCTACGTGGAACGAGCGGCGGCGGCACGCGACCGCCTGGACGACCGGCGGCGTCCGGTCTTCGACCGGGGCATCGCCGCGCTGGCCCGCGATCCCTTCCCGCGCGTCTCCCGCGCCGTCGGCGCCACGTCCGGCACCCGCCTGCTACGGCTCACCCGCGACATCCTGGTCGAGTACGTGGTCAGTCCGCGCCGCGTGCTCATCGTCACGGTCGAGGTGTTCGACGACGCGGACGTCCTCGTCCCGGACGTCTGAACAGGCGGGAAGGCGCCGGGAAGCGTCCCCTCGTCGGAAACAACAAGACAACGATCGCCATCCCGTGCGCTCTGTCATCTACGCGCGTAGGCGAAGAGCGGCTACGCTCGTCGCGTGAACGCATCTCTTCTTCCGGACGACATCCAGGGCGCCGCCCCCCAGGACCCCCGGGCCGCCGCCGACGCCGCCGCCGCGCGCCTGCGCGAACTCACCGGCGCCGAGACCCATGACGTCACCCTCGTGATGGGCTCCGGCTGGGCCCCGGCCGTCGACGCCCTCGGCGCCCCCGACGCCGAGTTCCAGGTCACCGAGCTGCCCGGCTTCCCGCCGCCGGCGGTCGAGGGGCACGGCGGCCGGGTCCGCTCGTACTCCACCGGTGCCAAGCGCGCGCTGGTCTTCTTGGGCCGCACGCACTACTACGAGGGCCGTGGCGTGGCCGCCGTCGCGCACGGCGTCCGTACGGCCGTCGCCGCCGGCTGCAAGACCATCGTGCTCACCAACGGCTGCGGCGGTCTGCGCGAGGGCATGCGCCCCGGCCAGCCGGTCCTGATCAGCGACCACATCAACCTCACGGCGACCTCCCCGATCGTCGGCGCCAACTTCGTCGACCTCACCGACCTGTACTCGCCGCGGCTGCGCGCCCTGTGCAAGGAGATCGACCCCTCCCTGGAGGAGGGCGTCTACGCGCAGTTCCCCGGCCCGCACTACGAGACCCCGGCCGAGATCCGCATGGCCCGCGTGATCGGCGCGGACCTGGTCGGCATGTCCACCGTCCTGGAGGCCATCGCCGCGCGCGAGGCGGGCGCCGAGGTGCTGGGCATCTCCCTCGTCACCAACCTCGCCGCCGGCATGACGGGTGAGCCCCTCAACCACGAGGAGGTCCTCCAGGCCGGCCGCGACTCGGCGGCCCGCATGGGCGCCCTGCTGACCGAGGTACTGGGCAAGCTGTAGCCCCCGTGGGCCCGCCTCTCGACCCGAGCGAGTCGGGTGGGCGGGCGAGAAACGAGGGGGCCCAGGGGCGGAGCCCCCGGTGGACCACGCAAACACGGAGAGGTTGACCACGACGTGCACGACGATCTCATCGCCCGGGCCGCATCCTGGCTCGCCGAGGACCCCGACCAGGAGACCCGCGACGAACTGGCCCGGCTGATCGACGCCGGCGACACCAAGGAACTGTCGGTCCGCTTCGGCGGAACCCTGCAGTTCGGCACCGCGGGCCTGCGCGGCGAACTCGGCGCCGGCCCGATGCGCATGAACCGCACCGTCGTCATCCGCGCCGCCGCCGGCCTCGCCGCGTACCTGAAGAAGAATGGCACCCCGCACGGGGGCGACGACGCCGGCCTCGTCGTCATCGGCTACGACGCCCGCCACAAGTCCGCCGACTTCGCCCGCGACACCGCCGCCGTGATGACCGGCGCCGGCCTGCGTGCCGCCGTACTCCCCCGCCCGCTCCCCACCCCCGTCCTCGCCTTCGCCATAAGGCACCTCGGCGCGGTCGCGGGCGTGGAGGTCACCGCCAGCCACAACCCGCCCCGCGACAACGGCTACAAGGTGTACCTCGGTGACGGCTCCCAGATCGTGCCGCCCGCCGACACGGGCATCGCCGCCGAGATCGACGCGATCGCCTCGCTGCACGACGTACCCCGCCCCGACGCCGGCTGGGACACCCTGGACGACGCGGTCCTGGACGCATACCTGGCCCGTACGGACGCCGTACTGACCGCCAGCTCCCCGCGCACCGCCCGCACCGTCTACACGGCCATGCACGGCGTCGGCAAGGACACCCTCCTCGCCGCGTTCGCCCGCGCGGGCTTCCCCGAACCGGTGCTGGTCGCCGAGCAGGCGGAGCCGGACCCGGACTTCCCGACGGTCTCCTTCCCCAACCCGGAGGAGCCGGGCGCGATGGACCTCGCGTTCGCCGCCGCCCGCGCCACCGGCCCGGACCTGGTCGTCGCCAACGACCCGGACGCCGACCGCTGCGCCGTCGCCGTCCAGGACGGCGGCGACTGGCGGATGCTGCGCGGCGACGAGGTCGGCGCCCTCCTCGCCGCCCACCTGGTCCGCGGCGGGGCCACCGGCACCTTCGCGGAGTCGATCGTCTCCTCCTCCCTCCTCGGCCGTATCGCCCAGAAGGCGGGACTGCCGTACGAGGAGACCCTGACCGGCTTCAAGTGGATCGCCCGCGTCGACGGCCTGCGCTACGGCTACGAGGAGGCCCTCGGCTACTGCGTCGACCCGGAGGGCGTGCGCGACAAGGACGGCATCACCGCCGCGCTGCTGATCACCGAGCTGGCGTCGGTGCTCAAGGAGGAGGGCCGCACCCTCCTGGACCTGCTGGACGACCTGGCCGTGGAGCACGGACTGCACGCCACGGACCAGCTCTCGGTCCGCGTCGAGGACCTCTCCGTGATCGCGGACGCCATGCGCCGGCTGCGCGAGCACCCGCCGACCGAGCTGGCGGGCCTGGCCATCACCCGGGCCGAGGACCTGGCCCGGGGCACCGACACCCTGCCGCCCACGGACGGCCTGCGCTACACCCTCGACGGCGCCCGCGTCGTCGTCCGCCCCAGCGGCACCGAGCCCAAGCTGAAGTGCTACCTGGAGGTCGTCGTCCCGGTCGGCGACCACGACGGCCTTCCGGCAGCCCGCGCCCGGGCCACCGAGCTGCTCGACGCGGTCAAGCGCGACCTGTCGGCGGCGGCCGGCATCTGAGAAGTGTCTGTGTACCGCGTCAACCCGCCTGCTGTTCCAGCCGGTTGACGCGGTACACGTCCGGCACGCACAGGTTGAGGACCACGGCCGCCGCGACGAGTCCGGCGCAGGCCAGCAGCACGGTCTCGTCGGCCCAGCTGTGCGCGGCGAGCGCGGTGACCAGGTAGCCGAGGGGGATGGCGAGCCGCTCCCCCACGCCGTTGAACGCGCTCATGCGCCCCTGCTCGTGCTGCGGGACGTGCTGCTGGAAGGCGGTGGTCCAGGCGACGATCGCGATGTCGAGCCCGATCCCGGCGAGCAGGACCGCCACCAGCACGACGGCCAAGGGAAGTCCGGCCCCCATGGCGGCCAGCGGCAGAGCGAGCCCTCCGCTCGTCACGACCGCGACGGTGAGCAGCCGGTACGGCTTCCAGCGCAGGCACACCAGCGTCCCGGCCAGCAGCCCCGCGGCGAATCCGGCCTGGATCAGCCCCCAGTCCCGCGCCCCGGCGTACTCCCGGGCGGCGACGAGCGGCCCGAGGAGCTGGAACCCGGCCAGCCACGCGGCGACGAGCACGGTCCCGGCGGCCGTGTAGGTCCACAGCCAGGTGCGCGACCAGAACCCGGTCCACCCGGCCCGCAGATCCGCCGCCACGCCGCCGACGGCGACCGGGGCGGCCAGCCGCAGCCCGAGCAGCAGTACGGCCGCCACGGCGAACGTCAGCGCGTCCCAGGCCAGCGCCCAGGCCGGGCCGCTCGCGGCGACCACCACGCCCCCGGCGACCGGCCCCAGCACCTTCACCGCGTTGCCGGGCAGCCGCAGCAGCGCGTTGGCCCGCTGGAGCTGTTCGGCGGGCACGATCTGGGCGACGGCGCCCTGTGCGGCCGGCACGGTCAGGGACGTGGCCGTCCCCGAGAGGAAGCCGCAGACGGCGATCGAGGCCGTGGTCGCGTGCCCGGTGGCGACGGTGACCGCGAGGGCGCCCTGCGCGAGGGCCGCCAGCAGATTGCCGAGGAACAGCATCCGGCTACGGGAGAGCCGGTCCGCGAGCAGGCCGCCGGCCAGCAGGAACACGATCGTCGGCACGGTGTTCGTGGCCAGCACGAGCCCCAGCGAACCGGCCCCGCCGCCCGCGTCGATGACGGAGTAGGCCAGCGCGAGCGGAGCCATGGCGGAACCGGTGGCCGAGATCAGATTGGCCCCGACGAACCGCCGGAACCCGGCGTTCCGCAAGGGCCCACCATGCACCGCCCCCGCTCCCTCGACGACCCCGACGTCCGCACCACCGCCCGCCACGCCGCTCCCCCTCCACGCTCACCGAAGGACGCACTCTAACCGCGGCCCGCCCGGCGCAGGAGGGCGCGCGATCCGGAGCGTTTTGAAGGGGCGCGGCACTGTCTCGATACACGCCTCCACCGCGAGGGCGCGACCAGCACAACGAGCCCACCCTCACCCACACCGACCGACAGAGGCGCCCCAAAAAGGGGCGCGGGGAACTGCGCGACCAGCCACAACCAGCCCGCACTCACCCACACCGACCGGCGGAGGCGCCCCAAAAGGGGCGCGGGGAACTGCGCGACCAGCCCCAACGGGCCCGCGGCCGACACACAACCGAAGCCGAGCCACAGCCGCAGCCACTCAGCCCCTGGCCAGCAGAATCGCCAGCACCACCGCTCCGGCCAGCGCGGGCCCCGCCACCTCGTAAGCCCAGCGCACGCTGATCTCGCCCTGGGCCGCCTCCGCCTCCCCGCGGCGCTCGTGGATCTCGCGGAGGTCGGCCATGGCCTGGTCCATGTCGGCGCGGGCCGGGCTGCCGGCGTCCGCGTCAGCGCCGCCGCCGAAACCGCCGAGCCCTCCGATGCCGCCGAGGTTCATGCCGACGGGTCTGACCCGCTGGGACCGGCCGCCACGGGCCGCGTCCGAGGCCGCGCGGGCCTGGCGCCGCTCGACCTTCTTGCGGGCGCGCAGCGAGACCGGGATGGCCCAGAGCTGGTACTTGGTGCCGGACTTCGCGACGACCTCGTTGGAGAAGCTCGATCGCAGGGTGGCGATCTCACCCCAGGGCACGCTGATCACCCGGAACGGGTTGCGGATCCGCAGCCGGTCGTCTCCGGCGAAGACCGCCGGGCGCAGCGTGAAGGCGATGATCAGCGGGAAGAGCAGGATCATCCCGGCGAGCGCCAGCCACTGCGTCCGGCCGTGGCCGCGGAACAGCGCGTCGAAGCCGAGCCAGCCGACGATCACGAGCAGCAGCACACCCGCCACCAGGGCCATGGGCGAGCGGTAGATCCGGTCCTTGGCCGCGGGCACCGGAGGCTGTGGCGTGGGGGTCGGGTGGTCCGGGGTCGTCATGGTCCCGATTGTGCCCGACGCCACCGACAACGTTCCGCCGAGCCCCGTATCCGCCGCTCATCCGTGATCTCCGGCCGGAGGATGAGCGGCAAAGCGGCCCGAAGAAGCCCCCGGGGCTATACATCCGCTACGCGCGTAGATATGCTCGTCTGGTGACCATGCCCACCACCGCACCCCACGCACTTGCTGACGTCACCGCGTCCGACAGCACGCTGCGCCGCTTCCTCCACGGGCTGCCCGGCGTCGACGCGGTCGGCCTGGAGGCGCGCGCCGCGTCCCTCGGCACCCGATCCATCAAGACCACCGCGAAGGCGTACGCCATCGACCTCGCCATCTCGATGGTCGACCTGACGACGCTGGAAGGCGCGGACACCCCGGGCAAGGTCCGGGCGCTCGGCGCCAAGGCGGTCCGCCCCGACCCGACGGACCGTACGGCCCCGGCGACGGCCGCGGTCTGCGTCTATCCCGACATGGTGGCCGTCGCCAAGGAGGCCGTCGCCGGCTCGGGCGTCAAGGTCGCCTCCGTCGCCACCGCGTTCCCGGCCGGCCGTGCCGCCCTCGACGTAAAGCTGGCCGACGTGCGCGACGCCGTCGCGGCGGGCGCCGACGAGGTCGACATGGTCATCGACCGGGGCGCGTTCCTGTCCGGCCGGTACCTGAAGGTGTACGACGAGATCGTCGCCGTGAAGGAGGCCTGCGGGGCGAGCGCTCGCCTGAAGGTCATCTTCGAGACCGGTGAGCTGTCGACGTACGACAACATCCGCCGCGCGTCCTGGCTCGGCATGCTGGCCGGGGCGGACTTCATCAAGACGTCCACCGGCAAGGTCGCCGTCAACGCGACCCCCGCGAACACGCTCCTGATGCTGGAGGCCGTGCGGGACTTCCGCGCTCAGACCGGCGTCCAGGTGGGCGTGAAGCCCGCCGGCGGCATCCGCACCTCCAAGGACGCCGTCAAATTCCTGGTCCTGGTCAACGAGACCGCCGGCGGCGACTGGCTGGACAACCACTGGTTCCGCTTCGGCGCCTCCTCGCTCCTGAACGACCTGCTGATGCAGCGTCAGAAGCTGGCCACCGGCCGCTACTCCGGCCCCGACTACGTGACGGTGGACTGATCACCATGGCACCCGCATCCGTACCTTCATCCGCGTTCGAGTACGCACCGGCGCCCGAGTCCCGCTCGATCGTCGACATCGCCCCCTCCTACGGCCTGTTCATCGACGGCGAGTTCGTGGAGGCGGCCGGCGGCAAGGTCTTCAAGACCGTCTCCCCCAGCACCGAGGAGGTGCTGTCGGAGGTCGCGCAGGCCGACGCCGAGGACGTGGACCGTGCCGTGAAGGCGGCCCGCAAGGCCTTCGAGAAGTGGTCCGCGCTGCCCGGCTCCGAGCGCGCCAAGTACCTGTTCCGCATCGCCCGGATCGTCCAGGAGCGCAGCCGCGAGCTGGCGGTCCTGGAGACGCTGGACAACGGCAAGCCGATCAAGGAGACGCGGGACGCGGACCTCCCCCTGGTCGCCGCCCACTTCTTCTACTACGCGGGCTGGGCGGACAAGCTCGGCCACGCCGGATTCGGCCCGGACCCGCGCCCCCTGGGCGTGGCCGGCCAGGTCATCCCGTGGAACTTCCCGCTGCTCATGCTGGCGTGGAAGATCGCCCCGGCGCTGGCGACCGGCAACACGGTGGTCCTGAAGCCCGCCGAGACGACCCCGCTCTCCGCCCTGTTCTTCGCGGACATCTGCCGCCAGGCGGGCCTGCCCAAGGGTGTCGTCAACATCCTGCCGGGCTACGGCGACGCGGGCGCCGCGCTCGTCGGGCACCCGGACGTGAACAAGGTCGCCTTCACCGGCTCCACGGCCGTCGGCAAGGAGATCGCCCGCACGGTGGCGGGCACCCGGAAGAAGCTCACGCTCGAACTGGGCGGCAAGGGCGCCAACATCGTCTTCGACGACGCCCCGATCGACCAGGCCGTCGAGGGCATCGTGAACGGCATCTTCTTCAACCAGGGCCAGGTCTGCTGCGCCGGCTCCCGCCTCCTGGTCCAGGAGTCGGTCCAGGACGAGCTGCTGGACTCCCTGAAGCGGCGCCTGTCCACGCTGCGCCTCGGCGACCCGCTGGACAAGAACACCGACATCGGCGCGATCAACTCCGAGGAGCAGCTGACCCGGATCACCTCGCTCGTCGAGCGGGGCGAGGCGGAGGGCGCCGAACGCTGGTCTCCCGCCTGCGAACTGCCCTCCTCGGGTTACTGGTTCGCTCCCACCCTCTTCACGAACGTCACCCAGGCGCACACCATCGCCCGGGACGAGATCTTCGGCCCGGTGCTGTCGGTGCTGACCTTCCGCACCCCCGACGAGGCCGTCGCCAAGGCCAACAACACCCCGTACGGACTGTCGGCGGGCATCTGGACCGAGAAGGGCTCGCGCATCCTCGCCGTCGCGAACAAGCTGCGCGCCGGCGTCGTCTGGTCCAACACGTTCAACAAGTTCGACCCGACCTCGCCGTTCGGCGGTTACAAGGAGTCGGGCTTCGGCCGCGAGGGCGGCCGCCACGGCCTGGAGGCGTACCTCGATGTCTGACAAGTCCGAGCAGCAGCGACTCAGCGTCTTCAAGACCTACAAGCTGTACGTCGGCGGGAAGTTCCCGCGTTCCGAGAGCGGCCGGGTGTACGAGGTGACCGACGCAAAGGGCAAGTGGCTGGCCAACGCGCCGCTCTCCTCCCGCAAGGACGCCCGGGACGCGGTCGTCGCCGCACGCAAGGCGTTCGGCGGCTGGTCGGGCGCGACGGCGTACAACAGGGGCCAGGTCCTCTACCGCGTCGCCGAGATGCTGGAGGGCCGCCGCGAGCAGTTCACCCGCGAGGTCGCCGACGCCGAGGGCCTGTCCAAGTCCAAGGCTGCCGCCCTGGTGGACGCCACCATCGACCGCTGGGTCTGGTACGCCGGCTGGACCGACAAGATCGCCCAGGTGGTGGGCGGCGGCAACCCGGTCGCGGGCCCGTACTTCAACCTCTCCTCCCCGGAGCCGACGGGTGTCGTAGCCGTCCTGGCTCCCCAGGAGTCCTCCTTCCTGGGCCTGGTCTCGGTCCTCGCCCCCGTGATCGCCACCGGCAACACGGCGATCGTCATCGCCTCCGAGAAGTCCCCGCTCCCCGCTCTCTCCCTCGGCGAGGTCCTGGCCACGTCCGACGTCCCGGGCGGCGTGGTCAACGTCCTGTCCGGCCGTACGGCGGAGATCGCGACCCCGTTGGCCGCCCACCAGGACGTCAACGCGATCGACCTCGCGGGCGCGGACGAGGTGCTGGCCAAGGAGCTGGAGATCTCCGCGGCCGACAACCTCAAGCGCGTCCTGCGTCCACAGCCTGTGGACGACTGGTCGGCGACCCCCGGCATCGACCGCATGACGGCCTTCCTGGAAACGAAGACGGTCTGGCACCCCACGGGTTCCCTGGGCGCGTCAGGCTCCGCGTACTGACACTCGCCTCGTAATCCCTGGGCGCCAAGCCGCCACACAGACGAGAGCCGCGGTTCCCCTCCGTCCGGGGGAAGCGCGGCTCTCTCCGTCAGAGCACCTCACCCCGACTGCGCGCATTGGCCTTGGCGACCCGCGCCCGAACCACCGCCCCCTCTCCGCCCTCCGGCTCGACGTCACCGGGCAACGCCGTCCACTCGACACCCCCGGCGGGCGGCCGCAGCCAGACATACCCGTCGAGGTGATCCATGACGATCCCGCGCCGGGCGCGCCGGGTGTCGTAGGCGGGCGAACCGACGGGAAGGCGGCCGGAAATGGTGGGGCGACTCAACTATGCCTCCTGGGCGATGACTCTCTCTCGCCGTTCAGCGTCCCGGTCCACAACCACCCCAGAACAGGGTGAAGCCGTTCCGCACGCGAATCCGGAACGCCCGCCACCTGCCCTCTTTCACCGTTCGCAGCCAAACTGTCACCGAACGCGACTACCGTGAACGGCAGATGACGTCCCCTCAGGGACGCGGAACGACCAGGGGGACCCCATGACCCAACCCGCCCGCGACCTCAACCCCGCCCGCTCGGCCCGCGAGCTCTACGGCGTCGAACTCCACCGCCAACGCCAGCTCGCCGGCCTCTCCCTGGACCGCCTGTCGGACATCGTCAACTACAGCAAGACCCACCTGCACGGGGTGGAGACTGGGGAACGGCTCCCCTTGCCCCCGATCTCGGAGAAGCTGGACGTGGCATTCGGCACGGGCGAGTTGTTCCAGGGGCTGTGGGGAACGGTGAAGCGGGAGCACTCGCCAAGGCGGTTCGACCATTGCCTGGAGTTGGAGGCACGGGCGGCACGGATTCAGGAGTTCGGTGCGAGCGTCATCCCTGGGCTGCTCCAGACACCGGCCTATATGCGAGCACTATTCGAAGAAGGTGAGCGAGGAAGGTCACCCAAGGAGATCGATGGTCTGGTCGCAGCTCGCATGGGCCGCCAGGAAGTCTTGCGCGGAGGTGGCTCACCGGACTGCTGGTGGGTTCTCGGCGAGGCAACCCTTCGGCTTGCTGTGGGCGGCCCGTTGGTGATGCGCGAGCAGCTCGCAGCCTTGCTGCCCCTGGTTAACACCCGCCGCACCACAATCCAGGTAGCTCCGTTCGCGTTGGGCGCATGTTCCCTGACAAGCGGCGCGCTCATCCTGCTCACGCTCCCAGACAACTCCACCACCGTGTACCACGAGGGTGCTGGGTACGGAGAGATCTTCGACGACCGCGAGACTGTCACTCGGCGTATGGGAGACTTCGATTATATGAAGGCATGCGCTCTCTCGCCTCGGGAGTCCGCAGCGTTGATCCAAGCAGTGTTGGAGTCATACGAGCCATGCGAGTCACCCCGGAGCTGAACACCGCATGCTGGCGCAGGTCCTCCTACAGCGGGGGCGAGCAGGGAGACGCCTGCGTCGAGGTCTGTGACGCCGTCCCCGGCACGATCCCCGTCCGAGACAGCAAGAACCCGACCGGCCCCGTCCTCCTGCTCGGCACCGCCGCTTGGCGCCCGTTCGTCAACGGTGTCACAGACGGCAATCTGTAAGTCGTACGACGAGAACGGGCCCCGGAGGTCGTCCCGGGGCCCGTTCGGAACAAGGCGGTCGGCAAGCCGCCTAGCCCGCCGCTGCTCCCCTACCGCTCACTCGTCCTTGACGAGGTACTCGACGGAGTCCACGACGAACTCGCCGTACTGAAGCGCAGAACCGATGGACTCCAGCCTGGCATACTGATCCGAGGAGAGAGACACCCCGGGGACCGCAGTGATCACCCTCAGCAGCAGCCGTAGAGCCAAGTCCGGAGTACAGCGGCGCGCGCAGTCGACAAGCGCCGCAGTCACCTCGGTCTCCAGCGACCGTACCTGCTGGATCTCGGCCACCACTGCGTCGAGGCAGGCCGCTCCGTCGTTCGCGTCCACGCCGGTGAACGGACGCACATCTGTTGTCGACGACAGTCGCGCGTCACACAGGTCAACGACTGTCTGGGTCCACTGTGCTCCCGAGATCAACGCGAAAGGCGGCAGATAGTCCGTCCCGGCCTCCCACAGCACCTCCAGCGTCTTCGTCGGAAGGCCGTCCAGGAGCGTCTGAGCATCGCGTCGGACGGCCAGGACATATTCGGCGTCCGGGTAGGCAAGCCATTTGGCAACCACGTCAGAGGCCGTAGGCCCGTCGAAGCACCAGTCCTCGTGGAAGAAAGTCATCACCCACGAGACACCGAAGTCAAACTCCGTGAACCGCTGCACTGCATATCACCTCCGTCACTTCGGATAGAAGGTCTGCACGTAGTAGCCGCGAGGGTGCTTGGGCATCCCATCCCGCCTGGGCGCCTTCACCAGCTTGAGGAAGAACCCGTTACCGGCGTCCACAGTAGGCCGGTCCCCCCAGTAGACCTTGCCCAGGGAAGTGCCCTCAGAGCCGAAGGTGCCGCTCAACTTCAACTCGACCGAGCCGCCCTGCCTCCGCATCCACGTGCTGATCCTGCTGGCATTCTTCTCCAGAGCAAAGTCGAGGACCTTCTGTGCCGTCGCTTCGTCGAGCCACACACTGTTCGCCGTTGGCCTACCCGACTCTCGCGTCTTCCTCGCGGCCAGAGCCTTCGCCTCCTGCTCATTCGGTCGCACGTGCTCCGCGAGGGTGTGCGCGTCGCGGAACTGGGTCTCGTCCAGCGCCAGATTGTCGCAGTTGTGGACCAGGACCGGGCTGCTGCCGGCGACCGCGTAGAAGGTGTGCAGCTCGGAGACGGTCAGGTCATAGACCGTCCGAGGTGCCGCTTCATGCCGGTCGTACAGTGCGGCCACCGTGCGGACGGTTCCGTCCGGACCGGGCAAGGCGTCTCCGCGCCGCAGGTCGGAGGCCAGGGTCCAGCCATGGTCGGTGACGTAGAACCGGTGGCCGGGTGTGCTGGTGAGGTGTCCGCCGCCGGTGAGGACGATATCGACCAGGTCCACGGTGGTGTGGTGGAACGTCCGGGTGACCGGTTCGCCCTGGGCGCGTCCGGTCGCCGGGTCGATGGCCAATAGCAGATCACCGATCCGTACGTCACGAAGTGTCTTCCGGCTACCGTTGGCGAGAACCACCTGGGTGGTGCCGGGGAAGCTGTTCACCGAGCATGCCGTCCGCGCTTCTTCGTACACCTCGGCCTGGTGTTCGATGTCAGCCAGCGTCTTCGCGTCGACGTCCAGCGCCTTGAGGGCCTTCAGGGCGTCTTCCACCCCCTTCCCTGACCGCATCGCGGCGTCCACGCTTCGGATCGCCTCGGTGATCTTCCCGAGCGGACCGCCGAGCGGAAGCCAGGTGGCGGCCCAGGCGCAGTCGCTGAGGCTGCCGTCGCCGTCACCGGTGACCTTGTGGTAGCAGCCGGTGAAGTCACCCTCGATCGACTTTGCGATGCCCTTCCAGACGTCGAAAGTCACGTCCAGGGCGGATACCTTGACCTTCTTGCTCAGGCCCTTGACCGTCACCGTCTTGAGGAAGACCGTGTTCTCGGCCGGGCACCCGGACTCGGTGGCGGGCACGTCCGGGTTGAGGCACAGGTAGTAGCTGACCACCGCGTCGAAGTGTGCGATGAACACCAGCGTGTTGCAGTTGAAGTTGTGACACTCGTTGGGCAGGCGTTCCGGGTCGCCGTCCTGTTTGATCTCGTCGATGACGGAGAACACACCACCGACTCCCGTCGCGGCACCGGTCTGCACCTGCTGGTTGGCCTTCTCCTTCTCGGCCTTGTCGGCGGCGTCTTGTGCTTCCTTGGCGTACTTGTTCGCGTCCTTGGCTGCCTGTTCGGCCTCTGTTGCGGCGGTGTCTGCTCGGTCGGCTGCGGAGCGGGCGTCCTTGGCGTCCTGTTGGGCCTGGGCTGCTGCGGTGCGGGCGGCGGAGGCGTCGAGTTCGGCGGTGTCGGCGGAGTCGCGGGCGTCTTTGGCGTAGCCCTCGGCCTTGCCGGCGGCCTTGTCGGCTGCGTCGGCGTCGTCGGTGGCTTGTTGGTCGTAGGTGATGGTGCGGGCCAGGGCGGCTGCTGCTTTGGAGGCCGCGGTGGCGGCGTCGGCCGCGTAGGTCAGGGCGTCCTTGGAGTAGGTGAGGGCGTCGGCGGCGTATCGGGCGGCGTTGGCCGCGTGCTGGTAGGCCTCCTTGGCGTCTCCCTTCGCCTGGTCGGCGAGGTTCTTGGCGGCGTCGGCCTCGGCCGTGGCGTTCTTGGCGTGGGCGTCGGCGACGGCTTGCTGCTGTTCGGCGATCGTCTTGGATGCCTGTCCGGTGAGGACGACCAGGCCGGCGGCGGAGTCGGTGGTGATGTAGGGGGAGCCGAGCTGGACGGCGTCGTTGGCCGGGGCGGCGACTTGCTGTGCCGACGTGCCGGCGTCCACGGCGGCCTGGGCGGTGACGTGGGCGTAGCCGACGGCTTTCGCCGCGGCCGCGACCGCGTTGCCGGCTTCCTGGTCCGCCTGGTCCGCCTGGGTTTTGGCGTCCTTGGCGTGTCCTTCGGCCTCGTTCGCGAGTTTGACGGCTGTTTTTGCCTGGGAGGAGGCGTCCTGGGAGGCTTTGATGGCGTCGGCGGCGGCGCTGGTCGCGGTTTTCACGTCCGCGTCGGCCTTGAGTTTGTCGGCCTGGGCGGCGTCGGCGTCGGAGCGGGCGCGTTTGGCGGCTGCTTCGGCGCGGGTGGCCGCGGCGTCGGCGTCGGCTGCCGCCTTGGTGGCGGCGTCGGCCGCGGACTGGGCCTTGGTCGCTGCGGTTTCGGCGTCGTCGGCGTGCTGGTCGGCGTCGTTGGCGGCGGTGCGGGCGGCGTCGGCCGCGTCGCCGGAGTCCAGTGAGTCGGCGTAGGCGTCCTTGGCGTCGGCCTTGGCGCGGGCGGCGTTGGCCTTCTGTTTGGCGTCCCAGGCGTCGTCGCGTTTGTCCCTGGCGTCGCCGGCGGCCTTGACCGCGTCGTCGCGCTTGGAGCCGGCCGTCTTCTCCGCGGCCTCCGCCTTGTCCTTGGCGTCCTTGGCCTTCGTCGCCTCGGACAGGGCCGTCGTCTTGTCGGTGGCGGCTTCCGCCTGTTTCGCGGCGGCGGTCTCCTTCGCCGCCTTGGCGGTCTTCTCCTCGGCCTCGGCGTCGAGGCGCCGGGCGTGGGCGTCGGCGGCGGCCGCCTTCGCGTCGCCCTCCGCCTTGACCGCGACCGTCAGCTTGCTCTCGGCGGTCTCCTTGTCCTTCTTCGCGTTGTCGCGGTGCACCTTCGCCGCGTCCGCCGCGGCCTTGGCCTGCGACTCGGCCGTCTTCGCGGCCTCCTTGCGGAACTCCGCCTTCGACTGCGCCGCCTGGGCGAGCGCACGCTCGGCGACGGTCTGGCTGTCGGCGGCCGAGGCGCGGGTGGCGGCCTCGGCCGTCTCGCCGGCCTTCACCATCGCCGCGAGCGCGGCCACGGCTCCCTTGGTCACCTGTGCTTTCTGCTGACCGACCAGCAGGCCGCGGCCCCGGGGAGCGCCGTTGGCGTCGGCGATGTCGTACGCGGCCTGCATGGCCTGGTCGGAGGTGGTGCCGGCCTTCTGTGCGGCGGTGAGCTGGGCCTTGAGGACGGCGAGTTGCGCCTTCGCTCCGGTTCGGGCGTCGGTGACGCCCTTCTTCGCCTTGCTGAACTGCGCCTTCGACGGGTACGAGAGGGTGTCGGCGCCTTGGTGGCCCTTGGGGACGAGCCGGAACTTCTGCCCGTCGCTGTTGTCGCAGCTCCACAGCCAGGAGTCCTTGCCGTTGGCGAACGAGTTAAGGTCCAGGCACTTGTCCGTAGCGGCATTGCGCAGCTCACTGGCGGCGTGGGCGTCGAAGTTCCACCGCTGGGCCGCCGAGCCGTTGCAGGTCCAGATCTGGATCTTGGTGCCGTTGGCGTCGTCGCTGCTCTTCACGTCCAGGCACTTCTGCGCGTTGATGTTGCGCAGGGCGTAGCCGCCGTCGTCGCCGAAGACCTGCCACCTCTGGGCACTGGTGTCATTGCAGGTGTAGATCTGGACGGGGGTGCCGTTGGTCTTCCCCGAGCCCTGCACGTCCAGGCACTTGCCCCTGGCGGCGACGACCTGGATGACCGCCGGGGAGTCGCCGACCCAGCCGAGGCCACCGGGGCTCCAGTAGTCCTGCCAGCGGGTGAGGTGGTCGGCGACCCAGGAGTGTCCCAGCATGGTGCTGAGCGCCTTCGCCCCCTTGGCGAGCGCGCCGACGGCGTCCTTGTTCGCGTCCAGGACCTCGTCGCGCTGGGTGGCCTGGGAGGCGACCTCCTTCTGCCACTCCTCGGCCGCGGTCGCCGTCACGTTGCCCAGCACACCGTCCGGGTCGAGCGGGTCACGCCAACCGCATGCGGCGAAACGGGACTTCACGTCCTCCACGGCTATGCGGTACTCCGGCGTGCCCGGCGCGGGAGCCACGTGCGGGAAACCGCCCGAGGAGAGGAACAGGCGGGCGTCGTCAGCCCCCGCCTTCGTGCCCGGTCCGCCGTGCATCCACTCGAACGCGTTGTGCTCGGCAAGGGCACGGTTCCACTCCGCGGTCGTCTTGCCGTCCGGGGCCGGATCCTTCCCGTAGAGGGGGGTGCCCAGCGCGTCGACGGCTGTCAGGGTGCTAGTGCCGGCCCTCGGGGTCTCGTCCTGGTAGAAGTCCTCGTCGCTCTGCCAGAACCTGTCGGCCACCCACGCGGACAGGCCCGTCTGGTTGTAGAAACTCTTGTCGCCATCAGGGGGTGAGTGGAACCCGGTCTCGGTGAACCCGGCGGGTGTCTCCAGGCCGGCCAGGGGCTTCTGCCAGCCATCCCGAAGCGCCGACAGACCGGCCATCTCCTTGTCCGCCGCGTCACGGTCGGCCTGATACGCCGTCGCGAGCGGCGTCTTCGCCCAGTTGTCCCGGTCGGCCAGGGCGTGCAGCATGTCGGCCGGCTGGTCGAGGCCGTTCTGCGCGGTGGAGGCCATCGACGGGCCGCCCAGGCGCAGTACGTCGGACATCAGGCACTGGTCCTGGCGCAACTGCTCGGCGCTCGTGTCCTGGTACCAGGGGTAGGAGTCGGCCGAGGGAGCGGTCACCGGGCTCGGCAGGCCACCAGGATGAACCGCCAGTCCGGCCAGAACCGCCAGAGCGGCGACCGAGGTGACGGCGGGCGTGAACTTTCGTGATCTTCGTGATGCGGGCAGGCGGAACCACGGTCTGGGGCGCAAAAGAGCAACCCTTCCTGCGGTCATGGGGGGCGCGGCCGGCGGTGCGGCCGAGGAGCAGAGGTACAGCCGGACGGACCTGAAACGCCCTCAGCAGATCGCTGAGGTGACCTCAGATGCGAGTGCCTTCGACTGACTCGCGGCATGCGGACGTCCGAAAAGACGGCAAGGACGGCAGGACGGCATGACGAAGCGACCCCTCCCCGTGAGCGACGGCGTTCCCCCGGTCGCTGACTGACGCACGTGCGGCTACGGACTGGTCAGGCCCTGATCACGTGCGGTGACAGCCTAGGCGAAAGAGTGCAAGGTCGTACAGAGGTTCGATACTGGGGTGGCGTGAACCGTGCGCGTGACCACCGCCGTTGCCGGCGGCCGGCAGTCCCCGTCCACCCCGGGATTCCATGGAGATTGTGTGTCTTCCATCGGGATGTACGGGAGAGCCGTGGGCGCGGAAGCTTCATATGATTGGCTGATCCGCGATGTGCCCGGAAGACGCGGACGGCCGCGCCTCCCGGAGGAGGTGCGGCCGTCCGTGTTGCTGGAAGGGCCCGGTCAGCTGGCCTGAGGCGTCTCGGCGGTGGCCAGTGTTTCCAGGTCCTCTTCGGCGAGTTGCCGGGGCGTGGCCCGGGCCCGGGTGGCCACCAGTTCGCGGAGGGTGTCGCCGTGGTCCCAGGAGTTGACGTTCAGGGCGGCGGTGATGTGGCCGTCGCGGAGCCAGAAGGCGAGGAACTCGCGGGTGGTGGGGTCGCCGCGGAGGACGAGTTCGTCGTGGTCGGGGTCGGCGAGGCCGCGGTATTCGCAGCCGAGTTCGTACTGGTCGGAGAAGAAGTAGGGGTCGGCGGTGTAGGGGGCGTCGGCGCCGAGGAGGTTGGCGGCGACGTGGGCACCCTGGTTCTTGGCGTTGGCCCAGTGGTCGACGCGGACACGGCCGTCGTAGCGGGGATGGTCGTGGGCGGCGATGTCGCCGACCGCGTAGACGTCCGGGGCGGAGGTGCGCAGCGTGGCGTCGACGGCCACGCCGCCCGCCGCGAGGGTCAGGCCCGCGGCTTCGGCCAGTTCGGTGCGGGGTACGGCGCCGACTCCGGCGATCACGACGTCGGCGGGCAGTTCCATTCCGTTGGTCAGGCGCACCAGCCCGGTGTCCGCTCCCGTGACGGCCGCGCCGAGGTGGAAGGTGACGCCGTGGTCCGTGTGGAGGGTGCGGAAGACTTCGCCGATCTCGTCGCCCAGGACCCGGCGCAGGGGTGTGCGGCCGGGGTCGATCACGGTCACCCGCGCCCCGCGGGTGCGGGCCGCGGCGGCGGCCTCGCAGCCGATCCAGCCCGCGCCGATGATGACTACGCAGGCGTCGGGGGTCAGTTCGGTGCGCAGGGCCAGGGCGTCGTCCAGGGTGCGCAGGAGGTGGACGCCGGGGCCGGCGAGGCCGGGCAGGCTGCGGGAGCGGGAGCCGGTGGCCAGGAGGAGGCGGTCGTAGGGGTGTTCCGTGCCGTCGGCGTCCACGACGGTGTGCTCGGCCGGGCGCAGTGCGGTGATGGCGGTGCCGCGGCGCAGGTCGATCGCGTGGTCGCGGTAGTAGCCGTCCGCGCGGACCCAGTCGGGTTCGTCGCGCTCGCCGAGCAGGATGCCCTTGGACAGCGGCGGGAGTTCGTAGGGGTGGTGGGTTTCCTGGCCGAACAGGGTCACCTCGCCGGTGAAGCCCTGTTCGCGCAGTGCGGCGGCCGCCGACGCGCCGGCCAGTCCCGCTCCGACGATCACCACGCGGTGCGGTGTGCTCATGACGTCTCCTGTACGAAGGATGCGGGGGCGCTGCTATCGGTGTACGCCGGTGAGGGCCAGGAACTCGTGCCGGGAGGCCGGGTTGTTCCGCAGGGTGCCGAGCAGGGTGGAGGTGACGGTCCTCGATCCGGTGGCCTGCACCCCGCGCAGGGTCATGCAGGTGTGT
Organism: Streptomyces sp. L2; assembly: GCF_004124325.1. NCBI lineage: Bacteria > Bacillati > Actinomycetota > Actinomycetes > Kitasatosporales > Streptomycetaceae > Streptomyces > Streptomyces sp. L2. Next base: position 2,756,281 of record NZ_QBDT01000001.1, read on the forward strand.
TCGGCCTCGATGACCACCCCGACGCCCTTGGGCTGGAGGTGGTGGGCGATCCAGTCCGCGGTCTGTTTGGTGAGCCGTTCCTGGACCTGGGGCCGGCAGGCGAAGTGCTCCACGACCCGGGCCAGCTTCGACAGGCCGAGGATCCGGGCGCCGGGCAGATAACCCACGTGGGCCACGCCGACGAAGGGCAGCATGTGGTGCTGGCAGACCGACCGGACGGGGATGTCCCGGGCCAGGACGAGTTCGTCGTAGCCCTCCTCGTTGGGGAAGGTGGTCATCCGGAACGGGCGCGCGGTCAGCAGTTCGGCGTACCCGCGGGCCATCCGGCCCGGTGTGTCCCGCGTCCCCTCGGTCTCGTCCAGGACCCCGAGGGCCCGCAGGAACTCCCGCGCGGCCTGTTCGGCGGCCTCCAGGTCGGGGCCGGTCGACTCCTGCACCACCTGCAGCACGGCCGTGGCGTTCACTCGTCCACCCCCGCGCCGGTGCCGCCGCGGCGTCCGTGCCAGGCGGTGTCGTAGACGACGGCGAGCCGGGCCAGGGTGAGCGCGCCGAGGAGCAGGCCGAAGTCGCGGAGCGCCACGTCGTAGAACCCGGAGTAGGTCAGCAGGTTCACGATGATGCCGGTGAGCCAGAGGGCGACGACGTACGCCGCGTAGCGCGGCTTGATGGCCACGGCGATGCCCGCGACGATCTCGATCGCGCCGACGACGTACATGGCGGTCTGCGCGGAGAAGGGCAGCAGGTCGACGATCCAGGGCGCGAGGTAGTGCGGCCAGTCGGTGAGCGCGTTGGCGAACTTGTCGGCGCCCATCCAGATCGGCAGCACCGCGTACCCGATGCGCATCAGCCAGAAGGCGCCGTAGGCCGGTTCGCGGCGGGCCCGGCGCAGGATCTCTTCCCCGGAGTGCGCGCTCGGGGGGTCCACGGGCACAGCAGGAGCAGCCATGACGGCCTCCTCGTGTCGACGTGCCGACTGTATCGGCAAGTTCTTTTATTTTTAGAGATTGGACACACCACCTCTCATTTGTCAAATCTCATTGGTGTTACAGTTGACGCGTGGGTACGAGCGAGGGCCGTGACAGGGATGCGATCAGCGAGCTGAGCAGCCTGGAGGACGCGGTGCGGCGGCGGCTGTACGCGTACGTCGGCAGCTGTGACGACCCGGTGGACCGGGAGGACGCCGCGCGAGCGGCGGGCATCAGCCGCACGCTGGCCGCCTACCACCTGGACAAGCTGGCCGACGCCGGGCTGCTGGACGTCAGTTACGCCCGCGCCGCCGGGCGGGGCGGCCCGGGCGCGGGCCGGCCCGCCAAGCGCTACGCGCGCGCGGAGCGGGAGCTGACCGTCAGCGTGCCCCCGCGCGACTACGGCCTGCTGGCCGAGGTGCTGGCCGGGGCGATGGCCGCCGACCGGTCCGGGACCGCGCGGGAGGCGGTGGCCGAGGCCGCGCGCGCGACCGGGCGGGCGGCGGGCGGCCCGGACCTGACGGCCGCGCTGACCGCGTGCGGCTACGAGCCCTCACCCACCGATGACGGCACCATCGACCTGCGCAACTGCCCCTTCCACCGGCTCGCCCGCGAGCACACCGAACTGGTCTGCTGGCTCAACCTGCACCTGGTGCGCGGCATGCTCGAAGCGGGCGGCCAGCCTCCCGCTCGCGCGGTCCTGGCCCCGCGTCCCGGCCGCTGCTGCGTGGTGGTCGACCCCGCCCAGCCAGAGCCAGAGCCCGAGCCAGAGCCAGAGCCCTAGCCGCAGCCGCAGCCGCAGTAGTGCTACGGCACACGCAGGGCTCTGCGTCAGCGCATGGAAAGGGCCGCGCCACCCCGTCAAGGGGAGCGCGGCCCGCTGCTGCTCGTGTGCTCAGCCGCCCAGCAGCTGCGTCACGCTGCCCACCACGGGGATCTCGCCCACCGACTCCGCCTCGGCGACGGGGGCCGTCACCATCCGGGAGCCGACCGGCTTGAAGTCGGCGAGCTGGGTGCCGACGCCGTTGTCGAGGGGGTCGACGCCCGTACCCGCCAGCGGGTTGGGCTTGAGGCCGGCCACCGGGCCGGTGACGTAGCCGGCCGTGCCGGTCAGGGACGCGAGACCGGCCTCCGGGTTGATGTTGCCGAGCGAGGTCGGGCGCCAGGGCACGTTCACGAGCTCGGCGGCGCCGGAGTCCGCGTGGGCCGTGGCCGCGCCCGCTCCCAGGGCCGCGCCCGCGGTCGCCAGGGCGATCAGGGCCCGCTGTGCGACCGGGTGCTGGGACGAAGTGTGTCGGGCCATCGCTGGTGCCGCCTTCTGGTGCGCAGGGTAATACGGTCGACACGTAGGGTAGTTGAGGTGTGACGCGCGCACCAAAGCCGACCCGCGGGGTCGGCAGCGGCGCCCCCATGCGTCAAACTGGTGTTCCGTGAGCCCTCTTCCGCCGTCTCCCGCCCGTGTCGTGCTGCTCTGCGGCCCCTCGGGCTCGGGCAAGTCCCTCGTCGCCGCCCGTTCCGGGCTGCCCGTGCTGCGCCTCGACGACTTCTACAAGGAGGGCGACGACCCGACCCTGCCCCTGGTGGACGGCAGTTCGGACATCGACTGGGACCACCCGCTCTCCTGGGACGCGGACGTGGCCGTCGACGCCATCGCCCGGCTGTGCGCCACCGGCACCACGCCCGTACCGGTGTACGACCTCTCGCTGAGCGCCCGCACCGGCGAGGAGGCCCTGCACATCGGGCGCACCCCGCTGTTCATCGCGGAGGGCATCTTCGCGGCGGAGATCGTCGAACGCTGCCGGGAGCGGGGGGTCCTCGCGGACGCGCTGTGCCTGTCCCGCGGCCCGGTCACCACCTTCCGGCGGCGCTTCCTGCGCGATCTGAAGGAGGGCCGCAAGTCGGTGCCGTTCCTGCTGCGCCGCGGCTGGCGGCTGATGCGTGCCGAGCGGTCGATCGTGGCCCGCCAGGTGTCGCTGGGCGCGCATCCCTGCGGGCGCGAGGAGGCGCTGGGCCGGCTGGCGGCGGCCGCGGGCCGGCAGGTGCGGCAGCGGCAGACGGCGGCGTGAGGCAAGGAAAACGGGACCGGATCGGCCTTCGGCCTTCCGGTCCCGCTCCCTTTTTCACCCCCGTGAGCCCCGATCCCCGTGGGATCCACCCCCCAGTGGCTCCCCCGTGGTCCCCCGTGACCCCGTTTCCCCCCGGTGCTCCCCCTGACCTCAGGCGACCAGTTCGCCGAAGGCGCTCTCCTCGTCACGGCCGAAGCTGAGGACCTCGTCCTCGCGCAGCCGGCGGAGCGACCGCCAGATGCTTGACTTCACCGTGCCGACGCTGATGCCGAGGATGTCCGCGATCTCCGGGTCCGTGCGGCCCTCGTAGTAGCGAAGGACCAGCATGGTGCGCTGGAGCTCGGGCAGCCGGGCCAGCGCCTGCCACAGGACCGCCCGCAGCTCGGTGCCGCGCATCGCGTCCGTGTCGCCGGGCGTCTCCGGCAGTTCCTCGGTCGGGTACTCGTTCAGCTTGCGGCGGCGCCACGCGCTGATGTGCAGGTTCGTCATGGTGCGGCGGAGGTATCCGCCGACGGCGGCCTTGTCGCTGATCCGGTCCCACGCCCGGTACGTCGAGAACAGCGCGCTCTGCAGCAGGTCCTCGGCCTCGAAGCGGTCACCGGTCAGGTGGTAGGCGGTGGCGTACAGGGAGGCGCGGCGCTCCTGGACGTAGGCGGTAAACGCCGCTTCGGCATCTACAGTCTCCGACAGCGAGGCACGCTCCCCCGAGTCCTCCCTGTACGCGGATCCCCCGTGCGTTCCCCCCTCGTGTGCGTCAACCACCGTCATGTACCCGGTGTGCTGACGCCCGGCGCCGCGAGCGCACCCCCGCCCGCTCACGGCGCCGGACTTCTCCGAACCCCGGCCCCCGTTGAGCCCCCCGTTGAGCCCCCCGTTCACGTCGTGCAGACGCGTGATCACTGCGCTGGTGCTGGTGCTGTGCAGCGTGTTCATCTCGCGCCCCCCGTCGTGGACTTCCGGTAGTTCGTCTTGCCTGTGGTGCGGTGTCGCCGTGTTGCGGTGATGCGGTGTTGCCTTGTGCCGAAAAGCTTGCCCGGGGCACTTCATCGCCGTGTCCGCCGACTGTCACAGACCTGTCACAGGGGTTCGTCACATGGTCATCACACGGGGCACACAGGTGGTCGCCGTCCGCGCGGTATCGGGCCCACAGGTCGTACGGCACCCCCTTCATGGGCCAGAATGAGCCTCGTGCCTTCCCTGTTGCTGATCGAGGACGACGACGCCATCCGTACGGCCCTGGAGCTCTCCCTGACCCGCCAGGGACACCGCGTGGCCACCGCTGCCAACGGCGAGGACGGTCTGAAGCTGCTGCGCGAGCAGCGGCCGGACCTGATCGTGCTGGACGTGATGCTGCCCGGCATCGACGGGTTCGAGGTGTGCCGGCGCATCCGGCGCACGGACCAGTTGCCGATCATTCTGCTGACCGCGCGCAGCGACGACATCGACGTGGTCGTGGGGCTGGAGTCCGGCGCCGACGACTACGTGGTCAAACCCGTGCAGGGCCGCGTGCTGGACGCCCGGATCCGGGCCGTGCTGCGGCGCGGGGAGCGCGAGTCCACCGACTCGGCGACCTTCGGCAGCCTGGTCATCGACCGGTCGGCGATGACCGTCACGAAGAACGGCGAGGACCTCCAGCTGACGCCGACCGAGCTGCGGCTGCTGCTGGAGCTGAGCCGGCGGCCCGGTCAGGCGCTGTCCCGGCAGCAGCTGCTGCGGCTGGTGTGGGAGCACGACTACCTGGGCGACTCGCGCCTGGTGGACGCGTGTGTGCAGCGGCTGCGCGCCAAGGTGGAGGACGTGCCGTCGTCCCCGACCCTGATCCGTACGGTCCGTGGTGTCGGCTACCGCCTGGACGCGCCTCAGTGACCGACACGCGAGGGGGGCTGCGCGGCTGGGCCGCGGGGCGCAGGGGAAGTCTGTCGCGGCTCAGGTTCACCAGCCTCCGGCTGCGTCTGGTGGTGGTGTTCGGGCTGGTCGCGCTCACCGCCGCCGTGTCGGCGTCGGGCATCGCCTATTGGCTGAACCGGGAGGCGGTCCTCACCCGCGCCCAGGACGCGGTGCTGCGCGACTTCCAGCAGGAGATGCAGAACCGGGCGGGCGCGCTGCCGGCCCATCCCACGCAGGACGAACTGCAGCGCGCGGCGGGCCAGATGGCGGGCAGCAGCCAGCGCTTCAGCGTGCTGCTGGTCGGGCAGGACGCGAACGGCAAGACGGTCTACGGCAACTCGGGCGCCCTGAACGGGTTCTCGCTGGAGGACGTGCCCAGGTCGCTGCGGACGGCGGTGAACAAGCGACAGAAGGTGTCCGACGGCAACTCGTCGGCGTACCACCTGTACTGGCAGCGGATCGTCGACCACGGCACGCCCTACCTGGTGGCCGGCACGAAGGTCATCGGGGGCGGCCCGACCGGCTACATGGCGAAGTCGCTGGAGCCGGAGGCGAAGGACCTCAACTCGCTGGCCTGGTCGCTGGGGATCGCGACGGGCCTGGCGCTGATCGGCTCCGCGCTGCTGGCGCAGGCCGCCGCCACGACCGTACTGAAGCCCGTGCACCGGCTGGGTGTCGCGGCGCGGCGGCTCGGGGAGGGCAAGCTGGACACCCGGCTCAGGGTGTCCGGGACCGACGAACTCGCCGATCTGTCGCGGACGTTCAACAACGCGGCCGAGGCGCTGGAGAAACGGGTCGCCGACATGGCGGCGCGGGACGACGCGTCCCGCAGGTTCGTCGCCGACATGAGCCACGAGCTGCGGACGCCGCTGACCGCCATCACCGCCGTGACGGAGGTGCTGGAGGAGGAGCTGGAGTTCGAGGGCGGCGGCATCGACCCGATGATCGAGCCCGCGGTGCGGCTCGTGGTGAGCGAGACCCGGCGGCTGAACGACCTCGTCGAGAACCTGATGGAGGTCACCCGCTTCGACGCGGGCACGGCCCGGCTGGTCCTGGACGACGTCGACCTCGCCGACCAGATCACCGCCTGCATCGACGCCCGCGCCTGGCTGGACGCGGTCGAACTCGACGCCGAGCGCGGCATCCACGCCCAGCTCGACCCACGCCGCCTCGACGTGATACTCGCCAACCTGATCGGCAACGCGCTCAAGCACGGCGGGTCCCCGGTGCGGGTGTCCGTGCGCATCGACGGGGACGACCTGGTGATCGCCGTACGCGACCACGGGCCCGGCATCCCGGAGGACGTGCTGCCGCACGTCTTCGACCGCTTCTACAAGGCCAGCGCCTCCCGGCCGCGCTCCGAGGGCAGCGGCCTCGGCCTGTCCATCGCGATGGAGAACGCCCACATCCACGGCGGCGAGATCACCGCGGCCAACTCCCCGGAGGGCGGCGCTGTGTTCACGCTGCGGCTGCCGAGGGACGCGGCCCGGCTCACGGAGGAGGGCGCCGGGGACACCGGGGGTGCCCGGGGCACGGAGGGGGAAGGGGCATGAGCGTACGACGCCTGCTGGCACTGCCCCTCCTCGCCGCGCTGCTCACCGGGTGCGGGATCCGGGCGACCGAGGTGCCGACGGACTTCGGTGGCGCCCCCTCGCGGACGCCGTGCTCGCTGGCGAGCCCCGACACGTCCACGCAGGCCGCGCACGGGGTGCCCGTCCAGGTCTTCCTGCTGTGCGGCTCCCTGGTGACGGTCGACCGCACGGTGCGGGTCCCGGAGGGCACGCCGGACGCGCGGCGCCGGGTGATCGTGGCGCAGGGTCTGCTGGACCAGCTGGCAGCGTCCCCGTCGGCCGCGGAGAAGGCGGCGGGCTACCTGACATACGTGCCCGGCGGCATCGGCGTGACCGGGCCCGGCCCGAAGGACCCCGAGGACACCCTGCGCCTGAGCACACCCCCGGCCAGGCTCACCTCGTACGCCCTGGCCCAGCTCGTCTGCACCCTCTCCGACTCCTCCGCGACCGAGGGCGACGGCTCCGTCATCCTCGGCGGCCCCGCACCCTCCCCCCTGCGCCGCTACGACTGCACCGACGACGTCCGCTCCCACCCGGGCACCACGAAACCGCCGTCCGGCGAGGTCAAGGGCGGCTGAGGGTTCCGCGTGCGCGGGGCTTGGGGCGACTGGGGCCAGGTGGACTCCAAGGGCCGGGGGGCCGGGGGGGCCGGGGCCGGGGGCCGGGGCCGGGGCCGGGGCCAAGGGCCCGGGGCTGGGGGCCAAGGGCCCGGGGTCGAGTGCTACGAGGAGCAGCCGGCGAAGGCCTCGGCTGCGAAGCGCCGCAGCCCGGAGACCGAAACCGGGCCCGGGGACCCAAGACCGACGCCGGGGGCCAGAAGCCGGGGGCCGCCAACCGAGGCCGGGGAACCGGCGCCAGTGCTACGACACGAGACAGTTGACGAAGGCCGGGCCCGCCAAGCGCCACAGCCCGGAAGCCGAAACCGGGCCCAGCGACCCGGGACCGGCGCGGGGCCAGAAGCCGGGGGCCGCCAACCGAGGCCGGGGAACCGGCGCCAGTGCTACGACACGAGACAGTTGACGAAGGCCAGGCCCGCCAAGCGCCGCAGCCCGGAAGCCGAAACCGGGCCCAGCGACCCGGGACCGACGCCGGGGGCCAGAAGCCGGGGGCCGCCAACCGAGGCCGGGGAACCGGGGCGAGTGCTACGGCATGGGGCGGTTGACGCAGGCCGGCGCCGGCCCTCGCGGGGGTGGCCGGTGGGCCGTGGGCGGTTGCTCGTGCGGCGGTGGCCGTCCAGTGGGGGTGGCCGGGCTGGTGTGGTTCGCGGCGCGTGGGGGTGGGGAACCGATCGTGTGTGGGGGTGCGTCTACGGGGGCGTGCAGCGTCAAGGCTTCATCGGTGACAGCGCCGCGGTCCGGGTTCGCGCGGCGGGGGGTGTCCTCCTCGTCGTCCATCTCGCGTTCGTCGCCTGGCTGATGTTGCGGCCCCTGGACGTGCCCTGGGTGACGCCGCCCAACCTGCACCCGCTGGCCGGTATCCGCGCCGACCTGGCGCTGGGCCGGTCCGAGGCGGCCCGGCGGATCGGTGAGGGGCTGGCGCTGCTCGCCCCGCTGGGCGTGCTGCTGCCGATGGCGCACGGCAGGCTCACCGGGTCCCGTCTGGCCTCCCTGGTCCGTACGACGGCCGCGGGCGCCCTCGTCTCGGTCGGCATCGCCCTGCTGCAGACCGGTGTGCCCGGCCGGATCGTGGACGTCGACTCGGTGCTGCTGAACACCGTCGGCGTGGCCGCGGCCCATCTGGTCGTGGTCCCGGTGGGCCGGTCCTGGCTGCTGCGCCGGCGGTGCGCGCGGGACGGCGGTGCCACGAGCGGTCGTACGACCGTCTTCCAGGAGGAGACGGCTCAGGGTAGGACCCCGACGATTCCCAGGGTCGGGATCGCCCCGTAGAGCGACGCTTCGCCCCCGTTCGTCTCCGTACCGTGGAACGCGGATGAGGCAGCCGGCCGGCCGCCTCGCCGGTACTCACGAAGGAGTCGCGGATGTCCCGCCTCGCCCGCCCCACCCACGGCCGCATGATCGGCGGAGTGTGCGCAGCGCTGGCTCGGCGCTTCGGCACCTCGGCGACGACGATGCGGGTGATCTTCCTGCTGTCCTGCCTGCTGCCGGGCCCGCAGTTCCTGCTCTACATAGCCCTGTGGATCCTGCTCCCGGCGGAGGACAAGGCCCGCACGGCCTGGTGACGCGCCCGCACGCCGGCAGGCGATGCGCACGCCGTTGGGGCGCCTCCGATACGAAACCGGGGGCGCCCCAACGGCGTCATGGGGGTTCGGGGCGGGTCAGCCCACCGGGATCCCGTTCACGGGCAGGCCGTGCGTCGGGAGGCCCTTGACCGGCAGCCCGCCGAGCATTCCGGCGACCGGCGCGGTCGGGCCCTTGCTGAGCACCTGGTCGGCGGTCGGCTTGGCCGCGGCGACCCCGGCGCTGAGCGCGCCCTGGCCCTGGCTGAGCGCCTCGGTGGCACCCGGCAGCGCCTGGGAGACGTTCTCGGCCGGCAGCGTCCGGGTGACGGAGTCCAGCGCCTGGGACTGCGGGACGGCCGGGGCCGCGTCGGCCGCGCCCGCGCCGACGGCGGCGAAGGCGGCACCGAGGGCGGCGACACCGAGGGTCTTGGCAGCAGACTGCTTCATGGTGAATGCGTCCTTGAATGCGGAGACGGGTGATCACTGACGATCTGAGCGGTGCCCGACCGTAAACACGGCGGACCTGGCCCCGCAAACACCGAAATGCGGACGACCCGTGAAAGGCCGTCCGCATTCCGTGCGCACCGTTCCCCTCGACTACTCCCCTGAACCGGAAGAACCGCTGGTGGAGGCGGTCTCCCTGAACAGCCATTCGGATTTCAGCTCGGCATACCCGGGCTTCACCACGTCATTGATCATGGCGAGTCGTTCATCGAAAGGAATGAACGCTGATTTCATCGCATTGACGGAGAACCATTGCAGGTCGTCGAGCGTGTATCCGAATGCCTCGACGAGGTGCTCGAATTCCCGGCTCATGCTGGTGTGGGACATCAGCCGGTTGTCCGTGTTGACCGTCGCCCGGAAGTGCAGCCGGCGCAGCAGCCCGATGGGGTGCTCGGCGTAGGAGGCCGCGGCCCCGGTCTGCAGGTTGGAGCTGGGGCACAGCTCCAGCGGGATCCGCTTGTCCCGGACGTACGACGCCAGCCGCCCGAGCCGTACGGAGCCGTCCTCACCGACCTCGATGTCGTCGATGATCCGCACGCCGTGCCCGAGCCGGTCGGCGCCGCACCACTGCAGGGCCTGCCAGATGGAGGGCAGCCCGAAGGCCTCCCCGGCGTGGATGGTGAAGTGGTTGTTCTCCCGCTTCAGGTACTCGAACGCGTCCAGGTGCCGGGTGGGCGGGTGGCCGGCCTCGGCGCCGGCGATGTCGAAGCCGACGACGCCGGAGTCCCGGTAGCGGTTGGCGAGTTCGGCGATCTCCAGGGACCGGGCGGCGTGCCGCATCGCGGTGAGCAGGGCGCCGACCCTGATCCGGCGGCCGTTCTCGCGGGCCAGCCGCTCGCCCTGCCGGAACCCCTCGTTGACCGCCTCGACGACCTCTTCGAGGCTCAAGGCCCCGTCCAGGTGCTGCTCGGGGGCGTACCGCACCTCGGCGTACACGACGCCGTCCTCGGCGAGGTCCTCGGCGCACTCGCGGGCGACCCGGACCAGCGCGTCCCGGTTCTGCATCACGCCGACGGTGTGCGAGAACGTCTCCAGGTACCGCTCCAGCGAGCCGGAGTCTGCGGCCTCCCGGAACCAGAGGCCCAGCTTGTCCGGGTCGGTGTCCGGGAGCTGGGTGTAGCCGGCCTCGTGGGCGAGTTCGACGACGGTTCCGGGGCGGAGACCGCCGTCGAGATGATCGTGCAGCAGAACCTTGGGAGCGCGGCGGATCTGGTCCTCGGTCGGGATGTTCCTCGGAGCGTTCCCCGGGCTGGTCCCCGTCGGTGCAGTCTGGCTCGTCATCTCCGCACTTTAACGCCTACGCGCGTAGAGAGCGCCTTGTCGGCGCGATGTCCCGTGATGTCGCGGCCTGTGCCGCTCGACGCGCCCCGGATTTCCGCCGATACCCAACAGTGACCGCCGGGACAGGTTTGGACCACGGCGCCTTCTGACACTGTTCTGGCATGGGAGAGCGAACGACGCCGGCCCGAACGGCCAGGCTCGGCAAGGCAGTCGGAGCACAACCGGCGACCGCGTGCGGGGCGGTCCTGCTGCTCCCCGGCGGTGAGGAGGCCTCCGTCCGGCGGCCGTCCGCCGTCCGGGCGACGGCCCACATCCGCTCCCTCGGCCGCCGGCTCGCCCGCGCCGGGCGGCCGGAGGGGCTCGCCGTCCACCCCGTCCACTACCGCTACCGGGGCTGGAACGGCACCGACGCGCACCCCGCCGCCGACGCGGCCTGGGCCGTCGACGAGCTCGTACGACGCTACGGCGACGTTCCCGTGTGCCTGGTCGGACTCGACATGGGCGGCCGCGCGGCCCTCCGCTCGGCCGGGCACGAGGCCGTCAACTCGGTGGTGGCCATCGCGCCCTGGCTGCCCGAGGACGATGTGGCCGCGCCGGCCGAGCCGGTGAAGCAGCTGGTGGGGCGGCGGGTGCTGATCGTGCACGGCACGAACGACGAACGGACCGACCCCGAGCTGTCGTTCCGGCTGGCGGCGCGGGCGAAGAAGGCGAACCGGGACGTGTGCCGGTTCGAGGTCCACTCGGACGGGCACGGGTTGCGGCAGCACCGGGAGGAAGTGCGGTGCCTGGCGGTGGACTTCGTGCTGGGGGCGTTGTTCGGGTGCCGGGTGTCTCGGCCGGTCGAGGACGCGCTTGCGGCTCCGCCTCCTATTGGGCTTCGGATGCCGTTGGCTTCTGGGTTCGGGAAGTCGGTGCGGCGGTAGCGCCGTTGCCCGGTCGGTTGTTCGGCGGGTGCGGGTTGTCGTCGCTTCTCGCGCAGTTCCCCGCGCCCCTTAGGTGGGTAGTAGTTGGCCTCTCTTTGAGAGGAGGAACTTCTTGAAGGCGGCTACGGGTGGGGTGTCGGGGCGGTCGGCGAGCCAGGCTACGCCGATTTCTCGGGCTGCCTTGGGGGCGGTGACCGTGAGTTCCACGACGCCGGGTCTGGGGACCGTGGGGGGTGGGAGGAGGGCGACGCCGAGGCCGGCCGCCACCAGGCCGCGGAGCGTCTCCGCCTCCTCGCCCTCGAAGGCGACCCGGGGGCGGAAGCCGGCCTGGCTGCAGAGGTCGTCGGTGATGCGGCGCAGGCCGTAGCCGGGTTCCAGGGTGACGAAGGTTTCGTCGGCGGCCTCGGCGAGGCGGATGCGTCTCCGGGCGGCCAGGGAGTGGTCCGCGGGGACGACCAGGCGGAGTTTCTGTTCGTCCAGCCGGCGGGCGACGAGGTCGGGGGCGTCAGGGACCGGGGAGGTCAGGCAGAGGTCGAGTTCACCGGCGCGGAGGCGTTCCAGCATGGCCTCGCCGTAGTTCTGGACGAGGCTGAAGCGGATACGGGGGTGGTCGGCGCGGAAGGCGTGCAGGAGGCCGGGTACGGTCTCGGCGCCCATGGTGTGCAGGAAGCCGAAGGCGACCTTGCCGGTGGCCGGGTCGGCGTCGGCGCGGACCTCCTCGGCGGCCCGCTCGATCTCGGCGAGGGCCCGCTCGACCGATACCAGGAAGGTGCGGCCTGCGGGGGTGAGGGAGACGGTACGGCCGTGCCGGGCGAACAGGTCGACGCCGAGGTCCTGTTCCAGGCGGGCCATCGCGCGGGACAGGGTCGACTGGGGGACGTTCAGGTCCCGGGCGGCGCGGGTGACGTGTTCGGTGCGGGCGACCCCGGCGAAGTGGGCGAGGCGTGGCGCGAGCAACAGCGCCATGTCTTCTGTGTCACCGGACGGTGACAGGCGGGGCTGTGACCTCTGCTGATGCTGCATGGGAACGATTATGACGATTCCATGCATTGGACGGATGAGCGGGCCGTCCGTAGCTTCGAGGCATGTCTCCCGCCAGTACCGGGGCGCTCACCCGCGTGAGCGCCGTACCGTCCGCCTCCGTCCCCGACTCCGACCCCGCCGCGACCGTCGACGCGCGCATGTTCCCCGGCGGTCCCGGCTACCGCCGGATGAGCTTCGCCCTCTTCCTCGCCGGTGTCGCGACGTTCGCGCTGCTGTACTCCACCCAGGCCCTGCTGCCGCTGATCTCCGGTGAGTTCGGGGTCGCGGCGGGCGAGGCGAGCTGGACGGTGGCGGCGGCGACCGGCGGTCTGGCCCTGTTCGTGCTGCCGATGAGCGCCCTGTCCGAGCGGTTCGGCCGGCGTACGGTCATGACGGGGTCGCTCGCCGTCGCGGTGGCCGTGGGACTGGTGGTGCCGTTCGCGCCGTCGATCGGGGCGCTGGTGGCGCTGCGGGCGGTGCAGGGCGCGGCGCTCGCCGGGCTGCCGGCGTCGGCGACGGCGTACCTGGCGGAGGAGGTCCGGCCGAAGGCGCTGGTCACGGCGATCGGGCTGTTCGTCGCGGGCAACAGCGTGGGCGGGATGAGCGGCCGGGTCATCACCGGCTGGGTCGCGCAGGCGTGGGGCTGGCGGGTCGCCGTCGGTGTCGTGGGTGTGATCGCGGTGGGGTGCGCGGTGGCGTTCCGGCTGCTGCTGCCGGCGCCGCGGCACTTCACGGCCGGTTCGCTGCGGCCGCGGGTGCTGGCCGGTACCGTCCGCGGCCATCTGACCGACCCACTGCTGCGCCGGCTGTACGTGATCGGCGCGCTGTTCATGGTGGTGTTCGGCGGCGTCTACACGGTGATCGGCTACCGCCTGACGGGGGCGCCGTTCGGTCTCCCCCAGGGCATCGTCGGCTCGGTCTTCCTGGTCTACCTGGTGGGGACGGTGTCCGCGTCGACCGCCGGGCGCCTGGTGGGCCGGCTCGGACGCCGGGGCGCGCTGTACCTGGCGGCCGGAACGACGGCGGCGGGGCTGCTGCTGTCCCTGGCCGGCTCACTGCCGCTGGTACTGCTGGGTCTGGTGCTGATCACGGCGGGGTTCTTCGCGGGGCACGCGGTGGCGTCGTCGGCGGTGAGCAAGACGGCCACGCACGGCCGCGCCCAGGCCGCCGCGCTGTACCAGTCGACGTACTACATCGGTTCCAGCGCGGGCAGCACGGTGGGCGCGATGGCGTTCCACGCGGGCGGCTGGGGCGGCACGGTCGGGGTCGGTGGCCTGGCGGTGCTGGGCGTCGTGGCGATCACGGTCCTCGGCTCCCGGGCGGCCCGGGTGGCGGCGACGGGCGCGGAGCCGACGGCACTGCGCTGACCTGCTGTTTCTCCGTTCCGCAGGCCGAATGTCAGTGGGGCGCGGTAGCGTCCGTCTTGTCATTGAACGAGCGCACCGGCGCTGCGGGACGGCCACAGGGGCGGGTGGACGACGATGGGCAACGGCACGGCGACGGCGGACCTGGACGTCGCACTGGAGAAGCACCGGACCGAGCTGACCGGGTACTGCTACCGGATGCTCGGCTCGTCCTTCGAGGCCGAGGACGCGGTGCAGGACACCCTGGTGCGGGCCTGGCGGAGCTACGAGAAGTTCGAGGGCCGCTCGTCGCTGCGATCGTGGCTGTACCGGATCGCGACGAACGTGTGCCTGGACATGTTGTCGGCCGGGAGCAAGCGGGCCCGGCCGATGGACCTGACGGAGTCGACGCCGCTCGCGCAGGCGGCCCTGGCGCCGCGCCCGGACCACACGTGGCTGGAGCCGGTGCCGGACGCGCGCGTGCTGCCGACGACCGGTGATCCGGCGGAGGCCGCCGTCGCCAAGGAGTCGGTGCGGCTGGCGTTCATGGCGGCCCTCCAGCAACTGCCGCCCAAGCAGCGGGCGGTGCTGATCCTGCGCGAGGTGCTGGCCTGGAAGGCGAGCGAGGTGGCCGAGCTGCTGGGGACGACGGTCGCGTCGGTCAACAGCGCGTTGCAGCGGGCGCGGGCGACGCTCGCCGAGCGCGGGGACGCCGGGCCGGCCGGGGCGGTGTCCGATCCGCTGGACGAGGAGCAGCAAAGGCTCCTGGAGCGCTATGTGAAGGCGTTCGAGGGCTACGACATGTCGGCGCTGACGGAGCTGCTGCACGAGGACGCGGTGATGACGATGCCGCCGTTCGACCTGTGGCTGCGCGGTCCGGCGGACATCACCGGTTTCATGACGACGCTGGGTGCCTCCTGCGCGGGTTCCCGGCTGCTGCCGGTCACGGCGAACGGGCTGCCGGGCTTCGCCCACTACAAGCCGGACGAGGAGGCGGGCGGCTTCACTCCGTGGGCGGTGCAGGTGCTGGAGCTGTCAGAGGGCCGTATCACCGGTTTCCACTGCTTCCTCGACTGCGAGCGCTGGTTCCCCCTCTTCGGCCTGCCCCTCCACCTGGAGGCGTAGCCCGACGAGGTCCAGCAGGGAGAGTAGGCCGGGGGCGGGTGCGCGCAGCCTGATCCGCCCGCCGCCGCGCCGGGCGGCCAGCTGCAGCCGGGCCAGCACCTCGACGGCCCCCAGCCCCGGCGCCCTGACCGCCCCGACGTCGCACACCACGACACCGCCGCCCGCCACCAGCTCCCCCACGGCGGCACACCAGCCCGCCACCTCGTCCCGCGCGAGCGGACCGGGGCCGGGCAGCACGAGCACGGGCGGTGTCCTGGCATCCACGTCCGGTAGACCGCCGTGAGGGGCGGAACTCATCGGCCGGGGTCCGGCGAGGATCACATTGACCTGGCGGGGCCGCGCCCCGGAGGGTTGGGGCGTGCAGGGGGTCTTGAGCGGGTTCGCAGTGATCGCGGTCGTCATCGGGGTGGGCTATGTGCTCGGGTGGCGCGGGCTGCTCGGTGAGCAGGCCGGGGAGGTGCTGACGCGGCTGGCGTTCACGGTGGCCGGTCCGGCCCTGCTCTTCACGACCCTCGCGAAGGCCGATCTGACGCTGCTGTTCTCCAGCCGGCTGCTGGTGACCGCGTTGAGCACGGTGGCCGTCTCCGGTGTGTTCCTGGCGGTGGGCGCGGTACGGCACTGGGGCATGGGCCGGACCACGATCGGCGCCCTGTGCTCCGGTTACGTCAACTCGGGCAACCTGGGGATTCCCATCGCCGCGTACGTCCTGGGCGACGCGTCCCTGGTGGCGCCGGTCCTGCTGTTCCAGGTCGTCCTGGTCACGCCGGTCGCGCTCACGGTGCTGGACCTGTCCGGCATGGGCGAGAAGGGCTCCGCGTGGCGGCGGGCGCTGACCCCGCTGCGCAATCCGATAGCGGTGGGCTCCCTGTCGGGCGTGGTCGTCTCGGCGGCGGGCTGGCGCATTCCGGGCCCGGTGCTGGAGCCCCTCACCCTGATCGGCAACATGTCCGTGCCGGCGGCCCTGCTGGTGTTCGGCATGTCCCTGCACGGCAGCGCGGCCCCCGGCCGGGGCCGGGACCGCAACCTGGTCCTGCTCTCCGTGGCCCTGAAGTCAGTCGGCCAGCCCCTGGCGGCCTGGGCCCTGGCCAGTGCCGTCTTCGGCCTCCACGGCGCCCCCCTCCTCGACGTGGTCGTCACCTCGGCGCTCCCCGCCGCCCAGAACCTCTTCACCTACGCCAAGCGCTACCACGTCGCCGAATCCCTGGCCCGCGAGTCCATCCTGCTGTCCACGGTGGTGTCGGTGCCGGTGCTGGTGGGGGTGGCGGCGGTGCTGGGGTGAGGACTGTCAGTCGACGGGAAACTCGCTTGTGTCGATCACCACGCCGAAGGGAGCGGGCAGTTTGACGGGCTCGCCGAACTTGGCGGTGCTCAGGGGTCGGTAGACATCCCCCTTCGGCTCTCCGTACAGCGTCACGGTGGGGCCATCGGGGGCCCAGCGGTCGACCAGCAGGTACAGCGGGATTCCCGCAGTGGCGTAGGCGGCCGGCTTGCTGATGCGGTCGTGGCGCGCGTTGGACTTGGAGGTCACCTCGACGACCAGTTCGGCGAGGGCGGCTGGAACGTGTGTGTCCGATTCCGCGCACTCCGGCAAAGGAGCTACGACCAGGTCCGGGATGAGCATGCCCAGACGGGAGGGAACAGCGATCGCCAGTGTCTGGAAGATCTCCCAGTCCTCGGGGATCACTGAGTAGAGGCGACGCTGGATACGGGCCGCGATCACGTTGTGGCGCGGGGCGGGAGCAGGTGACACGGTGATGATCCCCTCGATGATCTCCACCTTGCTGCCCTCGGGCCATTCCATCTCCTCCCAGAACCGGACGAGGTCGTCCCAGCTCTGGTCGGGATCCTGGCTCACGGTGAGTGCGCTCATGGCGGTCTCCTATCGGTGCGTCACCGATCCAAGCATGCCGAACGGGACCGGTGGTGGTCTACCGGCCCCGTTCACTCGAAAGGAAAAACCCCTGTTCAGGCGATACGTTCCAGCACCACCGGGGACGGCGTGAACGGGGTGTTCGGGGCTGCGATGGCGTAGGAGCCCGCGACCGCCTGAAGGGCGTAGTCGAAGCGGTCCGGGGTGTCGGTGTGGAGGGTGAGGAGGGGCTGGCCCGCGGTGACGGTGTCGCCGGGCTTGGCGTGGAGTTCCACGCCTGCTCCGGCCTGGACCGGGTCCTCCTTGCGGGCGCGGCCGGCGCCGAGGCGCCAGGCGGCGATGCCGATGTCGTAGGCGTCGAGGCGGGTCAGGACGCCGGAGGCGCTCGCCTTGACGACGTGCTGTTCGCGGGAGGTGGGGAGGGCCGCGTCGGGGTCGCCGCCCTGGGCGGTGATCATGCGGCGCCAGACGTCCATCGCGGAGCCGTCCGCGAGGGCCTTCGCCGGGTCGGCGTCCTTCACCCCGGCGGCGTCGAGCATCTCGCGGGCCAGGGCGAGGGTCAGTTCGACGACGTCGGCGGGGCCGCCGCCGGCCAGGACCTCGACCGACTCGCGGACCTCCAGGGCGTTGCCGGCGGTGAGGCCGAGGGGGGTGGACATGTCGGTGAGGAGGGCGACCGTGTTCACGCCGTGGTCGGTGCCGAGGCCGACCATCGTGGAGGCCAGTTCTCGGGCGTCGTCCAGGGTCTTCATGAAGGCGCCCGAGCCGACCTTGACGTCCAGGACCAGGGAGCCGGTGCCCTCGGCGATCTTCTTGGACATGATGGAGGAGGCGATCAGCGGGATCGCCTCCACCGTGCCGGTGACGTCCCGGAGGGCGTACAGCTTCTTGTCGGCGGGGGCGAGCCCGTCGCCGGCCGCGCAGATCACCGCGCCCGTGCCGTCCAGCACCGAGAGCATCTCCTCGTTTGAGAGCAGGGCGCGCCAGCCCGGGATCGACTCCAGCTTGTCCAGGGTGCCGCCGGTGTGGCCGAGGCCGCGGCCGGAGAGCTGGGGGACGGCCGCGCCGCAGGCCGCGACCAGGGGGGCCAGCGGGAGGGTGATCTTGTCGCCGACGCCGCCCGTGGAGTGCTTGTCGGCCGTGGGGCGGGACAGGGAGGAGAAGTCCATGCGCTCACCGGAGGCGATCATGGCCGCCGTCCAGCGGGCGATCTCGCGCCGGTTCATGCCGTTGAGCAGGATCGCCATGGCGAGCGCGGACATCTGCTCGTCGGCGACCTCGCCGCGGGTGTACGCGTCGATGACCCAGTCGATCTGCTCGTCGGTCAGCTCGCCGCGGTCCCGCTTGCTGCGGATGACGGAGATGGCGTCCATGGCCATGGCTTTCCCTTCCGGGGGTGTGGAACTGTACGGCCCCTGCCGCGCGGGGCGGAGGGGCCGTACCGGAGTTACTTGGTGAGGTGGTCCGGGCCGAAGGCCTGCGGGAGCATCTCGGAGAGCGGGAGGATCCCGCCGGGGGTGTCCAGGAGCAGTCCGGGGCCGCCGAACTCGTACAGCAGCTGGCGGCAGCGGCCGCACGGCACGAGCAGCTCGCCCGCGCCGTTCACGCAGGTGAAGTGCGTGAGGCGGCCGCCTCCGGTGCGCTGCAGCTGGGAGACCAGGCCGCACTCGGCGCACAGGCCGAGGCCGTAGGAGGCGTTCTCCACGTTGCAGCCGGTGACGGTGCGGCCGTCGTCGACGAGGGCCGCCACGCCGACCGGGTAGCCGGAGTAGGGGGCGTAGGCGTGGGACATGGCGTCCCGGGCCTCGGCGCGCAGCGCCTCCCAGTCGAATCCGGCCGCCGGGTCCGCGGCGGTCACTTGCCCTGGCCCTTCCGGTACCGCATGCCGTCCGCCTTCGGCATGCGCAGCCGCTGGGCGGACAGGGACAGCACGAGGAGCGTGACGACGTACGGCGTCGCGCCCACGAAGTCGCCCGGGACCTCGTCGGTGAACAGGTACCAGACGAGGACCAGCGCGGCCATGACGGCGCTGATGACCCCCTGCCACAGCGCCTTGCGGTACAGCTTCCAGCCGGCCAGAACGGCGAGGAGGACGACCAGCAGCAGGAGCAGGGCGTGCACGGTGACGCCGCCGTTGCGCAGCTGGAGCGCGTCGGAGTAGCCGAACAGGCCGGCGCCCATGGCGAGGCCGCCGGGACGCCAGTTGCCGAAGATCATCGCCGCGAGGCCGATGTAGCCGCGGCCGCCGGTCTGGTTCTCCAGGTAGATGTGCGAGGTGACCAGGGAGAGGAAGGCACCGCCGAGTCCGGCGAGGCCGCCGGAGACGGCCACGGCCGCGTACTTGTAGCGGTAGACGTCGACGCCGAGGGACTCCGCGGCGGTCGGGTTCTCGCCGCAGGAGCGCAGCCGCAGGCCGAACGGGGTGCGCCACAGGATCCACCAACTGCCGACGAACAGGACGGCGGCGAGGATCGTGACCACGGACAGGTTGGTGACGAGGCCGCCGAGGATGCCGGCGATGTCGGAGACGAAGAACCAGTGGTGCTTCTCGATCGACGCGAGAGCGTCGGAGAGGCCGGGCACCGTGACGTTGGGCAGCGAGTCCACGGGCGGGGACTGCTTGGGGTCGCCGCCCGCCTCCGCGGCCTTGCCGGTGGCGAAGAAGATCTTGGCGAGGTACTGGGTGGCGCCGAGCGCGAGCAGGTTGATCGCGACACCGGAGACGATGTGGTCGACGCCGAAGGTGACGGTGGCGACGGCGTGCAGCAGGCCGCCGAGGACGCCGAAGCCGATGCCGCACAGCAGGCCGAGCCAGGGGCTGGTCTGCCAGCCGATCCAGCCGGCGCCGAAGGTGCCGAGGATCATCATGCCTTCGAGGCCGATGTTGACCACGCCGGCCCGCTCGGCCCACAGGCCGCCGAGTCCGGCGAGGCCGATGGGTACGGCCAGGCCCAGCGCGGCGCTGACCTGTCCGGCGGAGTCGAGCTGGTCGGAGCCGGTGATCATGCGGATCGCGGCGACGAGGATCAGCGCGCCGGCGACGAGCATGAGGATCTGGCCGAGGGAGCGGCCCGAACGGGTGGCCGCGGCGTCCGCCTTGGGCGCCGCGGGCGGCGGCGCGTCGGTCATCGTGGCAGTCATCACGCCACCTCCTGCTTCTTCGTCGGGGCGGCGGCCTGGGCGGCGAGTTCGGCGCCGACCCGCTGCTGCTGGCGCTTGAGGCCGTAGCGGCGTACGACTTCGTAGGCGATGACGACGCAGAGGACGATGACGCCCTGGATGACGCCGAGGATCTCCTTGTCGTAGCCCTGGAACTCCAGGTGGTTGGTGGTGCGCTCCAGGAAGCCCCAGAGCAGGGCGGCGAGCGCGATGCCGATGGGATGGTTGCGGCCGAGGAGCGCGATCGCGATGCCGGTGAAGCCGATGCCCGCGGGGAAGCTGTTGTCGAACTGGTGGCTCTCGTTGAGCAGCGTGGGCAGGCCGACCAGGCCGGCCACCGCACCGGAGATGATCATGCTGGTGGCGACCATCTTCTTCACGCCGACACCGCTCGCGGCGGCGGCCGTCTCGGACTGGCCGACGGTGCGCAGGTCGAAGCCGAAGCGGGTGCGGCCGAGGACGAACCAGTAGGCGACGCCGACGAGGACGGCGAGGATGATCAGGCTGTCGACCGAGCCGGCCGGGCCGGCGTTGATGTTCGGCAGGAACGAGGCGTGCGGCAGCGGCTTGGTGGAGACCAGGGTGCCGCCCTGCTGGAGTTCGCCGAGCTTTCCGGGCTGGAGCAGGTAGGCGATGATCGCGGTGGCGATCGAGTTCAGCATGATCGTGGAGATGACCTCGCTGACCCCTCGGGTCACCTTGAGGACACCGGCGATGCCCGCCCACACGGCGCCGGTCGCCATGGCGCAGATGATGATCAGCGGGATGGCGAGCCAGCCGGGCACGGCGAGCGCGCCGCCGAGGACGGCGGCGAAGAACGCGGCGAGCCGGTACTGGCCGTCGACACCGATGTTGAACAGGTTCATCCGGAAGCCGATGGCCACCGAGACGCCCGCGAGGTAGTAGGTCGTCGCCTTGTTGAGGATGTAGACCTGGCTGTCGCTGGCGGAGCCGTAGTTCAGCATGTCGCTGAAGGCGGGGCCCGGGTTCTTGCCGGTGGCGAGGATCACCAGGGTGGTGACGATGATCGCGGCGACGATCGCCAGCAGCGGGGCGGCGATCCCGAGGAGCAGCCGCTCCTTGTCGATCCGTGCGGTCAGCTTGTTCATCGCTCGTCGTCCTCTGTCTGCTCCGGGCCGCCCGTCTGCTCCGGGTCCGTCTGCTCGCCATGCTCCAGGTGGCCGGCCGCGGCGCCCGTCATGGCGGAGCCCAGCTCCTCGGGGGTGATGGTGGCGGGGTCGGCGTCGGCGACCAGGCGGCCGCGGTACATCACCCGCAGGGTGTCGGACAGGCCGATCAGCTCGTCCAGGTCGGCCGAGATCAGCAGCACGGCCAGGCCCTCGCGGCGGGCCTCGCGGATGTGGTCCCAGATCGCGGCCTGCGCGCCGACGTCCACACCGCGGGTGGGGTGGGCGGCGATGAGCAGCTTGGGGCTGTGGCTCATCTCGCGGCCGACGATCAGCTTCTGCTGGTTGCCGCCGGACAGGGAGGCCGCGGTGACCTCGATGCCGGGGGTGCGGACGTCGTACGCCTGCACGATCCGCTCGGTGTCGGTGCGGGCGGCCCGGGGGTCGAGGAGTCCGCCGCGCGAGTTGGGCTTCTCGGTGACGTGGCCGAGGATGCGGTTCTCCCACAGCGGGGCTTCCAGCAGGAGGCCGTGGCGGTGGCGGTCCTCGGGGATGTACCCGATGCCGGCCTCGCGGCGGCGGCGGGTGGCGTCCTGGGAGATGTCGGTGCCGTCGAGGGTGATGGTGCCGGCGTCCGGCTGCCGCATGCCCATGATCGCCTCGACCAGTTCGGACTGGCCGTTGCCCTCGACGCCGGCGATGCCGAGGACCTCGCCCTTGTGGATGGTCAGGGAGATCTGGTCGAGGATGACGCGCTCGATGCCGTCGAGGTCGGTCTGCGCCAGGTGCAGTCCGGCGACGTCCAGCATGGGGGCGTCGGTGACGGTGGATTCCGAGGTCTGCGGGGTGGGCAGTTCGCTGCCGACCATCAGTTCGGCGAGCTGCTTGGTGGTGGTCGACCTCGGCTCGACGGTGCCGACGGTGGTGCCCCGCCGGATGACGGTGATCTCGTCGGCGACGGACAGCACCTCGCCCAGCTTGTGGGAGATGAAGATGACGGTGAGGCCCTCGGCCTTCAGCTCGCGCAGGTTGTCGAAGAGGGCGTCGACCTCCTGCGGCACGAGGACGGCGGTGGGCTCGTCGAGGATCAGGGTCTTGGCGCCGCGGTAGAGGACCTTGAGGATCTCCACGCGCTGGCGGTCGGCGACGCCCAGCTGCTCGACGAGGACGTCCGGGCGGACGTTCAGTCCGTACGCCTCGGAGATCTCCTTGATCTTTCCCCGCGCCTTGCCGCCGATGCCGTACAGCTTCTCCGCGCCGAGGACCACGTTCTCCAGGACGGTGAGGTTGTCGGCGAGCATGAAGTGCTGGTGCACCATGCCGATGCCGCAGGCGATGGCGTCGGCGGGGGTCTTGAAGGCGACCCGCTCGCCGTTCACGGTGATGGTGCCCTCGTTCGGCTGCTGCATGCCGTAGAGGATCTTCATCAGGGTGGACTTGCCGGCGCCGTTCTCGCCGCACAGGGCGTGGACGGTGCCCGTGCGGACGGTGATGTCGATGTCGCGGTTGGCGACGACGCCGGGGAAGCGCTTGGTGATGCCGCGCAGTTCGACGGCAGCGGGAGGGCTGGACGCGTTGATGGCGCACTCTCCTCGGGGAAAGGGGCTGCGTAGGGGAGGGCAGGCGTCGGCGACGCTAGCGCGACAACTCCGCGCTACACGCGTAGAGTTGACACATTGTTATGGCTCGGCGAGGGGCGTCGCGTACAGGCCCTGAGGGCTGGGAACGCTCCCCTGCGCCGAGCCGGGGCCCGGCGGGACCGGTCGGGGTCCCGCCGGGGTCGGACGCATCAGGTCACGGGGTGGTCTTGACCTTGATGGAGCCGTCGACGATCTTCTTCTTCGCGGCGTCCAGCTTGGGCTGGATGTCGTCGATGAAGCCACCGCTGGTGGCCAGCTTCACGCCGCCCTTGGCCAGCGAGTAGACCTGGTTGCCGGTCAGCGGCTTGCCGTCGTGCACGGACTTGATGAAGTCGTAGACGCCGACGTCGACGTTCTTGACCATCGAGGTCAGGATCGAGCTCTTGTACTTGGCCAGACCCGGGATGTTGTACTGGTCGGAGTCCACGCCGATCGCCCAGGCGCCCTTGGTGCCGTTGACGGCCTCGATCGCGCCGTTGCCGGAGGAGCCGGCCGCCGTGTAGATGACGTCGGCGCCCTTGTCGAGCATGCCCTGCGCGGCGGCCTTGCCCTTGTCGGGGCTGGAGAAGCCGGACAGGTCGGAGCCGTGCGTCAGGTACTGGACGTCGACCTTGACCTTGGCGTTGGTGTCGTGCACGCCCTGGACGTAGCCCGCCTCGAACTTCTTGATCAGCGGGGTGTCGACACCGCCGATGAAGCCGACGTGGTCCTTCTTGGTCTTCAGCGCGGCGGCGACACCGGCCAGGTAGGAGCCCTGCTCCTCGGTGAAGGTGATGCTGTCGACGTTCTTGGCGTCCACGACCGAGTCGACGATGCCGAAGCTGGTCTTCGGGTACTTCGCGGCGACCTTGCCCATCGCGGTGGCATAGGAGAAGCCGACGGCCACGATCGGGTTGTAGCCGGCGTCCGCGAGGTCCGTCAGCCGCTGCTCACGGTCGGCCTCGGTGTCGGAGGTCTTGGCGGTCAGCTCCTTGATCGAGCCGCCGAACTCCTTCTCGGCCTTGTCGGCACCGCGGGCGGCGGAGTCGTTGAAGGAGCGGTCACCACGGCCGCCGACGTCGTAGGCGAGGCCGATCTTGACACCCTTGCCGCCGCCGGAGGACGAGGACGAGGAGGAGTTGTCGGAGGAGGTGCTGCCACACGCGGTGGCAGACATGGCGAGAGCTGCGGATGCGACAACCGCAGCGGAAAGCTTGGCTACCCGGCGCACGGGAAGGCTCCTTCACCTGACCTGAGCGCCGTGTCGGCGCTTGATGTGAGCACCATGCCAGTGCTCGGGCCGAGACGCCCCGGCGGCGTCGGCTTCGCGGCATCGTAACGCGCGTAGATGTCAGAAAAACACCTCTCGCGACGCCGTTATCGAATAGAGGCAAACGGTGCGTGAACTCCGCGATCCGCGGGTGGAAGGGGGGTGTCGCGCAGCGTGCACGAACGGCTGGGGAGCGTGTTGCGCCGGCCGGGGGAACGAGTGGGGATGTGCGGGTGCGCCGTGGCCGGTCGCGCAGTTCCCCGCGCCCCTAAAAGGGGCGCGGGGAACTGCGCAAGGGGGTCCGGGGGCTTGCCCCCGAGGTCGGGAGGGGAAGGGGCGGCGGGGGCGAGATCCGGTTTTTCAGACGCTCGGGTCGTCCAGGAAGGCCGCTGCCGTGAACATCTCCACGCCGACGGTGATCGCGTGTTCGTCGGCGTCGAAGTCACCCTGGTGCAGATCGCGGACCCGAGGGTCGCCGGGGGTACGGACCCCGAGGCGGGCCATCGCGCCGGGCACGTGCTCCAGGTACCAGGAGAAGTCCTCGCCTCCCAGGCTCTGCTCGGTGTTCTCCACGGACCGCATCCCGCGCCGCGCGACCATCGCCTTGCGCAGCAGCTCGGTGGCCCCCCGGTCGTTGACGACGGGCGGCACACCGCGCACGTAGTTGATCTCCGACTTGGCCCGGTGCAGCGTGGCGACCTCGTCGATGGCCGCGTGCACGATGTCGGGGGCCTCCCGCCAGGCGTCCAGGTCGAGGCAGCGGACGGTGCCGGACAGTTCGGCGTGCTGCGGGATGACGTTCGGCGCGTGGCCCGACTCGACGCGGCCCCAGGTGACGACGAGTCCCGCACGGGTGTCCACGCGCCGGGCGACCAGCGCCGGCACGTCGGTGACGACGCGGGCGGCGGCCGTGACCAGGTCGGTGGTCAGGTGCGGGCGGGCGGTGTGGCCGCCGGGCCCGTCGAGCGCGATCTCCAGCCGGTCGCAGGCGCTGGTGATGGGGCCGACGCGGAGCCCCACCCTGCCGGCGTCGACGCGCGGGTCGCAGTGCACGGCGAGGATCCGCCCCACCCCGTCCAGCGCCCCGCACGCGATGGCGTCGGCGGCACCGCCGGGCAGCACCTCCTCGGCGGGCTGGAAGATCAGCCGCACCGGGCGCGGCAGCAGTCCCTCTTCGTGCAGCCGGGCGAGGACGATCCCGGTACCGAGGACCACACTGGTGTGCACGTCGTGGCCGCAGGCGTGGGCACGGTCGGGCACGGTCGACCGGTAGGGGCAGTCGGCCTTGGTGTCGGGGATGGGCAGGGCGTCGATGTCGGCGCGCAGGGCGAGCAGCGGGACGGCGGACCGCTCCCCCTCGGCCAGTCCGATGTCACAGATGAGCCCGGTTCCCGAGGCGAGGACGCGGGGGCGGAGCCCGGCCTTCTCCAGCCGCTCCTTGATGGCGGCGGTCGTACGGAACTCCTGGTTGCCCAGTTCGGGGTGCATGTGCAAGTCGCGGCGGAAGGCGACGAGTTCGGCGTGCAGCGATTCGCTCAGCACACCGGGGAGCACATCCCCGGGGAGGTCGGCCTCGGACTCTAGGGACATCAATTGCTTCACCCTCTGAAGGGTAGGACGCCCGGCCGGTCGGCTGAGCGGGATCCGGAAAAGTTCAGCCCCGTGGGGGAAGAAAATCTGACCGGCGGACGCATGGCGGCGGACTGCGGTGGGTAAAACCTTTGTTTCCTCTTCCACGCATACCACGCCTGGCCCGCCTCACGCGCGACATGTCCAAAGATCGGAACCGGCCCGGCAGCGGCCGGTCGTGGGGAGGGGAGCCGCGCGGTGCCGTCGCCGACACCTCACCACTGCATGTTTATGCAGGCATCCTTGATCTCACGCAGGTGCTCAAACTGCGTTCCTGGTGCGATGTTTACCCAAATACATGGCCGACCCGAGCGAGTGAATGTACGGTTACCAGCATGCTCATTCATTCACCCCGGGGCTTCCGCAGCGTGACCAGGAACATGGGACTCAAGGACGTCGAGGACGACTTCGCGGCCGTCGTCTCCGAGGTGCCCGCCCGGTCCGCCGCCGTGTTCACCCGCTCGCGGTTCGCGGGACCGAGCGTCGTCCTCAGCCGTGCGGCGGCGGCCCGGCAGCGGAGCCGGGGGATGGTCGTGCTCTCCCGGAACGCCAACGTCGCCACCGGCGGTGCGGGCGCGGCCAACGCGGCCGAGGTGCGCCGCAGGGTCGCCGAGATCGCCGGCGTCGACCCCGAGGAACTGGTCATCGGCTCCACCGGGGTGATCGGCCGGCCCTACCCCATGGACAGCATCCGGTCCGGACTCGACGCGCTGTCCTGGCCGTTCCCGGAGGCGGACCTCGCCGCGGCGGCCGCGGCCATCATGACGACGGACACCCGGCCCAAGTACCTGGCCGTGCGGGTCGGTGACGCCGTGCTCGCCGGCATCGCCAAGGGCGTGGGCATGATCGAGCCGAACATGGCCACCCTGCTGACCTTCTTCTTCACCGACGCGGACATCCCGGCCGCCGAACTCGACGCCGTGTTCCGCCGGGTGATGGACCGGACGTTCAACGCCCTGAGCATCGACACCGACACCTCCACCAGCGACACGGCCGCGATCTTCGCCAACGGCCTGGCCGGTCCCGTCGGCCTCGACGGGTTCGAGCAGGCGCTGTACACCGTCGCCCTGCACCTCGTCCGCGACATCGCCGCCGACGGCGAGGGTGCCGCCAAGCTCATCGAGGTCCAGGTCACCGGGGCCCGCGACGACGCCCAGGCCAAACGGGTGGGCAAGAGCGTGGTCAACTCGCCCTTGGTGAAGACGGCCGTGCACGGGGCCGACCCCAACTGGGGGCGGGTCGCGATGGCCGTCGGCAAGCTGGAGGACGAGACCGACATCGAGCCGCCCCGGGTGCGGATCTGGTTCGGCGACCTCCCCATGCACCCGGAGGAGCCGGGCGACGCGCTGCTGGAGCGGGCGGCACGGTATCTGACCGGCGACGAGGTGGTCATCCGGGTGGACCTCGGCATCGGCGACGGCGCGTTCACCGTCTACGGCTGCGACCTCACCGAGGGCTACGTGAAGCTCAACGCCGACTACACGACCTGAGCCGGCCGCTTCCCGGCTCGCGCCAGGCTCCGGCCGCTCACACGACCTGAGCCGGCCGCTTCCCGGCTCGCGCCGGGCTCCGCGCAGGCGGCGACCGGGCTCGTCCCCCGCCGGTCACGCTCCCTTCGTGGCCGTAGGGATATCCCTACGGCCGCCGTGCGCCGCTTCCGCGGCGGGGCGGTGGCTCTCAGACTCCTCGTGGTGCCGCCCGGACCTGCCTCACACGGTCTCTCTCCCCAGGGGCGGCCCGTCTCCCCCACCCCGTCCCGAGAGGACAGGAAGACACCATGAGACGAAGACTCCTCACCTGGGCGACCGGCGCCTGTGTGATCGTCGCGGCCGGCGGGCTGGCCGTGGCGGCGCCCGCGCCGGACGCGCGGGCGGCCGACCCGGCCTGCGCGCAGTTGGTCGGCAACGGCGGTTTCGAGAACGGCACGTCACCCTGGTCGGCGAGCAGCGGTGTGATCACCGACGCCGGCGGGCAGAGCGCCCACGCGGGCAGCCACTTCGCCTGGCTGGACGGATACGGCTCCACCCACACCGACACCGTCTCGCAGAGCGTGACGATCCCGGCCGGCTGCACCACGGCCTCGCTCAGCTTCTATCTGCACGTCGACACGGACGAAACGACCTCGTCCACCGCGTACGACAAGCTCACCGCCAAGGTGGGTACGACGACCCTCGCCACGTACTCCAACCTGGACGCGGCCGCCGGGTACGTGAGGAAGACCGTGGACGTGTCCTCGTTCGCCGGGCAGACCGTCACCGTCTCCTTCACCGGCAGCGAGGACTCCGGCGCCCAGACCAGCTTCGTCCTCGACGACGTCGCCCTGGACACCTCCGGTGGCGGCACGACCCCGCCCCCGACCGGCGACTCCGTCCGGACGCCCGCGAAGCCGTCGTACACCGCCTCGCTGAGCAGCGACTCCACCGGCGCGCACTGGAGCGGGCACGAGAGCGTGACCTTCACCAACGCCTCGGCCGACCCGCTGAACGAGGTGTACCTGCGGTTGTGGGACAACGCCCACGGAAGCTGCCCGACCACGCCGATCGCGGTGACGCACGTGACCGGCGGCACCCCGGCCGCGCTGTCGGTGAACTGCACGGCGCTCAAGGTCACGTTGCCGGCCCCGCTCGCGCAGGGACAGAGCGGCACGGTCGGCTTCGACCTGGCGATCGACGTGCCCAGCGGCGCCGACCGGTTCGGCCACGACGGGCAGTTCGACTTCCTCGGCAACGCCCTGCCGGTCCTCGCGGTCCACGACGGCGACGGCTGGCACCTGGACGCGTACACGAACAACGGCGAGTCCTTCTACTCCCTGGCCGCCGACTTCGACGTCACCCTCGACCACCCGACCGCGCTGTCCGTCCCGGCCACCGGCACCTCCGTGGACACTCCCGGGTCCGCCGGGCGCACCGTCACCCGGGCCACCGCCAGGTCGGTGCGCGACTTCGCCTGGGCGGCCGGCCCGTTCAGCAAGGTGTCGGGCACGGCGCAGGACGGCACGAAGGTCAACGTCTACGGCGTGGACGGCATCGGCTCGTCCGACCTGCAGAGCATGCTGAGCGTGGCCGAGTCCGCGATCGACGCGCACGGACAGCGCTTCGGGGCCTACCCGTACGGCGAGGTGGACGCGGTCCTCGACAACGGCTTCTGGTTCGGCGGCATGGAGTACCCCGGCTTCGTCCTCGACCTGGTCGACCGCACGGCGCTCACGCACGAACTCGCCCACCAGTGGTTCTACGGCATCGTCGGCGACGACGAGTACAACCACCCGTGGCTGGACGAGTCGTTCACCGACTACGCAACCGACCTCGCCCTCGGCAAGGACGGCTCCGGCTGCTGGAACAACGTCTCCTGGGCGTCCGGCGACGAGGCGATCACCAACTCGATGGCGTACTGGGACGCCCACTCCGCCCGGTACTCCACCGTCGTCTACGGCTACGGCAAGTGCGCCCTGCACGACCTGCGCCGCGTCCTCGGCGACAGCGCGATGCAGAAGCTGCTGCACGACTACGCGCAGGCCCACTGGTACGGCGTCTCCACCACCGCCGAGTTCAAGGCGGCGGCACAGGCGCTGACGAGCACCGACCTGACGTCGTTCTGGGACCGGCACCGCATCGACGGCTGAGCCCGCTCAGGGGGTGACCCCGTTGGTTCAAGGTCGTACAGTCCGTCCCGTCCGGCGGGGCGGCCCCGACGCACTCACGAAGGGGAGGGACCCATGGGACCCATGAGCGACCCGACCCGGCGCCGGCGACGCCACCGGCACCGGCCCGGTCCCGGTGGCCCGCTCGGCGCGGGCCGTGCCTGAGCCACGGCCGGCGGCCGCTGCCGCCGGCCGTCCGGCCGTCCTCGCGCGGGCGCGGGCCGCGCTCGCCGCGGGCGGCCTGGTGCTCACCGGACACCTGGGCGCCGGCCGGTCCACGCTGCTGTCGGCACTCGCCGAGGAGTGCGCGGCGAGCGGCCACCGGGTGCTGCGCTGCGCACCGGCCCGCTCCGACCGTCGACTCCCCCACCTGGGGCTGATCGACCTCATGGCCCAGGTCCGGGACGAGGAACTGGATCACCTTTGGGACCCCGAACGCGCCCTGCTGGACGGGGTGTTGCGCAGGGGCGCGGGCACTGCTCGCCCGGAGGGGGGCGAGCAGCTGCTCACGCTGCACCTGGCGCTGCTGCGGGTGTTCACCGAACTCGCGCGGCCGTGCCCGCTGTTGCTGGTCGTCGACGACGCGCAGTGGCTGGACGAACCGAGCGCGGACGCGCTGTCCTTCGTCGCCCGGCGCAGCACCGGCGGCCGGCTCGCGGTCGCGGCGGCCGTCCGCACCGACCCGGGCGCCGGGGCCGTACACCCGCGGCCCCAGGCGGCCGGGACGGCGCCCCCGCACGACGCGGACGTGGGGCGGCACGGCGAGTCCCCCGACGCCGTGGACCGTGCCGTGCGGCTGTGTCCCGGGCCGGCGACCACGCTCGCGGTGCCGCCCATGACGGAGCCGGAGATCGCCGAGGTGCTCGCGGCACACGGCATGCGCTGGCCGAGGCAGATGGCCGCGCGGGTCCGGCGGGCCGCCGGCGGCAATCCCCGGTTCGCGCTGGAGCTGGCCCGCACCTGCCAGGACGACGGCAGCCCGGTGTGGGGCAGGCCGCTGACTCCGGCGTCGGTGCCGCCCCTGCCGGAGGCGCTGCGGCCGTATCTCCACGACTGGCTGGCCGCTCTCGGGGCCGCCGCCCGCCGGACCCTGCTGGCGGCGGGCGCGGCGGCCTACCCGACGGCGGCGCTGCTGCGCCGGGCCGGGTTCGCCGGCGCGGCCGACGATCTGCGGGAGGCCGTACGGCTGGGTCTCGTGGCGCCGGTGGGCGACGGGCCGGTCCGGTTCACGCAGCCGCTGACGGCGGTCCTGCTGTACGAGGAGGCCGGCGCCGAGGAGCGGGCCCGGGTCCACCGGGCGCTCGCCGACGCCGCGACCGATCCGGTGGAGCGGGCCCAGCAGCTCGCCTCGCTCGCCACCGGCGAGGACGCGGCGCTCGCCGCCCTGTTGTCGGAGGCGGCCGCGATCGCCCGCCGCCGGGGTGCCCGCGCGAACGCCGCGCAGCTGGGGCTGAGCGCGGCCGAGCTGACCCCGGGCACGGGCGCCGACAGCGTCGACCGGCTGCTGACGGCGGCGGAGGACGCGCTCGCCGCCGGCGACTACCCGCTGGTGCGGCGCCTCGCCCACCACGCGCTGCGCGACTGCCGGAACCCGGCGGACCGGATCCGCGCCTGGATGGCGATCATCGACTCCAGCGGCCAGGCCGTCGCCGAGGTGGCCAACGTGCTCCGGTACGCGCTGCGGGACGCCGAGTGCTGTCCCGACCTGCTGGCCCAGGTGCACTACCGGCTCGCCTGGCAGGCCTGGGTGGCCGAGGGTTCCGCCGTGCGGGCGCACCCGCACGCCGTCCGGGCGGCCCGGCTGTCGCGGGAGGCGGACGACTGGCGGACCCATCAGCTCGGCCTGACGCTGCAGGCCGCCGTGGAGTTCTACCTCGGTCTGCCCGAGGCGGAGGACACGCTGCGGGCCGCGCTGACCTCGCGGGCCGACCACCGGGCGCTCTACGACCACAACGGGCCGGCCTTCGTCCGCTCCCGCCGTCATCTGCTGCACGACCGGCTGGACGACGCGCGCGCCGAGATGCGCGCCCTCGTCTACACGGTGCGAACCCGGGGCAGCACGGAGAGCCTCAGCCAGTGCCTGGCCTCGCTCGCGCTGGTCGAGGTGCACCGGGGGCGCTGCGCCCGCGCGCTGGACCTGGCCGCGCAGAGCCTGGACGTCGCCGCGCGGGCCGGGTTCAGCCAGGGGCCGGCCTGGCACGCGCTGGCGGTGGCCAGGGCGGCGGGCGGTGACCCGGGCGAGGCGCTGGTGGCGGCGGAACAGGCGCGCCGGCACGCCGAGGACGACGCCGACCGGCTCTTCCTGCCCCGCGCCCTGCACGCGGAGGGCCATGTCCGGCTGGTCGCGGGCGAGTCCGGGGCGGCCCTGCCCGTGCTGCGGCGGGTGCGGGACCTGGAACTCGCGCAGGGGCAGGGCGATCCGGCGATCCGGCGCTGGCACAGCGATCTCGCCGAGGCGCTGGTCCTGGAAGGGTGCGGCGTGGATGCCGACGAGCTGCTGGAGCAGACCTGGAAGCAGGCGGTGCGGCTCGGCCGGCAGGGCGTACTGGCGACGCTACGGCGCCCCCGGGCACTGCTGCTGGAGGCCGAGGGGGATGCCGAGGCCGCCGTACACCAGTTGCGGCTGGCCGCGGAGCAACTCCGGGAGCTGGGCTATCCGCTGGAGGAGGGCCGGACCCGGCTGGCGCTGGGCCTGCTGTGTCTGCGCACCGACGACCAGTCCGGCGCGCGGCGTGAACTGGCGGCCACGCACGCGCTGTTCACGCGCGCCCGGGCCTGGCCGTGGCTGGCGCTGACCCGTGCCGCACAGGACCAGCCGGCCCCGCGGGGCACCGGCGGGCCGCCACCCGCGACGGCGGCGGTGGACCTCGACCTGCTGACCGACGCCGAGCGGCGGGTGGCGCAGCGCGTCGCGGAGGGGGCCAGCAACCGGGAGATCGCCGCCGAACTGGTGGTGAGCGTCAAGACGGTGGAGGCCGCGCTGACCCGCGCCTACCGCAAGCTGGGTGTGCGCTCGCGGGTGGACCTCACCCGTGTCGTCCTGAGCCTCAGTCCTGCACGGGCGGCACCGCGTCGCGCCAGATGCTGATGTCCAGGGTGACGTACTGGCTGGCGCTGCTGCTGGGCGACTGGCTCTCGTAGGTGATGAGGGCGACGATGCCGTCCTGCGTGGTCGCGCAGAGCTGCCTGCCCTTGGAGAAGCGGCTCAGGGAGATCTCCTGGGGGAGGTAGCGGGTGTCCTGCTTGCAGGCGTCCAGCGAGCCCGCCTCGCCCTGGTCGAGCAGGACGAGCTTGGTGTTGTAGGAGCCGAAGGAGCAGGAGTCGCTGTCGCAGCTCAGGTACAGGTCGTCGTAGTTGGAGTCGTGCGGGACGAGCGGCTGGTCGCTGAACTTCAGGTAGTAGCCGTCGGCCAGGTTGAAGTTCTTGTAGACGGTGGGGGCCGCGGTGCTGCCGGAGGACGCGTCGGCCTGCCCGCCGGTGTTCTGGTCGCCCGTGTTCTGGCC
Organism: Streptomyces sp. L2; assembly: GCF_004124325.1. Classification (NCBI taxonomy): domain Bacteria; kingdom Bacillati; phylum Actinomycetota; class Actinomycetes; order Kitasatosporales; family Streptomycetaceae; genus Streptomyces; species Streptomyces sp. L2. Next base: position 2,788,965 of record NZ_QBDT01000001.1, read on the forward strand.
GCCTGAGTTCTGGTCGTCGCTCTGCGCGCTCCTGGTGGGCTTCGTGCCGGAGGTCTTGGTGCCGGTGGGCTGGGTGGCCGCGCCGTTCTTGTGGGAGCCTCCGCCGCCGTCGAGCACGCCGCTCTTGAGCACGCCGACGGCCGCGCCGGCGAGGACGAGGACTCCCACGACGGCACCGACGACCAGCCCGGTCTTCCGGCGCCGGGCGGGGCGGTCGCCGGGGGTGGTGCCGGGGCCGACCGGGCCGCCGGGTGCGCCGGGACCGCCGTAGGGGGCGTGGCCGCCGGTGGCCCATGGCGGGGCGGGCGTGTGCTGGACGGGCTGAACGGGCTGGACCGGGTGCGCGGTCTGCGTGGGCGCGTGGTGGGGCTGCACCGGCTGGACGGGCTGAACCGGCTGAGCCGTCTGCGTCGGGACGTACTGCGGCTGGACGGGAGGCTGCTGGGGCTGTGTGGAGGGCTGCTGGGCGGGCCGCGGGGGCTGGGAGGGCTGTTGCGGCTGCTGGTCGGCGGCCGTCGGCGGGTGCTGGGGCGCCGCGGGCACGGCCGCCGGGGTCGCGGGCAGCGGCTGGGGCGCGTTGTAGCGGTCGGCGATGACGGTGGTCACCGCGTTCGGCAGCCAGTCCTCGGGGCGGCGCAGTTGCGTCGCGCCGGACGCGGCGTTGCACAGGGCGAGGACCTCGGCGAGCGTGGGGCGCTCGTCGGGTTCCTTGGCGAGGCAGCGGCTTACCAGCTCGGTGAGTTCGGCGGGGAGCCCGGCGAGGTCGGGTTCCTCGTGCACGATCCGGTAGAGCACCGCGTGGGAGGGGCCGTCGCCGTGGGCGGAGCGGCCGAGGGCGGCGAAGGCGGCGACCTGGCCGAGGGCGAACACGTCGGAGCGCGGGCCGACGGTACGGCCGGCCGCCTGTTCCGGGGACATGAACGCGGGCGTGCCGACGGTGACCCCGCTGCCGGTCAGCGCGGTGGTGTCGGCGGCGCGGGCGATGCCGAAGTCGATGACGCGGGGGCCGTCGGCGGCGAGCAGCACGTTGGACGGCTTCAGGTCGCGGTGCACGATGCCGGCGCCGTGCACGACCTGGAGGGCCTCGGCCACGCCCGCGGTGAGCAGCAGGACGGTCGCGGCGGGCATCGCCCCGTGTTCGGCGACGGCCGCGGCGAGGGTCGGGCCGGAGACGTAGGCGGTCGCGAGCCAGGGGTGCGCTCCGTCGGTGTCGCTGTCGATCACCGGGGCGGTGTAGAGGCCCTGGACGCGTTCGGCGGCGCGCACCTCCTGGGCGAACCGCCGCCGGAACTCGGGGTCTTCGGCGAACTCGGGCCGGATCACCTTGATGGCGACGGCGCGTCCGCCGGGCGTGTGCGACAGGTACACATTGCCCATGCCGCCGGCGCCGAGCCGGGCGGCGAGCCGGTACCCGCCGATCGTCTTCGGGTCGTCCTCGGCCAGTGTCTGGAAAACCCCGTGGGCCATGCCCTCGCCGTTCATCGTTCCCCCGTCACGCAAACTGGTCAGCGGCGCACGGATCTTAGCGTGACCGGACACCGCTCGGCCCGGTCCTCGGCTATGCGGGCGCGACCGTCGCCAAACGGTGCACGTCCCGTGCCGTCCCCGTGACTGAGGACAGGAATCCGTGGGCGCGGGGTGAGGCGGTCCGGGTCAGCCAGGCGGGGTCGATGTCGCAGACGGCGACGCGGACTCCGGTGCCGGTCAGGGCGAGGGGCAGGGTGTGGACGACGGTGGAGGGGAAGCTGAGGACGGTACGGCCGATGGGGCCGCGGCGGGCGATGAGTTCGAGGGGCAGGTCGGGGCGGACGATCTCCAGTCCCGTCCGCCCGGCCAGTCGGTGCAGTTTGTCGGTGCTCTCGCGGCGGTGGGCGAAGTAGCGGGTGGCACCGTGGGTTTGGGCGAGCGTGCGGACCGCGTCCAGGTAGGCGCCGTCGTCGACCACGCCGGTCTCCACCAGTGAGGTGCCCACGAGGTCCGCGCCCTTGGTGATGCGAGGTGGGCCGAAGCGGGCGCGGGTCCAGGCGAAGTCGTTGGCGGTGAGGGTGACACCGTCCGGGGCCCGGTTCACCGGCATCGAGGAGAACACCTCGACCCGGCGGCCCCCGGCCGGGGTGAGGCGGCGGCGGGCGGCCGCGGAGACCGGGGCGAACAGCAGGTCGCGGGGGCCGGGGCGGCCGCCCTTGCGGTGCCAGCGCACCAGCCGTTCGCCGTGCGCGAGTTGGGCGACGAACTCCATGGTGGCGGTGCCGTCGTCGACGACGACCAGGTCGCGGGCCCGGGTGATGGTCAGCAGCAGTTGCACGTAGCGGGAGAAGGGGTCACCCATGACGACCCGGCCGGCGCGGCGCAGCCGGCCGGCCAGGCCGCCGATGGTGTGGAAGGGGGCGGTGGTGCCGCCCCGCGCCTCCTCCCAGCACACCCGGTGCCCCTCGTCCCGGGCCAGGTCGGCCATGCGGCGCAGCTGGCCGCGGGTCATGGGGTCGGTGGGGGCGAGGACGACGACGGTGAGATCCGCGCCGGCCGGGGCGTGGGTGCGGGCGTCGGCGTCGCCCTGGCCGTGCACGTGCGCCCACTCCAGTACGTTCAGCAGTTGTACCGGGCTCTCCACGAAGGCGAGCGTGTGGCCGGGTTCGTCCGGCTCGCCGGGGTGGCCGGTCTGGCCGGCGCGGGGTCTCATCGTCGTAGGACCGTCCCGTGATCGGTGGACCGGTGTCAGACCGCGACCGGTTCGCCCGCCGCCGCCGCGATCTCCGCCTCGGCGACGACGCCGGTGACGCGGCGCAGCTTCTTCATGGGGCCGCGCTCGGAGTCGTAGACCTTCTTGACGCCGTCGCCGAGGGAGGCCTCGATGGTGCGGATGTCGCGGACCAGGCGGGTCAGGCCCTGCGGTTCGACGGAGGCGGCCTGGTCGGAGCCCCACATGGCGCGGTCGAGCGTGATGTGCCGCTCGACGAAGGCGGCGCCGAGGGCGACGGCGGCCAGGGTGGTCTGCAGGCCGGTCTCGTGCCCGGAGTAGCCGATCGGGACGTTCGGGTACTCGGCCTGGAGGGTGTTGATGACCCGCAGGTTCAGCTCGTCGGCCTTCGCCGGGTACGTCGACGTGGCGTGGCAGAGCAGGATGTTGTCGCTGCCGAGGACCTCGACGGCGTGCCGGATCTGGCGCGGGGTGGACATGCCGGTGGAGAGGATGACGGTGCGGCCGGTGGCCCGCAGGGCGCGCAGGAGTTCGTCGTCGGTGAGGGACGCGGAGGCGACCTTGTGGGCGGGGACGTCGAACTTCTCCAGGAAGGCGACGGCCTCGGTGTCCCACGGGGAGGCGAACCAGTCGATGCCCTTGGTGCGGCAGTAGTCGTCGACGGCGCGGTACTCGTCCTCGCCGAACTCCACACGGTGGCGGTAGTCGATGTAGGTCATCCGGCCCCAGGGGGTGTCGCGTTCGATGTCCCACTGGTCGCGCGGGGTGCAGATCTCGGGCGTGCGCTTCTGGAACTTCACGGCGTCGCAGCCGGCCTCGGCGGCGGCGTCGATCAGCCGGAACGCGTTCTCCAGGTCGCCGTTGTGGTTGATGCCGATCTCACCGGTGACGTAGACGGGACGGCCGGGGCCGGCCTCACGCGAACCGAGGGTGCGGATACGGGAGTTGGTGCTCATGAATCCGGGTGTCCTTACTTGACCGAGGTGGGGAGTGGTTCGAGGGAGGGTTCGGGAGAGAGGGAGAGGTCGAGGGTGGGGCCGAGGAGCCAGCCGGCGATCTCCCGGACGGCGCCGGCGCCGCCGGGTGCGGTGGTGACGGCGCGTGCGGCGCCGCGTACGGCGTCGTGGGCGCTGCCGACCGCGACGGGCCAGCCGACGAGGGCGAGGCAGGGGAGGTCGTTGACGTCGTTCCCGGCGTAGAGCACGCGCTCGGGCGCGATGCCCTGTTCGTCGCACCACCGCTTCAGCGCGAGGTCCTTGCGGTCGACGCCGTGCAGCACGGGCAGCCCCAGCTTGCGGGCGCGGGCGGCGACGACCGGGTTCTGTTCTGTGGACAGGATCAGTAGCCTCAGGCCGCTCCTGCGGAGCGCGGCGATGCCGAGTCCGTCGCCGCGGTGCACGGAGACGAACTCCCGTCCGTCGGAGTCGATCAGCACCCGGTCGTCGGTCTGGGTGCCGTCGAAGTCGAGGACGACGGCGTCGATGTCGTCGTGGGTGGGCAGCGCGCCGGGCCGGACCGTGTCGAACAGCGGGGCGAGGGCGCGGGCGCGGGCCAGGTCGTGCGGGTCGTCGATCTCCAGGACCCGGGCGGGGTCGGTGCGGACGAGTTCGGTGCGGCCGAAGAAGCGGTGGCCGTGCGCACGGAAGCCGGCCGCGTCCATCGCGTAGGCGGCGCCGGTCTCCAGCAGGTCCTGCGGGCGGTCCTGGCGGCGGGGCCGGTGGGCCTTGTCGTGGTTGACCCCGTGTCCCCCGTGTCCCCCGTGTCCGCCGTCCTCCTGGTCCTCCTCGTCCCGCCAGAGGAAGCCGTGGAAGGGGGCGACGGTGACGGCGGTGTCGGCGCCGTTCTCGACGACGGCCGCCGCGACCGCGTCGACGTCCTCGCGGACCAGGAACGGGCTGGTGCACTGCACGAGCAGCACGACGTCGACGGCCGCGCCGTGCAGCGCCTCGTGGGCGTCCATGGCGTGCCGGACGGCCGTCTCGGAGGTGGCGGTGTCGCCGGCGAGGGCGGCCGGCCGGGTGACGATCTCGGCGCCGGCCTGCCGGGCTGCGGCCGCGATGGCCTGGTCGTCGGTGGAGACGACGACGTCGGTGACCAGCCGCGCGGCCCGGCACTCGCGCACCGCCCGCGCCACGAGCGGCACTCCGCCGACGGGGGCGAGGTTCTTGGCGGGCACGCCCTTGGAGCCGCCGCGGGCGGGGATGACGACGAGGACGCGGCGCACCCCCGGGGGTGTCGATGACATGGCTGGGACTCCTTCGGGTGAGGCGCTCGCGGTGTTCACAGCTCGCCCATCCGCCGGATCACGGGGGCCACGCGCTGGACACCGTGCCGGTAGGCACCGCGGGCGGCGCGGCGGACGACCTGGCGGACCGGCCCGGGGGCCCGGTCGGGGGCGGGGGCGCCGGGCAGCGGGGCGCCGTCGGGGCCGAGGTGGTGGCGGGCGAGGATGCCGGGCAGATAGCCGGGCGCGGTGTCGGGGGTGTAGTAGGGGGTCAGGGGCGGCAGGCCGCCGGGGCTGCCGAGCAGGGCGGCGATGCGGGCGCGGGCGGTGTCGAAGGCCGTGTCGTAGCGGCCGTCGGCGGCGACGCCCTGCCGGGCCAGCCAGCCGGGGTCGGGCCGCGGGCGGTGTCCGGCGTCGAGCTGGTTCCAGGAGACGAGGCAGCCGGAGCCGGTGAAGTGGTGGTTGCCGAGCGCCTCGCGCACCCCGAGGTCGGTCAGCACGGCGGTCGGGACGCGCCGGTGCAGGGCCTCCAGGGCGGCCGTGGAGCTGACGGTGACCAGCAGGTCGGTCCGGTCCAGCACCTCGCCCATGTGGCCGTACACGAGCCGGAGGTTGGCCGGCAGCTCCCGGCCCCGCACCAGCTTCTGGTACGGCAACTCCTCGATGTGCGTGGTGTGTTCACCGGGCCGGGAGCGCAGTTTGAGCAGCACCTCGCGCCCGGGGTGCCGGCGGGCGTGCCCGATGAGCCGGTCGAGGAGGTAGGTACGGTCCCGGCGGCTGTCCGGTACGGAGGGCTGGGCGGCGAACACCACCGTGTACGGCTCGTGTTCACCGCCGTACGGCTGTCCGCCGAGGAACGGCAGCGCGACCTCGGTCACCGCGCCCGCGTCGGCGCCCACCCCCTCGTACACGGCCCGGAAACGCTCGGCGTCCTGGCGGGAGTTGGCGAGGACGAGGTCGGCGCCGTGCCGCAGCAGCAGCCCGTCGGCGAGCTTCTCGTAGACGACGCCGACGTAGCCGGTGACGACGACGGGCCGCCGCCCGGAACCCCAGGCGGCCCGCAGGCCGTGCAGCATCGCCTGGACGCCGCCGCCGACGAGCGCGAGGACGAGGACGTCGTACGGCGTCTCGCTCATCGCCCGCAGGAACTCGGCGCCGGTGACCTCGCGGAGGGAGTCCGCGTGGACGCCGACTTCGGTGAGCTGGCGGGCTGTCGGGGTGGCACGGCCGCGCAGGAGGTAGCCGTCGAGCCGGAATCCGCCGCCGGAGGGGGTGACGCGCTGCGCGGTGAGCGCGCCCCATTTCCACCGGGTGTCGGAATCCGCGAGGACGGCGACCCGCAGGGCCTTCGTTGCACTTGCTGGCACGCCGAAGACGCTAGGAAGGCATTTCGTTGTTCCGCCCAACCCGAAAGCAACAAACGGTTAACAGCACGCCGCCGAATGGCGAATCGGGCCTCGACGGCCGCCGGAAAAGGCCCGGTTCACAGGTTCGCCACGCGTCATTCACCCAACGTCAAGGCGGCCGTCAGGGCGAATGACGGGGCCCCGTCCTAACGTCCCCCACGTGGTCAAGCTCTCCGTCATCGTGCCGTTCTACAACGTGCGGCAATACGCGCCCGACACCCTCAGGAGCCTTGGTGCCAACGCACGTGAGGATTTCGAATTCATTCTCGTCGACGACTGTTCCCGCGACGGGACGGCCGAGATCCTGGCGCGCGCGGAACGCGAACTGCCGGGCGCGGTGCTCGTCCGGCACGAGCGCAACGGCGGGCTGGCGACGGCCCGCAACACGGGCATCGACCGGGCGCGCGGCGAGTTCCTGACCTTCCTGGACGGCGACGACTGGCTCACCCCCGGCTACTACCCGCGGCTCGTCGCCGCCGCCGAGGAACTGGGCTGCGACTTCCTGCGGACCGACCACGTGCAGTGCACCGCGCGCGCCCGCACGGTGCACCGGGTGCCGGTCGGCCGGCGGAACGTGGTGACGGACCCGCGCGCGGCGATCCTGCCGGCCGACCGGTCGACGTCCGTGGACTACGCCTACGCCTGGGCGGGCGTCTACCACCGCCGGCTGGTGGACAGGGGGCTACTGCACTTCACCGACGGGCTGCGCACGGCCGAGGACCGGCCGTGGATCTGGCGGCTGCACCGCCAGGCTGAGTCCTTCGCCGCGGTCGGCCTGCTCGGGGTGTTCTACCGGCGTGGCGTCGCCTCGTCGCTCACGCAGATCGGCGATGTACGCCAACTCGACTTCATCCGCGCCTTCGACCAGGTGATCGCGGAGACGGCCGGGGACCCGCGGGCGGACGTCCTGCTGCCGAAGGCCGTGCGCACCTACTGCGCCATCATCTCCCACCACCTCGGGTCCATCGAGAGGTTCGAGCCGGCGGTGGCGAGGCAGCTGAGGTCCCTGAGTGCCGCGGCGCTGCGGAACATGCCGCAGGACGTGCTGGACGAGGCGCTGGACTCCATGGACGTGCAGCGGGCCACGCGGCTGCGCCGGCTGCGCCGCCGCCCCGCCCCCGCCTACAACTCCAACTCCGGCTCCGGTCCCACCGCTTCCTCGGGAGCCGCCGCGTGACCACTCAGATCTTCCAGGCATCGACGCTGTACGGCACGGCCACGCTCGCCGCCGCCCTCGACTCCGGCTGCTTCGGTCCCGCCGACCGCCGCGTCCTGCTGCTCTGCAACAACGCGGCCACCCCTGAGACCACGCCCGGCCCGGACCGGATGCCCGGCTTCGAGCTGCTGCGCGAGCGCTTCGACGACGTGCTGTCGTACAACGAGGCGATCTTCCCCTTCCACCCGGGCGGCTGGGCACCCCGGGCGGACGACCTGCCGCTCTGGGAGCGCTATCTGCGCCACGAGTGGCGGCTCGGCGACGACGACGTCGAACTGGCGGTGGAGTCGATCCAGGTCAACCCGTCGCTCGCGCTCGCCCAGATCTTCACCGGCTGCCCGCTCACCGTCTACGCGGACGGCCTGATGAGCTACGGGCCCACCCGCAACAAGATCGACCCGCTGGTCGGCACCCGGGTGGACCGCGTCCTGCACCTGGACCTGGTGCCGGGCCTGGAGCCGCTGCTGCTCACCGAGTTCGGCGTGCCCGCCGAGGTCGTGCCGTCGGCCGCCTTCACCAAGGTGCTGGCCGGACTCGCGCCGCTCGGCGCGGGCGTCCCCGAGGTGGCGGAGCCCGCGCTGCTGCTCGGCCAGTACCTGTCGGCGCTGGGCATCCTCACCGCCGAGCAGGAGGAGGACCTGCACGTGCGGATGCTGAGGGGCGCCCACCGGCTCGGGCACGACAAGGTCGTCTTCGCACCGCATCCCACGGCACCCGCACGCTTCACCCGCACCCTGGAGGCCGAGGCGGACACGCTGGGGGTGGACCTGACGGTGCCGGCCACCCCGGTCCTCGCGGAGGTGCTGTACCAGCGGCTGCGTCCCGCCCTGGTCGTCGGCTGCTTCTCCACCGCCCTGTTCACCGCCCGCGCGCTGTACGGCCTGCCCGTCGCCCGGACCGGCACCGGCCTGCTGCTGGAGCGGCTGACGCCGTTCGAGAACAGCAACCGGATACCGGTCACCGTGGTCGACGCGCTGCTGCCCGATCTGGCGGACCCGGCCGCGGTCACCGAGCAGCGGCAGGGCATGGACGTGGCGGCGCTGGGCGCGCTGGTGCGCGCGGTGGGCTTCGCGATGCAGCCGAAGATCCTTCCGGAGCTGCGCCCGGAGACGGAGGCGTTCCTGTCCGCGCGCCCGGACGACTCGGCGCTGCGCTATTTCAAGCGCAGGCGGCTGACGTCACTGGCCCTGCCCGGCGGGGTCCCGGCACCGCTGGGCTTCATCCCGCGCAACCCCACCCTGCGCCGCGTCGCGCGGCGGGCCAGGGCGTTGCACCGGGCCGTGCGGCGCTGAGCCGGACTTTCCCCGAGACCAAGCCTTTTCGTGAGGGGTACCACCGTGACCGAGACGGTCGTGACGACACCGAATCCGCCACCCGCGGGAGCCGCACCTGAGGGAGCCGGGGCCGAGGGGGCCGCGGCCGGGAAAGCCCCGCCCGCCCCGGCGACGGCACGCGCCGGTGGCGGCAGACTCCGCGCCCTGGACGGGCTGCGGCTGATCGCCGCGCTCATGGTGGCGCTCTACCACTACGGCGGCCGCGGCGGTCCCGTCACCCGAGCCTGGGGCACCTCGCCCCGGCAGCAGTTCCCCACGCTGCACACGCCGTTCGCCTACGGCTGCCTCGGCGTCGAGATCTTCTTCGTGATCAGCGGGTTCGTCATCTGCATGAGCGGCTGGGGCCGCCCGTTGCGCTCCTTCTTCGCCTCCCGCGTGGCTCGGCTGATGCCCGCCTACTGGGTGGCGGTCGTCCTGGTCACGGCGGTGTTCGCGCTGCCCGCGGTGGCGTACGCGACGGTGTCCCCGAGCGACGCCCTGGTCAACCTCACCCTGCTCCAGCAGCCGCTGGGCGTCGACCGGGTGCTCGGTGTCGACTGGACGCTGTGGGCGGAGGTCCGTTTCTACGCCCTGTTCGCCCTGCTCGTGGTCCTGCCGGGCGTCACCCGGCGCAGGGTGGTGATGTTCTGCGTCTGCTGGACCCTCGCGGCCGCCGTCGCGCAGGGGGCCGGTCAGCCCCTCCTCGACATCGTGCTGATGCCGCGGTACGCGCCGTTCTTCGTGGGCGGGATCGGGCTGTACCTCGTCCATCGCGACCGGCGGGACGCCCTGGCGTGGGGGATCGTCGCCGTGAGCTTCCTGACCGGCCAGCACTACGCGGTGCGCGACCTGTGGAACGCCGCCGACCCGCACGCCTTCGCGCACCGCACGTCGTACGGCATCATCGCGGTCGTCGCCTTCGGGTTCCTGGCCGTCACGGCGATCGCGCTGGGGTGGCTGGACCGGGCGAACTGGCGCTGGCTGACCGTGGCCGGGGCGCTGACGTACCCCTTCTACCTGGTCCACGAGCACCTGGGCTGGGTGGTGATCCGCGTCCTGCACCACGACCTGCACCTGCCGTCGGCGGTGACCTTCGCCGCGACGCTCACCACGATGCTGCTGCTGGCCCGGCTGCTGAACCGCTTCGTCGAGGAACCGCTGACACCCCGGCTGCGCCGGGCGCTGAACACCACCGTGGGTGCGCGTCAGTCCTCGCCGTCGAGGAGGGTGTCGACGGACAGGGCGAGCGTGAGGCCGACGGACTCGGGGACGGGGACGGACTGGCCTCGCTTGTAGTGGACGGGGTCGGCGTACTTGCCGTCGACCGGGTCTGTGTAGAGCAGGACCTCGCCGTGCCGGCGGTCGACGATGAGATACACGGGAATACCGGCTCGCGCATAGACGTCGACTTTGGTGGCGGTGTCGTTGGTCCAGTTGGAGGACGTCACCTCCAGAACGAGTCGGAACACGTGGGGTGCGTAGCAAATCTTCTCGACCAGCGCATCCTGGAAGTCCGCCTCCACGATCGCCAGGTCCGGCACCGCATAGTCGTCCGGCCCTGTAGGCAGCCAGAGCCCGATGCCCCCGACGGTTCTGAGCCCAGCCCGCCGGTCCCCGGCCTCGTGGCACGCCACGATCAACGAAGAAAGTGTCACTTGATGCGGCCCGTCCGGCGGCGGTGTCACAACGATGCTCCCGTTGAGGATCTCGACCCGGTGCCCGGGCAGCTCCTCCCAGAGCCGGTCGGCAGCATCGGCAAGCGACGACTCGTGCAGCATCACAGCCACGGCACCCTCCTTTCGGAAACACCCTTCACGAGCGTAACCGGACGTGGGCGGCTTCCGCCCATGATCACCCGAACGGACTAACCACCCAGCTCAGAACACGTCCGACGGCACGTACACCCCCCACACCCCGCGCAGCGCGTCGCAGACCTCGCCCACCGTCGCCCGCGCCCGCAGGGCCTCCTTCATCGGGTACAGGACGTTGTCCGTGCCCTCCGCCGCCTTCCGCAGCGCGTCCAGGGCGGCGTCCACCGCGGGCTGGTCCCGGCCGGCGCGCAGGGTGCGCAGCCGCTCCGCCTGCCGGGCCTCGATGGCGGGGTCCACGCGCAGCGGCTCGTACGGCTCCTCCTCGTCCAGCTGGAAGCGGTTGACGCCGACCACCACCCGCTCACCCGAGTCGGTCTCCTGGGCGATGCGGTAGGCGTTGCGCTCGATCTCGCCCTTCTGGAAGCCCTGTTCGATCGCCGCCTCCGCCCCGCCCAGGTCCTCGACCCGGCGCATCAGGTCCAGTGCGGCGGCCTCCACGTCGTCGGTCAGCTTCTCGACCGCGTAGGAGCCGGCGAACGGGTCGACGGTGGCGGGCACGTCCGTCTCGTACGCGAGGACCTGCTGGGTGCGCAGGGCGAGGCGCGCGCTCTTGTCCGTGGGCAGCGCGATCGCCTCGTCGAAGGAGTTGGTGTGCAGCGACTGGGTGCCGCCGAGGACCGCGCCGAGCGCCTGTACGGCGACCCGGACCAGGTTGACCTCCGGCTGCTGGGCGGTCAGCTGCACGCCCGCCGTCTGGGTGTGGAACCGCAGCATCAGCGACTTGGGGTTCTCGGCCCCGAACTCCTCCTTCATCACCCGCGCCCAGATCCTGCGGGCCGCGCGGAACTTGGCGACCTCCTCCAGGAGGGTCGTACGGGCCACGAAGAAGAAGGACAGGCGGGGCGCGAAATCGTCGACGTCCATGCCGGCCGCGACCGCCGTACGCACGTACTCGATGCCGTCGGCGAGCGTGAACGCGATCTCCTGCGCGGGCGAGGCGCCGGCCTCGGCCATGTGGTACCCGGAGATCGAGATCGTGTTCCACTTCGGGATCTCCGTCCGGCAGTACTTGAAGATGTCGGCGATGAGCCTGAGCGACGGCTTCGGCGGGAAGATGTACGTCCCGCGCGCGATGTACTCCTTCAGCACGTCGTTCTGGATCGTGCCGGTCAGCCGGTCCGCCGGTACTCCCTGCTCCTCCGCCACCAGCTGGTAGAGGAGCAGCAGCAGGGCGGCCGGGGCGTTGATCGTCATCGACGTGGAGACCTGGTCCAGCGGGATGCCGTCGAACAGCACCCGCATGTCCTCGATGGAGTCGATCGCCACGCCCACCTTGCCGACCTCGCCGTGCGCGAGGGGCGCGTCGGAGTCGTGGCCCATCTGGGTGGGCAGGTCGAAGGCGACGGACAGACCGGTGGTGCCGTGCTCGATCAGCTGCCGGTAGCGGGCGTTGGACTCGGCGGCCGTGCCGAAGCCGGCGTACTGGCGCATCGTCCAGGGGCGCCCGGTGTACATGGTCGGGTACACGCCCCTGGTGTAGGGGTACGACCCCGGGTCGCCGAGCTTGGGTCCGGGGTCCCAGCCCTCCAGGTCGCCCGGCCCGTAGACCGGCTCGATGGGCAGGCCCGACTCCGACTCACGCGCCATGGATGCCTCCGCAGGATGATTCGTACCTCTCACCATGCCCCGTAGTTCGGCGGCCCTCACGCGGGGGAAGCATCCCGGCATGAGGATCAGGGGGGTAGCCGCCGCGGGCACCGTCTTCGCCGTCTTCGCCGTCTTCGCCGCCCTCGCCGTGCTCGTCGGCTGCACGGCGCAGCCTCCCGGCGCCGACGGCAAGCACCGCTCCCCGGTGCACATCACGCTGCCGTCCCGTTCGGCTCCCGCACCGGACGGTTCGGCTCCCGCCCCGGCCCGGACGGGCGGGGCCTCGGCCGCGACGCCGGCCACGGCCCCGGTCACGACGCCGGCCGCCGCGCCCCGGGTCCTGTGGTCGCGCGGGGACAGCGGCTCGGGCGTACGCGAACTGCAGGCCCGGCTGCGCCAGGTCGCCTGGCTGGCCGACGGCCCGACGGGGACGTACGACGATCTCACCGAGCGGGCCGTCCGGGGCTTCCAGGGCAAGCGCGGGCTGCCCAGGACGGGCCGGACGGACACCGTCACCTGGCAGCGGCTGCTCGCCATGACGCACCGGCCCGGGAAGTGGGAGCTGTACCTGATGGGCGGTCAGCCGGCCGCCGCGCCCGACCCGCGCTGTCTGACCGGCCGGGTCCTGTGCGTCAGCAAGACCAGCCGGACGCTGCGCTGGATGATCGACGGCCGGACCGTCTCGACGATGTCCGTGCGCTTCGGCACCCGGTACTCCCCCACCCGCGAGGGCGTCTTCCACGTCTACTGGAAGTCCCGGCACCACGTGTCGACCCTGTACGACTCCCCGATGCCGTACGCGATGTTCTTCAGCGGCGGACAAGCGGTGCACTACTCGTACGACTTCGCGGCGCGGGGGTACGCGGGCGGTTCGCACGGGTGCGTCAACGTGCGGGACGAGGCGGCGATCGCGGCACTGTTCGCGCGGGTGCGGACGGGCGACAAGGTCGTCGTCTACTGGTGACGCGGGGCAAGCGCCGGGGGGGGGCGAAGGCTGGTGACTTTGGGGCGCGGGCGGGACCGGGGGAACGTGTCCCGCCCGCGCCAGGTGCACGAGCCGTAGGTACGGGGGGAACCCCGGCTCAGTGCGACGGCCGATGACCAGTCGGCTCACTCAGTACTGCGTCGCCGGCTCCAGAAACGTCACACCCTGCGCGGAGAAATTTTCGCGAGTTACGAAACCGCAGGTCAGAGTGGGTGCGGGTGGGTCAGTGCGCGCGCGGCGCGGGCGCGGGACCGGGACCAGGACCGGGACCAGGCTTGGACGGGGCCGGGGCCGGGGCGGATGCGGCGACGCCGGTACGACCGTGACCGCCACCGGCACCGTGGCCGCCACTGACGTGACCGCCGGCCGAGTGACCGCCGCCGAGGTGGCCGCCGTCCGAATGACCGCCCTTGGAGTGGCCACCACCGGAATGTCCGCCACCCGAGTGGCCATGGCCCGAATGACCGCGCCCCCCGCCTGAGTGACCCTCGTCGTCACCGCCCTGGCCGGCGTCGTCGCCGCCCTTGCCGCCGCCGTGCCCCTTGTCCTTGCCGGAACCACCCGAGTCACCGGAGTCGCCGGCGCCACCGGTGCCCTTGGAGCCGGCGGAGCTGTCGGAGAGGCCGGACAGGAGGGTCCTGCAGTACTGGTTCACGCGCGAGGAGCCGCCCGCCTGGCCCTCCAGGACACGCCGGCGGTCGGCGCCCGGGTCCTTGCCGTCCCGGACATCCCGGCACGTCTTGGCGATGCCGCTCCACCAGGTGCCGTCGGACGTGGCGGGGTGATGGGCGCCGGGCGCTCCGCTCTTGCCGCCGTCCGGTCCGCCGGCCTCGTCGGAACCGTCCGAACCGTCCGAACCGGGGCCGGCGGTCGGACCGCCGCCGGACGTTCCCGTGCCGGACGTGTCCTGCGGGAAGGGCGAGGTGAGGGGGTGGTCCGGGGTCGGTCCGGAGGTGACGGAGGCGGCGGGGTGGGGCTTGTCGTGGAAGGGGGTCGGCAGCACGCCGGTCTGGGCGGCCATCGCGACGCCGCCGAGCGTGCCGACGGCGAGTGCGGCGGCGAGGGCCAGCCGTGCCGGCCGGGCCCAGCCGGGGCGTCCGCCGCGGGCCCGGGTTCCGGCCCGGCCCGGGATTCCGCTACGGGCCGGGGAGCCGATGCGGACCAGGCCGGCGTCGGCCCCGCGCGCGGGCAGGCCGAAGCGGCGGCCGGCGCCGTCCACGCCGGCCCCGGCTGCGGTCCGCTCGGCGTCGGCGGCCTCCCGGGCCTTGCGGAACGCGGCCAGCGCACCCTGCTCACCGGGGAGTTCGGCGGTCGCCGGAGCGGCCCCGACGGAGAGCGCGCCGAGCGCCTCGGCGAGCCGTTTTACCTGGTCAGGGGCAGAGGCGTCGACGGCTTCCAGCGACTCACCGCTCAGCAGACCTTCCGCCGTCTCACGGTTGAGCCACTTGTCCTGCTCGTCGGCCATCACATGTCCTTCTGCGTCCGCGCGCGCGTATGCGTCACAGTGGCGGACGTCACCGCGCCACCGCGCGGTTCTCGCTGCGGGGGGAGCGCGTCGAGGGCGCCCGCGGATTCCGGATCGTCGCCGAGCAGCTCGGCCAGCCGTTTCAGACCGCGGTGCGCGGCGGTGCGTACGGCGCCGGCGCGCTTGCCGAGGGTCTCGGCGGCGGTCTTGGCGTCGAGGCCGACGACCACGCGCAGGACGACCGCTTCGGCCTGGTCCTGCGGGAGGCGTGCGATGAGGGAGAGGGTGTGGCCGGTGGTCAGGGCCTCCAGGGCCTCACCGGCGGTGTCGGAATCGGCGGCCCGGCCGGTCAGCTCGGTCTCGTCGCCGCCGATGGCGGGGCGGCGGCCGCGCATCCGGATGTGGTCCAGCGCACGGTTGCGGGCTATCCGGGCGGCCCAGCCGCGGAACCGGTCGGCGTCGCCGCTGAACCGGTCGAGGTCCCTGGCTATCTGCAGCCACGCCTCGGACGCCACGTCCTCGGCGTCGTGATCGCCGACGAGTGTCCGTACGTACCCGAGCAGCCGTGGGTGCACCGCACGGTACACAGTCCGGAACGCGGTCTCGTCACCGTCCTGTGCCGATCGCACCGCGGCGGTCAGCTCCGCGTCGTCCCCCAGCACCTGACTCCCTAACGCCTGTCTTCTGGTCGGCGCGAAAGGCACGTTACGGCGTGAAACCTCTCTTCGTCCATGTCTGTAGAAGATGCAACTAACTCGTGACGCGTTCGGTTGCGGACTGGGTGTGACAGAAACAGCACTCACGGCGCTGAAGGAAGTACGGGCCGCCGCGCGGCCCGTGCCGCGCGACGACCGGGGCCTCTCCTGTGGGGGGTGGCGGCCCCGGTCGTTGCCATGGCGAGCGGTGTCCGACCGCGCGGGCGGCGGGCGATCGACCGCGCCGTTACGGCCGTCACTTCCCGGCGTCGCCCTGCCCCGGCTCGACGGCCTTGCCTCCGCCTCCCGTACCGCCTGCCGCACTGTGGGCGCTGCCGCTGCCCTTGGTGCCGCTGCTCGGCTTAACGCCCGTGTCGTTCCTGCCGGAGTCCCGGGCCGCGGTGTCGTCGGCGGCGAGTTGGGCGGTGCAGTAGGCGGCGACCTTGTTCGTGCCGCCCGCGGCGGTGACGAGGCGCTGCCAGGCCGTGGCGTCCAGGGCCTTGCCGTGGCGCGTGACCCGGCCCTGCCGGTAGGCGCGGCAGTGCGCCGCGGTGTCCTGGGCGGTGACGGGGTGCCCGGGACGTGCGGGGGCGGCTCCGGTCGGGGACGGCGTGTCGGGGCGGGATTCGCCGTCGGCACGCTGGGCGTCCGGCTGTCGGGTGGTCCCGGCCGACGGGCGGGAGCGCTGCCGGGCGCCGTCGCCACCGGCGTGGGACGCGCCCGGTCCGCCCGAGCCGATGGCCGCGACGGCGACTCCGCCCAGGGCGAGGCCGGCGACGAGGACGGAGAGCGTGGCCCGCACCCAGAGCCTCAGGCGGCGCGGCTCGCGGGGCCGCCAGTCGTCCCGGCGCCGGGTACGCGCCCGGTGGGTGCCGGTGTCCCGGGCCGCGCGGAAGGCGGCCAGGGTCCGCTCCTCGGCGGCGGGGTCGAGGTCGGCCGGGCCGGCGTCCGCACGCAGCAGGGCGGCGAGCCGTGCCTCCAAGGGGGTGGTCTCCGCTTCCGCCGGGCCGGTGCCGGCTGGGTGCAGGTGCCGGCGGCCGGACAGCAGGCCGTCGCTCTGTCGCTCACCCATGTCGTTCCCGCTTCCTCGTGGATCCGTCGCTCGCGGACCCATACGGCCGCCACGGCCGTCGCCGTTCACCTCGACTCCCCCAGCGTCCGGGGACCGTCATCCGTCACACCCTCGGCGACGCCCAGCCGCCGGGCGAGGCGCTTGAGCCCGCGGTGCGCGGCGGTGCGCACCGCGCCGGGCCGCTTGCCCAGGACGCGGGCGGCACCGGGGCCGTCGAGGCCCACGACCACCCGGAGCAGCACCGCCTCGGCCTGGTCCCGGGGCAGGTCCCGGATCAGGGCCAGGGCGCGCTCGGTGGACAGCGACTCCAGCGCCTGGTCGTGGGTGCTGTGCGGGGCGGGCAGGTCGAGTACGTCCTGTTCGAGGGTGGACGGGGTGGGCCGTACCCGGCGCCGGCGCAGATGGTCCAGGGCCCGGTGCCGGGCGATGGTCGCGGTCCAGCCCCGGAAGCCGGCCCCGTCGCCGCGGAACCGGCCTAGGTCCCGGGCGATCTCCAGCCAGGCGTCGGAGGCCACGTCCTCGGCGTCGTCCCCGACCAGGCCGCTCAGGTAGCCGAGGAGCCCCGGCTGCACGATCCGGTAGGCCACGGCGAAGGCGCTCTCGTCGCCGTCCTGGGCCCGCGCGACGGCGGCACCCAGCTCCCCGTCCCGCGCCTGCCCGCGACGGGGCTGCCCTCCCTGGCCCAAGAACCGTCCTCGTCCGCACCGAACGCGCGCCATGCCCGCACGCGCACCGAATCAGCACGCGGAACACCTCAGCCGTGTCCCGCGCCCCCAGCTTGATCAGCGCCGGACCGCACAGAAGTGTCACAGCTCAGCAGCCCCGGCCGGGCCGCGAACGCGTCCGCCTCTGCCTCCGCCCGCGGATCGCTGCCGTCTCCGCGCCTCGCCTTCAGCCCGCCGGGGACGTACGGCCTTTCGGGCGCTCGCGCGTCCGCGTGCCCAGGACGCCGTCGAGGATGCCGTCGAGGGCGCCACAGGTCGCGACCGTGACGGACAAGAAGGCGGCCGCGGCCGGGAGGAGCGTGGCCTCGTAGTAAGTGGCCGGGGTGAGGCGGACGACCGCGTACGCCGCCGCCGTTCCGGCCAGGGCGGCGCAGGCGAGACGGGCGGCGAGGGTGCGCAGCAGAGGTCCGCGGCGGTGGCCGGCCGGGGCCTTCAAGGTGTCCCGTACGGCGTACGCGCCCGCCGCCGTCGCCGGCACGATCCCCGCGACGGCGGCGAGCAGCGGGGTGCCGAACAGGACGCCGTAGCGCACTGCGAGCGCCGGCAGAAGGAACAGGGTCAGCCAGTGGCGCAGAGCCAGGTGCAGGAAACCGACGGCGAGCCGCGGGCGGGGCTCGGCGAGGCGTACGGCGATCAGGCGGGCCGCGGCCAGTACCGTCCCCGCGCCCAGCGCGAGCGGGAGGCGCTCACCGAGCCGGCCCAGGCTGTAGAGCAGCGCGGTGTCGTACACGACCAGGACGAGGACGCCCAGCGCGCCGAGGGACACGAGGAACGTCAGCAGCCCCGGTACGGAGGCGGGGGTACGGCCCCTGCCGCGGTCCCGGGCCGCCAGGCGCGCGAGGAACAGGGGTGTGAGGACAGCGGAGACGGTACGGACGGCCAGGTCGTCGACCGTGTACGGGTTGCGCAGGTCCCATTCGACCAGGCAGAACACGGCCGTGTACGACGCCGACGCCAGCGGTAGCAGCGGGGAGCGAGCGAGCCGCCGGTACAGGCCGGCGTCCAGCCAGCGCACGACGGTCGTGAACGCCAGCAGGACGAAGGGGAGTTCGAGGAAGGCCTGGACGCGGAGGACGGTCGGGGCGAGTGTCCACGGGGCGGGGAAGTCCCGTGCGAGCGAGCGCAGCACGGGGTCGCGCGTCGCCAACTCGAACCAGCCGCCGGGCAGATAGCGCGCGATGAAGGACGGGTCACCGTCGTGCACGCGCAGCACGTACACGGTGAACAGCACTTGGTTGACGTAGATCAGGGCGGTGACCACGGCCAGTGGCGGGAGGGGGGTCAGCGTCCGGCGGGGGCTGTCCTCCGGGCCGTCGGCATCGGGGGGCCGGGCGGCCGCGAGCCGTGGGGCGAGCGCGAGCGCCGCCGCCACCGACACGAGCACCAGGGCATTCACGAGCGTCCGCACGCCCATCAGTGGTCCGGGAGTTGAGCGGTGCCGTCGGACGTCAGGATCTCGCGGGCCTGGTTCGCCGCGCGGGCGATGCTCTCGGACACGAAGTCCAGGAAGCGGGCGGTGTTTTCCAGGCGGGCGCCGGCCGGGGTGCCGGGGCCGAGGATGCCGACGCCCTGCCGCGCGGTCTCGGCGACCAGGGCGGTGGAGCGGGCACTGGCCATCATCGCCTGGTACATGACCTCGCTGTCGACGACGTACCGCTCGCGGCGGCGTTCGTCGCGCTCCCGGCGGACGAGGTCCTGGCCCTCCAGGAACGCGATGGCCTTGGACACGGACGCCGGGCTGACCTGAAGGCGCTGGACGAGTTCGGACGCGGTGAGGCTGCCCGTGTCGCTGATGGTGAGCGCGGCCATCACCCGGGCCATCATCTGGGGCGTCCCCGACTGCATGAAGACGGTGGTGAGGGTCTCCTCGTACGCGCGCACGGCCTCGGGGTCGCGGCCGTGGGCCTGCGGGGCCGCCTCCGTGCTCCGGGGCGCGGCCTGCCTGCGGCGGTGGGCGCGCTGCCCGGTGGCGCGGTGGGCGAGGTCGGCGCGGTAGGCGGTGGGGCCGCCGTTGCGCATGACCTCGCGGGTGACCGTCGAGGTCGGACGGTCCAGGCGTCGGGCGATCTCGGCGTAGGCGAGGCCGTCTGCCAGTCCCAGCGCGATCTGCCGGCGTTCCTGCTGGGTGAGTCTGCCGCCCGGCATCACGGCCTCCTTCGTGGTGTGCGAGGCCTCGACCATAGCGTTCACATCCATTCCATTGCAACGACCCCAATCCTGACGTTGCGTTAGCCGTCAGCGCCATTGCAACAAATAGCAGGCTTTGAGCTGCAGTTATCCACATCGCATGCAACAAGCCTGTTGCCGAGACCATGAACGCAACGTAGCGTTTCCAATGTCGGAAACACCGAGCAGCACGACGGACCATCAGGAGAACACCATGCCGAAGTTCGACACCCCCGCCCCCGTCTCCGTCGTCCTCTCCCTCGACGCCGGCCGCGTCCAGCTCATCGCCGCCGACCGCGCCGACACCACGGTCGAGGTACTCCCCGCGAACGCCTCGAAGGGCCGGGACGTGAAGGCGGCCGAGGAGATCGCGGTCACCTTCGAGGACGGCGTCCTGCGGATCACCGCTCCGGAGGCGAAGAAGAACCAGCTGTTCGGTCCCTCCGGATCCGTCGAGGTCACCGTCCAGTTGCCCGCCGGCTCCCACGTCGAGGGCAGCGCGGCCGCCGCCGAACTGCGCGGTGTGGGCCGGCTCGGCGACGTCACCTTCGACGGCGCCTACCGGCACATCAAGGTCGACGAGGCCGCGAGCCTCCGCCTCACCGCCGTCGACGGCGACGTCGAGGTCGGCCGGCTGGCCGGCTCGGCGGAGATCAGCACCGCACGGGGCGACATCAGCGTCGCCGAGGCCGGGGCCGGCACGGTCGTCCTGACCACCCAGTCCGGCGACATCTCGGTCACCGCCGCCCACGGGGTCTCCGCGTCCCTGGACGCCGGCACCTCCTACGGCCGTGTCAGCAACGCCCTCAAGAGCGACGGCACCGCCGCACTCGACATCCGCGCCACCACGTCGCACGGCGACATCACCGCCCGAAGCCTGTGACCCACCTCCACCACACCGGAACCAAGGGGCAACTCCCATGACCGACCCGGCCATCGCGGCCCGCGGGCTGCGCAAGTCCTACGGCGACAAGGTCGTGCTCGACGGCATCGACCTGACCGTCCCGGAAGGCACGATCTTCTCCCTGCTCGGCCCGAACGGCGCCGGCAAGACGACCGTCGTCAAGATCCTCTCCACCCTCATCGGCGCCGACGCGGGGGTGATCCGCGTCGGCGGCCACGACCTGGCCGCCGACCCCCGGGCGGTCCGCGCCGCGATCGGCGTCACCGGGCAGTTCTCCGCCGTCGACGGCCTGATCACCGGCGAGGAGAACATGCTCCTCATGGCGGACCTGCACCACCTCTCCCGGCGGGAGGGCCGGCGGGTCGCCGCCGAACTGCTGGAACGGTTCGACCTGGTGGACGCGGCGCGGAAGCCCGCCTCCACCTACTCCGGCGGCATGAAGCGCCGCCTCGACATCGCCATGACGCTGGTCGGCAGCCCGCGCGTCATCTTCCTCGACGAGCCGACCACCGGCCTCGACCCGCGCTCCCGGCACACCATGTGGCAGATCATCCGCGAGCTGGTCACCGGCGGCGTCACCGTCTTCCTCACCACCCAGTACCTGGAGGAGGCCGACGAACTCGCCGACCGCATCGCGGTGTTGCACGACGGCCGGATCGCCGCCGAGGGCAGCGCCGAGGAACTGAAGCGGCTGGTCCCCGGCGGACACGTGCGCCTCCGCTTCACCGACCCGGCGGCGTACCGCGGCGCCGCCACCGCGCTCCGCTCGGCCTCCCCGGACGACACGTCCCTGACCCTCCGGGTCCCCAGCGACGGCAGCCAGCGCGATCTGCGCGCGGTCCTCGACTCGCTCGACTCGGCCGGCGTCGAGGCCGCCGAACTCACCGTGCACACCCCGGACCTGGACGACGTGTTCTTCGCCCTGACCAGCACCGCCACCGTGCCGCCCCAACCCAAGGAGACCGTCCGATGAGCGCCCTCTCCCTCGCCGTACGCGACTCGACGACCATGCTGCGCCGCAACCTCCTGCACGCCCGGCGCTACCCGTCCCTCACCCTGAACCTGCTGCTCACGCCGATCATGCTGTTGCTGCTGTTCGTCTACGTCTTCGGCGACACCATGAGCGCGGGCATCGGCGGCGGTCACCCGGACCGCTCCGCCTACACCGCCTACATCGTGCCCGGCCTGCTGCTGATGACCATCGGCAGCACGGTGATCGGCACCGCGGTCTCCGTGTCCAACGACATGACCGAGGGCATCATCGCCCGCTTCCGCACGATGGCGATCCACCGGGGCTCCGTGATCGTCGGTCATGTCATCGGCAGCGTGCTGCAGTCGGTCGCGAGCGTGGTCCTGGTCGGCGCCGTCGCCGTGGCCATCGGCTTCCGCTCCCACGGCGCCACCGCCCTGGAGTGGCTGGCGGCCTTCGGCCTGCTCGTCCTGTTCGCGACGGCGCTCACCTGGATCGCCGTCGGCATGGGCCTGGTCAGCCCCAACGCCGAGGCCGCCGGCAACAACGCGATGCCCCTGATCCTGCTGCCGCTCCTGTCCAGCGCCTTCGTCCCCCTGCACGCACTCCCCGGCTGGTTCCGGCCCGTCGCCGAGTACCAGCCCTTCACCCCGGCCATCGAGACCCTCCGCGGCCTCCTCCTCGGCACCCCGATCGGCCACAACGGCTGGCTCGCCCTCGCCTGGTGCCTGGCCCTGACGGTCCTGGGCTACGTCTGGTCGACGGCGAGGTTCGACAAGGACCCGGAGTAACCACCGCGAACCGCCCACAAGGAGAACTACGCTGCGTAGACTGCCCGTTACCGATACGTTCACGGAGGAGCAGGATGCCGCCGAGACGGGTGATCACAGGACGCAGCCAGGAGCCTCGCCGGCGGTTCGCGGAGGAACTCCGCCTGCTCCGCCTCGAACGGGGCGTGAGGATGCGCGGCTTGACGAAGGCGGTCGGCTGGGACCCGGTGGCGACAACGCGTGCGAAAGGCGATCGGGCCGTGTTCGCGGGCGCAGGGATCGACGGATGCCTGTATCGCTGGGACGCGAGGAGGGGCGAGCCGGAGGGTACGCCGTGGGAGTGCCACAACGGCTACATCATGACCCGCACCAGCCTTGTGCTGCCGGGATGGCACACCGCTGCTGGCCACCGGCGGCGAGGACGGAACGGTGCGTCGATGGCATGCCGAGAGCGGGGAACCCGAGGGCAACAGGGTGGGTTCGATCGCACGCACCACCAGTGAAAGCGCCGCCGCTTGACGAGCGGAGGAGGATCGCACAGTGACCGACGACGATCTGTTCGAGGCTGTCCGCGCTCGCGTGCGGGCGGGAAGGCCACCGACCACGACTCGACGCTGCCGACACCCGCACCGGCGTCACGCGACATGGTCGAGGCGGTGGAACGCGCTATCGGCTTCCGGCTGCCACCACTGGTCCGCCGGATCTACCTGGAGATCGCCGACGGCGGCGTAGGCCCGTTCTCCGGCTTCTCGCCCCTGGACGACGACGGGTGGCGGATGCCCGGTCCCCCGCCGGACATGGACGAGGCCGAACTCGCCCAGTACCCAGCTGACCCGCCGCCCGGCGTCGTCTTCTTCTGCGACTTCGGCTGCGCGAGGTGGGCGCTGCTCGACTGCCGTCACCCCGAGGGACAGATGTGGTGGTGGCAGGAGGGCGACCGTCACAAACTGGATCTGACGTTCCCACAGTGGGAAACTCCTTGCCCCCACGACTCACGCGTCCGGTCCCAATCGACCGACGTGTCGCTCTCGGCCGTCGGAGTGACAGGTGCCGTCACCCGGCCGAGTCCCGGGCATGGCGATCCCCTCTCCGTGTCCTCCGCGCCCGGCCGTGGAGCAGAAGCCAGAAGGTCTGCAGTGACTCCTCCGGTGTGCCCGCGGCGAAGCGGTTGAGGACCTTGCCGAGGGGGTTCCACACCCGGCCGTCCGGCATCCGGACCCCGACGGGCTGCCCGAAGTAGGCTCGCTGGTCGGCGTCGAACTCCAGCCACACCGCGCCCGCCCGGCGCACCAGCACCTCACCGACGTACGACCCGAGCCCGAACAGCGTCTCCCGCGCCCGCTCCCGGTCCGCCCCGCCCTTGCGCAACCCGTCCACCAGGAAGTCCACGACCCGCAGGCTCCGCTCGGAGTAGTCCAGCGGCAGCCGGTTGCGGGCGGTGACGCGCGCGACGAAATCGGCGGCGTACGACGACATGCCGGCCGCACACGGCACCCACGTACCCACTTTCCCCATGACCCCGTTTCCTTCCCTCGGCGGAGAGGGAAGGCGGAATCCCTTCCCCCGCTTCACCAAGCGGAAGCAAAGCCGGGTTCATCACGGGGTAGGGGTGTGGCGATCGCCATACAGGCACATCACAGCGGACGTACAACCTTCAGGGCACTCACGCGTCCGCGCGTGGAGAACGCAGCAGCCCTTGACCGTAACGGCCGGGGAGGCGGCCGACTGATCGGCCGAGCCCAGTCGCGGTCTACCGCAGGCCGTCGACGAACGCCTGCCAGGCCGGCGCCCCGACGGTCACCACGGGACCGGACGGGTTCTTGCTGTCACGCACCGGGACGGCACCGGCCGGGCAGCCGTCGGCGACCTGGACGCAGTCACCACCATTGCTGCCGCTGTACGAGGACGTGCGCCAGGCCGCACCGCCGGTGACGGTGCACTCGACGCAGTCGCCACCGGTGCTGCCGCTGTAGCTGGACTTACGCCACTGTGCGTTGCTCGGGCTGGGAGCGGTCTCCATAGCGTTCCTCCATCACGCGGGCGATCAGCGCCGCCGACTCCTCCACGGAGAGGGCCGCGGCCTGGAGCCGAGCGTAACGGAGTGCGGCGTCCCTGACCGTCTCGGGGTTGGCCGTCATATGGCCGGAGATCAGGTCCTCGGTGTAGATGATGTCCGGGTCGTCGTCGAAGCGCAGCGCGTTGAACGAACCATCCAGGCTGGTGTGTTCGCCGGCCGCGTTCGGCAGCACCTGGATGTTCATCCACCGGTGGCCGGTGAACTCCAACAGGCGGGCGAGTTGGCGGCGCATGACCTCCCGGCCGCCGATCGGCCGGAGCAGCACGGCCTCGTCCAGCACTGCCCAGGCCAGCGGCGGCTGTTCGCGCTCCAGGATCCGCTGGCGCTCCATGCGGGCCGCCACGAGGCTGTCCAGGTCGTCCGGGATGCCGGTGGCGAGCACTGCCCGCGCATACTCCTCCGTCTGCAGCAGCCCGTACACCAGCTGGGCCTGGTAGGTGGAG
Source organism: Streptomyces sp. L2 (assembly GCF_004124325.1). Lineage (NCBI taxonomy): Bacteria > Bacillati > Actinomycetota > Actinomycetes > Kitasatosporales > Streptomycetaceae > Streptomyces > Streptomyces sp. L2. The sequence goes on from NZ_QBDT01000001.1 coordinate 2,813,552, forward strand.
ATGTACGTGGCCTTGGCCTCCATCTCCGCGTACGGCTGGAACCAGGTGGGGAGTTGGCTGCGCAGGACCAGGCCGACGAGGCGGGTGAAGAGGCCGTCCGTGCCGAGGGCGGCGTCGACACGCTCGGAGAAGTCGCGGGTGGGGACCTTCTTCGTGGTCTCGATCTGGCCGATCAGGGAGCCCGTGCAGAAGATGATCTCACCGAGCTGGCCCTGTTTCAGGCCGTGGGCCTCCCGGTGGCGGCGCAGCTCGTAGCCGTAGTAGTCGAGGGGGGAAGCGGTGGGGTCGAGGTTATGGACGTTGGCCACGGTGGCACCTCCGGCCTTCCAGCCTGCAACGCCTGACGGCGTTCGTTTCGTTGCGTAGCCGAGCGTATGCACCGCGTCGCACTGTGTGGGCATGAATCACGTAACTGGCCCACTGACGGGGGATGTTCGCTCGCGCTACCGCGCCGAGTTCGCGCTCGGCGGGCACTCGGTCCGGCACCTGCGGCGCATCCTGGGGCTGTACCTGCGGCACTGGGACCTGGAGGAGCTGGCAGACCGGGCCGAACTCGCGCTGGCCGAGCTGCTGACCAACGTCGTCCGGCACGTTCCCGGCCGGCGCTGCCGCGTCTGCTTCCTGTTCCTGCCCGGCGCGGTGCGCGTGGAGGTCTCCGACCGCTGCCCGCGACTCCCCCTCCCTGGCGACGGGGACCTTCTGTCGGACGGTGGACGAGGCCTGCTGCTCGTCGAGGCGGTCACCGACCGATGGGGCGTGGCACCGCACCCGGCCGGAGACGGCAAGACCGTCTGGTTCGAATGCGTGGTCAAGGCTGGTTCTTTGAGCCCCGTGAGAGCACCCACTGAGTAAACTCATTCACCAGGGCATCCTCCGACACGAGTCTCAAGCCCACACCGCTTTGACCACGGCATGGCCTGCTGAAGCCGCGCGTCGATAGAACCCCTGGAGGTCCTGGTGAATGTCCAGGAACTCCTGCCTGACCGCCGCCTCTTCCCCGGCCCAGCCGCTGAGCTTGGCACCGGCGATGTTCCAAAGCTCATCGAAAGAGACAGCCGCGAGGAAGGCCGCGGCCTGCGACACCCCAGGCGGCTCCAGAATCATCAGGGGAGGGTTGGAGGGGTCGGCGTCGGCGCTGTGTGCCACGGGGCGGCCGCCGTAAATCGGCAGCGTCCAGGGCTTGTCGACATCTGCCTCTAGAACCTCGGCTGCGGCATAGAGGTCATTGACGGAGCTGAAGACCTTCTCGATCGAGTCGGCGATACCTGCCGCGTACTCGTCGGGGTGGTTGTCCCAAGCCTCGGACATGAAGGCCGCAAGCCAGGTGTGGTCGTCCCGGAACTCGGACTCCGCGACGGTGCGAAGGTGCAGGTGGATGCTCACCGCGACGAGACCTCCATTTCGGTGGCCCGCTGTCGGGCCGAACGGACACATTCACTCGATGGAACTGACGGGGGGAGCGGGACGGCCCGTCTTGGGAAACAGAGCCCGGCGGGGCCGCACGGCATCCATGCAGCGCATGGAATTACTTTCACCGAGCGGCCCCGCCTACTCCTTGCGGGGGCCGGCCGAACGGACGCACCCGGTACGGCCGGCCATGATCAGGCGATCAAAGCGTACGCCTCTTTGAACATCGCTCCGGCCGCCGCGAAACTCGGCACGTCATCCGCAACACCGAGACCGCCGGTGCCCACATCCTCGGCCACCGTGCCGACTGCAAGCGTGGTGGCCGAGAGACCAAGGCCCACGCCTCCCAGGATGTCGAGGAAGGAATGCCCTCCGCTCTCATTCCCAGTGCGCTTTTATTCGTCTCCGTCAGTGTCGTACGCGATCACGCCCGGAGAGATCTGTGACGGCCAGATCTTGACCATTTCGTTCGGCTTTGCATAGTTCGGAACCACTCCCGGCGGGAAGTCGAATCCGACCTTCGCTACGCGCTTGTCACCGGATGCCTTGAGCTGTTCCTGTAGATACTTGACCTTGTTCTCAACTTCCTTCTTTCCCTTCCGCTCCGCGTCTCCGCCGGCATGCTTGGCGTCCCAGACGTAGACCGCGTCGTCGGTCCAGTACAGGAGGTCGGCATAACCGACTCCCTTCCCTGGCTTTTTGGACGAACCTCCGGCGATTGTGTTGCGGTCGTCCCGGGGGCCACCGGAGGCGCTCAGGTCCATGCTCACCGAGCCGCCGCCCATCGGCTGGAACGCGGCCAGGTACGTCGCAACGAACATGATCGCGGTGTCGTGTCCACCATCGTATTGATCGAAGTGGCACGACCCGCAGAAGTCGTTCGGGTTGAACAGCTGCGCCACTGTGTCACCACAGGAGAGACACGTCCCGCCACTGCCACCGCCGCCGCCGCCGCCGTCCAGCATGCGCCCGTCGAGTTCGACGAGGCTCGTCGGGTTGCCACCGCCGAACGCGTACCGGTTGCGTGGCCCGCCACCCCCGGTCGCGGCGCCGGGATCTTCCTGCACGTCAACGGCAGCGGCGCCACGGCGGGGTGCGTCTCGGTGCCCCGGGCCACCATGGGCCGGATCATGGGCTGGATCACGCCGTCCGCACACCCCCGGATCGCCATCGGCTGACGTTCGCCGCCAAACCTCCGCGGAACGTGATCCACACCACTCAACAGTCTCCACCAGTGATGTTTCGGAGGCGCGTCCCGCTGGATGGGTCAGGGGCACTCCTGTGGGGGGTGCGCTGCCGTGACCTTTTTGTTCCTTGAGTTTCTTCCTGTGGGGTGGGTGCGTCTTGAGTCGTCGTACGTCGCACGCGTACAGACCGCTGAGTCTCAAACGCCGAGCGTGGCTGACGCTCGGCGCGGTGGTCCTCGGGGGTGGGGGGATCGTGGGCTACGCCCTGGCCAGCCCGTCCGCGGACCACGGTGCCGGCGGCCGGGCCAAGCGGCCGGTGAAGGTGTACGCCCTCACCCTGAAGGGCACCGGCAACGCCAAGCGGGCGCTGGCGCAGACGGGTACGCAGGAATTCTCGCTGCTGGGCGTGTCCTGGACCGGGGCCACGAAGAAGCTGCACGGCACGGCGCAGGTGCGGACCCGCAGCAGCGAGAGCGGCGAGTGGAGCGCCTGGCGGGACCTGGAGCTGGGCGTCGATCCGGCCCAGCACATCACGTCCCGGATGCGCGGCGCCTCCGAGCCGCTGTGGGTCGGTCCGTCCAACGGCGTCCAGGTCCAGGTGGTGGCCGCGGACGGCACCACGACCGCCGGGCTGCCCAAGGGACTTGAGGTCAACCTCGTCGACCCGGGTGTGGTGACCAAGGCGGAGACCCGGTCCACCGGCAGCTTGCTGGAGCCCGCCGGGTACGTCGCCGACGGCACGGCCTCACCGGCGGCCACGGAGTCGGCCCCGGCCCCGACCGCCTCGCCCGCGGACTCCGCTTCGGCTTCCGCTTCGGTCACGGACAGCGCGTCCCCGGCCGACTCGGCCTCGCCCGCCGCGAGCGACTCGGCCTCCGCGACCGCCTCCGCCTCCCCGTCCCCCAGCGAGACCAAGCCGACCGCGCCGCCCTCCACCGTCACCGAGCCGCCCGTCATCACGCGGGCACAGTGGGGCGCGGACGAGTCGAAGGTGGACGACCCGCCGTCGTACATCGACAGGATCCAGGCCGTGTTCGTGCACCACACGGCCGGCTCCAACAGCTACAGCTGCGCCCAGTCGGCCTCGCTGGTGCGCGGCATCATGGCGTACCACATCGACGTCAACGGCTGGAACGACCTCGGCTACAACTTCCTCGTCGACAAGTGCGGCCAGATCTTCGAGGGCCGTGCGGGCGGCATCGACCTGCCGGTGCTGGGCGCCCACACCTTCGGCTTCAACAGCTACTCCACCGGCATCGCCGTCCTCGGCGACTTCCAGGGCGACGCGAGCAAGGGCATCCCTGCGGGCCGGCCGACGCGGGCCATGCTGGAGTCGGTCGCCCGGCTCGCGGCCTGGAAGCTGGGCCAGTACGGCGGCGACCCGACCGGCAAGGTCACGCTGACCTCCATGGAGAACACGGGCGTCTGGACGAAGGGCCAGCAGGCCACGCTCAACGTCATCTCCGGGCACCGCGACGCCTTCTCCACCGAGTGCCCCGGCGCCAACCTGTACGCGAAGCTGGGTGAGATCCGCCGGTTCGCGGCGAGCGCCGGCGCCAACTCCGCCGTACCGACCGACGACTTCAACCGGGACGGCGTCAACGACCTGGTGGCGGGCGTGCCGCGGGCGTCCGGCGGCGCCGGCAGTGTCGTCGTCGTACCGGGTGGCACCGACGGCCCGGTCGGCGGCTCGAAGATCACCCTGACGCAGAACAGCCCGGGTGTGCCCGGCGGTTCGGAGTCCGGCGACGGTTTCGGTACCGCGACCGCCTGGGGTGACGTGAACGGCGACGGCTACGCCGACCTCGCGATCGGCTCGCCCGGCGAGGACGACTCCCACACCGACCGCGGTTCCGTCACCGTGATGTACGGCCCCGGCCTGGCCTCCGGCTACTCGTTCAGCACCAGCGGGGTCACCGCCACGGGCGCCAAGCTCGGCTCGGCGGTCACCGTCGGGGACTTCGACGCCGACGGCAAGGCCGACGTGTTCACCGCGGGCACCGGCAACGGCGGCTCCTGGAACGCCCGCCTGACCGGCGGCGCCACCCAGTACGGCACCCTGACCTCCGCCACCGGTTCGGTCGCCTACGTCGACGCCGCCACCGGCGACTTCAACCGCGACGGGTACGCCGACGTCGCCCTGAACTACCGCGACCAGTCCGGCATCGGCCGCGTCACCTGGTTCAAGGGCACCAAGGACGGCCTGGTCAAGGTCAGCGTCCTGTCCGTCAAGGGCGGCCGCTCGATCGCCGTCGGCGACGTGAACGGCAACGGCTACGACGACCTGGTCATCGGCCAGCCGTACACCGCCGAGTCCGGCGCCCACGCGGGCGGCCAGGTGACGGTGGTCCCGGGCACGGCGACCGGGTTCACCACGACCGGCATGCGCACCGTCCACCAGGACACCAGCGGGGTCCCCGGCAGCGCGGAGGCCGGGGACGCGATGGGCGCGTCCGTCTCCGCCGGCGACTTCAACGACGACGGTTACGCCGACGTCCTCGCCGGTGTGCCGGACGAGGACGTCAGCCGCAGCGGCGTCAACGAGTCCAACGCGGGCATGGTCGTGCTCCTCAAGGGCACCTCGTCGGGCCTGACCGGCTCCGGCGCGCAGGCGATCAGCCAGGACACGTCCGGTGTCGCCGGGTCGACCGAGAAGAACGACCTGTTCGGTTCCTCGGTGGTCCTGCGGGACCTGTCCGGCTGGGGCCTGGCCGACCTCGCGGTCGGCGGCGAGGGCGAGAACGCCTACGACGGCACGGTCCTCCAGTTCGACACCGGCGCGTCCGGCGTCGACACCGGGAGCGGTGTCTACTACAGCCGCGGCACCCTGGGCACCCCGGCGGGCGCCCACCTGGGCCAGACGCTGACACCGTGACACCCCGCCGGCCGGGACCCCGCGGGTTCCGGCCGGCGTGCGCTCAGTGGGCGGCCGTCGCGTCCCTGCACAGCAGCCGCAGGGAGCCGTGGCCGCCGAAGCAGCGCCGGGCCTCGTCGATGGGGTCCCACATGCGGCCGTCGGGGGTGCGGATCCAGTGCTCACCGCCGGTCGCCCACCACTCGGCGCCGGTCTGGCGGGCGACGACCTCCCCGGCGTAGGCGCCCAGGCCGCGCAGCACGGTCTCGACCGCCGCGTACGGCGGGCCCTCGCGCCGTATCTCCTCTATCAACCGGTCGACCCGCCACAGGCTCTGCGCCGAGTAGTCGAGCCGTACCCGCGCGCCCTCGCGCATCGTCGCCACCGCGTCCGCCGCCCACCGCACGGGCTTGGCGGCGGCGTGCGGCCTGGTCTCCTGGGTCACGTGTGCTGTCACGTACTGGGCTGTCACATAGGAGAAAGCGGTCCGGCCGCGCCATCCGTCACGCCGATCGGCCCGGTTCCGGCAACCGGCGCAACACCGCCCCACGTCCACCGCACGACTGCCACAGGACTTCCCCCGCCGGGCGGGTTTACGACGCTCCGGTCAGCAGACGCTCCGGTCTGCAGAGGTCAGCCCCGGCCGCGTGCGCGGCGGGAGACCACCGCGCGCAGGACCCGGCGGCCCTCGACCGACGCCTCCAGGGCGCCGCGCAGGCCGGACGCGCCGTGTTCGGCCAGGAGGTCGAGGACGGCGATCTGGCGGCGCAGTTCGGCGGCGACCAGCGGGGACACGCCGTCGGTGCCGCCCGTGCCGCGGGCCTCCAGGCCGTCGGTCCCCTCCGTGGCGGGGTCGAGGATCCGGTGGAGGCGGAGGGCGTCGACCGAGCAGGTGTCGGCCCAGGCGCGTACGGCGTCGGCGGTGCGGTCGGCGGGGGCGGCGTCGAGCATGCCGCGGGCGAGGGTGGCGGCTTCCGCCTCGGCGGAGCCGTTCGGGTCCCCTGGGTTCTCCGGTGCGGTGAGGGCGCCGCGCGCCTTGTCCAGGTGCTGGGACCAGTCGGAGTTGTCGGCGAGGGCCGCCCAGAGGGGGCGCAGGGCCTCGTCGTCGCCGCCCAGCAGCGGTACGCACCGGTCCAAACAAGCCAGTCCGCTGGCGGCGAGGGCTTGCTCGTCTGCCTGTGCGAGTCGTTCCACTAGGGTCATGCCGGTCCGCCTCCCCGGGGCTCTCCCGTAGCGGAGCCCACACTTCCCCTTACTGCGTGCGGGGTGCTCCGCGTGTCACAGAGCGGCTCAGGGGTGTCGCGTACCTGTGATTCGCCGAGTGCGGACGCGTTGTGGTTGCTCGCGCCGTTCCCCGCGCCCCTTTGGGGCGCGTCAGCCTAGCTTGGCTGAAAGTTGACGGAAAGACGTCCAAGACAACTGGGGTGTGCGCGGATCCCAGAGTTTTTGGATCGTGGCTCGTAGGGGGAGGTGGATGCCGTTGGCCACCTGGGATTCTGTCTGGGCGTTGGGGTAGTCGCACCAGACCGCGAAGGAGCCGCCGAGGATCTGGCTGTCGTAGCGGGCCGGGACGGCCGTCGTGCCGCGGATGACCCTCGGGGTCCACTGTTCGTAGATGCGCTGCCCGGTGGGGTAGACGAAGGTCTGGGGCTGGCCGAGGACGTAGTAGAGGAACTCGTCGTTGTAGTTGATGACCTTGCGGCCCGCGCCGAGGTACTCCACCGGCTGCCGGGCGCCGATCTCCTTGCCGGTCCAGTAGGCGACCTGGAGGTCCTTGGCGGCCTGCACGGACGTGCCGCGGAAGAAGCCGTCGTTCCACGCCCGCATGGTCTTGTGGTGGGCGCGCACGGTGGCCGCGCGGTCGCCCAGCCAGCCGGTGGTGAGGTCGGTGACGGTGCCGCCGGGACCGTACTTCTGCCGGGCGGCCGCCGCGAGCTGCGGATACGACGCCTGCGGATTGGACACCGTCAGGGCCTGGTACTCGTCGCCGCCGAGGTGCCACTGGCCGCCGGTGAAGAGGCCGGCGTACTCGTTCAGCAGGTCGTCGACGATCTTCGCGGCGCCGGGCTTGGAGATGTCGACGGCGCCGCGCGTGGCGACGCCGTTCACGTTGCGCAGCTGGAGGTCGGGGTGGGCGGCGATGACGGCGCCGAGGTGTCCGGGCGAGTCGATCTCGGGCACGACCGTGATGTGCCGGCTCGCCGCGAGGGCGACGATGTCCTTGACCTGTGCCTTGGTCAGGTGGTCCCGGGAGACGATCTCGGGGTGGCTGCTGGACTCGATGCGGAAGCCCTGGTCGTCGGAGAAGTGCAGCCCCAGCTCGTTGTACTTCAGGTCGCCCAGCTCGCGGATCCGGTCCTCGATCCAGCCCGCGGAGTACGGCTTGCGCGCGATGTCCAGCATGAACCCGCGCACCGGCTTCGCCGGCTCGTCGCGTACGACGCCCTCCGGGGCCGTACCGCCGCCGTGGACCTCCTGCTTCAGGGTGCGGGTGCCGTAGAAGACGCCCGCGTCGGCGGGGCCGCTGATGTCGACGCGTCCGCCCCGGACGGTCATGGTGTACGACTCCGGGTTCCCGCTCCCCTTGAGCGCGAGCCGTACGTCCCCGGACCGCGTGTCGCTCTTCTGCCCGGCGTAGGTCAGCCCCAGCTCACCGGCGATCAGCCGGCCCTCGTCGGCCAGCCTGCCGTCGGTCACGACCACCCGGTCCGCCCGCCGGGGCTGCCAGCCGGGCCCGTGCTCGGCGGTGTGGGAGCGCACGGCGGGGATCGTGCGCGGCGCCTGGGAGAGCGGGTACGACCGGGTCGGCGAGGGAGTCGGCGAGGCCGACTTCCCGCCCGTGCCCGAGGAGGCCGTCGCCCCGCCGGACGACGACGGCGCCGCCCCCACGGAGCCACCGCCCCCGCCGTCCGCCGAGGCCCACACGCCGACGCCCACACCGAGCGCGACCGTCCCGACGAACGCCACGGCCACGACAGCCTGCTTCCGCCCCACCTGCTGCACCGCGACCCGGCGCTTGTGCTGGCTCACTCCGCCAACGTACGACCGATCGCGCCCCCTGTGGTCATCGAGGCGTTCCGAAACTCTCCCGTCCGGGTGAATTTCGGCTATCGGTCGGACACGGCTTGATCACTCTCGATAACCTGGCACACACTCTTCACACCATCCCCTGCCACACCACATGTGACGCGAGGACCCACGCTGCCTGCGCACCGTCTGCCGTACCTGCCCACCCCGCTCGACGCCTTCAACGCCGCCCCCGCCGACGAGGCCCGAGCCCTGCTCCTGCGCTGCCTGCGCAGCCTGCGCTGGTCCCGCCGGATCGCCGACCACCGCCCCTACCCCGACCTGGACTCCCTCCTCGCGGCAGCGGACGAGGCGGCGTACGACCTCTCCCCCACCGACCTCTCCGAGGCCCTCGCCGGCGAGTCCCTCCCCGAGCTCCCCGCCGACACCTACTCCGCCGCCCACACGGCCCTCGCCGCGGCCCACGCGGCCTACGAATCCCGCTTCGGCCACGCTTTCGTCGTCTACCTGGGCGATGCCCGGCCGAACGAGGCGATCGACCACACCCTCGAAGGCATCCGGTCACGATTGACCAACGATCCCGAGGAGGAGCGGGTAGTAGCGGCTGAGCAGCTCCGGCGCGTCGCAAGAAGCAGACTCGCCACCTACCTCAGGGGCGCGGGGCAGTGTCCGTCAGCGGCTCCGCCGCGGGGCGCGACCAGCCACAACGCACCCGCGGTCGGCAGCTGACAGGTCCCCCCACCCCCCCTCGGCCGATAGCCCAACCGCGTGCCACTTTGATCACACAACAAGGCCCCCCGTAAGCCACTGGTCGACGCATGGATACGATGCTGAGGGCCGGTGGACCGTACCCGGCCGGGCCCGACCGACACCGAAGCCGGCGCGGCCCTAGTCCCCGCTCCCGGAGGGTTCTTCCGTGCCGGCTGGAACGCTGTACCGCGGCCGGGAAGGAATGTGGTCCTGGGTGGCTCACCGAGTCACCGGCGTCCTCATCTTCTTCTTCCTGTTCGTGCATGTGCTGGACACCGCTCTCGTCCGTGTCAGCCCCGAGGACTACGACAAGGTCGTAGCCACCTACAAGACGCCGATCGTGGGCCTGCTGGAGTACGGCCTCGTCGCCGCCATCCTCTTCCACGCGCTCAACGGCCTGCGTGTCATCGCCGTCGACTTCTGGTCGAAGGGCCCCCGCTACCAGAAGCAGATGCTCTGGACCGTCGTCGGCGTCTGGGTCGTGCTGATGCTCGGGGCGATCTACCCCGTCCTCGGCCACGCCGTTCGTGTTCTGTTCGGGAGCTGACAGCCATGTCCACGACTGAAACCACCGCGCCCGGGATCGGCCCCGTCGAGGGCTCCGGCTCGTCCCTCTACGACGTCGACAACCCGGCCCCCGTCATCGAGGCGCCGCGCAAGCGCACCAAGAAGACCCCGCGCTCCACCCGCGGCAACTTCGAGATGGTCGCCTGGCTGTTCATGCGGCTGTCCGGCATCGTGCTGGTCGTCCTCGTCCTCGGCCACCTGCTGATCCAGCTCGTGCTGGACGGCGGCGTCTCCAAGATCGGCTTCGCCTTCGTGGCCGGCCGCTGGGCCTCGCCCTGGTGGCAGGTCTGGGACCTGCTGATGCTCTGGCTCGCGATGCTGCACGGCGCCAACGGCCTGCGCACCGTCATCAACGACTACGCGGAGCGTCCCGCCTCCCGCATGTGGCTGAAGGCGCTGCTGTACACCGCCACGGTGTGGACCATCCTGCTGGGCACGCTGGTGATCTTCACCTTCGACCCGAACATCCGCTAGGCACGGGGCTGCGAGAATCATGAAGATCCACAAGTACGACACCGTCATCGTCGGCGCCGGTGGCGCCGGCATGCGCGCCGCCATCGAGGCGACGAAGCGCAGCCGCACCGCCGTGCTGACCAAGCTCTACCCCACCCGCTCCCACACGGGCGCCGCGCAGGGCGGCATGGCCGCCGCGCTGGCGAACGTGGAGGAGGACAACTGGGAGTGGCACACCTTCGACACGGTCAAGGGCGGTGACTACCTGGTCGACCAGGACGCCGCCGAGATCCTGGCGAAGGAGGCCATCGACGCCGTCCTCGACCTGGAGAAGATGGGCCTGCCGTTCAACCGGACGCCGAACGGCACCATCGACCAGCGCCGGTTCGGCGGTCACTCCCGCAACCACGGCGAGGCCCCGGTCCGCCGGTCCTGCTACGCGGCCGACCGCACCGGCCACATGATCCTCCAGACGCTGTACCAGAACTGCGTCAAGGAGGGCGTGGAGTTCTTCAACGAGTTCTACGTCCTGGACCAGCTGATCACCGAGGTCGACGGGGTCAAGCGCTCCGCCGGTGTGGTGGCGTACGAGCTGGCCACCGGCGAGATCCACGTCTTCCAGGCGAAGGCCGTCATCTACGCGTCCGGCGGCTGCGGCAAGTTCTTCAGGGTGACGTCCAACGCGCACACCCTCACCGGTGACGGCCAGGCCGCCGTGTACCGCCGGGGTCTGCCGCTGGAGGACATGGAGTTCTTCCAGTTCCACCCGACCGGCATCTGGCGCATGGGCATCCTGCTCACCGAGGGCGCCCGCGGTGAGGGCGGCATCCTGCGCAACAAGGACGGCGAGCGCTTCATGGAGAAGTACGCTCCCGTCATGAAGGACCTGGCGTCGCGTGACGTCGTGTCCCGGTCCATCTACACGGAGATCCGCGAGGGCCGCGGCTGCGGTCCCGAGGGCGACCACGTCTACCTGGACCTGACCCACCTGCCGCCGGAGCAGCTGGACGCCAAGCTGCCCGACATCACCGAGTTCGCGCGGACCTACCTCGGTATCGAGCCGTACACGGACCCGATCCCGATCCAGCCGACCGCGCACTACGCGATGGGCGGCATCCCGACCAACGTCGAGGGTGAGGTCCTCAGCGACAACACCACCGTCGTCCCGGGTCTGTACGCGGCCGGCGAGGTCGCCTGTGTCTCCGTGCACGGCGCCAACCGCCTCGGCACCAACTCGCTGCTGGACATCAACGTGTTCGGCCGCCGCGCCGGCATCGCCGCCGCCGAGTACTCCGCGAAGTCCGACTTCGTCGCGCTGCCGGAGGCCCCGGAGGCGCAGGTCGTCGAGCAGATCGAGCGGCTGCGCGCCTCCACCGGCACCGAGCGGGTGGGCGCGCTCCGCAAGGAGCTGCAGGAGACCATGGACGCCAACGTCATGGTGTTCCGCACCGAGCAGACGATCAAGACCGCGGTCGAGAAGATCGCCGAGCTGCGCGCGCGGTACAAGAACGTGTCGATCCAGGACAAGGGCAAGCGGTTCAACACCGACCTGCTGGAGGCCATCGAGCTGGGCAACCTGCTCGACCTGGCCGAGGTCATGGCCACATCGGCGCTGGCCCGCAAGGAGTCCCGCGGCGGTCACTACCGCGAGGACTACCCGAACCGCGACGACGTCAACTTCATGCGCCACACCATGGCGTACCGCGAGGTCGGCGACGACGGGTCCGAATCCATTCGTCTGGACTACAAGCCGGTCGTCCAGACCCGGTACCAGCCGATGGAGCGTAAGTACTGATGGCTACCCCCGTTATGGACAAGGAAGAAGCGGCCGGACAGCCCGAGCCCGGCTTCGCCGACTCCCCCAACATCACGGTCACCTTCCGCATCCGCCGGTTCAACCCGGAGGTCTCGGCGGAGGCGGTCTGGGAAGACTTCCAGCTGGAGCTCGACCCGAAGGAGCGTGTCCTCGACGGTCTCCACAAGATCAAGTGGGAGATCGACGGCAGCCTGACGTTCCGCCGTTCCTGCGCGCACGGCATCTGCGGCTCGGACGCGATGCGGATCAACGGCAAGAACCGGCTGGCGTGCAAGACGCTGATCAAGGACATCAACCCGGAGAAGCCGATCACGGTCGAGCCCATCAAGGGTCTCGCGGTCCTCAAGGACCTGGTCGTGGACATGGAGCCGTTCTTCCAGGCGTACCGGGACGTCATGCCGTTCCTGGTCACCAAGGAGACGAACGAGCCGACGCGCGAGCGTCTGCAGTCGGCCGAGGACCGGGCGCGCTTCGACGACACCACGAAGTGCATCCTGTGCGCGGCGTGCACCTCGTCCTGCCCGGTGTTCTGGAACGACGGCCAGTACTTCGGTCCGGCCGCGATCGTGAACGCCCACCGCTTCATCTTCGACAGCCGTGACGAGGCGGGCGAGCAGCGCCTGGAGATCCTGAACGACCGGGACGGCGTGTGGCGTTGCCGTACGACGTTCAACTGCACGGACGCCTGTCCGCGCGGTATCGAGGTCACCAAGGCGATCCAGGAGGTCAAGCGGGCGCTGATCACGCGCCGCTTCTGACCGTCCGCCCCGGTCCACCGCGAGGGCCCCGCTTCCGTCCGCACCGGACCGGAGGCGGGGCCCTCGGACGTGGCGGGTGGGTCCTGCGCGGGTCCTGCGGACCGGTTCGCCAGCCGGGGCCGGAACTGGCAGGATGAGGCGCTGATCCGACAGGGTGATCAGTACGGCCGGGAAGCGGGGGACGACAGCATGAGCACGCCGAATCCGTATCAGGGCGGAGCCGAACAGTGGGGCCCGGGTCAGCCGCCGGCCGCACCTGGCTACGGCTACCCGCCCAAGCCCAACATGCCCGTCCCGGCGGGTCCGGCCTACGGCTTCCCGCACCAGCAGCCGCCCGGTCCGGCGCCCATGGGCGGGGGCGGCGCGCCCCTGTTGTCCATCGGCGACATCACGGTGATGGGCGATCAGATCATCACCCCCTCCGGCACGCTGCCGCTGCGCGGTGCGGTGTGGAACGCCACGGACATGTCGCACACCGAGGAGAAGATGCCGTCGCACGCGATCGTGCTGGCCATCATCTTCTTCATCTTCTGCCTGCTCGGCCTGCTGTTCCTGCTGATGAAGGAGAAGAAGACCACCGGCTTCATCCAGGTCACCGTGACGAGTGCGGGACGGCACCACTCGACGATGCTCCCGGCCCACAGCCCGCAGAGCTTCACCCAGGTCATGGGGCAGATCAACTACGCGCGCTCACTCAGCAACATGTGAGGCCGTGCGCGTCTCCCGGCCCCGGGGAGGGTCGGGCGCTAATCTGACGACATGTCAGACGAAGAGTCGTACGAACTGCTCGGGTTCGACAACGTCGTCCTGCCCGTCGGCAGCCTCGCGGAGGCCGTCGGGTTCTACGAGCGCGCCGGGTTCACCGTGGGCTTCCGCTTCGACGAGGCCGGGATCGCCCTGCTGAAGGTAGGCGGCGAAACACCGGGCATCCTGCTCCGCGTCGAGGAGGAACTGGGCCACCGCACCCCGCCCTGGCCCTCCCCCCGCATCTGGCTGGAGGTCCCGGACACCCGCACAGCCGCCCGCGAACTGCAGGCAGCCGGCATCCCCCTCCTCGACGAGCCCTTCCCCACAGCAACCGGCTGGACGGTAGAACTGGCCGACCCCTGGGGCAACACCCTCGGCCTGACCGACTACACCAAACGCCCAGAACTGGGCCGGAGAACGAGCATGACGGGATAACTCCGTGTGCTTGACGCGCCCCAAAGGGGCGCGGGGCTGTATCAATATGCGGCTCCGCCGCGTGGGCGCGACCAGCCCCAACGGCGCCGCAGCCGGACGACGGTCCCCAGGGGCACAGCCGACCGCATAAGCTCACATTCGTGCCCGCGAAGAACGACGGCCCCCCCTCGGCCAACCCCAGCAGCAGCAAGTCCGAGCAGACCCGTGCCCTCATCCTGGAGACGGCCATGCGCCTCTTCCAGGAGAACGGCTACGACAAGACGACGATGCGGGCCATCGCCAAGGAGGCCGGCGTCTCCGTCGGCAACGCCTACTACTACTTCGCCGGCAAAGAACACCTGATCCAGGGCTTCTACGACCGCATCGCCGCCGACCACCAGCTGGCCGTACGCCAGGTCCTGGACCGGGAGACCGACCTGGAGTCACGGCTGGCCGGGGTCCTCACCGCGTGGCTGGACATCGCCCGGCCGTACCACGAGTTCGCGGTCCAGTTCTTCAAGAACGCCGCCGACCCGGACAGCCCGCTCAGCCCCTTCTCCCCGGAGAGCGAGCACGCCCGCGAGCAGGCCATCAGCGTGCACCGGGAGGTGCTGGCCGGCTCGAAGTCCAAGGTGGCGCCCGAACTGCGGGACGCCCTACCCGAGTTGATGTGGCTGGCCCAGATGGGCCTGGTCCTGTACTGGGTGTTCGACCGCACCGAGGGCCGTGAGCGCAGCTACCGGCTGGCCCGGCGCGGCGCCCGGCTGACCGCGCGCGGGGTGGCCCTGGCCCGGTTCCGCGCCCTGCGCCCCCTGGTGCTGGAGGTCCACGAGCTGTTCACGGACTTCCTGCCGGGCATGACGAAGGCCCTGCCGGACCCGGCGGCCAAGGGCCGGCCCGGGTCCGTCAAGGGCGACTGATCAGATCCACTTCAGGAGCCACAGGCGGAACACGCCCGTGCCGTCGGCGAGGTACTGTCCGCCGCCCACGTCCTCGTTGCTGACGACGTACTCCTTGGCCTGCCACAGCGGGATCAGGGGCACGTCGGCGGCCACGTCACCCTGGAGGCGGCGGAAGTCCTGCGCCACCCGGCTGCGGTCGGCGTACTGCTGGCTGTCCCGGATGAGGCCGTCGACGGACTTGTTGCTGTAGCCGGTGAACATGGTGGAGCCGGTGCCGACGAGCGGGGCGCCGAAGGTGTCCGGGTCCGGGTAGTCGGCCACCCAGCCGACCGCCCAGGCGTCCATCTTCCCCGCGGCCCACAGCTTCTGGAACTTGGTCCACTCGTAGCCCTTGACGTCCACCTTGAACAGGCCGCCCGCCTCCAGCTGCTTCTTCAGCTCGGCGGCCTCCTGCTTGCCCGCGCCCCGGCCCTCGCCGTACCCGAAGGTGAACTCGACGGGCAGCTTGACGCCGGCCTCGGTGAGCAGCTCGCGGGCCTTCTTGACGTTCTGCGTCGGGTAGGCGTCGAAGAACGACGTGGTGTGGCCGATGAGGCCGGTCGGGACCAGGGAGTACAGCGGGTCGACCGTGCCGTCGTACACCGTCGCGGCCAGCTGCTCGCGGTTGACCAGCCAGGCCATCGCGCGCCGCACCCGCGCGTCGTGCAGCGGGGAGCCGGCGTGGGTGTTGAGGTACAGGTTGCGGGTCTCGGCGCTGTCCGAGACGGACACGCGTTCCCTGGGGTCGCTCGGGTTCAGCGCGGACAGCACGTGCGGCGGGAGCGTCCGGGTGGCGACGTCGAGCTGCTTGCCGGCCCAGGCGTCGTTGAGCTTCTGGGAGTCGCCGTAGTAGCGCAGCTCGATCGGGCGCCCGGTGCTGTCGAGGTAGCCCTGGTAGCTCTTGTTCGGCGTCAGGTCGGCCTTGCTGTTCTTGGCGTACGCCGTCAGCGTGTACGGGCCGGTGCCGTCCACCTCGGAGCCGGTGCGCAGCGCGTCCGCCGGGTACTTCTCCCGGTCCACGATCGACCCCGCGCCGGTGGCCACCTTCAGCGGGAACGTGGCGTCGGGCGACGACAGGTGGAAGGTGACGGTGTGCGCGTCGTCGGCGCTCACCGAGCCGAGCGTGGAAAGCAGGGACACCGGGCCGACGTCCGAGTGGATCTTCTTGACCCGGTCGAAGGAGAACTTCACGTCCTCGGCGGTCATCGCGCGTCCGCTGGGGAAGGTGATGCCGTCACGCAGCGTGCACCGGTACTGCTTCAGGCCGCTGCCGCTCACGAAGGCGCAGCTCTTGGCCGCGTCGGGGACCGGCTGCACGCCGCCCGGCTCGAACGTCAGCAGGGTCTGGAAGACGCTGCTGTACAGGGCCCAGGAACCGGCGTCGTAGGCGCCGGCCGGGTCCAGTGAGGTGACGGCGTCCGTCGTACCGACCGTGATCGTCTTGTTCTTGTTCTCCTGCGACGGCAGCAACTGCCAGCCGCCGATTCCCACGACCGCGAGTACGAGCAGTGTCACGAGAATGCGCATGCGAACAGATCGCATGGTGGTGCCCCTCCCAGGCCTGCCAAGGCCCTACCCCTGGCTCAGCACACATACCGCCACCCCCTAGTGGCGCGGCTCACCTAATCACACGTTTTTCACCTGGGGGAAGAGCAATCCGACAGATGTGCCAGAACTTACGAAGGCCCGGCTTTCACAGGGTGCGCACAGAGAGGGACCCGCGCCGGTCATGTCGTCCGGCGCAGCGCGCGCAGTCCGCGCAACCCGATGCCCCCGACGACCGTCCCCAATACGAAGGAGACGACCGCCAGCGTCAGGTGCACCCAGAAGTAGGCGGTCGGGTGCCCGTTGTCGAAGGCGAGACCGCTGCCGTCCTTGACGAGATTCTTGACGAAAGTGACCCAGATGACCCAGCTCCACACCCCGAAGGCGAGCAGGAACCAGGAGACCGGGCGGCTGAGTTTCATACGTCCAGTATCGCGGTGCCCCTCCTCGCTCCCGGCCGGGGGTGGGGGCCGGGTCGGGGCGCCGGAGGCCGCTCCAGGTACGTTTCCGAGCGTGCCCGCACCGAAGAACACCGCCCGGCGCGCCCTGCTGGTCGCCTCCGCCACGCTGCTGTCCCTGTCCGCCGCCGCGCCCGCCGCCCTCGCGGCCCCGCCGCCCTCGGCCACTCCCTCCGCGACTCCGACGGCCACTCCCCCGGCGACGATGTCCACGCTGGGCGGGGCCCGGCTCGGCCTGCCCGGCACCCAGGTCAACCTGGGTGCCGGGGTCCCGGTGCTGCCCGAGGGACTCACCGCCAAGTCCTGGATCGTCGCCGACGCCGAGTCCGGGGAGGTGCTCGCCGCGCACAACGCGCACTGGCGGCTGCCCCCGGCGAGCACCCTGAAGATGCTGCTCGCGGACACCCTGCTGCCCCGCTTCCCGAAGACGACGAAGCACAAGGTGGTGGCCGCCGACCTCAAGGGCATGGGCGCCGGTTCCAGCGTGGTCGGCGTAGAGACGGGCCACACGTACACCGTTCACGACCTGTGGCTCGGCGTCTTCCTGCGCTCCGGCAACGACGCCGTGCACGTGCTGTCCGCGATGAACGGCGGAGTCCCGCAGACCGTGGAGGACATGCAGGCCCACGCGGACGAACTCCAGGCCGGCGACACGCACGTGGTCAGCCCCGACGGCTACGACGAGCCGGGGCAGGTGTCGTCGGCGTACGACCTGACGCTGTTCGCCCGTTCCGGACTGCAGAAGAAGGACTTCCGGGACTACTGCTCGACCGTGCGGGCCACCTTCGAGTCGAAGCCCATCCAGAACACCGACCGGCTGCTGAGCGGCGACACCGACGTGCCCGTCTACCAGGGCATCGCCGGGGTGAAGAACGGCAACACCACCCACGCGGGCGCCACCTACACCGGCGTCGCCGAGCGGAACGGCAAGGTGCTGCTGGTCACGATGATGAACCCGCGGAAACACGAGCACAACGAGGTCTACAAGGAGTCCGCGAAGCTGCTCGACTGGGGCTTCCAGGCGGCCGGCAAGGTCACTCCCGTGGGCGAACTCGTGCCGCCGGTGAACGCCGTACAGGCGTCCGCGCAGCCGTCGGCCGACGCCACGTCCGGCGCCTCGGCGAGCACGAAGCCGCGCACCGGCGGCGCCGGGTCCACGGCCGCGGCGAGCGCGACGACCGGGCACGGTTCGCGGGGCATCGGCATCGCCCTGGCCGTCGCCGGGGGGCTGCTGGTGCTGCTCGCGGGCGGGGCGTTCCTGGTCAACCGCCGGTGGCCGCTGCCCGACCTGATGCGCCGTCGGCCCCGTCCGTGACGGGGGCCGCCGCCGGCTGCGCCTCCTTGCCCGGCGTCGCCGTCCAGGAGGCGCAGAACAGGACCAGTTTCGAGGTGAAGTTGATCCACAGCAGCAGGGCGACGGGGACGCCGAACGCGCCGTACATGCTCTTCGCGGCCACCCCCTGGATGTAGCCGCTGAGCAGCAGCTTCAGCAGTTCGAAGCCGATCGCGCCGGTCAGCGCGGCCACCACCAGGCGGCGGCGCGGCGGTTCGACGCCGGGCAGCAGGGTCAGGACGTAGAGCAGTACCAGGACGTCGGCGGCCACGGCGACGGCGAACGCGGCGATCTGGAGCAGGACCGTGCCCCAGCCGTGTTCGGCGAGGCCCAGCAGTGAGGCGAGCCGGCCCACCAGCGCCGAGGCCAGGGTGGAAACGGCGAGCGTCACCAGCAGCGCGCCGCCGAGCCCGAGCAGGATGCCCGCGTCCTTGGCCTTGGCGACGACCGGGTTCTCGTCCTGGTCGGGCAGCTCCCACACCGCGCGCAGGCAGTCCCGCGTCTGGCCGACCCAGCCGATGCCGGTGAACAGCAGCGCGGCACCGGCGATGACGCCGACCGTGCCGGCGTTCTGGACCAGCGAGGTGAGATCCAGCTGGTCGGAGAGGCCCGGGAACTGGGCGGCGATCTTGTGCTGGACGGTCTCCTGCCGGGCCGGGTCCAGCGTGGCGGCGGCGATCGCGGCGGCCACGGTGAGCAGGGGGAACAGGGCCACGAAGCTCACGAACGTCATCGCGGCGGCCAGGCGCGTCCACTTCACCCGGTCCAGCCGCTCGTACGACCGCCACGCGTGCGTGTCCATCAGGCGGGTGACGATCGGCCCGACGCCGGGGAGCTTCTTCAGCCAGTCCATGATCGGACGTCTGCCCGTTCCCGCGCCCGTCAACACCGCGTTTCTTCACCAAGGCGGACATATACGGGCGATACGGTCGACTGTCATGAAGGACGCCACCGATCTGCCCCAGTCCCTGCTCGTCCTCGGCGGAACCTCCGGGATCGCGCTGGCCACCGCCCGCCGGCTGATCGCCCGCCGCACCCGCACGGTATGGCTGGCCGGCCGCCCCTCCCCCGCGCTGGAGTCCGCCGCGGACTCGCTGCGCCGCCTCGGCGCCGACGTCCGCACCGTCGCCTTCGACGCGCTCGACCCCGAGTCCCACGTCGAGACCCTCGGCAAGGTCTTCGCCGACGGGCCCGTCGACTGCGTCCTCCTCGCCTTCGGTGTCCTCGGCGACCAGGCCCACGACGAACGCGACCCGCTGCGCGCCGTCCGCATCGGCCAGACCAACTACACCGGCGCCCTGTCCGCGGCCCTCGTCTCGGCGAGCGCCCTGCAGAGCCAGAGCCACGGCTCCCTGGTGGTCCTCTCCTCGGCCACCGCCGAACGCCCCCGGCGCGCCGACTTCGTCTACGCCTCCAGCAAGGCCGGCCTGGACACCTTCACCCAGGGCCTCGGCGACGCCCTGCACGGCACCGGCGTCCACGTCATGCTCGTACGCCCCGCCCCCGTCCGCCGCACGGGCCTCCTCACCACGACCCCGGAAGCAATCGCCACCTCCATCGAACTGGGCCTGCGCAGAGGCTCGGAGATCATCTGGGTACCAGGCGCCCTCCGCCTGCTCATGTCAGCCCTACGCCACACCCCGAGGGCGCTGTTCCGCCGGCTGCCGATCTAGTCGCCGGCCAGCAAGAGCGCCCCTCAGGGGCGCGGGGCCGTATCGATACGCGGCTCCGCCGCGTGGGCGCGATCAGCCACAACGGCGCCGCACCCGCGCGACAAGGGAGCCCACCACTACGAGACCGCGCTACGGCCGAACCGCGAAGCACTCCCCTGTGACGGCACCACCCCAGCCCCCCCGAACACGAACTCCCGCAGCTTCCTCCACACCCCGTCAGAGCCCTGCTCGTACAGCGCGAACCCCGTGCAGGACCACTCCGCGTCGAAGCCGGCCAGTTCCTCGAACGCCCGGTCCATCGCGTCCTCGTCGATCCCGTGCGCCACGGTCACGTGGGGGTGGTACGGGAACCGCAGCTCCAGGGCCACCGGCCCCGACGCGTCCCGCACCCTCTGCTGCAGCCAGGTGCAGTCCTCGGCCCCCTGGACGACCCGTACGTAGACCACCGGCGACAGCGGCCGGAAGGTCCCCGTGCCGGAGAGCCGCATCGGGAACGGCCTGCCGGTCGTGGCCACCTCGGTCAGGTGCGCCTCGACGGCGGGCAGCGCGGACGCGTCCAGCTCGGTCGGCGGCAGCAGCGTGACGTGCGTGGGGATGCCGTGCGCGGCGGCGTCGCCGAAGCCCGCGCGCCGCTCCTGGAGCAGGCTGCCGTGAGGCTCCGGGACCGCGATCGACACACCGATCGTTACGGTCCCCACGTCGTCTCCTGTCGTCGGTGTCCGGGCTTCGACTGTACGGCCACACCCGCGGTGTCGGCAGGTGCGGCCGAGGTGATGTGCAGCGCTTGGCTCAGCGGGGCTCAGTGCTTGGCCGGCAGGAAGCCCATCCGGTCGTAGGCATGGGCGAGCGTCTCCGCGGCGACGGCCCGCGCCTTCTCCGCGCCCTTGGCCAGGATGGAGTCGAGCGTCTCGGAGTCGTCCAGGTACTGCTGGGTGCGCTCGCGGAACGGGGTCACGAAGTCGACCATGACCTCGGCGAGGTCGGTCTTCAGGGCGCCGTAGCCCTTGCCCTCGTAGGCGGCCTCCAGGTCGGTGATCGCCTTGCCGGTGAGCGTCGAATAGATCGTCAGGAGGTTACTGACGCCGGGCTTGTGCTCACGGTCGAAGCGGATCACCGTGTCGGTGTCGGTGACCGCGCTCTTGACCTTCTTCGCGGTCGCCTTCGGCTCGTCCAGCAGGTTGATCAGGCCCTTCGAGGTGGCCGCCGACTTGCTCATCTTGGCGGTCGGGTCCTGAAGGTCGTAGATCTTCGCCGTCTCCTTGAGGATGTACGGGCTCGGCATGACGAAGGTGTCGCCGTAGGTCTGGTTGAACCGGTCGGCGAGGTCGCGGGTCAGCTCCAGGTGCTGGCGCTGGTCCTCACCGACGGGGACCTGGTCGGCCTGGTAGAGCAGGATGTCGGCGACCATCAGCATCGGGTACGTGAACAGGCCGATGGTGGTGCGGTCGTTGCCCTGCTTGACGGACTTGTCCTTGAACTGCGTCATCCGGGACGCCTCGCCGAATCCGGTGATGCAGTTCATCAGCCAGGCGAGCTGGGCGTGCTCGGGCACGTGGCTCTGCACGAACAGCGTGCACCGCTCGGGGTCCAGGCCGGCCGCGAGCAGCTGGGCGGCGGCGACCCGGGTGTTCTCCCGCAGCTCCTTCGGGTCCTGCGGGACCGTGATCGCGTGCAGGTCGACGACCATGTAGAACGCGTCGTGGGTGTTCTGCAGGTCGACCCACTGACGGACGGCGCCGAGGTAGTTGCCGAGGTGGAACGAGCCTGCGGTGGGCTGGATTCCGGAGAGCACACGGGGACGATCCTGCATGGCGAAGCCATTCCCCTGAGGGTGGTGGTGGGCGACGGGCGGGCGGTCGTTGGCCATGTTCACCATTCTCTCAGGTTCGGCACCCCGATCCGGAACTGGTCGGGAACAGGTGGGCCGCGATCGGTGCCCGGCGGTGTAACAAGGGAGCAGGGTGGGGCTGCCGGGCCCCGGAGCGGGAGGGGGCGGGCGATGGCCGGGCGGGGTGGACGGCTGGGGGGAGCCGTGACGGCGGCGCTGCTGCTCGGGTGGGCGGGGGCCTCCGGCGCGTGGGCCGAAGACGGCGGCACCGGTGCACCCGGTGTGCCGGACGTGCCGGATGTGGCGATGGTCGTGTCGGGGGGCACCGGGCGGACGGCGGCGTTCACCGACGGGTCGGCGGACTTCGCGCGGCTCGTGCGGTTGCTGGAGCCGGCGTACGCGGGGTCGGAGCGGGTGCCCGAGGCGTGGGCGGAGGGGCGGTACCCGGCGGTGCGGCTGACCGTGGTGTGGGGGCTGAGCGGGGTCGGCGGCTGGCCGAGGACGCGTCGGGCGCCGGGCGGTGATGTGGCCGTGGAGCGGCAGGACCAGTTGTTCCTCGCCGAGGACGGCACCCCGTGGGTGCGCTCGGACCCGGCGCCCGACGAGGAGGACGACGACATCCGCTGGCACCGGGCGTCCCGGGCGGTCTACGACGAGCTGGAGCGCGCGGGGCTGCTGGGCGGACAGGCCGGGGCGCCGGAGGGGTCCGGTGGCGGGGCCGGGTGGTGGTGGGCCGGCGCGGGGCTCGGCGCCGGGGTGGGCGGCACGCTGCTGGTGTGCCGCGCGGCGGCCCGGCGTGGGGCCGGGCCGCCGCGTGGGGAGCCGTGTCAGGAGCTGATCGATCTGTGAGCCGGCGGCCGGGCCGGGTCAGCCGAGGTCGATCTCCGGGTAGAGGGGGAAGCCGGCGACCAGGTCGGTCGCACGGTGGGAGATCTCGTCGGCGATCTTCGGGTCGAGGACGTGGGCCGCCTTCGAGGGGGCGCCGGACTTGGTGGTGCCGGGCTCGGTGGTCGTCAGGACCCGGTCGATGAGGCCGGCGACCTCGTCCATCTCGGCGGCGCCGAGACCCCGGGTGGTCAGGGCGGGCGTGCCGATACGGATGCCGGAGGTGTACCAGGCGCCGTTCGGGTCGGCCGGGATCGCGTTGCGGTTGGTGACGATGCCGGACTCCAGGAGAGCGGCCTCGGCCTGGCGGCCGGTGAGGCCGTAGGAGCCGGCGACGTCGATCAGGTTGAGGTGGTTGTCCGTGCCGCCGGTGACCAGGGTGGCGCCGCGCTTCATCAGGCCCTCGGCCAGCGCGCGCGAGTTGTCGACGACGCGCTGGGCGTAGTCCTGGAAGGCGGGCTGCCGGGCCTCGGCGAGGGCGACGGCCTTGGCGGCCATGACGTGCGGGAGCGGGCCGCCGAGCACCATCGGGCAGCCGCGGTCGACCTGGTCCTTGAGGGAGTCGTCGCACAGGACCATGCCGCCGCGCGGGCCGCGCAGCGACTTGTGGGTGGTCGTCGTCACGATCTGGGCGTGCGGGACCGGGTCGAAGTCGCCGGTGAGGACCTTGCCGGCGACGAGACCGGCGAAGTGGGCCATGTCGACCATGAGGGTCGCGCCGACCTCGTCGGCGATCTCGCGCATGATCCGGAAGTTCACCAGCCGGGGGTACGCCGAGTAGCCGGCGACGATGATCAGCGGCTTGAACTCGCGGGCCTGGGCGCGCAGGGCCTCGTAGTCGATGAGGCCGGTGGCGGAGTCGGTGCCGTAGGAGCGCTGGTCGAACATCTTGCCGGAGATGTTCGGGCGGAAGCCGTGGGTGAGGTGGCCGCCGGCGTCCAGGGACATGCCGAGCATCCGCTGGTTGCCGAAGGCCTGGCGCAGCTCGGCCCAGTCGGCGTCGGTGAGGTCGTTGACCTGGCGGGCGCCGGCCTTCTCCAGGAAGGGCACCTCGACGCGGGCGCCGAGGACGGCCCAGAAGGCGACGAGGTTGGCGTCGATGCCGGAGTGCGGCTGGACGTAGGCGTGCCGGGCGCCGAACAGCTCGCGGGCGTGCTCGGCGGCCAGCGCCTCGACCGTGTCGACGTTGCGGCAGCCGGCGTAGAAGCGGCGGCCGATGGTGCCCTCGGCGTACTTGTCGCTGAACCAGTTGCCCATGGTGAGCAGGGTGGCCGGGGAGGCGTAGTTCTCGGAGGCGATCAGCTTGAGCATCTCGCGCTGGTCGGTGACCTCCTGGCCGATCGCGTCGGCGACCCGGGGCTCCACGGCGCGGATCACGTCGAGGGCGGCGCGGAAGGCGGTGGACTCGGTGGAGAGGGGCTGCTGCTCTGGCATGGCGCTCGGCCTCCGGTTGGCGTGCTTGCTGCGGTCACGGTTCACGGTTCGGCCCAGGCGCACGGCACTCGCTGCTCGCAGGGCCGCTCCCCGATGGTCCGTCCCATCCTCGGGTCCCGCCGTCACGGCAGGACCCAGCGCGCCAGTCACGGCCCGCCGCCAGCCTATACGGCACGCCGGGCCGTCGGGTGGCCGCGTCCACCAGGCGGGCGGGATGAAGGGGTAAGCAGGGGGTGACGCCGTCCGCCGTTCCCGGGAGCCGCTGTGACCGCCACGGAAGCACTGATCGCCACCGCCGACGCCCACAGTGCGCCCACGTACCACCCGCTGCCGGTGGTGATCGCCACGGCGGAGGGCGCGTGGATGACGGATGTGGAGGGCCGGCGCTACCTGGACTTCCTCGCGGGCTACTCGGCGCTGAACTTCGGTCACGGCAACCGGCGGCTGCTCAAGGCGGCGAAGGCGCAGCTGGACCGGGTGACGCTGACCTCGCGGGCGTTCCACCACGACCGGTTCGGGGCGTTCTGCGCCGAGCTGGCGGAGCTGTGCGGGATGGAGATGGTGCTGCCGATGAACACCGGGGCGGAGGCGGTGGAGACGGCGGTGAAGACGGCGCGGAAGTGGGGGTACCGGGTGAAGGGGGTGCCCGCGGAGATGGCGAAGATCGTGGTCGCGGGCGGCAACTTCCACGGCCGTACGACGACGGTGATCAGCTTCTCCACCGACGCGGAGGCCCGCGCGGACTACGGGCCGTACACGCCGGGGTTCGAGATCGTGCCGTACGGGGACCTGACGGCGATGCGGTCGGCGGTCACGGAGAACACGGTGGCCGTGCTGCTGGAGCCGATCCAGGGCGAGTCGGGGGTGATCGTGCCGCCGGCGGGCTATCTGGCGGGGGTGCGGGAGCTGACCCGGGAGCGGAACGTGCTGTTCGTCGCCGACGAGATCCAGTCGGGGCTCGGCCGCACGGGGCGGACCTTCGCGTGCGAGCACGAGGGGGTCGTGCCGGACGTGTACGTGCTGGGCAAGGCCCTCGGGGGCGGGATCGTGCCGGTGTCGGCGGTGGTGTCGAGCGCCGAGGTGCTGGGGGTGTTCCGGCCGGGTGAGCACGGGTCGACGTTCGGCGGGAATCCGCTGGCCTGCGCGGTGGCGCTGGAGGTGATCGCGATGCTGCGCTCCGGCGAGTTCCAGGAGCGGGCGGCCCGGCTCGGGGAGCGTCTGCACGGGTCGCTGGCGACGCTGGCCGGCACGGGCCGGGTGACGGCGGTGCGGGGGCGGGGCCTGTGGGCGGGGGTGGACGTCCATCCGGCGTACGGCACCGGCCGCGAGGTGTCCGAGCGGCTGATGGACCGTGGCGTCCTGGTCAAGGACACCCACGGCGCGACGATCCGCATCGCCCCACCCCTGGTCGTCTCGGAGGAGGACCTGGACTGGGGGCTCGCGGAGATCGGGCGGGTGCTCGGTGGTGACGGGGCTTAGTGGTCTCCCCGGCCGCGCCTGCCGTCCCTGCCGTGTCGTTGCCGGCGCGGCCCGCCCGCCCGCGCCGGCAGCGCTCCGCCGGAGGATCGTGGTCACCGGGTTGTTCGGCGGTGGCCTGCTCGAAGGCCGAAGTCCGACCTGGCCGCGGCACCGACCGGCAGCTGACGTGCCGTCCGCGACGACGGTGCTCTTCAGGTGAGTTCGTGTCGGGTGCCGTCGGCGACGGCGTGGAGCTTGTCGGGGTTGGCCACGTTGTGGATGGCCGAGATGCGCCCGTCCGGGTCGAAGTCGAAGGTCATCGTGGCGACCACGCGGTCCGGGCCGCGGAAGACCACCCCCGGGCCGCCGTTGATCCAGGTGAGTTCCGCCCGCATCTGCCCGGGCTCGATGCCCTGGTAGGTCGCGGTGCCGAGCGCGGCGAACCAACCGGCGACAGTCTCCAGGCCGACGACCGGCTTGAGAGCCTGGCGGACCTTGCCGCCGCCATCGGTCCACAGCGTCACGTCCGGGGAGAGCAGCTCCATCAGGGTGTTGATGTCGCCGCCCGTCGCCGCCGCGAAGAACCGCTCGGTGACGTCGCGTTGGCGGGCGCGGTCCGCGGTGAAACGGGGCCGGCGGGCCTGTACGTGTTCGCGGGCGCGATGCCCGGCCTGCCGGACCGCCGGCTCCGAGCGTTCCACCGCCTGGGCGATCTCCGCGTAACTGAAGGCGAAGACCTCCTTCAGCACGAAGACCGCGCGCTCCAGGGGGCTCAGCGTCTCCAGGACCACCAGCAGCGCCATGGAGACCGAGTCCGTCATGGCGGCGCCGTCGGCGGTGTCCGGGCCGGTGAGGATCGGCTCGGGCAGCCATGGCCCGACATAGGTCTCGCGCTGGTGGCGCGTCGAGCGGAGCCGTTCCATCGCCAGGTTGGAAACGATCCGGGTGAGATACGCCTTGGGGTCGACGACCTGGGAACGGTCGGCCGCCGACCACTTGAACCAGGCGTCCTGGACCAGGTCCTCGGCATCGGCGGCGGTGCCGAGGATTCGGTAGGCGACGGAGAAGAGCAGGGTGCGGTACTGCTGGAAGGCGAGCTGGTCGGGGCCGGCCTGCTGCGGCTGGGTCACTTGGCGCTCCTGATCCGGGTGTAGCGGCCGCCGTGCGGCCAGAACGCGCCCGAGGCGGGCATCTTCTTCATGCGGACGAAAGTCGCCCACGGCGCGGCGGAGACCGTCTCCTTGTACTTCGCGGCCCGCTTGCCGGTCAGTACGATCCGGCGCGGGCTGTCGTCGGGATGGGTGAACTGCACGACGCCATCGTTTCGGCCCAGGCTGACGGGTGTGTGGTAGTAGCCGAAGCGGAAGGGCTTGGGCTCCTTGCCGGCCAGCACCCGCAGGATGGAGAGGGCCGCGTGCACGCCGGTGGGCATGCCGCTCTGGCAGGTTCCGTGCATCACGCCGTAGCCCTGGCGGATCGCCGCCGCGTCGCCCACAGCGTAGACGTCCGGGTGGGAGACCGAGCGCAGCGCGCTGTCGGTGACCACGCGGCCGCGCTCGTCGACGGTCAGGCCCGCGGCGGCGGCCAGCGGGGAGACGCGGGTACCGCTGGTCCACACGACCGCGTCCGCCGGGATGCTGGAGCCGTCCGCGAGTTCGACGCTGTCCGGCAGCACCTTGACCACGTCGACGCCACTGCGCACCCGCACACCGAGCCGGGCGAGCACCGCATCCAGGTGGGCCTTGGCCTTCGGGTGCATGCCCGCGCCCGGCTCCTGCCGGCCCAGCAGCACCACCTGGAGTTCCGGGAGCCGCTCGGCGATCTCCGCCGCGGCCTCGACGCCGGTCAGGCCGCTGCCGCCGACCACGACGGTCCCGCCGCCCGACCGGGTCAGCCGTTCGGCGAGGAGGGCGGCGTCCTCCGGGCTGTTGAGGGTGTAGGCGTGGTCGTCCACGCCGGGGACGGCGGCGGTGTCCGCGATGCTGCCCAGACCGTAGACCAGGGTGTCGTAGTGCAGGACCCGGTCGTCGTCGATCCGGACGGTCTTCGCCCCGGCGTCCACGGCCGTGACCCAGCCGCGGACGAAGGAGGCGCCGGTGCCGTCCAGCAGCTCCGGGATGTTCATCTCGGCCGTCTCCTGGCCGGTGGCGGTCATGTGCAGGCGGAGCCGCTCGGTGAAGGTGTCGTAGGGGTTGACCAGCGTCACACGCGGTGTCCCCCGCTTCCCTGCGCGGGCCGCGAGCTGGATCGCGGCGGAGAGCCCTGCGTAGCCGGCGCCCAGGACCAGGACCTCGTGCTGCTGTGCCGCTGTCGCGTTCATCGCTCTGCCATCTCCATCGTGTCGGTCTTTCCCGCCGTGCGGACGACCACCAGACGCGAGCTGCCCTTCCGTTCGTGACATGGAGCCGATGTGACCCGCGTCACACCAGGAAGGGGGACGGGCGGCCGCGGACCACCTGGCTCAGGGCCCGGTCCGACCCGGACTGGTCGCGGGGCGCCTTCCGCTCGGTGAACCCGCGGGCCCTGGAAAGGGGAGGTCCGACGGGTCCGTATCCCGCGGCCAGGGGCGAGAAGGGGCCGCCGACCCGGCCAGGTGAGATGACGTCTCAGCCGGTCGGGCGGGTCATGAGGGTGCGGGTGAGTTCGACGCGGGACTTGACGCCGAGTTTGCGGTAGGCGCGGGTGAGGGCCGCCTCGACGGTCTTGACGCTGAGCATCAGGCCCGTGGCGATCTCGCGGTTGGTGGCGCCCTGGGCGACGCGGGCGGCGACGCTGCGTTCCGTGGCGCTGAGGCCCTCGGACCAGGAGCCGGAACCGGTCTCGGGGAGGCGGAGCGGGTCGTCGCCGGCCCGGTCACGTTCGGCGCGGGTCAAGGCGATCCAGGTGCGGGCGCCGGCCTTGGTGAAGATGCGCAGCGCCTCGGCGAAGGCCGCGTGCGCGGCGACCTCGTCGCCGAGGCGGCGGCGGACCCTGCCGAGGGCGACGCGGGCGCGGGCCTCCTCCAGGGGGTATCCGGCGGTGCGCAGCCGGGCCGCGGCGTCCTCGAACCCCGTGGCCGCCCGGCCGGGTTCGCCACGGGCCTCGCTGACGACGGCCGCGGCGCGGGCGAGGGTGGCGAGGACGCCGGGGCGGCCGAGCCGTTCGGCCTGGCCGCGGGCGCGGGCGATGACGGCTTCGGCCTCGTCGGTGGCGCCGCTGCCGGCGAGGGCTTCGGCGAGGTCGGCGTGCCAGCGCCGGGTCGCCGGGTCCTGCTGGCCCTGGGCGGTCTCCAACTCGGCTGCCCGGCGGAGCAGTTCGGCGGCCTGGTGGGCCTGTCCGCCGAACAGCCGGATGCGGCCCTCGGCGTGCAGGGCGCGGGGCAGGAAGAGCCGGTCGTCGTCGTCCTCGCTGTGCCGGCGGGCGGCCTCGGCGGCGGCGAGGGCCTGGCCGAGGGTGCCGCCCGCGGTCTCGGCGAGGGAGACGCCGTACCAGGAGGGTCCCTGGCTGAGGCCGGCCTGTTCGGCGATGCGCAGGCTCTGCCGGGCGATGGTGAGGGCGGGGCGGCAGCGTCCGCGCCAGATCTCGACCTGGGCGAGGCCGAGCAGGCAGTGGCTGAGGCTGTCGGCGGAGCCGCGCTGCCGCAACCGGTAGACGAGGGTGCGGAGTTCGGCTCGCGCTTCGTCGAGTTCGTCGTGGACGAGGTGGAAGCGGTGCTTGAGGTAGAGGGGGCCGTTGTGGTGGGCCATGGCGTGCGCGTCGTGCGGTGCGCTGAGGGCGGCGGCCAGGGTGGTCTCGGCCTCGGGCAGGCCGAGGAAGAGTTCGAGAGCGGCCTGCTGGGTGAGTGCCATGAGTTCGGTACGGCGGTCGCCGGTGCGGGCGGCGAGCGCGGCGGCGCGTACGGCGTGGCCGTGGGCGCGGGCGGCGGAGCCGCCGACCATCCATTCGCGCCAGCTCATCCGGTAGTGCAGCGGGGCGAGCAGCGCGGGGTCGCGGCCGGCGTCGCGGACGGCCTCGTGGAAGACGGTGGAGATCTCGGCCATGGCCTGGCCGCAGGAGTCGATGACGATGTTCCAGGCGCGGACCCGGTCGGCGGGCCGGTCGGCGTCGCCGAGGACCTCGTGGGCGAGGTGGCGGGCGAAGTCGAAGTCCCCGGCGTCGAGTCCGTCCTCGGCGGCGGTGAGCCGGCGGTCGGTGTCGGCGTGGCTGTCGCCGACGGGTGTGTGGTCGGCGGCGAGCCGCCCGAGGCGGGCTGCGGTGCCGGGGGCGCCGCGGCGCCGTGCGGCGGTGGCGGCGTCGGCGAGGCGGGCCGCCACGGCGGGGTCCGGGCCGGCGGTGAGCCGGGCGAGGTGGTGGGCGCGTTCGACGGGGTCGGTGGCGGCGTCGGCCAGTGCGCGGTGGGCGCCCATGAGGTCGTCGTAGGGCGTGTCGGCGTGCAGGACCAGCGGGGTGAGCGGGTCCGGGAACCGCAGGACGCCGTGGTCGCCGGTCTGCAGCAGTCCGCGTCGTACGCAGGTGTCGACGTCGGCCGGGGCGTGCCGACAGCCGGCCCGGCGCAGCAGGTCGACGGTGGGGCGGGCGGCGGCCGCGGCGGTGAGCAGGGTCTGGCGCGCGCCGGCGGGGAGGGCGGCGACGCGGTCGAGAATGGGGCGCCGCAGGGAGTCGGGTACGGGGAGGGGTTCCTCGGCGTGGGGCGGCTCGGCGCCCTCGGTGCGGACGCGTTCGTCGAGCGCTGCGCCGAGTTCCAGCGCGGTGCGCGGGTTGCCGCCGCTCGCCTGGTGCAGGCGGGCGATCAGGGGCCGGGGCCAGGTGGGCTGGTCGTGGGCTTCGAGGAGGTCGGCGATCTCGTGGGCGGTCAGCGGGGGCACGGGCACGCGGCGGACGGGGTGCGGGCACAGGTCCTGGGGGTGGACGGAGCCGGCGTACGGGCCCTCGTGCCCGGGCACGCCGGTGCGTGGCGCGTACGGCGCCTCGTCTGCGGGGACGCCGGTGCGCAGTGCGGCCAGGACGGCGGGGCCGGGGCCCGGTCCGCCGTGCGCGGCGAGGAACCGCAGGACGCCGGCGGTGGGCGGGTCGAGCCACTGGGCGTCGTCGACGACGAGCAGGACCGGGTGGTCGGCGGCCAGCAGCGCGAGGGTCTTGCGGACGGCTATCCGCAGGACGAGCGCGCCACGCCCGGCGGCGGGGGTTGGGGCCGGGGCCGGGGCGGTGGCCGGGGTCGGTTCTGGGCGCGGGGCCAGGCCCAGGGTCGGCTCCACGGCCAGGTTCGGATCCACGGCCAGGCTCGGGGCCGGGGCCGGGGCCGGGGTCGGGGCCGGGGCCGGAGTCGGGCCCGCGGCCGGAGTCGGACCGGAGGCCGGGGTCGATGGTGGAGTGCTGCGGAGCAGGGCCGATTCGAGTACCGCTCGCTCGTGCGGGGCGAGACCGGCGAGGGTGTCGTCGCCGACGGGGGCGAGCAGGTCGATGAGGCCGAGGAAGGGGGTGTCGTGGTCGGCCGGGGAGGGTGAGCAGCGCAGGACACGGTGGCCGCGGGCGGCGAGGTCGGCGGCGAGCCGGGAGACGAGGGTGGTCCTGCCGATGCCGGGCGGCCCGGTGAGGAGGACTCCGCCGTGGCCGGCCAGGTGGGCGCGCGCGGTGTCGTGCAGGGCGCCGTGTCCGACGACGGGCGGTGCGGGACGCTCGGCGCGCTGCGCCGGCAGCGTGGACGGCTCGGTCATCGCAGGCCCCCTCGGACACGGCCTCGTGCCCACCCGGACACGGCCTCGTGCACCCCGCGGGTCCCGGTCGTGAACCCGCCCCGGCACGGCTCTGCCGCGCCGAATGTAGGACCGCCCCCGGGGAAAGGTCAAGACCAATCGCGGGGGCGGCCGGGAGGCTGCCGGACAGGCCGGCCGGGCCGTCGGCGGGGAGGTCAACGGCCCGGTCGTACCTGGGTGTTGCGGGTTCTCAGGCGGTCAGCAGGCCCCCTCGTCGCTCCAGACGGCCCAGGAGCCGGGCGCGTCCGGTTCGGCTCCGGTGGAGTACCAGGTGGAGGACCACTTGTGGCCGTCGTACGACACCTCGTCACCGGGCACGTACGCGGTGCTCGCGCTCCAGGCCGGCAGGTTGCCGCAGCCCTGGGGCGGGGTGCCGCTGCCGTTGACGGTCCAGGTGAAGGAGGCCGTGCCGGTGGCGCCGTCGGTGTTCTTCGCGGTGACGGTCACGGACGAGGTGCCCTGAGTGGTCGGGGTGCCCGTGATCCGGCCGGTGGAGGAGCTGATGGACAGCCCGGCGGGCAGGCCGGTCGCGCTGTAGCCCAGCGTCTCGCCGCCGGGGTCGCTCGCCTGGATCTGCAGGGAGACGGCGGTGCCGACGGCGGAGGTCTGGTTGCCGGGGCTGGTCACCGTCGGGGAGCCGCCGGGCTGGGTGCCGCAGGTACCGGGGACCGGGTCGTTGCCGGTGACGCTGACGGCCGCCCAGGCGGCGTTCACCGTGTTGTACTCGGTGCAGTGCGCGCCGTAGAGGTCGGCGGCGGCGCGCAGCGAGTCGATGCGGGCCTGGTGGTAGTTCTCGCTGCTGTTGGCGTAGGACGCGAGGGCCTTGTACCAGATCTTGGCGGCCTTGTCGTTGCCGATGCCGTTGACGGTGGAGTTGTCACAGGTCGGGCTGTTGCCGTAGCCGTGGTTGCCGCTGCCGACGGCCAGCAGGAAGAACCAGTGGTTCAGGGGGCCCATCGAGTAGTGCGGGTCGAGGCTGCCGTTGCCGCTGTTCCAGCAGTTGGGCGAACTGCCGTCCAGGGAGGGGTTGTACATGTAGCGCAGCGGGCGGCCGTCGCCGCTGATGTTGATGAGTTCGCCCATGGTGTAGTCGGGGGTGTCGACCGGGTTGTCGGCGTAGAACTCGACCATGGTGCCGAAGATGTCGCTGGTGCCCTCGTTCATGCCGCCGGTCTCGCCGGTCTCGTCCCAGCCGGTGAGGGCGCCGCTGACGCCGTGGCTCATCTCGTGCCCGGCGACGTCGAGTTCGACGAGCGGGCGGGCGTTGCCCTGGCCGTCGCCGTAGGTCATCTGGGAGCCGTCCCAGAAGGCGTTGACGTAGGCGTTGCCGTAGTGGGTGCGGGAGGGCACGCCCCGGCCGTCGCCGAAGATGCCGTTGCGGCCCTGGACGTTCTTGTAGTAGTCGAACGTCATGGCGGCGCCGTAGTGGGCGTCGACTCCGGCGGACGCGGGGTCGCTGGTGGAGCCGTTGCCGAAGGTGCCGGTGGAGCTGGTGAACACGGAACCGGTGCCGCTGGTGGCGTGGTTGAGGTTGGTGGTGTAGCCGTTGCCGTGCGCGGGGTCCTGCATGGCGTAGCCGCCGCCGGACTGGGTGACGTCGAGGGAGACCCGGCCGCTGTAGAGGGACTGTCCGTTGGCGGCGACGGACGGGGTGACGGCGTTGGTGGCGGCCTTCGCGGCGGTGGTGGCCGGGCCATCGGCGTGCCCGGTCCCCTCCGGTACGAAGGTGTCGATGTCGTCGCTGGTCCGGACGACCTTGCCGCTGTGGGCGTCCACGAGGACGTGCAGCCTGCTGGGCGTCTGGTCGGGGCGTACGCCGCTGACGACGGTCTCCCAGACCAGGGCGGCACGGGTGCCGTTCATCTGGACGGCGAGGTGCGAGCCCGAGACGGACTCGATGTGCCCGTGGAAGGCGCCCTCGGCGGCCTTTACGGCGCGGGAGGCGGGGAGTGAGGGCTTGGTGGAGACGGCCCCGGTCGTCCGGGAGCCGGTGGCGAGCGAGTCGTACGTGCCGTCCTTCCTGAGGTGCACGACGACGTCACCGCCGTAGGTCGGCAGGCCCTTGTACGTCCGGTCGAAGCGGACGGAGGCGGAGCCGTCGTGGTCGACGACCATGTTGCGCACGGAGAAGGTGTCGCCGGCCGCCTGGTGGGCGGCGTGGGAGTGGTCGGCGAGTGCCTTCCTCGCGTGGTCCACGACCCGGTCGCGGACGGCGGCCGACGGGTGGGTGGTGAAGGTGGCCTTGGCGAAGGCGTCGGGGCCGGCCGCCGGGGCGGGCTGGGTGTGCGGGTGGGCGTGCGGTGCCGGGGCCGGGGCCGCTGTGGCGGCGGGCAGGGCGATGGCGGATGCGGATACGCAGGCCAGGGTGACTGTCAGGAGTCTCGCGGCTCTTCGTATGTACATACGGCGGGGGTTCCTTTCGCCTCATGCGGGGGTGAGCCGGCGCCGCTCGTGGGTGGGGAGCGGCGCCGACGCATGAGTCTGGGGAATCCGCGCGCACGGCTGCCAGGCACTGCGCGAAGTGTGAGGGGTTTCCCTGCGGGCCCGCCGGCCGTGCGGACCTGTGGGCCTACAGGATCACGTGGGGCAGGAAACGGGCGTACTCGTCGGTGACCAGACCGCTGGACTCGCGGATGCCGAGGCCCGCGGACTCGTGCCCGACGACCCAGGCGCCGAGCACGACGTGGCTGCCGTCGAAGGCGGGCAGCGGCGCCAACTGCTGGTAGCAGCAGGCTTCTTCGCGTACGACGACGGGTGCGCCGGGCTGGTGCACGGTGATCCCGGCGCCCTCCCGGCCGAGCAGCGGCTTGGCGACGTAGCCGGTGGTCCGGGCGAGTTCGCGGGGGCCGTCGAGGTAGGCGGGGAGGAGGTTCGGGTGGCCGGGGTACAGCTCCCAGAGGACGGCCAGCAGGGCCTTGTTGCTCAGCAGCATCTTCCAGGCGGGCTCGATCCACAGGGTGCTGCCGGTGCCGCCGCCGTTGTCCAGGGTGTCCAGGACGTGGCCGGCGAACGCGTCGGTGGTGAGCCACTCCCACGGGTATAGCTTGAACAGCGCCCGTATGAACCGCAGCCGGTTGTCGACGAAGCGGCCGGAGAGGCTGTCCCAGCCGATCTCCTCCATGGAGAGCCAGTCGGTGTCGAGGCCGGCCTGTTCGGCGGTCTCCTTCAGATAGCCGACCGTCATCAGGTCCTCGCCGAGTTCGTCGGCCGAGGAGTGCGCGAAGTGCAGCGGGCTGCCGGGCGGGAGCAGCGCGGCCTGCGCGCGCCAGGCGTCGACGAGGCGCTCGTGCAGGGAGTTCCACTGGTCGGAGCCGGGGAAGCGGTCCTCCATCCAGAACCACTGCGGGGAGGCCGCCTCGACCAGGGAGGTGGGGGTGTCGGCGTTGTACTCCAGGAGCTTCGCCGGGCCGGTGCCGTCGTAGCGGAGGTCGAAACGGCCGTACAGGGACGGCAGTTCGGCACGGCGGTGCCAGGCCTCGGTGACCGCGGCCGCCACCCGCGGGTCGGTGATGCCGAGGTCGGCGAGGCGGTCCTCGGCGACGAGGTGGCCGGCCGCCGCGAGGCACATGGCGTGCAGTTCCTCGACGGTCTCCTCCAGCGCCTCGACCTCGGGGAGCGAGAAGACGTAGTAGGCGCTCTCGTCCCAGTACGGGCGCAGGGTGCCGTCGGGGTGGCGGGTCAGCGGGTAGACGAGCCCCTGCTCCTCGACGGTCTGCTGCCAGCCGGGGCGGGGGGTGATCGTACGGCGTTCCATGCGGCGTGACCGGTTCAGCCGCCGGAGCTGCCGTGGCCGCCGCCGAAGCCGCCGCGCTTGACCGAGCCGTGGTAGCCGCTGCCGTGGCTGCCCGAGGAACCGCCGGAGTTCTTGCGGGGCTTGGTGAAGGAGCCGCCGGAGACCCAGGAGCCGTCCTTGTCGCCGCCGTAGTACCAGGAGCCGTTGACGGCCGCCTTGACGGACTTGCAGTTCTTGTCGGCGACGACCTTGTAGCCCTTGCCGTAGTGGTAGCTGTCGCGGTCGACGCAGCGCTTGTCGGGCTGCGAGGAGCAGGCGGTGAGGGCGGCGGCGAGCAGGCCCATGCCGCCGAGCACGACCGCCCCCGAACGCAGTTGCCGGCGCGCGTTTGCCATGGTGAAGCTGTCCCCCGTCGAACGACGTACTGATCGCTGTGCCGCGAGCCTAGTGCCTCGGCGGGCGGCGCCGTCCGGCGGGGGCCGGTGCCTTCGGTGCCTCAGCTTCCGGCGCGCGACCGCAACGGGTGGTGGCGCATGAACTGCCACATGACCGGGGTGGCGTCGAGCACGGCCGGCTGGTCGGAGTCGGGGTTGGGGCTGGTGCTCGGCCAGTCGTGGGCCAGGCCGGCGACGCGGTAGTGGACGAGGGCGCCGCGGCCGTCGCAGTGCCGCCAGGTGCGCACGGTCACGCCGTCACCGCGGTCCCTGTCCCGCGACGTGGGCGCGCACCCGGCGAGCGCGGCCCGGCCGGCCAGCCAGTCCGGCACGGCCGGCAGCCCCTTCGCGGGGTTCCCGTCGTACGGGATGGTGGTGTCGGCGAGGCCGTGGAAGTCCAGCACGGGTGCGGGGGCGGTGGGTTCGCACGGTCCGGACTGCGGATAGAAGGCACCGGAGGCGATGCTGAACGAGGCGATGCGTCCGGGCATCCGGCAGGCGAGCAGCGCGGTGAAGCCGCCGCCGTTGGACTTGCCCGCGGCGTGCACCCGGGTCTCGTCCACGCACAGGTTCCGCTCCAGGGCGGTGATCAGGTCGCCGGTGAAGCGCACGTCGTCCACGCCGGGCGCCGAGTACGGCGCGCCCTGCCAGGACGGCTTGCCCTTCTCTGTGCCGGGGGCGCCCTGCGGGTACACGGCGATGGCGTCGACCGCGTCGAAGCCGGTCAGCTCCTCCATGTAGGCGGAGGTGCGGCCCTGGCCGTGGAAGGCGAGGACGACGGGCAGCGGGCGGTTACGGCGGTAGTCGGCCGGCAGATGCACGCGGTACCGGCGCTCGATGCCGCCGGAGACCAGGGTGTGGTCGGCGGAGGTGCCGGCCCCCTGGCCGGGGTTCTCGCCGCAGCCGGACGAGCGGTGCGACAGGGCGGGACCGCCGTGCTGGGCGGCCGCGGTGGCCGCCGTCGCCGGCAGGGCCGCCGCGAGCAGCGTGGCCGCGGCGAGAAGGGTGGAACCCAGGGCGCGGCGGACGACCGGACGGCGCGATGACGTCTTCGGCACGTGTACGACTCCTTGTCCTTGGATCACTGGGTAGTTGGGGGTGAGTGGGGGTGGAGTGGCAGTGACTCTCCCCCACCCCGGCGGGGGCGTCACGGTTGCGTGCATTACGTACACGGCGGGCCGGGCACCTACAGTCAGCCCGTGCTCTTCGGAATGGTGTGCGCGCTCGGCGCGGCGGTCTGCTTCGGTACGGCGACGGTGTTGCAGGCGGTGGCCGCGCGGGAGGCGGGCACGGCGGAAGGCGGTGGCGGCGGTGGCGATGCCGCGCTGCTGCTGCGGGCGTTGCGCCAGTGGCGTTATCTGGCGGGCCTGGCCCTGGACGGCCTCGGCTTCCTGCTCCAGATCGCCGCGCTGCGGTCGCTCCCCATCTACGCGGTGGGCGCGGCGCTGGCGGCGAGCCTCGCGGTGACCGCTGTGGTCGCCGCGCGGCTGCTGCGGGTACGGCTGAGCGGGGTGGAGTGGGCCGCGGTCGGGATCGTCTGCGCGGGCCTGGCGATGCTGGGTCTGGCGTCGGGCGGCGAGGGCGACCGGTCCGGCCCGTCCTGGCTCGGCTACGCGATGCTCGCGGCGGCCGTCGGCGTACTGCTCCTCGGCGCGGCCGGCGGCCGCCTGTCGGGTCGCACGCGGGCCCTGGTGCTCGGCCTCGGCGCCGGCTTCGGCTTCGGCGTGGTCGAGGTGGCGGTCCGCCTGATCGGCTCCCTCCACCCCGTCGACCTGCTCACCAACCCGGCGTCGTACGCCCTGCTGGTCGGCGGCGGCGCCGCCTTCCTCCTCCTGACCTCAGCACTGCAACGCGGCTCGGTCACCACGGCCACCGCCGGCATGGTCCTCGGCGAGACGATCGGCCCGGCGGCGGTAGGCGTCATCTGGCTCGGCGACCGAACCCGCGAGGGCCTGACCTGGCTGGCCGTCCTGGGCTTCGCGGTAGCGGTGACGGGGGCCCTGGCGCTGGCCCGCTTCGGGGAGGTGGAGGGTTCTACGCCGGAGCCTTCACCGGCCTCTTCGCCGGGTGCCTGAGGGTCTGCGCCCGCAATCAGAGGAACGCGCCACGCTTTCCCTGATCACGCTGTATCCGGCGTGCAAAGCCGCGATCAGCTCCCCCCGCAACTCGTCCGGAAGGACTGCTGTACCGAGGGCGCAGGCGCGCACCAGCGCACGACAGTCCTGCACCTGCCGGTCCGTGGCGATCTCGGTGAACAGAGGGTGAGCCAAGTTCTCGCGGGCCGCATAGCCGTCTTCGGCGTCCGTCGTCCTGCGGTAGAGGTCCTCGACGATGCTGTGCGCGGCGAGCGTCTCGGCGGAACCGATCACGTCGAGGACCGTAAGTCCGAGCCGGATGTCGAAGACGGTCATCCCGAGTTCGGTCTTCCGTCCGGAGTAGACCGTCACCAGGTCCGCCAGGTGGCCGTCGATCTGCAGCCCGGCGTCGCGGCGGCATAGAACCGTCAAGCAAGCAGTGACAGCTTGCTCCCACGCATCACCAGGCATCGTGTCGGCAAGGAGGGCAGCGGCCCGCGCGGTGTCACCCGCAACGAGAGCGGCGAGTACGGCGACCTGCCGACCGTCGAGCATCCGCTTCCCGATGCCATGGTGGGCTTCGATGTGCTCCAGCGCCTCGGCCCATCGCCCCTCGGCGGTGAGGGTGCGCGTGCCGTCTGCGAGGAGAACGCGCCACAGCCACGCGCGAACCTCCTGGCGGTCTTCGCCGGTCGCAGTAAGGTCGGCAGGTACGTTGACGCCCTCGAACCGGGCGGCTGCGCCCGCCTCGACGGCCTTGTACAGGTTGAGGAGTCGCTGACGGCCCTCATCGGCGTGGCCGGCGCGGATCTGGAGACGAGCGAGGTTGACGACCGGTTCCAGTCCTCGGATCGCGCTCATGCCGGGCAGGGGGCAGGCGTGGAGGTAGGCGGCAGCGTGCTGGTGGCACATCTCGCGGGCGAGGTCGGGGATGTCGAGGTCGGAGGCGATGAGCGCGGCCTGGTTGTAGACGGCCGATGCCAGCCCCTGGTTGGTCTCTTTCACCGCGGTGTCGGCCAGGGCGACGAGTGCGCGTACGCGTTCAGGCAGGGGCAGGCAGGCGGGGCGGAATCTGGCGACGAGCGGGAAGCGCTGAGCTATGGGGCCGTGTGGGTCCATGGGTCCCCCGGTTCGAGAGTGAGGACTGCTGAAGCGACGGTGCCCGCCGACGTGCCGACGGGCACCGTCCACT
This sequence comes from Streptomyces sp. L2, assembly GCF_004124325.1. Taxonomy (NCBI): domain Bacteria; kingdom Bacillati; phylum Actinomycetota; class Actinomycetes; order Kitasatosporales; family Streptomycetaceae; genus Streptomyces; species Streptomyces sp. L2. Next base: position 2,852,253 of record NZ_QBDT01000001.1, read on the forward strand.
ACGCGTGCGGCGCTATCGCCAGTCGACGACGATGCGGTTCAGCGGCGTGTCGAGGGCGAAGAGACCGGGGCGCCGCTCGATCTCGGGGGCGTCGAGGGGCTGGATTGCGAACGTGGCCTCACGGTCGCGGTAGTCGCGGTCCCAGGTGCGGATGGCGTCGGCGACCTTCGCGGCCAGCTCGTCGCTTCCGGGGCCGTGGCCGATGACGCCGAACTCCCAGAGCTTGTCGCCCTCAAGGGTCTTCTCCTTCGACAGGCGCCGGGCAAGGTAGGTGACGGCGCCCTTGCCAACGATCGCGGTCGACGAGGGATAGGGGTCCTCGGTGAGCAGCGTGCCCTTGGCGCTCGGGGGGAACAGCATCCGGATAAGACCGGAGGGCAGGGAGCAGGTGACGAACAGTTCCATCCACTCCGGCGACTCCATGGCGCGGACCGTCATGCCGGTCCACTCCTCGGTGCGCGGCTGGTCGAGTACACCTGCGAGGGCATCGGCATCGATGCTGAGCCCGGCGGGGACCTGGAGTCGTACGGCGCCGTCCGTACTGAGCGGGATCACTCGGCGGTCGTCGTCGGCGATGCCCCGTCGAAGCGGCATGAAGGTGTTCATCTCGCTGCCGAGGGACACCCACCGCCCGTCACGCTGCTCGTAGGCGATGGATCGGGACACCGTGCCCTTGAGGCGCTGCGGGACGAGAAGCCGACCGCCGGGGGCGAGCTGCTGCAGCCAGGCATGCGGCACGCCGTGCGCGCCCACAGTGGCGATGATCCGGTCGTACGGCGCTGCTTCGGCGTAGCCGATGGCTCCGTCGCGGGTCACGGCCTCGACGTTGGTGATCCCGGCGGCGGCGAGGTGCGCACGGGCGCCTTCCACGAGGTCGTTGTCGACGTCTAGGGTAGTCACGTGTCCGCTCGCGCCGACGAGGTGGGCGAGCAGACCGGCGTTGTAGCCGGTGCCGGCGCCGAGTTCGAGGATGCGCTCGCCGGGCTGGGCGTCGAGCTGGTCCAGCAGGAGGGCGACGACGCCGGGCTGGGAGGCGCAGGAGATCGAGGTGCCGTCGGTGTCGTACTTGATGTGCACGGGTGCGTTGGCGTAGGCGTCTTCGAGGGACGCTTCGGGCACGAACACGTGGCGGGGCACGGTCCGCAACGCGGTCTCGACGGCGGGCGTGCGGGCGTGTCCGTCCGCGCGGAGTTGGTCGACCAGGGCGTTGCGGAGGCGCTCGGCGTCCGCCGTGGGGGTGGTGATCGTGTCGGTGTTCACCGCGCTGACGCTATCGATGTCGGCCGTTGCCTCGGTGGGCGACGCGGTGTTGTCACTCGTTCCCATGACTACCTTTCGTGCGATGTGGGACAGGGCGCTCTGGTCGTCCCGGAGGAGACCGGCGCGGTTGGCGTGGAAGATCACGTGGTGGGCGAGGACAGCTCGCAGGCCGCGTGTGAGGGCGCCGCGGCCTGCGAGGTCTGCGAGCGTGGCACCGGCCCTTTCGAAGGCGGTCACCCATTCCTCGTGAGCGTGGAGTGGGCCACCCGGGCGGCAGAGGTTGTGGGCGTCGGCGGTCATGAGCTTGCGCATGGCCGTAGCCAGTTCGGCGGCTCGTTCGGGTGGTTGTGGAGAGGTGGCCGGTCGGAGGGCCGCTACCTTCGCCCATACGTCGGCCTGTTCGAACCAGTCGAGTCCAGCACCGCGCATCATGACGCTCGCCAGCAGGACGGCGGTCTCCCGGCGTCCCAGGTGCATCGGGCTTGGCCGGTAGGTGAGCAGGTGGCGGGAGTCGCTGTGGAACAGTTCGTGGGCTGCGTCCATGGCCTCCGGGCCGCCGAAGGTGTCGGTTTCGGGCTCGTAGACGCAGGGCAGGCACGACACGGCCACGCCGTCGCCGATGAGATCGCTCAGGAGTGACTCAATGGCGGGTGAGGGCTTGTCGGCGAGGTAACGCAGCGGCCAGGGCTGCTTGTTCATGAACCACCAGCCGGTGAGCTGCCCGTCGGCCTCGGCCTCGATCAGGGTGGGGCCGAGGCGTTCGGCGATGGCGCGCCGGGCCATCTCGCGGTTGACGAAGATGATGTTGTGCTGCTGCCAGCGGTCGGGAGGCATTGAGGTCCTTCGGTCGGTGGATCAAGCGAGGAGGAGGCATGCGTCCCAGGCGGACCGGGGAGGTGCGGTGGTGCTGGGCGCGAGGAGGGCCAGGGCTATGCCGGCGGCGCCGTCGAGGAGGCCCGGGCCGGTTTGTTCGTCGCTTAGGAGCGCCGTGGCCATGAGTTCGGGGTCGTTGCCCGGCGGGATGACCGCAGTCAGGAGTGCCGGGATGGCGGCGCGGAGTCTTCCCGCGGTCGAGGGGTGGGCGTCGTCGGCCGTACGCGCGGCAGCGTGGGCGAGGCCGGCGAATCCGTGGCAGAGGCCGTTGTCCGTCGTGGCCTTCAGCTGCTCCGGGTCGGTGAGGGCGGCCACAAGCGCATTCTCCGCGTCGATCTGGCGGCGGGTGTCGCCGAGGGCAAGCGCGGTGAGTTGCTGGGCGCGGGCGAGGCCGGCGGTGCCGTAGCACCAGGACGGCCGTCTGGGCGCTGGCGAGCCGAGACTCCCCCTGCGCAGCTCTGCCTGAGTGACCCAGTAGGGCCAGACCGGACCGCCGTCGGCCTTCTGCTTCCAGCGGTCCAGCCAGGCCCGGATGGTGCGCAGTGCGGCATGGTGCCCATCGGTGACGGCCCCGTTCCGAGCGGCAAGGGCCAAGAGCGCGAGGACGCCGCCGATACCGTGGGCCACACCGGTGTTGGCGTGGCCGCCGGGGAATCGGTCGTCCGAGGTGCCCGAGGGACCGGTCTCCGCCCACCAGCCCGGCAGGGTCTCGCCGTGGTGGGTGATCGGTTCGGTGAGGCGCACGCAGTAGTCGAGAACGACGCGCGTCGTGGAACTGCCGGGGTCTCGGCGCAGGAGGTAGGCGCCGTATCCGGTGAGGCCCCGAATGGCGTCGAACTCCACAAGCTGCGGCAGGCGTCCGGCGTCGATGCGGCGGTGTGCGGCGTCGAGACGGCGCTCGACGTCGACCGCGATCTGGGCGTCCATCGCGTCGAGGGCACGGTGGTAGGAGCCGGGAACGTGGTCGGCCGCACAGGACAGGGCGTGGGCGAACGCCGGCACTCCGTAGAACGGGTAGCTGTCCGGGCCGCTGGTGAGCGGCTGCCGGGAGGCGGCGGCGAGCCAGTCGTGGGCGCGCTGCCACGGGCCGAGGCCGAGCGCAGCCAGCTCGATGTGCAGGAGCGCGATTCCAGGAGGACCGTACGCAAGGTGCTGCCGGTACAGCGTTCTGAAGTCGAGGGGCATGGTCTCGGGGTCGTCGAGCTGGGCCGCGATGGCGTCGACCAGGCCGAGCGCAGGGTGGGCGGTCATGACGCCCTCCGACCAGTGCGAGCCGTCCAGGCAAGGGCGGCGGCACGCGCCAGGTAGAGGCACACCTCTTCCTCCGGGAAGTTCACGGCGACATGGCGCACGAAGTGGACGTGCAGCAGGGAGGCCAGGACGTCGTCGAGGACGATGCCCTGAGTGTCCGGGCCGGGCAGGTGCGGCCGGTACGCGGCGAGTGCCGCTTCTCGGTCGGCCCATCCCGCCACGATGGCGTGTCCGCCTGGGACCGTGCGAAGGGCCGCCCAGCCGTCACTCGGGTCGGCGAACCGCACGGCCTCTTCGAACTGCGGGCGTGGAACCGGTTCGGGGGCTGTCGGCGGGATGCGGTCGATGAGCCACCGCATCCCGGCGTCCGTACTGCCGAGGAAGGCGGAGGTGATGGCGACCATGTGGGCCGCCACCAGCGTACGCCGACCCGGACGCTGGGCCTGCGCAAGTTGCGCCAGGACGGCGCGCGAGTCCGACCGGAACACCTCCTCGGCCGCCTCCCATGCGGTGCCGGAGCCCCAGCGGCCCATCTCCCGGTAGGAGGTGGGATAGCGCACGTCCGACAGCAGGCCATTGCTTCGTAGCTCCTCGGCCCAGACGCTCACCGCTCGGGCCGTGTCGGCGAAGGCTTCCGGGTCGGGGAGGGCGATGCGTACGCGGAGATGTGGGTCCGGGTCGCGGAAGCGGATGAACCACCACGGCGGACTGCCGAGTTGTTCGAGGAGGCGGGGCAGGTGGCGGAAGAGCACGACGTCTTGGCGGCGGGGATCGACGTACAGGGCGGCCAGAAGGACCGAGGAAGCGGCAGGCGTCTGCATCTGGGTCGCGGACAGGGCACGGGCCCGGCTGGGGGCTGGCAGTGGGGGCCATGCCGACGGCCTGATTGCTTTCAGTGGCACCACGACCTCATGGGCTCGCCCACCGCACCACCCGTACGCCTCCGGTTCCGGGGCCTCGACGAGCACGGCCAGGCGCGCATGGTCGAGGTGCCGGCGCAGGAGCGCACGCTGGCCGGCCTCATCGAGGTCAAGAAAGAGGCGCCGGTCGTCCTCCACGAGGTAGACGCGTCGCGGCAGCCTCCGCCGAGTACGCCAGTCGCTGAGCGAGGCCTCCCATTCAGTCCGAGGGCAGGCACGGCCGGGCAGTTCGGGCGCCTCCAGCCGCCAGCGCGCCGGGGCCAGCACAGTCCGGCCGTACCGCAGACGCGGAAGGAACGGCATTGCTGCTGCGACGCCCCAGTCGAAGACTGTGACCTGCGCGCACTGGGCGCGGGACAGTTCGGTGAGGAACCGCACCAGTGGCGGGGTGTGGGTGCGCAGGTTCAGCGCGTGCATCCCTACGGCTTCCACGCGGTGTCCGCGCTCGGGGACAGCGAGGTACATGCGGCGACCGTCGCACGCCACAGCCAGGTCCTCCGGGGTGAGCACGGTGTCCTGCGGGGCGCGGTGCTCCTGAAGGCTGATCACGGTGGGCAGAACCTGTGGGGAGCGGGTGACGTGGGCACTCTCGGGGAGCAGGGGCGGGAAGGACAGCTGCGCGGGCACGGTGTTGCCGTCGGCGGCCGGGAGGTCGGCCAGTTCTACGATCAGGGCCTCCCGGTCGGCGGGGGCCAGCACGCTGAGGAATCGGCCCGTGGAGACGCCGGCGCCACGGGACACGCTGACGACCTCCAGCCGGAACCGCCCGCGCTGCAACTCCTCCAGGTCGCACGCGTGCACCCGCACCCCGATCTCCAAGTGCGGTGGCAGCCGAAGCTCGTCGGGGCCCACTTCCAAGGCCTCGATCTGTTCTTCCGTGAGGATCACTTCGTCGCGGCCGTCGAGCGCGGCGGCCTGTGCCAGCCGTACGAGGACGTCATCCCGAGCGGAGACGCGCGGTCTGTGTGCGCCGGCCGGAGCGCCTGGGTAGCCGTCGGGATATCCGGTGCCGCTTTCCGCCACGGCCTCTGCGAGCGGCACCATCGTGCCGATGCCGTACCTCTCGTAGAACCGCTGGTGGTACTTGTTCCAGGCGGTGGTGCCGTACGGGCGCGTGCTCAAGCGGGTCAGGATGAGAGCGGCGCGCTCGATCTCGCGGGCGACCGCTTCCGGCAGAACGAACCGCGCGTCCAGTCGGAGGTCGAGCGCGACGGGGTGGCGACGCAGGCCGGGGACGAGGTCTCGCATCCGCGTCTCGACGCTGTGCCAGCTGGCACCCGTGCCGCACTCCTCCAGGCCCGCTCGGACCGCGTGGAGTTCGCGTACGGTCCCCGCGACCGGGGCGAGGCTTCCGGCGTCGATCGTGTCGAGTTGGCCGAGCAGATGTCCGAGGGCGTCAGTCTGGGTGCCCGGAGCGTGCAGGCACGTGATCAGCACCCGTCGCCGGAGCAGCTCCGCCGGCAGTCGACGCGCCTTCTCGGGACCGGCGTCGGGAAACTCCGCCTGGAGCTCGTCCACGAGAGTGCCGAACCGGATCGGCAGTCGGCTCGCGGCAAGGACCGCGCGCACCGGTTCGGTCAGGACCACAGACGCCTCCACCGCGCGATTCCGATCGCCCTGGACGTCGTTCTGGAACGGCACGATGAGCCGGTCACCCTGGTACGTCACGGTGTTGTTGATGACGACGGGCAGCCGTTCGAGGAGGTCCGGGCACGATTCCAACCGTGCGACCAGTGCCGCCAGCCACTCTGCCCCCGCGCGGCCGACGGCCACGTGGTCTTCGCCCCAGTCCGCCCGCGCCTGCGGGCCGAACTCCGCGGTGGCCACGCCGGCGAACAGACCGAAGGGTGTCGCCCTGTGCTGGGCGCGAAGGAGGTAGCGGGCCACGGACAGCGCCGCGCGTTGCACATCCCGGCGGGCAGGGTGCTCGGCCGTGCACAGGTGCCGGACCCGCGCGGCCAGGACCGGGGAGGAGTGCCGGAGTGCCTCGGCGATGTCCCTGTCCGCCCAGACCGCGCGTAGCCACGCCACACGGGCAGACAAACCACTGGGCGAGCTGTCATCGAGGTCAGGACTTGGAGGAAATGTCAGGGCGGGCCGGGCCACGGCGCGCACGAGAGCAGTGGAACCGGCGCGGAACGCTGCGGGCGGAGCAACCACCAAGTACCTCCGTAGGTGAGGGGCGGGGGTGGTGCCGCCGCGCGGAGACGCGGCGGCACCCGGCCGGGTTACCTGGGGTCCAGGTCAGGCGACGTTGGTGGTGCAGGCGCCGCAGGTGGAGCCGCAGTTGTCGTCGGTCAGGTTGACCAGGCCCGCGGGGTCGGCGATCTCTACGAGGGAGACGTCCAGGTCGAAGCCGTCCGATGCCCCTGGGATCTGCGGGCTCATTTCGGTGCGGTCGGGAACTACTGTGCTGCGCGTCATTCGTCAACTCCTCTTGGTTGTGTCGTGTTACTGGGCGGGAGCGCCCACCAGGTGCAGTCACGGAAGCGGTTGCTGACAGCTGCTTCACGGACGGGCCCCTGGCCACCCGGCACGAAGGGGCGGGCTGCGCGCAGGAGGTTCCTCGCGGGCCGCCTGCCTCATACCGGGAAGTCGTGTTCCGGAAGTCCGATTGCCTCTCTCAGGCGGTCGGGTTGGTTCGATCCGGCGACCTGGCATTGGGGAGCACAGGCCCAGAGCTGGAACAGAAAGCCCCGGTGGCGTACCTCGCCCAGCCTCCGACCACTCGCTCCCAGGCGGCGGGCGCAGAGGGCGCAGTCCATGGCCATCTGCTGGCGCGGCCTGAGGCGCGCCAGCTCCGGAAGGGGCGAGGGGGCCGCGGCCAGGAATTTCACTTGCCACCCTCGGTACGGAGTTCCGCCCAGACCTCTTTGCCCCAAGGACGTCTGTCCGAGCCGTGCAGGTCGTAGCCCCAGCGCTCGGCGACGGCGTCGACGACGAACAGCCCGCGACCAGACTCGTCGTCGTCAGCCGCGCGGCTGAGTGCGGGAAGTCGCGACGGTTCCCGGTCCACGACCCCGACACGCAGTCGAGTCGCACTCGGTCTGCCAACCGTGAGCCGAATCTCCGGGCACGGAGTGTGCCTGGAGGCGTTGGCGATCAGCTCAGTCACGATCAGCGCCGCACGGTCGGCGAGGCCGTCGAGACGCCACACACCGAGAACGCCTCGGACGAGTTCGCGGCCGAGCTCGGCCGTGGACGGCTCGCACGGGAAGGTCTGGCTGTACGTGGGGCAGCCGGCGGCGAAAACCTCAACTGGTGTTTCAGGAGTCGTCATTGGCGTGGAACCTTCATCTCGTCTCGGCGCCCGTACCACCCCGGTCGGGGGAACCTCAGGGGCGGATCGGGCCGTCAACAGCCACCCGCCCATGGGGCGCGGCGGGCGATCAGTACCTAGCCAACTCCCTTGCTGGCCAGGTTGGTTAGGGTGTTCAGGCGCTCAGTCGAGGGGCCGATCTAGGGTGTTTTGACCCCTGCTTTGCCTCGCGGGTGAGGATCGCGCGCGCTACCGTGCCCGCATGGACACCACCCGCAACAGCGTTCTTGAGGCGTGGATGACCGAACACGGCTACAGCTCCAACGGCCTCGCCGAGGCCGTGAACAGAGCCATCGAGCAGCTGACCGGACGCCCTGGTGGACTCGACGGATCGTCGGTCCGCGCATGGAAGGCGGGCCGGGTCACGTGGCCAAAGTCAGCTGCACGCAAGGCGCTTGAGGATGTCACCGGACTGCCCGCCATCGCCTTGGGGTTCGTGCCACGGAGTCGACCTCCGTCCACCCCGGACCCGCAGCAGGAGGAGCCCAACATGAAGCGCCGCACCCTCGTCGGCAGCATCGCTGCGGCTGCCGCAGCAGCAGCCGCACCCGGCGCATCGCCGCGCCGCATCGGCATGAGCGACGTCAACCGCCTCAACAAGCGCTTTGCCGAGATCGTCGCCAGCGACCACCGCCACGGCGGACAACTCGGCATCGAGCAGCGGGCCGCCGCCCTCGCCGACGAGGCACTCAACCTCCAGAACGCCGGCAACGCCACCCAGCGCGTACGAAGCAACCTCTACGCGTCCGCAGCCGCCTTCCGCTCCTCCGCGATGTGGGCCGCCATCGACGGCCGGCGCTACGACGTCGCCAAGGCCCACATGCGCGAAGCCCAGGCCCTCGCCGAGATGTCCGGCGACCAGGCGATCAAGTTCCGCATCTGGAGTCACGCGGGGACCATGTATCGCCACATGGGACGACCGGCGGACGCGGTCGCCGCCAACGACGTCGCCCGCAATCTGCACATCACGCGCCGTGACCCGCTGTTCGCTTCCCTCGGTCTGGCCCGACAAGGTGCCATCCACGGCGCAGCTCAGGAGCGCACCTGCACTCGCCGCGCGTTCGAGCAAGCTCAGGACGCCATGCTGCGCGCCGACCCTGCCGACCACCGGCCTGTGTGGATGCTCGCCTTCTACGACCAAGCCGAGTTGGACTCTCTGGCCCTCGCCGCACACTCGGCGCTCGGCGACTACTCGACCGCGGAGTACCACGCCCACCGTTGCCTGTCCGCGCTCCGGCCCCACATGGTCAGGTCCCGCGCCATCACCACCACCCGGCTCGCCCACGCACAGCTGGCCCAGGGCGCCCCCGACGCCGCCACGGCCACAGCGATGAAGGTCCCCTCCGAAGCCGCCACCCAACACGCCCGGGTCACGCGCATGTTGCAGGAGTTCGGGGCCGCACTGCGCGCCACCGCGCCGGGCAGTTCCATCGTGCAGACCTGGACCGAGCACACCGCCACCTGGAGGACAGCCGCATGACCACGGCTCCCGCCATCGAACTGCGCACCTTCACCACCCTCGACACCATCCGCGGCGACCTCCTCGACGTGTACGCCGACGTACGCGCCCCCCTCCTTCACCTGCCGAACTACGCCGTCACCTCATTCGGCGAACGCCTCGACCGCCACGGCGTCGAACCGGGCTTCACGGCGGTGCTCGCATACGCAGACGGTCACCCGGTCGGCTACGCCTACGCCAACGCCATCGAGCACGGTGACCGCTACTGGCAGCGCACCAGCCCGACGCCGGCCGAAAAGTACACCGAGCGCTCGGCCATGGCCCTGAAGGAGATCGGCGTCCGGCCGGCCTGGCGCAAGACCGGCACGGCCCGCCGCATCCACGACGCTCTCCTGGCCACCCGCGACGAGCCCTACGTGACGCTCATGGTCAACCCGGCCGCCGGAGACGGAAAGGTCCACGCGCTCTACAAGTCGTGGGGATACGAGGACATCGGACAGAGCCAGCCGTCACCGACCTCACCGGTCCTCGCCGTGATGATCCGCGCTAGTGACTTCGGCTCGTCGGGGTGAAATCGGGCGCCTTGGTCTGGGCGCGGGTGTGTGCCGTGCTGTGTAACTAGAATTGCCCCGCGTGACAGTCACCGGGATGGATATCACGCAGGAACTCGTCCGGGGTCTGCTGTGGGAGCAGTGTGCGGACCTGGCGGATCGGCCGTTGAGGCTCGGCGCGGTCGGGTGGGACAACCAGGTGTGGCGGCTCGGGGACGACCTCGCGGTCCGGCTGCCGTGGGCCACGGAGTCCGCGGATGCCTTGCTGCGCAAGGAGTTCGCCTGGGTGCCCCGTCTCGCTCCGCACCTGCCGCTGCCGGTCCCCGTGCCGATGCGCCTCGGTGAGCCTTCCGGACGGTTTCCGCGGCCCTGGCTCGTCACCACCTGGGTGCCGGGCGAGCCCGCCGACCGTGCGCCCGCGACGCGCCCCGAGGAGGCGGCCGTCGCACTGGCCGGTTTCCTGACCGCCCTGCACCGCCCGGCTCCTGACGAGGCGCCGGTGGGACGGGACCGGGGCGGACCGCTGAGTGACACCGCAGAGGCGTTCGCCCGGGGGCTGGCCTCCGCCACCGAACTGGGGCTCGTCGGCGACCCCGACGCGGTCCGTGCCGTCTGGGAAGACGCCGCCGCCGCGCCGGGCTGGTCAGGACCCCGTCTCTGGCTCCACGGCGACCTGCACCCGGCCAACGTCCTGACGGCGAACGGCGCCTTCTGCGGAGTGATCGACTTCGGTGACCTCTTCGCCGGAGACCCGGCCTGTGACCTCGCCGCCGCGTGGATCCTGCTGCCCGACGGCGCCGTCGACCGCTTCCACGCGGCCTACCGGCCCGCCCCGGACCCCGCGACCCTGCGCCGCGCACGCGGCTGGGCGGTACTGCGTGCCCTGTCCTGCCTCCACATCGGACACGCCGGTGTCCACGGCCGCCCCGGAGGGAAGGCGACCTGGGGCCCGCCTGCCCACGACTCCCTGCGACGCCTGACCGCATGACCTCAGGGGAGGACTCTGCACAGCGCCTCCAGGGTGGCGGGCCAGGTGCTGTCCGGTGGGGTGGCGTAGCCGACCACCAGGGCGTCGGAGTGGGGGGTTCGGGAGTGGGGGTGGCGGTGGAGGGAGAGGCCATGGAGGGCCAGGCCCTGCCAGGTGGCTGCTTGGACCACTGACTGTTCGGTGCCGGGGGGCAGGCGGAGGACGGCGTGGAGGCCGGCGGCGATGCCCGTCACCGTGACGGACGGGGCGGTGTCGGCCACGGCCGCCGTGAGGGCGTCCCGGCGACGGCGGTAGCGCAGGCGGGAGGCGCGGACGTGGCGGTCGTAGGCGCCGGACGTCAGGAACTCGGCCAGGGTGAGCTGGTCCAGGACGCCGCACGTGTCGATGCGGCCCTTCGCCGCGAGCGCCTCCTCGGCCAGGGACGGCGGCAGCACCATCCAGCCCAGGCGCAGGCCCGGCGCGAGGGACTTGCTGGCGGTGCCGAGGTAGACCACCCGGTCGGGGTCCAGGCCCTGGAGCGCGCCGACGGGCTGGCGGTCGTAGCGGAACTCGCCGTCGTAGTCGTCCTCCAGGACCAGTCCGCCGGTGCGCCGCGCCCAGTCGACGACGGCCGCCCGCCGGTCGGGGTGGAGCGGGGTGCCCATGGGGAACTGGTGGGCGGGGGTGAGGAGGACCGCCGCGGCCGTGTCGTCCAACGGGCGGGTATCGGTGCCCAGTTCGTCGTACGGCAGGGGTGGCGTGCGCAGGCCCGCCTCGCGGAGGAGTGACCAGTGCACGTCCAGGCCGTACGACTCGACCGCCACCGTCCGCGCCCCGCGCGCCCGCAGCACCGTGCCGAGGATGCGCAGGGCGTGCGCGAAACCGGCGGTGATCACGATCGTCGCGGGGTCGGCGCGGACGCCCCGGGCGCGCGCGAGGTAGCCGGCGAGGGCGGTGCGCAGTTCGGGCCGGCCGCGCGGATCGCCGTAGCCGAGGGCGTGGAAGGGGGCCGTGGCCAGGGCTCGGCGGGCGGCCTTGAGCCACTCGGTGCGGGGGAAGGCCGCCAGGTCGGGGGTGCCGGGGATGAGGTCGAGGGTGGGGCGGGCGGGCTCCCGCTGCCGGGGGGCGCCGGCCTCCGGGGGGACCACGGCCCGCTCCGGCACCCGGGTGCCCGAGCCCTGGCGGGCGGTGAGCCAGCCCTCGGCGACCAGGTCGGCATAGGCCTCGGCGACCGTGTTGCGGGCGATGCCCAGGTCGACGGCGAGGGCGCGGGAGGACGGCAGCCGGGTGCCGGGGGCGAGCCGGCCGGTGCGGACCGCGTCCCGCAGCGCGTCGGTGAGGCCGCGGCGCACCCCACCCGCGGCGGACGGTTCGAGATGCAGGTCGATGCCCAAAGTGGCCCATGATTCCACCATGGGAATGGACCATACTCCTGGGCAGCCTGGCTCGTAGGGTCGAGAGCATGAGCATGGACGAAACGGTCGAGTACGCCCCCGAGCACGCCCCCCGCCTGCAGTGGGCCCAGCACGCCCCCGAGGTCTACAAGGCGATGATCAGGCTGGAGGCGGCGGTCCGGAAGGGCCAGGACCCCAAGCTGTACGAGCTGGTGAAGATCCGCGCCTCGCAGCTCAACCACTGCGCCTTCTGCCTGGACATGCACACCAAGGACGCGCTCGCGGCCGGTGAGAGCGTGGAGCGGATCGTGCAGCTCAGCGCGTGGCAGGAGTCCCGGCACTTCTACACGGAGAAGGAACTGGCCGCCATCGAGCTGACCGAGGCGGTCACCGTCCTGACTGGGGGCACCTCCCGGACGGAGTCTGGGGGAGGCTTCGTGCCGGACGAGGTGTACGAGCGGGCCGCCAAGCTGTTCGAGGAGGCCGAGCTGGCCCGGCTGATCGCCGCGATCACGGTGATCAACGCCTGGAACCGGTTCGGCGTGACCACCCGGATGACGCCGGGCCACTACCAGCCGGGGCAGCACGCGTGAGCGAGGTGGACGTCTTCCGCGCGCTGCACCTGGGGCGCGCTCCCGGCGATCCCCTCGTGCTGCCCGGCCCGTGGGACGCGGCCAGTGCCCGTACCTTCGTCGAGGCGGGGTTCCCCGCGCTGGCCACGCCCAGCGCGGGCGTGGCCGCCGCCCTCGGGTACGCGGACGGGTCGACGCCGGCCGACGAGATGTTCGCGGCGGTCGCCCGGATCGTACGAGCGGTGGACGTGCCGGTGTCGGCGGATGTGGAGGGCGGCTACGGCCTCCCCGCGAAGGAGCTCGTCGAGCGGCTGCTGGAGGCGGGGGCCGTGGGGTGCAATCTGGAGGACTCGGGTGCGGGGGGTGTCCTGAAGGACCCGCGTGAGCAGGCCGAGTTCCTCGCGGAGGTGCGGGCGGTGGCCGGTGACCGGCTGTTCGTCAACGCCCGTGTCGATGTGTTCGTGCACGGTGACGGGGATGCCGGGAAGGCGATCGAGCGGGCCGCGGCGTATGTGGCGGCCGGGGCCGACTGCGTGTATCCGATCTTCGCTCCGGCGGAGGTGCTGCCGGTGCTGCGGGAGGGGATCCCGGGGCCGCTGAACATGCTGGCGCGGGTGGGGGGTGAGGGCCCCGGGCTCGCCGTGCTGGGCGAACTCGGGGCTACTCGGGTCACGTTCGGGCCTGCGCTTCAGCGGGGGGCGCTGGCCGCTTTGAGGGAGCTTTGCCTGGGGCTCCTCTGACAGTGGCCTGTGGTGTCGTTCCTCGGCGGCGGCGCCGTCGTGGCTGGTCGCGCCCACGCGGCGGAGCCGCATATGAACACAGCCCCGCGCCCCTTTGGGGCGCGTCCAGGGCGCTGCCCCTCGCCGGAGTCATGACTCGACGGGGTTACGCCTCGCGGTGGGCGGTCCTCGGGCGGAAGCGGCGGTAGAGGACCGCTCCTGCTGTGAGGGAGGCGAGGCTTGCGGCGGCGGGGATCCACGGGTTGTCCGCGCCGGTGTGGGCGAGCATGGGGCCCGTCCGCTCCCGTACGACGGTGGTCCGGTGGGCCTTGGTGGTGTGGTGGGCCCGCGACTTGGTGGGCTGGTCGGCGGGGCCGTTGACGGACTCGTTGCCGAAGACCGGGTTGCCGACGCCCACCGCGTTCACGCTGTTGCCGCTGAGGTTCACGGGCAGGTGGACGGGGAGCTGGAGGCCGTTGCCGGAGAGGATGCCCGGAGAGTCCTCGGTGACGCCGGAGGCCGAGGCCCCGCCCGACGTGGAGGAATTGCCGTCCCTGGACGTCGGGGAGCCGTGGTGCCCGGACGAGCCATGGTGCCGGTCCCGCGAGGGGCCCTGGTGCCCCGTGGCCGAGGACGCCTTGTCCCCGCCGGAGTCGCCGCCGTGGTTGGCGCAGCTGTTGCCCATCGCGGGGTTGAGCAGACCGACCACGTCCACGGTGTTCCCGCACACGTTGACGGGGACGTCCAGCGGCACCTGGACACTGTTGCCGGAGAGGACCCCGGGCGAGCCGCTCGCGGAGCCGTCCGCGGCGGAGTCGGCGTAGGCCGACCCCGCGACCGCCATCGCACCGGAGGCGACGGCCATGGCGATCACACTGTTTCGGGTAGCCCGTTTCATGGGTTCCCTGCCCTTCCAGACGTGGCGCGGGCACTCACCCGCGCCAGGTCAAACGCAAAAGAAACGAAAAAGTGGTGGTTTGTCAGCCGGTGAGGTCAGAAGGCCCCGTTGTTGCAGCCCATGTCGGAGCCGAGGTGGCTCTGCTGGGCGCCCGGGTTGCCCTCGCCGTTCAGCACGTTGCCCGCGAGGCCGGTGAGGGCGCCGACGCTGCCGAGGACCTCGATGTTCATGTCGTGCGAGCGGCACTCGGTGCCCTGCGTGACGTCGATGTCGTGACCCGGCTCTCCGTGGGCGAGGGCGGTGCCGGCGCCGAAGGAGCAGACACTGCCGAGGACGGCGCCCACGAGGACTGCCTTGTGGAGCTTGCGCATTGGTTCTCCGTTGGTCTAGCGGTTGGTCGAAAAGGGGATGCGGGCGGAGCGGGGGGTTGCGGGGCCCCGGTCAGCCGAGTCGGGGCAGGCCCAGCTGGCCGACGGGAGGCGCCGCGATCTGGCCGAGGCCGACCGGGGAGAGCTGCGGCACGCTCGGCTGGCCCAGCACCGGGTTGATGAGCGGGTTCACCTGCGGGTTCAGCTGGGGGTTGACCTGCGGGGTGACCTGCGTCGGGCCCGACTGGGGGGCGAGGCCGGGGGGCATGGCCACCTGCGGGGCGACCTGCGGCATGACCTGGGGTACGACCTGCGGCACGACCTGCGTCGGCGCGGCCTGCGGCTGGCCGTAGGCGGGGGCCGGCTGCTGGTACTGCGGAGCCGGCGCCATCTGCTGCTGCGGGTACGGCGACGTGGTGGCCTGGGCGGTGCCCTGCGAGGAGGCCGAGGCGGCGGCGTACCCGGTCTGCTGCGGGTACTGCGGCGCGGGGGCGTACTGGGGCGCGGGCTGCTGGTACTGCGGCGCGGGGGCGGGCTGCTGGTACTGGGGTGCGGGCTGCTGGTACTGCGGGGCCGGCGCGGCCTGCGGCTGGCCGTAGGCGGGGGCCGGCTGCTGGTACTGCGGCGCGGGCTGCTGGTAGACGGGGGCGGCCGTGGCCCGGGCCGTGCCCTGCGAGGAGCCGGCGGCGTAGGCGGCCTGCTGGGGAGCGGGCGCCTGGGGTGCGGCCAGGGGAGCCGGCTGCTCCGGAGCCGGCGCCGGCGCGGGACCGCCATATCCCACGGGGGCGTCGGCCTGGCTGACGCCGGCGCCGATGGCGGACAGACCACTGGCCGCTGCCAGCACGATCGCGGCCTTGTGAAGCTTGCGCATGGAACCCTCGGCCCTTCAGTACCTGAATGAGGAAGTCGACTGGGAGCCGACAGCGTCCGCTTCACTTACCGCAGGTCCGCGTCCACTGCCCTCTCCCCGCTGAAACGAGGATTGTCCGGCCGGGGTCACGGCCGCCCAAACGTGCGTCACCCGTTTGCCGCCCCCGGAGCGCGTGTCGCCGCCCGTACGGCGTGCGGCAAACGGGTGACCACGGCGCGGCGGCCGTATCCGAGTCCGCGCGAATGTCGTTCCCCCACGGGGCGAGGACGATGGTCCGTCGCGGCCTTTCACTGTCATTGCCATTCAGGGCCACGGCGACAGCACCACCCGCGCTGCCTCATAAGTCATTTCATCAGTTTCCCTGCACAGGTCAATGAAGGGCCGAGGATTCCATGCGCAAGCTTCAGAAAGTCGCGCTCATCGTCGCAGCAGCCGGTGGTCTGGCCGGAGTTGGCGCCGGTCCCGGCTCCGCCGCCCCGCTCTATCCCGGCACCGCGCCAACTCCCCTCTCGCAGCAGGACGCCCAGGCGGCCTCGGCCACCAACGCGCAGGCGAGCGTGCAGTCGTACGGCACGCCGGCCCCGGAGCAGTCGCGCGGCACCGAGGTCGCGCCGCAGGTGAACCCCCAGCTGAACCCGCAGATCAGCCCCCAGATCTCCTCGCCCGCCCCGGCGCAGCAGACGGCGCAGAACGGGCCCGTCGGCCAGGCCAACCTGTTCCGCCCCTACCAGGAGTGCAGCCCGCAGACGCTGCTCGGCGCCAACGTCCCGGTGGCCCTGCTCGCCGCCGCCGAGACCCGGGGTGTCGACTGCACGCAGGCGAACAGCCAGTCCAACTCCTTCGCCAGCGCGCAGTCGCAGACGCAGTACCAGGGCTGACGGCCCCAATTCGCCGTCGTGCACGGGCCTTTCGGCAGGCATGGCCGAGAGGCCCGTTCGCTGTGCGATACGACATTGGGGTGTTTTTGACGCGCCGTCGACCGAGCGGCGTGCCGCTGCCCGTTTTTGGCGTATTTCCTACTAATCTCCCGTGTCTGTAAAACATCGATCTGTCACAGATCGCACCACTCACTCCCCCGGAGATGACATGCGCAAGCTTCGCAACGTCGCCGTCCTCGTCGCCACCCTCGGCACGATCGGGCTCGCCAGCGGTACCGCCTACGCGGGCGGCATGGGCGGCGAGCACGGCGGCGACCACGGCGACCGCTTCAACATCACCCAGAGCTCCCAGTGCCGGTCGCACGACCTGAACCTGGACGTCCTCGGTGAGGTCGGCCTGCTGAACGGTGTTCTGGGCAACGCCCTGAACGGCGAGGGCAACCCGGGCGCCCAGGCCACCAACCTCGGTTCGACCATGGGCTGCAACAACAGCGCGTTCTGAGACCTTGTCCGGCGCTGCGGCGCGGGACGGTGAATGGTCCCGGCACCGGGCCTGCGGCCGGGTGCCGGGACCATTTGTGTGCGCCGGAATAGCCGAACCCGTCAAACGCAGTGAAAAACAATCGATTTCGGCGCGTCGCACGATATTTTCGAGAATTTCGTATCAGCCTTTATGGCACAGCTGGCGATTTCGCAAAGATCGCACCCACCTCATTCCACCGGAGATCACATGCACAAGCTCCGCACCACCGCCGTTCTCCTGGCCGCGTTCGGAAGCCTCGGCCTCCTGGGCGCCGGAACCGCCTATGCCGGCCAGGGCGGGGGCCACGGTGACGAATTCCAGATCACGCAGAGCAGCACCTGCCGGTCGCACGACAGCAACGTCGACATCCTCGGCGAGGTCGGCATCCTCAACGGCCTGGGCGGCAACCTGCTGAACGGCGAGGGCAACGCGGGTGCGCAGCAGTCGTCCCTGGGTTCGAGCATGGGCTGCAACAACTCGTTCAAGTAGGACGAGCGCGGCACACAGGGCCGAAGAACGACGGTCCCCGGTGCTCCGACCACTGGTCGGGACACCGGGGACCGTCGTCTGTGCGGGCGGTCCGCGGGGGTGCTCACCACTCGATGTGCGGCTTCTTGAAGCCCTTGGGCAGCTTGGCCGTGTTGGAGCAGTCGATGTGCTCGCCGACGCTGGTGGAGCCGCCGTCCGTCAGCCGGTCGTCGGGGAACACCACGCGCGGGCGGTCGGACGTGGAGCAGTCCTGCGCCTGCCTGATGATGTGCTTGCCGTCCTTGTCCTGCCGGGTCTCGCTCTTGTGCACGCAGACCGTGCCGCCCTGCGCGGTGGTCTCGCAGCCGTCCGTGGGCCCGGCGGCGTACGCGTGTCCGGCGCCGACGCAGAACGCGGCGAGGCTGCCGACGAGCCCGGTGACCGTGGCGATCTTCCGTGTAGTGAACATGAGTTGTCTTCCTTCGCGGCGAGAGTTGCTTCGGGAGTTACGTGGGGTGTGACGTCGGGAGTACGAGGGAGCCCGGGCGCGCGTACCGTCGCCGGCCGTGCGCCCGGGCCGCAGAGGTCCGGACAGCGCCGCGGCCCGGACGCCCGCCCCCGACAGGGTCGACGTGCGTCCGGGCCGCCTTGGGTGCGTGCTTACTGGTCACCCTGGTTCTGCTCGTAACCGCCCTGCTCCGGACCGGCGTTGCCCTGCACCTGCGGCTGCGCCTCGGGCTGGGCCTGCTGCTCCTGGGGCTGGGCCTGCTGCTCCTCGGGCTGCATCTCCGGCTGGGGCGCCGGCATGTTGTAGAGGTAGTCGCCGCCGGTGGCCACGGCGTTGGCCGTCGAGTTGGCCACAGCGGTGATCTGCGGGGGCGCGTCCTCGCCGCCGGCGGCGGAGCTGACCCCGGCACCGAGGAAGGAGATCCCCGCGACGGCCGCCGCTACGACTGCAACGCGCTGAAACTTACGCATGGAAAGACCCTTTCGTGTCCGGGCGAACGCCCGGCCTGACTACTTAGTGTGAGCATATACACACAATCCGTAGTTACCGAGGATCTGGCCACGCTCATGCGGCGCGTATGCCCCGTCTGCCGTACCGGAGTTACGGTGCCCCGACCCGAGTCAGGGTGCCTCCACCGGAAGGATCCGGCCCATGGGGCGCATCGCCGCGTCTCCGGCCCAGCCCGGCTCGTCGGCCCTGAGCGGCGCCACACCCATCGTGGGCTGCGCCGGGGCGACTCCCATCGTGGGCTGCGTGGGAGAGACCCCCACCGTCGAGGGGTTGCAGGTCACCGTGGGGCCGTACAGCTCCGAGCCGTTGCCCAGGACGGCGGGCACCCGCACCGGCTGCTGCTGCTTGCAGGTGTCCTGGTGCGGCAGGCTGCCGCCCTCGGGAACCTCGCCCTTGATCCGCTGCGTACAGCTGAGGTTGCCCAGGAGGTCGCGCGTACAGGTTCCCGGGTCTGCGGCGGCGTGCGCCGCGGTGAGGCCGAGGCAGGACGCGGCGAGGCCGCCGACGAGTCCCGAGACGGCCGCGATCTTCTTCCTGCTGAACATCTGGGTGCGCTTTCCTTGGTAGGGATGCCCGGACGACGCGGCCGGACTCAGCCGCCGAAGGCGTTGTTGTACTGGCCGCAGGTGGTGTCCAAGGTGTCGGAGAGGCCGAGGACGGCGAGCGGGACGTCGTTCTCGGACACCGTCTGCGGGCTGCACTCCTGGTAGGGGCGGTACTGGTCGGACACCTGCGGCTCACTGCCGTAGGCGTCGGCCATGGCGGGGGCGGCGCCCACGGCGGACAGTCCGCCTGCGACCGCCACTGCTGCGATCACGACCTGCTGAAGCTTGCGCATGGAACCCTCGGTCCTTTGCTCATACGGCGAATTGATGGCCCAGTGCGGCTGCACGCGCACTGGCGGTGGTGGTGAAACCCGCTTCGTACGGACTATCCGTCACAAGTGGGATGTGGTTACCCGGAATCACCCGTTGGGTGTCAACTGGCCTCAACCAGCCACATCAGATGACGAATCATCCGGCGGCGGCCGAGCGGCGGGAACGGGCGTCAGGACAGCGCCGGCTCCGCGAGCAGCGGGCGCTCGGGGGCGGGCACGGAGAGGATCAGGTCGCGCAGCCTTTCGACGTACCGCCGTACGTTCTTGTACGCGATGTCGGTGTCCGGGTAGCGGCAGGCGAACCACAGGCCCTCGTTGAGCCGGTTGACCCAGGCGCACAGCTGGTCGCCGTACGACACCCGGATCAGCCCGTACGCCTTCTGCTCGGCCCAGTCGGCGGCGCCGGGGATCAGCCGGGCGTCCACGTACGAGATGATCGAGTACATGTCGGGCGAGGTCGGCCGGAAGTCCGCGCCGAGCAGCCGCAGGACGCGCGCCAGCGGAATGCGCGCCAGCGTCCGGTTGGCCCGCAGCTCGGCACGGACGGTGCTGAGCGCGGTCTGCAGGTCCGGCGCCGCGGGCACCTCGATCGGCGCTCCGCCGACGTACCAGCCGACCGAGTCCGACCACGCGGACTTCAGCCGGGTGTGGAACGGCACGACGGTGCGGTAGACCGGCTGCCCGCCGAGCTCGTGGACGATCAGGCTGGTCGCGGCGAGGATGCCGACGAGGCTGCCGCCGTAGGGCCGGCAGTACGCCTCGAACGCGGCGGCGGCGTCCGCGTCGACGAGCGGCTCGCACACCAGCTTCTGGGTGGGCAGCTCCCCGCCCGGCCGCAGACCGAGGTCGACGGGGAACTCCGGGAGCCGGCCGTCGCAGCGGGCGATGAACTCCCGCCAGCGCGCGACGATCGCGTGGGTGTCGTCGATGCCGTCCGCGTTCGCCCGCTCCTGCTCGCAGAAGTCGACGTAACTGCCCACGGACGGGCTGCTGACGGGCACGCCGGTGACGTCCGCCGTGTACAGCGCGGTGATCTCCTCCGGGATGCGGTGGATCGAGTAGGCGTCGACGTTGGTGTGGTCGAAGGCCAGGTACACGCTGGTGGTGTCGTCGCGAACGACCGCCGCGTAGATGAGGTTGGGCCAGCCGAGCGCGTCCGCGGTGGCGTCGAACCGGTCCTGGAGATAGCGGACCAGCGCGGCCGGGTCGGTGAAGTCGCCGACCTCCTCGCGGTGCAGGGACACGTCGTTCTCGTCCAGCGTGAACCGCTGCATCTCGTCCCCGGCCCACCTGAAGCCGCTGCGCAGCGTCTCGTGCCGCAGCGTCCAGCCGCGCAACGCCCGTTCCAGGGCGTCGAGGTCGGCCCGGCCGGGCAGGTCGAAGGCCGCGCCGAGCCAGGTCGGTACGAACAGTCCGTCCTCCCGTACCGACCGGGCGGTCCTGATGTGCGACTCCTGGATGTACGCCGGCGGCCGCGGATCCGGTGGCAGCGCCGCCGCGGCCGCGATGGTCGCCGGGCTGAACCTCCACTCGACGAGCCGTCCTGGCCGGACCTCGCAGCGCTGGATGTCAGAAATTCGCACGGTGGCGTCTCCTTCGCAGAAGACACCAGCTTGCTGAAGGGCGGGCCGTACGCGCGCCACGGGCGCGGTGGAGGCCCGCTTTTCAGCGGGATGTGTGATACCTCGAACGAGGAAGCGAGGCACCACGCCCGTGCCGCACGGTTCAGGACAGCGGAATCAAGACAGCCACTTCTTCCAGACGGACGGGTGGCTGTCCACCCACTTCTTCGCCGCGTCCGCCGGTTTCATCTTCTTCTCGGCGATCATCAGCGAGACCTCGTTCTGGTCCTGGGTCGTCCACTTGAACTTCTTCAGGAACTGGGCCGCCTTCCCGCCCGACTTGGCGAAACCGGCGTTGAGGTACTTCTGCAGCGGGGTGCGCGGGTAGGCACAGGCGACCTTCGCCGGGTCGGCGTCGCAGCCCTCCTTGTACGGCGGCAGCTTCACCTCCGTCATCGGCACCTTCTCGAACAGCCACTGCGGGGCGTACCAGTACGACAGGAACGGCTTCTTCTCCTTGGCGAACTGCTTGATCTGGGTGATCTGCGCCGCCTCGGAACCGGCGAAGACTACCTGGTAGTTCAGCTTCAGGTTCTTCACCAGCGCCTTGTCGTTGGTGACGTACGACGGGGAGCCGTCCATCAGCTGGCCCTTGCCGCCGCTCTCCGCGGTGCGGAAGAGGGAGGCGTACTTGTTCAGGTTCTTCCAGTTCGTGATGTCGGGGTGCTGCTTGACCAGGTAGGTCGGGACGTACCAGCCGATGTGCCCGGTGACCCCGAGGCCGCCGGCGGGCGCGATCGTCTTCTTGTCCTCGACGTACCGCTTCTCCTGGTCGGGGTGGCCCCAGTCCTCCAGGATGGCGTCGACACGGCCCTGACTGAGCGCGTCCCAGGCGGGCACCTCGTCGACCTGGACGGTGTCGACGCGGTAGCCGAGCTTGTGCTCCAGGATGTACTGGGCGACGGCCACGTTGGACTGGGCGCCGACCCAGGACTGCACCGACAGGGTGACGGTCTTCGAACCCCGCGCGTTGGCGAACGGCGAGGCCTGCTTGGTCATGTCGGCGGCGCCGCAGCCGGTGAGCAGCGTCAGCGCGGACGCGGCGGCGACGGCCACCGGGACGGTCGTACGGATGTGGGTGCGCGTACGCATGTCAGGCTCCCTTCCTCGCGCGGCGTTCCGTCGGCTGCGTCACCCGGTCGAGCATCAGGCCGAGGCAGACGATGGCGGCACCGGCGACCAGGCCGGTCGCCAGGTCGCCCTGGGCCAGGCCGAAGACGACCTGGTAGCCGAGCGCGCCACCGCCGACCAGGCCGCCGATGATGACGACGGCGAGGACGAGGACCACACCCTGGTTGACGGCGAGCAGCAACGAGCGGCGGGCCAGCGGGAGTTGCACCTGCCAGAGCTGCTGGCGGCTGGTCGCGCCGAGCGAACGCGCGGACTCCAGCGCGGCCGGGTCGACCTGCCTGAGGCCCTGCGCGGTGATCCGGACGACGGCCGGCAGCGCGTACACGACGGCCGCCGCGGCGGCGGGCGCGCGGCCCACGCCGAACAGGGCGACGACCGGGATCAGGTACACGAACTGCGGCATCGTCTGGAAGACGTCCAGGACCGGGCGCAGCGCGCGGTCGACGCGGTCGCTGCGGGCGGCGGCGATACCGGCCGCGAAGCCCAGGACGAGGGTGACGGCGACGGCGGCCAGCACCTGCGACAGCGTGTCCAGGGACGGCCTCCACACGCCGAGCACGCCGATCGCGGCCATCGCGAGCACGGCCGTCAGAGCGGTGCGCCAGGTGCCGATCAGCCAGGCCAGCGCGGCGACGACCAGCAGCACCGCCCACCAGGGCAGCCCCTGCAGGCCGGAGCGGACCGGGTTCAGGACCCAGGTGGTGAAGTGGCCCGCCCAGTCGGCGGTGCCGCCGACGACCGGGACACCGGAGTAGAGGTGGGAGGTCATCCAGTCGACGGCCCGGTCGACGGGCGAGGCGATGTCCACGGTCCAGGAGGCGGGCCAGTCGGGCCGGCCCAGGAGCCGGGCGGCGAGCGCGACGGCGACGGTGCCGCCGAGGACCGCGGCGAGGGCCACGGCACGGGCGTACGGCCCCCCGAGCGGGCCGGGCTGCTCGTGGCTGGACCGCCCACGGCCGGACTGCTCGCGGCCGGCGCCGGCCGCGCCGGTCACGCGGTCCAGGACCACCGCCAGCAGCACGATCGGGATGCCGGCGGCGAGGGCCGCACCCACGTCGACGGAGGCGAGGGCCTGGTAGACGCGGTCACCGAGGCCGGCGGCGCCGATGACGGAGGCGATGACGGCCATGGACAGCGCCATCATGATCGTCTGGTTGAGGCCGAGCAGGAGTTCCTTGCGGGCCAGCGGGATGCGGGCGGTCAGCAGCCGCTGGCGGGCGGTGGTGCCGAGCGACTCCACGGCCTCCAGGACCTCGGGGTCGGCGCCGCGCAGGCCGAGCGCGGTGAGGCGGGCCATCGGCGGGGCGGCGTACACGACGGTGGCGAGGACGGCCGCGGGGACGCCGATGCCGAAGACCAGGACGACGGGGAGGAGGTACGCGAACGCCGGGAGCACCTGCATGGTGTCCAGCACCGGGCGCAGGGCGCGGTCCATCCGGTCGGAGAGACCGGAGGCGAGGCCGAGGAGCGCGCCGACGGCCACGGAGACGAGGACGGCTACGACCATGAGGGCGAGGGTCTGCATCGTGGGCACCCACATGCCGAGCGCGCCGCAGGTGAGGAAGGCGGCGGCCGTGCCTGTGGCGAGCTTGATGCCGCCCAGGCGCCAGGCGAGGAGGGCGCCGAAGGCGGTGACGCCGGCCCAGCCCGCGGCGAGGAGGGTGAGGTAGACGGCGCGGACGGCTATGACGACGGCGTTGCTGATGTAGCCGAAGAAGTAGAGGAAGAGGGGGTGGCTGTCGCGGTTGTCGATGATCCAGTCGTTGACCTTGCCGAGGGGGTGGGAGAGGTCGACGGTGAGGGCGTGCGGCCAGGCGCCGCTGCCCCAGTGGGTGTTGAGGATCGGGGCGAGGATCGCTGCGGCTAGGGCTAGGACGAGGAGTTTGCGGGTGGCCCGGGATTTCAGGAGGGCCGGGGTTCTCGTACTGGACGTCGTCGCTGTGAGCGTTGCCATCAGACGGCCTCCGGGGTGCTCGGGCCCGGGGGTTGGGTCGCTTCCCGGCGCTGTGCGGGTGCCGCTGCGCCCACCCGTGCCGCCCCAGCGGCACGACTGCCCGCAGCTACGTCGGCGGCGGCGTCCGCGTCCGCTGCAGGGTGGGCTGCCGCCCCAGCGGCACGACTGCCCGCGGCTACGCCGGCCACTACTCCGAGCAGTTGCTCGTGGTCTACCACTCCCAGGCATCGGCCCTCGGTCATTACTCGGGCCGGGGTGCCGGTGCGGGCTACTGCTTCTATGGCTTCGGAGACTGTGGTGTCGGGGGTGACGGCGGGGCCGTCGGTGGTTTCGGCGGGGGTGGCGGGGCGCATCGCGGTGCGGCAGGTGAGGACCTGTTCGCGCGGGACGTCGCGGACGAACTCGCGAACGTAGTCGTCGGCCGGGGAACCGACGATCTCCTCCGGGGTGCCGAGCTGGACGACCTGGCCGTCACGCATCAGGGCGATGCGGTCGCCGAGTTTGAGGGCCTCGGAGAGGTCGTGCGTGATGAAGACCATGGTGCGGCCCTCCTCGCGGTGGAGGCGGGTCACCTCGTCCTGCATGTCGCGGCGGATCAGCGGGTCGAGGGCGCTGAACGGCTCGTCGAAGAGGAGCACCTCGGGGTCGACGGCGAGGGCGCGGGCGAGGCCGACGCGCTGGCGCTGGCCGCCGGAGAGCTGGCCGGGGCGGCGCTTCTCCATGCCCTCCAGGCCGACCTTGGCGACGACCTCGGCGGCCCGTGCGCGCCGCTCGGCCTTGCGGACGCCCTGGACCTCAAGGCCGTACGCCACGTTGTCGAGGACCGTGCGGTGCGGGAGCAGGCCGAAGTGCTGGAAGACCATAGCGGCCCGGTGGCGGCGCAGTTCGCGCAGCCGGGAGCGGTCCATGGCGCGGACGTCCTCGCCGTCGATGGCGATCGTGCCGGCCGTCGGCTCGATGAGGCGGGTCAGACAGCGGACGAGGGTGGACTTGCCGGAGCCGGACAGGCCCATGACGACGAACACCTCGCCCTTGCGGACGTCGAACGAGACGTCCCGGACGGCGGCCGTGCAGCCGGTGCGGGTGCGCAGCTCGGCGGGGTCCAGGGCGGCCAGTTCGGGGTCGGCGGGGACGCGGTCGGCCTTGGGACCGAACACCTTCCACAGGCCGTCGACGGAGAAGACGGGCGTGCCGGACGCGTCGTCGGTGGGGGGCTTGCGGGTGGGGACCGTGAGCGCCATCAGGCGTCACCTCCTATCAGGTCGACGGCCTTCTCCCCGACCATGAGGACGCCGATCATCGGGTTGACGGCGGGCATGGTGGGGAAGACGGACGCGTCGGCGATGCGGATGCCGTCGAGGCCTCGGATCTTCAACTGCGGGTCGACGACGGCGAGTTCGTCGTCGGCGGCGCCCATCTTGCAGGTGCCGGCGGGGTGGTAGACGGTGTGGGCGACCTTGCGGGCGTACTCGCTGAGTTCGGCGTCGCCGAGGATCTCCGGGCCGGGGCAGACCTCGCGCTTGAGCCAGCCGGCGAGCGGTTCGGACCTGGCGATCTCGCGGGCGATGCGGATGCCGTCGACGAGGGTCCGCGCGTCGTAGTCGTCCTCGTCGGTGAAGTAGCGGAAGTCCAGGGCGGGCTTCACCGCCGGGTCGGCGCTGGTGAGGTAGAGCCGGCCGCGGGACTTGGGCTTGGGGATGTTCGGTGTCATGGAGACGCCGAACTCGGGCCGCTGGTAGCCCAGTCGCTCGGGGTTGTCGGTGAACGGGATCTGGTAGAAGTGGAACATCAGGTCGGGGCCGGCGTGGCCGGGGTCGCGGCGCACGAAGAGGCCCGCGTCGGAGTCCATCGCGGAGTTGTCGGGGATCGGCCCGTTCGTCTCCCAGACGATGACCGACTCGGGGTGGTCGAGCAGGTTCTCGCCGACGCCGGGCAGGTCGTGGACGACGGGGATGCCGAGCGCTTCGAGGTCCTGGCGGGGCCCGATGCCCGAGTGCAGCAGCAGACGCGGGGAGTCGACGGCGCCCGCACACAGGACGACCTCGCCGCGGGCCCGTATCAGCAGGTCCTCGCCGTCCTTGGTGCGCACGTGCACGCCCTCGGCGCGGGTGCCGTCCAGCTCCAGCCGGTGCGCCCAGGTCTCCAGGAACAGGTGCAGGTTGGGGCGTTCGTCCATGACCGGGTGCAGGTACGCCACCGACGCCGAGGACCGCTTGTTGTCCTCGGGGTGGTAGGC
The DNA here is from genome assembly GCF_004124325.1 of Streptomyces sp. L2. Classification (NCBI taxonomy): domain Bacteria; kingdom Bacillati; phylum Actinomycetota; class Actinomycetes; order Kitasatosporales; family Streptomycetaceae; genus Streptomyces; species Streptomyces sp. L2. The sequence goes on from NZ_QBDT01000001.1 coordinate 2,878,382, forward strand.
GAGGTCGAAGAATCCGACGCCCTCGCTGAAGGGTTTCCGGTTGAAGCCCTCGACGCGGGGTACCCCGAGTGCCGTCTGGGCGGCGTCGACGAAGTCGCGGGCGATGGCGTTCCGGTCCTTCTCGTCGACGGGGACGATGTTGTTCTTCAGGCGGGCGTAGTACGCCTCCATGGGCACCGCGCCCCAGCCCTTGGCGCCGGCGGCCTCCCACTCGTCGAAGTCGGAGGGCAGGGGCTTGAAGGCGATGAGGGTGTTGTGCGAGGAGCAGCCGCCGAGGACGCGGGCGCGGCTGTGCCGGATGTGGGAGTTGCCGCGTGGCTGCTCGGTGGTCGGGTAGTCGTAGTCGAGGTCGCCGCCGAGGAGGCCCATCCAGCGGCGCAGGGTGAGGACGTCGTCGCGGCCGACGTCGCTGGGGCCGCCCTCGATGACGGCGACGGTGACGTCGGGGTCCTCGGTGAGGCGGGAGGCGATGACGGAGCCCGCCGTGCCGCCGCCGATGACGACGTAGTCGTAGACGTGGGGGGTCTCGGACATGAGGGTGTTACTCCAGAGAGGCCTGAGGGGTCAGAGAGGTCGGTCGGAGAAGAGGGAGGGCGGGTGGGCTCAGCCGGCGAACCAGCGCACGGGCTCGGGCGCGAGGTTCTCGTACACGTGCTTGGTCTCGCGGTACTCGGCGAGCCCGGCGGGGCCCAGTTCGCGGCCGGTGCCGCTCTTGCCGAAGCCGCCCCACTCCGCCTGCGGCAGGTAGGGGTGGAAGTCGTTGATCCAGACGGTGCCGTGGCGCAGGCGGGCGGCGACGCGGCGGGCGCGGGCGGTGTCGGCGCTCCAGACGGCGCCGGCGAGGCCGTACTCGGTGTCGTTGGCGAGGAACACGGCCTCGTCCTCGGTGCGGAAGGTCTCCACGGTGAGGACGGGCCCGAAGACCTCCTCGCGTACGGCCTTCATCTCGCGGTGGCAGCCGTCGAGGACGGTCGGCTCGTAGAAGTAGCCGGTGGCGGGGCGTTCCGCGGAGGGCTCGGGCCGCTTGCCGCCGCAGCGCAGCAGGGCGCCCTCGGCGAGCGCGGAGGCGACGTACGCCTCGGTCTTGGCCCGCTGCTGCTCGGAGACGAGGGGCCCGCACTCGACGCCGGTCTCGGTGCCCCGGCCGAGCCTGATCCTCTGGGCGCGGCGGGCGAGTTCGGTGACGAAGCGGTCGCGGACGGACTCCTCGACGATGAGGCGGGCGCCGGCCGAGCAGACCTGGCCGCTGTGGATGAACGCGGCGTTGAGGGCCTGGTCGACGGCGGTGTCGAAGCCGTCGTCGGTGGCGCAGGCGTCGGCGAAGACCACGTTCGGGTTCTTGCCGCCGAGTTCGAGGGCGACCTTCTTGACGGTGGGCGCGGCGGCCTGGGCGACCTTGACGCCGCTGACCAGGCCGCCGGTGAAGGAGACGAGATCGACGTCGGGGTGTTCGGCGAGGCGGGCGCCGACGGTGTGGCCGGGGCCGGTGACGAGGTTGGCGACGCCTGCGGGCAGGCCCGCCTCCGCCAGCAGCCCGATCAGCGCGATGGTGGTCATCGGGGTGATCTCGCTGGGCTTGACGACGAAGGTGTTGCCGGCGGCGAGGGCCGGAGCGATCTTCCAACTGGCCTGGAGGAGCGGATAGTTCCAGGGCGTGATGAGGGCGCACACGCCGACGGGTTCGTGCACGACGACGCTGTGGATGCCGGGCGAGCCCGCGTCGACGACCCGGCCGGGCGCCTCGGCGGCGACCAGGTCGGCGAAGTAGCGGAAGGCGTCGGCGACGCAGTCGATGTCGACGCGGCCCTCCTCGACGGTCTTGCCCGCGTCGCGGCTCTCCAGCAGGCCGAGTTCCTCGCGGTCGCGGACGAGGAGGTCCGCGACGCGGCGCAGCAGTGCGGCGCGTTCGGCGACGGGTGTGCGCGGCCAGGGGCCGGTGTCGAAGGCCTGCCGGGCGGCGGCCACCGCCCGTTCCGCGTCCTTCTCGTCGCCCTCGGCGACGACGGCGAACGGCAGGGCGTCCGCCGGGTCGACGATCTCGCGCGTGGCGCCGGAGACCGCGTCCAGCCAGTCCCCGGCGACGTGGACCGTCGCCCGGGTGTCTCGTTCCGTTCTGTCCGCCATCATCCGTATTGCCTTCCGTTCCAGTTCCGTACCCCTCTGTCACACACGTGACCCACTCGGGGACCGTGACCGCCTGCCCGGCCACCCGAATCGCATGCGCGATCGGTGACCGAAAGTGCGGGGGGTCACTACTAGTTCGGAAGAAATATGATGAAACCGGACATTTCGTCGACGCTGAGAGGGGTCCAGCTCCTCAGACCTGGAAGCCGGCGGGCGGGTCCTCCCCCACCCGCCCGTCCACACCCTCCCTGAGCAGATCGGCGTGGCCGGCGTGCCGGCCGTACTCCTCGATCATGTCGACGAGCAGCCGCCGCAGGCTCGGCGACTCCCCGGTGCGCGAGACGTACGCGGCCCGGTACCCGGCACCACCGTCGGCGACGGCCTCGGCCACATGCTCGCGGGAGCGGGCGACGGCGTCCCGCCACAGCCCGCACAGCGCCTCCGGGCTGTCCGTGGCGGCCGACCGCCACTCCCAGTCCGGCTCGGCGTCCCAGTCCACCGCGTCCCACGGCGCGGGCATCGGCCGCCCGAGCAGCCGCCGGGTAAGGTACTCGTCCTCGACGAGCGCGAGGTGCTTGAGCAGCCCGCCCAGCGTCAGCGAGGACGTGGACAGCCTCGCGCCCAGCCCGGCCGCGTCCAGGTCGGCGCACTTCCAGGCGAACGTCCGCCGCAGCCGCTCCAGGGACCCTATGAGCGTGTCGGTCTCGGTGCCGGCCACGGGGGGTTCGTACAAGGGGAGTTCGGTCATGGGCGCGACAGTACGCCGCGCCCAGCTCCCGGGTCAGCGGCCGTTGGTCAGTTCGGCTACGCCGGCGCCCGCGAACTTCTCGTCCAGGTCGCCGGAGGGGGCACCCGCGACACCGATGCCCGCGATCGGGGTCTTCCCGGCGTCCACGGGTGCGCCGCCGGCCAGGAAGAGGGTGCCGGGGATGTCCTTGAGGTTGGGGGCCTGCGCCAGGCGCTCGGCCAGTTCGGAGGTGGGGGCGTTCCAGGCGACGGCGGTGTAGGCCTTCTTGACCGCCGACTCGTACGACTGCGGGCCGGCGCCGTCGCCGCGCAGGGTGACGACGGTGTTGCCGTCGCGGTCCACGACGGCGACGGTGACGTGCTGGTTCTCCTTCTCGGCGGCGTCCAGCGCGGCCTGCGCGGCGTCGGTGGCTGCCTCGATCGTGAGGCGCGTGGAGGTGGTCGTGGTCTTGGCCTTCAGGGCGGCCGAGGAGACGGGGGCGGCCTGGGTCGCCTGGGCGGCCGTCTGAGGTTCCGCGGAGGCGGAGACCGCGCCGCCGATGGCCACGCCGGCGACCGCGAGGGCCGCGGTCGCGGTGACGGTGACGAGCTTGGCGCGGGTGGAGGACTTCTCGGCCTTGTGCTGCATGGTGTGCGACGTCCTGTCGTGTGGTCGGTGCATCGTGGCGGGCTGCCCGGCCGGGTGGCCGGACGGACCCCGGGGCACGTGGTGCGCCCTGCCTCCACCCTCCGGCCGCGACCCCCTCACTCCCGTCGGCACACCGGCTCGTCCCGGCGCGCGGGACGGACGACACGAGGGTCATCCGATCGGTTGACCCACCCGCGCTCGGCGCCGCGCCGCCGAGCGTCCGCCCACCCCGCCGCGCTGACCTGTTCCGACCCACCGGGCCCGCCCGCTACGGCAGCAGCCTCTGCTCCTTCGCGACGGCGACCGCGCCGGACCGGGTCTCCACGCCGAGCTTGGCGTAGATGCGGCCCAGGTGGGTCTTGACCGTGGCCTCGCTGATGAACAGGGCGCGGGCGATCTCGCGGTTGCCGAGTCCCTGGGCGAGCTGGGCCAGGATGTCGCGCTCACGGTCGGTCAGGGTGGGGCGGCCCGCACCGCGCATGCGGTCCATGACACGGCCGGCGACCGGCGCCGACAGGGCCGTACGCCCCTGGGCCGCCGCGTGGATCGCGGCGAAGAGCTCCTCGGGGCGCTCCGCCTTCAGCAGATAGCCGGTGGCGCCGGCCTCGATGGCGCGGGTGATGTCGGCGTCGGTGTCGTACGTCGTCAGCACCAGGACGTGGACGTCCGGCGTGGCGATCCGCCGGGTGGCCTCGACGCCGTCGATGCCGGGGCCCAGCTGGAGGTCCATCAGCACGACGTCCGGCTTCAGCTTCGCGGCCGTCGCGACCGCCTCCTCGCCGCGGCCGGCCTCGCCGACGACCTCGATCCCGTCGGCGCTGCCGAGCAGGGCGAGCAGTCCGGCGCGGACGACGGCGTGGTCGTCGCAGAGCAGGATCCGTACGGTCACTCTTCGTCCTCCTCCTGGGGCCCTTGAGTCCGATGGGCCTCCCGGGTCTCCCGTACCTCTTGGCCCGTCAAGGGGATCGCGGCGGACACGACCGTGCCCTCCCCCGGCCCGGACTCGATTGTGAGGGTGCCGCCGAGCCGGCGTACCCGGGCGCGCATGGCGGGCAGTCCGTGCCCGCGCCCGTCCGCCGTCCGGGCGTGGCCCGGCTCGAAGCCGCTGCCGTCGTCGGCGACGTCGAGGACGATCTGGTCGCCGAGGTAGGTGAGGGTGAGCGCGGCGGACCGTGCGGCGGCGTGCTCGCGGACGTTGGCCAGCGCGCCCTGGGCGATCCGCAGCAGCGCCGACTGCACCCCGTCCGGCACTGGGACGGGGCTGCCGTCGACCCGGAAGCCGGCCGACTCGCGGTCGGCGAGCAGCCGTAGCGCCTCCGTCAGGCTGCCGCCCTCGGCGAGATCCGCGGGCGCGAGGTCGTGCACGAAGCGGCGGGCCTCGGCGAGGTTGTGCTCGGCGATGGACTCGGCGGTGCGTACGTGCCGGCGTGCGGTTCCCGGGTCGCTGTCCCAGGTGCGGTCGGCGGCCTGGAGCAGCATCCGCTGGCTGGACAGGCCCTGGGCGAGGCTGTCGTGGATCTCCATGGAGAGCCGCTGCCGCTCGGCGAGGGTGCCCTCACGGCGCTCGGTGTCGGCCAGTTCACGGCGGGTCCTGATCAGGTCGTCGATCAGGGCGCGCTGCCGGCCGGCCTGCCGCTCGGCGTGCACGTACACCGCCGTCGCGAGTGCGGCCACCGCGGGTGGCGCGACCAGCAGGTTCGGGTCCCAGCCGCCGTGCGACAGCTTGACCTGCGCGGCCACCACGAACACGGTCAACAGGGCGACGAGGACGAGCGCGGCGCGTGGCCGGAGGGTGCGCAGGCCGGTGTAGAACAGCGGTACGGCGCACCAGGCGAAACTCGGGGCCAGCACGACCAGGACCGCCCATACCGCGACGACCGTGACCAGCCAGGCGATCCTGCGCGGGGCCGCGAGGGTACCGAGGGCCGGCCCGAGGACGTACAACGCGGCCAGCGCGGCGGACAGGACGATGATCCAGGGGCTGCGGCCCTGCCAGGGGTGCCGCAGCAGGAAGCGGAGCAGCGAGGCGCCGAGCAGCAGGAAGAACGCGAGGTGCATGACGCGCGCCAGCCACCGGGCGTCCGGGTCCCGCTCCATCCTTCGTCCTCCGCAGCACATCCGACCTGGTCGTACGGCTCCATGGTGGCCCCTGCGGACGACGGCGGCATCAGCCGATCGGTCGACCCCCGGGGGATGCGCGCCCGGACCTCACCGGCTCGCCGAACGCACCGGTTCGCGTTCCGTGCCGGCGGTGACCAGCCGCGACCGGCGACCGCCGCCGTAGCCGAGGACCACGAGTGCCGTGGCCGCCAGGACGATCAGGGCGACGACGCGCAGGGAGGGGCCCATGCCGTGGGTGAGGTCGGTGTGGGTGGACAGGATCGTGCCGGTGACGGCGACGCCCAGCGCGGCGCCGGTCTCCCGGGCGGTGGTGCCGAGGCCGGAGCCGAGGCCCGCCTGGTGGGGCGGGAGGGAGGTGACGACGCCGAGGGTGAGGGCGGGCATGGACAGGCCGGTGCCGGCGGAGATGACGAGCAGCCAGCAGGCGTAGCCCCAGTAGGGGGTGCCCGCGTCGGCGGTGGAGGCGCCGAGCAGGCCGAGACCGATCAGGCCGAGCCCGCTGCCGATGACCGCGCGGGGACGGCCGGACCAGCGTGCGGCGAACCGGGGCACGAGGAACATGCCGATGGTCAGCGGCATGATCGCGACCCCGGTGAGGGCCGCGCCGTAGCCCTTCACGCCTTGCAGGTACTGCGAGTTGAGGAAGAAGAGGGAGAACAGGCCGAAGAACCCGGTGGCCGTGCCGAGGCAGGTGGCGCGCAGCCGGGGCGAGGCGAAGACGCGGGGGTCGAAGAGGGGGGCGGGCGAACGCAGGGCGTGGACGGTGAAGGCGCAGATCAGTACGGCGCCTGCCACGAACGCGCCGAGGATGCGGGCGGAGGTCCAGCCGTACGACTGGCTCTCGATGATGCCGAACAGGACGGCGGCCAGACCGCCGGTGAGCAGGAGGGTGCCGAGCGGGTCGGGGTGGCTGTGCGCGGAGCGTTCGGTGCGCGGGGTGGTGACGGCGACGGCGGCCGCGAGGAGCACGGCGAGCGGGACCATGACGGCGAACAGGGCGCGCCAGGACAGGAACTGGCCGACGAGGCCGCCGCCGATGTTGCCGGCGGCGCCGCCCAGGCCGAGCGCGAGTGTCCAGGCGGCCATCGCGCGGGCCCGGTGTTCCGGCGTGGTCAGCTGCATGATGATCGAGAGGGTGGCCGGGGTGATCAGGGCCGCTCCGGCGCCGGACAGGCCCCGGCCCGCGATGAGGACGGCCGGGGTGGTGGCGAGGGCGCTGGTGGCGGCGCCGGCCGCGAACAGGGCGAGGCCGGTGAGCAGGGCGCCCTTGCGGCCGTTGCGGTCGCCGAGCGCGCCGGCGGGGACGAGGAGGCCGGCGAAGACGATGACGTACGCGTCGACGGTCCACAGGATCTCGCTGTGCGAGGGGTGCAGGGAGGACGAACTCAGTTCCGGGATCAGCAGGTTGATGGCGGCGACCATGCCCTGCGCGACCATGACGCAGGCGCACAGGGCGAGCAGGGTGGAGCGTTTCAGGGCGTGCGGGGGCACGGCTCCTCCTGGAAGCTAGGCGGTTGGTGTGGGATGCCCACGGGACACTCGCGGGCTGTCCGTGGGCTGCCCTGTCACCGTAGGCTCGGCAATGACCTGCTTTCCAGTGCAACCTTTGCAAGGGATACTTGCGCGTGACGCAATCCAATGAGGAGCCCGGTGCGGCGGCGGACGCCGGGGCCGTCGACCTGAATCTGCTGCTCGCCCTGGACGTGCTCCTGGAGGAGCAGAGTGTGCGCGGTGCCGCCCGCCGGCTGCATCTGTCGGAGCCCGCCATGAGCCGCACGCTCGGCCGGGTCCGCAAGGCGCTCGGCGACCCGGTACTGGTGCGCGCCGGACGCCGGATGGTGCCGACGCCGCGCGCGCTGGCGGTGCGGGCCGAGGTGAGCGCGGTGGTGGAGCGGGCCCGTGCCCTGTTCGCCGCCGGTCAGGACGCCGATCTGCGCACGGTGAGCCGGACGTTCACGATCATCGGCCACGACACCATCGCCGCCGCGCTCGGCGCCGCGCTCTTCGCCCGCGCCGCCCGCGACGCGCCCGGCATCCGGCTCCGCTTCCTGTCCGAGAGCCATGTCGACGGGCCGTTCCTGCGGCAGGGCACCGCCGACCTGGAGGTCGGGGTGATCGACGCGGTCTCGCCCGAGGTGCGCGTGGAGCGCCTGCACGAGGACCGGATGCTGGGCGTCGTACGGCCCGGACACCCGTTGCTGGACGGCGAGTTGACGCCCGAGCGGTTCGCCACCGTCGCCGAGCACCTCATCGTGTCCCGGCGCGGCCGGCTGCGCGGTCCCATCGACGACGCGCTCGCCGGACACGGGCTGGAGCGCCAGGTGACGGGCAGCGTCGGCACCTTCCCGGGCTCACTGTTCGTGCTGCGCGAGACCGACCTGATCGGCCTCATCAGCTCCTGGTTCCGCCCCCTGGCCATCACGCTCGGCCTGGCCGTCTTCGAACTCCCTCTCCGACTCCCCGCGATCGAGGTCGGTCTGGCCTGGCACCCACGCCACGACGCCGACCCGGCGCACGCCTGGCTGCGCTCCTGCGTGCGGGAGCTGATGGCCCAGTGGTCAGCCGGCGACCCCGGTTCCGGCACCCTCGCCTGACAGCCGCTTCTCGAACCAGTGCCCGGCGTACGGGTTGTCGTCGTAACGCGGGATCTCGGTGTACCCGCACGCCCGGTACATCGCCTGCGCCTCGGTGAGCACGGCGTGCGTGTCCAGCCGTACGACGTCCAGACCGCGCTCCCGGGCCTGTCCCTCCAGCCCGTCCAGCAGCCGCCGGGCCAGGCCCAGCCGGCGGGCGCCCGCACTCACCCACACGTGCCGGATCTCGCCGACGCCAGGCTCCAGCCGGCGCAGCGCCCCGCAGCCGACGGGCCGCCCCTCCTCGTACGCCACGAGGAAGGCACCGGCGTCCCCGGACACCTCCTCGGGACGGACGAGCGCGGCCTTGTCGAAGCCCTCCGGGAAGCGGGCGTCGAGATCGGCGGCGTAGGCGTCCAGGCAGGCCAGCGCGTCGGGGGCGCCGCCCTCGACGACCTCCACCCGGATCCCGGCCAGCCGCAGCAGGCGCTCCGCCGTCGCCATCGCCCCGGTCAGCTCGGCCCGCTGCGCCGGCGTGAGCCCTCCGAGCAGCCCGGCGACCAGGGCGTCGGACCTCCGGTTCTGCTCACCTATCTCGACCCGCCCGGCCGGCGTCGGCTCGATCGTCCGCTGCCGGTTGTCGTGCGCGGCCACCCCGACCCGGACCAGGTCCTGCGCCTGCAACGCCTTCGCCATCCGGCTCAGATACCCCGCGTCCAGCCCGAGCCGCCCGCGCAGCTCCCGCAGGGACACCCCGGCCCCCTCCCCGATCTCGAACAGCAGCCGCGCCTCCCCGAGCGGCCGGTCCTGGCCGAGGTAGTGCTCGTCCAGGGCCCCGATGCGCCGCGTGAAGTACCGGTTGAAGCGACGAAAGGCGGCGACCTGCTCCGCCGGGACTGGTTCGGTCATTCTTTGACTTTAGTCAAAGAACAGTGACTGAGCTAGGCGGCGCAGGACGCGTTCGTCGGGCAGAAGGAGGACAGGGCGGTGGTGAGGGGGGTGCGGATCTGGTCGGCGGGGAGGTCTTCCGGGCCGCTGGAGCGGATCGCGTAGAGCGTGCCGTCGGGTGCCTGGAAGCGGTGGTCGATGACCTGCCGGGCGCCCTTGTCCTCGTCGTCGTAGCGGTACGACAACTCCGCCCAGGTGTCCCCCGAGTCGCTGCCCCGGGCCTGGAAGCCGGGCTCGTGGGCGTAGCCGTAGCCGGGGTCGTTCTCGGCGAGGTCCAGGGACTCGGACGGGGTGGACTCGGACAGCTCGAAGATCTGCAGCTGGCGTCCGTCGGACGGGGAGTCGTAGTACACGACGGCCGCCTTCTCCCCCTGCTTCTGCCGCCGCGTCCAGCCCTCCGGGACGGCGAGGGTGTAGCCGACGGGGTCGGTGGTGAGGCGGTATCCGGCGGGGGTGGTGGGGGCGCCCGATGTCGTGGGGGCGCCCGGCGTGGTGGGGGTGGCTCCGGGGGTGGGGGTGCCGGCCGGCTCGCTGTCCGGTGCGGTGGTGGCCGTGACGGCGGTCGGCGGGGCGGAGGCACCGGTGGTGCCGCTGCCGCCGCCGTGGTCCCGGCCGACGTACCAGACCCCGAGCCCGGAACCGAGGCCTACGACGACCATGGCGACGAGGAGCGCCGTAAGGCGGGCGTTGGCTCGGGCGCGGGTGGGAGTGGGGGCGGGGGCTGGCGCGCCGGGCTGGGGCGGGGCGTATGCCGGCGGTGGGGGCGGGGGTGGGCCGACGTAGGTGTTGGCCGTGGACCAGCCGGGTGGGGGCAGGGGCGGAGCGTTGACCACGGTCGGGTCCGGCGCGGGGGGTGGCGGGTCGCCTCGGCGACGGTCGGCTTCGGCCGGGGTCGGCGTACGGGGCTGGTGCAAGGGCGGGGGCGGGATGTTGGTCAGGGGGCTGGTCGCCTTCGTCGTCTCCGTCTGGGGTGCCCTCTCCGCCTTCTCCTTGTCCTCCTCGGTGGGGGCGTGGCTGTCGACGACCGCCTCACCTGGCCGTTCCTGTCGGTCCCCGTCGTTTGCGTCATTCCCGTCGCTCATCGCGAACCCCCCGAATCACCGTTCCTGTGCTGCTTTTCGACGGTAGCGGCGAAATCGGGCGGGGGACCCTTCGGGGACGAAACCGGAGCGGACCGTTCGCGGGCGGGGCTGGAGTGAAGTGGGGTGGGGGTGCGGGAACTTGGGGGGTGATTACCCATCCCGGCCGGGTGCGCCGATGACATGGTTCAGGGCGTGAGCGAGCAGCGGACAGCCCTGAAGAGCGCGCCGTCACCGGCCGGCGTCGGACCGGTGGTGGTGGAGGACCCGGCCGGACTCCGGGACGTCGTCCTCGACGCGGTGCCCGAGGAGCCCTCGGCGCCGGACCCGGCCGACACCGGCACCCTGCGCCAACTGGCCTACCCCTTCCGCTCGCTCATCGCGGAGGCGGGATCCCTCGTGTGCCGACGGCCGCCCGCGGACCCCGGGGTCGATCTCGACGCGGTGTGGGCGGGCGTCGCGGGCGGTCTCGCCGAGCGGCTGGCCGATCTCGCCGGCCGGGTGCTGGTGCGGGAACTGGACGAGGCCCGTGCGGCGGGGCGGCTGCGCGGGCGCACCGCACGGGAGCGGTACCTCGACTTCCTCGGCGGTCTCGGTGGTCGCACCGCGCTCACCCGCCTCTTCGCCAGCTACCCGGTGCTGCCCGGCCTGCTCGCGCGGGAGGCGTACGGCACCGCGCAGGCCCTGGCCGAGCTGCTGGACCGGCTGCGTGCGGACCGGGCGGTGCTGGAGCACGGGCTGCTTCCCGACGCCGGCACCGCGCGGCTGACGGGGGTGGACCTCGGTGCCGGGGACCGGCACGGGGGCGGCCGTTCGGTGGCGGTACTGCGGTTCTCCGACGGGCGGCGCCTGGTCTACAAGCCGCGTCCGCTCGGACTGCACCAGTGCTGGAACGGCCTGCTGGACTGGTTCCGTACGGCCCTGCCGGACCTCGCGCCGCGCGGCGTGACCGTCCTGCCCCGGGGCGACTACGGCTGGGCCGAGTTCGTGACGCCCGCGCCCTGCGCCGACGAGGCCGAGGTGGCGCTGTTCTACCGGCGTCAGGGTGCGCTGCTGGCACTGTGCCACGCCATCGACGCGACCGATCTGCACGCGGAGAACGTCATCGCCTGCGGCGCGCACCCCGTCGTCGTCGATGTGGAGACGCTGTTCCATCCGGCCTGGCAGCCCCGTACCGACGTCGGTGACGATCCGGCGCCGGCCGCCCTGGACGACTCGGTCGCGCGGACCGGGCTGCTGCCGTGGCTGCTGTCGACGGACGCCGGGGACGTGGACGTGTCCGCGTTCGGCGGGGGCGGCCCGGACGCTGCCGCGCTGAGCGTGCGGGACTGGGCCGGGCTCGGCACGGACACCCTGCGCCTGGTACGGCGGCCCGCTCCCGCTCCCGGCGGCGCCAACCGGCCCACACTGCACGGCCGTACCGTCGAACCACTGGACCACGGCGACAGCCTGCGCGCCGGCTTCGCGCTGGGCTACCGCGCGGTGCTGGCCGGCGCCGAGGAACTGACCGGTGCGGACGGCGTACTCGCACGCTTCGCCGGGCAGCCGACGCGCGTCGTGATGCGCCCTTCGCACGTCTACGCCACGATGCTGGCCGAGTCCGTCGCCCCGGAACACCTCGCCTCCCGCGAGGCCCACGTCGCCGCCTTCGCCGGCCTCACCGCCGAGACCGGGCTCCCCCACCTGCGGGAACTGGAGCCGTACGAGCGTGCCGACCTCCTCGGCGGCGACCTGCCCCTCTTCACCGGCCGCACCGACGGCCGCCTCCTCACCACCTCCCGCGGCGAGCCCCTCCCCTTCACCCCGGCCGCCTCCGGCCTCGAAGCCGCCCACGCCAAGATCGCCCGCATGTCCCCGTCCGACCTCGCCCAACAGGACTGGGTGATCGCGGCGACCTTGGCGACAAAGGGGGACAGGGAGTGCCGGCGCCTGACAACCCTGGCCAAGGACAACTTCCCTAGGGGCGCGGGGCAAGACATCATGCGGCTCCGCCGCGCGGGCGCGACCAGCCACGACGGCGCCGCGGCTACCCGGCACACCCCAGCCCAAGACGCCCTGGTCCTAGCCCGCCAACTCGCCGAAGGCCTCCTCACCCGGGCCGAACACAACGCGACCCGCACCAACTGGATCGGGCTGGAGACCCTGGACGACGGCGCCTCCTGGACCGTCGCCCAGCTCGGCGGCGGACTCGCCGACGGCTACACCGGCACCGCCCTCTTCCTGGCCCAACTCGGCGCGCTCACCGGCGTAGAGCGGTACAGCGCCGTCGCCGCGCACGCCGCACGGGCGCTGCCGGACCTGGTCGGCGCGCTGGCCCGGTACCCGGTGCTGGCCCAAGGGGTCGGCCCCGGCGGCTACTTCGGGCTGGGCGGTATCTGCTACGGCCTCGTCCGGCTGGCCGGACTCCTGGACGACGACGCCCTGCGCGCGGCGCTCCGGCCGGCCCTGGCCGCCCTGGCCGCGGCGGCCGACGCCCCCGACCAGGATCTCGGTGTGGGCAATGGTCTGGCCGGCGGACTCGCCGCGCTGCACGCCGTGCACACCGAGACCGGTGATCCCGAAGCCGCCCGCCTCGCGGACAAGTTCGCCGCTCGGCTGGCCGAGGCCGTGGACGCCGGGCAGGGTGACGGGGAGCCCGGCTTCCTCAGCGGCGCCGCGGGGGTGCGGTGGGCGCTGGGGCTGCGGGAGGGGGGCGGGATACGTCCCGGCGGCGGGCGCGGAGCTTCCCGCGCCGGCGCCGGGACACCGTCGGCCGCGTTCACTCGTCCGGGGGGCGACCCGGACGAGTGGGCGGCCGACGGCGGGGGCTCGGGGGAGCTGGGCTGGTGCCGGGGGCGGGCGGGCGCGGTGCTCGCCCTGGGCGGCGAGGCGGCGGGTACGCCCCTGGCCCACCGGTTCCTCGGCGCGGTCGCCGACCGGCCTCCCCTGGCCGACCAGTCGCTCTGCCACGGTGAACTCGGCGTGGTGGAGGCTCTGATCGAGCTGGAGCAGTCCGGCCGGCCGGGCGCGCGACGGCTCCGTCTGGCAACCGGCGGGCGCCTGATCGAGGCGGTCGAGCGGGACGGCGCGCGCTGCGCCACCCCGGACCACGTTGCCACGCCCGGCCTGCTGTACGGCACGGCGGGCATCGGCTACGGCCTGCTCCGGCTGTACGACCCCGGGGAGGTCCCCTCGGTCCTCCTGCTGCGCCCCGGCCGCCCCCACTGACGTACCGACAACTACCAGCACACGGACAACACACGCACATAAAACCGGAAGGAATCGCCATGGACGAGAACATGATGAACGAGTCGGAGTACACCCCGGCCGAGGAGTCCCTCGACGAGGCCGAGGCGGGGAACGGTGCCGGGACAGAGGCCGCGGCGCGCAGGCGGCGGTCGAGAATCCTGGCCGGGCTGACCGTGGGGGCGTGCGTGCTCGGCGCGAGCGCGGCCGGCTTCCCGACCCCGACGATCGTCAGCATCCGCTGAAAGGGCTCAGCACCACTGAGAAGCTTCGGCAGCCGCTGAGGAGTTCCAGTAAGCCGTTGAGCGCCACGCAGCCGCTGAAGAGTCCCAGCATCCGCTGAAGACGCGGCAGCGGCACACGCACGGCACCGCGAAAGGCCCCGGCAGGTCCGGTCTCCACGGAGGCGGGACCGCCGGGGCCTTCGCCAACCCCGGGAATTGTGGCGGACGTTACAATCCGCGCATGCGTACCCGTGCAGCCGTCCTGGTGGGACGGTCGAGTGAACTCGCGACACTGGGCACGTATGTGGACGACGCCCGGCGGAGCAGGGGCGGTGCCGTGTTCCTCGCGGGCGAGCCCGGTATCGGCAAGTCCCGTCTGCTGCGGGAGGCGCTGGACTCGGCGTCGGCCGCCGGGATGCCGGTGCTGCGGGGCCGGGGCAGCAGTACGGGGCCGGCCGTGCCGTTCCGGCCGCTGGCCGAGGCCCTGCTGTCGGCCACCCGGGGCGGCCTGGACCCGGCCCGGTGGGCGGACCTCGGCCCGTACCGTCCCGTTCTCGGCAGGCTCGTACCGGAGTGGGCCGAGCGGGAGGAACCGCGCGGTGACGCCTCGCTGGTGGTGCTGGCGGAGGGAATCCTGCGCCTGACCACCCTGGCGGGCCGGGAGCACGGCTGTGTGCTGGCCCTGGAGGATCTGCACGAGGCGGACCCGGAGACCCTCGCCGTCGTCGAGTACCTGGCCGGGAACCTCGCCGGGCAGCCGGTGCTGCTGCTGGCCACGCTGCGCTCCGGGGCGGGCGGCGCGGCGGTGCTGGCCGACGAGCTGACCCGGCGCGGCGACGGCACCGTACTGACGCTTCCCCGGCTGGACCGGCCGCAGGTGCACGCGTTGATGGCCACCTGTCTGGAGACGCGCCCGGAGTGCCTGTCCGACGGGGCGTCGGAGCGGGTGTGGCAGGACAGCGGCGGCAACCCGCTCATGGTCGAGGAACTGCTGCACAGCATGATCACCTCGGGTGACCTGGTGGACGACGAGGGGGTGTGGCGGCCGGCCGGGACCGCCGTGGCCGCCGTGCCACCGACGCTGCTGCGGGTGATCGGCGCCCGCGCCGACCGGCTCGGGGACGAGGTCACCCGCCTGCTGTCGGTGGCCGCCCTGCTGGGCCGGCGGTTTCCGCTCACGCTGGTCCGCCGCGTCCTGGGCCTGCCGGACCACGCGCTGCTCGGTGAGGTCCGCTCGGCGGTCGAGGCGCAGTTGCTCGTGCGGGACGAACACCAGCCGGGCTGGTACGCGTTCGCGCACCCGCTCGCCCTGGAGGCGCTGCGCGGCCGGCTCGCCGCGGACGAACTGACCGCGCTGGCACGGCGGGCGGCCGAGGAGACGGAAGCCGCGCATCCCGGCCTGCCGGGCGAGTGGTGCCAGTTGGCGGCCCGGTTGCGGGAGTTCGCGGGTGAGCCGGTGGAGGCGGCGCGGCTGTACGTCGAGTGCGGGCGCCGGGCGACCGCGGATGGGGCACCGGGTTCGGCGACGGCGGTGCTGCGGCGGGCCCGGGCCACCCTCGCGCAAGCTCGCGGCGGCAGCGCGCACCACGAGGTGCGGCGCGATCTGCTGGAGGCGCTGCTGCACGCGCTCGCCGAGGACGGCCAGTTCGAGCAGGCGGTGGGTGTGGTCGACGAGCTGACGCTGTACGCGCCGGGCGACCGCGCCCGGCGGATCGACCGGCACATCCGGCTGGCCTGGGCGGCACAGGTCTCCGGGCACTGGGCGGAGGGGCACGCGCAGGTGACGGCGGCCCGCGAGCTGGCCCCCGGGGTGGCCGGCCCGGAGCAGCTGGCCGCGCTGGACGCGGTCGCCGCCTACCTGGCGATCCTGAGTCCGGCGCCCGACCGGCTCGACCAGTGCGACCGGCTGGCGCGCAGCGCGGTGGAGCTGGCGGCGGGCGTTCCGCTGCCGTCGGTGATCTGCCAGGGCTGGTACGCCATCGGGTACGCCGCCCGGGAGCGGGACCTGGCCGAGTCGGACGCGTGTTTCCGGCGGGCGCTGGAAGCGGCGGTGGCACACCGGCTGCCGATGTGGCGCAACTACGCGCTGACCGGTCTCGGCGGGAACGCCTGGCTGGCCGAGGGGGACGCCGGGCCGTTGCGGCACGCGCACGCCGAGATGCTGCGCTGCGGTGCCATCGGGCTCGCCCAGAACGCGGCGGCGGTGCTGGGCCTGAGCGCCGTCCTGGCCGGTGAGTTCGAGCGCGCCGAGCGGGAGCTGGCCGCGTGCCTGGCGGAGAGCCGGCGGCTGCAGCTGGTCGCGGTGACCCACTACGTGCTGACCTCGCGGGTGGTCCTGGCGGCGCACCGGGGGCGGCGGGAGGAGATGCGGGCGGCGCTCGACGAGTTCACCGCGCTCGCCGGGGACGAGTCGGCGGAGGCGTCGCAGGTGCACGGGCTCGGCGCCGCGTTCTGCGCCCTGCTGGAGGAGGACCGGCCGGCGGCGGAGCAGGAGCTGGCCCGGGTGACGGCCGAGCGGAGCCGCCGGCAGACCCCGTTCCACCTCGACGGACAGCACGGCCTCGGGGTCCTGCTCGACGTGCTCGCCGGGCGGGCCGGCGAGGAGCGGGTGCGGTCCGTCGCGGCCACCAACAGCGGCCGGATGCGGTGGAACCGGCACTTCCTGGCGCTGGCGGAGGCGGTGCTGGCCGGCCGGGGCGGGCAGGCGGAGGCGGTGACGGCGGCGATGGCCCGCGCCGGCGCGGCGGGCCGGGTGTTCGGCATGGCGCGCTGCCTGGGGCTGCGGCTGGTCGCCGAACCGGCGGCGGTCGAGGGCTGGGGCGAGCCGAAGGCATGGCTGCGGGAGGCCGAGGAGCACTTCCACCAGGCCGGCGTGGGCCCGGTGGCCGCCGCCTGCCGCACCCTGCTGCGCCGGCTCGGCGAACCGGTACGGCAGCGCCGGTCCGGCACCGAACGCATCCCCGAGCCGTTGCGCCAACGGGGTTTGACGGCACGGGAGTACGAGGTGCTGGAGCTCATGCCGGAACGCCTCGGCAACAAGGCGCTGGCCGCCCGTCTGCACATCTCCCCGCGTACGGCGGAGAAGCACGTGGCCAGTCTCCTGCAGAAGACCGGCCTCCCGGACCGGGACACCCTCTTCGACCGGGCCCGCGAACTGCTCTCGCGCGGGGTGCCGGGGGCCTCTTGAGGACCTGCTGACCACGGCGGCCCGAATCTGGGGCCAGTTCCCCCATGTTTCGGGGGGCGGTGCGCCGGAGGATGGACGCGTCCGAAGCGCAGGGACGGGCAGGGACGCGTAGGAGGGGGCTGTCGTGGCACTCGGCGAGACGGTGGGGTTGTGGCCGGGCAGGCGGGGACTGAGGGGGGCGCGGCCGGGCACGCTCGCGGCGCCGCCGTTCCCCGATGTCCGCGATTTCCGGCCGCGGACCGCGCCCCCGGCCCACCGGGCGGCCGTGGTGGACCTCGCGCTGTGGACCGTGGGCGCCGGCCGGGACGCGGTGGCGCCGAGCGTCGCCGGCCGCGCTGTGCCGGGGGCGCTCCCCGACCCCGCCGGCCGCGTCGGCCACGCTCTGCCGGGGGCGCTTCCCGGCCCCGCAAACCCCGCCCATCCCGCATGCCCCGCCCATCCCGCATGCCCCGCCCATCCCGCATGCCCTGGCGCCCCGCTCGACGCGGCCCGGGAGGCGTTGCGGCGGGGCCGGTACGCCGAGGCCGCCGCGTCGGCACGGCGGGCGCTGTGGACCGGGCGGGAGCCGGAACGGGCCGAGGCGCTGTGGACCGGGCGGGAGCCGGAACGGGCCGAGGCGCTGCGGATCCTGGCCGTCGCCCTGTGGCAGGGCCCCGAGCCGGTGTCGGCCGCCGTGTTCCGGCTCAGGACCCTGTGGGCGGAGCACGCCGACGGCCGGCCGGCGGCCCGACTGGTCCTCGCCGGCCCACTGGCGATACTGCACGCCATGCGGGAACGCGGACCCGAAGCGCGGGCCGCGCTGGCCGAGGCCCGCGCCGCCGCGGCGGAGGTCGACTGCGCGGGCGGAGCCGTCCTGCTGCCGCTCCTGACGGCCGAGGTCGAATCGCTGGCCGGCCACCACGACCGCTCCCTCCACCTGCTGGAGGAGGCGGCGCAGGCAGCGGCCCCGCTCGGCCTCGAACGCCTGCGGCAAGCGGTGGACCGTGCGGTCGTACGACGGCGGGGGGAGCTGTACCCGGAGGGCGTACGGCGGGTGGAGGACACGGCCCCGGCAGGCGTACAGCGGCGGCCTGTGGACGTGGCCTCCGTGGGCGTACGACAGTGGGACGCGGACCCGGCCGGCGGACGGCAGCCGGTGGAGATGGACCCGGGAGGTGTACGGCGGCTCGGGGACGGCTGCCGGCCCGGGGAAACCGGTGGGGCCGAGCGTGAGGTGGGCCGGGGTCGGCTCGCGGAGGCGGTCGCGGCGGCGGACCGGGCCGTGGCCGAGGCGGTGGTGACCGATTCCCCGGTCGCGGAAGCGCTGGCCCGGCTGGACCGGGCGGAGGCGCTGCGGTGGGCCGGCCGCCCGGAGGACGCGCGCCGGGAGGTGTGCCTGGCCGGTCTGTGTTTCGCCCGCAAGGGCCACGTTCCCGGGGTGAGCCGGGCGGCGGCGCGGCACGCGGCACTGGCGTCCGCCTGACCGGCTGACCGTATTCACACCTACCTACGCACGCTTGAGGGGCAGGAGGCCTGTCGGCCCTCCTGCCCCTCAGTGTTCGTCGCCCCCCGGTGGCGCCCCGTCGGCTAGACGCTGACGGTCGCCACGGTGCCGGTGCACGTCGTGGTGACGTACGAGAAGATCGAGGTCGTCGGCAGTTCCCGCTCCGCAGAGGCCGCGAGTTCCGCGACGTCCACGAAGTACCGGTAGCCCTCGATGAGTTCCTGCTCGCTCACGACTTCTCCTCGAACTCCGTGTGGTGGTCGGTCAGCAGGTGTGCTCGGCGGTGAGCGAGACGCTGACGCCGCTGATGAAGCTGAGGCTGAGGCCGATGCTCAGGGACGCCTCCTCCTTGGTCACCGTGGTCGCCTGCGCGGCCAGCTCCTCGACGTCGGTGTAGGCGGCGAAACCGTTCATCAGGTCCTGAGCAGACATGCGAGTCTCCTTCGTAGTGTCGGAATGCCCGTCGCCCGGGCACATCTCATTTCTACGGGCATGACAATCAAGAGTCAAGAGCCATGACAACATCTGTCAGATTCTCTATACCGGCCGACCTCCCGGGAACGCCAAGCAGGGGCAGAGAGCCTGATGGCTTCCTGCCCCTGCTGAGGGAATGCGCTGGATCGAGCACTCACATGACGGCGCCGGCTAGTTGCTGATCGTCGGGGTCGCGGTCGTGGGATAGCTGATCGTGAAGATGGTGGTCGTCGGGAGGTACTCCCCCGCCGGAGACGCCGCGAGTTCCTCGGCGTCGGCGAAGGTGCGGTACCCCTCGACCAGATCGTGTGCGGTCATGGCTCAGGCCTCCTGGTGCGGGCGGCGGGCTCAGCAGCCGGTGTCGTAGGTGTGCACCACGCTGATCGTCACGAGAGTGATCGCGAGCGACATCGACTGCTCCTCCTTGGTCACCGTCGTCGGCTGGGCGGCCAGCTCCTCGGCGTCGGTGTAGGCGTCGAAACCGTTCATCAGGTTCTGGGCGGACATGGGTGTCTCCTTCTGACGTCGGAACAGTGGTGAGGACCCGGCCCCCGGCAACCCCGGCGGGCCGTGCACCACTTTTTTACGCCCCATGACATCTCAGAGTCAAGTTTCGTGACTATATTTGTCATCACAATGCGAACCGGAGGGCTGGCGTGGCCGTCGTCGCCGTAAGCTGGCTCCCACTCCTTGACACGGACGCGGAATGGACGGCGCATGGAACTGTTGGGCCAACCGGAGTTCGGCCGGCTGCTGCGCAGGCTGCGGGTCGAGCGGGGCTTGTCACAGGCGGACCTCGTGGGCCCCAAGGTGTCCGCCAGCTACGTCTCGCGGCTGGAGTCGGGCGGCCGGGCCGTCACGCCGCAGGCGGCCGCGCATCTGGCGGAGCGGCTGGGGATCGCGGTGGACGTCTTCCGCATCTCGCCCGGCACGGCGGCCACCGACCGGGCGCCCGCCCTGCTCGCGGCCGCGGTCGCCGCGCTCGACGACGGCGCGCCCGCCGAGGCCGTACGGCTGCTCACCACATGCGCCGCCCTGCCCGACGTCTCCCCCGCCTACGCCTGGCAGGTCCTCTGGCACCTGGCCCGCGCCCACGAACGGCTCGGTGACGTGCCCGCGCGACGGGACGCCCTGGAGCGGCTGCGGCCGGTCGTCCAGGAGGCGGGGATCACGCATCTGCGGGTCCGGGTGCTGGCGGCGCTGTCCGGTTGCGACCGTGTGCTCGGCGACACGGAGGCGGCCGTCGCTGAGGGCCGCGAGGCGCTAGCGTCCGCGCAGGGCGCGACGGCGGCGGACCAGGCCGAGGCGCTGGCCGCGCTCGCGGCTGCGGAGGTCGAGGCGGGACGGCTCGGCGAGGCGGACGAACACGCCGGCCTGCTGCTGGAACACGTCGAGGGGGCGTCCGGGGGGCGCAGGGTGCGCGCGCTGTGGACGGCGGCGACGGTCCACGCGGCGCGGGACGCGCACGACAGGGCGCTGCCGCTGCTGGAGGAGGCGCTGCGGGCCGCTGACGCCCGCGCCGACCTGCTGCTGTGGGCGCGGCTGCGGCTGGCCGCGGTGTCCGCGCACCTCGAGGTGCGCGGGGAGGTGACGGCGGAGGCGGAGGGCTGGTGCCGGGAGGCGGAGACGGCGCTCGCGATGATGGACGGGGCGGCCGGGCATCCGGCGGAACTGCGGGCCGTTCAGGCGCGGATCGCCTTCCGGCGGGGTGATGTGGCCGGCGCGGCCGGACTGTGCCGGGAAGCGCTCGCGGAGCCAGGGACCATGAGCCACCACGACCGCGTCCGCACCGAGATCCTGCTGCACGAGGCCGAACTGGCCGCGGGCGCGGGGGAACCGGCGGCGGCGGAGCTGCGCCGCATCGCCGAGGAGGCGACCCGCTCCGGCAACCTCGACGTCGCCGCCCGCGCGTGGAAGGCGCTCGCGGAGGCAACGGTGAAGGGGGCCTAGCCGGCCTGAGCGGATGAAAAAGGCCTGCCTGTGCGGCACTTGCCGAGCGTTCAGCGGTCGGACTCGACGGCCACGCGGAGCGGATGCAAGGGGCCTTGTCTGGAGGGCACTTGCCGAACGTTCAGCGGACCGGCGTCGACGGCCCCGCGGAGCGGATGCAAGAGGCCCTGCCTGGACGGAACTTGCCCAGCGCTCAGCGGACCGGCGTCGACGGCCCCGCGCACACGCGCACGGCGTCCCAGGCGCTCCGGGTTTCCGGTTTCCCGGTCGTCTCCTCGGCGGCGTCCATGGCCTCTGCCACGAGGTCGAGGTAGACGAGCAGTTGCTCGTGCCAGACGACGTACGAGGCGAAGTCGTGGGCGTGGGTGAGGCTGCGGATGACGAGGGCGCGGTGGGCGGCGACTGGGGAGGGCTGGGCGCCGTAGCCCTCCAGCAGGGCGCGCGCCAGCGCCGGGTAGTCGGCGGGGCCGCACACTCCCCAGCGTGCGCCCGCGGCCATCTCGGCGATCTCGGCGAGCTGCCAGGCGAGGTCGAACTCCCAGCAGCCGAGGGTGAGTTCCTCGCCGGTGAAGAGCGCCGGGCGCCCGGAGCCCGTCGGCAGGACCAGGTTGCCGAAGGCGGGGCCGCCGTGCAGCAGGACGCGTGGTCCCGGTCCGTGCGCGGCTTGCTCGCTCCACTCGGCGATCAGCCGCAACCGCCGGTCCCCCAGGCGGGACCGGGCCGTGGCGTGCAGACGCGGTGCCTCGCCGGGGCCGGTTCCGGTGCGCAGCCACCGGGCGAGCCGGGCGGGGGCCGGCGGCACGCCGGGCGCCTCGGGCTCCGCCCCGGGCGGCGGGCTCGCGTGCAGCAGCCGCAGGGTCGCACCCAGTCCGCGTACGGCATCCCGTACGGCCCGCTGGGCGTCCGGGTCCCGCTGGTCCTCCCGGAGCACCGTGGCGACCGACCGCGTTCCAGGCGCCCGATACCGCAGGACGCCTTCCTGTACGGCATCGGGGGCGGCCAGCGCGAGCCCCACCGGCGCCGCCGCGGACACCGCCCGCACCCGCCCCGCCCAACTCTCACCGGGCAACCCCAACGGCGCCTCCCGCGCCGCCCCGGGCCGACGCGCCCACACATACCCACCCCCGGGCACTGCCACAACAGCCGTGACGACACGCCGAGTCCCCAACTCCCGCACCAGCCGCTCCCCCACCCCGACCCGCACCCCGCTACCGGGAGCGACCTGAGGCGTGGCCGCGCCGGGCCGCACCGGGGCGGGGTCAGCGACGACGGCCGCCGAGCCGGACAGCGCCGGGCCAGGGGCGGGGGCGGCAGCCGCCGGGCCGGACCTCGGCGAACAGGAGTCGGAGGCCACCGCTGGGCCGGGCCGGGTCGAACCACGGGCCGACGCACGCGCGAGTGGCACGGGGCCGGCCGGCGCCGTACCAAGAGCGGGCGCGGACGCCGCCGCACCGGACCGCGCCGGGCCAGGGGCGCCAGCCGCCGGGGCGGCGGGCTGCGAAGTGGGGACGGGAGGGTCAGGCTGCACCGGCATGGGCTGGGTCCTTCAGGGGGTGGGGGCGGGGGTGGTGGGTGGTGATGAGGTCCCAGAGGGTGGAGAGGGGGGCGGCCACCGAGGCGTCGTCGCGGCCTGTGGAGGCGCTGCGGCCGGGGTGCGGGGGTGCGATCAGGACGTTGTCGTACCGGCTCAGTGTCTGGAGGTGGGCGCGGTAGGCGGGGTTCGCCTCGGCACCCGGGGGCAGCGCGGGGGCGATGCCGATGACCGCCCGGGTGCACTGGAGTGCCATCAGGACGGGTGTGTCGGCGAGGCCCTGGGCGAACCGGCCGATGAAGTTCAGGCCCGCCGGGTGGACGGCCACCGCGTCGGGCCACTGGGCCAGTTCGACGTGGTCCACGGGCGGGGTCGCGGCGTCGGCCGTGGTGCCCGGCCAGGCGTCCAGCAGCACCTCGCGGCCCAGGATCGCCGTGAGCGCGGGCCTGCTGACGAAGCGTTCGGCGCTGCGGGTGACCGCCACGCGGACCTCGGTGTCCGGGTGGGCGATGCGCAGCCAGTTCAGCCAGTACGGCAGGAACGCCACGCTCAGCGCCCCGGTGCCGAACAGCAGCAGCCGGGCGGGCGCGGAGGGCACGTCATCCGACGGCCCGGCCCCCGGTTCCGGCCCGGCGGCGGCCGGCGGCCTCGGCTCGGGGACGTGCCCCGGGGGAACGGCGGCCGGCCTCGGCTCGGGGGTGTGCTCCGAGGGAACGGCGGCGGGCCTCGGCTCGGGGGCGTGTTCCGGGGGGACGGCGGACGGTCCTCGCCCCCGCCCCGGGCCGGTGCCGGCTGCCGTCCGGGCCGTACCCTCCCGGGGTTTGCCGGCGGCTCCCTTGCGGGCGGTTCGCGGCTCAGCCATGGAGTTCCTCCACCGCGGTGAAGACGTCCTCCAGGTCCCTGATGGCCTCCTCGGGGCTGTGGACGAAGTGGACGCCGCCGACGTTGAGGATCAGCTCGTCGATGCCGGCCGCGCGGTACCGGGCGAGTTCGCGGGCGATGTGCGCGGGACTGCCGTAGACGAACACGCCCTTCTCGACGAGCTGTTTGGCCTTGGCCAGCAGGTCGTCCTCGCGGCGCACGTTCAGTCCCGCACGGCGCAGCATGTCGAGGTAGTGCGGGGCGGTGAGGTGTCCGGCGGACATCTTCGCGGCGAGGGCGGCCGGGTCGCGTCCGGGTCGGTCGACGGCCAGGTGGACGACGGTCGCCACGCGCGGCGGCCGGCGGTCCCCGGCTCCCTCCTCCAGCGCGGGCAGGAGGACGTCGCTGACGTATTCGGTCGGGGTGAGCCAGGTGATGGCGACGTCGGCCACGCCGGCGGCGGACCTCGCCATGGCGGGGCGCAGCACTCCCGCGCCGACCTCCACGAGCGGGTGCGGCCGGGTCGGCGGCAGCTCGACGCGCATGCGGAAGTATGCGCCGGGCTCGGTGGTACCGCCGTCGAGCAGGGTGCGGGCGGCCGTGAGGAACTCCGTGGCGGCGGCGCGCGGGCTGGCGTACGGGGCCCCGTTGATGGAGGCCACGAAGCCGGGGGTGGCGGGGCCGTAGCCCATGACGACGGGCCGGCCGGTGATGTGCGCGAGGGAGCGGGCCTGCAGCGCGGCGTCGAACGGGGTGCGCAGCGCCGTCAGGGACACGCCCGTGCCGACCGGGACGCGCAGCCCGCGGCCGGCGAAGTGCGCGAAGAGCTGGAGGCTGTCGATGTGCAGCGACTGCCCGGTCCACAGGCGGCGGGCGTGTCGGCGGACGGCGAGTTCGGCGTAGGGCAGGACGTCGTCGACGCCCTCCGGCTGGTAGGGGATCATCACGGCGGGCGTGGCCCGCTGGGGCATGGCCATGGCTTGGGTCCAATCGGGGGTCAGCGCCCGGCGGCGGCGAACGGCTGCGGCAGGCCGGTGAGCAGGGGCGGCGCGACATCGTCGTACGGCCGGGTGCGGGTGGCGGCGGTCGCCGGCGGCGGCAGGATGCTGCGCGGCGAGGTGGCGTTGTGGGCGGGATCGGCGGGGTCGATGCCGGCGTCGCGCAGGCTGTCGTGGACGGCCTGGTGGAGGCTGCGGGCCGTGGGGTCCTCGGCGTGGGCGACGAGGCCGGAGGCGACCGCCGCGGCCCGGTGCTCGCCGAAGCTGACCCGCCGCATGCCGGGGCGGTCGTCGGCGGGTTCCCAGGCGGCGCCGACACCGGGGGCGAGTTCGCGTACGAAGTCGGAGACGGTGCCGCCGAGTCCGGGCAGGCCGCGGGCGGTGTCCGCGAGGAGTTCGGCGGCGCCCCAGCTCTCGGGGCCCAGGTAGACCACGCAGGCGTCCTGCCGGGGGTAGCCGTTCCGGGAGGAGGCGATCTTGGCGCGGTACGGCAGCTGTTCGGCTTCCAGCAGGCCGAGTACGGCGGACCAGACGGCGGGCGCGGCGTCGGGGCCGGTGACGTGCAGGTAGACGCGGAGGGTGCCGGTGGAGCGGCCGCGCGCGGGGACGGTGCCCTCGCAGAGGAAGAAGCCGGGGGACACCGCCGGGCGGGCGGCGTCCAGGTGCACCCGGAGTCGGCCGTCGGTCCGGATGCGGGTGGTGTCGACGCGTTCGCGGTCCATCGACACCCGCACTCCGTCGAGTACGACGGGGACGTGCCGGTCGTCGCCCTCACCGGCCTGCTCCACGACCCGGGTGAGCCTGCGGTGCGGCATGGCGTCGAGCAGCCGCGCCTCCAGGGCGGTGTCGCGCAGTTCGCGGGGGGCGGTCGGCTCCTCGTCGGTGCGGCCCATGTGGTGGCGGCGGTAGAGCTCCGAGGCGAGGGCGGCGCGCAGCGCGCGCGGGTCGTCGGCGGTCACGTCCCGGCCGCCGGCCACGGCTGCCGTCGCGCCGGGGGCGACGGTCGTGTCGGCGAGGATGCGGAGGATGCCGGGGGCCAGGAGGGCGGGGTGGGGCGCCGCCGGTGCGGTCGTGAGCGCCGCGGTTTCGGTGGCGGCGGTCGCTGTGGCTGTAGTTGGGGCTGTCACTTTGGCTGTGGTTGGGGCTGTGGTCGTCGTTGGTGCTGCGGCTGCGGCTGTAGCTGTGGTGGCGGCGGCTGCGGCTGTGGTGCCTGCGGCTGCGGCCGTAGCTGTGGTCGCGGTGTTCATGCCTGGGTTCCCTCCCAGCCGAGTACGGAGACGAAGGCCGCCGGGGAGAGCAGGGCGGTGCGGCCGATGCCGGCGGCGGCGCGCTCGGCGGCGGAGAGGCGTGCGCTGTGCTCGGCGGAGGCGAGGAGCCGGTCCAGCAGGTGCCAGCCGGCGAACGCGGTGGCGCGGGCCAGCAGGCCGGGGTCCAGGGCGGCGGCGCCGGGGCGCACCTGGCCGTAGCCGCGGTGGAAGGCGCCGATCAGGGGGGTCACCCGGGCCAGTTCGGCGGTGCCGGTGGCGACGACCTCCGCGTGGGAGACGGGGACGCCGGGCGCCTGGGCGAGGCCGGAGGGCACCTTCAGCACCGCGCGGTAGAGCCAGTCGCCGGCGAACGCGCCCAGGTCGCGGGCCGGGTCGCCGTGGCGGAACTCCTCCCAGTCGGTGAGCAGCATCGGGCTCCCGGGCGCGGTGAGGAACTGGTCCAGGCGGAGGTCGCCGTGGACGGGGGTGCGGGGGGCGCGGGACTCGGCGGCCCGCAGGTCGTGCAGCGCCTGGTGCAGCGCGCTGTCGCCCTGCAGCAGCCGCCAGGCCTCCAGGGCCCCGGCGCTGGCCCGGACGTACGCGGCCCAGGGCAGGGCGCGCAGGTGTCCGAGCGGTGGGAGCGGCGCGGGCGTGTCCTCGATGCCGGTGCCGTCGGCGGGGCGCAGCGCGTGCAAGGCGCCGACGATCCGGCCGGCCTCGTGGGCGAGGGTCTCGTCGAACTCGTCCCGGCTCGCCAGGTCGCTGCCGGAGACGGAGTCGGCGACCAGTTCGAAGGCGAGGAGCCGGGTCGCCTCGTCCGAGCCGATGAGCTTCGGGCGGGGCATCGGCACGCCGTCGGCCCGTTCGTCGGCCGCGGCGGCGGCCCGCTCGAAGGCGAGCACGCGGCGGAACCGGCGCAGGGACTCCTCGGCGGGTCCGCCGATGTGCTTGACGAAGACCGAGCGGTCGCGGGTGGTGGGGCCGGCCCAGTTGTCGTTGCGGCCGGGGAAGGCCTGCAGCGCTTCCTCGGTGAAGTCGCCCAGGTCCAGCCGGTGCAGGAGCGCCGGTACGGCGGGGAAGTCGGACAGATCCGCTGGGGCGAGCCGGCGGCGGGTGCGCTCGTCCGGCGGCGCCATGGTGTCAACCGTCATGACTCAGGACCGTAGCCGCGCACCGGACTACCTTGTCAAGAGAAATGACAAAGCTGACATGAGACTTGACATGACTGCCGCGTGGCCGGTTATCTCGGTTCCCGTACCGGCCACGCGTTCGCCGTGGCGGCAGCCGACCCCGAGGAGCAGCCATGCCGGCCGAACAGATGCGCTCGAAACCGCCGCGACCCCGTCTGCGTGTGCTGCGTCAGGTGGTAATGGACGGCCGGAACACCGTCCCGGCCGTGCTGCTCGCGCTGGCCGCCACCGGCGCGACGCTCGCGGTGCCGCTGGTCGTGCGCCGGGTCGTCAACGGCTTCGCGGAGCACCGGGCCGTGACAGGATCTGTCATGCTGATGACCACCCTGGCGCTGTTCGGCGCGGTGGCCTCCGCCCTGTCCTCGTTCCTGCTGGCGCGGGCCGGCGAGAGCATGGTGCTGAGTGTCCGGCAGCGGGTGGTGGCCCACGCCCTGCGGCTGCCGCTGCCCGGCGCCCGCCGCCTCGGCTCCGGTGAGCTCGTCGCCCGGGTCACCTCGGACTCCTCCCAACTGCGCTCAGTGGTCGACATCGGGGTGACCCAGCTGCCGATGGCCGCCCTCACGGTCACCGCGACACTGATCATCATGGGCCTGCTCGACTGGGTCCTGCTGCTCATCGTGGTGGGCACGTTCGCGGTCGCGGGGCTGGCGATCGCGGTGTTCATCAAGGGCATCCGGCACAGTACGGCCGCCCAGCAGGAGGCCATCGGCGAGCTGGCCCAGCGCTTCACCTCCGCGCTCGGCGCCCTCGCCACGGTGAAGGCGTGCCGCGCGGAGACGCAGGTCACCGACGCCATCGCCGGGGACGCCACGAACGCCGCCGGTTCCGCGGTGAGCGCCGCCCGGCGGCAGGCGTTCGTCACCCCGATCATGGGACTCGGCCAGCAACTGGCCCTCATCGGCGTGGTCCTGGGCAGCGGGGCCCGGCTGGCCTCGGGCGCGCTCAGCGTCGCCGGGTTCGCCGCGTTCCTGCTGTACCTGCTCCAGCTCGTCGCCCCGCTCACCCTGGTCGCCAACGGCGTGTCCCGGCTCCAGCTCGGGTTCGCGGCACAGTCGCGCATCGAGGAGGTGCTGGCGGAGGAGCGGGAGGACGCGGTGTCCTCGCCGGAGGGGGAGGCGGAGGCCACCGGTGCGGCGTGTCCGGCCGTACCCACCGGACCCACGCAACTCACCGGGCCCGCCGTCGAGTTCGACCAGGTCGTCTTCAGTCACGACGGCGAACGCCGGGCCGCCGACGCGCTGTCCTTCACCGTGCCCCGGCGCGGCGTCACCGCCCTGGTCGGCCCGTCCGGCGCCGGGAAGACCACGGCACTGAACCTGGTCGAACGGTTCCTCGTGCCCGGCGGCGGTGCCGTACGGGTCCTCGGCCGCGAGACCGGCCGCTGGCCCCTGCACGAACTGCGGGCCCACGTCGCCTACCTGGACCAGGCGTTCACCCTGCTCGAAGGCACCGTACGGGAGAACCTGCTGCTCGGCCGGGCCACGTCCGTCGACGACGACGCGCTGTGGACGGCGCTGGCGGCGGTGGGGATCGACGAGGCCGTGGAGCGGCTGCCCCAGGGCCTGGACACCACCGTCGGGCGGGGCGACGACCTCTCCGGCGGCCAGCGGCAGCGGCTGGCGCTGGCCCGCGTGCTGCTGACCGACGCGTCCGTGGTGCTGCTGGACGAGCCGACCTCCCAGCTCGACAGCATCAATGAGAACCGGCTGCGCGAGGTGGTCGACCGGCTGTCCCGGGACCGTGCGGTGGTGGTCGTCGCGCACCGCATCTCGACCGTGCGCCAGGCCCACCGGATCGTCGTCCTGGACGAGGGACGCTGCCTGGACGCGGGTACGCA
Source organism: Streptomyces sp. L2 (assembly GCF_004124325.1). Classification (NCBI taxonomy): domain Bacteria; kingdom Bacillati; phylum Actinomycetota; class Actinomycetes; order Kitasatosporales; family Streptomycetaceae; genus Streptomyces; species Streptomyces sp. L2. The sequence goes on from NZ_QBDT01000001.1 coordinate 2,906,809, forward strand.
CGACGAACTCCTCGACCGCTGCGGTACGTACGCCGAACTGGTACGCGGCCAGCGTCTGGGACTGCGGGTGACGGCGGGTGTCTGAACGGACGGCGGCAGGCGGGGGCGGGGGCACGGCAACGGCGCCCCCCGCCGGGTCGGGGGCGCCGGCAGCCGCCCCGCTCTCCCGCTTCACCCTGCACAACGGTCTCCGCGTGGTCCTCGCGCCCGAACGCGGCACCGGGGTGTGCGCGGTCGGCGTGCACTACGGTGCGGGGTTCCGGGCGGATCCGCCCGGCCGGGCCGGGCTCGCGCACCTGCTGGAGCACCTGATGTTCCGGCGGCGCACCGGGCCCGGCGGGACCACGGGCGGCGCGCCGGCCGGGGGCTACGCCAACGCGGCGACCAGGGCGGACTCCACCGACTTCCACCAGGTGATCCCGGCGACGCTGCTGTCCGACGCGCTCGCCGCCGAACGCGACAGGATGGCCGGGCCGCGCCCGACGGCCGCCGACCTCGCGGCGGAGTTGGACGTCGTGGCCGAGGAGATCCGGCGCAACGTGACCGGCCGGCCGTACGGCGGCTTCCCCAAGGTCCCGCTGCCCCCGCTGCTCTACGGCGACTACGCCAACACCCACGACGGGTACGGGGACCCCGACGTACTGCGCCGGGTCGGGCCCGAGGAGTGCCGGGACTTCTTCGACCGGCACCACGCGCCCGGCAACGCCGTGCTCACCGTCGTCGGTGACGTGTCCCCCGAGGCGGCCCGGGGGCTGATCGAGAGGCGGTTCGGCGACCTGCCCGCGCGGCCGTTCACGCCCACGCCGGTGCGGGACGAACCGGCGCCGGACAGCGACCGGTACGGCCGGCACACCGACCCCCTCGCCCCGCTGCCGGCGGTCAGCGTCGGCTACCGGCTGCCCGACCCCGCCGTCGACCTGCCCGGCTACCTCGCGCACGTCCTGCTCGCCGCGCTGCTCGAACACCGGCTGCGCGCACGGCTGGTGACGCGGGAGCGGGCGGCGGTGGCGGTGACCGCGGACTGCGGCCTGGTCGGCGGCCCCTTCGCCGCCCGGCACCCGGTGACCTTCGCCTGCACCGTCACCCACCCGGAGACGACCCGCACCGAGACTGCCGTGGACGCCCTGGACCTTGAACTGCACGCACTCGCGTCCGAAGGCCTCGATCCCGGGGAACTCCGCCTGGTCGCACGCCGATGGATCAGCGGGCTGCTGCGCGGCCACGACGCCCCGCACGCCCGCGTGCGCTCCCTCGGCGCCTTCGAACTGCTCCATGGCGACGCGTCCCTCCACCACCGAATCCCCGCCCTGCTCGCCGCCACGACCCCCACGGACACCGCCCAAGCCGCCCACCACCTGCGCAACACCCACCGCGCGATCCTCACCCTGACCCCGGCCCGCCACGCCACCTCCCACCCGACGGAGGCCCGTCCATGAGGCCCCCCGCTGCCACACCCCGCCCACGCCAAGCGAGCCACGACGAAAGCCGACTCCGTCCACCCCGCCCCGAACGGCCGGCCCGTCCGCACGCCACCCGCCCGGAGGCCCGCCCATGAGACCCCTCGCAGCCGCACTCCGCCCGCACGAAGCGAGCCACGACGCGGGGCGCCCCCGCCCGCGCACCGCCCAGCCGAGGGCGCACGCACCCGACGAGAACCGCCCCCGACGGCCGGCCCGGCCACACTCCACCCGCCCGGAGGCCCGCCCATGACGTCCGTCGACCCGGCCACCGACTCGCTCCCGGCCTGCGCGGACGTCCGGTTGGCCGGTGGGCTGCGAGTCACGGCGGTGCGGCTGCCGACGGTGCCGCGGGTGGAGGTGCGGCTCACCGTGCCGCTCGGCACCGCCACAGCCACCGCCACCAGCCCCGGCGCCGGTCCCGCCACCAGCCCCACCGCGGGTTCCGCCGCCGACCCCGCGATGCACGCGACGGCGGCCGTGCTCGCCGCGTGTGTGCTGCGCGGCACCACCGGCGCGGACGGCACCCCGGTCGATCAGGCGCTCGGCACGGCCGGCGGTGACGTCGTGCCGCTCGCCGGGGCCGGGCACCTGGTGTTGCGCGGCGGGGTGCTCGCCGACGGTCTGGGCCCCCTGCTGCGGATCCTCGCCGGTGCGGTGGCCACGGCCGCGTACACCGACGACGACGTGGCCGCCGCGCGCACCGTGCTGGGCGGGCAGACCGCGGTGGCCCGGATGACGCCCGCCGTGGCCGCGCACGCCCTGCTGGAGCGGCACGCCCCCGGCTGGACGGCCGGGCCGCAGGAGCCGCCGGCACCCGAGGACATCGCCGGGGTCACCCCCGAGCGCGTACGCGCCCTGCACGCCGGGGCGCTCCTGCCGTCGTACGCCAGACTCGTCCTGGTCGGCGACCTGGACCCGGACGCGGCGACGGCGGCGGCACGTGCGGCGTTCGCCGGGTGGACCGGGGCCGGGGCACCCCGGCCGCAGGCCCTCTCCCCCGCCCGGCCCCTCCGGTTCACCCCGGGCGTCCTCGCGCTCCACCCCGCCGTACGGCCCGGCACTGCGCAGATCCGGCTCTGCGCCGTACGGGACGGCGAACCGCTCGGGCCGGCGACGCGGCTGGCGGCCCTGGTGCTCGGGGGGTACCCCGGGTCACGGCTCGGCACCCGGCTGCGGGAGCGGCACGGGTACACCTACTCCGTGCGGGCCTGGGCGGAGGAACGGCCGTGGCGGCAGCCGTACGGCGACGGCGGCGGGCGCGAGGAGGGGCACCGGCTGCTCGTGGAGGTGGACACCGCCCCGGAGAAGGCCGCCGCCCTGCTGGACGCGCTCGGCGACGAGCTGGCGCGGATGGCGGACGAGCCGCCCTCGGCCGGTGAGGTGGCCGCGGCCCGCGCCCACTTCGCCGGGGCCTCGCTGATCGCCTGGTCCACGCAGTCCGGCCTCGCGGACGCGCTGGCCGACCCCTCGCCCGGGGCTCCCGGCAGCCCCGCCGAGCTGCGCGAGCCCGTGGACGCGCTGCTCCGTACGTCCGCCGCGGCCGTCGCCGACGCGGCGCGCACCGCCTGCGCCCCTGGCGGGTTCGCCGGGGTGGTCCTCGGCGCGGCGGGCGACCCGCGCCCGGCCCACTGGACGGTCGTACCCCCGGCCGTACCCCCGCTCGCGGCTCCGCTCGCGTCCCCGCTTCCGGCGGCCGTGTGACGCGACGGCCCCGGGCGGTCGGAACCGCCTGGGGCCGGGGGACGCGGGTGTACGGGCCCGAGGCGGGCCCGCGTTCACATCAGGGGATCAGATGAGGCCGAGACCGCGAACCGCCTCGCGCTCCTCCGACAGCTCCTTGACGGAGGCGTCGATGCGGGCGCGGGAGAAGTCGTTGATCTCCAGGCCCTGGACGATCTCGTAGGCGCCGTCCTTCGTGGTGACCGGGAAGGAGGAGATGATGCCCTCCGGCACGCCGTAGGAGCCGTCCGACGGGACGCCCATGGAGGTCCAGTCGCCCTCGGCCGTGCCGTTGACCCACGTGTACACGTGGTCGATGGCGGCGTTGGCGGCGGACGCGGCCGACGAGGCGCCACGGGCCTCGATGATCGCGGCGCCACGCTTGGCGACGGTCGGGATGAAGTCCTCGGCCAGCCACTTCTCGTCGTTCACGGTCTCGGCGGCGTTCTTGCCGGCGACCGTGGCGTGGAAGATGTCCGGGTACTGGGTGGCGGAGTGGTTGCCCCAGATCGTCAGGCGCTTGATGTCGGCGACCGTGGTGCCCGTCTTCTTCGCGAGCTGGGTCAGCGCGCGGTTGTGGTCGAGGCGGGTCATCGCGGTGAAGCGCTCCGCCGGTACGTCCGGGGCGGCGGCCTGCGCGATGAGGGCGTTGGTGTTGGCCGGGTTGCCGACGACGAGGACCTTGATGTCGTCCGCGGCGTGGTCGTTGATGGCCTTGCCCTGGGGCTTGAAGATGCCGCCGTTGGCCTCCAGCAGGTCACCGCGCTCCATGCCCTTGGTACGCGGGCGGGCGCCGACGAGGAGGGCGACGTTGGCGCCGTCGAAGGCCACGTTCGGGTCGTCCGAGATCTCGATGCCCTGCAGCAGCGGGAACGCGCAGTCGTCCAGCTCCATGGCCGTGCCCTCGGCCGCCTTCAGCGCCGGGGTGATCTCCAGCAGGCGCAGCTTGACCGGCACGTCCGCGCCGAGCAGCTGGCCGGAGGCGATGCGGAAGAGCAGGGCGTAACCGATCTGGCCGGCCGCGCCGGTGACGGTGACGTTCACGGGAGTGCGGGTCATGGCGTTCTCCGTATGACAGCTGGCGGTGGGGCGTCCCCGCCCCGTGCGGTTTGATCGATCTCTTGGCATCAAGAGATCTCCACACGTCAGGCTATCGCGCATCCGGGATACGAGATGTCCCGGGCTGTGTGGCTCAGCCCACAAGGCCGCCGGATGGGAACCCGCACCGGAGCGGGCCGGGGCCGGGGAGGGCAGCAAGCGGCGGCCGCCCGTCCGGGAGAGGGGGGACGAGGACGGCCGCCGGTCGGGGATACCGTTTCCGGACTCCCGTGGGGGTACGTTTCGCGTGCCCGGTATCAGGGCGGGCATGCACGAGCGGACGGGATTTCCCGGATTACCTACGAGGGCGCCTACGAGTTCCTACGTGTGCCTCCCACGGCCCCCGACCCCCGCCCCCGTTACCTGGTGCAGCCCGTCCGGCCCGAGGCGAGCGTCGCGCAGGCCTTGGCCTGGGCCGCGCTGCCGACGGCCACCATCGGGGTGTACGCGATCGTGTCCCCGGGCGCGGTGATGTCGCCGCTCTGCCGCGTCTTCCCGCCCGTCAGCACCCGCACCCGGTCGCCCTGGGCGGCGCCGGTGATCCGGGCCCAGGCCGTGCCGCAGGTCTTGCTGTAGCGGACCTCCAGGATGGTGGTGCCGACGGCGACGGACTTGACGGTGGTCACCAGGTCGCCGCTGCACCCCATGGCCTCGGCGTCCTTGCCGGTGCAGCGGGAGCCGGCGCATTTGACGCCGGCGGGCAGGTCCGGGCGGCTGTCGGCGCTCGGGGAGGTGGAGGCGGCGGTGTCCTTGCCGTGCGCACCACCACCCGCACGAGTGAAGAAGAAGACGGCGCCGATGACGACGAGCACGCCGACGACCCCGGCGAGGAACATCGTCAGCCGCTGCCGGCCCGGTCCTCCGAGGCCTCCAGCGCCTACGGCCCCTTCGTCACCCGGGCGCCGGTCCTCCGGGGTTGGACCATACGGAGCGGGGACGGAGGCCTGAGTCCACCCCGGCCCGTCCGGAACGGCAGCCCCGGACGCCCCGGACGCCCCGGACGCCCGCGAAGGCGAAGACGAGGACGCAGGGGATGCGCCCGACGGCGAAGGCCCCCGGTATCCGGCCATCCGCCATGAGTTGCCCGCGGCACCACCGCCACCCCCGCTTCCCCCACCCTGCCCGCCGCCACCCCCGCTTCCCTCACCCTGCCCGTCACCCCCGCTCTCGACGTGCCCCTGCTCCTGCAAGGCCGCGCGCGCCTCCGAGACGCGGTTCGCCTCCATCGTCCGGTCGTGCCGCGTCTCCGTGCGGTGCCAGGCGCGTTCGGCCAGCTCCCAGAAGGTGGTGAGGTGGGCCGGATGGACGCCGGTGACCTCGGCGAGCGCGACGACCGCGCCCTTGGGCGCGAGGAGCCGTCCGCCCAGGTACCGCTCCCAGGACGTCTTGCCGTAGCCCGTGCGGTCGGCCAGCGCCGCGACGCTCAGGCCGCTGCGGTCCACGAGCCGCCGCAACTGGCCGATGAACTCCCTGATCTGCGGATCCAGTTCGTCCGGCAGCGCGTTCCACTTCGGCATCGCCACCCCCCGGCTTCCACCTTAGGGATGTTTGTCCGAACTGTCAGCGTCTCGGCAGCGCTACGGCGCCGGGCTGGGCCCTGTGGCAGGGCGCGGACACCGTAGCGGAACGGTCACTTCCGTGCCACAGCGCACGGACAGGCGTTGAACAGGCGGTTCCTGGCACGGAACGCTGGTTCCCGGCGGCGGTCCGCCCCTCCTCGGGGGAGGGGGCGGGCCGCCGTCACACCTCTCCCCGCTCCCCACGCACCCTCGCGCCTCAGCTGCCCTCGAACCCGCCCCCGCCCCCACCCGGTACGACCAGTCCCGTCTCGTAGGCGATCACCACCGCCTGCGCCCGGCTGCCCAGGTCGAGCTTGGTCATCGTGCGGTTGAGGTGGGTCTTGACGGTGGCCTCGCTGATGTAGAGGCGTTCGGCGATCTCCAGGTTGGACAGGCCGCGGGCGGTGAGTTCGAGGACCTCGACCTCGCGGGAGGTGAGGACGCCGAGGTCGGGCGGGGCCCCGCCGTCCGAGGCGGGCGCCTGCCGGAGGGCGAAGGCCTCGACCAGGCGCCGGGTGACGCTGGGCGCGAACAGGGCGTCGCCGCCGTCGACGGCGGCCACCGCGGCGAGCAGCCGTTCCGGCCCGGAGTCCTTGAGCAGGAACCCGGCGGCTCCGGCGCGCAGGGCGCCGTAGACGTACTCGTCGAGGTCGAAGGTGGTCAGCACGAGCACCCGGGGCGGGCGTCCGCCGGCCTGGGCGAGGATGCGTTCGGTGGCCTCGATGCCGTTCATGCCGGGCATCCGGATGTCCATCAGGATCACGTCGGGCAGGGTTTCGGCGGCGAGCCGCACCGCTTCCTCGCCGTCACCGGCCTCGCCCACGACCTCGAAGCCGGGCGCGGCCTGAAGCAGGCCGACGAGTCCGGCGCGGATGAGGAACTGGTCGTCGACGACGAGCACTCTGGTCATCTCGTACGGTCGTCCCCCCGCCGTGCGTCGGACGCGGAGGTGGGCAGGGTCAGATGGACCTGGTAGCCGCCCTCGGCGCGTGGGCCGACGCTGATCGTCCCGCCGTAGAGCTTGGCCCGTTCGCGCATGCCAATCAAGCCATGACCGGTGCCCGTCGGCACTCTGTCCGGATTCACCCCCTCTCCGTCGTCGGTGACGCGGACGCTCAACTCGTGTGCGCCATAGCGGAGTTCCACGTGGGCGTGGGCCGGTCCCGCGTGTTTGAGGGCGTTGGTGAGGGCCTCCTGGACGACGCGGTAGGCGCACAGTTCGACGCCGGGCGGCAGCGGGCGTCCGGTGCCCTCGACGGTGAGGTCGACGGGCAGGCCGCCGGCCCGGACCCGGTCGAGGAGGTCGGTGAGCCGGGCCAGGGTGGGCATGGGGGCGCGTTCGGGAGCGGACGGGTCCTCCTCGCGCAGCACCTGGAGCATGCGCCGCAGCTCCTCCAGGGCCTCGCCGCTGGTGTCCGCGATGGTGCCGAGCGCGCCGCGCGCCTTGCCGGGGTCGGAGTCGAAGACGAACCGGGCGAGGCCCGACTGCACGGAGATCACCGACATGTGGTGGGCGACCACGTCGTGCAGTTCGCGCGCGATCCGGCCGCGTTCCTCGGCGACCGCCCGGCGGGCCCGTTCGGCCTGCTCGGCGCGGAGCCTGCGGGTGAGTTCGGCGGAGCGGCGGGCCAGCTGGCCGAACCACACCAGCACCGAGGTGTAGAGCAGCGCCTGCCCCACGACGGACGCCATGGACGGACTGTCGCTGACCACACCGGCGTACACCCAGACACCCGCCATGCAGGCCGCGCAGACGAGGGCGGTGCGCGGTGGGCGGACCGAGGCGACGGTGTAGAGGGCGAGCATGGAGCCGAAGGTGGACACCACCGGCCAGTAGCCGAGGCTGACGTAGACGACGGCGGCCGCCTCGACGGCGCCGAAGACGGCGAGCGGCCACCGGCCACGCAGGGCGACCGGGAGGTGCGCGAGAGCGACCAGGACGTAGGCGCGGGCGTCGAGTTCCGGCCAGCCCTGGGACCGTGACTCCCGGCTCAGGAGTACGGCGACCACCGCCATGGCGACCGCGATCAGCGTGTCGACGGCGAGCGGGCGGGGGGTCCTCAGTCGCATCGCCGCAGGGTAACGCCGGAACCGGAGTGACGGAGTCAACCCTGCGCGGTACCGCGGAAGTTGCAGGGCGCGACGGGCAACCACCCGTGGCGGTAGGGCGGTTCCGCCCGGGGTGGGACGCGCGGGCGGGCGTACGGCCGTACCGTCGTCGGCGCCGGGGGGTACGGCCGGTGGCCCGCGCCCCCGGGGGAGACGCGGGCCACCGGCCGTTCGGTTGCACCACTCGCCGAGCTGCTTGCCGGCGGCTGTCTGGCGGATGTCTGGCGGCTACTTGGTGAGTGTGAAGTGGAGGGTGTCCTTCAGCACAGGGACCTCCAGCAGCGGTTTGGGCTGGGCCATCAGCGCGAGCAGGACGATGGCCAGGCCGAGGATGCCGTAGGTGACGATGTCCGTGAAGCGCGAGCGGACGGCGAGCATGCCGACGCGGGGCAGGACCCAGCGCATCACCGCACCGGCCAGCAGGGCGGCGCCGATCAGCACCATGCCGTAGCGGAACACGCCGAGCGCGGTCAGCAGCAGGCCGAGCGCGACGGTGGACAGCACGAGGAGGATCGGCCACTGCCGGGCCGGCGCGGGGGCGTCGCCGGGGGCCGCCCGGCCGCCGCCCTCGGGCCGCGCGGTGTCCCGCGTGCTGTGTCTTCCGGGGGGTGCCCCCCCAGACCCCCCGCGCGGGAAACGGCGGGTGGTGCGACGCGGGCGCCCCTGCGCGTCGGGGGCGCTGACGGCGTCGCGGGCGGTGGGCGGCTCGGCACCGGTCTCGGCGGAGGCGGAAACCTGGGAGTGGTCGCCGTCGACCGCACCGTCGACCGCACCACCGGCCGGCACCGTGCCGTGAGCCCCGCCGGGCCGTCCAGCCTCGGCCGGCTTATCGCTGGGCACCGCGTTCCGCCGCCTCGACGACGTTGACCAGCAGCTGCGCCCGGGTCATCGGGCCCACGCCGCCGGGGTTCGGGGAGATCCAGCCGGCCACCTCGGTCACGTCCGGGTGGACGTCGCCGACGATCTTCCCCTCGGCGTTGCGGGAGACGCCGACGTCGAGGATGGCGGCGCCCGGCTTCACGTCCTCCGCGCGGATCAGGTGCGGGGAGCCGGCGGCGGCGATGATGATGTCGGCCCGCTTGAGGTGGGCGGACAGGTCGCGGGTGCCGGTGTGGCACTGGGTCACGGTGGCGTTCTCGCTGCGCCGGGTGAGCAGCAGCGGCATGGGCCGGCCGATGGTGACACCGCGTCCGACGACCACGACCTCGGCGCCCTTGATCTCCACGCCGTGGGCGCGCAGCAGGCTGAGGATGCCGTTGGGGGTGCAGGGCAGCGGGGCGGGCTCGTTCAGCACCAGTCGCCCGAGGTTCATGGGGTGGAGGCCGTCCGCGTCCTTGTCCGGGTCCATCAGCTCCAGGACGCGGTTCTCGTCGATGCCCTTGGGGAGGGGCAACTGGACGATGTACCCGGTGCAGGCCGGGTCCTCGTTCAGCTCGCGGACGACGGCCTCGATCTCGTCCTGGGTCGCCGTGGCCGGCAGCTCCCGCTGGATCGAGGCGATGCCGACCTGCGCGCAGTCGCGGTGCTTGCCGGCGACGTACTTCTGGCTGCCGGGGTCGTCCCCGACGAGGATCGTGCCGAGGCCGGGCGTGACGCCCTTCTCCTTCAGCGCCGCCACGCGGGCGGTCAGATCGGACTTGATCGCGGCTGCGGTGGCCTTGCCATCGAGAATCTGGGCGGTCATGACCCCATACTCCCGGATGACCGCCCCCCGATTCCAATCCGGGGGCCCACCGTCCGGCACCTGGAATCCACCGGACCCCCTCGCCAGGCCGCCCCGGATGTCCGGTCATGATCGATGATGTTGCACTTGCACAACACATGCCGAATGCGACTGGACAAGAACTTGCCTCTCCAACGACGATGAACGGCGCAGTCTCGCGGTTCGGGTGGGGGGCAAACCGCTCAATTCCTGACGTTCCTCCGTGCCTTCCGCGTCCGTCCCCGCAGGTACAACGGAGGAAACACGCCATGAGTTTCGGCGACCCGAACAATCCTTACGGTCAGCCGCAGGGCCAGCAGCCCGGTTACGGCTACCCCCAGCAGCCCGGCTACCAGCAGGCCCCCCAGGGCGTCCCGCAGCAGGGCTACGGCTACCCGCAGCAGCCCGACTACCGCGGTTACCCGCAGCAGGGCTACGGCATGGAGCCGTCGTACGCCAACTGGGGCCAGCGCTTCCTGGGCACCCTGGTCGACGGCCTGATCTTCCTGGTGCCGTACATCCTGATCTTCGTGGGCAAGGACGTCGTGGCGCTGTCGCTGGTCGGCTTCCTCGCCCTGCTCGGCATCGCGATCTGGCAGCTGATCCAGGAGGGCCGCACCGGCCAGACGGTCGGCAAGAAGGCTCTCGGCATCCGCCTGATCAAGGAGGACACCGGCCAGCCGATCGGCGTCGGCATGGCCTTCGTCCGCCGCGTCGCCCACTTCATCGACAGCGTGGCCTGCTACATCGGGTGGCTCTGGCCGGCCTGGGACGCCAAGCGCCAGACGTTCGCCGACAAGGTCTGCGGCACGATCGTGATCCGCACCCAGTAACCCGCGACCCGCTCACCCGAACACCGAGGGCGCGCCCCCCTTCCCGGGAGGCGCGCCCTCGCGGCGTCCGGAGAACGGCTCAGCCGGGGACCGGCCATTCGGAAGCGGCCCGGGACCGACTGGCGGCGCACGGCGTCACCTTGCCGTCGCCCGGGACGGGAACCGCACTGCGGCGACTGCCCGGACGCCGGCGGAGGTGTTGCGGCGCATCGTGGGCGGGGGCGTGCGGCTGGAGTTGTCCGGTCCCGATCCTTGCGCATGGCTCGTACGGCGAAGCCCCGGTCCGGATGAGGCGTCCGGCCGGGGCCTGCTGGTGGTCGGGGCCGTGGCCCGGCGGTGGGGTGTGGAGCGCCGGGGCGGTGGCGAGACCGTGTGGTGCGAGGTGGGCGCCGGGGCGCCCCGCCTCAGTGGAAGAAGTGGCGGGTGCCCGTGAAGTACATCGTGACGCCGGCCTTCTGGGCCGCCTCGACGACGAGTTCGTCGCGGATGGAGCCGCCCGGCTGGACGATGGCCTTCACGCCGGCGGCGATGAGGATCTCGGGGCCGTCGGGGAAGGGGAAGAACGCGTCGGAGGCGGCGTAGGCGCCACGGGCGCGCTCCTCGCCGGCGCGTTCGACGGCCAGCTTGCAGGAGTCGACGCGGTTGACCTGGCCCATGCCGACGCCGACCGAGGCGCCGTCCTTGGCGAGCAGGATCGCGTTGGACTTGACCGCGCGGCACGCCTTCCAGGCGAACGCCAGCTCGGCCAGCTCCTCGGCGGAGAGCGCCTCGCCGGTGGCCAGCGTCCAGTTGGCGGGGTCGTCGCCCTCGGCCTGGAGGCGGTCGGCCTCCTGGAGGAGGACGCCGCCGTCGATCGCCTTGACCTCGACCGGGTTGGCCGGGCCGTTCGCGGCCTTCAGGACGCGGATGTTCTTCTTCTTGGTGAGGGCCTCCAGCGCCCCCTCCTCGTAGTCCGGCGCCACGATGACCTCGGTGAAGATCTCCGCGACCTGCTCGGCCATCTCCTTGCTGACCGGCCGGTTCACGGCGATGACACCGCCGTACGCGGAGACCGGGTCGCAGGCGTGCGCCTTGCGGTGCACCTCGGCGACGTCCGAACCGACCGCGATGCCGCACGGGTTGGCGTGCTTGATGATCGCGACGCAGGGCTCGTCGTGGTCGTACGCGGCACGGCGGGCGGCGTCCGTGTCCGTGTAGTTGTTGTACGACATCTCCTTGCCGTGGAGCTGCTCGGCCTGGGCCAGGCCGGCGCCCTCGGCGTCGACGTACAGCGCGGCAGGCTGGTGCGGGTTCTCTCCGTAGCGCAGGGTGTGGGCGCGCTGCCAGGTCGAGCCGAGGAAGTCGGGGAACCGCGAGTCGTCGGCGGGCGCGTAGGAGGACGCGAACCAGCTCGCCACGGCCACGTCGTACGACGCCGTGTGCTGGAAGGCCTCGGCGGCCAGCCGCTTGCGGGTGGTCAGGTCGAAGCCCCCGGCCTGGACGGCGGCGAGGACGTCGGCGTAGCGCGCGGGGCTGGTGACGACCGCGACGGAGGGGTGGTTCTTGGCGGCCGCGCGGACCATCGACGGGCCGCCGATGTCGATCTGCTCCACGCACTCGTCCTCCGAGGCGCCGGAGGCGACGGTCTCGCGGAACGGGTAGAGGTTGACGACGACCAGGTCGAACGGCTCGACACCCAGCTCGGCGAGCTGGCGCCGGTGGTCCTCCAGGCGCAGGTCGGCGAGGATGCCCGCGTGGACCTTGGGGTGCAGGGTCTTGACCCGGCCGTCCAGGCACTCGGGGAAGCCGGTCAGCTCCTCGACCTTGGTGACGGGGACGCCGGCGGCGGCGATCCGGCCGGCCGTCGACCCGGTGGAGACCAGCTCGACACCGGCCTCGTGCAGGCCGCGCGCGAGGTCTTCCAGCCCGGTCTTGTCGTAGACGCTGACGAGCGCCCGGCGAATGGGGCGCTTCGTGCTCTCGGCGGTGGCGGTCACTGGATAACTACCTTTCGTCCCTCAATGCGATAGCCGTTGCGGGCGAGCCGCCCCACGACCTCGACGAGCAGCCTTCGCTCGACTTCCTTGATGCGCTCGTGCAGCGCGCTCTCGTCGTCCTCGTCCCGGATCTCGACCACGCCCTGGGCGATGATCGGGCCGGTGTCGACGCCGTCGTCGACGAAGTGGACGGTGCAGCCGGTAACCCTGGCGCCGTAGGCGAGCGCGTCGCGGACGCCGTGGGCCCCGGGAAAACTGGGCAGCAGGGCAGGGTGGGTGTTCACGAACCGGCCGCCGAAGCGGGCCAGGAACTCCTTGCCGACGATCTTCATGAAACCCGCGGAGACCACGAGGTCGGGCTCGTGGGCGGCCACCGCCCCGGCGAGGGCCGCGTCCCACTCCTCCCGGGTGGCGTGGTCCTTCACCCGGCACACGAACGTCGGCAGACCGGCCCGCTCGGCGCGGGCGAGCCCCTCGATGCCGGTGCGGTCGGCCCCTACGGCGACGATCTCGGCGCCGTACGCCTCCGTGCCGGTGCGCTTGATCTCGTCCAGGAGCGCCTGCAGGTTGGTGCCGGATCCGGAGACCAGCACGACGAGGCGCTTGACCGCTGGGCCAGCGGGGGTGGCGGCCACAGTGGGGCCCTTTCTCGGAGAAGCGGTGTGAAGCGATGAAGCGATGTGAAGCGGTGTGTTCAGGCTGCTGGTTTTGTACAGTCGTACGAATGCTTCGCGCCCCGGTATACGGGGAAGTCTACGAAGCGGCCGACCGCCAGCAACGATACCGGCACTCCGGACGGCCCCCACGGGACGGGTGCGTGGCCGGAAGGTAGCGTTCGGGAGGAACCGAGACGTGCGACCGCGTGCGGCCTCGGGAACGCGTGCGGAGTGCGGTGCGTTTCCTGAGTGGAAGCCGATGTGGAAGCCGATGTGGAAGCCCGTGCGGACGCTCGTGTCGGACGGCCGCACTCACCTAGGGGAAGACGCTCTTTTGATGCCGGACCGCAGCCTGCGACTGCTCACGTTCCCGACGCGCTCGGACCTCGGCGGCGAGCGGGGAGGGGAGCGTGGCGCCGTGCTGCTGCGGGAGCGGCCGTCCTCCCCGCCGCCCGAGGCGCCCCCGGGCGGGCAGGGTCGGCAGGACGGACAGGACCGGCCCGGTGGCGCCGGCGCCTCCGGCGGCGGGGAGCAGGACCACAACCCGTTCGCGCCGCCGCCCGAGGGGACTCCGGACCGCCCGTGGCAGCCGCGGCGGCCCAAGGGTGCCGGGGGCTCTGGTGGCTCTGGTGGCTCTGGTGGCTCTGGTGGCTCTGGTGGCTCAGGGGATGCCGACGGCTCGCGCGGTGATTCGCCGTGGGGCAGTCAGTGGAGCGACCGGCAGCCCGGCCGCTCCCCCGGCGGCTTCGGCGAGCGGCCCGGCGTCGGCCCCGGTGGGCCCGGCGGACCGAACGGCTCCCCTGGCCCCGGCGGCGCCGGCGGTTCCGGCATGCGCTGGGATCCGACGGACCCGGCCCAGCGCCGCGCGCGGTACGCCCTGCTGTCCGGCATGTGGGCCGTCTTCTTCGCCCTGTTCACCTGGCCGTACGTGGCGCTGCTGCTGGGTGCGCTGGCCCTGTACTGGTCGATCAGCTCGCTGCGCGCCAAGCCGCGCGGCGGCCAGGACCCCGACAGCCCCGCGCCCGCGCAGCCGCAAGGCCGGCCCCAGACCACGGCGGCGGTCGGCGGCCTGGTCACCGCGTCGCTGGCGCTGGCGCTGGTGGCGGCGAGCTTCACGGTCCAGTTGGTGTACCGGGACTACTACACGTGCGTGGACGATGCGCTGACGCATGAGGCGAAGCAGACGTGCCAGCAGTTGCTGCCGCATGAGCTGCGGGGGGTGCTGGGGGCGGCCAACGAGTAGGTCCAGTGGACGGCGTTGGGTGGGCACCCGGCGTTGGTCGCTGTGCCCACCCTCCCCCATCGCCCTGCGGAACGCCTGCCCACAGCGTGGGAGGGCACGTCGTGCGGCTCAGGGCGTGGGGTCTTCTGGGTCCTTCGAGGCTTCTCTTAGGGCTGCCCAGCGGGATTCTCGGGAGAGGTCGTCGTGCCAGGGGAGGGTGGTCTCGGGGTCTGCCGGGAGGAAGTCGTACAGCTCGTCCTCGGAGCGTGGGCCACTCGTCGGGCCGGGTTCGCTTGTAGCCGCCTTCGCAGGTGAGGCGGGCGCCGGGTGGTTCGGCTGGTCGGGCTTGCCCTTAGCCTCCTCCTTGCCCTTGTCCTTCGCCTTGCGCGTCCATGGCTTCCACCATCGACTGGCCGGTGTCGGCTCCGGCAGCCCTGGCTGCGGCTTCGGCTCCGGCTTCTCGTCGGCCTTCTTTCCCGTGTCCGGCGTGCCGGCCGCCTGGAGCGGGATCGCGCGGGCCGCCTTGCGCCGGCCCCGCAGTCGCCAGGCCCGGACGCACACCGCGACGGGCAGCGCGAAGACCACCGTCCACACGAACGCCGCCCCGCCGGTCTGCCACCACACCGGGCCGAAGTGCGCCAGTGCCGCCACTCCCAGGGCCCCGGCCGCCGCGCCGGCGAGTACGGCGAGGAGCAGGGCGAGGACCGCCGCCGCCAGTACGACGACTCCCGCCGTCCGGCCCACCGACCAGCGCACCACGGGCGCCACCGGGACCACGGGCTTCCGCTGCTCGGGTCCTTCACCCCGCTTGTCGCGCCGCTGGCGCCGTACCGCCGCCCGTGCCACGAACCAGCCCACCGTCGCCCCGGCCGCCACCGGGACCGCACCGGCGGCCCAGTTGAGCGGGGTGCCGGGGCCCGGGTCCGGGACCGCCGCCAGGAGGGGGAAGGGGGGCAGCAGCGGCGCGGGGTCGGAGGCGAAGGCGTTGACGGCGTGGCCGGCGCCGAGGGTGAAGCCGGGGCCGAGGGCGTAGGAGGCCGACCACAGGGCCGCGTTCGGGATCAGCGCGATGCCGACGAGCAGCACGGCGAACCGGCCGCTCCAGCCCTCCGTCAGCTGCAGGAAGGATGTTCGCGCCGTGTCCCCGTGCCACACCAGGGAGACCGCGAGGAGCAGCGCTCCGCCGCCGAGGAGCACGGCCGTACCGGCACCGGCGGCGCGTATGGCCGTACCCAGCCGGGCGCGTGCGTCCGTTCCGCTCAGCCGCCGTAGCCGCGCCGGGACCGCACGGACCAGGGGGTCGCGCGGACGGCCGTAGCCCGACCAGACGCCGGCTGCGGCCGAGCAGGCCGTGACGAGCGGCAGGCACAGGACCACGGTGGTCCATTCGGGGCGGAGTTCACCGCCGGAGCAGTAGAGCGCGGCGGCGGTGCCGACGGCGAGGTAGCCGAGGACGACGCCCGTCCAGGCCGTACGGGCCCGCACCGGCGGGGGGCCGTCGGGGTCGGCGGAGGCGTCGGTCGCGTCCCGGGCCGCCCGGTACAGCAGCCAGACGGGGAGGGCGAGCAGCAGCAGGGGCGTCACGTGGACCGGCATGGGCGCGCCGGACAGCGTCTCGGTGCGGACCAGTCCGGCGCCGTGCGCCAACAGCCACAGCGCGGCGGCGATGTGCAGGGCGCCGGCCGGTCCGCTGTCGGGGTACGGCGAGCTGATCCACAGGCCCAGCACGAGTACGGCGAGGGCGCCGAGCCCGAGGCCGGCGGCCAGGGCGCCGCTCAGGAGGCTCGCGCCGAGGCCGGGTGAGCGGTCGCGCAGCCGGGTGAGCAGGGGCGACGACGACGGTCGGCGGGCGGTCATCTGGGTCACGCGGCCATGCTCCCAACGACACGCGCTTTCCCGTCGTAACAGGCGAACCCCGGAAGTGTCGCTCAATATACGTTTATGTTCTTTTTCGTACAGAGGGGTGAACTGTGACGCAGGTACCGGAGACAGTCGCCTCGGCCGTCCGCCCGCCCGTCGGCCCGTCAGTCGGCCCGGGGAAGCAAGTGCCGCCGTCGCCGTCCTCCCTGACGCCCGCTCAGGCATTCGACGCGCTCTACGCCTTCTGCGCGCCCGCCCTCGTACGCCAGACCTATCTGCTCTGCGGGCGCCGCGAGCTGGCCCGGGAGGCCGTGGAGCGGGCGTTCCAACTCGCGTGGCAGCGCTGGCCGGAGGTGGCCCGGGACCGGGATCCGGCGGGGTGGGTGCGGGCGGCGGCGTACGACTGCGCGCTCTCCCCGTGGCACCGGTTCCGGCCGCGCTACCGGCATCCGGAGCCGCCGCCGGCCGACGCGGGCCACCGGGCGCTGCTGAGCGTCCTGCTGACGCTGCCTCCGTCGTACCGGCGCACGCTCGTCCTCTACGACGGTGTCGGGCTCGACCTGCCCGAGACGGCGGCGGAGACGGAGGCGAGCACTCCGGCGGCGGCGCGGCGGCTCACCCATGCGCGTGAGGCGCTGGCCGCGCGGCTGCCGGAACTGGCCGATCCGTCGGCACTGCACGCGCGGTTGCTGGAACTGGCGTCCACGGAGCGGTTGCAGGCGGCGAAGCCGCCGGTGGTACGGACCGGTGGGGAGCGGCGCAGCATCTTCTGGACGCGGGCCGCCATCGCGTTCACCGTCGCGATCATCGGGGCGACGGCGCTGACGCTGCGGACGGCGCCGACGCACTACTCGGCGCCGATCGGGCCGGCCCAGGCGGTGCAGGGCGTGCCGCCGCCGGCCGCGCTCGGCCCCCTCTCGCGAGAGGAACAGACCCTCCGCGACAAACTCCGCTCCGCGGAGGCGAGTGGCCCGGAAAGGTTGTCGCCGGGGGCCTGGTGACGCCCTGTCCGGCGCCCCGCCGTGGGGCTGGGGGTCCGACCCCGGCTGCGGACCGTCGTGGCTTGTCGCGCAGTTCCCCGCGCCCTTACGGGGCACGTCCTCACGTAGCTGCGGGCAGCGAGCGGCAGACGGCCGCGCGCCGAGCCCACCCACGTAGCTGCGGGCATGCGTGCCGCTTGGGGCGGCACGGGTGGGCGCGGCGGCACCCCGCAAGCGCTGGTGAGTGGAACGGCGGTAGGCCCGTCCCCGGGTGGGGGGCGGGCCTACCGGTGATGCAGTGAGCCTCGCTCAGCCGGCCAGGATCTCGCGGGCGAGCTTGGCCGTCTCGGTCGGGGTCTTGCCGACCTTGACGCCCGCGGCCTCCAGGGCCTCCTTCTTGGCCTGGGCCGTACCGGAGGAACCGGAGACGATGGCGCCGGCGTGGCCCATCGTCTTGCCCTCGGGCGCGGTGAAGCCCGCGACGTAGCCGACGACCGGCTTGGTCACGTTCTTCGCGATGAAGTCCGCGGCCCGCTCCTCGGCGTCGCCACCGATCTCACCGATCATCACGATCAGGTCGGTGTCGGCGTCGGCCTCGAATGCGGCGAGCGCGTCGATGTGCGTCGTACCGATGATCGGGTCGCCACCGATGCCGACGGCCGTCGAGAAGCCGATGTCACGCAGCTCGTACATCATCTGGTACGTCAGCGTGCCGGACTTCGAGACCAGGCCGATGCGGCCCGGCTTGGTGATGTCGCCCGGGATGATGCCGACGTTCGACTGGCCCGGCGTGATGATCCCGGGGCAGTTCGGGCCGATGATCCGGGTCTTGTTGCCCTTCTTGCCGGCGTACGCCCAGAACGACGCCGAGTCGTGCACGGCGATGCCCTCGGTGATCACGACGGCCAGCGGGATCTCGGCGTCGATGGCCTCGACGACCGCGTCCTTGGTGAACTTCTCCGGCACGAAGATGACGGAGACGTTCGCGCCGGTCTTCTCGATGGCCTCCTTGACGGTGCCGAAGACCGGTACCTCGGTGCCGTCGAAGTCCACGGTCTGACCCGCCTTGCGCGGGTTCACGCCGCCCACGACGTTGGTGCCGTCACCCAGCATGAGCTTGGTGTGCTTCATGCCGGTGGCGCCGGTCATGCCCTGGACGATGACCTTGCTGTCCTTGTTGAGCCAGATAGCCATGGTGTGTTCTGTCCTCGTCCTGAGTGCTTACTTGGCGGCGTGGGCCAGCTCGGCGGCCTTGTCGGCCGCGCCGTCCATGGTGTCGACGCGCTGCACCAGCGGGTGGTTGGCGTCGGTGAGGATCTTCCGGCCCAGCTCGGCGTTGTTGCCGTCGAGGCGGACGACGAGCGGCTTGGTGACGTTCTCGCCGCGGTCCTCCAGGAGCTTCAGGGCCTGCACGATGCCGTTGGCGACCTCGTCGCAGGCGGTGATGCCACCGAAGACGTTGACGAACACGGACTTGACGTCCGGGTCGCCGAGGATGATCTCCAGGCCGTTCGCCATGACCTGGGCGGAGGCGCCACCGCCGATGTCCAGGAAGTTGGCGGGCTTGACGCCGCCGTGGTTCTCACCGGCGTACGCGACGACGTCCAGGGTCGACATGACCAGGCCCGCGCCGTTGCCGATGATGCCGACCTGGCCGTCGAGCTTGACGTAGTTGAGGTTCTTCTCCTTGGCGGCGGCCTCGAGCGGGTTGGCCGCGGCCTTGTCGTGGAGCTCCTCGAAGTCCGGGTGGCGGAATTCGGCGTTGTCGTCCAGCGACACCTTGCCGTCGAGGGCGAGGACGTCACCGGAGGCGACCTTGGCCAGCGGGTTGACCTCGACCAGGAGGGCGTCCTCCTTGATGAAGGTGTCCCACAGCTTGACCAGGACGTTCACGACCTTGTCGGCGACCTCGGCCGGGAACTTCGCCGCCTCGACGATCTCGCGCGCCTTCTGAGGCGTCACACCGTCGATCGCGTCGATCGGGGTCTTGGCGACGGCCTCCGGACGGGTGGCCGCCACCTCCTCGATCTCCATGCCGCCCTCGACGGACGCGATGGAGAGGAAGGTGCGGTTGGCACGGTCGAGGAGGAAGGAGACGTAGTACTCCTCCAGGATCTCCGGAGCGGTCTCGGCGATCATCACCTTGTGGACCGTGTGGCCCTTGATGTCCATGCCGAGGATGTCCGTCGCGCGGGCGACGGCCTCGTCCGGGGTGGCGGCGAGCTTCACGCCACCGGCCTTGCCGCGCCCGCCGACCTTCACCTGGGCCTTGACGACGGACTTGCCACCGAGGCGCTCGGTGGCTGCGCGGGCCGCCTCAGGCGTGTCGATGACTTCACCGGCCAGCACCGGTACATCGTGCTTGGCGAAGAGGTCCCTCGCCTGGTACTCGAACAGGTCCACGCGCTTCCGTCCCTATCAGTGATCTCGCGGTTCGTTGGATGCGTGGGCGTGCCGCGAAGGGCAACGTGACGACCGCTGTGTGTCACAAGGGAGGCGCACACGGTGTCCGAGCGCGCGGCATGTCCGTCTCGCAGGTTATCGCCGCTCGCGGGGGCTCCCTAAATCGAGGGTCACACCTGAGCGGTGATACCTGTCACATGATGCCCGAATTCGGGGTGCCAGGTGGCACCGCGTGCCGGGGTATGGGCGGGCTGCGGCCGGTGTGCGAGGCCTCACCGGGCTGGGGTTGACCCGGTGAGGCCCTGAGCGGCCCCTGCGAGGGGCCTGGGCGGTTGATCCCCACCCCAATGGGGACCACCCGCCCGTGCCGCGGGTCACAGCCGGACCGGCCGACGGCGTTCGGCCGTCCGGGTCCGTCCACCCCGCGGAGCCGGTCGCGGCCGGCGGCCTTGCGCGCAGGGCGGGGGCAGGGGCGGGCAGAGCGGACAGGGGCAGGACCGACCGCGGGTCACCGCCGGCGCGCCGACCGAGGGAGAGCAGGATCCTCGCACGGCCCGCCCGCGGTAGCGCAAGCCCCGTGTTACCGATGGGTAGTCATGTCCCTTTTGCAGCCCCTTTCCGGCGCCATTTCGTGGTCCGGCGCCATTTCGTGGTCCGGCGGCATTTCGTGGTCCGGCGGCATTTCGTGGTCCGACGGCTCGCGACGTGCCCGGTCCGGTGTCACGCCGGGTCCGGTATCGGCAGCGGCCGCTTCTCGATCGCCGCCGCCATCACCTCCGGGAACAGGTCCGGCGTGCAGGCGAAGGCCGGCGCCCCGAGAGCGGCGAGCGCGGCCGCGTGCTCCCGGTCGTACGCGGGCGCGCCCTCGTCCGAGAGCGCGAGCAGCGCCACGAACTGCACCCCGGACGCCTTCATGGCCGCGACCCGCTTGAGCATCTCGTCGCGTATGCCGCCCTCGTACAGGTCGCTGATCAGCACGACCACCGTCTCGGCGGGCCGGCTGATGTGCGCCTGGCAGTAGGCGAGGGCCCGGTTGATGTCGGTGCCGCCGCCGAGCTGGGTGCCGAACAGGACGTCGACCGGGTCGTCCAGCTGGTCGGTGAGGTCCACGACCGCCGTGTCGAAGACGATCAGCCGCGTGTCGATCGACCGCATGGAGGCGAGCACCGCCCCGAACACGGACGCGTAGACCACGGACGCCGCCATCGACCCCGACTGGTCGATGCAGAGGACGACCTCCTTCTTCACCGACTGCGCCGCCCGCCCGTACCCGATGAGCCGTTCCGGCACGATCGTGCGGTACTCGGGCAGGTAGTGCTTGAGGTTGGCCGCGATCGTGCGGTTCCAGTCGATGTCGTGGTGGCGCGGCCGGCTGACCCGCGCGCTGCGGTCGAGAGCACCGCTGAGGGTGGCCCGGGTACGGGTGGCGAGCCGCTTCTCCAGGTCTTCGACCACCTTGCGGACGACGGCCCGCGCCGTCTCCTTGGTCGTCTCCGGCATCGCCTTGTTCAGCGACAGCAACGTGCCCACCAGGTGGACGTCGGCCTCCACCGCCTCCAGCATCTCCGGCTCCAGCAGGAGGGAGGCGAGCCCCAGCCGCTCGATCGCGTCCCGCTGCATGACCTGGACGACGGAGGAGGGGAAGTAGGTGCGGATGTCGCCGAGCCAGCGGGCCACGGAGGGCGCCGACGCGCCGAGTCCCGCCGACCGGTCGCGCCCCGGCTGCGATCGGTCACCGCCCTTGCCGTAGAGCGCGGCGAGCGTGGCGTCCATCGCGGCGTCCCGCCCGGACAGCGCGCATCCGGTGCCGTCGGCCTGGTCCCCGCCGAGCACGAGCCGCCAGCGCCTGAGCCGCTCCCGCGCGGGATCGGTTGCCGGGGTGGGAGCGATTCCGGCTGTTGCCTCGGTTCCCACGGCTGCGTCGATCGTCATCCGCGTGCCTCCTCGTACGGCAGCTCGCGCCGCTCCCGGCGCTCCCAGAGGGGGATCACCGGAATGGTTGTTTGGTGGCCTTCCGTCCAGAGCCCCTGCACCGGCCCGGCGTCCCTGTCCCGGGCCCTCTCCCTCTGGTCCCGCAGCGTGTCCGTTGTCATGGCGTCACTCCCACCAGTTCCTGGCACGCGTCCTCGTCCGCGTCGTCGAGCCCCAGCAGCAGCCCCAGGACGGGCAGTACGGCGTCGGCGCGACCGGCGTCCGGGTCGGAGGCGAAGCCGGGGGGCTGGGAGCCGGTCGCCGCCCGGTCCGGCCGCTCCCCCGGACCGCGCCGGACCCGTTCGCCGAGTGTTCTGCGCACGCCCGGCTCGTACGCCGAAAATGTGCGCCTGAGCAGCGGCAGTACGTCCGTGAACGCCTCCACCGGCACGCCCGTCAGCCAGGTGTCGACCAGGCCCAGCAGCCGCTCGTCGTGGACGAGGAGCATGCCGCCCCCGCCGCCGACGAAGCCCTCGATCCAGGCGGCCCCGTCGGCCGGCGGTGTCCCCCGGGACAGGACCAGGCCCATCAGCCGGGCGGCCTCGTCGGGCCCGAGTTCGCCCTCGTCCAGCAGCAGGCGCACGGCCCGGCCCCGGAGCACCCCGGGCACGGTGTCCCTCAGCGACAGGTTGCGCAGCACCGCACGCCAGCGACCACGCAGGCCGGGCGGCCCGAAGGAGCCGCCGGAATGGTCGGAGCCGTCGGAGCCGTCGGAGTCGGCAGAGCGGTCGGCGTCGGTCCGGTGGTCTCCGTGGGGGCCGGTCTCCGGCAGGAGCCCCACCGCCGTGTGAACCGCGTCCACATGGCCCCGCATCTCCTCCGCCGCATCCGCGTCCAGCGTGGCGCAGGCCGGCGGGAGGCCGACGAAGACGCGCTCGGCGAGGCCCGCCGCGAGGTCGGCGAGGGCGTGGGTGTCGGTGCCGCGTACGTCGCCGTACCGCAGGGAGCGGACCAGGGCGGGCAGGGCCTGGGCGAGCCGGCCGACGTCCGCGTCCAGTGCCGCCCGGTCCGCGAGCGCCTGGAGGACCACGGGCAGCGCGTCCGGCAGCCCGGCGAGCAGGCAGTGTTCGGCGAGCGCGGTGACCTCGGCGAGGGTCTTCGCCGCCGTCGCGTCCGCCTCGGCCCGTGCGGTGGCCGCGGCGAGCACGGTCGTCCCCCACACCCCCGCCTCGGCGACCCGCACCGACAGCTCGGGCTCCCAGCGCAGCCGCCAGGTCTCCCGGAAGGTGCCCGTACTCCCCCGCGACTCGGCCGGCTCCCCCCAGCGGACGCCGAGCAGCCGCAGCCGGTGCAGGAGTCCGCTCCGGGCGGCGTCGGTGTCCTTGCGCAGGTCGAGTTCCAGCTCCCGCTCCAGCGCCTCCGGCTTGAGTCGCAGCCGGCGCTGCTCCCGGACCAGGTCGCGCTGCAGCGGCACCGCCGGCGAGGCCTCCGGGACCTCGCCCAGCACGTCCCCGACCACGAGCCGGTCGTGCACCAGCGCCAGCGGCACGTCCGAGCCGTCGCACATCACCGCACGCACGGCATCCGTGGTCTCCCCCAGGCCCGGCAGCGGGCGTCCGCGCATCGCGGCCAGGGTCTCGGCGAGCCGTACCGCCTCGATGACGTGCGCCGAGGACACGATGCGCCCCTCCTCGCGCAACAGGCCCGCCACCTTCGTCAGCCACCGCTCGACGGGCCGGTCCGACGACCGGAACAGATGCCCGTACCAGCCGGGTGACTCGATCCCGGCGCCGTACCCGCTCGTGCGGGCCAGCCTGCGGTGCGTCCACGGCACCCACGTCAGGTCCGCCTTGACCTTGGGCAGGCCCTTCAGCAGGGCGCGGTCGGCGGCGACGGTGGTCTTCTGCCGCAGGGCCGGCACGTGCCAGGCACCGCAGACCACGGCCACCGCGTCCCCGCACTCCCGCCGGGCCGCGCGCACTTGGAGCCGCATCTGCGCCTCACGCACCAGGTCCCGCGACCGCCCCCCGACGCCGTATCGCTCCCGCAGCGCGGCCATGGCCTCCGCCAGGGCGTCGAACGGCGCGAACGGGTCCCCCTTCCCGGCCCCCCGGTGCTCGACGGCGTCCTCCCACCACCGCTCGGGGTCGTCGTACCCGGCGGTCTCGGCCAGCACGGCGAGGGGGTCGATCCGGACCTGGTCCTCGGCCCCCTCCGGCGGCTCCTCGCCCGGCCCCTCCCAGGCCAGGGTGTGCGTGGCCGGGAGGTCGATGAAGCGGGCCGGGACCCGGTGTTCCAGGGCCCAGCGGATCGCCACCCACTCGGGGCTGAACTCGGCGAACGGCCAGAAGGCCGAGCGGCCGGGCTCGTCCACCGCGTGGGCGAGCAGCGCCACCGGGGGCCGCATGGCGGGGTCGGCCGCCAGCGGGACGAGCGCGTCGGCCTCGGGCGGCCCCTCGATCAGGACGACGCCGGGCCGGGCGGCGTCCAGGGCAGCCCGCACCGCGCGGGCCGAGCCGGGCCCGTGGTGCCGTACGCCGAGGAGCAGTGGCCCCGCGTCGAACGCCCCGGGCCGGACGGAGTCGTCGGTCATACGCTCACCTCCCGGCAGGCGCGGTAGAAGTCCTTCCAGCCGTCGCGCTCGCGGACCACCGTCTCCAGGTACTCCTGCCAGATCACCCGGTCGGCCGCCGGGTCGCGGACGACGGCGCCGAGGATGCCGGCGGCGACGTCCCCCGGGCGCAGCACGCCGTCGCCGAAGTGGGCGGCCAGGGCCAGGCCGTTGGTGACGACGGAGATCGCCTCCGCGGTGGAGAGCGTGCCGCTGGGCGACTTCAGCTTCGTACGTCCGTCGGCGGTGACGCCGTCGCGCAGTTCGCGGAAGACGGTCACCACGCGCTGGATCTCCTCGATGCCGTCGGGTGCGGCGGGCAGGTCGAGGGAGCGGCCGATCTGGTCGACACGCCGGGTGACGATGTCGACCTCGGCGTCGGCGCTCTCCGGCAGGGGCAGCACGACGGTGTTGAAGCGGCGGCGCAGGGCGCTGGAGAGGTCGTTGACGCCGCGGTCGCGGTCGTTGGCGGTGGCGATGAGGTTGAAGCCGCGGACCGCCTGCACCTCCTGGCCCAGTTCCGGTATCGGCAGGGTCTTCTCGGACAGGATCGTGATCAGCGTGTCCTGGACGTCGGCCGGGATGCGGGTCAGTTCCTCGACGCGGGCGGTCATGCCCTCGGCCATGGCGCGCATGACGGGGCTGGGCACGAGGGCGTCGCGGCTGGGTCCGTGGGCGAGGAGCCGCGCGTAGTTCCAGCCGTAGCGGATCGCCTCTTCCGGCGTTCCGGCGGTGCCCTGGACGAGCAGCGTGGAGTCGCCGCTGACGGCCGCCGCCAGGTGTTCCGACACCCACGTCTTGGCGGTGCCGGGAACGCCGAGCAGGAGCAGGGCGCGGTCGGTGGCGAGCGTGGTCACCGCGACCTCGACGATGCGGCGCGGGCCCACGTACTTCGGTGTGATCACCGTGCCGTCCGCGAGGGTGCCGCCGAGCAGGTAGGTCGCCACCGCCCAGGGCGACAGCTTCCAGCGGGCCGGCCGCGGGCGGTCGTCCTGGGCGGCCAGCGCGGCGAGTTCGGCGGCGAAGGCGTGCTCGGCGTGCGGCCGCAGCGTGGCCCCGTCCGGCGCACGGGACGCCGGCGCCACGGAGTTCGGGTCCCCGGACACGGAGTTCGGGTCGACCGACGCGAGGTCGACGGACTCGGAGTCGGCGAACTCGGAGTCGACGGACCCGGAGTCGACGGACTTCGGGTCTACGGACGTCGGTTCCACGGACACAGTCATGGCTGAGGCCCCCTCCAGCTCGGCCGGTTCGGATCTGGTGTCCACCGTGCACCACGCCACTGACAATCGCTCTGACCTGCACAAACGTGCGCACCGGGGTGATTGTCAGTGGTGGGATCTACCGTCGTTGGCATGACTGAGCACGGGGTGCGCTGGACCACGGAGCAGGTGCTGGCACTGGCGCCTGACGCTGCGTCACGCAAGGCGGGGAGCAAGCTGGGCGCCGCCGGGCCGTGGTCCGGGGCGGGCGGCAGCGGCGAGGGCACGGTGTGGGGGCTGTGCAAGGGCAGCGGCAGCAGGCCGTACCAGACGGTGGTGGACCTCGCGGACGCCGCGGGGCCCGCGTACAAGTGCAGTTGCCCGAGCCGGAAGTTCCCGTGCAAGCACGCGCTCGGGCTGCTGCTGTTGTGGGCGGGCGGCGCCGACGCGGTGCCGGTGGCGGAGCAGGCGCCGGACTGGGCCGAGCAGTGGCTGACGGGCAGACGCGAGCGCGCACAGGCCAAACAGGATGGAAACGGGGGAAGTTCCCTGGCCGCTGACCCCGAGGCGGCGCGCCGCCGGGCGGAGCGGCGGGCCGAACGGGTCACGGCGGGGGCGACCGAGCTGGAGCAGCGCCTGGCCGACCTGCTGCGCGGCGGCCTGGCCGCGGCGGAACAGGCCGGATACGGGCTGTGGGAGGAGACGGCGGCTCGCATGGTCGACGCACAGGCGCCCGGACTCGCCTCGCGAGTGCGGGACTTGGGCTCCATACCCGGCTCCGGGCCGGGCTGGCCGGTGCGGCTGCTGGAGGAGTGCGCGCTGCTGCACCTCCTCGACCAGGGCTGGCTGCGCCGCGACCGGCTCCCGGCCGGCCTCGCGGCCACGGTCCGGTCCCGCGTCGGCGTGCCGGCCCAGGCCGACGGTCCGCCGGTGAGCGACCGCTGGCTGGTCCTCGCCCAGTACGACACGGCCGACCCGAAACTGACGACGCGCCGGATCTGGCTGTACGGCGCCGAGTCCGGCCACACCCGGCTGCTCCTCTCCTACGGCGCGGCCGGCCGGGCACCCGAACTGTCCCTGCCGGTAGGCTTGGCCCTGGACGCCGAGCTGTCCGTGTTCCCCGGCACCGGCCAGTCCCGGGCGGCCCTGGGCGAGCGGTTCGCCGCGCCCGCGCCGGCTGCCGTACGCCCACCGGGGCTGAGCCCGGCCGAGGCGGCGGCCCGCTACGGCGAGGCGCTGGGCGAGGATCCGTGGCTGGAGTCGGTGCCGGTCACCCTGGCCTCGGTCATACCGACCCCGGACGGCGACACCTGGCAACTCGCCGACCCCGCCACCGAGTCGGCGCTCCCGCTCACCCCGGCCGCCCGCAGCCGCCCCGGTCTGTGGCGCCTGGTCGCCCTGTCCGGCGGTGGCCCGGTCACGGTCTTCGGAGAGTGCGGCCACCACGGCTTCACCCCGCTGACGGCCTGGCCCGAGGGCCCCGGCGAACCGGTGACGCTGTGCTGAGGGCGCGCTCTCACCGGGGCTCCGTGGCGTTGTCCCCGGGGCCGAAGACCACACCCTGTTCGGTTCACCTCCGCCGAGCCACATCCGCCAACCCACATCCGCTGGACCACATCCGACAGAAGGGAACCTCATGGGCGGCACCTCGGCAGCCGTACGGAACCCGGCGCTCGTGACACCGACGGGCGCCCCGGACCAGCGCACGTCACCGGATGGCGCACACGCACCGGCGGCGCCCCGGCCGGCCGCTTTCGCCTCCACCGCCTGGGAAGACCTCGTCACCACCGCGCTCCTCGGCACCGACCGGCGCCCGCCTGGGCGGACCGGGGCCGGACGAGCGGCGCCCGTGGCACTGCTGGACGCCGCCGCCGTGGCGACCGTACGGCGGCGGGCCGGGCTGCGGGCCGGTCGGGCCGCGCGCCGGCCGGAACCCGCGCCCGCGGACCCGCGCCCGGCACTGCCCGGCGCGGCCGCTCGACGGCTGGCGCTGCTGCTCGCCGACCGGGCTGGGGGTGCGGGCGGCGGCCGCCGGGGCAGTTCGCCGGACCTCATGGAGCTGTTGCCGCAGTGGCTCGCGGCAGCGAACGCACGCGGCTACGCGGCGCCTCCGCAGACGCTGCCCGCACTGCTCGACGCCGCACGCGGGCGCACCGACCTGCGCCCGGCGGCGCTGGCGTTCGCGGGCCCGCGGGCGTTGTGGCTGGCCCATCTGAACCCGGACTGGCGGTTCGCGCTGCGGGCCGCGCCGGGCGGCGCCTCGGCCCTGCCCGATCCCGAGGACGGTGAGGGGCTGCGACGCCTGTGGGATGAGGGGCTGTTCGCCGAGCGGGTCACGCTGCTTACCGCACTGCGGTCCCGTACACCCTCCGCGGCCCGGGAGTTGCTGACGTCGACCTGGCCGACGGAGCGGGCGGAGGACCGGCTGATGTTCCTCGACTCGCTGCGC
Source organism: Streptomyces sp. L2 (assembly GCF_004124325.1). Classification (NCBI taxonomy): domain Bacteria; kingdom Bacillati; phylum Actinomycetota; class Actinomycetes; order Kitasatosporales; family Streptomycetaceae; genus Streptomyces; species Streptomyces sp. L2. The sequence continues at coordinate 2,934,559 of NZ_QBDT01000001.1, forward strand.
ACGGGGCTGGCCGCCGAGGACGAGCCGTTCCTGGAACAGGCCCTCAGCGACCGCAGCCGCAACGTCCGGGCGACCGCGGCCGAACTGCTGTCCGCCCTGCCGGACTCGGCGCTCGCCGCACGGATGGCGGTGCGGGCCGCTGTGTGTGTCGCCGTCGACCGCACCGGCGAGCGGCCCGGACTCGTCGTGGAGGCACCGCACGAGTGCGACCCGGGCATGGAGCGGGACGGCATCGCGGCCAAGCCCCCCACAGGACGCGGGGAACGGTCCTGGTGGCTGGGCCAGCTGGTCGAGGCGGCCCCGCTCACCGCCTGGCCGGACCGGCTCGGCGGCCGTACACCGGAGCAGATCGTGGCTTTGCCGGTCGCCGACGGCTGGCAGGGCGAGCTGCACGCGGCCTGGTGCCGGGCGGCGGTACGGCAGCGGGACGCGCGGTGGTCCCGGGCGCTGCTCGGGTCGCCGTCGGCTCCGGAGGCGGGTGGACCGGGCGCGGTGTCCCTGGCGGAGCGGGCCAAGTTGCTCGCCACGCTGGACTCCGCCGAACGGGCCGAGTGGGTGGCGGGGTTCATCGCGACGCACGGCCTGTCGGAGGCGTTCCAGCTGCTCGGGATGTGCGCGGTGCCGTGGGCTCCGCCCCTGGGCCGGGCGGTCGTGGACGCCCTCGACATCGCCCGGGACGCGGGCAGCTACCCGTGGAGCTTCAGCGGGGTGATGGGTCTGGCCGAGCGCTGCCTGGACACGGCGGAGGCGTCACGGCTGGACGCGCTGCTGGCGATACCCGACGAACGGGAGGACGCGTCGCCGGGGGCGGGCGGGTACTGGGCGGAGGCGTTCCAGCGGCTCGTCAGCACGTTGCGCTTGCGCGCGGCTATGGCCGAGGAGCTTTCGTAGCGGGGCCGCGCTGGAAACTGCGCTGGCTGTGGTGGCCGGACCTGGGGGCTGCCGCCCCCAGACCCCCGCTTCGGCCTGCGGCCTCGTCCTCAAACGCCGGACGAGCTGGACGGTGTGCGGACGGGCTGTTCAACAAGGGCCGTACTACGCCCCCGCCGGCTGCCGCACGTTGCTCCGGACCCACTCCACGATGGACGCGGTCGTGGCGCCCGGGGTGAAGATCTCGGCGACGCCCTTCTCCTTCAGGGGCGGGATGTCCTCCTCCGGGATGATCCCGCCGCCGAAGACGAGGATGTCCGCGGCGTCGCGCTCCTTGAGCAGCTCTATGACGGCGGCGAACAGCGTGTTGTGGGCGCCGGAGAGGATGGACAGGCCGATGGCGTCGGCGTCCTCCTGGATGGCGGTGCCGACGATCTGTTCCGGCGTCTGGTGGAGCCCGGTGTAGATGACCTCCATGCCGGCGTCGCGCAGCGCCCGCGCGATGACCTTGGCCCCGCGATCGTGACCGTCGAGCCCCGGCTTGGCGACCACCACGCGGATCGGACCGGCTGCCACACCCATCACTGCCTCCATGAAGCGACTACAGAAGGACTACAGAAGCGACTGCTTCCGCCCGTATCGACAAGTACCGCATATTCCGGGCGGCCCGTCACCGTCGCGAAGTGAACGAACGTTATCTCCAGCATCCCGCAACCGGCAGTTTTACGGTGCGGACCGAGGGGGAAATCACATGGTGGGACATGAGGGCACACGGGGGACGGAGCCGTCCTCCCGTGCGCCGACAGGAGGTCGGCCATGAGGGTCACCGGTGCATTGCCGCTTTTCCTCCCGCTCTACCACCGCCTGTGGCCCGGCAGACTCGCCGGTCTGTCGGTGGCCCTTCTGAAGGCCACCGCCCTGGAGGCGGCGATCCTGGCCGGTCACATGCTGCTGTACCCCACCGGTCTGCTGCAGGAGAGCCGGGCCCGCGCACTCCCGGCGCGGGAGGGTACCGCCCGGCTGCCCGTCGAGTCCCGTCCGCCGGTCGTCCTGCTGCACGGCTTCATCGACAACCGCTCGGTCTTCGTCCTGCTGCGCCGCAGCCTCGCCCAGCAGGGCAGACAGCGCGTCGAGTCCCTCAACTACTCTCCGCTCACCTGTGACGTCCGCACCGCGGCCGAACTGCTCGGACGGCACATCGAGGAGATCTGCGAGCGCACCGGAAGCGACCGCGTCGACATCGTCGGCCACAGCCTGGGCGGCCTGATCGCCCGCTATTACGTGCAGTGCCTCGGCGGCGACCTGCGGGTGCGCACCCTCGTCACCCTCGGTACGCCGCACTCGGGCACCCGTGCGGTGCCGCTGGCCAACGCTCACCCGATCGTGCGGCAGATGCGCCCCGACTCGGCGGTCATCGAGGAGCTGACCAGGCCCGCGCCCGGTTGCCGTACCCGTTTCGTCGGCTTCTGGAGCGATCTGGACTCGGTGATGGACCCGCTGGACACGGCCTGCGTCGACCACCCCGACCTGATCGCGCAGAACGTCCGGGTGACCGGGATCGGCCACCTCGCCCTGCCCGTGCACCCCGCCGTCGCGGCCGGGATACGGGACGCCCTCGCCACCCCCCACCCCGCGGACCGGGTCACCGGCGGTCTGACGGTCGCCTGACGCCACTCACAGGCGCGACGCACAGGTGACGCACAGTCACTGCACATCGAACGGCATTCGAACGCAAAGCCAAACTCGCGTCGGGCGTCCCCCGAAAGACGGGCGAATGCCCGTTTCCGGCCAACGCGAAACCAGCCGAAGATTGTCGCGCCCGTGTACTGCCGGGTACAGTCGCCGCACTGCTCTGGCAGCCCCTGTTGTCGAGGCGAAAGAGAAGTTGGTGAACGACCGTCACCCGTCGGGGAGCGCAACCGCCCCGGCCCCGGCTTCCGACGTCTCCGCCGCGCACTACGCGCCCTACGGCGGGCAGGAAGCCCAGTACGGCGACTTCACCACGTACGGCGACTACGCCGCCACCGGTTTTCCCGCCCCGGCCACGTCCGCCACGGCCTTCGACAACGACCCCCTCTTCGGCAGCCTCCCGGGCACCGGACACGCCACCGCCGCCTACGACACCGGCCAGTGGCAGACGGACGGCGTCGGCCACGGCTTCGCCCACGACCCGTACGCCGCCCAGCAGCACGCCCAGCACACCGGCTACGGCTCCGGTGCCTACGACACCACCGCCTGGACCGTCCCCGCGCAGGCCACCGGCAACGACGTCAGCGGCCAGTGGGACGCGAGCGCCTGGCTCCAGCCGGAGCCGGCCGCGAACGCCGACGCCACCCAGCAGTGGGCGTGGGGCACCCAGGCGTTCGACACGGGTGCGTACGACGCCACCCAGTGGAACTCCGCCGGCTCCGTGGCCACGGAGTCCGCACCGCAGTCCGGAGAACCGTTCGACGAACCGTTCGACCAGCAGGCCACCGCGACGTTCGGGCACGTGGCGTACGAAGAGGCCGGCGCCGAGCACGCGTACGCCGAGTACGGAGCGACGCCGGACGGGTTCGGTGAACGTGACGGTGACGGCGGCGAGTTGGCCGCCACCGGTGAGCTGCCCGCCGTACCGGACCTGTTGGACGACCGGGAAGAGGCCGTCCCCGTCCCCTCTCCCCGCGCGGGCGGTTCCCGCAGCACCGGCCGGTCCCGTCGCCGTACGCCCCCCAAGCGGTCCGCGCTGCTGACCATCGCGGTGCCGTCGGCGTGCGTCATGGGTGTCGCCGGGATCGCGGCCGCCTCGGTCGGCAATCTCACCGACGACGGCGCGGACACCACCGCCTCCGCCTCGGACGCGCACGCGGTGAAGCCGTCCGTCGCCAACAACAAGCTGGACACGCAGCTGCGCAGCCTCTCCGCCGGCGCCGACGACTTCGCCGACCGGGCCAGCCGGACGCAGGAGCGGATCGACCTCAAGACCCAGCAGGCGGAGGAGAAGAAGAAGGCGGCGGCGGAGGCCGCGCTCAAGGAGCGGCTGCGTCCCAAGTTCGTCCTCCCCGTCACGCAGAAGGGGCTCAGCGCCTACTTCGGCCAGGCCGGCGTCAACTGGATGTCCGTGCACACGGGCATCGACTTCCCGGTGTCGTACGGCACCACGGTGATGGCCGCGACCGACGGCGTCGTGTCCACGAAGTGGAACAGCGCCTACGGCAACATGATGATGGTGACGGCGAAGGACGGCACCCAGACCTGGTACTGCCACCTCTCCCACTACCGGGTCGCCCCCGGCACGACGGTCAAGGCCGGCGAGCCGATCGCCTACTCCGGCAACTCGGGCAACTCCACCGGCCCGCACCTCCACTTCGAGGTGCGCCCGGGCGGCGGCGCGGCCATCGACCCGCTGCCGTGGCTCCGCAGCCACGGCCTGGACCCGACGTAGCGCTGACCGCTGGCTGAGCCCGCGTCTACAACTGCCCCGCCGGCTACAGCTTCTCCACCGGTGCGTACCGCAGCAGCAGCCGCTTCGGCTTGTCGTCGCCGAAGTCGATCGTCGCCTCCGCGTTCCCGCCGGTGCCCTTGACGGCGACGACCGTACCGAGGCCGAACTGGTCGTGCGTCACCCGGTCACCGACGGCCAGGGCGACCACCGGCTTCTCGGCGGTGCGCCGCGTCGCGAAGCCGGACGCGCCCGAGGCCGAGGACCGCGAGCGGGTCGAGGACAGCGAGGCCGCGATCCCGGACGCGGGCCCGGAGGACGCCGGCGCCGTAGCTCCCGTCCGCTTCCACTCCACGTGGGTGGCCGGGATCTCCTCCAGGAAACGGGACGGCGGGTTGTACGACGGCTGCCCCCAGGCGCTGCGCATCGCGGACCGCGTCAGGTACAGCCGCTCCCGCGCGCGCGTGATGCCGACGTACGCCAGGCGCCGCTCCTCCTCCAGCTCCTTGGCCTGGCCGAGGGCGCGCATGTGCGGGAAGACGCCGTCCTCCATGCCGGTCAGGAACACCACCGGGAACTCCAGGCCCTTGGCGGTGTGCAGGGTCATCAGCGTGATGACACCGTCGCCGTCCTCCTCGTCGGGGATCTGGTCGGAGTCGGCGACCAGGGCGACCTGCTCCAGGAAGTCGGAGAGGGTGCCCTGCTCGCCCTCGGCACGCTCCTGCTCGAACTCCAGGGCGACTGCGGCGAGTTCCTGGAGGTTCTCGATGCGGGTCTCGTCCTGGGGGTCGGTGGAGTTCTGCAACTCGGCCAGGTAGCCGGTGCGTTCCAGTATGGCTTCCAGGACGGTCGCCGGTCCGGCACCGGACTCGACGATCGTGCGCAGGTCTTCCATCAGGGTGTTGAACCGCTTGACCGCGTTGGCGGACCGCGCGGCCATGCCGTACGCATCGTCGACCCGCTTGAGCGCCTGCGGGAAGCTGATCTTCTCGCGCTGGGCGAGGGCGTCGATCATCGCCTCGGCGCGGTCGCCGATGCCCCGCTTGGGCACGTTCAGGATGCGGCGCAGCGGCACCGAGTCCTCGGGGTTGGCGAGGACCCGCAGGTAGGCCAGGACGTCCCGGACCTCCTTGCGCTCGTAGAAGCGGACGCCGCCGACGACCTTGTAGGGCAGGCCGACGCGGATGAAGATCTCCTCGAAGACACGGGACTGGGCGTTGGTGCGGTAGAAGACGGCGACGTCTCCCGCGCGCGCGTCGCCCGCGTCGGTGAGGCGGTCTATCTCCTCGGCGACGAACTGCGCCTCGTCGTGCTCGGTGTCGGCGACGTAGCCGGTGATCCGCGCGCCCGTGCCCGCGTTGGTCCACAGGTTCTTCGGGCGGCGGGACTCGTTGCGCTCGATGACCGCGTTGGCGGCGGACAGGATGGTCTGCGTGGAGCGGTAGTTCTGCTCCAGGAGGATCGTCGTCGCGTCCGGGTAGTCCTCCTCGAACTGGAGGATGTTGCGGATGGTCGCGCCGCGGAAGGCGTAGATCGACTGGTCGGCGTCGCCCACCACGCAGAGTTCGGCGGGCGGGAGGTCGTCCGGTCCGGGCGGTACGTCCTCGTCGTGCGCGCCGGTGCCGACCAGTTCCCGCACGAGCGCGTACTGCGCGTGGTTCGTGTCCTGGTACTCGTCCACCAGGACGTGCCGGAAGCGGCGGCGGTAGTGCTCGGCGACGTCCGGGAAGGCGCGCAGCAGGTTGACCGTGGTCATGATGAGGTCGTCGAAGTCGAGCGCGTTGGCCTCGCGCAGCCGCGACTGGTACAGGGCGTACGCCTGCGCGAGGGTCTTCTCGAAACCTCCCCCAGACTCCGTCTGGGAGGTGCCCCCAGTCGCCTGGGCCGCGAAGTCCTCCTCGTCGATCAGCTCGTTCTTCAGATTGCTGATCTTGGCGCTGAAGGACTTGGGCGGGAAGCGCTTGGGGTCGAGGTCCAGGTCACGGCAGACCAGGGCCATCAGGCGCTTGCTGTCGGCGGCGTCGTAGATCGAGAACGAGGAGGTGAAGCCGAGCTTCTTCGACTCCCGGCGCAGGATGCGCACGCACGCGCTGTGGAAGGTCATCACCCACATCGCGTTCGCGCGCGGGCCCACGAGGTGCTCGACGCGCTCCTTCATCTCGCCGGCGGCCTTGTTGGTGAAGGTGATCGCGAGGATCTGGCCCGGGTGCACGTGCCGCTCGGCGAGCAGGTGCGCGATGCGGTGGGTGAGCACACGGGTCTTGCCGGAGCCGGCGCCGGCGACGATGAGCAGGGGCGAGCCGGCGTGCACGACCGCGGCGCGCTGGTTGTCGTTCAGCCCCTCCAGCAGCGCGGCGGTGTCGATGGCGGGGCGCGGGGCGCCGTCGCGGTAGTACGCGTCCCGGTCCGGGGGTACGTCGAACTTCCCGCTGAACAGATCGCCCGGAAGCGGCTCCGGAGCGTGATCGTCCTCGGGCGGTGGCGGGGGTTCCTCCTCGTGCCCACGGGGGGGCTGGAGGGCCGCCAGGAAGCTGTCGTCAAAGAGGCTGCTCATCGCTCTCCGAGTCTAGGGCGCCCCACTGACAACCGGTCGCCGACCCGGGAACATGGCCGGATTCCCGAAGAGTTGATCTACCCGCCTCGCGGGCCGTTCATTCCCTCACGCTGCGAACGTGCCTGCTGGACGGTGTGTGACCGCCGCGCGGGGCAAGCGCGTTCATCCTCAGAGGTAACGAAAATGTATCGGACATATCACGCATCGACCTTCACAGAAGTCACACGAGTTGGCTAGGTTGCGTTCGGGCCGCACGACCCCTTCCGGTGAACCTCGCCGGGCCGGGCGGCCCCCGCCGAGTCCGGCAGCCCCCGTACAGCGGGGCCCGGAGCCGGGGACCCACCGATCCTGGGGTGAATCGCCCTGTCCCGTCCGGGCCAGGGCCGTAGGGCAGCCTTCCGAACCATCCGCCCGAACCCGACAGCTAACCCGGTAGGCGGCACATTGGAAGGAGTCGCCACCCTTGGCGTCGCACCGCAAGCCGCGCCCCGCGGGGGCGCGCGGAGCAGGTCTCCGCACCCCCGCACTCGCCACCGCCGCGCTCACCTCCGTGGCCGTGCTGTCCCAGACGGCCGACGCCGCGCCCGCCGCCTCCGACGACGGCAGGCCGAGCCGGGAGGAGATCGAGAAGAAGGTCGACGACCTGTACCGGCACGCCGAGTCGGCGACCGAGAAGTACGCGGAGAGGCAAGCGGAGAAATACGCCGAGAAGTACGCGGGGACGTACGACGCGCCGAAGTACAACGCGGCCAGGGAACGTGACGGCCGGCAGCGCAGCAGCCTCGACGCACTGCGCGAGGAGGTGGCCCGGCGCTCGGGCCGCCTCAACAAGCCCCGCGCGGACCAGGTTTCGCCCGCCGACGACTCCGCGCCCGTCCGGAGGCGGCTGGACGCCACCCCCGCGGTCGACTCGCCGGCCACGTCGCAGAACGACCTCCAGACCGCCAAGTCCGCCGTCCAGCACAAACTCGCCACCGCGCGCGGGATGCTGTCCCGGCTGACCGAACAGGGGACGGCGCGGCCGGCGGCAGCCGAACGGCACGGCTGGCAACAGACCTGGCACAACCCCGGCCCGGCGCCGACCCTGCAGCCCGACACCACGACACCGAGCGCAGGGTTGCCCGGGAACGTCGAGCCGGCAGGGTTGCCCGGGGTGGTCGAGGCCGGCGGGTTGACCGGATCGGTGCAGTCGGCCGGCCTTCCCGAGGCAATGGGGTCGGCCGGACTGCCGGGGCCGTTCGAGTCGGCCGCCTTGCCCGGGATGGTGGCGTCGGCCCTGCCGGGTTCGGTCGAGCCGGCCGGGCTGCCCGATGGAACGGGGTCGGCCGGGCTGCACGGTGTGCTGGAGTCGGGCGGGTTGCCCGGGGTGGTCGAGGCCGGCGGCGCTCTTGGGGCGGGGGGATGGGCCGGGCCGGGCGGGTCGCGGGTCACCAAGGCCGAGAAGGCGCTCGCCTTCGCCCGCGCGCAGATCGGCAAGCCGTGCGTGTGGGGTGCCTCGGGACCGGGCTCGTACGACTGCTCCGGCCTCACCCAGGCCGCCTGGAAGGCCGCCGGAGTCGCGCTGCCCCGCGCCACCCGGGACCAGGTCCACGCGGGCAGGAGGGTCGCCCTGGCCGACGCCCGCCCCGGTGACCTGGTCTTCTTCCACGGCGATGCCGGACACGTGGGCCTCTGGCTGGGCGACGGCATGATGATCCACGCCCCCAAGCCCGGCACGTACGTCCGCGAGGAGTCGGTCCACTACGGCGGCGAATCCATGATCCACAGCGTGGTACGACCGGCCTGACGGACGCGGCTACGGCGCCGTACCGCGGCTTCTCCCGGCCGCGCCGGACTTTTCCGGCCGCCACGCGCGCGTGCCCCGCGCCCACGGCTCGCGCCGCTCCCTAGCATCGGGCGCATGCCCCCTCTCTCCGCCCTGCTCGTCTGGTGGGCGTCGCGGCCGCCCGCCGCCGGGGCCGCCGTGATGGCGACCGGCATCCTGTCGATGGCGCTGCACCTGACGGGCCGCGAGACGCTGTCGCTCGTCGTGCTCGCCATGGCCTGCGTCGGCTGGGTGGCCCTGGCCGCCGACTTCGTCCTACGGCTGCTCCGGGAGCGCCGGCGCTGGGTGGCCGAGGCGGAGACGCCGGGCGCGCTGACGGCCGTGGCGGCGACGACGGTGCTGGGGTCCCGGTTCGCGGCGCTCGGCTGGCCGGACCTCTCCAACGCGCTGCTGGCCCTGGCTGCGCTGCTCTGGCCCGTGCTGCTCGTGCTCGTCGTACGGCACTGGGGGCGGCGCATGCCGGGCGCGGTGTTCCTGTGCTGCGTGGCCACCGAGGGGCTCGCCGTCCTGTCCGCCACGATGGCGGCGGCGGAGACGGCGGCGTGGCTCGCGCGCGTGGGCCTGGTGTTCTTCTGGCTGGGCCTGGCCCTCTACGCGCTGGCCCTGACCCACTTCGACCCCCGGCAGCTGGCCCAGGGCGCCGGGGACCACTGGATCTCGGCCGGCGCGCTCGCCATCTCGGCGCTGGCCGGGGCGAAGCTGCTGCTCGCCGACAGCGCGCGCCTGTACCTGTGGAACAACGACGACCGGGATGTCCTGCGGACCGTGACGGTCGTGCTGCTCGCCATCGTCCTGGCCGCGTGGCTCGTGCTGATCGTCACCGAGGTGGTGTGGCCTCGGTTCCACTACGACGTGCGGCGGTGGTCGACGGTGTTCCCGCTGGGGATGACGGCGGCCGCGACGCTGTCGGCCTCGTCCGCCGTCGGCATCCCGTGGCTGAAAGATCTGGGCCGGGCGCTGGTGTGGGTGGCGGCGGCGGCCTGGCTCGTGGTGGCCCTCGGCGCGGTACTCGCGGCCCGCGCCGAGTTCAGGAAGAGCAGCTGAGGACGCCGGGAGCGGAGCGCTCAGGGGGCTCCGGGCCTCCCCTGGGGGTCACGGCCTCGGGTCACGGCCTCCGGGTCACAGCCTCGGGTCACGGCCTCCGGGTTGCGGCCTCCTGGTCACGACCACAGCACCGCGATGAAGATGTTCGCCATGGTCAGCCCGCCGACCAGGGCGAACAGGCCCTTGTCGATCCGCTCCTCGTCGCGCTTCGCGTAGACCAGTCCGAGGATCACGATCAGCACGGCCAGCTTCACGCCCATCTTGACGGCGTTGACGTGGTGGTCGTCGGCCTGGTTGAGGCCGATCAGGGCTACGCCGGTGACCAGCATGGTCAGCGCGCCGTGCAGCATCCCGGGGACGAACCGGGCGGTGCCCTGGCCCATCGCCTTCATCTGGGTGAGGAAGCCGCCGAGGAGCGCGGCGATGCCGATGATGTGCAGGCCGACGAAGAGATGGATGAGTACGTCCATGAGCCCGGAGCCTAATCAGTGGGCTTCGGACCACTTGTCACCGGACCCATAGCACCGCAGGGCTCCCGCTCGCCCCAGGTCGGTCGCTTCGGTCAGCACGCCGCGTGAAGGGAAGCACTCCCGTCACGCCATGCGGTCACATGCGGTCACCCGGCGGTCCAGGACAGCCAGTTCCGTACACGCGTTACCAAGCCGTCACCATTCGGCCTAGCGTCCTGCTCCAGATGACCGGGCCTCGGTCGTCCCAGCCGTACGGAAGGACGTGACGGTCCAGGTGGCAGCGCACCGCAAGCCCCGACAGCGCTCGCTCAGCGGCACGACGGTCCGGACGGCCGCCACGATAGCCCTGGCGGGCGCGGCCACCGCGACGGCGTTCGACGGGACCGGGCAGGCCGCGCCGCAGCTGACACCGGCGCAGGTGAAGGCCAAGGTGGACAAGCTGTACCGGGAGGCGGAGACCGCCACCGAGAAGTACGACGGGGCCAAGGAGCAGGCCGACAAGGCTCAGCGGCGGCTGAGCTCGCTGCAGGACGAGGCTGCCCGCCGCCGGCTGAAGCTGAACTCGGCGCGGGACGCGCTGGGTCTGGTCGCGGCCGCCCAGTACCGCGACGGCGGCATCGACCCCGCCTGGCAGCTCGCTCTGTCGAGCGATCCGGACCGGTACCTGGACAACGCCTCGTTCGCGGAACGCGCCGGCCATCGGCAGGCCGGGCAGGTGGCCCGGGTGCGCCGTCAGCTGCGGGAGATCGAGCAGTTGCGGGGCGCCGCCCGCATCGAACTGACCTCGCTCCGGTCGCGGCAGGCCGAGCTGAAGCGGCAGAAGAAGACCATCAACGGCAAGCTGGACGAGGCCCGGCGGCTGCTGGCGCGGCTCAGTCCGCAGCAGCGGGCGCAGGTCACCGGCGCCGGCGCGGGGACCGACCGCGCCTCCCGGTCCGCCGCGGACGCCCGCACCGCCCTGGAGGGGGCCGGTTCCGCCACCGCCCCGAACTCCCGTGCCGCGGCGGCCGTCGCCTACGCCTACAGCAAGCTCGGCAGCCCCTATGTGTGGGGCGCGACCGGCCCCGACGCCTTCGACTGCTCGGGGCTGGCCCAGGCCGCCTACCGCTCGGCCGGTGTCTCCCTCCCCCGCACCACCTACGCCCAGATCAACGCGGGCCGCCGCGTCTCCCGCTCCGAACTCCAGCCGGGGGACCTGGTGTTCTTCTACTCCGGCATCAGCCACGTCGGGATCTACGTCGGCAACGGCCAGATGATCCACGCGCCGAACCCCTCGGCCCCGGTCCGGCTGGCCCCGATCGATTTGATGCCGTTCGCGGGGGCGACCCGGGTGGCGTGAGGGGTCGCCCGTGAGGGTCGCGACCGCGCGTGCCGCCGGGTTCAGACCAGGCGGCGTGCCGTCGCCCAGCGGGTCAGCTCGTGCCGGTTGGACAGCTGGAGCTTGCGGAGCACCGCCGACACATGGGACTCGACCGTCTTCACCGAGATGAACAGCTGCTTGGCGATCTCCTTGTACGCGTAGCCGCGGGCGATCAGGCGCAGCACCTCCCGTTCCCGCTGGGTGAGCCGGTCGAGGTCCTCGTCGACGGGCGGGGCGTCGGTCGAGGCGAAGGCGTCGAGGACGAACCCGGCGAGGCGCGGGGAGAAGACGGCGTCGCCCTCCTGGACCCGGAAGACCGAGTCGACCAGGTCGGTGCCGGTGATGGTCTTGGTGACGTAGCCGCGGGCGCCGCCGCGGATCACGCCGATCACGTCCTCGGCGGCGTCCGAGACGGACAGCGCCAGGAAGCGGACGGGCCGCTCGGCGTCCGCCATCAGCGGGGCACAGCGGCGCAGGACCTCCACCCCGCCGCCGCCGGGCAGGTGCACGTCGAGGAGGACCACCTCGGGCCGGGTGGCGGTGATGACCGTGACCGCCTGGTCGACGTCGGCGGCCTCGCCGACGACCTCGACACCGGTCCGGTCGGTCTGGCCGATCTCGGCCTGGACGCCGGTGCGGAACATACGGTGGTCGTCGACGAGCACCACACGCACCCGGCGCCCGCCCTCGCCCTCGCCCACGGGCAGGCCGGACCCGGCCGCCTCCGCGGCCCCCGCCGCCGTGCCGCTCGCCTCGGTCGCGTCGCTCATGACGTCTTCTCCGCCCTCTCCATCTCCAGCTCGACCTCCGTGCCACCGCCCGGCACTGCCCGCAGCCGGGCCGTGCCGCCGTTGCGTTCCATACGGCCGATGATCGATTCTCTGACGCCCATGCGGTCGGCGGGTATCGAATCCAGGTCGAACCCGGGGCCGCGGTCGCGGACGGACACGAAGACCGTCCTTCCCTCGACCTCGGCGTAGACCTGTACGGCGCCGCCCTCGCCACCGTACTTGGCGGCGTTGACCATCGCCTCGCGCGCGGCCTGCATCTGCGCCGCGGTCCGCTCGTCGAGGGGGCAGTCGCCGACCACGACGACCTCGATGGGCGCCCCGTGCTTGTCCTCGACCTCGGCGGCGTTGCGGCGCACCGCCTCGGCGACCGTGTCCGGCTCGTCGGCCTCGTCCTTGCCCGTGCCCTCGGGCTTGTACAGCCAGGTGCGCAGGTCGCGCTCCTGGGCGCGGGCGAGGCGCCGGACCTCTCCGGCGTTGTCGGCGTTGCGCTGGATCAGGGTGAGGGTGTGCAGCACGGAGTCGTGCACGTGCGCGGCGACCTCGGCCCGCTCCTGGGCGCGGATGCGCATCAGACGCTCCTCGGACAGGTCCTGCGTCATCCGCACCAGGTAGGGGCCGGCGAGCAGCGTGATGCCGACCAGGACGGCGAGCGCGGCCTGGAGGACCGCGCCGAGGTGGGCGGCCGAGCCCTGCATGACGAAGATGGCGGAGACGCCGGCCGTGACCAGCAGGACGCCGCCGCCGGCCCGCAGGAGGCTCAGGGTGCGGCGCCGGCGGCCGGCTTCGACCCAGCGCGCCCGCCGGGCGTTGTCCGCCTGGCGCCAGACGAGGGCGACACCGGCCGCGACCAGCACGGCGGGGACGAGGTACGCCTTGGCAGCGCTGCCCAGGTTGACACTGCTGACGAAGACCATGGACACGATGACCATGAGCAGCAGGGCGGCCAGCTGTCCCTTGTCCGGCTTGCGGGCCACGAGCCTGCGGCGGCCGTCCGGCGCGGTCTCGGTGCCGACGAGCGAGGGCGGCTTGTGGTCGCCGACGCCTCCGACACCGAGCGGGACGAAGAACCAGAACGCGGCGTAGAGCAGCGCGCCGAGTCCGTTGGCCATGAACAGGCCGACGAACACGAGCCGGACCCAGACGACGGGCAGCCCGAGATGCCCGGCGAGGCCCCGCGCCACTCCGCCCAGCCAGCGACCGTCGCTGCTGCGGTAGAGCTTGCGCGGCGGCCGCGGGTCGTCGAGGGGTGTCGCTGCGGCTTCCGGCATGCCATCGATGTTCACATGGCCGCCGGATCCGAGGCATCAGGGTCGACCCCCGAGACTCCCCTGATCTTCGATTCGACGGCGGTGATCGAACATCTCCCTCGGCCGTCTCAGGGCCGATTTCAGGGTTCGCCCAGGGTCGTCCCGGCTCCCGTCACGGCTGCCGGGCCGTCACCATGGACGCATGACGGATCACGAGCACGCCGCGACGGGTCCGGGACCCGGCACCGGCCCGCGCCCGGCCCCGGGCTCCGGACCGACGGATGCCGCGCCCGCCGCGACGGACAGGACGGGAGCGCCAGGCGCCTACGCGGAGAAGCGGAACAACCGAGCGGGCGCGAAGAAGGGGACGGGCGCGGGCAAGGAGACGGGCACAGACAGAGGAACGGGCACGAGCAGGGGAACGGGCGCCGGCAAGGCGACCGGTGATCCGGGCGACGGAACGGGCGGAATAGGAACAGGCGGAACCGGCGGCATCGGCGGAACCGGCCGTCCGGGGCGCGGCGCCGGAGAAACCGGCGCTCCCGCCGACCCCGGTGGTCCGGGCGGCCCGGGCGGCCCCGGCGGTCCGGGCGGCCCCGGCGGTTCCGAGCCGGACGCCTCCGGCTCCCCTCAGCCCTTCCTGCGTGACCACCGGCACCGGGTGATCGCGGGCGTGTGCGCGGGGCTGGGGCGGCGGACCGACCTGGATCCGGTGATCTTCCGCATCACCCTGGCCGTGCTGGCCGCGACCGGCGGGATCGGCCTCATCTTCTACGGGTTCGCCTGGCTCCTCGTGCCGTACGAGGGCGAGGAGGAGAACGAGGTCCGCAAGCTCCTGACGGGCCGGGTCGACGGCCAGGCGCTGGCCGCCGTGCTGTTCGCACTGGTCGGCTGCGGGGTGCTGCTGACCATGATCAAGAACGGCGGGGTGCTCGCCTTCGCCGTGGTGCTGTCCGTGCTGCTCGCCGGCGCCGGGTACTGGTCGCAGCGGCGCGGTGCGCCCGACCCGGACCCGGTGGCCGCGCAGGCCGCGGCCGACGCTCCGCCGGAGGCCCAGGCGCCGCCGGTGGTCACCAGCTATCCGTCCTGGTGGCGGGACCCGATCGTCAAGGACGGCACCCATGTCGGCGGCACCGGCTATCTGTGGGGTCCCGGTGACGCCCGCGACCGGGAGGTGGCGCCGGTGATCGACGCGGCTCTCGCCACCCCGTGGACGCACTCCGGCACCCTGGGCGCCACGCGGCCGGAGCCGCCGAGACCGCGGGCCCCGCGCGGTCCGCGCTGGATCGGGGGCTGGGTGTTCCTGCTCGCCCTGCTGGCCCTCGGCCTGGGAACCGGGCTGACCTGGGACACGCGTCCGCTCGGCACGAGCCTGCAGATCGGGCTGGCCTGCGCGCTCGGGGTCTTCGGGCTGGGCATCACCGCCAGCTCGTTCCTGGGGCGTACGGGCGCGGGGTCGGTGTTCCTCGCGGTACTGACGGCGGCGCTGCTGGCCGGGGCGTCGGCGCTGCCCAAGGACATCACGACGCACTGGAGACACACGGTGTGGCGGCCGGCCGCCACGGCGGACCTGCACCGCACGTACGACCAGGGCACCGGCGTCGGCACCCTCGACCTCAGCCGGATGCACCTGGCCAAGGGACAGAGCGCGGGAACGGACGCCCATGTGGGCGCGGGGCGGCTGAGAGTGATCGTCCCGGCGGACGCGACCGTGCGGATGAGCATCGACGTGGGAGTGGGCGACATCCAGTTGCCCGGGGAAGGGAAGGGCGACGTGGACGTGCAGCCTGGCAGGCACAAGGACGTGACCCTGTCGCCGGTCAAGGGCGGCAAGGACACCGGAACTCTGCGGCTCGACCTCCGGGTCGGGGTCGGACAGGTGGAGGTCAGCCGTGCTGCGTCATGAGTTCCAGCCCGGGAAGCTGGTCGCCGGGCTCTTCCTCACCGCCACCGGAGCGCTGTTCGCCGGGGACGCGGCCGGCCGGTGGGAGACCCCGTGGTTCGCGGTCGTCCCGTTGATCGTGGGCGGCCTGGTGCTGGCCGGCGTCACCGCCGCCCTGACCCGGGGCATACGCCGGCGGCGTGGCACCGCCGGCGCCGCTCCCCGCTAGGGCCTCACCGGCCGGTCACCGGTAGCCGGCCGCCCGTTGCCGGCGTCGGGCCCGCCAGGCCGCGTCCACGGAGAGGTAGGGGGCACCGGCGAGGACGAGGGGCAGCCAGGCCATCAGGTAGGCGAGGTCGTTGCCGTAGTAGTAGGGCGTGGAGGCCCAGCTCACGGTCAGCCACAGGCTGAGCGAGATCAGCGCGCCGCCGAGGGCGGCCAGCCGGCCGAGGACACCGAGCAGGGTGCCGATGCCGACGGCCAGTTCCCCGAGGGCGATGGCGTACCCGAAGCCGACCGGGCTCTTCAGGGCCAGATCGACCAGGGCCGGGATGGCGGCGGAGCCGCGCACCGAGTTCATCGTGTCACCGATGGAGCCGGCTCCTCCGGCCTTCAGGAACGAGCTGTCGGTGAGTTTGTCCAGGCCGGCGTAGATGAAGGTGACGCCGAGGAAGATGCGGAGCGGAAGGAGGGCGTAATGACCAGCGGTGTCCCGCCAGGTGCGGCCGCCACTCAGATGGGAGGTGTGCGTGTCGGTCCGAATGCCATGAGTCATCGCTACTGGCCGCCTCTCGCCCGCTGTCTGGAGACCGTCACCCGACGATACGTACGACACCCGTTCCCGGTTCAATCCCGTCGCTGCTGTTTTTCCGGGTTTCGTCCGCTGTTCTCCCTCTTCGCACCGTTCTCCCTGTTCTCCCTCTGCTCCCCCTTCTCACGGCTCTCCTGGTCCTCACGGCTCACGCCGCTCTCGCCGCCCTCACTCCGTGATCTGGACGATGCAGCGGTTGGTGGCCACGCCGGCCGCGGTCACCACCTGGATCTCCACGGAGCCGGGCTCCACCTCGGCGGGCACGGGGACGGTCAGCACCGTGTCCGTGGGGTTGCTGAAGCCGCCGGTGACGGGGACCAGCGGGACGTGGACGTCGACCGGGCCGATGCGGACGACCATCCGGGCCAGCCGGTCGGCGCTCCGCGCCCCGGGCGGGACGAAGCCGGTGCCGCGGATCTCGATGTCGTCGCCGGTGCGGATCGGCCCGTCCAGGTCCCCGGGCTCGCGGCTGCGGACCACGGAGAAGATCACGGCACGGCTGCCCTCGGCGTACTTGCCGGCCAGGTAGGTCGCGGCCGAGACGAGCACCAGCACCGCCAGGCCCCAGGGCAGGTCGGGCAGCCGGTCCGGGCGGCGGGCCAGCCGTACGGCGGTGAACAGCAGCGCGGCGGCGTGCAGGGCGACGTACTGGAGGTCGGCGAAGGCACCCCGGCCGGCGTCGTCCGTCAACAGGTCGGCGGCGTACGGCCGGTGGGCCGGGACCTTCTGCAGCCGCTGGGTGAGGACGCGCAGTCCGACGACCCGGCGGACCAGCACGGCGACGCCGCAGACCACGGCGAGGACGGTCACCAGGCCCGCCCCGCGCGCGAGGCCGAGCCCGGCGAGCAGCGCGTCGCGTTCGGCGGGGTCGGAGGCGACGGCCAGCCGGGCCGCCAGCAGCAGGACCGTGTAACCGGCGAACAGCGCCCAGCACGCGGCGACCGTACGGGAGGTGGACATCCGGTTGTCCTCGCCGATCACCGGCGCCAGTGCCCCGCCACGGGCCCGGTGGAACCAGGACGCGGCGGTCAGGGCGGCGCCGGTGACGAGGGCGGCGAGCAGCGCGGCGGTGCGCGCGTGGCTCCAGCCCGCGCCGATCGCGGTGAGGGCCTCGCTGATCAGCAGGACGACGACGGCACCCCAGACCGCGCAGGCCGTGCGCGGCCACAGCCGGGCGAGCCACGCCTCGCCCTCGGTCCGGCCGCGCTCCGCGACCGCGTCCGCCCGCTGGGTCAGTTCCTCCGAGACCCACTGCCGGGACGCGGAGGCCGAGTGCGCGACGGCCGCCGGCAGGCCCTGTCCGGCCGCGAACTCGTCGCGCCGGCGCAGGAACGCGGCGACGGCCCGCCGATGCCCCTCCCGGGCCCCGTGCGGACAGTCCCCGCAGGTGCAGCCGCCCTTGTGGGTCCGCTCGGCACCTGTCGCCGCATCCTGTCTCGCCTCCTGCACCGCCACGCCCGACGCCCGCCTTCCCCTCGACCCGAGTCACGGCGGGCGACCCGTTCGGCGGGCCGCCTCAGCGCCGTGCAACTCCCCTGTGACGAGAGCGCATTGTGCCCTACACCGGGGTGCCCGGAACGGCCGGTCCGGGTCAGGGCGGGTGAAGGCCGGGCCGGCGTGTTGACCCGGCTGGGAGAATTCCCGTATGGCCGAGATCATCCAGCGGGACGGGACCTGGGCCTTCGACGGCAGCACGATCCGGATCGCTCCAGGACTCCACCGCTCCGTCCCGCTGTTGCGGCAGACGTACGGGGAGATCGCCGTGCCCCTGGAAGCGGTGTCGGCCGTCTGCTTCGAACCGGAGCGCAAACGCGGCCGGCTGCGGATGCGGCTGCGCGAGGGCGCCGACCCGCTGTTGCAGGCGACGGGCGGCCGGTTGCCGGAGGCCGCCGACCCCTACCGGCTGACGGTGGACGCGGACCGCTCCGGGGTCGCGGAGTACGTCGCGGAGGAGATCCGGCACGCGCTGTTCCTCGACCAGGTGCCCAAGGAGCCCACGGCGGGCTATCTGTTGCCGGGCCCGCCGGTGCCGGTCTCGGTGCGGTCCTCCGACGGCACGGTCTCCTTCGACGGCACCCAGGTGCGCATCGACTGGGCGGACACCTCCGACCGGGTCAAACGCGCGACCGGCCCGCGGATCATCGGCCTCGGCGACCTGGTGCAGGTCGAGTGGCTGCCCAACTCCGGCTACGAGGACGGGTTCCTGCGGTTCGTGACCCGCGAGACGATGTTCTCGAAGCTGCCGCCCGAGCGGGACCCCTTCACCCTGGACCTGTGGGGCAGCGTCCGGCGCGATCTGCTGACGGCCCTGGTGGCGGCGGCCGTCACCCACCGGCTGCCGCACCCCTCCACCCGTACCGGCGAGGCGTACGCCGTCCCGGACCGCCCCCAGACCCCCGTGCCCGGGCCGTGCGGGCAGGCTGGGCTGTGCGGGCCGGCAGGGCCGTGCGCGGACCATGACGTGCTGCTGCGCCGGCTGCGGGAGCTGGGCGAGCTGCGCCGGGACGGAGTGCTCACGGACGACGAGTTCGCGCTGGCCAAGGCGGCCGTGCTCAAGGGGTTCGGCTGAAGGCCTGATGGCCGGACGGGTCAGCTGAGCAGGTCGGGTTCGCCGCGGCTGATGTCCTGCCAGAGCGGCTGGTAGTTGATCCAGGCCACCAGGTCGCCGCCGAGCTGCTCCCGGGTGGCGACGGCCTGCCGGTGGTCGATGAGGACCGGGCGGCCGGCGGCCCTGGCCAGCAACTGCACCTGGCAGGACCGTTCCAGGGACAGGAACCACCAGGCGGCCGCGTCCACCGAGTCCCCGACGGTCAGCAGCCCGTGGTTGCGCAGCACGAGCGCCTTGCGGGAGCCGAGCGCGCCCGCGATGCGACGGCCCTCGCCGGCGTCGACGGTGACGCCGCTGTAGGCGTCGTACAGCGCGAGGTCCTCGTAGAAGGCGCAGCTCTCCTGGGTGATGGGGTCGATCAACTCGCCGAGGGCGGCCAGGGCGCGGCCGTGCACGGAGTGGCAGTGGGCGACGGCGACGACGTCGGGGCGGGCGGCGTGGACCTGGGCGTGCACGGTGAACGCGGCCTGGTTGACGTGGTAGCGGCCCTCGACGACCTGTCCGTCCTGGTTGGCGAGGACGAGATCGCCGACGGTGACGTGCCGGAACGGCATGCCGAACGGGTTGACCCAGAAGCAGTCGGTGAATTCGGGGTCCCGGGCGGTGATGTGCCCGGACACGCCGTCCTCGAAGCCGGCCCGGCCGAAGATCCGCAGGGCGCCTGCGAGGCGTTCCTTGCGGTGGCGGCGTTCGTCGTCGACCGAGTCGTGCATCGGCGGCATGGCGAACTGCAGCTGGTCGGTGGGCAGCGGCAGCGGTGGGGTCGGCCCGTGCATCGGTCCTCCAGCACTGGGTTTGCTGTACGGTCCGGAAGTTACCGTCGGTCAGCCCAAATGGGCAGGGCTGTGGTGTGAAGAAAGAGGTGGAACCGCCGTAGCCGTTCCACCTCTGTGCACCCGTTCTCGTCGCCGAGGGGGCGCGCGCCTCAGGCGGGCCGGGCCCGCCCGAGGGTCACTCCCACTCGATGGTGCCCGGGGGCTTGGAGGTCACGTCGAGGACGACGCGGTTGACGTCCCGGACCTCGTTGGTGATGCGGGTGGAGATCTTCGCCAGCACCTCGTGCGGCAGCCGGGACCAGTCGGCGGTCATGGCGTCCTCGGAGGAGACCGGGCGCAGGACGATGGGGTGGCCGTAGGTGCGGCCGTCGCCCTGGACGCCGACCGAGCGGACGTCGGCGAGGAGGACCACCGGGCACTGCCAGATGTCCCGGTCCAGGCCGGCCGCGGTCAGTTCCTCGCGGGCGATGGCGTCGGCCTCGCGGAGGAGGTCCAGGCGCTCCTTGGTGACCTCGCCGACGATGCGGATGCCGAGGCCGGGGCCCGGGAAGGGCTGGCGCTGGACGATCTCCTCGGGCAGGCCCAGCTCCTGGCCGACCATGCGGACCTCGTCCTTGAACAGCTTGCGCAGCGGCTCGATGAGCTGGAACTCGAGGTCCTCGGGGAGGCCGCCCACGTTGTGGTGGGACTTGATGTTGGCGGTGCCGGTGCCGCCGCCGGACTCGACGACGTCCGGGTACAGGGTGCCCTGGACGAGGAACTCGACGGCCGGGCCGGCGTCGGCGATGATCTCGGCCTGCGCCTGCTCGAAAACGCGGATGAACTCGCGGCCGATGATCTTCCGCTTCTCCTCGGGGTCGGAGACCCCCTTGAGGGCGGTGAGGAAGCGCTCCTCGGCGTCGACGACCTTCAGCTGGACACCGGTCGCGGCGACGAAGTCCTTCTCGACCTGCTCGGTCTCGCCCTTGCGCATCAGGCCGTGGTCGACGTACACGCAGGTCAGCTGGGAGCCGATGGCCTTCTGGACGAGGGCGGCGGCGACGGCGGAGTCCACGCCGCCGGACAGGCCGCAGATGGCGCGCTTGTCGCCGACCTGCTCGCGGATCGCGGCGACCTGCTCGTCGATGACGTTGCCGGTCGTCCAGTCCGGCTTGAGGCCGGCACCGCGGTACAGGAAGTGCTCCAGGACCTGCTGGCCGTGCGTGGAGTGCATGACCTCCGGGTGGTGCTGGACGCCGTACAGCTTCTTCTCGTCGTTTTCGAAGGCGGCGACCGGGACGACGTCGGTGGAGGCGGTGACGGAGAAGCCCTCGGGGGCGGCGGAGCAGGCGTCGCCGTGCGACATCCACACGGCCTGCTCGGCGGGGGTGCCCTCGAAGAGGGTGGAGGAGGTCCGGGAGACGTGCAGGTCGGTGCGGCCGTACTCGCGGGCGCCGGTGTTGTCCACCGTGCCGCCCAGGGTCTGTGCCATCAGCTGGAAGCCGTAGCACATGCCGAAGACGGGGACGCCGGCCTCGAAGAGGGCGCGGTCCAGGCGGGGGGCGCCTTCCTCGTAGACCGAGGAGGGGCCTCCGGAGAGGATGATCGCCGCGGGGTTCTTGGCGAGCATCTCGGCGACCGGCATGGTGCTCGGCACGATCTCGCTGTAGACCCGCGCCTCGCGGACGCGACGGGCGATGAGCTGGGCGTACTGCGCGCCGAAGTCGACGACCAGGACGGTGTCGGGAGTGGCGGCAGCGGGGGTCGATGACACGGGGTGCCTGGCCTTCCGGCGGTCTGGGCGGGGTCTGTGTCTCCGATTCTAACGGGCCGGGCGGGCCGCCCATGCTGCGGCGTCGTGGCATACTGTGCGCCATGCTCACGCACTCGACCTTCCTCTTTACCTATGGCAACCGGCTCGCCGGCTGCCATGGTCGAGCTGCTTGAGCGAACGCCAAGCGACTTCCCAGGCGCCCCGGGCCGACAAGGTCCGGGGCGCCTGGCGTTTCCGGGCTCTGTCGCTTCGGGGCAGCCGTCAGCCGTACTCACCAGGAGGCCCCGACATGACCACGACCACGGAAGACATCACCGAAGGCAGCACGGAGGACATCAGGGCCGGCGCGTCCATCGCGGACGCCCGCGCGCGGATCGACGCGCTCGACGACCGGATCATCGGCCTGATCCAGGAACGGATGGCCGTCTCGGCCGTCATCCAGGAGACCCGTATCGCCTCCGGTGGCCGGCGGGTGAGCCTGTCGCGGGAGATGGAGGTGCTCGGCCACTTCCGGGACGCCCTGGGCAAGCCGGGTACGGCGCTGGCGATGACCCTGCTGGAGCTGTGCCGGGGTCGTATCTGAGTTCGGGACCGCTCTCACCCGTACGGCGCCGTGACCGGCCGGCGCACCCCTTCGTTGAGCCAGGTGTCCGTGCCAGCCAGGGGCGGGCCCGACAGAACCACGCGTGGCTCGCTGGGGCGATGAGGCGTACGGGTCGTGCCGTACGCCGTGGGACCTCGCTCCAGGACGTGACCGGACGGCAGGGGACAGCAGCCCGGTCATCCAAGAGAACGGCCGGCTCCGGGGACGCCCGGGGCCGGCCGGCGGAACCGTTCAGCACCGATGCGCAGCAGCTCCCCGAGTCCCCGCGCAGACGGATCGAGCCCCTCCACGACGCCCACCGTACGACGCCCACGAACCCCGCACGACCCCGGCACGACCACCCACGACCATCCACGCGGCGCACCTCCCCCCGGCGCCGCTCCCCGGGCACCGGCGCACCCCGACGCCGGTGCTGACGAAAGAAGGGCCCCGCGGCCGGCACTGCCGCGGGGCCCTTCGTCGTGCGCAGGCGAGGCGTATGTGACGCGGGACACACGAAGAGGTGTCGGAGGCCGTGCAACCTTCCTGTGTTCTCGCTGATCAAACCTGCTACCGGATCACAAAAACGGTAAGACCGAGGGACCTGCGTTCGGAGGGGGACGCAGGTCCCTCGTCGTGGCCCTTCACGCGCCGACGGCCGGCCTCCCGCACCCGTGGCCCCATGCCCATTCCGGCCCCTACGCCCCCGCCGGTCTACTCCTTGGGCGGCACCGTCGGCATCCCCAGGAAGGGCAGGCGCAGCGCGCCGAACGCCTCCGCCGGGACCGCCGGCCGCAGCGGCTCGACCGGCTTCAGCCGCTCGTACGCCGCCCCCGGCGCCGGACGCGGGTCCTCCTCGCCCTTGTTCGGCCAGTACGACATCGCCCGCTCGGCCTGCGCCGTGATCGTCAGCGACGGGTTGACGCCCAGGTTCGCCGACACCGCCGCACCGTCCACCACCGAGATGCCGGGGTGGCCGTACAGCCGGTGGTACGGGTCGATCACGCCGGTCTCGGCACAGTCGCCGATGGGGCAGCCGCCGAGGAAGTGCGCGGTCAGCGGGGTGCCCATCAGCTCGCCGACGTTGCTGCCGGCGAAGCCGTTGATCTCGTCGGCGAGGACCGTGGCGGCCTCGGAGGCGGCCTTGATCTGCTTGGGGTTGGGGGCGCCGTGCCCCTGCCGCGCGGTGAGCAGGCCCTTGCCGACGCCGCCGGGCTTCAGGTAGGTCGTCAGCGAGTTGTCCAGCGACTGCATCACCAGGCCGATGATCGTCCGCTCCGACCAGCGCCGGTTGGACAGCGAGCGGGCGACCAGCATCGGGTGCCGGGCCGCGTTCGCCAGCCAGCCGAGCACCCGTGAGGAGCCCTCGGCGTACGGCACCTGGAGGATCGACAGGCCGCCCATCGAGTTGGAGCCCTTGCCGTACCGGACCGGCTCGATGTGGGTGTTCTCATCGGGGTGGACGGAGGAGGTGATGGCGACGCCGCGCGTGAAGTCGGCCCTCGGCGCGCCGGTCGCCTTGCGGTAGCGGCGGTTGTCGGTCTGCGCGCCGACCAGGGCCTCGGAGTTCGTGCGGGTCAGGTCGCCGAGCCGGGCGGAGACGTACGGCAGCTGGCCGCCCGCCTTCATCCGGTGCAGCAGGGTCTGCGTGCCGTAGGTGCCGGCCGCGATGACGACCTTGCGGGCGGTGAGGATGCGGTCCTTGCCCTTCTTCTTCTGGTCCGTGGGCAGGGTCGCGACCGCGAAGCCGCCGCGGGAGTCGTCGGTGACCGACACGACGGTCGTCATGGGGTGGACCACCGCGCCCGCCTTCTCGGCGAGGTAGAGGTAGTTCTCGTTGAGGGTGTTCTTCGCGCCGTGCCGGCAGCCCGTCATGCACTCCCCGCACTCGGTGCACGCCTTGCGGGACGGCCCGGCGCCGCCGAAGTACGGGTCGTTCACCTCGCCGCCCGGCCTGGCCTTCGCCTTGCCGTCGGCGTCCTTGCCGTCGCCGAAGAACACGCCGACGGGTGCCATGTGGAAGGTGTCGCCGACGCCCATCCGCTGCGCCGCGGCCTTCAGGTGCACGTCGGAGGGGGTCATGGTGGGGTTGAGCCGGACGCCGAGCATGCGCTGGGCCTGGTCGTAGTACGGCTTCAGCTCCTCCTGCCAGTCGGTGATGCCCCGCCACTGGGGGTCGTCGAAGAAGGCCTTCGGCGGGACGTAGAGGGTGTTGGCGTAGTTGAGCGAGCCGCCGCCGACGCCCGCGCCGGCCAGCACCATGACGTTGCCGAGCAGGTGGATGCGCTGGATGCCGAACATGCCGAGCCTGGGGGCCCACAGGTAGTTCTTCAGGTCCCAGGAGTTCTTGGGCAGGGTGTCGCGGGTGTAGCGGCGGCCGGCCTCCAGGACGCCCACCCTGTAGCCCTTCTCGGTCAGGCGCAGGGCGGACACGGAGCCGCCGAATCCCGATCCGACCACGATGACGTCATAGTCGTACCCATCGTCGTACGCGTCCTCGTCCCGGGTCTGGACGGACTTCTCCTGCGACACGTGCTCTCCTCGTCGGGACGGGGGCCGGCCACCGGACGGTGACCCGGTTGGTGGCTAGCGGAACCGGAGTGCCTTCATGGCCCTCAGGCTCGTGCTCATGAAGCGGGCGTACCCCTCGTCCGACATGCCCAGGGAGGGCGCCATCGGCAGCAGGCGCTGGTGGGCGATGGTCTGGGCCTCGGTGTACTTGAGGATGCCCTCGGAGCCGTGGCGGCGGCCGAGGCCGGAGTCCTTCATGCCGCCCATCGGGGACTGGACGCTGCCGTAGGCCGGTGCGTAGCCCTCGTTGACGTTGACGGTGCCGGTGCGCAGGCGGGAGGCGACGTCGCGGGCGCGGCGGGCGCTGCTCGTCCACACGGACGCGTTCAGTCCGTACGGCGTGGCGTTGGCGCGCTCGACGGCCTCGTCGTCGCTGCCGAATCGGTAGACGGAGACGACCGGTCCGAAGGTCTCCTCCTCGCAGACGGCCATGGAGTCCTCGACGCCGTCGAGGACCGTGGGCTCGAAGAAGTAGGGGCCGATGTCGGGCCGGGCGGTGCCGCCGGCGAGCACCTTGGCGCCCTTGGCGACGGCCTCCTCGACGTGCCGTTCGACGGTCTTCAGCTGCCGTTCCCCGACGAGCGAGCCCATGTCGGCGCCGTAGGCGAGGGAGTTGCCGAGCCGCATGGCCCGGGTGCGGGCGGCGAAGCGCTCCAGGAAGGCGTCGGCGACCGACTCGTGGACGTACAGCCGCTCGATGGAGATGCACAGTTGGCCGGCGGAGGAGAAGCAGGCCCGGACCGCGCCCGCGGCGGCCTTCTCGATGTCGGCGTCGTCGAGGACCAGCATGGCGTTCTTGCCGCCGAGTTCGAGGGAGACGCCGACCAGGCGGGAGGCGGCGCCGACGGCGACCTCGCGGCCGGTGCGGGTGGAGCCGGTGAAGGAGACGTAGTCGGCGTGCCGGACCAGTTCGGGGCCGACGACCGGGCCCTCGCCGAGGACGACCTGGAAGACGTCGGCCGGCAGGCCCGCCTCGACGAGCAGGTCGCGGGCCCACAGGGCGGTGAGGCAGGTCTCGGTGTCCGGCTTCATCACGACGGCGTTGCCGGAGACGAAGGCGGGCAGCGCGTCGCCGACGGACAGTTCGAGCGGGTAGTTCCAGGGGGCGATCTGGCCGACGACACCGCGCGGATGGCGCAGTTCGGTGACCTTGGTGAGGGTCGGGATCGCGCCGGTGTGCCGCTTGGGCCGCAGGTAGGCGGCGGCGCGGCGGCCGTAGTGCCGGGCGGCGACGGCGACGGCCTGCACCTCCTCGTGCGCGTGCAGGCGGGCCTTGCCGGTCTCCAGCTGCACGAGGTCGAGCACCTCGGCCTGCCGCTCCAGCAGCAGGTCGTGGAAGCGGAGGAGGACGGCGGCCCGCTGCCGTACCGGCGTCTTCGCCCACACGGACTGGGCGGCGCGCGCGGCCTCGAAGGCCCGCTGGACGTCCTCGGGGGTGGACTCGGGCAGGTCGGCCAGTTTCTCGCCGGTGAACGGCGTGTGACTGGCGGTACGGCCGGAGCCGACGACGCCCTTGGTGAGCTGCGCCACCAGCTCGGGCGTGACCACGTCGGCGGCGGTACGGGCGCCTTCCGGCGCGGGCGCGAGGGGGTTGCTGCCGGTGCCCGTCTTCTCCGGGGCCTGCGAGTCCGTCATGAGGCGCAGGGTATGCCGCGACGGCCCGTTTGTGTACCCGTCGGTAACAGGGATTCACCGACTGCACACACAACGCCAGTGATCACTGGCAGCGAATGCGCTGATCAGCGGGTTGTCGAGGGACGATCACTCGCTCCGGGTTTTCTCGCGGAGAGCGGGTGGGGAGCGGAGAAGGCGGTACGAGGTTCCGGTCCGTCGTGCTCTGATATGCGGTGCGGGTGTGGAACCGGGGCCCCGGTACTATGCACCCCATACCAGAGGCGCTCCCGTCCGCGGCCTGTACTACCCGACCGACTTGACGGCGCGGTTCGGACGGGGTCATTGCCGAGGCGTCCACGCACACATGTGCTCGCACTGTCGTCACGCGAAGCGTGCGGTACACGAGTGACTCGGCTAACGTGCGCTGGCTTGGAGTTCACAGGCACGTTGAAGAAGGGCGTTGCTCATGGCGCAGTCTCTCGCCGATCTCGCGTCGGCCAGGGTACGGGGGATCCTGCGGTTCTTTCCCGAAAGCTCGCAGGACGAGCGCGAGGAGTTGCGTGCCGCGGCGAGGGAGCTGCTCGACACCCATGGCGAGGGGGCGCTCACTGACCTCCCTCCGCTCGAGCGCGTCATATGGCATCTCGCCGCCGAGGGGCGTGCTGAGGATCTTGTCGAGGTGGTCCGGTACCAGCGCAGGAACCCGAACGCCTTCGTCGTGGCAGGCGCCCGGCACCCCCGGCTGACACTGCCGGGACTGCCTCGCCTGACGCTGCCTGAACGGATAGCCGCGCTCACCCCTCCCGACCTGCCGGTGACGGCGCAGCTCACCTCGGTCGGCTGGCGCGGCGACGATCTGGTGTGGGAAGGCTACGCGTTTGTCGCGAACCTGCCGCGTCCCTCGGGCCGCATCGTCGGCCGGTTCGCGGTACTGGAGGACGGCGAGACCGGCCGGCGCGTCAAGCTCCGCATGCGACGCACGCGCAGCGAGCAAGCCACCGTCGCCTCCGGGCAGGCCCTGCACTGCTACGACCGCACGGGTTTCGAAGTCGTCGTCTCCGCCCGTCGACTGCGCGAGCTCGCCGAGCAAGGTGCCGGCCAGTGGTTCCTGTACATCGGGATCCCGGGACCGGGCGGGCCCTACGGCGCGCGGGTGCGCCAGCGGGACGCGGGCAGCGCCGGTCACAACCAGGTGCGCCATCTCGCGGACGGTTCACGTCTCGTGATCGGCTTCACCCAGAACGCCGTGAGCATCACGGTGCAGGAGCCCTCTGTCGAGGTAGAGTCCTGCACCGTCGCGGACGGCGAGCTGCGCCTGGTCACGAGGGCACGGAGCGGCGCCAAGGCCCCCACGGCCGTGAGCATCGGCGAAGGCGAAGCCAGACTCGACAGCCCACTCACTCCCCTGTCCGGTTCCCCTGACGCGTTCCGGCGCTACGAGTCGGTCTTCGATCTCGCCCAGGTGACCGCCGACGACCTGCCGGGAACCAGGACCCGGCAGCTCAAGGTGGCCTTGAGGGGAGCCGACGGCCGGGGCCAGGCGGCTCTGCTCGCCGAGGGCTTCACGACCAGCAGGCACGTGATTTCCTCCGGTCGCGAGCTGGCCGTCCACCGCGACGGGCCCGGCAAGCTCCAGCTCGCAACGCGCGCCGTCCGACCCGTGGTGGATGCGATGACCGTGACGGAGTCGGGGGAGCTTGTACTCGAGGGGACGTATCCCGGAGAGGAAGCGGCCGGGAAGAAGGTCATCCTGCGCCACGGGGTCCGCTTCGAGGAGAAGGAGCTGCCGGTCGAGCTCGTCGACGGGCGATTCACGGTCCGAGTCGACCCCGAGGCGGCCCCGCAGGCGAACGGCCCCGAGCTACCCCTGTGCCCCGGCCGCTGGTACCTGTTCTTCCGCGACGCGGACGCCTGGGACAAGTCCGCGGACGTACCGGTCACCTTGCGTCCGGAGCAGGTGCAGGAACTACCCCTGACCTTCAGCAGCCCGCAGCGCACTTTCACCGTCGACCGCCGCTACTTCGACCGCCTCTTCATCGAGCCGGAACGACTGCTCGGCCCCGATGAGCACGGCGCCTACCGGCAGCGCATGCTGCGCGAGATCTACTTCAACGAGCAGCGCAAGCTCCCCCTGCGCGACGCCGTGGTCTACATGAGCCTCGAGGGCAGGCAGTTCTCGGACTCCCCGCGGGCGGTCTACGAGGAGCTGGTACGCCGGGGGGTCGAGGTCGAGCACGTCTGGACCCAGGACGGGGGCCTGCCCGAGATGCCGGCGGGAGCGCATGCGGTGAGCATGGGCAGCCGCGAGTGGTACGAGGCACTGGCGCGCAGCCGCTACGTCGTCGTCAACACGATGATCGGCGACTGGTTCCTCACCCGCCCCGGGCAGCGGGTCGTGCAGACCTGGCACGGCACGCCGCTGAAGAAGATCGGCAAGGACCTCCTCGGTACGGCGCAGTCGAGTCCCGCCTACATCGCCGGACTGCCGCACAGCTACCGGCAGTTCGACTTCGTGGTGTCGCCGAACGCGTACACCACGGAGATCATGCGCAGGGCGTACAGCATCGAAGGCGACATGCTCGAAAGCGGCTATCCGCGCAACGACGCCTTCCACGCCGCTGACCGTGACGCACGGGCCGCGCGGGTCAGGGAGCAACTCGGCCTGCCCGAGGGCAAGAAGGTGGTGCTCTACGCCCCGACCTGGCGGGAGGACCAGCGGCACGCGAGCAAGCTGTACAAACTCGATCTGCGCATCGACCTGGCCGCGGCCCAGGCCGAACTCGGTCACGACCATGTGCTGCTCGTCCGCAAGCACCCGAGGGTCCACGACAACGTACCGGGCGCCGGCCAGGGCTTCGTGTGGGACGTCACCCGCTACCCCGACATCGCCGACCTTTACCTCGTGACCGATGTCCTGGTCACCGACTATTCCTCGGCGCTCTTCGACTTCGCGCACTCGGGCAAGCCGATGCTGTTCTTCACCTATGACCTGGAGCACTACCGGGACTCACTGCGCGGCTTGTACTTCGACTTCACCACCCGAGCACCCGGTCCACTGCTGGAGACCTCCGAGGACCTGGTCAAGGCGCTGCGCGACGTCAATGCCGTCGAAGCGGAGTACCGGGAGAAGTACGCCCAGTTCGTGCGGGACTTCTGCGAGCCCGGGGACGGCCTCGCGACAGCGCGAGTCGTAGACCGCATGCTCGCCGACGGACCGCACGCCACACCGTGACCGACGGCTGACCTCGCCGCGCAGGGCCGGATGACACCGGCTCTGCGCGGGTTTGACGTGCGGCGCGAGGGCAGGAGACGTTCGTTGAACGGGACGCTGGATCTTGGCGGACGCGTCTCGGCTCAGTGAAGCTGTGTGTTCGCCATGTCGCTGAACTGGGGTTGCACAGACCGCCCGAAAAGCCACCATTATGAAATGAGTGGGTCGACCAGACTTCCCTCTGGGTGGTCTTGCAGGTCGAGGCGTATTGCTGGTCGAGACCGTCCGCAGGGCCAGCTTGGCCACGGCGATATCAACGGCGCTGACGCACGCGGAGGAAGGCTCGGGCGGCACACGATCCGGGCAAGATCCTGCTAAACCTGGCCCTGGCTGTCGCACTGGATGGAGACCGAGCTGACCCCAGTCTGATGGAGTCCCTGAAGCAGTCTTTATGGTCCCGACGTCGGTCGTCGGCTGCGTGACGAGCGACCCTGGAATTCTACGGAGTGCCGCCGATCGTGGACTCCGCAGCCACGCGATAGCGCGGGTGAACCGGTCGCAGAGACTGGCGGCAAAATCCGACGACCCCTGGGGCGCTGAACTCGCCGGCGGCGTTCTGAACGGCTACCAGTTACCCCGAGGACTTGCGGCTCATCACCAGGAAGAAACGGCCGCACCCCGAAACCAGTTGCGGCTCCGCTCGCCACCAACACCATGGCGGGCCGATCGCCGAGCTTGAGCTACCCCACCGGTTACGGACCGGGCCGAGAACCGCATCCACCGCCCGGACCACTTCGACTTGCCGGCTTGGATTCCGATACTCGCTTTGACTGGAAAAGCCAGGGTCTGAGAGCACCGTCGACTACAACTAAAAATTGCTCTGACAGCTGAAGCGGCCCGCCATCATTCAATGGCGAGCCGTTCCGAAAGACTAGAGATAAGCCGCCCTCATGCCACGCCAACGGGCTAGAGGAGCTCACTTCCACCAGTTCAAGGGCGTGACACCGTCCTTCTCGTCATAGACATTCCCGTAATACCATTCGACACCAGAGTGGTCTTCTGTCACTGAATTCAAAACTCTTTCCAATTCCGTGAATCCACCTGCTGCGGAGATAGTGAAGATCCAGAGGCCGGACTTGTGACCATCTAGCCACCCACCAAGCGTCTCAATTTTCGAGAGCAGGGAATCAGCAGCCGCCTGAGAGCCGTAGAACTGGATGGAAACGTTCCCACCACGAGAAAGGATCTCGAACGTACCCGAGCCTTCATCCACTCTCAGGCGGTCCCCTGCCGCGACACCCAGTACGAGCCCTGGCGTAGCAAGCACTCTGAACTCGTTGCATCCGTCAGGAGCATCACCCAGAACACTCTCGAAGACCGGCTCTCCGGAAGTCTTCTTCCCTGCCAGTAGGCGGACGGTCCGCCGATTCCTTGATTCCACTAGGAGGACACTCCTAATCACTTCTCCCATACGGTGCGCCGCAGCTTCCTCGCTCGGCACATGACCTACCCGGTTTGGCACCACCGCGATTGTTTGCACTGAGGTTACAAGCGGCACCTTCTAGGCAGACGTTGTCGTCCGCAAGATTTCCACCGCGCGACGTCGGAACATTCTTGTGCCCGAGATGCATATTGCCTGGATTGCTTGTACGCATCCCGCACCTCCAGCATTGATAATCTCCGTCTGCTGCATCTAGTAGCTCTTGCCTCTTGTCGGCCTGCCCGACTCGGGTCCCCCCGCCGGGCGTGCTGTTTGCTATTTGTGCAGCAGAAGAGGTCTCACCGTCTTTGAGTACGAAGAGCGGCAGTTGGCACGCATCACCGTTGGCATTATGAACGAGGACTGACGTAGGCCCCGCCAGCACATAGTACGTGTGCAGCTCACTGATCGTGAGGTTGTGCACCGTCGCTGTCAGGACCGTCCAGCGGGTGACCGCGGTGATCTGGACCCGTGTGCCGGCGCTCGTGCGCAGCCACTCGCCGGACTTGAGGTCCGTAGCGCGGAGCCAGGCGTGGAGTGCCGGGACCCAGAACGGGTGGCCGTCGGTCGCGGTGACCGACGCCGTCTTGGATCCCTTCTTGCCGTCGGTGTCGACGGTGACCTTGACCAGGTGCTTGAGGCCGGTGCCCTTGATCTCGGCAGTGACGGTCTCGGTCTTGGTTTTCCCGGTCTCGGGGTCGGTGGCCAGGACCTTGTCGCCGATCCTGATGTCCGCGATCTTCTTTTTGGACCCGTCGGCCATCAGCACCAGAGTTTCTGGTGTGAAGCTGTTGGCCTCCTTGCATCCCTTGGCCGCCTCTTCCAGAGCCTTCGCTTCCTTGCGGCTCTTGCGCCAGTCCTTGAAGGCGCCTATCAGGTCCTTGCCGAGGTTCACGATGCGCTTGGCCAGGGCTGCTGCCTTGTCCCAGCGGAAGAGGTACTTCTTGGCCAGTTTGGCAAGCGGGCCGCCACCGAGGAACGAGGACGCGACGTTGATGGCCGTGTTGCCGCATGCCCCCAGGGCGCCTGTGGTGAAGCAGTCCAGGGCGTCCGTGATGCCGAGTTCGTCGGCGACGATCTTGCCGAGTTCCTTGGCGACCGCGATCGCCTTCTCCTTGGCGCTGTACTCGTCGAACTTGGCGGCGTCGGCCTGGGCCTGCGCCGGCGTGTACGTCGTGCTGCCGCCTGAACCGCTGTCGTCGAAGCCGGCCGTGTTGTCAACCCACTCGCCCCGGTGCTTCGACTTCCCAGGCCCGCACTGGTACCAGCCGCCGTGGCAGTTCGCCGCCCGCAGACCCGACGCGTCGTTGTACGTCACGGGGCTGTTGTTGGCGTAGGCGTAGCCGTTGATCTGCTGCGGGTCGGTGTAGTCGACGATCGGGTCGGCCGAGATGAAGCGGCCCGTGTCCGCGTCGTACTCGCGTGCGCCGAGGGTGATCAGGCCGGTGGACGCCTCGATGGTGCCGCCGACGAAACCCTTGTCGTTGACCCAGCCGGAACCGGAGGACGAGGACTCGTCCCGCGCGTTGCCGAACGGGTCGGAGCGGCGGCGGGTGGTCGCGCCCGTCTTGGCGTCGACGGCCAGATCGGCCGTGCCCTGGTGGTCCGAGGCGAGGAAGTGAACGCCGTCCGCCTCCCGCATCGCCACCGTGGTGTCGCCGAAGCTGTAGTAGCGCGTCGCCGTCACCTTGGACGTGGACTTGTCCAGGTCCAGTTCCATGCCCGGCAGGTAGAACGTCTTCCCGGTCGGGGTGTCCCGGAGGATCCGGGTGCCCGCGGCGTCGTACTGGTACGTCGTCACCGAGTCGTCGGCGTTGGTGACCGTGGTCAGCTCACCCTGCTTGTCCCAGGCCAGCGACTGGGTGTCGCCGTCCAGGACGCGCTTGATGGTGTTGCCGGTGGCGTCGTAGCCGTAGGTGTCCTGGGAGGTGACCTCCGGGGTGGTGGCCGTGGCGTCCGTCTTCTGGACGATCGACGACACGGTGTGCGGACCGGAGTCCTGGCCGTTTGGTCCCGAGCCCTTGCCGTACGCGTACGTGCGGCTGGAGGTCGGGGTGCCGTTCAATCCGTGCCGGACCTCGCTGGTGCGGTTGCCTATCGAGTCGTAGCCGTAGTCCGTCCAGTAAGGCGTGACGCCCCCCACCGTGGACGGCGAGGCGCCCGACGCGCAGGACGTGTCCGTGCTGCCCGTGCCCTTCGCGTCGTTGGACGCCACGGAGGACGTCCAGGACGAGGACATGCGTCCGAGACCGTCGTACGCGAAGCACTGCACGTCACTCGTGCCACCGGTCGGGGTGTCGCCGATGGAGAGGATGTCACCGGCGTCGTCGTAGGTGTAGTTCGCGTCGTAGGCGACGCTCGACGCGCCCTCGACATCCACCCGCGAGTTGGTCAGCCGGTCGGTGCCCGCCTCGAACGAGTTCGTGATCCACGTCTTCGGAGCCCCCGAGATACCGGTGGACAGCTCCAGCTGCTCCAAGTTCGAGGTGGGCGAGTAGGACGCGTCGGTGACGTAGCTCCCGCCTGCGAGCGAGGTGTTCACGCCGGTCAGGCGCTGCAGGCCGTCATAGACGTACGAGAGTGCCTCGGCGGGCAGGTCGCCCGCGGCCGGAAGTCCCTCGCCCTGGACCGTGCCGTCCCGGTTGTACTGGTTGGTGTACTGGTAGGTGCCGCCCAGCTGTGGTTCGGCCGTCGTGGACAGGTAGTACTTGGTCGAGATCGGCTTGTAGTCGTTGTTCGGGTCGAGGACCGGGTAGGTCGTCGACGAGTAGACCGCGCCGTTCTTGTACGTGTAGACGCCGTACAGCTCGCCCTTGTCGACCGTGTCGTACTTGGTCACGGACAGCTTGGTGCCGGTGTTCGCCTCGCCCTGCCAGGTGGAGACGGCACGGCCCAGCTCGTCGTAGACCGTGGACGTCTTGTCCCCGTTGACCGTGGCCGAGGTCTGCCGGTCCATGGCGTCGTACGTGTAGGACGACGAGCCGGTGTCGGGATCGGTTGCTGTCTTCTTGCGGCCCAGCTGGTCATAGGTGTATGTCCAGTTGTTGCCCTTGTCGTCGGTGACCTTCGTGAGCCGGCCGGCGGCGTCGTAACGGTAGGACGTGGTGACGGCGGCGCCGTCGGCGGGGTACTGGATCTGCGCCGTCGTCTGCCCGCGGGCATCCGTCACGGCCGTGGTCTTGACCCCTCCCTTCGGTGGAGTCGTCGTGACGCGGTCGCCGCCGTATGCGTAGGTCGTCCGGAACTTCTCCGTTCCCTGGACCTCGGTGATGGCCGCCGTGGTGCGGCCCGCGCCGTCGTACTGGGTGACGGTCTGCGCGTCCAGGTCGGCGTTGAGTGGCTTGAACAGCGTCGAGGAAGGGGCACCGGAGGTGTAGTAGGTGTCGTTGACCTTCACCACTCGGCCGGAACCGTCGTACAGGGTGTCCGCGACCATACGGCCGCCGCCCGGTCCGTCCGTCTGCTGCTGGCGTGGCCGCAGGAAGCCGTCGTACAGGGCCCATTCGCTGCCGTACGTGCTGCCGTCGGCCTGGATCTTCTGGGTGTGCACGGCGGTGGGGCCGGCGTCCGAGCGGATCAGGTACTCGTACTTGAGGGACGGGCTGATGCCGGACGCCTTGGGGCGGTCCGGCAACCAGACCGAGACCAGGCGGCCGAGGGCATCGTAGGCGAGGTCGGTGCGCCTGCCGTTCTCATCGGTCTTCGCGGTGGGCAGACCCCACTGCGGAGCGTACTCCGTCGTGGTCGTCCAGCCGTCGACATTGGTGACGGTCGACTTGGTCGCCAGGCCGTAGGTGTCGGTGTACGCCGTCGAGGAGGTGTACTTGGTCGAGGACGAGGCGGTGTCCGCGTCCTTCATGACCAGCGGCCGGCCGTAGTCGTCGTACGTGCTCACGGCGGTCGTCTGGTAAGTGGCCGTCGTGCCGTCGTGTGCCGACAGCCGCTTGGTCATGGTGACATCGCCCTTGGTGGGGGCGGTGGCCAGCGTCGTTGAACCGTCGTAGTAGGTCAGGACGTCGGAAATGACGTCCTTGGCGCGATCGGGAGTGGTGGCGCAGTCGACGCCGACCGTTTCCACACGCGAGACCAGGGAGTAGATGTGCGCGCTCGCGCTGTCCGCGTACTCGGTGCGGGTGCACTGGTTGTCGGCGACGCCGACCTCACCGTAGTCGGCGGACTGTATCTCGCGGCCGGTCGCACTGTCGTACTTGGTCGCCGAGGAGACGTGTCGCCACCCACCCACCGCGAGCGCGGTGTACGTGTTGGTCGAACCGGTGTCCACGTAGCGGGCCGTGTTCGTGCCCCAGTCATGGGTTTCGGTGGCGGTCACCGCGGTCCACGGCACGGTCACCGACTTCTCGGTGACGGCGGAGCCGTTGTAGGTGATCGTCTCCAGCTCCTGGCCGGCCTTCCAGTCGGTGTCCTCGTACGAGACGCCGTTGGAGTCGGTGACCGTGGCCGAGCGGGCGTGGCCGTCTTTGTCGACGTCGCCGTCGAGCCCGCGGAAGAAGACGTGCTCGGTCTTGGTGTTGGACGGGTCGTTGGTGCCGGCGGAGGTGACCACCTGCACCTTGCCGTAGCCGCGCCAGTCGCTCCAGGTGCGGTCCTCGGACTTGGTGATGCCGTCGGCGGGCGTCTTGCGCCAGCCGGCGTCGCCCAGGTACGTGTACGAGGTGACCTGGTCGGGGTTCTGGCCGGTCAGGTCGGTCTGGACGACCGAGCTGACCACGTACTTGTGGAACCAGTCCGTGATCGGGTCGGTGACTCCCGGCGGGCTCCACTTCACGGGGAAGCAGCGCTTGGTGGAGGAGTCCTCGGCCGGGACGTTGCTGGTCGTGCACTGGTTGTCGGCGTAGTTGACGCTGAGCGCGCCGCCCGACTCGTTCTTCACGCCGGAGAGGCGGAAGCGGTAGAACGGCTGGAGGTTGTCGCCGGTCTCGTCCACGCGGTTGGGCAGCTGGGTGCCGTACAGCTCGACGGACGGGACCGGGACGTCGGTGCCGGTCTTTCCGGCGTGGTCGATCTTGCTGAGCCACAGGGACTTGGAGCCGTCGCCGTTGTCGGTGAAGACGTGGGTGAGGCTCCACTCGTCGACCGGCGAGTACGTCGCGTCACCGGTGCGGATCTGCGTGGTGACCTTGGTGAGCTTCTTGCGGGTCCAGAACGTCGGGGAGTTCTGGCCGGGGCACTTGGTGCCGCTCGCGCAGTTCTGGTCCCACGGGACGTCCGGCCAGTCGGCGGCGGTGTCGTCCTTGAGCGCGCCGGCGGAGCAGTCCGTCAGTGAACCGACGCAGCGTTCGGCGGTGCTGAAGAGTACCTGGGCGGCCGGCTTGGTCGAGTAAGCCTTGCCGTCGCGCTGACCGTAGTCGATGCGCTTGAGGTAGCCGCCCCGGATGTAAGCCTTGCCGTTCTCGGTGGTCTTCAGGCCCTGGGTGTAGTAGTTCGTCTCCGTGCCGTAGAAGTACGACATGGCATCGCCGTGCGGGTCGACGACGTAGTCGAGGTTCCACCGCCAGGCCTGCGTGCAGTAGGCGTCGGCGAAAGTGGCCTTGTAGCAAGGCTCGCCCGAGTCGTCGCCGTAGACGGGAACGGTCCAGGTGGAGTTGGTCGCCTCGTTGCCGCTCGCGTATCCGGGCAGGTGGTTGAGCCCGAAGTAGTACTGGGTGCCGTCTGCAGTGGTGATCTTCCAGTACTCGCCGTTGTTGTCACCGTTGGTGGCGGCGGTCAGGTGCTCGACCTTGGCGTTGTCGTCGGAGCTGACCCGCCATTCGCCGGTCTTGTCGTCCTTGACGAGCCGACCGGAGGTGCCTCCTGTGAGGGAGAGAGTGGCGTTGTCGAAGGCCCAGCACTCGTCACCGTTGGCGTCGTCGTGGCCGTCGTCGGCGCACGGCTTGTAGCTGCGCTCGATGTATCCGGGGTCGTAGGAGAAGCCCTGGCCGACCCACGAGCCCTGGTTGTTGGTGGTCGCCGTCTGGCCGTCGATGGACTGCGAGTTGTAGCTCAGTCCGACGGTCGGCTGCAGGCCGCCGGGGACGGGCGGGACGGTCATGGGGTACGACCAGGTGAACGCGCCGGAGCTGGCGTCGACGCCCCACTGCGAGGAGGGCGCGAGGCTGGTCGCCGTGTAGTCACCGCCGTCACCGCTGCTGCCCGCGGTGGCCGCGACGACGGTGGCCGAGGAGTTGGTGGAGCCGGATTCCAGCAACTGGCTGGACGGACCGGAGGCGTCGCCGGCCGCCTGGACGGTCGCAGTGACCGTCTGTTTCTGGGCGTCGTTGCTGCTCTTCAGGTACGTCGGGGTGGAGCATGACTTCTTGCGCGGCGTGGTCAGGACACACGCCGGATATTGCGCGAGCCGGATGCGGGAGGCGTAGTCGCCGCCGTAAGCGCCGGCGAAGCTCGAGTAGTCCAGCGTGACGCGAGCGGCGCCCTTGCTGGTGGCCCCGTCGGTACGGGCGAGGGTGAACAGGATGCCGTCCACGGCCGCCGCCCGGGCGGCGTCGCGCCCCAGCATGCTGACCCGTACGGAGTGGGCGCCCTTCCTCCCGCCGGCGGTCTTGGCCGACAGGGGCAGGCCGTTGGCTCTCGCCGCCTTGCCGGACAGTTGCACTTCGGCGCTGCCCGCCTTGGGCCAGTGCGCCTTGTGGGTCGTGCGGACCGCGGCCTTCTTGGCCTGATCGGTCTTCTTGAAGGCCTTGGCCGCGGCGTTGTGACCGCGGACCGGCTTGTCGAGGCTGGTCTGGGTCTTGGGCCTGGTCAGACCGTCGTGGGCGAGGGCCTCGGGGACATAGGAGGGAAGCAGCCCTATGGACAGGGTCAGTCCGAGGACCAGCGCGGTCCGCCTTCGGCCGTGTCGCCAGGCCGGTCTGATGGACCGGAACCAGGGAGGCGAGGACATGAAGTCTCCATCGGATCAGGAGGGATGAAGGGAAGGGGTGCGCATGCCGAGATGGGCGGGCGACACCATGGCCGCCCGCCCACACGCGGGGACGGTCAGGCCGAGGATTCCTCGAGGCTGGCGCCGCCCGGCAGAACCGCGACGGTCGTCACCAGCGAGGCGTCCAGCGGCCCCTGATACATGCGCACCTCGTCGACGGCACCGGAGAAGTACTCGCCGGCCGTCTGTCCGGTCAGCTCACGGCCGACCTGGAGGCTCGTCGTGCTGAAGTCCCAGGTGTTGTCCCAGGACGCGTCGGCCACCGCGATGCCGTTGACATACAGCAGGACGTCGCCGAAGACCGCGTTGTAGACCAGCGCGAGGTGGTCACCGGAGGCCGTCGAGCTGGGTGCGTCTTCGTGGTCGAGCAGCGTGGTGGTCACCGGCGTCGCCGAGTCCGCGCTGGTCACCACGAGCTGCCAGTGGTCGCTGGATGCCTGGTACCTGACCTTGATCGCGCTGCCGTTGGTGCCCGCCAGGGACAGTACTGTCTCGTCCCTCGCCGGGTTGGCCGACGCGAGCCGTGCACGGGCCGTGAGAGTGAAGCTGTCCTGTGTGGAGAGCGGTCCGGCGGTGCGAGTGGCGTATGCGTCCGTGCCGTTGAGGACCAGGTTCCCGTCACCCCACAGAGGTGCCTCCGGAGACTCGCAGTCGGGGTCGACCGCGGGGTCGCAGGAGTCGTCCGGCACGTAGATGGAGGCGCCGCCACCAAGGGTGAGCCCAGCCCCGCCGTTCGTCTCGGGCGAGACACCGGCCGTCGCCTGGTCCAGCTGCCAGTAGGCAAGCTGGTGCGGTTGAATGCCGCCGAGTTCCTGTCCCTCCGTCGGGGGGATGACCCGGTCGTGGAGCTTGACGTCGGCAACGCTGCCCTTGAGCTGGTTGACGTAGCCCCCGAGGGAGATCTTCCGCCCGATCTGTAGAGGGCCTGTCGCGTTCCAGGTGGTCTTTCGGGCTTGGACGTCGTCGGCGACCAGTACGCCGTTGACATACAGCATCATCTTGCCGAGCTCGGCGTCGTACACGCCGATCAGGTGCGTCCAGCTGTTGGCGACGGCCTTCGCGCCCGAGACCTTCCAGGTGCCCAGCGTCTCCATGTCACTGACGGGGATGCGGAAGGTCCAGGAGGAGGTGTCCACGTCGTAGCCGAGCTCGAAGCCGGGCTGTCCGGTGCCGTCCTGGCTGACGACGGTCATGTTCTCGGTGGGCAGCGCGGGCAGCATGACCCAGGCGCTCACGGAGAAGGTCTTGCTCGTGTCGACCGCTGGCGCACCCGCGTCGAGGTAGGCGTTCTCGGTGCCGTCGAAGGAGGCCGCGGTGTCGGTCGAGCCGAGGGGGCCCGTGCCGCCGAAGGTCACTCCGGAGCCGGCGGTGGCGTCGGGTGTGCCGCTGCTGCCGGCGGCCTTCGTGGCGCCCTTGGCGTCGCCGAGGGTCCAGCCGGCCACGGGCGCGCGGCCGTCGCTGACCAGGAAGACGTAGGCCGTCGGAGTCTTCTGCGGGTTACCCGCGCCGTCCATGGCGGTGACGTGCAGGGTGTAGGAGCCCTCGCTCGGCGGCATCCACCGCACGGTGATCGGCCCGCCGGTGGCCGCGGGTGTCACCTTCTTCTTCGTGGTGTCGGCCTGCGGGCCGGTGAAGTAGTACGAGTACGCCGTCACGTCGGAGGACGGCGAGTCCATGGTGAAGGAGCCGTAGTCACCGACGCCCGTGTGCCAGGCGTCATCGGCTGGGTAGTGCGCAGACGTGATGACGGCGGACTTGGGCTTGGAGGCGTCGTAGATGAACTCGCAGCGGGT
Source organism: Streptomyces sp. L2 (assembly GCF_004124325.1). Lineage (NCBI taxonomy): Bacteria > Bacillati > Actinomycetota > Actinomycetes > Kitasatosporales > Streptomycetaceae > Streptomyces > Streptomyces sp. L2. The sequence continues at coordinate 2,974,160 of NZ_QBDT01000001.1, forward strand.
CTGGTCGCCGTCGGTGGACCAGGGGCCGTAGGCCTGCTGGTCGTAGCCCTGGACCTGCCAGGCGATGGTGACGTTCTGCGGGATGGAGAAGCCTGGTTGGCCGTCTCCGGTGATGTCGTCGCCCACGGTGTACGTGAACTTGGCCTGTCCGGTCTGGCCAGTGCCCGTGGTCGTCTTCTTGAGAGTGGTCGCGTAGTGGACGACCTCGGTGGTGCCGCTGGTCCACCAGATCTTGAAGCGCGCTTGGAGGCTTTCGCTGTTGGACCCGGTGTCGTTGTGGTCGTAGTCCTTGATGACCGCGGTCAGGGCGGGCGCCTGGGTCACGTAGTGGTCGGTGGCGTGCCCGGACTCGCATGTGTCACCCGGGGACATGCTCAGGTCGCTCTGGGCCGGCTCCAGCGGCGGCCTGTTGTACGTCACCTCGAGGTGCGCGTTGCCGCAGAACCGCTTCCAGTACGACGTGTCCGACTCACTGCCCGCCTTGAGGCGGAAGGTGGTGGTGCCCCAGCTGTCGTCGGCGGCCTTCTGAATGGTGCTGGTCACGCCAAAGCGCACGTTTTGGTTCGTCGAGGTGCACGAACCTGCCGTAGCGGTAGGCGACTTCGTATCGATGGTCTGCTTGGACGAAGGCTGGTTCGACCAGGTGGTGGACGAGCTGATCGCGCTCGCGCCAGTGCTGTTGACCCGGGCCAGCTGCACCTCGCGGGCGCTGGAGCTGTAGGTGAAGGTCTGCGTCACGGCGAACTCGGCACTGATGATGTCCTTGCCCGCGAAGGCCGAGGTCGGGATCGCGAAGAACTGCCGTTTGACGTCGCTCGAGCTGGCGCAGCGGTACGACACGTCGGCGGGGCAACGGCCGACGCCCTCACTGTCGTCGAACTTCCAGAACGAGGTGCCCGAGTAGTACGAGGACACCATGGTCCAGGAGCTGCGGTTGGCGGTCTTGACCACGGGGTCGATGTAGACGGGGTAGACCGTGTCCTTGTCGTTGAGCAGCTCGCTGTCCGGTGTCAAGGTCATCGCCTTCGACGTGACGTCCACGCCGACGTCGGCGACCTGGGCGCCGTCCGGAGGAGTCTGGGTGCTCGTGTCGCCACTGGCCGGCTGGTGGGCGGCGACATGGCTGGAGTCCCACATCACGGGTTGCGGCGCCTCGAAGACGGTGCCGCCGGACCCGGGGTCGGTTGCGGTGAGACCACCGTCACCGGTCTCCTTCAGATCTACCGAGGAGGTACCGAGCGGAAGCCGCAGCTTGTCCAGTTCGGGATTGGCAGCCGCCTCGGCGGTCTTCACGACCAGCACGTGCGAGAAGCCCTCGGCGCTCGCGGTGACCTTGAGGTCGACACCGGGCAGGACGCCCGCGTAGGTGGCGGTGGAGCCGTTGACCTTCGGCTTGGGCAGCTTCTCTGACCAGCCGAAGGAAAGGGCGCGCCCGTCCTTCTGGATCTCGGCGAACGTCGTGTCGCCGCCACCGGAGAACGACATGGAGGACAGCGCGGCCCGGGGAGCGTAGGAGCCGTTCTTCTGCCGGACCAGAGTGGTGTCGATGTCCGTCCACTTCCCGTCGATACGGGTGCGGACGGGCTGGACGTACTCGTCGGTGGTGAACGTGCCGTCGGGGTTGGCGTAGGTGGTGTTGCGTTCGTCGCGCAGGCTGAGGATCTCCACCCGGTGACCGGACTGGTGGGCCGCGTCCCGTGCCGCGTTCGCCGTCAGGGCTGGGGCGCTTTTGGCCGGGTGCGGGCTCTTGGCGGCCGCGGCCGAGGGGCGGCCCTCGGCGGGCGCGGCGCTGAGGCCGGTGGCCAGCAGCGCCGCGAGCGCGGTGACTGCGGCGACGCTACGGCCTCTGCCGCTTCTGCGGGGTTTCATGGTGCGGTTTTTCCTTCTGCCCGAAGTCTGCTGACCGTCGCTCATCCCACCGTTCCGAACGCTTCGCCGACGTCGGGCAGCCCGCCCTGGCCGGGCAGGTAGGTCGTCGTGCCGGTGCTGGTCGTGCCGTCGGTGTCCGTCCACGGCAGGACGTACAGCACGCCCTTCGAGGAGTTGGCCTCCTTGCTGAAGGGCACGCCCACGTAAAGGTTCGTGGTGCCCGAGGCCAACGCCATACCGAGGTAGTCACGTGCCGTGGCCATGCCCGGGAGGCCCGAGCCGCGGGTGAGAAGCCTGTCGTTCGCGCCGATCGCGGAGTCCAGGGGGCGGAAGATCTGGATGGCTCCCGCGTCCATGACGGTGGCTGTGTCCTTGCCGGGGACCCCAACGGCGAGGCGGACGTTGGCGCTCGTGGTGACGACACTGGTGTCTGTGTTGGAGATGGTCACCCGCTGGCCCAGGAAGTCTCCGGCCACCGCGTCTCCTTCGACATCGTCGTCTGTGGCGTCTGCCGCCGACACCTTTGTGACCGTGCCGGCCGGCTGGACTCGCACCACCACGAAGGTGCCCGCGTCCGCCGTGGTTTTGACGTCCTCGCCCGGTGTACCGATGGCGAGGAGGGCGTCGGAGTTGTACGACTGGTCGCTCGGCCGGTAGTTCGTCATGGAGACCGACGTGCCGAAGCCGTCGCCGGCTTCCGGGGTCCCGACACTGATGCTGCTCTGGTCGATGGCCGCCAGAGGAGTGGGCCAGCCGTCGGAGACGGTCTGGCTGAAGATCGCGACATCCCCGGCGAACGCCTGGTCGCCGACCGCCTCGCCGGGCAGACCTACAGCGAAGTAACGGTCGGTTCCGTCCAGCGAGTAGCCGAACCGGTCGTTCTCCTCGGTTGACCCGGGCACCCCGGGACTTTCCTCGCTCACCGATACGACTGTCGAGCCGTTCCTGTACTCGACACACCCGGCGTCCACCTTGTTGGAGCCGTTCACCGTGACGTCCTCACCGGGGACGCCGACGATCAGGTAGGGCTTACCGCTCGCGGTCATACCGGCCTTCAGCGCGTACCCGAACCAGTCGTACGCCTCGGTGAGGGTCACGGGGTCGAAGTCTGTCTGGGTGTACTCATCGATCTTCGATCCCGCGCCGATGCCGGTCGGTGTCCCGTGGAAGATATAGATCGCACCGGCGTCGACCAGTCGCTTGCCGTCCTTGGCGATGTCCTCGAAGGGAACACCGACCACCAGGTCCGTGCACCCGTCCCCGTCCGCGTCGTACGACGTGCGTGAGAATCCGAAGCTGTCACCGGCCTCGGGGATCGCGTCCATCCCGGGCAGAGCCTGGGAGATCTCCGAAACACCTTTGCCGCCGCCGAGGACGATCCGCACGAGCCCGGCCTTCTTGACGCCGTCCACCGTGGCGTCCGGGTCCGCTATGACGGTGTCGGTGATGCCGTCGCCGTTGAAGTCGCTGGACGTTCCGCCCGTGCAGCCGACCGCGGTCGCCTGAGGCGCACCCAGCGTCACGACCCCTGTTGCCGTCAGGAGGACGCCGACCGCTGCGGCCAGCACCCCCGTTAGACGTGTACGCGTACGCACACCCCACCCCTAGTTGTTTTGCGAGTTCGCCAAAGTAAGGACGACCTGTGAATCATGTAAAAGATCACTAAATATGAGGCGCTTAAAGAGCGTCAAGGGGAGGCGGGAGCTGGCGCGGGCACGGCGGGCAGGAGCGACACCGCCCATTGGTACCGGGGGCACCCCAATGGGGCAGACGGAAATTTACGCCTGCAAGACCGGCATACCGAGAGTCGTCAGGGGTGGATTCGTACCTGATCGCCCGGGTCTCAGCCGACCGGGCGCGACGACGGCCGGCTGAGGCCAGCGACCTGGGTCAAGGTTTCTTAATGTCCAGGGTCGCGATCGCCGTCTTCGCCACCTCGCGGCCGCGGGCCGTGAAGTCGCCCTGGCCCGGGTAGGAGATGAGGAGCCGGTACATGTCGCCGGACTTGGTGCGGTAGTAGAAGACCTGGAGTTCGCGCTTGCGCGGGTTCTGGCTGTCGTCCGTCGTGTAGTCGACGGTGTTCTGGGCCGCCTGCTCGCCGTGGTACGTGACCTTGTCGTCCGTGTGCGTCCGCGCGCCGCCGGGCATGTCGAGGTCGTAGTCGCCGTCGTTGCGGAACGTCTTGTCGTCGGCGTACATCTGGGCCGGTGCGGTGTGCTCGATGGTGTGCGAGGTGTCCTGGGACTTGCGGGCGAGGTTGACCCTGACCCACAGGGCGCCGCTCTCGTCCTCGTACATCACCCAGTTCTTGTCGCTGTCGTCCTTGCCGGGCCTGATGACGTGGTACGACGCCGGGGTGGCGACCGTGGTGCCGAGCGCGGCCTCCGTCCGCTTCTCGAAGCCGTCGGGCAGCGGGCCCGCGAACGGGTCGGCGAGCACCAGGTAGGCGGCGACCGCCGGCGCGAGCAGCGCCGCGCCGGCGCCGAGCCACGCCCTGGGGCCCATGCGGAAGGTGCGGGCGGGGGCGGCGGGCAGGGGCACCGGGCGGGTGGGCTCCGGGCGTTGGGGCTCCGGCGGCGCCGGCGGCTGGACGGCCTTCTCCAGCAGGGCCCTCACCTGGGCCGCCGTCGGACGGTGGGCCGGGTCCTTCTGCAGCAGGCCGCCCACGGCCTCGGCCAGCGGGCCCCGCACGGACAGCGGTGCCGGGACGGCGTTGAGGACGGACTGCAGCGTGGCCGGGGTGTTGCTGCGGCGAAACGGGGAGACGCCCTCGGTGGCCGTGTAGAGGACCACGCCGAGGGACCACAGGTCGCTCGCGGGGCCGGGACGCTGGCCCAGCACCCGTTCCGGCGCGATGTACTCGGGCGAGCCGACGAAGCCGCCGGTGTCCGTCAGATTGGTCTCGCCCTCGATCTGCGCGATGCCGAAGTCGGTGAGGACGACCCGGTCGTGCCGGCCGAGCAGCACGTTGTCGGGCTTGACGTCCCGGTGCAGGACGCCGGCCGCGTGCGCCGCCTCCAGCGCGCCGAGCACGTGCAGGCCGATCCGGGCGGCCTCGCGCGCATCGAGGGTGCCCTCCTGGAGGGCGGCGCCGAGGGTGCGGCCCCGCACCAGCTCCATCACGATCCAGGGGCGCTCGTCGACGACCGCGACGTCGTACACGTCGACCACGGCCGGGTGGTCGAGGCGGGCCGCCGCGCGGGCCTCGCGGCGCATCCGCTCGAACGCGTTGGCGCGTTCGCGCTCGGGAAGGTGTTCCGGTACGCGCGGCTCCTTGACGGCGACCTCGCGGTCCACCGTCTCGTCCTTGGCCCGCCACACCGTGCCCATGCCGCCGTGCCCCAGCTTGGCGAGCAGCCGGTAGCGACCGGCGATGAGCCGTCCGGCCCCCGGGTCCGCGGGGCGGGAGGGGGCGGGCACGGCGCCCGGGTCCGCACGGTGGGACGTCGCCGCCGCCTGAGGGGGCACCGCCTGAGTGGGCACGGCGTACGGATTCGGCGGCGCGGGCTGCGCGCTCGGCGGTTGCAGAACAAAACTCGTCGTGTCGTCGGCGCCGCGGCCGGATCCCCCGTCACTGCTCATGGTTCATCCATATCGCGCCATGCGCGTCCGAATCCACCGCGGGCACCAACCGGTCACAGACCCGTGACCGAGAAGGTATCAACGGCCACGTCGTAGTACTCCCGGGCCTCCCGCACCTGCCCGACCGGCGCCGAGACCCAGACGTCGTACATCCGGCCGCCCTCCTCCCAGCACAGGTCGTAGGTGTGGCGCGGGCCCTCGGCCGCGGTGTAGCCGTTCCAGGTGAACTCCCAGAGCGTGGCCGGATGTCCGCGGTGGGTGGTCCGGGTGAGCCGGCCGTCGCGGTATCCGGGGTTCGTCCGGGCGCCGTCCTCCGCCTGCCGTTTCATCACCGCCGCGGGGCCGCCCGGCTCGGGGTCGGCGACCTTGATGCCGAGGCGGAAGGTCTGCCCGTCGGACAGGTAGAAGACGCGCTGGCCCTGCGGGCTGCGGGAGAACCCGTCCGGTACGGCGAGGGAGAAGCCAGCGGGGTCCCGGGCGAGGTGGTAACCCGAGGGCACGGTAGGCGGCTTGGCGGCGGTCGGGGAACCGGTGGCGGACCTGGTCACGGTGACCGTCGGGCCCGGGGAGGCGCTGGGGCGCGTGTGCGGGACCTGGGTGCGGCTCGCCGTGGCGCCCGGAGTGCCGCCGCCCCCGTCACCGCCGCGGTCGAACAGCAGCGCCGCCGCCGACACGCCGGCCCCGGCCACGGCGGCGACCAGCAGGGCGGCGATCAGGACACCCCGCGTGGACTGCCGGCCGGTGGGCGGCGGCTCGGCGCGCTGCGGCGCGAGGGCGGTGAGGGCGGGGTGCGGTACGTCGTGCTGGGTCGGGGTGTAGGGCGTGGGATGCGTACGGTCGCCCGTGCCGCCGGACCTCGACGAGGCGCCGCCGTCGCCGGTCTCGGGCGTGTGCCCCGTCTCCAGGAACGCCCACAGCATCCGCTCGGCCTCGGCCGCGTCCAAGCGGCGGTCCGGGTCCCGTTCCAGCAGGCCCCGCACGACGGGCAGCAGCGGCGCGGCCTCGGCGGGTGGCCGGATCTCGGCGGCGACGACGGCGTGCAGGATGCCGCCGAGCGAGTCGCGCCGGAACGGAGACTCGCCGCTGAGCACCGTGCACAGCAGCGCGCCCAGCGACCACAGGTCGGACTCCGGCCCGGTCCGCACCCCGGACATCCGCTCCGGGGCGGTGTACTCGGGCGAGCCGACGAAGGACCCGGTCTCGGTGAGGGTCGTGGCACCGGCGACCTGCGCGATGCCGAAGTCGGTGAGCACCGCGCGGTCGGTGCCGGACTCCATCAGCACGTTGGCGGGTTTGATGTCCCGGTGCAGGACGCCCGCCGCGTGCGCGGTGCGCAGCGCGCTGAGCAGGGCGATGCCGATCCGGGCGGCCTCGATGGCGTCGACGGGCCCGCGTGCGCTGATGCGGTCCGCGAGCGAGCCGCCGTCGACCAGCTCCATCACGATGTACGGCCGCCCGTCGTGCTCCACCACGTCGTGCACGACGATGATGTGCGGGTGCCGCAGCTGGGCGACCGCCCGGGCCTCGCGGAAGGTGCGGTCACGGCGGCGGCGGGCGTCGTCGTCCGCGAGCGCGTCGTCCGGGGCGAGTTCCTTGACCGCCACCTGCCGGCCCAGGACCTGGTCGCTCGCCCGCCACACGACACCCATGCCACCGCGCCCGATCCGCTCCTGAAGGCGGTATCGGCCCGCGATCAGACGGAAGTCGTCCCCCAGGGTCCCCATGAGCCCCATCATGCCGCACCGGACGGATGCCCTCCGGGGATGCGACAGGCCAAGTATGCCTGTGCGAACGCACCGGCGGCGTGCCGCTCCGGTGATCGGGTGGCTTGAATCGCGCTGTCATGTGCATCACGACGCCGCTATTTTCGCCGGATGGGAAACACACTCAAGCGTCTTTCCATCACAGGCGTCGCGGCGGTGGCCATATTCGCGACGACCACGGTGACCAACGCCAGCGCGGCGGGTGGCGGAGCCGCGTGCTCCGTGACCGGCGCATCGGGAAGTCTCACGTTCAGCAACTGGACGGCCCACCACGTGAACATCAGCGGCTGGGTCAAGGACACCGCCGCTGATGGCCACCATGTGGCCATCAGATTCGTTTCCATAGACGACAGCGCCGGATGGGTGACCGAGTGGGCCTGGCATTCCGAATACAGCGGAAAGGGCTCGACTGCCTCGTTCACCACCTACGCGTCACCCAGCGGTGATGCTCTCGACTACATCGGTGCGCAAGTGGCCGTCATGGAAGGGAGCAAGATAGTTCGCGCTTGCACGGACTACGCCTGAGCCCCGCACCGAAGCTCCCTCGCCCTGATCGCCCGGCGATCAGGGCGAGCTTCGTCGCGTCGGCCCGCGGGTCAGGAGCCTCCCCCGGCTGTCCTCTTGGATCAACTTTCCTGGAAGCTGCGCAGCATCCAGCTGAACTGCTTTTGGGTCGTGCCCCAGTCGGCCGCCGGTGAGGCCGCGTAGATGGCGTACTCGGTGCCGTTGCTCTCCATGTACCCGACGTCGATCGCATGGTAGGGCCCCGGAAAGTAGTGCGGCGGATCCTTGGCCAGCGCGTTCCACGTGTACTCCCAGCGGACGCCCGGCAGGTCGCGGAAGAGCTCCTTCTTGAACTTCAGCCGCTTGTAGTCGATCAGCCGCCGTGAGACACGCTGGTCCAGGTTGCTCATGTGCTCGTACGCGGTACGGAAGTCCGGCGCGGTGTCGACGGCGATCCGCACGAGGTGCTTGCCCTTGTCGGGCGAGTAGTCGACCTGCCGCAGGCCGTCCTGGTCGATGGAGACGGACCGCTTCCAGCCCTTGGGCAGGGAGATGCTGAAGCCGAAAGGATCGTGACGGACCTGCCAGTTCGCCGGCACCGCGCCCCCGGGGTCAGGGGTGCTGCTCGCCGAGGGGGTCTGGCCGGAGGACGTACCGGCGTCGCTTCCGCCCTGGTTGTGCCACCGCTGGAAGCCGACGGCCGCGCCTGAGCCCACTACGGCCGCGACGGCGATGACGAGTGCGAGGGTGCGCAGCCGGCGGCGGGGGCGGGGGGCGGCGGGACCGCCGAGGGGGGTACCGACGGGGGTTCCGGTGGGGGCCGCGGCCGTCGGGGCGGTGGTGGAAGGGCTGTGGGGCGCCGTGCCGGTGCCGGGGCCCGCGGTGGTCGGGCCGGTCCCGTGCGGGCCGGTCGCGTATGGGCCGGTCGCGTACGGGCCCGTTGTGTATGGGCCGGTCGCGTACGGCCCTGATGTGCCGCCCGGGCCGGCTGTGCCGCCGGTGCCGCTGAACCCGGCCGCCCCGCGCGAGTCCCCGCGGGTGCCCGTCCCCTGGGTGGGTATGAACGCCTGGGCCGTGCTGGGACGGCGGCCCTCCGCCGCCTCGGCGAGCATCAGCTCCGCCTCCTCCGCACCCGGCCGCCGGTCCGGCTCCTTGCGGAGCAGGGCGGCGATGACGGGTCCGAGCGGACCGGCGTGACGCGGCTCGTCCGCCTCCTCCTCCACGACCGCCTGCATGGTGCCGAGCGGTGAGGTGCGGCGGAACGGTGAGCGGCCCTCGACCGCCGTGTACAGCGTGGCGCCCAGCGCCCACAGGTCCGAGGACGGGCCGGGGTCGTGGCCGCGCACGCGCTCGGGCGCGAGGTAGTCGACCGAGCCGACGACCTCGCCGGTGCGGGTGATGGTGGAGTCGCCCTCTATCTGGGCGATGCCGAAGTCGGTGAGCAGGACCCGGCCGTCCCGGCCGAGCAGCACGTTGCCGGGCTTGATGTCACGGTGCAGCACCCCGGCGGAGTGCGCGGCGCGCAGCGCCCGCAGCACCCACAGCCCGATCCGGGCCGCCTCGCGCGGCTCGACCCGGCCGCGCTCCTTGACCTCGTCGGCCAGCGAGTTGCCCTCGACCAGCTCCATGACGATCCACGGCCGGCCGTCGTGTTCGAGGACGTCGTGCACGGTGACGACGGCGGAGTGGTTGATGCGCGCGGCGGCGCGCGCCTCGGCCCGGGTGCGGGCGAGCAGGACGGCCCGGTCCGCGTCGGAGACGTAGAGCGCGGCGGTCAACTCCTTGACGGCGACCGTCCGGTGCAGCACCTCGTCGTAGGCGCGCCACACCCGGCCCATGCCGCCGCTGCCGATGGAATCGGCGAGCCGGTAGCGGCCCGCGACGAGCAGGCCCTGCATCTGATTCACGTTGCCCCGCAATGCTCTTGACAGGGTCAGACTAAGGACCCGTCACCCGTCAGGGAACAAGCGGGGTACCAAGGTGACAGCACTGTGACGGTTCGCGCCGCCGTACCCGCACGGGCTGTTCAACGCGTGTAGCGGTACGTCGCGGTAGCCTGCTCGTACAGCCGCGTCACCTCGTCCCGCTCGGCCTCCGGGCCGCGGACCTGCACGATGTGGTACCGGCCGTCGAGCAGGATCGCCATGTTGCGCACGAACAGGTCGTGCCCCTGGTCGTCGGTCCAGGTGAACTGGCCCTCCGCCATGGTCCGTCCGCCCACCTCGATGGTGCGCAGTCCGGTCGCCGTGGCCCAGCTGGAGTCGCGGTACGGCCGCAGCTCGCGCTCCTTGTTCCGCTGGTAGGCCATCGGGTCGCCGCCGTACTGCGCGGCGCTGTCCCGGCCCGGGACGACGAGCAGTTCGAAACCGGCGTGCGCGTACACCACCTCGCCGCTGCCGTTCTTCGGGGTGCGGTCCCAGCCCTTGGCCACGGCCACCTTGAAGCCCTCGGGGTCGGTGCGCAGGGTGAAGCCGTCGGCGACGCTGCTGTCGCCCTGCGTCTGCGTCTCGGTGGAGGGGGCGGGGGTGCCGTGTCCGGTCGGGCTGGGGGTCTCCTGCTGCGCGGGCGCCGTGGGGGCCGGGCTCACCTGCCCGGCGCTGCCCGTGCGGTCGCCGTTGCCGTCGCTGTCGTCCTTCGGCATGAACAGCAGGGCGTACGCGACCGCGCCGGCCAGGAGCAGGAGAACGACCAGCAGGAGCGTACGGCCCAGGTGGTGCGGCGAACCCGCGTCCTGGCGGGCCCGCTTGTGCCGTCCGTGCGGACCGGCCGCGGGCAGTCCGGCGCGGCGCCGGCGCACCAGCTCGCCGCGCCGCCGCACGATCGGCAGCCTGCTCGGGTCGGCGGGCGGGACGGGGACGACATGCGCGCCGGCGTCCGGCTCCGGCGCGGACCGCACCAGGCTGCGCAGCCAACCGCGCAGCTCCTCGAACTCCGGGCGTTCGGTGGGGTCCTGACGCAGCAGGGACTCCACGACCGGCCTGAGCGGACCGCACTCCTCGGCGAAGGCGGGCGGCTCGGCGCACACCAGCTGCACCAGCTCGGCCGTCGACTCCTCCGGATACGGCGCGTGCCCCTGCACCGCCCGGAACAGCAGCGCTCCGAGCGCCCACAGGTCGGTGGCGGGCCCGATCGGTGCCGCCAGCTGCCAGTTCTCGTGCACGGACCCCGCCTGCTCGGGCGCCCACCGCTCGGTCACCGGCCCCACGACGGTCATCCGCACCTGCCGGGCCCGCTCGGCCGCGAGCGCTGTGGCGGGCCCGCGCTGCGAGGCACTGGCCGGGAAGCCCGGCCGGGGGGAGGCGGGGGTGAGTTCGGCCGGCGGCACGGGCGCCTTGGACTGGGCGGGGAGAGCGGGCGCGGAGCCACCGGGCCGTGCGGCCGCCTGGACCGGCTGGACCGGGTCGGGGCCGCCGGGCCCGGTGCGCGGGGAGGCGCCGTGCCAGGGAGCCCCTTGCACACCGTACGGATCGGCGATACGCCCCGGAGGCCCGGGCACCGCCCCGGCGGCGTACGACTCCGGCGCCAGACCGTCGGCACGACGCACACCGGAGGGGTACGACTGCTGCGCCCCACCAGACGGATACGGTTGCCGCACCGCCCCGTTCGTTCGCTCCGCGTCGGCGGGATACGCCCGCTGCCCGCCGCCGGTCGGGCCCGCACCGGCCGGATACGGTCGCTGCTCCGTGCCGTCGGCCCAGCCCGCGCCGGGCGGATATAGCTGCTGCACCGCCCCGTTCGTCCGCTCCGCTCCGGTGTCGTCGTCCTCGGTGGAGGGGCGGGCCGCGGGGAGGGCGGCTCGGGTGTTCTGCTGGGCCTCCTGGACGCGGGCCGCGGCGCGGGCGCCCGCCCGGTAGGCGGCGATCGCTCCGGCCCGCGCGGCCCGGATGTCCTCGACGCTGTCGGTCGTGCTCCGGCCCGGCGCACCGGCGCCGCCCGCGCTCGGGGCGCCGCCGGACGTCCCGCTCGCACCCGGCACCGGCAGACCGCCGACGCCCCGTGCCTGGATGGCGGCCCGCCGGGCAGCCTCGGGATCGGATTCGCCCTGCGGTACGGCCCTCCCGGCACCCGGTCCGGCACCGGGTCCGGCGCTCGCCCCACCGCCCGGCCGGCCCGAACCGAGCGCGGCTGCCGGGGACGGGACAGCCGTACCCGAGGGGCTCGGGTACAGGGCGGCTGTACCCGAGGGTGCCTGGCCCGGGGCTGTCGAGCCCCGGCCCGTCGCAGGCGGCGCGCCGCTCGTGCCGTAGCCGCCGAACTCGCCGTGTCCGGCCGCTCCCCCGGCTCCCGGCGCGCCGCCCTCCTCGGGCGGGACCGGGTCGTACCCGCACAGCGCCTCCTCCGCCGCGCCGACCGCGAGGCCGGTCAGCATGACGCGGCCGTCGTCGCAGACGAGGACCGTGCGGGCGGTGATGTTGCGGTGGACCCAGCCGTGTCCGTGCAGGACGCGCAGGGCCATGAGGACGTCGGAGGCGACCTCCGCCGCGCGGTACGGCGACAACGGCTGCTCGGCCAGCAGCGCGGCGAGCGGCCGGGCCGCCACCAGCTCACTGACGACCCACAGGGAGCCGCCCTCCGCGAAGACGTCGAAGACCTGGTCGAGGCGGGGGTGGTCGGGGATGCGGGCGGCCGCCTGCACGGCCTCGACGGCGCGCCGCACCGCCGGGTCGGCCGGCTGCCGGGTCGCGGTCCGCCCGGCGGGACCCGGGCGCGCCCCGCGCTGCCGCGGGGTGAAGCCCTCGGGCAGCCCCTCCGCGTCGAGCACCTCCGCCTCGACGACCTCCGGCAACGGCACCTGCCGGACCAGCACTTCCTGACCGCTGTAGGTGTCGAAGGCGCGGGTCTCGGTGAGTTCGTACTCGTCGGCGGGGGGCAGCGGCAGACGGTAGCGGTCGGCGAGCACCCGACCCGCATAGTCCTCCACGTTGCCTCCCCCGGCCGGCGGTTGGTCACATCCGTTCGCTTCTGGGCCCGTTCCGCCCGTTCCGCATACAGAGTGGATGCGTACGGTCCTCAACCATTCACGATACGTGCCGGAGGCAACCCGCACCGAGGGGATGACGGATTCTCACGCCGTCAACTCCCGACCGGGTCACGCTCACTGCTTGGGCTGGAAGGACTTGGTCAGGGTCCGCCAGGTGTCCTTGCGCAGATCGCCGTGCCAGTGGGCGTCCTTCGCCGTGTACATCAGCGCGTACCCCTGGTGGTCGTTGACGACGAACCCGCGGTCGATGGTGCGGTACGTGGTGCCGCCGTCGACGTAGGTGAACTCCCAGTCGGCGGTGTTCCAGCCCCGGTAGCCGACCTTCTCTATACGGATCCGGTGGTACTGGGAGCGCACCATGTACCCCTCCTGGTTCTTCCAGTCCGCCACCGGGTCCCCCTTGGGCGAACTGGTCCAGGCGACGAGGAGCTTCTGCCCGTCGGGGCCGGTGTACCGGTCGCCGGCCGATCCGGTGGACTGGTACTTCCAGCCCTTGGGGAGCCCGATGGAGTAGCCCTGGGTGCCCCGGTGCGTGGACACCACGGGTGCGCTGCCGCCGTCCTTCGACGAGCCGGACGCGGAGTCGCCGGCGTCGTCCGCGTCCGTGTCCCCGCCCGTGTCCGCGCCCCCCGAACCGGTGTTGGCGGACGCCGAGGAGGAGCCGTCGGCCTCCGTCCCGCCGCCGGAACCCGCCTTGCCGTCGCCCTTGCCTTCGCCCTTGCCGTGGTCCGCCTTGCCGCCCTTGTCCTTCTTGGTGGAGGCGCCGCTGCTCGCCGCGGCCTTGGCGCCGCTGCTCCCCTTGTCGTCCTTGTCGCCGCCGCCGAGGGTCAGGGCCAGCACGGTGCCGATCACCGCGAGGACGACCACCACGGCGATGACGACCAGCGTTCGCTTGGGCACCACGTCGGTCAGCGGCGCCCTCGGCACCTGCCGCGGGGGCAGGTCCAGGTCCGGCGGCGGTACGACGGGCCAGCCCGAACTCGGCTTGGTGGCCCCGGAGTTCGCCGCGCCGGCCGCGCCCGCCGCGCCGACCGCACCGTTGGCACCCTGCGCCGGAGGGGTCGTGGGCCTGCTGGGCACCGCGCCGGCGGCACCCCCACCCGCCGCGCCGGACGAGGACTGGGCCGGCACGCTCGCCTTGCCCGACGTCCGCCCCGGGTTCCCGCTCGCCGTGCCCGAGGCAGCCCCGGATCCGGCGGTCCCCGTCCCCGCCCCCGCCGTACTCCCGCCGCTCTTGGCGCGCGTCAGCGCCGCCGCGCCCGCCGCGCCCGCCGCCTTGCGGACCGAGCGCAGCGCCCCGCGCAGCTTGTCGCCGGCCTCCTCGCCCCGCTTGCCGTCCGGGCCACCGGACTGGGCGGGCAGCGGAACGACCCGCGTGGCGTCCATCGGCTCGGGCTCGGGCGCGTGGAGCACGGTGTTGAGCAGGGCCCGCGCACCGGCGTCGTCCAGGCGCTGGGCCGGGTCCTTGTTGAGCAGGCCGAAGATGACGTCCCGGAGGGGGCCGGCGTTCTTGGGCTCCTCCAGCGGCTCGGTCATCACGGCGGTGAGCGTGGCGATCGCGGAGCCCTTGTCGTACGGCGGCGTTCCCTCGACCGCCGCGTACAGCAGGCCGCCCAGCGACCACAGGTCGGCCGCGGGGCCCGGCTTGTGGCCGCGGGCGCGCTCCGGGGAGATGTAGGAGGGGGCGCCGACGAGCATGCCGGTGGAGGTGATGGACGGGTCGCCCTCGACCTGCGCGATGCCGAAGTCGGTGAGGACGACCCGGCCGTCCTCGGCGATGAGCACGTTGGACGGCTTCACGTCCCGGTGCAGGATGCCCTCGCGGTGCGCGGAGCGCAGGACGTCGAGGATCGCGAGCCCGACCTCGGCGGCCCGCCGGGGCTCCAGCAGGCCGTCCTCGCGGATGGCCTCGGCGAGGGACTTGCCCTCGACCAACTCCATGACGATCCACGGCCGGTCGTCCTCGTCGACGACGTCGAAGACCGTGACCGCGCTGTTGTTGCGGATCCGGGCGATCGCCTTGGCCTCGCGCAGGGTGCGCGTGATCAGGCGCCGCTTCTCCTCCTCGTCGATGTTCGACGGGAACCGCAGTTCCTTGACGGCGACCGTACGGCCCAGGGTTTCGTCCTCGGCCCGCCACACCGTGCCCATGCCGCCGCGGCCCAGTACGTCTCCCAGCCGGTAGCGACCGGCGAGGAGACGACGCTCGCTCTTGTCCTGACGAGTCTCCTGACGGGATGTCCCCGCCCGCTCCGCCTCCGACATGCGTCCCCTCATAACCCGCCCTGACAGAGCCTTCATTGTCCCTCACCCGACAAGTGCCCGACGCCCAGGGTGCCGGGCGCCCGGAGCCGGGTCCGCGCACCCCGGCCGACCCGGTGAACGTGGGGCTCCGGTTGCCGGGATGATGGTGATTCAGGCGCTCTCCTCCCCCCTCCCGCGGCTACAGCGGCTACAGCGGCTACAGCGGCTACAGCGGCTACAGCGGCTACAGCGGGACGATGTCCGGGGCGCCCAGGCGGGCCGCGTCCGCGGTCAGGTCGTCCGGCTGGCGCTGCGACTCGCGTTCGGCCTCGACCCGCTTCTCGTAGTGCTCGACCTCGCGTTCGATCTGGCCCTTGTCCCAGCCGAGGACGGGGGCCATGAGCTCCGCGGCCTCGCGGGCGCTGCGGGTGCCGCGGTCGAAGGTCTCGATGGAGATGCGGGTGCGGCGGGTGAGGACGTCGTCCAGGTGGCGGGCGCCCTCGTGCGAGGCGGCGTAGACGACCTCGGCGCGCAGGTAGTCGTCGGCGGCCTGCAGCGGGGCGCCCAGGGCCGGGTCGCCCGCGATGAGGTCGAGGAGTTCCTCGGCCATGGAGCCGTACCGGTTGAGCAGGTGCTCGACGCGGACGACGTGGATGCCGGTGCGGGCGGCGATGCGGGCCCGCGCGTTCCACATGGCCCGGTAGCCCTCGGCGCCGATCAGCGGGACGTCCTCGGTGACGCAGTCGGCGACGCGCATGTCGAGCCCGTGCACGGCCTCGTCGACGGCGTCCTTGGCCATCACGCGGTAGGTGGTGTACTTGCCGCCCGCCACGACCACCAGGCCCGGCGCCGGATGCGCCACCGTGTGCTCGCGGGACAGCTTGCTGGTGGCGTCGGACTCACCGGCCAGCAGGGGCCGCAGCCCGGCGTACACACCCTGCACGTCGTCGCGGCTGAGCGGCACCCTCAGCACCGAGTTGACGTGTTCGAGCAGGTAGTCGATGTCGGCGCTGGAGGCGGCCGGGTGGGCCTTGTCGAGGTCCCAGTCGGTGTCGGTGGTACCGACGATCCAGTGCCGGCCCCAGGGGATGACGAACAGGACGGACTTCTCCGTGCGCAGGATCAGCCCGGTGGTGGAGTGGATGCGGTCCTTGGGCACGACCAGGTGGATGCCCTTGGAGGCGCGGACGTGGAACTGGCCGCGCTCCCCCACCATGGCCTGCGTGTCGTCGGTCCACACGCCGGTCGCGTTGACGACCTGCTGGGCGCGGATCTCGTACTCCCCGCCGCCCTCCACGTCCTGCACGCGGGCGCCGACCACCCGCTCGCCCTCGCGCAGGAACCCGGTCACGCGCGCGCGGTTGGCCGCCTTCGCGCCGTACGACACCGCCGTGCGGACCAGGGTGGCGACGAAGCGGGCGTCGTCCATCTGGGCGTCGTAGTACTGCAGGGCGCCGACGAGGGCGTCCTTCTTCAGGCAGGGGGCGACGCACAGGGCGTGCCGGCGGGTCAGATGGCGGTGCAGGGGCAGACCGCGGCCGTGTCCGCGGGCCATCGACATGGCGTCGTAGAGGGCGACGCCCGAGCCCGCGTACAGCCGCTCCCAGCCCTGGTGCTGGAGGGGGTAGAGGAACGGCACCGGTTTGACCAGGTGGGGGGCGAGCCGCTCCAGGAGCAGGCCGCGTTCCTTGAGGGCCTCGCGGACCAGGGCGAAGTCCAGCATCTCCAGATAGCGCAGGCCGCCGTGGATCAGTTTGCTGGACCTGCTGGAGGTGCCCGACGCCCAGTCGCGGGCCTCGACCAGGCCGGTGGCCAGGCCTCGGGTCGCCGCGTCCAGCGCGGTGCCGGCGCCGACCACTCCGCCGCCGACCACCAGCACGTCCAGCTCGCGCTCCGCCATCGCCGCCAGTGCCTCGGCCCGCTGCGCCGGCCCCAGAGTCGCTGTCCTCACCGCTGCCTCCCGCTGTCGCGCACCGCTTCTTCCCGGTCCGGTCCCCTTAGGGCCTGTATTGAGTTCCCCGTCTGCCTCCCTCCGGGCGACGACGGGGAACTCAATACAGGCCCTAGGCCCACTCGCCTCCTCCTGCCCAAAGTCCTCCTGTCCAAAGTCTGACCGGGATGCGCGGCTTCAGCCAGCCGCGCCCCCAGCCTGTGGACAACTCACGGGCGACGGCCCGAAAACCCGCGTAACCGCTGGCCCGACACACGAACAGAATCCCGCATAACGGTCATATTTACTCCTAGTCTGACAGTGCACTCGCTCATGCTGTCCACAGCGGTTGCGCACCTGTCCCGCTTCGGTTACTGGGAAGGACGGCCCACGCCATGCCCGCAGATCTCGCCGTCATCGGACTCGGTCCCTACGGCCTGCCACTGGCCCAGGCCGCCGTCGCCGCAGGCATCCCCACCCTCGGGTACGCCACCGGCCCCGAGGCCGGCTCCCTCAGCCCCGCCGAGCTGCGCCGGATGCACGCGGCGGGCTTCCGGCCGACCGACGACCCGGCCCACCTCGGCCGCGTGCGCACCGCCGTGATCTGCGCGCCGACCCCGCGCGGCGCCGACGGCGGGCTCGACCTCGGCCAGGTGGAGGTGGCGGCCCGCGCGCTCGCCGAGCGGCTGCGCCCGCACACCACGGTCATCCTGGAGTCACCGGTGCTGCCGGGCACCACCGAGCGCTTCCTGCTGCCCCTGCTGGAGAAGGGCTCCGGGCTGCGCGCGGGCCGCGACTTCCACCTCGCCTACTCCCCCAGCCGGGCCGACCCCGGCAACCGCGACCACACCCCGTCCCACACCCCGAAGGTCATCGGCGGTCTCACCCCGGCCTGCACCGAGTCCGCCGCCGCGTTCTACGGGCGGCTCACCGACAAGGTCGTCCGCGCGCGCGGGCTGCGCGAGGCGGAGACCGTGCAGCTGCTGGAGACCAACTACCGGCACGTCAACATCGCGCTCGTCAACGAAATGGCCGTCCTCTGCCACGACTTGGGCGTCGACCTGTGGGACGTCATCCGGTGCGCGGAGACCAAGCCCTTCGGCTTCCAGGCGTTCCGCCCCGGCCCGGGCGTCGGCGGCCACGCCGTCCCGCAGGACCTGACCGGGCACGCCGGCGGCACCCTGCGCATGGTGGAACTGGCCCAGCAGGTCAACCACCGCATGCCCCGGTACGTCGTCCAGCGCGCCGCCACCCTGCTGAACGAGCACGGCAAGTCCGCGCGCGGGGCACGTGTGCTGCTGCTCGGCGTCACCTACAAGGCGGACCTCGCCGACCAGCAGGGCACGCCGGCCCAGGAGATCGCCGTACGGCTGATGGAACTCGGCGCCTCCGTCAGCTACCACGACCCGCACGTGGCCTCCTGGAGCGTCCTGGACCGCCCGGTCCCGCGCGCGGACTCCCTCTACGAGGCCGCCGCCGACGCCGACTTGACGATCCTGCTCCAGCAGCACCGCACGTACGACCTCCAGGGCCTGTCGGTGAAGGCCCAACTCCTGCTGGACACGCGCGGGGCGACTCCGACGGGAGCGGCCCACCGGCTCTGACGTCGGACCGGCTCACGCATCAGGCACCCTGGGCCGGTCGCCGTCCGATGTCCCTGGCCGGTCACGAACGGAAAACAGCCGGGGGCGTTGTCGGCCCCGGCTGTTAGTCTCCCCTGGCTCGCGCAGAGCGCGCACACAGTTTGCGCGAGCGCACATCCGTTCGATCATCCAGTTGTACACAGCACGGGGGGACTCCTGTCATGAGCCAGTCATATCCGCCGCAGCAGCCGCAGCAGCCCGGTCCGGCCGGCGCCAACCCGTACGCCCAGCAGCCGCCGGCCGGCGCCCCCGCGCCCTACCCGGCCCAGCCCGGCGCCCCGGCCGCGCCGTACCCCGCCCAGCCGGGCGCCTTCGCGGGCCCGCCGGCGCCGCCCGCGCCGGGCCGGAACAACCTGGCGCTCGGGCTGATCGCGGCCGTGGTCGCCGCGCTCGTGGCCGCTGGGCTGTACGGCGTCGTCATCGGGCTCACCAAGCACGAGATCGGGTGGGCGGCCGTGGGCGTCGGCTTCCTCATCGGCGTCGCGGCGGGCAAGGCGGGCGGCCGGAACCCGGCGGTCGCGATCGCCAGTGCCGTGCTCGCCCTGGGCTCGGTCTACCTCGGTCAGCTGGTCGGGACGGCCATGATCGGCGCCGACGAACTGCATGTCAGCTTCTCCGAGCTGTTCTTCGACCACCTCGATCTCGTCCAGCAGGCCTGGAAGGAGAACGCCGACCCGCTGACCTTCGTCTTCTTCGCGATCGCCGCGTTCGCCGCGTTCTCGGGCACGAAGAAGGCCGCCGCGTAAGGCACGCGTGCACGCACGCGAGAAGGGCCCGGCACCCCAGGGTGCCGGGCCCTCCGCCGTCGTAGCGGCCGTTTCGCGGGTCAGCGCTTGTGCTGGCTGTCCGCCACCGTGACCTCGACCCGCTGGAACTCCTTCAGCTCGCTGTAGCCGGTGGTGGCCATGGCGCGGCGCAGGGCGCCGAAGAAGTTCATGGAGCCGTCCGGGGTGTGGGACGGGCCCGTGAGGACCTCCTCGATGGTGCCGACCGTGCCGAGGTCGACCTTCTGGCCGCGCGGCAGCTCCTCGTTGACGGCCTCCATGCCCCAGTGGTGGCCCTTGCCGGGCGCGTCCGTGGCGCGGGCCAGCGGAGAGCCCATCATCACCGCGTCGGCGCCGCAGGCGATCGCCTTGGGCAGGTCGCCGGACCAGCCGACGCCGCCGTCCGCGATCACGTGCACGTACCGGCCGCCGGACTCGTCCATGTAGTCGCGGCGGGCCGCCGCCACATCCGCGACCGCGGTCGCCATCGGGACCTGGATGCCCAGCACGTTCCGCGTGGTGTGCGCGGCGCCGCCGCCGAATCCGACCAGGACACCGGCCGCGCCGGTGCGCATCAGGTGCAGGGCGGCGGTGTAGGTGGCGCAGCCGCCGACGATCACCGGGACGTCCAGCTCGTAGATGAACTGCTTCAGGTTCAGCGGCTCGGCGGCGCCCGACACGTGCTCCGCGGAGACTGTCGTACCGCGGATGACGAAGATGTCCACGCCCGCGTCCACGACCGCCTTGGAGAACTGGGCGGTGCGCTGCGGGGAGAGCGCGGCCGCCGTGACCACGCCGGAGTCGCGCACCTCCTTGATGCGCGCGCCGATCAGCTCTTCCTTGATGGGGGCCGCGTAGATCTCCTGCAGGCGGCGCGTGGCCCGCTCGGAGGGCAGCTCGGCGATCTCGTCCAGCAGCGGCTGCGGGTCCTCGTGCCGCGTCCAGAGGCCTTCGAGGTTGAGCACGCCGAGGCCGCCCAGCTCACCGATGCGGATCGCGGTGGCCGGGGAGACGACCGAGTCCATGGGGGCGGCCAGGAAGGGCAGCTCGAAGCGGTAGGCGTCGATCTGCCAGGCGATCGAGACCTCCTTCGGGTCCCGCGTACGGCGGCTGGGGACGACGGCGATGTCGTCGAAGGCGTACGCCCGGCGGCCGCGCTTGCCGCGCCCGATCTCGATCTCAGTCACGTCTGTGGCCTTTCCCTGATGCGTTGCAGCGTCTTCCAGTATCGCCGACGGGTACGACAGCGGCGGCCCCGGATGCTCCGGGACCGCCGTCGGTTCACGTCCTGCGCGGCGTCACGTGGCGTCACGCGCGCGTGGGCGTCGCGTTCACGCGCGCGTGGGCGTCACTTCTTGCTGCTGTAGTTGGGCGCCTCGACCGTCATCTGGATGTCGTGCGGGTGGGACTCCTTCAGGCCCGCCGAGGTGATCCGCACGAAGCGGCCCTTGGACTCCATCTCCTCGACGGTGGCGGCGCCGACGTAGCCCATGGTCTGGCGCAGGCCGCCGACGAGCTGGTGCAGGACGTTGGCGAGCGGACCGCGGTAGGGCACCTGGCCCTCGACGCCCTCGGGGACGAGCTTCTCGTCGGTGGTGACCTCGGCCTGGAAGTAGCGGTCCTTCGAGTACGACTTGCCCTGGCCGCGGGACTGCATGGCGCCGAGCGAGCCCATGCCCCGGTACGACTTGAACTGCTTGCCGTTGATGAACAGCAGCTCGCCCGGGGACTCCTCGCAGCCGGCGAGGAGGCTGCCCAGCATCACCGTGTCGGCGCCGGCGACCAGCGCCTTGCCGATGTCGCCCGAGTACTGCAGGCCGCCGTCGCCGATCAGCGGGATGCCGGCGGGGCGGGCGGCGAGGGACGCCTCGTAGATGGCGGTGACCTGGGGGACGCCGATGCCGGCGACCACGCGCGTGGTGCAGATGGAGCCGGGGCCGACGCCCACCTTGATGCCGTCCATGCCGGCGTCGATCAGCGCCTGGGCGCCGTCGCGGGTGGCGACGTTGCCGCCGACCACGTCGACGTTCACGCTGGACTTGATCTTCGCCATCCAGCTCAGGGCGTTGCTGTTGTGGCCGTGCGAGGTGTCGACGACCAGGAAGTCCACACCGGCCTCGGCGAGGCCCTGGGCGCGCTCCAGCGCCTCCGGGCTGGCGCCGACGGCGGCACCGACGAGCAGCCGGCCCTCGGCGTCCTTCGCGGCGTTGGGGTACTTCTCTGCCTTGACGAAGTCCTTGACCGTGATCAGACCCTTGAGGACGCCGTCACCGTCCACCAGGGGCAGCTTCTCGATCTTGTGCTTGCGCAGCAGCTCCATGGCCTCGGGGCCGGAGATGCCGACCTGGCCGGTGACCAGCGGCATCGGGGTCATGACCTCGTGCACGCGCCGGGTGCGGTCGCTCTCGAAGGCCATGTCGCGGTTGGTCACGATGCCGAGGAGCTTGCCGGCCGGGTCGGTGACGGGGACACCGCTGATGCGGAACTTCGCACACAGCGCGTCGGCCTCGGCGAGGGTGGCCTCCGGGTGCACGGTGATCGGGTCGGTGACCATGCCGGACTCGGACCGCTTCACCAGGTCGACCTGGTTGACCTGGTCCTCGACGGAGAGGTTGCGGTGCAGCACGCCGACGCCGCCGAGGCGGGCCATCGCGATCGCCATGCGGGACTCGGTCACCTTGTCCATCGCCGCCGACAGCAGCGGGATGTTCACCCGGACATTGCGGGAGATACGGGACGAGGTGTCGGCCGCGTTGGGGAGCACCTCGGATGCGCCCGGCAGCAGCAGCACGTCGTCGTAGGTCAGCCCGAGTGTCGCGAATTTACCGGGCACTCCGTCGACGTTTGCAGTCATGACACCTTCCCCATGGCCTTGATCGGTGCGGATGTCCATGCTAACGGGAAGCGGCGTTAGCAAATTCCACGGTGCGAGACGCCTTCGGGCTTCGTATGTTCGTACGATGACGTGTTCGTACGACGATGCTGCGGCTCTGGGCCCCGTGCGCCCCCTACTGTTCGGCGAGCGCCCTCAGGCGGCTCAGGGCGCGGTGCTGGGCGACCCGGACCGCGCCGGGTGACATTCCCAACATCTGGCCCGTCTCCTCCGCCGTCAGGCCCACGGCGATGCGCAGGAGGAGCAGTTCGCGCTGGTTCTCCGGCAGGTTGGCGAGCAGCTTCTTGGCCCACTCGGCGTCGCTGCTGAGCAGGGCGCGCTCCTCGGGGCCGAGGGAGTCGTCCGGCCGCTCGGGCATCTCGTCGGAGGGCACCGCCGTGGAGCCGGGGTGCCGCATGGCGGCGCGCTGCAGGTCGGCGACCTTGTGGGAGGCGATGGCGAAGACGAACGCCTCGAAGGGGCGGCCGGTGTCCCGATAGCGCGGCAGCGCGAGCAGGACGGCGACGCAGACCTCCTGCGCGAGGTCCTCCACGAAGTGGCGCGCGTCGCCCGGGAGCCGGGACAGCCGCGTGCGGCAGTAGCGCAGCGCGAGGGGGTGGACGCGGGCCAGCAGGTCGTGCGTGGCCTGCTCGTCCCCGTCGACGGCACGATGCACGAGACCGCCGATCACCCCGTGGGCCGTGCCGGCCTCGTCGTCGCGCATCGGTCCATCGTGCACTGTGGCCGTCCGGTCCGTCGCATCGTGCTCGTGGTTGTGCACCGAAGCGTTATGAGCAGGTGCGCCGGCACTCATTCCTCGCGCCCTCCCCTTCCGCTCGACCGACTTGTCCCCGAGAGACTCCACCTCTCAAGCATGCGGCATCGCCGCGAAAACGGTGTCCCTCCGGGGGTTGGCCGCGGGTTCAGTGCGACCAGGTGCACACGCGCGGGTCCGTTGCGGCTGGTCGCGCCCCCGCGACGGAGCGGCATCGACACGGCCCCGGGCCCCTTGGGGGTGGCCCTGCCCGGTGAGTGAGTGCCGGTGCGTTGTGGCTTGTCGCGCAGTTCCCCGCGCCCCTGGGTGGGCTCAGCCGCCCGGCGTCAGCAGGTGACCGGCATTCTGCTCACGATGCCTTGCGGCCGGTGGGCGGCTGCGGGTCCGTTGTGGCTTGTCGCGCAGTTCCCCGCGTCCCTGGCTGGGCTCAGCCGCCCGGCGTTCGGTAGATACCGGGCATTCGTCTCACCCTGCCTTTCGGCCCGCTGGTGGCTGACGGTTCGCTCCGGCTGGTCGCGCCCACGCGGCGGAGCCGCAGATCGACACGGCCCCGCGCATCGGCATCACATGCAGCGCTTCAGGACGCCGGGCGAGTGAGCCTACCCAAGGGGCGCGGGGAACTGCGCGACCGGGCACAACGGACCCGCAGCCGCCCACCGGCCGTAAGGCACACCGCGTGGGCGCGACCAGCCGCGACGGAGTCGCAGCCGCACCCCGGCCGAAACACAGCACGGCCGGGGTTGCCGCCCAGGCGTTCAGCGGACCAGGCCCCAGCGGAAGCCGAGGGCCACGGCGTGGGCCCGGTCGGAGGCGCCGAGCTTCTTGAACAGGCGCCGCGCATGGGTCTTCACGGTGTCCTCGGAGAGGAACAGCTCGCGGCCGATCTCGGCGTTGGAGCGCCCGTGGCTCATACCCTCCAGTACCTGGATCTCGCGCGCGGTGAGCGTCGGCGCCGCCCCCATCTCCGCCGAGCGGAGCCGGCGCGGCGCAAGCCGCCAGGTCGGGTCGGCGAGCGCCTGCGTCACCGTGGCCCGCAGCTCCGCGCGGGAGGCGTCCTTGTGGAGGTAGCCACGCGCGCCCGCCGCCACCGCGAGCGCGACGCCGTCCAGGTCCTCGGCGACCGTGAGCATGATGATCCGGGCGCCCGGGTCGGCGGACAGCAGCCGCCGTACAGTCTCCACGCCGCCCAGACCGGGCATGCGTACGTCCATCAGAATCAGGTCGGAACGGTCGGCGCCCCAGCGGCGGAGGACTTCCTCGCCGTTGGCCGCCGTCGTCACGCGCTCGACGCCGGGCACGGTCGCGACCGCGCGACGGAGTGCTTCTCGGGCAAGCGGGGAGTCGTCGCAGACGAGGACGGATGTCATGACCGCCCTCCGCAGCTGATGCGCGTCACCTTGAGCCTCCAGGCTGGTACGGAATCGTCACCTGTGCGGTCGACCGTCTCGGACGCCTGCCCGAGCTCTTGTGTTTTCAACCGCCTCCGCACTCTCAACGACGGTCACTCGAAAGAGTTACGGGGCCGCGTGCCGTCTTCGGCACTCTATGTGAGGGCGCGCACACGGTGCAGACATGCGCGTCGGACTCTCAACTTTTCATCACAACCTATGCCCCATTCAGACCCTTTTCTTCCCGTTCAGTGGTGTCCGGGGCTAGATTCGCAATGAGTCATATTTTCATCTCCTTAGACCGGAGATGTACGGTCGTTGGCACCGTATCCGCCCAGAACGGCTACAAGGGGTCACGTAATGGCAGATTTCTCCCGCCTTCCCGGACCGAACGCGGACCTGTGGGACTGGCAGCTGCTCGCTGCCTGCCGCGGGGTGGACAGCTCTCTCTTCTTTCACCCGGAGGGCGAGCGCGGGGCGGCTCGGAGCGCTCGCGAGAACTCGGCCAAGGAGGTCTGCATGAGGTGCCCGGTCCGTGCGCAGTGCGCGGCGCACGCGCTGGCGGTACGCGAGCCGTACGGCGTGTGGGGCGGCCTGACCGAGGACGAGCGCGAGGAGCTGATGGGACGGGCACGCAACCGCCTGGTGACCGCGTCGGCCACCGGTGGGGGTGTCTCTCCCGACCACTGAAGGAACGTTTCCGCATCCACGGCAGTCCGGATGCGGCCGCCATCCGCACCACAGGGGCACGCGCACGCGTGCCCCTGTTCTCATGCCCCCTTGGAGCGCCCCGTTCTCATGCCTCCGGCGAGCGCCTCATGCCCCCTGGGAGCGCCCCGCCGCCCGCGCCAGCTGTTCCAGCGTCGCCGCCACCGCCGGCACCTGGGCCAGGTCGGGCAGGGTGAGGGCGACGATCTCCCGCCGGACCGACGGTTCCAGCGTCACCGTCCGCACCCCCCGGGGCCGTACCGACTCGACCGCCAGCTGGGGCAGCACGGCGACGCCCAGGCCCGCGCCCACGAGGCCCACCACGGCCGGGTAGTCGTCCGTGGCGAAGTCGATGCGGGGCGTGAAGCCGGCGCTCTCGCACACCTCCACCAGCTGGCCCCGGCAGCGCGGGCAGCCCGCGATCCAGGGCTCCTCGGCCAGCTCGGCGATGGCGACGGACCCCGCGCGCGCGAGGCGGTGCCGCTCGGGCACCAGGCCGACCAGACGGTCCGTCAGCAGCGGGCGTACGACGAGGTCGTCCCAGTCCTCCGCGACCGCCGCGCCCTCATAGCGGAAGGCCAGCGCCAGGTCGCAGTCGCCCTCGCGCAGCAGCGCCGCCGACTTCGGGGGCTCGGCCTCCTCCAGGGAGACGCGGGTGCCGGGGTGGGCGGCGCGCAGGGCGGCCAGCGCGGTGGGGACCAGGGTGGAGCTGCCGCTGGGGAAGGAGACCAGCCGGACCCGGCCCGCGCGCAGGCCGGCGATGGCGGCGACCTCCTCCTCGGCGGCGGTGAGTCCGGCGAGGATCCCCGAGGCGTGCCGGACAAGGGCCTCGCCGGCCTGGGTCAGGCGCATCTCGCGGCCGTTGCGGACGAGCAGCGGGGTGCCCACGGAGGCCTCCAGCGCCTTCATCTGCTGGCTGACGGCGGGCTGGGTGCAGCCCAGCTCCCGGCCCGCCGCCGAGAAGGAGCCGGTGGTGGCGACGGCGCGCAGGACACGGAGATGACGGGCCTCTATCACCCCTCAAGCATAAGCCAGGCTTGGACATGTCTCGCGATATTCACTCGACGCTTTGAGGTGGCGTCCCGTACCGTGCGGTCATGGAGCTTCTCTCGGTCAATCTGGGCCGTCCGCAGCCGGTGCCGTACACGGACCAGGCGGAGGGTGTCACGGGCATCGACAAGCGGCCGGTCGACGGCCCGGTGCGGGTGGCCGCCCCGGGACCGAGCGGCGTCGGCGGCAGCGGCCTGGCCGGGGACGCGGTGTGCGAACTGCGGTATCACGGCGGTGACGACCAGGCGGTGTACGCGTTCGCGCGCGCGGACCTCGACGAGTGGGAGCGCGAACTCGGCCGGCCGCTGGCCAACGGCCAGTTCGGCGAGAACCTCACGACGGACGGGGTGGACGTCTCCGGGGCGCTGATCGGCGAGCGCTGGATGATCGGCTCCGAGGTGGTCCTGGAGGTGACCTCGGGGCGGGTCCCGTGCCGTACGTTCCAGGGCCATATGGGCGAGCGCGGCTGGGTCAGGAGATTCACCCGGAAGGGCGCGACGGGCGCCTATCTGAGGGTGATCGAACCGGGTGAGATACGGACGGGGGACCCGATCCGGATCGTGTACCGGCCGGAGCACGGGGTGACGGCGGCGATGGAGTTCCGGGCGACGACCACGGAGCACGAGCTGCTGCCCCGCCTGCTGGCCGCGGAGACGGCCCTGCGCGCGAGGTCACTGGCCAAGGCCCGCAAGTACGTGACGCAGAACGGGGGCTGACGAGCCGTCGGGCAGGAGGGGCGACAGCACGGCGGCGACCCGGCCGGCGGCCGGGCTGAGGGGCCGTCAGCACCCGGTGTTCCGGCGGCCCTCCCCCGGCCTCCGGCGAGCGGACGCTGTCAGTCCAGGTCACTACCCTTGCGCCATGACAACGGCTCTGATTACGGGATCGACCGCGGGGATCGGTGCCGCGTTCGCGCGGCGCCTGGCGGCTGACGGGCACGACCTCGTCCTGGTGGCGCGGGACACCCGGAGGCTGCGCGAGCAGGCGACGGAACTGCACGACCGGCACGGCATCGAGGCCGAGGTGCTCACCGCCGACCTGGCCGAGGACAAGGGCATCGAGACGGTGGCCGAGCGCCTCGGTGACCGCCGCAACCCGGTCGACCTGCTGATCAACAACGCCGGTTTCGGAAACAAGGGCCGCTATCTGGACGTGTCGATGGCGGACGAGCTGCGGATGCTCAAGGTGCACTGCGAGGCCGTGCTGCGGCTGACCTCGGCGGCGGCCGAAGCGATGCGGGAGCGCGGGCGCGGCGGGGTCGTCAACGTAGCCTCGGTGGCGGCCTTCGTGCCGAGGGGGACGTACGGCGCCTCCAAGGCGTGGGTCGTGCAGTTCACCCAGGGCGCGGCCCGGGACCTCGCCGGCAGCGGGGTCCGGCTGATGGCCCTGTGCCCCGGGTTCGTGCGCACCGAGTTCCACCAGCGGGCCGGGATGGGCACGGACAACATTCCCGGCTGGATGTGGCTGGACGCGGACAAGCTGGTGACGGCGGCGCTGGCCGACCTCTCGCGCGGGAAGTCGCTGTCGATCCCGGCCGCCCGGTACAAGACGCTGATGGGCCTGGCGAAGGTGGCCCCGCGCGGGCTGCTGGGCGGGATCTCCTCCCGGACGGGCCGCAGGTACGGCCCCCGATAAGCCGCCGGAAGCCGCTGGAAGCCGCTGAACGCCGCAGCGGGGCTCGGCAGGTGAGGACGTCGCTCCGGTGGGAAAATGAGCGGGACGATAACCGGACCACGGGGGCCGGAGGCGGCGTCATGACCTTCGTACAGCTCATCGAGTGCAGGACGAGCCGGCTGGACGAGATGAACCGGCTGATGGACGACTGGGTCGAACAGACCAAAGGAAAGCGGACGGCGACGCACGCGCTGGTCGGCAAGGACCGCTCGGACGCGGCGCACATCGTCGAGGTGGTGGAGTTCCCGTCCTACGAGGAGGCGATGCGGAACTCGCGGCTCCCGGAGACCGGCAAGATCTTCCAGGACATGGTCGCGCTCTGCGAGGAGGCACCGACGTTCACCGATCTGGACGTCGTACGGGACGATCTGCTGGCCGACATCACGGTGCGGCGGTTCTTCGAGGCGATCTCCGCGCCCGGTGAGCTGTCCCCCCTCAACGACCTGCTGGACGAGGACGTCCACAGCCACGACCCGGTCAACCCGCAGGACACGATCGGGCTGGACGCCTGCCGCGCCGAGTTCCGGATGTGGCGGAGCGCGTTCGGCTTCGACGCCGCGGTCGAGGACGTGCTCGCCCAGGGCGACCGGGCCTGCTGCCGCTGGACCGCGAGCGGCTCCCACCAGGGCGACTTCCTGGGCATCCAGCCCACCGGCAAGCAGGTCACCATGACCGGTACGACCATGTTCCGCTTCGGCCCGAACGGCAAGATCGCGGAAATGTGGTGGCAGCACGACACCTTGGGACTGATGCAGCAGTTGGGCGCGCTGGACGCGTTGGAGCAGTGAGGCCCACCCGGCCCGCCCCCACGCCCCAAGACCCGCGTTTCGGGCGCTACGGCGTGGTGGGCGGGGCCGACTGGGTCTGCTGGGGGGCGGGAGGCGGGGTTTCCGGCTGGGCCAGCGTGCCGGCGACCGTGGTGGCGAACGCCGTTGCGGCGGCGACCAGGACTGTGCCGGCCGGGACGGTGATGGAGGAGAGCCGGCGCAGGTTCCTGACCTGCGACCACTTCATTCCGGCGGCCCGCGCCAGCGACCACTCCCACCACAGACCCAGCAGCATGCAGAGCACGAGCGTCTGCCCGGCGGCCCCCGCGCAGCCGGCCGCCATGTCCGACCAGGACGGGTGCGCCGCGTACTGCGGGTCGATGGTGAGAGGCAGCATGGGCAGGACCTCGGCGGGAAGGATCACCAGCATCAGCCGGGCCGCCTTGCCGACCGGGGTGACGCCGCGCAGCAGAGCGTAGAAGTAGCCGAACACGAAGCCGTAGAGCGCCCAGTGGCCGAATCTCAGGACCTTGGACAGCTCGTCGAGGTGGAACGGCATGAAGTAGTCCGCGCCGACGACGCCTCCGGTCACCGCCTTGTACGCCGCCCACGGCAGCGCCAGCAGCAGGGCGCGGCGCGCGCCGGCGAACCCGGCGGACCACGGGGTGCGTCCGGCGTTCGTGCCGAGGGCGTACTGCCGGGCCCGTCGCAGCCGTGACTCGGGGTCGTCGCGGTGACCGGGTACGGCCAGCCGTTCCCAGCGGTCGGTGAATTCGGCCACCTTCATGTCCCCGGCGAGCGAGGACCGTGCGGAGCGCTGGAAGTCGGCCCGGGTGTCCCAGATCAGCTGGGTGACCAGCCACCGTTCCATGAACCGGGCGTGCCCGCGCGCGCTGACCCGCCGCAGCCGCGCGGCGGACTCGGCGGAGCGGGGCGGCAGCAGCACCAGCGAGGCGAGACCCACCCAGAGGACGGCGGCCCCCTCTCCCCACATCGTCAGCGTCCGCAGGCTGGGGCTCCCGTACGCGGTCAGCGTCGCGCACACCAGCAGCAGCCGGCCCACTGGCTCCACGGCACGCCCGGCGCCGCCGAGGTCTCCGCGCCGCCGGAGGTAGAGGAGCTGGAGCACGATCACGCAGACGGTGAGGACGAAGGGCAGCCATGCGGAGTACCCCCCGAACGGGCTGCGCTGGTACGCGGCCCAGTGGGCGTCGCCCCCCGACCCCATCCGCTGGAGTGCGCTGAACGTGGCTTCTCTTGTCGCCGGGACAGGCGTCAGGTCCGCGATCAGGTAGGGAAGGAGCAACAGGGCCCAGAACAGCAGGAAGCAGAGCGCTTGAAGCGGCGGCCCGACAGTACGCCGCAGCGCGGGGGCCAACAGCGAGGCGAGGCAGGCCGCCGTGGGCCAGGTGCAGCAGAGGACGGCCAACTGCCCGCCCAGGGGCATGGACAGGTGCGGCCAGACGGCCATACCGGAAGGTGCGGAAGCGGAGATGAGCCAGCCCGCGCCCTTGATGTACGGGACCTCGCTGAGCCGGTGGGTGAGGAAGGCCGTCCAGACCAGGGCGGCCGCCGTGGGGGCCCAGCGTCGTAGCGCGCTGCCCTTGGGCCGCAAGCGCCCTGCCTGGGCCAGGACGACGAGGAGCAGCGCTGCGGCCGGTACCGCCGTCCAGGTGGCGGACGGCATTTCCTCCCCGGCGGCGGCGAGGAGGAGCAGTGCGCACAGCGGGGACAGGCAACCGGTGAGGAGTGCGGACACCGAGGGTGGTCTGCCGGTCCGCACACGGCGCGTGAACCACCAGAACGCCACCGGCAGCACGTACCACCACCACAGGCCCAGGTAGGCGCCGGGAGCCCAGACGAAGCCGGGCGCCATCGGGGCGACGCCGGAGACGTTGACGACCGTGACGGTGCCGGGCCACTGCAGCGAGATCTGCGGGCCGCCGTAGAGCGCGCACACGACCACGGCCGCCCCGAGCAGCGCCGTCGCCCACTTCCACCTGCGCGGTACGGCGGGACCCGCCGGCCCCGCCACCAGGAGGGCGACGACGGCGGTGATCCCGGCGATGGCGGCCACGAGGGAGGCCAGCAGCTCGGCGCGCGCCTGGTGCCGCTGGACCGGTGGTCCGAACACCTTCACGTCGCGGGTCAGGACGAGCGTGCGGGCGCCGTCCCCCGCCTTGGGCGGCGCCCCGGATGCCCGGCGCAGTCGCCAGGTGAGGGTGGTGCCGTCCTGCGCGTCGACTGGCCCCCGGATGCGGCTGAACGACCACTTGGGCGCGTTCACCGTCATCGTCCAGACGGCCGGATAGCCATCATCCGTGCCGAGCAACTCGCCCACGGGTTCCGGCGCGATCTCAAGTCTCGGCCGACCGGACCGGACGTGCATGTTCGCGGTGGAGCGGAGCCACACGTGCGCGGGCGCCCGCGCGGACTCCTGGGTCACCCTGGTGGTGTCATGGTGCGAACCGTCGTAGACCGGCTGCCTGCCGTCGAGCAGGACGGTGGGGCCGAGGCAGTCCCCCGAACCGTCCGCTCTCAGGGCTGCCAGGGCGGTGCTCCGGGCGGGCAGCGTGTACCGGCAGGTCTGGGTGATCACGACGTCCTGCCGGGCCTCGTCCCAGCCGACCGCGATCAGCACCGTGCCGACGCGCTCGGCCGGCTCGTTCCCGTCCGCCGCCACCGCCCGGCCGCCTGCAGCCGCCAAGCACAGGCACAGGCAGAACAGCCCCAGCAGGAGCCCCGCACCGGCTCTTACCAGCAGGGCGACTCGCGACCGCCCACCCCTCGACCGTCCCACGTCCCCGCCCCCCCGGCCGCAGCACCCCACCCGCCGTGATCCCCGCCGACTCCCGCCGTTGCCGACGATGATGGCCCGGTTCATGCCCGTCCGGGACGCCTTCGACCGAAGACGTGCGTGCGGTGTCCGCGGCCCGGCCCGCGCTAGGCCCCGGTGTCGCTCTGCCGTGACGGCCACTCAGGGGCCGGGTCCTCGGTGAACAGGGGCCGCAGCGCGCCGATGACCGCGCCGACGCAGATGTCGCGCAACTCGGCGCGGGTGCACGTCTCGTGGGTGAGCCAGTCGACGCAGAGGACCCGGACGAAGACCAGCCAGCTCTTGAGGACGCCGGAGACGGCCTCGCGGGTGCGTTCGTCGGCGAGGGGGAGCACGGCCAGCAGCCGGGCACGGAGGGTGTCCAGCTCGTTCGTCATGATCGTCTGGATGACGGGGTCGCCCGCGAGGACGCGGTTGGCCGTGAGGACCGCGCTGCGGTTGGCGACGAAGTAGTCGAGGTGGACGTCCATGCCCTGGACGAGCTGCTCCACCAGGGAGTCGGCCGGATCGAGCCGGGTCTCGGCGAGCAGCCGGTCGGCGGCCTCCTGGTAGACGGCCGCGAACAGGGCGTGCTTGCTGGGGAAGTGACGGTAGAGCAGGGCCCGGGAGACGCGGGCCTCCTCGGCGACCTCCTCCATCAGCACGTCGTCGTAGGGACGGGCCGCGAAGAGCCGCGCTCCGACGGCGAGGAGCTGCGCGCGGCGGTCGGCGGGGCTGAGTCGCTGGCGGGGAGGCACGCGCCAAGGTTACTTGACACGTGTCTACCAGCGGCCGCAGGCTGCTAGTAGACATGTGTCAACCAGACGGCCGGTACGGTTCGGAGGGATCATGGCAAGGGCTCTGCGTACGCTCACCCAGCTGATGGGTTGGTCCTCTGTGGCGATCGGCCTGTTCCACGTGGCCCTCGGCAACGCGGCCATCCCCGGGGCCGGTTCGGCCGGCACGACGATCGACAGCTGGGGGCGGTTCATGGGCTCCAGCTTCGTCGGGTACGGGCTGGCGTGGATCTGGGCCGCGCGGCAGCGGCCGATCCCGGCGGCAGTCGTGCGATGGCTGGCCGGTGTCTTCCTGCTGGGCGCGGCGGGCCGCTTCCTCTCCCTCGCGGTGGCCGGCCGGCCGCAGTGGTTCCAGCTCGCGCTCACCGCGATCGAGGTCGCCCTGCCCCCCGTCTTCTTCTGGCTGGCCGACGCGGAGGAGCGGACCGAGCGCGTCGCCGCGGAGCCGGCGCCCGCCGGGCGCTGAAACACGCCGCTGGACTGCTGGGCCCGACGCCCGGGTTAAGCACGGAATAAGGAATTCCGTCACGTGGTGGCGGAATTCTTAATTCCTTTTGGTCGTCCGGTAATTGTTCGCCGCTCAACTTCTTTCGGATGCTGAAATTGGTTGATTCCAGGCACCATCGCGTGTCAGGATTGATATGGCCGCACAGCGAACGGGGGTTCGCGGCCACAGGGGGAACAGAGAACACCCTTCTGCATGCGCACACCCGGCGTTCACCGCCGACAAGCCCACGGAGCAGCCGCAGTCGGCGCATCGCCCTGCGCTCGCCCCGACTCCACGGTTTGGAATCTTGTGATAGCGGAAGAAGTCTACGATCTCGTACTGGACGACGTCTTCGTCCGACTCGACCAACTCGTACCGGGAAGCTCGCTCTATCTGAAACTGGAAGGCCTGAATCCGGCAGGCTCCGTCAAACTCAAGACGGCGATAGCGCTCGTCCGCGACGCCGAGGAGCAGGTCGCGAAATCGGGCCGCACCTTTCCGCGGACCAAACTGATCGAATCGACCTCCGGGAACCTCGGGGTCGCGCTGGCCATGGTCTGCGCTGCCAAGGGCTACGCGCTCACCTGCGTCACCGATCCGAACGCCAACCGCCAGTCGGTCCAGCTGATGCGGACGCTCGGCGCCGAGGTCGTCGTCATCGACGCCCCCGACGCGAACGGCGGCTTCCTGCAGTCCCGGATCGACTACATCAGGCGGCGCCTGCGCCGCGACCCGCACACGCACTGGCTCAACCAGTACGCCAACCCCGCGGGCCCCCAGGCCCACCGGGACCGCACCGGCCGGGCCATCTTCGAGCACATCGGCCACGCCGACTACGTGTTCGTCGGCGCCGGAACCACGGGGACCCTGATGGGCTGCGGGGCGTACCTGCGCCGGCACAGCCCCACCACCCGCATCGTCGCCGTCGACAGCGTCGGCTCGGTGACCTTCGGCGGCCCGCCCGCCCGGCGGCACATCCCCGGGCTCGGCACCAGCAGACGGCCCGAGATCCTCGACCCGGCCCTGGTGGACGACCTCGTGCTCGTCCCCGAATCCGCCTCCGTCGACATGTGCCACGCCCTCGCCAGAGAACGCGGACTGCTCTTCGGCGGCTCGACGGGCACCGTCCTCGCCGCCGTGCAGATGGCCGCGAAAGACATCCCGGACGGCAGCATCGTGGTGGCCATTTCGCCGGACTTCGGCGACCGCTATCTCGACACCCTCTACGACGACCGATGGGTGTCCGAGCGCTGGCCCGCGGAGATCGACGCGGAAATGAGCACCGGCATCGGCGCCTGAGTCGACAACGAAACCGACACCGAAATCGACGCCGAAATCGTCGGCGAAATCAACAGCGACATCGACAGTGCGATATCTCGGGCGCGCGCCCGAGAAGGGGGAAAAGTGTTCGACTTCGACATCGTCACGGGTAAAGCCGTGCGCGAAATCCTGCTGAATTCCCGCAGTACGGTCCTGGACATCGTGGAACGCGCGTACGTCGCCCACGAGCGGGGCGACTCCGTCAACCCCGACAGCTATTTCCTGCGCTTCCCCGACAAGCCGGACTCGCGGATCATCGCGCTGCCCGCCTTCCTCGGCGACGATGTACAGCTGGCCGGCATCAAGTGGATCGCCAGCTTCCCCAAGAACACCGCGTCCGGTCTCCCCCGGGCCTCGGCGGTCCTCGTCCTCAACGACTACGAGACCGGCTACCCGGTCGCCTGCCTCGAAGCCGCCGGGATCAGCGCCGCGCGCACCGCCGCCTCGGCCGCCGTGGCCGCCCGCACCCTGCGGCCCGGCGGCTACCCGGGCACCACCATCGCGGTCGTGGGCGGCGGAGTCATCGCCCGCACCATCTGCGACTACCTGCACGCGGCGGGCTGCGCCCCGGACTCCTACGTGGTCCACGACATCGACGAGGCGTCCGGCCGGGCGCTCGCCGACCACATCCGCATCACCCAGGGCCGCCCCGCCTCGTTCACCGCCGACCGGGACACCGCCCTGGCCGCGGACACCGTCGTGTTCGCCACGACGGCGCTCGAACCGTACGTGACCACGCCGTTCCGCGCGGACCAGGTCGTCCTGAACATCTCCCTGCGGGATCTCGCGCCCGAAGTGGTCCTGGCCGCCGACAACATCCTCGACGACGTCGAGCACTGCCTGAAGGCCGGCACCTCCCCGCATCTGGCCGAACAGCTCTCCGGCTCCCGCTCGTTCGTCACCGGCACCCTCGCGGGCGTACTGAACGGCGGGGTGACGCTCACCCCCGGCCGGCCGGTGATCTTCTCCCCGTTCGGACTCGGCGTCCTCGACCTGGCCGTCGGCGCCCACGTCCTCACGCAGGCACGCGCCGACGGAACGGCGCTCGCGGTGCCGGACTTCTTCGGGGAGACGAGCCGGTGGTGACGACGACAGAGGTGGTGACGACGACAGAGGGTCCTTCCCCGACCCCGGCGCCCGCGTCGGTGGTGATCATCGGGGCGGGGTCGCGCGGGCTCGGTCTGCTGGAACGGCTGATCTCCCACACCCTCGCCCACCCGTTCCCGCTCGTCGTGCACCTGGTGGACCCCGGCCTCCCGGGCCCCGGGTTCCACCGCGCCGACGACCCCGACCACCTGCTGCTGAACACCGTCTGCGCACAGCTCACGGCGTTCGCGGACACGGACATGGTCGACGGCCCCGCACCACTGTCCGGGCCGTCGCTCCACACCTGGTGCCTGGAGCGCGACCTGCGCCTGGACGAGGACGGGTTCACCGTACGGCCCGGCCGCGGACGGCAGATCAGGCCCAACGACTTCCTGCCCCGCCGGCTGCTGAGCGAGTACCTCACCTGGGCCGCGCAGCGCATCACGGAGGCCGCGCCCGACTGCCTGACCCTGGTCCGGCACGCGACCACGGCGACCGACGTCCTCTCCGGTGACTCGGACGGGGCAGCCGGTGACGCCGACCGGGCAACCGGTGACCCCGCCGGGGCGGCCGGTGACGCCGACGGGGCGGCCGGTGACGCCCGCGAGACGGTCGTACTCGCCGACGGCGGCCGTATCACCGCCGACGCCGTCTTCGTCACCGTCGGACACCATTCCCTCCACGTGCCGCCACCGCCCGCGGACGCGCCGCGGTCGATCGGCCGCCCCTATCCGCTGCCCGACGCCGTCGAGTCGGTCGCCCCCGGCGACCGGGTCGCGGTCCTCGGCACCGGGCTGACGGCCATGGACGTGATCGCCACCCTCACCGTGGGCCGCGGCGGCCGGCACGTCCGCGACGGTGAACGGCTGCGCTACGAACGCGGCGGCCGCGAACCCCTCATCGTGCTGGCCAACCGCTCCGGGCTGCCCGCACGGAGCCGGCCGCACCTCAACCCCGGCCGGATCCGCCCCGTACCGATCGCGCTGACCGAGCAGCGGCTGGCCGCACTGCGCGCACAGCGTCCGGACGGCAGGCTGCGCTTCACCAAGGACGTCCTGCCGCTGGTCGTCGCCGAGATGGAACTCGCCTGGTACCGCACCCTGCTGGCCCGGGCGCTGGGCGGACGCCCGGCCGACGCCGAGCGCGCCGCCGCCGAACTGGCGGACGACGCACGCGAGTCTGGCTTCGAGCGGCAACTCGACGCACTGCGCGCACGGTTCGGCCCGGCTCCGGTCCGCGACCTGCTGACCGGTACGGCCACGCCCCCCGCGGACGCCACCGAGGCTCCCGCCCGCTCATGGCCCGGGCCCGACGACTACGCCGCCCACTTCACCACCGCGATCGAGGACGACCTCGCGGAGGCACGGGCCGGCCTCGGGGTCAGTCCGCTGAAGGAGGCCCTGGAAGTCCTGCGCGACCACCGTGACATCCTGCGCGCCGCCGTCGACGCGCCGGGACTGGACGAGGAGTCGTCGGCGTACTTCTTCGGCACCTTCGCCCCGCTGGTGAACCGCCTGGTGATCGGCCCGCAGCTCGACCGCTCGGCGGAGCTCCTCTCCCTGCTCGACGCGGGCGTGGTGCGGCTCGGGCCCGGGCCCGCGCCGAAGGTCGTCCCGCCGTCCGGCGGCGGCCCCTGGCGGCTGGAGTCGACCCTGCTGGAGCAGCACACCGCCGTGGAGGTCGACCACGTGGTGCACGCCCATGTCGCCGAGCCCGCTGCCGAGTTGGTGACCGGCTCCCTGCTGCGCCGCCTGGTCCGGGCCGGCCGCGCCCGCACGCGCACCGCGGGCCGGGCCAACCTGCCGGGGCTGGACGTCAACCGGCAGGGCCAGGGCATCTGCCGGACCGGCGCGGTCCAGCCCCGCCTGTTCTTCCTGGGCCCGCACACGGAGGGCTCCAGCTACTACAACCACTACGTCCCCTCCCCCGGCGCACCTTCGCGTGCGCTGAAGGACGCGGAACTGGCCCTCACCACGGCACTGCCGGAGCTGACCGGACACCAGACCGACACCGGACACCGGACCGACAGCGCACATAGGACCGACAGCGGACATCCCGCCACCGGACACCGAACCACCGGGCGCCCCGCCACCGACCGCCGGCCGACCGAGACCGACAAGAGGAACCGATGAGCAACCACGAGAAGTACACCCCCTGGACGCACACGTACCACGTGGAGACCCGGGCCGCCCAGGGAGACGGCTGGCGCTCCCCCACCACCGGCGCCGTGCCGCCCGCCATCAGCATGGGCGCCACGTACGCCCGCGACGACCAGTACCGCACCCCGGCGGGCCTGGCCTATCTGCGGGACCAGGGCGCGCCGGGATACGAGCAGGTCGAGGACGTGGTGGCGGCCCTGGAGGGCGGCTCCCGGGGACTGCTGTTCTCCTCCGGGATGGCCGCGGCGACCGCCGTCTTCCAGGTACTGCCCGCCGGTTCCCGGGTCGTCGTACCGCGGACGATGTACTTCGGGCTCACCAAGTGGCTCCTGGAGTTCGGTACGGAGCACGGTCTCGACGTGGTCCAGGTGCCGATGGACGACCTGGACGCGGTCGCCGCCGCGGTGTCCGCCGCCCCGACCCGCCTGGTGTGGGCGGAGTCCCCGGCGAACCCGACGTGGACGGTGACGGACATCGCCGCGGTCGGCAGGCTGGCGCGGGAGGCCGGAGCCCTGTTCGGCGTCGACAACACCGTGCCCACACCCGTCCACTCCAAGCCCTTCGGGCTGGGCGCCGACATCGTCATGCACTCCGGGACCAAGTACCTCAACGGTCACACCGACGTGGTGGCTGGCCTGCTGGTCCTGGCGCCGGAACCGGGCGAGCGGGCCGCCGCGCTGTGGGAGCGGCTGCAGCTGCACCGCAGGCTCACCGGCCCGATGCTCGGACCGCTGGAGACCTATCTCCTCATGCGCGGCATACGCACCCTGTTCCCCCGGATGCGGCAGATCTCGGCCACCGCGCAGGCCCTCGCCGAGCACTTCGCCGAGCACCCGCTGATCCGCAAGGTCGCCTACCCGGGGCTGCCCGGCGACCCCGGCCACACCGTCGCCGCCCGACAGATGACCGGCGGATTCAGCGGCATGCTCTCCCTGCACGTGGACGGGGAGTGGCAGCGTTCGCTGCGCACCGCCCAGAACTGCGAACTGTTCATTCGAGCCACTTCTCTGGGCGGGGTGGAAAGCCTCATCGAACACCGCTATACCTTCGAGGGTCCGGACAGCACCTCCCCCAAGGACATGCTGCGCATCTCGGTGGGCCTGGAGAATCCGGCGGACCTCGTCGCCGACCTCGAACAGGCCCTGGAGCGGGCCGTGAAGGAAGACCGTTGAACCCTGAGACCCGCACCCCCCACCCCCCGGCATCCGGCCCCCCACTGGACGGCAGTCCGCCGGACGGCACCCCGCGGGACGGCACCCCGTCCGGCGGGGAGGCCGCGCCGGCCACCGACGACCCGTCGGCCAAGGACGGCGGCGAACACCGGCCGGGGCTCTGGCGCGACGCGTCCGTCTCCGCCGTGCTCGCCGGGTTCATCGCCGTCGTGGTGTCGTACTCGGGGCCGCTGGTCATCGTGCTGGCCGCCGCGTCCCGGGGGCATCTGAGCACCGGCCAGACCAGTTCCTGGGTCTGGGCCATCTCCATCGGCAGCGGTCTGACCTGCATCGGCCTCAGCCTGCGCACCCGGATGCCGGTCATCACCGCCTGGTCCACACCGGGCGCGGCCCTGCTGGTCACGAGCCTCGGCGCGTACTCCTACGGCGAGGCGATCGGCGCGTTCCTGGTCAGCGGCGTGGTGATCGCGGCGGTCGGACTGACCGGGGTCTTCGGGCGGCTGATGCGGCACGTGCCGTCGGCGGTGGTCTCCGCGATGCTCGCGGGCATCCTGTTCTCGTTCGGGACGGGAGTGTTCACCTCGCTCAAGTCCGCCCCGTATATCGCGGGTTCGGTGCTGGTCGTGTATCTGCTCGGCAAGCGGCTGGCTCCCCGCTACGCGGTGCTGGCCGCGCTGGCGGCGGGCGTGGTGGCCGCGGCGGCCACGTCGAAGCTCCATGTGCACCTGGACGGCGTCGGACTGGCCACCCCGGTGTTCACCGCGCCGCACTTCTCCGTCGCCTCCCTGATCGGCATCGCCGTACCGCTGACCCTGGCGACGCTCGGCTCGCAGAACGCCCCCGGCATGGGAGTGCTGGCCGCCGCCGGCTACCGGGCGGACGACCGGCTGCTCATCGGCTCCACCGGCCTGGTCTCCACCGTCCTGGCGCCGTTCGGTTCGCACGCGATCAACCTGGCCGCCATCACGGCCGCCATCTGCACCGGCCCGGAGGCCCACCAGGACACCCGCCGCCGCTACGTGGCCGGCGTCTCCTGCGGCGCCTTCTACCTCCTGATCGGCCTGTTCGGCTCCACCCTGGTGGTGCTGTTCGCCGGCCTGCCCAAGGAACTCATCGCCGCGATCGCCGGCGTAGCCCTGTTCGGCGCCCTGGCCGGCGGTCTCACCGGAGCGATGACCGAGGAGAAGGACCGCGAAGCCGCCCTCATCACCTTCCTCGCCACCGCCTCAGGAATCACCCTCCACGGAATCGGCTCAGCCTTCTGGGGCCTGTTGTTCGGCATGCTGACCCACTTGGTCCTGACCCGCCTACGCAAGAGCAGCGCCCCGTAAGGGGCGCGGGGCTGTGTCGATTTGCGGCTACCGCCGCGTGGGCGCGACAAGCCACAACGGCGCCGCACCCGGGCAACGAACCGTGCCCCGTAAGGGGCGCGGGGAACTGCGCGACAAGCCACAACGGCGCCGCACCCGGCAACGAACCCCCCGGGGGCAGACGCCCAACCGAACAAGAACAAAAACACCGGTGCCCAGCCCCCCGCAGGGGACTGGGCACCGTACCTTCAGCGCAGCAGATCAGTGGGCGTGCCCATGACCATGCCCAGCCGCCGCAGGCTCCTCCTCTTCCTTCTTCTCGACGACCAGCGTCTCAGTCGTCAGCAGAAGCGAAGCGATCGACGCGGCGTTCTCCAGCGCGGAGCGCGTCACCTTGACCGGGTCGATGACGCCGGCCTTGACCAGGTCGCCGTACTCACCGCTCGCGGCGTTGTAGCCGTTGCCCTTCTCCAGCTCGGCGACCTTGGAGACGATGACGTAGCCCTCCAGGCCCGCGTTCTCCGCGATCCAGCGCAGCGGCTCGACGGCGGCGCGGCGGACGACCGCGACACCCGTGGCCTCGTCGCCGGACTTGCCGAGGTTGCCCTCCAGCACCTTCACGGCGTGGACGAGCGCGGAGCCGCCACCGGAGACGATGCCCTCCTCGACCGCGGCGCGGGTCGCGGAGATGGCGTCCTCCAGACGGTGCTTCTTCTCCTTCAGCTCCACCTCGGTGGCGGCGCCGACCTTGATCACGCACACGCCGCCGGCCAGCTTCGCGAGGCGCTCCTGGAGCTTCTCGCGGTCCCAGTCGGAGTCTGTGTTCTCGATCTCGGCCTTGATCTGGGCGACGCGGCCCGTCAGGTCCTCGGACTTGCCGGCACCCTCGACGATCGTGGTGTCGTCCTTGGTGACGGTGACGCGGCGGGCGGAGCCGAGCACGTCCAGGCCGACCTGGTCGAGCTTGAGGCCGACCTCCTCGGAGATGACGGTGGCGCCGGTGAGGACGGCCATGTCCTGCAGCATCGCCTTGCGGCGGTCACCGAAGCCGGGCGCCTTGACGGCGACCGCGTTGAACGTGCCGCGGATCTTGTTGACGACCAGGGTCGACAGGGCCTCGCCCTCGACGTCCTCGGCGATGATCAGCAGCGGCTTGGAGGCACCGGCCTGGATGACCTTCTCCAGCAGCGGCAGCATGTCCTGGATCGAGGAGATCTTGCCCTGGTTGATGAGGATGTAGGGGTCCTCCAGGACCGCCTCCATGCGCTCCTGGTCCGTCACGAAGTACGGCGACAGGTAGCCCTTGTCGAAGGCCATGCCCTCGGTGAAGTCCAGCTCCAGACCGAAGGTGTTGGACTCCTCGACGGTGATGACACCGTCCTTGCCGACCTTGTCCATGGCCTCGGCGATCAGCTCGCCGACCTGCTGGTCCTGGGCGGACAGCGCGGCGGCGGCGGCGATGTCGGACTTCTCGTCGATCGGGCGGGCCGTGGCGAGGAGGTCCTCGGAGACGGCCTTGACCGCGGCGTCGATGCCCTTCTTCAGCAGCGCCGGGGAGGCACCCGCGGCCACGTTCTTCAGACCCTCGCGGACCAGGGCCTGCGCCAGCACGGTGGCGGTGGTGGTGCCGTCACCCGCGATGTCGTTGGTCTTGGTCGCCACCTCCTTCACCAGCTGCGCGCCGAGGTTCTCGTACGGGTCCTCGACCTCGACCTCGCGGGCGATGGTGACACCGTCGTTGGTGATGGTGGGGGCGCCGAACTTCTTGTCGATGACGACGTTGCGGCCCTTGGGG
Source organism: Streptomyces sp. L2 (assembly GCF_004124325.1). Taxonomy (NCBI): domain Bacteria; kingdom Bacillati; phylum Actinomycetota; class Actinomycetes; order Kitasatosporales; family Streptomycetaceae; genus Streptomyces; species Streptomyces sp. L2. Next base: position 3,015,615 of record NZ_QBDT01000001.1, read on the forward strand.
CCGATCGTCACCTTCACCGTGTCGGCCAGCTTGTTGACGCCGCGCTCAAGGGCGCGACGGGCGTCCTCGTCGAACTTCAGAATCTTCGCCATGACAGCGGAAGCCCTCTCGGAAATCTGTGGGTGTAAAGACAACTGCGCCCCGGACGCCCGGCTTCGTTATCGGTCGCGGGGGCCAGGGGCGCAGCTCAAGCAGAAGGTTGCTTGGAGGTGACTACTTCTCGATGATCGCGAGCACGTCGCGAGCCGAGAGGACGAGGTACTCCTCGCCGTTGTACTTCACCTCGGTGCCGCCGTACTTGCTGTACAGCACGACGTCGCCGACCTTGACGTCGAGCGGAAGGCGCTCGCCGTTCTCGAAGCGGCCCGGGCCCACGGCGAGGACGGCGCCCTCCTGGGGCTTCTCCTTCGCGGTGTCCGGGATGACCAGGCCAGAGGCGGTGGTCTGCTCGGCGTCGAGCGGCTGGACCACGATGCGGTCCTCGAGCGGCTTGATGGCAACCTTGGAGCTGGTGGTCGTCACGATCCGACCTCCCCCTTCGGAGATCTCACGGGGTTAACTGTCTGAGGTGGCGACCAGGTGGATCCGTCGTCGCGGGTGCCGGACCTGCCCGTCGCTGTGTTGGCACTCTCCAGTGGGGAGTGCCAGAGCCGAGACTATGACTGCGATTAGCACTCGGTCAAGCGGAGTGCCAGTTGCTGTGCGGCGCGTCGGGGGGTTCGGGGCGCGTGGTGTCGGTTCGGTGCCCGGGGTTGCGGGTGCCGTCGCGGGGGCTGCCGCCCCCACACCCCCGCTTTCGGGCCTGGCGGCCCTCGCCCTCAAACGCCGGACGGGCTGCTTTTGTGCCGGTCGGGGCTGGATGGTGCCGGAACAGGAGCCGGTTCCTACAGGTAGTCCTCCAGCCGCCCCACCGTCAGCCCCCTCTCCTCCACCCTCCTCAGCAGCCGGCTCGTGCGGGACCGCAGCCTCGGGCCCCGGACGTGGATGATGTCGCCGGGGCGGAGAGTGTGCTCGCCCTGGCGGTAGGTGAGGCCGCTCGGGGTCGTGGTGGCGCGCCAGAGGACGACGGCTCTGATGCCGCAGTCGGCGGCGGCGCGGAGGGTCGTCGTGTCGTACGTGCCGTAGGGCGGGCGGAAGAGGTGCGGGCGGATGCCGAAGCGGGACCTGAGTTTGTCCTGCTGGCCGCAGATCTCGGCGCGCTGGCCGGCGTACGGCAGCCCGGTGAGGGCGCGGTGTTCGAGGGTCTGGTTCTGGATGCCGGCGCCGACGGAGCGCAGGCGGGCGAAGTGGCCGTAGCCGGGGCCGAGGACGCGGTCGGTGAGGAACATGCTGACGGGGAGCCGTAGTTCGCGGACCATGTCGGCGAAGCGGGCGTCCTGGCCGGCGCCGTCGTCGTAGGTGAGGAAGACGACCTTGTCGTGGGTAGGGACGTGGTCGACGACGGGGAGGCGAGGCGGGGCTCCCGGGGGTGCGGAGAACTCGGCGAGGGGGCGGGCCGGGGGAAGCGGGGGGCGGGCGAGCGGGGCGGTCAGGCCCCAGTGGCGGTAGGCCTGGCCCGGAACGGTGACGGGCGCGTTTGGCCGTACCCGTTCGGCGGCCTTCTTGCCCAGCCGCTCGATCGGATCCACGGACTGGGCGCACCCGGCGAGGAGGAGCGCCGCCGCCGCGAGTACGGCGGCCAGGCCCCTGTTCCCGGCGTGGCGGCGGGACCTGCCGCCCGCTCGCCGCCCCCGGTGCCTCACAGGTAGTCCTCCAGGCGGGCCACCGCGTAGCCGTCGTGCGTGACGCGGTTCAGGAAGCGCCGCATGTCGTCGATCATCGTGCCCTTGCCGCCCCAGTCCGCGAGGCCGCGGAAGTGGGTGAGGACGATGTCTCCGGGGTGGAGGTCCTGGTCGTCCTCGCGGTACTCCCAGTGGTCGACGTAGACCTCCTCGTCCCAGATCGGCGCGTACTTGATGCCGCAGGACTTGGCGGCGACGAGGGTGTCGTGGTTGTAGTTGCCGAACGGCGGGCGCAGCACGGTCGGCGCCTTGCCGAACTGCTTCTTCATGATGTCCTGCATGCCGCAGATCTCGTGCTTCTGCTCCTCGTAGGAGAGTCCGGGCAGGTAGGGGTGGGTGAGGGTGTGGTTGTTGAGGGTGTGGCCCTCGGCCTGCATCTTCCGGAAGTACCCGTAGTCGTCCTTGATCTCCTTGTTGGTGAGGAAGGCCGTGTACGGGATCTTCAGGTCGCTCATCATCTTGAGGAACTTCGGGTCCTTCTCGGAGCCGTCGTCGATGGTGAGGAAGACGATCTTCTGCTTGGTGGGGATGGTGGTGAAGACCGGCGGCAGGTCGTCCGCGACCTGGCCGTCGACCTCGAAGCCGGGGCGGGCGGTGATCTTCGGCTTCTCGGCGGGCGGCGCCGGGGGCGTCAGCGGGACCTGGTCCAGCCCCCACTTCTTGGCCGCGGCGACCAGCTGGGTGTGTTCGGCGGCGAGGCGGGCGGCGCGGGAGTCCAGGTGGCGGGCGGGGCCGCCCTGACCGGACTTCTTGGCGTGGGCGGGTCCGGCGTCCGTGCCGGGGGCGGCGCAGCCGGCGGCCAGGGACAGGGAGGCCAGCGCGACGCCGGCCAGTGCGACGGTTCCGTGGCGGTGGACCGCCCTACGGAAGCGTGACCGATTTTTGTCATTTTGTACTACTGCTCGCATGGGCCCGGATCCTCGCAGGCGGCACCCCCGAACCCGGCCCGACACCGCCGCCGGAGGCGCACGATCCACCGACTGGCCCACAATGACCCGGTGAACGACCAAGCCCCGGTGAACCACCACGACCCCGCGAACGACTCCGGCCCGGTGAACGACCGGCTCTCCTCCTTCCACGCGCTGCTCACCCCCGAGGGCCGGGCCCTCCTCGACGAGGTGCGCGGCACGGCCCCGGCGGACGAACTCGCCGTCGCCACCCGGCTGCGCCGCACCCACCCCGCCGGCCTGGTGTCGGCCGCGCTCGGCCAGGCCCGGCTGCGGCAGCGGGCGGCGGCGAAGTTCGCGGCCGGGGACGCGGAGCGCATGTTCTTCACCCCGAACGGGGTCGAACAGTCGACCAGGGCGAGCGTGGCGGAGCACCGGGCGGAGTGCTTCCGCGCGGCCGGCGTGCGCTCCGTCGCCGACCTGTGCTGCGGCATCGGCGGCGACGCGATCGCCCTCGCGCGCGCCGGGATCCGGGTGCTCGCGGTGGACCGGGACCCGCTGACCGCCGCCGTGGCGCGGGCCAACGCCGAGGCGCTCGGGCTGGCCGGGCTGATCGAGGTGCGGGAGGCGGACGTCACCGAGGTCGACACGGCCGCGTACGACGCCGTGTTCGTGGACCCCGCCCGGCGCGGCGGCCGGGGCCGCGTCTTCGATCCGGAGGCCTACTCACCGCCGCTGTCCTGGGCGGTCGAGGCCGCCCGCAAGGCTCCGCGCGCGGCCCTGAAGATCGCCCCGGGCATCCCTCACGAGGCGATCCCGGCGGACGCCGAGGCCGAGTGGATCTCGGACCGGGGGGACGTCAAGGAGGCCGTGCTCTGGTTCGGCCCCCAGGTGACGCCCGGCGCGCGGCGGGCCGTACTGCTGCCCTCCGAGGCCGGCGTGTGGGCCTCGCCCGCCACCATGCTGCCCGACCCCGAAGTACGTCCCGTCGGACGGTACTTGTACGAGCCCGACGGTGCCGTCATCCGCGCCCATCTGGTCGCCGAGGTGGCCGACGACCTGGACGGCGGCCTGATCGACCCCACCATCGCCTATGTCACCGCGGACGAACGGCACGTGACCCCGTACGCCTCGGTGTACGAGATCACCGACCAGCTCCCCTTCAACCTGAAGAAGCTGAAGGCCCTGCTGCGGGAGCGCGAGGTCGGTGTCCTGACCGTGAAGAAGCGCGGGTCGGCCGTCGAGCCCGAGGAGCTGCGCAGGAAGGTCAAGCCCCAAGGGCCCCACGCGGCCACGGTGTTCCTGACCCGGGTGGCGGGCGCCCCGACGATGCTGATCGGCCGGCCCGCCTGACCCGGCGCCGGCGGGCTCGTCCGGTCAGAGGTCGGCCGCGCGGCGCAGCAGCAGCAGGTCACGCTCGCGTTCGTTGCGGGTCAGGGACGCCGCCCGTTCCAGTTCGGCGCGGGCTTCCGCCGTACGGCCGAGGCGGGCCAGCAGGTCGGCACGCACGCTGGGCAGCAAGTGGTAGTCCCGCAGGGCGGGTTCGGCGGCGAGGCCGTCGACGACCGCGAGTCCCTCGGCCGGTCCCCGCGCCATGGACACCGCGACCGCCCGGTTGAGTTCGACCACCGGGGAGCCGGCGCGGGCCGCCAGCAGCGCGTACAGGGTGGCGATGGTGGGCCAGTCGGTCTCCTCGTAGGAGCCGGCGTGCGCGTGGCAGGCGGCGATGGCCGCCTGGAGGACGTACGGCCCCCGGGCCGGTCCGGCGGCGGTGGCCTCGGCCCGGCCGAGCGCCTCGACGCCGCGGGCGATGAGCAGGCGGTTCCAGCGGCTGCGGTTCTGGTCCCTCAGGAGCACCGGCGTGCCGTCGGGGGCGGTCCGGGCGGCCGTCCGGGAGGCCTGGAACTCCAGGAGCGCGGTCAGGCCGTGCACCTCCGGCTCCTTGGGCATCAGAGCGGACAGCACCCGGGCCAGGCGCAGGGCGTCCTCGCACAGGCCGGGACGCAGCAGGTCGTCGCCCTCGGTGGCCGCGTACCCCTCGTTGAACACCAGGTAGATGACGTCCAGGACGGACCCGAGGCGGGCCTCGCGGTCGGGGCCGTACGGCACCTCGAAGGCGATGTTCCTCGTCGCCAGGGTGCGCTTGGCGCGGACCATGCTCCCCCACTACTGAACGTGTGGGGGGGACCCCCAGCGACGGTCGGCTCCGGGACCAGGTAGGCGCGGGCGATCTCGGCCGTCGTCAGGCCGCCGAGCAGGCGCAGGGTGAGGGCGGTGCGGGCCTCGGGGGACAGAACCGGGTGACAGGTGGTGAAGACCAGGCGGAGCAGGTCGTCGTCGATGTCGTCCGGGTCGGCGGGCTCCTGCGGCGGGGGGGTCAGCCCGGCGGTGTCGAGCATGACGCCGGCCTTGGTGATCTCCTCGATCAGCGCGCCCATCCGCTGCATCAGCTCCTCGCTGGGGCCTCCGGCGGGGGCGGTGGACTCGTCGATTCGTACGAGTGACAGATAGCGGGGCATGGTGGCTCCTCCGGTCGGGCGGCGGGTCCGTTTCCCGCCGCTCACCCCTGCGTCGAACGGGAGGCACCCGGATCGACACGGCCGCCGGAGAATCTCGAGAATCTTTTTCGGCCCTGCCCGGCCCGGCCCCGCCCCGCTCAGCGCAGGGAGGCCCACAGGTGGCTCGCCGCCGGTTCCTCGGCCACCACCCGGTTGGGGTCGGACGGTGCCGTGACGACGGGCATCATCACCGTGGTGACCCGGTCGGCGGACAGGCCCTTCAGGCTCCGGCCCAGTTCCATCAGCTCGCCGAGGGAGTCCAGGCCGGTGTCCGTGGTGATGCTCGCGGTGACGGCGTCGGCGACGCGGTAGAGCCTGGCGGGGTCGGTGAGCAGGTCGGTGGTGGAGACCCGGGTGAGCAGCGCCTTCACCAGTTTCTGCTGGAGCCCTATGCGGCCCAGGTCGCTGCCGTCGCCGATGCCGTGCCGGGTGCGGGCCAGGGCCAGGGCCCGGGTGCCGTCGAGGCGGTGGGTGCCGGCCTTGAGGTGCAGGTGGCTCTTGTCGTCGTCGATGTCGCGGGTGGTCGTGACGTCGACGCCGCCGAGCGCGTCGACCAGCTTCGCGAAGCCGGAGAAGTCGATCTCGATGAAGTGGTCCATGCGGACGTGCGTGATCGACTCGACGGTCTTCACCGCGCACACCGGCCCGCCCAGCTCGAACGCGCTGTTGAACATCGAGCCGTACGACACCCTGCTCGTCCCGCCGGAGGGCAGCGGGCAGGACGGGCGCGTGACCAGGGTGTCGCGCGGGATGCTGACGACGGTGGCCGAGGTCCGGCCCGCGTCGACGTGCACCACCATCGCGGTGTCGGAGCGGGCGCCGCCGCTGTCGCCGCCGCCCAGTTCCTCGTTGGCCGTGCCACTGCGCGAGTCCGAGCCGAGGACCAGGATGTTCAGGGCTCCCTTGGGCAGCGGTACGGCGGTGGCCGGGGCCGAGGCTGACGGGGCGCCGCCCGCCTTCGCGGGCCGGTCGTCGCCGAGCGCGCTGTTGATGTCCACGCTCCGGATGTTGCTGTTCAGGTGCCAGTACGCCCAGCTCGCGGCGGCCACCCCCAGCACCAGGGCCCCGGCGAGGCCGATGCCGACGGCCTTCAGCGTCCTGGACCGCCGGCCCGCCCGTGTTCCGCCCGCCCGTATGCCCGCTGTGCCCTGCTCGTCGTGTCGCGTCACGGGACGAACGTAAGTCTGAATTATGTGAAGACTGTTAGCGTCCTCGTCCGACCTGGGCCGGTATGCGAAAACCCCGCCCCCGGTGACCGGGGACGGGGTTTCGATGGAGCGCCGGGCAGGCCTTGCACCTGCATCTCCCCGCAGGAAGCGGGACGTCTTTCCTTGGACCACCAACGCACTGTGTCCGGACCGGAGTTCCGGCCGTTCACGTGGGATGATCATAGCGTCATCCGGGGCTTCCGCGCCAACTCAGCCCAGCGGACCGCCCTCCGCCGGCGCGCCGTCCACCGCCTCGAACCGCCACCGGTGCACCGCACGGGTCACCAACTCAACCGCAGGCTCCGGAAGTTCGGGCAGCTCGGCGTCGTAGGGCGCGTCCCACCACGTGATGACGAGCACCCGGTCCTGCGGGGCGCGGAAGGTCTCCCGGCGCGGCGGTTCGGGCGCGAGCGGCTGCCGCCGTACCCAGGCCAGCAGTTCCTCGCCCCGGTCGGCGGCGGCCCGTGCCTCCCACATCAGGGCGACGGTCACGAGTACAGGTTCTCCTTGCTGACCTCGTGCACGTGGTCGTGATCGTGCCCCGGCACGTGCGGGTCGGTCACCGGCAGGGAGGAGTCGGCGGACAGGTCCCAGCTGGAGGCGGCCCGGTTCCGGGCGACCATCTCGGCGCCCAGCGCGGCGACCATCGCGCCGTTGTCCGTGCACAGCTTGGGGCGCGGCACGCGCAGCCGGATCCCGGCGGCCTCGCAGCGCTCCTGGGCGAGGGCGCGCAGCCGGGAGTTGGCGGCCACGCCGCCGCCGATCATCAGGTGGTCGACGCCCTCGTCCTTGCAGGCCCGGACGGCCTTGCGGGTCAGCACGTCGACCACGGCCTCCTGGAAGGAGGCGGCCACGTCCCGGACCGGAACCTCCTCGCCGGCCGCCCGCTTGGCCTCGATCCAGCGGGCCACGGCCGTCTTCAGACCGGAGAAGGAGAAGTCGTACACCGCGTCCCGCGGGCCGGTCAGGCCGCGCGGGAAGGCGATCGCCTCCGGGTCGCCCTCACGGGCGTACCGGTCGATGACCGGGCCGCCGGGGAAGCCCAGGTTCAGCACGCGGGCGACCTTGTCGAAGGCCTCGCCGGCCGCGTCGTCGATGGTCGCGCCCAGCGGCCGTACGTCGGAGGTGATGTCCGTGGACAGCAGCAGCGAGGAGTGGCCGCCCGACACCAGCAGGGCCATCGTCGGCTCGGGCAGGGCGCCGTGCTCCAGCTGGTCCACGCAGATGTGGGAGGCGAGGTGGTTGACGCCGTACAGGGGCTTGCCGAGGGCGTAGGCGTACGCCTTGGCCGCCGAGACGCCGACGAGGAGGGCGCCCGCGAGTCCGGGACCGGCGGTGACGGCGATGCCGTCGAGGTCCTTCGCGGTGACGCCCGCCTCCCGCAGGGCGCGGTCGACGGTGGGGACCATCGCCTCCAGGTGCGCCCGCGACGCCACCTCCGGCACGACACCGCCGAAGCGGGCGTGCTCGTCGACGCTGGAGGCGACGGCGTCCGCGAGCAGGGTGGTGCCGCGGACGATGCCGACGCCGGTCTCGTCGCAGGAGGTCTCGATGCCGAGGACGAGAGGTTCGTCAGCCATTGATCTCGGTTCCTTGCACTGAAGAGGAGGGGTCGGTCAGCCGCATCACCAGGGCGTCCACGTTCCCCGGCTGGTAGTAGCCGCGTCTGAACCCGATCGGGGCGAAGCCGAAGCGTTCGTAGAGCTTCTGGGCGCGCACGTTGTCGACCCGGCACTCGAGCATCACCTCGGCGCACTCGAAGGCGGTCGCCGCGCGCAGCAGCTCGGTGAGGAGCCGGCCGCCGAGGCCGGTGCCCTGCTGGTCGCGGGCCACGGCGATGGTCTGTACGTCGCCCAGCTCACCGGAGGCGGCGAGCCCGGCGTACCCGAGGATCCGGCCGCCGTCATCCGCGCCGTCCCCCGTCCCGCCGCCCGTGCCGTCCCCCTCGGCCTCCGCCACCAGGTAGCGCCGGGTGGCCTCGGGGCCCCGGGCGTGGGCCAGCTCGGACCAGAACATGCCCCGCGACCAGGCGTCCTCGGGGAAGAGGTCCTTCTCCAGCTCCAGTACGCGGTCGATGTCCCACCAGCGCATCTCGCGCAGTCGAGGTCCCGTCACTTGGGGGTGACCACCTTGTAGTTCTTGGGGACCTGGGCGTCGGGACGGCGCAGGTACAGCGGGCGGGGTGCCGGGAGTTCCTCGCCGGCCGCCAGCCGCTCCGCGGCCAGCGAGGCCAGGGCGGCGGCGGACACGTGCTCGGGTTCGTGGGCGCTCGGGAACGTGTCCGGATAGAGCAGCGCGCCGGCGCCGACCGCGGGGAGCCCGGCGACCCGCTCGGCGATGTCCGCCGGGCGGTCCACGGCCGGGTCGGTCCGCCGGGTGCGCGAGTCGGCGTACGTCGCCCAGTAGACCTCCTTGCGCCGGGCGTCGGTCGCCACGACGAAGGGGCCCTTCTCGATGTCGGCGGCGTAGGCGAGGGCGTCGAGCGTGCACACACCGTGCACGGGGACGCCGAGCGCCAGGCCGAAGGTGTCGGCGGTCATCAGGCCCACGCGCAGACCCGTGTAGGGGCCGGGTCCGATCCCTACGGCGATCCCGGTGACGGCGTCCAGCCTGAGCCCGGCCTCGGCGAGCACGCGGTCGACGGCCGGCAGCAGCAGCTCTCCGTGCCGGCGCGCGTCCACCTGGCTCGACGAGGCGATGACGTGCGTGCCGTCGTGCAGCGCGACGGTCACGGCGGGGGTGGCGGTATCCAGAGCGAGCAAGAGCACGCGAACAGCCTACGGCGCCCGCGCCTCCCGCATGGCCGCCCGGGCGGGACGGTCACGCACTGCTACGGTCAGTACGAAGTACGTAATAAGTGCGTACGAAGTGCGACATGTGACGCGAGCAGAGGTGGACGCACGTGGCAGGGACCAGCTCGGCGATCGTGGCCGGCCTCACCGCGGCGGCCGTCGGAGCCGTCGGCTTCCTCGCCTACCAGGCGCACACGACCGTACCGGCGGGCCTGGGGGGCCGTCCCGGCCCGAGCGCGTCGCACGCGGCGGCGGCGAGCAAGGCGCCGCGGGACCCGCACGACCCGACAGCCCTGCCGAGGGCCTCCGGTACGGGTGAACGGGTCGTGTACTCGGTGGACGACGACCGGGTCTGGCTGGTCGGCCAGGGGAACCGGGTGCGGCGGACGTTCGCCGTCAACCCCGGGAGCGTGGATCCGCCGCCGGGGCTGTACTGGGTGACGTCCCGGTCGAACCAGGTCACCGGCACGGACGGCGCGCCCGTCGAGCACGTCGTGCGGTTCACCAGCGTCGACGGGGTGGCGATCGGCTTCAGCGCGGCGGTGGGCCGGAGCAACGCGGTCGCGATGGGCGCCGAACCGGTGAAGACGGGGGGCATCCGCGAGGAGCGGGCGGACGGCGACGCGATGTGGGACTTCGCGACGATCGGGGTGCGGGTGAACGTGATCCGGTGAGGACGGTCCGGCGCACTTTCCGACAAGCCGTCGGGAAGATATTGCGCCGTGCCGACCGGGCGTGATGACATGGTGGCCAGCCCGAGGTTAGGTCTACCTAACTCGCCGCCCCCACCCAGGAGGCGCCATGCCCGCACCTCGCCCACAGCAGCCCTCCGGCGTTCCCATGCGTGACCTGCTGGCCTCCTGCGCGGCAGCGAGGGCGATCTCCAGCCCACCGGCGGGATCGACGACCCGCCCCGAAGGGGCGCGGGGAACTGCGCGACCAGCCACAGCGCACCCGCAGGCGCACACCGGTCTCCCGGACTGACGTGCTCAGACGCCCAGTACGTCCAGGCCCGCGTCGGTCCAGCGCTCGCCCACACCCGTGAGGGTGACGTGCCGTACCTCGTCGGTCGTGTCGCCGACGGCACGGTGGATGACGACCTGGAGCCGTTCCTCGGTCAGCTCCTCCACCTTGCCCTCGCCCCACTCCACGACGATCACGGAGTCGGGCAGGGAGACGTCGAGGTCGAGGTCCTCCATCTCGTCCAGGCCGCCGGCGAGGCGGTAGGCGTCGACGTGGACGAGCGGCGGGCCGTCGCCGAGGGACGGGTGCACCCTTGCGATCACGAAGGTCGGCGAGGTGACCGCGCCCCGCACCCCGAGCCCCTCGCCCAGCCCGCGGGTGAGCGTCGTCTTGCCCGCGCCCAGCTCCCCGGAGAGCATCACCAGGTCGCCCGCGCGCAGCAGTTTGGCCAGGTCGCGGCCCAGCTCCCGCATCTGCTCGGGAGAGGTGATCGTCAGCCGGGTCTCAGCGGGGTCCCGCGGTGCTGCTGGTCGTTCCATAGCCCATAACGGTAGCCCCTGCGGGCACGGCACCCGCACGGGTGAGCAGGTCGGCGAGCCGGTCGGTGACCACTTCCGGGTGCTCCAGCATCACCAGGTGCCCGGCGTCCGGCACGAGTACCAGTTCGGCGTCGGGCAGCAGGTCGGCGATGGCCTCGCTGTGCTCGCTCGGCGTGACCAGGTCCCGCACGCCGGCCAGCACCAGCACCGGCATGTCCCGGAAGAGGGCGAGCGCCTCGGTCTTGTCGTGGTCGGTGAACGCCGGGTAGAACTCGGCGACCACGTCGATCGGCGTGGACTCGATCATCCGTTCGGCGAACCGGGCCACCGCCGGGTCGACGTCCCGCCCGGCGAACGAGTACCGCTTGATGATCCCGGCGAACAGGTCGGCGGTCGCCCGCCGTCCCTTCTCCACCAGTTCCGCCTGCTGCCCGAGCGCCTTCAGCACGCCGGGGAGGATGCGGCGCACCGCGTTGACGCCGGCCATCGGCAGGCCGAAGTTGACCTCGCCGAGCCGCCCGGACGACGTGCCGACGAACGCGGTGGCGACGACCCGGTCCCGGATCAGCTCCGGGTACTGCGCGGCCAGCGCCATGACCGTCATCCCGCCCATGGAGTGTCCGACCAGCACGATCGGGCCGTCCGGTACGGCGGCGTCGAGTACGGCCTTCAGGTCCCGGCCGAGCTGGTCGATGCTGACCGGAACGCCGTCCTGGGTCTGGGCCAGGCCCCGCCCGGACCGGCCGTGGCTGCGCTGGTCCCAGTGCACGGTGCGGACGACGCCGCGCAGTGCCGCCCGCTGGAAGTGCCAGGAGTCCTGGGCGAGGCAGTAGCCGTGGCAGAAGACGACGGTCACCGGCGCGGGTGCCTTGCGGCCGAACAGCCGCCTGCGGCGCGGGGAGACGTTCGGCCCCGGTTCGGATTCGACGTCGTCGACCTCGTAGTACAGCTCGGTGCCGTCGTCGGCGTACGCCTTGCCCGAGGTGCCGCGCAGGGTGCCGTACGGGCCGGCCGCGTCCAGGGCCAGCCGGGCCTTCCTGCGCATGCCGCGGCCGACGGTCATCCGCTCGACGGCGACGCCGGCGGCCGCGCCCGCCGCGAGGACGCCTATCGCGGCACCGGCGATACCGGTCGCCTTGCGCCAGCTCCCGGCCGCCCCGGCGGCGGAGGCGGCGGCCGCCGCCGAGGCGACGACGTCCGCCACGGCCTCCGCGCTGCTCTCGCTCACGTACCGCTCCTCTTCGCCGTACTGCAGTTCGCTGGGTGATGAAAGGGGTGGTGCCGGTGTGCTTCGCCGTAGCCGGTCGGTCGTGGGGTTCCTGTTGCCTCGTGGGGTTCGTGTTGCCTGGTGGTGCCGCCGTAACCCCCGCCCGGTCGGGTGGCTACCGGTCTTGTTCCCCGTGGGCCCCGTTCACATAGACGCGGGGAACGCGTGTTCCGATGCGCGTGACGATCTCGTACGCGATCGTGCCGCAGGCCTGCGCCCAGTCCTCGGCGGTGGGCTCGCCCCGGTCGCCGGGGCCGAACAGCACCGCCTCCGTGCCCTCGGCGGGCGTGTCGCCGCCCAGGTCGACGACGAACTGGTCCATCGCGACCCGCCCGGCGACGGTCCGCCACTTGCCGTCGACCAGCACGGGGCCGGTGCCGGAGGCGTGCCGCGGGATGCCGTCGGCGTAGCCCACCGGCACCAGGCCGAGGGTGGTCTCGCCGGGGGTGACGTAGTGGTGGCCGTAGCTGACGCCGTGGCCGCCCGGCACCCGCTTGACCAGCGCCAGCGACGCGCTGAGCGTCATCACCGGGCGGAGCCCGAAGTCGGCCGGGGTGCCCAGTTCGGGGCTGGGCGAGACTCCGTAGAGGGCGATGCCGGTGCGGACGAGGTCGAAGTGGGACTCCGGGAGGGTCAGCGTGGCGGGCGAGTTGGCGATGTGCCGGACCTCTGGGCGGACGCCCTGGCCCTCGGCGTGGGCCAGCATCTCCCGAAAGCGGGTGAGCTGGGCGCCGATGGAGGCGTGCCCGGGCTCGTCGGCGCAGGCGAAGTGGGACCACAGGCCGGTGATCCGGATGAGTCCCTCGCGCTCGGCGCCCAGGGCCTCGGTGACGAGTTCGGGCCAGTCGGCGGGCTGGCAGCCGTTGCGGCCGAGGCCGGTGTCGGCCTTGAGCTGCACGCGCGCGGGGCGGCCGGCCTCCCGGGCGGCCCGGGTGACCTCGCGCAGCGCCCACAGCGCGCTGACGGACACGTCGACGTCCGCGTCGATCGCCTGCCGCCAGGGCCCGCCCGGCACCCACAGCCAGCACAGCACGGGCACCGGGATCCCGGCCGCGCGCAGGGCCAGCGCCTCCTCGGGCGTGGCCGTACCGAGCCAGGAGGCGCCCGCCGCGACGGCCTCACGGGCGCAGCGCAGCGCACCGTGACCGTAGGCGTCGGACTTCACGACGGCCATCAGGGCCGCACCCGGCGCATGCGCGCGCAGGGCACGCACATTGGCGCGCAGCGCCCCCAGATCGATCTCGGCACGGGCACGCAGGGTCCCGGTCGGCACAGCAGCAGTCTCACTCATGGCGCCCCCAGTGTCTCAGAGGGCGGCGGGCCGCCCGGCAGTCGCGCCGCATATCGACGCCCCGCGCCCCTTGGGCCGGCGATCCGCAGCTTGGTCACGAGGGAGTCGGGGCAGCGTTCGAACAAGGCCGCAGCGTGCCCACCCAGGGGCGCGGGGAACTGCGCAAAAAGCCACAACGCACCCGCACCCGGCAACGGCGAGCCACCCGGCACGGGCCCCTCAGGACCGCACGTCCCGCCACGCGTCCGGGATGCACGCCGCCACCTCATGCGCCCCCACCGGCCCCCCGCCGGAGGCCACGCGTCCGGCGAGCCCATGGAGGTACGCTCCCGCACTCCCCGCGTCCAGCGCGGACAGCCCCGCGGCCAGCAGGGACCCGGCGAGCCCCGACAGCACGTCACCGCTGCCCGCCGTCGCCAGCCACCCCGTGCCCGTGGCGTTCACCCGGACCGGCCGGTCGCCACCCGGGTCGGCGACCAGCGTCGTGGACCCCTTCAGCAGGACCGTCGCCCGGTAGACCGCCGCCAGTTCACGCACCGCGGCGAGCCGCGCCCCCTCGACCTCCTCCCGCGGCACGCCCAGCAGCGCGGCCGCCTCGCCGGCGTGCGGTGTCATCAGGGTCGGTGCCCTACGCCCCCGTACCGCGTCCCGGCCCGCCAGCCGCAGGCCGTCCGCGTCGATCAGCACCGGGACGTCCGTGGCCAGCACCTCCGCCACGGTCGCCGCGTCGTCCCCGGCGCCCGGCCCGACCACCCAGGCCTGCACGCGCCCCGCCTTGTCCGGGCCCCGGTCGGACACCAGCGTCTCGGGGAAGCGGGCGATGACCGAGTCCCCGGCCGGACCGACGTACCGCACGGCCCCGGCGCCGCCTCGCAGCGCCCCGGAGACGGCGAGCACGGCCGCGCCGGGGTAGCGGGCCGATCCGGCGGCGATACCGACGACACCCCGCCGGTACTTGTCGCTCTCCGCCGCCGGCACCGGCAGCAGCCGGGCCACGTCGGCGTGCTGAAGTGCCTCCAGCTCGGGCGGGGCGGGCAGTTCGAGTCCGATGTCGACGAGCCGCACGGACCCGGCGTGGTCCCGCGCGGGGTCGATGAGCAGGCCGGGCTTGTGCGTTCCGAAGGTCACGGTCAGGTCGGCGCGCAGCGCGGCACCGTGCACCTCGCCGGTGTCGGCGTCGACCCCGCTGGGCAGATCGACGGCGACGACCCGGGCCGCGGACCGCGCCACGACGGCGGCCAGCGCCTCCGCCTCCGGCCGCAGGCCGCCCTTCCCGCCGATCCCGACGATTCCGTCCATGACGAGGTCGGCCCGCCCGATGGCGTCCTCGGCACCGCCCGGCGCCACCACGGCACCGCCGGCCCGCCGCAGCGCCGCGAGCCCTCCGGGGTGGGTGCGCTCGCCGGCCAGCAGGACGGCCGTGACACCGGCGCCCCGGCGGGCCAGCCGGGCCCCGGCGTACAGGGCGTCCCCGCCGTTGTCCCCGCTGCCGACCAGCAGCACCACCCTGCTGCCGTACACCCGCCCGAGCAGTTGGGCACAGGCGGCGGCCAGCCCGGCGGCGGCCCGCTGCATCAGCGCGCCCTCCGGCAGCCGCGCCATCAGCGCCCGCTCGGCCGCCCTTACCGTCTCCACGCTGTACGCAGTACGCATGCGTCCGAGTCTCCCCGAACCTCCCGACCGTCACACCGGGCCGGGCCGGGCCGGACCGCAGGGGCCCGGCTCAGCCTTCGGCGATCACCACGGCCGACGCCACCCCCGCGTCATGGCTGAGCGACACATGCCAGGCCCGCACACCGAGTTCGGCCGCACGCGCGGCCACGGTGCCCTTCACCCGCAGCCGCGGCTGCCCGCTGTCCTCCACGTACACCTCGGCGTCGGTCCAGTGCAGCCCGCCCGGCGCCCCGAGGGCCTTGGCCAGCGCCTCCTTGGCGGCGAACCGGGCGGCCAGCGACGCGACCCCGCGCCGCTCCCCGCTCGGCAGCAGCAACTCACTCTCGACGAACAGCCGCTCGGCCAGCCCGGGCGTCCGCTCCATCGACGCCCCGAACCGCTCGATCTCAGCCACATCGATCCCGACCCCGACAACACTCATCCCCGCACCCTACGACCCACCCCCCGCTGCCCCTTCCAGGTTCAGCTTCCTTCGGGGCTGGTCGTCGCGGCGTTCGCGTCGTCGGCGAAGAGTTCCTCGGCCTCCGCGGCCGACAAGGAACGGTCGAACCAGACCGCGAGGATGTCGAGATCGGTGCACGAGGCGACGCGTTCACGCACCTCGTCGGCGACGGAAAGCCCGCGCTTGTCCAGGACCCGCAGGATGAGCGAAGCCCGGTCCTCGGCCCGGCCCTCGGCGATGCCCTGCTCCCGGCCCTCTTCGCGGCCTTCTTCGCGGCCCTCTTCGCGGCCCTCTTCGCGGCCCTCGGCGATGCCCTGGGCCTTGCCCTCCAGGTAGGCGGTTTCGCGGACGGTCCCACGGCCGGGGAAGTAGCTGACGAACGACGACATGATTTCCTTCCACTTCTGTCCAGCTGGGGTGTCACCCAGATTGATTTCCATGAAGTCCATGAAGTACCCGGCGGTTTCCGGGTCCGTGTCCTGGAGTTCCTGAAGGGCTGTGTGGATTGCCTCCAGTATGGCGCCGCCCTCGGGCCTGCGGGCGTGTGCCAGCGCCGAGAGAACGGCCAGGGCAAGGTTTTTGGCGATGGTCCTGACGTCGGTGAACACCGGCAGGTTGTCCGGTCCCGCCACCATCGGGTAGGTCCGCTGGGCCGTCCAGCCGCGCGCGCCGCAGTCGAAGGGGCCGGCCGCCCACTTGGCCGTGGCCGCGTCCTGGCAGACCACGAGCAGCAGCACGGGCAGGCGGTACTTCGCCTGGAGGTACGCGACGTAGTACGCCCAACTCGCCTCCTTGCCCGGAACCTTCTTCGACTGCGACTCGATGGCGAGCAGGAAGTCCTCGCCGTCGGACGGGCCGATGCGCAGCACGGTGTCCACGCGGCGTTCCAGCGGGCGCGTCTCCGTCACGTCGGTCGTGACGGCGTCCACGGTCGCCTTCTCGGGCAGGGGGACGCCCAGCACGGTGAACACGGGAGTCAGGATCTCGGGGCGCTCCTGGAAGATGCGGTGCATCCCCTCGTGAGCTGATGTGACCATGAGCGCAACGTCGTGGATCACGGAGCGCCTTGTCCGCCGTTCCGAAATGCGTTCACCCATTCGAGCGGCGAAAAAACGATCAATCGCTCTGCTTCGCCGCCCCGCGGCGGACCCTTACTCCACCGTCACCGACTTCGCCAGGTTGCGTGGCTGGTCGACCTCGTTGCCGCGGGCCGTGGCCAGTTCGCAGGCGAAGACCTGGAGGGGGACCGTGGCGACGAGGGGCTGGAGGAGGGTGGGGGTGGCGGGGATGCGGATGAGGTGGTCGGCGTAGGGGACGACCGCCTCGTCGCCCTCCTCCGCGATGACGATCGTGCGCGCGCCCCGCGCCCGGATCTCCTGGATGTTGGAGACGATCTTGTCGTGCAGGACGGAGCGGCCGCGCGGGGATGGCACGACGACGACCACCGGCAGGTCCTCCTCGATCAGGGCGATCGGGCCGTGCTTCAGCTCGCCCGCCGCGAACCCCTCGGCGTGCATGTAGGCCAGCTCCTTGAGCTTGAGCGCGCCCTCCAGAGCGACCGGATAGCCCACGTGCCGGCCGAGGAACAGCACCGTGTTCTTCGCCGCCAGCGTGCGCGCGAGGGCCCGGACCGGTTCCATCGTCTCCAGGACCCGCTCGACCTCGACGGAGATCCGGGACAGGTCGCGGACGACCTCGCGGATCTCGTCGCCCCACTTGGTGCCGCGCACCTGGCCCAGGTAGAGGGCGACCAGATAGCAGGCCACCAGCTGGGTGAGGAACGCCTTCGTCGAGGCGACCGCGACCTCCGGCCCGGCGTGCGTGTACAGCACCGCGTCCGATTCGCGCGGGATCGTCGAGCCGTTGGTGTTGCAGATCGCCAGCACCTTCGAGCCCTGCTCGCGGGCGTGCCTGAGCGCCATCAGGGTGTCCATCGTCTCGCCGGACTGGGAGATGGCGATCACCAGGGAGCGCGGGCCCAGGATCGGGTCGCGGTAGCGGAACTCGCTCGCCAGCTCCACCTCGCACGGGATGCGCGTCCAGTGCTCGATGGCGTACTTGGCGATGAGCCCCGCGTGGAACGCCGTACCGCACGCCACGATGACGACCTTGTCCACCTCTCGCAGCTCGGCCGCGCCGATGCGGAGTTCGTCCAGGCTCAGCGAACCGGAGGCGTCGATCCGGCCCAGCAGCGTATCGGCGACCGCCTTGGGCTGCTCGGCGATCTCCTTGAGCATGAAGTAGTCATAGCCCCCCTTTTCCGCGGCCGACGCGTCCCAGTCGACGTGGTACGAACGGACCTCCGCGGGACGGCCGTCGAAGCCCGTCACCGTCACGCCGTCCCGGCGCAGCTCCACCACCTGGTCCTGACCCAGCTCGATCGCCGACCGCGTGTGGGCGATGAACGCGGCGACGTCCGAGGCGAGAAAGGCCTCACCCTCTCCAACGCCCACCACCAGCGGGGAGTTCCGCCGCGCGCCCACGACCACGTCCGGCTCGTCGGCGTGCACCGCGACCAGCGTGAACGCCCCCTCCAGCCGCCGGCACACCAGCCGCATCGCCTCGGCGAGGTCCGCGCACGAGGAGAACTCCTCGGCCAGCAGGTGCGCCACGACCTCGGTGTCCGTCTCGGACGCCAGCTCGTGCCCGCGCTCGGCCAGCTCCGCGCGCAGCACCGCGAAGTTCTCGATGATCCCGTTGTGGACCACGGCGACCCGGCCGGCGTTGTCCAGGTGCGGGTGCGCGTTCGCGTCGGTCGGCCCGCCGTGGGTGGCCCAGCGGGTGTGCCCGATGCCCGTCGAGCCGGCCGGCAGCGGCCGGTCGACCAGCTCCTTCTCCAGGTTGACCAGCTTCCCGGCCCGCTTCGCCGCGGCCAGCCCGCCGTCCGCCGGCACGGCGACGCCCGCCGAGTCGTACCCCCGGTACTCCAGCCGCTTCAGTCCGGCCATCACGACGTCGAGGGCCGACTGCGATCCCACGTATCCCACGATTCCGCACATGAGCGGCAGCCTACGGTCCACGCACCGCCGGAAACGGGCGAAGCGTGCCCGGATTCGGAAATTCTTACCGCCTCTTCGCCACCCCTGCTCCCCCCTTTCCTCACCCCACCCGGCCCAGCGTGACCGAGCCCACCCGCCACGCGGTGCGAACTCCGTTAACAATGGACTGTGATCTCTCCGGTCCCCTCGATGCCCCGGAGCGCCCACCGGTCCCGGCCGGAGGCGACTCCCTACGTCGACCTCACCCGCGCCGAGTGGAGCGCGCTGCGTGACAAGACGCCCCTGCCGCTCACCGCCGAGGAGGTCGAGAGGCTGCGCGGACTCGGTGACGTCATCGACCTCGACGAGGTGCGGGACATCTACCTCCCGCTGTCCCGGCTGCTCAACCTGTACGTCGGCGCCACCGACGGCCTGCGCGGCGCGCTCAACACCTTCCTCGGCGAGCAGGGCACCCAGTCCGGCACCCCGTTCGTCATAGGAGTGGCCGGCTCCGTCGCCGTAGGGAAGTCGACGGTGGCCCGCCTGCTCCAGGCCCTGCTCTCCCGCTGGCCCGAGCACCCGCGCGTGGAGCGCGTGACGACCGACGGCTTCCTGCTGCCCACCCGGGAACTCCAGGCGCGCGGACTGATGTCCAGGAAGGGCTTCCCCGAGTCCTACGACCGCCGGGCGCTGACCCGGTTCGTCGCCGACATCAAGGCCGGCAAGGCCGAGGTCACCGCCCCCGTCTACTCCCACCTGCGCTACGACATCGACCCCGACCAGCGGCTCACCGTCCGCCGCCCGGACATCCTGATCGTCGAGGGCCTCAACGTCCTGCAGCCCGCCCTGCCCGGCCAGGACGGCCGCACCCGGGTCGGCCTCGCGGACTACTTCGACTTCAGCGTGTACGTCGACGCGAGCGCCGACGACGTCGAGCGCTGGTACCTCAACCGCTTCAAGAAGCTGCGCCGGACCGCCTTCCAGGACCCGTCGTCGTACTTCAGGAAGTGGACCCAGGTCTCCGAGGAGGAGGCCCTGGACTACGCGCGCACCCAGTGGCGGACGATCAACAAGCCCAACCTGGTGGAGAACATCACCCCCACCCGGGGCCGCGCCACCCTCGTCGTACGCAAGGGCCCGGACCACAAGGTCCAGCGCCTCAGGCTCCGCAAGCTCTAGGGGCCCTGCTAGAAACTCCCCATGCTGCATCTGCGCCTGATCGCCCCATCCGACCGCACGGACGACGTGGTCCGCCTGATCGAGAAGACCGTCGGCACCACCCACCTGGTGGTGCTGCCGGGCGCCGCCCGCGACCCGGCCGGGGACGTCGTGATGTGCGACGTGGCGCGCGAGGCCGGCGACGAACTCATCGCCGGCCTACGGCACCTGGGGCTGGACGAGACCGGCTCGATCTCCGTGGAGGACATCGACCTCTCCCTGTCCCGCCGCGCCGACAAGGCCGAGGCGGAGGCACCGGGCGAGGGCGCGGACGCGGTGCTGTGGGAACAGCTTGCCGACGCGACCGACGAGGAGTCGACGCTCAGCGTCACCTACGTCGCGTTTCTGGCCGTGGCGACCATGCTCGCCGCCTGCGGTGTGATGCTCGACAACGCGATTCTGATCGTCGGCGCGATGGCCGTAGGGCCCGAGTTCGGGCCGCTGGCGGGGATCTCCACGGCTCTGGTGCGGCGTGCACCGCAGCGCGTGTGGCGCTCACTGTGGGCGCTGCTTGCCGGTTTCGCCGCCGCGATGGTGCTGACGGCTGGCTTCAGTTGGCTGCTGGACGCCCTGGGCCTGTTCGAGAGGTCCATGGTGGAGGCGGCCCGGCCGAACACCGCGTTCATCTGGAAACCGGACGCGATGTCCTTCGTCGTGGCGTTCCTGGCGGGCATCGCCGGCACCCTGTCCCTCACGTCCGCCAAGTCGGGTGCCCTGATCGGCGTGGCCATCTCCGTGACGACCGTCCCCGCGGCCGCGAACGCCGCCGTAGCCCTCAGCTACGGCGACTACTCGCAAACGTGGGGCTCGACCTGGCAACTCCTCGCCAACCTGGGCGGCATCGTCCTGGCGGGAACGCTGACGCTCCTCACCCAGAAACTGTTCTGGCAACGGCAACGACAACGCGCCTAAGGGGCGCGGGGAACTGCGCGAGAAACCACGACGGCGCCGCACCCGGCAACGCACAGTCCCCGGCACCGAGGAGGCCCGGCGCCTAGCCCAGCGCAGACTTGACGGCGTCAGCCAACCGCCCCGCCACAGACCGAGCCTGCTCGATATCGGCCGCCTCCACCATCACCCGCACCAACGGCTCGGTCCCGGAGGGCCGCAACAGCACCCGCCCGGTGGCCCCGAGCTCCCGCTCGGCCTCGGAAACCGCCGCAGCGAGATCCGCGGACGTCCGCACGCGCGACTTGTCCACGTCCGGAACATTGATCAGCACCTGCGGCAGCCGCTCCATCACCGCCGCCAGCTCCCGCAGCGGCTTCCCGGTCTCCGCGACCCGCGCCGCCAGCAGCAGCCCGGTCAGCGTGCCGTCGCCGGTCGTCGCGTGGTCCAGCACGATCACGTGCCCGGACTGCTCGCCGCCGAGGGCGTAGCCGTGCTCCTTCATCTCCTCCAGCACGTACCGGTCGCCGACGGCGGTCTGCACGAGCTGGATCCCGGCCCGCTCCATGGCGAGCTTGAAGCCCAGGTTGGACATGACGGTCGCGACGACGGTGTCGGCCCGCAGCACGGAGCGCTCCCGCATCGCCAGCGCGAGCACGGCGAGGATCTGGTCGCCGTCGACCTCCGCGCCGGTGTGGTCCACGGCCAGGCAGCGGTCGGCGTCGCCGTCGTGCGCGATGCCGAGGTCGGCGCCGTGCTCGACGACGGCGGCCTTGAGCTTGCCCAGGTGGGTGGAGCCGCAGCCGTCGTTGATGTTGAGGCCGTCCGGCTCCGCGCCGATGGTGACGATCTCGGCGCCGGCCCGGGTGAACGCCTCCGGCGAGACCCCCGAGGCCGCGCCGTGCGCTTCGTCCAGGACGATCTTCACGCCGTCCAGCCGGTTGGGGAGGACGCCGAGCAGATGGTCGACGTAGCTCGCGAAGCCCTCGTCGTACGACCGCACGCGCCCGACGCCGGCTCCGGTGGGCCGCTCCCAGGGCTCGCCGTGCCGGTGGGACTCGTACACGGCCTCGATACGGTCCTCCAGCTCGTCGGCGAGTTTGTGGCCGCCGCGGGCGAAGAACTTGATGCCGTTGTCCGGCATGGCGTTGTGGCTGGCGGACAGCATCACGCCGAGGTCGGCGCCGAGCGCGCCGGTGAGGTGGGCCACCGCCGGGGTCGGCAGGACACCGACCCGCAGGACGTCCACGCCCGCGCTCGCCAGCCCGGCGACCATGGCGGCCTCCAGGAACTCCCCGGACGCGCGCGGGTCCCGGCCGACCACGGCCTTCGGCCGGTGGCCCGCGAAGGTGCCCGCCTCGGCCAGCACGTGCGCCGCAGCGACGGAGAGGCCGAGCGCCATCTCGGCCGTCAGGTCCGCGTTCGCGACGCCGCGCACGCCGTCCGTGCCGAAGAGTCGTCCCACTTGTCCTCCTGCAAAGCTGAATGTCACGCAAGCTGAATGTCACGCAAGACTTTGAGTGCCTTGTGTCGTTATACGCCCTGAGCCGGGATAAACGAACGCCCCGGCGGCACACAGGGCGTGCCGCCGGGGCGTTCGGAGTACGAGCAGGCGAGCCTTAGCGCTTGCTGTACTGCGGGGCCTTGCGGGCCTTCTTCAGACCGGCCTTCTTGCGCTCGACCGCACGGTCGTCGCGCTTGAGGAAGCCGGCCTTCTTCAGCGGGCCGCGGTTGTTGTCGACGTCGGCCTCGTTCAGCGCGCGGGCGACACCGAGACGGAGCGCACCGGCCTGACCCGAGACACCGCCACCGGCGATGCGGGCGACGACGTCGTAACGGCCTTCGAGCTCCAGCACCTTGAAGGGCTCGTTGACTTCCTGCTGGTGCACCTTGTTGGGGAAGTAGTCCTCAAGGGTGCGGCCGTTGATCTTCCACTTGCCGGAGCCCGGGATGATCCGGACGCGGGCGATGGCGTTCTTGCGGCGGCCCAGGCCGGCGGCCGGCTGCGGCTCGCCGAAGTGGGAGGCCATGGACTCCGAGGTGTACTCGCCCTCGACGGGGACCTCGGACTCGGTGGTGTAGCTGTCGATGTCAAGCTCTTCGAGCGGCTGCTCGGCAGTGGTCTCGGCCACGATGCTCCTCAGATTCTCTTCAGTCTTAGGGGGTGGCCGGACTTACTGCGCGACCTGGGTGATCTCGAACGGCTGCGGCTGCTGCGCGCCGTGCGGGTGCTGGTCACCCTTGTAGACCTTCAGCTTCGAGAGCATCTGACGGCCCAGGGAGTTCTTCGGGAGCATGCCCTTGACGGCCTTCTCGATTGCTTTCTCCGGGTTCTTGTCCAGCAGCTCGTCGTAGCGGACGGAGCGCAGACCGCCCGGGTAGCCGGAGTGGCGGTACGCCATCTTCTGGGTCCGCTTGTTGCCGGAGAGGTGCACCTTGTCGGCGTTGATGATGATGACGAAGTCACCGGTGTCGACGTGGGGCGCGTAGATCGGCTTGTGCTTGCCGCGGAGAATGGAGGCCGTGGTGGAGGCCAGACGACCCAGGACGACGTCCTGAGCGTCGATGACGTGCCACTGGCGCGTCACATCGCCGGGCTTGGGGCTGTACGTACGCACGGTTCGTAGCCTTCGCTTCGAGTGAATGGTCCTGAACAGGTCACCGAAACGATCACGACAGCCTTGACCGCACCGCGGTGACGCATACCGCGTGCTGGTCGCTGGTCATCGGCCCGGTGGACCGGTGTAAGGGCCCGTCCCGTGAGAATGAGCAAGCCAATACACAACGAAGCAGTAGGCTACCGGGCCGCCCCCGGACGGGTCAAAACGAGCCCCTCCGACATGTCCCCCGCATGTCACCGCCGTGCCCCCGGGAAGCCCGTCGACGCCCCACCGCCGGACAAAGGCGGCATGCCGCCGGACGCGCACCAGCACCCCGCGCCCCCCGTCTAAGATGCGCCCCATGAGTTACGGGCAGGGGGGACCCCAGTCTCAGTGGGATCCCTGGAAACCGAATTCCCAGCAGCAGCCGTGGAACAGCGGCGGCGACGACGGAACTCCGGACTGGGCCGCCCTCGCGGAGGCCTCGGAGACCCGGAACAAGCGCCGCAAGTGGCTGTTCATCGGCGGCGGCGCGCTGGCCACGATCGCGATCGGCACCGCCGTCGCGATGGCCGTCGTGTCCGCGAACGGCGACGACACCGCCTCCGGCCGGCCCACCAACCTGCCCCCCAGCGCCGCCCTGCCCAGCGGCACGGCCTCGGCGCCGTCCTTCGCGCCCACCAGCGCCCCGCCCCCACTGGATCCGAAGGACTTCATATCCAGTGTGAAGAAGGACACCGCGCCGCTCGGCCCCACCACCCTCTTCCCCGGCACCCAGCTGACCATGAACAGCACGGTGTACAAGAAGGGCGCCACGGCCGACACCAAGAACTGCGCCTCCGCCGCCAACGCCACCCTGCCGAAGGTTCTCACCGCCAACGGCTGTACCCGCCTGATCCGCGCCACGTACACCAAGGGCGACGTCGCGGTCACCGTCGGTGTCGCCGTCTTCGACACCGAGGCACAGGCGGCGAAGGCGAAGGCCCAGACCGACGACAAGAGCATCGTGCGCTCCCTGGCCGGCAAGGGCGTCAAGACGTTCTGCGACGGCGCCATCTGCCGCTCGACCCGCAACACCGTCGGCCGCTACGCCTACTTCACGATCGCCGGCTTCACAGGCGGGCACAACGTCACCAAGAAGGACACCAAGGTGTTCTCGGCGGGCGACGACCTCCAGGAGTTCACCTTCCGCCAGATCTGGCGCCGCGGCCAGGCCCAGGCGTCGGCGGCGAGCCAGTAGCGCGCTCTCCCTCTCAGCAGCACCCCGCCGACGGCAGCGAGCGCTTGTTCCGGGCCTCCTTGTTCCGGGCCGCCAGCAGTTCGTCGGCGGGGTAGCCGACCTCCTCCAGGGTCAGCCCGTGCGGTCGTACGACATGCACGGCCGAGTCCCGGACCCCCGCGGCCAGCACCTTTCCGGGCCACTCCGGTCCCCTGTGCCCGTCGCCCACGAACAGCAGCGCGCCGATGAGCGAGCGCACCATGTTGTGACAGAACGCGTCGGCACGCACCGTCGCGGTGACGATCCCGTCCTCGCCCCGCACCAGGCTCAGCTCCTGCAGCGTCCGGATGGTCGTCGCGCCCTCGCGCTTCTTGCAGTACGCGGCGAAGTCGTGCTCCCCGAGCAGCGCCCGCGCGGCCTCGTTCATGGCGTCGACGTCCAGCGGCCAGTCGTGCCACAGGACGTGGTTGCGCAGGATGGGGTCGACACCACCGGGGTTGTCGGTGACCCGGTACGCGTACCGGCGCCACACGGCGGAGAACCGCGCGTTGAACCCGCTCGGCGCCGGCCCGAGGGCCCACACCCGCACATCCCTCGGCAACCGCCCGGCCAGCCGCTTGAGCAGCTTCTGGTTGTGCTCCCGCCACACCGCCTCGGGCAGGTCGACGTGCGCCACCTGGCCCCGCGCGTGCACCCCGGCGTCCGTCCGCCCGGCCACGGTCAGCTCATACGTCTCCCGCGACCGCGTCACCGTCCGCAGGGCGTCCTCGATCTCCCCCTGCACGGTCCGCTTCCCCCCGGCCTGCTTGGCCCAGCCATGGAAGTCACTACCGTCGTACGACACATCGAGTCGAACCCGAACCCACCCGGGCGCTGCTTCATCACTCACGCGTGAATCCTCTCAGGTACAGCGAAGCGGGCCCGCTCCCCTTTCAGGGAACGGGCCCGCTTCCAGGAAGCGCCTTACGCGTCCTTGGACTCCTCGGCCGGAGCCTCGGTCGCCTCGGTCGACTCGACCTTGGCCTCCTCGGCCTCCTTGACCGCACGCTTGGTGGCGGCCTCGGCCTCACCCGTCGCCTGCTGGGCGACCGTCAGCGCCTCGACCAGCTCGATGACGGCCATGGGCGCGTTGTCGCCACGGCGGTTACCGATCTTGGTGATGCGGGTGTAGCCACCGGGACGGTTCTCGTAGCGCGGGCCGATCTCGGTGAAGAGCGTGTGGACGACGCTCTTGTCCGTGATCACCTGGAGCACCTGACGGCGGTTGTGAAGGTCGCCCTTCTTCGCCTTGGTGACCAGACGCTCGGCGTACGGACGCAAGCGGCGCGCCTTCGCCTCGGTGGTGGTGATACGGCCGTGCTCGAAGAGGCTCTTCGCGAGGTTCGCGAGGAGCAGCTTCTCGTGCGCGGCACTGCCGCCCAGACGGGCACCCTTGGTGGGCTTCGGCATGGTGATTCTCCTAGGTGTCTGCCCCGGCCGTATCAGGTACCGAGGTCAGTATCCGAGCAGGCGGTCGCCCGTCGGAGATCCGGGGCGCCCTTTCAAGCGCCCCGGAGGATCCGCGCCCCAAAGGGGCGCGGGGAACTGCGCGACCAGCCACAGCGGGCCCGCAGCCACAGAACCGGCCTCCTCGCGGAGCGCTCAGTACTGCTCGGTCTCGACGAACCCGGCGTCCGCGTCGTCGTCCGCGCCGAAGGCGTCCGCCGCGGCGGTCGGGTCGAACCCGGGAGGCGAGTCCTTCAGCGCCAGGCCCATACCCGCCAGCTTCGCCTTGACCTCGTCGATGGACTTCGCACCGAAGTTGCGGATGTCCAGCAGGTCGGCCTCGCTGCGCGCGACCAGCTCACCCACGGAGTGGATGCCCTCACGCTTGAGGCAGTTGTACGACCGAACGGTGAGCTCCAGCTCCTCGATCGGCAGCGCCAGGTCGGCGGCCAGGGCGGCGTCCGTGGGGGACGGGCCCATGTCGATGCCCTCGGCGTCGATGTTCAGCTCGCGGGCGAGACCGAACAGCTCAACCAGGGTCTTGCCGGCGGAAGCCATGGCGTCACGCGGACGCATCGCCTGCTTGGTCTCGACGTCGACGATCAGCTTGTCGAAGTCGGTGCGCTGCTCGACACGCGTGGCCTCGACCTTGTACGTGACCTTGAGGACCGGCGAGTAGATCGAGTCGACCGGGATACGGCCGATCTCCTGGCCGACCTGCTTGTTCTGCACGGCGGAGACGTAGCCGCGACCGCGCTCGACGGTCAGCTCCATCTCCAGCTTGCCCTTGCCGTTGAGCGTGGCGAGGACGAGGTCGGGGTTGTGCACCTCGACACCGGCCGGGGGCGCGATGTCCGCGGCGGTGACCAGACCCGGGCCCTGCTTGCGCAGGTACATCACGACCGGCTCGTCGTGCTCCGAGGAGACGACCAGCTGCTTGATGTTGAGGATCAGGTCGGTGACGTCCTCCTTGACGCCCGGCACGGTGGTGAACTCGTGCAGGACACCGTCGATGCGGATGGACGTGACCGCCGCACCCGGGATCGAGGAGAGGAGCGTACGGCGCAGGGAGTTGCCGAGGGTGTAGCCGAAGCCCGGCTCCAGCGGCTCGATCACGAACCGGGAGCGGAACTCGTCGACGACCTCTTCGGTCAACGAGGGACGCTGAGCGATCAGCATGTGTGGATCAGATCCTTCAGTCAGGGGCGCCCGCTATTTGACGCCCGACTCTGTACTGCAAGGGTACGGGCGGTACGACCCGTTCATGCAGTCGTACCGCCCGGAAAGCCCTGAAACAGCCGGTGCCTCAGACGCGACGGCGCTTCGGCGGGCGGCAGCCGTTGTGCGGGGTCGGGGTGACGTCCTGGATGGAGCCGACCTCGAGACCGGTCGCCTGGAGCGAACGGATCGCGGTCTCACGACCGGAACCCGGGCCCTTCACGAACACGTCGACCTTGCGCATGCCGTGCTCCTGGGCGCGGCGGGCGGCCGACTCGGCGGCCATCTGCGCGGCGAACGGCGTGGACTTCCGGGAGCCCTTGAAGCCGACGTGGCCGGCGGAGGCCCAGGAGATCACGTTGCCCGACGGGTCCGTGATGGAGACGATCGTGTTGTTGAACGTGCTCTTGATGTGCGCGTGGCCGTGAGCGACGTTCTTCTTTTCCTTGCGGCGCACCTTCTTGGCAGCGCCCTGACGACCCTTGGGGGGCATCCTTTAACTCCTACGGGAGGTGGTCGGTCCTACAGCGAAGACCGTGGACAGAGGTCCGCTGCGGACTACTTCTTGCCCGGCTTCTTCTTGCCGGCGATGGCGCGACGCGGGCCCTTGCGGGTACGAGCGTTGGTGCTGGTGCGCTGACCGCGGACGGGCAGACCGCGACGGTGACGGAGACCCTGGTAGCAGCCGATCTCGACCTTGCGGCGGATGTCGGCCTGGATCTCGCGACGGAGGTCACCCTCGGTCTTGATGTTGTTGTCGACGTACTCGCGGATCGCGACGAGCTGCTCCTCGGAGAGGTCGCGAACGCGGGTGTTCGGGTCGACGCCGGTCGCTGCCAGCGTCGCCTGCGAGAGGGTCCGGCCGATGCCGAACACGTAGGTGAGGGCGACCTCCACACGCTTTTCGCGCGGGATGTCAACACCGGAAACGCGTGCCATTCAATGGCTCCTGGTGATCTTCGGAGGTCTTCCACAGAACCGGCTCCCGGCCGCCGGCCTCTCCTTTTCGAAGAGTTGGTACGGCCCGGGTCCCCGGCCTCCGAGCCGGGGGTGTCTGGCGATCACTCGCCAGGGTTCTGCGTATGAACATATTCAGCTCGCGTCGCGCGAATCTCTGCGATAGAGGTGCAGAGGGTGCGGTCGGTCGTGCGTCAGCCCTGGCGCTGCTTGTGGCGCGGGTTCTCGCAGATGACCATGACCCGACCGTGACGGCGGATCACCCTGCACTTGTCGCAGATCTTCTTGACGCTCGGCTTGACCTTCATTGGTGAGGTTCTCCGGGTCAGTGCCATCGCTCCGGCGGATGCCGGGGCGCGGGCAAGATCTACTTGTAGCGGTAGACGATCCGGCCACGCGTCAGGTCGTACGGAGACAGCTCCACCACGACCCGGTCGTCAGGGAGGATGCGGATGTAGTGCATGCGCATCTTGCCGCTGATGTGTGCCAGGACCTGGTGGCCGTTCTGGAGCTCGACCTTGAACATGGCGTTCGGCAGAGACTCGACGACAGTGCCCTCGATCTCGATGGCACCTTGCTTCTTGGCCACGCTTCGCCCTTCGAATCGACTACCTTGATCGACTCTCGGGCGTTCCCTCTTTCCCCTTGACGGGGAGCATGCGGACATGCGGGTGCACGAGAGCCGACGAGTCAGTCTACGTCAGCGCACCCGGAAACACGAATCGAGGGATTCTGCCCTGCGGCGGAGATCCCTAAGCACACCGCCGGCGCATGGGGACGGATCTTGCGGTCGCGTGTGGCTGGTCGCGCAGTTCCCCGCGCCCCTTCAGGGCGCCAGCGGATCCGGAGCGGCCGTGATGCCCATCTCCGCCAGCTTCGCCTTGCCGCCGTCGGGAGCCGTGAGCACCAGGGGACCCTCCGGCGTCAGCGCGACCGAGTGCTCCCAGTGGGAGGACCAGGTGCCGTCGGTGGTGATGACCGTCCACTCGTCCGACAGGACTTCCGTGCGCGGGGTGCCGAGGGAGACCATCGGCTCGATCGCGAGGCAGAAGCCGGGGACCAGCTTGGGACCCTTGCCGCGGCGGCGGTCGACGTAGTTCAGCAGATGCGGGTCCATGTGCATCTCGGTGCCGATGCCGTGGCCGCCGTAGTCCTCGATGATCCCGTACTTGCCGCCGCCCGGCTTCGGCTGGCGGCGGATGTACGTCTCGACGGCGCGGGAGATGTCGACCAGGCGGTTGCCCTGCTTCATGGCCGCGATGCCGGCCCACATCGACTCCTCGGTCACCCGCGACAGCTCGACCAGCTCCGGAGCGTGACCGGAGCCCACGAAGGCCGTGTAAGCGGCGTCGCCGTGCCAGCCGTCGATGACCGCGCCGCAGTCGATGGAGATGATGTCGCCGTCCTTGAGGACGACCTCGTCGGACGGGATGCCGTGGACGACGACCTCGTTCACGGAGGTGCAGATGGTGGCGGGGAAGCCGCCGTAACCGAGGAAGTTCGGCTTGGCGCCGTGCTCGTCGAGGACCTTGCGGGCGACCTGGTCCAGGTCCTTGGTGCTGGCGCCGGGCACCGCCGCCTCCCGGGTGGCCGCGTGGATCGCGGCGACGACCAGCCCCGCCCTGCGCATCGTGGCGATCTGCTCGGGGCTCTTGATCTGCACCATGGGGGGCCTGCGCTCTCCGTCACTCAGGTCGGCTGGGTTACCTACACAACACTACGGCCGCGGCGCCCCGGAGGGCACCGCGGCCGGAAGGACCGCGATCTACTTGTTCTCGGCCTTCTCGCGCTTGAGCGCCTCCAGCGCCCGCTGCGTGATCTCGTCCACCGGGCCGAGGGAGGAGATCGTCACGACCAGGCCCTGCGACTTGTAGTAGTCGATGATCGGCTCGGTCTGCGTGTGGTAGACCTCCAGCCGCGTGCGGACCGTGTCCTCGGAGTCGTCGTCGCGCTGGTACAGCTCGCCGCCGCAGACGTCGCAGACGCCGTTCTTCTTCGGCGGGCTGTACGTCACGTGGAAGACGTGGGAGGAGTCGTTGCGGCAGATGCGCCGGCCGGCGATCCGCTTGACGACCTCGTCCTCCGGGACCTCCAGGTCCAGCACCGCGTCGACCTTGATGCCCTCGGTCTCCAGCAGCGCGTCCAGCGCCTCGGCCTGCTTCACGTTGCGCGGGAAGCCGTCGAGGAGGAAGCCGCCCTCGGCGTCCGGCTGCTCCATGCGGTCCTTGGCCATGGCGATGGTCACCTCGTCCGGGACGAGGTTGCCGGCGTCCATGTAGGACTTCGCGAGCTTGCCCAGCTCGGTCTGCCGGCTGATGTTGGCCCGGAACAGGTCGCCCGTGGAGATGTGCGGGATGGCCAGCTGCTCAGCGAGGCGGACGGCTTGCGTTCCCTTACCGGCACCCGGCGGCCCGACGAGGACGATACGCATCAGCGGAGGAACCCTTCGTAATTGCGCTGCTGGAGCTGGCTCTCGATCTGCTTCACGGTCTCGAGGCCGACACCCACGATGATGAGGATGCTGGTCCCGCCGAACGGGAAGTTCTGGTTCGCGTTGAAGCCCACCAACGCCATTGTCGGCACGAGAGCGATCACACCCAGATACAGCGAACCCGGCCAGGTGATCCGGTTGAGCACGTAGCTCAGGTACTCAGCGGTCGGTCGGCCAGCCCGGATGCCCGGGATGAAGCCACCATACTTCTTCATGTTGTCGGCGACTTCTTCGGGGTTGAAGGAGATCGCCACGTAGAAGAACGTGAAGAACACGATGAGCAAGAAGTACGTAACGATGTAAACCGGGTGATCGCCCTTGGTCAGGTTCGTCGTGACCCATTGCTTCCAGCCCGAATTACCGCCCGCGAACTGCGCCACCAATGCCGGGATGTAGAGCAGCGACGAGGCGAAGATGACCGGAATCACACCGGCCTGGTTCACCTTGAGCGGGATGTACGTGGACGTACCGCCGTAGGAACGGCGACCGATCATGCGCTTCGCGTACTGCACCGGAACGCGGCGCTGGGCCTGCTCGACGAAGACGACCAGCCCGACCATGACCAGGCCGACGATGATGACCGTGCCGAACTCGATCCAGCCGCCGGCCAGCGTGCCCTGCTTCTTGATCGCCCACAGCGCGGACGGGAACGTCGCCGCGATCGAGATGAACATCAGGATCGACATGCCGTTGCCGATGCCCCGGTCGGTGACCAGCTCACCGAGCCACATGACCACACACGTACCGGCGGTCATGCAGACCACCATGGTGATCGTGGTGAAGATCGACTGGTTCGGGACGATGCTGGGGGCGGCCGAGCAGCCGTTGAACAGCGCACCGCTGCGAGCCGTGGCCACCAGGCCGGTGCCCTGCAGGATGGCGAGCGCCACCGTCAGGTACCGCGTGTACTGCGTGATCTTCGTCGTACCCGCCTGGCCCTCCTTCTTGAGGGCTTCCAGGCGCGGGATGACCACGGTCAGCAGCTGCAGGATGATGCTCGCCGTGATGTACGGCATGATGCCGAGCGCGAACACCGTGATCTGGAGCAACGCGCCGCCGCTGAACATGTTGACGAGGCCGAAGAGACCGGTGTTGGCCCCCGCCTCGTTGACACACGTCTGGACGGCCTTGTAGTTGACGCCGGGGATCGGAATGTGGGTACCGAGCCGGTAGACCACGATGATGAACAGCGTGAAGAGCAGCTTCTTGCGCAGGTCGGGCGTCCTGAACGCCCGGGCGAAGCCGGTAAGCACGGTGCCTCCTGCGACCCCCGCGCACGTGCGTCAAGGGTGACGGTCTTGAGGTTCGACGAATGACGACGGACGAAATACGAAACAGAACAGTGCAGGCCACCTTACCGGCGACACTGCCCCCCTAGGAACGACCAACCGGGGATACCTCATTGTGAGGTATCCCCGGTCGGGTTCGTTTACGTCATCGAGGCGTCCGAGGGACTCAGACGAGCTCGGTGACCGTGCCGCCGGCGGCGGTGATCTTCTCCTTGGCGGAGCCGGAGACGGCGTCGACCGTCACCTGCAGCGCCACGGAGACCTCGCCCTGGCCGAGGACCTTGACGAGGCTGTTCTTGCGAACGGCACCCTTGGCCACGAGGCCCTCGACAGTGACCTCGCCACCCTCGGGGTACAGCGCGGCCAGCTTGTCGAGGTTCACGACCTGGTACTCGGTCTTGAACGGGTTCTTGAAGCCCTTCAGCTTCGGGAGACGCATGTGGAGCGGCATCTGGCCACCCTCGAAGCGCTCCGGAACCTGGTAACGGGCCTTCGTGCCCTTGGTACCACGACCGGCCGTCTTACCCTTCGACGCCTCACCACGACCGACGCGGGTCTTGGCGGTCTTGGCGCCCGGGGCGGGACGGAGGTTGTGGATCTTGAGCGGGTTCTGCTCCGCCATGATCAGTCGACCTCCTCGACCGTCACGAGGTGACGGACATGGCGCACCATGCCGCGGAACTCGGGGCGGTCCTCCTTGACGACCTGCGTGTTGATCCCCTTGAGACCAAGGGAACGCAGGGTGTCACGGTGGTTCTGCTTGCTGCCGATGTAGGACTTGACCTGCGTGATCTTGAGCTGCGCCATGATTACGCACCCGCCCCGGCACGCGCACGCAGCAGAGCCGCGGGAGCGACGTCCTCCAGCGGCAGACCGCGGCGGGCCGCGACCTCCTCCGGACGCTGCAGGCCCTTGAGGGCCGCCACGGTGGCGTGCACGATGTTGATCGCGTTGTCGGAGCCGAGCGACTTCGACAGGATGTCGTGGATACCGGCGCACTCAAGCACGGCACGCACCGGACCACCGGCGATAACACCGGTACCGGGCGACGCGGGCTTGAGCAGTACGACGCCGGCAGCCTTCTCACCCTGGATCGGGTGCGGGATGGTGCCCTGGATACGGGGGACCTTGAAGAAGTGCTTCTTGGCCTCCTCAACACCCTTGGCGATGGCGGCCGGCACCTCCTTGGCCTTGCCGTAACCGACACCCACGGTGCCGTCACCGTCGCCCACCACGACCAGCGCGGTGAAGCTGAAGCGACGACCACCCTTCACAACCTTGGCGACGCGGTTGATCGCGACAACGCGCTCAACGTACGCGGTCTTCTCGGCGGCAGCGCCGCCGTCACGGCCCTTCCGGTCCCGCCGCTCGCCGCCACCGGCACCGCCACCGCGGCGCTGGGGTCCAGCCATTGGATTTACCTCTTTCTTTTCCGCTAGCTACGGCGGCTCAGAACCTGAGCCCGGCTTCGCGGGCGGCGTCCGCCAGGGCGGCGATGCGCCCGGCGTACTGGTTGCCACCACGGTCGAACACGACAGCCTCGACACCGGCGGCCTTGGCACGCTCGGCGACCAGGGCGCCGACCTGCTTGGCCTGCGCGGACTTGTCGCCCTCGCCACCGCGGATCGAGCTGTCCAGCGTGGACGCCGAAGCCAGGGTGTGGCCCTTCAGGTCGTCGATCACCTGCGCCACGATGTGGCGGTTGGAGCGGGTCACGACCAGACGGGGACGCTCGGCAGTACCGGAAAGGTTCTTGCGGATCCGGATGTGACGGCGCTTGATCGCGGCGCGCTTGTAGGCGTCGCCCTTGAGGATCTTCTGCCCGTATGCCATGGCTTACTTACCCGCCTTTCCGACCTTGCGGCGGATGACTTCGCCCTCGTACTTGACGCCCTTGGCCTTGTACGGGTCAGGCTTGCGCAGCTTGCGGATGTTGGCCGCAACCTCGCCGACCTTCTGCTTGTCGATGCCCTCGACCGAGAACCGGGTGGGGGCCTCCACCTTGAAGGTGATGCCCTCGGGGGCCTCGACGGTGATCGGGTGGCTGTAACCGAGCGCGAACTCGAGGTTCGAGCCCTTCGCGGTCACGCGGTAACCGACACCGCTGATCTCGAGCTTCTTCACGTAACCCTGGGTCACGCCGGTGATCATGTTCGCCACCAGCGTGCGGGACAGGCCGTGCAGGGCCTTGCTCTGACGCTCGTCGTTGGGGCGCGTCACCGAGAGGGTGCCGTCCTCGCCCTTGGCGATGTCGATCGGCGCCACGACGGTGTGGGTCAGTTCGCCCTTGGGGCCCTTGACCTTGACCGTACGGCCGTCGATGGTGACGTCCACGCCGGCGGGAACCGTGATGGGGAGCTTGCCAATACGCGACATAGCTGTTTCCTCCGTTCCCTTCCGCTACCAGACGTAGGCGAGGACTTCCCCACCCACGCCCTTCTTGCCGGCCTGCTTGTCGGTGAGGAGCCCGTGCGACGTGGAGATGATCGCCACGCCCAGGCCGCCGAGCACCTTCGGCAGGTTGGTGGACTTCGCGTACACCCGGAGACCGGGCTTGGAGATCCGCTTGATGCCCGCGATGGAGCGCTCACGGTTGGGGCCGAACTTCAGCTCCAGGACGAGGTTCTTGCCGACCTCGGCGTCCTCGACCTTCCAGCCCGTGATGAAGCCCTCCTGCTGGAGGATCTCCGCGATGTGAGACTTGATCTTCGACGCCGGCATCGTCACGGAGTCGTGGTATGCCGAGTTCGCGTTGCGCAGACGCGTAAGCATGTCTGCGATCGGATCAGTCATGGTCATGAATTGGCCTTCGGCCTCTCTCGCCGGGGTTTCCTGGTGCGCCATCCCTCTCCCCGATCCGAGACGGGGCGGGTGCGGCGCGGTGGACCTACGGCGTAGTAAGCAAACATTTGCAGGCACTGCCTGCGGGCGTACGGGCGACTGTCAGGCGCCCAACCCTCCAAGCCTAAGCCATGGAGGGGAGGGCGCCTGACACGCCCAGTGCTTACCGAGAGCCCTGGAATCCCTTGTTGGGGGGACTACCAGGAGCTCTTGGTCACGCCCGGCAGCTCGCCACGGTGAGCCATCTCACGAAGGCACACGCGGCACAGGCCGAACTTACGGTAGACGGAGTGCGGGCGGCCGCAGCGCTGGCAGCGGGTGTAGCCACGCACACCGAACTTGGGCTTGCGAGCAGCCTTAGCGATCAGAGCCTTCTTCGCCATCTCGCTCACGCCTCCTTGAACGGGAAGCCGAGGTGACGAAGGAGCGCGCGGCCCTCAGCGTCGTTGGTCGCCGTGGTGACCACGGTGATGTCCATACCCCGGACACGGTCGATCTTGTCCTGGTCGATCTCGTGGAACATGACCTGCTCCGTGAGACCGAAGGTGTAGTTGCCACGGCCGTCGAACTGCTTGGGGGACAGACCGCGGAAGTCGCGGATGCGCGGGAGCGCGAGCGACAGGGTGCGGTCCAGGAACTCCCACATGCGGTCGCCACGAAGCGTGACGTGGGCACCGATCGGCTGGCCCTCACGCAGCTTGAACTGCGCGATGGACTTGCGGGCCTTGGTGACGGCCGGCTTCTGACCGGTGATCGTGGTGAGGTCGCGGATGGCGCCCTCGATCAGCTTGGAGTCGCGGGCGGCGTCGCCCACACCCATGTTGACCACGATCTTGACGAGGCCGGGAACCTGCATGACGTTCTCGTACTTGAACTCGTCACGCAGCTTGCCCGCGATCTCCTCGCGGTACTTCTGCTTCAGACGCGGGCTGGTGGTGGTCGTCATCAGATGTCCTCACCCGTCCGCTTGGCAACGCGGATCTTGTTGCCCTCGTCGTCGAAGCGGTAACCGACACGCGTGACGACCTTGTTGCCGTCCTTCTCAACGACCAGCTGGACGTTGGAGACGTGGACGGGCGCCTCGGTCGTGACGATGCCGCCGGCCTGGGAACCGCTGGCGGTCGGGCCGGCCTTGGTGTGCTTCTTGACCCGGTTGACACCCTCGACCAGGACACGGTCCTCGCGGGGGTAGGCCGCGATGACCTTGCCCTGCTTGCCCTTGTCCTTACCGGTGATGACCTGGACCAGGTCGCCCTTCTTGATCTTCATGCTTACAGCACCTCCGGCGCGAGCGAGATGATCTTCATGAACTTCTTCTCGCGCAGCTCACGGCCGACCGGGCCGAAGATACGGGTGCCGCGAGGGTCGCCGTCGTTCTTCAGAATGACGGCGGCGTTCTCGTCGAAGCGGATGTACGAGCCGTCCGGACGGCGGCGCTCCTTGACGGTGCGAACGATGACCGCCTTGACGACGTCACCCTTCTTCACGTTGCCACCGGGGATCGCGTCCTTGACGGTGGCGACGATGACGTCACCGATGCCCGCGTAGCGGCGACCGGAGCCACCGAGTACACGGATGCAAAGGATCTCCTTCGCACCAGTGTTGTCGGCGACGCGAAGTCGCGACTCCTGCTGGATCACGTCTATCTCCTGTTTGTCTGCCGGTTCCCGGCAGGGGCCTCACGGATGAGAGCCCCTGCCGAGCCTGGCGGAACTGTCCTGCGGGGATGCCCGCAGGAATTACTTGGCCTTCTCGAGGATCTCGACGACGCGCCAGCGCTTCGTCGCGGACAGCGGCCGGGTCTCCATGAGGAGGACGCGGTCGCCGACACCGGCGGCGTTCTGCTCGTCGTGCGCCTTGAGCTTGTTGGTACGGCGGATGACCTTGCCGTACAGCGCGTGCTTGACGCGGTCCTCGACGGCGACGACGACGGTCTTGTCCATCTTGTCGCTGACGACAAGGCCCTCACGGGTCTTGCGGAAACCGCGGGCTTCCTTGTTCTCAGTCACGTTGCTCTCGCTCATCAGGCGTTCTCCACCGTCTCGATGCCGAGCTCACGCTCACGCATGAGGGTGTAGATCCGGGCGATGTCCTTGCGGACCGCCTTGAGACGGCCATGGTTCTCGAGCTGGCCCGTCGCCGCCTGGAAGCGGAGGTTGAACAGCTCTTCCTTGGCCTCGCGGAGCTTCGCCAGAAGCTCCTCGTTGCCCAGCTCGCGCAGCTCGGACGCCTTGGTACCGGCCGACATCACGCTTCACCTGCCTCGCGCTTGACGATCCGGCACTTCATCGGCAGCTTGTGGGCCGCACGAAGGAGCGCCTCACGGGCGATCTTCTCGTTGGGGTACGACAGCTCGAACATCACACGTCCGGGCTTGACGTTGGCGATCCACCACTCCGGCGAACCCTTACCGGAACCCATGCGGGTCTCGGCGGGCTTCTTGGTGAGCGGACGGTCCGGGTAGATGTTGATCCAGACCTTGCCGCCACGCTTGATGTGGCGGGTCATCGCGATACGAGCCGCCTCGATCTGGCGGTTCGTCACGTAGGCCGGGGTCAGCGCCTGGATGCCGTACTCGCCGAACGCAACCTGCGTGCCACCCTTGGACATACCGCTGCGCTTCGGGTGGTGCTGCTTGCGGTGCTTGACCCTACGGGGGATCAGCATGACGGTCAGGCCTCCGTTCCGGTGCTCTCAGCCGGCGCAGACGCGGGGGCCGCCGAGGACTCTGCCTTGGGGGCCTCGGCGCCGGCAGCCTGCTGCGGCTTGCGACCGCGCCGCTCGCCACCGCGGCCACCACGGGCCGGGCGGTCGGAGCCACCGCGGGCCGGGCGGTTACCCGCGCGGGCAGCGGCGTTCTCGGCGCGGACCTCGGCGATGTTCTTGACGTCGCCCTTGTAGATCCAGACCTTCACGCCGATGCGGCCGAAGGTCGTCTTGGCCTCGAAGAAGCCGTAGTCCACGTTCGCGCGGAGCGTGTGCAGGGGCACGCGGCCCTCGCGGTAGAACTCCGAGCGGGACATCTCGGCGCCACCGAGACGGCCACCGCACTGGATCTTGATGCCCTTGGCGCCGGCCTTCATCGTGCCCTGCATGCTCTTGCGCATGGCGCGACGGAAGGAGACGCGGGAGGACAGCTGCTCGGCGACGGCCTGGGCCACCAGCTGAGCGTCCGTCTCCGGGCTCTTGACCTCGAGGATGTTCAGCTGGACCTGCTTGCCGGTCAGCTTCTCCAGGTCACCGCGGATGCGGTCGGCCTCGGCGCCGCGGCGGCCGATGACGATGCCCGGACGCGCGGTGTGGATGTCGACGCGGACGCGGTCACGGGTGCGCTCGATCTCCACCTTGGAGATGCCGGCGCGCTCCATGCCGGACGTCATCATCCGGCGGATGGCGACGTCTTCCTTGACGTAGTCCTTGTACAGCTTGTCGGCGTACCAACGCGACTTGAAGTCGGTGGTGACACCGAGCCGGAACCCGTGCGGGTTTACCTTCTGGCCCATTACCGGGTTCCTTCCTTGCTGCTGACGACCACGGTGATGTGGCTGGTCCGCTTGCGGATCCGGTAGGCACGGCCCTGGGCGCGCGGCCGGAACCGCTTCAGGGTCGGGCCCTCGTCGACGTAGGCCTCGGAAATGAAGAGGCTGTCGGCGTCGGTGTGGTCGTAGTTGTGCGCGGCGTTGGCGATGGCGCTGTCGAGCACCTTGCCGACCGGCACGGAGGCTGCCTGCGGAGCGAATCGCAGAACAGCCTGGGCCTCCGTGGCGTCCATGCCACGGATGAGGTCCACCACGCGGCGGGCCTTCATGGGCGTGACGCGGATGTACCGCGCCTGGGCCCTGGCTTCCATGGTTGTCCCTTCAGTTACTTACGTGTCTGAATGCGATCCGCTGTTAGCGGCGCTTCGACTTCCGGTCGTCCTTGACGTGGCCCCGGAAGGTGCGGGTCGGCGAGAACTCGCCGAGCTTGTGGCCGACCATCGACTCGGTGACGAACACCGGGATGTGGGTCTTGCCGTTGTGCACCGCGATCGTGTGACCGAGCATGGCCGGGACGATCATCGAGCGGCGGGACCAGGTCTTGATGACGTTCTTGGAACCGGCTTCGTTCTGCGCGTCCACCTTCTTGATCAGGTGGTCGTCGACGAAGGGCCCCTTCTTCAGGCTACGAGGCATCTCAACCCGTCCTTAGCGCTTCTTGTTCGTCTTGCGGCGGCGGACGATGTACTTGTTCGACGCCTTCTTGGGCGAACGAGTACGGCCTTCCTTCTTGCCCCACGGGGACACGGGGTGACGACCACCGGAGGTCCGGCCCTCACCACCACCGTGCGGGTGGTCCACCGGGTTCATGACGACACCACGGACGGTCGGGCGAACGCCCAGCCACCGCTTGCGGCCCGCCTTGCCCCAGTTGATGTTGCTCTGCTCGGCGTTGCCGACCTCACCGATGGTGGCGCGGCAGCGCTGGTCGACGAGACGGATCTCGCCGGACGGCATGCGGAGGTGGGCCATCGAGCCCTCCTTCGCGAGCAGCTGCACGGACGCACCGGCGGAGCGGGCGAACTTGGCACCGCCACCGGGACGGAGCTCGATCGCGTGGATCGTGGTACCGACCGGGATGTTGCGGATGGCCAGGTTGTTGCCGGGCTTGATGTCGGCCCCGGGACCGTTCTCGACGCGGTCACCCTGCTGCAGGTTGCGCGGGGCGAGGATGTAGCGCTTCTCGCCGTCGGCGTAGTGCAGCAGCGCGATGCGCGCGGTGCGGTTGGGGTCGTACTCGATGTGCGCGACCTTCGCCGGCACGCCGTCCTTGTCGTGACGACGGAAGTCGATCACGCGGTAGGCGCGCTTGTGGCCGCCACCCTGGTGGCGGACGGTCACACGACCGGTGTTGTTACGGCCGCCCTTGCTGTGCAGGGGGCGGACCAGCGACTTCTCCGGCGTGGACCGCGTGACCTCGACGAAGTCGGCGACGCTGGCGCCACGACGGCCCGGCGTAGTCGGCTTGTACTTGCGGATTCCCATTTCTCAGTCCTCGTCCGATATCGGACGATCCGACCCGCTTACGCGGTCGGACCGCCGAAGATGTCGATACGGTCGCCCTCGGCAAGGGTCACGATCGCGCGCTTGGTGGCGGCACGCTGACCGAAACCGGTCTTCGTACGCTTGCGCTTGCCCTGGCGGTTGATCGTGTTGACCCCGGTGACCTTGACCTCGAAGACCGCCTGGACGGCCTGCTTGATCTGGGTCTTGTTGGCGCCCGGGGCGACGACGAACGTGTACTTGTTCTCGTCGAGGAGCGCGTAGCTCTTCTCCGAGACGACCGGCTTGAGCAGCACGTCACGGGGGTCCGTGAAGGACTTGCTCAGCGGGGTCTCGACGGTGTTCTTGCCCTCGGCGGCGTGGCGGCGCGCCTTGGCGACGCGCGCGGCCTTGGCGGCCTTCGCAGCCTTGGAGGCGATGCTCGGGTGACGCGTAGCCATCAGGCCTCGCTCCCTTCGGTGTCAGTGGCCTTCGGGCCGGACACGAAGGACTCGAAAGCGGCCTGGGTGAAGACCACGTCGTCCGAGACGAGAACGTCGTACGTGTTCAGCTGGCCCGGCTCCAGGATGTGGACCTGGGGCAGGTTGCGGGCGGACAGCCACGCGGCCTCGTCGGAGCGCTCGATGACCAGGAGCAGGTTCTTGCGCTCCGAGATCTTGCCGAACAGGCTCTTGGCGGCCTTGGTGGAGATGTCGCCGTCGACCACGCCGGAGACGACGTGGATGCGGCTGTGGCGCGCCCGGTCGGTGAGGGCACCGCGCAGGGCGGCGGCCTTCATCTTCTTCGGGGTCCGCTGCGAGTAGTCACGCGGCTGCGGGCCGTGGACGACGCCACCGCCGGCGAACTGCGGCGCACGGGTCGAACCCTGGCGGGCGCGGCCGGTGCCCTTCTGGCGGTACGGCTTGCGGCCACCACCGCGGACCTCGCCACGCGTCTTGGTCTTGTGGGTGCCCTGGCGGGCGGCGGCCAGCTGCGCGACGACGACCTGGTGGATCAGCGGGATGCTGACCTTGGCGTCGAAGATCTCCGCGGGGAGCTCGACGGTACCGGCCTTCTCGCCGGCAGGCGAAAGGATGTCAACAGTGCTCATCGGTTACCTCAGGCCCCCTTGGCCGCGGTGCGGACCAGGACGAGGCCGCCGTTCGGACCGGGAACCGCGCCCTTGATGAGCAGCAGACCCTTCTCCGCGTCAACGGCGTGGACGGTCAGGTTCTGGGTGGTGACCCGCTCGTTGCCCATGCGACCCGCCATGCGGAGGCCCTTGAACACGCGGCCCGGGGTGGCGCAGCCACCGATGGAACCGGGCGAGCGGTGCTTGCGCTGGGTGCCGTGTCCGGCGCCGAGGCCCTTGAAGTTGTGACGCTTCATGACACCGGCGAAGCCCTTGCCCTTGCTCTTGCCGGTCACGTCGACCTTCACGCCGGCCTCGAACACCTCAGCGGTGATCTCCTGGCCGAGCGTGTACTCGGAGGCGTCCGCGGTGCGGATCTCGACGAGGTGGCGACGGGGGGTGACGTCGGCCTTGGCGAAGTGGCCCTTGAGGGGCTTGTTCACCTTGCGCGGGTCGATCTCGCCGAAGGCGATCTGAACGGACTCGTAGCCGTCCACGTCGTTCGTGCGGACCTGGGTGACGACATTGGGGCCGGCCTTGACGACGGTGACCGGAACAACGCGGTTGTTCTCGTCCCACACCTGCGTCATGCCGAGCTTCTCGCCCAGGATGCCCTTGATCTGCTTAGCCATTCTCAGCCCACCAGCCTCAGAGCTTGATCTCGATGTCGACACCGGCCGGGAGGTCGAGTCGCATCAGAGAGTCAACGGTCTTGGGGGTCGGGTCGAGAATGTCGATCAGGCGCTTGTGCGTGCGCATCTCGAAGTGCTCGCGCGAGTCCTTGTACTTGTGCGGCGACTTGATGACGCAGTACACGTTCTTCTCAGTGGGCAGCGGCACCGGGCCCGCGACCGACGCACCAGTGCGGGTCACCGTCTCGACGATCTTCTTCGCCGAGGAGTCGATGACCTCGTGGTCGTAGGCCTTGAGCCGGATGCGGATCTTCTGTCCCGCCATGGCTACTCAGTAGTCCTGTCTCTTCTTACGCTCCGGAACCCGGCGGATTCCTGCTGCTGCCTTCGTTTTCTCCGACCCACGCGGTCGGGCGTGTCGCGCTCCCGCTGACACAGATGCCCCTTGTTCGAACATCCCTGCGGGGAATGCACACGGCCCTTCCGGAACCGCAAGCCGGGGGCGGAAGGCCCACCGGGTGCCTGGCCGGTGCCGCGCTCACACTTCCCGGAAGATTCCCGTACGTCCGCCCCTGAGCAGGGACGACGAGTACTGTGGGACTCGCTTCCGGTCCTCCCGGCGGGAGGCGCGCAGCATCAACACTCGACCGAGCAACTCGGACAGTCTGCCATATGGGGCGGGGGCCTGGCCAATCGGGCCGAAGAGATTACCCCGAAGGTGACGAGCGTCAAACAGAGGTGCCCTCAGCGCGCACGGTGCGGTGCCTGGTGCCCAGGTCCCCGTGCCCGGTGCTCAGGTGCGGGTGACCGTCCCGCAGCCCACGTCCCGGTGGTCGTCCTGGAGGGAACGGCTGCGGTCGTAGGGGTCCTCGGCCGAGCCGGTGGGCGGCGCGCCGGTGGGGGCGCTGTCCGGGAAGTCCGGGTGCGCGTAGCCGTCGTGGACGCCGCAGGTGCTGTTGGCGATGTCCTCGCCGTACTCGCTGAGCGCGAGCTTGCCCTTCGTGGCCATCCACTTGCGCGGGTCCGCCAGGCTCGTGATCAGGTCGCGGCGGATGATGGTCCGCGCCACCTGCCGGTCGCCGTGCGGTCCGGCGTGCAGCAGCGGATACACGAACGAGTAGTCCGCGTGGACCAGCACCTCGCCCGGCTTGCCGGCCTTGAACGTCATGTGGCCGCGGACCTTGATCACCTTGCCGGCCAGGCGCACCTCGTGCGGGTCGAACCGGCTGACGAGCTTCAGCGGGTCGTGCTTCTCGCTCGGCTCCCGCAGCGACCGCCTGAACTCCGCGATCATGCCCGGCTGATGCGGGTCGACGAGGGAGAGGGCGCGGGTGGGCG
Organism: Streptomyces sp. L2; assembly: GCF_004124325.1. Lineage (NCBI taxonomy): Bacteria > Bacillati > Actinomycetota > Actinomycetes > Kitasatosporales > Streptomycetaceae > Streptomyces > Streptomyces sp. L2. Next base: position 3,058,324 of record NZ_QBDT01000001.1, read on the forward strand.
TGCCGCCGAGCAGCACCTTCGGGTCCAGGTTGGTGGCGACCAGGAACTCCTTGGTGCGGCGCAGCGCGAGCGCCACGTCGGCCCTGCTCATGGTGCCGACGGCCTTGGCGGCCGGCAGCTCGATGGCGTCGGCGCCGTCGGCCCAGCGGCGGGCGGGCGAACCGAGGAAGGGGTGCTCGGGGGTGGGCGCCCCGGTGTCGTACCCCCCCCCGGCCCTTGGGACGGCAGCGCGGTCTCGGCGGGCAGCGGCGAGGGCGCGCCCGCCGCCTTGGCCTCCCCGCCGGGCAGCCGGTCGACGATCAGCGAGGGCCGTACGACGAGCACGGCGGCGAGGACGGCCAGCACCACACCGACGACGGACCGCACGGTACGGCGGCGGCGGTCACGGGTGCCGTTCATCTCCTGCCACGCGGGCCCGGTACGCCAGCCCGGCGGCGTCGCGGGCCGCGCGCGCTCCCTCCCCCGCTTCTTCCGCCCCAGCGGCCACCCCCGCCGGCTCCCCTGCTCCCCCCGCGCGGCGGCCTCGTCCTCGGCCCGCAGCCGCTCGGCCACCATCCGGGCCCGCGCCGACGGCTCCTTCGGTGCGTCTCCTCCCCCACGCGCGGCGGCGTCGCGCTGGAACGCCGCCAACTGGTCGTCGGATATGGAGGACGCGGAGGCTCCGGAAGAGGAAGAGGAAGAGGAAGAGGAAGAGGATCTGGATGGCTCCTCCCCGGCTCCTTCACCTTCGCCGGGCCGTTCGGGAGGCATGACGGTACTCACGGGCTCGCTCTCATCGGAGTCGTCCGGGGGGGGCGTGATCATTCCTAGGCCGCGTTTCCCCAGCTCACAAGGCATGCGCAGCCCCCGCAGGCCACCCGTGATCGAGCCGGTACCGATCCGAACCCGGCCAGTCGCCCTGGCGGCGCCGGGAGGGGCCGCCCGCACGGTCTGCCGCAGCGCGTGACGTGCACCGCTATATCGTGGCGTCCCATGTCGTCGCCGTACTACGCGGACAGACCTCCAGCCGAGGTCATCCTCGCCGCCGTCCCCGGTCTCGCGCCCTACGCCCGCCCCGCGGTGGTCTTCGAACCGGTGACCGACGCCGGTGAGCCCGGACATCTGGACAGTTCCATCGGAGGCCCGCTGCTGTGGCCTCCAGCCGAACCGTGGCCGCATTGCACGCTCCCCGACGAGCGGGAGCCGTCGGGGCTGCCGCCGACCGCCATGGTGCCGGTGGTCCAGATCCACCGGCGGGACGCACCCGGCGACTGGTGGCCGCCGGGCACCGACGTCTTCCAGATGCTGTGGTGCCCCAACGCGCACGAGGCCCCGCCGGCTCCGCACGTCGACGCGAACCCGGTCGTGGAGATCCGCTGGCGGCGGTCCGCGGACCTGCCGCAGACGCCGTACACGCCCCCTCTGCCCGTTCGGCAGGAGGACGAGGACTACGGCTTCTCCCCACGGCCCTGCCGGCTGACCCCCGTACCGCTGACCGACTTCCCCTACCCGGAAGAGCTGCCGGACGACCTCGCCGACGACGTGGACCGGCTGGTGCGGGAGAGCTCGGGCGAGGACGGGGACGACGTCATCACCCGTGTCCCGGGCTGCAAGTTCGGCGGCTGGCCCACCTGGCACCTCGCCGAGCCGATGGAGATCCGCTGCGGTACGTGCGACAGCGTCATGACCCTGCTGTTCACTGTGGCCAGCGACCACACCACCCACATCACCGTGGGCCGGTGGGGCGACCTCCGGGTGTTCAGCTGCCCTGCCGACCTCCGGCACGGCTACCAATTCGACGTCCACTGAACCGCTGAGACGAGAACCGGAAGCCCACGCGGGCTCCACCACGGCGCTTTTGAAGAGGTAGACCCGATGCCCGAGACCAGTTCCCCCACATTGATTCAGATGTCGGACGACGAGCAGGGAGTCACCCTCCGCATTGTCGAGGGAGTGCGCTTCTCCGACTCAGGGGACTGCGACGCCCTCCGCTCCGAGATTCTGATCAGCAGCGAATTCGTGAGCGGCCGGGTCGAGTTGTATCTCAACGCCTACGACCTCGACGGCTGGAGCGAGGCCCTGGACACTCTGGCGTCCGGCCGGGAGGTCTCGTGGCTGGAGAGCGGCCGGTCCCCCCGCATCATGATCGCTCCTCCGGAGACCACCGAAAGCGGGTGCGCGGAGGTCAGCGTCTACGACGTCACCGGTTCACAGATTTCCGTCACCGTACCCGTCGCGGCGGAGCCGGACTGGATCGAGCGCCACCGTCAACTGCTCGCAGAGGCCGGGGGCCGATTTCCTCTGGCACGGTAGGCAGCCGGGGAGGCCTGGGCGACGGAGGGGTAGCCCGAGCCCAGGGCGTCATCCGAGCCGGCCGCAGCGCGGATCAGGAAGCCTCCCAGCCGGTCACCACCGCATCAGCGCTGGGGAAGCCGGCCGGAAGGATTTCCGATTCGACCGTCCCGCGAACGAGACCTGTCAGGAACCCTGTCAGGGTCTCCCGCGTCTCCTCCCAGTCGCTGATGCCGTCGCCCACTACGACGGGCCACCGGTCCGGATCCGGATCGCCGGTCTTCCAGAACAGCAGGTCCCCCTCATTGGAATTCGCCCAGGGAAGCAGGCCCCCCGGTTCCGGGAAGGGCACATGACCGTCCGTCATGTCGGAGTCCCGCAGATCGCCCAGAGTCGAGAGAAGGGCCTGGACCGCCGACACGAAGCCCGCCTCGTCGCCCGGGACCGGAATGAGCAACGACAGGAAGTCGTCCAAAACGACCGACTCGTGGAACGTGGAGAGCTCGACGAAATCACTGGGCAGTCGCACACCCAGCCGACCCTCGATGTGGGCCCAATCAATTCGCCTCGACTCCGGCAGTCGCCGCTGACGCAGTCCGGGGATCGCTGTCTCAAGCTCGCTCAGACTCAACAGGTCACCTGCGCTCCCGGCCGGTTCTCCACATAGACGTCGTCGAACAGTACGCGGTTCGGGGTCCGAGCGGTCATGTGGATCCCCGTGGGCTTCTCGTCCAAGCCGTTTCCGTAGTCGAGAACGCCTGAATAGAGGACCGGTTGCTTGGCCTTGAGTGCCTTGGCCACACGGCTTTCACAACGCCTCATGCCGGGGGTGTTCATCTCCCGGTAGCCGGTGAAGATGTTGCCGGAAACCCAGTCGCCTCCGTAGACGTCCGCCACGATGTGCGTGCGGTGGTACACGTATACGTTGCTCCGGCCGTCTTCCTCCTTCGACTCCCAGTGCGGCGGGTCGGCGAGCGAGTTCGGCTTGGGCGTGCGGTTGTTCTTCTTGAGATCCGAGGGGCAGATCAGAGCGGATGCCCCGGTGGCGGCTCCGTCGATGGTCGGGCCGTACAGGAAGCGTTCCGCCTTTGACCGCGAGCAGGGGTCCTTCCGCGAGTTGTCGCCCGCGCCGCCGGACGCGCTCGGCTGCGGTGAGGGCAGGGCGGTCCCGTCCGGCGCCGTGCCACCGTTGGGGAAGTACTTGAAGTAGCCGCGCAGCGTCTCCTCGTTGAGCTTGAGTTCCTTCTGGGCCTTGGTGAACGAGTCGTCCACGAACCCCTGGTGCTCGGCGTCCTCGCGCGGCTTCGCAGCCGGCCTGCCCACGATCTGGCTCAGGGCGAGCTTGATCAGCGAGGCCCACGGCGGCGGCGGGGGCGGCGGGGGCGGGCCCGGGGGACGCGGCGGACGCGGGGCCTGAGTCCGTCCGGGGCCGCGGTAGGGCGTGTAGTCCCGGTATCCCGAGTAACCCGAGGAGTGCGGTGTCGCGACGCTACTGCCGTGGCTCCGGGCCGCCGCCGCGGCCTGGGCTCGGGCCTGGGCTTCGATGGCGCTCGCGGTGCTGGACACCGAGTTGCTGAAGATGTGGCTGAAGGACGAGGTCGTCGAGCTGCTGCTGGAGTGTGAGTGCGACCAGGGCCAGGAGAACGACGGCCAGTGGAACGAGATGTGAACCGGGTGCTGCCGGTAGTACTCGGAGATCGACGAACCCACATAGCCGGCCAGCAGGCTGACGCCGATCGCCTCCCCGATGCACAGGTCCTCGATGCAGTGCCCGCTGGGGTCGGTGCTGGTCAGCGGGCTGCCGCCCGCGTACGCGTACCGGTTGGCCTGTCCGGACGGGACCGGGTCGAGGTTCCAGGAGTCGCGGGCCGTGAAGCCTCCGGTGGTGGGGTCGTACCAGCGGGCTGCCATGTCGACCTGGCCGGTGGCCGGGTCGGTGTAGGCGCCCTGGTAGCCGAGGGCCCCCTTGGTGCCGGACTGGGCGGTGATCTGGCCGAACGGGTCGTAGCCGGTGGAGTCGGCGACGGTGCCGGTGGCCGGGTCGATGGAGCCGGTCACGTCGCCGTGCAGCAGGTCCGCCAGGACCGAGTCCGCGTTCGTGCCGTCGGTGTTCGCCGTGGACAGGGCCGAACCCGAGGGGTCGCGGGCGATCAACCGGCCGGCGGCCGCGACCGGGTTGTTCGTCTGGTCGGCGTACGTCAGCGCGGCGGCGCCCTGCTCGACCAGGCGGTCCAGCGCGTCGTAGGCGTACGTCGTGCCGCCCGCCGAGGTCATCCGGTCCAGCGCGTCGAACTTCGCCGGGTGCGAACCGCTCGCGTCCGTGCTGTTCGTGCGGCCGCCGCGCGCCGAGTACGTGTACGTCGTGCCGTCGGCGGAGGTGAGGCGGTTGCGGGCGTCGTACGACGCGCTCACGCCTCCCGCGCCGGTGCGGTTGCCCGCCGCGTCCCAGGTGTACTTCGTCTCCGTGCCGGTGACGTTCGTCCAGCTGGTCAGCCGGCCCGCCCAGTCGTAGGCGTAGGACTGGGTGCCCGCGCCCGCCGTGCCGGTGGACGTCCTGGTCTTCAGGTCGGACGCCTTGTCGTAGCCGTAGCTCACCGAGGCCGTCGTCGTGCCGGACGGGGACTTCGTCGTGTCCGAGGTGACGCGGTCCAGGGTGTCGTGGCCGACGGACCGGGTCGCGCCCGTGGCGCCGTAGGTGACCGTGTCCAGGCGGGAGGCGGTGTCGTAGCCGTACGTCTGGGTCGTGCCGGTCAGCGGGTCGGCGGCCGTGCGCAGGCGGCCGGCGGTGTCGTAGCCGAAGGCGGTGTGGCCCGCGGCGTCGGTGCGGCCGGTGAGGCGGCCCTCCTCGTCGTAGGAGAACGTCGCCGTACCGGACGGGCCGTCCGAGGACAGCAGGTCACCGCGGTCGTCGTAGCCGAAGGTGTCCGTGCCGCCCGGCGCGCTCGCCGAGGTCAGGCGGCCCGCCGCGTCGTAGCCGAAGGTCTCGGCCGTGGTCGCGGCCTCCGCGCCCGAACCCGAGGTCCCGGTGACGCGGCCCAGGGCGTCGAAGTCCCGCTGGACCGTGACGCCGCCCGGCTTCAGTTCCTTCACCGGCTGGTCGGCGGCGTCGTACACCATCGTCCAGGTCCGGTCCGAGGCGTTCGGGTAGGCCGTGGTGGAGGGCTCCACCACCGACTCCGGCAGGCCGTGCGAAGTGAACGTGTACCAGGTGGTGTCGGAACGGCCGTCCGTGAGACGGGTGCGGTGGCCGGCCGCGTCGTAGCCGTAGGTGGTGGTGATGGACGTGTCGGCGTCGACCGGTTCGACCAGCTGGGTGAGGTCGCCGGCCGCGTCGAACGTCTGGTGGACGGTGTGGCCGAGTGCGTCCGTCGAGGTGACCGGGTTGCCGTCGGCGTCGTACGACGTGCCCACCGTGCGGAGTTCGGTGCCGTTGGCGTCCTCGTCCGTGACCTGGGTGAGCCGGCCCGCGAGGTCGTACGTGGTGCGGGAGGTGCGGCCCTGCGGGGTCGTCACCGTCGCCGGCAGGCCGGTCGGGCCGTACGCGTACGACGTCACCGCGCCCGCGGTGTCCCGGGCGGTGAGCGGGTCGCCCGCCGCGTTGTAGGTGCCGGACGTGGTCAGGCCGGTCGGGGACTTCGCCGACGCCAGGTTGCCGGCGTCGTCATAGGTCATCGTGGTCGTGAACGCGCCTGCGGAGGGCCGGCGTTCGAGCACCGTCGAGGTGACCTGGCGGCCGAGGTCGTCGTACGTGGCCTGGGTGCGCGCGCCGGTCGGGCCGGTGGCCGACAGCTGCTCGCCGAGCAGGTCGTAGGTGTACGTGGACACCGGGGCGGCGGCGCCGTCCTCGGGGGCCGGCTGCTCGGCCTTGGCGAGGTTGCCGAACTGGTCGTAGGTGTAGGTGGTGACCTTGCCGAGGGCGTCGGTCTCGGTCGCCAGGTTGCCCGCGGCGTCGTAGGTCTGGGAGACCTTGCCGGTCAGCGGGGTGGTGGCGCCCGGCGGGGTGTAGTCGGGCAGCGTGGTGGAGGTGGTGCGGCCCAGGCGGTCGTACGCGGTGTGCGTGACGTCGCCGTTCGGGTCGCGGGAGTCCACCGGCTCGCCGAAGGTGTCGTAGCCGACTGTGGTCGTCGGGCGGACGGTGGCCGCCGTCGAACCCTCCGTCTCCGCCGTCACCGGGGCGTCGCGGGTCTCGGTCAGGCGGCCGAGCGCGTCGTAGGTGTAGTCGGTGGTGTACGACGCCGGGTCGGCGCCGGTGGCGTTGCCGCGCGGGGACGTCTCGGACGTCACCAGGCCGCGGTCGTCGACGTGGTAGGTGGTGACCAGGTCGTCGGTGCCGTTCTCGACCGTCTGCTTGGTGACGGCACCGGTGATGTCGCGGTCCAGGGTGACCTTCTCGGTGCGGGTGCCGCCCGCGCCGGTGTGGGTCTCGGTGAGCACCTCGTCGCCCGCGTCGTAGGTGTACGCGGTGCGACGGGCCAGGCCCGCGGGGTCCAGGACCGAGGCCGTGGTGCGGCCGGCCGCGTCGACCTCGTAGGCGGTGGTGACCTTGCCGTTGCCGGTGGTCTCCTGCACCAGGTTCCCGGCCGCGTCGTAGGTGCGGTCGCTCAGCACCAGGTCGCGGGTCGTGCCGTCCGGGTCGTGGAAGCCGGACAGGATCTCCTGCGCCTGGAGGCCGTCGTCGTAGTACGTGGTCCGGGTGGTGCGGCCCATCGCGTCGGTGTGCTCGGCGAGCCGGCCCGCCGGGTCGTACGCGTAGGAGTCCAGGACCACGTCCCTGGCGGCGGACGGGTCGTTCGGGTCGCCGGTGTAGCCGGTGAGCGTGTTCGTCGCCAGCTGTCCGAGCGCCGTGTAGGTGTAGCGGAAGGTTCCCTGGCCGGGCATGGTCCGGCTGGTCTGGCGGCCGTAGAGGTCGTAGGTGTACGTCTCCTGGTCGCCCTCGGGGTCGGTGAGGGTGCCGAGGAGGCCGTGGCCGTCGTAGGTGCGCGTGGTGGTGCGGGTGGCGTCGCCGCCCGTGAGGTCGGCGACCGATTCGGTCAGGGGGCGGCCGTCCGCGTCGTAGGTGTACGTGGTGCGCGCGCGGTGGCCGGTGCCGGTGACCTTGTTGGTGGCGGCCGGGCCGGTGACCGTGAGCGGGCGGGACTCGCCGTCGTAGGCGGTCGTCGTGGTGACGCCGTCCGGGTACGCGTCCGAGGTGACCGTGCTCGACGTCTCGCGGCCGAGCGCGTCGTAGGAGTACGTGGTGACGACGCCCGCCGGGTCGGTGACCTTCGCCAGGTCACCGGCCGCGGTGTACGACCGCCTGGTCACGGCGCCGCGCACATCGGTGCTGGTGGCGAGCAGGCCGGCCGGGACGGTGCCGCCGTCGGTCGCCGCCTCGGTGCCGTCGGTGAAGGTGAACGACTCGCTGCGGCCGGACGGGAAGTCCGTGGTGGCCGGGGTGGTGGTGGAGGTCCGGTCGCCCTGGCTGTCGTAGCCGTACGACGTCTTGTACGTGTCGTCGGTGGCGCTCGCCGACCGGGCGTCGCGGGTCGCGGTGAGCTGGTCGTTGCGCGGGTCGAGCGGGTCGGAGGCGTTCAGGTAGTAGCTGGAGTAGGTGGTGTGGCAGGTCTTGTCGTCGGCGGCGTCACGGCAGGTGGTCTGCGAGACCTTGTTGCCGCGGGTGTCGTTGCCGAAGCGGGTGACGGAGCCGTCGGGGCCGGTGGTGGCCGCCAGGTAGCCGCCGGTGTCGTAGCCGAACGTGCCGGTGTGGCCGGCGGCGTCGGTCTGGCTGATGAGCCGGTTCCCCTGGAGCGGGTCGTAGGTGTAGCTCGACGCGCGGTGGTCGGGGTCGGTGACCGTGACGGTGAGGGTGGTGGTCCCGGCGACGGCCGGCTGGTCCTCGGTGGCGGGCTTGGCCTCGGTGCCGGTCAGCGCCAGGTCGGAGAGCTGGTAGGTGCCGCCGCTCGCGTCCGTGTAGGAGGACACGCGGTCGTGCACGGTGTCGTAGGTGACCGCGGAGTGCACCCGGCCGCTGGGCAGCGTCACGCGGGTGAGCTGCTGGGCGACGGCGGCCGAGGCGTGCTGCTCGGCGATGCTGTCGGCGCCGAGCGGCCGGGTGTAGACGGCGGCCTCGTCGATGTCGCCGGTGAGGTGGCCGATGGTGCCGGTGGTGGCGGGCCAGTTGTTCCAGTAACCGGCGCCGAGGTAGACGAACCGCTGGTCGTACTGGGTGATGTCGCCGCTGAGGCTGCCCGCCTTCTTGCCGTCGAGGTACAGCGTCTGGGTGTTGCCGGCCGCGGTGAGGGCGGCCTGGTGCCAGGTGCCGTCGTTGACGGCGCCGGCCGTGGTGATCGGGGCGGCGGTGCCGTTCCAGAACTCGCCGCGCAGCTTGCCGTCCGTGCCGACGTACAGGGCCGGGGTGAGCTTGACCGGGGTGTTCTCCTCCAGGGTGTGGTCCTGGTAGCTGAGGAGGACGCCGCTGCCGGTGGTGCGGAACCACAGCTCGGCCGTCAGGTACGGGGTGTCGGAGATCAGCTGGTCCGGCAGCTGCACGTAGGACGTGGTGCCGTTGAACGTGGCCGCCGTGTCGGGGCTGCCGGCGAGCGCGCCGGCGGTGCCGAGCTGCACGTCGTTGTAGGTGCCGACGTGCTCGTCGCGGTCGAGCGGGAGGTCGCTTGCCGCGTCGGTGGCGCCGTCCTTCTCGTCGAGGCGCCAGTACGAGAACGGGCCGGCGTCGTGCACGACGGTCCGGGCGTGCGAGCCGTCGCCGTAGCCGTACGCGGTGCAGTGGCCGAGGGTGTCCTCGGGACCGCAGACCAGGGTCAGCCGGTCGCCGTCGTAGGTGTACTTCCAGGTCAGCGGGGTGGCGCCGGAGGTGGGGACGTCGGTGCTGACGGTGGCGACATGGCCGCCGGACCAGGTCAGGTGCAGCGCCCGGCCACCGGTCGCGGTGACCGTGGTGAGCGCGCCCGAGGCGTCGTAGGCGAGGGTCTGCTTGCGGCCCCGGTAGTCGGTGACCTGGGTGAGCTTGCCGTCGGCGCCGAAGACGTACGTCGTCTGGTCCTTGTCGGCGAGCTTCCAGCCGCCGCCGGTGACGGCGGTCAGGGTGGAGAAGCTGCCGTAGGGGGGCGCGTAGCTGCCGTCGGGGTTCTTGCCGAAGCGGACCTGACGCCCGTCGGGCAGGGTGGCCACGACGTTGCCGGTGCCGTCGCCGTCGGGGTCGATCCGCATGTCGTAGCGGGTCGACCAGCCGGCGCCGAACGCGTTGGTGGAGCGTGGGTCGCGGCTGTTGTAGGTGCGGGTGACGGTCAGGCCGGGGCCGGCCGTGGCGACCGTCGCGTCGGTGTCGCTGGTGGTGTAGTTGCCGATGCCGGGGTCGACCTCGCGGCCGTCGGCGCCGGGGCCCTGGCTGCCGAGGTGCGAGGTGATCGCGGGCTGCTCGACGGCCGTGGTGAAGGTGTAGAAGGGGCTGAGCGGGGTCTCCAGGCCGTTCTCGCGGGCCTTGACCCGCCAGACGTACTCCTTGCCCCAGGTCAGCTTGGCGGCGGGGACGTTCCAGGTGCGCTTGGTCTGCCAGCCGGAGTTGACGCAGCCGGTGGGCGCGTCGGCGGTGCCCGAGCAGACCTCGAAGTAGTGCTCGATGGCGGCGCCGGCCGGGTAGTGGTCGATGGACTCGGTGTCCATGAACAGCGCCGGGGTGAGGCTGCCGACCTGGCCGCCGGGGCGCGGGTAGACGTCGGTGACGCGCGGGCCGACGTCCTGCGAGGTCACGGTGACCGTGGCGACGGGGACGCTCTCGCTGGAGAACCACTTCTGGTCCCGCAGCCGCTGCATGTCGAAGTTGATCTTGTACTTGCCCGGTGGCAGCGGGGGTATGCGGGCGCTGAGTGTGGCGTCGTCGCCGGGCGTCAGGCGCTCGTCGAGGCGGGTGAACGCCTCCTGGCCCATCAGGGCGCCGGTGTCGTAGTCGCGCACGCGGGTGCCGAGGCGGACCTCGTTCCAGCCGAGCGGCTCCCAGGTGAAGTCGCCGAGGTTCTTGACGGTGACGTCGACCTCGCCGCTCTGGCCGCCGGTGAGCGGGGCGGTCTGGGAGCCGACGGTGTACTGGGCGCCGTAGGCGCTGTGCGTGATGGCCAGGTACGGCTTGTCGGCCGAGTTGGCGCTGCCGAACCGCTTCCACGGGCCGGAGGTGGTGAAGTCGGCCCACAGGGCGAGGCCGTTGTTCTTGACCGAGCCGTCGACCCAGCCCTGGACCAGGTCGACGCCCTTGTTGCCGAGGTCGACGACGTGCCACTTGGAGCCGCCGCAGTTCTCGCCGGCGGCGAAGGAGTCGGAGGCGATGAGGTCGTCGAAGCTGGCCGGACGGTTGTTCCAGGTGACCGTGGTGGAGCTCCACGAGCCGGTGACCTGGTTGACCGTCATCTTCTGGTCGCTGCAGCTGGAGGACCAGACGTTGTAGAGGCCGAGGTCGGCGTTGAGGATGTAGCGGTTCTTCAGCTGGCTGGTGACGTTGTCGAACTTCAGGTAGCTGATCGCCTTGTTGGTGCCGGCGTCGTAGGAGCCGATCTTCAGTTCGTCGTCACCGGCGAAGTTGGTGTCCGCGAAGGTGTTCTGGACGAAGGCGTCGCCGTTGTCGTCGATGTCGTCGACGCTCGGGTCCACCTTGACCGGGTAGGTCCGCTTGGCGGAGTCCAGCCAGGCGTCGTCGAGGGAGACCTTCAGCGACCACTGTCCGCCGGCGGACTTGGCCAGGTGGTAGTCGACGTCGTCGGAGAGCGCCGGGCCGCCCGTCTTCGCGCTGTGCGAGGAGTCCGCCATCCACCCCTTGGGGATGACGGCCTGTACGGCGTCCTTCGCGTCCTTCAGCAGGACGGCGCCGTGCGCGTCGAGCGACGGGGTGAGCCCGTCGAGGTGGAGCGGGAAGGTCCACTCGTGCGGCGCGTCGGACGAGTTGAGGACGATGGTCTCCTTGACCGCGCCGTGCACGGCCTTCAGGACGATGTCGGAGTGGCGGCGCACGCCGTCGTAGTGTGCGGCGTCCTGGTGCACCTCGGCGGTGGTGCCGGTGGCTCCGCTGATGCCGAAGCCGACCTGGTGCCGGCCGTCGTCGACCTTGAGCCGGGCCAGCGCGGGGTCGTCGCCGTGCTCGGCCAGGGTGAGCCCGGTGCTGTCGGAGGCGGCGGCGAGCCGGCCCTTCCCGTCCTTCGCCCCGGCCGGCGTGCCCTTGGCGTCGGCGGCCGGGACGAGCGAGGTGTCGATCGTCTTCCAGCTGCCGTCCGCGGCCTTGTAGTTGACCGGCTCGGTGTAGACGCGGGTGGTGCGGGTGCCGTCGGGGTTGCTGAACTCCTTGGTGGTGGAGGTGCGTTCGCCGGGGAGTTCGACGCTGCGTCCGGGGACGTAGCCGGTGAGGCCCTTGCTGTCACCGCCGCTGGTGCGGGGGTGCAGGGCGGTCTTCTTCACCTTCGGCTGGACGGGCGTGAAGCCGGTGCCGGAGTCGTGCAGCGGCAGGGCGTGCTTGCCGGCCTTCAGGTCGCCTGCGTCCAGTTTGTTCCGGCCGGTGGCGTCGGTGCGGGCCGCGCCCACCTCGTGCTTCCTGCCCTTGGCGGTGCCGGTGCGCTGCGCGGGCGCCGTGGTGTCCGTCCAGCCGGCGGCCTCGGCCCGCTGGACGAACGGCGTCAGCGCGGGCGGCGGCAGCACGGTCGCGCCCAGCGCCAGGAGCAGACCGCCCGACGTCAGGGCGACGGCACGCGAGGAGCGGCCGGGCCGCCCGGAGCGTCGGACCCCTCCGGTACGTCCGGGCAGTCCGGCCCGTCGGGGCAGTCCGGCCCTTCCGGGCAGGGAACGCCGGACGTCCGCGAGGAGACGGAGGCGGAGGCGGCTGGGCACGGGACTCCTTCACACCACAAGGCCGATCGCCCGCGCGGGGGCGATCGGCCGGAAGCAGGGAGCCGGGCGCACGCGGCACTGGGGCCGGAGGGTGCACCCGGGCGGCGTACACCGTAAGTGATCAGTAAGGATTCACGCCATGCCCATGACAACGAATTGATAACGAGTTGGCACGGTATGCCCTGTCCGCACAGGCCGGTCACAGGGTCTCCAGGAGCCCTGCTACCCGGCCCCACCATAGGCAAACGATTTCAGCCACACCCCTGAGGGATCGTTATCAAGCGCGTCCCGCGTGATCATTTCGAGATGATCGCCGGGATAACCTGCGGCTCGTTCACGCGGACCAGGTCGCCACGACGGTGGTCCACGCCGTCCGCCATGGGTCGCTGACGGCGATTTCACGTCACGGAACTCGCCACGGGCCGCAGAGGATTGAAGGGCAGTCATGGCCGAAGAGAGGGCCTCGGGGGCCGAGAAGGCCGCAGAGCTCGCGGAGATCGCGGGGACCGGTCATGGCACCACGGCCGGGAAGGCGCCCAGGCTCCGCCGCAGGGCCTGGCTCGCGGGCGTCGCCCTGCTCGCCTGCGCGGGCGTCGTGACCACGGTCGCCCTCGTGTCCGGCTCCACAAGCGCCGCCAAGCCGTACGACTTCAACGGCGACGGCATCCCCGACCTCACCGTCGGCCTGCCCGGGAACACCGTCAGCAGCAAGGTGGGCGCCGGCTCGGTCATCATCGCCAACGGCACCTCCACCGGCCCCGCGAGCACCGCCGTCCGCATCGACCAGGCGTCCCCCGGCGTCCCGGGCGACCCGGAGACCGCCGACAGCTTCGGACAGTCGGTGGCCAGCTGCGACTTCGACAACAACGGTTACGCCGACCTCGCCGTCTCCTCCCCGATGGAGGCCATCGGGGACGTCGAGGGCGCCGGCATGCTGACCGTGCACTACGGCGCCTCGGGCGGCATCTACAACGACACCACCGAGAGCTTCGACGAGGACACGGCGAACTACCCCGGCACCGTCGTCAAGGACGAGGCCTTCGCGTACTCCCTGGCCACCGGGGACCTCAACGACGACGGTTACTGCGACCTGGCGATCGGGCAGCCCCTCGACAACGCCGGCGGCAAGGCGAACGCCGGAACCATCAAGATCATGTTCGGCACGTCCACCGGCCTCAACGCCGCCGACACGATCCAGATCGACCAGTCCACCGCCAACGTCCCCGGCACGCCCGAGGTCGGCGACCGCTTCGGCGAGCAACTCGCCGTGGCCGACGTCAACGGCGACGGGGTGGGCGACCTGATCTCGGCGACCATCGGCGAGCAGATCACCGGCAGTTCCGACCGGGGCTCGCTCCAGATCATGTACGGCCCCGTCAAGAACGGCGCCCCGGCCTCCGACGGCTGGGTCGACTCCGCCAACGTCACCGGCATCGGCGAGTTCGTGGGCAGCGCGCTGACCGTCGGCCACTTCAACGACGACCCGTACGCGGACGTCGCGGTCGGCGTCTCCGACGAGGAGGTCGGCGCCAAGGGCGCGGCCGGCCGCCTCGCGGTCTTCTACGGCGGCTCGCAGGGCCTGTCCGCCACCAGCCGCGTGAAACTCTTCGACCAGAACAGCCCCGGCATCGCCGGCGCCCCCGAGACCGAGGACTACTTCGCCTCCTCCCTCGCCGCCGGCGACTTCGACGGTGACGGCGTGGACGACCTGGTCCTCGGCATGCGCAGCGAGGCCATCGGCTCCTACAAGGGCGCCGGCGCCTCCATGATCCTCTTCGGCAACGCCACCGGCGGCATCACCACCAAGGGCGCCCTGTGGATCGACCAGGAGACCGACGGCGTCCCCGGCACCGCCGCCGAGGGCGACCACTTCGGCTGGACCGTCGGCGCCCTGGACACCGACGGCAACGGCCGCGTCGAACCGCTGGTCGGCGCCCCCGGCAACTCGGCCGGCACGGTCACCATCCTCAAGGTCAAGCCGGGCACCCTGGAATCGGCCAAGGCCCTGGCCGAAGCCGACCTCGGCTTCGCCGCGGGCAGCGACGGCGACGCCTTCGGCAGCGCGCTGGCGCACTGAGGCGCGCGGTCGCGGCCGCCCTCGTGCGTCGCCGTCGGCCGGGGAGACGAGCGTGGGTCAGATGACGCCCTGGGCCAGCATCGCCTCGGCCACCCGTTCGAAGCCGGCGATGTTCGCGCCGGTCACGTAGTCGCCGGGGGCGTCGTAGCGGGCGGCGGTCTCGTGGCAGGTGGCGTGGATGTCGGCCATGATGCCGGCGAGTTCCTCCTCGACGCGGGCCGGTGACCAGGCCGTGCGGGCGTGGTTCTGGGCCATCTCCAGGGCGCTGACGGCGACGCCGCCCGCGTTGGCCGCCTTGCCCGGTCCGAAGGCGACACCGGCCTGCTGGAGCAGGTGTACGGCGCCGGGGGTGGCCGGCATGTTGGCGCCCTCGGAGACGGCCTTGACGCCGTTACGGACGAGGGTGGCCGCGTCGGTCTCGTTCAGCTCGTTCTGCGTGGCGGAGGGCAGGGCGACGTCGGCCGGGATCTCCCAGACACGGCCGTCGGGCACGAAGCGGGCGGAGGCGCCCCGGCGCAGCGCGTACTCGCTGATCCTCCCCCGCTCCACCTCCTTGACCTGCTTGAGCAGGTCGACGTCGATGCCCTTGTCGTCGATCACGTACCCGCTCGAATCCGAGCAGGTCAGCGGGTTGGCGCCCAGCGCGAGCAGCTTCTCGATCGTGTAGATCGCGACGTTCCCCGAGCCGGAGACGACGGCCGTCTGGCCCTCCAGGTCCTCGCCGCGCTCGCGCAGCATGGCCTCCGCGAACAGCACGTTGCCGTACCCGGTCGCCTCGGGCCGGATCGCCGAGCCGCCCCAGCCGCGCCCCTTGCCGGTGAGGACGCCGGCCTCCCAGCGGTTGGTGATCCGCCGGTACTGCCCGAACAGGTAGCCGATCTCGCGCCCGCCGACGCCGATGTCCCCGGCCGGGACGTCCGTGTGCTCGCCGATATGCCGGTGCAGCTCCGTCATGAACGACTGGCAGAACCGCATGACCTCCGCGTCACTGCGCCCGTGCGGGTCGAAGTCACTCCCGCCCTTGCCGCCGCCGATACCGAGCCCGGTGAGCGCGTTCTTGAAGATCTGCTCGAACCCGAGGAACTTGATCACGCCGAGGTTGACGGACGGGTGGAAGCGCAGGCCGCCCTTGTACGGGCCGAGCGCGCTGTTGAACTCCACCCGGAACCCGCGGTTGACGTGCACCCTCCCCCGGTCGTCCTGCCACGGCACCCGGAAGATGACCTGCCGCTCGGGCTCGCACAGCCGCTCCACGAGCCCCGGCTCGGCGAACTCCGGCCGCGCGGCCAGTACCGGCGCGAGTGTCTCCAGCACCTCGTGCACGGCCTGATGGAACTCGGGCTGAGCGGGATTACGCCGCTCGATCTCGACGCGGAGCGCGTCGAGCTGGGTCGTGGTGTCGTGTCGGGTGGTCACGAGTCCCCTTACGGCTACGACCGGTACGTGACCGGTGGCGAGCGCTCGGCGCCGTCGCCGCGCGCGGGAAAGAACCGCCCCCCTCGGGAGGAGGAGCGGCCGCCTCCCAGTGTTACTCCCCCGGGAGCGTACGTGGAGGGGGCAGTCCGCCGAGGCGTACGTCGGGAATCCCTCGGTGCCGCGCGGAGATGAGTGGAATGTTTGGGCGAGCTGGTACCCCGCAACGGCGTGGTCAGAGCGATGGTCCTTCGCCCAAACTTTCCAACGACCCCTGTGCCGGTGCGATCAGCCCTCCGAGGCGTAGGGGAGGAAATCCGCCCAAGCGGCGGGGGTGAGGGCCAGGCGGGGGCCTGCGGTGCTCTTGGAGTCGCGGACGTGGACCGTGCCGGGGGTGAGGGCAAGCTCGACGCAGGAGTCACCTTCGTTGCCGCTGCTGTAGCTGCTCTTGAACCACGCCAATTCCGTGGCGTTCTCGGCAGAGTCCTTGCGGATCATGTCTCTCCCAGCAGTTGCTCGATGAAGGCCAGCGACTCGCGTGGGGAGAGAGCCTGGGCCCGGATGGTGCTGTAACGCAACTCAAGGATGCGTAGGTGCTTGGGCTCAGAGGTCGGGCGGCCGTTGAGCGCTCCGTCGGAGCGACCCACCGCCGTGCCGTCCGCGAACTTCAGCACCTCGATCCTTCCGTCCAGTCCTGGGTGTGCCTCGCAGTTAAGTGGCATCACCTGAAGGGTGACGTTGTGCAAACTCCCCACTTCCAGCAACCGTTCGAGTTGCTGGCGCCACACCATTGTGCCTCCGATGGGGCGCCTCAGAGCGGCCTCTTCCTGGACGAAGCTCAGCGCCGGGGCAGGTGAGCGCTCGAAGATCGACTGCCGTGCCACGCGGGCGGCCACCAATCGCTCCACTTCATCCGGTGCGTATGGAGGTTGCCGAGCCGCGAACAAAGCCCTCGCGTGCCCGGGCGTCTGCAAGAGGCCGTTGATGCTGTGGCTCTCGTACAAGCCCATCTCAACCGCTTGAGCCTCCAGCTTGGCCAGTTCCCGCAACCTCTTCGGATACCGGACCTTCTTCACATCCTCCCAGGTCGCCGCGACCAGCCCGCCCGCGCCCAGCACCTCGTCTGCGCGGACCAG
Source organism: Streptomyces sp. L2 (assembly GCF_004124325.1). Lineage (NCBI taxonomy): Bacteria > Bacillati > Actinomycetota > Actinomycetes > Kitasatosporales > Streptomycetaceae > Streptomyces > Streptomyces sp. L2. Next base: position 3,075,082 of record NZ_QBDT01000001.1, read on the forward strand.
GTAGTCCTGGCGAGGAATCCGCTTGCCGCCCTCGACCTTGTAGACGAGGTCCTCCCCGTACCCCACCGCCTTGCCGAACTCGGCGGCCCGCAGCCCCGCCGCCTCCCTCCGCAGCTTCAACTGCCGTCCGACGGTGGTGATGACGGCGACACCCCACTCGTCGTCGGGGTCCACTTCCCACCCCGGCTCGTCCGCCTCGCCCTGGAGCTGAACCGCCTCGCCGTCCACCGACATGCCGCGCCCCTCCGTAGTCCGCGTCGTACCGCGACGCCCTACCCGGAGCAACGGTGCCGACAGCCCGGACAGCACCGGACAAGCAGCCGACAGGCACAGTACGCAAGCACTCAGTCACTCCTCACGGTAGGCGTATCCGGCCACGCTGAGTGATGTGAATCAGGAAATCGCCGTAGCCGAGTCCACGGCCCAACAGGCCGACCAGTTCCCGAACTTCAGCGTGCTGCTGTCAGCGACGAGGCGCGGAGCCCGCCTGGCCAGGCTGCTCGCGGAGGCGCACCTACGGCACTGGGGCCTGCCCACGGAGAGTGCGAGCCACGTCGTCGCCGAACTGGCGGCCAACGCGGTCACGCACAGCCGCGTACCCGGCCGGGACTTCCGGCTGACGCTGTACGTCGTCGGCGACACACTCCGTATCGAGGTGTCCGACACGCGAGGTGACCGCCTCCCCCAGCCCCAACGGCCGTCCGTTGACGCGGAATCGGGCCGGGGCCTCCTCCTCGTGGACGCGCTCGCGGACCGGTGGGGCGTACGCGAGGACCGGTTCCCGCGCAAGACCGTGTGGGCGCAAGTGTGCTGCTCAGGGCCGGAACCCGAACCGGCGGTCTCCGGGGCCGCAGGCGATTCCCACTAAAGGAACTCGGGGGAAAGGAGCCCCACCAAGCCCCACCCCTCCCGCCCGGGACGGCCGCTCACTCGGGCGGGTGAACATCACCGGCTCAGCTGGATTTCGGGCCCCTCAACTGCCCTACTCTCAGCGCAAACAACCGCACACATGCGACGGCCCCCGGCCGGGAGTAGCAATCCCGATCGAGGGCCTGGCCACCGAGGAAGTAGGAGCTTCCCGATGGGTACCGTGAACCCTAGCGTGCCCCCGCGCGCCCAGTCAGCCATTGCCGCGAACGAAGTGAACGAACCCCCCTCCCGGGGGAATTCACGGCGCCGCGGGCATGCCTACGGCGTCACCCACGACAACTCCCGCCACACCACCCGCTTCACGGTGATCGGTAACCACCTCGCCCAGCACGCCGAGCTGTCCCTCGTCGCCATCGCCCTGGCCGTACACATCCAGTCGCTGCCGACGAACGCGCCGGTGGACATCAAGACCCTCGCCGAACGCTTCCCGGAGGGCCGCACCCGCATCGCCGCCGGGCTGCGCGAACTGGAGGCCCACGGCTACCTGCGCCGCGTACGCGAACGCACGCACACGGGCCGCATCGTCACCCGCACGATCAGCTGCAACCAGCCACGGCAGGCGGCAGCACACCGAGACCACGCGCCCGCACCCGCCCCCCGGGCGGCACCCCCCGAAGAACCCCGCAAGAAGCGGCACCCCCTTCCCCCGGTCCCCCAACCGGCGTACCCCCACCCCACCCTCCTCCAGCAGGCCACCGACCTCCTCGCCACCCTCCACCGCGAGGACCCTCGCCTCCTCCTCTCGGCCTGCGACACGGCCCACCTGGCCCCCGGCGTCGCGGCCTGGCTGCAGTACGAGGTCCCGCCGAGTGCCGTACGCCGAGCCCTGACCACCGACCTCCCACCGGAGGGCCCACGCCGCCCAGCAGCCTTCCTCGCCCACCGCCTCACGGCCCAGCTCCCGCCCCCGCCCCCGCTGCGCACACCGACCGCCCCGCCGGCCGAGCGACTCCGCGTCACCAACTGCGACGGCTGCGACCGCGGCATCCGAGCGCCCGAGGGAGTAACCCGATGCCGGGACTGTCGTACGGCGGCTGGCTACCCCTGATCCCAAGAAGGAGCCCCATGGTCACCTCGTCCCACGAGGCGATGCACCGCATCTTCCAGGACTACCCCGGCCTCTTCTCACGCGTCTCCGAAGCACTCAGCATCCCGTTCCCCCAGGCCACCGGAGTCAGTGTGCTGCCCAACGACGTCACCGAGACGAAGCCCGTCGACCGCCGCATCGACACCTTGCTGAAAGTCGAGACGGAGCACCACGGGCCCTTCCTCCTCGCGATCGAGGCGCAGAAGAAAAAGGACCTGGAGAAACCGGCCAGCTGGAGCTACTACCTCGCCTACCTGCGCAACAAATACCGCCTGCCGCCTCTGCTGCTCGTGGTCTGCCAGGACCGCGCAACGGCCGAATGGGCGACCCGGCCCGAGCCCATCGGATTCTGTTCGTGGCCGTCGCTGACCGTCCGGCCCATCGTCGCCGGACCGCACAACATGCCCGTGATCACGGACCCCGACGAAGCCCGTACCGACCTGGCGCTGACCGCGCTCGCGGCCATCACACACGCGGCGGGTCCACACATCGGTGCCATACTGAAAGCCCTGTCCACCGCGCTGCGGGACGTGCCCGAAGACGTCGCAGACCCCATCATCGAATTCACCGCGCAAGGGCTGGGAAACCGCCCGGCCAAGCACTTCTGGAGGAACCTGGTGGCCGTGGACCTCTCCTTCTACAAGTCCTACATCTCCGAGGAAATCCGCGACGAAGGCCGTGAGCAGGGCCGTGTCCAGGGCCGCGCCGAGGACGTCCTGCTGGTCCTTGAGCAGCGCGGCGTACCCGTCTCCGAGGAGGCCCGCAGCCGCATCACCGGCTGCGGCGACCCCGAAGTCCTGCGGACCTGGCTCCTGCGCGCCGTGACCGCAGCGACCACCGACGAGATCTTCGAGACCGAGTAGCGGTCACCCCGGGCTGAGCCTCTCGTGCGGGCCCAGTGCGCGCAGCACCGCTGCTAGCCGTACCCGCCCCACGGGCGCTCTTTTGTCACGTCCCACCGGACCCATGCGAGACCGCCCCGCCAGTCCTGGTGGCCGGCCGCCCATCCGAGCAGCACCGGGACCACGAGGTCACTTCCGCCCTGGTCCGACGGGACGTCGACTTCACTTCGGTAGTGTCTGTCGGCGGCCCCGTCCCGGTACTCGAGGACCACGGTGAAGTCGTCGTTGAGAGCGACCTGCACGTAGTGCTGCCCGAGTTCGCGCTCGGGGACGTCGATCCTCTCCAGAACAAGGAAGCGCCGACGCGCGTTGAGTCCGGCGTAGAGCCGCTGGATGTCCTGCCCGGACGGGTCGTCCCAGGTGACGCCGTCATCGTCCGCAGCACGCAGCCGTGGCGTGGTCATCGGCTCTCCCGCAGAGTGCATCCTCGTTCTGCCGGCCGGTCCACCTGGAACATCTCCCCGTGTCGGCGAAATCGCGAGTCTGCCGCACAACAAGCTATCTGGAACGCGCGCCCGACATCGAGTTCGGCCTGCGAAGCGGATGCCGGTGCCGAGGAGCCCACGTACACCCCCCGGCACCGGCCCTGGCCGGCCCCCTCAGCCGGCCTGCCACAGGGCCGGGACCGACGGGGGTTCCCAGCCGGTCTGGGCCGTGTGGGTCTGGAGGCAGACGTAGGGCTTGCCGGCGTAGGTCACGCGGTCGCCGGGGCGGTACGTCGTGCCGGCGGCCCAGGTGGTGCCGGAGGGCGGCGGGGTGGTGGGGTCGCCGCCCCCGCCCGGGTCCTGCGGGACGTCGAGGACGAAGTCGAACGCGGCCTCGCGGCCCCCGTTGCCGTCGCGCACGGTCATCAGCAGGCGCGGGTCGAAGATCGTGTCGGTGCTGTTGCGCGGCTCGTTCGGGAAGTACAGCTGGGTGGTGAGGATCGGGCGGCCCGGCGCCTGGAGCTTGACGTGGATGTGCCGGGTGCGGCCGGGGTAGAGGCCCGGGACGATGGTCGTCAGGCCGAACGCGCCGGTGGAGTCGGTGTACTGGTGGCCGCGCAGGGTGAACCCGGTGTTGTCGTAGGCGCCGTTGTCGTCCGCCTGCCAGAAGTCCAGCAGGGCACCGGCGACGGGGAGGCAGGCGCTGCCGAAGACGTAGCCGGACACCGTGAGGCGGGTGCCGGGCATGCCGGGCTCCAACAGGCTCGTGCGCTCGGGCGAGTTGGGCTTGAAGTAGGGGCCCTCGATCTGCTCCGGCGTGGGGTCGTCGCCGTCGTCGCAGGGCGGGGTGAGGGGCACGCTCGTGCCGGTGGCGGCCATGGTGCGGGCGAGGGCCGGGCCGCCGATGAGGGCGACCGGGATCGCGGCACCGGCCGCGACCGCCGCGCGCAGGACCGTCTTGCGCGAGATCGGCCGGGATACCGGCCGGGACTCCGGCCGGGACTCCGGCCGGGACTGCTCGGAGGGCGAGGGGTTCGGGGAGTGCGGCTCGCTGTCCATACCTGCTCCTTGTGGGGGCGGGGCGAGGGGCCATGCGGATCGGCAACGAACCTAGGCGGGTCCGTCCGGCGCTTCGATGGACTGGTCGTGGCGACTGTGGTGCTTTCGGAAGTCACCGGGACTGCGGCCGGTCTCGCGCCGGAAGAACCGGCAGAAGTAGGCGGGGTCGGTGATGCCGACGCGCGCCGCCACCTGCCGTACCGGTAACTCCGTGTGGGCCAGCAGGCGTTGGGCCTGGTACACCCGCGCCTCGATGAGCAGCCGGCCGGGGCTGCGGCCGGTAGAGGCGCGCACGGCCTGGTTGAGGTGGCCGGGCGAGACGCCGAGCCGCTCGGCGCACTCCCCCACCGACCAGGCCGCCGCCTCCCGCCGCGCCGTCAGCCGCGCGAACGCCTCGGCGAGCCCGCGGGGCCCGGGACGCGGGCCGGAGCGGGGGCGTCCCGGGCCGGTCTCCCCCCGCCGGTCCAGGCGGGCCGCGCGGACGATCAGGACGTGCAGGAGCGCGCGGAGCACGCTCTCGTGTCCGGGGGCCCGCTGCCGGTGCTCCGCCGCCAGGTCGGCCATCAGGCCGCCGACGCGTACGTCGTCCTCGGCGTCCAGGGCGAACCAGCAGGTGCGGCCGAGCCCGCGCAGGAGGTCGATGTCGCCGGGGTGGTCCACCAGGAAGTCCTCGGTGAACAGGGCGAGCGTGCCGTCCAGTCCGCGCCCGTCCTGCCAGTGGTGGATCTGGCCGGGCAGGATCACGGCCAGGTGCGGCGGCCGTACCGGCCAGCGGGCCAGGTCGACGACATGGGCGCCGGAACCGGCGGTGACGTGGACGATCTCGTAGAAGGTGTGCCGGTGCGGGTGCGTGGTCCGGGACAGCGGGCCCATCGCGTCGAAGGAGCCCGCGGCGAACGGCAGCCCGTCGGGGCCGGCCACCTCCAGCCGGTGCAGGGGCGGCTCCCCCGGGCGCGGGACGAGAGGGGTCGTCCCCGGCGGGACGGTGGTGCTGCGCATCGCGATCCTCCCCAGTACAGGTCCAGACCAATCATGGGAAGTGTACGGCGCACACGGCGAAGGGCCGCGCATGGCGAAGGGCCCGTACGACCGAGGTCGTACGGGCCCTTCAGGAGCTCCGGGGAGCTACCAGGCGGTCAAGCCAACAAGACTTACTTGTTGATCTTGGTGACCTGGCCGGCGCCCACGGTCCGGCCACCCTCACGGATGGCGAACTTCAGGCCCTCTTCCATGGCGACGGGCTGGATGAGCTCCACCTTCATCTCGGTGTTGTCACCCGGCATGACCATCTCGGTGCCCTCGGGGAGGGTCACCACGCCGGTCACGTCCGTCGTGCGGAAGTAGAACTGCGGACGGTAGTTGTTGAAGAACGGCGTGTGGCGGCCACCCTCGTCCTTGGACAGGATGTAGGCCTGCGCCTCGAACTCGGTGTGCGGGGTGACCGAGCCCGGCTTGATGATGACCTGGCCGCGCTCGACGTCCTCGCGCTTGATGCCGCGGAGCAGCAGACCGACGTTCTCACCGGCCTGGCCCTCGTCGAGCAGCTTGCGGAACATCTCGATGCCGGTGACCGTGGTGGTGGTCTTCTCGGTCTTGATGCCGATGATGTCGACGGTCTCGTTGACCTTGAGGACACCACGCTCGATACGACCGGTGACGACGGTGCCACGGCCGGTGATCGTGAAGACGTCCTCGATCGGCATCAGGAACGGCTTGTCGACGTCGCGCTCCGGCTCCGGGATGGCGGTGTCGACGGCGGACATCAGGTCCAGGACCGACTGGCCCCACTCCTTGTCGCCCTCGAGTGCCTTGAGCGCCGAGACCTTGACGACCGGAACGTCGTCGCCCGGGAACTCGTACTCGGAGAGGAGCTCACGGACCTCGAGCTCGACGAGCTCCAGGATCTCCTCGTCGTCCACCATGTCGGCCTTGTTCAGGGCGACGACGATGTACGGAACGCCGACCTGGCGGGCCAGGAGCACGTGCTCCTTGGTCTGCGGCATCGGGCCGTCGGTGGCGGCGACCACGAGGATGGCGCCGTCCATCTGCGCCGCACCCGTGATCATGTTCTTGATGTAGTCCGCGTGACCGGGGCAGTCGACGTGGGCGTAGTGACGCGTCTCGGTCTGGTACTCGACGTGCGCGATGGAGATGGTGATACCGCGCTGGCGCTCCTCGGGAGCCTTGTCGATCTGGTCGAAGGCCGAGGCCTCGTTCAGGTCCGGGTACGCGTCGTGCAGCACCTTGGTAATGGCGGCCGTGAGGGTCGTCTTACCGTGGTCGATGTGACCGATGGTGCCGATGTTGACGTGCGGCTTAGTCCGCTCGAACTTCGCCTTCGCCACTGGGGTCCTCCTGTGGAGTGGTTCTGTACGCCTTACTTCATCGGCGCCAGGTGATCTTTGCTGTCAAAACCCGGAACCGGTACCCGGGGCAAACATCCGTGTTTGCGGCTGTTTGCCCCTTGAGGCTCCGGGGTCAAGCCTAAGGCGTGTGAACGCGGCGTGTTAAACGCGGTGCGTTACTCGCCCTTGGCCTTCGCGATGATCTCCTCGGCGACGTTCCGCGGAACCTCGGCGTAGGAGTCGAACTGCATCGAGTAGCTCGCGCGACCCGACGTCTTGCTACGGAGGTCGCCGACGTAGCCGAACATCTCCGACAGGGGCACGAGGCCCTTCACGACGCGGGCACCGGCCCGCTCCTCCATGGCCTGGATCTGGCCACGGCGGGAGTTGATGTCGCCGATGACGTCACCCATGTAGTCCTCGGGCGTGGTGACCTCGACGGCCATCATCGGCTCAAGCAGCACGGGGCTGGCCTTGCGAGCGGCCTCCTTGAAGGCCTGCGAACCGGCGATCTTGAAGGCCAGCTCGGAGGAGTCGACCTCGTGGTAGCCACCGTCGATGAGCGTGACGCGGACGCCCGTCATCTCGTAGCCGGCGAGGATGCCGAACTGCATGGCCTCCTGCGCACCGGCGTCGACCGAAGGGATGTACTCCTTCGGGATACGGCCACCGGTCACCTTGTTCACGAACTCGTACGAGGCGTCGCCGCCCTCGATGGGCTCGATCGCGATCTGCACCTTGGCGAACTGACCGGTACCACCGGTCTGCTTCTTGTGGGTGTAGTCCACGCGCTCGACGGCCTTGCGGATCGTCTCGCGGTACGCGACCTGCGGCTTGCCGACGTTGGCCTCGACCTTGAACTCACGGCGCATACGGTCGACCAGCACCTCGAGGTGCAGCTCGCCCATACCACCGATGATGGTCTGGCCCGTCTCCTCGTCCGAGTGGACCTGGAACGACGGGTCCTCCTCGGCCAGGCGCTGGATCGCGACGCCCAGCTTCTCCTGGTCGCCCTTCGACTTGGGCTCGATGGCGACCTGGATGACCGGCGCCGGGAAGTCCATGGACTCCAGGATCACCGGCTGCTTGTCGTCGCACAGCGTCTCGCCCGTCGTGGTCTGCTTCAGACCCATGACCGCGACGATGTCGCCGGCGCCCACCGACTCGATCTCCTCACGCTTGTTGGCGTGCATGCGGTAGATCTTGCCGATGCGCTCCTTCTTGCCCTTGACGGAGTTCAGCACGGCGGAGCCGGACTCCAGGCGGCCCGAGTAGACCCGGACGAAGGTGAGCTTGCCCAGGTGCGGGTCGCTCATGATCTTGAACGCGAGGGCCGACAGCGGCTCGTCCTCGGACGGCTTGCGCTTGACGACGACCTCGGCGTCCTTGACGTCGTGGCCCTCGATGGCCTCGACGTCGAGCGGGGTCGGCAGGTAGCGCACGACCGCGTCGAGCAGGGGCTGGACGCCCTTGTTCTTGAACGCGGTACCGCAGAACACCGGGGTGACCGTGGTGTCCGACGACTTGCCCGAGGCGATGGTGATACGACGGATCGCGGCGTACAGCTGCTCCTCCGAGGGCTCCTGGCCCTCCAGGAACAGCTCCATGATCTCTTCGTCGTTCTCCGCGACGGCCTCGACGAGCTTGTTGTGCCACTCCTCGGCGGCCTCGGTGTGCGTGGCCGGGATGTCGACGACGTCGTACATCTCGCCCTTCGCCGCCTCGGCGGACCACACGAGCGCCTTCATGCGGACCAGGTCCACGACGCCCTTGAAGTCGGCCTCGGCACCGATCGGGAGCTGCATGACCAGCGGCTGGGCGCCCAGGCGGTCCGAGATCATGTCCACGCAGCGGTGGAACTCGGCGCCGGTACGGTCCAGCTTGTTCACGAAGCAGATACGCGGCACGCCGTAACGGTCGGCCTGACGCCACACCGTCTCGGACTGGGGCTCGACACCGGCGACACCGTCGAACACGGTCACGGCACCGTCGAGCACACGCAGGGAGCGCTCCACCTCGACGGTGAAGTCGACGTGCCCCGGGGTGTCGATGATGTTGATCGTGTAGTCGTTGTTCTCCAGCGGCCAGTGGCAGGTGGTGGCAGCGGACGTGATCGTGATGCCACGCTCCTGCTCCTGCTCCATCCAGTCCATCGTGGCGGCGCCGTCGTGGACCTCGCCGATCTTGTACGAAACGCCGGTGTAGAACAGGATCCGCTCGGTGGTGGTCGTCTTGCCCGCGTCGATGTGGGCCATGATCCCGATGTTGCGGACCCTGGCCAGGTCAAGTGAAGTGGTAGCCATAAGGCTTCAGTCTTCTCTCGGTCTCGATGTGGGTAGCGACTACCAGCGGTAGTGCGCGAAGGCCTTGTTGGACTCGGCCATCTTGTGGGTGTCCTCGCGCTTCTTCACGGCCGCACCGAGGCCGTTCGAGGCGTCGAGAAGCTCGTTGAGCAGACGCTCGGTCATGGTCTTCTCGCGACGGGCGCGGGAGTAGCCGACGAGCCAGCGCAGCGCCAGGGTGTTCGCACGACCGGGCTTGACCTCGATCGGCACCTGGTACGTGGCGCCACCGACGCGGCGGGACTTGACCTCGAGGGTCGGCTTGATGTTCTCCAGCGCGCGCTTCAGCGTGATGATCGGGTCGTTGCCCGTCTTCTCACGCAGACCCTCCATGGCGCCGTAGACGATGCGCTCGGCGGTGGAGCGCTTGCCGTTCAGCAGCACCTTGTTGATCAGCGACGTGACCAGAGGAGAACCGTAGACCGGGTCGATGATGACCGGGCGCTTCGGGGCGGGGCCCTTACGAGGCATTTCTACTTCTCCTTCTTGGCGCCGTAGCGGGAACGGGCCTGCTTGCGGTTCTTGACACCCTGGGTGTCGAGGGAGCCACGGATGATCTTGTAGCGAACACCCGGCAGGTCCTTCACACGGCCGCCGCGCACGAGCACGATGGAGTGCTCCTGCAGGTTGTGTCCCTCACCCGGAATGTAAGCGGTGACCTCGATCCCGCTGGTCAGACGCACACGCGCGACCTTACGCAGGGCCGAGTTCGGCTTCTTCGGGGTGGTCGTGAACACACGCGTGCAGACGCCACGACGCTGAGGGGAACCCTCGAGTGCGGGCGTCTTGTTCTTCTCGACCTTGTCCTGCCGGCCCTTACGGACCAGCTGCTGGATCGTAGGCACTACTTCTCCGGTTTCTGTGTGCCGATTTGTACAGCTAACCTGGAACTTCGCCGACCCACGCGGTCGGGTGTGTCGGATCCGCAGGCTTCCGCCGCGAGGCGAAAAGGGCACGGATCACGGTGGCCGCTCTCGGCTCCGCTGCGGTTTACAGGCACGCAACAGGGTCAGGGCACACCCCAGGCACAAGGTCTGAGCGTACCCAGCCCAACGACTCCGGTCAAAACAGAAGCCGTCCTGCCCTCCCCCGACCCCCGACCGCCCCTCCTGCCAGGAGCGCCAGAAGGCCCGTAGAGCCACTCCGAGCGCCGTCCTGGGGCCGCCGGACGCCCGCCGAGCCGGGGGACCGCCTCGGCGCGGGCTGCGCCCCCTCAGGGGCGCGGGGAACTGCGCGACCAGCCACCACGCGCCGGCGGTCGCCGTATGACACTCGGCACCCGAAGGCGCCGGCGCGGCCGGGGCCGGCGCCGGGAAAGGCCGCAGGGCGGCCACTCCCTACGGAGTGACCGCCCTGCGGACCGTGCTCGCCTACTGGTTGTACGGACCGTAGTCGTAGTCCTCCAGCGGGACGGCCTGGCCGGAGCCCGTGCCGAACGGCGAGTAGTCGATGTCGTCGTAGCCGACGGCCGAGTACATCGCGGCCTTGGCCTCCTCGGTCGGCTCGACCCGGATGTTGCGGTAGCGGGACAGGCCCGTACCGGCCGGGATGAGCTTACCGATGATGACGTTCTCCTTGAGGCCGATCAGCGAGTCGGACTTGGCGTTGATCGCCGCGTCCGTGAGGACTCGCGTCGTCTCCTGGAAGGACGCCGCCGACAGCCAGGACTCCGTGGCCAGCGAGGCCTTGGTGATACCCATGAGCTGCGGCCGGCCGGAGGCCGGGTGACCGCCCTCCTGGACCACACGACGGTTCTCGGTCTCGAACTTCGAGCGCTCGACCAGCTCGCCGGGCAGCAGCTCAGCGTCGCCCGACTCGATGATCGTCACCCGGCGCAGCATCTGCCGGATGATGATCTCGATGTGCTTGTCGTGGATCGACACACCCTGCGAGTTGTAGACCTTCTGGACCTCGCCGACCAGGTGGACCTGGACGGCCCGCTGACCCAGGATGCGCAGCACGTCGTGCGGGTTGGTGGCACCCACGGTGAGCTTCTGGCCCACCTCGACGTGCTCGCCCTCGGACACCAGCAGACGGGCGCGCTTCGAGATCGGGAACGCCGTCTCGTCGCTGCCGTCGTCCGGGGTGACGACGATCTTCTTGGTCTTCTCGGTCTCCTCGATCCGCACGCGGCCGTTGGCCTCGGAGATCGGGGCGACGCCCTTCGGGGTACGGGCCTCGAAGAGCTCGACGACACGCGGCAGACCCTGGGTGATGTCGTCACCGGCCACACCACCGGTGTGGAAGGTGCGCATCGTCAGCTGGGTGCCGGGCTCACCGATGGACTGGGCGGCGATGATGCCGACCGCCTCACCGATGTCGACCAGCTTGCCGGTGGCGAGCGAGCGGCCGTAGCACATCGCGCAGGTGCCGACGTGGGACTCGCAGGTCAGGATCGAGCGGGTCTTGACCTCCTCGATGCCGTGGTGCACCAGCTGCTCGATGAGCACGTCACCGAGGTCCACGTTGGCCGGCGCGATCACCTTGCCGTCGATGACGACGTCCTCGGCGAGCATGCGGGCGTAGACGCTGGTCTCGACGTCGTCCGCCTTGCGCAGCACACCGTCGGCGCCGCGGTTGGCGATCCGCAGCTTCAGACCGCGGTCGGTGCCGCAGTCCTCCTCGCGGATGATGACGTCCTGGGAGACGTCGACCAGACGACGGGTGAGGTAACCCGAGTCGGCGGTACGCAGAGCGGTGTCCGCCAGACCCTTACGGGCACCGTGCGTGGAGATGAAGTACTCCAGCACGGACAGACCCTCACGGAACGACGCCTTGATGGGCCGCGGGATGGTCTCGTTCTTGGCGTTGGACACCAGACCACGCATACCGGCGATCTGACGCATCTGCATCATGTTTCCGCGCGCACCCGAGTCGACCATCATGAAGATGGGGTTCGTCTTCGGGAAGTTCGCGTTCATCGCCTCGGCGACCTCGTTGGTCGCCTTGGTCCAGATCGCGATGAGCTCCTGCGTGCGCTCTTCCTTGGTGATCAGACCGCGCTCGTACTGCTTCTGGACCTTCTCGTCCTGCGCCTCGTAGCCCTTGACGATCTCCTTCTTCGCCTCGGGAACGACGACGTCGGAGATGGCCACGGTGACGCCGGAGCGGGTGCCCCAGTAGAAGCCGGCCGCCTTCAGGTTGTCGAGCGTCGCCGCCACGACCACCTTGGGGTAGCGCTCGGCGAGGTCGTTGACGATCTCACCGAGCTGCTTCTTGCCGACCGAGTAGTCGACGAACGGGTAGTCCTCGGGCAGCAGCTCGTTGAAGAGCGCGCGGCCCAGCGTGGTCTTGAGGCGGAACGGGTCGCCCTGCTGCCAGGCGGCGGCGTCGGCGTCGTCCTCCTCGGAGACCGGCGGGGTCCAGCCGCGCGGCGGGATGGTGCCCACCGGGAAGCGGATGTCGACGGACGACTGGAGCGCGAGCTCGCCGGCGTCGAACGCCATGGTCGCCTCGGCGGTGGAACCGAACGCCCGGCCCTCGCCCTTGGTGTCCCGCATCTCGCCGTCGGTGGTGAGGAAGAACAGACCGAGGACCATGTCCTGGGTCGGCATCGTCACCGGACGGCCGTCGGCGGGCTTGAGGATGTTGTTCGAGGACAGCATCAGGATGCGGGCCTCGGCCTGCGCCTCCGCGGAAAGCGGCAGGTGCACGGCCATCTGGTCACCGTCGAAGTCCGCGTTGAACGCGGTGCAGACGAGCGGGTGGATCTGGATGGCCTTGCCCTCGACCAGCTGCGGCTCGAAGGCCTGGATGCCGAGGCGGTGCAGGGTGGGCGCACGGTTCAGCAGCACCGGGTGCTCGGCGATGACCTCTTCGAGGACGTCGTACACGACGGTGCGGCCACGCTCGACCATGCGCTTGGCCGACTTGATGTTCTGCGCGTGGTTCAGGTCGACCAGGCGCTTCATCACGAACGGCTTGAACAGCTCCAGCGCCATCGCCTTCGGCAGACCGCACTGGTGCAGCTTCAGCTGCGGGCCGACGACGATGACGGAACGCGCCGAGTAGTCGACTCGCTTGCCGAGCAGGTTCTGCCGGAAGCGGCCCTGCTTGCCCTTGAGCATGTCGGACAGCGACTTCAGCGGACGGTTGCCGGGGCCCGTCACCGGGCGGCCGCGGCGGCCGTTGTCGAAGAGCGCGTCGACGGCCTCCTGGAGCATGCGCTTCTCGTTGTTCACGATGATCTCGGGCGCGCCGAGGTCGAGAAGCCGCTTCAGGCGGTTGTTGCGGTTGATGACACGGCGGTACAGGTCGTTCAGGTCGGAGGTCGCGAAGCGGCCACCGTCCAGCTGCACCATCGGACGCAGGTCCGGCGGGATGACCGGCACGCAGTCGAGCACCATGCCCTTGGGGCTGTTGGACGTCTGCAGGAACGCGGAGACGACCTTGAGGCGCTTGAGCGCACGGGTCTTCTTCTGGCCCTTGCCGGTGCGGATGATCTCGCGGAGGCGCTCGGCCTCCTCCTCCAGGTCGAAGGACTCCAGGCGCTTCTGCAGCGCCGCGGCACCCATCGAGCCGTCGAAGTACGTGCCGAAGCGGTCACGCAGCTCGCGGTAGAGCAGCTCGTCGCCCTCCAGGTCCTGGACCTTGAGGTTCTTGAACCGGGTCCACACCTCGTCGAGGCGGTCGATCTCGCGCTGCGCGCGGTCGCGCAGCTGCTTCATCTCGCGCTCGGCGCCCTCGCGCACCTTGCGGCGCACGTCGGCCTTGGCGCCCTCGGCCTCCAGCTCGGCCAGGTCGGTCTCGAGCTTCTTGGCGCGGGCCTCCAGGTCGGCGTCGCGACGGTTCTCGACCTGCTGGCGCTCCACGGAGACGTGCGCCTCCAGGGAGGGCAGGTCGCGCGTACGGCGCTCCTCGTCGACGAACGTGATCATGTACGCCGCGAAGTAGATGACCTTCTCGAGGTCCTTGGGAGCCAGGTCGAGCAGGTAGCCCAGCCGGCTCGGGACGCCCTTGAAGTACCAGATGTGCGTGACGGGCGCGGCCAGCTCGATGTGGCCCATCCGCTCACGACGCACCTTGGCGCGAGTGACCTCGACGCCGCAGCGCTCGCAGATGATGCCCTTGAAGCGGACGCGCTTGTACTTGCCGCAGTAGCACTCCCAGTCCCGGGTGGGGCCGAAGATCTTCTCGCAGAAGAGTCCGTCCTTTTCCGGCTTGAGGGTGCGGTAGTTGATGGTCTCGGGCTTCTTGACCTCGCCGTGGCTCCACTGACGGATGTCGTCAGCGGTGGCCAGACCGATCCGGAGCTCATCGAAGAAGTTGACGTCGAGCACTATGCGTCAATCCCTCTCAGGGTTGTAAGTCTGTGGTCTGAAACGGGGGCCTGGGGGTCGGCGGGGGCCCTCAAGGGGTGAGGGCCCCGCCGGACTCCCGTCAGACCTCTTCGACGCTGCTCGGCTCGCGCCGGGACAGGTCGATGCCGAGCTCCTCCGCTGCGCGGAAGACATCCTCGTCGGTGTCACGCATCTCGATGGACATACCGTCGCTGGACAGCACCTCCACGTTCAGGCAGAGCGACTGCATCTCCTTGATGAGCACCTTGAAGGACTCGGGGATGCCGGGCTCCGGGATGTTCTCGCCCTTGACGATGGCCTCGTAGACCTTCACGCGGCCGGTGACGTCGTCGGACTTGATGGTCAGCAGCTCCTGGAGGGCGTAGGCGGCGCCGTACGCCTCCAGCGCCCACACCTCCATCTCACCGAAGCGCTGGCCACCGAACTGGGCCTTACCACCCAGCGGCTGCTGGGTGATCATCGAGTACGGGCCGGTCGAACGGGCGTGCAGCTTGTCGTCGACCAGGTGGTGCAGCTTCAGGATGTACATGTAGCCGACCGAGATCGGGTCCGGGAACGGCTCACCGCTGCGGCCGTCGAACAGCCGCGCCTTGCCGGTCGGGAGCACCATGCGCTCGCCGTCGCGGTTCGGGATGGTGTGCTGCAGCAGACCCGCCAGCTCGTCCTCGCGGGCACCGTCGAACACCGGGGTGGCGACGTTGGTGCCCGGCTGGACGTTGTCCGCGCCGATGGCCTGCAGGCGCTGGGCCCACTCGTCGGCGAGGCCGGAGACGTCCCAGCCGCGACTGGCGAGCCAGCCGAGGTGGATCTCCAGGACCTGTCCCGGGTTCATTCGGGACGGCACACCCAGCGGGTTCAGGATGATGTCGACCGGGGTGCCGTCCTCCAGGAACGGCATGTCCTCGATCGGCAGGATCTTGGAGATGACACCCTTGTTGCCGTGCCGGCCGGCGAGCTTGTCACCGTCGGTGATCTTGCGCTTCTGCGCGACGTAGACGCGCACCAGCTGGTTCACACCGGGGGGAAGCTCGTCGCCCTCCTCGCGGTCGAAGACGCGCACGCCGATGATCTTGCCGATCTCACCGTGCGGCACCTTCAGCGAGGTGTCGCGGACCTCACGGGCCTTCTCACCGAAGATCGCGCGCAGCAGGCGCTCCTCCGGGGTCAGCTCGGTCTCACCCTTCGGGGTGACCTTGCCGACCAGGATGTCGCCGGCGACGACCTCGGCGCCGATGCGGATGATGCCGCGCTCATCGAGGTCGGCGAGGACCTCCTCGGAGACGTTCGGGATGTCCCGGGTGATCTCCTCGGGGCCGAGCTTGGTGTCACGGGCGTCGACCTCGTGCTCCTCGATGTGGATCGAGGAGAGGACGTCGTCCTGCACGAGGCGCTGCGACAGGATGATCGCGTCCTCGTAGTTGTGACCCTCCCACGGCATGAACGCGACCAGCAGGTTCTTGCCGAGGGCCATCTCACCGTTCTCGGTGGCCGGACCGTCGGCGAGGACCTGGCCCTCGATGATCCGGTCGCCCTCGTTGACGATGACCTTCTGGTTGACCGAGGTGCCCTGGTTGGAGCGGGCGAACTTGTGCAGGCGGTACGTGATGTACGTGCCGTCGTCGTTCGCGGTGGTGATGTAGTCCGCGGAGACCTCCTGGACCACACCCGCCTTCTCGGCCTTGACGACGTCGCCGGCGTCGACGGCGGAGCGGTACTCCATGCCGGTGCCGACGAGCGGGGCCTCGCTCTTGATGAGCGGGACGGCCTGGCGCATCATGTTCGCGCCCATGAGGGCACGGTTGGCGTCGTCGTGCTCCAGGAAGGGGATCATGGCGGTCGCGACCGACACCATCTGGCGCGGCGAGACGTCCATGTAGTCCACGTCCTCGCCGCCGACGTAGTCGACCTCGCCGCCGCGGCGGCGGACCAGCACGCGGTTCTCGGCGAAGCGGAGCTCGTCGGTCAGCGGCGCGTTGGCCTGCGCGATGACGAAGCGGTCCTCCTCGTCGGCGGTCAGGTAGTCCACCTCGTCGGTGACCTGGCCGTCGATGACCTTGCGGTACGGCGTCTCGACGAAACCGAACGCGTTGACCCGGCCGTAGGAGGCGAGCGAGCCGATCAGACCGATGTTCGGGCCTTCGGGCGTCTCGATCGGGCACATGCGGCCGTAGTGCGAGGGGTGCACGTCACGGACCTCGAAGCCGGCCCGCTCACGGGAGAGACCACCCGGGCCAAGGGCCGACAGGCGGCGCTTGTGGGTGAGACCCGACAGCGGGTTGTTCTGGTCCATGAACTGCGACAGCTGGCTGGTGCCGAAGAACTCCTTGATGGAGGCGACGACCGGCCGGATGTTGATCAGGGTCTGCGGCGTGATCGCCTCGACGTCCTGGGTGGTCATGCGCTCGCGCACGACGCGCTCCATACGGGCGAGACCCGTACGGACCTGGTTCTGGATCAGCTCGCCGACGCTGCGCAGACGACGGTTGCCGAAGTGGTCGATGTCGTCGGTCTCGACGACGATCGTCTGGCCGTTGTCACCGACCGTCTCGGTCTCGCCGGCGTGCAGCTTGACCAGGTACTTGATCGTCGCGAGGACGTCCTCGACGGTCAGCACACCGGCGTCCAGCGGGGCGTCCGCGGCGAGCTTCTTGTTGACCTTGTAGCGGCCGACCTTGGCGAGGTCGTAGCGCTTGGGGTTGAAGTACAGGTTCTCCAGCAGCGTCTGCGCGGCCTCGCGGGTCGGGGGCTCGCCCGGGCGCAGCTTGCGGTAGATGTCGAGCAGTGCGTCGTCCTGGCCCTGGGTGTGGTCCTTCTCCAGGGTGGCGCGCATCGACTCGTACTCGCCGAACTCCTCAAGGATCTGCTCGGTCGTCCAGCCGAGAGCCTTCAGGAGCACGGTGACGGACTGCTTGCGCTTGCGGTCGATGCGGACGCCGACCATGTCGCGCTTGTCGATCTCCATCTCCAGCCAGGCACCCCGGGACGGGATGATCTTGGCGGAGAAGATGTCCTTGTCGGACGTCTTGTCGATGGAGGAGTCGAAGTAGACGCCGGGCGAACGGACCAGCTGCGACACCACGACACGCTCGGTGCCGTTGATGACGAAGGTGCCCTTGTTCGTCATGAGCGGGAAGTCGCCCATGAAGACGGTCTGGGACTTGATCTCGCCGGTCTCGTTGTTCGTGAACTCGGCGGTGACGAAGAGCGGGGCCGCGTACGTGAAGTCACGGTCCTTGCACTCGTCGATGCTGTTCTTCGGGGGCTCGAAACGGTGGTCGCGGAACGTCAGCGACATCGAACCGGAGAAGTCCTCGATCGGGGAGATCTCCTCGAAGATCTCCTCCAGTCCGGACTTGGTCGGGACGTCCTGACCGGACTCCAGAGCCGCCTCGACACGAGCCTTCCAGACACTGTTCCCGAGGAGCCAGTCGAAGCTCTCGGTCTGCAGGGCGAGAAGGTTCGGAACCTCAAGGGGCTCCTTGATCTTTGCAAAGGAGATGCGCAGCGGGGCGGTGCTGGCAGCGTTGTTCATATTCGCGGTCGAGGCATTGCGCGAGGCGGCCAAGAGGGGGTCCTTCCGAGGGCTCGGACTCACTACGCGCGTACCAGTCCCTCGTGCCGCACACAGCGACAGAGAACCCAGGTCAGAGGGTGTCGGTCGACAGTGCTCGGGTGAGGGCAGACCCCTGGTGACGGGCAGGGGACAGCTAACAGGCAGCGCAAAGGGTCAGTGTAGCCACTTGGCACACTGATGTCCAGTGCGGGTTTCGCGAGACCCTCGCTGTTCTCATCGCCTTCGTCAACGCCCTCGGCATGCTGCCCTCAACGCACGTTGATACTGCCCTCTTCGCCGCCGATCCATGCCTCGGATACGGATCCTTGTGACGACGCGTCCTGAGAATTGCGCGCTGCGTGCGGTTCGTCAAGGCCCCCCAGCCCGATGTGGACCGTTCCGGAGACAGGACGAAGATCACCATACCCCTCGCCGTCACGAGTGCAAGGCAACCGCGGCCCCTCCCCCGGACACGCCGAAGAGCGACCACCCGGATGGATGATCGCTCTTCGGTGCGTTCGCGTTACAGCCCCTCAGGGGGCGTGGTCAGCGCGCAAAGGGGTTCGGAGAACCGGGGAGGTCTTACTTGACCTCGACGGAGGCGCCGGCGCCCTTGAGGGACTCGGCGGCCTTCTCGGCGGCTTCCTTGTTGACCTTCTCCAGGACCGGCTTCGGGGTGCCGTCGACCAGGTCCTTGGCCTCCTTCAGGCCGAGGGAGGTCAGCTCGCGCACGACCTTGATGACCTGGATCTTCTTGTCGCCGGCGCCGGTGAGGATGACGTCGAACTCGTCCTTCTCCTCCTCGGCGGGGGCGGCCGGGCCACCCGCGGCGGGGCCGGCGACGACGGTCGCGGCGGCGGCGGTGACGTCGAACTTCTCCTCGAAGGCCTTCACGAACTCGGAGAGCTCGATGAGGGTCATCTCCTCGAACTGCGCGAGCAGGTCGTCCTGGGTGAGCTTCGCCATGATGGGCGATCCTTCCACTCAATCGGCTGGTGCCGTATGTACATGACTGGCGGGCGTACGTTGGCCCGCTCGACCTCGGCCGTCAGGCGGCGGCCAGGGTCAGGAAGCGAGCCGAATTACTCGGCACCGCCCTGCTCGGCCTGCTTGGCACGGAGCGCGTCCACGGTGCGGACGAGCTTCGAGGGAAGCGCCTGGAAGAGCTGAGCAGTCTGCGTCTGCTTGCCCTTCATGGCGCCCGCCAGCTTGGCGAGCAGAACCTCGCGGGACTCGAGGTCCGCAAGCTTCTTGATCTCGTCGGCGGACAGCGCCTTGCCGTCAAGGACACCGCCCTTGATGACGAGGTTGGGGTTGTCCTTGGCGAAGTCACGGAGACCCTTCGCCGACACCACCGGGTCACCGGTGATGAAGGCGACAGCCGTCGGACCATTGAACTGGTCGTCCAGCGTCGAGATCCCGGCCTCGTTGGCCGCAATCTTGGTCAGCGTGTTCTTCACCACGGCGTACTGGGCGTTCTCACCGAGCGACCGGCGCAGCGTCTTGAGCTGCGCCACGGTGAGACCGCGGTACTCGGTCAGCACGGCAGCGTTCGAGTTGCGGAACTTGTCCGTCAGCTCGGCAACCGCGGCAGCCTTGTCGGGCCTCGCCATAGAGCCTCGGCCTCCTTCCGGGTGATTCGGACCGCGCGGACCCGAAGGAGGACTGGGGAAACGAAACGCCCCGGCGCAGGCGCACGGGGCGGACTCGACCGATCACACGCCGGGGCGTGTGTCCGGGAGTTCTTCCACAGTCACCTGCGCGGGTCGCCCACTTTTCAGCGGATCCTTCGGCCACCGCACCCTCGAATGAGCGCACGGCAACGACCAGCGGTCTTTGGCTTCTGTAGGAGAGTACGGGACCGGGGCGCCCCCGAGCAAATCGGGCTGTACGGGTGCCCGCCCGGGGGCTTCGGTGGACCGTACGGGCGCTTACGCGGGGGCCCCGCGGCCGCCTGGTTGCCCGCCCGGGAGGGGCGCGGACCGTACGGGTGCCCGGCCGGGGGGCCTCCGCGGCCGTACGGGTGCCCGCCCGGGGGCTGCCGGGGCGGGGTCAGGAGCTGACGCCGGTGCCTCCGCCGGCCGTGCCGCCGGCCTGCATGAGGTCCTTGAAGTCCTTGGTGTCACCGGCGGGCGGTGCGACGGCGGTGACCTGCACCCCGTAGTCGCTGTAGTACGCCGTGCTGGTCATCGTGCCGGCCGTCATGTCGGCCTTCTCGACCTTCTTGACCAGCAGGTCCTGGTCGTTGACCCAGATGTCGACGGTCTCCGTGGTGACCCCGGCCTGGCTGAGCTGCTTCTTCAGGCCGGCCAGCTGCTCGGCGGTGAGGTTGCTGTTCTTCGCGGCGAGGCCGGCGACGTCGACCTTGCCCGAGTAGTGCGTGGCGCTCTGCCCCGAGACCTGCTCCTGGCCGACCTTCTTCACGTCACCGGAGGCCAGCAGCAGCCGCACCGACTGGTTCGGCGTGGTGTTCTGCATCTGGTCCTTCATGTACGCCCCGGAGCTGCCGCCGAGCTTGGCGAGGTCGTCGTAGGCGTACTTGACCCAGTGCTTGCCGCCGGTCTGCTGGGCGAACTTCTCGCTCATCTTGGCGTAGTAGGCGTCCGGCAGATAGCGGGCCTGCATCTGCGTGGAGCCCAGCTGGCGCATCGCGTCGGCCATCTTGCCGCCGGTGTAGGTGATGGTGAGGTTGCCCTTGAGGCCGTCACCCCAGGTGAGCGCGCCGTCCGCGGTCATCGACATCGTCGTGCCGATCGTCGTGCTGGAACGGACCTTCGCCGAGTCGGCCTTGTCGGTGGACTTCTCCGCGGACCGCAGGGCGGCTATCGGGCTGACGCGCGTCACGGTCTTGCCCACCGCCTTGTCCGCCTTACCGGAGCCGTCGGAGGAGCCGCAGGCGGCCACCCCCGTCAGCGCGGTGACCGCGGCGATCGAGAGGGTCATCCGGCGCACGGTCGTGCTCTTCATCTCGTCCCACCCCTATGCGAGTTGCCTGTATCCGCACCGTAGCCCAGGGCACTGACAGCCCGGGCTCAGGTCGCACAAAGAAAAGACGGACCCCGCACCTGGAAGGTTGCGGGGTCCGCCTGTGACTTAACGCGTCCCTGACACGGGACTCACGCGTCCGCGACGCGGCTGCCTGGTGAGCGCGGGGCTCAGACGGCGGCCGGGTCCTCCTCGACGAGGAGGTTGCGGGTGCGGTTCGGGTCGACCGGAATGCCGGGGCCCATCGTGGTGGTGATGGCGGCCTTCTTGATGTAGCGGCCCTTGGCGGCGGACGGCTTCAGACGGAGGATCTCCTCCAGCGCGGCGCCGTAGTTCTCCACCAGCTTGTCGTCCTCGAAGGACGCCTTGCCGATGATGAAGTGCAGGTTCGAGTGCTTGTCGACGCGGAACTCGATCTTGCCGCCCTTGATCTCGGTCACGGCCTTGGCGGTGTCCGGGGTCACGGTGCCGGTCTTCGGGTTCGGCATCAGACCACGCGGGCCGAGGACGCGGCCGAGGCGGCCGACCTTGCCCATGAGGTCCGGGGTGGCGACGACGGCGTCGAAGTCCAGACGGCCCTTCGCCACCTCGTCGATCAGCTCGTCGGCGCCGACGATGTCGGCGCCCGCGGCACGCGCGGCCTCGGCACGGTCACCGGTCGCGAAGACCAGGACCCGGGCGGTCTTACCGGTGCCGTGCGGAAGGTTCACGGTGCCACGGACCATCTGGTCGGCCTTGCGCGGGTCGACACCCAGGCGGAAGGCGACCTCGACGGTGCCGTCGAACTTGGTCGTGGAGGTCTCCTTGGCGAGACGGACGGCCTCGAGCGGGGCGTACAGCTTCTCCCGGTCGATCTTGGCGTCCGCAGCGCGGAGAGCCTTGCTGCGCTTGCTCACAACTTGCTCCTGTGTGTTCTGAAAGGAGTCGTGGTCCCTGGGCCGAGCAGGCCCTGCCACGTGCGACCGGCTACGGCCGCGATGACTGCTGGGGGTGGGTTCAGCCCTCGACCGTGACGCCCATGGAGCGCGCGGTGCCAGCGATGATCTTCGCGGCCGCGTCCAGGTCGTTCGCGTTGAGGTCGGGCATCTTGGTGGTGGCGATCTCGCGGACCTGCGCCTCGGTGATCTTGGCGACCTTGGTCTTGTGCGGCTCGCCGGAGCCCTTCTCCACGCCCGCGGCCTTGAGGATCATCTTCGCGGCCGGCGGGGTCTTGGTGATGAAGGTGAAGGAACGGTCCTCGTAGACCGTGATCTCCACCGGGATGACCCAGCCACGCTGCGACTCGGTCGCGGCGTTGTAGGCCTTGCAGAACTCCATGATGTTGACGCCGTGCTGACCCAGCGCCGGGCCGACCGGCGGAGCCGGGTTGGCCGCACCGGCCTGGATCTGGAGCTTGATGAGCCCCGTGACCTTCTTCTTCTTGGGAGGCATTGCTCTCCGGGTCCTTTCATTCGGGTCCATGCCCACACAGGATCGCGATCCCGACGCAGGCATACCGCACAACGATAACGGGTATGGGTGTGCGGTCAAAAAACGACCAGGTCAGAGGGGCTCACTTGGAACCCGTCTGACCTGACCCACCTAGGGGCGCGGGGAACTGCGCGACCAGCCCCGACCGACCCGCAGCTGTTCAACTGCCGTCCGCGGAGCTCAGTTCTTCTGGATCTGATCGAACGACAGCTCGACCGGCGTCTCACGCCCGAAGATCTCCACGAGCCCCTTGACCTTCTTCGAGTCAGGGTTGATCTCGTTGATCGTCGCCTGCAGCGTCGCGAACGGACCGTCGGTCACCGTCACCGAGTCCCCGACCTCGAAGTCCAGCACCTGGACCTCGACCTTGCGCTGCGGAGCCGGCTTGCCCTCGGCCTCGGCCGCCTCGCGGGCCGCCTTCTCCTCGGCCTCCGGGGCGAGCATCTTGACGATCTCGTCCAGCGTCAGCGGGTACGGGTCGTAGGCGTTGCCGACGAAGCCGGTGACGCCCGGGGTGTTGCGGACGACGCCCCAGGACTCGTTGGTCAGGTCCATGCGGACCAGGACGTAACCCGGCAGCTTGTTCTGCTTGATCGTCTTGCGGTCGCCGTTCTTGATCTGGACGACCTCTTCCTGCGGCACCTCGGCCTGGAAGATGTAGTCCTCGACGTTCAGCGAGACGGCGCGCTGCTCCAGGTTGGTCTTCACGCGGTTCTCGTAACCGGCGTAGGTGTGGATGACGTACCACTCGCCGGGGAGGGTGCGCAGCTCCTCGCGCAGGGCCTGGACGGGGTCGACCGGCTCGGCCGGCTCCTCCTCGGCCTCGGCGGCGACGGCGTCGTCATCGGCGGCGACGACGTCCTCGTCCTCGACGGTCTCGTCCGCGACGGCGTCCTCGGCGACGACGTCCTCGTCACCGGCGACGTCCTCGTCGGCGTCCTCGACGTGCAGCGCGGCCTCTTCCGCCGGCTCGCCCGACTCGGCCTCGGCAGCCTCGAACTCGTCCTGCTCGTCCGCGCCCTCGACGATGTCGAGCTCGTCATCGACCGACTTCTCGGGCTCGATGGCGTCGTTCAGGTTCGGGTCAGACACGATGGCTGCTTCTTCCTGGATACATAGAGGTGGAACATGCGAAAACGGGCGCCGGTACCACGGCGCCCTTCGCTCTGGACTCAGCCGAAGACGTACTTGGCCGCGTGGTTGAGCCCATAGTCAATCACGGTCACCAGGCCGATCATGATGGCGACGAAGAAGATCACCACAGTGGTGTACGACGTCAGCTGGTTACGCGTCGGCCAGACGACCTTGCGGAGTTCCGCGATGATCTGGCGGTAGAAGATGGCGAGGCGCTTGAGCGGGCCCTTCTTGGCGCGCTTGCCGCCCTTACGGGCCTTCTTCTTGGACTCGGGCACCTCGTCCTGAGCATCAGGCGTGTCGATGGAGCCCACGGCGTCCGTCATTCGTCCTCACCTGATCCCGGGTCGTGGCCGTGCCGCGCCCGGTTTCTGAGCCGCACGGCGGTGCATTGCTGTACGTACATGCGCACACATCCTGGCGGTGTGTGTAGCAGGGCCGGAGGGACTTGAACCCCCAACCGCTGGTTTTGGAGACCAGTGCTCTACCAATTGAGCTACGACCCTTTGTGTGTCCCCCAACGTACCGCATCCGACCGAGTGCTCGGTGTGCACCGGCCGCACAGGCGGCTGCTGGAAGCCAACGAGGTGAGAGTGTACGTGGTCCGCGGCCCGGCGTCGAACAGAAAGTGCCCGTCCGGGGGTGCGGTACCGAAGATCGTCCTGGCCGGGGACGGGATTCGTATCCCTGTTCATACGCCGACCCCTTGCCGTTCAGTCTGTGAAACCGGTGTGCAGCGGGCCTTTCCGGTCTGAAACCATGGCCCCCATGAGCGCTGCAACCCCTCCGACCGAGCGCCGGGTCTCCGCCCGAATCGGCGCGATCTCCGAGTCCGCCACCCTCGCCGTGGACGCCAAGGCCAAGGCCCTCAAGGCCGCCGGGCGTCCGGTGATCGGCTTCGGCGCCGGTGAACCGGACTTCCCGACCCCGGACTACATCGTCGACGCGGCCGTCGAGGCCTGCAAGAACCCGAAGTACCACCGCTACACGCCGGCCGGCGGCCTGCCCGAGCTGAAGGCCGCGATCGCCGCGAAGACGCTGCGCGACTCCGGCTACGAGCCCGACGTCTCGGAGATCCTGGTCACCAACGGGGGCAAGCAGGCCATCTACGAGGCCTTCGCCGCGATCCTCGACCCGGGCGACGAGGTCATCGTCCCGGCGCCGTACTGGACGACGTACCCGGAGTCGATCCGCCTCGCCGGCGGTGTCCCGGTCGAGGTCGTCGCCGACGAGACCACCGGCTACCGCGTCACGGTCGAGCAGCTGGAGGCCGCGCGCACCGAGAAGACCAAGGTCGTCCTCTTCGTCTCCCCCTCCAACCCGACCGGCGCGGTGTACTCCGAGGCCGAGACCGAGGCGATCGGCCGCTGGGCCGTCGAGCACGGCCTGTGGGTCCTCACCGACGAGATCTACGAGCACCTGGTGTACGGCGACGCGGTGTCCGTGTCCCTGCCGGCGCTCCTGCCCGAGCTGCGCGACAAGTGCGTCGTGGTCAACGGCGTGGCGAAGACGTACGCCATGACCGGCTGGCGCGTGGGCTGGGTCATCGGCCCGAAGGACGTCGTCAAGGCCGCGACGAACCTCCAGTCGCACGCCACGTCGAACGTCTCCAACGTGGCCCAGGTGGCCGCCCTGGCCGCCGTCTCCGGCGACCTGGAGGCCGTCGCGACGATGCGCGAGGCGTTCGACCGCCGCCGCAAGACCATCGTGCGGATGCTCAACGAGATCGACGGCGTCCTCTGCCCCGAGCCCGAGGGCGCGTTCTACGCCTACCCCTCGGTGAAGGAGCTGATCGGCAAGGAGATCCGCGGCAAGCGCCCGCAGAACAGCGTCGAGCTGGCCGCGCTCATCCTGGAGGAGGCCGAGGTCGCGGTCGTCCCGGGCGAGGCCTTCGGCACGCCGGGCTACCTGCGGCTGTCGTACGCCCTCGGTGACGAGGACCTGGTCGAGGGCGTGAGCCGCATGCAGAAGCTGCTGGCGGAGGCCAAGGCCTGAGCAGGCCCCGTCGTAGCAGGAGCGGAACAGGAGCACCGGGGAGCGTCCCCGGTGCTCCTGTTCATTTGTGCGAGCAAGACCACGTACGGGGAAACAGCTACCGGTGGGGCGGCGCGTGCGGCAGGATCCTGGGATGGAGCGTGTACGTGACCTCTCTGAGCTGCCGAAAGCCCATCTGCACCTGCACTTCACCGGCTCGATGCGGCCGGGGACCGTCCTGGAGCTGGCCGACAAGCACGGCGTCCGCCTGCCCGAGACCCTGACGGAGGCGCTGACCGGCGGGGAACCGCCCCGGCTGCGCGCCACGGACGAGCGCGGCTGGTTCCGCTTCCAGCGGCTGTACGACGCGGCGCGTTCCTGCCTGCGGGAGCCGGAGGACATCCAGCGGCTGGTCCGGGAGGCCGCCGAGGAGGACCTCGCGGACGGCTCGGGCTGGCTGGAGATCCAGGTGGACCCGACGTCGTACGCCCCCCGCCTGGGCGGTCTCATCCCGGCGCTGGAGATCATCCTGGACGCCGTGGAGACGACCGCGCGGAACACCGGGCTCGGCATGCGGGTCCTGGTCGCCGCCAACCGCATGAAGCACCCGCTGGACGCCCGCACACTGGCCCGGCTCGCGGTGCGGTACGCCGACCGGGGCGTGGTCGGCTTCGGGCTGTCGAACGACGAACGGCGGGGCATGGCGCGGGACTTCGACCGCGCGTTCGCGATCGCCCGCGACGGCGGCCTGCTCGCGGCCCCGCACGGCGGCGAGCTGACCGGCCCGGCGTCCGTCCGGGACTGCCTGGACGACCTCGACGCGGCCCGGATCGGGCACGGGGTGCGGGCGGCGGAGGACCCGCGGCTGCTGCGCAGGCTGGCCGACCGGGGCGTGACCTGCGAGGTGTGCCCCGCCTCGAACGTGGCCCTCGGCGTGTACGAGAAGCCCGAGGACGTCCCCCTGCGGACGTTCTTCGAGGCGGGAGTCCCCATGGCCCTCGGCGCCGACGACCCCCTCCTCTTCGGCTCCCGGCTCGCGGCCCAGTACGAGCTGGCCCGCGAGTACCACGGCTTCACCGACGCCGAGCTGGCGGAACTGGCCCGCCAGTCGGTCCGCGGCTCGGCCGCCCCGGACGACGTCAAGGCCAAGCTGCTGGCGGGCGTCGACGACTGGCTCAGCGCCCCGGCCGTCTGACTCAGGCGTGCTCGGCGGCCACGGAGATCCCGGCCAGCAGGGTGCGGGCCAGCCGGACGGCGAACTCGTCGGCCGCCGGGCGCGTGTCCGCCGAGTCGTACGCGAACGCCCGCTGCGCGCAGGCCCCGAGGAGGAGTGAGGCGGCGGCGAAGGGGTCGGCGTCGGGGGCGATGCGGCCCAGTTCGCGTTCGGCGCGCAGGTAGGCGGTCAGTTCCTCGATGGGCATGTGCGCGCCGGAGCCCATCTCCCGCATCGCCTCGTCGTGCCGGCGTTTGAGCTGCGTCTCGGCGTAGAGCGAGGCGGCGATCGGGAAGCTCTGGTCGTAGAACAGGGCGGCCTGGTGGGCGATCTCCGTGAGGTTCTCCTCCAGGGTGCGGCGGCCGGGCTCGGCGGCGAGGCTGCGCAGCAGCGGGGTGAGGCGGGGCAGCCGCTCGTGCAGTACCCGGATGAACAGCTCCTCCTTGCTCGCGAAGTGCTTGTAGAGAGCCGCCTCGGAGCAGCCGGCGGCCCTGGCGATCTCCTTGGTGGTGGTGCGCGCCAGCCCGAGGGTGAGCATCAGCTCGTGGGCGGCGTCGAGGATGCGGACGCGGGCCGGGGGCTGCTGGGGAGCCGGTTTCTGCTGCATGAGGCCCAAGGATTCCATGTGGTGGCCGACGGACTTGACGGGTGGGTGAGTACTTACTCACTCTAGGAGAAGGCATGGTGAGTGAACACTCACCCACCTCGCTCGGGAGAACCCACGCGATCAGCAGGAGTGCAGCTCATGAATCTCACCGTTTTCGGGGCCACCGGCGGCATCGGCCAGGAGATCGTCCGGCAGGCCCTCGCCGCGGGCCACCGGGTCACCGCCGTCGTTCGCGATCCGGCACGGCTGACGGTCCGGGGCGACGGCCTGGAGGTGTTCCGCAGCGACCTGGGCGACGCGGAGTCCGTGCGCGCGGCGGTCGCGGGCCGGGACGCCGTGCTGTCCGGTCTGGGCGCGCGCAGCCGCAAGGACGCCGGTGTGGCGACCCGGCTGACCCGCACGGTCCTGGCCGCGATGGAGGCCGAGGGCGTACGACGGCTGCTCCTGGTGAGCGCCGGCCCGGTCGGTCCCGCACCGGAGCAGGAAGGGGCCGTCGACCGTGCCGCGCGCGGACTGGTCTCCGCGCTGCTGAAGGACGTCTACGCCGACCTGCGCGAGACGGAGGCCGAGGTGGCCCGCAGCACCACGGAGTGGACGGTCGTCCGCCCGCCGCGCCTCCAGGACAAGCCACTCACCGGCACCTACCGCACGGTGGTCGGCGGCTTCCCGCCGCGCGGCCGGTTCATCGCCCGCGCGGACGTGGCCCACGCGATGCTGACGATGACCGACGACCCGGCGACGGTGAAGCAGGGGGTCGGCGTGGCCTACTAGGTCCAGAAATTGGACGCCCGTCAGAGGCCGACGCCCACCGTCACCGGCTCGTTGACCAGGGTGACGCCGAAGGCCTCCCGGACCCCGGCCACGACCTCACGGGCGAGCGCCAGGAGGTCCTCCGTGGTGGCCTCGCCCCGGTTGGTCAGAGCGAGGGTGTGCTTGGTGGAGATCCGGGCGGGACCGGTGCCGTAGCCCTTGGTGAAGCCCGCCTTGTCGATGAGCCAGGCGGCGGAGGTCTTGGTACGGCCCTCCCCCGCCGGGTAGGCGGGGGGCTCGGCCCCGTCGCCCAGGCGCTCCCGCACGCGCGCGTGGAAGGCGGCGAAGTCGGCGTCCGTGAGGATCGGGTTGGTGAAGAACGAACCGGCCGACCAGGTGTCGTGGTCCTCGGGGTCGAGCACCATGCCCTTCCCGGCGCGCAGCTTCAGCACGGTCTCGCGGGCCGCGGCGAGCGGCACGCGTGCGCCCGGCTCGACACCGAGCGCCCGGGCGGTCTCCGCATATTTGAGGGGCGCCGACAGTCCGGCCGCGTCCTCCAGCTCGAAGCGGACCCGCAGCACGACATGGCGCTCGGGGTCGGCCTTGAAGCGGCTGTGCCGGTAGGAGAAGGCGCACTCCTCGTTGGTCAGCGTCACGGTCTCGCCGGCCCGGCGGTCGTACGCGATCACCTCCGTGATCGTCGAGGAGACTTCCTGGCCGTAGGCGCCCACGTTCTGGATGGGGGTCGCGCCCGCGGAACCGGGGATCCCGGCGAGACACTCGATCCCGGCGAGCCCTGCCTCGACGGTGCGGGCCACGGCGTCCGTCCAGACCTCTCCGGCGGCCAGCTCCAGCGTCGTACCGCGCAGTTCGACGCCGCGCGTGGCGATGCGCAGGGCGGTGCCGTCGAATCCCTTGTCTCCGATGACCAGGTTCGACCCGCCGCCGATGACCAGCAGCGGCGTCCCGCTGTCGTCGGCCTCCCGGACAGCGGCGATCACCTCGGCGTCGGTGGTCGCGGTGACCAGCCGGGCCGCGGGTCCACCGAGCCGGAAGGTGGTCAGCGGGGCGAGGGGGGCATCGTGGAGTACCTGCACGCGCCCAAGACTACGAGACGCCACCGACAGCCCCGCGTGGCGCTGCGCACGCGCGCGCGTAGGGCCCGATTTCCGAATCGGGCCCTACGCGCGCGTGCGGATGGCGGCGGTCTCGGCTGACCCGCCGGGAAGGGCGTCAGTGGACGGCCGTGGCCGGTTCCGTGGTCCGCTCCGCCGTCTCGACCACCCGGCCGGTCCGGCGGCGCGCCGGGATCACCAGGGCCGCGACCGCCGCGAGTGCGACCACGGCGGCGCCGGTGACGAGGGCGGGCCGCAGGCCGTCGACGAAGTTCTGCGCGGACTCGTAGCCGCCCTGGGCGGAGAAGATCGACGACATGACGGCGATGCCGAGCGCGCCGCCCACCTCCCGCAGCGCGTTGTTGGCGCCGGAGGCGATGCCCTGCTCCTGCGGACGGACGCTGGACATCACCAGGTTGGCGGCGGGCGCGAAGTACAGGGCCATGCCGACACCGCTGATGATCAGACCGGGCAGCTGGGCGGCGTAGGAGGCGTCCGCGGTGACCACGTAGGCCAGGTAGCCGAGCCCGGCGGCCTGGAGGAACAGGCCCGCGGCGACGACCGGACGGCCGCCTATGCGGTCGGAGAGGATCCCGGCGACGGGCGCGACCAGCATCGGCATCCCGGTCCACGGCAGCATCCTCAGGCCCGCCTCGGTGGGCGAGTAGCCGAGCACGCCCTGCATGTACTGGCTGAGCAGGAAGATCGAGCCGAACATCCCGACGAACATCAGCAGGCTGGCCGCGTTGATCCCGGAGAAGGCGCGGGAGCGGAACAGCCGCATGGGCAGCATCGGGTTCTTCGCGCGGGAGCTGTACCGCACGAACCCGGCCAGCAAGGCCGCGCCGGAGAACAGGGCGGTCAGCACGAGGGAGTCGGTCCAGCCGTCGGCGGGGCCGCGGACCAGGCCGTACACGATTCCGAACAGCCCGCCGCTGGCCAGCAGGGTGCCGGGAACGTCGAGCCGGGCGCCGGCGCCGTACGACTCGGCGAGGCGGAGACGGGCGAGCGGCAGCAGCGCCAGACCGATCGGGACGTTCAGCCAGAAGATCCAATGCCAGGACACGTGTTCGGTGAGGCTGCCGCCGATGAGCGGTCCGGAGGCGACCGCCAGCCCGTTGACGGCACCCCATATGCCGTACGCCGTCCCACGCTTCTCGACGGGCACGGCCGCCGTCAGCAGCGTCAGGGTGAGCGGCATCATCACGGCCGCGCCGACGCCCTGGACCGCGCGGGCCGCGATGAGGGAGTCGATGCCGGGCGCCATGGCCGCGGCCGCGGAGGCGCCGGTGAAGACGGCGAGCCCGGCGAGGAAGAGCCGGCGGCGGCCGAAGCGGTCGCCGAGCGCGGCGCCGAACATCAGCAGGACGGCGAAGGTGAGCGTGTAGGCGCTCACCGTCCACTCCAGGTCGTCCAGCGCACCGCCGAGGTCCTGGCGGATGGAGGGCAGCGCGGTGGTGACGACGAGGTTGTCGAGGGCCGCCATGAACCCGGCGACGCTGGTGATGACGAGGGCCCAGGCGGCGCCCCCGCGACGTGCGGTCTGCTGTGACATCGCTCCCCCAGTGGGTGATGAGATCCCGCTGATTAGTTATTGATGACTAACTTCTGTGGTCATGAGGCGGCCCCGAGGACGCCCGGCGAAGGGGCGCCCGCCCCTCTCGTTTCGTTCCGCTACTTCTCCAGCCGGCCGGCGATCCGGGCCGACGGGTACATCGACTGCCACACCCGGTGCTGGGGCGGAAACCCCATGGCGGTGAGGGTGTTGACGAGCATCCCGTACGCCAGGAATGTCGTCGTCTCGTTGTCGTCCGCGCCGAGCGGCAGGTGCACGGTGTCCCAGAGCTTCATCCAGCCGGCGCGGACGGCCTCGCCGAACTCGTGGTCGCCCTCCGCCTCGGCCGCCGCCACGGTGATGTACGTCTGCATCTGCATCTGGAGCTTCTCGGGGTGCTCGGTGATCAGCCGCACGTACGCGGCGGCCATGGCGTGCAGGGCCTCCTCGCCGTGCAGCCCCTCGGCCGCCTCCTCGAAGATCCGGCACGTGTCGGCCACGCACCGCAGCGACGCGGCGGCGAAGATCGCTTTCTTCCCCGGGAAGAGCCGGAAGAGGTACGGCTGCGACACACCGACCCGCTTGGCGATCGCCTCGGTGGAGGTGCCGTAGTAGCCCCTCTGCGCGAACTCCGCGATCGCCGCGCGGACGACGCTCTCGCGCCGCTCTTCTGCGCTCATCCTGACCATGGGAGAAAGTTAGTACTCAATCACTAACTAAGTCAAGGAGTGGCCTGCGGCGCGGGAGGGGCGGTCGGGCCGCGGGCGCGGGACCGGCGCGCGGGCCGCGGGCGCGGGACCGGCGCGCGGGCCGCGGGCGCGGGACCGGCGCGCGGGCCGCGGGCGCGGGACGAGGCGGTCGGGCCGCGGGCCCGGGACCGGCGGGCAGCAGGGCGGCGGGCGCGGGGCCGGCAAACAACAAGGCGGCGGGCGCGGGACCGGGCGAACGGGTAAGGGGCGCCCTCCCTGGAGGAGCGCCCCTTACCTCAGGCCTTCATGCCTTCGTGCCTTCATGCCTTCATGCCTTCATGACGTCACGCCTTTGCCGCGCCTCGCCCCGCCTCAGGCCAGTCGGACGACCGCCCGGGACATGCCGAGCACCTTCTGGCCACTGCTCATGGCCGTGAGGTCCACCCGCACGGTGTTGTCGTCCAGCTTGGCCGCGACCTTGCCACTGACCTCGATCACGGCGCCCTGGTCGTCGTCGGGGACGACGACGGGCCGGGTGAAGCGCACCCCGTACTCGACGACGGCGGCCGGGTCGCCGGTCCAGTCAGTGACCACGCGGATCGCCTCGGCCATGGTGAACATGCCGTGCGCGATGACGTCCGGCAGACCCACCTCCTTGGCGAACCTCTCGTTCCAGTGGATGGGGTTGAAGTCCCCGGAGGCACCCGCGTACCGCACGAGCGTGTCGCGGGTTACGGGGAAGGTCTGCGCCGGCAGTTCGGTGCCGGCCTCGACGTCGTCGTACGCGATCTTCGCCGTCATCGGTCCCTCACGCCTCCTCGGCCGCGCGGGCCACGAGCTTGGTCCAGGCGGTCACGACGTGCTCGCCGGCCTCGTCGTGCACCTCGCCGCGGATGTCCAGGATGTCGTTGCCGGCGAGGGACTTGATGGCCTCGATGGTGGAGGTGACGGTGAGCCGGTCACCGGCGCGCACGGGACGCTTGTAGGCGAACTTCTGGTCGCCGTGCACGACGCGGCTGTAGTCCAGGCCGAGCTGCGGGTCCTCGATGACCTGTCCGGCCGCGCGGAAGGTGATGGAGAACACGAACGTCGGGGGCGCGATCACATCGGGGTGACCGAACGCCTTGGCGGCCTCCGGGTCCGTGTACGCCGGGTTGCCGTCCCCGACGGCCTCCGCGAACTCGCGGATCTTCTCGCGACCCACCTCGTAGGGCGCGGTGGGGGGGTAGGTCCGCCCCACGAAGGACTGGTCGAGCGCCATGGCCCGGCACCTCCTGATGTCTGCTGTGTTGGACCGGAAACCCACTGGATACCGGTCGTCGCTACCGGATCGATACCGGCCGGTACCGAGGCCACAAACGACGCGAGGCCGCCCCCGGCAGGGGACGGCCTCGCGTACGAGCCTGTTTATCGCGTTTCGCGGTGCGCGGTGTGCGCGTTGCAACGCGGGCAGTGCTTCTTCATCTCAAGACGGTCCGGGTTGTTACGCCGGTTCTTCTTGGT
This sequence comes from Streptomyces sp. L2, assembly GCF_004124325.1. Lineage (NCBI taxonomy): Bacteria > Bacillati > Actinomycetota > Actinomycetes > Kitasatosporales > Streptomycetaceae > Streptomyces > Streptomyces sp. L2. The sequence continues at coordinate 3,108,020 of NZ_QBDT01000001.1, forward strand.
GATGTAGTTCCGCTCCTTGCACTCCACGCAGGCCAGCGTGATCTTCGGGCGGACGTCGGTGGCAGCCACGTGAGTGCTCCTAGGACGAACGGATTGACTGATTTAACGCAAGCAAGAGTAGCCGATCGAAGGACCGACCCCGCAATCGGCTACTGTCAGTAGCGGTGACCGGACTTGAACCGGTGACACAGCGATTATGAGCCGCTTGCTCTACCGACTGAGCTACACCGCTTTGATGAGATCAGCCCCGCCTCGCGACGGGAACCTCTCACACCAGAGCCCCAAAACGGAATCGAACCGTTGACCTTCTCCTTACCATGGAGACGCTCTGCCGACTGAGCTATTGGGGCGAGCGATGAAGACATTACACGCTCCGCCGCCGTTCGCCCAAATCCGTATCCATGCCCTCACGGCGACCCGTGCCCGGGGTCCCCTGACCGCCCCTCGACCGCCCCATCGGCCCCGCGTGAGCCGCCCGTTCACGCACGCGGACCGCCGGCACCGGACGGGCGGCGGCACAGCGCCGCGAGGAACGCACGTACCGCCCTGGGGGGACCCGCCGGTACGACTATTGCGCTCCTCCGCGACCCGCGCGGCTCGCCACCCTAGGCTCGACCCACTCTGCGTGATCTTGACTCCTCCGTCCGCCCCTCCCCGGTCCCCAGCCCCCGGCCCTCTCTCTCCCCGATCTCCTGGAGTGCGATGCCCGACAGCCAGCCGCAGCCGCCCTCGTCGTCGAACTCGCCGGGATCCTCCACAGGGCCCGATCAGGCCGCCCTCCTGCTGTGCGGAGCGCGGCTGACCGACGGCCGGACCGTGGACGTACGGCTGGGCGGCGGGCGGATCGAAGCGGTCGGTACGGCGGGCAGCCTCGCCCCGGGTCCGGCCCGGACGAGCGCCGCGCGCGTGGACCTGAGCGGCTACCTGCTCCTCCCGGCGCCGGCCGAGCCGCACGCGCACGCGGACACGGCCCTGACCGCAGAACCAGATGGCCCGGTCTCGTACGCCCCCGAGGACGTCCAGCGCCGGGCGACGGAAGCGGCGCTGCTCCAGCTCGGTCACGGCGCGACCGCGTTGCGCGCACACGTGCGCGTGGGCGACCTCCAGGGCCTCGGTGCCCTGGGCGCCGTCCTCCAGGCCCGCCGTTCCCTGCGGGGACTCGTGGAGCTGACCACGGTGGCGATGCCGCGGGTGCTGACCGGGGTGGCCGGGGCGGAGGGGCTCGCCGTGCTGCGGGACGCGGTGAAGATGGGGGCGTCCGTCGTGGGCGGCTGCCCCGACCTGGACCCGGATCCAGCCGGCTATGTGGAGGCGGTCCTGGAGGTCGCCTCGGAGCACGGCTGCCCGGTGGACCTCCACACGGACGCCGCCGACCCGGCCCGGCTGTCGCGTCTCGCGGCGATGGCGGGGGGTCTGCGCCCCGGCGTGGCGATCGGCCCGTGCTCCGGACTCGCGCGCCTGCCCGGCGAGGCGGCGGGCCGGCTCGCGGACCAGCTGGCGGCGGCCGGGGTGACCGTGGTGTGCCTGCCCCAGGGCGGCTGCGACGGCGTGGACCTGCGGGGCACGGCTCCGGTACGGCTGCTGCGCGCGGCCGGGGTACGGGTCGCGGCGGGCAGCGGCGCCCTGCGGGACATGTCCAACCCGGTCGGCCGGGGCGACCCGCTGGAGGCCGCTTACCTGCTCGCCTCACGTGGCGGCCTGCGCCCCGAGGACGCCTACGACGCGGTCAGCGCCTCGTCCCGTGCCGTCCTCGGGCTGCCCCGGGTACGCGTGGAGGCGGGCTTCCCCGCCGAGCTCCTGGCCGTCCGCGGCGACCACCTGGCGGGCGCGCTCTCGCTGGCGTACAGCCGCATCGTCGTCCACCGGGGCCGCGTGGTGGCCCGTACGAGCGCGGTCCGCGAGTACTGCAACACGGCGGCGTCGTCGTCCGATCCGGGCCTGCCACGGCAGGGTCGCGGCGAGTTGTCCTGAGCCGGGCGGGGAGCGGCTGCCGGGGGATGTTGTCGGGCGCGTGTCGGGGCACGGCGGCGGCGCGTGTCAGGGCACGGCGGCGCGGGCCCACCGGCGGTTCCCGGCGCGCCGGTAACTCGTGCGGCGGAGGCGGCCCTTCGGGCGTACGGTCGGTCCCATGCGCATTGTCATCGCTGGTGGTCATGGTCAGATCGCGTTGAGGCTGGAGCGGCTGCTCGCCGCGCGCGGGGACGAGGTCGCGGGGATCATCCGCGCGGCGGAGCAGGGCGACGACCTGAGGGCGGCCGGCGCGGAGCCCGTTCTGCTGGACCTGGAGTCCGCCTCGGTCGAGGAGGCGGCGGCGTGTCTGCGGGGCGCCGACGCTGCGGTCTTCGCGGCGGGCGCGGGCCCGGGCAGCGGTACGTCCCGCAAGGACACGGTGGACCGGGGCGCGGCGGTGCTGTTCGCGGACGCGGCCGTCAGCGCGGGCGTACGCCGTTTCGTGGTGGTCTCCTCCATGGGCGCCGACCCCGCGCACCAGGGCGACGACGTGTTTGACGTCTACCTGCGCGCCAAGGGAGAGGCCGACGCGTACGTCACCCGTCAGGACGCCCTCGACTGGACGATCCTGCGGCCCGGCGCGCTGACGAACGACGCGGGCACCGGCCTGGTCCGCCTGGAGGCGCACACCGGGCGCGGTCCGGTCCCGCGGGACGACGTGGCCGCCGTCCTGGCGGAACTGGTGGACACCCCGGCCACGGCCGGTCTGACGCTGGAGCTGATCAGTGGCTCGGCCCCGGTGTCGGTGGCGGTGAAGTCGGTAGCGGGGAACTGAGGCGGCCCGCCACAAGTCGACACGGCCGCCCACCTCAGTGGCCGGCCCGGCCCGGCCTCGTCCGGTCAGAAGAGCGGCAACTGCCCGGGAAAGTGCGGCACAACGTACCCGTCCAACGCCGGCTGGACGGCCCCGAGTTGCGCCTGCTGCCGCGACCCGGAACAGGAGACGAGTTCCCCGTTCTCCCGCGCCCCGGGCGGATCGTGCCGGGCGAACCGCCCGGCGACGACGGCGATCTCACGGCGGCACACGGGACAGGTTCTCCGACGGGACGACATGCCGTCAGTGTGCCCCCACCCGGCCCGGACCTACCGCCCCGCGCCCCAACACGAAGAAACCCCCTCCGACCTGCCGAAAAGGCTGGTCGAAGAGGGTTTCATCCCGTGTGGCGGCGCCAGGATTCGAACCTGGGAAGGCTGAGCCGGCAGATTTACAGTCTGCTCCCTTTGGCCGCTCGGGCACACCGCCGGGTTGTGCTGCCCGGCGAACCCCGCTTTTCGGCGGTGCTCCCCGGCAACGACGTAAACAATACCCGATGCAGAGGGGTGCTTCGCCACCCGATTGATCTCCACCCTGAGGGCGTGGGGTGGCTAGGCTGGTGCGGATGTGGCCCGGCGGTGTGCCGGGCCCGGCGGCCGTCACCGCACAGCCGGCACGCACCCGATTCGCACCCCGATACAAGGAGCCACAGGACATGGCCGACTCCAGTTTCGACATCGTCTCGAAGGTCGAGCGGCAGGAGGTCGACAACGCCCTCAACCAGGCCGCGAAGGAGGTCTCGCAGCGCTACGACTTCAAGGGTGTGGGCGCCTCGATCGCCTGGTCCGGTGACAAGATCCTGCTGGAGGCGAACTCCGAGGAACGGGTCAAGGCGGTCCTCGACGTCTTCCAGTCCAAGCTGGTCAAGCGCGGTATCTCGCTGAAGGCGCTGGACGCGGGCGAGCCCCAGCTGTCCGGCAAGGACTACAAGATCTCCGCGTCGATCCAGGAGGGCATCTCCCAGGACAACGCGAAGAAGGTGGCGAAGATCATCCGCGACGAGGGCCCGAAGGGCGTGAAGGCCCAGGTGCAGGGTGACGAGCTGCGGGTCAGCTCCAAGAGCCGCGACGACCTGCAGACCGTGATCTCCCTGCTGAAGGGCAAGGACTTCGACTTCGCCCTGCAGTTCGTGAACTACCGGTAGTCCGGCAGGACACCGGCGCCGGCTCGGCGAGCCGGACCCGCGCGCGAGGGGCGGGGCCCGTCCGGGTGCCCGCCCTTCGCCGCGTCCGGGCGCGGTTCAGTCGCGCGAGTTGCCGAACAGGATGCGGTAGACGATCAGCAGGACCAATGAGCCTCCCACCGCCGCCGCCCAGGTGGCGCCGTCGTAGAAGTGCTTGCTGACCGGGTGGTCCAGCCAGCGCGCGGAGATCCAACCGCCGATGAACGCGCCCGCGACGCCGATGAGGGTCGTCCCGATGAAGCCGCCCGGGTCGCGCCCCGGAAGCAGCAGCTTGGCGATGGCCCCGGCCAGCAGCCCCAGAATGATCCAACCGATGATGCTCATGCCGTGAACCTGCCCTCCCGTGCCACGCCCGCACTGTTCCGCCCGTGTGAAATCGGTTCGGATCGTCCGTCGAGCGCGTGTTCGTGCCGTGTTGAGGAAGAGGACGCCCCGGGTCCGTCACCTGGTTGCGGCCGGCACACGGGTGCGACGCAGCGGTGACTCCTAGGCCACCTCGGCGCGGGCCGTGCGTATGCGGAACTCCGTCCAGGGAGCCAGGTCGTCCGTTCCGTCGTTGGTCTCCTCGTACCAGCCGGCACGGTCGAGCCAGGTGCGCAGCCAGTCGGTGAGGGTGGGCGCGTCCACGTACCACGCGGTGTCGGCGTCGTGGGCGTTCGGCTCGAAGAGCAGGACCGGGGCTTGAGGACTACGGCAGTCCACGCACGCGTACATCCCGCAGCCCCAGTGGGACACCGGCAGGACACCCTCGGGCCAGGGCCAGTCCGGGTCCTCGCTGCCGTCCTTGCGGTGGGCGAGGTACTGGGCGACGGCGGCGGGTTCGCCGGAGGGCGCGCTGTCGAGCAGCGGCAGCAGGCCGTAGGAGGGACCGAAGCCGCCGTCACCCACGCGGCGGTAGAGCGCGGCGAGGAGGGGCGGCAGGCGGAAGCCGAGCGCGGTCTCGGCCCGGTCGAGCGTGGCCGCGTCGACGGGGGCGGGCAGGGAGGTCCAGCCCCAGGGCCGGGAGGCGCGGGCCTCGGCCGCCACACGTGTCAGCAACTGCTCGGTCTCGGTCATGGCTTCATCATGCAAGACGCCACTGACATTCGGTCGCGCCTGTGGACAACTCGGCCATTGTGGAAAACTCCGGCGGACAAGGGTCCTTGACGGACACTCAGGCGGCACTCGGGCAGGGCTCGGGCGTCAGGCAGACGGGCAGGGCAGCGACGCCCTTCGCCTCAGGGCGTTCCGAACGGGCTCGTGCCGTCAGATGGCCCCACGCCCGTCGCATGCGCCACGAGCGGCCTTCCGTTTAACAGGAACGCGCGCCCGGCTGATACTTGTGTTCAGCAGACAGTGCCGGCGGAGCGACCTGGAGAGGTGCCGATCATGAAGGTGTTCAACCTGCTGCTCAACATCCTGTGGCTGATCCTGTGCGGCCTCTGGATGGCGGTCGGCTACCTGATCGCCGCCCTGATCTGCTTCGTTCTGATCATCACCATCCCGTTCGGCATCGCGTCGCTGCGCATCGCGGGGTTCGTGCTCTGGCCCTTCGGGCGGACGACCGTCGAGCGGCCGGACGCCGGGGCGGGATCGTTCATCGGCAACGTGATCTGGGTGATCTTCGCGGGCTGGTGGCTGGCACTCGCTCACCTGGTCACGAGCATCCCGCTGTTCCTGTCGATCATCGGTATCCCGTTCGGGTGGGCCAACCTGAAACTGATCCCCATCTCCCTGATGCCGCTGGGACGTGAGGTGGTCCCGTCGGACGCGGGATTCGCCGGGCGCTGAGCGCACACGGCGGAATCCGCAGCCTGGGTGCCATCGAGCCCGCCCCCGTCCACCCGCGCGGGATGACCGCCGTGGCCGTCATGACCGCCATGGCCGTCACTGAGCGTCCGCGTGCCCCCGCGCCGCCTCCTCGGGCGTCCTGGGGCTGTCCGCCGCGGGGATGCGGGACAGGGCGAAGACGCCCGTGACGATCAGCGCGATGCCCAGGACCTCGGGGACCAGCCACCAACCGGCCCTGACGTGCTCCTCATAGACGAGGATGCCCAGCGTCAGACTCACCGTGGCGTCGCCGAGGGTGAGCGCGGGCTGCGAGGCGACGAGCGGCCCCGCCTGCATCGCGTTCTCCAGCAGGAACAGCGCGGCCACCCCGGCCGCCCCGAACGCGTAGCTCTGCCAGGAGAGGAAGAACGCCACCAGCCCGTCGTCGGCCAGGATGTGCATCGCTGTCTTCATCAGCCCCGCCGTCAGCGCGTAGCTGACGGCCGCCGCCGTACCCAGCATGGCCGCACGCGCCCGTCCCTCGGGGCGTTTGAGGGCCACCAGGGACAGCACGACGACGACTCCCGCGCAGACGGCCAGCGCGGGCAGCCAGCGGTCGATCTCCACGCGCGTCCGGTTGCCCGAGGGCGACGCGCCGGCCAGCGCCACCCCCAGCCCCGCCACCACCCCGGCCACCGCGAACCAGGCGAGGCGGGGCATGCCGTGGTGGGCGAAGAGCGACGCCACGAGCAGAGTGAACGGCAGTTCGAGGACGAACAGCGGCTGCACGATCGTCAGCGCGCCCGTCACCAGCGCCAACGCCTGGAACACCCCCGCGAGGATCACCGTGAGAATCCCGGCGAGCCAGACGGGCCGCCGCAGCAGGTCGAGGATCAGCCCCGCGCGGAATCCCTGTGACCGGGGCACGCTGAGGGCCGCCCGGCGCTGAAGCACCGTGGCGAAGGCATTGCTCAGCGCCGCTGACAGGGCGAAGAACACCGGCAGCAGGAAGTGCACCTTCCCCAGGGTGACGAGATCGGCGCCGATCCGCGATCCGAGCGGCACGGGTGCCCTGCGGGGGCCGTACGACCGGCGGAACCCGAGGAACGGGCGGGACCCCGGGGAGGGAAGCGGTGCGACTTCCGGGACCCGCGCCCCGTACGACCGCCGCGCCCCGCACAACGGCCGCGCCCCGTACGACCGGCGCGCCCCGCACGACCGGCGTGCCCCTCACGACCCCGCGCGCCCCTCACGGCCATCGGCCCGGCCGCCCCGAGACCGCCATCGGCCCGGCCGCCCCGAGACCGCCACCGGCGCCCGGCGTCGGATCGCGGGCCGGCTGTCCGGCGCCGAGAATGAGCACGAGGGCGCTCTGCCCGCCACGGTCCCGCGACGGCGTCGCCGAGAGGAGCGGACCGGATGCGTACACGGTCCTCAGCACGGACGTCGCCCGCGATCGCGCCCCCCGCCCACCGGACCGGGGCCTTCGTCGCGGTGGCCGTCGCGCTCTTCTGCATCCAGGTCGATTTCTTCGCCCTCAACCTGGCCATCCCGGGCATCACCCGGGACCTCGACGTCACCGCGTCCGCCGCCCAGTGGACCCTGTCGGCGTACATGCTCGCGATCGGCTGCTGCTTCATCGTCGGCGGGCGGCTCGGCGACGTGTACGGGCGGCGGCCCAGCCTGCTGTGCGGCCTCGCGCTGTTCACGGCCGGCTCGGTGTTCTGCGCCCTGGCACCCGGTCTGGGGCTCCTGGTGGGCGGGCGGATCGTGCAGGGCGTCGGCGCCGGAGTCGTCATGCCCGTGTCCGTCTCGGTGATCAGCAACGCCTTCCCGGACGAGACCCGGGCACGCGCGCTGGGCGCCGCCTTCGGCATCGCCAACATCGGCACCGCGCTGGGCCCGTTCGTCGGCGGTGGCTTCACCGAGGGTCCGGGATGGCGGTGGATCTTCTGGCTGCTGGCGCCGCTGAGCGCCGTGTCCCTGCTCATCGCCGTACGGCATGTGCCCGACTCGCGCGACCCCGCCGCGCCCCGCCAGTTCGACCTGCCGGGCTGCTTCGCCCTCATGGGCGCGCTCGCCTCGCTCACGATCGCGGTCGAGCGCGGCAGCGCCTGGGGCTGGGACAACGAGCGGACCCTGGCCCTGTTCGGGGTGGCCGCCGTCCTCGGCTATGCCTTCGTGGTGCGCGAACGCCGCGTGCGTCACCCGCTGGTCGACCTGAACCTGTTCCGGAACATCCCGTACGTCCTGGTCACCGGCATGGGCTCGGTCTGCAACATGGGCTACGGCGTCACGGTCTTCGTCGCCACGCTCTATCTGCAGGGTGTGCGGGGGCTGTCCCCGCTGATGGCGGGCATCGTCTTCCTCGCCCCCGCCCTGGTCGTCGCCCTCACCGGCCCGCTGGGCGCGCGGCTGGCGCCGTACCTGCCGGGTGAGGTGGTGATGGCGCTCGCCGGAGCGGTCGCCGGCAGCGGCATGATCGTGTTCAGTCTGGTCACCGCCTGGTGGCTGTACATCCTGGTCTTCGCCTGGTGCACGCTCGGCCTCGGACTGGGCTGGACCTTCTCCAGCGTCGCCACCCAGGAGGTCGTGTCCCCCACGCGCGCGGGTGAGGCGTCGGGCGTGGTGCTGACCGCTCTCGTCACCCTGGGTGCCGTCGCCCTCGCCGCGGTTGCGGCGGCCATCGCCGCGATGACGCCGGAGCAGCCACCCGCGCACGCGTACGACGCCATCCTGGTCGTCGGCGGGATCGTGATCCTGCTCGGTTCGCTGACGACCATGGGCGTACGGCACCGGCTCGCCTCACGCGGGATGGTGCCCCCGTTGTCGTCACGCGCGCGGTGACCCGCGCGCGTGCCGGTGCCGGGCGGCGGCCGACGCCGTCACCCCTGGCGGCCGGCCATCCGCTCCAGCCGAGCGATGCGCTCCGCCATGGGCGGGTGCGTGGAGAACATCTTCGACAGGCCCTGACCGGGACGGAACGGGTTCGCGATCATCATGTGGCTCGCGGTCTCGATCCGCGGTTCGGGAGGCAGCGGAAGCTGCTTCGTGCCGGTCTCCAGCTTGCGCAGCGCGCCGGCGAGGGCGAGCGGGTCGCCGGTGAGCTGGGCACCCGAGGCGTCCGCCTCGTACTCCCTGGAACGGCTGATCGCCAGCTGGATGAGGGTGGCGGCGAGCGGGCCCAGGATCATGATCAACAGCATGCCGAGGAGGCCGGGGCCGTCGTCGTCGTCCGAACGGCCGACCGGGATCAGCCAGGCGAAGTTCACCAGGAACATGATCACCGAGGCGAGTGCGCCGGCGACCGACGAGATGAGGATGTCGCGGTTGTACACATGGCTCAGCTCGTGACCGATGACACCGCGCAGTTCGCGCTCGTCCAGCAGGCGCAAGATGCCCTCGGTGCAGCACACGGCCGCGTTGCGCGGGTTGCGGCCCGTCGCGAACGCGTTGGGGGCCTCCGTCGGGGAGATGTACAGCCGGGGCATGGGCTGGCGGGCCTGCGTGGACAGTTCACGCACCATCCGGTAGAGCCCCGGGGCCTCGAACTCGCTCACCGGGCGGGCGCGCATCGCCCGCAGGGCCAGCTTGTCGCTGTTCCAGTAGGCGTACGCGTTCGTGCCGAGCGCGATCAGGACCGCGACGATCAGCCCCGTCCGGCCGAAGAAGCTGCCGATGACGATGATGAGCGCGGACAGACCCCCGAGGAGTACTGCGGTCCTGAGCCCGTTGTGCCGGCGGTGCACGGTACGCCCTCCAAGTCGTGCGGCAGGGGAACCCCTTGGTCCAGTGGACCCTTCCGCTCTGGTCAACGCCACGCGGCCGCCGCGAGTTCCCCGCCGTCCACGGCGGCACGCGTCGGCCGTACGGGTGACGTGCCCTTATGCCGTCCGCGCGCGCCTGGAGGGTGATCAGAACAGGCCGTTGGCCGCGAACCGCAGGACCAGTTGGGGTGCCCCGGACAGGGCAACGCCGAGGACGCCGGTGAGGGCGAGGGCAGCCGTCAGGGGCACGGGCACGCGATGCCGCGCGGCCTCGCCCTCGGGGGCGCGGAACAGCAGTGCCGTCCACTGGAGGTAGTAGAAGAGGGCGATCACGACATTGACGGCCATGACGACGGCGAGCCAGCCGAGGCCGGCGTCGACGGCCGCCGCGAACACGGTGACCTTGGCGAAGAGCCCGATGACACCGGGCGGCAGTCCGGCCAGGCACAGTAGGAAGAACGCCATCAGGAGGCCGGTCAGCGGGTTCGACGCGTACAGGCCGCGGTAGTCGCTCACCCGGTTCAGCGACCTCGTACGGCCCACCAGCGCGGCCACCGCGAAGGCACCGAGGTTCACGACGGCGTACATGAGGGCGTAGGCGACGGTGGAGCCGATCGCCTTCTGGGCGTCCTCGGCGTACCCGGCGGCGGCGATCGGCACCAGCAGGTAGCCGGCCTGGCCGACGGAGGACCAGGCGAGCAGCCGTACGGCGCTGTACGCGCGCGTGGCTTTCTGGCGGAGCGCGCCGACGTTGCCGACGGTCATGGTGAGGGCGGCCAGCCAGGCGAGTGCCGGCCCCCAGACGTCGGCGTACGAAGGGAAGGCGACGACGGTGACGAGGATCAGCCCGGAGAAGCCGACCGCCTTGCCGACGACCGACAGGTAGGCGGCGATGGGCAGGGGGGCTCCCACGTAGGTGTCGGGCACCCAGAAGTGGAAGGGGACGGCGGCCGTCTTGAAGGCGAAGCCGACCAGGGTGAGGACGACGCCGGTCTGGGCGAGGGTGTGGAGTTGCCCGTCGACGTGCTGGATGCGCTGGGCCACCTGGGTGAGGTAGAGCGTGCCGGTGGAGGCGTAGACGAAGCTGACGCCCATGAGGCTGACCGCGGTGGCGGTGACCGAGGACAGGAAGAACTTCAGGGCGGCCTCGGACGACCGCTTGTCGCCGTGCCGGATGCCGACGAGGGCGAACGCGGGCAGCGAGGCGACCTCCAGGGCGACGATCAGGGTGGCCAGGTCGCGGGAGGCGGGCAGCAGGGCTGCGCCGGCCGCGGAGGACAGCAGCAGGAACCAGAACTCACCCGCGGGGACGCGCCGGCGCTCGTCGTCGACGTTCGTCACCGACAGCAGGGCCGCCAGCAGGGCGCCGCCGAGGACGAGGAACTGGATGACGAGGGTGAAGTGGTCGGCGGTGTAGCTGCACGCGCGCACGTGGCCGGGTACGCAGAAGGTGCTGCGGTGGCCGTCCAGCAGCGGCAGGAGCGTCAGCGCGGCGGCGGCGAGGCCCGCGACGGATACCCAGCCGAGGACGGCCTTGCGCGCCTCGGGGACGAAGAGGTCGGCGACGAGCACGCCGATCGCGACGACGGCCGTGAGGGTGGGCGGGGCGATCGCGAGCCAGTCGACGGACTGCACCGCGGACGCGGCCAGCGGCTGGGCCAGGGCGCTCATCGGGTGCCTCCTGCGAGGAGCTGCTGGACGGCCGGGTCGGTCAGGCCGAGCAGGGCCTTGGGCCACAGTCCGGCGAGGACGGTGAGGGTGACGAGCGGGGTCCAGGCCGCGAACTCGTACCCGTGGACGTCGGCGAGCTTCGGGGTCTGCTGCTCCACGGAGCCCATGCAGACGCGGCGCACCACGACCAGCATGTACGCGGCTGTCAGCAGGGTGCCGAAGGCGCCGATGGACATGAAGGTGAGGAAGGCGGGCCGGCTGAGGCCGGCGCCGGGCTGGAACGCGCCGAACAGGGAGAGCATCTCGCCCCAGAACCCGGCGAGTCCGGGCAGCCCGAGCGAGGCGACGGCGGCGAAGGCGAGCAGTCCGCCGAGCCGTGGCGCCTTGCCGTAGAGGGCGGCGCCGGTCTCCTCCGCGAGGGTGTCGAGGTCGGTGGTGCCGGTGCGGTCCTTCAGCCCGCCGACCAGGAAGAAGAGCAGGCCGGTGATGAGGCCGTGGGCGATGTTGGCGAACAGGGCGCCGTTCACGCCGGTCGGGGTCATGGTGGCGATGCCGAGCAGGACGAAGCCCATGTGGCCGACGGAGGAGTAGGCGATCAGCCGCTTCAGGTCGCCCTTCGCGCCCCGTTTGGCGAGGGCCAGGCAGGCCAGGGACCCGTAGATGATCCCGACGACGGCGAAGGCGGCGAGGTACGGCGCGAAGGTGCGCAGACCGTCCGGGGCGACCGGCAGCAGGATCCGGACGAACCCGTACGTGCCCATCTTCAGCAGGACGCCGGCGAGCAGGACCGAGCCGACGGTCGGCGCGGAGGTGTGGGCGTCGGGCAGCCAGCTGTGCAGCGGCCACATCGGCGTCTTGACGGCCAGCCCGATCCCGATCGCCAGAACGGCGATGACCTGCACGGATGTGCTCAGTGACCGGCCGTTGTCAGTGGCGAGTGCCACCATGTCGAACGTGCCCGCCTTGATTCCGATCAGGAGCAGGCCGAGCAGCATGACGACGGAGCCGAGCAGGGTGAAGAGGATGAACTTCCAGGCGGCCCGGGTCCGTCCCTCGCCGCCCCAGCGGGCGATGAGGAAGTACATCGGGATGAGCACCATCTCGAACGCGAGGAAGAACAGCAGCAGGTCGAGGACGGCGAAGGTCGCGAGGGTGCCGGACTCCAGGAGCAGCAGCAGTGCCACAAATGCCTTCGGGGTCGGGCCCGACGGCATCTTGAAGTAGGAGTACAGCGCGCAGAGGAAGGTCAGCAGCGCGGTCAGGACCAGGAGGGGGAGCGAGATGCCGTCGATGCCGAGGTGGATCCGCACGTCGAGCGCGGGGATCCAGCTGATGTCGGTCGTGGCCTGCATCGTGGACGGGTGGTCGTGGTCGAAGCCGACCGCGAGGGCGATCGCCGCGGCGAGGACGACCCCGGTCACGGTCACACCGTGGCGGAGTACGGCCTGGTCGGGCGACTTCCCCTTCAGCCCGGGCGGGGCCGGCAGGAGGGCCGCCGCGGCGCCGAGGAGAGGGCCGACGACGACGAACGCCAGAAGGACCTGCATCACGGACTCGTTGATATCGATCACGCCTGCTCACGCTCCCGTGGCGACGAGGAGGACGGCGACCGTCAGGACGACGGTGCCGGCGAGCAGCGCGCTCACATAGGTCTGCACATTGCCGGTCTGGGCGCGCCGGACGCCGGCCCCGAGCAGCCGGGGCAGGGCGGCGGCACCGCGGACGTAGGTCTCGACGACCTCGCGGTCCAGGAAGCGGACGAGGTCGGCGCCGGCCCGGACCGGGCGGACGAACAGCGCCGTGTACACGGCGTCCAGGTGGAAGCCGGCGGCCGCGTGCCGGTGCAGCGGCCCGAGCAGCAGCCGTCCGGGGTCCGCCGGGTCGGGCGCGTAGGCGATGTCGCCGTACGCGGGCTCGTGGCTGGCGATGGCCTCCGCCTCGACCAGTCCGGCGTCGCCCTCCGGGTGGGCGGCGACGGCACCGAGGGGGACGCGGGCGGCGAGCGCGGTGGTGCGCTGCCAGGCGCCGTAGGTGACGAGTCCGCCGACGACGGCGAGGCCGGTTCCCAGGATGGAGGTGGTCAGGGCCGGGGTCAGGTCGCGGCCGTCGAACCAGCCGGGCAGCGAGCGGTAGGCGAGGCCGCCGAAGGCGAGGGAGGGCACGGCGAGCACCCACAGGACGACGGTCATGGTCAGGGGCTGGCGTCCGTGGTCGGGGGCGTCGGCACCCCGGCCGCGGAAGGCCAGCAGCCACAGCCGGGTCGCGTAGGCGGCGGTCAGCAGGGCGGTGACCAGCCCGGCGACGAGGACGATCCAGCCGGCGGCGCCGGGCGCGTGGTCGGTGTGGCCGTGGGCGGCCTGTTCGGCGGCCCCGAGGACGGACTCCTTGGAGAAGAAGCCGCTGAACGGCGGGATCGCGGCGAGCGCGAGCAGCGCCACGGTCATCGTCCAGTAGGCGTCCGGGACCCGGTCGGCGAAACCGCGCATCCGGGACATGGCGGCCAGCGAGTTGGTGCCGGCGGCGTGGATGACCACGCCGGCCGCGAGGAACAGCAGCGCCTTGAAGGCGCCGTGCGAGAGGAGGTGGAAGACGGCGGCGGCGCGGTCGCCGACGGCGAGGGCGCCGGTCATGTAGCCGAGCTGACCGATCGTCGAGTAGGCGAGGACGCGTTTGATGTCGTCCTGGGCGAGCGCGGCGATCGCCGACCCGGTCATGGTGACGGCGGCCATGACGGCGAGGACCAGCATCGCGGCCGCGGAGGCCTCGAAGACGGGGAGGAGTCGGGCGATGAAGTAGACGCCGGCGGCCACCATCGTCGCGGCGTGGATCAGCGCCGACACCGGGGTGGGGCCGGCCATCGCGTCGGGGAGCCAGGTGTGCAGCGGGAACTGCGCCGACTTGCCGGCGACGCCTGCGAGCAGCAGCAGGGCGATCACGGTCGGGTGGTGCAGCCCGCCGCTCGTGACGGCGCCGAGCACCCGGGTGATGCGGAACGACCCGGCGTCGGCGGCGAGCGCGAACAGGCCGATCAGGAACGGGACGTCGCCGAGCTTGGTGACGAGGAAGGCCTTCAGGGAGGCGGCGCGGGCCTCGGGGGTCTCCCAGTAGTGGCCGACCAGGAAGTAGGAGCAGATGCCCATGACCTCCCAGCCGACCAGCAGCAGCATCAGGTCGCCCGAGTAGACGACGAGGAGCATCGCGGAGGTGAACAGGGAGACGAGAGCGGCGTAGGAGGGGTAGCGCGGGTCGTCGCGCAGGTAGCCGGTGGAGTAGATCTGCACGCAGCTCGCGACGAACGCGACGAGGACGGCGACGAGCGCGGCGAAGCCGTCGATGTGCAGGGCCAGTTCGACCGGCACCGAACCGGTGGGCGTCAGCTCGGTGTGCGCGTCGAGGGCCCGGCCGCCGCCCTGGCGTACGGCGACGAGGGCGGCCAGCGCCAGCGCGGCCAGGGGCGGCAGCACGGCGAGGGGGCGGACGAACCCGGGCGCGGTCCGGCCCAGCAGAAGTCCGCCGACCGCGCCGAGGAACGGCAGGAGGGGGACGAGCACGGCGAGGGTGGTCGTGGTCACGCGGTGGCCTCAGCCTTCTCGGCCGCGGGGGTGTCGCCGTCGGGGCCCCCGGGCGTGGGACCTTCGGCGGTGTCGCGGAGCTTGTCGATGTGGGAGGTGCCGCGGTTGCGGTGGACGGCGAGGACGATCGCCAGGCCGATGCCGATCTCGGCGGCGGCGATGGCGATGGTGAACAGGGTCAGTGCCTGGCCGGAGTGCAGGCTGTCCTCGGCGGCCCGGCTGAGCCAGACGTCGAAGGCGACCAGGTTGAGGTTGACGGCGTTGAGCATCAGCTCGACCGACATCAGGACCAGGATCGCGTTGCGGCGGGCGAGGACGCCGTACAGGCCGGTGCAGAACAGGAGGGCGGAGAGCACGGCGGGATAGGCGAGGTGCATCAGCGGGCACCTTCCTGCTCGGCCTCACTCGTCCGGGTGATCCGAGGGGCATCCGGGGACGAAGGGGAACTCGCGGAGGCGGCCCGGGAGTTCTCGGATCGTGGCGGTTGCTCCGCCTTCGCCTTACGGGACAGGACGATCGCGCCGACCAGTGCCGCGAGGAGGAGGACGGACAGCGCCTCGAAGGGCAGGACCCAGTTCTGGAACAGGCTCTCGCCGGTGACGTGGGTGGTGCCGGCGGGCGGCCCGTCCAGGTCGATCCAGGTGGTGCGGAAGGCGTCGGCGACCACCCAGACCAGGCAGCCGGCGGCGGCCGCGGCGACGGTCAGGGCGGCCCAGCGGTTGCCGGAGTCGGCATCCGGTGAGCGTCCGATGGGGGCCCTGGTGAGCATCAGACCGAAGAGAAGGAGGACGACGACGGCACCGACATAGATGAGGACCTGCACCCAGGCGATGAACTCGGCGGTGAGCAGGAGGTATTCGACGGCGAGGCCGCCTAGGGCGACGATCAGCCACAGGGCGGCGTGCACCAGCTGCCGGGTGGTGACCGTGACCAGCGCGGCGCCGAAGGTGACCAGCCCGACGAGGAGGAACGCGATCTCGACGCCGGTCGGGGACAGGAAGCCGTGACCGCCGCTTCCGGCGGCGGTGGGCGTGGCGTGGGCCGCGGTGGTCGTGGCACGGGCCGCGGTGGCAGCGGCGGCTGCGGCGAGGCTCACGAGTCCCCCTCCTGTGGTTCGGCCTGGGTGGCGGCCAGTTTCTCGGCGGTCTTGCGGGCGGCGGCGATCTCCTTCGGCTCCTCCGCGCCGGCGTCGAGCGCGGGCGGCGCCGGGACGGTCCACATCCACTCGCGAAGCTTGTCCCGCTCATGAGTGAGTTCGCGGATGTCGGTCTCGGCGTACTCGAACTCCGGGGACCAGAACAGGGCGTCGAAAGGACACACCTCGATGCAGATACCGCAGTACATGCACAGGGAGAAGTCGATGGCGAACCGGTCGAGGACGTTGCGGCTGCGCTCACGGCCGCCGGGTACCGCGGCCGGCATCGTCTCCTTGTGGGAGTCGATGTAGATGCACCAGTCCGGGCACTCGCGGGCGCACAGCATGCAGACCGTGCAGTTCTCCTCGAACAGGCCGATCACGCCGCGGGTGCGGGGCGGCAGGTCGGGCAGGGCGTCCGGGTACTGCTCGGTGACGGTCTTCTTCGTCATCGTGCGCAGGGTGACGGCGAGGCCCTTGGCGAGGCCGGAGCCGGGGATGCGGGGCCGGGTGGGCGGGAGTCGCTCGGCCATCAGGAGATCACCACCTTCACGATGCCGGTGAGGGCGATCTGGGCGAGGGAGAGGGGGACGAGGAGGGTCCAGGAGAGCTTCTGCAGCTGGTCCTCGCGCAGGCGGGGGTAGGTCACGCGGAGCCAGATGACGACGAAGGCGAGGATCGCGGTCTTCAGCAAAGTCCACAGCCAACCAAGGCCGTCCGCGCCCCAGGGGCCGTGCCAGCCGCCGAGGAAGAGGACGGTGGTCAAGCCGCACAGGACGACGATGCCGGCGTACTCGGCGAGGAGGAACAGAGCGAAACGCAGACCGGTGTACTCGGTGTACGCGCCGAAGATGATCTCCGAGTCGGCGACGGGCATGTCGAAGGGAGGACGCTGCAGTTCGGCGAGGCCGGCCACGAAGAAGACGATCGCGCCGACGATCTGCCAGGGCAGCCACCACCAGTGGAAGGCGTGCAGGATGCCCGGGAGGGAGACGGTGCCGGCGGCCATGGCGACCGAGGCCGCGGTAAGCAGCATCGGGAGTTCGTAGGCGAGCAGCTGGGCGGCCGTGCGCAGACCGCCGAGCAGGGAGAACTTGTTCGCGCTGGCCCACCCGGCCATCAGCGAGCCGAGGACGCCGACGCCCATCACCGCGAGCACGAAGAACACGCCGGCGTCCACGACCTGGCCGACGGCTCCCTCGCCCGGTCCGATCGGGATGGCGAGCAGGACGAGGAGGTACGGCAGGAGGGCCACGGCCGGGGCGAGCTGGAAGACGCGGCGGTCGGCGCCCGCCGGGACCACGTCCTCCTTCTGCGCGAACTTCACGCCGTCCGCGACGAGCTGGGCCCAGCCGTGGAAGCCACCGGCGTACATCGGGCCGAGGCGGCCCTGCATGTGGGCCATCACCTTGTGCTCGGTCTGGCCGACGATCAGGGGGAAGGTGAGGAAGACGACGAACACGACGAGGAGACGCAGGACGACGTCCAGAGCGTCGTTCACTGCGGGCCTCCTGCGGGGTCGTCGGGGGTACGGTCCGGGGACTGGGCACGAGACGGCTTCGGGGATTCCCCGGCTGGTTTCTCGGGGCGCGGCCCTGGGGACTGCTCCGGTTCCGGTTCCGGAGACTTCTGCGGTCCCGGCGCCTGGTCAGGGTCCGCCTCCGGCTGCCGCTGAGGCTCCGGCTGCCGCTCGGTCTCCGGCTGCTCGTCGAACGCCGGGCGGGCGTGGTGCCAAGGGGCGTCCGAGCTGCGGGTGGAGGTAGGGCGGCGGGCGGGGCGGCCCGCGTCGTCCTGGGCCGCCGGTGCGGCCGGTTCAGTCGGTTCAGTCGGTGCGGCCGGTTCGGCCCGTTCGGCCCGTTCGGCCCGTGTCGGTTCCGTCGGCTGGGGGCGCTGGGCGGCCGAGCCGTCCGATGCCGTGCGGGCGCGGCGCGGTGGGCGTACCGGTGCCGTGGCGGGCTCATGGGCCACCGAGGCCTCAGCGGCCGGGCCTTCCGGGGCCGCGGCCTGCGCGGCGTCGCCCTCGGCCGCGGTCTGCTTCCGCACCGCCGCGTCCTCGGCCGGCGCGGCGGCCTGGCTCACCGAGCCCTCGCTCGCGCTCCGCGTCCGGCGCGGCCTCGCGCCGGCACCGGCCCCCGCTCCGGCGGCGGCAGGACCACCGGCGCCCGTGGATCCGGCCGTCCCGGCCGTTCCCGTCGTATCCGGCTCCGTGGGGCGGGCCTGGCCGGTCGAGCCCTCCGCGGCCGTGCGGGTGCGGCGCGCCGGGCGTTCGCCTGGCGCGCGGGACGGGCGGTCTCCCGCCGTGCGGGCCGCCGCGCCGCGGGCGGGGCGGGCTGGGGCCGGTGGGAGCTGGCCCTTCAGGGGGCCCCACTCGTTCGGGTCGGGGACGCCGGGGGGCAGCATCTGGCGGCGCTTGGGCCCCGCGTGGTCGGACTCCCCCGGCTCCTTGGCGCCGGGCCAGGCCTTGGCGACGCGGGCCGCGAGGACGAAGTCCTTGCGCAGGGGGTGGCCCTCGAAGTTGTCCGGGAGCAGGAGGTGGTCCAGCGCCGGGTGGCCGTCGAAGGTGATGCCGAACATCTCGTGGGTCTCGCGCTCGTGCCAGGCGGCGCCCGCGTAGACGCCGACGGCGGAGGGCAGGGTGGGCGCCTCGTGCGGCACGGTCGTCCGTACGAGCAGCCGGCGGACGGGGTGCAGGGCGGCGACGTGCGCGGAGACACGGAAGCCCACGCCCGGTTCGTCGACGGCGCTCAGCCAGTCGAAGTAGGTGCAGGACAGGGTCGTACGGGCCGTGTCCAGGGCGGTGAGCCAGGCGGACGAGGGGACGTCGACGGTCAGGACCTCGTACGACTCCTCGGCCGTGGCGTCCGCGCCGAAGAGCTCCTCTGCGGGGGCGGGCAGCCAGCCGACCGTGCTCATGGCGTCTCTCCCTCGACGGGGGCCGGGGGCCGGACCAGGCCGCTCTGCAGGGCTGCGGCGGACGGGCGGGCGGGCCCGGTGCCGTAGCGCTCGCCCAGGGACTCGCGGGCGATCTTCTCCTGGAGCTTGAGGATGCCCTGGAGCAGCGCCTCGGGCCGGGGCGGGCAGCCGGGGACGTACACGTCGACCGGGATGATCTGGTCGACGCCCTTGGTCACCGAGTACGAGTCCCAGTACGGGCCGCCGCAGTTGGAGCAGGCGCCGAAGGAGATGACGTACTTCGGCTCGGGCATCTGCTCGTACAGGCGCTTCACGGCCGGGGCCATCTTGTCCGTGACCGTGCCCGACACCACCATCAGGTCGGCCTGGCGGGGTCCGGGAGCGAACGGGATGACGCCGAGGCGGATGAAGTCGTGGCGGGCCATCGACGCGGCGATGAACTCGATGGCGCAGCAGGCGAGGCCGAAGTTGAAGACCCAGAGGGAGTAGCGGCGGCCCCAGTTGAGGACCACCTTCATCGGCTCGGGTGCCAGCCGGGCCAGCGTCCCGAGCCGCTTGGGTTCGGGCAGCAGAACGGGGGGCTCGGCGGCGGGCGGCGGAGTCGAGGAGGCGTTCACGTCCATGCCAGGACTCCCTTCTTGTACGCGTAGAGGAGGCCCACGGCGAGGAAGCCGAGGAAGACGAACATCTCCACGAGGGTCGTCGCGCCGTAGCCGGGGGCGGCGAAGACCGTCGCCCAGGGGAACAGGAAGACGGAGTCGACGGCGAAGATGACGTACAGGAAGGCGTAGACGTAGTAGCGGACCTGGGTGTGGGCCCAGCCCTCGCCCACGGGGTCGACGCCGCACTCGTAGGTGAGGAGTTTCTCCGGGGTGGGCACGACGGGCCGCAGCAGCCGGCCGGCGCCGAACGCGACCGCGACGAAGAGCACGCCGACCAGGGCGAGCAGTCCCACCACCGAGTAGGACCGGAAATACCCGGCCGCGATGTCCGCGGCGGCGACCGTCGGGCCCCCCAACGTCTCCCGCACCGTCCGTCCCTCGCTCCCTGACCTGGTGACCTTGGTGAACTCTGTGATCCCGGATGATCCGAGGATCCGTACGCAGGGGAGTCTAGGCCCCGATAAAGAGAGGGTAAGCAGCCTGTCACGCCGTGAGACGCGGGGCCCCCAGGGGGTGGGGTTTTCCCCCGGCGCACCCGGGCGGCGAACCGCATGGCGCGAAGGGTGCCCGGCACGGCAGGCTGACCGGTATGACCGCTCCCATTCCCGCCGCCGACCGGGCCGACGGCCACGGCCGGCCCGGCGGCCTTGACCGGGCCGAGGCCCACCACGGGGCCGGCGGCTCCGACCGGCTGCCGCCGGCCCGGTTCGCCTACCCCGCGCAGACCTGGAAGGAGATCGCGCATCTCCTGCTGAACCTCCCGGTGGCCGTGTTCGGCTTCGTCTACGTGGTCACGGTGCTGTTCACCAGTGCCGCGCTCACCCTCACCGTCATCGGACTGCCGATGCTCGCGGCCTGTCTCCTCGGCGCCCGGCAGCTGGGAAAGCTGGAGCGGACGCGGGCCCGGGCGCTGCTCGGAGTGCGGGTCGACGAGCCGTCGCCACTGCCCATCTCCAAGGGGCGCGGCGGTCCGGTGCAGCGGCTGTGGATGGCGCTGAAGGACCCGGTGGGCTGGCGGACGCTGCTGTACGACTTCATCCGGCTGCCCTGGGGCATCCTCACGTTCGTCACCGCGCTGACCTCGCTGTTCGTGCTGTGGCCGGTGCTGCCGTTCATCGCGCGGGGGCTGACCAACGTGGACCGGGCGATGGTGCGGGGCCTGCTGTCGCCGTCGGACGAGCTGGAGCGCCGTATCGCCGAGCTGGAGTCGGACCGGGGGGTCGTGGTCGACACGGCCGCCGCCGATCTGCGCCGCATCGAACGTGACCTGCACGACGGCGCCCAGGCCCGGCTCGTCAACCTCGCGATGGGGCTCGGTCTGGCCAAGGAGAAGCTGCTGGAGGACCCCGACGCCGCCGCGGCGATGGTGGAGGAGGCGCACGGCGAGGTGAAGCTGGCGCTCCAGGAGCTGCGGGACCTGGCCCGGGGCATCCATCCGGCCGTCCTCACCGACCGGGGCCTGGACGCGGCCCTGTCCTCCGTGGCGTCCCGCTGCACGGTCCCGGTGAAGGTGACCGCCGACCTGCCGACCCGGCCGGCCCCGGCCATCGAGGGCATCGCCTACTTCACCGTCTCCGAGCTGCTGCAGAACATCAGCAAGCACAGCGGCGCCCGGAACGCCTCGGTCGATGTGTGGCGGGCGGAGCAGCGCCTCCTCATCCAGGTCCAGGACGACGGGCGGGGCGGCGCCCGGCTCGACGGCGGCACCGGCATGAGCGGCCTCGCGGACCGGCTGGGCGCGGTGGACGGCCTGTTCGTCGTCGACTCCCCGCCCGGCGGCCCGACGGTCGTGACGGCGGAGCTGCCGTGGCGGGACCGCAGGGAGTAGCGGCGCGCCCCCCACGCACCCACACCGGGCCACCACGCGCCCCCGCCCAGTGCTGCCACGCGCCCCGCACCGATCCGCGCCGCGCGCCCCCGCACCGCACCACCACGGACCCCCACTCCCACCGGCCGGCCGGCGCCCTCCAAGGTGGGGAAAACCCCCCGCTCAAGACGCCGACGGACTCCATGGCTCGCGGGGCCGCGGTGCGGGAGCGTGGGAGTACGGCAGGAAAACGCCGCCAGGACGAGGAGAAACGGGACTCCACCGATGACCACGGAGTATGGGCACCACGGACCGTACGGCCCCTACGGGCAGCGGCGCGGGCAGGCCGGCACCGGGCGCCGCCACCGCATCCCCGCGCCCCTGCGCGCGCCCTTCGAGGGCCGCACCTGGCGCGAGCTGGGCCATGTGCTGCTGGGCTTCCCGATCGCGATCGTGATGTTCGTGTGGTCGGTGACCATGGTCTCGCTCGGCGCGGGCCTGCTGGTGACCTTCCTCGGCATCCCGGTGCTGGCCGCCGCGCTCGCGGGCTGCCGGGGCTTCGGGGTACTGGAGCGGGCACGCGCCCGCGCCCTGCTGGACCTGGAGGTGGCCGACCCGGAGCCGCTGCGGGCGCGCAAGCCCGGGGCGCTCGCCTGGATGGGCGCGGTCCTCAAGAGCGGCACCTCCTGGCGGCACCTGCTGTACGCGCTGCTGCACTTCCCGTGGGCGGTGTTCTCGTTCACGGTGACGGTGGCGTTCTGGACGTACGGCTGGGCCACGCTGACGTATCCGCTGTGGTTCTGGGTCTTCCCGGCGTACGTGGGCCAGGGCGGCATCCAGCTGTACGGCGACGCGCACCACAGCGTCTATCTCGACAATCCGTTCGAGATCACCCTGACCGCGCTGGTCGGGCTGCTGTTCACGCTGGCCACGCCGTGGATCGTGCGGGCGCTGACGACGGTGGACGGGCTGCTGGTGCGCGGTCTGCTCGGGCCGACGCGGCTGTCGGCGCGGGTGGTGGAGCTGGAGTCGGACCGGGGGGTCGTGGTGGACGCGGCCGCCGCCGACCTGCGGCGTATCGAGCGCGATCTGCACGACGGCGCGCAGGCCCGGCTGGTGGGCCTGGCCATGGACCTCGGTCTGGCCAAGGAGAAGCTGCGGGAGGACCCGAAGGCCGCGGCCCGCATGGTCGACGAGGCGCACGGTGAGGTGAAGACGGCGCTGCAGGAGCTGCGGGACCTGGCCCGGGGCATCCACCCGGCGGTGCTGACCGACCGCGGTCTGGACGCGGCCCTGTCCTCCGTGGCGTCCCGCTGCACGGTGCCGGTCAGGGTGGAGGTCGATCTGCCGGCCCGGCCGGCGCCGGCCATCGAGGGGATCGCCTACTTCACCGTCTCCGAGCTGCTGCAGAACATCAGCAAGCACAGCGGCGCCCGGAACGCCTCGGTGGACGTGTGGCGCTTCGAGGACCGGCTGATGCTCCAGGTCACCGACGACGGCGTGGGCGGCGCGGACCCCGCCGGGGGCTCGGGCCTCGCCGGACTGGCCGGACGCCTGAACGCGGTGGACGGGATCCTCGTGGTGGACTCCCCGGCCGGCGGCCCCACCCGCGTCACCGCCGAACTCCCCTGGCGCGGCTGAACCCCCGCGAAACCCCGGGAAACCCCAGGAAACCCCGCGACACCCCGCGACACCCCGCGACACCCCGCGAGGACGCCCGGGAAACCGGGCCCCCGCCCGCACCGACCCGCCCGCACCGAGTTCCTCACACCCCCCGCGCCCACGTGCGACGGCACCCCGAATGCTGGAATGCTGGACCACGTGACGGACGTACACCGGACGTACGCCGTTCGGGCACCGGGAAGACCGGGCAGGCTGTGGGGGGCCGAAAGATCGTGGAGGACAGGGTGCGGGTGGTCATCGCCGAGGATTCGGTGCTGCTCAGGGAGGGCCTGACCCGGTTGCTGACCGACCGCGGGCACGACGTGGTGGCCGGTGTCGGGGACGCGGAGGCGCTGGTCAAGACGATCGCCGACCTGGACGCGCAGGGCGCGCTGCCCGACGTGGTGGTGGCGGACGTGCGGATGCCGCCGACCCACACCGACGAGGGTGTGCGGGCCGCCGTACGGCTGCGCAAGAGCCACCCCGGGCTGGGGGTGCTGGTGCTGTCGCAGTACGTGGAGGAGCGCTACGCCACGGAACTGCTGGCCGGTTCGAGCCGGGGTGTGGGCTATCTGCTGAAGGACCGGGTCGCCGAGGTGCGCGAGTTCGTGGACGCGGTGGTGCGGGTGGCCGAGGGCGGTACGGCGCTGGACCCGGAGGTCGTCGCGCAGCTGCTCGGGCGGAGCCGTAAGCAGGACGTGCTGACGGGGCTCACCCCGCGGGAGCGCGAGGTGCTGGGGCTGATGGCGGAGGGGCGGACGAACTCGGCGATCGCCCGGCAGCTGGTGGTCAGCGACGGGGCGGTGGAGAAGCACGTCAGCAACATCTTCCTGAAGCTGGGGCTGGCCCCGAGCGACGGCGACCACCGGCGGGTTCTGGCCGTGCTGACCTATCTGAACTCCTGAACGGCTGACATTGTGTCAGCACGGTGTCAGGTCCGCCCGCTTCCGTGGAGTCCTCAGAACGTGATTCCGGGCCGCGGAGCGGGTGCACGGCGAGAACCGGACAACACGCGGCGAGCGTCTTCGAGCAAAGCTCCGGGGGGTCGGGAAATCATGAGCAGGCAGGGCGACAGACCGTCTCACCCAGCCGTCCATCATGCGGATGGTCCCGGGAAGGCGACCCTTACCGACGTAGGGTTGATCCTGGGACGGTCCGTGGGACGACCACGCCCGGACAGCCGCCTCGAAGGAGGTCCAGTTCAGTGACCAGCCAGGTCAGCAGCCCAGAGGAGCAGACCGACCAAGCAGTCGTCGGAGAGCAGCGCGCACCGGGTGGAGCGAAGGACGTACGGCGCCTGGACCGGGTGATCATCCGGTTCGCGGGGGACTCGGGCGACGGCATGCAGCTCACCGGTGACCGGTTCACCTCGGAGACCGCGTCGTTCGGCAACGACCTCTCCACCCTGCCGAACTTCCCCGCCGAGATCCGCGCCCCCGCCGGCACCCTGCCCGGCGTCTCCAGCTTCCAGCTCCACTTCGCGGACCACGACATCCTCACCCCGGGCGACGCGCCGAACGTGCTGGTCGCGATGAACCCGGCCGCCCTGAAGGCCAACATCGGCGATCTGCCGCGCGGCGCCGAGATCATCGTCAACACGGACGAGTTCACCAAGCGGGCCCTGCAGAAGGTCGGCTACGACGCCTCCCCGCTGGACGACGGCTCGCTCGACGGCTACCACCTGCACCCGGTGCCGCTGACGACCCTCACGGTGGGGGCGCTGAAGGAGTTCGACCTCTCCCGCAAGGAGGCCGAGCGCAGCAAGAACATGTTCGCGCTGGGCCTGCTGAGCTGGATGTACCACCGGCCGACGGAGGGCACCGAGAGGTTTCTGAAGACGAAGTTCGCGAAGAAGCCCGAGATCATGGCGGCGAACATCGCCGCGTTCCGCGCGGGCTGGAACTTCGGCGAGACGACGGAGGACTTCGCGGTCTCCTACGAGGTCGCCCCGGCCGCGCAGGCCTTCCCGGTCGGCACCTACCGGAACATCTCCGGAAACCTGGCGCTGGCCTACGGCCTGATCACCGCCTCCCGGCAGGCCGACCTGCCGCTGTTCCTCGGGTCGTACCCGATCACCCCGGCCTCGGACATCCTGCACGAGCTGAGCCGGCACAAGAACTTCGGTGTGCGGACCTTCCAGGCGGAGGACGAGATCGCGGGCATCGGCGCGGCGCTGGGCGCGGCGTTCGGCGGCTCGCTCGCGGTGACGACGACGTCCGGTCCCGGTGTCGCGCTCAAGAGCGAGACGATCGGCCTGGCGGTCTCCCTGGAGCTGCCGCTGCTGGTCGTCGACATCCAGCGCGGCGGCCCCTCCACCGGTCTGCCGACCAAGACGGAGCAGGCCGACCTGCTGCAGGCGATGTACGGCCGCAACGGCGAGGCGCCGGTCCCGGTGGTCGCGCCGAAGACGCCGGCCGACTGCTTCGAGGCGGCCCTGGAGGCCGCCCGGATCGCGCTGACGTACCGGACGCCGGTCTTCCTGCTCTCCGACGGCTACCTGGCCAACGGCTCCGAGCCGTGGCGGATCCCCGACCTGGACGAACTGCCCGACCTGCGCGTCCAGTTCGCGTCCGGCCCCAACCACACGCTGGACGACGGCACCGAGGTCTTCTGGCCGTACAAACGGGACCCGCAGACCCTCGCCCGGCCCTGGGCGGTGCCGGGCACGCCGGGCCTGGAGCACCGCATCGGCGGCATCGAGAAGCAGGACGGCACGGGCAACATCTCCTACGACCCGGCCAACCACGACTTCATGGTCCGCACCCGCCAGGCCAAGGTGGACGGCATCACCGTCCCGGACATCGAGGTCGACGACCCGGACGGCGCGCGCGTCCTGGTCCTGGGCTGGGGCTCCACCTACGGGCCGATCACGGCGGCGGTACGGCGGCTGCGCGCGGCCGGCGACTCGGTCGCGCAGGCCCACCTGCGCCATCTCAACCCGTTCCCGCGCAACCTGGGCGAGGTGCTCGGGCGGTACGACAGGGTCGTGATCCCCGAGATGAACCTCGGGCAGCTCGCCACCCTGATCCGGGCGAAGTACCTGGTCGACGCCCGCTCGTACAACCAGGTCAACGGCATGCCGTTCAAGGCGGAACAGCTCGCCTCGGCGCTGAAGGAGGCCATCGATGACTGACGCCACGAACGGGCTGCTGCAGCTGGTCCCCAAGGCCGAGGCCAAGCAGTCGATGAAGGACTTCAAGTCCGACCAGGAGGTCCGCTGGTGCCCGGGCTGCGGTGACTACGCGATCCTGGCCGCCGTCCAGGGCTTCATGCCGCAGCTGGGCCTGGCGAAGGAGAACATCGTCTTCGTCTCCGGCATCGGCTGCTCCTCCCGCTTCCCGTACTACATGAACACCTACGGGATGCACTCCATCCACGGCCGCGCCCCGGCCATCGCGACGGGCCTGGCCACCAGCCGGCGGGACCTGAGCGTGTGGGTGGTCACCGGTGACGGCGACGCCCTCTCCATCGGCGGCAACCACCTGATCCACGCGCTGCGGCGCAACGTCAACCTGAAGATCCTGCTGTTCAACAACCGGATCTACGGGCTGACCAAGGGCCAGTACAGCCCGACCTCGGAACTCGGCAAGATCACCAAGTCGACGCCGATGGGCTCGCTGGACGCCCCGTTCAACCCGGTGTCCCTGGCGCTCGGCGCGGACGCGTCCTTCGTCGCCCGCACGATCGACTCCGACCGCAAGCACCTGACCGAGACGCTGCGCGCGGCGGCCGACCACCCCGGTACCGCGCTGATCGAGATCTACCAGAACTGCAACATCTTCAACGACGGCGCCTTCGACGCGCTCAAGGACAAGCAGCAGGCCGAGGAGGCGCTGATCCGGCTGGAGCACGGGCAGCCGATCCGGTTCGGCGCCGAGGGCGCCCGGGGCGTCGTCCGGGACCCGGCCACCGGCGACCTGCGGATCGTCGACGTGACCCCGCAGAACGAGGCGGACCTGCTGGTGCACGACGCGCACGCCGCGTCGCCCACCACCGCCTTCGCCCTGTCCCGGCTCGCCGACCCGGACACCCTGCACCACACGCCGATCGGCGTCCTCCGCGACGTCGAACGGCCCGTCTACGACACGCTGATGTCCGACCAGCTGGACGCGGCCATCGAACAGCACGGCAAGGGCGACCTGGCGTCGCTGCTGGCCGGCGGCGACACGTGGACGGTCGTCGGCTGAGCGCCGTTCTTCACCGTAAACGTCCGCTTCACGAGGCCCGGGACTTCTCCTCCCGGGCCTCGTCGTATGTCCGCGCCTTGGCCTCCCGGGCCTCGTCGTAGGCCAGGCGGGCCTTCTCGATGTCGGCCAGGCGGGCGTCGGTCCAGCCGGCGAGCGCGCGCACCTGTTCGGCGGCCTCGCGGCCGAGTGCGGTGAGGGAGTAGTCCACGCGGGGCGGGATGACCGGCTTGGCGTCCCGGTGGACCAGGCCGTCGCGCTCCAGGGTCTGCAGGGTCTGGGCCAGCATCTTCTCGCTGACGCCGCGCCCCCACCGGCCGACGGCCCGGCGCAGCTCGCTGAACCGGTACGGCCGGTCCAGCAGCTCGATCAGCACGAGCACGCCCCAACGGCTGGTCAGGTGCTCCATGACGAGGCGCTGCGGGCACAGGCCCCCGCCCTCCACGCTCTGGTCACTTACTGCCATGCCAGTACCTTACTTCAAAGTGGATACTTTCTTTTGGTTAGCGCCTCCTCTACGGTTAGTGCCAGACGCACCCCACAAGGAGACCGCACATCATGAGCATCGTCGTCACCGGAGCCACCGGACACCTCGGCCGTCACGTCGTGGAGCAGCTGCTGCAGAAGGTCCCGGCCGAGCAGATCACCGCCGTCGTACGGGACGAGGGCAAGGCCGCGGACTTCGCGGCCCGGGGCGTGCGGCTCGCCGTCGCCGACTACAACGCCCCCGAGACCTTCGACGGCCTCTTCGCGGCCGGTGACAAGGTCCTGCTGATCTCGGGCAACGAGTTCGCCAAGGGCCGCGTGGCGCAGCACCGGGTCGTCATCGAGGCGGCCAAGGCGGCCGGTGTGGCGCTGCTGGCGTACACGAGCGCCCCGGGCACTCTGACGGCCGCGCTCGCGGACGACCACCACGGCACCGAGGAGGCGCTGCTCGCGTCGGGGCTGCCGTACACGCTGCTGCGCAACGGCTGGTACCACGAGAACTACACGGAGAACCTGGCCCCGGTGCTGGCTCACGACACGGTCGTGGCGGCCGCCGGCGAGGGCCGGATCTCCACCGCCTCACGCGCCGACTACGCCGCCGCCGCGGTCGCGGTGCTGACCGGCGAGGGGCACGAGAACCAGACGTACGAGCTGGGCGGCGACGTGGCGTGGAGCTTCGCCGAGTACGCGGCCGAGCTGAGCCGGCAGACCGGCAGGGAGATCACGTACTCCCCCGTGACCGTCGACGCGCTGACGGGCATCCTGGCGGGCGCCGGCGTGCCCGAGGCGCTGGCCGGGGTCCTGGCCGGGGTCGACGCGTCCATCGAGAAGGGCGAGCTGGTCGTGTCCTCCGGCGACCTCTCCCGCCTGACCGGCCGCCCGACGACCCCGCTCGCCGAGGCCGTCACCGCCGCGCTCAAGGGCTGACCCGGCCGCAACCGCCTCCGGCCCGGCGAGCACACACTCCTGCCTGTCATGACCGTATGCCGATACGGGCATGACAGGCAGGGGTCTCCGGCGTTACCGTCTTCCTCGCGTGCGTGTGTGAGGTGAGAAGGAGGGGCCCGTGGCCGGGACGACCAGGGGTGAGCAGCGGACAGGCATGCTGAACGGCATAGCCGCGTACGGCCTGTGGGGGCTGGTCCCCCTGTTCTGGCCGCTGCTGAAGCCCGCCGGGACGACGGAGATCCTGGCCCACCGGATGGTGTGGTCCCTGGTCTTCGTGGCCGCCGCGCTGCTCTTCGTACGACGCTGGGCCTGGGCCGGGGAGCTGCTGCGCCAGCCCCGGCGGCTGGGGCTCGTGGTGGTGGCCGCCGCGGTCATCACCGTGAACTGGGGCGTCTACATCTGGGCGGTGAACTCGGGTCACGTGGTCGAGGCGTCCCTCGGCTACTTCATCAACCCGCTGGTCACCATCGCCATGGGCGTCCTCCTGCTGAAGGAGCGGCTGCGGACCGCGCAGTGGGCGGCGGTCGGCGTCGGCTTCGCCGCGGTCGTCGTCCTGACCGTCGGCTACGGCCGCCCGCCGTGGATCTCCCTCTGCCTCGCCTTCTCCTTCGCCACCTA
Organism: Streptomyces sp. L2; assembly: GCF_004124325.1. Lineage (NCBI taxonomy): Bacteria > Bacillati > Actinomycetota > Actinomycetes > Kitasatosporales > Streptomycetaceae > Streptomyces > Streptomyces sp. L2. Next base: position 3,137,201 of record NZ_QBDT01000001.1, read on the forward strand.
CGGCCTGGTCAAGAAGCGGGTCGGCCTCGGCGGCGTCGAGTCGCTGACCGCGGAGACCGCGGTCCAGTTCCTGCCCGCGCTCGGCTACCTGATCTGGCTCGGCGCGCACGGCGACGCCACCTTCGCGACCGAGGGCGCCGGACACGCCGCCCTGCTCGCCTCGACCGGCGTCGTCACCGCGCTGCCGCTGGTCTTCTTCGGCGCGGCGGCGATCCGCCTGCCGCTGTCCACCCTCGGACTGCTCCAGTACCTGGCCCCCGTCTTCCAGTTCCTGCTCGGCATCCTGTACTTCCACGAGGCCATGCCGCCCGAGCGCTGGGCCGGCTTCGGCCTGGTCTGGGTCGCCCTGACCGTGCTCACGTGGGACGCGCTGCGCACCGCCCGCCGCACGGCCCGCGCCCTCGCGACGGCGAGGGCGGCGGAGACGGTCCTCGCCGCGGAGAGCACGGTCGCCGCCGCCGTTCCCGGTACGGAGGCCGCCGTGGCCACTGCCGTCGCCGGCCCGGAGGCCGCCGTGGCCGACGGCGAGAGCGGGCTCGGCCTGGCGGACGAGGTCGGCGCGGGCTGACACCGGTCCCGCCGCACGTGGTCTATATGTGGTCGGCATGACACAGTCGCCTGCCCCCGCCCCGCTGCACTTCAAGCTCGTCATCGACGCGGCCGATCCGCACACCCAGGCCGACTTCTGGGCGGCCGCCCTGCACTACGAGCCCGAGGACAACAGCGCGCTCGTCGAACGCCTGCTGGCCGCGGGCGCGCTGCCCGGCGCGGCCACCGTCGAGTACCACGGGCGGCCCGCCTTCCGCGACCTGATCGCCGTACGGCACCCCGGCGACCCGTACGACGAGAACACCGGCACCGGCCTCGGACGGCGGCTGCTCTTCCAGCGCGTCCCTGAGGCGAAGTCCGTCAAGAACCGGCTGCACCTCGACCTGCACGCGCCGGCGGGCCGCCGCACGGACGAGGTGGCCCGGCTGGAGGCCCTGGGCGCGCGGGTCCTGCGCGAGGTGGACGAGCCGGGCGGGCGGTGGACCGTGATGTGCGACCCCGAGGGCAACGAGTTCTGCGTGCAGTGACCGCCGGCGGGACGGCCTACGGCCGGGCCGCCGCCTTGGCGGCACGGTCGGTCAGCCGGACCATGCGGGCACGCGCGGACTCCAGCGGCTCCGGGTCGCTCGCCGCGGGGCCCGGCTCTGTCGCGAGGTCCGTCCACAGGCCGATCAGGTCGCGGCCCAGGCGCAGCCCCTCCTCCGGGTCCCGCACGGCGCGCCAGGCTGTCGCCGCGCTGCGCACGTTGTCGTAGGCCGCGTCGGTGTCCGACGCCCGCCTGCGCTGCCCGGCGAGGTCGAGGGAGAGCCGGAAGGAGCGGATCGGGTCGCCCGCCAAGTAGGCGATGTAGGCGGTCAGTTCCCGCAGGTGCAGCACCTCGACATGGTGCGGGCCCAGCACGGCGGACGCCTGCTCGACGGTACGGTCGGCCAGGTCCGCCGCCGCCTCGATACGGCCGTCCCGCACCGCCTCGTTGATCCTGGCCAGCGGCTCGGCGAGCAACTCGGCGCCCTCGGCGGTCTCGGTGAGCGGCCCGTCTCCGAGCACCTCCTCGGCCACGGCGTCGAACCCGCGCGCGGGGGTGGGAGAGGAAGACGAGGGGGAAACGGGCTCCGGGTCGTGCAGGGGAACGGGCGGCATGGGGGTGGGCGGGGTCGGCGGCGGTGTCACGGCGGGGGCCGGTCCGAACTGGCCGGTCGGAGCGTGCGCAGGCTTCGGTGTCACCGGCGGAGCCGTCCGCTGAACCGGCGGAGCCGTCCGCTGGGCCGGCGGAGTCACCCGCATCGGCCTGCCCGCGACCTTGCTGGCGCCGTCCGCGCTCACCTCCAGCGGCACCACGCAGCCGGCGCCGTCGTCGTGGACGGTGGCGTGTATCGAGCCGCCCAGGCTGATGGCCAGGCGCTGGAGGTGGTCGAGGACCGCCTGCTGGACCTCGACGCCCGGGGCCACCACGACCGGTGTGCCGTCGACCGTCGCCGCGCCCGTGCCGGACACCCGGACGCTCACCATCGCCGGATGCGCCGCGGGCTCCTGTGCCCGCTCCTTCTCGAAGCTGAGTCGAGGCATCGGTTTCCTCACTCCCCCGGCGTCACGATCCGGTCGTACGCGTCCTACCGACCAGTCTGTCCGCTCAGCTCGGCTCCCACGTCACCGCAACGTCACAGCCTCGCACCAGGGAACCTGGACGCAATCTAATGCGTATGCATATGATGCACACGCCTTTATTCGTCGGGCACTATTCATCTCATCCCTGGGGGACCCATGAGCCGCCGCTTCCTCTTCGTGCTGGGCAGCGCCCGCACCGAGGGCAACACCGAACTGCTGGCCCGCCGGGCCGCCGAACAGCTGCCCCCGGACGTCGAACAGCGCTGGATCCGTCTCGCCGACCACCCGCTGCCGGACTTCACCGACCTGCGGCACGACAGCGACCACGTCCGGCCGGCCCCGGACACCAACGCCGGACTGCTGCTGGACGCCACGCTCGCCGCGACCGACATCGTCATCGCGTCCCCGCTCTACTGGTACTCGGTCTCCAACCTCACCAAGCGCTACCTGGACTACTGGGCGGGCTGGCTGCGCACCCCGGGCGTCGACTTCAAGGCGACCCTGGCCGGGCGCACCCTCTGGGGCGTCGCCGCGCTCGCCGACCGCGAGCCGTCCGTCGCCGACCCCCTGGTCGGCACGCTCAACAACGGAGCCGCCTACCTGGGCATGCGCTTCGGCGGAGTCCTCCTGGGCAACGGCACGGCCCCCGGCGACGTACTGAAGGACACCGAGGCCCTGACCCAGGCCAAGACGTTCTTCACCCAGAACCCACCCCTGGCCCGCTTCCCCCACCAGGCGCCCGCAACCTGATCGATCCCCGGTGCGGATGGCGCCCCGAAGGGGCGCGGGGCTGTGTCCGACATGCGGCTCCGCCGCGTGAGCGCGACAAGCCCCCACGGGCCTGCACAAAACCCGCGCCACCGCCGGAGGCACCCTCACACAGTGATGTCCTTCGTCGTGAACCGCGCCCACGCCAGCGACCCGAAGACCGCCGCGTACAGCCCTTGCAGCGCGAGGTTCTTCGTCAGGTCGTCCCAGTAGACGGGATCGCGCATCAGGTCGGCGAAGGACAGCCAGTAATGGGAGAAGAAGTACGGCTGCAGGGCGTGCAGCTGGGGGATCTGGTCGAGGATCTGGACGGTGATGAGCAGGCCGACCGTGGTCGCCATCGCCGCGATCCCGCTGTTGGTCAGGGTCGACACGAACAGGCCGAGGGCGGCGACCCCGACCAGTGACACCGCGACGACCAGGGCAATGAGCAGCGCCCGGCCCAGTCCTTCACCGAACCCGATCCGGGTCCCGGAGATGGTTGTCAGACCGCCGAGCGGGAACAGCAGCGCGCCGACGATCAGGGCGGACACGACGACGACCAGCGTAGCCAGCAGGCAGAACGCCAGGACCGTCGTGTACTTGGTGAGCAGCAGGCGAGTGCGGCCGGCCGGGGCGACCAGCAGATAGCGCAGCGTCCCGGCACTCGCCTCGCCCGCGATCGCGTCGCCCGCGACGACACCGACCGCCATCGGCAGGAAGAACGGCAGGGTCGCCGCGAGCGCCGTGAACACCAGGAACAGGCCGTTGTTGGTGATCTGCGCGATGAACGCCGGGCCGCCCCCGTTCCCGCCGCCCGCCGACGAGCCCCCGCTCGTCTCGGCCTTCACCGCGATCCCGACCAGGACCGGTACCGCCGCCAGCACCCCGAGCAGCGCAAGGGTGCGCCAGCGCCGGACCGTGGTGGCCAGTTCGCTGCGCAGCAGCCCGAACGTCCACAGCGGACTCGGCGGCCGCCGCCCGGCCGGAGACCGCGTCTCCCGTGCGCCCGGTGACCCGGCCTCCACCGCCTCCGCCGCCTTCACCGCCCCCGGCACCTCTGCCGGTTCAGCCCGCGACATCGAAACCCTCCCCCGTGAGCGCCACGAACGCGTCCTCCAGGGAGGCGCGTTCGAGCTGGAATCCGCGGACCCGGACGCCCGCCGCGACGAGGGCCGCGTTCACCTCGGCCAGGTCCCGCTCGGGCGGCTCCCCGGTCACCCGGTCGCCGTCGGCGGTCACGTCCCCCACGCCCTGCTCCTTCAGCACCCGGGCCGCCTCGCCGGGATCCGGTGTGGTCACCACCAGCCGGCCGCGCGCTCCGGCGGCCAGGTCGGCCACCGCGCCCTGCGTGATCAGGCGGCCCCGGGCCATCACCGCCGCGTGCGTGCACACCTGCTCGATCTCGTCGAGGAGGTGGGAGGAGAGGAAGACGGTCGTGCCGTCGGACGCCAGTTCCCGCACCAGTGCCCGGATCTCCCGCATGCCCTGCGGGTCGAGGCCGTTGGTGGGCTCGTCCAGGACCAGCAGCCGGCGCGGCTGGAGCAGCGCGGCGGCCAGGCCCAGGCGCTGCTTCATGCCGAGCGAGTACGCCCGGGCCCTCTTCCTCGCCGCGGCCGTCAGGCCCACCCGGTCCAGCGCGGCGGCGACCCGCGCACGCCGGGTGCGCGGGTCGGCGGCCGGGTCGGCGGCGTCGTAGCGCAGCAGGTTGTCCCGGCCGGAGAGGAAGCCGTACAGGGCGGGGCCCTCGATCAGCGCCCCGACCTCGGGGAGGACGGTGCGCGCCGAGCGGGGCATGGGGCGCCCCAGGACGTGCGCCGTGCCCGAGGTCGGCTCGATCAGACCCATCAGCATGCGGATGGTGGTGGTCTTGCCCGAGCCGTTCGGGCCGAGGAAGCCGAAGACGCTGCCCGCCGGGACGGTCAGGTCGAGACCGTCCACGGCGAGCTGGCCGCCGCGGTAGCGCTTGGTGAGGCCGCGCGTGGCGATGACGTGCGCCGCGGTGTCACCCTCCCGCCGGCGTTCGGCCGCGTCCCGCTCCGTGACGGACCGTGCGTACATCGGCTCCCCCTCCACTCGTCTTGCCCGGAAGGGTCACTTCCCTTCGTCGGCCGCCTTCACCAGGGCCTCCTTGGTGACCGCGCCGGCGTAGACCTTGCCGTCGTCGGTGATCAGGGCGTTGACCAGGCGGGTGGAGAACACCGTGCCCTTGCCGAACGAGCCCGAGACCTGGTCACCGAGCGAGCCGAGGAAGCCGCCCAGGTCGCCGGCCTTGGAGCCGGTCGGCAGGCCGCCCTTGGAGCCGGTGTCGAAGGTGGCGATGGAGGTCCAGCCCTTGCCGAGGACCTTGGCGCCCTCCATGCCCTGGGCGAGCCGGCCGCCGGGCTTGCCGGCCTCGTGCCGGGGCGCCTTGTGCTCCCGCTTCCCCTCGGTGACCTTCGCGCCCTTGGGCGGGGTGAAGTCGAAGGCGGAGGCGCCCGGCGCGGAGAAGGAGACCTGGGTGAATCCGGCGTCGAGGACGGCGGCGCCGCCGCTCTTCGGCGTCAGCGTGAACTTCAGCGGCATGCCGGTCTTCGCGTCCACCGCGATGCTGATCGCGCCGACCGTCGTACCGGACTGCTTCGGTGTGATCAGCAGCTTGTAGGCGTCGCGCCCGGCGACCCGCTCGGTGCCGTCGACGGTGACGGACGTGGTGTCGTCGACCGACTTCAGGGCCTCGTCGGCGAAGTCCTTCGGCGTGGCCGGCGGCTCCGCGCGGTGCTGCTTCCCGGAGTCGGCGTCGGTGGAGTGGTAGACGTCGTTGCTCTTGCTGTCGTAGCCCCAGACGTCCTTGCCGTCGTGGATGAGGCTGTACTCGGACCCGCTCTCCAGCAGGGACAGCTTCTGCTTGTCCGGGCCGTCCTCGGCCACGCGCAGGGTGTGCGTACCGGAGACGAGTTCGGTCAGCTTGGACTGCGGGTCGGCGGACGAGCCGTCCCCGTCGCCCTTGGCCATGCCGGACGCGAGGCCGCCCTCCAGGCCGCCCAGGTTCGGCAGTCCGAGGTCGGCGCTGAACCTCACGGTGCCGGACAGCTGCTGCACGTCCGACTTCGCGATCTTCTCGATGAGCTGCTGGGCGGTGATCTTCGGCAGGTCGGGGTCACCCGAGGCGGCCAGCGCCGGGACCAGCCCGATCGTGATCGCCGCCACCCCCACCACCGCGACCGGGACCGCGTACCGGGCGGCCTTGCGGCGCGCCGAGGGCCGGTCCTCGTCGTGCGCGGCGCCCGACACGTCGTCGGTTTCGTACGGTGCCATGTGTGCCTTACCTCCGTCGTCGGCGGCGGCTGTCGTCACGCTGGTCCCCCTGAGCCGCCATTCTCACCCGAATCGGTGAGGAGTGGTGATTTCCGTGGTTTCCATCTCACCAAATCGGCCGTGAGGAAGCGTCAGACCTCGGAGCCAACTCGTGTACGACTGCGGTATGACATGCCGGGGCGGCATCTCCCCCGACCCGTAGGGGTCGTACGGGAGACACCGACGATGCGGGTCGGGCACGCGGGACCGTGTACGGCGGGACCGCGGGACTGCGGCTTCCGACGACGATGAGGCGAACGGGCGTTCAGGCATCCGGGCGTTCAGCCCGCGCGGTGCACCACCGCGTCGCACAGTTCGAGCAGCGCGGCCTTGGAGTCGCACTCGGGCAGCGGCGCGAGCGCGGAGCGCGCCTCCTCCGCGTAGCGGACCGTGTCGCGGCGGGCCTGCTCCAGCGCGGGGTGCGCGCGCAGCGCGGCCAGCGCCTCGGCGTGCCGGGCGTCGTCGCTGAGGTCGGAGTCGAGCAGCGCGCACAGCGCGACGTCCTCGGCCAGCCCGAGCCGGGCCGCCCGCTCGCGCAGCCGGAGCACGGGCAGGGTCGGGATCCCCTCGCGCAGGTCGGTGCCGGGGGTCTTGCCGGACTCGTGGGAGTCGGAGGCGATGTCCAGGACGTCGTCGGCGAGCTGGAAGGCGACGCCGAGCCGTTCGCCGTACTGGGTGAGGACGTCGACGACCGTCTCGTCGGCGCCGGACATCATCGCGCCGAACCGGCACGAGACGGCCACCAGCGAGCCGGTCTTGCCGCCCAGCACGTCCAGGTAGTGCTCGACGTGGTCGCGGCCGTCCGTGGGGCCGGCGGTCTCCAGGATCTGCCCGGTCACCAGCCGTTCGAACGCGAGGGCCTGCACCCGGACCGCCTCCGGCCCGAGGTCGGCGAGGATCTGGGAGGCGCGGGCGAAGAGGAAGTCGCCGGTCAGCACGGCGACGGAGTTGCCCCAGCGGGTGTTGGCGCTGGCCACACCGCGTCGTACGGCGGCCTCGTCCATCACGTCGTCGTGGTACAGCGTCGCCAGGTGGGTCAGCTCCACGACGACGGCGGACGGGACGACACCGGGTGCGTAGGGGTCACCGAACTGTGCCGCGAGCATCACCAGGAGCGGCCGGAACCGCTTCCCGCCGGCCCGGACGAGGTGCTGCGCGGCCTCCGTGATGAACGGGACCTCGCTCTTGGTGGCCTCGAGCAAGCCTTCCTCGACAGCCGCCAATCCGGCCTGGACATCGGCTTCCAGAGCCTGGTCCCGCACGCTCAGCCCGAACGGCCCGACGACGGTCACGAGGGGTCTCCTGTCTGCTGGTGTCTGCTGGCGATTACACGGTTTGTCGATAGGTCGCTGCCATCACTCAAGTCAGCGTATCCGGTCAGCTTTCGATCACCGCTAGCGCCCACCGCTACAGGCCGGGCCGTACCGGACCACTCCCGGCAGGCCCGCGATCGGATGACAGGAACGGACATTTATCGACTTAACGGATTCAGCGAGATTTGCACAAAAGCACGCATCCCCGAGAACCACGGACACGGATGGCGGTATTCCGGGACGAGCAAATCCCCCATGTCTGATTTTGCATAATTTGCCATTTCGTGAATTGGGTCACGCGAGCCCCGTACCGCCCCATGGCGCATTTCCTCCGCATCCCCCCTTGCCCCACCGGCCAGTTGAGGATTGGCGGCTGCAAAGGATCAAGTACTCGAAACGGTACAGACCAAGGTCAACTGATGCGTTGTGTGAATCCGGTACTTGTTCCCGACATGTGCTCTCGCATACGTTCCCGGCCGTCGGACGGACGCCGAATCCTGCCACCGCCCGACACCACCCATCGACGAACTCATTTCGTGTGGCAGGAGCGGGGGACCCAGGTAAGTCGCCGGACCGGACGGCACTCGTCGTACCGGAACGGCTAGGGGTGAAGTCGTGCCGCCGTCCGCGCGGCGCGACCGGGCACCTCCCCGCCCGAACCCGACAGCTCACCTCGCAGGCGACGGAGAGGAACATCCCCATGTCTGCTGCCGCCCAGCACCGCCGCCCCCGCACCCGCCGCCTCGTCCGCACCCTCGCCGTCGCCGGCACCGGTGCCGCCGTCCTCGCGCTCCCCCTCATCGGCGCCACCAGCGCCTCCGCGGCCACCACCACCTCCGCGACGCCCTCCACCACCCTCGCCGGCTACCCGAACAACCTCGACGGCTGGATCCGCGAGTCCCTGGCGATCATGGCCGAGCGGCACATCCCGGGCACCTACGACGGCATCTACCGCAACGTGATGCGCGAGTCCTCCGGCAACCCCGCCGCCATCAACCTCTGGGACTCCAACGCGGCCGCCGGCACCCCGTCCAAGGGCCTGCTCCAGGTGATCGACCCGACGTTCACCGCCTACCACGTGCCCGGCACCTCCTTCGACCCTTACGACCCGGTCGCGAACATCACGGCCGCCTGCAACTACGCGGCCGCCCGCTACGGCTCCATCGACAACGTGTTCGGCGCATACTGAGGCCGGCGATCCCGGCCCTGGACTCGTCAGGGGCTCGGGAACAGTCTTTCGAGGACGACGGCGATGCCGTCGTCCTCGTTCGACGCGGTGACCTCGTCGGCGACCGCCTTCAGCTCGGGATGGGCGTTCGCCATGGCGACACCGTGCCCGGCCCACTCGAACATGGGGATGTCGTTGGGCATGTCCCCGAAGGCGACCGCCCGCTCGGCCGCCAGCCCCAGGTGAGCGGCGGCCAGCGCGAGACCCGCCGCCTTGGTGACCCCGCACGGCTGGAGCTCCACGGTCCCGGGGCCCGACATGGTGACCGTGGCCAGCGAATCGACCGCCCCGCGCGCGATGGTCGCCAACTCGTCGTCCGACAGGGTGTGGTGGCGCAGCAGCACCTTGCTGATCGGCGCGCGCCACAGGTCGTCGCGCCGGCCGACCCGCACGGCCGGCAGCGTGGGGTGCGGCATCCGGTACCCCGGCTCGATCAGCGTGAGCCCGTCCACGCCGTCCTGGTCGACGGCCGCATACACCTGGCCCACCTCGGCCTCGATCTTGCCGAGCGCGGTTTCCGCCAGCTCCCGGTCCAGGCGGACGGACCACAGCAGACGGCCGGCGCCGGCGTCGTACACCTGCGCGCCCTGTCCGCACACCGCGAGCCCCGTGCAGCCCAGCTCCTTGAGGAGCGGCCGCACTCTCGGTGCCGGGCGGCCGGTGACCACCAGGTGCCGTGCCCCGGCGCGCGCCACCCTCGCGAGCGCGGCGCGCGACCATTCGGAGACGGTGTCGTCACCGCGCAGCAGCGTTCCGTCCAGGTCGGTGGCGACGAGTGAATATGCGGGGGAGGCGGCCATGATCAGAGAATACGGACATCGCGCCCCACCGACTCACCCTGTCCTTTCGCTCAGTTGTGTGCCCGCTGCCCCCAAGTGGTGCCCGCGGGCGCCGTGATGGCGCCGCACGGGGACCGGAGGCGCGCGGGACACGGGGGGCGGGCGTTGCGACGGACCGGCGCGAGGACGCCGGGACGCATCGTCCGGCGGCGGTCCGCCAGGGCATGCATCCTCCCGGCGGCGGTCACCGCGGGGCGCCTCCCCCGGCGGCGGTCCGCCGGGGGCCGTCAGCCCCGGCCGTCAGCCGTGTGCTGCCGCCAGGTGTTTCGCCAGCCGTGGGGAGGCGAACTCCGTGCCGCAGACGAACCGCATCACCGGCCCGAACGAGGACGCCGCCGGAAGACCGGTGAAGTACAGGCCGGGCACGGAGGAGACGTAGCCGGCGCCGAGCCTGGGCGCGCCCCGGCTCACCGCGAGCCGCGTGCGCAGCTCGTGGCCGAGGAAGTCCATCGCCGCGATGTCCACGCGGTAACCGGTGGCCGCGATGACGTGGTCGGCGGTCAGCCGCTCGCTGCGGCCGCCGTGCGTGCGGACGGTGAGCACGGGACGGCCGTCCGGCGCCTCCGCGCCCGCCACCCGGGCCACGTCCGTGACCTGCACGGTGCCCTCGAAGCGCTCGCGCAGCCACCAGGCGCCGAGCGGACCGAGAACCCGGCGGACCAGATAGTGCCGGGTCTGTTCCGGGAGGAAACGGTAGGGGTCGGCGTAGTAGCTGAGCGCCCACAGGGACCACGCGCGGCCGAACGGCGACTCGGGGCGGAGCCTCGGCTGCTTCCACGGCGGCGCCCCGAAGGCGACCCGGCCGCGTCCGCGCGCCACCACCCGCACCCGGGCGCCCGCCTCCGCCGCCAGCGCCGCCGTCTCCAGGGCGGACTGGCCGGCGCCGATGACGATCAGGTCCTTGCCGGCGAAGCGGCTCAGGTCGTGGTGCTGGGAGCTGTGGGAGAGCGGAGCGGTCGGGGCGGGCCCGTCGGGCGCGGCCCCCGCCAGCTCCGCCGGCAGGTGTTCCAGCCCCGACAGGCCGGTGGCGACCACCACCGCACGTGCGGTGAACAACTCACCCGAGTCCAGCTTCAGTTCGAAGGCGCCGCTCTTGTCCCGGTCCACGGAGACGACCCGCACCCGCTCCAGGCCGGGCACCAGCTTCTCCTGGAACCACTCGCCGTAGCCGATGAACGTCTCCGCCGGGATGATGTCCTCGTCGGTCACCAGCCGGCGGATGCCGGCGGCGTCACAGTAGTCGCCCAGGGTGTGGCCGGGCTGCGGGCAGTCGAAGCTGGAGGCGACCGGGGTCGACTTCAGGAGCATGCCCTCGGGCATGTGGTCGCGCCAGCTGACCATGGGGTCGCCGAAGACGCGGACGGGGATGCCGCGCGCCCGCAGATGGGCGGCGGTGGACAGGCCGAACGGCCCGGCCCCGATGACTGCAACCGGTCGGATCACGAAGTCCCTCCCCAGGAACGCGGTGCGCCACCTTCGTGGCCTTGCCTACTTCGCGGTGGTGCGGTGACCTGCCTGTTTCGCGGTGGTGCCTGTGACTACTTCGCCGTGGTCCTGTGACGTGCCTACTTCGCGGTGGTGTGGCCGCCGCGGCGGTTGGTCCGCCACAGCTGGTAGAGGTGCTTCGCGCCCGGACGCACGAAGCGGGCGAGCATCGTGAGGAACGGCAGCGGGTCGTCGCCCGCGAACCAGGCCAGCTCCGTCCCGCTCGCCCGCGCCGGCGCGTGCGGCGTCGTATAACCGCTGCGGCGGTAGGCGAGGAGGGCGGGCAGGTCGATGTTCTCCACGACATAGCGGTGGCCGGCCCGCTGCTCCCCCTCCGGAACGGGACGGCCGGTCAGGTGCAGGTGCTGTGCCCGTACGACGTCCACGCCCGACTCGCTCTCGAAGAGCCGGAACTGGGCGCCCATGCGGGGGTTGAAGTCGAGGAGTTTGTACTGTCCGTCGCGCCGGTCGAAACGCAGGTCCAGGTCGATGATGCCGCTGAAGCCGATCTGCTTGATGAAACGTGCGGCGAGGTCCGCGAGTTCCGGGTTGTCGACGACGTACGCGTTCGCCGTCATGCCCGCGTGCGGTGGCCAGGAACGGACCTTGACCCCGGTGAACAGGGCGAGCGGGGCGGAGTCGGCGTCGAAACAGGCGTGCACGATCCAGTCCTCGGCCTCCTCCCTCGGCAGGTACTCCTGGAGGATCACCCCCGGCCGCTCGCCCCAGTCACGGGCGAGTTCGAGCAGCCCCGCGCGGGTGGCGATCCTCGTGGTGCCGTTCACCGCGGGCCGGGTGCGCCGGACGAACGCCTCACGGTTCTTGGCCACCACCGGGAAGCGCGCCGTTCCCGCGAACGCGGCGATGTCCTCGTACGACTGCGGGAAGGCGGCCGCGGGCGTCGCGAGGCCGTGCTCCACGCACAACTCGTGCAGCCCCTGCTTGCTGGCCAGCCGGCGGGGCAGTCCGGGCTCCACGCGCGGGAAGAGGAACGAGCCGGCCAGCTCGTCCTGGTGCTCGGCGATCAGGACGGCGGCCTCCTCATCCGTGGGGATGAGGACGGCCGGCCGGCCGATGCGCCGCCCGACGCGCAGCAGGCCGTCGACCAGATGGCCCGGGTCCTCCGCGCCGGTCGTCGGCCACACGAACGCCCGGGTGAGGTACCGGGAGGCGGCGGCCGGCGTGTAGCGGTCCTCGGTGATCGCGTACATGGGGACGCCCAGACGGCCCAGGCTGCGGATCGCGCCCACGCCGCCGTGGTGCAGCGGGTAGTCGCCGAACTTGACGATCAGTCCGGGCACTTCACGGTCCGCCTCGACTGGCACACCGACGGAATGTACGGCCACGGGTCCCCCCACGTGTCCCCCTACGGACCGGATCCACCCCGTCCGTGTCCCCAAAGGACGCTAAGCCGGAATTGCCCACTCCCACAAGGCCCTTTCGGACATTGCGAACTCTTTAGACACCGTCCGGGACACCGCCCGCGCATCCCAAGGGGCACTGCCCAAGACACCCGGCACACCCGTAACGTGTGGCGCGACCACATGGAACACAGCGGCGTCACCGGAGCGATCATGTGTGACGCCACCCCATGGAACGCAACGCCACGCATGGCCAGGAAGAGAGTGAGGCAGCACCCCATGCCCCCCTTCGACGTTGCCGAGGGCGACCCCTTCGGTCCGCACAACCTTCCCTACGGCGTGTTCTCGCCCTCCGGCAGCACGGAGCGGAGGGTCGGCGTCCGCCTCGGTGACCACGTCCTCGACGCCGGAACCGCGGCCACCGCACTCGGCTCGCCCTACGCCTCCCTGCTCGCCCGGCCCACCCTCAACCCGCTGCTCGCCGCCGGCCGCACCACCTGGTCGGACGTGCGGCGCGCCCTCACCGCTTGGGTGACCGTCCCCGCGCACCGCGAGACGATCGAGCCGCTGTTCCACCCGTTGTCGCAGGTCACCCTGCACCTGCCGTTCGAGGTGGCGGACTACGTCGACTTCTACGCCTCCGAGAACCACGCCCGCAACGTCGGCCAGATCTTCCGCCCGGACGCCGAGGACTCGCTGACCCCCAACTGGAAGCATCTGCCGATCGGCTACCACGGCCGCTCCGGCACGGTCGTCGTCTCCGGCACCGACGTCGTACGGCCCTCCGGCCAGCGCAAGGCACCGGCCGACCCGGCACCCGTCTTCGGCCCGTCCGTCCGGCTCGACATCGAGGCCGAGGTCGGCTTCGTCGTCGGCACGCCCTCCGCCATGGGCCGGCCGGTCGCACTCGGCGACTTCCGGGAGCACGTCTTCGGGCTGTGCCTGCTCAACGACTGGTCGGCGCGCGACATCCAGGCCTGGGAGTACGTCCCCCTCGGCCCGTTCCTCGGCAAGTCCTTCACCACGTCGGTGTCGGCGTGGATCACCCCCCTGGAGGCGCTGGAGGACGCGCGCGTGGCCCCACCGGAGCGCACCCACACCCTGCTGCCCTACCTGGACGACGCGGCGCCCGAGGTGGACCCCGGCGGCTACGACCTGCGGATCTCCGTCGCCATCAACGGCCACGTGGTGTCCGAGCCGCCGTTCTCCACCATGTACTGGACGGCCGCCCAGCAGCTCGCCCACATGACGGTCAACGGCGCCTCCCTGCGCACCGGCGACCTGTACGGCTCGGGCACGGTGAGCGGCCCCGAGCCGGCCCAGCGCGGCTCGCTGCTGGAGCTGACCTGGAACGGTCGCGAGCCCCTGGAACTCCCCGACGGCAAGCGTGCCTTCCTGGAGGACGGCGACGAGGTGACCCTGACGGCGTGGGCACCCGGCGCGGACGGGGTCCGCGTGGGTCTCGGCGAGGTCCGCGGGCGGATCGTGGCGGGCTGAACGGGCCCGAGGCCGAGGGGTACCGGAAGGCGGGTACCGGGTGCGGGCCGGACGGTGGCGCCGGTGGCGATTCGGTCGCCTCCGACACCTGACTCAGGGCGGCTCTCCCCGTCATACTGACGGGGACACGCACGCGTGGCCCGCCTTCGGGCCGTGTCGCCCGTACCACCCGACACCCGCACCCTCTCGGACCAGGAACCGGAGCCCCGGCATGACCGTCTGCCTGCTCCTGCTGACCGTCGTCGGCCTGACGGCCGCCGTACCGGCCCCGCGCGCGCTGACCCGGGCCGCCTGGACGGAACGGGAACCCGTGGTCGCGCTGTGGGTCTGGCAGTGCCTGGTCGCGACAGTGCTGCTGAGCTGCCTGACCGGGCTGCTCCTGGGCGCGGCGGCCGTCTTCCACACGGTCCGCGACCGGGTCTTCGCGCCCGCCCCGCCGGCCGTGACCGCCGCCTACGACCTCTCCGCCGCCCCGGTCTGGGCGGTCGCCCTCACCGTGCTGCTGGCCTGCGGCGCCGCCTGGACGACCGCCATGCTGGCCCGGGAACTCGCCGAGGCCCGCAGACACCGCGGCCGGACCCGGGCCCACCTGAGGGACCGCGCCCCGGACCTGCCCGGGGGTCTGCCGGCCGCGCGGGGGCCCATGCTGGTGCTGGAGGACGAGTACCCGGACGCCTGGTGGATGCCGGGCCACCCGCCGCAACTGGTCGTCACCACAGGGGCGCTGCAGCGCCTGACCGACCACCAGCTGGACGCCGTCCTCACGCACGAGCGCGGCCACGCCCGCGCCCACCACGACTGGCTGCTGCACCTGTCCACGGCGCTGGCCACGGGCTTCCCCCACGTCCCGCTGTTCGCCCACTTCTGCGACCAGACGCACCGCCTGGTCGAACTGGCCGCCGACGACACGGCGTCCCGCCGCTGCGGCCACCTCACCACGGCCCTCGCCCTGATCGAACTGAACCAGCACCGCGGCGTCCTGTCCTGCGCCTCCAGCCGCCGCCTCCTGGGCGAACGCGTGGACCGGCTCCTGGAGCCGCCTCCGCGTCTGCTCCGGCGGCACCGGGCGCTGACGACGACGGTGGCCGCGCTGGTGCCGTTGCTCCCGCTGCTGATCACGTTCGCGCCGGGGCTGACGGCACTGTCCTGAGTGGCAGAACCTGCTGAATCCGCTGGAAAGCCGCAGTTCAGAGCAGGGGTTGGGCGACCGCTGAGTGGCGCAACATTCCCGCAACACCACTTTCCCTATCGGATGAGTATGGTTCCAGCCATGCCAGCCACCGACCGCCCCCGAGACTCCGCCGGTCCGGGCGCCGCGACCACCGTCGCCGCCCACCGCACCCGGCGTCGGCTGCGTTCGGACCGGGCCCGGCAACTCGCGGACCTGCTGCGCCGGCAACTGATCACCGGCACCTTCCCGGCCGGCACCCTCCCCCACGAGTCCACCCTCGCCACCGACTACCGCACCTCCCGCAACACCGTCCGCCAAGCCCTGGACCTGCTCCGGACGGAGGGCCTGGTCAAGCGGCAGCCGGGAGTCGGCACCGTGGTCGTCGCCCAGAAATACCCCCATGGGCTCGACCGACTGATGGGCCTCGCGGAAACCCTCCACGAACACGGCCACGTCACCAATGAGGTCCGCGCCATGGGCCCCGTCCCCGCACCGGCCCCGGTCGCCGAACGCCTCCACGTCACACTCGGCACCGAAGTCCTCCACATCGAACGCCTGCGCCGCCTCAACGGCCTCCCCCTCTCCCTCGACGACACCTACATCCCGCTCGACCTCGGCACCGCCCTGCTCGGCACCGACCTGGAGAACACCGACGTCTTCCGCCTGCTGGAAGCCATCACCGGACAGCACCTCGGTCACGCCGACATCACCCTGGAGGCGGTCAACGCGGACAGCCACTCCGCGGCCGTGCTCCAGGCCCCCCGGGGCGCGGCCGTCCTCATGCTGGAACGCCTCACCCACCTCGGCGACGGCCGGCCCGTCGACCTGGAGTTCATCCGCTTCCGCGGCGACCGCATCACCATGAGCGGCCTGCTGCACCGGTCGCTCTAAACCGCGCCCCAACCACCCCTGCCTGCACGTTTCCTGGAGACAGCCATGCCCATGGTGCCCCAGCGGGCCGACGTGCCCGTGACCATCGACGAGTCGAAGTGCATCGACGGCTGCACGCTGTGCGTGGACATGTGCCCGCTGGACTCCCTCGCCATCGACGAGAGCAACGGCACCGCGTACATGCACGTCGACGAGTGCTGGTACTGCGGCCCCTGCGCGGCCCGCTGCCCCACCGGAGCCGTCACCGTCAACATGCCCTACCTGCTCCGGTGAGAGGCCGAACCACCATGAAACGCACAGCAACCGCCCTGTCGGCCGCCGTACTCCTCCTCCCCCTGTCCGCCTGCGGCGGCAGCGCTCAGGCAGGCAGCGGCACCACGGTCACCGTCACCATCGGCTACCAGTCCAAGACCATCAACACCGTCACCGCCGGAACGCTCCTGCGCTCCCTCGGCTACTTCGAGCGGCAGCTCGACGCCCTGCACGACGGCCACACGTACAAGGTCGACTGGCAGGACTACGCCACCGGTGCCCCGATCACCGCCCAGATGACAGCGGGGAAGATCGACATAGGTTCCATGGGCGACTTCCCGCTCCTGCTCAACGCCGCCCGCGGCAAGCAACTCGGCCGCCCCACCCACCTGGTCTCCGTCACCGGCTACAACCTGCGTGGCGGCCTCAACACCGTGGTCACGGCGCCCAGTTCCGCTTTGACGGACCTGAAGGACCTGAAGAGCAAGAAGGTCTCCACGAGCATCGGCTCCGCCGCCGACGGCACGCTCGTACGGGCGCTGCAGCGCGCCGGAATCGACCCGAACACCGGCATCGCGAAGCTGAACCAGCAGCCCGCCGTGGGGGCTTCGTCGCTGTCCGCCGGCAACGTGGACGCGTTGTCGCAGTTCGTCGCCTGGCCGGGCCTTCTCGCCTACCAGGGCAGGGCGAAGGCCCTGTACGACGGCGCCCAACTGAACCTGCCCACGTTCCACGGGGTCACAGCCCGCGCGGACTTCGCCGGGCAACGGCCCACCGTCCTGGAAGCCTTCCTCAAGGCCCAGACCGAGGCGACCGACTACCTGAACGCGCACCCGGTCACCGCCGCCGAGAAAGTCGCCGAAACAACCGGCCTCCCGGCCGAAGTCGTCTACCTCTACAACGGCGCCCACGGCACCGCCACCTTCGACCCGGCCGTCAAACCCCGCCTGGTCTCCGCACTGAAGCAGGACGTATCCGTACTGAAGGCGGCCAAGCTGACCGGCGACATCGACGTGGACTCCTTCGTCGACGACCAATACGTGAAGCACGCTCTCGGCGCCGGCTACACACGACGCCTCACCGCCGCACCCCCACCCGCCCGGAGCGAGGTGTGGCCCAAGGGCAGCGAGAAGACAACGGCCTTCACCTCCCCCCGGCGACTGCTGGCCTACCTCGCCAGGCATCCGGACGGCATCCGGGCCGCCTACGTCCCCGACACCACCACCGGCACCCTCTGGTTCGCCGACAAGTCCGTCTGGG
The DNA here is from genome assembly GCF_004124325.1 of Streptomyces sp. L2. Lineage (NCBI taxonomy): Bacteria > Bacillati > Actinomycetota > Actinomycetes > Kitasatosporales > Streptomycetaceae > Streptomyces > Streptomyces sp. L2. The sequence goes on from NZ_QBDT01000001.1 coordinate 3,154,735, forward strand.
TGGCCGACGGCAGCCGGTTGCTGCCCTTCGTCACCCCGGCGACCGCCCAGGCCTACGTCTCCGGCCACCAGGACGCCCGGACGGTCCCGTACCGAGAAGCACTGGAGCGGGCCTCATGATCCGGTTCCCCCTGGCCCGATATGCCCTGCGCGTGGCGTCGCTGGCCGCCGCGCTCGGCCTGTGGCAGTTGCTGACCGGTCTGGACGTCGACCTGTGGCTGCGGTTCTCGCAGTTCCCGACGGTCACCGACGTGGCTCGCGCCTTCGGCGACCGGCTCTCCGGCGCCGACTACTGGACCGACCTCACCGACAGCCTGACCCGCATCCTCACCGGCTTCGGGCTGGCCGCAGCCCTGGGCGTGACGACGGGCGTGCTCGTGGCACGTTCGCGCCTCGCCGAGGACCTTCTCGGCCCCGTCCTGGAGGTCGTCCGCCCGATACCCGCCATCGCGCTCGTCCCCGTCGCGATCCTGCTCTTCCCCTCCAACGAGCAAGGCATCGTCTTCATCACGTGCACCGCCGCCTTCTTCCCCGTGCTGGTCTCCACCCGGCACGCGGTACGCGCGCTCGCCCCCGTCTGGGAGGAAGCGGTACGCACGCTCGGCGGCGGCCGGATGCGGATCCTCGCCTCGGTCGTCCTGCCCGGCGCGCTGCCCGGCATCTTCGGCGGCCTGTCGGTCGGCATCGGCGTGTCGTGGATCTGCGTCATCTCCGCCGAGATGATCTCCGGCCAGTACGGCGTGGGCTACCGCACCTGGCAGGACTACACGGTGGTGAACTACCCAGGCGTCTTCGTCGGCATGGTCACGATCGGGGTCCTCGGCTGGGTCACCTCCACGGCCGTCGAACTCCTCGGCCGACGTCTGACCCGCTGGCTCCCCCGCACCTCGTACGTCCCCGGCGGACGCGCCCGCGCGCCCCGGCCGGCCACCGTCGAACCCGCCTCCCACGGCAAACCCCAGTACCAGGCCAAAACCGAGCACGAGCGCCAGAACGACGCCGAGGAGGCCCACGATGAGCACCTCGTCTGAGACCGTCACCGCCGCCCCGGCCACACCCCTGCCGGACGCCGGACGCGGCACGCGGCTCACCCTCCGCGCCACCGTCCTCGGCCGGCCGGGCGCCCCCGTCCTGCGGGACGTCGACCTGGACATCGCGCCCGGGGAGATCCTCACCGTCGTCGGCCCCTCCGGCTGCGGCAAGTCCACGCTGCTGCGCACACTCGCCGGACTGCTCTCCCCGCTGGCCGGTGCGGTCGAGCAGGACGGCACCGCACTGACCGGCCCGTCCGCCGACCGGGCGCTGGTGTTCCAGGACGACACGCTGCTGCCCTGGCGCTCGCTGCGCGCCAACGTCGAACTGCCCCTCGCCATCAAGGGAGTGGCACGCTCGGACCGCCGTACCGAAGCCGAGTCCTGGCTGGCCCGGGTCGGGCTGTCCGCACAGGCCCGGCAGGTACCGCACCGCGTTTCGGGCGGGCAGCGCCAGCGCGCGCAACTGGCCCGCGCGCTGGCCGGCAGCCCCCGGGCGGTCCTCATGGACGAACCGTTCGGCGCGCTCGACGCCCAGACCCGGGCCGGCATGCAGGACCTGCTGGTCGACGTGTTGCGGGGCACCGGCGCCACCGTCGTCTTCGTCACCCACGACGTCGACGAAGCCCTCTTCCTCGGCGACCGGGTGGCGCTCCTCGGCTCCGGCCGGCTGTCCGCCGTACACGACGTTCCCCGCCCGCGCGAGCGCGGCGCCCTCGACGACCCGGCCCGCTCGGCCCTGCGCCGCTTCGTCCTCTCCTCGCTCGGCACCTGAAAGGCACCCTGGTGGCCACCCACGCGAACGCCCCCGCGCGAACCCCCCTGGAGATTCCCGCCGTCAGCGACGCCGACGAGCTGGTCTGCGACGTCCTCGTCATCGGCGGCGGAACCGCCGGCACCATGGCGGCCCTCACCGCCGCCGAGCGGGGTGCGGACGTCCTCCTCCTGGAGAAGGCCCACATCCGCCACTCCGGGGCGCTCGCCATGGGCATGGACGGCGTCAACAACGCGGTCGTCCCCGGCCGCGCCGACCCCGACGACTACGTCGCCGAGATCACCCGCGCCAACGACGGGATCGTCGACCAGTCCACCGTCCGCCAGACGGCCACCCGCGGGTTCGCGATGGTCCAGCGACTGGAGTCGTACGGGGTCAAGTTCGAGAAGGACGAGCATGGCGCGTACGCGGTCCGCCAGGTGCATCGCTCCGGCTCGTACGTACTGCCGATGCCGGAAGGCAAGGATGTCAAGAAGGTCCTGTACCGGCAGTTGCGGCGTCGTGAGATGCGGGCGCGGATTCGTCTGGAGAACCGGGTGATGCCGGTGCGCGTGCTGACGTCGCCGGACGACGGGCGGGCTGTCGGCGCCGTCGGGTTCCACACCCGCACCGGTGCCTTCGTCACCGTCCGCGCGGGGGCGGTCGTCCTCGCCACCGGCGCCTGCGGCCGCCTCGGACTGCCCGCCTCCGGCTACCTCTACGGCACCTACGAGAACCCCACCAACGCCGGCGACGGATACGCCATGGCCTACCACGCCGGCGCCGAACTGACCGGTATCGAGTGCTTCCAGATCAACCCGCTGATCAAGGACTACAACGGGCCCGCCTGCGCCTACGTCGCGAACCCCTTCGGCGGCTACCAGGTCAACCGGCACGGCGAGCGCTTCGTCGACTCCGACTACTGGTCCGGACAGATGATGGCCGAGTTCGCCGCCGCGGTCGCCGGCGACCGCGGGCCGGTGTACCTCAAGCTCAGCCATCTGCCCGAGGAGTCGGTCTCCGCCCTCGAGTCGATCCTGCACTCCACCGAGCGGCCCACCCGCGGCACCTTCCACGCCGGCCGCGGGCACGACTACCGCACCCACGACATCGAGATGCACATCTCCGAGATCGGCCTGTGCGGCGGCCACTCCGCCTCCGGCGTCCGCGTCGACGCACACGCCCGTACGACGGTCCCCCGCCTCTACGCCGCCGGGGACCTCGCCTGCGTCCCGCACAACTACATGATCGGCGCCTTCGTCTTCGGTGACCTCGCGGGCGCCAACGCCTCCCAGTACACGGCGTACCAGGGGGAGCTTCCCGCGGACCAGGTGCGTGAGGCGCACGAGTTGATCTACCGCCCGCTGCGCCATCCTGACGGTCCGCCGCAGCCCCAGGTCGAGTACAAACTGCGCCGCTTCGTGAACGACTACGTGGCACCGCCCAAGTCCGGGGCCCGGCTCTCCCTCGCCGTGGAGGCCTTCGAACGGATGCGCGCCGACATCGCCACGATGGGTGCCCGCACCCCGCACGAGCTGATGCGCTGCGCCGAGGTCACCTTCATCCGCGACTGCGCGGACATGGCCGCGCGTGCCTCCCTGGCCCGCACGGAGTCCCGCTGGGGCCTCTACCACGACCGCGTCGACCATCCCCGGCGCGACGACGCCTCCTGGTTCCACCATCTCGACCTGCACAAGTCCCCCTCTGGTGTCATGGAGTTCACGGCCCGCCCCGTGGCTCCCTATCTGGTCCCTGTCGAAGGGTTCACGCCGGTCGGCGGCCCTTCCCGCCGGCTGGGCGAGGTCCGTCCCGAGGACGTGGCCACGGCCGGCCCGCGCGACACAGCCCCGGTCGCGGTGGGACCGACGTCCTCCCGCGCGGCAGTGCTCGCCGGCGAGGGCACCGTGAACAGTGCCTCGCCCCGGCTGCTGGAGCTGCTGGAGCTGGCCGAGCAGGAGCCGGATCTGGCTTCCCTCCGGCCCTACTTGGCCGACTCCGAGCCCGCGGTCCGTCGTACAGCCGTCTCCGTCCTCACCGAGACCGTGCCGACGGGCAGCGGTCTGGCCCTGGCGGGCGCCCTCGCCGATCCCGACGCCGAGGTCCGCGCCGCCGCCGCGGCCTCACTGCGCGAACTCGTCGAGACCCTGCCGCCCGACCCCGCCCTCGGTGACGCCCTCACCCGCGCGCTCACCGAACCCGACCCCGTGGTCCGCGCCGCCGCCGTCGACGTCCTGCGCGCCCTGCGGCTGGGTGACGCCGATGTGTTCGCCGTGCTGCTGGACGACCCCGACATCACCGTCCGCGTCGAGGCCGTACGTGCGCTCGTGTCGGTCGACGCCGTCGCACCGCTGACGGGCGCTGCGGACGATCCCTCCCGGGAGGTCCGCGTCACAGTGGCCAAGGCCCTGGCGGTGGTCGGTTCGGCGCCCGGGAGCGGGCCGGACAGGACACTGCTCAGCCGCGCCCTGGACCGGCTCACCGAGGACGCCGACCCGCTGGTGCGGGGTGCCGCGCTGGAGGCGATGGCCTCCACCGGCTGCCCGGAGCCTCTCGCCACCCGCGCCGTGGCGGCCCTGGCCGACCCGGCCTGGCAGGTGCGGTCGGGCGCCGCCACCGCCCTGTCGGCCGCGTCCCCCGAGACGGCGGTACCGGCCCTCGCCAAGGCCCTCGGCGACCCGAACGCCGATGTCCGCAAGGCGGCGGTCCTGGCCCTGACCCGGCATCGCACCACCGCCGAGGCCCGTGCGGCCCTCGCGACAGCCACCTCCGACTCGGACGCGGACGTCAGGGCGTACGCGGCACGGGGCTGGTGAGGTTCCTGCCCTGCCCATAGCCTGCCGCACCGCCCGGGCCCGGGGCCCGGCAATGCCTCGACGGCGGCTCACGCGGGTCGGCGACGGCACGGTCGGCCGGATCTGGCCGCGTCCGGATCCGGGCTATATCCAGTCGTCGGGTTCCGGCTCGTCCGCCGGCTCGGGCCAGTCGTCCGCCTCGGCCGACCGGGCCGGCTCCGGGGACGCCCCGGCTGCCGCACCGGACTCGTTCAGGGCGGCCAGCACCGCCAGCACTCCCTCGCCGTAGGTCGCGAGTTTCTTCTCGCCGACGCCACCGACCGTGCCCAGCTCCCGCACCGAAGCCGGCCACCGGGTGACGATCTCCCGCAGGGTGGCGTCGTGGAAGATGACATACGCCGGGACGCCCTGTTCGCGTGCCTGCTCGGCGCGCCAGGCGCGCAGCGCCTCGAAGGCGGGGAGCAACTCGGCGGACAGCTCGGCCGCGACGGCCCGGGCCTTGCCCGCGCCCCGCCCGGAGGAACCGGACGAGCCGCCCGACCGGGAGCCCGACGGCTTCTTGGGCTCCTTGCGCAGCAGTACCTCACGCTCGGCGCGCAGCACCGAACCGCTGGTCTCGGTGAGGACCAGCGTGCCGTAGTCACCTTCCACCGCGAGGAGCCCCTGGGCCAGGAGCTGGCGGACGGCGCCGCGCCATTCGCCCTCGCCGAGGTCGCTGCCGATGCCGAAGACGGACAGCTGGTCGTGGTCGAACTGGATCACCTTGGCGGTGCGCTTGCCGAGCAGGATGTCGACGATCTGCAGGGCTCCGAACTTCTGCCCGCGCTCCCGCTGGAGCCGGACGACCGTCGAGAGGATCTTCTGCGCGGCGACGGTGCCGTCCCAGGTCTCCGGCGGGGTGAGGCAGGTGTCGCAGTTGCCGCAGCCCGCCGGGTCCGGCTCCTGGCCGAAGTAGGCCAGCAGCTGGCCGCGGCGGCACTGGGCGGTCTCGCACAGCGCGAGCATGGCGTCCAGGTGGGCCGTGGCCCGGCGGCGGAACGCCTCGTCGCCCTCGCCGGACTGGATCAGCTTGCGCTGCTGTATGACGTCGTTCAGCCCGTACGCCATCCAGGCCGTGGAGGGCAGGCCGTCCCGGCCGGCGCGGCCCGTCTCCTGGTAGTAGCCCTCGATGGACTTGGGCAGGTCCGTGTGGGCGACGAAGCGGACGTCCGGCTTGTCGATGCCCATGCCGAAGGCGATGGTCGCCACCACGACCAGGCCGTCCTCCCGCAGGAACCGGGACTGGTGCGCGGCGCGCGTGCCGGCGTCCAGGCCCGCGTGGTACGGCACCGCCTCGATGCCGTTGGCGGTCAGGAACTCGGCGGTGCGCTCCACGGAGTTGCGGGAGAGGCAGTACACGATGCCGGCGTCGCCCGCGTGCTCCTCCCGGAGGAACGACAGCAGCTGCTTCTTGGGGTCGGCCTTGGGCACGATCCGGTACTGGATGTTGGGCCGGTCGAAGCTGGCCACGAAGTGACGGGCCGAGGGCAGGCCCAGCCGCTGGGTGATCTCCTCGTGGGTGGCTCGGGTGGCTGTCGCCGTGAGCGCGATCCGGGGGACGTCCGGCCAGCGTTCGCCGAGGAGGGACAGGGCGAGGTAGTCGGGACGGAAGTCGTGGCCCCACTGGGACACGCAGTGCGCCTCGTCGATGGCGAAGACGGAGATCTTGCCGCGCGAGAGCAGGTCGAGCGTGGCGTCCAGGCGCAGCCGCTCCGGAGCCAGGTACAGCAGGTCCAGTTCGCCTGCCAGGAACTCCGCCTCGACCATGCGCCGCTCGTCGAAGTCCTGCGTGGAGTTCATGAACCCGGCCCGCACGCCGAGCGCCCGCAGGGCGTCCACCTGGTCCTGCATCAGCGCGATCAGCGGTGAGACCACGACACCTGTGCCGGGTCTGACCAGGGCCGGGATCTGGTAGCAGAGCGACTTGCCGCCGCCGGTCGGCATGAGGACAAGGGCGTCTCCGCCCGCGACCACATGCTCGATGACGGCTTGCTGCTCGCCGCGGAAGGCCTCGTATCCGAAGACCCGGTGCAGCGTGGCCAGCGCCTCGCTCTCGGCCGCGTCCGGCAGTCCTGTCGCCCCTGGCATCTCGCTGATCCCGCCTGTCCCGCGCATCGTCCTGTCCCCCGTACGTCGTCCCTCGCGTCGTCCCTCGACCACTGCGTCCACGATAGGCGTCCGCACCGACAGCGGCGGACCACTGTCCACAGGCGACCCTCACTTGTCATATCAACCCATTGGACCCTCCCGGATAGCCGCCTCCTGCCGCCGGGGACAGGCTGCTGGAGCGGGTCGGAGCGGGGCCCGGCCGCCTTTCCCCCTGGCCCGCGCTTCTCCCCGCGTCCCCGCCCTTTTCCCGTGCCGACCGTCCCAAGGAGCCCCACCTCATGATCGCTCGCCTCGCCGCTGCCGCCCTCGCCCTGGTCTCGGCGCTCGCCGTGCCCGTCTCGGCGTCCGCGCACACCACCGCCGACGCCGGCCCGCGCGCTTCCGCCCCGTCCATGTCCGTCGACGAGCAGCTGGCCGAGGCGTACGCGGCGACGTCCCAGTACCGCTATCTGCCGCTCGCGACCGCGGACGGGTACGAGGCCCATCTGTGTCTGGCCCGCCCCCAGGGCGGCATGGGCTTCCACTACTTCAACCCGTCCCACTACGGCTCCCTCGACCCGAAGAAGCCCGGCGGGCTCCTCTACGAGCAGGGCGCCGACGGCAAGCGGCGGCTCGTCGGCGTGGAGTGGGTCGTCCCGGTCACCGGCAAGGACCAGAAGCGTCCCAGCCTCTTCGGACACGACTTCGCCGGCCCCATGCCCGGCCACTATCCCGGCATGCCGCGCCACTACGACCTGCACGTCTGGCTCTACAAGAAGAACCCGAACGGCATGTTCGACCAGTGGAACCCGGACGTGAAGTGCCCCGCCTCGACCTCGTCCTCCATGTCCTAGGGCTCTCCGGGTCCCCGCGCACGCGACGGCCCCGGTTCCTCACCGGGAGGAACCGGGGCCGTACGGCCGTACCGGCCGGGTCAGCGCACGAACACGCCCGCCTGGTTGGCCAGGTCCAGGAAGTACTGCGGCGCGACGCCGAGCACCACGGTGACGGCCACGCCCACGCCGATCGCCGCCATGGTCAGCGGCGACGGAACGGCCACGGTCGGGCCGTCGGCCTTCGGTTCGCTGAAGAACATCAGCACGATGACGCGGATGTAGAAGAACGCGGCGATCGCCGAGGAGATCACACCGATGACGACCAGCGGGACGGCACCGCCGCCCGCGGCCGCCTTGAAGACGGCGAACTTCCCGGCGAAACCGGAGGTCAGCGGAATACCGGCGAAGGCCAGCAGGAACACCGCGAACACCGCCGCGACCAGCGGGGAACGGCGGCCGAGCCCCGCCCACTTGGACAGGTGGGTCGCCTCGCCGCCAGCGTCGCGGACCAGCGTGACCACGGCGAACGCGCCGACCGTCACGAACGAGTACGCCGCCAGGTAGAACAGCACGGACGACACGCCGTCCTTCGTGGTCGCGATGACACCCGCGAGGATGAATCCCGCGTGGGCGACCGACGAGTACGCCAGCAGCCGCTTGATGTCGGTCTGCGTGATGGCGACGATCGCGCCGCCCAGCATGGTGATGATCGCCACCGCCCACATCACCGGCCGCCAGTCCCAGCGCATCCCGGGCAGGACGACGTAGAGCAGCCGCAGCAGCGCGCCGAACGCCGCGACCTTCGTCGCCGCTGCCATGAAGCCGGTCACGGGGGTCGGAGCGCCCTGGTAGACGTCGGGCGTCCACATGTGGAACGGGACCGCGGCCACCTTGAACAGCAGGCCCATCACGATCATGGCGGCGCCGATCAGCAGCAGCGCGTCGTTGCCCATGGTGTTGGCCAGCGCCGGATCGACGTTGGTGACCGTGCCGTCGACGACCTGCGCGATGCGCGCGTACGTCACCGAACCCGAGTAGCCGTACAGGAGCGCGATGCCGAAGAGGGTGAACGCCGAGGCGAACGCGCCCAGCAGGAAGTACTTGACCGCGGCCTCCTGCGACATGAGCCGCTTGCGGCGGGCCAGCGCGCACAGCAGGTACAGCGGGAGCGAGAACACCTCCAGGGCCACGAACAGTGTCAGCAGGTCGTTGGCCGAGGGGAACACCAGCATGCCGGCGACCGCGAACAGCAGCAGCGGGAACACCTCTGTCGTGGTGAACCCGGCCTTCACGGCGGCCTTCTCGCTGTCGCCGCCGGGGACGGCTGCGGCCTGTGCGGCGAAGGAGTCGACCCGGTTGCCGTGCGTCTCCGGGTCCAGGCGCCGCTCCGCGAAGGTGAACAGGGCGACGAGACCGGTCAGCAGAATCGTGCCCTGCAGGAACAGCGACGGGCCGTCGACCGCGATCGCGCCCATGGCCGCGATGTGCGCCTTCGTGGTGCCGTATCCGTCGGCGGCCAGCGCGATCACCGCCGCGAACGCCGCGCACAGGGAGACGGCGGACACGAACAGCTGGGCGTAGTAGCGGGACTTGCGCGGGACGAACGCCTCGACCAGCACGCCGACCAGCGCCGCGCCGACGACGATCAGGGTCGGCGACAACTGACCGTATTCGATCTTCGGCGCGCCGATCTTCGCGATCGGGTCGGCCGCTGTTGTCCACAGGCTGTGGACGGCAACTGCGCTCACTTGGCCGCCTCCACCGCGGGCTTGGGATCCTTCTTGTGTACGTCGGACATGGTGTGCTTGACCGCCGGGTTGACGATGTCCGTGACCGGCTTCGGGTAGACGCCCAGGAAGACCAGCAGCACGATCAGCGGGGTGACGACCACCAGCTCACGCGCGCGGAGGTCGGACATCCCCGAGACCGCCGGCTTCACCGGTCCGGTCATCGTCCGCTGGTACAGGACGAGGACGTAGAGCGCGGCGAGCACGATGGCGAAGGTGGCGATGATGCCGATGACCGGGTAACGCGTGAACGTGCCGACCAGGACGAGGAACTCACTGACGAACGGCGCCAGTCCCGGCAGCGAGAGGGTCGCCAGGCCGCCGATCAGGAAGGTGCCGGCGAGTACCGGGGCGACCTTCTGCACACCGCCGTAGTCGGCGATGAGCCGCGAGCCGCGCCGGGAGATCAGGAAGCCGACGACCAGCAGCAGCGCGGCGGTGGAGATGCCGTGGTTGACCATGTAGAGCGTGGCACCCGACTGGCCCTGGCTGGTCATCGCGAAGATGCCCATGATGATGAAGCCGAAGTGCGAGATCGACGCGTAGGCGATCAGGCGCTTGATGTCCCGCTGGCCGACGGCGAGCAGCGCGCCGTAGATGATGCTGATGACGGCCAGGACCAGGATGACGGGCGTCGCCCACTTGCTGGCCCCGGGGAACAGCTGCAGACAGAAGCGGAGCATCGCGAACGTGCCCACCTTGTCGACGACCGCGGTGATCAGGACGGCGACCGGGGCGGTGGACTCCTGCATGGCGTTGGGCAGCCAGGTGTGCAGCGGCCACAGGGGCGCCTTCACCGCGAAGGCGAAGAAGAAGCCGAGGAAAAGCCAGCGTTCGGTGCTCGTCGCCATGTGCAGCGAGCCACTCGCGCGTGCCTGCGCGATGTCCTGGAGGCTGAAGCTTCCGGCGACCACGTAGAGGCCGATCACGGCGGCCAGCATGATCAGGCCGCCGACCAGGTTGTACAGCAGGAACTTCACGGCTGCGTACGACCGCTGCGTGGCGGCCGTCTCGTCGCCCCGCGCCGCGGTAGCGGCATATCGATACGAGCCGTGGGCACGGTCGCCGAAGCCGCCGATGAGGAAGTACATCGGGATGAGCATGGCTTCGAAGAAGACGTAGAAGAGGAAGACGTCGGTGGCCTCGAAGGAGATGACCACCATCGCCTCGACGGCAAGAATGAGTGCGAAGTAGCCCTGTGTCGGCCGCCAACGCCTGTTTCCGGTCTCCTCAGGGTCAGCGTCGTGCCAGCCGGCCAGGATGATGAACGGGATCAGCAGCGCGGTCAGCGCGACCAGTACCGCCCCGATGCCGTCGACGCCCAGTTCGTAGCGCACACCGAAGTCGCTGATCCAGGCGTGCGACTCGGTGAGCTGGTAGCGGGCGCCGCCCGGGTCGAAGCGGACCAGGACGACGATCGCCAGGGCGAGCGTGGCAAGCGACACCAGCAGGGCCAGCCATTTGGCGGCGGTGCGCCGCGCGGCCGGTACGGCCGCCGTGGCGACCGCCCCGACGGCCGGGAGCGCCGCCGTCACTGTCAGCAGAGGAAAGGACATCGGTATCAGACCGCCCTCATCAGCAGGGTCGCGGCGACCAGGAGTGCCGCACCGCCGAACATCGAGACCGCGTAGGAGCGGGCGAAGCCGTTCTGGAGGCGGCGCAGCCGCCCGGACATGCCTCCGAAGCCGGCCGCCGTGCCGTTGACGACGCCGTCGACCAGGGTGTGGTCGACGTAGACCAGGGAGCGCGTCAGGTGCTCGCCGCCACGCACCAGGACGACGTGGTTGAAGTCGTCCTGGAGGAGGTCGCGCCGGGCCGCGCGGGTGAGTAGCGAGCCGCGCGGGGCGACCGCCGGGACGGGCTTGCGGCCGTACTGCGCCCAGGCGATGGCGACGCCGACGACCAGGCAGGCCATCGTGGCGCCGGTGACGACGCCGGCGCTGATCGGGGAGTCACCCTCACTGTGGCCGGTGACGGGCTCCAGCCAGTGCAGGAAGCGGTCGCCGATGCTGAAGAAGCCACCCGCGAAGACCGATCCGACGGCCAGCAGGATCATCGGGATCGTCATGACCTTCGGGGACTCGTGCGGATGCGGCTCGGCGTGCTCTCCCTGGTGTTCGGCGGCCGGCTCGGCGCTCGGCGCCTCCGGGGAGCGAGTGGGTTGGTTTTTCCAACGCTCCTCTCCGAAGAACGTCATCAGCATCACGCGCGTCATGTAGAAGGCGGTGATGGCCGCGCCCAGCAGGGCCGCGCCGCCGAGGATCCAGCCCTCGGTGCCGCCCTTCGCGAAGGCCGCCTCGATGATCTTGTCCTTGGAGAAGAAGCCCGACAGGCCGGGGAAGCCGATAATGGCGAGGTAGCCGAGGCCGAAGGTGACGAAGGTGACCGGCATGTACTTGCGCAGACCGCCGTAGCGGCGCATGTCGACCTCGTCGTTCATGCCGTGCATGACGGAACCGGCGCCGAGGAACAGGCCGGCCTTGAAGAAGCCGTGCGTCACCAGGTGCATGATCGCGAAGACGTAGCCGATGGGGCCGAGGCCCGCGGCCAGCACCATGTAGCCGATCTGCGACATGGTCGAGCCGGCCAGCGCCTTCTTGATGTCGTCCTTCGCGCAACCGACGATCGCACCGAACAGGAGCGTGACCGCGCCGACGACCGTGACGGCCAGTTGGGCGTCCGGCGCGGCGTTGAAGATGGCCCCGGAGCGGACGATCAGGTAGACGCCGGCGGTCACCATCGTCGCCGCGTGGATCAGGGCCGAGACCGGGGTCGGGCCCTCCATGGCGTCGCCGAGCCAGGACTGCAGCGGCACCTGGGCGGACTTGCCGCAGGCGGCCAGCAGCAGCATCAGCGCGATCGCGGTGAGCTTGCCCTCGGAGGCGTCACCGGCGTGGGTGAGGACCGGGCCGAAGGCGAAGCCGCCGAAGGTGGCGAACATCAGCATGATCGCGATCGACAGGCCCATGTCGCCGACGCGGTTGACGAGGAACGCCTTCTTGGCGGCGGTGGCCGCGCTGGGCTTGTGCTGCCAGAAGCCGATCAGCAGGTAGGAGGCGAGACCGACGCCCTCCCAGCCCATGTACAGCAGCAGGTAGTTGTCGGCGAGGACCAGCAGGAGCATCGCCGCGAGGAACAGGTTCAGGTAGCCGAAGAAGCGGCGGCGCCGCTCGTCGTGCGCCATGTACCCGACCGAGTAGAGGTGGATCAGTGAGCCGACGCCGGTGATCAGCAGCACGAACGTCATCGACAGCTGGTCGAGGCGGAAGGTGACGTCGGCCTGGAAGCCGGCCACCGGGACCCAGCTGAACAGGTGCTGGATCAGGGTGCGGTGGTCGGCGCCCTTGCCGAGCAGGTCGGCGAAGAGGATCAGGCCGATCACGAAGGAGGCGGCCGACAGCAGTGTGCCGATCCAGTGGCCGACGGCGTCGAGGCGCCGGCCGCCGACCAGGAGGACGGCCGCTCCGAGCAGGGGCGCCGCGATGAGCAGCGCGATCAGGTTGTCCACGATTCTTCCGACCCCTTACAGCTTCATCAGGCTGGCGTCGTCGACCGAGGCCGAGTGGCGGGTACGGAACAGCGACACGATGATCGCGAGACCCACCACGACCTCCGCGGCGGCGACGACCATCGTGAAGAAGGCGATGATCTGGCCGTCGAGGTTGCCGTGCATCCGGGAGAAGACGACGAACGCGAGGTTGCACGCGTTGAGCATCAGCTCGATGCACATGAACACGACGATCGCGTTCCGTCTGATCAGCACCCCCGTCGCGCCGATGGTGAACAACAGAGCCGCGAGATACAGGTAGTAGACCGGGTTCACTTCGACGCCTCCTCGGCCCGCTTGGTGTTCGCCGGTTCGATCGCCGTGCGTTCCAGGCGCTCCTCGGCGCGCTGTTCCAGCGACCGCAGGTCGTTCAGCGCCTCGGCGGACACGTCGCGGATCTGGCCGCGTTCCCGCAGCGTCTTGTTGACGGTCAGCTCGGACGGGGTGCCGTCGGGCAGCAGGCCCGCGATGTCCACCGCGTTGTGCCGGGCGTAGACGCCGGGGGCCGGCAGCGGCGGTACGTGCTTGCCCTCGCGGATGCGCTGCTCGGACAGTTCGCGCTGGGTCTTGGCGCGCTCGGTGCGCTCGCGGTGGGTGAGCACCATGGCACCGACGGCGGCCGTGATCAGCAGGGCGCCGGTGAGTTCGAACGCGTACACGTACTTGGTGAAGATGAGGGTCGCGAGGCCCTCCACGTTGCCGTGCGCGTTGGCCTGGCCGGTGCCGTCGAAGTCCTTCAGGGAGGCGTTGGCGATGCCGGCGAACAGCAGGACGCCGAAACCGACCCCGCAGAGAAGGGCCAACCAGCGCTGGCCCTTGATGGTCTCCTTCAGCGAGTCCGCGGCCGTCACGCCGACGAGCATCACCACGAAGAGGAACAGCATCATGATCGCGCCGGTGTAGACGACGATCTGCACGATCCCGAGGAAGTAGGCGCCGTTGGCGAGGTAGAACACCGCCAGGATGATCATGGTTCCGGCGAGGCACAGCGCGCTGTGCACGGCCTTCCTCATGAAGACGGTGCACAGGGCGCCGATCACCGCGACCGAGCCGAGGACCCAGAACTGGAAGGCCTCACCGGTGGAGGTGGTGTAGGCGGCGAGTTGCGCGGTCATCGGCCGATCACCTTCTCCGACGCCGGTTCGGTCCCGCCGAAGGTGGAGTCGCCCTCCTGGACGACCTCGCCCTTGGAGTGGGCGACCTGCCGTACGGTGCCCGGCGCGGCCTCCGTCACCAGACCCCGGTAGTAGTCCTGTTCATCGGTTCCCGGGAAGATCGAGTGCGGCGTGTCGACCATGCCCTCCTCGAGACCGGCGAGCAGCTGCTCCTTGGTGTAGATGAGGTCCGCGCGACTGGAGTCGGCCAGCTCGAACTCGTTGGTCATCGTCAACGCGCGCGTGGGGCACGCCTCGATGCACAGGCCGCACAGGATGCAGCGGGCGTAGTTGATCTGGTAGACGCGGCCGTACCGCTCGCCCGGCGAGTAGCGCTCCTCGTCGGTGTTGTCGGCGCCCTCCACATAGATGGCGTCGGCGGGGCAGGCCCAGGCGCACAGTTCGCAGCCGACGCACTTCTCCAGGCCGTCCGGGTGGCGGTTGAGCTGGTGCCGTCCGTGGAACCGCGGAGCCGTTGTCTTCTTCTGCTCCGGGTACTGCTCGGTCAGCCGCTTCTTGAACATGGCCTTGAAGGTCACGCCGAAGCCGGCCACGGGGTTCAGGAAACCGGGTTTGGTCTCCTTGGGCTCCTCAGCCATCGGACGCCTCCTTTCCATCCGTCGATCCGTCACTGACAGTGTCCGGCCCACCACTGACAATCAGCTCCCGCTCCCGGTGCGAGCGGCGCCTCGGGACGGGCGGCGGCTCCTGACCGGGCAGCGGCGGTACGGGGAACCCGCCGGCCAGCGGGTCGAACCCGGCCTGTTCGGCGGCGGGCTGCTCGGCCGGCTTCGCCTTCTCGCGGAACATGTCGGCGACGAAGGAGAGCAGCAGCAGGGCGAGCACCGCGCCGCCCACGTAGAGGGCGATGTCGGCGAAGTCGTAGTTCTCGTTGCGCAGGACCCGCACGGTCGCGACCAGCATCAGCCACGTCACGGAGACCGGGATGAGGACCTTCCAGCCGAGCTTCATCAGCTGGTCGTAGCGGACGCGGGGCAGGGTGCCGCGCAGCCAGATGAAGAAGAACAGCAGCAACTGGACCTTGATGACGAACCACAGCAGCGGCCACCAGCCGTGGTTCGCGCCCTCCCAGAAGGTGCTGATCGGCCACGGGGCGCGCCATCCGCCGAGGAACAGGGTCGTCGACACGGCCGAGACGGTCACCATGTTGACGTACTCGGCGAGCATGAACATCGCGAACTTGATCGACGAGTACTCGGTGTTGAATCCGCCGACCAGGTCGCCCTCGGACTCCGGCATGTCGAAGGGGGCGCGGTTGGTCTCGCCGACCATCGTGACGATGTAGAGGATGAAGGACACCGGCAGCAGCAGGATGTACCAGCGGTCGTGCTGCTGGGCGACGATCGTGGACGTCGACATCGACCCCGAGTACAGGAACACCGAAGCGAACGCGGCACCCATGGCGATCTCGTACGAGATCATCTGCGCGCAGGAACGCAGGCCGCCGAGCAGGGGGTAGGTGGATCCAGAACTCCAACCCGCCAGGACGATGCCGTAGATGCCGACGGAGGCGACCGCGAGGATGTAGAGCATCGCGATCGGCAGATCGGTCAGCTGCATCGCGGTGCGGTGACCGAAGATCGAGATCTCGTTGCCGGCCGGGCCGAACGGGATCACCGCGATCGCCATGAACGCCGGGATGGCCGCGACGATCGGTGCGAGGACGTAGACCACCTTGTCCGCGCGTTTGACGATGAGGTCTTCCTTGAGCATCAGTTTCACGCCGTCGGCGAGCGACTGGAGCATGCCCCAGGGGCCGTGCCGGTTGGGGCCGACGCGCAGCTGCATCCAGGCGACGACCTTGCGTTCCCAGACGATGGAGAACAGGACGGTCACCATCAGGAAGGCGAAGCAGAACACCGCCTTGATGACGACCAGCCACCAGGGGTCGCTGCCGAACATCGAGAGGTCTTCAGCGGCGAGGTACGGGCTCATGCCTCCACCTCCTTGGGGGCCTTGTCGGCGGGCGCCGCCGGGCCGATACGGACGAGGGAGCCGGGCACCGCTCCGGTGCCGGAGGCGACGCCCGCGCCGACGGAGTTCAGCGGGAGCCACACCACCCGGTCGGGCATCTCGGTGACCAGCAGGGGGAGTTCGACGGTGCCGGCCTGACCGGTGACGGCCAGGAGGCCGCCGTCCTCGACGCCCACCTCGGCGGCCGTCGCGGCGGACACGCGTGCGCGTGCGGCGTGCCGGGTGCCGGCGAGCGCTTCGTCGCCCTCCTGCAGGACGCCGTGGTCCAGGAGCAGCCGGTGCCCGGCGAGTACGGCCTCGCCGGCGGCCGGACGGGGCAGCGCGCCCACGGTCTCCATGGGTTCGGTGGCGCGCGGGCCGTCCCAGGCGCCGAGCCGGTCGATCTCCGCGCGCGTGGTGCGCAGGTCCGGCAACCCCAGATGGACGTCCATGGCGTCGGCGAGCATCTGCAGCACGCGGCCGTCGGACGGGGAGAGGCGGCGGGTCATCTGGTCGGGCTTCAGGGTGGCCTCGAAGAAGCGGACCCTGCCCTCCCAGTTGAGGAAGGTGCCTGCCTTCTCGGGGACCGCGGCGACCGGCAGGACGACGTCGGCGCGGTCGGTGACCTCGCTGGGCCGCAGTTCCAGTGACACCAGGAAGCCGACGCTGTCGAGCGCTTCACGCGCGCGTGCCGGGTCGGGCAGGTCGGCGACCTCGACGCCGGCGACCACGAGGGCCGAGATTTCGCCGGTGGCGGCGGCCTCGACGATCTGGTGGGTGTCGCGGCCGTAGCGCAGCGGCAGTTCGGCCAGCCCCCAGGCGGCGGCGACCTCCTCCCGCGCGCGCGGGTCGGTGGCCGGGCGGCCGCCGGGCAGCAGCGACGGCAGTGCGCCCGCCTCGGCGGCGCCGCGCTCCCCGGCCCGCCTGGGGATCCAGACGAGCTGGGCGCCGGTCGCGGTGGCGGCGCGTGCGGCGGCGGTCAGTCCGCCGGCGACCGCGGCCAGCCGCTCTCCTACGACGATCACGGCGCCCTGGGTGCGCAGCGCCTCGGCGGCCTGTGCGCCGGGCTCCTCCAGGCCGACGCCGCTCGCGAGGGCGTCCAGCCATTCGGTCTCGGTGCCGGGGGCGGCCGGAAGGAGGGTGCCGCCCGCCTTCTGGAGGCCCCGGGTGGCGTGCGTGGCCAGCGCGAAGACGCGCTGTTTGCGTTTGCGCCAGGCCTTGCGCAGCCGCAGGAAGACGCCAGGTGCCTCCTCCTCCGACTCGAAGCCGACGAGCAGGACGGCGGGCGCCTTCTCCAGGGAGGTGTACGTGACGCCCGTACCGTCGAGGTCACGGCCGCGGCCGGCCACGCGGGACGCCAGGAAGTCGGCTTCCTCTCCGCTGTGCACGCGCGCGCGGAAGTCGATGTCGTTGGTGTCGAGGGCCACGCGTGCGAACTTGCTGTACGCGTAGGCGTCCTCGACGGTGAGTCGGCCTCCGGTGAGGACGCCGGCGCGGGAGCGGGCGGCGGTCAGCCCGCGCGCGGCCGCTTCGAGGGCTTCCGGCCAGGAGGCGGGTTCGAGGACGCCCTCGGCGTTGCGCACGAGCGGGGTTTCGAGGCGGTCCTTGAGCTGGGCGTACCGGAACGCGAAGCGTCCCTTGTCGCAGATCCACTCCTCGTTGACCTCGGGGTCGTCGGCGGCGAGCCGCCGCATGACCTTGCCGCGCCGGTGGTCGGTGCGGGTGGCGCAGCCGCCCGCGCAGTGCTCGCACACGGACGGCGAGGAGATCAGGTCGAACGGGCGGGAGCGGAACCGGTAGGCCGCCGAGGTCAGCGCGCCGACCGGGCAGATCTGGATGGTGTTGCCGGAGAAGTACGACTCGAAGGGGTCGCCCTCGCCGGTGCCGACCTGCTGGAGGGCGCCCCGTTCGATCAGTTCGATCATCGGGTCGCCGGCGACCTGGTTGGAGAAGCGGGTGCAGCGGGCGCACAGCACGCACCGCTCGCGGTCGAGCAGGACCTGCGTGGAGATCGGCACAGGCTTCTCGTAGGTCCGCTTCTTGCCCTCGAAGCGGGACTCGGCGTTTCCGTGCGACATGGCCTGGTTCTGCAGGGGGCACTCGCCGCCCTTGTCGCAGACCGGGCAGTCGAGGGGGTGGTTGATGAGGAGGAGTTCCATCACCCCCTTCTGGGCCTTCTCGGCGACCGGCGAGGTGAGGTGGGTCTTGACGACCATGCCGTCGGTGCAGGTGATCGTGCAGGACGCCATCGGCTTGCGCTGGCCCTCGACCTCGACGATGCACTGCCGGCAGGCGCCGGCGGGGTCCAGGAGGGGGTGGTCGCAGAAGCGGGGGATCTCGATGCCGAGCTGTTCGGCGGCGCGGATGACCAGGGTGCCCTTGGGCACGCTGAGTTCGATGCCGTCGATGGTCAGCGTGACGAGGTCCTCCGGCGGGACCGCCGCCTCTCCCCCTCCGGTGGGAGCACTCGTGGTCACGGTCATGCGTTCACCTCCGGGCGGTCCGCCCAGGCCGTCGACTTCGCCGGGTCGAAGGGGCAGCCCCGGCCCGTGATGTGCTGCTCATACTCCTCGCGGAAGTACTGCAGCGAGGAGAAGATCGGTGAGGCGGCGCCGTCACCGAGGGCGCAGAAGGACTTGCCGTTGATGTTGTCGGCGATGTCGTTCAGCTTGTCGAGGTCGGACATGCTGCCCTTGCCGGCTTCGATGTCCCGCATCAGCTGCACCAGCCAGTACGTCCCCTCGCGGCAGGGTGTGCACTTGCCGCAGGACTCGTGGGCGTAGAACTCGGTCCAGCGGGTCACCGCCCGCACCACGCAGGTCGTCTCGTCGAAGCACTGCAGGGCCTTCGTGCCGAGCATGGAACCGGCGGCGCCGACTCCCTCGTAGTCGAGGGGGACGTCGAGGTGTTCGTCGGTGAACATCGGGGTCGAGGAGCCGCCGGGCGTCCAGAACTTCAGCCGGTGGCCGGGGCGCATCCCGCCGCTCATGTCGAGGAGCTGACGGAGTGTGATGCCGAGGGGCGCCTCGTACTGGCCGGGGCCGGCGACGTGGCCGCTGAGCGAGTACAGCGTGAAGCCGGGAGACTTCTCGCTGCCCATCGATCTGAACCAGTCTTTCCCGTTTTTCAGGATTGCGGGAACTGACGCGATCGATTCGACGTTATTCACCACAGTCGGACAGGCGTAGAGGCCTTCCACCGCAGGGAAGGGGGGACGCAGCCGCGGTTGACCACGGCGGCCTTCGAGCGAGTCGAGCAGTGCGGTCTCCTCACCGCAGATGTACGCGCCCGCACCCGCGTGCACGGTGAGTTCGAGGTCGAGTCCGCTGCCCAGGATGTTCTCGCCGAGGTAGCCCGCCTCGTAGGCCTCGCGCACGGCCTCGTGCAACCGCCGCAGAACGGGGACGACTTCGCCACGCAGATAGATGAAGGCATGCGACGACCTGATGGCGTAACACGCGATCACAATGCCCTCGATGAGGCTGTGCGGGTTCGCGAAGAGGAGCGGGATGTCCTTGCAGGTCCCGGGCTCCGATTCGTCGGCGTTGACAACTAGATAGTGCGGTTTTCCATCACCCTGGGGAATGAACTGCCACTTCATTCCCGTCGGGAACCCCGCGCCGCCGCGGCCGCGCAGACCGGAGTCCTTGACGTACGCGATCAGGTCGTCCGGTGACATGGCGAGCGCCTTGCGGAGTCCCTCGTACCCTTCGTGCCTCCGGTAGACGTCCAGAGACCAGGCCCGGTCCTCGTCCCAGAAGGCCGACAGCACGGGTGCGAGCAGCTTCTCGGGGCTCGTGTCCTTCAGTTCGGGTGCCACGGTCATCACTCCCCCTCCTCGGCGGTAGGCCCTGCCGGATGAGCCGGGTCGGAGGCCGAGGTGTCCTGCGGCGCGTCATGAGAGCTGGGGTGTTCGGCCGGCGACGGCTCGGGCACCTCGTCCCGCGGTGCGTCGTGCGCCCCGGCGTCATGCGGACCGCCTTCGTGCGGACCGCCGTCGCGTGGATGGACCACGCGCGCGGGTGCGGCCTCTCCCCTGGCCAGGCGGAGGCCCACCAGCGACGCGGGTCCCGCACTGCCGCTCTCCTCGACGGCCCCGGGCCGCTCGTCGGGGAAGCCGGCCAGGATCCGCGCGGTCTCCTTGAAGGTGCACAGGCGGGCGCCGCGCGTGGGCTCCACGGGCCGTCCCGCGCGCAGGTCGTCGACCAGGCGCTTGGCGCTGCCGGGTGTCTGGTTGTCGAAGAACTCCCAGTTCACCATCACGACGGGCGCGTAGTCGCAGGCGGCGTTGCACTCGATGTGCTCCAGGGTGACCAGGCCGTCGTCGGTGGTCTCGCCGTTGCCGACGCCCAGGTGTTCCTGGAGGGTCTCGAAGATCGCGTCGCCGCCCATCACCGCGCAGAGGGTGTTGGTGCACACGCCGACCTGGTAGTCACCGGAGGGCCGGCGCCGGTACATGCTGTAGAAGGTGGCGACGGCGGTGACCTCGGCGGTGGTGAGGTCGAGCATGTCCGCGCAGAACTTCATGCCGGTGCGCGTGACGTGCCCTTCCTCGGCCTGCACGAGGTGGAGCAGCGGCAGCAGGGCGGACCGGGAGTCCGGGTAGCGCGCGATGACCTCGCGCGCGTCCGCCTCCAGGCGGGCCCGGACGTCGTCCGGGTAGGCGGGCGCGGGCAGTTCGGGCATGCCCAGGCTGACGCCCCGCTCCGAAGAAGAGGTGGTCACCGGTCGACGCCTCCCATCACGGGGTCGATGGACGCCACGGCGACGATCACGTCGGCGACCTGGCCGCCCTCGCACATCGCCGCCATGGCTTGCAGGTTGGTGAAGGACGGGTCGCGGAAGTGGACCCGGTAGGGGCGGGTGCCGCCGTCGGAGACCGCGTGCACACCGAGTTCGCCCTTGGGTGACTCGACGGCCGCGTAGGCCTGTCCCGGCGGGACCCGGAAGCCCTCGGTGACCAGCTTGAAGTGGTGGATCAGGGACTCCATGGAAGTGCCCATGATCTTCTTGATGTGGTCGAGGGAGTTGCCGAGTCCGTCCGGGCCCAGGGCGAGCTGTGCGGGCCAGGCGATCTTCTTGTCGGCGACCATGACGGGGCCGGGCTGCAGCCGG
The DNA here is from genome assembly GCF_004124325.1 of Streptomyces sp. L2. Lineage (NCBI taxonomy): Bacteria > Bacillati > Actinomycetota > Actinomycetes > Kitasatosporales > Streptomycetaceae > Streptomyces > Streptomyces sp. L2. Next base: position 3,175,851 of record NZ_QBDT01000001.1, read on the forward strand.
TCCAGGCACTGCTCGACGATCCTGAGCGACTGGCGCATCTCCTCCAGGCGGATCAGGAAGCGGCCGTAGGCGTCGCAGGTGTCGGCGGTGGGGATGTCGAAGTCGTACGTCTCGTAGTCGCAGTACGGCTGGGTCTTGCGGAGGTCGTGCGGCAGGCCGGTGGCGCGCAGGATCGGGCCGGTGGCGCCGAGGGCCATGCAGCCGGCCAGGTCGAGGTAGCCGATGTCCTGCATGCGGGCCTTGAAGATGGGATTCCCGGTGGCGAGCGCGTCGTACTCCGGGAGGTTCTTGTTCATCTTCTTCACGAACTCGCGGATCTGGTCCACCGCGCCGGGCGGCAGGTCCTGGGCGAGTCCGCCGGGCCGGATGTACGCGTGGTTCATGCGCAGGCCGGTGACCAGCTCGTAGATGTCGAGGATCATTTCACGGTCACGGAATCCGTAGATCATGATCGTGGTGGCGCCGAGTTCCATGCCGCCGGTGGCGATGCACACCAGGTGGGAGGAGAGCCGGTTCAGCTCCATCAGGAGCACCCGGATGATCTTCGCGCGCTCGGGGATCTCGTCCTCGATGCCGAGGAGCTTCTCGACGGCGAGACAGTAGGCGGTCTCGTTGAAGAAGGACGTCAGGTAGTCCATGCGCGTCACGAACGTGGTGCCCTGCGTCCAGGTCCGGTATTCGAGGTTCTTCTCGATGCCGGTGTGGAGGTAGCCGATGCCGCAGCGGGCCTCGGTGACCGTCTCGCCCTCGATCTCCAGGATGAGCCGGAGCACTCCATGGGTGGACGGGTGCTGGGGACCCATGTTGACGACGACGCGTTCGTCGTCGGCGCGGGCCGCGGACTGGACGACCTCGTCCCAGTCGCCACCGGTGACCGTGTACACGGTGCCCTCGGTGGTCTCCCGCGCGGAGGCGGACGACGGGTGTGTGCTGCTCACGAGTACGACCTCCGCTGGTCCGGAGCCGGGATCTGGGCGCCCTTGTACTCGACGGGGATGCCGCCGAGGGGGTAGTCCTTGCGCTGCGGGTGGCCCTGCCAGTCGTCCGGCATCATGATCCGCGTCAGGGCCGGGTGGCCGTCGAAGACGATCCCGAAGAAGTCGTAGGTCTCGCGTTCGTGCCAGTCGTTGGTGGGATACACGGAGACCAGGGACGGGATACGCCGGTCGCTGTCGGGGGCGCTGACTTCGAGGCGGATCAGCCGGTTGTGGGTGATCGAGCGCAGGTGGTAGACGGCGTGCAGCTCGCGGCCCTTGTCGTTCGGGTAGTGGACGCCGCTGACGCCGGTGCACAGCTCGAAGCGCAGGGCCGGGTCGTCGCGCAGGGTGCGGGCGACGCGGACGAGGTGTTCGCGTTCGACGTGGAAGGTGATCTCGTCGCGATCGACGACCGTCTTCTCGAGGGCGTTGCCGGGCAGGAGTCCCTGTTCCTCCAGGGCGCCCTCCAGTTCGTCGGCGACCTCGTCGAACCAGCCGCCGTAGGGGCGGGTGGCCGGGCCGGGGAGCCGGACCGAGCGGACCAGGCCGCCGTAGCCGGAGGTGTCGCCGCCGCCCGCGGTGCCGAACATGCCGCGCTGGACGCGGATCTCCTCGCCGCCCTGGCCGCGCTGTCCGGGGAGGTTGGAGGCGGAGAGGTCCTTCTCGGGGTTCACCCCGTTCGACCCGCCTGTGCCGTTGGTGCCGTTTCCGTCGCTCACCGCAGCAGCCCCTTCATCTCGATCGTGGGCAGGGCCTTGAGCGCCGCCTCCTCCGCCTCGCGGGCGGCTTCCGCCGCGTTCACGCCGAGCTTGGAGGACTGGATCTTCTGGTGGAGCTTGAGGATCGCGTCCATCAGCATCTCGGGGCGGGGCGGGCAGCCGGGCAGGTAGATGTCGACGGGGACGATGTGGTCGACGCCCTGGACGATGGCGTAGTTGTTGAACATGCCGCCCGAGGAGGCGCAGACGCCCATGGAGATCACCCACTTCGGGTTGGGCATCTGGTCGTAGACCTGCCGCAGCACCGGCGCCATCTTCTGGCTGACCCGGCCGGCGACGATCATCAGGTCGGCCTGGCGCGGCGAGCCGCGGAAGACCTCCATGCCGAAGCGCGCGAGGTCATAGCGGCCGGCGCCGGTCGTCATCATCTCGATGGCGCAGCAGGCGAGGCCGAACGTGGCCGGGAAGACGGACGCCTTGCGCACCCAGCCCGCGGCCTGCTCGACGGTGGTCAGCAGGAATCCGCTCGGCAGTTTTTCTTCGAGTCCCATGTCCTAAGGCCCCTCAGTCCCATTCCAGGCCGCCGCGCCGCCATACGTACGCGTACGCGACGAAGACGGTGAGCACGAAGAGCAGCATCTCCACGAGCCCGAAAACACCCAGGGCGTCGAAGGTGACGGCCCAGGGGTAGAGGAAGACGATCTCGATGTCGAAGACGATGAAGAGCATCGCCGTCAGGTAGTACTTGATGGGGAAGCGCCCGCCGCCGGCCGGCGTGGGGGTCGGCTCGATGCCGCACTCGTAGGCGTCGAGTTTGGCGCGGTTGTACCGCTTCGGACCGATCAGCGTGGCCATGACCACGGAGAAGATCGCAAAGCCTGCCCCGAGGGCTCCCAGTACGAGGATGGGCGCATACGCGTTCACCGCTCCTCGCTCCTCTCAGTCGGCGCTGACTGCTGGCGGTTGCATCGGACTCACGCTCTGTCTCACCGGTCCCACCGACCCCTCTCGCCCCGCTCGTCCCGGACGAAGATCGAGAACATGTGAAGCAGGTCACAAGCCCAACTGCCACGCATCTTATGCCCGCCGCTCTGTGATCTGCGACACGGGGTATTCCACAAGCTTTGTGATCTCCACCACCTGACGAAGGATCATGAAGTCGGATGATGGGTGATCTTCATACGCGAAGCGTTCAGGTGATCACCAGAAGTGACAATTCCGCTCGTCGTCGCAGGCCGGAGGGGTCGTCTCAATATCAAGAGAGTTCTCCTGCATGCAAATTGGTGCTGGACCGGGCGGGCTGGTAGAGGGTCCCGTTCACACATCAGAGGGAGCTTGGGGCACCGAAGTGGACGCCATCCGGCGCGTGCACGCGTTCACGAACTCCCTCCCGCGCGGGACGCCGCCCTTCCGGTAACCGTTCCGTGACCTCCGCCACATCCATGAGAGGCGGATGAGAGCCGGGCTTGGCCATCCATCCCAACCAGTGGTAAGTGCGGGGCAATTCGGGCGTAATGATGAAAGACCGTGATCATGGGCTTGATCACCTGCGTCCGCAATGTCCGTTACGGCGTCAATAAAGAGTGACGCGCCGGGCATTCGGGGCCCGGATTGAGCAACTGTGGCGCAGCACACGTTTCTTGAAGATATGAAGGAGCCCCTGGTACCGGTTGTTCCCATGTCCCACACCGCTCACATACGCAGCCACCGGAAACCCCGCCGCAGCGCGTCGAAAGTCGCGATGCGGGCCGGAGTTGCCGGTGGCGTCCTCAGCACCCTGGCAGTGGCCGGGGCCTCCGGCTCGGCGAACGCCGCCGAGCCGGTGACGCAGACCCTCGAACTGCCCACCCTCACGGCCGACCTGGCCACTCAGGTCGCCCAGTCCGCGGACGCCACGCAGCAGGCCGCCGCGAACTACGCGCTGCAGGCCGAGCGTGACACGGCCGCCGCAAAGGCCGCGAAGCAGGCCAAGGCGGACCTCGCGGACGCGAAGCAGAAGGCTGAGGCCAAGCGCAAGGCCGCAGAGGAGGCCGCCCGCAAGAAGGCCGCCGAGCGCGCCTCGCGCAGCACAGAGCGGACCACGCTCTCCACCTCGGCGGGCACGGGCACCTCCGTCGGCACCTCCACCGGCAGCTCGACGGCCACCGGTTCGGCCGCCGCCGTCATCTCCTTCGTCAAGGCGCAGATCGGCAAGGCGTACGTCTCCGGCGCCACCGGCCCGTCCGCCTACGACTGCTCCGGCCTGGTGCAGACGGCCTTCAAGCAGGTGGGCATCAGCCTGCCGCGCGTCTCCCAGGACCAGTCGACCGCCGGCACCCAGGTGTCGCTGAGCAACCTGCAGCCGGGCGACATCCTGTACTGGGGTGGCGCGGGCAGCGCGTACCACGTCGCGGTGTACGTGGGCGACGGCATGTTCGTCGGCGCGCAGAACCCCTCCAGCGGGGTCGTGGAGAAGCCGCTGTCGTACGACCCGCCGAGCGGGGCCGTGCGGGTGCTCTGAGCACCTCCACGCCTCTCACACGGGCACGCAGGGCCGCAGCCGCTCGGGGGCAGCGGCCCTTGCTCGTCTCCTGGCATCCTCTGGCACGGGCCGCCGCACGGGCGGTCCGTCCAGAAGGCAAGGAGGCAGCGCGATGCCACGCGTGTTCGTTCAGGGAAGCCCCGCCGACCACTACCCCAGGTACGCCCCGGAGGCGGGACGCGGCGCGGTGCGCCGTATCACCGAGGTCGGCGAGGAGGTCCTGCACCGGCCGTGCCGGGACGTCACGGAGTTCGGCCCCGACCTCGCCGCACTCATCGACGACATGTTCCTCACCATGTACGCCGCGGACGGAGCGGGTCTGGCGGCGAATCAGGTGGGGGTCGGTCTGCGGCTGTTCGTGTACGACTGCCCCGATGACGAAGGAGTCCGACATGTCGGACACGTCGTCAATCCGGTGCTTGAGCACTCCGGTGCGGCCGGGCGGCGGCTGATCGACGACGGTGAGGGCTGCCTGTCGGTGCCGGGCGTCGTCATGGCCGTACCGAGGCCGGACCGGGCCGTCGTCCACGGGCAGGACAGGGACGGCCGGCCGCTCACCGTCGAGGGCACGGGCTACTTCGCGCGCTGCCTCGCCCACGAGACCGACCACACGTACGGCCACATCTATCTCGACCGCCTCTCGAAGCGGGAGAAAAAGGACGCCCTGCGGCAGATGGCGGCCCAGCGGGACGAGGTGATCGCCCGCCGGGCCGCCAAGGCGACGGAGCTGAGCCGGCCCTAGGCCCCGCCGACCACCCCGCCCCGAAGGCTCATCACGCCTTCGGGGCCACCTTGCTCAGGCCGTTGATGACGCGGTCCATCGCGTCGCCGCCCGTGGGGTCGGTGAGGTTGGCCAGCAGTTTGAGGGTGAACTTCATCAGCACGGGGTGGGTCAGGCCCCGCTGGGCGGCGATCTGCATGACCTTCGGGTTTCCGATGAGCTTCACGAAGGCGCGGCCGAGGGTGTAGTAGCCGCCGTAGGTGTCCTTCAGGACGCGCGGGTAGCGCTGCAGGGCGAGTTCACGCTGGGCCGGGGTGGCGCGCCCGAGGGCCTGGACGATGACCTCGGCGGCGAGCTGGCCGGACTCCATGGCGTAGGCGATGCCCTCGCCGTTGAAGGGGTTCACCAGGCCGCCGGCGTCGCCGACGAGCAGCAGCCCGCGCGTGTAGTGCGGCTGCCGGTTGAACGCCATGGGCAGGGCGGCGCCGCGGATCGGGCCGGTCATGTTCTCGGGGGTGTAGCCCCAGTCCTCCGGCATGGAGGCGCACCAGGCCTTGAGGATCTCGCGCCAGTCGAGGTCCTTGAAGGAGGCGGAGGTGTTGAGGACGCCGAGACCGACGTTGGAGGTGCCGTCGCCCATGCCGAAGATCCAGCCGTAGCCGGGCAGCAGGCGGTCCTGGGGTCCGCGCCGGTCCCACAGCTCCAGCCAGGACTCCAGATAGTCGTCGTCGTGGCGGGGCGAGGTGAAGTAGGTGCGCACGGCGACGCCCATCGGGCGGTCCTCGCGGCGGTGCAGGCCCATCGCGAGGGAGAGCCGGGTGGAGTTGCCGTCGGCGGCGACCACCAGCGGCGCGTGGAAGGTGACCTCGCGCTTCTCCTCGCCCAGCTTGGCCGTCACGCCGGTGATGCGGCCGGTGCGGTCGTCGACGACCGGGCCGGAGACGTTGCAGCGCTCGTAGAGGCGGGCGCCGGCCTTCTGGGCGTTGCGGGCGAGCTGCTCGTCGAAGTCGTCGCGCTTGCGGACGAGGCCGTAGTTCGGATAGGTGGCGAGATCCGGCCAGTCCAGCTGGAGGCGGGTGCCGCCGCCGATGATCCTCAGGCCCTTGTTGCGCAGCCAGCCGGCTTCCTCGGAGATGTCGATGCCCATGGCGACGAGCTGCTTGACCGCGCGCGGGGTGAGGCCGTCGCCGCAGACCTTCTCGCGGGGGAACTCGGTCTTCTCCAGCAGGAGTACGTCGAGTCCGGCGCGGGCGAGGTGGTAGGCGGTAGTGGACCCGGCCGGGCCGGCGCCCACGACGATCACGTCGGCGGTGCTCTCGGGCGAGGGCCCGGAGGACGGCTTGGACGAGGGCCCGGAGGAGGGCTCGGAGTACGGCTCGGAGTGGGGCTCGGTCTCGACGGTCACGGCGGGATCTCCCCAAGTTCGGAATCTGCGTGCCGGCCGGCACTGGACATGGGCAGTCTATTCAGCGGAACCGATCACCGGCTGAAGGGCTGCCCCGTGAACGAAGCTCTCCCCGCAGTACGGCTGCGCGTGCCCACCCACGAGGACGCGTTCGCCTGGCACCGCGTCTTCGACGACCCGGAGGTCATGGAGTTCTACGGCGGCCGGCCCGCGGAGTTGTCCGTGTACGAGGAGCTGACCGCGCGCCAGCGGCGGCACGACGCGGAGTACGGCTTCTGCCTGTGGACCCTGCTGGGCGACGACGGGGAGGTCATCGGTTTCACGGGCGCCCAGCCCTGGCAGCCGGACTGGGGGCCGGTCGGCGAGATAGAGATCGGCTGGCGGCTCGGCCGGGCGCACTGGGGCCGGGGGCACGCCACCGCGGCCGCGCGCGAGACGCTGGACCGCGTCCGGGCGGCCGGGGTGCCGGGAGTGGTGGCGATGGTACGGCCCGGCAACGAGCGGTCGATCTCAGTGACCCGGCGGCTCGGCATGACGCCGGCGGAGACCTTCACGCACCCGGCACTGAACGAACCGGCGCTCTGCTTCCGGCTCGCGTTCGACGCCCCGAGCCCGCGCTCGACACCACCGAGCAACCCACCGAGTAACCCAAAGTAGCCGACTGTCACAGAAAGACACCAGCGCCTTCCGGGCGGCCCGTGCCGGAGTTACCCTGCCAGTACCGCTGGGGGTGACATCTGTGCGCATAACACCCAATACACCCGAAGTACGCGTTCCACGGCTGGTCGGTCTGATGGCCGTGGACGCGCGCGAGACGGCCCGGGCTCGGGGCCTGTTCCTGAACGCGCCGGACCGGCCCGACTTCCACCGCACGGTCGTCGAGTACGTCGTACGCCAGTACCCGCAGCCCGGCGCCGAGGTGCCGCCGGACGCCATGGTGTACGTGTGGTTCGACTTCGGCCCGGGAGAGGGCGGCGGAGGCGTGCGCGAGCCACGCATTCCGGGACCGCCCCGGGGCGGCCTGCAACGCGAACTGGACGAGCCGGGCGACCCGTACGCCGCCGTCGGGCTCAGCTCGCCTTGAAGCCCCGGTGCAGGGCCACCACGCCGCCCGTCAGGTTCCGCCACGCCACCTTCGACCAGCCCGCCTTGCGCAGCCGTTCGGCGAGGGCCGGCTGGTCGGGCCAGGCGCGGATGGACTCGGCGAGGTAGACGTATGCGTCCGGGCTGGAGGACACCGCGCGCGCGACCGGCGGCAGCGCCCGCATCAGGTACTCGGTGTAGACGGTCCGGAAGGGTGCCCAGGTCGGGTGCGAGAACTCGCAGATGACCACGCGGCCGCCGGGCCGGGTCACCCGGAGCATCTCGCGCAGCGCCGCGTCCGTGTCCTGGACGTTGCGCAGCCCGAAGGAGATCGTCACCGCGTCGAAGGTGTCGTCCTTGAACGGCAGCTTCGTCGCGTCGCCGGCGGTGAACGGCAGCCAGGTGTGCTTCTTCTTCCCCACCTGGAGCATGCCGAGGGAGAAGTCGCAGGGGACGACGTACGCGCCCGCGCGCGTGAAGGGCAGCGAGGAGGTGGCCGTACCGGCTGCGAGGTCGAGGATCTTCTGCGCGGGGCGGGCGTCGACCGCGCGCGCGACCTCCTTGCGCCAGCGCCGGTCCTGGCCGAGTGACAGCACGTCGTTCGTCAGGTCGTACCGTTCCGCCACGTCGTCGAACATCGAGGCGACTTCGTGCGGCTGCTTGTTCAGGGAAGCGCGGGTCACCGGGCCATTGTTGCAGCCGCCCGTCCGCCGCCGGCCGCGGCGTCCCGTGAGCGGCGCGGACGGGTGTCTCGCGGTCCGGCGCCTCGCGGTCCGGTGTCGCCCGGTCCGGTCTCGCGCGGTCCGGTCTCGCGCGACAGATGCCCCGCGGTCAGCGCGCCCGGTACACCAGGCGGCCGCCCAGCACGGTGGCCACGCAGGTGGCGGCGGAGCGGCGGACCAGTTCGGCGCGGTCGGCGACGTCGAACACGGCGAACCGGGCGGGTCCGCCGGCCGTGAGCCGCGGCAGCAGGATCAGCGGGGACGGGGACAGCGCGGCCGGTCCAGGGAGCCGGTCGGGCCGCTGTCCCACCGCGAGTCCGGCCCGGCGCACCGCGTCGGCGGCGGCCCGCGACCGCAGTTCCCCGGCCACCGCCACCGTGCCGTGTGCCAGCATCCGCTGCACCCCGCGCCGCGCGCTCGCGCCGAGGCGTGCGGGATCACCGCGGAAGATCTCCGCCGCGCGTGCCCCGCCGATGGGCTCGGTGCCGAGGGTGTCGGCCTCGCGCGGGTCCGGGTGGTAGGTGGCTTCCAGCAGCTCCGGACCGTACGGGTTCAGCAGGCCCGGGGTGAGGATGCCGGGCCAGCGCCGCACCCTCGCCCCGGGTGCGGCGGCGGCGAGTTCCTCGTACGGGCCGACGGCGGCGACGGACGCCCCGTCGACCAGGACGGCCGCCTCGGGGGACCGCTCGGCGAGATGAAGGGTCAGCACGGCAGGCTCGGTCGCTCGCTCGGTTCGATGCTCGGTCGCTCGCTCGGTCGTACGGTCACCGGGAGGCTCAGTTGGACGCCAGCAGCTTCAGTTCGGGGTGCGCGGTGCCGCCCTCGATCGCCGTGGAGGAGATGTGGGAGACGACGCGGTCGTCGACGGGGTCGTTCGCCGGGTCGTCGTGGACGACGAGGTGCTCGTACGTCGTCGCCCGCTGCGCCGGCACCCGGCCCGCCTTGCGGATGAGGTCGATGATCTCCATGCGGTTGGAGCGGTGCTTGGCGCCGGCCGAGGAGACGACGTTCTCCTCCAGCATGATCGAGCCGAGGTCGTCCGCGCCGTAGTGCAGCGACAGCTGGCCGACCTCCTTGCCGGTGGTGAGCCAGGAGCCCTGGATGTGCTGGATGTTGTCCATGAACAGCCGGGCGATGGCGATCATCCGCAGGTACTCGAAGAGCGTGGCCTGGGTGCGGCCCTTCAGGTGGTTGTTCTCGGGCTGGTAGGTGTACGGGATGAACGCGCGGAAGCCGCCCGTGCGGTCCTGCACGTCCCGGATCATCCGCAGGTGCTCGATGCGCTCGGCATTGGTCTCGCCCGTGCCCATCAGCATGGTGGACGTGGACTCCACGCCCAGCCGGTGCGCGGTCTCCATGATCTCCAGCCAGCGCTCGCCGCTCTCCTTCAGCGGGGCGATGGCCTTGCGCGGCCGCTCCGGCAGGAGCTCCGCGCCGGCGCCCGCGAAGGAGTCGAGGCCGGCCGCGTGGATGCGGGTGATGGCCTCCTCGACCGACACCCCGGAGATCCGGGCCATGTGCTCGACCTCGCTCGCCCCCAGGCTGTGGATGACGAGCTTCGGGAACTCCTTCTTGATGGCGGCGAAGTGCTTCTCGTAGTACTCCACGCCGTAGTCCGGGTGGTGGCCGCCCTGGAACATGATCTGGGTGCCGCCCAGTTCGACGGTCTCCGCGCAGCGGCGCAGGATGTCGTCCAGGTCGCGGGTCCAGCCCTTGTCCTTGTCCTTGGGGGCCGCGTAGAAGGCGCAGAACTTGCACGCCGTGACGCACACGTTCGTGTAGTTGATGTTCCGCTCGATGATGTACGTCGCGATGTGCTCGATACCGGCGTACTTGCGGCGGCGTACGGCGTCGGCGGCGGCGCCCAGGGCGTGCAGCGGGGCGTCCCGGTAAAGGACGAGCGCCTCCTCGGGGGTGATCCGCCCACCTGCGGCGGCACGGTCGAGGACGGCTGTGACATCAACAGAAGCGAGGTCGGCCTTCTCGGACACCGGGCGTCCCTTTCGTCAAGGGTTGTGGACAGACCGGACCAGCCTACGTCAGCCCCTGTCGCCGCCCGACCTCAGGCCGCACCGGGCCTACGGCCTCAGGCCGCCCCGGCGTACGGCCTCAGGCCGCACCGGCAACGGCACCGGCCAGCAGCCCCGCGCAGGCACCGGCGATGAGGAACGGCCCGAACGGGATCGCCGTCTTGCGGCCCGCCCGCCGGACGACGACGAGCGCACCGCCGTAGAGCGCGCCGAACAGGAACCCGGCGAACGTGCCGAACAGCACGGCCGGCCAGCCGTACCAGCCGAGTACGGCGCCTGCCCCGAGCGCCAGTTTGACGTCGCCGAAGCCCATGCCGGCCGGGTTGACCAGCCACAGCACGAAGTAGCCGGCGCCGAGGGCGAGGGCGCCGTAGAGCGCGGTGGGCCAGTGCCCGGCGTGCCCGGGCAGCAGCGCGGCCACCCCGAGCAGCCCGAGCGCGGCCGCCGCGAACGGCAGCGTCAACGGGTCCGGAAGCCGCCGCACCCGGAAGTCCACGACCGCCAGCAGCACGCCGACGGGCGCGAGCAGCAGCCAGACCCCGACCTCGGGCCGCGCCCCGGTGGCGGCGGCGAGAGCGGCACACACGAGGGCGGAGGCGACGGCGAGAAGGGCGGAGGAGGGGGCCCAGGGACGGGCGTCGGAGACGACCACGGGACCGGAGTCCGGAGCGGGCGCGGGCGCGGAGTCCGGAGCAGGCGCGGGTGCGGAGGCCGGAGCGGGCGCAGGGCCCGGCGCGGGGTCGGAGTCCGGCGCGGGGTCGGAGTCCGGCGCGGGGTCGGAGTCCGGCGCGGGGTCGGAGTCCGGCGCGGGGTCGACGCCGAAGGCAACCGCGCGGCCGGGATCCGGAGCGGGCGTGGGGCCGGCGGTGGACGGCCGGGCGGCGGCGCAGGCCGGGCAGGCTGTCCGGCCCAGCCAGCCGCGCAGGCGGTGTTCCTCGGGGCAGTGGTCGCGCCACGGTTCGCCCTCCGGGACGGCGAAACGGTAGGCCGCGCGCGGGAGCAGCGTGCCCGCCGCCGCGCCCCACAGCGCGGCGGCGAGGACCAGCGCGAGGCCGTTCATCCCGCCGTGGCGGCGCGGTCGCGCCAGGTGGGGAGCAGCTCGTCCAGCAGGGCCTCGGTGCGCGGCGGCAGACCGCGGGCCCCGCTGCGGTCGACCAGCTCGGCGGCGCGGGCGCGCAGCCGGTCGGGGTCGCCGGTGGCGTGGGTGGCGCGCAGCAGTTCGTTCCACAGCCGCTCGTCCGCCGGGGCGGTCTTGAGGGCGGCGCCGAGCGCCTCGATCGCCTTCTCCGCGCGGTCCTTCTCCAGGTGGAACGCGGACAGGGCGAGCCCGGTGTCCGCGACGAGCAGCGGGAGCTGGGCGTCGATGATCTCGTGGGTGAGCCAGCCGTAGCGCCCCGCGGGCCGGTCGGCGAGCAGCGGGCCGCGGACGAGGACGAGCGCGTCGGTGAGCAGCCGTCCGCGTACGGCACGGCTGCCGACGCCCTTGCCCTGCGTGGCCTCGTAGTACAGGGAGCGCAGTACGTCCAGGTCGGAGACGACGGACCGGGCGAGCGTGAGCCGGCCGGTCTCGTCGGCCCGGAGCCGTGGGCCGCCGTCGGCGTCGGTGCCGAGCCAGACGCGCAGCCGTTCGAGGAGGGCGTCCCGTACGTCCTCGGTCACCCCACGCGGCCACAGCGCCGACGCCAGCACGCGCGGGTGCACGCCCTCGCGGTGCAGGAGCAGCAGCGCGAGGGCCTCGTGGAGCAGGGCGCTGCGGTCGCCGTCGGGGGTGTCGAGGCCGATGATCTCGTACGGCCCGACGAGGCGCGCGTACACCGCGGGGCGCCCCTGTTCGCTGATGTCGACGAGGAACGGCGGTGCGGTGGCGGGCCCGTCCGGGTCGCGCTCGGGGTCGGCCTCGACGAACAGTTCGACGACCGCGCGCTGCTGGACGGCCGGCAGCAACTGGGCTTCCAGCTCCAGCCCGAGGAGCGGCGCGAGCAGCTTGCCCTCGGGGGTGACCTCCATCTCCCAGGCGGCGCCGGGCAGTTCACCGGTCTCGGTGCCGACGAGGTAGCCGATGCCGAGGCGGCCGGCGTCGGCGGCTAGTTCGGCGAGGGTGACGGCGTCCTCGGCGGACGGCTGGGCGGCGAGCAGGACCAGGTGCGGGGCCCAGCGGGTGTGCTGGGCGGGCCCGGTGCGGCCGGTGAGCACCGAGTCGTGCCCGGCGGCGCCGAGCGCTCCGCGCCGCTGCCTCGTCTCGGCCTGCATGGTCTCGATGAGCGCCTCGATGTCGTCGAGGTGGCGGAGCCGGTTGGGGGCGAGCGCGGTGAGGTCCTCGCCGAAGCCGACGAGGGTGATCGTCATGCGGTCGGACCAGCCGTTGGTGGCGAGTTCGGCGGCGACGGAGGCGAACACGGCGGCCCGGTCGGCCTCGCGGCCGCTCAGCGAGACGATGCCGGGTACGGCCTCCAGGTTGAGCAGCAGCCGGGAGTCGTCCATGGTGCCGAGGCTGACGAGGCCGGGGTAGGGGGCGGCGGTGTCGGCGTCCTCGTACCGCTCGGCGTCCGCGCGGGACAGCATCCAGAACGTCTGGTCCTGCCCGAGCCGCCAGGGCGCGGGCGGCTTCCCGGACGGCTGGGCGAGCTGGAGGTGCAGATCGCCGTGGCTGAGCCAGGCCGCGTAGACGACGGGCAGCGGACGGGACTCGGCGGTGAGGGCGGCGGCGAGTCCGCGCAGCGAACGGTCCAGGAGCCGTACGGCGTCGGGGTCGGCGCCGACGAGCAGCGCGTCCTGCGCGTCCTGCGCGTCGCCGTCGGGCATCGGCGGCTCCATGCCGCGCCGGCCGCCGACGGCACCGAGCGCGGACTGCCACAGCGCCTGCCGGCGGCGCCGGCCGAGGGCGCCGAGGAGCCCGGCGGCGAGGAGGGGGGCGCCGAGGAGGGCTTCGGGCAGGCCGAAGGAGTGGCCGCTGCTCGCGGGGGTGGCGTGCGCCTCCTCCTGGGCGCCGGTCTGCTCGGTGCCCTCGGGGGCGGGCCGTTGGGCGGGCACGGACGCGTGGCCGGCGTTTCCGGAGTGCTCGGCGTTCCCTGAGTGCTGGGCGTGGTCGCCGGTCTTGTCGTAGTCCTGGATCTGCTGCTGGACGTGCGGGGAGACGTGGGCGTCGGGCAGTTCGACGAGTTCGCCGCCGTGCGCGTCGCCGGGCATCTCCATGATCCAGCCGGGCCGGATGAGGCTGGCCTCGGAGAGCCGCGAACCGTCGGGCTGGACACGGTCCTTGTTCAGCTCGTAGATCTCCTTGTACCGGCGGCCGTCGCCGAGGTGCCGTTGCGCTATCTCCCACAGGGAGTCGTGGTGGCGGCCCTCGGGCGGCTGGATCCGGTAGAACTTCGTGTCCCCGTGGCGCGCGGTGCCGTGCGCGGAGTGCGCCGCGGCCTGGTTCGCGTGCTCGGCGACGGCGGCGGCCGCCTTGGCCGCCTGCTCCTGCTGCTGGACGAGGACGCCCGGCGTCTGCTGCGCCGCGGCGACGGTGCCCCGCTGGTTGCCGTCCAGCTGCCCGTGCTGCCCCAGTTGAGCCAGCCCCGGAGTGAGGCTGGCCGCGGTGGCGCCGACGAGCAGCAGCGCGGCGACCAGTTGCCGGGCCAGCAGCTGGCTGGGCCCGGAACCGGGGACCCGGCCCGGCACGCCGACCCCGGACAGCGCCGCCTTGACCTCGACGAGCACGCACGCGGTGAACTGGGCCCAGGCGAGCCAGACGATGACCGTGAGGATGCTCAGGAAGGTGTGCACGGTGATCGGCTGCGTCAGCCAGTCCGACGACGGCACCCCGTGCGGCAGTGGCCAGCCCACCTCGACGGCCAGCGCCCCGGGCACACCGACGACCAGCACGAGCAGGGCGACGAACGCGAGGAACGCCTTGACGAAGTCCCCGACCGTACGCTGTCGCACACGCACCGGCTGAGGTGTCCGATTCCGCGGACCCGAGGGGCTGCTGCCCGTGGGGCCTGATGTGTTGCGTCGCGCCATGGCGGGTGTCCTGGGTCGTGGGTGGTCGCTGGCCGTGCCTGGGCCCGCCGGCCGGAGGCCGGACGGACGGAACCCAACCGAGATCCTATGCAGTGCCACTGACACGGCGAAGAGGTGTGGCTCCGCGCGGTACGGCACCCGGCTCCCGGTCCGGCGCCTTCACACCGGCCACCCCGCTTCCCTCACCATCCCCACACAATCCCCCATCACCGCCCCCGCCCCTGTCACACCCCCCTGATAACTTCGTTCCCTGCTGCACACACGCCGAACTCCGGGGGAGACTCACCGTGGCCGCCCGCACCTGGACCCTCATCACCGCGACGACCACCGCGGCCCTGCTCCTCACCGCCTGCGGCGGGAGCGGCGCCGACGACAAGCCTGACGCCACCAAGGGCGCGGCCACGGGCTCGCCCAGCGCGACGGCGCCCGCTTCGGCGTCGGCATCGTCCGACGTCACACGCCCGACGGTCACCTTGCCCAACAGTTTCAAGCTGACGTTCCAGAGCTGGACGAGCAGTGATCCGGTGAAGCAGGCGGTGCTCAACGACGGAAAAGAACAACTCCGCGCCGGCTACGCGGCGATCACTGCCGACACGACCAACAGCAAGGCGCTGACCTTTTACAACACCCGGGCAGGCCTGTCACAGGTCCAGCAGTGGATCAAGACGTACACGGACAAGAACCTCACGGTCATCGGCAAGTTGCCCGTGTATGACCCCAAGGTCAACATCGTCCACAAGAACGGCGCGACCTTGAGCTACTGCACTGACGAGAGCAAGGCGTACTCCAAAGACCGCAAGACAGGTGAGGAAGAGGGCAATCCTGCCGGCATGAACCCTCACGTCTACTACGTCATCACACTGGCCAGAAACGCCGATGGGGTATGGCAGACCATGTCGGCTCAATCACAGCGGGGAGATTGCTCACAGTGAGGTGGCGACTGGCGTCAGTACCGATGATGTCCGCGTCATTCCTCGCCGTACTCCTCTCATCCGTACCAGCCGACGCCATCGGACACGGGGGCACGTACGGCAACGCCAAGGGCACCGAACTCTCCGCCTCCGCCCACCACTCGCGCATCGAAGTGACCCAGGTCAGCGGCCCCACGAACGGCGATCGCGGCACCGTCTCGGCCACGGACGTGAACTGGAAGCCGCCCCCTTGCTGGTACGAACCCGTATTCTCCCCAGCGCAGTTGAAGAACTTCGCGGAGAATGACGGCGACGGTGACGTCGGTCTGCGTGACGGATGGTACGGATCGAAGCTCTGGACCGACCACTTCAAGGACGGGAAGGACGCGACCACCATCTTCACCACTCCTTCCACCGTGAAGGGGTACAAGAATTACAACCTCGGCAAGGACGGCTACTTCTGGCGTGGAGTCGCACCGGACCTGAGCACCCTCGACGACACCTCGCTGTGCAGCCGGCTCATGTTCTGGGTCGACGCCGGCAAGGTCCCCGACGTCCCGGACGCCCCGACACCGAAGACCCTCGCCGAGTACGCCTACAACAAGATCAAGGTTCCGAGCACCGCGATCCAGGTGAAGCCGGACACCAAGTCGACCGTGAATCTGCCCACCTGGGTATGGCTGGACAAGGGCCGCTTCCAAGCGGTCAAGGTCCGCGCCGAACTTCCCGACACGGGTCTGTGGGCCGAGACGACCGCCAAACCCGTCGCCCTGCACCTCGCCCCCGGTACCTCCGACGCCGAGACCTACCCCGCCTCCGGTGACTGCACCATCAACGACGACGGTTCGATCGGCACGCCGTACGAGAAGGGGGACGCCGACAAGACGCCGAGCTGCGGCATCACCTACCTCCACGCCACGAACGGCGCCCCGTACCGGTTGAAGGCCTCGATCACCTGGCAGATTTCCTGGAAGGGCTCCGACGGCAGCGGAGGCGACCTCCCCGACGGGACCTTCGCCACCACCCAGGACATGACCGTCCAGGAGATCCAGTCGGTCAACCGCTGAGCCGGAGTGAGCCTCCCGGCGGCGCAGACCGGCCCGCCCGGCGTCAGCCGACCTCGTTCCTCGCCTCCGCGTGGCCGTGGACGATGACGTCGCCGCCGTAGAAGAGGCCGGTGAAGACGGGCTGGTAGGTCAGCTGGACCTCGACCTCGACGTGCTGGGCGTCGGGGTTCACGCAGTGGGTCGCGGCGATGTCGGCCGGCGTCAGCTTCATCTCGCGGGCGAACGCCTTCACCCGGGCGTCGCAGTCCTGGTAGTTGATCGGTGCCGGGCCGCCCTGGTCGTCGTAGAGGGCTTCCTTGTCTATGTCCTGGGCGGCGTAGCGGGCGGCCTGTTCGGCGATGTCGGCGGCGCGTTCGCGCTTGGAGATGGACAGGCCGCCGTCGATGACGAACGCGGCGAGGGCGAGGAAGACGAGGGCGAAGATGATGACCGCGCCGGCGCCGGAGCCCCGGTCGTCCAGGCGCCGGGCGCGCGCCGCCCACCAGTGGCACAGGGGTCGTACGGCCGCTCTCATGCCGACCTCCGGTACGGGTCCAGCGACGAGGAGAAGCTGGCCGACAGGTGCGTCGGGATGTCCAGGCCCAGCATGGCCAGGCCGCGGACCTGGCAGCTGACCTCGACCGTGAAGAAGGGGTCGATCTTCGGGTTGAACCCGGTGCTCGTCTGGACGACGGACACCGGACCGGAGCAGACGTTCGCCAGATCGTCCGCCGCGACCCTGCGCGCCTCCCGCATGGCCGTGGCCGGGTCCTTCTGGATGGAGCCCGCGCGGGCGGCGTCCCGGGCGGCGCTGTCGACCGCGCCGCGGCCGTCGACGAGCTGGCCGAAGGCCACCAGGACCAGGATGAACAGCATCATCACCGGGGCGAGGATCACCACCTCGACGGTGGACAGACCACGGTCGTCCCGCGCGCGGGCGGCCGGCCTCACGGCGCATCATCCTTCACGAAGCGCTCCACCGGCCCCGCCGACCGCGCGTGCACCGTCAGGTCCAAGCCCGGGAACACCGTGGGCACATGCGCCGTGATCTGCAGCCCGACCGTGTTCGGATCGGTCTGGAGGGGTTCGACGTCGGGCGACAGGACGAGTTTCGGGCCGAGCTGGCCGATGTAGCTGTCGGCCACCGTCTTCGCCTCATCCGCCCACGTGCCGGGATGGTCGTGGGCCACGGCGCGGGCCTTGCGGGCACCGGCCTGGGCCGCCGCCTGGGCGACGTGGTCGGCGAAGAAGTACAGGGCGAACTGGACCGTCGCGAAGATCATGAAGAACAGGACAGGCGTCAGGAACACGAACTCGATCGAGGTCATACCGGAATCGCCGGACCGGCCGCGCGCGGCGTCCGTCCGGCGGCGCACGGTGTCCGTCCCGCGGCACGCCGCGTCCGTCCGGTGGCACCCGGCACCCGTTCGGCCGCACGCGGAGTCCCTCCGGCGGCGCGCGGCGTTCGTCCGGTGGCGCGCCCATCGGCGCAGTCGCGTCCGCATGTCCGTGGCCTCCCCCCGTCGTTCCGGTCGTCGTGTCGTGTCGTACGTCCGCTCAGCAGGTCTTGTCCGCCTGGGCACCCTGGATGCAGTTGCCGACGTGGTCGGCGCCGCCCTTCAGCGCCTTGGTGATGATCGCCGCCACCACTCCCACGATCGCCACCACGACCGCGGAGATGATGACCCACTCCACCGCCGAGGCGCCCCGGTCGAGTTCGCCGGAGCGGGCGCGGTCGACGCGGGCGCGCAGGAAGGTGACCAGGAAGTCCACCGCCGGGATCCCGGTGACGAGGCTCCGTCCGGTCGGCGTTCCGGTCGGCCTTCCGTTCATCCGTCCGTTCATGATGGGCAGTCCCCTTAGTCCTCTTCGGTCGGTCTGGCGAAACAGTCGGTGGTGCTGAAGACGCGGATGCGATGGGCGAAGGTTCTCGAAGCAGCTCACACCTGGAACACCCGCATCGCCGCCGGGAAGATCAGGAACACCAGGAAGCCGGCGCACAGCAGCAGCTGGGCGACCAGCATCGACTGGGACTTCTCGCCCGCGCTGCCCTCGATCTCGGAGAGTTCGCGGTGGCGCATCGTCTCGGCGCGGGAGGCGAGGGACTCGCGGACCTTGGCCCCGTCGTCGGCGACGAGCGCCAACGAGGCGGACAGGTCCTTGAGTTCCTCCACGCCCAGCTCCTCACCGAGCGCGCCGAGCGCCTGCCACTGGCTGTGGCCGGTGATCCGGGCGTCGGCGAGCGCGTTGCGGATGCGCTGGGTGGCCCAGCCGTCGGAGACCTCGGCCGCCGCCATCAGCGCCTCGGGCAGACCCCGGCCGCCGGCCAGGCTCATCGACACCAGGTCCAGGTACGCCCCGATGACCCGGCGCAGGTCCCGCCGCTTGTCCGCCGCGTCCCGCCGTACCTCCAGGTCGGGCAGGAAGAAGAACAGTGCCGCGCAGATCAGGGCGAGCCACACCGGGATGACCGGGCCGGAGCCGAAGCCCAGCGTCCACACCACCGCGAACAGCAGCGGCCCGAAGAACAGCCCGGCCACGCCCAGCAACACCTTGGTGGCGAGGAAGTTCTCCCAGCCCCGGTCCAGCACGGCGAGGTCGGCGCGCAGCGAGCGCTGCTCCCAGCCCTGCTGGAGGTAGAACTCCGAGACCCGGGCGCCGACCCGGGCGCGCACTGAGCCGAGGCGGCCGGTGTCGCGGGTCTGGCGGGAGGACTCGTACGCCGCTCCGCGCGCCCGCATCGCGTCGATCCGGGCGACCTGGGCGACCGCGCTGCGCTTGCTCGGGGTCAGGGCGCGGACGAGGGCGTACACCCCCAGGCCGAAGACGACCCCGACCACGATGGGCATGGTGAGACTCATCGCCGTACCCCCTCCTCCTGCTGGGCGGGTGTGCGGGGCCGGACGAACCGCACGGCCGACTCGTCGTGGACGAGGAAGCGTTCGGGTGTCTCGATGGTGGACAGCTTGCGCAGCCACCAGAAGCCCAGTCCGAACAGGGCGCAGACGAGGAGCAGGACGAGCTGGCCGACGGCGGTGCCGTACGGGGCGACGAACTGGCGGTTGAACACGGCGAGTCCGAGGACGAACGCGACGGACACGGCGACGACGATCTGCACGGAGCGGCGGGTGGAGGCACGCTGGGCCATCACGCGCTGCCGCATGTCGACCTCCTCGCGAGCCGACTTGGCGAGCGCGCCGAGCACCTGCCGCAGACCGGGGCCGCGCAGCCGGGCGTTGAGGATGAGGGCGGCGACGATGATGTCGGCGGAGGCGTCGTCGATCTCGTCGGCGAGGACCTGGAGGGCGTCCGGGAGGGGCGTCCGGGAGCGCAGCCGGTCGACGAGCGCGTCCAGGTGGGGCCGCAGCACGGGGGCGGCGGCGCGCGCGGACGCGGGGATGGCCTGTTCCAGGCCGACCGCGCCGGCGATGGTGTCGCGCAGCGACTCGGTCCAGGACGCGAGGGCCTCCACGCGGCGCATGGCGGCGCGTTCCTCCGCGGCGCCGCCGAAGAGGCGGTCCCAGAAGAAGACGAGGATGCCGGCGGCGATGCCGGCCACCGCCCAGCGGGTCACCAGCAGGACGGCGAGGCCGACGATCGCGGCGATCGAGCCGCGCTGCCCGGCGAACCGGAGGAGTTCGGCGGCCCGTTCGTTGGCCTTCTGCTTCTCGTGCGCGGGCTTGGCGGGCAGGCCGCGGATCGCGACGATCAGCAGCGCGAGTCCGCCGCCGGCGACGACGCCGCTGCCGAGGGCGTACAGGACGGTGGTGGAGAACAGCCCGCCGAGTGCACCGGGGTTCGTTCCGAGGTCCGCTGCGAGGTTCGTTCCGAGGTTCATGGTCACCCCCAGTTTCCGTGCGGCCGGTAGCCGTGGGCCATCAGGTCCTCCAGGCAGGCGATGGGCGCGTGCGGTACGACCCGTCCGTCGGACGCCTCGGCGAAGACCTCGCTGGAGAGCACCCGGCCGTCGACGCCGTTGACCTCGCGGACGGAGGTGACCATGCGCTGGAGCCGGCCGCCGGTCTGGTAGTCGTTGCGCCGCTGGATGAAGACGACGAAGTTCACCGCGCCCGCGATCAGCATCTGGCTGGCCTCGATGGGCAGCCGTTCGGACGCCTGGAGCGCGTAGGTGGAGATGCGGTTGAACACCTCGTGGGAGCTGTTGGCGTGGATCGTGGACAGCGAGCCGTCGTTGCCCTGCGACATCGCGTTCAGCATGGTGACGATCTCGTCGCCGAGGACCTCGCCGACGATGACCCGGGATGGGTTCATGCGCAGCGACCGGCGGACGAGTTCCGCCATGGCGATGGCGCCCTGCCCCTCGGAGTTGGGCAGCCGCTCCTCGAAAGCGACGACGTTCGGGTGCAGGTCGGTGAAGGTGTCGAGGCCGAGCTCCAGGGCGCGTTCGACGGTGATCAGACGCTCGTGCGGGGGGATCTCGTTGGCGAGGGCGCGCAGCAGGGTGGTCTTCCCCGCGTTCGTCGCGCCCGCGATCATGATGTTCTTCCGGGCGCGGACGGCGCAGGCCATGAAGTGGGCGACCTCGGGCGTCAGCGTGCCGTTGCCGACCAGGTCGGATATGAACACCTTGCCCAGGCGGGCCCGGCGGATCGACAGCGCGGGGCGCCGGGCGACGTCCATGACGGCGGAGAGACGGGAGCCGTCAGGCAGCCGCAGGTCCAGCTGCGGGTTGGCGGAGTCGAAGGGCCGGGAGGACAGGCCGGAGTAGGCGCCGAGCACCTGGATCAGCTCGATCAGCTCCTCGTCGGTCTCGGCGACGGGCTCGCCCGTCACCTCCCGTCCGTCCGAGTAGCCGATGAAGACCTGGTCGCAGCCGTTGATGTCGATGTTCTCGACCTCGGGGTCGTCCAGCAGCGGCTGCAGCCGGCCCACGCCGAACAGCGCGGCGTGCACGGCGGCGGCGTACTGCTCCTCGGTCTCGGCGTCCGGGGGCGTGCGGCCGGCGCTGATCTCCGCGCGGGCGTACTCCTCCAGGATCTGCGCGATGACCGCACGCGCGTACTGCCGCTCGTCCTCCGTGGACATCGGGGCGACACCGGCGACCTGGTCCTGGCGGCGCTGCTCGGCGATCCGGTCACCGGCGTCCTGCCGGAACCGCTTGACCAACTGGTGGTCGACAGCGGTCATCGGCCGGCTCCGAGGTGGCCTTGCCCGCCGGGGCCGGGCTGGGGGTGCTGGGGGGTGGGATACGGCTGCTGCGGCGGCTGGGACTCGTACGACTGCTGCGGCTGCTGGGGCTCGGGTTGGTACGACTGCTGGGGTTGCTGCGGCTGCTGGGCGTACTGCCCTTGCTGCGGCTGCCCGGTATGGGCGCCCTGCCCGGTCTGCGTGCCCTGCCCCGTCTGCGCGCCTTGCTGGGGATGCGGCTGGGACGGTGACTGGGCCTGGTGGTGCGGCTGCTGCGCCGGTACGGTCCAGGCGGCGCCGTACTGCTGGTACAGATCCGCGGTCACCTTGCGGGCGGAGCGGACCAGCAGGGACTTGTCGAGCCGTCCCCGCCTGCGGCCGGCCAGCTGGTCGGCGCCGGCGGGGTCGTCGGCGAGGGTGCCGAGGACGCGGGCGCCGGTCTGGGCGTGCACCAGCATGTCGTTGACCTGGTTGACCAGTTTGGCCGAGCTGCCCGGGTCGGTGATCAGCAGGACCCCGATGAGCGGGGTGGCGAGGGCGGCGGCGCCGCGCGGGCCGCCGTGCAGCTTGCTGGACAGGGCGGCGGCCCGGTCCCGGACGCGGGCCAGCGCCTCGGGTTCGGTGCGCGAGACGAGCAGGACGAGCGCGGCGTGCGGGAACAGTTCCAGGGCCGGAGTGTCGCCGCTGACGCGTCCGCAGTCGGCGATGACGTCGGCGGGGGCGTCGGGCGAGTCGGCGAGGGAGGCGAAGGCGCGCCCCAGGGTCGGCCACAGTCCGGCGAGCCCGGTGGCCTGCTCGGCGATGCCGAGGCCGACGAGTACATCGAGGCCGCCGCTCAACGGCTGCACGTGGTCCCAGAGCTGGTCGGGCACGAGGCCACGCCGCGCGGTGGCGGCTATGGACAGCATGCCGGTGTTGGGGTTGAGCGGCCCGCCGTGGGCGGCGGCGCTGCGGTAGACGAGGTCACCGCCCGCCGGGTCGGTCTCGGCGAGCAGCACGCGGCGCGGCCAGACCGCGGCGAGGGCGACGGCCGCCGTGGTGACGCCGGGGGAGCCCTTGTCGGCGGCGAGAGCGATGAGCGCCATGGGGTGGGTGCCGCCTTCTAGTTGCCGCTGTCGGAAACGTGCACGACGGCGACCGTGCCGGCGGACGCGGCCCGCGCGACGGCGGCGGCGTCGGTCTGGTCGACGAGGAGCGTCAGCGACAGGTTGCCGGTGCTGATGGTGGCGTTGCTGTCGTCGGCCCGCTTCTGGACCTTGGCGTTGTCGACGATGAGGCCGCCGGCGGAGGATGCCGCACCGGAGCCGGTGCCCTTGCCGCTCGTGTCGACGTTGTAGACGGCGACGGTGTCACCGTTCTTGATGTCTGCGGGGTACTGGCCCTCCTTGAGGGCGACGCCCACGACGGCCTTGCCGGCCGGGAGGGTGGAGCCCTCGGCGAACATCTGGCCCACGACGACCGTGCCCTTGTAGATGGCCGTGCGCGCCTTGAGCTTCATCAGTTGCGACCGCTGATCCCACTTGACGTAGTTGACGCCGTTGTCGGCGGCGACCATGACGGAGGTGATGTTGTCCTTGTTGACGGACTCGCCCGGCTCGATGTCCTGGGTCACCTTGATGACCTCGATCCGGTCGCCGGCGCGCAGCACGAGGGTCGTGGCACCGAGCGCGCCGAGCAGGATCAGCAGCACGGCGAGCGCGGCGAGGGCGGGCTTGCGCTCACGCGGCGGCGTGGGAAGCCGGTCACCGACCGGTGGCTGAGCCGGAGCGGCGGAACGACCGGCGCCCGCCCCCGTACGCTCTTGGATCTTCACGCAACCGCTCCCCGTACACCCAAGAAGGTCTCGCCTGTCACATTCCGTGCGTCGCCGGACACATCACCACCGGCGTCGCGAGGGCCGGGCGAATTACCCAGCGCAGCGGTGAGTGTCAAGCGATCGCACCGTATCAGCCGTACATAAGCCCCTCAAGGCGCGCCCGTGCACCCACCCCGGGCGGTAGCCGCGTTACCCCCTGCAACGGACCGCGAGGGGGCTCCAGTTACCCCCGGGGCCACACGCACCCGGCCTCCTGTGCACCAGCGAACCTCCGCCGGACCCGCGGCACTCGCCACCCCACACGTCACCACCCGACCACGCGCTCTGCACAATTCGCTCACGAAGGACGGGGGCGCTCATGTCGTGATCTTTTCCCGGCACCATCGCCCGTGAGGAGCCGGCCGGCCGGAGGCTCACCGCCGCCGGGGTACCGCTCCGTCCGATGCCACGCGGCGTCGACCGGCCCGAGCACCGGCACATCGCGCCCCATCCGCGCCCCAAACCACCCGCCGCCCCTTCCCGGCGCTCGCGGCAGTACGTAAGTTCCTGATGGGGCCGCACCGAACCGGCCACATCAGAACCGGGGGGCCCTGTGACCGCGACACCGACACCGACACCGACACCGCCCGAACCACTCGAGTCCTGGCCCGCGCGAACCCCGTTCGGCGCGGCCTGGCGGGGCGGCGCCGTCCTCGCCTTCGCGCTGGCGGGCATCGCGTTCAGTTCATGGACCGGCTCCAAGCTGATGCGCTACGACGACCGCCTGGGCGCCGGCCCGGCCATCGTCGTGTCGATGGCGGCGCTGGTCCTGGTCATGCAGTGGCTGCGCGCCAGGAACGGGTACGTGGTCTTCACCCTGGCGGGCAGCCTCCTCGGCGCCGTCGGCGGGGCCCCCCTCCTCCAGGCCGGCTACCTGTCCGCGCACCGCCCCTACCTCGCCCACTCCCCCTGGGCCACCGCATGGGCCTCAACGGCGGCCGTGGGCACGGCCATCGCCCTGGTGGCGATCATCTCGGGCACGGTCAGCGGCTACCGAAACCCCCGCCCGGTGCCGTCCCAGGACCCGGACAGAAAGGCTCCGGACTCAACGCGCACATAAAGTGCCTAGCTTTGCCTCCCGTTGACTTTATTCATACTTTCCGCATACCCGATCTCCCTACTGTCGAGCAGGTTGGCATGTGCACAGGGTCGAGTTCGGGGGATGGTTCGGGTGTCGGACCTGAAGAAGCAGGCGTCGTCGATGAACAAGGCGGCGTCCGGTCTGCGGTCGGTGGGCCGGGACCACACGGCGAAGCCGCTGGCGGAGTTCACCGCGCAGCAGCACGACTTGGGGGCGCTCGGGGCGCTGGGTTCGTTGCTGGGTGCGAAGAGTGAGATCGAGAAGGGCATGACCACCCTCTCCAAGCTGACGGAGCAGCTGGAGGACGAGTGGTCGGCGGAGGCGAAGCTGATCGGCGCGGTGTCCGACGCCTTCGACCTGCTGGACCTGCTGATCGCGGCCGAGGCCAAGGCGAAGAAGGGCTGAGGCGCGCGTCTCATGGTGGATCTCAACCCGCTTCACTACATCAACAAGTTCAACCACGCGATGGGCGACGACATCGCCAGTGGCCTGGAGTTCCTGGGCATCTCCGATCCGGCGGTGGATCCGGACGGCGTCCGGGAGATAGCGAAGAAGTGGCGCCACCTGGCCGGCGGCCTGGAGGGCGCCTCCTCGGCCGTGGAGACGGCCCTGAAGGGGGTGGAGTGGGAGGGGAAGGCCGCCAAGGCCTTCCACAAGCGCTCCAAGGACGCCCGCAAGCAGGCGACCGAGATGGCGCATGCCCTGCGCAAGGGCGCGAAGGCGCTGGACGACTTCGCGGACAAGGCACACGAGATGCTGTCCGAGATCGGCACGCTCCTCGCGGAGATCGCCGAGTTCGAGATAGCCGGCCTGGCCCTGTCCATCCTGACCGCCGGCGCCTCGGAAGTCGTGTCCAACCTGATGGCCGGCGAGCGTGCGCTGAAGGTGGTGGCGCTGGTCGGCCGGATCGAGGAGGAGGGCACGGCACTCGGCTCGGTCGTACGCGGAGTGATGGAGGTCATCCG
Source organism: Streptomyces sp. L2 (assembly GCF_004124325.1). Lineage (NCBI taxonomy): Bacteria > Bacillati > Actinomycetota > Actinomycetes > Kitasatosporales > Streptomycetaceae > Streptomyces > Streptomyces sp. L2. The sequence continues at coordinate 3,201,040 of NZ_QBDT01000001.1, forward strand.
CGGTATCGAGCGGGCACTGAAGGCGCTGAAGGAGATCCGCGGAGTCACCGCTGCGGGCAAGATGGCGGCCGAGGGCATGAAGTTCTCCGCGTTCACCACCCTCCTGGAGGACCCGGGCGCGTTCAAGGACCCCGGCAAACTCGCCGGCATCCTCACCGAGGGCGCTCTGATGGGCGTCGGCTTCGGTGTGCTGGGCAAGGCCCTCGGCAAGGGTCTGAAGGCACTCGGCCCGGCCGCCCTGGCCAAGCTCAGCAAGTCGATGGGGCTGGACTGCGCCGCCTTCGAACGGCTGAAGCTGAACCCCGGCTTCAACAAGCTGCCCGCGTCGGTCCGCAACATGGTCAAGAAGTTCGTCCGGGACCCGATCGACGTGGCCACCGGCGACATGGCCCTGACCCGCACCGACGCCAGCCTGCCGGGGGTGCTCCCGCTGATCCTGCAGCGCACGCACCTGTCGTCGTACCGCCACGGAGGCTGGTTCGGACCCACCTGGGCCTCCACCCTCGACCAGCGCGTCCAGGCCGACGACGAGGGCTTCGTCTACGCCACAGCCGACGGCGCCCGCCTCTGCTTCCCGCACCCGGACCCGGAGAACAACACCCCGGTCCGCCCCGCCACCCCCGGCTCCCGCCTCACCCTGTCCTGGGACACCGAAACGGACGGCGCGGTCCGCGTCCACGACCCCGACACCGGCCTGTCCTACGTCTTCCACTCCCCCGTCCCGGCCGCCGGCGACACAGCCGTCGACCTGCCCCTGCAGCACATCCAGGACCGCAACACCAACCGCATCACCATCGAATACACCCAGGGCGACATCCCCGGCGCCGTCGTCCACTCAGGCGGCTACCGCATCGCCTTGGACACCAACCCCGCCCGCTCCCGCATCACCGGCCTCCGCCTGATCGACCCGGCCCACCCGAACCGCCCCGGCACCACCCTCCTCACCTTCGGCTACGACGAACACGGCCACCTCACCGAGGAGTACAACTCCTCCGGCCTCCCCCTCCGCTACACGTATGACCCCGAAGGCCGCATCACCTCCTGGACCGACCGCAACGACACCACCTACTGGTACCGCTATGACGAACGAGGCCGAGTCGAAGCCACCGGCGGCACCGGAGGCTTCCTCGCCTCCACCCTCACCTACGACGACACCACCCGCACCACCCACGTGACCGACTCCCTCGGCCACACCCGCGTCTACGAACACAACGCGGACCTACGCCTGATCCGGGAGACGGATCCGCTGGGCAACAGCACCGTCCAGGAATGGGACGACCGCCTTCAACTGAGCAAGGTTGTTGACGCCCTTGGGCGCACCACGCGCTACACGTATGACGCGGACGGCAACCTTGCTCAGGTGCTGCGCGCCGACGGGCACACGGCAAGCGCCGAACACGACGAAAACGGGATGCCCACCCAGATCGTGTATGCGGACGGCGCGGTCTGGCAGCAGCAGTACGACGACCGCGGAAACCGAATCGCCGTCATCGAACCGACCGGAGCGACGACTCGCTACACCTACGACTCGTCCGGGCACCTGACCTCGGTGACGGACGCCCTTGATCAAGTGAGACTGTGCCACTGTGACAAGGCCGGCCTCGTCATCGAGGTCGTCGATCCCGAGGGCACATCGGTCCGATACCAACGCGACTCCTTTGGCCGACCCACTGCCATCACAGACCAACTGGGAAATACGACACGCCTCGACTGGTCCGTGGAAGGCAAACTCGTTCTTCGGGTCAACCCCACGGGCGAGCAGGAGTGCTGGCATTATGATGGCGAAGGAAACTGCACGGCACACAAGAATGCCAATGCTGGCACCAGCCGCTTCGAGTACACCAATTTCGACCTGCTGGCTGCTCGTGTCACACCCGCAGGCAATCGATATGAGTTCAGTTACGACACCGAGCTGCGCCTCATCCGGGTCACCAACCCCCAAAACCTGATTTGGTCATATCAGTACGATCCGGCCAGTCGATGTGTTCGCGAAAGCGACTTCGATGACCGGACACATACATATACTCATGACGCGCTGGGTCAACTGATCTCAAGGACAACCCCCATGAGGCAGACTATTCGTTTTGAGCGAGACGCACTTGGTCGCCTCACCCGAAAGGATTCATCCGGGTCCATTACGACCTACACGTATGACCCAGAGGGGCGCCTGCGGGAGGCAATCGGCCCCGATGCTCGCATGTCATTCCGGTACGACGATCTGGGCCACATCGTTTCCGAGGCAACGAATGGCCGCACGCTCACCCATGCCTACGATGTCCTTGGGCGTGAAACCAGTCGCACGACCCCCCATGGGACGAAGTCCGACCGCGTCTACGACTTCGCCGGCAACCGCACCACCCTTGCGATCAGTGGGCACACCGTCACCTCCGAACACGACCGCGTGGGGCGGGAGACCACCCGTCGTATCGGAAATCACCTCGCTCTGAGCTACACCTGGGACCGAGCGAACCGGCTCACGAACCAATCCGTCGTCGCTTCCGGTCGGAAGGTTCAGCAAAGGGCCTACACCTACCGGCCAGATGGACATCTGACAGGGATCGAAGACCTTCACCAAGGCCCCAGTCGCTTCAGCCTCGACGTCATGGGCCAAGTCACCACCGTCCAGTCGAACGACTGGACCGAGTCCTACGCCTACGACGACGCGGGCAACCTCACCGAAGCGGAGTGGCCCGACGCCCACCCCGATCCAGACGCCCGCGGTGGACGTGTCTACGCAGGCACCACCGTCCGTTCAGCGGGCCGCGTTCGCTACGAATACGACGGCGCGGGACGTATGGTGTTGCGCCAGAAGACCCGCCTGTCCGGCAAGCCTGAGACTTGGCAATTCCGTTACGACGCAGAAGACCGCCTCATCGCCGTGACCACTCCTGACAGAGCGGTATGGCGCTACCTCTACGACCCAATCGGCCGTCGAATCAGCAAACATCTGACGGCGAGTGACGGCGTCACCATCGCTGAGCAAGTCGACTTCACATGGGACGGCCCCACACTGGTCGAGCAGACGACCACCTCCGAGAAGCTGCCACACGCGGTCACGATCACTTGGGAACACGAGGGTGTTTCCCCTGTGGTTCAGTGTGAGAAGGTCACAGCGAGGACCGATCAACGCGAGATTGACAAACGCTTCTTCGCCATCGTCACGGACTTGGTCGGCGCACCCACCGAGCTGATTTCGGAACATGGGGAGACGGCCTGGCGCATGCGTCGCACGCTGTGGGGAACGACGACTTGGGACCGGAACGCCACTGCCTACACGCCACTACGCTTTCCCGGCCAGTACTACGACCCTGAATCCGGACTTCATTACAACCATTACCGATACTACGATCCCCTCATCGCCCGGTACACAACATCGGACCCGCTCGGCCTGGATCCCGCCCCCAATCCCGTCACGTACGTCCATAATCCCCATACGTGGATCGACTACCTGGGGCTGGCCGCACGCGGCCCCAAAGACCCGCTCTACCTAGGACAGGGCTACCGGGGCAGAATGGACACCTGGCAAGAAGGGACCAGAGGTACCGACTTCGAAATCCACGTATACGACAAGCGAGGTAGAGAGGTTGGTATCTTCGGCAGTGACGGATGGTTCAATAAGCACGGAAAGTCTGCGGCGGAGGCAGACGTCCCGGGCAGTGTTGAGAACGCTCTGAAGGGGAAGGCCGTCGACTTCATGAGGGGCACCGGACGCCTCGGACCCAAGGGAATCCAGGACATCACAGGCGACAAGTGGAAGCGTCCGCGACTCGCCACAGAGGAAGCGAGCTGTAAAGGATGAAGTACGTCAAAGCTGAATGGAATCCATCTCTTCCAGGATTCCACACCGACCCCAGCGAGTATCTCAGAGAACTCTCGGTTCTACAGGGAGGTATGCCGCCCGGAGCCCGCGAATTTGCCTTGGAGCCCGGACATTACAGCTTCCGCAGCCGGCGATGCGTAAAGGACCTCGAACTCTCCGCCGTCTCAATCCCCGTACGCAAGCAGGGACGCCTCACCATCACCTTCTCGCCGAATGACTGGAAGCACGACAACGGTCTCACCATCGAATACCTGGGCGTGACCCATTTCTCAATCGATCGAGAGCAGTCGATCGACTGGATGGAGTCCGAAACCATCGTCCTGGACGAAATCCTTCCCCACCCTGACGGCTGTTCACATGAGATCGCTCTGTCGGACTCGTCAATCACCGTCCACTGCGCCGACCTGCTAGCCATTTGGGGCCCGTGAGGTCAGGCACAATATCCGGTCTCTCAGCGGCTCCTGCATCGTTTCGCCTGTTGACCAACCACGTTTTGATGACATCTCCTCGAAAGCCGGCCACGATCTGGTTTTCCGCTATGTCCCCGCCCTGGACCGATCGCCGTGGGACCTCCAGGAACGGCTGTACCAGTTCGATCCCGCGTCAGAAGCCCGGGCTGGGCCTGGTGGGATCTCACGCAGACCAGCGACGTGCGCCCATCATCGAGGGCAGGGTCGCGGAGCAGGGCATCGGCTACCCCGGCGACGGAAAACAGACGTACGTACTGGACCCCGACAGGGATTGCTGGAGCCATAGTGTCGGAATCAACGGCGCAAAGAGCCCTCGCAGCTACCCTACAGGCCGTGTCGGGAATCGACGAGGACCTACTACGGCACACCGCGAGCCACGGACGAGTCAGCAGCACCCAGCAATTGGCTGCCCTCCGCGAGCAGTTGGAGCAGGTCGCCGTACAGCTCTCCTCCTCCCCGCTCCCGCCCAAGCCGCAGCGGCTGCGCGGCATCGGCCGCGTCATCACCGACTCCTGGCCCTACGACAATCCACTGGCAAGCCTCATCCTCGAAGCCGAGCAGCTCTACCTCAAGGCATAGCGTTCCGGAGGGCTTCGAGGTGCCGGCACCGCTCTCTCCACGGCATCGGAGAAACGCGCAGCGGGGTACTCGCCCGGCACGTTGCGCACAGCCCCATCTTCCCGACGCGTCACGAAGCGTGCAATGCGGCAAAAGACTTGGCAGGCATCCCGCATTGCGCATTGCGCGCAACCCGTGCGCCAGTGGATTGTCAGCGGAAATGCCAGGCGAGCTGGGAACTCACCCGGTCATGAGGGAGCACAGAAAACGACGACCTTTCCTGCCGGGTCGGCGCAGACAAATAGTGTGGGCGGGACGCTATATCGCTGCCCTCGGCCTATCGCCATGGGACCTTCAGGAATAGCTGTACCAGTTCGATCCCGAGTCATGGATATCGGCGTGCGTTTCTTCCGATCACTGAGGGCAGTTGATGAAATATATCGGATTCTATCGTGAACTAAATGAGGGAAATTCTGAATCCTACCACGAGAAGATTTCCATCACACCCCTGCCCTCATACCCGGTTTCCGAAGTGAAGAATTATCTCAATTCCGGACATCCAATCCTTGACGTCACGGAGATGACGGTGGATGTGATCAACGGAAAGTTTCGCGTTCCTGGCGGATCCTCGGTGCTCACCGATGGTTCGTTCGTCTGGCGACAGGATTTGGCTTGCTACGTCGAACACTATGGGGTCGCACTACCGCACGACTTCCTGCGACTCGCCGCTTCGACCGGCTACCGGACCCCGCCCGTTGAGCAGCAACGTTTGATCGACATCTCACTGTCGGTCAGCCGCGACTTGGGTTTCCGCACCGATCCAGGAGCCGGCCCACGCCAACGGTGACGCTACGGCACAGGAACCCGGAATACCCGGCGCCGCCAAGATCTCAGCCTCGTCCTGTCAGCGGTACGGCCGGGCGCGGACGCCCGGGGCACTGCTGAACCGGTAGTCCAACCGCCACCTTGTTGACCACCTTGCCGAGGAGGCGTACCTGGCCCGAATCGAGTTTGTTGGATCGGCAGCCCATCCACGCGGCGAGGCGCACTACGCCGAACCGTCCTCCTCCGCCTTGCCAGCCTCCACCTCCGGGTACGCGACGAACGATCCCTTCGACGGGAGAGTGACCACCAGACCCCGCTCCCTCAGTTCCCGCGTCGCTCGCCGAGCGGTGAGGTGGGCGACCCCGTACTCGTCGGCGAGGTCCCGCTCCCCCGGCAGCCTCGCACCAGGCCGCAATTCGCCTGCCTTGATGCGCGCTGCAATGTGATCGGCGACCTGCATGTAGACGTACGCGATCTGGTGGGGGTCGATCGGTGACCCGTGCGAGTCGGCTGCCATTCGAACACCGTACGACACCACTGACCTGCATAGATCTATGGAGCACGGTTAACCGCTATACACCACCCACAAGCACCCAGTACGCTCCGCTCAGAGACCCCGGCGACGGATGCAAGCCGTCCCGGGGCATGGCCAACGCTGAACAAGGAGCGTCGACATGCTGGACCTTATCGTTCGGGCCCTCTCCTGGGTGCTGAGCTCGCTCACCCCACGGCCGCAGGGCCGTCATCGGCTGGGCGCGCCCCCGCCCCTCCGGTTGATCCCCGTCCCGCCGCCCCCGTCTCGCTTCACCGAGCTGCTCGACGGCAGCGCGTCCGCCGTCGTACGCCCCTACGTCCTGACACCGGACGAGCGGCGCCTGCAACGCGAGCGCCGTCGAGCCGCCGGTCTGGCGACCCTCGGCATCGACGTCGGGCCACGGCGCATTCACGGCCTCCGGGTACCGGCGGGCGCCCGGTGACCCGGCCGGCCGTGCGGATGTGCGCGCGCTGCGAGCGCACGACGGATGAGCCGCTCCTCGTGCACGAGGTGCATGCGGCGACCGGGCCCGGCTTCAACGTCTACGCCTGCCGGAACTGTGCCGGGCACTATCCGCCTCAGGCGGACCCGCTCCAACTCCTGGAGCCGGCCCGTTCCAGCTCCCGCATGAGGCTCCGCGTCTACAGGACCGACGCCGAGGGAGCCGTGACCGAGGACCGGGGCACGGTCGAGATCCTGGCCGACGGCCGTAGCGCTCCGGTGCCGCGCACGACCGCGTATCCGCCGTGCGGCTGCGCGCGGTGCGGAGCGGCGCGTTAGCAAAGGAGGAATGGGCAGGACATCGACTCGTCCGCGTCACGTCGACGCGGGCGGGCCGTCCCTCGTTTGGGCAAGTTCACATGGTGGGTCGCGCCCCATGAGCCAGCTAAAGCCCGGGTTTGGGGCACTTCCAGGGACCCACCCGCCCTGGCGGCGCCGTGAGCCCCCCGATACCGTCGGTGTCCTTGGCTGAACTCATGTCTCACGGGGAGTCCACTGTGAAGCGCCGCTCTTTGCCCGTTGCTGCCGCGCTCGTCGCGTCAGCGAGCCTGCTCTTGACGGCCTGTGGTGGCGGGGGTGAGCAGTCCAAGGGGAACGACAAGATCGCGGGGGCGGAGACGGGTAAGTCCTCGGCGTCGCCTTCAGCGAGCGCATCGGAAGACGCCGTGCAGCGACCCAAAGTGACTCTGCCCGCAGACGTCAAGGAAGTCTTCGAAGGCTGGCACGCAACCGACACTGCTGACGCCGGGGCGCTGGCCGACGCGAAGCGGCGCATCGAGGCCACCGACGCGGCCATCGCGAACAACAACCTGAACTCGAAGGCGATCCCCTACTACTACACCGGCAAGGCACTGCTCGGTGCCGCCGACTGGATCAAGGGTTACACCGACGACAACTACACGATCACCGGCACTACTCGGTACTACAGCCCCCAGTTCACGAAGTACGACAAGGACTCCGTGGGCCTCGCTTACTGCAGCGACGAGAGCAAGGCGTTCGACAAGAACCGCAAAACCGGCAAGGTCGACAAGACCGCGGTGACCAACAAGTCGTACGTCTTCTACAACACCCGCATGGACAGGAACGCCAAGGGGGTCTGGCAGACCAGCATGCTGGCATCCGTCAGGGGGAGCGCGAAGTGCACGCCGTGAAGGCCGGTGTCCGCTTGATGCTCGTGTCGGTCACGGCGACCGGACTCGCCCTGCTCCCCGCCACGGCATTCGCGGACAAGAGGCACGGCGGCGGCTCCCAGGGCGGTCAGGGAGGTGGCGGCGGCTACCACACCAGCGGGGCTCAGTCGGACGGGTCCCTCACCTCCCGCATCACCTTCTCCGGCTCCACCCGAGGCAGTGACGCCGCCGCCTCAAACCCTGTCACCCCCGTCAGCGACTGGACCCCGCCCGCCTGCTGGTACGAGCCGATCTCCGCCGAGGAGTTCGCCAAGCGGACCGAGGCCGGGTACGACCAGGTCGTGAACGACTCCGCGCAGCCGAACTACGCGAAGGTGGCGACGGCCCAGTACCGGGACATCTACAAGGACGGGAAGTACAAGAACTACAACCTCAAGGAGAAGGACGAGGGGAATTGGTGGGTCGCGGTCCAGGATCCCAGCCGTCTCGACGACCTCGACGCGTGGAACTGCGACGAACTCCCCTTCTGGGTCAAGAACGGTGCCACGCCCGAGGTCAAGAACGCCGTCACCCCACAGGTCCTCGCCGAACTCGCCTACAACCGCATCCAACTGCCCACCGAAGACGTGACCCTCGCCCCCAAGGACAGCACCAAGGTCAACCTCCCCACCTGGGCCTGGCTGGACGACACCGCCTTCAAGAAGGTGTCCGTGACCGCGTCGCTGAATGTCGCCGGGCTCGACATCCGGGCGACGACGACCGCGAAGCCCGTCGCGCTGAAGCTGGAGCCGGGGACCGGTGATGCCGAGACGTATCCGGCCGGCGGGGTGTGCGAGGTCAACGCCGACGGGAGCATCGGTGCCGCGTACGCCGAAGGGGACGCCGATCGGACCCCGCCCTGCGGCATCAAGTACCTGCGCTCCTCCGGCAACGGCACCTTCAAGCTGAAGGCCACCGTCACCTGGCAGATCAGCTGGACCGGCACCGGCGGCGCCGGTGGTGACCTGCCCGACGGGACCTTCGGGAACACGCAGGACGTGACCGTGCGGGAGATTCAGGCCGTCAACAGGTAGTCGGCACCCAGAAGGGGCAGTCGGCTCCAGGTTGCCTCAAGGGCCGGGCTGCACCCTGAGCCCGTGATGACCCCGGGAAACCTCAGCCGTCGGCCGAACCGCCGTGGTCGATCGGCTCGTTCAGCAGGTCGCTCGCCGCGCGGTGGACCTTGGCCAGGGCGGCCATGAGGGCCCGGCGTTCGGCCGCGGTGAGGTCCGCGGTGACCTTCTCCTCGATCAGGCGGCGTTCAGCCTCCACCGGTGTCCGCAGGGCGCGCCCCGCATCGGTGAGCCAGAGGCGGACGAGGCGGTTGTCGCGGTCGTCGCGGCGACGGTTGAGGAGGCCGGCCGCCGTCATCCGGTCGGCCATCTTGACGACCGTCGGGGTCGTGACGTTCAGCGCGGCGGCGACTTCGCCGGGCGTGCTGCCGTCCCGTTCCCACAGCACGGCGAGCAGGTGGTTCTGGCCGACGTGCAGACCGTGGCGGCGCATGGCCGCGTCGGCCAGGGCCCGGAGCACCTTCGACGTTCTGCCGTGCAGGTCCAGGAACTCTGACATCGGGCCTTCCAGGGACGACTGGTCGTTTCGATTGACGGCTAATCATTCACCGGCTAACGTTCACAACGGTAGCTCGCTAGACGGCAAACGACTTTGGGAGCCACGATGATACTGGTCACCGGAGCCACCGGGCACATCGGCCGGGAACTCACCCGCGAACTCGACGCGAAGGGCGCGCCGCTACGGCTCCTCGCCCGCGACCCCGCCCGCGCCGCCGGACTGCCCGAGCGTGCCGAGCGCGCCGTCGGCGATCTCGGGGACCCCGCGACGCTGACTCCCGCCTTCGACGGCGTCGACAAGCTCTTCCTGCTCACCCAGGGCATCGGCACCGACCACGCCGAGGCCGCCATCGCCGCCGCCCGGACCGCCGGGGTACGGCACATCGTGCACCTGTCCTCCGCACACGTCACCTACGACCCGATCCCCGCCATGGGCCGCTGGCACCACGAACGCGAGAAGCTGATCCGCGCCTGCGGCATCCCCGCCACGTTCGTGCGGCCGGGCGGGTTCATGACCAACGCCCTCGACTGGCTGCCCACCATCCGCACGGGCAACTACGTCCTCGACCCGGTCGGCCCAGGCCGCTACGCCCCGATCGACGCGGCGGACATCGCCGCGGTCGCCGCCCTCGCCCTCACCGAGACCGGCCACGAGGGCCAGGAGTACGTCATCACCGGGGACGAGACGTTCACCATCGCCGAGCAGGTCCGGATCATCGCAAAGACGATCGGCCGCGACATCGAGGTCCGGGAAGCGGCGACCCCGGCCGAGGCCGTACGGTTCCGCTTCCCCCACGGGGCACCCCCGGCCCTCGCCGCAGCCCTCACCGAGGGGCTGACTCTCATGCGCGCGGACACCGTCGGCTTCCGGACAGACACCGTGGAGCGGCTGCTCGGCCGCCGGCCGCGGACGTTCGCCGACTGGTGCGCCCGCAACGCCGACGCCTTCCGGGAGGCCGCGATCGCGCCCGTCTGAGCCAACCCGACGATCCGAGGGCGGCACGGAAGCACCCGCCTTCCCGCCCCAGCCGCCTCGGGTTGCCGCCCCGGCCGAGGCGGATGCGCTCTTACGACGCCGCCTCGCGCGCAACCCGGTGCCGGAGGTACACGGCTCCCGAGGCGAAGGTGCGGGTCTCCACGAGTTCGAGATCGACCCGGCGCTCGTTCCGGGGGAAGAACGGGATGCCACCGCCGATCAGCACCGGGTGCACCCTGGCCCGGTACTCGTCGATCAGGCCGAGCTCGGCCGCCCCGGCGGCGAGCGTCGCGCCGCCGATCGCGATGTCGCCCTCCCCCGGCTCGGCCCGCAACCGCCCGATCTCCTCCGCCAGGCCGCCGGACGCCAGGCGGGCGTTGCCCTGGACCGCGGTCAGGGTGCGGGAGAACACCACCTTCGGGAGCGACCTCCAGAGGGCGGCCCACTCCAGCGTCGAGAAGCCGAGCGAGGGATCCTGGCCGGCGGTCTCCCAGTACAGCATCGTCTCGTACAGCCGCCGTCCGAGCAGGTGGACGCCGACCTCCCGGATCTCGTCGGTGGCGAAGCGGAACAGCTCCTCGTCGGGCGCCGTCCAGTCGATTCCGCCGTCCGGCCCGACGATGTAGCCGTCGAGCGAGACGTTCATCGAATAGGTCACCCTGCGCATCAGCGGCCCTCCTCCTCGGTGAGGAGAGCGTCTCAGATCCCGACCCTGACGGTCGCCGCGAGCTCGTCCGTCAGGGCGCACAGTGCGTCCGTGTGGGCCAGCGCCCGCCAGGAGGTGAGGAGGACCAGCGCCCAGGTCTCGTCGGCGCGGATGCCGTACGCGCACGTCTCCATGATGGTCCCGGTGCCGTCCCGGCCGACGTCCTGTACGTAGGCGTGCCGTACGCGTACCGCGGGGCCGGCGGGCAGGGTGCGGTGCTCGGCCTCGGGCGGGCGGTAGGAGACGGGGGTGGGGGCGGCCAGGTAGCGGTGGAGCAGGTCGACGGTGAGCGTCGGGTGGGTGTCGTCGGCGACGAGCGCGGAGAGTTCGATCCGGGCCTGCTCGCCGAGCCGTGGCTCGGGGACGTACGACAGCGCCGTGATCGGAGCCCGGGTGCGGGAGTCGGCGGCGGCCTCCCGGAGTTCCTCGGAGAGAGCCTCCAGCACCCGTGCCGGTCCGCTGGCGCCGACGAGCCGGCGCGCCTCACCCGTGGCCCACGCGCCGAGGTCCACCAGCTCGCGTACCGGCAGGGAGACCGCCCCGTCGGGCGCGCTCATGCGGACGGTGGCGGCGGAGAACTCGGGCATCAGGCCATCCATTGCAGGGTGCGGGCGACGGAGTCGAAGAGGGTGACGAGGGCGTCCGCCAGCGGCTCCATGGGGGTGGAGAAGGAGAGCAGCAGGCGCAGGTCGCTGTGCGGTACGGCGAGGTGGACGTCGAGGTGGGTGACGGCCAGCTTGTTGCCGTCGGGGTCGTCGGGGGCGGGCCGCAGCAGGTACCGGTGGCGTACGGCGGGCCCCGCGGGGAGGTCGGACAGAATGACGTCCTCCTCTCCCTTCGTCCCGAGGGACAGCGCGATGTCCGACAGGTCTCCCGGCTCCGTGCCCGGTGACGGCCGTAGCACGCTGACGACGAGACCGGCGGAGACCGGCACCTGGCCGAGCACCTGGTTCATCACGTACATCTCGACGCCGCCGTTCGCGTGCGCGGCCTCGGCCTGCTCCCGCATCCGCTCCGCCAGTGCGGCCTTCAGCTGCGGGGTGGCCTTCGTACGGCGCAGACCGCGGTTGACCACCTTGTCGATGCGGTGGGTCCAGCGGTCGGGATCGAGGACGATGCGTTCCCAGCCCTCGGGGACGGCGAGGCGGTAATCAGAAGGCGGCGGGGGTGGACCGGCCGGTATTCGTTCCTCGTCCGTTTCCGCGGCGGTCGTGTTCTCCCTCATTCGGTGGCTCCGCTCGCTCCGTTCGCTCCGCTCGTTCCGTTCCGTCGGGTCCGGCTCCGTCCCAGCGCTACGGCGCACGCCGGAGCCAGGACGAGGACGCCGAGCGCGCCCAGCGCCACAGCGGTCTCCACGGTGTCGTCGATCTCGGACCTGGCGCCCAGGAAGGGGCCGTACCGGCCGGACGGGTCGACGACCGCCGTCGTCCGCTCACCGACGCGGTCGGCGCAGTTCTCCCGGTTGCTGAACACCCGGTGCACCGAGTCGTCCGGCAGCCGCACTCTGCAGTAGGTCTGCCGGGCCCCGTGGGACCACTCGTGGCTCGGTTCGGCGATGGTGACCGTCTGCTCCGCGCCGCGCAGCCGCAGATACCACTCCTGTGAGGCGTACGACGCCACGACGATCAGGACGAAGTAGGCGGCGACCGTCACCCACCGCAGGACCAGGCCGCCCCCCGACTCCCGGGTCCTGAGCGCCGCCATGATGACGCCGACCCCGCAGGCCACCCCCACGAGCAGGGCGAGCCCGCCGAGGACGAGGTGGAACAACGCGCAGACGACGGCTCCGGCGACGGCGACGAGGAACAGCCTCAGCCAGGGCCACACCGCGGCCCGTTGGACGGGCCCCTCGTCGTCGCCGCGCCGTCGCCGATCGGCCGTGGCGGTGAACTCGGACAGGATGCCGCGCACCTGTCGCATACCGCCCTGGCCGGCGGCGATGCGGCGCAGTTCGGGCAGCCCCATGCCGACCTGCTCCAGCGTGCGCCGACCGTCCTCGGGCAACTCCGCGAAGAGGTCGTCGACGCTCCGCTCGTCCTCACTCGCCACGTCGTCCTGGCTTTCGTCGCCGAAGTGCTTTCCTGCTCGACGGGTTCTGGTGGCCCATGGGCTCACCCATCGGATCACCCATCGGATCACCCATCGGAATTGACGTTCCACTTGCCGTTGTAGAACGGAATGCCGTTCGCCCCCAGTCCCGGGATCTCCTTGACCCCGCTGAACATGTCGGGCCCGGTGATCCACGGCTCCCCGGAATGGACGTGCGCCAGGTTCAGCCAGCCGGCCGCGAGCGGCAGGGTCTGACTGCCGTAGTACAGGGCCTGGCCGGTGCGGGCCATGCTCTTGAACGAGGAGTCCGCGATCTGCGACAGCTTCGGCGCGCTCTCGGTGAGAAGGCTCTCCTCACCGGGGAGTCTGCCCGCGGCGACGCGGATGTCGTTCACGTACGCCTTGGCGTTCAGCGATTCCTTGACCACCGAACGCATCCGGGGCAACAGCTTGGAGGGGCCCTCGGCGAGCGCCTTTCCGATCTGCCCGGGCTTGATCCCGTTGAGGGACTCGGCCAGGCCGCGAGCCGCCTCCGGGTTGAGGCCCACCTCACGTGCCAGCTGGACGTCCTTGACGGCCGACGCTCCGCGCGCGGCGACCGAGGCTTCCTTGGCCGCCGTGCCCAGCACCCTCCCCGCGCCGAACGACAGCACTCCGACGGCGTCGATGGCGACGTCCAGCCAGGTGCCCTTGCCGTCCAGGGCCGATACGGTGTCGCAGACGAGGGCGACGACCGAGGCGATCAGCGCCAGCGCCCCCAGCACCTCTCCGAGCACGGGGACCCAGCTGAGCACGAGCGCCAGCACGCCGAGCGCCGCGGCGGCGACTCCGGCCCAGTGGCCGACCTCGGCGACCCAGTCCTTCCAGTGGTCCCACCAGTGGTGCTTGGGGTCCTTCAGGCCGTCGTGGTCGGCGGCGTCGCGGATGGCCGAGGCGGCGTAGCCGGCCTGGGTGTCGCGGTAGTCGAGGGCGTGGTCGAGGTCCTTCTTGGCGGCGTCGAGCGCGCTGTCCGCGGCTTCCTTCTGCCGTTTCAGTTTCTGCTTGTCGGGGTGGTGGTCCGGTGCAGGGTGCTTGTCGAGCTGCCCCTGGTAGTGGCTGCTGTCCGCGTCGGCCGTCTTCGCCCTTTTCAGCGCGGTGCGGACGAGACTCTGGGCGTGTTCGAGGGCGGTGGCCCAGTCCACGTGGACCTGGTCGTCGGCGGGGGCGCCGCCCACCTTCCCGCCGAGGGCACCGCCGGCGGCGGCGTACCGCTTGTGCGTCTTGCCCAGCAGGCCGACCGTGTCCTCGGTCTTCTTCCTGAACTCCTTGCCGGCGTCGGAGTCCCAGCCCTTGCCGTCGACGAGGTTGTCCAGCTTGGTGGCCTGGTCCTGGATCAGCTTGGCCGTGTCGGAGATGCGCTTGCCGAGCCGGGCCACCTCGTAGGGGTCGCCCGGCGCGAACTCCTTGTCGTCGTAGCGGGCCGTCTGCCAGTCGACACCGGAGAAGTCACGGTTGCTCACTCGCCCTTGCCCCCGTCCTTCGGCTGCGCCTTGAGCAACGCGTCGGCGAGGTGCTGGTCGAGCCCGTCGTAGGCCTTGGCCGCGGTGCCGGCCGTCTTGCCCAGGAACTCCAGCCCGTCGCAGAGCTGCTTGCGCTTCTTCTTCCAGTCGTCCGCGAACTCATCCAGCGCGGAGGCGACGTCACCGGATCCCATCTCGGTGTCGTACGAGTCCACGATGTCCTTGGCGTGCTCGAAGTTCGACTTCAGCTTCGCCACGGACCGGCTGATCTCCTTCAGCTCCGACGTGGACACCCTGACGTGCTCCGCCACTTCGACCCCCGTACACAGACATCTTTCGGCCACCTCGGGCAGGGGGTGGCCGAAGTTACTATCCTTCGGGGCTTTTCGCTGCTGCAACCAACAGACTGCAAAGTGACGGGCCCGGCGTGGCCTCAGATCCACCTCGCCGGGGAGAAGTTTTCCGTAATTAGGGCGAATCAGGCAGGAGCCGGATGGGGAGATGTGGCGCACTTCGCCCTGCGGCCCTCACGGAACCAACTCCCGCCTCGGTAACGTCTCTTTGCCAGCCCGAAGTCTCAGCCCCACCAGGAGCCGTTCGTGAAGCCCATCCGTTCCCTCTCAATCGCCGCCTCACTGACGGCCGCGGCCGCCTTGCTGCTCAGCGGGTGCGGGGGCGGCGGCCACGACTCGGGCAACGGCAAGATCAAGGGGGCGTCGGAGAAGCCGAGCAGCGCGGCGCCGTCGGCGTCGGCGAGCACAGGGCCGAAGATCGACCGGCCGGACCTCACGCTTCCGTCGGACCTTGAGATCAAGGCGGACTGGACTGCCCCGTCCGATCCCACGGATGCCGCCGTACTCAACGATTCCGTCGATTTCCTTCGCGCGATCAACCTTGCCGTCACCAAGCAGGAGACCAAGGGGGCCGCTTTCCGGTTCTACGTGGTACCGGCGAGCGCGGCCAAGGACTTCGCCGAGCATCACGTCCAAGTACACATCGACAAGAAGCACTCCGTCACCGGCGTCGAGGTCCTGACCCAGCCCAAAGTGAGCGTGGTCGACACGGGAAAGACGGCCGTCGCCTCCTTCTGCGTGGACGACTCGAAGTACTACGCCAAGGATCTCAAGACCGGAAAGGCGATCCGGACTCAGCCGAGCCTCTCCGACTACACGTACATGCAGATCGTCATGACCGCCTCGGAGCAGAACAAGGGGCTCTGGCGTGCCAAGGACGTCAAGGCCGAGGGGAGCGCGGAGAAGTGCAAATAACCCGGGCCGGGAAGGCTGCCGCCACAGCCCTACTTCTTTCGACGGCCGTCATCATGTCGACCGCACCGGCGCACGCGGGTGACGGCGACGGATACGCCAGCACCCTCAAGGGCACCAAGAAGTCGGAGAACAACGGAACCGGCACCATCGGCGCCCAGGTCAAAGTCCAGTACTCCGGCTCCACCCACTCGGGCCACGGCTCCGGTGCGCTGACCTCGGCGGACAGCGACTGGACTCCTCCGGGCTGCTGGTACGCGCCGACCTATACCTCCGCCGAGTTCCGGAAGGTCCGGCAGAGCATCTACTTCGCCGTCGTACACGACCCCGACGGGGACGACTTCCGGGGCGAGATCTCCGACGAGAACCAGAAGTACGCCAAGGACGAGTACCACGACGGCGACAAGGGCAGGTACTGGGCCGCCGTGCAGAACCCGGACGCCCCGTACGAGGAGCAGTGGGCCTGTGACAAGCCGCCGTTCTGGGTGCCGCAGGGCAAGAAGCCGCCGGTGAAGCAGGCGGTTAGCCCGGAGATCCTCGCGGGGCTCGCCTATCAGCAGATCCAGGTGCCCGGCACCAAGGTGAGCCTGGCGCCCGCCAAGGCCAGCAAGGTGAACCTGCCGACGTGGGTCTGGCTGGACAAGGGCAGGTTCAAGCCGGTGTCCGTCACCGCGTCGCTCACCGTCCCGGGATTCAGCATCTCGGCGACGACGACGGCCACACCCGCCGGTCTGACCATCGAGCCCGGCACCGACGACGCCGAACTCCTACCGGCCTCCGGTTCGTGCCCGGCGAACAGCGACGGGTCCATCGGCCGGGAGTACACCGAGGGCAGCGCCGAGGAGACACCCCCGTGCGGGGTGACGTACCTGCGCTCCTCGGGCGACGGCACCTTCGACCTGCGGGCGACCGCCACCTGGAAGATCTCGTGGAAGGGCTCCGACGGCACCGGCGGCGACCTGCCCGACGGCCAGTACGGCAGGGATCAGGCGGTCAGGGTCCGGGAGGTGCAGGCGGTCAACCGCTGAGACTCCCCCGTCTCGCCACGATCGAACTGCAAAGGGAACGTTCGGCGGGCAGCAGGGCGGGCGCAGGTCAGCCCAGCGGTTCTGGGGTTCCGGGCAGAGCCGGTGCTGTCGTGCGCGCCGTTCGCCCCATCTGGGCTGCAAACGTGCCTGCTGGTACCGTCAGCCTGTCGCGCGGCGGAACCTGGCGATCCCCCGCCATGCCCGCGACGGTCGGACCACACAGCCAGCCGTGGGGAGGCTCACCGCATGGGGGACGAAACGCCCCGCAGCGCATTCGACGATCCGGGCACCTTGCGCGCGTGGCAGCGGGCGCGGCGTCAGGCCATCGCGACCACGGCCTTCTGGGTGCTGTCGCTGCCCGGGTTCTTCGTGGCGGCGACGCTCCTCTGGGAGTCACAGGTGGGCGGGTCACTGCCCGTCTACATCATCGGCGCATGGGTGCTGGTCGCGGTCATCGGGATCGCCGTGTCCGACTCCCGTCGGGTGCAGCTCAAGACCATGCGCGGGATCCTGGCCACCTACCCCTGGCAGGAGCATCCCGCGCTCGACGGCAGCGGGCCCCCGGACATCACCTGTCTCAAGCTTCCCAACCCCGACGACCGTGACAAGGCTGTCAGTGTCGCGGTTCGGCGTTACGGACTCTCAGGGCGGCGCTGGCGGAGCGCGGTGGCCCATGCCAGAGCCCAGGGGTTCAGGTATGCCGGTGATCCGCGGTTCGCGGCGGTTATCGCGCTACGGGGAGTCGAAGAGCTGGGTGCGGCACGGCCCACGCACGCGCTCGCCGCGAGCAGGGGAGCCCGGCCGGACCTCGTCAGCGAGTCGGCCTGGCGGCGTGCCCGGGCAGCCGGCATCTCCGGGGAATCGCCGTTCACCGAGGAACAGCAGCAAGAGCTGCGAGCTGTCGGAAAGCGGGATCCCCGTGCCTGAATTCGCTTTCACCCCGCTCGCCGATCAGGAGGACGTCCTCGACGGCATGATCCTGGGGCACATCGACATCACGGGGAAATCCGGGTCCGCCACGACTCGCAGCCCCCGTGTCCCTGACGGTGGTTTGGGAATCCTCCTCCTGCCCGCCGTGGTGGATCTTCTCGACGGCGTAGCAGGTCTGCTGCGACGGGGCCGCGGCAGATTCACCTGCTCCGACGCCGGTGTGACGTTCAGGCTGAAGGACCGGGTCCTGACGATGAGACGCATGTTCACTGTGCTCGACGAGTCGTCTCCCCACGCAGTCGCCGAAGCTCTGGGGACAGCGGCACAGCGACTGTCGGACAGTCATCTGCCGGGCATCAAGGCACCGACTGAGGACACCACCGTCGCCGAAGACGGCACCATCGAGTACGTCGACTACCGTATTCGGCTGCCGGAAGCTATCGCGGCGTTCCAGGACGCACGCCGGTCACTCACTGGCTGAAGGCCGTCTTGGCGGGCAGGAGCCCGGGTTTGTAGCTCACGCCACCGCCGCCGGCACCACTCAGTCCGTCCAGGATGACGCCATTCGTGTCGAAGTCCGCGCCGAAGAACACCGAACCCACCGTAGCTCGCGTCACGCTCTTCACGAAGCCCTCGGCACCCCCGACCAGGCTCTTGCCGATAGAGTTCTTGCCCTTGAGGGTCGTGGCCAGGTTCGCGTATTCCTTTCGGCTCAGGTTCGTGAATCGGCTGTCGTTGATGATTTTGGGCAGCTTGCCCAGGCCCTTGCTCACCAAGGGCGTCATTCCCGCACCGATGGTATTCCCGACGACGTTCGAGAGGGCGTTCTTCTTGACCTCGCTCCAACCACCGTTGAAGGCATCCTTCAGCGTGGTCTTGAGTTCACCGGTGGCCAGCCCGTAGGCAACCTTCCGGAATCCCTTGAGGTCTTCGCCCATGCGCCACGCCTTGATGAGGCGGCTGCATGCGATCTCCGCCTTCCTGACCTTCAGCGCCATCCTGAAGCCACCGACCAACTTGCCGGCCTTGGCCAGCATGGCCACCTTGCCGACCAGTGGGATGCAGTCGAGCACGGCGAAGATCAGGTCCCCCCAGCCCGCTTTCCCTTGGGTGAATTTGACGATGGTGTCGGCCAGGACGACCAGTGAAGCGGCCACGATGAGGACCACAAGCCACGGGGCAGCCACGAAAAGCGCGATGATTCCTGCGATCGCGACGACGAACTTGCAGAAGGTGACGAAGCCGTCCCAGTGGTCCCCCAGCCAATCCCCCACCTTCTGGTACCACTTCTTGTTGTGGATCCCCGCGTCGGAGGCGTCGTGAATGTCGCTGACGAGCTTCACGGCGGCCTTGTCCTGGTCCGTGCCCGCCTTCTGCGCCTTGGACTTCAGCTCGGCGAGCTGGGCGTTCAGGTGGTCGACCTGGCCCTGGACCGTCTTCTGGTGGCTGTTCGCGTGCTGGGCGTCACGCGTGGCCTTGCGGACCTTGTCCGGGTCGGGCTGGGGGGTGTCGCCGGTGGGGTTGTTCAGCTTGTCCTGGGCCGAGTTGGCCTTGTTCGCCGCGGTGGTGGCAGTGGTCAGGCGTGTCTTGGCCTTGGAGAGGTCACCGCGCAGGATCCGGGCCTTGGCGAGCGCGCCGTCCGCCGTCGACTGGGCGTGCTCCAGTGTCCCGGCGTAGCCGAGCAGGGCGTCCGCGACCAGGTCGTAGGAGTCGTGCAGCTTCTTCAGCTGCCCCGGCAGTTTGCCGATCCGCTCCTTGAACTCCTTCATGGCCTTGCCCTCCGCGTGCTCCAGGGTGGAGTCCTTGGAGGCGGAGCGCATGCCCGCGAGGGCGGTGGACACGTCCGAGGCGAAGGTCTTGTAGCGCCGGCCCTGGAGCTTGACCTCGTGCGGGTCGCCAGGGGTCGGGTCCTCACTCAGGTCGAGGTTGTGCCAGTCGGTGGGGCGGGCCATCGAACTCAGCTCTCCGTGTCGAGGTCGGCGCGGTGGACGAAGCGGAAGGTGCCGGTGACCAGGTCGAAGAGCTCCAGCATCGGCTCGACCAGGGCCAGCTGGGGGGTGCTGGCGCTGATCACGGCGACCTTGGGGTCGTCGCCGGGGAAGGGCACGAAGGTCTGCATCATCACGGCCCGGTAGCTGCGGTTGTCGTCGGGGATCTCGATGTCCTCGATGCCTTCGGCGCGCACCGCACGGCCCGCGTCGGGCAGGTCCACCAGGTGCACCCGGCGCCAGGGGTCCGTGGGACGGCGGCCTGACTCGATCGGCGTCAGTACTCCGAGGAGGGTGTCGAGGCCGGTCGGAGCGGTCTCACCGGTGGCCTCGTTCACGGCCTGGTTCACGCTGACCGTCAGGCTGGCGACCATCGGTTCGCCGTCGACGATCTCGCACATGGAGCCGGAGTAGACGACGTGGTCCCGCCTGGCCTCCCGGGCGACCTTCTTCAGCGTTCTGACCAGGTCGGCCTGGCACGCGGCGAGTTCCGGCCGCTGCTTGACGCGCGCCGCGACCGCGTCGCGGATCGAGCGGTTCACCGTGGCGGGGTGGACGTCGAACTCGTACCAGGCGCTCGGCACCTGGATGTTGATGCCGATGACGTCCCCGGGAGCCGCGCCCGCGAAGGGGTCCTCCTCCGTTACGGGCGTCACGGGAGTCTCAGTGGCCACCCTTGCCCTCCTTCTCGTGCTCGCGAAGGGCGTTTCTGAGGTCGACGTCGAGCTTCGTCATCTTGTCGACGATCGCCTGGGCCATCTTCGCCACGCCGTCGAGGCCGCCGTCGATCTCCTTGCGGCCGTCCTTCCAGCCGTGCATGAAGTCTTCCATCGCGTCGTACGCCGAACTGGAGCCCAGTTCACCGTGGCCCAGCTTGCGGTCGACCTGACCGGTGTCGTCCATACGTTTCTTGATCGACCGGAGATCGCCCGCCAGGGTGTCGAGCCCGGCCAGGCTCACGACGAGGTCAGCCTTGGACATGTCTGCTTTCCCCCAATGGTTTGGTTTTCCCCCAAGGGTTCTGTGCGTCGCGAGTCCGACGTCCGTCTCCGCGACGGGGGCCCACCGGGCTCGGCGGGCCCGCCGAGCCCGCCGAGCCCGCCGAGCCCGTCAGGCTCGCGTCAGCGATCAGTGCTTGGCCTGCTGAGCCAGCTGCTCGTCCAGCTGCTCGTACGCTTCCTTCGCCTTCTTCAGGAAGGAGGACAGGCCGTGGAGGCCGTGGATGGTCTTGGCGGCGCCCTTGGTGAACTCCTTGACGGAGTCGTCGTAGGCACCCGAGGCCTTCTGGGTGGTGAAGCCCTGTTCGACCAGGTTGCCGACGCGCTTCTCGATGTTCTTGATCTTGTCTTCGAGGTCGTGCATGTCCTTGATCAGGTCACCCGCGACCTTCTCCATCTCGGCATATGTAAGGTCCGCGTCCTTGCCGGGCTTGCCCATGACGGATTTCCCTCCCGTTCGCAGTGCCGCAGGGACCGCCCCCGTGGCTGCTCCTGCGTCGGCCGGGGGCGAGCCGCCCGACCGTCCGCATGCGCAAAGATCCTACGGGTGTGGCCTTTGGGACCACAGGGGCCCCGTGCGTGGGGTTGGTGAATCCGGGCGGCTCCCGTTGCAAAGCGGGAAGCGGGGGCGGTTAAGGTCGGTCGCACCGAGTTGAGTGTGAGCAGTGGGTTCCGCGTGCCGGGGGCGGCCTCGGAGTCGCGAGGAGGACGAACGTGCGCCTGAGTCTGACCGTCGTCGACCCGGTCGCCGGGGGCGGCGCCGATGTCGTGCTCGACGCCGATCCCGAGACCACCGTCGGGGACGTCGCCCAGGAGCTGGCCCGGCAGGTGGGGTTCGGCGGGCTCGGGGGGCAAGGCGGGGCCCAGGTCATTCCCATCGGGGGTCCCAGACAGCCGGCCGGCGGCGGGCCCCTCGCCTATGTCGACGGGTACGCCCTCGATCCCGCCGCCACCGTCGTCGGGTCGCCCTTGCGTGACGGGGTGGTCGTCAGTCTGCACGACCCCGCCGGGTGCCTGCTCGGGGAGCCCACGGGCGTCGTCGAGTTCCGCGTCGTCGGCGGGCCGGGCGCGGGGGCGGTGCACCGGCTCGGGGTCGGGAAGTACGACATCGGCAGCGGGGCCGCCGCCCATCTCCGCGTCGAGGACAGCGAGCTGGCCGACCGTGCCGCCTCCCTGTCCATCGCCATCGACGGCACCTGCCAGGTCGGGCTGCACAAAGGGGACGACACCGGCGTGCGGCTCGACGGAGAAGAATTCGGTGGCGGCGCCTGGCCGCTGGGCGGGCAGCTCGCCGTCGGCAACAGTCTGCTGGAGATCGTCGCCTACAGCCCGCCCGACGCGGCCCTGAAGTGGTCCGACGACGGGATCGGGCTGGACTACAACCGGCCGCCCCGGCTGCGTCCGCCCGTGCGGCAGACCTCCTTCTCGCTGCCCAACCCGCCCGGCACCTACGAGGCCCGGCCGCTGCCCTGGCTGATGGCGGTGCTGCCGCTGGTGGGTGCCGTGGTGTCGGTGATGATGTTCGGGCGTTGGTACTACCTGATCATGGCCGTGATGAGCCCGCTGATGCTCTTCGGCAACTACTTCATGGACAAGAAGCACGGCCGGAAGTCCCACGCGAAGCAGCTGAAGGAGTACAAGGAGCACAAGGAGCGGATCGAGCAGGACGCGCGGGAGGCGCTGGTCGCCGAGCGCACGGACCGCCGCGAGAGCGTGCCGGACCCGGCCGCCGTGCTCGCCTACGGCACCGGCCCGCGCACCCGGCTGTGGGAGCGCCGGCGCACCGACCCCGACCATCTGCGGCTCAGGTTCGGCACCGGACGGCTGCCCTCCGAGGTAGAACTGGACGACCCCGAACAAGACGACCACAAGCGCAAGGTGCGGTGGTACATCGAGGACGCGCCCGTCGCCCTGTCGCTGCGCGACCTGGGCGTGGTCGGGGTCGCCGGGCCCGGGGACTCCGCGCACGCGCTCGGGCGGTGGGCGGTCGCGCAGACCGCCGTGCTGCACAGCCCGATGGACGTGCAGTTCTACGTCCTCACCGACAACGCCGCCGACACCCGCTGGGACTGGGTGCGCTGGCTGCCGCACGCCCGCCCGGCCGGCGGCCAGGACGTCAACGTCCTCATAGGAACCGACTCCGAGACCGTCGGTGCCCGCGTCGGCGAACTCACCCAGCTGCTCGACGCCCGCATGCAGGCCCTGCAGAAGGGCGGGCGGAAGAACGCCGAGGGGCCCCTCTTCTCCGACCCCGACATCGTCGTCGTCTGGGACGGCTCACGGCGGCTGCGGTCCCTGCCGGGTGTCGTACGGCTGCTGCGCGAGGGCCCGGACGTTTCCATCCGCTCGATCTGCCTGGACGAGGAGGAGCGGTTCCTGCCCGGCGAGTGCCAGGCCGTCGTCGTCGCCGAACCGCACCACGGTCCCGTAACCCCCTCCGCCGGTGGAGGGCTGCCGCCCGTGCCCGCCCGGGCGCCCGGGGGGTTCCCCTCCTTCCAGGCGTGGCACGCCGGTTCTCCGCAGGGGCGGGAACAGGCCGCTCAAGAGCAGGAGTTGCGGCTGCGGGTGGAGCAGAGCGGGGCACTCACCCAGCGCAAGGTGCGGCCGGACTTCGTCTCGCCGGCCTGGTGCCTGCGGCTCGCCCGCGCCCTTTCCCCGCTGCGGGACATCAGCGGCGAGGCCGAGGACTCGGCGCTGCCCGGCGCCAGCCGCCTGCTGGACGTCCTCCAGCTGGAGCCGCCGACGCGGGACGCGATCGCCGCACGCTGGCGGACGGGCGGCCAGTCGACGATGGCGGTCATCGGCGAGTCGTACGACGGCCCGTTCGGCATCGACCTGCGCCGGGACGGCCCGCACGGACTGATCGCCGGTACGACCGGTTCCGGCAAGTCGGAGCTGCTGCAGACCATCGTGGCCGCGCTGGCCGTGGCCAACACGCCCGAGAACATGACGTTCGTCCTCGTCGACTACAAGGGCGGCTCCGCGTTCAAGGACTGCGTCAAACTCCCGCACACCGTCGGCATGGTGACCGACCTCGACGCCCACCTCGTCGAACGCGCCCTGGAGTCGCTGGGCGCGGAGCTGAAGCGGCGCGAGCACATCCTGGCCGCCGCAGACGCCAAGGACATCGAGGACTACCAGGACCTGGTGCGGCGGGACCCTTCGCACGCGCCCGTGCCCCGGCTGCTCATCGTCATCGACGAGTTCGCCTCCATGGTCCGCGACCTGCCCGACTTCGTCACCGGACTCGTCAACATCGCCCAGCGGGGCCGCTCCCTCGGCATCCACCTGCTGCTCGCCACGCAGCGGCCGAGCGGTGTCGTCTCCCCCGAGATCCGCGCCAACACCAACCTGCGGATAGCGCTGCGCGTGACCGACGCCGGGGAGTCCACCGACGTCATCGACGCGCCCGACGCCGGGCACATCGCGAAGAGCACGCCGGGCCGGGCGTACGTACGGCTCGGGCACGCCTCGCTGATCCCGTTCCAGTCGGGCCGGGTCGGCGGACGCCGGCCGGGCGCGGCCGACCCGAAGGCGCTCGCGCCCTGGGCGGCCCCGCTGACCTGGCAGGACCTGGGACGGGCCGCCCTCGCGAAGCCCAAGTCGGAGTCCCGCGAGGACGACGAGATCACCGACCTCAAGGTGCTGGTCGACGCCGTGCGCGAGGCCAACCGGGCGCTCGGCATCCCCGCCCAGCACTCCCCGTGGCTCCCCGCGCTCGACGAGACGCTGCTCCTCGACGAGATCCCCGCCGTCACCGCCCAGGGCGACCTGCCCGCGGCGCCGTACGGCGTCGAGGACCTGCCGGCCGACCAGGACCGCCGTCCGGTGGCCGTCGACTTCGCCTCCTTCGGGCACCTCATCGTCGCCGGCGCCCCGCGCACCGGCCGCTCGCAGCTGCTGCGCACGATCGCCGGTTCGCTGGCCCGCACCAACTCCTGTGCGGACGTGCACCTGTACGGCATCGACTGCGGCAACGGCGCCCTGAACGCGCTGACCCGGCTGCCGCACTGCGGTGCCGTCGTCGGCCGCAACCAGCTGGAGCGCGTCGACCGGCTCATGAACCGGCTGTCGGGGGAGCTGACCCGGCGGCAGGACCTGCTCGCCGACCAGGGGTACGCCGACATCGGCGAGCAGCGGGCCGCCGTCGCCGCCGACGAGCGGCTGCCGCACATCGTGCTGTTGCTGGACCGCTGGGAGGGCTGGCTGCCCACGCTCGGCGAGCACAACCACGGCGACCTGACCGACCAGATCATGGCGATGATGCGGGAGGGCGCGAGCGTCGGCCTGCACCTGGTTCTCACCGGTGACCGGCAGCTGCTGTCGGGCCGTATCTCCTCCCTCACCGAGGACAAGTACGGCCTGCGGCTCGCCGACCGCGGCGACTTCTCCATGCTGGACATCAACGCCCGCAAGGTGCCCGAGGAGATCCCGCCGGGGCGCGCGTTCCGCAGCGAGACGGCCACCGAGACCCAGTTCGCGCTGCTGGCGGAGGACACCACCGGCCAGGGGCAGGCGGCGGCGCTGCAGGCCATCGGGGAGGCGGCCGCGGCCCGGGACGCGGACGTCCCGCGCTCCCGGCGGCCGTTCCGGGTCGACGTCCTGCCGAGCCGGATCTCCTTCGCGGACGCGTGGGCGCTGCGGGACCCGGCCACGTCGTCGTCCCCGCTGTGGGCGCTCGCGGGCGTCGGCGGCGACGAACTCAGCGCGTTCGGACCGGACTTGGGCGCGGGTGTGCCGTCGTTCGTGATCGGCGGACCGGCCAAGTCGGGCCGCAGCACGGTGCTGGCGGGCATGGCCCGCTCCTTCCTGGCGCAGGGCGTCCGCGTGGTCCTGGCCGCGCCGCGCCCGTCCCCGCTGCGGGAACTCGACGGCCAGGAGGGGGTGCTGAAGGTGTTCACCGGCCGTGACATCGACGAGGACGAGCTGGAGGAACTGATCGGTACGGCCTCGCCCGAGGCGCCGGTGGTCGTCCTCGTCGACGACGGTGAGGTGCTGGAGGACTGCGACGCCGAGGACGTGCTGAAGAGGGTCGTGGAGCGGGGCGCGGAGGAGGGTCTCGCGCTGGTCCTCGCCGGTGACGAGGACGAGATCTGCGGCGGCTTCTCCGGCTGGCAGGTCGACGCGAAGAAGGCCCGGCGCGGCATCCTGCTGTCCCCGCAGGAGAGCGGTTCGGGCGACCTCATCGGCACCCGGGTGACCCGCAGCATGATCGGCGGTCCGGTCACCCCGGGCCGGGGCATGCTGCACCTGGGCGACGGGGAGCTGCGTACGGTGGTCATCCCCACGTGAGCGCGCGTTCCGGGTCGGCGAGGCCCAGGCGGGGCAGGGCGGCTCCGGCGGCGCTGCGGTACCCGCGCGGGAGCCGGAAGGGGCCGGCGGGGCCGAAGAAGCGGGAGTGGGGCGGGTGCCTGTTCGTCCCGCTGCTCATGCTGGCGTTCCTGGCCCTCCTGGTGCCGCTGGCGCTGGCGGACATGCGCTGGGGCGACCGGGTGTGGGGCGGCCTGGCTCCCGCCTGGCCCGGCGGGGCGTACGCCTTCGCCGGCACGGTCGGCGCGGTCGTACCGCTCGGGCTCGCGGCTCTCATCGCACCGCTCTCCCGCATGAACTGGAAGGCGGGGAAGGTCCGTTCGCTGGGGTGGGCGACGGCGGCCCTCCCCGGGCTCGCCCTGTGCTGGCTGCTGGCCGGGGTGGTCCTCAGGACGACCCGGCCCAAGCACCGCCGCGACTGGACCAGCGACTGCTACGACAGGGGCGGCCCCTGCTGGGTCCACCAGGCGTACCCGTGGCTGTGGGCGGTGGGGCTGGCGGGGACGCTGGTGATGGGGGCGCTGGTCGTGGTCGCGCTGGTGAGGATCACGGAGCGGAGGGGCGCGGCCGACAAGTGAGGGTGTGGCAGGGGCCGTTACCCGGCTTCTGCTAACCGACCTCCGCTGACCGGCCTGCGCTACCCGGCGTCCGCCACCCGGCCCCCGCTAACCGGCCTGCGCTACCCGGCGTCCGCCACCCGGCCCCCGCTAACCGACCTGCGCTACCCGGCGTCCGCCACCCGGCCCCCGCTAACCGACCTGCGCTACCCGGCGTCCGCCACCCGGCCCCCGCTAACCGACCTGCGCTACCCGGCGTCCGCCACCCGGCCCCCGCTAACCGACCTGCGCTACCCGGCGTCCGCCACCCGGCCCCCGCTAACCGACCTGCGCTAGCCGACCTTGGACATCCGGGCCACCGGGTTGCCCTCGGCCGAGCTGTCCGCGGTGTACTTCAGGTCGTCGCCGACCGGGGTCAGTTGAACGGTGTGGGGCGCCGGGTCGCAGCCGCTGTGGTTGGTGCCGCTGCCCACCGAGGTGGCGAGGACCTGTGTCTTCGTCACCTGCTTCAGGGTGAGCACGTCGGTGCAGACTCCGCCGAGCTGGTCGGTCTGGATCAGGCGGCCCAACTCCTCGCCCACGCCGGCCCGGTGGACGGTGATGCGGAACGTGCCGATGGGCAGGTTGCCGTCGAGGGCGGTGGCCTGGCCCTCCCAGGTGCCGAGATAGCGGGCCGGGAGCGCGCCGGCCGACCCTGCGGTGCCGCTGGGGCCGGGCGAGCTGGACGAGCTGGGTGACCCGGATGAGCTGGGCGAAGGGGTCGTACCGGACGTCGCGCCGTCGCTCGGTTCCGGGGTCGTGCCGGTGGCCGGGGAGTGGGCGTCCGTGGGGGGTGAGGCCTGGGCGCCGCCCTCGGTGTCGTGGCCGCCGCCGGTCCACGGCCGCAGCAGCGCCCCGACGCCGAGCGCCACCACGGCCAGCGCGCCCGCCACGGCCAGTGCCACCGTGCAGCTCACCCGGCGTCCGCGCCCGCCCGCACCGCGGGAGGAGTCCGCCGCGACGCTGACGGTCAGCCGGCCGGGGGACGCGGGCGGCGAGGGGTCCCGGGGGCCGGGCACGGCCGTCGGGTCCCCCTGGGGATCCCGGGGGCCGGGCACGGCCGTCGGGTCCCCCTGGGTCCCGGGCACGGGACCCGCGCCGGGCAGCGCCCCTTCCGCGCCGCCCGCCGTCATCACCGGAGCCGGACCGAACACGCCGAGGGCACCGCCCGCCTGGGTTCCGGCCGCCCCGTCCACGGAGGGGCTGGTGAAGCCCACCGGCCCCGAAGGCGCCGTGTCAGCCGGCTCCGTCGTCCCCGCCGTCTCCAAGTTCAGCAGGCGTACGGCGCTGCGGCTGACCTGTTCCACCAGCGGGCCCGGCAGCCAGCCCGAGGCGACGAGCCGGGCCGCTCCCGAGGGGGCGAGGCGGTGGGCCACCTCGCCGGGGGCCGGCCGGTCGGCCGGGTTCTTGGCCAGGCAGGCGGCGGCCACGTCCCGCAGTTCGCCGCTCAGCGCGCCGAGTTCGGGCTCCTCGTGGACCACCTTGTAGAGCAGGGCGGCCGAGGAGTCGCCGGGGAAGGGGGACGCGCCGGTCACGGCGTAGGCCAGCACCGCGCCGAGGGAGAAGACGTCGGCCGCCCCCGTGACGCCCTTGCCGAGGATCTGCTCCGGGGACATGTAGCCGGGCGAGCCGATGGAGACGCCGGTGGAGGTCAGGGAGGCCGTGCCGTCGGTCGCCCGCGCGATGCCGAAGTCGATGAGCAGCGGGCCGTCGACGGTGAGCAGCACGTTGGAGGGCTTCACGTCCCGGTGGACCAGGCCCAGTTCGTGGACGGCAGCCAGCGCCTCGGCGAGGCCCGCGCCTAGGACCCGTACGGTGTGGTCGGGCAGTGGGCCGCCGTCGGTGACGGCGGCCGTCAGGGAGGGTCCGGCCGCGTACGCGGTGGCGACCCAGGGCACGGCGGCCTCCGGGTCGGCGTCCAGGACGGGCGCGGTCCAGGCGCCGCCGACCCGGCGCGCGGCGTCCACCTCGCGCCGGAACCGGGCCCGGAACTCCTCGTCGAGCGCGAAGTGCGGGTGCACGATCTTCACCGCGACCGTACGGCCCCCCGCGCTGCGGCCCAGGTAGACCCGGCCCATGCCACCGGAGCCGAGCCGGCCGAGCAGCCGGTACGGCCCGACGGCGGCCGGTTCACCGTCTCCGAGCGGCTGCACGGCCTCCCGCGGCTGCTTGCTGGCGTCCACCGGCGTCCACCTCTCCCCCACGCTACGGCTCGGCCAGCAGCCTAGTGATTAACGCTGGAGCAGCTCCACCTTCACGTCCGCCGGGAATCCGGTCGTGGGGCCGACCCGGCGGGCGAACTCGGCGACCGCCGCCAGCTGGGGGGCGCCGAGGCTGAAGTCGAGGGTGGTGAAGTACTGGGCGAGGGTGGGCTCGTCGAAGGCCTCCCAGCGGGCCGCCTGCTCGGCGACCTTGGCGACCTCTTCCAGGGAGAGGTTGCGGGAGGCGAGGAACGCCTCGTGCACCTGGCGGGTGATGGCCGGTTCCCGCTCGGCGTACTCGCGCCGGGCCGCCCAGATCGCGAAGACGAACGGCAGGCCCGTCCACTCCTTCCACAGGGTGCCGAGATCGTGCACGTCGAGGCCGTAGCGCGGGCCGTCGAGCAGGTTGGCGCGCAGGGCGGCGTCGCCGATGAGGACGGCGGCCTCGGCCTCCTGCATCATCAGGCTGAGGTCGGGCGGGCAGGTGTAGTAGTCGGGCTGGACCCCGTAGCGCTCGGCCAGCATGAGCTGGGCCAGGCGGACCGAGGTGCGGGAGGTCGAGCCGAGGGCGACACGCGCGCCGTCGAGCCGGTCGAGGGGGACCTGCGAGACGATCACGCACGACATCACGGGGCCGTCGCAGCCGACGGCGATGTCCGGGAACGCGACCAGGTCGTCGGCGTTGCGCAGGTACTCCACCAGGGTGACGGGCCCGATGTCGAGGTCGCCGCGCACGAGCTGCTCGCTGAGCTTCTCCGGGGTGTCCTTGGTGAGCTCGAAGTCGAGGAGCGTGCCGGTTCTCGCGAGCCCCCAGTAGAGGGGCAGGCAGTTCAGGAACTGGATGTGGCCGACGCGCGGCCGGGTGCGAGAATTGTCCACATCGCGAGACTAGACCCCGTGCGATACCGTGCCGTCACCCACCCCACCGTCAAACGGGCTACCCGGACGTTCAAACATCCGGGTGAAGTGATCTTGACCTCTATTGCTTTCGGCTGCCCCCATGCTAGGCTCGCCGCAAGTTGCAGTTTGGTTTCCCTTGCAGTACAGAGCCTGCGGAGCATGTGACCGCGGGCTCTCGTCGTTTTCAGACGAATGCAGTTGTGCAGCACCGTTTCGCACGTGCAGGTTCTGGAGCAGGGCAACCCTTTTGAGCCCAAGGAGGGCTTATGGCTACCGGAACCGTTAAGTGGTTCAACGCCGAAAAGGGCTTTGGCTTCATCGCCCAGGAGGGCGGCGGCCCCGACGTCTTCGTCCACTACTCGGCGATCAACGCCCAGGGCTTCCGCTCGCTTGAGGAGAACCAGCAGGTCTCCTTCGACGTGACGCAGGGCCCGAAGGGTCCCCAGGCGGAGAACGTCACCCCCGTCTGATCACTGCCTGATCGCAGAACCTGAGAGCAGTACCCAAGGAGCCCCGCGCCTTCCGGCGACGGGGCTCCTGCCTTTGCGTCCGCCCGTGCGGTTCAGGTGTGCTGCATGACGAGTACGAACCGCGTTCCGGCGGCGAGCGCCTCGTACGCGTGCGGCACGTCCCCGCGGTACGACATGTAGTCCCCGGGGCCCAGCTCGGCCGTTTCCCCGCGCGGGCCGGCCTTCACCTTTCCCTCGCTGACGACGATGTGTTCGACGGTCCCCGGAATGTGCGGCTCGGAATCCCGCACGGTGCCGGGCTCCAGCCGCACGGCGTACACATCGCGGCGCGCGCCCGGCGGGCTCGCCGAGAGCAGGGTGGCCAGATAGCTGGACTGCTCGGAGTGGACGGTGGGCCCCTCGCCGGAGCGGATGATGTGCACGGCGGGCGTGGGCTGCTCCACGAGCGCGCTGAACGGCACGCCGAGCGCCACCGCGAGCGACCAGATGGTCTCCATGCTCGGATTGCCGCTGCCCGCCTCCAGCTGGGACAGCGTGGACTTCGCGATCCCGGCGCGCTTGGCCAGCTCGGACAGGGAGAAACCGGCGCGGGTGCGCTCGCGCCTGAGGGACGCGGCGATCCACTCCATGGGAAGCCGGGCGGGTGCGGCCTCGGACATGACCTTCGCTCCGTTCGCTGTATCGGTACGATCGTTCGGCTTGACGGACAGGGGCAGTGCTGTCCATTGTAGAAAACATGCGTTCGCTGTACCGAACACCGCTCTCCCGGACCTCGCTCTCTCGGACACCGTCGCACCGGGCACATCCGGCGGCCGGTGCCGGGGCGCCCCGTGATCCCGGGGACCGGACCCTGATCCGCGACAGCTCCCTCGTCTGGCTGGCCGGCGGCATCGTCGGGGTGTCCTTCGGCGCCGTGGCCGTCGCCGGCGGGCTGCCGCTGTGGGTACCGGTGGTGATGTCGGTGGTCGTGTACGCGGGCTCGGCCCAGTTCAGCGCGGTCGGCGTGCTGCTCGCCGGGGGCGGGCCGCTGGCCGCAGCGGCCACCGGACTGCTGCTCAACACGCGGACGGCCGCCTTCAGCCTCGCCGTCGCCGAGATCATCGGCACCGGCCGTGCGGCCCGCCTCCTCGGCGCCCACCTCGTCACCGACGAGACCGTCGCGTTCGCCCTCGCCCAGCCCGACCCCCGTCGGCGGCGGCGGGCGTTCTGGATCTCCGGGCTCGGCCTGTTCGCCGCGTGGAACACCGGCGTACTGATCGGCGCCCTCGCCGGAAGCGCGCTCGGCGACACCGCCCGCTGGGGCCTCGACGCGGCGTTCCCGGCCGTCCTGGTGGCGCTGGTCCTGCCCGTCCTGCGCACGGACCCGACGGTACGGCGGTGCGCCCTGCCCGGCGCCGCCCTGGCCCTGGCGGTCACGCCCGCCGTGCCGGCCGGGGTGCCGGTGCTGATCGCCCTGGCGGGGCTGCTGCTGCACCGCCGGCGCCGGCACGGGGACGGGGAGGGCGCCGCGTGAACGCCACGATCGCGATGATCCTGGCCCTGGCGGTGGGCACGTACACCTTCCGCCTGGTGGGACCGCTGCTGCACGGCCGGGTGACAGTCCCGGCCCGGGTCCAGGAACTGGCCTCGGCTGGCGCGGTCGTCCTGCTGGTCGCCCTGCTGGCCACGGGCGCGCTGACCGAGGGCGGCACCTTCGCGGGCTGGGCCCGCCCGGCCGGGGTACTGACGGCCGGGCTACTGGCCTGGCGCCGGGCGCCGTTCGCGGTGGTGGTCGTGGGCGCGGCCGCCGTCACGGCGGGGCTGAGGGCGGCCGGGGTGGGCTGAGCACGACTCCGGTGGCACGGCAGGGCTGCGGGCATTTTGGGTGGCTGAGCGCGGTCGCCCTCAAGCGGACTTGCGGCAGCCGGGGTGAGCTGAGCACGACTCCGGTGGCACGGCAGGGCTGCGGGCATTTGGGGTGGCTGAGCGCGCTCGCCCTCAAGCGGACTTGCGGCAGCCGGGGTGAGCTGAGCACGACTCCGGTGGCACGGCAGGGCTGCGGGCATTTGGGGTGGCTGAGCGCGCTCGCCCTCAAGCGGACTTGCGGCAGCCGGGGTGGGCTGAGTGCGGCTCCGCTGCCACGGCGGGGCCCCGGGCGGCCCGGGTGGGCTGGGTGCCGCGGGGATTGTCAGTGGCGGACGCTACCGTCCCGGCCCATGACCGACACCACGTCCGGCACCGCCGACTTCCTCGCCGCCACCCGGACCTTCTACGACGCCATCGCCGAGGACTACGCCGAGCACTTCCGGGACCACCACGTCGGCAAGGCCCTGGACCGCGGCCTGCTCGCTGTCTACGCCGACCTCGTCGGACCGGACGGCGGCGGCACGGTGGCCGATCTCGGATGCGGGCCGGGGCGGATCACCGGGCACCTCGCCTCCCTCGGACTCGACGTCTTCGGGCTCGACCTCTCCGAGTCCATGCTCGGGATCGCCCGCCGCGAGAATCCCGGGCTGCGCTTCCAACAGGGCTCGATGCTGAACCTCGACGTTCCCGACGGCACGCTGGCCGGGGTCGTCTCGTGGTACTCCTCCATCCACACTCCCGACGCTCAACTTCCCTCCCTGTTCGGCGAGTTCCACCGAGTCCTGGCCTCCGGCGGCCACCTCCTGCTCGCCTTCCAGGCCGGCGACCGGCCCCGCAGGCTGGAGCACCCCTTCGGCCACCCCGTCTCGCTGGACTTCCGGCGCCGCGACCCCGGCCACATGGCGGACCTCCTCACCACCGCCGGCTTCGCCCTCGTCTCCCGCACGGTCCGCGAACCCGACCCGGACCTCGCGGAATCGGTCCCGCAGGCGTTCCTCTTCGCCCGCAAGGCGTAGGCGCGGGGCGCAAGGTGTAGAACGGCACTCAAGAGCCCCCAGAGGCACTTGAAACCAGGACTACCGGATGTTTCCCGGGGGCCGGTAACCAGCAGGGACGGCATGGGGATCGGCGCCATCGAGCATCGGTCGAGGCGCCGGGGAAAGGCCCGGCGACCGGATGACGATCCGTCTCTTCCTGGGGGATTACACCTATGCGCACCATCGCACTGCGTACGAAGACGGTTCTGGCCGCGCTCACCGGCGCCGGTGTCCTGGCACTCGGCACCGCGGCGGCCGTCCCGGCGACCGGCGTGGCCGACGCACTGGTGCACATCGCCTCCGGCGGGGTTCAGGGGCACACCAGCCAGGTCTTGGCGGACGAGCGCGAGCCGCACCTCGTGCAGCCCTGACGAGGCGCTGCCACCCCGAGGACGTCACGCACCAACGGCACCGGCCGGCCTCAGCCGAACCGGTGCCGCTTCTGTTCCCCTCGTTGCCTAGAAGAACCGTCCGGCCCGCGTCACGCCCATCGCCTCGTACAGTGCCTCCGCCGCCCGCCGATGCCGACGCGCCTCCGATTCCTCACCCAGCGCCTGTGCCGCCTCCGCCATGCCTTTCAGCGCGCGAGCCGTCTCGATGCGGTAGCCCACTCGGGATGCCAACCTGTGGGCGCGGCGGTGCAGTTCCATCGCGCGCTCGGGGGCCCCACTGCGAAGGTGGACGAGGCCGACCACGTTCGCCACGGTGGCCTGGCGGAGGGCAGTGCCCTCGGCCGAGACCAGGTCCAGGGCGCGCTCGGCGTATTCGGCAGCCGAGTCCACCTCGCCGAGACGTTGGCACACACCCGCCCAGTGGGCGAGGACAAGGGCCACGTTCGCCGGCCTTCGGGACTCGTCGCACAGGGCGAGCGCCTGAGCGAGACAGGCCCTCGCCCGCTCGTCCTCACCGGTTCCGAGATGTGCCTGCGCAAGCCAGGTCAGGGAAGAGATCTCGTTGTTGCGCTCCCCCAGGCGCCGGTTCAGCTCGGTGGCCCGCGCCGCGTGCCGGACGCCTTCGGCGTAGAGCCCCGACCAGGTCTGCACCGTACTCAGATTGACCAGGGCCACCGCCTCATTGCGCGTCTCACCCAACTCGCGGTGGAGGTCGATGGCTTGATTCAGCCGTAGCCGGGCCTCGTCGAAGTTGCCGAGGGCGCCGTGCAGCAGTCCCAGTACATCGACGCAGAAGGCCTCGGTGCGACGATCGTGGGCACTGGCCAGTTCCAAGGCCTCCTGGGCGGTGCTCAGGCCGTCCTGGAACTCGCCGAGCGACCAGTGGCCCACGGCCAGGTTGCCCAGGCTGATGCTCAACCACAGCATGTCGCCGAGTTGCCGGCAGGCGCCGACCGCGATCCTGCTGACCACTCGGTAGGGCTCGTAGTGTCCGCGCAGGTCCAGGTAGAAGAGGAGGTTGCGCGACAGGAGAGCGGCTGAACGGTGCCGGCCCTGCGCTCCGGACAGGGCGACGACGGCCAGCAATGCCTCGTATTCACGGTCGAGCCAGCTCAGCGCCTGGTCGTCCGTGGCCAGCCGGGGCAACTCGGGCGACACTCCGTCGACCGACGGGTCACCGTAACGGGTGCGGCCGGGGAAGATCACGTCGCAGGCCTGGTGCGCGGCCAGCGCGTAGTACGCCACCAGCCGCTCGACCGCCCCCTCCTCGTCGTCCTCGGTCTCCCGCACGCTCATCGCGTACGTCCGCACCAGATCGTGGAAGCCGTACAGCCCCGCCTCGTGCTGTTCGAGCAGGTGGGCGTCGAGCAGGTTCTCCAGGACGTCCTCGGCGTCATGGACGCCCGTACCGAGGAGTGCGGCGGCGGAGTGCACGTCGATCGTGGTGCCCGGGTGCAGCCCGAGCAACCGGAAAGCGGCGCGGTGGTCTTCCTCCATCGCCTGGTACGACAGCCGCAGCGTGGCCTCGACGCTGCGTTCCCCCGCGCTCAGTTCGCGCAGCCGGCGTGTCTCGTCGGCGAGCCGGTCGACGAGGTAGCGCACGGTCCAGCGGGGCCGGTTGCGCAGCCGGGCGGTGGTGATGCGCAGGGCGAGGGGCAGGCCCCCGCAGAGCCGGGCGAGGTCGTCGACGGCGCCCGGCTCGGCCGTCGTGCGGTCGGTGCCGAGCATGCGGGTGAGCAGCGTGGTGCTGTCGTCGGCCGAGAGCAGGCCGAGGGAGAGCCATTCGGCGCCGTCCAGGTCGAGCATGCGGACGCGGCTGGTGACGAGGGCCAGGCAGTCCTCGGAGGTGGGCAGCAGGGGCCGGATCTGGGCGGCGTCGGCGGCGTTGTCGAGGAGCAGCAGCAGCTTGCGCTGAGCGGAAACGGTTCGCCACAGCGTTGTACGTCGTTCCAGGTCATCCGGTATCCGGTCGTCCGGGACGCCCACGGTGCGCAGCAGGGAGTGCAGGACGGCGCCGGGTTCCTGGGCCTTCTCGCCGGGGCTGAAGCCGCGCAGGTCGACGAAGAGCTGTCCGCCCGGGTAGTCGGCGGCGAGCAGGTGCGCGGCGTGCACGGCGAGCGCGCTCTTGCCGCTGCCGCCCATGCCGTCGACGCCGATGATCCGGGTGCTGCCGGAGGCCGGGTCGCCGCCGACGGCGAGGATGCGGGACAGTTCGTCGTCGCGGCCGGTGAAGTCCGGCAGGTCGTACGGCAGGGTCGAGGGCGGGGGCTCGGTCGGGGACGGCTCGGGGTAGGGAGCCGGGACCAGCAGGGCGGCGCGTTCGGCGACGGACTGCGGGACGCGGGGCGCCACTTCGGGGCTGTCCCGCAGGATCGCCTCGTACAGCCGGGTCAGTTCGGCGCCGGGGTCGATGCCGAGTTCCTCGACGAGCAGGGTGCGGACCCGGCCGAACTCCTCCAGCGCCTCGGCCTGCCGGCCGGCCCGGTACAGGGCGAGCATCAGGCGCCCGCGCAGGGTCTCCCGCAGAGGGTGCGCGGTCACCAGTTCCCGCAAGGGGCCGACGAGTTCGGCGGACTGGCCGAGTTCGAGCTGGAGCTCGAAGTACTGCTCGGCGACCGCCATGTGCCGTTCCTCCAGGGCGGCGGAGGCGGCGGAGATCACGCCGCCGCCCGCGCCGGCCATGACCGGCCCGCGCCACAGGTCCAGGCAGGCCCGCAGGTGCCCGACGGCCTCGACGGCGTCGGAACCGGCCACGGCCTCCCGGGCCAGGGCGGCCCGCCGGGTGAACTCGTGCAGGTCCAGCTGGTGTTCCTGGAGTACGGCGCGGTATCCGGTGCCGTCGGTGAGGATCACGTCGGCGCCGTCGGGGACGCGTGTGCGCAGCGCGGCGACGGCCTTGCGGATCTGGTGGCCGGCCGTCTGCGGCGGCTCGTCGTCCCAGGCGGCGGCCACCAGCCTGGACACCGGCACCATGCGGCCCGGCTCCAGCAGCAGCGTGACGAGCACGCGCTCCTGGGTGGGGCTGCCGAGTCGCAGCCGCCGGTCACCGTGCCAGCCCTCCAGCGATCCGAGGATGTTGAACCGCACGACCGGACGACCGGATGCCGCCGCCGACTCCACGAACCAGTCCCCCTGCCCCCGTTGCACTGCCCAGCCCGAGATACTCGGGACAATCCTAGGTTGCACCCGAACGAGCACCGCTGGAAGGCGACTTCACGCTTCCCGCGGTGCCCGGGGTCCGTACCGAAGGCTAGGGCCTGCCGGACGGATCGTGCCGCGGACCCGGGACTCCGGTGCACACGTCCGTGCTGCTGGAGTCACCGCCGAGCTGCCGCTGCCCGGTCCGCCGGACGACCCTAACCGTCTTCACGCGAGCTGGAGGAGGGTAGAACGCGCATCGCCCGCCAGCGCCGGGTCGTGGCAGAGAATGGCGCTTTCCACCTGCCGCAGGGCCGGAGATGGCTCGATTCCTAGCTCCACGTCGAGGTGCCGGCGCATCCGGCGGAACACGTCGAGGGCGTCGGCCTGCCGGCCCGAGCAGTACAGGGCGATCATCAGCTGCTCGCAGAACCGCTCCCGCAGCGGGTGGTTGGTGTGCGCCTCGGTGAGTTCGGCGAGGACGGCGGCGTGGTGGCCGAGGCGCAGTTCGGCGTCGAAGCGCAGCTCCATGGCCCGCATCCGGTACTCCTCGTAGCGGGCGCCGGCCAGTTCGCACAGGGGCCCGCCGGGGAAGCCGCCGAAAACGGGGCCGCGCCACAGCGCCAGCGCCGCGCCGAGCAGCCGCGCGGTGTTCGTGGCGTCGATCGGGGCGGCCGTCTCGGCGAGCCGTACGCTCCTGATGAACTCGGCGGCGTCCAGTTCCCCCTCGGCCACGGTCAGCCGGTAGCCGGAGGGGTGGATGGTCACCCGGGAGGGGGCCCGCCCCGGCTCCAGGGCGCGCAGTTTGCGGCGCAGCCGGCTGACGTGGGCCTGGAGGGCGTTGGCCTGGTTGTCGGGCATCGCGGCGCCCCACATCTCCTCGACCAGGCTCTCCCCGGACACCGGCTGCCCCTCGCTGACCAGCAGCGTCTGCACCAGGGTGCGCTGCAGATCGCCGGAGATCTCCGCCGGGCCGGACTCGGTGCGGATCTGCAGTGCCCCGAGAATCGAGAACTTCAGCATCCTGACCCCGCCTCCCGTTGACGAACCGGCGTCGTCGTCCTTCTTCCGGCGACGTACCAACGATGCCGCGACCCTCTCCCGATCCGTTCCCGATCCGTTCCCGATCACGACCGGATCGCCGACCGCCAAGTTCGATCACGGAGCGGGCGCATCCGATCAAGCTGAATTCCGGGTCACGCGTGGCAGGCGGCCGAGCAACGCGCCCCAAAGGGGCGCGGGGCTGTATCAACATGCGGCTCCGCCGCGGGGCGCGACCAGCCACGACGGCGCGGCACTCGCCGAACGACCAGTTCGACCGAGCTGAACGGCGCACACGGCCGAGCCACGGCGGCCAGCCGTCTTCAGCCTTCCTCGGCCACAAGCCCGCGCAGCGACCGCACCCGCTGGGCCGCCACCTCCGGGGAGTCCGCGTGGACCACCACATGTCCGGGCCCGCCCCCCGCGTCCGGCGGCGACACGTGCCGCACGTGCGGCAGCACACCGACCTCCGCGGTCTCCAGGCGCCAGGGCGCGTCCAGTACGGCGGCCGCGGCGAACCGGCGGGGCCGTGCCGCGTCCACCAGTTGCCCGGAGAGCACGTCCACGGCCGCGGCGGCCAGATCGCAGCCGCCGGCCGCCTTGACCAGGTCGGGCACGGGATCGTCGGCGAGGCCCTCCCGGCAACCGGTGATCACCGGCCCGCGCGGGGTGAGGGCGACGCTGGTGTGCGCCGGGCCGTACTGGTAGCCGGTGAGGTCCAGCAGCGCGGTCACCACCGCACGGACCTCGGCGGCCGTGTCGTCGGTCAGCGGGGCCGGGTGGAGCAGGCCGTAGGGCGTGTGGGCGGTGATGGCGACGGCCTGGTGCATGCCGTGCACGCTCAGGGTCTCCACGGTCAGCCGCGGGTCGTCCGGTGCCGCCTCGGCGCCGCCCAGGGAGAGCCGGTTGTCGCGGACCAGGCGGGCCACGGCGGCCGGGGCGGCGAGGACGCTGAGGGCGCGGGCCGGGTTGACGCACAGCCCGGCCTCGGCCGCCTCGGCGAGCGAGGCGCGCAGTGCGGGCTCGTCGTGGGCGTCGACGCGGGCGGCGCGCACCTGGACGCCGGCCCGCGCGGCCTCGCGGACGAGGCGCTGGTCGGGGTTCAGCAGGAAGATCCGGCGGACGTCGTTGTGTTCGTTCATGCCTCTGCTCGTGGGACGGAGTCGGCGAGGGTGGAAAGGCAGGCTACGAGCGGGCGTTACCGATCCGGTCCCGACCGGTTCCCCCAGGCCTGTCGCCGGCCCCCCACCGCCCGCCCCGAAGCGGCCGACGGGCGTACGGCGACAGATTCTTGTTCCGTACGGTACAGCTTTCCCGCGCCCCGGTTTCCCTTGCCCGGGGCAGTTTCACCCCGGCCAGGTGACGGGGGCCGGCCCCGTCCCGTGGGGCGGGTGGTGACGTTCGGCGACCGTGTCGGCGAAGGCCCTGGCGGGCGGGCTGAGGGCGTCCCAGCGGCGCACGGCCCAGCCGACGGGGAGGGGCCGCAGGCCGGGGAGCGGGACGAGCCGCAGCGCCCCCTGGCCCGGTACGGGCAGTCCCGGTACGGCGGGGACGACGGCCCGCCCGGCCCCCAGCTCGGCGAGCAGCAGTGCGGTGTCCCAGTCGGCGACGCTGGTGTCGTGGGAGAACGTCACGCCCGACTCGGCGCAGGCGGCGTCGAGATGGGCGGCGGACGTGGAGTTGGGCGGCAGCCGGATCAGCCGTACGCCGCTCAGCTCGGCGGCGTCGAGCCGGTCCCGGCCGGCCAGCGGGTCGTCGGCGGGGACGGCGAGCACCCAGGGCAGTTCGACGACGGCCCGCTGCTCGATGCCGCGCACGGGAGGGCCGAGGGTGATCCAGGCGAGGTCGAGGGTGCCGTCGGCGAGCGCGTCGAAGCTGCCGCGGCCCGAACTGACCGTCTGGAATTCGAGGTTGACCCGGGGGTGGCGGCGCCGGAAGGTGACCACGGCGTCGGACATGAAGTGGCGGACGGTGGTGGCGCCGGTGGCCACACGGACGTACCCGCTGTGTCCGTCGAGGAGTTCACGCAGCCGCCGTACGGCCAGGTCGAGGCCGGAAATGCCCTCGGCGGCGGCCGCTTGCAGGATCCGGCCGGCCTGCGTGGGCACGACCCCGCGCGGCTGCCGCTCCACCAGGGCCACGCCCGTCTCCTTCTCCAGCCGCCGGACGTGCTGGCTGACGGCGGACTGGGTGCGGCCGAGATCGCGGGCGACGGCACTCAGGCTGCCGGCCCGGCACACGGCCACGAACACACGCAGGTCGTCGAGGGTCACAACACCCAAGCTGTCCCTTGGGTCTGGCGAGTAAACCCAAGGATTGACCGGGTTCTGCGCGTGTACGACGATCGTGGGCGGGCAGGCCCAGGCGGCAACCCGCTCCGCGCGCGGGAGCGGGTGCCGACCGTCCCCGTGGGCACCGGGGACGTCAGCGCTTCTCGTACAGCCCCGCGACGGCGGTGGCGAAGTCCGTCATGATCTGCGCGCGCCGCAGTTTCATCGACGGGGTCAGATGCCCGGCCTCCTCGGTGAAGTCCACGGGCAGGACGGCGAAGCGGCGGATGGACTCGGGGCGGGAGACGAGCTTGTTGGCCTCGTCCACGGCGCGTTGCAGCAGGGCCGCCAACTCGGCGTCGTCGGTCAGGAGTTCCGCCGGGACCGGGTGCTTGCCGTTCATCACGCGCCAGTGGGTGATGCCGTCGGGGTCGAGGGTGAACAGGGCGGAGACGTACGGCTTTCCGTCGCCGACCAGCATGCACTGCGAGATCAGCGGGTGCTGGCGCAGCCAGTTCTCCAGCGGCGCCGGGGCCACCGACTTGCCGCCCGCCGTGATGAGCAGCTCCTTCTTGCGGCCGGTGATGGTCAGATAGCCCTCGTCGTCGAGTTCGCCGAGGTCACCGGTGGGCAGCCAGCCGTCCTGCGTCGCGGGGACGACACCGCCCGCCCGCGGGTCCCAGTAGCCGCGCAGCACGTGGTCGCCGGCCAGCAGGATCTCCCCGTCGGCGGCGATCCGCACCCGGGTGCCGGGCAGCGGCCAGCCGACCGTGCCGAGGCGGGGTTTGAGCGGCGGGGTGACCGTGGAGGCGCCGGTGGTCTCGGTGAGGCCGTAGCCCTCGAAGATCTCGATGCCGGCGCCGACGTAGAACGCGGCGAGGCGCCGGCCGAGCGGGGAGCCGCCGCAGATGGCGTACCTGACCCTGCCGCCCATGGCCGCCCTGATCCGCCGGTAGACGAGCGGGTCGTAGAAGGAGCGGGCGGTCCTCAGGGCGCGACCCGGGCCGCTTCCCGCGTTGGTCTGGCGGTCGTGCAGTGCCTCGCCGTAGCGCCGGGCGACGGACGCCGCCCGGTCGAAGGTGGCCGCCCGGCCGCCGGTCTCGGCCTTGGCGCGCGCCGAGTTGTAGATCTTCTCCAGCATGTACGGGATGGTCAGCAGGCAGGTCGGCCGGAACGCGGCGAGGTCGGGCAGCAGGTCCTCGGCCTTCAGGCTGGGCGCGTGACCGAGGCGGACCCGGGCGCGGACGCAGGCGATGGCCACCATCCGGCCGAAGACGTGGGACATCGGCAGGAAGAGCAGGACGGACGGCTCCTCGCCGCTGTCCGCCTTGAAGACCGGGTAGAGGAGTTCGATGGCGTTGTCGACCTCGGCGAAGAAGTTGCCGTGGGACAGGGCGCAGCCCTTGGGGCGGCCGGTGGTGCCCGAGGTGTAGATGAGGGTGGCGAGGGTGTCGGGTCCGAGCATGCCCCGGCGTACGGCGACCTCGGCCTCCGGGGTGCCGGCGCCGGCGTCGGCGAGGCGGTCCACGTGCCCGTCGTCCATCACCCACAGGTGCTTCAGGTCGGGCAGCCGGTCGAGTTCGGGGCCGAGGGCGGCGGCCTGGGCGCGCGTCTCGGCGACCAGGGCGACGGCGCCGGAGTCATGCAGGATCCAGCGGGTCTGGAAGACGGAGGAGGTCGGGTAGACCGGGACGGTGACCAGGCCGGCCGCCCAGGCGGCGAAGTCCAGCAGCGTCCACTCGTACGTCGTCCTGGCCATGATCGCGATCCGGTCGCCCGGGACCAGGCCCTCCGCGATCAGGCCCTTGGCCACGGCGAGCACCTGGGCGGCGAAACGTTCCGCCGTCACATCGGTCCAGGTGCCGTCGGGGGCCCTGCGGCTGAGGACGACCGCGTTCGGGCCGGCGGCGGCGTTGTCGAAGGGGAGGTCGGCGAGGGAGCCGTGGGTGACCGGGGGTGCGAAGGGGGGTACGGCCGCTTCCCGTACGGCGCCGCCGAGCCGCTTGGTCTCCGGTGCGACGAGGAGGGGGCGGCCATCGTAGTCGGTGCTGGGGACGGTGGCCGTGCCGTGGGGGAAGGGGGGGTTGGGGTACGGCGGGGTGGACACGGGCGGCTCCTCGGGGGTGCAGCGGTGTTGCGCTTGCTGCATGACGTACGTGCCTCGTGCACCGAGGCGTTCACCGTGCGGTGGGCCGGGGGTGGGGTTTGTTACCGACGGTTAGGGGGTGATCGTACGGGGGGTCTGTGGGGGGC
This sequence comes from Streptomyces sp. L2, assembly GCF_004124325.1. Classification (NCBI taxonomy): domain Bacteria; kingdom Bacillati; phylum Actinomycetota; class Actinomycetes; order Kitasatosporales; family Streptomycetaceae; genus Streptomyces; species Streptomyces sp. L2. The sequence continues at coordinate 3,243,381 of NZ_QBDT01000001.1, forward strand.
TTGTGCGAGGTCGGAGGGGTTATGGGGCCGGGGGTGGGGGGGTGTTCGGGTGGGGTTCGGGTGGGCCGGGGGGTGGGTCTGGGTTCCCTGTGCTGCGAGGTACAGCGGGCTGGTCCGACCGCCACGGGGCTCCGCCCCGGACCCCGACCTCGCCCACCCACCACCCGACCCTGTGGGCCGAAGGGTGGGCCTGCGGTCGGCTCGGTCGGCTGAAGGAGTGGCCTGCGGTCGGCTCGGTCGGGCGGGAGGGGCGGGCCTGCGGCCGGCTGGGTCGGGCAGGAGGCGCCGTCTCCCACCGCACCGCCACGGGGCTCCGCCCCGGACCCCGGCCTCGCCCACCCACCACCCGACCCTGTGGGTCGAAGGGTGGGGCACTACAGCCGACCCTGTGGGTCGAAGGGGTGCGGCATTGCGGTCGGGTCGGTTGATTGAGGGGGTGAACCTGCGGTCGGGTCGGTCGGGTGCGAGGTGGGCCGGGTGGGGCGGGAGGGCAGGGGTGGGGGCTGCGGCGGGCGGCGTGCGGCGGAAGGGATGGGTCGGGGCCGGGGCTAAGGGCGCCGGGGTCATGGGCGTTCCAGGATCGCTGTTACGCCCTGGCCTCCTGCTGCGCAGAGGGAGATGAGGCCGCGGGAGGGGGTGGGGTGGTGGGAGAGGAGTTTGGCGAGGGTGGCGACCAGGCGGGCGCCGGTCGCCGCGAAGGGGTGGCCGGTGGCGAGGGAGGAGCCGGCGGGGTTCAGGCGGGCGCGGTCCACCGGCGTGAGCCCCCGCTTCTCCCAGGCGGCCAGGGTCGCGAGGACCTGGGAGGCGAAGGCCTCGTGGATCTCGATCACGTCGAAGTCGGCGAGGTCCAGGCCGGTGCGCTCCAGCATGCGCGGGACGGCGTACGCCGGTGCCATCAGCAGGCCGTCCTCACCGCCCGCCACGTCACCGCCGACGAAGTCGACGGCCGCCGTCTCGTACGCCGTCAGGTAGGCCAGCGGTTCCAGGCCGCGCTCCTCGGCCCACCGCTCGCTCGCCAGCAGGACCAGCGCCGCGCCGTCGGTCAGCGGGGTGGAGTTGCCCGCCGTCATGGTGGGGCCGGGCCCGTCCAGGCCGAACACCGGCTTCAGGGCGGCCAGTTTCTCCGGCGTGGAATCCGGGCGGAGGTTCTGGTCGCGGGACAGGCCCCGGAAGGGGACCACCAGGTCGTCGAAGAAGCCGGATTCGTAGGCCGCCGCGAGCCGCTGGTGGCTGGCGGCGGCCAGTTCGTCCTGCGCCTCCCGGCTCACGCCCCACGCGCGGGCGGTGACGGCCGCGTGGTCGCCCATCGACAGCCCCGTGCGCGGCTCGGCGTTGCGCGGGATGTCCGGGACCAGGTGGGAGGGGCGGATCTTGGCGAGGGCGGCGAGGCGGGCGCCGGCCGTCCTCGCCCGGCGCGCCTCCAGGAGGATGCGGCGAAGCCGGTCGTTGACGCCGAGCGGCGCGTCGCTCGCGGTGTCGGCGCCGCCCGCGATCGCGGACTCCGTCTGGCCGAGAGCGATCTTGTTGGCGGCGGCGATCACGGCCTGCAGGCCGGTGCCGCAGGCCTGCTGGATGTCGTAGGCGGGGGTGCGGGGGTCCAGCCGGGAGCCGAGGACCGTCTCGCGGGCCAGGTTGAAGTCGCGGCTGTGCTTGAGGACCGCGCCCGCCACGAACTCGCCCACGGCACCCGGCCCCTGGAGCCCGAAGCGCTCGGTCAGGCCGTCCAGGGCCGCGCCCAGCATGTCCTGGTTGGAGGCGGTGGCGTAGGGGCCGTCGGAGCGGGCGAACGGGATCCGGGTGCCGCCCAGGATCGCGACGCGGCGGGCCCGGGGCGGCTCGGGAGGGGCTTCCTGCGGACTCATCTCGACCTGCTCTCACCCGTGACATAGACTTACCGCCGGTAACCTTACTCCAGAGTAAGCACTTTGCCCGAGTCCCGTGGGAGATGGACATGGCCGACCGCTACCTGAGCTTCACCGGCACGGCCCCCGGCCGTTTCCTCACCCGGCGGCTGGGCCTGCCGCAGCCGTCCGCCCTGACCCGCTGGACTCCCGAACAGCCGCACTTGAAGGGCCAGTTGCTGCACCTGACGGCGGGCGCGTCGGCCCTCGCCCTCTCCCCCGTCCTGGCCCGCACCGGGCTCACTCCCGGCGACCGGGGCGAGCCCGCCGCCGTGGTCCTGGACGCGACGGGCGTACGGGACGTCGACACGCTCGCCGAGGTCCACGCGGCCCTGCATCCCGTCGTACGGTCCGTCGCCCCGAGCGGCCGCGTCCTGGTGCTCGGCGCCCCGCTCGACCCCGCCGAACACCACCAGGCCGCCGCCCAGCAGGCCCTGGAAGGCTTCACCCGCTCGCTCGGCAAGGAGATCGGCCGGGGCAGGACGGTCAACCTCGTACGGCTCACCGACGCGTCCGCCGCCGAGTCGACCCTGCGCTTCCTGCTCTCCCCGAAGTCGGCGTACGTCAGCGGCCAGGTCATCGAAGTCGGGGGCGGCCACGGTGGGGACAGCGCGGGCAGTTCGGGCAGTGCGGGCGCGCCCGTGGACTGGCAGGTGCCCCTCGCCGGGCGCACCGCCCTGGTCACCGGCGCCGCGCGCGGGATCGGCGCGGCCGTCGCCCGGACGCTGGCCCGGGACGGTGCGAACGTCGTCGTACTCGACGTGCCCTCGGCGGAGGACGACGCGCGCAGGGTCGCCGAATCGCTCGGCGGCACCGCCCTCGCCCTCGACATCACCGCCGCCGACGCCGGCGAGCGCATCGCCGCCGAACTCCCCGACGGCCTGGACGTGCTGATCCACAACGCGGGCATCACCCGGGACCGCCGGCTGGCCAACATGCCCGCCGAGCGCTGGAGTTCCGTCCTGGAGGTGAACCTCGGCAGCGTCCTGCGCACCACCGACGCGCTGCTCGACAAGGGCGTCCTGCGGACGGGCGGGCGAATCGTGGCCACCGCGTCCATCGCCGGGCTCGCGGGCAACGCGGGCCAGACGAACTACGGCGCGAGCAAGGCGGGCATCGCCGGACTCGTCCGGTCCCTCGCGCCGCGCGCGCTCGCCGAGCACGGGGTGACGGTCAACGCGGTCGCGCCCGGGTTCATCGAGACGAAGATGACTGCCGCCGTCCCGCTGTTCATTCGGGAGGCCGGGCGGCGGATGAACTCCCTCGCGCAGGGCGGCCTGCCGGCCGACGTCGCAGAGACCACCGCCTGGCTCGCCCACCCGGCCTCCGGCGCGGTCAACGGCCAGGTCGTCCGCGTCTGCGGCCAGAGCCTGCTGGGGGCGTAGTGACCGACGTCGTCCTCTCCCGCTCCCCCGCGCTGGCGCCGCTCCTCGCACGCGGCGCCCTGCGCTCCCCGTTCAAGCGGCCCCGCCCCGACGCGGACGTCCCCGGCACCCGACTGGTCCTGCCCGCCGTCCGCGTCGACCTGGCCCGGCTCGCCGCGTACGAGCGGGTGTGCGGCTTCCCGACCGGTGCGGACGCGCTGCCGCTCACCTATCCGCATGTGCTGGGCTTCCCGGCGGCCATGCGGCTGATGAGCGAGCGGGACTTCCCGCTGCCGCTGCTCGGCCTGGTCCACACCTCGATCGAGATCACCCGGCACCGCACTCTGCCGGCCACCGGGGAGTACGCGCTCGCCGTCCACGTCGAGGGCCTGGCCCCACACCGCCGGGGCACCGAGGCGACGGTCCGCACGGAGGCACGGGCGGACGGCGAGGTCCTCTGGGACTCCCGCAGCGCCTACCTGGCCCGCCACCGGACGAGCGGCTCGGGGACGTCGCACGGGGAACGCGGGGAACGCGGGGAGCATGGGCCGGCTGCCGTGGAGCCGTTGCCGGAGGTCGCCGAGTGGCGGTTGGGCGGGGATGTCGGGCGGCGGTACGGGGCCGCGTCCGGGGACCGCAATCCCATCCACCTGTATCCGCTCACCGCCCGCCTGTTCGGCTTCCCCCGGGCCATCGCGCACGGCATGTGGACGGTGGCCCGCTGCCTCGCCGCGCACGGAACGCCGGAGGGGGCGGTGCGGCTGCGCGCCGAGTTCCGGGCGCCGGTGCTGCTGCCGGGGACGGTGACGTACGCGGCGAAGGACGGGCGGTTCGAACTGCGCGGCGGGGAGCGGGTGCACCTGACCGGGGAGGTCGTGCCGGTGGATGGCTGAGCGGCCGGACGTCATGCCGACGGACGGCAGCGGCTGGCGGACGTCATGCCGGCGGACGTGGTGCGGGCGGACGGCGGCTGAGCGGGCGGACGTCGTGCGGGCGGACGGCGGCTGAGCGGGCGGACGTCGTGCCGGCGGACGGCGGCTGAGCGGGCGGACGTCGTGCGGGCGGACGGCGGCTGAGCGGGCGGCCTTCCTCCCTGGCGACCCTCTCCCGCCCGCCGGTTGCCCCTCTCCCGGGCGGAGTCCTACCCCTCGGCCTGCTGGGCCGGCGGCTGCCAGCGTCGGCCCGCCATCAGGTTGCCCAGGCCGGACCAGGCGAAGTTCATCAGCGTGGCCGCCGCCTGCCGGGCCGTGACGCCGGGTGTCGTGTTCGCCCAGGTCGCGAGGGACTCGGCGGCGCCGACCAGGGCCTCGGCGAGCCCGGCGACCTCGCGCTCGGGCAGGTCGGGGTCACGGTGCGCCTCCCGGGCGGTGACCGCGATCAGGTGGGTCACGAACGCGACGGTCTCCGCCCGCATCGCGTCGACCTCGGCCGCGAAGAGATCACCGTGCGTACGGGCCTGGAGGTGCAGCACGGACCAGCCGTCGGGATGCTCGGCGGTGTGCGCGAAGAACGCTTGCAGGCCGTCCCACAGCTGCCGGTCGGCGGGCAGGTCGGGCCGGATGGCCGAGCGGACCGCGTCCGTCAGCGCGTGGGCCTCACGCTGGATGCAGGCCGAGAAGAGGTCTTCCTTCGAGTTCAGGTACAGGTACACCAACGGCTTGGACACACCCGCCAGTTCCGCGATCTCGTCCATCGAGGCGGCCATGTAGCCCCGCCGTCCGAAGGTCCGCACGGCGGCGTCGAGCATCTGCTGCTCCCGCACCGCACGCGGCACCCGCTTGGTCTTCACGGCACCCATGGGTGTCAGCCTAGTTGGGCGGTGCCGTCGCCGTGCGCCCTGTGTGCCGGCAGTCGGTCAGCCGGCCTGGCCCTGCGCGCGGGCGGAGTCGTCGGCGAGGTCCTCCTGGCTGCGGTTGGCCTCCAGGTTGGCCTTCATCCGGTCGACCTTGTTCACGATGCGCACGGAGGCCCTGTCCCGCTCCTTGCGCAGCACCACCCAGCTGATCGGCGCGGAGAGCACGAGGCTGAGCAGCAGCATCCACAGTCCGTTGGACTCGCCGAAGCCGCGCGGGAAGATGCCGGAGTAGACGGCTCCCCAGACGACCACGAGGCAGCCGGCGAAGATGCCGAGGCGCATCAGCGTGTAGCGGAGCATCTCAATCCAGTCTTCCGAATCCGAAAATGGGACATCACCCAGTGAAGCACGCCCGGACGCCGATCTTGGCAGGGGGTGGGGGCGCTCAGTGGAGCGGGAGCAACAGGTGGACGTCGTCGCGGGTGTCGTCGGGGGCGACGCGGATGGCGTCCGGGATGCGGCCGACCTCCTTGTAGCCGCAGGAGGCGTAGAACCGCTCCAGGCCGAGGCCGCCGCGGCAGGTGAGGCGGATCGCCTCGATGCCGTCCAGGCCGCGGGCGGCTTCGGCGGCGGCCGTGAGCAGGTCGCGGCCGTAGCCCTTGCCCTGGTGATCGGGGTGGACCATCACCGTGTAGAGCCACAGCCAGTGCGTCATCAGGCGGTGCGTGTTAAACGTGAGGAACGCGGCCGCGGCCACCCGCCCCGACTCGTCCCGGCCGATCAGCAGCCGGCTGCGGCCCTCGGCCATGTGCACGAAGTGGCGCACCAGCTCCGGGCGGATCTCGTCCCGGGTGACGGGGGCGACGAAGCCGACGGCGCCGCCGGCGTTCGTGACGTCGGTCCAGAGGTCGAGGATGCCGTCACGGAGGTCGTGGTCGACGGCGGGGTCGAGGGTGAAGGTAAGGGGCATGGGGCAATAGTATCCATTACCTCATGTCATCCGGTCCGTCACCCCAGGGCTCGTGCGGCGACCTCCAGGTCGGCCAGCAGCCCCTGGTACGCCTGCTCGCGGTCGTCCGAGCGCAGTACGGCCGAGGGGTGCACGGTGGGGACCAGGCGCTCGGGGCGGCCGTGGATGTCCCGCTCCAGGACGGTCCCTCGCACCTCGGTCACCCGGAACGAGGATCCGAGGAGGGCCTTTCCGGCGGTCGCGCCGAGGACCACGATCAGCTCGGGCTCGACGAGGGCCAGTTCGGCGGCCAGCCAGGGGCCGCACGCGGTCATCTCCCTCAGGCTGGGGGCCTTGTGGATACGGCGTTTGCGGGGCTCGGTGCGGGTGAACTTGAAGTGCTTGACGGCGTTGGTGATGTAGGCGTCCGCCGGGTCCAGGCCGGCTTCCTCCAGCGCGCGGTCCAGCAGTTTGCCCGCGGGGCCGACGAACGGTTTGCCCTGCCGGTCCTCCTGGTCACCGGGCTGCTCGCCGACGAGCATCAGCCGGGCGCTGGTCTTTCCCTCGCCGAAGACGGTCTGGGTGGCGTCCCTGTGCAGGGGGCAGCCTCGGCAGCCGGCGGCGGCCTTCCGCAGCGCGGTGAGACCGACACCGGGCCCCGGCACGAACGGCTCCGCCGTGTAGGCGTCCTCGGGGGCCTTGGTAGTCACCATGCCCACCGAGTACCCGTGCGGTGCGGGACGGAACGGCGGGCTTCGTCGCCGGGTGCGGGCCGCAGGTGGCCGGTCGCGCAGTTCCCCGCGCCCCTTGGGTGGGCACACTCGCCCCCACCGAGTATCCCTGCGGTGCGGCGCGGAACGAGGGATACGATCCGTCGCCGGGTGCGGGCCGTGGGTGGCTGAGCGCGCAGTTCCCCGCGCCCCTTGGGTGGGACCACTTGCGCCCAGCGAGTTTCCCTGCGGTGCGGCGCGGAACCGGGGGGTGCGATCCGTCGCCGGGTGCGGGCCGCAGGTGGCCGGTCGCGCAGTTCCCCGCGCCCCTTGGGTGGGACCACTTGCCCCACCGATCAGCCGAGCCGAGTACTCCTACCCTGCGGCGCGGAACGGGGCGGGTGCGATCCGTCGCCGGGTGCGGGCCGCAGGTGGCCGGTCGCGCAGTTCCCCGCGCCCCTTGGGTGGGACCGCTTGCCGCGCCTCGATCTGGCGAGCTGCCGGATTGGCCAGCCTCCCAGCCACCGCGCCGGGCAGCGGGGGGGGCCGGCCTTTCAGCCCACCGATTCGGGTGGTGGGTGGGCAAGGCCGGGGGTCCGGGGGGCGGAGCCCCCTGGGGGGTCAGAGGCGCATGGGTTGGGGGGATTCTCGGCGGAGGGGGTCGGGGGCGTCGTACTCGCGGATGATCTCGTAGCGGGTGTTGCGCTCGACGGGGCGGAACCCGGCGTCCCGGATGAGGTCGAGCAGGTCCTCGCGGGTCAGCTTGTTCGGCGTACCGTAATTGTCCGCGTCGTGAGTGATCTTGTACTCGACGACCGACCCGTCCATGTCGTCGGCCCCGTGCTGCAGCGCCAGCTGCGCCGTCTGGACGCCGTGCATGACCCAGAACACCTTCACGTGCGGCACGTTGTCGAAGAGGAGACGGGAGACCGCGAAGGTCTTCAGCGCCTCGGCGCCCGTCGCCATCTGGGTGCGCGCCTGGAGACGGTTGCGTACCTTGCCGTCCTTCATGTCGACGAAGTCGTGCTGGTAGCGCAGCGGGATGAAGACCTGGAAGCCGTTCGTCTCGTCCTGCAGCTCGCGGAGACGGAGCACGTGGTCGACCCGGTGCCGGGGCTCCTCGATGTGGCCGTACAGCATGGTGCACGGGGTCTTCAGCCCCTTCTCGTGCGCCAGCCGGTGGATCCGGGACCAGTCCTCCCAGTGGGTCCGGTGGTCCACGATGTGCTGGCGGACCTCCCAGTCGAAGATCTCCGCACCGCCGCCGGTCAGCGACTCCAGCCCCGCGTCGATCAGCTCGTCCAGGATCTCGGAGGCGGACAGCCCGCTGATCGTCTCGAAGTGGTGGATCTCCGTCGCGGTGAACGCCTTCAGGGACACGTCCGGGAGGGCGGCCTTCAGCTCGCGCAGCGACCGGGGGTAGTAGCGCCACGGCAGGTTCGGGTGCAGCCCGTTGACGATGTGCAGCTCGGTGAGGTTCTCCGACTCCATCGCCTTGGCCAGCTTCACGGCCTCCTCGATGCGCATCGTGTACGCGTCCCTCTCGCCCGGCTTGCGCTGGAACGAGCAGTAGGCGCAGGACGCCGTGCACACGTTCGTCATGTTGAGGTGCCGGTTGACGTTGAAGTGGACGACGTCACCGTTCTTGCGGGTACGCACCTCGTGGGCGAGGCCGCCGAGCCAGGCCAGGTCGTCCGACTCGTACAGCGCGACACCGTCCTCGCGGGTCAGACGCTCACCGGCCCTGACCTTGTCCTCCAGCTCGCGCTTGAGCCCGACGTCCATCCCAACACGCCCTTTCTACGACAGCTCGGCCCACGGTATCCCTAGACCTCTTCGGGCAGCTCCCCGACCCGGTTCTCCCACTTGGTGGAGAGCACGATGGTGGTACGGGTCCGGGAGACGCCCTTGGTCCCGGACAGCCGCCGGATGATCCGCTCCAGCCCGTCCACGTCGGCGGCCCGCGCCTTGAGCATGAAGGAGTCGTCGCCGGCGATGAACCAGCAGTCCTCGATCTCGGGGAGTTCCTTCAGCCGCTGGGCCACGTCCTCGTGGTCGGCGGCGTCGGAGAGCGAGATGCCGATCAGCGCCGTGACGCCGAGGCCGAGGGAGGCCGCGTTCACGGTGGCGCGGTAGCCGGTGATGACGCCGGCCGCCTCCAGCCGGTTGATGCGGTCGGTGACGCTGGGTCCCGACAGACCGACGAGGCGCCCCAGCTCGGCGTAGGAGGCCCGGCCGTTCTCTCTCAGAGCCTGGATGAGCTGCCTGTCCACCGCGTCCATGCGATCGAAGCCTTCCGCTGAAGAGTTCCTGAAGTGATGGGAAGTGATGAGGGGTTGTGGGGGGGGCGCCGGGCCGGCTACGACGTACCGCCGCCCAGTTCGCCCTTCCAGCGCCGGTACAGGCCGTGCTCGACGCCCGCCGCGTCGAGCACCCGTCCGGCGACGAAGTCCACGAGGTCCTGGATGTGGGTCGCACCCGCGTAGAACGCCGGGGACGCCGGCACCACGCTCGCCCCGGCGTCGTCCAGGGCGACGAGGTGCCGCAGCGTCTGGCCGTTCAAGGGGGTCTCCCGTACGGCGACGACGAGGGTGCGGCGCTCCTTGAGCGTGACGCTCGCGGCCCGTTGCAGCAGGTCCTTCGACAGGCCGAGGGCGACACCGGCGACGCAGGCGGTGGAGGCCGGCACGACGAGCATCCCCTTGGCCGGGTACGACCCCGAGGACGGCCCGGCCGCGAGGTCGCCCGCGCTCCAGTACCGCACGTCGCTCACGTCGGCCTCGAACACGCCGGGCTTGCCGTCGGCGCCCCGGCCCAGCCATTCCCGCAGGTCGTGCTGCCAGTGGCCGTCCCGGAAGGCGATGCCGGTCTCGTCGAGCAGGGTGAGCCGAGAGGCCCGGCTGACCACCAGGTCGACCGCCTCCCCGGCGTCCAGCAGCGCCCGCAGCACGGCAGCCGCATACGGGGTCCCGGAAGCTCCGGACACCCCCACGATCCAAGGCACACGCTGCGTTTGTCCTGCGTTCACCCTGTCGAGCCTACCGGGGTACGGCCCGTGATCAGACCGTCAGCCCCCGCACCAGGAGGTCCAGCAGGGCGCACGCGAACAGGGCGATGCCGATGAACCCGTTGACGCTGAAGAACGCCCTGTTCACGCGGGACAGGTCGTGCGGGCGGACGATCGTGTGCTCGTAGAGGAAGGCACCCGCGACGACGACGAGACCCAGCCAGAAGAAGTCGCCGGCGTGGGTGGCCAGCGCGTACCAGACGAACAGGGCGGTCGTGATCGTGTGGCACACGCGCGCGCCCCACACGGCCGCCGGGACGCCGAAGCGGGCCGGGACCGACATGACGCCGATCTCCCGGTCGGTCTCGACGTCCTGGCAGGCGTAGATCAGGTCGAAGCCGCCGATCCAGACGCCGACCGCGAGGCCGAGGATCACCGCCTCCCAGGACCACTCGCCGCTGATCGCGAGCCAGCCGCCGACCGGCCCCATCGCCTGGGCGAGACCCAGGATGGCCTGCGGGAAGTTCGTGAACCGCTTGCCGTACGGGTACACCACCATCGGGATCACCGCGATGGGCGCGAGCGCCAGGCACAGGGGGTTCAGCAGCGCGGCCGCGCCGAGGAACACCACGAGGGCGATCAGGGCGCCGGTCCAGGCGTGCCGCACGGACATCGCGCCGGTGACCAGTTCGCGGTGCGCGGTGCGCGGGTTACGGGCGTCGATCTCCCGGTCGATGATCCGGTTGACGGCCATGGCGAAGGTCCTGAGGCCCACCATGCAGACGGTGACCAGCAGCAGCCGCCCCCAGTGGATGTTCTTGTCCCACTGGAACATGGCGGTGAGCGCGGCGATGTAGGCGAAGGGCAGCGCGAACACGGAGTGCTCGATCATCACCAGACGCAGGAACGCCGGTACACCTCCGCGTGTGCGGAGAGGGTTCGCGCCGCCCTCTCCAAGAATGGCCTCGCCACTCACAGTCCGTACTCCTTCCAGCGCCGCGTCACCCGTTCGGCCGTATCCGGGTCGGACAGGACCATGTCCGGCCAGCCGCCGTCCCGCGTGTAGCCCTCCTCGGGCCACTTGCGGGTCGCGTCGATCCCCGCCTTGCCGCCCCAGAACTGCTGGTAGGAGGCGTGGTCGAGGTGGTCGACGGGGCCTTCGACGACGGTGAGGTCGCGGGCGTAGTCCGTGTTCCCGAGGGCCCGCCACGCAACCTCGTGCAGGTCGTGGACGTCGCAGTCGGCGTCGACGACCACGATCAGCTTCGTCAGGGACATCATGTGCGCCCCCCAGACGGCGTGCATCACCTTCTGGGCGTGCTTCGGGTACTTCTTGTCGATCGAGACGATCGCGCAGTTGTGGAAGCCGCCGGCCTCGGGCAGGTGGTAGTCCACGATGTCCGGCACGATGATCTTCAGCAGCGGCAGGAAGAAGCGTTCCGTGGCGCGGCCGAGCGGTCCGTCCTCGGTCGGCGGGCGGCCGACCACGATGGACTGGAGCAGCGGCCGCTTGCGCATGGTCACGCAGTCGATGGTCAGGGCCGGGAAGGGTTCCTGCGGCGTGTAGAAGCCGGTGTGGTCGCCGAAGGGCCCCTCGGGGAGCATCTCGCCGGGCTCCAGCCAGCCCTCCAGGACGACCTCGGCCTGCGCGGGCACCTGGAGGGGGACCGTCTTGCAGTCGACCATCTCGATCCGCTTGCCGGCGATGAACCCGGCGAACAGGTACTCGTCGATGTCCCCGGGCAGCGGGGCCGTGGAGGCGTACGTCACGGCGGGCGGGCAGCCGAAGGCGATCGCGACCGGCAGCCGCTCGCCGCGCCTGGCGGCGACCTGGTAGTGGTTGCGGCTGTCCTTGTGGATCTGCCAGTGCATGCCGATGGTGCGCCGGTCGTGCCGCTGGAGCCGGTACAGGCCCAGGTTGCGGATGCCGCTCTCCGGGTCCTTCGTGTGGGTGAGGCCCAGGTTGAAGAAGGAGCCGCCGTCCTTCGGCCAGGTGAACAGGGCGGGCAGCGCGTCCAGGTCGACGTCGTCGCCGCGCAGCACGACCTCCTGAACGGGCGCCTCCTTGACCTTGCGGGGCGGCACGTGCGCCATCGCGCCGAGCTTCCCGAACGCCTCGCGCACGCCCACGAACCCGTGCGGCAGTTCGGGCCGCAGCAGCCCGCCGATCTTCTCGGAGATCTCGCCGTACGACTTCAGGCCGAGCGACTTCAGCAGCCTGCGGTCGGTGCCGAAGACGTTCATCACGAGCGGCATGCCGGAGCCGCGCACGTTCTCGAAGAGGAGCGCGGGGCCGCCGGACTTCTGCACCCGGTCGACGATCTCCCCGACCTCCAGATACGGGTCGACCTCGGCCTTGATGCGCTTGAGGTCGCCCTCGCGCTCCAGCGCCCGCAGCAGGGAGCGAAGATCGTCGTAAGCCATGCGTACCAGTATCGGCCACGGGCCCCCACGGCCCGGCCACCGGGGGCCGCCGGTGGCCGTCAGGGGTTGCCCCGCGCCGTCCGCCGTCCCCGCGCCCCGGCCGGTAGCCTGTCCCCGTCACCGGGCCGTCTCATCCGTCGGGAGTGCGCGCGACCATGCTCAGGTATTTGCCGTTCCTGCTGGTCCTGGCGCTGTGGATCTACGCCTTCGTGGACTGCCTGAACACTCCGGAGGACGAAGTCCGCCATCTGCCGAAGGTGGTGTGGGTGATCGTCATCCTGCTCTTCGGCGAGGTGCTGGTGGGACCGGTCGCCTGGCTGCTCACCGGCCGGGTCCGGCGGACGGCAGCCGCCGGGGGTGCTGCGGCCGACGGCCACGCCGGTCCGGGGAGCGGCTGGGTCGCGCCGGACGACAACCCGGAGTTCCTCAAGTCGCTGGAGCGGGACGACCCGAAGACGGACTGAGCACCGGGCGGGTCCGTCGCGGGCTCAGTCCGTATCGCCCTGGAGCACCAGGGCCAGCAGCCCGGGGAACCGGGCCTCGAACTCGGCCCGCCGCAGCCGGTTGACCCGCTTGGGTCCCTCGTCGCGCTGCTCGACCAGGCCTGCCCCGCGCAGCACCGCGAAGTGGTGGCTGAGGGCCGCCTTGCCGACGGGCACGTCGAAGCTGCCGCAGCTGCGCGACCAGTCGGCGCTGTCGGCCAGGTCACGGACGAGGGCGAGCCGTACGGGGTCGGCGAGGGCGGCGAGGGCGGTCTGGACCGGCACGTCCTCGGGATGGGTGTGCTCCGGGGCGGAGCGGTGGCTGGGGGCCATGCCGTCCTCCTCGCTTCCTGGATGGCGGGTTCCTGGATGGCGGCTTGCTGGTCAACCGCCTGCTGGTCAACCGCTCGCTGGAATGCCACTTGCAGAGTGTTCGATGAAAACCATACACTCGCGAGTGTTCGCTTCTCGTTGAACACTAGCCGGAGGTACGGCATGCGCGCGGTCCAGTTCCAGGAGTACGGCGGTCCCGAGGTGCTGCGGGCGGTGACGGCCGAGGTGCCCGAGCCGGGCCCCGGCCAGGTCGCCGTCGACGTGGCCTACACCGGGGTCAACTTCGCCGACGTCAAGGCCCGCGCGGAGGGGTACCGGGTGGAGCGGCTGCCGTACGTCCCCGGCCTGGAGGTCTCCGGCCGGGTACGGGCGCTCGGCGCGGGCGTCACGGGGCTCACCGTCGGCCAGGAGGTGGCCGCCCTGACGCGGGGCGGCGCCTACGCGGAGGTGGTCCTCGCCGACGCCACGACCGTCTTCCCGGTCCCCGCCGGCGTGGACCTGCGCACGGCCGCCACGCTGCCGACGGTCCTGCCCACCGCCCACGCCCTGCTCCACTCCGTCGGCCGTCTCCGGGCCGGCGAGTCGGTCCTCGTGCACGGCGCGGCGGGCGGAGTCGGCACGGTCGCGGGCCAGTTGGCCCGCGCGGCGGGCGCCGGGGCGGTGTTCGGCGTGGTGTCCTCGGCGGCGAAGGCGGCCTACGCCAAGGAGTACGGCTACGACGACGTGTTCGTCGGCGCCTTCGAGGAACCGGTACGGCGGGCGACCGGCGGCCGGGGCGTCGACCTGGTCCTCGACCCCGTCGGCGGCGACACCCTGCGCGCGGGCCTGGCCTCGCTGGCGGCCTTCGGCCGGCTGGTGTCGTTCGGCAACGCCAGTTCCGCCGAGCCGTGGGCGGTGGGCCAGCCCGAGCTGTACCCACTCGACATCACGGTCTCCGGCTTCTCCATCCTCAACCTGGCCCAGACCGCGCCGGACGCCCTGCGCCGGCTCACCGAGGAGGCCTTCGCGAAGGCGGCCGACGGCACGGTGTCGCTGCCCGTGACCGCCGAGTTCCCCCTGGAGGAGGCCGCCGAGGCACACCGGCTGCTGGGCGGCCGGACCAGCACGGGCAAGCTGCTGCTGCGGGTCGGCGGCGAGTAGTCAGACCCTGCTCCAGCGCTGCGAGGCGGCGCCGGACGTGCAGGTCTGGGTGGAGACGCCGCCGCCGAAGTCCCCGCTGGAGGAGTGGGTGCGCGGGTACGTGGCGTCCGGCGAACTGGCCGCGCTGCCCCTGCCGTTGATCGAAGCGCTGGTCCTCGGGCCGGTCATCGCCGTGGCCCGGCGCTGGCTGTCGGCGGGGGACGCGGTGAACCTCGACGAGGTGGCGCTGGTCCTGCCGGACCGGATCTGGCGGGCTGTCGCCGCGCACCCGGACTGAGGGGCCCGCGCGCCAGCGCGACGGCACGGGCGACGGGGCGATGGCACGGGGCCAGGACGGTGGCCGGCGCGGCACGGGCGACGGCCGGGACGGTGGCCGGCGCGGCGCGGGGGCGGCAGAGTGGCGGCATGGATCCGCGACAGGCCCGCACATGGCTCGGTACCGCGCTAGCCGAGGCCCGCACCGGCCGCGCCGAGGGCGGCGTCCCGGTCGGCGCCGCGCTCTACGGCCCCGACGGCGCCCTGCTCGGCCGGGGCCGCAACCGCCGCGTGCAGGACGGGGACCCGTCGCTGCACGCGGAGACGGCCGCCTTCCGTGCGGCGGGACGGCAGCGGTCGTACCGCGGGACCACGATGGTCACGACCCTGTCCCCCTGCTGGTACTGCAGCGGGCTGGTCCGCCAGTTCGGCATCTCCCGGGTGGTCATCGGGGAGGCCACCACCTTCCACGGCGGGCACGACTGGCTGGCCCGGCACGGCGTGGAGATCGTCCTGCTGGACGACGGCGAGTGCGTCGAGCTGATGCGGGGCTTCGTCGCCGAGCACCCCGATCTGTGGCGGGAGGACATCGGCGAGTAGGGCCCGGTGGCGCCGGTCAGGTGAGCTGGCCCGGCAGGGGTTCTACGGGGCCTTCGGGCGCCGGCGGTGAGGTTCCGGACGCGGACGCCCCCAGAGTATCGAGCAGACGTTCGAATCTCGTCCGCCATCGCTCCTCCGCGCCGTCCTCGCCCCGGAACTCCTGGGTGAAGCGCAGCACGCACGCGGTGGCGCCGTCCCGTTCCAGGTGGAACCGGATCCGGCCGGCGCCGTCCACCGTGTACTCCGCGACCCGGTCGACGTCCCACGCGGTGACCCGGCCGGCGCCCAGCTCGCGGAGCCGGACCTCGCCGTCGAGCCGGGGTTCGAGAACGTCGACGGCGGTGCACCACCCGGAGAGCCCCTCCGCGGTGGCCACCGCCGGCCAGACGTCTTCCATGGACCTCGGGACCCGCACCAGGAAGTGGAGTATGTGCGCGTTCCCGTGGGTCCGGCTGGTGCCCTGTGCGATGGAACCGCTCATGACACCAGTGTCCCCGACGGGCGGCTCAGACGCCCGCGTACGAGTGCTTGCCGGTCACGAAGATGTTGACGCCGTAGTAGTTGAACAGCCAGCAGGCGAAGGCGAGCATCGCCAGGTAGGCGGCCTTGCGGCCCTTCCAGCCGGCCGTGGCGCGCGCGTGCAGGTAGCAGGCGTAGCCGATCCAGGTGATGAAGGACCAGGTCTCCTTGGGGTCCCAGTTCCAGTAGCGGCCCCAGGCGTCGCCCGCCCAGATCGCGCCCGCGATGATCGTGAACGTCCACAGCGGGAAGACGGCCGCGTTGACGCGGTACGCGAACTTGTCGAGCGACGCGGAGGCGGGCAGGCGCTCCAGGACCGAGGTGGCGAAGGCGCCGGGCTTGCCGCCGGTCTGCAGCTTGTTCTCGTACGAGTCCTTGAACAGGTACAGGATGGTGGCGACCGCGCCGACGTAGAACACGGCGCCGCAGAAGATCGCGGTCGAGACGTGGATGTAGAGCCAGTACGAGTGCAGGGCCGGGACCAGCTGGTCGCTCGCGGTGTACAGCACGGTGACGGCGAGGCCGAGGTCCAGCAGGACCGTGGTGACCAGGAACAGGCCGAGCCAGCGCACGTTCTTCCTCAGGGCCAGCAGCCCCAGGTAGACGGCGACGGCGACCGTGGAGAACGTGATGTTGAACTCGTACATGTTGCCCCACGGCGCCCGCTGCACGGAGGCCGCGCGGGCGACGACGCCCGACAGCTCCACGAGGAAGGCGAGCACGGTGAGGGAGATCGCGATCCGGCCGTACAGGTCGCCCTGCTCGTCGCCGCCGTGCGCGCCGGGGCCGTCCGGCACGTCCCGCGCGCCGGACTGGGACCGCACGACGACCTTCGGCCGCTCCAGTACGGCGGTCCCGCCGGCCTTCCGCGCGGTGACCGCGGGCCCGGCCGCCTTGCGCTCCTCCTCGCCGGCGGTCAGCGCGGCGGCCGTACGGCCCACCTTGCTGCGGCTGCCGAACAGCCACTCGGCGATGTAGGCGAAGAAGGCCAGCGTGTAGACGGCCATGGACGAGTAGATCAGCGTGTTGCTGATGCTCGCCAGGTGTTCGTTGGTGGCAACGGCGAGTGTCACCTCAGCACTCCTTCGGGTGAATATCCCGGCGACTGACGGTCGGGCGGTGAGGTCTGCGGGAAGCTTGCGTTCGTGTTACCGGGCTGGTTTCAACCCGGCTGGTGTTGATCGTGGAAGACCTGGAGGGCCAATGGTCCGCCGGGCGGCGAGAGCCAGGAATCTCCCTGAGTCCGCGAGGGAGAGGATTCAATGCTCAGCCCCTTCGGCAACAACTGCTGCGGCGTCGGTATCGGAGTCGGATACAGCATCCGGCTCCGCCTCCGGCTCATCGGGTGCCAGTTCCGGGTCGTACAGGGTGCCGGCGAGGTCGCCCAGTTCCTCGGGGACCTTCGCGGACTCGCTGCGGCCGAGGCCGGCCATCTCGACGACCGTGACGCCGTCGGCACCGCGCACGGCCCGCACCCAGACGCGGCGGCGCTGGATGAACAGCGACCCGGCGAGACCGAAGATCGCGGCCAGCGCGCCGCCGAGGGCCCAGCCGCTGCCGGGCTCCTGGACGATCTCGAACCCGGCCCACTCCTTGATCTCCTTGTCGAAGGTCAGGGAGCCGGCGCCGTTCGGGAGCTTCATGGTGTCGCCGGGCTGGAGCAGCTTCTTCAGCAGCTTGCCCTTGCTGTCCTTGAACTCCTTCATGTCCGTCTTGTCGAGCTGGTACACGCTCTGCGGGACACCGGCGTTCACGCTGCCCAGGTCACCGTGGTACGCGTTCACCGCGAGCAGCGGGTTCAGCAGCGAGGGGAACGCCGAGAGCATCGTGCCGCTCTTGGGGTCGAAGGTCGGCACGAAGAACGCCTGGAAGCCGAGCTGCTCCTTCTTCCCCTGCGGGTTGCGGTAGCCGTCCAGCACCTTGATGACGCCGTTGGAGGTGACGTTGCCGTCGAGCGGCAGCAGCGGTACGGCGTCGTGGTAGACGACCTTGCCCTTGCCGTCCCGGACGGTGATCACGGGCGCGTAGCCGTGGCTGACGAGGTAGACCTTGGAGTCGTCGATGTGCAGCGGCTGGTTGACCTTGACGGTCGTCGACTGCTCCTTGCCGTCCGCGCCCTTGCTGTAGGTGATCCTCGCCTCGTAGGTGCGCGGGGTGCCGCGGTTGGGGCCGGTCAGCTCGTAGGTGCCCTTGAAGTCCTTCAGGTCGAAGCTGAACGGCACCAGGTCGTCGCCCTTGAACAGGCTGCCGGAGCGGAAGTCGTCGTACATCGGGATCGCGTTGGCGAAGCCGTCGCCCTCGACGACCAGCTTGGTGCCGTCCGACTTGTACAGCTGGCCGGAGGCGAAGGCGACCAGCAGCACGATCAGCGCGATGTGGAAGATCAGGTTGCCCAGCTCACGCACGTAGCCCTTCTCGGCGGCCACCGCGTCGCCGGTGACGTGGGCCCGGAAGCGGCGCCGCTTGAGCAGGGCGAGCGCGGCCTCGCGCACCTGCTCGGGGTCGGCGGTGGTGCGCCAGGTGGTGTAGGCGGGCAGCCGGTTCAGCCGCTTGGGCGCGGCCGGCGGGCGACCGCGGAGCTGGCCGACGAACTGCCAGGTGCGCGGGATGATGCAGCCGATGAGGGAGACGAACAGCAGGATGTAGACGGCGGAGAACCACACCGAGCTGTAGACGTGGAACAGGCCGAGCTTGTCGTAGACCGGCGAGAGCGTCTTGTGCGCCTTGCGGAAGTCGTCGACCTTGTTGATGTCGGCGCCGGTCTGCGGGATCAGGGAGCCGGGGATCGCGCCGAGGGAGAGCAGCAGGAGCAGCAGCAGCGCGACCCGCATGGAGGTCAGCTGCCGCCAGAACCAGCGGGCCCAGCCGAGGACGCCAAGACCGACCGTGCCGGGGGCGTCCTCCCGCGGGGCGGTGGACAGCTGGGAGCCGGCCGCGCCGAGGTCCTCGCCGTCCTGGCCGGTGTCGGGGCCCTTGCCGGCGCCGGTGTCCGTGTCGGTGGTGCTCATCGTGTCAGATCCCCACAGTGAAGCCGTCGGACCACGTCTGCATCTCATGTACCAGGCGGTCCCAGGCCCCGGTCAGCAGCAGCACACCGGTCACGATCATCATCGTGCCGCCGATGCGCATCACCCAGACATAGTGGCGCTTGACCCAGGCGAAGGCGCCCAGGGCCTTGCGGAAGGCGACGGCCGCGAGCACGAACGGCAGGCCGAGCCCCAGGCAGTACGCGATCATCAGCACGGCGCCGCGCCCGGCGCTGGACTGGTTCATGGCCAGGAAGTTCACCGAGCCGAGGGTGGGGCCGATGCAGGGCGTCCAGCCGATGCCGAACAGGGCGCCCAGTATCGGCGCGCCGGCCAGGCCGGCGGCGGGCCGCTTGTGGAAGCGGAACTCGCGCTGGGTGAACCAGGGCATCAGGCCCATGAAGAAGACGCCCATGGCGATCATGAGCACGCCGAGCACCTTCGACAGGGTGTCCTTGTGCTCCTGGAGGTTCGCGCCGAAGTAGCCGAACAGGGCTCCGCCGGAGATGAACACGGCGCTGAAGCCCAGCACGAACAGGGCGGCACCGGTGACCATCCGGCCGCGCCGGGCCTCGCCCAGGTCGCTGCCGGCGACCCCGGTGACGTAGGAGAGGTAGCCGGGGACGAGGGGCAGGACGCAGGGGGAGAAGAAGGAGACGAGCCCGCCGAGCAGGGCGACCGGCAGGGCGATCAGCAGGGCGCCGTGCAGCACGGTCTCGTTCTGCGCGGCCACCGTCACGAGTGCGCTCACGTCACTTCTCCGCCAGGACCGGTTTGATCATCTCGGTCAGGGAGGTCTCGTCGAGCTGCTCCAGCGCCCGCGCGGCGACCTTCCCGTGCCGGTCGAGGATGAGGGTGGAGGGGATCAGCTGCGGGTTGAGCGTGCCCTTCCTGAACCGGAGCATCAGCTTGCCGGTCGGGTCGTACAGGCTCGGGTAGGTGATCCCGGCGTCCTTCTCGAAGGAGACGGCCGAGGTGACGTTGGTGTCGCGGGTGTTGACGCCGACGAACTGCACGCCCTTGTCCGCGTATTCCTTGGAGACCTTGGCGAAGTACTTGGCCTCGGCCCGGCAGGGGCCGCACCAGGAACCCCAGAAGTTGAGGACGACGACCTTGCCCCGGTAGTCGCCGACGGCGAGGGTCTTGCCGTCGATGGTCTTGCCGGACAGGTCCGGAGCCGCGCCCCGCTTGCCCTGCGGGACGGTGGAGACGCCGTGGTCGCCGGTGACGAAGTTGGTGTCGCCCCCGCCGCCCGAGATACCGCCCGAGCCGCACGCGGACAGGGTCAGGGCCGCGACGGCGGCCACGGCACCGATCAGGGAGGCACGGCTACGGGTACTCATGTGAAAAGTTTCGCATGCCTGTTCCGGGGATCTTTCGCGCCCCCCTGCCGGGAGGAAACCCGCATTTCAGGGCGTATTTACACCGGACATTTCAGGCGCCCGTCAGGAAGGACTTCCAGCCCCCGGCCGGCGCCTGGCCCACAGGCAGGGTACGCAGCTTGGCGAGGATCTCCGGCTTCTGCACGTCCATCCAGTCCACGAACTGCCGGAAGGAGACCAGCCGTACGTCCGCGCCCTTCCCCTTCTCGCGCGCGATGTGCTTGAAGGCCTCCTCGACGGAGTCCATGTAGATCCCGCCGTTCCACTGCTCGAAGTGGTTGCCGATGAAGAAGGGTGCCCGGTTTGTCGTATATGCACGCTCGAAGCCCGCGATGTACGACTGCGCCGACTGCTTGCGCCAGGCCGGGTAGTTGGCGGGCGGGGCCTTGGTCGAGTTGACCGACTGGTTGGCGAGCATGTTGTAGTCCATGGACAGCACCTCGAAGGAGTGTCCGGGGAAAGGAATCTGCTGCAACGGCAGGTTCCAGAGCCCCGTCTTCCTCGCCGGCCACACCTGGAGGCCGCCCGGCGAGGAGGCGTCGTAGCGCCAGCCCAGCTCACGCGCGGTGGGCAGCAGGTTGTCCTGGCCGAGCAGACAGGGCGTACGGCCGCCGACCAGCTCCTTGTCGTAGTCGAACGGCAGGGACGGCAGATCGGTCCAGCCGGTGTTGGTCCGCCACTGCTTGACGAAGCCCTTGGCCTGCTCGATCTCGCTCTTCCACTGCTGCGGGGTCCAGTTGCCGACGGTGCCGTGACCGGAGCAGAAGTGCCCGTTGAAGTGGGTGCCGATCTCGTGCCCCTCCAGCCAGGCCCGGTGCACGTTGGCCAGCGTGGCCTTGATGTGCGCGTCGGTGAGGTAGCCGATGTCGGAGGCACCGCGCGGGTTGTTCGGCGGGTTGTAGAGCCGCTTCTTCGACTCGGGCAGCAGATACAGCCCCGAGAGGAAGAAGGTCATGCTGGCCCCGTGCTGCTTGGCCAGGTCCAAAAAGCGCGGGAAGAGGCCGTTGCCGACCTCGCCGGCCCCGTCCCAGGAGAAGATCACGAACTGCGGCGGAGTCTGCCCCGGCTCCAGCGGCTCGGGCTTGGCCGGCTGGTGCGGCTGCTTGCCGGTGAAGGAGGTCGAGCCGTCGCCGATGGGCTTGGCGGGCCGCTCGCCGCCGTCCTTCCCGCCGCCCTTGCCGTCCGCTCCCCCGGAGCCGTGGCCGGAACCGGCGGCGCCCCCACCGCCGTCCGAAGAGGTGGACGACCCGCAGCCGGTGAGTGAGGCGGCGGCCGCCGCCCCCGCGCCGAGGGCGAGCGCGCCCCTGCGGGAGTAGGTCCGGGACGTTGTGCGCATGGAGATCCCCGATTCGTCACGCCTGCTTGGTGGTCACCCACTGAGAGGGCGTGACGATCGGGGAGGTTCCGCATACTTGTATGAATTTAGTGATGGATCCGGCGGATCCGGCGAAACTGATCCAACTGCTCCGGCTGCTCCAACTGCTCCGACTGCTCCGACTGATCTGACAGGTCCCAGAAGACCGTCAGGCCCCGAACGCCTTCCCCTGGGCCGTCCCCTTCCCCTTCTGCGGCTTGGCGCCGGCCCGGAGATGGACGGGTACGAGGTCGATGGCCGGCTCGGCGTAGCCGACGGAGACGATCCTGTCCCCCTGATATGTGAAAGTCGTCAGGGAGGCGAGCGTGCACTGCCGCTTGCGCGGGTCGTGCCACAGCCGCCGCTTCTCGACGTAGCTCCGCACGATCCAGATCGGCAGCTGGTGGCTGACCACCACCGCCTCGTGCCCGCGCGCCTTGTCCTTGGCCGCGTCCAGCGCGCCCATCATCCGCACGACCTGGTCGACGTACGGCTCGCCCCAGGACGGCTTGAACGGGTTGACCAGGTGCTTCCAGTTGTCCGGATTGCGCAGCGCGCCGTCGCCGACGCCGAAGGTCTTGCCCTGGAAGACGTTGTCGGCCTCGATGAGCCGCGCGTCGGTGTCCAGGTCCAGGCCGTGCGCCTTGGCGATCGGGGTGGCCGTCTCCTGCGCCCGCTCCAGCGGGGAGGCGACGACGTACGTCACGTCGCGCGGGGCGAGGTGCTCGGCGACCCGGTCGGCCATCTCCCGGCCCAGCTCGGACAGGTGGTAGCCGGGCAGCCGCCCGTACAGGATCCCGTCCGGGTTGGCGACCTCACCGTGCCGCATGAGATGGACGACGGTGACGTCCTTGCTGGTGTCCTTGTCGCTCACGCGGTGGCCTCCGCGGCCGCTCGGGCCGCCGCCGGGAGGGCGTCGGCGATGGTCTGGAGGGCCCGCTCGTCGTGGGCCGTGGACACGAACCAGGACTCGAAGGAGGACGGCGGCAGGTACACGCCGCCCGCCAGGAGGGCGTGGAAGAACGCGGTGAAGCGGAACGACTCCTGCTTCTTGGCGTCCTCGTAGGTGCGCACCTGCCGGTCGGTGAAGAAGACGGAGAACATGTTGGAGGCCGTCTGCAGCCGGTGCGCGACGCCCTCCTTGGTGAGCGCCTCGGTGACGAGGTCCTGGATCTGCGTCGAGACGGCGTTCACGGTGTCGTACGCGGCGTCGTCCAGCAGCCGCAGCTGGGCGAGGCCCGCAGCGGTGGCAACCGGGTTCCCGGAGAGGGTGCCGGCCTGGTAGACGGGCCCGGCGGGCGCGAGGTGCGCCATGACGTCGGCCCGCCCGCCGAACGCGGCCGCGGGGAATCCGCCGCCCATGACCTTGCCGAAGGTCATCAGGTCGGGCCGGACGCCGTCGATGCCGTACCACCCGGCGCGGCTGGTCCGGAAGCCGGTCATCACCTCGTCGGAGATGAACAGCGCGCCGTTCTTCTGGCAGGCGTCCTTCAGTCCCTGGTTGAACCCCGGGTCCGGCGGTACGACGCCCATGTTGCCCGGCGAGGCCTCGGTGATGACGCAGGCGATCTCACCGGGGTGCCGGTGGAAGGCCTCCTGGACCGCTTCGAGGTCGTTGTACGGCAGCACGATCGTGTCGCCGGCCTGCGCTCCGGTGACTCCGGGGGTGTCGGGCAGCGCGAACGTGGCCACCCCGGACCCGGCGGAGGCGAGCAGGCTGTCGACGTGCCCGTGGTAGCACCCGGCGAACTTGATCACCTTGGCGCGCCGGGTGAAGCCGCGGGCGAGCCGGATGGCGGACATCGTCGCCTCGGTGCCGCTGCTGACGAGCCGCACCTGCTCGACGGGCTCCACGCGCGCGACGATCTCCTCGGCGAGCGCGACCTCGCCCTCACCGGGCGTCCCGAAGGACGTGCCGCGGACGACGGCCTCCTGGACGGCGGCGATCACCTCGGGGTGCGCGTGCCCGAGGATCATCGGCCCCCAGGAGCACACCAGGTCGACGTACTCCCGGCCATCGGCGTCGGTGAGGTACGGGCCCGTGCCGGACACCATGAAGCGGGGGGTGCCGCCCACGGCGCGGAAGGCGCGCACCGGGGAGTTCACCCCGCCGGGCGTGACGGCGGCCGCACGGTCGAAGAGCGCCTGCGAGACGGGCGCGTCGTAGGGATAGGGCGTTTCGCTCATGGCACTCATGACGTGCGACTTCTCCGACTTCTCGGACTCCGGTTGCTCAGTGACCTCCTCAGGGTAGGCCGCGTGGCGGGGAACCGGCGTCCGGCCTCGGTGTCCCCGGGGCGGGGGCCCGCCATCTGCGAGACTGAGACCTGACACCGGCCCGCTGATACATACGGCCCTCCCGGCACGTACTGATCAGTGACCGGATCAGTGACCGGCCCGGCGGCCGGGCCCGTTGCCCGCACGGGGGGAGTGGATGTTTCACCGCACGTTTCGGCGGGCGGCCGTGGGGGAGGTCACTGACACGATGATCGGGTTGCGCGGCGGGGCCCGCGCGTCCTAGAAAAGCAGTCGGGTGGAGATATGCATCGCGGTGGCGGACTGGGCGAGGGGACCGATGACCTGGGTCCTCGACGTGCCCGGCGGGGAAGGCACCGGCGCGACGTGGAGGAATCGAGCGAGGCACGTCAGACTGGCCCACGTCAGACACAGGGTGGACCGAGCGAGCGGACCGACCGTCCGCGGCCGGCGAGCGGGAATGGTGGTCGGGTGGGGGTGACGTACAAATACTTCGGCGCTCCGGACGGTGCGACCGCGGCCCGCGTCCCCATCTCCATGCGACCCGAGGAACTCGGCGGCGACGAGCTGGGCATGAACGGCATGTTCACCAAGATCAAGCCGGAGACGATGGCCGCGATGGTCCTGACGGGCATCGAGGGCGTCCCCCTGCACAAGGTCCCACCCCTGGAACTGGTCGTCCTCCACCCCGACTACGCGGTGGTCAAACTCCCCATGACGGTCGTGGACCCTCTGCGCGGCATAGGCGAGGAAGCGGTGGGCGCGGCGGCCTTCATCTGGTCCACGGTCCCGGACCGCGGCGGCCCCCGCGACGCGTTCAACGTGTACCAGCTGCTGCACGAGTGGCAGGACTTCAGCCATCGGTTGCATGAGGCGGGGCATCAGCCTTATTGCCTTGTGTGGCCCTGAGCTGGGGTTTCAGGGGTTTCGGGCGGGGTTACTGACCCCGCCCTCGTCATGTGCGGAGAGAGGCCGTCAGGCGGCCAGGGCACATTGAGGGCACATGGGTTTCGTTGGGGGCACTGATGTGCCCTGAGTGCCGGGCCGGTCGTCCTCGTCTTCTACGTCGGCTTCTGCCTCGGCTTCTGTGAAGACGTCGTCGATCGCCTTGCGCGTCCGGGTCTCGCTGGACGGCAGCAGATGCGTGTACGTCCGCAGCGTGAAGCCCGGGTCCGAGTGGCCGAGGTACTCGGAGAGCGCCTTGATGCTCTCCCCCGCGTCCAGGAGGACGGAGGCGTACGCGTGCCGGAGGGCGTGCATGCCGTCTTCCGGAGCCGCCTGGAGGTAGCGCGCCCCACGCTCTCGGGGAGGGATCACGCCGGCGGCGGCCAGGGCTCGCTTCCAGTCGCCCATGTTGAAGACGCTGCGGTTGTAGGCCCGCCCCTTCTTGTCGACGAAGAGGAGGCGGAAGGTCTTCGGCTCGCCGTCCGGCTTGCCCCACGGCAGGGTGACCTCGACCGGCGGGAACTCCTTCATGTGCGCCTTGAGGGCTGCGGCGAGCTGAGCCGACAGGGGCACTGACCGGCAGGCCGCGTACGCGCAGATCGCCGAACCGGTCCTGGTCGGCCTCGCCAGCCGAGCACCCAGCCCGCAGACCAAACGCCGCTACGCCCACCACCTCCAGCAGGCAGTCCCCGAACACGCCGAGCACATCCTCAACGACCCCGCCTGGGACTCACTCACCACGGTGCTCGCCGAGGCAGAAGCAGCAGGACACAACGCAGCCACCGTGATCGACCAGGCCCTCGGCCAGCGCACCCTGGACGACGCCCACAGCCCCGCCCGCGCACTGACCTGGCGCATCCGCCGCCTCGGCGAACGCCACGCACCCAGTCCACGAGCCGAGGCAGCCCGGGCTACTCCCGTCCAGCCTGCGGCAACAGCTCCTCCCCCACAGCCCCAGTCGGCACGGCGGTGATGATTACGGCCGCGCGGACACCTTGGGAGTGAGCAGTTCCAGCGCCTCCTCCCAGCGGTAGCGGTCAGCCCCGCCGCCGGCCTTCGGCCGATGCGGCACATACGAACCGACCAGGACGCCCATCTCCCGCAATCGCTCCAGGCTCTGCCGGTACGCGGGATGGGCGGCCTGAGCCGAGTTCACGTACGGCAGGACGGCCGTGGGGATGCCCATGCCGTACGCCTCGCACAGGATGCCCAGTGCCAGGGTGTCGGAGATCCCTGCCGCCCACTTGTTCACCGTGTTGAATGTGGCCGGCGCGACCGCGATGGCATCGGCGGGCGGCAACGGACGAGGATCGCCGGGTGAGCGCCAGGCCGATCGGATCGGGTAGCCGGTCTGGGCCTCGACCGCGTCCGTGTCGATGAAGCCCATGCCCTGCGGGGTGGCCACCACGCCCACGTCCCAGTTCGCCTCCTGAGCAGACCTGATCAGCTTGCCGACGCTGTCGGCGACTCCGGCCGCGCACACGACGACGTACAGGAACGGCTTCTTTTCCGGTGCTTGCGGCTCGGTCACGTGAAGACCCCCAGAGGCAGCTCGCGTCGATGGGCCGCCAGCATGGCAGCCAGGGCTTCCGGGCCGATCTGGCTCAGCGCCCAGAGGCTGCTGATCTCTCGGGACCGCCGCCAGAGTGGGCCTTCCGTATCCACAGGGGTGTGGAAAGCCAGCACAGGGATGCCATGGACATCGAACGGAGCCAGGTCGAGGTAGCGCCAGCCACCCGTGCCGCAGAGATAGTGGGTGCTGCCGGTGGCCGCGGCTAGGTCGGCAAGTCGCTCCGAGCGGCCTCCTCGGGTCGAAATCGCGCTGCTGTCCAATACCTCGCCGCTCCAGCCCAACGCGGTCAGCAGGGCGACCGTCGATGCCCTGGCAACGTCGGAGACACGGTCGGTCACCTCGAGCTCATCGAGAACCGCCTCCAGGACCTCACGCACCGCGGGCCAGTGGTGGCTGCGGCCGTAGTACTGCCGAATCAAAAGACTCACGGTGCGACGGGAGTGGCCGGGGTCGGCGAGCCGTGTCTGACTGATCAGCGTCGGGCGCCCGTCGGGCAGATGCGTAGGAAGCGTGAGCCACTGCTGATGTGCGGGCTCGTCCAGTGCCGCAAGGCGGGCCCGGTGCTGATAGTCGCGCCGGGCAAACTGGACGTCGCCGAGAACGATCCACCGGTCGGCGGCGTACAGCTTGGCCAACGTGGACAGCCGCGGAAACAGGTTCGGCTGGTGGATCGCGCACACCCCGCCCGGCGGCCCGACGCGCGGTGACTCAGGTACTGATGAGGCGGCTGTCGAATCCGCCATGTAGAAGGCGCTCGTAAGCGTCATGCACATCCCCCGGTACGTCCTGCTCGACGGCGAACCCGAGCTTCGGGTACTCGATCACCCGTTGCAGGTCACCGACGAGCATGTCGACAACGAGCTTCTCGTCGCCGATCGACTTGATGTAGTCGTCCAGCTCCAGCGGCTCGGACGCACACACGACCTCGACCTCCGGCCACAACTTGCGGCACGTCGCGTACGAGCGACGCTCCATGTAGGGCTTGGAGATCAGCAGCAGCGACTCGACCCCGATACCGGCTCCGGCCAGCAGCTCACGGGAGAAGGTGATGTTCTGGCCGGTGTTCGCCGCCTTCGCCTCGACCAGGATCGCCTCGTCCGGCACGCCCAGACCCAGAGCGTGCTCGCGGTAATGGACCGCTTCGCCGCGCGGGAAGCGGGCCCGGGTGGTGGGGCTGTTGCCGCCGCTGAAGACCACGACCGGGAAGAGGCCGGCGCGGTAGAGGTCGGCGGCCGCCGTGGCGACACCGAGGTCGTGGCTGCCCAGGCCGATCGCCGCCGAGCAGGGCCGCTGCTCGTGGCCCATCTGGTGGTAGTTCCAGATCAGCGTCGCATCGTGGAACTGCTCGTCGGTGATCTGGCGCTGCTCGTGCTCCGGCACTGGCACTCCCTGGCTCATCCCTGCTGGTCCTTCCGGATGCCCTCGATGCTGCGCAGCTGGTGGCTCAGCCCGTACTGGCGAGCCACCTGTGCCGCCTGATCGAGGACGGACAGCCCATCATTCCGGGTCGCCGCATCCGACAGAAGGATGTGCCCGTACGCGGTGTCCAACCGCACCCGCTGCATCGGGGAGTCGACCGTGCCGGTGGTCCGCGCGATGCCGATGTAATGCAGGGCCTGCTTCAGGTCGCCGGCGCCCCGGTGGGCCAGGGCCAGCTTCTGGTGGGCGACCGACCAGTCCTCCGGCTCGCCCAGGTCCTCGAAGGAGCGAGTGGCCTCGACCATGACGCCGGTCGCGTACTCGTTGTCGCCCTCCTTGCTCAGCGCCGTACCCACCCACAGCCGCGCCCTGGCACGGTCACGCGGGCTCAGGCGCTGGTCCCTAGCGAGGAGTTCGTAATGGCGAGCGGAGGATTCCAACTGGCCCGACATCTCCTGGACAACGGCCAGGGACAGCTCGATCTGAGCCACCCGGCGCGGGATGTCGAGTTCGGTGAACATACCGCGAGCGGTCACGTAGGAGTGCCGGGCTGAGAGTGGGCCGAGGATCGCGCCCTGATCGCGCTGGAGGTCGCCAAGGAGCACGAGGGAACGGCCGTACAAATAGAGGCCCTTGTCGTCCAGCTGATGCGGTACACGGCTGCCCAACCAGCGGTTCAACAAGGTCGAGGCGAACGGGAAGTCCTGGCGGCTGATGCAGATAACAGCGCGCTCGATGTCCTCGGTCCAAGTCTCGTAGTCCGCCGGCCGCGCGCTCTTCCGCTCAGGGAACAGCACTGCCTCGAAGCGGGCTTGGGCGGCGGAATCCGCCCGTGCGAGTGCGGTATCGAGGATGGCCTGGGTGTCCGGTCGGGGCTGCGTCTCCGCGCCGAGGCTCTCCCACTTCGCAACCGTGCGCAGCGCGACACCGAGGTGCTCGGCGAAAGCGCGCGTACTCATACGCAACGCGGCGCGCAGGGCGCTCGCCTCCCGACCTGTCCACTGCTGCACGCTGACCACGGATGACCTCCCTCCGTCACGTATGGAAGCACTGTCGGTGACGACGTGGGGTGGGAAGTGCAACGGAAGTGCAACAGCAGGTCATTTCGAGGCCGTTCACGACGGCCGACGCTGTGGGCATGGACGACGACCTCATCACCGAACGCCGCCCCGTCGCCTTCCCTCAGGTCTTTGGCTACCTACGCCACGTCACCGGCGGGCTGCCCCGCCACGCGGCGCTCGTCGACTGCCTCACCGAGTACTGCGACCGGCACGAACTGGCCCTGTGCGGCGTCTTCACCGAACGCGACTCCGCGGTGATCATCCGCTCCCCCGCCTTCGTCGGTCTGCTCGACGTGCTCGAACTCCCCGATGCCTACGGTGCCGTGGTTCCGGCTCTCAGCCACCTCGGCCCGAAGGACCTCGGCAGCGAGCGCAAGCGGCAGATAACAGCAATTGGCGCTCGTCTGATCGTGGTCCGCCCCCTCACGCCGACCACGGGATCCCCCTCTTCGCTCGGCGCGAGCCACAACTTCCGGCCGCAGGGAGATGCGTGATGTCCGTGCGTGACGCGTTGCGAAGCGCGCCCATGGTGAACGACGTGCCGGGGCTGCGGCTGCTGAAGGTCGGCGATGGCTGGGACGTCGTGCGCACCTCCGCCGAGATCGGCCTCCTGGCCCTGGCCTACCTGCGCTGCATCGGTACGTCCGTGGGCCCCGTGCTCTACGACAGGCCCAACGGGCGTCTCTACTACGCCGTCCCGACCGGCTCCGCAGCCAGTTGGGTCGATTTGCCGGTACGGCACCTCTCCACCAACTCCTGGCTCGTCGCCCCCGGCCTGGAGCTGCTCGACGACTGGTTCGGCGGATGGTGCGAACTACCCGACGACGACACCCTCACCGACACGGACGTCCTCCGCGCTGCTCTCCAGCACCCCTACGTCGCCACAACTCTGGAGGCGGTTCGATGACCAGCCGCACGATCATGTGCCACCAGGAATGGACCCTCCAGCCCGACCGGGAGCCCGACGCCGAGCCCACCACGTACGCCATGCAGTGCGCGGTCTGTGGCGAGACCTCGCCGCCCGGCACCGACTTCGCCGATCCGCAGAGCTGGGTGTTCACGCACGGTGGCCGCAACCCCTCGCACCATACCTACCGGGAGATCATCACCCGCTCGTGGAGGGCCTGGTGGAAGCCGTGAACGGCCGTGTTGCCGCCCGGGCCGCCCGCTACACCGGACCACTGCTGATCGTGCTCGTATCCGCCGCGTGCGGCTTCGTGATCGGCGTGGCCGCCTCGACCGCACGCCTCACGCCATGACCCGCGCTTGGCGAAGGGATCCGCCGGCCGAGCTGGCGGCCAGCCTGATCACCGCCCACCACCAGGTCCGACCAACCCCTCCTACCCAACCCAGTGGAGGTCCCATGACCGGGATGAACATCAGCGCCGAGAGGCTAACGACCAAAACAACTCCTCGGCTCGTGGCCAGCCCGTTTCTCGCCCAGTACCTCCTTGTCCAGCCCGGCCTGGCGGCAGGCGTGCGCATCCCGGAGGTCCGCTACGAGGAGCTGCGGACTTCGGGGGCGGAAAGACGATCCGTCCCGGACTGGCTGGCCGACGCGGCGAGGGAGGCATGGGGGACCGAACTGCCCTCGTCGCCAGTCGGCGACATCGTCCTCGTCCGCGAGCGGTCCCAGTACGGGTACGGCAAGGCGTCGTGGGAGATCAACCTCGGCTGCGACTACGACTGCGAGTTCTGCTACCTCGGCGAGAAGCGGTTCGAGGGCCTTGACTGGGCAGGCAAGCGGACGTTGCTCCAGACACTGAGGGACGCCGGTGTCCTGTGGTTGCAGATCACAGGCGGTGAGGCGCTGATCGACCGCGAGTTCGGCGCGGCGTACGAGTACGCCCACCAGCTCGGGATGATGGTCCAGGTCTCGTCCAACGGCTCCAGCTTGCGGAAGCAACCGATCCGGGACCTGTTCGCCCGCCACCGGCCGTACCGGCTGACCCTGAGCGTGTACGGCGCGACCGCCGAGACGTACGACAAGGTCACGCGGAATCGCGGGGCGTTCAGCCGGTTCCTGATGGGCCTGGACGCCGCCCGCGAGGACCGGCTACCGGTCCGGCTAAACGTGATCGTCTCGGACGACAACGCGCATGAGACAGACGCAATGGTGCGCCTCGCGAAGTCGTACGGCTTCCCGCACCAGGTCTTCACGAACATGTCGCCCACGATCGACGGCGAGGCTAACCCGCTGGCGACGCAGGCACTGGGCCACCTCAAGGCCCGGAGCATCTTCACTGGCTGCAACGCCGGCCACACGTTCTTCCACGTCAACCCGCACGGCATCGCGTCAATCTGCAAGGTCGGCCGCGACCCGAGCGTGAACCTCATCACCGAGGGCGTCGAAGCCCTCCCCCGACTCGGCGTGATCGCCGAGTCCCTACAGCTCCGCACCGGTGGATGCTCCGGCTGTACGAAGGTCGGCACGTGCCGCACGTGCCGACCTCTGGCCAGGCTCTACCAGGAGGCGGGGGACCGACGAGAGCTCTACTGCCAGCATGGAGGTTACGGATCATGACTCCGCCCACCGCAACCCTGACCCCGCCCCGCGAACCGGTCATGCTCACCATCGGCCGACGTCCGATGGAAACGCCGACCAGTGCCCCACCGGTGCCGCTGACCGCCTTGTCGATCAAGGAGGACGAGTTCCAGATCATCGCCGACCTGGACGAGGCTGCCGAGGGCGCCGAGTGCAGTTGCTCGGCCGGTGACGACCAGCCGTACTAGATCCACCACGGGTGGCGCGCGTGCCGCCCGCTCGTTCCACTCCCTCAGTGCCGTCCCGGCCGTACCCTGGCCGGGGCGGCACTCCCTTGTACCCGAGCACCCCTGAGGAACCGCGCGTGTCCATGTCCCGCATCCCCTTCGAGCAACTCCCCGCCGGCATCCGACGGGCCATCGCCGACAAAACCGGCGCCGTCCATCAGGCGGCCACCGCGCCGACCGGCATGAACTCCGGCATCGCCTCTGTCCTGGAGACCGAAAGCGGCAGGGTCTTCGTGAAGGGCATCCCGACCGACCACCCCCAGGTCGGTGCGCAGCGCCGCGAGGCGGCGATCTCCCCGCATCTTCCGGCGTCCTGCCCACGCCTGTACTGGCACCTGGAGCTCGATGGCTGGAGCCTTCTTGGCTACGAGGTGGTCGACGGCCGCCACGCCGACTACGCGCCCGGCTCACCCGACCTGCCGCTCGTGGAAGCCGCCCTCACCGAACTACAAGCCGTCACGGCCCCGGCCGACATCGAAATCAAGGACGCTGTCGACCGGTGGGCGGACTACGCCCCGCCGGGGACGTTGCAGTACTTCAGCGGTGACATCCTCCTGCACACCGACTTCGCCAGGGATAACGTACTGATCGTCGGCAAACAGGCCCGGCTCGTCGACTGGGCGTGGCCGACGCGAGGTGCAGCATGGATCGACCCAGGCGCCCTGACACTGAGACTCATGGACTCCGGCCACCCGGTGGCGGAGGCGGTCGCCTTCGCGGGCCGCTTCCCGTCATGGCGGGACGCCGAACCGGAAGCCCTCGCGGCGTTCGGCGCGGCCACCGCGGCACTGTGGCGGGAAATCGCCGCGGAGGACGGGACGCCGTGGAAGCGGGGGATGGCGAAACAGGCGGCGACGCTCGGGCATATCCTCGGCGAGGGGCTGTAGGTCTCCTCGTTCCCGGGTCGGCACCCAGATGGCTTGTAGCAGGAGAAGTCACCAGTCCGGAACACTGCTCTAGCGCTCGGCGTAATGCAGGAACTGCCAGCCCAGCATGCCTAAAGCAAGCGTCTGCACGATGGAGACGATCAGGAGCAAAGGGTCGACGGCGCGAGAGCTCCAGAATGCGATCAGGCAGGTCATCGGCAATGCCAAGTACGTGAATTGATCGACAGCGGTTTGCAGGCGCTTGCGCGTGGTGCGGCTCGTGTCCTCACGGTGGTAGATCTCCCAGCCGAACACAGCGCCACGGGCCCCACTGAGCTCGGCCAACCGAGGCCCGAGTTGGTCGCGGATGTAGCGGCCGATCGCCGAGATCTTCTCGTCGTTGACCACCTAGGTCCAGCCCAGGACCAGGCAGATCACGGGAACGGCGAGCAACAGTTGGGCGCGCCTGTTCTGGACGGTGATCGCCAGGACCGCGGTTGAAGCGGCGAGCGTGAAGTAGAGCAGGTTGTCGCGGAATCCAATCCGAGCCTTCTGCTCCTCCTTGATACGGTCGTACTCAGCCAGCAGCAGTTTACTCTCGGTGACGTCCTCGGGGGCGGCCACGGCACCCGCCTTTCGAAAGACCGAGCAGGGATCGAATCTACATTCAATCGCCTTGCCTCTGAGCAGAGTTGTCCGACCCTAGAGTTACGCTGTTGATTAACGCCCCATGCGTATCAGTGCAGGACTGCACGGTCGCTCGGGCTCGGGTAGGACAGCCAGTCTTCGTGAGGTGCTACGTGCGTTCGTCCAGCGGAAAGATCGTTGTCTTCACCGCGCTGCCGCTGGAGTACCGAGCCGTGCGGGCGCGGGTACCAAACCCACAGCGGATCGACCACGAGGCGGGGACAATTTTCGAGTGTGGCCGGATCCCGGGAACCAGCTGGGAGGTCTACCTCGCTCAGGTCGGCCAGGGGAACCAGGGCGCAGCCATTCTCACTGAGCGCGCCATCCGCATGATCGGACCGGATGCCGTTTTCTTCACGGGCATCGCTGGCGGCATGAAGCACGACATTGCGCTGGGCGACGTCGTCGTCGCGACCCGGGTCTTCGCCTACCACGGGGGAAAGCAGGAAGGCACATTCAAGACCCGGCCCGAGACGTGGCCAGCATCGCACCGCCTTGAACAGGCAGCTCGCTTCGCCGTGTTGGACCCGCACTGGGCACAGGCCCTACTGCCAGCGGGCAGGGAGGCCCCCGAAGTCCACTTCAAACCGATCGCCGCCGGCGAGGTGGTGGTGAACGCCCGGGCGTCTGCGCTGCAGGAGCTTCTAGACGAGCACTACAACGGCGTCGCCGCGATCGAGACGGAAGGAGCAGGATTCGCAGGCGCCGCGTCCATGGCCGACCAGGTTCCGGCTCTGGTCATCCGTGGAATCAGTGACCGGGCTGACGGCAGCAAGCAGCACACAGATATCGGCGGCTTCCAGCTCATCGCCGCCGACAACGCCGCAGCCCTGACCATCGCCGTCATCAAGGCCCTGGTCTCCCCCGGAGCAGTCGACGCCGAGCCGCCGTCTCCACACCCCGACACCGTCGACACCCCTATCATCGCCAGCGCACTCATCGGGCAGCAGCTCAAGGAACCGCTGCCGGTCTCCTGGCGCAAGAAGCTGCTACCGCTGGGGTACAGCGAGAGCGCCACGATGGAAGTACACCTGATCCCGGAGGACAGCCCTCGGCTGCCCATGCGCCAGATGAATCAGCTGAAGGACGACCTCGTGTCCCGGGGGCGGTCGGAGGCGTTCTTCACAGCCACCGAAGAAGTGTCCAGCATCCTCGAAGCCGACTTCGCCGCTGCGTATGTCCGCGATCCGAGGCACGGTCGCAGCGTCGGTCTGGTGATTACTCAGTCAGGCCAGCGAACCTGCTGGGAGTCACTGCCCCGATCCACCAGCCTGCACATGCCGGTGCTGGACCCAGAGCACACCCAAGAACGCGTTGCTGACTTGCTCCGGTTCCTGCTGCGCCTCCACGATGCCCCGCGAACCCGATTCGCCCCCGCATTGGCTATCGATCCCGCCGAGATCCTGACCGTGATGAGCTTGGACGCCGCCAGAATGTCCACCAGTGCGGTCCTGGCACGCAGCGGACGCGGCGGCCCGGTGCAGATCATGCCCGATGAGGTCTGGGACGCCGCGACTATCGGCGCCGCGGTGCCGACGATCGCCGAAGAACTCACTCTGAGGCTCATGCACCACTTCCGAAGCCCGCCCGGTCTCCGGCAGTTTTGACTCGTGCTTCCTGAATGGCGTACGGCAGTTACAGTCCAGGGTGCTTTCACCCCCTTTCTGCAACACTCCGCTACCAGCGTGACGCCGAAACCACCCGAGTCCTGGCAGCCGACAGGGCACATCCAGGGCACATGAGCCTGGGAAACGGCGTCGACCCGTGAGAACTGCCGAGACGAGTTTTCCCAGGTCAACGCACGTTCCCCTGCGAAACCCCAGGCCAGCACCCTCCCGCCCCCAATCGCTGCACGAGTGGCAGGACTTCAGCCACCGCCTGCATGAGGCGGGGCACCAGCCGTACTGCTTGGTCTGGCCCTGAGCCGGGAGCCACAAGAGGCTTCGGGAAAACCCGTTGGCCGGGTGCGGTAGGCGCTGTTAGGTTTCTCGTGGCCGTGCGAGTGAGTCAGGAGGTGGTACCCGTGGACGTATCGACGTGGGTGCTCTCCTCTGGGGTCACGGTCGGGCGGTAGGTCGTCCGGGAGCGCCGTTTGTGGGCCTTCCGAAAGGCACGACCATGCACTTCACTTCTGAGCGGCGACTCGACGACGGTGTTGTCGAGCGCGAGTTCACCCTTGGTGGGATTCCGGGCTTCCTGTGGACGCCGGCGGGTGCGTCCGCCTCCGCGCCCGTACCGCTGATCCTGCTCGGCCACCCGAACCTCGGGCTGCGCCGGATGTACCCCCGGCTGGTGGGCCGGGCCCGGCACTCCGCGGCGGAGGGTTTCGCCACGGCCACCATCGAGCTTCCCGGAAGCGGCGACCGGCCGCGTCTGCCCGAGCTGGAGGAGGCCCGCGGCGAGCTGCGCCGGGTGATGCGGGCCGGTGAGCCGGTGGGTGAGGAAATCATCGACTCCGTGGTGCTGCCGCTGGTCGAGCGGGCGGTGCCGGAATGGCGGGCCGCCCTGGACGCACTCCTCGCGCTGCCCGAGATCGGCGGCCCGGTCGCCTACTCGGGGGGCGTGATCTCCATCGGCGTCCGGCTCGCGGTGGTCGAGCCGCGCATCGTCGCCGCCGGTCTCTTCGCCGGGAGCCTCGTACCGCGCGCCACGTTCGACGAGGCGCGGCAGGTCACCATTCCGCTGCACGTGCTGCTGCAGTGGGATGACGAGGGCAACGACCGGCAGGCGGCCCTTGATCTGTTCGACGCCTTCGGCTCCGAGGAGAAGTCGCTGCACGCCAACATGGGTGGCCATACCGGCGTCCCGCCGTGGGCCGGGGACGACGCGTCCCGGTTCTTCGCCCGGCATCTGAGCTAGGACCCGGTGCGCCCACCTCGTCAGTGGTCGGCGCGGTCGAGTTCCTCGTCGAGGGCGAGGGCCGCGGTGATCAGGGCGAGGTGGGTGAACGCCTGCGGGAAGTTGCCGAGTTGCTCGCCGGTGGCGCCGATCTCCTCGGCGAAGAGGCCGACGTGGTTGGCGTAGGTCAGCATTTTGTCGAAGGCGTAGCGGGCCTGGTAGCGGCGGCCGGCGCGGGCGAGGGCGTCGACGTAGAGGAAGCTGCACAGGGAGAAGGTGCCCTCGCTGCCGCGCAGGCCGTCGGGCGAGGCGGCCGGGTCGTAGCGGTAGACGAGGCTGTCGGAGACCAGTTCGGCCTCCATGGCGTCGAGGGTGTGCAGCCAGCGCGGGTCCCGGGGCGCGATGAAGCCGACGGCCGGCATCAGGAGCAGGGAGGCGTCCAGCACGTCACTGCCGTAGTGCTGGACGAACGCCTTGCGGCGGGGGCTCCAGCCGCGGTCCATGACCTGCCGCAGGATGGTGTCGCGGGCCTCGGTCCAGGCGGGTACGTCGGCCGGACGGGCCAGTTCCCGGGCGACGCGGATGCCGCGGTCGAAGGCCGTCCAGCACATGAGGCGGCTGTAGGTGAAGTCCTGACGGCCGCCGCGGGTCTCCCAGATGCCCTCGTCGGGGCGGTCCCACGTGCCCAGAAGCCAGTCCAGCACCCGGCACAGGCCGCGCCAGCCGTCGTAGCCCATGAACTCGGCCAGGTCGCCGGTGTGGGTGAGGGCGTGGACGGCCTCGCCGTAGATGTCGAGCTGGAGCTGGTCGGCGGCGCCGTTGCCGATGCGGACGGGGGCCGAGCCGCCGTAGCCCTCGAAGTGGCCGAGGATCTCCTCGGTCAGGTGGGGGTCGCCGTCGACGCGGTACATGATCTGCAGGGGTTCACCGGTGACCGTGCCGCCGCTCAGCATCCGCTCGCCGATCCAGCGGCGGAAGGCGTGGGCCTCCTCGACGAAGCCCAGGCCGAAGAGGGCGTGCACGGAGAGGGAGGCGTCGCGGACCCAGGTGTAGCGGTAGTCCCAGTTGCGTT
This sequence comes from Streptomyces sp. L2, assembly GCF_004124325.1. Taxonomy (NCBI): domain Bacteria; kingdom Bacillati; phylum Actinomycetota; class Actinomycetes; order Kitasatosporales; family Streptomycetaceae; genus Streptomyces; species Streptomyces sp. L2. The sequence goes on from NZ_QBDT01000001.1 coordinate 3,280,111, forward strand.
CGCCGCCGAGCTGCTCGGGAAGGCCCGCGGTCAGCGCGGCGACCGGGGCTCCGGTGGGCGCGTAGGTGAGCAGCTTGAGGGTGATCGCGGAGCGGTTGACCGTTCCCTGCCAGCGTCCGCGGTAGCGGCTGCGGTGGATCCAGCCGTACCAGTAGGCGCAGGTGTCGTCGAAGGCCGCGCGGATGCCGGGCTGGGTGAGGGCGGGGGGCGCGGCGCCTCCCGCGGCGCACACGGTGAGTACGGCGGCTGCCATCTGGCCCTGGTCCAGCACGGTGGCGGCCGTGACGTCCTGTCCGTCCCCAGGGCCGTCGGGGCGGAGGTCGATGGGGGCCATGCCGACGACCTGGAGGTGGGCGTCGATGCCGGGGCCGCCGAAGTGGGCCGTGCCGTCCCGCAGGTGGAGCCGGTGGGGAGCGCGGCCGTAGTCGAAGCGGGGGCGGCAGGAGAGGCTGAAGCGCACCCGGCCGCGGGTCACCCGCATGACCCGGATCAGCTGGTGCCGGTCCGTGGCCCGGTCGGCGGGGCCCGGCGGCATGAAGTCGACGACCTCGCCGACGCCGTCGGGGGTGAGGAAGCGGGTGATGAGGACGGCGGTGTCGGCGAGGTACAGCTGCCGGGTGGTGACGTCGGGGCCGTCCACGGTGATCGCGAAGTGGCCGCCGCGGTCGTGGTCGAGCAGGGCGGCGAAGAGGCTCGGTGAGTCGAAGCGGGGTGCGCAGAACCAGTCGACGACGCCCTCGGAGGAGACGAGCGCCGCCGTCTGGAGGTCGCCGACCATGCCGTGGTCGGCGATCGGCGGGTAACGGCGCATCAGCGGCCCGCGGTGCCCGGCCGGCCCGCGGTGCCCGGCCGGCTCGCGGTGCCCGGCCCGGCCGCCGTGTCCGGCCTGTCCGCCGTGTCCGGCTGGTATGCGGCGAGCGCCCAGATCACGAACACGTCGATCGCCATCATGATCACGGACCAGACCGGGGCGTACGGCAAGAAGAGGAACTGTGCGAGCAGGCTCAGCGAGGCGAGCGCGATGCCGGCCGCGCGGGCCCAGGCGGCCCCGGACAGGATGCCCCAGCCGACGACGGCGGCGATGGCGCCGAGGATCACCAGGATCCAGCCCCAGCCGGTGAGGTTGATCTTGTAGACGTAGTCGCCGAGGCGGGCGTACACGTCGTCGGCGGCGATCGCGGATATGCCCTGGAGGATGGCCAGGACGCCGTTCAGCAGCAACAGCACGCCGGCGAAGGTGGCGCCGCCGGTCGCCCAGGGACTCGACCTCCGGTCCTGGGAAGGGGCGGCCTGGCCGTAGTCACCGGCGGGTGCTCCGGAGTGGGGCTGTGCGGTCATGGGGGTGCTCCTCTCGGGCGTGTCGGGCGGTGCCCGGGCGGGCGGCGCCCGAGCGGATGGTGCCCGGGCGGGCGGCGCCCGAGCGGATGGTGCCCGGGCGGGCGGCGCCCGGGCGGACGGTGTACTGGACACGTGTCCGACGGTTTCGACCCTGAGGGCGGACCGGCGGCTCAGCCACAGGCGTTAGGCCGAACGGGTGAAGGTGGGAAGGCCTCCGGGACCGGCCACGAGCCGTTTCCCCGCAGTTCACAGGGGCTACGGCGGCGGCGTCACCAGGTCTCCGACTCCGCCGAGTCCGCGGACACGGGCCTCACCGGACCGGCTCCGGTCCGCAGCCGCGTCGCGAGCAGCGGCAGTACGAGCACCGAGAGCATGGCGGCGCCGACCAGGGCTGCCGCCTCGTCGGTGCCGAGCACCTTCTGATCCACGCCGATGGTCGTGATGGCCGCGACGAGCGGCAGACAGGTGGCGGCGAACAAGCCGAGTGCCGTGCGGTCGCCGCCGCGCAGGTCCGGCGGGGCCAGGAGGCGCACGGGGCCGCCGCGCACCAGGATGAACAGCAGCAGGAACAGCGGTACGAGCGCCAGCGCCCGGCCGTCGTGCAGCAGGGCGTCAAGGTCGAACTCGATACCGGTGACGATGTAGAACAGCGGCACCAGGAAGCCGAACCCCAGCGCCTCCACCCGCCCGACGACCTCCGCGCTGTGTTCGGGAGAGGCGCCGTACAGGACGAGGCGGGTGAGGACGCCGGCCGCGAACGCGCCGAGCAGGAAGTCGAGACCGAACACCTCCGCCAGGCCCAGCATTCCGGCCAGCAGCAGCATGACGAAGCGGACCGCGAACTGTCCGCTGCTGTGCAGAGTGGTGTCGATCAGCCGGGAGAACCAGGGCGCGCGCGGGCGCAGCGCCCAGAAGACGGCACCGGCGGTGATCGCGGCGAACGCGATCAGCAGGACCGCCGACTCGCCCGGCCTGCGGCCGCTCAGCAGCAGGGCCGTCGCCACGATCGGGCCGAACTCGCCGACGGCCCCGAAGGCCCCCATCACCGTGCCGAAGCGACCGTGCAGGTCTCCGCTGTCACGCAGGAGCGGCAGCACCGTACCGAGCGACGTGCTCGTCAGCGCCGTACCGATGACGAAGGCCTTGAACACCGTCCCGCCGCTGACGGCGAAGCCGAGACCGATGCCCGCGGCCAGGGAGAGCAGCCACGCCCACAGGGCGCGGCGCAGCGTGCCGCCCCTGATCGCCGGAAAGTCGATCTCGTAGCCGGCGAGGAAGATCAGCATGGCGAGTCCCAGATGGGACAGCGTGTCGACGACCTGGCCCGGGTGGGCCCAGCCGAGCGCGTCCGGGCCGACGGCGATACCGAGGGCCATCTCGAAGATGACCAGGGGGATTCTGATCCGGCGTGCCGCGATCTCGGCGAGCAGCGGCGCCAGGACGGCGACCGCCATGATCAGAACCAGCGTGCCGGGATGGGTCATGGGCCGCCCGTCAGGGAGCGACGGCGGCCCGCTCCGCAGGCTCGTCCTCGGTGTGCTGGGGCATCGGGGCTCCTCGCTGACGTCGCTTCCTGCGGCCGGCACCGCGGCGTACGCGGCAAGTGACCGGCCTGGGCAGCCAGTGCCAGCCTCGCGCAGCACGCCCGGGCGCACGAGCGGGTCTGCGCCGCCCGGGTGACCCATTGGCCGCTCCGTGACCCACCGGGTCCGCCCACCAGGGCATGATCCGAGCAAGCGGCGCTAAGCACTGACGAGAGGGCTACGTGTCGACGACCCCCGCGTCGTGCGCGATCAGCCCCGCCTGGGTGCGGTTGACGCAGCCCAGTTTGTCCAGGGTGCGGGAGACGTAGCCCTTGATCGTGGCCTCGGTGAGGTACAGGCGGGCGCCGATCTGGGCGTTGGAGAGGCCCTCGCCGAGGCCGGCCAGCACCTGGACCTCGCGTTCGGTGAGGGAGCCGACGAGTTCGCGGGCCCGGTCGCGGGCGGAGAGGCTGTCGGTGGAGGCGGCGATGAGGCGGCGGGCGGCCGAGGGCGACAGGACGGTGTGGCCCTGGGCGGCGGTGCGCACGAGGCCGATCAGCTCGTCCGGCGGGGTGGACTTCACCAGGAAGCCGGTCGCGCCGGCCCGCAGCGCGCGCAGGACGTACTGGTCGGCGTCGAACGTGGTCAGCACGACGATGTGCGGCGGGTCGGGGAGCGCGTTGACGCGTTCGATCGCGGTCAGCCCGTCCATGCCCGGCATCCGCAGGTCCATCAGCACGACGTCCGGGCGGCTGCGCCGGATCGCCTCGACGCCGGCCGCGCCGTCATGCGCCTCGTCGACGACCTCGATGTCCGGGGCCGAGCCGAGGATGGTGCGCAGGAAGCCGCACACCATCGGCTCGTCGTCCACGACCACGACCCGTGCCACGCTCACACCTCCGGTCCGGCGGTCGGGACGAACGCGGGCAGGGTCGCCTCGACGCTGAAACCGCCGTCGGCACAGGGTTCCGCACGCAGGGTGCCGTGCACCAGCTCGATGCGCTGCCGCAGGTGCGCGAGCCCGAGCCCGGAGCCGGTCCCGGCGAGGGCGGAGCGGGGTGCGCCGGCCGGCGGGGTGTTGCGGACGGTCAGCCGTACCCGCGCCTGCCCGTACTCCACCCGGACCCGCACCCGGGCGCCGGGAGCGTGCTTGCGTACGTTGGTCAGCGCCTCGCGCAGCACCCGGTAGGCGGTGCGGCCCACCACCGGCGAGGCCAGCGCCGGGTCGCCCTCCTCGACCAGCTCCGTCGGTGTCCCGACCGCCACCGACTCGGCGACCAGGTCGGCGAACCCCGCCACCGACGGCGTCTGGTCGCCGTCCGGCGCCGTGCGCAGAATGCCGACCAGGTCCCGAAGCTCCTCCAGCGCCTGGCAGCCGGCGGCGCGCAGGTCCTCCGCCGCCCGCCGGGTCGCCTCGTCCGCCGCCGTCACCTTCAGGGCGCCGGCCTGGAGCACCATGAGGCTCACCCGGTGCGTGACCACGTCGTGCATCTCGCCGGCGAGCCGGGCGCGTTCCTCCGCGCAGGCCTGCTCGGCCAGCAGGTACCGCTCCCGTTCGGCCCGTTCGGCCCGCCCGACCAGGGCCCGCACCAGTTTGCGCCGGGTGTCGAAGTACAGCGCCAGCAGCGGCCCGACGGCCGTGCGCAGCAGCCCGATCGTCATGGTCGTGGCCGACGGTTCCCAGGGCCGCATGACGACGAGGGTGAGCGCGGCGAGCACGGCGTACGCGAGCCGGCGGTCGCGCTGGTAGAAGAGGGGGCCGTAGGCGGCGAGCACAGTGGAGAACGGGGCCCAGACGCCGCCCTCGTGCGCCGGGGTCAGCAGGCCCGCCGGCTCGACGAGCAGCGACACCGCGAGCGTGAACGAGCCGAGCACGCCGACGACGGCCAGCGGTGCCCTGCGCCGCACGGCGAGCGAGGCGCAGGCCAGCGCCTGCACGCCCAGCATGGCCCAGGCGAGCGGCCCGGGGTGCTCGGGCCACCATGTGGCGCCGATGAGCGTCAGCCCGGTGTCGAGCAGCACGAACGCGACCGCGATCGCCACGTCCACGGCGACCCGGTACCGGCGGAACCACGGCCCGCCGCACGCCTCCCGCTGTCCGGTCGTACCACTCATACGGCTCACCGTAGGACACCCGTCCCCGGGCCGGGCCGCTTCGTCCCGTACGGGATACGTCCGTCACGCGCGGACCCTACGAAAGTCGTAGGCGAGGCCCCGACCGTCGTACGCGGGGCCCCGGCGACCCGACCGTCGTCGGCCCGGGAACCGACGGTTCCCCCTGCCGCGGCGCGGGCCCACGGCCGTGGAATGGGGCCATGGACGCGACAGGCGACAACCACACCACCGCCCCTACGACTCCCCGGCCCGGCCGTTACGCGGTCGACCCGGCCCGCTCCTCCCTCTCCTTCCGCACCCGGCACCTCTTCGGCCTGCTGCCGGTGCACGGCACGTTCGCGGTCCGTGGCGGCACCGTCGTGGTGGCCGAGCCGTTCACCGCGTCGAGCGTGCGCGCGGAGGTCGACGCGGACAGCTTCCGCACCGGCCACACCGGGCGGGACACGGCCGTACGGTCGCCGAGGTTCCTGGACACCGGCCGGCACCCGCTGATCACGTTCACCGCCGAGAACATCGGCACGGCCGCGCCGGCCGGCACAGTCACCGCCGACGAGGGCCGCCCTGCCACCATCGCCGGCACCCTCACCGCCTGCGGCGTCAGCCAGCCCCTCACCCTCGCGATCGGGCACGCCGAAGTACTCGCGGACGCCTTCACCGTCCGCGCCCGCACCCGGATCGACCGCACCGCGTTCGGTGTGACGGCGTCCCGGGGCCTGGCCGGCCGCCACCTCGACGTGACCCTGGAGATCCGGTGCGTGCGGGCATGACGGCGGGTGACGCGGTCGTGGTGGAGGACCTGCACAAGCGGTACGGCGCGGTACGGGCTGTGCGCGGGGTCGGCTTCACCGTCGGACACGGGGAGATCTTCGCGCTGCTCGGCCGCAACGGCGCCGGCAAGACCACCACGATGGAGATCCTGGAGGGCTTCCGGGACCGGGACGGCGGACGGGTCCGCGTGCTCGGCCTCGACCCTGCGGACCGGTCGACCGGGCGGGCCCTGCGCGAGCGGGTCGGCATCGTCCTCCAGGACATCGCCGTGGAGCCGTATCTCACCGTCCGCGAGACGCTCGCCCGCAACGCGGGCTACTACCCCGCGCCCCGCGACACCGACGAGGTGATCGCCCTGACCGGCCTCACCGGGCTGGAGAAGCAGAAGGTCCGGGCCCTCTCCGGGGGCCAGAAGCGCCGCCTGGACCTCGCGCTCGGCCTGATCGGCGACCCGGACGTGCTGTTCCTGGACGAGCCGACGACCGGCTTCGACCCCAGCGCCCGCCGGGCCGCCTGGCAGTCGGTGCGGGACCTGCGCGACGCGGGCACCACCATCCTCCTGACCACCCACTCCATGGCGGAGGCCCAGGAGCTGGCCGACCGGGTGGCGGTGATCGCGGACGGCCGGATCGTGGCCGAGGGCACGCCCGCGACCCTGGGCGGCCGGGACACCGCGCGGGCCCGCATCCGCTTCACCCTGCCACCCGGCACGACGGCCGCCTGCCTGCCCGTCCCGGCCATCCCGGACGAGGACGGCCGCCTCGTCACCGTCGAGTCCACGGACCCCACCCGCACCCTCCACCGGCTCACCGACTGGGCGCTGAGCCGGGGCACCGAACTCGCCGGCCTCACGGTCGACAGGCCGAGCCTGGAGGACGTCTACCTGCGCCTCACCGACGATGTCCCCCCGCACCGCACCGACGATGTCTCCCCCCACCTCACCGACGAACACGACGGCACGCCCCGGAGGACGTCATGACCACCATCGGCGCCACCGCGCCCAAGCGGCGCCTGGCCCTGCTCACGCACCAAGTCCGTTACGAGCAGCTGTCCTTCTGGCGCAACCCGCAGAGCGCGTTCTTCACGTTCGCGTTCCCGGTCGTGGTCGTGGCGGTGTTCGGCGGGCTGTTCGGCGGCATCGGCCGGAGCGAGTTCTACTACGGCCGCTCCGCCCTCCAGTACTACGTGCCCACGATCGCCGCGCTGTCCGTACTCGGCTCCTGCTTCAGCCAGTTGGCGATCGTGCTCGCGAACCGCCGCCAGAACGGCATCCTGAAACGGGCCCGCGCCACCCCGCTGCCCGCCTCCGTCCACTTCGCGGGACTGCTGGCGCACTGCGTCCTGGTCAGCGTCGTCGACGTCCTGCTCATCGCCGCGGTCGGCCGCCTCTACGGCGTCCCGCTCCCCTCCCCCGCCCAGTGGCCCGCCCTCACCCTGACCCTGCTCCTCGGCGCGTCCGCGTTCTGCGCCCTCGGAGTGGCGGTGGCCGCCGTCATCCGCAACGCGGAGGCAGCCCCGTCCGTCGTCCAACTGGTGCTGTTCCCGCTGGTGTTCATCTCCGGTACCTACATGCCGATCCACTCGGCGGCCCTGAACACCGTCGCCGCCGCCCTCCCGGTCGAGCCCTTCAACGACGCCCTGCTGCACGCCTTCACCACCGGGCACACGGGAATCCCCTGGCGGGACTACGGCGTCCTGCTGCTGTGGGGTACGGCGGGCGCGGCGGTGGCGGTCCGGCGGTTCCGGTGGGAGACGGGGGCGCGGACAAGGTGAGCGAGCACCCGTCGGCTCAGCGCTCCTGCCCCCGGATCCGCTGGGCGACCTCGCTGTTCTCGGTCTCCCACCAGGGTCGTACGAGGTCGGGGGCCGGTGCCGTTCCTCCGGGCGCCGGTGCCGCTTCCACGCCTCCCCCGGCGGCCGGTGCCACGCGTGCCGCCGGGACCAGTTCGGCGTCCAGGCGGCGGTCCAGGGCCGCCGTCGACGCGCGCTCGCCGCGGGCCCACTGGGCGAGGATCGCGAGGACGAAGGGCAGGGCCACCAGCTCCGCGATGCCGACCATGGCACCGCCGCCGAGCTGCTGGTCGTGCTGGACGTCGCCCGCCCAGGCGGGGTGGTGGTGCAGGTACCAGGCACCGGCGATCAGTGTGCCGTGGGTCATCACCACGACGCCGGGCACGGCGTCGACGATGCCGTCGAGGAACACCAGCGCCGCCCGCACGGGGTGGGTGCACCAGGACGGCAGCGTCTCCTCACGGGTGAGGACCGGTACGACGAAGAGGCAGCCGGCGAGCAGCAGGTGCAGGTACATCAGCTGGTGCAGGGGGCCGTAGCGGAGGGCGGTCGCGAAGTACGGGGTGAAGTAGATCGTCAGCTCGGTGACGAGGACGAGGGCCGTGGTCACCATGGGGAAGGTGAGGGCGCGCACCAGCCGGCCGGTCATCGCCCCCCGCACGCGCCGCGCGGCCCGCTCGGGCAGGGCGCGGGCGGCGAGCCGCAGGGGGTCGCCGAGCGCGAGGCCGAGGGGCGCGAGCAGGTCCAGGAAGATGTTCTGCACGGCGGCAGGCCAGAACAGCACCCGGTCGTAGACGGCCAGCGCGGACATCGTGGCCACGACGAGCGTGCCGAGGCCGAGCACGGCGAACGCGGCCACGCGGGCCGCCGGCCAGCGCTCGCCCCGGCCCCTGAGCCGCAGCACGCCCCAGCCGTACAGGGCGCCGAGCACGGTGACGAGCAGCAGTGCCGGGAGATCCAGTTGCCAGGTGGAGAGCAGCCGCCCCGTGGTGAGCACCGGCAGACTCTCCATGATCGAACTCCCTCCGCGGCCCGCCGGCCACCCGGCCGGCCCGTCGAGGCAGGCTACGCCCGCTTTCTGCCGGTTCTCGCCGGGCGGTGAGCCGGGCGGCCACGTCTCACCGATCTCATACCGAACCCATACCGGGGGGGAGGAGGTCTGGAATAGGAACTGGAGTTCGATCCAGGGCCCGCGGGCGGACGCGGGCGACCCCGCCCCCGACTCGACGCGTATGGTCGGAGGACGAAAGGGGCAACGCGCACCGACCCGCCGCCGCCGAGCGGCCGGACGGTGAGCCGGGAGCCCGCCCGGGAACGGAGGCGCGCGGCCGCGTGCCCAACCCTACGTACTGTAGGTTCCCAACCGACCACAGCCATACGTCAGTTCAACGGGGGACACATGCAGGACACGGACACGGAGACTACGCCGGGGCCGGTCGACGCACGCGACCTGGCCCCCACCCTCACCGTGCTGATCGTCAGCCTCGTCATCGCCGCCATCGGCGTCTACCAGCTGTGCGGGTTCGGCCTGCACAGCCTCGACCGGCGCCCGCACCTGTTCAGCGACGGCCTCGCGACCGGCGGCGTGATCGTCGCCGTGGTGACGGCCGGAGCAGCGGTGGGCAACCTCGCCTGGCACCTCGCAGCCGCCCGCCGCGACACCGGCGGCCCGGCGCCGAGCCCGGACGAGGCGGGGTGACTCCGGGACGGGCCGAGTAGCTCGGGAGCGGCCCGGGCGACTGCGCACGGGCCCGGGCGACTCCGGGCGGGCCCGGGTGACTCCGGGCGGGCCCGGGTGGCTCCGGGCGGGCCCGGGTGGCTCCTGACCGGGTCAGGTGACTCCGGACCGGGCCCGATCGACTCCGGGCCGGGCCCCGGCGGCCCTCGACCAGGCCGAGTACCCCCACGCAGGCCGGGTGGCAGCCGACCGGGCCGGGTGACTTCGAAGGGGCCGGCGCGGCTCCCGGCCGGGTCAGGTGACTCCTGACCGGGCCCGATCGACTCCGGACGGACCCGAGTGACTCCTGACACGGCCGGCCGACCCCCTGGACCGGCCGCCAGGACGCCACCCCGGCCGGTCGCACCCCCCGCACCTGGTAGGAACTCGGTGTGAGGCGGACGTACCCCTGATCCGGGCACTCCCGAATCCGCGCTACCCTACGGCCTGTAGGGTCAGCGTCTCACCCCGTCCTCCCCGTCCTCCGTCCCCTCCCTCAAGGTGACCGGTCACCATGCCCGCTCGACAGTCGACCCTGATCTCCCCTCAGGTTCCCGCCCAGCGCACCCCCCGCTCCCCCCGCCGCGCACCCGACCCCACGGCCGTCGTCCCGGCCGGCACCGGCACACTCCGGGCCCGGGCCGCCGCGGCCACCGTCTGGTACCTGCGCCTGCAGGCGGTGCTGAACATCGTCGCGGTGCTGTCCCTCCCGTTCCGCGAGGAGGTGCACGAGCACAACGCGGGCGAGTTCTTCACCCCCTACCTGGCCACCGCCGGCCTGGTCTCCGCCGCGCTCGCCCTGTTCCTCGCGGTCGTCATGCACCGCCGCAAACGCGCCGCGTGGGTCTTCAACCTGCTCCTCGCCGGACCGCTCTTCGGCCTCTACGTCATCGCGCTGACCCGCGGCTCCTACCGCGAGCACCCGTTCAACTGGCTCTCCGCGGCCCTCACCGGCCTGTTCGTCGCCGCCCTGCTGCTCGGCCGGCGCGAGTTCGACGCCCTCGGCGACCGCTCCAACCCGCGCCTGGCCCTCGCCGTCGGCGCCGGCGGCCTCCTCGTCGGCGGCACCCTCGGCACGCTGCTGGTCCGCGCCACCAACACGGTCCCCGGCGCCGGCCTCAAGGACGAGATCTCCTACACCCTGCTGCGCGGCATCAGCGTCGGACCGCTCGCCGACCGCGTCGACGCCGTCGACGCGCCCCGCTGGGTGGACGTCATCGTCAACCTCCTGACGGCCGCCGTCTTCGTCCTCGTCCTGCACGCCTGCTTCCGCGCCCCGCGCGGTGCCCGCCTGCTCGCCGCCGAGGACGAGGAGAGGCTGCGCGCCCTGCTGGACCGGCACGGCGAGCGCGACTCCCTCGGCTACTTCGCGCTGCGCCGCGACAAGTCGGTCATGTTCTCCCCGAGCGGCAAGGCCGCCGTCACCTACCGCGTCGTGGGCGGCGTCAGCCTCGCCTCCGGCGATCCCATCGGCGACCCCGAGGCGTGGCCCGGCGCCATCGACGCCTGGCTGGCCGAGGCCCGCCGGCACGCCTGGACCCCGGCCGTGATGGGCGCGAGCGAGGAGGCCGGCACGATCTACGGCCGGCACGGTCTCGACGCGCTGGAACTCGGCGACGAGGCCATCGTCGACCTCGCCGACTTCACCCTGGACGGCCGCGCCATGCGCGGCGTCCGCCAGGCCCACAACCGGGTCCGCCGCGCCGGATACACCGTCCGGATCCGCCGCCACGAGGACATCCCCGACGACGAGACGACCCTCCTCGTCGACCGTGCCGACCGCTGGCGCGACGGCACCACCGAACGCGGCTTCTCCATGGCGCTGGGCCGCCTCGGCGACACCTCCGACGGCCGCTGCGTGATGCTGGAGTGCCGCGACGCCGACGGCGAACCCCGCGCCCTGCTGTCCTTCGTCCCCTGGGGCGAGCACGGCCTGTCGCTGGACCTCATGCGGCGCGACCGGGCCTGCGAGAACGGCCTCATGGAGTACATGGTGGTCGAACTGCTTTTGCAGGCAGAGGAGTTGGGGATCCGCCGGGTCTCCCTCAACTTCGCGATGTTCCGCTCGGTCTTCGAACGCGGCTCCCGCCTCGGCGCCGGCCCGGTGCTGCGCCTGTGGCGCTCGACGCTCACCTTCTTCTCCCGCTGGTGGCAGATCGAGTCCCTCTACCGCGCCAACGCCAAGTACCGCCCGGTGTGGGAGCCCCGGTTCCTGCTGTTCGCCAAGACCGCCGACATCCCCCGCATCGGCCTGGCCAGCGCCCGCGCCGAGGGCTTCCTCACCCTCCCGGGACTGGGCGGACGGCCGTCACGGTCGTAGGCGCGCGCCAGAGTGCTACTTCGCGTGGCGCACGGCGTAGATCATCACGAACGCCACGATGTGGATGCCGAACAGGAAGTACCCCAGGAAGTACCAGACCCTGCGTTCGTCCTTGGTCTCCTGCGCGAGGCGCCTCTGCTCGAGCGAGTCCGGATCGACTGTCATCACGACTCCCGGTGGATCTTGGTGTTGGACGCCTGCGCGCGGGGGCGCAGGACCAGCAGGTCGACGTTGACGTGGCTGGGGCGGGTGACCGCCCAGGTGATCGTCTCGGCCACGTCGTCCGCGCTGAGCGGCTCCGCGACCCCCTGGTAGACCTTCTCCGCGCGCTCCGAGTCGCCGCCGAACCGGGTCAGCGCGAACTCGTCGGTCTTGACCATGCCGGGCGCGATCTCCACGACCCGGACCGGCTGCCCGACGATCTCCAGGCGCAGCGTCTCCGCGAGCACGTGCGAGCCGTGCTTGGCGGCGACGTAGCCGGCGCCGCCCTCGTAGGTGCCGTGGCCCGCCGTGGACGACACGACGACCACGACCCCGTCGCCGCTCGCCACCAGCTTCGGCAGCAGGGCCTGGGTGAGGTTGAGGGTGCCGATGACGTTCGTCTCGTACATCGTGCGCCAGTCCGCCGGGTCGCCGGTGGCCACCGGGTCGGCGCCGAGCGCGCCGCCCGCGTTGTTGACCAGGACGCCGATCGTCTTGAACGCGGTGGCGAACTCGTCCACCGCCGCGCGGTCCGTGACGTCCAGCTGGTATGCCGTCGCCGCGTGCCCCGCCGCGGTGATCTCCTCGGCCAGCGCCTCGATACGGTCCTTGCGGCGGGCGGTGAGGACGACCCGGTAGCCGGCCGCGGCGAGCTGCCGGGCCGTGGCGGCGCCGATGCCGCTGCTCGCGCCCGTGACGACGGCGATGCGGGACGGGGCGGCGGGGGCCATGTGCACTCCTGGGTTCGGGGCGGCGCCGGGGCGACGCGGGCTGGGCTGGACGGGGCCGCCCTCCAGCGTAAGCGAGCCTCAACCGCCACTCCTCGGCGCCCACATGATCACGGCCATGCCGGCCAGGCAGACCAGCGCTCCGGTGATGTCCCACCGGTCGGGCCGGTAGCCGTCGGCGACGACACCCCACAGGAGCGAGCCCGCCACGAAGACGCCGCCGTACGCGGCGAGGACGCGGCCGAAGTGGGCGTCCGGCTGGAACGTGGCGACGAAGCCGTACGCGCCGAGGGCAAGCACCCCGCCGGCCGCCCACAGCCAGCCCCGGTGCTCGCGTACGCCCTGCCAGACCAGCCAGGCCCCGCCGATCTCGAAGACGGCGGCGACGACGAACAGGGCGGCGGAGCGGAGGACCAGCGACATGGCGGCAGCTTCGCACGCGGGCGCCTGCGGCGGGCGGGCGCGTAGGAGGCGGGTTGCAGCCGGCACCCGGCAGCCCGAGGGGCAGGAGGCGGCGGGGGCACGGCAGGCGGCAAGCGGGCACCGCAAGCGGCAGGCGGGCGCGGCAGGCGGGCAGCAGCCCCAAGGCAGAGGGCGGCAGGCGGCACGGCCGGTCCACCGCCCCTCACCGGGCGCTGTCACCTGTTGGACGGCGCCTGCCGTGCCGTCCACGTGGCATACATCGGTACGGCACACGGATCAGGGACGTGCGGATGCGGAGGCGTGCAGTGGTGAGTGGCGTATCGATGCGGGCGCGGATCGGGATGGCGATGACCGGGGTGTGCGGAGCCGCGCTGGTGCTGGGCGGCATGGCCGCGGGACCCGCCACCGGAGCCGCCGGAGACACCGGCGCGGCCGGGCCCACCCCGTCCGCCACCCCGTCGGCCTCGGCCACCCCCGCGCCCCCCTCCGCCGACCTGGCCTTCCACGGCACCGCTGTGATGAAGGACGACCAGGTCGACGTGAAGGTCACCCCGAGCAACCTCGGACCCGCCGCCGTACCGGACGCGAGCGTGCGGCTGCGCTGGTCGGTGCCGCTGACCACCGACGCGCTGAAGCTGCCGGCCGGCTGTGCGCGGACCGACGAGCGGACGGTGGTCTGCGACACCGGGGCGATGGCCTCGGGCGGGGTCGAGGCGCAGATCCAGGTGTCGGTGCGGCTGAAGGACAAGGCGTCCCAGGTGACCCTGGAGGTCGGCACCGCCTGGAACGGCGGGGCGACCGACAAGGACCACACCAACGACCAGCTGAAGGTGCTCGTCCTGGCCACCGGCGACGCGTACGCCTTCTGACACCGGCCGGGCCCTTCTGACACCGGCCGGCCCCGCGCCGCCGTTTCCGCCGTCCCGTCGGGCCCCCGGCCCCGCAGGCCGCACCGTTCCCGTCGGACGCGTACGATCTCTGCACCACGCAGACGAAGGGGAGTACGGCATGCCCGGGAACGAGTCGGGGGCCGCGCGGTCCCGGCTGCTGGAGCGGCTCGGCACGGTGTCCCGGCGGTACATGGCGTCGTACGCCCTGTTCAACCAGGCCGTCGCCGACCGGATCGGCCTGCATCCGACCGACCTGCAGTGCCTGAACCTGCTGACGCTGGAGCGCGAGCCGGTCACCACGGGCCGGGTGGCCGAGCTGACGGGCCTGACCACGGGGTCGGCGACCCGGCTGGTGGACCGGCTGGAGCGGGCCGGGTACGTCGTACGGCGGCGGGACGAGGTGGACCGGCGGCGGGTGCTGGTGGCGACCGTGCCCGAGCGGATCGCCGAGTTCGGGCGGATGTGGGAGTCGCTGTCGGGCGACTGGTCCGCCCTGTTCGACGACCTCGACGACACCGAGCTGGCCACGATCGTCCGGCACATGGAGCGGACGGTGGACTTCAGCGGAACGCAGATCGCGCGACTGCGGGCCGGGGAGTAGCGCGCGCGGCTACGGACCGGGGAGTAGCACGGGCGACCGCGGGCCGGGAGTAGCGCGCGCGGCTACGGGCCGGGGCGGAGCACGGGCGACTGCGGGCCGGGAGTAGCGCGCGCGGCTACGGGCCGGGGCGGAGCACGGGCGACCGCGGGCCGGGAGTAGCGCGGGCGGACAGCCACCGGGAATAGCGCCGGGACGGGGTCGGTTCCCCAGGTGTAGTTGAAGAATCAACAACCTGGAGGATGAGCCGCCATGCAGTTCGGGATCTTCACGGTCGGCGACGTCACGCCGGACCCCACCACGGGCCGTACCCCGACCGAACACGAGCGGATCAAGGCCATGGTCGCCATCGCGCTCAAGGCCGAGGAGGTCGGCCTCGACGTCTTCGCCACCGGCGAGCACCACAACCCGCCGTTCGTGCCGTCGTCCCCGACCACCATGCTCGGCTACATAGCCGCCCGCACCGAGCGGCTGGTCCTCTCCACCTCCACCACCCTGATCACCACGAACGACCCGGTGAAGATCGCCGAGGACTTCGCGATGCTCCAGCACCTCGCCGACGGCCGGGTCGACCTCATGATGGGCCGCGGCAACACCGGCCCGGTCTACCCCTGGTTCGGCAAGGACATCCGCCAGGGCATCG
This sequence comes from Streptomyces sp. L2, assembly GCF_004124325.1. NCBI lineage: Bacteria > Bacillati > Actinomycetota > Actinomycetes > Kitasatosporales > Streptomycetaceae > Streptomyces > Streptomyces sp. L2. The sequence goes on from NZ_QBDT01000001.1 coordinate 3,295,166, forward strand.
ACCTCGCCATCGAGAACTACGCCCTGCTGCACCGCCTGTGGCGCGAGGACGTCGTCACCTGGGAGGGCAAGTTCCGCACCCCGCTGCAGAGCTTCACCGCCACGCCCCGCCCGCTGGACGGCGTACCGCCGTTCGTCTGGCACGGCTCCATCCGCTCCCCCGAGATCGCCGAACAGGCCGCCTACTACGGCGACGGCTTCTTCCACAACAACATCTTCTGGCCCGCCGACCACACCAAGCGCATGGTCGAGCTGTACCGCACCCGCTACGCCCACTACGGGCACGGCACCCCCGAGCAGGCGATCGTCGGCCTCGGCGGCCAGGTGTTCATGCGGAAGAACTCCCAGGACGCGGTCCGCGAGTTCCGCCCCTACTTCGACGTCGCCCCGGTCTACGGCCACGGCCCCTCCCTGGAGGACTTCACCGAGCAGACCCCGCTCACCGTCGGCTCCCCGCAGCAGGTGATCGAGAAGACCCTGTCCTTCCGCAGTTACGCCGGCGACTACCAGCGCCAGCTGTTCCTGATGGACCACGCCGGACTGCCCCTGAAGACCGTGCTGGAGCAGCTCGACCTGCTCGGCGAGGAGGTCGTCCCGGTCCTGCGCGAGGAGTTCGCCGCCGGCCGCCCCGCCGGTGTCCCGGACGCCCCCACCCACGCCGCCCGCACCGCTTCCGCCGCCCAGGAGGTGAGCACCGTATGAACCTCGTCGTCGTCTCCGCGGGGCTGAGCGTGCCGTCCTCCACCCGGCTGCTGGCCGACCGGCTGGCCGCCGCCGTGGACCGGCACGTCCCGGCCCCCGCCCGGGTCCAGGTGATCGAGCTGCGCGACCTCGCCGTGGAGATCGCGCACGCCTTCACCAACGGCTTCCCCGGCCCGGCCCTGACCGCCGCGCAGGAAGCGGTGACGGCGGCCGACGGGCTGATCGTCGTCACCCCCGTCTTCACCGCCTCCTACAGCGGCCTGTTCAAGTCGTTCTTCGACGTCCTCGACCCGGACGCCCTCGCGGGCAAGCCGGTCCTCGTCGCCGCGACCGGCGGCACCGCCCGGCACTCCCTCGTCCTCGAACACGCCCTGCGCCCGCTCTTCGCCTACCTCAAGGCCGTCGTCGTGCCCACGGCCGTGTACGCCGCCTCGGAGGACTGGGGCGCTGAGGGCCTCGCCGACCGGATCGAACGGGCGGCCGGCGAGCTGGCCACGCTGATGGCGGGCCTGTCGGCGGCGGGGCCGGAGCCGGAGGGCGCTCCCGCACCCGATGAGCCCGGCCTGGTCCCCTTCGCCGAACACCTGGCCCGGCTCAGCGCCGCCTGAGCCGACGGCGGGAGGACGGTAGGCGGGCGCCCGGGGTTGCCCCTGTGACGGTGAGAGCCAGGTAAAAAGGGTGATCGTAGACCCGCCCGGCCCGGCCGAAGCACCGTCGGCCTTGGCAGACTGGGGACGTGCCCCAGAATGTGCTGCTCGCCGAAGACGACCGCGCCATCCGACATGCCCTGGAACGTGCCCTGACGCTGGAAGGCTACGAGGTCACCGCGGTCGCCGACGGCGTCGAGGCGCTGGCGCAGGCCCACCGCACCCCGCCCGACGTCCTCGTCCTGGACGTCATGATGCCCGGCATCGACGGCCTCCAGGTCTGCCGGGTGCTGCGCGCCGAGGGCAACCGCACCCCCATCCTCATGCTCACCGCCCTCGTCGAGACCGCCGACCGCATCGCCGGGCTCGACGCGGGCGCCGACGACTACGTCCTCAAGCCCTTCGACGTCGAAGAGGTCTTCGCCCGGCTGCGCGCCCTGCTGCGCCGCACCTCCCCCGTCACCGCGGGCAGCGGCGCCGCCCCCGGACCGGGCACGGACCCGGCCCGCGACGCCACCGCCCCCGCCTCCGCCCCCGACCGGCAGATCGAGGCCGCCGGCATCCGCATGGACCTCCAGGCCCGCCGCGCCTGGCGCCGCACCCGCGAACTGGAGCTGACCCGCACCGAGTTCGAGCTGCTGGAACTGCTCGTCCGCAACGCCGAGATCGTCCTCGACCACTCCACCATCTACGACCGCATCTGGGGCTACGACTTCGGCCCCGGCTCCAAGAACCTCGCCGTGTACGTCGGCTACCTGCGCCGCAAGCTCGACGAACCCGGCGCCCCGCAGCTGATCCACACCGTGCGAGGCGTGGGTTACGTGCTGCGGGAGGACTGAGTGCGCGGGCTGCGCGGGCTGCGCCGGCCGCTGGCCCGACGCCGGCCCGAGCTGGTCTCGCTGCGCACCACCTTCGCCGTGTCCTTCGCGGCCGTCACCGCCGCCGTCACGATCCTCGTCGGCATCCTGTCGTACAGCTCGGCCGCCCGGCTCGTCCGCGTCGACCAGCAGTCCGTGTTCACCCAGGTCGTGCAGGACGTGCAGGACGAGGTGCGGCAGCAGGAGATGTCCCCGGCGGACTTCTCCTCCTCCAGCCCCGGCCACGACGTCGTACGGCCCGCCCGCACCGACGTCCAGGTGCTCGGCGCGCGCGGCGAGGTCGCCGACCACGGCAGCCCCGTACTGCCCGTCACCGCCCACGACCGATCCGTGGCCCGCGCCGGAGCGGCCGGGAAACTCGCCGAGCACAAGGACGTGCGGGTCGGCGACGACCTCTTCCGCATCGCCACCGTCTCCCTCGGCGACGGACGCGGGGCGGTCCAGGTCGCGCAGGAGTTCAGCGACACCGAGGACCTGCTGCGGGCGCTGCAGCAGCGGACCCTCATCCTCATGTCGGCGGTGGTCGTCGCCGCCGGGCTGTTCGGCTGGTGGCTGGCCCGGCGCATCACCCGCCGCCTGCGCGTCCTCACCTCGGCCGCCGAGGACGTCGCCCGCACCCGGCAACTGGGCATCGAGGTGCCCGTCGCCGGACTCGACGAGGTCGGCCGCCTCGGCCGCGCCTTCGACCGCATGCTCGGCCGGCTCGCCCAGTCCGAGGAGGACCAGCGGCGCCTGGTGCAGGACGCCGGCCACGAACTCCGTACGCCGCTCACCTCCCTGCGCACCAACATCTCGCTGCTGCGCCGCATCGACGAACTGCCCCCGGCGACCCGCGAGGACCTGGTCGCCGACCTCAGCCAGGAGGCCCGCGAACTCACCGACCTGGTCAACGAGCTCGTCGACCTCGCCGCCGGGCAGTCCGACGCGGAGCCGCCGCAGCGGGTGGACGTGGCCGACATCGCCGAGGACGTCGTGGGCCTCGCCAAACGCCGTACCGGACGCGACATCGTCCTGCGCACCAGCGGCGACACGAGCGCCGACGGCCGCCCCGGCATGCTGCAGCGGGCCATCTCCAACCTCGTCGAGAACGCGGCCAAGTTCGACCGCGACGGGCAGGCGCCCATCGAGGTCGTCGTCACCGGCCTCGCCCGCCCGGGCATGGTCCGCGTCGAGGTCCTCGACCGCGGCCCCGGCATCGCCGAACCCGACCTGATCCGCATCTTCGACCGCTTCTACCGGGCCACCGACGCCCGCTCCCTCCCCGGCTCCGGCCTCGGCCTCTCCATCGTCCGCGAGGTGGCCCTGGCCCACGCCGGCGCCCCCTTCGCCTCCGCCCGCCCCGGCGGCGGCGCCATCATCGGCTTCACCCTGGGCGGCTTCCACGGAGCGACCCGGGGCAGGGACGCAGCCCTGCCCCGGGCCTGACCGGCAAGGAAGCGGAGGCTTCCCCACGGCTGAACGCGAGGCGACCGGGGGACTCTCACGTCAGCCCTTGACGCACACCACCTGCTTGAGCTTGGCCACCACCTCGACCAGATCCCGCTGTTGGTCCATGACCTGCTCGATCGGCTTGTAGGCGCCCGGGATCTCGTCCACGACGCCCGAGTCCTTGCGGCACTCCACGCCCTGGGTCTGCTCCGCCAGGTCCTTCGCCGAGAAGCGCCGCTTGGCCGCGCCGCGGCTCATGCGCCGGCCGGCACCGTGGGAGGCCGAGTTGAATGCCTTCTCGTTGCCAAGGCCCTTCACGATGTACGTCGCCGTGCCCATCGACCCCGGGATGATGCCGAGGTCACCTGCACCCGCCCTGATCGCGCCCTTTCGGGTCACCAGCAGGTCCATTCCCTCGTAGCGCTCCTCAGCGACGTAGTTGTGGTGACAACTGACCTCCGCCTCGAAGGTCGGCCTGGCCTTCTTGAACTCCTTGCGGATCACGTCCTTGTAGAGCGCCATCATGAGCGTGCGGTTGTACTTGGCGTACTCCTGCGCCCAGTAGAGGTCATTCCGGTACGCGGCCATCTGTGGAGTGTCCGAGACGAAGACGGCGAGATCGCGATCGACCAGCCCCTGGTTGTGCGGAAGCTTCTGGGCCACACCGATGTGGAATTCCGCCAGTTCCTTGCCGATGTTCCGGGACCCGGAGTGCAGCGTGAGCCAGATCGCACCCTCTTCATCGAACGACAGTTCGATGTAGTGATTTCCCGCGCCAAGTGTCCCCATTTGCCGGATCGCACGCCCCTGACGGAACTTCACCGCGTCCGCGACCCCGTCGAACCGCCCCCAGAAGTCGTCCCAGCCCGCCGTGGGCAGGGCGTGGAAGTCGCCCGGGTCGACCGGGTCGTCGTGCATGCCGCGGCCCACCGGGATCGCCTGCTCGATCTTCGAGCGCAGTCGGGACAGGTCGCCGGGGAGGTCGTTGGCGGTCAGGGAGGTGCGCACCGCCGACATGCCGCAGCCGATGTCCACGCCGACCGCGGCCGGACACACCGCGCCGCGCATGGCGATGACCGAGCCGACCGTCGCCCCCTTGCCGTAGTGGACGTCCGGCATGACGGCCAGGCCCTTGATCCAGGGCAGGGTGGCGACGTTCTGGAGCTGGCGCAGGGCGCCGTCCTCGACCGACGCCGGATCGGTCCACATACGGATCGGAACCCGCGCGCCCGGCATCTCCACGTACGACATGACGTCCTCTTCTCCCCCGGTGACATGACAACAGCACAACAAACAAGACAAGTTCAGCAAATGGATGGAAAGCAGCAAAACGCAAAAGGTGCGACAAAGCCGGGCAGACAGGACAAGGGACCGGCGTTCACAGCGGTGCGTGCGGTACACATTGTGTCCAGGGGGCGCCCCGCCACGGCAAGCGAATAACCTGCGGGGACACTGGAGTACCGAGCAGAGCGACACCGTCGAGAGGGAGCCAGAACCGTGCAGCGGAAGGCGTACGTAACCGGCACCGCCGCCCTCCTCGCGGCCCTGCTGGCCGGCTGCACCAGCGGTTCCGGTGGCGGCAGTCCGACGGACGACGCCAACCCCGGCGACGCCGGTACGGCGACGACCGCGGCCCAGCCCGGCAAGTACAGCACGCTCCCCGAACCCTGCCGTGCCGTCGACCACGACACCCTCGACTCCCTGCTCCCCGGCATCCAGCAGATCACCGACCCGGACCAGCGGGACAAGGCCTACCAGGGCGAGGCCACGCTCACCTACGACACCGACCGCCAGGTGGGCTGCCGCTGGAAGGTCGACTCCGCCGATGCCACGGACCGGCTGTCCGTCGACATGGAGCGCGTGGTGTCGTACGACAACACGGTCAGCGACGACGACGAGGCGCAGAAGCTGTTCACGCAGAAGGAGACGGCCGCCGACCTCCCGGAGCCGAGCGCGTCGTCCACGGCCGGCGCCACCAGTGCGACCACCGGTGCGACCACCGGTGCCGCCAGCGGCACGGCCTCCACGTCCGGCAAGCCGAGCGGCGGCCCCTCGGGCCCCTCTGGAACCTCCTCGCCGTCCGGCTCCCCGTCGGGCACTCCGGCCGACCTCCAGCCGCGCACGCTCTCCGGTCTCGGTGACGAGGCGTATCTGGACGACCAGCTCGGCGGCTCCGGTTCGACGGCCGAACAGCGGACGGTGACTGTGGTGTTCCGCACGTCGAACGTCATCGTCACCATCCAGTACGAGGAGCAGCCGACGGCCACGGGAACGGTCCCGGACAGCAAGGAAATGCAGGACAGGGCCGGTAATCTGGCCTCTCAACTGGCGGACGCACTGGGCGGCTGACCGCCCCGCGGGCCCCTCCCGCGCCCTCTCCCAAAGCTCGGGAACAGAAAACGCACGGCCCTCTCACCGCGTACGGTGGCCCCGCAGGAACCCGCACGAACACCGAGCGTCACGAGTGAAGGAACCATGCAGCGAGCAGCCCAGCGAGCCGACCGTCCGCATGCACAGCGAGCCAGGCGTCTTCGCCGCGCCCTTGTCTGCGCGGTCGCCGTCCCCGCCGTCCTGATCACCGCCGCGTGCTCCTCCGACTCCGGCGACGGCAAGGCGAAGGGGGACTCCGCGAGCTCGCAGAGCAGCACGGGCGGCAGCGGTTCGAAGCAGCCCTCGGCCTCGCCGTCCGTGCGGGCGGCCGCGTACAAGACGCTTCCCGAGGCGTGCTCGGTGCTGTCGAAGAAGTCCCTCACCGATCTGGTGCCCAAGGGTGTGAAGTCGGGCAAGGAGGGCGCGACGGACGATGTCGCCACGCGCGCCTCGTGCCACTGGAGCAGCCTGGACAACAACGGCGTCAAGGGCTCCCAGTTCCGCTGGCTGAACGTCTCCCTCCTCCGCTTCGACTCCGACACGGCCCGCGGTTCCGGCGAGAACCAGGCGCACGCCTACTACAGCCGGCAGGTCAAGGACGCCCAGAGCGTCGACGGGGCGAAGGGCGCCAAGTCGGAGCCGGTCTCCGGTGCGGGTGACGAGGCGACGGCGGTGCGCTACGACCTGAAGAAGAAGGAAGGCAAATTCAAGCAGCAGACGGTCGTGGCCCGGGTCGAGAACGTCGTCGTGACCCTGGACTACAACGGCGCCGGTCTCGCGGGCGAGAAGACCCCCGACGCGGACGACCTGACGAAGGCCGCCGAGAAGGCCGTCAAGGAGGTCGTGGAGTCGGTGAAGTCCGCCAACGGGCAGGGGGCGAAGCCGAGTTCGCCGGCCAAGTCCAGCGCGTCGCCCTCCAAGCCGGCGTCGAAGTCACCGTCCCCGAAGACGTCCGCGAAGGCCTCCGCCAAGGCATCGGCCAAGGCGACCCCTTCCAAGTCCGCCGCCAAGAAGAGCTGACCCAAGCTCCGGCCGACACCACGTTCGCCGCACACGTGTGCCACTCTGTTGCGCGCAACAACACGCAAGGGGAGGGGAGTACGAGTGGCCGGGCCACTGCAGCTGACCCGCTTGCACCGCGTTCTCATCGGCGTGGTGGTGAGCGGGGCCATGATCATCGCCGGTATCGGCTTCGCCGGCTCGTACGCGGCCGTCCGTGAGCTGGCCATCCAGAAGGGCTTCGGGAACTTCTCCTACGTGTTCCCGGTCGGCATCGACGCGGGCATCTGCGTCCTGCTCGCCCTCGACCTGCTCCTGACCTGGATCCGCATCCCCTTCCCGCTCCTGCGGCAGACGGCCTGGCTCCTCACGGCGGCGACGATCGCCTTCAACGGCGCCGCCGCCTGGCCCGACCCCCTCGGCGTCGGCATGCACGCCGTCATCCCCATCCTCTTCGTCGTCTCCGTCGAAGCGGCCCGCCACGCCATCGGCCGCATCGCCGACATCACCGCCGACAAACACATGGAAGGAGTCCGCCTCACCCGCTGGCTCCTCTCCCCCGTCCCCACCTTCCTGCTCTGGCGCCGCATGAAGCTCTGGGAACTGCGCTCCTACGACCAGGTCATCAAGCTGGAGCAGGAACGTCTCGTCTACCAGGCCCGCCTCCGCTCCCGCTTCGGCCGCGCCTGGCGCCGCAAAGCCCCCGTCGAATCCCTCATGCCCCTCCGCCTGGCCCGCTACGGCGTCCCCCTGGCGGAAACAGCCCCGGCTGGCCTGGCAGCGGCAGGCATCGAACCGCAAGTGATCCCGGCGATCGACGCCGCAGCCGCGGGCAATCGTGCCGCTGGGGCGGCACGGGTGGGCGCGGCAGCACCTCTCAGCGAGCAGCGCCCCCAACTCCCCGGCCAGCAGAACACCGGGCATCCCGTGAACCCCGGCCACCCGAACCCGGATGCCCCCGACGAGCAGAGCCCCTGGTTCCAGACCCCCCGCGAGATCGACTACCACGGCGGCTACGACCCCACCTTCGACCCGGCCCCCGAACCCCAGTACGCCCCCGAAGAGGAGTACGGCGACTGGTACGAGGGCTACGAGGACCAGGCACCCCCTCCGGAGGAGACCGGCAGCTTCCCCATCCCGGTCGGCCCCAACCGCACCCGCGAACTCGGCGAGGGCGGCGGCGTCCCGGAGCCGGACATGGACAGCTACTACCAGGTCTTCCGCCAGTCGATCACCGACAGCGGCGTGCCGACGCCGGGCCAGTTCCTCGACAACATAGAGGCCGAGTTCGGCATCTCCCTGCCCGAGCCCGAGGCCAAGCGCATGGTCCTGGACTTCACGGCCCGCCTGAACGCGGAGCTGGAGGAAGACCACATCGCCTGAGCGCGCGGACACGAAAAGGGGGCCCTCCGCCACGGAAGGCCCCCTTTCCCCGTGCCTGGGGGGTGTCGCGCCCTACTCCCCGAGCAGGGCCCGCACCCTCTCCTGCCCCACCGCGAGCAGCAGCGTGGGCAGGCGCGGGCCGGTGTCGCGGCCGACGAGCAGGTGGTACAGCAGGGCGAAGAACGTCCGCTGGGCCGTCTTGATCTCGGGCGGGAGCTCCTTGGGCGTGGCGTCGGCCGGGAAGCCGGCCTGGACCTTCGGGACGCCGTACACGAGGTGGGTCAGGCCGTCGAGCGACCAGTGCTCGGCGAGGCCGTCGAGCAGCAGCCGTACCGACTGCTGGGAGGGCTCGTCGAGGGACTTCAGCAGGTCGGTGTCGGGCTCGTCCCGCACGATGGTCCGCTGGTCGGCGGGTACGTGGTGGTTGATCCACGCCTCGGCCTTGTCGTAGCGGGGCCGGACCTCGGCGAGGGAGGCGAGCGGCTGCTCCGGGTCCAGCTCGGAGAGGATCCGCAGCGCCTGGTCCTCGTGGCCGGCGGTGATGTCGGCGACGGAGGCGAGCGTGCGGTACGGCATCGGGCGGGGCGTCTTCGGCAGCTCGCCGGCGGCCGTGCCGACGGCACGCGTGTACGCGGCGACGTCACCCGGCAGGGCGGAGCCTCCCCCAGTGCTTGATGCCTGGGAGGTGCCCCCAGCGACCTTCCCCACCAGCTTGTCCCACTCGTCGTAGAGCCGCTGGATCTCCTGGTCGAAGGCGATCTTGAAGGACTGGTTGGGCCGGCGGCGGGCGTACAGCCAGCGCAGGATCTGCGGCTCCATGATCTTTAGCGCGTCCCCGGGGGTGGGGACGCCGCCGCGCGACGACGACATCTTGGCCATGCCGCTGATGCCCACGAACGCGTACATCGGGCCGATGGGCTGCTTGCCGTCGAAGATCCCGACGATCTGCCCGCCGACCTGGAAGGAGGAGCCGGGCGAGGAGTGGTCGACACCGGAGGGCTCGAAGATCACACCCTCGTAGGCCCAGCGCATCGGCCAGTCGACCTTCCAGACCAGCTTGCCGCGGTTGAACTCGGTCAGCCGGACGGTCTCGGTGAAGCCGCAGGCGGTGCAGGTGTACGACAGCTCGGTGGTGTCGTCGTCGTACGAGGTGACGGTGGTCAGGTCCTTCTCGCAGTTGCCGCAGTACGGCTTGTACGGGAAGTACCCGGCCGTGGAGCTGCCGTCGTCCTCGGACGCGGCGCCCGAACCCTCGGCGGCCTCCAGCTCGGCCTCGTCGACCGGCTTCTGCTGCTGCTTCTTCGCCGGTGCCTTCTTGGTGCGGTACTGGGCGAGGATCGCGTCGATGTCACCGCGGTGCTTCATCGCGTGCAGGACCTGCTCGCGGTAGGCGCCCGAGGTGTACTGCGCGGTCTGGCTGATGCCGTCGAACTCCACGCCCAGCTCGGCCAGCGACTCGGTCATCGCGGCCTTGAAGTGCTCGGCCCAGTTCGGGTACGCCGAGCCCTTGGGGGCGGGCACGGAGGTCAGCGGCTTGCCGATGTGCTCGGCCCAGGACTCGTCGACGCCGGGGACGCCCGCGGGGACCTTGCGGTAGCGGTCGTAGTCGTCCCAGGAGATCAGGTGGCGGACCTGGTGTCCGCGGCGGCGGACCTCGTCGGCGACCAGGTGCGGGGTCATCACCTCGCGCAGGTTGCCCAGGTGGATCGGTCCGGACGGGGACAGCCCGGACGCCACGACGACGGGTTTGCCCGGGGCTCGGCGCTCCGACTCCTCGATGACGTCATCCGCGAAACGGGAGACCCAGTCGGCGGTCTCGGTGCTCTGAGCCACGATCGGCACGTCCTTCTTTCTGAACGCTGAACGCTTCGGAAACTGGTGACGGTCCCATTCTCCCAGACCACCCCGTGACCGGGAAAACCGCTTTGCCCCCCGTGGGATACTGGCCGGGTCTATCCATCCCCACGAGGAGAACGGCACCCCTTCCTATGGCCTCGGTCACGTCCCTCAGCGATTCCGTCCAGCAGCGCCTCGCGTCCGCCCTCTCGGCCACCCTGCCGGAGGCCGCCGACGCCGACCCGCTGCTGCGACGTAGCGACCGGGCGGACTTCCAGGCCAACGGGATCCTGGCGCTCGCCAAGAAGGCCAAGGCGAACCCGCGGGAACTGGCGGCCCAGGTCGTGGCGCGGGTGGAGTCGGGTGACGTGATCCGGGAGATCGAGGTCTCCGGCCCGGGCTTCCTCAACCTGACGATCGCCGACCGGGCGATCACGGCGAACCTGGCCGCGCGGTACGCGGACGACACCGGCCGGCTCGGTGTGCCGTTCGCGGCGGACCCGGGCACGACGGTGATCGACTACGCGCAGCCGAACGTGGCGAAGGAGATGCACGTCGGTCACCTCCGCTCGGCGGTGATCGGTGACGCGGTCGTACAGCTGCTGGAGTTCACCGGCGAGACGGTCGTGCGCCGGCACCACATCGGCGACTGGGGCACCCAGTTCGGCATGCTCATCCAGTACCTGGACGAGCACCCGCACGAGCTGGACCACAAGGCGTCCGGCGCGGTGAGCGGCGAGGAGGCGATGTCGAACCTCGACCGCCTCTACAAGGCCGCGCGCCGCCTGTTCGACTCCGACGAGGAGTTCAAGACGCGGGCCAGGCGCCGGGTGGTCGACCTCCAGGCGGGTGAGCCGAAGACCCTCGCGATGTGGCAGAAGTTCGTCGACGAGTCGAAGATCTACTTCTTCTCCGTCTTCGAGAAGCTGGACATGGAGATCCGGGACCCCGACATCGTCGGCGAGTCCGGCTACAACGACATGCTGGCCGAGACGTGCCGCCTGCTGGAGGAGTCCGGTGTCGCGGTCCGCTCCGAGGGCGCGCTGTGCGTCTTCTTCGACGACATCAAGGGCCCGGAGGGCAACCCGGTCCCGCTGATCGTCCAGAAGTCCGACGGCGGCTACGGCTACGCGGCCACCGACCTCTCCGCGATCCGCGACCGCGTCTTCAACCTGAAGGCCAACACGCTGCTCTACGTCGTGGACGCCCGCCAGGCCCTGCACTTCCGGATGGTCTTCGAGACCGCCCGCCGGGCCGGCTGGCTGAACGACGACGTGACGGCGTTCCAGCTGGCGTTCGGCACGGTCCTCGGCAAGGACGGCAAGCCGTTCAAGACGCGTGAGGGCGAGACGGTCAAGCTGGTCGACCTCCTCGACGAGGCGATCGACCGCGCGTCGGCCGTCGTCCGGGAGAAGGCACAGGACCTGTCGGAGGCGGAGATCGCCGAGCGGGGCACCCAGGTGGGCATCGGCGCGGTGAAGTACGCGGACCTGTCGACGTCCGCGAACCGCGACTACAAGTTCGACCTGGACCAGATGGTCTCCCTCCACGGCGACACGTCCGTGTACCTCCAGTACGCGTACGCCCGCATCCAGTCCATCCTGCGCAAGGCCGGTGAGGTACGGCCCGCCGCGCACCCGGAGCTGGAACTGCACGAGGCGGAGCGCGCGCTCGGCCTGCACGCTGACTCCTTCGCGGAGACGGTCGCGGAGGCGGCGACGGACTACGCCCCGCACAAGCTGGCGGCCTACCTCTACCAACTGGCGTCCCTGTACACGTCGTTCTACGACAAGTGCCCGGTCCTCAAGGCCGAGACGCCGGCCCAGGTGGAGAACCGCCTCTTCCTGTGCGACGTAACGGCCCGCACGCTGCAGCGGGGGATGGCCCTGCTGGGCATCCGGACGCCGGAGAAGCTGTAGCTTCCCGTCGACGGGGCTCGCCCTGAACGTCGCTCCCTACCGGGGGGCGGCGTGGGCTGCGTCCACGGCCGGGCGTCGTCAAGTGACCGTGGGGCCACTCGCTTCTTCGGCCAGTGTCGGGCTGCCCCACGGCCACCATTCAGTTCGGGTCGGCCCGGCCAACGGCGTTGTCAGTGGCTGCCCTTACAGTCGGCGGCATGGCGACTCTTCCCAATCCGCTGCCCAGGCTGGCCACTGACCCCAGTGGTCGTTCCGTCGGGCTCCAGCTTCCGCCCGGCAGGCTGGTCGGGGTGCCCGGCCGCGAACCCGTGCTGTGGCACGCGGAGAAGCAGGCGGCGCCCGGGACCTGGCGGGCCCTGGGCATACCGGCCGGCCGTGCGGGGCTGCTTCCGCTCCTGGTGGACCTCGACGGGCCCCAGGGCGGCCCCGCCTTCTGGGAGTTGGCGCCCGACGAGATGTCGTACCCGGGGGACCACGACGCCGAGGAGGTCCTCGCCGAGTACTGGGAGGACGAGGCCGGTGCGGGCCCAGCGGAGACGGTCGAGCCGTTCCGCGCCGACTGGCCCGGCCTCGCGCCCTCCCCCGCCCTCGCCGCCGACCCGGACGTCCGCGCCGCCCAGGCCGCCGACGCGCTGTCGGACGGCACGTCCTCCTGGTTCACCGAGCCGCACCTGGCCCTGGTCCCGGCCCGCCGCTCCGCCGACATACCGGCGGCGATCGGCTGGACGGGACCCGTCAACTACGACGACGACGTGGCCCGGCTCTGCGCCGTACTGCGCTCCTGGGAGGACCGCTTCGGTATACGCGTGGTGGGCCTCGGCCTCGACACCCTCACGCTCTCCGTCGCCGCCCCGCCGACCACGCTCACCGAGGCGGAGGCGGTGGCGGCCGAGCACTTCGCGTTCTGCCCGGACAACATCACCCAGACCGCCCCGGGCAATCTGGGCAGTTACGCGAAGGACCTGATCGCCGCCCCCACCTGGTCCTTCTGGTGGGACTGACCCCTCACCAGTCGATGGCGTCGTCCATCGACTGCTGCCAGTACGTCACCTTGAGCGTGTCGTCGATGTAGACACCCTTCGCGGGCAGCGCGGGGTGCGCGGCCTTGCCGGCGTTCCAGTCACCGGAGCGGCCCTGGAAGTACACGGTGAGGGACTTCACGGTGTGGCCGTAGGAGCCGCTGCCGTCGGCGGAGGACAGGTTCACGGAGGCGTACCCGGACTCCCCGGGGTCGAGCGTGACGACGGCCTGGGGGTGCGAGTCGTCGATGACCGGCGGCACGGCCTGCGCCCCGGTGAAGCGGAGGGCCGGGTAGCCGTACAGGTAGCAGGTCCTGCTGCCGGTGTTGGTGACGGTCAGCAGCATGTGGTTGACGGGCCGGTTGAGCGGGGCGGCGACCATCTTGGTGGTCGAGCCCTCACAGGTCACCGGCTTGTTCGATCCCGTGCTGCCGCCCGTTCCGCCGCCTGTGCCGCCCGTGTGCCGCGCGGGGGCCGGGGTCGGCTTGGCACCGGCGCCCGAGGAGCCCTTGGCGCCGGAGGACGTGGAGGAGCCGGACGTGCCCGCGGCGGCCGTGCCCTTCGATGCAGAGGCCGGCGTCGAGGCTGACGTCGACGTCGGCGGAGTGGCCTGGGAGTCGCCCCCGGTGGACGCGGACGCGGAGGCCGCCGTGGACGAGCCCTCGTCGACCGTGCCCGTTCCGTCGTTGCAGGCGGTCAGGGAGAGCGCGGCGAGTGCGACGGTCGCCGCGGCGGTCAGGACACGGGTGCGGGAGTTCCGGATACCGGCCATGGTGGTGGTGCCCCTTCGGTGTTCGGGTCGGGTTGGTGCTTGGATGATCCGAAGCCTGTGGGGTGATCCGTCCCAGCCGGTACCCGTGGCCGGCACTTGGGGACACTGGAACACTCGAACGGCGTTTGACCAGGGGGAATACAGCGCGCCTGGAACGCGCGAATGGGACACCGGGGGATGGAGGAACGGGTGCCGGAGACCACAGGACCCGAGGAGACGGAGGCGTTCGCCCGGCTGCTGCGGGAGCTGAAGGACCGCTCGGGACTCAGTTACGGAACGCTGGCCAAGCGGCTCCACATGAGTACGTCGACGCTGCACCGCTACTGCAACGGCGCTGCCGTACCGGCCGATTACGCCCCTGTGGAGCGCCTCGCGCGGGTCTGCCGGGCCACGCCGCAGGAGCTGGTGGAGCTGCACCGCAACTGGATCCTCGCGGACGCGGCACGGGGCCGCACCCCGGAGCGGCCGGCGGCGCCGAGGAGCGGCGAGACGACCACCACCGCCGCCGGAACCGACGTGGAAGTGGACGCCGAAGCCGGGGCCGGCCCACAGCCAGAGGCCCCGAACGCGTCCCCGCACCCGACCGAGGGCCCGCACCCGAGCGTGGCCCCGCTCCCCGACGTAGGCCCCCTTTCCGGTGACGTACCGCCCCCGCCCCCGCCCTCATCCCCGGCCCGCCGTCGGCGCCGTACCGCGCTGATCGCCTCCGCCGCGCTGGCCACGGTGGCGGCGGTCGTCGGTGCCGTCGTCCTGGCCGTGAATCCGCCGGGCGGTGGGCACCGGAGTACCGCGGACGGCCGGGTGGCCGTCGGAGCCACCGCGGCAGGGGTGGGCCACCCGAAGGCGTCCCCCTCCGCCTCGCGGTCCGCGAGCCCCTCTCCGAGCGGGGCGGACCGGAGCCGCGAGCCGTCCGCGCCGGCGTCGGCGTCCGCTCCCGGCTCACGCGGATCGGCTCCCCACACCCGCGGGCACGGCACCGGCACGGGTGCCGTACCGCTGACGGTGGGCGTCCGCCCCTACGTCTACGACAGTCCGTGCAGCCAGCACTTCCTGGTGGACAGCGAGCCCGCGCAGGTCGGCCCGCCGGCGGGCGAGCAGGACGCCCGGCGCTGGGCCGGCGCGTACGGCGCCGTCTCGTCCGGGGAGCAGCGGATCGCCCTGACCGTGCAGGGCACGGGCGCGGACACGGTCGTCCTGGAGGCGCTGCACGTGCGCTTCCTCTCCAAGGGCGCGCCGCTGGCCTGGAACGACTACTCGATGGGCGTGGGCTGCGGGGGCGGTGTCGACAGCGAGTCGTTCGACGTCGACCTGGACGACGGCAGTCCCGCGGTCACCGTGAAGAACGGCCAGCGGGACTTCCCGTACAAGGTCAGCGAGTCGGATCCGGAGGTCTTCTACGTCACCGCGCACAGCAAGGCGCACGACGTCCGCTGGGACCTCTCGTTGGAGTGGTCCAGCGGGAGCAGGCACGGCACGGTGCACATCGACAACGACGGCGTCCCGTTCCGTACGAGCGCCGATGTGGACCGGCCGGGCTACGACTACCCGCTGGGCGGCGGCGAGTGGATCAAGCGGGAGGAGTGACGGCGGCGAGTCCCCGGCGCAGCCGGCGCAGTCCCTCGGTGATCTCGTCGGGGGTCTGGGTGACGAAGCAGAGGCGGAGGGTGGAGCGGTCGGGGTCGCCGGCGTAGAAGGGCGCGCCGGGGACGTAGGCGACGTCCTCCTTCACGACCCGGGGCAGCAGGTCCGTCGTGTCGTACGACCGCGGCAGGCGGGCCCAGAGGAACATGCCGCCCTCGGGGCGGGTCCAGGTCGCCCCCTCGGGGAGGGCGCCGGGCAGCCCGGCGAGCATGGCGTCGCGGCGTTCGCCGTAGACGGCGCGCACGCGGGCGACGTGGGCGTCCAGGCCGCTCAAGTAGCGGGCGGCGGCGAGTTGGTTGAGTGTGGGGGTGTGCAGGTCGACGGCCTGCTTGGCGACGGCGCAGGCCCGCCGTAGTGCGGCGGGTGCCCGCATCCAGCCGAGGCGCAGGCCGGGGGCCATGATCTTGGAGAAGGAGCCGAGGAGGACCACCCGGTCCTCGGCGCCGGGGAGGGTGGCGATCCAGGGGACGCGGTCGCCGTCGTAGCGTAGGTCGCCGTAGGGGTCGTCCTCGACGATCCACAGTCCCTCGCGGGCGGCGACGGCGGCGACGGCCTCGCGGCGCGCCGCGGGCATCGTGCGTCCGGTGGGGTTCTGGAAGGTGGGGACGAGGTAGAGCAGCTTGGGCCGCTCGCGCCGGACCAGTTCGGCGAGGGCGGCCGGATCGACGCCGTCCTCGTCCCCCGGCACGGCGACGACGCGGGCCCCCGCCAGGCCGAACACCTGAAGTGCCGCCAGATAGCAGGGGCTTTCGACGAGCACGGTGTCGCCGGGTTCGAGGAGGGCGGTGGCGAGCAGGGACAGCGCCTGCTGTGAGCCGGTGGTGACGAGGAGGTCGTCGGCGGAGGTGGACAGTCCCTGCGCGGTGACGCGTGCGGCGAGTCCGGCCCGCAGTACGGGTTCGCCCTCGGTGGTGGAGTACTGCAGCGCCCGCTCCGGCGTCTCCTCCAGCACGCCCCGGAAGGCGGCGGCTATCCCCTCGCGGTCGAACAACTCGGGCGCGGGCAGCCCGCCGGCGAAGTTGATCACCTCGGGCCGCGCGGTCACCGCGAGGATGTCCCGCACGGGCGAGCCCCCCACCGCCCGGGCACGGGCGGCGAGGGGCGGAAGCGGCACGCGGGTCGTCGGCGCGTTCTCGGCAACGGTCATGGCGCGGCTCTCCTCGTGCTGTCACGGGACGTCATCTGCCCCGCCAGCCTAGGGAGTCGTGTGCCGCCTACACGGACCGTTCCGGGATCCGGACCGCCGGAGTGGGCCCTCAGACGAGCGCCGGGGCTTCCTTCGGGTTCGGGCCGTACTTGTTCGGGCCGGCCTCGCCCTCGGTGGCGGAGAACACCAGGAGGACGATGGGACCGACGAGCGGGACGATCCCGAGGAGGATCCACCATCCGGAACGGCCGGTGTCGTGCAGCCGGCGCACGGTGACGCCCCAGCCGGGGAGCAGCAGCGCGAGCACCGGAAGGGCGATGAGGGCGGGCATCTTGGCGGCGACGCCGATGCCCAGCACCACGGCGTAGATGATCGAGTAGAAGAGCACGAACATCCAGTACTCCTTGCGGCGCGCGCGGCCGCTGAACACGGCGTACTTCTTCAGCGCTTCGAGGAACCAGCTCATGAGACCCCCAGGGCTCGGCGTTCGGCCGGTCCGGTCGGAGCAGGCCAGGCGCAGAGATTAAGGGTTTGGCGAGTACGCGTCACTCATGTTGCAACGCGTCTCAAACGTCGATTTCCAGACGGATCCGCCCAGTTCACGGAGCATCCCGGGACGAACCCGGCGAGCATCCCGGAATCGATCCCGTTCCGTTGCCGAACCGACAGCACACCGCGCCCGTTTCGTCGCCGTTCCGGTACGGGAAGGAGCCCTGACCGTGTCCGACAGCGCGGCTTCCCGACGTTGGCACGACGTCAGTTCCCGAACGGCATGCCGCCCCTGTGAAAGGCGAACAGGTAGGACCCGGCGATGAACAGCGCGATCAGCAGGCCCGGAATCCGCGCGAGTTGCCTGGCCGCACCCTTGACCAGAGACCGCACAGCGGCCGGGACGATCGCCACGCCGCCGGCGACGAGGACGTACCAGGCGACCGCTTCTCCGGCGTCGACCGGGACGAGGAAGGCGATGGTGTCGGCCAGCAGCCCGATCAGGGCCGGCACCGCCCACCAGACGTTGTCGGTCGTCCTGGCCTTTGCTTCTTGGGTCTGAGTACTCATGTCTCCTCGTGTGCTGCCCTGGCGCAATGGCCCCCGCGTCGGGCAGCGGCGGGGGCGGTCAGATCATCGCATCGGCCGGCTTACACGTGGTGGTAGACCCAGGTGATGACCTCCCAGATGGTGGCGGCGGAGGAGTAGAAGCCGCTGCCCTTCAGCACCCACTTGACGGGGCTGTACCACTTCATGTTGTCGATCTCGCGGCGGATGTACGCGACACCCTTGGTCTTGCCGAGCTGGTAGGCCTTCTTGCCGTTCTTGACGAGCCACTGCCAGGCCGGCTTCGACTTCTTGACCAGCGTAATGATCTTGCCGACGCTGACGCCCTTGGCGACCACCGAGGAGCCCTTGACCTCAGCGCTGGTGGCCACCCCGTTGCTGGTGAGGTTGTGGGCAATGGCTCGGGCCTGGGCGTTGTTGTCGGCCTTGATGACCTGGGTGGTGGCGGTGGCCCGGCCGGCCGTGTCGTGCTGAGTGGCGGCCTGGGCGGTGGTGCCGGCCAGACCTATGACGGTCGCGGCGACCGCGGATGCTGCGGTCAGGCGCAGTTTGTTGTTCACTGGGTACTCCCATGTCGCTTGCGGACACGGGGCATTCACCGCTGGAACGGTGAACCCCCCTGTACGCCCGGGCCATCGGGCGTACAGGGATCATCTTCGTCAGGCCGCGCCTCAACGGGTATTGGATCTTTGGGCATAGAACTTTAGGGCCGGCCGGACACCTGGTTCCACCAGGTCAGGTTGCCGGGTGAGCGTGAACACGCCGCGCCCGAGGAACGCCGGACCGGTGGTCGCGGTCTAGAGTCCCGGGCCTCCCGCGAGGGGGGTCGCACTGCGGCGCGTGGCAGCGGGCGTCTTGCCGCCCGGTCGGCCACGCCGATTTTTTGTGTCCTGAACGAGGTGTTGATGAGCGACATAGTTGTTCAGGTGCGCGGACTGACGCGTGCCTTCGGGAAGAAACAGGTGCTGGACGGGGTGTCGATGGATCTGCGCGCGGGATCCGTCACGGGGTTCGTCGGCTCGAACGGCGCCGGTAAGACGACGACCCTCCGTGCCATGCTCGGCCTGCTGCCGAGTGAGGGCCAGACGCTGTTCCTCGGCCGCCCGCTCCTCGCCTGGAAGGCGCCGTCCCGTGTCGTGGGGGCGGCATTCGGCGGCGTGGGAGGCCACCCGAAGCACCGCGTGCGGGATCACCTTCGGATGGTCGCCGCGGGCGCTGGTGTGCCTGACGCGCGCGTCGACGAGGTACTGGAGCGGGTGGGCATGCGTGAAGCCGCAACGGCTCGGCTGGCCTCGCTCTCGCTCGGCATGTCACAGCGGGTCGGGCTGGCTCAGGCTCTGCTGGGTTCACCACGCGTGTTGATCCTGGACGAGCCCGCCAACGGTCTCGACCCGCATGCGATCCGCTGGCTCCGCGACTTCCTGCGCACCCTGGCGGATGCCGGTACGGCCGTGCTGGTGTCCAGTCATCTGCTGGCCGAGATGCAGCAGATGGCCGACCGCGTCGCGGTCCTGTCCCAGGGGCGGATCGTCTCCGAGGCATCCATGAGCGATCTCCTGGCCCGTGCCGACAGCCAGGCGGTGGTACAGGTGCAACTGGCGCCCGACGACGTGCGGAAGCTGGCAGCGCTGACGAGCCGGCATGACATCCGGTTGCGCCAGACCGGGCCCGACACCGCGGACATCACCGGGGTGAACCGGGAAAGGCTGGCCCGGCTGTGCCTCGGCGACGGCATTCCGCTGTTCCTGCTGACCGAGACCAGGCCCACCCTCGAAGACTTCTACCTGACGATCGCACGCGAGGAGTTCAAGATCGCATGAGCAGCGCCGTATTCATCGAGGGGGACGCCGGCCTCACCCCGCCGGGCCGAGAGGTGTGGGGGCGTGCTTGCCGATACGAACTGCGGCACCTGGTCGCGCTGCGTTCCACGTGGATCCTGCTCGGAATCGTCGCTCTGCTCGCGGTGTGGCCGCCCGTCGCGGCACCGTTCATCGTCGAGTCCTCCAAGGACATGACTGATCCCGCGCTGGTGGACTCGCTGCAGTGGTCACCCGGTCTGACGCAGATGCCAGTACTCGGCTTCTATCTGATGGTCCTGGGGACCGGTCCGGTCTCGGCGGAGTTGATGCGCGGCGCGGCTCGCACCACCTGGCTGACTGCACCTTCCCGCAGTCATGCGTTCTGGTCGAAGTGCCTCGTGGGCGCGGCCATAGGCGTGGTCGTGTCCGTGGCCACGGCAGTGCTGGAGGTCGGCGGTCTGTCGGTGGTCGCTGCGGCCAAGGGTGTCCATCAGCCGCTGTGGGGCCAATTGGGCGCCGCGACACTGCGACTGGCGGTGTGGATGGCGTGCTGGATGGTGCTGTGCACGTCGGTGTCGGCACTCGTGCGCAACCGGGTCGGCCCCGTGCTGGTGCTCTTCCTGGTGCCCGCGCTCGGAGAGCGAATCATCATGGCCCTGTCCGGCCAGGTTCCCGGTCTCGACCTGTCGGCGGTCGGTGATTGGCTGCCGTTCGCGGCGGGCCGGGCCATGCTGTCCGACGGGGCCACCCATCACGGGATCCTGGCGGGCCTGGTGTTCGGCGCCTTCACGGCCGTGGTGGCTGCGGCTGGACATGCCGCCTATGTGCGGCGGGCCGGCTGACTCACCGTCACGATGGACGGGAGGGCACTCGGGGAAGTCGTCTCCCCGAGTGCGCTCCCTCGTGTCACGTGGTGCAGCGTTCGCCGAGGAAGGCGATGCGCTGGTGGTGTGCGTAGGCGAACAGGGCAGCCTCGGTGCGCGAGGTGACCTTGATCTTGGTCATGATGTTGGTCACGTGCGCTTTGACGGTGCGCTCCGCGATGTCGAGGCTACGGCCGATGTCGCGGTTGGAGGCCGCTTCGGACAGCAGCAGAAGGACTTCGAGTTCCCGTGGCGTCAGGTCGGTGACGGCATCGATGTCGCCCGGTGCGGTGGGCCATCGGTCGATGCGGGCGCGTGGGAACGCGTCCGATCCGCGTACGTTCTCCGCTTGGTCAGTGCGTAGCAAGGTGATTCTTGACCTTCCCCGTATGCAATGCAGTTGGACTTGTTCGTCCGGATACTTCCGCCGTCCCGCCCATGTGCACGCGCATGGCATCTCGGTGCTGGTCAGTGCACGCGGATGCGTCTTGCCGATGAGCCGGGCCGGACGGATGGCCTCCGTGCGGACGGCCCCAGCGGACCCCTGCACGTGGCCTGACCAGCTTATCTCCCGTCCGGCGCGCCAGGCCGGGCCCCCCGCCCGGGCAGCGGGGGGGTGCCCTGCGCGCAGGAGGCGCGTGTCAGTACCTGCCTACCGACGCAACTTCTGCGCCACTTCCGTCGCCCAGTACGTCAGGATGTTCCGGGCGCCCGCCCGCTTGATGCCGGTGAGGGTTTCCAGGATCGCCTGGTCGCGGTCGATCCAGCCCTTCTCGGCGGCGGCCTCGATCATCGAGTACTCGCCGGAGATCTGGTAGGCGGCGACGGGCACCTCGACGGCGTCGGCGACCCGGGCCAGGATGTCGAGGTACGGTCCGGCCGGCTTGACCATGACCATGTCGGCGCCCTCTTCGAGGTCCAGGGACAGCTCCCGCAGGGACTCGCGCCAGTTGGCGGGGTCCTGCTGGTAGGTCTTGCGGTCGCCCTTGAGGGAGGAGGCGACGGCCTCGCGGAACGGGCCGAAGAACGCGGAGGAGTACTTGACGGTGTAGGCGAGGATCGCCACGTCCTCGCGGCCGATCTGGTCGAGCGCGTCGCGGATGACGCCGATCTGCCCGTCCATCATCCCGCTGGGGCCCACGACATGGGCGCCGGCGTCGGCCTGCACCTGGGCCATCTCGGCGTACCGCTCCAGGGTGGCGTCGTTGTCGACCCGCCCCTCGGCGTCCAGCACCCCGCAGTGCCCGTGGTCGGTGGTCTCGTCCAGGCACAGGTCGGACATGACGAGCAGATCGTCCCCGACCTCGGCGCGCACGTCGCGGAGGGCGACCTGCAGGATCCCGTCCGGGTCGGTGCCCGCCGTCCCGAGGGCGTCCTTCTTCTCCTCCTCGGGCACCCCGAACAGCATGATCCCGGAGATCCCGGCCTCCACAGCCTCCGCTGCGGCCTTCCTCAGACTGTCCCGCGTGTGCTGAACGACCCCGGGCATCGCCGCGATCGGCACCGGCTCGCTCACGCCCTCGCGGACGAAGGCGGGAAGGATGAAGTCGGCGGGGTGCAGCCGCGTCTCGGCCACCATCCGCCGCATGACGGGCGACGTCCGAAGGCGCCGGGGCCGAACACCGGGAAACGATCCGTACTTCGTCATACCTCCTACGCTACGCCCGCCGACGCGATGCCTTTACCGACGCCTAGTCGGCCAAGGCCCCGCTAAAAGAAGCGGTACGGGTGCCCTGTGAGGGTGTCCAGAATCGCCCGCAGCCACGGACGGCGGACCTCCGGCAACCGGACCAGGGTGCGCTGGAACACCCGCCAGTCGGCCCTGAACAGGGAATGAGGGTCCTCCGGAGGAGGGTCGTCGCGTACGACGCCGTCGGGCATGCGGCCGGAGGTGGGGGCGGGCAGGTGCGGCTCGGGGAAGGCGAGCCACAGCCACACCCCGAAGGGAAGCGGCACGGGGTACGCCGCCCGGTCCGGATCCGCCGGGGTCCGGGCCGGATCCGCCGGGGCCCGGGCCGGATCCGCCGGGGCCCGGGCCGGATCCACCGGGGCCCGGGCCGGATCCACCGGGGTCCAGATCTCCCCGGTCTGCGGATGCACCGGCACGAGGAGTATCTCGGCGTTCGTCTCGGGGGCGTCCAGCCCCGGGCCGGCCAGTACGGCGTACCGCGCGGGTGGCCCGGCAGGCAGCAGGACATCGAGGGAGCGCTGGAACACGTTGCCGACCAGGCCGCCCGGGACGGTCACCGGCCGGCCCTCCGAAGCCACCAGCAGGTGCGCGAGCGCCCGCCCGGCGGCCGCCTCCCACCGCGGGCTCCACGACCACCGGTAGTGCGATGCGTACCGCGGTCCGCCCCACCCGGTGACCGGCTCGAACGGCGGCGTGCTGTTCCCCTCGGCCATCAGTTCCGCCCAGGTCAGGGTTACTGGGTCCGCCCCGGCGACGGGGACTCGATGTACCGCGCCCGGGTCGAGCCACACCGCCTGCCAGGCCGAGCAGTCGTCGATCCGGGTGGCCACGGCCAGGCCGCACGCCTCGCAGATCATGTTGGGACCGTCGGCCCCGGCCAGTCCGCAGCACGCGGTGCCGCTCTTCTCCGGGACAAGAAGGGTGCCGCGGACGTCTCCGGGAGCGATGACGACGCTGCCGGGCGGGCCGTAGGACAGGGAGTGCACCGGCGCGTAGACGCCGCGGGCAGCCGCTTCGTCGGGCCCGGCCTCCTCCCATGTCCGCCACGGTGGCCCCGAGGGCTCCGGGTCCACCGCGAAGGTGCCCGGTTCCATCAGCACCGGGAGCTGGAGCCCGTTCCCGTACGTCTGACGGGCGTGCACCGGCAGGGCGACCTGGGCCAGCGGAGCGGTCAGCTCGGCGCCACACCCCGCACACACGAATACGAACAAACGCCCTCCGTCTGCGAAACGAGGGCATCATCGCAGCCCGGCACCGCCGTACCAACGAGTTTTCCCGCAGGCTCCTCTCATCTAGGACGGCGGCTGTCCTAGATCCCTCCTACTCTCCCCCTCATGAGCGCTGAGAACGACTCCTCCGCCCCCGCATTCCGCTACGTCGCCGTCACCTTCGACTGCTCGGATCCCGATGGACTGGCCCGCTTCTACGGCGAGATGCTCGGTCTGCCCGTCGCCTACTCCTCGGACGACTTCGTGTTCCTGGCCAAGGACGGTACGCCCGGTCTCGGCTTCAACCGGCTGACCGACTACCGCCGCCCCACCTGGCCGGACCCGGCCCAGGAGAAGCAGGCGCACATCGAGGTGGGCGTCGACGACCTGGACAGCGCCGAGAGCCATCTCCTCTCCCTCGGCGCCACCAAGCCCGGCCACCAGCCGAACCCCGACCGCTGGCGCGTCCTCCTCGACCCGGCCGGCCACCCGTTCTGCATCACCACGCTGGTCTGAGCAGCGGGCCGGGGAAACGGCTTTGCCCCCCACGTGCGTGGCGGGGAAGCTGGCTCGCCGGAGGTAGTGATGATGACCAGCGTTGCGCTGAAGCTGTCGGTGCGTGACTTGACGCATGAGGACCTGGTGTCGTGCGGGTGGGCAGGGTCCGAGCACCACCTGGCCGGTGTCGCCGGGCAGTTGGAGCGAGCCCGGACCGGTGAGGTCGACTACCTCGCGGTCTGCGCCCCGGCCGGCATCCCCGTGGCGAAGGGAGGCGTCGACTATCAAGTAAAGGACGGTGCCGGCACGTTGTGGCAGTTGGCGGTCCACCCCGCGTTGCAGTCGTGCGGGATCGGCACGTTCCTGATCGCATCCGCAGAACTGCGGATCAGCAACCGCGGCCTGCGCCAGGCCGAGTTGACCGTGGAGGAGGACAACCACCGCGCACGCGCGCTGTACGAACGGCTGGGATACGTCGCGTACGACCGTCAGCCGGACTCGTGGGACGAGCAAGCCGCTGACGGATCGCTGCGCCGCCACGAGACGATCTGCACGTTGATGCGGAAGGAACTCGCGTAGGGCCCGGTCGTCCCCGTCTCGGAGTCTCCCGGGGGCCCAACCGGGACCGGGGACCGCCCGTGTGCCGCCCGCGCGCTGCCCATGCACTACCCATGCACTGCCCCGAACCAGGCTTTTCGGCCCAGCCCGAAAGGCCTGGTTCGGCGCCATTGCTCTCTGCAACGGTTGGGGACCGGACGGGAGTTGAGCCGTCAGCCCCGTCCCAGTGCAGCGTACGTGCAGGGAATGACCCGACCGGAGGAGCCTCCATGGGCACACGCCGTCTCACCGCCGCCGCCGTCTCCGCCACAGCGCTGGCCGCCACGTTGCTCTCGGGCGGCGTCGCGAACGCCGGCCCGGCCGCGTCAGCGCGGCCCGCCGCATCGGCCACCTTCACCTGCCCCTACGGAGATCTCTGCGTTCACCTGAGGCACAGCGACGGCAGCTACACCTGGAAGTCCTTCTACTACTGCGAGAAGTACACGCTGAACGGCACCGCGACCTGGTACGTCAACAACCAGACGCCCGGCACCGTAGCAACGTTCTACTACCCCTGGGAGGTCTCGTCCCAGGCTCCCTACTACTCGGGCCGCCCGCCGTACTACCCGTACGACGGCAAGCACCCGGCCCCGCAGGCCGTGAGGCCCTGCTGACCGTCCCGTACAGCACCGACGGCCCGTCCGCCCCTGTGGCGAACGGGCCGTTCCCGTGTCCCGGCTTCGGACTCCGGCGGGCCGCCTTGCCGCTGTCGTCCCGGCGCGTGACATTGGGCGTCCGCGACCTGCACGCGGGGCTGCCCGCGCGTGCAGAGCAAGGAGCCCACCGTGCTGCGCCTCCATCTCCTGCCCGACGATCTGCTGCGCTTACGGATCTCGCCGCTCGGGCCACTGGGCGAGTCCCAGATGGCGCTGGCGGTGCTGCAACAGCGGCGCCGCCCCGCGCTGGGCGACCACTGGCGGCTACGGAGCCGGGCCTGCCTCTCCCCCGACGCCCGCTCGCTCGCCCGCGCCTTCGCCGTGCCGGGGCGGCAACTGGACCTGTACACGGTGCTCGGTACGGTTCCGGACGCCTCCGAAGGGATCGATCGTCTGCTGAGCGACCCGGCGCAGCTCCGCGAGGAGTTGCCGCACTATCCGGCCGCGCTGACCGGCAGACTGCCCTCCTGGGTGGTCGACGGCGTCGCCGGCCGCCCGGCCGAGGCCCGCCGGCTGGGGGACGCGCTCGCCTCGGCCCACGCGGCGACCGTCGCCCCGTACTGGGGCCACATCCAGGCCGCGTCGAACTCCGAACGGTCCGCCGCCACACACGTGCTGGCCTCGGCAGGCGTACACGGCCTGCTGGACTCCCTGCGTCCCTGGGCCCGTTGGGCCCCGCCCGTCCTGGAGATCGCCTACACGTCCTGGAAAGGCGTACGCGAGACCCGCCTGACCGGAGACGGCATCACCCTGGCTCCCTCCTTCTTCTGCCGCAGACCGGAGGCGTACGTGCCCGCCCAGGGCGGTGAGGTGCTCCTCGTCTACCCGGCCGTACGGGACCCGCTCGCCCTGGCCCGGCTACGGGACCGGCCCCCCGACGGAAGCGGCGGGGCCCTGGCGGCCCTCCTCGGCCGCACCAGGGCCGCCGTACTGGAGCTGACCCGCGACGGGACGACAACCGGCGACCTCGCCCGCCGTCTGGACGTGGCACCGGCGACCGCGAGCGAACACCTCGGCGTCCTCCGCTCGGCCGGCCTCATCACCTCCCGCCGCGAAGGCCAACGCGTCTGGCACACCATCACCCCCCTGGGCACGTCCCTCGCCGAGGGAACGGCCCACGGCACGGAGTGAAACCCCGCCCGCTCAAAGGGCGTGCCTACGGTGCGCGATGAGCGGTCACCAACAGCGTGTCCGCGGTACGCGGTCCCGTTCCCCGAGGCAGCACCTCGACGCTGATCCGCGTGAACCCCGCCTCGTCCAGCAGCTTGGTCCACACCTGCTCCTGGAGCACCCAGCGGCGCATCGTGGCCGGCTCCCCGTCCGGGGTCCGCACCGAGATGTCCGCGTGCCGCACATCGGTCTGCGCGGGCGTGCCGTCCAGATAGTGGCCGAGCGTGGAGAACACCAGTCGCCCGCCCGGCCGCAAGGCGGCGGCGGCCACCGGCAGCAGGTCGCGCGGCTCGGTGAAGTCCACTGCGCCGAAAAGGCTGTAGAGCACGTCGTACGACCCCGGGCGCGCTCGCAGGTGGCTCACCGCGTCCGACCGGACGATGCACAGGCGAGGCGCGAGATGACCGTAGAGGTCGGTGGCCATCGTGTACTGGGCGGCCGAGGCGTCGACCGCCACGACCCGGACGGGCTCATGGTGAACCGCCAGGTGGGCGGCCTGCCGGGCGGCACCCGCACCGAGATCGCCGACGCACAGCCCCGTCAGGTCACCGACGGCTTCGGGCCCCGGGCCGCCGTCCTGATCCCAGTTCCAGCGGAAGTCGTCGGGCACGGCCCGATCGGTGGCATGGCGTGCGCGGCCGTAGTGATACCAGAGGTCTGCGGTGGCGGTGGCGGTCACTCACGGCATCTTGGCGGTCAGGGCCGGGCCTCGGGGCGGTTCGCGGGAATCTCACCCGGTCACCGAGGAGCCGGCCTGTCGTGGCGCCCAGCAGGCGAGATCAAGCTCCGCCCACACCGTCTTGCACGGCGCCGGGCCCCTCCGTACGCCCCACCTGTCCGCCAGCCCCTGGACCAGCAGCAGACCGTAGCCGGACTCGGTGAGTTCCGCCGGGAAGGTTGCGGGTGCGGGCAGGTGATCTCCTCGGGTGTCGGTCACCTCGATGCGCAGCACCCCGTGTTCCGCACGGCTCAGAGTGAGCCGGAAGCTGCGGCCCGGCACCCTGCCGTGCAGGGCCGCGTTCGCCGCGAGTTCCGCCACGATCAGCCGGGCCGGGTCCAACGGCAGGTCCCACTCGGCCAGTTGTTCGGTCGCCAGCCGCCGGGCCAGGCGTGCGCCCCGGCGGGTGGCGGACAGCGGCACCGTGAAGTGGTGGAGCGGGACGCTCTCTGCGGTGATTTCCTGATTCGCGTCACTCAGCGTGTTCACTCCTGCGCACGCTGTGAAGGGCGACGGCCCGTGCGGCTCGTGCTTGTCCGTGAGGCGTCCGGTTCCGTCCGGCCTGACCGGGGTGACGGGGTGCCGGGGTTCGGGGTTGGGCCGAGGAGGGCGGCAGAGATGAGCGACTGGGAAGCGGGGCAGGACGACGACGAGGCCGGTGCCGTCATGCGTACGGTCGTCCGGCAGCTGAAACTGTGGCGCGAGGCCGCCGGCCTCACCCAGAGCGAGTTCGGCGCCGCCATCGGCTACGGCGAGGAACACATCTCCTCGGTGGAACGGGGACGCCGGATTCCCCGCCCGGAGTACCTCGACCAGGCCGACGAGGTGCTGGGGGCCGGGGGTCGGATCGCCGCGATGAAGAAGGACATCGCGGAGGTCCGGTACCCGAAGAAGGTGCGCGATCTGAAGCGGCTGGAGTCGGAGGCCGTTGAGCTGGGGGCCTACAACAACTCCGTCGTTCATGGGTTGTTGCAGACCAGGGAGTACGCCGAGGCCGTCTTCCGGGCTCGTCGGCCGCCGTTCAGCCCGGACGAGCTCGAACAGCGGCTTTCGGCCCGAGTGGCACGCCAGGAGATCGTCAGCGCTACGACCGCCCGGCCGCTGTTCAGTTTCGTCCAGTGCGAGTCGACGCTCCGTCGGCCCATCGGGGGCAGGATGGTCATGCGTGGGCAGCTCGAACGGCTCTTGGAAGTCGGCCAGTTCCCCAATGTCGACCTGCAAGTGCTGCCGCTGAGCCGTGACGAGAACTCCGGTCTCGCCGGCTCGTTCAGGCTGCTCCGGCTCAAGGACGGCACCACGGTCGGACACGTCGAGGTTCAGCACGTCAGCCGTGTGATCGCTGACCCGAAGGAAGTGCAACTGCTCGACATGCGTTATGGGATCATCCGGGCGCAGGCTCTCAGCCCACGGGAGTCCACGGCCCTCGTCGAGAAAGTGCTTGGAGAGACATGAAGCTGGAGTGGATAAAGAGCAGCTACAGCACCGATGAAGGCCCCGACTGCGTCGAAGTAGCCGCCGCCGCCGAACAGATCCTCGTCCGGGACTCCAAGAACCCCACCGGCCCCCGCCTCGCCCTCGCCCCCACCACCTGGGCGACCTTCCTGCCGTACGCCTCCGCCCCCCGCTGACGCGGACAACGCGCATGGCCCGCGCCCCTGAGCGGAATCAGGGGAGCGGGCCACATGCAGAGGTACCTCAGGTCGTCGACCGCCGTCGACGTGCCCCCGGCCGGCGTTCGCTCGGGCGGGTCACCGGGTCGCCCGCCTCCAGGGCGGCGGCGCGGCGGCGGTTGCCGAAGTCGGCGAGGGCCTCGGCCAGCTTGTGGACGGAGGGCTCGGGGGCCATGACGTCCACGCGGAGGCCGTGTTCCTCGGCGGTCTTGGCGGTCGCCGGGCCGATGCAGGCGATGACCGTCACGTTGTGCGGCTTGCCCGCGATGCCGACGAGGTTGCGGACCGTGGAGGACGAGGTGAACAGGACCGCGTCGAAGCCGCCGCCCTTGATGGCCTCGCGGGTCTCCGCCGGGGGCGGCGACGCGCGGACCGTGCGGTAGGCGGTGACGTCGTCGACCTCCCAGCCGAGTTCGATCAGACCGGCTACCAGGGTCTCGGTGGCGATGTCGGCGCGCGGGAGGAAGACGCGGTTGATCGGGTCGAACACCGGGTCGTAGGGGGGCCAGTCCTCCAGGAGACCGGCCGCGGACTGCTCGCCGGAGGGGACGAGGTCGGGCTTCACGCCGAAGGCGATCAGCGCCTTGGCGGTCTGCTCGCCCACCGCCGCGACCTTGATCCCGGCGAAGGCGCGCGCGTCGAGGCCGTACTCCTCGAACTTCTCGCGGACCGCCTTGACCGCGTTGACCGAGGTGAACGCGATCCACTCGTAGCGGCCGGTGACCAGGCCCTTGACCGCGCGCTCCATCTGCTGCGGGGTGCGCGGGGGTTCGACGGCGATCGTCGGGACCTCGTGCGGGACGGCGCCGTAGGAGCGCAGCTGGTCGGAGAGCGAGGCCGCCTGCTCCTTGGTGCGCGGCACGAGGACCTTCCAGCCGAACAGCGGCTTGGACTCGAACCACGACAGCTGGTCGCGCTGGGCGGGGGCGCTGCGGTCTCCGACCACGGCTATCACCGGCCGGCCGCCGTCCGGGGACGGCAGGACCTTCGCCTGCTTCAGGGTCTGCGCGATCGTGCCCAGCGTCGCCGTCCAGGTGCGCTGCCGGGTCGTCGTACCGGCGACGGTGACCGTCAGCGGGGTGTCGGGCTTGCGGCCGGCGGACACCAGTTCGCCGGCCGTCGCGGCCACCGCGTCCAGCGTGGTGGAGACGACCACCGTGCCGTCGGAGGCGCCGACCTCGGTCCAGCAGCGGTCGGAGGCCGTACGGGCGTCCACGAACCGGACGTCCGCGCCCTCCGCGTCCCGCAGCGGCACACCGGCGTACGCGGGCACACCGACGGCCGCCGCCACACCGGGCACGACCTCGAACGGCACCCCGGCCGCCGCGCACGCGAGCATTTCGGCGCCCGCGTCCGTATCAAGTCCCGGGTCCCCGGCGACCGCACGGACGACCCGCCTGCCGGTGCGCGCGGCCTCCATGACAAGATGAGCGGCATCCCGGGCACCACCCGCGGAAGCAGCGGTTGCTGACGACCCGTCGACAACCGTCAGCTGGGGCGTGCCCGTGCCCACAAGCGGGTCCGAGGAGCGGTCCGCGTCCGTCGGCACGACGGCGACGCCCTGCCGGGCATGCGTCCGGATCACGTCGAGCACCTCGTGCTCGGCGATCAGGACGTCCGCGCCCGACAGCGCCTCCACGGCGCGCAGAGTCAGCAGTCCCGGATCCCCGGGTCCGGCACCGAGGAAGGTGACGTGACCGTGTTCCAGGCCGGTGGCAAAGGTGGTGGGGCTCACTGTGCTCGCTCCCCCATCAGACCGGCCGCGCCCTGGGCGAGCATCTCGGTGGCGAGGTCGCGACCGAGTGCTATCGCCTCCGCATGCGTCTGGGGCACGGGACCGGTGGTGGACAGCTGCACCATACGGGTGCCGTCGGTCGTGCCGACAACACCGCGCAGGCGCATTTCCTTGACAATCTGCCCGCCGGCCAGGAGGTCGGCCAGCGCGCCCACGGGGGCGCTGCAGCCGGCTTCCAGGGCGGCGAGCAGGGACCGCTCGGCGGTCACGGCGGCCCGCGTGAACGGGTCGTCGAGTTCTCCGAGCGCGGCGACGAGGTCCGCGTTGTCCGCGGCGCACTCGATCGCCAGTGCCCCCTGGCCGGGGGCGGGCAGAACCGTGTCGACCGACAGGAAGTCGGTCACCTCGTCGGCCCGGCCGATCCGGTTCAGTCCGGCGGCGGCCAGGACGACCGCGTCCAGCTCGCCTTCCCGGACGTACCCGATGCGGGTGTCGACGTTGCCTCGGATCGGGACGGTCTCTATGTCCAGTCCGTGGCTGCGCGCGTACGCGTTGAGCTGCGCCATGCGGCGCGGCGCGCCCGTGCCGATGCGGGCCCCGCGCGGCAGGTCCGTGAACTTCAGCGCGTCCCGCGCGACGATCACGTCCCGGGGGTCCTCGCGCACCGGTACGGCGGCCAGGGCCAGTTCCTCGGGCTGCGCGGTCGGCAGGTCCTTGAGCGAGTGAACCGCGAAGTCGACCTCGCCGCGCACCAGCGCGTCACGCAGCGCCGTGACGAAGACGCCGGTGCCGCCGATCTGCGCCAGGTGCTCGCGCGAGGTGTCGCCGTACGTGGTGATCTCGACCAGCTCGACGGGCCGGCCGGTCACCCGGCTCACTTCCTCGGCCACCTGCCCGGACTGGGACATGGCGAGCTTGCTGCGCCTCGTCCCCAGTCTCAAAGCTCTCTCACTCATGCCGGTCGGTCCTTCGTTTCTGTGCTGTCCCCGGCCCGGGAGACGGCGGCCACCGTCTCGGGGTCGAGGTCGAACAGGGTGCGCAGCGCGTCCGCGTACCCGGCGCCGCCGGGCTCGGCCGCGAGTTCCTTGACCCGTACGGTCGGCGCGTGCAGCAGTTTGTCGACGACCCGGTGCACGGCCTGCCGGATCTCGCCGCGCTGGCGGGCGTCCAGGTCGGGCAGGCGGCCGTCGAGCCGGGCGATCTCGCTCGCGACGACGTCGGCGGCCATGGTGCGCAGTGCCACCACGGTCGGCGTGATGTGTGCCGCCCGCTGGGCCGCGCCGAACGCGGCGACCTCGTCGGAGACGATACGCCGGACCTGGTCGACGTCGGCCGCCATCGGTGCGTCGGCCGAGGCCTCGGCGAGGGACTCGATGTCCACCAGGCGTACCCCGGCCAGCCGGTGCACGGCCGCGTCGATGTCGCGGGGCATCGCCAGGTCGAGGAGGAACAGGGCGGGCGCCGGGCGCGGGATCTCGGCGACCGGTTCGGGCTTGCGGCGCTCGGGGACGCGGCCGACGGTGGCGGCGGTCGCGGCGAGCGCGGTGATCAGCTCGGCGTCGGCCTCGGGGCCGCGGCGCTCGCGCCGGTCCGCGGTGGCGGCGCCGGTGGCCCAGGCCCCGTGCTGCTCCAGCGTGGCGGCGTCCATCCCGGCGACGGCGGCCTCGCCGTGCACGGAGAAGCCGGTGGCGCCCTGGACGGTCTGGACGCCCTGGACGGTTTGTGCGGGGGCCAGGTCGAGGGGGCAGTCATTGCCGGTCCCGGTGGCCCGCTGCGGGGCCTCGGCGGCCGTCAGGGTCGTACGACCGCTGCCCTCGCCTGTCTCCGCCGGACGTCCGGTGCGGTGCTCGACCGCCTCGGCGACCGCGTCCGCGGTGAGCACCAGGCCGGTGGCGCCGGTGCAGGAGACGACGACGTCGGCGCGGGCCAGTTCGCCCGGCACGGCGGCCATGCGCACGGCACGCGCGGCTACGGCGGTGTCGTCGCCCTCGCCGAGGCTGTGTCCGTATTGCTCTTCGAGCAGGAGCGCGAGACGCTCGGCGCGCTCGAAGGTGCGGTTGGCGACGACGACCTCGGCGATCCCGGCGCGGGCCAGGGTCGCGGCGGCCAGCGACGACATCGAGCCGGCGCCGATGACCAGGGCCGTACGGCCGGACGCCCAGTCCCGGACGTCGCCGCCGGCGGCCAGCTGCTCCATGCCGAAGGTGACCAGGGACTGGCCGGCGCGGTCGATGCCGGTCTCGGAGTGGGCGCGCTTGCCGGTGCGCAGGGCCTGCTGGAACAGGTCGTTCAGCAGCCGGCCGACGCTGTGCAGCTCCTGGGCGCGGGCCAGGCAGTCCTTGATCTGGCCGAGGATCTGCCCCTCGCCGACGACCATCGAGTCGAGTCCGCAGGCCACCGAGAACAGGTGGTGGACGGCCCGGTCCTCGTAGTGCACATAGAGATAGGGAGTGAGTTCGTCGAGGCCGACCCCGCTGTGCTGGGCGAGCAGCGTGGACAGCTCGGCGACACCGGCGTGGAACTTGTCGACGTCGGCGTACAGCTCGATGCGGTTGCAGGTGGCGAGCACCGCGGCCTCGGTGGCCGGTTCCGCGGCGACCGTGTCCTGGACCAGCTTGACCTGGGCGTCCACGCTCAGCGCGGCCCGCTCCAGCACGCTGACGGGCGCGCTGCGGTGGCTCAGCCCGACGACGAGGAGACTCATGCCGGCATCACGGCGGGCACGTCCCCGTCGGGTCCCTGGTCGGCGGACGCCTCGCGGGGGGTGGCCGCGGGCAGCGCGCCGTCACCGGCGGCGGTCTCCTCGCCGGCCTTGCGCTGCTCGTGGAACGCGAGGATCTGCAGCTCGATGGAGAGGTCGACCTTGCGCACGTCGACGCCGTCCGGGACGGACAGCACGGTCGGCGCGAAGTTCAGGATGGAGGTGACGCCGGCGGCGACCAGGCGGTCGCAGACCTGCTGGGCGGCGCCCGCGGGAGTCGCGATCACGCCGATCGACACCCGGTCGTCGTGGATGATCTTCTCCAGCTCGTCCGTGTGCTGGACGGGGATCCCGGCGACCGGCTTGCCGGCCATCGCGGGGTCGGCGTCGATCAGCGCGGCGACGCGGAAGCCACGGGAGGCGAACCCGCCGTAGTTGGCGAGGGCGGCGCCGAGGTTACCGATACCGACGATCACAACAGGCCAGTCCTGGGTCAGGCCCAGCTCGCGGGAGATCTGGTAGACGAGGTACTCGACGTCGTAGCCGACACCGCGCGTTCCGTACGACCCCAGGTAGGAGAAGTCCTTGCGCAGCTTGGCGGAGTTGACCCCCGCCGCCGCGGCCAGCTCCTCGGAGGAGACCGTGGGTACCGAGCGCTCCGACAGTGCGGTCAGGGCTCGGAGGTACAGCGGAAGCCTGGCGACGGTGGCCTCGGGAATCCCTCGGCTACGGGTCGCCGGTCGGTGTGTTCGGCCAGTTGCCACGGTGCTCCTGCGGGTAGAGCGGGGCTGTGGGCGGTCATACGTTCCCGGACCACCCCGTCGGAAGCAGGCTATGTCTTTGTGAACGCGTGCACAAAGATGGTGTCCGATTTGCCCGCCCAACGTGACCGGGCTCACGCACGTCACTCTTCGGCCAATCCCTGGGGGCAAAACCGACACTCTCCTTGCGAATCCCGCCCCCGAGACCAAACGTCCCGATCCTAAGCGACGTTCGGTACGGCCTTGTACTACTCGGTCAGTTCTTTGCGCAAACGAGCCTCGTCGACCCGCCAGAACGTGTGCTGCTCCCCGTCCACGAGAACGACGGGGATCTGCTCCCAGTACTGGTCGTGGAGGTCCTTGTCCTCGGTGATGTCCTTGCGCTCCCAGGGGACGCCGAGTTCGCCACAGACCTTGCCGACCACCTCCTGTGCGTCATCGCACAGGTGGCAGCCGGGCTTGCCGATGAGGGTGACCAGCCGCTCGCGCGGTCCGGCGGCGGCATCGGCGGCTACGGCGGCGGGGGCGGCCTTGCGCCGGAAGAGGGGGCTCATGTCAGCCATTGTCCCGCGTGCGCCGACCGTTTCCCGGTGACGCGTCGTACCCCACAGTTCACGGGGTAGGCACCTGTCCGCGCCGGAAGCACCGAACAAACTGGCTATGCTCACGCCATGGCCGCTCTCGGATGGCTCACCCCCCGTAGGCGCTCCGCCACGGCGCGGAGCGTGTTGGCAGGCGAGGCCTCGGCGGAGGCCGCCCGCAAGTCCTCGCAGGACGCGGAATCCGCCGCGCGGGGGCCCGCCGCCCAGGACGCCGCCGGCCGGGAACCCGAGTTCCCCGTGCTCGGCGACGACCGGGCCGCCGCCTTCTTCGACCTCGACAACACCGTCATGCAGGGCGCCGCGCTGTTCCACTTCGGACGCGGCCTGTACAAGCGGAAGTTCTTCGAGACGCGCGAGCTGGCCCGGTTCGCCTGGCAGCAGGCGTGGTTCCGGCTGGCCGGCGTCGAGGACCCCGAACACATGCAGGACGCCCGGGACTCGGCCCTCTCCATCGTCAAGGGCCACCGGGTCGCCGAACTGCGGGCGATCGGCGAGGAGATCTACGACGAGTACATGGCCGAGCGGATCTGGCCGGGCACCCGGGCGCTGGCCCAGGCCCACCTGGACGCGGGCCAGAAGGTGTGGCTGGTCACGGCCGCGCCGGTGGAGATCGCCCAGGTGATCGCGCGGCGACTGGGACTGACCGGGGCGCTCGGCACGGTGGCCGAGTCGGTCGACGGCGTCTACACCGGCCGGCTGGTCGGCGAGCCGCTGCACGGGCCGGCCAAGGCGGAGGCGGTGCGGGCGCTGGCGTCGGCGGAGAAGCTGGAGCTGGGGCGGTGCGCCGCGTACAGCGACTCGCACAACGACATCCCGATGCTGTCGCTCGTGGGGCACCCGTACGCCATCAACCCCGACGCGAAGCTGCGCAGGCACGCGCGCGAGAAGGACTGGCGGCTCCGGGACTACCGCACGGGGCGCAAGGCCGCGAAGGTCGGCATTCCCGCGGCGGCGGGCGTCGGCGCGGTCGCCGGTGGCACCGCTGCGGCGATCGCGTTCAGCCGACGCCGCCGATAGGTCGTCCCTGCGGTTCCAGGGTGCGGTGCGTTTCCGAGTGCGGGTACGTCGTGGCCGATCGCGCAGTTCCCCGCGCCCCTTACGGGGCGCTGCCCTAGCCGCGGGCAGGCGTGCCGCACGGGGCGGCACGGGTGGGCGCGGCGGCACCCTGGCAGCGCCGGCAAGCGGAACCCACCCCCGGCCGACACAAGCTTCGCGGGGCCGAATTATGCCGTGTGCTTGCCAACACGCCCCAGCTTTCGCAGAAACCCGCCCTCTTTCGATCAACGGGCGGTCAAATTACGTAACTTGAGAGGCCGTCAAACGGTTACAGAAGCGACGTAATCGATGATTTGAGCAACTGGGTGTAGCAGCGCCTGCACGAAGCGTTATTCTCCTCAAACGCAAACCGGTACCCCTCCGTCGCTACGACGGGTGAAAGGTTCCGTACTGCACGTGATGGAAGCTCTGCCTCTGGGAGTCCCGTGTACCCACACGTCGGGGTTGACGCCTCGGGCCTGGCTACGCTGCGCGCAACGATCGCAACGGTCAAAGAGACGCTGCGCGGCTTGGTCCCCACCGCGTACGCCGTCCCCGCCCTTGCCGTAGCCGCCGCGCCCGCCGGCCCGTGCTACGCCCTCGCCGACGGCGGTGCCGCAGTCGGCAGACGAGGGCGCGCCACCGGCGCGACCACCGTCCGCCGGCCGGCCGCCGACAGCGACAGCGCCCGCATGATGGACCTCGTCGAGCGCGCCCAGGCCGGCGAGGCCGACGCGTTCGGCCGTCTCTACGACCAGTACAGCGACACCGTGTACCGGTACATCTACTACCGGGTCGGCGGGAAGGCGACCGCCGAGGACCTCACGAGCGAGACCTTTCTGCGGGCGCTGCGCCGGATCGGCACCTTCACCTGGCAGGGCCGCGACTTCGGCGCCTGGCTGGTGACGATCGCCCGCAACCTCGTCGCCGACCACTTCAAGTCCAGCCGCTTCCGACTGGAGGTCACCACCGGCGAGATGCTCGACGCCAACGAGGTCGAGCGCTCCCCGGAGGACTCCGTCCTGGAGTCCCTCTCCAACGCCGCCCTGCTGGACGCCGTACGCCGGCTCAACCCCCAGCAGCAGGAGTGCGTGACGCTCCGCTTCCTCCAGGGCCTCTCGGTCGCCGAGACCGCCCGGGTCATGGGCAAAAACGAGGGCGCCATCAAGACCCTCCAGTACCGGGCCGTGCGCACCCTCGCCCGGCTCCTGCCGGACGACGCCCGCTGACACCCGCCCGCCGACACCCGACCGCTGACACCCGCCGGACGACGCCCACCACAGCAGGCCGGTCAACTCACGCACGGTGAGGGACCGTTGACTTTCCGAACCGTTCATCCGGCGTCCGTAACCCAAGTGCCGCGCCAGTCGTTGTGCGGGATACAGGCTCCCTGTGGTCACGTCCTGGCCGACCCTGATCGCTCGATCGAGTGGAAACGTCGTGGACGTGCAACCCTCAGGACCCCCTGGGGAGTCGACCGTCATGACGAGAGGAGGTGCCGCCAGTGATCGCGAACGTATCGGCACACCGGCGGGCGAACGCCTTCGCCCAGGCCCTGGAGGAGCAGTCCGACCGGGACACGGCGGCCGAGCAGTCCGCAGCACCGGCGCAGGCGCCGCGGGGCGCGGCGGAGCAGACCGAGCAGGGCGAGCTGCTGGCCCTCGCGACAGGTCTCGGCGCGCTGCCCAGGCCGCAGCTCGACCCGGAGGTCAAGGTCGTCCAGCGGGCCCAGCTGGTGGCCGCGATGGAGGCCATGCTCCAAGAGGGCACAGTGGGCGGGGCGGCGGACGCGTCGGTACCCGAGCAGAGGTCCCGGAGCCGGGGCACCCACCGGGCGACCTCGCTGAACAGACTCCGGCCGCGGAGCAGGCTGACCAAGGGGCTCGCCGCGGGCGGCCTCAGCGTCGGTGTGGCCGCGGGCGCCTTCGGCGGAGTAGCCGCCGCCAGCTCCAACGCACTGCCCGGTGACTCGCTGTACGGCCTGAAGCGCGGCATCGAGGACTTCAAGCTCAACTACATGAGCGACGGCGACGACCAGCGCGGCCAGACCTACCTCGACCAGGCCTCCACCCGGCTCAGCGAGGCCCGCCGGCTGATGGAGCGCGGCCGCAGCGGCCACCTCGACCACGAGTCCCTCGGTGAGATCCGCCGCACCCTGTCCGGAATGCAGCACGACGTCTCCGAGGGCCACCGCCTGCTGCACGCGGCCTACGAGGCCGACCCCGGCTCCCTCGGACCCATCCAGGCCCTCTCCAGCTTCTCCCGGTCCCACCGCGAGGCCTGGACCGCGCTCAGCGACAAGCTGCCCGTCCAGCTCGGAGACGTCAAGGACCGGGTGTCCTCGTCCTTCGACGCCATAGACGAAGAGGTCGCCCCGCTGCAGTCCCTGCTCCCGCAGACCCCGGCCCACCCCGGCGCGCGGCACGGCTCCGGCTCGGCGTCCACCGGCACCTCCGGCACCGACCGGCCGGCCACCCCGTCCACCGGGAAGGCCGCGCCCTCCGGCGGCCACACCGCCAGCGGCAGCCCCAGCGGCTCGGCCACCGGCAACAGCGGCGGCCTGCTCGGCGGCAGCACGGGCGGCCTGCTCGACCCGCCGAAGACCGGCGAGGACGGCAACACCCCGGCCACCACCAGTCCTCCGACCGCCGGCCACCCCGACGTCACCCTCCCGCCCCTCCTGCCGGGCCTCCTCCCCGGCCTCGGCATCGACGAACAGGACGCCGACTAACCCCACTCCGGTACGACGATGGGGGCGCCCTCACCCGAGCGGGGGCGCCCCCATCGTCGTACCGACAACTCTCAGAAGAAGACCGACCTGCGCTGCACCAGCAACTTGTAGAGCGTGTGCTGGATCTGTTCGCGGACCTGGTCGGTCAGGTTGAACATCAGCATCGGGTCGTCCGCGGCCTCCGGCGGATAGCCGTCCGTCGGGATCGGCTCGCCGAACTGGATCGTCCACTTGGTGGGCAGCGGGATCGCGCCCAGCGGACCCAGCCAGGGGAACGTCGGCGTCAGCGGGAAGTACGGGAAGCCCAGCAGCCGGGCCAGCGTCTTGGAGTTGCCGATCATCGGGTAGATCTCCTCCGCCCCGACGATCGAGCAGGGAATGATCGGCACCCCCTGCCGCAGCGCCGTCGAGACGAACCCGCCCCGGCCGAACCGCTGCAACTTGTAGCGCTCTCCGAACGGCTTCCCGATCCCCTTGAAGCCCTCCGGCATCACCCCGACCAGTTCGCCCTGCCCCAGCAGCCGCCCGGCGTCCTCCGCGCACGCCAAGGTGTGCCCCAGCTTGCGGGCCAGCTCGTTGACCACCGGCAGCATGAACACCAGGTCGGCCGCGAGCAGCCGCAGATGCCGGCCCGCCGGATGGTTGTCGTGCACCGCGACCTGCATCATCAGGCCGTCCAGCGGCAGCGTCCCCGAGTGGTTGGCGACGATCAGCGCGCCGCCCTCCTTCGGGATGTTCCCGATGCCCTTCACCTCGACCCGGAAGTATTTCTCGTACACGGGCCGCAGCAGCGACATCAGGACCTGGGAGGTCAGCTCCTCGTCGTAGCCGAAGTCGTCGACCTCGTAGTCCCCGGTGAGCCGGCGGCGCAGAAAGGCCAGTCCGGCCGCCACCCGCCGCTCCAGGCCGCCGTCGCCCGCGTCCCCGCCCCCGCTCCCCGGGTTCTCCGCACGGCTCACACCACCATCGTCCCGCGCCCCGCCCCGGCCCGGCAGTGCCTGCACGTCCCCAGCCTCCCCGGTGTCACCGGCCTCGCCGATCCCACGCACCGCCGCACCCTCGGCGCCGCTGCCCCCCTTGCGCCTGCTGCCCGCGCTCCGGCGCCGCGACGGCCGCTGCGCGCCGCCGCCCCCGCGGGACCGGTCGTCGTCGAACGGAATGACCTTGGCGTCCGCCATCGTTGATGCGCTCCTCGATCGGCGCTAGCTAGTTGGCGCTCTGGGAATGACTGCGGGAGGGACCCGGGCCGGAGCCGCGCGGGACGCCGGTGGCGGAACCCCGCTCGGACAGCGCGGCCACCCGGTCGACCGCGCCCGCGAGGATCTCCGGCGGCAGCAGCCCCGGGCCCTGACCGCGCGCGAAGTCCGCGAACGTCTCCGCGGTGGTGTGCTTCGGCCGGAACCCCAGCGTCTCCCGCATCTGCGTCGTGTCGACCACCCGGCCGTGCGTGAGCAGCCGGATCTGCTCCGGGGAGAAGTCCGTCATGCCGAGGGTCCGCACCAGGGAGCCGGCCCAGGTGACCGCGGGCAGCAGCAGCGGCACCGTCGGCCGGCCCAGCCGACGCGAGCACTGCGACAGCAGCAGCACCCCGTCCCCGGCGATGTTGAACGTGCCGCTGTTCAGCGTGCCCCGGCGGGCCTCGTGGCAGGAGATCCGCAGCACCTCGATGACGTCGTCCTCGTGCACGAACTGCAGCCGGGGGTCGTAGCCGAACACGGTCGGCAGGACCGGCAGCGCGAAGTAGGAGGCGAGCGGGGTGTCCGCGGCCGGGCCGAGGATGTTGGCGAACCGCAGCACGCACACGGCGACGTCGGGCCGCCGCCGGGCGAACCCGCGCACATACCCCTCGACCTCCACCGTGTCCTTCGCGAAGCCGCCGCTGGGCAGCGACTTGGCCGGGGTGGTCTCGGTGAACACGGCCGGATCGCGCGGTGCGG
The DNA here is from genome assembly GCF_004124325.1 of Streptomyces sp. L2. Lineage (NCBI taxonomy): Bacteria > Bacillati > Actinomycetota > Actinomycetes > Kitasatosporales > Streptomycetaceae > Streptomyces > Streptomyces sp. L2. The sequence continues at coordinate 3,335,333 of NZ_QBDT01000001.1, forward strand.
AACCGTAGACGTTCGTACTGGACTTCACCACCAGCCGCCGCACCGCCGGCGACTTCTGGCAGGCGCCGAGGAGCTGCATGGTGCCGATGACATTGGTCTCCTTGACCGTGGCCCGGCTGCCGGCGCCCAGGGCCGTGCCCGCCACGTCCAGGTGGACGACCGTGTCGGCGCCCGTCTCGGCGAGCACCCGGGCGATGCCGGGCTGCCGGATGTCGGCCTGGATGAAGTCCGCCCCGCCCAGGTGGTGCGCGGGAGGCACCGCGTCCACGGCGATCACCCGGTCTACCTCCGGGTCACGCTGGATCCGCCGTACGAACCGGCCGCCCACCTGCCGGGCCACTCCGGTGACCAGCACGATCTTTCCCAAGATCAGCGCCTTCCTTCCCGACTCGCCCCGACTCGCGCGAGACCTGGTCCCAGCCCAGGTTCCCCGTGTGCCGCCAACTTAGCGGGTGGATGTTGCCCTGTGATGACCACCGGACAGGCGAGATGGCGGAATTTCACCGGCCACCGCGCCCCCGGACCTGCCAGTGGCCGCGGATCCGCCGATGACCCCGGACATGCCTGTGGCCCCCCGGCCGAGATGGCTGGGGGGCCACAGAGACACGCCTCTCGCGGCGCCGCCTACTTCTTGTTGCGACGCTGAACGCGCGTGCGCTTGAGCAGCTTGCGGTGCTTCTTCTTGGCCATCCGCTTGCGCCGCTTCTTGATTACAGAGCCCACGACTACCCTCGCTCACTTCTCATCACTGGTTGTTTGGGCGCCATGGGCCCACACGACCTACGAGGGGCTAGCCTACCCGCTTGAGCGGGCGCACTTGTAATCGAGGGTTTTCCGCTAGGCCGTCTCCACCCCCACATAGCTCTCGCGAAGGTACTCGTGTACCGCTTGCTCGGGGACGCGGAAGGACCGCCCCACCCGGATCGCGGGCAGATGACCGCTGTGCACCAGCCGGTACACGGTCATCTTCGACACTCGCATCACCGAGGCGACCTCCGCCACGGTAAGGAACTGAACCTCGTTCAGAGGCCTTTCGCCAGCTGCAGCCATGACACACCTGAACCTTCCGCACTCGACGGCCACCGGCTTCCCCTTCCGGTGACTCTTCGTCGTTGCGTGCTCACTCCCCAATGTAGGGGCGGGTGATGCGAGTGGGGAAGAGGTGCACCCATCACAGGCCTACTGTGACAAGCATGCTCGTTTGAGTACGTAGCGGGCCAGCGGCCGGTACGCAGCAGACGGCACCCCGTCATCAAGCGGAACGACGACGGCCACGCGCCCCTCGGCCTGCCCCACGAACGGCGCCGGATCGTCGGCGTCCGCCAGCCCGATCGCCTCGAACCCCAGCTGACCTGCACCGCAGAGCCACCCGTGATCGCCGATCACCAGCTCGGGCAACGGCCCCCCGCACCGGGCCGCCGCATCCAGCGCGACCCGAACCGGGAGCGGCGAGTGGCTGTGCACACCCGGCTCACAACCGGGGCGCTCGGAGACGGGTTCCCGCACCAACGCGACATCCCGTGCGTAGTCCACGGTGAGCGTGCGTAGATCGAACTGGGTCAATATGTCGATACGGCGACCCTGCGCGGGGGTGAGCACCTCACATCCCACCGCCGACAGCGCGTCCGCAAGGGCGGCGTAGAAACCGAGCAGCGGACCCGGGTGCCCGGTGCCGAGCAACACCGGCCCACGACGCCGGGCGACCTCCCCGACCCGCTCGGCGAACGCGTCCAGCGCGGCCAGCGTCAGCTCCGGGTCGATCACCTCCGAGCCGCTCGTCATCCGGGGATCGGCCGAAACCCCGCACCGCTCCGCCATCAGCCCGAGCAACTCCCGCTCGCCCCAGCCGCCTTCGGGATCGACCCCGATCAGCACCCGCGGGTCCCGCGCGGCGAACAGGCGGTACCGCCGAAGGCTCCCCTCCCGGCAGGTCCCGACCTCCCCGGCCAGCCGGGCGGCGAGCAGATGCGCCCGAAGCTCCTCGACGATCCCCACACGGAAGATGCTGACGGACAACACCGAAGGAATCCCGAGGAACACCGAAACACCGCACGGTCGGCCTAAACGGCCGGGCAGCGCGACAGCCAACCGAGCCACCAACCCGTCCGGTGCCTGCCCAGCCGCCCGCCCACCTCGCCGACGCCTCCCAGCGCCCCGAGCCCCAACCCGTCCGGTGCCTGCCCAGCCGCCCGCCCACCTCGCCGACGCCTCCCAGCGCCCCGAGCGTTAATCCGTCCGGTGCCTGCTCAGCCCTGGAGCACCGCCCCCCGCCCCCGACGCCTCCCAGCGCCCCGAGCCCCAACCCGTCCGGTGCCTGCTCAGCCCTGGAGCACCGCCCCCCGCCCCCCGACGCCTCCCAGCGCCCCGAGCGTCAATCCGTCCGGTGCCTGCTCAGCAAGCAGTTTCGGGCGGGTGGGCGGGAAAATTCATGGCAGAAGCCCCCGCAACGGAAACGCCGCCCGGCGAGAAGCCCGTACCGCCTGATCCAAGCGATCAGCGGGGTCGTACCCGGCGTCCCACGGCGCGTACGACACCGGCCACCGCCCGTCCGTCATCCGCTGCGGCCCCAGCTGCCGGGTCCGCGCGAACACCTCCCGCCGCCACTCCTCCGGAATCACCGTCTCCGGCGCGACCTCCCGCCCCGCGGCGATCCCCACCAGATGCGTCCAGGACCGCGGAACGACGTCCACCACCGCGTAGCCACCACCCCCCAGCGCCACCCACTTCCCGCCGGCGTACTCGTGCGCCAGCACGTGGCAGGCGACCTGCACCGCCCGCTGCGCGTCCAGCGACACCGCGAGGTGCGCCAGCGGATCCTCGAAGTGCGTGTCCGCCCCGTGCTGGGTCACCAGCACCTGCGGCCGGAACCCCGCCAGCAGCTCCGGCACCACCGCGTGGAACGCCCGCACCCACCCGGCGTCCCCCGTCCCCGCCGGCAGCGCCACGTTCACGGCGCAGCCCTCCCCCGCCCCGGCCCCGGTCTCCTCGGGCCACCCGGTCTGCGGGAACAACGTACGGGGATGCTCGTGCAGCGAGATCGTCAGCACCCGCGGGTCCTCCCAGAACGCCGCCTGCACCCCGTCCCCGTGGTGCACGTCGACGTCCACGTAGGCGACCCGCTCGGCGCCCAGCTCCAGCAGCCGCGCGATGGCCAGCGCCGCGTCGTTGTAGATGCAGAACCCCGACGCACCGCCCGGCATCGCGTGGTGCAGACCGCCCGCGAAGTTCACCGCGTGGTCGGCGTCCCCGCGCCACACCGCCTCCGCCGCGCCCACCGACTGCCCCGCGATCAGCGCGGACACCTCGTGCATCCCGGCGAACGCGGGATCGTCCGGCGTACCGAGCCCGTACGACCCGTCGGCCGCCGCCGGATCCGCCGAGGCGGCCTTCACCGCGTCGATGTAGTCCTCACGGTGGACCAGGCGCAGCGTCGACTCCCCGGCCGGCTTCGCCGCGACGACCCGCACCTCCCGGTCCAGCCCGAAGGCCGCCACCAGTTTCCGGGTCAGCTCCAGCCGGACCGGGTCCATCGGGTGGTCCGGACCGAAGTCATAGCCCGTTACTGCCTCGTCCCACATCAGCTGTGCGCGGCCGCTCATGCCCGCCACCGTATCGGTCCGGCCGGACCGCGAACGAACGGGCGTACACCAACGTCACCAGCACCAACACCATCGGCACGAGCATCGCCCCGCGGTAGCTCCAGGCGTCCCCGATCGCCCCCACCAACGGCGAACCGACCAGGAAACCGACGTAGTTGAAGATGTTCAGCCGGGCGATCGCCGCGTCCGAGTCCCCCGGGAACAGCCGCCCCGCCGCGGCGAACGTCTGCGGCACCAGCACACACAGCCCGAGCCCCAGCAGGGTGAACCCGAGCATGCCCACCCACGCCCCCGGCGCCGACGCCACCACCGCGAACCCCAGCGCCGCGACCAGCGCCCCGAGCCGTACGACCGCCACCGCACCGAACCGCCGTACCCCGAAGTCCCCGATGGCCCGCCCGACCAGCGTCGTCACCATGTACACGTTGTACGGCACCGTCGCGAGCTGCTCCGAGCTGCCCAGCACGTCCTTCAGGTACTTCGCGCTCCAGTTGGAGACGGTCGAGTCCCCGATGTACGCGAACGTCATCACCAGACACAGCGGCAGCAGCAGCTTGAACACCAGGCCGCCACCCCCGCCGGAGCCGGCCTCCTCCGCCGCGGGCGCCGCGCCCCCGTCGACGTACCACCGGCTCGCCACCAGCGTCGCCGGCACCAGCACCGCCACCACCGGCAGGTACGACACCCACAGCGCGAGGTGCCAGTGAGCCCCCGCCCAGGCCATCGAGGCACCCACGATCCCGCCCAGGCTGTACGCCGCGTGGAAGCTCAGCATGATGCTGCGCCCGTACTGCCGCTGCAGGCTCACTCCGAGCATGTTCATGGAGGCGTCCAGCGCACCCACGGCGAGCCCGAACACGGCCAGGGTGACCGCCACCTCCGCCATCCGCCCGCCGGCCCCCGCGCCGAGCAGCGCCAGCAGCACCACCGGCTGGGACCAGCGCAACAGCCGGCTGGGCCGGACCCGCTTCACCAGCTGCTCGGTGGTCACACTCCCGACCCCGGCGAGGATCGGCACGGCGGCCAGGAAGGCGGGGAGCAACGCGTCGGAGATGCCGTACCGGTCCTGGATGGCCGGGATGCGCGTCACGAGAAGGGCGAAGGTGACGCCCTGGGCGAAGAAGCTGAACGCCAGAGAGGCCCTACCGCGCCGCAGCACATCTGTCATGGCGGCGAGCGTAGGGCCCCAGGCTACCTGTGGGTAGATCCAGCCGAAGATGAGTTTTCCTCAGCTTCTCCCACCCTGCGGGTTCGTGCGTCACGCGGCGACGGTCACCGCGGCCTTCTCGGCCTCCGCCGCGGCCTCCACCTCGGCGGCCAGCATCTTCTCCATCGGCTCGACGGCCAGCCCGCCGCTGACCACGAAGGCCAGCGCCAGGGTGCCCACGGTGAGGACGGTGCCGAGCCAGACCATGGTGTCGATCGGGACGGTGTACGCGCCCACGACCCGCATCACGCACTCGGCGAGCAGCGCCACGCCCCAGACGAGGGAGAACGCCATCTCCTTGCGCCGGAAGGCCACGGAGCGGACGGAGGCCCCGGAGGTCAGCCGGTGCCAGGCGGCGGCCTTGGCCGGGTCGCCCTTCAGCACGAACGGCTTCATGCCCTCGGACATCATCGGGCGGCCGAGGACGACGGAGACCAGGATGCCGATGCCGACGGTGCTGCTGACCGCGCCGTCCTTGGCGAGCATCAGCCGCGGGTCGCCGGCGACGAAGCTCAGCAGGAGGGAGACGACGTTGACGAACAGGATCAGACCGGCCAGCGCGTTGGTCCGCCGCTCCTTGACCAGGCTCCACACGGTGCGGACGGCCGGCACGACGCTGCTCCAGGCGAGCGCCGCGAAGGTGCTCATCCCGAAGGCGTTCTTGAAGAGGTAGTACGAGCCGAGCGGGACGGCCACGTCCACGATCAGCGGCCGGAAGTTGTCCAGCACGCTCGGGGCCTGCTGCTCGTTCTGCTGCTCGCCCTGCTTCTCGGTCCGGCCGGTGGTCGCGGTGCCTGCGGTGTTCCCCGTGTTCTTCGTCATGCCCTCAGCTTCGCGGTCGGAGGGGGTCCGGCAGTAGAAACGATCGTCCGGAGGTCCGCATGACAAATGTCAGGCACGGGGTGGTGGCCGCGGTCATACGGGGGGTCATACGAGCAGGTCGGCCAACTCCCCCATGGTGGAAAAGAGTTGCGTGGCCCCGGCCCCGGCCCCGGCCCCGGTCCCGGTCCCGGTCCCGGACAGCCGGTCCGCCGGTGTCATGGCGGTGAACCCGTACACGTCCATCCCGGCCGCGACGGCCGCCTGGACGCCGAGCGGTGAGTCCTCCACGACGAGACACCGCTCGGGTGCGACGCCCATCCGGGCGGCCGCGTGCAGGAAGAGGTCGGGCGCCGGCTTGCCCCGTCCGACGTCCTGGGAGCTGAAAACCCGGTCCCGCGTGAACCACCGGTCGAGTCCGGTCGTCCGGTGGCCGACCCGGATCCTTTCATGGCTGCCGGAGGAGGCCACGCAGTACGGCACCCCGTCCGCCGCCAGCTTCTCCAGCACCCCGTCGACGCCGGCCATGGGCCGCAAGTCCCGCTCGAACGCGGCGAAGACGCGTGCGTGGAAGACGTCGTCGAAGTCGTCCGGCAGCCGCTGCCCTGTCCGCTCCAGGACCAGGTCGTGGACGCGGTGCATCGCGGCGCCCATGTAGTCCCGGATGGAGTCCTCGTACGACGTCGGGTGCCCCAGCTCGGTCAGATAGCCGGCCAGGAGCCGGTTGGAGATGGGCTCGCTGTCCACGAGGACACCGTCGTTGTCGAAGATGACGAGGTCATAGCGCATGGCACCAGCCTAAACGCAGAAAACCCCGCACCGTGAGGTGCGGGGTTTTCTCAAATTTTGTTCGGCGGTGTCCTACTCTCCCACAGGGTCCCCCCTGCAGTACCATCGGCGCTGTGAGGCTTAGCTTCCGGGTTCGGAATGTAACCGGGCGTTTCCCTCACGCTATGACCACCGAAACACTATGAAACTGTGAACGCCACACCACACCCTCGTGCGGGTATGGGGCTGTTCGTGGTTTCAGAACCAACACAGTGAACGCGAGCGTCTGAGGACAAGCCCTCGGCCTATTAGTACCAGTCAACTCCACACCTCACGGTGCTTCCATATCTGGCCTATCAACCCAGTCGTCTACTGGGAGCCTTACCCCATCAAGTGGGTGGGAGTCCTCATCTCGAAGCAGGCTTCCCGCTTAGATGCTTTCAGCGGTTATCCCTCCCGAACGTAGCCAACCAGCCATGCCCTTGGCAGAACAACTGGCACACCAGAGGTTCGTCCGTCCCGGTCCTCTCGTACTAGGGACAGCCCTTCTCAAGACTCCTACGCGCACAGCGGATAGGGACCGAACTGTCTCACGACGTTCTAAACCCAGCTCGCGTACCGCTTTAATGGGCGAACAGCCCAACCCTTGGGACCGACTCCAGCCCCAGGATGCGACGAGCCGACATCGAGGTGCCAAACCATCCCGTCGATATGGACTCTTGGGGAAGATCAGCCTGTTATCCCCGGGGTACCTTTTATCCGTTGAGCGACGGCGCTTCCACAAGCCACCGCCGGATCACTAGTCCCGACTTTCGTCCCTGCTCGACCCGTCGGTCTCACAGTCAAGCTCCCTTGTGCACTTACACTCAACACCTGATTGCCAACCAGGCTGAGGGAACCTTTGGGCGCCTCCGTTACCCTTTAGGAGGCAACCGCCCCAGTTAAACTACCCATCAGACACTGTCCCTGATCCGGATCACGGACCCAGGTTAGACATCCAGCACGACCAGACTGGTATTTCAACGACGACTCCACCCACACTGGCGTGTGAACTTCAAAGTCTCCCAGCTATCCTACACAAGCCGAACCGAACACCAATATCAAACTGTAGTAAAGGTCCCGGGGTCTTTCCGTCCTGCTGCGCGAAACGAGCATCTTTACTCGTAGTGCAATTTCACCGGGCCTATGGTTGAGACAGTCGAGAAGTCGTTACGCCATTCGTGCAGGTCGGAACTTACCCGACAAGGAATTTCGCTACCTTAGGATGGTTATAGTTACCACCGCCGTTTACTGGCGCTTAAGTTCTCAGCTTCGCCCACCCGAAAGTGAGCTAACCGGTCCCCTTAACGTTCCAGCACCGGGCAGGCGTCAGTCCGTATACATCGCCTTACGGCTTCGCACGGACCTGTGTTTTTAGTAAACAGTCGCTTCTCGCTGGTCTCTGCGGCCACCCCCAGCTCGGAGTGCAAGACTCGTCACCGGATGTGGCCCCCCTTCTCCCGAAGTTACGGGGGCATTTTGCCGAGTTCCTTAACCATAGTTCACCCGAACGCCTCGGTATTCTCTACCTGACCACCTGAGTCGGTTTAGGGTACGGGCCGCCATGAAACTCGCTAGAGGCTTTTCTCGACAGCATAGGATCATCCACTTCACCACAATCGGCTCGGCATCAGGTCTCAGACTTAATGATGTGCGGATTTGCCTACACACCGTCCTACACCCTTACCCCGGGACAACCACCGCCCGGGATGGACTACCTTCCTGCGTCACCCCATCACTCACCTACTAACCGCTTGGTTCAGCGGCTCCACCACTCCCCATCACTCCGAAGAGATCAAGGGCGGCTTCACGGCCTTAGCATCACGATGCTCGATGTTTGACGCTTCACAGCGGGTACCGGAATATCAACCGGTTATCCATCGACTACGCCTGTCGGCCTCGCCTTAGGTCCCGACTTACCCTGGGCAGATCAGCTTGACCCAGGAACCCTTAGTCAATCGGCGCAAACGTTTCTCACGTTTGTATCGCTACTCATGCCTGCATTCTCACTCGTCAACCGTCCACAACTACCTTCCGGTGCTGCTTCACCCGGCAGACGACGCTCCCCTACCCATCACAGCCGCCGTTGGGCGTATATGCTGCAATGACACGACTTCGGCGGTACGCTTGAGCCCCGCTACATTGTCGGCGCGGAATCACTAGACCAGTGAGCTATTACGCACTCTTTCAAGGGTGGCTGCTTCTAAGCCAACCTCCTGGTTGTCTCTGCGACTCCACATCCTTTCCCACTTAGCGTACGCTTAGGGGCCTTAGTCGATGCTCTGGGCTGTTTCCCTCTCGACCATGGAGCTTATCCCCCACAGTCTCACTGCCGCGCTCTCACTTACCGGCATTCGGAGTTTGGCTAAGGTCAGTAACCCGGTAGGGCCCATCGCCTATCCAGTGCTCTACCTCCGGCAAGAAACACACGACGCTGCACCTAAATGCATTTCGGGGAGAACCAGCTATCACGGAGTTTGATTGGCCTTTCACCCCTAACCACAGGTCATCCCCCAGGTTTTCAACCCTGGTGGGTTCGGTCCTCCACGAAGTCTTACCTCCGCTTCAACCTGCCCATGGCTAGATCACTCCGCTTCGGGTCTTGAGCGTGCTACTGAAGCGCCCTGTTCGGACTCGCTTTCGCTACGGCTTCCCCACCCGGGTTAACCTCGCAACACACCGCAAACTCGCAGGCTCATTCTTCAAAAGGCACGCAGTCACGAGAACAAGGCAAGCCTTGCTCCGACGCTCCCACGGCTTGTAGGCACACGGTTTCAGGTACTATTTCACTCCGCTCCCGCGGTACTTTTCACCATTCCCTCACGGTACTATCCGCTATCGGTCACCAGGGAATATTTAGGCTTAGCGGGTGGTCCCGCCAGATTCACACGGGATTTCTCGGGCCCCGTGCTACTTGGGTGTCTCTCAAACGAGCCGCTGACGTTTCGACTACGGGGGTCTTACCCTCTACGCCGGACCTTTCGCATGTCCTTCGCCTACATCAACGGTTTCTGACTCGTCCTGCCGCCGGCAGACGACAGAAGAGAGATCCCACAACCCCGCACGCGCAACCCCTGCCGGGTCTCACACGCATACGGTTTGGCCTCATCCGGTTTCGCTCGCCACTACTCCCGGAATCACGGTTGTTTTCTCTTCCTGAGGGTACTGAGATGTTTCACTTCCCCTCGTTCCCTCCACACTGCCTATGTGTTCAGCAGTGGGTGACAGCCCATGACGACTGCCGGGTTTCCCCATTCGGAAACCCCCGGATCAAAGCCTGGTTGACGACTCCCCGGGGACTATCGCGGCCTCCCACGTCCTTCATCGGTTCCTGGTGCCAAGGCATCCACCGTGCGCCCTTAAAAACTTGGCCACAGATGCTCGCGTCCACTGTGCAGTTCTCAAACAACGACCAGCCACCCGTCACCCCCGGATCACTCCGGAGTTCACTGGGGCCGGCAGCTGAAGGCAGCCGTATCGGCCGTACCTTCAGATACCCAACAGCGTGCCCGACACCCTCGCCCTCTCTCGTCCGCGTTCCACGCCGAAGCAGTACTTGCGAAACCAGAGCAGGCCGAGTGTGCCGAATAATCAACGTTCCACCCATGAGCAACCGTGCAAGACATTTGCTTGCAGTCGGCTATGTGCTCCTTAGAAAGGAGGTGATCCAGCCGCACCTTCCGGTACGGCTACCTTGTTACGACTTCGTCCCAATCGCCAGTCCCACCTTCGACAGCTCCCTCCCACAAGGGGTTGGGCCACCGGCTTCGGGTGTTACCGACTTTCGTGACGTGACGGGCGGTGTGTACAAGGCCCGGGAACGTATTCACCGCAGCAATGCTGATCTGCGATTACTAGCGACTCCGACTTCATGGGGTCGAGTTGCAGACCCCAATCCGAACTGAGACCGGCTTTTTGAGATTCGCTCCACCTCACGGTATCGCAGCTCATTGTACCGGCCATTGTAGCACGTGTGCAGCCCAAGACATAAGGGGCATGATGACTTGACGTCGTCCCCACCTTCCTCCGAGTTGACCCCGGCGGTCTCCTGTGAGTCCCCATCACCCCGAAGGGCATGCTGGCAACACAGAACAAGGGTTGCGCTCGTTGCGGGACTTAACCCAACATCTCACGACACGAGCTGACGACAGCCATGCACCACCTGTATACCGACCACAAGGGGGCACCCATCTCTGGATGTTTCCGGTATATGTCAAGCCTTGGTAAGGTTCTTCGCGTTGCGTCGAATTAAGCCACATGCTCCGCCGCTTGTGCGGGCCCCCGTCAATTCCTTTGAGTTTTAGCCTTGCGGCCGTACTCCCCAGGCGGGGAACTTAATGCGTTAGCTGCGGCACCGACGACGTGGAATGTCGCCAACACCTAGTTCCCACCGTTTACGGCGTGGACTACCAGGGTATCTAATCCTGTTCGCTCCCCACGCTTTCGCTCCTCAGCGTCAGTAATGGCCCAGAGATCCGCCTTCGCCACCGGTGTTCCTCCTGATATCTGCGCATTTCACCGCTACACCAGGAATTCCGATCTCCCCTACCACACTCTAGCTAGCCCGTATCGACTGCAGACCCGAGGTTAAGCCTCGGGCTTTCACAATCGACGTGACAAGCCGCCTACGAGCTCTTTACGCCCAATAATTCCGGACAACGCTTGCGCCCTACGTATTACCGCGGCTGCTGGCACGTAGTTAGCCGGCGCTTCTTCTGCAGGTACCGTCACTTTCGCTTCTTCCCTGCTGAAAGAGGTTTACAACCCGAAGGCCGTCATCCCTCACGCGGCGTCGCTGCATCAGGCTTTCGCCCATTGTGCAATATTCCCCACTGCTGCCTCCCGTAGGAGTCTGGGCCGTGTCTCAGTCCCAGTGTGGCCGGTCGCCCTCTCAGGCCGGCTACCCGTCGTCGCCTTGGTGAGCCACTACCTCACCAACAAGCTGATAGGCCGCGGGCTCATCCTTCACCGCCGGAGCTTTCCAAGTTCGAAGATGCCTCCGAACCTCGTATCCGGTATTAGACCCCGTTTCCAGGGCTTGTCCCAGAGTGAAGGGCAGATTGCCCACGTGTTACTCACCCGTTCGCCACTAATCCCCTCCCGAAGGAGGTTCATCGTTCGACTTGCATGTGTTAAGCACGCCGCCAGCGTTCGTCCTGAGCCAGGATCAAACTCTCCGTGAATGTTTACTCGGCCAGAAAATTAATTCAGCCGGTGAGCACCACGAGAGCGGAACAGTCGGAGGAATGATCCGACCGTTCACAGCGTCCTCGCTGTGTATTTCAAAGGAACCTCGTCCCGGTCGTGATGACCGGAGACGGGGTATCAACATATCTGGCGTTGATTTTTGGCACGCTGTTGAGTTCTCAAGGAACGGTCGCTTCCTTTGTACTCACCCGAGAGACTCTCTCGTGGCTTTCCTCCGGGCGCTTCCCTTCGGTCTTGCGTTTCCGACTCTATCAGATCCTTTCGGCGTCTGATTCCCAGTCAGCGGGAGTTGTCTTCTCGGCCGTTGGGCCGTTCCGACGAGTGAGACTTTAGCGGATTCCTTGCTCCCGAGCTAATCGGGGGCCTGCGCCCTTTCGAACGCGGATTCCTCATTTCGCACATACGCGCGCCAAAGAAACGGCGACGGATCGCCGAGTTGTGGCTGGTACCTGCGGAATGGCTGTTCGGGGACCGACCGGAGTCGGCTCTCACGTCGAACAACTCGAAGAACCTTACGGATCAGCCCGGGGTGTGTCAACTCGTGGCCGGACACGCTCCGGCGGCGTACGGTGGGGGCCATGACTACGCGTACGTGCACCCAACTGTGGTGGGCCGCCTGACGGCGGCCGTACTCACGTATGCACCCAACGGCCGCCGCTTCGGCGGCCGTTCTCGTTTCTCCCTCCAGGACCCCGGGAGCCGGCCGTCGGGACGGCGGTCCCGACCAGGAGAAGGAGACAGAGATGACGCGGGTCTTCAGCGGTGTGAAGCCGACCGGGCATCTGACCCTCGGGAACTACCTCGGGGCCATGCGGCGCTGGGCCGAGGTGGACCAGCACGGCTCGGACGCCCTGTTCTGCATCGTCGATCTGCACGCGCTGACCGTGGACCACGATCCGGCGCGGGTGCGCAGGCTGAGCCGGCAGGGGGCCACGCTGCTGCTGGCGTCGGGGCTCGATCCGCGGTTGTGCACGGTGTTCCTGCAGAGCCATGTCGACGAGCACACGAGACTGTCGTACCTGCTGGAGTGCGTGGCGACCGACGGCGAGATGCGGCGGATGATCCAGTACAAGGAGAAGGCCGGGCGGGAGCGGGAGCGGGGTGGCAGCGTGCGGCTGTCGCTGCTGACGTATCCCGTCCTGATGGCGGCGGACATCCTCGCGTACGGAGCGGACGAGGTGCCGGTGGGCGACGACCAGACGCAGCACGTGGAGCTGGCGCGCGATCTGGCGGTCCGGTTCAACCACCGGTACGGGCACACGTTCGTGGTGCCGAAGGCGACGCCTCCGCAGGTGGCCGCGCGGGTGATGAACCTCCAGGCCCCTGCGTCGAAGATGGGGAAGTCGGAGGACGCGGGCCCGGGGATCGTCTATCTGCTGGACGAGCCGGAGGTGGTGCGGAGGAAGGTCATGCGGGCCGTGACCGACAGCGGCAGCGAGGTGGAGTACGACAGGGAGGGGCGGCCCGGCGTCGCGAATCTACTGGAGATTCTCGCAGCGTGCACAGGCGGGAACCCTGAGTCACTGTCGTCCGTTTACCACTCGTACGGCGCTTTGAAGAAGGACACCGCGGACGCGGTGGTGGAGGTTCTCCGGCCCGTGCAGGCCAGGCACAGGGAGCTGTGCGCGGATCCGGCGTATGTGGAGGGGGTGCTGCGTGAGGGTGCGGAGAAGGCTCGGGCGATGGCCCGGCCGATCGTCGATACGGCGTACCGGGCGATCGGGTTGCTCCCCGCTCATACGGACGCTCACCCGGAGAAGCCGGCCGTGCTGAACGCGGCCCGGTAGGCGCGCGGGCTGGTGGCGAGGCGCGCGAAGTGCTGACGCATCTTGACTGCTCCCCTGTGCAAGAAGATTTCTGGCTCAGGCTGCCTCCTGGAGCGGCGCTCCAGGAGGTCTTGCGCCCTCGACACCAGCCGGGGCCAGACCAGCCCGGACGAGCATCACGCGGGCAGAGTTCTTGTCCCTTGGGGACACGGCTCCGCATGCGGTGCAGGTGTATGTGCGTTCTGACAGCGGCAGTGCGTGCTTGGCTCTCGCTCCGCACCGGGCGCAGTCCATTGTGGTGTGCGCGGGATGCACAAGGCGCACATCCCGTCCATGCTTACGACCCATCTCGATCAGGGCTGCCTTGGTGGCACCGATCGCAGCGTCCGCAGCCTTGCGGCCCATGCCGGTCCGGGCGAGGAACTTCGGGTGAAAGTCCTCCACTGCGATCGCATCATGGTCGCGCACGACTTTCTTGGCCCATTTACGGGCAGTGTCCTGCCGCTTCCTCGCGGCCTTCGCGTAAGTCTTGGCCCGCAGCCTCTTGGCCTCGCGGTAACCCTTCGACGCCGCCTTTCCCCTGGCGGGTTTACGGCGGGCCATCATCCTGTCGTACCGAGACACCTTCGTATGCGCCGTCTCCCCATGCCCGGCATAGGGAAGGTCGTGAGCATCACTGGTAGTGGTCGCGGTCTCGCGAACGCCCCAGTCCACGCCGATCACGGCACCCGTTTTCGGGAGCGGCTGAGCTTGGCCGCGAACGACGAAGGACGCGTACCAGTGGCCGAGACTGTCTCGGTACACGCGCACGCTGGACGGCGTGGCGGGCAGATCCCGAGACCACACCACACACAGCACGATTCCACCCGCCAGGTGCAGCCGACCATGCTTGAAACGGAAGCCACGTCGCGTGTAGTTCAGCGTCGGGTCGGACTCGCGCTTCTTCTTGTGGCGCGGCATTCCAGCCCGGCGCTGCGCTGGCACTTGCTCCCTGGTGTCCTTCAGTGCCCTCGCGCGAGACGTGCCGAAGTCCCGGACAGTCTGCTGCTGCGGCACCGAGGAACCTGCAGCGAGCCATGGCGTCGCGGCCCGGGCCGCGGTCAGCATCCTGTCCAGCGTCGCCGGACCGCACTTGTGTCCCTCGCGGAAAGCCTTCTTCGACCGAGCAACGCATTCGTTCCAAACCCACCGGCAGCGATCCCACTCCGCTAGTAGCAGGCCGCGAGCGGTCGACGACACACGAAGCCGGAAGGTGTACCTGGCGCAACAGGCTCCACCCGCTTCCGCCACTGTGGTCGTCATGCCATCAATCTAGGCACCGGTCTCGCTTCGCTCTTCGAATAGTGCGCCTGTCACCCGAACGAGCGAACGAGACGATCGCCTCCGCGGTCGGGACGGGGGCAGACCAGGGGGATGAGGGCCATCGCCATCACCTCAACGTGCGGTTCAGTCCTTCTTGCCGGTGGCGAGTTCGCGGCTGCGGTCGCGGGCCGCTTCCAGGGCGGCGATGAGGGCGGCGCGGACGCCGTGGTTCTCGAGTTCGCGGATCGCGTTGATGGTCGTACCGGCCGGGGAGGTGACGTTCTCGCGGAGTTTGACGGGGTGTTCGCCACTGTCGCGGAGCATGACGGCTGCGCCGATGGCGGACTGGACGATGAGGTCGTGGGCCTTGTCGCGGGGCAGGCCGAGCAGGATGCCGGCGTCGGTCATGGCCTCGACCAAGTAGAAGAAGTAGGCGGGGCCGGAGCCGGAGAGGGCGGTGCAGGCGTCCTGCTGGGATTCGGGGACGCGGAGGGTCTTGCCGACGGCGCCGAAGATGTCCTCGGCGGTGGTGAGATGGTCGGCGGTGGCGTGGGTGCCGGCGGAGATGACGGACATGGCCTCGTCGACGAGGGCGGGCGTGTTCGTCATGACGCGGACGACCGGGGTGCCCTCGACCAGGCGCTCCTCGAAGAAGGAGGTGGGGATGCCGGCCGCGCCGCTGATGATCAGGCGGTCGGCGGGGATGTGCGGGGCGAGTTCGTCCAGGAGGGTGCCCATGTCCTGGGGCTTGACCGTGAGGATCAGGGTGTCGGCGGTCTTGGCGGCCTCGGCGTTGGTGACCGGGGCGACTCCGTAGCGGGTGCGGAGTTCTTCGGCGCGTTCGGGGCGGCGGGCGGTGACCAGGAGGTCCGCGGGGGCCCAGCCGGCCCGGATCATTCCGCTGAGCAGGGCTTCGCCGATCTTGCCGGTGCCGAGGACTGCGACTTTCTGGCTCATGGGGTTCAGTCTGGCACCGCGGCGAAGGGCTGTGAGCGGATTGTCCGGTGGGCGGACGCCGGGGGCGCCTGCGGTGGGCTCAGGCGGTTCGGCGTCGCAGGGTCGCGGCGCCCAGGCCGAGGACGAGCAGTGCGCAGCCGGCGACGATCAGGACGTCGCGCACGAAGGTGGCGGTCATGTCGGTGTGGCGCATGACCTCGTTCATCCCGTCGACGGCGTACGACATCGGCAGGACGTCGGAGAGGGCCTCCAGGACGGGGTGCATCTGGTCGCGGGGTGTGAAGAGGCCGCAGAGGAGGAGCTGGGGGAAGATCACGGCCGGCATGAACTGGACCGCCTGGAACTCGGAGGCGGCGAAGGCGGAGACGAAGAGGCCGAGGGCGGTGCCGAGCAGGGCGTCGAGGAGGGCGACGAGCAGCAGGAGCCAGGGTGAGCCGGTGACGTCCAGGCCGAGGAACCAGACGGCGAGGCCGGTGGCGAGGGCGGACTGGATGATCGCGAGGGTGCCGAAGGCGAGGGCGTAGCCGGCGATGAGGTCGGCTTTGCCGAGCGGCATGGCGAGGAGGCGTTCGAGGGTGCCCGAGGTGCGTTCGCGCAGGGTGGCGATGGAGGTGACGAGGAACATCGTGATCAGCGGGAAGATGCCGAGCAGGGAGGCGCCGATGTTGTCGAAGGTGTGCGGGCTGGCGTCGAAGACGTAGCGGAGCAGGACGAGCATCACGCAGGGGACGAGGACCATCAGCGCGACGGTGCGCGGGTCGTGGCGGAGCTGGCGCAGGACGCGGGCGGCCGTGGCGGTGGTCCGGGAGGCGTTGAAGGCGCTGGGGGGTGCGGTGGGGCCGGTGGTCGCGGCGTGGGGCGCGCTGGTGGTCATCGGGTGCTCTCCTTGCTGCGGGCGCGGCTGTCGGCGGTGGCCTCGTCGACGAGGTGGAGGAAGGCGGCCTCGACCGTGTCGGTGCCGGTGCGGGTGCGCAGGGCGTCGGGGGTGCCGTCGGCGAGGATCTCGCCCTCGCGCATGAGGAGGAGGCGGTGGCAGCGCTCGGCCTCGTCCATGACGTGGGAGGAGACGAGGAGGGTGGCGCCCCGGTCGGCGGCGAGGTGGTGGAAGAGGCTCCACAGGTCGCGGCGGAGGACGGGGTCCAGGCCGACGGTGGGTTCGTCGAGGACGAGGAGTTCGGGGGCGCCGAGGAGGGCGACGGCGAGGGAGACGCGGCCGCGCTGGCCGCCGGAGAGGTGGCCGGCGAGGACGTCGGCGTGGCTGGTGAGGTCGACGTCGGCGATGGCGCGGGTGACGTGTTCGTGGCGGCGTTCGGCGGCCGCGCGGCCGGGGTCGAGGATCGCCGCGAAGTACTCCAGGTTCTGCCGGACGGTGAGGTCGCCGTAGACGGAGGGTGCCTGGGTGACGTAGCCGAGGCGGCTGCGCAGGGCGGGGTGGCCGGCCGGGTGGCCGAGGACGTCGAGGGTGCCGGTGACCTTGGCCTGGGTGCCGACGATGGAGCGCATGAGGGTCGACTTGCCGCAGCCGGAGGGGCCGAGCAGTCCGGTGATCTGTCCGCGGGGGACGGTGAAGCCGAGGTGGTGCAGGACGGTGCGGGGGCCTCGGGCGACGGTGAGGTCGTGGGCGCGGACGGCGTGGGGGGCGGACGACTCGGACGCGCGTGACTCGGGCGCGGGTGGCTCCGGGGCGGGTGGCTCGGTGGCCGGGCCCGTCGAGTAATTCATCATGTGATGAATAATGTGTCTCGGGCCGCGGTCACGTCAAGGGGCGCGGCGGCCGGCTGGGTGAGCCGGCCGCCGCGCGGACCCTTGATCTGGTGGGCGGTGGCGTCAGGGGGTGAGGGTGACGGCGACCAGGAGGAGGACGTCGTACGTCTCCTCGACGATGCCGTCGGGGAAGACGTTCAGCAGGTGGGCGCGCTCCTCGTCGAGAAAGGCGGTCCGGCGGTGCTCGGGCAGGACGAGGAACGCCGAGTGGCTGCCGATGTTGGCGAGGTGGGTGTCGATGGGCACGCGACGGCTCCAGCGGACCTCGCGCCGGGTGAAGCGGAGGCGTCCGCTGGGGTCGGCGAGGTCGGTGTGCCGGGCCGCCTTCTGTTTCTCGGCGACGAGGTCGATGCCGAGGAAGCGGCCGGTGCGGCCGGCGGCCTCGGCGATCCACTCGACGTCGAGGGCCTCCGTGTTCCACCACAGCGCGAGCGCACCCCCGGGACGCAGCACGCGCAGCGCCTCCGGCACCGAGCGCGCCGGGTCGGTCCAGTGCCAGGCCTGGGCGTAGGTGAGGAAGTCGGCCCGTGCGTCGGCGACGGGGAGCGCGTTGCCGTTGCCCCGGACGACCGGGATGCCGGGGTGCCTGCGGCGGAACTCGGCGGTCATGCCCGCCCCGGGTTCGACGGCGAGCACGTCGGCGCCCCGGGCGTGCAGCAGGGCGGTCGCGATACCGGTACCGGCGCCGACGTCCACGACGCGGGCGCCGGACAGGGGACGCCCGGCCAGTTCCTCGACTGCGTCGAGCAGGGCGGGCGGGTAGGAGGGGCGGTTCTCGGCGTACTGGGCGGCGGCCGCGTTGAAGGAGTGGGCCCGGGTGCTGGTCGTCATGGGGCCATGGTGTCGAGCGGGGCGGGCGCGGCGACAGGGGGCGACCGGCGAGCCGGTACGGGCGGCGCGCCGACCTGGTGTGTCGGCTATTTGCGGCGTTTCTTCTTCGGGTTGCCGGTGCGGCGGGCGGTGCGGCGTTCGTGTTCGGCGCGGGCCGTGTCGTACTCCTCGCGGTACAGCCGTTCGCCGGGTGCCTCGGTGAGGGAGCGGAAGAAGTAGGCGAGCAGGGAGCCGACGAAGCCGATCGCGAGCAGGCCGCGCAGGGACGCCTGGCGGGCCGGGTCGTGCCGCTTGCCGAAGCCCTCCCAGGTGTTGCGGAAGGCGAGGGCGCTGCAGATCGCGAACATGGCGATGATGAGCACGGTCACGAAGGTGCCGGTGTCGGCGATCTGGATGCCCTGGTAGGCGAAGCGCAGGACCAGGCAGGAGACGGCCGCCGCGACGAGCGAGCCGACGGCGACTCCGGCGCGGCGGGCGCCGTAGCCCTGGTCGTGCTCGACCCAGGACGTGCCGAAGAAACGCAGGGGCTCGGGCCGCGGCCCGCCGGGGGCGGCGCCTGTCGAGCCCGCGGGGGTGTCCGGGGTGCCGGGTTCGTCGCTCACGGGACGATTATGGCGCCGCCGGGGCGCGGGCTCGGGGGCAGGGTCGCCCGCGACGGTCGGCCGCGCCGGTCGGCCCCCGCCAGTCGGCCCCCGCCGTCGGTCCACGCCGGTCGGCCCCCGCCGTCGGCCCCCGCCGTCGGCCCGCGCCGTCGGTTCGCGCCGTCGGCCCCCGCCGGTCGGCCCCCGCCGTCGGTCCACGCCGGTCGGCCCCCGCCGTCGGCCCGCGCCGTCGGTTCGCGCCGTCGGTCCACGCCGGTCGGCCCCCGCCGGTCGGCCCCCGCCGTCGGTCCACGCCGGTCGGCCCCCGCCGGTCGGCCCCCGCCGGTCGGCCCCCGCCGTCGGTCCAGGCCGGTCGGCCCCCGCCGTCGGTTCGCGCCGTCAGCCGCAGCGGTCTGCCACGTAGCCGTCGCTGCCGGTGAGGATGTAGGCGTCCGAGACGTACTCGCCGCTGCCGATGTTGTCCCAGATGTTCGAGGTGCCGTACGGGCCGGTGACCGTCGTGCCCGGGGACTGGCAGTAGATGCGGATCTTGGCGCCCTCGGCGAGGACGCGGACGATGCCGTAGCCGGTGCCGGGGCCGCTGCGGACGTTGAGGCGGACGCCCGGGGCGACGGAGTAGGAGTGCACGGTGGCGGACCGCGCCGTCAGCGTGCGTTCCTCGTCGGTGCCTCCGGCCTCGGTGACCTGTTCGACTGCCATGACGTCCTCCCCCGGTCCGGCCCCGTGTCCCTCACTGGGCCGCGCTGATCCGTTGATCCGTTCCGTTGCTTCGCGCATCCGTTGCTTCGCGGATCCGCTCGTTCGCGCCATAAGACACATGTGCGCGACTCGCACGCGAACGCTAGCAAGCCGCCTCTGTCTCGTACGAGTCATCGACTAGGCTCCGTGCGTCGCGCGCGCGGTCGAACAGCACGGGGGTGGTCGGGGGTGGTCCCAGTGACGCCACAGCACGGGCCCGGGGCGGGCGCGGAAGCGGAACGTCCCGAATACGCCGGTCACTACCGGCTGGAGTCCTGTCTGGGTTCCGGCGGGATGGGTGTGGTGCACCTGGCGCGCAGTACGTCGGGACTGAAGCTCGCGGTGAAGGTCGTGCACGCCGAGTTCGCCAAGGACCCCGAGTTCAGGGGGCGTTTCCGGCAGGAGGTGGCGGCCGCCCGGCGGGTGAGCGGCGCCTTCACCGCGCCGGTGGTGGACGCCGATCCGGAGGGTGAACGGCCCTGGATGGCCACGTTGTTCATCCCCGGCCCGACCCTGTCGGAGCAGGTGAAGCGGAACGGACCCATGGAGCCGGGCCAGTTGCGCCGGCTGATGGCCGGGCTCGCGGAGGCGCTGCGGGACATCCACCGGGTCGGGGTCGTGCACCGGGATCTCAAGCCCAGCAACGTGCTGCTCGCCGAGGACGGACCGAAGGTCATCGACTTCGGCATCTCGCTCCCCAAGGACAGCGAACTGCGCACCGAGACCGGGAAGTTGATCGGCACGCCGCCCTTCATGGCGCCCGAGCAGTTCCGGCGGCCGCGGGAGGTGGGGCCCGCCGCGGACATCTTCGCGCTCGGTTCGGTGATGGTGCACGCGGCGACGGGGCGGGGGCCGTTCGACTCCGACAGCCCGTACATCGTCGCCTACCAGGTGGTGCACGACGAGCCCGATCTGACCGGTGTGCCGGAGAACCTGGCGCCGCTGGTGCTGCGTTGCCTGGCCAAGGAGCCGGAGGAGCGGCCGACCCCGGACGAGCTGATGCGGGACCTGCGGTCGGTGGCGGCGTCGTACGACACGCAGGCGTTCATACCGGCGCAGCGGAGCGGGGAGGTCGCGGACGCCGGGGAGGCCGGAGAGGCCGGGGCAGAGTGTGTGGCCGAGCCGGGGGCCGCGTCGGTGCCCGTACAGGTGCCGGGGTCGGTATCGGTGCCGGCGGTGGGGCGGGTGCGGCGGCGCCGGCGGCGGATGGCTCTGGTCGCGGGCGGCATCGGGCTGGCCGTGGCCGGGGCGGGTGTGTCGGCGTTGCTGCTCGGCGGTGGCGGGGCCGGGCCGAGGGAGGCCGCGCCCCGTACGGCGTCCACGGCGTTCGATGCCTGGCGGGCCAAGCCGGCCGGCGCGGGCGAGGGCACGCCGCAGTGTGCGTACGGGGCGGGGAAGCTGGTGTGCGGCCGCTCCCGCGCGGTGTACGCGCTCGATCCGGCCGACGGCCGTCTGCTGTGGCGGCATGCCGTCACCGGGGCGCGGTGGAGCGGGCCGCCGGTCGTGTCGGGCGGGCTGGTGCAGGTCGTGAGCGGGAACGGACGGCACGTGGCCGGGCTCGATCCCGCGTCGGGCCGTACCCGCTGGGAGCGGGACCTGTCGGCGTACGCCGGTCTCGGCTACACCGCGCACATGCTGCTGCTCACGCACGCCGACGGCACGCTCACCGGGGTGGACAGCGCGTCCGGCGCCGCGAAGTGGCAGCGGCGGCTGCCCGGCTCCGGTGTGGCACGCGTCGACTCGTTCGCCGGGGACGGCCTGGTCTACGCGACGACGACGTCCGACGACGGTGGCAGCAGCCACGTCACGGCGGTGGACCCCGCCTCGGGGGCAGTGCGCTGGGAGGCACGGCTGCGAGGGAGCCTGCGGCCGGTCGGCGCCGACGGGGGTGCCGTGTTCTTCCTGGCCGCCGATCCGGTGTACGGCGACACGGACGCCGTTCTGCGGTACGAGCCGGGAAAGCGGGCGTCCCGGCGCGTGAAGCTTCCGGCGCCGCGTGCGGACGCGCGGGCGGTGGTGCGGGGCGGGGTGGTGTACGTGCTGGGTGCGGAGGGGGCGCTGGACGCGGTCGACGTGGGCGCCGGGCGGCGGGTGTGGCACCTGGAGACCGCGGTGAGCCGGGGTTCGGCGCCGGTGGTCGACGGGCGGTACGTGTATCTGGCGGCGGCGGACGGGCGGGTGATCGCGGTGGGCGTCCGTGAGGGGAGGTTCGCCGGCCAGACGCGGGCGCATGTCGGCGGGGCCTCGGACCGGGTGGCGGCGGCGTTGCCCTCACCGGTGGTCGCCGGTTCCCATGTGTTCGCCGGGGTGGCGGACGGGACGGTGTTCGGGGTGGACGCGGAGCCGTCGGACTGGTGAGGGGGCCTGCCGGCCGGGGGCGCGTTTTCCACTGACGGCGCGTTGTGGCTTGTCGCGCCCGCGCGGCGGAGCCGCATATCGAACAGTGTCCCGCGCCCCTTTGGGGCGCGTTGCCGCACTGTCGGCGTCGAGGCGCCCGTGCGGTAGCTGGTCGCGCCCACGTGGCGGAGCCGTACAGCCGCGTCGGCCTTTGGGGCGCGTGTGTCTGGGCCTAGGTCAAAGGGCCGCCCCGGTGTCGGGGCGGCCCTGGAAGCGGGGGTGGTCAGCCCAGCCTGGTGACGTCTCGGACTGCGCCCTTGTCGGCGCTGGTTGCCATGGCGGCGTAGGCGCGGAGGGCCGCGGAGACCTTGCGGGTGCGGTTCTTGGGGGCGTAGGTGCCGTTGAGGGACTGTTCGCGACGGGCCAGTTCGGCGTCGTCGACGAGGAGTTCGATGGTGCGGTTGGGGATGTCGATGCGGATGCGGTCGCCGTCCTGGACGAGGGCGATCGTGCCGCCGGAGGCCGCCTCGGGGGAGGCGTGGCCGATGGAGAGGCCGGAGGTGCCGCCGGAGAAGCGGCCGTCGGTGATCAGGGCGCAGGTCTTGCCCAGGCCGCGGCCCTTCAGGTACGAGGTCGGGTAGAGCATCTCCTGCATGCCGGGGCCGCCCTTGGGGCCCTCGTAGCGGATGACGACGACGTCGCCGTCCGTGACCTCCTGAGTGAGGATCCGCTGGACGGCCTCCTCCTGCGACTCGCAGACCACGGCCGGGCCCTCGAAGGTCCAGATGGACTCGTCGACACCGGCGGTCTTCACCACGCAGCCGTCGACGGCGAGGTTGCCCTTGAGGACGGCCAGGCCGCCGTCCTTGGAGTAGGCGTGCTCGGCGGAGCGGATGCAGCCGCCCTCGGCGTCGTCGTCCAGGGCCTCCCAGCGCTCGGACTGGGAGAACGCCTCGGCGGAGCGGACGCAGCCGGGGGCCGCGTGCCAGAGTTCGACCGCCTCGGGGGACGGGGAGCCGCCGCGGACGTCCCAGGTCTTCAGCCAGTCGGCGAGGGACGGGCTGTGCACGGCGTGCACGTCCTCGTTGAGCAGGCCCGCACGGTGCAGTTCGCCGAGGAGGGCGGGGATGCCGCCGGCGCGGTGCACGTCCTCCATGTAGTACGTGCGGTTCTTCGCGACGTTGGGCGCGACCTTCGCCAGGCAGGGGACGCGGCGGGAGACCGCGTCGATCTGCTCCAGGCCGAAGGGGACGCCCCCCTCCTGCGCGGCGGCCAGCAGGTGCAGGATCGTGTTGGTGGAGCCGCCCATCGCGATGTCCAGGGCCATGGCGTTCTCGAAGGCCTGGAAGGTGGCGACGTTCAGGGGGAGGACGGACTCGTCGTCCTGCTCGTAGTAGCGGCGGGTGATGTCCATGACCGTGCGGGCGGCGTCGACGTAGAGCTGCTTGCGCGCGGTGTGGGTGGCGAGGACCGAGCCGTTGCCGGGCAGGGAGAGGCCGATGGCCTCGGTGAGGCAGTTCATCGAGTTGGCGGTGAACATGCCGGAACAGCTGCCGCAGGTCGGGCAGGCGTTCTCCTCGATACGGAGGATGTCCTCGTCGGAGATCTTGTCGTTGACGGCGTCGGAGATCGCGTCGACCAGGTCGAGCGTGCGGACCGTGCCGTCGACGAGGGTGGCGCGGCCGGACTCCATCGGGCCGCCGGAGACGAACACCGTGGGGATGTTGAGGCGGAGCGCCGCCAGCAGCATGCCCGGGGTGATCTTGTCGCAGTTGGAGATGCAGACCAGGGCGTCTGCGCAGTGGGCCTCCACCATGTACTCAACCGAGTCCGCGATCAGGTCGCGGGAGGGCAGGCTGTACAGCATGCCGCCGTGGCCCATCGCGATGCCGTCGTCCACGGCGATCGTGTTGAACTCGCGCGGGATGCCGCCGGCCTCGGTGATCGCCTCGCTGACGATCCGGCCGACGGGCTGCAGGTGGGTGTGGCCCGGCACGAACTCGGTGAAGGAGTTGGCGACCGCGATGATCGGCTTCCGGCCGATGTCCGCACCGGGTACACCGGAGGCGCGCATAAGGGCGCGGGCGCCCGCCATGTTGCGGCCGTGGGTGACTGTGCGGGACCTCAGCTCGGGCATCGTCGCTCGCTCCTTCACTGTCCTTCTGGGAGTTCTGACTCCCTACGAGACTACGCCGCCGCTCCAACTGCTGGACACGCTTGTCCGGAATGCGGGACGCGTGTTCCACGGCCCGGCCCCGGGACCCCTCCGGCTCAGGTGGCCGTCAGGTGGTGCTGTACGACGGGTGCCACCCTGGCGATGATCTGCTCCGGGTCGGCCGAGGCCAGCGGCTCCAGCTTGATCACGTACCGCATCATCGCCACGCCCACCAGCTGCGCCGCCGCCAGCTCGGCGCGCAGCTCCGGGTCGGGCAGGTTCACCTGGGCGGCGACGCGGCGCAGCACCTGGCCGGCGATCAGGCGGCGGAAGACGGCGGCGGCGGTGTCGTTGTTGACGGCCGAGCGCACGATCGCGAGGAGCGGGGTGCGGGTCGTGGGGTTCTCCCAGATGCCGAAGATGAAGCGGGTCATCCGCTCCCCCACGCCGTCCAGGGGTCCTTCGGTCAGCGCGTTCGGCTCGGCCAGGGCGGGGGCGAAGGCGACGGCGATGGCCGCCTCGAAGACCTGCTCCTTGGTGCCGAAGTAGTGGTGGACGAGCGCGGAGTCGACGCCGGCGGCCTTGGCGATGCCGCGTACGGACGTCTTCTCGTAGCCGCGTTCGGAGAACTCCTCGCGGGCGGCGCCGAGGATGCGGTCGCGGGTGCCGGCGGACTCGGTGCGCGGCGGCCGGCCCCGGCGGCGCCCGGAGGCCCCGCCGTCCCTGCCGCGCGCGGACGTCTCGCTCATCGTCGGGGTACCTTCGCGCCGGCGGCCAGGTGGGCGCGGGTGAAGGCCAGGGCCTCGGCGAGGTCGGCCTCGCGTTCGGCGCCGGACATCGCGCGCCGCGTGTTGACCTCGATGACGACGTGGCCGTCGAAGCCGCTCGTGGCGAGGCCGTGCAGCAGTTCGGCGCAGGGCTGGGTGCCGCGTCCGGGGACGAGGTGCTCGTCCTTGGCGGAGCCGCGGCCGTCGGCGAGGTGGACGTGGCCGAGGCGGTCGCCCATGCGGGCGGCCATGCCCAGCGCGTCGGTGCGGGCGGTGGCGGCGTGGCTGAGGTCGATCGTGAAGTGCCGGTAGTCGTCCTTGGTGACGTCCCAGTCGGGGGCGTAGGCCAGCATCTCGCGGTCGCGGTAGCGCCAGGGGTACATGTTCTCGACGGCGAACCGCACGTCCGTCTCGTTCGCCATCCGCCAGATCCCGTTCACGAAGTCCCGGGCGTACTGCCGCTGCCAGCGGAACGGGGGGTGTACGACGACGGTGGACGCGCCGAGCTTCTCGGCTGCCGTCCGGGCCCGCTGAAGTTTGGTCCAGGGGTCGGTGGACCAGACCCGCTGGGTGATGAGCAGGCAGGGGGCGTGGACGGCGAGGATGGGGATGCCGTGGTGGTCGGAGAGGCGGCGCAGGGCCTCGATGTCCTGGCTGACCGGGTCGGTCCACACCATGACCTCGACGCCGTCGTAGCCGAGTCGGGCCGCGATCTCGAAGGCGGTCGCGGTGGACTCCGGGTACACGGAGGCTGTCGACAGTGCGATGTTCACGTCCGTTGGGTCAGCCACGGGGACGTCCCTTGGTTCAGCCACGTCCGTCACCTTACGAGGTTGGGTGGCTCGGGTGTCGGGTGCCTCTTCGCCGTTGTGAGCAATGCCATTTGCGCGGGTGCGGGTGCGTTGTGGCTTGTCGCTCAGTTCCCCGCGCCCCTTACGGGGCGCCCCCTACTTGTCGGAGTCCATGTGGTCGAGGCGGCGGAGGATCACGCCCTCTCTCAGGGCCCACGGGCAGATTTCCAGGCTCTCCACGCCGAACAAGTCCATCGCGCCCTCGGCGACCAGGGCGCCGGCGAGGAGCTGGCCGGCTCGGCCTTCTGAGACGCCGGGGAGTTCGGCGCGCTGGTCGGTGGTCATGCCGGCGAGGCGGGGGACCCAGGCTTCCAGGGATTCGCGTTTGAGTTCGCGCTGGACGTAGAGGCCGTCGGCGCTGCGGGCGGCGCCGGCTATGCGGGCCAGCTGCTTGAAGGTCTTGGAGGTGGCGACGACGTGGTCGGGGGCGCCGAAGCGGCTGAATTCGCCGACGTTGCGGGCGATCTCGGCGCGGACGTCGCGGCGCAGGGCGCGGACGTCGTCGGGGTGCGGGGGGTCGTCGGGGAGGCGGGCGGCGGTGAGGCGCCCGGCGCCGAGGGGGAGGGAGACGGCGGCGTCGGGTTCCTCGTCCAGGCCGAAGGCGATCTCCAGGGAGCCGCCGCCGATGTCCAGGACCAGGAGTTTTCCGGCGGACCAGCCGAACCAGCGGCGTACGGCGAGGAAGGTGAGCCGGGCCTCCTCGGCGCCGCTGAGGACCTGGAGTCGTACGCCGGTCTCGTTCTCCACGCGCGTGAGGACGTCGTCGGCGTTGGTGGCCTCGCGGACGGCGGAGGTCGCGAAGGGGAGCAGGTCCTCGACGCCCTTGTCCTCGGCCGCCTGGAGGGCGTCCTTGACGACGGCGATCAGCTGGTCGACGCCGTGGTCGCCGATGGCGCCGTCGTCGTCGAGGAGCTGGGCGAGCCGCAGGTCGGCCTTATGCGAGTGCGCGGGCAGGGGGCGGGCGCCGGGGTGGGCGTCCACCACCAGCAGATGCACCGTGTTCGAACCCACGTCGAGGACACCGAGTCTCATGTACGGCACGCTACTGCCACATCGCTCCTCCACGGTCCTCCGAGTGGTCGCGGGCGACTTACCCTGGACGCGTGCCAAAGACGAAGAAGGCGAAGTCCGGCAAGAGCGACAAGACCGGCAGGGCCGCCGCGTCCTCCCCGGTGAGTGACGAGCAGGGGCTGGACTTCCCGCGCGCGTGGGTGGAGTTTCCTGATCCGGCGGACGACGAGCAGGTCTTCCGCTGCGATCTGACATGGCTGACCTCTCGCTGGAACTGCATCTTCGGGAGCGGCTGCCAGGGCATCGAGGCGGGCCGCGCGGACGACGGGTGCTGCACGCTGGGAGCGCACTTCTCCGACGAGGACGACGAGAAGCGGGTCGCCGGGTTCGTGGCGAGGCTCACGCCGGAGATCTGGCAGCACCACGACGAGGGCACGCGGCACGGCTGGGTCTCGGAGGACGACGAGGGCTCCCGGCAGACGCGCCCCTTCCAGGGCTCGTGCATCTTCCAGAACCGGCCCGGGTTCGCGGGCGGCGCCGGCTGCTCGCTGCACATCCTGGCCCTGAAGGAGGGCCGGGAGCCGCTGGAGACCAAGCCGGACGTGTGCTGGCAGCTGCCGGTCCGGCGGACGTACGACTGGATCGACCGTCCCGACGACACGCGCGTGCTCCAGGTGTCCATCGGCGAGTACGACCGGCGGGGCTGGGGCCCGGGCGGCCACGACCTGCACTGGTGGTGCACGTCGGCGACCTCGGCGCACGGCGCGGGCGAGCCGGTCTACGTCTCCTACCGCGCCGAACTGACCGAGCTGATGGGCAAGGCCGGCTACGACCGCCTGGTCGAACTGTGCGAACAGCGACTGGCGTCCCAGCTGCCCTTGGTGGCCCCGCATCCGGCGGACCCAGGACCGGCTTCCCAGGACGCCTGAGGGACTTTCGTTTGGATCGGCCCGGATCAGGGGGCGGGATCTGGTGCCGTGCATCGCGGTGAGAGGTGCTGGCCCCGCCCGTCCGCCACAGGGGAACAGGGGAGCGGGGCAGTTCGGAAGGGATCAGGTCGTGTACTCCAACTCTGTGACGGCGGCCCTGCGCAGCGCCGGGGTGAGGCTGTCGAGATCGATCTCGTCGAGGTAGGACACGAGAGTCTGGCGGGTTTCCCGTAGGTGGTCGGTCAGGGCAGTGCCGTGGATGTCGCCGGGCAGGATGACGCGGCGGAACGAGGGATCGGTGATGGCTCCTTCGATGAGCTTCTCCGCGAGCCAGATCGGCGTTCGCTCGCGGATCGCGAACGTCAGGTGCACGCTGTGTTCGGTGGTGTCGGTGACATGCGGGTTGTGGACCCAGCCGCGCGGAAGAAGCAGTGACTGGCCGGTGTGAAGGTCGATCTCCAGGTCGGGGCCGGCTGCTTCCCAGTCGGGGATGTAGCTGTCTTGCCAGACACGCCAGGACTCGTTGTACTCGCGCATGGGCGCCTCGACGGGCGGGGCCCACAGCTGCCAGCGTTTGACGCCGGCCGTCTGCACGATGATGGCCATCTGCTGGTCCCAGTGGTGACGCAGGCCCTGACTGCCGGGGTCCGCGGTCTCCCGCATCGTCGCGATGTCCGTCAGCTCAGCGCCGCCGGTGCAGTCCGTGACAGCGCTCACCGGCTCACCGTCTTCCCGGCACGGCAGCGCGGGCACCGGCACGGCGGGAACGCCGTCGACAGCGGCAGCGGCCGGTCGTGGGGCAGGACACCGACCGGGCCGCGGTTCTGGGTGACGACTCCGGCGCGGTTCACCGTGTAGACCCGAATGGTCATCGTGGCCGCGGGCATGAACGGGGTTGTACCGTTCGGCATGTTGGCGCTCCTAGACAGCGTTGGCCATGCCCCCGGACCGTTAGCGCGGTCGCGGGGGTCCTTGGCTATGACCGTAGAAGCGCCTGCGAGGGATCGCCGACCGTAATCCGGTCGCTACGCTCAGGCAGCGAGCAGCCCGATCTTCGCTGCCAGGTCAGCGGCCCGGCGGCGACGGGCCGCCTGGGTCGACTCGATCTCCTCAAGCAGGATCGTCTTGGCGTAGCCGTTGTAGCGGATCGTCTCTGGTGCCGCCTCGAACGCTTTCTCAAGAGAGGCGACAGCGGTGTCGCGCTGGTTGTCCAACTGGTAACCGCGGGCCTCTTCGATCCGGTGCCGCGCCCGTCGCGGGCGGGACTTGATGACGCTCTGATCCGCCATCGCCGCCTGCCGTACCGACTCGCCACCCTGATGCAGCTCGACCGCCACGGTGACGGCGTGCGCGCCCATGATGGCCTGCGAGAACGAGGTGACGGCGTGGTAGTAGCCGCTGGGCAGCCGAGACGCCATGGTGTTCGCTTTGTCCCAGTGCCGCCATGCGGCACCGGTTTCCCGGCGGCGGGCGGCGGTGTAACCCAGCTCGAATTGCAGGGCCCCGGCGATGGCGAGGACGTCTTCGGTGGCGTCGGGCAGCAGGGGTTCGAGGAAGCGGACGGCCTCCGCGTTGACGGCGTCGGCAGCGTCGAAGTGGCGTGCGCCGCTGTCCCGGTGTGCCTGGGCCAACAGCCACGCGGCCACGCCGATCGTGTGGGGGTCCTCGCTTTCCTGGGCGGCGACCATCCCTCGCTCGGCGACCCGCCAGAGCAGGGAAGCGTCGGGCTGATAGGCGACGAAGAACTGGCTCAGGCTGTAGGTCTGCGAGAGCAGGGCCTGTGCGCTGCGGCGGTCGGCAGAACTGTCGGCATGGCGAACGAGCACCTGGGCGTCCCTGATCAAGTCCGGCAGGAGCTTCCCGATTGCCTCCCGGTGGTTCTCCGCTGCGTGCCGCGCCTTCCAGGCCGCATGCAACCGCGCTTCCAGATGTCTCACGGACGGAGGCTCGACGTCGGCCATGAGGGGGAAGCTGTCGATGGCCGCCCGCACAGCCGCCAAGCGGGGATGCCCTGGTCCGGCGAACAGGTCGACATGAGCCTCAGGGCGACCGGTGAGGTCGGCCAGGTCCCGGACCCTCAGAGCCTCCGCGATCCTCAGGACCATCTCCAGGCCGGGAGCCTTCTGCTGCCCGTTCTCGATCTTCCGAAGGGTGTGCGGTGAAATGCCGATGAGACCGGCGAGCTGTGTCTGCGTCATACCGCGACGCTCGCGGATGATCTGAACTCTCTGGCCGAACTTCAACGGGTCGGCGTACGGGTCCGGCGTAGCATCTGCGGACATCACGGCCTTGCCCCTCCCAGCAGCTTCGTCACTGTCAGGGTAGGGGTAAGGCCGGGCCCGTGTGAGCCTTCCGGGGCGCCGCGAGGCGTAGTTTGCGCATGGCGTCTCAGCCGGGCCGCCACTTCGGCCCGGGGCATGGGTCGCATGCAGTCGGCCCAGCGAGCCCAGTAGCGGTCGTCTCGTGTGATCGTCTCGCCGACGTCGAACACGATGGTCTCCAGCACACCGGGAAGCCTAGGGGGTTTGGCCCGAGGGGCTGGGGGTGCCGTCGGCCCGTCCTGAGGCGGAGTCGGACGGGGACGGCGTCGGGCTCCCCGGATCGGTCGGCGGGTCGCTGGGTGGTGTGGACGGCGGGTCGGTCGGGGTCGGGGGCTCGCTGGAGGGGGGCGGGGTCGTCGGCGCGGAACTGGTCGGCGTCGGGTCAGGGCTGGTCGTGTCGGGTGGGGTGGGGCCGGTGCGGGGGGCGGGGCCGTAGCCGTCGATGGTGACGACCGAGCCGGCGGGGGCGATCGCCAGCTGGGCCTGCCAGTGGCCGTGGGGTTCGGTCAGCTGGTCGACGTTCACCTTGATCGTCAACGTCTCGCCGGGGTCCAGGATTCCCGAGGACTGGCTGAGGTAGAGCCAGGGCGCCGTGGTGGACGCGGACCAGTGGACGGGGCCGGAGCCGGTGGCGGTGAGGGTGATGAGGGTGGTGTCGCCGTCGGTGCCGGCGCTGACCGCGAGGTGTCCGGAGCCCGTCTTGTCGGCTCCGGCGACGCTGACGACCTCCACGGAGACGTCCGCCTCGCCGTCCTTGGCGGAGGGGTGGGCGCTGGGCTTCACGCGCGCGTTGCCGGCGTTCTCGTAGCCGCCGGCGGTGTCGCTGCCGAGGGCGTCGGGGCCCTGCGCCTCGCGCGCGGTGGCGGAGCGGGCCTCCGCCTCGGCGGTCGGGGTGCCCCGGTAGGCGGCCCACAGGGCGAGCACGGGCGCGGCGACGACGGTGGCGACGACGGTCGTGGTGACGGCCCGCGCGCGGATGCGGTCGCGGCGGGCCGCGCGGTCCTTGGGGTCCATCGGGAAGCCGCGCCGGTCGAAGCGCGGGACGGCCGCTCCCCGCGCGCGCGTGGGGTGCGCGAGGGCGGTGTGCAGGGCCGCGCGCGGGGCCGGGAGCACGGGCAGCTCGGCGGGGGTGACCGTGGCGCCGGGCCAGTGGCCGGGCGCGGCGCGCTCGGCGGTACGACGGCAGCGCGGGCAGTCGTCGACGTGCCGGACCAGTTCGCGGCGCAGGGCGGTGCTGAGGACCAGCCGGCTGTCGCCGGTGAGGTGGGCGACGCTCGGGCAGCCGCCGGCGCGGACGACAGCGAGGGCCGCGCGGGTCCGCTCGACCTCGCAGGCGGCGGAGGCGAGCAGTTCGCGTGCGGTGGCGGGCTCCATGCCGAGGACGGCGGCGACCTCGTGGTGGGCGAGGTGGTGGCGGACGGCGAGCTCCAGCGCCTCGCGCTGCTCGGGGCTGGTGCCGGCCGCCTCGGGCCAGGCCAGCAGGGCGAGTTCGCGGCGCCGCTGCTCCTCGACCTCGGGCTCGACGGCCGGCTCGGGGGCGGGCCCGCCGGCCCGGGGGCGGCCCGCCGCGTGCGTGGACTGACGTTTCTGCTTGGCCTCGGCCAGCCCGCGCAGGCACGCCCAGCGGGCCAGCGCGTACAGCCAGGCCCTGCGGTCGGCGGCGGTCTGCGGGACGCGCTGTCCGCGCCGCTCGGCGAGGGCGAGGACGTCCCCGAGGGCGGTGGTGGCCGCGTCGTGGTCGCACAGGACCGACAGGCAGTAGGTGAACAGGCCGTCCAGGTACGGTTCGTAGCGCTCCGGCGGCCGCTGCGCGAGGGTGCGCGCGGCGGCTCGGTCACGCGCCTCCCGGTGCGCCCGGTGCGCGCCGGTGGTGCGGGTCGTGGTCTCCGGACTGCTGCTCATCACCCGTGCGACCGTAGGCGGCGGGAGTGTGCCCCTTCCTGCGGCTTGAGCACTTTTAATTCGTACGGGTGAAACGATCCCTCAATAGGGGACAGGAACCTCGGATTCCGTGGCTCGAACCCGACCCGCCGTGGCCGGGACCCGACCACCCACAGGTGGCCCCCGGGGCGTTGTCAGTGCCGCGGGCTACGGTTTGCGCATGGCTGCCCGTACGAAGACCACCAAGGACCGGCCGTCCTACCGCTGCACGGAGTGCGGCTGGCAGACGGCCAAGTGGCTCGGCCGCTGCCCCGAGTGCCAGGCCTGGGGCACGGTCGAGGAGTACGGCGCGCCCGCGGTCCGTACGACGGCACCGGGCCGCGTGACGACGTCCGCGGTGCCCATCGGCCAGGTCGACGGCCGTCAGGCCACCGCCCGCTCCACCGGCGTGGCCGAGCTGGACCGGGTGCTCGGCGGCGGGCTGGTGCCGGGCGCGGTCGTACTGCTCGCCGGCGAGCCGGGCGTCGGCAAGTCCACGCTGCTGCTGGACGTGGCGGCCAAGGCGGCGAGCTCCGAGCACCGCACCCTCTATGTCACCGGTGAGGAGTCGGCGAGCCAGGTGCGGCTGCGCGCCGACCGCATCGGCGCCCTGCACGACGACCTGTATCTGGCCGCCGAGACCGATCTGGCGGCCGTCCTCGGCCACTTGGACGCGGTCAAGCCGTCCCTGCTGATCATGGACTCGGTGCAGACGGTCGCCTCCCCGGAGATCGACGGCGCGCCCGGCGGCATGGCCCAGGTCCGGGAGGTCGCGGGGGCGCTGATCCGGGCGTCCAAGGAGCGCGGCATGTCCACGCTGCTGGTGGGGCACGTCACGAAGGACGGGGCGATCGCCGGCCCCCGCCTGCTGGAGCACCTGGTCGACGTCGTCCTGCACTTCGAGGGCGACCGGCACGCGCGGCTGCGCCTGGTGCGGGGCGTGAAGAACCGGTACGGGGCAACGGACGAGGTGGGCTGCTTCGAGCTGCACGACGAGGGCATCACGGGGCTGGCCGACCCGAGCGGGCTGTTCCTGACCCGGCGTGACGAGCCGGTGCCGGGGACCTGCCTGACGGTCACCCTGGAGGGCCGCCGTCCGCTGGTCGCCGAGGTGCAGGCGCTGACCGTGGACTCCCAGATCCCCTCCCCCCGGCGGACCACGTCCGGGCTGGAGACGTCCCGGGTGTCGATGATGCTGGCCGTGCTGGAGCAGCGCGGCCGGATCAGCGCGCTCGGCAAGCGGGACATCTACTCCGCGACGGTCGGCGGGGTGAAGCTGTCGGAGCCGGCCGCCGACCTGGCGATCGCGCTCGCCCTGGCCTCCGCCGCGAGCGACACCCCGCTGCCGA
The DNA here is from genome assembly GCF_004124325.1 of Streptomyces sp. L2. Lineage (NCBI taxonomy): Bacteria > Bacillati > Actinomycetota > Actinomycetes > Kitasatosporales > Streptomycetaceae > Streptomyces > Streptomyces sp. L2. Next base: position 3,368,573 of record NZ_QBDT01000001.1, read on the forward strand.
AGAATCTCGTCGCGATCGGCGAGGTGGGCCTCGCGGGCGAGGTCAGACGGGTCACGGGCGTCCAGCGCAGGCTCGCCGAGGCGCACCGGCTGGGCTTCACGCACGCGCTCGTACCGGGTGATCCGGGCAAGGTGCCGCCCGGGATGAAGGTGCTGGAAGTGGCCGACATGGGGGACGCGCTGCGGGTGCTGCCGCGGTCCCGTCGCCCAGGGCCTGTCTGACAATTCGCGTCGTTCGCCCGGAGGGCGGGCCGCGCGGCGTCAGGTGCGTGCTCTGGGGGTCCCCCCGGCCGGAGGCTGGGGGAGTGCCGGCCCCAGACCCTCGTACTGGACGTACTCGGGTCTGGGGCCGGTGCGGCGAGTGGGGGCACCTCCCGGCCGGAGGCTGGGGGAGCGTGCATGGCGTCGCGCGGCAGACGCGAATTGTCAGACAGGTCCTGGAGGCCCCCCAGGAGCGGGAGGAGCGCCGGTAGACTTTGCCCAGGTCTCGCCCGTCCGTACGAACCGAGTGCGGGTCGGCGGCGCCCCGAGAACCTGCGACCGGAGGAGTGCAGTGGCAGCCAACGACCGGGCAGCGGCTCCCGGAAAGTCCGGCGGGAGCGCCGGCTCCGATGGCCTGATGCGCGCCTCGCTGAGCGCCGTGGCTCCGGGTACGGCGCTGCGTGACGGCTTGGAGCGGGTGCTGCGCGGCAACACCGGCGGGCTGATCGTCCTCGGCTCGGACAAGACGGTCGAGGCGATGTGCACGGGCGGGTTCGTCCTGGACGTCGAGTTCGCCGCGACCCGCCTGCGGGAGCTGTGCAAGCTGGACGGCGGCATCGTGCTGTCCTCGGACCTGTCGAAGATCCTGCGGGCCGGCGTGCAGCTGGTCCCGGACCCGACGATCCCGACGGAGGAGACCGGCACCCGGCACCGCACGGCGGACCGGGTGAGCAAGCAGGTCGGCTTCCCCGTGGTGTCGGTCTCCCAGTCCATGCGCCTGATCGCCCTGTACGTGGACGGCCAGCGGCGGGTGCTGGAGGACTCGGCGGCGATCCTCTCCCGCGCGAACCAGGCGCTGGCCACGCTGGAGCGGTACAAGCTCCGGCTGGACGAGGTCGCGGGCACGCTGTCGGCGCTGGAGATCGAGGACCTGGTGACGGTGCGGGACGTCTCCGCGGTCGCGCAGCGACTGGAGATGGTGCGGCGCATCGCCACCGAAATCGCTGAATACGTGGTCGAACTGGGCACGGACGGGCGTCTTCTCGCGCTCCAGCTGGAGGAGTTGATCGCGGGGGTCGAACCGGACCGTGAGCTGGTCGTCCGGGACTACGTTCCGGAGCCGACGGCCAAGCGGTCCCGGACGGTGGACGAGGCGTTGTCGGAGCTGGACGCGCTGACCCATGCGGAGCTGCTCGAACTCGGTACGGTGGCGCGGGCGCTGGGCTACACCGGGTCTCCGGAGACGCTGGACTCCGCGGTGTCGCCTCGGGGCTTCCGGTTGCTGGCGAAGGTTCCTCGGCTGCCGGGGGCGATCATCGACCGGCTGGTCGAGCACTTCGGTGGCTTGCAGAAGTTGCTGGCGGCGAGTGTGGACGACTTGCAGACGGTGGACGGGGTGGGCGAGGCGCGGGCCCGCAGCGTGCGGGAAGGGCTGTCCCGGCTGGCCGAGTCTTCCATTCTGGAGCGGTACGTCTGAGTCTGCGTCGGTTCCGGGGTCGTCCTCGGGTGCGCTTTCGAGTGCGGGCCGGTGGTGCTTCTCGCGCCCACGCGGCGGAGCCGCACAATCGGCACAGCCCCGCGCCCCTCACGGGGCGCTGCCCCGTCCGCGCCGCTTTCACCCGCGGGCCCGTCGTGGTTGCTCGCGCAGTTCCCCGCGCCCCTGGGGAGTTGCGATGCCGTCGGCCGCAGAGGCACCGGACCCACCCAGCTGCGGGCATGCGTGCCGCTCGGGGCGGCACGGGTGGGCGCAGCGGCACCCCGCCGACGCGGGCAAGTGAAACCGCCCCCGGGCAACCGCAGTGGGCGGCACCCCGGTAGCGCCGGTGAGTGAGAGTTCCCTCTAGTCCGCTGACAGGACGAAGGAAGTCTGTGTCTTGGGGTAGCCCGGGGTCTGGGCTTCGAGGAGGTAGGTGCCCGGGTGGGCGGTGCCCGGTTTCGGGGTGGCGCAGTGGGGCTCGCTCGGGTGGCGGTCCCACGTGACCGTGTAGGTGATGCTCTGGCCGGCCGGCACACGGAAGACGAGGTTCGCCGCGGACTTGGGGCAGTCCGACGAGGTCCAGTACGCGTCGTCCGCGTCGGACGGGGTGATCGTCAGCACCGCATGCTTGGGCCCGAGGTCGATCTTGCAGTCGGCCGACCCGTTGTTCTTCGCGGTGAGCTGGAAGGACGGCGTCTGGTCCGGGGAGAAGGAGTTGTGCAGGCTGCGCACGCTCAGCGTGAGGGACGCGGCCGTGCAGTCCGGCAGCGTCGTCGACGCCGGGAGGGTGTCGCCCGTACCGACCGTGCCGCCACCAGAGGTGGATCCACCGTTGCCGGTGCCTCCTCCGTCCGAACCCGAACCCGAGCCGGAGCCCGACCCCGACCCCCCGCTGCCCGACTCGTCGCGGCCGCCCGGGTGTTGGCTGATGGCCGGGCCGGAGGAGGACGGGCCCGGGGTGATGGTGGTCACGGGGGGATTCTTGCCGTCGGACCCGTCGGCGTTCTTCTTGCCGCCCCCGCCGCCGGACGTGACGATCCAGGTGATCAGCAGTGCCAGGACGGCGACCACGGACACCATGACGACCCTCCGTCGCCAGTAGATGGAGGAGGGAAGCGGCCCGACCGGATTGCGCAGAGATCCCACGGCGCAAACTGTACGAGAGATCACCGGACTTGCTCGCCCCACCCGCCGCCGTAACCACAACTTTTCCGGATCATCATTCCGGCGGTACGGCCGTAACTCGCGGCACGGGCACGCCCCTTCACGCCCCGGGCTCATCTCAACACGCTCCGTGTCGGTGCCGTCGCCGCCGATGGCCGCCGAGGCGTGGCAGGATCGGGAGGGCCATGACTGAGAAGCTCCACGCTCCCGTGATCGCCTGGTTCGACGCCCACGCCCGCGACCTCCCCTGGCGCCGCCAGGAGGCGGGGCCGTGGGGTGTGATGGTCAGCGAGTTCATGCTCCAGCAGACCCCCGTCAACCGGGTGCAGCCCGTGTACGAGCAGTGGCTGGCCCGCTGGCCGCGCCCCGCCGACCTCGCCGCGGAGGCGCCCGGCGAGGCCGTCCGCGCCTGGGGCCGGCTCGGCTATCCGCGCCGCGCGCTGCGGCTGCACGGGGCGGCGGTCGCCATAACGGAGCGGCACGGCGGCGACGTACCGACGGATCACGCGCAACTGCTGGCGCTGCCCGGGATCGGTGAGTACACGGCCGCGGCGGTGGCCTCGTTCGCGTACGGGCAGCGGCATCCGGTGCTGGACACCAATGTGCGCCGGGTGTTCGCACGGGCGGTGACGGGTGTGCAGTACCCGCCGAACGCGACGACCGCGGCCGAGCGCCGCCTCGCGCGCGAACTGCTGCCCCGGGACGAGACGACGGCCGCGCGCTGGGCGGCCGCGTCGATGGAGCTGGGCGCGCTGGTGTGTACGGCGAAGAACGAGGGCTGTCAGCGCTGCCCGATCGCCGCGCAGTGCGCGTGGCGGCTCGCGGGCAAGCCGGAGCACGAGGGGCCGCCGCGGCGCGGTCAGACGTACGCCGGTACGGACCGGCAGGTGCGCGGCAAGCTGCTGGCGGTGTTGCGGGAGGCGCACGCGCCGGTGCGGCAGGCGGCGCTGGACCGGGTGTGGCACGAGCCGGTGCAGCGCGCGCGGGCGCTCGACGGGCTCGTCACGGACGGTCTGGTGGAGCCGCTGCCGGGCGGTCTGTATCGGCTGCCGCTGACCTGACGCACAGCCAAGTCACAGTGCGGAAGCCCCTGTTACGACACCCCATACGCGACAAAGCCGTATAAATACAGACATTGACGTCGGCTGCCTTACCCCGTTCCTACTTCCGTTACACAACCGACGGACAGCCGATTGCTGGCCGCAGGCTGCTCCGCACAGCCCCGTGACAACCGCTCCGTAACTTCTCTTCCGTGCCCCGCGGACCACGGGGACGCAAGAGAACGGTGCTTCGGGCACGAGACGGAAAAACGGGGAACGGAGGCGGTCGATCATGGCGCAGGGCGAGGTGCTTGAGTTCGAGGAGTACGTCCGCACGCGGCAGGACGCGCTGCTGCGCAGTGCGCGCCGGCTGGTGCCGGACCCCGTCGACGCCCAGGACCTGCTGCAGACGGCGCTCGTGCGGACGTACGGCCGCTGGGAGGGCATCGCCGACAAGCGGCTCGCGGACGCCTATCTGCGCCGGGTCATGATCAACACGCGGACCGAGTGGTGGCGGGCGCGCAAGCTGGAGGAAGTGCCCACCGAGCAGCTGCCGGACGCCTCCGTGGAGGACTCCACCGAGCAGCACGCCGACCGGGCCCTGCTGATGGACATCATGAAGGTGCTCGCTCCGAAGCAGCGCAGTGTCGTGGTGCTGCGACACTGGGAGCAGATGTCCACTGAGGAAACGGCCGCGGCCCTCGGCATGTCGGCCGGTACGGTCAAGAGCACGCTGCACCGGGCGCTCGCCCGGCTCCGTGAGGAGCTGGAGGCCCGCGATCTGGACGCACGCGCGCTGGAGCGTGAGGAGCGGGAGCGTTGCGCGGCCTGACCGGGGCCGGGCCCGGCCGGGCCCGTGGCAGTTCACAGGCGGTGATCACGGTGGGGGCCGTGCTCGCCGCCGTCGCGCCGTTCGCCGCCGCGTGCGGCACGGGCGGCACCGGCGCCCGGGACGAGGGCCCGGCGCACGCCTCGGCGGTGGCGGGCGCGGTCGCCTCGCCGTCGCCCAGCCCCTCGGACACCTACCGGCGTGTGGACGCGGTCACGCTGATCAAGAAGGACCCCGAGGTGTCCACGGCGGTCAAACGGGAGCTGAAGCCGTGCAGCGGCGACGACTATCCGGTCGACGTCGCCTACGGCGACCTGACCGGCGGCGCCCTGGACGATGTCGTCGTCAACGTGCTGACCTGTGGTGACGCGGTCGGCATCGGCTCGTACGTGTACCGGGACGTCCGGGGCTCGTACAAGAATGTCTTCAAGGCGGAGGAGTCCCCGGTCTACGCCGAGATCGACAAGGGCGACCTGAGCGTGACGAAGCAGGTGTACGAGAAGGGCGACCCGGTGTCGAGCCCGTCCGGTGAGAACGTGATCACCTACAGCTGGAGCGCGGGCCGGTTCGTCCAGGAACACTTCCACCACAACGAGTACGGCAACGCCACCGGCGGGCAGCCGACGCCCGCACCGGACGACAACTGAACGCAGAAGCACGCCGAAGAACGCCGTACGCAGAAGAACGCGGTACAACGCGGTACAACGCTGAAGAACGAGGACTGAGAGCACCGGGATGGCAGACCAGACCCACGTCCTGTTCGTCGAGGACGACGACGTCATCCGCGAGGCCACCCAGCTCGCCCTGGAGCGGGACGGCTTCGCGGTCACCGCCATGCCCGACGGGCTGTCCGGTCTGGAGGCGTTCCGGGCGAACCGCCCCGACATCGCCCTGCTGGACGTGATGGTGCCCGGCCTGGACGGCGTCAGCCTGTGCCGCCGGATCCGGGACGAGTCGACCGTACCGGTGATCATGCTGTCCGCGCGCGCGGACTCCATCGACGTCGTGCTCGGCCTGGAGGCGGGCGCCGACGACTACGTGACCAAACCCTTCGACGGCGCCGTCCTGGTCGCCCGGATCCGCGCGGTGCTGCGCCGCTTCGGGCACGCGGGCGGAGCCGCGCAGACCGAGGAGTCCGACGCGGCGGTCACCGGCGGCACGCTGACCTTCGGCGACCTGGAGGTCGACACCGAGGGCATGGAGGTGCGCCGGGCGGGCCGGCCGGTGGCGCTCACGCCGACCGAGATGCGGCTGCTGCTGGAGTTCTCCTCGGCGCCGGGCACGGTGCTCTCCCGCGACAAGCTGCTGGAACGCGTGTGGGACTACGGCTGGGGCGGGGATACCCGGGTCGTCGACGTGCACGTGCAGCGGCTGCGGCAGAAGATCGGCCAGGACCGGATCGAGACGGTCCGCGGTTTCGGCTACAAGTTGAAGGCCTGAGCGGGGCGGGGATGCGGGGTCTCATTCGGCGCCCCGTGCGGCGCATGGAGCAGGCGGGTCTGCGCACCGGGCTCCGGTGGAAGCTCAGCGCGGCGATCGCGCTCGTCGCCGGGCTGGTGGCGATAGCGCTCAGCCTGGTGGTGCACAACGCCGCCCGGGTCTCCATGCTGGACAACGCGCGCGACCTCGCCGACCAGCGGGTGCAGATCGCGCAGCGCAACTACGAGCTGTCCGGGCGGCCCAACTTCCCCGCCATCAAGATCGACGACCCGGACCTGCCGGATCCGCTGCGCGCCAAGGCGCTGGAGGGCCGCCGGGCCAGCTTCGTCTCCGACCACCGCGGGGTCCCGGACATCTGGGCGGCCGTACCGGTCAAGGACGGGCACGTGCTGTCCCTGCACAGCCACTTCCCCGACCGCAGCACCGACGTCATGAAGGACCTCGACCAGGCGCTGGTCATCGGCTCCATCGCGGTCGTGCTCGGCGGCAGCGCGCTGGGCGTGCTGATAGGAGGTCAGCTGTCGCGGCGGCTGCGCAAGGCGGCGGCCGCGGCGAACCAGGTCGCCAAGGGCGAGACCGACGTGCGCGTGCGGGAGGCCATCGGCGGGGTCGTACGGGACGAGACCGACGATCTCGCGCGCGCGGTGGACGCCATGGCGGACGCGCTGCGGCAGCGGCTGGACGCCGAGCGGCGGGTCACCGCCGACATCGCGCACGAGCTGCGCACCCCGGTGACCGGTCTGCTGACGGCGGCCGAGCTGCTGCCGCCCGGCCGGCCCACCGAGCTGGTCCTGGACCGCGCCCAGGCGATGCGCACCCTCGTGGAGGACGTGCTGGAGGTCGCCCGGCTCGACGGCGCGTCCGAGCGGGCCGAGCTGCAGGACATCGTGCTCGGCGAGTTCGTCACGCGGCGCGTGGCGGCCAAGGACCCGGCCGTCGCCGTACGGGTGGTGCACGAGTCGGAGGTGACGACCGACCCGCGCCGGCTGGAGCGCGTGCTGTTCAACCTGCTCGCCAACGCCGCCCGGCACGGCAGGCCGCCGATCGAGGTGACCGTCGAGGGCCGGGTCATCCGGGTCCGCGACCACGGCCCCGGCTTCCCCGAGGAACTCCTCGCCGACGGCCCGAGCCGCTTCCGCACGGGCAGCGCGGACCGCGCGGGCCAGGGCCACGGCTTGGGCCTGACCATCGCCGCTGGTCAGGCCCGTGTGCTGGGCGCCCGGCTGACCTTCCGCAACGTACGCCCCGCGGGCGCACCGGCGCACATCCCCGCCGAGGGCGCGGTGGCGGTCCTGTGGCTCCCGGAACACGCCCCCACCAGCACGGGGAGCTATCCGCTCCTGCCGGAACAGACGGTCTGAACGGCCCGGTCGCCGGGCTGGGCCGCCGGGTGGGGCCCCCGGGCCCGGTCGCCGGGCGGGGTCGCCGCGGCCGACCGGTCGCCGGGCCCGGTCGCCCGGCTCGGTCAGGACCAGGTCTTGTCCAGGTCCAGGTCGCCCTCGCGGCGCTGGGTGAAGGAGAACCAGTTGCCGGAGTCGTCGCGGAAGAGGGCCTCGGTGCCGTACGGGCGCTCCTGGGGCTCCTGGAGGAACTCCACCCCGCGGTCCTTGAGCTTCTTGTAGTCGCCGTGGATGTCGTCGGTGGCCAGCACACCGGCGCCGAGCGCGCCCTTGGCGACGAGCTTCCGCATCATCTCGGCGGACTCCGCGTCCATCGCGGGCGGACCGGGCACCATGAGGGTCAGCTCGACGTCGGGCTGGCCGGGCGCGCCGACGGTGAGCCAGCGCATGCCGCCCTCCCCCATGGTCATGTCGGTCCGGACCTCCAGGCCGAGCTTCTCGGTGTAGAACTCCTTGGCCCGGTCCTGGTCGAGGACCCATACGGTGGTGATGGCGAGCCCCTTGATCATGGTTCTGTACCCCTGTCGGCGGTGTTCTTCGGTGACGTGGATTCCCGTTCCTCACCGTAGGCACGGCCGGTGCCGGGGCGCTTCTCGGATGTTGCGGTGCTGGAACTCTGCGGGGTCCGGAAGCCGCCGGCCCAGAGCATCGCGTAGCAGCCGGGTATGAGCGCGGCGCCGCGGCCCACATGCCGGGCTCGGTACTCGCTCGGGGTCATACCGGTGCGGTCCTTGAAGCGGGCGGAGAAGGTGCCGAGGCTGCTGAAGCCGACCAGCGCGCAGATCTCGGTCACGGTGAGGTCGGCGCAGCGCAGCATCTCCTGGGCGCGCTCGATCCGGCGGTGGGTCAGGTACTGGCCGGGGGTCTCGCCGTACACCTCCTTGAAGGCGCGCAGGAAGTGGTAGCGCGAGTACCCGGCGTGCGCGGCCACCGCGTCCAGGTCGAGCCCGGGATCGGCCCAATCCCGGTCCATGGCGTCCTTCGCCATCCGCAACTGCCGCAACTTGCCCATACGGCCGATGGTGACACGCACCACTGACAGCGGCCCGGCACGGCGAAGCCCCGGGGGCGCTGCCGGGTAGCGGGCACGGCGAAGCCCCCCGGGGCGGACACCTGCCGGGGGGCTTCGGTTCAGCGATACCGGCCGGAAGGGCCGGGACCCGTCTCAGACCGCGTCGATGACGGGCGCCGGGGCCACCGCTTCCGCGCCGTCGGCGCCGTCGGCACCGTCATTCGAAGGCTTCTGCGGGCCGCTGCGCAGCGGCACCTCCTTGACGAAGAACGCGGCGATCAGGACCGGCACCGCGACCGCGGCGCCGAGCACGAACGCCGAGTGCGTGCCGGCGGAGACCGCGTGCTGGTAGGCGTCCCGCAGCAGCGGCGGCAGCTTGGCCAGGCTCTTGGCGTCCAGCGCGGCGGACTTCTCCGTCATGTGCTTGCCCATCTCACCGCCGCGCTCGGCCATGACGTGCTGCACGCGGTTGTTGAAGAGGGCGCCCATGATGGCGACGCCGAAGGAGGAGCCGAGCGTACGGAGCAGGGTGGTGGAGGAGGACGCCACACCCATGTCCTTCAGCTCCACGCTGTTCTGCGCCACCAGCATGGTGATCTGCATCAGGCAGCCCATGCCGAGGCCCAGGACGGCCATGTAGATGCCCGAGGTCAGCCGGGTGGTGCCGGTGTCCATGAGCGAGAGCAGGTACAGGCCGGCGATCATCAGGGCACCGCCGACGATCGGGAAGACCTTGTAGCGGCCGCTGTTGGTGGTGACCCGGCCGGCGATCATCGACGTCACAAGCATCGCGCCGAGCATCGGCAGGAGCAGCAGGCCGGAGTTGGTCGCGGAGGCGCCCTGCACGGACTGCTGGTAGAGCGGCAGGTAGAGGGTCGCGCCGAACATCACGAAGCCGGTGATGAAGCCGATGACCGACATCAGGGTGAAGTTGCGGCTGCGGAACATGTGCAGCGGGACCACCGGCTCGGCGGCCCTGGTCTGCCAGAACACGAACCCGACCAGCGTGGCGACGCCGATGCCGATCAGCTCCATGATGCGGGCGGACGTCCAGGCGTACTGCGTGCCGCCCCAGGTGGTGACCAGCACGATCGAGGTGATGCCGACGGTCAGCAGGGCGACGCCCAGGTAGTCGATGCGGGCCTTGGCGCGCTTCCTGGGCAGGTGCAGCACGGCGGTGACCAGCGCCAGGGCGACGACGCCCAGCGGCAGGTTGATGTAGAAGGACCAGCGCCAGCCCCAGTTGTCGGTGATGGTGCCGCCGACGAGCGGGCCGCCGATCATCGCGAGCGCCATGACGCCGGCCATCATGCCGGTGTACTTGCCGCGCTCCCGCGGGGGTATCAGGTCGCCGATGATGGCCATGACGCCGACCATCAGGCCGCCCGCGCCCAGACCCTGGATCGCGCGGAAGCCGATCAGCTGACCCATGTCCTGGGCCATGCCGCTCAGCGCCGATCCGATCAGGAAGATCACGATCGAGGTGAGGAACGCGCCCTTGCGGCCGTACATGTCGCCGACCTTGCCCCAGATCGGGGTGGAGGCCGCGGTGGCCAGGGTGTACCCGGTGACCACCCAGGACAGGTGTTCCAGGCCGCCCAGCTCACCGACGATCGTCGGCATCGCCGTACCCACGATCATGTTGTCCAGCATCGCGAGCATCATCGCGATCATGAGTGCGAGCAGGACCACCCGCACGCTCTTCGGCTGCTTCTCCGGCCGCTCCGGCGTGGCCGCCTCGGCCGGTGCCGTCTGTGTGTCCGCCATCGTCTTCCCATTCCCCCTGGCGACCGGTACTTACTTGCCGCCCGGCTAGTTCACTACACTGGAAGGTAGCCTTGCCACTAGCCGGGCGTCAAGTAAGTTTTTGCGGGAGCGCGAGGAGTACGAGGATGGGCGTCACCATGGACGGCACCAAGCAGCAGCGCCGCGGCAACACCCGCCAGCGCATCCAGGACGTCGCGCTCGAACTCTTCGCCGAGCAGGGCTACGAGAAGACCTCACTGCGCGAGATCGCCGAGCGGCTCGACGTGACGAAGGCGGCCCTGTACTACCACTTCAAGACCAAGGAAGAGATCATCGTCAGCCTCTTCGAGGACCTGACGCAGCCGATCGAGGAACTGATCGAGTGGGGCCGCCGGCAGCCGCACACGCTGGAGACCAAGCAGGAGATCGTACGGCGCTACAGCCGGGCGCTCGCGGGCGCGGAACCCCTGTTCCGGTTCATGCAGGAGAACCAGGCGACGGTACGGGAACTGCGCATCGGCGACACCTTCAAGGACCGCATGCGCGGCCTGCGGGACATCATCATCGACCCGGAGGCGGAACTCACCGACCAGGTCCGCTGCATCAGCGCGCTGTTCACGCTGCACGCCGGCATGTTCGTGATGCAGGACCTGGAGGGCGACACGGAGAAGAAGCGGGCCGCGGTGCTCGAAGTCGCCGTGGACATGGTCACCCAGGCCCACGAGGGCACCCGCAGGGCGGGGTGAAATCGCCCTGAACGGGCCGCCGTTCATCTGACGGCCCGTCGTGGGTGGTCGCGCAGTTCCCCGTGCCCCTTCGGGGCACGAGTGCCCCTCAGACCTTGACGCCGTGCGCCTTCAGGAACACCACCGGGTTCACGGCGGAGCCGTAGTTCGGCGTCGTACGGATCTCGAAGTGCAGGTGCGGACCCGTCGTGTTGCCCGTGTTGCCGGACCGGGCTATGTGCTGGCCGGTCTTGACGACCTGGCCGACCTTGACGTCGATCCGGGACAGGTGGGCGTACTGCGAGTACAGGTGACCGCCGTGCTTGATGACGATCGCGTTGCCGTAGGCCGGGCCGTCGCCGCCGCCGTTGGGGCCGGCCTTGACGACGGTGCCACCGTGCGCGGCGACGACGTTCGTGCCGATCGGCACAGCGAAGTCCTGGCCGCTGTGCTTGTGCATCCAGTGGCTGCCGCCCTGGTTGAAGGTGGCGGTCAGGGTGTAGTGCTGCACCGGGTCCACCCAGGACGCGGCGGACGGAGCGGCGCTCGCGACACCGGTCCCCAGCACGGCCGTGGCGCCGACTCCGGCGGCCAGGACGGCCACGCGGTTGCGGAGCGAGGACGTACGGGTGGAACGGGACGTGACGCGCTTGAACATGGAGACCTCATGGGCTCGGGGACGGGGATCCGCCCGGCGCGTCGGATGAGCGCCGCAGCGGCCCGTCTTTGGTAACCCGCCGCCCCGCATCGCCTCAAACAGCCGTTCTACGGCATCACGTAGTAGATGAGTGCAAAACAACCCACTTCTTGACAGGTGCCCCGCACGCCCGCCAGCAGGGACGATGACGTCGACTTTCCGTTCGAGAGCCTTGAAACATACATACCAATTTGTCCGAGTTAAGGACGGATTCGTCGGCCACTATTCCGCCTAGTACGAGAGATATGTCCTGTGCGGCATGTCACCGGGACCCAAGATCCACGGACCCCGGAATGTGACCGGCGCTACGCTGACCTGCGGTCATGCGGTCACGCGGCACGGGGGTGGACGGGACATGGAACCGGCGGTGCTCGGCAAGCTGGCGTCGGGTCTGATCGGGCCGGCGGTGCGCAAGCTGTTCGTGGCGGAGGGACCCGGCGCGGCCCTGGTCGACCGGCCGGTCCGGGTATCCGGGCTGGTGTCCTTCCGGGGCGAGAAGCGCACCCTCACCCACCGCGACCTGGTCCGGCTCACCACCACGCTGGTGGACCGCGCCACGGGCGCGCCGGGCGAGGCCGCCCTGCCGCCGGACGAGCGGGACGCCGTCGTGCACGCCCTGGCCGACAGCCTGCACGCCCTCGGCGACCTGACCATGACCGACGTACAGGCCGTCGAGCTGGGACACGACGCCCTCGCCGCCGCACTGCGCGGCGCAGCCGGCGACCCGGCACGCGACCTGTCCCGGGACGCGGCCCTCTGCTACGGCCGCCTGCTGGCCACGGCCTGCCTGCACATCGTCAACTTCTTCAGCCAGCGCTCCTCCTTCGTGGCCCGCACCCTGGTCGAGCAGACCCGCAGGCAGCGCGAGCTGATCGCGAAGACGGACGAACTGATCGCCCGCACGCCCCGGCCCGGCGACGCCGACACCGCCTTCGAGCAGCGCCTCCTCCCCCACCTCGCCACCCGGCACGGCAAGCTCACCATCTACGGCATCGACCTCGCCGACTCCCCCGACCGCTGGCCCCTGGACGCGGCCTACCTCAGCCTCCAGGCCGTCGGCCCGGCCGGTGCGGACGACGGCCCCGCCCCCTGGCTCGGCGTCGTCCCCACCGCCCGGCCCGCCGAGCAGGCCCTCGCCGAGCACGACCGGGTGCTGCTGCGCGGGGTCGCCGGCTCCGGCAAGACCACGCTCGTGCAGTGGCTCGCGGTGACCGCGTCCCGGGGCGAGCGCGGCGATCTGATCCCGTTCGTCCTGCCGCTGCGCACCCTGGTCCGCCGCCCCGACGGGCTGCCCGCGCCGGACGCCTTCCTGGCCGCCGCCCGCGTCCCCTTCCACGCCAGCCAGCCCGCCGGCTGGGCCGACCGCGTGCTGACCGCCCGGCGCGCGATGCTCCTGGTGGACGGCCTGGACGAGATCCCCGAACGCGACCGCGAGCGCACCCGGCACTGGCTGCGCGAGCTGCTGGAGGCCTATCCCGGCAACCAGTGGCTGGTCACCTCCCGCCCGTCCGCCGTACGCGAGAACTGGCTGGCCACCGAGGGCTTCACCGAGCTGGCCCTCACCCCCATGGACCCGGACGAGGTGGCCGCCTTCGTCACCCGCTGGCACACCGCCGCCCGCGCCGGGGCACCGGCCACCGAGCACGAGCGCCTCGACGGCTACGAGCGCACCCTCGCCGACGCCGTGCGCGCCAAACCGGACCTGGCCCGGCTCGCCACCAACCCGCTGATGTGCGGGCTGATCTGCGCCCTGCACCGGGACCGGCGCGGCTATCTCCCGCACGCCCGCCAGGAGTTGTACGACGCCGCGCTGGCGATGCTGCTGGTGCGCCGCGACGTCGAACGGGACATGTTCGCGGGCCGCGACGGCACGGACGGCGCCCCGCTCGGCGCGCTGCCACAGATCCAGCTGCTCCAGCGCCTCGCGTACTGGCTGATCCGCAACAACCAGGCGGAGCTGGACCGCGACCGCGCCGAACGCATCATCGCGGACCTGCTGCCCGCCCTGCCGGCGGCCGCCGCGTACGGCGGTGCCGGGGACGTCCTGGACCATCTGCTGCTGCGCAGCGGCCTGCTGCGCGAACCGGCTCCCGGCACCGTCGAGTTCGTCCACCGCACCTTCCAGGACTACCTGGGCGCCAAGGCGGCCGTAGAGGACGGCGACTTCGGACTGCTGGTGCGCGGGGCCGCCGACGAGCAGTGGGCGGACGTGATCCGGATGGCGGTCGCGCACGCCCGGCCCCGCGAACGCGCTGAACTTCTGGGCGAGTTGACCGAGTCGGCGGACCGGCTCACGGGCGCGGCAAGCACCCGCGTACGGCTGCTGGCGCTGGCCTGCCTGGAGCACGCCACCGAGCTGGACCCGGCCGTGCGGGCCGCCGTGGAGCGCGGCGCGGCCGCCCTGATCCCGCCGCGCACGACGGAGGAGGCGCGGGCGCTGGCAGCCGCCGGGCCGCTCACGCTGGAGCTGCTGCCCGGCCCGGAGGGGCTGAGCGAGGAGGAGGCCCGAGCGGTCGTCGTCACGGCGTCGCTGATCGGCACGCAGGCGGCGGTGCCGGTGCTGGCCCGGTTCCGGGACCATCCGGCGGTGCCCGTGCGGGCACAGCTCACCTGGACCTGGCACCGGTTCCCGACGGTGTCGTACGGCCATGAGGTCATCGCCCGGCTGCGGGAGGACGGCCTCTTCTTCAGCGCCCAGTCCGGCGAACAGGCCCGTTTTCTGCGCGACTTGGGCGGACGTGCGGCGCAGCAGTTCGTCGGCGACCTCGATCCGGGGGAGCTGGCGGCGAGCCTCGTGCCGGAGCGGGTGAGCGAGATCTACCTCCGCGACAACGAGCTGCTGCGGGACCTGACCGGCCTCGCCGCGCTGCCCCGGCTGGCCCATGTGGCGCTGGCCAACTGCCCGTCGGTGACGGAGCTGGACCCGCTGGCCGGGCTCCCGGTGACCCATCTGTCCCTGAACTCGATGCCGGGCCTGGAGCGGCTTGGCGTGTTCGCCCCGCTGTCCGGCTCGGCGGACCTGACCAGTCTCGACGTGGGCATGCTGCTGCGGGGCGGCGGCCTGGACGAGGCCCTGCCCCGGGATGTGCCGCTGCGCTTCCTGCGCTTCACGAAGAACGCGCTGTGGTACACCGGGCTGCGCGGTCTTCACCGCTTCGGGACGCTGAGCCGGCTGAGCCTGGCCAACCTGATCTCGACGCTGTCCCCCGAGGACTACGAGGAGATCGCCCGGCTGCCCCACCTGGAGGAGCTGCGGGTGATCTGGGACGTCGTCGGGTGGGCGGGGCCGCCGCTGCCCACCATCAGCAGCCTGCGGCTGTACATGTTCATGGGCGACGAGGACCTCTCGCAGATCGGCCGGCTCTTCCCGGGCCTGACCCGGATCGAGATCTCGCTGGCCCCGGAGTCGGCGGGCGTACGGCCGGACGTGCGGGCCCGGTTGCCGCTGGAGCCGGTCATCACCCGGGCGACCCGCGTGGTGTGACGCACATCTCTGTACCACCACCACTCTGTACGACTACCCCCCAGTAACCCTACGGTTCCTTTCGCGCCACCCTCACCACTGATCATGCCCCTGACAGCACAACCGTCAGGAAAATCCCGGCAGTTCAGCACCCGGACGTGAGAGGACCCCCACGATGAGCAGACGCCCCTGGGCGCACCGGATCTCCGTCACCGCCGTCTCCGCCGCCGTTTCCACGGCAGCGCTGGCCACGCTCACCGTCCCCGCCCACGCGGCGGACACGGCCGACACGACGGCCCCGGCGAACGGCACCACCGCCACGGCCTCGGCCACCGCCGCCAAGGTCGACTACGGCGCCTGGCAGAGGGACTGCCAGACCGTCATGGACCAGGCGCTGCCCTACCTCAAGGCCCGGATCGCCGACGCCCGGCCGGGCGAGAAGCAGGCCATCGTCTTCGACATCGACAACACCACGCTCCAGACCGACCTCGGCTTCAGCATCCCGCAGGCCGCCAACAAGCCCGTGCTGAACGTCGCCCAGTACGCCCAGGCGCACGGCGTCTCCCTGTTCTTCGTCACCGCCCGCCCGGGCATCATCGAGGAACCCACCGAGTGGAACCTGGAGTACGACGGCTACCAGGTGTCCGGCCTCTACGTCCGCGGCTTCCTCGACCTCTTCAAGGACGTCGCCGCCTACAAGACCGCCCAGCGCGCCGACATCGAGAGCCACGGCTACACGATCATCGCGAACATCGGCAACAGCGCCACCGACCTCAGCGGCGGCCACGCCGAGAAGACGTTCAAACTCCCGGACTACGACGGCCAGTTGTCCTGATCCGGTTGCGATGACCCGCCTCACCCCCAGCCGGCCGGGGGTGAGGCGGACGCGGTTCACACCTGCGCGGTGTCCGCCGTGCTCAGCCGCCCGTCGCGCACCTCGGCGATCCGGTCGACCGCCGTGAGGTGGGTGCTGTCGTGCGTGACCAGGACGGTCGCGGTGGCCCGCTGCCGGGTCAGGCGGGTGAGGAGGCCGACGACGGCGGCGCCGCGCTCGTGGTCGAGGGCGCTGGTGGGCTCGTCGACCAGCAGCACCGTCGGGTCGTTCATCAGGGCGCGGGCGATGTTGACGCGCTGGCGCTGACCGCCGGAGAGCTGGTGCGGCCGCCGCCCGGCCTGCCCGGCCAGGCCCACGGCGTCGAGCAGTTCCATGGCCCGCTCCCGCGCCGCGCGCGCCTTGCGCCCGTCGATCCGCGCCATGACCTGGAGCTGCTCCAGCGCGGTCAGGGACGGCAGCAGGTTGGGCTGCTGGAAGACGATCCCGATGCGGTGGCGGCGCAGGCCGGCGAGTTCCGCGCGGCTCAGCCCGGCGGTGGACGTCCCGTCGACGACCACCGTGCCCCGGTCGGGGGTGATCAGCGTCGCGGCCACCGCGAGCAGGCTGGACTTGCCCGAGCCGGACGGCCCGACGACCGCGGTGACACTCCCCTTGGGCACCTCCAGGGTGACCCGGTCCAGGGCGGTCAGGCGGGAGTCGCCGTCGGGGTAGGTCAGCGTGACGTCGGACAGGTGCAGGCTCATCGGGCGCTCCCCAGGGCGGTCAGCGGGTCGACGGAGGTGATCCGGCGGACGGACAGCCCGGCGCCGAGCGCGCCGAGCGCGATCATCACGGCGGCCGGGACCAGGACGGTCGCCGGGGTGAGCAGGAACGGCACGGCCGACCCGGAGAGCAGGGCGCCCACGCCGGCGGCGATGCCGGTGCCGATCAGCGTGCCGCCGGTCAGCAGGACGACGGCCTGGCCGAGCGCGTCCTTCAGGAGGCTCGCGGTGGAGGCGCCCAGCGCCTTGAGGACGGCGATGTCACCGCCGCGCTGGATGGTCCACACAGTGAAGAAGGCGCCGATGACGAGCGCCGAGATCGCGAACAGGAAGCCGCGCATGAGCTGCAGGGAGCCGTTCTCGGAGGTGTAGGAGCCGATCGCGGACAGCGAGTCGTCCTTCGGCACCGTCTTCGTGCCGGCCACCTCGTCCAGGGCCCGCACATCGGCGCCCGGGGCGGTGTCCAGCGCGATGACGGTGGCCGTCGGCCCGTCGTCGGCGCGGCCGCTCGGCGGTGCCGTCCGCCGCCAGGTGTCGAGGCTGACCCAGATCACCGGGGTGTGGCTGAAGGAGGCGTCACCGCGTACGGCTGCGACCGTCAGCCGCTGCCCGGCGAGGGTGAAGCTGTCGCCCGCCGAGACGCCGAGGTCGTCGGCGGCGGGCGTCGACAGCACCGCCGTACGGGCGTCGAGCCGGCCGCTGTCCGGGGCCAGCGGGGAGCCGGGGCGGACCCCGAAGGCGGAGACCCCGCTGCTGCGGTGACCCGCGGTGGCCTTCGTGGTGGCGATGCCCAGCGGCTCCGCGCCGCGCACGCCCGGCGCGTCCGCCCACCGCCGCCACTGCTTCTCGGTGACGGTGGAGTCCGCGTACGACAGCTTCTCCCCCGCGCCCGGCGCGCCGAACGCGATCCGGTCCACGGGCAGGGACGTGATCGCGGACACGTTCTGCCGGCCGAGACCGGCGGTCAGCCCGGACAGCAGCCCCACCAGCAGCGTGATCAGCACGATGACGGCGCCCATCAGGGCGAAGCGCCCCTTGGCGAACTTCAGGTCTCTCCAGGCGACGAACACGGCCTCGGCCTGCCCTCTCATGGCGGGGAAAGCGGTATGCCGACAGCCTCGCCGGGGACCCCCCGCCCGGACATCTGGCCCAGGGGAGCACTTCACTTGTAACTTTCGATGGAGGCCCCGGGGCGGGTCTCTCCTTAGGCTGGGAGGACCGTGAACACCACCGCCCCCACTCCCGCCCTCACCCCCACCAGCCGGGCCCTCACCTGGTGCCTGCACCTGCTGGTCGCCGGGCTGCTCGCCCTCGCGGCCGGCCGGGCCGTGGCCGACGGCCACGCGCACGCCGGGGCGGTCGTCGCCGTCGCCGCCGCGTGCGGCCTGGTCTACGCGGCCGGTCCCGCCCTGCCCCGCGTACGGCGCTCACGCCGGGCCGCCGCGCTGTGGCTGGCCGCCGTGAGCGCCGTATGGCTGGTGCTGCTGGCCCTGTCCGCGGACGGGGTGTGGGTGGCGTTCCCGCTGTACTTCCTCCAGCTCCACCTGCTGCCGCGCCGGGCCGGCCTGGCCGCCGTCGCGGCCACCGCGGCGGCGGCGATCGCCGCGTTCGCCGCGCACCAGGGCTCGTTCAGCGCGGCCATGGTGATCGGCCCGGCCCTCGGCGCCGCCGTGGCCGTCGCCGTGGTGTGGGGGTACGAGACCCTGTACCGGGAGAGCGAGCGGCGCCGGCGGCTGATCGAGGAACTCACCGCCACCCGCGCCGACCTGGCCGCCGCCCAGCACACCGCCGGTGTCCTCGCCGAGCGGGAACGGCTGGCCCGCGAGATCCACGACACCCTCGCCCAGGGCCTGTCCAGCATCCAGCTGCTGCTGCGCGCCGCCGAACGCGCCCTGCCCGGCACACCGGAGCACGCGACCGCCTCCCGCTACGTCGACCAGGCCCGCCAGGCCGCCGTCGACAACCTCGCCGAGGCCCGCCGCTTCGTCGCCGCCCTCGCCCCGCCCGCACTGGAGGGCACGACCCTGGCCGACGCGCTGGCACGGCTGTGCGCCACCACCAGCACCCGCCACCCGGTCACCGCCCGCTTCCACCGCACCGGCGAGCCCGTGCCGCTGCCGACCGCGCACGAGGTCGCCCTGCTGCGCATCGTGCAGTCCGCGCTCGCCAACACCGTCCGGCACGCCGGGGCCACCACCGTCGACGTCACCCTCGCCCATCCGGCCGGGCACGTCGTCGTGGAGATCGCCGACGACGGCACCGGTTTCGACCCCGCCGGGCTGCCCACCCCCGACCCGGAGGCCGGCGGCTTCGGCCTGACCGCGATGCGCGCCCGCGCCCAGGCCCTGGGCGGCACGCTCACGATCCACTCCACCCCCGGCCACGGCACGACCCTCACCGCCCGCCTCCCGCTCACCGACCCGGACCCCACCCGGGTATCCGAGGCCACACCGGAGCCCCCAGCGGCACGGGGACCCGCGACCGCCCACCACACCACCGCGCCCTCCGGATGCCACCTCACCCCGCCCACCGACCCCGCCCCCGGCCCCATGCCCGGCCCGGCGCCCGAGGCCGCGCAGGGGCCCGAAGCCGCGTACGAGTCCGCAGCCCGCCACGGCACGTCGTCGGCTCCTCCCGCGGCCGACGGGGTCGCCGATGACCTGCCCGGTTCCCCGTCCACGTCCGAAGCCGAGGCCCGTCCGTGACCGAGAACCCCGTCCGTCTGCTGCTCGCCGATGACCACCCCGTCGTGCGGGCCGGGTTGCGTGCCGTGCTGGAGACCGAGCCCGGGATCGAGGTGGTGGCGGAGGCCGCCACCGCCGAGGAGGCCGTCGTCCGGGCCGGGGAGGGGGACATCGACGTCGTCCTCATGGACCTGCAGTTCGGCAGGGGCATGAACGGCGCCGAGGCGACCGCCGCGATCACCGCCCGGCCGTCGGCGCCGCGCGTGCTGATCGTCACCACGTACGACACCGACGCCGACATGCTGCCCGCCATCGAGGCCGGCGCGACGGGCTACCTCCTCAAGGACGCCCCGCCCGAGGACCTGGCCGCCGCCGTCCGCACCGCCGCGGCCGGCCGGACCACGCTGGCGCCCACCGTCGCCAACCGGCTGATGAACCGGCTGCGCACCCCCGGCACCGCCCTGACCCGGCGCGAGACGGAGGTGCTGGCGCTGGTCGCCGGGGGCCTGTCCAACCAGGCCATCGGCGGCCGGCTCCACCTCACCGAGGGCACCGTCAAATCCCACCTGGCCCGCATCTACGCCAAGCTCGACGTCGACTCGCGCACCGCCGCGGTCGCCACCGCCACGGAACTGGGCCTCATCCGCCGCTGACGCCCGGCCCGTCGGGACGCTCGGAGACGGCCAGGGCGTCCACCATGCGGTTCAGCCGGGCGCGGGCCCGCGCGGCGTACGCGCGCGGCACCCGGATCTCCGCCGTCGCCCACCGGGCGTCCGCCACCGCGTACGACAGCGCCAGCACCGGCATGCTGCTCAGCAAGGCGGCGATCCGGCCCAGCGCGCCACGGCTGTCCCGCAGCGTCACGGAGAACGTGCACACCCCGCCGGTCGGGGTGGTGGTGTCCGGGAGGGAAAAGACGTCGTGTGTCATGCCGGTTGTTTCCTGTCCAGGGGTGCCGTCGAAGAAAACAAAAAGACCCCTCGCGGAATGCGAGAGGTCTGCGTGCGGGCGGTGGGCCGCCGGGAGGGATCGCCCCCGGAGTCAGCTCGGTGCCGGCACGCGGCCGCCGGTAATGAGCGAACGCTGCATGGGCGGGATTCTCACACGAGGCGGCCCCCGCGGAAATGCCGTCTCACTCTCCGGACAGCGTCACTCCCCGGACAGCGAGCGGGCACGAAAAGGGCCGGTGCCTGCCGGCACCGGCCCTTTCCCCGTTCAGGCGAAACCCCGGACGGTCACGCGTCCTTGCTCAGGTTCGGCCCGGCACCGCCGGCCGCCTGCTCGATCGGCGGGACGTCCGGCAGGGCCGACTTCTCCTCACCCCGGAAGGTGAAGGTGGCGGAGTCGCCCTCGCCCTCGGTGTCCACGACCACGATGTGACCGGGGCGCAGCTCGCCGAAGAGGATCTTCTCGGAGAGCGTGTCCTCGATCTCCCGCTGGATCGTCCGGCGCAGCGGCCGGGCGCCCAGCACGGGGTCGTAGCCCTTCTTGGAGAGCAGTTCCTTGGCGGACTGGGACAGCTCGATGCCCATGTCCCGGTCCTTGAGGCGCTCGTCCACCTTGCCGATCATGAGGTCGACGATCGCGAGGATGTCGGCCTGGGTCAGCTGCGGGAAGACGACCACGTCGTCGACGCGGTTGAGGAACTCGGGCCGGAAGTGCTGCTTCAGCTCGTCCGAGACCTTGTTCTTCATGCGCTCGTAGTTGGACTTGGTGTCGCCCACGGCGGCGAAGCCGAGGTTGAAGCCCTTGGAGATGTCCCGGGTGCCGAGGTTGGTCGTCATGATGATGACCGTGTTCTTGAAGTCCACGACCCGGCCCTGGGAGTCGGTCAGGCGACCGTCCTCCAGGATCTGCAGCAGCGAGTTGAAGATGTCCGGGTGGGCCTTCTCGACCTCGTCGAAGAGGACGACGGAGAACGGCTTGCGGCGCACCTTCTCGGTCAGCTGGCCGCCCTCCTCGTAGCCCACGTAGCCGGGGGGCGAACCGAAGAGACGCGAGACCGTGTGCTTCTCGCTGAACTCCGACATGTCGAGGGAGATCAGCGCGTCCTCGTCACCAAAGAGGAACTCGGCGAGCGCCTTGGACAGCTCGGTCTTACCGACACCGGACGGGCCGGCGAAGATGAACGAGCCGCCGGGACGCTTGGGGTCCTTCAGGCCGGCGCGCGTACGGCGGATCGCCTTGGACAGCGCCTTGACGGCGTCGACCTGGCCGATGACCCGCTTGTGCAGCTCCTCCTCCATGCGGAGCAGGCGGCTGGACTCCTCCTCGGTCAGCTTGAAGACCGGGATGCCGGTGGCCGTGGCGAGGACCTCGGCGATCAGCTCGCCGTCGACCTCGGCGACGACGTCCATGTCGCCGGCCTTCCACTCCTTCTCCCGCTTGGCCTTGGCGGCCAGGAGCTGCTTCTCCTTGTCGCGTAGGGAGGCGGCCTTCTCGAAGTCCTGCGAGTCGATCGCGGACTCCTTGTCCCGGCGGACGGCGGCGATCTTCTCGTCGAACTCGCGGAGGTCCGGCGGCGCGGTCATCCGGCGGATGCGCATCCGGGAGCCGGCCTCGTCGATCAGGTCGATCGCCTTGTCGGGCAGGAAGCGGTCGGAGATGTAGCGGTCGGCCAGGGTGGCGGCCTGGACCAGCGCCTCGTCGGTGATGGAGACGCGGTGGTGCGCCTCGTACCGGTCGCGCAGGCCCTTGAGGATCTCGATGGTGTGCGGCAGGGACGGCTCGGCGACCTGGATGGGCTGGAAGCGGCGCTCCAGGGCCGCGTCCTTCTCCAGGTGCTTGCGGTACTCGTCCAGCGTGGTGGCGCCGATGGTCTGCAGCTCACCGCGGGCCAGCATGGGCTTGAGGATCGAGGCGGCGTCGATAGCGCCCTCGGCGGCACCCGCACCGACCAGCGTGTGCAGCTCGTCGATGAACAGGATGATGTCGCCGCGGGTGCGGATCTCCTTGAGGACCTTCTTCAGGCGCTCCTCGAAGTCACCGCGGTAGCGGGAGCCGGCGACCAGGGCACCGAGGTCCAGGGTGTAGAGGTGCTTGTCCTTGAGGGTCTCGGGCACCTCGCCCTTGACGATGGCCTGGGCGAGGCCCTCGACGACGGCGGTCTTGCCGACGCCGGGCTCACCGATCAGCACCGGGTTGTTCTTCGTACGGCGGGACAGCACCTGCATGACCCGCTCGATCTCCTTCTCGCGCCCGATGACCGGGTCGAGCTTGGATTCGCGGGCCGCCTGGGTGAGGTTCCGGCCGAACTGGTCCAGGACGAGCGAGGTCGAGGGGGTGCCCTCGGCCGGGCCGCCGGCGGCGGCGGTCTCCTTGCCCTGGTAACCGGAGAGCAGCTGGATGACCTGCTGCCGCACCCGGTTCAGATCAGCGCCCAGCTTGACCAGGACCTGGGCGGCGACGCCCTCGCCCTCGCGGATCAGGCCGAGCAGGATGTGCTCCGTGCCGATGTAGTTGTGGCCCAGCTGAAGGGCCTCGCGGAGCGAGAGCTCCAGGACCTTCTTGGCACGGGGAGTGAAGGGGATGTGGCCGGACGGGGCCTGCTGGCCCTGGCCGATGATCTCCTCCACCTGCTGGCGGACCGCCTCAAGCGAAATGCCGAGGCTCTCCAGGGCCTTAGCGGCGACACCTTCACCCTCGTGGATGAGACCCAGGAGGATGTGCTCGGTGCCGATGTAGTTGTGGTTGAGCATCCGGGCTTCTTCCTGAGCCAGGACGACAACCCGCCGCGCGCGGTCGGTGAACCTCTCGAACATCGTTAATCGCTCCTCAGAGCGGTCAGGCAGTGGGGGGAACTTCCCCTCCCTGTCCTTCCGCAGCTTAGTCCCGCAAGCGGGGACCGCTCATTCCAACTGCCGACACCGGACCGAGAACCAACTCTGCCTCCTGACCCCGTAAGCCGACATCTGCTCCAACTTGATGGTGCGAGACGATGTTCCCGCAGGCCAGGCAGTTACCCCAGTCGCCAGTACGCCGATGGCGAACGTGAGACGGCCCGGGACGCGTGTCGCCCCCTCCCACTAGGCATGTCTTACCCGCGGGGACTGACACTCCATGCCGCGTGCGCCGGTTCCCTCCGCTATGGGCGAACAACCTTGCGCCTCCCCGCACCCCCAACGCGCCCCCGTTCACGGCACGCTGCGCAATCAATGGCACACCCAGCGTAACTCGGGGGCCCCGGTGACGGTTGCACCTGGCATGGCTGGTTCGGTCCCCGCGACCTCCACGGTCCCCCTGCTCCCCCTCCCCCGCCGCCCCCTCGACCCGCAGGCCCCGGACACCTCAGCGGTCCGGCGCTGGTACGAGAACGAGCTGGGCTGGCCGACCGCGCCCGGGGACCCGCTGTGCCTGCGCACCGGCGTCCGGTTCGACGTCCTGGACGTCCCGGCCGAGGCGGGCGCGGCCGCTCTGCGGCATCTGGGGCCGGACTCCCCGGTGGCCCTGCACGGGGACCGGCTACGGCTACTGGTGGCCGCGGGCAGCGCGGAGGAGCTGCCGGGGCTGCTGGAGTGGCTGGAGTGGGGCGCCCTGCGACTGGACCTGCGGACCCTGGGCGCGGGCGGCCTGATAGCGGCACCGGGACTGCCTGGGCTGCCTGGGCTGCCTGGGCTGCCTGGGGCCGGCGTTCCCGGGGCTTCGGTCCAAGGGGCCGGTGCTGCTGGGGCTTCGGCCCGAGGGGCCGGTGCTGCCGGGGCTTCGGTCCAGGGGGCCGCCATGTGGGTGCGGCCCCCTGGGCCGGGAGGTGAGGTCGAGGCCTCGCTGCCGACACTGGCGTCGGCAATGGGGGGCCCGGGGGGCGCCCCTGATCTCGTGCGACTGGTGGACACGGTGGCAGCGGGGTGCCACCGGATCCGGCTGCGGCGCGCGTGCGCCCGGCCGTCCGCCGGTCTGCGGATTCAGCCGTTGGCCTTCTCGTAGGCCTCGCGAATGGTGGCGGGGACACGGCCGCGGTCGTTGACCTCCATGCCGTTCTCCTTCGCCCACGCGCGGATCGCCGCGGTGTCCTGGTTGCCACTGGTAGCGGCGCGCGTCTTTCCGCGTCCGCCCGCGGCACGGCCACCGGTACGGCGCCCGCCCTTCACATAAGGCTCGAGAAGGCCGCGCAGCTTGTCCGCATTGGTGGTCTTGAGATCGATCTCGTACGTCTTGCCGTCCAGCGCGAACGTCACGGTCTCGTCGGCCTCGCCACCGTCGAGGTCGTCGACAAGAAGGACCTGAACCTTCTGTGCCACCGGATTTCCTTTCATCGATAACGTGAGGGCCCAGGGAGTGTGGGGTCTGCCGTTTCACCGCTCCCTGATATATGCAGTACTGCAGTACGTCGGAAAGCAAACCGCTTTTGCCGGAAAAACACAAACCCCTGGGATGGAACCAGGGGTGGCCCCGCGCCCGGAAACATACGCGTTTCGGACATAGGGCACCGGGGCAATGACGATCACAGATGCAGAAGCATCCGGCTGTTGCCCAGGGTGTTCGGTTTCACTCGTTCGAGACCGAGGAACTCCGCGACACCCTCGTCATAGGAACGCATCAGCTCCGCGTAGACATCCGTGTCCACCGGTGTCTCGCCGATCTCGACGAACCCGTGCTTCCCGAAGAAGTCGACTTCGAAGGTGAGACAGAAAACGCGGCGAACACCGAGCCAGCGCGCGGTCTCCAGCAACTTCTCCAGCACCCGGTGGCCGACACCGGCGCCCTTCAGGCCGGGCTTCACCGCGAGAGTGCGGACTTCCGCCAGGTCTTCCCACATGACGTGCAGGGCGCCGCAGCCGACGACCTCGGCGTTGTCGTCGCGTTCGGCGACCCAGAACTCCTGGATGTCCTCGTAAAGCGTGACCGTGGCTTTGTCGAGCAGGATGCGGTCGCGGACGTAGGCGTCAAGGAGGTCGCGCACGACCGGGACATCGCTGGTCCTCGCCCGCCGGACGGTGATGGCTTTTGCGCTGGCTTCGGGACGCGTCGCTGACATGAGCGGACGCTATCGCCCGGCGGTGTCCCCCGCCGCGCCGGGGTTCTCCGCCGGCGGCGCCTCGGGGGGTTCTGGGGTTTCCGGTCCCTGGACGATGCGTACGGCGTCCCGGAGCGCGTGACGCTGTTCCTCGCTCATCATCCCGAAGAACGCGACGAGAGCGGCGGCCGGGTTGTCGCTCTGCGACCAGGCGTCGTTCATCAGTGCGGCCGCGTAGGCGGCACGCGTCGAGACGGCCTCATATCGATAGGCCCGCCCTTCCGCCTCACGGCGGACCCAGCCCTTCTGGTGGAGATTGTCCAGAACGGTCATCACGGTGGTGTACGCGATGGACCGTTCCTGCTGGAGGTCTTCGAGGACTTCCCGAACAGTCACCGGCCGGTTCCACTTCCACACCCGCGTCATGACCGCGTCTTCGAGTTCTCCCAATGGGCGAGGCACGCTCAGCACAATAGTGGGAGAACCGCACATTGGCGTGTCAGACCTGCGCATAGCCGACAGAACCAAACAAAAAGGGCACTGTCGGGAGAGCGGCGAGTCTTTGCGCACGAGGGGGGCGTCCTCGCAGCCAACGGCACCCCAACCAACCCAGGGGCGCGGGGCTCTGCCGATATGCGGCTCCGCCGCGCGGGCGCGACAAGCCACGACGCACCGTCACCCGGCGACGCACCGAACCCCGACGGCGGCCCCATCCCGCAGCTCAGCCCAGCTCAGACATCCCGGGCCGGGGAACCCTGCCGAGCCCCCTCAGCGCGAGCGATCGCAGCGTCGACCGCCGCGTCTTCCTTGTCCTTCGCCGCCCCGCCCTGTGTCTTCACGATCACCCGGACCACACCGATGAAGAACACGGCCATGACGATGGGGGGCACGAGCGCGGAGACGTAGTCCATGCCTCAAGAGTAGTCACGCCGGGCCGGGCGAAAGGGACGGGGTGGCCCAACCCGCCGACATCCGACACCGACGGGCGCCCGGCCTGCGGCGATGCCCCGGGCGCCCGCGCGGGCGCTTCAGCCCACGGCCAGTTGCCGCGACTCCGTCGGCTCCGTCGGCTCCGTCCGCTCCGCCGGGGGCGTGGGCGGCTTGCGGCGCGGGAAGACCTCGCCAGGGGTCGGCACGGGGCGCTTGGGGGGTGCGGGGGGCTGCTCGGCGGGCGGGGTCTGGCCGGGCTTGGGGGCCGGCTTCGGCGCGGGCCTGGGCGGGTTGTCCTGGCCGTTGGCCGAGGGCGTGGCCGCGCCGCCCCTGAGGGCCTGCAGGCGGGTCCGGGACGCGGGGATCATGGGCGCCGGGACCTTCCGCGCGCCCTGCGCGAAGCGAGCCCGCACGTCCCGCTCGGCCAGTTCCCGGCAGCGGTCCAGCAGGGCGGCCGCCGCCGGGTTCCCGCGCAGCGCCCGCAGCGCCGCGAGGTCGTCCGGGGTCGGCCGGTGGCCGGCGCCCAGCGCCTCCTCCAGAAGCGCGAGGTAGCCGGTCAGGGCGCCCGGCAGGGCCGCCCGGTACCGGTCCAGGTCGGCCCGCAGGAAGGCGCGCAGCCGGGCTCCCTCGCACATCGCCTCGTCGAGCGACTCGGCGAGCCGGGAGCAGTCCTTGACCTCCTCGGCGGAGGCCTGGCCGGGGTGGAGGGCGAGGGCGAGAGCGCGGCGGAGCACACGCAGCTCCTCCGCGCCGAACGCCATGCCGCCGCGGGATCCGTATGGCGTGGGCATGCGGCGACGCTATCGCTAATCGGACAAAAGTGACGGATCGGGGTGATTTATGGGCGCGTGTCGCCCCCTCCGTTACCCCGACCGGCGTCTTCCCGACGCCGCTTCACGCGCGGCCGTGACGCCCACTCGGCCGCGGCCGTGACGGAGGCCGCTCACGACCGCGACACCGGCCGCTCACGACCGCGACGCCACCCGCCTCACAACCGCGACACCGGCCGCTCACGACCGCGACGCCACCCGCCTCACAACCGCGACACCGGCCGCTCACGACCGCGACGCCACCCGCCTCACAACCACGACGCCGGTCGCTCACAACCGCGACGCCACCCGCCTCACAACCACGACGCCGGTCGCTCACAACCGCGACGCCACCCGCCTCACGGTCACGACACCGGCCGGTCACAGGCGGGAGACGTTCCGCTCGTAGACCATCCGCAGGCCGATCAGGGTCAGCCAGGGCTGGTGTTCGTCGATCACCGAGGACTCGCCCAGGACCATCGGCGCGAGGCCGCCCGTCGCGATCACCGTGACGTCGTCCGGGTCGTCCGCGAGTTCGCGGGCCATGCGGCCCACCACGCCGTCGACCTGCCCGGCGAAGCCGAAGACGATGCCCGACTGCATGGCCTCGACGGTGTTCTTGCCGATGACGTTCCGCGGCCGGGCCACCTCGATCTTCCGCAGCTGCGCGCCCTTGATGCCGAGCGCGTCGACGGAGATCTCGATGCCGGGGGCGATGACCCCGCCCACGTACTCCCCGCGCGCGGAGACGGCGTCGAACGTGGTCGCCGTACCGAAGTCGACGACGATCGCCGGGCCGCCGTACATCTCGACGGCCGCGACCGCGTTGATGATCCGGTCGGCGCCGACCTCCTTGGGGTTGTCGGTGAGGATCGGCACGCCGGTCTTCACGCCGGGCTCGACGAGGACGGCCGGGACGTCGCCGTAGTAGCGGCGGGTGACCTCGCGCAGCTCGTGCAGCACCGACGGCACGGTCGCGCAGATGGCGATGCCGTCGATGCCGTCGCCCAGCTCGTCGCCGAGCAGCGGGTGCATGCCCATCAGGCCCTGGAGGAGCACCGCGAGTTCGTCCGCCGTGCGGCGGGCGTCCGTGGAGATGCGCCAGTGCTCGACGATGTCGTCCCCGTCGAAGAGGCCGAGGACCGTGTGCGTGTTGCCGACGTCGATCGTGAGCAGCATGGCCGTTACTCCGCCTCGCGCAGGTCCAGGCCGATGTCCAGGATCGGCGAGGAGTGGGTCAGCGCGCCGACCGCCAGGAAGTCCACGCCGGTGCCGGCGTACGCGGCCGCGTTGTCCAGGGTGAGCCGGCCGGAGGCCTCCAGCAGGGCGCGCCCGCCGACGATCGCGACGGCCTCCGAGCACTCCCCGGGCGTGAAGTTGTCCAGCAGGATGAGGTCGGCGCCCGCGTCGACGACCTCGCGGAGCTGGTGCAGGGTGTCGACCTCGACCTCGATCGGCACTTCGGGGAAGGCCTCCCGTACGGCCTTGAAGGCCTGGGCGACACCGCCGGCGGCGACCACGTGGTTGTCCTTCACCAGGGCCGCGTCGGACAGCGACATGCGGTGGTTGACGCCGCCGCCGCAGCGCACCGCGAACTTCTCCAGCGACCTGAGGCCCGGGGTGGTCTTGCGGGTGTCGCGCACACGCGTGCGCGTGCCTTCCAGGGCGTCCGCCCACGCGCGCGTGGCGGTCGCGATGCCCGACAGGCGGCACAGGACGTTCAGCGCGCTGCGCTCGGCCGTGAGCAGGTCGCGGGTGCGCGTGGTGACCGACAGCAGCTGCTGTCCGGCCGCCACCCGCTCGCCGTCCTCGGCGTGCCGCTCGACCTCGAACTCGTCGGTGCACACCACGGACAGGATCGCCTCGGCGACCCGGAGGCCGGCGACGACGCCCGCCTCGCGCGCGGCGAAGTCGGCGGTGGCGACCGCGTCCTCGGGGATGGTGGCGACGGTCGTCACGTCCACGCCGCCGTCCAGGTCCTCCTGGATGGCCACGTTGGCGATGTCCTCGACCTCGACGGGGTCGAGGCCGGCCTCGGCCAGCAGGGCGGCGAGCGCGGGGTCGAGGCCGCACTCCAAGTACTCCTCGTCGCCTGCGCCGCCACAGGCGCAGCCGTCGCCGCAGCCGCCGGTCGGGGCGAGGGGAAGATCGTCGGTGCTCACGTGTGTCACTGCTCCTGGGGACGCTGGGCTCGGCGGATCGGGGGGAAGTCTGCGGTGTCCGTGGTGCGGGCGGCCAGGGACCGGTCCGGATTGACCGTGACGACGATGTGGCGGCGCCAGTGCGCGTCGTCGCGGTCGGCGTGGTCCTCGCGCCAGTGGCAGCCGCGGGTCTCCTCGCGCATCAGGGCGGCGGCGACCAAGGCGCGGGCCACGCACAGCAGGTTGGTGGCCTCCCAGGTGTCGACGCCGGGCTCGGCGGTCTTGCCGTTCTCCTGGAGGGCCTCGCGGGCCTCGGTGTGCAGCCGCCGCAACTGATCGGCGGCCCGCTGGAGGGACTCCGCGGAACGCAGCACGCCGGCGCCGTCGCTCATGATCCGCTGGACCGCGAACCGGGTCTCGGGGGCGAGCAGCGGGTGGGCGGGCGTCTCGGGCTGCGCGACGGGGGCGGGCACGCGCGCGTGGAGGGCGTCCTGGGCATGGGCGGCGGCGATGTCGGCGGCGATCCGCTCGGCGTAGACGAGGCCTTCGAGGAGGGAGTTGGAGGCGAGCCGGTTGGCGCCGTGCACACCGGTGCAGGCGACCTCGCCGCACGCGTACAGGCCGGGGACGGTCGTACGGCCCCGGGCGTCGGTGCGTACGCCCCCGGAGGCGTGGTGGGCGGCCGGGGCGATCGGGATGGGCTCGGTGACCGGGTCGATGCCGTGGGCGCGGCAGGCGGCCAGGATGGTCGGGAAGCGGTTCTCCCACATCTCGGCGCCAAAGTGCCGGGCGTCGAGGAACATGTGCTCGGCGTCCTGCTCCAGCATGCGCCGCAGGATGCCCTTGGCGACGATGTCCCGGGGCGCCAGCTCGGCCAGTTCGTGCTGCCCGACCATGAAGCGCACGCCGTCGGCGTCGACCAGGTGGGCGCCCTCGCCGCGTACCGCCTCGGAGACGAGCGGCTGCTGGCCCTCGGCGTCGGCGCCGAGGAACAGCACGGTCGGGTGGAACTGCACGAATTCCAGGTCGGAGACCTCGGCACCGGCCCGCATGGCGAGCGCCACGCCGTCACCGGTCGACACGGACGGGTTGGTGGTCGCCGAGAAGACCTGGCCCATGCCGCCGGTCGCGAGGACCACGGCGGGCGCGTGCACGGCGCCGACGCCGTCGTGCTGGCCCTCGCCCATCACGTGCAGGGTGACACCGGCCGTGCGGCCCTCGGCGTCGGTCAGCAGGTCCAGCACGAGCGCGTTCTCGATGGTGCGCAGCCCGCGCGCGCGGACGGCGTCCACGAGCGTCCGGGAGACCTCCGCGCCGGTCGCGTCGCCGCCCGCGTGGGCGATGCGGCGCCGGTGGTGGCCCCCCTCGCGGGTGAGCTGGATGTCGCCTCCGGCGTCGGTGTCGAAGTGCGCGCCGGTGGAGATCAGCCGCCGTACGGCGCCCGGGCCCTCGGTGACGAGGAGGCGTACGGCCTCCTCGTCGCACAGGCCGGCGCCCGCCACCAGGGTGTCGTCCAGGTGCTGTTCGGGGGTGTCGCCCTCGCCGAGGGCGGCGGCGATGCCGCCCTGGGCCCAGCGGGTGGAGCCGTCGTCGAGGCGGGCCTTGGTGACGACGACCGTGGTCAGTCCTGCGGCCTCGCAGTCCAGGGCCGCGGTGAGGCCGGCCACGCCGGAACCGACGACGACCACGTCGGCGGAGATGCTCCAGCCGGGGGCGGGGGCGTGCAGCCGTATGCCGGTGCTGGTGCCTTTGCTGGTGCCTGTGCTGGTCACGAGGCGGCTCCGAAGGATCCGAAGGTGAGCGGGATGTTGTCGATCAGCCGGGTCGTGCCGACCCGGGCGGCGACGGCGAGGACGGCCTCACCGGTGAAGCCGTCCTCGATCTCGGTGAAGTCGGCGGGGTCGACCAGGGCCAGGTAGTCGAGGTGGAGCGGCGGCTCCATGCGGGCGGCCTCGTCCAGCGCCTGCCGGGCGGCGGCGCGGACGGCGGCCGGGCCGCCGGGCGTGGCCGTGGCCACGGCGTGCGCGTCGGCCGCCGCGCGGGACTCGCCTATGGCGCTGAGCGCCTCGGCACGCGCGTGCGTGGAGGGCACTTCGCGGGCCCGCGCGCGCAGCGCCTCCTGGGCGGCGTGCCGGTCGCGGCCTGCGAACAGGGCCCGGGACAGGGCGAGGGCGGTGCGGCGCTCGCGGTCCGAGAGGTAGCGGTTGCGGCTGGACAGGGCGAGCCCGTCCTCCTCGCGTACGGTGGGTACGGCGGCGATCTCGACGCCGAAGTTCAGGTCGCGCACCATGCGGCGGATCAGGGCCAGCTGCTGGGCGTCCTTCTGGCCGTACAGGGCGACGTCGGGGCGGGTGAGGTGGAGCAGCTTGGCGACGACGGTGAGCATGCCGTCGAAGTGGCCGGGGCGTGCGGCGCCCTCCAGGCGTTCGCCCATGGGGCCGGCCGTGATGCGCACCTGGGGTTCGCCGCCGGGGTAGACCTCGTCCACGGCGGGCGCGAACACGGCGTCGGCCCCGGCGCGTTCGGCGATCGAGAGGTCGGCGTCGAGGGTGCGCGGGTAGCGGTCCAGGTCCTCGCCGGCGCCGAATTGCAGCGGGTTGACGAAGACGGTGACGATGACTTCGCCGGCCGGGCCGGCGATCTTCCGCGCGGTGCGGATCAGCGTGGCGTGGCCCTCGTGCAGGGCGCCCATGGTCATGACGACCGCGCGGCGGCCGTGGCGCACGCGCGCGTGCAGCTCGCCGGCGGTGCTCAGCAGGGCGGTGGTCATCGGGCGGGTCCCCTCGGTGCCGTTCGGGCCGGTGGTCATCGGGCGGGTCCCCTCGGTGCCGTTCGGGCCGGTCGTCATCGGGTGGTCCCCTCGGTGCCGTTCGGGCCGGTGGTGCCGGTGCCGCGGTCGCTCGCGTCGGCGAGCACGCCGAGCAGGTCCTCGGCGAGTTCGGCCTTCAGCAGGCCGTGGGCGAGGGCGCGGTCGGCGGTCGCGCGGGCCATCGCCAGATAGCCGGCGACGGTCTGCGGGGCGTGCTTGCGCAGCTCGGTGACGTGCGCGGCGACCGTGCCGGCGTCCCCGCGCGCGACCGGGCCGGTCAGCGCGGCGTCCCCGGAGCGCAGGGCGTTGTCCAGGGCGGCGCCGAGGAGCGGGCCGAGCATCCGGTCGGGCGCCTCGACGCCGGCCGAGCGCAGCAGCTCCATGGACTGGGCGACCAGGGTGACCAGGTGGTTGGCGCCGAGGGCGAGGGCCGCGTGGTAGAGCGGGCGGTTGGCCTCGCTGATCCACTCCGGTTCGCCGCCCATCTCGATGACGAGGGCCTCGGCGGCCAGCCGCAGCTCCTCGGGCGCGGTGACGCCGAAGGAGCAGCCGGCCAGGCGCTGCACGTCGACGGGGGTGCCGGTGAACGTCATCGCCGGGTGCAGGGCCAGCGGCAGCGCGCCCGCGCGCAGGGCGGGGTCCAGGACCCGGGTGCCGTAGCGGCCGGAGGTGTGCACGAGGAGCTGGCCGGGGCGGACGGCGCCGGTCTCGGCGAGTCCGGCGACCAGGCCGGGCAGGGCGTCGTCGGGGACGGTGAGCAGGACCAGGTCGGCGCGCTGGAGGACGTCGGCGGGCGGTACCAGGGGCACTCCGGGGAGCATCGCCTCGGCACGCCGGCGGGAGGTGTCGGAGACGCCGGAGACGGCCACCGGGCGGTGGCCGGCGAGCTGGAGGGACGCGGCGAGCGCGGGGCCCACCCGGCCGGCGCCGACAACGCCTACCGTGAGCCGCGCGGGGCGGTCCTCGATGTCTGACTGGTGGACTGTACTCACGCGACGGCGGCCTTCCCGTTCCAGTCCGCTCTGGGTACCGGACGATTTCTCGTCATGTTAACGCTATCTCGTTCCGGGGGCGGTTGGTTGTCCACAGGCTGTGCGTTTCGCCACGCCCCCGGCCCGCGGGCCCCACCGGAAATCCCGGTGCTTCCCGGGGGCCGGGACGGCATGATCTGCGGCATGAGTGACACGGCAGCGAAGGACGGGACCCCCTCGGTGCGAGAGCGCCGGACAGCCGCCAACCGGGAGGCCCGGCTCGCCCTGTCGCGCGCCCCCGTCCGCGCCACCCTCCGCGATCGGCTGACGTGGCTGACGGAGGCGGCGGCCGAGGTCCACGACCTGGACGAGCCGGCGGACGTCTACGGCGACGGGGTGGTGTCCGCCCTGGAGGACCGGGTGGCCGCCCTGCTGGGCACGGAGGCCGCCGCGTTCTTCCCGACCGGCACCATGGCCCAGCAGGTCGCCCTGCGCTGCTGGGCGGGCCGCACGGGCGGCCGCACGGTCGCCCTGCACCCGCTCGCCCACCCCGAAGTGCACGAACG
Source organism: Streptomyces sp. L2 (assembly GCF_004124325.1). NCBI lineage: Bacteria > Bacillati > Actinomycetota > Actinomycetes > Kitasatosporales > Streptomycetaceae > Streptomyces > Streptomyces sp. L2. The sequence goes on from NZ_QBDT01000001.1 coordinate 3,402,225, forward strand.
GCACGCGTTCAGCCAGGTCAGCGGCCTGCGGCCGGTCCACCTGAGCGCCGAGCCCCGGCTGCCCACGGCCGCGGAGATACGGGACTTCGCCGAGCCGTTCGGCGCGCTGATGCTGGAACTTCCCTTGCGGGACGCCGGGTTCGTGCTGCCCACCTGGGAGGAGCTCACGGCGACCGTCGAGGCGGCGCGGGAGCGGGACGCGGTGGTGCACTTCGACGGCGCCCGGCTGTGGGAGACCACCGTGCACTTCGGCCGCCCGCTGGCGGAGATCGCGGGCCTCGCCGACAGCGTCTACGTGTCGTTCTACAAGTCGCTCGGCGGCTTCGGCGGCGCCGCGCTCGCGGGCCCGAGGACGCTGGTCGAGGAGGCGAAGTGCTGGCGGCACCGCTACGGCGGCATGGTCTTCCAGCAGTTCCCGACCGTCCTGTCGGCGCTCGTCGGGCTCGACCGGGAGCTGCCCCGGCTGCCGGAGTACGTCCGGCACGCGCGCGTGGTGGCCGCGGCGCTGCGCGAGGGCTTCGCGGCGGCCGGGGCGTCAGGGGCGCGCGTCCACCCCGCGGAGCCGCACACCCACCAGTTCCAGGTCTGGCTGCCGTACGACGCGGACGCGGTCGCCGAGGCCGCCGTCCGGCAGGCGGAGGAGACCTCCGTGCTGCTGTTCGCCGGCCCCTGGCAGGCGGGCGGGCCGCCCGGTCTCGCGTCGACGGAGGTCACAGTCGACGCGGCCGGCCTGGAGTGGACGGCGGGGGACGTACGCGCGGCCGTGGACGACTTCGTCTTCCGCCTGTCCAAGCCCTGACCGGGCTGCCCGGCCTGTCCGGCGGCGATTGACCGGTCTGTCCGGCGGCCGGCCGTCAGCCGTGGCCGCCCGCGCGGACCAGCCCCGTCTCATACGCCAGGACGACCACCTGGACCCGGTCCCTGAGGCCGAGCTTGGTCAGGATGCGGCCCACGTGGGTCTTCACGGTCGCCTCGGAGAGGACCAGGCGGGCCGCGATCTCGCCGTTGGAGAGGCCCTGGGCGACCAGGATCATGACCTCGCGCTCGCGGTCGGTGAGCCGCTGGAGCTCCTTGTGCTGGGGCTCCTGGGCGGCCGACGGCAGCATCGGTGCGAAGCGGTCCAGCAGGCGCCGGGTGGTGGAGGGCGCCACGACCGCGTCGCCGCTGTGCACGGAGCGGATGGCGGCCAGCAGCTCGCCCGGCGGCACGTCCTTGAGCATGAAGCCGGAAGCGCCCGCCTTCAGCCCGGAGAACGCGTATTCGTCCAGGTCGAAGGTGGTGAGGATCAGCACCTTCGGCGCGTCGGGCTCCGAGCAGATCCGCCGGGTGGTCTCCACCCCGTCCAGCTTGGGCATGCGCACGTCCATCAGGACGACGTCAACGGCGGTGGCGCGCAGCACCTGGAGGGCCTCGACGCCGTCGCCCGCCTCGGCGACGACCTCCATGTCCGGCTGGGCGGCGAGCACCATCCGGAACCCGGTGCGCAGCAGCACCTGGTCGTCGACGAGCATCACGCGGATCGTCATCAAGGCCTCTTCCGTGGGTTGGTGTGCCGGGGGGCGGGGGGCGTACGGCTGCGTCAGTGCGCCGGTTTGAGGGGCAGCAGCACGCTGATGCGGAATCCTCCGCCCTGACGGGGGCCCGCGTCGAGCGTGCCGCCGACCATGCCGACCCGCTCGCGCATGCCGATCAGGCCGTGCCCCTGCCCGTCGGCGCCGCCCTCCTCGTACAGCTCGTGCGGGGCGCCCTTGCCGTCGTCCTCGACGAGCAGGCCGAGCCCGTCGTCGAAGTAGACCAGCCGGACGCTCGCGCCCGCGTTCGGCCCGCCGTGCTTGCGGGTGTTGGTGAGCGCCTCCTGCACGATCCGGTACGCGGTCAGCTCCACGCCGCTGGGCAGCGGACGCGGGGTGCCCTCGATCTTGAAGTCGACGGGCAGCCCGGAGCTGCGGCACTGCTCGACCAGGTCGTCGATCTGGTCGACGTCGGGCTGCGGGACGTACTCGCCGACCTCCTGGTGTTCCCCGGTGCGCAGGACGCCCAGCAGGCGGCGCATCTCGGCGAGGGCCTGGCGGCCGGTGGAGGAGATCGTCTCCAGGGCCTTCTTCGCCTGGTCGGGCGCCGCGTCGAGGACGTAGGCGGCGCCGTCCGCCTGCACCACCATCACGGACACGTTGTGCGCGACGACGTCGTGCAGTTCGCGCGCGATGCGGGCGCGCTCGGCGGCGACGGCCACCTTGGACTGCGCCTCGCGCTCCTTCTCCAGGCGGGCGGCCCGCTCCTCCAGCTGCGCGAAGTAGGCGCGGCGGGTGCGCATGGAGTCGCCGAGCACCCAGGCGAGGGCGAACGGCACGGTCTGGAACACCGCGAGCGCGATCTGCCCGAGGCCGCTGGTGTGCTCGGTCGGCCAGCGCACCTGCGCCAGCGAGGCCGCGAACAGGCTGGTGGCGAGCGCCAGCCGGGAGGCCCAGCGGGCGCCGACCGCGGCGACCGTGTATGTGATCACCAGCATCGCGAAGTCGGCGACGACGGGTTCGACGTCCAGGGCCAGCTGGCCGAGTCCGGCCATGAGCGCCAGCAGCAGCATCGGCTCCGGGAAACGGCGGCGCAGGGCGACGACCACGCACAGGACCAGCGAGACGGTCCAGGCCGCGGCGTACGAGCCATGGTGGTGCGGGGTGCCGTCCAGGTTCACGATGCTCACCCCGGAGAGCCCGACCAGGACGACGGCCCAGAAGCCGTCGACCCACGTCGGGTGTCTGCGGAGGAAGTCATAGAGGCGCTGCACGTAACCCAGAGTAGGGAAACGGGATAGGTGCAGGGGTCAACCGGAGGGCCGATCCGGGTCCGGCGCGCGTACTCCCCAAGGTGGAGGAGGTGATCATCTGTGCGCCTAGTCTGGTGCGGTGACGGATGAGACGGCGCGGGAAGCGGAACGCGCGCCCGCGCGTGGGCGCGCGCGGCCGGGCGGGGACGAGGGCCGCGGGCGGCGCGGGTGGCTCGCGGCGACCGGGGCGGCGCTGTACGGCCCCGGTGGCTTCTACCGGCGGCCCGAGGGACCGGCCGGTCACTTCCGTACATCCGTGCACGCGTCCGCGCTGTTCGCGTCCGCCGTGGCCGGGCTGCTGTGCCGGGTCGACGAGGCGCTGGGCCGGCCCCGGGAGCTGGACTTCGTCGACATGGGGGCCGGCCGCGGCGAACTGGTCACCGGTGTGCTCGCCGCCCTCCCGGCCGAGGTGGCCGCCCGCGCGCGCGGGTACGCCGTCGAGCTCGCCGACCGCCCGGCCGGCCTGGACGAGCGGATCACCTGGCTGCACGAGCCCCCGGCCGGCGTCACGGGGCTGCTGTTCGCGAACGAGTGGCTCGACAACGTGCCCGTGGACGTCGCCGAGGTGGACGCGGCCGGCGTCCCCCGGCTGGTGCTCGTCGCGCCGGACGGCTCCGAGACCCTCGGGGAGCCGGTGACCGGCGCCGGGGCGGAATGGCTGGCCCGCTGGTGGCCGCTGCCGGCCGAGGAGGGGCTGCGCGCGGAGATCGGCCTCCCCCGGGACCTCGCCTGGGCGGACGCCGTACGACGGGTGTCCCGCGGCCTCGCGGTCGCCGTGGACTACGCCCACACCGCCACCGCGCGCCCCCCGTACGGCACCCTCACCGGATTCCGCCAGGGCCGGGAGACCACTCCTGTTCCGGACGGCACCTGCGACATCACGGCCCACGTCGCCCTGGACGCGTGCGCGGCCGCCTGCGGGGACGCTCGCGGCGGCGCGGCGCGGCTCCTCACCCAGCGCGAGGCGCTGCGCCTGCTGGGAGTCTCCGGCGGGCGGCCCCCGCTCGCGCTGGCCTCCACGGACCCCGCGGCCTACGTGCGGGCGCTCGCGCGCGCGGGCGAGGCCGCGGAACTCACCGCGCCGGGCGGTCTCGGGGACTTCGCCTGGCTCGTGCGGTCGGTTGGAATTCCGAACCCACTCGGAGAGGAGCCGGGCGGCCCCTGAGGCACGCCGGAGGGGGCACGGGGGCGGCTGCCTGGTGGGGGGCCTACTTGTCGATGTCCCCCACGACGAAAAACATCGACCCGAGGATCGCCACCATGTCCGCCACCAGCGTCCCCGGCAGCAGTTCGGTCAGTGCCTGGATGTTGTTGTACGACGCCGAGCGCAGCTTCAGCCGGTACGGCGTCTTCTCGCCCTTGCTGACCAGGTAGTAGCCGTTGATGCCGAGCGGGTTCTCGGTCCACGCGTACGTGTGCCCCTCGGGTGCCTTCAGCACCTTCGGCAGCCGCTGGTTGATCGGTCCGGGCGGCAGTTGCGCCACCCGGTCCAGGCAGGCGTCGGCCAGGTCCAGCGCGTTGTGCGTCTGGGCGAGCAGGCACTCGAAGCGGGCCAGGCAGTCGCCCTCGTCCCGGGTGACCACGTCCAGGGTGTCCTGGAGCTCGCCGTAGGCGAGGTACGGCTCGTCACGGCGCAGGTCGAAGTCGACGCCCGAGGCACGCGCGATGGGCCCGCTGACCCCGTAGGCGTGCACGGCCTCCGGGGCGAGGACGCCGACGCCCCGCGTGCGTCCCCGGAAGATCTCGTTGCCGAGCACCAGGTCGTCGTAGACGTCCATCCGGGAGCGCACGGCGGCGACGGCGGCACGCGCGCGTGCGGTCCAGCCGGCCGGCAGGTCCTCCTTGAGGCCGCCGACGCGGTTGAACATGTAGTGCATACGGCCGCCGGAGACCTCCTCCATCACGTTCTGGAGGACCTCGCGCTCCCGGAACGCGTAGAACACCGGCGTGATCCCGCCCAGCTCCAGGGGGTAGGAGCCGAGGAACATCAGGTGGTTGAGCACCCGGTTCAGCTCGGCGAGCAGCGTGCGCGTCCACACCGCCCGCTCGGGGACCTCCATGCCGAGCATCCGCTCCACGGCGAGGACCACACCCAGCTCGTTGGAGAACGCCGACAGCCAGTCGTGACGGTTGGCCAGCATGATGATCTGCCGGTAGTCCCGCGCCTCGAACAGCTTCTCCGCACCCCGGTGCATGTAGCCGATCACCGGTTCCGCGCGCTGGATGCGCTCCCCGTCCAGCACGAGCTTCAGCCGCAGCACACCGTGCGTGGACGGGTGCTGGGGGCCGATGTTGAGCACCATGTCGGTGCTCTCCGCGGCACCGCCGATCCCGACCATGGTCTCCGTCGTAGGAGTCATGGACCCAGTCTCCCCTACGTACGCTGGGCCCATGGAGACGGGGATCCCGGAAGGCACCGGGTCGCTGGAGGAGCAGCCGGTGTGGCGGGGGCTGCCGCCGGGCCTGCTGCGGATGCGCAGGCTGCTGCTGGCGGTGTGGACGGCCGTGGCCGCACTGGCCGCGGGGCTGCTGCCCGGCCTGCTCGCCGGGCCGCCCTGGGCGGTCTGGGCGCTGCTGCCCGTGGCCGTCGCCGGCTGGGGCTGGGTGCTGCTGGGACGCAACTGGCGGTCCTGGCGGTACGCCGAGCGCGCCGACGACCTGCTGATCAGCCGGGGTGTGCTGTGGCGGGAGGAGACGGTGGTGCCGTACGGGCGGATGCAGCTGGTAGAGGTCACCTCCGGTCCGGTCGAGCGGTACTTCGGGCTGGCCGGTGTCCAGCTGCACACCGCGGCCGCCGCGACCGACGCGAAGATCCCCGGTCTGGAACCGGCCGAGGCGGAGCGGCTGCGGGACCGGCTCACCGAGCTGGGCGAGGCCCGGTCGGCGGGCCTGTGACGGCGCCGGGCCCCGGCGGCGACACGGCCGACGACACCGCGGACCAGGAGGCGGTGGCCGAGCGGCGGCTGCACCCGGTCACGCCGTTCCGGCGGGCGTGGGCGCCGGTCGCCGTCCTCGTCGGATGGGCGGCGCACGACCCGAACGGGGCGCAGGCGCAGCTGACCCGGCTGACCACCACCATGCTGCTGACCGGGCTGGCCGTCCTGGTCCCGACCGCCGCCCTCTACGGCTTCCTGTCCTGGTGGTTCACGCACTTCTCGGTCACCGGCACCGAACTGCGCATACGGACCGGGCTGCTGTTCCGGCGCACGGCGCACATCCGGCTGGAGCGGATCCAGGCCGTCGACGTCACGCGTCCCCTCCTCGCGCGCGTGGCGGGCGTCGCCAAGCTGCGGATAGACGTCGTGGGAGCCGACAAGAAGGACGAACTCGCCTTCCTCGGCGAGCGGGAGGCGCGCGCCCTGCGGGCGGAGCTGCTGGCCCGCGCGGCGGGCTTCGCGCCCGACGCGGCGCGGGAGGTCGGCGAGGCGCCGGCCCGTGAACTGCTGCGCGTGCCCCCGCGCGCGCTGGCGCTGTCCGTGCTGCTGACCGGGGCGCCGTGGGCCACGCTGCTGGCCGCGCTCGTCGTGCCGTCGCTGCTGTGGCTCGCCACCCACAACCTGTGGACGGTCCTCGCCACCGGCCTGCCGCTGCTCAGCGCGGCGGGCGCGACCAGCGCGGGACGGTTCGTCGCCGAGTACGACTGGACGGTGGGCGACTCCCCGGACGGGCTGCGCATCGACCACGGGCTGCTGGACCGTACGCACGAGACGGTGCCGCCGGGGCGCGTGCAGACCGTGCGCGTCGTGGAGCCGCTGCTGTGGCGGCGGCTCGGCTGGGTGCGGGTGCAGCTCGACGTGGCCGGGTCCGCGAACTCCGTGCTGGTGCCGGTCGCCCCGCGCGCGGTCGCCGAGTCGGTCGTCGCGCGCGTACTGCCCGGGGTGACCGTACCGGCGTCGCTGTCGCGGCCGCCGCGGCGGGCGGCGGGCTGCCTGCCGGTGTGGTGGCGCGGCCACGGGCTCGCGGTCACCGACACCGTGTTCGCCGCGCGGCACGGACTGCTGCGCCGCCGCCTCTCCCTGGTCCCGCACGCCAAGGTGCAGAGCGTACGGCTCACCCAGGGGCCCTGGAAGCGGCTGTGGCGACTTGCCGACGTTCACGTGGACACGGGGGCCGGCAGGACCGTGACAGCCCGTCTGCGTCCCGCCGGCCGGGCCGCCGCGCTCCTCCTGTCCCAGGCGGATCGCTCCCGCACGGGCCGTAGGACGAGCCGCCCGGACCGCTGGATGACGTGACGGCCGCCGGCCGCGGTGGCTGAGCGGCCTTGTCTTCTGCGGGCGCGTGGTGCCTTTTCGCGCAGTTCCCCACGCCCCTGGGAAAGTGGCTGGCTGGGCGGCGTCGTTGTCGGGTCAGGAGGCTGCGGAGCGTAGGTCCTTGATGTTGATTTGTTCTGTTTCGTCGTGTGCCGTCAGGTCGATGACCTGGCCGATGCCGGGGGCGTCCGTGTCGGCGGGCTTGAACTGCGCCTCGGTCTCCGCCTTGTGCAGCGCGAGGGCCTCTTCACCGACGACGTCCGCCAGGTCCTCGTTCTGCACGGAGTCCAGCGCGGCGGACGCGGTCTCCTTCTGGGTGCCGAAGAAGTCGAACCCGCCCTGGACGGCCGGGCGCCGAGCCGGTGCGGCCGGTACGACGGCGACGGCGGTCGGCACCGTGTAGTGCCCGGCGGGCTGCCGGCCCGCTGGTGCGGGCGACTGCGCCGGAACCGTCGGGACGGCGGCCGCGCGCGCGTGCCCGTCGGCCCGCTCGGACGACGCCTCCGCCTCGCTCTCGCGCCCGGGCTGACGCTCGGCGCCGGCCGGGTCCGTCTCCGTCCCCGTCTCCGTCCCCGTCTCCGGCGCGGAATCCGTCACGGCGTCCACGGTGTCCGGGGCATCGCCGGCTTCCACGGCCTCACCCCGGGCGGCGGGGCCGGCCTCGTCCGGCTCGGCCTCCGCCTCCGGTTCGTCCTCCGCCTTCGCCTCGGACTTCGGTTCCGGCTCCGGCTCGGGGTCCGGCGCGGGCTCCCGCTCGAAGCGGGCCAGCGCCAGCAGTGCCCGCCGGAACAGCTCCGCCCCCTCGGGGGAAAACACCCCCGGCGCCGACGGCGCCCCCTCGGCACCCTGTTCCGGTGCCTCGGTCGCCTCCGGTTCCGCGCTGCGGGCCGGCGGCAGCGCGAGCGCGCCCGACGGCTCGCCCGCCTCGATCTCCAGCAGCCGGCGTCCCTCCAGGGCGCTGGCGCGCTCGGTCTCCGCCGTGGCGTACCGGCGCAGCAGGGACGCGTGCTCGTTGCGCAGCCCGGCCAGTTCGGCCCGCTTCGCGCGCAGCCGCTGCTCCAGCTTCACGCGCAGCTCGCGCGACTCCTCCAGGTCGGTCTCCAGTTCGGCGACCCGTTCCTCGAAGCGCCACTCGTCGCTGGCACGCGCGCGCGTGAGGTCCGCGACCTGCTTGCCCGCGTGGGTGTCCCAGCGGCGCATGACGACCGCGCCGAGGACGGTCGTCGCCGCGGCGGCGGCGGCCAGCGCACGCAGCGCCGTGGCCTGCGAGAAGACCCACGGGCCCAGCGCGCAGACGACGGCGACACCGGCGATCGCCGAGGGAGGCAACAGCCGGTGAAGAGGCGGGGAATGGCGGTGGCGTCCACGTGGCATGGCCAGAAACTTACCGCGCGTAGGCGTTTCGCGGACCCCCGCCCCGCAAAAACTCCCCGCGGCTCAGCGGTCGCTCAGCCGCCCGCTGATCCACTGCAGCGTCGCCGGGAGCTCGCGCCGCCAGGTGTTGAAGTTGTGGCCGCCGCTGTCGAGGATGATCGACGAGATCCGGGTCAGGTGCGTGTCCTGCACGGCCTTGATGAACTTCAGCGTGTCCTTGTAGTTGTGCTCGCCGACCTTGCTGCTGGTGACGAGCAGTGAGGTGTCCGGCGCGGGCTCGTGCTTGAGGAGCCACCACAGGCTGGCGCGGTTCTTCAGCAGCGCGTTCCCCTGGAACAGGTCACCCGTGGTCGGGTCGATCGGCGCGTGGTAGTACGGCGACAGGCCAGCCCCGGCGACGTACACCTTGGGGTGGTGCATGGCGAACTTCAGCGCGCAGTAGCCGCCCGTGGAGTCACCGATGATGCCCCAGCTCCCCGACTGCTTGCCGACCCGGTAGTGGGACTGCACCGCAGTTGGCAGGTCCTTGGCAAAAAACGTTTCCGTTTGCGGGCCGCCCGGGATGTCCACGCACTCGGTGTCCCTCGGCGGCGCGACGGTCGGCCGCAGCATCACCAGGATCATCGGCTGCATGCGCCCGTGCTTCGCCTCCTCCTGCGCCACGCGCGGGTACTGCAGCTTGGTCACCAGCGCCTTGGCCGTACCGGGGTAGCCCGTGAGGACGACCGCCGCGGGGAACGTGCGCTTGCGGTACTGCGGCTGGAAGTACTCCGGGGGGAGGTAGACGTACGCCTGCGAGTTGATGTGGCTCGTGGGGCCGGCGATCTCGACCTTCTGTATCTGGCCGACCGCCTGCGGCAGCGAGCCCTTCACTCCCGTCACCCGGGACGTGGAGTACACCTGGAGGGGGCCGCCGGTACCGCCGTTCGCCAGATGGTCGACCACGATGCCCTGGTCGGTCTCCTGACCGAACAGGTCGGCCCAGCTGGCGTAGAACCCGAAGCTCTGGTTGGCGAAGATGCCGAGCGAGGCGATCAACGCGAACTGCGTGGCCAGCAGCAGCCCGACGCGTCCGCTGACGTTCCGCCAGTTGCGGCGGGCCAGCCGTGGCCACAGCCACACCGTGGCGACGAACAGCAGCGCCGCGAACAAGATCGCCAGCACCAGCACTTTTTTGCTCGTGAGACCCATGGGGGGTTCCTGCCTGCGCTTTCCGACCGTGGCGCGCCCACACATCTTTGGCTGAGCTTGCCCGGTGCTTTCCTTGGCCTTTGACCCGACTTTCCGGCGGGGAGTGAACCTCTCTCCCCGAGACACCGTCCTAGAGGGCGCAATGTCGCCGGATGCCCGATCGGGCCCGGGTTCAAGGTCTCTCGCAGAACTACGGGATGCGATGTCTGTCAGGATAGATGGGGAAATGTCAGGCGGGGTTCCGAGCCGATCAGGCCGGGCGCGGCGCATACTGCGCGGTCCGCGTCCCGAGGCCGTCCCCGTTCTCGTCAGCAGGGCCTGCACCCTCGTCGGCGTCCTGGACATCGCCGCGGGTGTGTTCCCGCGCTTCCGTCACAGCCGTATGCACGCCCTGGCGGAAGTGCTGCCGGGCTCCTTCGGCCCCTTCGCCGCGGCCCTGTCGCTCAGCGCCGGCGTGCTGCTGCTGCTCCTCGCCCACGGCCTCAAACGGCGCAAGCGCCGGGCCTGGCGCGCCGCGGTCGCCCTGCTCCCGGCGGGCGCGGTCGCCGAGTTCGTGTACCGGCACTCGATCGTCGGAGCGCTCATCTCGGTGGCCCTGCTGTTCCCGCTGCTGCGCCACCGCGACGAGTTCACGGCCCTGCCCGATCCGCGCAGCCGGTGGCGCGCGCTCGCCAACTTCGTCCTCATGGGCGCCGGTTCCCTCGCACTCGGCCTGGTCATCGTCAGCGTCCACCCGAACCTCATGGTCGGCGACCCGAGCCTGGCCGATCGGCTGACACACGTCGTCTACGGCCTGTTCGGCTTCGAGGGACCCGTCGACTACAAGGGCAACACCTCCTGGACGGTCGCCTTCTCCCTCGGCGCCCTCGGCTGGCTCACCGCGGTCACCACGATCTACCTCGCCTTCCGCCCCGAACACCCGGCCGCCCGCCTCACCGAGGAGGACGAGTCCCGGCTGCGCGCCCTGCTCGCCAAGCACGGCCGCCGCGACTCCCTCGGCCACTTCGCGCTGCGCCGCGACAAGGCCGTCGTCTTCTCGCCCAGCGGAAAGGCCGCCGTCACCTACCGCGTCGTCTCCGGCGTGATGCTCGCCAGCGGGGACCCGATCGGCGACGTCGAGGCGTGGCCGGGCGCCATCGAACGCTTCATGGACGAGGCCAAGGCCCACTCCTGGACGCCCGCCGTCATGGGCTGCTCCGAGACCGGCGGCGAGGTCTGGACCCGCGAGACCGGCCTGGACGCCCTCGAACTGGGCGACGAGGCGGTGGTCGACGTGGCGGATTTCTCACTCGCCGGACGCGCGATGCGCAACGTACGCCAGATGGTCAAGCGCATCGAGCGAGCCGGCTACGAAACCCGGGTACGGCGCATCCGTGACCTCGGCGAGGCCGAGCTGGAGCGGGTCCGCCTGGCCGCCGAGGACTGGCGCGGCACCGACACCGAGCGCGGCTTCTCCATGGCGCTCGGCCGGATCGGCGACGCCGCCGACGGCGACTGCCTCATCGCCACCGCGCACAAGCAGGACGACGAGCCCGGCGAGTACGGCGACCTCAAGGCCATCCTGCACTTCGTCCCCTGGGGCGAGGACGGGGTCTCCCTGGACCTCATGCGCCGCGACCGCAGCGCCGACCCCGGCATGAACGAACTGCTGATCGTCGCCGCGCTGCAGGCCGCGCCCAAGTTCGGCATCAGCCGGGTCTCGCTGAACTTCGCGATGTTCCGCTCCGCCCTCGCGCGCGGGGAGAAGATCGGCGCCGGACCGGTGCTGCGCGCCTGGCGCGGACTGCTGGTGTTCCTCTCCCGCTGGTTCCAGATCGAGTCGCTGTACAAGTTCAACGCCAAGTTCCAGCCCCGCTGGGAACCCCGCTTCGTCGTCTACCGCGCCTCCGCCGACCTGCCCCGCATCGGCTTCGCCGCCATGCAGGCGGAGGGCTTCGTCACCCTCGCCCTGCCCCTGCCCCGCTTCCTGCGCCGCCGCCGGGCCGCCGCGGAACGCACCTGCACCCACGCGGTGGCGGAACGGGACGTCCGCGCGGCCTGACGGGAAACAGGACGCCCGCGCGGGCTGAGCGGGACGGGTCCGTCCGCGCGGGGCGGACCGAACAGCACGTCCGCACGGCCCGCACGCGCGCGGGCCGCCGAGAACGGGTCCGGGCGGCAGCCCCTCCCCCTCCAGCCGGGGGCCGCCGCCCGGGCCGCACCATGTACGGGCAGTTCCGGCCACCTCCAGGGGCCTACGCTGAACGTATGAACAACCACAGCGGGCGCGGCCGAGTGGCGGGCCTTCCGGCATGGGACCGGTGCGCGGTCATGGGGGTCGTCAACGTGACCCCCGACTCCTTCTCCGACGGCGGCCGCTGGTTCGACACCACCACCGCCGTCAAACACGGCCTCGACCTCGTCGCCGAGGGCGCCGACCTGGTCGACGTCGGCGGCGAGTCCACCCGCCCCGGCGCCACCCGCGTCGACGAGTCCGAGGAACTCAGGCGCGTCGTCCCCGTCGTCCGCGGCCTCGCCGCCGAAGGCGTCGTCGTCTCCGTCGACACCATGCGGGCCTCCGTCGCCGAACAGTCCCTCGCGGCCGGCGCCGCCCTCGTCAACGACGTCAGCGGGGGCCTCGCCGACCCCGCGATGATCCCCGTCGTCGCCGCCGCGGGCGCCCCCTTCGTCGTCATGCACTGGCGCGGCTTCCTCCACGGCGACAAGGTCCACGGCGTCTACGACGACGTCGTCACCGAAGTCCTCGGCGAACTCCACGCGCGCGTGGACGCCGTCCTCGCCGGCGGCATAGCCCCGGACCGAATAGTCGTCGACCCCGGACTCGGCTTCTCCAAGGAGGCCGGACACGACCTCACCCTCCTCGCCCACCTCGACCGCCTGCGCGCCCTCGGCCACCCCCTGCTCGTCGCCGCCTCCCGCAAACGGTTCCTCGGCCGCGTCCTCGCCGGCCCCGAGGGCGCGCCGCCGCCCGCCCGCGAACGCGACGCCGCCACCGCCGCCGTCTCCGCCCTCGCCGCCCAGGCCGGCGCCTGGGCCGTCCGCGTCCACGAGGTACGCGCCACCGCGGACGCGGTTCGCGTCGCCCGCGCCGTGGAAGGGGCACGTACGACACCCGACGCGCCCGGCACCGACCACGGGCGCGGGGCGGAAGGAGCCCGGTGAGCGCACCCCACACCGACGTCGAGAACGTCGAGGCCGCCAACACCGCCTTCTACGAGGCGATGGAACGCGGCGACTTCGAGGAACTGTCCTCGCTCTGGCTCACGCCCGGCGACCTCGGCGTCGACGAGACCTACCACGACCCCGCCGGCACCGGCGTGATCTCCTGCGTGCACCCCGGCTGGCCGGCGCTCACCGGCCGCGGCGAGGTCCTCAGGTCGTACGCGCTGATCATGGCCAACACCGACTACATCCAGTTCTTCCTGACCGACGTGCACGTCTCCGTGACCGGCGACACCGCCGTCGTGACCTGCACCGAGAACATCCTCAGCGGCGGCCCCGCCCCCGCCGAGGGCGCCGAGCTGGGCCCCCTACTCGGCCAGCTCGTCGTCGCCACGAACGTGTTCCGGCGCACCCCGCTCGGCTGGAAGATCTGGTCCCACCACGCCTCCCCCGTGCTCGCCGAGACCGGTGAGGACGACGACGGCGAGGACGGCGACGACGGGAACGGAGGAAGCGGCGGGAACCCGGACGACGAGACCCTCGCCTGAGCCCGCGCCGCACCGGATGCCACCCCCGGCCCCGGCCCCCGGCCCCCGCACGGACCAAGAAGTGGTTGGGATCACGGCCCCCGGGGTAGGTGCGGCTACCAACCCCTGACGCGACGGGGTCCCGCGGGGCAAACACCGGATGAACCCTCGTCGAGCGGACCCGTCCCCACGCCCCCGCGCCCCGGCCGTGTCAGTGCCCGCAGGTAGATTCGTCTTCAGGCCGGTGCACCGCCCGCACGCGGTGCGCACCGGCCCTTCCCGACGATTGCAGGAGTGATTCGCGTGGATCGTGTCGCGCTGCGCGGCCTGAAGGCCCGAGGTCACCACGGTGTGTTCCCCAAGGAACGCGAGGAGGGCCAGACCTTCATCGTGGACCTCGTCCTCGGCCTGGACACCCGCCCGGCCGCCGCCGACGACGACCTGACGAAGACCGCGCACTACGGGATCGTCGCCGAAGAGGTCGTGGCCGCGGTCGAGGGCGAGCCGGTGAACCTCATCGAGACGCTCGCCGAGCGCATCGCCCAGGTCTGCCTGAAGCACGAGGGGGTCCAGGAGGTCGAGGTCTGCGTCCACAAGCCCGACGCGCCGATCACCGTCCCCTTCGACGACGTCACCGTCACGATCACCCGGAGCCGAGTATGACCCGACCGTTCACCTGGGGTCAGAGCGACCCGACCGTCCAGCCGGTGCCCGCCTCCGTCGTCGAACAGGTCGACGCCGCCGACAGCACCCTCAGCAACCCCAAACGCGCCGTGATCTCCCTCGGCTCCAACCTGGGCAACCGCCTGGAGACCCTCCAGGGGGCCGTCGACGCCCTGGAGGACACCCCCGGCGTCCGCGTGAAGGCCGTCTCCCCGGTCTACGAGACCGAGCCCTGGGGCGTCGAGCCCGGCAGCCAGCCCTCCTACTTCAACGCCGTCGTCGTCCTCAAGACCACCCTGCCGCCCTCCTCCCTGCTGGAGCGCGCCCACGCCGTGGAGGAGGCCTTCAACCGCGTCCGCGACGAACGCTGGGGTCCGCGCACCCTCGACGTCGACATCGTCTCCTACGCCGAGATCACCTCCGACGACCCCCGGCTCACCCTCCCCCACCCCCGCGCCCACGAGCGGGCCTTCGTGCTGGCGCCCTGGTACGACGTGGACCCCCAGGCCCAGCTCCCCGGCCGCGGCCCGGTGGCCGACCTGCTGTCCGTGATCACCCGCGACGGCGTCGAGGCCCGCGGCGACCTGGAACTCCGACTGCCCGAGTAGTCGTTAAGGTCGAGACGGACGACCGCAGGGGCCGCGCCGGGGGAGCTGAAGGGACACCGTGAAAGAGCTGCGCATCAGGGTGCTGGTCGGCGTGTTCGTCGTGGCGGGAGTCCTGTCCTGGGCGGCCGCCCGCCTGTGGAACGCGGTCGGCACCCTCCCCAGCGTCCCGCTGGCCGCCCCCATCGTCCTCGCCCTGATCGCGGTGGTCCTGCTGGCCACGGCACTCTCGCTGCGCGCCCGCCTCAAGGCCCAGCGCGAGCGCCGCCCCGGGGCCAAGGGCGTCGACCTCCTGATGGCCGCCCGCGCCGTCGTCTTCGGTCAGGCGAGCGCCCTGGTCGCCGCCCTCGTCGCCGGCATGTACGGCGGCACGGGGGTCTTCCTCCTGGAACTCCTCGACATCCCCGCCCGCGTCGACCAGGCCATCTACGCCGGCCTCTCGGTCGCGGCCGGCATCGGCGTCATAGCGGCAGCCCTGTTCCTGGAACGCGTCTGCAAACTCCCCGAGGACGACGACCAACACCCCCAGGGCGCAGAACCAGCCTCCTGAACCGCGGCTCAGCCGCCGGTCAGCGGGCCATGATGAGGCTCATCGCCTCGTTGCGGGTGGCAGCGTCCCGCAGCTGGCCGCGCACCGCCGAGGTGAGGGTCTTCGCACCCGGCTTGCGGATGCCCCGCATCGACATGCACATGTGCTCGCACTCGATGACGACGATCACGCCCCGCGGGTCGAGTATCTCCATCAGGGAGTCCGCGATCTGCGTGGTGAGACGTTCCTGCACCTGCGGGCGGCGGGCGTAGACGTCGACCAGGCGCGCCAGCTTGGACAACCCGGTGATCTTCCCGGACTCGGACGGGATGTACCCGACGTGCGCGACGCCCCTGAACGGCACGAGATGATGTTCACAGGTGCTATACACCTCGATGTCCTTCACGAGCACCATCTCGTCATGGCCCAGGTCGAACGTCGTCGTCAGGACGTCCTCGGGCTTCTGCCACAGGCCGGCGAAGATCTCCTTGTACGCCCGCGCCACCCGTGCCGGGGTCTCCAGGAGGCCCTCGCGGTCCGGGTTTTCGCCGACCGCGATCAGGAGTTCGCGTACGGCGTTCTCGGCGCGCTTCTCGTCGAACTCGCCGATGGGGCCCTCGCCGTCCAGCGTCACGGGGTCGGTCATCTGGTTCCTCGTTCCTGTGCCTGTCTCGTTCACGGGCGTGCGGGCATGCTGAAATGCCGCGCCCCCCAGGCTAGAACCTGGGGGGCGCGGCATTCATTCCGGTCCGGTCAGCTCTCGGGGCGGTCCTCCGGAGACTGCTCCGTCGCCGGGGCGGGCTCCGCGACCGTGGACTTGGCCGTGCTGATCGCGGCCGTCGCGCCGTTCGCGCCGTTCGTCAGGGCCAGCTCCTTGGGGGAGAGCACCGGCGGACGGGTGGACGGGGTGCGGCGGGAGGAGCCGGTCCAGGCGGGCCGCGCCGGGCGCTTGTGGATGGCGGCGAAGATCTCCGCGATCTCCTCCTTGCCCAGCGTCTCCTTCTCCAGCAGCTGCAGGACGAGGTTGTCGAGCACGTCGCGGTTCTCGACCAGGATCTCCCAGGCCTCGTTGTGCGCGGTCTCGATGAGCTTCTTGACCTCCTCGTCGACCAGCGCGGCGACCTCTTCCGAGTAGTCGCGCTGGTGAGCCATCTCACGGCCGAGGAAGGGCTCGCTGTTGTCGCCGCCGAACTTGATCGCGCCGAGCCGCTCGGTCATGCCGTACTGCGTGACCATCGCGCGGGCCAGGTTGGTGGCCTTCTCGATGTCGTTCGCGGCGCCGGTGGTCGGGTCGTGGAAGACCAGTTCCTCGGCCGCCCGGCCGCCCAGCATGTAGGCGAGCTGGTCGAGCATCTCGTTGCGCGTGGTCGAGTACTTGTCCTCGTCCGGCAGGACCATCGTGTAGCCGAGGGCGCGGCCCCGGGACAGGATGGTGATCTTGTGGACGGGGTCGGAGTTCGGTGAGGCCGCCGCGACCAGGGCGTGACCGCCCTCGTGGTACGCGGTGATCTTCTTCTCCTTGTCGGACATGATCCGGGTCCGCTTCTGCGGGCCCGCGACCACGCGGTCGATCGCCTCGTCCAGCGCCTTGTTGTCGACCAGCTTCTGGTCACCGCGGGCGGTGAGGAGCGCGGCCTCGTTGAGCACGTTGGCCAGGTCGGCGCCGGTCATGCCGGGGGTGCGGCGGGCGACGGCGGCGAGGTCGACGTCCTGGGCGACGGGCTTGCCCTTCTGGTGGACCTTGAGGATCTCCAGACGGCCCTGGAGGTCCGGCGGGTCGACCGCGATCTGCCGGTCGAAGCGGCCGGGGCGAAGCAGTGCCGGGTCGAGGATGTCGGGCCGGTTCGTCGCGGCGATGAGGATCACGCCGCCCTTGACGTCGAAGCCGTCCATCTCGACGAGCAGCTGGTTCAGGGTCTGCTCGCGCTCGTCGTGACCGCCGCCGAGGCCGGCGCCGCGGTGGCGGCCGACCGCGTCGATCTCGTCGACGAAGACGATCGCCGGGGCGTTCGCCTTGGCCTGCTCGAACAGGTCGCGGACCCGGGAGGCGCCGACGCCGACGAACATCTCGACGAAGTCGGAGCCGGAGATCGAGTAGAAGGGGACGCCCGCCTCACCGGCGACGGCGCGCGCGAGCAGGGTCTTGCCGGTGCCGGGGCGGCCGTAGAGGAGCACGCCCTTGGGGATCTTGGCGCCGACGGCCTGGAACTTCGCCGGTTCCTGGAGGAACTCCTTGATCTCCTGGAGTTCCTCGACGGCCTCGTCACAGCCGGCGACGTCGGAGAAGGTCGTCTTGGGGGTGTCCTTGGTGATGAGCTTGGCCTTGGACTTCCCGAAGTTCATGACCCGGGAGCCGCCGCCCTGCATCTGGTTCATCAGGAACAGGAAGACGACCACGATCAGGACGAAGGGCAGCAGGGAGAGCAGGACGCCGAGGAACGGGTTCTGCTTCGACGGCGACACCGTGTAGCCGTCGGGGATCTGCTTGTCCTGGTACTTGGTCTGCAGCTGGCTGGCGATGGTCACGCCCTGGTCGCCGATGTAGCTCGCCTGGATCTTCGAGCTGCCCTCGACCTTCACCCCGTCCTTGAGCGTGACCTTGACGGTCTGCTCGTCACCGGTGGTGAGCTTGGCCGACTCGACCTTGTTGTCGTTGATCGCCGCCACGACTTGGCCGGTGTCCACCGTCTTGTAGCCGCCGGACGAGCCGACGACCTGCATCAACACGACCACGGCAAGGACGGCCAGCACGATCCACATGACCGGCCCACGGAAGTATCGCTTCACGTCCATCCATACGGAGCGGTGTCGCCCCGTCCCTCCTGCCATAGTGAGTTTGATAAGACAGTTCTTCTGACGGTACCCCAGCAATGTTGCCCGAAGCCGCACGAAGCCGCTTCGACGGCTGGGAATCCCGTCTCTGCATGCTCCAACGCGGTGGAACCCGCTGGGGTTCCCGATCGTCCTACCGGTCTTGGGCCGACTGGCTCAGCGGTTCAGCCGCCCGTGGCCCGGTGCACGGGTTCAGCCGCCGTAGACGTGGGGCGCGAGCGTACCGACGAACGGGAGGTTGCGGTACTTCTCGGCGTAGTCGAGGCCGTAGCCGACGACGAACTCGTTCGGGATGTCGAAGCCGACCCACTCCACCTCGATGGCGACCTTGGCGGCGTCCGGCTTGCGCAGGAGCGTGCACACCTTGAGGGAGGCGGGCTCGCGGGAGCCGAGGTTGTTGATCAGCCAGGAGAGGGTCAGGCCGGAGTCGATGATGTCCTCGACGATCAGGACGTGCCGGCCCTTGATGTCGGTGTCGAGGTCCTTGAGGATCCGGACGACACCGGAGGACTGGGTGCCCGCGCCGTAGGAGGACACGGCCATCCAGTCCATGGTGACGGGGGTGGACAGGGCCCGGGCCAGGTCGGCCATGACCATGACGGCGCCCTTGAGCACGCCGACGATGAGCAGGTCCTTGCCCGCGTACTCCGCGTCGATCTTCGCGGCCAGCTCGGCCAGCTTCGCGTCGATCTCTTCTTTGGTGATGAGTACCTGCTGGAGGTCGGCACCCATGTCGTTCGCGTCCACCCGCATCACTTTCGGTCGTCCACCGGCTGCCCCGGCCACGGGGGCCGGGATTCAGCTCTGCCGAATCACCAGTCTGCCACCCTGCCGCTGAGCCACGACTTTGCCCGGCAGGTTGATGGCTCCCTGGCCGCGCCAGCCGGTGATCAGCCGGTCGACTTCTTCGATGTGGCGGGCGAAGAGCGAACCGGCCGGGGCGCCGGCCTCGATGGCGGCGCGGCGCAGGACGCGGCGGCGGACGGCGGGCGGCAGTTCGTGCAGCTTGGCGCACTCCAGCAGCCCGGCCGAGTCCCGTACGGCGGCGGCGGCCTGGCGGGCCCAGGTGTCGAGGGCGTCGGCGTCGTCGCGGGAGAGCTGGGCGGTGCGGGCGAGGGCTTCGACGACGCCCTTGCCGAGGGCCTTCTCCAGGGCGGGCAGGCCCTCGTGGCGGAGCCGCGAGCGGGTGTAGGCCGGGTCGGCGTTGTGCGGGTCGTCCCAGACGGGGAGGGACTGGGCCATGCAGGCCGTGCGGGCGGTCTGCCGGTCGAGGTGCAGGAAGGGGCGCCGGTAGCGGCCGCCGGCCCCCGAGACCGCGGCCATGCCGGACAGGGAGCGGATGCCGGAGCCGCGGGCGAGGCCCAGCAGGACGGTTTCGGCCTGGTCGTCCCGGGTGTGGCCGAGGAGGATCGCGGCGGCGCCGTGGCGTTCGGCGGCGGCGTCGAGGGCGGCGTAGCGGGCGTCGCGGGCGGCTGCTTCGGGTCCGCCGTCGCGGCCGACCGTGACGGCGACGGACTCGACGGGGTCGAGGCCGAGGTCGCGCAGCCGCTGGGCGACCTCGCCCGCGCGGAGGTCGGAGCCGGCCTGGAGGCCGTGGTCGACGGTGACGCCGCCGGCGCGGATGCCGAGTTTGGGGGCTTCGAAGGCGAGGGCGGAGGCGAGGGCCATGGAGTCGGCGCCGCCGGAGCACGCGACGAGGACGAGCGGGGAGGGGGGCCGCTCGGCCGTGGTGCGGGGATGCTCGCCGGGGGTGTGCTGGTGGTCGGTGAGGAGGTCGTTGAGGGCGCGGCGGACCGCCAGGCGTATCGCCGCGACCGCAGGATGGGGACCCATGTCCGGTTCCCTTCATGAAGTTTTCGGGGGTGAGCCCGAGATTCGGTCACTCAGAGTGTGTAGATGGTGACAGAAGCGGGGCGTTCCCCGAGCATTGCACGCCTACTCATGGCTCACGGTCCCTCGGACGGGTGATTGAGGGGGCGTTCGCCTGCCGTCGGCCGGATTCGTTCACCACGCTCGTACGGGGTTCACGACTCGGCCTTGCGGTGCACCCGCGCGACCCAGTCCGCCGGTTTGGCGATCTCCGCCTTGGTGGGGAGGGTGTTGGGGGAGGTCCACACGCGGTTGAAGCCGTCCATGCCGACCTGGCCGACGACGGCCCGTACGAAGCGTTCGCCGTCCCGGTACTGCCTGAGCTTGGCGTCCAGGCCGAGCAGTTTGCGCAGGGCGAGGTCGAGCCGGGAGGCGCCCTTGGCCCGTCGTTGCTGGAACTTCTCGCGGATCTCGGAGACGGTCGGTACGACGTCGGGTCCGACGCCGTCCATGACGAAGTCGGCGTGGCCCTCCAGCAGTGACATGACGGCGGTGAGGCGGCCGAGGATCTCGCGCTGGGCGGGGGTCTGCACCAGTTCCACGAAGGAGCGTCCGCCGTCGTCCTCCTCGGCCTCGGGGCGGCCGCCGGCGAGGGACTGCGCGGCTTCCCGGACGCGTTCCAGGACGGTCATCGGGTCGACGTCGGTCTCCGACAAGAACGACTGGATTTCGCCCTCCAGGTGGTCCCGCAGCCAGGGCACGGCGGTGAACTGCGTGCGGTGCGTCTCCTCGTGCAGGCAGACCCACAGCCGGAAGTCGTGGGGCTCCACGTCGAGTTCGCGCTCCACGTGGACGATGTTCGGCGCGACGAGCAGCAGGCGGCCGCCGCCGGCCGGTGCGTCCGGGGGGCCGCCGGCGGGGAGGTCGCGGGTGGCGGGGGCGAAGGTCTCGTACTGGCCGAGGACGCGGGAGGACAGGAAGGACAGGAGCATGCCGAGTTCGACGCCGGTGACCTTGCCGCCGACGGCGCCGAGGACGGCGCTGCCGGGGTTGCCGGTGCGGCGCTCCTGCATCTTCTCCAGGAGCGGCTTGAGGATCTCGCGGAAGCCGGCGACGTTCGCGCGGACCCAGCCGGGGCGGTCGACGACGAGGACGGGGGTGTCGTGGATGTCCTCGGTGGCCATACGAGTGAAGCCCCGGACGTGTTCCTCCGAGGCCTTGGCGTGTTTGCGCAGCTCCGCGACGACGGCCCTCGCCTCGTCGCGGCTGACTTCGGGGCCCGGTCGTACGAGCCGTGTCGCGGTCGCCACCGCGAGGTTCCAGTCGACCATCCCGGGCGAGGCAGTGCCACCGAAGCCAGTCATGGTCCCAACCGTACGTGAGCGTTCCCACTTGGGGCAGGCGGTGGGGCTTGCAGCCCGGCTACTCCGACCGGGTGGGCAAGCTCGGGCGGCGCTGCCCCGGCACCCGGCGCCGCAGGCCGTGCCCACCCTCCCCCATCGCCCTGCGGAACGCCTGCCCACGGCGGGAACGGGACCGGGGCCGCGTCACCCGGGGACGCGCCCCGCAGGGGCGCGGGGAGCTGCGCGAGCGGCCACGACGGTGGGGAGCCAGGGCGCGGTGCAGCCGGGGCATCCCCGAGCGGCACCACTCTCAGCGGAGCGCTTTGCAGCCGCAGGCGGACAGCGCAGTGACCGTCGTGTCGAGGGCGGACTGCGCCGCGTCGGCGTTCGTGGTGTGGGAGGCGAGGAAGGCGAAGGCGAGGAGGCGGCCGTCGGCGTCGACGACCGTGCCGGCGAGGGTGTTGACGCCGGTGAGGGTGCCGGTCTTGGCGCGGACGAGCCCCGCCGCGCCCTCGGTCTCGCGGCCCGCCATCGTGCCGGTGAAGCCGGCGATGGGCAGGCCGGTGAGGATGGGCCGCAGTTCGGGGTGGGCGGGGTCGGCGGCCTTGACGAGGACGGCCGTGAGGAGGTCGGCGGTGACCTTGTCGTCCCGGTTCAGCCCGCTGCCGTCGTGGAACGAGGCTCCGGCCAGCGGCAGCCCCAGCTTCCTCAGCTGGGCGGCGATCGCGCGGGCACCGCCGTCGAAGCTGCCCGGTTCGCTGGTGGCGAGGGCGGTCTGCCGGGCGAGGGTCTCGGCGATGTCGTTGTCGCTGTTGGTCAGCATGCGCTCGACCAGGGCGGACAGCGGCGGCGAGGAGACGGTCGCGAGGGTCTCGGCGCGGGTGGTCGCCTTGGAGGGCCCGGGGGACGAGGTCCTGACGCCGGCGTCGTTCAGGAAGGCCGCGAACGCGCGCGTGGCGTCCGCCGCGGGGTCGGCGACCCGGGTGACGGGGCCGTGGGTGGAGTCGTCGGTGCGGCCCTCGTCGGCGGCCAGGGCGGTGACGGGCGCGAGGTTGACGTTCACGCCGATGGGGTGCAGGGCGGGGCCGGTGAAGAGCGTGGTGTCGTACGACAGCGTGACCTGGTGGATGCCGCGCTCGCGCAGCGCCTTCGCGGTGTCGGCGGCCAGGGTGCGCAGCGAGGCCCAGCCCTGGGCGTCCCGGTGCGCGGTCAGCGTGGGGTCGCCGCCGCCGACGAGCACCAGTTCCCCGGTGTCGGGTTCGAGCGCGGCCCGGGTGGTGAAGCGGTGGTCGGGGCCGAGCGCGGACAGGGCCGCGGTGGCGGTGGCCAGCTTGGTGGTGGAGGCGGGCGTGCTGGGCCGGTCGGCGTCGACGCCGTAGAGCCGCTTGCCGGTGGCCACGTCGACGACGACCGCCGCGTGGCCGCCGCTGAGCGCGGGGGCGCCCAGGAGGGGCCCCAGGACGCTCGCCAGGGCGTCCGGGCCGGGCGGGGCCTCCTTGGTCGTCACGGTGGTCCCGGCGGCCCCCAGACCGGTCAGTACGGGCGGGGCGCTCGGGGCGGGCCTGGGCGCCCCCGCGGCCGTACCGGCGCCGTGATCTGCGCCACCTGACCGCTCCAGGGCGACCGCCCGGTCCCGCTCGGCCGTACGCTGGCCGTTGGCGTCCCAGGGACCTGCCACGGTCACCACACCGGCGGCCAGCGCCAGTCCGGCGGTGGCGGCACCGGCGGTGAACTGCCAGGTCCGGACCGTCCTGACGGTCCGCGAGCCGGGGAGGTGCGCACGCGTGGACCGTACGGCCCTCGCCAGCCGCGCGACCCGCGGCCTCGCGGCGGTCGCGGCGCGCGCCAGACGTGGTCGAACGGCGTTCGCGATCCGCACCACCTGCGGTCTCGCGTCTCGTCCAGGCCCCTGCTCTGGCACGACCACCAGCCCCTTTCGCGATCACACACCTGCGTGAGGGACACTTAACCACCAGAACTATGTGTTGATCATGGAGGAGCCACCGGTGGAGTTCGACGTCACGATCGAGATCCCGAAGGGTTCGCGGAACAAGTACGAGGTGGACCACGAGACCGGTCGGATCCGCCTGGACCGTCGCCTCTTCACCTCGACCGCCTACCCGACCGACTACGGATTTGTCGAGAACACCCTCGGCGAGGACGGCGACCCGCTGGACGCGCTGGTCATCCTGGACGAGCCGACCTTCCCGGGCTGCCTGATCAAGTGCCGCGCGATCGGCATGTTCCGGATGACGGACGAGGCCGGCGGCGACGACAAGCTGCTGTGCGTCCCGGCGACCGACCCGCGCGTGGAGCACCTGCGGGACATCCACCACGTGTCGGAGTTCGACCGCCTGGAGATCCAGCACTTCTTCGAGGTCTACAAGGATCTGGAGCCCGGCAAGTCGGTCGAGGGCGCCAACTGGGTGGGCCGCACCGAGGCCGAGATCGAGATCGAGCGGTCGTACAAGCGCTTCAAGGAGACGGGCGGTCACTGACCAGCCGTCTCCCGCGGGCCGCACGCGCACGCGTGCGGCCCGTTCGCGTGCGGGTACGCATACTGAAGGCCGACGATCGGTTCGTTCAGGGAGCAAGGCACGGTGACGGAGGCGGAGGACAGGAAGCCGCGGTCGGACGAGGCGCGGACCACGTACGACCCGGAGATCACCTCCGAGTTCGCCCTCCCCGAGGGGATGGTGGCCCCCAGGGCCGGCGGTGAGTCCGAGACGACGTCGGAGTTCGCCGTCCCGCAGGGCCTGGCGTCGCCGCAGCAGGCAGGGGCCGAGCCGGAGGGGTCGGCGTTCAGCACCCCGCGCACCTACAGCGCCAAGGACGCCCCGCCCGCGTTCACACC
Source organism: Streptomyces sp. L2 (assembly GCF_004124325.1). Taxonomy (NCBI): domain Bacteria; kingdom Bacillati; phylum Actinomycetota; class Actinomycetes; order Kitasatosporales; family Streptomycetaceae; genus Streptomyces; species Streptomyces sp. L2. The sequence goes on from NZ_QBDT01000001.1 coordinate 3,426,188, forward strand.
GGCCGCCGGGGTGCCGCTGGTCAGCCTCGTCAAGGACGCCCCCTGGCAGGACCGGATGCGCACGATGCTGCGCATGCCGGTGACCGAGCGGCCGGCGCCGGAACCGGTGCAGCGGGTCGAGGAGGAGGGCCCCGCCGTCCCGCGCGTGCTCGACCTGACCCTGCGTATCGGGGAGCTGCTGCTGGCGGGCGGGGAGAACGCCGAGGACGTGGAGGCCGCGATGTTCGCGGTGTGCCGGTCCTACGGCCTCGACCGCTGCGAGCCGAACGTCACGTTCACCCTGCTGTCGATCTCCCACCAGCCGTCCCTGGTCGAGGACCCGGTGACGGCGTCCCGCACGGTACGGCGCCGGGGCACGGACTACACGCGGCTCGCGGCCGTGTTCCGGCTGGTGGACGACCTCACCGACCCCGAGGCGCACATCTCGCTGGAGGAGGCGTACCGGCGTCTTGCCGAGATCCGCCGCAACCGGCACCCGTACCCCGGCTGGGCGCTCACCGCGAGCGCCGGGCTGCTGGCGGGCGCGGCCTCCGTCCTCGTCGGCGGCGACCTGCTGGTGTTCGTGGCGGCGGCGGTCGGCGCGATGCTCGGCGACCGGCTGGCCTGGCTCTGCGCCGGGCGCGGGCTGCCCGAGTTCTACCAGTTCACGGTGGCCGCGATGCCGCCCGCGGCGATCGGTGTGGCGCTCACGGTCGCGCACGTCGACGTGAAGGCGTCCGCGGTGATCACCGGTGGTCTGTTCGCGCTGCTGCCGGGGCGGGCGCTGGTGGCGGGCGTGCAGGACGGGCTGACCGGCTTCTACATCACCGCGTCCGCACGCCTGCTGGAGGTCATGTACTTCTTCGTCGGCATCGTGGTGGGCGTGCTGGTCGTCCTGTACTTCGGCGTGAAGGTGGGCGCCAAGCTCAATCCGGACGCGGCGCTGAACATGCCCGAGCGGCCGCTGGTGCAGATCGCCGCGTCGATGCTGCTGTCGCTGACGTTCGCGGTGCTGTTGCAGCAGGAACGGTCCACCGTGCTGGCGGTCACCCTGAACGGGGGGATCGCGTGGTCGGTCTACGGCGCGATGCGCTACGCCGGCGACATCTCGCCGGTGGCGTCCACCGCCGTGGCCGCGGGGCTGGTGGGGCTGTTCGGGCAGCTGCTGTCCCGGTACCGGTTCGCGTCGGCGCTGCCGTACACGACGGCGGCGATCGGGCCGCTGCTGCCTGGGTCGGCGACCTATTTCGGGCTGTTGTCGATGGCGCAGAACCATGTCGACAAGGGGTTGGTGTCCTTGGCCAAGGCCGCGTCCTTGGCGATGGCCATCGCCATTGGGGTCAACCTGGGGTCGGAGATCTCGCGGCTGACGTTGCGGGTCGGCTCCGCCGGGAAGCGGCGGGCTGCTAAGCGGACCCGGGGTTTTTAAACGCCGGTCAGCTCGGGGGGGGCTCGCCGTAGGCGGGTGCGGGTGCGTTGTGGTTGTTCGCGCAGTTCCCCGCGCCCCTAAGGGGCGCGGTATTCGCCCTGGTTGTAGTCGTAGCCGTACTGCTGTTGCTGCGGGTACTGCTGGTCGCCGTAGTACTGGTTGTCGTAGTTCTGGTTCCAGTACTGGTCCTGCTGTTGCTGGTACGGCTGGTCGTACTGCGGTTCCGGGTCGATGCGGCGGAGCCGGGTCGTGGCGTCGTCCATCATCGGGGCCGGGGGCTGCTGGTGAACCGGAGCCGGGGGCGGGGGCGGGGGCGGGGTCTTCTTGTTCTTGGAGCGGGCTCGGAGGAACTCGATGGCGATCGGGACGACCGAGACGAGGACGATCAGGATGAGGATCGCCTCGATGTTGTTCTTGACGAACGTGATGTTGCCCAGCCAGGAGCCGAGCAGGGTGACGCCCGCGCCCCAGAGGGTGCCGCCGATGATGTTGAAGGTGAGGAAGGAGCGGTACCGCATGCCGCTGACGCCGGCGATGATCGGCGTGAAGGTGCGGACGATGGGCACGAAGCGGGCGAGGACCAGGGACTTCGGGCCGTACTTCTCGAAGAACTCGTGCGCCTTGACGACGTTCTCCTGCTTGAACAGCCGCGAGTCGGGCCGGTTGAACAGGGACGGGCCGACCTTCTTGCCGAACATGTAGCCCGCCTGGTCGCCGAGGATCGCGGCGAGGCAGATCAGGACGATCGCGGCCCACAGCGGGAAGTCCAGCTGACCGGACGTGATCAGCAGACCGCAGGTGAACAGGAGCGAGTCGCCGGGCAGGAAGAAGCCGATGAGCAGGCCGGACTCGGCGAAGACGACGATCAGCAGGCCCCAGATGCCGTACGTGTCGAGCAGGTGGTTGGGATCCATCCAGCTCGGGCCTAGGGCGAGTGTCATCACGGGTCCGGGCTCCTGGGGGTGCTGGGGAGATGAGGGCGGCTACGGCGGCTGACGCGCGGCGGAGCGCCGCACAAAGCTACAACGCCCGGTGACCGCCCCGGGTTCCACCGCTGTCTCCAGGATGCACTGTGCGCCGACTCGGTCAAAGCTGTGGGCATGGGACTCGATGACTACGGCGGCGGCCAGGGGCCCCAGCCGGACGTGCTGGTCGTGACGACGAACGACGTGCCCGGACACCGGGTGGAACAGGTGATCGGCGAGGTCTTCGGCCTCACCGTGCGCTCGCGGCATCTCGGCAGCCAGATCGGCGCCGGGCTGAAGTCGATGATCGGCGGCGAGCTGAAGGGCCTCACGAAGACGCTCGTGGAGACCCGCAACCAGGCCATGGAGCGCCTGGTGGAGCAGGCACGCGCGCGTGGGGCCAACGGTGTGCTGGCGTTCCGGTTCGACGTGACCGAGGCGGCGGACGTCGGGACCGAGGTGTGCGCGTACGGCACCGCCGTGGTCCTGGCCCGGGAGTGAGCCCCCGGGCCAGGGCGTGAGGACATCAGCGCTTCAAGGCGTCAGGCGGTCATGACGTGTGGCGGTCGGCGTTGGCCAGGATCGCGTCGCGCAGGTGCTCGGCGACGCCGGCGCCCATCGCGTCGTAGAACGCCTTGAAACGCTCGTCGGAGACGTACATCTCGCCGAAGCACCGGTGCATCTCGTAGGGGACCTCGAAGAAGTACCCGCTGATGTGCTGCCGGTGTTCCTCGGCGAGGTCCATGGCGGCCTCGCCGGACGGGCGCTCGCCGGTGGCGACGAGGGCCGCGTAGCGCCGGCCCCAGTCGTCGACCTCGGCCTGGATGCGCTTCCAGTCCTCCTTGGTGTACGTGGCGGCCCGGCGCTGCGACTCGGCGTACGCCTCGGTGTCGCCCCAGCGTGCCTCCGCCTCCTCGCGGTACTGCTCGGGGTCCTTGTCCCCGAACACCTCGAACCGCTCCTCGGGTGTGAGGTCGATGCCCATCTTGCGTGCCTCCATGGCGTGTTCCACGGCCGTGGCCATCTTCTGCAGCTTCTCGATCCGGGCCGTCAGCAGTTCGTGCTGGCGGCGCAGGTGGGCGCGCGGGTCCACCGCCGGGTCGTCGAGCAGGGCCGCGACCTCGTCGAGGGGGAAGCCGAGCTCCCGGTAGAACAGGACCTGCTGGAGCCGGTCGAGGTCGGTGTCGGTGTAGCGCCGGTGCCCCGCGTGGGTGCGTTCGCCGGGCACGAGCAGGCCGATCTCGTCGTAGTGGTGCAGGGTGCGCACCGTGACTCCGGCGAACCCCGCGACCTGTCCCACGGAGTAGCTCACTGTCCGCTCCTCGTCGTCGCTGTCGTCGGTACGCCTCCACGGTGCCGCCTCACGCGGCGTGAGGTGCAAGCCCGGACGCCGTCCGGGATGTTGTGGGCGTTTTGTCCGTTTATGGTGAGCCCGTGGCTCAGGACTCCGCGCGGCAGGCGCCCCCGAACGCCGAGGCGGCCCCCGCGCGGGTGCTGCTGTCACTCGTCCTGCCCGCCGCCGCCGTGGGCGTGGTCGCGAGCCTGGTGTTCGTCGGGGTGAGCGATGCCGCCGAACAGCTCCAGCACGTGCTGTGGGGGCCGCTGCCGGACGCGCTGGGGGTGGGCCGCTACTCGGTGCTGTGGATGTTCGTGATGCTCGTCGGGACGGGGGTCGCGGTCGGGCTGGTCGTCTGGCTGGTGCCGGGGCACGCCGGGCCCGACCCGGCGACCCTGGGGCTGAACGCGCCGGTCCTGCCGCCGGCGGTGCTGCCCGGGCTGGTGGTGGCGGTCGGGCTGATGCTCGCCGGCGGGCCGAGCCTGGGCCCCGAGAACCCGATCATCGCCGTGAACGTGGGCCTCGCGGCCTGGCTCGGCGCGTCCCTGCTGCCCCGGGTGCCGGGCGCCCTGTGGCCGGTGCTGGCGGAGGCGGCGACGATCGGCGCGCTGTTCGGGACGCCGGTGGCGGCGGCGCTGGTGATCTCCGAGGCGCTCGCGGGACGGCCGATGCGGGGGCAGCTGTGGGACAGCCTGTTCGCGCCTCTGACGGCCGCCGCGTTCGGGGCACTGACGACCACGCTGGTCTCCAAGGCGAGCTTCGACCTGGGGCTGCCGTCCTTCGGGCGGCCCACGTGGGGCGATCTGCCGGCCGCCATCGTCATCGCCTCGGCGGCGGCCCTGCTCGGGATGGCCGCCGTACGCCTGCTGCCGTACGTCCACGCGGCCTTCCAGCGGCTGCGCCACCCGATGCTGATGCTTCCGGCCGGCGGGGTCGTGCTGGGTGCTCTGGGGGCGCTGGGAGGGCATCTGACGCTGTTCAAGGGGCTGGCGGAGGTCGGGGAGCTGGCCCATGACCCCGAGGGCTGGTCCGCCGGCCGGCTGGCCACGATGGCCGTGGTGAAGCTGGCCGCCCTGCTGGTCGCCGCGTCCTGCGGCTTCCGCGGCGGGCGGATCTTCCCGGCCGTGTTCGTCGGCACCGCCCTCGGGCTGTGCGCGCACGCCCTGGTTCCGGCCGTCCACCCCGCGCTGGGCGTGGCGACGGCCGTTCTGGGCATGTTGTTGGCGATCACCCGGCAGGGCTGGGTGAGCCTGTTCGTGGCCGCCGTGCTGGTGGCCTCGCCGACGGTCCTCGCCCTGCTGTGCGTGGCGTCGCTGCCGGCCTGGCTGCTGGTGACGGGGCGGCCGCAGATGCAGTTGCGGGCCGACGGCAGCCCGGTCCGCTGATCCGTCCGGCCCCTCGACCCCGTCAGACCTACCCGACTCATCCGGCCCATCCGATTCGTTCGACTCGCTTTCTGGAGGCGTGTTCATGGCATTGCACAAGGGTCCCGAGAAGCACGACGAGCGGTCGATGTCGGTCAACCCGTTCTTCGGGCAGGCCAACCCGGTCGGCGGAATGACCGAGGCCCCGCCCACGCACCGGCTTCCCGACGCCCCGCTGCCGCCGTCGACGGCGGCCCAGCTGGTCCATGACGAGCTGATGCTGGACGGCAACTCGCGGCTGAACCTGGCCACCTTCGTCACCACCTGGATGGAGCCGGAGGCCGGGGCGCTCATGGCGGAGTGCCGGGACAAGAACATGATCGACAAGGACGAGTACCCGCGCACCGCCGAGCTGGAGCGGCGCTGTGTGGCGATGCTCGCCGACCTGTGGAACGCACCGGACCCCTCGGCCGCCGTGGGCTGCTCCACCACCGGGTCGAGCGAGGCGTGCATGCTGGCCGGGATGGCGCTGAAGCGGCGCTGGGCGCAGAAGAACGCCGACCGGTACCCGGGCGCCCGCCCGAACCTGGTGATGGGCGTCAACGTGCAGGTCTGCTGGGAGAAGTTCTGCAACTTCTGGGAGGTGGAGGCGCGCCAGGTGCCCATGGAGGGCGACCGCTTCCACCTAGACCCGCAGGCGGCGGCCGAGCTGTGCGACGAGAACACCATCGGGGTCGTCGGCATCCTCGGCTCCACCTTCGACGGTTCGTACGAGCCGGTCGCCGACCTGTGCGCGGCCCTGGACGCCCTGGAGGAACGGACCGGCCTGGACGTCCCGGTGCACGTCGACGGGGCGTCCGGCGCCATGATCGCGCCGTTCCTCGACGAGGACCTGGTGTGGGACTTCCGCCTCCCGCGCGTGGCGTCGATCAACACTTCGGGGCACAAGTACGGGCTGGTGTACCCGGGCGTCGGCTGGGCGCTGTGGCGGGACAAGGAGGCGCTGCCCGAGGAGCTGGTGTTCCGGGTCAACTACCTGGGCGGCGACATGCCGACGTTCGCGCTGAACTTCTCCCGGCCCGGCGCCCAGGTCGTCGCGCAGTACTACACGTTCCTGCGGCTGGGCCGCGAGGGCTACCGCGCGGTGCAGCAGTCGACGCGTGACGTGGCGCGCCGCCTCGCCGACCGGATCGAGGCGCTCGGCGACTTCCGGCTGCTGACCCGGGGCGACGAGCTGCCCGTGTTCGCGTTCACCACCGCCGAGGGCGTGACGTCGTACGACGTGTTCGACGTCTCCCGGCGGCTGCGGGAGCGGGGCTGGCTGGTGCCGGCGTACACCTTCCCGGCGAACCGGGAGGACCTGTCCGTGCTGCGGGTCGTCTGCCGCAACGGCTTCTCCCACGACCTCGCCGACCTGTTCCTGGACGACATGACCCGTCTGCTGCCGGAGCTGCGCCGCCAGTCCGGCCCGTCGACCCGCGACAAGGGCGAGGCCACCGGTTTCCACCACTGAGGGAATGAGCCACCGCGACGCCGGCTCCGCGCCCGGCGGCGCCCCTCAGCGGTCGTCGCCGGGGTGCCGCTCCCCCGTCGCGTACGGGTTCTCGGCGCCCTCGGCGAGGACGCCGACGAACGGCTCGCCCTCCCCGGCGAACGTGTACGCGCCCGCCTCCAGGCGGCCGATGAGGCCCTGGGTCCAGGCGGCGTCGGTGTCGGCGCGGTGGACCCACAGGTTCATGATCTCGCCGATGTGACCGAGCCGGTCGGGGCCGTCGTCGGGGACGTAGTGCTCGGTGGCGGTGGCCCGCCAGCGCTCGATGCGGCGGACGCGCTCGCGGAGCAGGTCGAGTGCCTCCGCGCGGGGCAGGTCGACGAGGAAGCCGAGGGCTGCGGACTGGATGTCGATCTTCTGGTCGTAGGTGACGAGGGACGCGCGCAGCAGCCGCAGGAACTCCTCGGTGCCCCGGCCGGTGATCTCGTACTCCACGCGCGGGGGGCCGCCGGCCGTGGACGGGGCGCTCTCGTGCGCGTGCAGCAGGCCCTGCTTGGCCATCTGCTTCAGGGCGTGGTACACCGAGCCGGGTTTGGCGTTGGACCACTCGTGCGCGCCCCAGTACTCCAGGTCGCCGCGCACCTGGTACCCGTGGGCCCGCCCGTGCTGGCGGACGGCCCCCAGCACGAGAAGACGGATCGCTGACATGCGCCCCAGCGTAGGGCGGGGCGCCCGGCCGTCCCGAGCCGGGCGGGCCGCCCGGCCCGGGTGATCCCGGCGGCCTTCCGGTCCAGTCCGGTCGGGATGCCGGGCGGCCTTCCGGTCCGGTCCGGGCCGCCCGTCCTACGTCGCGGAACCCCTCAGAACGGGAAGCCGCTGCGGCCGTGCTGCACGGAGATCCACTTGATGGTGGTGAAGGCGTCCACCGTGGTCTCGCCGTTGAGGCGGCCGATGCCGGAGTGCTTCTCGCCGCCGAACGGGACCAGCGGCTCGTCGTGCACGGTGCCGTCGTTGACGTGGAACATCCCGGTGTCGATGCGCTGCGCGAAGGCGACACCGCGCTCGATGTTGCCGGTGTGGACGGCGCCGCTCAGCCCGTAGGGGGTGTCGTTGACGAGGCGGACCGCCTCCTCCTCGCCATCGAAGGGCACGAGGAAGGCGACCGGGCCGAAGACCTCCTGCTGGAGCAGGGCGGAGTCGGCGGGGACGCCGGTCAGCACGCTGGGCTCGACCAGGTTGCCGGTGGTGGTGCCGTGCACCAGGGCCGTCGCTCCCTCGGCGATGGCCTGCTCTACTGTGCCCGAGACGGCGTTCGCCTGAGTGGAGTTGATCACCGGGCCGATGACGGTCTCCGGGTCGCGCGGGTCACCGACCTTGAGCGTGCGCACCTTGGCGACGAACTTCTCGGTGAACTCGTCGGCGACGGAGCGGTCCACGAGGATCCGGTTCGCGGCCATGCAGACCTGGCCCTGGTGGACGTACCGGCTGAAGACAGCCGCGTCGACCGCGTAGTCGACGTCCGCGTCGTCCAGGACCACCAGGGCGCTGTTCCCGCCCAGTTCGAGCACGGAGCGCTTGAAGTGGGAGGCGCAGACCGTGGCGACGTGCCGGCCGACCTTGTCGGAGCCGGTGAAGGAGACGACCTTGGGGACGGGGTGCTCGATGAAGGCGTCGCCTATCTCGGCTATGTCGGTGACGACGACGTTGAGCAGGCCGGCCGGCAGCCCCGCGTCTTCCAGGATCTTCGCGACCAGGGTGCCGCCGGCGATCGGGGTGTTCTGGTGCGGCTTGAGCACCACGGCATTGCCGAGGGCCAGGGCCGGGGCGACCGACTTGATCGACAGCAGGAACGGGAAGTTGAACGGGCTGATCACGCCCACGACACCCACCGGGACCCGGTAGACGCGGTTCTCCTTGCCGTCTCCCGGGGAGGGCAGGATCCGGCCCTCGGGACGCAGCGCCAGGTGGATCGACTCGCGCAGGAACTCCTTGGCGAGGTGCAGCTCGAAGCCCGCTTTGAGCCGGGTGCCGCCGAGTTCGGCGATGATGACGTCGGCGATCTCCTGCTCGCGTTCCTCGACCAGGCGCAGGGCGCGCTCGAAGACCGTACGGCGGGTGTAGGGGTTGGTCGCGGCCCATTCCTTCTGGGCGCGGGCGGCCGCCCGGTAGGCCTCGTCCACCTCACCGGTCGTGGCGATGGTGATGGAGGCCAGCTTCTCCTCGTCGTACGGGTTGAAGTCGATGATGTCCCAGGAACCGGTGCCCGGACGCCACTCACCGTCGATGTACTGCTGGGCCAGTTCGGTGAAGTAGGACGACATGTGATCCCTCAATCGGTAGCCGACACCAGATCCACGACATGTTCTGATCGCTCTGATCGTTTGTCATCGTACTTGTGATGAAAGAGAGTTGGGGATGCCTGTGGAAAGACCGGAGGCGCCTCAGGACAGTTGCAGCAGGCCGCGCAGCAGATCCCGGCTCTCGTCGGGTCCGGGGCAGTCCTGCTGCAGTTCCTTGAGGGCGTGCTCGTACTGGGCGACGTCCTCGCGCTTGTCCAGGTACAGGGCGCTGGTGAGCTGCTCCAGGTACACGACGTCGGACAGGTCCGACTCGGGGAAGCTGAGGATGGTGAAGGCGCCGGACTCGCCGGAGTGGCCGCCGAGGCTGAACGGCATGACCTGTAGCCGCACGTTGGGCCGCTCGGAGATCTCGATGAGGTGCTGGAGCTGGCCGCGCATCACCTCGCGGTCGCCGTAGGGCCGGCGCAGCGCGGCCTCGTCGAGGACGATGTGGAACTCCGGGCCGTTGTCCGCGAGGAGGTACTTCTGCCGCTCCCGGCGCAGCGTGACCCGCCGTTCGACGTCGGCGACGCTCGCGCCCTTCATGCCGCGCCGCACGACCGCGCGCGCGTAGTCCTCGGTCTGCAGCAGGCCGTGCACGAACTGCACCTCGTAGGCGCGGATCAGGGAGGCGGCGCCCTCCAGGCCGACGTAGGTGGGGAACCAGCTGGGCAGGACGTCGGAGTAACTGTGCCACCAGCCCGCCACGTTGGCCTCGCGGGCGAGAGAGAGGAGGGACTCGCGCTCCGCCCCGTCGATGATGCCGTACAGCGTCAGCAGGTCTTCGACGTCCCTGGTCTTGAAGCTCACCCGGCCCAACTCCATGCGGCTGATCTTCGACTCGGAGGCGCGGATCGAGTAGCCCGCCGCCTCGCGCGTGATGTTCCGTGCTTCACGCAGTCGCCTGAGTTGCGAGCCGAGCAGCATGCGCCGCACCACCGATCCGGGCTCTCCCGCGCTCACCTTCGCCAGCCTCCCCAACCGTCTTCAGGGGCCGCAGTCTGCCACTAAAACGCTTCGCGCAGTACTCGTCCGGTTACGGAAACGGAAAGAGGTCAGCCGTTTCCGTACAGGAAGGGACGTGCGGATGCGGTAAGAGGCCTAGAACAGTGGCGGAAAAAATGGCCAAGAAGCGGTACGGGCAGGGCCAATTCGGTCGCGTGCACGTGCATCTGCCCTTGCATCTGCTCTGCGCATCCGAAACCATGGTCCCGCGCCACCGCTGCATCGCAACGACCGCTGCATCGCAACGACCGCGAATTCCGGGAGTGCCTCGCATGGGGACGAATGGATCGACCATGCTCAAGCCGTTACGGCAGGGCCTTCCGCCGCTGGACCCCGCGGCCGTGTCCGATGCCGCCTCCTGTGCACTGCCCGCCCGCTACGAGGCGGTGGGCGAGGCCCGGCGCTTCACCAGAGCGACGCTCGACCAGTGGGACGTCGGTGACCGCTTCGACGACATCTGTCTCGTCGTCTCCGAACTCGTCACCAACGCCCTGCGCCACGCGCTGCCCACCGAGGCCGCCGCCCGAGGTGCCGAGCAGGGCTCGCACGTGCGGCTGCACCTGATGCGGTGGACCGAGCGGCTGGTCTGCGCGGTGCGCGACCCCAGCCACGACACGCCGGTCCCGCGCGATTCGGACGACTTCGCGGCCGAGTCCGGCCGGGGCCTGTTCCTCGTCGACTCCTTCAGCGACAGCTGGGGCTGGCACCCGCTCGCCGGCACGCTCAGCGGCAAGGTCGTCTGGGCCCTGTTCAGGCTGGGTCCGGCCGGGGTGAACCGCTGAGGGACCTCTCTGCGCGCACCCGGGCCCTCGCGGGTCCCGGGTCTACGCGCGTCGGCGCGTGCCCCCTGACATCGTTGCCGGAAACCAGGGCAGCCGGTCGCCGGCGGTCAGCTCGCGATCAGGTGGTCGAACTCGCCGTCCTTGACACCGAGGAGCATGGCCTCGATCTCCGCGCGGGTGTAGACGAGCGCGGGCCCGTCCGGGAAACGCGAGTTGCGTACGGCCACCTCGCCGCCGGGCAGCCGTGCGAACTCCACGCAGGAACCCTGGGAGTTGCTGTGCCGGCTCTTCTGCCAGGCCACTCCGTCCAGCTGCGTGGCAGCCATGCCGTTGTACACGTCGTACCCCCCGTACACGCTGTCAACGTCGCGGTCCACAGGTCGCTCCCGGTCGGTGCACTGGCTGATGTGGCCATGGATGCTGTGGTGAACTGTTCCGGATCATAGCCCCGTTCACGTGCAGATGCATGAGCAGATGCACGTGCACGGGGGGTGTTCCCGTGGTTACAGCTTTGACGTCCGCTTTACCGAAGCTGCTCCAGCGCCTGCCCCGGAACGGGGCGGGCATGCCCACCTCGGCTTACTACGGGTAAGACGCACGGGGGGCCGAATGTGTTCCAGCCGCGGGCCCGCCGAGTTCCGGCCGAGCGGGCGCGCGCGACCAGTGTCACCTGACGTTCCGGGTCGCTGTCCGGAAGTGACCGGGTAACGGCTGGTAACTTGCTGCGGTCCCTCCGGCCACGGGCGGCCGGCCCGCTACAGCTTGGGAGCTCGACGTGACTTCGGTGACCGCAAGGGTACGGACGGCGGCGGCGGTGGCCGCGGGGCTGGTGGGCGCCCTCGCCCTGACCGCGTGCAGCGGAAGCGACTCCGGCTCCAAGGGGGCCGGGCACGACTCCTCCTCCCCCGGCGCGGGGGCGTCCGCGTCGGCGACCGGCGGCGGGGGCTCCGGCGCTACGGCGACGGGGGCGTCCGGCAAGCTCCAGGGCAGCTGGGTCAGCACCAGCGGAGGCAAGATCGTGGCACTGGTGATCACCGGCAAGGAGGCCGGGCTCTTCGTGACCGGCGGGACCGTGTGCAGCGGCAGCGCGGGCACCGAGTCCGGGATGCAGATGATCCACCTGAAGTGCACCGACGGCAGCAAGGACCGGGTCACCGGCATGGTCGACTCGGTCGACAAGAACGGCATGAAGGTCACCTGGTCGGGCAAGACCGGCGAGGAGACGTACACCAAGGCCGAGGGCGGCAAGCTGCCTTCGGGGATGCCGACCGGCCTGTCGCAGTGACCTGAGGGTGACGCGGGTGCGGCCGTGACGTCCGTGCGGAGGTGACGTTCGCGGCCCCGGCACTCGAAGTGCGGCGGTGACGTTCGCGGCCCGGGCACTCGAAGTGGTGACTGCGGAGGGGCGCGTGACCGGGCGGTGCGCGCAGGCGACATGATGCGGGGAGACCGTCTCGACCTCGACGTCTCGACCTCGATGGGACCTGCTCATGCGCGCCATTCCGCTCACCCTCACCGCCGTCGCCGCCGCCCTGCTCCTGACCGCCTGCGACAGCGGTGGCGGCGGCAGCGCGAGCGGCAAGTCCGGCGACGCGTGCGAGATCGGCGGGGTCTCGGTGCAGGTCGGGTCGGCGAGCGTGGCCCCTGCCGCGGGCGACACCGGCGAAGTGCCGGTCAGCATCACCAACTCCAGCGCGACCTGCACCCTGGACCACTTCCCGGGCGTCACCCTGCACCAGGACGGCCTCGCCCCGAAGCTCGGCCCGCAGCAGGGCGCGAAAGCGCAGAAGCTGCGGCTGGCCAAGGGGGACTCGGCCTCGTTCACCATCACCTATGTGCGCGGCAAGGACGGCGACGCCAAGACGCTGAAGGTGAAGTCCATGAACGTCACCCTGCCGGGCACCGACGTGACCGAGAACTTCCCCTGGCGGTACGGCCCGATCGCCGGCACGAGCGGCAAGGGCGCGCCGAACGCCTCGGTGAGCGCCTTCCAGTCGGCGGGCGACTGAGCGCGGCCGGGCGGGCGCCGACGGGCCGGCCGGTGTTCCGCTGCTCAGCCGAGCCGGGGTCTGGCTCTGACCTGGGCCTCGTCCGCCGCCCGCGCGCCCTCCGTCCAGCCGGCCGCGTCGCTCACGCCGCGCAGCCGGGACGTGGTGGTCTGCGGGAACATGCGCTCGGTGCGGTCGGTGACGGCTATCGCGCGCGTGGCCAGCACCGGCAGCAGGTCCTGGGTGACCTGGCTCTCCGCGGCGGCCGTGAGCCGGTCTCCGACCCGGTGGGCGTAGGCCGCGAGGAACGACTGCCGGAAGGTCTTGGTGCGCCTGCGGCCACCGGCTCGCTGGGCCGCCTCGGCCCTGGTCATGGCGTGCGTGGCCTGCACCAGCAGGGAGGTGTACAGCAGCTCGACCACCTCCAGGTCGGCCTCGAAGCCGACCACCGTGGAGAAGCCGAGCGGTTCGTTCCACACCGCTCGGCAGTGGTTGGCGGTGGCGACCGCGTCCAGCAGCACCGCCTTGGCCTGTTCGTACGGCGCCTCGACCCCGATCCGGCACGCTCCCGGCGCGTCCGGGGAAGGGGCGCCGACGGCGAGCAGCGCCTCGTCGACGCTGTACCGGGCCATCAGTTCCTGCGCCTTGGCGCTGAGGGCCTCCGCCTCCTCCGGGTAGCCGGTCGCCTCGGCCTTGGCGAGCAGGGCGCGGATGCGGGTGAGCATGCGGGAGGCGGTGGGGCCGTGCTCGCGGCGCGGCTCCTCCAGGGGCTCCAGGGCGGGCAGGCGCAGCAGCAGCCGGTACAGCTCCAGCACGGTGGTGGCGTGCGAGAAGCGGTCGCCGCCGCGCGGGTCGGTCCCGCGCGCGGGGGCGGCGGGGAGGGCGTCGAGCTGGGCGGCCCAGCGGTGCCCGCGCGGGCGGTCGCGGCCGGCCTGGTAGCGGATGAGGCGGGCCGCCAGGACCACGTGCGTCTCGTCCAGTTCGCGCCGGACCAGCCGGACGACGTCGGCGGGCTGCCAGCCGCGCTGCCAGGCCGCCGCGAGGAACTCCTCGCCGCGCCGGGCGAGTTCGGCGTCCGCGCCGGGGTCGGCGGCGAGCAGGGAGGCGCCCGTGTCGAGTCCGGCGTCGGTGTCGTCGTAGAGGGCGCCCCGAAACGCCCGCTCGACGGTACTGGCTTCACTGGTCACGCCACCGATCGTGCCACGCCCCACTGACACCCGGCGATGCCCGTCCACACCCTGTGGGCAGCGGAAGACACGCGGGAAGCGACTGTCAACCACCAGTTGACAGTAAGGGGGGCGCAACCTACGGTTGACACATGGCGACCAATCCGAACATCACGGCATCCGTACGCCTCGACGACCTCATCGAGGCGATCAAGAAGGTTCACCCCGAACCCCTCGACCAACTCCAGGACGCGGTGATCGCCGCCGATCACCTCGGTGACGTGGCCGACCACCTGATCGGGCACTTCGTGGACCAGGCCCGCCGCTCGGGCGCGTCCTGGACCGAGATCGGCAAGAGCATGGGCGTCACCCGGCAGGCGGCGCAGAAGCGGTTCGTGGCCAAGGAGTCGGCGGACCTCGACCCCAGCCAGGGCTTCAACCGCTACACCCCACGCGCGCGGAACGTGGTCATGGCCGCGCACAACGAGGCGGTGGCCGCCCGCAACGCCGAGGGCCGCCCCGAGCACCTCGTCCTCGGCCTGCTGGCCGAACCGGAGGGCCTCGCCGCGAAGGCGATCGTCTCGCAGGGCGTCCTGCTGGACGCCGTACGCCAGGCGGCGACCGCCGCGCTTCCCCCGGCCGCGGACGACGTACCGGACCTCGTCCCGTACGGCCCCGACGCCAAGAAGGCCCTCGAACTCACCTTCCGCGAGGCACTCCGCCTCGGCCACAACTACATCGGCACCGAGCACATCCTCCTCGCCCTCCTGGAACACGAGAACGGCCACGGCGTCCTCAACGACCTCAACATCACCAAGCCCGCCACCGAGCAGTACGTCAACAGGGTCCTCGCCCTCCTCCTGGAACAGAAAAAGGCAGCGGGCGCGGCAGCGGAAGCGGCAACGGACGACCCGTCGTCCTGAAACCCGGGACGAGGGCGCAGCGGTCCGGCCCCTTCGCACCCCACCGAGGCCCAACCGGGGCGGTCCGGTCCCTTCCCAGCCGGTCCGGACCCTTCCCAGCCCACCGAGGCACAATCGGGGCGGTTCGGTCCCCTTGCAGCCGACAGTGTCGGGTGGTGGGTGGGCGAGGCGGGGTTCAGGGCGGAGCCCCTGGCGGGGTCCGGGGCGGGGTCGGGGGCGGAGCCCCGGCGAGGCGTCGAGGGGCTCGGTGTCGCAGCCGGCGACCGGGCCGGACCGCAGGTCACCCCCATTGTCAGACCCCGCTGGCACACTCGCTCCCATGGCCGACCGCTGGGCACTCGCACCGGCCGAGGACGGAGGCGCGGACGTCGCCCCCCTCGGCCCGGACGGGCTGCCCGCCGGTCCGGTGCGGCGGGAGAGCGATCTCGCCGGGGCGGTGCGGAGCCGCCCGGAGGTGACGCGCTGGGTGTGGCGGTCCACCCCCGAGGTCTACCCGCGTCTGCTCGCCACGGGGGTGCGAGTGGAGCGGTGCTACGACATCGAGGACGCCGAGACGCTCCTGCTGGGCCACGAGGGGCGGTCCGGCGAGCCGCGTTCGGCCGCCGCCGCCCTGGCCCGCCTCCGCGGTGGCCCCGTACCTCCCGATCCGCGGCAGCGCGCGGCCGATCCGGGCGCCCAGTCCCCGCTGTTCGAGCCGCGGGGCGCCCCCCTGCCGCTCGACGACCTCCTCGCCGTCTACGCCGACCAGCAGCGGCGGCACGAGAAGGCCGCCCACCCCGGCCGGATGCGGCTGCTGACCGCCGCCGAGTCGGCGGGCATGCTCATCGCCGCCGAGATGAACCGGGCCGGCCTCCCCTGGAGCGCCCACGTCCACCGCACCCTGCTGCACGACCTGCTCGGCGAGCGGTACGCGGGCGGCGGCGAACCCCGGCGCCTCGCCGACTTGGCGGACCAGGTGTCGGCCGCCTTCGGGCGCCGCGTCCGGTCCGACCTGCCCGCCGATGTGATCAAGGCGTTCGCACAGGCCGGCATCAAGGTGAGGTCGACGCGCCGCTGGGAGATCAGCGGGATCGACCACCCGGCGGTCGAACCGCTGCTGGAGTACAAGAAGCTGTACCGGATCTGGGTGGCGCACGGCTGGTCCTGGCTGCAGGACTGGGTGCGCGAGGGCCGGTTCCGCCCGGAGTTCGTCGCCGGCGGCACGGTCACCGGGCGGTGGGTCACCAACGGCGGGGGCGCATTGCAGATCCCCAAGGTGATCCGCCGCGCCGTGGTCGCCGACCCGGGCTGGCGGCTGGTCGTGGCCGACGCCGACCAGATGGAGCCCCGCGTCCTCGCCGCGATCTCCCGTGACCCCGGCCTGATGGAGGTGGCCGGCCGCGCGAGCGACCTGTACCAGTCCGTCTCCGAGCGCGCGTTCTCCGGCGACCGGGACCAAGCCAAGATCGCCGTACTCGGCGCGGTCTACGGCCAGACCTCCGGCGACGGCCTCAAGAACCTGGCCGCGCTCCGCCGCCGCTTCCCCCGCGCGGTGGCGTACGTCGACGAGGCCGCGCGGGCCGGCGAGGAGGGCCGGCTCGTGCGCACCTGGCTCGGCCGCACCTGCCCGCCGGTCGCGGGGGCGGACGAGGGCGCGGCGGAGGAGGCGGGCATCCCCGTCGGCGAGGACGACACCGACGGCCGCCCCTGGGCACCCGGCCAGTCCTCCACCGACTCCCGCGCGCGGGGCCGCTTCGCGCGGAACTTCGTCGTCCAGGGCAGCGCCGCCGACTGGGCCCTGCTGATGCTCGCCGCGCTGCGCCGGTCCTGCGCGGGCCTCGCCGCCGAGCTGGTCTTCTTCCAGCACGACGAGGTGATCGTGCACTGCCCCGCCGAGGAGGCCGACACGGTCGTCCGGGCCATCGGCGAGGCCGCCGACCTCGCCGGCCGGCTGACGTTCGGGGAGACACCGGTCCGATTCCCGTTCACGACAGCGGTGGTGGAGTGCTATGCCGACGCCAAGTGACGGCGGGGGGCCGGATGCCGGCGCACCACAGCTACGACAACGCGACTGCGGCTACGGCTACGGCTACGGCTACGGCATCGGACCCTCGGCCAGCAGTTCCCGCAGTTCGGCGGCCACCGTCTGCTCGTCGGTGCCGTCGAGCGCCGTGAGAGCCGCGCGCCAGGTGTCGTACGCCTCCGTGTGGCGCCCCTCGTCGCGCAGCAGGAGACCCGACTGGTGGCGGGCGAGACCGCCGACGTAGCGGTCGGCGCGGTCGTCCGCGCGGCGCAGCAGTTCGGCGCACTCGCTGCCCGCCCGCACGGGGTCGCCCAGCAGCCGCAGCGCCCGCACCAGGCCAAGCCGGGTCTGCGACTCACCGTGCCAGTCGCCGTGGTCGCCGAGGATCCGCAGACTCTGCTCGAAGTGTTGGGCGGCGGCGGCCGGTTCGCCGAGGGTGAGGTGGGCGTAGCCGATGTTGCAGTGCGCCGTGTGCCGCACGATGACCGCGCCGATGGTCTCCCCGATGGCCAGCGACCGCCGGTGCTGCTCGATGGCGGCGCGCGGGTCGGTGTGCTCGAAGAGGTTGCCGAGATGGCTGTGGGTGATCGCCTCGCCGTAGGGGTCGTTCAGCTGCCGGGAGTAGGTCAGGCTCTGCCGCAGCGCGTCCTCGGACTCGGCGAGCCGTCCGAGCCCGTCCAGCAGCAGTCCCCGGTTGTTCAGGCAGCGGCGGATCCAGGAGACGGTGCCGAGCCGCCGCCAGATGTCCAGGGCCTCGTCGTTGAGGGCGAGGGCCTCGCTGTGCCGGCCGGTCAGGAAGTGCAGGCCGGCGAGGTCGACGAGCGCGCACGCCTCGGCCGCCGCGTCGCCGAGCCGGCGCGCCGCCCCGAGCGCGGCCTGCCCGAGCGCCTCCATCTCCGCGAGCCGGCCACTGCGCCGTACGTACGGGAACAGCAGGCGGACCACGGTGCAGAGGTGGGCGGCGGTGGTCTCCTCGGCCGTGCCGGCGTGCCGCGCGACCAGGGTGACGATGTTCTCCAGTTCGCCGTCGGCCCAGGCGAACGCGTCCTGGTCAGACGCGAAGGACGGTACGGCCGACACGTCCGCCGCGTGCCGATTGGGCTGGGCGGCGGTGGGGCGGAGCCGGTCGTCCCGGTCGAGGCCGGGTCCGACGGCGGCGGTGAGGACGCGTTCGGCGACGGCGGCGTACCAGCGGAGGGCGGCCACGTCGGGGCCGGCGGGGGCACCGGTGTCGTCCGGGGTATGGCTGCCGCCGCCCGCCAGTTCGCGCGCGAAGTCGCGGACCAGGCCGTGGGGGACGTAGCGGCCGTACGCCGTCTCCTCCAGCAGGGCCACGTCGACGAGGCGGTCCAGCGCGGCCTCGGCACGGGGCTCGTCGGTGCCGGTGAGGCGGGCGACCAGCGGGGCGCCGTACGTCGGCAGGTCGAGCGCGCCGATGCGGGGCAGGGCGCGGGCCGCGTCCCGGTCGGTCTCGCGCTCGCTCGCGGCGAGCGCGTCGTGCGCGACGGCGAGGGACCGGCGGACGCTCAGGTCGTCGTACTCCAGGTGCCGCAGGCGTCCGCCGGTGGCGGTGAGTTGGCCGGCGAGCACGTCCGGGGTGAGCGCGCGGCGGGCCGCGAGGCGCGCGGCGACGACCCGCAGGGCGAGCGGCAGCCCGCCGGTCAGCCCGACGAGGGCGTGCGAGGCGTCGAGGCCGTCGCGTCCACTCACCGCGCGTAGCAGAGCCGCGCTGTCCTCCTCCGGCAGCGGCCCGAGCGGGAAGCGCCGGGCGCCGTCGAGTGCGGTCAGCGGCGAGCGGCTGGTGACGATCACGGCGCAGCCGGGGCCGGCCGGCAGCAGGGGCCGTACCTGGGCGGCGTTGGCCGCGTCGTCCAGCACCATGAGGGTGCGGGTGGGGGCAAGGAGGGAGCGGAGCAACGCCGTTGCCGCGTCCGGGTGTTCGGGAATGCCGCGCGGGTCCACGCCGAGGTCCCTGAGCAGGGCGGCGAGGGCCTGCGGGGCGTCGAGGGGGGTCATGCCAGGGGCCGCGCCGCGCAGATTGACGTAGAGCTGGCCGTCGGGGAAGCGGCCGCGCAGGGCGTGGGCGGCGTGCAGGGCGAGGGCGCTCTTGCCGACGCCGGCCATCCCGCTGATCACCGCGAGTTCGCCGCGCTCGGCGGTGAGGGTGTGGTGGAGGTCGGTGAGTTCGGTGGTTCGGCCGGTGAAGTTGGCGGGGGGTGGGGGGAGTTGGGCCGGGGCGGGGGCGGCTGTGCGTGCGGGGGTGCGTGGGGTCGTGGGTGCGGGCGCGGGCGCGGGTGCGGGTGCGGGTGGGTCGGGGTGCGGGCTTTGGCGGCCTTCGGCCGCATAGGGGTTCCCAGCCGCACCACCCGTGCGGGTTTCGTCGTCGGGTACCGGTGGCCCCTGTGGGGGGTCCGCGCCGTCGGCGGCCTCGGGTGTCGCTGTGGTGTGCGGCGTCCCTTCCGGCGGCGCGGGCCTGGATGCGGTGGGCGGTGCCGGTGCCGTTTCGGTTTGTGCCGTTTCGGTTTGTGCTGTTTCGGTTCGGGCTGCTTCGGTTCGGGCTGTTTCGATTGGGGCGGCCGGTTGGGTGTCCGAGGCTGTCCGGGGCTCCGGCGCCGGCGTCGGGGGCGGGGTGTCGCGGAGGATCCGCAGGTGGATGTCGCGGACCTGGGGGCCCGGTTCGATGCCGAGTTCGTCGATGAGGCGGGTCCGCAGATCACGGTGGACGGCGAGGGCCTCGGCCTGGCGGCCGGTGCGGTGCAGGGCGAGCATCAGCTGGCGGTGGTACGCCTCACGCAGCGGGTGCTCGGCGACCAGGGCCGCGAGTTCCGGGGCCAGGGCGGTCAAGCGGTCGCCGCCGAGGGCGAGTTCGGCGTCGTAGCGCCACTCCAGGGCGAGCAGTCGCGCCTCCTCCAGGCGCTGCACCAGCGCGTAGCCGCCGACACCGACGGGGACGCCGCTGAGGGGCGTTCCGCGCCACAGCGTCAGCGCCGCGGTGCAGGTCTCCACGACCCGCTCCCAGTCTCCCCGCGCGTGCGCGGCGCGCGCCTGGGCGACGCGGGCGTCGAAGACGTGCACGTCCAACTCACCGCCGTTGACGCGCAGCAGGTAGCCCGGTGCCACGGCCCTGAGCCGATCGGGGTCGTCGAGGAGCCGGCGCAGCCGGGTGACGTGGTTGTGCAGGGAGGCCTGCGCGGAGGCGGGCGGCGCGCCGCCCCACAGGGCGTCCTTGAGCGACGCGACCGACACCACCCGGCCGGCCTCCAGGAGCAGCGCGGCCAGCAGCGCGCGGACCTTGGGGCTGCCGATCACACGGACCGGCTGCTCCGACACGGTGTCGTCGGGGTCGTACGCCGTGTCGTACGCCACGTCGTGCGGCAGTCGGTCGTACCGGTCGTAGAGGACCGGTGGTCCCAGCAGCCCGAACCGCAGCTCGCACCGCCGCATCACGCCGCCTCACTGCCTTCCCGTACTTGCCTGCTCGCCGACTTTCCCCTGTGGTGCCGTCCGATCGTGCTCCGCGCCGGGCGCGTACCCGCCGTCGCATGGCGGAATTCCACCTTGCCCACAGCGGTTTCCCGCCACCTTCCCTCTGTCGGCCCGGGCCGGGATCCGTTAGGGTTCCGGCCTGCTCCCCCATGCCGCCCGGCGACTTCCGGCCAACCGTTGAGGAGCGTACGAACCAACCGTTGGCCACATGTTAGCGATCTGTTGGCGGCCCCTGATGTGATCATTCCATCGGATCAGGCCCGACGGCGCGCGCGTTTCATCGCGTAACTCGGGGGAGTGTCGCCGCAGGCCGGGTCCGGGGACGCCAAAGGACCCCGGTCGGCGGAGGTGAACGACCGGGGTCCTGTCCCGTTCTCAGTCCACGGAACCCCTTGGGGTGCCGGAACGATCAGTCGGCGGCCCACGCTCTGGCGTCCAGCACGCGCTCGTGCGCGGAGCCGGACTCCTGCCGTGCTGCCGTGAGCGCGGTCTCCGCGGCACCGGTGGCGCTCTTCCCCTCGGCCGGCGCGGACATGACCTGCCTGACGCGCTGCCGGGCGACGGCCCAGCCCTCCCAGTCCGTCTCCGCGCGCGCCAGTTCGTCCAGGACCCGGTCGGCCTCCGCGCGCAGCGACTCCACCCGCTCGCGGGCGACCCGCTCCTCGTGTTCCAGCATTTTCAACACCGGCAGCATCCAGGCACCTCCACGACACGACGTTCCACCGGCTCGGGCAAGCCTGCGGTGACCGGTACCGGTCCGGGTCGTCCGGATCGTCGTCAGGGTCGTCCGGGCGGCCCGGGACCGGTACGGGTGGGCGCGGGCCGGGCCGTCATGGTCGGAGCGGCGGCCGGCTCCGCGCCCGCGCGGGGCACCGCGGTGCCGGGGCCCGTTGCGGCGCCGCAGGGATGGGGCGCGACGCCGCCCGGAGGGAGCCTGCAACGGCGACGGGGTAGGGCTCAAGCCGGGTCGGGCCGACCACGGATACGTATTTAATTCCCGGCCCCGCTGCCGGCCCCACTCCCGGTCCCCCTCCCGGCCACGGGCCATGGGTCGACTCGTTGCTCCCCCGCTCCCCCCGTTCGGCTCAGTCCGCAGCCGGTTCGGCGGGAGCCGCCGCGCGGTGCGCCGAGGAGAGCTGCTGCCTGGAGTGCGCGCCGGTCTTCCGCAGGGCCCGGGCCACGTGCTGTTCCACGGTGCGCGGCGAGAGGTGCAGGGCGGCCGCGATCTCCCGGTTGGTCATGCCGGCGCCCGCGAGTTCGGCGACCTCCGCCTCGCGTGGGGAGAGGAGGTCGCCGTAACCGGGCCGACCGGGCGCCCGCCGTTCCTCGGCCGGGCTGTGCGCGCGCAGGTCGGCACGGGTCCGGGCGGCGTCCCAGGTGGCGCCGAGCGCCTCGAACCGGTCGGCGCAGTCGGCGAGCGCGGCGACGGCGGGCCCGGTGTCCGCACGGCGGCCCGGTCCGAAGCCCGGCCCGCGATCCGGGCCGCGATCCGGGCCGGGGTGGAGCGGGTGGAGCGTGCGGAGCGTGTGGAGCGGACCGTCGAGGCCGGGGTCGATGCCGAGCGCGAGCGCGCAGCGGGCGGCGGCGGCCGCGGTGAGGGCCGCGTGGTAGAGGCGGGGCATGGCGGCGTACGCCTCGGCCGCGGCCGCGTAGTGCCGGACGGCGGCGGCCGGGTCGCCGGTGTGCTCGGCGAGGACACCCCGGGTCCACTCCAGCGCGGCGTCGGCGGACGGCGCGTCACGGTCCTCCAGCCCGGCGGCGAACTCGGCGGTCATCTCGCGGGCCCCGGAGACGTTCCCGGCCCGCGCGGTCGCCTCGACCGCCCAGGGCGCGAGGTCGGCGCCCCAGGCCCAGGTGCCGCCCTTGGCGCGCAGCCGCTGCCAGGCGGCGTCGGCCTCGGCGACGGCGGGGCCGGTCTCGTCGCGGGCGAGGGCGAGCCGGATCAGGGCGCCCGAGGCGGTGGCGGAGAGGGGGACAGGGCCGCTGTCCCGGTCGAGGGAGTCGGGGCCAGTCAGGTGTTCGGTGGTGTCGGCCCACTCGCCCCGGGCGAGGGCGAGGAGGCCGAGGACCATCCGGGCGTCGGCGCCGGAGGCCATGTCGCCGACCTCGTCGACCAGGGCGCGGGCCCGCGCGGCGAGCCCGGCCCAGCGGCCGGTGGCCCAGTCCAGCACGAGGATGGCGCCGCGGCCGGTCTGCTCGGCGTACGCGGCGCCGTTGCGGGCGGCGAGCGCGACGCCCTCGTCCAGCAGGGCCCGGCACTGCCGGTAGTGCCCGAGCCAGGCGGCCGCGTCGGCGGCGTTGCACAGTCCGCGGGAGGCCTGCTGGCGGGCGCCGAGCAGCTCGCTGTCCCGAGGCAGGGCGTCGATGAGCGGCCAGGCCGCCGGGTCGCCGATGTTGAGCAGCACACTGACCTGGTTGGCGGCGACGGCGGCCTGCACGACGGGGTCCCCGGACTCGGCGGCCACGGTCACCGCGCGCTCCAGCCAGGCGATGTTGTCGGCGAGCGGCATGCCCGGCCAGTAGGGCATGGACAGCGCGGACATCGCCCGGGCCAGCGGCACCGGCTGCCCGGCCAGGTCGTCGACGGCCCGGATCAGCTCGGCCTGGCCCTCCAGGATGCGGCCCATCTGGTTGCACAGCAGCAGCCCGAGGTCGAGCCGGATCTCGCCGCGCACGGTCGGCGGGAGGTCGGCGCCGGCGACGATGTTCTGCAGGACTTCCAGCGTCTGGTCGGAGCGCAGGCCCATGACGGCGCTGCGGGCGAGCAAGGTGGCGAGCCGGGAGCGGGCGTGCGCGGGAACCTCGCCGCCGGACAGCGCGTCCTCCAGGAGCCGTACCGCGCGCTGGATCTCGCCCGTGTCGGCGAACTCCTGCGCGGCCCGCTCCACGGCACGCAGCCAGCCCCGCTGGTCACCGCAGGCCCGCCGGTGCGCGGCCAGCCGCTCCCACGGCACCGGCTGCTGTCCGGCCAGCAGCGCGGCGGCCCGCCCGTGCAGGGCCTCCCGCACCGGGCCGGGCAGCTCCCGGCGTACGGCGGCGGCGGCGAGCGGCGCGGCGAAGCCGTACCTGCCGACGCCGTGCTCGCACAGCGCGGCACCGCGCAACGCGGCGAGCAGCGCGGCCCTGCCGAGGGGCTCGGACAGTCCGGCGACGGCGGTCAGCTCGCGCGCGGTCGCGGGCCGGTCCAGAACGGCGGCGGCGAACACGACGGGCCGGTGCGCCTCGGGTACGCCGGCGGTACGGCGCAGGGTGAGCGCCGCGAGCCGGGGCGGTACGCCGATCCGCTCCAGGTCGCCCGGTCCAGGCTGCGCCTCGGGACGCCCGGCGGTGTGCGCGGCGAGCAGCTCCAGCAGGTCGGAGACGGTCTGGGCGTTGCCCCCGGAGGCCTGGTGCAGCGCGGTGACCAGATCGGCCGTGCAGTGTCCCGCCCCCAGCACGGCGGCGGCGAACCGGCCGACGGCGGCCCGGTCGAGGGGGCCGAGCGTCTGCCGTACGACGGTGAGCGCGGCCGGGAACCCGGTCCGCGGGCCGAGGACCAGCCCCGGCTCGGCGAGTTCCTCCGGACGGTGAGTGAGCACGCAGGCGAACCGCGCGGGCGGCGCGGCGAGCAGGGTGCGAAGGGCGGCGACCTCGTCCTCACCGGCCCGGTGGACGTCCTCTACGGCGAGGAGGAGGGGGGCGGGGCGGGGGCCGGCGCCGGTGGTGCTCGGACCGGGAGCGGGGCCGGGGGCTGAATTGGGGCCGGGGCCGGGAGCGGGACCGGGGCCCGAATTGGGGCCGGGGCCGGGGCCGGGAGCGGGACCGGGGCCGGGAGCGGGACCGGGGCCCGAATTGGGGCCGGGGCCGGGAGCAGGGCCCGGCCCGAGACCGTGGCCGGAACCGGAGCCTGGACCGAGACCAGAACCGGCATCCAGCCCGAGACCCGAGCCGGATCCCGAATCGGGGTCTGGACCCGTCCCCCGGCCCGCTGGATCAGCTGTGGCGAGAAGGGCGGCGGCGCTCGTGCGGGCCGGTACCGGCAGGCCGGAGAGCAGGCGGTTCAGCAGCCTGGTCTTGCCGGTGCCGGCCGCGCCTTCGACGATCAGCAGGACGGGCCCCGTACCCTCCCCCTCGGCCAGCCCGCGGGCCAGCAGCCCGCGCAGCGCGTTCTCGGTCAGTTCGGCCACGTGCGTCACCGTCACCCTGGTATCCGGCATGTCCCGATTCTTTGAGTATCCGTAATCAGTCTCTCCTGCTTGCCGCCCCGCGAGCGTCACGGGGAGCGTGGGACGGGTCAAGGCCTCCCGGCCCCTCAGGCCGGCGGGGGCCGTCACCGCCCCCAGCCGGCTGCGCAGGACAGGAGTCCTGACAATGAACGAGACCACCTGTCCGAGCCCCCTCACGGACCGCCACGGCATGCCCGACGGCGCCTGCGTCCCGGCAGACACCGCCCTCGGCATCGGCGCCCCGCTGAGCGGCCGCCCGCGCGAGGAGGTCCCGTTCCGGCCCGGACGCCTGCTGGCCGCCGTCACGATGCCCGCCCGCCCGGAGTCCGTTCCGGCGCTGCGCCGGCTGGCGCGGACGGTGGCGCGCAGCCGCCGGCTGCCCGAGCAGGCCGAGGAGGCGCTCGGGGTGATCGTCACGGAGCTGGCCGCCAACGCCGTACTGCACAGCGGGGGCGCGGACGTCGCCCTGCTGCTGGAGATCGACGACACGGCGCTGACGGTGCGTGTGCGGGACAACGGTCAGTGGCGGGAGCGCCCGGCCCCCCGCTGCGAGCCCGCCGACCTGCACGCCGCGTTCGGCCGCGGCCTGACCCTGGTGGACGCGTACGCGGTCGACACCACGGTCGAACGCACCGCCACCGGCACGGTGATGCGGGCCGTCGTCGCCCTCTGAGCGCGCGGCGGCCGGGCAGCAGCGCGTGGAAGCGGTTCGCCCACTTCTGCGGCCTTCCCGGCCACGCGGAGGCCCGCGCCGGCGAGTCCGGTTCAGCCGGCCGCCTGGTCGACCAGCTGTTCGCGGAGGCTCGACACGAGCAGGTCCGGATCGTCGGCGGCCAGGCAGACGGACGTGCCGCTGAGCGAACCGCGGCCGGTCCGGGTCTCCACCGGACGGTTCAGCCGGAGCCGCACGTTCGTGTAACCGGCGGGCTTGATCGCGACGACCTGGTCGTCGGTGGCCTCGTAGAAGCGATTGCCCCAGTTCTCCATCTGGCTCCGGACGGAGTCGATCGCGTCCAGCGGCACGTCGAGCCGGACGATGGCCCCGCACCGCACCGCGAGCGTCCGCTCGGTGAGGTAGTGCGGTTTGCGCCGCATCAACTGGTAGAAGGCGAACACCCAGACGGCCCCGTAGACCGACAACACCGCGATCGTGAGCTTCAGCCACGGCCACGGAATGAGCCACTCGAACAGGACGATCTCCAGCAGGGAGATGCTCGCCAGCCCGTAGAACAGCGGGGCCTGCGACTTCCCGTATCCGAAGGTCGCCGCTCCCTCGGGCGCGTCGATCCTGCGTCGCAGCACCAGGCCCAGCGCGCTCAGGATGGCGAGTTCGTGCTTGGCCAGCGACCACAGCGGCGGCGGAAGGACCTCCTGCGCGGCGGCTCCGAGGGCTTGGCCGCGGCCGTCGCCGAGTTCCCGGCGCCTGCGGTACGTGGTGCCCGCCGCCACGAGCAGCACCACGGTGACGACGGCGAGGAGCACCTCCATCCCCAGAGCCACGAGCACGGCGCGCCCGATGTCGAACACGCCCGTCACCACGAGTAACGCGTTCGCCAGGACGACTGCCGGGGTCACGAATCGAAGCGCGGCACGCACCCGCTTCCCAGAAGTCACGGCATCCCTCCGTTCATGTCGGGTACTTCAGGCCTACGGGCTGTCCATGAGCTGAGCAGGCGCCGGTGACCGTGACGAACCTGCCGGTCTCGGGCAGGTCCAGCACGCCCATGGAAACGATCCCATAACCACCCGATCCCCAGTCAGCACCCCAACTATTCTTGACGATCAGCCCCGAACGCGGGCCATGGCGGACGATTCCGACACACAGGACCGCGTGCAGCCCGGCCCTGTCCTCGCCGGTCTCGGGCATGCCCAGCCAGCCGGTCCCGCTGCGCACGACAGCGCTGCCGTACAGGCCGATCTGCAACGCGACCGGATGGCCGGCTCCCAGCGCGGACTCGATGTGGCCGAGCTTTCCACCCGCGCTCCAGCCCGCGCCGTCCACAGCGCTCCAGCGGAGCCGGACGGCCGACGCGGGTACGTGCGCCGAGTGGTCCGGCGTCCCGTCGGCCGGCGGCGCACCCGACCTCTCTACGGCGGAAAGGCACGAAGCGACCGTTCGGCCGGCTCCGGAGTCTTCCGGGGCGGCGCCCATGCGCCCCAGACACGGGACGCACACGGCGATGTCGTGAGCCCACAGCAGTCCCGCGACGACGGCCGGCGCACACAGGGGTTCGGGCCCTTGATCGAGGACGGGACCGAACTCCCGGCCGAGGTCGATCGAGCCGGTCGTCTCGTCACGCGTCATCGGCGGGCCCGAGCGCCAGCGTCAGGCCGTCCCTGGCGGCCAGGTCCAGCGCACTGCGCAGGCGTCGGGCGGACTCCGTGACGCATGCCCTGCGAGTCCGTGCCGCGTCCGAGTTCCGCGGATCGGGCTCCGTGCGCCAGGGGGCCCGGAAGCCCGCTGTCAGGGGCAGTACGCCCGCGCAGCCGGCTCCGGGCACCGCCTCCGGGGCGACGTAATCCACAGCCACGTTGATCCTGGGCCGGTCTGTCGTGTTCCGCCCCGACGAATGCGCCAGCCGCAGGTCGTGCATGCTGAACCCGCCCTCGTCGAGCAGCACCGGGAACTTCTCGCCGGGTACGCGGTCCGGGCTCAGTGACCGGCCTCGGTCGGGGTCGTCGAGGTCGTGGTCGAGGGTTCCCCACCGGTGGGAGCCGTCGGCGAACCACATCGTCCCGTTCTCCCGCGTGGCCGGCGTCAGCGCGACCCAGACCCGCAGGGCCCGGCCCCCGTCGCCGTCGAGGTCGTAGCTGAGCGCGTCCTGGTGCCAGCCGAAGCCGGTCCCGGTGCCCGGTGGCGACACGAAGATCGCGGAACTCCAGATGCCGAAGGCCGCCCCGAGCACGTCACGCACCGATTCCGTGATCTCGGGGCGGTCGGCGAGCTCCACGACCGCGGGGAGGACGAGGTGCGGTTTGGGGAACGCCGCCCAGGCCCGCGCCGCGCCGCCGGCACGTTCCGCCGCGTCGAGGTGGCCGAGCACGGCGTCCCGCACCGCCGTGACCGTCCCGCCGGGCAGCCGCCGGTCCGGCAGGTGCCATCCCCGCTCCACGAACGACTTCCGCACGGCCGTCATGAGGCCGCTGCCAGGTCACGTATCCGGTTGGCGAGTTCGATCGCGTCCGCCCGCTTCTGGTCGGTCGACCCCTCCAGGAGTTCCTGGACTTCGGCGGCCCGCTCCGCCGACCACCCGTCACGCCGCAGCGCCAGACGGATGTTCGAATGACTCCGTTCGGGGAAGTACATGCTCTTGGCCGTGTCCAGCACGTCGCTCGCCTCCCCGGCGGTGATACGGCCCGACTCCCGGAGTTCCTCGACCGACGTGCGGATGTTCACCATCGGAACGCACAGCGCGCGCAGGGACTCGGGGTCGAAGGTGATGGCCACCTCGTCGTCCGCGTCCAGGGCGCCACTGGCGTACGACGCGTAGATCTTCCCCACCCCGGTCATGCCGTAGAGATCGAGTTCCGCGGCTCGCAGGGCGCCCATGCTCGACGATCCGAACACGGGGATGTCCCGCGCGAGCGCCTTCAGGATCTCCTTGGGCGAGATCGACATCGCGTGCAGGAACTTCCCGTCGACGACGCCGATGACGTCGGGCGCCACCGGCTCGGCGAGCAGCCTGTCGATGTCGCCCCGCTCGATCGGCGGGAGGAAGTCCGCGTCGGGAAGGATCCGTTCGAGGACGTCCCGCTCGACACTCGGTCCGACGAAGACCACGATCCTCATCGCAGCGCCTCCTGCCGGTTCGCGGCCTCCGCGAGGGCGTCCCGCAGGAGTCCCAGGTTCTCCTGCCACACGGCTGCCGCACGGAATCCGAGACGGCCCCGGTCAATCGCCCAGGACTCGATGCCGGGCACGACCACCCGGACCACGGAGACCGGCAGCCACTTCGGGGACAGGTCCACGACCGCCACCTCCTCGATGCCGGTCGCCCGGAGGTTGCCGATCATCCGCCGGGTGTCCTCCATGACGTCCGCCGACAGGTACGTCGGCAGTGACTGGAAGTCGGTCTGCCGCCGGGTCCGGTAGTTGGCCCACGCCTGCGGGTTGAACGCCGCGCTGCGCTTGATGTGGAGCATGTACTTGGGCACGTCCTCGTCCGGCAGGCTGATGTCCTCGCGCATCGCCTGGATGTCCACGACCCTGCTCTGCGCCGCCTCGCTCAGCGCCCGCAGCGCGGCCACGTCACGGTCGGGATGGGTGCCGAGGCCCTGGTGGCTCCGGGAGAAGGTCGACCCGAGGTCTTCCGATACGACACAGAGGAAGCTCGGAATCCCGTTGCGCGACATGATGCTCTTGAGCTCCACCGACAGCCCGGCGGCCCGATACCGCTCGATGAGCCGGCGGTGCGGGGCGGGCAGCGTCTCCTGGTCGATGGACTTGTTGCGTTCCATGAACCACTGCTCGACGGTCTCCGGGATGCCCGGCGCGACCGTGCCCTTGGTCACCGCGCGGCTGAGGCGGTTGCTGATCACCTCCGCCATGGTCCAGTCGTCGCGTTCGATCAGCTCGCACAGGGCGTGACAGGTCGCCTCCTCGACCGAGTTCCCCGACGCGATCCCGTTGGTGGTGCAGATGGGGAAGGGCGGTGTCTCGTGGAAGGACTGGTAGTAGCCGGCGAGGTACTGCGGCACGGCGATGTCGTCGCCGCTGATCAGCTCGGTACCCATGACCCAGGAGATCGGGAAGTGGTCACGGTAGTGCTTGAAGCGCTCGATGTTGACCGAGTCCGGACGCACCATGCGTATGCCGTCGCGGCTGAGGTCGTCCACCGAGCCGACGACGTCCGGTGTCCGCGGCTGCCAGGCGGCGAACCGCTCCACCGCCTCCATGACGGCTGAGGTCTTCGCGTCCAGATGGGAGGCCCCCTTGCCGTTGTACACGGATATCAGGTCACTCGACCTGGGAACGATCGCGTTGTAGACGGGGATCCCGATCCGGTCGAGCCCGGTGATGTCGGCCACCCGCGTGACGCCGATGCGCCGCAGGTACGGCTGGATGGTGCGCCAGGTGTCCTCCGTGGTCCTTTCGCGGTGGGGGCCGCCACCAGCGACCTTCGGCACCGAGTTCCGCAGTTTCACTGTTCCCGCCTCCCCGCCCGGCGGACCTGGAGCCCGCTCGAACCGTCTCCCCGGTACCTGTACTCGATCCGCGCCCGGGGCCCGACGGGTTCGGCGGCCCGGCCCGCCAGCCACACCGCCGTGTACCAGTGGCTGTCGGCGCCGCCCTTTCGCGGATCGGCGTCGAACTCGGTGCTCGCACCGAGCCGGGCCCGGTAGGACAGGACGACGGCGTTGGCGCCCGCCTCGACGTCCACCGGCGCCGTGACGACCTCGAAGGGCTTGACGTCGGTCGCGAGGTCGCACTCGTACACCTCGACCTCGTCCGACGCGGTCGGCCAGTCGCGGATGACTTCGGGCCGCTCGTACGTTCCGATCCACGCCCGGTCGTCCTGGTCGACCAGCGGTGCGAAGTCGATCCCGTACCAGTCGTTCCAGGCGGCCACGTCCGCCGGCTCGCCGCGGTGGGCCGACAGGTAGGGGCCGGGGACGCGGTAGAACCGTGCCGTGCTCCTGAACGACGCGGGAACCATGCGGGCGTCGTCGCGCAGATGCCGCTGACGCGCGTCGGTGAGCGTCTCCCAGATCTTCATGTCCAGCGGTTCGTTGCCCACCAGGTCCGTGGTGAGGACGCTCGCCTTCTCGGGCAGTTCGATGCGCGTCGACCAGTCCCGGATGAACTCGATGCGGCCGGCCACACCGTTGGCCTCCGCGACGGCCTCGGACAGGCCGATCATTCCCGAGGGTTCGACGGCGTAGACCTTCCTGGCGCCGGCCTGAGCGGCGGCGACGGCGAGGATGCCGGACCCCGACCCGAGGTCGAGCACG
The DNA here is from genome assembly GCF_004124325.1 of Streptomyces sp. L2. NCBI lineage: Bacteria > Bacillati > Actinomycetota > Actinomycetes > Kitasatosporales > Streptomycetaceae > Streptomyces > Streptomyces sp. L2. The sequence continues at coordinate 3,456,601 of NZ_QBDT01000001.1, forward strand.
ACGTCTCCCGGCCGAACTGTCTCGCGGACCGCGGCGACGAAAGCGCCCTTGCGGCGCCGGTCGTTGAGGATCCGCAGGTGCACGTAGGCGGAGTCGTACCCGCCGGCCGGCCACGGCCGCGGGCTGAACCCGGGCCGCGGCCGGGTGCCCAGGATCCCGGCGTTGACGAGACCGACGAGATCGGTCATCACGTCCCTGGTGTCCAGTTGGCCCCCCGTGCGCGAGCGCACGCGCCGCACCGCCTCGGAGACCGTCAGGGGCCTGTGCAGGACGTCGACGAGACCGACGGCGGCGTGACCGAAGGAGAGGGTCCGGCCGTCGACGTGCACCTTGCAGTTGTTGCTCGTGTCGATCTCCAGCAGGACGTCGGGGCGCCGGTACATGACCGTGTCGGGGCTGAGGCTTTCAGTCACTCGCGCTCTTCCTTTCCGCCGCGGACTTCAGGGCCACGGCGAACACTGAACGGAAATCGGCCATGCTCCCGGCCTCCCAGCGGCCGTTCGTCGCGTTCACGCCCTGGCCGGGCTCGGCGACGACGAAGCCGTCGGCCCTGAGCACGTCGAGGTTTCTGCGGACGGCGGGCTTGGCGAGCATGGCGGGGTTCATGACCGGGGCCAGGATCACCGGGCACTCGGCGGCCATCACGATCTGCGTCACGATGTTGTCGCAGATGCCGTTCGCCAGCTTTCCCAGCGTGGCAGCCGTCGCGGGGGCCACGACGACCGCGTCGCTCTCCGCCGCGATCCGGACGTGGGGGGCTCCCCCGGCGGATGCTCCCCCGGCGGGCGCTCCTCCGGCGGACCAGGAGCTCTCGTCCGTCAGCACGCTGCCGTTGACGAACGGCCGGAGACTGTTCGTGGTGACGAACTGCTGGGCGGACGGCGTGAGGGCCACGTGCAGCCGGCCCACTCCGGCGGACGAGAGCCACGCGGCCATGTGGGGCCCGGCCACGCTGGAGACCGAGCCGGAGAGGCACATCGTCAGGGTCAGGCGGGCCAGGCCCTGGGCCGCGGCGTCGTACTCAGCCATCGACGGCTCCCTTCACCGAGGGCAGAACCCCCTGGACTCGTTTGGCGAGTTTGTAGGCGGACGCCTCGTCACCGCGGAACACGGCGGACAGGGCGAGGTGGTGGGCGACGCGCTCCACCAACCAGCCCATGACCTCGTCGCCGCCGGGTGCGTCGGCGGGCGCCGGATGCGCGGCGCGGTACGCGTCGGTCAGGGCGCCGATCGCCTCGCGCAGCAGGCCCGCTCGCTCGTCCGGCGCGACCGCCACCGCCTCGGCGTAATCGCCGAGCAGGCACCCGAGGTCGGCGACGGGGTTGCCGACACCGGCTTCTTCCCAGCCGAGGACGGTGCACGGTTCCCCCGGCACGATGTCACCGGCGCCCGGGCGGCCATGCACGAGCGAACTCCGCCTGGTCCAGGACGCCCGCTCCACCGGCAGCCCGGCGGACAGGCCGGCCCGGATGACGTCCGTGTGCCGCGCGTACGCGTCGTGGTCCCCCCACGGGCGGGCCCAGGCAGGCCCCGGCAGTCCGGGGACGTCCCCGGTCCCGGCGCGCGTCTGGTGGAGGCGTGCCAGCGCCCGGCCCAGTCGCGCCGACATCGCGGTCAGCGTCGGCATCCCGGGCATCTCGTTTCCGAACAGGACGTCGAACAGCAGCCCGGACCTGGGCAGGCCGCCCCACAGGGACAGGTCGAAGCTCCTCGAGGGCAGCCGGACGTCGACACCCAGCGGGGGAAGGATCCGCGCCAGCCGGTCGATGCCGGCGCGGGAGGCGGCCGGCGCGGCAGACGTACGCAGATGCATCCACTGGTACTCCGCCGGCTGCCTGCCGAGGTCCTTCAAGCAGGCCCTGAAACCGTCGGCCCCGGGCAGCGTGCGCACCACGTACACCTGGTCCCGGTGCCACCGGAGGGCCGTGGTGTCCGGTACGGCCGTCACGGCGCGCCGCCCGGACGGTGCGACGGCGACGGCGACGGCGACGGGCCGATGCCCGACGCCTCGAACTGCTCACTCACGGCCGCGTACCAGTCGGCGAACGTCCGTGCGCCCCGCTCACCCGCCTCGATCACCCCGAGGCTCGTGGCACGCGCGCACGCCTGGCCGTAGGACAGGCTGGGGTCCTGATGCCGTGACTCCACGGCCGTCGACCAACCGGGCAGGACCTGTTCGGCGAACAGCGGCATCGTGTACGACGCGTCCACCAGCCCGCTCTCCACCACATCGCGCACGACCGGCTCCACCAGGGGTGCGCTGGGCTCCTCCGAGTAGAGGATGAAGGCGTCCCTCCGGCGCAGGCTCATGGCGTTGTTGGCGACCTTGATGTGGTGACGCACCCGCGCCTGGTTCAGCTTCGCCGACAGGGTGCGGATGGCGCGGGCGGCGCTGCCCACATCGTGAAGCGACAGGTAGTGCCTGACGAAGACGTGGTCCGGCCGGCCGCTGCCGAGTTCACCGTGCAGCACCAGCCAGCCGGACAACGTGTAGCGCTGGGTCGCGGGCATGCGCAGTGCGACCTGCCCGTCGCCGTCTGCCTGGTCGCCGTCGACCTCCTGGGGGCGGCACAGGAGGTGGACGCCGGAGCGGGTGGCGCGGATCACCGCGCCGCGGTCGACGACCGTCCAGCCCCGCGACAGGGTCCACCTGCTGGCGTGGGCCGCCTCCATCCGGGCCACCGCCTCAGGTTCCTCCCACCCGTGGATCGGGGTGGTCGCCCTGCTCCCGTCGACCAGCAGCCTGGACGCCCGTTCGTCGCCGGCGTGGTAGCAGAGGTAGATCAGGCGCCAGAGGTGGCTCAGCAGAGGAGCGCCCTTCGCCTCCATGTCGGGCGATTCACGCAACCGGCCGAGCCTGGAATGGACAATGGTCCCGTCGTCGATCCGGACCTCGTCGTAGATGAGGCGTAACCGGTCGCGGAAGGCGCCGTGGCCCGCGTCCGTCACCATGCGACCCCTTTCGAGCGTGCCGGGTCGCGCAGGATCGCCGACCCGAGGATGAGCTGCAGGCGTCCCGCCCGCCCGAGGGTGCCCTGGTGCTCCAGTCTGCTGAGCGTTGTGCGGATCAACTGCGTGCCGCAGTGCCGGACCGAGCGGAGCACCGACTCCTCGTCCATGGGCGACCGCCCCTGGTAGGCGGCGAGGAAGATCCTGTTCCAGGCGCCCGCGGTCCGGATGTCGCCGTGCACCGCGAGGTCCGTGGCAAGGCTTTCGGCCAGGACAGTGCCGACGTCGGCCGCCGCGTCACCCGCGCCGGCGAGCTCCCAGTCCACGAAGGTCGCGCCGTCCGCTGTCGCACAACCGTTCTCCGCGACGAGGATGTTCGGTGCCCGCAGGTCCCCGTGCACGAGGACGGGCTCGAACCGCTCCTCCCTGAGTCGCCCCAGCTCCGCCGAGACCGACTGGACGCATGCGACGAACTCGTCGAAGTCGACGCCGACGCCGCTGCTGAGCTCACTCGGTGTCAGGTCGGCCAGGTCATCGAGCGGAAACGGCCGCACCCTGCCCTCCGCCGCCAGCGGACCGACATCGATCCGCGCCGCGTGCACCGTAGCCAGCGCGCCTCCCACCAGACTCGACGCCGTCGCGGCGGATCGGGCGTCCGCTGCGCGCAACACCACGTCCAGGGACGCCGAGTGGCCCGCCTCCGTCGTGGCGAGCACATGCCTGACCGGGTCCCAGAACAGCAACTCGGGTGCCGGAACCGGGACTCCGGACTTCCGGGCGTCCCCGAGCAGGCCGAGAACGACCGCTTCGTTCTCGTAGCCGAATCCACCGGGCCCCAGCGCCTTGACGAAGAGGCGCATGCCGGTGTCGGTCTCGACGATCGCGGAGACGCCGCGGCTCACGCAGGGCGTGCAGGAGACGACGGACGAGCCGTGGGAGCCGCCCCCCAGGCCGGCCACGGCGAGAGCGGCCGCCTCATGAATGTCCGTCGTCGCGCGTGGGACGGACGGCTCCGAGATCCGCTCGAATCCCGGCAGGACCATGCCGTGCATGCGACGCCGCAGCAGGTGCTCCACGGGATACGGGGGCGGGTACGGCATCGCTGATATCTCCAATTCACGGTTGGCGACGGGAGTTTTCCGGCGCACGACGTCGCGACAGGACAGCGCGCAGGACGACGGGCTTCACCGGCCTGGGATGGGGGCACCGTCAGGCCAGCTCTACCGGATAATCGTTGCGAAGGATCGCCTGGTGCAGGCGGGCAACCAGCGGTGACGGCTCGGTGCCGAAAGAATGCGAGAGGGCGGATCTGAGCTGCCGGTAAAGGTCCAGGGCATCCTGTGTACGGCCGCTGTTGTGCAAGCATGCCATCAGCCGTGCGTACAGCCCTTGATGCCAGGGAAAGCGTGACAGGCTGTCCCGGATGCGTTCGATGACAATCGCGGAACGCCCACATCGAATGTTCGCGTCGATCCACTCCGTCAGCGTTTCGATATGCCGCTCGACGGCTTTCAGCCGGAATTCATCGGCGAACGGCGCCCGAATGTCCGGCATGGGATCGTCCCGCCACAGGTCGATCGCGCGCCGAAGGGCTTCGATTGCCGCGGCGTCCCTGCCGACCGACCGCGCGTCAGCGGCGATCGCCCGGTAGGCGTCCATGACCAGGAGGTCTGTCGTGACCGTGCTCGTCGACAGCGCATACCCCTGGCGGGCGGTCAGCACGAACTCGCCCGGTCCGGCCTGCCGCAACTGCCGGCGCAGCCCGGAGATCGTCACCTGAACCGAGTTGACGGCGGTCAGGGGCGGGTCGTCTCCCCAGATCCCGTGAATGAGCCGGTCCCTGGTGAGGGACTGGCCGAGGCAACTGGCCAGCATGGCCAGAACAGTTGCCTGGCGCGGGGTCATCTCTATCTGGCCGCCCTCTGCGTCGAGGGTGAGCACGGACCCCAGGAGATAAACCCGAACGGGAGGCAGGACATTCGGCCCCCCAGTGGTCCCCGGTATCGCCGGTATCCCGCCCACGGGAACGGAGTGCTTTCTGGTCACATCGGGAACTGACTGTGGGCTTTTTCGCCGATGTGGCTGAATATTTTCGCCCTCACCGTCCAGCAGAGGGCCGAAACGGGCGCCTTGCAGGCGCCGGTTCACCACTCGCTCCATAACGAATCCATTAGCGGCATCTCCCCCGAGTTCGAACCGAACTGCAAGTCGCAGCGCGAGCTCTGTGTGCCAACTGTCGTGACCGTATCAAGGCGACTGGGTTGTTGCCAGCAGATCACGCGTTAAATTCGTAAGAGAGAGCCAGACTGTATGGATTCGGCCAGCGATTGTCCCGCATCGTTTCCCGGGCGTTCCCGGGCTGCCCTCGGACGCCGCAACCCGCGTTTCCACGCCGGACGAAGGCCCCCGACACGGTCGGCGCCGAACGAGGACGGACCCGTGCCGCGGCAGCACGGACGGACGCCGGGCCACCCGGCTCCCACCGGATGCCCAGCGCCCACGCCCGGCGGCTGTCAGCAGTGGAGAGCGACCGACGCGGCGGCGGCCATGACACTCCCCTGTGCCTCCTCGTCCGGAGAGATGCCGGACTTCTCCTCAAGGAAGGTCTGCAGCTCGGCCGCGTCCAGACCGGCGAGGGCCGCGACGGTGGAGCTCGCCTCCGCGGCGCCGTCCATCTCCTGCACCTTCGCCACGAGGTCCTCGAACGCCTGAACGTCGGTGATCTGGGTCTTCTCGGTCACGACTCGTTCCCTTCACGCTTCGACCCTCGGGACCTCCGAGACGTCGCTCCCCGACGTTAGGCGAGCACTCCCACGGTCTACTGATCGAACCCTTATCGCATGCTTATCGCCCCGCCGAGGCGGCGACGGAAGCCCCCGGCCCTGCACACAAAAACCCCAAGCCATGCAGCTGACCTGGGGTTTCAGTGGAGACGCCTTCGGGATTCGAACCCGAGACCTACGCATTACAAGGGCTGCCGCGATCGGGGTGGGTGGTTCCGACCCGTGCCACGCGGTGCTGTTCCCGCAGATCAGCGCCGCGCGGCACGTCGTCGCGTCCGGCCCGGGACGGCTTGTGCCACACCATCCGCTCACGCATCGCGCACGCAGACTGACCCGCGCACCGCAGCCGTTCGGTTGCACCACGATGGAATCCGCCGCTTTATCCGCGTTTGTCGGCCGATGCGCGAAGTTCGCCTATTCCCTCTGCATCCGTGTCCTTCACGGATCCGGAGAGGCGATGAACGACCACCCAGCGGCCGTCGGGCAACGCTCCGGCGAAGACCCTGGATTTGCGGGTGGCACCGTTGTGGTAGGTCAGCGGCAGCTCTCCGACCCGGCGCCAGGTGAGCGCCGGCTCACCGAGAGTCCTGTCGACGACGAGTCCGGTGAGCAGGCGGGCGGCTGTACGCGTGCTGGCCCACATACCGCCAGCGGGCAGGATGGCCCCGGTCAAGTCCCATGGCTTCGAGGGGCGGCCGAACCAACTCGATGCCAGCAGACGCTGGTCCGCGGGCGGTCTCGCGGCCACCGCCGCCGCAGGCAGTCCGAGAGGCACGAGCACGTGATCGCCGACCAGTGCCTCGTAGTCCTGGCCGGCAGCCGACATGAGAGCGGCGCCGAGCACGGCGTACCCGAAGTTGGAATACTCCTCGCGCTCGCCAGGGCTCGCGGTGACCAAACCATCGAGCCGACCCACGGACTGTTCGAGCTTAGCCTGCGTGAAGTCCCTGTACGGGTTGAACAGACCTGTGTCAGGAGGCAGTCGCGGGAGGCCGGAGGTGTGGTCGGCGAGGTGCCGAAGAGTGACACCCGTACCGGCCGGCGCGCTCAGCCACCGTTCGACCGGGTCATCGAGGGAGACAACGCGCTTCTCGGCAAGCACGGCAAGCACGGTTCCGGTCAGGACCTTGGTGAAAGACCCCAGCTCCACGTACGCGTCGGGATCATGCCCGCCGGTCACACGGGGAGCATCGAGGTGACTGCCGATGACGCAGGTGGAAGGGCGTCGCACGGAGAGCCTTTCAGTCGGCGGAAGCGGCCGCTACCGGTTCGCGGTTCTGTGGCGCGGTGCTTCCGGTTCCGTCCACCGCTGCTTTCTCCTTGCCGCGTGCACTCAGCTTTCGCGCCGCCTGCAGTGCGCGGGACAGTTCCGGCGACAGGAAGACAAGGTCACACGCGATCATCGTCAATGCGAATCCGGTGAGCCCCATGAACAAGCCGATGGAGACATGGAAACCGATGGATGCGGCGGCCGCCCACGGACGCAGGGACCGTACCAGGACTCCCATGGGAAAGTAGACGAGAAAGAGGACTGTTGCGTAGGTGCCGAGGTACACCAACAGGTCGTTGTTGTACACAAATTGCGAGACGCCGGGGAGTTCGAATTCCGGTACCCGCATGATGTAGAAGAGCGCGGTTCCGTCCTGCCACGCCTGCCCCTGCACTTTGTAGAGCCCGCTAACCATGTAGACCAGGCACATCTGCACGGCGATCGCGGTGACACCCAGGTTGTGCAGTGGGACACCGGCAGCTCGCAGGGCCTTGGGTACGCGCTGTAGCACCCGTTGCCCCAGCGGAGAGCGCAAGGAGAAATGATCGTAGCAGCGTGTGAGAAGCAACATCGGAATGACCAGCTGCATGAGGTTGTCGCCGCCGTCCATCAGCGCCGACTGCCGCTGGTAGAGCGACCACAGAAATATGGCGTGCACCACCAGGACGGGACGGCCCCCGACACCCAGCGTGACGGCCAAAGCAGCGATCAATCCGATGTGGAACAACACCTCGAACACGACCGGCGAGTTGCTCCATGCGTAGACACTAAAACTTCCCGAGTCGTGCAACTCGTCGAGGAAGAGGTGGTAGGGCAGCAGTGTGTCGTTTCCGGGGCCGAAGAGGTAGCGTCGGTCCCCGTACTGGCTGACGTAGAACATGAGGCCGACGAACCCCAGTAACGCACGGGTTCCCGACACACCCAGGACCGCGGCAGGACGGCTGGCCCAGGTGTCGATCTTTTCTGATATTTTCACTGCAGATCAGCAGCCTTCTTCCATGGAAAGTCGTAGGCGTCGACCTTGTCGTGTGCGTGGGGGTTGTCCCTCTGCGACCAGGGCGGGAGAGACCGGACGTACATCCGGACCTGCACTTCTTGGAGACTACGACCGTCCGTGCACGCCTGATTCATTTGAGTCAGCGCGTACCGTGAGAGGTAGTTCACCGCTTGATTGCGCGTGCGCTTCTCGTAGGGCAGCAGCGGAATGGGATTCTTTCCCGACTTCTTCGCCTTCCCTTTTTCTTTCTGATCGCGGAGGCGCCTCAGGAGGTCGTCGGTCGAGTTGTACTGCTGGATTCCGTTGCTGACCACCCGTGACATCCGGGAGGGAAAGAACCTGTCGTTCTGGACCCTCTTGATGGATGGACCCGTCACGTCGTAGTACTTCGTGACCTCGCCGTCGCTGCAACGGCCCCGCGCGATGATCCCCTGGTCGACCATCACCGGATCCGGGGCGAAGAGCATCCAGTTCTGCGAGAAGTACGGCTGGAGGTAGGCGTTCAGGAGCGGCGCCAATTGCACCTTGGCAGGACTCAGCGGCGTCTGGGAGAAGGCCGCGATGGAGAAGTGGGCGCCCAAGAGGGCGGCACCGGCAAGCAGTACCGCCCTCTGGACGCGACGAGTCGCCGTCACCTATCGAACGCGGTCGCGCTGGAGACACTGCTGGAGATCCTGGCCGGCGCGCGGAACACTCCGCCGAGGCTCAGGTTGTCCGTCAGCGCTCCCACCGCGTGGGCCACGGAAGGGCAAGCGGCCCTGGCGTGCACGGCAGCCCGGGCGGCCGCCCGGCCGACCGCGCTCGCGGCCGCCTTGGGCGCAACGGCCTCGCCCTTGCTGACGGCCACCTTCTCGTTCACCGGCGCCACAGGCGTGGCCTGGGCCGAGCCCTGCATGGTCAGTGCAAGGCATGTACCCGCGACAGCGGCACCGATGACGGCACCGACAGTTCGCTTCTGCATTGTTCCCCATTTCGTTTTTCGGTCATTCCCCACAGCCCCCACGGTTCCCGGATCCCGTCGGCGCCTCCGGATGAGGCGCCACTGATCACCGGGGATGTCCCCCGCGTTCAGGGCTGGAGTCAGCTGCACTGCAACCGTTCGGAGCAAACAAATCCCAACATCTAGAAAGTCAGGACCTTTGGTCGCGTTCGCTCCTGACGGTTAACTTATCGTGCTCATGATCATGGGACAAGTGACTTTTATGAGACTCCTGTGACTGAAAAGTGACACCTGAACCGGTCATTTATGGGATGACTCAGATGAAACGAACGAACCCGTCAGACACCGCACCTTGCCGAGCGATGTCGTTTAGTGTTTGCTTTGTCGCGCATTGGGCGAGCCGTGCGGTAGGCCTGCGTCGGTCGACCCTGGAGGTGGCGCTTGCCGACGAAGGGGGAAAAGCCGGTGATGAAGGCGGACGTCGCAATCGTGGGGACGGGCCCGAACGGACTGGCGGCTGCAGTCGTCATGGCACGCGCCGGATTGCATGTGCAACTTTTCGAAGGTCACCATGAGATCGGTGGCGGCCTGCGCACCACGTCACTGTTCGACGCTGACATCACGCACGACGTATGCGCGGCCGTCCACCCCATGGCAGCTGCGTCGCGGTTCTTCCGAGAGTTCGATCTGGCCGCGCGCGGGGTGCGCCTACGTCTACCTGAGATCAGCTACGCCCACCCACTGCCCGACGGCACAGCTGCCCTGGCTCACCACGACCTGGAGGCAACCTGCGCTCGGCTGGGGACGGACGGCGAACCCTGGCGACGCATGATGACTCCACTGCTGGAGCGCAGTTCCGACGTAGTCGACCTCGCCCTTTCCCACCAGCGCGCCATTCCGCAGGACCTGCTCGTCGCAGTCAGGTTCGCTGCGCGGACTCTCACGCTCGGCACCCGGCTGGGAGGGCGCACTCTGACAACCGAAGCCGGCAAGGCCCTGCTCACCGGTGTCGCGGCCCACGCCGTGGGACGACTGCCGAGTCTTGCCTCGGGCGCGATCGCACTCCTGCTGGGGCACCTCGCCCACGGTAGCGGCTGGCCCCTTCCAGAAGGCGGCAGCAGCCGCATCGCCGAGGTCTTGGCCGCAGATATCGCCGCGCATGGCGGCACGTTCCATACCGGATGCAAAATCGATGATTTGAGGCAACTGCAGGGATCGAAGGTGGTGCTGTTCGACACCGCCCCGAAAGGTCTCCTCCAAGCCGCCGGCGAGTTACTCCCTGCCCGCTACGCTCGCCACCTCGCCCGCTTCCGCCACGGCCCCGGGGCCGCCAAGGTGGACTTCCTCGTCAACGCTCCCATCCCTTGGAAGGATCCTGACGTAGGTCGGGCAGGCACCGTGCACCTCGGCGGGACGCAGGCGCAGATACGTCACCAAGAAAGCCTCACCGCCGCAGGTGTCGCCGCACCAGTGCCCTTCGTCCTGGTGGTCGACCCTGCCGTGGCCGACCCCACTCGCGCTCGAGAGGGAAAGCGGCCGGTGTGGGCCTACGCCCACGTACCGAACGGGAGCTCCCGGGACCCCGTACCCATGGTGCAGGCACGTATCGAGCACTACGCGCCCGGCTTCGGAGACACCGTCATCGCCAGCCGCGGTATCAGCGCCCGCGACTACGAGACCTACAACCCCAACTACGTCGGTGGGGACATCAATGGCGGGGCCGTGTCCCTGAAGCAGAGCGTGCTCGGCCCAGCCCCCCGTGTGAATCCCTACCGCACGCCGCTCCGCGGCGTGTACCTGTGCTCCGCATCCGCACCGCCAGGACCTGGCGTGCACGGGATGTCCGGTTACCTGGCCGCCCGTTCCGCGCTGAGGCACGAATTCGGCATTCACACAACACCAAGCCTCGCTCCCAACGAGACCGCCCGCACCGGTCCATGAGGTGACGGGAACGACAGAGCGCCGAGGTCCCTCGTGCACAGCCTGCGCGGCCTGGCTACGTCGCTTTCCTGGCTCAGGCGCCGCACGACCGCGGACCGGAAACTTGTTAATGTGCGAGCCATGACAGCTGATGAACATGAAAAGCCTGGCACAGAGCAGGAGTTAGCGGCATCTCCTTGGAGCTGGGGAAACCTGGGCCCGGTCGGCGGCTTCCTCTTGATGCTGTCTGGACTCGGTCTGCTCCTCTGGGGGTTTCTGGGCCGGTCCAGCTCCAGCCCTTCACTGATCTACCAGGCCGCGAAGGTCGTGGCGATCGGCCTGGTGATCACCGGTACCACTCTGGTGGCGCGACGACGCGACTCGTCACGGCGCCCCAACGCAGAGACAAGCCCCGACGCAGAGACACAGCGTGGTTCACGGTCGTGAACGTTCCCCTTGATCGTGGATCGACGACTACTTCGCCCCCCTCGACCACGAATGGGCAACGGGACGCACCACCCGCGGGCAGGTGACCGCCCTTGTGCAGCCTGATCCTTGGTCGGGCTGCTGGCCGAGCAGAGCTGGTCGAGGTCCTGGCCTTGCAGCACCGCGTTGCCCAGCGCACGGGCTGATGCATCAGGCGTTTCATGCTACGCCGAAGCCGCGTAGCGCAGACAAGCCGCAGGAAGCGCTGATGCCCTCGCCACGGCGACCGGCCAGAGCATCGGCCTGATTAGCAGTGCCAGCCCGGTACATGGAGCCTTCGATGTCTACCGGCGCTGTCGGTGCGGTTCAGTAGGCGTAGCCGCCGCTGCGATCTTGGGGCTACAGTTCTGCTGGGTAGGAACCGAGCTGCCCAGATCGTTCCCGTGCGCAGCCGTCGGCGGGTGTCAGGCGCAGGGTGCGGACGGCGAACGTGCCCGCGGTGCGGCGGGGAAGGCCAGCTCTACGCGTCGCTCTGGATCGGCGACGCCCGCGAGTTCGTCTTCGGGTAGCAGCCGCAGGGTCAGCACGGCGGGACCGCCGGCTCCGCCCAAACTGTCCTGCCCCAGCGCAGTTCGTAGTAGCCCCAGCGGTGTGAAAGGGCATCGACCAGGACAAGGCCGCGTCCCGTCTCATCGCCGTCTGCGACCAGGTCCATTTTCGGCAGGGCGTGGGATTTGTCGGTGACGCCGATCCGTACGAGATCGTCCGTGACACGCCGGACGGACACCCGGACCAGACGGCACGAGGTGTGGCGGACCGCGTTGCCCACCAGCTCGGAGACGATCAGCGTCCCCGCTTCCGCCAACTCGGCTATGCCCCAGGTGTTCAGCGCGACCGAGACAACGCCCCGGGCACGACTGGCCGTCTCGGGCTCACAGGGGAGGGTTTCGGTGTAGCCGGGCGGTCCGACTGTGGGTCTGGTCGTGACGCTCACGGGGTCGTCTCCTCGGGGCTGGGATGTCCCGCTCGCAAGGGGGGATACGCGAGCCGGACTCTCCTGCGCTGCCGCCGAGGGCAAGCCTGGACCTGCCCGGCGACGCCAACGCCCGTACGGAGAGCCGGAGTTTCGGCTCAACAGCATTGCGGGGAATTGCGCGACGTCATCCGAGGGCGATGATGGCCGACTCGATCAAGGCGCGGGCGGCGTTGCCGTGAACGGCCAGCTTCGTCAGCTCCCCGAACGCCTTGCGGTAGTCGACGAGTTCGCGCGGCTGCACCACGTTGACCTCAGCCGTGAGGGTCTCCACGACACTGCGTGCGCCGTCATGGAGGTAGAACGCCTCCAGCGGCCACATGGTCCTTTGCGCGGTGAAGGGGATGATGCCCAGGGAGACGGAGGGCGGCGGCATCACGGTCAGCAGATGCCTGAGCTGTCCGGCCATCGTCTCGGCGTCGCCGACGCGGTAGCGCAGGACGCACTCCTCCATGAGCACGACGAACCGGTGTCCGCCCTCATACAGGAACCGGCTCCGGGCGACGCGGGCCGCGACGGCCTCGGAGACGTCGTTGAGGGTGCCCTGGAAGTCGGTGATGGCCTCCACCAGGGCCGTGGCGTAAGCGGGGGTCTGGAAGAAACCAGGCACGACGTTGGACACGTACGCGCGGGTGACGCCGCGGTGCGCGTAGCGGTCGTTGATAAGCCCAGCGGAAGAAGCCCAAGAAGTAGGCTCCCGACCCGCTCCGCTCATGCATCGCTCATGCAAGCCACCTCGCGGCACCAGAACCGACGCGGCAGGCCCCCGAGCAGCGCAAAAGGCCAGGCCACTGGCTATGTGGCCTGGCCTTTTACAGAGCCGTTCGCAGAAACTATCCGCTTACGGCGCGTCAATTGGTCCCCGCGCACCACCACGCCGGCCATGACATAGCCCGTCCGGTTCACCCGGTTACCGTCAGCCGACCGCCGTAATGTGCCCGTCTGTCTCCCTCAGCTTGCCACGACGGTGCAGTGCATCGATGTCGGAGTCCAGGAAGCCGCGGATGTCCCTGCCCATGCGGCGCCAGCCAAAGAACTCGCCTGCATGCCGGACCAGTTCGTCCCGCGACATGCTCGGGCACTCTGCAGCAAGTTCGTACAGCGCCAACTGCCGCTCAGCCGGAGCGATATGCGCGGCTTTGCGAGGGGTGTCGCCGTCACCTGGAACGCGGGCGTCCAGCTCATTCCTGCCTGCCACGTCCAAGAAGTCACCATCGACGGCGACCTGCCCCGAGCCGACGAGACCGCGCACCACTTCCTGCACGTTGTCGCGAATCCGGTTGCCGGCCCGAGCCACGCCCCACGCCTCCCGGGCCCGCTGCACCAACAACTCCTCGTGAATGGGTCCTTCGATCCCAATGACCCTGGTAACGAACTTGCGCAGCGCGGGCCGGGCCTCCAGAGTGTGCAGTTCGTACGGTGACGACACGGTCATTTCGCTTGTCTCGTACTGCGAGCTCCACGGCCGGTCGGGCTCGGTGTCGACCAGAACGCGCACGTGATCCGCTGTAGCGATCGGAGGCACGTAGGTTGCCGGTTCCGGGGCACCGGGCGCGGCCGAGACGGCGGAGGGCGGGACCACCGCCCTGGTGCCCGGTGTACCTGCCACTTCGTCGTCCCCTGCGGGCACAGCCGGACGCGTCCTTGTATCCATCGGGGCTGTATCCGACATCGGTCCCCGCTCGACCGCCAACTCGACCGCCTCACGCAGCCTCAGCTCAGCGGCGGCCCTGCCGCGATACCAGTCGGTTCCCCAGATGCGATGCAGCCGCCAGCCCAGCCCGGCGAGAACCTCCTCCCGCAGCCGGTCGCGGTCCCTTGCCGTCCTGGATGAGTGGTACATAGCGCCGTCACACTCGATGCCGAGCGCGTAGGCGCCGGGGAACTGCGGATGGCGCACGCCGACGTCGATGCGGTATCCGGCAACGCCGACTTGCGGCTGCACCCGGTAGCCCCAGTCACGCAGCACCTGCAGGACCGACTCCTCGAAAGGGCTGTCCGGATCGGCGTCGGCCTGGGTCACGTCCTGCGCAAGGACGGCGTGACCGTTCTCGACGTACTCCAGGTACCGCTTGAGGTGCTGCACGCTTTCGTTCGCGCTGTCGGCCAAGCCGCTGCCCCGGAAGGATGCGACAACCTCCATGCGGAAACGTGCCCGGGTGACAGCGACGTTGAGGCGCCGCCAGCCGCCTCCCTTGTTGATCGGCCCGAAGTTCGTGCCGAACTTGCCATGCTCGTCGGGACCGTAGCCAATCGACATGATCATGACGTCGCGCTCGTCGCCCTGGACGGATTCGAGGTTCTTGACGAAGAACCCGTCCAGTCGATCCTCAGTGAAGCAGTCGTCCAGGTCAGGACGGGCCAGACGGGCCTGCTGAACGGCCTGGTCGATGGCCGCTGCCTGTGCTTGAGAGAGGGCGACGACCCCCAAGGTGCGGCTGGGTCGGGTATCGAAGTGATGGATGACCCGCCGGGCGACAAACTCCGCCTCCACGCGGTTGTCCCGTCGACCGCCGCGGTCGTACACGCCCTGTGCGGAGAAGAATTCAACACCGATGTCGTTGCCGTGATCCAACGCTCCGGGGAAGGTCACCAGGGAGTTGCCGTAGAAGGATCTGTTGCTGAACGTAATCAGGTCCTCGTGACGGCTTCGGTAGTGCCAGCCCAGCGAAAGCTCTCGTAGGGCACCCGCCTTGCAGACATGGAGCAGCGACTCGAAGGTGTCGGGGATGTCCTCGTCATACTCGTCGGAGTCATCCTCGACTGCCGCATCGAAGAAGGACGTGGGCGGAAGCTGCTTCTCGTCACCCGCCACGATCAGGGAACCCGCCCTGTACACGCAGTTGACGGCGTCGGCAGGGCGGACCTGCGAAGCCTCATCGAAGATGACCACGTCGAAGTGGTAGTCCGCAGGCAGGAACTGGCTCACCGTCAACGGGCTCATCATGAAGCACGGCTTGATCAGCCGGACGACTTCACGGGTCCGGCCCAGCAGTTCCCGGACCGGCATGTGGCGTCGCTTCAGCTCCGCCTGACGCTTGATTACTGCGGCAGCCCCGCCGCTGAAACGGCGCGGTCTACGCTTGTTGCATTCCTCGACCACAGCCCCGCTCGCTGCAGATACCAGCCCTCGATCGACCTCCTGGAAGTCCGCCACCCGGACATCCAGGTCTGCCGAGCGGGTGACGGCAAGCCTGGTGTCTGTGGCCAAGAGGTCGTCGGCCCAGCACTTCAGTACCGCCTGCTCCACGGCCGCAGTCAACCGCTCCGGCAGGACACCTCGTTCGACAGCACGCGGGACGATTTCGTCAATGCCATGACGGGCCAGGACGTCCAGTCCAGAGCGGTACGCCTGCCACTCTTCCGGGCCACGCGGGTCGGCCCGGAGGTCATCGACGGCCTGTTGGGCTTGATCGAAGGTGTTGAACAAGGCGAGAGACAGCTGAACCCGGCGGCGCTCCTCGAAGAGGTCGTGCAGTGCGGCCGAGGACTCAGACCAGCGCTCGGCACGGCGTGCCGCCGCGACGCACCAACCGGACAGCGCGCCACGAATGCGACGGGCCAACAGCCCTGGCAGCGGGTCGGGCTCAGCGCCATCAGCCAGGCGGGCCGCGAGAAAGTCCCGGTCAGTGCACCCCCGGGTGAGTTCCGCAACGCGATCCGCCACCGCCAGCACCGTATCCATGGTGGGCAGTTCGTCCTCGTCGTGGGGAACGTAGCCGCCCAGTGCCTCGTCGTGGTGCGCTATCAGCCGAGAGAGCTCGGACGCGGCGTTCTGCCAGGCCAGAGCATCCTTTAGGCGCTGGGGCAGCGTCTTGTCCCAGGCCCCATTGCGCGTGAGCGCGGCCACCTCCGCGCGGTCGTCCCGGTACTGGCCGGACAGCCGCGAGAAAGCGCCCCGATGCTGTTCACTGAACCTCTCGACCAGGGTCGGCAATCCTTCGGCCGCCAGCACCTGCTCACCGAAGACGTCCTCCGCTGCCCCACGGGCAGCCCCGCGGGCGGCGAAGGCGTCCCGCAACTCCCCAGCCGCTCGATGGGCCTCGCGCAGACCTTCCTCGTCTAACCATCCTGCAGGCGGCCGCTTGGCCACGGAGGCCAGATCGGCGAGTTCCAAGAGGCCGAACGCGGCCTGGGCGGTTGCTGGCTTGGGCATCCCGAACAGCTCGGCCAGCTGGGCGAGGCTTCCCGAGGGGTCGTCCGTCAGTCCCCCGTCGGCAGTAGCCAAGTCCCGGTCGGGCAGGCCCGCCTCCAGGGTGCGTATGGTCTGCCGTACGCCCTGAACAGTACGCAGTTCTGGCGTCGTTGCCGCAAACGGGCTGCGCTCGGCAACCGTGCGCAGGTCTGAGAGCGCTTCAACTGCCCGACGTCGTGTTCTCGCGGCCGGACGGGCGCCCGCTGGACCCGCGCGCGGACTACGAGGAATTCAAGGACCTGCTCACCGAAGCCGGGATCGACGAGCGCCGCCTGTACGACGGGAGCCGCCACACGGCCGGCACGATCCTGAACGAGTTGGGCGTCGACATGCCCACGATCATGGAGATCCTGCGGCACACCCAGATCAGCCAGACCCGCCGCTATGTGAAGGGCCGGTCCCAGCTGTCGAAGGACGCCATGCGGCGGATGGGCGAGTTCTTCGTCGCTGGCCCCCAGCTCACCCCCGACATCCCCGCGACCAGCGATGAGACCACCGACAGCAAAGCGGCGCGGTCCCGGAGGCGGCGTCGTATCCGCTGACAGCAGCGCCCCAGGACGAAATCGCCTTTCGGCCTGGGGCCAGTAACAGCAGACGGGTACAGGACTTCCCAGTCCATTGGCTGACAGACATGATGTACCGCCGTGAAAGACTTCGTGATTCCTCTCGCAATCGCAGTCATCGGGCTTGCAGCAACTGGCTGGGGTGCACTCGTTGGGGCGCGAGCAGCCAGGTTCGGTGCAGAGAAGAACGCCGAGGCCGTTCGACGGCAGGTGCAGGATCAAGGTGCCGTCGAGCACGGTCACTGGACGCGGCAAGAGCGCATGACCGCGTATGAGAGCTTCCTTGGAGCCTGGGATGAGTGCCTGCGCATCACCCAGACGCCTGCCGAGGACCACGCTTCCGATTCAGCGGCGCTGGAAACCCTTCGAGTGGCCGCAGTCCGCATGGCTGAGCGGGCACGGCGCATCGCCATACTCGGCCCCTTGGATGTCGCGCGTGCCGCTGAGTCTCTATCTAAGACAATGGAGCGAGACGTAAAGATCGTTGCTCGACTCACCACAGAGGTCCAAGAAGCGATAGCTGATGTGGACGGACGTCCCATCGACAACGACGCCCTAGCCGAGGCAACAGCAGAGTTCCAGCGCCGGAATCGAGACCTCACAAACCTCGTGACGTCGTATCGGGCACAAGGGCGAGACCTGCGTGAATTGGATGGACACCCAGTGCTCCGTGCAGCGCTGGAGAGCATGCAGCAGTACCGTCAGGTCTCCAGCGCCGCTCGTGATGCACTTACAGAAAACTTTGAACGACTCTCAGCAGCGTCGGAGCAAGCGTTCCCGGTGGGAGCAGAACTCATCTTGAGCCGGGAACAGCATGAAATCGATCGGCAGGCGTTCACACGTGCGGCCCGTACGGCGCTGAGCACGCCGCCCCCGCTCTCGACGTCGACTGAGACCAGAACTGAGACCTCTGACACGGGCAGCAGACTCACCCGGCGTCGCAATCACACTCACTGAACGACAAAACCCCAGGTCGGAAGCGTTTCCGACCTGGGGTTCGATAGAGCCGCCTTCGGGATTCGAACCCGAGACCTACGCATTACGAGTGCGTTGCTCTGGCCATCTGAGCTAAGGCGGCGCGCTGACCGCACTATGGTGCGATCAGCAACGTCGGTAAGTTTACACAGGTTCCCGGGGTGCTCCGTACACGCCCTCGGGGGCGGGGGGAGGCGCCCGGCGGGAGGCCTAGGAGCAGCGCTTCTGGGGGGCCGGCGGGGTGCCGTGGAGGAGGTACGTGTTGATCGCTCCGTCGATGCAGCTGCTGCCGCGGCCGTAGGCGGTGTGGCCGTCGCCCACGTAGGTGAGGAGGCGGGCGGAGGAGAGCTGGCGGGCCAGGGACTGGGCCCACGGGTAGGGGGTCGCCGGGTCCCGGGTGGTGCCGACCACGACGATCGGGGCCGCGCCCTTCGCCTCGATGCGGTGCGGCGCCCCCGTGGCACTGACCGGCCAGTACGCGCAGTTCAGCGAGGCCCAGGCCAGCCCTTCGCCGAAGACGGGGGACGCCTTCTCGAACTCGGGCAGGGCCTGCTCCACCTGCTCGGGACCGGTGAAGGCGGGCGGCAGGTCCAGGCAGTTCACGGCGGCGTTGGCCATCATCAGGTTGGTGTAGTGCCCGTCGGCGTCCCGCTCGTAGTAGCTGTCGGAGAGCGCGAGCAGGCCGGCGCCGTCGTTCTCCTTCATCGCCGAGGCCAGCGCCTCGCGCAACTGTTCCCAGGCGGCCTGGTCGTACATCGCCGCGATCACGCCGGTCGTGGCCAGGGACTCCCCCAGCTTGCGGCCGTCCGCGTCGCCGGCCGGAATCGGGTGGGCGTCCAGCTTGCCGAAGAACGCCTTGAGATGGTCGCCGACCTGCGCCGGCGTGGTGCCCTTGCCGCCCAGGGGGCAGTCGGAGTGCCGTACGCAGTCCTTCGCGAACGCCTGGAACGCCGTCTCGAAGCCCGCCGTCTGGCCCAGGTTCAGCTCGCGCGAGTCCAGGGAGGGGTCCATCGCCCCGTCCAGCACCATGCGGCCCACCCGCTGCGGGTACAGGCCCGCGTACGTCGCCCCGAGGAACGTGCCGTACGACGCGCCCACGTAGTTCAGCTTGCCGTCACCCAGGACCGCCCTCAGCATGTCCATGTCCCGCGCGGCCTCGACCGTGGAGACGTGCCGCAGCAGCCGCGCCGAGTGCGCCCCGCAGCTCTCCGCGAACGTCTTGTACGCCGTCACCAGCGCGGTCGTCTCCCTCTGGTCGTCGGGAGTCGTGTCCGTCTGCGTGTACGTGTCCATCTGGCGGCCGTCGAAGCACTCCACCGGCTCGCTGCGGGCCACGCCCCGCGGGTCCATCGCGACCATGTCGTAGCGGGCCCGGACCCCGGCCGGGTAGCCGATGCCCGCGTACTGCTGGAGGTAGCCGACCGCCGAACCGCCCGGACCGCCCGGGTTGACCAGCAGCGAGCCAAGCGGCTTGCCCTTGCCCGTGGCCTTCTTCCGGGCGACGGCCAGCCGGACGTCACCCGCGGCGGGCTTCGCGTAGTCCAGCGGGGCCTTCATCGTCGCGCACTGGAAACCGGGCGCGCCGCAGCTGCGCCAGTGCAGCTTCTGCGCGTAGTACGACGACAGCGCCGGCGGTGTCGCACGCGGCAGCGCCGCCAGCACCCCCTGCGCCGTGGCCCCGGCCGACACCGTCGAACTGCTCGGGGAACAGGCGGAGACGAGGAGGGCGGCGGCCGCGAGGAGGGTGGCGGCGGCTCGGGCCGTCGACCTGGGGCGGCGGGGGGTGGGCCTGATGTGCATCAAGCGAGCGTAACGCTGTGCGACCTCCCGAGCGCGGTGCGTCGGCTTTGTAGCTCGTTCGGGGGACGGGGGTGGCGCTCGCTCCGGTACGCCCGTGTGGGGGACGCTGCCCCGAAGCTACCGATGGCTCGCCGAGGTACGGCTGCCTCGACCTCGCCGCCCCTCAACCGGCCCGCAGCGCCATCGTCATCGCCTCCACCGCGAGCAGCGGAGCCACGTTGCGGTCCAGGGCGTCCCGGCACGCGGCGATCGCCTCGATGCGGCGCAGGGTGGACTCGGGCGATCCGGAGCGGGCCAGGCGCTCCAGCGCGTCCTCCGCGTCCGCGTTGGCGATGGCGACGCGGGAGCCGAGCTGGAGGGCGAGGACGTCACGGTAGAAGGCGGTGAGGTCGCCGAGGGCCACGTCCAGGCTGTCGCGCTGCGTACGGGTTCTGCGGCGCTTCTGCATGTCCTCCAGGTCCTTCATCACTCCCGCAGTACCGCGCGGCAGCCGCCCGCCCTGGGCCGCGCCCAGCGCCGCCTTGAGTTCCTCGGACTCCTTGCCGTCCATCTCCTCGGCGAGCTGCTTGGCGTCCTCGGCGGCCGCGTCGACGAGTTCCTGCGCGGCCTTGAGGCAGGCGCCGACCTCGTCGAGGCGCAGCGGGAGCTTGAGGACGGCCGCGCGGCGCCCGCGGGCCGCGGGGTCCGTGGCCAGGCGGCGCGCCCGGTCGACGTGCCCCTGGGTGGCGCGGGCGGCCTCGGCGGCGACGTCCGGTTCGACGCCGTCGCGCCGTACGAGCATGTCGGCGACCGCGGCGACCGACGGGGTGCTGAGGTTCAGGTGGCGGCAGCGGGAGCGGATGGTCGGCAGCACGTCCTCGATCGATGGGGCGCACAGCAGCCACACCGTGCGCGGCGCGGGCTCCTCCACCGCTTTGAGGACGGCGTTGGCCGACTTCTCGTTCAGCCGCTCGGCGTCCTCGACGAGGATGATCTGCCAGCGGCCGTTCGCCGGGGCGGTGAACGACTTGCGGACCGTGTCCCGCATGTCCTTCACCAGGATCTCGGAGCCGACGGCGGCGACCGTGGTGACGTCCGCGTGGGTGCCGAGCAGCGCGGTGTGGCAGCCGTCGCAGAAGCCGCAGCCGGGGGCTCCGCCGAGGGCACGGTCGGGGCTCACGCACTGCAGGGCGGCGGCGAAGGCCCGCGCCGCCTGGTTACGGCCGGCTCCGGGCGGGCCGGTGAACAGCCAGGCGTGCGTCATCTTCGACGACTCCGGCAGCGGTTCGTCCGCCGCGGCGGCCGTGACGAGGGCGTCGGCGTCCCGCGCGGCGGCGTCGAGCACCGCGCTCACCTTCTCCTGCCCGACGAGGTCGTCCCACACGCTCACGGGTCACGCCGCCCTTCCGTCACACTCCACGTTCCGCCACCCATTGTGCGGGTGAGCACTGACAACGGGGGCGGGTGGGCGAGGTCGGGGGTCAAGGTACGAGGTGGGGCTGGGCGAGGTGAGGCTCGGTGGGGTCAGCCGGCGAGGGCGAGCGGCGGGCGGCCAGGCTTTGCGGCCCAGCCACCCCGGGCGCCACTGAGACCGAGCCCGGCCTGGCCATCAAGCCGCTCGTTCGGCCCAGCCCGCTCAGCCCCGGCGGCCCCGGCCTCGTCCTCGGCGGCCCTTGTCCTCCTCGGCTTCCCCGGCGCCCTGCTCGTCGTAGGAGTCGTACGAGCCGAGGAGTTCGTCCGCCAGGCTCGGCAGGTCGTCCAGCGGGGTCTCCTCGGCCCAGTCGGGGCGCGGCCGACGTCGGGGGGTGCCGTCCGCGTCGAGCTGGGGCATCTCGCGGGTACGGCTCTCGGAACCGTCGGGGCCGGAGGCGGCCCGCTCGTCCCGGAACAGGCCGGGCGGCACCCGGTCCGCCGGGTCACGGTCCCGCACGGGCGGCAGTACGGCCGTCTCGTCCGCCGCACCCGGGGACACCGGCGGCAGTACGGCGGTCTCGTCGGCCGCGCCGGGAGCCACCGGTGGGAGCACCGCCGTGTCGTCCGCCGCGCCCGGGGTCGCCGGTGGCTGCGGCAGCTCGGTGGTCACCTCGGAGTCGGGGTGGGAGGCGTCCGCGGGGCGGTCCTCGCGCACGGGGCGCAGCACCGTCGTCTCGTCCGTCGGCGGGGAGACGACCGGTGTCGGCACCGTCTCCTCGGCGCCCGGCGCCGGCGGGGCGGTCCGCCGCTGGTTCCGCGAGTCGGCCGGGGACACGGCCGGGGTCGGGACCGTCGCCGTCTCCGGGGGCATCCCGGGGGCCTTCGGCTGGGGTGCCGACGGCCGGCGGGCGGCCGCGTCGGCCGAGGCGGCGGCCTCGGCCGCCTGACGGCGGGCCTCCTCGGCGCGCAGCAGGGCCTCCTCGGCCTTGCGCTGCTTCTCCAGGCGCCGGGCCTCGGCCTCGGCGTGCAGCCGGGCCTCCTCCTCGGCCTGCTTGCGGCGCCGTTCCTCTTCGGCCTTGCGGCGGGCCTCCTCCTCGGCGCGGGCCTTCTCCTCGGCGAGGAGCCGCTGCTGCTCCTCCTCGGCGCGGCGGCGCGCTTCCTCGGCCCGCTGCCGGGCCTCCTCCGCCTGCCGCTCGGCCTCCCGGCGCTGCGCCTCCTCAAGTTCGCGGCGCTTGCGCTCCTCCTCCTCGGCGCGCAGCTTGGCGAGCTGCTCCTGGCGCTCGCGCTCCAGGCGCTCCTCCTCGGCCTTGCGGGCGGCCTCTTCCTCGGCCTTGCGGCGGGCCTCTTCCTCGGCCCGCTTGCGCGCCTCCTCCTGGGCCTTGATCTCGGCCTCGGAGAGCGGCAGGACGGTGTCGAGCCGGTGCCGGATCACCGTGGTGACGGCTTCGGGTTCCTGGGCGGCGTCCACGACCAGGTAGCGGCCGGGGTCGGACGCGGCGAGCGTGAGGAAACCGGCCCGCACGCGCGCGTGGAACTCGGCCGGCTCCGACTCCAGCCGGTCCGGCGCCTCGGTGAACCGCTCGCGGGCGGCCTCCGGCGCGACGTCCAGCAGGACGGTGAGGTGCGGGACGAGCCCGTCGGTCGCCCAGCGGTTGATCCGGGCGATCTCCGTCGGGGACAGGTCGCGGCCGGCGCCCTGGTAGGCGACGGAGGAGTCGATGTACCGGTCCGAGATGACGATCGCGCCGCGCTCCAGGGCGGGCCGTACGACGGTGTCGACGTGCTCGGCCCGGTCGGCGGCGTAGAGCAGGGCCTCCGCGCGGTGGGACAGGCCGGCCGAGGACACGTCCAGCAGGATCGAACGCAGCCGCTTGCCGACCGGGGTGGCGCCCGGCTCCCGGGTGAGGACGACCTCGTGGCCCTTGGCCCGGATCCACTCGGCGAGGGCTTCGGCCTGGGTGGACTTGCCGGCGCCGTCGCCCCCCTCCAGGGCGATGAAGAAACCGTTCGACGCGGGGGCCTGGACGGGGTCGTCGCCGCCGAGCAGCGCGTCCCTGAGATCGTGCCGCAGCGGGACGCCGGAGCGGTCGTCGACCTTGGCGAGGACCAGTGCGGCGACCGGCAGCAGCAGCGCGCCGACCAGCATCAGGGTGAAGGCGGCTCCGCCGTGCGCGAAGACGAATTTGCCGTTCTCCAGGCGGTGCGGGCCGATGAGGGCGGCTACCAGGGGCGCGATGAGGACGCCGAGCGCTATGAAGACGCGGACCACCGCGTGCAGGTGCTCGGTGGTGCGCGCCCTGCGGTGGTCCTCGGTCTCCTGGTCGAGCAGGGTGTGCCCGGTGTTGGCGGCCACGCCCGCGCCGATGCCGGCCAGCGCGACGATCAGCAGGACCGTGGTGACGTCGGGGACGAGGCCACCGGCCAGGAGGGCGACGCCGGTGAAGGCGATCGCCAGGGCCAGCAGCCGGCGGCGCGAGAGCGAGGGCAGCATCGAGGGCGCCGTACGGATGCCGACGGCGACGCCGCCGGTCAGCGCGAGGACGAGCAGGCCGTACAGGACCGGGCCGCCGCCCAGGTCCTTCGCGTGCAGCACGCACACGGAGACGGCGGCGGAGATGGCTCCCGCGACGGCGGCGCAGGCCGGGACGAGCAGCGGGATGGCGCCCGTACGGCCCTTGTCCACACCGGCGCCGGTGCGCGGGCGGCGCAGGCCCTCCAGCGGGGACCGCGCGCGCGGGGTGCGGACGCCGGGCAGCTCCAGGGCGGTCAGCACCGACAGGGAGGCGGCGAACAGACCGGCCGCCACGTACGACGCGAGGGCCGCCTGGTGCTGGTCGAACCAGTCGACGCCGGTCCCGAGCAGGTTGTTGAAGAGCGCGGCGACGACGAGCGTGGCGGCGGCGAGCGGGATCGCCAGGAACGTGGTGCGCAGCGCCAGGCGGCGCAGGGCGTCCATGTGGTCCGGCAGCGGCCGTACGGTCGCTCCTTCCGGGGGCGGGGCGGGCAGCAGCGCGGGGGCCGCGCTCTCCCGGCACACCGTCCACAGGCGCTCGGCGACTCCGGTGACGAAGGCGGTGACGAGCAGATACGCCAGCGCGTTCTGCGGCGTCCAGTCGATCCAGAGGGGCGCGATGATCAGCAGCACGGCGCGCAGACCGTCGGCGCCGACCATGGTCCAGCGGCGGTCGAGCGGGCCTTCCTTGTCGGTCAGCGCGCTGAGCGGGCCGAGGAGGACGGCCCCGAAGAGCAGCGTGGCGAGGACGCGGGCCGCGAAGACGGTCGCCACCGCGAACGCGACGCCGCGGTATCCACCGCCGAAGGAGCTCTCCGCGATGGCCGCCTGGAGGGCGAGGACGACCAGCACCAGGACGGCGAGGGTGTCGCCGACACCGCTCACGAGCTGGGCGCTCCACAGGCGCCGCAGCTCCGGTCGGCGCAGCAGGGAACGGACGGCACGCTCGCGTGAGTCCGCGACGAGGGCGTCGTCCGGTGCTGGAGTGGGGGCCGTTGGCTGCTCGGCTCGCGTCATGCGTTCAGCCTATCCGCAGCCACTGACACCACACCTCGGCCGTCCGGATGCGCGACCGCCCCGACACCAAAGCGATGCCGGGGCGTTCGTTTCGCGACGCGGCGGTGACGATCCGTCGGAGCCGACGACCGGCCGGCCGGGCCGTGAGAAGCGGACTCGGCTGGGGCTGACGGTCACCCGACGGAGTGTCAGTCCTCCGTGGAGGAAGCCGTCGTCTTGGCGGCGGCCGCCTTCTTGGTGATCGTCTTCGTCGCCGTCTTCTTGGCCGTCGTCTTCTTCGCGGCGGTCGTCGTCTTCTTCGCCGCCGTCTTCTTGGCGGCCGCCTTCTTCGCCGGGGCCTTCTTCGCGGCGGCCTTCTTCGCCGTCTTCTTGGCGGGCCCCTTCGCCCGTTTCTCCGCGAGCAGTTCGAAGCCGCGCTCCGGGGTGATCTCCTCCACGCTGTCGCCGGAGCGCAGGGTCGCGTTGGTCTCGCCGTCGGTGACGTACGGACCGAAGCGGCCGTCCTTGACCACGACGGGCTTCTCGCTGACAGGGTCGGTGCCCAGCTCCTTCAGCGGCGGCTTGGCGGCGGCCCGGCCCCGCTGCTTGGGCTGGGCGTAGATCGCCAGCGCCTCTTCCAGCGTGATCGAGAAGAGCTGCTCCTCGGCCTGGAGCGAGCGCGAGTCCGTGCCCTTCTTCAGGTACGGGCCGTAGCGGCCGTTCTGCGCGGTGATCTCCACGCCCTCGGCGTCGGTGCCGACGACGCGCGGCAGCGACATCAGCTTGAGCGCGTCGTCCAGGGTGACCGTGTCCAGGGACATGGACTTGAACAGCGAGGCCGTGCGCGGCTTGACGGCGTTCTTGCCGGTCTTCGGGGTGCCCTCGGGGAGCACCTCGGTGACGTAGGGGCCGTAGCGGCCGTCCTTGGCGACGATCTGGTGGCCGGTCGTCGGGTCGGTGCCCAGCTCGAAGTCGCCGCTGGGCTTGGCCAGGAGTTCCTCGGCCAGCTCGACGGACAGCTCGTCCGGGGCGAGGTCCTCGGGGATGTCCGCCCGCTGGTGGCCTTCGGCGTCCTTCTCGCCCCGCTCGATGTAGGGGCCGTAGCGGCCGACCCGCAGGACGATGTCGTTGCCGACGGGGAACGAGGACACCTCGCGCGCGTCGATCGCGCCGAGGTCGGTCACCAGTTCCTTGAGGCCGCCGAGGTGGTCCCCGTCGCCGTTGCCGGCGTCGGCGGCGGCGCCCGCCATCGTGCCCTCGCCGAAGTAGAAGCGCTTCAGCCACGGCACGGCCTTGGCCTCGCCGCGGGCGATGCGGTCGAGGTCGTCCTCCATGCGGGCGGTGAAGTCGTAGTCGACGAGCCGCCCGAAGTGCTTCTCCAGGAGGTTGACCACGGCGAAGGACAGGAAGGACGGGACGAGCGCGGTGCCCTTCTTGAAGACGTAGCCGCGGTCGAGGATCGTGCCGATGATCGACGCGTACGTCGACGGGCGGCCGATCTCGCGCTCTTCCAGCTCCTTGACCAGGGAGGCCTCGGTGTAGCGGGCCGGGGGCTTGGTGGCGTGGCCGTCGACCGTGATCTCCTCGGCGGACAGCGCGTCGCCCTCGGCGACCTGGGGCAGCCGGCGCTCGCGGTCGTCCAGCTCGGCGTTCGGGTCGTCGGCGCCCTCGACGTAGGCCTTCAGGAAGCCGTGGAAGGTGATCGTCTTGCCGGAGGCGCTGAACTCGACGTCCCGGCCGTCGGCGGCGGCACCGGCGATCTTCACCGTCACGCTGTTGCCGGTCGCGTCCTTCATCTGGGAGGCGACGGTCCGCTTCCAGATCAGCTCGTAGAGCTTGAACTGGTCGCCGGTCAGTCCGGTCTCGGCGGGCGTGCGGAAACGGTCACCCGAGGGGCGGATCGCCTCGTGCGCCTCCTGGGCGTTCTTGACCTTCCCGGCGTACGTCCGCGGCTGCGGCGGCAGGTAGTCGGCGCCGTACAGATGCGTGACCTGGGCGCGGGCCGCGGTGACGGCGGTCTCGCTCAGCGTCGTGGAGTCCGTACGCATGTACGTGATGAAGCCGTTCTCGTACAGCTTCTGCGCGACCTGCATCGTGGCCTTCGCGCCGAAGCCGAGCTTGCGGCTGGCCTCCTGCTGCAGCGTCGTCGTACGGAACGGGGCGTACGGCGAGCGGCGGTACGGCTTGGACTCGACGGACCGCACGGAGAAGCGGGTGTTCTCCAGGGCGGCGGCGAGGGCGCGGGCGTTCGCCTCGTCGAGGTGGAGGGTGTTCGCGCTCTTGAGTTGTCCCAGGGAGTCGAAGTCGCGGCCCTGGGCGACCCGCCTGCCGTCGACGGTCTGCAGGCGGGCGACCAGCGACGACGGGTCCGAGGGGTCCCCCGCGCGGCCGGTCGCGAAGGTGCCCGTCAGGTCCCAGTACTCAGCGGAACGAAAAGCGATGCGCTCGCGTTCCCGCTCCACCACGAGCCGTGTGGCGACCGACTGGACGCGCCCGGCGGACAGCCGCGGCATGACCTTCTTCCACAGCACCGGCGAGACCTCGTAGCCGTAGAGGCGGTCGAGGATGCGGCGGGTCTCCTGGGCGTCGACCAGCTTCTGGTTGAGCTCGCGCGGGTTGGCCACGGCCTCGCGGATCGCGTCCTTGGTGATCTCGTGGAAGACCATCCGCTTGACGGGGATCTTCGGCTTGAGGACCTCCTGGAGGTGCCAGGCGATCGCCTCGCCCTCCCGGTCCTCATCGGTGGCGAGGAACAGCTCGTCGGAGTCCTTCAGCAGGTCCTTGAGCTTCTTGACCTGGGCCTTCTTGTCGGCGTTGACCACGTAGATCGGCTGGAAGTCGTGCTCGACGTCCACCCCGAGGCGGCGGACCTCGCCGGTGTACTTCTCGGGGACCTCGGCGGCGCCGTTGGGAAGGTCACGGATGTGCCCGACGCTCGCTTCGACGACGTAGCCGGGGCCGAGGTAGCCCTTGATCGTCTTCGCCTTGGCAGGCGACTCGACGATGACGAGTCGGCGGCCGCCCTGTGCGGTCTCGCTGGTCGGGGACAACTTCGCTCTTCTCTCCGGTCGACGCTGGGGGCCTCCCCAGGCATGGTCCCGGGGTCGCGGCGTGCATGGTGGCTCGTGTGACGCTGCGGAGTGTGACGGTACATCCCGCCCCCGTGTCAAACGGGAAAAGCCCACAACGGCCACTCGAACGGTAACCCGACTACCGCCATTCCTGCCGCCCGGACCACCCGGCAGTCCGCGGCCCCTGTCCGGAGGGTGACGCTCCCCTTACTCTCGCGGCACTTCCGCGGAAGACGCGCCCTCCGACGTCAGAGGCGGGTCAGGCAGTATGCGCCCAGGCCGAGCGAGGCGATTCCGGCGGCGCTCGCGAGGGTGGCCGATGCGATCCGGTTCACACCGAGCGCCACGGGTTCGTGCCGCCACAGCCGCACCGTCGTCCACAGGCTCACGGCAGCCCCGAACAGGCAGAACGCCACTCCTCCGAAGATCGCCGACTCGCTCTCCATGGCGTGCGCCCCTTCCCCCGTCGTCCCGGTGTGCCCAGGGCGGGGAGGGTGGCACGCGCGGGAGACGGGCGGGCGACGGCCGGGTGAACGGGAGGGCACATCACAGTCGAACACGTGATCGACGTAAGGTCGGTGCGCCCGCCCAGCCGTGTTTTTCTGGTCTTTTTCCGGCCTTTTTCCGCTGGGAGGTGCCGGCGGCCCGTGCCTCCGGCATGTCCCGTGCGCTACGACGCCCTGCCACGGGTGCGCTACGACGCCCGCCGGAGCACGCGCTACGACGCCCCGCGCATCCGGCGTACGGCCGCGAGGCGGCTCGGGAGCGAGGCGGCTCGGGAGCGCGCGGCGCCGTCGTCAGGCCAGGGGCTCCAGAAAGCCCTGTTCCACGAGCAGCCGGATCTGCGCGGGCGTGCGGTCGCGCAGCAGCACCGGGTCCTCGCCGACGAGCTGGGCGATGGCGTCCAGGATGCGGCCCGCGCTCAGCGTGCCGTCGCAGACGCCCGCGAAGCCGGCGCCCACAGTGTCCACCTTCGTGGCCCGGCGCATCCCGCGGTGCTGGCGCAGCACCACGTGCTCCGGGTCCTCGGCGCCGGGCAGACCGACCTGCTCCTGGACGACCTCGGCGGCGAGCCTGAAGTGGCCCTCCAGGAGCGCGGCGTCGTCGTGCTCGCGCAGGTGGTCGACGCGGTCGAAGTGCGCCCGGATCGTCTCCCCGAGGGGCTGCTCGACCGGGTGCGGCCACTCCTCCACGACGACGGACGGCTCGGCGGCAGCCGTCTTGCGCAGGGTGATCCAGCCGAAGCCCACGGCCTTGACCTTGCGCGCCTCGAACTCGTCGAGCCAGGCGTCGTACCGGGCCTGGTACTCCGCCGGGTCGGCGCGGTGGTCACCGGCGTCCCGGAGCCACAGCTCGGCGTACTGCGTGACGTCCTGCACCTCGCGCTGCACGATCCAGGCATCGCAGCCGCGCGGCACCCATGACCTGATCCTGTCCTGCCAGTCCTCTCCTGCCACGTGCTGCCAGTTGGCGAGGAACTGCGCGAACCCGCCCTCGTTGAGCCGTTCCCCCGCCTGCTGAACGAGCGAGCGGCACAGATCGTCCCCGCCCATCCCGCCGTCCCGGTACGTCAGCCGGGCGCCCGGGGAGATCACGAAGGGCGGGTTGGACACGATCAGGTCGAACGTCTCGTCGTCCCTGACGGGCTCGAACAGCGAACCCTCGCGCAGGTCGGCGGCCGG
The DNA here is from genome assembly GCF_004124325.1 of Streptomyces sp. L2. Lineage (NCBI taxonomy): Bacteria > Bacillati > Actinomycetota > Actinomycetes > Kitasatosporales > Streptomycetaceae > Streptomyces > Streptomyces sp. L2. Next base: position 3,486,105 of record NZ_QBDT01000001.1, read on the forward strand.
TGCGCCGGAGAGGGCGAGGGTGAGCGCGGTGAAGTGCAGCGCGCGCGGGTTGACGTCGGTCGCCGTCACGCGCGTGGCGTGCTGGGCGGCGTGCAGGGCCTGGATGCCGGAGCCGGTGCCGAGGTCGAGCGCCGCGGCGACGGGCGTGCGGACGGTGATCCCGGCGAGGGTGGTGGAGGCGCCGCCGACGCCCAGGACGACCCCCTCCGCGCGCTGTCCGACACCGCCGGCGCCGCCGACCGCGCAGCCCAGGTCGGACACGATGAACCAGTCCTCGCCGTCGAGCCCGCCGTACGGCCGTACGTCCACGGTCGCGGCGATTTCGTCACTACCCACGCGCGTGAGCCACCCGGCCTCCAGGGCCTCCTCGACCGGCAGAACGGCCGCCACGCGCGCGTGGGGCACCGGTTGCTGCAGCAGGAAGAGCCGTACGAGCGTCTCCAGCGGGGTATCGCCCCGGGTCACCCTGAGGGCGGGCACGATCTCGCTGCGGGCCAGCGCCGCGTACGCGGGGGCGCCGAGCAGGTCGAGCAGCCCGTCGGCGGTGAAGGACGCGGCGAGCAGCGCGTCCCGCAGCCGGGCGGTGACGTCGGGACGGTCGGAGTCGGGCAGAGGGGCGAGGCCGGAGTCAGTCACGCCCCCATTGTGTCCCGCGAGGACCTCCCGGGTCGGCCACAGCACGGCCTGCCCGGACTCTCGGCCGCAGGGCACCGGTGCACCGAGAGGCACGGCGGAGCCGCCGGAAGCACGGGGCAGAGGGAAGCACCCTCTCGTGCGCACAGGTGCGCGGGGCTGCGGCGTCCGCCTCGCGTGGCGGCCCACGCGCGTGGGCTGTCAGGCAGCGCCGGCCCGCCTCACTCCCGGCGGCTCCGGGCGGGGGCGGTACGCCGAGGAGGAGGCCGGGACCGCCGCAAGCGTGCGGCCGTGTCCTGGGGCGGTCGTCGGCCCTTGCGCACTCCTCCGGCGCCTTCGAGAAGCCGACCTCAGCCCGGCGAGCACCGTCCTTGCACCGCGAGCACCGTCCTTGCACCGCGAGCGCCAGCCTTGCCCCGCGAGCACCGTCCTTGCCCCGCGAGTGTCGGCCTCAGCCCTTCGTCGACGCGCTCGGGGCCGCCGCGCTGGACGCCGTCGCGGATGCGGCGACCTTGCAGCTCGGCTGCTCGGCCATGGCCGCCTTCACATCGCCCTGCTCCAGCCGCTCCAGCGTCTTGGTGCCGGTGTCGCTCTGCTTGCCGACCTTCTTCGTCTGGCTGGCGGCGACCTCCTTGAGGCCTGCGGCGAACTTGCCCTGGTCCTTGGTGTCGAGCCCGTCGACCTGCTTCTTCAGGTCGGCGTACGACGTGGAGAGGCCGGTGAAGGTCTGCGCGGCGTCCTTCTGGCGCTTGGCGGCGTCGTCGACGCCGGGGGGCGCTCCGGCCTTGTCGAGGGCGGCGGCGAGCGCCTTGTAGCCGTCGGACATGTCCTGGAAGGCCTTCGAGTAGGTCTTCTGGGCGTCCTTGGGCGGCAGGTTGCTGTCCGTCGCGATCGAGGCGATCGACGCGTTCGCCGACCGGATCTTCGCGTCCTGCGCCGGAACCGCGTCGCACACCGTCTTCGCCCAGGCGACCAGCTTGGGGTCGGGGCCGCTGTCCTTGGTGCTGCATCCCGACAACGCCACTACCAGTACCGCACCGCCGGACAGTGCGGCCGCGAGCTTCTTGTTCACCGGATCGGTCCCTTCCATGGCTCTCGGCCCCCGGAATCTACCGGCATACCGGGACCGTCCACACGCCGAACGCCCTATAAATAGGCTTGTGCGATGATTTGCTCCGTAGGAGAGAAGGCTCACCATGGGCACGGCCGGGGCGGCGGGACGGACACACGAACGGGCGGGCGGCACGTCAGCACGCGCCGCCCGCCCGCCCGTTGAGCAGGACTCCTTGGGGGAACCCTTTGACGGGCCCTCGAAGGGCTCCTTGAGACCGCCTACGAAACCACCGCCGGATCCGCCGAGTTGGCGACCCGTTCGGTGCTCTCGTCGTCGCCGACGGAGACCCCGCGTCGCTTGGAGACGTAGACCGAGCCGGCGATCACCAGGAATGAGAGGATCGCGATCAGGATCCGTACACCGATGTTCTTGTCGTCGCCGTAGGAGAACTTGATCACCGCGGGTGCGATGAGCAGCGACACCAGGTTCATGACCTTCAGCAGCGGGTTGATCGCCGGTCCCGCGGTGTCCTTGAACGGGTCGCCCACCGTGTCGCCGATCACCGTCGCCGCGTGGGCCTCGCTGCCCTTGCCGCCGTGGTGGCCGTCCTCCACGAGCTTCTTGGCGTTGTCCCACGCACCGCCGGAGTTGGCGAGGAACACCGCCATGAGCGTGCCCGCGCCGATCGCGCCCGCCAGGTAGGAGCCGAGGGCGCCCACCCCGAGCGTGAAGCCGACGAAGATCGGCGCCATGACGGCGAGCAGACCAGGGGTGGTCAGCTCCCGCAGGGCGTCCTTGGTGCAGATGTCGACGACCTTGCCGTACTCCGGCTTCTCGCTGAAGTCCATGATCCCGGGCTTCTCGCGGAACTGCCGCCGCACCTCGAACACCACCGAACCCGCCGACCGGGACACGGCGCTGATGGCGAGTCCGGAGAAGAGGAAGACGACCGCGGCGCCCGCGATGAGGCCGACGAGGTTGCTGGGCTGCGAGATGTCCAGCGACAGACTCAGCGGCGCGCCCGGCCCGGTGAGCTTCTCCCCGACGTCCTGCACGTTGGTGGTGATCGCGTCGCGGAACGACCCGAACAGCGCCGACGCGGCGAGTACGGCGGTGGCGATGGCGATGCCCTTGGTGATGGCCTTGGTGGTGTTGCCGACCGCGTCCAGGTTGGTGAGCACCTGCGCGCCGGCGCCCTCGACGTCACCGGACATCTCGGCGATGCCCTGCGCGTTGTCGGAGACCGGCCCGAAGGTGTCCATGGCGACGATCACTCCGACCGTGGTGAGCAGGCCGGTGCCGGCCAGCGCCACGGCGAACAGCGCGAGCATGATCGACGTACCGCCGAGCAGGAACGCGCCGTACACGGACAGAGCGATCAGCAGCGCCGTGTAGACCGCCGACTCCAGGCCCAGCGAGATGCCGGACAGGACGACCGTGGCCGGGCCCGTCAGGGACGTCTTGCCGATGTCCCTGACCGGGCGGCGGTTGGTCTCGGTGAAGTAGCCGGTCAGCTGCTGGATGACCGCGGCGAGCAGGATGCCGATGGCCACCGCGACCAGGGCGAGGATCCGCGGGTCGCCGTCCTTGCCCCGGATCGCCGCGTCGGTGACGCCGTCGAGGTCGGAGTACTTCGCGGGCAGGTAGACGAAGACCGCGACCGCGACCAGTACGAGGGAGATCACCGCGGAGATGAAGAAGCCGCGGTTGATCGCGGTCATGCCGCTGCGGTCGGCGCGCCGCGGGGCGACCGCGAAGATGCCGATCATGGCGGTGATCACGCCGATGGCGGGCACGAGCAGCGGGAAGGCGAGCCCGGAGTCGCCGAACGCCACCTTGCCGAGGATCAGTGCGGCCACCAGGGTGACGGCGTACGACTCGAACAGGTCGGCCGCCATGCCCGCGCAGTCGCCGACGTTGTCGCCCACGTTGTCGGCGATGGTCGCGGCATTGCGCGGGTCGTCCTCCGGAATGCCCTGCTCGACCTTTCCGACCAGGTCGGCGCCGACGTCGGCGGCCTTGGTGAAGATGCCGCCGCCGACACGCATGAACATCGCGATGAGGGCGGCGCCGAGGCCGAAGCCTTCGAGCACCTTCGGCGCGTCGGCCGCGTACACCAGCACCACGCAGGAGGCGCCCAGCAGGCCGAGTCCCACGGTGAACATGCCGACGACGCCGCCCGTACGAAATGCGATCTTCATCGCGGTGTGCGAAACGGTGGTGAGATCCTTTTCCGGTTCGCCTTCGGCCGGAGTGGCTTCGCGCGCCGCCGCGGCGACGCGCACGTTGCTGCGCACGGCGAGCCACATGCCGATATAACCGGTGGCCGCCGAGAAAGCGGCTCCGATCAGGAAGAACACCGACCGGCCGGCACGCTGATTCCAGTCATCCGCGGGCAGCAGCATGAGCAGGAAGAACACCACGACGGCGAATACGCCGAGCGTGCGCAGCTGCCGGGCGAGATACGCCTTGGCGCCCTCCTGGACCGCCTCGGCGATCCGTTTCATGCTGTCGGTGCCCTCGTCCGCCGCCAGGACCTGGCGTACCAGGATGCCCGCGACCACGAGTGCGGCCAGGGCGACGGCCGCGATGACCGCCACGATGATCCGGTTGTCGTCGGTCAGGACCGCGGCTGCGAGGGATGTGGGGTGACCCAACTGCTGAGGGGAAGAAAGCCCCGCCATTCGTCCTCCTTGACGCTTGGGCTGAGCTCAAGATGTGGACGGATTCTAGGTACCCCGACGTGATCTAAACAGGGCGCGGTAAACGGAATTAGCCTTGACTCGCTCTTCAGCAAATGATCGAGATCCCGCCATGGAACCCGAAAGAGGTAATGCCCCAAAGGCATTGACGGCCACATTGATGCTTGATCAAATTATCGGGGTATTGATCGTGAATTTCTTCACGAATTCTGAGGGGTTGGGGAAACAACAGGAAGGGCCCTGCTCAGCAGGGCCCTTCAATGATGCGCTGGGCGCGGTGGTTCGGCGAGCACGACGGCTCGGGCGTAGCGCCGAGGGGTTGCCGGCGGGCCGCTACGGCGAGGGTGCCGGGGGCTGCAGATAGGGGGCCGAGGGCTGCCGACCGGGCTGCACCGCACGGCGGGGGGGCCGGGGGCTGCCGACGGCCGGGCCCTGCGGGGTGCCGAGGAACTGCCGATGCATTGCGGAGAGCCTGCCGGGGGACTTCGGCCGGTCTGCCGAGGGAGTGCGGACGGCCTGTCGACGACCTGCCGACGGCCTGCCGAGGGCGCTCAGGAGCGCGTCAGACCAGGGCGACGGGCGGCGGGGTGGTCGGCCAGGTCATGCGGATCAGCCCGCCGTCCTCGCCGGTGCTGACCTCCACGTCGTCGACGAGGCCGCTGATGACCGCGAGGCCCATCTCGTCCTCCTCGGCCTCCACGTCCGCGTCGGCGGAGGCGCCGCCGGCCACCCGCGCGGTGGGGGTCGCGTGCGGGGCCTCGTCGCCGACCTCGATGGAGAACTGTTTCTCCTCCTCGATCAGCGCCACCTTCACGGGCGCCGTGACGCCGCTGCTCTGGTGCAGCCCCACGGCTCGGGAGCAGGCCTCGCCCACGGCGAGGCGGACCTCGTCGAGAACGGCCTCGTCCACTCCGGCCCTGCGCGCCACCGCGGCCGCCACCAGGCGGGCGGTCCGGACGTGCTCGGGCAGTGCGCTGAAGCGGAGCTCGACGGTGGCCATGCATCCCCCTCACAAGTACGGGCGTGCGGTGCGGGGGCGGGGCCGCATGGCAGCCCACGCCCCGTGTGTGAACTTCTCTACCCCGGACGGCCCCGGAAGACCCTCGAACGCCCCCGGAAGATCCCGCGGGGCGGCTTCTACATCCCGCGGGCCCGCAGGAGGCCACACGGGTGAAGGCCCGCCGAGATCACGCACGGGCCGCCGCGCGAGGACCCGTACGGGCCGTCGCGGGACGGGTTCCACCGGTCCCCGGACCGCCGAAGGGCGGCCCGGAGTGGCCGGTTACCGGCATCGGGTCAGTCGGTGGCCGCCACCGCTTCATCGACCGAGGTGTGAATCGGGAACACCTTGGTGAGGCCGGTGATGCGGAAGATCTTCAGAATGCGCTCCTGGTTGCAGACCAGGCGCAGGGAGCCCTCATGGGCACGCACCCGCTTCAGGCCGCCGACCAGCACGCCGAGCCCGGTGGAGTCGAGGAAGTCCACGCCCTCCATGTCGACGACGAGGTGGAAATTCCCGTCGTTCACCAGCTCGACCAGCTGCTCGCGCAGCTTGGGCGCGGTATATACGTCGATTTCGCCACCGACCTCGACGACCGTACGATCGCCGACGGTACGGGTCGACAGGGACAGGTCCACGGATCCTCCAGCACCTTGCTATCGAGCGGTCGTCCCTCGGGCACCGTCACTTGCGGCCCCCGGGACGCAACGCCAGCCGCGATGGCATTCAATCACTTACCGGCAGGCGTGCACGACGCCTTGGCTCCATTGTCCGTCACGCCGGTGACACACTCGGTGCCGATGGCCAAGAATCACCGATCCGATCGACCCCCGGCGGACCCGGCGTCCCGCCCGTCTCCGGGCATGGTCCTGGACCGGCTCGCCTCCGGGCCGAGCCGGGCTGCGCGCATCACTCATACGGAGCACTTGCCCCCACGTGCGGGCCGGCATGCCGTCTGGCCCGACCGGATTCGCTCCGAGGTGATCGCCGCCCTGCACGCCTGCGGCATCGAGCATCCCTGGGCCCACCAGGCGCTGGCCGCGGAGCACGCCCTGGACGGCGATTCGGTCGTCGTCGCCACCGGCACCGCCTCCGGAAAGTCCCTCGCGTATCTCGTACCCGTGCTGTCCACCCTTCTGAGCGGTTCCGAGGCGCCCACCCAGTGGGCGCAGCAGCGCGAAGCGCTTCCGCGGGGTGGTGGCGGGCGACGGGTGGGCGGCCGTGGGGCCACCGCCCTGTACCTGGCTCCCACCAAGGCGCTGGCGGCGGACCAGTGCCGCTCGGTGAAGGAACTTTCACAACCGCTGGGCTCCGGGATCCGCGCCGCCGTGTACGACGGCGACACGCCGTTCGAGGAACGCGAGTGGGTCCGCCAGTACGCGAACTACGTGCTCACCAACCCCGACATGCTGCATCGCGGCATCTTGCCGTCCCACGCCCGCTGGTCCTCCTTCCTGAAGTCCCTGAAGTACGTCGTCGTCGACGAGTGCCACACCTACCGGGGCGTCTTCGGTTCGCACGTCGCCCAGGTGCTGCGCCGGCTGCGCCGCCTGTGCGCCCGCTACGGCGCCTCGCCCGTCTTCCTGCTCGCCTCCGCGACCGCCGCCGAGCCCGCCGTCGCCGCCCGCCGGCTGACCGGCCTGCCAGTGGTCGAGGTCGCCGACGACGCCTCCCCGCGCGGAGAGCTGGTCTTCGCCCTGTGGGAGCCGCCGCTCACCGAACTGCATGGCGAGAAGGGCGCGCCCGTACGGCGTACCGCCACCGCCGAGACCGCCGATCTGCTCACCGATCTCGCCGTGCAGGGCGTGCGGTCGGTCGCGTTCGTACGCTCCCGGCGCGGCGCCGAGCTGATCTCGGTGATCGCCCAGGAGCGGCTGGCCGAGGTGGACCGCTCGCTGTCCCGGCGTGTCGCCGCCTACCGCGGCGGCTATCTCCCCGAGGAGCGCCGCGCCCTGGAACGCGCCCTGCACTCCGGCGAACTCCTCGGGCTCGCCGCCACCACCGCCCTGGAGCTCGGCATCGACGTCTCCGGCCTGGACGCGGTCGTCATCGCCGGCTACCCGGGCACCCGCGCCTCCCTGTGGCAGCAGGCCGGCCGCGCGGGCCGCGCCGGACAGGGCGCCCTGGCGGTGCTGGTGGCCCGCGACGACCCGCTGGACACCTTCCTGGTCCACCATCCCGAGGCCCTGTTCGCCCAGCCGGTGGAATCCACCGTCCTCGACCCCGACAACCCCTACGTCCTCGCCCCGCACCTGTGCGCCGCCGCCGCGGAAGTCCCGCTGACCGAGGAGGACCTGGACCTCTTCGGTCCCGCGTGCGCGGAGCTGCTGCCGCAGCTGGAGGCCGCGAAGCTGCTGCGCCGCCGCACCCGGGCCTGGCACTGGACGCGCCGCGAGCGGGCCGCCGACCTGACCGACATCCGCGGTGCCGGCGGCCGGCCGGTGCAGGTGGTCGAGTCCGGCACGGGACGGCTGCTCGGCACGGTCGACGCGGGCGCGGCGCACTCCACGGTGCACGAGGGCGCCGTACACCTGCACCAGGGCCGCACCTACCTGGTGCGCGCCCTCGACCTGGAGGACTCGGTCGCCCTGGTCGAACAGGCCGACCCGCCGTACTCGACGGTCGCCCGGGACACCACCGCGATCTCCGTCCTGGACACGGACACCGAGATCCCGTGGGGCTCCGGCCGCCTCTGCCTCGGCTCGGTCGAGGTCACCAACCAGGTGGTCTCTTTCCTCCGCAGACGGCTGATCACGGGTGAGGTACTGGGGGAGACGAAACTCGACCTCCCTCCTCGTACGCTGCGCACGCGCGCGGTGTGGTGGACGGTCACCGAGGACCAGCTCGACGAGGCGCGGATCAGTCCCGAGATCCTCGGCGGCTCCCTGCACGCCGCCGAACACGCCTCCATCGGCCTGCTACCGCTGTTCGCCACGTGCGACCGCTGGGACATCGGCGGCGTCTCCGTCCCGCTCCACCCGGACACCCTGCTGCCGACGGTCTTCGTGTACGACGGCCATCCCGGCGGCGCGGGATTCGCCGAGCGCGCCTTCCACACCGCGCGTGCCTGGCTCACCGCCACCCGGGAGGCCATCGCCTCCTGCGAGTGCGACGCCGGCTGCCCGTCCTGCATCCAGTCCCCCAAGTGCGGCAACGGCAACGATCCGCTGCACAAGAGGGGCGCGGTACGGCTTCTCACGGTGGTGCTGCGCGGGGCACCGGAGGAGAAGCCCGACGAGCGGCCGGCCGAGCAGTCGGCCGAGCGGCCGACGGAGCAATCGGTTGAGGGGCCGGTCGAGCAGTCGGTTGAGCAGCCGGTTGAGCAGCCGGAGCCGTAGCGGGGGGCCTCCGGCCCCGACCCGGCCCCTCAGCCGGGCCTGCGGCTTTCCCCGGGGCTCGCGCGCGGCGCCCCGCTAAGGCCCCCGCCCCGGCACCGGCTCCGGCACCGGACCGGCGGGTCCGGCCCTGGCCCGTACCGCCGCCGTGAACGGCCCGCGCCCCGAGGCCGCCGTCACGTCCGCGATCTCGCCCTCGACCGCGCACCGCACCAGCCGCACCCCCTGGGCCGCGGCCACCCGCTCGGCCCGGGCGCAGGCACCGGTGGTGCCGTCGGCCCAGTGGTCCGCTGCCGCGAGGGCCGCCAGATCGGCCCCGCCCGCCGCCCGATGCCGGACCACGACGGCCTGCCCGAGGGCGAGTACGGCCCCGAACACCACGCAGAGCACGGCGACGGCGCCGAGACCCCAGACGGTGGCGGAACCCCGGTCCCCCGGCCGGGAACACCTCTCACCCGCCCAGCGTCGAAGGGCTGCCGCGCGGGCACCCAGGACCGCGACGGCATCACGGTCGGCCCGCCGGGCACACCTGCCGGGCAGGCGACGCCACAGGCGTTCGGCGAGGATGCCCCGGACGGTGGCGGACGGCCGGTCGCCCGGCTCTGGGCTCCCGCCTCCGGGCCCGTGGCTCGGCCCGCCCGCGCGGGGCCGGAGCCGAGAACCAACGAAATACCCGCGCCTCACCGCTCCCGCCCCCTCGACCGGCTCCCCGGCGGTGGCTGCGCCGCCGTCGACGCGCCCACCGTGTCCTCCGCCGCCGCCACGGCCTCCTCCCGCACCTCGAAGGGCAGCCCCGTCAGGACCGGCGGATTCGCCACGACCGTCACGTGGACCTCGTCGCCCTCGCGTCGCACCGTCACCTCCGCCCCGCGTGGCGCCGCCTCCCGGGCCACCTTCACGACCGCGCCCGCGGGGTCCTGGCGGGCGGCGGCCCGGGCGCCGGCGCGGGCGGCGTCCACGCACTTGATCTGTGCCGCCACGACGAGCAGCGCCCAGACCAGCGCCATGGTGAACGCCACCAGCACGCACAGCGCCATGGCCGCCTCGGCGGTCACGAAGCCCCGGTCCGCCCCGCGCTCACATCCGCGCACTGAGGGCCCGCTTCACGATGGACTGCAGCTCCGCCTTGACCTGGCCGCTGGTGACGACCTCGTAGAGCAGCAGCGCGAAGCCGACCGCTGCGACGATCCCCATCGCGTACTCGGACGTCACCATGCCCGTGTCCCGGCGCCACAGTCCACGTAGTCGTGCCGCCATGTCCCTTGCCTTCTTCTTCATCTCAACCCCCGTGAGGTTCAGTCCTGTTGATCACTGGTATGCGTTGATGAGTGATGTGTGCTGTCTTCGAGCACGTCCGTGTGGGACCACGTCCGTGTCCGAGCACTGCCGTCGTGGATCCGTGCCGTCTGCCCGATCACCTCCGTCCGCCATGTACCGGTGGCCCGCCTCAGCCCCCGCCCCCTCCTCAGCCCCCACCGCCTCCCACCACGCCGCTCGCCAGTCCGATCACCACGGGCAGTACGCCGACCGCGATGAAGGCGGGCAGGAAGCACAGGCCCACCGGGGCGGAGACCAGCACGGACGCCCGGCGCGCGCGGGCCGTGGCGCCGCGGGCCCACTCCGCCCGCGCGTCGGAGGCGAGGCGGGCGACGGGGCCCGCCGCGGGCAGCCCGGACTCGTCGGCGCGCTCCAGCAGCCGTGCCAGGGCCCGGGCGCCGGGCAGCGCGCCCAACGACCGCCAGGCGTCGGCCGGTTCACCGCCGAGCCGCACCTCGGCCGCCCCGCGCGCCAGTTTCGCCCCCACAGGTCCGCCGAGCGCCTCCCCCACGGCCTGAGCGGCGACGACGGGGCCGGCGCCGGCCGCGATACAGGCGGCCAGCAGATCGGCGGCGAGCGGCAGTTGGCGTGCGGCCAGGGCGCGGTCCGCCTCCCCGGTCCGGCCCGTGTCTCCGGTACGCCGACGCCAGTGCCACAGCCCCGCCGCGACGCCCAGACCCACCAGGACCCCGGTGAAACCGCCGACCAGCACCCACCCGCCGCCCAGCGCACCGGCCAGGGGCAGCCACCGCCGGCAGGCACCCCGGGTGTCGAATCCCGGCGCGGGCGCCACCGCCGGCGCGGTCAGTAGTTCGGCGAGCCGGCGCCGCGCCCGGCGCCGGTGCCGGGCCGCCGCGAACCGCCGTGCGGTCCAGCCGAGAAGCAGCGTGACGGCCACGGTCATCCCCAGCCTGTGGACGACGTCCCCGCTCATACCGCCTCAGCTCCCCGCACGATCCGGGCGACCCACCACACACCGGCGGCCTCGAACACTGCTCCCGCCACCAGGCAGCCCAGTCCGGCGCCGGTGTGCAGCAGCACGTGCAGCGGATCGGCGCCCATGGCCGAGCCGAGCAGGACACCCAGGGTGGGCAGTGCGGCCAGCAGTAGTGCCGTCGCCCGTGCGCCCGCCAACTGGGCCCGGAGATCGGCGCGCTGGTCCCGCTCGGCGCGCAGGGCACCGTCCAGCCGGTCCAGACCGTCCGCGAGCCCGGCTCCCTGGTCCACGGCCACCCGCCAGCAGGCGGCGAGCCCGAGGAGCCCCTCGGCACCGGGAGGCCCGGCCGCGACGGCGAGCGCGCCCGGCACGTCGCCGCCGAACCGCGCCGCCGCCACGACAGCCGCCTGCCCGTCCCCGAGCCCGCCGGACTCCCGCGCGGAGCGCAACAGCGCCTCGCCCGGCTGCCGTCCGGCGCGCACCTCCCCCGCGAGGGCCTCGCACAGGGCGATCACCGCGTCCGCGCGCCGCTCCCGGACCAGCCGGGCCTCCCGGGCCAGCCGCACCCGGCGCAGCACGGGCACCCCGGCGGCCCCCGCGACGACCGGAATCAGCGAGGTCCCCAGCACCGCGAGCACCAGCCCGGCGACGAGGGACCACCACTCGGCGCCCAATCGGCCGCGCAGGCCCCGTAGTTCGCCGAGTGCCTTCTCCCACGGGGGCGGCCCGATCGGCACCACTCCCCCACCCGCGAACAGCAGCCGCGCCCGCCGCGCCCCTGAGGGCCGCCCGCCCAGCAACAACACCGCCGCGCCGGCGCACGCCACCGCAGCACTCCAGGACATCTCACCCACCGCTTCCCTCACCCCTCTCACACCCCGTCCCTCGCACTGGCCCGGCCGTCCCGGCCACCGCAGCCGCCTCCCGCGCGGGCGTTTCCTCCTCGCCGGGTCCGCCCGCGCTCCTCGCACTCCACCCACCCGCACTCACCGGTCCGGCGGACACGGCCCGCGCGGGCGCGGCCTCCGGGAGCGGTGTGCCCGCGGTCCCGAGCAGTTCCCGCAGCCGGGGCCACCCCCGCTCCCGGGCGAACGCCCTTGCGTCCCAGCGCAAAGCCGGTACCGTCCGGACCAGCCCCGACCCGTCCCGTTCCAGCACGTGCACCTCGGCGATCCGGCGCCGTCCGGACCGGTCCCGTACGAGGTGGACGACCACCGACAGCGCTGCCGCCAGTTGGCTGTGCAGTGCGGCCCGGTCCAGTCCGGCGGCCGTGCCCAGGGCCTCCAGGCGGGCCGGGACATCGGCCGCCGCGTTGGCGTGGACGGTGCCTGAGCCGCCCTCATGGCCGGTGTTCAGGGCCGCCAGGAGGTGCACCACCTCGGGGCCGCGGACCTCGCCCACGACCAGCCGGTCCGGCCGCATCCGCAGGGCCTGCCGGACGAGGTCCTCCAGGGTGACCAGGCCGGCTCCCTCCTGGTTGGCCGGTCTGGTCTCCAGCCGTACGACGTGCGGATGGTCGGGCCGCAGCTCGGCCGAGTCCTCGGCGAGCACGATCCGCTCACCCGGCCCGACCAGGCCGAGCAACGCGCTCAGCAGGGTCGTCTTCCCCGTCCCGGTACCTCCGCTGACCAGGAAGGAGAGCCGGGCGTCCAGGAGCGCCCGCAGGACGCGGTCCCCGCCGGGCGGCACCGTGCCGGCCGCGACGAGTTCGTCGAGCGTGAACGCCCGGGGCCGTACGACCCGCAGGGAGAGGCACGTGCAGCCGACGGCCACCGGGGGCAGCACCGCGTGCAGCCGGGTTCCGTCGGGCAGCCGGGCGTCCGCCCAGGGCCGTGCGTCGTCCAGCCTGCGTCCGGCCACGGCGGCCAGGCGCTGCGCGAGGCGTCGTACGGCCGCGGCGTCGGGGAAGGTCACCGCGGTCAGCTCCAGGCCGCCGCCCCGGTCCACCCAGACCCGGTCGGGCGCCGACACCAGGACGTCGGTGACGGCCGGTTCGGCGAGCAGTGGTTCCAGCGGGCCGCTACCGACGAGTTCGGAGCGCAGGTGTTCGGCCGCGCCGAGGACTTCGGCGTCGCCGAGCACCCGGCCCTGTTCGCGCAGGGCCTGGGCCACGCGCGCGGGAGTGGGTTCGGCGCCGCTCTCGGCCAGTCTTCGCCGGACGCCGTCGAGCAGGGCGGCGCCGTCCGCCCGGTCGAGTCCGGGGAGGCTCATCGGGGGCCTCCCGCCTCGGCGAGGGTCCGTTCCCAGAAGTCCGCGCAGAACCGGGCCAGGGGGCCGCGTCCGTTCGCGCCGGGTGGTTTCGCCGTGCCGTGCGCGCGCAGCAGGGCCGGTTCGACGGGCACCTCGCCGGCCAGGGGGAGGCCGAGCAGGCGGGCCACCTCGCGGTCGTCGAGCCCGGGTGCGTACGGTCCGCGTACCGCGACGCGCAGGTCCCGTACGACCATGCCGACGGCGGACGCGACCCGTCCCGCGGCCGCCACCGCGCGCAGTTCGGCGGGGACGACGAGCAACGCCAGGTCGAGTTGGGCGAGCGCCTCGGCGACGCCTTCGTCGAGGCGGCGCGGCAGGTCGACGACGACTGTGCCGCCTCGGCGGCGGGCGGCGGCCAGCACGGCGCGCACGGCGGGGGCGGGGACGGCCACGCAGTCGCCGCGGTCCCAGCTGAGGACCCGCAGGGCGTGCAGTTCGGGCAGCGACTCCTCCAGGGCGCCGCCGCCGACCCGGCCGCGGGAGGCGGCGAAGGCGGGCCAGCGCAGTCCCTCGGCGCTCTCGCCGCCGAGGAGGACGTCGAGCCCGCCGCCGAGCGGGTCGGCGTCGACCAGCAGGGTGCGCAGTCCCTCGCGGGCGGAGGCGACGGCGAGGGCGCAGGCCAGGGTGGAGGCCCCGGCTCCGCCCCGGCCTCCGATGACGCCGACGGTGAGGGCCGGGCGCCCGACGCCCTCGGCGACGTCGGCGATGCGGTCGACGAGCCACTGCTCGCCATCGGGGAGCATCAGGACGTGGTCGGCGCCGATCTCGACGGCCCGCTTCCACACCTCGGAGTCGTCCTGGTCCCGGCCGACCAGCACCACCCCGCCGCGCCGCACGGCGCCGCGGACCCGGCGGGCGGCGTCATCACCGACGAGGACGAGCGGGGCGGCTTCCCAGCCACCGCCCGGTTCCGGCACGCCGTGGTGCACCTCGGGGGTGGCGCCGGCGGCGGCGCACAGGCGCAGCAGGTCGTCGAGGAGGCCGGCGTCCTCGGTGACGATGAGCGGCTGTCCGGGCCGCCCGGCCGTGGCGGACGACGGGTCGTGGGTGACGGTTCCGGTCATGCGTGTTCCCCCTTCGCTGCGTGGGCGGCGCGACCCCATGGCCACGCCATTCCCCACCGTGTGGAGAACCGGCGAGCGGCCTCCATATGAGCGGCCGGCGGAAACCGGCCATACGCGCTCCGGCATTCGGAACCGGCCATGAACTCGCCGTCGCCGGAGTGCGCTGGAATCACGGTGCAGCGATCCTGGAAATCTCGTGGATCTTGGTCGAAAACTGTGGACAAGTCGTCCCTTGTGGAAATCGCCTTCACCCATACCGGTGACCTCGGCGCGGTTCGCCGTACGACTTCCGGAGAGCAGCCTGTGGATTACCTTCAGTAATCAAACATGGGCATGACAGATCGCCGCACGCGGAGGGACCGCCTCCGGCCATACGGCCACGCGGAATGCTGGAAAACCCACCCGGACATGCGACGACCCCCGCCGGGGGGGAGAGCGGGGGTCGTCCCCACGGCCGACTCGGGGGGGGAGGAGCCGGACCGGGTTAGCACGGTCGCGAACGATCCGTGACTTCCATGGTGTACCCGAGAGCCTTCTCAGGCAAACCCACGCGCCCCACCTTACGCCGAATGGTGGGCGCCTATGCTCAGAGGCGTGGAAAACCACTCCTTGCCTCGCGCGGCAGCCTTCTTCGACCTGGACAAGACGGTCATTGCGAAGTCGAGCACGCTCACCTTCAGCAAGTCCTTCTACCAAGGCGGACTGATCAACCGCAGGGCGGCACTGCGTACCGCATATGCCCAGTTCGTCTTCCTGGTCGGCGGCATGGACCACGACCAGATGGAGCGCACCCGCGAGTACCTGTCCGACCTCTGCCGGGGCTGGAACGTCCAGCAGGTGCGGGACATCGTCGCCGAGACCCTGCACGACCTGATCGACCCGATCATCTACGACGAGGCGGCCTCCCTCATCGAGGAGCACCACGCGGCCGGGCGCGACGTGGTGATCGTGTCCACGTCGGGCGCCGAGGTGGTCGAGCCGATCGGTGAACTGCTCGGCGCCGACCGGGTGGTGGCCACCCGCATGGTCGTCGGCGAGGACGGCTGCTTCACCGGCGAGGTCGAGTACTACGCCTACGGCCCGACCAAGGCGGAGGCGATCAGGGAACTGGCCGCGTCCGAGGGGTACGACCTCGACCGCTGCCACGCCTACAGCGATTCGGCGACCGACCTGCCGATGCTCCAGGCCGTCGGCCACCCGCACGCCGTGAACCCCGACCGCGCACTGCGCCGCGAGGCCTCCGCGCGCGGGTGGCCGATTCTGGAGTTCCGCCGGCCGGTCCGGCTGAAGCAGCGGCTGTCCACCTTCTCCGTGACACCCCGCCCGGTCCTGGTGGCCGCGGCGGCCGTAGGTGCGGCAGCCGCCACCGCGGGCCTCGTCTGGTACGCGAGCCGGCGCCGCGCCACGGTCTCCTGAGGCCGTTTCCGACGAGCGGACCGGCATCGGACCGGTGCGAGACCAACGTCGGAACCGATGTCCGGTTCGCACCTGTTTGAACCTACAAGTAAAGAAGTGCGAGCAGGGGTTCCGCTCGGTGCCCGACGTGCAGTACAAAGGTTTTAACGGCCCGCGAGACCAAAGGACATCCGAGAGGATCCCCTACCACTACGCAGTTGGCCCCACGGACCCCGTATGAACACCGGGCACCCACGCGACGTCGACCCGTCGATTACGGGCCAGCCGCACCAGGTGACGGGCAAAGTCCCCGACCTGATGGGCAACACATCGAGGACGCTTGGTAACCCGGTGCTCATACCAGCGGCGGTACGAGAACTCGTACCGCCGCAACCCGTTCCGGGCCGCCCTCACGCCGCCTTCATGCCGCGCCGCGGTGCAGCGCCGCCTTCATGCCGCGCCGCGGTGCAGCGCCGCCTTCACGCCGCGCCACGCTGCAGCGCCTCGCACACCGCCGTCGACTCGCGCACACCCAGCTCGACCGCCTTGCCGCAGTGCTCGATCCACGCCGCCATGCCCTCCGGGGTGCCCGAGACGTATCCGTCCAGGGCCGCCAGGTAGGAGGCGCGGCCCAGTTCGGCGTAGCCCACCTCGGCCGGGCAGACCGCCTTCGGATCGAGGCCGCTGCCGACCAGGACGATCCGCTCCGCCGCGCGCGCGATAAGGCCGTTGTACGAGACGAAGGGGCGCAGAGCGAGCAGCTCGCCGTGCACCACGGCGGCCGTCACCAGCGCGGGCGCGGAGGTCCCCGCGATGATCAGGTCCGCCAGGCCCTCCAGCCTGCCGGTCACCTCCCGCGCGTCCGGCAGCGGCAGCTCGATCAGCGGTTCGTCGGCCTCCTCGCCCGCCTGACGCGGCCGGCCCACATCGTCCCCGTCGGTCGCCGCCGCCACCAGGTGCAGCCTGGCCAGCACCCGCAGCGGTGACTGCCGCCAGATCGACAGCAGCTGGCCCGCCTCGGCGGTCAGCCGGAGGGCGGCGCCCATCACCCGCGCCTCGGCGCCGGCACCGAAGTCGGTGCGCCGCCGCACCTCCTCCAGGGCCCAGTCGGCACCGGACAGCGCCGCCGAGCCGCGGGACGCGCGCAGCGCCGCCTCGGAGGTGATCTCGTTGCTGCGGCGCCGCATGATCCGGTGCCCGTAGACCCGGTCCACGGACTTGCGCACGGACTCCACGGACTCGGCCACGCCGGGCAGCGAACCCAGGGCCGCGAGCGGATCGGCGGATGCGCCTGTCGTACTCATGAGTACGACCCTACGCATGTCCGGGTCGCACCCCACGAAGGAGTGGTCTTCTTCACTTCCATCTGCCACATACAGCTATCAACCGACTACTCTTCGTGAACATGAAAATTGCTTTCGTCGGAAAGGGCGGCAGCGGCAAGACCACGCTCTCCTCCCTCTTCGTCCGCCACCTCGTGGCGGCGGGCGCGCCTGTCGTCGCCATTGACGCCGACATCAACCAGCACCTGGGCCCCGCGCTCGGCCTCGACGAGGCGGAGGCGGCGGCCCTGCCCGCGATGGGCGAGCGACTGGCGGTGATCAAGGACTACCTGCGCGGCAGCAACCCGCGGATCGCCTCCACCGCCATGATGATCAAGACGACTCCGCCGGGCGAGGGCTCGCGACTGGTCCGGGTGCGGGAGCCCAATCCGGTGTACGACGCCTGCGCCCGCCCGGTGGAACTCGACGGCGGCGCCGTCCGTTTGATGGTCACGGGCCCCTTCACGGACGCCGACCTGGGGGTCGCCTGCTACCACTCCAAGACGGGAGCGGTGGAGCTGTACCTGAACCACCTCGTCGACGGCCCCGACGAATACGTCGTGGTCGACATGACGGCGGGTTCGGACTCCTTCGCCTCCGGCATGTTCACCCGCTTCGACATGACGTTCCTCGTCGCCGAGCCGACCCGGAAGGGGGTCTCCGTCTACCGCCAGTACAAGGAGTACGCCCGCGACTTCGGCGTCGCCCTCAAGGTCGTCGGCAACAAGGTCCAGGGGCAGGACGACATCGACTACCTCCGCGCGGAGGTGGGGGACGACCTGCTCGTGACGGTCGGGCACTCGGACTGGGTGCGCGCCATGGAGAAGGGCCGGCCGCCCCGGTTCGACCTCCTGGAGGAGGACAACTCCCGCGCCCTGCACGCGCTTCGGGCCGCCGCCGACGGCACGTACGGGATGCGGGACTGGGAGCGCTACACCCGGCAGATGGTGCACTTCCACCTGAAGAACGCGGAGTCCTGGGGCAACGAGCGCACCGGGGCCGACCTGGCGGCCCAGGTCGACCCGGCCTTCGTGCTCGGCGAGGACGTCCGGTCCCCCGCCACCGCTCCCGCCTGACGGCGGCCGCCGGACCGGCTGTCCGGCGGCCGCCGGGCGGCTACTTCTTCTCGGCCGGCGCCCCGGGCACGCCCTTGGGCGCCGGTGCCGGCTTGCCGGAGAGGAAGGACGCCCAGCCCTGCCTGGGGGCCTCGCCCACGTTCAGGGTGCGCAGCTTCTTCAGGGTCTTGGGGTCCTGTACGTCCAGCCAGTCGGACAGCTCGTGGAAGGAGACACAGCGGACGTCCGGCTTGCCGCAGACGCTTTTCACCACGTCCTCCACGGCGCGCATGTAGGTGCCGCCGTTCCAGGACTCGAAGTGGTTGCCCATGATGAGGGGCGCGCGGTTGCCGTCGTAGGCCCGGTAGAAGCCCTTGAGCAGGCCGTCGCGCATCTGGTCGCCCCAGTACTCGAACTTGTCGGGGTCGCCCTGGGTCCTGTTGCCGGACTGGTTGACCATGAAGTTGTAGTCCATGGTCAGCTGTTCGTAGGTGTGGCCCGGGAACGGGACCAGCTGCATGGACAGATCCCAGAGGCCGTCCTTCTTCTTGGGCCACACCTGATCGTCGACCCCGCTGGAGTCGTAGCGGAAGCCCATCTGGCTCGCCGCCTTCATGAAGTTCTTCTGCCCCTCCAGGCAGGGAGTGCGGCCGCCGATCAGCTCCTTGTCGTAGTCGAAGGGCAGCGGAGCCGCGTTCTTCAGGCCCGAGTTGGTCTTCCAGGTCTTCACGAACTGCTTGGCCTGGTTGATCTCGCTCTTCCACTCCTTCACCGACCAGGTGCCGACGCCGCCGTCGGGACCGCAGAAGTGGCCGTTGAAGTGGGTGCCGATCTCGTTGCCGTCCAGCCAGGCCAGCCGCGCCTGCTTGGCCGTGTCGGCGATGCCCTGCAGGTCGTTGAAGCCGATCTCCGAACTGCCCGGCGAGTGCTTCGGCGGGTGGTACAGGTCCCGCTTGTCCTTCGGCAGCATGTAGACGCCGCTGAGGAAGAACGTCATGTGCGCGTTGTTCTCCTTGGCGACCTCGCGGAAGTGGGAGAACAGCTTCTGACTGTCCTCGCCCGCCCCGTCCCAGGAGAACACCACGAACTGGGGCGGTTTCTGGCCCGGCTTCAGCCGCTCGGGGTTCGCCAGGTGCGGCTGCGCGCCGGTATACGCGGTGGATCCGTCACCGATCAGACGGAACACGTGCTTGGGTGCCTGCGCCGCCTGCTGCGGGCCGTGCGCCCCTACCTTCGAACCACTGGAGCCGGTCGCGCAACCGGCGAGAGACGCGGCACAGGCCGCGGCGACCATGGCACCAATGGCGATCCTCTGGGTGGCGGCCATGTTCCGCCCACCTTCTTCCTTCTCTCAGACCTACGCCGACGAGGGCGTTTTCTGGCGGTGTGCCGGGTTTGCCGACAACGCGGTCAAGGTCGCACGGGGTCGAGAAGGAATTAGTACGACAAGCCGATCAACTGCCCGGTTCACCCACCCGAGGGAAGAAATGCGCTGTTCGCCCGGAAAACCTATGCGCGATTTTTACTTTGCGTTACGATTCGTTTACCGATCGTTGAACTATTTCCGGCCTGCTCGTGCCCGTACGCCGTGACGCGCGTCCATCGAGGATCTGAAGGAGGCGACCTATGCCGACCCCCGCACCGTGCCGCACCCCGCACCCTCATCCGCCGCACGGCCCGCCCGAGGCCCGGCGTCGCCGCCGGCTCGTCGAAGGCGCCGATCTGTCCGCCTCGCTCGCGGTGTTCCTGATCGCCCTGCCCCTCTCCCTCGGCATCGCCCTCGCCACCGGCGCACCACTGAGGGCCGGCCTCGTCGCCGCCGCCGTCGGCGGGATCGTCGCGGCACGGCTCGGCGGCTGCCCCCTCCAGGTCAGCGGACCCGCAGCCGGTCTCACCGTGGTCACCGCCGACCTCATCCACCGCTATGGATGGCGGGCCACGTGCGGGATCACCGTCCTCGCCGGGCTCGCCCAACTGGGCCTCGGCTGCCTGCGGGTGGCGCGCGGCGCACTCGCCGTCAGTCCGGCCGTCGTGCACGGCATGCTCGCGGGCATCGGCATCACCATCGCCGTGGCCCAGCTGCACATCGTGCTCGGCGGCACCCCGGACAGCTCCGTCCTCGCCAACCTCCGGGCATTGCCGGCACAGTTGGCCGACCCGCACCCGGCCGCCGTGGCGATGGGCGCGCTGACCCTGGCCCTGCTGACGGCCTGGCCCCGCGTTCCCGGCCGCGCGGGACACGTGCAGGGCAGGATCCCGGCCGCCCTCGTCGCCGTGGCCGGTGCCACCGCCGTCGCCGGGCTCACCGGGCTGGGCCTGCCCCGGGTCGACCTGCCGTCCTGGAGCAGCCACGCCCTGGCGGGACTGCCCGACGGTCCGGCGTTCGGGATCGCCGCCGCCGTCCTGACCACAACGCTGGTGTGCAGCGTGCAGTCGCTGCTCGGCGCGGTGGCGGTGGACAAGCTGGTCGCCGGCCGGCCCGGTCCCCCGGTCCGCGGCGGCCGGGTCGGCCGTGCCGACCTGGACCGGGAGCTGCTGGGCCAGGGCGCCGCCAACATCGTCTCCGGCGCGCTGGGCGGGCTGCCGGTCGCGGGGGTGGCCGTGCGCAGTACGGCGAACGTGAAATCCGGTGCGGTGAGCCGGAACTCCACGATGCTGCACGGCGTTCTGGTAGTAGCCGCCGCACTGCTGATGGTCCCTCTCCTGGAGCGGATCCCGCTCGCCTCCCTCGCCGCCCTGGTGATGGCCGTCGGCATCCGGATGGTCTCCCTGCTCCACATCCGTACGGTGACCCGCCACCGCGAGGTGCCGGTGTACGCCGCCACCACAGTCGGGGTGGTCTTCCTCGGCGTCCTCCAGGGCGTGGCCGTCGGGGTGGCCACGGCGGTCGCGCTCGCCCTGCACCGCCTCGCCCGTACCCGCATCACGCACGAAGAGAAGGAAGGAGTCCATCACGTCCAGGTCCGCGGCCAGCTGACGTTCCTCGCGGTGCCCCGGCTCAGCCAGGCCCTGCATCTCGTGCCCCAAGGAGCCCACGCCGTCGTGGAGTTGCGCGGCTCGTTCATGGACCACGCGGCGTACGAGTCACTGCACGACTGGCGGAGCACCCACACCGTGCGGGGCGGCACCGCCGAGCTGACCGGCCGGCACAGACCGCTGGGCCCCGCCGGCCAGGGCGTCTCCCTCGGCTGAGCCGGTCCCGCTCCGGTTCACCCTACAGGTCTAAACCAATTTTGCCGTCGACCCTTGTCATCGGGCCCCCCGGTCTGATGAGCTGTGGCCTGGGACACAACGGACACCCTTGGAAAGGGAGATGTCGTGAGCAACGAGAGCCTGGCCAACCTGCTGAAGGAAGAACGCAGGTTCGCGCCCCCCGCCGACCTGGCCGCGCACGCCAACGTCACCGCGGAGGCGTACGAACAGGCCAAGGCTGACAGGCTCGGCTTCTGGGCCGAGCAGGCCCGCCGGCTGACCTGGGCCAAAGAGCCGACCGAGACGCTGGACTGGTCCAACCCGCCGTTCGCCAAGTGGTTCAAGGACGGCACGCTGAACGTGGCGTACAACTGCGTGGACCGGCACGTCGAGGCCGGGCACGGCGACCGCGTGGCGATCCACTTCGAGGGTGAGCCGGGCGACAGCCGCGCGATCACCTACGCCGAGCTGAAGGACGAGGTCTCCAAGGCGGCCAACGCCCTGCTGGAGCTGGGCGTCCGCAAGGGCGACCGGGTCGCCATCTACATGCCGATGATCCCCGAGACCGCGATCGCGATGCTGGCCTCGGCCCGGATCGGCGCCGCCCACTCGGTCGTCTTCGGCGGCTTCTCCTCGGACGCGCTCGCGACCCGTATCCAGGACGCGGACGCCAAGGTGGTGATCACCGCCGACGGCGGCTACCGGCGCGGCAAGCCCTCCGCGCTGAAGCCGGCCGTCGACGAGGCGGTCGCCAAGGCCGGCAACGTCGAGCATGTGCTGGTGGTGCGCCGGACCGGCCAGGAGGTGGCCTGGAACGGCGAGCACGACCAGTGGTGGCACGAGCTGGTGGGTCGCCAGTCCGCCGAGCACACTCCGGAGGCGTTCGACGCGGAGCACCCGCTGTTCATCCTCTACACCTCCGGTACGACGGGGAAGCCGAAGGGCATCCTGCACACCTCGGGCGGCTATCTGACCCAGTGCGCGTACACCCACTGGGCGGTGTTCGACCTCAAGCCGGAGACGGACGTCTACTGGTGCACGGCCGACGTCGGCTGGGTCACCGGGCACTCGTACATCGTCTACGGCCCGCTGGCCAACGGCGCGACGCAGGTCATGTACGAGGGCACGCCGGACACCCCGCACCAGGGCCGCTTCTGGGAGATCATCCAGAAGTACAAGGTCACGATCCTCTACACCGCCCCGACGGCGATCCGGACGTTCATGAAGTGGGGCGACGACATCCCCGCGAAGTTCGACCTGTCCTCGCTTCGGGTGCTGGGTTCGGTGGGCGAGCCGATCAACCCCGAGGCGTGGATCTGGTACCGCAAGCACATCGGCGCCGACAGGACGCCGGTCGTGGACACCTGGTGGCAGACCGAGACCGGCGCCATGATGATCTCCCCGCTGCCCGGTGTCACGGACGCCAAGCCCGGCTCGGCGCAGCGCCCGCTGCCCGGCATCAGCGCGACCGTCGTCGACGACGAGGCGAACGAGGTGCCCAACGGCGGCGGTGGTTACCTGGTCCTGACCGAGCCGTGGCCCTCGATGCTGCGCACCATCTGGGGCGACGACCAGCGGTTCCTCGACACCTACTGGTCGCGGTTCGAGGGCAGGTACTTCGCCGGTGACGGCGCGAAGAAGGACGACGACGGCGACATCTGGCTGCTCGGCCGGGTCGACGACGTGATGCTCGTGTCCGGGCACAACATCTCCACCACCGAGGTGGAGTCGGCGCTCGTCTCGCACCCCTCGGTCGCCGAGGCGGCCGTCGTCGGGGCCAACGACGAGACCACCGGCCAGGCGATCGTCGCCTTCGTCATCCTGCGGGGCACGGCCTCCGAGGACGACTCGCTGATCGGCGCGCTGCGCGACCACGTCGGTGCCACGCTCGGGCCGATCGCCAAGCCGAAGCGGACCCTGCCGGTGGCCGAGCTGCCCAAGACCCGCTCCGGGAAGATCATGCGCCGGCTGCTGCGCGACGTGGCCGAGAACCGCCAACTCGGTGACGTCACCACGCTGACCGACTCCACGGTCATGGACCTCATCCAGGCCAAGCTCCCGGCCGCGTCGAGCGAGGACTGAGCGGAAGCACGAGGGGCACCCGGCCTGGCGAGGCGCGGGTGCCCCTCTGCGTCTTCCGCCCGCGGTGCCTATCGTGAGGATCCCCGGTACCGGCCCCCCAGCACATTAGGTAAACTAAACAAAGCGTCGAGAACAGCAGTATGGGTGCGCCGGGAAGTCTGGTCGGCATGTGAGCCGTCCTGCCCATCCACCGGAGGTCTCCCCGTGACCGCGCCCCGTCTGTCCCCCCGCAAGGCCCTCGGCCGTCTGTCCCTGCCCGAGCGGACCTTCGTCGTGGACGCGCTGCGCACCGAGACCGTCGGCGGTGTCCTCCTCCTGGTCGCCGCCGTCGCCGCCCTCGTCTGGGCGAACATCCCGGCCCTGCACCACGGCTACGAGACGGTCAGCGACTTCCACTTCGGACCCGGCGCCCTCGGCCTGCACCTGTCCGTCGCGCACTGGGCGGCCGACGGACTCCTGGCGGTGTTCTTCTTCGTCGCCGGCATCGAACTCAAGCGGGAACTCGTCGCCGGCGACCTGCGCGACCCCAAGGCCGCCGCGCTGCCCGTGGTGGCCGCGCTGTGCGGGATGGCCGTACCCGCGCTCGTCTACACCGTCACCGGCCTCGCCGGGCACGGATCGCTGCAGGGCTGGGCGGTGCCCACCGCCACCGACATCGCCTTCGCGCTCGCCGTCCTCGCGGTCATCGGCACCTCGCTGCCCAGCGCTCTGCGCGCGTTCCTGCTCACCCTCGCCGTCGTCGACGACCTGTTCGCGATCCTCATCATCGCGATCTTCTTCACCGACCGGATCGACTTCGCCGTACTCGGCGGGGCGGTCGCCGGCCTGGTGGTGTTCTGGCTGCTGCTGCGCTGGGGTGTACGCGGCTGGTACGTGTACGTGCCGCTGGCCCTGGTCATCTGGGCGCTGATGTACAACAGCGGTGTGCACGCCACCATCGCCGGCGTGGCGATGGGCCTGATGCTCCGCTGCACCACCCGCGAGGGTGAACGGCACTCCCCCGGCGAGCGCATCGAACACCTGGTGCGCCCGCTGTCCGCCGGGCTCGCGGTGCCGCTGTTCGCCCTGTTCAGCGCGGGGGTGTCGGTGTCCGGCGGGGCGCTCGGCGACGTGTTCACCAAGCCGGAGACGCTGGGGGTCGTCCTCGGTCTGGTCGTCGGCAAGACGCTCGGCATCTTCGGCGGCACCTGGCTGACCGTGCGGTTCACCCGTGCCTCGCTCGGCGAGGGGCTCGCCTGGCCCGACGTGTTCGCGGTGGCGTCCCTCGCCGGGATCGGCTTCACCGTCTCCCTGCTCATCGGCGAACTGGCCTTCGACGGCGACGCCGTGCTGACGGACGAGGTGAAGGCCGCCGTCCTCAGCGGGTCGCTGATCGCCGCGGTGTGCGCGACGGCGCTGCTGAAGGTGCGCAACGCCAAGTACCGCCGGATGTGCGAGGAGGAGGACCGCGACGAGGACCTCGACGGCATCCCGGACGTGTACGAGCAGGACGACCCGGCGTACCACCTGCGCATGGCCGAGATCCACGAGCGCAAGGCCGCCGAGCACCGCCGTATCGCCGCCGAGCGGGCGGAAGAGGCGCGCCACAAGCTTGCCGAAGTACCGGGCGGGGCAGGCGAGGAGGGCGGCCGTCCGGCATGATCTGACGGGACGGTACAAAATCAAGAGCCCCGACAGCCCCGTAGACACGGCTTGAAAGACCTCAGAGGGAGACCGCGATGAGCGCACCCGACGGCAGCCCGGTCGGCGCCGAACGCAGCATCGGCCAGCTGTTCGCCTCGGCGACGACCGAAATGTCGGCGCTGGTGCACGACGAGATCGCGCTGGCCAAGGCCCAGCTGAAGCAGGACGTCAAGCGCGGCGCGGTGAGCGGTGGCGCGTTCTCGGTGGCCGGCGCCGTACTGGTGTTCTCCCTGCCGATGCTCAACTTCGCGCTGGCGTACGGCATCCGGACCTGGAGCCACTGGAACCTGGCGGTCTGCTTCCTGCTGTCCTTCGCGGCGAACGTGCTGGTGGCCGGCGGGCTCGGCCTGATCGGCGTGGTGTTCGCGAAGAAGGCCAAGAAGAGCAAGGGCCCGCAGAAGGTCGCCGCGTCGATGAAGGAGACCGCGGGCGTCCTGCAGAACGCCAAGCCGCACCCGCGTCCCGAGCTGCCCGAGGACCGGACGCCCGCGGCGATCGAGGCTGTGGCACGCTCGTCCTCATGACCGAGCCCGCCGCGCCCGCGGCCGTACGGATCGACGTTCCCGGCGGACGAAAAGTGAGCCACCGGGACGTCGCGGCCAACGGTGCCCGCTTCCACATCGCCGAACTCGGCGACGGCCCGCTGGTGCTGCTCCTGCACGGTTTCCCGCAGTTCTGGTGGACGTGGCGGCACCAGCTGGTCGCGCTCGCCGACGCCGGGTTCCGGGCGGTCGCCATGGACCTGCGGGGCGTCGGCGGCAGCGACCGCACCCCGCGCGGCTACGACCCGGCCAACCTCGCCCTGGACGTCACCGGCGTGATCCGCTCCCTCGGCGAGCCGGACGCCGCGCTGGTCGGGCACGACCTGGGCGGCTATCTGGCGTGGACGGCGGCCGCGATGCGCCCCAAGCTGGTACGGCGGCTCGCCGTGGCCTCGATGCCGCACCCGCGCCGCTGGCGCGCGGCGATGCTCCGGGACGCCCGGCAGACCGCCGCCAATTCCTACATCTGGGGCTTCCAGCGGCCCTGGATCCCCGAGCGGCAGCTCACCGCCGACGACGGCGCGCTGGTGGGCCGGCTGATCCGGGACTGGTCCGGGCCGCGCCCGCCGGAGGACGCGGCGGTGGAGGCGTACCGGCGGGCGA
Organism: Streptomyces sp. L2; assembly: GCF_004124325.1. Classification (NCBI taxonomy): domain Bacteria; kingdom Bacillati; phylum Actinomycetota; class Actinomycetes; order Kitasatosporales; family Streptomycetaceae; genus Streptomyces; species Streptomyces sp. L2. The sequence goes on from NZ_QBDT01000001.1 coordinate 3,512,271, forward strand.
TGTGCATCCCGTCCACCGCGCACTGTGCGATCGAGCCGTACCGCTGGCTGGTGCGCTCGCTCGCCCGGCCGGACGGCATCCAGTTCAACCGCCGGATGAAGCGGCCCGTCCGGGTGCCCACCCTGCATCTGCACGGCTCACTGGACCCGGTGACGCGGACGCGCAGCGCGGCCGGTTCGGGCGAGTACGTCGAAGCGCCGTACCGCTGGCGGCTGTTCGACGGACTGGGGCACTTCCCGCACGAAGAGGACCCGACGGCCTTCTCCGGCGAGCTGATCAACTGGCTGAAGGACCCCGAACCCGACCGCTGAGCCCGGCCGGCGGGCCGTCCCGCGCCACCCATTGTGACGGTGCCACAGCCTGCCGTAGGCGTCTGCTGGAACACCTGTCCCTCGAACGGCCACATGCCTGCCGCATAGGCCAATTGGGGGGCGCGGAAGCGGTTATCGACCTTGGGGCGGGGGCAGACGTCGGGGTATGGGCTGGACGCACGACTACAGTGACGCACCCCGCAACCGTCGCTCGGCCGCCGGGCTGAGCACCCCTCAGCGCGGCACGCCGCAACTGGCGGAAGCGGACCTCCGCGTGGGGATCCCGCGCATCCTGCGCCGCCGGGCACGCTGGGTCTCCATGCGCCTGCGTCACCCGCGCGGCTGAACCGCCGACCGCGCCGGACCACCCGCGCGAGGCGTCGTACGACCCCCGCACCACCGCCCGCTCACAGGGCGCAGCTGTCGGTACCCACCTGCTCGTTCGCCGTACGGCCGCGGGTGATGTCGGGTCGGATCTCGTCCGCCGTCAGGGCGTAGCCGGTGTCGGCGTCGTCGAGGGACTTGGCGAACACCACGCCGTAGACGCGCCCTTCGGGGGTCAGCAGCGGTCCGCCGGAGTTGCCCTGACGCACGGTCGTGTAAAGGGAGTAGACGTCTCGACGGACGGTTCCGCGGTGGTAGATGTCGGGGCCGTTGGCGGTGATGCGCCCGCGCACGCGTGCGGCGCGGACGTCGTACGACCCGTTCTCCGGGAAGCCGGCGACGATGGCGCCGTCGCCGCTGGCCGCGTCCTGGTCGGACAACCGCAGGGCAGTCGCCCTCAGGTCCGGTACGTCGAGGACGGCGATGTCGCGCTTCCAGTCGTACAGGACGACCTTCGCGTCGTATCTGCGGCCGACCCCGCCGATCTGCACGGTGGGCGCGTCGACGCCGCCGACGACGTGCGCGTTGGTCATGACCCTGCGGTCGGCGAAGACGAAGCCGGTGCCTTCGAGGACCTTGCCGCAGCTCTGGGCGGTGCCGGTGACCTTGACGATGGACCGCTGGGCGCGGGCGGCCACCGGGCTCGCGGCGAGTGCCGGGTCGGGCGGCCGGACGTCGGTGATGGGCTCGTCGGAGAACGGGCTGAAGACCTGCGGGAAGCCGTTCTGCGCGAGCACGGAGGAGAAGTCGGCGAACCAGGTGTCGGCCTGGGCGGGCAGCGCCCGGGAGACGCCGAGGAGCACCTTGGAGCCGCGGACCTCCTTGCCGAGCGTGGGCAGGGTCGTCCCGGCGAGCGCGGAACCGATCAGCCAGGCGACCAGCAGCATGGCGACGACGTTGACGAGGGCGCCGCCGGTGGCGTCGAGGGCGCGGGCCGGGGTCCAGGTGATGTAGCGGCGCAGCTTGTTGCCGAGGTGGGTGGTCAGGGCCTGCCCGATGGACGCGCAGACGATGACGATGATCACGGCGACCACGGCGGCGGTGGTACCGACCTGCGCGTTGTCGGTCACGGCGTCCCAGATCACGGGCAGCGTGTACACGGCGACGAGTCCGCCGCCGAGGAACCCGATCACCGACAGGATGCCGACGACGAAGCCCTGGCGGTAGCCGACGACGGCGAACCACACGGCCGCGACCAGCAACAGGATGTCCAGCGCGTTCACTGTTTCGGGCCTCGCCTCATCGCTTCGCGGTCACTCCGGTCGGCCGCGGGCCGGGAGGTTTCGTCGGCCCGGGCGGCCACAGCACGGCAGACACCCTGTCATGACCGCCGGTCGAGCGGGACCAGCTTCTCCCTGTCCCAGGGCCGCTCCCAGCCCGCGAAGTGCAGCAGACGGTCGATGACGCCGGCGGTGAAGCCCCAGACGAGGGCCGATTCGACCAGGAATGCCGGACCTCGGTAGCCGCGGGGGTGGACGGCCGTGGCGCGGTTGGCGGGGTCCGTGAGATCCGCCACGGGGACGGTGAAGACCCGCGCCGTCTCGTTCGGATCGACGACGCCGACCGGGCTGGGCTCGCGCCACCAGCCGAGCACGGGTGTGACGACGAATCCGCTGACCGGGATGTACAGCCGGGGCAGCACACCGAACAGCTGTACGCCGGCGGGGTCGAGCCCGGTCTCCTCCTCGGCCTCGCGCAGCGCGGCCCGCAGCGGGCCGTCGGCCTGCGGGTCACCGTCCTCGGGATCGAGAGCACCACCGGGGAAGGAGGGCTGCCCGGCATGGGAGCGCAGCGACCCGGCCCGCTCCATGAGCAGCAGCTCGGGCCCGCGGCTGCGCTCTCTCGGGCGTCGGCCGCCGCTCGGGGGTGTGCCGTCGTCCGCACGACCACCGCCGTCCGCGGGGGCGCCTCCGGCCGGGCCCGCGCCGCCCTCGCCGAACAGCACCAGGACGGCCGACTGCCGGCCCGAGCCGTTGGCCGGGGGGAGGAAGCTGCTGAGCTGGAGCGGCTCGACCGTCTCCGCGGCGTGCACCACCGGGTCCAGCCAGCCCGGCAGGCCCTCCTTGCTCAGCGTCACGGGACCGTCCTGGGTCTTGCTCGTGTGCCTCATGCCCACCCCCGTCCTGCCGTGTCCAACGCCCGGGGGTGCCGAGATCGTTCCGCGTCCGGGCCGGATTCACCCGGCAGAGCGGGACCGGGCCCCGCTCCACCCGTCATGCGGACCCCAGCGGCGGCGCCGGCTTGCCGCCCGCGTCCAGGTAGGCCTGCGGGGGCTTCAGCCGCTGTCCCGGGAAGCCGCCCTTCTCGTACTTCAGGAGCTTCGCCGCCTTGTCCGGATCGGTCTCGCCCTCGCCGTACGCCGGGCACAGCGGGGCGATGGGGCAGGCGCCGCAGGCGGGTTTGCGGGCGTGGCAGATCCGGCGGCCGTGCCAGATCACGTGGTGGGACAGGTCCGTCCAGTCGCTCTTGGGGAACAGCGCCCCGACGGCCGCCTCGATCTTGTCGGGGTCGGTCTCCCCGGTCCACTGCCAGCGCCGCACCAGCCGCTGGAAGTGCGTGTCCACGGTGATCCCGGGCCGCCCGAACGCGTTGCCGAGGACGACGAAGGCCGTCTTGCGGCCGACGCCGGGCAGCTTGACCAGGTCCTCAAGACGGCCCGGCACCTCGCCGCCGAAGTCCTCGGTGAGCGCCTTGGACAGCCCTATGACCGACCTCGTCTTGGCCCGGAAGAAACCGCAGGGCCGCAGGATCTCCTCGACCTCCTCGGGGTTGGCCGCGGCCAGCTCCTCGGGGGTGGGGTACTTGGCGAACAGCGCCGGGGTGGTCTGGTTGACCCGCAGGTCGGTCGTCTGGGCGGACAGCACCGTGGCGACGAGGAGCTGGAAGGGGTTGTCGAAGTCCAGCTCCGGGTGGGCGTACGGATACACCTCGGCGAGCTCGCGGTTGACCCGGCGGGCCCGGCGGACCAGGGCGGTACGGGACTCGCCTGCCGGGGACTTCACGGCGATCTTCTTGACGGGCGCCTTCTTATCCGTTTTGACGGTTTTCCTACTTCCGCCCGGGCCCTGTTCGCCCACAGCGGAATCACGACGTACAACCACCCGCCCAGCCCCCTTGGCCTGTGCTCTCACCGGCGATTTGGACACCCGGCCAGCCTAAAGCCCGGCACCGACATCCGCCCCGGACCCGGAAGATCAGCCCCCGATTGGACCCCTGCCGCTTACCTTGGGACACCTGTGCGGCATCCTTGTGACAGATCACACTGTTTGGACCGTCCGGCAAAATGGGGAACACGGTCCCCTGGCACGTGGGGGAGCAAGATCCCCTGAGCAGGTCGACAAGGAGAGAACTCGTGGACGACGTTCTGCGGCGCAACCCGCTCTTCGCGGCTCTTGACGACGAGCAGGCCGCGGACCTTCGCGCCTCGATGAACGAGGTGACCCTCGCGCGCGGCGACTCGCTGTTCCACGAGGGCGACCCCGGTGACCGGCTGTACGTCGTCACCGAAGGCAAGGTCAAGCTGCACCGCACCTCGCCCGACGGCCGCGAGAACATGCTCGCCGTGGTCGGCCCCAGCGAGCTGATCGGCGAGCTCTCCCTGTTCGACCCGGGCCCGCGTACGGCGACCGCGACCGCGCTGACCGAGGTCAAGCTGCTCGCCCTCGGCCACGGCGACCTCCAGCCCTGGCTGAACGTGCGGCCCGAGGTGGCCGGCGCCCTGCTGCGCGCCGTCGCACGCCGGCTGCGCAAGACCAACGACGCCATGTCCGACCTGGTCTTCTCCGACGTCCCGGGCCGTGTCGCCCGCGCCCTGCTGGACCTGTCCCGCCGCTTCGGCGTGCAGTCCGAGGAGGGCATCCACGTCGTCCACGACCTCACGCAGGAGGAGCTGGCCCAGCTGGTCGGCGCCTCGCGCGAGACGGTCAACAAGGCGCTGGCGGACTTCGCCCAGCGGGGGTGGCTGCGCCTGGAGGCGCGGGCGGTCATCCTGCTGGACGTGGAGCGACTGGCCAAGCGGTCCCGCTGATTCCGGGTTTGGACCCGGCCCCGGATCCGGCCGGCCGGTCCCTCGGGACGCCCGGCTCAGGGACGCCCGGATCAGCGCTTCGCGGCTCAGGGACGCCCGGTTCAGGGCTTCCCGTTCCGCACGGGCTCGACGCCGGCGGGTGGTTCCTGCGGGAGGGCTCCCTCGCGCGCGTGCAGGACGTTTTCCGGCCGGTCGTCGGCGCCGCGCGCGGCCGCCTGCTGAGCGCCTTCGGGGCGCGGATGCACAGTGCGTACCTCTACGGCTCGATCCCGCGCGGCACCGCGCGCGTGGGGCGCAGCGATCTGGACCTGCTGATCGCACTCCGGGAGGAGCCCGGCGACGGCGACCGTAAGGCCGTACGGGATCTCGGTACCGCCCTCGACGCGGAGTTCCCGCAGATCGACGGGGTCGGCGTACTGCTGGAGAGCCGCGACCGGCTGCTGAGCGAGCGGGAGACGTACGACCTCGGATGGTTCGTGGCCTGCCTGTGCACGCCCCTCCTCGGGGAGGACCTCGCCGAGTGCCTGCCCCGCTACCGGCCCGACTCCCTGCTGGCCCGCGAGACCAACGGCGACCTCGCCCTCGTGCTCCCCCGCTGGCGCGACCGTGTCGCGTGTGCGGCCGGCACCGAGGAGGCCCGCAGGCCCCTGGTCCGCTTCATGTCCCGGCACCTGGTCCGCACCGGCTTCACGCTCGTCATGCCCCGCTGGCGGGGCTGGACCAGTGATCTGCGGGAGATGGCGGAGGTGTTCGGCGCGTACTACCCGGAGCGGGCGGACCGGATGCGCGCGGCCGCCGAGTACGGCTGCGAGCCGGTCGGCGACCCGGACGTCCTGCGGTGCTACGTCGACGACCTCGGGCCGTGGCTGGCGCGGGAGTACGCGCGCGTGCACGGCGTGAAGGCAGCGAGGCCCGCATAGGCGGCGCGCATAGGCGTGCGCGCATAAGGCCTGCACACGCCTGCACAGGCCTTCCGGCGCGGACCGGAGCGCGGACTAGATCAGGCCGTGCTCGCTCAGGTAGTCCAGTTGTGCGCGTACCGAGAGTTCCGCGGCCGGCCACAGGGAGCGGTCGACGTCGGCGTACACGTGGGCGACGACGTCCTGAGGGCTGCGGTGGCCGTCCTCCACGGCCGTCTCCACCTGGGCGAGGCGGTGGGCGCGGTGGGCGAGGTAGAACTCGATGGCGCCCTGGGCGTCCTCCAGCACCGGCCCGTGGCCCGGCAGCACCGTGTGCACGCCGTCGTCGACGGTCAGGGAGCGCAGCCGCCGCAGGGAGTCCAGGTAGTCGCCCAGACGGCCGTCGGGGTGCGCCACGAGCGTCGTACCGCGGCCGAGGACGGTGTCGCCGGTCAGCACCGCGCGGTCGGCCGGGAGGTGGAAGCTCAGGGAATCCGCCGTGTGCCCGGGGGTCGGTACGACCCTCAGCTCCAGGCCGCCGACCCGGATCACGTCCCCCGCGGCCAGGCCCTCGTCTCCGAGGCGCAGCGCCGGGTCGAGGGCACGCACGCGTGTACCGGTCAGTTCGGCGAAGCGGGCGGCACCCTCGGCGTGGTCTGGGTGACCGTGGGTGAGCAGGGTGAGGGCGACCCGCTTGCCGGAGCGCTCGGCCGAGTCGACGACGTTCTTCAGGTGTCCCTCGTCCAGCGGGCCGGGATCGATGACCACGGCCAGGTCGGAGCCGGGTTCGGAGACGATCCAGGTGTTGGTGCCGTCCAGGGTCATGGCGGAGGCGTTGGGCGCGAGGACGTTGACGGCGCGTTCGGTGGCGGGGCCGGAGAGGACCCCGCCCCGCGGCTGCCCGGGCAGATCGGCGGCGGCGGTCATGCGGGGCCTCCACCGGTGCTTGGGGTGCGCGGGGTGCCCGGAGCGGCCGGGGACGCGGCGGGCGATGCGGTGGGTGACGCGGTGCCCGGCGTGGTCGGGGGCGCGGCGGGCGATGCGGTGCCCAGCGTGGTCGGGATGTGCTTGGTGAACTCGTCGTGGCCCGGCCAGGACAGCACGATCTCGCCGTCCACCAGGCGGGCGCCGGCGATCACCGGGGTCATGTCGCGCGCGAGGGCGGCGGCCAGCGCCTCGGCGCCGGTGGCGTACGGCAGGAGCTGGCGCAGGGTGGCGATGGTGGGCGGCATCATCAGCAGCTCGCCCTTGTCGTACCCGGCGGCGGCCTCCTCGGGCCGGATCCACACCGTGCGGTCGGCCTCCGTGGAGGCGTTGCGGGTGCGCTGCCCCTCGGGGAGGGCGGCCACGAAGAACCAGGTGTCGTAGCGGCGGGCCTCGAACTCCGGGGTGATCCAGCGGGTCCAGGCACCCAGCAGGTCGGAGCGGAGCACCAGCCCGCGGCGGTCCAGGAACTCCGCGAAGGACAGCTCGCGCGCGACCAGGGCGGCGCGGTCGGCCTCCCAGTCGTCGCCGGTGGTGTCGCCGACGACCGAGGCCGCGTCGGGCCCGGCGAGCAGGACGCCCGCCTCCTCGTACGTCTCCCGGACGGCCGCGCAGACGATCGCCTGGGCGCCGGCCTCGTCGACACCGAGCCGCTCGGCCCACCACGCGCGCGTGGGGCCCGCCCAGCGAACGGTGTGGTCGTCGTCGCGCGAGTCGACCCCGCCGCCGGGGTACGCGTACGCGCCCCCCGCGAAGGCCATGGAGGCGCGTCTGCGCAGCATGTGGACGACCGGGCCGGCGTCGGTGTCCTTCAGGAGCAGCACGGTGGCCGCGCGCCTCGGGGACACCGGAGTGAGGGTGCCGTCCGCGAGCGCGCGAATGCGGTCCGGCCACTCCGGTGGATACCACTGCCCATTCGCCATGGCCGGAGGCTATCCCGAGTAGGGCGAATGTTCGAGAGGTGCCCGAGGTCAGCGGGACGAGGGCGGCCCTGTGGCGCCTCGCCAGGCCGCCTCGACCGCACCGCCCCAGGGTGGTCCCGGTGGTCCCGGTGGTCCCGGTGGTCCCGGTGGTCCCGGTGGTCCCGGTGGTCCCGGTGGTCCCGGTGGTCCCGGTGGTCCCGGTGGTCCCGGTGGTCCCGGTGGTCCCGGTGGTCCCGGTGAGCCCTGTGGTCCCGGTGAGCCCTGTGGTCCCGGCCATGTCGTACGGCACCGGGTCGCCGAGCCTCGGCCATACGACAGAAAACGCGACCCTCGCGGGCGCAGGGCGCGCCGACAGGCCCACCCCGCCGAACCGCCTGCGGGATCCAGCACCAGCACCAGCGACGGGTCCGCTCGTCGGCGGCCGTCCCCCGGCGGCGCCCCGTCCGCCGGCTACTGCGCCAGTTCCACCTGGATCTCGACCTCCACCGGGGAGTCCAGCGGCAGCACCGCCACGCCGACCGCGCTGCGCGCGTGGACGCCCTTGTCGCCGAGGACCTCGCCGAGGAGTTCGCTGGCGCCGTTGATGACGCCGGACTGTCCGCTGAAGTCGGTCGCCGAGGCGACGAAGCCGACGACCTTCACCACGCGCGCGACGCGGTCCAGGTCACCGGCGACGGACTTGACGGCGGCCAGTGCGTTCAGCGCGCAGGTGCGGGCCAGGTCCTTGGCCTCTTCCGGCGTGACCTCGGCGCCCACCTTGCCGGTCACCGGCAGCTTGCCCTCGACCATCGGCAGCTGCCCGGAGGTGTAGACGTACACCCCGGAGCGCACGGCGGGCTGGTACGCGGCCAGCGGCGGTACGACCTCGGGCAGGGTCAGACCCAGTTCGGCCAGCTTGGCCTCGACCGCGCTCATGCCTGCTTCTCCCGCTTCAGGTAGGCGACCAGCTGCTCGGGGTTGTTGGGCCCGGGCACGACCTGGACGAGCTCCCAGCCGTCCTCGCCCCAGGTGTCCAGAATCTGCTTCGTGGCGTGGACGAGCAGCGGCACCGTCGCGTATTCCCATTTGCTCATGTGGCCGACTGTATCCGCTGTCGGTGGCCGTCCCGTGGCCGACTTCCGCCGCCCCCGCCCACGCGACGGAACCCCTGTCGGCCGGGCATGTGACCGACCCCGCCCCCTGTTTGTCCACAGCCTGCCACGTGACTGTCGGCCGGACTGGTTAGGCTCGATGACGTGAGCAGGCTCCAGGTCGTCAGCGGCAAGGGCGGGACCGGAAAGACGACGGTCGCCGCCGCCCTCGCGCTGGCCCTCGCGACCGAGGGGAAGCGGACGCTTCTCGTCGAGGTGGAGGGCCGGCAGGGCATCGCACAGCTATTCGAGACCGAGGCGCTGCCCTACGAGGAGCGGAAGATCGCGGTCGCTCCCGGGGGCGGCGAGGTGTACGCCCTCGCCATCGATCCCGAACTGGCCCTTCTGGACTACCTCCAGATGTTCTACAAGCTCGGCGGCGCGGGCAGAGCCCTGAAGAAGCTCGGCGCGATCGACTTCGCCACCACGGTCGCGCCGGGCCTGCGGGACGTCCTGCTGACCGGCAAGGCGTGCGAGGCGGTGCGCCGCAAGGACCGCGCGGGCCGGTTCGCGTACGACTACGTGGTGATGGACGCCCCGCCGACCGGCCGCATCACCCGCTTTCTGAACGTCAACGACGAGGTGGCGGGCCTCGCGAAGATCGGCCCGATACACAATCAGGCGCAGGCCGTGATGCGGGTGCTGAAGTCCGAGGAGACGGCGGTCCACCTGGTGACGCTGCTGGAGGAGATGCCCGTCCAGGAGACCGCCGACGGCATCGCGGAGCTCCGCGCGGCGCGGCTTCCGGTGGGCCGTGTCGTGGTCAACATGGTCCGGCCGGAGGTGTTGGACGCGGCCGATCTGGAACTCGTACGGACCGCGACTCGTTCTTCGGTGGCACAGGCACTGTCCGCCGCCGGCCTGGGCGGGGCGCGGCGGGGCGGGAACGCCGAGCGGCTGGTGGACCCGCTGCTGGAGCAGGCCGCGGAGTACGGCGCGCGGTTCGCGCTGGAGCAGGAGCAGCGCGCGGTCCTCGGCGAGCTGGACCTGCCGCTGCACGAACTGCCGTTGCTCGCCGAGGGCATCGACCTGGCGGGCCTGTTCGAACTCGCCACCGAGTTGCGGAAGCAGGGGTTGTCATGAGTCCGGACCCGGCCGAGGCACAGGGACAGCCGGCACAGGGGCAGCCGGCACAGGGACAGCCGGCACAGGGGCAACCCGATGGCCAGAACCGGGCCGACGGCGGGGCGCCGACGGTCGGCCGGGAGCAGGCCGACGGGCAAGAGCCGGCCGACGGCCAGGAGCAGACGCGGCACTCCCTCTCACCCGCGCGCGTGCTCGACGTCGATCCGCTGCTGGACGACCTGAATACCCGGATCGTCGTGTGCTGCGGCTCGGGTGGCGTCGGCAAGACGACGACGGCGGCGGCGCTGGGCCTGCGCGCGGCCGAGCGCGGCCGGAAGGTGGTCGTCCTCACCATCGATCCGGCCCGCAGGCTCGCCCAGTCGATGGGCATCGACTCGCTCGACAACGTGCCGCGCCGGGTGAAGGGCACCGAGAGCGACGGCGAACTGCACGCCATGATGCTCGACATGAAGCGCACGTTCGACGAGGTCGTCGAGGCGCACGCGGACCCCGAGCGGGCGGCCGCGATCCTGGCCAACCCCTTCTACCAGTCGCTCTCCGCGGGCTTCGCCGGCACGCAGGAGTACATGGCGATGGAGAAGCTGGGTCAGCTGCGGGCCCGGGACGAGTGGGACCTGATCGTGGTGGACACCCCGCCGTCCCGCTCGGCGCTGGACTTCCTGGACGCGCCCAAGCGGCTCGGCTCGTTCCTGGACGGCCGGCTGATCCGCCTGCTGACCGCTCCGGCGAAGCTCGGCGGCCGCGCGGGCATGGCCTTCCTCAACGTCGGCATGTCGATGATGACCGGCACGCTGGGCAAGCTGCTCGGCGGTCAGCTGCTGAAGGACGTCCAGACGTTCGTGGCGGCGATGGACACCACGTTCGGTGGGTTCCGTACGCGCGCGGACGCCACGTACAAGCTGCTTCAGGCGCCCGGCACGGCGTTCCTGGTGGTGGCGGCCCCGGAGCGGGACGCGCTGCGCGAGGCCGCGTACTTCGTGGAGCGGCTGGCCGCGGAGAACATGCCCCTCGTGGGGCTGGTGCTCAACCGCGTCCACGGCAGCGGCGCCGAGCGACTGTCGGCCGAGCGGGCACTGGCCGCCGCGGAAACCCTCGACACGGAAGACGCGGAAGACGCGGAAAATCTTGAGGACCCCCGCATTGTGGATCAGGGGGACGGGAAAGCTGGACTTCGTAACTCCCCTGACCCGTCCGGCACTTCACCCGAACCCGACACCACGGAGCGCTCCGTGGAACAGCTCACCGCGGGCCTGCTGAGGCTGCACGCCGAGCGCATGCACCTGCTCGCCCGCGAGCAGCGCACGCGGGACCGCTTCACCGCCCGCCACCCCGAGGTGGCGGTGGTCGAAGTCCCCGCGCTGCCCGGCGACGTCCACGACCTGGCCGGCCTGCGGGACATCGGGGCACGCCTGGCGACCGGGGGCGCGCAGGGGTCGTAGCCGCAAGCAGGGGTCGTAGCCGGAAGGAGTCCTCGGAAGGAGTCCTCTCCTCAGCCCTCGACCCTCAGCCCCTCACCCCTCAGCCGACCGCCGCGTAGTTCTCGTACACCTCGTCGTTGTCGAGGGGGACGATGCCCATGCCGCGCTCGTACTCGGAGCGGGCGGTTTCCAGCAGTCTGCGCCACGAGGTCACGGTGGGCCGCCTGCGCAGCAGTGCGCGGCGCTCCCGCTCCGTCATGCCTCCCCACACGCCGAACTCAACGCGGTTGTCCAGCGCATCGGCCAGGCATTCGGTACGTACCGGGCATCCGGTGCACACCGCCTTGGCCCTGTTCTGCGCTGCTCCTTGAACGAACAGTTCATCCGGATCAGTAGTGCGGCAGGCGGCCTGCGCACTCCAGTCGGTTACCCAGCCCATACCGGCGCCGTCCTCTCCCGAATCGAGGCTCCCCCACGGCGGCAGCGGCATATTCACCGCCGCCAGTTGAGGACGTTACGGAAGGTGGGGGCAGCGCAACACCCCCTTCGGGCCCAATCTTGAATGGCCCGAACGGACTATGGGTTAGCGGCAGATCACCCGCGGGAGTGAGCTGGCGACATACGCGATCATCCCGGCAAACCGGGACAGCTGTGCTGCGTCACACCGGACGCCAGGTGACACACAAGGCGGATTCGGGCACTCGCCTGTGTGAAAGTCGGGGTACTTCCGGAACGATTCGGGGTCGCCGGACGTATTGATACGTGGCCGCAGTGCTGTGACAGTTGAGAGCAGCTTAGGCCAAGGCCTGCGCGCGTGTCCGGCGAATGAGAACGTAGGCGTCTCCTTTGCCGTGCCGTGACATGCCGTACGAGCGGCACTCCGCAGTGCCTGGCAGCCGTACGAGCGGCGCCGGCCGTGACATGCCGTGCGTGCCGCGCCGTACGGCGGCTCCATCGGAACCCCGACAGGGACGGATTAGGCTGCCCCCATGGCAAAGAAGCGCTCGGGCGGTGGTCTGTCGCCAACGCAGCAGGCCGCGAAGTTCCTCGGTGTCAGTGTGCTCGCGGGAGCCGTGATGGCGGGCATCGCGCTGCCCGCGGCCGGCGCGCTGGGCCTCGCGGCCAAGGGCTCGGTCAAGGGCTTCGACGAGATCCCGGCCAACCTCAAGAGCCCGCAGCTCAGCCAGCGCACGACGATCCTGGACAGCAAGGGCAACCAGCTCGCGACCGTCTACTCCCGTGACCGCACGGTGGTGGACCTCAAGAACATCTCGCCGTACATGCAGAAGGCGATCGTCGCGATCGAGGACTCGCGCTTCTACCAGCACGGCGCGATCGACCTCAAGGGCGTCCTGCGCGCCCTGAACAAGAACGCGCAGAGCGGCGGGGTCGCCCAGGGCGCCTCCACGCTCACCCAGCAGCTGGTGAAGAACTACTTCGTCGAGGAGGCGGGCGACGACCCGACGAAGGTCGCCCAGGCCACCCAGCAGACCCTCGGCCGCAAGATCCGCGAACTGAAGTACGCGATCCAGATCGAAGAGAAGCTCGGCAAGAAGAAGATCCTGGAGAACTACCTCAACATCACCTTCTTCGGCGAGCAGGCCTACGGCATCGAGGCGGCCTCCGAGCGCTACTTCTCCAAGCCGGCCAAGGACCTGAACCTGCAGGAGTCGGCGCTGCTGGCCGGCATCGTGCAGTCCCCGAGCCGCTACGACCCGGTCAACGACGAGGCCGAGGCCACCAAGCGGCGCAACATCGTCCTGGAGCGGATGGCCGAGGTCGGCGACATCTCGCAGCAGGAGGCCGACCAGGCGAAGAAGGCGCCGCTCGGGCTGCACGTCAGCCAGCCGAAGAACGGCTGCATCACCGCCACCAAGGGCTCCGCGTTCTTCTGCCAGTACGTCGAGCACGTCTTCCTCACCGACCCGGTCTTCGGCAAGACCCGCGAGGAGCGCGCCAAGCTCTGGAACCGCGGCGGCCTGACGATCCGTACGACTCTCGACCCGCAGTCCCAGGAGTCGGTGGAGCAGTCCCTGAAGGACCACGTCAACAAGTCGGACAAGGTCGCCGCCGCGTCCACGCTGGTCGAGCCGGGCACCGGCAAGATCCTGGCGATGGGCCAGTCGAAGCCGCTCGGTTACAGCAAGAACGAGACCGAGTACAACTACTCGGTCAACCACTCCATGGGCGGGTCGAACTACGGCTTCCCGACCGGTTCGACGTTCAAGCCGTTCGTGGCCGCCGCCGCGATCGAGGGCGGCAAGCCGGCGACCCAGAAGTACTCGTCGCCGAACAAGATGACGTACCCGAGCCCGGTCCAGACCTGCTCCGGCAAGCCGTGGGTCAACCAGAACAACGAGTCCGTGGAGAACGAGAGCGCCTCGGAAAAGGGCCCGTACGGCATGAACGAGGCGATGGCCAAGTCGGTCAACACCTACTTCGTGCAGCTGATCTCCGACATAGGGCTCTGCCCGGTCGTGAAGATGACCGACAACCTGCACGTGGTCCAGGGCAGCGGCGCCAAGCTGCCCGAGGTGCCCTCCATCGCGCTGGGCTCGAAGGGCCTCACCCCGCTGACCATGGCCAGCGCCTACGCCGCGTTCGCCTCCCGCGGCATGTACTGCACGCCGGTCGCGATCGAGTCGATCACCCGGAAGGAGGGCGACGAGCAGAAGTCGATCCCGGTGCCGAAGTCGACCTGCTCGCGCGCGATGAGCGAGAAGACCGCCGACACCGTCAACACCCTGCTGCGCGGCGTGATCGACTCCGGTACCGGCCAGAAGGCGGGCCTGAGCGACCGTGAGAGCGCGGGCAAGACGGGTACGACGGACGGCCGCCGGAACGCCTGGTTCGTCGGCTACACGCCCAATCTGGCGGGCGCGGTCTGGGTGGGCAGCGCCACGCAGAAGGTCAGCATGACCAACATCACCATCGGCGGGGTCTACCACGACGTCGTCTTCGGCGCGGATGTCCCCGGCCCGATCTGGCGGGATGCGATGAACGGCGCGCTGCAGGGCAAGGACGCGCCGGACTTCAACCTGGTGAACATCCCGGACGACAAGGGTGACAAGGGCGGCGACAAGGGCAAGGGCCGGCACCGCGGCCACGACGACGGGAACAACGGCGACACCATCGGCGGCCTCATCGGCGGGCTGATGGGCGGCGCGAACGGTGGTGCGAACGGCGGCACGCTGGGCGGCACCACCGGCGGCACGACGGGTGGCCCCGTCCCCGACCCGACGTTCACCCTCCCGGGCAACTTCATCCAGGGCCAGGGGGACGGCGGGACCAAGGGGAACGGCAACGGGGGCCGGCGCTGAGGCACTGACCGTTCCGTACGCATACGGCGGCGGGGCCGCACCCGGGAGAAGGGTGCGGCCCCGCCGCCGTATCAGCGCGGTCGAACCGTCAGACCTTGTTTTTCAGAGCGGTCAGCCCTGCCGAAGCAGTCAGCCCGGTCGAACCTGTCAGCCCTGCCGGACCGGTCAGCCCTGCCGGACCGGTCAGCCCTGCCGAAGCAGTCAGCCCGGTCGAACCTGTCACCGCTGCCGGAGCAGTCAGCCTGGTCGAACCTGTCAGCCCTGCCGGACCGGTCAGCCCTGCCGAAGCAGTCAGCCCGGTCGAACCTGTCACCGCTGCCGGAGCAGTCAGCCTGGTCGAACCTGTCAGCCCTGCCGGAGCAGTCAGCCTGGTCGAACCCGTCAGCCCTGCCGAACCCGTCAGCCCTGTCGGAGCGGTCAGCCCTGGATCAGCTTCTTCACCGCGGCGGCGACGCGGCCGCCCTCCGCCTGGCCGGCCACCTTCGGGTTCACGATCTTCATCACGGCGCCCATCGCCCGCGGCCCCTCGGCCCCGGCCGCCTTCGCCTCCTCGACGGCCTGGGCGACGATCGCGTTCAGCTCGTCGTCGGACAGCTGCTTGGGCAGGTACGCGGCGAGGACCTCGCCCTCCGCCTTCTCCCGCTCGGCCGACTCCGCACGACCACCCTGCGCGAAGGCGTCCGCCGCCTCCCGACGCTTCTTGGCCTCCTTGGTGATCACCTTGAGGACCTCGTCGTCGGAGAGCTCGCGCTTCTCCTTGCCCGCGACCTCCTCCTTGGTGATCGCGGCGAGCGTCAGCCGCAGCGTCGAGGAGCGCAGCTCGTCGCGCTCCTTGATCGCGGCGTTGAGGTCGGCCTGCAGCTTCGACTTGAGCGTGGTGGTCATGGCTCGATTGTCGCAGGTGTGCCGGCCCGAACGCCCGCTGATTTACGGCCCGGTGCCGCACCCGGGCCGTCGGACACCCGTCCGGGAACGCCTGCCGGGTCTGACACGATGGACATATGCGCGCGCGATACGGAGTACCCCTGGGAATCGTGGCGGCCGGCGCCGCCGGCCTCGTCTACTCGGCGGCGTTCGAGGTCCGCTCCTTCCGTCTGCGACGGGTGACGGTCCCGGTGCTGCCCCCCGGTATGGGCCCGCTGCGCGTGCTGCAGGTCTCCGACATCCACATGGTCGGCGGCCAGCGCAAGAAGCAGCGCTGGCTGCGCTCGCTGGCCGGGCTGCGCCCCGACTTCGTGATCAACACGGGCGACAACCTGTCGGACCCCGAGGGCGTACCGGAGGTGCTCGACGCCCTGGGCCCGCTGATGGAGTTCCCGGGGGCGTACGTCTTCGGCTCCAACGACTACTACGGCCCGAAGCTCCGCAACCCCGCCCGCTACCTGCTGGAGAAGACGAGCGGAAAGCACGGCCTGAACGGCAACGCCCCGGCGGTCGGCGCGATCCACAACCCCTGGGAGGACCTGCGGGACGGCTTCGACGCGGCCGGCTGGCAGAACCTGACGAACACGAGGGGCGTGCTGAAGATCGAGGGCGTGTCGATCGAGCTGACGGGCCTGGACGACCCCCACATCAAGCGGGACCGCTACGAGCGGGTCGCGGGCGGCCCGTCCGGCACGTACGACTTCTCGATGGCCGTCGTCCACGCGCCCTACCTGCGCGTCCTGGACTCCTTCACGGCGGACGGCTACCCCCTGGTCCTGGCCGGCCACACCCACGGCGGCCAGCTCTGCATCCCCTTCTACGGCGCCCTGGTCACCAACTGCGACCTGGACACGGACCGGGTGAAGGGCCTCTCCACGCACACGGCGGCGGACCACACGTCCTACCTGCACGTCTCGGCGGGCTGCGGCACGAACCGCTACACACCGGTACGGTTCGCGTGCCCGCCGGAGGCGACGCTGCTGACGCTGGTGGGGCGCGAGTAGAGGCAGGCACACCCCACCCACCCGGCTTACCCCAAATGGCCCGATCCCTCCCCCCTGCCTAGCGTGAGGGGCATGACCGCCCCGATACCCAGGGACATCCCGGACCTGCCCGCGGTCCCGGGCTCGCCCGTGCTGCTGCCCTCGTACGTCCCCGCCACGGCCGTGGTGGCCCCGGTCCGCCGCCCCTTGGCGGGGATGTTCCGTCTCCTGACCGCCGCGCTGGCGGCAACCGCCGTAGCCCTGGAACTGCTCCTGGGCTCGCCGGCGCGCACGCTGAGCTACTTCAGTGTCCAGACGAACATCCTGATCGCGGTGACGATGCTCCTGTCAGCGACGAGGGCGTGGCGGGCGCGCCGCCCCCTGTCGGCGTCCCTCACAGGAGCCACACTGCTCTACGCCCTCATCACGGCCCTCACCTACCACCTGCTGCTGGCGCAGACGACGCCCCCGTTCTCCATGACGGCCGCGACGACGCCGCCGGAACGCTGGCACGCCCAGTGGGCGGTTCTCCAGGTCCTCCATACGGCGGTCCCGGCGGCGGTCCTCGTCGACTGGCTGTTCCTCACCCCGGCGGCCCGCCTGCACGCCCGCCAGGCAGCGAGCTGGCTCCTGTACCCCTTGGCCTACCTGGCCTTCACCCTCGCCCGCGCCGAGTTCCTCAACGAGACCAACCCGGCGCGCTACCTCTACCCCTTCCTCGACGTCCAGGCCCACGGCTACCGCCACACCCTCGCGAACGCCCTCCTCCTGGGCCTCGCCTGCTACGCCCTGGCCATCCTCCTGATCGCCCTGGACCACGCCCGCCCGAACCCGACCCGCCGCCGCACCAAAACCGGATTTCGTCTCCAGCCACCGGTGGGCTAAAGTAAACGACGTCGCCGCGACAGCAGCGACATCGGGGTGTAGCGCAGCTTGGCAGCGCGCTTCGTTCGGGACGAAGAGGTCGTGGGTTCAAATCCCGCCACCCCGACGCTGGTCAGAGGCCACATACCGCATTCGGTATGTGGCCTCTGTCGTGCCCGGGGGCCGAAACAGGGAGCCAACCGAAGTTGATCAGGCCACCGCGCCGCCCCGCTTCTGGTAGACGGCCTCGGTCGTCGTCTGGTGCTGCTACCGACCAGCAGCGCGACGATCTCCCGTGGGATGCCGTGATCAAGGTCAAGAGCAAGTGCCACACCTGGACCGGCACCATCAGCGGCTCGATCTCCTACGCGAGGACCACCCCCGTAGCCCTCGGGGGCGTGGCACTGGCCGGGGAGTCTGCGGGGCCGATGGCTCTGCCCTGGTTCGACCGGAAGTTCCTTCTACCCGGAGCGAGGTTCCCGCAACGGCCGCTGCAAGTGGATCGTCTCGAATCACGGGGCCGCCAAGGTTCCGGCGCTCTCGCCCTGTATGGGCCACTCGTGAGTTGAGGACAATCCGGTGAAACCTTCTCTGCCGGCCGTTGGTCTGGCGGCCCTGGTGTTTGTGTCGGGCCGTTCCGGCGGTACCGACCACCAGGCAACCGCCACTCACGGGACGAAGGCGGGGGCCGGCGCGGCCCCCGCCCCGGTGCGGACGCCGACGAGCCCGGGGCGGCTTCCCGATCCGCTCCAATCTCCGCTCCCCGTCGGCTCGAAGACGCTGTACGCGGGGCCGGGTCGTGGTGAGGGCGGTGTCACGCTCCCTTCGTCAGCTGGGAAGGCCTCGTCCATCACGGTGATATGGACATGCGCCGGCCCCTCGAAGTTCGACATCATCGCCGCCGGAAGGCTCCTCGCCGGGTCCCAGTGCGGTGATGGGACCGGCGTGTTCACCGCCGAGATACCGCACTCCCACTTGCACGACCTGGCTTGGAAGTTCTCGGCAGCCGGTTCGGTGGTCTGGCGGATCGTCGTCGCACAGCCTCCCAAGCAATAGGTGCCAGTGGGCCGTTGTGAAACGCGGAGGACAGGTTCCGCCCCTGCCGTCAGAATCCGAGCATGTCCCCGACATGAACGGAATGATCGAGTGCAGGCCGGGTGCCCGGCCGTTGGCCGACCATCGTGGTCTGCCGGAGGACGTGTCGGACGAGGTGCGCGCCGCCTTCACCGCGTATGGCGGGCCCGAGGACGCCCATGGGACCACCTGGATCACCTGGGCCGAACTGATCGACACCGACTGGGACGAGACCGACGGTTCTGGCCGGCAGAGCCGTCGCGCGGTCGCCGGTGACACGACGCACTGGGGGCCCGTGTGGCAGGTGATGCGAACCCTGGGCGGGCTGCACGGCCCCGAGAACGTGCGGCTCGTCGTCTGGTTCGGCTGATCGTCCCGCGTTTGTTGACGGGGGGATTCCGGTTTTATGGGTTCTTAAAAGGGCAGGTCAGAGGCGGGTCAAGGGGGTGGGGGCGGGTGGATCTGTGCTGATGGCCACAGCGGGGCGGATGTTTGGAGGCGCATACTGAGCCATGACAAAGCCTGCCGCGCCGAAGCGCCATCTGCCTACCAGCCCCTTCCGTGCGCCGGTTCCGCCGGCGCCCAAGCACTTCGCTGTGGGGGACCAGGTCTCGCACGACATGTACGGCCTCGGCCGGGTCATCGGTGTCGAGGACGGAGTCGCCGCGCTCGTGGACTTCGGGTCGGCGCAGATGCGGATCTTGAGTCCGTACGCCAAGATGGCCAAACTGTAGAACCGCCGTGCCCGGTTACGGCACACCAGTCCCTTCCGGGGGCTGAAGCGAAAGAGAGTCCCCTCATCGAACCGACATCGCTGTTCTCCGCCCTGGAGGAGCAGCCCCGCTGCTCCGCCGCCGCGTCGCCGCCCCCGGCGACCAATCCCTTCCAGGCCCCCGACATCCGGGAAGACGACCATGAGAGGGAGCCCGCCGGCTCGGACGCCGGATCCGCGGGGGTCGAGGCGGCCTAGCCGTCGCCGTGGCCCATTTTTATTGGTTGCTCCTGCCTCGGGGTCCCGCCCTACGATGGCGCGATGACGTCGATCAAGCAGGTCCAGGTCACCTTCGACTGCGCGGAACCCGAGCGCGTCGCTCGTTTCTGGTGCGAGGTCCTGGGGTACGTCGTGCCCCCGCCCCCTAAGGGGTTCGCCAGCTGGAGCGAGTACGACCAGTCGCTCCCGCCGGAGCGTCAGGGCGCCGGGTTCGTCTGCGCCGATCCGTCCGGCGTGGGCCCGCGGCTGTACTTCCAGCGGGTTCCCGAGGGCAAGGTCGTCAAGAACCGGGTGCACCTCGACGTACGGGTCGGCCCCGGGCTCCGGGGCGAGGAGCGCGTGGCCGCGCTGGAGGCCGAATGCGCCCGGCTGGTCGCACTCGGCGCCGTACGCGGGAAGCTGCTGCTCGCCGACGAATACAACGAGTCGTGCCTCGGGATGCAGGACGTCGAGGGCAACGAGTTCTGCCTCGACTGAGTGACCGGGGGCCGGCCTTCCCGCCCGCGCCGTCAGCGGGCCGGCTCCCCCAGCGCCACCTCCGCCCAGACCGTCTTGCCCATCGGACGCCGGGGCGCCGAACCCCACCGCACCGCCAGAAAATCCACGAGCAGCAGTCCCCTCCCGGACTCCCCCTCGGGACACGACACCGGCGGCGTCAGCGGCGGGCGCTTCCCCGACGCCGCGTCCGCGACCTCGATACGGACCACCCCCTCGTCGGCGTCCAGTGACAGCCGCAGCCCGAACTCGTGCCCTGGCAACCGCCCGTGCTGTACGGCGTTCGCCGCGAGTTCCCCTACGACCAGGGCCACCGCGCCCGACTCGTCCGACTCCGGCGGCCAACCCCACTCCTCCATGCGCCGTACGGCCGTCCACCGAGCCAGCCGCGCGCCCTTCGGCGTCGACGCGAACTGCCCCGTGAAAGCGCGGGGTTCGGAGGCCTCGGGTGCCCCGGATGCCGAAGTCGTCGTTCCTGTCAGCACTGCGCTTCCGTCCTTGTCTGTCGAGCCCGAGCGGCCGTACGTCCGTCGTACTTCCGTCATACGTCCGTCGTCCGTCGTGTACGAGTCGTCACGTTCCGTACTCAAGACTCGTCCGCTCGCCCTACGCTCGACAGGTGACGCAGCCTTACTTTTCACCCCGTAAGGAACGGAAGTGACGCTTTGGCCAACGCAATCGACCCCAGCGCGTCCATGGCCGTCCTCTTCGGAGCGCGTGTCCGCAGACTCCGTATCGCCGCCGGACTGACCCAGTCCGAACTCGGCGCCCTGGCCCACGTGGTGAGCAGCCGCATCACCCAGATCGAGCGTGCTTCCGGGGCCAAACCGACCCTGGAGTTGACCCGTTCCCTGGATGTGGCCCTCGGGGCGGACGAGTTGCTCATCGAGCTCTGGCCCTACGTCTACCGAGAGGCCTTCCCCGATTGGTCCCGCCGGTTCATGGAGTACGCCGAGCGAGCCGTCATCATTCGGCAGTACGCCGCCCACGTGGTGCCCGGTCTTTTGCAGACCGAGGACTATGCCAGGGCTGTACTCAGTCTGGACGCGCTGCTGGATGGTGAGGAGCAGTTGGAGGAGCGGCTCTCAGCCCGCATGGGCCGTCAGGAAAGGCTCAGTTCACCGGACCGGCCGGAGCTGTGGGTGATCCTGGACGAAGCAGTGCTCAGGCGCCCGATCGGTGGCAGCGCCGTGATGCGCAAGCAGTTGGTCCGGCTCCTCGACGCGGCGACGGAGCACCACATCACGGTGCAGGTCCTGCCGTTCGACCAGGGCGGGCACGAGTCCATGGGCGGATCACTGACGCTCCTGACC
This sequence comes from Streptomyces sp. L2, assembly GCF_004124325.1. NCBI lineage: Bacteria > Bacillati > Actinomycetota > Actinomycetes > Kitasatosporales > Streptomycetaceae > Streptomyces > Streptomyces sp. L2. The sequence goes on from NZ_QBDT01000001.1 coordinate 3,533,397, forward strand.
ATGCCGGACGGCACGGACGTGGCCTACACGGAAGGCGCGGACTACGGCCAACTCATCGAAGAACCGGCCGATGTCAGCCGCTACACGGTGATTTACGATCGGCTGCGGGCGGCAGCCCTGCCCCCGCTCATGTCACTCGACGTGATCCGGTCCACGATGGAGGGCAACTACCGTGGCGCGAATCTCCCGTCCCGATCTGACCGTCGCCGTCTGGCGCAGGAGCAGCTACAGCAATCAGGCGGGCGGCGACTGCGTGGAGGTGGCCGACGGGTTCCCGGCCGTCGTCCCCGTCCGTGACAGCAAGGTCCCGGCCGGTCCGGCGCTGTGCTTCGACGCCGCTTCCTGGGCCGTGTTCATAGGCGAGTTGAAGGCCGTACGCCACCGTCACTGAGGCGGGCCGGGCGCCGGTCGCCGTCCGCCTTCCGGGCTCACCGGACCCTTGTCCGCGAGGGTCCGGCGGGCCACGGACCTCCTCAAAGAACCGGGAGAAAGAACTACCCGCCCACCCACCCTCCCCGGCCCAAAAGCCCACGTCACCCGTCCGAGTGACCAGCTTGCGGGGGCGGGAGACGGACGGCTACGTTCGCCGCGACAACCGCACACAGACGACGGCCCCCGCCGGGACTGGCATCCCGAACGAGGGCCTGACCGATCAGGAAGCAAACCTCTTCCCGATGGCTGACTCGCAGTTTAACGCGCGCCTGCGCGCCGACGCCGGAGCTCCCACTTCCGGCGTGATTCACGTACGCACCCGGCTGACGGCCGACTTCACCGTGATCTCCAACGCCCTCGCCCAGCGGCGCGGCAGCGCGGTCACGATCGGCGTCGCGGCGTACATCGCCTCGCTCCCCGACGGCGCCCCCGTGACCGTCTCCGCCCTGTGCGCGCACTTCGCCGAGGGCGAGATCCTGATCTCGCGGGCGCTGCGGGAGCTGGAGGGCGCCGGGTACCTGGAACGCCGCCGCGAGCGACTGGCGAGCGGGCAGATCCGGACGCGGACGTTCTTCTACGACGTACCCGGCGGCGCCGCCCCCGACCCCGGTACCCCACCGAAGCCGCCCCGGCCCCGAAGCTCCCCGAGCACGGAGAAGGCCGTACCCGAAGTCGTCGTACGGGAAGCGGCCGCGCCCCCGGAGGCACGGCCCTCGCTCGCCTCGCTCTCCGACGCCGATCCCGAGGCAGTCGACGTGCTGCGTTCGCTGCGCCGCGTGGATCCGCGTCTGGTGCTGTCGGAGCGGGAGGCCGTACGGCTGGCTCCGGCCGTCGGCGCGTGGCTGGCGGCCGGGGTCGGGCGTTCCCAGATCATTTCGTTGCTGACCGCCGGGCTCCCGGACCACCTGCTGGTCCGCCCGGCCGGCATCCTCGCCTTCCGCCTCCGCGAGACCCCGCTCCCCGCACCCCCACCGCTGCCCCCGGCCCCGTCCCGGCCACCGGTACGTCCCCTGCAGACCTGCGAGGGCGGCTGCGAACGCGCCATCCGCGCGGGCGGCCCCGACCGCTGCCGCGACTGCCGGACGGCCGCAGCGACCCGTGCTGCCTGACTGAGGGGGCCGTGGCCTTCGGGTCGGCCCGTGCTCTACGTCCTCAACGTTCCGGTGTCAGCAGGGGTTTGATGTCCAGGATCGGGGTTCCGTCGAGGGTTTCCAGGCCGTTGACGTGGACTCGGGTGCCGGTGATGGCGGTGATGTGGACGGTGTGCAGGCCGATCGGGTTGGGGCGGTCCGGGGAGCGGGTGGCGAAGACGCCGGTGCGGGGGCGGGTGAGGTCGCCGCGCGGGTGGACGGTGAGCGTGTCGCGGTCGGCGCGGTCCAGCCAGGTGAGGAGCAGGACGTCCGTTCCGGGGGTGAGGCCGTCCAGGGCGGGGGCGTACCGCTCGTCGAGGACCAGCCAGGCGTCCGGGGCGCCCTCGTCGGGCTGCCGGGGTGCGTCGGCCAGGTCGGTCAGCGTCGATTCCACGCGGCCGATCGGGTGCAGGGTGTGTGCGGTCACGGGGAGTTGATCCCTTCGGGGGCCGGGAGGGGGCTGGTACAGCTTGGTGCAGGGTCCGGTTCGGCGGTCGGGCGAACACGCCGGGGCCTTCGCGAGGGTGGGTTTACGATCAGCCGTCATGGACTGGGTCGAGCGTGCGGCGAAGCTACGGCAGTGGAGCCGGGACGGGGTACGGGCGCCGCACAAGCCCCTGCTGCTGCTCTACGCGCTGGGCCGGTTCCAGGAGGATGCCGAAGGGCGGCTGGTCTACAGCGCGGTGGAGAGTGAGCTGCGGCAACTCCTCGCGGAGTACGGGCCGGTGAGGCCGACGACGCCCGCCTATCCCTTCCATCATCTGGTGAGCGACGGCGTGTGGGAGGTCCGGACCGACCAGGGGCCGGGCAGTCCCGGCACGGGCGTACGGCTGCTGCGGGCGTCCGGGGCCACCGGGCGGCTGGCCCCCGACCTGCGGGCGGCGCTGCTGCGGGAGCCGTCACTGCTGGGCCGTATCGCCCGGGTGCTGCTGGACCTGCACTTCCCGCCCTCCCTGCACCCGGACCTGTGCGAGGCGGTGGGACTGGAACTGGAGTCGGCGGAGGCCGGTGCGCCGGGCACACCCGCACGGCGGCAGCGGGACCGGCGGATGCGGGAGCTGGTGCTGACCGCCTACGAGTACCAGTGCGCCTTCTGCGGCTACGACGGCATGCTCGACTCCGGGCCCGTCGGGCTGGAGGCCGCGCACGTGCGGTGGTGGGCCTTCGACGGGCCGGACGACGTCGACAACGGGGTGTGCCTGTGCTCGCTGCACCACAAGCTCTTCGACAAGGGTGTCCTCGGGATAGGTGAGGGCCACCGGGTCCTCGTCTCGCAGCGGTTCGTCGGGCGGAGTGCGGCCGCTCGCGCCCACGTCACCGCGCTCGCGGGGCGGCCGCTGATCGGGCCGCAGCCCGGCATCGCGCCGGTCGCGGCGGCCCACCGGTCCTGGCACGCCGGCCAGGTCTTCCGCGGTGCGCCCCGGACCGCCGCCGCCCCCGTCTGACCGTGGGCCCAGGGCTCAAGGCTCCGGCTCAGGTGTTCCAGGTCTCGTCGTACGGGTCGTGCGGTACCGGGACCGGGTGGGCCGAGGTGACCTTCAGGTACGGGATGAGGCCGTTGTTCACCGGGTCGCGCGTCCGGAGCGGGGTGTAGGTGCCGGTCACCTCCAGCCAGGCGTCGGGGCGGAGGACCGGCGGGAGCTTGCCGGTCAGGGCGATCTTCACGGGGCGGGCGTCCGCCGCGCAGCAGTTGAGGGCCATGCGGACCAGGTAGGGGGCGCCCTTGCGGTCCAGGGCGAGGAAGCCGGTGACGCGGACGGGGCGGTGGTGCAGGGAGCGGCCGTGGTCGTAGGCGGCCCGGCCCGCGTAGTCGACGAGGCTGAGGGGGAGAGGGGTGTCGCCAGGTGGCAGGGCGGTGTAGCCGAACGGTTTCTGGAGGGCCGTGCCGGTGCGCAGGGCGCTGTAGGAGCCGAGGGCGGGCGGCGCGATGAGGATCAGGGCGAGGACAGGGAGGACCAGGAGCCAGGAGATGCGGGGCTCGGGGTGGGCGTGGTCGGGGTGGTCGAGGTGCCCGGCGTGGTCGGGGCGCGTGGGGGTGGGCGGGGCCTGGTTCGCGGGGGTGGGGCGGTTGTGGCGTCGGTCGTACCAGGCCGTCGCCAGTGCGGCCACGATCAGGACCGCTCCCGACGCCAGCAGCAGCGGGCGTAGACCCGCTTTGACGTAGCGGAGGTAGAGGTCGGTCAGGCCCGCGTGGAGGAGGGCCGCGCCGAGCAGGAACAGGGTCGCCGCCTGTGCCGGGCGGTTCACAGCAGCACCGCTGCGGTGACGATGCCGCCCGCCACGGCCAGGGCGAACGTCGCCGGGGCGAAACGCAGTGCGAAACCGCGGCCGAAAGTGCCGGCCTGCATCGCGAACAGCTTGAGGTCGATCATCGGGCCCACCACCAGGAACACCAGCTTGGCCGTCAGGGAGAACTGGGTGAGGGAGGCCGCCACGAACGCGTCCGCCTCCGAGCAGATCGAGAGCAGTACGGCGAGGACGGCCAGGGCCAGGATCGACAGCACCGGGGTGTCCGCCGCCGTACGCAGCCAGGTCGCCGGGGTCGCCGCCTTCAGCGTGGCCGCGGCCATCGCGCCGAGCACCAGGAAGCCGCCCGCGTGCACGGTGTCGTGGCGCACCGAGTTCCAGAACGTCTCCCCCTTCGTCGCGCCCTCGTGCGGGGCGTGCGCGGGCAGTCGTAGCCAGTCCGTGCGGCCCAGCCGCTGCCACAGCCAGCCCATCGCGCACGCCACCAGCAGGCTGCCGAGGAAGCGGGCCAGGACCATCTCCGGGTTCCGGGGGAAGGCGACCGCCGTCGCGGTCAGCACGATCGGGTTGATCGCGGGCGCGGACAGGAGGAAGGCCAGGGCGGCGGCCGGGGTGACGCCCCGGCGGACCAGCGCGCCGGCCACGGGCACCGACGCGCACTCGCAGCCCGGCAGCACCGCGCCCGCCAGCCCGGCCACCGGTACGGCCAGCGCGGGGCGGGCGGGCAGGGCGCGGGCGAAGAAGGAGGGCGGGACGAACACCGCGATCCCCGCCGAGAGCAGCACTCCCAGCACCAGGAAGGGCAGCGCCTGGACGGTCACGGCCACGAACACCGTCATCCAGGTCTGCATCACGGGAGTGCCGAGGGCTCCGCGCAGGGGGGACTGGGCGAGGACCGCGAGGAGGAGGGTGAGGGTGAGGACCAGGGGGGAGGTCAGGCGGCGGGGGCGGTCAGGGTGTGGAGCGGGGGTGGAAGCGGCAGGGGGCGCCTTGAGGGGTGTGGTTGTGGTGTGTTCGGTTGTGGCCACTGGTGTCCCTCCGGCTGTGTGCTCCCTCGCTCTCGGTACGCGGGTCACTGCCGCCGTGTTCAGGCGTTTCTGGAACCGGACGGGTTCTTGGGGCAGTCTTTTCCCTCGTGGCAAGCGTTCCCTTTCAAGCTGCGCCCGGTGATCCGTCGTCGCACATGGTGGTGTGCGGCGACGACGGGCTCGCGCACCGGCTGGCCGCCGAGTTGCGCGGAGTGTACGGCGAGCAGGTCGTCCTCGTCGTACCGCCGCACGAGCGCACGGTGGGCACGCCGGTCGTCGGCCGGGCGCGTGCCGCTTCCGTAGCCTTGTTCGACCGGGTGGTCAGTGCCGCCGTCGGGCGCGGGGCGGGGAACGGGAGCGGGAACGGTTCCGCGGGGGTGGGCCATGGTGGTGGAACGGCTCAACGGGCCGATGCCGAGCGCGTGGTGGAGGCCGCTGAACTGACCGAGGCCGTGTTCGCCGAGGCCGGTGTGGAGCGGGCCGCCGCGCTCGCGCTCGTGTACGAGGACGACGAGACCAACATCCGGGCCGCCCTGACCGCACGCCGGCTCAATCCGTGCGTCCGACTCGTGTTACGGCTCTACAACCGGCGGTTGGGGCAGCATATCGAGCAACTTCTCGATCATACGGCTGCGTTGGCCGCCGGGGACGGGAGTGACGGGGGGTCGCCTCGACCGGACGCCGCTTCTACGACCGTGCTGTCCGACGCCGATACGGCCGCCCCCGCGCTGGCCGCGACCGCTGTCGCCGGTACCAGCAAGGTCGTACAGACCGAGGGGCTGTTGCTGCGGGCCGTGGAGCGGCTGCCGGCCGGGACCGGGCGGCCCGCCGAACCGGGGCTGTGCACGCTGGCGTTGCTGTCGGCGACCAGTACCGATCCCGCCGGGGCGGACGGGTCCGAGGGCAGCGGGGAGCACGGGCCGCGACTGCTGCCGGACGACGAGGAGGTACGGCGGGCCGGGGCGCGGGGCTCCGTGGTGCTGGAGCAGGTGACCTCCTCGGACGGGTCGGTCTCGGGGGCCGCCGCCGGGCGCGGGGTGGGGGCCGCGGTACCGCCGCTGGGTTCGCTGTTCTCGCCCCGGCTGCGGTGGTCGCTGGCCGGGCTGGTGGGGTGCGTCGTCGCGCTCGGCGTCGCCTTGTCGGTGGTGACCGGAATTCATCCGCTGAGGGCGTTCTATCTGACGCTGCTCGATCTGTTCGCCATCGACGATCCGGCGATCGGGGCGTCCCTGGGGCGGCAGATCCTGCAACTCCTGTCCGGGCTGGTCGGGTTGCTGTTGCTGCCGGTGCTGCTGGCGGCCGTCCTGGAGGGGCTGGGCACCTTCCGTACGGCGTCCGCGCTGCGGAAGCCCCCGCGTGGGCTGGGCGGGCACGTGGTGCTGCTCGGGCTGGGGAAGATCGGCACGCGGGTGCTGACCCGGCTGCGGGAACTGCACATTCCCGTGGTGTGCGTGGAGTCCGACCCGGAGGCGCGGGGGCTGGCCACGGCTCGGCGGCTGCGGGTGCCGGTGGTGCTGGGGGATGTGACGCAGGAAGGGGTGCTGGAGGCGGCGAAGATCCACCGGGCGCATGCGCTGCTGTCGGTGACGAGTTCCGACACGACGAATCTGGAGGCCGTGCTGTACGCGCGGTCCGTGCGGCCGGATCTTCGGGTGGTGCTACGGCTGTACGACGACGACTTCGCCACGGCGGTGTACCGGACTCTGCGGGCCGCGCATCCGCTGGCTCAGACGCGGAGCCGGAGTGTGTCGCACTTGGCCGCACCGGGGTTCGCGGGGGCGATGCTGGGGCGGCAGGTGCTGGGGGCGATTCCGGTCGAGCGGAGGGTGTTGGTGTTCGCCGCGGTGGACGTGGGTGGGCATGTGGAGTTGGAGGGGCGGGCGTTGGGGGAGGCGTTCCGGGCCGGGGCGTGGAGGGTGCTGGCGTTGGAGGGGCGGGCTGAGGTCGGCCGGGACTATGTTCTCCGGGCCGGTGACAGGGTTGTCGTCGCCGCGACTCGACGAGGCCTCGCCAGCCTCCGCTGACCCCCGGGGGCTCCGCCCCCTGCCCCCCCTTGGCCCACCCACCCACCCGACTCACTTGGCTGAAAAGTTGCCGCCTCGGGCCGAGGCGCACGCGTTCTCTGCGGCGGGTGGGAGCTCAGGCGGGCGGCTCGCTTGGGTGGGTTGGGGGGGCGCGCTACGACGGATCGCCGCTGCGGGAAGGCACGCCAAAACCGGCGGACGCCCCGGGGGCGGGGGCGCGCTTCGGCGGATTACTGATGCTCAGGGGCACGCTCGGACGGGCGGGTGCCCCGGGGGGTGGGGCGCGCGGTGTGCCGCAGCCCTTGTGGGGTGCGGCGCGCCGTCGTTCGCGGGTGGCCGGGGTGGGCTGTTGGCCTGGGGGTGTGCCGGTTGGGCCGTTGGCAGGGGGCGTCGGAGCTTTACAGCGTCGACAGGGCTCTCTGTGTGAAGGACAGTTCCAGGGTTACCTGTTTGATTCGTTCGTCGACGACCAGGGAGCCGTGGCCGGCGTCGTAGCGGTAGACCTCGTGGGTGGCGCCGCGGGCTTCGAGGCGTTTGACGTAGTTGTCGATCTGGCGGATGGGGCAGCGGGGGTCGTTGACGCCGGCGGAGATGTAGACGGGGGCCTTGACCTGGTCGACGTAGGTCAGCGGGGAGGACGCCTCGAAGCGGTCGGGGACCTCCTCGGGGGTGCCGCCCAGCAGTGTGCGGTCCATCGCCTTCAGGGACTCCATCTCGTCGTGGTACGCCGTGACGTAGTCCGCGACCGGGACGACCGCCACGCCCACCGCCCACGCCTCGGGCTGGACGCCGATGCCGAGCAGGGTGAGGTAGCCGCCCCAGGAGCCGCCGGTGAGGACCAGGCGGGCGGGGTCGGCGAGGCCGGAGGCGACCGCCCACTCGCGGACCGCGGCCACGTCCTCCAGCTCGATCAGGCCGACCCGGTGCTTGAGCGCGTCGGTCCAGGCCCGGCCGTACCCCGTGGAGCCGCGGTAGTTCACCCGGACCACCGCGTACCCGTGGTCCACCCAGGCCGCCGGGCCCGCCGCGAACGAGTCGCTGTCGTGCCAGGTCGGGCCGCCGTGCAGGTCGAAGACGGTGGGGAGGGGACCGGTCGCGCCGGCCGGGCGCTGGACGAGGGCGTGGATGCGGCCTCCGGGGCCGTCCACCCACACGTCCTCCACGGCCACCGACGGCGGGCACGCCATCCCGGGCGGGTCCAGGACCACGCCGCCCGCGGTCGAGCGGACCGCCGGCGGCTCGGCGGCCGACGACCACAGGTACTCCACGCTGCCGTCCGGCCGGGCCGTCGCCCCCGAGACCGAGCCGGGCGGGGTCGGCACCCGGGCCAGTTCCGCGCTCGCCAGGTCGTAGCGGTACAGCTCGCTGCGGGCCTCGTAACTGTGCGCGACCAGCAGTGAGGCGCCGTCCGGGCACCACTCCGCGCTCACGTCGCCGGGCAGGTCCAGGGCGAGGTCGGTCTGCTCCCCCGTCGCCACGTCCCACACCAGCGGCTCCCAGCGGCCCCGCCGCTGGTGCCCGATGAGCAGCCGGGTGTCGCCGTCGACCGGGGCGAAGCCCAGCACCTCCAGGCCCAGCTCGACCGTGCCGCCCTCGGTGTCGTCCAGCTCGGCGACCCGTGTCCCGTCCGGGCGCATCACGCGCAGCGCCGCGTGCATCGCGTCACCGTGCTCGGTGTGCTCGATGACCAGCAGGGAGCCGTCGTGGGAGAGGTCGCCGACGTTCGCCGACTCGCGGTGGCGGTAGATCTCCACGATCTCCTCGCCGTCCCGCGCGAGGTGGATCGTCGTACCGTCCTCGTCCGTCGAGCGGCCGACCACCGCCGTGCGGCCGTCACGGGACAGGGCGAGGCCCGCCGGGTAGGAGGGCGCGAGGCCGGGCACGGCCGGGTCGTCCGCGCCGCCGCCGAAGGGCTGGCGGCGCCAGATGCCGAACTCGTCGCCGTCCTTGTCGTCGAACCACCAGATCCAGGCGCCGTCAGGGGAGAGCACGCCGTCCGTCGTCCCGTTCGGCCGGTCCGTCGCCTGGCGCTGCGCGCCCGTCGCCCGGTCCCACGCGTACAGCTCGTACGTCCCCGTCGCGTTCGAGACGAACAGGGAGCGGTCCGGCGCGTCCTCCGCCCACTCCGGCAGCGACACCCGCGGCGCGCGGAAGCGCTTCTCCCAGTCCGGCATCTCCGGCACGTCCCGTGTCTCCGGCACGTCCCCTGTCTCCGGCGACTTCTGCACCTGCGAACCGCCCGGCGTCCTGCTCTCACTCATGGCACCCGTCATGCGCCCATACTGCCTGGCCGCACCCACAATTCGCTGGCCGCTGTCCGCAGCCTGTGGATAACTTTGCGATCATGTCCACAGAGGCCGCACATCCGACCGCTCCAGGAACCCCGTCAGCCGCTTCAGCCCCCTCCGCCCCCGCAGCCCCACCGGTCACTCCGCCGGTCACTCCCCTGCCTTCCGTCCCCGACGGCTGGCGCGAGGACAACCGGGCCAACTGGGACGAGCGCGTCCCCCTCCACGTCGCCGGCCCCTTCTACGACCTCGACGGCTTCCGCGCGCACCCCGACGTGCTCCGCGACTTCGAGACGGCCGAGGTCGGGGACGTCACCGGCAAGTCGCTGCTGCACCTGCAGTGCCACATCGGCACCGACACCCTCTCCTGGGCGCACCGCGGCGCCGCCCGCGTCGTCGGCCTGGACTTCTCCGCCCCCGCCGTCGAGGCGGCCCGCGCGCTCGCCGCCGACCTCGGGTACGGCTCCGACCGGGCCGCCTTCGTCACCAGCGACGTGTACGACGCGCCCGGGGCCGTGCCCGAGCCGTCGTACGACATCGTCTACACCGGACTCGGCGCCCTGTGCTGGCTGCCCGACATCCGCCGCTGGGCGGAGACGGCCGCCTCCTTGGTCGCCCCCGGCGGCTTCCTCTACCTCGCCGAGTTCCACCCGATCACCGAAGCCCTGGACGACGCCACCGGCACGCAGATCGTGCGCGACTACTTCGCCCGGGACGGCCAGGTGTGGGACGAGCCCGGCACCTACGCCGACGAGGCCGCCGTCACCGTGAACAACCGCACGGTGGAGTGGCAGCACCCGCTCGGCGACGTGGTCTCCGCGCTCGCCGCGACCGGACTGCGCGTCGACTTCCTGCACGAGCACGACGTGTCCCTGTTCCCGCGCTTCGAGAACTTCGAGATCCGCGACGGCTACCACCGCTTCCCCGACGGCCACCCCCGCATTCCGCTGATCTACTCGCTCAGGGCGAGCAAGGGGTGACCCGCGGGCGGGGAACCGGGGCGGGCGCCGTACCGTTGACGCGTGTACCGGTTTCTGCTGACTCCCCGCTGGTGGGGCATCAACGTCTTCGTGCTGCTCGCCATCCCGTTCTGCGTCTTCATGGGATCGTGGCAGCTGAGCCGGTTCGAGGGGCGGGTCCAGGACCAGCGCGCCGCGACCGAGCAGGTCTCCTCCGACCGGCGCGAGGCGGCCCGCCCGCTGGACGGTCTGCTGCCCGTCGACAAGAGCACCTCGGGCCGCCTGGCCACCGCGACCGGCCACTACGACAAGCAGTTCCTGGTGCCCGGCCGGCAGCTCGACGACAAGACCGGCTACTACGTGATGACGCTGCTGCGCACCGGCTCCGGCCGGGCCCTGCCCGTCGTACGGGGCTGGCTGCCGGGCACGCCCGACGCGGCGAAGGCCCCCGCCCCGCCCACCGGCGAGGTCACCGTCACCGGCGCCCTCCAGGCCTCCGAGACACCGGGTGACAACGGGGTCAGCTCACAGGGCGGACTGCCCGCCGGTCAAACGGCCGCGATCAGCTCGGCGTCCCTGGTCAACCTGGTGCCGTACAAGGTGTACGACGCCTGGATCACCCTGAAGCACGCGGACTCCGGCATGAAGGCCGTGCCCGCGACCGCGCCCAGCAACACCGGGCTCGACCTGAAGGCGTTCCAGAACCTCGGCTACACGGGTGAGTGGTTCGTCTTCGCGGGCTTCGTGGTCTTCATGTGGTTCCGGCTGCTGCGCCGCGAGGTGGAGTTCGCCCGGGACGCGGCGCTCGGCCTGGTCCCGGAGACGGAAGAGGCGGGGCGGGCCCCGGAGAAGAACGCGGAGACGGAGCAGGCGGCGCTCTGAGGTCCTGCGCCCGGCCCTACGTCCCCGCCCACGGCCCTACGTCCCGCGCGCCCGGCCCTACGTCCCCGCCAGCACCCCGGTGTAGTACACCGTCCCGGCGCAGGCGTCCGGCACCGGTGCGGACGTCGCCGGTGAGCCGGCCCCCGGGGTGTGGGAGACGGTGATGCTGCCGTCGGCTGTGCCGTCCTCGCCGTAGAGCTGGGTCGAGGTGCCGGTCGTACCGCCCGTGTCCGTGGCGCCGCTCGTGCCGGCGCCCTGGCTGGGGGACGGCTGGGGCGAGGGGCCGCCCGTGCTGCCGCCGGCCGTGCCGTCGCCGGGGGCGGGGCAGGTCTCGGAGGGCACGAAGGCGAACTTCTCCTCGTACGCGGAGCCGGGCTGCAGCACCAGGGCGGCGACCTCCAGGCTGGGGTCGGGCAGGGCGGCCGCCGGGTCCCCGGCCACGTGCCGGACGGTGCTGAGCTTGGTCTGGTCGGCGGCGCCCTGCGCGGTCACGGCGACCGTGCCGGGGCCGTCCACGGTGCAGGCGGTGGCGGAGACGTTGGCGACGCGGAAGGTGCCGTAGACGACGCCCGTGGAGTCGGGGGCGTCGGCGCTCGCGGTGGCGGAGCCCAGCTGGGCCGACGTGCACGCCGGGACGGTCGGGGCGATCGTCCCGGCGTGCGGGTCGGTGCCGCTGCCCGCGGCGGTGCTGCCGTCGCCGGTCGTGTCCGGTTGGGGGGTCTTGCCGGTGTGCTTGCCGGGCCCGGCCGACTGGCCGCCCGGATCGCGCTGGTCGCCGGTGCCGCCGTCGGGGTACTTGCCCTGGTCGGTGCCGCCCTGCGCCTGGGAGGACTGGCCGGCCATGGCCGTGTTGGGGTCGGTGCCGCCCGCGTTGGAGACGTGGATCAGGGCGGGGATCGCGGTGCCGACGAACAGCACGGCGGCCGCCATGCCGACGAAGGCCTGCCGCTTGCGGGCACGGCGGGCCGGGACCGCGCGGCGCAGGTGCTCCAGCGTGCCGTCCTGCGGTTCGACGTCGTCGACCGCCGAGTGCAGCATCCGGCGCAGGGCCAGCTCGTCCGGGGACAGCTCTCGGCCGGGCTCCTCGGGGCCCTTGGCGTCGGGGCCGTGGTTCACAGTTCCGTTCCCAGCGTGCGGTGGCGTGTGCGTGTGCCCGTACAAGCGCTTGTACCGGCGCTTGTACCGGCGTCCATACGGGCGTTCGTGCGGGCGCGTCGGTTCGTGGCGGTCGTACGAGAGGTGGTGCTGCGACTGGTGTTCGCGCTCATGCCGACGCCGCCTCCATGGCCACCCGCAGGGCGGCGATGCCGCGCGAGCCGTACGCCTTCACCGAACCCAGGGATATCCCCAGGGTCTCGGCGACCTGGGCCTCGGTCATGTCCGCGAAGTAGCGCAGCACCAGCACCTCGCGCTGGCGGCGCTGCAGACCCTTCATCGCCTTGATGAGGTCGCGGCGCTCCAGCTGGTCGTAGGCGCCCTCCTCCGCGCTCGCCATGTCGGGCATCGGCTTGGCGAGCAGCTTCAGGCCGAGGATGCGCCGGCGCAGGGCGGAGCGGGAGAGGTTGACGACCGTCTGCCGGAGATAGGCCAGGGTCTTCTCCGGGTCCCGGACGCGTTTGCGGGCCGAGTGGACGCGGATGAAGGCTTCCTGGACGACGTCCTCGCAGGAGGCGGTGTCGTCGAGGAGGAGCGCCGCGAGGCCGAGGAGCGAGCGGTAGTGCGCCCGGTAGGTCTCGGTGAGGTGGTCGACGGTCGTGCCGGCGGCCACCGCCTCCTCCGCGCCGTCACGCTGGCTGGGTATGCGGGTCGGCCGCGTCGCGGGCATGGGCGCGATCACCGGCATGCCGCCGGCGAGACGCGCCCCGAGCGCCGCGCGGGGCGGCCGCAGGGCCGAGTTGAGTTCGAGTACCTCTGCCACGCCTGTTGGACACGTCTGCCCCCGTCAGGGTTGTACGTGCCGGGCATCACATGTGCGACAGCCGACGACGCCTCAGATCCCGTCATGCGTCCCGCTCATCCCCTATGTCCCGGATGACCGGGCGTCCCCACGCCCGTCCATCGCGTCCCCACGCATCGGTCTTCACGTGCCACGCCCCGCAAGGGTGACCGCAAAGACGCTCCCCGCCCTGCGCGTGGTTGCGGAAGGCGGGGAGAAAATCGTCTGTCGCCGGGACGTGTGGTTCAAGTGGTATGGACCACAGCTCCGGCACATTTTCTTACGGTGATCCTACAAAGCCCTTACGTGGGAATGACTGTTCGTCTCGTCACGCCGACGACCCCGGCGCCCCGTCGCGCCGACGACCCCGGCGCCCCATCGCGCCGACGACCCCGGCGCCCCATCGCGGCGACGACTCGTGACCGCGTCGCGGCGACGACTCGTGACCGCGTCGCGGCGACGACTCGTGACCGCGTCACGCCGTCGCTTCGGCGGCCACCAGTTCCGCGATCTGCGCGGTGTTGAGCGCGGCACCCTTGCGGAGGTTGTCGCCGCAGACGAACAGTTCGAGCGCGGTCGGGTCGTCCAGGGCCCGCCGGACCCGCCCGACCCACGTCGGATCGGTGCCGACCACGTCGGCCGGCGTGGGGAACTCCCCGGCGGCCGGGTCGTCGCACAGCACCACGCCGGGCGCGGTGGCGATGATCTCGCGGGCGCCGTCGACGCTGACCTCACCCTGGAAGCGGGCGTGCACGGTCAGGGAGTGCGTGGTGACCACCGGCACCCGGACGCAGGTCACGGCGACCGGCAGCTTCGGCAGCCCGAGGATCTTGCGGGACTCGTCCCGGACCTTCATCTCCTCCGAGGACCAGCCGTCCTCCCGGAGCGACCCGGCCCACGGGACGACGTTCAGCGCGACCGGCTCCGGGAACGGCCCGGTGTTGTCCCCCACGGCCCGCCGTACGTCACCGGGGCTGGTCCCCAGTTCCGTGCCGGCCACCAGGGACAGCTGGGCGCGCAGCGCGTCCACGCCGGCCCGCCCGGCCCCGCTGACCGCCTGGTACGACGACACCACCAGCTCGCGCAGCCCGAACTCGGCGTGCAGCGCGCCCAGGGCGACGATCATGGTCAGGGTCGTGCAGTTCGGGTTGGCGATGATCCCGCGCGGGCGGACCCGGGCGGTGTGCGCGTTGACCTCGGGTACCACCAGGGGCACGTCCGGGTCCATCCGGAAGGCCCCGGAGTTGTCGACGACGACCGCGCCGCGCGCGACGGCGACCGGCGCCCACTGGGCGGCGACCTCGTCGGGCACGTCGAACATCGCGACGTCGACCCCGTCGAACGCCTCTTCGCTCAGGGCCACGACCTCGACCTCCTCGCCGCGCACGGCCAGCTTGCGGCCGGCCGAGCGCGGGGAGGCGATCAGACGGATCTCGCCCCAGATGTCCGCCCGCTGGGACAGGATCCGGAGCATGACCGCGCCGACGGCTCCGGTCGCTCCCACGACCGCGAGCGTCGGACGTGGCTTCATCGGCCGGTGCCTCCGTAGACGACGGCCTCGTCGGTGTCGGAGTCCAGCCCGAAGGCGGAGTGCACGGCGCGCACGGCCTCCGGCACGTCGTCCTTGCGGGTGACGACCGAGATACGGATCTCGGAGGTCGAGATCAGCTCGATGTTGACGCCCGCGTCGGACAGCGCCGTGAAGAAGTCGGCCGTGACGCCCGGGTTGGTCTTCATACCGGCGCCGACCAGGGAGATCTTGCCGATCTGGTCGTCGTAGCGCAGCGAGTCGAAGCCGATGCCGGGGCGGTTCCTCTCCAGCGCGTCGATCGCCTTGCGGCCCTCGGTCTTCGGCAGGGTGAAGGAGATGTCGGTCAGCCCGGTGGAGGCGGCGGACACGTTCTGCACGACCATGTCGATGTTGATCTGGGCGTCGGCGATGGTCCGGAAGATCGAGGCGGCCTCGCCCGGCTTGTCGGGGACACCGACGACCGTGATCTTGGCCTCGGAGGTGTCGTGCGCGACACCGGAGATGATGGCCTGCTCCACCTTCTTGTCCCCTTGCTCGATCGGTTCACTGCTGACCCACGTGCCCTGCAGTCCGCTGAAGGACGACCGGACGTGGATCGGGATGTTGTAGCGGCGGGCGTACTCCACACAGCGGTGGAGCAGCACCTTGGAACCGGACGCGGCCAGCTCCAGCATGTCCTCGAAGGAGATCCAGTCGATCTTCTTCGCCTTCTTCACCACGCGCGGGTCGGCGGTGAACACGCCGTCCACGTCGGTGTAGATCTCGCAGACCTCGGCGTCGAGCGCGGCGGCCAGTGCCACGGCCGTGGTGTCGGAACCGCCACGGCCCAGCGTGGTGATGTCCTTCTTGTCGGCGCTGACGCCCTGGAAACCGGCGACGATCGCGATGTTGCCCTCGTCCAGCGCGGTCCGGATCCGGCCCGGCGTGACGTCGATGATCCGGGCTTTGTTGTGGACCGAGTCGGTGATCACGCCTGCCTGGCTGCCGGTGAACGACTGGGCCTCGTGCCCCAGGTTTTTGATCGCCATCGCCAGCAGGGCCATGGAGATCCGCTCTCCGGCGGTCAGCAGCATGTCGAACTCACGTCCGGCAGGCATCGGGGATACCTGCTCGGCGAGATCGATCAGCTCGTCCGTCGTGTCGCCCATCGCGGAGACCACGACAACCACCTGGTTGCCGTTCTTCTTGGCTTCCACGATCCGCTTGGCGACGCGCTTGATGCCCTCGGCATCGGCTACGGAGGAGCCTCCGTACTTCTGCACGACAAGGCCCACGTGCGCTCCTCGCTCGGTTCGTTTGTGTCGGCTCAGTCTATCGAGCGCCCGAATTTCACCGTCCTGCTCCCGCATGGTGAGACATCGGCACGCCCGCTTCCGGCACATGCCCAGCGCGGCCCGGAGCACTCACAAAGTGCGCCGCGTCACAGCGCGGGAAGGAGTGCGGTGCGGAGTGCCGAGGCGTGCATGAGTAGCGGGGCGGGCGGGATGAGTACGCGTACGGTGCCGGGCGCCGGGGGCGGCGGGATGGAGTGGGGGCATGCATACGACGCCGTCTCCCCTGCCCGCCGTCACCCGCCCGTGGTGGGTGGTACCGGCCGTGTGGACGCCGGTCGCCCTCCTGCTCGCCGTGGTGGGGCAGCTGACGACACCTCTTCCCGCACCCCTCAGTCTGGGCGTGTTCATGCCGCTGGGCATGGTGGCCGCGTCCTGGATCCCCGGCCTGCGGCACAGCCAGCGCATGTGGCTGGCGATCAGCGGCAGCACGCTCGCCTTCTTCTACGGCAAGGCGCTGATGGTCGTCGTCATCGCCGTCGGCATCGTGGTGTGGCTCAAGGTCGGTGACTGAGGCGGGGCGGGCGCACCCTACTTCGACTCGGACTTCGCCGGGCGCATTCCGAGGGGGCCGCCGATCTCCTCCGCCATGACCCGGCCGGCCTCGAACTCCAGGGTCTCGTCGCCCATGGCCTGGTCGGTGTCGAGGCCGTCCAGCTCCTCCAGGGGCTGGTTGAGGCGCACGTGGGCCACCAGCGACTGCAGGGCGCGCAGGGTGGCGGACGCCGTGCCGCCCCAGTTGGAGAAGTACGAGAACTGCCACCACCACAGGGCCTCGGTGGTGCGGCCCGCGCGGTAGTGGGCCATGCCGTGGCGCAGGTCGGTGATGACGTCCGCGAGGTCGTCCGAGATACGGGCCGGCACCGGGGCCGTACGGGGCTCGTACGGGTCGAACACCTCGGAGTAGACGTCGATCGGCTCCAGCAGCCGGGCGAGGTTCTCGCGCAGCGTGTCGGCGTCGCCCTCCGGGCCCAGGTCGGGCTCGTAGCGCTCGTCGGGGACGATGTCCTCGTGGGCGCCCAGCCGGCCGCCGGCCAGCAGCAGCTGGGAGACCTCCAGCAGCAGGAAGGGCACGGCGGAGTCGGGCTCGTCGCCCTTCGCCACCTCGGTGACCGCCACCAGGAAACTCTCGATCTGGTCCGCGATCTGGACCGCGAAGTCGTCCGGGTTCTGCGCTGTGGCGTGCAGCGTGGCGTCAGACATCTAGGAGTCGTCTCCCCTCGAAGGCACGTCCGAGGGTGACCTCGTCCGCGTATTCCAGGTCGCCACCCACCGGGAGGCCGCTGGCCAGGCGGGTGACCTTCAGGCCCATGGGTTTGATCATGCGGGCGAGGTACGTCGCCGTGGCCTCGCCCTCCAGGTTCGGGTCGGTGGCCAGGATCAGCTCCGTGACCGTCCCGTCGGCCAACCGCGTGAGAAGTTCCCGTATACGCAGGTCGTCGGGTCCCACACCCTCGATCGGGCTGATCGCGCCGCCGAGGACGTGGTACTTGCCGCGGAACTCGCGGGTGCGCTCGATCGCGACGACGTCCTTCGGCTCCTCCACGACGCAGATGACCGCGGGGTCGCGACGCGGGTCACGGCAGATGTTGCACAGCTCCTGCTGCGCCACGTTGCCGCAGGTCGCGCAGAAGCGGACCTTCGCCTTCACTTCCAGGAGCGCCTGCGCGAGCCGCTTGACGTCCGTCGGCTCGGCTTGGAGGACGTGGAAGGCGATCCGCTGCGCGCTCTTGGGACCGACGCCGGGCAACCGCCCCAACTCGTCGATGAGGTCCTGGACCACGCCTTCGTACACCGGACCGCCCTTCCTTCAGCTGTCGGTACGTACCGTAGTTGGCCCGGCGTCAGAACGGCAGACCGGGAATGCCGCTGCCGCCGCCGAGTCCCTGTGCGAGCGGGCCGAGCTTCTGCTGCTGGAGCGTCTGCGCGTTCTCGTTCGCCGCGTGCACGGCGGCCACGATCAGGTCGGCGAGGGTCTCGGTGTCCTCCGGGTCCACCGCCTTCGGGTCGATCGACAGCGCGCGCAGTTCGCCGGAGCCGGTCACGGTGGCCTTCACCAGACCGCCGCCCGCCTGCCCGTCGACCTCCGTGTTCGCCAGTTCCTCCTGGGCGCGGGCCAGATCCTGCTGCATCTTCTGGGCCTGCTGGAGCAACTGCTGCATGTTGGGCTGGCCACCACCGGGGATCACGATCAGCTCCTCTTCGTCCTACTCCTTGTGCACGAGCCTACGTGGTCCACGCGGCCATCGCTCCGCCACTCTTTCGAGTGAGAGAGGGGGCAGTCCTATACCTGATCAAGGCCCACTTCCGGGCGGAAAAGCCGGGAAAGGAGCCTCTGAGCCACCCATTGGGCGGTAGGAAGGGTGCCGCGTGTCGGCAGGGATGGTGCAGGGATTGTCACGCGACGTGACCGGTCGTTCGGAGGGAGTGCCGGGTGGGTCATCCGGAGATGCAGCCCGAGGGTCCGCCGCAGGACGGGCCGGGTGAGGGGGCGGCCGGGCTGCGGCCGGGCGATCTGACCGGGCGGTGCCTGCCGCTCGGCGACTGGGGCGAGCCGGCGCGGCGGCTCGACGAGATGTACCGGTGGGTGGAGCGCGGGGCGCTGCAGACCGCCGCGTGGTACCTCGCGGACCGGGTGTGGAAGCGGCGGGGCGCGCGGGTGCTGCGGGGCGGGGCGGCGGCGGGGGCGGTGTGCGGGGCGGCGCTGCCGCTGCTGGATCTGACCGGGGTGGTGGGCGGGGTGGCCCCCTGGGGGTACCTGGCGCTGCTGCTCGCGGTGGCGTGCGTGGGGGTGGACCGGTTCTTCGGGGTGACGTCCGGGTGGATAAGGGACCTGGCGACGGCGCAGGCGGTGCAGCGGCGGTTGCAGGTGCTGCAGTTCGACTGGGCGTCGGAGAGTGTGCGGGAGGTGCTGGGTCCTGCGGAGGGGACGGCGAGTGAGGCGGCGGAGCGGTGTCTGGGGGTGCTGCGGAGGTTCTCGGAGGATGTGAGCGAGTTGGTGCGGACGGAGACGGCCGACTGGATGGTGGAGTTCCGCACGGGCTCCGCGCCACTGGGCCTCCAGGCGTCCATGTCCCCGGCCGCCCGCCCGGACCCCGGGTCCGGCCCCGGCCGCTACCCCCTCCCCCCCACCAACGGCACCCGCCCCAACATGCCCCGCCAACGCCCCCCAGAACCGAGGTAGGCCCACGGACCCGGGCCCGGCTCCCCTCCCCGGCACCCACCGGGCACCGCCCGCAGGAGGGCCCACTCACCGGCGCTCCCCGGGCACCGCCCGCCGGAGGGGGTGGGGTCCACTCCCCGGCGCTCCCCGGGTGCCGCCCGCCGGAGGGGGTGGGGTCCACTCCCCGGCGCTCGCCGGGTGCCGCTGCGCCCACCCGTGCCGCCCCTAGCGGCACGCATGCCCGCAGCTGGGTCGTATTGGGGCCGCTGCCGGGTGGGCGCCGCCGAACGCGCCACAGCTACGACGTGCCCCGTAAGGGGCGCGGGGAACTGCGCGACTAGCCACAGCGGACCCGCACTCGCGAACGAGCCGGCGGCAGCCCTACTGCTTTGTGTAGGTCAGGCTTTCGCCGCCCCCCACCTTCGCTCGCCGCAGCGTCCCGTCCGGCTGCAAAGTGACCTCCGTGGCCTCTCCGGGGGAGCAGGAGGAGAGGGGGTCGCCGGAGGTGACCGTGGAGGGGCCGATCTCCAACGGCCCTGCCCCGCCCGGCTGTTGGGCCAGCTGGGCGGAGAAGACGCAGTGGTACGTCCCCCCACCGGCCGTGGGCCCGTCGGCGATCAGCGTCAACACGGCGTCGCCCACCTCCCCCTGCTGAATCGTCAGCGCACGCGGATTCGACCCGTTGGCGTTCTCGATCGATGCCTGCCACGTCCCGAGATACGCGTCCGGAATCGCCCCCGCCGAAGCAGACGCCGACGCCGACGCTGATGCCGAGGAAGACGTCGTCGGCGACGTACTAGCCGTGGCCGTGGGACCCGGGCCCCCCTTGCCCCCTCCCGTGCCGCCCGCCGTGTCGTGCCCGCCCCGGTTCATCAGCGCGTAGACCGCCCCGCCCGCGCCCAGCGCCACGATCACCGCGATCACCGCGAGCAGCGCCGTGGAGCGTCCGCTCCGCCGCTCGGGCTCCTGCCCGAACCCGGCCGTCACCGGCCCGGGCGGGTACGGCGGGGTGGCCCCGAGCCCGCCGCCGTAGGGGGCGTAGGAGGCGTACGGCGCGGGCGGCGCCGGCGTCTGCTGCGGGTAGCCGTACGTGCCGCCGGCCGGGGCGTACCCCGGAGGCGGCGGAGTCTGCCCGGCCACCATGGTCGGCAGATGGTTCAGCTCTGAAGGCGGCCCACCCGGCACCGGCGTCCCACCCGGAAGCCCCGGAGACCCGCCCGGCAACCCCGGCGCCACAACCGGCACCGGCGGCACGACCGCCCCCGCACCCGCACCCGCCCCCGCAGGTCCCGCAGATCCGACAGCCCCCGCCCCCGCAGCCCCCTCCCCCGCAGGGTCCTCCACCTCCAGCAGGTCCACCGCGTGGCGCCCCAGCTGGGCGACCAGCGCGCTCGGGAGCCACGGGTCGCGGGAGCGGCCGCCGGTCACCGTGTCCTCGGCGCCCGTGCGCTGGAGGATCTGGTCCAGGGTCGGCCGGGCGGCCGGGTCCTTGCGCAGGCACGCGCGGACCAGGTCGGCGATCCCCTCGGGCACTGCCTCCAGGTCGGGTTCGTGCTCGGCGATGCGGAACATCAGCGCGTGCACGCCGCTGTCGGTGCTGCCGAAGGGCAGCGTGCCGGTGGCGGCGTAGGCGAGGACGGAGCCGAGGCAGAAGACGTCGCAGGCCGGGGTGACGCGGTCGCCCCGCACCTGCTCGGGCGCCATGAAGCCCGGCGAGCCCACGAGCGCGCCGGTCCGGGTCAGGCCGCCGTCCGTGACGGTCTCCAGGGCCCGTGCGATGCCGAAGTCGATGACGCGCGGGCCGTCGATGGTGACCAGCACGTTGGACGGCTTGAGGTCGCGGTGGATCAGCCCGGCCGCGTGGATGTCCTTCAGCGCGTTCGCCAGCCCGGCGCCCAGGATCCGTACCGACCGCTCGGGCAGCGCCCCGTGGTCGTGGCCGACGACCTGCTGCAGGCTCGGACCGGCGACGTACCCGGTGGCGACCCACGGCACGGCGGCCTCGGTGTCCGCGTCCAGCACCGGCGCGGTCCAGTGCCCGCCGACCTGCCGCGCGGCCCGCACCTCCTGCCGGAACCGCGCCCGGAACTCCTCCTGCGCGGCCAGCTCCTCGCGGACCAGTTTCACGGCGACGGTACGGCCCCGGTCCGAGCGGGCGAGGTACACCTGCCCCATGCCGCCCGCGCCCAGCCGCGCCAGCAGCCGGTACGCCCCGATCCCCTGCGGATCGCCCGGCCCGAGCTTCTCCATGGCCGCCCCGCCTTCCCCCCACATGTGTGCAACGGACCGAGAATAGTGCGGGCCCCCGGGGAGTCGTACGGCCCTCCGTCTACGGTTCCGTAACAGGGTTCGACGACAGGCGACCCCGACCCGCCCCGCCCCTCCGGCGCCCGGGGCGGGCGTACCGCGGGAGGCGTCCACCCGACAACCTGTCGTAAAAAGCCTCCGCCCACAGAACAAGACGCCGATACCGCTTCCGCATGGCGGACATTTACGCTCGCCGACATGACCCCTCAGCCCCACCCCGAAGCCGGCGCCGTAGTGAAGGCCACGGACCGTGCGCACGTGTTCCACTCCTGGTCGGCCCAGGAGCTCATCGACCCGCTCGCCGTCGCCGGCGCCGAGGGGTCGTACTTCTGGGACTACGACGGCAAGCGGTACCTGGACTTCGCCAGCGGGCTCGTCTACACGAACATCGGCTACCAGCACCCCAAGGTGGTCGCCGCGATCCAGGAGCAGGCCGCGCGGATGACGACGTTCGCGCCCGCGTTCGCCATCGAGGCGCGCTCGGAGGCGGCCCGGCTGATCGCCAAGCGGACCCCCGGTGACCTGGACAAGATCTTCTTCACCAACGGCGGCGCCGACGCCGTCGAGCACGCGGTGCGGATGGCCCGGCTGCACACGGGCCGCCCGAAGGTGCTGTCGGCGTACCGCTCGTACCACGGCGGCACGCAGCAGGCCGTGAACATCACCGGCGACCCGCGCCGCTGGGCCTCCGACAGCGGCACGGCCGGCGCCGTGCACTTCTGGGCGCCCTACCTGTACCGCTCCCGCTTCTATGCCGAGACCGAGGAGCAGGAGTGCGCGCGGGCGCTGGAGCACCTGGAGACGACGATCGCCTTCGAGGGTCCGGGGACGATCGCCGCGATCATCCTGGAGACCGTCCCCGGCACGGCCGGGATCATGATGCCGCCGCCCGGCTACCTCGCCGGAGTGCGGGAGCTGTGCGACCGGCACGGCATCGTGTTCGTCCTCGACGAGGTCATGGCCGGGTTCGGGCGGACCGGCGAGTGGTTCGCGGCCGGTCTGTACGACGTCGTCCCCGACCTGATGACCTTCGCCAAGGGCGTGAACTCCGGGTACGTCCCGCTCGGCGGTGTCGCCATCTCGGAGAAGATCGCCGACACCTTCGGCAAGCGCCCCTACCCGGGCGGCCTCACCTACTCCGGGCATCCGCTGGCCTGCGCCGCCGCCGTCGCCACGATCAACGTGATGGCGGAGGAGGGAGTCGTGGAGAACGCCCGGCGGCTCGGCGAGAGCGTGGTCGGGCCCGCCCTGCGCGAGCTGGCCGAGCGGCACCCCAGCGTCGGCGAGGTGCGCGGCACCGGCATGTTCTGGGCGCTGGAGCTGGTCAAGGACCGCGAGACCCGCGAGCCGCTCGTGCCGTACAACGCGACCGGCGAGGCGAACGCGCCCATGGCCGCGTTCGCCGCCACCGCCAAGCAGCACGGCCTGTGGCCCTTCGTGAACATGAACCGCACCCACGTGGTGCCCCCGTGCAACGTGACCGAGCCCGAACTGAAGGAGGGCTTCGCGGCCCTCGACGCGGCCCTGACGGTCGCCGACGGCCACACCACCGCATAGGCCTGGCCCGGCCGGGCTCAGCAGCGCGTCACCGGGCCCGGCGCCGCACCGACCGGCCGGCCCTGGCGCCCTGGCAGTGGCCCGGCCCGGTGTCGCGTCGGCCTGTCGGCCGAGCCGGGAACCGCCAGGAGGACCCACCGGGAAACGATCCGCCGCATCCGGGCCACCACCTCACTCCGCCCGCGCGAACGCGCCCCTCAGGGGCGCGGGGAACTGCGCGACAAGCCACGGACACCCCGCACCCGCCGACGAACGGAAGCCGCCGGGCGGGGGCGCGGACGACGCCGGGCCGGGCCGCAGACACCGCCGGGCCAGGCCGCAGACACCGCCGGGCCGGGCCGCAGACACCGCCGGGCGGGGGCGCGGACGACGCCGGGCCAGGCCGCAGACACCGCCGGGCCAGGCCGCAGACACCGCCGGGCGGGGGCGCGGACGACGCCGGGCCAGGCCGCAGACACCGCCGGGCGGGGGCGCGGACGACGCCGGGCCAGGCGCCGGACCACCGCTGACGTCGGCGGCAGCCGAACGCGTAAGGTGGCGTGCTCGTACGTGTAGGCGAGTACGTGCGAGCATGTCACCCGAACGCGTGAGGAGAGGCCCGGACGATGCCCGGCAACGTCGCCGTGACACGCAGCACCCTGCGCCAGCAGATCGCGGACGCCCTGCGCGACGAGGTGCTGGCCGGACGGCTGCAGCCGGGCCGCGCCTTCACCGTCAAGGAGATCGCCGACCAGTACGGCGTCTCCGCGACCCCCGTCCGCGAGGCGCTCGTCGACCTGTCCGCGCAGGGCATCCTGGAGGCCGACCAGCACCGCGGCTTCCGGGTCCCGGAGTACTCCCTCGCCGACTACCGGCACATGATCGACGCCCGGGCCCTCGTCACCAACGGCATGTTCAGCGCCCTCGGCGACGGCCACCCCGCGTTCCGCGTCCCGGAGGACCCCCGTACCGCCGCCGCCCTGGCCGCCGTGCGCCGGCGCGGCGAGGAGGCGCAGCGGGCCGCCGCCTCCGGCGACCTGACCGTGCTGATCGGCTACGACCTCAGGTTCTGGCGCGAGCTGAGCAATCTGTTCGGCAACCCCTACCTCGCCGACTTCCTGCACCGGCTGCGCGTGCAGTCCTGGGTGTGCGCGGTGCAGCACCTGCGCCGGCTGCCCGACATACGCGGCCGGCTGTGGGCCGGGCACACCGACCTCGTCGACGCGCTCGCCCGCCGGGAGGCCGAGGGCGCCCGCGCGATCGTCGCCGCCGCCAACGCCCACGCCCTCGACCTCATCGAGCGGCTGGCCGCCGGATGAGCGACCGTACCGGTATGGGCACCGGCACCGGCGCCGTCGACCTGTCCGTCGTCGTCCCCGCCTACAACGAGGAGACCCGCCTCGGCCCCACCCTCGACGCCATCACCGGCTACCTCACCGAGACCGCGGGCCGCTGGGGCTCCTGGGAGGTGATCGTCGCCGACGACGGCTCGACCGACGGCACCCGTGAGGTGCCCGAGCTGCACCGGCCCGGCGTCCGGCTCGTCACCGGTGACCGCAACCGGGGCAAGGGACACGCCCTGCGCCTCGGCGTCGCCGAGTCCCGCGGGCGGCGGGTACTGGTCACCGACGCCGACCTGGCCGCGCCGATCGAGGAACTGGAGCGGCTCGACAAGGCGCTCAGCGAGGGCAACGCTGCCGCGATCGGCTCCCGGTCGGTGCCGGGCGCCGACATAGCGAACCGGCAGCACCGGGTGCGCGAGCTGATGGGCCGCGCCGGGAACGTGCTGATCCGCGCGGTGGCCGTGCCCGGGATACGGGACACGCAGTGCGGGTTCAAGCTGTTCGAGGGCGACCGGGCCCGGGAGGCGTTCGGCGCCGCCCGGCTGGACGGCTGGGGCATCGACGTGGAGGTGCTGCACCACTTCCACCGGGCCGGGCTGCCGGTCGCCGAGGTCCCGGTCCGCTGGAGCCACCAGCCCGGCTCCAAGGTCGGCCCGCTCGCCTACCCCCGGGTCCTCACCGACCTCGCCCGCATCCGCGCCCGCACCCTGAGCCGCGCCCACCTCCTCGCCGCCGTGCTGTTCCTGCTGATGTCGGTGACCCTGTACTCGGGCCGCTTCTTCGACCCGGCGCACCGCTACCTGACCGACTCCATGCAGGACCAGAACCAGTGGGAGTGGTTCTTCGCGGTCACCGCCCACAACGTGGCCCACCTGCACAACCCGTTCTTCACCGACCTCCAGGGCTTCCCCGACGGGGTCAACCTGATGGCGAACACGGTGATGCTCGGCCTGTCGGTGCCGTTCGCGCCCGTCACGCTGCTGTTCGGTCCGGCCCTCGCCCTCAGCCTGTGCATGACCCTCGGCCTGGCCGCCACCGCGTTCGCCTGGTACCGGCTGATGGCGAAACGGGTCGTACGGCACCGGGCCGCGGCCTTCGTCGGAGCGTCGCTCGCCGCGTTCGCGCCGCCGATGGTCAGCCACGCCAACGCGCACCCCAACTTCGTCGTCCTCTTCATGATCCCGCTGATCATCGAGCGCACCCTGCGCCTGGCCACGGGCGCCCGCGTGGTCCGGGACGGGACCGTGCTCGGCCTGATGACGGCCTACCAGATCCTCCTCGGCGAGGAACCGCTCCTCCTGGCGGCCCTCGGCATGCTGCTGTTCGCCGCCGCCTACGGTGCCCTGCGCCGGGACGTGGCCCGAGCCGCCTGGCGGCCCCTCCTCCAGGGCCTGCTGATCGCCGGCGCGGTCTGCGTCCCGCTCGTCGCCTACCCCCTGTACTGGCAGTTCGCCGGACCGCAGAGCTACGCCGGCATCGCGCACGGCGACAACGCCGGCAACAGCCCGCTGTCGATGCTCGCCTTCGCCGAACGCTCCCTGATCGCGGGCGACGCCGACACGGCGAACGCGCTCTCCCTCAACCCCACCGAGCAGAACGCGTTCTACGGCTGGCCGCTGATCGCCGCCGCCTTCGCGATCACCGTACGGCTCTGGGACCGCGCGCTCGTCAAGGCGCTCGCCTTCACCGCCCTGGCCGCCGCCGTGCTCTCCTTCGGCCAGAAGATCCGCATCCCGCTCACCGACACCGTCGTCCCCGGCCCCTGGGCGCTGGTCGCCCACAAGCCGCTCTTCGAGTCGGTGATCGAGGGCCGGGTCGCGATGATCTGCGCCCCCGCCCTCGGCATGCTCCTCGCCCTCGCCCTGGACCGCGTCGCCGTCTCCCGCGACCGCGCCACCCAGTACCTGGGCCTCCTCGGCGTCACCCTCGCCCTGCTCCCGCTGATCCCGGCCCCGCTGAAGTCCACCGACCGGGCGCCGGTCCCGGAGTTCATCGCCGCCGGCATGTGGAAGTCGTACGTCCGCCCCGGCGAGTCCCTCGTCCCCGTGCCGCTGCCCGACCCGGGCGCCTCCGAGGGCCTGCACTGGCAGACGGCCGCCCACCTCGGCTTCCGGATCCCGGGCGGCTACTACAACGGCCCCTGGGGACCGGACCACATCGGCATCTACGGCGCCGCCCCGCGCATCACCTCCAACATGCTGCGCGACGTCCGCTACACGGGCGTGATCCCGGCCCTCGGCAAGGACTGGCAGACCCAGGCCGAGCAGGACTTCGCCTACTGGAAGGCGGGCTGCCTGGTGCTGGCCCCGCAGCCCAACGACGGCGCGCTGCGCACGGTCCTGAAGAAGCTGACCGGGCGGGAGGGCACGTGGACCGGCGGGGTATGGGTATGGGACCTGCACAAAGGGACCTGAGTCCGCCGCGCACCGACTACTCTTCCTGACCACTACCGGCGCCGTCCCGAGACCGGGGACGGTGGCCGCGTCCCGATCCGAGGAGCCCTCTTTGGCCTGTGACCTGTGGCTGGTACCGCTCGTCGACGTGTTGTGCCACACCCCGGACAACCCGTTCGCCGAGGAACTCGCGCACTACAACAAGGCACTCGCCGAGGCCGGGCTCCCGCCGGTGCCGGTGTACCAGTACATGCCGGGCCTGTCCGGCGAGGTCGCCCCGGTGGCCGGCTTCGACTACGACGCGCTGCACTTCCTGCGCCGCGCCTATCTGCTCAAGGTGTGCGAGCTCCCGGTCACGCCGGTCGACGAACTCGGCGGTGACTACGAGCAGTTGCTGGAGATGTTCGAGTCGACGGCCCAGCAGTCCCACCTGGTCTGGCACTACGACCACGCGGGCGCCTACGTCCCGGTGGAATTCCCCAGCCCGCTCTCCAACGACGAACTCCTCTCCGGTGGCGGCCCACTGGGCTCCTCGCACGCCCTGCTGCGTGAGCTGGAGTACGTCGCGCCGACGATCGGCATCGACCCGGCCAACCCGCCGACGGCACCGGAACCGCCCTCGGCCCCCACGGAGTTGGAGGAGCCGGCGGTCCCGGCGCCGTACGATCCCAGCCCGTTCGCCCGCGAGCGGCACGTCTGGCTGGGCCTGCACGCGGCGGCGACCCGGAGCCTGGCGCAGGGGTCGATGATCGTCTTCAGCTGAGGCGGGGCCGCCGCTCAGCGGAGCTGTGACAGACCCGTCTCCAGGTCCTCGCGGTTCATGATCGGACAGACCTCGACCTCGGCGTTCAGCTGCATGAGGAACGGTTCGCCGATCGGCGGCAGCTGGGAGCTGTCCTGCATGTCCAGCACGAGGAGCGCGGTGCGCTTCCCGCCGAGGGTCCCGAAGTAGGCCGCCTCCGGCTTGAGCTGGTCCAACGTCTCCTTCATCAACTCCGGCAGCTTGCCGCTCCGGATCGCCTCGTTGCCCTTTTCGGTGTCCAACGTCGCCTTGAGCAGTACGCGCATGGCACATCACCTTCTCGGTCGCCGCCAGAATATGCCCGATATGTCTATTGAGACGGTGCAAAGATCCCGAAGATCACGAACCCTGTGATTCGCCCCACCTCCCCTTGCCCCGGCCGGAACGCCTCCCTACGTTCGATTCCATGGCCCCCAGCGACCCCGCACCGACCTTCGACTTCGCCGTCGACCTGAGCGGACACGAGATGCTCCGGCGCACCCACGTCATGGCCGCGATCGAGCCCGGCTGGGACCCCGTGGCGGCCATGCGGCGCGAGGAGGAGGCGCGGGCGCTGCTGTACTCCGGCCTCGACGAGGAGCAGCAGCGGATCTACGACGAGCTGGTCGCGGCCGGCGTCCTGCCGCCCGGACCCGGCGATGCTGCCGCTTGATCCGCAGGCCGACATCGGCCGCCGGGCCTGGCTCCCCTGCCCGAACTGCGACGACCGCGCCCACTGCACCACCTGCCGGCGGGGCGCCCCCTGCACCGCCCACTGGCGCTACCTGCTGTCGAACACCGGCAGCCTGCTGCACCTGCAGTGCCCGTCGTGCACGCACGTCTGGACGCACGAGACGAACTTCGGCGCAACACGCGGGACGCCGGGGTGAGCGCGGGCCCCGGGTGAGCGCACAGCCCGACCCGCAGACCACTCAGGTGAACGCCGACATCACGTGACCGTGGGGCCACTCGCTTCTTTGGCCAGTGTCGGGCTGGAGCGAGCGAGCGGCCCGGAAAGTGGGTGGCTCCGACCGGCGTTCGCGGTCAACCGTAAGCTGCGTCGCCACCGTCGGCCGACGTTCGCACTCGCCCGTCACCTGCACGCCGGGCCGGCTTAGCGGCTTGCGGTGGGTGGGTAGCTGGGGTGCGCGGCAGGCTCTCGCAACTCGGGTCGGGCTCGGGTCGGGCGCATGTCCGGGCGGGTTCCCGAAGCGAGGGTAGGAGTGAAGTGGTTGGAAGTTTTGGGCGCAGGCGAGGGCCTTCCGGCCAGGCATCTCCCTCCCACCTCACGGCCCAAAACTTCCAATCGCCCCTTATCGGGGGGCCGGTGGGGGTGGTGGGGTCTGTGTGATCGGCCGCGCGCATCGGGGTCCGGACACGCCCCCAGCCACCCACTCACCGCAAGCCGCTAAGCCCACCCGGCGTCGTTGCGAGGCGCGACCGCGCAACCCCTCACCCCGGCCCCGAACGCAGCCGGCCCAAGGGACGACACCGCCCAGCCGGCCACTTTTCCCGGGCTGCCCGCTCGCTTCTCCCCCCGGGCTGGAGCGAGGTGTGTCAAGGGGGGCCCGGAGGGTCCTCGGCGAAGCCGACGCGCAGCGCCCTTGACTCACCTCGCGGAAGCCCGACACTGGCCGAAGAAGCGGGCGGCCCTACAGCCACATCACGACCGGCGGCGCCTCAACCGACCTCTCCCCTGCACGGGCGGGCCCCACGGCGACCTCAGGACCAGGGGTGCGTGTCCCAATCCAAGGGCGCCCGCATCCGCCCCCGCTCAGAACACCGGCGTGCCGTCCTGGGTCAGCTTCCAGTTGACGGCCGCGAAGTCCGCCGGGTTCAGGCTCTTCTTCTCGGTGACGTAGTCGATCATCAGCTGGCGGATCTCGTCGGCGGAGCTGTAGGCGATCTCGGCCGAGGCGATGTGCGGGTAGCCGGAGCCGCCGTTGGCCCGGTAGTTGTTGACGGCGACCACGAAGACCTGGTCGGCGGCGACGGGGGCGCCCTGGTAGCTGAGGTTCTTGATGCGGGAGCCCTCGGGCTGGGCGATGTCGATCTCGTAGTCGACGCCGGAGGCCACGTCGTACATGTAGTCCCAGAAGCTGTTGGCGTTGGTGAGGGTCGCGGTGTCGACCTTCGTGCCGGACGGGACCTGGTGGTAGTACTTCGCCGCGTACTCCAGGTAGTCCTTGAGCTGGGCGCCCGTCAGCTTCTTGCCGTACAGCGTGTTGTCGTAGACGTAGAGCCCGGCGATGTCGCGGATGGTGACGTCACCGGCGGGGATGTCGGCGGTGCGGCTGAAGGGGGCGGCGACGGAGATCAGCGGGAGCGCCGCGTCCGCCGCCGACAGCCCCTTGGCGACCTCCTTCATCTGGACCTCCTGGATGAAGTCCATGACGGGGACGTCCTTCCAGCAGGAGTCGGCCGCCGAGAGGTCCTCCGTGCAGGTGCCGACCGGGGTGTTGACGTACTTCACGACCAGCTCGTGGTCGGCGTCGAGGAGTCGTACGACCTCCGGGTCCTCCTCCACCCCGTTGGGGTTGAGGGTCTGCGCGGCCACCTTCGTCACCTTCCACTGCCCGCGTTCGAATTCGAGGTCGAAGTCGAAGACGGTGAGGCGCATGCCGTAGCAGTACGGCTCGGAGAGGACGACCTCCTTGCCGGTCTCCTCGTTCTTCACCGTGTAGGAGGAGACCTCCACGTGGGTGTGGCCGACGAGGATCGCGTCGATGCCGGGCACCTGCTCGGCGACCAGGTTGGACGCGTTCTCGATGTACGGCAGTTCGTCGCCGTAGGACGAGGACCCGTCCAGGCCCGAGTGGTCGGTGAGGAAGACGACGTCGCAGCCGAGCGCGCGCAGCCGGGGCACGTACTTCTTCGCCTGCTCCACCAGCCCCGGGAACACCATCTTCCCGCCCACGTTGTCCTTGTCCCACAGCGCGATACCGGGGTTGGTGAGCCCGAGGATGCCGACCTTGATGTCCGGCGCGCCGGGGACCCGGATCCGCTTCACGGTGTACGGCGCGAACGCGGGCCGCAGCGTCTTGGCGTCCAGGGCGTTGGCGCCCAGCAGCGGGAAGCGGCACTGGCTCTCGAACTTGCGCAGCAGCTCGATGCCGTAGTTGAACTCGTGGTTGCCGAGGGCGGCGGCGTCGTAGCGCATGTGGTTCATGGCGACGGCCATCGGGTGCATGGGCCCCTTGTGACCGCCCGCCCCGCCCGTACCGGTGATGGGGTCCACGCGCGCGTAGTAGTACGCGAGTGACGTCCCCTGGATGATGTCGCCGGCGTCGACGAGCAGCACCCGGTCCTCGCCCTTGGCCTCCCGCTGCTGCTTCACGAGGGTCGCGACCCGGGCGACGCCGACCGAGTTGCCCTGGGCGTCCTTGTAGGGGGCGTCGGTGTAGTAGTCCCAGTCGAAGACGTGGCTGTGCAGGTCGGTGGTGCCCAGGATGGAGAACGACCAGGTGCGGTGGTGGTGTCCGTGGCCGTGGTGAGCGGGCTCGACCGCCGCCTCGGCCGTACCGGTGCCGACCGCGCTCGCCGCGGCGACGGCGGCGCCCGTGGCGGCGGACTTCTTCACGAACTCCCGGCGGTTCATCGGGTTGCTGACGGGCATTCGGGGCTCCTGGGGGCTGCGGGAACGGGCTGCGGTACGACTGCGGAACGGCTGCGGAACGGCTGGCGCGCGAACGGTACGGCGGAGGCTACACGCGTAGAGCGTGCCGCCGGGCGCCCTGTCCTTGAACCAGAAGTAGGTCATGTCCGGGTCAAGGCTAGGTCATACGGAGGGCCCACGGCCGCTCCCGGGGCCGTCTGTCAGACCCCCCTGGGATGCTCCGGACATGGAGATGACAGTGCAGCTGACGATCGACTGCTCCGACCCGCGCCGCATGGTGACCTTCTGGACCGAGGCCCTGGACTACGTACCCGAACCCCCACCGGGCGAGCACGCCACCTGGCGTGACTACTGGACGTCCATCGGGGTCCCCGAGGCAGAACTGCCGCCCGGCGCCGGGGATCTCCCGGAGTCGATCGTCGACCCCACCGGCCGTGGACCGAGGGTCTGGTTCCAGCAGGTCCCGGAGCCGAAGACGGCCAAGAACCGCTGGCACTTCGACCTGAAGGTCGGCGGCGGCCGCGACGTCCCACTCGACATCCGCACGGAACGCGTCCGGTCCAAGGTGGCACGCCTCGTCGCTTCCGGCGCCACCATCCTCCAGATCAAGGACGACCCGGACACCGGTTTCTACGCCACCGCCCTACAGGACCCCGAGGGCAACGAGTTCGACGTGGTCTGAGGCCGGTTGTGGCCGTCCCATCAGGGGGGCCGCATCTTCCCTCGCGCCGCAGCGATGACGCTCTGCGCGTCAGAGCCGTACACGGCGGAATCGCGGAGTGTGTTCCAGACACGCAGGTAGGTGGTCACGCAGTCGGCGTCGTCCAGCCACAGTTCCGCATGCCAGTCCTCGGTGATCACGAGCCGGTCGTCCAGGATCCAGAAGCCATTGGCAGCCGGGACCTTGAGCGGGGCGGTGAGCGGGACGACGCCCAGCTCCACGGCATCCAGTCCGATGACACCCGCGAGTCGGTCCAGTTGGCCGGCGAGGACTGACGGCGGACAGATCAGTGCGTACAGGGCCGCCTCCCACACGAGGACGTGGAACTTCCGCCCCGGTTGGTACAACCACTCCTGGCGCCGCATGCGGGCGCGGACCGCAGCGTCTGTGTCGCGGGCCGAACCCTGGAGGTCTGCGTACCGCAGGAAGATGTGCCGTGCGTAGTCGGCTGTCTGCAGCAGGCCGGGTACGACGGACTCCTCCCAGGCATGGATGGCCCGGGACCGCCCGACTTCGAGGTTCCACGTGTCCTGCACGGGCCGATGCCCCGCGGCGAGTTGTCGGCGCCACGAACGGATGCGGGACTCGAAGGCCTTGAGCCGGGCGTTCAGTTCGTCGAAGACGTCCGGCCTGCCGACACCTCCGGCCCAGGCCCTCAGGTCTTCGCTGGTGGCGGTCTGCCGGCCGTTCTCCAGCTTGTAGATCTTGGAGTGTGACCAACCGAGTCGCTGAGCGAGCCGCGTGCCGGTGAGCCGTCCTCCCGGGGCCGACAGCCGGAGTTCCCTCAGGCGCAGCCCGAGAGCCTCCCTGGCCTGCTGGAAGTCGGTACTCACTGCTCCCGCTCGCTACTGGTCGGCTCCGAGGCGCGCCGCGAACTCGTCGTACGGGACGGACCCGTGCACCGCCGCGTCGCGGACCTGGCAATAGCGCAGGACCTCGGCCGGCTCCGTGATGATCTCGACGTCATGGAAGGCGTCCTCGTCGTCGAAGCGAAGTACGGCGACCAGCCGACTGTCGAAGATCCAGAAGTCTTCGCAGGGCAGCCGGAGCCGCTCCGCGTCCTCACGCCACAGGTTCCGCACGTCTTCGCCCGTGGCCGCGTTGCACCTCGCATAGCTGAGCAGGAACAACTGTCCTTCGGTCGGCGGGTTGTCGACGAGGCGTGCCCGCCCCACGTACTTACCGCCGTCCGTCTGCCGACGGATGGTCGTGCACCACTCGCTGTCGAGATCGCACGGCGCCATGCCGGTGGCGAGGAACTCCGCAAACCCAGGATCCTCCCGGTCCGATGCGTAACCCCGCCGCGTCTCCAGGTGCCATGCCGAATGCTCGAACGTCTCGAAGAGCTGCCCGAACTCCTCCGGATCGATCAGCTTGGGCACTCGGGTGACCTCCTTGGGCCCGTGATTGACGAGGAGTTCGCGGGGCACGACCACCGCAGCGTCTCCTGGGCCGAAGTGCTGGAGCCGGGCGATGTCCTCGGGGTTGGTGAGCGGTGTTCCCTGGACGATGATCTCACCGGAGTCGAGATCCTCGTGAACGGCGGGGCAGCCACCGTTCTTGCTGTCGGTGCCGTTGAAGCGCAGTCGTCGTGCCACGGTCGCCTCCCATGGTGTGAAGCCCTGTCCTCATCAGCATCACCGGCCCTGAGCCCCCCGCACACAGCGTGCACCCGTCGGCGTGAGACCACACGAGAACATTCAGCCGGACGGGTAGAACATTCGGGAACATGCCGTCGCGGCGGACAACTCCCCCTCCCTACCGTGCTGTCCGTGGTCACAGCAAGGAACTCGGACGAAGGAGTAGTCCATGACCGTCACGCTCGACCGACACGCGACCACCCGCACGCGGAACCCGAAGGAACTCCTCAACGCCGTCCAGCCCCACATCAAGCACCTGACGATCAACGTACTGGACAGCGGCACGACCCTGTGGGACCGCGAGGTCGCCCTGCTCCTCCGCGACCACACGATGGTCCGCGACATGGCCGAACGCATCATCGGGAACGCCGTCATGTACACCATCGGCTGCATCGAGCACCCCGAGGTCCACCTGGGCGTCGGCAAGCTCGTCGACATCGGCGTTCACCAGCTCATCCTCGACACGCCAGTGTGGTGGGCCCTCTGCGACGTCTACAACGAGGGCCGCTACAAGCACCACGCCCCGTTCATCGAGCGTCGCCGCGACGGCCTGTGCCTGCGTACAGCGGACTTCCTGAAGTCCATCGGCTTCGACGTCGACGAAGAACTGTGGGCGCTCGACGGCACGGACTGCTCGCCGTGCGACAACAAGGTCCCCGACAGCCACTGAACGGCCCTACCCTGGCCCCTGTCCTCGGCCTGCCGGAGGACAGGGGCCAGCCCATGCGAAGGGGAATCACCGTGCCCGCACGACACGACATCTCCGCCGAGAGTGAGCTGTGGGACACCTACGCCGCTTCTGCCTTCAAGGACGACGCCGAGCCCGGGTTCTGCTGGACCCAGTACACCGGTCACGGCCCCGGTCCGGAACTGCTCGGCAACCCGCGGTCCGTCCTGGAGATCGGCTGCGGAACGGGCCGCGCCCTCGCCCACCTCGCTCAGAACGGTGTCGCCGCCCGGGGAGTCGACCTGTCCCCCGTCATGGTCGCGAAGACGACCAGGAGGTGGGCGGGGACGGGCGCGGAGTTCGTATGCTCAGAGGCTTTGACGTACCTGAGCGAGCACGAGGACACGTACGACGCCGTCTATTCCGTCTTCGGAGCCGCCTGGTTCACCGACCCGAGCCGTCTCTTCCCCCTCGTGCGACAGCGGCTCGGGCCGGGTGGTGTCTTCGTCTTCTCGCAGCCACCGGCCATCCCCGGCGCGTACGGCCCTCAGGGCATGTACAAGGGGGGCTTCGCGGGGAAGGCGATGTTCACCTACCGCTACAGCTACCGTCCGGCGGTGTGGGAGCGCCTGCTCACACTAGCCGGCTTCGCCACGGCCGACGCCCGCGTACTCGACGCCCCGCACCCCGGGCACATCGGAACGCTCCTCGTCCGCGCGGTCGTGCTCTGATCCATGCCAGGTGGCGGTTCGCCATGAGGCGACCATGTGGGTCGCCCTCCCTCAGACCAGCCACTTCCCGTCTCGCATCAGGGTCCGTCCAGCCATCTCGGGAACCGTTCCCCACGCCTGCAGCACGTGCGGGGTGACCCGGAAGAAGACATACGAGGGGTGGTCCTCGCGAGGGTCCCAGCCGTCCTTGGCTGCGAAGGCATCGCCGACCTCGGTGGGAAGGTCCTCGCGGGTCAGCATGCGCGCGGTGCCGTGGATCAGAACCACGTCCCGGCTATGGCCGAAGCTGAGCCGGACCCGGCCCGAGGAGCACAGGTTGCGACCAGTCGGGTTGGTGTCGCGGGTGGACAGCCACACCGCCTCGCCGTCCCACCAGAAGGCCAGCGGAACGAGGCACGGCTCGCCGGTGGCGTCGGCCGTGGCGACCCATACGTCGTTGTCCCGAGCGAGCCTTTCAAGCGCTTCGAGCTTCCGCTGCTCAGCGCTACGGGGCCCGCTGGGATGAGAGTCAACTGCCGTCATGTGAGGAGGTTATGGCGGCCGGTGCCCGGCCACATCCGGCGGCGGACCTACGCCGCACGGCGGAGGGCTGCTTTCGTACTGCGCGTACTCGAACAGCCCGACACGGCAGCGGGCATCCAGGCGGACTGCGATTCATGCCCTACCTACGGCACTCGGGGCGTTTGGTCTCCGGGACGATGAGGGTGGCCGTTTCGTCGTCCAGCGCGTAGCAGAGCTGGGCGTGCAGGACTTCGGCCTCGGCGGGGGTCAGGCGGAGGGATGCGTCCGAGTCGAAGAGTCCCTCTCGACGGAGCCAGAGGTCGATGGTGATGGTTCCGTCGCCCTGCCGGTGAACCGGCTTGCTGGGTACGCGACTCACGTGAATGCGCGGTGCCTCGTTCACGCGGCCACCGCCACGGGGGTGCCGACGCGGTGGCCGTGGATGATCCAGGGGCCCACGTCGATCCCTTCGAGGGCGAGGACCAGTGCGGCCCGGCGTTCCCGTCGCGCCTCCTCTTCCTCGTGCGCGCGCAAGTAGGGGCGGACCAAAGGGCCGTTGTCGGCGAGGGGAGCGTCGTGGTGCCCGTGCATTCGGATGCGGGGCGGGAAGGCGAGCGGCAGCGCGGTGCGGTGGATCAGGAGGCGGAGGCCGGTGAGGGTGCGCGGGGGCGTCGGTGCGTCCCGCCTGCGGCGCCGGCCGGTGGGTGGGAGGAGGAGGGGCAGGATCAGGGTGAGGGCAAGCCGGATAAGCTCGGTCATGCTGACGCTCCTTGGGCAGCGTTGGCTCCGCCCCGGGGGTGCTGGAGACACCACCGGGGCGCTTCACGTCGGACGGTGATCATGCGACTACCGTCTGCCGTTCAGGCTAGCGCCAACACTGATGGCGCATCAACATTGATGCGCAACTCGGACGGTCAGAGCAGGTCGTCGAATTCGCCCGCCTTCGCCCCGGCGAGGAAGGCCGCGAGCTTGGCGCGCGTGGTGGTGACGACGACCGCGGGGTCGTCGCTCTCCCTCACCAGCACCTGGCCGTCCAGCACCGCGAGTTCCAGGCAGTTGCCCGACTGTTCGGAGTACGACGACTTGCGCCACGGGATGTCCAATGGGTTCACGCCCTCAGAGTTCATGCAGCACCGTGCGGATGAAGTCGCGCGAGGGCCCCGGCTCCAGGGATCGCTGCTCCATGCGGTCCAGTACAGCGCGGTAGTTGGTCAGATGCGTCTCCGAGTCCAGGAACGTGATGCCGTTCGGCACGTCGATCTGGACCGTGTCGAGTTGGCGCACGGGACCGCCGGCGTACAGCGTCGAACTGCCCGCGCTGGGGAAGCCGCCCGCGGAGAAGGGGATCACCCGGAGTGTGACCGCGTCCCGCTCCGACTGCTCCAGCAGGCGCTCCAACTGTCGCCGTACGACCGCACGGTCGCCGAACAGCATCCGCAGCGCGGCCTCGTGGAGGAGGAAGGAGCAGTCCGGCGGATCCGCCCGGTCCAGCAGCACCTGGCGCCGCACGCGGAAGGCGATCTGGCGGTCCAGCGCCTCGGCGGACAGCGGAGGTTCGGCCTCCCCGAACACCGCGCGTGCGTAGTCCTCGTGTTGCAGCAGGCCGGGCAGGTGCGTGATCTGCACGTGCCGCAGGCTCGCGGCGTGGTGTTCCAGCTCCGCCAGGTCGAGCAGGTACGAGGCGACGGAGTCGCGGAACTCGTCCCACCAGTGGGATCCCGCCCGCTCCCTGGCCATGTCCGCGAGCGCGTCGACGTAGGCCCGGTCGGGACAGCAGTAGTTGCCGGACCACACGCGAACGCGGTCGGCGCTCACCCCGAACCTGGCCGACTCGGTGTTGCTGATCGCGGTCTTGTCCACGCGGTGCAGCGCGGCCGCCTCGGTGAGGGAGAGTCCGACCTGCTCGCGCATGCGGCGCAGTTCCGCGCCGAGCCGCCGCTGCCGGGCGGTGGGCAGCTTTCGGACGGGCATGTGTACATCTCTCCCGGAGACACGAGGATGGCCGGTGCGGCTCACCGCACCGGCCATCCCATCAGATCCTTGAGCCCTCGAAAAGGCGGGACCTAGAGGAACGAGTTGATCTCGATCGTCTCGTCCCGGCCCGGCCCCACGCCGATCGCGGAGATCGGCGCACCGGACATGTCCTCCAGCGCCTTCACGTACGCCTGCGCGTTCTTCGGCAGGTCCGCGAAGGTCTTGGCCTTCGTGATGTCCTCCGACCAACCGGGCAGGTTCTCGTAGACCGGCTTGGCGTGGTGGAAGTCGGTCTGGGAGTACGGGAGTTCCTCGACGCGCTTGCCGTCGATCTCGTACGCCACGCAGACCGGGATCTGCTCCCAGCCGGTCAGGACGTCCAGCTTGGTGAGGAAGAAGTCGGTCAGGCCGTTGACGCGGGTCGCGTAGCGGGCGATGACCGCGTCGAACCAGCCGCAGCGGCGGTCGCGGCCGGTCGTGACGCCCCGCTCACCGCCGATGCGGCGCAGCGCCTCCCCGTCCTCGTCGAAGAGCTCCGTCGGGAACGGGCCGGCGCCGACGCGGGTCGTGTACGCCTTCAGGATGCCGATCACGCGGCTGATCTTCGTCGGGCCGACGCCCGCCCCGGTGCAGGCGCCGCCCGCGGTGGGGTTGGAGGAGGTGACGAAGGGGTACGTGCCGTGGTCGATGTCCAGGAGCGTGCCCTGGCCGCCCTCGAACAGCACGACCTTGTCGTCCTCCAGCGCCTGGTTCAGGACCAGGACGGTGTCGGCGACGTACGGGCGCAGCTTGTCCGCGTAGCCCAGCAGCTCCTCGACCACCTGGTCCACGGCGATCGCGCGCCGGTTGTACAGCTTGGTGAGGATCTGGTTCTTGACGTCGAGGGCCGCCTCGACCTTCTGGGTCAGGATCGACTCGTCGTAGAGGTCCTGGACCCGGATGCCGACGCGGTTGATCTTGTCCGCGTAGGTCGGTCCGATGCCGCGGCCGGTCGTGCCGATCTTGCGCTTGCCGAGGAAGCGTTCCGTCACCTTGTCGACCGTCACGTTGTACGGCGTGATGACGTGCGCGTTGCCGCTGATCAGGAGCTTGGACGTGTCAACGCCTCGCTCGTTCAGACCGCTCAGCTCGGAGAGCAGGACCGACGGGTCGACGACGACACCGTTACCGATGACCGGCGTACAGCCGGGGGAGAGGATTCCGGAAGGGAGGAGGTGGAGTGCGTACTTCTGGTCGCCCACGACGACCGTGTGGCCGGCGTTGTTGCCGCCCTGGTATCGCACTACATAGTCCACCGAGCCACCGAGCAGGTCGGTCGCCTTCCCCTTGCCTTCGTCACCCCACTGAGCACCGAGCAGCACAAGTGCGGGCACGCGCGTACACCCCTTCCGGGCGGGGCATGTCCAAGGTCAGGGGCGTGGGCGTATGGTTCACCGCCGCGTGCCTTCGCGACCGCCGTTGGCCGCAAACCGTCGGACCGGGTGCCCCGGAATAGACGAAGCCCCTGGCGCAATAGCGCAAGGGGCTCTTGCACAAAGATGCTACCCGAGGAAGCGAGGCAGGACCGAGGTGGCGACTTTCGCGACGTCCGATCAGCTGCTGGTGATCATCGATCCGGCGTCCCGGGAGCGGGACGGGGAGTCCGTCCGCATCGCGAAAGACGTGCTCAGCGCGGGTGCGACGACGAAGGTCTGCCTGCCGGAGGGCCCGGAGGAATTCGCCCGGGCGCTCGGCCGGCGGGGATCCCGGCGCCCGGTCGTGGTCGGCGACGACCGGGCGCTGGTCCGTGCGGTGACCCTGCTGCACCGGCGGCGGGAGCTGACCGGCTGCGGGCTCGCGGTGGTGCCGGTGGGCGGCGCGGCGCTGGCCGAGTCCCTGGGGGTGCCCGCGGGCGCGGTGGCGGCGGCGCGGGCCGTGCTGGAGGGGCGGGAGCGGCGCCTGGACCTGCTGGTCGACGAGAGCGACGGGGTGGTGCTGGGCGGGCTCGGCATCCCGCCCGCCCCGGTGCGGCAGCCGGTCCCGCACCAGATGGAGGCCCAGCCTTCCGGCCGGCCCTGGCTGCGGACGACGTACCGCTCGCTGGTCCGCACTCTGGCGGCCCGGCCCAGCCCGGTCGTCCCGGCGCCGGGGCCGTCCCGGCTGCGGGTGCAGGTCGACGGCGAGACGGTGGTCGACCTGGACGAGCCGGTGGAGGCGGTGTCGGTGACGCCGGGCGCGTGCGGGGTGGCGCGGGTGGAGGTCCGGCCGCTGTCCGTGGGCGCGGCGGCGACCCCGCTGCTGGTCTCGGGTACGACGGTGACGGTGACCGGCGCGGACTTCCGCTACCGCGCGGACGCGCACGTCTCCGGACCGGTACGGCGGCGGACCTGGCGGGTGGTGGAGGGCGCGTGGGGGCTGACGCTGCCGGCGATCACCGGCTGATGCGGCGACCGGTCGGCTGATCCGGACCGGCGGCGGTCTAATGCCGCTGACGGCCGGCGGCTGCCGACTTGGCCCAGCGGCGTGCCGACCCCGCCCAGCGGCCTGCCACCCCGGCCCGGCGCCGCCCGGCGGCCTGCCACCCCGGCCCGGCGCGACCGGCTGAGGCCCCCGCCCGTCACTTCCCGAAGGTCTGTTCCCGGTGTACGCGCCAGCGTTCCATCATGGCCGCGATCTCGGTGTCGATGAACTCGAAGAAGGCCAGGGTCTCGGTCATGCGGCGGCCCGCCGGGGTGTCCGCGCCGAGGCTCGTGACGCCGTCGCGCAGGGCCGTCTCCCAGCGCTTGAGGACGGCCTCGCGGTTGGTGAGGGCCTCGTACCACTGGTTGCTGTGCACCCGGTAGCGCTCGCGCCGTGAGCCGGGTTCGCGCTCGCGGGCGACCATGTGCTGCTGGGCGAGGTAGCGCACCGCCCCGGACACGGCGGCCGGGCTCACCTTGAGCAGTTCGCCCAGCTCGGCCGAGGTCAGCGAGCCGGAGTCGGAGGCGAGCAGGGCCGCGAAGACGCGGGCCGGCATCCGCTGCATCCCAGCCTCGACGAGCTGCGCGGCGAAGCCCTCCACGAACTGCGAGACCACCTCGGGGTCCCGGCCTTCCCGGTCTCCCCCGTCTTCCACCGCTTCCGTCATGGCCCCACCCTATCCGAGGGTTTATACGGTTCCTTAACTTCACAAATTTCTGAACACAGCGTACGTTCCGAAGCATGACGAAGGCCATCACGGTCGCCGGACTCCACAAGTCCTTCGGCCGTACCCACGCCCTGGACGGTCTCGACCTCACCGTCGAGACCGGCGAAGTGCACGGCTTCCTCGGCCCGAACGGCGCCGGCAAGTCCACGACCATCCGGGTCCTGCTCGGCCTGCTGCGCGCCGACTCCGGCGCCGCGCAGGTCCTCGGCCGCGACCCCTGGCGCGACGCGGTCGAGGCACACCGCCGGATCGCGTACGTCCCCGGCGACGTCACCCTGTGGCGCAACCTCACCGGCGGCGAGGTGATCGACCTGTACGGCAGGCTGCGCGGCGGACTGGACGCCCGCCGGCGGGCCGGGCTGATCGAGCGGTTCGAGCTGGACCCGGCCAAGAAGGGCCGGACCTACTCCAAGGGCAACCGGCAGAAGGTC
Organism: Streptomyces sp. L2; assembly: GCF_004124325.1. NCBI lineage: Bacteria > Bacillati > Actinomycetota > Actinomycetes > Kitasatosporales > Streptomycetaceae > Streptomyces > Streptomyces sp. L2. The sequence goes on from NZ_QBDT01000001.1 coordinate 3,574,155, forward strand.
GCCCTCGTCGCCGCCTTCGCCTCGGACGTGGACCTGCTGATCCTCGACGAGCCGACCTCGGGCCTCGACCCGCTGATGGAGGAGGTCTTCCAGAGCTGCGTGAAGGAGGAACGCGACCGGGGCCGTACGATGCTGCTCTCCTCCCACATCCTCAGCGAGGTCGAGCAGCTGTGCGACCGGGTGAGCATCGTCCGCAAGGGCCGCACCGTGGAGAGCGGCTCGCTCGCCGAGCTGCGCCACCTCACCCGGACCAGCGTGACCGCCGAACTCGCCGGTCCGCCGAACGGGCTCGCCCACCTGCCCGGCGTGCACGACGTCGACGTCCGGGGCAACCGGGTCCGGCTCCAGGTCGACACCGACCGGCTCGACGGCCTCCTGCGCGCCCTCGGCGAGACCGGCGTCCGCTCCCTGACCTCGACCCCGCCGACGCTGGAGGAGCTGTTCCTGCGGCACTACGAGGAGGCGTCCGGCTCCGAGGCCGCCGAGGTGGCCCGGTGACCGCCCTCGCCGGCACCGGCACCCTGGTGCGCTTCTCACTGCGCCGCGACCGCGCCCTGGTCCCCGTGTGGATCGCCGTGAACGCGCTGATGGTCCTGTCCATGCCCGCCTCCCTGAAGGGCCTGTACGGCACTCCTGGCGCCCGCGCCGACCTGATGCGGCAGATGAGCGCCAACACGTCGCTACGGGCCCTCGTCGGCCCGGTGTACGACGACTCGCTGGGCGCCCTGACCGCCTGGCGCGTCGGCGTCTACGCGGGCGCTCTGGCCGCCGTGATGAGCCTCCTCGTCGTCGTACGCCACACCCGCGACGAGGAGGAGAGCGGCCGTCAGGAGCTGCTCTCGTCCGGCATGGTGGGCCGCCGGGCGCCGCTGACGGCGGCCCTGCTCACGGCGGCGGCCGCGAACGGGCTGCTGGCCCTGCTGATCACGGCGGGCCTCGCCGCACAGGGCGCCCCGGGGGCGCTGGCGTTCGGACTCGGGGTGGCCGGGACCGGGCTGGTCTTCGCGGGCGTGGCGGCCGTCGTGGCCCAGCTGACCGAGAGTGCCCGCCTGGCCCGGGGGCTCACGGCGGCGGCGCTCGGCGCCGCGTTCGTGCTGCGCGCGGCCGGCGACTCGGCCTCGGACGACGGCTCGTCCGTCCTGACCTGGCTGTCCCCGCTGGGCTGGCTGGAGAACGTGCGGGCGTTCGCCGGGAACCGCTGGTGGGTGCTGGGCCTGTTCGCGGCGGCGGTGCTGGCACAGGGCGCGGTGGCCTTCGCCCTGGCCGGGCGCCGGGACCTCGGCATGAGCTTCCTGCCCACCCGGCCGGGCCCGGCCACCGGCCGCCTCGGCACGGCGGCCGCCCTGGCCTGGCGGCTCCAGCGGGGCAGCGTGCTCGGCTGGTCGGCCGGCTTCTTCCTCGCCGGTGTCGTCTACGGCGGGGTGGCGACCGGGGCGGCCGATCTGGTCCGGGACAACGACCAGGCCCGGCAGATCTTCGAGCGGATGGGCGGCGGGGGCGGCCTCACCGACGCACTGCTCGCCTCGCTGATCGGCATGCTCGGACTGGTCGCCGCGCTGTACGTCGTGCAGTCGGTGCTGCGGCTGAGCGGCGAGGAGGCTTCCGGCCGGGCCGAACCGGTCCTCGCGGGCGCGGTGGGCCGGCTGCGCTGGGCCGCCGGGCACCTGGTCGTCGCCTTCGGCGGCACGGCCCTCATCATGCTCCTGGCCGGTCTCGGCTTCGCGGCCGGCTACGGCGGGGACACCGGCCCGGTGCTGGCCGCCTGCCTGGTGCAGGTCCCGGCGGTATGGGTGATCGGCGGGACCGCCGTCCTGCTGTACGGCGTGCTGCCGCGCGGGGCGGTCGCCGCGTGGGCGGTGGCCGGCGCCGCCCTGCTCGTCGGCTGGGTCGGCCCGGCCCTGAAGGCCCCTCAACTGCTGCTGGACGCCTCGCCGTTCGGGCATCTGCCGAAGCTGCCGGGCGGGCAGATGGAGTGGGGGCCGGTGGTGAGCCTGACGGGGCTGGCGGTGGTGCTGGTCGCGGCCGGACTGGCGGGGCTGCGCAGGCGGGATCTGGCGGGGTGAGGAGGTTCGGGGGCCTCGCGGGCTGAGGGGTGCGGCTCAGTCGGCGTACTGCTTGAGGTCGGCGGTGTCGAGTTCGATGCCGAGGGGGTCGGGGAGGGTGAGGGTGGCGCCGTAGGACTTCTTCACGGCGGTGGCGTAACCCTCCCCCGGCTTCGGGTCGCTGAAGACGGTGACCGAGCAGTCGTCACGGTCGACCAGCAGATAGAAGGGGATGCCCGCGGCCCCGTACGCAACGGGCTTCTCCCGCCGGTCGCGCCGGTCGGTGTCGGAGTCGTGGGAGGTGACCTCCAGCACGAGCAGCACGCCCTCGGTCGGGGCCCATTCACCGTGACCGGCGAAGTGCGCGGCCGGCACGAGCACACCGTCGGGCCGTGCACGCCCCTTGCGGTACTGGGCCACCTGCAGTCCCTGCCCCTGGTACAGGTCCAGGTCGGGCCTCGACTGCATGCACTGTCGCATCAGCCACATCACGATGGTGTTGTGGTCGCCGTCCGGCACTGGCTTGACCCCGATCCGCCCGTCGATGAACTCGAACCTGACGGCGTCGTCGGTCTCCCGGGCCGCGAACTCGGCGATCCTCTCGAACTCCTCGACCGACATCTGTGACGTGTGCGACGTGCGCTCTGCCATAACCGTCATGGTGCCCCCTTTCGCAGGCGCACACCAGCTTGCCGGGCCTGCGCGGGCGGCGGGACGCCCTCGCACGATGATCAGCCGGACGGGTGCCAACCGGCCCCCCGCCTCACCCCACCTCCACCCGCAGACCCTTCAGCCCGCGCATCACGAAGTTCGGCCTGCGTTCCGGTTCCTCCGTGAGGGTCAGGTTCGGGGCCTTGACCAGCAAAGCCGTCATCGAGGCGGCCAGTTCGACGCGGGCCAGGGGGGCGCCGATGCAGTAGTGGATTCCGGCGCTGAAGGAGATGTGCGGGTTGTCCCGGCGGGTCAGGTCGAGCCTGTGCGGGCGTTCGAAGACGGCCGGGTCGTGGTTGGCGGAACCGAACAGCATCGCGATCTCCGAGCCCCGCGGGATCGTCGTGCCGTCGATCTCGATGTCGTCCAGCACCCACCGCTCGAACAGCTGGAGCGGGGTGTCGTAACGCAGCAGTTCCTCCACCGCCGAGGGCACCAGGGAGTGGTCGGCGCGCAGGGCCGCCAGCTGGGCCGGATTGCGGAACAGCGCCCACCAGCCGTTCGTCGTGGCGTTCACAGTGGCCTCGTGACCGGCGTTCAGCAGCAGCACCGCCGTGGAGATCATCTCCTGCTCGGTCAGCCGCTCCCCCTCGTCGTACGCCGCGATCAGCCCCGAGATCAGGTCGTCGCCGGGCTCCTTGCGGCGGGCCGCGATCAGCTCGCGCAGGTAGTCGGAGAACTCGACCGACGCCCGTACCGCCTTCGCCGCCGTCTCCTCGGACGGGTTCAGCTCGTACATCCCGCAGATGTCCCCCGACCAGGGCCGCAGCTGCGCCCGGTCCGCCTCCGGGATGCCCAGCATCTCGGCGATCACCGCCACGGGGAGGGGTTCCGCCACGTCGGTCAGCAGATCGCCGCCGCCCGCCGCCACCAGGGACGCCACCAGCTCGTCCGCCAGGGTGTGCACGTACGGCCGCAGCCGCTCCACCGTGCGCGGGGTGAACGCCTTCGACACCAGGCGCCGGATGCGGGTGTGGTCCGGCGGCTCCAGGTCGAGCATGCCGTGGTCGTTGAGCGTGTGGAACGGCTCCTGCTCGGGCGGGGGCGCGGTCCGGCCGAAGTCCTCGTGGGAGAAGCGGTGCTGGTAGGTGCGGCCCAGCCGGCGGTCCCGCAGCAGCGCCGACACGTCCGCGTGGTGCGGGACGAGCCACTGGTCGCTCGGCTCGTAGCGGATCACCCGGCCACGGGCGCGCAGCTCGGCGTACGCCGGGTAGGGGTCGGCCACGAACGCCGGGTCCCAGGGGTCGAAAGCGAGGTCCGAAGCAGCTGCCATGGACGGACGCTAGCCCGCCGCCACCCCGCCTGACCAGGGGACGGGCTGTGGTGCTCAGCCCGGGGCGACCAGGCGGGCCTCGTAGGCGAAGACCGCCGCCTGGGTGCGGTCGCGCAGGCCCAGCTTCACGAGGATGCGGCTGACGTGGGTCTTGATCGTCGACTCGGCGACCACCAGGCGCTCCGCGATCTCCAGGTTGGACAGGCCCTGCGCGATCAGCACCAGCACCTCCGTCTCCCGCTCGGTCAGCTCGCCGTAGGCCGCCTGCGCGGTCGGCATCAGCCGGGGGGTGTCCGCCAGCCGGGAGAACTCGGTGATCAGCCGCCGGGTCACCGACGGCGCGAGCAGCGCCTCCCCCGCGGCCACCACCCGCACTCCGTCGGCCAGCTGCCGCGCCGAGGCGTCCTTCAGCAGGAACCCGGAGGCACCGGCCCGCAGCGCCTGGTACACGTACTCGTCCAGGTCGAACGTGGTCAGCACCAGCACCTTCGCGGCGGCGTCGGCGGCGACGATCTCCCGGGTCGCCTCGATGCCGTTCAGCTCGGGCATCCGGATGTCCATCAGCACCACGTCGGGGCTCAGCTCCCGCACCCGCTCGACCGCCTCCCGGCCGTTGACGGCCTCGCCGGCGACCTCGATGTCCGGCATCGCGTTCAGCAGCACCGAGAAGCCCTCGCGCACCATCATCTGGTCGTCGGCGATCAGTACCCGGATCGTCATGCCCCGTCCTCACTCGCGGCGCCGGCCGGCAGGAACACCGTCACCTCGTAGCCGCCGTCTTCCGCCGGGCCCGCCGTCATCTCACCGTTCAGCATGGTCACGCGTTCCCGCATGCCCGTGATGCCGTGACCGGCACCGGGCGAGGGCTTGATGAGGTTCGGCGCGGGCGGGGGGCCGTTGACGACGCGCAGGCCGAGGCCGCCGAGGACGTACCCGATCTCGACGCGGGCGTCCGCCCCCGGCGCGTGCCGCAGCGTGTTGCTCAGCGCCTCCTGCACGATCCGGTACGCCGACAGCTCCACGCCCTGCGGCAGCTCCCGCACCGCGCCGGTCACCGTCTTCTCCACGTCCAGGCCGGTCTCCCGCACGTTGGTGAGCAGCGCGTCCAGGTCGGCGAGGGTGGGCTGCGGGGCGTCGGGGGCCTCGTAGTCCTCGGCCCGTACGACGCCCAGGACGCGGCGCAGCTCGGTCAGGGCCGCCACGGCGTTCTCCCGGATGGTGGCGAACGCCTTCTCCAGCTCCGGCGGAGGATTCTCCACCCGGTAGGGGGCGGCCTCCGCCTGGATGGCCACCACCGACATGTGGTGGGCGACGACGTCGTGCAGCTCGCGGGCGATGGTGGTGCGCTCCTCCAGCAGCGTGCGCCGGGAGCGCTCGTGCGCGGTGACCGTCTGCTGGGCGGTCACCTCCTGGCGCGCCTCCCGGCGGATCTTCCAGGCGGTCACGGCGAGGAGGACCAGCGCGGAGAAGACCAGCATCGGGGCGGCGTTGTCGCTGTAGTGGCCGGTGCCGAGGACGCTCCCGCCGAGGAAGCCGTAGACCACGGTCAGCAGCCACATCCAGGCCGCCGTGCGGGGCCGGGTGCGTATCGCCACGACGGTGAGTACGACCAGGTGGGACAGGAAGCTGCCGGGCAGCCAGGGCCAGTCGCCCCACTCGGTGCCGCCGACGACCGCGGTGAGGGTGGCCCCGGCGAGGGACGCCCAGAACGCGCCGGCCGGACGCACCAGCGTCAGCAGGACGGGCGCCGCCGCGAGCAGCGCGCACAGCAGAGACGTCACGCCGCCGTCGTCCGCCGTCGTCTGCGCCAGCAGCATCGTGAGCAGGGCGAGGAAGCAGACCACCGCGTGCGGGGCCCAGGCGGCGTACTCCAGGGCCCGCCCCGACAGCCGGCGCGCCAGCGGGCCGTCGGTGCCCGCGCGGGGTAGCGGGCGGTAGGCGAAGGCGTCCTGGAACAGGTCCTGCCGCAGCCCGCGCAGGGCATCCACGGCAAGCCGGAACTCGGGGCTACGCGGCCGGCCGGCCCCGCCCGGCGGTGGCGTCTGCGTGTGCGTCGTCTGGGTCACGGGTAAGACGGTAGGCCGCCGCGGGGGTCCGGTCGTCCCCTCGGAGAGGGGTCCTTGGGGGTCCGTCTCAGGTACTACGGGGGTTCGGGGGGGGTAGGGCCGGGTGCTCGCGGCCGGGGGGCGGGTGCTCTCGGGGCCGGGGGCCGGGGGCCGGGCGAGCGCTCCCGTGCCGCCCCGAGCGGGCTCTCCTTGTGGCCCCCCGATCGGGTGCTTCGTGCGGCGCGGGGCCGGGTGCTTCGTGCGACGCGGGGCCGGGTGCCCCGGGCGGCGCCGGGCCGGGTGCCCCGTGCCACCCCGAGCGGGCTCTCCGTGCCGCCCCGGCTCGGGCGCTTCATGCCGCCCCGGGCCGGATGCCCCGTGCCACCCCGAGCGGGCTCTCCGTGCCACCCCGGCTCGGGCGCTTCATGCCGCCCCGGGCCGGATGCCCCGTGCCACCCCGAGCGGGCTCTCCGTGCCACCCCGGCTCGGGCGCTTCATGCCGCCCCGGGCCGGATGCCCCGTGCCACCCCGAGCGGGCTCTCCGTGCCACCCCGGCTCGGGCGCTTCATGCCGCCCCGGGCCGGATGCCCCGTGCCACCCCGAGCGGGCTCTCCGTGCCGCCCCGGCTCGGGCGCTTCATGCCGCCCCGGGCCGGGTGCCCCGTGCGGCGCCGGGTCGGGTGCCGGGTTTCATTCACCAGGCCAGTTGGGCGATCTCCTCCGCCACCACCGCGCAGGCGTCTGCCGCCGGGTCGATCAGGGGGAAGTGGCCGACGTCCTCCAGCAGGGTCAGGCCCACCATCTCGCCGGCCTTGGCCGCCGCGTCCGCGTATGACTCGGCCACCGCCTGCGGTACCTCCAGGTCCGTACGGCCCTGGACCAGGGTGGTCGCGATGCCGGTGGGGAGGAGCAGCGCGGGGTCGGCGTACGGCTGCCGTCCGGCGAACTCGTCCTCTCCGCCCAGGAGTTGGAGTGCAGCGTGCTCGCAGACCCCCAGCTTCTCCGCCACGGTGAAGTCGGCGATGGGGGCCAGGGCGACCACGCCGCGCAGCGGGGCGGGGCGGTCGGTGCGCCAGGGGGCGTCGGCGGGCAGCACGTGGCGGGCCGCCGCCCACAGCGCCAGGTGGCCGCCAGCGGAGTGGCCGGTCAGGACCGTGCGGCGGGCGTCCGCCTGCGGGAGCGCGTCGCGGAGCAGGGCGGGGAGTGCGTCCAGGGCGGCAGCCACGTCGTCGAAGGTGTCCGGCCAGCGGCCGGCCGGCGGGGTCGCCGAGCCCGTGTTCTGGGCCGGTACGAGGGGGGTGGCGGGGCCCCTCCGGTACTCGACGTTGGCCACGGCGAAGCCCCTACGGGCCAGGTGGTCCGCGAACGGGGTGAGGTGGCGGCGGTCGTAGCGGGACCGCCAGGCGCCGCCGTGCAGGACGACGACCACGGGGGCGGGGGCGGGGGTGGCGGTCGGGGTCGGGGTGCGCGGGGCGTAGAAGTCGATCACCTGGTCGGGGTGGTCGCCGTACGGGGCCGTGGCGTCGGGGTCCACCGGAGGGTGCGAGAAGGCCGACTCCTCCTCTGCGGCGGCGCGGGATGCGGCGGCGTCGTCCGGCATGCTCCAACCTCTCGGTGGCGGGGGGGGTATGGCGGGGCTGTGCGGTGCTGGCCGGGACGGTATCAGGGGGGTGGGGGTTACGGTCCATCGCCGTCTGCGGGCGCGCTGTGGCTTGTCGCGCAGTTCCCCGCGCCCCCCTTACGGGGCACTAGGCCGTTCTCGCCCGCGGGTCAGTCGTGGCTTGTCGCGCAGTTCCCCGCGCCCCTTGCGGGGCACTGTGGCGTTTTCGGCTGCGGGTGCGTCGTGGTCGCTCGCGCAGTTCCCCGCGCCCCTGGGGGGGTTGCCGCTGCGGCCCGCTTCATGGCCACCTAGCTGCGGGCATGCGTGCCTCCCCCAGTGCCTTAAGGGCCTGGGGGACCCCCAGGGCGGCACGGGTGGGCGCAGCGGCACCCCGCAGCGCGGGCAAGTGAAATCCGCCCCCGGCCCACCCGTGCACCCGGCTACTCGGCGAGCACCTCCCCGAGGACCCGCGCTGCCCGGTGGACGTCGGTGAAGCTCACGTACAGCGGGGTGAAGCCGAAGCGGAGGATGTCGGGGGGGCGGAAGTCGCCTACGACGCCCTGACCGATGAGCCGCTTCATGACCTCGCCCGCGTCGTCGCAGCGCAACGCGACCTGGCTGCCGCGCTCCCCGTGGGCCGCCGGAGTGACCGACTCCACGCGCCCGGGCACGGTGTACGCGGCCACGCAGTCGAGGAAGAAGTCCGTCAGGGCAAGGGACTTCGCGCGGACCGCCTCGACGGAGACGGCGGCCTCGTCCCAGACCTCCAGCGCCGCCTCCAGGGCCAGCATGGAGAGGATGTCCGGGGTCCCGACCCGCCCCCGCACCGCGCCCGGCGCCGGCGCGTAGGACGGGCTCATCCCGAACGGCTCGGCGTGGGAGTTCCAGCCGGGCAGCGGCGAGTCGAAGCGGGGCTGCAGGTCGCGGCGGACGTACAGGTACGCCGGTGAACCCGGACCGCCGTTCAGATACTTGTAGGTGCAGCCGACCGCCAGGTCCACCCCGTGCTCGTCCAGCCCGACCGGCAGCGCGCCCGCGCTGTGGCACAGGTCCCAGACCACGAGGGCACCGGCGGCGTGCACCGCGGCCGTCAGGGACGGCAGGTCGTGCAGGCGGCCGGTGCGGTAGTCGACGTGGTTGAGCAGCACGGCGGCGGTGCGGTCACCGAGCGCCGCCGGCACCTCCTCCGGGGACAGTGCGCGAAGGGTGCGGCCGGTCATGCGGGCGGCGGACTCGGCGATGTAGCCGTCCGTCGGGAACGTCGTCGCGTCGACGAGGATCTCCGTACGGTCCTCGCCCGCCATGCGGACCGCGGCCACAAGTGCCTTGAAGACGTTCACACTTGTCGAGTCGCCGACGACGATCTGCCCGGGGCCCGCACCGATCAGCGGGGCGATACGGTCACCGATCCGTTCCGGCGCCGTCCACCAGCCGCTCTCGTCCCAGGAGCGGATGCGCAGCTCGCCCCACTGCCTGCGGACGACGTCCTGCACGCGGTCGGGGACGTGGCCGGGCAGCGCTCCGAGCGAGTTGCCGTCCAGGTAGACGCCGTCGTCGAGGACGAAGCGGGAGCGGAGCGGCGCCAGGACGTCCTCGGCGTCCAGTTTCTCGGCGCGCAGGGCGAGTTCAGACATGGGCCCTCGCCGTCCACAGCTCCGGGAACACGTTCTTGCGGGCGCGCTTCTCCAGCCAGGCCACGCCGGCGGAGCCGCCCGTGCCGGTCTTGGAGCCCATCGCGCGGCGGGTGGCGACCAGGTGGTCGTTGCGCCATCGCCAGACCAGTTCCGCGACGTCGGTCAACGCCTCGCCGAGACGGGCGAGTTCGTCGGCCTCGTCGCCGGAGTAGATCGCCGCCCAGGCCGCTTCGACGGCGTCCGAGGGCTCGTAGCGCTGGGACACGTCACGGCGCAGCACCGACTCCGGGACGGCATGGCCGCGGCGCGCGAGGAGCCGTACGACCTCGTCGTACAGGCTCGGCTCGTGCAGCGCCTTCTCCAGCTCGGCGTGCGCGCGGGGGGCGCCGCGGTGCGGGACGAGCATGGACGCGGACTTCTCGCCGAGCAGGAACTCCAGCCGGCGGTAGGTGGCCGACTGGAAGCCGGAACCTTCACCGAGGGCGGAGCGGTACGAGTTGAACTGCGCCGGGGTCAGCTGGCCGAGCGGCGTCCAGGAGGCGTTGAGCGCCTCCAGCTCCCGTACGGAACGCTTCAGCGCGGCGATCGCGGTCGGCACGTCGTCCTGGCGCAGGGCGTGGGAGGCGGTCTCCCACTCGTGCACGATGACGGTGAACCACAGCTCCATGACCTGCGTCGTGACGAGGAAGACCATCTCACCGGGGTCGTCGGTGAGGGTCTGCTGGAGGTGGGTGAGCACGTCCGCCCGGACGTAGTCCTCGTACGGCGTCGTACCGGCGAAATCGAGATGCGGGGTCTCGGGCTCAGCGGCCTCGGCCGGAGTGTGAGCCTGTTGGGACATCGCTGTCTCCTGTGTTACTCAGGGTAGCGGTCCGCCCCTGCCGATGCCGGCACGGGGGCCCCGGTCCCCAAGCGGAATCCTCCGCAATCCCATGGGATACCGCAAGGCCCGTCCGTTGCGGGACGGGCCACGGGCCACACGGGCGGGCGCCGGCAGCGGCGGTACGGCGGTCAGCCGAGGGTCTGGGCCGCCGTCGGCGAGGAGTCCTTCAGGAACTGGCTGCAGCGCTCGTACTCCTCCTGCTCGCCGATGGACTGGGCGGCGCGGGCGAGGGCGTGCAGGGCGCGCAGGAAGCCGCGGTTCGGCTCGTGCTCCCAGGGGACCTCGCCGTGGCCCTTCCAGCCGCTGCGGCGCAGGGCGTCGAGGCCGCGGTGGTAGCCCGTACGGGCGTAGGCGTACGACTCCACGACCGCGCCGCGCTCGAAGGCGTCGTCGGCGAGCTGGGCCCAGGCGAGGGAGGAGGTGGGGTACTTCGCGGCGACGTCCGCGGGGGCCGTGCCGGCGGCGAGGAGGTCGCGGGGCTCGGGGGCGTCGGGGAGGTGGGTCGGGGGCGGCCCACCAAGAAGGTTGTCGTGAATCGTCATACCCCCAGTTTCCCGCACGGCCCGCTGCGCGTGCTCCGCCGACGCCGGTGCCGGTGCGGGCCGGGGCTGGGTCCCACTCACCGGCGCTTGCCGGGTGCCGCTGCGCCCACCCGTGCCGCCCTGGGGGTCCCCCAGGCCCTTAAGGCACTGGGGGAGGCACGCATGCCCGCAGCTAGGTAGTAGTACGGCCGCTGCCGGGTGGGGGTGCCGCCCAACGCTCGCAGGCCCGCTACGACGTGCCCCGTAAGGGGCGCGGGGAACTGCGCGATCAGCCGCAGCGCGCCCGCAGGCGACGACGGCGCCGGTGGGGCCGTGCCCCGTAAGGGGCGCGGGGAACTGCGCGATCAGCCGCAGCGCGCCCGCGGGCGACGACGGCGCCGGTGGGGCCGTGCCCCGTAAGGGGCGCGGGGAACTGCGCGATCAGCCACGGCGGGCCCGCGCCTTGGGGGGATGGGTCGGACCCCGGGCCAGGAGGCGGCACCGGGGTCCGGGAAGTAACCCGGGGTTACTTGATCTTGTTGCCGGCCGACCGGAGGTTGTTCGTGGCCTCGACGACCCGCGCCGCCATGCTCGCCTCCGCCAGCTTGCCCCACGTCCGCGGGTCGTACGTCTTCTTGTTGCCGACCTCGCCGTCGACCTTCAGCACGCCGTCGTAGTTCTTCAGCATGTGGTCGGCCACCGGCCGGGTGAACGCGTACTGCGTGTCCGTGTCGAGGTTCATCTTCACGACGCCGTTCTCCAGCGCCGTGAGGATCTCCTGCTCGGTGGAGCCGGAGCCGCCGTGGAAGACGAAGTCGAACGGCGACTGCTTGCCGAACTTCGCGGTGACGCCGTCGGCCAGCTCCTTCAGCAGGTCGGGACGCAGGACGACGTTGCCCGGCTTGTACACACCGTGCACGTTGCCGAACGACGCGGCCAGCAGGTAGCGGCCCTTCTCGCCGAGGCCGAGCGCCTCCGCGGTGCGGATCGCGTCCTCGACCGTGGTGTAAAGGGAGTCGTTGATCTCGTGCGAGACGCCGTCCTCCTCGCCACCGGTCGGCGTGATCTCCACCTCAAGGATGATCTTCGCGGCTGCGGCGCGGGCCAGCAGCTCCTGGGCGATCTCCAGGTTGTCGGCCAGGGTCTCCGCCGAGCCGTCCCACATGTGGGACTGGAACAGCGGGTTGCGGCCGGCCTTCACGCGCTCCTCGGAGACCGCGATCAGCGGACGCACGTACCCGTCGAGCTTGTCCTTCGGGCAGTGGTCGGTGTGCAGCGCGATGTTGACCGGGTACTTCTCGGCGACGATGTGCGCGAACTCGGCCAGCGCGACCGCGCCGGAGACCATGTCCTTGCTGTACTGGCCGCCGAGGAACTCGGCGCCACCCGTGGAGATCTGGACGATGCCGTCGCTCTCGGCCTCCGCGAAACCGCGCAGCGCGGCGTTCAGGGTCTGGGTCGAGGTGACGTTGATGGCCGGGTAGGCGAACTTGCCTGCCTTCGCCCGGTCGAGCATCTCGTTGTAGACCTCGGGGGTTGCGATCGGCATGTGTCCGCTCCTTGTGTTGCGGGGTGTGTACTGCGTTACGGCCCTGACCTAGACCTGGGGAATGACGTCATCGTCGCCCCCATCTTTCCAGAGATGACGCGATGGTCCACGTCCCGGTCAAGTCCAGGTCAAACCGGCGCGTCAGTCCAGACCCAGTTCATCCTTCGAGAAGGCGAACCGGTACGGAACGCCCGCGCCGGCCTCGATCTTCTCCGCCGCGCCGGTCGCCCGGTCGACGATCGTGGCGACGGCGACGACCTCCGCGCCGGCCTCGCGCACGGCCTCCACGGCGGTGAGCGGCGAGCCGCCCGTGGTGGAGGTGTCCTCCACGACCAGCACCCGCCGGCCCTTGATCTCCGGGCCCTCCACGCGCCGCTGCAGGCCGTGCGCCTTCGCGGCCTTGCGGACCACGAACGCGTCGATCCGCTTCCCGCGCGCGGCGGCGGCGTGCAGCATCGCGGCGGCGACCGGGTCGGCGCCCATGGTGAGCCCGCCGACCGCGTCGAAGTCGAGGTCGGCGGTCAGGTCCAGCAGCACCTGCCCGACCAGGGGGGCGGCCTCGCCGTCGAGGGTGATGCGGCGCAGGTCGACGTAGTAGTCGGCCTCCAGACCGGAGGAGAGCGTCACCTTGCCGTGCACCACGGCCTTGTCCTTGATCTGCTGCAGCAGCGCACCGCGCACGTCCGTCGTCATGCCGCCAAGCTTAGATGCGGCGCCAGCTCCAGGTGGTCGTGGCCTCCAGCGGCTCCAGCATCGTGACCAGGCGGGGGTGGGTGTTCAGGCCGTTGGGCGGGCCGGTCTGCGGCTCCACGCAGACCGCCTCGGCCTGCTCGTCGTAGACGACCACCCACTCCTCGCGGCTGGCCACCTTCAGCTCCAGCTGTCCGGGCCAGGTGAGGGTGACGTCGACACCGCCGGGCATGCCGAAGCAGTCGTCCCAGGGACCCGGCTTCGGATCGATCCTGTTGCCGGTGGGCAGGTGGTCGGCGCCCCGCTCCTCCTGCCAGGCGGGCGTGAAGTCGAGCCGGGCGTCCTGGCCGCCGAGGTTCCGGTTGAACCACGGGTGCCAGCCGACCTGCGCCGGGAACGAGGAGCTGTGCGCCTCGACGGACATCGTCAGGGTCAGACTGTCCTCGGCCAGCGCGACGACCTGCGTGACCAGGCCGGGGTGCGGCCAGGGGTCGACCAGTTCGTACGACAGGACGGCCTCGTCGGCGGTCTTGCGGACGGTCTGCCAGGCGCCGTCGCGCGCGGTGCCGTGGATGGCGTGCGGCGGGGAGTTCAGCGGCATCTGCCGGACGGTGGCCCCGTCCAGGAAGCGGCCGTCCCGGATCCGGCCGCACCAGGGGACCATCGGGAAGCAGCCGTACCGCTCGCCCTGCCGCAGCAGCTCCACGCCGCCGATCCGGAGCCCGCCGATCCGGCCGCCCTGGCCGGGCCGTACGGTCACTTCCGCGTCGCCCGCGGTCAGCGTGATGTCTTCGTTACTCACGGAACCGACCCTACTGGGGCGATCAAGAGGGCGTTCGCCGTACGAGGCCGTACGGACGGATCACCGGGGCTCAGCGGCGCTTGCGCAGGGCGCGGCCCAGCACGATCGCCGAGGCGACGGCGAGGGCGGCCGCGGGGGCCGCCCAGCGCAGGACGGCGGCGTTCGCGACGCCGGACTGGGGGGCCGGGACGGGGGCGTAGCGGCCGCGCGGCGGCGCGTGGTCGACCTCTTCTGCGCTGCGGCCGATCATCGTGCGGCGGGCGTGGGCCGCTTCGGCGGGGGGCTCGACGGGGGCGGTGAAGTCCTCGGCGAGCCCGCCCTCGGAGCCGGCGCCGGCTCCGGAGTCCGGTTCGGAGGCCGCTTCGAAGCCCGTTTCGGTGTCGGCGGCCGGGTCCAGGGACGGCGGGGGGACCTCGGTGTCGTAGACGGAGAGGTGCCCAGCCTCCGGCGCCTCCCCCGGCTTCTCCGGCTCGGGTGCCGTCGGCGGCTCCTCGGGGAGTACCGCCAGTGACTCCAGGAAACGGTTCAGCAGGCGGGTCGTCGCCGAGGTCACCGCGTCCGCCGGGAGTTCGGTGACGCGGCCGTCCGCGTCGGCCGTGCCCTCGACGGTGACGGTGGAGCCGCCGTCGGTGTCCGCGAGGCGCAGGGTGAGGGCGAGCTTGACGGAGCCGGTGCCACGGGCCTCGGTCGCGTCGCCCTCGATGGCGTACGTGCCGTCCTCGCGGGGCGTGATCCGGGCCGTGCCGCGATAGGTGACGGAGTGTCCGCCGACGCGCAACTTCAGCCTTCCGGCGACGGGTTCGGCCCCGGCGTCCTGCTGCAGCCCGGGGACCGCCCGGGCGACCCGGGCGGGGTCGGCGAGGGCTTCTCTGAGCCGCGAGGTCGCTGCCGCTACGTAGACCTGGTGCTCCATGGTGGGTGAGAGTACCCAGTCGGGGCCGGAACGTACCCTCCCGTGAGCGGGCGTACGCGGGGCGCACGGCTTCAGTAGCGCGGATGCACCAATGTCGACGGCGGCAGTCCCGGGATCCGGGTGCGGGCCGCCGCCCGTCCGTCGGCCGTCAGCTCCCCCTGGGTCAGCGTCCGCGGTCGTGGCCCGCCGGGGTCCAGCGCCAGCGGGGGTGGGATGCGGCCGGGTGCGGCGAGCAGGAAGCCCCATTCGTGCGGTGCGCGGGAGCCGCCGGCGCCGGCCGAGCGGTCGGGGCCGGCGGCGAAGCCGGTGTCGCGGCCGAGGACGCGGTAGGGGGCGGTGGCGAAGCCGGCCGCGCGAAGGGTGGCCTCCACCGTCCAGAAGGCGCGCGGCCGCGTGGAGACGGTGCCGGCGTGCACCACGAGGCGCCCGCGAGGGGCGAGAACGCGGCGGACCAGGCCGTAGAACTCCTGGGAGTACAGCTTGGCGCTGGCCGTGATCCCGGGGTCGGGCAGGTCGGCGACGACGACGTCGTACGACGCCGGGGGCGCCGCCCGCAGCCAGGTGAGGGCGTCGGCGGTGGCGGCGCGCACGCGGGGGTCGCCGTAGGCGTGGCCGTTGAGGGCGGAGAGGCCGGGGTCGCGGCGGGCCAGGCGGAGCAGTCCGGCGTCGAGTTCGACGACGTCGACGCGGCGCACGTCCCGGTGGCGCAGGACCTCGCGGGCGGCGAGGCCGTCGCCGCCGCCGAGGATCAGCACGCGCGCGTGCGGGCCAGTCAGCGCGGGGTGGACCAGGGCCTCGTGGTAGCGGCGTTCGTCGTGGCCGCCGACCCGGAGGCGGCCGTCCAGGAACAGGTCGAGCGGACGGCCGTCGGCGCCGCCGGTCAGCACGATCTCCTGGACGTCCGTCTGCAGCGCGACCCGGACGTCGGCGCCGTACACCGCGCGCCGGGCCGCCCGTTCGAAGTCGCCGGCGAGGGCGGCGGCGGAGGCGAGGACGGCGAGGACGGTGACGCCGACGACGAGGAGGGTCCAGCGGGCGCGGCGGGTCAGGTCGCGGCGGAACAGGCCGAGGACCAGGGCGCCGCCGGCGACGACGTTGACCGTGCCGGTGACCAGGGCGCCGGTCAACTGGCCCAGGAACGGCAGGAGGAGGAAGGGAAAGGCGAGGCCGC
The DNA here is from genome assembly GCF_004124325.1 of Streptomyces sp. L2. Taxonomy (NCBI): domain Bacteria; kingdom Bacillati; phylum Actinomycetota; class Actinomycetes; order Kitasatosporales; family Streptomycetaceae; genus Streptomyces; species Streptomyces sp. L2. The sequence goes on from NZ_QBDT01000001.1 coordinate 3,589,988, forward strand.
CGACGAGGGCGCCCACGTAGTCGGCCGCGAACAGGTCGGCGACCGCGCCGCCCGCGTCCTGGCGGCGGATCCGCTGGATCAGCTCCATGAGCAGCGGGACCTCGGCGCCGATGAGCAGACCGATGGCGAGGGAGAACGCGACCAGCAGACAGCGGGGGCCGTCGGCCCACAGACCGCCCCAGCCGCCGGTCCAGGCGAAGACGGCGTAGAGCGCCATCGCGCTGCAGCCGCCGACGAGGGCGAGGGCGATCTCGATCGCGCCGAAGCCGGCCGCCGCGTGCCAGCGGAGCCGTTTGGCGGCGAGGGAGCCGATGCCCATCGCGAAGACCATGACGGACAGCACGACGGACGCCTGGGTGACCGAGTCGCCGATCAAGTACGAGGCGAACGCGACGAGTTCCAGTTCGTAGACGAGTCCGCAGGCCGCGCAGACGAAGACGCACACGAGGACCAGGAACCGCCCGGTGCCGGGCCGGACGGGCAGCCGGGCGGGGCCTGTCCAGGGCGGGGCCCCCGGCGGCGCGGGGGCGTGCGGTTCGATCACGGTGCGACGTTACGTCACGGGATCGGTACGCTTCGTCACCCACACGTGTGGAACTCGGGCGAGTTGACATGCGGCGGGTTTAACCGCGACGACAGCGTCCCGAAATCACTTCGGCACAGCTTCTCTTGGTCCGTCGGCCGCCGCTCAGCCCTGCTGGGCCACCGCGACCCGCGCGCCCACGCGCGTGCGGGTGGCGACCAACTGGCCGTCCTGCGGGTAGGCGTGCCAGGTCCGCCAGTGCACCTGGCCCTCGTGTCGCTGGGCGAGCATCGCGGTGAAGGCGTGCGGGCTGCCGGGGAACACCCCGGCCAGGCCGTGCGGGTGGTCGGTGACGAGCGCCAGCAGCTCCTGGGCGCGGCCCGCGAAGGAGCCGGGGCCGAGCACTTCGACGCGGGCCGCGAACTCGTACTCCCAGTCGCCGATCCGCTTGGCGACGCCGAGCGGCAGCGGGGTGCTGGAGCCGGGGATGCAGGCCACCGTCTCCGAGCAACTGCCCCGCTCCTCCTCCAGGAGCACCTGGTGGGACGCGCCGAGCAGTCTCAGCTGGAGCTTGGCCCCGACGAGTTCCAGATCGAGCGTGGCCAGGGCGGGCAACGGCTCGCGCCCGAGGGCCCAGGCCAGGTCGGCCGCGCGCGTATCGGTGTAGGAGGTGTTCAGGGTCGTGAGCATGGATCGGCTCCGCTAACACGCAAGGAGGGGGGAGATCGGCCGTGCCGGCCGATCGGCCATGTCAGCCCGTCAGCCCGGCCGGGCCCGGCCGGGGAGGGGAGTCTGCGGGACGTCCGAGGGGCTGCGTCGGTGAAGTAGAGGGAATCATGAACGGCGGGGCCGCCACAGCGTTTTTACCCAACTTCGGAGGGTTTCCATCCCCTAGAGGGCTCCACAGCTCAACTGTTCAACTACGGCGCCCCCGAGGAACCCTGCGAGGGCATGTTCGGACACGGACCGGACCGTGCGCGCCGGACGGGCTGGGCCGGACGGCACGGGCCCGGGTGCGGCGGTGGGCGCCCGCCGGAGTCGTCCCCGGCGGGCGCCTGTACGTGGAAGCTCAGCTGCCCCGTGTCAGCTGCCTCCCCCGCATCCGCCGCCGCCACCGCAGGACGAGCCGCCGCCGCAGGAGGAGCCGCCCCCGCAGGAGGAACCGCCGCCGCACGACGAGCTGCCGCCGCACGACGACGAGTGGCCGCCGCCGCAGGAGTGGCCCGAGTGTCCTCCGTGGTGCCCCCCGTGGTGGCTGTGGTGACCCCCGTGTCCCCCCGAGGAGGAGCCGGTGTCGGCCGCGGTCCCGGCCCACCAGCTGTTGCCGCTGTCGTACCTGGAGGACGAGGCCGAACCCCGCCGCGAACCCGCGCCCCGGCCGTGGCGCCTCCGGTTCACCCGGCCCACGGCCACGAAGAACACGACGACGACGGCCACCAGGATGATGCCTACGGTCATGGCGACACCCTCCTTCCCTTCCCCGGAAGCGACCCCCCGTGGGCGCCTCGCCGGTCCCGCGTCTGGCGCGGTGAGCCAGGGATGCCCGGCCGTCACGGCCGCCAAAGCAGAGTTGAGGAACTTCTGAGCGTCAACTCCGGGAAACCGGGGGAAGAGCGGTTCAGCGGTGCTGCCGGGCGGCCGGCTGCCTGACGCGCTCGGTCTCGTCCTGCACGAGCAGGGACAGCAGGGAGGCCACGGCGAGGCCGGCCTCCGCCGGATGGCGCAGCACCTTGTCGGGCTCGATGGAGTACGTGTTCGTACGCCCGTCCCTGCGGTGGGAGAGGTAACCGTCCCGCTCCAGATCCGAGATGATCCGCTGGACGGCGCGCTCGGTGAGCCGGCAACGGGCGGCGATGTCACGGATGCGGACGTTCGGGTTGTCGGCGATGGCCGCAAGCACACGCGCGTGATTGGTGATGAACGTCCATCCGGTGTGGGGTTCGGGCACTCCAGCCATGCCCAGCATTTTACGGTCCAGCATTGCCGGAACGCAGATACATGACATACTTTTCCGGTAACGGATGACCTGATCTCGCGAGCGAGCGTTCACAGAGAGGGCCGGAAGGGTGCACTGCGACAAGGCCGACATGCCGACGACCCCGGGCCAGGCGGGCGAGCCCCTGATGCCCGAACAGGCGACCGAACACGTCACCGAGCGGGCGACGGAGCAGGCGACCGAGCAGGCAGCGATGTCCCAGTACGCCGTGCACGGTGCCTGGGTCGTCGTCGCGCGGGGCGACTACGACATGCACTCGATCGCGCCCCTGGCGAAGGCCCTGGAGGACGCGGCCGGCAAGCGCCCGAAGGTGATTCTGGACGCCTCGGGGGTCACCTTCGCGGACTCGACGTTCCTGAACCTGCTGATCCGCGTCCACCACTCGGGCACCCTGCGTCTCGCCGCGCCGTCACCGCAGGTCCGGCGGCTCTGCGAGATCACCGGCGCCGACGCCGTCCTGGAGATCCGGGGGACGGTGGACGAAGCCGCCTCCTCCTGAGGGCACGGTTGAGGAACCCCGGAGCTTGGGCGGAGGATGGCCGCCATGACCTCCACCGCGCGCCCCCACCTCAACCGCCGGCTGGCGGAGTTCGGTACGACGATCTTCGCCGAGATGTCCGCCCTCGCCCAGTCCACCGGCTCCATCAACCTGGGCCAGGGCTTCCCCGACACCGACGGACCCGAGGAGATCAGGGAGGCGGCCGTGCGGGCGCTGCGCGACGGGCGCGGCAACCAGTACCCGCCGGGCCCGGGCGTCCCCGAGCTGCGCACCGCGGTCGCCGCGCACCAGCTGCGCCGCTACGGGCTGTCGTACGACCCCGACACGGAGGTCCTGGTCACGGCGGGTGCGACGGAGGCGATCGCGGCGTCCCTGCTGGCGCTGCTGGAGCCGGGCGACGAGGTCGTGGCGCTGGAGCCGTACTACGACTCCTACGCGGCGAGCATCGCGATGGCGGGCGGCCGGCGCGTCCCGGTGACCCTGCGCCCGCACGACGGCGCCTTCCGGCTCGACCTGGACGAACTCCGCGCGGCCGTCACCGACCGCACCCGTCTGCTGCTGCTCAACACCCCGCACAACCCGACCGGCACGGTCCTCACGCGCGCGGAGCTGACCGCGGTCGCTGAGCTGGCGGTGGAGCGGAACCTGCTGGTGGTGACGGACGAGGTGTACGAGCACCTGGTCTTCGACGACGCCGAGCACATCCCGCTGGCCACGTTCCCGGGCATGCGGGAGCGCACGGTGACGATCGGCTCGGCCGGCAAGACCTACTCCTTCACCGGCTGGAAGGTGGGCTGGGTGACGGCCGCCCCGGAGCTGGTCTCGGCGGTCCGCTCGGCGAAGCAGTTCCTGACGTACGTCGCCTCGGGGCCCTTCCAGTACGCGGTGGCCGAGGCGCTCGCCCTGCCCGACTCCTACCTCGACGACTTCCGCCGGGCCATGCTGGCCCGCCGGGACATCCTGGCGGAGGGGCTGACCGCGGCGGGTTTCGAGGTCTTCCGCCCGGCCGGCACCTACTTCATCACCACCGACATCAGCCCGCTCGGCGAGAAGGACGGCTTCGCCTTCTGCCGCTCCCTGCCCGAACGCGCGGGCGTGGTCGCCATCCCCAACGCGGTCTTCTACGACGACCGTGCGGCGGGAGCACCGTACGTCCGGTTCGCCTTCTGCAAGCGGGAGGACGTCCTGCACGAGGCTGCCGACCGCCTGCGCCGGCTGAGCCGCTGAACACCGGTTTCCGCGAGAGAGGCACCCCATGGCCGCACTGGGCAGGCTGCTGAGGAGCAAGCGGGCGGGGCAGGCGGGCCTCGCCTGGCACGCGCCCCGGCTGGCCGCCCGGAGACGATCTCCCTGACTCAAGGGGCACGGCCCGCACCGCTACCGAACGCTTGCCCAGTGCTCCACCCTTCAAGGTGGCGGTGACGGCATCCTGCCCGTAGCGGCCCAAAGGGTCGCAGCGGCTTGGCCAATCGCTTTGTCGGACGACGCAGTTGTCCGGCCGACCGCCGGACGGGCGGGAAGTCAGGCCTGCGGAGGCCACGTAAGACCGCCCCTCACCGGTCGGCAGAGGCCCGTGAAACAGGAACCCGCGGTGGTACTGCGCAGCAGTACGGACCGGAATCACCTGCCCTCAGGCAGGTGAGGGCGTCAAGTCTTCCAGCTGTTCGCTGGACCGGCCGGTGAGCCTCGCCGAAGGCGAGGCCGTACCGGACTCCGCCGAGCCTCGCGACGTCCTGGCCGCCGCCTGCGGTGTGCTGGCGCGCGGTCGGCTGAACGGCTTCTACAAGCGCCGCTGAGCAGCCGCCGGGCACCGGCAACCGGCCGTCCGCGCGTCCACGGCACAGCGAAGGGGCCGGAGAGCGGTGGTGGCTCTCCGGCCCCTGTTGTCGAGCCGGGTGCGCGGTTACTCCCCGTCTTCCTCGGGCTTCTCCGCGTCGTTGATCTCCTCTTCCAGGCCCAGCTGCTCCGCCAGCCACTTGTCGAACTCGATCGCGGCCCGCACCCAGCTGACCGTGGAGGAGACGAAGTGGTTGAGGTCGACGCCGGTGCCGATCAGCATCTGGGCCTCGCCGATGAGGCGGACGGTGCCGTCGTCGTGGGTGTGGGTGTACACCTTGGGCCACAGGGTGCGGCGGTTCCAGTCGTCGACGGACTCCAGCAGCTGCTGCTTCTCGCCGATCTGGTGGGGGCGGTCGTAGAAGGTCCGCACGGAGAAGACCGACTGCTCGGCCTCCCCGCGGAACATGAAGTACGTGCGGAACTGCTCCCACGGCGCCGCGAGGTCACCCTCTTCGTCGACGACGTACTTCAGCTCCATCTGGTCGAGGAGCTGCTTCACGAGATCCTGATCCGGGACGACGGGGCCCCCCGGTCCTTGGGGCTGCGGTTCGGGCTGGCCCCCGAAGTTTGGGATCGAGGACGGGTCGATGCTCACCGTGTAATTCCCTTCATGCGGATTCCGCCATCCTCTCCCATGCGGGGAGGGGGGGTGCAAGCCCCGACGGACCTTGTCAGCCGTGGGCTGACAGGGACGGGCGGGGCTGCCCCGGGGGACGATGCGCCCGTGCGCGTACGCAGAGAGGTGCGGTGGTTGCTGTGGGCCCTGTGGCTGTGCTGCCTGGTGTTCGACCTGTGGGCCTTCCGGGTGCTGTACCTGCTCTACACGAGTGACACCTGAGCCGACGCCAAAACCCCGGCGCGGGTCGCGCCGGGGTCTCGGGGCCGGGTGTATGGCCGCGGAGCCGGGTGTATGGCCGCGGAGCCGGGTGTATGGCCGCGGGGCCCCGCTACAGCGTCTTGCCCGTCGCCGGGCCGACGAGCAGGCCCTCGCCGAAGCGGTCCACCCGGACCGTGTCGCCGTCCTTGATCTCGCCGGAGAGGATCTCCTTGGCGAGCCGGTCGCCGATGGCGGTCTGGACGAGCCGGCGCAGCGGGCGGGCGCCGTAGGCCGGGTCCATGCCCTCCTCGGCGAGCCAGGCCAGGGCGTCGGGGGTGACGTCGAGGGTGAGGCGGCGTTCGGCGAGCCGGGCCGCCAGGCGGTCGATCTGCAGGCGCGCGATCCGGGCCAGCTCCTCCTTGCTGAGCGCGGTGAAGACGACCAGGTCGTCCAGGCGGTTGAGGAACTCCGGCTTGAAGGAGGTCCGAACGGCCTGCAGCACCTGTGCCTTCTTCTCCTCCTCGCCGAGGACCGGGTCGACCAGGTACTGGCTGCCCAAGTTGGAGGTGAGCACCAGGATGGTGTTGCGGAAGTCGACCGTGCGGCCCTGACCGTCCGTCAGGCGGCCGTCGTCCAGCACCTGGAGGAGGATGTCGAAGACCTCCGGGTGCGCCTTCTCCACCTCGTCCAGCAGGACCACGGTGTACGGCCGCCTGCGCACCGCCTCGGTCAGCTGGCCGCCCTCCTCGTAGCCGACGTATCCGGGCGGGGCGCCGACCAGGCGGGCCACGCTGTGCTTCTCGCCGTACTCGGACATGTCGATGCGGACCATGGCCCGCTCGTCGTCGAAGAGGAAGTCGGCGAGGGCCTTGGCCAGTTCGGTCTTGCCGACACCGGTCGGGCCGAGGAAGAGGAAGGAGCCGGTGGGGCGGTCGGGGTCGGCGATGCCCGCGCGGGAGCGCCGTACGGCGTCGGAGACGGCCCGCACGGCCTCGGTCTGGCCGATGAGCCGCTTGCCCAGCTCGTCCTCCATGCGCAGCAGCTTCTGCGTCTCGCCCTCCATCAGGCGCCCGGCGGGGATGCCGGTCCAGGCGGCGACGACGTCGGCGATGTCGTCGGAGCCGACCTCCTCCTTGACCATGGTGTCCTTGGCGACCTCTTCCTCTGCTTCGGAGGCGGCCTCCAGTTCCTTCTCCAGCTGCGGGATCTCGCCGTAGAGCAGCTTGGCGGCGGTGTCGAAGTCGCCGTCGCGCTGGGCGCGTTCGGCCTGGCCGCGCAGGTCGTCGAGCTTCTCCTTGAGTTCACCGACCCGGTTGAGGGACTGCTTCTCCTTCTCCCAGCGGGCGGTGAGGCCGCGCAGCTCCTCCTCCTTGTCGGCGAGGTCGCGGCGCAGCTTGTCCAGGCGGGCGACGGAGGCCGGGTCGGTCTCCTTGGCGATCGCCAGCTCCTCCATCTTCAGCCGGTCCACGGAGCGCTGGAGTTCGTCGATCTCGACGGGCGAGGAGTCGATCTCCATGCGGAGCCGGGAGGCGGCCTCGTCGACGAGGTCGATGGCCTTGTCGGGCAGGAAGCGGGAGGTGATGTAGCGGTCGGAGAGGGTGGCGGCGGCGACCAGGGCGCTGTCGGCGATCTGCACCTTGTGGTGGGCCTCGTAGCGGCCCTTCAGACCGCGGAGGATCGCGATCGTGTCCTCGACGGTCGGCTCGGCGACCAGGACCTGCTGGAAGCGGCGCTCCAGCGCGGGGTCCTTCTCGATCCGCTCGCGGTACTCGTCCAGGGTGGTGGCGCCGACCATGCGCAGCTCGCCGCGGGCCAGCATGGGCTTGAGCATGTTGCCGGCGTCCATGGCGGAGTCGCCGCCCGCGCCGGCGCCGACGACGGTGTGCAGCTCGTCGATGAAGGTGATGATCTGCCCGTCGGAGTCCTTGATCTCGGCGAGGACGGCCTTGAGCCGCTCCTCGAACTCGCCGCGGTACTTGGCGCCGGCCACCATCGCGCCCAGGTCGAGCGCGACCAGCCGCTTGTCCTTCAGCGACTCGGGCACGTCGCCCTTGACGATGCGCTGGGCGAGCCCCTCGACGACGGCGGTCTTGCCGACGCCGGGCTCGCCGATGAGGACGGGGTTGTTCTTCGTACGGCGGCTGAGCACCTGCACGACCCGGCGGATCTCCTGGTCCCGGCCGATGACCGGGTCCAGCCTGCCCTCGCGGGCGGCGGCGGTGAAGTCGGTACCGAACTTCTCCAGGGCCTTGTACTGGCCCTCGGGGTCGGCGGTGGTCACGCGGCGTCCTCCCCTGGCCTTGGTGAAGGCCTCCTGCAGCTTCTTCGCGTCGGCGCCCTGCTTGACGAGCACCTCGCCGGCCGCGCCGCCCTTCGCGGCGATGCCGATGAGCAGGTGCTCGGTGGACAGGTAGTCGTCACCGAGGTCCCGCGCCCGCTCGGCGGCGTCCGCGATGACGGCGAGCAGCTCCCGGTTGGGCTGCGGCGGCGCGACGGTCGACCCGGTCACGCTGGGCAGCGACGCGAGGACCCGCTCCGCCTCCGATCGTACGGCCGCCTGGTCGGCCCCGGCGGCGGCCAGCAGGTCGGTGATGTTCTCGTTGTCCTGGCCGGCGAGCAGCGCCAGCAGCAGGTGGGCGGGGGTGAGGTCCGGGTGCCCCTCGGTCACGGCCCGGTTGGTGGCCGCGTTGATCGCGTCCCGGCTCCTGTTGGTCAGCTCGGCGTCCACGTGTGCGTTCTCCTCCTCGGCGTCCCACTACTGACTCGTCCCACTACTGACTCAGCCAACATGCACAAAGTTGAGTCTACTCCACTCAAGGAGATGCCCGCAGCGCCTTCGGGGCCGGGTTTCGCTAGGTTTCCCGCCATGACGTACTCCCTGGACCCCGCCGCCCTCGACGAGGCGTACCTCGCGTTCTGGCGGGAGCGGCACCTGTGCACGCTGACGACGATCCGGCCCGACGGCAGCCCGCACGTGGTGCCGGTGGGGGTGACGTTCGACCCGGCCGCCGGGCTGGCCCGGGTGATCACGAACGGGTCCAGCACGAAGGTGGCGTACGTGCGGGCGGCCGCCGGGTCCGGGGGCGCGCGGGTCGCGGTGTGCCAGGTGGCCGGCCGGCGCTGGGCCACACTGGAGGGACGCGCGCACGTCCGCACGGACCGGGAGCGGGTCGCGGCGGCGGAACGGCGCTACGCCGAGCGCTACGGACGGACCCCGGCGCCGAACCCGGCACGGGTGGTCATCGAGATCACGGTGGAGCGGGCCCTGGGCCGCGGCTGAGGCGACGGGGACGTGCCGGGGGGGCGGAGGAGCCGGAGGGGCCGGAGGCGGCGAGCACGGCGGGCCCTGCCCGCGCAGGACTGTTTTCGGCCACCGTGGAACCGGCCCATACCCTGAAATGTCCCCGGAAATTACAGCGGCGTCACCGTGTTCAGGTCACGGTGACGCCGCTGCGGGGGGAAGTACCTGAGCGATCTTTACGACGGGGGAATCGCGTCAGGCACTGCGGGGGGTGGCCGAGATGGTTCGTACGTCGGGCACCTCCGGCTCGGTCAGCCGGTGGTCCCGCTGGTCAAGATTCACAAAGATCATTCCGTACCGGACGGCGCACCGCACGGGCTGGGGCGCGCCACGCGGCTTCCGCAGGCACCGGTACGCCCGCACGTCCTCGTCCTCGTCCCGCGTGACGACGACCGGCTCACCGAAGACGGTCACCATCAGCGAGTCACCGCTGTGGGGGATGGCGGTGACCAGGTCGATGAAGTGCCAGCCGGAGCGGTAGGCGGTGGCCATTTCACGCCGGAAGGACCGGTCGTCGGGTGGAGTGGTCACGTCAGCTCCCGGCCCCGGCCGTCGGCGCGTCGTGGGCCGCGGAGACGGTGGGCCACTCGGTGACCGCCTGAGCACTGCCCTTCGCTCCGGAAACGCCGGCCAGTACCCCCACGGCTATGAGGGCGGAAAAGGCGGCGCCGAGCACCGAGCGAAGCAGTCTGTTACGCATAGTCGGCTTCGTCCTCACTTGAAGGTCCCCTTTTCCCCCGTCAGGTACGACGATGGCTCATTCGGGCACGTGATGGCCACACAATCGGTGCATCATGTTCCTGCATGTTCAGGACCCTGGGGGGTGGAGATTTAGTGATGAATCGGGTGAAAGCCTCACATCCTCATGCGGTAACCGATTTGTGCGAGGACGGAAGCCGTCTTTACGCCACCGCGCTGCGCACCGGGCGGGTCGCCCGCACCGACGCCGAGGCCGTCCCGTGCCTGATGGAGTTCGCCCTGCTCCACCCCGACCCCGACGATCCGACCTGGCTGCGCCCGGTGCCGCCGGCGGTCGCCCTCGCCCGCAGGCTCAACCCCATCGAGCAGGAAATCACCGAGCGCCGGCAGCTGTCGATCGAACTCGCCGACGTCTTCGAACCGTTCATGGCGCTGGGCGCCGAGGTGCACGCTCCCAGCGACTCCATCACGGTCCTGGAGGGCGGCGAGCGGATCAACGCGGCGCTCAACCTCGCCACCAGCCAGTGCCAGAAGGAGCTGCTCACGGTACAGCCGTCCGACCGCATCTCGGAGAGCAGCTTGTTGCAGGGGCTGGAGCGGGACCGGGCATTGATCGAACGCGGAGTCAAGATCCGCAGTCTGTACCAGCACACGGCCCGGTACAACCCGGAGAAGCTGGCGTACGCGGCCCGGCTGTCGGACGGCAAGATCGAGTACCGCACCATCGACGAACTGGTCGAGCGGCTCATCATCTGCGACGGCGCCGTCGCCTTCATTCCGGCCCGCGAGGACCAGCGGATCGCCCTGGAACTGCGCCACCCCGGCCTGGTCCGCTATCTGATGAAGGTCTTCGCCTACCTGTGGGACCGGGCCGTCCCGATGAGCGCGGGCGGTCCGTACGAGGTCGACTCCGACGGCATCACCGAGATCCAGCACTCCATCGCCAAGCTGCTCATCGAAGGCCATGTCGACGAGGCCATCGCCCGCCGGCTCGGCATGAACGTGCGCACCTGCCGCGCCCACATCGCCAAGCTGGCCCAGGCCCTGGGCAGCGGCAGCCGCGCTCAACTCGGCTTCCTCATCGCGCAGTCGGGAATGCTCGACAAGGAGAACCCGGAACCCGGTCCGGGCACGGGCACGGGGGCAGGGACGGGGACGGGCGAGTGATCGTCCGGAACCCGGCACCAGGCCATGCGGCCGGCCGGCGGCGGGAGGCGGCCACGTGACCACGGCACCGCACCGCGAGCACGGCGTCGAGGACCTGTGCGACGCGGGCACGAAGCTGTACGAACGCGCACTGCGCGACGGCGGTGTCCGCGCCGAAGAGGCCACGGCCGTCCCCTGCTTGACCGACTTCGGGCTGCTCCACCCGGCGCTGGACGACCACGAACGCCTCGTACCGGTCGCCCCGGCGACGGCCCTGCACCGGCTGTTGCGCACCTCGGCGGCGCGCATCGCCGAGGAACGCGCCCGGGAAGCGCGGCTGACGGAGACGTTCGAGTCGCTCCTGCGGGTCGAGGCCGAGGACGTCACCACCGTCCCCGGATCCCCGGCGCTGCGGCTCCTGAGCGGGACGGAACAGATCAACCGTGGCATCACGGAGGCCATGACCGAGGCGTGCCGGGAAGCCCTCTGCGTCCAGCCCCACTTCGGCCTGGCCGGGCTGAACGGCCAAGCCGCCGAGTCCATCGCCATGAAGCGGGACCAGGCGCTGCTGGACCGCGGCGGCCGCATCCGCACGCTCTACCAGGACACCCGGCGCCACATCCCCGCCATCACCGGCTACCAGGAAGCGATGCGCGGCGACGTGGAGGCCCGCACCCTGGACGAAGTCACGGAGCGGATGTTCATCTTCGACCGGCGGATCGCCTTCCTCCCCGCGAACGAGGACCGCACCCTCGCCCTCGAAGTCCGCCAGCCCGCCCTCGTCGGCTATCTGGCCGCACTCTTCGACCGCCTGTGGAACCTGGCGACCCCGATGTACCCGCGCCCCGTCCAGCGCCCCTCCCTGAATGGCGTCACCCCGCGCCAGCGCGCCATCGCCGCCCTCCTCGTCGAAGGCCACACCGATGCCGTCATCGCCGACCGGCTCGGGATGAACGTCCGTACCGCGCGGGTGCACATCGCCAAGCTGGCCGCCACACTCGGCAGTGAGAGCCGGGCCCAACTCGGTTATCTCATCGGGCAGTCGGAGATCCTCGACCAGGAGTGAGCGTCAGTGGACGCTCTGGGCGCCCTGGCCCGGCACACCGAGCGCGGCGGCGCGGACCAGGCCCACCTGGGCGATCCGCACCCCGAGCTGGGTCCGGCTGGCGGCGCCCAACGTCTCCGACAGGCGGGCGATATGGGCGCGGCAGGTGCGCACGCTGATGCCGAGGCGCTCGGCGATGACCGCGTCCTGGTGGCCCTCGGCGAGCAGCGCGGCGATGGACTGCTCGCGGTGCGAGATGCCCTCGATGCCGGTGTCGGGCAGCGGGGCGGTGAGGGGGACGGCGAGGCGCCACAGCCGTTCGAAGACGGTCACCAGGTACTCGACCAGGGCCGGGTGGCGCAGTTCCAGGGCCATCGTGCGGTCCGTGTTGGCGGGGATGAAGGCGACCTTGCGGTCGAAGAGGATCAGCCGGTCGATGACCTCGTCCAGGGTGCGCGCCTGCACGGCGTCGCCCATCAGCTCAAGGTAGTTGAGCAGCCCCTGGCCGTGCCGGGCCACGTGCGTGTAGAGGTCCCGCATCCGCACGCCCCGGCCGCGCAGGGCCAGCGCCCGGTGCAGGCCCTCGGTCAGCTCTTCCTCCCGCCGGATGCCGCCCGGCTGCACGGTCAGCACCTCGGTGGTGCACGCCTCGGTGGCCTCGTCCATCGCGGCCTGGATGCGGGACAGTCCGTCCAGCACCCGGATCGACGTGCCCTCGCCGGGCCCGGAGAGCGCCTGGAGCCGGCTGCCGAGACCGGCGTACCACTCGAACGCGGCCACCGCCGAGCCCACCCGCCGCTGGCTTTCCCTGACCTCGTCGTGGACCCCGCGCAGCAGCCGCGTCATGACCTCCTGCGGGGAGGTCGGCACCAGCCAGTCCATGTCGTCGGGGTCGGGGTGCAGCAGGGCCAGTTCCAGCAGACAGGGCACGGACTCGGCGTCCGCGCGCGCCACCCGCCCCCGCCGCACGGCCCGGGAGTACACGCGGTCCCCGGCCTCGCACAGTCGGTCGGCACCGTGGGGATGCTCCTCCGTCCCGTGCCCGGCCATCGCCCATTCCACCCCCGGTTCGAACGCCACTTCCGCAGCGCAACTATGCGCGGCGGCGACGGGCTCCGCAACACGGCTCTCCGGGGCGTGACCGTCGTAAAGCGGTGTTATGTCCGGTTATTTACCGGCCTCCGCCCCGGGCGGTGCAACAAGATGACGGTGGTGTCCCGTATGCCGTCGGGGCATCGTTGGTCCCGCTTCCCACGGGTGCCCGGCACCCGAGGCGGCCCGGCCGAGACCCCCCCCCTTTCGGCTGGGCCGCCGTATCGCGTCCACGGGGGTGACGCGATACGGGAGGGCCGCTCAAGGGGAGGGTGGACGGGGGGCACGGCGCGGCGGGCCACGGGATTTCCGGCGGCTCGCCGCGCCGTCACGAGACCCACCGGAAAGGGTGAACGGCCGACCCGGCGACCGGTGCCGGAACGGGCCGACGCCCGGCCGCTGCTCGGGACCGACGACGGGGCCTACTTGAGGCCGATGGCCGCGCAGTCCGCCTTGTACTTCGGTGTGCAGATGTCCGACACCGTGTAGATGCCGTCCTGGATGACCGTGTCCTTGATCTTGCCCTTGGTCAGGGCGCTCACCTGGACCAGCTGGGCCGGGATGTTCTTGTCGGTGGGGCTGTCCACCGTGTCCTGGGTGAGGGAGTCGAACTGGATGTCCTTGCCCTGCACCTTGGCGACGGCCATCTGGGCGGCGGCCTGGGCCTCGTCGGGGTAGGACTTGTAGACGCTCATGTACTGCTCGCCGGCGACGATCCGCTGCACCCCGGCGAGTTCGGCGTCCTGGCCGGTGATGGGCGGCATTTTCGTGACGCCGGCCGCCTTCAGGGCCTTGATGATGCCGCCCGCCATGGCGTCGTTGGCGGAGTAGACGGCGGCGATGTTGTCCCGGCCGATCTCGTTGATCGCCTTGGTCATGTTGGCCTCGGCGTTCTGCGGCTTCCAGTCCTTGGTGTCGAAGCTCGCCGCGATCGTCACCTTGCCCTTCAGCTCGGACAGGGCGCCCTGCTTGAACTGCTTGGCGTTGGGGTCGGTGGGCGAACCGTTCATCATGACGATCTTGTCGGACGTGTCGACGCCCGCGCCCAGCGCGTCCAGCAGGCTGCGGCCCTGCACCTCACCGACGAGTTCGTTGTCGAAGGAGATGTACGCGTCGATCGGGCCCTCGGCGAGCCGGTCGTAGGCGATGACCGGGATGCCCGCGGCCTTGGCCTTGCCCACCTCGCCGGCGATGGCGTGCGAGTCGACCGCGTCCAGCAGGATGACGTCGACCTTGTCGTCGATCATCTTCTGCATCTGCTCGGCCTGCTTGGCGGTGTCCGATTCCGCGTTGAGATACTCGACCTTGCCCTGCTTCTTGGTGAGTTCGGCCACCTTGTCCCGAATGATGGGGTAGTCGAACTTGTCGTAGCGGGTGTTCTCCTTCTCCGGGAGCAGCAGCCCCACGGTGACATCGTCGCCCTTCGTCGGGCTCGCGCTCGCGCTGTCCCCCGTCGCGTTCAGCATGCCGCAGCCGGCGAGCGAGAGGGTCATCGTGGATGCGGCCACGGATATGGCGATACGACGCATTCGGGGGCTCACTTCAGGTGCGTTCCGGACGTGGGTGCAGCTATACGACCCAGGTGTCTGAAAAGCCAACGCGGATGCGACACCGGCGTCAAGCGGAACTACTTAACGAGTGCGCAACAGCACGCACCGCTGCCCTGTGAAGGCCGAACGGAACCCCCTCCAAACGCCCTTTACGGACTCTCCACTTCCGCTTTCCGGAGAACGGCGGGATCCGGTCACCGGTCCGCGCTAGCCCCGTTGCGGCGCGAAGACGAAGAAGTCCCTCGCGTCCAGCACGCCGTAGCCGTCCGCCGTGAACTGCAGGGCCGAGCCGGACCCCAGCGACCTGCTCCAGGAGACGGCCTCCGGCCGACGGCCGCCGCCGGAGTCGCAGCCACAGCGCATCCTGGCGCAGACGACGGAGCCGTTGCAGGCGACACCCTGGACGCACCGGGCACCTCCGGGCAGCCCCTGGCGGCCTCGCGCCGCAGCGCGGCCCCCCTCGCCTGTTCGGGCCGCCTGCGACGGCTTTCGCGGGGCACGTACGTCGATGTCGGCATGGGCGGCTGACCCGACCGCGCAGGAACACGCGCGAGGGGCCCGGAGATGTGCTTCCCGGGCCCCTCGCGCGTGGTGCTGTTCCGTCCGGGGACTAGTCCGCGGACTGCTGGCGCTTCGGCCGCCACACCACCAGCGCGCTGGTGTGCTGGACCTCCTGGTACGGGACCAGGTCGCGGCGGTAGGAGGCGTGGACCGCGGCCTCGCGCTGCCGCATCGCCGCCGCCGCGCCCTCCAGCGCCGACTGGAGTTCCGCGACGCGGGACTGCAGCGCGGCGACCTGGTTCTCCAGCTCGATGATGCGCTTGATACCGGCCAGGTTGATGCCCTCGTCCTGCGACAACTGCTGCACCTGGCGGAGCAGTTCGATGTCGCGGGCCGAGTAGCGGCGGCCCCGGCCGGCGGTACGGTCCGGGGAGACCAGGCCCAGGCGGTCGTACTGGCGCAGCGTCTGCGGGTGCAGCCCGGAGAGCTGGGCCGCCACCGAGATGACGTAGACCGGGGTCTCCTCGGTCAGCTCGTAGGGGTTGCGTCGACGGCCGTGTGCGTCCATGGGGCGGTCAGTCTCCCTTCGCTGCCTCGAACAGCTCGGCGCGCGGGTCCTCGCCTGCGGTCGCCTCGCGGTACGCCTCCAGGGCGTCCCGCGCCTTGCCCGACAGGTCCTTGGGCACCCGCACCTCGACGGTGACCAGCAGGTCGCCGCGAGTGCCGTCCTTGCGGACCGCGCCCTTGCCCCGCGCCCGCATCGTACGGCCGTTCGGCGTGCCCGGGGGCAGCTTCAGCGTGACGGCCGGGCCGCCGAGCGTCGGCACCCGGACGTCACCGCCGAGGGCAGCCTCGGCGTACGTCACCGGGACGGTCACCGTGAGATTGTCGCCCTTGCGGCCGAACACCCGGTGCTCGCCCACGTGGACGACGACGTACAGGTCGCCCGCCGGGCCGCCCCGCTCGCCGGGCGCGCCCTTGCCGCGCAGCCGGATGCGCTGCCCGTCGGTGACGCCGGCCGGGATGCGGACCTGCATCGTCCGCGAGGACCTGGCGCGCCCGCTGCCCTTGCACTCCGCGCAGGGGTGCTCGGCGATGAGGCCGCGGCCCTTGCAGTCGGGGCACGGGTCGGTGAGCGAGAAGCCGCCGCCCGAGCCCCGCGCCACCTGCCCGGTGCCGACGCAGGTCGGGCACACGCGCGGTGTGCCGTTCTTGTCGCCGGTGCCCGAACAGGCCTTGCAGGGCGCCTGGGAGGACATCCGAAGCGGCACCGTGGCGCCCTCGATGGCCTCCGTGAAGCTCAACGTGACCTCGGACTCGATGTCCTGGCCGCGCCGGGGCTGGGTGCGCGTACCGGTGGTGCCGCCCCGGTTGAACAGGCCCCCGAAGACGTCACCGATCCCGCCGCCGCCGAAGCCGCCCGACGACCCGCCGCCCTGGGCGCCGCCCCCGAAGAGGTCGCCCAGGTCGAAGTTGAACGAGCCGCCGCCCGCACCCGGCCCGGGGCGGAAGCCGCCGTTGCCGAACAGGGCGCGCGCCTCGTCGTACTCCTTGCGCTTCTTGGGGTCGCCGAGGACGTCGTTCGCCTCGGAGATCTCCTTGAAGCGCTCCTCGGCCTTGGCGTTGCCCTTGTTGGCGTCCGGGTGGAACTCGCGGGCGAGCTTCCGGTACGCCTTCTTGATCTCGGCCTCGGTGGCGTCCTTGGGGACGCCGAGGACCTTGTAGTAGTCCTTCTCGATGAAGTCCTTGGTGCTCATCCCCGACGTCCCTCCTCTCCCGTGAATGCGATGTCAGCCCTCGTCCGGGCCACCGCTCTCCTTGTCGTCGGCCGCCTCGGCCGGCTCCTCGGCCTTGACGGTCTGGGCCCCGGGCTGCGGTTCGGCCACGGCCACCCGCGCGGGGCGGATGGTGCGCTCGCCGAAGCGATACCCGGGCTGCAGGATGGCCACGCACGTCGTCTCGGTGACGTCCGGCGCGTACGAGTGCATCAGCGCCTCGTGGATCGTCGGGTCGAAGGGCTCGCCCTCCTTGCCGAACTGCTGCAGGCCCATCTTGGCCGCCACGGTCTCCAGCGACTCGGCGACGGACTTGAACCCGCCGACCAGTTCGCCGTGTTCGCGCGCGCGGCCGATGTCGTCGAGCACGGGCAGGAGTTCGGTCAGGAGGTTCGCCACGGCGATCTCCTTGACCGCGACCCGGTCCCGCTCGACCCGGCGGCGGTAGTTCTGGTACTCGGCCTGGAGGCGCTGGAGGTCCGCCGTGCGCTCGCCAAGCGCCGTGCGCACCTGGTCCAGCTGGGCCAGCAGACCCGCGTTCTCGTCACCGTCCCCGGCCGGGGCCGCCCCCTCCTTGGGGGCGGCCTTCGGCTCGGCGTCGTCGGGGGTCGCGCCGGAGGGGACGTCGGGCTTCTCCTCGAAGCCCGGGGTCTCCTCCGTCACGCGGCACCGTCCTTGTGCTCGTCGTCCACGATCTCGGCGTCGACCACGTCGTCGTCGGCCTTCGGGGCCTCGGCGCCGGCGGACGCGCCGCCCTCGGCCTGGGCCGCCTGGGCGTCGGCGTACATGGCCTGGCCCAGCTTCTGGGAGACGGCCGCGACCTTCTCGGTGGCGGTGCGGATCGCGGCTGTGTTGTCGCCCTCGGCGGACTCGCCCTTGAGCGCGGCCTTCAGCTCCTCGACGGAGCCCTCGACCTCGGTCTTGATCTCGGCGGGGACCTTGTCCTCGTTGTCCTTGAGGAACTTCTCCGTCTGGTAGACGAGCTGCTCGCCCTGGTTGCGGGTCTCGGCGGCCTCGCGACGGGCGTGGTCCTCCTCCGCGTACTTCTCGGCCTCCTGGCGCATCCGGTCGACCTCGTCCTTCGGCAGCGAGGAGCCGCCGGTGACGGTCATCTTCTGCTCCTTGCCCGTGCCCAGGTCCTTCGCGGTCACGTGCATGATGCCGTTGGCGTCAATGTCGAAGGCGACCTCGATCTGCGGGACACCGCGCGGGGCCGGCGGCAGACCGGTCAGCTCGAACATGCCGAGCTTCTTGTTGTACGCCGCGATCTCGCGCTCGCCCTGGTAGACCTGGATCTGCACGGAGGGCTGGTTGTCCTCGGCGGTGGTGAAGATCTCGGACCGCTTGGTCGGGATCGTCGTGTTCCGCTCGATGAGCTTGGTCATGATGCCGCCCTTGGTCTCGATGCCGAGGGACAGCGGGGTGACGTCGAGCAGCAGGACGTCCTTGACCTCGCCCTTGAGGACACCGGCCTGGAGGGCGGCGCCGATGGCGACGACCTCGTCCGGGTTGACGCCCTTGTTGGCCTCGTTGCCGCCAGTCAGCTCCTTGACCAGCTCGGCGACGGCGGGCATACGGGTGGAGCCGCCGACGAGGACCACGTGGTCGATCTCGGACAGCTGGATGCCGGCGTCCTTGATGACGTTGTGGAACGGCGTCTTGCAGCGCTCCAGCAGGTCGGCCGTCAGCTGCTGGAACTGGGCGCGGGTGAGCTTCTCGTCCAGGTGCAGCGGGCCCTCGGCGGACGCCGTGATGTAGGGCAGGTTGATCGAGGTCTCGGTGGACGAGGACAGCTCGATCTTGGCCTTCTCGGCGGCCTCGCGGAGGCGCTGGAGGGCCATCTTGTCCTTGCTGAGGTCCACGCCGTGACCGGACTGGAACTGCTTGACCAGGTAGTCGACGACGCGCTGGTCCCAGTCGTCACCACCGAGGTGGTTGTCACCGTTGGTGGCCTTCACCTCGACGACGCCGTCACCGATCTCCAGCAGCGACACGTCGAAGGTGCCGCCACCGAGGTCGAAGACGAGGATCGTCTGGTCGTCCTTGTCCAGGCCGTACGCCAGAGCGGCGGCGGTCGGCTCGTTGACGATGCGCAGGACGTTCAGACCCGCGATCTCGCCGGCCTCCTTCGTCGCCTGGCGCTCGGAGTCGTTGAAGTAGGCCGGGACGGTGATGACCGCGTCCGTGACCTTCTCGCCCAGGTAGGCCTCGGCGTCGCGCTTCAGCTTCTGCAGGATGAACGCGGAGATCTGCTGGGGGTTGAAGTCCTTCCCGTCCAGCTGGATCTTCCAGTCGGTGCCCATGTGGCGCTTCACCGAGCGGATGGTCCGGTCCACGTTCGTGACCGCCTGGCGCTTGGCGACCTCGCCGACGAGCACCTCGCCGTTCTTGGCGAAGGCGACGACGGACGGCGTGGTCCTGGCGCCTTCGGCGTTGGTGATGACGGTGGGCTCGCCGCCCTCCAGAACGCTGACGACGGAGTTAGTCGTGCCCAGGTCGATGCCGACCGCACGTGCCATGGTTGATTCCTCCAGCTGACTTGAGTGGAACAGGCTCAAGTGTGCATGACCCTCGCCGCTGGGTCAACAGACCTGAGTCAGCTGGACTCAACTCTTATCCGTTCCTTACACGCAATGAGCCCGTGACCTGCGACGGAGCATCGCGCCGGGGCGTGTGCACGGGCACCCGAAGGAGTACGAGGACGGCCAGCAGCGCACCGCCGCCCACCCACAGGGCACCCGCCGTCCCGGTCCATCCGGTGTGTACGAGCACCCCCACGAGCACCGCCGAGAAGCCGGCCGCGCCCAGCAGAACGACGGCGCCCTGCGGGGTGATCCCGAGGCGCCGCAGCCGGTGCGCGAGGTGGTCGGGGCCGCGCCGGTGCAGCGGACGCCGGGCCACCCGCCGGGAGAACACCACCAGGACGACGTCGGCGGCGCCGACCGCGCCGAGGCAGAACAGCACGCCCGCGCTGGGCGCGAGCGAGTACCCCGCGCGCGTGAAGACGGCACCGGCGGACAGCAGGAACCCCGTGAACAGCGACCCGCAGGCACCGAGCCCCACGCGCGCGGGGTGCCAGTTGTGCATCAGGAACCCGGTCAGGGCGGCGGCGAACACGCTCAGCAGGACGGCGAGCCCGTCCATCACCTCGGCGGCCGCACAGGCCCCGCAGCCGAACGCGGTGATCACCCCGACCGTCCCGGCCAGCCCGTCGGCGTGGTCCAGCCCCCGGAAGGCGAGCGAGGAGAAGGCGATCCAGCCGACGGCCAGCATGCCGCCCAGGAAGCCCGTCTCGTCGTACGGCACCACGCTCGCCGCCGCCACCGCCGTACCCGTGATCAGCACGCGGGGTCTGAGCGGCCACACGTCGGCGATCAGCCCCAGGAGGGCGACCGCCCCGCCGGCGACGAGCAGCCGGCCGACGCCCTCGCCCAGCGGAGCGACGCCGGTCCACTGGCCGGCCCAGGTGACGCAGCAGGTGACGGCCACGACGGCGACCCCGCCGAGCACCGGCACCGGTCGCCGGCACCGGCGGTCGACGATTCCCGCCCGCAGTCCGGGCATCCGCAGCAGCGCCGCGAGCAGGGCGGTGAGGAGCAGGGCGGCGGAGGCTGCGGCGATCCCGTATAGCACAGGTCTAAGTTAGGCGCGAATGTAGCAAAACTGGATGAATAACACGATCGGATTGCCTACCCATGGCACAGGTGTGCCGCGGAAACCTTCCGTCACCTCGGGGAAGGCTCCAGGAAGGCGCCCCTCAGCGACTCAGATCACCCCGCGCCCGGCTGCATCCCGACGGAAGATGGGGGTAGTCTCAGACGGACTGCATAAGTTACCGCTTAGTAATGTAACTCAGTAATCTTTCAAGGCCGCCTCAGGAGCCCCCATGCAACTCGCCGCGATCATCGTGTCGCTGGTCCTGACCGTGGTCGGCGTTGCCCTGCTCGCCCGTGCCATCGGTCAGTTCGTCCGGTACTTCAAACTGGGCCAGCGCGTTCCCGCCGGCACCCGGACGGACAACCCGTACCAGCGCAGCGTGACCCTGGTCCGGGAGTTCCTGGGCCACACCCGGATGAACCGGTGGGGCATCGTCGGCTTCGCCCACTGGTTCGTGGCCGTCGGGTTCCTGACCCTGCCGCCGACCCTCGCGCAGGCGTTCGGCCAGCTCTTCCAGGCGGACTGGACGCTGCCGGTCATCGGCGACTTCCTCCCCTTCGAGATGTACACCGAGTTCATCGGTGTGATGACGACCGTCGGCATCGTCGTCCTGATGACGATCCGCCTGCTCAGCCTGCCGTCCCGGCCCGGCCGCAAGTCCCGCTTCGCCGGCTCCAAGGCCGGCCAGGCGTACTTCGTCGAGTACGTCATCCTCACCATCGGCCTCGCCATCTACGTCCTGCGGGGCCTGGAGGGCGCGCTGCACCACGTGGACGGCTACGAGGCCGCGTACTTCGCGTCGTACCCCCTGGTCCTCGCCTTCAAGGGCCTGAGTCTGACGGCGCTGCAGAACCTCGTCTACTTCGTCGCGATGGTCAAGATCGCCACCTCGTTCATCTGGATGATCGTGGTGTCGCTCAACACCAACATGGGTGTGGCCTGGCACCGCTTCCTCGCCTTCCCCAACATCTGGTTCAAGCGTGACGCGAACGGCGGTACGGCCCTCGGCGCCCTGCAGCCGATGACGTCCGGCGGCAAGCCGATCGACTTCACCGACCCCGGCGACGACGACGTCTTCGGCGTCTCCCAGGTCGAGCAGTTCTCCTGGAAGGGGCTGCTGGACTTCTCCACCTGCACCGAGTGCGGCCGCTGCCAGTCGCAGTGCCCGGCCTGGAACACCGGCAAGCCCCTCTCCCCCAAGCTGCTGATCATGTCCCTCCGGGACCACGCCCACGCCAAGGCGCCGTACCTGCTCGCGGGCGGCGGCAAGACGATGGAGGGCGAGGAGAAGGCGTCCGAGGAGCAGCTGAAGGACGTGCCCGCGTCCGCCCTCGCCGAGGCCGAGCGCCCCCTGATCGGCACCGCGGAAGAGAACGGCGTCATCGACCCGGACGTCCTGTGGTCCTGCACCACCTGCGGCGCCTGCGTCGAGCAGTGCCCCGTCGACATCGAGCACGTCGACCACATCGTCGACATGCGCCGCTACCAGGTCATGATCGAGAGCGCCTTCCCCTCCGAGGCGGGCACGATGCTCAAGAACCTGGAGAAGAAGGGCAACCCCTGGGGCCTGGCCAAGAAGCAGCGCCTGGAGTGGACCAAGGAGGTCGACTTCGAGGTCCCGGTCGTCGGCAAGGACATCGAGGACCTCACCGAGGTCGAGTACCTGTACTGGGTCGGCTGCGCCGGCGCCCTGGAGGACCGCGCCAAGAAGACCACCAAGGCCTTCGCCGAACTGCTGCACATCGCGGGCGTCAAGTTCGCGATCATGGGCGGCGACGAGAAGTGCACCGGTGACTCCGCCCGCCGCCTGGGCAACGAGCCGCTGTTCCAGGAACTCGGCATGGAGAACGTCATGTCCCTCAACGCCGCGTTCGGCGAGGAGATGGACGATGACGGCAAGGTGACTCCCGAGTCGGCCAAGCCGAGGTCGGCGAAGAAGATCGTCGCCACCTGCCCGCACTGCCTCAACACCCTCGGCAACGAGTACCCGCAGCTCGGCGGCGACTACGAAGTCATCCACCACACCCAGCTGCTCCAGCACCTCGTCGACGAGGGCAAGCTGATCCCGGTGACCCCGGTCGAGGGCATCATCACCTACCACGACCCCTGCTACCTGGGCCGCCACAACAAGATCTACACGCCCCCGCGCGAGATCATCGGCAAGGTCCCGGGCCTGCGCAACGAGGAGATGCACCGCCACAAGGAGCGCGGCTTCTGCTGCGGCGCCGGCGGCGCCCGGATGTGGATGGAAGAGCGCATCGGCAAGCGCATCAACAACGAGCGCGTCGACGAGGCCCTCTCCCTCAACCCGGACATCGTCTCCACCGCCTGCCCGTTCTGCCTGGTCATGCTCACCGACTCGGTGAACGGCAAGAAGAACGAGGGCGCGGCGAAGGAGTCCATCCAGGTCGTCGACGTCGCCCAGCTCCTCCTGGACTCCGTCCGGACGCCGGTCGACCCGGCGGGCGAGACGGAGCCCGAGAACGAGCCCGAGCCGGAGCCGGTGAAGTAACACCGGCCCCTAAACCCGACGGCGCCCCCTGACTCGCACAGGCAGGGGGCGCCGTCGCATTTCCGACCAGCCGGACGTGCCCCCAAAGGGGCGCGGGGCTGTGCCTACAGGCGGCTTCGCCGCATGGGCGCGACCAGCCACGACGGTGCCGCGCTCTACCGGAATGTTCAGCCCTTGGGCGCAGCCTGCTGCACCACATCGAACGACCACAACGTGGCCCCGCCGGCAGCAGGCTTCGGCCGCTCACCGCCCTCTCCACCACCGCCGTGGGCCCCCTTCGTCGACCCCTCCATCCACGCCCGGAACGACTCCTCGTCCCGCCACCGCGTGTACACCAGGTACTGGTCGGTCCCCTCGACGGGCCGCAGCAACTCGAACCACTCGAACCCGTCGGAGCCCTCCACGGCATGCGCCCGCGAAGCGAACCGCTTCTCCAGCACCTCCCGCTGTTCGGCCGGCACGGTCAACACGTTGATCTTCACGACGCTCATAGCCCCATCCTCCCCCGCCAGGGTGCGCGTCAGCCGGCCAGGCCGGGCACGACCAGCCCGGACTCGTAGGCGATGACCACCGCGTGGGTACGGTTCTGCGCGCCGAGTTTGGTCAGGACGTTGCCGACGTGCGTCTTGGCCGTCTCCAGGCTGACCGTGAGGAGTTCGGCGATCTCCGGGTTGGACCGTCCGGTGGCCATCAGCCGCAGCACCTCCTCCTCCCGGCCGGTCAGCGCCGCCTTCGGCAGGGCCTCGGCGGAGTCCCGGGGGCGGGCGGTGACCATGCGGCTCAGTGCGGCCGGGAAGAGGATCGCCTCTCCGGCCGCCGCCACCCGCACGGCCTCCGCGATCTGCGGGACGGGGAGCCGCTTGAGCACGAATCCGCTGGCGCCCGCGCTGAGCGCGGCGGTGACGTAGCCGTCGTTCTCGAAGGTCGTGATCACCACGACCTTCGGCGGCGGCACGGCCGTGCCGGCGAGGAGCTGCCGGGTGGCGTCGATCCCGTTGAGGCGCGGCATCCGCACGTCCATCAGGACGACGTCCGGCCGCAGTTCCCGCGCCCGCTCGACCGCCTCGACGCCGTCAGCCGCCTCGCCGACCACGGTGATCCCCAGCTGCACCGCGAGCAGCGTGCGCAGGCCGATGCGGGCCACCTGGTCGTCGTCCGCGATCAGGAGGGTGATGGACTCCTCCCGGCCGGTCTCCCGCTCGTCGGGGGCGGTCACGGCGTCGGCCGTACCGGCAGCCGGACCGCCAGCCGCCACCGCTCGGCCCCGTCCGGGCCCGCCGAGAACTCGCCGTGCAGGAGCCGTACCCGCTCGGCGAGTCCGGGCAGGCCGTGCCCCGAGGTCGGGAAGGACCCCGCCGGGGCGGCGGCCCGCTTCCCGGTCCGGTTGACCACGCTCAGCTCCAGTACGTCCGGCGCGGACCGCACCCCGACCTGGATCGGGCCGCCCGCCCCGTGCCGCAGCGCGTTCGTCAGCCCCTCCTGGAGGATCCGGTACGCCGCCCGGGACAGCGTCCCCTGCACCTGCGCCAACTCGCCCGTCAGCTCCGGCTCCACCACCGCCCCGGCGTGCCGCAGCCGGTCCATCAGCTCGGGCAGGTCGGCCAGGGTGCGTTGTGGCGCCGTACCCGCCGCCTCCTCCCGCAGCACGCCCAGCGCGTAGTCCAGGTCCTCCAGCGCGGCCCGCGACGACTCCTCGATACTGCGCAGCGCGGCCCGCGCCGCCACCGGGTCGGCGGTGAGCACCTCGCCCGCCACCGCGGCCTGGATCGTGGTCGCGGTCAGCGTGTGCCCGATCGAGTCGTGCAGTTCGTGGGCGAGCCGGTTGCGTTCGGCCAGGCGCAGCTCCCGCTCGGCGGCCAGCGCCAGCCGTTCCGCCGCCGACGGCCCCAGCAGCCTCGGTGCCAGCCATCGCAGGGCGCCCGAGACCGCCGCGCACACGGCCACCGCCAGCAGCAGGCAGCAGAGCGCCGCCACCCAGCTCCCCCAGCCGCCGGTCAGCCGCACCGACCAGTCGAACAACGTCAGCCCCGCCCGGGAGTCGAGCCAGTTCCCCGGCAGGACGACACCCGCGACCGTCAGCACTGCGGTCAGCAGCATCCCCGTCCACCCCAGTGCCACGTACAGCACCAGCCAGAGCGGGGTCCGCAGGCGATCGGCACCGGACGGGCCCGCCGCCCCCGCCCGAGGGGCCTCCGGCAGCGGCACGCCGAGCAGCTTGCGGGCGCCGACGACCAGCAGCCGCCGTGTGACACCGGCCAGCCCCAGCGCGCCGATCAGCGCCCCCCAGACCAGCAGGACCACCACGATCCCCAAGCCCTCGGGGACGGAGGGCCAGAGCAGCACCGGCAGCGCGGCCAAGGGCAGTAGCGGAAGGCTCGCCAGCGCGCCGCCGTAGGCGAAGAGCGCGCCCGCGTAGGTGAAGCCGCTGAGCAGCGGCCGTAGTCCCCGGATCATGAGCGTCAGTATCGCCGGACGGCCGGGCGGCGCCCTCCCCCGATCGGGGGAGCGACATCCCCCTCTTCGCCGCGATGTCTCCCACGGGGTCCGCGTCCCATGATCGTGCCCCGACCACCTCACAGCAGCAGAAGGAGACGGCGGATGAGCACGCAAGCAACGAACGACAGGAACGGACTGGCCGTGACCGCCATGGCACTGGGCACCATCGGCCTGGCCGGCTCGATCGTCTCCGTCGGCGGCCTGCTCGGCGTCGTCGGCCTCGTCCTGGGCGTCCTCGCGCTGAGGAAGGCCGCACGGACCGGCGTCGGCCGGACCCAGGCCGTCACCGGACTCGTGACGTCGTGCATCGCCATCGTGATGTCCGTCGCGGTCGCGTTCCTCGCCGTGTGGTTCGCCCACCGGACCCAGGACTGCTACCAGTACAACCACGTCCACCAGTGGGCCCGGTGCGTCCAGCAGCAGTTCTGACGGCCGGCCCTGAGCGAGAGCTCTAGTTCAGCCGCTCCAGCCGCCGCCCCCGGCTCTCGGCCACCCTCAGGACGTCGTCCAGGGCCTGGGTCAGGCATTCGGCGAGGTAGTGGAGTTCGCCGGCGGGCAGGTCCGGGAGGATCTCGCGGGCGTGCGCGAGGAGTTGGCCGCCCATGCCGAGCTGGACCGACTCCGTGGCGTCGGCCAGCCGGGACAGCGGGCCGTGGCTGTCATCGCTGATCAGGAAGCACGGTTTGCCCTCCGACCCGGTCCACGGCAGCAGGCGCGGTGCATGCGGTGCGTATGTCACGCGGCCTCCAGCCCGTG
Source organism: Streptomyces sp. L2 (assembly GCF_004124325.1). Classification (NCBI taxonomy): domain Bacteria; kingdom Bacillati; phylum Actinomycetota; class Actinomycetes; order Kitasatosporales; family Streptomycetaceae; genus Streptomyces; species Streptomyces sp. L2. Next base: position 3,616,192 of record NZ_QBDT01000001.1, read on the forward strand.
GGTCCACGACGCCCCGAGCGCGCCCACGTACGGCCGCACCGACCGGGCTGCGGTGGCGTCGAGCGGGGTGTCCAGGCCGTACGGGCTGCGGTGGGCGGGGAGGGACACGGGCGGATCCGGTCTCGGGGCGATCAGAAACACGGGTGCCTCGTACTGCGGGCGGTGCCTTCCGGTCGGGATCAGCACGCGGCCCAGGACGGCGGCCAAGCGCCGGATAAGGTCGGTCATGTCATCAGCTCCTTGGGCTGGTGGCCACGCCCCCGGACGGCTCCACCCGTCGCGGGGGTCTTTCGTGACCACTGTATTGGCAGTCGGGTGTGGTGTACTAGCCCTGGCAGGGATCGCACTGATGTGCCCAGTACAGGCAGAGTGGCGGGGTGATGCAGTTCGTACCAGACATCCCCCGCTGGCGGCAGGTCGCCGAGGTCATCCGCAGTCGCATCAAGGACGGCACGTATCCACCGCGTAGCCGCGTGCCTTCTGTCCAACAGCTCATCGCGGAGTTCGGCGTAGCAACAGCGACCGCACAGAAGGTGCACAAGGGTCTGCGTGCCGAAGGGCTGATCTACACCGAACCCGGCCTCGGCTCCTTCGTGGCCAAGCCCCCCTCCCCCGAGGAACCCGAGCGCCCGGCGTAGGGCATGACCACCTCCATGATCCGCGGCGCGAGCCTCCGCGGCTTCGCCGGGCTCGTGGAGTCGCTCGGGGGTGATCCGGGCGAGCTGGTCCGGCGGTTCGGGATTCCCGTGGAGGCGCTCACCTCCGACGAGGGGCTGGTGCCGATCACCGGTCACGATCTGATGCTGGACGCGGCGGCCCGCGACCTGCGCTGTCCCGGCTTCGGGCTGCGGCTCGCCCGCGCCCAGGACTACGACTCGATGGTCAAGGAGAAGACCCTCGCCGACCGCTGCAAGGCCGACCCGCGCTGGCTGCAGATCCTGCCGTCCACCGAACTGGCTCCGTGGAAGCGGTTCTGGCCGGTCGTGCCGACGTACGCGCACGGGGGCATCTCCTACGGCGAGATCAAGGGCGGCCGGCGATGAGCGCGCGCACCGGCGCGAGGGCGGGCTCGGGTGCCGTCGTCACCGGCGCCGGCCGCGGGCTCGGCCGGCGGATCGCCGCGCTGCTCGTCGAGCGGGGCCACCGCGTGCTGGTCACCGACGTCGACGGGGACGCCGCCCGCGCCACCGCCGCCGGGCTGGGGCCCGAGGTGTCCTGGGCCGCCGTCGACGTACGCGACGAGGCCCAGGTCGCCGCCGCGCGGGACCGGATCGTGGCCGAGGCGGGACGGCTCGGCGTGTGGGTGAACAACGCCGGTGTGCTGGTCACCGGGCCCGCCTGGGAGCAGCCGGCCGAGGTGCGCCGGCTGATGCTGGAGGTCAACGCGCTCGGCACCGTCAACGGCACGGTGGCCGCGATCGGGGCGATGCGCGGCTCGGGAGGAGGGCACATCGTCAACATCGTTTCGCTGGCCGGCCTGACCGCCGTACCCGGAGAGGCCGTGTACGCCGCGTCCAAGCACGCGGCGATCGGCTTCAGCCTCAGCACGCTCGCCGACCTCCGCGTGGCCGGGATCAGGGACATCCGGATCTCCTGCGTCTGCCCGGACGGGATCTGGACGCCGATGCTGCACGACAAGCTGGACGACCCGGCGTCGGCGCTGTCCTTCTCCGGCACGCTGCTGACGCCCGAGGAGGTCGCCGGGGCGGTGCGCGCGGTCCTGGACCGGCCGCGGCCCGTCACCGCCGTACCCGCGTGGCGGGGGCTCCAGGTGCGCCTCGCCGACGCGTTGCCCCGGTTCGGACTGCGCGCGGTGCCGCTGGCGGTGGCCCAGGGGCGGAGGGTGCAGCGGAGGATAGCGCGGCAGGCGGGGCGGCGCGACGGCTGAAGCGGCCCCAGGGTTCCCTCCAGCCCCAAGAAACTCAAAAATTACCGAACGTACGTGCAACCCTTACTTCGTGAGGGCGGTCTCCTGTGCGCTGACGGCTTCGTGAACCCTGGGACAACCCACGGCGAACACGGACAGTCCGCACCCCATTGACTGCGGATGCCCGCCAGGCATCCCCCGCATGCCGCAGGAGAAACCCGCATGCACATGCACCGGCGAATCGCTCTCGCGACGGCCACCGCGGCCGCGCTGACGGGCGGTCTGCTCACCTTCGTCGCCTCGCCCGCGTCGGCCGCCGACTCGGCCCACGTGGCGAAGGCCGACTTCAACGGCGACGGCATCGGCGACATCGCCACGTCCGCGCCCACCGCCTACGTCAGCGGCCACAAGGGCGCCGGCGCGGTCGTCGTCCTGTACGGGTCGTCGAGCGGCGTCACCTCGTCCAAGCACAAGACCCTCAGCCAGGACTCCCCGAACGTCCCGGGCAGCGCCGAGGCCGGCGACGGCTTCGGCAGCGAGACGGCATACGGCGACTTCAACAACGACGGCTACGACGACCTCGCCGTCGGCACCCCTTACGAGAAGGTCGGCACCGACACCAACGGTGGCGGTGTCACCATCCTGTGGGGCTCCAGCAGCGGCCTGACCGGCAAGTCCACCGGCCTCGCCGACCCGTCCCCCGGCACCCACGACTTCTGGGGCAAGGACCTCGCCGCCGGCGACTTCGACGGTGACGGCAAGGCCGACCTGGTCATCGGCTCCAACTCCAGCACCCTGGACCTGTACCGGGGCGGCCTCAAGAGCCACGGCACCATCAACCCGCCGATCGAGCCCGGCACCAACGACTACCCGTACGGTCCGCTGAGCCTGACCGCCGGTGACGTCAACGGCGACGGCCTGACCGACCTGGTGGTCGACGGCTACGAGACGAACACCGCCATGGGCTGGAACACCAACTACTGGCTGCCCGGCTCCACCACCGACGGCCTGAGCGGCTCCACCGCCAAGGCCTTGAAGCCCGGCATCATCACCGCCATCGGCGACATCAACAAGGACGGCTACGCCGACATCGTCAGCGGCGCCGGCTGGGACAACGTCACCGACGACGGCACCCCCATCCCGGACTCCTCCAACGGCGGCCGGGTGAACATCACCTACGGCTCCTCCGAGGGCCCGGCGTCCACCACCGCCATCAGCCAGAACTCGGGCAACGTCCCCGGCACCAACGAGAAGGGCGACGGCTTCGGCTGGGACCTCGACCTCGGTGACGTCAACGGCGACGGCTACCAGGACCTCGTCGTCAGCACCCCGGACGAGGACATCAGCGGCATCAGCAACACCGGCCAGGTCACCGTCCTGTACGGCTCCGCCAAGGGTGTGAACACCACCTCCGGCGCCCAGGCCTTCGCCGAGAGCACCGCCGGTGTCCCCGGCACCGCCGAGAAGAACGACCTGTTCGGCGCCGACGTCAAGCTCGACGACGTCACCGGCGACGGCAAGGCCGACCTGGTGATCGGCTCGTACGAGAACGACGGCAACGGCGGCATCACCTTCCTGCGCTCCAACGGCTCGAAGATCACCACCTCCGGGGCCGGCATCATCTCGCCGACCTCCGTGAGCATCAACACCACGGGCGCGCCGCAGTTCAGCTCGAACTTCGCCGACTGATCGGCTCGTCTCCGCGAGGTTGACGGCCGAACCCCGAGACAACCCGGAACGAGCCTGCTGACGGCCCCTTAGGGGATGTCACAGGTCGGCCGCAAAGCCGGGCCCGCACAGCCGGGCCCGGCACCTCGCTGTCCGGGACCAGGTACGTTCGAGGACGTGGCTGGATTCAGGATCGGACGCGGGGGCCGAGACAACCGCACCCCCCAGGGACAGCAGGCCCCGCAGGGACAGCAGGCGCCGCGGGGGCCGTCGTACGGCAGGCAGGGACCGTCGTACGGCAGGCCGTCGGTGCCCCCGTCGCCGTACCCGCCGCAGGGGCAGGGGCAGGGGCAGCCGTACGGCTACCCGGGGCCGGGCGGCGGGGACGGCCCGGAGTACTTCGACGACGGCGGCTACGGCCAGGGCGGCTACCCGGCACCGGGGCAGAGCGGCCGGCAGAGCCCGCACGCCGCCCAGACGCCGCACGACCCGTACGCGGCGAACGCCCCGGGCCACACCCAGGCCTTCTCCGTCGACGAGGCCGCCGGCTACACGCAGGGCGCGACCTACCACGCCGGCGCGGCCGCGCCCGCGGGCCCCAGCGGTCCGCCGCTGCACTGGAAGGACCTGCTGCGGGGCGTCGTCCTCTCCCCGAACCAGACGTTCCTGCGCATGCGGGACTACACGATGTGGACCCCGGCGCTCGTCGTCACGTTCCTCTACGGCCTGCTCGCCGTGTTCGGCTTCGACCACGCCCGCGAGGACGCGATCAGCGCCACGCTCTCCAACGCGGTGCCGATCGTGCTGGTGACGGCGGTGGCGATGGTGCTGAGCGCGTTCATCCTCGGCGTGGTCACCCACACGCTGGCCCGTCAGCTCGGCGGCGACGGCGCCTGGCAGCCCACGGTGGGCCTGTCCATGCTGATCATGTCCCTCACGGACGCGCCCCGCCTGCTGTTCGCCATGTTCCTCGGCGGCGACGCCGGCTTCGTGCAGCTGCTGGGCTGGGCCACGTGGATCGCGGCGGGCGCCCTGCTGACCCTGATGGTCTCCCGCTCCCACGACCTGCCCTGGCCGAAGGCGCTGGGCGCGTCGGCGATCCAGCTGATCGCCCTGCTGTCGATCGTGAAGCTGGGCACGTTCTAGTGCCGTGACCGGAAACGGTCACCAGAGGGGTGTGAAAAAGACCCCCGGTCCACTGGACCGGGGGTCTTTCGCTTCCCGCCTTGGCTTTCCGCCTGGTGCTCCAGGAAGTCCGCGTCCTCACACGGTCAGGGGAACCGGGTGGACTTCGTCGGCCCGATGACCAGCACGTTCGTGGATACGCTGGACCGCTTCGGCCGAGGGGGCCTCGGAGAGGCAGTAGACCGTGCCGGACTCCGGGTCCGCCCAGGCCTTCTCGAAGTGGACGCCTTCCTCCTGTTCAATGGCGAGATCGGCCCCATGGGCCTGCTTCAGCTGGTCGGCCGTGATGCCGTTCATCCCGTGGTGAACGTCCATGAACTTGGGCATGATGTCGCGGCTCCTTCCGGCTCTCGCGGCCCGGCGAGTGCCGGGTCGCGCCCGCCGGCGTCATCATGTCCATCCTGTGCCCGTACGCCCCTGACGGCGACACGGGCAGGCCGAACAGCTGTCGCGCGCAGGCGCAGGTCAGAGCGCTTCCCTGTTCACCTTGGGCGCCGAGCCCGTCCTGTGCACCGGCGGCAGGACGCTCCACGGGAAGTTGATCCACTCGTCGGTGCGCTTCCATACGTACTCGCACTTCACGAGGGAGTGGGACTTCTCGTAGATCACGGCGGAGCGGACCTCGGCGACGGTGTCGAGGCAGAAGTCGCGGACCAGCTTGAGCGTCTTGCCGGTGTCGGCGACGTCGTCGGTGATGAGGACCTTCTTGTCGGAGAAGTCGATCACGTTCGGCACGGGCGCGAGCATGACCGGCATCTCCAGCGTGGTGCCGACGCCGGTGTAGAACTCGACGTTCACGAGGTGGATGTTCTTGCAGTCCAGGGCGTACGCCAGGGCGCCCGCGACGAACACGCCGCCGCGGGCGATGCTCAGCACGATGTCGGGCTCGTAGCCGTCGTCGGCGATGGTCTGCGCCAGTTCGCGGACGGCGTTGCCGAACAGCTCGTAGGTCAGGTTCTCCCGGACGTCGCTCATCTGTCCGCTCACACCTGGGTCCGATGGAAGTTCAGGAAGGACCGGGAGGCGGTCGGCCCGCGCTGGCCCTGGTACCGGGAGCCGTAGCGCTCGCTGCCGTACGGGAACTCGGCCGGCGAGCTGAGCCGGAACATGCACAGCTGGCCGATCTTCATGCCGGGCCACAGCTTGATCGGCAGCGTGGCCAGGTTGGACAGCTCCAGGGTGACGTGGCCGCTGAAGCCGGGGTCGATGAACCCGGCGGTGGAGTGCGTGACCAGGCCGAGCCGCCCGAGCGAGCTCTTGCCCTCCAGCCGTGACGCGAGATCGTCGGGCAGGGTGATGACCTCGTACGTGCTCGCCAGCACGAACTCCCCGGGGTGCAGGATGAACGGCTCGTCGCCGTCCGGCTCCACCAGCCGGGTCAGGTCGGCCTGCTCCACGGAGGGGTCGATGTGCGGGTACCGGTGGTTCTCGAACACCCGGAAGTACCGGTCCAGCCGTACGTCGACGCTGGACGGCTGCACCATGGATTCGTCGTAGGGATCGATCCGGACCCGCCCGGCGTCGATCTCGGCCCGGATGTCCTTGTCTGAGAGAAGCACGTCCCGAGGATACGCAAGGCGCGCGGAGCCGTGACAACCACGGCGCCCACGCGCCCCGTCCTTCTCACACGCCCCTATCGCTTCTCCAGGGCGACGGGCACCGCACTGCGGAGCCGGGCACACCTGGGACACCTCACGAGCCGACCCGGACCGAGTCGCTCGGCCTGCTGCATCGGGAACGAAGCGGCGCTGAAGACGTGCCCGTCCGCACAGCGGACCACGGTGCGTTCCATCAAGTCCCTCAAGTCCCTTCCCCAAGAGCCGTATCCGGCTTGCTGCCCTGCCGACAAAAGGCACATTACGGGATCAAAGACTCGACTCTCCAGGCGGCACTCCGGTCCACCCCGGGACCCTTCCCACACCTCCACCGTACGCCCCAACTCCACGCCCCGGCACGGGGATCCCCCCGCCCCACAACGCACCGGGCCCCCGGGCTCCGAGCACCGGGGGCCTGCCATGAGGTACAGTGAGCGAGCATCCGGACACCCCGACCGCTCGGGCCGTCCGTATCACGCGGGTGTAGTTTAATGGTAGAACATCAGCTTCCCAAGCTGAGAGCGCGAGTTCGATTCTCGTCACCCGCTCTTCTCGAAGCCCCAGGTCAGCGACCTGGGGCTGTTTCATTGGGAAGCCTTTGCTGCGTTTTTTGGGTACTCCTGTACCCCCGAGATTGGGCACACAGAGGGCACGCGCGCCTTGGCACATCGCAGCGGGGCGCTGAACTGCACTTTCACGTAGCTGAGCCGGATGCGAGTCCTCAGCCCGCTGTTCCTCGGCGATGGCGGACCTCCGTCCCGCGTGTCTTCGTCGTGGGCGGTGCCCAAGCCCCTTGTGGAAGCAGGCACTTGACCGCTGTGGCGCCTGCGTCAGAGCGGGAGGTCATCGGGAAGTACACGGAACGCTTTGTAACGGCCCAGCGGGCGTACGGCCCGGAAGTCTCGTCGGTCCAGGGTGAGAATCGCGTCCGTGTCGTAGTCGGCGGCAAGCGCCACGTTCACTGCGTCGGCGAGGTCGAGGTCCAGCGCGCGGTAACGGACACGGACGGACTGGGCTGCGCCCAGGTGACCCTCCGTGATCTCCGGCATGACGACACGACCCCGGCCGATCCAGCGCCGCAAGTCGTCGACCGCGCTGAGGGCAGCCTCCCTGCCGAGCTCACGTGTCGCCACGTGATCCAGTTCGGCCAGCAGGAGCGGAGACATGACCAGCAGGCCCGCCGCCATGATCGCCTCGTTCGCCGCCCCATGTTCCGGGTGAGCCGAGTCCAGCGCTGCCAGAAGGCCGGACGTATCGGCGATGACAATGATCACGCGGCGGATCCGGAGCCCGAGCCGGTCCCACGCCCGACGGCATCGGCGACCGTGTCGCGGACCTCCGCCTTGGGCAGCGTGCGCCCCGGCCCCTCGAAGGTGCGTGAGAACAGCGGCTCGTCCCAGACCCGGTTCGCCATGGCTGCAAGGTGGATGCCCTGGCGGATGATCTCGGCCTCGCTTATGCCCCGGCGCTTGGCGGCCTCCTTGATGATCGCCAGGTCCTCGGGGTCCGCGTAGACGTTCGTGCGCTTCATGGACATGTACCAAGAGTAGTCCATGTACCGGATTGGTGTATCCGGCACTCCTTCCCATGTCGTGTTGCTGAGGACCAGCCGAGCCGACCTCCCACGCCCCTTTCGGGTGCCAGACTGTTCCTGGGGAGAGGGGTATGTCATGGGGTTCGGTTTCCGTGTCGGTGTACCTGGGATGAGTGTGCGGGTCTCGACTCGTGGAGTGCGCACCTCGGTCGGGCCACGTGCGGCGAGGCTCAGCGTGGGTAGCGGCGGCGCCAGGATGTCGACCGGGCTCGGCCCCTTCTACGCGTCGAGTTCCCTCGGCGGCAATCGACGGCGCACGAGTACACGGCGTACGGCACGCTCTCGTACGGTCGCCCCCTCAGCCGCGCAACTGGACCGGGCGCGCCGTCAGGCGGAGCGGGCTCAGCAGGAGGCGGAGCGCGATGCCGCCATCGCTCAGTTGCGCGAGCTGAGACGGCAGATGACCAGCGTCCACCTGGAGTCCTTTCCCGCGGCGCATCCGCCCGTCATCCCGGACGCCCCCCAACTGAGCCTGTCATGGGCGCTCGCCGAAGCCCGGACGTTCCACCTTCAGGGCGTGGGGCGGCTGGCCCGCGCGGAGAGGGCTGCGGCCAGGCAACGCGCGGAACAGGACGCGCCCGCCTACCTGGCCGCCGAGACAGCGCGACTGGGAGCGATCCACCGTCAGTTGACGGACGAGGCCGAGCACTGGTGGCAAGCCCTGCTCGCCAATGACGAGGACACCGTCTGCGAAGCGGTGAACACCGCCTTCTCGGACAACCCGGCCGCCGGCTGTGCCGTAGGCGTGGACGGCTCGGTGCTGTCCGTCGTCGTGCGGCAACAGGACCTCGACTCCATGCCCGGTCAGACGCCCGGGCGCACGCCCGGCGGACGCCCGACGCTGAAGAACCTCACCAAGCGGGAGCGCGTTCTGTGGTGGCTGACGTCCATGGGTTCCAACATCGTCGCCACGCTGAAGGAGGGCTTCGCCACCGCACCCGGCATCACAGCCATCGACCTCGCTGTGCTGACCCGCCTGCCTGACAACCGGCGCCTCGGCTTCGTGGCCTACGGCCGCTGGACGCGCCAGGCGATCGAGTCCTCGCCCTGGCGGGAACCCGAGGACGCCCTGCGCTTCCAGGACATCGGACACGACGTCGCCTGCTCCGTCACCACCACCGCATCGGGCAACCTGTCCAGCGCGATCAAGCCGCTGGAAACCACCCGTGTGCCCGGCCTCCGGGTCCTGCTCGACCATGCTCAGGACGAACCCGGTGCCGGCGAACCGTCACTCGCCGACATCGACGCCACCCTCGGCGCCGGCACTCCACCCGGCGACCGGACGCCACTCACCGATCCCTACCGGATCAAGCCGTTCGCCACCACGGTCAACAGCGGTTCAATCCGGCGCACACGACCACCTGAAGGAGCAGGTATCTGCGCTGGTCAGGGCCCATGGAACCCGCCCGAGCGCCGTCGCTTGCCAAGCTGAGAGCGCGAGTTCGATTCTCGTCACCCGCTCTTCTCGAAGCCCCAGGTCAGTGGACCTGGGGCTTTGTTCGTCGGGGCGGTGGTGGCGGGGCGCTTCGCGTGCGCTACGGTGGCTCGCTTTTGCCGTACATCTCTGGGGGGTTTGATGCGGAGAACCACGACGGTCGCCGGTGTCGTCACCGTGCTCGTGCCGTTTCTTCTGGCCGGGGCTTCGGCGGCGTCGGCCGCCGGGTCGGGGGCGCTCACCGTCAGGACGTTGGACCGGGGCGGCAAGCCGGTCTACGCCCAGGTGGCGGTCTACAACACGAAGACGAACGACTTCAGGTACATCGAGAGCAACAAGAAGGCGTCGCTGCCCAAGGGCAGTTACGAGCTCGTCACGTCCTACGGCAACGGCGAGGTCGGCGTCGTCGGCGGTCACAGTGTGAAGGTCTCCGGGGCCACGACGACCACGTTCGACGCCCGCAAGGGCCACGCGGTGAAGGTCTCGCTCAGTCCCAGCCCGGGCAGCGGGTACGACCACACGGTCACCGCGGCGGTCTGCGCCACCGACAACGGTCCCGCCAGCATGAGCATGTCGGCCGCCTCCGGTGAGCTGTACGTCATCCCGAACAGCAGCAAGGCGTACGAGCTGGCCTACGGCACCGTCTACCAGCCGCGGTCGGCGACCGGCGGGGACTTCTGGCTGGCCTCCGCCCGGCACAGCCATGGCGTGCCGTCCGGAGTGTCCGCGACACTCAAGAGGTCCGGGCTGACCACCCTCAAGGTGTCGGCGCGTTCCGGGCCGGACAGCGGACACGCGCGGTTCTCGTTCAACGGCGCCTCGACGGGCTACGACGCCTGCGCGTCGAACACGGACATCCTCGACTTCGAGCGTGATCTGCCCGACTCGTTCAGCGTCCACCTCCAGGCCGGCCAGTGGGAGGTGGGACAGCAGAGCCACGACCTCATCTTCGACGGGTTCCACACCTACGCCGCCGGCAAGACGACCGCGCTGACCCTCGGGCACGCGGTCTGGGGGCCCAGCGGGCAGTTGCCGCACACCTGGTACCACCAGCTGTACTTCGGGGACGTCGACATGTTCAGCGACCCCGAACTCACGGCGGGAGGGGGGCTGGCCTCCGGCTCCCTGAAGCTGACCCACGGGAGCAAGACGCTCTACTCGCGCAGCTACAGGTCCTCGCAGGACATCGCCCCGCATGTGCGGATCCCGGGATCCGGCTGGTACACGGTCACCGAGACCGCCCACCGGGGCGGCCTGCCGTCCGGCTCGCTGTCGACGACCTCCAGCCTCTCCCTGCACTTCTACGCCGACGCCGGCAAGAACCGGCAGATCCGGGACTACATCACCCGGTTCTGGCCCGAGGGGCTGAACTCCAGGAACCAGGCCGCCGCCCGTTCGACCACGACCGTCGAGCTGGGGATGCAGCGCCTCGGGACGAACGACGGCTCGATCGGCCGGCTGTCGGACGGGGTGAAGTCCGTGCACGCCTGGTACACGACCGACGACGGCGTCCACTGGCACGCCACCACCGCGAAGCTGTCCCACGGCAAGTGGACCGCCGCCGTCCACAACCCCGCCTCCGCCGGCCGCGTCGGTCTGCGCTCCACGGTCACCGACACCCACGGTGACAGCTCGACGACCACGGTCTACAACGCGTACGCCGTGCGCTGAGGGCACCCGCAGCCCGGCAGTCGCATCAGTGGTTCGCCCCCAGCCGGCCCGCCAGGCGTTCGCGGATGGCGGCGCTCGGCTGGTTCAGGCCCTCGATGGTGACCGTCTTGCCGCGCTGGGCGTACTTCGTCTCGATGGCGTCCAGGGCGGCGACGGAGGAGGCGTCCCAGACGTGGGTGCCGGAGAGGTCGATGACGACGTCGTCCGGGTCGTTCTTGTAGTCGAACTGGGTGACCAGGTCGTTGGAGGACGCGAAGAACAGCTCGCCGGTGACCGAGTAGACGACCTGGGTGCCGTCCGGGTCGGTGACCGAGGTGACGTGGGTGAGGTGGGCCACCCGGCGGGCGAAGATGATCATCGCGGTGACGGAGCCGACGACCACGCCGATGGAGAGGTTGGAGGTGGCGACGACGACGATCACGGTGATGACCATGACCGTCGTCTCGCCGACCGGCATCCGCCGGAGCGTGGCGGGCTTCACCGAGTGCCAGTCGAAGGTGCCGACGGAGACCAGGATCATGACGGCGACCAGGGCGGCCATGGGGATCCGGGAGACGACCGGGCCGAGCACGATGCACAGGATCAGCAGGAAGAACCCGGCCAGGAACGTCGACAGCCGGGTACGGGCGCCGTTCTTGACGTTGATCATGGTCTGGCCGATCATGCCGCAGCCGCCCATGCCGCCGAAGATCCCGGTGACGATGTTGGCGATGCCCTGACCGACCGCCTCGCGGGTCTTGTCGGACCGGGTGTCGGTGAGGTCGTCGACCAGCTTCGCGGTCATCATCGACTCCATGATCCCCACCAGCGCCATGGCGAAGGCGTACGGGGCGATGACCGTCAGGGTGTGCAGGGTGAACGGCACGTCGGGGAGGCCCGGCACCGGCAGCGCGGAGGGCAGCTTGCCCTTGTCCCCCACGGTCGGTACGGCGATCCCGGCGGCCACGGTGATCACGGTGAGGATCACGATCGCCACCAGCGGCGCCGGCACCGCCCGGGTCAGCCTCGGGAACAGCACCATGAGCACCAGACCGGCCACGACCAGCGGATACACCGCCCACGGCACGTCGTGCAGGTTGGGTATCTGGGCCATGAACAGCAGGATGCCGAGGGCGTTGACGAAGCCGACCATGACGCTGCGCGGCACGAACCGCATCAGCTTGGCGACGCCCAGCGCGCCGAGGACGACCTGGAAGGCACCGGCGAGCATGACGGTGGCGACCAGGTAGCCCAGCCCGTACTGGCGGGCTATCGGCGCCACGACCAGGGCGACGGCGCCGGTGGCGGCGGAGATCATGGCCGGGCGTCCGCCGGCGAACGCGATGACCATGGCCATGGTGCAGGCGGCGTACAGCCCGACCTTCGGGTCGACGCCCGCGATGACGGAGAACGAGATCGCCTCCGGGATCAGCGCGAGACCGACGACCAGACCGGCCAGCACCTCGGTGCGCAGGACCGTCGGCGAGGTCAGCCACACGGGCCTGGGCAGGCGGGACCCGAGTGATTTAGGTGACTTGGGCGGCTTGGGCGGCTTGGGCGCTGCGGGCAGCGTTGAGGACATGCGACCGTTTCCGTCAGGCGCACGCGTCCCCGGATCCGGTACGCGCCCGCGTCGTCTGTGACGTCATGCCGAAGACACACATGACTCACGTACACGAACGGTCGGAGTCCTCGGCGATCCGGTCGGCCACCTCGGTCGGGCATCATGAACCGGAAGTCTTCGAACACCACAGACTCTACCCTGACGTAAGGGGAGAGTACGAAAGACGGCCGTGAACGGCGAAGGACCAGCGAAGGATCATGGGGCGATGACGGACCAGGGGCAGATGCAGATCGGTGAGGTGGCCGAGCGGACCGGTCTGTCGCTGCGCACGATCCGCCACTACGAGGAAGTCGGCCTCGTCGTCCCCTCCGCCCGCAGCAAGGGCGGTTTCCGCCTCTACACGGAGTCGGACGTCGAGCGCCTGATGGTGATCCGCCGCATGAAGCCGCTGGACTTCTCCCTGGAGGAGATGCGGGATCTGCTGGAGATCACCGACCGGCTGGGGCGCGCCGACAGCCCGCCCGACGGCGAGGAACTGGCGCGGCTGCGCCGCCGCCTCGACGCCTACCGGGAGACGGCCGACGCCCGCTGTGAGTCCCTGCGCGCCCGCCTGGCGATGGCCGAGGACTTCGCGGACACCCTGCGCGCCCGTCTGGGCGGCGCCTGAGGCACGGCCGACCGCGGCGGCGCACTCCGGCGACCGCCGCGGCTGTGGTCCCTCCGCGTGGGGCTCAGCCGAACTGGCCCGGCTGGTAGTCGCCGGCCGGCTGCTGGACGATGACGTTCACGCGGTTGTAGGCGTTGATCAGGGCGATGAGGGAGACCAGCGCGCCGAGCTGCTCCTCGTCGAAGTGCTGGGCGGCGTTCTCCCAGGCCTCGTCGGTGATGCCGCCGGCCGCGTCGGCGATCCGGGTGCCCTGCTCGGCCAGCTCCAGCGCGGCACGCTCGGCGGGCGTGAACACCGTCGCCTCCCTCCAGGCCGCGACCAGCAGGAGGCGCTGCACGTCCTCGCCCGCCTTCATGGCGTCCTTGGTGTGCATGTCGGTGCAGAACCCGCAGCCGTTGATCTGGCTGGCGCGGATCTTCACCAGCTCCTGGGTCGCCGCCGGCAGCGCCGAGTCCGTGACCGCCTTGCTGCCCGAGTTGAGGTAGCGGAGGAACTTGCCTGCGACCGCGTTGCCGAAGAGGTTCATACGAGCGTCCATCGTCAGCTCCTGTGCCGTTGTCGTTCGGTGTACGCCTCTCTGACAACTGGGCCGGACGCGATGTGACAGGGTGCCGATGTGACCTGCGTCACTCACTTCGCCCGCATGCTCACTTCGGCTGCGGGCGGACCGTGAGCATCTGCTGGGCGTGGCCCACCGGGCCGTTGACGTCGTGCAGGACGGTGCTGGTGACGCCCTGCCCCGTCGGCCCGAACGCGACCGTCGTGTCCAGCCCGGTCCAGCGGCCCTCGGGCTGCCGGTGCAGATGGAGCGTCAGGTCGACGTTGGGGAACATCCACGCGGTCGGCGCCTCGCGTACGGCGATGCCGTTGGCGGTGTCGACCAGGGCGACGTACGACGCGAGCGGGCTGCTCGGCTCGTCGGCGACCAGGTCGAGGGAGGTGGAGATCCACGCGGTCGTACGGCCCGGCCGGGGCGGCGCGAGCGGCCGTACGTCCAGGGAGGCGATGTACCCGCCGGGCCACAGGGACGCCATCGGCCAGGGGGCCAGTTCCTCGGGCGGGGTGAGCCGTTCGGGGCCGCCGCCCGCGACGGCCGCGGTGTCCCCGGCGGCCAGCAGCCAGGCGCGGGCCCGGACCACGGGGCGGTCGGCGACCCGTACGACGGCTTCGAGCAGCTCGATGGTGCGGCCGGGCCGGACCGTCTCGACCCGGATCTCGCACTCGTCGAGGGCCGGCCGCCCCAGGATGTCGTAGCTGATCCGGGAGAGGAGCAGGCCGCCGCCCTGCCCGGGGCGTGCGGCGAGGTGGTGGTCGATCGCGTGCACGACGAGGCCGCCGAGCGGGCTGAAGTGCAGCTCGTCGGGGTCCCAGGCGCCACTCGCGTGGACGGTGGGCTTGTAGCGGTGCTCGTCGATGCGCTCGTAATAGCTGCCGGTCTGCGCGGGAGGGTGGGCTGCGGGGCGGGGCGAGAGGGACATGCCGCCATGGTAGGAAGCGGTCGGAACGCCGGATCACCGGATTGCCGGGTCACCGGATCACCGGGCCGCGTGATTACCAGGTCGCGTGATCACCCGGCCACCCGGTCACCGGCTCACCTGATGACCGGGCCATCCGCTCACCGGCTCATCCGATGACCCGGTCACCCGCGCCTGGGGTCTTACGGACCGGTGACGTACCCCGCGCCGACGCCCGCCGGGCGCCCCCGTCCGTCCTAGCGTGACGGTATGCGCGTACTGGTCACCGGCGGTGCCGGGTTCATCGGGTCCCATGTCGTCGACGCCCTGCGGGCCCGCGGTCACGAGGCGGTCGTGTACGACGTCCGGTCCGGCCCCGGCGCCGACGTGCGCAACCCGCTGGCCGTGGCCGAGGCGCTGGCCGGGGTGGACGCCGTCTCCCACCAGGCGGCCATGGTCGGCCTCGGCAACGGCGTCGCGGACGCGGCCGAGTACGTCTCCCGCAACGACCTCGGCACCGCCGTCCTGCTCGCCGCCATGGCCGACGCGGGCGTACGGCGGCTGGTGCTCGCCGGGTCGATGGTGGTCTACGGCGAGGGCCGCTACGAGTGTGCCGAGCACGGCGTCGTACGGCCGGGACCGCGTGCCGTGACCGACCTGGAGGCGGGCCGGTTCGAGCCCCACTGCCCGCTGTGCGGCGCGGAGTTGGCGCCGGGGCTGGTCGGTGAGGACGCGCCGGCCGACCCGCGCAACGTGTACGCCACGACCAAACTGGCCCAGGAGCACCTGGCCGCCGCCTGGGCCCGCTCGACGGGCGGTACGGCGGTGTCCCTGCGCTACCACAACGTGTACGGCCCCCGGATGCCCCGCGACACCCCGTACGCCGGCGTCGCCTCCTTCTTCCGCTCGGCGCTCGGCCGCGGTGAGGCACCGCGCGTCTTCGAGGACGGTCGGCAGCGGCGGGACTTCGTCCACGTCCGGGACGTCGCGGCGGCCAATGTCACCGCGCTGGAGGCGGAGAGCCGGCCGGGAGCGCTGACGGCCTACAACACCGGCAGCGGCGAGCCCCGTACCGTCGGCGACCTGGCGCACGCCCTCGCCGCGGCCTGCGCCGGCCCCGCGCCCGTGACCACCGGCGAGTACCGCCTCGGCGACGTCCGGCACATCACCGCCGACTCCGGCCGCCTGCGGTCGGACCTCGGCTGGAAGCCGGAGATCGCCTTCGCGGAGGGCATGCGGGAGTTCGCGGCGGAGGGGTGAGCGGGGAGGGCGGGCCGTCGCTTGTGGAGCACGGCGCGGGCGGGCGGGCGCCCGGGGAGCGAGCGGGTCGGCGCGCGCCCGGGCAGCACGACGCGGGCGGGCGCCCGGGGAGCACGACGCGGGCGGGCGCCCGGGGAGCACGACGCGGGCCAGCGCCCGGGGAGCACGACGCGGGCCGGCGCCCGGGGAGCACGGAGTGGGCGGGCCGGCGTCCGGGGAACGAGCAGGCCGGCGCCCGTGGAGCACGGCGCGGGAGGGTGGTCACGCCTGGGCGGCGTCACCCGTCGGGAGGGTTACCTCGAAGCGGCAGCCGCCGGGGATGTTGCGTACGGTCGTACGGCCGCGGTGGGCCTCGACGATGCCGCGGACGATGGCCAGGCCCAGCCCCGCCCCGGCCGGCGGTGTCCGCGCGTCCGTGCCGCGCCAGCCGGTGTCGAAGACGCGGGGCAGGTCCTCCTCGGGGATGCCGCCGCAGCCGTCGGTGACGGAGAGCACCACTCCGTCCGGCGCGCGCTCTGCGGCGATGGCGACCGTGCCGTCGGCCGGGGTCCGGCGGATGGCGTTGACCAGGAGGTTGGCCAGGACGCGGCTCATCTCCTTGCCGTCGACCTCGACCGGCACCGGTTCCACCCGGTCGCCGACCAGCCGTACGCCGTGCTCGCGCGCGAGGGGGCCGACTCCGGCGAGGGCGTCGCCGACCAGGTCGTAGAGGGAGATGCGGGCGGGGCTGAGGGGGAGGGTGCCGGCGTGTATGCGGGAGAGTTCGAAGAGGTCGCCGACCATGTCGTTGAGGCGTTCCACCTCGGTGCGGATCTGCTTGAGGTAGCGGTCGGGGTCGGCGGCGACCCCGTCCTCCAGCGCCTCCGACATGGCCCGCAGACCGGCGAGCGGGGTGCGCAGGTCGTGCGAGATCCAGGCGACCAGTTCCCGCCGGGAGGTCTCCAGCGCGCGCTCGCGCTCCCGGGACGCGGCGAGCCGGGCGCTGGTGGCGGCCAACTCCTGGCTGAGCGCGTCGAGTTCGGCGGTGGCGGGGACGGGAGGCGCGGCGAAGGCGCCGCCCTCGCCGAAGTCCCGGGCCGCGTCGGTGAGTTCACGGCTGCGCGCGACCACCCAGCGGCCGAGGAGCAGGGCCGTGGCGAAGGAGACCACGGCGGCCATGGCGACGACGGTGGTGACGACCCTGAGGTCGTGCGGGGACAGGAACATCGCCCAGGCCACGGCCATGGTCCCGGCGAGCATCGCGACCACGCCGACGCCGGACACCACGCCGAGGGACGCGGTGAGGGAGCGGCGGCGGATCGTCCGCAGGACGACCGCGCCGGCGAGGCCGGTGGCGGCGGCGCCGAGGAAGGCGTAGAGGGCGATCAGCAGGTTGGCACGCATCTCAGCTCACCTCCCCGGCTGGGGCCGGGTGACTGTCCCCGCCCTCGTGCCGGTCGCCGGTGGGGTCGAAGCGGTAGCCGACGCCCCACACGGTCTGGATCAGGCGGGGCCGGGCCGGGTCGTCCTCGACCTTGCCGCGCAGACGGCGGACGTGGACGGTGACGGTCGACAGGTCGCCGAAGTCCCAGCCCCACACCTCCCGCATCAGCTCCTCGCGGCCGAACGCACGCCCCGGATGCCGCAGGAGGAAGGCGAGGAGGTCGAACTCCCGGAGCGTGAGGGCGAGTTCGGTGCCGTTCTTGGTGGCACGGCGGGCTGCGGGGTCGACAGTGAGACCGGCCGCGCCGAGCGGGGCGCGGGGGCCGGCCGGGCGCGAGCGGCGCAGGACCGACTCCACGCGCAGCACCAGTTCGCGCGGGCTGAACGGCTTGGTGACGTAGTCGTCGGCGCCCACCTCCAGACCGAGGATGCGGTCGTCCTCGTCGCCGCGCGCGGTGAGCATGATGACCGGCACCGGGCCCCGCTCACGCAGCCGCCGGCACACCTCCAGCCCGTCCATGCCGGGCAGCATCAGATCCAGCACCACCAGATCCGGCCGGTGCCCGGCCGCCCGCACGAGAGCGTCGGGCCCATCGGCGGCCCGGTCCACGACATACCCGGCCCGATCGAGATACCCGGCGACCACCTCGGCGACGGTGGGATCGTCGTCAACGACGAGAACCCGCCCGGGGCGGGGCTGGGGGGCAGGGCTGGGCTGGGGGGCGGGGGCGGCACCGGACGCCATCCCAGGAACCGACTGTGAGGCCGGCGTGGAGGCCGGTCCCGGGGCCGGGGTGGGGTGGGGGCTCGGAGGGTGTGGGGGTGCCGGGTCGGGGGGCGGCGGGGTGGGCGGCTGCTGCATGTTTCCACCCTCGCACCGCGCGGGCGCGAAGGCGTGAGCAGGCGTTCGGTGTCCGCGTTTCGTAAGGTGCCGCGGCCCAGTTTGTCCCGGTTCACGTTCGTAGGGTGAGCGTCGTGACCACCTCACCCTCACCGATGGAACCCCCGGGACGCTCGGCGTCCCCGGCGTCCCCGGCGTCCCCAGCATCCGAGGAGCCCTCCCGGCCTGCGGTGCCCCTGCCCCCGGGTCCCTCCGTGGACGTCGTCCTGCCCTGTCTGGACGAGGCCGAGGCGCTGCCCTGGGTGCTCGGCCGGATCCCGGCCGGCTGGCGTGCCCTCGTCGTCGACAACGGCTCCACCGACGGCTCGGCCGGACTCGCCCGCGCGCTCGGCGCGACCGTCGTCCACGAGGAGCGCCGCGGCTTCGGCGCCGCCTGCCACGCCGGGCTGACCGCCGCCACCGCCGACATCGTCTGCTTCTGCGACTGCGACGCCTCCCTCGACCCCGGCCTGCTCGTACCGTTCGTCGACGCGCTCCGCGACGGCGAGGCCGACCTGGTGCTGGGCAGGCGCCGCCCGCGGGGCAGGGGCGCCTGGCCCGCCCACGCCCGCGCCGGCAACCTGGCCCTCTCCCTGCTGCTGCGCCGCCGCACCGGGCTGCGCCTGCACGACCTCGGCCCCCTGCGCGCCGCCCGCCGCGAGGCCCTCCTCTCCCTCGGCCTGACCGACCGGCGCAGCGGCTACCCCCTGCAGATGGTGGTCCGCGCGGCCGACGCCGGCTGGCGCGTCCGCGAACGCGACGTCCCGTACCGCCCCCGCACCGGCGCCTCGAAGGTCACCGGCACCTGGCGCGGCACCTGGCAAGCGGTACGCGACATGAGCCGCGTCCTGAACGAGGGTCCGGCGCGGCCGGCGCGAGCAGCGGCGGGGAGGCCCGGGTGACCGCACGTACCAGCCCCACCACCCTGCTCGTCATCGCCAAGGAGCCCCGGCCGGGGCGGGTCAAGACGCGGCTCTGTCCGCCGTTCACCGGCGACCAGGCCGCCGCGCTCGCCGAGGCCGCCCTCGCCGACACTCTGGACGCGGTGGCCGCCACCCCGGCCGGCCGGCGCGTCCTCGTGCTCGACGGCCGGCCCGGCCCCTGGCTGCCGCCCGGCTTCGACGTCGTACCGCAGTGCGCGGGCGGCCTCAACGCGCGGCTCGCCGACGCCTTCGCCCGCTGCACCGGACCGGCCCTGCTGATCGGCATGGACACCCCACAGGTCACCCCGGAGCTGCTCACCGTGGACCTCGACGGCTACGACGCCTGCTTCGGCCCGGCCGAGGACGGCGGCTTCTGGGCGCTGGGCCTGGCCCGCCCCGACCCCGCCCTGCTGCGCGGGGTGCCGATGTCGTCGCCGCTGACCGGGCAGGCCCAGCGGGAGCGGCTGCGCGCCGCCGGACTCCGGGTGTACGACCTCCCGCGCCTCCGGGACGTCGACACCGCCGCCGACGCCCACGCCGTCGCCGCCCTGGCCCCGCACGGCCGGTTCGCCGCGCTGCTGTCCGAGTGCGCCCCGGCGGGGTCCCGATGAACACGGTGCCGCGCCTGCTGAGTTCGCCCCCGCCGCAGACAACTTCCCACTCCCGGCCACCCGCGGCCGCCGACGGCGGGTCGGTCCCGCTGGGGGCACCCGCACCCGACGCCGAAAGCGTCACCGGTGGTGCGGGTGTGAACACATCCGCCGAAGGCGCGGCCGAGGCGGCCGCGCACTGGGCCACCGGCCCCTACGCCACCGCCCTGCGCACCGGCCGGGGCCCCCTCTTCCTCCGCCACCCCGACGGCTGCCTCCTCCCCCTCGACATCGAGCGCTGGTGCGCCCGCGCCGACGCCGTCGACCGCGCCGTACTGGACCGCTGCGAGGGCCCCGTCCTGGACGTCGGCTGCGGCCCCGGCCGCCTGGTCGCGGAACTCGCCACCCGGGGCCGTACCGTCCTCGGCGTCGACGTCAGCGAGGCGGCCGTACGCCGCACCCTCGCCCTCGGCGGCCAGGCCCTGCACCGCTCGGTGTTCGACCCGCTGCCCGGCGAGGGCCGCTGGGGCACGGTCCTGCTGATGGACGGCAACGTGGGCATCGGCGGCGACCCCGCCGGACTGCTGCACCGTACAGCCCAACTCCTCCGCGCCGGCGGCCTGCTGATCGTAGAGACAGCGCCCCTGGACATCGACGAGCGCGCCCACGTGCACATGGTCGGCGCACCCCACGGCCGTACGGCCGCCGGCGCCCCGTTCCCCTGGGCCCGGATCGGCACCCCGGCCCTGCTGCGGTACGCGGCCCGGACCGGATGGCGCCCCGCCGCTCAGTGGGCGGCCGGCGACCGCCGCTTCGTGGCCCTGCGCACCCCCGACACACGCCGCGCACGACGGGCGCGCAGCGCTCGCAGTGCGAGCAGCAGTGCCGAGCCGCCGAAGAGCACGGCGGTGATCAGCAGCCAGCGGCCGAGGTAGCCGTCCGCCGACCGCCCGGTGAGCAGCCGGTAGCGCCGGTCGACCACACCGAGGCCGAGGACGAGCGGGGACCACACGAGCAGCAGCAGTCCGGACAGCACGGCCGGCACCCGCACGTACGGCGTCCAGGTCCGCCGCCCGGCCGTGCCCAGCGCACGCACCAGCGCCCGGTCGGCGACCGAGTACAGCGGCAGGAGCACGAGGTCGTGCAGCAGCGCGGCGCCCACGATCCACAGGGCCACGCCGCGCCAGTCCCCGGCGAGGAGCCGTACCGCCGCATAGCCGGCGAGCGCGAACGAGCAGGTGAGCAGGAGCAGTTGGAGGGGACTTCCCACCGGAACACGGGGTCGCATCAGAGGTCTCCGAAGGTCAGCCTGGCCACCCACTTGGTGCAGAGCACGCCGGGTGCGGCGGGCACGATGATCCGGGCCGGGTAGCCGTGGTCGGGGGACAGGTCCTCGCCGTTGACCCGCAGGGCGAGCAGGGAGCGCGGGTCGGCCACCTGGTTGGCGCGCAGCGCCCCGCGCCGGAAGGCGCCGTGCCGCTGGAGCGACTCCACGAAGAGGTCGGGCGGCTCGCCGTCGAACCCGGCCAGTGCGGCGAGGTCCCGCAGCCGTACCCCGCGCCACCACTGGTCGGCGGTCGACCAGCCCTCCACGCAGGCGATGGGCAGCGAGGAGCTGTACTGCGGGAGGCGCAGCAGTTCGGCTCGGCTGAGCCGGCGCGTCCCGGCGGGCCCGACGACGACCAGCCGCCACACCTCCTCGCCGGTGTCCTTCGCGCGAACGCCCGCGTACGCGGCGGTCTTGTTGATCTGGAAGGCGTTCGGACCGCTGCCGGGATCGGACCCGCCGTGCGGGGCCAGCAGGGCCGTACGGCGCAGCGGCCCGCCGAGGCTCTGCCCGACGGTCGTCACGAACAGCGCGAGCGAACCGCCGCCGACGAGCCACAGTGCCCCGCGCCGGGAGACGGTCGGGGGCCCGGGATCCGGCGAGACGAGGCCCCCCTCGACGAGGCCCCCGTCATCCACGCGCCCCGCACCGGCCGACTCACCCCCGTCCTCGCACGGCTCGCCCTCGTCCCGCATCCGGCGTCGTACGGTCCGGACCGCCTTCGGCGCCTTCAGCGCGGCATGGGCCAGGAAGGCGGCGAAGAACACCCAGGCACCGTAGAAGTGCAGCGGGTAGAAGGAGCCCGGGAAGACGTAGTCCAGCTGGACGTTGAGGACGCCGGTGGTGAACTCGAACAGGCCGCCGCCGACGAGGAGCAGCAGCGACACCCGCTCCAGCGCGTGGGCCAGGGACCGGGCCGGCGGCAGGGCGAACAGCCTCGGCACCACCGACCACAGCTTGGCCAGCAGGACGGGGATCAGGGTGATGCCGAGGGTGACGTGGAGGCCCTGGGTGAACCGGTACAGCCACACCGGTCCGGTCGGCCAGGCGAACAGGTAGAAGCCGAGGAGGCCCTTGTCGGGGGTGGTGTCGTTCACGCGGGACAGGCCCGGGTTGTAGGCGGCGTACGACACCAGCCCCGTCACGAAGAGCACGGTGACGCCGACGAGGAGGACGAGGCCCAGCACCGAGGTGAACCAGGGGCCACGCAGGGGGCTGCGCCAGAAACCGGGGGAGGACGGAAGGCGCGGATCGTCTCGCATGTCCCGACGGTAGGCCTGGTCAGGCCGGGAAAAGGGGTCCGACCGATGACGAAACGCTGACGTCCGGGCCGTACGGCGGCTCCCCGCGCCCCGCGCGTCCTAGCGTGCCGGTGTGACCCGGATCCCCTCCCCCTCCCGCACGCTCCGCACGCTCCTCCCCGACGTGAACCGCGCCGGCCGCCGGCCGCCGTACGGCGACCTGGCGGCCGCCTGGGCCGCCGCCCTGCTGGTGACGGCGGCCGTCCTGGTCGGCCGGCACATCCAGTTCACCCGCCACACGTTGTTCGTGCACTGGCCGCCGGTGCTCGCGGAATGGGACCCGCACGTCGGCCCGGGAACCCCCGCGGCCGTACTCCTGGCGGTGGCGGGAGTCGTCTACGGCCCGGCGCTGGCCGCCCGCCTGCCCTGGCGCCCGCTGCTGGTGACGGCCTGGGCGGCGTCGACGGCCTGGATCTTCTCCCTGGCCCTGGTCGACGGCTGGCACCGGGGGGTCGCGACCCGGCTCACCACTCACAACGAGTACCTGACGGTCATCGGCCGCTTCCACGACATCCCGGCGACCCTGCGGGACTTCACCCACCACATCGTTGCCGGCACCCCGGGCCCCTGGCCCGCGCATGTGGCCGGCCATCCGCCCGCCGCCACGCTCACGTTCGTCCTCCTGGACCGGATCGGGCTGGGGGGCGGCGGCTGGGCGGGGACGTGGTGCGTCGTGCTCGGCGGCTCGGCGTGCGCGGCCGTACTGGTCGCGGTCCGCGCGCTAGCGGACGAGACCCTGGCCCGCCGGGCGGCACCCTTCCTGGTCCTGGCCCCGGCGGCGGTCTGGCTGGGCACCTCGGCCGACGCCTACTTCACGGCGGTGTCCGCCTGGGCCCTGGCCCTGCTGGCCCTGGCCCTCACGCGTGGTTCAACGGCTCCTTCCGCCTCCCGTCCGGCCGCCCGGTCGGCCGCCCGTGGGTCCGCGTGGGCGGCCGGCTCCGGTCTCCTCCTCGGCCTGACCTGCTACCTCTCCTACGGCCTCACGCTCGTCGCCGTCATCGCCGCGGCCATGCTCCTGCTGTGCCACCGGGCCTCCGTACGCCCGGCCCTCGTCCTGCCCCTCCTCGCGGGCCTGGCGGTCGTCCCCCTCGCCTTCACCCTGGCGGGCTTCGACTGGTGGACGGCGTACCAGCTGCTGGTCACCCGCTACAACCAGGGCGTCGGCGGCACCCGCCCCTACAGCTACTGGGTCTGGGCCAACCTGGCCTGCACGGTCCTCATCACGGGCCCGGCGACAGCCGCCGCCCTCCCCCGCACGGCAACAGCCTTGGCCCACAGACACCCCACCCCCGCCCTGCCCGACGGCACCCCGCACCCGGCCGCGCGGCACCTGGCCGTCCTCGTCACCGCCACCCTCCTGGCCGTCCTGATCGCCGACCTCTCGGGCATGAGCAAGGCGGAGACGGAACGCATCTGGCTCCCCTTCGCCCTGTGGCTCCTCCCCGCCACGGCCCGCCTCCCCCACCCCCGCGCCTGGCTGACGGCCCAGGTGAGCCTGGCGCTACTGCTCAACCATCTGCTGCTGACGGGGTGGTGAGGAGGCGGTCGTCCACCGCTGTGGACAGGCGGTCCCCATTCCAGACGTGCCGGAAAGTACTTGCATTCACGGAAAGTAGTATCCATGATGAAAGTGACCACACGGGCGGTGCCGACCAACCGCCCCGGCCGTAATGGAGGTTCACGCATGAATGCCACGGGGGACGAGTCGATGGAGCTGCTTCGGGTGGCGCGCAAGGCGCGCGACGACGCCCGGGCGGCCGGGGCCGTGCGGTCACCGGTGTACGCAGTGGGGCAAGGCCTCGCCTGTGCCGCCGGGTTCAGCGCGCTGGGGCTGGCCGACGTGTGGCCGGGCTGGTCGGCGTGGCTGCTCGGAGCCGGTGTGCTCGCGCTCGCCGGGTTCCTCGTGCTCCTCTGGGCCGGCGTGCATCATGGCGGGACGACTCCCTGGTTCGGGCAGCGCCGCAGGTGGGTGGCGTCCCTCGTGCCGATCGGTGTCGGCTTCCTCGCCTGGGTGCCGTACGGACCGTCGGGGTGGCTGGTCGCCTTCGGGGTGGCCGGCGGGGTGGAGTACGTGATGCGGGGCGTCAGAACAGGAGCGGCGCAGTGAGTGACGGCGGTGGGAGACGCGCGACGGATCCGGCCCTGGACCGGGACCTGCACCACCCCACCCGGCTGGCCCTCGTGGCCTACCTCTCCGGTTGCGGCGAGGCCGAGTTCGGTGTCCTGCGGGACTACTGCCAGGTGTCCGACTCGACGATGAGCAAGACGCTCTCCGCGCTGGAGAAGACCGGATACGTCAGTGTCCGCAAGGGGCACGTCGGCAAGCGGCCGCGCACCTGGGCGGCGCTGACGTTCGCCGGCCGCAGGGCACTCGCCGGCCACCTCGCGGCCCTGGAGGAGATCGCGGCAGCGGCCCGGCGGGCGGCGGCCGCGGACACCTCCGCCGACGGCAGCTGAGCAACGACTGCCGTCGGCTTGCGAAGAGGGGGCCGGGGAAGGGGAGTTACTCCTCGTCGGAGGTCGTCGGGCGGGTGCGGCCCGGCTCCGGGAGCTCTGCGAGCTGGCCGCGCTCGTGAAGGACGTCACCGATGAACAGGTCGTACGCCAGGACCCCGATCACGCCGCCGATCAGCGGCCCCACGATGGGAATCCACCAGTACGCGCTGAACGAGCCCGCCAAACTCCCTGGGAACGCCAGACTGTTCCAGCCCTCGGCCCAGGTGAAGAGGCGGGGTCCGAAGTCGCGGGCCGGGTTGATGGCGTAGCCCGCGTTCGCGCCGAAGGACATGCCGATCGCCGCGACCACGAAGCCGATGACCACCGGTCCGAGGTTGGCCTTCACGGCGGTGTTGCGCAGGTCGATCACCGCCACGATCAGCATCACCAGGAACGCCGTGCCGACGATCTGGTCGACCAGCGGACCCCAGATGCCGCCGTGGAAGTACGGGGCTGGGAAGGTCGCGAAGATGGAGAACGAGGCGAGCGTGTGCCCGTTCGTCTTCGGCCCCTTCATCGCGCCGTCGAAGGCGCTGATCGCGTCATGGTAGACGGCGTAGACCAGCGCCGCCCCGACGAAGGCGCCCGCCACCTGCGAGATGATGTACGGCACCACCTTGGCCCAGGAGAAGCCGCGACGCACCGCGAAGGCGAGGGTCACCGCGGGGTTGATGTGCGCGCCGCTGACGCCGCCCGCGACGTACACGCCGAACATGACGGCGAATGCCCAGCCCCAGGCGATCAGCAGCCAGTCACCGGCCGCGAGGAAGATCGTCGTGGGGGTGGCGGCACGGCCCGATCCGGGCAGTGCGGCGACCGCCATCGCGACCACACCACAGCCGAACGCGATGAGTACGAATGTTCCGATGAACTCCGCCAGGCACTCACCCAGCAGACCCCCTCGCCTTCTGAGGTGGGAGGGCTTGATCAGCGGAGGGATCTCGACAGCCATGAAGGCCCCCTTTGAGAGGCGAACGCGGCCACCCTGTCGCGTGTCATGTGACCGCCATCACCCATAGTGGCGCAGAAACGCTCTTCACGCAGGATGCGCGTCAGCTGTCGAGGTCGTCGGCGTAGTGCCGGAAGCCCCGGCGCTCCCGGTGCATGCCCCACAGCGTCGCCGCGAGCACGTCCGGATCCTTGCGTACGTGCCCCGGCGTGATCGCCCCCGGGATGATCAGCTGGCCGACGTGGATCCCGTCGCCGGCGAGCCGCTCGTGCAGCAGGTGCCCGTACGCGCTCTCCGCCGCGAACGCGATCGAGGTCCCGGCCCGCTCCGGATGCGGTACGGCCGCCGTGCCCCCGTTGACGAACAGGATCGTCCCGCGCCCCAGCGCGCGCATACCGGGCAGCACCTGCTGTACGGCGGCGACGGGGCCGTACACCGAGAATTCGATCGGCCCCAGCAGCTCCCGGGGCCCGGTCTCCAGCACCGGCCGCATGAAGTCCCGGTGCGGTACGGGGCTGTACTGCAGCACCTCGACCGTGCCCAGCGCGTCCGCGGCGGCGTGCAGGGCGCTCGCCAGTTCGTCGGGCCTGCGCACATCGGCCCGGAAACCCCGCGCCGTGATCCCGTCGGCGGCCAGCTCGTCCACGAGGACCGCCAGCCGATCCGGATCACGGGCGACGAGCGCGACCCCGAACCCCTCCCGCCCGAACCGCCGCGCGACGGCGGCCCCGAGCCCGGGGCCGGCACCCACGACGGCGACGGTGGTCGGTCCCGAATGGCCGTCAGTACTGGCACTGGCACTCATGACAGCCACCCTTACCGCAGAAACTCGCGGCTCGCCTGTCCACAGCGGTGACCGGCCGAGATCACACGTCGGCCTCCCGGGCCAGCCGCTCCAGCCGGCTTCGGTGTCTCTGCCACCAGGCCCGGTCCCCCGCTGCCAGGTTGTCCTTGCCTCGCAGGTACCCGACGGAACCGTCGATCAGTTGCCGCACGATGTCGGCGTGGCCGGCGTGCCGCTGTGTATCGGAGATCACCCGTGCCAGGACGTGGTGCAGCGTGACCTCCCGACGCTCCTCCGGCCACCAGGGGACGTGGCCGACCGCGTCGAGCGTCAGCTCCGCGACGGTGGTGTCGGAGTGCGCCCACGCCTGGCGATACAGACCGACGACCTGTTCCCCTGACTCGTCCGCGGCGGCCCACGTGTCCGCGTTGGGCTCCGGATTCTCGGTGCACCACCAAGGTGGTGGCCGCTCGCCGAAGAACGGCCGCCCGAACCTGTCTCCGAGATACCCCAGCTCCATGCCGGTCTTCCAGCCGACACTGACAACCGAGAAGGACATGAGAGTCAGGTCGTGTACTCGACTTCTGTCAGGGCGGCCCGGCGCACGTCCAGGGTGACGCGGGTGAGGTCGAGGTGTTCGAGGTAGGTCACGAGCGCCTGCCGGGTCTCGCCCACCAGGCTTGTGAGCTCGGGACCATGGAGGTCGCCGGGCCTGATGACGCGGCGGAAGCCAGGGTCGGCGATCGCACCTTCGAGGAGCTTCTCGGCGAGCCAGAGGGGAGTCCGCTCGCGGAGGGCGAACGTGAGGTGCACGCTGTGCTCGTCCGGGTCGGCGACGTGGGGATTGTGGACCCAGCCCCTGGGCAGGAGCAGGGACTGCCCGGTGCGGAGATCGATCTCGATGTCCGGCCCTGCCGCCTCCCACTCCGGGATGTACGTGTCCCGCCAGACCCGCCACGACTCGTTGTACGCCCGCGTCGGCGCGTCCACCGGCAGCTGCCAGAGCTGCCAGCGCTTGACGCCCGACATCTGCACGATGACGGCCATCTGCTGATCCCAGTGGTGCCGGAGTCCCTGGTTTCCTGGTGGGGTCAGAAACGCGTGGACGTAGTTGCTGAAGCCGGTCTCCACCTGGATGTTCCGCGAGACGCGCGCGAGGAAGGGGATCACCCGCTGAAGGTTGCCCAGGCGGAGTGTGAAGCCCTTGTCGTAGAGGCTGCGCAGCTTCACCGGGTCGGTGCGCCCACGGGTGATGTAAGCGTTCTGGTTCAGGGACGGCCCGGGCGCCTTGACGACGGCGATCTCACCGGCCGGCACACAGCCGGTGTCGATGTACTCGTCGAAGAGGCCCGTGGTCACCGTCTCGTCGAGCGCGGTCCTGCCACGCTCGAAGACACGCGGCTCGTCAGGCCAGACGGCCAGGAGTTCGGTCACGCCGTCCGGCGGCAGCAGGAGGCTCAGGGACATGGGTGTCCTCCGGTTCACGAGTGGGGCAACGGACAGGCCAGAGCGGGGTGATGGCGGTTCGGGCAGCACACGACGCAGATCGAGACGATGTTCTGGGAGCGGTTGTAGTACACCCAGCTCACGTCGACACCGAGCGGCAGGACGTCGCTGACGTACGCGCGGCTCACCTCCAGTCCGGTATACGCCTGCCTGCCGCCGTCACGCTCGTACGGCGGGTTCGCGAGGTAGTGCTTCGTCATCCACTCCAGCGCCACCGCCGGGTCGGCCCACGTCCGGTCGGACGAAGCCTGGCTGCGCTTCATCAGCCAGTGGCCCGACATCAGCGGCGGCAGAACGGAGGTGGGGAACTCCGCGGTGACCTCCCGGTAGCGCTGGAGGGCACGCTCAGCCACCTTGTCGTCCGGCCCGAGCGGCGCGGGCGGGTCGGGGTGAGGAGGCCGGCGGTTGCCTTCCCGGTGATAGCTCTCCGGCGTCCCGCTCCAGGGACCGTAGCCATGAAAGTGCCCTGACCAGCTCATATGCGCCCTTCCTCGGGGTGCGGGCCGTCCCGCGTGACGGAACGGCCCGCCTGTCGGGTGCTGTGGAGGGGGGTCAGGTTAGAGCTTCAGACCCCGCCGCCTGGCGTAGCCGCGCACGAAGTCGTCGAGTTCCGTCTCGGTGAACCGCAGTTCCCTCCCGACACCTTCCGGCTTGCTGTCGCGGAGTGCGTACGCGGGGCCCGCACTCGGGATCACGGCCAGTTCGACGCACGACTCGTGTTCGCCCTGGAGGTTGCCGCCGCAGAAGGTCTCGAAGCCCGCCATGTCGACGGAGACGCCGTAGATACCGCTCATTCCTTGCTCCTTCTCTGTGTTGTGGGTGCGGAGACCGTCGCCCCGACCCATCGGGTGCTGCTGACCCGCCTCGCCGCCGGCTTCCGTTCCGTCGCGTCCGGGCGGACCCGCCGGGCCGCGACGCGGCGGTCCACGGCCCGGTGGGTGTCTTGAGTGCGCGACCCTGACCCTGCGGTCGCCATGGGGGTGCGTCAGCGTGGGGCCCGCGGCGGCACCAGCGCGAGGACCTGACAGGACACCGAGGCCGTCCCGCGGCAGGACGCGGGCCTCCGGGAGGGCGCCATCCGCTCGCCGGACGTTCACCGGCACACCGCTTTCGCTGCCCGACAGCGTGGACACCGGCACGGCGGGAACGCCGTCGTGAGCGGCAACGGGCCCTCATGGGGCAGGACGCTCACCTGGCCACGTCTTTCGGTGACGATGCCTTCCCGGTCAACGGTGTAGACACGGAGAGTCATCCGTGAGGGATTTTGCTGGGCTGTACCGTTTGACATGTCGACGCTCCTCAGCAGCGTTGGCCATGCCCCCGTACCGGTCGCACGCTCGCGGGGGTTTTGTGTGTCCGGAGGGTGATGGCTCGGGCGCTCTTCTACGGTTCCAAGAACGGGTGTTCATGTCGCGGGCAGCGATGACCAACTTTTCTGGGCACCCCGCTGCCGCCTGGCCAGCGCAAACGCACCGTGAAACCGGCCGTGCTTGGACGCTCGGTGTCTTCCGCGACACGTGACGGTGGATCAGGGCAGTGACCGACCCGCTACTTTGAGTGCGCCAGGCCGCGCAGCGAGAGGTCGCCATGAACGCAACCAGGAAGCCCGGTTCCAAAGGACAAAGGGACGCCCTCCGGCACGACATGACCGCCACCGGCTGCGCCACGGCGGACATCGCGGTAGAGATGCGCACGCGCTTTCGGATGCGAGCTCGTGAAGCGTGGCGCCATGCTCACGGTTGGACGCTCCAGGAAGCGGCCGACCGCATCACCCAAGCCGGCAGCCACCGCCCGGGCGAAGCTGTCGCTGCTGACGCCTCGCTGGTCGGCAAATGGGAGAAGTGGCCCGCACCATCGTCTCGGCGCCCGAGTCTGTCTGTCCTGTTCGCCATGGCTGATGCCTACGGGTGCCGTGTCACAGAACTCCTGGACCTGGAAGACCGGAAGTCCCTGCCGGACACCGATCTCCGTGTCCTCAGCGGTGGCGTCGACGTGGCCGCCGAGCCCCGGCCCCCGGTCAACTCACTTCTTGTCCGTGTGCCGGCTCCGCCCGCATCCGACCTCGTCCGTCTCGCCGCTGACGAATCCGCCACGTGGGCGCAGTGGGCGGAGGCGACAAACGTCGGTGACCTCGCCGTCGAGCAGCTGATGTCGGAGACGCGCGCTCTGGCCTCCGACTACCTCACATCGGATCCGGTCGCCCTGTTCCCTCGTGCCAGGGCGTTGCGCGACCGTGTGTTCGCGCTGCTGGAGGGTCACCAGTACCCTCGCCAGTCCGCAGACCTCTACGTCTCGGCAGGGTACGTGTGCGGTCTGCTTGCCTGGATGTCCTCGGACCTCGGCCAGCTGCAAGACGCGGACACGCAGGGCCGCACGGCATGGCTCTGCGCAGAACTGTCCCAGCACAACGATGTGCGTGCATGGGTGTTGTCGACGCGTTCGAAGGTGGCATTTTGGGACGGCAAGCTGCGTGACGCCATCGGCTTCGCCCTCCGTGGTGCCGCTTACCGGACCACCGGTTCGGTCGCTGTGTTCCTCGCCTGCCAAGAGGCGGACGCCTGGTCCGAACTCGGTTCGAAAAGCGAAGCACTTGCTGCCCTGGCCCGAGCCGAGGAGGCTCGGAATGCCGCAGTCGGAGCGGACGAAGTAGGCGGCATCTTCGCCTGCGAACCTGCTCGCCAGGAAAACTACGCCGCCGGTGTGCACCTGCGTGTGGGCCACGCATCCGTCGCCGCCCGTGCGGCGGACAACGCTCTCACCCTGCTGTCGGCGCAACGCGTACGCGCGTACGGCACCGAGGCGCAGATTCGCATCAGCAAGGCGGCTGCGCACCTGATCTCAGGCGAGGCTGAGGGCGCCATCGAGGCCCTGAGCCCTGTCCTTGCCCTCCCTCCTGACCAGCGTGTCTCGCCGGTCACCCACCGCCTGCGCGAACTCGCGTCCAGCGTCAGCCGTCTCCATGCCACCGGCACCGCGGCGAGCGGTCTATGCGCCGCAATTGAAGACTTCTGCATGGATTCGGCCGCACGTCACGTCGCCCTCTCGCCAGGCGCGGCCTCCGCCTGATTTGATCCATGACCATGAGTACTCAGCTTGGGACCATGCGCAACCACTGGTGGTGGCGGCCGGGTTGGGCCGTCGGACGCCGCTTCTATACGTGGCACCTCACGTTCGAGGGGCAGCAGGATGTGTACCGGCTCGCGGCCGAGTACCGGGCAGCGCTCGCACCACTCGGGGCCGTCCTCACGCCGGTCCCCGATCAGTGGCTGCACCTCACCATGCAGGGCATCGGCTTCGTAGGCGAAACCGAGGAAGACGACGTCAACGCCATCGTGGAGGCGGCCCGGCCGCGGTTTGCATCAGTGTCGCCCTTCGAGATGGAGCTCGGCCGGGCTGTCGTAGATCCGGAAGCAATCTTGCTGGCCGCCGAGCCGGACGCCCCCGTACGGCAGGTGCGCGACGGGATCCGAGCCGCGATCCGAGACGTCCTCGGCAACGTGCCGGAGAAGGCTGAGGGATTCACTCCGCACGTCTCGGTCGCCTACAGCGCCGGCGACGGGCCGGTCACGCCGGTCGTCGAAGCCCTCAAGGCAGTCGAGTTCCCGCCCACGAAGGCCAGGTGCACCAGTGCCGAGCTGATCGTGTTGCACCGCGACAACCAGATGTACGAGTGGGAGACGTTCGCCACCGTGCCGCTGGGCTGACACAGAGTGAGAGGCTCAATCCCGCAGGGCCCCGGTCCGCTCGCGCGGTGTCGCGGCCTCGTCCCCGGCCAGGCGGGCCAGTTGCGCCGAGGTCACCGCCCGTACCGCCAGGGCGCCCGTCACCGCCGCGCCGATGATGAGGGCGTCCGAGGTGAGGAGGGGCCAGATCGAGGTGTAGGCGCGGGCGATCGTGTCGTCGGTGGAGGCGGGGTGGAGGAGGCCGATGCCGGTGAGGAGGCTGAGCAGCCACAGGGTCCACCAGATGGTGACGGAGGCGGGGAGGCGGCGGCCGGGGGCGGTGGTGCGGTACGCGTCGGCGATGATGCCGCGCGGGAACCAGAGGTTGACGACCGGGACGATCCAGCCGAGGTAGACCCAGACGCCGGCGTACTTCGGGGGGCGGCCCGAGAGGTCGGCGGCGTTCTCGCGGACGCGGCGGAGCCAGGCCAGGAAGCAGATCGCGCAGATCGCGGTCAGGACCCCGGCCACGGTGGTGACGAAGTGGTAGGAGTTCTCCAGCGCGGTGAGGGGGCGGTGCACGCCGTCGCCCTGGTCCGGGGGGCCGGAGGGCGGTTCGCCGGCGGCGGCGAGCCTGATCTCCCACACCGCCCGCAGCAGGTAGCCGAGTGCGGCGAGCAGCAGGGTGCCGACGGCCATCCGCCCGGCCGAACGGGTGGGCCGCAGCAGGGACCGCGCTATCTGATCATTCACGCGGATCATCCTGGCGTATGGCGGTGTGCCGGGGCCAGGTGACCCGGCCGTGAGGCATGGCTGAGGCATGACTACGGCATGGCTACGACAGCCCCGCCGGCCGCAGGCCCCGCAGTTTGTCCGGGTTGACCTGGAGGCGGATGGTGGTGATGCCCGCCTCCGTGAGGTCGTAGGTGAGGGCTCCCGCCGGGGTGCCGGAGGCGGTGAGGAGGAGGGACGGCTCGCCGTTGATTTGGGCGGGCTCGAAGGCGACGCCCGTCATCTGCGGCTTGGTCAGGATGCCGAGGATCCACCGCGCCACGCGGTCGGGGCCGTGGACGGGCCGGCGGGCGGCGCTGACCTTGCCGCCGCCGTCGGCCCAGACGGTGACGTCGGGGGCGAGGAGTTCCAGTACCGCGTTGAGGTCGCCGCCCGCGCACGCCTCGATGAAGCGGTCGGTGACGCGGGCGCGCCGCCCGGGGTCGGTGTCGTAGCGGGGGCGGCGGGAGCGGACGTGGGAGCGGGCCCGGTGGGCGATCTGGCGGACGGCGGGCTCGGGGCGGTCCAGGAAGCCGGCGATCTCCGCGTGGGAGAAGCCGAAGACCTCGCGGAGCACGAACACCGCCCGTTCGACCGGGGCGAGCGTCTCCAGGACGACGAGCATCGCCGTCGACACGCTGTCCGCCAGCTCCGTGTCCTCGGCCGCGTCGGGGGAGGTCAGGAGGGGTTCGGGGAGCCAGGGGCCGACGTAGTGCTCGCGGGTGGCGCGCGCGGAGGTGAGGCGGTTGAGGCAGAGGTTGGTGACCGTGCGGACCAGGTAGGCGCGGGGGCTGCGGATGGTGGTGCGGTCGGCGGCGTGCCAGGTGAGCCAGGTGTCCTGGAGGACGTCCTCGGTGTCCGTCACGCTCCCGAGCATCCGGTAGGCGGTCGCGAACAGCAGCCGCCGGTGGGAGAAGTACGGGTCCGCCTGGTCGTGGTCCATGGGAGCAACCTGCCAGAGCGCCGCGGCTCCGGCCAGGTCACCGCACCGTCAGGCCATCCAGAAGAAGACCGCCGTCATCCGCTTCTCCTCCAGCGTCGTACCGGAGTAGCCCGTCGCGCTGTGCACGAGGTTGGCGTTGTAGAGGAGGAGGCGGTTGTACTTGTGGGGGACACGGACGTCCTCCTCGAAGGCGTCCGGCGCCACGAAGCGGGTGCCGAGGGCCTCGACGAGGTTGTTGTGCGGGGCCTGGACGACGTTGCCGCCGAGCCGGCCACCCGGCAGGGACTGGCGGAAGAAGCTGGTGCCGCAGTCCTTCGGGACGGCCGGGTTGAGGTACAGCACGGCCGCGTACCGGCACAGCGCGCGCGAGTCGGTGTGCGGGCGCGGCTGGCTCTCGCCCTCGCCCTCGCCGACGACCTGGACGCAGTTGTGGTTGAGGGTGCCGCCGCCGGGCGCCTGCTGCACCCACAGCTCCTTCGCCCCGGTCGCCTTCCTCACCAGCCGCTCGATACGGGCCAGTTCCGCGGGTTCCAGGCCGGGCATGGCGCGCAGGCCCGGCCAGGTCTCCGAGGTGTACGGGTACCCCTTCACCCAGTCGTCCTTGGCCAGGCACCGCTCCCGTACGGCGTCCACGTCGGGCAGGACGTCGTCCAGCACCCAGTAGTCGCGGCCCTTGGTGGGCTTGCGGTAGGGCAGGACGGGCAGCGCGGCGGGCATCCTGGGCTGGGGCTGGGGGGGCATACGGCCGAATCTAGGCCTGGGTTCTTCCTGGGTTCGGCCGGGAAATGGTCAACTCTCCCTGGGGAAGGTCAACGTTTGCCCAACGGGGGCCGGGCAAGGCGGGCGTTACCGGCGATCCGCCCAGGTCGCCGGAGGGGCACGGGAAGCTCCCGGAATTTTCGGTGCGCGACAGATACGAACGGCTCCCGCGTCCGTACTGCTGGGTGTCCTCACCGCCCGCTGGGCGGATCCATGGCCGGGCAGGAGGCACGGTGCGCTTTTCGCGGAACGCGACGGGAACCTTTTTCGTGGGGGGTGCGATGGCCCTCACCCTCGCCGCGCTCGTCTATCCCGGCATGCTCGGCCTGAACCAGGTGACCAGCCAGTCCACCCGGATCATCGCCAACACCCAGTGGGGGCCGCTGACCGAGGGCGACCGGGACTTCGTGGTGAAGGTGCGGGCGGCTGGGCTGTGGGAGTACCCGGTGGGGCAGCTGGGACTCCAGAAGGGCACCACCAAGGGAGTCGTCACCGCGAGCAAGCACCTCATCGACGGCCATGCCGCGCTGGACGCCTCCTGCCGCAAGATCGCGCCGATGCTGAACATCACGCTGCCCAACGTGGCGAGCCCCCAGCAGGAAGGGTTTTTGCAGACGCTCAAGTCCGACCAGGGCAGACAGTTCGACGTGGACTTCGCCAACATCCTGCGCATGACGCACGGCTCGATCTTCAACACCATCGCGAAGATCCGCTCCACCACCAAGAACTCGCTGGTGCGGGCGCTCGCCGACCAGACCAACGACACCGTGCTGGACCACATCACGGTGATGGAGCGGACGGGTCTGATCGACTTCGACCAGACCCTCTTCCAGCAGACCACCCCGCCGAAGCTGCCCCAGGCCGACCTGACCCCGCCGCCCCCGCCCGCCGGCCAGCCCGAGGTGATCCTCACCCCGCCGCCGAACGCGACGTCCACGCCGCTGGACCTGAACGGCATCACCGACAGCGGGGACAGCAAGGACCGGGGCAACGCGCCGGGGCCGGCCCCGGACCCGACGGCGGGTTAGCCGGCCCCTGATCCGACCGCCGATCAGTCCAGCCAGACGGTGGTGTCCGGCGGGAGCAGTCCGGTCTCCGGGAGCGGGGTGCTGGCCAGCAGGACCTCGCCCGGCGGCAGGGGTACGGGCGCGGCGGTGAGGTTGGTGACGCAGCGCCAGGCGTCGGTGCGGGCGAAGTCCAGGACCCCGGCCGGCGCCCCGGGCGTCCAGGTCAGCGTCTCGCCCTGGAGCAGCTTGCGGCGCAGGCGCAGGGCGGTGCGGTACAGCTCCAGCGTGGAGCCCTCGGTACCGGCCTGTGCCTCGACGGCGTACGACGCGAACGACGCCGGCTGCGGCAGCCAGGCGGCCCGGGCGCCGAAGCCGTACGACGGTCCGGTCGTCGTCCACGGCAGCGGCACCCGGCAGCCGTCGCGGCCCTTGCGGACGTGCCCGGTCTGCTCCCAGATGGGGTCCTGGAGGACCTCGGTGGGCAGGTCGGCGACCTCGGGCAGGCCGAGTTCCTCGCCCTGGTAGACGTACGACGATCCCGGCAGCGCCAGCATCAGCAGCGTGGCCGCGCGGGCCCGGCGCAGGCCGGCCTCCTGGTCGACGGCCGGTGCGTGGCCGCCGGACAGCAGCCAGGCGTCGGTGTCGGTGCCGGGCGGGAGCAGCAGGCGAGTGGCGTGCCGGACGACGTCGTGGTTGGACAGCACCCAGGTCGCCGAGGCGCCGGCGGCGCGGGCGGTGGCGAGGGAGCGGCCGATGACCTCGCGCAGTTCGTCCGCGTCCCAGCCGGCTTGCAGGTACTCGAAGTTGAAGGCCTGGCCGAGTTCGTCGGGGCGGGCGTACAGGGCGCGGCGGGCGTCCGGCACCCAGGCCTCGGCGACGGCGGTGCGTGGCGGGGTGTAGGCGTCGAAGACGCGGCGCCAGTCGCGGTAGATCTCGTGGACCTCGTCCCGGTCCCAGTGGGGGTGGGTGCCGGGCGGGACCCGGGGCAGGGCGTCCTCGCCGGTGACGCCGATGTCGCCGGTGTCGCGGAGTGGCTCCGTGAGGTCCTTGGCGAGGCCGTGGGCGACGTCGACGCGGAAGCCGTCCACGCCTCGGTCGGACCAGAAGCGGAGAGTGGTGCGGAAGTCGGCGCGGACCTCCTCGTTGTCCCAGTTGAGGTCGGGCTGCTCGGGGGCGAAGAGGTGGAGGTACCACTCG
Organism: Streptomyces sp. L2; assembly: GCF_004124325.1. Taxonomy (NCBI): domain Bacteria; kingdom Bacillati; phylum Actinomycetota; class Actinomycetes; order Kitasatosporales; family Streptomycetaceae; genus Streptomyces; species Streptomyces sp. L2. The sequence goes on from NZ_QBDT01000001.1 coordinate 3,652,648, forward strand.
CCGTCGGGGACGCGGTGCCAGGCGGTGCCACCGAACACGGACTGCCAGTCAGTGGGCGGGAGTTCGCCGTGCGGGCCGCGGCCGGGGCGGAAGACGTAGCGGTCGCGGGCGGGGGAGCCGGGGGCGGAGCGCAGGGCCTCCTGGAACCAGGCGTGCTGGTGCGAGGTGTGGTTGGGGACGAGGTCGACGACGACCTTCAGGCCCAGGCGGTGGGCCTCGGCGGCGAGGGCGTCGAAGTCGTCCAGGGTTCCGAGGCGGGGGTCGACGTCGCGGTGGTCGGCGACGTCGTAGCCGCCGTCGGCGAGTTCGGAGGGGTAGAAGGGGCTGAGCCAGAGGGCGTCGACGCCGAGGGTGGCGAGGTGGTCGAGGTGGGCGGTGATGCCTTGGAGGTCGCCGAGTCCGTCGCCGTCGGCGTCGGCGAAGCTGCGGGGGTACACCTGGTAGATGACTGCCTGGCGCCACCAGTCGGGGTCGCGGGAGGAGAGGTCTGCCATACCTGGACTCTGTCCACATTGCCCGGAAAGGGAACACGGGGGTGGGGGGCGCGGGGACCAGTGGGCCGGGGTTGTGGTTGTGCGGCGGCGCTGCGGTGGTCCACTCAGGGGGCTCCGCCCCCCGAACCCCCCGACCTCGCCCACCCACCACCCGACTCGCTGGGTCGAGAAGTAGCCATCGAGGCCCGGCTCGGTGGGCGGATGGGGGCCCGGCGGTCGGCTCGGTGGGGCGGAAGGGGAGCTTGGCGGTCGACTCGGTGGGGCGGATGGGGGCCCGGCGGTCGACTCGGAGGGGCGGAAGGGGAACCCGGCGGTCGGCTCGGTGGGGCGGAAGGGGAGCTTGGCGGTCGGCTCGGTGGGGCGGAAGGGGAGCTTGGCGGTCGGCGGCCGGGCGGGGTCAGCAGTGTTGGAGTACCGCTGCCAGTTCCTCGTCGACCAGGCGGTAGCGGACCACGCGGCCCTCCTTTTCGCCTGTTACCGCGCCGGCGGCGCGGAGGAGGCGGAGGGCCTGGGAGACGGCGGGGTCGTTCATGCCCGTGGCGATGGCGAGGTCGGAGACGGCGAGCGGGCCCGTGCGGTGCAGGGCGAGCAGGAGGGCCAGCCGGTTGGGGTCGGCGAGCAGGGAGAAGCGGTCGGCCCAGGTGCGAACGTGACCCGCGTCGCCGATGGCGGCGATCGCCTCGCACACCCGGTGACCGTCGATGGTGCGACGGTCCGCTCGGTCGGCAGGCACGAGATGCATGCCGACATCTTCGCAGGCCGCGATGTGATCTTGAATACCTGCCCAGGTATGCAGCTATGCAGGCACCGGTCCGCACCTCTACCGTAGGCACGCCGTGGTGTTCGGGAAGTCGGTGACGGCCCCTCAGGGGTCCATGCCGACGCGGCCCTCGCCACTGTGATCGGGGAGTTCTCGTCCCGTCCGGCACCCGCCGGGCCACTGGTCGTACGACCGGGAAGGCAGGGACGGCGAACGCGCGACCCGTCAGCCAGGAGACCGGCCACGGCAGCTCACGAAGTGATCCACGAGGTGCTGGAGCGTGAACCGGATGACCCTGCCCGACCCTGCCCGCGGTACGGCCGTGAAGCCCAGTTCGACCGGACCGGACGCCCCCGGGCCGAACACCTTCAAGTGGCGGCGGGAGGACACCTACCGCACGGCGGGGCTGCTGGCCGTCATCGCCGCCCTGCACGTCGTCGCGTTCGGCGTGCTGTTCCTGCTGGTCGCCCCGCAGCACTACCAGGTCGGCCACGAGGTCTTCGGCATCGGCCTCGGCGTCACCGCCTACACCCTCGGCATGCGGCACGCCTTCGACGCCGATCACATCGCCGCGATCGACAACACCACCCGCAAGCTGATGGCCGACGGCAAGCGGCCGGTGTCGGTCGGCTTCTGGTTCGCGCTCGGCCACTCCAGCGTGGTCGTGCTGCTCGCCCTGCTGATCGCGGGCGGCACCTCGCTGGCCGGCAAGGTGACCGACGAGCACTCCACCACCCACCAGGTGCTCGGGTTCCTCGGTACGACGATCTCCGGCGGGTTCCTCTATCTCATCGCCGCGCTCAACCTGATCGCCCTGGTCGGCATCCTGCGCGTGTTCCGGGCGATGCGGGCGGGGACGTACGACGAGAAGGAACTCGAACAGCACCTGGACTCACGGGGGTTCATGAACCGGCTGCTGGGCCGGCTCACCAAGTCCGTGTCCCGGCCCGGCCAGATGTACCCGCTGGGCTTCCTGTTCGGCCTCGGCTTCGACACGGCCACCGAGGTCACGCTCATGGTGATGGCGGGCTCGGGCGCGGCGGCGGGACTGCCGTGGTACGCGGTGCTGTGCCTGCCGCTCCTCTTCGCGGCCGGCATGAGCCTGTTCGACACGCTGGACGGCACGTTCATGAACTTCGCCTACCAGTGGGCGTTCTCCAACCCCGTCCGCAAGGTGTTCTACAACCTCACCATCACCGGCCTGTCCATCGCGGTCGCCTTCTTCATCGGCACGATCGAACTGGTCGGCGTCCTGCACGACAAGTTCGCCCTCAGCGACACCGTCACCACCTGGATCGCGGGCCTGAACCTGGACAGCGTCGGCTACATCATCGTCGGCCTGTTCGTGGTCGTCTGGGCCCTCGCCCTCTCCTACTGGCGCCTCGCCCGCGTGGAGGACCGCTGGACCCTGGAGGCACCTGCGGCGTCCGAGTAGTGCAACCCCGGACGACCTGCGGAAACGTGACAGCACACTCGTTCGAGTGAAGTGTTCCGGATTACGCGGCGGGCTCTCCCGCTTACGCTGGGAGAGTCGCGCTGAGCGAAGGAGGTCTGTCATGGCGACGGCGGAGCCGATCATCATGCCCGGATACCAGGGCGAGGCCATCTACGGCCCGTACGACGACCCTGACGGCGACAGCGACGCGGACGGCGACGAGCCCGAGACCCCGGGCGCGAGCGTGGAGCAGGCCTTCGAGCTCTTCAGTGCGGTGGCCCCGAGGGGCTGGCGCGTGGAGCAGATCGAAGGGGAGATCTACGTGACGCCACCGGCCAACGGGGAGCACGAGGAAATCGTGTCCGAACTAAGTGGACAGGTCCGGGATCACGACAAGGGCGTCGGCCGCTACACCGGCGTCGGGCTCAACATCCCCGGCGCCTCGAAGACCGGCCATGTGATCCCCGATCTGGTCATCGCTCCCAAGGGCAGCTTCCACGACCAGGAGGAGTGGCACGAGCCGGCCGGGGTCGTTCTCGTCGCGGAGGTGACGTCCGACGGTACCGCCGAGCGGGACCGCGAGAAGAAGATCGTCGGGTACGCGCGGGCCGGCATCCCCCTCTACCTGCTGATCGACCGCGAGAAGGCGGAGGTGACCGTCCACTCCGAGCCGTCCGGGGACGCGTACACCAAGAGCCCCTCGTACAAGCTGGGCCTTGCCGTTCCGCTCCCCGCGCCCCTCGGGTTCGAGCTGGACACGGCCGAGTTCTGAACCGGGGCGGACGAGCGGTCCCCGGGGCCCTGAACCGTGGCCGGCGGCGATTCCGCCGCGTGGGCCGGGATCGCGTTGCCCGCGGTGATCAGGGCGGCGATGGTGAGGACGGCGGCGGCGACGCTTCGGGCGGTGGGGGTCGTGCTCAGGGCGCGGAGCCGCGAGTGGGGGGGCGCGCTTGTGTGTTCGGGCACGGGGACCTCGCAACAACAGCGGTGGGGGGTCGGTCGGGCAGGGTCGGAGTGCCGTTCAAACTAGGGACGGACGACTCGATCGGCAAGAGGCGCAAGGGAGTTCAGACCTGGACCCGGCCCTGCTTGCGTACGTCGGCCAGGCGCAGCGCGCCCAGTTGCACGGCCGCCTGAGTGGCGTCGTTCGGTACGTCGCCCAGACCGCCGTTGGTGAGGGCGAAGGCGTCCGTGCCGACCCGGACGGCGGCCACGTCCATCGTCAGGAGCAGCTGGTCCCCGTCGCGGGTGAGGGCGGCGAGAGTGATGTGCAGGCCCTGGCGTACGTCCCCGACGTCGGGCAGCGGGGCGTCGGTGACCTGGATGTCCTCCAGGGTGCCGGTCTCCGTGGTGGCCGTGAACCGGGCGCACTGCGACGGCATGCCGCCGAGCCAGGCCAGCGCCCCGTCGACGTCCGCCGGCCGGCGTGCACCGATCTGGAAGCGGATCTGGGCGCCGGTGTCGGTGTCGTCGAGGCCGACGGCGACGCGCGGCGGACCGCCGAGGAGTTCGTCGTCGTAGAGGGCGTCGAGCAGGCGCTGGCAGTCCCCGGCCGAGGTGCTCGCCTTCAGCAGACCGTCCCGCCAGGTGGCCGCCCCGCGCGTGGCGGTCCAGGGCGGGCCCAGGTCGGTCTCCGTGATGAGCGCCTCGCGGGCCTGCGTGTCGCTGAGCGTGGAGCCGTCGGCCCGGTTCGGCGCCTTCGCGGTGGGCGTCGGCCGGTCGATCGTGGGGGTCGGCGTCGGCGCGGTCGCCGGGTGTTCGAGGCCGAGGGTGGCGCAGCCGGAGAGAGTGACCAGACCGACGGCCAGGAAAAGGGCACGGCGGGATATCGCGGCAGGGGTCATCGGGGTGCCTCCTGGTCGGGGTTCGGGCCGGTGGGGGGGGGAGAGGCCGCCTTCCCCCACGGCACCATCGCGGGGCCGACTCCACCAGCGCTCCGGTCCGTACGAGTGAGCAATCGCGTAGGGGGGGCGCGGCGGCTTGTCACGGTCGTCGTACGCAGCGCGCGACCGGGGTCCTGAGACGACTGGGGCCGTGAGACCGCGCGGCCCTTCGGTGTGGGCTCTAGGGTCGGTCCCGACGGAAGGAGTCCGCTGTGACCGACCGGCCCGGCATCCCCGTGATCATCGACTGCGACACCGGGGTCGACGATGCCCTGGCCCTGCTGTTCGCCGTACGCCACCCGGGGCTGGACCTGCGCGCGGTGACCTGTGTCGCCGGGAACACGGACGTCGACGGGGTGGTCCGCAACACGCTGACCGTGCTGGAGCGGGCCGGCGCGCCGGACATCCCGGTGGCCCGGGGTGCCGAGCGGCCGCTGATCGAGCCCGCCCGCTCGGCCCGGCACGTGCACGGCCACGACGGCATGGGCGACCTGGGCCTGCCCGCGCCGACCCGCGCCCCGGCCGCCGTGGACGCGGTCACGCTGCTGCACCGCGAGATCCTGGCCAGCCCTCGCCCGGTCACCCTGATCCCGACCGCGCCGCTCACCAACATCGCCCTGCTGCTGCGCACCCACCCGGAGGTGACCCGCAACATCGAGCGGATCGTCTTCATGGGCGGCGCCGTCGCGACGGGCAACGCGACGCCGGTCGCCGAGTTCAACGTGTGGCACGACCCGGAGGCGGCGGCGATCCTCCTCACCGCCGGGGTGCCGATCACCATGTACGGCCTGGACGTGTTCATGCGGGTCGTCGTCCCCGGCACGGACGTGCACCGCTTGCGCGCGAGCACCGACCCCGGCACCCGGCTGGCCGGCGACCTCCTCGCCCACCGGCCGACCTCCCAGGGCGGCCCCACGGAGGCCGAGGAGGCGGGCGGCCTCGGCGACGCGGGCGCGGTCTGCGCCGTGGCCGACCCGGCGGGCCTGACCACCCGCCGCCTCCCGGTCGAGGTGTCCCTCGCCCCCGGACCCACCCGGGGCCAGACCGTCGTGGACCGCCGCCCGCGCCCCGGCGAGGCCGAGATCCACGAGGGTGCCCGCATGCAGACCCTGGTGGACGTGGGCCTGGAGGTGGACGTGGACCGCTACGTCGGCCTGTACCTGGAGACGGTCGAGCGGCCCTGAGCCCGTCCGGCGGCCCGCGACGCCGTCGGCGTCACTGGGTCTGGAGCTGCCGCAGGTGCTGCTGGACGTTCTCCAGGGCGCCCTCGCGCCGGCCCGGGACCCGCAGGCGCAACTGGGCCAGCACGGGCCCGAGTTCACGGGCGCGGGCGGGGTCCTCGATGCGGCCCCACTGGTGGTGGGCGCGGTCCACGGCCGCCTCCACGGCGGGCGCGTCCACCGGCTGCCCGGCGCCCAGCCGCGTCCCGGCGACGGTCAGCCAGGCCCGGCAGCTGCCCGCCGCGTCCCCCGCGAACATCGCGAGGTCGGCGCGCACTTCGGCCCAGTGCAGGGCGTCCTCGGAGGCGGGACCGTGCGCGCGTGCGGCGGTCTGCTCCCAGCGCCCGGCCAGCGCGTCGGCCTCGGCGTACCGGCCGGCCCGGACCGCCGCGCTGATGGCCGCGTGCGGGTCACCACTGTGCGCGGCCCGCGCGCCGAGCAGGATGTTCGTCGCCGCCTCGTCCCCGAGCCGGGCCACGGCCTGCTGGTGCAACTGCTCCGAGGGCGGCCGGTGCCCGCTGCGCAGCAGCGTCGCCACGGCCTTCATGTACGACGGCTCCGCCAGCCCGCGCCGGCCGGAGGGCGGGGCGATCCGGCCGTAGACGGCGTTGTCGCGGCCCGAGTCGAGCGGGTGGCCCGCCAGGTACTGCCAGGTCTCGGCGTCCGTGTGCAGGTCGACGAAGAGGGCCGTGGCCCCGGCCGGCCGCAGCCGCAGCTCCTCACGGACCCAGTGCCAGGGCAGCGCGGTGTAGCGGACGGTCGCCGGGGTGGTGCGGGCCAGCGCCAGATGCGGCAGGCGCTGGCGGCGGTCCAGTTGCAGCTGCCCGGTGACGTACAGCGTGAGCGGTCCGGGAGCGGCGGCCGCCGCGCGCAGCCGGGTGAGAACGGCCTGCGGGTCGAGCGGATCGGCGAGTTCGACGACGTTGGCCGTGTCGGTACCGGCCAGCACCGAAGGGGCCACGGCCGCCAGCACGGGGAGCACACCGGCCGCGTCCACCACACACGACCGCCCCAACGGCGAAGCCGCCAGCAGCAGCACGGTTCCGGGCATGTTCCCCTCCCCCTGACGGTCTCTGCAACCAGCACCGTATCCGCTGCACCTGGAACTCAGGGCCACTGGCCGCGCCCCGAAGGGGCGCGGGACTCTGTCCATGTGCGACTCCGCCGCGTGGGCGCGCTCAGCCACGACGCACCGTCGGACGAGAGACAACCTATGACGGCGCCCGAGGCGCCCGCGCCCGCGCCCGCGCCCGCCGCACCGCGAACGCCGTCGTGTCGTCGGCCAGGTGCCCGCCGGTATGGCGGAGCACCCCCTCCCGCACCCGCCGTACCAGGCGCCGGGGTTCGGCCCGTCCGGGGTCCGCGGCGATCGCCCGCGCCAGCTCGGCCCGCAGGGGGTAGAACTCGCCGGAGGCGTCGCGCGCCTCCGTGATCCCGTCGCTGACCAGCAGCAGCGTCTCGTCTGCCGCGAGCGGCACCCGCCACAGGGGCGGCAGCCCGCCCACCAGGTCGCAGAGGCCGAGCGGGACGCCGTTTCCGGCGGGCAGGGGGCGTATGCCGTGCGGGCCGACGGCGAGGGGCGGCAGGTGACCGAAGTTGACGACCTCGACGACCCCGGATTCGGCCGCCGGGAAGCCGATGAGCACGGCGGTCGCGAAGCGGTCGCCGTCGGGGCGGCCGAGCGCGGCGGTGTACGCGCGGTGCCGGACCATCCGTGACTCCAGCCGCTCGGCGACGGCCGCGAGGTCCGTCTCGTGGTAGCCGGCCTCCCGGAACGTGCCGAGCAGCGTGGCCGCCGTCTCGACCGCGCCCAGCCCTTTGCCCTGCACGTCGCCGAGGAGCACCCGGACGCCGTGCGGGCCGGGCTGCATGTCGTAGAAGTCGCCGCCGACCCGCGCCTCGGCGTCGGCGGAGAGGTAGAGGGCCGCGTGCTCCAGGCCCGCCCAGAGCGGCGGCAGCGGGCGCAGCACGGTCCGGCGCGTGGTGTCGGCGATGTCCCGCATGTGCAGCATGCCGCGCTCGCGGCGCAGCCGGATCACGCAGGCCAGCGTGGCCAGCACCCCGCCGAGGCCGACGAGGAGGAAGTCGGGCAGTCCGGCCTCGTACTGGCCGGGCCAGGCGGTGTCCAGTGCCAGGTAGGTCGCGAGGGACAGCACCGCGATGGCGGCGGTGGTCCAGATACCGCACACGGCCGCGGCCGTACCGGGCACCAGGACGATCCAGGACACGAACCGGTACCGCTCACCGGTCGCAACGTCGAGCACGGTGACCGCGGCGAGCACCAGAAGCGGTGCGACCCAGGCCACGCTGCGCCCGCCGATCCTGAGCGGCCGGCGCCGCAGGGCCTCGTCCTCGGTCGCGCCGGCCAGGCCCTCCATGTCCCTCAGCGAAACACGGGCGCCGACGGCCCGCATCCGGGCAACCGCCGCACACGGGGTACCCGGGGTCCGACGTGGCCGATTTGCCAGGGTACGTCCCCCGGTGTGCCCTGGAAGACGGGGGTGAGGAGAGAGGAGTGCTCTCATGGCTCATGCGGCACCCGCACCCGGTGACATGCCCCGGCGCGGCGGTACCCCCGAGGTGACGGCCGGGCACGGTCCGGGCGGCCATGCGCCCGTCGACGTCTTCGAGCCCCGCACCCATGCGATCGGCCGGATCGCCTGGCCGGTGGGGCTGGGCCTGATCTACGGCTACTGGGTCGCGTCCAACGACCGCGACGGCGGCCCCATCACGGGCTCGAACCTGCTGCTGGGATTCCTCAGCGCGCTGGTGTTCGCGCTGGTGTACATGGCCGTCCTGGCCATCGCCCCGCATGTGAGGCGGGAGGTGCACGCCCTGCTGTGGACGGCGTTCGTCGGCACCGCGTTCGGGTTCATGTACACGCAGGCCGGCGGCACGTATCTGCGGGGCATCGGCTATGCGCTGCTGATCTCGGTGGTGACGTACGGCGCGTTCTTCTACCGCTTCTACACGCGCGAGGACCAGGCCGGCCACCGCGTCCGCTGAGCCGCGCGTGGGCCACGGCCTCCTACCGAGGCCGTGGCCCACACACTCGAACTCTTCGTCAGCTCCCCGAACTCTTCGTCAGCTCCACGAACCGGACACCGAGACGGAGATGTCGAGGTGGAAGGAGCCGGAGTCCGAGCCGGAACCCGTGCTGCTCCAGGTCCAGCCGGAGCCGTCGCCGTCCGGGGTCCAGCCGCCGTTGGTCCAGCCCGAGCCGTCCTTCCAGACCGGGCACGGGTCGGCGCAGTCGGGCACCTGGTGACGGCCGGTACCGACGAAGGCGGCGCTCGCCCAGCCCTGCGAGCCGGGCAACCAGTACCAGGTGGCGGTGCCGTTGACGCTCTGTCCGGTCACCGCGCACTGCACCCGCGCCCGGCTGCCCGGCGCGAGCCGGTCGACCACGGTGGAGTGGGTGGTGGGCGCCGCCCGCACGTTGAGGGCGGTCGCGGAGGTCACGGTGCCCCAGACCGGGCGCTGGACACCGCTGTTGCCGGACGCGTACGACGAGGCCGGCGTGTACGACGATGTCATGGCGGGTGTCGTCGCCGGCGCGGCCGAGGCCGGGGACGCCGCCGCCACCGCGCCGACGGTGCCGCCGGTGAGCAGGGCCGCGGCCAGGGTTCGCAGGGTCACACTGGTGCGCATACGTTCGCCTCCTTCTCCCCAGCACCAGGAAACACCCGTTCGGGTGAACGCTCCACCGGAGAGCGGATTCTGCAGTTCCGCCGGCTTTCCGCCAGCGGGGACGGCCGTACGGCGTGACGTGTCGCCCGAATGGCGTCGCACCGCTCGCGCCCCCGGCCCACCGGCCGTTGCCTGGATACGTGCCCCCACGACTCAGGACCGCCCTGTCGGCCGTACTGATCGCCCTGGCCTGTCTGCTCGTGCCCTTCGGCGCGTTGGCGGCCTGGGCGTCGTACGGGCTCGCCGACACGGGCCGTTACGTCACCACGATGGCACCGCTCGCCGCCGACCCGGCCGTGCGGGAAGCCGTCGCGGAGACGGTCGGCGACGGCATCCTGCGCCAGGTGGACACCGGCGACGCGATGCCGGGCACCGTACGCCCGTTCGTCCAGGACGCCGTGCGCTCCTTCACCCAGACCCGCGCGTTCCGCGTGGCCTGGAACACCGGCAACCGGGTCACGCACGACGCCGTCCTGCGCGCCCTGCGCGGGCGGAGCGGACCCGCCGGGCCGGTCACCGTCGACCTGGCGCCCGTCACGGCCCGGGTCAAACAGCAACTCACCGAGGACCATGTGCCGCTCGCCGCCCGCATCCCCGTGGAGCACACCGCTGTCGCGGTGCTCCCGGCGGGCGAACTGGCCCGGTTCCGGAAGGGATTCCACGTGCTGGAAGTCGCCGGCTTCTGGCTTCCCGTGGCGGCCGTCGCCTTCGCCGCCACCGGGATCGCCGTCGCCGTCCACCGCCGCCGCGCCATCGCGGCGACCGCGCTCGGCACCGCCCTCGGCGGTGCCCTGCTCGGCCTGGCCCTGACCCTGGGCCGCAGCCTGACCCTCGCCGACCTGCCCGCCGACGTCCCCCACCCGGCCGTCGGCGCCGTCTACGACGCCCTCACCGCCACCCTGCGCACGGCGTCCTGGCTCCTCCTCGCGCTCGGCCTCACCGTGGCCGCGGTCGCCTGGGTCAGCCGGTACCTGCGCCGGGGCGGGACCGGGCGAGCCCTGCCAGAGTCCGCAGCGCCCGCGCCAGCTCCGGCTCAGGCGCCGACGCGAGTCCGAGCCTGACCGCGTTCGGGGTCCGGCTCGGGTCGACGCAGAACGCGCTGCCCGGGGTGACGGCGACGCCGTGCGCCCGCGCGGCGGCCGTGAACGTGTCCGCCCGCCACGGCGCGGGCAGTTCCCACCAGGCGAAGTAGGCGGCCGGGTCGGACCGCACGGCGAAGCCGGCCAGCTCCCTGGCCACCAGCCGCTGGCGCCGCCCCGCGTCCCGCCGCTTCGCGGCCACCAGCCGCGCCACGGTCCCGTCCCCGATCCACCGCACGGCCGCCTCCAGCGCGAAGGATCCCGGACTCGACCCGCCCGACCGCACGGCGGCCGCCACCGCCCCGGCCCGCTCCGGCGGTACGACGGCGAACCCGACCGTCAGACCGGGCGCGACCCGCTTGGACAGCCCGTCGACGACGTGAGTGAGCCCGGGCGCGAGCGCGGCGAGCGGGGGCTCGGGGCCGGTGTGCAGGAACGACCAGATGCGGTCCTCGACGACGGGCAGCCCCAAGTCCGTGACCGCGTCGGCGAGTTCCCGGCGCCGCCGCGCGCCCATCGTCAGCGAGGTCGGGTTGTGCAGGGTCGGCTGGAGGTAGAGGGCACCGAGGCGGGCGCCCGCGAGCGACTCCGGCAGCACGCCGTGCTCGTCCGTCGCGAGCGGCACCAGGGTGAGGGCCAGCCGCCCGGCGATCTCCTTGACCAGCGGATACGTCAGCGGCTCCACTCCGACCCGGCCGCCCGGCCGGACCAGGGAGGCGAGGGTCGCGGCGATGGCCTGGCGGGCGTTGCCGGTGAACAGGATCCCGGCCGGGTCGGGCCGCCGGCCCCCGGTGGCGAGCAGGTCGGCGACAGCCGACCGGGCGGCCCCGGTGCCGGTGACGGCGGCCGGGCGCAGGGCCTCGGCCAGCACGTCGGGCCGCAGGAGGGGGGCGAGGGCGGGGGCCAGCAGCTCGGACTGGCCGGGCGCGGAGGGGTAGTTCAGCTCCAGGTTGACGACGGGAGCGGTGGCCGGGATGTTCCGGGCATCGGGAGCGTCCGGGGCGTCCGGGATCGTGGTGCCGGCCTCGGTGAGGGCGCGCCCGGCCGCCGCTCCCGCCGGTGTGGCGCGGACGAAGGTCCCCCGCCCCACCTCGCCCACCACCAGCCCGCGGCGCACGAGTTCGCCGTACACCCGGCCTGCCGTGGACGGTGCGAGGCCGTGCCGGCGGGCGAACGCGCGCTGCGGCGGCAGCCGTTGCCCCGGACTGAGCCGCCCGCCCACGATGTCGGCGGCGATCCGGTCGGCGATCCGCCGGTAGTCGCGATGGTCCCGCACTGTGCCCGCCCCCTTGCCCCGATCCGCACATTGCACCGAGGGCAAAGATTTTATTGCACCGAGGAGTTGGCGCGACCTAGGCTCCCCACATGCCCCCCTTCCTCGCATACGACGACAAAGGCGGCGAAAGTTCCCGCCTCCTCCCCCTCGTCCTGGTCCACGGCCACCCCTTCGACCGCTCGATGTGGGAGCCGCAGGTGGCCGCCTTCTCGTCCGAGCGCCGGGTGATCGCTCCCGACCTGCGCGGCTACGGCGCCTCCCCCGTCACCCCGGGCACCACCCCGCTCCCGCTCCACGCCGAGGACATCGGGGCGCTGCTGGACGACCTGGGCGTGGACGCCTTCGTGCTCGGTGGGCTGTCGATGGGCGGCCAGATCGTCATGGAGTGCTACCGGCGGTTCCCGGACCGGATCCGGGGCCTGGTCCTCGCGGACACCTTCCCCGACCCGGAGACACCCGAGGGCAGGCGGTCCCGGGCCGCCATGGCGGAGCGGCTGCTGCGCGAGGGCATGCGCGGCTACGCCGACGAGGTGCTGGAGAAGATGGTCGCCCCGTACGCCGACGCCGAGGTCAAGTCCCATGTGCACCGCATGATGACGGCCACGGACCCCGAGGGCGCGGCGGCGGCCCTGCGCGGGCGCGCCGAGCGCCCCGACTACCGGGAGCTGCTCACCACGGTGTCCGTCCCCGCCCTGGTGGTGGTCGGCTCCGACGACACCTACACCCCGGTCTCGGACGCCGAGACGATGCACGCCGCCCTGCCCGACTCCACCCTTCAGGTCGTCGAGGGCGCGGCACACATGCCGAACCTGGAGCGGCCGGCGGAGTTCAACGCGGCGTTGGCCGGTTTCCTGGCGCGAGTCGACGGGCGCTCGTAGGCTCGGCGGGTGACAGCTCATCCCGGACGCCGGTTCGGTGCCTGGTGCGCCGGGCTGCTGCTGGCCGGGGTGAGCGTGGTGGCCGGCTGCCGCGTCGCCGACACCGACGGCATCACGCCGGTGCCGCAACTGCTCGCCTTCCTGCCGTGGCTGCTCGTGCCGGCCGGCGTCGCTCTCCTGCTCTCGCTGCTGGCCCGCTGGTGGCCGGGCCTGGTGTGGTCCGTCGCCGTCCTCGGTCTGCTCGCGTGGTTCAGCGACCCCTACGGCAAGCTGCACGAGCCGGACGGCCCCCCGCTGGCCTCCTTCCGCGTCCTGACCTCGAACGTCGAGTTCGGGCGCGGCACCCCGGCACTGGTCCCGCTGATCCGCGCCGACAAGCCGGACATCGTGTTCGTCGAGGAGTGCGAGTACGGCTGCCAGGCCACCCTGCGGCGGGAGTTCGGGTCCGGGTACCCCTACCGGCAGGCGGTGGCGGCGGCCGGCTCACACGGCTCCCTCATCCTCAGCCGCTTCCCGCTGCGCGGCACGGCCGGGGTCCGCGGCACCATGGGCATGCCGGGCGCGGTGGCCGACGTCCGCGGGCACTCCGTCCGCCTCCAGCTCGCCCACCCCATGCCCCCGCTGCCGGGCCAGGTAGCCCTCTGGCACCGCGAACTGAACCGCCTGCGATCGTTCGCCGCGTCGGACCCCGGTACCCCGACCGTCCTCGCGGGCGACTTCAACGCCTCCCAGGACCACGCGGGCTTCCGTCACATTCTCGACACCGGTCTGTCCGACGCGGCCCGCCTGGCCGGCCACGACCGCACCCCCACCTGGCCGTCCCGCACGGCCTCCGTCATCGGCGCCCAGATCGACCACGTCCTGGTCACACCCGACTTCTCGGCGACCGGCGCCCGCTTCCCCACCCTCGCGGACACGGACCACCGGGCACTGCTGGTCGACCTGACGCTGCACGAGCGGACGAACGCGTCACCGCACTGAGATATTGGGCCGCTAACCTTACGTGTCCGTCCTGGCCAGGGATCGACGGGCCACAACTCACCCGAAGGGTTGCGCACATGGGCATTCTCACTCTCCTGCGGAACGCGTTCGGCCGCTCCCGCAAGGGCAGCCCGGCCGAAGCAGAGGGTGCGGACCGACTCCCGTCGCAGCCCCCGGCCGAGTCCGCCGCCCCCGAAGTCCCCGAGCCCCGCCACTCGGACGACGACGAACACGAGCTGGTGGCAGCGGCCTTCGACAACGTCACGGTCCCCCGCCCCACAGAACCCACCATCCCCACACAGGCAGAGGCCGAGCCCGAGCCGAAGACCGCCGCCCCGGAGCCCGAGCCCGAGCCCGCCGCCCCGGAGCCCGAGCCGGCCCCCGAAGCCAAGGCCGAGCCCACCCCCGTCCCGGAGCCTGAGGCCGAGCCCGAGCCCGTGCCCGAGCCGGAGGCCGCGTCGCAGCCCGAGGCCGAGCCCGTGCCCGAGCCGGAGGCCGCGTCGCAGCCCGAGGCCGAGCCCGTGCCCGAGCCGGAGGCCGCGTCGCAGCCCGAGGCCGAGCCCGAGCCCGGGCCGGAGGCCGCGTCGGAGCCCGAGGCCAAGGCCGAGCCCACCCCCGTCCCGGAGCCTGAGGCCGAGCCCGTGCCCGGGCCGGAGGCCGCGGCGGAGCCCGGGCCGGAGGCCGCGGCGGAGCCCGTGGCCAAGGCCGAGCCCGAGCCTGAGGCCCTTCCGGAGCCCGAGGCCGGGCGGGAGGCCGGGCCGAGTGGCGAGGCGGACGGACCGCGAGCCGCCGACGGCGGGGACGTCCCACAGGGGCCACTTGCACCCGACGACGAGACCGTCACGGGTGGTGCGGGTGGGAACGCATCCGCCGAAGGCGAAGCCGAGGCGGCCGAGCCGCAGCCCGCGCCACAGGCAGAGGAGCCGCAGGCCGACCCCGGGCCGGGGGCCGAGGCAAGCCCGGCAGCGCCGACGGAGCCACCCGCCAAACCCGCCACCCCCCTCCCCCGCCTGAAGACCCGCGCCCCCGCCCTCACCGCCGCCTACAAGGCCGCCGGCACCGCCCTCAAGAAGACGAACCTCACCGGCACCCGAGCGAAGCTCTACCTCGTACTGGACCGCTCCGCGAGCATGCGCCCGTACTACAAGGACGGCTCCGCCCAGGCCCTCGGCGAGCAGACCCTCGCCCTCGCCGCCCACCTCGACCCCGAGGCCACGGTCCACGTCACCTTCTTCTCCACAGAGCTGGACGGCACCGGCGACCTGACTCTCGACGAGCACGAGAACAAGATCGACGAGCTGCACGCGGGCCTCGGCCGCATGGGCCGTACCAGCTACCACGCCGCCGTGGAGTCCGTCCTCACCCGGCACGCCAAGGAGGCACCCGGCACCCCCGCCCTGGTGGTCTTCCAGACGGACGGCGCCCCGGACGCCAAGACCCCGGCCACCCAGTCCCTCGCGGACGCCGCGGCGCAGCACCCTGACGTCTTCTTCTCCTTCGTCGCCTTCGGCGAGCACGACAACAAGGCGTTCGACTACCTCCGCAAGCTGAAGACGGAGAACACCGCCTTCTTCCACGCGGGCCCCGCCCCCCGCGAGCTCACCGACAGGGAGCTGTACGAGGGCATCCTGGCGGCCTGGCGGCCGTAGCCCCCGCGCACCAGCACGCACACCAGCACACCGCCGCACCCGGGGGTGGACCGGCACCGCACGAGGTCCACCCCCCGAAACGCGTGTGAGTCGATCTCCGGCGGCCCAGTAGGATTGCGGCTTATGGCGGCCACTGGATCCGAGAAGCAGGGGTCGAAGGCGTACTACGTCTCGACGCCCATCTACTACGTCAACGACGCTCCTCACCTGGGCCACGCCTATACGACCGTCGCAGGCGACGTGCTCACCCGCTGGCACCGTCAGCGCGGCGAGAAGGTGTGGTACCTCACCGGCACGGACGAGCACGGTCAGAAGATCATGCGCACGGCCGAGGCGAACGGGGTCACCCCGCAGGCCTGGGCCGACAAGCTCGTCACGGAGGCCTGGCGGCCGCTGTGGGAGCACCTGGAGATCGCCAACGACGATTTCATCCGCACCACGCAGAAGCGGCACACCGACCGCGTCCAGGAGTTCGTGCAGGACCTGTACGACAAGGGCGAGATCTACAAGGGCGGCTACGAGGGCCCGTACTGCGTGGGCTGCGAGGAGTACAAGCTCCCCGGTGAACTGCTCGACGGCGAGGGCGAGTACGCGGGCCAGAAGCTGTGCCCGATCCACAAGAAGCCGGTGGAGATCCTCAGCGAGGAGAACTACTTCTTCCGCCTGAGCGAGTACACCGACAAGCTCCTCGCCCTCTACGAGGCGAACCCCGGCTTCATCCAGCCGGAGTCCGCGCGCAACGAGGTCGTGAACTTCGTCCGCCAGGGCCTTCAGGACCTCTCCATCTCCCGGTCGACCTTCGACTGGGGCGTGCCGGTCCCCTGGGACGAGAAGCACGTGATCTACGTGTGGGTCGACGCCCTGCTGAACTACGCGACGGCCGTCGGCTACAACGAGAACCAGCAGAAGTTCGAGGAGACCTTCCCCGCCGACGTGCACCTCGTCGGCAAGGACATCCTCCGCTTCCACGCGGTGATCTGGCCGGCCATGCTGATGGCGCAGGGCCTGCCCCTGCCCGGGAAGATCGCCGCGAACGGCTGGCTGATGGTCGGCGGCGAGAAGATGTCGAAGTCGAACCTGACCGGCATCAAGCCGCAGGACCTGACCTCGCACTTCGGCGTGGACGCGTACCGCTGGTACTTCCTGCGGGCCATCGCCTTCGGCCAGGACGGCTCGTTCTCCTGGGAGGACTTCTCCGCCCGCTACACGTCCGAGCTGGCCAACGACTACGGCAACCTCGCCTCCCGCGTGGCCGCCATGGTCGGCAAGTACTTCGGCGGCGAGCTGCCCGCGGCCACGGCCGACGGCGAAGCCGAGACGGCGGTCCACGACGGACTGGCGAAGGCCGTCGCGACGGCCGACCGGAAGATCGGCGAGGAGCTGGACTTCCAGGGCGGCATCCTGGCGGTCTTCGACTTCGTGAAGCAGGTCAACGGCTACATCACGGAGCAGGAGCCGTGGAAGGTGGCCAAGGACGAGTCCGCGGAGGGCCAGGCCCGCCTGGCCACCATCCTGTACACCGCCGCCGAGTCGCTCCGCGCGGTCGCGGTCCTGCTCAACCCGGTCATGCCGGACACCTCGCGGAAGCTGTGGGACTCCCTCGGCGCGGAGGCGTCCCTGGGCGCCCTCGCCGAGCAGCGGGTCCAGGACGCGGGCGAGTGGGGCCGCCTTGCGGCCGGTTCCACGGTCACCAAGGGCGCGGTGCTCTTCCCGCGCCTGGAGGAGAAGCCGGCCGCGTAGGCGGGCCCGCTGCAGGACACCGGAGCCCGGTGACGTCGTACGGCGTCACCGGGCTCCGTGGCGTCCGTCTCGGTATCGTGAATTCATGAGCGGACCGCGCCCTCCCGCCTCGTACGCCTCCTACGCCTCAGGCGCCATGGGGGAGGACTACGCCCGGCACTCCCGGGTGCAGGGCTCGGCAGGTGATCACGGGATGCCGCTGCTGTACCGGGCGCTGGACGCGGTGGTGCTGCCCGAGGGCGACGCGCCGTTCCGGGTGGCCGACCTGGGGGCGGCGGCGGGCTCCAACTCGCTGACGCCGATGAGGGCCGTGGTCGAGCGGGTGCGGGGCCGTACGGGCCGGGACACCCCCGTGACCGTGGTCCACACCGACATCCCGGCCAACGACTTCAACGCCCTGTTCGCCACGGTCCTGGACGCGCCGGGGTCGTACGCGCGGGAGCCGGACGTCTACGTCCACGCCGAGCCGCGCTCCTTCTACGGCCGGCTCTTCCCGGCGGCCGAGCTGCACCTGGCGTGGAGCGCGATCGCCGTGCAGTGGCTGTCCCGGGTGCCCGAGCCGGTCCGCGACCACATCTACTGTGCGCGCGCCACCGGCGACGCCCGCCGCGCGCTGAAGGAGCGGTCCCGGGCGGACTGGACGGCGTTTCTCACCCACCGGGCCCGTGAGCTGCGGCCCGGCGGGCAGCTCGTGGTCGTCGGCGGGGCGGCGGCCGACGACGGGGCCAGCGGCGCCGAGAACCTGCTGGACGCCGCCGACGCCGTACTCGTGGAGCTGGTCGAGCAGGGGCTGCTGCGGCCGGCCGAGTACGCGCGGATGACGATCCCGACCTGGAACCGGACCCTCACCGAGTTCCTCGAACCGCTGGAGTCGGGGCCGCTCGCCCAGGCCCTGCGGCTCGACGAGCACGACCTCGTGGCCCTCCCGGACGTCATCCTCGACGCGTACGACCGCTCCGGCGACGCCGGGGCCTTCGCCGACCGGCTGACGACGTTCTTCCAGGCCGCCTTCGGCCCGTCCCTCTTCAGCGCCCTGGACCCGGACCGCGCCCCGGACAGCACCGCCGCCCTGACTGCGGCCTTCCGCACCCGGCTAACGGCCCTGCTCGCCGCCGACCCGAGAGCGGCCGAGACCCACTGGCACGTGGTCACACTCCGGATGAGCCGCCGCTGAGCGGCGCCGCCGGGCCGGGCAGGCGGTGGTGGGCGCGCGCGTCGCGGAGCCGACAGGGGCAGGGCAACACCGGCGGGTCAGCGCCGCTGAGCCGGCCGGGACGGGCCGGGAGCGGCGGCCGGCACCGGTGAACGGCCGGGACACGCGGGCGGGACACGCGGGCGGGGCATCCGGGGGAGGCTGAGGGGGTGGGGATCGTGCGGCGTCGAGACTACGACCATGCAGCACAGCCCCGGCCCGGCCGAAGCGACCGCCTTCCGGCACGACCTGCGGATCACCGTCGACATGGCGCTGCTCACCGTGGTCGCGGGTGCGATCGACGCCGTCACCTTCCTGACCCTGGGGCATGTCTTCACCGCCCTCGCCACCGGCAACCTGCTGTTCCTCGCCTTCGCGCTCGCGGGCGGCCCCGGGGTGCCCGCGCTCGGCCCGGCGATCGCCCTGGCCGCGTTCGTGGCGGGGGCGGTGGCGGGATCCGTGCTGATCGGCAGGATCGCCGCGGCCACGTCCTGGTTCTCCGCGTCCCTGCTCGTCGAGGCGCTGCTGCTGGGCGCCGGGGGCGGGCTGGCGGTGTGGCACCACGGGTTCGCCCTGGCGGGCAGGCCCGACGCCGGGGTCATCACGCTCGTCGGCGTCGCCATGGGCCTGCGCGGGGCGATGGCGCTGCGCGCGGCGGTCCCCGGGATGCCGACCCTGCTGATCCAGATGTCCCTGCTGCGGATGATCGGCCAGGTCGTCACCAACCCCCCGGGCCACCACCCCGCCCCCCTCGCCGCATCCGACCGCCTGACCCGCCTCAGACTGACGGCCTCGATCACGGCGATCTTCCTCGGCGGCGTCCTCGGCACCCTGCTCTCCCGCTGGGGCACCGGCCCGGCCCTCCTCGTCGTCGCCGCCGGCGTCCTCGTCCTGGCAGCGATCCACCCGCGGATCGGCACGACCACCACGACGTGAACGTTTCTTCGCAACTCGAAGGAGTGAACGCACTCGCATCGCCCGGTCGGCCGACCCGCGGCGCCCGCTAGCTTCCGCTCATGGTCACAGCCACCCACGAGGCTTCTCACCGGATCTTCCAGGACCGGCCGGAGCTCCTCACCCCCGTCTTCGAACTCCTCGGAGTCCCCCTCTCGGCCAAGGCGTCCATCGCGGTCCTCAGCGCCGACGTGACGGAGATCCATCCCCTGGAGAGACGTGTCGACACCGTGCTGCGGGTGGAACCGTCCGACGGCGACGACTTCCTGCTCGCCATCGAGACGCAGGGACGCCGCGACGAACGCAAGGCGACGAGCTGGCCGTACTACGTGACCTATCTGCAGGCGAAGTTCGGGCTTCCGGTCCTTCTCTTCGTCACCTGCACGGACAGGGCCACCGCGCGCTGGGCGGCCGGGCCGTTCACCTGCGAGATCCAGGGCTGGACCACCAACTGCACCCATCCGCTGGTCCTGAGCCCGGACAACGTGCCGGTGATCACCGATCAGCGGACGGCGGCCCGAAACCTGGCGATGGCCACCTTCTCCGCCATCACTCATAGCCGGAATCCGAAGGCCCCGGCCATACTGGAGGCCCTGGCCGGCGCCCTGCAGACGACAGACGCGCAGACCGCCGTGTACTTCAGCGGCCTGCTGGAGATCGGCCTGGGAGACACCCCGGCCCGTCAGACCTGGAGGAAACTGATGAGCTTCACCAACTTCTTCCCCGGCCGGGGCACCCTGCTGGAGGAGACGTACCTCGACGGGGAGGCGAACGGGGCGGCAATCGGGGAGGCCCGGGGTGAGGCGAAGGCCATCCTGCGGTTCCTGGAAGCTCGGGGCATCCACATCCCCGACGAGGCCCGCACACGCATCGCCGACTGCACCGACCTGGATGTGCTCAACCGGTGGCTGGACCGGACGCCCCACGCGGAATGCGTCCACGACCTCTTCGCCGAGGAGCAGCCGAACGGCACCGCGGACCAGGCCGGTGCCGGTGCCCGTGCCTGAGGCGTACGGCCGCTGAAACGCCGCGTCCCCCGACGCCGAACCGGAGCGCCGTGCGGGCTCCGGTACCGGTGCGGGGGACTGACCGGCGGGTGGACTACTTCGGCTGCGGCTTGCGGATGGTGAGGTGCAGCTCGCGCAGGCGGGACTCGTCCAGCTCGGTGGGGGCGCCCATCATCAGGTCCTGGGCGTTGCCGTTGAGCGGGAAGGCGATCGTCTCGCGGATGTTGGGCTCGTCGGCGAGGAGCATGACGATCCGGTCGACGCCGGGGGCGATGCCACCGTGCGGCGGGGCGCCGAAGCGGAGCGCGCGGAGCATGCCGGCGAACTCGCGCTCGGTGGTCTCGCGGTCGTAGCCCGCGATCTCGAACGCCTTGAGCATGATGTCCGGCTCGTGGTTCCGGATCGCGCCGGAGGACAGCTCGACGCCGTTGCAGACGATGTCGTACTGCCAGGCCAGGATGTCCAGCGGGTCCTGGTTCTCCAGGGCGTCCATGCCGCCCTGGGGCATGGAGAACGGGTTGTGCGAGAAGTCGATCCTGCCGGTCTCCTCGTCCTTCTCGAACATCGGGAAGTCGACGATCCAGCAGAACCGGAAGACGTCCTCCTCGAAGTGGCCGGCCCGGCGGGCGGCCTCGACGCGGACCGCGCCCATGATCTTGGAGACCTCGTCGAACTCGCCGGCGCCGAAGAACACCGCGTGCCCGGCGGCCAGCGACAGCCGCTTGGTCAGCTCGGCCACGTTCTCCTCGGTGAGGAACTTGGCGATCGGGCCGGTCAGCGAGCCGTCCTCGGTGACGCGGACCCAGGCCAGGCCCTGCGCGCCGAGCGAGACCGCGAACTCGCCGAGCTGGTCGAAGAACTTGCGGGGCTGGCCGGCGACGTCCGGCACCGGCAGGGCGCGCACGTGCTTGCCCGCGAACGCCTTGAACGCCGAGCCCTCGAAGACGTCGGTGATGTCCACCAGTTCCAGCTTGGCGCGCAGGTCCGGCTTGTCGGAGCCGTACTTGAGCATCGCCTCGCGGAACGGGATGCGCGGGAAGGGGGAGGTGACGTGGCGGCCACCGCCGAACTCCTCGAAGAGTTCCGTCATCAGCCGCTCGATCGGCTGGAAGACGTCCTCCTGCTCGACGAAGCTCATCTCGACGTCGAGCTGGTAGAACTCGCCGGGCGAGCGGTCCGCGCGGGCGTCCTCGTCGCGGAAGCAGGGCGCGATCTGGAAGTAGCGGTCGAAGCCGGAGATCATCAGCAGCTGCTTGAACTGCTGCGGCGCCTGCGGCAGGGCGTAGAACTTGCCCGCGTGCAGCCGGGAGGGCACGACGAAGTCGCGCGCGCCCTCGGGGGAGGTCGCCGTCAGGATCGGCGTGGCCAGCTCGTTGAAGCCGAGGCCGCTCATCTTCTGCCGGATCGCCGAGATGACCTGCGTGCGCAGCATGATGTTGCGGTGCATGCGCTCGCGGCGCAGGTCCAGGAAGCGGTACTCCAGGCGCCGCTCCTCGTTGACCCCGTCCTCGGCGTTGATGGTGAAGGGCAGCGGGGCGGCGGCGCCCAGCAGCTCGACCTCGGCCACCTCGACCTCGACCTCGCCGGTGGGCAGGTCGGGGTTGATGTTCTCGGTTCCACGTGAAACCACGCGGCCGTCGACACGGACCGTGGACTCCTTGGAGAGCTTGTCCAGGGCCTCGTAGGCGGGCGTACCGGGACGGGCGACCAGCTGCGTGATGCCGTAGTGGTCGCGCAGATCGATGAAGAGGATGCCGCCCAGGTCGCGCCGATTGTGCAGCCAGCCACTCAGCCGGACGTCGGTGCCGACGTCAGAGGCGCGGAGCTGGCCGCAGGTGTGGGACCTGTACCGATGCATCTGGGTTCATCGTCCTTCGTGGTGGGGTTCTCGCCTGCCGGCGCTGCGGACCGGCGGGAACGGGCACGGGGCCCGGACCCGTCAAGGGTACCGGCCGCCCCAAGATCGCCTCCCCCTCATTTCCCACCGGGGGAAACCGCTGCACGAAGGCGGGTGCAACAGGTGGCACATATCAAACAGACCTCCCTAAGGTGGGGCAATGCGCACTGGCGAGCCCCTGCCGTCCGTCGGGGACGTCCTCGCCGCCCTCGCCACCGGCCTCTGGCACTGGGACACCGCTGCCGGTCTGGTCACCGTGGACGCGGAGGCGGCGCGGCTGCTCGGGCTGCCCGCCGAGCCCGTCACCCTCACGGAGGACCAGACCCGCACCCGGCTGCACCCCGCCGACTGGAACGAGATCACCGGCGTGGTCCCGATGGCCGTGTCCGAGGGCACCCTCGCCGAGGTCCGGATCCGGATCATGGACGAGCACGGGGACGTCGTACGGATCGTCCGCAGCCGCTCGAAGCCGTCCTTCGACCCGGAACGGCAGGCGTACGAGCTGATCGGCACCCTCCAGGAGGTCACCGAGCCGGTCCCGGGCAGCGTGGCGGCCCGCAGCGCGGTCACCGGGGACTGGCGGCGCTCCCGGGAGGCGTTCCTGCTGGACGCCGGCCGGGCGCTGGCCGAGGCGCGCTCGACCGAGGAGGTGCTGCGGGTCGCGGCCGGGCTGTCGATGCCGGGCTTCTCGCCGGACGGGCTCGCGGTCTTCGGGGTGGAGGGCGACCGGCTCACCGTGATCGGCCACCACGGCTACCCGACCGGCGACGGCGGCCCCTTCTCCTACATGCCGCTGTCCACGGACTACCCGGCCGCCGAGGTGGTGCGCACCGGCCGGGCCGTGTACCTGTCCTCGCCGGAGCACTACCGGGCCCGCTACCCGGTGACCTGGCCGCTCGCCCGGCAGCTCGGCCGCCACTCGTGGGCGTTCCTGCCGCTGATCGTGGGCGGGCACACGATGGGTGCCTGGCTGGCCGCGTTCAGCTATCCGGTGGCGTTCACGCCGGACGAGCGCGCCGTGCTGACGACGGTCGCCCGGATGCTCGCCCAGGCGCTGTCCCGGGCCGGCGCGGCCGAGTCCGAGCGGGAGCTGACCGAGGGCCTGCAGCGCTCCATGCTGCCCACCCTCATCCGGGAGATCCCCGGCCTGGACGTGGCCGCCCGCTACATCCCGACCGGCGGCGGACTGCAGGTCGGCGGCGACTGGTACGACATGATCCCGCTGCCCTCCGGCCGGTTCGCGCTGGTCATCGGGGACGTGCAGGGGCACGACGTGCGGGCGGCCGGGCTGATGGGCCAGCTGCGGATCGCGCTGCGCGCCTACGCCGCCGAGGGCCACCGCCCGGACGCGGTCCTCACCCGCGCCTCCCGGTTCCTGCACGGCATCACCCACGACGAGGAGCTGACCGACCTCCGGTTCGCGACCTGCCTGTACGTGGAGGCCGACCCGGCGACCGGGATGCTGGAGATCGCCCGCGCCGGGCACCCGGACCCGGCGATCCGGATGGCCGACGGCACGGTGATGATGCGGCCGACGGCGGGCGGGCTGCCGCTCGGCATCGACCCGGACGCGGACTATCCGACGACCCGGTTCGCGCTGGAGCCCGGCGAGACGATGACGATGTGCACCGACGGCCTGATCGAGACCGGCGGGCACGACATGGAGAGCGGCTGGCGGCGCGTCCGGGCGATCCTGGAGGACTACGACGCGAATCACGAGGACGGCCTGGAGTCCCTCGCGGACGCCCTCGTGCAGGGCGTGCACGGGCCGTCCTCGCACCACACCACCGGCCCGCTCGCCGACCGCCGCGAGGACGACATAGCGCTCCTGCTGCTGTGCCGGCCCGGCGACGGCTGTGGCTGCGGCGACACGGTGGCGGTACGGCCCCGGGTGCGGCGCACGCTGCTGTCGGTGGCGCAGGACGAGCCCGAGCGGATCGCCGAGGCCCGCCGGCACCTGCGCGAGCTGCTGCACGACTGGGCGTCGGCCGAACAGGTGGACTCGGCGGCGCTGCTGGTCTCCGAGATGGTCACCAACGTGCTGGTGCACACCGACACCGACGCGCTGCTGCTCGCCGAGGTCATCGGGGAGCGCAGGGGCGGGCGCAGGCTGCGGGTGGAGGTCGCCGACGCGGGCGACGACCTGCCGCACAAGCGGCGGCCGGGCGAGCTGGCGTCCTCCGGGCGCGGTCTGATGCTGATCGAACTGCTGGCCGACGCGTGGGGCGTGGACCCGCGCGGCGAGGGCAAGAGCATCTGGTTCGAGCTCTACGAGCCGGGCGGCTCACCGGACGGGGGCGTCTCCGGGGCGCCGTCCAGGACGTGACGCTCGCGCAGTTCGTGCACGACTCCGAAGGCGGCGGCGGTCAGCGGGACCGCGAGGAGCATGCCGAGGATGCCGGCGACGGACGCCCCGGCGGTGATCGCCAGCATCACCACCGCGGGGTGCATCTGCACGGTCCGGCTCTGGATCACCGGCTGCAGGACATGCCCTTCCAGCACCTGCACGGCGAGGACGACGCCGAGCGCCCACAGCGCGATGACGAAGCCCCGGTCGGCGAGCGCGACCAGGACGGCCACCGCCCCCGAGATGAACGCGCCCAGGTAGGGGATGTACGCGCCGACGAACACCAGCGCGCCCAGCCCGATCGCGCCGGGCACCTGGAGGATCAGCAGGCCGAGGGTGATGCACAGGGCGTCGATGAGCGCGATGAGGGTGGTGCCGCGCATGAATCCCTCGACGGCCTCGAAGGCGCGGCGGGCCATGGCCTCCACGGTGTCGGCGGTGCCGCCGGGGGCGAGGGAGCGCAGGGCGGCGACGGCCCGCCCGGAGTCGCGCAGGAAGAAGAAGACGAGCAGCAGCGCGAGGACGCCCATGGCGATGCCCTCGCCGACCACGCTGACCCCGCTGATCACGTTGGCGGCGGCGGTCCCGCCGAACTTGCCGAGCAGCGCGCGGGAGTTCTCGGCCAGGTCGTCCAGCCCGGTCCCGGCGGCCCCGAAGTGCTGGGAGACGGCCTTGGCGGCGTTCTTCAGCGAGGCGATGATCTGGTCGCCGGTGTCGATGAGGGCGGCGACGACGATGTAGAGGGCGCCGCCGACCACGGCGACCACGGCGACGCAGGTGAGCCCGGCCGCCAACGACGGGTTCACCCCGACCCGGACGAGCCTGCGGTACAGCGGCCCGAGCAGCGCGGTGCCCAGCAGGGCGAGCAGCACCGGGGTCACGGCCGTACGGAACTGTGAGCACAGCCGCACCCCGACCCAGCCGACCCCGGCCACCAGCAGCAGCACCGCGCACCAGGCGGCCAGCCGGCGGACGGGGTCGGGGAGCAGACGCACACCCCCAGCGGATCACGCCCGGCTACGGCTGTCCTGCCCCGGCCTCCGCACGGGTGAGGGACAGCCGGTCTGGCCGGCTCCTACTTGTGCGTGCCGGACGACGCGGTCACGTTGACCGCGGTCCAGGCGGCGGCGACCGTGCGGTACTCGGGGCTGGTGGAGCCGTAGAGGTCGGCGGCCGCGTTCAGGGTGGCGGCGCGGGCGCCGTGGTAGTCGGTGGTGGAGGTCATGTAGACGGTGAGCGCGCGGTACCAGATGGCCGAGGCCTTCTTGTTGCCGATGCCGGTCACGGTCGAGCCGTCGTAGGTGGGGCTGTCGTAGTCGACGCCGTTGACGGTCTTGGCGCCGCTGCCCTCGCTGGCCAGGTAGAACCAGTGGTTGCCGACGCCGGAGGACTGGTGGACGTCGAGCCGGCCGACGCGCTTGGACCAGTAGTCGGCGGACGAGCCGTCCAGCGAGGGCTGGTCGAAGCGGCGCAGCCACGGCGGGGTCGACTGATCGCTGAACAGGTAGTCGGGGGTGTCGACCGGGTTGTTCGCGTACCACTCGACCATGGTGCCGAGGATGTCGCTGGTCGCCTCGTTGAGGCCGCCGGACTCGCCGCTGTAGCGCAGGTTCGCGGTGGCGCTGGTGACGCCGTGGGTCATCTCGTGGCCCATGGTGTCCAGGTCGACCTGCTCGGGGTCGGTGGAGCCGTCGCCGTCGCCGGTCATCATGCAGAAGCAGGCGTCCGACCACTGGGCGTTGTCCCAGTCGGTGCCGACGTGCACGAACACGGTGGCGCCCTTGCCGTCGTTCTTGATGCCCTTGCGGCCGAACGTGTTCAGGTAGTAGTCCCAGGTCTCGGCCGTGTTGGCGTGCGCGTCGGCGGCCGCGGTGGCCCGGTCGGAGGAGAACGTCCGGCCGTCGCCCCACACGTTGTCCGCGTCGGTGAACAGGGTGCCCGAGCTTGCCTTCAGGCTGGACGCGGAGACGTTGTGCGCGTCCTTGGTGACGGTGCCGCGGACCGGGTCGATCAGCTCGTACGTGCCGTCCGCCTGGGCGGTGGTGTCGAGGGTGACGTCCCCGGTGTACATGGTGTGCCCGGTGCCCGCCTCGTGCTGCTCGGCGTCGTGGGTCTCGATGTGCGCCCCGGTCGAGGCGTCGGTGACGACGACCTTGCCGACGGGTTCGCCGTGCGCGCCGGTGCCCTGGACGGTGGTGCTCCAGGCCAGCCGGGGTGTGCCGGAGGCGGCCCAGACGACCAGCCGGGCGTCGGGAGCGGCGGCGCGTATCCCGCTCACGCTCTTCAGACCGGTCACCTCGGCCGACTTGACCGACACCTTCGGGGTGACCGAGGCGACGGCCACCTCCCGGCCATGGGCGTGGGAGGCGCCGCGCAGGGCGCCCGACCGGCTCTGGTGCACGACGAAGTCGCCGCCCACGACCGGGAGTCCGCGATAGGTGCGCTCGAAGCGGACGTGCTCGGTGCCGTTGCTGTCGACGATGACGTCCTTCACCGTCAGCTTCTGGTGGGCGCCGAAGCCGAACGTCTTGGCGTGCTCGCGGACGTTGGCTCTGGCCCTGGCCACGGCCGCCGCGCGCTCGGCGGTGCCCGGTGCGGCGGTCCGCACCGAGACCGTGGCGGCGGCCGAGGACGAGGACAGGGACGGGCGCGCGGGGGCCGCGAACGTGGGGCCGGCGAGGAGGCCGCCGGCGGTGAGGGTGGCCGCGACGACGGTGGGGAGCACGAGACGGGTTCGACGCATGTGCGCTGCTTCCTTCTGGGTAAGGGGCGGGCGTTCAGGTATGCGTGCGGTGGGGGGAGCCCCGGCCCGCCGGCGATTCGTGGGGTCTGCCGGCGGGCCGGGGCGTACGAGGGGTTACGGCCGGGTCGGGGCTGTCCCGCCCTGGTTCAGGGCTGGTTCGGCCTGGATCACGGCTGGTTCGGCGTGGATCACGGCTGGTTGGCGGCGGTCACGTTGACCGCGGCCCACGCCTTGACGACCGTGGCGTACTCGGTGCTCGTCGCGCCGTAGAGGTCCTTCGCCGCCTGGAGGGTGGCGGTGCGGGCGTCGTGGAAGTCGGTCGTGGAGACCATGTAGCGGGTCAGGGCCTGGTAGAAGATCTTCAGGGCCTTGGCGCGGCCGATGCCGGTGACGGAGGAGCCGTCGTAGGTCGCCGAGTTGTAGGCGACGCCGTTGATCGTCTTGGCGCCGCTGCCCTCGGCGAGCAGGTAGAAGGCGTGGGAGGAGACGCCGGAGCCGGCGTGCACCTCGGTGTCGTAGAGGGCCGGGGCCCAGTAGTCGACGGTGCCTTCGAGCTTGTCCCGGGAGGGCTTGTCCATGCGGCGCAGGAAGCCCTGGTCCAGGCCGAGTTGCTCGCCCATCAGGTAGTTGCCGGTGGTGGGGTTGGTGGCGAACTCGGTCGCGCTGCCGAAGATGTCCGCGAGGGACTCGTTGAGGGCGCCGGGCTCGCCGAACTGGTTGCCGTCGGCGTCGATCCGGGTCGGCTCCAGGCCGGCCGTCGCCGCGACGACGCCGTGGGTCAGCTCGTGCCCGGTGACGTCGAGCTGGACGAGCGGCTTGGTGAAGGTCTGGCCGTCGCCGTCGCCGTAGATCATGCAGTGGCAGGTGTCGTACCAGGCGGCGTTGCCGTAGGCGGTGCCCCAGTGGACCACGCCGTGCGGGCCGACCCCGTCGTCGTCGATGCCGTTGCGGCCGAACGTCGACTCGTAGAAGTCGAAGGTGGAGGTGAGCCCGTGGGAGGCGTCCACCGCGGCGGTGGCGTTGTCCCGGGTGGTGCCGTCGCCCCAGGTGTCGTCCGCGTCGGTCATCGCGGAGGCGGCGGTGAAGATCCGCGCGTCCTCGCGGGCCGTGTGCTTGGCGTCACGGATCTCGGCGTTGCCGCGGGTGGTGTCCTTCAGCTGGTACGAACGGGAACCCGTCTGCGTGGTGTTGAGGGTGACCGTCCCGGAGAAGAGGGAGCGTCCCTTGCCGGTGGCGGGGGCCGGGTACGTGGTGCGCAGCCGGGACTTCGCGGTCAGGCTCTTCTGGCCGCTGGTGCTCGGGCGCAGGGTCTCGCCCCGCTGCTGGAGCTTCTCGACGACGCGCGGTGACAGGAATCCCTCGGCGGTGGGCGTGCTGCGCAGTACAGCGCCGGAGGCCGCGTCGACCAGGACGGAGCGGCCGGCGTCGGGCGCGTCGTCGGGGCCGGCGACGTCGACCTCGTAGGCGAGGGTGCTCTTTCCGTCGGTGTGGTCCACCACGAGCCGGGCGGCGCCGGCCGTTCCGCCGTGCACCTGGGCGGCGGCGTGCCGCTGCGCCTGCCGGCCGGTGAGTCCGGCGGTGACGGAGTGGAGGGAGACGGCCTGCCCGGCGGCTCTGGTGACGCCGAGGTACGTGCCCGCGGCGCTCAGGTGGACGACGAGGTCGCCGCCGACGACCGGCACGCCCCGGTAGGACTGGGTGAACCGCACGTGCCGCTTGCCGTCCTTGTCGACGAGGACGTCGGTGGCGGTGAGGGAGGTGTGCGCGCCGACTCCGGTGGCGGCGGCGTGGTGCAGGGCGGCTGACCGGGCGGCCTTGGCGGTCGCCGCGGCCGATGCGGCGGAGGCGGTCACCGTGGTGCGGTGGGCGCTTCCGGCCGGTGCGGCCACCGCGGTGCCGGCGGTTCCGGCCAGGGCGGTGACGGCGGCGAGGGCGAGAGCCGTTCGGGATATTCGCGCAGAACGCATGCGTGGTCCTCGTGCGTGGGGAGGTGTGGGGAGTCGGAGCGCACCGAGGGCCTGTGGGGGGATGGGGAGGCCGCGGTGCGCTCGTCCGAGAGGACCCTGACATGATTGACATGCGCACGTGAAGAACCGGGAAGGGCCATTGCCAAACCCTTTATTTGCGCGGCTCATTGTGAAACGGGGGCGGGACGGGGCTCGAACGGCCCGAGAAGTTTCTGTTGCGGGCGGGCGGCGCCGGGGTCTCAAGAGGTATGACCGCAATCGACGACGTCACCGGCCGGGGGCCCGGCATACGGCCCGGCGTGCCGCGTACGACCCCGGCACCGGAGCCGGCCGCGCGGGACATGATGCCGGGCGGACCGGTTCTGGCAAGGGTGTGGGCACAGATCGCGCCCCTGCTGCCGCCCCCGCCGCAACGCAGGCTGCGACATCCGGGCCGGCGGCCCGTGCCCGACCGGACGGTGCTGTCCGTGGTGCTGTACGTGTTCCTGGAGGACATCGCCTGGCACACCGCGCCCGCCGCCGAGCTGGGCTGCTCGGGGGTCACCGCCTGGCGCCGGATGCGCCGTTGGGCCCAGGCGGAGAGCTGGCCGCGGATCCGCGAGGCCGTCCTCGCCGAACTCGACGGCACCGCCCGCCGCCGCGCCCTGCGCGCGTTCGGCTCCGCCCAGGTGGCCGCGGACTGCACCGCCCCGGGCGCCCCCCGCATGCGGACGGACCGGCGCCCGGCACCGGGGCCAGGGCCAGGGCCAGGGCCAGGGCCAGGGCCAGGGGTGGCGGCCACGCCCTGGCCGCACCCGGCGGGGCATACTCCCGTGCCCGTCGGCGTGCCCGTCCCCGTCGCCGTGCCCGCCGGCGCCCCGGTGCCTGTCGGCGTCCCGGTGCCCGTCGGCACCCCCGTCCCCATCGCCGTCCCCGCACCCGTCAGCGTCGCTGTCCCCGTCCCCCCGCCCGTCGGCATCCCCGTCGCCACGCCTGCCGGCTTCCCCGGGTCCGTTGGCATCCCCGTCGCCATGCCCGCCGGCATCCTCAGGTCCGTTGGCATCCCCGTCGCCACGCCCGCCGGCATCACCGTCCCCGCGCCCGCCGGCATCGCCGTCCCGGTCCCCGTCCCCGCACCCGTCGGCGTCTCCGTGCCCGCTCCCGTCGCCGTCCAGGACCCCACGCCCGACGCCGCCCCCGTCCCCGTCCCCGTCCCCCTTCCACCGGCCGCCGGGTCGCAGGCGTCCTCGGAGCGGGCCGCCCGGCCCGCCGCCGGGGACGACGACGCGGCGCTGGTCGCGGCCATCACCACCGCGGTGGCCGAGGCGGATGACGCCGTACTGCGGCCGCTGCTGGAGCGGTTGGCCGGCCGGGCGGACAGCGGGATCGTGCGGCGGCTCGGCGAGTCGCTCGCCGTGGCGGCCGCGGTCGGACCGACCCGCAGCGCCTCGGCGTTCTGGGCCCGTCAGCGCGGGGCGGCCAGCACCTCGGTCCACGCGCGCTGTGAACCCGAGACGACCAGCCCGACCCCCACATCGGTGAACCGGCAGTCCAGCAGGAACTGACGCATCTGGTTGTTCGCCCACTCCTGCGCCACGGCCGCCGCGTTCTTGTCGCCGTAGGCGGCGGCCTCCCCGACGGACGACCAGGTGTACCCGGCCGCCGTCACCCGGTCGCCCGTGCTGCCGTTCTGGCCGCCCGTCAGGTCGATGCTGCGGTCGGCCGCGATGACACGCGCGTCGCTCTGGGCCACGCGGGTCAGCCGTGCGTCGGTCTTCAGCGGCGCGCACCCGTTCCGCGCGCGCAGGGCGTTGGTCCGGCCGAGCAGGTCGAGCCGGCTCGCCGCCTCCGCGGCAGCCGGGGAGACGGAGGCGGGCGTACGGGTACGGGCCGGGGAAGGCTTCGGCGTGGCCTTCGTAGCGCTCGGGCTAGGGGAGGCGTGCGGGGACGCCGGACGGTTCGAGGGAGCCTGTGCGGAGACCGTCGGACGGACCGGCGGGGCCGCGTCGTCGCCCTTGTCCGGGCCCTGGGGGATCACGACCACCAGGACGGCCACGGCGACTGCGGCGCATGCCCCCGTGACCTTCGCCGCCGTGCCGTGGCCCAGGGCGCGGCGCCCGGTGCCGAGGACCCGGTGGGCGGTCGCCGCGTGGGAGACGATGCCGTGGCCGGCTCCCAGGGCCGCCGC
This sequence comes from Streptomyces sp. L2, assembly GCF_004124325.1. Classification (NCBI taxonomy): domain Bacteria; kingdom Bacillati; phylum Actinomycetota; class Actinomycetes; order Kitasatosporales; family Streptomycetaceae; genus Streptomyces; species Streptomyces sp. L2. The sequence continues at coordinate 3,684,007 of NZ_QBDT01000001.1, forward strand.
CGCCCCGTGTCCCGCGACCGCGCCGGAGTGCAGGGAGAAGGGGACGGCCACCAGACCGACCCCGGCGAGCAGTCCGTCCACCGGCAGCAGGTCGTCGGCGCTGCGCGCACAGGTCTCGCAGCCCCGGGCGTGCCGGGCGATGCGCTTGCGCCACAGCGGGCTCGGCACGCCGTCCCAGGTCCCGGTCAGCGCGTCGAGTTCCGCGCACCGCTCGCGCGCCCCGAGCGCCCGGACGACCTGACGGCACACATCCAGCTGCCCCTTGACCCGCTGCACGCGCACCGCGGCGTGCGCGCGGTTGAGTCCGAGGGCCGCTGCGACCTCGCCGCGGGTGAGTTCCCCTGCGGCCTCCAGCCACCACAGGGACAGCGCGGAGCGCTCGCCGTCGTCCAGCCACCGCGTCGCCTCGGCGACCTCACGGCGCTGCCCGGACAGGCCGAGGCGCAGGATCGTCAGCTCGGCGAAGTCGCCCTCCACCGCGCCGTCGGCCGCCGTCTCGAGCGGCAGGGGCGGCTGCCGCGAGCCCGACCAGCGGCGGCGGACCTGGTTCATGGCGATCGCCACCAGCCAGGGCCGGAACCGCTCCGGGTCCCGGAGCCCGTCCAGCCCGCTCAGGGCCCGCAGCATGGTGTCCTGCACGACGTCGTCGACGTCCGCGTGCCCGTTCAGCGCCCGCCCCACGACGTTGTAGACCAAGGGCAGGTACGCGACCACGAGCCGCTCCCGGGCCACGGGGTCCCCCCGCCGGGCAGCGGTGATCAGCGATATCTCGTCAGCGCCGGCCCCGCTCACCCGCACCAGCTCCCCTCCGGTCCCGGAACACACGGTCGCCCCGATACGGAGACCCGCACGGCCCCGCAGCACAACACAAAATCCGGCCGCCCGCCTGTGACGCCCGTCACGTCGGCCCGCGCTCGCATGGTCGCTGCCTCCCGCACCCCTCGGGCGCACGCCGACGATCGCGCCCGCTTACGATCACCCACACCATCGGCGCGCCCCAGGAGCGCGCCGGACGACGGAGGGGACCACGTGACCGTGAACAAGCCGCACCTGCGAGGCAGCCGGAGAGCGGGAGCGCTGGTGGCAGCGGTCGCCCTGGGTATTCCGCTGCTGTCGGCCACACCGGCGGCGGCCGTGCACGGCGCGGTGCCGGGTGACTTCAACGGTGACGGCTACCGCGACGCGGTCCTGCCCGCACCGGGTGCGAAGGTCGCGGGCAAGCAGTTCGCCGGTGCCGTCGTCGTGCTTTACGGGTCCAAGTCGGGCCTGTCGACGGCCCGGCGCCAGACCATCACGCAGAACACCGCCGGTGTGCCGGGCTCCGCGGAGGCGTTCGACCAGTTCGGTGCCGCCACCGCGACGGCGGACCTGAACCGGGACGGATACGCCGACCTCGTGGTGACCGCGCCGTACGAGGACACGGCCTCGCGCAAGGACGCGGGGCTCCTGACGGTCCTGTGGGGCGGCAAGAACGGGCTGACGGCCGGCGCCCTCCTGCCGAACCCGTCCCCGTACGGCGACTACTACGGCACGGACGTGGCGGCTGTCAGCTCCGGCGCCGGAGCGAACACCGAGATTCTCGTCTCCGGACAGGACGGAGCGGTGACACTCACCGGACCGTTCGGCCGCACCGGCACCGTCGGTCAGGCGTCGGTGGTCAACACGTCCACGCCCTCGATCGGCACGGTCGCACTCGGCGACTTCAACGGTGACACCCGTCCCGACGGGGTCTCCCTCAGCGTCCGCGTGAGCGGCCTGACCGGCGGCCAGGTCTACCTCGGCGGCGCCGGCCCCGGGGGCGAGCTGCGGAAGGGCAACGGGCTGATCGCGGCCACCGGGGACGTCAACGGCGACGGATTCCAGGACCTCGTCGTCGGGGACCCCGACGATCCCGAGAAGGCCGGGGTCGACGGCGCGGCCGGCGGGCGGGTGCTCGTCTGGTACGGCTCCGAGCGCGGCATCGCGCACGACGACGTACCGGTACAACTGACGCAGAACACGGCCGGCGTGCCCGGTTCGAGCGAGAAGGACGACAACTTCGGCGGTGCCCTGGCGGTGGCCGACCTGAACCGGGACGGACTCGCCGACATCGTGGTCGGCTCGCCGTACGAGGACACGGGCAAGGACGCGACGGACGCGGGCATGGTGACGGTGATCCCGGGCCGGCGCACCGGTGCCCTGGGCAGCGGCTCGTACGCCTTCACCCAGGACACGCCCGGCGTGCCCGGCGGCGGTGAGGCGGGCGACAACTTCGGTACGACCGTCGCCGTCGGTGACGTCAACGGGGACGGCAAGCCGGAACTGTTCATCAGCGCGGCGGCCGAGAACGGCTACACCGGCGCCGTCTGGGTCCTCCCGGGTGGCACGAGCGGCCCGGTCACCAAGGGCAGTCACATGATCGACGCGCCCTCGGTCGGCTTCACGCAAGAGGGCTGGACGGCCCTGGGCGGCAACGGGCTCCTGCACGTCATCTGACCGGGCCGGTCCCGGCCGCCCCGTACTCCGTCCTACAGCCCGCCCTCCGTCATCCCGTGGACCGCGGGGATCGTGCCCAGGCGGCCCTTCTGGAAGTCCTCGAAGGCCTGCATCAGCTCGGCCTTGGTGTTCATGACGAACGGGCCGTAGTGCGCCATGGGCTCGCGGATGGGGCGGCCGCCGAGGAGGACGACCTCCAGGTCGGGGGTGTGGGAGTCCTGCTTCTCGTCCGCGCGAACCGTCAGGGCGGAGCCGGCGCCGAAGACGGCGGTCTGGCCCAGGCGGACCGGGCGGCGCTCGGCGCCCACCGTGCCGCGGCCGGCGAGGACGTAGGCGAGGCCGTTGAAGTCCTCGCGCCAGGGCAGGGTGATCTCGGCGCCCGGGGCGAGGGTCGCGTGGACCATGGTGATCGGGGTGTGGGTGATGCCGGGGCCGGCGTGGCCGTCCAGCTCGCCGGCGATGACGCGGAGCAGCGCGCCGCCGTCGGGGCTGGTCAGCAGCTGGACGGTGCCGCCGCGGATGTCCTGGTAGCGCGGGGCCATCATCTTGTCCCTGGCCGGCAGGTTCACCCACAGCTGGAGCCCGTGGAAGAGGCCGCCCGAGGTCACCAGGTGCTCCGGCGGCGCCTCGATGTGCAGGAGGCCGGCGCCGGCGGTCATCCACTGGGTGTCACCGTTGGTGATGGTGCCGCCCCCGCCGTTGGAGTCCTGGTGGTCGAAGATGCCGTCGATGATGTAGGTGACGGTCTCGAAGCCGCGGTGGGGGTGCCAAGGGGTGCCTTTCGGCTCTCCCGGCTGGTACTCCACCTCGCCCATCTGATCCATCATGATGAACGGGTCGAGATGGCGGTAGTCGATGCCGGCGAACGCCCGGCGGACCGGGAATCCCTCGCCCTCGAAGCCGCTCGGCGCGGTCGTCACGGCCAGTACGGGGCGTGCCACCGCCTCGGCCGACGCGGTCACGCGGGGCAGCGTCAACGGGTTCTCGACGGTCACTGCAGGCATGGTCGTACCTCCTTGTGCGCCCACTTTAGTTGAGCATTGAACTTCTTGCCACCCGGAACGCAAAGAGCCCGGAGGGCATTCCCTCCGGGCCCGGCATGGGCGCCGCACGCGCCAGCCGTACACGCGCCGAGCGGCGCAGTCCTCAGCCGCCGTACACGCGCCGAGCGGCGCGCTCCCCAGCCGCCGCACACGCGCCGCGCGGCGCACCCCTCAGCCGTACATCCGGCGCATCGCGAACTCGACCATCTGCTCCACCGCCTTCGCGTCGAACACCATCCGGTGCTCGCCCTCCATGTCCAGGACGAAGCCGTAGCCCGTCGGCAGCAGGTCGATCACCTCGGCGCCGGTGATCACGAAGTACTTGGACTCCTTGCCCGCGTACCGGCGCAGTTCCTTGAGCGAGGTGAACATCGGGATCACCGGCTGCTGGGTGTTGTGCAGGGCGAGGAAGCCGGGGGTGTCGCCGCGCGGGCAGTACACCTTCGAGGTGGCGAAGATCTGCTGGAAGTCCTCGGCCGCCATCTGCCCGGTCGTGAAGGCCCGGACCGCGTCGGCGAGGGACGGCGGGGACGGCTCCGGGTACAGCGGGGCCTGCTGCTGCCCGTATCCGCCGGCCATCGGCTGCTGGGGGGCGGCGTACTGCTGCTGGGCACCCGCGTCCGTGGTCTGGCCGTATCCGTACATGCACGAAAGAGTACTCAGTCACAGATGACGGGTTCGGGGTTGCGTCTTATTACCGACGGGTAGCATCATCGTAGCTACTTGTTGGTACGCGAACCAGACGCGTCATCGAACAGAAACTCTCTCAACGGAGCCGTCACCATGGGGCACTACAAGTCCAACCTCCGCGACATCGAGTTCAACCTCTTCGAGGTGCTCGGCCGCGACCAGCTGTACGGCACGGGCCCGTTCGCGGAGATGGACACGGACACCGCGAGGAGCGTCCTGGACGAGCTGACCCGCCTGGCCGAGAACGAGCTGGCGGAGTCCTTCACCGACGCCGACCGCAACCCCCCGGTGTTCGCCCCCGAGACGAACACGGCCCCGGTCCCCGCGTCCTTCAAGAAGAGCTACCAGGCCTTCATGGACTCCGAGTACTGGCGTCTGGGCCTGCCCGAGGCCATCGGCGGCACGACGGCTCCCCCGTCCCTGATCTGGGCGTACGCGGAGCTGGTCCTCGGCGCCAACCCGGCCGTGTGGATGTACTCCTCCGGCCCGGCGTTCGCCGGCATCCTCTTCGACGAGGGCAACGAGGTCCAGAAGAAGATCGCGCAGATAGCCGTCGACAAGCAGTGGGGCTCCACCATGGTCCTCACCGAGCCGGACGCCGGCTCCGACGTCGGCGCCGGCCGCACCAAGGCGGTCCAGCAGGAGGACGGCTCCTGGCACATCGAGGGCGTGAAGCGCTTCATCACCTCCGGTGAGCACGACATGTCGGAGAACATCCTCCACTACGTCCTCGCCCGCCCCGAGGGCGCCGGCCCCGGTACCAAGGGCCTGTCCCTCTTCCTCGTCCCGAAGTACGAGTTCGACTTCGAGACCGGCGAGCTGGGCGAGCGCAACGGCGTGTACGCCACCAACGTCGAGCACAAGATGGGCCTCAAGGCCTCCAACACCTGCGAGATGACCTTCGGCGACCGCCACCCGGCCAAGGGCTGGCTGATCGGTGACAAGCACGAGGGCATCCGCCAGATGTTCCGCATCATCGAGTTCGCCCGCATGATGGTCGGCACGAAGGCGATCTCCACCCTCTCCACCGGCTACCTCAACGCCCTGGAGTACGCCAAGGAGCGCGTCCAGGGCACCGACCTGGCCGACTTCATGGACAAGGCCGCGCCCAAGGTCACCATCACCCACCACCCCGACGTGCGCCGCTCCCTGATGACGCAGAAGGCGTACGCCGAGGGCATGCGCGCCCTCGTCCTCTACACCGCCTCGGTCCAGGACGCGATCGCCGTCAAGGAGGCCGCGGGCGAGGACGCCAAGACCGAGCACGCGCTGAACGACCTGCTCCTGCCCATCGTCAAGGGCTACGGCTCCGAGAAGGGCTACGAGCAGCTCGCCCAGTCCCTGCAGACCTTCGGCGGCTCCGGCTTCCTCCAGGAGTACCCGATCGAGCAGTACATCCGGGACTCCAAGATCGACACCCTCTACGAGGGCACCACCGCGATCCAGGGCCAGGACTACTTCTTCCGGAAGATCGTCCGCAACCAGGGCGCGGCCCTGAACTCCCTCGCCGAGGACATCAAGAAGTTCCTCGCGCTCGGCAACGGCGGCGAGGAGCTGGCCGGCGCCCGCGAGCAGCTCGCCAAGGCGGCCGTCGAGCTGGAGGCCATCGTCGGCCTGATGCTGACCGACCTCGCGGCCACCGAGGACGACGTCAAGAACATCTACAAGGTCGGCCTGAACACCAGCCGCCTGCTGCTCGCCTCCGGTGACGTCATCGTCGGCTACCTGCTGCTCAAGGGTGCGGCGGTCGCCGCCGAGAAGCTGCCGACCGCGTCCGCGAAGGACAAGGCCTTCTACACCGGCAAGATCGCCGCGGCGAAGTTCTTCGCGGCCAACGTCCTGCCCGGCGTCACCCTGGCCCGCAAGGTCTCGGAGAACGTCGACCTGGACCTGATGGAGCTGGACGAGGCGGCCTTCTAGTCACCGCGCCCGTCCGGCCCTGTCGGCGCTATCGGACCTATCGGCGCTATCGGTCCTATCGGCGCTATCGGCGCTATCGGCGCTATCGGCGCTGCCGGCCGTTTCCGTCCGGCACGCCGGCCGCCCGATCCGCCGGGTCCGTCCGAGGGTCCGCTCCCGCACCGGGAGCGGGCCCTCGTCCGTCGTTAAGGTGAACCCATGAGTACAAGCCAGCGCTTCGACCGCGGCCACACCGACGACCTGATGTCCTTCCTCGCGGCCGCCCCGTCGCCGTACCACGCCGTGGCGGCCACCGCCGCGCGGCTGGAGAAGGCCGGCTTCCGCCAGGTCGAGGAGACGGACGCCTGGGACACGGCGGCATCGGCGGCCACCGCCGCGGTGAGCGGCGGCAAGTACGTGCTGCGCGGCGGCGCGATCATCGCCTGGTACGTCCCCGAGGGCGCCCAGCCGCACACGCCGTTCCACATCATCGGCGCCCACACCGACTCGCCCAGCCTGCGCGTCAAGCCGCAGCCGGACAGCCAGGCGCACGGCTTCCGGCAGGTCGCCGTCGAGATCTACGGCGGCCCGCTGATGAACTCCTGGCTCGACCGCGACCTGGGCCTGGCCGGCCGGCTCACCCTGCGCGACGGCTCCACCCGCCTGGTCAACGTGGACCGCCCGCTGCTGCGCGTGCCGCAGCTCGCCATCCACCTGGACCGCACGGTGTCCACGGACGGCCTCAAGCTGGACAAGCAGCGCCACCTGCAGCCCGTGTGGGGCCTCACGGACGACTTCGGCCACAGCGACCTGATCGCCTTCCTGGAGGAGGAGACCGGGCTGCCGTCCGGCTCGGTGGCCGGCTGGGACCTCATGCTGCACCCCGTGGAGGCACCGGCCTACCTCGGCCGGGACCGCGAACTCGTCGCCGGCCCGCGCATGGACAACCTGCTCTCCGTGCACGCGGGCGCCGCCGCCCTGGCCGCCGCGGCCACCTCCGGCGCGCCGCTCACCCGCATTCCCGTGCTCGCCGCCTTCGACCACGAGGAGAACGGCTCCCAGTCCGACACCGGCGCCGACGGCCCGCTGCTCGGCACCGTCCTGGAGCGCTCGGTGTTCGCGCGCGGCGGCAGCTACGAGGACCGCGCCCGCGCCTTCGCCGGCACCGTCTGCCTGTCCTCCGACACCGGCCACGCCGTCCACCCCAACTACGCGGAACGGCACGACCCGACCCACCACCCCCGCGTCAACGGCGGCCCCATCCTCAAGGTCAACGTCAACAACCGCTACGCCACGGACGGTTCCGGCCGCGCGGTCTTCGCCGCCGCCTGCGAGCGGGCCGGCGTGCCCTTCCAGTCCTTCGTCTCCAACAACTCCATGCCCTGCGGCACCACCATCGGCCCCATCACCGCGGCCCGGCACGGCATCAAGACCGTCGACATCGGAGTGGCGATCCTCTCGATGCACAGCGCCCGCGAACTCTGCGGCGCCGACGACCCGTTCCTGCTGGCGAACGCGCTGGTGGCGTTCCTGGAGGGCTAGTTCCCGCCCCCTGACGGGACCTCTCCGGCCTTCGGCAGGGCTACTCGGGGCGGCTGCGGGTACCCGCTCGGCACCGGAGATTCAAGGAACCGAAAGGGGAGGCGACGTCTCATGGGCCTCGGCGGATGCATCATCCTCATCGCCGTGGGAGCAATCCTCACGTTCGCGACCGACTGGCACATGAACGGGGTCAACCTCGATCTGGTCGGCGTCATCCTGATGGCCGTCGGGCTGATCGGCCTGGCGACGTTCAGCGGCATCGCGCGCCGCCGGCGGGTGGTGATGCCGCCGGCCCCGGTCGTCGAGGAGGAACCGCACCACCACCATCACCGGGCCGACGGCTACGGCGACAGCTACACCGACGGCTACGGGGTGTGAGGCGGGCCGAGGGCTGCCGTCTCCGAGCCGGGCCGACGGGTACGGCGCGAGCCCGGCCGACGGGTACGGCGCATGAGCCACGTCGGCGGGTACGGCGCGAGCCCGGCCGACGGGTACGGCGCATGAGCCACGTCGGCGGGTACGGCGCGAGCCCGGCCGACGGGTACGGCGCATGAGCCACGTCGGCGGGTACGGCGCGAGCCCGGCCGACGGGTACGGCGCATGAGCCACGTCGGCGGGTACGGCGCGAGCCCGGCCGACGGGTACGGCGCATGAGCCACGTCGGCGGCCGGCTCGTCCGAGTCCGGCCAGCGGTTTCGGCCGGGGGCAGAGCCGGGGGCTTCGGAGAGTGAGCCGGCCGACCGGCTACGGCGAGTGAGCCACGCCGGCCTACGGCGTGTGAGCCACGCCGTAGCCCCGGTCACCGGTCACCGGTCACCGGTCATCCTTCGTCGAGACCCGCCAGGACGAGCGGCAGCCGGTCCGCGCCGCCGTCGGTGAGGCGGACCGGAACTCCCCAGTCCTGCTGGTGGACATGGCAGGCGGGGTACTCTCCCCCAGTCTTCGACCGGGAGGTGCCCCCAGCGGGGTCGTCGTCGCAGGAGGCGGCCATCGCGGAGACGTGCAGGACGCCCTCCGTGACGGCCGGGTTCAGCTCCAGCTCGCGTGAGAGGTCCGCCGCGGCGCCCTCGCCCTTGAGGATCAGCTCGGGCGGGGTGGAGGAGACCAGCAGACGCGTCGAGGGGCCGTAGCGCGTGTCGAGCTTCTGGCCGGCCGGCGCCTGGAAGACGACGTCGAGGCGGAGGCGCCCCGGCGCGACCTCGGTCGGCGCGCGCTGGGTGCGGTGGGCCACCGCCTCCACCCGTACGGCCTCCTCGGGCAGCCGCAGCCGGGTCAGCCGGTGCCGGGCCGACTCCACGACCACGATGTCCTCGCCGGCCAGCACCGCGTCGCTCGGCTCGCGCAGATCGGTGGCGAGCGTGGTGACCTCGCCGGTCGCGGGCTCGTAGCGGCGCAGGGCGTGGTTGTAGGTGTCGCTGACCGCGACCGATCCGTCGGGCAGCGCGGTGACGCCCAACGGGTGCTGGAGCAGGGCCTGTCCGGCGGCGCCGTCCCGGTGACCGAAGTCGAACAGTCCGGTGCCGACGGCCGTGTGGACGTGCCCGTCGGCGTCGACCCAGCGCAGGGCGGAGGTCTCGGAGTCGGCGAGCCACAGCCGCTCGGGGGTCGCGGCGAGCCCCGAGGGCTGCGCGAACCAGGCCTCGGCGCCGGGCCCGTCGACCAGCCCCTCGTTCGTCGTCCCCGCCGCCACCGCCACGGTGCCGTCCGCCGGGTCGTACGCCCACAGCTGGTGCACGCCCGCCATGGCGATCCACACCCGCCCCCGCCACCAGGCAACATCCCACGGCGACGACAGCTTCACCTCCCGGGCGGGGCCCGAGGCCGCCTCGCCCTGCATCCACTGCTGCCCCGTCCCCGCGAGGGTCGTCACCTCGCCGGTGGCGGGGTCGAGGAGGCGCAGGGCGTGGTTGACGGTGTCGGCGACGACCACCGTGCCGTCGTCGAGCAGCGCGAGCCCCTGCGGCTCGTTGAACTCCGCGTGTTCCGGACCGCCGTCGGCGAACCCGCGCGCCCCGCTGCCGATCCGCCGTACGACCGTCTCGCCGTCCTCGGCCAGCTCCACCAGCTGGTGCCGGGTCGTGTCGCTGACCAGGAAGGTACCGCCTCGCAGGAGCAGCGCCTTGCCGGGGAAGCGCAGGCTCGTCGGCCGGGGCTCCGGCGGCACGTACGGCCCGTCGCCGCGGCGCAGGGTGCCCTTGGCGGCGTGCTCCGCCGCCAGCTCGGTGACCAGCCGCTCGATGGCGTGCACATGTCCCTCACCGGCGTGCTGCGCGACCACGTACCCCTCGGGGTCGATCACGACCAGCGTCGGCCAGGCCCGCACCGCGTACTGCTTCCAGGTCGCCAGCTCGGGGTCGTCCAGCACCGGGTGCTCCACCCCGTACCGCTCCACCGCGTCCAGCACGGCCTGATGCTCGGCCTCGTGCACGAACTTCGGCGAGTGCACCCCGACGACGACCACGGTGTCCCGGTGCCGCTCCTCCAGCTCCCGCAGCTCGTCCAGGACGTGCAGGCAGTTGATGCAGCAGAAGGTCCAGAAGTCGAGGATCAGAACGCGGCCCCGCAGGTCGGCGAGGGAGAGCTCCTTGCCGCCGGTGTTGATCCAGCCACCCTTGCCGATCAGCTCGGGGGCACGGACACGGGCACGCTTGCGGGGTGCGGGCGCGGGGGTGGGGGTGGGAGAAGCGGCGTTCATGCGTCCAGGGTGCCATCCCGGGCCCGCCGGGCCCCCGGCGCACTCCTCCGGGTGCGGGCGTGAGGATCGGGGCCCGCCGGGGAAGCGGTAACCGCATGAGATTCCTCGTACGCGACCGGATCCTCGGCATCGGTGACGACTGGTGGATCGAGGACGAGCACGGGCGGAAGGTGTACCTCGTCGACGGCAAGGCCATGCGCCTGCGCGACACCTTCGAGCTCAAGGACGCCCAGGGGCAGGTCCTGATCGACATCCACCAGAAGATGCTCGCCCTGCGGGACACGATGGTGATCGAACGGGGCGGTGAGGCCCTGGCCAAGATCAAGCGCAAGCGCCTGTCCCTGCTGCGCAACCACTACCGGGTGTCCCTGGTCGACGGCACCGAGCTGGACGTCAGCGGCAAGATCCTCGACCGTGAGTTCGCCGTCGAGTACGACGGCGAACTCCTCGCGGTGATCTCCCGCCGCTGGCTGACGATCCGGGACACCTACGGCGTCGACATCGTCCGGGACGACGCGGACCCGGCGCTGCTGATCGCGGTGGCGGTGTGCGTGATCCACCTGGCGGAGAAGGAAGGGGAGGAGGACCAGGACGACTGAGCCGTCGTCGCCCGGGTGTCACGCCCGGTGGGGTGGCGGGGCCAAGCCCAGTACGCGGTCCTTCAGGGCCGGGAACTGTTCGCGGGTGGCGGCCACCCTCGCGGTGTCGAGGTCGACCGTGAGGACCTCCTCGTCCGGGCCCGCCTCGGCGAGGACCTCACCCCAGGGGTCCACCACGATCGAGTGACCCGCCTGGGGAACTCCGGCGTGCGTCCCGGCCGTTCCACAGGCGAGCACGAACGCCTGGTTCTCCACGGCCCGCGCCCGGGCCAGCAGCGTCCAGTGCGCGCGCCGCCGTTCCGGCCAGCCCGCGGGGACGACGAGGGTCTCGGCGCCGGCGTCGACGAGGGAGCGGAAGAGTTCGGGGAAACGGAGGTCGTAACAGGTCGCCAGTCCGAGGGCGGTGTCTGGCAGACGCACCGTCACCAGGTCCTGCCCGGCGCCCATGAGCACGGCCTCGCCCTTGTCGAAGCCGAAGCGGTGGATCTTGCGGTAGGCCGCGGCCCGCTCGCCGGAAGGGGTGAAGACGAGCGAGGTGTTGTAGACCGTGCCGTCCGGGGCCCGCTCGGGCACGGACCCGGCGTGCAGCCAGACACCCGCGTCGGCCGCCGCCTTGGCCATCGCCTCGTGCGTCGGCCCCTCCAGCGGCTCGGCCTCCCGGCCGAACTCCTCGTAGGCGAAGGCGCCGGTCGTCCACAGTTCGGGCAGCACCACGAGGTCGGAGCCGGCCTGCTCCCGCACCAGCGCGGCCGCCCGCTGCCGTCGGGAGGCCACCGATTCGCCCTCGTCCACGGCGATCTGGATCAGCGAGGCGCGCACACTACCACCGTCCTGGCATTCGAGTAGTCCATACCGGCCTACGATCGTCACACGAAAGCACTGCCGGGGTGCCTCGGAGCAGCGTAACTTGGGGGTTCTCCCGCGCGGGCGGAGCCGAGCGTGGGAGAGCCGGGCGTGGGGGAGTTCCAGGACACCCTCCGCGTGCGGTCACCGCCCGCCGGCACTGCCGCCGCAACCTGCCCGTGTACCGACCGCCGAGGGGTCCCGTTCCGTGAGTCTGCATCCCACCCTCCAGCCCTACGCCGATGCCTGGACACACTCCATCGAAGCGATATCCGAGATGGTGCAGTCACTCGTCGAGGGCGAGTGGAACCGGCGGACCCCCTGCCCCGGCTGGTCCGTTCGGGACGTGGTCTCGCACGTCATCGGCCTGGACTGCGAGATGCTCGGCGACCCGCGGCCCATCCACACCCTGCCCCGTGACCTGTTCCACGTCACCAACGAGCACCAGCGGTACATGGAGATGCAGGTCGACGTCCGCCGCCACCACACGGCGCCGGAGATGACGTCCGAGCTGGAGTACACCATCATCCGGCGCAACCGCCAGCTGCGGAACGAGTCCCGCGAGCCCGGCACCAAGGTGCGCGGCGCGCTGGGCGCGGAGGTCACCCTGGAACACGCCATGCGGATGCGCGCGTTCGACGTGTGGGTGCACGAGCAGGACCTGCGCACCGCTCTCGGCCGCCCCGGCAACCTGGACTCACCGGGCGCGCACGTCGCCCGGGACCTGCTGCTGGAGGGGCTGCCGAAGGTCGTCGCCAAGGGCGCGGACGCCCCGCGCAGTTCGGCCGTCGTGTTCGACGTGCACGGGCCGATCGAGTTCCTGCGCACCATCCGCGTCGACATCCAGGGGCGCGGCACCCTGGAAACCGCCCCCGCCCTCGGCCCGGCGGCCACCCTCACCCTCGACTGGGAGACCTACGTCCGCCTCGCCTGCGGCCGCGTCACCCCGGACGCGGTCACCGACCGCGTCAAATCAGAGGGCGACCCCACGCTCACCACAGCCATCCTGAACAACTTCACGGTCACTCCGTAACCCCCCGCGACCACCAGGCCACGGTGGGGGCCCCGGCGGGAAGCCGCCGCATGCGTGCGTGCTCTGCCTCACCGGCGCCGGGAGCGATGCCGCGGGGTCGCGCTTCCTCGTCGGCGCGGGGTGCCCGATCCGGCGGAGGCCGGGAGCACTGCCCGGTCGGCGGGGTGGAGCGGACGCCCGGCTGCCACGCGGCGGTGGCGGATGCCCGGCTGCCACGCGACGGTGGCGGAGGACCGGCTGCCACGCGGCGGTGGCGGAGGACCGGCTGCCACGCGGCGGTGGCGGAGGACCGGCTGCCACGCGGCGATGGGGCGAAGGACCGACCGGCGCGACGGTGAGACGGAGGTCCGGCTGCCACGCGGCGGCGGAGGAGGACCGGCTGCCCCGCTGTGGCGGGGCGGATGCCCGGCTGCCACGCGGCGATGGGGCGGAGGCCCGGCTGCCACGCGGCGGGACGCCGAGGGCTTCGCCCCCCGGGGGAAAGCCGCCGGCGGCGAGGACCCCCGCGTGTTGCTCAGCCTGTCTGCCGACTGGAAACGGGTGGTGCGCGGGTGGGAGACCCCCTCGGTTCAAGCAGGCACGTGCACCGTCTCCACCCGGCTCGCCACCCACCGCTCCCGCTCCCGCCGAGCCGCCCGCCGCCGCAACCGCAGAATCTGGCTCACCCCCAGCGCCTGCAGCACGAACACCGCCGAGAACGCCACCCGGTAATCGTCCCCGGTCGCGTCCAACAGCACACCAATCGCGAACAACGTCGTCATCGAGGCGACGAACCCACCCATATTGGTGATCCCCGACGCCGTCCCCTGACGCTCCGCCGGATTCGCGGGCCGTGCGAAGTCGAACCCGATCATCGACGCCGGCCCACACGCCCCGAGAACCGTGCACAGCACCACCAGCAGCCACATCGGAGCATGCGCCCCGGGATACGCCAGCGTCCCGGCCCACACCCCCGCCGTCGCCGCCACCGTCCCCAGCGCCAGCGGCAGCCGCGCCGCCTGATGCCGGGCGACGACCTGCCCGTACACCAGCCCGACGACCATGTTGGACAGCACCACCAGCGTGAGCAGCTCACCGGCCGTGGCCCGGCTCAGCCCCTGCGCCTCGACCAGGAACGGCATGCCCCACAGCAGCAGGAACACCATCGCCGGGAACTGCGTCGTGAAGTGCACCCACAGACCCAGCCGGGTCCCCGGCTCCCGCCAGGACGCGGCGATCTGCCGGCGGACGTAGGCCGCGCCCTGGTGCGGGAACGGCTCGGGCTCATGGCCCTCGGGGTGGTCCTTCAGGAACAGCACGACGAGAACGAAGACGACGACCCCGGCCAGCGCGCTGCCCGCGAACGCCGCCGTCCAGCCGAGCCCGTGCAGCAGCCGGGCCAGGACGAGGGTGGAGACCAGATTGCCCGCCATGCCGATCAGCCCCGCGAGCTGCGCGACCAGCGGCCCGCGCCGGGCCGGGAACCAGCGCGTGCCGAGCCGCAGCACGCTGATGAAGGTCATCGCGTCGCCGCAGCCGAGCAGCGCCCGCGAGGCGAGAGCCGTGCCGTAGGAAGGGGAGAAGGCGAAGCCCAGCTGCCCGGCCGTGAACAGCACGGCGCCGATGCTGAGCACCCGCTTCGTGCCGAGCCGGTCGACCAGCAGGCCCACGGGTATCTGCATGCCCGCGTACACCAGCAGCTGGAGGATGGAGAACGTCGACAGCGCGGAGGCGTTGACATGGAAGCGGTCCGCCGCGTCCAGACCGGCCACCCCGAGGGACGTACGGAAGATGACGGCGACGAAGTAGACGGCGACCCCGAAGGTCCACATCACGACGGCGCGGCGGCCGCCCGGGGGATCACCCGGCAGAGTGGTGCCGTTCACCGGACCTCACCCCGCGCGAGGTGCGAGAACCAGCTCACGTGCCGGTGCACGACCCCCACGGCCGCCTCGGCGTCGCCGGAACGCAGCGCGTCCAGGATCTCCCCGTGCTCGGCGAGCGTCTTGGCGATCCGGTCGGGGTGGGAGTGCATGACGGCGACGCCCATCCTGAGCTGGCGGTCGCGCAGCTGGTCGTAGAGGCGGGAGAGGATCTCGTTGCCGCCGCTGCGGACGATCTCGGCGTGGAAACAGCGGTCGGTGACCGCCGCGGCGGCGAAGTCACCGGCGGCGGCCTGCGCCTTCTGCTTCTCCAGCAGCTCGGTGAGCCGCTCGACGAGCCCCGGCGGGGCGGGTACGGCCTTCCGCGCGGCATGCGCTTCGACCAGCAGCCGGGTCTCCACCACGTCGGCGATCTCCTGCGCGGAGACGGGCAGGACCAGCGCCCCCTTCTTCGGGTAGAGCTTGATCAGCCCCTCGACCTCGAGGCGGAGCAGCGCCTCGCGCACCGGCGTGCGGGACACGCCGACGGCCTCCGCCAGCTCGCCCTCGGTCAGGAGCGTCCCGCCCTCGTAGCGGCGGTCGAGAACGCCCTGCTTGACGTGGGTGTAGACGCGGTCTGCCGCGGGGGGCTGCTTGACGGCCGTATTCATGCCGACAGGATAGATACAACACGTACACATGCGGTGCCCCAGTCCACCATGCGGACATACGGCGACCCTCCCGGTCCGCGACCGGCTCGGCGAGGGGACCCGCACGGCACCGGTACGGCACCCGCACGGAACCCGTACGGAACCCCCCTCAGCGAGCGCACAACCTTTTGTGCTACTTACGTGTCACACAGGTGCGGCCCCACTCTCTTCAGACCTCAACTCGGCCGCACGCCAGGGGCATTCAAGATAATCGGGGTACATCACGTTGATTACCGGCATTAAGGGCACCCGCCTCCGCAGAGCCGCCGCCGTCGCCGTCACGTCCGGCGCGCTGGTCGCCACGGGAGCCCTCACCGCGGCGCCCGCACAGGCCGTCGCGGCGCCCTCGATCGTGGCCAAGGGCGGCTACATCATGAACAACGCGAACGCCAAGTCGCTGTTCAGCAAGGCGGCGGACACCAAGCGTTCGACGGGCTCCACCACCAAGATCATGACGGCCAAGGTGGTGCTCGCGCAGCCCCACCTGAACCTCGACTCCAAGGTCACGATCCAGAAGGCCTACAGCGACTACGTCGTCAAGAACAACGCCTCCCAGGCCCACCTGATCGTCGGCGACAAGGTCACCGTCCGCCAGCTCCTGTACGGTCTGATGCTGCCGTCCGGCTGCGACGCCGCCTACGCGCTCGCCGACAAGTACGGCACCGGCACCACCCGCGCCAAGCGCGTCGCCAACTTCATCGGCAAGATGAACGCCGCTGCCAAGAGCCTCGGCCTGAAGAACACCCACTTCGACTCCTTCGACGGCATCGGCAACGGCTCCAACTACTCGACGCCGAAGGACCTGACGAAGATCGCCAGCAGCGCGATGAAGAGCGCCACGTTCCGCTCGATCGTCAAGACCAAGAAGTACACGGCCAGGACGATCACCAAGACCGGCGGCACCCGCGTCATGTCGCCGTGGACCAACACCAACGGTCTGCTCAGCAGCTACAGCGGCACCATCGGCGTCAAGACCGGCTCCGGCCCCGAGGCCAAGTACTGCCTGGTCTTCGCCGCCACCCGGCACGGCAAGACCGTCATCGGCACCGTCCTCGCCTCCTCCTCCATCGCCCAGCGCGAGTCGGACGCGAAGAAGCTGATGAACTACGGCTTCGCCAAGCTCGGCTGACACCACCACGGATCCCTTCCGGGGCCCGCCGCACTCCAGCGGCGGGCCCCCGGCACGCCACCCGGCCGCCCCGGACCAAGAGCCGTGCACGGCAGGCGCCGCGTGCGCCCTAGGCTGTCCCCGACATGGACGACACTCAGGGCAGCAGCGGTACCGAGCCGCCGTGGGAGACCGCCGCCCCACTCGTCCGGGCCGCACAGGCCGGCGACGCCCTCGCCATGGACGAACTGCTCGCCCTGGTGACGCCGTACGTGACCCGGCTCTGCCGGCCCATCGCCCCGCACGAGGCCGCCGACGCCGTCCAGGAATCCCTCGTGGCGGTCTTCAAAGGCCTGCGCGGCCTGCGCGACCCCCTGGCCCTCTACGGCTGGGTCCGCACCGTCACCGTCCGGGAGGCCGTACGCGTCGCCCGGCGCACGGCCACCGAGGAGCCGGCCGACCCCGCCGACCTGGCCCGCCTCACCGGCCTGCACACGGACGCCGGCACCGAACTCCCCGCCGACGTACGCGACGTCCTCGCCCGGCTGCCCGTCCAGCACCGCGCGGTCCTGGTCCTGCGCGAGCTGGAAGACCTCGATGAGGCCGCCGTCGCCGACCTGCTCGGCGTGCCCACCGGAACCGTCAAGTCCCGGCTGCACCGGGCCCGTTCCTCCTTCCGTAAGGCGTGGTCACGATGAATGCCGATCCCCTGCTGCGCCTGCGGGTGCTGGCCGCCGGCCTGCACGCCGGGCTGTACGCCGAGGAGCACATCGCCCTGCCGTACGAGCGCGTCTGGGCCGTGGCCTCCGACCTGTCCGGCGAACTACCCCATCTCATCCCCTTCCTCCGTGAGTTCCGCGTCCCGCCCGGCGACGCCGACCGCGTGCCGGCCCTCGCCGTGGGCCGTTCCGGCGTGCGTGCCCCCTTCGAGGTACGGCTCGCCCCCGGCTGGTGCCTCATGCAGTCCCGGCTGATCGTCGGCGGCATGGCGGCGGTCCCCGAGGGCGACGGCACCCGCTTCGCCGTCCTCGGCGCGACCCGCCCCGCCCCACTGCGCCCGGCCCAGTGGCTCTACGGCCGTGTGCTCGGCGAACGGCGCGGCCGGGCGTTCGTCCACCGGGTCACCGAGCGGGCGGCGTCACGCTGATCTCGGAGGCCGCGACTCCGAGGAACCGAAGAGTTCCCTCAGCGCGTCGGCGACCTCCCCCGGCCGCTCCTGCGGCAGGAAGTGCCCGGCGCCGGGCACCACCCGCACGGTCAGGTCGTCGGTATACGCCTCACCACCATCCAGCAGGGCCGGCGGTATGACGTTGTCCCGTTCCCCGCCGAGCAGCAGGGTCGGCACGGTCAGCCGCTGCCGCCGGTGGGTGCCCCGCAGGAGCGCCGGGATGTCGCGGAGCACGTACTGCCAGAACATGGCCTGTCCGGCAGCGGCACTCTCCCGGGTCGCGGCGGCGTACTCCGCGAGTTCCGTCTCCTCCCACACCGCCGGGTCGGCGACCTGGTGCCGCAGCAGGAACCGGGTGAACGCCGGCCAGTGCCTCAGCACGGCCCGCCCCAGCACCGGATACTCGACGAACGCCGTGTACCACATGCGCCACAGGTTCGGCAGCACCACCCGGTGCCGCGGCCACGGGTGGGACATGTTCAGCGCGAGGTATCCGGTGAACCGCTCCGGCGCCCGCAGACACAGCCGGAAGCCCAGGTGTCCGCCCCAGTCGTGCCCGACGAGCCCGACCCGCTCCAGCCCGAGCGCGTCCAGCAGCGCGAGGGCGTCGTCGGCCAGCGCGTCCATGTCGTAGCCCCGCGCCGTCCCCTCCGACCAGCCGAACCCCCGGAGGTCCGGGCAGACGAGCCGGTACTCCCCCGCCACCAGTTCAGCGGCCCGGTGCCAGGCGTACCAGTGCTGGGGGAAGCCGTGCAGCATCAGCAGCGGGGTGCCGGTGCCGTACTCCGCGATGTGCAGTCGAGCGCCCCGTATCTCCTTCCAGTCGTGCCTGACGCCCGTGTCCCCGGGCATGAGCCGCTCGGACGGCGGCACAGTGCGCGATGCCATGGGTGGGCCCCTCTCGGTCCGCCGCGGTCCCCCGTCGGGTCCGCGTCGCCGGGCCAGGAGCGGGGCTCCGTGCGAAAGGTTCCCTCGTTTCCCTCCTTTTCTCTTCTCGTCCGGAGCGGCGCGCGCTCGTCCACCGATCCCTACGGGAGCCGGTCGTAGGTCCTGAAGGTGTACGAGGCGTCGTAGGACAGCAGGTTCCCGGTCGCCGCCGGCAGGCCGAGCCGTCTGGCCAGCGCACGGGTCAGGGGACCGCAGTGTTCGGGGGCGGGGGCGGTGAAGGTGTCGTCGTACGCCGAGAACTCGATGACCGGGGGATCCTGGGACACCCACTTCGAGGGTCCTGACCGCTTCGCCTGGAAGTCGACCGGCTCGCCCCCTCCTATCAGGCAACTCTGCGGCAGCAGGGGGCTGAGGAGCCGGAAGCGCAGGCTGAGCTGCCCGGTGTAGAAGTCGGACCGTCCGCCGTACTCCGGCTGTATCGCCAGCCGCAGAGCCGGGACACGGTCTCCCGCGCGTGTTCCGGTCAGCCCTCCCGGCACGGCCGCCGGCGCGCTGTGCATCCCGCCCCACACCTGGCCGTTGCTGCCGTCCGGCATGGGCCCCTCGGCATGCGTCATGGTGAGCGGGGCGAGCGTCACCCTCACCTTGCCCAGGGTCAGCTCGGGCGCGGCCGTGTGCACTTCACATCTCCAGCGGGCCGGGTCCACCCCCTCGGGCAGTGGCGGGCAGTCACCGAACTGGGACGCGGATCCGGCGGCGGGCCGGGCGGTGACGGCCGGCGCGGCGGACGCGGTACCCGACGCCCACACCCCGGTCGCGCACGCCATGAGCGCGGCACCGGCGACGGCGACGGCACGGCGGCCAAGAGAGGAACGGTCAAGAACGGCAGTGGATTTCGACATGTCACCAGCGTGCCGTCCGAGCACCAGCGGCCACATCGGTGACTCCCCCGGCTCACCCCCGAGACCACCCTGACGTGCCGTCAGGGTCCTACCCCTGACGGCGGTTGGCAGGGCTCTCACGCAGGGAAGTTGGGGCCAATGGCGGTGGAGTCGGGTGAATCAGGAAATCTTCACTCGCATGCGTGAATATCATCTTTGCAGCTGGCATATTCGATTTTCTCCGCTCTACGTTCCGCAGCGGAGGTGGTTCACATGAACGAACCCAGCAAGCAACCCAATTCAGCCGAGCGGTACGAGGCGATCGACGTCAGCGACTTCGTGTACGCGGCCACCGGGGCCCGGGTCCGGAGGCTGACCATGCCGGACGGGGCTCACTGGTTTCCGGCGGTGGATGTGTGCAAGGAACTTGGGCACACAAACTCTCGACAGGCTCTCGCGGATCATGTTCCCGGGCCGCACCGAGAGATTCTCGAGACCGTAACTGGAGCTTACGGTCTCAGCATTCCCGCAGGTAGAGAGTGGCGCCGAGACCTGAATGTCATCTCTCTGCAAGGTCTCATCCTGCTCGTCAACGCGTGCACCAAACCCGCGTGCGCGCCCTTCAAGCAGTGGGTCGCCGAAGTCATCGAGACCGTTCAGCGCGAGGGTTCCTACTCGCTGGACGAGGCCGAGGTGCAGTCCCCCGACCCGACCGCGCCCATCGCGTACGCCATGCCGGAGCAGGTCGCCGAGGCCATCGTCCGGCTGGAGGCGCACAACCTTCAGGTCGACGAGGACCTTGCGGTCGCACAGCGTGAATCGCTCGCCGTACAGAAGGAACTGCTGTCCACGCAGCAGGAATCACTCACCATTCAGCGGGAGACACTGACCGTTCAGAAGGACTCCCTCGCGCTTCAGCAGGCCTCGCTAGCGGTTCAGCAGGCCGCGTTGGTCGCTCAGGAGGCCATGGCTCGGGCCATGGCACGGATCGCCGACCGGCTCGACTCGTTCGTGGTGGCGCCGCCGGCTCCGGCGGCTCGGCCGGAGGGGCGGCCCGCCAAGCCCACCACCGAGTCCGTGCTGGCCGACTGGCGGCGGCGGTTGTCGGTGACCGAGGACGTGTGGACGGTGGCCGTGGTGATCGCCCCGGTGCTGGTCGAGCGGGGTGAGCTGCGCGAGCCGCTGGAGTCGATCGCGGCCCGGACCGGTCTCACGGTGCACCGGGTCAACGAATGTCTCCGGCTGCTGCACAAGCACGCCTGCATCCGCTCACGGGGCGGGGCGGAGGACGGGGCTCCGGTGTATGTGCTCAACCTGAGCTGAGACAAGGAAAAAGGGCGGCCGCAAGACGAATTTGCGGCCGCCCTTTCACGTGTCAGAGATTACCGGTCCACGGCCCTCACGCCCAGGTGATCAGCCTCTTCGGCTGCTCAAGGATCGCCGCCACGTCCGCCAGCACCTTGGAACCCAGTTCGCCGTCGACCAGGCGGTGGTCGAAGCTCAGGGCCAGCGTGGTGACCTGACGGGGCTTGATCTTGCCCTTGTGGACCCACGGCTGGAGCTTGATCGCACCGACCGCGAGGATCGCCGACTCGCCGGGGTTGAGGATCGGCGTACCGGTGTCGACGCCGAAGACGCCGACGTTGGTGATCGTCACCGTGCCGCCCTGCATGGCGGCGGGGGACGTCTTGCCGTCGCGGGCCGTCGCCACCAGTTCACCCAGGGCCTCCGCGAGCTGCGGGAGCGTCTTGGCGTGCGCGTCCTTGATGTTCGGCACGATCAGCCCCCGCGGGGTGGCCGCGGCGATGCCCAGGTTGACGTAGTGCTTCTGGACGATCTGCTGGTTGGCCTCGTCCCAGGACGCGTTGATCTCCGGGTTGCGCTTGATGGCGACCAGCAGAGCCTTGGCGATCAGCAGGAGCGGGTTGACCCGCAGGCCCTGCATGTCCTTGCCCTGCTTCAGCTCCTCGACGAGCTTCATGGTGCGCGTGACGTCGACCGTCACGAACTCCGTGACGTGCGGCGCGGTGAAGGCGGAGCCGACCATCGCCGCGGCCGTCGCCTTGCGGACGCCCTTGACCGGGACACGGGTCTCGCGCGCGCCGTCGTACGTCGCCACCGGCGCCGGTGCCACGGGCGCGGCGGGGGCCGCGGCCGGGGTCACGGCCGCCGGCTCGGCGGCCTTCGGGGTAGCGGCCGCGTGGACGTCCTCGCGGGTGATGACGCCGTCCGGCCCGGACGGGGTGACCGCGGCGAGGTCGACGCCGAGGTCCTTGGCCAGCTTGCGCACCGGCGGCTTGGCCAGCGGACGGTCCTGCGCGGGAGCAGCGGGAGCCGCGGGCGCGGCGGCAGCGGCTCCGTGGCCGTTCAGCTCGGCCTGGACCGCCTGGGCCGCAGGGGAGGCCGCGGGCACGGTGACGCCGGGGCCCTTGCGGGGGCGGCGCTTGGTGGAGGTGGTCGCCACGCCGTAGCCGACGAGGACCGGCTGGCGGCCTTCCGGCTTGGGCTCGTCCTCCGAGCCCTCCGGCGCCGCCGGCGCGGCGGGCTGCTGCGTCTCGGCCTGCGGCTGTGCGGCCACGGGCTGATCGGCCGCGGGGGCGGCCGCGCCGCCGCCCGCCACGTCCACCGCGATGATGGACGTGCCCACGTCGACCGTAGTGCCCTCGGGGAAGTGCAGCTCGCGGACCACGCCGTCGTAGGGGATGGGCAGTTCGACGGCCGCCTTGGCGGTCTCGACCTCGCACACCACCTGGCCGTCGGTGACCGTGTCACCCGGCTGGACGTACCACTTGAGGATCTCGGCCTCGGTGAGTCCCTCGCCCACGTCGGGCATCTTGAACTCGCGTACGGAAGCTTCCGTCATCGTCGTCACGAACCCTCTCCTCAGTACGCCAGGGCACGGTCGACGGCGTCGAGCACCCGGTCCAGCCCTGGCAGGTACTCCTCCTCCAGGCGCGCCGGCGGGTACGGCGCGTGATAGCCGCCGACCCGGAGCACCGGCGCCTCCAGGTGGTAGAAGCAGCGCTCGGTGATCCTCGCGGCGATCTCCGCGCCGGAGCCGAAGAACACCGGTGCCTCGTGGACCACGACCAGGCGGCGGGTCTTCTCGACCGAGGCCTGGACGGAGTCGAAGTCGAGCGGCGAGACCGAGCGCAGGTCGAGGACCTCCAGGGACTTGCCCTCCTCGGCCGCCGCGTTCGCGACCTCCTGGCACAGCTTCACCATCGGGCCGTACGCCGCCAGGGTGAGGTCGGTGCCCTCGCGGACCACCTGCGCCTTGTGCAGCGGGGCCGGGATCGCCTCCCGGTCCACCTCGGCCTTGTCCCAGTAGCGCCGCTTGGGCTCGAAGTAGATCACCGGGTCGTCGCTCTGGATGGCCTGCTGCATCATCCAGTACGCGTCCGACGCGTTGGAAGGGCTGACGATCTTGAGCCCGGACACGTGCGCGAACAGCGCCTCGGGGGACTCGGAGTGGTGCTCGACCGCGCCGATGCCGCCGCCGTAGGGGATGCGGACGACGACCGGCAGCTTGATCTTGCCCAGCGAGCGGGCGTGCATCTTGGCCAGCTGGGTGACGATCTGGTCGTACGCCGGGAAGACGAAGCCGTCGAACTGGATCTCCACCACCGGGCGGTAGCCGCGCAGGGCCAGGCCGATGGCGGTGCCGACGATGCCGGACTCCGCCAGCGGGGTGTCGATGACACGGCTGTCGCCGAAGTCCTTCTGGAGGCCGTCCGTCACACGGAACACGCCGCCGAGCTTGCCGACGTCCTCGCCCATGACGACGACCTTGGGGTCCGTCTCCAGGGCGCGGCGGAGCGATTCGTTGATGGCCTTGGCCATCGCCATCTTCTCGGCCATCAGTGACCCCCTTCATCCGCGAACGACGCCTGGTAGGCGGCGAACTGCGCTCGCTCCTCGTCGACGAGCGCGTGCCCGTCCGCGTACACGTTCTCGAAGATGGCGAAGTGGTCCGGGTCGGGCATGGCGCGGACCGCTTCGCGCACTCGTTTGCCCAACGCCTCGGACTCGGCCTCAAGTTCCGCGAAGAATCCCTCGTCCGCGTGGTTTGACGCCTCCAGGAACCGGCGAAGGCGCAGGATCGGGTCCTTCGCCTCCCAGGCGGCACGCTCGTCGTCGTGGCGGTAGCGGGTGGGGTCGTCGGAGGTGGTGTGCGCGCCCATGCGGTAGGTGTACGCCTCGACCAGGGTGGGGCCCTCGCCGGCGCGCGCCCGCTCCAGCGCCCACTGGGTGACCGCGAGGCAGGCCAGGACGTCGTTGCCGTCCACCCGGACGCCCGGGAAGCCGAAGCCCTGCGCGCGCTGGTACAGCGGGACGCGGCTCTGCTTCTCGGTGGGCTCGGAGATCGCCCACTGGTTGTTCTGGCAGAAGAACACGACCGGCGCGTTGTAGACCGCGGAGAAGGTGAACGCCTCGGCCACGTCGCCCTGGCTGGAGGCGCCGTCGCCGAAGTAGGCGATGACCGCCGAGTCCGCGCCGTCCTTGGTCACGCCCATGGCGTAGCCGGTGGCGTGCAGGGTCTGGGAGCCGATGACGATCGTGTACAGGTGGAAGTTGTTGCTGTTGGGGTCCCAGCCGCCGTTGTTCACACCGCGGAACATGCCGAGCAGGTTGGTCGGGTCCACCCCGCGGCACCAGGCGACGCCGTGCTCGCGGTAGGTCGGGAAGACGTAGTCGTCGTCGCGCAGCGCCCGCCCGGAGCCGATCTGGGCGGCCTCCTGGCCGAGCAGGGACGCCCACAGGCCCAGTTCGCCCTGGCGCTGCAGGGCGGTGGCCTCGGCGTCGAAGCGGCGGGTGAGCACCATGTCGCGGTACAGGCCGCGCAGGTCTTCGGGGGTGATGCCGTCGACGTAGCCGTCGTACTCGGCGTTGGCGATCCGCTTGCCCTCGGGCGTCAGAAGCTGCACGAGCTCGGGGTCGGTGCTCTTCTTCGCGGTGCTGCGGGTGGTGCGCTTGGTGCCGGTGGTGCCGGCCTTGCCTGCGGCGCTGCGTCGCGGCTTACGCGCGGCACTGCTCTCCACGGTCACGTGTGCTCCTCCGTCGGTCCGGCCCCCGGGGTTGCCGGTGGGCCAGTGCGGCTCACCTGTTTCCGACCACCGGGCACGGGGTGGGTGCCACTCGGCCGGGAACAGGCGTGACAGGTGCCCCGGCGAGCGCCCTGCGACTTTTACGTTACCCAGTGCGCCACATTTCTGTGAAACCCCTCCTGACCTGCCATTTTGCTTGGATTTCCAAGTAAATCGGCCGGCGCCGGAAGGGCCCTGGTCACAGCCTTGCAGGAGGCCGGAGCTACGGCACGTTATCCCGGCCACCCCGGGCACGGGAAGAGCCGACTTGTGACATCGACCTCGGGGGCGAAGGGTGAAATGTCCGGGTATTACCGCTCTACGGCCCCGAACCCACAGGTGCGCATTCCGGCCACCGGTCCGCACCGGAACGAAATCTCCCGGCACTCACCCACGAAGAGTCACCTCGTGACCAAAAGCGATCAGTGGTGGCTGTCTGTGACACCCCGCAGCTCAGGGGCGCCCGTCTTGCCCTAGCATCTGCCGCGTGCCGCGCCCCTGTGTACCACCCCTCGCAGCGCACGCGCCCCCTGTGAGCGCCCTCCTGCGCCTCTACTCCGCCGGTACGGCCGTCTCGTGCGAGCCCGTCGACCTGGGCCTGCTGAACCGCGCATACCGGCTGTGCACGACCCGCGGCCACTATTTCCTCAAGCACCACTCCGATCCGGACACCGCCGACCCCGAGTCCATCGAGCGCCGGCACCGGGCGACCGAGCGGCTGGCCGGCCTCGGCGTCCCGGTCGCGCTCCCGCTGGCCCAGCGGGACGGCCGTACGGTGGCCGTCGTCGGGGGCCACGCCTACGCGCTGCACCCCTGGATCGACGGCGGACACCGGCACGGCGGACAGCTCACCCGCAGCGAGAGCGCACGCCTGGGGGCGTTGCTGGGCGCCGTGCACGCCTGCCTGGAGCGCGTGATGCCGCCCAAGGGGCGCACACGGCCCGCCACGAGCCCCCATCCCGTGGAGAGCCCGGACCCCGCGGACACCTTCGCCCTGATCGACGACCTGCTCGACCGGGTCGGCCGCCACCGGCCCGGCGACGCCTTCGACACACTCGCCCGGCAGCGGCTCCTGGAACGGCGCGCCCTCCTGGAGCAGCACCTGGGCCGGCGACCCCCGCGCGGCGGCGCGGTGGGCTGGGTGCACGGCGACTTCCACCCGTTCAACCTGCTCTACAAGGAGAACGCCCCCGCCGCCATCGTCGACTGGGACCGGCTAGGCGTGCAGCCGCGCGCGGAAGAGGCCGTACGCGCGGCCGCGATCTTCTTCCTGCGGGCGGCGGGGGCACTGGACCTGCCCAAGGTGCGGGCGTACGCGCGCGCGTACCGGCGTGCCAGCCGCGCCACCCCGTCCGAGCTGGCGGCCGCCGTGCACCGGGTGTGGTGGGAACGCCTGAACGACTTCTGGATGCTGCGCTGGCACTACGAGCGCGGCGACACGCGTGCGGACTGCCAGTTCCCGGCCGCCTCCGCACTCGTCGCGTGGTGGACGCGCGCGTACGAGGCGGTGTGCGAGGCGTTCACGGAGTGAGGGGGTCGGCGGGCATTCAGTCGAGCGAGCGCGGACTCGAAGGGGTCACAGACCCGCGGTGTCGCCCGTGGTGTCCCCGTCGCCCCCGTCATCGGGCGCGCTGCCCGTAGCCGGTGACGACGGCTCCGAGGGACTGGTCTCCGGGCTCGACTCGCCGCCTCCCGTACTCGGCGTGTCCGACGGCTCGTCGCTCGGCTCCGTGCTCTCCGACTGGGACGGGGTGTACGACGGCTGGTAGGACGGCGGCTGCTGCTGTCCGGTGCTTGGGTCCGTCTGGTCGTCCGTGTTCGTGTCGGTGGGCTGGTCGGTGTTCTGGTCGGACGGCGTCGAGTCGTCCGTCTCGTGCTTGGTGGCCTTGGAGTGGGTCTGCGTCGGCTTCGTGTCCGTGCCGGTGCCGTGGCCGCCGGTGTTCTGGAAGGCGAACGCGACTCCGGCCGCGATGGCGATCACCGCGAGCACCGCGAGGATCCACAGCTTGCCCCGGCCGCTGCCCTTGTTGCCGTGCCCCTCGAAGCCGCCGTCGTCGCCGCCCCCGTAGCCGTGCGGCAGCATCGGCTGCGGGATCTGCGTGGTGCCCGAGGCGTCCATGGGGTGCGGCATGACGGTGGTCCCGGCGAAACCGGCCGCCGGGGTGTGCCGGCCGTCGTGCACGGCCACCGGTCCGGTGTTCCAGGTTCCGGTGTGGCCGCCGGCCTCGTACAGCATCTGCAGGCCGTACTGGACCAGGCCGCGCATCTCCTCGGCGGTCTGGAAGCGGTCGTCGGGCTCCTTGGCGAGGGAACGCATGACGAGGCCGTCGAGTTCCGGCGGGCAGGCGCCGTCCGAGGTCTGGGACGGCGGCACCGGCGGGTCCTGGACGTGCTGGTAGACCACCGAGAGCGGGGTCTCGCCGGTGAAGGGGGGCCGCAGCGCGAGGAGTTCGTAGAGGAGGCAGCCGGTCGCGTACAGGTCGGAACGGTGGTCGACGGCCTTGCCGAGCGCCTGTTCCGGGGACAGGTACTGGGGCGTGCCCATGACCATGCCGGTCTGCGTCATCGTCGTCGAAGCGCCGTGCAGGGCGCGGGCGATGCCGAAGTCCATCACCTTCACCGCGCCGTTGTGCGTGATGATGACGTTGGCGGGCTTGATGTCGCGGTGCACGATGCCGTGCTGGTGCGAGTAGGCGAGCGCCTCCAGCACACCGGAGACGATGATCAGAGCCTGCTCGGGGCCCGGTGCCTCGGCGTTCATCAGCAGGTCGCGGATGGTGCGGCCCTCGACCAGCTCCATCACGATGTACGGCACGGACTGGCCGCCCACCACGTCCTCACCGGAGTCGTACACGGCGACGATCGCGTGGTGGTTGAGCCCGGCGACGGACTGGGCCTCGCGCGTGAAGCGGGCCTTGGAGACCGGGTCCTCGGCCAGGTCGGCGCGGAGCAGCTTGACGGCGACCGTACGGCCCAGGCGCACGTCCTCGGCGGCGAACACCTCGGCCATGCCGCCGCGGCCCAGCCGGTGGGTCAGCCGGTACCGGCCGTCGCCGACGAGCCCGCCGTTGCCCCACATCTCGGGTGTCTCAGACATGCCGCCGCCAGTCGCCTCGGGGTCGGACGGGCCCTGGGCGCTGTGCGTCTGTGCCATCGGTCCTCGCCGTCGTTTCTGCCCGCGGTACGCGCGGTGTTGTACGGGTCTCCGTCGGCCACGCTACAGCCTCCGCGCAAGCCGCCGGTCCGGAACCGGCTGCGGGAATCGGCCCGGAACCGGACCGGCCATGAAACCTCCAGCACGCGCTGTCGTGCAAATTCTGTGTACCGGGCGTACGTCCGCTGTAACGCTTCCGCGACGCTTCTTTCGCGTACGGTCACGGAACGGGCACCGAGCTTGACGTGTCAGTGCCCTGGGGCAGACTTGGCCGGGAATGACACTTTCGATCACGCCGTTCAGCCGGTGCCGCAGGGGCGGCGCGGCCTGAACAGCCGAGCGCCGGACGGCCAATGGGGGATGCGGAGACATGAGCCAGGACGGCGCACAGGGCCGGTACGCGGGGCGGGCGCTGGCCGGCGGCCGCTACCAGCTGCGCGACTTGCTCGGCGAGGGCGGCATGGCATCGGTGCACCTGGCGTACGACGCCGTGCTCGACCGTCAGGTCGCGGTCAAGACGCTCCACACGGAACTCGGCCGGGAACAGGCCTTCCGTGAGCGCTTCCGCCGCGAGGCGCAGGCCGTGGCCAAGCTCACGCACACCAACATCGTCTCCGTCTTCGACACCGGCGAGGACGATCTGGACGGCATGACGACGCCGTACATCGTCATGGAGTACATCGAGGGCCGCCCGCTGGGCTCCGTCCTCGAGGAGGACATCCGGCAGCACGGCGCCATGCCCGCCGACCAGGCGCTCAAGGTCACCGCCGACGTGCTGGCTGCGCTGGAGATCAGCCACGAGATGGGGCTGGTCCACCGCGACA
This sequence comes from Streptomyces sp. L2, assembly GCF_004124325.1. Classification (NCBI taxonomy): domain Bacteria; kingdom Bacillati; phylum Actinomycetota; class Actinomycetes; order Kitasatosporales; family Streptomycetaceae; genus Streptomyces; species Streptomyces sp. L2. The sequence goes on from NZ_QBDT01000001.1 coordinate 3,712,487, forward strand.
TCAAGCCCGGCAACGTGATGATGACCAAGCGCGGCGTGGTCAAGGTGATGGACTTCGGCATCGCGCGTGCCATGCAGTCCGGCGTCACCTCGATGACCCAGACCGGCATGGTCGTCGGCACCCCGCAGTACCTGTCGCCCGAGCAGGCCCTCGGCCGGGGCGTGGACGCCCGCTCCGACCTGTACTCGGTCGGCATCATGCTGTTCCAGCTGGTCACCGGGCGGCTGCCGTTCGAGGCGGACTCCCCGCTGGCGATCGCGTACGCGCACGTGCAGGAGGAGCCGGTCGCGCCCTCCTCGATCAACCGCGCGCTGCCGCCGGCGGTGGACGCGCTGGTCGCCCGCGCGCTGAAGAAGAACCCGAACGAGCGTTTCCCGACCGCCGAGTCCATGCGCGACGAGTGCCTGCGCGTCGCGGCGTCCTTCCAGGCGGCCCCGCCGAGCATCGTGCCGGGCGCCCCGCAGACGCAGAGCGGTTCCGGCGTGGGTTCCGCGGTGTTCCCGCCGGTCGACCAGGCGACCCCGGCCCCGACCGGCCCGGTCCAGACGCCGTACCAGCCGACGCCCACGCCGAACCCGTACGGCACGCCCGCACCGAACCCGTACGGCACGCCGGCGCCCACCCCGGCCTACGGCTACCCGCAGCAGGGCGGCTACCAGACGCCGGCCGGGGGGTACGGGCAACAGGGGACCTCGACCCCGCCGCCGTACAACATCACGCCCCAGGCGCCCCCGCCGGCGTCCGGCTCGGGCGGTGGCGGCAAGAGCAACAAGCCGGTGATCATCGGCTCGATCGTGGTGTCCGTCGTCGCCGTCGTCGGCCTGATCGCCGCGCTGACGCTGAACGGCGGCGGCAGCGACGACAAGGCGGACAAGGGCGGCCCGAGCACCTCGGCGTCCCCGGCGCACAAGCCGGGCTACCGCGGGCCGGATGAGTCCAAGACGATCGAGAAGTCCGAGTGCACGGAGCCGGAGGAGTCGTACGACGACCCGAAGAAGATCCAGCTGCCGGACTTCCAGTTCAAGAACATCAAGTCGGTCAAGGCGTGCTTCCAGGCGGCGGGCTGGGAGATGAAGGAGATCCACGTCGACGAGAACACGTACGGCGAGGGGACGGTCATGGAGCAGTTCCCCGCCGCGGAGACGGATCTCGACCCGCAGAAGATGCCGACCATCCAGCTCAAGGTGTCGACGGGCAACCCGGCGACCGGCTGAACACGTCGACCGGGCGGGCCCGTTGGCCGGCGCGAGGCCGTCGACCGGGCGAACCCTTCGGCCGCGTGAACCCGTTGGCCGGCGTGAACGGCCGGCGCGTGAGGGACGTATGAAAGAGGGCCCGGCGGGAGAACCGCCGGGCCCTTCACGCTGGTGGTGAACGGAAACTACAGGTAGGGGCCGCCCGAACGGCCGCCCGCGCGCGGGTCGCCGTCGTCCTCGTGGACCGCGCCCGGCGGCAGCGCCCGGCGCATCTGCTCCAGCTGCGCCCGCGCCGCCATCTGCTGCGCGAACAGCGTGGTCTGGATGCCGTGGAACAGCCCTTCCAGCCAGCCCACCAACTGGGCCTGGGCGATCCGCAGTTCCGCGTCGCTCGGGGTGCCCTCGTCGGTGAACGGCAGGGAGAGCCGCTCCAGTTCCTCGACCAGCTCCGGCGCCAGGCCGTCCTCCAGCTCCTTCACCGAGCTGGCGTGGATCTCCTTCAGCCGGACCCGGCTGGCCTCGTCCAGAGGCGCCGCCCGCACCTCCTCCAGAAGCTGCTTGATCATGCTGCCGATCCGCATGACCTTCGCCGGCTGTTCCACCTGTTCCGTCACCGGGATCTCGCGGGAGTCCTCGTCCCCGCCGCCGCCGAGCGCCATGCCGTCCTGGCCCACGACGAGGATCTGCGGGTTCTCCGGCGATCTATCGTTCCTCGGCATCTCCATGCCGCCATTCTCTCGCACCCGTACACCTCACCACCGTGGTGCCCCCTGGTGGGAGTGATCCACCGTGCGAACCCGACGGCGTAATTCAAAATGCCCTGTTCGTCCGTACATGTGACGCTGGATTTCTTCGATTTCTCCGTCGGTCCTCGCCGACTGGGTTCCGGGAGGTCACCGACGTGACTCCATGGCGACGACTCGCGCTCCGCCGCGTACGGCCGCTGCTCGCACTGGGGGCGGTCCTCGCGGCACTCCTGCCGGTGTACGGCACGGCCACGGCGTACGGCGCCGAACCCGGCACCCCCGGCTCGACCGCGTCCGCCTCACGCCCCGCCGCGGACCGGGACTCCTCGGACGGTCACGCCCCGGACGAGCGCTCCTCGGACGAGCACTCCTCGGACGAGCATGCGGCGGGCCGGAGCCAGTCGGCGGGCCGGGACCAGTCGGCCCGGCACTCCGCCGAGCGGCCGGCCCGTACCGCACACCCGGAGGCCACCGACTCCGCCTCCGACCGGTCGGCCCGCGTCGCGCCCCTGTCGGCCTCCGACCCGGCCTCTCCGTCGGCCCCGGCCGAACCGTCGCGGGCCGGGAGCCTGGCAGGGGTGGGGCGCGAGCGGCCGGGACGGCCCGACGGGCCCGCCGACGAAGTCGAGGGTGACGACCCGGACGACACCGGTGACGCGGAGGCCGCCGTCCCCGAGGAGCCGGACACCGCCGACACCCCGGACGGGACAGCGGCGGCCTCCCGGCCGCCCGAGGAGGCCGGGCTGGCCCCCGCGACCCCGCTGCTGCCCGCGGCACCGCACGCCGTCCAGCAGGGTCAGGGCGGCGGGGCGGCACCGACCCTGCGGATCCTGCCCCTGGGCAGCGGCCTCGTCCTCATCGGCCTCGGCCTGGCACTGGCGTTCCTGGGCCTGAGGGCCCGCCGGGGCTGAGCCGCCGCGGCGGGACCGCGGGGCTGAGCGTCGCCGGCAGACCCCTGGTCACGGCAGGCCCGCCCGTCGGACGCTACGGCGTTACCAGCAGCACCTTGCCGATGTGCCCGCTCGCCTCCACCACCCGGTGCGCCTCGGCGGCCTCGGGCATCGGCAGCTCGCGGTCGACGACGGGACGGACGTGCCCGGCGGCCAGCAGCGGCCACACGTGTTCGCGTACGGCCGCCACGATCGACGCCTTCTCGCCCAGCGGGCGTGCCCGCAGCGAGGTGGCGCTGATGGCGGCCCGCTTGGTGAGCAGCGCGCCGATGTTCAGCTCGCCCTTGGCACCGCCCTGCATGCCGATGATCGCGAGCCGACCGCTGACGGCGAGGGCCTGGACGTTGCGGTCGAGGTACTTGGCGCCCATGTTGTCGAGGATGACGTCGGCGCCGGCTCCGTCCGTGGCCTGCTTGATCTCGGCGACGAAGTCCTGCTCGCGGTAGTTGACGAGCACGTCCGCGCCGAGCCGGGCGCAGTACTCCAGCTTCTCCTTCGTCCCGGCGGTCACCGCGACCTTGCCACCGACGGCCTTGGCGAGCTGGATCGCCATGGTGCCGATCCCGCTGGATCCGCCGTGCACGAGCAGCGTCTCCCCCGGGCGCAGGTGGGCGATCATGAAGACGTTGGACCAGACGGTGCTCACCACTTCGGGCAGCGCCGCGGCGTGCCGGAGGTCGACTCCGGCGGGCACGGGCAGCAGCTGACCGGCCGGAACGGCGACCTTCTGGGCGTATCCGCCGCCAGAGAGCAGGGCGCACACCTCGTCGCCGACGGCCCAGCCGGAGACGCCGGGTCCGAGCGCGGCGATCCGGCCGGAGCACTCCAGGCCGGGGTAGGGGGACGCGCCGGGCGGCGGGTTGTAGAAGCCCTGGCGCTGCAGGATGTCGGCGCGGTTGACTGCGCTGGCCACCACCTCGACCAGCACCTCGCCCTCGCCGGGCACCGCATCGGGGACCTCGTCCCACACCAGCGCCTCGGGACCACCAGGTTCGGGAATCGTGATCGCATACATGCCGGCGACGCTACTCCGCGCCGGTGCCGACCGGCCGGCAGGCCCGCTCAGTCCTGCGGCAGGGGGCGGGTGTCCGGGGTGACGGGGGTGCCGGGGGTCACGCGGACGATGGTGATCAGCCGGTCCGTCAGCTGGAGGGTGCCGACGGCCGGATCGTCGTAGCCGAGCACGCGGTGTCCGCGGACGACGCTCACCACCAGGTCGTCGGTCTCGCGCGGCGCCCTGCCCGCCTCGGCGCGGACGACGGGACGTTCGACGATGTCCAGGCCGCTGCCCTGCTGGATGAGGTCCTCCATGACCATGCCGGCGGCGGGGCTGAGGACGGACAGGCCGAGGAGCCGGCCGGCGGCGCTGGCGCTGGTGATGACGGCGTCGGCGCCGGACTGCCGGAGCAGCGGCGCGTTCTCCTCCTCGCGCACGGTGGCGACGATCTTGGCGCTGCGGTTGAGCTGCCGGGCCGTCAGGCTGACGAGGACGGCGGTGTCGTCGCGCTGCGTGGCGACGATGATCTGCCGGGCCCGGTGCACCTCGGCTCGTTTGAGGACCTCGCTCCGGGTGCCGTCGCCTATGACGCCCGCGTAGCCCTCGTTCGTCGCCGCGTCGATGGCCTTGGAACTGGGGTCGACCACGACGACCTGCTCCTTGCGCAGGCCGGTCGCGCAGACGGTCTGGACGGCCGACCGGCCCTTGGTGCCGAAGCCGATGACGACGGTGTGGTCACGCAAGGTGGACCTCCAGCGGGTCACGCGCCATTCCTCCCGGGTGCGTTCGGTGAGGACCTCCAGCGTGGTGCCGACCAGGATGATCAGGAACAGCACGCGCAGGGGTGTGATGACGAGGATGTTGGTCAGCCGGGCGCCGTCGCTGACCGGGGTGATGTCGCCGTATCCGGTGGTGGAGAGGGTGACGGTGGCGTAGTAGAACGCGTCGAGGAGGTCGACGGGACCGTCGGAGCTGTCGCGGTAGCCGTCGTGGTCGGCGTAGACGACGAACGCGGTGGCCAGCAGCACCAGCAGGGCCATGAGGAGCCGTCTGACGACCTGGCGGATGGGACGCTCCACCACTTTCCTCGGGAGTTTCACCCGATGGGTCACCAGATGTTCGTCCGCCTGGCGGGCGATGGCGTCATGGCCCGGAAGTTTCACGTGAAACACACCCCGATTCCGGCGGCCGCCCACGGCAGGTCCAGCAGCTCCGTCTCCTCACCCTGCCGGGCGCCGCCCGGGGGTACGACGGCCAGCGCGTCGGCGGCGGCGATTCCGCGCAGCATGGCCGGACCGTTGTAGTGCAGCGGAACGGCGTCGTCGCCGCGCAGCACCACGGGGACGAGCCGGGTGTCGTACGGGTGTCCGTGCACGGCCTCCTTGAGCGGCAGCGTGTACGGCTCCGGGGCGGGGTGGGCGGCAAGGGTCCGTAGCAGGGGCTCGGCGAGCGTGAGCAGGCCGGAGACGGCCGCGAGCGGGTTGCCGGGTAGGCCGACCAGGTGCTGGTCCTCCTTGGTGCGGGCCAGCAGCATGGGGTGGCCGGGGCGCACCTTCACGCCGTCGACGAGCAGCTCGGCGCCGATGCGTTCCAGGGTGGGGTGGACGTGGTCGACGGGTCCGGCGGCGGTTCCGCCGGTGGTGATGACGAGATCGGCCGTGGAACCGGTGACGGCTGTCAGCAGGGCTTTCGCGTCATCGCCCAGCCGGCGTACGGCGGTCACCTCGGCGCCCATCGCGCGCAGCCAGGGCGGCAGCATCGGGCCGAGCGCGTCCCGGATCAGCCCGTCGTGCGGCTGTCCCTCGGTCATCAGTTCGTCGCCCAGGACCAGGACCTCGACGCGGGGTCGGGGTACGGCGGTGAGCGTGTCGTATCCGGCGGCCGCGGCCAGGCCGAGGACGGCGGGGGTGACGAGGGTGCCGACGGGCAGCAGTTGGTCGCCGGTGCGGCACTCCTGGCCGCGCGGGCGGATGTCCTGGCCGTGGCCTGCGTCCCTGGTGGGGTGCAGACGGCCCTTGGCGTCGAGGCGGCCGTGCTCGCTGCGCAGGACGGCGGTGGTCTCGGCCGGGACGCGGGCGCCGGTGGCGATGCGCACGGCCTCGCCGTCGGTGAGCGGGTCGGGCTGCGCGTGCCCGGCGAGGACGCCCTCGTCCCGTACTCGCCAGGGGGCCGGTCCGGAGACCGCCCAGCCGTCCATCGCGGAGGTGTCGAAGGAGGGCAGGTCGGTGAGCGCGTCGAGGGGTGCGGCCAGGACCAGGCCGAGTGCGTCGCCGAGCGTGACGGAGACGGGGGGCCGGCGGGGTCCTGAGCGGGCCGCGCGGGCGGCGACGTCCCGGGCCCGGGGCCAGGGGGTGGCCTGGTGGCGGTCGCCCCGGTGGCCGCCCCTGTGATCGCCCTGGTGCTCGTCCCCTTGGTCGCCGCGCGGGGCGGGGGTGTGCCCGGCGGCGCTGTCGTCCTTGCGTTCCCGCACGAGGGCGAGGGCCTCCTCGACATCGAGGTCGTCGGTGTCCGCGGGCGCTTGGGCCCGGGTTCCGGGGGCGGTCATCCGGCGTCCGGGCCGCTGGGGCCCCCTTCGTTCTCTTCCTCCCAGCGCAGGGCCAGCGCGGCGGCCTTGCGGGCGGCCTCGGCGACCGCCTCGGGGCCCCCCTCGCCCCGGGCGGCGGCATAGCCGACGAGGAAGGTGGTCAGCGGGGCGGCGGGGCGGGCGACGCCGTGCGCCGCGTCGCGGGCCAGGTCGAGGAGGACGCCTGTGTCGACGTCCAGGTCGATGCCCAGTTCGTCCTTGACTGCGGAGATCCATTCATCCAACACGTGCCCATGCTCCCTGATGCGTGCCCTGGCGTCGGCGATGTCGTCCCAGGTGTCGCAGTCGAAGGACGCGAGCGGGTCCGGGACGCGGGTGAGGTGGAGGGCGCCGGTCAGCCGGCGCAGGGGCAGACCGGTCAGGCCGCCGGGCGCCGCGGCGAGCGCCGTCAGCTCGCGGCGCAGCGCGGCGGTGCGGTAGGCGGCGACGAGCGGCTGGTCGCGTCCGTCGGCGTCGGTGAGCAGCGCGCCGTCGGCACCGGTGTCCCGCAGGGCCGTCAACAGCCGCCGCAGGGTGGCGGCTTCGAGGAACGGCAGGTCGGCGGAGAGTACGACGGCGTGGTCGGCGGTGGTGTGCCGCAGTCCGGCGTCCAGCGCGGCGACGGGTCCGGCGCCGGGCGGCTCCTCGCGCGCCCAGCGCACCGGGCGGCCGGTGGGCCGGGGGCCGGCCACGACGACGGTCGTGGCCGCGTCGGCGCAGGCCGCGAGCACGCGGTCGAGCAGCGGGCGCCCGCCGACCCGCACGGCCGGTTTGTCGGCACCGCCGAGCCGCCGGGCGGCACCGCCGGCCAGCACGACGGCGTCGTACGGCGCGGCGGGCCCGGAGTCCCCGGGGGCGGCCGGGGCTGCCGTGGCGGCGGGGCGCTCCGTGGCAGCCGGGCCGTCCGTGGCGGCGGGGGCGGTGTCGGTCACCCCCCGAGTATGTCCTCTCGGCCGGTGTTATTTGAATGGGTCACAGAGTGCGCAGCAGCACCGCCGGCTGTTCCACACAGTCGGCCACGTACCTCAGGAAGCCGCCGGCCGTGCCGCCGTCGCACACCCGGTGGTCGAAGGTGAGGGAGAGCTGCACGACCTGCCGGACGGCCAGCTCGCCCTCGTGCACCCACGGCTTGGGGATGATGCGGCCGACGCCGAGCATCGCGGCCTCGGGGTGGTTGATGATCGGCGTGGAGCCGTCGACGCCGAACACGCCGTAGTTGTTCAACGTGAAGGTGCCGCCGGTGAGTTCCCCAGGGGTCAGGGTTCCGGTCCGGGCGGACTCGGTGAGCCGGGCGAACTCCGCGGTCAGCGACTCGGCGTCGCGCGCGTGGGCGTCCCGGACGACCGGGACCACCAGCCCGCGCTCGGTCTGCGCGGCGAACCCGAGGTGCACGTGGTCGAGTTGGACGACCTCGCGAGCCTCGGTGTCGACGTAGGAGTTCAGCTCGGGGAAGCGGGCCAGGGCGGCGGTGCAGACGCGGGCGAGCAGCGCGAGGAGGGAGATCTTCGGCGCTCCGGCGGCGTTCATGGCGGTCCGCGCGCGCATGAGTTCCGTGGCGTCGGCGTCGACCCAGCAGGTGGCGTCCGGGATCTCCCGGCGGCTGCGGGAGAGTTTGTCGGCCACGGCGCCGCGCACGCCCTTGAGGGGGACGCGCAGTCCGTCGCGGTCGGCGCCGCCGCCGCGGACGGCGGGGGCCGGGGCTAGGGCCGCGGGGGCGGGCGTGGCGTCCTTGGCGCGCAGGGCGCCCTCGACGTCGGCCCGCAGGATCAGCCCGTCGGGGCCGGATCCGGACAGCCGGCGCAGGTCCAGGCCGCCCTCGCGGGCGAGCCGGCGCACTAGCGGGGAGATCACCGGCACCGGCCCGTCGGCGAACGCCGGCGCGGGGGCCGGGGCGGGCGCGCTCACACGCGCGTGGGGCGCGGGAGCGGCGGGTTCGGGCCGCTGCGAGGGGCCCTTCCTCGGGCCCGCCGTGCCGTTCCGGGGAACCGTGGCGTCCCGGTCGGGCGCGTCGTCGCGGCGGCCCGGGCCCGCCGTCGTGGTGCGGACCCGGCGGCGCCGGGCCGCAGGGGCCTGGGTGCCGTAGCCGACGAGGACGTTGCCGGACCCCTCCGAGTCGCCGTCCGCCACGGTGGCGGACTCGCCGACCGCGACCGTCAGCAGCGGGGCGCCGACGGGCAGTTCGGTGCCCTCCTCGCCGAAGCGGGCGGTGACCACGCCGCCGTACGGGCAGGGGACCTCGACCATCGCCTTGGCCGTCTCGACCTCGACGACCGGCTGGTCGACGGCGACCACGTCACCGACCTGCACCAGCCAGCGGACGATCTCCGCCTCGGTCAGGCCCTCCCCGAGGTCGGGGAGCTTGAACTCCAGCACCTGTGCCATCAGCTCTCGGCCTCCCACTGCAGACGCGCGACGGCGTCCAGGATGCGGTCGACGCCGGGCAGGTGGTGCCGCTCCAGCATCGGCGGCGGATAGGGGATGTCGAATCCGGCCACGCGCAGCACGGGTGCCTCCAGGTGGTGGAAGCAGCGCTCGGTGACGCGGGCCGCGATCTCGCCGCCCGGCCCGCCGAACCCGGTCGACTCGTGGACGACGACCGCCCGGCCGGTGCGCCGTACGGAGGCGCAGACCGTCTCGTCGTCGAACGGCACCAGGGAGCGCAGGTCGACGACCTCCAGGTCCCAGCCCTCCGCCTGCGCGGCCTCGGCGGCCTCCAGGCAGACGGGGACCGACGGGCCGTAGGTGATCAGCGTGGCGCTGCGGCCGGTCCGCCGGACCACCGCCCGCCCGATGGGCTCGACCTCGGTGGGGTGCTCGGGGTTCCAGGAGTCCTTCGACCAGTACAGCCGCTTGGGCTCCAGGAAGACCACCGGGTCGTCGGAGGCGATGGCCTCGCGCAGCATCCCGTAGGCGTCGGCGATGGTCGCGGGCGTGACCACGTGCAGGCCCGGGGTGGCCATGTAGTAGGCCTCGGAGGAATCGCTGTGGTGCTCGACGCCGCCGATGCCGCCGCCGTAGGGGATGCGCACCGTGATTGGCAGGGGCATCTTGCCGCGGGTGCGGTTGCGCATCCGGGACACATGGCTGACCAGCTGCTCGAACGCCGGGTAGGCGAAGGCGTCGAACTGCATCTCGACGACCGGGCGCAGGCCGTACATGGCCATGCCGACGGCGGCCCCGAGGATGCCGGCCTCGGCCAGCGGGGTGTCGGTGCAGCGGTCCTCGCCGAACTCCTTGGCGAGTCCGTCGGTGACCCGGAAGACACCGCCGAGCGTGCCGACGTCCTCGCCCATGACGTGCACGGTGGGGTCGGCGGCCATCGCGTCGCGCAGCGCGCGCGTGAGGGCCTGCGCCATGGTGGCGGGCTTGACGGCGACGGTGGTCATCGCAGGTCGCCTTCCTGGTCGTCCAGGTCGCCCTGGTCGTCGTGCTCGGCCTCCAGCTCGGCACGCAACAGGGCGCGCTGCTCGCGCAGTTGCGCGGTGGTCTCGGCGTACACGTGGTCGAAGAGGTCCATCGGGTTCAGTTCGGCGTCCCGGTTCATGCGCGCGCGCAGGTCGGCCGCCATGGCCTCGGCGTCCTCGCGGGCGGCCTCGATGCCGCTCTCGTCGAGCAGCCCGCGCTCGGTCAGTTCGCGTTCCAGCAGCTGGACCGGGTCGTGGTCGCGCCAGGCGTCGACCTCGCCGTCGCCCCGGTAGCGGGTGGCGTCGTCGGCGTTGGTGTGGGCGTCGATGCGGTACGTCACGGCCTCGATGAGGGTCGGGCCGCCGCCCGCGCGCGCGTGGCGCACGGCGTCGCCGATGACCTCGTACATGGCGGCGGCGTCGTTGCCGTCGACCAGCCGGCCCGGCATGCCGTATCCGACGGCCTTGTGGGCGAGGGAGGGGGCGGCGGTCTGCTTGGCCAGCGGGACGGAGATGGCGAAGCCGTTGTTCTGCACGAGGAAGACGACCGGCGCCTGCCACACGGCGGCGAAGTTCAGCGCCTCGTGGAAATCGCCCTCGCTGGTGCCGCCGTCGCCGATCATGGCGAGCGCGACGACGTCGTCGCCCTTGAGGCGGGCGGCGTGCGCGAGGCCGACGGCGTGCGGGAGCTGCGTGGCCAGCGGGGTGCTGAGCGGCGCCACCCGGTGCTCGTGCGGGTCGTAGCCGGTGTGCCAGTCGCCGCGCAGCAGCGTGAGGGCCTCGACCGGGTCCACGCCGCGGGCGACGACCGCGAGGGTGTCGCGGTAGCTGGGGAACAGCCAGTCGCGCTCCTCCAGGGCCATCGCGGCGGCGACCTCGCAGGCCTCCTGGCCGGTGGTGGAGGGGTAGACGGCCAGCCGGCCCTGCTTGGTCAGCGCGGTGGCCTGCGCATTGTAGCGGCGACCGCGCACCAGCTGGGCGTAGAGCCTGCGCAGCAGGTCCGGGTCGGCCTTGCCGGCCGCCTCGGTGCCGAGGACGCGGTAGGGCTCGGCGTCGGGCAGCAGCGGCGCGGGGTCCATGCGGGGCTGCCAGGCGGGCGGCGGCGCGGGCCGGTATCCGCCTCGCTGCTCCAAGACCGTCATGACGGCACCTCCTCGGGGGAGTGGCTACGGGAGGCGCGTCGACTGTGAGGCGCCTCACCTACCGATTGTTCGGTCGTCGGCACATTTTGGCTACAGGCACCGGCAGGCTGTGGACAAACGGTTCTTCACAGCCTGGAATGAACGCAGGACGTCCACGGCGGTGAAGCGGGGGGACATGGCACCTGAACAAATGGCCGGAGGACCGGACGGCGACGCCCTGCTGCCGGCGCCGCGCCCGCTGGATTCCATCGACCAGGACATCCTGAAGATCCTGCAATCGGACGGCCGCGCCTCGATACGGTCCGTGGCCGAACGGGTGCACGTCTCGCGCGCGAACGCGTACGCGCGCATCAACCGGCTCGTCGAGGACGGGGTGATCCGGGGTTTCGGCGCCCGCGTCGACCACGAGCGGGCCGGGCACGGCACGTCTGCGTACATCACCCTGAAGATCGTCCAGAACACCTGGCGCACGGTCCGCGAGCAGCTGCGCCAGCTGCCCGGCGCCTCCCACATCGCCCTGGTGGGCGGCGACTTCGACGTGCTGCTCCTGGTGCACACGCCCGACAACCGGGCGCTGCGCGAGGTGGTGCTGACCCGGCTCCAGGCGCTCCCCGAGGTGCTGAGCACGCGCACGCTGCTGGTGTTCGAGGAGGAGGACCTGGAGCCGGAGGACTGAGCCGGGAGCTCCGCCCGGGGTGTGGTGCGCCTCCCCGGGGTGTGGTGCGTGGTGCGCCTCAGTCCCGCCGCAGGCCCGAGAACACCAGCCGTACGACCGCGTCGGCCACCTCGCGCTCGTCGGCGCCCCGCGTGTCCGGGCGGTACCACTCCACGATGGAGTTGACCATTCCGAAGACCAGCCGGGTGGCCAGCCGCACCTCCACGTCGGCGCGCACGTCACCCTCGGCGGCCGCCGCGCTCAGCAGCTCGGCGACCCGGTGGTCGAAGTCGCGGCGCCGCTCCAGCGCCCACCGCTCGGTGTCGGTGTTGCCCCGCACGCGCAGCAGCAGCGTCACATAGGGCAGCTCGGTTATGAGCACCTCGACCATGCGGCGGACGACGTATTCCAGCCGGTCCGCGGGGCGCCCCACGCGCGCGTGCTCCTCGCCGAGGATCCCGAAGAGGCCGTCGAGCGCCCGGCTGACGGCGCGGCGCAGCAGCTCCTCCTTGCCGCTGACGTGGTGGTAGATCGACGACTTGGAGATGCCGGCCGCCTTGGACAGGTGCTCCATGGAGGTGCCGTCGTAGCCGCGCTCGTTGAAGACCCGGACGGCGACCGTGAGCAGCGTCTCCGGGGTGTAGGTGTCCCGCCGGGCCGTGGTCATGAGGTGCCCTCCCGCTTCTCGGAGGCGTAGGCGTGCCGGTACAGCGCCAGGGAGGGCGCGTAGCGGCCGGAGGGGTCGCGCTCGTGCAGCTCGTCCAGCACCCCGCAGGCCCAGCCGCGGCCGAGCGAGCGGCTCCACTCGAAGGGGCCGAGCGGGTAGTTGACGCCGAGCCGCATCGCGGTGTCGATGTCCTCCTCGGTGGCGACGCCCTTGGCGACGGCGTCGTGCGCGAGGTCGATGATCCGGGCGACCGTGCGGGCGACGATCATGCCGGGGACGTCCCCGATCACGCTGACGTCCTTGCCGAGCGCCTGGAAGAGCCCGACGGCCTCGGCGAGGGTCTGCGGAGAGGTGTCCTGGGAGGCGGACAGGGCGACACGGGTGGCCTTGCGGTAGTCGAAGGCGAGGTCGAAGTAGACGACGTCCCGGAACTCCACGGAGGTCTGGCCGTCGGCGAGGACCAGCTGGCCGCCGCTGGGCAGCACCAGACGGGTGCCGTGGTCCTCGTCGTCCGCACGGACCTGGATGCCGGCCTCGCGGATCAGCGTGAGCAGCTCGCCGGCGGGCTCCAGGGTGCCCTCGGCGACCACGTAGGCGGGGGGCTGCTCCTTGTCGGCGGTGTGCGGTTCGGGCCGCTCGGCTCCGTCCGCGTAGTCGTACCAGCCGTGCCCGGACTTGCGGCCGAGCCGGCCGGACTCGACGAGCCGGCGCTGGGCGAGGGAGGGCGTGAAGCGGACGTCCTGGAAGAAGGACTGCCACACCGAGTGGGTGACGGACTCGTTGACGTCCTGACCGATGAGGTCGGTCAGCTCGAACGCGCCCATCCTGAAGCCGCCGCACTCGCGCAGGACGGCGTCGATGGTGGCCGGGTCGGCGCCCTGGGCCTCGTACACGGCGAACGCCTCGGCGTAGAAGGGCCGGGCGATGCGGTTGACGATGAAGCCGGGGGTGTCCGCGCAGGCCACCGGGGTCTTGCCCCAGGTGCGGGCCATCTCGTACGCGCGCGTGGCCGACGTGACGTCGGTGGCGAACCCGGAGACGACCTCGACCAGCGGCAGGAGCGGGGCCGGGTTGAAGAAGTGCAGGCCGACGAAGCGGCCGGGGTTGCGCAAGGCGCCGCCGATCGCCGTGACCGACAGCGAGGAGGTGTTGGTGGCGAGCAGGCAGTCGTCGGAGACGATCTCCTCCAGCTCGCGGAAGAGCTGCTGTTTGACGTCCAGGCGCTCCAGGACGGCCTCGACGACCAGCGTGCAGTCCGCCAGTTCGGCGAGGCTGTCCGCGGGCGTGAGACGGGCGCGGGCCGCGTCCCGGTCGGCGCCGGTGAGCCGGTCCTTGGCCACGAGCCGGTCCAGGCGGGCGCCGATGGCGTCGGCCGCCTGGCGGGCCCGCCCGGGGACGGCGTCGTAGAGCCGCACCGGATGGCCGGCGACCAGCGCGACCTGGGCGATGCCCTGGCCCATGGTGCCGGTGCCGACGACGGCCACGGGGCTGCTGAGGTCAGGAGCTGTCATGTGCGCGATCCTCCCGCACGGGGTTTTCCACAGATGCGGCGGACCCCCTTGTACCGACCGATCGTTCGGTTACTCTAGCCCTGTCCGCCTGTTCCTGCCTCTGTTTCCGCGCAGGTCGTGAACTCGACGAAGAGTTCTTCAGACGAGGAGTTGGTCCCGCATGGCCGCCGAACTGACCGCGCACGAGCTGATCGCCAAGCACCGGCCCACACTCGACCAGGCCCTGGAAGCGATCCGCACGCGCGCGTACTGGTCCCCGCACCCCGAGCACCCCAAGGCGTACGGCGAGAACGGCAGCCTGGACGCGGCGGCCGGCAAGGCAGCCTTCGACGCCCTGCTGGGCACCCGCCTCGACCTCGGCCAGCCCGGCACGGACGACTGGGTGGGCGGCGAGCGCTCCCCGTACGGCATCGACCTGGACGTCAGCTACCCGCACGCCGACCTGGACGTGCTGCTGCCCGCCATGAAGGCCGGGCAGCGCGCCTGGCGGGACGCGGGCGCCGAGACCCGCGCCGTGGTCTGCCTGGAGATCCTCAAGCGGATCAGCGACCGGACGCACGAGTTCGCGCACGCGGTCATGCACACCAGCGGCCAGGCCTTCATGATGGCGTTCCAGGCGGGCGGCCCGCACGCCCAGGACCGCGGCCTGGAAGCGGTCGCGTACGCGTACGTGGAGCAGGTGCGCACGCCCGACGCGGCGGAGTGGACCAAGCCGCAGGGCAAGCGCGACCCGCTGGCCCTGACCAAGCAGTTCACGCCCGTCCCGCGCGGCATCGGCCTGGTCATCGGCTGCAACACCTTCCCCACCTGGAACGGCTACCCGGGCCTGTTCGCCTCGCTGGCCACCGGCAACGCGGTCCTGGTCAAGCCCCACCCGCGCGCGGTGCTGCCGCTCGCGCTCACCGTGCAGGTCGCCCGGCAGGTGCTGACCGAGGCCGGCTTCGACCCGAACCTGGTCGCGCTGGTCGCCGAGCGCCCCGGCGAGGGCATCGCCAAGACGCTCGCCACCCGCCCCGAGATCAGGATCATCGACTACACGGGTTCGACGTCCTTCGGCGACTGGCTGGAGGCCAACGCCCGCCAGGCGCAGGTCTACACCGAGAAGGCCGGCGTCAACACGGTGATCGTGGAGTCCACGAACGCCTACAAGGGGATGCTCTCCAACCTGGCGTTCTCGCTGTCCCTCTACAGCGGCCAGATGTGCACCACCCCGCAGAACCTGCTCATCCCGCGCGACGGCATCCGCACCGACGAGGGCCCCAAGACCTTCGACGAGGTGACCGCGGACATCGCCCGCGCGGTCGACGGCCTGCTCGGCGACGACGCCCGCGCCAACGCCCTGCTGGGCGCCATCGTCAACCCGGACGTGACGTCCCGACTGGAGGCGGCGGCCGGGCTCGGCGAGGTCGCCCTCGCCTCCCGCGAGATCGCCAACCCGGAGTTCCCGGACGCCGTCGTGCGCACGCCCGTCCTGGTCAAGCTGGACGGGGCCAAGCCCGACGACGAGGCCGCCTACATGAGCGAGTGCTTCGGCCCGGTCTCCTTCGCCGTCGCCGTCGACTCGGTCGATGACGCGGTCGAGCTGCTGCGCCGCACGGTCCGTGAGAAGGGCGCCATGACGGTCGGGGCGTACACCAGCGACGCCGAGGTCGAGCAGACCGTCCAGGAGGTGTGCCTGGAGGAGGCCGCCCAGCTCTCGCTCAACCTGACCGGCGGGGTGTACGTGAACCAGACCGCCGCCTTCTCCGACTTCCACGGCTCGGGCGGCAACCCGGCGGCGAACGCGGCCCTGTGCGACGGCGCCTTCGTGGCGAACCGCTTCCGGGTCGTCGAGGTCCGCCGGGAGGCGTGAGGCCACCGAGGGCGTGAGTCCTCCGAGGGGCGCGCGTGTGCGCGCCCCTTACGGAGCGGTGTGCGCCCCCGTGCTCCAGTGGTACAGCGTCATCGCCACGCTGGTGGCGAGGTTGTAGCTGGAGACCTGGGGGCGCATGGGCAGCGCCAGCAGCTGGTCGGCACGCGCGCGCAGCCCGGCCGACAGGCCGCTGCGCTCGGAGCCGAACGCCAGGAGGGCGTCGTCGGGCAGCTTCACACCCCGGATGTCCTCGCCCTCCGGGTCCAGGGCGAACAGCGGGCCCGGCGGCAGCTCGTCGACGGCGAGCCGCTCCACGGCGGTGGCGAAGTGCAGCCCGGCCCCGCCGCGCACCACGGTGGAGTGCCAGGGGTCCAGCGTGCCGGTGGTGACCACACCGGTCGCCCCGAAGCCGGCGGCCAGCCGGATCACCGCCCCGGCGTTGCCCAGGTTGCGCGGCTCGTCCAGGACGACGACGGGCGCGGTGCGCGGCAGGCGCGCCAGCGTCCGCAGATGGCCCTCCCGGGACGGCCGTTCGGCGAGCGCGGCCACGCCGGTCGGGTGCGGGCGCGGGACGAGGGAGGCGTACGTCGTCAGCGACACCTCGGTGAGCAGCGCGTCCAGCGCCCGAGTGAGGTCCGGCGCCAGTTCGCCGGCGAGGGCGAGCGTGGCCCGCCGGTCGGTGGTGACCGCCACCGGGACCTCGGCGCCGAAACGCAGCGCGTGCTTGAGGGCGTGGAAGCCGTCGAGCAGCACGGCTCCGCCGGCGCGCTCGCGCCAGCGGCTCACGGGGTCGGTCATGCGGTGAAGCCTACGCGGCTGGGCTCGTCCTCCTCCGAGACGCGGGGTGCCGGCACCGCGGACGAGGGCGGCCCGGACCTGCCGAACCGCCCGCACGCGCGTACCGCCCGTTCGCCCGCCTTCTTCAGGAAGGACGTCGGCAGGAAGACGGAGTCGGCCGCGATCATCGCCAGCGAGAAGAAGGGCAGCCCGAGGACGACCGCGATCACGGCGTGCTCGGTCATCATCAGCACCAGAAGGACGTTCTTGACCCGCCGGTTGAACAGCGTGAACGGGAAGGCGACCTGCACCAGGACCGTCCCGTAGGTCACCAGCATGACCATGGTGCCGCTGCTGGACATCAGGTCCGCGAGACCCGGCCAGGGGGAGAAGTAGTCCAGGTGGAGCGGGTAGTAGACGGCGGTGCCGTCCTGCCAGCGCGAGCCCTGGATCTTGTACCAGCCGGCGGTGGCGTAGATCAGGCAGGCCTCCGTCATGATCACCAGCAGGGCGCCGTTGTGCACGACGTCGGCGATCACGTCGAGCAGCACCTTGGGCTCCCGCGCGCCCGGCCGGCGCCGCACGGCCCACCACAGGGCGAGGACCACCCAGACCGTCCACATCAGCACCGGCACCAGCCGGCCCTGGCCCAGCCGGCCGGTCAGGGTCACCACGCCGAGCGCCAGGCCGAGAACCGCCCACAGCACCGGACCCACCCGGTCGGCGGGAACCCGTTCCCCACGCGCGCGTGCCGCCCGCGCACGGGCCTCCCGGCGCGCGTCGAGGGACCACACCTGACCGCAGCGCGTGAAAACCAGATAGAGGGACATGATGTGCAGGACGTTGTCACCGCCGTCGCCGACGAAGACGCTGCGGTTCTGCAGCGAGAGCACACCGACCATGAACAGCACGGAGGCGGTGCGGGTGCGCCAGCCGAGCAGCAGCAGGACGCTCGCGAGGATCGCCAGCAGGTAGAAACACTGGAACCAGGCCTGCCCGTCGTACCAGAGCAGGGCCGTGAAGGCGTGGTTGTCCTCGGTCAGCCGCCCGGCGAGCGCGGGGCTCCACGGGCTGTCGGGTCCGTACAGCTCCTGCCGGTGGGGGAACTCGCGCAGCAGGAAGAGCAGCCAGGTCCCGGCGAACCCGATGCGGACCACGGCGGTCTGGTACGGCCCGAGGGCCGACCCGGTGACCCGGGCGATGCCGCGCGACAAGGACAGGGAGACGCTGTTCACCGCACACCTCCGGCGGCCTCGTCGGCGGGCACCGTCCACCAGGAGAGCACCCGGTAGACGGGGCTGGTGGAGATCCGCTCGCCGCTCCAGTCCGGCGGAGCCACGTTGGTGGTGCTGGAGCGGACCTGGACGCGCTCGATGACGCCCTCCTTCTTGATCGCGTCCACCCCGCACAGCCGCATGACGACGATCCGGCGCACGTACTGCTCCGAGAGCGAGCCACGCAGGCCCACCGGTTTGTTGTCGGTGCTGTGCGTGCTGACCAGGAAGTCCCAGGCCCGCCGCAGCTCGTTCTGCTGGGTGTGGCTGGGAAGCGGATTGCCGTCGATCTTCGCGCCGTCCTGCGCGGACAGGTCGTACCAGCCGGTGGTGCTCACCCCGCCGTCCTTGGTCCGCACCTGTGCGCGCACCTGGACGTCGATGTTCTGCTGCAGCGGGTTGGGCGCGAACAGCTTCCAGTTCTGCTCGAACTCGGGGAAGACCCATTCGTCGATGGCCTTCCCGTGCGCCTTCGACACGGTGTTCGCGGGCGCGACGCTCAGAAACACCATCGCCAGATGCGCGCAGGCGGCGACGGCCACGACCGCTAGGGCGAGCGCGGCGACGACCTGGTAACGGCGGGAGAGGGCGGCCACACCGGTACGGGGGGTGACGGCCTCCGGAGCACCGGGCTCCGGCGCAACGGGCTCAGGCGCAACGGGCTCAGGCACCCTGGCCTCCGGTACTCCGAGGTCCGGTACGCCGCGGTCCGGGAGCGGCGCTGCCGAGGACGCCTCGGGTCCGGGGTCCGGGGGGAGGGGACCGGAGGACATCTCGGAACCGGACCCCGGAGGCAGGGAGCACGAGGACCCCTCGGAACCGGCCCCCGGGGGAGGGGAACCGGAACCGGAGGGCGCCTCGGCCGGCTCGTCCGGCCCGTGCGGGGCCCGCGAGTCCTCGTCGTACGCGTCCATTCCGCCCTGTCCCCCGTCTCGGCTGCTGCCGCGGCCGCCCGGACCGGGCGCCGCGTGGTCGCGAGCGCCCGTCGGCGGCGCTCGCACGGAACGGTACTCAGCCGGGCCCGCCGAGCGCAGCCCCGGGACCCCGCCCGATCCCCGACCGTGTCCGACGCCACGTCGTCCACCCACACCCTTCACCGCGACCTCACAAGGCCATACGGCGCCAGCCGGCCCCGGCGCGGCGGCGAGACGCTTGTCCACAGCCCCTGCCGCGGGTTTTCCACAGCGGTTGACACCTCGTGGCGGCCCGGCCCACCATGGAATCGCACGAACCGAACGATCGGTCGGGACAGTGATCGACGAGAGCCCAGGTCAGGGGGATCGCATGGCCACAGCAGCCGCGCAGCGCACGGCCCGCACGGAACCGGACGGCGCACCGGACACCGCCGGCGGGACGGCGGAGTACCAGCGCGCCTTCGACGCGGCCGTGGCCGCCGACGAACGCATCGAACCGCGGGACTGGATGCCCGACGCCTACCGCGCCACCCTGGTCCGGCAGATCGCCCAGCACGCCCACTCCGAGATCATCGGCATGCAGCCGGAGGCCAACTGGATCACCCGCGCGCCCTCCCTCAGGCGCAAGGCGATCCTGATGGCCAAGGTGCAGGACGAGGCCGGCCACGGCCTGTACCTGTACAGCGCCGCCGAAACCCTCGGCACCGGCCGCGAGGAGCTGCTCGACAAGCTGCACAGCGGCCGCCAGAAGTACTCCTCCATCTTCAACTACCCCACCCTGACCTGGGCCGACGTCGGCGCGATCGGGTGGCTGGTGGACGGCGCGGCGATCACCAACCAGGTGCCGCTGTGCCGCTGCTCCTACGGCCCCTACGCGCGGGCCATGGTGCGGATCTGCAAGGAGGAGTCCTTCCACCAGCGCCAGGGGTACGAGCTGCTGCTGGCCCTGAGCAACGGCACCCCCGAACAGCACGCGATGGCCCAGGACGCGGTCGACCGCTGGTGGTGGCCCTCGCTGATGATGTTCGGCCCGCCGGACGACGAGTCGCAGCACTCCGCGCAGTCCATGGAGTGGAAGATCAAGCGCCACTCCAACGACGAGCTGCGCCAGCGCTTCGTCGACATCTGCGTCCCGCAGGCCGAGTCCCTGGGCCTCACCCTCCCCGACCCGGACCTGAAGTGGAACGAGGAGCGCGGGCAGCACGACTTCGGGACGATCGACTGGACGGAGTTCTGGGAGGTCCTCAAGGGCAACGGCCCGTGCAACGAGCAGCGGATCACTCAGCGCAGGCGCGCGCACGACGAGGGCGCGTGGGTACGGGAAGCGGCCGCGGCACACGCGGCCAAGCACGCCGGGACCGCCGGTGGGACGGGAGCGACACGAGCATGACCAACACCGACTGGCCCCTGTGGGAGGTCTTCGTGCGCTCCCGGCGCGGCCTCTCCCACACCCACGCCGGCAGCCTGCACGCGCCGGACGCGGAGCTGGCCCTGCGCAACGCCCGTGACCTGTACACCCGGCGTGGCGAGGGCGTCTCGATCTGGGTCGTCCCCGCCGCCGCGATCACCGCGTCCTCGCCCGACGAGAAGGACCCCTTCTTCGAGCCGGCCGCCGACAAGCCGTACCGGCACCCGACGTTCTACGAGATCCCGGAAGGGGTGAAGCACCTGTGACCGCCACCGTCCCCGCCACCACCACCGCCGCCGCGCTGGCCCTCGGTGACGACGCCCTGGTGCTCTCCCACCGTCTGGGGGAGTGGGCCGGACACGCCCCCGCGCTGGAGGAGGAGGTCGCCCTCGCCAACATCGCGCTCGACCTGCTCGGCCAGGCCCGGGTGCTGCTCTCCATGGCAGGCGACGAGGACCAGCTGGCGTACCTGCGCGAGGAGCGGGACTTCCGCAACCTCCAGCTGGCCGAACAGCCCAACGGCGACTTCGCCCACACCATCGCCCGCCAGCTGTACTTCTCCACCTACCAGCACCTGCTGTACGCCGAACTCGCCGCCGGTGACGGCCCGTTCGCACCGCTGGCCGCGAAGGCCGTCAAGGAGGTCGCCTACCACCGCGACCACGCCGAGCAGTGGACCCTGCGCCTCGGCGACGGCACCGACGAGAGCCACGAGCGGATGCAGCGGGCGTGCGACGCGCTGTGGCGGTTCACCGGAGAGATGTTCCAGCCGGTGGACGGCCTGGACGCCGACTGGCCGGGCATGGCGGACCGCTGGCTGGAGTCCGTCACCGGCGTGCTCGGCCGGTCCACCCTGACCGTGCCCGAGGGCCCGCGCACCGGGGCCTGGTCCGCGGGCGCCGGACGGCAGGGCCTGCACACCGAGTCCTTCGGGCGGATGCTCGCCGAGATGCAGCACCTGCACCGCAGCCACCCGGGTGCGACATGGTGACGGCCACCGCCCTGGAGGCGGAGCTGCTGGAGCTGGCCGGTTCGGTGCCCGACCCCGAACTGCCCGTGCTCACGCTCCGCGAACTGGGCGTCCTGCGCGCGGTGCACGTCAGCGGTGCCGACACCGTCGAGGTCGATCTCACCCCGACCTACACCGGCTGCCCCGCCATCGAGGCGATGAGCCTGGACATCGAGCGGGTGCTGCACGCACACGGGATGCGGGAGGTCACCGTCCGCACGGTGCTCGCGCCCGCCTGGTCCACGGACGACATCTCCCCCGAAGGCCGCCGGAAGCTCAAGGAGTTCGGCATAGCGCCGCCCCGCGTTCACCGGGACGCCGGGCCCGTCGCCCTCGCCCTCGGTCCCACCCGGACGTGGGAAGCGGACACCGACCCGGTCGTCCCCGAGCCGGTCCGCTGCCCGCACTGCGGGTCTGACGACACCGAACTGCTCAGCCGGTTCTCCTCCACCGCGTGCAAGGCGCTGCGCCGCTGTCTGGCCTGCCGCGAACCGTTCGACCACTTCAAGGAGTTGTGATGGCGCGCTTCCACCCGCTCCCGGTGGCCGCGGTCGACCGGCTCACCGACGACTCCGTCGCCCTCACCTTCACCGTCCCGGCGGAGCTGCGCGAGGAGTTCCGGCACGCGCCCGGCCAGCACCTCGCCCTGCGCCGCCGGACGGACGGCACGGAGATCCGCCGCACCTACTCGATCTGCTCCCCCGCCCCGGCCCCCGGCGGCGACGGGCCGAGCACCCTGCGGGTCGGAGTGCGGCTGGTCGAGGGCGGCGCCTTCTCGACGTACGCGCTCAAGGAAGTGAACCTCGGGGACGAGATCGAGGTGATGACCCCGGCCGGCCGATTCACCCTCGACCCGGCACCGGGGCTGTACGCGGCGGTCGTCGGCGGCAGCGGCATCACGCCGGTGCTGTCGATCGTCTCCACCCTCCTGGCACGCGAGCCGCGGGCTCGGTTCTGCCTGATACGCGGCGACCGTACGGCGGCCTCGACGATGTTCCTGGAGGAGGTCGCCGACCTCAAGGACCGCTACCCCGAGCGGCTGCAGCTGGTGACCGTGCTCTCCCGCGAGGAGCAGCAGGCCGGCCTGCCGTCCGGGCGGCTCGACCGGGAGCGGCTCGCGGAGCTGCTGCCCGCGCTGCTGCCGGTGGATCAGGTGGCGGGCTGGTTCCTGTGCGGGCCGTTCGGGCTCGTGGAGGGCGCGGAGAAGGCGCTGCGCGGGCTGGGCGTGGAGAAGTCCCGCATCCACCAGGAGATCTTCCACGTGGACAGCGCGGTCCCGGCCGAGGCCGCTCCGGCGCCGGCCGACAGCACCGTCACCGCCCGCCTCGACGGACGCGGCGGCACCTGGCCGGTGCGGGACGGCGAATCGCTGCTGGAGACGGTGCTGCGCAACCGCCCCGACGCGCCCTACGCCTGCAAGGGCGGCGTGTGCGGCACCTGCCGGGCCTTCCTGGTGTCGGGCGAGGTGCGCATGGACCGCAACTTCGCTCTGGAGGCGGAGGAGACCGAGGCGGGGTACGTCCTGGCCTGCCAGTCGCACGCGGTGACGGAGAAGGTGGAGCTGGACTTCGACCGCTAGAGCCGCCCCGGCTTCCTTCCCTTCCGTGCCCTGCCGTTCCCTTCTCCTAGAACCTGTTCTATCTTGACGCCCCGTCAGGTAACCCGAAGCGCCGGGAGGACAGGCCGTGGACTTCACCTTCAGCGAGGAGCAGCGGGCGGCGGCCGAGGCGGCACAGGGGGTGTTCGCCGGGGTGGCGCCGGACGCGGTGCCGAGCCCGGCGCTCACCACCGGCGCCGTGGCCGAAGGCTTCGACCAGGAGCTGTGGCGCCGGATCGGCGGCGCGGACCTGCTGGGCCTGCTGCTCGACGAGGGGTACGGCGGGGCCGGGCTGGACGCCGTAGCGCTGTGTCTGGTGCTGCGCGAGTCCGCGCGGGTACTGGCCCGGGTCCCGCTGCTGGAGCACAACGCGGCAGCAGCGCTCGTCCAGACCCACGGGACGAAGGAGCTGAGGGAGCGGCTGCTGTCCCGGGCCGGGCGCGGCGAGGTCGTGCTGACCGTGGCCGGCAGTGGCCGCAGCGGGCACGACCCGGCCGGGCTCGCCGTGACCGCGCGCCGCGACGGGACGGGCTGGCTGCTGGAGGGCGTGCAGACGGCGGTGCCGTGGGCCTACGACGCGGACCTCGTCGTCGTACCGGCGCACACCGGCGGCGACCGGACCGTGCTGGCGCTGGTGCCGCGCGAGCAGGACGGCGTGGTGCTCGCCGAGCAGATCTCCACCACCGGGGAGCGGCTGGCGGAACTGCGGCTGCGGGTGGTGCGGCTGGACGCGGCCGACGTCATCGAGACGGACGGCGCCTGGGAGTGGCTGCACGCGCTGCTGGCCACCGGCACCTGCGCGCTGGCGCTCGGGCTGGGTGAACAGGTGCTGCGCATGACCAGCGAATACACCAGCAAGCGGGAGCAGTTCGGGTATCCGCTCGCGACGTTCCAGGCGGTCGCCGTGCAGGCCGCCGACCGGTACATCGACCTGCGCGCCATGGAGGCCACCCTCTGGCAGGCGGCCTGGCGGATCGCCTCCGGGGCGCCGGGGGCGCTGCCCGTGTCCGGAGACGTGGCGGTGGCGAAGATCTGGGCGGCGGACGGTGTGCGCCGGGTCGTCCAGACGGCGCAGCACCTGCACGGCGGGTTCGGCGCGGACACCGACTACCCGCTGCACCGGTACCACGCCTGGGCCAAGCACCTGGAACTGTCTCTCGGCCCGGCGGCGGCGTACGAGGAGGCCCTCGGAGACCTGCTGGCGGCGCACCCGCTCAGCTGACGGGCCGGCGGGGCCGGGTTCCGGCGGTGCGGGGACCTACAGGACGTGGCCGGGCTTGCCGTCGGGGGTGACGACCGGTCGGCCCGCGGCCTGCCAGTTCTGCATGCCGCCGTCGACGTTCACCGCGTCGATGCCCTGCTGGGCCAGGTACATGGTGACCTGGGCCGAGCGGCCGCCGGAACGGCAGATCACATGGACGCGGCCGTCCTGCGGGGCGGCCTCGGTCAGCTCGCCGTAGCGGGCCACGAACTCGCTGATCGGGATGTGCAGTGCCCCCTGGGCGTGGCCCGCCTGCCACTCGTCGTCCTCGCGGACGTCCAGCAGGAAGTCGCCGTCCTTGAGGTCGCCGACCTCGACCGTGGGCACACCAGCTCCGAAACTCATGCCCCCGACGCTACCCGAAGAGCGCCGCGCCTCATTCCCCGTCCAGCAGCGCGGCAAGCTCGGTCTCGCGCGCGGCGATGTCGTCGCGGAGCTTGCCGGCGATCTCCTCCAGGAGGCCGTCGGGGTCGTCCGGGGCGAGGCGCAGCATGCCGGCGATGGCGCCCTCCTCCAGTTCGCGGGCGACCAGGGAGAGCAGTTCCTTGCGCTGGGCGAGCCATTCGAGGCGGGCGTACAGCTCCTCGCTGGGACTCGGGCGCCGCTCGGGCGGCACCGGGCCCGCCGCCCACTCCTCGGCCAGCTCCTTCAACAGGGCCTCGTCACCGCGGGCGTAGGCGGCGTTCACCCGCGTGATGAACTCCTCCCGGCGCTCCCGCTCCGGTTCCTCCTGGGCGAGGTCGGGGTGCGCCTTGCGGGCCAGCTCGCGGTAGAGCTTGCGGGCCTCCTCGCTGGGGCGCACCCGCTCGGGGGGCCGTACCTCCTGGTCGGTGAGCATGGCGGTGGCCTCCGGGAACAGGCCGTGGCCGTCCATCCAGCCGTGCAGCAGCTCTTCCACGCCGGGGATGGGCGTGACCTGCGCGCGGGCCTCCTCGGCGCGGCGGATGTCCTCCGGGTCCCCGGTGCGGGCGGCCTTCGCCTCGGCGATCCGGGCGTCGAGCTCCTCCAGGCGGGCGTAGAGGGGGCCGAGGCGCTGTTCGTGCAGCCGGGAGAAGTTCTCGACCTCGACGCGGAAGGTCTCCACGGCGATCTCGTACTCGATCAAGGCCTGCTCGGCGGCCCGTACGGCCCGCTCGAGCCGTTCCTCGGGGCGCGGCGGCGGGGACTGAGCGGGTTCGGGGGAGGTCACGCGGCCCAGAGTATCGCTGTGCTGGTCTCGGGCCGGGTGGGGTGCGTGATGGGGGTGTGGAATCGATGCCGGGTGCGGGTGCGTTGTGGTTTCTCGCGCAGTTCCCCGCGCCCCTGGGTGGGTTTCGGTGCCGCATGCTGTGTCGCGGCACCCGCATGTCGCGCCCGCGCGGCGGAGCCGCACATCGACACAGTCCCGCGCCCCTGGGTGGGCCGCCGTGCCGCATGCTGCGTTGCGGCACCCGCATGTCGCGCCCGCGCGGCGGAGCCGCACATCGACACAGTCCCGCGCTCCTGGGTGGGTTTCGGTGCCGCCACTCGGGTCGTGCACGTTGGATTGTTCAGACACCCTGTTCCGCTGCGATGCGGCCCGTTCTGATGGCCGTCGTCAGGGCGGTGTGGTCGCGTTCTGTGGTGTCGGCGTAGGTGAGGGCGAAGGCGGAGACGGCCTCGTCGAGTTCCTCGTTCTTGCCGCAGTAGCCGGCGATGGCGCGGGGGTCGGCGCTGTGGCTGTGGGCGCGGGCCAGGAGGGCGCCGGTCATGCGGCCGTAGTCGTCGATCTGGTCGGCGGCGAGCGCGGCCGGGTCGACGCTGCCCTTGCGGTTGCGGAACTGGCGAACCTGGAAGGGCCTGCCCTCGACCGTGGTCCAGCCCAGCAAAATATCGCTGACCACCTGCATCCGCTTCTGGCCGAGGACCACCCGGCGTCCCTCGTGCTCCACCGGCGGCGCCGCGAACCCGGCCGGGGCCAGATGCGGCACCAGCGCCGAGGGGCGGGCCTCCTTGACCTGGAGGACCAGGGGTTCGCCGCGGTGGTCCAGCAGCAGCACGACGTACGAGCGGGCGCCCACGCTGCCCGTGCCGACGACCCGGAAGGCCACGTCGTGCACCGCGTGCCGGGCGAGCAGCGGGTGCCGGTCCTCGGACAGCGTCGTCACGTACGACTCCAGGGACGCGGCCACCGCGGCGGCCTCCGCGTCCGGGACCCGGCGCAGCACCGGCGGCGCGTCGACGAAGCGGCGCCCGCCGTCCTCCGCGGCCTCGGTCGACTTGGCCGCGAACCGGCCGCTGGTGTTGGCCCGCGCCTTCTCGGAGACCCGCTCCAGGGTGCCGAGCAGATCGTGGGCGTCGGCGTGGGAGACGAGTGCCTCGTCCGCGATGGCGTTCCAGGCGTCCAGGACCGGCAGCCTGGCCAGCAGCCGCATGGTGCGCCGGTAGGCGCCGACCGCGTCGTGGGCGGCCGCGCGGCACACGTCCTCGTCGGCGCCCGCCTCACGGCCGGCCAGCACCAGGGAGGCGGCGAGCCGCTTCAGGTCCCACTCCCAAGGACCGTGCACCGTCTCGTCGAAGTCGTTGAGGTCGATGACCAGACCGCCGCGCGCGTCGCCGTACAGGCCGAAGTTGGCCGCGTGCGCGTCGCCGCAGATCTGGGCGCCGATGCCGGTGACGGGGGTACGCGCCAGGTCGTACGCCATGAGGCCGGCCGAGCCGCGCAGGAACGCGAACGGGGTGGCCGCCATCCGGCCCACCCGTATCGGTGTCAGCTCCGGGATGCGGTCGGCGTTGGACTCCTCCACGGCACGCACCGGGTCCGGGCGGGAGCCGTCCGCCTCGAACGTGCCATGCGCGCTCCGCGGCACGCTCGACCGCAGCGCCTTGCCCTCCCGCTTCGGCGAACCCGGCGCCGGCCACTGGGCGAAGCCGCGCGCCCGGGGCAGCCTGGCGGCCACCACGCCGTCCTCTGGACTCTCCGCCGGACCCGCCTGCTCCGCTGTTTCCGTCATCCGCACACCGGTCCCGGTCACCCCGACCGCCTCCCCCAGCACGAACACCGGCCCGCGCACCGGCGTGAACATCAACTCGTGCCGACCGTACAGCCGGTGACCCGGACCCGTCAGCCGCCTGTGGACAACTCAGCGATTGTGGAAAACCTCACCGGTCCCGGTCCCGGTTCCGTACGCGCGCGAAGCCCCGTTGCCGGGCCGCCTCGTAGAGGGCGACGGTGCCGGCGTTGGCCGCGTTGAGGGAGCTGGCTGCGCCGCCGATGGGGATGCGCACCGTCTCGTCGCACAGCTCGCGCCAGGCCGCGCTCATCCCGGACGTCTCGTTGCCGATCACCAGGAGCACCGGGCCCGTCAGGTCGACCTCGGTGATGTCCCGGCTGCCGTGCTCGTCCGTGCCGAGGATGCGCGGCGCGGCCCCGCCCGCGCGCAGGCCCGTCACCCAGTCCTGGACCGTGCGTGGGGCCGGCACCCGGACCGCGGGCACGGCGAACAGCGAACCGGTGCTGGCGCGCACCGACTTAGGGTCGTAGACGTCGGCGGCGTGACCGCAGACGATCAGCCCGGAGGCGCCGAAGGCGTCGGCCGAGCGCAGCAGTGAGCCGATGTTGCCGGGCGTGGTCGGGCGGTCGAACACCAGGCCCAGGAAGTCCTCCTGCGGCGCGAGGCGGTCGAGGTCGTCCGGCGGGATCTCGGCGATGACCAGGAGTTCCGGGGTGGACTCGTCCTTGCCGCCCAGCTCGTGCAGCAGGGCGGAGTCCATCTTGACCCGCTGCACCGCGCGGTCGACCCGCTTCAGGGTGTCCTCGGCCCACTGCGACAGGGCACGGTCACCGGCGTACACGACGGCGTGCAGCGGCCAGCCGTTGTCCAGCGCGAGGGTGACGGGGCGGACTCCCTGGACGACGAACTCGCCCGCCCGCTGCCGCTTCGCCCGGTTGCCGAGGAGCGCCTCCCACTGCTGGAAGCGGGCGTTGCGCGTGCTCACCCGAAGAGTCGGGGGCGGGGTAGCCACGGGCGTCCTCTCTGCCGTACACACACCGGCACCACTGCGATACGGGCCTGCCGTACACACACCGGTGTCCCACCGGCCGGGGCAACATACCACCGGGGTGATCACCACCCCGGGCCCTCACGCACCCCTCGCGGCCCGGCTCGGCCCAGCGCTTCCCGCACCCCCGCGGCCCGGCTCACCCCAGCGCTTCCCGCACGTCCGCCGCCCGGACCAGCACCGCCGATCGCGTCCCGATCTTCAGCCGTTCCAGCGTGCGTACCGGAGCCACCGGGATCTTGCGGCTGCGGTCGGTGACGGCGATCACCGCGTGCTCGGGCAGCACCGACGCCAGCGAGCCCAGCAGGCCGGTCACCGGCTGCTCGGGCACGCTGCCCGTCCAGTGCGTCCGCTCCCCGTAGGGCAGGTCCGTCAGCACCACGTCCGGCGCCGCCCCGGCGAGGGCGGCGCCCAGCGCGCGCGGGTCGAAGACGTCGGCCGTGCCGGTGGTGACCGGCAGCGCCCCGCCCTCCGCGAGCAGCCGCTCCCGCAGCCGGCCCGCCGCGCCGGCCGCCTCCAAGTACGCGGGCTTGGCGAATCGCTCGCTCTGTTCCCGGCGCTCCCGCTCGCGCGCGCTCAGCCCCTCCGGGGTGAGCAGGGCGAGGTTCTTGGCCGCGAGTTCCAGGGGCGCCGGATCGGCGTCGGAGGCGATCACCCGCCGTAGCGAACGGCGCTGCACCAGCCCCAGCACGGTCAGCAGGTAGCCGCTGCCGCAGCAGGGGTCCCACAGTGTCACCGGTCCCTCGCCGGCGATCCGGGCCCTGGCCCGCAGGAACAGCTCGGTCGCCAGCCGTACCGGGAAGGCGGGGTAACCCGGCGCGGAGTGCAGCACGACACCGCAGGCCAGATCGGAACTGTCGGCCCGCTCCACGGCGTGACGGTACGAGGTCACGTCTCACTCCCCATGTACGGCGGTACGCCCACCCTCGCACCGGTCCCGATGGATGGCGGTACGCCCACCCTCGCCCCACCCTCGCGGCACCGCAGCCCGGTACGGCCGCCTGAGAACCTCGTCACACCGGAACCCGCGCAGACCACACAAGTCTGGACATAGCGGAACGGGCGGATCGTAGTAACGATCCGCCCGTTGCCGTCGATGTGCGCGAGGGGGGAGTTGAACCCCCACGCCCTTGCGGGCACTGGAACCTGAATCCAGCGCGTCTGCCTATTCCGCCACCCGCGCATTGGGTGTGTCTTCCGGGCCTCTCCCTTGCGGGGCGCCCCTTCCGACATCCAGAACATTAGCACGCCGTACGGGGTGGATTCACATCCGTTTCCCGGGCCGCCCCGCGGGCCGGCCGGCGCCCCCGCCGCACCTCAGGGCCCCCTCCGCCGCCGCTTCGTACCAAGGAGACGAGGTTCACGTATCAACCTCGTACCGGTCCCGGGCATCTGTCCAGGAGGCGGGCCGGGTGCACAGCCGGGTGCGGGACACTGGAGTTCGCCCGCCTCTACGATCCTTCACACAAGGAGAAGGAGTTCGAGGGGGAGCCGCTGGGGGAACCGGCTGATTGCCGGGCACGTAGATACGATCAGTGAGCGAGACCCCCGCACAGCGGAAGCACGGCGGGAGCAGGACAGAAGCAAGGCAGAAGCTAGGCAGAAGCAAGGCAGCGGCACACAGCACGACACGGCAGCAACGGCAGCGACGGAGGAGGTGCCCCGTGGGAGTCATGAAGAAGTTCGAGCAGCGGCTCGAAGGCCTGGTCAACGGCACCTTCGCGAAGGTCTTCAAGTCCGAGGTCCAGCCCGTGGAGATCGCCGGTGCGCTCCAGCGCGAGTGCGACAACAACGCCACGATCTGGAACCGCGACCGGACGGTCGTACCCAACGACTTCATCGTGGAGCTGAGCGCGCCGGACTTCGAGCGCCTCAGCCCCTACTCCGGGCAGCTCGGCGACGAGCTGGCCGGCATGGTCCGTGACTACGCCAAGCAGCAGCGCTACACCTTCATGGGCCCCATCAAGGTCAACCTGGAGAAGGCCGAGGACCTCGACACCGGTCTGTACCGGGTGCGCAGCCGCACCCTCGCCTCCTCCAGCAGCCAGCAGGCTCCCGAGGCCCCCTCGGCGTCCCCGGCCGGCCGGCCCGCGCCCGGCGCCCGCGGCGGCTACGGCTACCCGCCCGCCGCGCCCGCCGGAGCGCCCCCCATGCCGTCCGCGCCGCCGCCCGGCGCCCGGCCCGGCGGCTACGGCTACCCGCAGCCCGCCACCCAGCGCCCCGCCGCCGCCCCGATGAGCGGCGGACGCACCCGCTACTGGATCGAGATCAACGGCACCCGCCACCAGATCTCCCGCCCGACCCTGGTGCTGGGCCGCAGCACCGAGGCCGACGTGCGGATCGACGACCCCGGCGTCTCCCGCCGGCACTGCGAGATCCGGACCGGAACGCCCTCGACGATCCAGGATCTCGGCTCCACCAACGGCATCGTGGTGGACGGGCAGCACACCACCCGCGCTACGCTCCGCGACGGCTCGCGGATCGTCGTGGGCAGCACCACCATCATTTACCGGCAAGCCGAAGGGTGAAGCGGGGGCAATGTCAGAGCTGACCCTGACGGTCATGCGGCTGGGTTTCCTGGCCGTACTGTGGCTGTTCGTGATCGTGGCCGTGCAGGTCATCCGCAGCGACCTGTTCGGTACGCGCGTCACCCAGCGCGGCGCCCGCAGGGAAGCGCAGCGGCCCCAGGCGGCCGCCCGGCAGGCCGCCGCGCCGCCGCAACAGCGCGGCCAGCAGGGCGGCGCCGGCCGCCAGCGCCGCAATGCCCCCAGCAAGCTGGTCGTCACCGAGGGGACCCTGACCGGCACCACCGTCGCGCTGCAGGGCCAGACCATCACCCTGGGCCGGGCGCACGACTCGACGATCGTGCTGGACGACGACTACGCCTCCAGCCGCCATGCCAGGATCTACCCGGACCAGGGCGGCCAGTGGATCGTCGAGGACCTCGGCTCCACCAACGGCACCTATCTGGACCGGTCCCGGCTGACGACCCCCACACCTATCCCGCTGGGCGCGCCGATCCGCATCGGCAAGACCGTCATCGAGCTGCGGAAGTAGTGCTACATCATGAGTGAGCGCGAGCGGAGCGAGCACGCGGCGGAGGACCGCACCACGGTCCCCGGCGCGCTCCCGACCGGAGGGTGGGCAGTGTGGCTCGACACGACCGGCTGCAGGAGCCGACGGGCGAGGTGCGCATGAGTCTGTCACTGCGCTTCGCCGCCGGATCGCACAAAGGCATGATCCGGGAGGGCAACGAGGACTCCGGTTACGCCGGCCCGCGCCTGCTCGCCATCGCCGACGGCATGGGCGGCCAGGCCGCGGGCGAGGTCGCCTCCTCCGAGGTGATCTCCACCCTGGTCACGCTCGACGACGACGTGCCCGGCTCCGACATCCTCACCTCGCTCGGCGCCGCCGTGCAGCGCGCCAACGACCAGCTGCGCTCCATGGTCGAGGAGGACCCCCAGCTGGAGGGCATGGGCACCACCCTGACCGCCCTGCTGTGGACCGGCCAGCGGCTCGGCCTCGTGCACGTCGGCGACTCCCGCGCCTACCTGCTGCGCGACGGCGTCCTCACCCAGATCACCCAGGACCACACCTGGGTGCAGCGGCTCGTCGACGAGGGCCGCATCACCGAGGAAGAGGCCACCACCCACCCGCAGCGCTCGCTGCTGATGCGCGCTCTCGGCAGCGGCGAGCACGTCGAGCCCGACCTGTCGATCCGCGAGGTCCGGGCCGGCGACCGCTACCTGATCTGCTCCGACGGCCTGTCCGGCGTCGTCTCCCACCAGACGATGGAGGAGACCCTCGCCAGCTACCAGGGCCCGCAGGAGACCGTGCAGGAGCTGATCCAGCTCGCGCTGCGCGGCGGCGGCCCCGACAACATCACCGTCATCATCGCCGACGTCCTCGACCTGGACACCGGCGACACCCTCGCCGGACAGCTGTCCGACACCCCGGTCGTGGTCGGCGCCGTCGCCGAGAACCAGCACCATCTGCACGACAACGGCATCATGCAGACCCCGGCCGGCCGCGCCTCCCACCTGGGCCGGCAGGCCCACGGCGGCGGGGAGTTCGGCCCGCCCGGCTCCGGCGACACCACCGGCTTCGTGCCCACCGGCGGCTTCGGCGACTACGGCGACGCGGACTTCACCAAGTCCCACCGCAAGAACCGCAAGTGGCTCAAGAGATCCCTCTACACCGCGCTCGCGCTGGCCGTCATCGCCGGCGGCCTGTACGGCGGCTACCGCTGGACGCAGACGCAGTACTACGTCGGCGCCAACGACCAGCACGTCGCCCTGTACCGCGGCATCAGCCAGGACCTGGCCTGGGTGTCGCTGTCCAGCGTGGAGAAGGACCACCCCGAGATCGAACTCAAGTACCTGCCGCCGTACCAGCAGAAGCAGGTCAGGAACACGATCGCGGCCGGTGACCTCGGACAGGCCCGCGCCAAGGTCGAGGCGCTCGCCGTGCAGGCTTCCGCGTGCCGGAAGCAGGCCGAACGGGACGCGGCGGACAAGAGCCAGGGGAACGCCAAGAACGGCAAGGGCAAGGACGCCACGGGAACCACCCCGTCGACACTCACGTCCAAGGCGTCGACGAAGCCCTCGTCGGGCTCCAAGACGTCCCCGTCCACGTCCCCGACCCCCAGCGCGTCCGCCACCGCCAACCCCGGCCCGAGCCTCTCCGAGGATGAGCAGAAGGTCGTCGATCAGTGCGGCAAGCAATAAGCGAGCCGTGAGAGGCCCCCTCCAACCATGAGCAGTACACACAACACGCACGCGTCGACGCACCACACGTCCACGATCGGCGCCATCGGCGCGCCGAGCCGCCGCAACACCGAGCTGGCCCTGCTCGTCTTCGCCGTGGCCATCCCCGTGTTCGCCTACGCCAACGTGGGCCTCGCCATCGACGACAAGGTCCCCGCCGGACTGCTGAGCTACGGCCTCGGCCTCGGCCTGCTGGCCGGCGTCGCCCACCTCGTCGTACGGAAGTTCGCCCCGTACGCCGACCCGCTGCTGCTGCCCCTGGCCACCCTCCTCAACGGACTCGGCCTGGTCTGCATCTGGCGCCTGGACCAGTCCAAGCTGCTGCAGTCCATCAACGTGGCCGGCGGCAAGGCGACCAACCAGCTGATCTACACGGCGATGGGCATCGCCCTGTTCGTGGCCGTCCTGGTGTTCCTCAAGGACCACCGCGTGCTGCAGCGCTACACCTACATCTCCATGGTCTGCGCGCTCGTCCTGCTGCTGCTCCCGCTGGTCCCTGGCCTCGGCTTGCCCGTGTTCGGCGCCAAGATCTGGATCCACATCGGCAGCTTCAGCATCCAGCCCGGTGAATTCGCCAAGATCGTGCTCGCGATCTTCTTTTCCGGCTACCTGATGGTCAAGCGGGACGCGCTTGCCCTGGCCAGCCGCCGCGTCATGGGGCTGTACCTGCCCCGCGGGCGCGACCTCGGCCCGATCCTCGTCGTCTGGGCGATCTCGATCCTCATCCTGGTTTTCGAGACCGACCTCGGTACGTCTCTGCTGTTTTTCGGCATGTTCGTGATCATGCTGTACGTCGCTACCGAGCGGACCAGCTGGATCGTCTTCGGTCTGCTGATGTCCGCGGTCGGCGCCGTGGGTGTGGCCAGCTTCGAGTCGCACATCCAGACCCGTGTGCAGGCCTGGCTGGACCCGATGCGCGAGTACAAGCTCAGCCAGCAGGGAGTGGCAGGCCACACCGAGCAGCTCCAGCAGTCCCTGTGGGCGTTCGGCTCCGGCGGCACCCTCGGCACCGGCTGGGGCCAGGGCCACTCCGAGCTCATCAAGTTCGCCGCCAACTCCGACTTCATCCTCGCCACCTTCGGCGAGGAACTGGGCCTGGCCGGCATCATGGCGATCCTGCTCATCTACGGCCTGATCGTCGAACGCGGCGTGCGCACCGCCCTCGCCGCCCGCGACCCCTTCGGCAAGCTGCTCGCGGTCGGCCTGTCCGGCGCCTTCGCCCTCCAGGTGTTCGTCGTCGCAGGCGGTGTCATGGGCCTCATCCCGCTGACCGGTATGACCATGCCCTTCCTGGCCTACGGCGGTTCCTCCGTCATCGCCAACTGGGCGCTCATCGGCATCCTGATCCGCATCAGCGACACCGCCCGCCGCCCGGCGCCCGCGCCCGCCGCCAACCCCGACGCCGAGATGACCCAGGTGGTCCGACCGACATGAACAAGCCCCTGCGCCGGATCGCGATCTTCTGCGGCCTCCTCGTCCTGACCCTGCTGCTGCGCGACAACTGGCTCCAGTACGTCAAGGCCGACCAGCTCAAGGACGACCCCAGCAACCGCCGCGTCACCATCGCCCGCTACTCGACCCCGCGCGGCGACATCATCGTCGACGGCAATCCCATCACCGGGTCCACGGAGACCAGCAAGACCGGCCTGAACGACCTCAAGTACAAGCGCACCTACAAGAACGGGCCCATGTGGTCGCCCGTCACCGGGTACGCCTCCCAGGCCTTCGGCGCCACCCAGCTGGAGTCCATCGACGACGGCATCCTCACCGGCGACGACGACCGGCTGTTCTTCCGCAAGACCCTCGACATGATCACCGGCAAGCCGCAGCAGGGCGGCAACGTCGTCACCACGCTCAACGCGTCCGCGCAGAAGGCGGCGTACGACGGTCTGAAGAAGCAGGGCGGCAAGGGCGCCGTCGTCGCCCTCGACCCCGCCACCGGCAAGATCCTCGCCCTGGCCTCCTACCCGTCGTACGACCCCTCGTCCTTCGCGGGCAACAGCAACAAGGACGCGAAGGCCTGGAACAGCCTGCAGAAGAAGAACAACCCGGCCGACCCGATGCTCAACCGGGCGCTGCGCGAGACCTACCCGCCGGGCTCCACCTTCAAGATCGTCACGGCGGCCGCGGCGCTGGAAAACGGCAAGTACACCTCCGCCGACGAGAAGACCGACTCGCCGCTGCCCTGGACCATGCCGGGCACCCGCACCGAGCTGAAGAACGAGGGGAACATCCCCTGCAAGAACGCGACGATGCGGGTCGCGCTCCAGTACTCCTGCAACACCGTCTTCGGAAAGATCGGTTCCGACCTCGGCAACGAGAAGATGCTCGACGAGGCCAAGAAGTTCGGCTTCGACTCCGAGCAGTTCGTCCCGGTCCGCTCCAACGCCTCGGTGTTCTCCGACGACATGAACCCGTCGCAGACCGCGCTGTCCTCCATCGGCCAGTTCAACACCGCCGCGACCCCGCTGCAGATGGCCATGGTCGCCTCGGCCGTCGCCAACGACGGCAAGCTGATGAAGCCGTACATGGTCGACGAACTGCAGTCCTCCAACCTCGACCCGGTCGCCAAGACGCAGCCCGAGGAGATGAGCCGGCCGCTGTCGGCCCAGAACGCGCAGATCCTGCAGTCGATGATGGAGACCGTCGTCGAGAAGGGCACCGGCACGAACGCCAAGATCCCCGGCGTCACCGTCGGCGGCAAGACCGGTACCGCCCAGCACGGCGTGGCGAACAGCGCGAACCCCTACGCGTGGTTCCTCTCCTACGCCAAGCTGGCCGACGGCAGCTCGCCGGTCGCCGTCGCCGTCGTCATCGAGGACGAGCACGCCAACCGCGACGACATCTCCGGCGGCGGCCTCGCCGCCCCGATTGCGAAGAACGTCATGAAGGCGGTCCTCGACACGAAGAAGTGACCCCCGTCACGTCCCCTTCACATCGGCGCACGTTGCGATACCGGTCTCGTATCGGGTTACGGGCTTGGCCAGGTCACACAGAACGAGCCGGGTACGGTAGGCCCGGACGGGAGCCTCAGGCCGCGCGCAGACGCCGTGGCCGGGACCGACGGAGAGGGCTGGTAGGTAACCATGGAAGAGCCGCGTCGCCTCGGCGGCCGGTACGAGCTGGGCCAGGTGCTCGGCCGTGGTGGCATGGCGGAGGTCTACCTCGCGCACGACACCCGGCTCGGCCGCACCGTGGCGGTGAAGACGCTGCGCGCGGACCTCGCGCGTGACCCGTCCTTCCAGGCCCGGTTCCGCCGGGAGGCCCAGTCGGCCGCCTCGCTCAACCATCCCGCGATCGTCGCGGTCTACGACACGGGCGAGGACTACATCGACGGGGTCTCGATCCCGTACATCGTGATGGAGTACGTCGACGGCTCCACGCTCCGTGAGCTTCTTCACAGCGGCCGCAAGCTGCTGCCGG
This sequence comes from Streptomyces sp. L2, assembly GCF_004124325.1. NCBI lineage: Bacteria > Bacillati > Actinomycetota > Actinomycetes > Kitasatosporales > Streptomycetaceae > Streptomyces > Streptomyces sp. L2. The sequence continues at coordinate 3,748,619 of NZ_QBDT01000001.1, forward strand.
AGCGGACGCTGGAGATGACCATCGGCATCCTCCAGGCCCTGGAGTACTCGCACCGGGCCGGCATCGTCCACCGCGACATCAAGCCGGCCAACGTCATGCTGACCCGCAACGGCCAGGTCAAGGTCATGGACTTCGGCATCGCCCGCGCGATGGGCGACTCCGGCATGACCATGACCCAGACCGCGGCCGTCATCGGCACGGCCCAGTACCTCTCGCCCGAGCAGGCCAAGGGCGAGCAGGTCGACGCCCGCTCGGACCTGTATTCGACGGGTTGCCTCCTCTACGAGCTGCTGACGGTACGGCCGCCCTTCGTCGGCGACTCCCCGGTGGCCGTGGCCTACCAGCACGTCCGCGAGGAGCCCCAGGCCCCCTCGGTCTTCGACCCCGAGATCACCCCCGAGATGGACGCCATCGTCCTGAAGGCGCTGGTCAAGGACCCGAACTACCGGTACCAGTCGGCCGACGAGATGCGCGCCGACATCGAGGCCTGCCTCGACGGCCAGCCCGTCGCGGCCACCGCCGCCCTCGGCGCGGTCGGCTACGGCGACGACCAGCCGACCACCGCGCTGCGCCAGGAGCCCGGGGCCGCGGGAGCGACGACGATGCTCCCGCCGATGAACCCGGACGACGGCGGCTACGGCTACGACGACCGCCCCGACCGGCGCCGTCAGCAGCCCAAGAAGTCCAACACCTCCACGATCCTGCTGGTGATCGCCGGCATCCTGGTGCTGATCGGCGCGATCCTGATCGGCAAGTGGGCGTTCGGCGCGCACAACGCGGACCAGTCCTTCAAGGCCCCCAACTTCGTCGGCAACAGCTACGCCGATGCCAAGAAGATGGCGACCAACTCCAGCCTCAAACTCGGGGACCCCACGCGTAAGCCCTGTGCGAACCAGCCGAAGGGCAACGTCTGCTCCCAGGACCCGAAGGCGGGCACTGACGTCAAGAAGGGCGACACGATCAGCATCGTGGTGTCCACGGGAGCGCCCAAGGTCGCCGTACCCAGCGTCCTCGGTCAGAACTTCGACGACGCCAAGTCAACTCTCGAAAGCGACAAGTATCAGTTCAACGTCGAGAAGAAGACCAAGATCTCGACCGAGCAGCCCGGAACCGTCCTGGAGCAGAACCCGTCGCTCGGTGCCCAGGTCGAAAAGGGCTCCACGATCACCCTCACGGTCGCCAAGGCCGAGGAGAAGGTGACCGTCCCCGACGACCTCGTCGGCAAGTCCTGCGACGACGCCAAGACCGAACTGCAGGGCCTGGGCCTGACCCCGACCTGCAACGACACACCGACGACCAACCCCGACGACGACGGCAAGGTCCTCTCGACCAACCCGCAGGCGGGCCAGCAGCTCTCCAAGAACACGCCCATCACGCTCAACGTGGGCAAGCTGCAGAACAACCAGGTCCAGGTCCCGAACATCCAGGGCCAGAAGCTCAAGGACGCCCAGCAGCAGCTGGCCCAGGCCGGCCTGCAGGTCGGCAACATCCAGGGCTCGCAGGACCCGAACTCGATCGTCGTCTCGTCCAACCCGCCCCAGGGCAGCACCGTCCAGTCGGGCTCCCGCGTCGACCTCGTCACCTTCGGCCAGGGCGGCAACGGAGGCAACCAGGGCGGCGGCAACAACGGCGGCACGAACATCTTCGGCGGCGCCGGCGGCTGACCGAGCCCCACCACACGGACGTGGGCCCCTGCCGGTTCTCCCGGCAGGGGCCCACGTGCTCCTCGGCTCTGCGGCTAACCCAGTTCCCTCGGGGGCGTTCGCGCGCTGTCCACCTTCTGCACCCGTACCAGCTCGCCCCAGACCACGTAGCGGTAGCGGGAGGTGTAGACCGGGGTGCAGGTCGTCAGGGTGATGTAATGGCCGGCCTTGGTCTTCCCGGACTCCCTGGGGATCTGGGAGAGGACCTTGACGTTGTACTTCGAGGTCTCCGGGAGGATCGCGTAGACCTTGTAGACGTACCAGTCGTCCTTGGTCTCGAAGACGATCGGGTCGCCCTTTTTCACCTTGTCGATGTTGTGGAACTTGGCGCCGTGGCCGTCGCGGTGGGCGGCGAGGCTGAAGTTGCCCTTCTTGCCGGTCATCGGGAGCCGGGCCTTGACGGGGTCCGTGTAGTAGCCGGCCACGCCGTCGTTGAGGACGTCCGTCCCCGTGCCCTTCTCGACCAGCACCTCGCCGTTGTGCATGGACGGCACGTGCAGGAAGCCGATGCCGTCCTTCGTGTCCAGCGCGCCCGGCCCGGTGTCCTTGGCGTGGGCCCAGTGGTCGCGCACCTTGTGGGCCTGGCTGTCCGCCTTGCGGTCCGCTATGACGTTCGTCCACCACAGCGAGTAGACGACGAACAGGGCGAGCAACAGGCCCACCGTGATGAGGATCTCGCCGAAGACGCTCACCGCCATCGCGATCCGGCCGGGGCGCCGGCGGCGCGCGCCCGGCGGCGCGCCGGTCGGGTCCGTGTGCTCTTCTGTGTCGTCGGCGGTCGCTGCCACTTCGTTCCCTGGTCCCTACTCGACGAGCGCGTCCGGCTTGCCCTTGCTGCGCGGGCGTTCCTCGACCATCTTGCCCCAGACGATCAGCCGGTATTTGCTGGTGAACTCCGGTGTGCACGTGGTGAGCGTGATGTAGCGGCCGGGCTTGGTGAAGCCCGACCCGCGCGGGATCGGGTCCAGCACACCGGTGTTGGCCGGCGACGTCACCGGGAGCGTCGACGTCACCTTGTACACGAAGTACTTGTCCTGCGTCTCCACGACGACCGCGTCGCCCGGCTTCAGCCTGTTGATGTACCGGAACGGCTCACCGTGCGTGTTCCGGTGCGCCGCCAGCGCGAAGTTCCCCGTCTTCGCGTCCGGCATCGCCGTCTTCAGCGGGGCCTCGCCGTAGTGCCCGACCATCCCCTTGTCGAGCACGTTCGTCTTGCTGACGCCCTCGGCGATCGGCGCCACCACGTCCAGCTTCGGGATGTGCAGGATCGCGAAACCCTGCCCCGGCTCGAACACGCCGGGGCTGCGCTTGCCGCTCTCCCAGTCGTGCTGCAGGCTGCTCGTCTCCCGCCCGGCCTGCGCGTGCGCCCGCACGTTCGTCCACCACAACTGGTAGGTGACGAACAGCAGCATCAGCAGACCGGTGGTGATGAACATCTCGCCGATCGCCCGGCTCGCCAGCACCGCCGGACTCGGCTTGCGCAGCCGCGCCTGCCGCCGGGCCTCGACCCGGGACAGTGGCCGCTCCGGCTCGGCCGACGCCCCCGGCTCACCGGCGCGCCCCGGGCCGGCCGTACCCGCCGTACCGCCATGACGCCCGCCACGCCGCCTGGCGGCCTTTCTGCGGGCCGCGCGGCCGCCCCCCGGAGGTCCAGGGGCCGATGTGACCGAGGAGGCCGCAGAGGCGAACGTGGGCCCGCCCGAAGTGGCCAGTGGATCCCCGGCCCCCGGCACCCGCAGCGCCATCGTCTCGTCGTCCAGCGGCGCCCGGTACGCCTGCTCGGCGCCGGAAGAGGGACCCGCGCCCCCGTCGAATGCCGCCCCGTGCTCCGTCGCGCCCCAGTCCCCCAGCGCACCGGAAGCCCCGTACGACGCACCGCCGTACGAGGCTTCGGTCTCGCGCTCCGGGCGCAACGCGGTCACGCCGTGGCCCTGCCCACCACCGGGGCAAGCCCCGCAGACCTCGCCACCGCACCCTCGTCGCCGCACTCCACCAGCCAGTTGGCCAGCATCCGGTGCCCGTGCTCCGTCAGCACCGACTCCGGGTGGAACTGCACGCCCTCCACCCGCAGTTCGCGGTGGCGCAGCCCCATGATGATCCCGTCCCGCGTACGGGCCGTGACCTCCAGCTCGGCCGGCACGGTGGCCGGTTCGGCGGCCAGGGAGTGGTAGCGCGTCGCCGTGAAGGGCGACGGCAGCCCCGCGAAGACACCCGCGCCCTCGTGCTCCACCAACGACGTCTTGCCGTGCAGCAGTTCCGGCGCCCGGTCCACCACACCGCCGTACGCCACCTGCATCGACTGCATGCCCAGGCACACACCGAACACCGGCACACCGGTCGCGGCACAGTGCCGGACCATGTCCACGCACACGCCCGCCTGCTCGGGCGTGCCCGGCCCCGGGGACAGCAGCACGCCGTCGAAACCGTCCTGGGCGTGCGCCGTCGACACCTCGTCGTTGCGCAGCACCTCGCACTCGGCACCCAGCTGGTACAGGTACTGCACGAGGTTGAAGACGAAGCTGTCGTAGTTGTCGACGACGAGAATCCGCGCACTCACTGGTTGTCCACCGTCACATCGTTGAAGGGCAGCAGCGGCTCGGCCCACGGGAAGACGTACTGGAAGAGGGCGTAGACCACGGCCAGGACCAGGACGATGGAGATGAGGGCCCTGACCCACGCGTTCCCCGGCAGATGCCGCCAGATCCAGCCGTACATGCCGTCCCTTCCGTCTCGCCACGGCACCGGTAACCCACGCCGTACCGCACCAGACTAACGGCGCAGGGCCTTCGGTTCGCCTGCCTCCACAGGCTGTGTGGAGTCCAGGTGCGCCCATGCGATCAGCCGGTGGCTGTGCCCCCACTCCGGATCGCAGGTGGTCAGCGTCAGATAGCGGCCCGGGCGCGTATACCCGGACTTACGTGGCACAGGGTCGATCACCTCAACGTCGGACGGCACGGTTTTGTAGGGCCCTTTGTCGATCCGATACGTGAACCAGGTCGTCCCGTCCGTCAGTACGACCGCGTCGCCCCGCCGCAGCCGGGGGAAGTCCTTGAACGGATCGCCGTACGTCCGCCGGTGCCCCGCGACCGCGAAATTGCCGACCTGGCCCAGCCGGGCCGTCCCCGCGTAGTGCGCGAGCCCCTTGCGCAGCACGTCCGCGCCCGTGCCCTGAAGCACCGGCTTGTTCCACGTGAAACCGAGCCGCGGGATGTACATGATCGCGAAAGCCCGGCCGTAGTGGTACGACGGCTGCCGCGGCGGACTCGCAGAAGCCCCGCGGCCGGCGGAAGCCTGGGCTCCCGCCGCGGGGCGCAGGGGCCCCTTCGCCCACTGCTGCTGGAGCTGGTCGATCTGGTCGCTCATCGCGCCGTCGGCCCGCACGCCCGTCCAGAACAACACATAGACGACAAAGAGCACCATCACGGCGCCTACCGTGATGCACAGTTCGCTGACGGTCCTGACGATCACGCGCACCGGCGGCCTCCTGCGAGGGCGGCTACTGCGGCTACTTCACGGGCTTCGCGTAGTGCAGATCCACTGTGCCCGAGTAGCCCGGCAGAGTCACCGTGCCGTCGTCGGTCACTTTCCAGCCGAGACCGTAGACGTTCACGTACACCATGTACGTCTGGATCGCCTTGCTCGCCGCGAGAGCCTGCTGGAGCCTGTCCGGATCACCGACCGCGGTGATCTTGTACGGCGGTGAGTACACCCGGCCCTGGAGGATCAGCGTGTTGCCGACGCAGCGCACCGCGCTGGTGGAGATCAGCCGCTGGTCCATGACCTTGATGCCCTGGGCCCCGCCCTGCCACAGGGCGTTCACCACGGCCTGCAGGTCCTGCTGGTGGATCACCAGGTAGTCGGGCTGCGGCTCCGGATAGCCGGGCAGCTTGGCGGTCGCGTTCGGCGGCGCGTCGTTCAGCGTGACGGTGACCGCTCTGCCCGTGAGGTTCTTCGTCCCCGCGCTCTTCTCCAGGCCGGTGAGCCGCTCGTCCTGCGCCTTGGTGCTGCCGTCGTCGCTCTCCGCCAGCGACTCGACCTTCCCGCGCAGCTTCGCGTTGGACTCGTCCAGCCCCTTGTTCTTGAGGCTGCGCTCCTGGATCAGGTCGGACAGCTTCAACAGGGAGGCGTCGGTGCGGATGTCGGTGCCCTTGGCCGTGTCGAAGCTGGTGAAGAAGATGAGACCGGCGAGGGCGAAGACGCCCAGGGTCAGGATCCGCACCGGCCGGACACGCGGCCCACGCGCGGGGCCGGCACCCGTTGATCCCGTCCCGGGGGAGTCGGCAGAATTGCTCAACGTACCCTTATCTCCTTCGGCGCCGCGGAAGCACTACGCTAACGGACGCCCGGGGGAGCAATCAGTGTCCCCTTGTACGCTGCCCCGAGCCCGACCAGTTGTCTGCGCGGCCACGCAGCGCATCGACAGGAGAGACCCTCGTGCCGAAGTCACGTATCCGCAAGAAGGCCGATTACACGCCGCCCCCCGCGAAGCAGGGGCAGGCCATCAAGCTGACCAACCGCGCGTGGGTCGCGCCGGTCATGCTGGCCATGTTCATCATCGGTCTGGCCTGGATCGTGGTCTTCTACGTGACCGACGGCTCGCTCCCGATCGACGCCCTCGACAACTGGAACATCGTGGTCGGCTTCGGCTTCATCGCCGCCGGCTTCGGTGTCTCCACGCAGTGGAAGTAGCCGCGGCCGACCTCTCGGCCGGCCGGGTCGGGGCAGTTCTGCCCACGACTGTCCGCTGAGTTATCCACAGGCCACCGGCGTTGTCCACAAGAGCTGGGGAAAAGAAGAAGATCTGTGGATAACTCATCAGCGGTTGACGCCGGTGTGACTGGCCTACCGCTCCCCGAACACACGATCGCCCCCTACCTCACCTGCGAAAACTCATCCGGGTGAAAGGGGGCACCGTTGTTCCCGCACGGTGTGCACAGGATCGGCCACCGTCTGTGGACAACGGTTCGACATCAGGTGAGCTGAGCGGTCCTCACCAGCGTCAGGACGACCACGACGGCCAGCACGACGGCACAGGCGCCGTACTGGACGAGGGCCCGGTTCCGGCGCGGGGCGTGCACCATCGCGTATCCCGTGACCGCACCGGCGACGAGCCCTCCGACGTGGGCCTGCCAGGCGATGTGCGGCACGCCGAAGGTGATGATCAGGTTGATCACCAGCAGGGCGATGACGGGCCGCAGGTCGTAGTTGAGCCGGCGCATCAGGACGGCGGTGGCGGCGAAGAGCCCGTAGATCGCCCCGGAGGCGCCGAGCGAGGGCTGGTTCGGGGCGGCGAGCAGATAGGTGAGCGCGCTGCCGGCCAGGCCCGAGACGAAGTACAGGGCGAGGTAGCGGGCGCGGCCGAGGGCCGCTTCCAGCGGGCCGCCGATCCACCACAGGCTGACCATGTTGAACAGGATGTGGATATAGCCGCTGTGCAGGAACATCGCGGTGAGCAGCCGGTAGTACTGGCCGTCGGCGATGCCCTGGGGGCCGGTGAGGTAGGGGGCGTAGGTGTGGCCGCCGAGCAGCAGGAACCGATTCGTGAAGCGGTCGCCGACGGAGAGCTGGACCAGGAAGACGGCGAGGTTGACGCCGATCAGGATCTTGGTGGCCAGCCGCGGGTCCGCCGTCAGTGTGCCGCCCGCGACCGTGCGCGGCCGGGTCGCGGCCGGAGTGTGCCCGGTGCCGGATCCGGCGCGCACGCACTCGGGGCACTGGAAACCGACGGAGGCGCTGACCATGCACTCCGGGCAGATGGGGCGTTCGCAGCGGGTGCAGCGGATGCCGGTCTCACGGTCCGGGTGCCGGTAGCACACGGGCAGGCTCCGGGCGTCCGGCGTGCTGCCTGCGGCCTGGTCCATGCGGTCCCCTTGCTCGTCGGTGGCGGTACCCCCGGCATTACCCTGCCCCGCTCATCCTTACGGACGAGCGGGGCGATTGGTTCCCGTCGGTTCCCGGCGGACGTCCGGCCTCAGCGCTCACGCTTCTCGATGACGACCGTCTCGATGACGACATCGGTCAGCGGCCGGTTGTTGGGGCGGCTGGTCGGCACGTTGGCGATGGCGTCCACGACCTTCTGGCTCGCCGCGTCGGTGACCTCGCCGAAGATGGTGTGCTTGCGGTTCAGCCAGGTGGTCGGGGAGACCGTGATGAAGAACTGGGAGCCGTTGGTGTGGGGGCCTGCGTTGGCCATGGCCAGGAGGTAGGGCTTGTTGAAGGACAGGTCGGGGTGGAACTCGTCCTCGAACTCGTAGCCGGGTCCGCCGATGCCGGTGCCGAGCGGGTCGCCGCCCTGGATCATGAAGCCGCTCATGACACGGTGGAAGAGCGTGCCGTCGTAGAGCCTGGCGCCGCTCACCTCGCCCGTGGCCGGGTGGGTCCACTCGCGGTCGCCCTGCGCCAGCTCGATGAAGTTCTTGACCGTCCTCGGCGCGTGGTTCGGGAAGAGCCGGACCTCGATGTCGCCGTGGTTGGTCTTCAGGGTGGCGTAGAGCTGCTCGGCCACGGTCTGCCTTCCGTTGTCTTTCCGTGATCCTCCGATCCTCGCACGGTGTGGGCCGTGTGGACCCCGGCCTCCGCGAGTTCACCCGGGAAGGGAGCGGGCGGCGGCGAATCGTGGCAGTGTCGAACGCAAGCGCCTGTTGACCGGAATTTCTCCGTTCAGCACCCGTATGCCCGTCCTCGCATGCCGCAGGGCGTGCCGACAGGCATGATCCGTAAAAGGGTGGAAAGTCGAAATACCGTACGCCACCGAGGAGGAGGAACCCGTGACCCGCATCGACAGCGTGCGCGCCGCGACCGGCTCGGCGAAGGACAGCGTGCTGCACGCCGCGGAAGTGGTGGCGCCCTACGCCGACACGGCCAAGGACCGTGCCGCGTATTACGCGCAGGAGGCACGCGTACGGCTCGCGCCCGTGGTGTCCCAAGCCGCTGAACAGGCCCGTGTGCAGTACGACGCCCATCTGGCCCCGCGCCTGGAGCTGGCCCGCACGCATGTGCCGCCGAAGATGGACCAGGCCGCACAGGAGGCGGCGGCCCGCACCCGCAAGGCCGCCAAGCAGGCCGCCGAGTACTCACGTCCCAGGATCGAGCAGGCCGTGGCCGCGGCCGGACCGGTCGCCGACGAGGCGACCGCGCGCGGCGCCGCCGCCCTGGCCGCGCTGCGCGGCCAGGTCTCGGCCCAGCAGATCCAGAAGATGGCACGCCGCAACGCGCGGCGGTCCCGGGCCGGGCGCGCCGTGAAGGTGCTCGCGCTGGTCGGCGTGATCGCCGGCGGTGCCGTGGCGGCCTGGAAGTGGTGGGACAAGCAGGCCAACCCCGACTGGCTGGTGGAGCCGCCGGCCCCGACGGAGGTGCCCGAGTCGAGCCGGCTGAGTTCGGTGGACGGCAGCGACACGTCCGTGCTGGACCCGGAGGTTCAGGCGAAGGAGGACGAGGAGGACGCAGCGCACCGCGACGACCAGGCGTGACACGGTCGTACCGGTCGCACCGCGACGGTCGAGGCGGTCAAGGCCGTCGAGGCGTGGGACGGGCGACGTGGAGTCGTCCGTCCCACGCCGTCCGTCCCACGCGGGGTTTCACGTGAAACCCCGCCATTGGGATCACGTTTCACGTGAAACACCGTGCTTTACGTGAAACACCGCTCGCTCACGTCGCCCCGGTCGTCACTGAGCGCGATCCGCGCGGTGACGCGCTTGCCGACGGGCTCCCGCTGGGCCTCGAAGTCCTGGGTGACGGCCAGGACGATCTCCAGTCCGTGCTGTCCGACCCGGTCGGGGTCGGCCGGCCGGGCGACGGGCAGCGCGGGGTCGCTGTCCCAGACCACGACCTCCACCTGGTCGCCGATGAGGTGCAGGTCGAGCATGACGGGGCCGGGAGCGTACTTGCGGGCGTTGGTCACGAGCTCGCTGACCACGAGCTGCGTGGCGTCCAGCACCTGGGGCGGCAGGGGGAGACCCTGCTCGTCATGGAGACGGCCAAGGAATCCGGCCGCCAGATGCCGGGCCTCGGCGATGCACGTACCGTCGCCCTCCAGCGCGACCGTCAGCTCCGGGAGATCGATATCGGGTGCCTCGTGGCTCTGATCCGAAAACACAGGCTCCACCGGGACCGCCGCCTCCACTGCGCCCGTCCAGCGCTCACGCGGCTTCGCGAGTGCCTGGCGCGTCGACTGCCTTGCGTCCGTTCAATCCCCTTATGCCCTATCTTGCACCGGGCCATGCGGGTCTGATGGCGTAGTCGTGGGCGCCGGGGATACCCGGTGGACATGGCGAAGCTGCATCTCCCGGGCAGAAGAGATCATCACGGCGCCGACACGGACGAGGACGACACCCGTCCGGTCCCGTCCCCCGACGAGGCCGGTCCCGGCCCCGAGGTGGAGCGGCGGGCGCCGGACTCACCCACGAAACTCCCTCGGGGAGCCTGGCGGGCCGTGCTGCGCGGTTCGCTGCGCGAGTTCAAGGACGACGAGCTGAGCGACCGCGCCGCGGCACTGACCTACTACGGAGTGCTGTCGCTGTTCCCGGCCCTGCTGGTGCTGGTCTCCGCGCTGGGCCTCACGGGCAGGTCGACCACCGACAAACTGCTGGACAACCTCAAGCAGCTCGCTCCGGGCTCGGCCCGCGACATCCTCACCCAGGCGGTCCACCAACTGCAGAACAACGCCGGCACCGGCTCGATCATGGCCGTCGTGGGCATCATCCTGGCGGTGTGGTCGGCGTCCGGGTACGTGGCGGCGTTCATGCGAGCGGCGAACCGGGTGTACGACATGCCGGAGGGCCGGCCGGCCTGGAAGATCCTTCCGGTGCGGCTCGGACTGACCGTCGCCCTGATGGTGCTGGCCGTCATCAGCGCGCTGATCGTGGTCTTCAGCGGCAGTCTGGCCCACAAGGCCGGCACCGCCCTCGGACTGGGGGACACCGCGCTGACCGCCTGGTCGATCGCCAAGTGGCCCGTCCTGGTGCTGCTGGTCACCTGCATGATCGCGCTGCTGTACTGGGTCGGCCCGAACGCGCGGGTGAAGGGCTTCCGGTGGATCACCCCGGGCAGTTTCCTCGCCCTGCTGATCTGGATGGTGGCTTCCGTCGGTTTCGCGTTCTATGTCGCGAACTTCGCCTCGTACAACAAGACCTACGGCACCATGGCCGGCGTGATCGTCTTCCTGGTCTGGCTCTGGATCAGCAACCTGGCCATCCTGCTGGGCCTCGAATTCGACGCCGAGACGGTACGGCAGCGGGCGATCAGCGGCGGTCTGCCGCCGGACAAGGAGCCGTACACCGAGCCGCGCGACACCCGGGCGTGGGACGACGAGGACGTACGGCGCCTGGAGGAACCCTGAGCCGTCACCCTCCCCGCCTGGGCCTCCGCCACCTGACAGAAAACCCCCTCTGACCGCTGACAGACAAAACCCCTCTGACCGCGTTTCCACAGGTCAGAGGGGTTTTTGCGGGGTGGAGCCTAGGGGAGTCGAACCCCTGACATCTGCCATGCAAAATCACATGCACCGAAACCCGGGTTTCGCCGAGTCTCGCCGAGGGGCTCCGAGTGCAGGTCAGCCACGGTGAGCCTCACACCGTCCCGCTTCCACGAGACTCGCCGAGACTTGCCGAGCGGGGTTTGTGGAATCCATGTGGACTCCCAACCCGTCAGGCCTCATGAGACGGCCCGCAGGTGGCGTGCCTCGCCGCCGTCCTCGAGGGCCGCGCGCACCCGGTCAGCGGCACCCTCGCTGCCGTGCGTGTACAGCCACGTCACCCGGCCGCCGCGCTCCTGGCCCAGCATGAGCTGCACGTCCTTCTCACTCACACCCCGGGCGTGCAGACGGGACGCCAGCGCATGCCGGTAGTCGTGCAGCCTCGGCCAGTACTCCTCGCGGCCCGTCTCTGGGTCCTTGATGAGCCGCGCCAATCCCACTTCCTTGATCGCGGGGATCCACACCCGGCGCCGGAAGTTGTTGCCCCGCAGCACCCCGTCGAGGACAACCTTCTTTCCCTTCAGGAGCCGTGTCTCGCCGGCCATCGGCCCGCGGAACACCAGCTCCTCCGGGCAGAGTCCGTCCTCCACGGCGGTCATCTCGCTGGAGGCCGGCAGGCGCTCCAGCATCAGCCCGGCCGCCTGCGCAGCGATCGTGGTGAGCGGCACGGTGCGGTAGCCCGCGACGGTCTTCGGCATTTTCTGCCGGACGATGGTGCCGCGGTCGTCGACGAGGATGTGCCGTACGTCGGCGGTGCCCTCCTCCAGATCGAGGTAGCAGGCGCGGAGGCCGATGATCTCGCCCCACCGCATCCCGGTCTCGTGCGCGAAGTCGACGAGCGGCTGGTACCAGATCGGGATGGCTTCCCGAAGCTGGGCGTACTGCTCCTCGGTGGGCGGCCGCAGTTCGTCCGGGTGCTTGGCCGGCGCGGACGCGGTGATGGCTACGGCGTCGATCGGGTTCTTCGCGATCCGGTCGTCGACCATCGCGTCCCGCATCAGGGCCCGGAACAGCTCCCTGGCCTTCACCTGGGTGGCGTGGCCCTTGACGTCCTTGCGCAGCCACGCCTGGACCTCGGCGGTCCGGATCGACGCCAGCTTCCTGCGGCCCCACTTGGGCTCGATGTGGCACGTCCACAGGGACAGCTTCCGGTTCCGGGTGGTGGGACGCACCGGCTCGTGGCCGGGCCACCACTCTTCCCACCAGGCCGCGAGGCTGATCTCGCCGCGCTTGGGGTCCAGGTAGGTACCGGACCGGACGGAGTCACGAACCTTGTCGAGGAACGCGTTGGCGTCCTTGGCCTTGGGGAAGTTCTTGGCCTTCTGCCTGCCGTCAGCATCGCGGTAGCGGGCCTGCCAGGAGCCGACGCAGTCCCGCCGGCGGGCGCGGTCGCCGTACTCCTCGGGCGGGTAGGCCTCGACGCACAGCTTGCAGCCGCACGACTTGGAGCGCAGCTGGCGGGGGTTGTTCGTCGCCCTACGAGGCACGGCGGCCTCCCTGCGGCTGCACGGTGGCCAGGAACAGTTTCGCGTCCGCGTAGGTGGCCAGCCGCTTCGCCCGGTGCCGGCCGTCGGCATCGCGGTAGCGGACGTGCCACCGGCCCTGGCAGGTGGTGCGCGGCGGCCGGTGGCCGTACCGCTGGGGCGGGTAGTCGATCAGGCAATCGCGGCAGCCGCACGTACGGCTGGGGATCTGCTCGGGTTCAGGCGCCAAGGTGGATCACCTCGTTGCTCCTTCGCTGAGTCGGGATCGCGGGGAGCATGCTGATGGTCTCCCCACACCAGCAGACTGCACCGAACGTCCCCTGCTCCACGCCAAGTTGCTGAAGGACAGCCCGTACGGCGCGAAGGGTGAACAGCGTCGTGGCGCCCAGCTCGTCCGGGATGAGGATGGTGTTGCGGTCCCGGACCCACGGGTCGGTGATCTCGTGGCGCGGTGCGTACTGGACGCGAATGCACATGGGCACACTCCCCCGGGTTGATCACACGTGTGGCTAGCGGTTACCAACGGGGGAGAACGTCAGCAGCGTGTTTGACCGTACCCGCTGTTGAGTGAATATGCGACCACTCTGTGCAGGATTTGTGTGCATGAGCTGACGGGGAGTGACTAAGTCCGTTTAGCTGAGACTCGCAGGTCCAAGGAAGGGTTGTACGCCCAGTTTTGACAGGCGTTCACCTACTGGTCGTTGCTCTCGGCGACCGCGCTGGCCTGGATGTACAGCAGCTGCCGCTGCTCCTCGGTGAGGCGGTCGAAGACCTCCAGGAGCGCCTCGCGCTCGCCGGCCTGGAGCGGGGGTGGCGCCTTCTTCCCGGTGGCCGCGAAGAGCCGCGCCTCGGGGAAGCGGGGGAATTTCTCGGCGAGCCGGCGGATGGCGTCGCGCCTGGGGATGGCTTTGCCGTTGGCCCAGTTGTTGACGGTGGAGACGTGCAGGCCGATGCGTCGCGAGATCTCGCTGTCGCTGATGCCCCCGTACTCGTCCCTGAGGGCGGCGAGGGCCTGCGCGAAGGTCTCGGTGGGCTCGGTGCGGTCGGGTGTCTCCACGCAGGCAAGCGTGCCCGGACCTTCTACTTTTCGCAAGCGAAAGTAGAAGGCATGGCTAGAAGTTGGCGGCGCGCGACCTCCCCATTACGCGCCGTTGTGCAAAGCATATGCCGCCAGAGTAGAACACCCATTCGATCCGCGCGACACCCTCGGCAGAACACGGCGAATCTCGGCGAGACCAGTTGACGAACTTCGATTTCGAAAGTAGAAATATCGAAGACGCCTCAGCCGAGGCGATCCAGCCACAACGGCACGAGGTCCATTCATGCCCAAACTGCACCGCAAGGACGACGGACGACCGCTCAGAGACGCCATGGCCCGCGCCGGCCTCTCCATCCCTGCACTCGCCAAGGCGACGCAGCGGGTGGACCCGGCCGGGAAGGGCGTGAGCGCCGCGACCGTCGGCCGGCTCGCGGGGCAGGGCAAGACGGCCCGCGAAAGCTGCGAGCTGAAGACGGCCTGGCTCGTCGCCGACGCGCTCCACAAGGAGACGAGCGCCCCCCTCCAGGACCTCTTTGCCATGCCCACACATTCGACTTCGATTATCGAAAGGTCAACCCCTGATGCCGAGGAAGAGTGACCGGCGCGTCGCCCTCCCGGGCGGCCTGCTCCCCCTCGTCGACCAGCAGCAGCTGGAGACCTACTACGACGTCTCCGACTGGCAGGTCCTCAAGTGGCTCCGCGAGGGGATGCCCGAGGAGCCCTACGCGGGCCGCGGCCGCCGCTTCGACCTGAACAAGGTCCGCGACTGGATGGCCAAGCAGAGCGACCGGCTCGCCGCCACCGCCTGACCCACCCCCACACACGCCGAAGGGCCGCCACAGCTGCCAGGCCCGGCGACCCCCGACTCGGCGCCTCCACACAGAAGAGAAAGCAGAGGTCACCGTGACCACATCATCGCAGACCAGCAGCAGGGTTACCCCGCTGCACCGGTCGCCCCAGGCGGCACCGACCACCGTGCCCGGCGTGTACCGGGCGGCGGCCCGCATCCTCGCCGCGAACGGCCTGTACCAGGGCGACCACGTCCCGGACGCCATGGACCGGGAGATGTGCATCCCGCACTTCCTGCGCCCCATGAGCATCGTCGCCGCCCTGAAGTGCGCGACGACCGGCGACCCGCACCGCACCTCCCTGCTGTCCGACGAGGCGATCGCCGTGCTGGCGCTGCGCCTGGAGGTCGACGGCGAGGGCCCCCTGTACGGCGGGATCTTCGACCTGGAAGCGCACGTCGACGCGTGGGGCGACATGGAGTCGCGGACCACGGAGTCGGCGGTCGCGATGCTGGAGCGCGCGGCGGAGATGGCGGTGGCGGCGTGAGTATCTCGCCCCTCGCCATGACGGCGAAGAAGGTCATCGACGCGGCTTGGCTACACGGCCCCTCGTACGACCTGGCCTCGCAGGCCGCGTTCGCGCTGGAGTCGGCGCAGCTGCTGCAGTCCCCGGAGATCGCCGCCGAGCACGCGGAGCTACGCACGTCGCTGGAGAAGCGCACGGAGCTGCTGCGCGAGGTGCAGGCGATGTGCCGGCGGCGCGGCAAGGAGATCGATGGCCGCAAGGTGTACGAGGCCCGGCTGAAGGCCGACATCGCCACGCTGACGGCCACCGTCCGGGCGCAGGACCGGCAGATCGCCGCGCTGACCACCCGGCTCGCTGAGTACGAGCGGCCGGCAGACGAGGACCCGATCACGTTCGCGCTGACCCCGGAGGCGGAGCAGGCGGTTGACCGGCTGACGCGGATGCTGGCGCCGACGCAGGTCCTCCGCGAGGACGAGTCCCTTGCCGTCTGCCGATGTGCCGAGCCCGGAGCTGACCCGTACGAGTGCCAGGCCGACGACTGCACCCACGAGTTCTCCGAGCTGAACCCCTTCGCGGGTGCGCGTCCGGTCGACAAGCCCAGCGCCGAGGTTTCCCGCAGGTGCGACCGCTGCGACTGGCGTACGTCGGTCTGGCACGTCGATGACGGTTCGGCTGACGAAGAGCTTCAGAGCCACGTGGCCAGGGTCCACAGCGTGCCGGAGACGGGCGGTGTCTCGTGATGTGGCTTCTCATGACGCTGGTGTTCGTCTCGTCTGCGGCGCTGATCGCGTGGGCGGTGCTGTTCGTCGAGGACGAGGCGCACAGTGCGCCGGAGTCGGTGTGGCTGCCCCGGCCCCGGTCCCGGTCCGGTGGTGACCAGTGAGCGGCCGCGACGACGCGGCCGCGCGTGAGCAGGCCGGGGAGAAGAGCAGCCCCCTCGGGGTCGACGCCACTCCCGCCGAGCGCCGCTGGACCCTGCGCGGCCTGGTCCTGCTGCCGCTCCTGCTCGTGACGTCCGGCGCCCTCGCCGCTCTCGCCGCCTTCACGGCCTCCGCGTTCTTCGACGGAACCACCCGGTGGGTCGTCTGGGCTGCCGTCGCCAGCGCGGGCGTCCTCGGCGGCGGCTACGTCGCTCACATCCTCACCGACACCCTGAACTCCCGGAAGGACGGCCGCCCGTGAGCGCCCGCACCGACATCCTGGACGCTCTCCAGCGCGACGGATACAAGCACCGCGAGGCCGCCAGCCTGCTGGAGGTCGCCACCAAGGAACCGCAGACCCCGACCGGTCTCGGAGACCCCGAGTTCCCGGCCACCCTCTCTGGCGGCCACGCCCTGATCATCGAGTACGGCGACGAAGAACTGATGGCCTGGTGCCAGTGCGGCAGGCCTCTCGGAACAGGTCGGCCCTCCCAACCTCTCGACCCGTTTGCCGAGGCATGGGAGCGCCACGTGATGGCGGGGGTGTCCCGCTGATGACGACCGCAGCCCCGGCCGGGCCCACCAGCCCGGCCGCCGGCCGCCGGGTCACCCCGACCGGCCGCCTCATCCTCCCCGCCGACGCCGACCGCGCCGACTGGCTCACCGCCCGCCGTAACGGACTCGGCTCCTCCGACATCGCCGCCATCCTCGGCATCAGCCGCTACGGCAACGCCCTGTCCGTCTACCACGACAAGACCGGCGGCCTTCCCCTGGAGTCCGACGACTCCGAACCCGCCCTGTGGGGCAGGGCTTTCGAGGAGACCGTCGCCCGCGAGTGGGCGCGCCGCAACCGCTCCTTCGTCCGCCGCGTCGGCCTCGTCGCCAACATCGACCGGCCATGGCAGATGTGCACCCTGGACCGCCGCGTCCTGGACTGCCCCCTCGCCGACGGCGCCGAGAAGTGCGCGGTGGAGATCAAGTGCCGCGACAAGATGAAGGCCAGCCTGTTCCGCACCGGAGTCGCCGACGACGTGCTGGTGCAGACGCTGTGGCAAGCCGACGTGTGCGGCTACGACCACATCCACGCCGCAGTCCTGATCGGCGGGAACGACTACCGGCAGTACGTGATCCGCGTCGCCGACCACGCCGATCTGATCGCCGATCTCCGCACCGCAGGCGAACGGGCCTGGCAGCAGATCACCTCCCGCCGCCCGCCCGTCCTGGCGCAGGACGCCGACCCCGACGTGCTCCTGGACCTCTACGACCGGCTGTACCCCGAGCGCGCCGGCACGGTCGACATCACCCGCGACGTCGGCGCCCAGGAAGCCCTCGGCGACTACCTCGACGCGCACCAGGAAGCCACCGCCGCAGCGAAGCGGAAGAAGGCCGCACAGGCCCGCATGGTCGAAGCCCTTGCGGGCGCTGAGGCCGCGATCGTCCTGGACCGGCCCTTCTACAGCCTCGACGAGACGCACCGCGAGTACTGCGACGTCAAGCGGCTCGCCGAGCACTGGCCCGACGCGTACGCCGACTGCGTCGAGGACCGCGTCTCCCGCCGCCTGAACATCCCCCGCTCTGTCCGTGAGGAGCACACCGCATGACCACGATCGCTGAGCGGGCCGCCGCAGCCGCCGGCCGCACCACCGGGACCGACGACCTGGCACTGCCGGACGAGTACGTCGACCAGTTCCCCGAGCAGGCCCCGGCACCAGACCCGATGGCCGACTACGAGCCCGGCAACGACGACCCCGAGATGGTCCCCGTCCACATCGCGTGGCTCCGCGTCCGCCGCGAAATCCGCTCCATCGCCAAGGGCCAGAAGTACGAGGAAGGCCGCACCAAGTACAACTTCCGCGGCGCCGACGTCGTCGTCCAGCACTTCGGGCCCGTCACCCTCAAGCACGGAGTGCACGTCCTGCCGGTCAACGTGTCGACGTCGTACGGCGGCAAGCAGACCAAGAACGGCAGCATGATGCGCGAGTGCACCGTCACGGTCACCTGGCAGATCATGGGCCCCCTCGGCGACACCCTCACTCTCCAGACGGCGGGCGAGGCGCTGGACACCTCGGACAAGTCCACTACCAAGGCGCAGACGGTGGCGCTGCGGACGCTGCTCCTCACCGCCGGACTCGTCCCCACCGGGGACCGTGACCCGGACGCCGACCGCATCGAGCGCGGCATGGACGCCCCGGCCCGTTCCGCCGACTCCTACCGCGACGAGCTGCTGGACCCGAAGACCTCTCCGGGCCGCATCCAGCAGATCGGGTACGAGGTGTCCAACGCGCGGATGCTGGGCTCGCGGGTCCAGAACGAGACGGGTGAGTGGGAGACGCTCGGCGACCTCGGCCGGCGGATTCACGGCGAGCGCACGGGCGGTGGCCAGTGAGCGCCTTCACCGACGTCCGCAAGCTGGCGTGGGACACCGAGACCACGGGCCCGAACCCGCTCGAAGACCGCATCGTCACCGCCGCGATCGTCGTCCGCGGCGGCGGCCGCGACGACCGTATTTTCTCCTGGCTGATCAACCCGGGCGTGCCGATCCCGACCGAGGCGACCGCCGTCCACGGCATCGACGACGCCAAGGTCCAGGCCGAAGGACAGGACCCGAAGACCGCCCTCGAGGAGATCGCCACCAACTTGGTGCGGGCCATCGAGTGGGGCATGCCGATCGTGGCGTTCAACCAGTCCTTCGACTGGTCGATCCTCCACCACGACCTGGTGCGCAACGGGCTCCCGACCATGGCCGACCGCGTCGGATCCGGCCCGCTTCCCCTGCTGGACCCTCACGTCATCGACAAGCAGGTCGACGAGCGTGTCAGGGGCTCTGGCCAGCGGAAGCTGAAGCCGACCGCCGACCGGTACGGCGTTGCATTGACCGACTGGCACACCGCCGAGGCCGACGCCCTGGCCGCGCTGCTCATCGCCGAGGCCCAGTTCGAGCGGTACCCGTACCTCAACAAGTGGGAGCCGCTCGACCTGTTCGCCGCGCAGCAGAAGTGGCGCGCCAAGCAGCAGGCCAGCCTCCAGAAGTGGTTCCGGACGAAGGCCACGCCGGAGCAGGGCGGCGACCCGAACAAGGTGCTCGACGGCTCGTGGCCGCTGATCCCCGCCCCGCGCGCGGGCGGTGACGCGTGAACCCGATGACCGGCGAGCAGCTCGCCGACCTCCGCCGCACGCTCGGCCCTGCCAACCCGGCCAGCCACGACGCCGTCCGCGACCTCCTCACCCACCACCGCCGGACCGACCCCGCCGCCGAGGTCCGCTACTTCCGGCTCGTCGTCCCGACCGTCGTCAAGCGGCTCCTCCTCGCCGAGACCGAGCGCACCAACCTGCGCACCACCATCGCCCGCCTCGTCATCGCCAACCAGCGCGGCGACGACTACTCCCTCGCCGACCTCGCCTTCGAACTCCAGCAGGCCGGCATCGACCTCAAAGACGACTACGCCGCGGCCGACGCACTCGCCGAAGCGGCAGAGCGGGAGGGACTCCTGTGAACCCCATCGTCAGCCGGGCCCGCTACGAGCGTGACATCGCCGTACTCCGGGCCGAGACCGCCAGGCTCCGCCGCGAACGCGACAACGCACGCGATGAATGCGGCGCCTACAAGGTTGCCGCCACGACGGCGGCCCGGCAGGTCATCGACGCCGAGGACGCTCCCCGGCTCATCGAGGGCGGCCGCGTCCACATCAGCACGCCGTCCGAGGAACTGGCCCGGGCCCGCGCGCAGGCGCGCGCCCTCGAGAAGCGGCTCGCCGAGCTCACGGCCGCCAACCAGGCCTGCACCTGCCAGCGATGGGAGAACCTGGCGTGATCCCCGAGGTCACCATCGGCGCCGCCGTCCTCATTGCCGCGCTGGTCGTCGCCACCTTCACCGCCCGCTGGTACTTCCGGCCGGCGCCCACCACCGGGCAGCACCGCGCGGGCATGGTCCGGCCCGTCGAAGCCCTCGACCAGTTCGAGTCCTGGTGCCTGGCCGAGCACCGGCGCACGCTCCACGTGCGCCTGGCCACCGGCACCGTGTGCCTGGACTGCCGTACGCAGCTCACGCACGCGGGGCAGGCGGGGGACGTGCTGTGAACCAGACCCTGTTCGACACCGAGCGTCCGGCCGCCCGCGCGGCGGCCGGGCCCCGGCCCGCCGGCCTCCCGAAAGTCATCGGCCTGGACGTCGCCATGGGCATCACCGGCGTCGCGGGCGAGGGCTGGACCGACTACGTCAAGGCCAAGGGACAGTCCCAGCACTCCCGGTTCGAGCAGCAGCTCGCCGGAATCGCTGATTACACCCGGCACGCGGCGTTCGTCGTCATGGAGGGCCCGGCGTTCTCGAAGAACAACAAGGGCGCGGACGCGCTCTCGGCGATGCGGTGGATGGTCCGCCACGACCTGTGGAAGCGGCGCATCCCGTACGCCGTCGTCAACCCCGACCACCGGATCATCTACGCCGTCGGCACCGCCGCCCCCAAGGACCCCGACACCGGCCAGCGGCTGAAGGGCGACCCGCTGAAGGCCGTCGTCCGGCAGGCCGTCGCCGACACGTACGGCATCACCACCGAGGGCGAAGCAAAGTACGACCAGGCCGACGCCTACATCATGCTGGCGATTGGCCTGCACTGGCTCGGCTGGCCACTCGCGGTCGTCCCCGACACCCACCGGCGGGCCATCGACTCCGTGCGCTGGCCGGAACGCGGGCTGGTGATCACCCGATGATCGAGCTCACCATCCGCGTCACCAGCCAGGCATCCGCCCGCCGCCTCGCCGCCGCCCTCCGCCAGGTCGCCGCCAACGAAGACCAGGCCAACCAGGCCCGCACCTACCGCGGCGCCGCCCGCCGCCTCGAGCGACTCGTCCGGCCGCACTACATGCCGCGCACCCGCCGGCCCCGCCACGCGGGCGTCGACGACGAGGCCGTACGCCGCGTCGTCCTCGGCCAGCAGCCGCTCCCGGACCTCACCCGCGACGAGGCCCGCCTCGCCTGCTGGGTCCTCACCAAGCAGCACGCCAGCGCCACCGAGATCGCCGACCGGGTCCGCGTCACACCGCGCACCGTGCACCGCTGGCGCGCCGACCACCAGAAGGCGGTGAACTGATGAGCAACATCAACGCCACCCGCGAGCAGATCGTCGAAGCCCTCCAGCAGGGCTGGAGCGTGAACCGCATCAACCGCGAACTCCGCGCCGACCGGGCCCGGATCCGCGCGATCCGCGACGAACTCAACCTGCCCGTCTACATCCGCCCGGCCACAACCCGCACCATCGACGAGAAGTGGCGCGAGTACGCCGGCCCCGCCGACACCGACGGCCACATGGAGTGGACCGGCGAGCACGGCACGAACAGCGGCACCCCGCTGCTCTCCTACAAGGAGCGGCACCACAGTGCGGCCGGCATCGCGTTTCGGATCCGCACCGGCCGCGACCCCGAGGGCCAGGTCATCGCCGACTGCGGCCGCAAACACTGCATCGCCCCCGACCACGTCGAAGACGAGCCCGGCCGCCGACGCAACCGGGAACAACTGCGCTACCTCCTCGGAGGCGGCCCAGTCCCGGAGCAGTGCAAGGCCGGCCACAAGCTGGCTGAACACGGCCGGATCGGCGCCGACGGGCACGCCTACTGCCAGACCTGCAAGTACGGCCGCACGCTGGCGGCCCGGCAGGCGGTGGCGGCATGAACGGTCACGCCCCCGACACCCTCGACAGCGCCCTTGCCTGGGCGAACAACGCCGCCTGCCGCGGGCAGAACCTCGACCTGTTCTTCACCGAGTCCAAGACCGGCGTGGAACAGGCCAAGCAGATCTGCGCCCGCTGCCCGGTCCGCGAGGACTGCCTCGACGAGGTCCTCCGCGCGGAGAACGACGCCCGGTACGGCGTCTACGGCGGACTCACCGGCAAGGAACGCACCCAGCTGATCAGGCGCCGATGACCACGGTCGCGGCAGCGCTGTTCGTCGACCTCGGCGAGGGCCGGGAGACCGGCCACGGCACGTTCCGGTGGAGCCGCCTCCCGCGCGCCCGCTACGAGTGCCTGCGCTGCCACACCGTCGAAACCCCCGACGGCAACGGCCCCGGCGACATCGCCCGGTTCATCAGCAGCATCCGCGACCAACACACCTGCCGCACCACACGCCAGGCGCAAGCCGCCTGACACACCCATCACAGGAAGGCACCACCCACACATGACCATTCAGGACACCGAGCCGCAGGCCCAGCCGGCCGAGTTCGCCGCGTTCCTCGTCGGCCACCTCAACGGCCGCGTCCACCACGCGCTCAGCGAGGAACTCCACGACCTCCTCCAGGCCGTCTCCGCCCACGGCAAGAAGGGCTCCCTGGTCATCAAGGTCCTCGTCGAGCCGTCCAAGGGCCACGTCGAGGGCGGCCCCCTCGCGATCAGCGTCGAGTCCGACCTGAAGGCCCCCAAGTCCACCCCGCCGGCCGCCATCTACTTCGTCGACGACGACGGCAACCCCACCCGGAACGACCCGCAGCAGATCGCCCTGGACTTCCGCACCGCCCCCGCCACGAACACCTTCAAGGACGCCTGACCACCATGACCTACACCGAACTCAGCAGCACCAACGGCGAAGCCCAGACCATCGTCGACACCGCCCTCGCGAGCGCCGACCCGGCCGAACTCGAGCCCGGCAAGTACTACGCGTTCGTCACCCCCGGCGGCCTCCACGAGGTCGACCTGACCGGGCCCGAGTACACCGGCGTCCCCCCGCGGAAGGCCGGCACCACCACCGTCCGCGACGCCGTCTCCTTCCACGCCTACTACAGCAAGCACGCCGACGACGACACCGAGGTGTACGCCGACGCCGAACGCCTCACCGTCACCGCCGTCCTCGACGCCCACACCGCCGACGGCGCCCGCTGGGCCGGGCACCGCCTCCACCTCGCCCTCCGCGAGACCACCGCCTGGCAGCAGTGGTTCCGCAACGACGGCCAGTTCCTCGACCAGGAGACGTTCGCCGAGTTCCTCGAGGACCACCTGCCCGAGCTCCTGGAGCCGTCCGCCGCGGACATGCTGGAGATCGCCCAGTTCTTTCAGGCCGCGCAGAAGGTCGACTTCCAGTCCGCGACCCGACTGAGCAGCGGGCAGCGACAGTTCCAGTACGTGGAGACCGCCACCACCAAGGCCGGGCAGAAGGGACAGCTGACCGTCCCCGAGACCTTCGTCATCGGCCTCGTGCCGTTCGAAGGCAGCGAGGGCTACCGGCTCACCGCCCGGCTCCGCTACCGCATCGGGCAGAACGGTCTCCGCCTCGGCTACAAGCTGGAGCGCCCCGACGAGATCTGTAAGACCGCGTTCGCCGACGTCGTCAAGGCGATCGGCGAGCAGATCGACACCCCGGTCATGAACGGGACGTCGGCCTGATGAGCCGGGCCCGCAGGCGGGGCAACACCGACTCCCGCTGCCCCGCCTGCGGCGCCCACCTCCTCACCCAGTGGGTCGGCCACACCGCAGCACTCCACGCCCGCGTCGACCTCCCACCCCCCGGCGAACCACGGCCCTACCCGGCGGCCGTCACCGACGCCACCCCGCAACGGCTCGTCTGGTGCCTCCCACGCCCCCGGCACGGCCCGCTGCGACTGCGCTGGACCAGCCCCGGCCACCCGCCGGACTGCCCGCACCAGCACCTGCTCGACCACCAGTGCCCGCCCGCCGAACCCACCACGATCTTCTGAGGAGACCGCCCCGTGGACAACGTCCGCCCCCTGAACCCGCGCGACCTGGCGGACGAAGACGGCCTCAACCGGACCCCTCCCGGCGACCCAGAAGCCGAACGGGCCCTACTCGCCCGCTGCATCCACCACCCCGAGGAATACACCGCAGCAGCCGACATCATCACCGCCGAGGACTTCACCCAGCCCGGGCACCGCCTCATCTGGGAGGTCATCGGCCACCAGCTCGCCGAGAACAAGCCCGTCGACCCCATCACGCTCCGGGCCGCCATCGACAACCTCGGTCAGCTCCGCGCCGTGGCCGGCGGCAACCTCCTCTTCGAGGTGTCCAACGCCGTCGGCCCCACCGACGCCGAGACGTACGCCGACATCGTCCACGCCAAGACCCGGCTACGCCGCATCGACAACCTCGCCGTACGCCTGCGCTCCGGCGTCCTCAATGGCGGCACCCTCGACGAACTCGAAGAGCACATCACCTCGTTCGTCAAAGACCGCTCCGACACCCACAGCACAGGCGCCAGCCGGTTCGTCCCCGGCGGATCGTTCATCCTCGACAGGCCCGACACCGTCCCCGCCATCTGGGGCGAAGGCGACAACGTGCTGTGGGCCGAAGGGGAAGCCCTCATCATCGCCGGGCCCCCCGGCGTCGGAAAAACCACCGTCGGCCAGCAGGTCCTCCTCGCCGCCATCGGGATCCGCCCCCACGCCCTCGGCCTCGCCGTACGCCCCGCCAAGCGCGTCCTCTACCTGGCCAGCGACCGGCCCCAGCAAGCCGCCCGCTCCATGGCCCGCATGGTCACCGACGAACACCGCAACATCCTCAACCAGCACCTCACCTTCTGGCCCGGCCCGCCCCCCGCCGACTTCATCAAGGACCCCGGCGTCCTCCTCCGTCTCGCCCGCCAGGCCGACGCCGACGTCGTCTGCCTCGACTCCCTCAAGGACATGGCCGGCGAACTCGCCTCCGAGGAAGGCGGACAGGCCATCAACTCCGCGATCCAGCGGACCCTCGTCGAAGGGATCGAAGTCCTCGCACTCCACCACCACCGCAAGCAGGGCGGCGGCAAGGACGGCGGCAAGGAACCCACCAGCCTCGACGAGCTGTACGGCTCCACGTGGATCACCGCGGGCGCCGGGTCCGTCGTCAGCCTCTGGGGTTCCGCAGGCGACCCGATCGTCTCTCTGAAGCACCTCAAGCAGCCGGCCGCCGAGTGCGGCCCGTGGCGGCTCAAGCACGACCACCCGCAGGGCGTCACCGAGATCTGGCACGAGGTCGACGTCCTCGACATCCTCGCGCATGCCAAGGGGACGCTCACCGCCCACCAGTTGGCCTGCCAGATCTACTCCCCGGACAAGGGCAAGCCGTCCGCGTCCGAGGTGGAGAAGGCCCGCCGCAAGCTTGACCAGCTTGTGGAGAAGGGTCTCGCCCACAAGATCGTCAACGGTGGCGGGCGGGGGAGCCAGACGGGGTACGTGGCCGCGTTCTCCCCGTCCGGTGAAGTCGCCGAGGGGGCCTGACGAAGTGTCACCGATTAACTCACGCGAATGCTCACGATGCTCACGCGAACGCTGCAAAGAAACTCACGCGGAAACTCACGCAGCTCACGGTAACCGGCATCACCGCAGGTCAGAAAGTCACGCAGAAACTCACGCAGCTCACGATCACTCAGCGTACAAACTCACGGCAAATACTCACGCAGAAACTCACGCTGCTCACGGTTTCAGCGTTTTCGCAGGTCAAAAACTCACGCGAAAGTCACGCGCGTTGCTCACGCACCCCCTCTCTCTAAAGAGAGAGGAGGGGGTGCGACCCCGCGCAAACGCCACACACACCACAAGGGCACCCCCCGATACCGCGCTTACCCGGTTCCACCCGGACCCACGCGACATAGCCCAGGAAGCCCGCCGATGACCATCGCCGCCCTCCGCAACCTCCTCGCCGAGATCGACGCCCAGGGCGGCCCCGAAGCCGCCCGACGGTGGCGCCTCGACATCCCCGACACCGAAGGGACACCCGACCCGATGACCACCACGACCGATCCCGGCGTTCTGCCGCCGCTCGTCACTGTCCGCCCGCCGGCCCCGGATGAGGATCCGGAACGCCTGCCCGTCGGCCGGCTCCTCGCGTGGGGTGACCAGCGCGACGACCCCGAGGTGCAGGCGCAGGCAGCGCGGGCCCGTGCTGCTCTCGTCGGTCTGCGCGCTCGGTACGCCGCGGACCGGGAGCTGAGCGCGCTCGCCGCTGAGCGGGAGCAGCTGGAGCAGCGCCTGGCCGAAGTGCAGGCCCGGGAGCAGCAGCTGGCCCCCGTGAAGCCGAAGCGGAAGTCACCCGAGTACGACGCCCAGACGGTGCGCGCCTGGGCCGACGACAACGGCATCGAGTGCCCATCGCGCGGCCGCGTGCCGAAGCAAGTCCTCGAGGCATGGCGCGCGGCGCAGGCCGCGGAGTCCGCGTGATGCCGGAGGCCGCCCCTGCACCAATCAGGGGCGGCCGCCGAGCCCATCCCACCACACCACCCACCACCAGGAGTCACATCGTGAGCAAGCAGCCGGCCGGGCCCGCGTGCGGGAACAACCCGAACTACCGGATGAGCGACGGCGACCGCCAGGTCGTCGAGGACTTCAAGGCGTACCTCGTCACCAGGGCCGCTCTCCGTGACCGCATCGCCGAGACGCTGTACGCGTTCGATCACCCCAGCCGGATCGTGCCGCTGCGCGAGACCGGCATGGAGCCCGCCTATCAGGAGACTGCTGCCGCGGTCCTGGCCGTGCTGCCCGCACCCGACCAGCAGGCCGCCGAGGTGACGCGCCTCCGCAGCGAGTTGGCCAAGGCGCTGGAACGCAACGCCGCCGACCGATGCGCCGACTACGCCGCCGGCCTCCGCAAGGCCGCGGACTTCGTCGGCAACGACGACGACTGCGGCTGCGGAGGCTGCGACTCCTGCGTGCCGAACAAGCTCGCCGCCGAGCTGCGCCGCATGGCCGACGAGGCGCAGCCGGCCGAGACCGCCACCACCGGCCTCGCGACCCTCGCCGCCGCCCTCGACGGCCTCCACACCCTCATCGCCACCAGCAGCCGCGACTGGGGCGCCTATCGCGTCGACGCCTGGATCTGGGCCGTCATCTGCGGCTGGGACTGCGAGAAGACCGAGCACGACGACAGCTGCACGCACGGCGCGCTGGAAGAGATGGCCGGCATGCACGGCTGGGACGAGGCGACCGTGGCTAAGGCCCGCCGCTACCGGGCCGCGGTCCGCGCCCTGGTTGAGGCGCAGCAGGACGGAGCCCGCCCGTGATCTTCTTCGAAGCCGTCGGCACCCTCATCAGCCTCGGCCGCTGGATGGTCGCCTGGCTCGTCGTCCTCGCCGTCGTCGCCACTATGTGCCTCCTCACCGCGCTCGCCACCGGCGCCTACGCCGTACGCGTCGTCTGGCGTTCCACCAACGGCCCGTCGTGGGCGCGCAGTAGGCGTGAAGCCAAGCGTCTGGCCCGCGCGAGCCGCGACTACGACGAAGCCGCATGACCGGCCCGTCATCCACGCCCCGGGGCGAGCACACACCCGCCCCAGGCGTCACCTGGCAGACCGAACTGGAGCGCGTCGAGCAGCTCGTCGACGACGACACGCCAGACCCCCGACCGAACCGAGCCACCCGCCGCGCCCTCGCGCGCGCCACACGGAGGAACAAGTGACCATCGCCCGCTACCGCAAGAAGCCCGTCGAGATCGAAGCCGTCCGCGTAGTCGACACGCTCAAGGCCGCCAAGCACGAATGGAACAGCCTGCCGTCATGGCTCGCCACCGCCTACGAAACCGGCCACGTGCTGTTTCTCGACAACGCCGTCTCCATCGTCACCCTCGAAGGCGCCATGCGCGCCGAGCGAGACGACTGGATCATCCGGGGTGTCCAGGGCGAGCTGTACCCGTGCAAGCCCGATATCTTCCGCGCAACCTACGAGGCCGTGGACGAGGACGAGCACACCGGGCCGCTCGTCCCACCAGCCCTCAGGGCCGCGTTCCGGCAGGGCGACGCCGAGGCCGAGCGGACCCTCGCCATACTGGCCGGGCCTGAAGCAGAGCAGTACCGCGCCGCCCTGTCCGAGGCCATGAGGCTGGGCAACGGCGCACCATGGTCCGCCATCCGCGACCGCGCCTCCGAGCTGGCCGCCACGGAGCAGCGCGCCGCCCACGACGACGCCGAGCTGCGCCGCATCCGCCGCGACAGCCTTACCCGGGCCGAGCAGGCCGAGGCCGGGCGGCTCGCCGCCGACAACATGCTGCGCGCGGTCTGCGAGGTGTTCGGCGGCCCCCATCAGGACCCGATCGTGAAAGCGCGCGAGACACTGGCTCGCGCCGAACGGGCCGAGGCCGCCATCGAGCGGGTGCGCTCCCTCGTGGCCGGCATCGCCCACCCAACCTCGGCCGGCATCAGCGACTACGACCTCGGCCGCCACGAGATGGCGACCGCCGTAGTCGTCGCCCTCACCGACCAGCCAGCGCCCGACCAGAGCGAGGCAGCGACTGAAGCGACCGACACCGAGATCGCGCGCGCCGCGCTCACCGAGGTGTACTGGCCCATGGCCGACCTCGACCACCCACAGCACCCGGCCAACGCCGCACCACGCCGCTTCACCGCCGCACCGCGCGACCCCGAAGCCGAGCAGGCCGCCGAGGAGCGCGCCCGGGAGATGGCCGACCAACATGAGAAGACCGCCCGCGTGTTCGCCGCGCTCCACCGGTCCGCCGAGGGCACCGTGACCCGCGTCATCGACCTCTACGAGCAGTGGGTGAAGGCCGGCCCGCCGCCCCTCGGCACGAGCGTGTACCGCTGGTGGGACGCCCGGCTCGCCGAACTCCACAACGCCATCCAGCCGCCCGCCGACCAGGCCACGGAGAAGTGACCATGCGGATCTTCTACGACACCGAGTTCCTCGAGGACGGCCACACCATCGAATTGATCAGCATCGGCATGGTCGCCGAGGACGGCCGCGAGCTGTACGCCGTGAACGAGGACATCAGCAAGGACCCGCTCCACGAGCGAATCTGCAAGCACCAGTGGCTGATGGAAAACGTCATCCCGCACCTTCCGCTCTTCACAGGTGGCTCGGCCAAGGGACACGGACGCCTGTCGATGTCCTTGACCTACCGAGGCTTCTTCAACCTCGACATGAAGAGCAACACCGTCATGCCACCGAGAATGATCCGCAACGCCGTCCGCGACTTCGTCCTCGCCGCGCCCGACCCGCAACTGTGGGCCTGGTACGGCGCGTACGACCACGTCGCCCTGGCGCAGCTCTTCGGCCGGATGATCGACCTGCCCGAGGGCGTGCCGATGTGGACCAACGACCTCAAGCAGGAGGCCGCGCGGCTCGGCAATCCGACGTTGCCCGAGCAGCCAGACGGTGTGCACAACGCGCTGGCCGACGCCCGGCACAACCTGGTCCGCGCGCAGTACCTCGACGAGATCGCGAGGGCGAAGTGACCATGCAACCCTTCGCCTCACTCGGCCGGATCGTCGACTCCCGCCCCCGGAAGTGCGGTCACTCACCCGGCGACAACCCCGGCACCGACTGCCCCGCTGACGCCACCTGGCACATCATGTGGAACACCGGCGGGGAAGTCAGCCTCGCCTGCGATCCACACATGGACATTGCCCGCCGCTTTGTGTTCCTCGACTCCCACCGCATCGGCCCCGACTGCGACATGCCCGGCGCGCTCTGGGACTTCGATGGGAAGCGGTGCGTCTACCCCGACGAGCCCGCGGTCGAGACCGCAGCAGTCGAGCAGCCCGCGACCGTCTGAACATGACGAAGGGGCGCGCCCAGACCTCCCCAGATCCACAGCACGCCCCAACCGGTGCGATCACCGTACCGCCCGCCACCGACAGGACCCCATGACCGAGCTACCGCAGCCCTACGAGGTCACCGCCACACCCGGCTGGCCGCCCGTCGCGATCCCCGGCAGGCCCGGATGGTGGCGGCACTGCGGACCGAACGGCGAACAGATCGATCTGCCCACCAACGACCCGAGGAGAAAGAATGTCCAGCAACCGCCCGCCCCTCAAGGCCGCTGAGCCAGCGAACGACTGGCCACAGGCCGCCTCGCCGTCCAACGTGCTCGACATCCCTATCAGGAATGGCGTCTACGTCGTCACCCCTGCCATGGCGAAGAGCTGGCTCGAACACCGCAACCTCGAACGCAACCGCCGCTACAGCAGCACCATCGAAGCCAAGTACGCCGCCGAGATGCGCGCCGGCCTCTGGAAGACCACACACCAGGGCATCGCCTTCGACCACGACGGCTTCCTCCTCGACGGCCAGCACCGTCTCGGCGCCATCGTCCGCCTCAATCAGCCGATCCAACTGGACATCCGCGTCGACTGCGACCCCGACACTTTCGACGTCCTCGACACCGGGCACAAGCGCACTGCCCACCAGATGCTCGGATCACAAGCTCACGCCAAGGTCGTATCCGCTGCGGCTCGATTCCTCGGCGCCCTCGACGGAACGATCCGCACCGGACACATCCGCTCTGGAGTCTTCGCCGTCTCGCCCAGCAGCGCCGAGGTCCTCGCCGTTGTCGAGGCGTGGCCCGAGTTGGGAACGCACGCAGCGTCCGCCGTGTTCTGCCGGAGCAAGGGCCAGATCCTCGCAGCCCCGCACCTGGCGGTCCTCTCTCAGGCCGCCCGCACGAGGTACGCGGACAAGATCCCGATGTGGCTGGATGGTCTGGCCTACGGAGAGAACCTCACCGGCGCCGATCCGCGCCTCCACCTCCGGAACCGCATGGCATCGGAGCGAGCTGCTCTGAATCGGCAGCAGCCGACCGCTTACACCCTGATCGTGAAGGCCTGGAACGCCCACGCCCAGGGAGCGAGCATGGGCGTACTGCGCGTCCGAGCTGAAGAAGCGATTCCGAGCGTGATTGCCTGACCGAAACGGCAGGGGCGCCCTCACAGTCTGGCCGGACTGGGCGCCCCTTCGGTGGAACACATTGTACCGCCCTATGTGCCAAGGGGACGAACGATGACCACCACCGCCACCCACCTCCGCACCATCGCCCTCCACTGGACCGACCTCCACGAAGCCGCCGGCCAGCCCGTCACCGTCGGCGCCTTCGGCCTCGGCCTCCGCGGCTACCTCGCCCGCCTCGACGCCGCAGACCGCGACGAGTTCAACTACGACCGGAACCACGCCGCCCACCTCCGCACCCAGGAACGTGACCCGCTCCAACTCGGCGAACGCCCCATCCCCGTCCGCCTCCACATCCTCGACACCATGCGGCTGGTGGAGGCCGCGCTCAACGACACCGCCGACCAGATCGCATCATCCACGCAGCGCCCGCCCATGCCCTACGCCCCCGCCTCCTGGCCGGCTGCCGACCGCGCCCGCCGCAACGCCCTCGCCCACGCAGACCTGGCCGACCCGCGCCGCTGGAGGTGGACCGGACGCCGGCGCACCGCCCCGTACGTGGCGTTGTGGCTGCTGGCTCGGGTCGAGGACAAGGGTGGTCCGTTCCGGAAGCTGACCGGGGCCGAGCTCGGGCAGATCGGTGTCGTCGCGGACGGCGCCGCCGCCCGAATCGAGCAGGCCCTGGACATCGCGGCGCAGCAGCGGACCCTGTCGACACCGTGCCCGGACTGCGACGGCGCGGTCGACGTCCACGGCGGCGAGGGTCGGGTGCCCGTCGCACACTGCACCGGATGCGGCAGGATCTGGGCCGAGAGCGGGGTGATCGCGGCCTGACCCCGGACGCGTCGAAGCCCCCGCCTCGCTGGAGGTCGGGGGCTTCGGTGCGCGCGGGCTACGGCCGCCACTCGTCGCGGTAGCCGGGCCGGTCCGCGTACACGGCGGCTTTACGCTTGGTCCACCGCCCCAGCACGTGCAGCATCGCGGGCAGGTAGTCCGCCTCCCGACGCAGGGCGGCCACCTGGAACGGGTCGGCGCCCTCACCTGCTTCGGCGAGCCTGGCTGTCTCCCGCTGGTGAGCATCGTGGGCGGCCAGCACGCGCTCGTACTCGGCGAGCAGTTCGCGGTCCGCGTCGATCTCGCGCAGCACCCGCGCCGGATCATGGCGGGCGATCCGCGCGGTCCGCTCGTCCTCGTCGAACTGCGCGCGCAGCCACACCACCAGCTCATCCATCCTGCGCCTCCGCCTTCCGCTTCAACCGCCGAGCCATCTCGGCTGCCTCATGCCACACCTGCGCCTTGTCCTCCAGGGCATCGCTCATCTTCTCCTCGGCCAGCTTGGACAGCTCTCCCGCCCGCTCCTGCAGTGCCTCCACCACCTCGATGACAACCGCCGCCCGGAAGGCGTCGATCCTCTCGCTGGCTCGCTCAGAGTTCCCCGGGGAGTGCTCCTTGCCGTCCATGGCGAAGGCATAAAGATCACTGCGGGGATCCGTCGTCGTGGGCACTGGCTCTCCTTGTGGTGGCGGGGTGAGGTCCGTGCGCTTGCCGGGGCTCGGCGGATTCGCGGCGAACCACGCGGCCACCTCATCGGCGCGGAACCGGGGTCGTGTGCTGCCCTCGCCCTCGACGGGTTTCGGGAAGGTGCCGCGCGTCCGGTACGAGTGCACCGACTGCCGGCTAACCCCGTGCTCCTGCGCAATCTCCGTGACGGTCATCAAGCGCGGCACCCCCTCGTTCTCAGGGCTCTTGGGCACGGCAACATCCTTCCCGAACCTCTTGACGTTGTAAAGAGGTTCTGCCACTCTGGCACTGCACAACAAGTCGGCCCCGTCCCGCTGAGTTGGCGCTCCGGGACGGGGCCAGGCCCACCTCAACCATCACGAAAAGGCAGGCCCTCATGGCCAACCGTACCGACCAGCCCAACCACGAGCACAGCCCCCACACGGCCCGCGACTGCAACCTGTGCGCGAGCCTCCGCCACCCCGCCCGAGCCGCCGAAGGCCGCGCCCTCGACAAGCACCTCGCCGCCAACCCGCTCCCGCGCCAGACCGGCGGTGCGCGATGAGCGAGCAGGACGAGCGGGACCTCACCCCGCAGCCGAACCCGATCGTCACCGAGCCCGCCACGGCGGCCGCGTGCCAGCGCGACTACGACCAGGCCGGCGACGTCCGTGAGCGCCTCGGTTGGAAGGACGGGCAGAGCTGATGCGCGACCCCGGTATCTACAGCCCGCAGTTCGCGGACTTCGATCAGGCCGTCTACAGCCACCCCATCCTCACCGGCATCGACGAGACCGCCCGCTACGGCATGGAGTACAGCACCGACGGCGGCCGCACCTGGCAGCCCGATCCGCAGGCGTCCACGGTCTGCGGCGGGCACGTGCAGTCCGAGATCGCGTACGCGCTCCGGGCGGCCGGGGACTCCTCCGGCGACGGCGTCATCTCGCTGGACGGTTCCACGGTCACGGTCCGGCGCGGCAACGAGTGGACCCGCTGGATCCCGCCGCGAGGGGAGCGCGCCTGATGGGCTGGTTCAGCTCCGGCCGCGACCGACAGCTCGCCGCCACCCGGTACGTCGGCCGTGAGTCCGCCAGCGACCGCGCGGCCCGGCAGCGCCGCGACAACCACAAGCGGACCGGCGCCCGAGACGCCGCCCGCGCCGGCCAGGCCTGGGAGGACCGGGACCGCGCGGCTGAACGGGGCCGCCGCTGGTACCGGCCCGCCCGATAACCCACCGACCGCCGGCCCCTTCGCGTACTCCAATCCCCCCGTCCGCGAGGGGCCGGCCCCCGCTCCCGGAGAAGCACCGTGAACACGCCCCGCGCCACCGGCCGCCGACTCTCCCAGCCCATCCGACTCGCCTGGGGCCTCGTCCTCGGCATGCTCCTCGCCGCCGCCGCCTGGTCCCTCTCCGGTCAGCTCATGCACTGGGGCATGGGCCGCCTCCTCGCCTGGCCCCTGTCGATCATGTTCGACGCCGCCGGACTCATCTGCGCCACCTACGCCCGCCGCGCCGTCGAACGCGGCACCCCCGCCGGCCTCGCCCGCCTCGCGCTCCTCGCCTTCGTCGGCGTCGCCGGCCTCCTCAACTGGAACCACGGCCACGCCATCGGAGGCATCCCCGCGGCCGCCGGATTCGCTTCCCTCTCCGCCGGCGTCGAGCTGCTCTTCGAACTCCACCGCCGCGACGTCCGCGACGAGCAGCGAGCCGCCCGCGGACTCATCGCCGAACGGCTCCCGCACATCCCGGCACTCGGCTGGATCATGTACCCGACCCGGTCCTGGGCGACGCTGCGCCGCGCGGTCGGTGTCCGCCTCGACCTCCTCGACCCCGTCCAGAACGGGGACACCCTGTCCGCCCCGGACACGGACACCCGGCCGGACAACCGGCGCGCCGCCACTGTCCGCTCCGCTGTCCGGGCAGCCGCGGACACCCTCCCGGACGCCGACGCCGAGGACATCGTCGAGCACCTGTCCGCCGCCGGAATCGACACGGACACGGACACCGTCCGCACGATCCTCCAGGACAGCGCGGACAGCCGCCCGGACAGCAAGGACAGCAGGTCACAGCGTCCGTCCGTCCGCCCTGTCCGGCCGATCGCCCCGCCCGGACAGACCGTCGCGGACACCGTCCGGACAGCCCTCGCGTCCGGGATCACGGACAAGGACGCCGTCACCTCCTACGTCCGCACCGTCCACGGACAGCACGTCCCCGCGGACACCATCGCCCGCACCCGGCGCCGCATCGAGCGGTCGGCGTCATGACCGGGCCGGACGCGGACGAGCTGCGTATCCGCCACCTCCTCCGCGTCCGGCGTGTCCGCCCTTTCGGCCACCAGGAGCCCACCGTGTCCCTTCCTGAACCCCGCCGTCCCGTCACGCCGACCCGGGTCATCCCCGCGGGCGCGCCCCTGCCCGCGCGCGCACCCGAGCCCGGTGAGCTACCGCCGTGGCGCACCCCGCCCCCGCCGCCTCCGCCGCCCGTCGTGCCGGACCCCGTGCCGCGCCTGCCGGACCCGGCGCCGCAGCCGATGGTCGTCCAGCACGTCCACGAGGTCCGCGTCACCCTCGCGGACCCCGAGCCGCAGCCGGATCCGCCGATGTGGGCGCGCGCCTGGGACTGGGCATGGGGGCAGTTGTTCACCTGGCGGATGCTCGCCGCGGTCCTCGCCGCACTCCTGCCCTGGGCGTACGGCCGCAGCCCCGTCAGCATCTGGGCCCACACCGTCCACCAGGCCCGCACCGACACCGGGATCGGCACCGCCTACTTCATCGCTGGCGTCGCCATCGCCGCAGCGTGGGCGCTGGACCGGCATACCGGCCGCGTCGTCCCCCGGTTCCTCCTCGTCACCGCCCTCCTCGGCGGCCTCGGCGTCCTCTCCTGGCTCGACCCGATCCTCGCCCTCACCGGAGTCCACCCATCATGACCGGCACCACCACGGCCACCCTCGGCGGCCTCCTCGCCGCCCTCGTCATCCTCGTCGCCAACCTCCACCCCTGGTACCGCGGCGGCCGCGAGATGAAGCAACTCGCGGCGTTCGGGAAGGGCTTCACCGGCGCGGCACTCGCCGCCGCCTGCCCCGGCGGCATCCTCGGCTGGGCCCACACCCACACCGGCGGCATCGCCAACGGAGCAGGCACAAGCCTCGGCAAGGGCGCCACCGGCACCACACCCGGCAGCACCCTGACCAGCGGACGTCTCACCGGCCTCGGAGTGTCCGGCGCGATCGTCGTCGTCCTGGGCGTGCTCCTGGTCGCCCTCGCCTACAAGGCAGCGGGCAAAGCGGACAAGCGGCGGATCGTCGGCGGCGCGTTCGTCGGCAGCGTGTTCCTGCTGACCGCCGGCGTGGCCGGTGCCCTCACCTGGCTGCCGGGCGCCCTGAACGGCGCCGGCGACGCGGTAGTCGGGATGTTCCAGGGGGCGGGAGTCCTGTGAGCCGCCTCGCCCGCCCCGCCGCGCGGCTCGCCACCGGCTCCCGGCTGGCCGGCCGCCGTCTCGCCGCGCGCACCGCAGCGTGGGTCGCGCGGGGACGCCGCCCTGATCTCACCGGGTGGCGCGCCGCCCTCGGCTGCTGGCTGCGCCTCGCCGCGCTTGCCTTCGGCCTGTACCTGCTGTGGCGTCTCGTCCGCGCGATCCCCAACCTGATGTGGCTGCTGTCCGCGGCCTGGCTCGCCATCGCCTGGCGGGCCGGGAAACCCGCCCCCAAGGCCGCCTCTGACGCCCTCGACGACGCCCCCGCCACGCCCCCGCGAGAGGCTGCCCGCAGGCTCCTGCTCGACGTGATGGGAGAGGCCGACGCAGTGCACCTCCGCACCGTCCTCGTCCACCTCCAGAAACACGGTCAGTGGCAGGCCCGGAAGGTGGCCGATCTGAGGGTCCATCTGACCGCGCTCGGGGTGCCTGTCGACCGCGGCGTGAAGGTGGCCGGCGTGCCGACGTGGGGGGTCCGCCGACGCGACCTGCAAGCCCCTTCCCCGGCGTCCACCCCGGAGGCGTCTACCGCCCCGTCTACCGCCGCCTGACCTGCACGTCTACCGGCGTATCTACCGCGATCTACCGCCCGTCTACCGGCGTATCTACCGCCGGAGCAGCCTGCCCAGCCCCGCCGAGAGGAACTACCGATGGACGAGATCACGAGCCGGATGGCCGAGGCCGAGCTGGCCGAGGCGAAGGGCGACTACCGCGAGGCGTACCGCCTCTACGGCCAGCTCGGCAAGGACATCCAGGCCCGACACGGACGGTTCGATCCCCGGGCGCTCGACGCTTTCGAGGGAGTGGCCCGCTCGATCGGCAAGCTCACCACCTAGCCCCGGGACGGCCGTCCGCCTGCCAGCAAGCCGGCCGCCCCGGTCCCATCCCAACCACGAGACAGGAACCCCATCATGGCCTTCCGCCGATCCATCCCGCAGCAGGAACTGCGGGCCAAGATGACGCCCCAGCAGCAGCTTCAGCACGAGACGACCTACCAGGCGTCACGCGGGGGCCACTTCCCCGCCAAGGACAAGCCCGTCCCCGGCAACCCCCAGAGCAACCAGCACAACCCCAAGTAAGCGTGCGTGTCACAGATCAGGCACACCGCCTACACGGCACACCCACGGGCGCGCATGATGCCGCCCTGCACACCACACCTGGGGGGACTATGAAACACCGCACCATCCTCGTCGCCAGCGCGGCGGCGCTCGCCGTCGCAGGGATCATCACCGGCCTGGTCATCTGGCTCAACCAGCCGTCATACAACGACACTCTCGACGCGTGTGCCAAGGCACTGGACACGCAGTACAAGGCCGGCGGGCACGGTAAGCCCGGCGCGTGCCACGGGGTGAAGGACGACGACTACACCACGCTGGTCGCCAACGCCGCGATGGGGCATCTGGGGTGGCTGGACGACGACGGGAACCTCGACGAGAACAAGATGCTGGACTCGGTGACCGAGACCCCGTAACCCAGCCGCACAACGGCCCCGCCCTGGACTGCCCGGGCGGGGCCGTTGTGCACTCAGTTGCAAAATCGCCGATCATGCCGCACCATGGGCCGCAGATCTGGCATGCCCGGAAACGGAAACATCCGAGACGGCATCATGACCCCCACACCACGTCCTAGGGGGGACATGAACACCAGACACACCGCAGCCGCCCTCAGCACCGCGGCGCTCCTCGCCCTCACCGCCTGCTCCACCAGCAGCAGCTCCACCCACCCGGACAAGACGCCCGCCAGCCACACCGCGACTAAGCCCACCGGGCTCACCGCGAAGCAGGCCGCCGCCAAGCTCGCCGACGCAACCGGCGTCACCACCCTCGGCCACCCGACCGACAACACGGCCTCGTGCTCGAACAAGGCGGCGGGCAAGGACCCGAGCCCGAACGACTGCACCCAGCTGATCACCACGGACACCGTGTCGATCTCCGAGTACAAGACGCCCGCCGTCGCCGCGCACTGGGTCAAGGCGATGAAGGTCAACGGGGACTGGCGGCAAGTCGGCAGGTTCGCCCTCTCCTGGACCGCCCGCGATCAGAAGCTGACCTCGGACGAACGGCGCGCGCAGCTGGTGACGGCGCTGAAGAAGGCCACCGCGAACGACGCCTGACCCGCACCCCACCGACTGGCCCGGCCGCTTCGCTCACGGCCGGGCCTTCGCACGCCCGGGAGGAGGCAGCATGCCCAACCCGCCCAACAAAGGAGGCCTCCACGGCAACCAGCGGGCCGTCGACGAAGACGACTACCGGCAGGTCGCCGCCCTCCACGCCCAAGGCCTCGGCCGCAACGAGATCGCCCGCCGCATCAACCGGGCGCAGCGCACCGTCTCCGTCATCGCCGCCGAACTCGGCCTGGCCTTCGACGTCACCATGACCGAAGAAGCCACCCGGCACCGCGTCGCCCAGCTCGCCGCCCTCCGCGCCGACACCGCGATGGACCTCCACCTCGACGCGTTGAAGCTCACCCAGTCCATGTGGGAGCCCGCCACGATCTTCAATTTCGGCGGCAAGGAGAACACGTTCAACTCCGAGCCGGTCGACGAACCACCGCCCATCGACAAGAAGAACCTGATGGCCGCCGCCGGCATCGCCCTGGAGAAGTCCCTCAAGCTCGTCCCGCCCGCCGACGACACCGGCGCCGAAGACGCCCGCTCGATGCTCGGCCAGCTGATGGTGGGGCTGAAGACGGCGTACGAGCAGGCCGTGAGCGAGGAGGGCAGCGCCGGCGAGGAGGCGGAAGGTGAGTCTCCTTGATGCACTGCCCCTGTCCCGCAAGCAGATCATCTCGGTCGTCGAGGCCACCGCGCGGATCAACGCGTGGGAGGGCAGCGTCCGTTCCGGGAAGACGATCGCGTCGCTGATCTGCTGGCTGGCGTTCGTCGCTGACGCCCCGTCCGGCGGCGAGCTGGTGATGGTGGGCCGCACCCGGGACTCGCTGTACCGGAACGTGATCCAGCCGCTGACCAACCCGGAGATCTTCGGGCCGCTCTCGAAGCAGATCAAGTACAACCCGGGCGCGCCGATCGCGTACATCATGGGCCGCACCGTCCACGTCCTGGGCGCCAACGACGCGAAGGCCGAGCCGAAGGTCCGCGGCATGACCTGCTCGGGCGCGTACGTGGACGAGGCGACGACGCTGCCGAAGACCTTCTTCGACCAGCTGCTCGCCCGTTGCTCCGTCACCGGGGCGCGGGTGTTCACCACGACCAACCCGGACAACCCGGCGCACTGGTTCCGCAAGGAGTACCTGAAGCGGCCCGTCGAGACCGGCCTGAGGTCGTGGCACTTCACCCTCGACGACAACCCGTACCTCGACCCGGCGTACGTCGCCTTCCTGAAGACGACCTACACGGGCCTGTTCTACCGGCGGAACATCCTCGGGCACTGGGTGCAGGCCGAGGGCGCGATCTACGAGGCGTTCGACCCGGAGCGGCACGTCACCGTCGACCTGCCGCGCATCGACCGCTGGCTGTGCGACGCGATCGACTACGGCACCACCAACCCGTACGCCGACCTCCTGATCGGCCTGGGCGCCGACCGGCGGCTGTACGTCGTCTCGGAGTACCGGTGGGACTCGCGGGCCGAGCGGCGGAAGATGACCGACACCGAGTACAGCCTGGCCCGCCGGCGCTGGCTCGCTGGCGTGCCGCAGCCGACGACGAACGTGATCGGCGTGGCTCCGGAGTGGACGATCGTCGACCCGTCGGCGGCTTCGTACATCGAGCAGCTGCACCGCGACGGCGTGTCCGGGGTGACCGCCGCGGACAACGCGGTGGTCGACGGGATCCGCACGGTGTCCTCACTGTTCGCGGGTGACCGGCTGCGGATCCACCCGTCGGCGGCCGGGCTGCTCGAGGAAATCCCGGGCTACTCCTGGGACGACGACGCTGCGGAGAAGGGCGACGACAAGCCGATCAAGCAGGACGACCACTCCTGTGACGCGCTCCGGTACGGGGTGCGGACGACGGAGGCTCTGTGGCGGCCGCACATTCCGATGCTGCTGGAGGTGGCTGCCTGATGGCCGATAACCCCACGCCGATCACCCCTGGCGCGGCGATCGAGAACGCGGCCCGGCTGCTCCACGCGGCCGAGCTGGAGACGAACATCATGCTGATGGAGCGGCTGGACGAGCTGGCCACGTCGTGGCTGAGCCTGGCGCATCTGCTGATGGAACGGGAGGGCGTCTGATGTCGTTCATCGACGGCTTCCCGCAGACCGTCACCCTCAAGCAGATGCAGGAGGCCTGCGCCGCACTGGGCCTGCCGGCCCGGCATCTGGTCGCCCTCTCGATGGACGTCCAAGACGGAGTCGTGGCGGTGCTCCACGTGGCCAACGACGACGGACGGATCCTTGCCCATCGGGGTGCCCCGTTGATAACCGAGCTTCATATCCCTCGGGGCGAAGAGGAGGTGCCCGGTGCCGCTGCCGACGGATGACATGGCCTGGCCCCCGCACCACCTCAAGCCCGCCCTCGACGCCATGCACACCTGGGACACCTGGTGGTCCGGCGA
Organism: Streptomyces sp. L2; assembly: GCF_004124325.1. Classification (NCBI taxonomy): domain Bacteria; kingdom Bacillati; phylum Actinomycetota; class Actinomycetes; order Kitasatosporales; family Streptomycetaceae; genus Streptomyces; species Streptomyces sp. L2. The sequence goes on from NZ_QBDT01000001.1 coordinate 3,788,616, forward strand.
CCCCGACCGCCTCGAAGTCCTCTACGGCGGCAGCACCGGCGGCGGCCCGGACCCGAAGCGGCTGCAGTACTCCGGCGGAGTCGTCGGCCGCCTGGCCCGCTGGTGGTGGGGCACCCCCACCGCCCCGGGTGAGCGGCGCACCAAGCTGCACGTGCCGATCGCCGGTGACCTGTGCGGCGGGTCGGCCGATCTGCTGTTCTCCGAGCCGCCGAAGCTCACCGTCGAAGACGACACCACGCAGGCCCGGCTGGACGAACTCGCCGATGACGGGATGCTCGCCACCCTGCAGACCGCCGCCGAGGTCGGCGCCGCACTGGGCGGGGTGTACCTCCGCCCGGTCTACGACGTCGACCTGGCGGACCGGCCATGGCTCGACGCCGTCCACGCCGACCGCGGCATCCCGGAGTTCCAGTGGGGGCGGCTGTCCGCAGTCACGTTCTGGCGGGTGGTCGGCGAGCAGGACGGGCAGGTGTGGCGACACCTCGAGCGGCACGAGCCGGGCGTCATCCTGCACGGCCTGTACCAGGGCACGAAGGACAAGCTCGGCCGGCCGGTTCCGCTCGAGGACCAGCCGGCCACCGCCGCCTTCGCGGCTCTGGTCAACACGGATGGGGCGATCCCGACCGGCTATGAGGGCCTGGACGTGGTGTACATCCCCAACCAGTCCTCCCGCAGGTGGCGCTGCAAGCCCAAGCTGCAGGAGCTGGGTCGGTCTGACCTTGACGGTGTCGAGCCGCTCATGGATGCCCTCGACGAGACCTACTCCAGCTGGATGCGGGACCTCCGTCTTGGCAAGGGCCGCATCGTGGTCCCGGACTCCTACCTCCAGTCGAACGGGCCCGGGCGGGGATCCTCCTGGAACCCCGACCAGGAGGCGTTCGCCGGGCTGAACCACCTGAACCGCGGCGGTGACATGACGCTGACGGTGGCCCAGTTCCAGGTCCGGGTGAGCGAGCACCAGCAGACCGCCGAAGACCTGGTCAACCAGATCCTCCGCAGCGCCGGCTACTCGGGGCAGACGTTCGGGCTCGGTGGGGACGCTGCGGCGACCGCGACCGAGGTGGTCGCTCGGGAGCGGCGGAGCATGACGACCCGCGGCCGGAAGATTCTGCGGTGGCGTCCGGCGCTCGGCCAGGTCATCGAGGCGCTCCTCACAGTCGACCAGCAGGTGTTCGGCGGTGGGCTGAAACCGCAGCGGCCGACGATCGAGTTTGAGGACTCGGTGCAGGAGGATCCGCTGTCTCTGGCGAACACGGTCAACGTGCTCGCGCAGGCGACGGCCGCGTCGGTGGACACGAAGGTCCGCTGGGTGCACCCCGAGTGGAACGACGACCAGGTGCAGGCTGAGGTGGGCCGGATCATGCGTGAGAACGGGATGTCCGTCCCCGACCCGATGCAGACTGGCGAGCTGCCGTGACCGGGCTCGGCATCCTGCTCGCGCACCTGGCCGGGGACTACCTCATCCAGTCGGACTGGATGGCGAACGAGAAGACGAAGCGCTGGTGGCCAGCTTGGGCACATGCGATCACGTACGGCCTGCCGTACGTGCTGGTCACCCATGCGCCCCTCGCGCTGGCCGTCATCGTCGTCACGCATGCCGTGATCGACCGATACCGGCTGGCCCGGCACATCGTCTGGGTGAAGAACCTGCTCGCCCCGAAGGTGTATCGGCACCCCTGGGCGGAGTGCTCGGCGACGGGCTACCACCGGAGCCGTCCGCCGTGGATGACCGTCTGGCTGATGATCATTGCGGACAATACGGTCCACCTGGCGATCAATGCCGCTGTGGTGGTGTGGCTCGGGAGGTGACGCGATGCCCGTGTCCCCGGCCCTGTCCGAAGACCTCGCGGCGGCCGTCGCCGACCTGTACGAGGCCGCCGAGGGAACCCTGATCGAGACGATCCGCAAGGCCCTCGATCAGGGCTGGGACAGCCCCCTGTGGGCGCAGCTGCGTCTCGCCCAGCTCGGGCAACTCCAGACGGCGATCAACGAGATCATCGCCGCCCTGCAGGCCGACGCCACCGGCGCGATCCACCAGGCCGTGGCCGAGGCGTACGACCGCGGCAGCCAGGCGGCCGTCGCCGAACTCGGGGCGCTGGCCCCCGGCGTGCACTCGATCCCGGCCGGAGCGCAGGCCATCGACCGGCTCGCCCGCGCCGTCGTCGACGACACCGGGCCCGTCTACCTGCGGATGCTCCGCACGAGCACGGACGTGTACCGCAACGTGATCGCCCGCGCTTCCGCTCCCTCTGTCCTGGGTGCGCAGACCCGTAGGCAGGCCGCCCAGTCGGCCCTGAACCAGTTCGCGGACCGTGGTGTGACCGGGTTCGTCGACAACGCGGGCCGCTCCTGGGAGCTGCGCTCCTACGTGGAGATGGCGATGCGGTCGGCGACCGCCCGCGCGGCCGTCGAGGCGCACTCCGACCGGCTCGGCGAGGCCGGAGTCGAGCTGGTGATCGTGTCGCAGGCCCCGGAGGAGTGCCCGCTGTGCCGGCCGTGGGAGCGGAAGATCCTCGCGCGCACGGGCGCGCCCGGGAAGCGTGAAGTGCAGGTGGAGCACGCCACCGAGGACGGCGAGATGGTCACCGTGACGGTGGCCGGGTCGCTGCCGGAGGCCCGCGCGGCCGGACTGCTCCACCCGAACTGCCGGCACACCGTGTCCGCGTACATGCCGGGGGTGTCCCGGGTACCGAAGGCGCAGCCGTCCCGGGGAACGTACGAGGACACGCAGAAGCAGCGGTACCTGGAGCGGCAGACCCGCAAGTGGAAGCGGCGCGCGGCGGCCGCCGTCGACGACCAGGAGCGGAAGAAGGCGAACGCGAACGTGCGCGCCTACCAGAAGAGGATCCGCGAGCTGGTCGCCGACACCGGTCTGCCCCGCAAGTCCCACCGCGAGCAGCTCGCCACCGCCCGCTAGGCGATGGCGTCCAGGTCGTCGAGCACCCCCGCCAGTGAAGACGGGCCTGCCATAAACCATGGGCTGTCGGGGCCGCCCGGTGCTGCGGCTTGCGCGCGTCGCGTCCGCTCATGGACGGCAACGTACGACGCCGTGAACGACCCCACCTCGTCGGATCGGTCGGCATCAGCTGCTCTGGCGATTGCATTGAGGAGCGCAACCTGCGCCCTCTCCGCCGCTGCCATTTCGTCGCTCTGCTCAGTCATGGGCCGAACGTAGCGGAATCCACGGGCCCTGACGTCGCAGATCCGCCCGCCTCATCCCTGCGGGCACCTCAGGTTTCCGGCCGCCGGGCGCGGCCGGGGTTGCAGTACGGCCCTGCCAGGCGCGGGGCCTTCCATCACGCGCACCGGGAGTGCACGACATGCAGAAGCGGACTCTTCCTCGGCTGGCTGGTGCCGGCTGGGCACACCCTTACCGCACGGGCCCTTTCGACCCGTACCTGTACGCCGACGGCGGGGACGGAGGCGACTCCGGATCCGGCAGCGACGACACAGGTGACGACGACGGGGCGGACGACTCCGGGGACGACGACGGTGCCGGCGGGACCGGCGACGACGACACTTCCGGCGACGATGACGCGGGCAAGGACACCAAGGCGAAGCCGAAGCCACCCGTCAAGAAGGACGACGAGGACCCGGCCGCGACGATCGCCCGGCTCCAGAAGGAGCTGAAGGCCGCGAACGGCGATGCCGCGAAGGCTCGCACGAACGCGAAGAAGGCCGCGGCCGACGAGGCCCGCACGGAGATCGTGCAGGAACTCGGCAAGGCCCTCGGCCTGATCAAGGACGACAAGGACACGCCGCCCGACCCGGCTGCGCTCACGGCGCAGATCGAGAAGGCCACGGCGGCGCACAGGGAGACCGCAGTCGAACTGGCGGTGTACCGGGGGGCGTCGAAGTACGGCGCCGACCCGGATGCCCTCACCGACTCCCGGGCGTTCCTGAAGTCCATCGCTGGCCTCGACCCCTCGGACGAGGAGTTCGCGAAGAAGGTCGGTACCGCGATCAAGCAGGCGGTGGCCGACAACCCCAAGCTCAAGGCGCAGGGCCAGGCGCCCGCGCGCAGCTCCAGCGATTTCTCCGGCAGCTCGGAGAAGCCCAAGAACGGCAACAGCATTGAGGCGCAGCGTGAGGCCCGCCGCAAGGCGCGCAGCTGAGTCTCCACTCACAGTTAGGAGGCCCCCGTGGCCAACTCCTTCCTCACCCCTGACCTGATCGCCACGAGGGCGCTCGCCACGCTGTACGACACAACGGTCATGGCGCAGCTCGTGCACCGCGACTACGACGCCGACTTCCGTGGCCGGCAGGGCGACACCGTCACCGTCCGCAAGCCGGCCGTGTTCACGGCGGCGGAGTTCAACCGCGGCACCGGCATCGTGTCGCAGAACGCCGTCGAGGGCAGCGTGGACGTCACGCTGAACCACTTCTCCGACGTCTCCTTCACGGTGACGACCGAGCAGCTCAACCTGGAGATCGAGGACTTCGGTACCCAGCTCCTCGACCCGGCGATGGAGGCGATTGCCCAGAAGATCGACACCGACCTCCTTGCGCTGCGGGACGACATCGTGCAGAGCACGCAGGACGTGGACAGCCCGCACGCGACGACGGCACCCGAAGTGCTGATCGACGCGGGCATCGTCCTGAACCAGGCCAAGGTTCCTGCGGCGGAGCGGCGAGCCGTTATCGGCCCGGCGACGAACGGCCGTTGGCTGGACTCCAACGTCCTCAAGCAGGTCAACGAATCTGGCAGCACCGACGGCCTGCGCGAGGCGTATGTCGGGCGGCGCCTGTTCGGGTTCGACCCGTACTGGACGCAGCATGTCGAGTCCCCGGAAGAGGGCGTCGCCTTCCACCGCACGGCTTTCGCGCTGGTGATGCGGCCGCTGGAGGTGCCGCCGGGTGCCCAGGATGCCGTGATCATGGATTACAAGGGGTTCAGCCTCCGCGTGGTCTACGACTACGACATCAAGTACAAGCAGACCGTCGTCTCGGTCGACTGCCTGTACGGCACGAAGACCCTCGACGCGAACCGGGCCGTCATCCTGGCCGACGCCGGTTCCTGAGCCTCCCTTCCGGGGAGTGGGTGGCGGTGAAAGGGGGGCGTCGATGCGCTGTGTCGTGCTCGGCGCTCCCCGGCCGCTGCACCTGAACCGGTGGAAGGACTGCCTCACCGAAGGCGGGACCGAACTCGGCTGGGACATGCTGCACCTGCCCGCCCGGGGCATCCCCACCGACCAGGTCATCAGCGCCTGCCGGGGCGCCGACATGCTGATCTGGGCCCGCACCCACGGCCACAACCCGGCCGGCGACATCCCCGGCATGCTGTGTGCCATCGAGGACGCGGGCACCGCCACGGTCGCCCTGCACCTGGACCTGTACTGGGGGATCCGCCGGCGCGAGCAGCAGATCGGGATGGACCCGTGGTGGTCGTGCCAGTGGGTGTTCACCGCCGACGGCGGCCACCAGGCCGAGTTCGCCGCCCGTGGCGTCAACCATTGGTGGCTGCCGCCGCCGCTGGGCCGCCGCTGGCTCGGCCGCTCGGCCCCGGACCGGCGTCGCTTCCCCGGCCGGACGGTGTTCGTGGGCGGCTACTCGCCGGGCATCCACGGCCAGCACCGCGCGCAGCTGCTCACCTGGGCGCGCCGCCGGTACGCGTACAGCTTCCAGCAGTACGGCCGGGGCCGCCCGGTGTGGGGGAAGGATCTCGGCACCCTGTACGCCTCCGCCGAGGTCGTCCTCGGCGACTCGGCGCCGGCCGCCCGCTATTGGTCGGACCGGATGGTGTGCACGATGGGCCGCGGCGGACTCCTCGCGCACCCGCGCACGGAGGGCATGACGGACCTCGGCTTCACCGATGAGGTGATGCTGACCTACGAGCGGGGCGACTTCGCGGGGCTCGGCGAGCGCATCGACTCACTGACCGCGGCTGACCGGCGGGCGATGACGGATGCGGCGATCACCCTGATCGGGGAGCGGCATCTGTGGGAGCACCGGCTGAAGGACATCGCGGAGGTGGTGTTCGGGTGCGGGTGATCATCGCGTGCGCCGGGTCGCAGACGAAGTGGGGCAACCACCTCGGTGTGCCCTCCCACCTGGTGCCGCTGCGCGCGCATCACGGGGTGCCGCTGCTGTACCGGACGGTCGGCCAGGCCCGCGAACTCACCGGCGACGTGCACCTGACCTGCCCGGCCGGCGACGTCCGCTACAAGCTGCCCGGCGTGACCGTGCACGAGCAGGACGGTGGCGCGCCCTCGGAGTACGCGGCCACCCGCGACCTGTGGAACCCGCGCGGCCGAACGGTGCTGCTGCTCGGCGACGTCTACTTCACCGACCGGGCGATGGACACGATCGGCGGTTTCCGCCCGCAGACCTACCGTGTGTTCGGACGCCCCTACGGCAGCCGGATCACCGGCACCCCGTATGGGGAGATTTTCGCCGCCTCGTGGTGGCCCGCCCAGCATGCCCGCATGGACAAGCGGCTCGCCCACGTCCACGAGCTACGCGCCGCGGGGATCGTGACCCGGCCGCCGGGCTGGATGCTGCTCCGGTCCTGGCAGCAGACCCGCATTGATCAGCACATCGTGACCGGTGATTGGTTCACCCCGATCAACGACCTCACGGACGACTTCGACACGCCGCGCGACTTCGCCCGGCACCCAGTAACCCGGGAGGCGCCCACGTGGCCAACGTCATGAGGGCCTTGCCCGCCCTGCTCCAGCAGCTCGGCTGGACGCCGCAGCACCTCGTCCACGTCGGCGCCCACGAGGGCCAAGAGATGCCGTTCTACCGGGAGGCCGGCATCCCTCGGATCACGCTCGTCGAGCCGATCCCGGCACTGGCCGCACGCCTGCACCGCGAGCATCCGCAGGCGATCGTCCACGAGTGCGCGTGCGCGCGCACGCCCGGGCGTGCGCGCCTGCACGTGATGGCCCGCACGAACCTGTCGACGCTCGCCGCGCCGCAGCGCGGTGACCGCCTGGCCGACACGATCGACGTGGAGGTGCGCCGCCTCGACGACCTCGCCCCCGACGCTGACGCCGCGGTCATCGACGCGCAGGGCCGGGAACTGGACGTGCTCTCAGCAGCCCCGTGGGACAGCCTGCGCATGGTGATCGTGGAGACGTGCACGGTCGACGACGCGACGATGGCCGCACCCTACGGCGAGACCTCCGCCGTGATGGCCGAGCGTGGCTTCTTCGAGGTAGACCGCTGGGTCCGGGACTACGACTGGCTGAACCGCTGGGCCCGCGGTCCCGGTCAGGCGCCGCGCGGCGGAGAGGTCCGCGACGTCGTGTTCTACCGGCAGCCGTCGTGAACGTCGCCGTCCTGGTGCCGTGGCGGCCGGACGGCGGCCCCCGGCAGACGGTGTGGGCGTGGATGCGCGGCCAGTGGGCTGCCGCGCACCCGGGCTGGGAGATCGTCACCGGGGCATGCCCTGACGGCCCGTGGTCGAAGGGCGCAGCGATCGCGGACGCGTTCCGCCAGACGGACGCCGACGTCCTGGTCGTCGCCGACGCGGACGTGTGGTGCATCGGTACTCCGTTCGCCGTCGACGCTGTGGCCTCCCGACGGGCCCGGTGGGCGATGCCCCACCAGCTCGTCCGCCGCCTCACCGCCGACGCCACCGAGGCTGTCCTCCGGGGCGCGCCCATGACCGGCCAGCCCACCGTCGAAACCCACCCGGGCGTCCCCGGCGGCGGCATCGTCGTCCTTGCCCGCCAGGTTCTCGAGGGCGTGCCCCTCGATCCGGCGTTCACCGGCTGGGGGCAGGAAGACCAGGCGTGGGCGCTGGCCCTGACGACGCTCGCCGGGCCGATGTGGCGCGGCACCTCAGACCTGTTCCACCTGTGGCATCCGCCGGCCCCGCGCCGTACCCGTGCGGTCGGCTCACGCGAGTCGCTGGCCCGTTACCGCCGATACCAGCAGGCCTCCGGCCAGGCCGCCCAGATGCGGCAACTGGTGGCCGAGTTCTGCCCGACACCCTTGAAGGGGACCCCGATGGCCTACCGCTACCGCAACGACAACACCGGCGACGAGGTGGAGTACGAGCACCCCAACGCCCGGCTGGAGATGCTGCCGAACTGGCAGCGGATCCCCGTCCCGGCGGCCGACCCGGAGCCCATGACGCCGCCGGCCCCGAAGGAGCCGGGCGAGCGGCCGGCGCAGCAGGACCCGAAGGCCGCCTGGGTGGAGTACGCCACCAGCCGCGCGCAGGACTCCGGAGAGGTCGCTGAGATCGCCACCCTGACCAAGGCCGAGCTGATCGACCGCTACGGCAAGGAGTAGCCAGCTGTGAGCAGGGTCTACGCCACCGTCGACGACTATCAGACCTTCACCGGCGAGACCCCGCCCGACGGCACGGACCGGCGGCTGTCCACAGCGTCTCGCATGCTCGACCGGACGATCCTCCGCTTCTGCCGCTACGACGTCGACGACACCGGCCTGCCCACCAACACCGTGGTGGCGGCCGCGTTCCGCGACGCGGTATGCGCGCAGGTCGCATGGTGGGGGAACGTCGGTGACCCGTCCGGCGCGGACGCGGTCGGCTGGGGCACCCTGGCGATCGGCTCCGTCAACCTCGGCCGCAACGCGACCGCCGTGTCCGGGGACGACGCACCGGCCCGCCAGCTCGCCCCCGAGGCCGCTGACGCCCTACAGTCCCCGGACCTGACGCCGGACATCTTCCGCCTCGGCGCGGTGACGTCATGCTGATCCCACGCGTCCTCATGCGGCACGAGATCACCGTCGAGGCGTACTCGGGTGAGTCCAGCACGGGACCCCTGTACGAGGCCCCGACCGTGGTGCGCTGCTTCGTCGACGAGCAGACCCGCGCCGTCCGCTCCCCAGGCGGCGAGCAGGTCACCTCCTCCTCAACCGCATACGCCGACCCCGGCACCAGCGCCCCGGCCCTGTCCCGCGTCACCCTGCCGTCCGGCCGTACCACCACGGTGATCGCCGCCCTGGACCGCAACGGCGGCGGCCTGCCGACACCGGACCACGTGGAGATCCAACTCCAGTAGGAAAGGGGGGCCATCATGGCGGCGCGTTTCGTCCTCCGCTTCAACGCGGGCCCCGTCCGCCGGGAGCTACGGACCGGCGCCGTCCGGGGACTGCAGCTCGGTGCCGAGCATGTGCTGACCAAGTCGCAGGAGGTCGTGCCGCTCGACGAGGGCCCGCTGCAGAACTCGGGTACCACCTCCGTCGACGCATCGTCGCTGACCGCGGCGATCGCCTACGACACGCCGTACGCCGTACGCCAGCACGAGAACTTGGAGTACCGGCACGCCCCGGGCCGCACCGCGAAGTACCTGGAGACCCCCCTCAACGCCTCCCGCGCCGAGGTCCTCGCGCTGGTCGCCGCGCAGATGCGGAGGTCCCTGCGGTGAGCCACGACTCCGATCTCCTCCAGGGCATCGCCGAACGCCTGGATACCGCCGGCGTCGGCGTGTACGACCCGGACAGTGCCCTGTCGGCCGACGGCACAGGCATCGTCCTCGGCAAAGTGCCGGACGGCCCGGACCGGGTTCTCGGCCTGACCCTGTACCCGGTCACCGACGACGACTCCACCGACTCCGTCACGGGCGTGCAGGCGCGCATGCGCGCGGGCGTGAACCCGCTCGACGTCATCGCCCTGGCCGACGCGGTGTTCGACGTCCTCCACAACGCCCGCTCCTACACCGTGCACGGCGTGTGGGTGGAGGTCTCCTGGCGGAACTCCCAGTCGTGGATCGGCCAGGACACCAGCGGCCGCCAAGAGATCGCCGCGAACTACTACTTCCGGACGGTTCGGTCCGGGACCCACCTGAACCCCTGAGGAGGACGGGATGTCCACACCCACCGAGACCGAGCTCGCACGCGACTGGCGCCTGGAGATCAACATGGGCACCGACGACGTGCCCGACTGGCAGCTGTGCCCTGGCGTGCGCGAGTTCCAGCCCAGCAGCGACCCGAACATCGAGGACAGCTCCGACTACGACTCCGACGGCTGGGCCGGGAACACGAAGACCGCCCAGGCCTGGGAGCTGTCGGTCACCATCCGCCGCAAGGCCGACAAGACCAGCAAGGTGTACTCGTCGGTGCATGAGGCGATCCGGCTCGCCCACTACGCGTACGGCGACGCCAACCTGGTGCACCTGCGCTACATGAACCGCGACGGGCTCCCCGAGGCCTACGAGGGCAAAGCCATCCCGCAGTGGGCGCCGTCCGGCGGCGAGTACTCCGCGCTCGGCGAGGTCGAGATCACCTTCACCGGTGACGGGCCGCTCACCGCGATCGACAACCCGCTGGCAGGGAGCTGATGGCCGCCCAGTTCGAGGCCCTCGGCGACTTCCTCGACGACTATCTGGAGCTGCCCGTCCGCTGCGAGGACGGGCAGATGCGCACCTTCCGTATCCCGTCCCCGCCGGCCAAGGTCGGCCTGCGCGTCGATCAGATCACCAAGACCGCCGCCCAGGTGTTCCTCGGCGGCACCGACGTGGACACCGCCGTCCTCGACGACGACGAGGAGAAGGACCTCTTCCGTCTCGTCCTCGGCCCCGTCCACGACGAGATCGCCGCCCATCTGGGCTGGACACGGTTCCGGCACGTCGCCCTCACCGCCATGGTGTGGATCCTCAACGACCGGGACGCGGCCGCGAAGTTCTGGGCCGGTCGCGACCCTTCTCTCCTGGCCCCGAACCGGGCGGCCCGTCGGCAGCGGAACTCTCAGCGCTCGGAGTCGGCTGCGGCGAATACGACCCGGTCACGGGGCTCTACGAGTGGTACGAAGGCGGGCGGCCAACGGCGTCGCAAGCCCGGCGGCAAGGGCCGCGGCTGACCCGCACTGACCTGCTGGAGCAGTGGCCCCTGGTTGAGGCCGACTTCCAGGACACCTACGGCCTCGACCTCAGCACCCCCGACCTGCTCGACGCCCGGTCGTGGCGCTGGTTCCTCACCCGCCTGTACGGGCTCCTCGCCGCAGAGACCCGGCTCTCCAGGCACTTCGCACCTCCCCCGCCCAAGCAGCCCCGTTCACGGAGGAGGTAGCCATGGCCCTCGTCGTCGGCGAACTCACCGCCCTCATCACCCTCGACGACTCGGCCGTGGACCCGGCACTGCGCCGCACCCAGCAGGCCATGCGGCAGGCCGGACAGCAGCTCGGCCGGGCCGCCGACGACGCCGGACAGCAGGCCGGGCAGGAACTCGGCGGGGGCTTCGTCCGCGGCGCTGACGGCCGGTGGCGGGACATGCAGGCCAACCTGGTGGACGCCGTCACTGCGGCCACCCTTGAGGCCGAGTCGAGGGCCCGCCGTGGCGGCCAGCAGGTCGGGCAGCGCTTCGACGACGGCGTGGAGCGGGGCGCCCGGCAGGCCGGCGACGACCTCGCCGACGGCGTCCGCCGCGGCGCCGGTGACGCCGCCGATGCGGCTGCGGACGCGGGTGATGACGCCAGCGGATCGTTCCTGGACCGGATGCGGGGCAGCACCTCCGACGGCATCGGGGAGATCGCGGGCAACATCCGTGAGGGCCTGGCCTCCAAGCTGGGCCTCGCCGCTGTGGGCGCGGCGGCCGGCGGCGCTCTGATGTCGGCCCTGAACGAGGCCGTCGAGCAGGAGAAGATCGCCGACCGGCTCGGGGCGAAGCTCGGTGCGACGGGCCCGCAGGCCCGGAAGTACGGGCACATCGCTGGGAAGCTGTACGCGGACGCGGTGACCGAGGACTTCGAGGGCGCAGCCGACGCGATCGGTGCCGTGATGGGGGCGGGCCTGGTCGACCCGACCGCGACGAACAAGCAGATCCAGTCGATCTCCACGAACGTCGCGGACCTGGCAACGACGTTCGACCAGGACCTGGGTGGCGTCGTCAACGCGGTCTCGCAGATGGTCCGCACGGGCCTGGCGAAGAACAGCAAGGACGCCCTGGACATCCTGACCAAGGGCTTCCAGTCGTCGGCGAACAAAGCCGATGACTTGTTGGACACGTTCAACGAGTACGGCACCCAGTTCAGGAAGGCCGGCGTGTCCGGGGCGCAGGCGGTCGGGCTGATGAACCAGGCCATCCAGCACGGTGCCCGGGACGCGGACATCGCCGCCGACGCGATCAAAGAGTTCTCGATCCGCGCGGTCGACGGGTCGACGACCACCGCGCAGGGCTTCAAGGCACTCGGCCTCAACGCCGACGACATGGCCAAGAAGTTCTCCAAGGGCGGCAAGACCGCGAACGGTGTCCTGGACTTGACCCTCGACAAGCTCCGCAACGTCAAGGATCCGGTGAAGCAAAGCCAGATCGCTGTCGAGTTGTTCGGAACCCAGGCCGAGGATCTCGGGCAGGCCTTGTACGCGATGGACCCGTCGAAGGCCGTCGACACCCTCGGCAAGGTCGGAGGCGCCGCCGACAAGATGGGTGACAGCCTCCGCGACAACTCCAGCACGAAGGTGGAGCAGTTCAAACGGGGCATGAAGCAGGGCGTCGTCGACTTCCTCGGCCTGCACGTGGTGCCGGCCCTGGACAACGTCCGCAAGGGGGTCGGGAACCTGTGGGCGGATGCCGGGAAGGGCAACCAGCAGGGCGCCGACCGCGTGGTCGCGTTCTTCGATCTGCTCTGGCAGGGCATCCAGACGAAGATGGACCAGCTCGTGCCGAAAACGATCGACGGCCTGTCACAAGCCGGTACGAAGATCGCCGAGTACATCCAGTCCAACCCGGAAGGGGCGCTGAAGATCGGCTTGATCGCGGGCGCTATCGCTGCTGCGATCATCACGCTGCCGGTGCTGGTCGCCGCTTCGGTGCTCGCCGCGGCCACGGTCCTAGTGGGGAACTTCACGACCAGCATGATCAGCGGGATCAACCAGAAGATCCCACAGCTGGGGTCGACCATCGGGGGCTGGTTCTCCGGCCTGTGGTCCAACTACGTGGCCGGCCCGGTCTCCCGCCAGTGGAACTCCTTCATGGGCACGGTGCGCGCCCTGCCGGGCCGGGCACGCTCAGCCCTGGGGTCGCTCGGCTCGACGCTCTCGGGCGTCGCGTCGTCGGCGTGGGGGAGTTTCCGGGACGGCACCGTCAACAAGGCCACCTCGGCGATCAACTGGGTCCGCGGCCTGCCCCATAGGGCGAAGTCCGCCCTCAGTGGCTTGGGCGGCACTCTGTACAACGCGGGCTGGTCGCTGATCTCTGGGTTCATCAGCGGTATCCGTGACCGGATCCCATCTGTGCGGAGCGTCCTGGGTGGCCTCACCAGCAGCCTGACCGACTGGAAAGGGCCGGCCACGGTCGACGCCCGGATCCTCACTCCAGCCGGCCGTCTGGTCATCTCTGGGTTCCAGCACGGTATCGAGCAGCAGACACCGGCGCTGCGCCGCCAGCTGCAGGGGCTGACGGCGGAGGTGCCGAGCATGGCTATGGGCGCGGGCGCCATGTCCGGTGGCAGCGGTGTGACGGCGGGATCGTCGTCGGCTGCGCCGCGGGTGGTGAAGGTGGGTTCGGACGGCTCCGCTTTCGGCAACCTGCTGGTCGCTGAGCTGCGGAAGAAGATCGGCACCCTCGGGGGCGACGTGCAATTCGTACTGGGAGGTTGAGCGGCGGTGGCGTTTCCTGAAGACCCGCTGGGGTTGAAAGGTGAGCTGGTTCTGGGGGACACCACGGTGGACATCACCGCGGACCTGTACACCCGGGACCCGATCACGCACACGCGGGGCCGGCAGTACCGGGCGAATGCCGCGGACCCGGCGTCGTGCACGGCGACGATCCGGAACCGGGACGGCAAGTACACGCCCCGCAACCCTGAGGGCGTGTACTACGGGCTGCTCGGGAGGAACACCCCTTTCCAGATCAGTCTCCCCAGCACCACCACCTACCTGGCGCTGACCGGCGCCGTCGACACGGCCAGCACCCCGGACGCTGCCGCGCTCGACATCACCGGTGACCTCGATCTGCGGTGGGAGGGCGAAGCCGATTGGAACGCGAACGGCGCGCAGATCCTCATCGGCAAGTGGGGGGAAGTCGGGCAGCGTTCCTACCATCTGCGGCTGCAAGACGGGTATCTCTACCTGCACACCACGCAGGACGGCAGTACCGGCCGCTTTTCCGGGCGCGTCCTTCCATCACTGCCGCGTCGGGCCGCCCTGCGCGGCACCATGGAGGCCGACAACGGGGCTGGAGGTACAACCGCCCGCCTCTACTGGGCGCCCACGCTGGACGGGCCCTGGGAGCAGCTTGGTGACGACGGCATCGTCTCTGGCACAGTTGCCATCTTCAGCAGCACCGCCCCGCTGACCATCGCCCCCGAACAACTCGACACCGACCCCACCCGGCTGCCGGTCACCGGCCGCGTCTACAAGGCCCAGGTGTACGACGGCATCGACGGCACCCTCGTCGCGTCCCCCGACTTCACGGCGCAGACTGCGGGCACCACCAGCTTCACCGACTCCGCCGGCCGGACGTGGACGCTCACCTCGGGGATCACCGACCGGCTGATCCGGTTCAACGGCGAGGTACCTGAGTGGCCACCGAAGTGGGCGGCGTCCGAGGCGGACGCGTGGACCCCGATCCAGGCCGCCGGCATCCTCCGCCGGATGGGTCAGGGGCAGAAGCCGCTGCAGTCCGCGCTGACCCGCCGTGTGCCGTCGTTCGACCCGGTGGCGTACTGGCCGATGGAGGAGGGCGCCAACGCGACTCGCGCCTACAGCCCGATCAAGGGCGTATCACCGTTGAACCTGTCGGGCTTCGACATGTCCGCCAACGACACATTGGCGGGTTCGAAGGCGCTGCCCGTCATCCGGGAAGGCGCCACCCTGTCAGGGATCGTGCCGATGCCGTCCGGTTCCCCGACCGAGTGGCATACCGAGTTCCTGTTCCGCATGGACACGGCCCCGTCCACCACCCAGACGCTGCTGCAATGGATCGGCACGGGCACCGTCAAGACGTGGAAGATCGAGCTCACGTCCAGCGGCGCGAACCTGCACGGGTACGACGCTGACGGCACCGCCGTCGTCACCTCGCTGGGCCTGTTCCCCGCCCTGTACGGCAAGTGGTACCGGTGGAAGATCTTCGCCACCCAGGACGGCACCAGCGTGGACTGGGTGGAGGAATGGACGGCCGTCGGCGAGTCCGCCAAAGCGTTCAGCGGCAACTACACCGGCACGCTCGGCCGCATCTCGAAAGTCATGGGCCCGCCCGGCTACTCCAGCGAACTCGCCGGCGCGTCCATCGGACACATCGGGGTGTTCACCGTGGCCGACACCTTCGCCTACAACGACGGTGACATCGGATTCGCCGGTGAGACAGCAGCAGCACGCTTGCTGCGTCTGACCGATGAGGAAGGCCTTTCCCTGGCGGTCAGCGGAGACGTCTCTGAGACGGAGCTGGTCGGGCCTCAGCGGCCGACCGCCCTGCTCGATCTGCTCCGAGAGTGCGCGGACGCTGACGGCGGCATCTTCGGCGAGGCCATCGACCGCCGCAGCTTGGTCTACCGCACCCGCGCCAGCCTCTACAACCAGGCCCCGAAGCTGACGCTCGACTACGGGGCCGGGCAGCTGGCGCCACCGTTCGAACCCATCGAGGACGACCAGGTCCGCAACGACTGGGAGGTCACCCGTAACGGGGGATCGTCCGGCCGGGCCACCCTCACCGAGGGCACCCTGTCCACACAGGACCCCCCGGACGGCATCGGCCTGTACGACGACAGCGTCACCCTCAACCTGGACACGGACGAGCAGACCGACCCGATCGCGGCGTGGCTGCTCCACCTCACCTCCTGGGACGAGGCCCGCTACCCGGCAGTCACGGTCCGCCTGCACAAGAACCCGGCGCTGATCCCCGACGTGCTGGGCCTCGAGGTCGGCGACAAGATCCGCATCGAGGGCCTGCCTGTGAGGTTCGCGGCCGGCGGCACCGTCGAGTTGCTGGTGGACGGCTGGTCGGAAACCTTCCTCCCGAGGAAGTGGGAGATCACGTTCAACTGCTCCCCGGCCGGACCGTGGAACGTCGGCGAAGTCGCCATCACCGAGGACTTCGAGGACGCCTCCCTGAGCGTGACCGCCACGGACGGCGGAGACCTGCCCTGGGCGCGCACACAGACCCACTACAACACCGGCAGTTGGTCCCTCCAGTCCGGAGCCATCACCAACAACCAGACCAGCGACTGGGTGGTGATGGTGCCCACCGGCGCCTCCGAGCTGACATTCGCGTACCGGACCTCGTCTGAGGAAGCCGGCACGGGCTTCGAGGGCGACCGGCTCACCGTCCTCGTCGACGGCACGCAGGTGCTGCGCGCGCAGGGCGAGACCGCCTGGACGTCGACCACCATCGACGTCACTGGAGCCAGCCAGGTGACGTTCCGGTACGCCAAAGACAACTCGGGTGCCGTCGGCGAGGACGCGGCGTGGGTCGATGACCTCACCTTCGCCCGGGCGCCGATGCACGTGGACACCGACGGCAGCGAGCTGGCCGCGGACGCCACCAGCACGGCGACGAGCCTGTCCGTGGCCACGACGGGCGGCCCGGTGTGGGTCGACTCGACAACGTTTCCGGCTGAGTTTCCCTTCGACATCACCGTCGGCGGTGAACGCATGCGGGTGACCGGCATCTCCGGGACCGCCTCGCCGCAGACCTTCACCGTCGTGCGCAGCGTGAACGGCGTGGTCAAGGAACAGGCCGACGGGACCGACGTCCGCCTTGCCGAACCAGCGATCGCCGCACTGTGAGGAGCACCCCCTGTGACCTATGAACCGTGGCAGCCCGGGATGCGGATCACCGCCGGGCGGCTCGCGTCGATCTCGGCGACGTGGCAGGAGTGGACGCCGACGTGGACCACGACGACCGGCGACAACACCCCGGACTACGGAAACGCGACGATCGCCTGCGACTACTGCCAGACCGGCAACCTGGTCGTCTGCTCCTTCGACATCGCGTTCGGGTCCACCACCGACTTCGGTGATGGGGGCGGCACGGACAACTTCGCGTTCGGCCTGCCGGTGTCGTGCGCGGCCTCGTCCGGCGACACGCTCGGTTTCATAACCATGCGCCAGTCGGACAGTGCCCAGCTGATCGGCCGGGTGCAGTACAACGGCTCCGACTCCATCCGGATCAGCGTGGACTCGGGCCGAGTCGACTCGACGGCCGTCTCCAACGCGGGGCTCATTGACGCCGTCTCGCCGTGGACGTGGGCGTCCGGGAACGCTCTGCACGGCCTGTTCCAGTACCGCGCGGCCTCCTGACCCGAACCCCATCCCCGTACGCCCCGCACCGTCCTGGTTCGGGGCCCTTCTCATTTCTGGAGGCACCGTGCCTGCACAGACGCCGTCCGTCGGACGGATCGTCCACTACCAGCTGACCGAGCACGACGCGACCGACATCAACCGCCGCCGTCAGGACTTCCATCAGAGCCGCAGCGCCGACGAGCGCACCGGCTTCGTCGGCCACGTCGGGAACCACGCGGCCGCCGGTGACGTGTACCCCGCGGTCATCGTCCGCGTGTGGAGCGAGAGCACCACCACCTGCAACTTGCAGGTGCTGCTGGACGGCACGGACACGTACTGGGCGACCTCCCGCGCCGAGGGCTCCGAGGCCGGCACCTGGGCCTGGCCGGAGCGTGCCTGATGAGCACAGGACCACAGAAGTACCCGGGAGCCTCCACCTCGTCCTGGTGGCAATCGAAGTGGGGCGGCGACCTCATGGAGGTCAACGTCCTGGTGCTGCACACCACCGAGGGCATCGGGCTGACGGACTACGACGGCGGCAGTATGGCCCCGAACCTCACCGCCGTCGCCGACATCCCCAACAAGCGGCTGCGCTGGTACCAGCACTTCGACATCGACCGCTCCTCCCGCGCCCTGCAGAACCTGGCCGGCGGGGTGGAGACGAACACCCTGAACGTGGTGCAGGTTGAGCTGGAGGGCACCTGCGACTACGGGCACCGCGCGAAGTGGGGCAGCAAGGTCGCAGGCCAGGACTACATCTACTGGGGCGACCCGCCGGACTGGGCCCTCCAGGACCTGGCGGACTTCGTGCGCTGGCTCCACGCCAACCACAACGTGCCGCTGTCCGGCCCGTCGGAGTGGCTGACGTACGGCCCGGACTCACGGAGGCCCGGCGTCACCCCGGCCTCGTACGGGGCGAGCCCGGCCCGCATGACCTTCAGCGAGTGGAACGGCTTCCACGGCATCTGCGGTCACGAGCACGTCCCCGAGAACGACCACGGCGACCCCGGCTCCTTGCCGTTCGCCAAGCTCATCGCCCTCGCCAAGGGGACCCAACCGTCCGAGGAGGACGACATGCCGTCAGCAGCCGACGTGTGGAAGGCCGACGTCATCCCGGCCACCGCCCCGCCCTACAACAACAGCGACTTCGACAAGAACAAGACGTGGCAGGCCAGCTACGCCCTCTACTCCGCCGTCCTCACCGGCCGGAAGAACGCGGTCAAGTTGGACGCGCTCGCGGCGCAGATCGGTGCGCAGGCCGCGACGATCGACAAGCTGGTCGACGCCATCGGCTCGGGCGGCGGACTGTCGGCGGCGGAGATCAAGTCGGCGGCGGAGGCCGGTGCTCAGGCCGCACTGGACCGGCTCGGCGACGCGCTGTCGAAGGAGGCCTGACCCGTGAAGATCAGCGCTGTGTGGAAGGCCGTCGCCAGCGGGGTCGCGGCGGGCGCTGCGGCGGTCGTCACGGCGGTCCAGGACGGCCGGATCACCCCGGCCGAGGCGGTCACCATCGTGCTCGCCGTCCTCGGCGCCTACGGCATCACCTGGCGGGTGCCGAACCGGACACCTCCGGAGGGCAGCTGATGATTGCGGCGGACGTCACCGATAGCACCGGCGTCCCGCCCGTCGACGCACTCGTCGTCTGGAGCCTGGGCGCCGTAGCCATCGCCGGCGCACTGGCCCTCGTCTGGCGCGTAGTCCAGACCGTCCACCGGATCGCGAGGCGAGTCGACGACTTCGTGGACGACTGGCAAGGCGTACCTGCCCGTCCCGGCGTGGCGGAGCGGCCGGGAGTGATGGACCGCCTGGACCGGATCGAGGGACGCATCACGGGAATGGAACACGAGCTGCGGCCCAACAGCGGTCGCTCGCTCCGTGATGCCGTGGACCGAGTCGACCGCCGCACGCAAACACTCACCGCCGACCCAGGCCCCGAATGACTCAGCCCCCTCTCGCCCCACGGGCGGGAGGGGGCCCTTCGTCGTGTCCGGGCTCACTGCGGGTGCAGGGCGCGCCGGGCCCGGTTGATCACCGCCTGTGCGTCCGCGCCGTACACCGCAGACTCCCGCAGCGTGTTCCACACCCGCAGATAGACCGCGACGGAGTCCGCGTCGTCCAGCCACAGCTCAGCGTGCCAGTCCTCCACCACGACCCGGCGATCGTCGTACACCCAGAACCCGTTCCCCGGGTAGATCTTCAGCGACGCGGAGAACGGCACGATGCCCAGCTCCACCGTGTCCAGGCCGACCACGGCCGACAGCCGGTCAAGCTGCGCGGCCAGCACCGCCGGCGGGCACACCAGCGAGCGCAGGACGCCTTCCCACATCATGATCCGGTACGTTCGGCCCCGCTCGTACAGGCCTTCCTGCCGGCGGATCCGGGCCCGTACTGCGTCCTCCGTGTCCCGGGGGGACTGCATCAGGTTGGCGTGCCGGGTGAGGACGTGCCGCGCGTAGTCGGCGGTCTGCAGCATCCCGGGGACGAGGACGTTCTCCCAGATGGTGAGCACCGTAGTCCGGTCGTGCTCGGCCGTGATGGCCTCCTGGACCGGCCGGTGCCCGGAGGCCAGCTGCCGCCGCCAGGAGCGGATGTGCGACTCGAAGCCGCGCAGCTGGGCGAGCAGCCCGGGCACGGCGCCGGGCTGCCCGGTGGCTTCGGCCCACGCCTGGAGTTCCTCGGCGGTGGCGGTCTGCCGGCCGTTCTCCAGCTTGCTGACCTTCGACTTGGTCCAGCCGCCGCCGAGGCGCTCCACGAGCTGGGCGCCGGTGAGCCGACCGCCGGGGGCCGTGAGCCGCAGCTCTCGCAGGGAGAGCCCGAGCGCTTCACGGGCCTGCTGGTAGTCAGTGCTCACCGGACCTCACGTCACGTGCCGTTGATGTCGAACTGGGCGTACGGAACTGCATGATGCCAGGCCGCGTCACGTGCCTGGCAGTACCGGTTCACGGCGGCCGGCTCGGTGATGAGTTCCGCCCCGGTGAGATGGTCGTCCTGGTCGAAGAGCAGGCGGGCCACCAGCCGGGAGTCGAACAGCCAGAAGTCCTCGCCGGGCAGGTGCAGCTGCTCGGCCTGCGCGCGGGAGAGGTTGCGGATGTCCTCGCCGACGGCGCAGTTCCGGGCGGCGTTGCTCCGCAGGTACAGCTGGCCGGGGGTGGCCGGGCTGTCAACCAGGCGTACGCGCTCGAACCGCTTCCCGGCCGCGGTCTGCGCGCGGACGTTGCGGCACCACGCGTCGTCGTAGTCCCAGTCGATGCGCTGCCCCTTGGCGTGCTGGGCCCACTCGTCGGTCTGCTCGTCGCTGGCGTAGCGGCGCCGAGTCTCCAGCCGCCACGCGGTGTGCTCGAACGTGGTGAACAGCCTGTCGAAGTCTTCGGCGGCGTCGATGAGCCGCGGGCTGTCGTCGCGGGGCCCGAAGTCGACCAGCGTATTCCGGGGGACGACGACGGCTACCTCCCCATCGTTGAGGTGCTGCAGCTGGGCGAGGTCGGCCGGGTCGGTGAGCGGCGGCCCGTGCACGATGACCTCCCCGGTGCTGAGGTCTTCGTGGATGGCGGGGCAGCCGCCGCCGCCTGAGCCGGTGCCGTTGAACCGAAGTCGTCGCATCGCGTTCCCCTCCTGATGTCCTGGGCGTGGGGACCAGCCTTGCCCGAGGAGCCGGGCGCGGGGCAGTCCCTCAGGCGGTCCGCATTAGAAAAATGACGCAACTCTCTGCGACGGTCAAGAAACTCTGCGAAACCTGTACTGCGGTGAGCAACCCAGCGCCCCTACCGTCCACGTATGGCCTCCTCACCCATCAACAATGTCGACCCCTTCGTCGCCGTCGAGCGCCTGCGTACGGCACTGGACCAGGCAGGCATCGTCCTCCCGTCCCTCGCGGTCGATGCGGCATCCCCGAGCCTCCGCCTGGTTGAGCTGGGGCGGGTCCGATCGGACATCGCGCTCCGCCTGGCCGACGCCCTCCAGCAGCGAGCCGAGACCCCGGCATGACCGCCGTAGCGCTGGACCTTCCGGCCGAGGTCGTAGACGTGCTGGCCGTCAGACTCCCGCAGCTGGACGGGCTCGCCGTCGACCGGACGCGGGGCCGGGACTGCGTCTGGTGCGGCACCCCCCTGAACGCAGAGACGGCCGTCGACCTCGGCGAGCGCACCAGCCCCCTCTCCGGCAGCAGCTCCATCTGCGGCATGCGCTGGTTCCCCCGGGCCTGCCACGCCTGCACCGCCCGCTACGCCCGCCGCGCGCTCATGGACCACAGCACCACCTGCACCCTGTGCACGACGGAGGACACGGCCGCGGCCTGCGTCGTCGGCCGCGGCCTGTACCGGCTGCAGAGGAGGTGCCGGCAGCCCCGCTCGGAGCCGGCCGGATAGCCCTCGCTCCTGGCCCGCGCCGATGGGGTCAGGAACGGGCAGGGTCTCCAGCAGTCCCCGACGGCGAACTTGGGGTGCTGCTGGGGTCGGCCGCCGCTCGGTCTCTACGGCGCCGGGCGGCGGCCTCACCGCACGAGATCGAGGCGTACGCCGATCACCCGGCAGATGCGCAGCAGCACGTCCAGGGTGGGGTTGGCCTCGCCCGCCTCGATGGCCTGGTAGTGGCTGCGGTTCAGCGGCACCGCCAGGTAGACGTGCTCCTGGGTGAGGTTGCGGTGGAGGCGCTCCTCGCGGATGCGCTGACCGACGCGGCGGCGTTCGTGGAGTTTCCAGAGGTCGGCGTCGGGCGAGTCGTGCGGCATTCGACAAACGCTGTGACCAGCGTCATCCGTTGTCAGCCTGCCACCAGCAGGCTTTTTGTGATCAAGACAGTCCGGATGAAAGGGTGCGACTGGGAAACAGTTGCACTGGGCAAAAGACGGGGGCTGGCCTTGGCCGCCCCCCATACAGGCGCCCGCGCCCGCGCGCGGGCGGGATGCGGCCCGGCGTACCTCTGTCCGCCGGATCCCGTCATCCTGGCTCTGGCCCCGGCCAGAGCAAGCCGCCCCACCCCCTGTCCGGGGTGGGGCGGTCTACGTTTGTACGCACGGCCCCCGCCGATCTCCTCGGCGGGGGCCGCCGCCCGCGGGCCGGATCTCCCCATCCGGGGTCCCGCAGGTGACGACGAGCCTCTGTCTGGCGCGCGTGGGGAGCCGCGCCGTCCCCGTCTTTCGCTAGGCACTCTAAAGCGCTCAACGTTTTGTTCAAGTGCCCAGGACCGCCGCCACCAAACCGTGATCATCTGGCGTTGTGGACTCTATGCGGACTCAGGGCGTGAGCACGCCCCCCGAGGGAGTACCTCGGAGGGCGTCTGACCTGCAGTGGAGCCTAGGGGAGTCGAACCCCTGACATCTGCCATGCAAAGACAGCGCTCTACCAACTGAGCTAAGGCCCCGTGAGGGAAGCACCAGCCGAACGAACCGCTTACCGGCGGGTGCCGCAGACCAGAATACCGGGTCACCCCCCGTGGCTGGCAAAAAGATTGGGGCTCCCCGCGAATGACCACGCTCCGTAAGATGCTCGACGTGGTTCGCTACAGCGAACCGCGGTTTTCAGGGGAAGCGATGGGGAGACGCAATGGACGCCGCACAGCAGGAAGCCACCGCGAGAGCGCGGGAGCTGCAGCGGAACTGGTACGGGGAGCCGTTGGGGGCGCTCTTCCGTAAGCTGATCGACGATCTCGGGCTCAACCAGGCCCGGCTCGCGGCAGTCCTGGGACTGTCCGCGCCGATGCTCTCGCAGTTGATGAGCGGTCAGCGCGCCAAGATCGGCAATCCCGCCGTGGTCCAGCGGGTGCAGCTGCTGCAGGAGCTGGCGGCACAGGCCGCGGACGGCAGCGTCAGCGCGGCCGAGGCGACGGAGCGCATGGACGAGATCAAGAAGTCGCAGGGGGGCTCGGTGCTCAGCAACACCACGCAGACGACGAGCAGTTCGGGGGCGCCGACGGTCAAGCGGGTGGTGCGCGAGATCCAGTCGCTCCTGCGCTCGGTGGCCGCCGCCGGTGACATCATCGAGGCCGCCGACACCCTCGCCGCGAGCCAGCCTGAACTGGCGGAGTTCCTCCGGGTCTACGGCGCCGGCCGCACGTCCGACGCGGTCGCGCACTACCAGTCCCACCAGAACTGAGCCCACGGCCCGGCGCACCGGAAGGGGGCCCGGGAGCCGGGCCGGAGCCGGGGTTCGAGAAGGGGCCGGCGGGGAGGCGGGGCCGGCATCGAGGGAGCCGGGACAACGGGGCCGGGACACGAGGGCCGGGACACGAGGGAGCGGCCGGTGTCGCAGAGCCGTCAGGTCCCGCCGGTCGTGCGGCCCAGGACGGTTGGGCGGCCTGCACCGACACGCGCCGCCCGCGCCGCATGCCGGCGGGGGCGAGGGGGTAGCGGGGGACCGAGGGGGAGGAGCGACGGACTGCCATGGGTGAGGTGTTCGCCGGCCGGTACGAGCTGGCCGACCCGATCGGGCGCGGCGGGGTGGGCGCCGTGTGGCGTGCCTGGGACCACCGCAGGCGCCGCTATGTGGCCGCCAAGGTGCTCCAGCAGCGGGACGCCCACACACTGCTCCGCTTCGTCCGGGAGCAGGCGCTGCGCATCGACCACCCGCATGTGCTCGCCCCGGCCAGCTGGGCCGCGGACGACGACCAGGTGCTGTTCACCATGGACCTGGTCGCAGGCGGCTGCCTCGTCCACCTCGTCGGCGACTACGGCCCCCTTCCGCCGGCGTTCGTGTGCACCCTGCTCGACCAACTCCTGTCCGGGCTCGCCGCGGTGCACGCGGAAGGTGTCGTCCACCGTGACATCAAGCCCGCGAACCTGCTGCTGGAGGCCACCGGCACCGGCCGGCCGCGGCTGCGGCTGTCCGACTTCGGCATCGCCATGCGGCTCGGCGAGCCCCGCCTGACCGAGACCAACCTCGTGGTGGGCACCCCGGGTTATCTCGCCCCCGAGCAACTGCTGGGCGCCGAACCGGACTTCCCCGCCGACCTGTTCGCCGTAGGGCTGGTCGCCCTGTATCTCCTGGAGGGCGCCAAGCCGGACGCCAAGGCCCTCGTGGAGTACTTCGTCGACAACGGGACGCCGGGGCCGCCCACGGGCATCCCGGAGCCCCTCTGGCAGGTCGTCGCGACCCTCCTCCAGCCCGACCCGGAGGCCCGTTTCCGCACGGCCACGGGGGCGCGCAAGGCGCTCGCCACGGCCCGGGAACTCCTGCCCGAGCCGGGCCCGGACGACGAGTTGATCGAGATCTTCGACCAACTCGGCCCGCTGCCACCCGGGTTCGGACCGGACGGCCCGCTCAAGGCGGCGTCCGGGGTGGCCCCGGAGCTGCGGCGCCCGAACCGGGCCGAGACCACGGGGAGCGACGGACCGGAGCCGACCGGCAGCCCGGGCACCGGCGCCGCCGCCCGGAACCGGGCGACCGGCACCGCCGCGACACCGCACACCGACGCCACGCCACCCACCGACCCCCGCCTCACCACCGGGCACGGTACGGCGCCCCCGCTGCCCGCCATGTCGGACACCGGCAGCTTCCCGCTCCCGCCGCCCCAGCCGGCGACGCCTCCGGAGCCGTACACCCCACGGCCGTACACCTCACAGCCGTACGCCCCGCAGCCGGGGCAGGAGGGCACGGGCCACCCGGCCGATGCGGTCGCCCATCCCTCCCCCGCCGTACCGCCCCACGAGCGGACGGACCCCGCCCACCGGAATCCCGCCGGCCGGCCCGGCGCCCTCTGGTCCGGGGCCTCCTGGCCGCCCCACCCGCCCACGCCGACGCCACCGCCGCACCCGCGCCCCCACGCCGACACCTCCACGGCGTCGTACACCGCTCACGATCCACAGAACGGGAGCCCGGCACAGCGGGTGGCGGGCGCCGATCGGCCGGGAACCGCCGAGGCCCGTCGGGCGCCCCGCACGCACCGTGCCCACAGCCGTGCACGGGCCCGGCGCACCACGGGCCGCCGCCCCGGTCCCCCGGCCAAGGCGGCGATACCGATCCTGCTCCTGGCACTCGCCTGCTACGCCGTCGGTTTCTGGGCGCTCGCCCGCGGCTGAGCCCTCCGGGCCACGACCGTCCACACGCCCAGCACCAGCAGCAGGGCGGTCCCCGCACCGATCCCGCAGGCGGCGACCACCTTCATCGCGGGGTCACCGCCGCCCCCGGTATGGCCGATACCGCCGGTGCCGCCGGTTTCAGCCGCGAGACGGTCTCCGGGGGTGACCGTGAAGACGCCGGCCGGCACCGGCTTTCCGGCGTAGCCGGGCCCGTCATGCGCCCGGCCGTCGACCCGGACCCGGAGCGTCACCGTGAAGGGTCCCGCCCCGAAGGTGTCGCTCATCCGCGTGCTCAGGTGCAGGACCAGGTAGTAGTCGCCGGCGAAGCGGACGGAGCTGACGCCGCTGACGGGGGCGTACCGGTTGGCGTACTCCACGGGCGGCGCCGGGTCGAGGGCGGTGGTCTTCGCGGTGCCGGTGTAGCCGAGGGCCGCGTTGTCGACGGACCCGCGCACGGGGTTGTAGAGCGCGAGGTTCAGCGCGCCGCCGACATAGCCGTGGCCGCCGGAGGAGCCGCCCAGTTCGGCGGTGGCGGCCAGTTGCTGTCCCCAGTCGGCCGGCACCTTGTAGAAGAGGGTCTCGCCGGGGGCGATGCGGGTCTGCCAGACTCCGGGCCCGAGCGGGCGGGCGAAGGCGAACCCGGTACCGCCCGACCGCTGCCGGGCCTGACCGGTGGCGGGCTCGGGCGAGGCCGAGTTCCAGCCCCCTGGCGCACTGGTCGCCCCGGCCTTCTTCAGGGCCGGTTCCGTGACGGGCGCGATCTCCAGACCCCAGCGCCGCGCGGAGCCCGCCGTACCACCGGACGCCGCAGGCCCCTCTGACCCCTCTGACCCCCCGGACGCCCCTGGCCCCCCGGACGCCTCCGCGCCCGTGCCGCCGGAGTCGAGCCGCTCGACGAGCACGTAGTACGTCCCGGCCCCCTGGCACACCGCCTTGCCGGCCTGGCGCCGGCCGAGGGCCGTGACGGGCCGGGGGCTGAGTCCGGCGCCGAACTGCTCGGAGGCGTAGGAGCAGGAGCCGCCGTGCGCGTCCTTGACCGAGACGTGGATGCCGTCGGTGGCGGCCACGGTGGCGCCGGCCGGGGGTACGGCGGTGACGGGGACGTACGCCGTGGTGGCGGCGTGCAGTTCGAGGCGGTAGTAGAGCTTGCCGCCGGGCGGGATGGAGCCGCGGTAGGTCCGGCCGGGCTCCAGCAGCGGGGCGCCGGCGGTGCCATTGGCGCCCTCCACGGCCATGTCGCCGGGGGTGAAGCCGTACGACGGCCCGCCGGCGGCCGTCGCCGTGGCCCCGCCGGGCAACGCGGCCAGGGCACCCAGCACAAGCGCGACGACCGCCGTACGACGCGCCGTACGACGCCCCGCCCGGGAGCCGGCCGCACACCACCGCGCAGCCGCGGGCAACCGATCACGCCACCCCCGCACGCGCCACACCCCCTGCCGCTCCAGATGCCTTCGTGTCCTCGGCGGCCGCCCGCCGGACCGTGGCCATCCTGCCCCTAACGCACCCCGGTCATCCCCGCAATCCGTGCGGCCGCCGGGCGGCACACAAAACCCCGGCCGCGCGGGCGGCCGGGGTCTGTTCAGATTCTGGTGTCGGTACCGGTACTCACGAACCCGTGGGCACGGAGTCAGTCGCCTCCGTCCACAGGTCCTGCTCGGCGCGATCCGCCTGGATCTGGCGGTACACGAGGAGCCCGCCGATGGCGGCCAGTGCGACCAGGAGCAGCTTCTTCACCGCGCGACCTCGTCTTTCCTTGACGTAGGGGACCTCTGGCGCCCGACTATACACACCGACCGATACCGATCGGTGACCTGCGTCCGCCCCTCAACTCCCGCTCAGCACCGAGCGATACGGCGGGACTGAGCCGCTCTGATCTGAGGGTGATCACATCCTCACGGACGGTCACTTTGCCCCTTCTTCGCCGGACCTCGCCGGTTTGATGAGGTTTCCGGCCTTCTTGCGCCCATCCGAGTGGTGTTCATCTGAACATCGCCGCGCCACGAGCCGAGGTCCACCACTTCCCGGCCCACATACACATCATGAGGAAAGTACGCAAATCGCCTGACCCGAAAGTGAGGGGCCATGACCCAGAACAAGGTCATGAAGCTGTGGACCGCCATCGTCACCGCCTTCCTCGCGCTGTGCACGGCGCTGGGACTCGTCACCGCCACCACCGCGGCGGCCACGCCCCAGAACTCCAGCCCCGTCGAGAACACCGCGCAGCGGACGGTCCCGCCGATCCCGGCGGCCCACCAGTGGACCTGGTCACCTCACGCCAGCGCCCTGCCCCCCACGATGAAGCAGCGCATCCGGGCCGAGGCCCACGGCAAGTCCCCCAGCTGCCGCCACGGCTCCCTCCCCGACACGGCCGACCTCGCGGACGAAGTCCTCGCCCCGCTCGACTGCTGAGCCAGTCACCTCCCCCGTACCGCGGACGTATCGACCAGACGGCGACTTGCGTACGCACCAGTCGACACGGAAGACCCCCGGCGCCAGCTCAGGCCGGGGGTCTCGCGCTGTCCGGGGGCCGTGGCGCGTGAAGGTCGAAGGCCCCCGGCCGATCGTGGCCGGGGGCCTTCTCTCCTGATGGGGCAGACAGGATTTGAACCTGAGGTCTCATCGTCATCAAATCGATCACGGTGACACCGCGAGCTTAGCCAACCGATACCGCTCGCAGGCGGCTCGTTCCCTGAAGTTCAGTGCCTACCACCCCTGTCGTGCTTGTCGGTCAGCCGGTGGCGCCGGTCGCTCCGGTGGCGCCAGTCGCACCGGTGGCCCCAGTCGCACCGGTGGCCCCAGTCGCACCGGTCGCTCCCGTGGCCCCAGTGCCGCCGGAGCCGCAACCGCCACCACCTGTCGGAGCGGTCGCCGCCGTAGCTCCAGTAGCTCCGGTAGCAGCAGTAGCCGCCGTCGCGCCTGTGGCCGCCGTGGCACCAGTTGCGCCCGTTCCCGCGGTAGCGCCGGTGGCTCCAGTGGCAGCGGTAGCAGCCGTAGCTCCGGTCGCCGCCGTAGCAGCGGTAGCTCCAGTGGCCGCTGTGGCAGCGGAACCACAGGCTCCACTGCCTGTCGGAGCGGTGGCAGCCGTGGCTCCGGTAGCGGCGGTGGCGGCGGTGGCCCCCGTGGCAGCAGTGGCAGCGGTGGCTCCGGTGTCGGCGTAGGCGACCGTCGCCGGGACGGACATGGCGACTGCTAACGCGGCAGCCGCGGTTAAGGTACGTAACGTCACGACAGGTTCTCCCTGTTCGACAGTAAGGACCCTCTCAGCACAACAGCGATCCTTCGCGGGCGCATGCGGAGCTACGCCATTCGGGTGATGAGAGGATTCCGTTCAGTCGTGGCGCTGCCGGCCGTTGCCTGAGTAGTCACGCGGCGGGTGGTGGCTCGGCCAGTGTTCCGGCCCTTCTCAGCCCATCCTGTGCCCCAGTTCTCACCCCTCACACCGTCGCCTTCACACACCGTGGAGCGAGCGTGGTTCATGCGGTTCATGCCCCCCAGGCGGAGCGCGCCACTGGACGAACGACCTGGACGCCACGACGCGGCTGACGTCCTGCGCGGCCTGGCCCGCCTCGCCGCCGGAGCCGCCGCTGCTTACGTCCAGATCGCCGCCCCGACTCCTGGATCAGGCCACCCTCGCCGGCGTACTGAGCTGAGAGATCTGCTCATCCGCTGATGTCATCCATGGATGTCAAAGAACCCCCAGCCGGTATCGGCTGGGGGTTCTTCTCGCTGGTGGGGCTAACAGGATTTGAACCTGTGGCCTCATCCTTATCAGGGATGCGCTCTAACCAACTGAGCTATAGCCCCGCCGCGCTCTGCGGGGGTGTGTCCCGCGCGCTGACTCCTGAAGATTAGCGCACGACCGGGGAAGTCCCAAAATCGGTTGTCGGGGGACCGTCAGGGCACGTGGCGGGGGTGCGGGGGCCGGATTTCGCCGGCCCCGCCACTCGCCGTCGGCGAGGGCCCGCCACTCGTCCTCGGCAAAGCCCCCGCTACTCGTCCTCGGCAAAGCCCCCGCTACTCGTCCTCCGCGAGGGTCAGCTCGACGCCGCCCACGAAGCCCGCGGAGAGGTTGTAGATGAACGCGCCGAGGGTCGCCAGCGCGGTGGCGAGGACGACGTCGATGACCGCGATGATCGCCGTGAACATCAGGACGTGCGGCAGCGACAGGAACGACTGGAGGTCGAAGCCGTTCGACTCGTTGGAGCCGGTCGCCTCCGAGATCGTGCCGCCGACCGTGGCGAACACGCCCATCGCGTCCATGACCATCCACAGCACCGCCGACGCGACGATCGTGCAGATGCCCAGCGCGATGGAGAGCAGGAAGCTGACCTTCATCACGGACCACGGGTCGGCCTTGGCGACGCGCAGCCGCGCCTTGCGGGTGCGGGGGGTGGTGCGCGCGCCGGTGCGGGGGCGCCGTACCCCGGCGGTACCGCCCGTGCTCCCGGCGACGCCCGCGGTGCCCGCGACGCCCTGGGCCGGGTAGGCCTGCGGGGGGTGGTAGGGGCCGGCCGGCTGCTGCGGGCCGCGCTCGCCGGGCAGCGGGGAGGACGACTGCGTTCCGCCCGGGGCGGCCGAGCCGGCCGCCGTCTGCGGTCCTCGGGTGTCCGTCACAGTTCCCCCCTGGGATCCATGCTTGTCGGAAGAGGCCTGCGAAGAGTCCTGCGAAGAGTCCTGCGGATGGTCCTGCGAGGAATTGCGCGGGCCGGCCGCGGAGGCCTTCACCGGCTTGAGGTTCGTCGTGTGCGGATCGGGCGCGTTTCCGGCGGCCGCCGCGGAGGCCCGCGCAGATGCCGCCGAAGCAGCCGCTCCGGAAGTCGCCGCGGAGGCCACCTGCGCGGCCCCCGCCTTGCCCTTCGCCCGCTTCGCACGCGCGCCGGAGCCACGGCCGCCGCCGTCCGCGTCCGTACCCGTGGAGGTACCGGCCGATCCGGCGCCCGTGGCTCCGCTCACGTGACTCACTCCTCGTGCTACTCGGCCGAGGGCGCCTCACCCTCGTCCGTGCCGGTGCTCGCGGCACCCTCGGCGGTCTCGTCGACGACGTCCTCGCCGTCGACCTCCTCCGCCTCGCGTCCCGCCTCGGCGTTACGTGCGATACCGACCACGGCATCGCGCTTGCCCAGGTTGATCAGCTGGACGCCCATGGTGTCACGGCCGGTCTCCCTGACCCCGCTGACTCGCGTACGAATCACACCGCCGGAGAGGGTGATGGCGAGGATCTCGTCGTGCTCCTCGACCACCAGCGCGCCGACCAGCTCACCGCGGTCCTCCACGATCTTGGCGGCCTTGATGCCGAGGCCGCCGCGACCCTGGACGCGGTACTCGTCGACGCGGGTCCGCTTCGCGTACCCGCCGTCCGTGGCAGTGAACACGAACGTACCCGGTCGCACCACATTCATCGAGAGAAGCTCGTCGCCCTCACGGAAACTCATCCCCTTGACGCCGGAGGTGGCGCGGCCCATCGGGCGCAGGGTGTCGTCCGAGGCGGTGAACCGGATCGACTGCGCCTTCTTGCTGATCAGCAGCAGGTCGTCGTCGGCCGAGACGAGTTCGGCGCCGATCAGCTCGTCGTCGGTGCCGTCCTCCCGCTCCCGCAGGTTGATCGCGATGACACCGCCGGAGCGCGGCGAGTCGTAGTCCTTCAGCGGCGTCTTCTTGACCAGGCCCGCCTTGGTGCCGAGCACCAGGTACGGGGTCGCCTCGTAGTCGCGGATCGCGAGGATCTGGGCGATCGACTCGTCCGGCTGGAAGGCCAGCAGGTTCGCCACGTGCTGCCCGCGCGCGTCCCGGCCGGCGTCGGGGAGCTCGTACGCCTTCGCCCGGTACACCCGGCCCTTGTTGGTGAAGAACAGCAGCCAGTGGTGCGTGGTGGTGACGAAGAAGTGGTCGACGATGTCGTCTTCCTTCAGCTTCGTGCCGCGCACGCCCTTGCCGCCGCGCTTCTGGGCGCGGTAGTCGTCCGTCTTGGTCCGCTTGACGTAGCCGCCGCGGGTGACGGTGACGACGATGTCCTCTTCGGCGATCAGGTCCTCGATGGACATGTCGCCCTCGTACGGGATCAGCTTGGTCTTGCGGTCGTCGCCGTACTTCTCGACGATCGCGGCCAGCTCCGCGCTGACGATGCCGCGCTGGCGGACCGGCGAGGCGAGGATCTCGTTGTACTCGGTGATCTTCGCCTGCAGCTCGTCGTGCTCCTGGACGATCTTCTGCCGCTCCAGGGCCGCCAGGCGCCGCAGCTGCATCTCCAGGATCGCGTTGGCCTGGATCTCGTCGATCTCCAGCAGGCCCATCAGGCCCTGGCGCGCCACGTCGACGGTCTCGCTGCGCCGGATCAGCGCGATGACCTCGTCGATCGCGTCCAGCGCCTTCAGCAGGCCGCGCAGGATGTGCGCCCGCTCCTCGGCCTTGCGCAGGCGGAAGCGCGTACGGCGGACGATGACCTCGATCTGGTGCGTCACCCAGTGCCGGATGAACGCGTCCAATGACAGGGTGCGCGGCACGCCGTCGACCAGGGCCAGCATGTTGGCGCCGAAGTTCGACTGCAGGTCGGTGTGCTTGTACAGGTTGTTCAGCACGACCTTGGCGACCGCGTCCCGCTTCAGGACGATCACCAGGCGCTGGCCGGTGCGGGACGACGTCTCGTCACGGACGTCGGCGATGCCGCCGATCTTGCCGTCCTTCACCAGGTCGGCGATCTTCTGCGCGAGGTTGTCCGGGTTCGTCTGGTACGGCAGCTCCGTGACCACCAGGCACTGGCGGTTCTGGATCTCCTCGACCTCGACCACCGCGCGCATCGTGATCGAGCCGCGCCCGGTGCGGTACGCCTCCTCGATGCCCTTGCGGCCCACCACCAGGGCGCCCGTCGGGAAGTCCGGGCCCTTGATCCGCTCGATCAGCGCGTCCAGCAGCTCCTCGTGCGAGGCGTCCGGGTTCTCCAGGCACCACTGGGCGCCGGCCGCGACCTCGCGCAGGTTGTGCGGCGGGATGTTGGTCGCCATGCCGACCGCGATGCCCGCCGAGCCGTTGATCAGCAGGTTCGGGAAGCGGGACGGCAGGACGGTCGGCTCCTGTGAGCGGCCGTCGTAGTTGTCCGTGAAGTCGACGGTCTCCTCGTCGATGTCGCGGACCATCTCCATCGACAGCGGCGCCATCTTGCACTCGGTGTACCGCATCGCCGCGGCCGGGTCGTTGCCCGGGGAGCCGAAGTTGCCGTTGGAGTCCACCAGCGGCATCCGCATCGACCACGGCTGGGCGAGGCGGACCAGGGCGTCGTAGATGGAGGAGTCGCCGTGCGGGTGGTAGTTGCCCATGACGTCGCCGACGACACGGGCGCACTTGTAGAAGCCGCGCTCGGGGCGGTAGCCGCCGTCGTACATGGCGTACAGCACACGGCGGTGGACGGGCTTGAGACCGTCACGGACGTCGGGCAGCGCACGGGACACGATGACGGACATCGCGTAGTCCAGGTACGAGCGCTGCATCTCCGTCTCGAGCCCGACGGGCTCGATGCGCATCGCGAGTTCGCCGCCCTCTTCGGGCGTCGCGGGAGTGTTCTCGTCGGCCATTGCTGGTGGGGATCCTTCCTGGTGCGGTCAGCTGAGACCGACTCAGATGTCGAGGAAGCGGACGTCCTTGGCGTTGCGCTGGATGAACTGGCGCCGGGCCTCGACGTCCTCGCCCATCAGGACCGAGAACAGGTCGTCGGCCTGGGCGGCGTCGTCCAGGGTGACCTGGCCGAGGACCCGGTGCTCCTGGTCCATCGTGGTCACGCGCAGCTCCTCGGCGTTCATCTCGCCGAGACCCTTGAAGCGCTGGATCGAGTCCTCGCGCACGCGCTTGCCGCGCTGGCGGCCCATCTCGATCAGCGCGTCGCGCTCCCGGTCCGAGTACGCGTACTCGACGTCGTCCCGGCCCCACTTGATCTTGAACAGCGGGGGGCGGGACAGGAACACGTGCCCGGCCTCGACCAGCGGCCGCATGAAGCGGAACAGGAACGTCAGCAGCAGGGTGTTGATGTGCTGGCCGTCGACGTCGGCGTCCGCCATCAGGATGATCTTGTGATAGCGGAGCTTCTCGATGTCGAAGTCCTCGTGCACACCCGTGCCGAACGCGGAGATCAGCGCCTGGATCTCCTGGTTCTGCAGGATCTTGTCGATCCGCGCCTTCTCGACGTTGAGGATCTTGCCGCGGATCGGGAGGATCGCCTGGTACTGCGGGTTGCGGCCGGACTTGGCCGAGCCGCCGGCGGAGTCACCCTCGACGATGAAGATCTCGCACTTGGTGGGGTCGTTCGACTGGCAGTCGGACAGCTTGCCCGGCAGGGACGCCGACTCCAGCAGACCCTTGCGGCGGGTCAGGTCGCGGGCCTTGCGGGCCGCCACGCGCGCGGTGGCCGCCTGGATGCCCTTGCGGATGATGTCCGCGGCCTCGACCGGGTTGCGGTCCAGCCAGTCGTTGAGGTGCTCGTAGACCGCCTTCTGCACGAAGGTCTTGGCCTCCGTGTTGCCCAGCTTGGTCTTCGTCTGGCCCTCGAACTGCGGCTCGCTCAGCTTCACCGAGATGATCGCGGTCAGACCCTCACGGATGTCGTCACCGGTGAGGTTGTCGTCCTTCTCGCGCAGCAGCTTCTTGTCGCGCGCGTACTTGTTGATCAGGCTGGTCAGGGCCGCGCGGAAGCCCTCCTCGTGCGTACCGCCCTCATGCGTGTGGATGATGTTCGCGAAGGAGTACACGCCCTCGCTGTAGCCGCCGTTCCACTGCATGGCGACCTCAAGGGACAGGCTCTTGTCCTTGTCCTCCGCCTCCAGGTCGATGACCGTGGGGTGCACGACGTCGCCCTTGCGGGAGTTCAGGTACTTCACGAAGTCGACGATGCCGCCCTCGTAGTAGTACGTGACCGCCTTGACCTCGGCCTTCTCGTCCGCGCCCGCCTCGTCCGCACCGCTGGTGGCCTTCGCCGACTCGCGCTCGTCGGTGAGTTTGATCGTCAAACCCTTGTTGAGGAACGCCATCTCCTGGAAGCGCCGCGACAGCGTCTCGAAGGAGTACTCGGTGGTCTCGAAGATCTCCGCGTCGGCCCAGAAGGTGACCGTCGTGCCGGTCTTCTCGATGGCCTCGTGCTTGGCCAGCGGGGCCGTGGGCACGCCCATCTTGTAGTCCTGCGTCCAGCGGTGACCGTCGGTCCTGACCTCGACGGAGACCTTGGACGACAGCGCGTTCACCACGGAGACGCCGACTCCGTGCAGACCGCCGGAGACGGCGTAACCGCCGCCGCCGAACTTGCCGCCCGCGTGCAGCACGGTGAGCACGACCTCGACGGCCGGCTTGCCCTCGGAGGGCACGATGCCCACCGGGATGCCACGGCCGTTGTCGACGACCCGGACACCGCCGTCGGCGAGGATCGTCACGTCGATCGTGTCCGCGTACCCGGCCAGCGCCTCGTCGACCGAGTTGTCGACGACCTCGTACACCAGGTGGTGCAGACCGCGCTCACCGGTGGAACCGATGTACATACCCGGTCGCTTGCGGACCGCGTCCAGGCCTTCCAGCACGGTGATGGCGCTGGCGTCGTAGGAGGCGGTGGCCTCGCCGCTCACGCCGGCGTCGGTGGACGGGATGTTCTCGTTGGGGTTGCCGGAATCGGCCACGAAGCGCCCTTTCTGGCACAGCACGAGCCGGGCTCGTCGGCAGGTTGCCGGAGCGGCTGCGGCATGTTGCGTTGGTAAGCCTTGATCAGCGTTGCTCAGCGTTTCCCGGGCGGTCCCCACAGCGGGGCGGGATTGTCTTCCAGTCTACCGGTAGCACCGACAGTGATGGGGGTTTGCCGGTACCTGAGTCCTCATGTGCCGCCCCAAAATGGTCTCGGCCGGGTACCGATATACGGAAGGGGGCTCCAAGCGGCTCACAGCGGCACTCAGCGCTTCGGGCCGTCAACCCTTGGCTACTGGGGGGTCAGCTCGTGATCCACAGCTGTGGACAGGGGTGTGCCCGGCGGTACGGGCGACACCGCCCGGGCCCCTCAGGACGTGAGGTACGTCACCCGTGCGTCAACCCGCAGATCTCATGCGTCAGCGGGGGATCCCGTGGGTCAGCCGGGGCCCGTGCGTCAGCCGCAGATCCCGTGCGCCAGCCGGGGATCCCATGGGTCACCCGTAGGTATCGCCGGGTCCCGTGCTCCCGGGAGCGCGCAGCGGGCCGTAGCGGCGGGCCGGGCCGCCGGGGCCGTTGACCTTGATCACCCGGACCGTGCCGTGCCCCAGGTCCTCGTTCAGCCGGGCCACCAGCGCCGGGGCCAGCAGCCGCAGCTGGGTCGCCCAGGCCGTGGAGTCGCAGGCCACGGACAGCACCCGCTCGTCCTCGTCGTACCGCTGCGGCACGCAGTGCTTCGCCAGGTCCTCCCCGACGATCTGCGGCCAGCGGCCCATGACGCCACCCACCGCGGCCGGCGCCTCCCAGCCGCGCTCGGTGATCAGCCGGTTGATCGCGGCACCCAGCGCCATCGGGTCGCGCCCGTCCGCGCGCGCGCCGGAGCGCAGACCGCCTCCGCGCCGCGCCTGCTTCTTCTGCCGCGCCGCGTCCCCACGCGCGCGTGCCTGTTCCTTCGCGGCGCGCAACGCCACGCGCGCGAGGTCGACGCCGGAGGGCTCGCCCGCGCCCGGCGGCTTCCGCGCGCCCGCGTTCCCGTCGTCGCCGGGGGCCGGCTCCTCGGTGCTCACGCCCGCTCCACCGTCCCGCCGGCCACCGCGTACCGGACGCCCGCCAGCACATGCGGTACGTCGTCGTCCACGGCGGCCGTGACCAGCACCTGCTCGCCGGGCGCGACCAGCTCGGCCAGCCGCTCCCGGCGGCGGGCGTCCAGCTCGGCGAAGACGTCGTCCAGCACGAGCACCGGCTCGTTGCCCTCCGCGCGCAGCAGGTCGTACGACGCGAGGCGCAGCGCCAGCGCGTACGACCAGGACTCGCCGTGCGAGGCGTACCCCTTGGCCGGCAACTGACCGAGCCTGAGCACCAGATCGTCGCGATGCGGGCCCACCAGGGTGACCCCGCGCTCGATCTCCTGCTTGCGCACCTCGGTGAGGGCGTCCATCAGCTGCGCGTAGAGGTCCTCGCGCGCGTGGGCGTCACCGGACCCGGACGGCCTGTCCTCGACCGACGGCTTGTACGCGGCGGACGGCTTGTACTCCAGCACGATCG
Organism: Streptomyces sp. L2; assembly: GCF_004124325.1. Classification (NCBI taxonomy): domain Bacteria; kingdom Bacillati; phylum Actinomycetota; class Actinomycetes; order Kitasatosporales; family Streptomycetaceae; genus Streptomyces; species Streptomyces sp. L2. Next base: position 3,824,952 of record NZ_QBDT01000001.1, read on the forward strand.
GACCGCCGCCCGGCGCCAGTTGCTCGTACGCCTTGTCGGCCAGCGGCTGCAGCGCCGCGACGAGGTCCAGGCGCCGGGCCAGCAACTCGGCGCCCGCGCGCGCGAGATGCTGGTCCCACACGTCCAGGGTGGACAGGTCCATGGCGCGTCCGCCGTGCCGCCGGGCCAGCGCGGCGGTCTTCAGGAGCGTGTTGCGCTGCTTGAGCACCCGCTCGTAGTCGGAGCGCACGCCCGCCATGCGCGGGGAGCGCGCCGTGATCAGCTCGTCCAGGAACCGCCGCCGCTCCCCGGGATCCCCCTTCACCAGCGCGAGATCCTCGGGCGCGAACAGCACCGTCCGTACGATGCCCAGCACATCCCGCGGTCTGACCTGCGAGGACCGGTTGATCCGGGCCCGGTTGGCGCGGCCCGGGTTCAGCTCCAGCTCGACCAGCTGCTGCCGCTCGCCCTGGCGGACCTGCGCCCGGATCACCGCCCGCTCGGCGCCCATGCGCACCAGCGGCGCGTCGGAGGACACGCGGTGGCTGCCGAGGGTCGCGAGGTAGCCGACCGCCTCGACGAGGTTGGTCTTGCCCTGTCCGTTGGGGCCGACGAAGGCGGTGACGCCCGGGTCGAGCGGAACCTCGGCCCGGGCGTACGAGCGGAAGTCGGCCAGCGAAAGATGCGTGACGTGCATGGTCGTCCCGCCGACCTCCTTCCTGTCGTGTTCCGGCTACTTCTTCTCTACGGCTTCTTCTCTACGGCGTGGCCGCCGAACTGGTTGCGCAGCGCGGCGATCATCTTCATCTGCGGCGAGTCCTCCTGCCGGGAGGCGAACCGCGCGAACAGCGAGGCCGTGATCGCGGGCAGCGGCACGGCGTGGTCGATGGCCGCCTCCACGGTCCACCGGCCCTCACCCGAGTCCTGGGCGAAGCCGCGCAGCCCGGCCAGGTGCTCGTCCTCGTCGAGGGCGTTCACCGCGAGGTCCAGCAGCCAGGAACGGATGACCGTGCCTTCCTGCCAGGAGCGGAAGACCTCGCGGACGTTCTCCACGGAGTCGACCTTCTCCAGCAGCTCCCAGCCCTCGGCGTAAGCCTGCATCATCGCGTACTCGATGCCGTTGTGGACCATCTTCGCGAAGTGGCCCGCGCCGACCTTCCCCGCGTGCACCGCGCCGAAGTCGCCCTCCGGCTTGAGCGCGTCGAAGACCGGCCGCACCTTGGCGACGTTCTCGGCGTCGCCGCCGTACATCAGCGCGTACCCGTTCTCCAGGCCCCAGACGCCGCCGGAGACCCCGCAGTCGACGAAGCCTATGCCCTTGGCGGCCAGCTCCTCGGCGTGCTTCTCGTCGTCCGTCCAGCGGGAGTTGCCGCCGTCCACGACCACGTCACCGGGCTCCAGCAGCTCGGCCAGCCGGTCGACGGTCGTCTGCGTGGGCTCGCCGGCCGGGACCATCACCCAGACCACGCGCGGAGCGCTGAGCTTGCCCACAAGGTCTTCCAGGCTGTGGACATCCGCGAGGTCCGCGTTCCGGTCGTATCCGATGACGGTGTGGCCCGCGCGGCGAATCCGCTCGCGCATGTTGCCGCCCATCTTCCCGAGGCCGACGAGACCGAGCTCCATCAGTTGTGTTCCTTAGGTCGCTGTGTGTGACGTGAAGGCACTTTCGCACCCACGTACGACCCTAAACCCGGACGTAGCGCCTCTCGGCAGCGGCCTGCGCGCCCCCTAGCTGCGGGCATGCGTGCCTCCCCCAGTGCCTTAAGGGCCTGGGGGGACCCCCAGGGCGGCACAGGTGGGCGGTGGGGGTCTCCCCGCTTGAGCGAAGCCGAGAGTGGGGGAGGCACCCTGCACGCGCCGGTAAGCGACCCCACCCCCGCCCAGCCACGGCACCGGGCACCCACAAGAGCACCCCGACCCTGTGGACGAAAACCTCAGCCGCTCAACCGCACCGGCATGATCAGGTACTTGTACGCATCGTCGGCCTCCGCGTCCACCGCCGGCTTCCCACTCAACAGCGCCGGCTTCGTGGACGTAGTGAACGACAACTGCGCCACCGGCGAGTCGATCGCGCTCAACCCGTCCAGCAGGAACGTCGGGTTGAAGGCGATCGAGATGTCGTCGCCCTCCAGCTGCGCGTCCACCCTCTCCACAGCCTGTGCGTCGTCGCTCGACCCGGCCTCCAGGATCAGCACGCCCTGCTCGAAGCTGAGCCGCACCGGGGTGTTCCGCTCGGCGACCAGCGCCACACGCTTGACGGCCTCCACGAACGGCGCGGTCTCGATCACGGCGACCGAGTTGAACTCGGTCGGGAACAGCGTCCGGTACTTCGGCAGGTCGCCTTCCAGCAGCCGCGTCGTCGTACGGCGCCCCGCGCCCTCGAAGCCGATCAGCCCCTCGCCCGCGCCCGAGCCGGACAGCGCCAGCGTGACGGTGTCGCCCGCGCCGAGCGCCTTCGCGGTGTCCAGCAGCGTCTTCGCCGGGACGAGGGCGACGGCGGACGCCTCCGGGTTCTCCGGCTTCCACAGGAACTCGCGGACCGCGAAGCGGTAGCGGTCGGTGGAGGCCAGGGTGACCGTGTCGCCCTCGATCTCGATCCGCACACCGGTGAGGACCGGCAGCGTGTCGTCACGGCCGGCGGCGATGGCCACCTGGGAGACGGCGGCCGCGAAGACCTCACCGGGGACCGTGCCGGTGGCGGTCGGCATCTGCGGCAGCGCCGGGTACTCCTCCACAGGCAGTGTGTGGAGCGTGAAGCGCGAGGAGCCGCAGACCACCGTCGCCCGTACACCGTCTGTGGAAATCTCCACCGGCCTGTTGGGGAGGGCGCGGCAGATGTCGGCGAGCAGCCGGCCGGAGACGAGGACGGTGCCCTCCTCCTCGACCTCCGCCTCGACGCTCACCCGAGCGGAGACCTCGTAGTCGAAGCTCGACAGGCTCAGCTGGCCTTCCTCGGCCTTCAGCAGCAGGCCGGCGAGGACAGGCGCCGGCGGACGGGCCGGGAGGCTGCGTGCCGCCCACGCCACTGCCTCCGCGAGTACGTCGCGTTCCACCCGGATCTTCACCGTAAGCCGCCTCCTGCTGTTGCTACTGAGTCCTCCGACTCGGTGTCACCGCCCCCTGCGATGGGAAGGACACCGGGGACCAGTCTGACGCACCGCACTGACAGTAGGTGCCCGTCGGGGTCAAGTCGCTCCGAGGGACGGTCGGGCGACCGAGGGCGAGTTGTGCACAGGCCCCGCTTCAAAACTGATTCCGAGCTCTCTCTAGTTGGTCGTAGTAGTAGGGGCTGTGGATACCGTGGATAACTTCGTTTTCCCAGCTCAGGGCCCAGATTTTGTCCACTGCCCCTGTGGGCGGAGCCGGTGGACAACTCGCCTCTTCTGTGGAGAACAGAAAGTTCTGCACACTCCGCCCACAGGGAAGGGCGAGTTCTCCCCAGCTGCGTCCCCAGGTTCGGCGACGTTTCCCACAGCCCCCTTCGGCACCTTGGTGTGACGCCTTTCACTCGACGCGGTGACAGGGTGCGTCGCGTTGCCGAACAGTGGACAGACTTGTGGAGAAGGGCAAGATTCTTGGGGACAACGGGGCTCAGCCTGTGGGTTCCCCGTGGACAACTTCGTGCACAGGCTGTGGATCTCCGCGTTGTCCACAGTCTGTGGAGATCCTTTGTCCACGATTCCACAGGCATCTGACCTGGGGCTTCGGTGCTGTGGCGGCTGCCCTGTGGACGCCGCTCGGGACAACTTCGCGGTCCCCAGGATGTGGACGGAAAAAAGTCCCCGAATCTGTGGAGAGAGGCCGTAACCCGGCGGCTATTCGAACACCGGCGGCGCGGGACTGGCGAGGACTGGGGCGGGACTGTCGCGGGCCGGGGCCGGTGAAGGCGGCCGAGGGATGCGCCGAGCGGCGGGGCCGCGTGCCGGTGGACGGCGAAGGGCGCCTCCGGGAATCGCTCCCGAAGGCGCCCTCAGCGCCGGCGTACGGCCGCCGGTCAGCCGTTCTTGATGCGGTTCGTCAGCTCCGTCACCTGGTTGTAGATCGAGCGCCGCTCGGCCATCAGCGCGCGGATCTTGCGGTCGGCGTGCATGACGGTGGTGTGGTCACGGCCGCCGAACTGCGCGCCGATCTTCGGCAGCGACAGGTCCGTCAGCTCCCGGCACAGGTACATCGCGATCTGCCGGGCGGTGACCAGCGCGCGCCCGCGCGAGGTGCCGCACAGGTCCTCCACGGTCAGCCCGAAGTAGTCGGCGGTGGCCCCCATGATGGCCGTCGCCGTGATCTCGGGCGCGCTGTCCTCGCCCCCGGGGATCAGGTCCTTCAGGACGATCTCCGTCAGGCCCAGGTCCACCGGCTGCCGGTTGAGAGACGCGAACGCCGTCACCCGGATCAGCGCGCCCTCCAGCTCGCGGATGTTGCGCGAGATCCGGGAGGCGATGAACTCCAGCACCTCCGGCGGCGCGTTCAGCTGCTCCTGCACCGCCTTCTTGCGCAGGATCGCGATGCGCGTCTCCAGCTCGGGCGGCTGGACGTCGGTGATCAGGCCCCACTCGAAACGGTTCCGCAGCCGGTCCTCCAGGGTGACCAGCTGCTTGGGCGGCCGGTCGCTGGAGAGCACGATCTGCTTGTTGGCGTTGTGGAGCGTGTTGAACGTGTGGAAGAACTCCTCCTGCGTCGACTCCTTGTCCGCGAGGAACTGGATGTCGTCGACGAGCAGGATGTCCATCTCGCGGTAGCGCTTGCGGAAGCTGTCGCCCTTGCCGTCGCGGATGGAGTTGATGAACTCGTTGGTGAACTCCTCCGAGCTGACGTACCGCACGCGCGTGCCCGGGTAGAGGCTGCGCGCGTAGTGCCCGATGGCGTGCAGCAGGTGCGTCTTGCCGAGGCCCGACTCGCCGTAGATGAAGAGCGGGTTGTACGCCTTGGCCGGCGCCTCGGCGACGGCCACCGCGGCCGCGTGCGCGAAGCGGTTGGAGGCGCCGATGACGAAGGTGTCGAAGAGGTACTTGGGGTTCAGCCGCGCGGTCGGCTCGCCAGGCCCGCTCGGCGACGCCGACTGGCCGCCGCGAGAAGCGGGCCCGGATCCGGCGCCGGCGCCGTGAACACCACGACCGCCGGGACCACTGGGACCTCCGGGGCCTCCGTGACTGTTGGGACCACCGTGGCCGGAGGGGCCGCTGTGACCGGCGTGGCCGCCGTTCGTTCCGGGCGACGGCAGTTCCGGCCGGCCCGGGCCGCCCCGGTGGACCGGCCCGTTCCCGCCCTGCTGTTCGGGCAGCTCGCGTCGGCCCTGGTCGCGGCCCTCGTAGTCCGACCGCGAGGGGTCGTACTCGGAGCGGGCGGCGTCGTAGTCCGAGCGCGGTCCGTCGTACTCGGAACGCGGCGAGTCGGTGTATTCGGAGCGCGAGTCGCTGTAGTCCGAGCGCGGGCCGTCGTATTCGGAGCGCTGGCCGTCGTAGTCCGAGCCGGGGGCGTCGTAGGCCGCCCGCGGGCCACCGTCGTAGTCCGTGCGCGGCTTGTCGTAGTCCGGGCGCGGGCCGGGGTACTCGCCGCGCTTCTGGTCGTACGGCTGCTCGTAGGGGGGCCGCTCCGTCCCCTGCTGGCGGTAGTCCTGGGGCGGGGGCGTGCCGTAGCCGTCCTGCGCGGGCGAGGCGTAGGGGTCGCGCTCCGGGAAGCCGAGCCGCGGCTGCTGCCAGCCGTACTCGTCCTGTCCCGGCCGCGGCCAGGCGCCGGGCTCGGGGCGCTGGTACTCGGACGGGTAGGCGGGCCGGGCGGTGGGCAGCTGGTCGGCGCGGGGTCCGGTCTCGGCGCCCGGGAGCGCGTCGGCGCCCCGGTGCCGGCCGTAGCCCTCGTACGGCCCGGACGGCAGCTCGGGCTCCTCGTAGCGCGGCTGCTGCGCGGGGGGCGCGGGCGGCGTGGGCGCCGCGGAGGGGGCCGGCGGTTCGCCCGCGGAGTCGTCCACGGTGATCGCGATGCGGATCGGGCGGCCGCACTCACGGCTCAGGGTCTCGCTGACGACCGGTGCGAGACGGCCCTCCAGTACGCCCTTCGCGAACTCGTTCGGCACCGCGAGCAGGGCGGTGTCCGCGACCAGCGCGAGGGGCTGGCAGCGCCGGATCCAGTGCTCGTCCTTCCCTTCGACCCCCTGCCCGCGACCCTCGCCGAGGAGCTGCTCGAGTACTCGTGGCCACACTGCGGCAAGATCGGCAGGTACGTCAGCCACAGGGCACGCTCTCTCACGGGTCCCACGAACGTGTGGTTCTGGGACTGGTCGGGATGTAAATCGGGGCGGTCGGGGATAAGGGAACGAATCAGAGTCCAGTCACGGTAGTCAGCCCGACGGGTACGGTTCAAGTTGTTGTCCCCAGGCTGTGGACAAGTGTCTCCCGGCCGCCGTCGGTTTGACCGGATGGCGTAGCCGCGCGTACCGTAACCAGGTCGAGTTGTCGATGGCTGCTGCCGCCTGCCTCCGATGGGCACAGATCGCTTCAGGTGATCGGGAAGCGGTGCACTCGGGCGTGATACGAGCTACTCGTGGGCGCACGGTGACAGCCAGGACGGCACCCCGCCACTACCGATTTCTTCTGGAGCCCCCGAGTGAGCAAGCGCACCTTCCAGCCGAACAACCGTCGTCGCGCGAAGACCCACGGCTTCCGGCTGCGTATGCGCACCCGTGCCGGCCGCGCGATTCTCGCGTCTCGCCGTAGCAAGGGTCGCGCCCGTCTGTCCGCCTGATCCCGATCAGGTCATGACGTCGTGCTGCCCACCGAGAACCGGCTGAGGCGGCGCGAGGACTTCGCGACCGCGGTACGACGAGGCCGCCGGGCAGGCCGCCCGCTCCTCGTCGTCCACCTTCGTAGCGGTGCCACGGACCCGCACGCGCCTGGGGAGAGCGCTCCTCCGACGCGTGCGGGTTTCGTCGTGAGCAAGGCAGTGGGTGGAGCGGTCGTGCGCAATCAAGTCAAGCGCAGACTTCGCCATCTGATGCGTGACCGAGTCGCCCTGTTCGCCCCCGGTAGCCTGGTAGTCGTACGAGCGCTGCCCGGAGCGGGTGACGCAGACCACGCACAGCTGGCCCGAGACCTGGACGCCGCCCTGGAGCGGCTGCTGGGAGGGGGCGCGCGATGAAGTACCCACTACTGGCCCTGATCAAGCTGTACCAGTGGACGATCAGTCCGTTGCTGGGGCCGGTGTGCAAGTACTACCCGTCGTGCTCCCACTACGGCTACACGGCCATCGACCGGCATGGTGCGATCAAGGGAACGGCTCTGACCGCCTGGCGCATCCTCCGGTGCAATCCGTGGTCGCTGGGCGGGGTGGACCATGTTCCGCCGCGCAAGCGCCCGCGGTGGCACGAAATGCTGCGCAACGCTTGGCGCGCACGCAAGGGCGGGCCCTCCGCCGCCGAACCGGCCCTTGGAGGCAAGCCGCACTCCGCGGTTCCTCCGAGCCCGGCCGCAGAGACCTCGTCCCATGCCCAAGGAGCATGATTAGTGGACACGATTGCCAGCCTCTTCAGCTTCATCACGACACCCGTTTCCTGGGTCATCGTCCAGTTCCACTCGGTGTACGGCGCGATCTTCGGCCCTGACACCGGGTGGGCCTGGGGCCTGTCCATCGTGTCCCTGGTGATTCTGATCCGTATCTGCCTGGTCCCGCTCTTCGTGAAGCAGATCAAGGCGACCCGGGCCATGCAGACGCTGCAGCCCGAGATGAAGAAGATCCAGGAGCGCTACAAGAACGACAAGCAGCGCCAGTCCGAAGAGATGATGAAGCTGTACAAGGAGTCGGGTACCAACCCGCTCTCCTCGTGCCTTCCCATCCTGGCGCAGTCGCCGTTCTTCTTCGCCCTGTACCACGTGCTCAACGGCATCGCGACGGGCAAGACGATCGGCGTCATCAACGACCCGCTGCTCGCCAGTGCCCGTAAGGCACACATCTTCGGCGCCCCGCTCGCGGCGAAGTTCATGGACAGCTCGGACAAGGTCGCGGCGCTCGGTGCCACGCTGACGGACGTCCGGGTCGTGACCGCGGTCATGATCGTCCTGATGTCGTTCTCGCAGTTCTACACGCAGCGTCAGCTGATGACGAAGAACGTCGACACGACGGTGAAGACGCCGTTCATGCAGCAGCAGAAGATGCTGATGTACGTCTTCCCGGTCATGTTCGCCGTCTTCGGCATCAACTTCCCGGTCGGTGTCCTCGTCTACTGGCTGACCACCAACGTGTGGACCATGGGCCAGCAGATGTACGTCATCCACAACAACCCGACCCCGGGTTCCAAGGCCCAGGCCGCCTACCTGGAGCGTCTCGGCAAGCACGTCTCGCAGCACGGCCGGACGCGCCGGCGCAGCGAGAAGGCGATCGTCAAGGCGATCGTCGCCAAGGGCCGCGAGCGCAACGAGTTCGAGCGCAAGTTCATCAACGGTCTCAGCAAGGCGGGCCTCGCGGCCCAGGCCGACGGCACCGTGGTGAAGAGCGAGGGCCAGACACTGGTGCAGTCCGAGGACGGCGGGACCACCGCCGCCGCGGCCACCGCGCGTCGCCAGCAGCCCAAGCGGCAGAGCAAGGCCCAGCGACAGTCCGGCAGTGCGAAGCAGGCGGGCGACAGCGCGCCGGCCACCACCTCGCTGGAGAAGTCCGACGAGCCGCAGGACGCCAAGCCCGCGGGTGCCAAGCCCGCCGCTGCCAAGCAGCCCCAGAAGCCCGCTTCCGGCGGCCGCAGCAAGGCCCAGTCCGGGCAGCGCAAGGGTGGCCCGCAGCGACCCAAGTCCCCGTCCAAGAAGTAAGAAGGAGTCCATCCCGTGACGGAAGGCACCACCTCCGCCGCCGCCGAGGGCGCAGACACCCTGACCCGCCTGGAGCAGGAGGGCGAGATCGCGGCGGACTACCTGGAGGGTCTGCTGGACATCGCCGACCTCGACGGCGACATCGACATGGACGTCGAGGCGGACCGCGCCTCGGTGTCGATCATCAGCGATGCCGGCGGCCGTGATCTGAACAAGCTGGTCGGCCGGGACGGCGAGGTGCTGGAGGCGCTGCAGGAGCTGACGCGTCTCGCGGTGCACCGGGAGACCGGGGACCGCAGTCGGCTGATGCTGGACATCGCCGGCTTCCGGGCGAAGAAGCGTGCCGAGCTGTCGGAGCTGGGCGCCAAGGCCGCCGCCGAGGTCAAGAGCAACGGGGAGCCGGTGCGGCTGAAGCCCATGACCCCGTTCGAGCGCAAGGTCGTGCACGACGCGGTCAAGGCCGCGGGACTGCGCAGCGAGTCCGAGGGCGAGGAGCCGCAGCGGTTCGTCGTCGTACTGCCCGCCTGAGCCGTCTCCTCGTTCCACCGGCCCCGTCTGCCCGCAGACGGGGCCGAACTTTGTCAGCCTGGTAGTTCTGGTGGTCGGTGCGCGGAGCGCCGGCGCGGTACGGAAGGACGGTCCCCGTGACGGAGGCAGCGGAGCTTCCCCCCGCCCCCGAGCAGGCGCGGGAGGTGTTTGGTGATCGCTACGCCGATGCGGTCCGCTACGCGGAGCTGCTGGCCGAGGCGGGTGTGCAGCGTGGGCTGATCGGCCCACGCGAGGTGCCCCGCCTGTGGGAGCGGCACCTGCTGAACTGCGCGGTGCTCTCGGAGGCGGTCCCCGAGGGGGTGACGGTCTGCGATGTGGGCTCGGGTGCCGGACTGCCGGGCATTCCGCTGGCGCTGGTCCGCCGGGACCTGAACATCACGCTGCTGGAGCCGTTGCTGCGGCGCACCACGTTCCTCACCGAGGTGGTGGAGCTGCTGGGCCTGGACCACGTCACCGTGGTCCGGGGCCGCGCGGAAGAGGTGATGGGCAAGCTGCCGCCGGTGCACGTGGTGACGGCCCGTGCGGTTGCTCCGCTGGACCGCCTCGCCACCTGGGGCATTCCGCTGCTGCGGCCGTACGGCGAGATGCTCGCCCTCAAGGGCGACACCGCCGAGGAGGAGCTGAAGGCTTCCGCCACGGCGCTGAGCAAGCTGGGTGCCGTCTCGACGTCCATCCTGCATGTGGGCGAGGGGGTGGTGGATCCGCTCTCCACCGTCGTGCGGGTCGAGGTCGGGGAGAGTCCGGGCGGGGTGCGGTTCGCGGCCAAGCGAGCCAAGGCGGCCCGGACGGGCCGGGCACGCCGACGGCGTTGAGAGGTTGAGGGCGTTGACGGCGCCGGTCCGGGTGGATCGGCTGGACGGATCCGTCCGGCTGTACTGATCCGTCCTGACGACGAGACGTACTCCACACAAGCTGCCAAACCTACGCGAGTCGGAGTGTCGCGGACATCCGGTCCCCGCCGCTGTGCATCGTGTTTCACGTGAAACGTCGCTCACTGCTGCACGGCATCATCAGTCGCGGCCGCGCCGCGGCCGAACCTCGCGACCGGAAACCTCTCGGCTCACTCGGAGAGGAGCCCGTTTCCCTGCATCCCCCGTCCCCCTCAGGGGGCACGGAGTTGTCCACAGAGGTGGATTTCTCCACAGAAGACCAGGCCTCACTGGTTCATGACCCCGAAGACATGGCAGGCTCTGTTCATTGCGAGCCTGAAGTCGAGGAGAGTGAATCCGTGCGGTCCGACGCCAACATCGCGGGACCGATGACCGATCCGGTCCCCGGTCCCCGTACCGAGTCGACGGGAGCGGATGTTTCACGTGAAACACCGCCCCCGATGGACGACACTCCCATCGGCCGTGCCGCCCAGCTGGCGGTGGAGGCGCTGGGTAGAGCCGGAGAAGGCCTGCCGCGACCCGAGCAGACCCGTGTCGTCGTGGTGGCCAACCAGAAGGGCGGCGTGGGCAAGACGACAACCACCGTCAACCTTGCCGCCTCACTCGCGCTGCACGGTGGCCGGGTCCTGGTGATCGACCTCGATCCACAGGGCAACGCCTCCACAGCACTGGGGATCGACCACCACGCCGAAGTTCCGTCCATCTACGACGTCCTGGTCGAGAGCAAGCCGCTGGCCGAGGTCGTCCAGCCCGTCTCGGACGTCGAAGGCCTCTTCTGTGCCCCCGCCACGATCGATCTCGCCGGTGCGGAGATCGAGTTGGTGTCTCTGGTGGCGCGGGAGAGCAGACTTCAGCGGGCGATCCAGGCCTACGAACAGCCGCTCGACTACATCCTCATCGACTGCCCGCCCTCGCTGGGCCTGCTGACGGTCAACGCCTTGGTCGCCGGTCGGGAGGTGCTCATTCCGATCCAGTGTGAGTACTACGCACTGGAGGGCCTGGGTCAACTGCTGCGCAACGTCGACCTGGTGCGGGGGCACCTCAACCCCGACCTGCATGTGTCGACCATCCTGCTCACCATGTACGACGGCCGGACGCGACTCGCGTCACAGGTCGCGGACGAGGTGCGCAACCACTTCGGTGACGAGGTGCTACGGACGAGCATTCCCCGCTCGGTCCGTATCTCCGAAGCACCGAGCTATGGGCAGACGGTGCTGACGTACGACCCCGGGTCGAGCGGCGCCCTCTCCTATCTTGAGGCGGCCCGAGAAATCGCGCTGAAGGGCATCGGCATCAGCTATGACGCCGGACAGGCCCATATCGGCGCCCAGAACGACCCGAACATGGTGGAGGGGATCCAGTGAGCGAGCGACGGAGGGGACTGGGCCGTGGTCTCGGCGCACTGATCCCCGCTGCCCCGACCGAGAGGACGCCGACTCCGGCCACGACGGCGGGCACAGGGTCCACGTCCCCCGCGGCCGTCCCGGTGCTGACGGCCGACCGCGGGGTGGCCGCGGCCAAGGTGGCCACGCTGCCGCCTGTTCCACATGAAACCGAGGAGCCGTTGGCAGCTCCTCCAGCGGAGACGCCCGCACCTCCCGTGGGGGCGCACTTCGCCGAGCTGCCCCTCGACTCCATCACACCGAACCCGCGCCAGCCGCGTGAGGTCTTCGACGAGGACGCGCTGCACGAGCTGATCACTTCCATCAAGGAAGTCGGCCTCCTCCAGCCCGTCGTGGTACGGCAGCTGGGCCCCGCCCGCTATGAGCTGATCATGGGCGAGCGGCGGTGGCGTGCCTGCCGTGAGGCCGGCCTGGAGGCGATCCCGGCGATCGTCAGGGCGACCGAGGACGAGAAGCTCCTCCTGGACGCGCTGCTGGAGAACCTGCACCGCGCGCAGCTGAACCCCCTGGAGGAGGCGGCCGCCTACGACCAGCTGCTGAAGGACTTCAACTGCACGCACGACCAGTTGGCCGACCGGATCGGGCGGTCCCGCCCACAGGTCTCCAACACCCTGCGTCTGCTGAAGCTTTCGCCGACGGTTCAGCGCCGGGTGGCAGCCGGGGTGCTCTCCGCCGGCCATGCCCGGGCCCTGCTGTCCGTCGAGGACTCCGAGGAGCAGGACCGGCTCGCTCACCGCATCGTGGCCGAGGGACTGTCCGTCCGGGCCGTCGAGGAGATCGTGACCCTGATGGGTTCCCGGCCTCAGTCGGCTCAGCGGGCGAAGGGGCCGCGCGCCGGCACGCGGGTCTCCCCGGCACTGAGCGAGCTCGCGACGCGCCTGTCGGACCGCTTCGAGACCCGGGTGAAGGTTGACCTGGGCCAGAAGAAGGGCAAGATCACTGTCGAGTTCGCGTCCATGGAAGACCTTGAGCGCATCCTCGGCACCCTCGCCCCGGGCGAGGGGCCGGTCCTGCAGAACGGTCCCCAGGACACTGCCGCGGACGAGACCTGACCCTCACGATCTGCTGCACGGGAGCGGGCGGTGTCCGGTGTCTACCGGAACACGGCCCGCTCTTTGCTTTGCGGCGGTATCGAGGGAATCCCTCGGTGGATACGATGCGATCGGGTATGGCGCATCCACCGGACAGCATCTCTGAATGGGGAGACGGGGCCATGCGATCGATGAGCCGCACCGGACTGGTGAGCGCGGGTCTGGGACTCGGAGCGGTCGGCGGGTTCGTCGGCAGCCTGCTCAGGGAACGGAGCGCTCTGACGGCCGCCCGCGACGCGGCGGGCGAAGGAAGCGAGGAACAGCCTTCATGGGGCGCCGGCTCGTACCGCTCACGCTGGACAACCTCCAGGACCTCCCCACACGATGCCGCTCGTGTGTCTTCTGGGAGCTGGACCCTGTCAGCGGTGAAGCCGCGGTAAGAGCGGGCCGGTCCGCGACGGAGAAGGAGGCCTGGATCTCCGCCGTCCTCCTTGACTGGGGATCATGCGGCCGGGTGATCTACGTCGACGACGTGCCGGCCGGCTTCGTGCTCTACGCACCACCAGCCTATGTGCCGCGCTCCTCGGCGTTCCCCACCAGTCCCGTCTCTCCGGATGCCGTGCAGCTCATGACGGCGTTCGTCATGCCGGATTTCCAGGGGCAGGGGCTCGGACGTGTGATGGTCCAGGCCGTCGCCAAGGACCTGCTGCGCCGTGGGTTCCGGGCGATCGAGGCCTTCGGCGACGCCCGCTGGAAGGAGGCCGCCTGTCTGCTTCCAGCCGACCATCTCCTCGCGGTGGGCTTCAAGACGGTTCGGCAGCACCCCACGCATCCCCGGCTACGGCTGGAGCTGCGGTCCACGCTGTCCTGGAAGGACGACGTGAACCTGGCGCTCGACCGACTGCTGGGGGCGGTTCAGAAGGAGCCGGCGCTGCGACCGTTGTGATGCCGCGTGAGGGCTCCGGGCACATGCGAAGGGGCCAACCCGCGGGGTTGGCCCCTTCGCGTTTCACGTGAAACGTCAGTCGGCGATGAACTCGTCGAGGTCGCGCACGATCGCGGCCTTCGGCTTGGCGCCGACGATGGTCTTCGCGACCTCGCCCCGCTGGTAGACGTTCAGCGTCGGGATGGACATGACGCCGTACTTGGCGGCCGTCTCCGGGTTCTCGTCGATGTTGAGCTTGACGATCTCGATCTTGTCGCCGTACTCGGCGGCGATGGCCTCCAGCGACGGGGCGATCTGGCGGCACGGACCGCACCACGCGGCCCAGAAGTCGACCAGGACGGGCTTTTCGTTCTTGAGGACGTCCTGGTCGAAGGAGTCGTCAGTCACATTCTTGAGGGTGCCGGCCACGGCGGGCTCCTTAACTTGATCGTGCGGTGAGGCGGGAAGGGAGGGTCAGACGGTGGCGGACTTCTCGGGCTCGGCCGCGTCCTCGTCCGCCAGGGCGGCGAGGAACCGCTCGGCGTCGAGGGCGGCGGAGCAGCCGGTGCCGGCCGCGGTGATCGCCTGGCGGTAGGTGTGGTCGACCACGTCACCGGCGCCGAAGACACCCGTCAGGTTGGTACGGGTGGAGGGCGCGTCCACCTTCAGGTAGCCCTCCTCGTCCAGGTCCAGCTGGCCCTTGAACAGCTCGGTGCGCGGGTCGTGGCCGATCGCGATGAACAGGCCGGTGACGGGCAGGTCGGACAGCTCGCCGGTCTTGACGTTGCGCAGCTTCAGTCCGGAGAGCTTCTGCTCGCCCTGGATCTCGGCGATCTCGCTGTCCCAGACGAACTTGATCTTCGGGTCGCCGAAGGCGCGCTCCTGCATGGCCTTGGAGGCACGCAGGGTGTCGCGGCGGTGGACGATCGTCACGGACTTGGCGAACCGGGAAAGGAAGGTGGCCTCCTCCATCGCGGTGTCGCCGCCGCCGATCACGGCGATGTCATGGTCCTTGAAGAAGAAGCCGTCACAGGTGGCGCACCAGGAGACACCACGACCGGAGAGCGCGTCCTCGTTCGGCAGGCCGAGCTTGCGGTGCTGCGAGCCGGTGGTGACGATGACGGCCTTCGCCCGGTGGACGGTGCCCGCCGTGTCGGTGACGGTCTTGATCTCGCCGGTGAGGTCGACGGAGACGATGTCGTCGGGGATCAGCTCGGCGCCGAAGCGTTCGGCCTGCGCCCGCATGTTGTCCATCAGGTCGGGACCCATGATGCCGTCGCGGAAGCCCGGGAAGTTCTCGACCTCGGTGGTGTTCATCAGCGCACCACCGGCGGTGACGGCACCCTCGAACACCAGGGGCTTCAGCGACGCGCGCGCGGTGTAGAGCGCCGCCGTGTAGCCGGCGGGCCCGGAGCCGATGATGATCACGTTACGGACGTCGCTCACGGCTTGATTCCTCGTCTCTGGACTGCGTCAGTCGACCGGTGGAGCCCTTTTCAGGGCTCTCACCCCACCCAACGGATCCTACGGGCCCCGCATTCCCGCTGTGTCCGGGCACACGCGGTCCTCGGGAGCACGCGGTGCGGGCGGGGCGCCGGTTCAGGAACGGGTGAACGACTGCTTCAGCAGAACCTTGCCGGTGCCGTCCGGCTGCTGACCGACGCAGGCCGCGTCGACCACGTAGGCCGTGACGCGTGTGTTGTCGTGTGCGTCGGGGAGCACGACTAGATAGGCGGCCTTCCCGCCGTAGGTTCCCGTCTTGGATCCGAGGACGTCTCCACTCCGGTTGATCGCCTTCTGGACGCAGTCGGGCACGGGGGCCTCGGGCTGGAGGAGGGTCTTCGCGCTCTCGGTCGACCCCGGGCTGTTCTGCTGTGAGTCCACACCAGAGCGCGGCTGCCGACTGGGAGAGGACTGTGTCTGGGCGGAGAGGAGGGACTTCACCTGGCTCTGGACGCTCCCGCCGGAGAAGGTGCCGACGGTGGCGGTCGGCTTTCCGTGGGCTGTCGTATCGGCGCTGTCGCTGCCGAGCGACTGCAGGACGAAAGTGCCGGCGCCGAGGACAGCGGCGGTGAGAACGGCGCCCAGGGTGACGTTCCTGCGGCGGCCGCGCTCGGACTTCTTGCGACCGGGACCAGCCGCGGCGCGCGGACGTCCGGCGGGGCGGTCCGGCGCGGTCGATGTTTCACGTGAAACATGACGCTCGGCGTCCTCGTCGGAAGCCACCGCGGCCCCGGCGGTCACTGCGGGCTCTTGGGCTTCTGGGGCTTCGGCCGCCTCAGCGGCTTCGGCGGCGAGGGCGGCGTCGATCCGGGCGGCCACGTCCTCGGGCATCCGGGGCGGCCCCTGAAGGGATCCCAGTAGCCCTCGGATCTCTTCCAGGGAGGCATGGACGTCCGCGCACATTTCGCAGCGGTCCACGTGGCGCCGTACGTCCGCGCCACGAGCGGGCGGAAGCAGACCTTCGGTGAGGTCGGAGATCTCCGAGACGTCCGGGTGCCCGGCCATGTCCGTCGTGGAAGTCACGCTCGCCCACCTCCGCCCTTCACTACGGCTGAATCGCTCGGTCCGCTGTCTCCCGGGCCCCCGTCGCGGGACCCCGTTGCCGGTGGGACGGATGTCCCGTGCATCCGGTTCCGTCCGGGACCGGGGTTCTTCTCCTCGTCGCCGGCGTCCGGCCTCAGATGACCGAGGAGGGGAAGGAGTCTCGCCCGGCCACGCGCGCAACGGCTCTTCACCGTTCCGGTCGGCACATCGAGGATCCGAGCGGCCTCGGCCACGGGATACCCCTGCATGTCCACCAGGACGAGCGCGGCGCGCTGCTCGTGCGGCAGTGTGCCGAGCGCTTCGAGGAGCTGGCGGTGCAGATCGTTCCGCTCGGCTGGGGCAGAGGCTGACTCGTGCGGCTCCAGCAGCTGCTCCAGCCGCTCGGTGTCGTCGACCGGGGAGGTCTTGCGCGTCGCCGCCTTGCGGGCCCGGTCCAGGCAGGCGTTCACGGTGATCCGGTGCAGCCAGGTGGTGACGGCCGACTGCCCGCGGAAGGTGTGGGCGGCCCGGTAGGCCGACACCAGCGCGTCCTGAACCGCGTCAGCGGCCTCCTCCCGGTCCCCCAGCGTCCGCAACGCCACGGCCCAGAGCCGGTCCCGGTGCCGCCGCACGATCTCACCGAAGGCATCGGGATCGCCTTTCACATGCCGGGCGAGCAACTCCTGATCACCCAGCTCGTCGAATCCGATGCCCTCTGACATCTGCCCCTCCTGAGCGGAGACCTCAGCTGGTCACCTTGATGTCGGCCACTCTGCCCCGCCAGTGGCCCTCGTTGTCCGGGGGCAGCTGGGTCAGCCAGACGAGGAGGTACCGAGACTTGAGGGACGTGCCCGGCTTGAGGACGACGGTCGTGCCCGAGCCTCCCGCCACCTTTGAGTAGCTGTCGAACGTCGTCGGCTCCGAGCTCTCGTTCTCTCCGGCGGCACGGAGTTCGACCGAGGTCTCCCCGACGAAGCTGACCGTCACCTTTCCGACCTTCTGGACCTTGCCGAGGTCGAGGATGAGACCGACGCCCGACTTCAGGTTGCCGAACTTGGAACCCAGGTAGAAGTCCGTCTGCCAGTACGTGGCAGGGCTGTCGTCGTAGGCCTTCTTTATGTCGGACGGCTTCTCGGACTGGTCCCCGAACGGGTCGAAGTCATGGGCCTCTTGGATGGGGATGGGCTTGCCGGTCGACGGCAGGGGGACGCCCTTGTCGCCGCCGTCCTGCGTCTGCGTGCTGTCCGTGTCGCCGGACTTGCCGCTCTGGTCCATCAGGGCGTCCGCGAGCTGCCAGCTGCCCAGGCCCAGCGCGGCGATGAGGAGGGCCGACACGGCCCACTTCAGCGCCTTGCCGGTGCGGCTCTGCAGCGGGGGCGGCGGAGCGGCGACCGGCTGGGTGGTGGCGGAGTGCGGTGCCGGGCGGCCGTACGTGCCCTGCTGGTACGTCGTGCGCTGGTACTCCGGCGGGGCGGCGAACGCCGGCTCCGGCGGGCGGATGCGCGGCATCTCGCCGATGGCCTTGACCAGCTCCTCCGGCGTGGTGCACGCGGCCTCGTGGCGCGAGGCGGTCGCACCGTCGTTGACGAGGGCCCGCATGGCCAGTTCGGACAGACCGCGGTGGACACCGGCCCGTACCTGGTCGGGTGAGATGAGCCCTATGTCCTTGGGCAGCCCGGACATGCCGTAGGCGTCGTTCTCGTACGGCCAGCGCTGGGTCAGCGCCGCGTACAGCAGGGCGCCGATCGCCTCGGTGTCGGTGCGCTGCGGGGTGTCGGAGCTGACGCCGCGCAGCGCGGCGTTCACGGCCAGGCCGCGGATACGCCACTGGCCGGTGGAGGCGCGCAGGACGGCGTTCGGGTTGAGCCGCAGATGGGCGAGGCCCTCGCGGTGCGCGGCGGCCATGGCGGAGGCGACCTGACTGACCAACTGGTACGCGTCGTGCGGCTCCAGCGGGCCGGCCGCGAGCAGCGCGGTCAGCTCGGTGGCGTCGGGCAGCCACTCGTGCACCACGTACACGAGGTCGTTCTCCTCGACGGCGTCGAGGACCTGCACGAAGCGCGGATCGCCGAGCAGCGCGGAGGAACGCGCGGCCGCCAGTACCGACCGGGCCCGGACATGGTCGGCGGGCAGGATGTGGACGCCGACGGCACGCCGGAGTTTCTCGTCGACCGCACGCCAGCTGCTGAATCCGTCCAGACGGGTGACGCACTCCTCCAGACGGTAGCGTCTGGCCAGTTTGTGACCGCTGTGCAGTTCGGGAGGCGAGGCCTTCTTCTCGGGGCGCTCGGTCTCGCCGCTCCCCTGCGCCTCGTCCTTCTCCGTGCCCCGCTCTGGGTTCTGGGCCACCCCGTCGGCCGTGGACTGGTCCGCCTTGGCGGTCAGCGGCTGTTCACCGCTGTTGTCTGCCACGTCGACGGCAGCCGTGCTCCGTTCCGCCACCGTCGTCCCTGCCTCCCCATCCGTTGCACGCTGTCCGACGCCGAAACCAATTGTGCCCACAGTCCGCCGCTATGCACGACACACAGCCGCGAACGATGGTTGTGCGCCTACCCCCGCCTCAGCGCCCCAGTCGCCCGCGCACCATGCCCACGAGCGAGTTGAGTTCCTCGATGCGCATGCGGCGCGCCCCGACGTAGAAGACGCCGAGCAGCACCGCCCCGCCGGCCAGCAGCGCGGCGAACGAGCCGACGACCCCCTGACCGAGGGTGTGCCCGATGCCGTAGCAGGCCGCGCCGCTGAGCAGGGCCGCCGGCACCGAGGCGATGCACAGCCGCGCATACGTCCGCAGCACCCGGGAACCGTCCAGGTCGCCGCCCAGCCGCTTGCGCAGCCGCCGCCAGGCGACGCCGACACCGATGGCGTACGCGACGCCGTACGCGGCGGCCATGCCGGCCACCGCCCAGCGGGACGGCAGCAGCAGGTAGCACAGGCCCGAGGCGCCCGCGTTGACCGCGGCGACGATGACCGTGTTGTAGAAGGGGGTGCGGGTGTCCTCGTAGGCGTAGAAGGCGCGCAGCACGACGTACTGGACGGAGTAGGGGATCAGGCCGAGGCCGAACGCCATCAGCATGTAGCCCATGTTGGTGGCGTCGCCGATGCCCGAGGAGCCGAAGATCAGCGTGCACATCGGGATGCCGAGCGAGACGAAACCGAAGGCGATGGGGACGATGGCGACCGCGGTGGTCCGCAGCCCCTGGGAGATGTCCTCGCGGACGGCGCCTCCGTCGCCCTCGGCCGCCGAGCGCGAGATGCGCGGCAGCAGCGCGGCCATCAGCGACACCGTGATGATGGCCTGCGGCAGGCCCCAGATCAGCTGGGCGCTGGCGTACGAGGCGAGACCGGTGCCCTTGACGGGGGAGTGCCTTCCGGCGGCGGTGGACAGCTGGGTCACGATCATCGCGCCGGCCTGGTTGGCGAGGACGAACAGGACCGTCCACTTGGCGAGCATCGCGGCCTTGCCCAGCCCGTGGCCACGCCAGTCGAAGCGCAGCCGCATCCGGAAACCGGTCTCGCGCAGGTACGGGATCATCGCGAGGGCCTGGACGACCAGGCCGAGCAGCACGCCGATGCCGAGCAGCCGCTGGCCCTGCACCGGGATGTTCGTGACCTGCATGCCGGAGTGGGAAGCGGTGCCGTAAACCCAGATGAACGTCGAGAGCGTCACGATGATGACGATGTTGTTCAGGACCGGCGTCCACATCATCGCGCCGAACTTGCCGCGTGCGTTGAGGACCTGACCCATCACCACGTGGATGCCCATGAAGAAGATCGAGGGCAGGAAGTAACGGGTGAAGGTGACCGCGACGTGGTTGGCATGCGCGTCGCTGGCGACCGGGTTGGACAGCATCCGCACCAGCAGCGGCGCCGCGAACATCGCGAGCGCGGTGAGCGCGGCCAGGGCCACCATCACCAGAGTCAGCAGACGGTTGGCGAACGCCTCACCGCCGTCGTCGTCCTCCTTCATGGCGCGCACCAGCTGTGGGACGAACACGGAGTTCAGCCCGCCGCCGACGGTCAGGATGTAGATCATCGTCGGCAGCTGATAGGCGACCTGGAAGGAGTCACCGAGGAAACCGAGGCCGAGGGCCGAGACGATCAGCGCGGAGCGGACGAAACCGGTGAGCCGGGAGACCAGCGTGCCTGCCGCCATGACGGCGCTGGACTTCAGCAGTCCGCCGGCCCGCCCGCCCTTGGGTGCGGCGGGCGCTGGGGGGGTGGTCTCGGCGGGACCGGCGGGGTTCGCCGGACCGGGCACGGTGGCCGAGCCCGGGACCGGAGCCTGTGCCGGGTTCCCGACGGCGGGCGAGGGGGCCTGGTACGGCGTCTGGGCGTACGGGTGGTGCTGCGGTCCCGGGGCCGCCGGGTACTGCTGCGGGTGCCCCTCCCCGACGCCCGGCGCCGCGGCGGGGCCGGGGACGGCTTGCGGATCCATCGGCCCGGGCTCGCCGCCCTGCTGCTGGTCCCGGAAGAGGTGCGCGAACGCGTCCGGCTCGTGGTACTCCTCGCCGGAGTGCGTGACCAGGTCGTCGACCCCCACGAACCGCGTCGTACGGGGGTCGTCGCCGTAGGGCAGGTGAGGGGCCCGGCCGTCCGGCTCCGGCGCCGGTGGCTGCGCCCAGACGCGCGGGTCGGGGGCGTACGGCGACGGGGCCGGCGGCCCGTACAGCGACTGGTCGCCGTTGCCCGGGGGCGGCGGATGCGCGGCGCGGTCGTAGAGCGCCTCGGCGACCGGGTCCTGGGCGGCGAGGTCGTGCGCCCGGTAGGGGTCCTGGTCGTAGGCGTCCTGGAGGTACATGTCCGCCGCGGGCTGCGGCGGCACCTGGCCGGGCTCGGGCGGGGTCTCGGGGTAGCCCGAGCCGGCCGCGCCCTGGCCTCGGTCACCGTCGTACGGCGAGTTCATGCCTACCCCACCTCATCGTCCCGGGCCGCACCGGCCACGACATCGCTCAACGGTCCACTCTCTCACCCGTCCCGGACGGGTCGGCGCTTTCCGGTGCGGTGTCCGGCGCAGGGTCACTCGGCTGCTCCGGGTCGTCTGCCCCGGCGCCTGCATCGGACTCCTCTGGGAGACGGTCCGCCGGCCCGTCGGGGTTCCCGGGCCCGTCGGTGTCGTCCCCGCCCGCCGTATCCGGGCCGTCGCCGCCGGCCCGGCGGGCCGCCGCGCGCTTGCGCTGGGTGTACATCCGGAAGCCGGCGAGCACCAGAAGCAGCACGCCGCCGCCGATGACCAGCATCACCGTCGGCGTGACCTCGGTGACCTTGACGTCGAAGCTGACGGGGTCGCCGTACTTCTGGCCGTCCTCGGTGTAGAGCTGGGCGACGACCGCGACCCTGCCGTTGGCGTTGGCCGACGTGCTGAACTTCACGGACTGGCTGTGGCCGCCGGAGACCTCGACGGGCTGCTCGTAGTAGGCCTGGCCGCCGATCTTCAGGCGGGTCGGCATCGTCGAGGTGAGCCGCAGCACGAGGTGGCCGACGGGCTGCACGAGGTTGTTCTGGACGGTGACCGGGATGGTGGCGCTGCGGCCGGAGAGCTTCGTCTCGGACTTGTCGATCAGCTTGACCTGGTCGGCGAGATCGTCGAGCCAGTTCTCCACGCCGGTCCGGAAGCCCTGTGCCTCGGTGCTCCGGCCCCGCCACGACGTGGACATCTCACGGTTTATGGCCCGTCCGAACGGGGTGACCACGCGGGACTGGTTCTCCAGGATGGCCTGGAAGTTCGCCAGCTTGTCCTGGGTGCGCGCGATCTGCTGGAAGGCCTCCTTCGGCAGCTCCTTCCTGCGCAGCGCGGAGGGATAGGAGGACGACGAGGGGATGCGCGTGGTCGCGTTGGGGTCGGGCTTGGCTTTGGCCGCGGCGGTGAGGTCCTGCGACTGGGACCAGGTGCCGCCCTGGAGGGCCCGCAGGGCCGTCGCCATCGTCTGGGCCTGGCTCGGCGAGGGCATGCGCTGCGGAGCGATGACGATGTTGCGCTGGTCGTCCGTCTGCGCGGTGACTTCCAGGCTCTGTGCCAGGAACTGCTGGACGGCCAGCGTCGCCGACTGCGCCTTGGTGAGATCGCCCTCGAAGGCCGTGGACAGCCGCGAGTCGGCGACCACCGCCGTCGTGCCGCCGCCGATCGGGCGGGCGGCGGACGGCGTGTAGGACAGCCCGGCGGTCTCCTGGAGGCTGTCGCTGCGCGCGATCACGTTGTCCGCGCCCGCGGAGGTGGCCACCTTGATGATCGACGGGTCGACGGCGCCTGCCACGGGCCAGGCGAAGTCCGTGCTCGGCGTGACGTGCAGCACCGTCTTCACGGTGAGCGCGGCCACGTCGGTGGCGTCCTTGAGGTGGCTCAGCGAGCCGGTGACGCTGGTGCCGTTGTGGGCGAGGGAGGCGAGGTCCGGGTCGGCGAAGGGCAGCGCGACGACCTCCTTGCCCGTCACGGCCTTCTGCAGGCCGGCGAGCCACTGCTTGGCCACCGCCTGGTGCGTGCCCGTGGTGGTGGTGTCGCCCGGGCCGCGGATCTTGTAGCCCTTCGCCATGGCGTCCACGGACGCCAGCAGATCCGGATCGACCACCCAGGTGACGTCCAGGTCCTTGCCGAGCTGGAGCATCTGGGCGAGCCTGCCCCCCGGGGCGATCTCCTTGGCCAGGTCGTCGTTGAGGAAGACCGGCGTCTGCAGCTCACCGGCGCCCGTCTTGGCGGTCATGTGGACGTCGGAGATCAGGGGCCACAGGAACGTCGTCTTCGTCTTCGTGTCGGCGTCGGACGGCTGCCACGGCAGGAACGTCCGCTGAATCCCCAGCATCTGCTCCCAGGGCTGTGCGGCCGTCTGGCCCGAGAGGGAGACCCCCAGCTGGTAGACGCCGTCCGCGCTGAGGTCGAGCTTGTCCACCGGCACCGAGATGCTGAAGGGCTGCGCGACATGGGGGGCCAGCTTGGTGAACTTCTCGACGTACTTTCCGCCCACCTCGGCGCCGGCGCCCAGCTGGAGGTCGTCGGAGTGCCGGGCGGTGTTGTCGATCGAGGAGCGGGTGTTCAACTGAGGGCCCACCCTCAGATCGACATGGGCCTGGGTGACGGGCTGCTTGCCGTTGTTGGTCACCGTTCCCGACACGGTCAGCGTGTCGCCGTCGCCGGGGGCGCCGGGGCTGAGTGTGTCCAGGGACACGGTCACCGGGTCGGACGAGGCGGCCTGGGCGGGCGTCGCCGCGGGCAGCTGAAGGAGTCCGGCCAGCAGGGGCGCCCCCGCGAGCAGTGCTCCGGTGCGCCGCAGCCAGCGGCGGGCAGGTGAGGCACTGGTCCCCTGGAAGTCTGCCGCCTCGGCCACGCGCTCGCCCGTCCCTCGTCGTCGTCAGTGGTCGTCGGAATGTGCGTCCACGCATGGTAACGATGCGCGCTGAGGGGAAGTGCCGCGGTCTGCTCCACAAGATCGGCGGACAGCGGCATCCCGTCCGCTATGTCCCGTATAAGGCTGAGAGTGGATCTGCGCCCCGAGGGTGGCCCCTGTACCGGTATCGGCAGACCTGTCCGTCCCCTCTTTATGAGGGAGCCTACGGCCGCCCGGGGCACGTACCCTCTTCTGTTGTGCCGAACGCCAACGATGACACTCCTTCCGCCCTCAGCCAGGCGCAGCAGCGCGCAGTGAGCGAGCTGCTACGGGTGGCCCCCGTCGCCGACGACCTCGCCCGCCGCTTCCAGGAGGCCGGGTTCTCCCTCGCCCTGGTGGGCGGGTCGGTCCGGGACGCACTGCTCGGCCGGCTCGGCAATGATCTGGACTTCACCACCGACGCCCGCCCCGAGGACGTACTGAAGATCATGCGCCCCTGGGCGGACGCCGTCTGGGAGGTCGGGATCGCCTTCGGCACGGTCGGCGCGCAGAAGGACGCCCGCGTCGAAGACGCCGACCGGCGCTTCCAGATCGAGGTCACCACCTACCGGTCGGAGGCCTACGACCGGACCTCGCGCAAGCCCGAGGTGTCGTACGGCGACTCCATCGAGGAGGATCTGGTTCGCCGGGACTTCACGGTCAACGCGATGGCCGTGGCCCTTCCCGAGAAGGAGTTCATCGACCCGCACGGTGGCCTGGAGGATCTCGCGGCACGGGTGCTGCGCACTCCGGGTACGCCCGAGGAGTCGTTCTCGGACGACCCGCTGCGGATGATGAGGGCCGCCCGGTTCGCCGCCCAGCTGGACTTCACGGTCGCCCCGGAGGTCGTCACCGCCATGCGGGAGATGGCGGGACGGATCGAGATCGTCTCCGCCGAGCGAGTCCGGGACGAGCTGAACAAGCTGATCCTCTCCGCTCACCCGCGCGAGGGACTGACGCTGCTGGTCGACACCGGCCTCGCCGGTCATGTGCTGCCCGAGCTGCCGGCCCTGCGCCTGGAGAGCGACGAGCATCACCGGCACAAGGACGTGTACGAGCACACACTGATCGTTCTGGAGCAGGCGATCGCCCTGGAGCAGGACGGTCCCGACCTCGCCCTGCGGCTGGCCGCGCTGCTGCACGACATCGGCAAGCCCCGCACGCGCCGCTTCGAGAAGGACGGCAGGGTCTCGTTCCACCACCACGAGGTGGTCGGCGCGAAGATGACCAAGAAGCGCATGACGGCTCTGAAGTACTCCAACGAGCTGGTCAAGGACGTCTCCCGGCTGGTCGAACTCCATCTGCGCTTCCACGGCTACGGCACCGGCGAGTGGACGGATTCGGCGGTGCGCCGCTACGTCCGTGACGCCGGTCCGCTTCTCGGGCGCCTGCACAAGCTCACGCGCTCGGACTGCACAACGCGCAACAAGCGCAAGGCGGCCACGCTCTCCCGGGCCTACGACGGGCTGGAGGAGCGCATCGGCCAGCTCCAGGAGCAGGAGGAGCTGGACGCGATCCGCCCGGATCTCGACGGCAACCAGATCATGGAGATCCTCGGCGTCGGCCCCGGGCCGGCTGTCGGCAAGGCGTACAAGCACATGCTGGAGCTGCGCCTGGAGAACGGGCCCATGGAGTACGACGCCGCGGTGGCCGCGCTCAAGGAGTGGTGGGCCGAACAGAGCTGAGTCGGAGCTGAGTCATGTTTCACGTGAAACATGACCGGGGGTGAGCCGGAGTACCGCATGAGGGGCGATGTTTCACGTGAAACATCGCCCTTCTTCTCGGCCTCGCCGCTGCTCGAAGCAGGTCATTCCCGCTGCGACTGCGCCGTAGATCACGGCGACCAGGATCACCAGGACCGCCGAGCGCCCGTCCGGCGGGAGCATCAGGGCAGCCACCCCCGCCGCGCCGACGAAGGCGACGTTGAAGAGCACGTCGTACACGGAGAAGATCCGGCCGCGGAACCCGTCCTCCACGGCGGCCTGGACGACCGTGTCCGTGGCGATCTTGGCGCCCTGGGTGATCAGACCCAGAACGAAGGCGGCCACCAGCAGCGGGCCGGTGGCGAAGAAGAGCCCCAGAGCCGGCACCAGCACCGTGGCCACACCGGCGCACACCGCGATCCAGCGCCAGGGGCCCAGGCGCCCCGCCGCCCACGGGGTCACGACGGCCGCCGCGAAGAAGCCCGCACCGGACACCGCGAGCGCCAGTCCCAGCAGCCTGAGGCCCTCGTCGGGGGTGGTGGAGAGGGCGTACCGGCACAGCATCAGCAGCAGGACGAGGAGTGCGCCGTAGCAGAAGCGCATGAGGGTCATCGCGGCCAGCGCCCAGGCCGCCTCCCTGCGTCTCGGTGCGGCGAGGTGCCGGACGGCGGCGAGAAGGTCGCGTGCCGTGTCGGCGACCGCGGTCCGCAGGTGCGGCCGGGCTGGCGTGCGGTCAGGACCGAGAAGAGTTGGGGCCAGAGTCAGTGAGGTGAGGCTCGCGCACAGGTAGAGGAAGGCGCCGAGCAGGACCACCGCGGCATCGGAGTGCGACGTCACGAGTCGTACGCCGAAGGCGAGGCCCCCGCCCGCGGTCGCGGCAAGCGTTCCGGCCGTGGGGGAAAGGGAGTTGGCCAGCACCAGACGGCCGGTGTCGACCACACGCGGCAGCGCGGCGGACAGTCCGGCGAGGACGAACCGGTTGACGGCCGTGACACACAGCGCGGAGACGTAGAAGAGCCAGTCGGGTACCTGGCCGGCCATCAGAACCGCGGTGACCGCGGCCAGCAGGGCGCGCAGCAGGTTCCCGAAGACGAAGACCTGACGGCGCCGCCAGCGGTCCAGCAGCACACCGGCGAAAGGCCCGATCAGCGAGTAGGGCAGCAGCAGGACTGCCATCGCCGAGGCGATCGCGGCGGCCGAGGTCTGCTTCTCCGGGGAGAAGACGACGTAGGCGGCGAGCGCGACCTGGTAGACGCCGTCGGCACCCTGCGAGAGGAGACGGACGTACAGCAGACGCCGGAAGTCCCGCAGGCGCAGCAGGACGCGCAGGTCACGGACGACGGACATGGGGCACAGCCTCACACATGCCGTGGGTCCCCGGGTCATGGACCCGGGGACCCTCACCGCCCTGGCAGGAGCGTTCTGGACGGACGCGCGCCGCGCGCCCTGTCTTTCTAGCGCTCGACGTCGCCGCGGATGAACTTCTCGACGTTCTCGCGGGCCTCGTCGTCGAAGTACTGGACCGGCGGGGACTTCATGAAGTACGAGGACGCCGACAGGATCGGGCCGCCGATGCCGCGGTCCTTGGCGATCTTCGCGGCGCGCAGCGCGTCGATGATGACACCGGCGGAGTTCGGGGAGTCCCAGACCTCCAGCTTGTACTCCAGGTTCAGCGGGACGTCACCGAAGGCACGGCCCTCGAGGCGGACGTAGGCCCACTTGCGGTCGTCCAGCCAGGCCACGTAGTCGGACGGGCCGATGTGGACGTTCTTCTCGCCGAGGTCCCGGTCCGGGATCTGGGAGGTGACGGCCTGGGTCTTGGAGATCTTCTTGGACTCCAGGCGCTCGCGTTCGAGCATGTTCTTGAAGTCCATGTTGCCGCCGACGTTCAGCTGCATCGTGCGGTCCAGGATGACACCCCGGTCCTCGAACAGCTTCGCCATGACGCGGTGCGTGATGGTGGCGCCGACCTGGGACTTGATGTCGTCACCGACGATCGGGACGCCCGCCTCGGTGAACTTGTCCGCCCACTCCTTGGTGCCGGCGATGAAGACCGGGAGGGCGTTGACGAAGGCGACCTTGGCGTCGATGGCGCACTGGGCGTAGAACTTCGCCGCGTCCTCGGAGCCGACCGGCAGGTAGCAGACCAGGACGTCGACCTGCTTGTCCTTCAGGATCTGGACAACGTCGACCGGCTGGGCCTCGGACTCCTCGATGGTCTGGCGGTAGTACTTGCCGAGGCCGTCGAGGGTGTGGCCGCGCTGGACGGTGACGCCGGTGTTGGGCACGTCGCAGATCTTGATGGTGTTGTTCTCGGAGGCGCCGATCGCGTCCGCGAGGTCGAGGCCGACCTTCTTGGCGTCGACGTCGAACGCGGCAACGAACTCGACGTCACGCACGTGGTAGTCGCCGAACTGCACGTGCATCAGGCCGGGGACCTTCGACGCCGGGTCGGCGTCCTTGTAGTACTCGACGCCCTGCACCAGCGACGCGGCGCAGTTGCCCACGCCGACGATGGCTACGCGAACCGAACCCATTCCGGTTGCTCCCTGTGTGTACGAGTGAGGCCCTGCGGGTCTCACATGGCGGTGTCGTCGGACGTATCCGGCCGGGAGGTCGTCCCGGGCCGGGGCAGGCCGTCCGTCGATCCATTGGTGGTGTCCTGCTGAGCGGACCCCCCGGACGCGGAACCTCTCAGGTCCCGCCCGGCCCGCTCGCTCTCGATGAGCTCGTTCAGCCAGCGCACTTCGCGCTCCACGGACTCCATTCCGTGGCGCTGGAGCTCAAGCGTGTAGTCGTCGAGGCGCTCCCGCGTGCGCACCAGGGAGGCGCGCATCTTCTCCAGGCGCTCCTCCAGGCGGCTGCGCCGGCCCTCCAGCACGCGCATGCGCACATCACGCGACGTCTGCCCGAAAAAGGCGAAACGTGCGGCGAAATGTTCGTCCTCATACGCGTCCGGACCGGTCTGCGAAAGCAACTCCTCGAAGTGCTCCTTACCTTCTGCCGTCAATCGGTACACGATCTTCGCGCGGCGTCCGGCGAGGGGAGCGGCGAGGGCTTCCTCATGGGTGCTGCCCGGTTCCTCGATCAACCAGCCGTTGAGGACGAGCGTCTTGAGGCAGGGGTACAGCGTTCCGTAGCTGAACGCCCGGAACACACCCAGTGAGGTGTTGAGTCGTTTGCGCAGCTCATAGCCGTGCATCGGGGACTCGCGCAGCAGGCCGAGTACGGCGAACTCCAGGATGCCGGAACGCCGGCTCATGAACGCCTCCTCTCGGTCCGCAGCGTCTTTATCTCGCACTGATGTATCGACTCGATACATCACGACGATAGAACGACCTTCCCCGTGCGACAAGTGGGAAGACGGTGAACGGGATCACATCACCGATTCGCAGGAGGCAAGTTGCCTGTTTTGGGGTGAACTTCGGAGCTCGGAGGGTTTTGACGGTGCGTAGTCTGTGCGGCATGCACACCACCGGGAACCACGCGACGCATGGGGACGTCGTTGTCCCCGGTGCAGTACGGGTGAATGCCGAACCGACCGCATCCGTACTTCGGGGGGACCGGAAACCAGCCGCCGTTTCCAGGCGCGCACGGGTGCGCCTGCCCGAGGAGTAATCGTTCGATGAGCGAGCACCGTCGCAAACCGCCGCAGTCGCAGGAAGGCGGACGGGCCGCGGCCAGACGCGGCCAGTCCGGCCCGTCCTCCGGCCGCCGGGCGGCACCGCGAGGCGCCACCGGGTCTCCCGCCGACTCCTACGGATCCACTGGGTCCGGTTCTCCCGGGGCGGGGGGTGCGGAGCGTCCCTACGGCGGCCGTGCCGAGGCCCGCCGGGCGGCGCAGAGAGGCGGGCGGCGCAGAGGCGCGGACATCCCCGGTCCGGGCCGGCGCGGCGGCGCGGGCGGACCGGCCGGCCCCAGCCGCGGCAGGGGCCGTGCGACGACGGCACCCGGCAAGAAGCGGCTCATCGACTATCCCCGTGCGGGGAAGTACGGCTGGCGCCGCTGGGTGCCGTCCTGGAAGCTCGTCTCCGGGCTGTCCATCGGCTTCCTCGGATGCCTGGTCGCGCTGGTCGGCATCGGCTTCGCGATGGTGCGGATCCCCAGTGAGAACGTCGCCGCGGAGTCGCAGAACAACGTCTACTACTGGGCCGACGGCAGTCAGATGGTGGCCACCGGCACCGGCGTGAACCGCCAGAACATCACCATCGACAAGATCCCGCAGGCCATGCAGAACGCGGTGATCTCGGCCGAGAACAAGAGCTTCTACCAGGACTCGGGCGTCGACCCCATGGGTATCGCGCGAGCCCTGGCCAACATGGCGCGCGGTGGCCAGACGCAGGGTGGTTCGACGATCACCCAGCAGTTCGTCAAGAACACCTACCTCAGCCAGGACCAGACGGTCACCCGTAAGTTCAAGGAACTGTTCATCTCGGTCAAGGTGGGCACGAAGCTCAAGAAGCCGCAGATCCTGCAGGGCTACCTCAACACCTCGTACTACGGACGGGGCGCCTACGGCATCCAGGCCGCCGCGCGGACCTACTTCGGCAAGGACGCGGTCGACCTCAAGCCGACCGAGTGCGCGCTCCTCGCGTCCCTGCTGAAGGGACCGACGTACTACGACCCGGCCGGCAACCCGGACTTCGACAAGAACGCGACGCGGGAGGCCAACCTCAAGCGCTCGCACGACCGCTGGTCCTGGATCCTCGGCGAGATGCACAAGGACGGGCACCTCACGGACGCCCAGTACCAGACGGCCATCAGCCACTACCCCACGACCAAGGGCCGCAAGGCGACCAAGGGCATGACGGGGCAGATCAGCTACCTGGTCGACACGGCCAAGAAGTACGTGCTGGACCACTCCGACATCACGCGGACGCAGTTCGACCGGGGCGGCTACCAGATCTACACGACCTTCGACAAGAAGAAGGTCAACGCCCTGAGCGCGTCCGTGAAGAAGATCCAGAAGACGCGCCTGCACCCCCAGACGGACCCGCACGACACGTACGTGCAGTTCGGCGCCGCGTCGGTGAAGCCCAACGACGGCGCGATCGTCGCGCTCTACGGTGGCCCCGGTTACGAGAACGGCCACTTCACCAACAACGCCGATAGCCAGGGCGTGCCCGTCGGTTCGACATGGAAGCCGTTCGTCCTGGCCGCGGCCATGGAGTACGGCACCTACCGGGACCCCGGTGTCCCCGTCTCGCCGCTGAGCAAATACAACGGCAACGACCTGATCAAGATCAAGAAACAGGACGGCAGTTACTTCCTGAACAAGGACAACACGGTCTTCCGGCAGAAGAACGAGGGGACCAAGGACTGGGGCTACATCACCCTGCGCAAGGCGATGGAGCAGTCCATCAACTCGCCGTTCGTGCAGTTGGGCGTCGACGTGGGGATGACACACGTCCGCGACGTCGCGGAATCGGCCGGCATCCCCGCGAAGAGCATGGCGAAGGACCTCAACCCGTCGTTCGCCATCGGTACCTCCACGCCCAGCGCGATCAGCATGGCGGACGCGTACGGCACGTTCGCCGCCTCCGGCAAGCAGGTGGACCCCTATTCGGTGACCGCCGTCAAGCACAACGGTGAGGAACTGCAGGGCTTCAGCAAGCCGAAGGTCAAGCAGGCGATGGACGCGAACATCGCCAACAACGTGACGGACGTCCTGGAGAACGTCATCCAGAACGGTACGGCGACCAAAGCACAGGCTTTGGGGCGTACGGCGGCGGGCAAGACCGGCACCACCGACGACAACAAGTCGGCCTGGTTCGTCGGCTACACCCCGCAGCTGTCCACAGCGGTGACGATGTTCCGGGAGAACCCCAAGAAGCCCGGGCTGATGTCCATGAACGGAACGGCCGGCGTACCTTCCATCCACGGTGGTGACATTCCGACGCTGGTCTGGACCGAGTACATGAAGGACGCGCTGAAGGGCGCCTCCGACACCGGCTTCCCGGAGGCCACCAAGATCGGCGAGCCGCAGAACGAGCCGGGCGCTCTGTCTCCGAGTCCCACGCCCTCGCCGACACCCACGCCGAGCGAAACGCAGAGCAACACGCCGAGCCCGACGCCCAGCGACACGGGGCCGTCCCCGACCCCGACGCCGTCCGACACCTGCCAGTTCGGCTGGGGCAACAACTGCAACGGCAACGGCGGCACCGGGCCGGGTGGCACGGACGGTGGGACCAGTCCGTCACCCACTGCCACGGAGACCACAGGGAACGGCAACACCAGAGGCAATGGCAACGGAGGCATCTTCGCGGGCCCGACCGGCTGACGGAACGGTCCGGACCCGCTGACGCCGCCATGGACCGCCAGGGCTGTTTCACGTGAAACATGGGCCGCCGCACCCTCGAGGTGCGGCGGCCCTCGGCGTATTCCCCGAGACGTACGGCAGGATGTGCCCCATGGCCAGTGCAGAGATGACGCCGGCGAGCAGCAGCGAGCCCGGCCCCGGGCGGCCCGTCGACGCGGAGCCGGTGCGGCCGACCCGGGAGGACGAGGTCGCCGCGGCCGGGAGCGAACTGATCGGCGGTCCCATCGGGCGGTGGGCCCTGCTCGGGACGTCCTGGCGGACTCCGGTCCGGGTGATCGCGCTGGTGGCGATCGGCATGTTCGCCCTCGGTCTCGTCCAGAAGGCGCCTTGCTACCACAGCGCCTGGTTCTTCGGCGCCAGCTCGCAGTACACGCATGCCTGCTACTCGGACATCCCCCACCTCTACGACGGCCGTGGTTTCGCCGCCCACCTCGTGCCCTACTTCGACAAGCTCCCCGGCGACATGGACTACCTCGAATACCCGGTGCTGACCGGTGTGTTCATGGAGGTGGCCTCCTGGCTGACACCGCACAGCGGCACCCTCCAGCACCAGGAGCAGTGGTACTGGTTCGTCAACGCCGGAATGCTGAT
Source organism: Streptomyces sp. L2 (assembly GCF_004124325.1). NCBI lineage: Bacteria > Bacillati > Actinomycetota > Actinomycetes > Kitasatosporales > Streptomycetaceae > Streptomyces > Streptomyces sp. L2. Next base: position 3,857,012 of record NZ_QBDT01000001.1, read on the forward strand.
GGCGTGCACGGCCGTGATCGCGGTCTGTGTGACCCGCACCCAGCGGCGACGCCCCTGGGACGGCCTGATGGTCGCCCTGGCGCCGGCCTTCGCGCTGACCGCCACGATCAACTGGGACCTTTTCGCTGTGGCCCTGACCGCCGCGGCGATGCTGATGTGGTCGCGGGGACGCGCCCTGGCCTTCGGCGTCCTCCTGGGACTCGCCACGGCCGCCAAGCTCTACCCGGTGCTGCTGCTGGGCCCGCTGCTCGTGCTGTGCTGGCGCGCCGGCAAATGGCGGGAGTTCTTCCAGGCCGCGGGCGGCGCGGTGGTCGCCTGGGTCGTCGTCAACCTGCCGGTGATGTACTTCGCCTTCGACGGGTGGTCGAAGTTCTACACGTTCAGCCAGGAACGCGGAGTGGACTTCGGGTCCTTCTGGCTGATCTGGTCGCAGAACACCACCAGCCCGCCCACCACCACGTTCGTGAACACGGTGGCGACGATCCTGGTGGTCCTGTGCTTCCTCGGCATCACGGCCCTGACGCTCACCGCTCCGCGCCGGCCGCGCTTCGCCCAGCTGGCCTTCCTGATCGTGGCGGCGTTCATCCTCACCAACAAGGTGTACTCACCGCAGTACGTCCTGTGGCTCGTGCCGCTCGTGGTGCTCGCCCGGCCCAGGTGGCGGGACTTCCTGATCTGGCAGGCCTGCGAGGTCGCGTACTTCCTGGGCATCTGGATGTACCTCGCGTACACGACCAGCGGGGATGCCCACAAGGGCCTGCCGACGCACGGCTACCACTGGGCGATCCTGCTGCACCTGCTCGGGACGCTGTACCTGTGCGTCGTGGTCGTACGGGACATCCTGATGCCGGAGCGGGACACGGTGCGCCGGTCCGGTGACGACGACCCCTCGGGCGGGGTGCTCGACGGCGCGAAGGACCGCTTCGTGTTCGGGGCGGCCGCCCGTCCGCCGCGGCACGCCGCCCCCTTCGAGGGGCCCCAGGTGGACTGGGGCAGGGCGGAAGTGCTGTCCGACCGGGAGGGTTCGCTCTGAGCGAACAGGGCGTCGGCCCGCCATGCGGAAGGCCGTACACGGAGCTCCGTGTACGGCCTTCGCTGCGCCTCCGGCCGGGTCAGCGGTCCATGAGCCGGTCGAACTGCGTGGTGGTGTGCCGCAGATGGGCCACCAGCTCGTCCCCGACCTTCGGCTCGGGGGCGTCCGAGGGAACGAAGAGGATCGACACCTGCATGTGCGGCGGCTCCGCGAACCAGCGCTGCTTGCCGCCCCAGACGAACGGAGAAAGGTTCCGGTTGACCGTGGCGAGCCCAGCCCGTGCGACGCCCTTGGCGCGCGGCATGACGCCGTGCAGCGCCTTCGGCGCCTCCAGGCCCACACCGTGCGACGTACCGCCCGCCACGACCACGAGGAAGCCGTCCGAGGCCGCCTTCTGCTGGCGGTAGCCGAACCGGTCGCCCTTGGCCACGCGGGTGACGTCCAGGACGGCTCCGTGGTACTCGGTGGCCTCGTGGTCACCGAGCCACAGCCGGGTGCCGATCCGGGCCCGGAACCGGGTCTGCGGGAACTGCTGCTGGAGCCGGGCCAGTTCGTCGGCCTTGAGGTGGCTGACGAACATGGTGTGCAGCGGCAGCCGGGCGGCGCGGAGCCGGTCCATCCAGCCGATGACCTCCTCGACGGCGTCCGAGCCGTCGGTGCGGTCCAGTGGCAGGTGGATGGCGAAGCCCTCCAGCCGGACGTTCTCTATGGCGGCGTGCAGCTGCGGCAGGTCCTGCTCGCTGATGCCGTGCCGCTTCATCGAGGACATCACCTCGATGACCACACGGGCACCCACGAGGCCGTAGACGCCGTCGATGGACGACACGGAACGGATGACCCGGTCGGGCAGTGGCACGGGCTCCTCGCCGCGACGGTACGGCGTCAGCACCAGGAGGTCGCCGCCGAACCAGTCCTTGATGCGCGCGGCCTCGTAGGTCGTCCCGACGGCGAGGACGTCCGCGCCCAGGCGCGTGGCCTCCTCGGCGAGCCGTTCGTGTCCGAAGCCGTAGCCGTTGCCCTTGCAGACCGGCACGAGACCGGGGAACTGCTCCTGCACGTGCTTGTGATGCGCCCGCCAGCGCGCGGTGTCGACGTAGAGCGTGAGCGCCATGGCCGGACCGGAACCTTTCTCGTCGCTGCGGTGTGTCAGAGGTGTGGAGGCTGTGGAGCCTATGGAATCAAACGCCGGGCGCTCAGCGGCGCGACATGTAGATGTCGAGCGCCTTGTGGAGCAGCTTGTTCAGCGGGAAGTCCCACTCGCCGAGGTACTCGGCGGCCTGCCCGCCGGTGCCGACCTTGAACTGGATCAGGCCGAAGAGGTGGTCGGTCTCGTCCAGCGAGTCGGAGATGCCGCGCAGGTCGTAGGCGGTGGCGCCGAGCGCGTAGGCGTCGCGCAGCATGCGCCACTGCATGGCGTTCGACGGCCGGACCTCACGGCCGATGTTGTCGGAGGCGCCGTAGGAGTACCAGACGTGCCCGCCGACGATCAGCATGGTGGCCGCCGACAGGTTCACCCCGTTGTGCCGGGCGAAGTACAGCCGCATGCGGTTGGGGTCCTCGGTGTTGAGGGCCGTCCACATGCGCTGGAAGTAGGACAGCGGGCGCGGCCGGAAGTGGTCGCGGACGGCGGTGATCTCGTACAGCCGCTGCCACTCCGGCAGGTCCTGGTAGCCGCCCTGGACGACCTCGACGCCGGCCTTCTCCGCCTTCTTGATGTTGCGGCGCCACAGCTGGTTGAAGTTCTTGTGGACCTCTTCCAGGGAGCGGTTCGCGAGCGGCACCTGGAAGACGTAGCGGGGCTGCACGTCACCGAAGCCGGCACCGCCGTCCTCGCCCTGCTGCCAGCCCATGCGACGCAGCTTGTCGGCGACCTCGAACGCGCGCGGCTCGATGAAGTCGGCCTCCATGTCGCGCAGCCGCTTCACGTCCGGGCTCTGGATGCCCCTCTTGATCGTCTCCGCGTTCCAGCGGCGGATGATCACCGGCGGGCCCATCTTGACGGAGAACGCGCCCTGCTGCTTCAGGTGCGCCAGCATCGGCTGGATCCAGTCGTCCAGGTTCGGCGCGAACCAGTTGATGACCGGTCCCTCGGGGAGGTAGGCGAGGTAGCGCTTGATCTTGGGCAGCTGGCGGTAGAGCACCAGACCCGCGCCGACCATCTCGCCCGTGCGCTCGTCGAACCAGCCGAGGTTCTCCGAACGCCACTCAGCCTTCACGTCGGCCCAGGCCGGGACCTGCATGTGACTCGCCGACGGCAGGCTCTGGATGTAGGCCAGGTGTTGCTCGCGGCTGATGGTCCTCAGGGTCAGGCTCATGTCGGGGCGCTCCTCGGGCTGGTGTGTCCCCATGGGGTCAGGGGCTCCGGCTCTCGCGCCGAAGCCTACTGCCCCGTGTGCGCGCCCCGACTGGGCGTACGGCACCTTCGTCCCGGCCTCGGGGCGGCCGGGACGAAGCGCGCTGTTCGAAAAGGGTTCGGGCGGGGGTGCCGCGTGCGTCAGCCGATGAGGCCGCCGAACAGTCCGCCGTGTGCCATGCCGATCAGGAATCCGATTCCCGAGGCACCGAGACCCAGGATCAGTCCGAAGCGTTCCCGTGTGGTCACCGAGACCCACTGTCCGAACGCGCCGATGAGCAGGCCCAGCAGGCCGGTCCATGAGGTGAGCAGATGCAGGCCGTCGATGAAGCAGGTGATGAAGGACGTCAGCCCCAGGGCCAGCGTGGTGGCCATCAACGAGTCCTGGAGCGGATGGCGCTTGCCGTCCGTGGCGAACAGAGATCCGGCGGTGTTGGGTCGCAATGCCTGTGCCATGGGCACCTCCTGCGGAAGGCGGCGCATCGTAGCGCCGTACACACCCGATGTGTACAGACTGACGGGCCTCACCGCCGGATTTCAACCGGAAGCCGGTGTGCAGGTAGTCTGTACCGTCTGCACCGGTGTCTGCCCAGGCATGCCCAGGTCATTCCGCGGGATACCCGGCGGAGCCCTCGATTGTCAGTGGGGGCCGATACCGTTGCGCACGCATCACAACCCTCCTGCCACGGAACGACCGTGGCCGCTGAGTCCGAAGGAGGTGGGTTCCACATGCGTCACTACGAGGTGATGGTCATCCTCGACCCCGATCTCGAGGAGCGCTCTGTCTCCCCGCTGATCGAGAACTTCCTGTCCGTCGTCCGTGATGGCGGCGGCAAGGTGGAGAAGGTCGACACCTGGGGCCGTCGTCGTCTCGCGTACGAGATCAAGAAGAAGCCCGAGGGCATCTACTCGGTCATCGACCTGCAGGCCGAGCCTGCGGTCGTGAAGGAGCTCGACCGCCAGATGAACCTGAACGAGTCGGTCCTCCGGACCAAGGTCCTCCGTCCCGAGACCCACTGAGCCTCCCGCTCAGCTGATCTCGGGTTTCGAGTAGCAGCAAGCAGCCAGCAGCAAACCCGCCGAGAGGTTCCCCCATGGCAGGCGAGACCGTCATCACGGTCATCGGCAATCTTGTCGACGACCCCGAGCTGCGCTTCACCCCGTCCGGTGCGGCGGTCGCGAAGTTCCGCGTCGCGTCCACTCCCCGCACCTTCGACCGCCAGACGAACGAGTGGAAGGACGGCGAAAGCCTGTTCCTGACCTGCTCGGTCTGGCGTCAGGCGGCGGAGAACGTCGCCGAGTCGCTCCAGCGAGGCATGCGCGTCATCGTGCAGGGCCGGCTGAAGCAGCGGTCCTACGAGGACCGTGAGGGCGTCAAGCGCACGGTCTACGAACTGGACGTCGACGAGGTCGGCGCGAGCCTGCGCAGTGCCACCGCCAAGGTCACCAAGACCGCCGGCGGCGCGCGCGGGGGCCAGGGTGGTTACGGCGGCGGCGGCGGTGGCGGCGGCCAGGGTGGCGGCGGCTGGGGCGGTGGCCCCGGTGGCGGCCAGCAGGGCGGCGGCGCTCCGGCCGACGACCCGTGGGCGACCGGCGCTCCCGCCGGTGGCAACCAGGGTGGCGGCGGCTGGGGCGGCGGTTCCGGCTCCGGCGGCGGTGGCGGCTACTCGGACGAGCCCCCCTTCTAGGCCCTCGGGCCGAGGGTGGGGCGTACCCCAACTTCTTGATCACACAGGAGAAACACCATGGCGAAGCCGCCTGTGCGCAAGCCGAAGAAGAAGGTCTGCGCATTCTGCAAGGACAAGGTCACGTACGTGGACTACAAGGACACGAACATGCTGCGGAAGTTCATTTCCGACCGCGGCAAGATCCGTGCCCGCCGCGTGACCGGCAACTGCACGCAGCACCAGCGTGACGTCGCCACGGCCGTCAAGAACAGCCGTGAGATGGCGCTGCTGCCCTACACGTCCACCGCGCGCTAAGGGAAGGGTGACCGACACATGAAGATCATCCTCACCCACGAGGTGTCCGGCCTCGGTGCCGCGGGCGACGTCGTCGACGTCAAGGACGGTTACGCTCGCAACTACCTCATCCCGCGGAAGTTCGCTATCCGCTGGACCAAGGGTGGCGAGAAGGACGTCGAGCAGATCCGCCGCGCTCGCAAGATCCACGAGATCCAGACCATCGAGCAGGCCAACCAGGTCAAGGCCCAGCTGGAAGGCGTGAAGGTCCGTCTGGCCGTCCGCTCCGGCGACGCCGGCCGTCTCTTCGGTTCCGTCACCCCGGCCGACATCGCTTCCGCGATCAAGGCTTCCGGTGGTCCCGAGGTCGACAAGCGCCGCATCGAGCTGGGTTCCCCGATCAAGACCCTGGGCGCCCACGAGACGTCCGTGCGTCTGCACCCCGAGGTTGCCGCGAAGGTCAACATCGAGGTCGTCTCGGCCTGATCGCCGAGTGATCGCTGAGCTCGTCCGAGCCGGTGAAGGGGCCGCACCTTTGAGGTGCGGCCCCTTTCCCATGGCCGGGCGGAGGCAGGGGACTCGGTGGGCCGGAGGCCGGCGAGTGATCACGTTTCACGTGAAACAGGGCGGCACCTGCGGTTTCACGTGAAACATGGCGGCACGCGCGGTTTCACGTGAAACGGATCAGCGGGTCGCACCCGTGACGATCCAGCGCCCCGACCTCGTGCGCAGCCACAACGTCAGCATGCGTACCGCCATCATCAGCGTCATGGCCGCCCACAGCGCCGTGAGACCCCCGCCCAGCGTCGGGACGAGCAGCGCCACCGGCGCGAAGACCACCAGGGTGACGACCATCGCGCCCGCCAGGTACGGGCCGTCACCGGCACCCATCAGCACGCCGTCCAGGACGAAGACGATCCCGCAGACGGGCTGCGACAACGCCACCATGAGCAGGGCCGGCAGCGCCGCGTCCTTGACCACCGAGTCACTGGTGAACAGCGGAAGGAAGAGCGGCCGGGCGGCCACGACGAGGAGGCCGAGTACGACGCCGGTCGCGATGCCCCACTGGACCATGCGGCGGCACGCCTCGCGGGCACCCTGGGGGTCGTCCGCTCCCAGGTAGCGGCCGATGATGGCCTGTCCTGCGATGGCGATGGCGTCCAGCGCGAAGGCCAGCAGGCTCCAAAGCGACAGGATGATCTGGTGGGCGGCGACGTCGGCGTCGCCGAGCCGGGCCGCCACCGCCGTGGCGATCATCAGGATCGCGCGCAGCGACAGGGTGCGGACCAGCAAGGGCACGCCGGCCTGCGCCGAGGCGCGTATCCCGGCGGCGTCCGGCCGCAGGGACGCGCCGTGCCGACGGGCTCCCCGGACGACCACGGTCAGATAGACCGCCGCCATGCCGCACTGGGCGATGACGGTGCCCCAGGCGGAACCAGCGATGCCCAGCCCCGCACCGTAGACGAGCCCCGCGTTGAGCACGGCGTTGGCGATGAAGCCCGCGACGGCGACGTAGAGCGGAGTCCGCGTGTTCTGCAGCCCGCGCAGTACGCCGGTCGAGGCGAGGACGATCAGCATCGCCGGGATGCCGAGAGCGGAGATACGGAGGTAGGTCGTGGCGTAGGGGGCCGCCGTGGCCGAGGCGCCGAAGAGGTCGACGATGGCGGGCGCCAGCGGAAGTACGGCGGCGATCACGGCGACACCGAGGAGCAGCGCCAGCCAGATGCCGTCCATGCCCTGGCGGATGGCCGCCTGGAGATCACCCGCGCCGACGCGTCGGGCGACGGCGGCCGTGGTGGCGTAGGCGAGGAAGACGAACACGCTCACGGCGGTGGTGAGCAGCGCGGAGGCGATGCCGAGACCGGCGAGTTGCGCGGTTCCCAGATGGCCGACGATCGCGCTGTCCGCCATCACGAAGAGAGGCTCCGCGACGAGTGCGCCGAAGGCCGGAACGGCCAGCGCGACGATCTCGCGGTCGTGCCGCCGTCGGGTGGCCTCGGGTATCGCGGGAGCCGGTGTCATGAGCACCAATCTAATCGTCCACAGGTAACAGATGCAATTGTATAGTGACCCTTACCTCGACGCTCCGCCCGTGTCCATTCGCGCACCGTTCGACGTGATCTTGGTCCGACTGGGGAAGTTTTTCTTCTGCACAGGCCGTGGACGGCAACAGTGCAGGTCAGGCGGCATCTCCTGATCAAAGGGAGGGCTTGTTCACAGCGCTGTCCACCGGGTCGTGCACAGGTTTCGGCAAGTTCTCCACAGCATCTGGGCCGTCGTCCACATGGCCTGTGGATAACCAGATTGGCTGACGGTGCCGAGGGGCCTACCGTTGTGCGGCGCCCACTCCCCGCCCGCGGTCCGGGAACCGCCACAATTCCGACGCGCCACTACGGGAGTTGGGCCTCTCATTTGTCAGTGTCGTGCCGTACAACAGAGGGCACGGCGAGGTCCGCCCTGCGGACGGGAGGAGGTGTCTCGGTGAGCATTTCCGAGCCCTTGGACGATCCGTGGGCCGACAGCGGGCCCAGCGATCGTCTGCCGGCCTCCCGTCGGCGCGGTGACGGTGGCCGGGGTCGTGACGAACAGCACGACCGGGGCCGGGACAACGGCTCCTGGGACGGCGGCGGCAGTACAGCCTTCGAGCGGGTGCCCCCGCAGGACCTCGACGCCGAGCAGTCCGTTCTGGGCGGCATGCTGCTCTCCAAGGACGCCATCGCCGACGTCGTGGAAGTGCTCAAGGGCCACGACTTCTACAAGCCCGCCCACGAGACGATCTACCAGGCCATCCTCGACATCTACGCCAAGGGCGAGCCGGCCGACCCCATCACCATCGCCGCCGAACTCACCAAACGCGGTGAGATCAACAAGGTGGGCGGTGCCGCGTACCTGCACAGCCTGGTGCAGACCGTGCCGACGGCGGCGAACGCCGAGTACTACGCGGAGATCGTGCACGAGCGGGCCGTACTGCGCCGGCTGGTCGAGGCGGGCACCCGCATCACCCAGATGGGATACGCCGCCGACGGGGACGTCGACGAGATCGTCAACAGCGCCCAGGCGGAGATCTACGCGGTCACCGAACAGCGCACCAGCGAGGACTACCTGCCCCTCGGCGACATCATGGAGGGCGCCCTCGACGAGATCGAGGCGATCGGCTCGCGCAGTGGCGAGATGACCGGTGTGCCCACCGGGTTCACCGACTTCGACTCCCTGACGAACGGGCTGCACCCGGGCCAGATGATCGTCATCGCGGCCCGTCCCGCCATGGGCAAGTCCACGCTCGCGCTGGACTTCGCACGGGCCGCCTCCATCAAGAACAACCTGCCGAGCGTCATCTTCTCCCTGGAAATGGGCCGCAACGAGATCGCGATGCGTCTGCTGTCCGCCGAGGCCCGGGTGGCCCTGCACCACATGCGGTCCGGCACGATGACCGACGAGGACTGGACCCGGCTCGCGCGCCGCATGCCGGACGTCTCGGCCGCCCCGCTCTACATCGACGACTCCCCAAACCTGTCGATGATGGAGATCCGCGCCAAGTGCCGGCGCCTGAAGCAGCGCAACGACCTCAAGCTGGTGGTCATCGACTACCTGCAGCTGATGCAGTCCGGTGGCTCCAAGCGTGCCGAGAGCCGTCAGCAGGAGGTCTCGGACATGTCCCGTAACCTCAAACTGCTCGCCAAGGAGCTGGAGATCCCGGTCATCGCGCTGTCCCAGCTCAACCGTGGCCCCGAGCAGCGCACCGACAAGAAGCCGATGGTCTCCGACCTGCGTGAGTCCGGCTCCATCGAGCAGGACGCCGACATGGTCATCCTGCTGCACCGTGAGGACGCGTACGAGAAGGAGTCCCCGCGCGCGGGCGAGGCCGACCTGATCGTCGCCAAGCACCGAAACGGCCCCACGGCCACGATCACCGTGGCGTTCCAGGGCCACTACTCGCGTTTCGTCGACATGGCCCAGACCTGATCACACCGCCGAAATGAACTCGACGCGGGCCCAGGCACGGGATGCACTGGGAGCATGACGACATCTGAGGAAGAGCTGCTCCCTTCGACCCGGCGGGCCCTGGTGCACCGGATCGCCGTGGCGCAGGCGGAGGGCAGGGCGCCGTCGCTGGTCGCGGCGGTGGTCCGGGGCGGCCGGACGGTGTGGCACGGGGCGCGTAGCTCAGTGGACGGGCACGGCCCGGACGAGAACGTGCAGTACCGGATCGGGTCGATCACCAAGACGTTCACCGCGGTGCTGGTGCTCCGCCTGCGCGACGAGGGGCTGCTCGATCTCGGTGACGCCCTGGAGAAGCACCTGCCGGGCACGGGCGCGGGCGAGGCGACGATCGCCGAACTGCTGGCGCACACCGCGGGACTGGCGGCCGAGTCGCCCGGGCCCTGGTGGGAGCGGACGCCCGGCTCGCTGCGGCCCGAGCTGAGCGATGTGCTGGGCGAGCAGCCCTTCCTGCACCCCGTCGGACGGACGCACCACTACTCCAACCCCGGCTACACCCTGCTCGGCGCGCTGGTGGAGGAACTGCGCGGTGCTCCCTGGGAGGACGTGCTGCGCCGGGAGGTGCTTGACCCGCTGGGCCTGCGCCGTACGAGCGCCCAGCCGCTGGCGCCGCACGCGGGCGGCTGGGCGGTGCACCCGTGGGCGGACGCGCTGCTGCCGGAGCCGCTGGAGGACCTGGGCCGGATGACGCCTGCCGGCCAGCTGTGGTCCACCAGCGGCGACCTCGCCCGCTTCGCCGCGTTCCTGGCCGAAGGAGACGAGCGGGTGCTGAGCGCGGAATCGGTGCGTGAGATGCGGACGCCTTCCGCGCCCGCGGCCGCCGCGGAGGTGGCGGATGGGGTCACCTATGGGCTCGGTATGCAGATCCAGCACCGCGACGGCAGGCTTCTCGTCGGGCACTCCGGTTCGTTGCCTGGTTTTCTGGCGAACCTCGTCATTAGCGTGGAGGACGACGTGGCCGCGGTGGTGCTGACCAACTGCACCAGCGGCCCGCTGGTCGGTGCGGTGGGTGCCGACCTCGTCCGCATCGTCGCCGAGGCGGAACCACGCATCCCGGATCCCTGGCGCCCGCTGCGTGACGTGGAACCGGAGGTCCTGGAACTGGCCGGGCCCTGGTACTGGGGGACGAACGCTTTCGCGCTGCGCGTGACGGCCGACAGGCTCCTCAGCCTGGGGCCGTTGTCCGGTCCCGGCAGGCGCGCCCGCTTCCGGGCGAACCCGGACGGCACCTTGACGGGTCTGGAGGGGTACTACGCCGGGGAGCCGTTGCGGCCGGTGCGGCGCTCTGACGGGTCCCTGAGCCATCTCGACCTGGGGTCGTTCATCTTCACCCGGGAGCCGTACGACACGGAGGCTCCCGTGCCGGGTGGAGTGGATCCCGAGGGGTGGCGGGGCATCGGTTGACCCGGTTCGGCTTCTTCGTCGCCGGGGGGCCTGTTTCACGTGAAACAGGCCCCCCGGTCGCGTACGGTCGTCCGGCGTCTCAGAGTCGTAGCTTGAAGCCCTCGTGGGAGGCGGTGAAGCCGAGCCGCTCGTAGAAGCGGTGGGCGTCGGTGCGGGTCTTGTCGGACGTCAGCTGCACCATGCTGCAGCGGAGGTCGCGGGAGGTGTCGATGGCCCACTCGACGAGCCGGGTGCCCAGTCCGGTGCCGCGTTCGTCGGCGTGCACCCGGACGGCCTCGACGAGCGCGCGGGTCGCCCCCTTGCGGGAGAGCCCCGGGATGATCGTGAGCTGCAGGGTCCCGACGACGCGTCCCTCCCGGACGGCTACGACGAGATGCTGGTTCGCGTCCGCGTTCAGGCGTTCCAGCGCCGCCCTGTAGGGGCTCAGGTCCTCGGGTGACTCACGCTGGGCGCCCAGCGGATCGTCGGCGAGCAGGGCGACGATCGCCGGGAGGTCGTCCGCGGTCGCCCGCCGTATTTCAAGATCTCCCATGCCCGCACCCTACGCGGGCGTCTTCAGCGACTCCACGGCACGGACCAGGGGCGCCAGTTCGGGGTTCACGGCGGCCTCGTCCAGCGCCTCGCGCAGGGCGGCGTCATGGGTGGGCCGCGCCGTCTCCAGCAGCCGCCGTCCCGCGTCGGTGACGTCGGTGTAGATGCCGCGCCGGTCGGTGGGGCAGAGATAGCGCTCCAGCAGGTCACGGTCCTCCAGCCGGGTGACCAGCCGCGTGGTGGCGCTCTGGCTGAGGACGACCGCGTCGGCGACCTGCTTCATCTGGAGATGCCCGCCCTCGCCGGCGTGCTGCCGGCTGAGCACGTCGAGCAGCGAGTACTCACGCACGCTCAGGTCGTGCCGCGTCTGCAGGGCGCGCTCGATGTGCGTCTCGATCCTCCCGTGCAGGGCGGAGAGGGCACACCAGCCCTGAGCGAGAGCGGTGAGCGCGGGATCCGTCGCCGTCATTGGTCTTCCCCTCCGTCCTTGAGCTGCTGAGAACAGGGTAGGGCACTCCCGCAATAGCCTGCGGTTGCAAGTAGTCCGCGTGTGCAATTATTGTGTACGCGTTCAATGTGTTCCTGCAACCGTTTGGAAGGTGCCTTTCCCTATGCCGCTCGCGCTTCTGGCTCTCGCGATCGGGGCCTTCGGCATCGGTACGACCGAGTTCGTGATCATGGGTCTGCTGCCCGAGGTCGCCGGTGACTTCGGGGTCTCGATCCCCACGGCGGGCCTGCTCGTGACCGGATACGCCCTGGGGGTGCTCATCGGGGCCCCGCTGATGACCGTGCTCGGCACCAAGGTCTCGCGCAAACGCATGCTCATGCTGCTGATGGGCCTGTTCATCGCCGGCAACCTGCTCTCCGCCGTCGCTCCGACCTTCGTGGTCATGCTGGCCGGGCGGGTGATCGCCTCCCTGGCCCACGGAGCCTTCTTCGGTATCGGCTCCGTCGTCGCGGCGGACGTGGTCGCACCCCACAAGAAGGCCGGCGCCATCGCGATGATGTTCACCGGTCTGACCGTCGCCAACGTGATCGGCGTGCCGCTGGGCACACTGGTCGGCCAGCACCTCGGCTGGCGGGTCACGTTCGCCGTCGTCGCGGCGCTCGGTGTCATCGGCCTGGCCGGCATCGCCCGGTTGGTGCCCGAGATGCCCCGGCCGGCGGGAGTGTCCCTGCGTCACGAAGTGGCCGCCCTCAAGAACGTCCAGGTGCTGCTCGCCATGGCGATGACTGTGCTGGGCTTCGGCGGCGTCTTCGCGGCCGTCACCTACATCGCGCCGATGATGACCCGTATCACCGGCTTCGCCGACGGTTCCGTCACCTGGCTGCTCGTCCTGTTCGGCCTCGGCATGGTCGGCGGCAACCTCGTCGGCGGCCGGTTCGCCGACCGTGCCCTGATGCCGATGCTCTACGTCTCCCTGGGCGCCCTGGCCGTCGTCCTCGCCCTTTTCACGTTCACCGCGCACGACAAGGTCGCGGCCGCTGTGACCATCACCCTGATCGGCGCCCTGGGCTTCGCGACCGTGCCGCCGCTGCAGAAGCGTGTCCTCGACCAGGCGCACGGCGCTCCGACCCTCGCGTCGGCGGTCAACATCGGCGCCTTCAACCTGGGCAACGCCCTCTCAGCCTGGCTCGGCGGCATGGTGATCGCGGCCGGCTTCGGCTACACCGCCCCCAACTGGGTCGGCGCCGCACTCGCCGGTTCCGCCCTGCTCCTCGCCGCGCTGTCGGCCGGTCTGGAACGCCGCACCGCGCCGGTGACCGCTCAGCCCGCGGCCACCGTCAGGGGAGCGAACCGGCGCGTCCAGTCACCCGGCAACTCCGTGATGCCGTAGGTCATGACGTCGTTGAAGGCGACCGACGCCAGCCCGTGCTCCTTCGCCCACGCCAGCAGTTCCTCGTGCCGTACGTCGATGTCGGTGCGCAGCGGCCGGTCGGTGTGGGCGGCGAGCGCGGCGATCAGGGCCCGGGCGGTCTCGGTGTCGCGGGCGATCAGCGGCCCGACGACATGGGTGTCCATGTTGGGCCAGGCGGCCGTGTAGCCGATGAGCCGGCCGTCTTCCTCGGCGACGCGCAACTGGTCCGCGAAGGCGGGCAGGCGCGTGATCAGAGGCGTGCGATCGGTGCCGAACACCTCCTCGTCGAGGCGGAGGATCGCCGGAAGGTCCTCGGCGTTCGCGGCCCGCGTCGCCACCCGGGACTCCGCTCGACCCGGGACGAAGCGGCCTCTCACCATCTCCGCCCGGCCCGTGACCTTGAAGCCCAGTTCCTCGTAGAGGGGGCGGCCGTTCGCCGTGGCGTGCAGGGTCAGCGGAGTCGCCCCCATGCCCGAGACGACATGACGCAGCAATCGGCGTCCGACGCCCTGCCGGGCGTGCCGTTCGGCGACCAGGACCATGCCGACGGCGCCGAGTTCCGGATGCCCTGGTGAGCCGTACTCGGTGATGACGCACGCGGCGACGAGACCACCCTGAGGATCGTCGATGCCGTAGCCCTGGCCGGCGGTGAGCAGGAACCCCCACTTCCGTTCCTCGCGTGGCCACCCCCGGTCTTCGGACAAGTCGGCACAGGCGGACAGATCGCGTGGCGTCAGGGGACGGATGGGCAGAGCGGCGAGGGAAGGAGTCGGCACGCAGGTCAGGCTGTCCGACCAGCACCCCCGCCGTCCACCGGTTTCGATGCGGACACACGTGCTTTTGGCCACGCCGTGGACTTGCGCGCGACCTGGGCGGTGGGCGGTTTCACGTGAAACATCGGGGGCGGACGAGATCCCGGTTCAGGTGCGTGCCCGTGGACCGGTGGCCGACCGTCGGCTCGGTCCGGGCCCGGATGCCTACTTCCCTAGGTCGGGTGCGTGCATGGCGCGCACACCCTCGATGTTGCCGTCCAGGTAGTGCCGCAAGGACAGCGGGACGAGATGGACCGAGGCGATGCCGACCCGGGTGAACGGGATGCGGACGATCTCGTACTCCCCGGCCGGCTCGTCCACCTCGGGGCCGTGTCGGAGGGCAGGGTCCATGGACTCCAGCCGGCAGACGAAGAAGTGCTGGACCTTCACACCCGTCGCGCCACCGTCCTCGCCAATGTGCTCCACGGTGTCCACGAAGCAGGGCACCACGTCGGAGATCTTGGCCCCCAGCTCTTCGTAGACCTCGCGGTGCAGGGCATCGACGACGGTCGGGTCCTCGCGTTCGACCCCGCCACCGGGGGTGACCCAGTAGGGATCGACGCCGGGCTTGGTGCGTTTGATCAGGACCAGATCGTCACCGTCCAGGAGGACGGCACGGGCGGTGCGCTTGACCACGGGTCGGACGGTCATGGGAGAAATGTGGCCCAGCTTGTTCCACGTGAAACATCGCGAGTCGCTGCGCCGCGGGCCGTGAGCGACAGCCCTTGAGCGGCGGGCCGAGGGGCTCAGCCCCAGTGGGAGGCTGCCCGGAGAAGCCACTCGTGCGCCCGCGCGACGTGGGGCAGGGCGAGGGTCCCGGTGCGCACGGTCAGGAAGTACGTGCGCAGCGGCGGCACAGCCGGGCTGTGCAGCCTGGTGATCTCGCCCCGGCGGAGGGCGTGGGCGCAGAGGTAGCGGGGCAGCACGGCGAGGCCGGCGCCGGCGACGACGCAGGTGAGCACGGCGCGCAGATCCGGCACGATGACCGTGCCCGAGGCGGTCGGGTGCGCGTCGAAGACGGAGGCCCAGTACCGCGTGACGAAGGGCAATGACTCGTGGACCTCGACCACCGGCAGTCTCTCCAGCGCGGCCGCCTCCGTGCGCTGCGCCTGCGGTGTTCCGATGCGGTCGGTCCAGCGAGGGGAGGCGACCAGGACATGCTCCTCGTCGCAGAGCGGGGTCGCGGTGAGCAGGGCGCCGCGCGGCCGGGTGGTGCTGATGGCCAGGTCGTGTCGGCCGGCGGCGAGGCCGTCCAGGGCTTCCTCCGCCGTGCCGAAGGAGGCGCGCAGGGCAAGGACCCCGCCGTCGTCGCCCGGCAGTTCCGTCAGCGCGGGCAGGGCCCGTTCCGCGGTGAACTCGGGGGGACCGGCGAGGTGCAGCGTCCGTGGAGAGGAGTCTTCGTCCAGCCCGGTACCGGCTATCTCCACCAGGGCGTCGAGATGGGGCGCGGCCTTGTGGGCGAGTTCGTCACCGATGGTCGTCGGCGTCACACCGCGGGCCTGCCGGAGGAACAGGGGCCGTCCCAGCTGGCGTTCCAGGGTGCGGATCTGGGAGGTGACGGCCGGCTGGGACAGCCCGAGCAGCGCGGCCGCGCGGGTGAAGGAGCCGGCCCGGTGCACGGTGACGAAGGTGCGCAGCAATGCCAGATCCATGGCAGGACGACCCCTCTCCCTGCCCTCCTCCGGCCCCCAGGCAGGCATCAACTATAAATAAGTCGATAGGTCTCTGTCGTTACCGTGATTGGACACTGACGGAGAGTCAATTAGCCTTGTTCGCGCGGTCCTTCGCGCGCGGGACCGCACGGCGGTCCGAGCCACGAGGGGGGAGGCTCGGACCGCTCTCACTGCCCGATCAGCCCGCGGACTCGTCCAGGGCCCGCAGGACGTCCGCCACCAGGTCCTCGGGGTCCTCGGCCCCGACGGACATGCGGATGAAGCCCTCCGCGACCGCGTCGCCGCCCCAGCGCCCGCGCCGTTCGGCCGTGGAGCGGACCCCGCCGAAGCTCGTCGCGTCCTCCACCAGGCGCAGCGCCTGGAGGAACCGCTCGGCACGCGCGCGCGTGGGAAGCGTGAAGGAGACGACGCAGCCGAAGCGGCGCATCTGCTGTGAGGCGATCTTGTGGGAGGGGTCGTCGGGCAGTCCGGGATAGCGCAGTCCGGACACCTCCGGCCGGGTGCGCAACGCCTCGGCGACCGCGAGAGCGGTGGCGTTCTGCCGGTCGACGCGCAACTGCAGGGTGGCGATGGAGCGGTGCGCCAGCCAGGCCTCCATGGGCCCGGAGATCGCGCCGACGATCTTGCGCCAGCGCCGTACGGCGGTCATGGCCCCGGCGTCGCGGCCGGCGACGTAGCCGAGGAGGACGTCCCCGTGTCCGGTGAGCTGCTTGGTGCCGCTGGCCACGGAGAAGTCGGCGCCCAGCTCCAGGGGGCGCTGTCCGAGCGGACTGGCCAGGGTGTTGTCGACGGCCACGAGGGCGCCCCGCGCGTGGGCCGCCTCCACCAGCCGGCGGATGTCACACACGTCGAGCCCGGGGTTCGACGGGGACTCGATCCACAGCAGCCGCGCTCCGTCGAGGACCTCCAGCTGGGCGTCCCCGCCGGTCGGCGCGGTGCGCACCTCGATGCTGTACGCCTCCAGCTGCTCGCGGACGAGCGGCAGCACCTGGTAGCCGTCGGAGGGCAGGACGACCGTGTCGCCGGAGTGCAGCTGGGAGAACAGCACCGACGAGATCGCGGCCATGCCGGACGCGAACACCAGCGTCTCGACGTCGTCCCGCCCGGGTGCCTCCAGCTCGCCGATGGCGCGCTCCAGCAGGGTCCAGGTCGGATTGTCGTCGCGGCCGTAGGCGTAGGGGCCCGTCACCTCCCCGGGCAGGTGGAAGTGCGCGGCGAACACCGGTCCGGGCAGCGTGGGTTCGTGCTTGACGGCCTCCGGCAGCCCGGCCCGTACCGCGCGTGTGCCGTCGCCGGTGCCGCTCTCATCCTTGGTGGCGTCGCTCATGCGGCCCGTCCCTCCAGTCGTTCTCGTACGGCGGCCAGCAGACCCTCGCTCGCCCCCTCCACCATCTCAAGGCACTCCGCGAAGCCGTCCCGGGCCCCGTAGTAGGGGTCCGGGACGTCCAGGTCGGCGCCGGCGGCGGGGTCGTAGGAGCGCAGCAGACGTACCTTTCGGGCGTCCTCCTCGGTGGTGGCGAGGCGACGCAGGGCCTTGAGGTGGCCGGTGTCGAGGGCGATCACCAGGTCGAGACGGCCGAACCAGGACGGCTCGAACCGGCGTGCGACGTGATCGCTGCCGTAGCCGTGCTCGTCCAGCACCGCCACGGTCCGTGGGTCGGCGCCCTCCCCCTCGTGCCAGTCGCCGGTGCCCGCGCTGTCGACCTCGACCAAGCCTTCCAGCCCGGCCTCCGCCACGCGCGCGCGGAAGACGGACTCGGCCATCGGGGAGCGGCAGATGTTGCCGGTGCAGACGAAACAGACGCGGAAGGTCATGGCGGGTTCAGTCCTCGTCGGGCAGGACGACGTGCAGTGCCCAGGACACGATCGCGACGATCAGGCCGCCGACGACCGCCGTCCAGAACCCCTCCACGTGGAAACTCAGGTCGAGCTTGCCGCTCACCCAGGAGGTGAGCAGCAGCATGCACGCGTTCACGACCAGCGTGATCAGGCCCAGGGTCAGGATGAACAGCGGGAAAGTGAGCACCTTCACTACCGGCTTGACCAGGAAGTTCACCAGGCCGAAGATCAGCGCGACGACGATCAGCGTGCCGGCCTTCCGGGCCGTGCTGCCCCCCGTCAGGGTGATCTTGTCGAGCAGCCACACGGCGACCGCCAGGGCGCCCGCGTTCGCGATCGTCTTGACTACGAAATTCTTCATGTGTCTGATCGTGGCAGACCAGGACGACCGTGAGCAGAGGCGAGGGCGACAAGGGCGATGAAGGCATTCCGGCTGGACGACCTGGAGGCGGAGCGCGCCGCCAACGAGGGGGCCTATCTTCAGTTCCTGCGGGAGCGGAACATGTCGGTCGGCCTCTACGCCCTCGACGCGGGCGAGTCCGATCCGCAGCGGCCGCACCGGCAGGACGAGGTCTACTTCGTCGTCAGCGGCCGGGCGTCGATCACGGTCGGCCAGGAGACCACCCAGGTGGCCCGGGGCAGCGTCGTGTACGTGCCGGCCGGCGCCGTCCACAAGTTCCACCACATCAGCGAGGACCTGAGGGTTCTGGTCGTGTTCTCTCCCCCAGAGGCCTGAGCCCGCGTCTCGGGGTTCCCTAGGGGGCGGTTCAGGGGAGGACAAGGGATGCGCGGCCTCCGTGAGCCCTGCGGCCGCCCTAGCATCGAGAGCGGAACATCGACAACGCACGAGACGCAAAGGACGAGGGCGATGCGAGAGATCTTCGCGGGACTGCCGTGGTGGGTGAAGTGGGTCGCGGTGCCGGTCATCGCCCTGGTCGTGTTCAGCAGCCTGATAGCGACGGTAGTGGTCTTTGTGATCGGCCTGCTCTTCAAGGCGCTGCTCTTCGTCGCGCTGGTCGGCGGACTGATCTACGTGGTGCGGAAGTTCATGGGCAACTCCTCGTCACGCAGCGACTGGTGAGTGCACCGGGAGCCGGCGGCCGGTAACAGGAAACGCCGGTTCCCTCGGGGGAGGGAAGTTTCCGCCGGAGGCCGCCGACGAGCGGCGGCAGGCGATTAGAGTCCGGAACTCCACGCGGGACCGACCCCCGTGGGCGGCGTACACCCACCCGTGTCTCCTCCGCACGGGCTGCCCCCCTCGCGCTCCGGAGTGACCCTTGGCCATGGTTGACACCGCACCGGCGGGCCCCCTCACGCACCCTGCCGAGCCGCGTGACCGCAGGCCCCCCGTGCAGCGGCCGCCGTCCGGCGCGTCCATTCCCGGGCAGCCGCACTCCGCGACCCTCATCGGATCCGTCCAGCGCGCGATGCGGCTGCTGGAGACCGTCGCCGCACATGAGCACGGCGCCCCCGCCAAGCAACTCGCCCGCGAGACCGGTCTCGCCCTGCCCACGACCTACCACCTGCTGCGCACCCTGGTCCACGAGGGCTATCTGCGGCGCGAGAAGGGCCTGTTCTTCCTCGGCGAGGCCGCCGAGCGGCTGAGCAGCAGTGGAGCCCAGCAGAAACGTCGCAGCGCGGTGGCCGACACCCTGGCACATTGGCGCGATTCGATCGGTGTGCCCGTGTACTACGCGCGCTACCGGGCCGGCGAGATCGAGGTGCTCTGCGTCTCCGACTCACCGGGGGCACCGGCGGTGCAGGAGTGGGCGGACTTCCGGGAGACGGGCCACGCGCACGCCATCGGGCAGTGTCTGCTCTCCCAGCTGGACGAGGAGTCCCGCCGCGACCATCTGGCCCGCTACCCCGTGCAGTCGATCACGCCGTACACCGTGCGCGACAACCACACCGTCCTCCGAAAACTGGAGCGGATGCGGCGGATGGAGCCGGTCGTGGAGCGGCAGGAGTACGCGCTGGGCACGGTGTGCGCCGCCATCCCGATCTCGGTCGGCACCGAGGCGACCACGATGGCTCTCTCACTCCCCGCTCACCAGTCCGACCGGCTGCTGCCCGCGGCGCGCCGGCTGCAGGCGGAGATCGGGCGGCATCTCGGATCGCTCACGCTCTCTATCAGTATCTGAAAACTCACTCCTTGTAATCTGTTGTGTACGTTCAGCAAGATTTGACCATTGTCAAAGGGATCAATCCCGGCCAGTCGGCGTCATTAGACGGGGTGCGCATGCGTGAGTCCGTACAGGCAGAGGTCATGATGAGCTTTCTCGTGTCCGAGGAGCTCTCCTTCCGTATTCCGGTGGAGTTGCGCTACGAGTCCAGTGATCCCTATGCCGTACGGCTCACTTTTCACTTGCCCGGGGACGCCCCGGTGACCTGGGCCTTCGGGCGGGAACTGCTGATCGACGGGGTCGGCCGGCCGTGCGGGGAGGGGGATGTGCACATCGCTCCCGCCGATTCCGAACTGCTCGGCGAGGTGCTGATCCGGCTTCAGGTCGGCAGCGACCAGGCCCTGTTCCGGTCCTCGGCACCGCCGCTCGTGGCCTTCCTCGACCGTACGGACAAGCTGGTGCCTCTCGGACAGGAAGGCGCACTCGCCGACTTCGACGCCCATCTCGACGAGGCCCTGGACCGCATCCTGGCCGAGGAACAGAGCGCCGGCTGAAGCGTTACGGCACCGGGGGCGCTGTGCGACGGCCTGGGACGACGGCATGCAGGAACGCTTCTGCAGAGGCCGTGGCGGGGCCGGCGCCCGGCTCCGCCTCACGTCTTCCGGCCCCGCCTCACCGCTTCCGGCGCCGTCCCCTTCCGCCGCGCGCCGGGGTGCGTTGCCGGCCCACCGGCGCCCCGGCCTCGCCGGGCCGGTCGGCCGCCACAACCAAGGCGGCGAGCGCGGTGGTCACCGGCACCGAGGCGACCAGACCGATCGAGCCCACCAGGGTGCGCACGATCTCCTCGGCCACCAACTCGCTGTTCGCCACGGTGCCCACGCTGCTCTGCGCGATCGAGAACAGCAGCAGCAAGGGCAGCGCGGCACCGGCGTAGGCGAGGACGAGGGTGTTGACCACCGACGCGATGTGGTCGCGCCCGATGCGGATGGCCGCCCGGTACAGACCGCGCCGGCCCAGCGAGGGATTGGCCTCGTGCAACTCCCAGACGGCCGAGGTCTGGGTCACCGTCACGTCGTCCAGGACGCCGAGCGAGCCGATGATGACGCCGGCCAGCAGCAGGCCGCTCATGTCGATCGACGGGTACAGGCCGTGGATGAGGCCCGTGTTGTCGTCCGTGTTGCCGGTGAGCGCGGCCCAGCCGATGAAGAGGGAGCCGAGCACACCGATCAGCGTGAGGGAGACCAGGGTGCCGAGCACCGCGACCGACGTACGCGCCGACAAGCCGTGGCACATGTAGAGGGCGATCAGCATGATGGCGCTCGACCCGATGACCGCCACGAGCAGGGGGTTCGAGCCCTGCAGGATCGCGGGCAGGATGAACAGGGTCAGCACGAGGAAGCTCACGGCCAGCGCGACCAGCGCCATGACGCCCCGCATCCGGCCCACCACCACGACGGCCAGGGCGAAGACCCCGGCCAGCAGCGTCATGGGGAACTTGCGGTCGACGTCCGTGACCGAGTACTGCAGGTCCTTCGGTGCCGAGGGCTCGTAGGCGACGACGACCTTCTGGCCCTGGTGCAGTTGGCGTGGCTGGTCCGGCTGCACGATCTCGGTGAACGTGCGGCCTTTGTCCTTGCCGCTGTCGACGCGGACCGTCGCCTTCTTGCAGGTTCCCTTCGCGTGCTGAGACGCCGAGTCGCCACCGGTGGCGGGGTTGTCACCGGTCGGCGTGCCGCCGCCGGAGGCGTTCACCGACGCACAGCTGACCTCGGCCACTTTGGCGACCGTGGCCTGCTGCGTCTGGCGGTCGAAGCCGACGCCGGTGCGCTCGTGCGGCGGGGCGCCGCCCGGCCAGAGCACCACCAGGCCGACCACGACCGCCGCGGTGAACGGGATCAGGATCGCCGCGATGACCCTGCGCAGATGTGCCGAGACGGGAGCAGCGGGGCCGTGGCTGTGGCTGTGGCTGTGACCGTGCGCGTGGCCGTGTCCGTCGTGCTGCGCCGCGTGGCCGCCGCGAGGCGGTTCCGGGGGCGGTGGCGGGGACTGCTCCATCGTCGTCACCGACCGATCATCGCAAGAACGCTGGGGGCCCCCTGTTCACCGCGCCCGAAATGACGCTAGCGTGGGGGCACCTTTGCACACGCGGGAGCTCGGAGCACCGGGCTGAGAGGGCGCTGACCTCCGTACAGGCGATGTTTCACGTGGAACGACCGACGTTTCACGGGAAACACCGACCGACGGAAGCCGCTGCGTCGACCGCCGAACCTGTTACCGGGTAATGCCGGCGTAGGGAGTAGGTCTCATGACCAACAAGGACGCACGCACGCCTGCCTCCGCTCAGGACGAGAAGTCCCAGGAGGCCGGGAAGTCCATCGGCTGGCACAAGGCGTACGTCGAGGGTTCACGCCCCGACCTGCGCGTGCCGGTCCGCCAGGTGCACCTCACGAACGGGCAGTCGGTCACGCTGTACGACACGTCCGGCCCGTACACCGATCCTCTCCTCGACACCGATGTCCGCAGGGGCCTGCCGCCGCTGCGGGAGAACTGGATCATCGGGCGCGGCGACACCGAGGAGTACGCCGGCCGTCCCGTCCGCCCCGAGGACGACGGGATCAAGCACACCGCGCCGCGCGGCGGTCTGCGCAACCTCGACGCCGTCTTCCCCGGACGCCCGCGGCAGCCCCGGCGGGGCCGGAACGGCACGGCGGTCACCCAGCTCGCGTATGCGCGCCGCGGTGAGATCACGCCCGAGATGGAGTACGTGGCCATCCGGGAGAACGTCGCTCCCGAGGTGGTCCGGGAGGAGATCGCGGCGGGCCGGGCCGTGCTGCCGGCCAACGTCAACCACCCGGAGATCGAGCCGATGATCATCGGCAAGCGGTTCCTGGTGAAGGTCAACGCCAACATCGGCAACTCCGCCGTCACCTCGTCCATCGAGGAGGAGGTGGAGAAGATGACCTGGGCGACCCGCTGGGGCGCCGACACCGTCATGGACCTCTCCACCGGGCGTAACATCCACACCACCCGTGAATGGGTGCTGCGCAACTCCCCCGTGCCGATCGGTACCGTGCCGCTCTACCAGGCGCTGGAGAAGGTCGACGGTCGCGCCGAGGAGCTGACCTGGGAGATCTACAAGGACACGGTCATCGAGCAGGCCGAGCAGGGCGTGGACTACATGACGGTCCACGCGGGCGTGCGCCTGCCGTACGTGCCGCTGACGGCGAACCGCAAGACCGGCATCGTCTCCCGCGGCGGCTCGATCATGGCCGCGTGGTGCCTGGCCCACCACAAGGAATCGTTCCTCTACGAGAACTTCGAGGAGCTCTGCGAGATCCTCGCCGCCTACGACGTCACCTACTCGCTGGGTGACGGACTGCGCCCGGGATCGATCGCGGACGCCAACGACGAAGCGCAGTTCGCGGAGTTGCGCACGCTCGGGGAACTCAACACGATCGCCAAGCGTTTCAACGTACAGACCATGATCGAGGGCCCCGGGCACGTCCCGATGCACAAGATCAAGGAGAACATCGACCTTCAGCAGGAGATCTGCGATGAAGCTCCGTTCTATACGCTCGGCCCGCTGACGACGGACATCGCCCCGGCGTACGACCACATCACCTCGGGCATCGGCGCGGCGATGATCGCCTGGTGGGGTACGGCGATGCTGTGCTACGTCACGCCGAAGGAGCACCTGGGCCTGCCCAACCGGGACGACGTCAAGACCGGCGTCATCACCTACAAGATCGCCGCCCACGCGGCCGACCTCGCCAAGGGCCACCCGGGCGCCCAGGAGTGGGACGACGCCCTGTCCGACGCCCGCTTCGAGTTCCGCTGGGAGGACCAGTTCAACCTGGCCCTCGACCCGGACACGGCCCGGGAGTTCCACGACGAGACCCTCCCGGCGGAACCCGCCAAGACGGCCCACTTCTGCTCGATGTGCGGGCCGAAGTTCTGCTCGATGAAGATCTCGCAGGACATCCGGCGGGAGCACGGAGGCAGCCGGGGCGAGATCGAGGCGGGCATGGCTCAGAAGTCGAAGGAGTTCGCCGCCTCGGGGAACCGGGTGTATCTGCCGATCGCCGAGTAGGCGTGCGGTGGGGCCTGCGGTGTGCGCCCCCGGTGGGGGCGCACACCGGGGGCTAGTCGGGCTGGTGTTCGGGGCCGCCGAAGTCCGGGCTGGTGTAGTCGGGGCTGCTGAAGCTCGGGCGGGGGCCGGGGGCGGTGCCGTCGTCGGGGCTGCTGAAGCCCGGGCGGTCGTAGCCGAGGCGGGGCATGCGGCCGGTCGGGGACGAGGGCGTGGTGCGGTGCAGGGCGGCGGTGCCGGGTTCGGCGAGCGCGTCCCGGAGGAACGGGAGGATGCCGCGTTCCAGGACCGCCTCCCGCCAGGCCGCTCTGGCCGAGGTGACTTCCTGGCCGGCGTCGCCGTCGGGGCCGGGTTCCGCGGAGGTGTTGTTGCGCAGCGCGGTGAGCAGCAGACCGACGGCGGCGACGAGCACCGCGGCCGCGGTCACGGCGCCGAACACCCAGCCGGCGGTGAGCATGGTCTGCGCGAAGGCCTGGCCCGGGTCGAGCATCTTCACGATGTAGCCGACGAGCAGGAAGATCGCGGCGGCGGTGCCGGAGAGGACGGGTGCCAGCACGGCTATCACCGCGACGGCGCCCGCGCCGGCGGTCTCGGCGTCCCCGCCGAGAGCGGTGGCGAGTCCCATGCCGCCCTCGGCCGGTTCCGCGGAAGCGGAATCGGAACCGGAATCCCGGGTTGCGGCGGGGATGGGTGGCGCCGGATGGCGCAGTTCCTCACGGACCTTCACGTAGTGCTGGTACTCGGACGCCGCGGCCGCGGTGATCAGGGCGGTGGCGTTGAGCGCCATGGTGCGCAGTTGTTCGGGGTTGAGCCGCTGTCCGACAGCGGCCAGTTCCGGGCGGTTCGGTGCGGAGCGCAGCGCCTCATCGAGGATCCGCTCGAACTCCTGGCGGTCCTCGTTCAGCAGGTGCTGCGGAACGCTGTTCATGTGCATCCCCCGATGCTCCGTAGGGCTTGGGGCTCGCACGCCGGCGAGCCGTCGGGCAGAAACGGAGGGGAGCCTGCTACGGATAAGGCGATGGTAGAGCCGTGACGGCACACGGTGACAGGGGGTTGCCGGAATTGGGTGCCGACCTGCGACGACCCGGCCGCGGGTACGCCTTCCCCGGGAACGCTCAGATATCCAGGGGAAGTTGCTGGACCAGTAGCTTTCCGGCCATGGTCACTCCGCCGTCCATGGCGATGGCGAGTCCCTCGGCGTAGACGTGCGGACCCTCGACGACGGGCCCGGTGCTGTCCTCGCCGTCTTCGGAGCCGACCTCGCCGAGCAGGTAGGGAATGGGGCTGTGACCGTGCACGACGCGCGTGCCGCCGTAGGTGTCGAGGAGTGAGCGCACGGCGTCGGTGCCCTCGTCGCGGAAGGCGAACCGCTTGGTGAACTTGCGGAACAGGTCCCAGCACTCGTCCGCGTCGTTGCGGGTGAGGGTCTCCCGGACGGTGTCGTTGACGGCCTCGATCGAGTCGCCGTAGTCGAGGTAGGCGGTGGTGTCGGAGTGGAGCAGCAGATGGCCGTCGACCTCCTCGACCGCGTCCAGGCGGGCCATCCACTGCAGATGGTGGTCCTGCAGGCGGTCCATGTCGGTCTTCTGGCCGCCGTTGAGCAGCCAGGCCGCCTGGAAGGTGGCGGTGCCCGCGCCGGAGTTGACGGGGGTGTCGCCGAACCGCTTGGCGCCGAGGAGGAGCAGCTCGTGGTTGCCCATGAGGGCCTTGCAGTAGCCGCCGGCGGCGGCCGCTTCGGCGGACAGCCGCATCACCAGGTCGATGACGCCGATGCCGTCGGGGCCGCGGTCGGTGAAGTCGCCGAGGAACCACAGCCGGGCGGTGCCCGCGGACCACTGGCCCGCCGCGTCGATCAGCCCCTTCTCCCGCAGGGCGGCCATCAGTTCGTCGAGGTAGCCGTGGACGTCGCCGACGACGAACAGCGGGCCGGGGCCGTTCTCGGGCTCGGGGGCGGACACGGCGGCGGGGGCGGGGTCGACGGGGACCTGCATGGTGTCACCTCGGTTGATGACGGGCAGGTCGCGCCGGGTCGGCGTGTAGCCCTCGGGATAGCTATCGTCGACGGGCGGGGCGGTGTCGCCGGGGGGCGTGGAGGCGTAGGGACCGGTCTCGTGGACGTACGCGGGCACCCGGAAGTCGCGCAACGTCGCCGTCCGTTCCGCCTCGGGTCCCAGACCGGCCCCCTGAGTCATCAGACCCCTCCACCATCGCGCCGCAGCTGCACCGCTTCGGACTGCCTGGTCGCAGCGGCCCGCGGTGTCGTGGGCCCATCATAGGAATGAGCGTCGCTCCGTGTGATGACCCAGGGGTGGTGAATCGGAGCAAGACTCCAGTTCACCGCGGCTTTCGCCCCGTTTGGGCCGGGGTTCGACCGGATACCGGCGGCCGGGCTCCCGCTGACCGGATCCGGCCGGATCCGGCCGGAAGCCGCTAGCGGCCCTCCGGTGCCCTCGGCGGGCTGACCGTCGTACGGGGCGGGCGTCGCTGGGACGAGGTACGCACGATCATCTCGGTCGGTATCACCTGCTCGACCGGGTGGTCCGACTCCACGCCCTCGATGGCGTCGATGAGGAGCTGGACCACCGCCGTGCCGATGCGGCGCGGTTTCAGGGAGAGCGTGGTGATGGGCGGCTCGGTGTTGGCGTACACCGTCGACTCGCTGCAGCACACCAGCAGCAGGTCCTCGGGTACCCGCAGCCCGTAGCGGCGGGCGGCGGCGAGCAGGTCGGTGCCGTTGGGGTCGAACAGGCCGTAGACCGCGTCGGGCCGGTCGGGGCGGGCCAGCAGGCGGTCGGCGGCGACGGCGCCCGCGCAGGGGTCGTGCGCCGGGTAGGACTCGTACACCGGGTCCTGGCCGACGCGTTCGCACCAGCGCAGGTAGGCGGTGGTGGACAGGTGGGTGTAGGTGTCGGTCGTGGTGCCCGTGAGGAGGCCGATGCGGCGGGCGCCGGCGTCGGCGAGGTGGTCGAGGATGCCGAGTACGGCGGCCTCGTGGTCGTTGTCGACCCAGGCGGTGACGGGCAGGGCACCCGCCGGACGGCCGTCGGAGACGACGGGCAGGCCCTGCCGGACCAGCTCGCTGACCACCGGGTCCTGGTCGGAGGGGTCGATGACGACCGTGCCGTCGAGGGCGACGTTGGACCAGACGTCGTGACGGGAGGTCGCGGGCAGGATGACCAGCGCGTATCCGCGGGCGAGCGCGGCGGAGGTGGCGGCGCGCGCCATCTCGGCGAAGTACGCGAACTCCGTGAAGGTGAAAGGTTCATCCCCGTACGTCGTCACGGTCAGGCCGATCAGTCCCGACTTGCCGGTACGGAGGGTGCGTGCGGCGGCCGAGGGCCGGTAGCCCAGCCGGTCGGCGACCTCGCGGACATGGCGCCGGGTGGCGTCCGGGAGCCGGCCCTTGCCGTTGAGGGCGTCGGAGACGGTCGTGATGGACACTCCGGCGGCGGCGGCGACGTCTCTGATGCCCGCCCGGCCCGGCCGACTGCCTCGACGTGAGGTTTCCGCGCGGCTCACCTGGTGCTTCCCTGCTGCTGTCATGGCGAGCCGATAGTAGGGCTCATGCGGTGGGGTAGTGCGGACGCATATGCACACGTTGACAGGCACGTTTCTGCATGGTCGAGGTGGGTCAACTACATTAGAAACCAAGGCAGTTGCTGGACGTGGCGCTAGGACCTGACTTGTCGAGGCGTGGGTGCCTGTCGACCGTCTGATGTCTCGAAGAGGTCTCAACTCACCTTCACGAGGGATGCGCGCCACGGCGCAAGCTACCGGCGCATAGATATATGTAGGGCGCGCCCCCTGATACGTACGCCTTCGGGTGCCGATGCCCCTGATGTACTTGATGACAGTGGGGCTGGTGAGGTTTGCCGCGCACCTGTTCGCAGCGGGGCCGAATCCTCATAAGGTGAGCAGTATTGGAAGCCGGCGGCGTCGACGGGCCGCCGGTGGTCACGAGGAGGACTGCGGTGAGCGAGACGAGCCCCAAGCTGCGCGCCGAGCTGGAGGGGATCCCCACCTACAAGCCGGGCAAGCCGGCCGCGGCCGGTGGCCCGGTCGCGTACAAGCTGTCCTCCAACGAGAACCCGTACCCGCCGCTGCCGGGCGTGATGGAGAGCGTGACCGCGGCGGCCCACGACTTCAACCGGTACCCCGACATGGCCTGCACCGGGCTGATGAACGAGCTGTCGGAGCGCTTCGGTGTGCCGGCTTCCCACGTGGCGACCGGTACCGGTTCGGTGGGCGTCGCCCAGCAGCTGCTCCAGGCAACCAGCGGCCCCGGCGACGAGGTCATCTACGCCTGGCGGTCCTTCGAGGCGTACCCGATCATCACGCAGATCAGCGGCGCCCGGTCCGTGCGGGTCCCGCTCACGCCGGGCGATGTGCACGACCTGGACGCCATGGCGGCGGCCATCACCGACCGGACGCGGCTGATCTTCGTCTGCAACCCCAACAACCCGACCGGCACGGTGGTGCAGAGGGCGGAGCTGGAGCGGTTCCTGGACCGGGTCCCCGGCGATGTGCTGGTGGTCCTGGACGAGGCCTACCGGGAGTTCATCCGTGACCCCGAGGTGCCCGACGGTGTCGAGCTGTACCGGGAGCGGCCCAACGTCTGTGTGCTGCGCACCTTCTCCAAGGCGTACGGCCTCGCCGGGCTCCGCGTCGGTTTCGCGATCGCCCACGAACCGGTCGCCGCGGCGCTGCGCAAGACGGCTGTGCCGTTCGGCGTGAGCCAGCTCGCGCAGGACGCGGCCGTCGCCTCGCTGCGTGCCGAGGACGAACTGCTGGGCCGGGTGGGCTCACTGGTGTGCGAGCGCACGCGCGTGGTCGACGCGCTGCGCGCCCAGGGCTGGACCGTGCCGGAGACCCAGGCGAACTTCGTGTGGCTGCGACTGGGGGAGCGCACGGCGGCGTTCGCGACTGCCTGCGAGGAGCACGGTGTGGTGGTCCGGCCGTTCCCGGGCGAGGGTGTGCGGGTGACGGTCGGCGAGACCGAGGCGAACGACATCTTCCTGAAGGTGGCGGAGGCGTTCCGCAAGGAGTTCTGAGCGCGCCGTCAGGCCTTCAGCGAGGGCTTGCAAGGCTTTCTGGCAGGCGGTTTTCCGCCGACTGAGCCCCGCCCTGTGCGGGGCTCAGTCGTTGACGGCCTCTACGCGTACGGGGTCTCCGTCCCGCACGGTCGCCAGGACCCTGGGGTCGCCGTCCAGGTGTCCGAGGACGTTGCAGGGGCTCGCGAGGCGGCATTCCTCGCCCCGGGAGATGGGCGTGGGGCCGTAGGGGAGGGCGAGGGCGTCGCCGTCCGTCCAGAACGCCACCGTGCCCGGCTCGACGACCTGCCGGGCGTCTGTTTCACGTGAAACAGACACACCTGTGTCGAAGTAGACCTCCTCTCCCCAGGTGTGTGCCGAGGAGATGAGCGGCAGTGCCTTCTGCAGGGCCTGCGTGGTGGGTGTGTCGTCGAGCGTCGCGGTGAGCTGGCCGGCGGGCCAGGAGATTCGTATCTGCATGAGACGCAATTCAACAAGCTGTTGAATTTCTTGCCAAGGGGTTGACGCTGAGGTCAAGGGGGACCCCCCTGCCTCGCGTCGAAAATCGGTACGTCATAATAGCTTGTGAATGTGAACGCGTTCACAAGCGCGTTCCGCTTGCTCCCTTATGTACCTGACAAAAGGGGGCATCACGCCGCTGTACCACGGCGAAGTAAGGAGAGTGACGACGTGGACCTGGCTCTGGCGCCGGAAACACTGGCGCGCTGGCAGTTCGGCATCACCACCGTCTACCACTTCCTGTTCGTCCCCCTGACGATCTCTCTGGCCGCCCTCACGGCCGGACTGCAGACCGCCTGGGTGCGCACGGAGAAGGAGAAGTACCTCAGGGCCACCAAGTTCTGGGGCAAGCTCTTCCTGATCAACATCGCGATGGGCGTCGTCACCGGCATCGTGCAGGAGTTCCAGTTCGGCATGAACTGGTCGGACTACTCGCGCTTCGTCGGAGACATCTTCGGCGCCCCGCTCGCCTTCGAGGCCCTGATCGCCTTCTTCTTCGAGTCCACCTTCATCGGACTGTGGATCTTCGGCTGGGACAAGCTGCCCAAGAAGATCCATCTGGCCTGCATCTGGATGGTCTCCGTCGGCACGATCCTGTCGGCCTACTTCATCCTCGCGGCCAACTCCTGGATGCAGCACCCCGTCGGCTACAAGATCGACAAGGTGCGGGGACGCGCCCAGCTGACCGACTTCTGGGCCGTGCTGACCCAGAACACCGCGCTCAGCCAGGCCTTCCACACCCTCTCGGCGGCCTTCCTGACCGGCGGCGCCTTCATGGTGGGCATCTCGGCCTACCACCTGGCCCGCAAGAAGCACATCCGCACGATGAAGACCTCGCTGCGACTCGGCCTGGTCACCGTGGTCGTCGCCGGACTGCTCACCGCGGTCAGCGGTGACGTGCTCGGCAAGGTCATGTTCAAGCAGCAGCCCATGAAGATGGCGGCGGCGGAGGCGCTGTGGGACGGGCAGAAGCCCGCACCGTTCTCGATCTTCGCCTACGGCGACGTGGAGAAGGGCCACAACACCGTGGCCATCGAGATCCCGGGCCTGCTGTCCTTCCTCGCCAACGACGACTTCACCTCCGAAGTCCCCGGCATCAACGACGTCAACAAGGCCGAACAGCAGAAGTTCGGGCCCGGCGACTACCGGCCCAACATCCCGGTCGCGTTCTGGGGATTTCGCTGGATGATCGGCTTCGGCATGGCCTCCTTCGCCATCGGCCTGGCCGGGCTCTGGCTGACCCGCAAGAAGTTCCTGCTGCCACAGCACCTGCGGGTCGGGGACGACGAGGTGCCGAACCTCGTGCTGTTCCGGAACAAGGCGCTCAGCCCGAGGCTCACCCCCTGGTACTGGCGCATCGCCACCTGGACCCTGGCCTTCCCGCTGATCGCCAACTCCTGGGGCTGGATCTTCACCGAGATGGGCCGGCAGCCGTGGGTCGTCTACGGCGTCCTGCAGACCCGGGACGCGGTCTCCCCCGGTGTCTCCCAGGGCGAGGTCCTCACCTCGATGATCGTCCTCACGTCGCTCTACGCCATCCTGGCCGTCGTCGAGGTCAGGCTGCTCACCAAGTACGTCAAGGCCGGTCCGCCCGAGCTGACCGACGCCGACCTCAACCCGCCCACGAAGATCGGCGGCACCGGCCAGGACGCCGACAAGCCGATGGCCTTCTCGTACTAGGCGGAGGGAACAGTCATGCAACTTCACGACGTCTGGTTCGTCCTGATCGCCGTCCTGTGGACCGGCTACTTCTTCCTGGAGGGATTCGACTTCGGTGTCGGCATCCTCACCAAGCTGCTCGCCCGGAACCGGCCCGAGCGCCGGGTACTGATCAACACCATCGGACCCGTCTGGGACGGCAACGAGGTCTGGCTGCTGACGGCGGGCGGCGCGACCTTCGCGGCCTTCCCCGACTGGTACGCCACCCTCTTCTCCGGCTTCTACCTGCCGCTGCTGGTCATCCTGGTCTGCCTGATCGTCCGGGGCGTGGCCTTCGAGTACCGGGCGAAGCGGCCCGAGGAGAACTGGCAGCGCAACTGGGAGACGGCGATCTTCTGGACCTCGCTGATCCCGGCCTTCCTCTGGGGCGTGGCCTTCGGGAACATCGTGCGGGGCGTGAAGATCGACCAGCACTTCGAGTACGTCGGCAGCCTCGCCGACCTGCTCAACCCGTACGCCCTCCTCGGCGGCCTGGTGAC
Source organism: Streptomyces sp. L2 (assembly GCF_004124325.1). NCBI lineage: Bacteria > Bacillati > Actinomycetota > Actinomycetes > Kitasatosporales > Streptomycetaceae > Streptomyces > Streptomyces sp. L2. Next base: position 3,888,433 of record NZ_QBDT01000001.1, read on the forward strand.
GCTCACCCTGTTCACCTTCCACGGGACGGTGTTCACCGCGCTCAAGACCGTCGGCGACATCAGGCTGCGGGCCCGCGCAATGGCGCTGCGGGTCGGACTCGTCACCGCTGTCCTGGCCCTGGGCTTCCTGCTCTGGACCCAGGCGCACAGCGGGAACGGCAGGAGCCTGGTGGCCCTGATCGTGGCGGTCGCCGCGCTGGTCGCCGCGCTGGTGGCCAACCAGGCGGGACGTGAGGGCTGGTCGTTCGCGCTGTCCGGCCTCACCATCGTGGCGGCCGTGGCGATGCTCTTCCTGTCGCTGTTCCCGAACGTGATGCCGTCCACGCTCGACGCGAACTGGAGCCTCACGGTCACCAATGCCTCGTCGAGCCCGTACACCCTGAAGATCATGACCTGGTTGGCGGCGGTCGCCACACCGCTCGTGCTGCTGTACCAGGGCTGGACCTACTGGGTGTTCCGCAAGCGCATCGGGACGCAGCACATCGCGCCGGACGCCTCCGCGCACTGAGTTTGACGGGGAGGGTGTTTCACGATGACCCGTGTTTCACGTGAAACACCATCCCTGGACCGAAGGGCGTGTTTCACGTGAAACCGATCGATCCGCGACTCCTCCGCTACGCCCGGGCCACCCGGCTCTTCCTGGTGGCCCTCGTGGTCCTGGGCGCGATCGGGGCCGTGCTGATCATCGGCCAGGCAATGCTCATCGCCGAGGTCGTGGTCGGTGCCTTCCAGCACGGCCGAACGGCCGCTGAACTGGCGAGGCCCCTGCTGCTGTTGACGGCTGTGGCGGGCGGCCGGGCGCTGGTCTCCTGGCTCACCGAGCTCGCGGCCCACCGGGCGAGCGCCGCGGTGAAGTCAGAACTGCGCGGGCGGCTGCTCGACCGGACGGCTGCGCTGGGCCCCGGATGGCTGAGCGGTCAGCGGACCGGCTCGCTGGTCACCCTGGCCACGCGCGGGGTCGACGCCCTCGACGACTACTTCTCGCGCTATCTGCCGCAGTTGGGGCTCGCCGTCGTCGTACCGGTGGCGGTGCTGGCGCGGATCGTCACCGAGGACTGGGTGTCGGCGGCGATCATCGTCGGCACGCTGCCCCTCATCCCCGTGTTCATGATGCTGATCGGCTGGGCCACGCAGTCACGGATGGACCGGCAGTGGCGGTTGCTCTCCCGGCTGTCCGGTCACTTCCTGGACGTGGTCGCGGGGCTGCCCACGCTGAAGGTCTTCGGGCGGGCCAAGGCGCAGGCCGACTCCATCCGCCGGATCACCGGCGAATACCGCCAGGCCACGATGCGGACCCTGCGGATCGCCTTCCTGTCCTCGTTCGCGCTGGAGTTGCTCGCCACCCTGTCCGTCGCGCTCGTCGCCGTGACGATCGGCATGCGGCTCGTCCATGGGGACATGGACCTGTACGTCGGTCTCGTCATCCTGGTGCTGGCACCCGAGGCCTATCTGCCGCTGCGGCAGGTGGGCGCGCAGTTCCACGCGGCGGCGGAGGGGCTGGCCGCCGCCGAGGAGATCTTCGCGGTGCTGGAGACGCCGGTGCCGACGTCGGGGTGTGGGCCTGTGCTCTCGGGGGCGGTGGCGTTCGACGGCGTGACGGTGCGCTACCCCGGGCGGTCGGCCGACGCCGTCACCGATGTGTCCTTCAGCGTGGAACCCGGTGAGACGGTGGCGCTGGTCGGGCCGAGTGGTGCGGGCAAGTCGACGCTGCTCAACGTTCTTCTGGGGTTCGTACGGCCCACCGGGGGCCGGATGCGGATCGGCGGCACCGATCTCTCGGGTGTCGACCTGGAGGAGTGGCGGTCGCGGATCGCCTGGGTTCCGCAGCGGCCGCATCTGTATGCCGGGACCATCGCGGAGAACGTACGGCTCGCTCGGGCCGACGCGGACGATGCCGCCGTACGGCAGGCGCTGCGGGACGCGGGCGCGCTGGAGTTCGTGGACGCGCTGCCCGAGGGTGTCGAGACGGTGCTCGGGGAGGACGGGGGCGGGCTGTCCGCGGGACAGCGGCAGCGCTTGGCGCTGGCGCGGGCGTTTCTCGCCGACCGGCCTCTGTTGTTGCTGGACGAGCCGACGGCGGCGCTGGACGGGGGGACGGAGGGGGAGGTCGTCGCGGCGGTGCGGAGGCTGGCCGTCGGGCGGACGGTGTTGCTCGTGGTGCACCGGCCTGCGCTGTTGGGGGTGGCGGACCGGGTTGTACGGCTGGAGGGCGGGGAGTTGTCGGCCGGCCGGGGCGCCGGTGAGCCTCCCAGGGGGCTCCGCCCCCTGGACCCCCGTCCCCGCCCACCCGCCACCCGACTCGGCACGCTGGAAAGTGAAGCGAGGGGTCGGCTGGGTGAGTTGGAGGGTGACCCGGAGGGTTGGCTCGGTGAGCTGGATGGTGACCCGGAGGCCCGACTCGGACCGCTGGAAAGTGAAGCGAGGGGTCGGCTGGGTGAGCTGGATGGTGGCCCGGAGGCCCGACTCGGACCGCTGGAAAGTGAAGCGAGGGGTCGGCTGGGTGAGCTGGATGGTGACCCGGAGGCCCGACTCGGCACGCTGGAAAGTGAAGCGAGGGGTCGGCTCGGCGCGTTGGAAGGTGACGCGAGGGGTCGGCTCGGCGCGTTGGAGGGTGACCCGGGGGCGCGGCTCGGCGCGTTGGAGGGTGACTCGGAGAACCGGCTCGGCGCGCTGGAAGGTGAGCCGGGGGCCCGGCTCGGTGAGGCGGGGGGTGGCTCGGGGGCGCGGCAGCGTGGTGTGTTCCGGCGGGTTCGGGGGATGAGTGGGTCTTGGCGGGGGCGGTTGGGGCTGGCCTTGGTGCTCGGGGGGCTGGCGCTGGGGAGTGCTGTGGGATTGATGGCGACCTCGGGGTGGCTCATCTCGCGGGCCTCCCAGCAGCCGCCGGTGCTGTACCTGATGGTGGCCGTGACGGCGACGCGAGCCTTCGGTATCGGACGGGCCGTGTTCCGGTACGCCGAGCGGCTGGTGTCGCACGACGCCGTGCTGCGGATGCTGGCCGACACCAGGGTCTCCGTGTACCGGCGGCTGGAGCGGCTGGCACCCGCCGGACTGCGGTCGGCCCGCCGGGGCGACCTGCTCACCCGGCTGGTCGCGGACGTGGACGCGCTGCAGGACTACTGGCTGCGCTGGCTGCTGCCGGCCGGCGTCGCGGTCGGCGTCTCCGCCGCCTCCGTCGCCTTCACGGCCTGGCTGCTGCCCGCGGCCGGGGCCGGGCTCGCGGTGGGCCTCCTGGCGGCCGGGGCCGGTGTTCCAGTGATCACCGCCGCCGTGGCCAGGCGCGCGGAACGGCGACTGGCGCCTGCCCGCGGGGAACTCGCCGTCCGGGTCGCGGAACTGCTCACCGGTACCGCCGAACTGACCGTCGCCGGTGCGCTGGCCGACCGTACGCGGCGGGCCCGGCGGGCTGATGGCGTCCTCACGCGCATTGCCTCGCGCGCCGCCACCGCCACCGCGCTCGGTGACGGGCTCACCGCGCTGATCTCCGGCCTGACCGTGGCCGCCACGGCGCTGCTGGGTGCCCAGGCGGTGGTGGAGGGACGGCTCCACGGGGTCGCCATGGCCGTGGTGGTGCTCACCCCGCTGGCCGCTTTCGAAGCCGTGCTGGGGATGCCGCTCGCCGTGCGCTACCGGCAGCGGGTGCGCCGCAGCGCCGAGCGGGTTCACGAGGTGCTGGACGCCCCCGAGCCGGTGCACGAACCCGAGCGGCCCCGGCAGGCGCCCGCCTCTCCCTTCCCGGTCGTGGTCAGGGACCTGGCCGCCCGGCACCCGGGCGGGCACAGGGACGCCCTCGCCGGCCTGGATCTCACGCTGGGACGGGGCCGCCGGATCGCGGTGGTCGGACCGTCCGGCTCGGGCAAGACGACACTCGCCCAGGTCCTGCTCAGGTTCCTGGACCCGCAGGCGGGCTCGTACACCCTCGCCGGTGTGGACGCCCGCGCGCTGAGCGGCGACGACGTACGGCGGCTGGTCGGGCTGTGCGCCCAGGACGCCCACCTCTTCGACAGCTCCGTGCGCGAGAACCTGCTGCTCGCCCGGAAGGACGCCACGGAGGACGACCTGCGCGACGCGCTGGCCCGGGCCCGGCTGCTGGACTGGGTGGACGCGCTGACCGACGGAATCGACACCCTCGTCGGCGAGCACGGGGCCCGGCTGTCCGGCGGGCAGCGGCAGCGGCTCGCGCTGGCCCGCGCGCTCCTCGCCGACTTCCCCGTCCTCGTCCTCGACGAGCCCGCCGAACACCTCGACCTGCCGACCGCCGACGCGCTCACCGCCGACCTGCTGGCCGCCACCGAGGGCCGTACGACCCTGCTGATCACCCACCGGCTGGCCGGACTCGACGCGGTGGACGAGGTGATCGTGCTCGACGAGGGCCGGGTGGTGCAGCGGGGACGGTACTCCGAGTTGGCGGCGGTGCCGGGTCCGTTGCGCCGGATGGTGCGGCGGGAGGAGGCGGCGGAGTCGCTGGTGGGGGCGGGCTGAGCGGCATCCCGGTCGGCTGGTTCGGTGGCCGGCTCGGACGTCGAGTTCGTCTGCGGGCACGTCGTGGGGCTGGTCGCGCAGTTCCCCGCGCCCCTGGCGGGGCGCTCCTGCCGAGCGCGCTCTGTGCGGGGGCTAGACCCGTTGGGCCAGCATTCGTTCGATGATCAGGGCCACGCCGTCCTCGTTGTTGGCGACCGTGCGGCCGGAGGCGGCGGCGAGGACGTCCGGGTGGGCGTTTCCCATCGCGTACGACTGTCCGGCCCAGGTCAGCATCTCCACGTCGTTGGGCATGTCCCCGAAGGCGACGACCTCCTCGTGGGAGATGCCGCGCTCGGCGCAGCACAGGGCGAGCGTGCTGGCCTTGGAGACGCCGGGACCGCTGAGTTCCAGCAGGGCGCTGGGGCTGGAGCGGGTGACGTTGGCGCGCTCGCCGATGGCCAGGCGGGCGAGGGTGAGGAAGGCGTCCGGGTCCAGGTCGGGGTGGTACGCGAGGATCTTCAGCACGGGCTCGTCGGCGCCCGGACCGCCGGCCGCGAGGAGGTCCTCGGCGGGCAGCAGGGTGTCGGGTATCTCCATGTGCAGCTTGGGATAGTCCGGCTCCTGGTGGAAGCCGTACGTCTGCTCGACCGCGAACACCGTGCCGGGCGCCGCGTCGCGCAGCAGTCGTACGGCGTCCCGCGCGTTGTCCCGGGCCAGCTCGCGGACCTTCACGAACCGGTGGGTGCCGGCGCCGCCGCGCAGGTCGACCACGGCCGCGCCGTTGCCGCAGATGGCCAGGCCGTGCCCGTGGACGTGGTCGCTGACGACGTTCATCCAGCGGGCCGGGCGGCCGGTGACGAAGAAGACCTCGATGCCGGCCGCCTCGGCGGCGGCCAGCGCGGCGATCGTCCTCGGGGAGACCGACTTGTCGTCGCGCAGCAGGGTGCCGTCGAGATCGGTGGCGATCAGCCGCGCGGGTGTGGCCGCGGCCGGGGTCTCGGGCTGTCGCGTCGCTGAGGTCACCCGGTCATTCTCGCGCATATGCACGCACGGCCGTGCGGTACTCCGCACAGATGAGACACAGATGACGTCCGTCCCGCCTCGGCAACGCAGGTCCGCGGGTCCGTAGTGCCGCGGCCGCCCGGTTCTCGGCTGCTCAGTTCAGCTGGGCGGGTGCCTCCAGGGCGATCTGCTCGAACACCTTGTGGTCGGCGGCGAAGTCCGAGTCGGGGATCGGCCAGTGGATCACGATCTCGGTGAAGCCCAGGTCGCGGTGGCGGCCGGCGAAGTCCACGAAGGCGTCCAGGGAGGTGAGCGGGTCGCCGCGGTCCGGGGTGAAGCCGGTCAGCAGGACCTTGTCCAGCTCGGACACGTCCCGGCCGGCCGTCGCGCACGCGTCGGTCAGCTTGCGCAGCTGGCCGCGCAGCGCCTCGACCGACTGCTCCGGGGTGCCGTACTCGTACAGCTTGGGGTCGCCGGTGGTCACCCAGGCCTGGCCGTGCCGCGCGGCGAGCGCCAGCCCGCGCGGGCCGGTGGCCGCGACCGCGAACGGCAGCCGGGGGCGCTGCACGCAGCCGGGGATGTTCCGCGCCTCGTCCGCCGAGTAGAACCGGCCCTCGTACGTCACCGCGTCCTGGGTGAGCAGGCGGTCCAGCAGCGGCACGAACTCGGCGAACCGGTCCGCGCGCTCGCGGGGGGTCCAGGGCTCCTGACCGAGCGCGGTGGCGTCGAACCCGGTGCCGCCGGCGCCGATGCCGAGGGTGACACGGCCGCCGGAGACGTCGTCGAGGGAGATCAGCTCCTTGGCCAGGGTCACCGGGTGCCGGAAGTTCGGCGAGGTGACCAGTGTGCCGAGCCGCAGCCGGTCGGTGACGCCGGCGGCGGCGGTCAGGGTCGGAACGGCACCGAACCAGGGTCCGTCGCGGAAGGTGCGCCAGGACAGGTGGTCGTAGGTGTACGCGGTGTGGAAGCCGAGCTGCTCGGCCCGCACCCAGGTCGAGCGGCCGCCCTCGCTCCAGCGGCGGTGGGGCAGGATCACGGTGCTCAGACGCAGACTCATGCGTCCGAGACTAAGCGGCTCCACCGCGGGGAGACGAGGCGGTCACCGCACGCGGCCGCTCAGCCACGGGGTGAGCAGGACCCCCGGGACGTGCTCCTTGTGGGCGCGGTCGCCGGGCAGCGGGACGACGAGGCGGTAGCCGGGCGGGAAGAGGCGCGCGGTGACGTGCGCGAGACCGCCGAAGACGGAGCGGAGGAAGGCCGGCACGTCCTCGCGCGGGATGTCGGGGCACTCGACGCCCTCGACGGTGATCAGCGCGTCGTCCTCCGGATAGAGCCGGACGCTCACCCGCGGCAGACCGCCGAACTCGGCGTACGCCTCGTGCGGCAGCGAACCGTCCGGGTCCGTGGTGACGCCGATGCCGGCGGAGCTGCGGCGGGAGGTCCGGTCGGCGCCGATGTCGTGCGTCACCTCGATCTCGCGCGCGTACTCGGTCGCGAGGGCCCGGAGTGCGGCGACGGCGGCTTCGGTCGTCGGCAGGGGGCTCGCGAAGGGCGGCGGTGCCGGCGTCTGGCCGGACGCGGGGTCCGATGAGTGGTCCATACCAGTGATCATGCCGGGCGAGGTGGCCGGATGTCAGTGGGGCCCGGGAAACCGCAGGTAGGCGGGCGGGACGGAGGCGGTCAGCCAGACTCCGTTGGCGCTGACGTGGAAGACGTGGCCGTCTCGGTGCATGGCGCCCGCGTCCACCGCGAGGACGACGGGGCGGCCACGGCGGGCACCGACCCGGGTGGCGGTCTCGCGGTCCGCCGACAGGTGGACGTCGTGCCGGTTCATGGGCCGCAGCCCTTCGGCACGGATCGCGTCCAGGTTGCGGGCGACCGTCCCGTGGTAGAGGTACGGCGGCGGGGTCGCCGGGGGCAGGCCGAGGTCGACCTCGACGCTGTGGCCCTGGCTGGCGCGGATGCGGGTGCCCTCGACGGCGAAGCGCTGCTTGTCATTGGCGGCCACCACGTGGTCGAGTTCCTCGCGCGTGAAGCGGAAGCCGTGGGCGGCGGCCGCGGCGATCAGGGTGTCGATCTCGACCCAGCCGGCCGGGTCGAGGGTGAGGCCGATACGGTCGGGCTGGTGGCGCAGGTGCTTCGACAGGTACTTCGAGACCTTGACGGTGCGTCGGTCGTCCATCGCGCCGGTCCGGTCTGCTCTTCTTTCTTCTCTCTCTTCCTTCACTCCCCCAGCTTGGCGGCGGCGGGCGGCTCACGCAGGTCGTTTTCCCGGGAGGCGGCCGCTGACGCGGTCAGGTCGTCCAACGCCCGAGCCCTCGTCTCGCGTTCGGCCGCCAGGGCGATGAACGTGGGCGCGTGGTCCTTGCCGACGAGGTTCTCGACGGCGCGGACCGTCTCGCCGGGGAGGGTAACCAGGCGGGTGTCCGTGCTCGGCGCCGCGGGTGCTTCGGCGCCGAGGTGCGTTCTGAGGTGCCGGGTGGCCATGTGCCGCATCGCACGGGCCAGTTCGGCGTCCACCGTCTGCTGGGCGAGGGGGCGCAGACGCCGGATGAGGGTGGCCGCTTCGGCCGCGTGGGCGTCCGTGCGGTGGCCGGGGTCGTCGAGGTAGCGGGCGAAGACGTACTCGGTGGTGAACTCCAGGAAACGGGCGGCCATGTGCTCGACCTGGACGCGCAACTCCCGCAGGTGCCCGGAGATGGCGGAGAGGGGGACGCCGGAGGCGTGCAGTTCGGCCGCGACGGCGAGTTCTTGGGGGCTGGGTACGAGGAAGGCGTCGGGGGTGTCTTCGAGGGGCTCCAGGACGCCGAGGTCGATGGCGTCGGCGACAGCGTCTGCGACGGCTTCTGCGGTGGTGCCCGCGTCTGCGTCCGCGGTAGTGCCCGCGGTGGCCTGCGTGGCCGGGCCGTCCGCGGGGGTGCCGGCGAAGTGGGCGAGGAGTTCGGCGCGGGTGATGCGGATCGGTTCCTCGTCCGTCCAGGGGCCCTCGACCTCGGTGACCAGGCCGAGGACGCCGCCCAGGCCGCGGCCGGTGTCCCAGGCGTCGAGGAGTTCCTTGATCGAGGCGAGGGTGTAGCCGCGGTCCAGCAGGTCGGCGATCTGGTGGAGGCGGGTGATGTGGGCGGTGGAGTAGAGGTTGGCGCGGCCCTGGCGTTCGGGGCGGGGGAGGAGGCCGCGGTCCTGGTAGGCGCGGATGGTTCTGACCGTGGTGTTCGTGTGGTGCGCCAGGTCCTCGATGCGGTACGTCTGTTTCGGCGGGGGGTCGGTCATGTGGGGGTTCCTTGGGTCGTGCCGGAGCTGCCGCTGGGCGGGGCGGGTGTCGCTCACCGGCGCTTGCCGGGTGCCGCTGCGCCCACCCGTGCCGCCCCTTGCGGCACGCATGCCCGCAGTTCAGTGGGGGCCGCGGTCACAGCTTTGGTTCGATGCGGGCCAGGCGTCTCAACAGGCGGGGGGCGAAGCGGGAGAGGAGGTGGGAGCCCTTGGCCTCCGGGGTGACGGGGACGACGGCCTTGTTGGTCGTCACCGCCGTGAGGACGGCCTCGGCGACCTTCTCCGGAGGGTAGTTGCGCAGGCCGTACAGGCGGGCGGAGCGCTTTTGGCGGCGGCGTTGTTCGGCCTCGTCGACGCCGGTGAAGCGGGCCGTGGAGGTGATGTTGGTGTTGACGATGCCGGGGCAGATCGCGGTCACCCCGATGTCCCGCGCGGCGAGTTCGGCGCGCAGGCACTCGGAGAGCATCAGGACGGCCGCCTTGGAGGTGCTGTAGGCGGCCAGGGTCCGGGAGGGCTGGAACGCGGCCGCCGACGCGATGTTGACGATGTGGCCGCCCTGCCCCCGCTCGGCCATCCGGGCCCCGAACAGCCGGCAGCCGTGGATGACACCCCACAGGTTGACGTCCAGCACCTTGCGCCAGTCGTCCGGTGTCGTGGTGAAGAAGGAGCCCGCCAGGCCGATGCCGGCGTTGTTGACCAGGACGTCCACCACGCCGTACGCGCGGTGGACCCGCTCCGCCAGCTTCTCCATGGCCTGTTCGTCGGAGACGTCCGCCGTCTCCGCCCACGCCTCGGGCGCGCCGATCAGCCGGGCCAGTTCGGCGGTGCGGGCGGCGGCCTCCGTGTCGCGGTCGACGGCCACCACGCGCGCGCCCGCCTCCGCGAACGCGAACGCCGTCGCCCGGCCGATCCCGCTGCCCGCGCCGGTGACCAGCACCAGCTGTCCGCCGAAGCGGTCGGAATGGCGGGCGGCCGTCTTCGGCGCGGGACGGTTTCCCTCCACAGCGGTCACGAACTCCTCGATCCAGGCGGCCAGTTGGTCGGGGCGGGTGCGCGGGACCCAGTGCTTGGCCGGGAGCGTGCGCCGGGTCAGCTGCGGCACCCAGCGCTCCAGGTCGTCGTAGAGCCGCTCGGACAGGAACGCGTCCCCCTGGGGGGTGATGAGCTGCACGGGCGCGTGCGCGTACGCGTCGGGGCGCGGCCTGCGCAGCCGGGCGCGGACGTTGTCCCGGTACAGCCAGGCCCCGTTCGCCGCGTCGGAGGGCAGTGAGGAGGTCGGGTAGTCGCCGCCGGGCACCTTCTCGACCCGCTGCAGGATGCCCGGCCAGCGCTTGCCGAGCGGACCGCGCCAGGCCAGTTCCGGCAGCTTGGGCGTGTGCAGCAGGTACACGTACCAGGACTTGGCGCCCTGGCCGAGGAGCTGGCCCACACGGCGGGGCGTCGGCCGCTTCACGCGCGCGTCGATCCAGTGCCCGAAGTGGTCCAGGGACGGCCCGGACATCGACGTGAAGGAGGCGATACGGCCCTCCGCGCGGGCCACCGTCGCGAACTCCCACGACTGCACCGAGCCCCAGTCGTGCCCGACGAGGTGCACCGGCCGGCCGGGGCTGACCGCGTCCGCGACGGCCAGGAAGTCGTCGGTGAGCTTGGCCAGGGTGAAGCCCCCGCGCAGCGGCCTGGGTGCCGTGGAGCGGCCGTGGCCCCGGACGTCGTAGAGGACGACGTGGAAGCGCTCGGCGAGGCGGCCGGCGACCTCGGACCACACCTCCTTGCTGTCCGGGTAGCCGTGCACCAGGACCACCGTCGGCTGACCGGGGTCGCCGAGTTCCGCCACGCACAGGTCGACGCCACCGGTCGACACCGTGCGCTCGCGCGCGCCCTTGAGACTCACTTCTCCTCCGCCCAGCGCCGCACGTGCGGCAGATCGTCGTCCAGCCAGAAGGCGCTCTCCTCGGGGTCCCGGGAGTCGGTGACCACCAGGATCTCCTCGAACTTCGCGCCCGTGCCCCGGAAGCCGAGGTGGGGTTCGACCGCCCACAGGCCCGGCTGCGGCGGGTGGTCGGAGAAGCGGTACGGCGACCACAGGGGCGACCAGCCGTCCCGGTGGCCGTGCAGCGCGTCCGCGGCCAGGCCCTTGAGGGACTGCGTGCCGAAGCCGAAGAGATGCGGCGAGAAGCGGCGTTGCCTCACCCGGTCCACCTTGTGGGCGATCACCCCGAAGGGATACGCGCGGTGCCGGTTGGCGTAGCCCTGGCGGACCATGAGGCGGTCCACGTCCTCGTAGATCTCGCGCAGCGGGCGCCGCTCGCGCACCTCCCGCAGGATCAGCTCGCGGTGCGCCTCCAGGTCGGCCATCAGCCGGTCCTGCACGGGGTTGACGCCGAGCGAGCCCGAGTAGCCGATGTCCGCCGTGCACCCCTCGAACACCGGGGCCATGTCCAGGATGAACGGCATCCCGGGCTCCAGGCGGCGGTCGGTGGGGAAGAACTGCAGCGGGACGCGGAAGTTGACGAACGCCGTGCGGTCGCCGAACCACGCGAACGGCAGGTGGAACCAGTCCCGCACCCCGCGCTCGCGCAGCCACTCCCGCTGCATGCGGGCCGCCTCGCGCTCGGTCACGCCCGGCTCCAGCCGCGCCGCGACCGCCTCCGCGCACTCGTAGGCGAGGCGCTGCACCCGCCTGAATCCCCGCAGCTCCATGGAGCGTTCGCCGCGCACTGCCGTAGTCGTCATGCCGCCCCGTCCGTCGACCCGGTACGCATCCGGTACCCAACCGGCACGCACACGGCATGCTCCCGGCATGCACCTGCTGCGTGCCTGTACGTGTCCGTAACTTGACACTGGTGAATGTGACAGTTGTTAGAGGCTGCGTCAATAGGGGGGGCTCGGCCTGTGGACAACCCGGGCCCGCCCGCCTCTGGAAACCCACGTCCGCCCGCCTGTGGACAACCCAGGTCCGCCCGGCGACAGGCCCGCCCCCCGGCACTGTGGATAACTCTCAGGCACGGCCTCCCTCAGGGTCGCGTACTACTGGAGTCTGACCCCAAGACGGCTCTGAGGTCTGACGCGGGGCGTGGCCGGGGTCACTACGGTCAAAGACGTGACTGTGATCGCGACCGAAAGCCTGAGCAAGCGGTTCCCCCGGGTGACCGCGCTCGACCGGCTGTCCGTGGACATCGGGGCCGGTGTGACCGGACTCGTCGGAGCCAACGGCGCCGGCAAGTCCACCCTGATCAAGATCCTGCTGGGTCTGTCCCCCGCCACCGAGGGCAGCGCCGAGGTCCTGGGCCTCGACGTCGCCACGAAGGGCGCCGCCATCCGCGAGCGCGTCGGCTACATGCCGGAGCACGACTGCCTGCCGCCCGACGTCTCGGCCACCGAGTTCGTCGTCCACATGGCACGCATGTCGGGCCTGCCGCCGACCGCCGCGCGCGAGCGCACCGCGGACACGCTGCGCCACGTCGGCCTGTATGAGGAGCGCTACCGCCCCATCGGCGGCTACTCCACGGGCATGAAGCAGCGGGTGAAGCTGGCCCAGGCCCTCGTCCACGACCCGAAACTGGTCTTCCTGGACGAGCCGACCAACGGCCTCGACCCGGTCGGCCGCGACGAGATGCTGGGCCTGATCCGCCGCATCCACACCGACTTCGGCATCTCCGTCCTGGTCACCTCCCACCTCCTGGGCGAACTGGAACGCACCTGCGACCACGTCGTCGTGATCGACGGCGGCAAACTGCTGCGCTCCAGCTCCACCACGGACTTCACGCAGACCACGACGACCCTCGCGATCGAGGTCACCGACACCGACACCCACCCCGACGGCACCCGCGCGGTCCGCGACGCGCTCCACGCGCGCGGGATCGACACACACGCCGAGGGCGCGGGCCTGCCGGGCGCCGGACACATCCTGCTGCTCACCGCCCCCGGCGAGGAGACGTACGACCTCGTGCGCGACGTCGTCGCCGACCTCGGCCTCGGCCTGGTGCGCATGGAACAACGCCGGCACCACATCGCCGAGGTCTTCACCACCGGCACCGACAGCCGCGGGAACAGCGAGCAGGACGAGCAGCGGAAGGAGGCCGTCGGCCATGGCGGTTGAGCACTCCCCGGCGGCGCCGCCCGGCGACCAGACCCGGATCCACGACATCGGCTACCGCGGCTACGACGGCCCACGCCTCGGCCGCTCCTACGCCCGCCGCTCGCTGTACTCGCAGTCCCTGCGCGGCTCCTACGGCCTCGGCCGCTCGGTGAAGTCCAAGGTGCTGCCGATGCTGCTGTTCGCGGTGATGTGCGTACCCGCCGCGATCATGGTCGCCGTCGCGGTGATGACGAAGGCCCACGACCTCCCGCTCGCCCACGCCTACACCCGCTGGGCGATCGTCATGCAGGCCGTGATCAGCCTGTACGTCGCCTCGCAGGCGCCCCAGTCCGTCTCCCGCGACCTGCGCTTCAAGACCGTACCGCTGTACTTCTCCCGGCCCATCGAGACGGCCGACTACGTGCTCGCCAAGTTCGCGGCGCTGGCCTCGGCCCTGTTCATCCTGACCGGCGGCCCCCTGCTGGTCATGTACCTGGGCACGCTGCTCGCCAAGATGGGCTTCGCCCACGAGACCAAGCAATTCGCCCAGGGACTGGTGTCCGTGGCCCTGCTCTCCCTGCTGTTCGCCGGCATCGGCCTCGTCATCGCCGCGGTCACCCCGCGCCGCGGCTTCGGCATCGCCGCCGTGATCGCCGTGCTGATCATCTCCTACGGCGCGGTCTCCACCCTCCAGGCCATCGCCTTCCACCAGGACAACACCGGCGCCGTCCCGTGGATCGGCCTGTTCTCGCCCGTCACCCTGATCGACGGCGTGCAGTCCGCCCTCCTCGGCGGCTCCTCCTCCTTCCCCGGAGGCGTCGGCCCGTCCAGCGGCCAGGGCGTCGCGTACGTGCTGGTCGCCCTCGGCGTGATCGCCGCGTGCTACGGCCTCCTGGTGCGCCGCTACAAGAAGGTGGGACTGTGACAACCCTCAGCATCGACCACGTCTCCCGCTGGTTCGGCAACGTGGTCGCCGTCAACGACATCACGATGACCATCGGCCCCGGTGTCACCGGACTCCTCGGCCCCAACGGCGCCGGGAAGTCCACCCTCATCAACATGATGGGCGGCTTCCTCGCCCCCTCCACCGGCTCGATCACCCTCGACGGACAGCCGGTGTGGCGCAACGAGGCCATCTACCGGCACATCGGCATCGTCCCCGAGCGGGAGGCGATGTACGACTTCCTCACCGGCCGCGAGTTCGTCGTCGCCAACGCCGAACTGCACGGCCTGGGCGCCAAGGCGGCCCAGAAGGCGCTCGCCACGGTCGAGATGGAGTACGCGCAGGACCGGAAGATCTCCACCTACTCCAAGGGCATGCGGCAGCGCGTGAAGATGGCGAGCGCCCTCGTCCACGACCCGTCGCTGCTGCTGCTCGACGAACCGTTCAACGGCATGGACCCGCGCCAGCGCATGCAGCTCATGGACCTGCTGCGGCGGATGGGCGACGAGGGCCGCACGGTGCTGTTCTCCTCCCACATCCTCGAAGAGGTCGAACAGCTCGCCCGGCACATCGAGGTCGTCGTCGCCGGACGCCACGCGGCCAGCGGTGACTTCCGCAGGATCCGCCGCCTGATGACCGACCGGCCGCACCGCTACCTGGTCCGCTCCAGCGACGACCGCGCCCTCGCGGCCGCGCTGATCGCCGACCCGTCGACGTCCGGCATCGAGGTCGACCACGCCGAGGGCGCGCTGCTCGTGCAGGCCGTCGACTTCGGCCGCTTCACCGCCCTGCTGCCGAAGGTCGCCCGGGACCACGGCATCCGGCTCCTCACGGTCTCGCCGTCCGACGAGTCCCTGGAGTCCGTGTTCTCGTATCTGGTCGCGGCGTAGGAGGCCGAAGATGTACGACCCCACCGTCGCCCGGCTCACCTACCGGGCCCTGCTCGGCCGTCGCCGGGCCCTCATCCTCGGCGCGCTGCCGCTGCTGCTGATCGTGATCTCCGTGGCCGTACGCGGCCTGACCGGAGCGGACGACCAGACGGCCTCCGACGTCCTCGGCGGATTCGCGCTCGCCACGATGGTGCCGATCATCGGCGTCATCGCGGGCACGGGCGCGATCGGCCCCGAGATCGACGACGGCTCTGTCGTCTACCTGCTGTCCAAACCTCTGAAGCGGCCCACGATCATCTTCACCAAGCTGATCGTCGCCATCGCCGTGACCATGGTGTTCTCCGCCGTGCCGACGATGGTCGCCGGGCTGATCCTGAACGGCAACGGCCAGCAGATCGCCGTCGCCTACACGGTCGCCGCGCTCGTCTCCTCCATCGCCTACTCGGCGCTGTTCCTGCTGCTGGGCACGGTGTCGCGGCACGCGGTGGTCTTCGGACTCGTCTACGCGCTGGTCTGGGAGGCGCTGTTCGGGTCCCTGGTGCCGGGTGCGCGCACGCTCAGCGTCCAGCAGTGGTCGCTGGCCGTCGCCCACAAGCTGGCCGGCGGCGACCTGGTCACCTCGGACGTCGGCCTGCCGACCGCCACTGTGCTGCTGGTGGCGGTCACCGTGCTGGCCACCTGGTACGCCGGGCAGAAGCTGCGGACGCTGAAGCTGGCGGGCGAGGAGTAGGACGCCGGGCCCCGTCCTCCTTGACGGGGCCTTCACCCTCGTCCGGTCACACTGGGCGCAGCGGAGGTACGGCTGAGGAGGCCGCGGATGGCAGAGGAGACGCCGGGGAGCGGCGCGGGCGGTGCGGGCGGCGGGCGTGGGTCCGAGAGCGAACTCTGGGACGACGTCGTGCTGGACGAGGCGTTCATACGGGCAGCCGAGGCTGCGGAGCCGTCCGGCCGCGCGCGGATGCTGGCCGCGCGGTGGCGTTCCGGATCGCCCGAGCCGCAGCCGTGGCGCTCCGACGAGCCGCCGGCGGGCTGGTTCTTCAGCAAGGGCCGGCGGCGCAGGTGGCGGCGCCGGTAGGGGCCGCTAATTAGGTGGCTTTCGACTCGCCGTCCGGGCACAGTAGTGCTGTCCGATCCGCCGGGAACCTCCGGTGGGATCCGTTCTGGGATAAGTCGGCCGCTTCGAGCACGCCAGCGTTGCACTGCGCTTGCGTGGGCCGACGAGGGCCCGGCGCTGGGGCGGACGGGGAGGCCACGCGAACCCGGCGCCGCGAGGCGGGCGGGCAAGCCGCGCGACTCGGCGCTACGAGGTGCCGCCGCGCCCACCCGTGCCGCCCTGGGGGTCCCCCCCAGGCCCTTAAGGCACTGGGGGAGGCACGATTGCCCGCGGCTGGGTAGGGAAGCGCCCCAAAGGGGCGTGGCGCTGTGCCGATGTGCGGCTCCGCCGCGTGGGCGCGACGGCCGCAGCCGATGCCGCGGCTGGGTACGCGCGCGCTGGGAACCGACGGCGACTGCAACCCCCTAAGGGGCGCGGGGCTGTGTCGATATGCGGCTCCGCCGCGTGGGCGCGATCAGCCACGACGGACTCGCACTCGGCGTCGCAGCGCACCACGTGACCCGGAAGCCGCGCGCAGCGCGCCCGGTGTCAGGGTGTCAGCAACCGCTCCAGTACGGCCGCGATGCCGTCCTGCTCGTTGGAGAGGGTGACCTCGTCGGCCACCGAGCGGAGCTCCTCGTGGGCGTTGGCCATGGCCACACCCCGCGCCGCCCAGGCGAACATCGGGATGTCGTTCGGCATGTCGCCGAAGGCGATCGTGTCGGCGGCCTTCAGGCCGAGCCGGCGGGCCGCCAGCGACAGCCCCGTCGCCTTGGACAGGCCGAGCGGCAGCAGCTCCACGATGCCGGCGCCCGCCATGGCGACCGTGACGAACCCGCCGGCCGCCCGCCGCGCCGCCTCGCACAGCTCGTCGTCGGACAGCGAGGGATGCTGTATGTAGATCTTGTTCAGCGGCGCGGCCCACAGATCGGCCGCGTCGGTGAACGGCGTCGCCGGCAGCTTGCCGGTGACCGCGTACCCCGGCCCGACCAGCACCTCCCCGTCCAGCCCGTCCCGGCTCGCCGCCAGGTACAGCGGCCCCACCTCGGCCTCGATCTTGGCCAGCGCGACCCCCGCCAGCTGCCGGTCCAGGGTCACCGAGGTCAGCAGGCGGTGCGACCCAGCGTCGTACACCTGCGCGCCCTGGCCGCAGACGGCGAGACCGTCGTAGCCGAGGTCGTCGAGGATGTGCCGGGTCCAGGGCACCGCGCGGCCGGTGACGACGATGCGCGCGGCGCCCGCCGCGGTGGCCGCGGCGAGCGCTTCACGGGTGCGTGGTGAGATCGACTCGTCGGAGCGCAGCAGCGTGCCGTCGAGATCGGTGGCGACGAGCCCGTACGGGAAAGTCACCGGGACACCGGCTCCAGGACCTCACGCCCGCCCAGGTACGGCCGCAGCACCTCGGGGACCCGGACGGAGCCGTCGGCCTGCTGGTGGTTCTCCAGAATCGCCACGATGGTGCGCGGTACGGCGCACAGCGTGCCGTTGAGGGTGGCCAGCGGGCGCACCTTCTTGTCCTCGCGGACCCGGATCGACAGCCGGCGGGACTGGAACTCGGTGCAGTCCGACGTCGAGGTCAGCTCGCGGTACTTGCCCTGGGTCGGGATCCACGCCTCGCAGTCGAACTTGCGGGAGGCCGAGGAGCCGAGGTCGCCGGAGGCGACGTCGATGACGCGGAACGGCAGCTCCAGCGAGGTCAGCCACTGCTTCTCCCAGTCCAGCAGGCGCTGGTGCTCGGCCTGCGAATCCTCGGGGAGGACGTAGGAGAACATCTCGACCTTGTCGAACTGGTGCACGCGGAAGATGCCGCGGGTGTCCTTGCCGTGCGAGCCGGCCTCGCGGCGGAAGCACGGGGAGAAGCCCGCGTAGCGCAGCGGCAGCTGTCCCGCGTCGAGGATCTCGTCCATGTGGTACGCCGCGAGCGGCACCTCGGACGTGCCGACCAGGTACAGGTCGTCCTTGTCCAGGTGGTAGACGTCCTGGGCGGCCTGGCCGAGGAAGCCGGTGCCGGCCATGGACTGCGGGCGGACCAGCGCCGGCGTCAGCATGGGCGTGAAGCCGGCCGCGGTGGCCTGGGCGAGCGCCGCGTTGACCAGGGCCAGCTCCAGCAGCGCGCCGACGCCGGTGAGGAAGTAGAAGCGGGAGCCGGAGACCTTGGCGCCGCGCTCCACGTCGATCGCGCCGAGCAGCTGGCCCAGCTCCAGGTGGTCCTTCGGCTCGAAGCCCTCGGCGCCGAAGTCGCGGATGGTGCCGTGCTTCTCCAGCGTGACGAAGTCCTCCTCGCCGCCGACGGGCACGTCGGGGTGGACGAGATTGCCGAGCCGGAGCAGCAGTTCCTGGGTCTCGGCGTCGGCCGCGTCGCGCTCGGCGTCGGCGGTCTTGACGTCGGCGGCGAGCTGGCCGGCCTGCTTCAGCAGTTCGGCCTTCTCGTCGCCGGAGGCCTTGGGGATCAGCTTGCCGAGCTGCTTCTGCTCGGCGCGCAGCTCATCGAAGCGGACGCCGGAGGACCTGCGCCGCTCGTCGGCAGACAGGAGGGAGTCGACGAGCGCGACGTCCTCTCCACGGGCGCGCTGGGACGCGCGCACACGGTCGGGGTCCTCACGAAGCAGGCGAAGGTCAATCACGCAGCCAAGGCTACCGGTGCCCGGTCGCCGTCAACGACTCACTATTGCGACTCGCTCCTTGCGTACCGTTATGGGGCAATTGCGCAGAGTGTCGGGATGACTCGGAGGGGAGTCAATAAAAGCCCTCCCATTCCCCGGAAGGTGGCAGCGCGCGCTCCTGCGGTTGACTGGATTTCCTTGCCCGGAGCGGCACTTGAGTCGCCCGTTGTCCACAGGGATCCGCCTGGCGAAAGAGTTATCCACAGGCTGTGTGGAAAGTCTGTGGATTTCGGAATTGATCACTCCGGTACTTCGCGCCGGACTGAAGAATTCCCCGCTCAAACCGGTGCGACACCCACTTTCGGGTGGAAAGGGGTCGCTCCAAAAGATGAACCAAAGGAAACGAGTGGACGAAGGGTGAGGTGCCGGACGGTAGCCGCAACCGGGACGTCCAGGGTGATTTGTCGACCGACCGGCCTTCCCGTGTCGACTTGTCCCCAGGTCGAGAAGCTGACCTGTGGATAACTTCTGTGGATAACGAAGATATGCAGGTAGGACCGGCTGGCAGCAGTCTACGGCAGTGTCAGAACCGGCCGTCCTGGCAGCGGGCCACCCAGTCGGACGCCGCCGCGAACTCCTCGTCCGAGGTGCCCTGCCGCGCGGTCGGCGCGTCGTCCACGGTGATGTCCGCCCGGGGGTAGGAGCCGAGGAAGCGCACCTGAAGGCAGATCCGCTTCAGGCCCATCAGCGTCTCGGCCACCCGCCGGTCGGAGATGTGGCCCTCGGCGTCGATGCAGAAGCAGTAGTTGCCGATGCCCGCGCCGGTCGGCCGGGACTGGAGCAGCATCAGGTTGATGCCGCGGGAGGCGAACTCGCCCAGCAGGTCGCGCAGGCCACCCGGGTGGTCGTCGCGCTGCCACAGCACGACGGAGGTCTTGTCCGCGCCGGTCGGAGCGGCGGGCCGGGCGGGCCGGCCGACCAGCACGAACCGGGTCTGCGCGTTCTCCGCGTCGTGGATCCCGGTCTCCAGGGCCTCCAGGCCGTACCGGGCGGCTGCGAACTCGCCCGCGAAGGCTGCGTCGTACCGCCCGTCCTGGACCAGCCGGGCGGCGTCGGCGTTCGAGGCGGCGGACTCCCACAGGGCGTCCGGGAGGTTCTTCTTCAGCCAGTTGCGCACCTGCGGTTGGGCCGCCGGATGGGCGGAGACGGTCTTGATGTCGGAGAGCTTCGTGCCGGGCCGGACCAGCAGCGCGAAGGTGATCGACAGCAGCACCTCGCGGTAGATCATCAGCGGCTCGCCGGCGACCAGCCCGTCCAGGGTGGTGGTGATACCGCCCTCGACGGAGTTCTCGATCGGCAGGAACGCGGCCTCGGCCTCCCCGGCGCGCACCGCGTCCAGCGCGGACTGCACGGACACGTAGGGGATCAGTTCCCGGGTGGCGGCCTCCGGGAGGGTGCGCAGGGCGACTTCGGTGAAGGTGCCTTCAGGACCGAGATACGCATAGCTCGCTGGCATGTCCTCACCCTAATGGCCGCGAGGACGCGAGGCGCCCGCGTCTCACGAGAGCCACTCGACCGGGTGGTTTGAACCCGGATCAGCCGCTCAGCCGTGTCCGGGACCGTCCGGGACCGTCCCCCTGGTCATCCCTCCAGCAGTCGCTGTCCGACGTACTCACCCTTCGCGGCCCCGCCGGGCGCGGCGAACAGACCGCTCGCCTCGTGGCGGATGAACTGCGACAGCGCGTCCCCGCGATCGAGCTTGCGCTGGATGGGCACGAAGCCGCGCAGCGGGTCCGCCTGCCAGCAGATGAACAGCAGACCGGCGTCGGGTGTGCCGTCGGCGTCGTAGCCGTCGTGGTAGGAGAACGCGCGCCGCAGCAGCGCCGCGCCGCCGTTCTGGTCGGGCCGGGCGATCCGGGCGTGTGCGTTCAAGGGGACGACGTACTCGCCCTTCGCGTCGGCCTTCTCCAGGTTCATCGGGGTCGTCTCGGTGCCCCCGGTGAGCGGCGCCCCGTCGGACTTGCGGCGCCCGATGACCTGCTCCTGGGCGCCGAGGGAGAGCTTCTCCCAGTCGTCGAGGAGCATGCGGATCCGGCGTACGACGGCGTAGGAGCCGCCCGCCATCCAGGCCGGTTCGCCGGAGGAGGGCACGAAGATCCGCTGGTCGAAGGTGGCGTCGGAGGGCTTGGGGTTGCGGGTGCCGTCGACCTGGCCCATGAGGTTGCGGGCGGTCATGGGGTGGGCGGTGGCGCCCGGGCTGCGGTTGAAGCCGTTCATCTGCCAGCGCACGCGGGCCGCGCTGCCCGCCTCCGTCTGGATGGTGCGCAGGGCGTGGAAGGCGACCAGGGCGTCGTTGGCACCGATCTGCACCCACAGGTCGCCGTCGCTGCGGGACTTGTCGAGGTGGTCGGAGGAGAAGTCGGGCAGCGGGTCGAGCGCGGTGGGGCGCTGCTTCTCCAGACCCGTCCTGCCGAAGAAGCTGTGCCCGAAGCCGAAGGTGATCGTCAGAAAGGACGGGCCGGCGTCCCGGGCGACGTCGGTGTCGTGGTGCGGGGCCGGTTCGCCGGCCATCAGCCGCTCGGCGGTCATCGACCAGCGGCGCAGCAACGCCGCCGCCTCCTTGCGGCCCGCACCGGCCGTCAGGTCGAAGGCGATGATGTGGCCGCAGGACTGGAGGTCCTCGGTGATGCCGGGCTGATGTTTCACGTGAAACAGCGCACGGTCGGAGCCGATCGAGGTGAGCGGAGCCGCCTGGGCCGGGGCGGCCGTGTATCCGACGGCCCCGCCTGCCGCGCCGAGCACGAGGCCGGTGGCGCCGGCGGTGCCGAGCAGCGCGCGGCGGGAGATGCCGCTCTGCCCGGCCGTGGGCTCTTGCGGAGTGCCCTCGGCCTGACGGGACCGGGGGCCCCCGCTCTCGGCAGGGGAGGTGCCCTTGGACGCCCGGGCCTGGGGAGTGGACTGGTCAGCCATGGTGCGGTTCAGCCGATCTGCGCGTTCTTGGAGACGGTCACCTGGTCGATGTCGGAGGTCCGCACGGTCACGGCGATCTTCCAGTCGCCCGCCATGGGGATCTGCACTCCGGTGGCCGCCCAGTGGCCGGTGGTGATGTGGTCGGGGGTGATGGGCAGCGGGCCGATCTTCTTCGCCTCCAGGGTGAGTTCGACCTTCACCTCGGGGATGTCGAAGGCACGTCCGTTCGGCCGCTGGACGTAGAGGTGCATCTCGTTGCCGCCCACACGGGCGGGGTCGAGGTCGAGCCGGACCAGGCCCTTGCCGTCCGTACCGCCGGTGTCGAACGGCATGTCCAGGGTCACCGCGCCGGACGAGGACGAGGAGGCCGCGGCGGAACTGGAGGACGAGGCAGCCGCCTTGGCCTCCTGCTCGGTGCGGCCGGGCTCGGTCTGGGTCAGCGCGGTGGTGACGGCGAGCAGGACGACCGCGACCCCGGCCTCGGCGAGCACCGAGCGGCGCAGGCCGAAGCGGTGCGGGTCGCCGTCCCTCAGCCGCTTCTGCCGGGCGGTGTCCACGGCGGCCCGCTGCCGCGCGAGCTGAGCGGCCCGCTTGCTGTCGGCGGCCCCACCGGACGACTCCTGGGACTCCTCGGGCTCCTCGGACTCCTCCGCGACGCCCGTGCCGACTGCGGACTTCCCGGCGGCTCCTCCACTCGATGCCGGCCCCTCGGAGGCCCCCGCGCCCGATGCGGACACCCCGGCGGCTCCCGCACCCGATGCCGTCTTCTTGCCGGCGGTCGAGCCGACCTGCTCCTTCTCGGGTGCCTTCGTCGCCTGCTCGGCCACGTCTGCGGCGGCGCTCGTGTCCGCCAGCCGGCCCGTCCAGCGACGGGACACCGACGCGATGCCCACCATCAGCGCGACGAGTCCGATCTTGACCAGCAGCAGCTGTCCGTACCGCGTCTCGGTGAACGCCGACCAGGAGCCCAGCTGACGCCAGGACTGGTAGACGCCCGTGGCGACCAGCGCGAGGACGCAGCCGAAGGCGAGGCGGGAGAAGCGGCGGACGGCCGCGGACTCGACCGGGGTCTCGGCGGGCGCCCGGTACAGGGCGACCAGCAGGGCGGTGAGCCCGCCCAGCCAGCCGGCGACCGCCAGCAGGTGGACGACGTCGACGGGCATGGCGATGCCCGGCTGGAGTCCGGTCGAGGCGTGTTCCGCCATGGCCCAGCTCGCCGCGAGCCCGGCCGCGACGACGACTCCGCCGACCGCCAGCCCGAAGGTCAGGTCCCGCTTCTCCGCTTCCTCCTCCCGCCGGTTGTAGGCGCCGAAGAGGACGGCCACGAACAGCGCGGCGGCGGCGAGCAGCAGCAGCCGGGAGACCAGAGCGGCGCCGGACTTGGTCTGCAGGACCTGGCCGAGCAGGTCGAGGTCGAAGACGTCGGCGAGCTTCCCGGAGCTGGTGTAGGAGCCGCGCAGGAGCAGCAGCCACAGGGTGGCCGCGGTGAGCGCGAGCCAGCCGCCGACGACGAGCCGTTGCACGGCCCGCACCCCGGAGCCGCGCTGCCAGCAGGCCAGGACGAAGGCGGCGCCGCCCACCAGCACGATGAACCCGGCGTACGACACGTACCGGCCGAGCGCGTAGAGCCAGCCGACGGTGCCGCCGCCCGCGGCGGGAGCGGTCCCGGAGACGACGGTCTGGGAGGGCGCCCCGATGGAGAAGGTGTAGGCGCCGGAGACGGGGTGGCTGTCGGCGGAGACGACCTGGTAGGTCACCGTGTAGGTGCCCTTGCCGAGGCCGCTCTTGAGCTTGACGGCGTACGTCGTCCCGCTCACGTTGGCGGGTTTGCCGGTCTGGGCCGGCTTGCCCCTGGGGTCCAGGACGCGCAGGGAGTCGTCGTTCATCGCCACCTTCTCGGAGAAGGTGAGCGAGACCTGGGTGGGTGCCTTGTCGACCACCACCCCCTGTGCGGGGTCGCTGCCGGTCAGCGCCGCGTGTGCGGAGGCCGGCGCGGCGCCCGCGAGCAGTGCGCCGGTGACGGCGAGGAACAGCAGCAGCAGGGTGCGCAGGCGGGGGGTGATGGTCCGCGTCAAGGTGGTCCCTCCCTCAGTGGCCGGTCGACGGGTTGTACGTGGCGGACTTGACCGGCATCTCGACGGTGAGGGGTCCGGATTCGGCGAACTTCAGCGTGAGCGTGACCGTGTCGCCCTGCTTCGGCTTGCGCTTCAGCTTCTCGAACATCAGATGGTTGCCGCCGCTTTTGAACACGAGTTGACCGTGCGCGGGTATGGCGAAGGAGGACTTCTCCTCCATGGCGCCGCCGACGGTGCTGTGCATGGTGATCTCGCCGGCGGTGGCGCTGGTGACCGAGGTCAGTTCGTCCCCGGCGCCGCCCTTGTTGCTGATCGTCAGGAAGCCGGCCGCCATGTCGGCCGAGACCGGCTGCGGCATGTAGGCGGAGCTGACGGACAGGTCGGCCTTCGAGGAGCCGGAGCCCGCGCCGGAGTCCGAACCGCACCCCGCGAGAGCGAGCGCGAGGGCACCGGCGAGGGCGGCAGCGGGCAGGACGGCGCGCCTCACGGGGTCTCCCCCTTGACGATCTTCGGCAGGTCCTTGGTGTAGTCGTCGACGGTGGTGTCCTCGCCGTAGAGGACGTATCCGGCGTTCGTCTTCGGGGAGAACGCGACGACCTGGGTGCCGTGGACCGAGACCAGCTTGCCGTTCTTGTCCTTCTTGGTCGGCTCGATGGCGATGCCGACCGAGCGGGCGCCGGCCTTGACGGCGGCGAAGTCCCCGGTCAGCCCGATGAACTGGGGATCGATGCCCTTGAGCCACTTGCCCAGTTCGGCGGGGGTGTCGCGGGCCGGGTCGGTGGTGACGAACACGACTCTGAGGTCGTTCTGCTCGGCTTGGGGCAGGGACTTCTTGGCGACGGCGATGTTGCTCATCGTCGTCGGGCAGATGTCGGGGCAGTGGGTGTATCCGAAGTAGATCAGCGTCGGGTGGCCCTTGGTCTCGGCGCGCAGGTCGTACTTCTTGCCGTGCGTGTCGGTGAGCACCAGGTCGGGCTTCTTGAACGGCTGGTCGAGAACGGTTCCGGCCTTGGCGGGGCCGGTCTCGCCGACCACGGAGACGGGCGACTTGCCGGCGTCGTCGCTGCCGCAGGCGGAGAGGGTGAAGGAGGCGGCGGCGAGCAGGGCGGCCGCGGCGAACGTCTTCTTGCGCATAGAGAAATGTCCCAGATGTGTGAACTCCGGCGCGCACCGGGGTCGTACGACAGCGTCGCACGACCCCGGTGCGCGGACGGAACGGTGTGGGCTCAGGCGGACCGGCGGCGGCCCGCGAAGACGCCGTAGGCCACGCCCGCGGCCCCGATGAGGATGCCGACAACGCCGAGCACGCGTGCGGTGGTGTCGGTGTCGTCGTGCGTGTCGTCCGCCGCGGCGGTCTGCTGTCCGGTCTTCGCCGACGTGTCCTGGGCGCCGGATGCGCCCTGGTCGTCGGCCGCGGCGGTCAGCCGCAGCACCGGCGCCGGCGTCTCGGGCTCGTCCTGCCCCTTCTGCGGCACCTCGATCCAGCGGACGACCTCGTTGTCGGAGTACGTCTGGAGTGCCTTGAAGACGAGCTGGCCGGTGTCCTCGGGCAGGGCGCCGAGCGAGACGGGGAACTTCTGGAAGTAGCCCGGCTGGATGCCCTTGCCGTCGGCGGTCCAGGTGACCTTGGTGACGGCCTCGTCGATCTTCTTGCCGTGCACCGTCAGCGGCTTGGCCAGCTTGGACGTCGTGATGTGGGCGGTCCAGCCGGGGACCGGCTCGGGCATGACCGAGGCGACCGGGTGGTCGGCGGGCAGGTTGACCTCGAGCTTGACGGTCGAGGCGTTGTCACGCTCGTTGGGGACCTTGAAGTCGACGACCGCGTAGCCGCCCTTGGCCGCGGCGCCTTCGGGCTGCACGGTGACGTGCGCGGAGGCGGGGACGGCGAGGGCGAGAACGGCCGTGCCCGCGGCGGCGGTGACGGCGGCGATACGAGTTGCCTTCATGGCGGGGAGCACTCCACTGGGTGGGTTCCGGTGATGACGGGAGGTACGCGTACGCCTGGGCGGCCGCTCGGGCCTGCCCCTGCCGGCTGTCCGCCGGGTACGAGGGCTTTCCAGGTCGCGCACGCGCGCGGGCCGCACGACGGCGGCCCGCCTCCCGGCCCGGTCCGGAACCGGTCGGGGGAGGTCGTGTCGCGTCAGGCGGCGAGGAGGAACGCGGCGGCGGGCGGGCCGCGCCGGATCACCGTGTGCTGCAGAGCGGTGGTGTGCGGGGCGGGTACCTCGTCCCGGTCCGTGCGGTGGCCGCAGGGGGCCGGCCCGGCGGCGGGCAGCGGCCCGGCACGCAGGGCGCGCACCAGGGCGAGGGCCGCGCGCAGGGATCGTACGAGCGCGGCCTCCGCGACCCCGTGGGCCGACAGGTCGATCAGGCGCAGCAGGGCGAGGTCGCCGCGACGCAGCAGCCAGCCGGCGGCCAGGGCCGCGAGGACGTGGCCGAGGAGCATCGGCAGGGACGGCAGCAGGGCCGCCGAGGCGCCGGCGGCGTCGTACGCGTGGTGCGGGGCGGGGAGGCTGCCGACGGCCCGGCCCGAGGGGTCGATGAGGTGTGCGTCGAGCAGCAGCCGGTAGGCGTGCCCGGGCGTGAGCGACGTGGCGCCGGAGCCGCACAGGAGCCGCGCGGCCCGTTCGACGAGCGTGCCGTCGCTCAGGATCGTGTGCACCGGGCCGGCCGGCGGCGCGCCGGCCCGGCCCGTCGGCATGGATCCCATGGCCATGGAGCCCATCGCCATCCCGTGCTGGCCGAGCCCGAACAGCGTGTGCAGGACGGTCTGGCCGAGCGCGAGCAGCGCGGCGATGCCGGGCAGTGAGCGTTCCCGCCCGGCGAGCGGCGCCACGAGCACCAGGGAGCCGAGGAAGCCCGCGCCGAGCGTCCACAGGGGGACGGTCGCGCAGGACGCCAGGGTGTGCCCGGCCGCGGCAAGCACGACGCAGACCGCGGCGAACACCGCGGCCCTGAGAATCCGGAGCGGATGTCCGGAGCGCGTCCCGCGCGGGTGGGGGGCAGACATGGCGGGGCCCATCATCCCACTGGCTTCACGACACTCTTACGGCAGCCCGCGGTTTGCGGTGCCGCGCGGGGTTCGCGCAGTTGGGGCGTGCCCTCTGCGGTTCTCATACACCGAAACCTTCCGGGGCGCATCGCCCGTATGGGGGGAGTCACGTCATCGGGGTGCTTACGGGCCGGTACGGGCGGCAATAGGTATTCGTATGTCGAGCCGCGGCCGGGAGGCTGGAGCATGAGCATCTGGTGGTCACTCCATTTGCGCCGCGAGGCCGCGAGCGTGCCGCTCGCCCGTCGGCTGCTGATCGGCACGATGGAGACCGCGG
The DNA here is from genome assembly GCF_004124325.1 of Streptomyces sp. L2. Classification (NCBI taxonomy): domain Bacteria; kingdom Bacillati; phylum Actinomycetota; class Actinomycetes; order Kitasatosporales; family Streptomycetaceae; genus Streptomyces; species Streptomyces sp. L2. The sequence continues at coordinate 3,915,144 of NZ_QBDT01000001.1, forward strand.
GCGTCGACCCGGACGTCTCCTACGACCTGTCCGTCGCCCTCAGCGAGGCCTGTGCGAACGCCGTCGAGCACGGCGGGCGCACACCGGACGGCGCGTCGGAGGCCTACCGGGTGACCGCCTACCTCGACGGTGAGAAGTGCCGTATCGAGGTGGCCGACTCCGGCACCGGGTTCCACCGCACCCAGACGCTGCGGCCGCCCCGGCCGGACGCCGAGCACGGGCGGGGCCTGTGCCTGATCCAGGAACTCGCCGACCACGTCCACATCGGCGCCAAGCCGGGCCGGCGGGGCACGGTGGTGAGCTTCGACAAGATCCTCAAGTGGAAGACGGACCCCTCGCTGCTCACGGCGTGACGAACCGACAGGCGATGCGGGCCCTGGGCGCTCGGTAGGCCCTAGAGTGCCCCGCATGATGGTCGGGAGTGGGGACATAGCGGACGGAGTGGTGCTGCGGCTGCTCGCGGAAGGCGACGCGGGGGCCCTGGCCTCGGCGTACACGGAGAACCGGAAGCACCTCGAACCGTGGGAGCCGGTCCGGACGGAGTCGTTCTTCACCGAGCAGGGGCAGGCGGAGCGCGTCGCGGGGCTGCTGGGGCAGCTCGCCGAAGGGGCCCTGGTGCCCTGGGTCATGGAGGCCGCGGGCGGGCGGATCGTCGGCACGATCACCCTGTCCGGCATCACCCGGGGCCCGTTCTGCAGCGCCTACCTCGGGTACTGGGTCGGCGCCGACCAGCAGAACCGGGGGCTGGCGAGTTCGGCCGTGCGGCAGGTCTGCGAGGCCGCCCGGGACACGGTGGGGCTGCACCGCATCGAGGCGTCCACGCTGGTCGACAACGCCGCCTCGCAGCGGGTGCTGGGCAAGTGCGGGTTCGAGCCGATCGGTCTGGCCCCCGACTACCTGCACATCAACGGGGCGTGGCGCGACTGCCGCCTCTTCCAGCGGGTCCTGCACGACGGCGATCCGGCCGTCTTCTAGAGCCTTCGCGCCCAGAGGCACACACGCCGGTGGCCGGGCACCTGTATCGGTACCCGGCCACCGGGAACGTGGCTCAGCCCTTCAGGAAGGCCGTGGCTCAAGCCCTCCAGGGACGCCGTGGCTCAGCCCTTCAGGGACGCCGTGGCTAGCCCTTCAGGGAGGCCATCCACGCCTCGACCTCGTCGGAGCGGCGCGGCAGGCCCGCCGACAGGTTCCGGTTGCCGTCCTCCGTGACGAGGATGTCGTCCTCGATACGGACGCCGATGCCCCGGTACTCCTCGGGCACCGTCAGGTCGTCGGCCTGGAAGTACAGGCCGGGCTCGACCGTGAGCACCATGCCGGGCTCCAGCGTGCCGTCCACGTACGTCTCCACGCGCGCGGCGGCGCAGTCGTGGACGTCGAGGCCGAGCATGTGGCCCGTGCCGTGCAGCGTCCAGCGGCGGTGCAGGCCCAGCTCCAGGACCCGCTCGACCGGGCCCTCGACCAGGCCCCACTCGACGAGCCGCTCGGCGAGGACGCGCTGGGCGGCGTCGTGGAAGTCGCGGTACTTGGCGCCCGGCCGGACGGCCGCGATGCCGGCCTCCTGGGCGTCGTACACGGCGTCGTAGATCTTCTTCTGCAGTGCGTCGTACGTGCCGTTGATCGGCAGTGTGCGCGTGACGTCGGCGGTGTAGAGGGTGTGCGTCTCCACACCCGCGTCGAGCAGAAGCAGTTCGCCGGAGCGGACCGGGCCGTCGTTGCGGACCCAGTGCAGGGTGCAGGCGTGCGGGCCGGCCGCGCAGATGGAGCCGTAGCCGATGTCGTTGCCCTCCACGCGCGCGCGGAGGAAGAACGTGCCCTCGATGTAGCGCTCGCTGGTCGCCTCGGCCTTGTCGAGGACCTTGACGACGTCCTCGAAGCCACGGACCGTCGAGTCGACGGCCTTCTGCAGCTCGCCGATCTCGAACTCGTCCTTGACCAGGCGGGCCTCGGAGAGGAAGACGCGCAGTTCCTCGTCGCGCTCGGCGGTGACCTTGTCGGTCAGGGCGGCCTCGATGCCGGCGTCGTGGCCGCGCACCACGCGGACCGGGCCGGTGGCCTCGCGCAGCGTGCCGGCCAGCTCGCGGACGTCGGAGGCGGGGATGCCGTACAGCGCCTCGGACTCGGCGAGGGAGTGGCGGCGACCGACCCACAGCTCGCCCTGGCCGGAGAGCCAGAACTCGCCGTTCTCCCGGTCGGAGCGGGGCAGGAGGTAGATCGTCTCCCGGTGGCCGTCGGCGGTGGGCTCCAGGACGAGGACGCCGTCCTCCGTCTGGCTGCCGGTGAGGTAGGCGTACTCGACCGAGGCACGGAAGGCGTACTCCGTGTCGTTCGAGCGGGTCTTCAGGTTGCCGGCCGGGATCACCAGGCGCTCGCCCGGGAAGCGGGCGGAGAGTGCGGCGCGTCGGCGGGCGGTCTCGGCGGCGTGCGGGATCGGCTTCAGGTCACGCAGCTCGGTGTCGGCCCAGCCGGACTTCATGTTCTCCGCCAGCTCGTCGGAGATGCCCGGGTACAGGCCGTTCTTGCGCTGCTTGATGGGCTCCTCGGACTCAGTCTCCGGGCCCTCCGCGGTAGCGGTGTCGGGCACGACCGGGTTGAGTTCGTCGGACACGTGATCCTCCTCGATACGCCATGTGATCTCCCCCGGGGCCCGCGGCGCTCCTGCTTGTGGCCGAGCGGGGGCCTCCATCATCGTACGGTCGTACCGGAGTGGGACGGGGTCGGATGACCTGCTATGCCCGGTCATATCACCGACGCCCTGCCCGGCCGGGACGCGGCGGGACCACCTGCCGACCGCGCGCCGGCCATCGTCGGGCCGCGGCCCGGCTGCCCAGCCGTCGGGTGCCTCGCCCCCGGGTGCCCCGCCCCCTGCTGCCCCGCCGCCCGGCGGCTCACGGGCGTTGCCGGGTGGGCCGGGGTCAGTCGAAACGGGTTGCCAGGAGGACCACGTCCTCCTCGCTGTCGGTGGTGTCCAGGCCGTCCGGCAGGACGGTGCGCAGGACGTGGTCGGCGATGGCCTCGGGGTCGGTGCGCAGGGAGCGGGGCACGCTCGCGGCGGCCGCGTGCAGCCGGGCGAAAGCCCGGTCCATCGGGTCGCCGGTACGGTGCAGCAGCCCGTCGGTGTAGAGCAGGACCGTCTCGCCGGCCTCGGCCTGGATCTCCACGCTCGGCGCCTCCCAGCAGGCGAGCATGCCGAGCGGCGCGGAGACGGAGGTCTCGGCGAACTCGGTGCGCCGCTCCCCGATCAGCAGGGGCGGGCTGTGCCCGGCGCCGGCCAGGGTGACCTTGCGCAGCGCCGGTTCGCAGTAGGCGAAGAGCGCGGTGGCGCAGCGGGCGGGCTCGGTGAGGCGCAGCAGCAGCTCCAGGTCGGACAGGACGGCGACGGGGTCCTCGCCCTCCATCACGGCGTACGCCCGCAGGGAGGCGCGCAGCCGGCCCATGGCGGCCACCGCGCTGGGCCCGGAGCCGGTGACGGAGCCGACGGAGAGGCCGAGGGCGGCGTCCGGCAGCGGCAGCGCGTCGTACCAGTCGCCGCCGCCGCGCGGCCCGGTGCGGTGCCGGGCGGCGAGCTGGACGCCGGCCACGCGGGGCAGCCGGGCGGGCAGCAGTTCATCGGTGATGGTCGCCATGCACGCGCGCGTGCGTTCCAGTTCCACCAGCCGGGCCAGGTGCTCGGCGGTGTGGCGGACGTACAGGCCGGCGAGGTGGCGGCGGCGCTCGTCCGGCTCGGCGGGCTCGTCGTACAGCCAGACGGCGGCGCCGAGGCGGCCGGCGGCGGACGTGGACAGGGGGAGGGCGTAGCTGGCGGCGTAGCCGAGGCGGGCGGCGACCTCGCGGTGCCGGGGGTCGAGGCCGTCCTCGGCGAGCAGGTCGGGGTGGACGATCTCGGTGACGCCCCCGGTTCCGGTGCCGGTGCCGGCACCGGTATCGAGCAGGGGGCCGTAGGGCTGGGAGCCGCGCGGCACGGTCTCCATGTGGCCGAGATCGGCGCGGCCGAGACCGAGGCCGATCGTGCTGTGCGGGCCGAGCCCGTCGGCGGGCTCCAGGACCACGAGGCCCCGGCGGGCGCCGACCAGCGCGGAGCCGGCCCGCAGCAGTTCCTGGAGAGCGGCTTCCAGCGTGCTCGTCCGGGACAGCCGCTCGGTCAGCTCGTGCAGCGTCGTGAGGTCGGAGACCCAGCCGGCCAGCCGGTCCTGGAGCAGCGCTCCGGGGGCGGGGGCGCCCGGCGCGGGGACGGCGGGGACAGGATGAGAGGGGCCGGCACCTGTGGTGTGTGAGGTGGGCGCGACAGTGTGTGCGGGCGTGGGAACCGCTGAATCGATTCCAGCCACTTTCGAAGGGTGCGGGGCGTTCATGTCGTCCGGCTTCCAGACCGGTGCGTATTGCTCAAAAGCATCGCGAACCCCCATGTCATTCTGCGCCGCTAGCAGTGTCTCCACATGTACACGCACTCGTGAGGGGATGTCCAGCATTGTCCTGCCGGGATTCCTGGTGTCCATGGGTCTGGAGTGCGTTCCCTCCAGACCCCTTGCCTTACTGCCAAGTTGGCTGAAAACTGCCTCGGGTAACGGTTCATTGCGGTCGACTGGGCGTGCTCCACGGAGCGTCACAGCGGTCGTGATGGGTACGTACTCGGAGAAGGCCAGGGGTGGTTGGGGACCACCCGGAACCTGGCGACGGACCCGGGCGTCATAACCACCGACGGCCGAGCCCCATCCTCCCGTGGCGGAGGCGAAGAGGAACACGCGCGACGCAAAACGCCAGACTTCGCCACCCCCACGCCGCAACCGTGCTTTTGATAGACGCACTATGGACGCGGACGCGGCCCCTGCTCGACCCCTTGGGGTTCCCCCTGTCATGCGCAGGGGTGTGATGCGCCAACAGGTACGCACAGTGAAGTGATCGACACATGGTGTGATGTGGTCCTCGGTGTTGCCAGCGGTGCAACGGAAAGGAACGAGCGCTCATGCGCGAGATCCTCGGAAGGCGACGCAGGCTCCTGTCCAGGCGGAACGGCGGGAGGCCTGAGCCGATCAGCGCGGCCCTGACCTTCGCGACGGAATGGCAGTGGCCCGTACTCCCGGGTGTGGCCCCGGACCCCGAGGGCCGGGCCCGCTGCGCCTGCCCCGACCCGGAGTGCACGGTGCCCGGTGCGCACCCCTTCGAACCCGGCCTGCTCGCGGCCACCACCGACGCGCGCATGGTGCGCTGGTGGTGGACCAACCGGCCGGCCGCGCCGATCGTCCTGGCCACCGGCGGCAAGGCGCCCTGCGCGGTCAGCCTGCCGGCGCTCGCCGCCTCCCACGCCCTCACCCTGCTCGACAAGCGGGGCATGCGCCTCGGCCCGGTGATCGCCTCGCCCACCCGGTGGGCGCTGCTCGTGAAGCCGTACACCATGGAGCAGTTGGGTGAGCTGCTGTACGCGAAGGACTTCGTGCCCGGCTCGCTGCGGTTCCACGGCGAGGGCGGCTACCTCGCCCTTCCGCCGTCGGAGACCGGCCAGGGCGCCATCCGCTGGGAGCGCGCGCCGCTGCCCGGCTCGGCCGCGCCCTGGGTGCCCGACGTGGAGGCCGTGGTGGACGCCGTGGTCGACGCGCTGACGCGCCGGGGTGTGAGCGCGCCCGAGCTGTAGCGGCTCCGGCTCCGGCTCCGGTTCAGGTTCCGGCTCCGGCTCGGCTCCGGGATGGGGAGCGCCTGATGCTCGGGCGCCTGACGCACGGCACGGGCTGACCCCTGCAGCGCCTGGTGCTCCGGAGCGGACGCCTCGGGGGCGTGTTCCGTGGGCGCGTGTCCGGGCGCTCACTCGTACGGGTGTGAGCGGGTCCGAGTTGCCGGGGTGTCCGGCGCGGGCGGGGCCGGTCGCCCTCCGGCGGTCGTTATCGTCCGCACATGCTGCGAATTTCAGGGGGACACGGCGCCCGCGCCGCGCACCGGAGCGGGCCGGACCCCCGCAGGCTTCGGCTGCTCGCCCTCGCGGGAGTCGTGGTGGCCGTGGTCGCGCTGCCGCTGGCCGTGGCGTCGGCGGGGCCGGCGGGCGACACCGGGCGGGCGTCGGACGGTACGGCGGCGGCCCGGAACGCCGTACGACACTCCGAGCGGGCCGAGTCGCCCGACGACGCCAAGCTGCCCGCCGGCGGCCGGACCTCCCCGCTGGTGCTCGGCCTGGGCCTGGCCACCGCGGCCCGCTGCGGTCCCCAACTCACCTCACCCGACGGGGTCGAGGCGCAGACCTGCGTGCTGACCCAGGGCGAGGACACCTGGGGGCGCACCTACTACCGCAACACCAGCGGCAAGGCCCTGGACACGGTGCTGAGCCTGATGGAGCCGGGCGGCCACACCCTGCAGATGCGCTGTGCCGCGGCGACCGATGACGAGCCGGCCGCCTGCGAGACGCCCCGTGAGCACACCCGGGGCGCGCTGGACGGCTACACGGCCGTCTCGGAGTTCGCCGCGCACGGCGTGGACAGTCCGCTGCTGCTGCGGTCGGGCAGCAACTCCGGGGAGGCGGAAGGAAGTTGAGGCGGGTCGGTCTGAGGCCGCACGGTCTGAGGGTCGGGGGCTGCCGACGACTGTCCGGAGGCTGTCCGGCGATTTGACCGGTGACCGTCCGAGGACTGGCCGACGGCTGACCCGGGACTGTCAGTCGGCTATCCGGAGGCGGATCCGGGGACTGTGCTCCGGCTTTCCGGAGATGGAGCGGGGACTGTCCGCCCACTTTCCGGAGCCGGACCGGGGGCATGCGAAGACCCGGTTGCTGGCGACGGGGGATGCACCAGCAACCGGGCTACCTGAACGGTAACAAGAGATCGCCGGTTCGCAAATTCGATCTCGGCCATTCAGACACCGATTTCCCTGTCACGGCGGGGAGTTGTGACAGGAGTCACCCGTTCCGGTGCCGTCGGCACGACTGACCGGCCGGTCAGCTGTGCCGACGGGGGCGCGGTGCGTCAGCTGAGCGTGACCTGCCGGTTGGTCAGTCCGCCGCGGGCCCGGCGCTGCTCCGGCGTCAGCGGCTCCGGGGAGGCGAGGGCGGCGGCGAGGCGCTCGGCGAACTCGGCGGCCGGCTTCTCGATGTTCTCCGCGGTGGCCCCGCTCGGCAGGTCCCAGACCGGGACGGTGAGGCCGTGAGCACGGAAGGAGCCCACGAGCCTGGTGCCCTCGCCGAGGCTGGAGCGGCCCGCCGCGTGCAGCCGGGCGAGAGCGTCCAGAAGCTGCTCCTCCGGGTGCGGCATGACCCAGCGCAGGTGGTTCTTCTCCGGCGTCTCGCACCAGTAGGCGGCGTCCACGCCGGTGAGCTTCACCGTCGGGATCGCGGCGGCGTTGGCCCGCTCCAGGGATGCGGCCACCTCCGGGGCGGCGTTGTCCGCGTCCGGCACCCAGAACTCGAAGCCGCTGTGCACGACTGGCTCGAACGCGCCCTGCGGGTCGAGCAGGTCCTGGAGCCGCGGACCGTCGGCCGGGGCACGCCGGCCCTGCACGGGACTTCCGGGCTCCGCCTCCAGGGCGCGCCGAAGGGTGTCGGCGAGGTCGCGGCTGATGTCACCCGACGCCGTGTCGTTCTGCAGGCCGAGGAGCACCGAGCCGTCGTCGCGGCGCAGCGCGGGCCAGGCCATCGGCAGCACCGTGGCGAGCGTGACCGACGGGACGCCCCCGGGCAGGCCGTCCTTGAGCGGCAGCTCCACCGTGGCGGCCGGGACCAGCTCGCGCAGCGCCACCCAGTCGCATTCGCCGGGCAGCCCCTCGAACGGACGCTGCACCAGCTCGGTCACCGCGTGCGCCGCGGCCCGGCCGTGACACGCCTTGTACCGTCGGCCGCTGCCGCACGGGCAGGGCTCACGGGCACCGACGACCGGGATCTCTTCGTCGCTGAGCTGCGGGCGGTTGGCCTTCGTCTGGGGGCGCTTCTTGGCCATCGTGGGTGTCTCCCGGTTGCGGCTCGTCTCGTACGGCGCGAGCCTAGCCGTTCACGCCACGGCCGACGGGAACCTGTGGACAACGGCCCGCGTGGCCGGCCACTGAAGCCGCAGTCGATGGACCGACCCTGTGGACAACGCCTGCGGCCGAGAAACCTGTGGCCTGTGGACGACGCCCGCGGCCGGAGAGCTGTGGCCTGTGGACGCTGCCCGCAACCGGGCCGGTTCAGTCCAGGTTCTCGAACGCCTCTGCGAAGTCGAGCTCGGTCAGCGCCGGGATCGCGGAGGACATCGGGGCGACGGCCGGCCGGGCGCAGCCCAGTGCGGCGAAGTCGTCCCGGTGCCGTCCGGCGTCCGGACCGTGCACGTCCTCGTGGACCAGCACCCAGACCGTCACCTCGCCGTGGACGTCGTCCCGGACGCCCCAGTCGTCGGCGAGCGCGGTGATGATGTTGAGCCCGCGGCCGCCGTGCGCGGTGACCGACGGGGTCGCCGGGGTCGGCCTGGTCGGGCCGCCGCCGTCCGTCACCTCCACCACGAGCCGCCCGCGCGCGTCCACCTGCCAGGCGGCACGGACATCGCCGTCACCGGCCGGTGCGTCGCCCAGCGGGCGCCCGTGTTTGCACGCGTTGCTCAAAAGTTCGGAAAGGATCAGTACGGCATCGTCTATGACTGATTCCGAAACGCCGCCGCCGCGCAGCTGCGCGCGCATCCGGTGCCGCGCCTTCCCCACGCCCGCAGGGCCATGGGGTACGGCCATGCTCGACGACGTGGGCACCTCCTGTGCCACCACCAACGCCACCCCCGAGACCTCCTTTGCCCCACGCCACGGTGTGGATGCCCCATTGGCCTGTACCGGAAACCGGCCAATCCCTGTCCGACGACGCATTCACAACGATCACTTACGGACCGAATGCGCCGGAGCACTCCCCGTGACGGGCTCGTCTTCGTGTGGCTTGATTTCAGTGGTGTGGCCGAGAATGGAGCATCCAGCAGTGGCGCAGCGGGGTCAAGCCCCGTGCACAGCTCTTTACCGGCCTCTTTACCGCTCTCTTGCTGTGCGACCCTCTTGCTGTACGACCCTCTTGTGATCAGCGCGGCGACCTCACGCGCGGCCGAGCCGGCCCAGTACCGCGCGCGGGCGGTTGGTGATGATGGCGTCGACACCGAGCCGTACGCACAGGTCCACGTCCTCGGGCTCGTTCACGGTCCACACGTGCACCTGGTGGCCGGCCCGTTTCAGCCGCTCCACATAGGCCGGGTGACCGCGCACGATGCGCATCGAGGGGCCCGCGATCCGCACGCCCACGGGCAGCCGGCCGTCCCGCAGCCGGGGTGAGACGAACTGCATCAGGTAGACCGTCGGAAGCGTCGGCGCGGCGGCCCGCACCCGGTGCAGCGAGCGCGCCGAGAAGCTCATGATCCGCACCGGCGAAGCGTCGGCGGAGGCCGGGGCGTCGAGGCCGAACCGCTTCAGCAGCACCAGGAGCCGCTCCTCGACCTGGCCGGCCCACCGCGTGGGGTGCTTGGTCTCGATGGCCAGTTCGACCGGCCGTCCGGCGTCCGCGACCAGCTCCAGCAGCCTCTCCAGGGTGAGGACCGACGTCTCCTCGCGGTCCTCGGGCCGGTGCTCCCAGTCGGGCTCCTCGTCCCGCCCGCGCCAGGCGTCGCGGTTCTTCCAGGAGCCGAAGTCCAGGGTCGCGAGGTCGGACAGCTCCAGGGCGGAGACGGCACCGCGGCCGTTGGAGGTACGGTTCACCCGCCGGTCGTGCACACAGACCAGGTGGCCGTCGGCGGTGAGCCGTACGTCGCACTCCAGGGCGTCCGCGCCGTCCTCGATCGCCTTCCGGTACGCGGCCAGGGTGTGCTCGGGAGCGTCCTCGGAGGCTCCCCGGTGGGCGACGACCTGGATGCGGTGCTGTGGTGCGTGGGTCACCGCGTCATGGTGCCACCGTCGCCGGGTACGTGGGGCGGCACGGGTACGTCCGTGCGGCGAACGGAGGCGCGTGCGATGCGGCTTATGTAAGTTTTGTCAGAAGAGCCCTATATAAAGGGTGCCCCTGGACCCACAGCCACCGCTTATGGTGCTCTGACGGCCCGTGGGAAAAGCTGACTGCATACGACCGGGACCAGGCCCTGTACGACTGCGTCGCAGCGGGCCCGTGTCCCACGCGCGTGGGTGCCCCGAGGGGCGTCCGCGCGCGTGAGCGAGTATGAACGAACGAGCGTGACCGTGCGACCGACGAGCGGGAGCGCGCGACCGACGAACGTGTGCGTACGACCGACGAGCGTGACCGTAGGACCGAGGACAACAGCCGTGGATCGAGGAGAAGAGCTGTGAGCACCGAGAACGAGGGCAACCCGGTACCCCCGGCCCCGTCCGCGCCTCCCGCGCCGGTGGCATCTCCCGCTGCTTCCCCGCAGGGCTCCGCGCCCGACGGGAACGCGCCGACGGCTCCGCTCCCGCCGGTGCCGCAGTCCGCGCCCGGCGCGCCCGAGGCCACGGCCCACCAGGCGACGGCCCACGAGGGACCGGCCCACGAGGGACCGGCCCACCAGGGGCCGTACGACACCCAGGCGCAGCCCTCCGCGAACCAGCCGTCCGGCCCCGCGCACCCGGCTTCGGACGCATCGTGGCCGCCTCCGCCGCCCGCCACGCCCTCCTACGCCGACGGCGGCGCGGGCGCACCGGCCGGCCCGGGCGGACCTGGCGGCCCCGCTGGCTGGGGCGCCTCCTACCAGCAGCCCGCGCCGAAGCCCCGCAGCAAGCGTGGTGGACTGTTCGCCGCGGTCCTGGTGGCCGCGCTGGTCGCGGGCGGCCTGGGCGGCGGCATCGGCTACACGCTGGCCAAGGACAACGACAACCACGGCTCCACCACCGTCTCCGCCTCCGACGGCACCGCCTCCCAGGTCAAGCGCGCCCCCGGCACCATCGCCAACGTGGCGGCCAAGGCGCTGCCCAGCACGGTCACCATCGAGGCCGAGAGCAGCAGCGGCGAGGGCGGCACGGGCACCGGGTTCGTGTTCGACACTCAGGGCCACATCGTCACCAACAACCACGTGGTGGCCGACGCCGTGGACGGCGGCAAGCTGACGGCGACATTCCCCGACGGCAAGAAGTACGACGCCGAGATCGTCGGGCACGCGCAGGGGTACGACGTCGCGGTCATCAAGCTGAAGAACGCGCCCTCGGACCTCAAGCCCCTCGCCCTCGGCGACTCGGACAAGGTGGCCGTCGGCGACGAGACCATCGCCATCGGCGCCCCGTTCGGGCTGTCCAACACGGTCACCACGGGCATCATCAGCGCCAAGAACCGCCCGGTGGCCTCCAGTGACGGCAGCGCCAGCAGCAAGGCGTCGTACATGAGCGCCCTGCAGACCGACGCGTCGATCAACCCGGGCAACTCCGGTGGCCCCCTGCTGAACTCCTCGGGCGCGGTCATCGGCATCAACTCCGCGATCCAGTCCACCGGGAGCGGCGGTTTCGGCTCCGGGCAGTCCGGCTCCATCGGACTCGGCTTCGCCATCCCGATCAACCAGGCCAAGTACGTCGCCCAGCAGCTGATCAAGACCGGCAAGCCGGTGTACGCCAAGATCGGTGCCTCGGTGTCCCTGGAGGACACCACCAACGGCGCGAAGATCACCGACCAGGGCGCGGCCGGCTCCGCGGCGGTCGAGCAGGGCGGCCCGGCGGACAAGGCCGGCCTCAAGCCCGGTGACGTCATCACCAAGCTCGACGGCACGGTGATCGACAGCGGCCCGACCCTGATCGGCGAGATCTGGACCCACAAGCCGGGTGACAAGGTCCAGGTCACCTACAAGCGCTCCGGCCAGGAACACACGGTGACCCTCACCCTGGGCGCCCGCCAGGGCGACAACTGACGCCCCCTTCAGGACCACCGCCCAGGACACCTCGTCAGGCCGGTAACCTGTACCCGCGCCACACCCACCGTGCGGCGCGGGGAGGCGTGCCCGAGCGGCCGAAGGGAACGGTCTTGAAAACCGTCGTGGCAGCGATGTCACCGTGGGTTCAAATCCCACCGCCTCCGCCCAGGTCATAGACAGTGCAGGTCAGAAGGGGTGTCTCGGTCGCCGGGACACCCCTTCTGCGTGCAGCCTGTCTCACCCTGGCTCGCCCGTATCCCGCCTTTGACCAGTGCGTATGGGCCATCCGTGGGCCAGGATCAGGGCTGATCCTCCCCGTCCAGCGCCCGAGCGATCAGGTTGTTGGAGTGCTGCTGACCGCCCTTAAGGATCTTGGCGTAGAAGCGGTACAGCACGGCGATGCTGTGGCCGGCCCGGGCGGCGACTTCAGCGGGGTCCACCCCCGATTTGATCCATAGGGAGACGCCCGCGTGCCGCAGGGAGTAGGGGACTGCGGCGAGGGCGGATTCCGTCTCGCGCGGCGAGAGAGCGGCTTTGCGCGCTTTCTCCCACACGTCGCAGTACTCAGTGGACGGCACCCGCCCTCCCCGCGCTGCCCGGAACAGCCGGCCGTCGTCGGCAGTGCCATACCGGGCGATGTGCTCACGGAGTAGATGCACCAGGACGGGAGGGATGGGGACGGCGCGCGTTGCCCCCCGCTTCCGACGCTTCAGACCGCGCGTCTCGTACGACGTACCGTCGTCCGTCCAGCCTCCACCCACCTCCGGGCGACTCTCTCCGAGCAGCAGCTCTCCCCACTCCTTGACGTTGTCCGGCGAGTTCGGCGGCAAGGTGCAGTCTGATGCCTTGAGAGCGACGATCTCGCCGGGTCGCATGGCCGCGTAGTACAGGCATCCGAAGAACGCGTGAAGGTGCTCGCCGCGCGGCCCGGAGTCGCGCACTGCCCCGAGCAGGGCGCGGGCCACGTCCGGGCCCGGCACGTACCGGAAGTCGATTTCGTCGTCGCTCTCGGGCGGTGTCCAGTCCACACGCGGCAGCGGGTTCGCCGTGAGAAGGCCTTTCTCCTCCACCGTGTAGCGCAGCACGTTGCTCAGCACCATGCGCTTACGACGGACCGTGTTCTCTGCGGCCTTGCTCCCGTCCAACCTGAGGGAGAGCGCTTCGAGGGCAGGACGTAGGAGTGCGGGGTCTTCCAGTTCCTTGACCTTGCGTGAGTGGGCGGCAATCCACTCCAGCGCGGCGCAGATCTCGCTCGGCGGCTCCTCTGCCATGTGGCGAGGCACCCACACGCCTTCCGGGTTACGAGCGGCACGGAATGCCCACTGGTACAGCGCGGCACGCAGCACTTTGGCACGGGGCACCCCGCGCTTGGTGGTGACGAGTACGGGGGTGACGACGGCGAGCGATTCCGCGATGCTCGCCCGGTGCTTGGCGGCGGCACGCGGCCATTTCATGAGCACGTACTCCGTCGCGTGGTCGAACCACGAGGGAGATGAGCGAGCCATCAACTCAGCCGCGGGAAGACCGGTCTCCTCGTCGAACTGCTGATGGTCGCGGAGAGCGGCCATCAACTCCGCCCGGCGGCCATCCGCTTGAGGCTTGAGCTTGAAACTGCGGGAGTGGGGGCGTTCACCCACCCGCCATCGGAGTTCCCACGGCTTTGGGCGGCCGGCGCGCTTGCGGATGGACCAGATATCTACGTCGTACGTGAGCATGTCTCTCCAGGCAGAGCGAGGGGCCCGCGCTGAGCGCGGGCCCCTCTGGGGTGATCGGATTTACGCGGCGGTTTGCTCACACCGCTTCCACCAGGCGTCCAGGTCGCTGCGGCGGCAGCGGAGCTGTCCGTTGGGGAGTTTGATCAGGCGCGGGGCCTGGCCGCGTGCGCGCATCCGGTAGAAGGCGGCGCGGCTCATCTCGATCTCTTCGAGGACTTCGGGGAGCTTGAGCATCTTGGTGCCGGCCAAGGCGGTGACTCCTTCGGTCTTCTTCCCTCTGAGGGATCCGCCACGTCCGCCACGCCGCCACACCGCAGGTCAGAGCCTTGATCGTGTGGCGGATAGCGGTTCTGTGGCGGATAGGTGCCGCCACACTCGGACCGTTGTGGCGGCGGGGCGAGTGCCGGATTGGTCAGCCGGCGAGGGTGGGTTGCGTGGCGGATTCCTCGGACGCGTGGCGGACGACGGTGGCGGTATCCGCCACGGATTCACCCCCGCTGACCTGCGGTGTGGCGGACGTGGCGGACGTGGCGGATTCTCCGGGGGAGGGAGGGCAGTACCGCGTCCAGGCGTCGGTGAGGTCTTCCGCGTAGTAGCCCTTGGGGAACCCGGAGGGCGTGCGGATGCCGCGCGGTTTGATCGGCTTGTTGTTCGGGGTGACGTACTGACCGAGCATCCGGGCGAGGGTGCGGGAGTTGATCGGCTTGTCGTCCAGGTCGCCCCATGGCGCGTCGTCCATGGCGAGCAGGCATTCGAGGATCGCGGCGGTGGGCATGCGGTCCTCGCCGCAGAACACCTTGTCGCGCAGGTCGGTCAGCAGCCGGACCCCGAGGGATGCTTCGTCGTTGTCGTGGGCGGCACTGATCAGTTCAAGGCAGGCGGCACGGGCCCGTGCGGGCCAGTGACCGCCGGCCGCGTCGGCGACGGCGAGCAGGGGTTCCCATACGTCCGCCGGCCGGTCGGTGACACCCTCGGGCATCTCGGGCCACGCGCCCGCCACCTGGTCGCGGACGACGTCAGCCCACTTGGCGAGGCGGTCGCGCACGGCGTGCCCCTGCACCTCGTGCTTGCGCTGACGGTACGGTTCCGCCTTCTCGTTGGGGGCGCGCTTGCGCATGCGGATGATGACCGAGCGGGTCAGAACGGTGTCCGGCAGGGAGCCGAGTCCCGCCATGGCCACGGCGCAGTAGGAGTTGAAGATCTGCGCGTTCTGGTTGGAGCCCTCACCCACACACCGCAGGGCGCCGGCCGTGCGCCGGTATCCGGCGTTCAGGAAGCCGCGCAGGGCCTCATCTGCCCCTGCCTTGGGTCCGAAGATGGTGTCCACCTCATCGAACAGCACCGTCGGGAGTCCGGCGGCGGAGTCGACCAGCCGGTACAGGGCGTTCGCCGACGCGGACACCGTGGTGACCGGGCGGGGGGTGAGGAGTTCCACGATCTCCAGCGCCCGGGACTTGCCCGACCCCGGCTCCGGGGACAGGAACGCGATCCGGGGTGTGGTCTCGAAGCACTCGATCAGGTGCGCGTGCGCGTCCCACAGCGTCACGGCGACGTAGGCCGCTTCGGTGGGGAAGACGTTGAAGCGCCGGTGGAAGGCTTCCACCTCGTTGAGCAGTGCGGCTCCGTCGATGGTGGGGGTCATGCGGCGGCCCTTCCTTCCTGGGGGTTGCGCAGCGGGCAGGCGGTTCGGTGGGCAGCATGGGCCCCGATCAGAGCGGCCACGCGGTCGTGGCCGACGGCGCTGCGGTCCCAGCCGCACGCGCACTTGGAGGTGGCCGTGGGCACCGCGCCGCGCGGCGCGCTGATGTGCAGCCAGGCGACGGCGAAGCGTCCGTCGCTCTCGTGCGGGTCAGAGCGAAGTGCAGTTCGGACGCCCTGACGGGCGGCGACCTTCGGCCCGCCCACGACCGGCCCGAGTGCGGTCGGTCCGGCGTCGTGGCGGCGGGTGGGCGCTGGGGGTTGGCCTTCCAAGCGGGGGGTTGCGGGGGCGCTCATGCCACCTCCCGGGGCCGGGCTTTACGGATGGAGCTGTCCAGAGCGCTGCGCACGGTGGTGCGGCACTCGGCAGCGGTGAGTCCTGCCGCCTCGCCGATCCCTTGGAAGGCGTCCTCTGCCACGTGCCGGGGGAGGTCGCCCCACGCGACGAACCGCCCCACCTTGAACGCGCTCCGGTTCAGCGTGGTGTTCCGCTCGCCTTCCGGCGCTGCGGCCACGACCGTGCACTCGGCTTCCAGTGCGGCCAGTGCGGCGCGGCTGCCGTCGACCGCAGGGAGCCTCAGCGGGGCCGCAGGGCGGACGGGGGCGGGTTGCAGGATGGTTTGCAGCCACGACGGCAGAGGGGCGGCCACAGAGCCGCACAGAGCCTCGTACCGTCCGGCGGGGGTGGTGCTGCCGGCGGCGACCACGTATCCGCCCCATGCCCGGGTGTCGACCGACTCGGCCACGGTCCCGGCCGTGTTGCCGAGCTTCAGGCCGGTGGGGGCGGTGAAGTACAGGTGTGTTCCACCGCTCGCGGTCCGCACCCGGTAGGTGTCGGGGACGGCGTGGCCGGCGCGCTCGCAGAGCGCCTCAAAGGTTGCCGCGCCGTCAGGCGCGTCCGAACTGCCCTTGTGCTCTGGCGTGTCCAGGTCGACCACGACCAGCCCGGACGGGCCGGTGGCGATACCGACGTTGAACGGCGCACGCGACCACGCGGCGCGGATGCGGGCGGAGTCGATGGTGGCGCGCTGTTCCCACTTCACGTGTCCGTTCGCGCACTCGCCGCTGCGGGTGCAGTTCTTCTCGCCGTGCAGGGCGGGCGGCTTGCTGCCGGGGCGGAGGGGGAAGACGTGCCAGCCACGCTCGGCGGCCTCCAGGGCGGCCCGCATCAGGTCCTCGTTCATGCGGCCGCCCCCAGACCCACGGTGAGCCGGTCGGTGAGGAAGGCCCGGCCGATCCACTCGGTGTAGGCGGGCGGCAGCGCCTCGCGCAGGCGGAGGTGGTCGGTGGACCAGTCGATGCCCTTCGCGTGGCGGATCTCTTCGGTGGTGGCCTTGCCGCCGCCCTTGCCGTAGGCGGCGACGTAGGGGCCGTGGTGGTAGGCGCCGTGGCGCCAGCCGCGCACCCTGCCCCGGTGTCGGGGGTGGGCCGGTTGCACGGTCGACCAGCGGCCGAGTTCGAAGTAGCGGTGCATGAGCACCGCGAGCGAGAACATCTCCCCGCACAGGCGGATGTCCTTGCGGACCTCGGAGCCGGCCACGTTCTCGATCACGTACGGCCGCCCCGTCGCCTCCAGCGCGGCCCGGGTGGGGGTGATCAGGCGGGGGTAGGTCCGGCCGATCGCGGCGTTGCGGGCGGCGTTGGTGCCCTTGGTCGGGGCGCCCTCGCCCTGACACGGCGGCGAGGCGTGGATGAAGTCGAACTCCTGGCCATGGGCCAGGATGAATGCGACCGCGTCGCCCTGGCGGAAGTCGTCGCCCCGGTAGTCCGGTTGCGCGGTGATGTCGATGCCGGTGACGTGCCAGCCGAGTCGCTTGTAGCCCTCGGTGGCTCCGCCGATGCAGCAGAACGCGTCCAGGACCCGCACGGGCCGGAACGCGTCCGGCACTCGCCGGATCGGGGTGGGTTGGGTCATGCTGGGTGTCTCCAGTTCCTTCGATGGATGCTGGGTGTCAGGGCGGCCCCGGACTTTGCCGAGACGGGGGCCGCCCTTGTTCGTGCGCTCTAGCGGTCCGACACCACCGGCGGCAGTGCCGGTGCGGGCGCCGGGGCCGTGGCGGTGAGGTAGAGCCGGACGCGGGTTCGCTCACGCGTCGGGTAGGCCCGTGCCGGGCCGGTGGTGAACGTGCCGGCGAGCGCGGCAGTGACCCGTTCGGCCTGCTCGGGTGCGCAGATGACGCGGATCTCGAAGGTGCCGGGCCGGGTCATAGGCCGTGGATGGAGCTGACGACGGCGGCGGCCATGTTGTTGATGGGGCCGGCGGCGCCGGTGGAGGCGAGGAAGAAGCCGAACATGGCCGCGACGAACGCGGATCCGGCGCTGAGGCTGTTGGAGCGGAGCAGGAAGAACAGGACGAGTCCGAAGATGAACACGAGGGAGACGGTCACGACCATGGCGTGTAGCTCCTGTCGGTGTCGTAGCGGTCGGGGCGTCGGGTGCCGGCGCGGTGGATGTCGCGTCCGGTGTTGAGCAGTCGGCGTCCGGCCCGGAGCCGGTAGCGCTGTCCTCGGCAGCGGCGGCAGGCTTTGACGGTGCGGCGGCCGATGCGGACGCCGATCCCGGAGCACTTCCGGCAGCGGGCGAACGGCCGGATGGCACACAACGCTGCGTAACCGGTGAGGATGAGCAGGACGGCGAGGCTAGCGAGAGCCACGGGGGCTCACTTCCCTTCACAGGGCTGGTTTCGGGGGTTTTCGCAGGTGGGCCGCTAGACGCTAGTGAGCTGATCAGCGGCCCTGTGGGGCGCTAGTGGGGTTGCTAGACCTAGCGGGCGGAGCTGCTAGGTCTAGCAACGGTGCTGGGGTCAGGCGGCGGCCCGGTCGGCGTTACGGCGTGTAATCGCGGCGGTGATGTCGGCGCGTTTGATGCCGCGCCGGTTGGCGCCCTCGCCGTCGTCGGTCTGCCCCCACACCTGGCCCGGCTTGATGCCCCACGGCTTGAGCGCGGCGGTGACGTTCTCGCCCTGCCAGCCGGTGTAGGTCTCCGGGTGGGCGGCGGCGAGCCGGGTCGCGATGCGCTCGCACCACACGGCCTTCTCGTCGTCGGCGATGACGTCCAGGACGTCGGCGAGGATGTCGGAGCCACTGCCCGTGTTCTCGGGGCCTTTGCCGATGGCGTGGCCGGTGACGTTGCCGTAGGCCTCGCGGGCCTGGCGGGCGCGGGCGACGATGCGTTCGGCGGCGACCGCGTCCACGAACGCGGAGGCGACGATGCGCGGGTCGTCCCCCTCACCTGCCATCCAGCAAATCCCCCGGTCCGAGCGGGAGAACATCGTGGCGCGGTAGCCCGACTTGTACATCGACGTACCGAGGACCATGTCGTTGGCGGGCTGGCCCATGACCTTGAGGCAGAAGCGGAGGACGGCGTTGGCGCTGATGCCGGTGGGCAGGGATTTGGCGTCGGGGCGCTGGGTGCCGAACATGGCCACGATCCCGAGGGCGGGGCCGCGTTTGACCAGGTCGGTGCAGATGGCCTCGATCTCCTTGCCGTGTTCCTCGTGCTCGAAGGGCACCTGGCACTCGTCGAACCCGACCACGATCGGGTGCAGCCCGAGTTTCTTGTCGGCGGCGAGTTCCGGGGTGACCTTCGACTCCGGACACCGCGAGCGCGGCAGGGACTTGATGACCTTCGCCCGCCGGCGCAGTTCCTCTTTCAGCTCCCGCAGCGTCTCCACGACGTAGGCGATGTCGTCGTCTTCCTCGCCGGCGCGGTAGCGGTGGCAGACCGGTTCCAGGGCGCCGAAGTCGCCGGTGCCCTTGAAGTCGAACGCGTGCACCTCTGCGCGCGGGTCGAGAGCGGCGATGAGCAGGAACAACCGCATCAGGAACGTCTTGCCCATACGCGGAATCGACCCGACGACGACGGACGCGAACATGAGGGTGACGGCGACGTCCCGCATGCGCTGGTCGTTGCCGAACACGACGGGCCGGAACAGGTCGACGGTGCCGGTCTTGGCGAGCGGCCAAGCGGGTTTGGTGGTCTCGTTCATCGGCTTGTCGCCCACCCACAGCACCAACCGCCCTTCGTGTTGCTCAGGGTCGGGGGAGGGCCACACACAGCCGGTCTTGCGTCGGAGACCGGAGGCCAGGGATTCGCGCTCCTTCATGATGTCGTCGGGCGTCACGCCGTAGGGGAGGTCGAGGTCGGCGCGGTAGCCGGGCCCGTCCCGCACGATCTCCGAGACGAACCGCAGGCCGTTCATGTCGCCGCCCTTCTTGATCGCGGCGGTGACCTTGGCGTTCCCAATGCTGTCGAGTCCGCGCAGGACGATGGACCCGGTGAGCTTCTGCACCTCGGTCTTGAGGACGGCGGGGCCGACGACGGGGGCGTCGGGCTGCTGACCACCGAGACCGAGCAACATCACTCCGCCGGTGGCGAACGCGTAGAGGAAGGCGGGGGCGAGGACGTACAGGTAGAGGGCGAACCCGCCCCCGAACACGGCCGCCACGAGGGTGACCAGGCCGCGCAGGCGGATGCGGCCGGCGCGGAGGCGGGCGAGGCGCATGTACTCCTCGACGTCCTCAGTGCGTACGGCGAACTCACGGAGCGGGGCGGCTTCGCGGTCCCACACCCACCGGTTGGTTGCGGCGACGAACCGGCACGCGCCCCGGGGGGCCATGAGGGTGAGTCGCCCGGCGTAAACCGGCAGGCGGACGCCGTGGAAGAGGGCGGAGTACCCGGCGTTCGCGGCGGCGTGCTTGGCCGTGGCGGTGAAGTCGCGCTTGTTGGTCAGCCATCCGGCCAGGACGGGCTTGCGCTTCTCGATGCGCACCTTCGGGTCGGGGAGGGCGGGGTTGTCGACCGCGACGGGGGCGGCCGGCGCGTCGTCGGGGTCTGGTACGGGCCGCAGGTGCGGGCCCATGGTGCTGTCAGCCATGCTGGAGGCTCCCTGCTGCTCAAGAGGGTGGTGGGTGGCCCGGGGGCGGCCGGTTTCCTTGGCCGGGACGGCCGCCCCCGGGGCGTTGCTACTTGCGCTTGCCGGCGCGCTCTTCGCGCTTGCGCGCCTGCTCCAGAACGCGGTCGACCTTGCGCTGCAGGTCGCGCTGGTCGACCCGGCCGCCGTACTGGCGGTCGTCAGCCAGGCCGCGCTTGTACATGCGGGCGACGTACCAAGCGATCTGCGTCTTCTCACCAGCGGTCAGGCGAGGCTGCTTGCTCATCTCGGTCACTCCCGTTCCGGGCCGGACTGTCCGGCTCCCCACAACCCTCGGCGTGCCGGGGGTCACGGGCAGCCGTCAGCGACGGCCGCGGGAACGACGCAGGGTGCTCGCGGCCCGCTTGCCGTCCTCGCCGCCCACCGAGCGGACGACAGTGACGACACCCCACGCACACACCACCGCAATCAGCGCCAGCAGGGCGAGATTGGCGGCCATGGCGGTGAGGACACCGACCAGGAGCGGGCCGAAGTACACGCCGGCCGCGACGGTGCCGGCACCCATCCCGGCTCCCAGGGCGACGCGCTGAACGGTGCGGTCCGGCGGCGCCTGATGCACGTGCTGGTGGATGACCTGCGGCCCGCTGAACTGCGCGGGCGGGGTGGGGAGGTGGTTGGTGTAGGTGTAGGTGCCGTCGGGGAGCTGCACGACCCGGGGCACGTCAGGCAGCGATTCCATCTGCGATTCCTTCGGGGTAGGCGCACGGCACACACATGCCGAGCGCGGCGGGGATGACGTATCCGGCGTCCCGCCGGCACTCGGGGCAGAGACGGCGGGCACGGTTCGCCTTGGCGAGCGCCGCCCACCGGCCCGGCGTCATCGGCCGGACCGGCGCGGCAAGGTCGACGCGGTAGAGGTAGGCGACCAGCGGCGGCCGGCCGCGCCGGCGGGGGCGTTCCAACTGAGCGGCCACGTCCTGACCACCCGGCCGCAACCCCTGTGCTCGGAGCTGACGGCGGGTGGCCAGACCGTCCGGGGCGAGCCGCCACCGGAAGACCGGCAGAGTTGCGGGCGTCACCGGCCCGCACCGGCAAGGTCAACGTGGGTGCCGTTGACCGGTCCGCGCAGTTCGGCGTAGCGGGCGGAGACCCACCCGACCGACCAGCCGCACAACTCCGCTGCGGCACGCACCGCCAGGCCCTCGGCGAACGCGGCGGCGACGATGGCGTGCGCCCGGTCCTCCGCAACCTTCTCCACAGCCGGGCCGCCGGACAGCAGCGCGGCCCGTTCACGCGCCGCCCGCTCCTCATGCTCGGCGCGTTCACGGCGTTCACGCTCGGCCTGCTCCTGCTGCTGCCGGCGTGCTTCAGCCTCGCGCTCCAGCCGCTCCCGCTCGCGACGTTGAGCGGCCTCACGCTCGATGCGTTCACGCTCGCGCTGCTGCTGTTCACGCTCGCGTTCACGGCGTTCACGGGCCTCGCGCTCGGCCTGCTCCTGGCGGCGGGCGGCTTCCTCACGTTCGGTCTGCTCACGGGCGAGACGCGCCTCGTGTTCACGCTGTTCACGGGCCAGCATGGCGGCGTGCTCGCGTTCCTCACGGGCCCGCCGCTCCGCCGCCTCACGGCGCTCAGCGGCGGCCCGCTCGCGCGCTTCGCGCTCGGCACGCTGCTCGGCCTCCAACCGCGCTACGGCGGCCGTAATGGCGCGCCGGTAGGCGAGCCCCGTCTCGGCGGTCACGATCAGCAGGAGCGGGGCAACGGCGTGCACGGCCACGCCGACCAGGTCGTCCTTCAGCGCGGAGTCGGCGACGTTCAGGGCCAGCGTCATGCAGCCGGTCATCCACCGCAGCACGACCGGCCACCGCCCACCGTGCCCGCCTAGCCGGGCCAGCACCGCGTCCAGGCGGACGACGATGACCACCGCAGCGTCCACGACCAACGGCAGGATCGGCGCCGTCCACGCCCACTTCGCCGGCGTATGAGCGGCAGCGAGCGGGGTGACGGTGAGGATCGAGTACAGCATCGCACCCGACACGATCAGCCACGTACCGGCCGACAGGGCGCGCTCCGCTGAACGGATATGAACAGCGTTCACGCGACCACCCCCGAGCGTGAACGCACCCGGGCAATGCCCAGCAGCCGCAACGGCGAGGCGGCATCGCCCGGGTCGGCGCGGAACTCGGCCCACTCCCACACCGCCCCCGGCACCAGCTCGTAGCCCAGCGCGGCAAGCGCCCGTGAACGGTCAATGAACGAGGGCACCCGCTCTGCCTCCACTGGACCGATCACGCGCTCAGGCCACGGCGCAGGCAGGTCCCGGCGGACGACGTACGTGCTCCACCGGCCGAAGCTTGCCGTCATGTGGGCCGTGAACGTCTTCGGCATCACGCCGCACCCCCCGGCAGGCTCGCGCTGGCGGTGCGGTTGGCGAGCGCGCGGCGGGCAGCGAGCAGGCGCCGGCGGGCACGGCGGATGCGCTGGGTGTCCAGCTCCGTCGGCGTGCGGTCCAGGACGACGATCTGCGCGTCGACCAGGTCGACGTCCGCCAGGATCAGCGGCATCTCACGCTCGATCGCATCCAGTTCCGCGTCCGTGGGCTCCGCCCAGTCGGCGAACGCAGTAACAGCGTCCTGAACAGTGACGATGTGCTCCATTGGGTCGTCTTCCTCTCAGTCAGGAACGGCCCGAACAGCGCCCCCGGTGTTCCCGCACCGGGGGCGCACGCCGTTGAAGTCGGAATGTCCGGCTCCCCTCAGCGCTGCTCGTACGAGACGAGCAGCGGAGGCAACCGGCCGCAGCGCATGAGCTGCGGAGCGCGTTGACGTACTTGTTTGCGGCTATAGGCCGCGAAGGTGCTGCGGATGAGAGATCACGCAAAGCCGGTCCCCGCCCCTCGGGCGGAGATCCAGGCAGGTCACCCGGCCCGACATGGGCGGTCGGGATGGTGACCCGCACCCATCGACCGCACGTGTTCATGCGGCTGGGTCGGCACTCTGTTGAGTTCGTCGCAGCGCTCAATCCGGGCCGTGCAGCCGGACGCTGTTCGAGCAGGTCAAAGCCACTTCGAAGCAATTGACCTAGGTCGCTTGCCGTTGATGAGAAAGCTACCTAGGTCACTTCGCCGCGTCAAGCGGTCCCGCGCTCGGGTTGCGAGCGACCTAGGTCAAGTACGCTTTCCGAGTGGACTCACAGCCGAAGAGGAAGCCCAACGCGCGCGAAATCGCCGCCAGGATCAGAGACGAGATCGCTGCGGGGACGTTCGGCCCTGGGGATCGGCTCCCCGGTGGGCGCGCCTACGCCAAGAAACTTGGCGTCTCCCTGATGACCGTCCAGAACGCCTACGCACAGCTCCGGGACGAGGGGTTGGTTGAAGGCGTCGCAGGGAGCGGTACCTACGTCCGGGATACCGCCCCCGGCGAGCAAGGGCCCCGCGAGGCGGCACAGCGCCTGACCGACCTCCAAGCCGAAGTCGCGCGCGTCTCGACCGAGCTGGCCGGCCTCGTCGAGCGCGTCAAGCAGCTTGAGGCGGCCGTGGGCCCCACTGAGGGTGAGCCCGGCGCCTAGCGTCTCTCGCGGTGTCCTCGTCGTCATGCATTAAGCGTGTCCCGGCGAGGGCGTCGTGAGTACGTACTCCCCCTGCCCCCGCACCGAACTAATCCGAACTTTGGCTGGCAGCGAGGGTGTTGGCGGTCCGTCAGAGGCTGCAAGACTGGCTGCATGGCCGAACTCAACGGGAAGCCCGTCACCCTAGACCAGCTTGAGAATCTCGCTCTCACGAACTACGGACACTTCACGTCCATGCGGATGGAGGACGGCACGATCCGGGGGCTCTCGCTCCACTTGGACCGGTTGGTGCGTGACTGCCGCATCGTCTTCGGCGTCGAGTTGGACCGGCAGAAGACGCTGGAGTACATCCGCAAGGTAGCCGACGGTGTCACCGGCGTTGCCGGCCTCCGGGTCACCGTCTTTGACCCTGCGCTCGACATGGGACGCCCCAGTGACGCCAAGGATCCGCACATCCTGGTGAACCTGCGGCCTGCCGGCGCCATGCCGCCTCCGCCTCTGACAGCCAAGACTTTCACCTTCACCCGCGACAACGCAGAGGTGAAGCACATTGGCCTTCACCCACAGCTCAAGCTCCGCCGTGACGCTCAGCTCGCTGGATTCGACGACGCCGTGTTCGTCGAACCTGACGGCCTGGTGTCCGAGGGTGGTACGTGGAACCTCGGCTTCGTCGACCACGAGGGCACGGTCATCTGGCCTGAGGCTCCGGTGCTCCCCGGCACCACGATGCTGCTGCTCCAGGGCCTTGATTCGCCCAAGCAGATCACTGCTCCCGTACGGCTCGCTGATGTCTCCAGCATGGCGGCGGCATTCGCCACCAACGTGACGATCGGCGTCCGTACCGTGAGCGCGCTCGATGACGTGCGGTTCCCGCAAGACCATCCGGTGCTCACTGCACTGCGTGATGCCTACGCAGGCATTCCCGGAGAGCGTCTGTAGACACGCGTGCCGCCGTCCCCACGGGGCGGCGGCTCACAACAGGGGTAGCACATGCCACTCGTTACGAAATGGACCGGACGTGAAGTGAAGGCACTCCGTGAGGCCGTACGGATGAGCCTCATGGAGTTTGCCGAGAAGCTGGGGGTGTCCGATCGCATCGTCTCCCGGTGGGAAGCAGACGGCGAACAAGCCTCGCTCCGCATGGTGAATCAGGCCGCGTTAGACACCCTGCTCGCTAAGGCCGAGCAGGATGCTCAGGGTCGCTTCGTCGGCATCCTCGCTGCGGACGACGTCCCCACCCGAGCGATCATCGAACCTGACGAAAGCCAGACAAGAAGCGGCGATTACGTCAAGCATCCCGGGGACGGCAAGCTCATGGCCTACGTTCCGGAAGGCATCTTCCTGTCGGGGGAGGACGACGAACCTGTGTGGGTAGACGAGTTCCACATCGACACCTTCCCGACGACCAACGCCGACTATGCGCGGTTCTGCGCGGCAACCCGGCACCCAATGCCCGAGCACTGGGAGAACGGTCGATGTCCCCGAGACTTGTATGACCACCCCGTCGTGCACGTGACGTGGCGAGACGCGCAGGCGTACGCCACATGGGCAGGGAAGTCGCTCCCCACGGCCGAACAGTGGGAGAAGGCCGCGCGCGGCACGTCGGGGCGCACGTTCCCTTGGGGAGACCAGAAGACAGCCGCCAAGTGCAATGTCCGGGAGACCGGCGTTGAGCGCACGACGTCCGTCTCTCGGTACCACAGCGGCGTTTCGCCCTACGGGGTCTACGACATGGTGGGCAACGTGTGGGAATGGCTTGCGACGCCGACCACGCCGGGGCGGTACCAACTCCGTGGCAGCGCCTTTACGAGCCCCTTGTTTCGGGGAACGCCAGCTATCGCCAACGACGCGGACGAAACTATGCACGATGACGACACCGGGTTCCGCTGTGTGGTAATCACGACGCAGATGACGACACGTAGCTAAGGATAGGCGTCGTTATATGCACAACCTCAGGCGGTGTGGCAGTTCAGGCGATCGGGTCCCTGGAATTCACGATCGCTATGCTTGGCTGGGGGAAGGCAGTTGAGGGCGATTATAGATTCAGTGACCTCCTGACCTCTTGTTCGGCTGCATGAATTTTTTCCTCTACCTCTAGGAACAGTTCCTCTGTCCGCGTGCGCATTTCATCTAGGGACTTTAGTACCACCAGATTGGTTAGATCCGTACCGTTTGGGAGCCCCTTCACTAGAAGCATGACTGTGAGTTGATAGAGAGAATTCAGGGCCATTGAGGCTGGTTCGGTGAGCCCTGTATTTTTCTTTCCGGCTTGCCACACCGCCTCGCCTCTATAATCTGATATGTTGAGTGATATTCCTCGCGAGCCAGCGTGCACTTCGTTGCTGGCCAGTTTGAAGTAGCTCCGCATGTGTCCCATGCGAACTTTACGCTCTATGCCGCCAAGATTGTCGTCGGGGCAATAGTTTTTGGCCCAACCGTACTCTCTCTTAAAATCGGTGCCGTACTTGGCGATCGCTGCATTGTAGCGGTCCTCCAATTCGTCCATAAACTCCTGTTCGAGCGGTTCCATGCCTAGGGTGGCGTGATCCCTTTGATATTGAAGTGCGCTTCGACGTGCGTCAATTACGGCGTGGACGAGATATCTGACTGCGAGATCCCTGTGCGCGGGATCACTTGCGGAGTCGGCAAGCGCTCCAGCTACTACCGCCATCTCGTGCAGCGTTCGACATCGGGCTAGCGCTCCTTCCGGGAAGCCGTTGATCAGGAGCGCATAGACTTCCCCTGCCACTCTGCATCCCTTGGCGTGAAGTCCGATCAGTGCATAGCGGATCGCCTTTTCTTCATCACTGAGCGAGGCGTAGGGCTTAGCCGCTTGTGTCTCGCCTGCCTCTAGTGCGCACGCGGCAGTTATTGTGTAGCTTTTAAACGCTTTTCGGTACCGGCCGCGTAGACGTCTGTTGAAACCTTCGTCCATTTTGCTGTTTATTCGGAAGGATTTTCTATTTCTTGCCACTTTGGTTGCTATGCGACGCCCCATCTGTTCGGTAAAAAGCTCAACGGATTGGGTTGCGATTTGCTCGATCCTCCCCTCGTCCCCTTCATCGACTTTCGCCTCATTGAGAGCATCTATTACGTAGCTCTCGAACTTGTCATCAATGCTTGACTTCCTTCGCCATGTGGGCAGTCGCACGGGTGTCCCCCCTCAGAGTCCGGTGCGGTAAGGATAGATCAATACGTTGGGGTGTTTCCAGGCTCTGTAAGGCTCCCGGCCCCAATGAGCAGCTCAGGAGAGTTTGATGGGTCCTGGAGTCGAGAGGGTCGCTTACTAGCCGGGGCATTGAACGGCTGCTGCTGTGGCTTCTGGTAACGGTGGTTTGACCAGCGGAAGGCAACATCGCTACGCGAACGTCTCCACGAACGGGCGCTGGTCATTTACTGTGCACCGTAACCGCGGTGCCGGCAGGGGAGTCTGAGTGCCTCGGTGAGTAAGGGGGGCCAATGAAGAAGATCATGAGTGTTGTGGCAGCAAGCCTGTTGGTTGCAGGCTGCTCCAGCTCGTCGGGTAAGACGCAGCACGCTCAACCGAAGAAGGCGACAAGCACGGTGGAAGCTGTTGAGAGCCCGACTGAGCAGACCGACGGTGTCGACGCACCCGATCCTGTCGTCGTTGACGAGATCGACTGCTCCGGTGAGTACTACTCCACAGTGGAAGAGGCATGGGCGGCCGCGCAGGATGTGTGCGATGCCACCCTCAGCGGCACGCAGATGAGTGACACGGAGGTGAAGGCCGTGCAGGTCGCCTACGGAGGTGAGGAGAGCCTCGACGGCCTCGCCACTCTGTACGGCCTCTGCGCGCAGTCTGGTTCGGAGAGCTGGTCGTACTTGCAGCAGGCGGGCTCCAAGGAGCAACTTGCGGAGGTTCGAGGGGCTCTGCTCCTGTGCCCGGACCATCCGGACAAGAGCAAGATCGAGAAGCTCGTTGGAAGCGCCGCACATCGCAACAAGCTTGAGGGCGAGGGGCGGGTGTTCGGCAATGGCGTTTATCGCGTGGGCTCTGACATCAAGCCCGGTACCTACTACGTCACCAACGTTAATGGGTGCTACTGGGAAAGAACTGATGCCAACGGGGAGACAATCGATAACAACTTCATCAGCGCGGCGAAGCGGGTCCAAGTGACCATCCTCGCCAGCGACTACTCCTTCAACAGTGAGCGCTGCGGGCAATGGCAGCCCGTTGGTAGCTGATCTGCACGACCGCAGAGCGTTCCAAGCACTCTGTGCTAGCCAAGGTCGGGCGGCTCGCGAAGAGCCAGGCCACGGCGGGTGAACCTCCGAAGTCGTCTGTGCTCTGCCTCACATCAGGTCTGCGGTAACGCTCCCTCACACGGGCGCGGGATTCCAGATTCTGTGGGCCATGTGTGGGCCAGAGGACCCGAAATGAGCCGAGGGACGGGCATCGGTGCTGGTCAGCGTAGGGTCGGGTGGCGGTAGTGGCTCGGTCTTGAAAACCGTCGTGGCAGCGATGTCACCGTGGGTTCAAATCCCACCGCCTCCGCACTGAGAGCAGTGAGAACGGCCCCTGACCAGGCGAACGGTCGGGGGCCGTCGTGTTGTACCGCGTCCGCGCGTGGCATCTCCCCCACCGGCTCGCGCAGCAGGTCCTCGACGACGGATCGGGCAAGCCGAAGCGCGGCAGGCGCTGTAATGGGCGTGATGGGGGGCGCGGTCGGCGACCCTCATGAGGATGGCCGCGGTACCACGCACTAGGCTGCGGTCCCCTTCGGCGACGAGACCCCCGCCGGAACCGTCCCGCTCGTGCGTGCCGTCTCATCGGCAAGTCACGCGATGAGAGAAGAGCACCCATGTCTCCGTTCGTCATACGTTCCAGACGTACCACCGTCTCGGTGTCCGCCCTCGCCTTGGGTGCGGTCATGCTGCTCGCGGGATGTCAGGGAGGCGGGAGCGGCAGCGGAAACGCGGGCCGGGCGTCAAGCGGTGCCTCGGCGACGCCCGCCCCGGCGTCGTCCGCGCCTGCCGACGCTTCCTCGACGCCCGCTCCAGCCTCGTCCGCCCCGAGTGCCGTGCCGAGTGCCGTGCCGAGTGCTGTGCCGAGCGCCTCGACGGCGTCGCCCGCGACCCCTCATTCGTCCACACCGGCGCGCGCGGCCGCCCGCTCGTCGGCGCCGGCGGCGGAGCCGCGGTCCGTGCCCGGATGCCGGAACCTCGTGGCGGGCGCCGCGGTGAAGGCGGAGGTCGTCTCGGCGTACCGGAGGGTGATGCCGTCTCTCCAGCACGTCGCCGTGGGGCACCCGTTCTACTACGGACAGTGCGGCGGCATGCTCTACGCGGCCGCCCGCTTCGTTCCCGGTGAGGGTGTCACCGACGGGGAACTCGTCAGCTTCCAGGACGAGGGTGCCACGATGAAGTTCTTCGCCCGGCCGGCCTCGGGAAGCTGGCGCCGGGTCGGCGGAGAGGGCTTCCCCGCGAGCCCGAAGGGGTGCGCCGAGCCGGGCAGCAACATTCCGGCCGCGCTCGCGTCCCTGTGGGGCGATTGTCCCGACCACTAGGCGTTCTCGTCGCGGCCGAGAATCTGTGCAGGACGTGGCCACTCGAAGTCGCCGCTGCCCCGCAGCGCCCAGAAGCTGCGGGACGCCGGTGGATCATGAAGTGGCCGCGGGCGGATGAGAGTGCCCGAACGGCTTCGTTCGTCCAGGGGGCCGGGAGCCGAATCCGACCGCCGTTCTCAGTGTGGCGCAGATCAGTACAGGGCTCGACGCGTGCGCGTGGCGGGCGGAGGAGTGCGGAGCGAGGCTCGATGACTCGACCCCACACAGCTCCGCCCCGGTCACACGCTCCTGGTGTCAGGGGTCGCTGGGGGGTGCGGGTGGGCGAATTCGGGTTCCAGGGTGTCGGCCAGGGTGAGGAGCAGGTCTTCTCGGTGGTGAGGGGCCGCGAGTTGGACCGCGCAGGGGAGTCCGTCGGGTGAGAGGCCGGTCGGGATGGTGATCGCGGGGTGGCCGGTGTCGTTGAAGACGGCGGTGAAGGCGACGGGCAGGGTTCCGGTGTGGGCGGCGGCCCGTGCGTCGAGTCCTTCCGCGGGCCAGGCGGTGGTGGGGGTGGTGGGGGTGAGCAGCAGGTCGTAGCGGTCGAACAGGGTGGCGGCCCAGGTGTCGAGCTCGGCCCGGTACCGCCAGTAGCGGTCGAGGTCCTCCAGGGTGAGGGCGGCGCCACGGTCGAGGAGCGCGGCGAACCACGGTTCGAAGTCCGCGCGGTGCTCGCGGAACCGGTCGCCGATCCTGGCGAGGCGGTGATGGGCCAGTACCTGCTGGCGCAGCGCGAGCGTGTGCGGGAAGTCCGCGGCCTGTGGGTGCCGGGAGGTGTCCTCGACGAGGTGGTGGCCCAGGCCGGTGAGGACGTCCACGGCCCGGTCCAGTGCGGCGAGGACGGCCGGCCCGGGGTCGGTGATGCCGAAGGTCGGGTTGACGCCGATGCGCAGCCGTGGCAGCGGCCGGTCGAGTTCCCGCTGGTAGGAGTGCAGGGGCCGGGGCAAGGAGAACGGGTCGGCGGGGTGGTGCCCGGCGGTGACGTCGAGGTACAGGGCGGCGTCGCGGGCGGTCCGTGTCATGGGTGAAAGGCAGATGTTCTGGGGCCAGTTGGTGATGGTCCCGGCGGGGGCTGCGGGGATGCGGCCGCGGGTGGGCTTGAGGCCGACGATCCCGCACAGCGCGGCCGGGATGCGGGTGGACCCGCCGCCGTCGCCGGCGGTGGCGAAGGGGACGAGCCCGGCGGCCACAGCGGCGGCCGACCCTCCGCTGGAGCCACCGGGGGACCGGTCCGGGCGCCAGGGGTTGCGGCTGACCCCGAAGAGGTCGTTGGCGGTGTGGACGGCGGCGCCCATCGGCGGGGCGTTGGTCTTGCCGACGACGATCGCCCCGGCCGCCCGCAGCCGCGCCACCTGCGGACTGTCCGTCTCGGCCTCCGCGGCGCCGCGGAAGGCCGAGGTGCCGTGCCCGGTGGGGAAGCCACGGGCGTCCTCCAGGTCCTTGACGGCCAGTGGGATCCCGGCGAGCGGGCCGGGTTCCTCTCCGCGGGCGATCCGCCCGGCGGCCACAGCGGCGTCGTGCAGGGCGCGTTCGGAGTCGAGGGACACAACGGCGTTCAGCGTGCCGTTCATCTGCCCGATCCGGTCCAGGGTGTGCCGCATCAGCTCGACCGGGGAGAGCGTGCGGTCGCGGATGAGCGCGGCCAGTTCGGTGACGGTCAGGAAGTCCAGATCGGTCATGACGGCTCCGGCGGGGTGATGGTGTGGGCGCGCACGCGTTCCAGAGTGCGCTGGGGTCGGATCATGAGGGCGGCGATGACGCCGGCGGGGATCATGACGGCCGCCCCGATGGTGAAGGCGGCGGTGTAGCCGAGGTGGTCGATGACCACTCCGCTGACGCCCGGGGCGATGATCCCGGGCAGGGTGCCGAAGGTGACGCTCACGGCGAGGGCGGCCCCGCGTTGCCCGGGCGGCAGCACCTCACCGGCGTTGAGATAGCTCAAGGGGTAGGCGAGGCTGCCGACGGTGAAGGCGACGGCGATCACCGTGACCCGCAGGGGCCCGGCTGGCAGGTGCGGGAAGAGCGCCATGCAGGCGCCCGCCAGGGCCACGACGCCACCCTGCACCGCGCCCCGGGCCCACCGGCTGGACACCCCGCGGCGGATGAGTCGGCCGGTGAAGGGCACGACCGTGAGCTGCAGGACCACGCCCAGCGCCGCGATGCCGCTCAGCACGGTGGCCGCGGACTGGGGCCGGTAGTGGAGTTGCGACTGCAGATAGGCGGGCAGCCAGGCGGACGAGAGCGCGGTGGCCCAGTAGGCGCCGAAAGCGGCCGCGACGCCGCCCACCACTGTGCCGTTGCCGAACAGCACACGGTAGGGGACCCGCGTCCCGCCGGCTGCCCGGGAGGGGCCGGCCGCATAGGGGCCTTCTCCGCCCACGGGCAGCCAGACCGCCGCCCAGAGTGCCGCTACGACGGCCAGGGCGAGGAACGCGGCACGCCAGCCCTGCTCGTCGATGATCCAGGTGAGCACCGGCGCCGCGACCAGTGCGGCGGCCGCACCCCCGGCGACCTGCAGAGCGGTGGGCAGGCTGCGCCGGTGCTCGGGGAACCACGTGTAGAGGGCGTGCATCGTCATCGAGGCCGCCGGCCCTTCGGCCGCGCCGAGCAGGATGCGACTGGCGAACAGCGTGGGCGCGGCGGCGACCACCAGGACCGGCACCTGGGCCGCCGCCCAGCACACGGCGAGGGCGAACAGGATCCACCGGCTGGAGACCCGGGTCGACACGAAGCCGACCACCAGGCTCGCCACGCTGAACAGCAGGTAGAAGCTGCTGGCGAGGAGACCGAAGGCGGCGTGGTCCAGGTGCAGTTCCCGCATGATCGGCACCGCGGCGAGCCCGAGCACGGACTTGTCCGCGAAGTTGATCAGCATGAAGAACATGATCAGGACGGTGACCGACCAGACCCGCAGCCTGCCGGGCTCGGCCGGCGCGGCGGTGGGGGCCGGGGCGGGCCGTGCGAGGTACGACATGGCGACTCCTTCCCGGGCCCGGTGATCAGATGACGTCGTCGCGGCGCAGCACGCCGAGGTCGGCGTCGGTGAGTCCGGCAAGGTCCCGCAGGACTTCGTCGGTGTGGGCGCCGAGCCGCGGACCGAGTGAGCGGATCCGCCCGGGGGTGGCGCTCAGCCTCGGCATCGGAGCGGCCATGGTGACCCGGCCGTGCTCGGGGTCGTCGACCTCCACGACGGTGCCGCGCTCCCGGTAGTGCGGGTCGGCCGCGATGTCGGCGATGGTCATGACCGGTGCCGCCGGGATGTCGGCGGAGCGGCACAGCCGCACCACCTCGTCGGCCCTCTCGCCGGCGACCCAGTCGCGGATGATCGCGTACAGCGGTTCGGCGTTGCGGAACCGGGCGTGCCTGGTGGCGAAGCGCGGATCGGCGGCGAGTTCGGGCCGGCCGATCACCTGTGCGAGCCGGGCGAACAGCGGGTCGGTGCCGGCGTGCAGCGAGACGCGCCGGCCGTCCGCGGTGTCGAAGTCGCTGGCCGGGACAACGTACGGGTTGAGGTTGCCGCTGCGCTGGCGGACGCGGCCGGTCGCGCAGTGGTCGAGCAACGCGTCCTCGACCGCCCGGAACCCCGCTTCGTACAGGGCGAGGTCCACGACCTGGCCCGGGCCGCCGTGGACGTCCCGGTGGTAGAGCGCCGTCATCGCGGCGAACGCGGACAGATAGGCGCCCATGTAGTCGATCACCGCGTAACCGGAGCGGACCGGGGGCCGGTCCGGCTCGCCCGTGACGTCGGTGAGCCCGGCGAAGGCGCTGGCGATCCGGTCGAAGGCGCCCTGGTCCCGGTAGGGGCCGGTGAGGCCGTAGCCGGTGAGGTAGACCAGCACCGCGCGCGGGTTGATCCGCTGCAGGGTCTCGGGGTCCAGCCCCCACTTCTCCAGTGTCGGCGGCCGGTAGTTGGCGATCACCACGTCGAAGTGCGGAACGAGCGTGTGCAGCAGTTCCTGTCCGCGCGTGCTGCGCAGGTCCAGCGTCACCGACTTCTTGTTCCGGCCCTCCTGCAGCCACTGCAGCGAGCGGCCCCCGGGGCGTTCGGCCCGGCCCCGGGTGAAGTCGCCGCGTCCCGGCTCCTCGATCTTGACCACCTCGGCGCCGAAGTCACCGAGGAACGTCGCCGTGACCGGTGCGGCCAGCACCGTGGCCACATCCAGTACCCGCACTCCCCGCAGGGGCAGCTCGGCCATGGGATCACCTACCAACATTCCGTTAACAACGTTTCGTTAATAACGGAACGTATAGAATGGTGCTCGGGGACAGCAAGCCCCTACTTGTCGGTAATTTAGGAGGGTCACGGTGACCGAGCAGCCCACCGACCAGGCCGCCCCGCGGACCCGGCGGCGCCGGCGCACCCGGGAGGAGACCCAGGCCGACCTGCTCGACGCGGCCGTGCGTCTGTTGCGCCGGGACGGTGTCCTGGCCGGCATCAACCTCCGTGAAGTCGCTCAGGAGGCAGGCGTCAACCACGGGCAGATCTACCAGTACTTCGGCACCCGGCAGGCTCTGCTGCGGGCCGCCATCGCCCGGCTCATCGAGGCCGACCGGCCCGACCAGGCGCCCCACTGGGAGCAGCCCTTCACCGACCGCCGCCGCACCATGTGGAACTGGGCGCTCACCCAGCCCGACCTCGTCCGGCTCCGCGCCCTGCTCGCCCTCGACGACGACCCCGAACTCAGTCTGTTCCCTTCCCTGGAGAACACCAGGGCGGCCCTGGAACGCGACCGTCGGTCCGGCGCCCTGCCGCCCGACGCCGACGGCGAGGTGGCCCACGCCATGACAGCCGTCACGTATCTCGGCTACTGCATCTTCCGCCACGCGATCGCACGGGACCTCGGCATCCCGGCGGATGAACTTGACCGGCGCGCGGCCGACGTCTTCGATCGCATGCTGGGCGGCCTGGCCGCAGGGCCCGGTGCGGACACCGGCAGGGAGTCACGGTGAAGGCGTTGCGGAGGATCGAGCCGGAGTTGCCGGTCGATCTCAGTCCCGCGCGGGTCTGGTACACGGCGTACGGCTCGAACGCGCATCTGGAGCGGCTCGGGTGCTACATCCGGGGCGGGCGCCCGTCGGGGACGGCCAGGACGTATCCGGGGTGCCGGGATCCGCGGATGCCGAGCCGGTCGGTCGCGGTCGAGCTGGGCGGTGCCCTGTACTTCGCGACCGAGTCGCCCGTGTGGGGCGGGGGCAGGGCGTTCTACGACCCCCTGGCCGACGGACGCGTACTGGCGCGGGCCCATCTGGTGACCACCGGGCAGTTCTCGGACATCGCGGCCCAGGAGATGTACCGGGAGCCGGGCGCGGGCATCGACCTCGCCGAGGTGCTGACCCGGCGGACGGCGAGCCTCGGGGAGGGGCGCTACGAGACGCTGGTGTGCGCCGGGCAGGTGGAGGGGCTGCCGGTGCTGACCTTCACCGCGCCCTGGGGGATGCGGGACGTCCGGTGGAACCCTCCGTCCGCCGCGTATGTCCGGTACCTGGCGGACGGCCTGCTGTCGGCGGGGGTGTGGGACGTGGAAGCCGTCGCCTCGTACGTCGCCGCCTGCCCCGGCGCGGCCGGGCACTGGTCGGAGGAGGCGATCAGGGGTCTGCTGTCGGGCTGAGTCCCCCGTGTCCCGCCGTACGGGTCCCGTCATCCCGCACGCGGTCCTGTCATCCCGTACGCGGTCCTGTCATCCTCGCCGCCGAGGCGATGGTCGCCCGGGCCTCGCGTTCCGTGAGGCCCGTGGTGCGGGCCGCTTCGGTGAGGGGGCCGGCCAGGGCGGGGCCGAGCCCGTTCTCGTAGGCGCGGCAGGCTGCCCAGAAGAGGCGGGTGTTGCGCTGGCCCTCGTGCGCGGAGAGGACGAACTGGACCAGTCCGCGGCCGTGGTCGCCGGATGGCTGGTGCGCGGCCGGTGGTGTGGTGGGTGTGGCGCGGGGCGGGGGGACCAGCAGGCCTAGCAGGGCCGGTGGGCAGGCGGCGGGCGGCAGGTGGGCCGTGCCGGGGCGGTGGTGTAGACGCCGTGGTCGGTGCGTGAGCCGGGGCCGACGAGGTAGCCGCCGGCGCCCCTGATGTCGATGCCCGGCGCGAGGCGGCCGGCGGAGTTGGGGACGACGACCTCCGGCGGTCCCGTCAGCCACAGGTGGCGGCCGCCGCTCGGGGTGAGGACGACGACCGTCTCCGGGACGGTGAACAGGTGGCGGAGGGCCAGTTCGCGCAGGGCCGCCGTGGAGTCGGTGTCCGGTTTGGTGTCCAGGTCGACGCCGATGAGGTGGTGCGGGGGCAGGCCGCAGGCGATGCCGTAGCCGGTCGCCCAGGGTGCCGCGGCGAACAGGGCGCGGACGCGGGCCGGGTCGGTGGAGGCGTCGTACACCCCGTGGCCGAAGCGGCCGCACTCGCCGTGACAGGGGGCGGCGGGCGCGGCCGGCCTGGCTGGCGCCTCCGCCTCCGCCGATGCCTCCGCCGGTGCCCCCGCCGGTGCTCGGTGCGGGGAACGCAGGGCCGGCAGCTTCGTGCGGGACAGGGGGATGACGGCCAGGCCGCGTTCGGCGGCTGACAGGGCGTGTGCGAGGGCCAGCGTCGTGGCCTGCCGGTCGGTGGTGGCCATGGCTCCATGGTCGTACGTATGTTCGAAAAAAGGAAGGGCGGGCCGGTCGCGACGCGCCGGGGCGGCACGGGAGGGGTGGACAGGCGACAAAACGGTTCACCCCTTGCCGTGCCTGGAGGGACGGGTGTTCGTCCTGGGGCTTGAGGAGGGTGAAGGTGACGATGGGGGTTTATCGACTTGTCATCACGCTTGCGTGGGAATCATCCCTAACAGGGTGGTTCGCCGGGGATTCGGTGGGCAACTCTGGATGCGCGACGTCGTTCACGACAGCCCGGGCGGTCGGCCAACTGCCTTGGCGAAAGCCGTACTTCAGGTACTTCACGTACGTCACGTACTGCGGCCCCGGGTCGCAGAGTGCTCGGTTCTGGAGGAACACCATGGCAAGCATCCGTACCGCCCGCGTCATCGCCGCCGTCTCCGCTCTCCCGCTCGCGGCCGCCCTCTTCACCGGCGTCGCGGCGGCGGACAACGGCGCCCTCGCGGACGACGGATCGAACGCCGGCGCGAGTGTCGTCGGCAGCGGGGTCGGCCTCGACAACAACGGCAACTCGTCCACCACCCAACAGAACGCCGTCGGCTCCGGCGCCACGAACCAGTCCAACACCGCCCAGGTGAACGGGTCGGCGTTCACCGCCCTCCAGCAGGGCAACGACAACGTGGCCATCCACTTCACCCACCTGTGGTGGTGAGCCCCGCCTGAGGTTCCTCGTGGGGAGGGCCTCAGGGGCGGGTGTGCTTCAGGGTCATCACGCGTCTGCGCGGCGGTGCTTCGGCTCCGCCGCGCAGACGCGTTCGCGCCCATTCGCCACCTTGACACCTCCCTCTATCTGACGGACAGTCAGAAATCGTCGAGCGAGGGGCGGTGAGTGCGGTGGCGGCGACGGTGCCGGGGGAGCCGGACGCGCTGGGGGCGCGGCTCAAGTCGTACGAGGGGCGCGCGGCCGCCGTGACCGGAGTGGGCCTGGATCCCGTCAACGCCCCGATGATCCGGCACTGGTGCGAGGCGATGGGCGACACCAACCCGGCGTACACGGGACCGGACGCGATCGCCCCGCCCACCATGCTCCAGGCCTGGACGATGGGCGGCCTCGCGGGCCATCCGGGGCGCACCGGTGCCTACACCGAACTCCTCGCCCTCCTCGACGAGTCGGGCTGCACGTCCGTGGTGGCCACCGACTGCGAACAGGAGTACCTGCGGCCCCTGCGCCCCGGCGACCGGGTCACCTACGACGCGGTGATCGAGTCGGTGTCGGCCCGCAAGACGACGAAGCTGGGGACCGGGTATTTCGTCACCACGCGCACGGACGTCCGGGTGGCCGGCGAGGTCGTGGGCACGCACCGCTTCCGGATCCTCAAGTACGCCCCGCCGGGAGGCGGAATGCCGACGGCCACCCCTCAGGAGCCGGCAACCACCCGCAAGGAGCCGGCAGCCACCTTCCGGGAGCCGGCAGCCACCTTCCGGGAGCCGCCGGCCACCGGTTCGCAGGCTCCGCCCGCCCTCCGCCCCCGCCCCGTCGTCAACCGGGACAACGCCGGGTTCTGGGACGGCGTGGCCGCCGGCCGTCTGCTGATCCAGCGCTGCACGGCCTGCGGCACCCTCCGCCACCCGTGGCTGCCGGGCTGCAACGCGTGCGGCGGCCCGGACTGGGACACGGTCGAGGCGAGCGGTGAGGGCACGGTCTACTCGTACGTCGTCATGCACCACCCGCCCTTCCCGGCCTTCGACCCGCCGTACGCCGTCGGCCTGATCGAACTCGCGGAGGGCGTGCGGATGGTGAGCAACGTGGTCGGGGTGCCGTACGACAAGGTGCGCGTCGGGATGCCGGTGCGGCTCCAATTCCGGTCGTACGACGACGAACTGGTGCTGCCGGTGTTCCGCGCCGCCGAGGGGGCCGGGGTATGACGGCGGACCGAGGTGTGAGGGCAGGCCAAGGCATGACGAAGGGCCGAAGTGTGAGGGCAGGCCGCGGCATGAGGGCCGGCGAGGAATTGCCTCCGCTGGAGATCCCCGTCACCCGCACCCTGATCGTGGCCGGTGCCATCGCCTCCCGTGACTACCAGGACGTGCACCACGACGTCGAGCTGGCGCGGCAGAAGGGCTCCCCGGACATCTTCATGAACATCCTGACGACGAACGGCCTGGTCGGCCGCTACATCACCGATCACTTCGGCTCCACGGCGGTGCTGCGCAAGGTGGCCATCCGGCTGGGGGCGCCCAACCACCCCGGCGACACGATGGTGCTGACCGGCACGGTCGAGGAGGTCGACGGCGACACCGCGACGGTCCGGGTTACCGGTGCGAACCGCCTCGGCCACCACGTCACGGGCACGGTGACGGTCACCGTCCCGCCGGACGGCCTCCCCGCCGCGGGAGCCCCCGTCCCCTCCGGAGGCGAAGGATGAGCGTCCGGACCCGGGACCGCCTAGGCGGCCGTGCCGCCGTCGTCGGTATCGGCGCCACCGAGTTCTCCAAGGACTCCGGCCGCAGCGAGCTGCGGCTGGCGGTGGAGGCGGTGCGGGCGGCGCTCGACGACGCGGGCCTGACGCCCGCGGACGTGGACGGCCTGGTGACGTTCACGATGGACACCAGCCCGGAGATCACCGTGGCGCAGGCCTGCGGGATGGGCGAGCTGTCCTTCTTCTCGCGCGTGCACTACGGCGGGGGAGCGGCCTGCGCGACCGTCCAGCAGGCGGCGCTCGCCGTGGCGACGGGCGTGGCGGAGGTGGTCGTCTGCTACCGCGCGTTCAACGAGCGCTCCGGCCGGCGGTTCGGCGCGGGCGTGCGCCACCGGGAGCCGTCGGCGGAGGGCGCGGCGCTCGGCTGGGCGCTGCCGTTCGGGCTGCTCACCCCGGCCTCCTGGGTGGCGATGGCGGCCCAGCGCTACCTGCACGCATACGGCCTGACCCCGGAGGCGTTCGGGCACGTGGCCGTCGTGGACCGCCGGTACGCGGCGACCAACCCGGCCGCCTACTTCCACGGCCGTCCCATCACCCTCGACGAGCACGCCGCGTCCCGCTGGATCGTGGAGCCGCTGCGGCTGCTGGACTGCTGCCAGGAGACGGACGGCGGGCAGGCGGTCGTCGTCACCTCCCTGGAACGGGCCCGGGACCTGCCGCGCCCGCCCGCCGTGATCGCGGCGGCGGCGCAGGGCGCGGGCCGGGCGCAGGAGCAGATGACCAGCTTCTACCGGGACGACCTGACCGGCCTGCCCGAGATGGGCGTCGTGGCCCGCCAGCTGTGGCGCACCTCGGGGCTGGGCCCGGCCGACATCGACGTCGGCATCCTCTACGACCACTTCACGCCGTTCGTGCTCATGCAGCTGGAGGAGTTCGGGTTCTGCGGCAGGGGCGAGGCGGCGGACTTCGTGGCCGGGGGGCGGCTGCCGCTGAACACGCACGGGGGACAGCTCGGGGAGGCGTACCTGCACGGCATGAACGGCATCGCGGAGGCGGTACGGCAGCTGCGCGGCACGGCGGCGAACCAGGTGCCCGGGGCCGCCCGGACCCTGGTCACGGCCGGCACCGGAGTCCCCACCTCGGGCCTCGTCCTGACGGCGGACTCAAGCTGAGCCCCCGTGCGGTCTCAGGGTCCTCAGGGGCGAACCCTCAGACGGAGTGCACCCGTACTCCACCTACAGGAGGTGGAGCAGGCCCTACCCCTACAACCTGAGGCGGACTCGTCTTCGGGACCTGCGACCGATCCGCGCGAGGCCGCCCCGCTCCTAGCGTGGAGCCATGACCACACCCGTCTGCACCAGCGCCTCGGCCGCCGCCGCCGTACCGGCGAGGCAGACTCACACGTACCCCTCGTTCTCGTCCTACGTCAGGGCCCGGCAGCCGGTGCTGCTGCGCACCGCCCGGTCGCTGACCGCGAACCCGAGCGACGCCGAGGACCTGCTGCAGACCGCGCTCACGAAGACGTACGTGGCGTGGGAGCGCATCGAGGACCACCGGGCGCTCGACGGCTATGTGCGCCGCGCGCTGCTGAACACCCGGACCTCGCAGTGGCGCAAGCGCCGCGTCGACGAGTTCGCGTGCGACGAGCTGCCCGAGCCGGAGCCCGTGCCCGGCACCGGGGACCCGGCGGAGCGGCAGGCGCTGCACGACGCGATGTGGAGGGCGATCACCAAGCTGCCCGCACGCCAGCGGGCCATGGTCGTCCTGCGGTACTACGAGGATCTCAGCGAGGCCCAGACGGCCGAGGTGCTCGGCGTGTCGGTGGGCACGGTGAAGTCGGCGGTCTCCCGCGCCCTCGGCAAGCTGCGCGAGGACCCGGAACTGGGGCTCGTCCGCTGACGGCCCGGCCCCGGTACGCCTCGTTCGCCTCCGTACACGGGCCGAGTTTCCCTGCGGCTAGTGACATACCGCGTGGTATGTGCGCAGAATCAGCGCATCCCCCTACTACCGCGTAGGCCATGCCGCTCCGGGAGGACGCCGTGCTGAGCACCATGCAGGACGTACCGCTGACCGTCACCCGCCTCCTCGTGCACGGGGTGCAGGTGCACGGACGGTCTCAGATCATCACCTGGACCGGGGAGGACGAGCCGCAGCGGCGCAGTTTCGCCGAGGCCGGCACCCGCGCGGTACAGCTCGCCAACGCCCTCCGCGACGAACTCGGCGTCCGCGGCGACGACCGGGTCGCCACCCTCATGTGGAACAACGCCGAGCACGTCGAGGCGTACTTCGCGATCCCCGCCATGGGCGCCGTCCTGCACACGCTCAACCTGCGGCTGCCCGCCGAGCAGCTCGCGTGGATCGTCAACCACGCGGCCGACAAGGTGATCATCGTCAACGGCTCGCTCGTCCCGCTGCTCGCCCCGCTGCTGTCCAAGCTGCCGACGGTGGAGCACATCGTCGTCTCCGGCCCCGGCGACCGCACCCCGCTGGCCGGCGGCACCGCGCGCGTGCACGAGTACGAGGACCTGATCGCGGGCCGTCCCACCACCTACGACTGGCCCGAGATCGACGAACTCCGGGCCGCCGCCATGTGCTACACCTCCGGCACGACCGGCGACCCCAAGGGCGTGGTCTACAGCCACCGCTCGATCTACCTGCACTCCATGCAGCTCAACATGACCGAGTCGATGGGCCTGACCGACCAGGACGTCTCCCTCGTCGTGGTCCCGCAGTTCCACGTGAACGCCTGGGGCCTGCCGCACGCCGCCTTCATGACCGGCATCAACATGCTGATGCCGGACCGGTTCCTGCAGCCCGCCCCGCTCGCCGAGATGATCGAGCGGGTGCGCCCGACCCACGCCGCCGCCGTGCCCACCATCTGGCAGGGCCTGCTCGCCGAGCTGACCGCCCGCCCCCGCGAGGTCTCCTCCCTCGCCCAGGTGACCATCGGCGGCGCCGCCTGTCCGCCCTCCCTCATGGAGGCCTTCGACGGGCTCGGCATGCGGGTCTGCCACGCCTGGGGCATGACGGAGACCTCCCCGCTCGGCACGGTGGCGCGTCCGCCGGCCCACGCGGTCGGCACCGACGAGGAGTTCGGGTACCGCCTCACCCAGGGCCGCTTCCCGGCCGGCGTCGAGGCCCGCCTCACCGGCCCCGGCGGCGAACGGCTGCCCTGGGACGGCGAGTCGGCGGGCGAACTGGAGGTGCGCGGCCCCTGGATCGCGGGCGCCTACTACAACGGCCCCGACGCCGAACCCCTGCGCCCCGCCGACAAGTTCAGCGAGGACGGCTGGCTGAAGACCGGCGACGTCGGCATCATCTCCCCGGAGGGCTTCCTCACCCTCACCGACCGCGCCAAGGACGTCATCAAGTCCGGCGGCGAGTGGATCTCGTCGGTGGAGCTGGAGAACGCGCTGATGGCCCACCCGGACGTGGCCGAGGCCGCCGTGGTCGCCGTACCGGACGAGAAGTGGGGCGAGCGCCCGCTGGCCACGGTGGTCCTGCGCGAGGGCGCGAACTCCGACTTCCAGGCCCTGCGCGCCTTCCTCACCGAGGAGGGGCACATCGCCAGGTGGCAGCTCCCCGAGCGCTGGACGGTCATCGAGTCGGTGCCGAAGACGAGCGTCGGCAAGTTCGACAAGAAGGTGCTGCGCAGGCGGTACGCCGAGGGCACGCTGGACGTGACCCAGCTGTGAGGCGCCGGCTCCGGTGGTGAGGCCCCGGTCGCGGCGGTGAGGCCCCGGCTCCGGCCGTGAGGCCCCGCCTCCGGCGGTGAGGCACCCGCTCCGGCGGTGAGGTCCCGGTCCCGGGTGGTGAGGTCCCAGCCTCGGCTGTGAGTCCCGGGCCTCGGGGGTGAGCCCCGGCCCTCGGCGGTGAGGCCCTCGGCCCCAACAGGGAGGCCCCGGCCTCGGCGGTGAGGGTGGCCGGCCGACCGGCTCCCTTCATCGCCGTGCGGGCGCAGACGGCCATCACCGCCGTGCCTGGGCGGTGAGGCCCTCGGCCCCAACAGGGAGGCCCCGGCCTCGGCGGTGAGGGTGGCCGGCCGACCGGCTCCCTTCATCGCCGTGCGGGCGCAGACGGCCATCACCGCCGTGCCTGGGCGGTGAGGCCCTCGGCCCCAACAGGGAGGCCCCGGCCTCGGCGGTGAGGGTGGCCGGCCGACCGGCTCCCTTCATCGCCGTGCGGGCGCAGACGGCCATCACCGCCGTGCCTGGGCGGTGAGGCCCTCGGCCCCAACAGGGAGGCCCCGGCCTCGGCGGTGAGGGTGGCCGGCCGACCGGCTCCCCTCATCGCCGTACGGGCGCCGACGGCCATCACCGCCGTGCCTGGGCGGTGAGGCCCTCGGCCCCAACAGGGAGGCCCCGGCCTCGGCGGTGAGGGTGACCGGCCGACCCGCTCCCCCCCACCGCCGTACGGGCGCCGACGGCCGTGAGGCCCCGGCCCCGGCTGCGAGGCGCCGCCCCGGGCGGTGAGGTTCCGGCCCCGGCTGCGGAGCCCCGGCCCCGGCGGTGAGGGTGGCCGGCCGACCGGCTCCGCTCACCGCCGTACGGGCGCGACGGCCCTCACCGCCAGGGCTTCTTACCGCCCGGGTCGGGAAGAAGTCCCAGGCCGGGTGGCCGTGGTCAGACAGCCCGCCAGGAGCCAGGCTCCTGCCACCGTGCAGACGCCGGACCAGCCCCAGTGGGCGTAGGCCGGGCCGGTGAGGGCGGAGGCGAGGGCGCCGCCCGCGAAACTCGCCACTACGTAGGCGGTGTTGGCGGTGGCGGGCGCGGCGGTGGTGGTCAGGGCGAGCGTCTGATTGGCGACGTGGGAGGCGACCAGGGCCGCGTGGATCGCGACGGCGCCCGCGAACAGCGCGGCGAGCACGTGCCCGCCGAGCCAGAACAGCGGGACGCACACGGCGGCGAGGAGATAACCGGACCGGACGACCTTGGCGGCGCCGAACCGGTCCACCAGCCCGCCGGCCAGCGGGGCCACCGCGCTCGCCGCCAGCCCGAACAGGCCGAACAGTCCGGCCGTGGCGGTCGACAGTCCGTACTCCGGACCGGTCAGCAGCAGTGCGAGGGAGGTCCACAGGGCGCTCCAGGCGCCGTACATCCCGGCCTGCCGTACGCACGCCCGCCACAGGTCGGGCGAGCTGCGGACGACTCCGGGCAGCGAGGTGAGCCCGGCGAAGAGGCCGCCGGTGCGGCGCGGCCGGTCCTCCCGGGGCAGGGCCCGGGCGGTCGCGAGCCCCAGTACGGCCGTCAGCGCGGCCGCCCCGACGAACACCACACGCCAGCCGTACGCCTGCCCGGCGAGCCCGCCGAGCACCCGGGCGGCCACGATTCCGGTGAACAGTCCGGCGATGAGGGCGGCGACGTGGCGGGCCCGGCGGTCGGCGGGGGCGCGGGCCGCGACGAGCGGGACGAGCAACTGCGGTACGACGGTGGCGGCGGACGCCACCAGCACGGCGGCGGCGAGGACGGCGGTCCCGGTCGCGGCGGCCGCGGCGGCCAGCGCGGCCGCGGCGAGCAGCGAGAGACCGCCCACCAGGCGGCGCCGGTCGACGGTGTCGCCGAGCGGGGCGAAGAACAGCAGGCCGGCCGCGTAGCCGAACTGGGCGACGGAGGCGATCCAGGCCACGCCCGACGGCGTCCCGCCGAAGCTGTGCGCGATCAGAGGGAGCAGCGGGGCGGCGAGGTAGATGTTCGCGGCGGTGACGGCGGTGCAGACCGCGATGAGAGGGAGGAGGTAGGCGGGGGCCGCGGGCCGAGCGGTGG
Organism: Streptomyces sp. L2; assembly: GCF_004124325.1. Lineage (NCBI taxonomy): Bacteria > Bacillati > Actinomycetota > Actinomycetes > Kitasatosporales > Streptomycetaceae > Streptomyces > Streptomyces sp. L2. Next base: position 3,959,102 of record NZ_QBDT01000001.1, read on the forward strand.
CGGTGGCGGCGGTGGGGGCCGTGGTGGTCGTGACGGCGGTGGTGGCCGTGGCGGCGGTGTTGGTGGCTGGGGCGCTGGTGGCTGACGGCATGAGTGGACGGACCCTTCGAGCCGGCTCGACTGACAACCAACTGGTTGGTTGGCGTGGGAACAGTCTGCGGCTGCCCGCATTCCGTGTCAACCAAACAGTTGGTTACCTGTGCCGCTACCCTGTCCCCATGGCAGCAGTGAGGGACCCCGAGGCCACCAGGGCCCGGATTTTCGAGGCAGCGGTCGCCGAGTTCGCCCAGCACGGCGTCGCCGGAGCCCGCATCGACCGCATCGCGGCCGCCGCCAAGGCCAACAAGCAGCTCATCTACGCCTACTTCGGCAACAAGGCCGAGCTGTTCAGCCAGGTCGTCGGCCGCTGCATGGTGGACCTCGCCGCCGCCGTCCCGGTCGACCCCGACGACATCGACGGCTGGGTCGACAGGCTGCTCGACTACCACGCCGCCCACCCCGAACTGCTCCGCCTGCTGTTCTGGGAGGGCATCGAGTACGGCACCGCCGAGCTGCCCGACGAACCCGTCCGGCAGGACCACTACGCCCGCAAGGTCGCCGCGATCGCCGACGGCCAGGCCACGGGCGTGGTCACCGACGCGTTCCCGCCCGGCGACCTGGTCTTCCTGCTGATCGCGCTCGTCAACTGGTCGATCGTCGTCCCGCAGATGCGGCGCATCCTGACGGGCGACGAGGACACCGACCGCGCCCGGCTGCGGGCCTCGATCAAGGAAGCGGCCCGCAGGCTGACGGCACGGTAGGGACGGCCGCGGATACTGCTTGGCGCGTCAGTTGGTGCCGACGCGGGCCAGCAGGTCGACGATGCGGTCCTGCACCTCCGGGCTGGTGGAGCGTTCGGCGAGGAACAGCACCGTCTCGCCCGAGGCCAGCCGGGGCAGATCGGCCTGGTCGACGGCGGCCGTGTAGACGACCAGCGGGGTGCGGTTGAGCTGCCCGTTCGCCCGCAGCCAGTCCAGGATCCCAGCCTGCCGGCGGTGTACGCGCATCAGGTCCATCACGACCAGGTTCGGGCGGAACTGCCCCGCCAGCGTCACCGCGTCGTTGTCGTTCGCGGCCCGCGCCACCTGCATGCCGCGCCGCTCCAGCGTGGACGTCAGCGCCAGCGCGATCTCCGCGTGCTCCTCGATGAGCAGGACGCGCGGCGGGTGCTGCTCGCTGTCGCGCGGCGCCAGCGCCTTCAGCAGGACGGCGGGATCGGCGCCGTACGCCGCCTCGCGCGTCGCCTGCCCCAGCCCGGCCGTGACCAGCACCGGCACCTCGGCCGCGACCGCGGCCTGCCGCAGGGACTGCAGCGCGGTGCGGGTGATCGGCCCGGTCAGCGGGTCGACGAACAGCGCGGCGGGGAAGGCCGCGATCTGCGCGTCCACCTCCTCGCGCGAGTGCACGATGACGGGCCGGTAGCCGCGGTCGCTCAGCGCCTGCTGCGTCGTGACGTCGGGCGCCGGCCAGACGAGCAGCCGGCGCGGGTTGTCCAGCGGCTCCGGGGGCAGCTCGTCGTCCATCGGCTGCGGACGCGGGGTGTCCGCGACCTCCACCGCGCCCCCGGGACCGTCCAGCGGTTCGGGTCCCTCGGCGGCGTCGGCGTCCGGTGCGCCTATGGCGTACGACCGTCCGGCCCCCTCGGTGACGGGCGCCAGGCGCGACTGCCCGGCGAGGGACGCCTGCGCGGCGGCCTGCGCGGGCGGTGCCGGGCGGGCCGCGGCCTGCTCGCCCTGTGCCTGTTCCTGGGGTTCGGGTCGGGCGGCCGGGTCGGGCGGCGTGCCCAGTTTGCGGCGGCGCCCGGAGCCACCGGGGGCGTGCGGGGGCGGTGTCGCGGTCGGCAACTGGACCTGGGCCGCCTGCCGGGAGAACGGCACGCCCTGCCCGAGCGTACGGACGCTGATCGCGCGGCCCTGCGTCGAGTTGGGGTCGGCGGCGGTGGTCGTGCCGGTGCCGGTGGTCGTGCCGTCGGCGGGCGAGGGCTGTCCGGCGGGCGGTCGCGCGGTGGCGTGCTCCGGCGGGAGCGGGGTGCCTCCGGGGGTGCCGGTACCGGTGCCGGCGGCTGGGGTGGAGCCGGCCGGCGGCGCCGCCTGCCCGGCCTCGGCGGGGAGGGACTGGGCGGCGGGGGTTCCGGCGGCGGGGGTGGGGTGGCCGGGGGGCGCCTGAGCGGGGATCGGCTGGGCCGGCGGGAGGGCCTGGCCGTTGGTGCCTTGTGCTTGTGCCTGTGCCTGTGCCGGCGTCAGGGGCGCCGACTGGACGGGGATGCCCTGCGCGGCCGTACCGCGCGCCGGGGTGCCCTGGCCCGGGGCGGCCGGACCGGGGGTGGGCGCACCCGTCGCGGCCGGAGCCGGCTGGGCCACGGCCCGACGGCGCCTGCCCGTCGGCGCGCTGGTGGGATGCGGTTGCGGCGGGGTGTGATCGGCGGACTGGTCCAGCGGTACGGCGTCGTGCCGGGCGGCGTCACCAGAAACTGGAGCGGAAGCAGGACCGGAAGCAGGAGCGGAAGCAGGACCGGAAGCGGACACCCCGGCCCCGAAGGGTCCCGCTGGTGCCTGCGCCTGACCGGGCAGCTGCACCTGGCCGGGCACCGGCGCGTGGCCGTGGGCCTGCACCTGGCCGGGCACCGGCGCGTGACCGTGCGCCTGCGCCTGCCCCGGCACCAGCGGCTGGGCCGCCGTAGCCTGCGTCTGCTGCCCGGGGACGGCGGCCGTACCCGCCCCGGAGACCGGAGCCGCGCCCGGAGCGAGAGCGACCGCGCCGGGCCCCTGGGCGACGGCCGGCGCCGCTGCCGAGGACACGGACTGGGGTGAACGGTCGGCCTCGGCGGGGGGCAGGGCGAAGACCGTACGGGCCCCGGATTCGGCGCCTTGGCCCGCGCCCGCGCCCGCCTCCTGTGCGGCGGCACGTTCCGCCGCGGCGGCCAGCGCGCGCCGGCGCCGGCCGGTCGGCTGGGCGCCCTCCGCCGGACCGGGCTCGGCACCCGAGCCCGGAGTCTGCTCGGCACCCGTACCCCCGGGGGCCGCGGGCAGGGCGGGCGGCAGGGCGGCCTGGGGCGCGCCCGAGCCGTGCCGGGCGCGGCGCCCGTTCGGGACGGGGACGCCCTGCGGCGGTACGGCGGCCCCGAGCCCCGTGCCCACCGCGGCGGCACCGGCCGCGTACTCGGCCGCCGTCACCACGGCACCCTCGGCCACGGCGTCGCCACCTGGGGAGCCGCCGTCGCCACTCTCGATCTCGGCAGTGTGCCCCCGCCGCCGTCCGGTGCCACTGGAAGGACCGCCCTCGGCACTCTCGTCGGCCACAGGGGCGCCCTGCTCACCGGCCGCGGCCGCGGCCTCGGCCACACGCCGCCGCCGTCGCCCGGTCGGTGCGGGCGCGTCCGCGCCGGCCCCCGGCTCACCGGAACCGCCGGCGGCACCCTCGATCTCCAGGAAGGCGTCCGTGGAGGCCCGCCGGGCCCGCCGCCGCCCCCCGGAAACGGAACCAGCACCGGAGCCGGACGTGTGGTCGTCGGGAGCCGCGCCGGTGTCCCCGGACGACGGCTGCCCGGCGACCGCGCCTGCTCCGCCGCCGATCGGCACCTCCAGGACGTACGCGCTGCCGCTCATGCCGGGCACCTCGTGCGTCTGCAGGACACCGCCGTGGGCGCGCACGATCCCGCGCACGATCGGTTCGTGCACCGGGTCTCCGCCGGCGTACGGCCCGCGCACCTCGATGCGTACGACCTCGCCGCGCTGCGCCGCCGCGACGACCACGGTGTTGTCCATGTAACCGCCCGTCGACACGGGCGCGTTGCCGGTCGCGTCGACGCCCGCGACGTCGGCGACGAGGTGCGCGAGCGCGGTCGCGAGCCGCCCGGGGTCGACCTCGGCCTCGATGGGCGGCGCGTGCACGGCGAACTGGATCCGGCCGGGCCCGATCAGCTCGACGGCCCCGTCGACACCGGCGGTGACGACGGCGTCCAGCATCACCTTCGTACGGGTGATGTCCTCGGCGCCGGTGTCGAGCCGCTGGTAGCCGAGGACGTTGTCGATGAGGGTGGTGATGCGGGAGTAGCCTGCCGAGAGGTGGTGCAGCACCTGGTTGGCCTCGGGCCACAGCTGCCCGGCGTCGTCGGCGGCGAGGGCCGCCAGTTCGCGGCGCAGCTCGTCCAGCGGGCCCCGCAGCGACTGCCCGAGCAGGGTCAGCAGCTGCTCGTGCCGCCCGGCGAGGGCCTCGTACCGGTCCTTCTCCCGCTCGCCGAGCGCGGCGTACCGCTCCTCGCCGGCGGCCAGCTCCTCCTCGTGCTTCTCGCGCAGCTCCTCGGTCTCGGTGACGTGCTCCTGGCGCAGCGCGGTGAGGTCGGCGGCGTGCTCCTCGGAGAGCCGCTCCAGTTCCTCGGCGTGCGCCCGCTCCAGGGCGGCCTTCTCCTCGGCGAGGCTGTCGTACGGCCGCCGGTCGGTGAAGGTCATCACGGCGCCGACGAGCTGGTCGCCGTCCCGCACGGGCGCGGTGGTCAGGTCGACGGAGACCTTCTCGCCGCCCTTGGACCACAGCACCTGCCCGCGCACCCGGTGCTTGCGCCCCGAGCGCAGGGTGTCGGCGAGGGGCGACTCCTCGTACGGGAACGGGGTGCCGTCGGCGCGGGAGTGCAGCACGAGGGCGTGCAGCTCCTTGCCGCCCAGCTCGCCGGCCCGGTAGCCCAGTATCTGGGCGGCGGCCGGGTTGACGAGCACGACCTGACCGTCGGTGTCCGTTCCTACGACACCCTCGGCGGCGGCCCGCAGGATCATCTCGGTCTGCCGCTGCGAACGGGCCAGCTCGGCCTCGGTGTCGACGGTGCCGGAGAGGTCGCGGACGACGAGCATCAGCAGCTCGTCGCCGGTGTAGCCGTAACCGTCGTACGCCTGCTGGCCGTTCTCCAGATTCGCGCTTGTGACCTCGACCGGGAACTCGGCACCGTCGGTGCGCCGGGCGATCATCCGGGTCGGCTTGGTCCGGCCGCGCGGGTCCATGTGGTCGGGCAGCCGCATGGAGCCGGGGATCAGCTTGGAGTCGAACTGGGGCAGCAGATCGAGCAGCCCGCGCCCGACGAGGGCCGTGCCGGGTGCCTCGAAGGCCTCCAGGGCGATGGTGTTGGCGTTGACGACGGTGCCGTTGGCGTTGACCAGGACCAACGCGTCGGGCAGCGCGTCGAGTATGGCTGCGAGGCGAGCAGCGCCTCGGGATGGCCTGCTGCTCACGAGACGCTTCCTCCCTGTTACCGCACCTTGCCGACCGCTCGGGCCATCTTGCCAACCTGCCCGCGGCGTGTCACGCGAGGGAGTCTAAGGGCTCGGGTTGCGCTCGCGACGCCGGATGAGAGGGAGGTCGCACGAGGAAGTGAAGGCGAACATGTGACCGTATGGTCGACATCGCCCCACCACCCACCCGGCCCGGCCCGGTTCCGGCCTGCCCGGCGCCCTACTTCTGGTACTCCCCGCCGTTCGCCTTCCCCGTCGTCGTCATCGCGGGCAGCAGCGGCACCATCCGGTCCCAGCGCCCGATCTCGCAGCCGTTGCTGCGGTCGTAGACGGTGTCGACGGGCCGTCCGGCCCAGGTGCCGGTGACGTGGGCGGTGGCCGGGCCGCCGTAGATCATGGTGCAGGTGCTGCCCGGGGCCACCGGGGCGAAGGTGTCCCGCCCCCACCGGGTCTTCCCGTCCAGCATCCGGCAGGCCCCGGCCGGGTCCGGGTGGCGCCCGCCGCCGGGATGACAGGACAGCTCGTACGACCCGTCCCGCCCGGGCCCGGCATGCCGGACGACGACGGTGAGCCGGTCACCGCTGCCGTGCCGCGGCGGCCGGTGAAGCCCGGCGGCCCCGGACGGGGAGGAAGCGGCGGCAGCGCTGGAGCCGACCCCGGCGAGGGGCACGGCGGCGACGGCGGCGGCGAGAACCGGACCCAGGACCCGGCCCCGCGCGATCGAGATGACGAACACCATGCCCTGCCCAACGCCCGAGGCGCCGGGACGTTGCGCCCACGCCGCTCGCGTTCGGCCGCCCGAGGCCGATCACCGCCGCCCGCGGCCGATCCAGTCACTCGCAGCGCTCGCAGCGCTCGCAGCGCTCGCAGCCGATCACGGCCGATGAACAGGCACCCTCCGCTCCCCCCGCCCCGCCGCACCGGGGAACGCCTTTGCCCTGCGGCCCGACTGCCTAGTACCGTGGGGGGCGATTGGTGGCACCCCGCTCGACTGTGTCATCATCTGCACGCACCACTCGCGCGCTCGCGTGAGCGGTTGTGCTGGAGGCGTCGCCTAGTCCGGTCTATGGCGCCGCACTGCTAATGCGGTTTGGGGCTTACCCCCCATCGAGGGTTCAAATCCCTCCGCCTCCGCCACCACTCGAAACCCCGGCCCTCACCGCCGGGGTTTCGTCGTTTCCGCAGGTCACAAGGGGTGCGCGGAACGGATTTCACATGGCGGCGGCAGTCATGTAATGTTCTTCCTGTCGCCGCGAGCGGGCCGCAAGGACCGGGGCCGGAGACAAAAACAAAAGAACAAGCACTCGTAGCTTAACGGATAGAGCATCTGACTACGGATCAGAAGGTTGCAGGTTCGAATCCTGCCGAGTGCACAGCAGACCAGAGGCCCTGTGGAGTGATCCACAGGGCCTCTGGCTTTTGCCTTGACGGCAGTGTTTGACGGCTGGAGTCGGGGCCGATCAGACGGCTACGAGATGCCGGCCGCGCCGTCATCATCGTCCGGATCGTTGCCGCTCCCCCTCAGCGCGTCGCCGACGCGATCGAGGCAGAGCGCTGGCCTCAGCTCAGGGCCTTACCCACCTCCAAGATTGTGGGTCTGTCTTCGGGCGCCGGGCTGAGCATGGCGTCGATCAGTTCGCCCAGCTCGCCATGCACCTTCACAGGCCGGCGCTTGCCACTCGCGACGGCTTGTCTCTGCTCGGGGCGCGGTGCGTCGTCCGGGTACTCGACGGCCCGCCAGCCCGTGGCGGAAATGAGCAGGGACGCGCCGAGCGCATAGATGTCCGCTTCTTGCGTAGGCTGCGCCTCTCCGGTCGCAAGCACGCTGCGCGCGATCTCCGGCGCCTCGTAGTGGACGAGGCAGCCGCGGAACGGAAAGTCGTATCCCTCGGGGACGTGTCCGCCGCGCGCCAATGCCAGGTCGATGAGGTACGTGCGATCCGGGCCGATGATGAAGTGCGCGGGCTGCACGTCGCCGTGGGCCCAGCCGTTGCCATGTAGCTCGGCCAGCGCCTCTACACAGCCGAGGACCGCGCTGGTATGAGGTTCCGTACGAGAGTCCGGCTCACGGCAGGGCTTCCACAGCTCGTACAGGTCGGACCCTTCGTGCCACGGCTGGAAGTTCCAGGTGCCCAGCTCCCATTCGCCGTACGCGAAGTCATCGAGGCCGAGTCGGTACAGCACGGCCCCTTCGCGCGCGGGGGCGAGTGCCGTCCAGGGCTGTGCGGGCCAGTCGGCCGTGGCCTCGATCGGGTAACCGACCTTCACGGCGTACCGCCCCCGAGGGCTCTCGACCTCCCAGACCATCGAGCCCCGACGATTGACGACCAGGCGCTGATTCTTGGGCATCAGTGCGTCGAGCACGACGATCGGCAGTTCAGGGAGTATCCCGGACAACGTCTGTTCTCCTTCCGGGCGGCGCGGCCGACCCCGCATCGAGGCCGGCCGCGTCGCTGGTGTCGTGTCGCTACGCCTGACCGTACGGACGGCCGCAGTCCGCGTCGCACTGCGCGAGGTTGGTGCCGTCCACGGTCCAGAGGTCGTCGAAGACCATGAACCTGGCCGCCTTCATCGCGTGTGCGGACGCGGCGACCTTCTTCGGGTCACGGGGCCCTCCGCCCGGCATGGGATTGTGGTGGAGGAAGCGGCCCGCGTACCGGTCGCAGAGCGCGGCGTACTCCTTCGTGTGCAGGATGAGTGCGTGCAGACCGAGGTCCACGTCGTCGGACGGGACCATGGGGACGGTCGCGGTCGCGGCGGTGACCACGAAGGCCACCGCCTGGTCCGCGATCCGCTCGGCCCGTTCGCGGGACTGCCCGTCGTGAACGATCACGAAGTGGGTGAGGCTGTCGAACAGCTCCTCACCAGCCACCGCGCGACCGGTCTTCTGATCGTTGGCCGTTGCCGTCATGCGAATACTCCTTGAGGGTCGTTGTGTTCTGGCACTTGCGCCCGCATCGGTCGCCGAGGCACGGCCTATGACGACCGGGGGATGGAAGGCCGACCCCGAACGGGGAAGGGGGAGCCAGGGAAGGTGGAACCCCGTTCGGGGCGGCCGGTCTACTGGCTGGTGCCGAGGGCCATGCCGATCACCAGGCCACACGATCCGCTGATCATGATGATGAACAGGAGCCCGGCATACCGACCGATGGCGCGCATCACAGGGCCGTCCCGGCTGTTGCCGTTCTTGATGGCCAGGCGGGCGCTCAGTTCTTCTCGCGTGGTGGGGGCCACCACGTTGTCCGGCAGGGCATCCCACTCGACGCCGCCGCCGACGGGCCCTATCTGCACCCGGGCGCCGACCTCGCCCATGACGACGCCGATACGTCCACTGGCAGTGTCCTTCGCCAGTTCACCGATGCCTGGTCTGGTCTGCTGGTTGCTCGCCATGCGGACGAGCATCCTGCCGCTCATCAGGACGTCGGAACCTCCAACAAACCCCACTTCGGGACGTCCCGCGTCGGGTAGAACGTCCCTAGTGCCGTCCCCAGGTGTTAGGAGAGATTGGGATGCCGAACGAGAGGTTACGTGCTGCCATGGCGGCCGGCGGCTGGACGTACGCCGCCCTTGCGGACAAGGTCGAAGTCGACCCCAAGTCCGTTGAACGATGGGTCAATCTGGGGCGTACGCCGCGCCGGGCCACGGCCATGCTGTCAGCGGAAACGCTAGGAGAAGACGTGCACGCTCTATGGCCCGCGCTCCGGCAGGCACGCCCTGCCCGCGCTGTCAGTCCGGAACTTGTGGCTCTCTACGATCAGCGGGCGGACATCCCCGTCTCCACCTTCGTGGACATGTTGACCCAGGCCCGCAGGCACATCGACGTGTTGGTGTATGCCGCCGTCTTCCTGCACGAGGCGTACCCGCGGCTCAACGACCTGCTGCGAGAGCGAGCTGCCGACGGGTGCGCCGTTCGTATCGCGATCGGCGACCCGGACAGTACGAACGTCCAACAGCGTGGCGCGGAGGAGAGGTTCGGCCACGGAATCGAGTCCCGTTGCCGACTCGCCCTCATGCACTACCGCCCGCTTGCCGGGGTACCTGGCATCGAGGTTCGAACCCATGCCACCACGCTCTACAACTCGATCTATCGTGCGGATGATCAGGCACTGGTCAATGCCCACGTCTGGGGCGTGAACGCCTACGGTGCTCCCGTGTGGCATCTCCGGCGCAGCGGCAAGGGCGGCATGTTCGACACCTACGCCAGCAGCTTCGACGCGGTGTGGGAGACCGCGACGCCGGTACGAGAAGGGTGACCATGGCGCGAACCGAATACTACGACGACCCAGCGGCACCGGAGCCGAACAGCCTGGTGGTTGCCGCGTCCGCCGTGGTCACCGACGACGAAGGGCGCGTACTCCTTCAGCGCCGCAGGGATAACGATCTGTGGGCGCTACCTGGTGGCGGCATGGAGATGACCGACTCACTCCCAGGAACGGCCGTCCGCGAGGTGAAGGAAGAAACCGGTCTGGACGTAGAGATCACCGGGCTCGTAGGCACGTACACCGACCCTCGCCACGTCATCGCCTACTCGGATGGCGAGGTGCGCAGGCAGTTCAACGTCTGCTTCACCGCCCGCATGGTCGGCGGCCGACTCGCGATCTCGGACGAGTCCACGGAGCTGAGGTTCGTCCAGCCTGAGGCGATCGATCAACTGCCGATGCACCATACGCAGCGGCTCCGGATCCGTCACTTCCTGGAGCACCGTGATCGGCCCTATCTCGGCTGACCTCGTAGACCGCGTCAAATGGCAACTCTGATGGAGACTCACAACTCACCTTCCAAGTCGTTGGGAGGGCACCTTGACGGCTGTTCACCTGGCAGGCACTCTGCTCAACCCGAACTGGTAGGTGCCTAGCTTGGGCACTCGTGCTACTTTGAGGCGTCGTCAGTTGAGGTCAGGGGTATGTGGGGCGGGTTCGACTCCCGTAGCGCTGATCTTGGTGCTCGTTTTGGTCGCATTTGGTCTGAATTACGGAATCCAGTTCCTGAATAGAAACAAACCGGAGTCCGATAGTCCATCTTCGAACGAAAGGAGTGCATCATGACACAAATCAGGATGACATTGATCGCGGGCATGCAAGTGGCCGAAGCGATCGCCACGAACAGCGTTGCCGGCGCACTCCTTACCTGAGCTGACGAACAAGAGCCCCGCATGTGAAAGTTGCGGGGCTCTTGCTGTTTTTAGTGTTGCTAATCGCCAGCTTAGGCAACCTTCGAGAATGAGTACCGGTCCTTGATTGTGTGAGCGAAGTAGCGGCCGTGACTAGAAGCCGACATCAGGCCACTATGGACACTTTCCGGGACGGAAAAATACCTGTAGATCCCAGAGTGGAATTCGATCTCTAGCACCATGTCTGCCGGTTCGTAGCCGACCGAGATAATGTTGGAAGAGGTAACTGGAAGTCTCTCCATTACTGCCCCTGTCTCGCCATGGCTTTTGCATTCTGGATGATCTGCTTAATAACGATCGGCGGTTCTCCACCCGCCTCGAATGCTGCTCGTGCGTAGGTGTAGGTGTTCTTCTCGCTGTACCCGATGCCGGATTGAATTAGTTCCTCGACCTTTTCTCCCCACTCAGGCCAGTCGGATTTAAGCGTCTCCTCCAGGCAGTCTGCGAATACTGCGTAGTCAGTATCTGCGTGCGTGGGGGGCAAATCTGGAATGTTCGATTGACCGAGATACATGAGAAGTCGGTGGTTCTCTGTACGCTCATTCAGTTCTGCATTGTGGATATCCCGCGGTTTCCTTCCATTCTTTTCCATTCTGACGCCAACCCCAGCATCGGCGTCAAATACTGCGAAACACGGAATTCCGAGCAGTGTAAGGATGGCATGGCTTAGGTAGATAGCTGTCTTGTGGCCGGCCTCGGCCACATGAATGCCTTCCACGGCCAACGGGGCTCCATCACGTGTTGCGGATCCTTCCAAGACGGCCTTGTCGGTTTCCCCCTCTACTAGTACAACGGCAGAGGCGAAGAGGGCTTCAGGTAGCCTGTTTAGAATTGCCGCCCCAATTTGTTTGCGAACTCGCTCCTCAGGCACGAACCCTGACAATTTCTCGATCACGTCATCAACTCGCACATGGGCAATGGAAATTGCCCTATGGCTGGCACTGTTCCGTACGCGACTGATTCGGCGGATTTCATGGAAGTGATGCGGGTCAACGAAGATCGGATTATGGGTTGCGTATGCCACTTGGGCCATTTGGTTCGGATCTTCAGCGATCTTGCGTAGCACCTGAGAGAAGGCGCGTGCCTGTACAGGATGCTGGTACAGCTCTGGCTCCTCGATGGCCAAACAAACAGCCTTAGATCGCGATCCTTCGCCGCCGCGATCCGAAAGGAGTTTCAGTGCGGCAATAATCATGGCACGCTGGAATCCGTGCCCTTGACGCTCGACGGTTGTTTCGACAGGGCCATCGATAATGCTCACCTTGAAGGATGCTTTGACGGGCTTGTAGGGGTTATCGACTGGCGAGACCGTCACGTTTCTGCCTGCTGAGAAAACCTCCACTGCCTTGGTTAGTTCTTTGGAGATTAGGTCCAACTGAGGAGCAAAGTTTTTGGTCGAGATACGCGCCCGTTCCAGATTCAATCGCGCATCGAGATCCGCCAGTTCGGCATCAGCGATCTTTCTATCCACGGCGCGTTCGATGATTCGTCCAAAAATTGCGGATCGGGTGTCAGTCGATTCCTCAAGTGCGCGCAGATCTGCGCTTACGAGGATGAATTCAAATAGGCTTGCGAGCTTCCCCTTTCCGGCAAAGCCGAAGAAGTTGTTTGCCTGGATATCTGACTCTGCGAGCCTATCGGGGTGATTTCTCTCCCAAACGATCATCGCCTCTTCCACCAGTGCTTCACTGCCAGCTGACGGAAGTCCAAGGTCAGGCTGTTCCTCGCTTAGCGAATTGTAAGCTTTCCGCTTGGCGGTAGCGTTTGGCTGACTGCGGACCGCTTCGAATGGCGGGAAGGTCATCCCTTTTCCGGTGATCTTGTCGTCACCGTTATCCCATGTGCGCCAAATGACGAGACTGTCCACGCCGTCGGGGGCGTAGTGACCTAGCTCTTCCCGATCTTGTGCCGTGAGTGAGTCAAACTCGACCTCTACACGGATGCGACTGCTCCCAGCCTCAACGCACAGGTCGTCGAGATCTAGAGACGTTCCTTTTTCGCCGTTGAAGAACCAATCGAGCGCGCGCAAGATGGTTGATTTGCCAACTCCGTTGGGGCCGATGATGGAAGTGACGCCATCAAACCGCACTTCGGCCAACTGAAGGCAGCGGAAATTCTCAATCCGCGCTCGGATCATCCTCATGCCAACTAATCATGGGCTGGTCTCTGGTCACAGACAACCCGTTTCTCTATATTAGTAACTTTGACCGCTTTAGTCTGACTAGTCACAAGAACTTGTGTTCTAATGTGCTGCCCGTCTGGGCGGTAGGAGCAGACCGGGTTGTGACGTGCTCCTAACTCGGAGTCAAGCGGAGTCAAGCGGTTGACTGCTCTGCATGCGATTCGGGACGGCAAGGCTGGGGCGGAGGCAGGAGCGCGGGTTGGTCTGGTGTGACGGAAGGCCGCATCCGACTCGTCCTACTCGCTGCGAGTCCGCGCCCGATGCGCGCGGCCAGGTCGAATCGCTGCTACGCCATCGCTCGGAGGTGACGGCAGCCCTGACGGCAACGACGGCACATAGGCGCACATGATCGCCAACCTGTGCGAACGGAATGAGAGGCCGCAGGCAGTCTTCATCGTGCGCTGCCCGATCCTACGGATCAGAAGGTTGCAGGTTCGAATCCTGCCGAGTGCACATGGAACGAAGGCCCCGGAGAGATCCGGGGCCTTCGGCGTTTCAGGGTCGTACCGCAGCTGAGCACGGCAACAGCCGGTGGGCGTGAAGTGCCGCTGTAGCGTGACCGCATGCGTCGACCGAGGTTCACACCCGCGCGCCGAAGGCGGGACCGGCGCCCGGCTCGCCGGGTACCGGCGAAGCCGGGGCGGTGCCGGGCGCCGCGCGTCACGGTCGCGGGGGCTGACGTGGTCCTGGTCGGCTACTTCTCTGCGAAGCGGAAGGACTTCGACACGGTGATGGCGTCGGCGGCCGGCGAGGTGGCCGCGCTCGGCGGTCGGGTCGTGGCGCGGATGGTGCAGCGACGAGGCGTCTCGGACGGCGGGGTCCAGAAGATGGGGCTGCCCTACTCCTCGCGGACACTGCTGAGCCACGGAAAGATCCGTGAGGTGATCGAGGCCTGCGATCGGACCGACGCCGACGTCGTGGTCTTCGTCGCCTCTCTGACCGGCCACCAGCGGTGCGTGCTGACCGCCACGCTGGGCCGCCCGGCCGTGAGTCTTTCCGACATCCTCTCGGAGCCGTCCTAGCAGGGCTCCCGGGAACCTGACGTTCCGCGATCCTCGAACGCGATGGGCTTTGCCGACCGTTGTCACACCCGGCCGAGGGTTTGGATCATGCCCTGCATGTCGTTCGTCTTCGTGGTTGTGCCCTTGGCCTTGGTCGCCCTCGCGGTGTGGACGGGGCCGGGCCTGCGCCGGGCGGCGGCCGTGCTGTGGGTTCGTGCCCGCTTCGACGCGGAGGCCTACGGGCTGCCTCCCCGGGAGCACCTCAACACGGACCGGGCCGGTCCACCCATGCCCGCCCCCCGCGCCCGGGCGATAGCTGACGTGACCCAGGATGTCCGGGACGGTCACTGGCGGGCAGCCGCCGCTTACGCCGAGGGGGCAGGCCAGGACTGGGACGAGCGGTGGTTTCGGCTGGAGGTCCTGCTGGGGCCGGCGGATCAGGACGATGCCTGGCTGCGTGACTGGCGCGCCGCCCGGCCGGCGGTGCGGTGCGTCGCCGTGGACGAACCACCGCCGACCGGCGGTGGCATTCGACCTGGCCCGGGCCGCTGCGGCGAAGGGGTCCCGACCGGCTCGGACGCGGCGAACCTAGTGCGCGACGGATCTGATCTCACCGTGTGGTCGAGGGGGAGTCCCTGACCCAGTTCGACAGCGGCCGCGACCGAGGTCGGCGACGCCGGTGGTGAATCGATCCCTCTGTCTTCTTTCGAGTGAATGTGCCCTTTATGGGCGTGAGTTGGTGATCAGGCCCCTAGCTTCCGGGGCGGAGGTGATGCTCGATGTACGAGCAGAACAACACGCCGTCGGGAGAAGCGACGGCACGGACGCAGGACGCGATCGACATCAACGACTTCGTGTTCGCGGCCACGGGCGCGCGAGTGCGGAGGCTGACGCTGCCGGGCGGGGAGCACTGGTTCCCGGCGGCGGACGTGGCGCGCAACCTGGGGTACGCCAACACGCGGCAGGCGTTGCAGATGCATGTGCCGACCGCCCTGCATGGGCGCCTGAGCGAGATTGCACAGGGTGTCTGTACAACAGACACCCTGCGCAAACTTGCAGCTGGGGGAGGTTTGCAGAAGTCGATGAGGATGGTGAACCTCGAAGGACTCATCCAACTCGTCAATGGTTGCTGCAAACCGGAATGCGAACCATTCAAGGTATGGGTCTCGGAGGTCATCTCCACCATCCAGCGCGATGGCTCCTACGCCCTCGAACCCGCCCCCGTACAGCCCGCCCCCACCGGCGGCACCGCCTACCTCATGCCCCAGCAGGTGGCCGACGCCATCGTCCGGCTGGAGGAGCGGAACATCCGGGCGGACGAGGCGCTGGCGGTGGCGCAGGGCGCGCGGGCCGAGGAGATGCGCCGCACCAACGACGTCCTCGGCCGCATCGCCGACACGCTCGACATCATCGCGGACCGTCTTCAGCCGCCGGTCCCCCGACCCCGGTCAGGCCCCGCAGAGCCCCCGACGATCACTCCGCAGCAGCTCCTGGCCACCTGGAAGTCACGGAACCTCGTCGTCACCGATGACGTGCACGCCGTGGCCGCCTACCTCGCGCCCGCGCTCGTGCGGGGCCCGGCCCGGTGCCGGCTGGAGGACGTCGCGAGTCGGACCGGACTCACCCTGGACCGGGTGCACGACTGCGTACGCATGCTGATCAAGCGGGGTTGTATGCGACAGGTGGGCAGCGAGGGGGACGGCGTGCCGGTGTACGTGCTGCCGTGAGCCGTCGTAGGAGCTGAACGACACTGTGAGGAAGGCCCGAAGTCGCAAATCTAAGTTGCGGCTTCGGGCCTTCTCGTACCGTACCGGGTCCGGCGGGCGAAAGGGCGTTGTCAGTGGGGAGCTTTACCCTCGCGAGTGATGGCACAGGTATGGAGCTGTACTGGGATCCGGTGGGCGGTGGAGGGGCCCGCGCTGCGGTGGAGCGGGGGGCGGTGCAGTGTGCTGGAGTGGGGGAAGCGGGTCGGGTTCGGGGTCGGTGAGGGGGGTGTGCGGCGGTGTGCGGGGGCTCGGGGGAACGCGTGTGCGGGGCGGGCCGTGGTGGGTGGGCGGAGTACGGGGGGACGGTGCGAGGAGTGTGCTCGGCTGGACCGGGCGCATTCCGTGGCCGCGGATACCTTCGCCGACGATCCGCGGCCGTACCGGGTGTACCTCGCGTGGTTCGGTCCCGGTCTCCTCAAGGTCGGCATCACCGCCGTGGAGCGCGGCTCGGCCCGGCTGCTGGAGCAGGGCGCCGTCTGTTTCACCTGGCTCGGCACCGGTCCCCTGATGGCCGCCCGGCGCACCGAGGAGCTGCTGCGCGCCGCCCTGAGGGTGCCGGACCGGATTCCGTACGCCGAGAAGCGGGCCGTACGGTTCCGGCTGCCGGGGACAGAAGAGGAGCGGGCCGCCGAGGTGCGGGACTTGCACGCACGGGCCGTCGTACTGGAGGGGTGGCCGGAGTCGTTGGAGCGGGCCGAGTGCCAACCCGTCGATCACGTGGAGGCCTTCGGTCTCGGGCGAAGAGGTGATCACCGGGATCACGTGGCTGTCGGCGACGTCGTCGAGCTGCGGCCCGGCGGGTTCGTCAGCGGTGAGCTGGCCGGGGCCGCCGGGCCCGACCTGCATCTCGCCGTGGCGGGACACCGCGGGCTCGTCGTCCTCGACACCCGGCTGATGAGTGGGTGGGAGCTGGTGCCCCTTGCCCCGGGGACGGGATCCGGGCTCACCTTCCCCGTGCGGGCGTTCGAGAACACGGGCGGGACCCAGGACGGCCTCTTCTGACGGGCCCGTTCCCAGGTGTTCCCTGAGAGGCGCCTGTGCGTTTCTCAGGGAAATCACAGACAGGTGCAAGTCTGTTCTCAGAGGGCGGCGACAGGGTGGCCGGTATGACCACGACCTCGCCCCAGGGGCGCACCGAACTGCTGAGGCCGGACGGGAGCCCCGTCCGCGTGCTTGTGGTGGACGACGAGTTGTCGATCACCGAACTGCTGAGCATGGCCCTCCGATACGAGGGCTGGCAGATCAGGAGTGCGGGAGACGGGCACGGCGCCCTCCAGACGGCCCGCGACTTCCGGCCCGACGCTGTCGTCCTCGACATGATGCTGCCCGACATGGACGGCCTCTCCGTCCTCGGCCGGCTGCGCCGCGACCTGCCCGACGTGCCGGTCCTCTTCCTCACCGCCAAGGACGCCGTCGAGGACCGGATCGCCGGGCTCACCGCCGGCGGCGACGACTACGTGACGAAGCCGTTCAGTCTGGAGGAGGTCGTCGCCCGGCTGCGCGGCCTCATCCGCCGCTCCGGGGCCGCGGACCGCAGGTCGGAGTCCGTGCTGGTCGTCGGCGACCTCACCCTGGACGAGGACAGCCACGAGGTGTCGCGGGGCGGCGCCAACATCCACCTCACCGCCACCGAGTTCGAGCTGCTGCGCTTCCTCATGCGCAATCCGCGGCGCGTGCTCTCCAAGGCGCAGATCCTGGACCGGGTCTGGTCGTACGACTTCGGCGGCCAGGCCAACGTCGTCGAGCTGTACATCTCGTACCTGCGGCGCAAGATCGACGCCGGGCGCGAGCCGATGATCCACACCCGGCGCGGCGCCGGGTACCTGATCAAGCCCGCCGCCTCGACCGCGGTGTCATGAGCGGAGGGCGCCGGCCCGGTCCGCTGAAGCGAGCGGGGAGCCCCAGCCAACAGCGAGCGGGGAGCCCCAGCCAACAGCGTCCGGGGAGCCCCAGCCAACAGCGGGCTGGGAGACCCCGCCGGCAGTGGGCTGGGAGCCCCCGTCGGCAGCAGGCGGGAAGACCCCGTCGGCAGCGGACGGGGAGACCCCGCACCCTGCGGACACGGCTCGTCGTCGCGTCCGTCGTGCTCATCGCCGTGGTGTGCGCGGTCATCGGCACGGTGACCACTCTGGCCCTGCGGAGCCATCTGTACGACCAGCTGAACGGCCAGCTGGACGAGGTCGCCGCGCGCGCCTCCGGCTCCTTCGGGCCGCCGGGGCAGCAGCCCGGCGGCGGCGCCGCGCCCGGCGGGCAGCGGATCAAACCGCACCCGACGACCCTCGACGACCTGGTCACCAAGGGTCC
The DNA here is from genome assembly GCF_004124325.1 of Streptomyces sp. L2. NCBI lineage: Bacteria > Bacillati > Actinomycetota > Actinomycetes > Kitasatosporales > Streptomycetaceae > Streptomyces > Streptomyces sp. L2. The sequence goes on from NZ_QBDT01000001.1 coordinate 3,976,783, forward strand.
GCAGCAGGGCATCATCGCCGCCCGGGTGGAGGACGGGGCCATCGTCGGCGCCGAGCGCGGCGACAAGTCCGACAGCGACTTCGAGGTGAGCGCGAAGCCGCTGACCAAGGCCCAGCTCGCCGCCCTCGAAGCCGTACCGCGGGTGGACCGGGCACAGCACACGGTCGACGTGCCCGGCGCGGGCCGCTACCGGGTCGAGTACCGGACCGGTGACAACGGGTCCTACTACGTCGCCGTCCCGACCGCCTCCGTCGACAACACCATCGACACCCTGATCCTCGTCGAGGTCTGCGTCACCGCGGCCGGCCTCGTCGCCGCCTCCCTCGCCGGCGCCGCCATCGTCGGCGTCGCCACCCGGCCGCTGCGCCGGGTCGCCGCGACCGCCACCCGGGCCTCCGAACTCCCCCTGCACACCGGCGAGGTGAACCTCAGCGAGCGCGTCCCCGACGCGGAGTGCGATCCGCACAGCGAGGTCGGGCAGGTCGGCGCCGCCCTGAACCGGATGCTCGACCATGTGCACGCGGCGCTGCACGCCCGCCAGCAGAGCGAGACGCGGGTACGGCAGTTCGTCGCCGACGCCAGCCATGAACTGCGCACCCCCCTCGCCTCCATCCGCGGCTACGCCGAGCTGACCCGGCGCGGACGGGAACAGGTCGGACCGGACACCCGGCACGCGCTGGGCCGTATCGAGTCCGAGGCCGGACGAATGACCGTCCTCGTCGAGGACCTCCTGCTGCTCGCCCGGCTCGATGCCGGGCGGCCCCTGCAGTTCGAGCCGACGGACCTGGTCCCGCTGGTCGTCGACACCGTCAGCGACGCCCGCGCGGCCGGCCCCGGCCACAGCTGGCGGCTCGAACTGCCCGACGAACCGGCGCCGGTGACCGCGGACGCGGCCCGCGTGCAGCAGGTGTTCGTCAACCTGCTGGGCAACGCCCGCCACCACACCCCGCCCGGTACGACCGTCATCGCGCGCGTGCGGCACGCCGGGCCCTGGACGTGCGTCGATGTCGAGGACGACGGGCCCGGGATCCCCGCCGAGCTGCTCCCGCACGTCTTCGAGCGGTTCGCCCGCGGCGACCCCGCGCGCGCCCGCGCCGACGGAGCCACCGGGCCGACCGCATCCACAGGGTCCTCCGGCTCCTCCGGCTCCACCGCCTCTACCGGGTCCACCGGGCTCGGCCTCGCCATCGTGCAGGCCGTCGCCGCCGCGCACGGCGGGGCCGTGACCGTGGACAGCGTGCCGGGCCGCACGGTCTTCACCGTGCACCTGCCCCAGCTCCCCGCGCCCGGTGGCGCCGCCGTGCCCCGCGCCGAGCGGTCGGCCGACTCACAGGCCCAGCACAGCGCCACCACACAGGTACGACAGGGGACTTGAGAAAAGTCGGTCCCATGCGAACCGACTCTTTCCCCGGCACCGGCACCCTGCCGGCGCGGGAGCACCTCCCGGCCACGGACGCCGGTACGCCTGTCCTGGACGTCGTGATCCCCGTCTACAACGAGGAGAAGGACCTCGGCCCCTGCGTGCGCGGACTGCACGAGCACCTGACCCGTACGTTCCCGTACGCGTTCCGCATCACGATCGCGGACAACGCCTCCACGGACACCACCCCGCTGGTGGCGGCCCGGCTGGCGGCGGAGCTCGCCGAGGTCGCCACCTTCCGGCTGGAGCAGAAGGGGCGGGGCCGGGCCCTGCGGGCCGTGTGGTCCGCGTCCGAGGCGCCGGTCCTCGCCTACATGGACGTCGATCTGTCCACCGGCCTCAACGCCCTGCTGCCCCTGGTGGCGCCGCTGATCTCCGGTCACTCCGACCTCGCCATCGGCTCCCGGCTGTCCCGCAGCTCACGCGTGGTCCGGGGCCCCAAGCGGGAGTTGATCAGCCGCGCCTACAACCTGATCCTGCGCGGCTCGCTCCAGGCCCGCTTCTCGGACGCGCAGTGCGGGTTCAAGGCGATCAGGCGGGACGTGGCCCAGGTGCTGCTGCCGCTGGTCGAGGACAGCGGCTGGTTCTTCGACACCGAGATGCTGGTGCTGGCCGAGCGGGCGGGCCTGAGGATCCACGAGGTGCCGGTGGACTGGGTCGACGACCCCGACTCCACCGTGCACATCGTGCGGACGGCGACCGAGGACCTCAAGGGCGTCTGGCGCATCGGCAAGGCCCTGGCCTCCGGTTCACTGCCGCTGGACCGGCTCACCCGGCCCTTCGGCGACGACCCGCGCGACCGCGAGGTCCGCGAACTGCGGGACCTGCCCAGGGGGCTGGCCCGCCAGCTCGCCGGGTTCTGCGTGGTGGGCGGTCTGTCGACGCTGTTCTACCTGCTGCTCTACGGCGCCTTCCGGCAGGTCTGCGGCGCCCAGACCGCCAACGCGCTCGCCCTGCTGGTCTCGGCCGTCGCGAACACGGCCGCCAACCGCCGGCTCACCTTCGGGGTACGCGGCGGGGGCGGCGCCGTACGCCACCAGGCGCAGGGGCTCGTCGTCTTCGGCATCGGACTCGCCCTCACCAGCGGCTCCCTGGCCGCCCTGGACACGGCCACAGACCACCCCGCGCACTCCACCGAACTCGCGGTGCTCATCGCCGCCAACCTCGCGGCGACCGTCCTGCGGTTCCTGCTCTTCCGGGCCTGGGTCTTCCCGGACGGCGGCCGAGGGGAGCAGCAGCCGCCGTACGGGACGGGCGTGCCGCTTCCGCAACGGCCCCTCGCGCACCCGCAGCCGCAGCCGCACCCGCACTCGTACCCACATCCGCAGCACCCGCACCCGCACCCGCACTCCCACCCACACCCGCACAACGACCCGGGGGACCCCCGATGACCACCGACTACGGCCGGCACCCCGCGCGGAAGACCGGCCCCACCGGCTGGGGACCGCCGACCACGGCCGCCCCGCACGCCGCTCCCCACTCCGCCCCGCACGCCACTCCCCCGCCCGCCCCCGGACTCGCGCCGGGCCGGTGGCCCCGCGGACTGTGGCACGGCCGGCCCGACGACCCCCGCTGGGTCCGCCCGGCGTTCCTCGGTCTGCTCGCAGCCACCCTCGTCCTCTACCTCTGGAACCTGAGCGCCTCCGGTTACGCCAACTCCTTCTACTCGGCGGCCGTCCAGGCGGGCAGCACCTCCTGGAAGGCGTTCTTCTTCGGCTCGCTGGACGCGGGCAACGCCATCACCGTGGACAAGCCGTCGGCGTTTCTGTGGCCGATGGAGCTGTCGGTGCGGGTCTTCGGCCTGAACTCGTGGGCGATCCTGACGCCGCAGGTCCTGATGGGTGTGGGCACGGTGGCCGTGGTGTACGCGGCGGTACGGCGCCGGTTCAGCCCGGCGGCGGGGCTGATCGCGGGGGCGGTGCTCGCGCTCACCCCGGTCGCGGCGCTGATGTTCCGGTTCGACAACCCGGACGCCATGCTGGCCATGCTGATGGCGCTGGCCTGCTACCTCGTCGTACGGGCGGTGGAGGACGGGCGGACCAGGTGGCTGGTGTGGGCGGGGGCCGCGATCGGTTTCGCGTTCCTCGCCAAGACCCTCCAGGCGTTCCTGATCCTGCCGCCGCTGGCGCTCGTGTACGCCGTCTGCGCTCCGGTGCGGCTGCGCAGGCGGCTGGCCCAGCTGGGCCTCGCGACCCTCGCGCTGCTCGTGTCCGGCGGCTGGTGGGTGGCCGTCGTGGAACTGTGGCCGGCGTCCTCCCGCCCCTATGTCGGCGGCTCCCAGAACAACAGCTTCCTGGAGCTGACCTTCGGCTACAACGGCCTCGGCCGGATCAACGGCGACGAGACCGGCAGCGTCGGCGGCGGAGGCGGACCCGGGGGCGGCGGTACCGGCCAGTGGGGCGCCACCGGCTGGAACCGGATGTTCGACTCCGAGATCGGCGGCCAGGTCTCCTGGCTGATCCCGGCCGCGCTGATCCTGCTGCTCGCGGGCCTGTGGGCGACGAGGAAGGCCCGGCGTACCTCGGTCACGCGCGCGTCGTTCCTGGTCTGGGGCGGCTCGCTGCTGATGACGATGGCGGTCTTCAGCTACATGGCCGGCATCTTCCACCAGTACTACACGGTCGCTCTCACCCCCTACCTCGCCGCGGTGACCGGTATGGGTGCCGGTCTCCTGTGGGAGCGCCGGGGGGAGACCTGGGCGTCGCTGGTGTCGGCCGGGTCCGTGGTGGCCGCGGCGGTCTGGGGGTACGTCCTGCTCGACCGGGTGCCGGACTACCTGCCCTGGCTGAGGTGGCTGGTGCTGGTCGGCGGGCTGACGGCGGCCCTCGGCCTGGTCTTCGCCGGCCGGATCAGCAGGCGGCTCGCGCTCGGCGCGGCGACGGCGGGCCTGGTGGCCGCGCTGGCGGGCCCAACGGCGTACACCCTGAGCACGGTGAACTCGGCCCACACGGGTTCGATCCCCACGGCGGGCCCGGCGGGCGCGAGCATGATGGGCGGCCCCGGCGGCCGGCCGGGCGGCGGTCCCGGGGGCGCTCCCGGCGGGGGTGCTGACGGCGGCACGCGGGGCGGCTTCGGCGGCGGCATGCCGGGGCAGGGCGGCCAGAATCAGCAGGGCGGACAGGGCCAGCAGGGCCAGCAGGGCCAGCAGGGCGGCCAAGGCCAACCCTCCGGAAACGGATTCCCGGGTGGCGGTCCCGGCCAGAACGGCAACGGATTCCCCGGCCAGAGCGGCAACGGCCTCCCCGGCGGCGCCCGCACCGGCGAAGGCGGTGGCGGTGGCGGTGGACGTGCCGGCGGTGGCATGGGCGGGCTGCTGGACGGCGCCAACGTCTCCGCCGCCGCCAAGAGGCTGCTGAAGGCCGACGCCGGCGACTACACCTGGGTCGCCGCGTCCATCGGCTCGCAGAACTCCGCGAGCTACCAGCTGGCCACCGGCGACCCGGTCATGGCGATCGGCGGCTTCAATGGGACCGACCCGTCGCCGACCCTGGCCCAGTTCAAGAAGTACGTGGCCGAAGGCAAGATCCACTACTTCATCGCCGGCGGAGGCATGGGCGGGGGCATGGAAGCGGGCATGGGCGGCGGAAGCCGCGGTACGGCCTCGCAGATCACCTCGTGGGTCGAGAGCAACTTCACGAAGGTCACGGTCGGTTCGGCCACCTTCTACGACCTCACGAAGCGGAGCTGACCGGCCGGGAGCAGCCTCCTCGTGGCGTCGCCGCGTTTCGGCACCGCCCCGCGCCCCTTAGTTTGGGAGGGTGGCCGGAATCGAGGAGGGTGCTCCCGTGGCGAAGGCAGCAGGTCGGTCGGCGCGGGCCAGCGTGTGGCTCGGGGGGAAGGTCCGGCGGGGCGGGCGGGGGAGTGCGCAGCCCTCGGGCCTGGACCGGGAGCGGATCACCGGGGTCTCGGTACGGCTGCTGGACGCCGAGGGTCTGGACAGGTTCTCCATGCGGCGGCTCGCGGCCGAGCTGAACGTGACGGCGATGTCCCTGTACTGGTACGTCGACACCAAGGACGACCTGCTGGAACTCGCCCTCGACGCGGCCTTCGGCGAGCTGGCGCTGCCCGACCCGGCGGACGGCGCTGCCGACTGGCGGGACGAGCTGCGTGGGCTGGCCACGGAGTACCGGGCGCTGCTGGTGCGCCACCCGTGGCTGTCCGCGCTCGCCGGGCGCTACCTCAACATCGGCCCGAACTCCCTCGGCTTCTCGCGCCAGGTTCGGCGGGTGGTCCGCCGGGCGGGGCTGCCCGCGCACGGGGTCACGGGCGCGATCGCGGCCGTCTTCCAGTTCGTGTACGGCCACGGCACGATCGAGAGCCACTTCCTCGCCCGCGTCGAGGGCGCCGGGCTCACTCCGGACGAGTACTACGCGCAGGCCATGCGCTCGGTCCGGCAGGACCCGGACGCCGCCGAGGCCCTCCAGGAGTCCGAGGGGATCATGGAGGCCCGCGGCGGCGACACGGTCGCCGAGATGCTGGACCGGGACTTCACCTTCGCCCTGGACCTGCTGGTGGCCGGCATCGAGGCGATGGTCGAGCGCGGCTGAGCCCCCGAGCCCGCGCCGTCGAGTCCGCTACTCCTGCTCCTGCTCCTGCTCCACGAGCCGTGCTGGAAATCCCCCGGTGGCCACGGGACCCCACCGCTCGGGAGTCACCCGGATGATCGACTTCCCCTGCTTGACCATCGCTTCCCTGTACTCGTCCCAGTCGGGGTGCTCGCCGGCGATGTTCCGGTAGTACTCCACCAGGGGCTCGACCGAGTCGGGGCTGTCGAGGACCTCCGCGGTGCCGTCGACCTGGACCCAGGGGCCGTTCCACTCGTCGCTGAGGACGAGCAGGCTGACCCGGGTGTCCCGCTTGGCGTTGCGGGTCTTCGCGCGCTCCGGGTACGTGGAGACCACGATCCGGCCGGCGTCGTCGACGCCGCAGGTCAGCGGGGAGGCCTGGGGGCTGCCGTCGGCGCGGCGGGTGAGCAGGATCGCGCGGTGGCGGGGCCGTACGAAGTCCAGCAGTTCGTCCAGCGAGATGCGGGTGTTCGTCGCGATGTTCGGTGCCATGCGCGCAGCCTAGAACGCCATCGCCTCGGTCAGGTCGTCGTACACCGGTACGTCACGGCGGACTCCGGTCAGCTCCAGGACGCGGCTCGGCAGCTCGTGCGGGCGGGCGACGACGCGGACCTCGGTGTGCGGCTGCAGCAGCCGCCGTATGTCGTCGACCAGGCGGGCGCCCTGGGAGTCCATGAACCGGGTGCGGGTGAGGTCCAGCACGAGCAGGCGCAGGGGGGAGGGGCGGGCGCGGACGACGGAGACGATGTGGGAGTAGAGGGCGGGCGCTGTGCTCAGGTCGATGTCCGGCGGCAGGGTGAGCAGCGTGCGGCCCGGCAGGTCGAGCTGCGGGCACGGAGTGGGAAGGAAGGTCACGGCACTCACCTGGAGGGGCGGACGGGAGGAAGGTTCCGCTTCCGGTTCCGGGCGGCCCGGAATCCGGGAGGCCGCTTCCTGACCGACGGTTCCATTGGACCACGGGCCACCCGGCGGCGGAAGGCGGCCGGACACGGCCGCCGGGCGAACATCACGTCACCGCAATGGAGCAGCTAAAGTGCAGCTGTCGTGTGCTCGCAGTCGGGAATGTGCTGCGGAGCTCTCCTGAGCATGGCCGTAGGCCGTGTTGTCCGAGAGGTTCGTGGTGGCTTCGTCTGACTTTTCCGATGTGACGCGTCTTCAGCTCGGCCTGGACCTGGCCGAGGCGATCACCGTCGCGGCCCGGCAGCTGCATGAGACGACCACTCCGCACGCCACGCTGGACACCGCCGTACGGCTTGCCGTGCATCTGCTGCCCGGTGCCGAACACGCGGGGATCTCCGAGATCGAGCGTGGTGAGAGCCGCCGTACGGTCGCCTGGACCGACGACATCGTGCGCGCCGCGCAGACGCCGGACCTGGAGCACTGGGAGCGGCTGTGGACCACGCCGGTGGTCCGCACCGGGGACGGCGACCCGGACGGCCTGGAGGACGCGGAGGCGACCGGACCCTCGCAGGAGTCGCTGTCCGGGCCGGGGCTGCGCTCTGTGCTGTCGCTGCGGCTGCGCGCGGACCGGCGCCGGATCACGGTGCTGTCGGCGTACTCCCGCAAGCCGGACGCCTTCGGCGAGACCGCGACCCGTCTCGGCCGGCTGCTCACCACCCATGTCAGCCTGGCGCTGAACTCGGTGACCGTCCGCGAGCAGCTCACCGAGGCCATGCACACCCGTGACCTGATCGGCCAGGCCACGGGCATCCTGATGGAACGCCTCGACATCGACGCGGCGGCGGCGTTCGAGAGCTTGGTGCGGGCGTCGCAGCGGGAGAATGTGAAGCTGCGGGATCTTGCTCGCAGGATCGTGGGGGCGACAGAAAACTAAGGGTGCCTGCCGCGCCCCAAAGGGGCGCGGGGCTGTATCGATATGCGGCTCCGCCGCGTGGGCGCGACAAGCCACATCCGAGCCGCAGCCGCCAAACAGCCCGAGGGGGCAGAAGGTTATGCGGCCGGCAAAGACTCTCCCTGTACCGCCTGGATGTCCAGTTCGACTCTGAGGGTCGTGCCGATCGCGGCGATGCCCGCCTGGAGAACCTGGTTGTAGTTCATCGCGAAGTCCTCGCGACGGAGTTCGGCCGTCGCGCGGAACGCGGCCCGCGTGCCGCCCCAGGGGTCGGCGCCGGTGCCGAGGTAGGCGAGGTCCAGGTCGACGGGTCGTACGACGCCGTGCATGGCCAGGTCGCCGTGGACGGTCCAGCGGTCCGGGCCGGCCTGGGTGAGCCCCGTGGAGGTGTACGTGATCTCCGGGTGGCGTTCGACGTCGAGGAAGTCGGGGGACCGCAGGTGGGTGTCCCGCATGCCGTTGCCGGTGTCGACCGAGGCGGCCCGGATCACGGCCGTCACCCGGGACTTGGCGATGTCGTCCGGCGCGATCTCGACCGTCCCGCCGAACTCGGTGAATCGGCCGTGCACGCTGGAGATGCCCAGGTGCTGGGCGACGGCGGCGACCGAGGAGTGCGCCGGGTCGATGGTCCACGGCCCGGGCGGCGGCAGCTGGGAGCCGCCCTGCCGGGCCAGTGTCACCGTGCCGACCTCGGCCCGCCCGCTCGCGGTGACGATCGCGCTGGAGGCGGCGGGCGCGTAGCCGACGGCGGTCACGATCACCGTGTACGGCCCCGGCGCCAGCTCGGTGGTGTCCCGTACGGCACCCTCCGCGTCCGCCTCGGCGCGCAGCACCTGCGCTCCGGTGACGTCGGTCACCGTGACGACCGCGTGCGACACGGCCCATCCGTCCCGCGTACGGATCCTCGCGGTCAGTCCCATCCCGTTTCTCCCTGAAAAGCTGTGTATATCGGTCGGTCGTCATGAAAACCGGCCCGCGGCGGGCGCGTGTCCGAGCTCAAGGCGCGCTCCGCCACGGGCCGGTGGTGGACTACTCGCCGGGGTGGGCGAGTTCGATGCCGTGGTCGTCGACACCGGTGCCGGAGACGGTCAGCGCGGTGGCGACCGGCGGGTAGCCCGTCGCGATGACGGTGTACTCGCCGCCGTCCAGGTCGGCGAAGGCGTACGCCCCGTCGGCCCCGGTGGTGGCCGTGCCGACCACGTTGCCCGCCGCGTCGACCAGCGTCACGCGGGCGTCGGCCAGCGGACCGTGCGGCGCCCGTACGACACCGCGCAGCTGGGCGCCGGCATCCAGGTCGACCTCGATCCGCGTGACCCCGGCGGTGCTGACCTCGACGGGCAGCGCGCGCGGCCGGAACCCGTTCGCGTTGACCGCGAGGGTGACGGTGCCCGGCACCAGGTCGGTGAGCGCGAACTCGCCCTGCTCCCCGGTGGCGGCGGTGGCCAGCAGGTCCCCGCGCACATCGGTGACGATCACCATCGCGTCCTTGACGGGCAGCGCGCTCCCGGCGGCCCGGACCACACCGGTCAGCCCGCTGGTGCCGCTGAGCAGCACGTCGTACGACAGCGGCTCCTCGCCCACCACGACGGTGGAGGCCTGCGGCTGGTAGCCGTCGGCGGAGGCGATCAGGACGTACGACCCCGCGCCGGGCGCGTCCAGCCCGTAGGAGCCGTCGGCCTGGGCGACGGCGCGGCCGAGCTGGCGGCCGGAGAGGGAGATCAGCGTGACGGCGGCGCCGGCGACCGGGGCGCTCTCGGCGCCGCGGACGTGTCCGTGCACCGGGGTGCCGCCGGAGGAGCCCTGCGCGGGCCCGGCGACCGTGGCGACGGCGGTCACCGGCCGGGTGGCGGCGGCCGTGAGCTCGGCGCCCTCGGGAGTCGCGGGGCTCACGGCGACCGCGGCCGGGACCAGCTCGTCCGCCGGCTGCTCCACAGCCACCTGCTCCATTGCCACCTGCTCTATTGCCGTCGACTCCACTGCCGTCGACTCCAGTGCCTCGGCCTCCGGCGCGGCGGACCCGGCCGGAACCCCGGTCTCCGTGCCGGCCTTCTGCTGGGCGTCCTGGGCGAGTGCGCCGGTGGTGCGCAACGGGACCTCCTTGATGAACAGGCAGACGATCAGGGCGATCAGGGCGCAGGGGGCCGCGTACAGGAAGATGTCCGCGATGCCGTGGCCGTATGCGCCCTCCAGCCAGGTGCGTACCGGGGCGGGCAGCAGGTCCATGTCGGGCAGCTGTCCGGAGCCCATCGACTTGGCCGCGGCGGCCTGCGCCTGCGGGTCGAGGCTGGTGATCGTGTCCTTGGCGTAGTGCGTGATCCGGGTCGACATCACCGAGCCGAGCACGCCGACGCCGACGGCGCCGCCGAGGGAGCGGAAGAAGCTGACGACGGAGGACGCGGAGCCGAGGTCCGCGAGGGCGACCTGGTTCTGCGTGGAGAGCACCAGGTTCTGCATCATCATGCCGACGCCGATGCCCAGCGCGGCCATGTAGATGGAGAGCTGCCAGTACGGGGTGTCGTAGCGCATCGCGCCGAGCAGGCCGAGTCCGGCCGTGAGGAACACACCGCCGGCGACCAGCCAGCCCTTCCAGCGGCCGGTGCTGGTGATGAACCGCCCGGAGACCATGGACGCGACGAACAGGCCGCCGATCATCGGGATGGTCATGACGCCGGACATGGTGGGGGACTTGTCGCGGGCCAGCTGGAAGTACTGGGAGAAGAAGACCGTGCCCGAGTACATGCCGACGCCGACGAACAGCGAGGCCAGCGAGGCGAGGGTGATGGTGCGGTTGCGGAACAGGCGCAGCGGGATGATCGGCTCCGACGCGCGCGTCTCGGTGAACACGAACAGCAGCGCCAGCACGATCGTGCCGCCCACCATCGTGTACGTCTGCCACGACAGCCAGTCGTACTTGTCGTCGGCGAAGGTCACCCAGAGGAGCAGCAGCGAGGCGGCGGCGGTGATGAAGAAGGCGCCGGTCCAGTCGACCTTGACCTTCCGCTTGGCCACGGGCAGGTGCAGCGTCTTCTGAAGCACGATCATGGCGATGATCGCGAACGGGATGCCGACGAACAGGCAGTAGCGCCAGCCCAGCCAGTCGGTGTCGGTGATGACACCGCCGAGCAGCGGGCCGCCGACGGTGGCCACGGCGAACGTGGCACCGGTGTAGCCGGAGTACCGGCCGCGCTCACGCGGGGAGATCATCGCCGCCATGATCACCTGGACCAGGGCGGACAGACCCCCGGCGCCCAGGCCCTGGATCACGCGCGCGCCGATGATCATCGACGGGCTCTGCGCGAGACCGGCGACGACCGAGCCGATCACGTAGATCAGCAGCGATATCTGGACGAGCGCCTTCTTGCTGAGCAGGTCGGCCAGCTTGCCCCACAGGGGCACGGAGGCGGTCATCGACAGCAGGGCCGCGGTGACGACCCAGGTGTAGGCGGACTGGCCGCCGCCGAGGTCGTTGATGATCGTCGGCAGCGCGTTGGTGACGATCGTCGAGGAGAGGATCGCGGCGAACAGGCCGAGCAGCAGGCCCGAGAGGGCCTCCATGATCTGCCGGTGCGTCATCGGGGCCTGCCCCGCCGAGGAGCCTCCCCCGTGCTTGGCGTGAGCCCGCACACCGGCTGGTGTGGTCGTTGCCATGGGCTTCCTTTACTACGTGTTCGCGGGTGTACGGGTGGTCTCGGTGAGTACGGGTGCGGAGAGCCGCGTGGGGGCCGACCGGCAGTCGCCGAAGGATGCGCGCAGGCGCGTCATCAGCCGGATGAGCTGGCCGACCTCGTCGTCGGTCCAGTCGCTCAGCCGGTCGGCGAGCAGGTGGGTGGTCCGCCGGGACAGCTCGTCGAGCTGGTCAAGGCCCGCCGGCGTCAGGCGCAGGATGCGTGAGCGCCTGTCCGCCGGGTCCGGGGACCGCTCGATCCAGCCGCGCGCGGCGACGTGCGCGACGTGCCGGCTGGTCACCGACATGTCCACGGCGAGCAGCTCGGCGAGCCTGCTCATGCGCATGGCGCCGTGGCGGCCCAGCAGGGTCAGTACGGCGGCCGAGCCGGCCGGGCAGTCGGGCGGCAGTATCCGCCCCATGTCCCGCTTCACGGCACCGACGGCACTGAGCTGACGCGCAAGCTCTTCGTACTGCGCCCGCTCGGCCATCACACCTCCCGTATTCGTTGCTTGGGGCAACCATAATGGTGATTGGTTGCTACAGGCAAACAAATCGGCTGGGGCGGGTGTAAAAAGTTGGCAAAGGCAAGCGTTGCGCTTGTAAAGGCACAGGTGGAGGGCGGGCCGCGAGGTCTCCTCAGGTGCCCGCTGGGTCCCCGCTAGGTCACTTCTAGGTCCCTCTGTCCCCCCGGCCCCGCACTTGGGCCGCTCCCCCGGATTCGCTAGTGTCTCGGCCCATGGCTAACACCCAGGGCCCCGAGGGCAATTACGACCCCGCAGGCAGCACCCAGATGTTCCGTGCCTTCGTCGACGAGTCCCCCCAGGGCCGGCAGCAGCAGGCGGCGGCCACGTCGGCGCGCAACGTCGGCCTGATCGTCGGCATCGTCGTCGGAGTGGTGATCGTGGCGGCGGTCGCCTGGCTGGCGCTCAAGTAACCCGACGGGAGGCCGGTACCGCCGGCCCGCACCCGACAGGGCCTAGGACCACCTGACCGAGACGTCCCGTGTCTCGATGTGCATGCCCAGCGGTACGCGCCAGGCGTCCACGCACACCGTCCAGGTGGCGCTCCGGTGCGCGCCGGGGCCGATCGGCGCCGGCAGGTCCACGGTCGACTCGACCGTCGACCAGTCGATGCCGAGGGCGCCGATGACATGCGTTCCGAAGGTCACCGTGCCCGAACGTACGGCCGTGCCGCCCGAGTTGCGGAAGGGCACGGTCACCTTCTCGCACCAGCGCTTGTCCGTCGGCTGCCGTGTCTGGGTGCCCCAGGTGAGGGCGGCGGGCGCGGGGGGCCTGGTGGGGGTGGGGGTCGGTGTGGGGGAGGGCGGCTTCGGGGAGGCGGGGCTGGTGGGGGAGCCGGTGCCGGTGCTTGTGCCGGTGCCGGTGCCGTGGGTGCTCGAAGGGCTGCCGCCCTTGCCGCTGTCGTCGCTGTCGTCGGTGGTCGGATCCGGGGTGCCGGGTGGACGACCAGTGCCGGACGTGCCGGGCGCCGTGCCCGGGGCCTCCTCCGCGCCCGGGACTGAAGTGCCGGACGGCCGGGACGACTTGGCGTCGCCGTCCAGCGGAACCATCCGTACCGCTCCCGTGGGCCTCCCCGCCGTACCGCTGGGCTGGCGCGGAACCCCGCCCACCGCGACGTATCCCTCACGGCCCCCGCCACCGCCGGCGGACGCGCCGAGGACCGCGCCCGCACACACGACGGCCGCCGACGCTGCCAGGACGGCGCCTCGGCGGCCATGCGGCCATGTCGTCGAACGGAACGCGCGGGCGGGACGCATCCGGCCATGGTTGCTGATGCTCTGTCAGATGGGAACCCATCGGGCGGAACCCCTCCCGCAGAAGACCCTGGGGCCCCTCCTCGGGAGGGGACCCGGGGACCCTCAGTCGGAGATGAGTCCTTCCCGGAGCTGGGCCAGGGTGCGGGTCAGCAGGCGGGAGACGTGCATCTGGGAGATGCCGACCTCCTCGCCGATCTGCGACTGGGTCATGTTGGCGAAGAAGCGCAGCATGATGATCCGCCGCTCACGGGGCGGGAGTTTGGCCAGCAGCGGCTTGAGGGACTCGCGGTACTCCACGCCCTCCAGCGCGCTGTCCTCGTAGCCGAGGCGGTCGGCGAGGGAGCCCTCTCCGCCGTCGTCCTCGGGGGCGGGGGAGTCCAGCGAGGAGGCGGTGTACGCGTTGCCGACCGCGAGGCCGTCGACCACGTCCTCCTCGGAGACGCCGAGGGCGCTCGCCAGCTCCGGGACGGTCGGGGAGCGGTCCAGCCTCTGGGACAGCTCGTCGCTGGCCTTCGTCAGGGCCAGGCGCAGCTCCTGGAGGCGCCGGGGCACCCGCACCGACCAGGAGGTGTCGCGGAAGAAGCGCTTGATCTCGCCGACGACGGTCGGCATCGCGAACGTCGGGAACTCCACGCCCCGTTCGCAGTCGAAGCGGTCGATCGCCTTGATCAGGCCGATGGTGCCGACCTGGACGATGTCCTCCATCGGCTCGTTGCGGGAGCGGAAGCGGGCCGCCGCGTACCGCACGAGGGGGAGGTTCAGCTCGATCAGGGTGTCCCGGACGTACGCACGCTCGGGGCTGTCGTCGGCCAGTGCGGCGAGTCGCAGGAACAGGGAGCGGGACAGAGTGCGGGTGTCGATGTCTCCCGAGGCCGGCGGCGCCGGCTCGGGGGCGGCGGCCGGGGCGGCCGGGGTCGGCACGGCTTCGAGGGCCGGTCCGCTCTGGAAGCTGTCGAGCACGTCGAGAGCGTCGAGCTCCTTGGGTGCTGCCTCGCTCTTCGTGGGCGTGAGCACCTTCGAGCTGCCCTGTTCTGCGGACATGCCACCCCCTTTGGGTCGCGGGACGGTCGTGGCGGCGTCGCTACCGAGCAACGCAGCCTTCACCTGAATACCGGAGCCGGAGCCTCGGCAAACGCGCTTCCGGCAGAATGTCACATGTCGGCAACACGCTGTAGTGACATGTCGACATGCGAGATGCGAATAGCCCCTGGAGAGAAGGGGTCTGACGGCCTGTCCGCCCGTAACTGTCGGCAACGGCCCTGGTGAGCGATTCGCTCTCACCGGTGAGTGATCGCTCTTGTGACCGGTTACCCGTTCGGCGGTGTCAGCGGGGGCTGTTCCGGGTTCAGGCGTCGATGCGGTTGGCCGACCGCAGCCGCTGGAAGCTGCGCGCGAGCAGCCGGGAGACGTGCATCTGGGAGACGCCCAGTTCGGCGCTGATCTGGGACTGCGTCAGATTGCTGTAGTAGCGCAGCAGCAGGATGCGCTGTTCGCGTTCGGGGAGCTGGACCAGGAGGTGGCGGACCAGGTCGCGGTGCTCCACGCCGTCCAGGGCGGGGTCCTCGTAGCCGATGCGGTCCAGCAGGCCGGGCAGTCCGTCGCCCTCCTGCGCGGCCTCCAGGGAGGTGGCGTGGTACGACCGTCCCGCCTCGATGCAGGACAGCACCTCCTCCTCGCTGATGCGCAGCCGCTCGGCGATCTCGGCGGTGGACGGCGAGCGTCCGAAGGCCGTGGTCAGGTCCTCGGTCGCGCTGTTGACCTGCACCCACAGCTCGTGCAGCCGGCGCGGTACGTGGACCGTGCGGACGTTGTCCCGGAAGTACCGCTTGATCTCGCCGACGACGGTCGGCATCGCGAAGGTCGGGAACTGCACGCCCCGATCCGGGTCGAACCGGTCGATGGCGTTGATCAGCCCGATGGTGCCGACCTGGACGACGTCCTCCATCGGCTCGTTGCGGGAGCGGAAGCGGGCCGCCGCGTAGCGCACGAGCGGGAGGTTGGCCTCGATGAGCGCCGCCCGCACCCGGGTGTGCTCCGGCGTGCCCGCCACGAGGTCCTTGAGCTGCCCGAAGAGCACCTGGGTGAGGGCGCGGGTGTCGGCGCCGCGCCGCTTCTCGGGGGCGGGAGCGGGACCGGGAGCGGAGGCGGAGGCTGCACCGGGAGCGGACACAGGGGCGGCACCGGGAGCAGGGGCGGTCGCGGGGCCGGGTGAGGCGGCGGGATCGGGGGCGGTCGCGGGGCCGGGAGCGGACACAGGGGCGGCACCGGGAGCAGGGGCGGTCGCGGGGCCGGGTGAGGCGGCGGGATCGGGGGCGGTCGCGGGGCCGGGTGAGGCGGCGGGATCGGGGGCGGTCGCGGGGCCGGGTGAGGCGGCGGGATCGGGGGCGGTCGCGGGGCCGGGTGAGGCAGCGGGATCGGGGGAAGCGGTGGGACCGGGGGGCGTCGGGGCGAGGGCGGGAGGAGCGGGCGCGGGTGCCTCGTCCTGGGGCGGCGCAGTACTGGCCGACACGGTCAACGCCACCTCTTCTTCGGTCAATCATCCGTCAAAAGCGGTCATAGCATCACAAGACATGTGCACTGTGTGCAAGCACCCCATAACATCGTGTTGAGGTCAACCGCCGCGAAGTTGGGGCCCGGAACGCACGAAAGCCCCCCGCCGTAACGGCGGAGGGCTCCCGGCGAAAAGAGCGGGCCGGCTCAGAACTCGTAGTCGGCGATCACCCACGTGGCGAACTCCCGCCACAGCGCGACGCCCGCCTGGTGCGCCGGGTGGTCCAGGTAGCGCTTGAGGGCGTCCGCGTCCTCGACGGCCGAGTTGATCGCGAAGTCGTACGCGATCGGCCGGTCGCTGACGTTCCAGCCGCACTCCCAGAAGCGCAGCTCCTCGATCCGGCCGCCGAGCGCGCGGAACGCCTCGGCGCCCGCGACGACGCGCGGGTCGTCGCGCTCGACGCCCTCGTTGAGCCGGAACAGGACCAGGTGGCGGATCATGGGCGGTTCCTCAGTTCTTCGCGCCGTCGGCGATCCAGGTCATGAAGTCACCTATCGCCTTGGCCGCGTCCGATATGCCTTGGAAGCCTATCTGCACGTAGTCGGCGGCCTTGGCCGGGTCCGTGATGATCACGTACAGCGCGAAGACCACGAGCACGTACACGGCGATCTTCTTGGCGTTCACCGCCACCGCGGCCTCCCTGTGCCTGTGCCCCGTGGGCGCCCTGTTGCCGGCGGCGAGTGTAACCGTCATGCCTGCATCAAGACCCAACCGCCAGCGGCGGGAGAGCTTTTGCCCCGAAGGTCCCTCCACGCACGAAGGGCCCCACCTGACGGCGGGGCCCTTCCAGAGCGGTAGCGGAGGGATTTGAACCCTCGGTGACTTGCGCCACACTCGCTTTCGAGGCGAGCTCCTTCGGCCGCTCGGACACGCTACCGAGGGAGACCTTACAGCACGGCGGGGCATGGTCTGAAATCGGTATTCGGGGGCCGTAGGGGCCCTGTCAGCGGTTCCGGAAGAACTCGGTGAGGAGGGCGGCGCAGTCCGCCGCCAGGACGCCCCCGACGACCTCCGGTCGGTGGTTGAGGCGCCGGTCGCGCACCACGTCCCACAGGGAGCCGGCCGCTCCCGCCTTGTCGTCCCGGGCGCCGTAGACGACCCGGTCCACCCGGGACTGCACCAGCGCCCCCGCGCACATCGTGCAGGGCTCCAGGGTGACGACCAGTGTGCAGCCGGTCAGCCGCCACTCCCCGAGCCGCGCGGCGGCCCGGCGCAGCGCGAGGACCTCCGCGTGGGCCGTGGGGTCACCGGTGGCCTCGCGCTCGTTGTGCCCGGCCGCGAGCACCGTCGTACCGTCCGGGGACAGGACGACGGCGCCGACGGGGACGTCTCCGCCCCCGGCGGCCAGGCCGGCCTCCTCCAGGGCGAGCCGCATGGCGGGCCGCCAGAGGTCGCGTACCGGATCGGGTGTCACTTCGGGTGCCGGATCAGGTGTCGTGTCGGGTACCGGTTCGGGTGTCGTGCCGAGGGGGCGGGGCGCGGTCAGCGGACGGTCTCCAGCACCTCCGAGGCGCCCACGGCCTCGGCGATGGCACCGAGCGCGTCGTCGGCGTCCAGGGCGCGCAGCTCCTTCTCGGAGACGCCCAGGTCGTCGAGGATCCGGCTGTCGCCGACCGGGCTGTGCGGCACGGCGTCGGCCGGGTCGCCGCCCTCCTCGTCGTCGTCCTCGGACTCGCCGTCCTCGGTGCCGTCGAGGTCCAGGGCGTCCAGGTCGGGGCCGTCGGAGCCGGGCTCGCGGCCGAGGAGTTCGTCCGTGAGCAGCAGCTCCCCGTAGGCGCTGCGGGCGGCGGCGGCCGCGTCCGAGACGTAGATGCGAGGGTCGTCCTCGCCGTCCACGCGGACGACGCCGAACCAGGAGTCCTCCTGCTCGATCAGGACCAGCACCGTGTCCTCGTCGGGATTGGCTTCCCGCGCCAGGTCGGCCAGGTCCGACAGGGTCTCCACATCGTCCAGCTCTGTGTCGCTCGCTTCCCACCCGTCTTCGGTGCGCGCGAGCAGTGCGGCGAAGTACACCGTGACTCTCCCACTGGTCATAGGCGTGCCGGTTGGGGGTCCCCCCGGCGGAGGTCGTCGGGTGGGGAGAGCTTGGGGCTCCGAGCCCCACCCACTCGGAATCGTGGCAGAAACAAGGCGTTCAGGGGATGTCTTCGACTCCCTGTGTCTGGCTGTTTTGATCGTGGATCGCAAACGGGTCCCCAACGAATCCCAAAGGGACCCACCAGCGCGCTCATCGCCGCCACCTGCGGATCGTACGCGGCTTCACCGCGTGTTCACGCACGTCACCTGCCGGAACACCGCTCCGGCGTGGATCTTCCTCACCGTCTTCTTGCCTTGGCGACCTCTCTCACGTGGGCTTCGTCACCAGCGGAAGGTGCGCATGCGCATCGCGTGCCGCAGCCGGGCCGCCTTGGCGCGTCGCGGCTGGACGCGGTCGCGCAGCGCGCGGGCCTCGGCCAGGTCCCGCAGGAAGCGGGCACGCCGGCGTCGGCGCTCGGCGTCCGTCTCGGGCGGCGCCGGCTCGTGCGCCGTCCGGTCGTACGACGGCTCGTGCGCCGTCCGGTCGTACGACGGCTCGTGCGCCGTCCGGTCGTACGGCGCCGGGCCGGAGCGCCCCTTCTCGGCGCCTCCGGTGCGGCCCGTTTCGTGGTCAGGCAGGTCGGGCACGGTCTCACCACCCCAGTCCGTCCCTCCCACTTTCCCCCGGACGGGCGGTTTGACGCCAGGGCGAGGTGCCCACGGACGCGGTTACTGTTATGGGCATGCGTCTCCACGTCGTCGACCACCCCCTGGTCGCCCACAAGCTCACCACGCTGCGCGACCGGCGCACGGACTCCCCGACCTTCCGCCGGCTCGCCGACGAACTGGTCACCCTGCTCGCCTACGAGGCCACGCGGGACGTGCGCACCGAATCGGTGGACCTCGACACCCCGGTCGCCCGGACCACCGGCGTCAAGCTGGCCCGCCCCCGCCCGCTGGTCGTGCCGATCCTGCGGGCCGGACTCGGCATGCTCGACGGCATGGTGCGGCTGCTGCCGACCGCCGAGGTGGGCTTCCTGGGCATGATCCGCAACGAGGAGACGCTGCAGGCCTCCACGTACGCCACGCGCATGCCGGAGGACCTCTCGGGCCGCCAGGTGTACGTCCTCGACCCGATGCTGGCCACGGGCGGCACGCTGGTCGCGGCCATCCAGGAGCTGATCCGGCGCGGCGCCGACGACGTCACCGCCGTCGTCCTGCTCGCTGCCCCCGAGGGCGTCGCCCTCATGGAACGCGAACTCGCCGGCACCCCGGTCACGGTCGTCACAGCGGCGGTCGACGACCACCTCAACGACCACGGCTACATCGTCCCGGGCCTCGGCGACGCGGGCGACCGCCTGTACGGCGCGGCGGAGTAAGCGAACGGTCCGGAGGTCTTCCCCAGGGGCGCTCGGCGGGTTCCTTCTACAGCGACGGTGCCTCAGGTGCGCCCCAAAGGGGCGCGGGGCTGTGTCTGAACATGCGGCTCCGCCGCGTGGGCGCGACCAGCCACAGCCGGCCCGCGCCTGACGGCACTCAGCAACCCCTCTTCGGAGAAGCGCTGGACGCCGGGGCAGAAAGCTTCGCCAGCGCCTGATCGGCCACCCCCCGCGGAGCGAGCCCCTTGAAGCCGTCCCCGATGATCAGGTCGAGGCCGGCCCCCTTGCGCCCGGCCTCGGTACGCCGCTCGGCCCCCGACACCTGCGTCCCCAGCACCGGCAGCGAGGTGTTGAGCGCGGACGAGGGCCCGAGCAGCAGCCCGGCACCCTTGACCTTCTTGTCGTACTGCTTCGGCGCGTTGGCCACGTCTCCGATCACGAAGCCGCGCTTCTTCAGCTCGTCCGCGGTGCTCTTGGCGAGGCCGCCGCGTGTCGTGGCGTTGTAGACGTTCACCGTGATCTGCCCCGGCTTGGGCGGCGCGGCCTGCCGCCCGCCGGCGGCCTTCACGTTCGCGGCCGACTGCGCCTTCTTGCGGCACGCCGCCGAGGACGCGGCCGCCGACGCCTTGTCGCCGCCGGTGAAGACGTCGATGAGCTGCAGTGTGCCCCAGCCGACCAGGCCGAGCGCGGCCACGGACGCCACGAGGGCGAGCGCGAGCCTGCCGCGCCGCCGGGGAGGGCGCATCCGGGGGTATTTGTCCCCTGTGATCCGGTACTTGCCGCCCATGCCGGGGGGAGTCAGCATGCTCATGAACGCAGCGTAGTGCGCCCGAGCGGCGATGCCTATTAGATGATCAGTGCAGGCCGCTCAGCGGAACCCGAAAGGGTCAACAACCCTGGTCCGCCGGTGACGGAATTCCACCGGTGTCAGTGGTCCGCCGCTGTCAGTCCAGCTCGAGTACGCGGGCGTGCAGGACCTGGCGCTGCTGGAGGGCGGCGCGGACGGCGCGGTGCAGGCCGTCCTCCAGGTACAGGTCGCCCTGCCACTTCACGACGTGCGCGAAGAGGTCGCCGTAGAACGTGGAGTCCTCTGCCAGCAGGGTCTCCAGGTCGAGCTGACCCTTGGTCGTCACGAGCTGATCGAGGCGGACCGGGCGCGGCGCGACGTCCGCCCACTGCCGGGTGCTTTCCCGGCCGTGGTCGGGGTACGGCCGGCCGTTTCCGATGCGCTTGAAGATCACACGGAAAGCCTACCGGTCAAGACGTTCCGGGCGCAGCCATGGCGCCGCAGTGCGACGCTGAAAAAGCCGTGGCACAACAGGTCATACCGGCGACTATCGGATGAGCATGCGGATGGCCGGGCGGCAGCCGGCGCGGCAGCCGTCGGGCAGCCGGGCGGCAGCCGCGGGGTGGCTGTGGGATGGCTGTGGGTTGGCCACGGTCCGAACGCCGGCCAGCCGTTCGGTGGCCTGGTGACTCCAGAGGACAAGGGAACAGGGGCCGTAGATGAGTGACAGCGAGACGCTCCCCGCCGAGGCCCGGGAGATCGCCTCCGGGTACGCCTTCACCGGGGCCGCCCTGGACCTGGGCGCCCTCCTGTGGGACGGGAGCTGCCACGCCGGCGCCCCGGTCCGCATCCCCCTGCCCGTGCTCAACCGCCACGGCCTGGTCGCGGGCGCCACCGGCACCGGCAAGACCAAGACGCTGCAGCTGATCTCCGAGCAGCTGTCGGCGCAGGGCGTCCCGGTGTTCCTCGCGGACGTCAAGGGAGACCTGTCCGGCATCGCGCGGCCCGGGCAGGCGAACGCCAAGGTGTCGGGGCGGGCGGCCGAGGTCGCCCAGCAGTGGACCCCGGCCGGCTTCCCCGCCGAGTTCTACGCCCTCGGCGGCATCGGCCACGGCATCCCCGTACGGGCCACGATCACCAGCTTCGGCCCGGTGCTGCTGTCCAAGGTGCTCCAGCTGAACCAGACCCAGGAGCAGTCCCTCGGCCTGATCTTCCACTACGCCGACACCAAGGGCCTGGAGCTGATCGACCTCAAGGACCTCAGGGCGGTCGTCGCCTTCCTCACCTCCGACGAGGGCAAGGAGGAGCTGAAGAACATCGGCGGGCTGTCCACCGCCACGGCCGGGGTGATCCTGCGCTCCCTGACCGCCTTCGAGGCGCAGGGCATGTCCGACTTCTTCGGGGAGCCGGAGTTCGACACGGCGGAGCTGCTGCGCACCTCGGAGGACGGGCGGGGCATCGTCTCCGTGCTCGAACTCCCCGCCGTGCAGGACAAACCGCAGCTGTTCTCGACGTTCCTGATGTGGCTGCTGGCCGACCTCTTCCACGACCTGCCCGAGGTGGGCGACGCCGACAAGCCCAAGCTGGTGTTCTTCTTCGACGAGGCGCACCTGCTGTTCAACGACGCCTCCAAGGCGTTCCTGGACTCCATCACGCAGACCGTGCGGCTGATTCGCTCGAAGGGGGTCGGCGTCTTCTTCGTCACCCAGACCCCGAAGGACGTACCGTCCGACGTGCTCGGCCAGCTCGGCAACCGCGTCCAGCACGCGCTGCGCGCCTTCACGCCGGACGACCAGAAGGCGCTGAAGGCCACCGTGAAGACCTTCCCGAACTCCCCCTACGACCTCGAAGAGCTGCTCACCGGGCTGGGGACCGGTGAGGCCGTGGTGACCGTGCTCAGCGAGAAGGGGGCGCCGACGCCGGTCGCCGCGACCCGGCTGCGGGCGCCGGAGTCCCGGATGGGGCCGGTGGAGGGGGCGGAGCTGGACCGGTCGGTGCAGGGGTCGCCGCTCTACGGACGTTATGCACAGGCTGTGGATCGTGAGTCGGCGTATGAGAAGTTGACGGCGGCGGCCGAGGCCGAGGCCGCCGCCGAGGCTCCTGCGGGCGGCGGTGGTGGTGGCAAGGCCGAGGGGCGCGCGAAGGCCAAGGCGAAGGCGAAGGATGAGGAGTCCCTCGTCGAGCAGGTCGTGAGCAGTGGGATGTTCAAGTCGCTGGCGCGGTCGGTGGGGACGCAGATCGGGCGGGAGATCACTCGGTCGTTGTTCGGGACGGCTCGGCGGCGGCGGTAGTCCGGCGGTGGTGGGTTCTCGCCGGTGGGTTTTCGCCCCCCCCCGCCGCCCCTTCCCTTCCCGTCCCTGGGGCTTCGCCCCTAGACCCCCTTTTGCGCAGTTGCCCGCGCCCCTTTCGCAGCTCCCCGGCCTCGGACTCGGAATGCCGTGATGATCTCTACGATGCCTACGGCGATCAGCCACCAGCCGCCGAGGAGGGTCAGTACGGCGACGGAGCGGAACGGGGAGTCGATGAGGACGATCCCGGCGATGAAGGTGACGACGCCGAGGAAGGCGTGCCAGCCCCGTGCGGGCATGCGGGAGTCGGAGGCGGCGGCCAGGGTCTGGGTGATCCCGCGGATCAGCCAGCCGATGCCGATCCACAGGCCCAACAGCAGGATCGACTGCATGGGCCCCCGGAAGCAGAACAGGCCCAGCAGGATCGACAGGGCACCGCTGACGAAGGCCAGGACGCGCAGCGAGGTCCTCCTGTGGGTGCCGAAGGCGGCGACCAGCTGGAAGATGCCGCTGACCACCAGGTAGATGCCGAACAGCACGCCGACGGCGAGCAGGGTGGCCTCGGGCCAGATCAGCACCAGGATGCCGAGGATCAGCGAGGCGCCGCCGGTGAGGAGGATGACCTGCCAGGCGGCCTCGGACAGGGCGCTCAGGGGCCCTTCGAAGGGTGGCTCGGGTTCGGTCCGGGATTCCTGCCGGGGGCCGGTGGCGCCGCCCGGGGGTTCCTCGGTGCGGACCCTTCGGTGGTCTGTGAAGGTGTCGTCGCGGCTGCCCGTGGCATGGACCTTGCGGTCGTCGAACTCCCGTCCCCACGGGGAGCCGCTGCTCGGTGATGGCTCGCTCATACTCCATGGTGAGTACGGCCGCGTCGCTCCCGCCACTGGAGGGAACGGCCCCCGCTCTCAGCCCTGCTGCTTGCCCGCCTTCCCGGCCTTCGCCGCCGCCTTCATCTCCTGCTTGTGTGCGCGCACCCTGGCCAGTGACTCGGGGCCGGTGATGTCGGCGACGGAGCGGAAGGACTTGGCCTCCCCGTACGCCCCGGCCGCCTCCCGCCACCCCTGCGGCCGTACCCCCAGCTGCTTGCCGAGCAGGGCGAGGAAGATCTGCGCCTTCTGCTTCCCGAACCCGGGCAGTTCCTCCAGCCGGCGCAGCAGCTCCGTGCCGCTGCCGGCCCCGCGCCAGACGCCCTCCGCGTCACCGTCGTAGTGCTCGACGAGGTACTGGCACAGCTGCTGGATCCGCTTGGCCATCGATCCCGGGTACCGGTGCACGGCGGGCTTCTCGGCGAGCAGCGCGGCGAAGGCCTCCGGCTCATGGCCGGCGATCTCGTGCGCGTCCAGGTCGTCGGCGCCCAGCCGCCGGGCGATGGTCGCGGGTCCCTTGAACGCCCACTCCATCGGCACCTGCTGGTCCAGCAGCATCCCGACCAGCGCGGCCAGCGGACTGCGCCCGAGCAGGGCGTCGGCGTCGGGGTCCTGGGCGAGGTGCAGAGTCACATCCATGGCTCGATGATCGCGCGTACGGCCGGCCCCCGCCCGCCGGGAGCGGCCGACGCCCCGAACTCCATTGAGCACGACGGCCGATCGCTCCGTACGTAGTACGAGGAGCCGTGCGCCGGGAGAGGGAGGGCCGACGTGGGTGGGGCCGGTGAGGTCGGTGGGGCCGGTGAGGTGTACGGGGCCCGGCCGCTAGGTTTCGCGCGGCGGGCCTGGCGGCCGAGCAGCCGGCTCCGGCGGGACGCCTGGAAGCCGGGTCTGCGAACCCGGCGATTCCGGCTGCCCCAGTGGTCCTGGCGGCCCGGGCTGCGGCTCCGGTGGGACGCCTGGAGGGCGGGGCCGCGGACCCGCCGATCCCGGATGCCCCGGCAATCCTGGCAGCCCCAGCAGTTTCGACAGCCCCAGCAGTTCTGGCAGCTCCAGCTGTTCCGGTGGCGCCAGCCGTTCTGGCAGCTCCAGCTGTTCCGGTGGCGCCAGCAGTTCTGGCAGCTCCAGCTGTTCCGGTGGCGCCAGCAGTTCTGGCAGCTCCAGCTGTTCCGGTGGCGCCAGCAGTTCTGGCAGCTCCAGCCGTTCTGGCAGCTCCAGCGGTCCGGGCTGCCGCTCCGGCGGGCGTTCCGTGCGCTGGTGCCGGTCGCCGGGGTGCTGCTGGTCCTCCTCGGTACGGCGGGCCCCGCGTCGGCACATGCGGCCCTGCGCGGTACCGATCCCGCCGACGGCACCCTCCTCAAGGCGGCCCCCCGTCAACTGACGCTGACCTACACGGAGTCGGTCGGCCTCCTGGACGACTCGTTCCGGCTGTACGACCCCCACAACCGCCGCGTCCGCACGGGCCGGCCCGACCACGTCCCCGACCGCCCCGACACCGTCCGCGTCCCCCTCACCGCCGCGAAGCTGGGCAAGGGCACCTACACGCTGGCCTGGCGGGTGGTGTCCGCCGACAGCCACCCGGTGTCCGGCGCGCTCACCTTCTCGGTCGGCACGCGCACGGCCACGACGCCGATCGCGGACCCTGACCGGGCCGGGAACGGCGTCACCACCGGCCTCTACAACATCGCCCGCTACCTGGCCTACCTGTCCGTGGCACTGCTGCTGGGCACGGCGGCGTTCGTCGCGTACTGCCGGCCGCCGCGCACGGACCGCCTCCGCCGGCCGGTGCGCGTGGCCTGGTGGACCCTCGTGGCCACCGCCGCGGCCCTGTTCCTCCTCCGGGCGCCCTACGAGGAGGGCGCCTCCCCGCTGACGGGCCTGACCGGCTCCGCCCTCGCCCGTACGGCGACGACCCGGCCCGGCGAACTCCTCCTCGCCCGGGTCGCCCTGCTGGCGCTGGCCGCCGGCCTCTACGCCTGGGCCGGCAGCGGACGCCGGCGCCCGGCGCTCCCTAGGCCCGTCCTGCCGGCCGCCGGTCTCGCGCTCGCCGTGGCGCTCTCCCTCACCTGGTCGGCGGCCGAACACGCCTCCGCCGGACTCCAGGTGCCGGTGGCGATCACCGCCGCCACCCTCCATGTCCTGGCCATGTCGGCCTGGCTGGGCGGTCTGACGGCCCTGCTCGTCACGCTCGCCCACACCCCGCCGCCACCGGTCGTCACCCGCTTCTCCCGGCTGGCCTTCGCCTCGGTGACGGTCCTGGTGGTGACCGGCGTCTACCAGTCCTGGCGGGGCCTGGGCTCCTGGCAGGC
Organism: Streptomyces sp. L2; assembly: GCF_004124325.1. Lineage (NCBI taxonomy): Bacteria > Bacillati > Actinomycetota > Actinomycetes > Kitasatosporales > Streptomycetaceae > Streptomyces > Streptomyces sp. L2. The sequence goes on from NZ_QBDT01000001.1 coordinate 4,002,257, forward strand.
GCTCACGGACACGACGTACGGCCGCACCCTGCTCGCGAAACTCGTGGCGGTGACCCTGCTGCTGACGGCGGCGGCCTGGTCCCGCCGCTGGACGGCCGCCCTGGCGACGGCGCGGCGGTCCCCGGCGCAGGAGATCCCGGCGTACGACCTCATCCCCCAGCCGGCCGGCGGCTCCCCGGTCCCCCTACCGAAGGCTGCCGAGGGCCCAAGCCCGGCATACCTATCGGCACCCGCCCCTGGCGAAGCCGCCCCCGGCGTCCCGGCGCCCGCCTCCGCCGTACCGGCATCCGCCCCCGGCGTCCCGGCGCCCGCCTCCGCCGTACCGGCATCCGCCCCCGGCGTCCCGGCGCCCGCCGTCCACGACCGCCTCCGCCGCTCCGTCCTCGTCGAAGTGGCCGTCGGAGTCGTCGTCCTGGTGCTCACCACGCTGCTGACGACCACCGTGCCCGGCCGGGCGGCGGCCGAGGCGGTCTCCTCGCCGGATACGGCGGCGGCCACCGGTGCCGGCATCCCGACCGCCCTGGTGACGACCGTCCCCTTCGACGCCGGCACCACCGGCGGCCGCGGCAAACTGCAGATCACCCTCGACCCCGGCCGCGTCGGCACCGGCTCCGTCCAGGTCATCGTCTACGGCGCCGACGGCGGCCTGGCCGCGGTCCCCGAACTCCGCCTCACCCTCACGCTCGCCGCGCGGAAGATCGGCCCCCTGGACACCAGGATCACCGACCGGGGCGGCTACTGGGCGGCCGACTCCTTCACGCTGCCCCTCGCGGGCGACTGGACCGTGAACGCGACGGTGCGGGTGTCGGAGCTGGACCAGGTGACGGTGCACCGGGTGGTGCGAGTGACCGGCTAGCGGATGAGGGCGGCATCGGTCAGGAATCGAGAAGCGTTCACGGCCGGGCCCCGGTTAGCGTGGCCTCAGTCGGCCTTCCCGGCGCCCACGACGGATGGAGTCACGATGAGCATGGCCACGAGGACGGACACGCAGTCGCCCGAGCCGCACACCGCCGACAGCCACGACCTGATCCGGGTGCACGGCGCGCGCGAGAACAACCTCAAGGACGTCAGCGTCGAGATCCCCAAGCGCCGGCTGACCGTGTTCACCGGCGTCTCCGGCTCGGGCAAGAGCTCGCTGGTGTTCGACACCATCGCCGCCGAGTCGCAGCGCCTGATCAACGAGACGTACAGCGCGTTCGTGCAGGGCTTCATGCCGACCCTGGCCCGCCCCGAGGTCGACGTACTCGACGGGCTGACCACGGTGATCACCGTCGACCAGCAGCGGATGGGCGCCGACCCCCGCTCCACCGTCGGCACCGCCACCGACGCCAACGCCATGCTGCGCATCCTCTTCAGCCGGCTCGGCACGCCGCACATCGGCTCGCCCAAGGCGTTCTCCTTCAACGTGGCCTCGATCAGCGGAGCCGGCGCGGTCACCGTGGAGCGCGGCGGCCAGAAGGTCAAGGAGCGCCGCAGCTTCAGCATCACCGGCGGCATGTGCCCGCGCTGCGAGGGCCGCGGCTCCGTCACCGACATCGACCTCACCCAGCTCTACGACGAGGACAAGTCGCTGAACGAGGGCGCCCTCACCATTCCCGGGTACAAGCCGGGCGGCTGGAACTACCGGCTCTACACCGAGTCCGGCCTCTACGACGCCGACAAGCCGATCCGCTCGTACACGAAGAGGCAGTTGCAGGACTTCCTGCACCGCGAGCCGACCCGCATGAAGATCGCGGGCATCAACATGACGTACGAGGGGCTCATCCCGCGCATCCAGAAGTCGATGCTGTCCAAGGACCGGGAGGCGATGCAGCCGCACATCCGGGAGTTCGTTGACCGCGCGGTCACCTTCACCACGTGCCCCGACTGCGACGGCACCCGCCTCAGCGAGGGCGCCCGGTCGTCCAAGATCGGCGGCGTCAGCATCGCCGACGCCTGCGCGATGCAGATCAGCGACCTCGCCGAATGGGTCCGCTCTCTCGCCGAGCCGTCCGTGGCGCCGCTGCTCACCGCGCTGCGGCAGACCCTCGACTCCTTCGTGGAGATCGGCCTCGGCTACCTCTCGCTGGACCGGCCCGCGGGCACGCTGTCCGGCGGTGAGGCGCAGCGGGTCAAGATGATCCGCCACCTCGGCTCCTCGCTCACCGACGTGACGTACGTCTTCGACGAGCCCACCACCGGCCTGCACCCCCACGACATCCAGCGGATGAACGCCCTGCTGCTGCGCCTGCGGGACAAGGGCAACACGGTGCTGGTCGTGGAGCACAAGCCGGAGGTCATCGCCATCGCCGACCACGTCGTCGACCTCGGCCCCGGCGCCGGTACGGCGGGCGGCACCGTCTGCTTCGAGGGCACCGTCGAGGGGCTCAGGGGCGGTGGCACCATCACCGGCCGCCACTACGACGACCGGGCCTCGCTGAAGGAGTCGGTGCGGGGGGCCACCGGCACCCTGGAGATCCGCGGCGCGAACCGGCACAACCTCCAGGACGTCGACGTCGACGTCCCGCTCGGGGTGCTGTGCGTGGTCACCGGAGTCGCCGGCTCCGGCAAGAGCTCGCTGATCCACGGGTCCGTTCCCGCCGCCGCGGGCGTGGTCTCGGTCGACCAGACGCCGATCCGCGGCTCGCGGCGCAGCAATCCGGCGACGTACACCGGACTGCTCGAACCGATCCGCAAGGCGTTCGCCAAGGCCAACGGCGTCAAGCCCGCCCTGTTCAGCGCCAACTCCGAGGGCGCCTGCCCGACCTGCAACGGCGCCGGGGTCGTCTACACCGACCTGGCGATCATGGCCGGCGTCGCCACGACCTGCGAGGACTGCGACGGCAAGCGGTTCCAGGCGTCCGTCCTGGAGTACCACCTCGGCGGCCGGGACATCAGCGAGGTGCTCGCGATGTCGGTGACCGAGGCCGAGGAGTTCTTCGGCACCGGGGACGCGCGTACCCCGGCCGCGCACAAGATCCTCGAACGGCTCACCGACGTCGGCCTCGGCTACCTCACCCTCGGCCAGCCGCTCACCACCCTGTCCGGTGGCGAACGGCAGCGGCTGAAGCTGGCCACGCACATGGGAGACAAGGGCGGCGACCGGTCCGTCTACGTACTCGACGAGCCGACCACCGGTCTCCACCTCGCCGACGTCGAGCAACTCCTCGGACTGCTCGACCGGTTGGTGGACTCCGGCAAGTCCGTCGTCGTCATCGAGCACCACCAGGCGGTCATGGCCCACGCCGACTGGATCATCGACCTCGGTCCCGGCGCCGGCCACGACGGCGGCCGCGTCGTCTTCGAGGGCACCCCGTCCGAGCTGGTCGACGCCCGGTCGACGCTGACGGGGGAGCACCTGGCGAAGTACGTGGGCCGCTGACCAATCCGCCCGTCCTGCGGCGGGCGCGCGTGAGGGGACCTGTCCGTACGAGACTGGACCTGTCCCCTCAGCCAGGGAGGCGGGCCCGTGCCCGAGCTGCCCGACGTGGAAGGATTCCGGCAGGTGCTGGAGTCCTGTGCGCGGCGCAGGGTGATCCGGCGGGTCGAGGTGCGCGACACGGGCGTACTGCACGGGGTGAGCGCGCGGCGGCTGCGCGACGCACTGGAGGGCAGGCGTTTCGCCGCCCCCGAACGGCACGGCAAGTGGCTGCTCGCCCGGACCACGGCGGGCGGCCCCACCGTCCTGCTGCACTTCGGCATGACTGGCCTCCTGTTGTGCCGCCACCCCGACGACCCGCCCGAGCCGCACGACCGCGTCCTGTTCACCGTGGGCGCCGACCGCCGGCTCCACTACCGAGACCAGCGCAAACTCCGCGGCCTGTGGCTGGCCGACGACGAGAGCGCCGTAGACCGGCTGCTCGCGGACCAGGGGCCCGACGCGCTGGCGGTGGACCGGGCGGCGTTCGAGGCCGCCCTCACCACGCACCGGGGCGGGATCAAGAGCGTGCTCACCGACCAGCACGTCCTGGCGGGCTCGGCAATCTGCTCGCCGACGAGATCCTGTGGCGTGCCGGGCTGCGCCCGACCCGTTCCGCGCGGGACCTCACCGAGGCCGAACTCCGGAGCCTGTTCACCCACATGCGCCGCACCCTGCGCTCCGCGGTCGCCGCGGGCCGGGTCCCGCCCCGCGACGCCTGGCTCACCGGCCACCGCGACGAGCCCAGCCCGGTCTGCCCGCGCTGCGGCTCCCTCCTGAACAGGTCGAGGGTGGGCGGCCGCGGCACGGTGTGGTGCCCGCGCTGCCAGCGGGACGGGGGCTGAGGCTATGGCCGACCGGACCGGGCCCGCTTTTCGCTCCCGCTCCCGCTCGCGCTTTGGCTCTCGCTCTCGCTCAGCCCACGCACAGGACGAGCAGGCAGAGCTGCTGGTGCTGGGGCTGAGTGGCCGGGTCCGACGTGGTCGAGGTGCTCGACGTGGTGGTCGTCGGCGAGGTGCCCGAGTCCGTGCCGCTGGTGGGTGCGGGGGCGGGGGCGGGCGCCTGGACGGGAGTCGTGACAGACGTCGTACCCGCGCTGTTCGTGGTGTTCGTCGTACCCGTGGGCGTGGTGGGGGGCGTGCCCGCGTGTCCGGAGGCGGTGCCGTCCGAGGACGACGCGGCGGTGTACGACTGCGGTGCCGACAGCGTCGCCGTGTGGACCTGGGTGGCGGTGGCGGTGCCGGTGCCGGGTTGGCCACCGGGTGCCGTACGCACGGATGCGGTCGCGTAGTGCGCGGAGGTGTGGCCGGAGTCGGACGCCGACTGGGTGTGCGCCGTCGGTACGGAGCGCTGGGTGTCGGGACGCGGTGAGGTCGGCAGGACGTCGTCCTGCGCCGACTGTCCCGCGCCGGGGTTCTTCGGACCGGCCGCCGCCTGCGCGCGGTCGCCGGAGTGCCGGTCCATCGAGGCCAGGGTCAGCCCGCCGCCGACGAGCGCGACGGCCGTCGCGACCACGGCCCGGCGCTGGGTCTTCTTCCATCGGGCCCGCTGCCGGCGCCGTGCGGCCCGCCCTCGCGTCGCCACCGGAACGGCCTCGAGATCGACGTCGCCATCGCCATCGCCGTGGTCATTGCCATGGTCATGGCCGCCGGCGTCCCACGTGTCGGGGGCGACGGGCGACGGCCTCTCCGCCGGCGCCATCATCTCCGTGAGGGGGAAGGCGGCGGGGCCGGGTGTGAAGTCGTAGGAGCCGTAGGAGCCGTTGGAGTCGTAGGGGGCCGCGGGGACGAAGCCGGAAGCGGCGGCCGGGGTGGTGCTGGGGGCGATGTCGGGTGCGTACGCACCGCACCCGGGGCACACCAGGGCGCCGTTGAGATGCCGACGACACGAGGAGCAGTAGTCCATCTGCGGTCTTCCTGACTTGGCACGCCGTCGACCCCCCGGGCCGCGGCCCGGTCACGTTCGCACGCGGGATCGAGCAGCCAGTAACGGTAACGATGCTTTCGAAAGACTGTGTGCAGCCGATGTGAGGCTCCTGCGGGGGTTCCCGGGCGAGGGTGCGTCGCCGGCCCGGCCGTCCTGTTTCATCGGCTTGTGGGCGTGACCTGGCTGCCGCCCGCCGAGACCCACGGGGGTATGCGTCCCCCGGGAACAGTCCCCGTAGCCGCTCCACAGAAGGACCCGCTGTGACCCCCAGCCCGACCGGAATCGACCGCCTCCCGGTGTACGAGAGCCTGATACGCGAACTCGGCGACGCCGTGGCGGAAGCCCGCGTGGTGGCCGAACAGACCCAGCACCACATGACCCTGGCCCTCACCTGGCCCGGCCCGCCCCACCCGGAGCCCCGGTTCGACCACGCGTGACGTACGAGGCGCGCCCCCCTCGTACCCTGTCCCCGTGTCGTCCTCCCGTCTGCACCGCGTCGCCGTTCTGGTGCTGGAGGGTGCGAAACCGCTCGACGTCGGTATCCCGGCGCAGGTGTTCACGACCCGCGCGAGCATGCCGTACGAGGTGCGGGTGTGCGGGGCGGCACCCGGTCTCGTGACCGGCGGCGACGGTCTGTCGTACTCCGTCGCCCATGGGCTCGACGCCCTCGACTGGGCCGACGTCGTCTTCATCCCCGGCTACCGGTTCCCGGACCGCGACGACCCGCCGCGGGCCGTCGTCGACGCGCTGCTCGCGGCCCACGCCCGGGGCACGCGGCTCGCCGCCATCTCGACGGGCGCCTTCGCGCTCGCCGCGACGGGCCTGCTCGACGGCAGACGGGCCACGACGCACTGGCACTACTCACGGGCGCTCGCGGCGAAGCACCCGCGTGTCCAGGTCGACGAGAACGTGCTGTTCGTCGACGAGGGCAGCGTGCTGACCTCGGCCGGGGCCGCCTCGGGCATCGACCTGTGCCTGCACATCCTGCGCGGCGACCTCGGAGTGGCCGCGTCCAACCACGCGGCCCGGCGCCTGGTCGCGGCCCCCTACCGCAGCGGCGGTCAGGCGCAGTACGTGCCGCGCAGCGTGCCCGAGCCGCTCGGCGAACGGTTCGCCGCCACCCGCGAGTGGGCGCTGCACCGGCTCCACGCACCTCTCACCCTGGAGATCCTCGCCGGGCACGCGGCGGTCTCGCCGCGCACCTTCTCGCGCCGCTTCGCCGAGGACACCGGGTACACGCCGATGCAGTGGGTCATGCGCGCCCGCATCGACCTGGCCCGTGAACTGCTCGAACGTTCGGAACGGAGCGTGGAGCAGATCGCCGCCGACGTCGGCCTGGGCACCGGCGCGAACCTGCGGCTGCACTTCCAGCGCATCCTCGGCACCACACCGAGCGAGTACCGCCGCACGTTCACCCGGGGCGAGTAGCCCCCGACGGACCCGGCCGCCGTTTACGCGAGGGCGAGACGACACGACGGCGAGACGACACGACGGCGAGACGACGCGAGGGCGAGACGACGGGATGGCGCGATCCTTGCGAACCATGGCGATCGCGCCGCTGTCCGGGGCGGAGGCCGCGCGCGAGGCTGGTGGGGAACCGAAGGGGATGACACCACTCATGACTCGTAAGACTCGCATCGCGATCAACGGATTCGGCCGCATCGGACGCAACGTGCTGCGCGCCCTGCTCGAACGCGACACCGACCTCGACATCGTCGCCGTCAACGACCTCACGGAGCCCGCCACCCTCGCCCGGCTGCTCGCCTACGACACGACGGCCGGCCGGCTCGGTCGCCCGGTGACCGTCGACGGGGACGTCCTCGTCGTCGACGGCCGCCGCATCAAGGTGCTCGCCGAGCGCGAGCCGGCCCGCCTGCCGTGGGCCGAACTCGGCGTCGACATCGCCCTGGAGGCCACCGGCCGCTTCACCTCGGCCAAGGCCGCCCGCGCCCACCTCGACGCGGGTGCGCGCAAGGTCCTCGTCAGCGCGCCCTCGGACGGCGCCGACGTCACGCTCGCGTACGGCGTCAACACCGACGCGTACGACCCGGACGTGCACACGATCGTCTCGAACGCCTCCTGCACGACCAACGCGCTCGCCCCGCTGGCCGCGGTCCTCGACGAACTCGCCGGCATCGAGCACGGCTTCATGACGACGGTGCACGCCTATACGCAGGAGCAGAACCTCCAGGACGGCCCGCACCGCGACGCCCGCCGCGCCCGCGCCGCCGCCGTCAACATCGTGCCGACCACGACGGGCGCCGCCAAGGCGATCGGCCTGGTCCTGCCGAACCTCGACGGCAAGCTGTCGGGCGACTCGATCCGGGTGCCGGTCCCGGTGGGCTCGATCGTCGAACTCAACACGACCGTCGCCCGCGACGTCACCCGCGACGAGGTGCTCGCGGCGTACCGCGCCGCGGCGGAGGGCCCGCTCGCCGGCGTCCTCGAATACTCCGACGACCCGCTCGTCTCCGCCGACATCACGGGCAACCCGGCCTCCTCGATCTTCGACTCGGCCCTCACCCGCGTCGACGGCCGCCACATCAAGGTGGTCGCCTGGTACGACAACGAATGGGGCTTCTCGAACCGGGTGATCGACACCTTGGAACTCCTCACCACCCGCTGAGGCCCGTATCCCCGGTTGGTCAGAACCTCAGAACCTCAGAACCTCAGGACCTCGCGGTCGAGTGGGTACTGCGCGCGGTGACGGCCGTCGTACGGGGAGGGTGTGATCGGCAGGACGCCTGTGGGCTGCAGGCCCAGGTTGTCGTCCCAGATCCGCGGTTGGACGTGTCCGAGGACGCGGAACTGCCGGAAGGTGAACGGCGGGCTGTCGGTCGGGAAGAACTCGGCCGTGGTCATCACCTGGAAGTGCAGGTGCGGCGTGGTGGAGTTGCCGCTGTTGCCGATCAGGCCGAGGACCTGGCCGGCTCGGACGCGCTCGCCCTCCCGGACGGTGAGCGAGCCGGGTGTCAGGTGGGCGTAGAGCAGGTAGCGGCCCGGTGCGACTTCCAGGGTGACGTGGTTGCCGACCGTGTCCTCGATGGGCGGGACGGGCGGCGTGGCGGGCGGCGGGTTGTCCGCGATCCCGTCCTGGACCTCCACCACTCTGCCGCCGGCCGCGGCCACGACCGGCTGACGGTAGCTCAGGTAACTGGTGAGCTGTCCGGGATCGCCTGCCCAGGTCTGCCCGTGCTCGCCGACCCGGTACCAGTCGATCGCGAAGCGCTGCGGCACGTCGAAACGACCGTTGATCGGGGCGAGTCCGCGCCGGTGGTGGGTGTTGCCGCAGCACGACTCGCTCGCGTACCAGGTTCCGGAGCGGACCGGCGGGCTCAGGTTCAGCGGCGCGACGCCGGAGGTCGGCGTGGCCTGCACCGTCTCGTCGAAGGCGGAGGACCCGGATGCGGCCAGGACGGCACCCGAGAGATGGTGTTCGAGGACCCTGGGCACCCGCTGACCGCGGTCAAGGGTCAGGTCGAGCCAGATGATCCACTCCTGGGAGCCCTGGATGACGGTCGGTGTCGGCGGCGGGGGCGCCGGGGTGTACCCGTCCGCACCCGGCAGGGGGTCGCCCACCGGATTGGCGGCCCCTGCCAGCGCCTCCCCGCTCAGCGAGCCGACGACCCGGTGCGTGCGGGCGTCTCGGACATCGACACGATCGAGCCGCAACGGCACGCTGGTGGGCAGTGCGCTCGTGGTGAGCAACTCGTACGACAGGTGCGTCTTGCCGTCCGTGGCGACGAACGGCGTCGGCTCGGTCATCACGGCCGCCGTCAACGGCGTGAACTGTGCGGCGGGCGCAGCAGCGGCCGCGCCGGTCATGCCCGTCGCGTGTCCGGGCCCTGCCGAGACCACCAGCATGCCGGCCGCCGCGAGCACGGCAGCGGCGAGCCCGCGGAGGAGCGGGCCGCGGCCGGTGCGTTTGCGAGAATCGCGCTCTGCCATTGCGCTCTTTCGATCGTCGGACCCGGTCCGTGAAGGACACCGGCACGCCCCACGCAGAGGCGCAGCCCCATGTAATCCGGCGCCACACCGCTCCGGGCGCCGGACGCCGTGGGCAGCCGCCGAACTCCACCCGTGCAGCCGCAGAGAAACGTCGAAGGGCCCCACCGCGAACGGTGGGGCCCTTCGACAACGTGCCCGGTGAGGCACTGGCTCTCGGTTCCCGCTCATGCCCTGCGCCAAGCGTTGAGCAGGTCCTCGGGGCCGTACACCGCCTGAAGGCCGGAACAGCCGGCCCCGTTGCGGGAGACCGCCACGAGCGGTACTGGCTCGTCGGTGATCGCCGCCCGGTGCTTCTGCAGTGCGGCCAGGTCGTGGCTGTCGAACGCGGAGTTCTCCAGCCACTTGACCGAGCCGAGGAAGAGCAACTGTTTGGCCACCGGGTGCCGGTCGGCGCCCACCAAGTCGATTTCGACGTCGTTGCTGCGGGTCCAGTACCCACCGATCGCCGGGGCGGCAGCCAGGAACCCGTCCGGCAGGAGACGGGCGAGGGATTCGCGCACCAGGGGCTCGACGGCGCGGCCCCGCCAGCTCGTCCACTGCTCCTGGATGCGGCTCAGCGTGAGATCCCCCCGCATCCGTTCGATCTCCGCCATGTGCGGATCCAGGAACGCGAGCCAGAACCGCAGGTAGGGGTCTGCCACCCGGTAGCGGCGTTCCTTCGACGGCCTGAGAGAGAGGGGAAGTTCGGCAGCCACGACCCGTTTCCCGGTCAGCACGTCTGTGGCTCGGGTAAGCGTGGTGTGGGCGATGCCGCCGGCCGCACGCGCGATGTTGGTGAAGGTCCGCTCTCCGGATCCGATGGCCCGCAGTACCTCCCTGCTCATCGCCTGCGGTGGAAACTCCGCGGCCAGTGAGCGTTCGGCGGAGACCAGCAGGGCTGAGATGGGGTTGTCCAGCGAGTCCCGTAGGAACTCCCAGACGTCGGCCCCGGACCGCCACTCCGCGCAGATCAGGGGAAGACCTCCCGTGACCAGGGCGGCGTCGAACGCGGCCGCCGGCGACAGGTCGAGCATCTCGCCGATGTCGGCGGGGTTCAGGGGCCCGACGATCATTTCCCGGCCCCGCTGGTGAAAGGGACGGTCGTAGCTGTTCAGCGCCTCCATCATCGACAGATCGGATCCGACCAGGAGGAGAAGTACCGGCTTTCGGCTGAGTAGCCGGTCCCATGCCCGCTGGAGCATGCCCTCGAAGGCGTCGATGCGGTCCATGAGATACGGAACCTCGTCGATGACCACCACGCTCGGGCTGTCGTCGGGAAGCAGCTCCGCGAGCAGCCTCAAGGCCGCGTTCCACTGCGCCGGGGTCTCCTCGGAGAACAGTTCCCGCTCCGGGAGGTTGGATCTGGCGACGGCGTCGAGCAACTCCGTCAGTTCGTCCTCCGCCGTGCCGCCTGCGGCGGTGAAGAAGAGGTACGGCGTCTCGGTGCGCCGGAGGAACTCCTCGACGAGGCGGGACTTGCCGACCCGCCGTCTTCCTCGCATGAGGACGCATCGCCCCGGTTTCGCCGACCCGACGGCATCGTGGACCGCCCGCAGGGCGGAGCCGAGCACGTTCAGCTCGCGATCCCGTCCGATGAAACGACGCATGGCGAGCCTCCTGAGAGGGATGGTATCGACAGAGATACTATCTCTCTCGATACCATCTTCCCCTTATTCGGGCGCGGGGCTCATGACGCCGTGGATGCGGGAGAGGGTGAAAACGCGCTCGTCCTGACGCAGGTGGCACCAGGCTTCGAGGTAGGGCGGGTCGAGTTCGAGGCGGCTGAGGGTGCGTACCGTCCGGTTCCCCGAGGTGGCGACGTAGTCGACGGTGATGGGTGCGTCGGCATCGATCGCGTACGCGAGCTGGCGGACGTCGCTGTACGGCAGGTGCTTCGCCCACCCTGCGACGATCTCCTCGGTGTCCGTGGCGAAGGGCGGTCCTCCGTCGAACGGCGCGGGTTCCGGAGTCGTCGGCGGGGCGGCCAGCAACCGGGCCGCCAAGGTGTTCGGGTCGGCTGGGGCGGGTTTCTTCGCCGTGCCTGTGGCAGCGATCCGGCCACGGTCCCCCGCGCCGGGGCGGGGAGCCGGCACCGGCGCGGCGGCCCGCTGAGGCCGGGTTCCCCCGACCCGTACCGTGCCCTCGGCCGTCTCGGCGACGGGGGCGTATCCCTCGGCCCGGAGCGTGGCGAGGGTCGTGTCGAGCGGGCTGCGGCTGATCAGAACCGTCGGTGCCAGCTGTCGTAGCCCGAGCTCGGCAAGCTTGCGGTGGGCGGCGAGTTCGGCGATGAGAGCGGGCTCGTCGCTGTGGAGGACGCAGGCGGCGGGGGCGACGCGCACGCGGCCGTGGGCGCGTGCGGTGTCGGCGATCAGGTAGGTCAGCGCCTGCGGCAGGGGCCCGGCGGCGACAGCGGCCAGGTCGGCCGTGATGGCGTCGCGGAGACGGCCGGCGTCCAGTGCCCGGCGGATGCTGCCGGCGCTGAACCGCCACACCGATGCCGTGCCGCTGGTCTCGCGGTCGGCGACGGCGTTCAGGAGCGAGGCCAGTCGAGCGGACGGGGTGCCGGTGACGACGGCGGTGAGATCGGCGCCGATCCGTGCCGTCGCGGTGGCCGAGGGCAGCAGTCGCCGGCACTCCATGCCCAGCGCCTCCGTGTCGCCGGTCCGCAGATGGATACCGAAGGCGGACAGAGCGCCGCGAGCGAGTACGCCGAGAATCTCGGCCTCACGGATCACGGTGGCGAACGGGGTTCCGTCCGGGGGTGACGAGTGGGTGAGCGGGCGGTGCCAGGTGATCAGGGACCCCAGATCCGAGGCGACTGTCGCGCCCTGCCTCGCCGGAAGCCGGCCGGCTGCGGCCAACAGCCCGTGGCGGGCCTGCACGCAGTCGTTGCAGGGCGGTGCTCCCGCGAGAGCGGGAAGCGCCTTGTTGTCCTCGTCGCGCGACTCGGTCGGGGTGAGCGGCAGGTTCCGCCATGCCTGGAGCAGTACCGCGAACTGCTCCGCGGGTTCCTGCTCCGCCCAGGCGTCGTACGCCTCGGTGGGCGCCACGCGGTCACCGTCCACGCCCAGGAGCCCGGCGTCGTACGCCGTCTCAAGAGCAAGGCGTACGACGGCGTCGTCGGCCTGCGCGGCCTTGCCGATGCGGGCCAGTTCACGCGCCCCGACCCCGCCGGACTTCAGCCGGGCCGGCGCGGTGACCGAGCAGGCCGACAGGACCGAGACGGCACGGGACGCGAACGCCGTGGCCGCGGCCGCGGCCTCGTGGTCCACCTCGGCGGGTGTGACGGACGCCGATCGCACGCAAGGCGGGACCGGTGTGAACGGGGCGGGCCGGCCGGGTCCGCGCAGCGAGAGCGCCACCTCGGCCGGCATACGGGCCGGACCGTAGGCCTGACGATCCTGGATCAGGAGTCCCCGCTCCAGTGCCCACCGGGCGCCCGGTTCAAGGCCGGGGCCGGAAGCGCCGAACACGTTGAACGGCTGCTGCCCCGGCACGCCCTCCGCGCGGTGTTCGAGCAGCCTCCGGGCCGCCGCAGGAGCTTGCGCGACCAGGGGGACGACCTGTTCCGGGTCCCTGTGATGTGCCCTCAGAGCGGCCAGACGCTGCGACTTGGTGGCCGGCGGCTTGATGCCCAGGGCTGCCAGCATGCCGCGCAGGTCCTCGGAGGCCGCGTCCGCGAGCAGCTGCTCCAGCGGCGCATCCAGTCCCAGGGGCGCGTCCCATGCCTGGCGCAGTGGTCCGGCCATGCGGAGTCTCCCCGCGCCGTCCGGCCAGACCAGAGCCTGATCGGCCAGCGCTTCCAGCACGACGTCCAGTTGGCGGGTGGTTTCGTGGTCCGTCGCCCCCAGCAGCGCCGCCAGGGCATCGCGCGACGCGGGCGTACCCAGCGCCGCCAGCGCCTCGGCCACCTGGAGGTGTGGCAGCGCGAGCCGCGGCAGGGCCAGGGCCACCGATCCGGGGCGCTGAAGACGGTCGGCCAGTTCCCCCACCGAGCGCGGCTCCGGAGGGGAGGCGGCGTCCTTCCGTGCTTCGAGCACGCGTGCCAGACGAGAGCGGCCGAGGCTGCTCAGCCATGTCGCCAGCGCTGATCGGGACTTCATGGAGGTGCACCTCGTCAGACCGGGGAGTCGCCGTGGGGCGGGAGGCTCGGCGCCGGATTCCGGAATGGCGTACCCCATGGCCGGCGGGTGCCGCATCAGGGCAGGTGCACCTTTTGGTGGGCGTTGCCGGCTCGCGTCCTGCCTCGACTGCGGCGCGCCGCGGGATGTGGAAGCGTCACACCGAAGAGCCGAGCCACAACGCGTGGCTCGGCTCTTCGATTCGCCTGTACAGGCGGCTGCGGAGGATACGAGATTCGAACTCGTGAGGGGTTGCCCCCAACACGCTTTCCAACTGTGTTGGTGGGGTGATGGGGTGTGTGCAGGGGCGTTCACCTGCGTTCATAGGCGGTTGGCCATTGAGCGAGCGAGGAGAGCTGGACTCATCTGAACGCCGGTGAACCTGGGTGAATGAGACGGGAACTGAGACGGCCGACGGGGGGACTTGGGTCGTCAGCGCAGGAACGGGAGCCGTCGGCGACGGGCGCCTCTTGCTGGCCGGCCGGGCAGCCGTGCATAGCGGATCAAGGATGCTGGGCTTGCGGTACGGATCCACACTGGGGCTCCGACGATGATCCGTTGTGCTGCCAGCATATTGCCCGAAAGGTGCCAGCGGCTCTCGGTGAGCACGACGTCGGTGTAGACCTGAGCGAACCACTCACTGTCATCTGCATGGGCGAGCGTGTATCCACGCGTCCAGGGGCGGCCTTCGTGCTCTTCTTCTGTGCCGATGGAGCCTTGGTTCAGTGCGATGTTCAGAGCTTCCACTGACAGTTGTTCGGGATCATCCCATTGAGACGTGTTCCTGGTGCCTCGGCTCTCCAACAGTTCAGCGATGGCGCGCCATGCTGATGAGAACCACCCGGCTTCGGGGGCGTCTCCGGGGCGCAGAATCCGGCCGGGGAAGTTGTCCATGCTGCCGAAGAGCACAAGATCGATCTGCTGGCCTGCATTGTTGGTCGTCCTGATGTGGAACATCGCCCCCTTGTCCCGCTCCGGCCCGCCAATGAACCTGGCGATGTGGATCTGGCCGGCGCCCTTGGCGAAGCGAGCAGGAGGGGGCTTGTCGAGGGCGGAGGCCGCCTGGGCACCGATGTGCTTTTCGATCTTGTAGGCCCTTTCGTGGCGGGTGAGCTCGCCCCGGTTTCCATTGCCGACCTCGACCCCGATGCCCTGCAAGGCGGCTTTGAGAGTCCAGTTCGGTCGGCCATCCAGCTTGATGCCGTTGTCGGATGTGATCTCGGCAACGCGGCGCTCTGACCAGTACAAGTAGCTGCCCGCGTGACCTCTTCGCACCATCAGTTCTCCGTCTCACACTGCCCTGCTCCGCAGCGTATGCCTCCGTCGACCTCGGCACGGTGAACTTGCGCTCTTGCCTGCTGCAAGCGGTGAGGCTGCACGATGAGAGCGTGCAGAAGCCCTGAGCTATGGAAGCTAACGTGATCTCGGGCTCGCTGCGGGCCGGACCTGCGGCGGAAGGGTAGCGGCGCCTGGTGGGCGGGTCCGTTGATTCCCCGGTGTTCCCCGCAGTTCCCCGTACGATCTGGCACGCATCTGGTACGACCCCCTTCGTCCCGAACCCTCGGCTGGGTGGTCATTACGGGCTGGTGGGCTGGTCAATCGGCCGTAGTCGGCTGCTGTAGGTCAGCTGCGGTCGTTGAGGTTGCTCTACTTCTCTGCTGTACAGCTTGGGCGGCTTGGCGCGAGTGGGCGAGGTTGTTACGGCTGGTCAGGGGGCGCGGTGGGTATCGCCGAGGACCTGTGCACCGAGGGTGCAGCGACGGTCTTAGCGATGACGTTCCTTCCGTGAACTGGCCGGACCAGCCAACACGGCAATCTGCAGGCGACCAGGGAAGAAACTGCAGATGAGGTGCGCATGGCCGTAGACCAGGTGGGAGCAGTAGTCCGGTGGTTTGCCACTGGTGCTGTCCGACGTCGATGACGGTCATCGACGGCATTCGAATGTATGGCCGACGCGTAGAGCCTGGCTCGTTTCCCTACTCATCAAGACTCCGTGTCGGGAGCTCAAGCGCTGCGGCCTACCCAAAGGCCCCAGCCGACACCTGGTCAGACATACCGACCCGATGGGATGATGCCGCATGAGGCCTCAGCGTCTCGTACGAGGGGAGATTGCACCCGCATGACGGAAGTCCCGATCGTCGGCACCGGCGTTATCAATTTCGAGTTCTTCAAGATAAGAACCGGAAACGTTGATGGGGGTCGGGCGCTATTTGAGCAGATGATTCAGGACCTCGTTGACGTGAAGTACCCCAACTGTTCGACTATTGAAGCGAATCCGGGCGACTGGGGAATCGATGCCTATGTCGGATCACTGATCGATGGAGAAGTGAGCATCTGGCAGTCAAAATACTTCATCGACGGATTCGCGGAATCTCAAAAGAAGCAAGTACGCGAGGCTTATGAACAAGCAGTAGAATGCGCCAAGCGTGAAGGGTATGTCTTGGCGAGCTGGACTCTGTGCATCCCTGTCAATCTAGATGGTCCAACTGAAAAATGGTGGCTGGGATGGAAGGGGCGCATGGAGAAACGAGACGGTGTCACGATTGAGCTCTGGAACGAGTTGAGGCTGCGTAGGATCCTTCAGTCGGAGGATGCTCGTCGAATTAGAGAATACTACTTTAATCCGACCATTACCGTACCTAGAGTGCAACGAAACACCGAAGCGCTTGAGGACTACGAGCAGTACGAGGGTGCACTTTTTGTTCGGCAGAT
Organism: Streptomyces sp. L2; assembly: GCF_004124325.1. Taxonomy (NCBI): domain Bacteria; kingdom Bacillati; phylum Actinomycetota; class Actinomycetes; order Kitasatosporales; family Streptomycetaceae; genus Streptomyces; species Streptomyces sp. L2. The sequence continues at coordinate 4,018,400 of NZ_QBDT01000001.1, forward strand.
GCATGAAGCCGATATGTTTGCATGCGAGGAAGCCAAAGAAGAGTTTTTCAATGCAGAAATTCTGAGTCGCGAGATTTCCGACAAGGGAATTTCAGAAGAAATGAAAGCGTTGGCGGACGCTAAAGCCGTGTTGGCATCTCTGTGGGCGCAAAGATTTAATAGTGCAGCACAGGCATCTGTCGATAGGAGATTGGTGGGTCTCTACGAGCGTGTCATGGACGCCGTTCGAGATCATCACCCGAACCTGCCTCCCGAGATCCGGGCGAATGTAATTCATGCATTCGGTATGATTCATCAGCGGGTAGACGATGGGCGAGCCGGCTGGGTGCGCGATTACCGCGACGTAGCTGCGGCCTACTTCAAAGAAGCGGAAGAGCACAAGGAAGCCTCAAGTGACGTAGAAGAGCAGGAAGATCGGGAAAACGCTGCCGCGGTCGTCTCCTCAGAAGCGGAGGCCATTAATGGCGCAGACTGATCACAATGCCAGCCGAGAGAAGAACGTTTTTGAGTCCTATTTTCGGCCGGAGGATGAGGAGGAATTTCGTCTCGCCCAGCTGGTTCTTCTACTGGAAACAATGAGGAAGCAAGAAATCCACCCCAGCATAGAGCGCCTAGGTGTGCTAGATTTTTTTGCGGCCAATCCTTTTCTGGTGGTTCAGCCTGACGAGCCAGACTATAAGCACCTGGTTCTTGCGGGATTCTCTGTAAAGCCTATGAGCTATGCGTCACCGGGGCATCGATTCGTCACTCGAAAGAATCGCATCGAGCACGACCTTGCATTGCTAGTAGCATACGGGTTGGTTCGCATTTCGGTGGAGAAAGGATACAGGGTGTGTGTCCTGACTTCTCGCGGATCGGAAATCTCTGAACAACTGACGAGCATGTACGCGGACGCATACCGGACGAGCGCCGAAGTCGTAGGAAGGAGGCTACGCAAGGTCCCTGATAGCAAACTGCAAGAAGCCAGCAGTGCTTGGCTTAACGCCGACCCCGCTATGCTCGATCTATACGACATGTAATGGAGGTGCTCGTGGTCACGGCTGTTCAAGGGCCTAAAATTCGAATCTACGGTCTTCGCCTTCTCGGGTATCGGAAAGATTATCGTGTCGATTTCACGAGTTCGGATGGCGGATTTCGGCCGCTGAGTATCATTGCCGGTGAAATCAGCACAGGCAAGACAACGATCTTGGAGTTCATCGAATACTGCCTTGGTGCGAGACACCATCCGCAACACCCAGAGGTAATTGACGCTGTCAAGGCAGTGCAACTTGGCATCGAAGCCGAAATTCCAGTTGAACGCCTCCCCGAGGAGGATAGCTCCTCAACGGTTACTTCCCCGGACGCGTCTCGACTTGGATACGCGCGGCGACAGTTTGTCATTCAGCGAGGCGTTGAAGGATCTACGCGAGACGTCCTCGTTTTCTCGGGCAATCTGGATGAAATTGAACCGGTAGCACCTACATTGGTCTCAGCGGACTCGTCGGCAGAGGAGAGTCTGTCCAAGTTCCTATTGCAGCTCTGTGGGCTTGATGGTATGCGCCTACGCGTAGCACCCACTAAGCACGACTCACCTACACATGCGCTAAGTATTCGAGACGTAGCGCCTCTGTGGTATCTGAGTAACACAAGACTTGATAACAAGAATCTTGCGCTCGAGAACACGCCACATAAGGCAATCAAGCTTCGGCAGGTAGTCGATCTAGTATTCGATGTTTTCGACGAGCATGGAGCAGCTCTCGCCACGCAAATCTCAGAGTTGCAAAAGGAGCTTGCCGCTGAGCGGCAGGGTTTGAATGCCATTTGGAGGTTCATTCGCGAGCAGGGGATTCCGGATAATCCGATTACCCTGCAACTGGCCATGGATGAGGCAGATGGCCGCCACCGACAGGCTCTCGCTAATTTGGAGTCCGTTAATACTGTGGCGCGAGAAAGGACGACTTTCGCCGACGGCGTCCGGCAAGAGTATCTGGAGAAGCTGCAAGCGGCTAGGGAGAGCGCGAGTCGTGTACGTGAGCGTGAAACGCTGCTACGACGACTGGGGCCATTGCGTGCACAGTATTCTGATGATTTGAAAAAGCTGACCATGCTCATGGAGGCTAAGAGGTTGTTTGATCCTCTTAGTGTTATTAGTTGCCCTGCCTGTTCCTCGGACGTTTCCAACGTTTCCGTTGTAGACGGACACTGTACGCTATGCCGTTCTGAAGTCCCCCACCTTGTGCACTACGCTATTTCGAATTCATCAGAAGAAGCGGAAAGTGCAGACGAAAATCTAGACGTAAGTAAAGAGCTCAACAGTATGAAGAGGAGATTGACTGAGCTTAACGGTTACGTGGAGTCTGTTGAGCGTGAAGTTATAGAAGCGCGCAAAGAGACTGAGAATCTTGATGCTGAGGCGGCCCGTCTCCGGGTCCGCTTGGACGAGCTCACACGTGAAGCAATTACGCCGCTCATCGCAGAGCGGGACGCTGCCACGGGTGCCGTCGCTGATGCAGAGCGCACGCGTGAACAGATCAAGCAGCAACGACGAATGCTTGAGTCTGTTGAGGAGAAGGACCGGTCCGTTCAGTCATTGGCCGCTAGACTTTCGGAAGCTCGTCAGAGAATGGCGGCGGCGGAGTCAAGTCAGCGTGGAAAAGATACCCTGATCGCAAACCTCTCCGGGCGCTTCTCTGCCATTCTGGCCAGCTTTGGGTATCCAAAACTGAACGATGCCGTGATAGATAGGAATCTGATCCCTTCTGTACGCGGTATTCGCTATGACAGGGTGGGTTCTTCGGGTGCTATGACGTTGATTGCTTTGGCTTGGGAACTGGCAATCTTTGAGCTGGCTTTTGAAGAGGGTAGGCGCCATCCGGGTTTCTTGCTGATCGATAGTCCACAAAAGAATCTTGCTCCTGACTCAGGCTCGGTGTCAGATGCCGAAGCTGCAGGGAAGCCCCAGAGTGAAGATGGTGGAGCCGCCGAGAGCTCAGACGAGGATGAAGATGGCGTCTCGGCAGTTACTGGGGAGGCGATTGTGCGTCGGGTCTATGCACATATTCAAGCATGGCTAAATTCAACTGGCCGCGGCGCTCAAATCATTTTGGTGGACAACGTTCCGCCTGTACCAGTCCAAGAGGATATCGTTGTGCGATTTGGCGGGCCTGAGGGGAGACCCCCGCACGGCCTGATTGACGATGCGTCATCACAGTGACGCTGTCGGCATGAGGCGAGCAAAAGTACCGCGGTCGGCGGAGCGGCTTTGGGGTGGCGCTGCTTTGGCGCGAGTGATCATGGCCCCGTAAGCTTCCGGCGCGTCGGGCAGTCTGTGGACCTGCCCGGTAAAGCACGACGTTGGGGCCATGATCTTCGAGGCTCGCGCCAAAGTGGCTCCGTAAAGCCGCGTAGCCGACCGCCCCCGCCACGACGTACCCCTTCTCTGGCATCCGGTGGCTGCATGCTTTGAGCGCGGCACGGGCGCCGGCCGGGCTGGAGCGGGGCGGAGACAGGAGCGCAGGCCCGGCCGGGGGCCGGGCCGCGCGCGGGGAGCGGAGCGAGCCGCCTTGAACCAGTAGAGAAAATTTGAATCATGCCCGGGGCAGTTGTTGATCAACGTGGCTGCGCACCCGGCGGCGTCTGCTGCCTCGTGGTGTAGAACCCTGGGCATGGGGAGTGAGCGGCGGGAGCGGATGAGGGCGCTTGGTGCGCGTCTTCGTGGTCTGCGTGCTGAGGCTGGCCTGACGGGTGCAGTGCTGGCGCAGCGTGCCGGGGTGGGGCAGCCGACCGTGTCCAAGGTGGAGACCGGGCGCATGGTTCCGAGCCTTGACGTGCTTGACCGGCTCTCGCGTGCCCTCGGTCTCGACGAGTCGACCGCTGAAGAGGTGCGTGACCTCCTGGCCGCCGTGGCGGCTGCGGCAGACTCCGATCAACCGGCAGGCAGCACAACTCCAGTCGCCGGTACAGCCGTCGACGAAGAGGTTCGCTCCGCTCGGCTGGTGCGGTCGTTCCAGTGCGTTGTTCTGCCGGCCATGCTCCAGAGTGCGGAGTACGCCCGGCACGTGTTCGGGAGTGCGCCGAACTCGACGCCTGAGGCGGTCGGTCGGGCTGTCGCTGCCCGGGTGGAGCGGCAGAGCGTGTTGTACGAGTCGGGGCGGGAGTCGGTGTTCGTGCTGACGGAAGCGGTGTTGCGGACGTGGCCGGGGACCCCGGCGCTGATGCTCGCTCAGTTCGACCGGCTGCTTGCTGTCGAGAGCCTGAGCACAGTACAGCTCGGTGTCATTCCCTGGCGCCGGCCGGTTCCGGGACTGCCTCGCCATGGGTTCACGTTGTGCGACCGGCGGGCGGTCGTGGTCGAGACGTTCGACCGTGAGCGGGTGTCGGTCGACTCCGCCGAGGTGGCCGCGTATGAGGAGACGTTCGGTCGCTTCGAACAGGCAGCGGTCTTCGGCGGTGAGGCACGGGAGCTGCTGTTGCGGGTGATGAAGGAGTTCCGCGACCTGGGAGACACCGTCACCCCTTAGAGGAATAATTCCTCAAGATGCCTAGCTGATGGGTTGTCCATGGGAATACCCTGCCGCTGTGCTGTCTAGCCCCCTAGACGAACCGAGGTGTTCTCCCATGCTCTCCAAGTGGTGCCGCGCCTTCCCCGGCCTCGCCGAGGAGGTGGCTCATGCCCGTCACTTCGTTGCCTCCCTCCTTGCCGAACGGGGCCCCGTCGACGACGCCGTCCTGGTCGTGAGCGAGCTCGCGACAAACGCCGTACGGCACTCGCTGAGCGGCGCGGCCGACGGCTGGTTCCTCGTCGTCGTCGGCCTCGGCGATGACCTCGTACGGATCGAGGTGGTCGACCAGGGTGGCGAACGCGTGCCGCACCTGTGCGACGTGACCAGTCAGGCAGAGGGCGGGCGCGGACTGGTGCTGATTGCGGGCTGCGCGAAGGACTGGGGGGTGAAGAACTGGCCCGACGGCCGTTCGGTGTGGGCCGACCTGGAGCGGGAGGGTGTGTAACCGTGCTGCGCTGGACGATGGCCCGCGGCTGCTCTGCCGGTGGTGACGGGTGAGCCCTCGGGGTGTGCCCCGGCGGCGGTCCCGGTTCTATGTGATCGGCGTTCGTACGGGTCGGCGTCTGCCGCCCATTTCGTCTAGGGCCCTAGACTCCTGGTTACTGCTAGGAGGTGAGGTCATGTCGGACGAGCTCCAACGGATCATGGCAATCGATGATCCGTACCTGCTCCTGCGTAAGGTCACGACCCGGTTGGCCGAAGCGCAGCAGGAGGTGACCGAACTGGCTCGCCTCCGCCGTCGCGTGGTGCAGGACCTGCACGCGCAAGGGCTGTCGTACGCGCAGATCGCCGCAAAGGCCGGCCTCAGCCGCGGACGTATTCACCAGATCCGGCACACCGGCCCGGCGCCGGAAGGGGCCTTCCTCGGCCGGGGCGCGGTCACCGTCGCCACGCCGCTGCGGCGCGACGACGAACGCGGGCGGACAGTCGTCGCCGTGGACGACGTCAGTTCCGGCAAGCGGCTGGAGGACCTGGCGCGGTCGTACGGACTCGACGTCACCTCGGAACACGTGCCGGTCACCGGTGAGATAGACCTCAACCGGGACGGCCTGGTCGTCGTCTGCGGTCCGCGCATGTCTCAGGAGATGTGGGACACCTACGCGCAGGATCCGGTGCTGCACTGGGAGCGCGCGGGGGACGGGCCCTGGACGGTTGCGGACCGGAGGACCGGCATCGTCTACCGGTCGGGGCAGGACAGCGATCCGGTCCGGCCGTACGACGTCGGATACCTCGGCAGGCTGTCGCGCCCAGACGGCAAGGGTTCGCTGCTGGCCATCGCCGGTATCCACACGCAAGGTTCCCTCGGCGTGGTGCAGCTCCTCGCCAACGACCTCAACGCGCTGTGGGGACAGGTGGGCGACCATCGGTTCTCCACGCTGGTGGGCGTCGAGTACGACCCGGAGACCAGCGAACCGCAGGCCGTCGAACTGCTCTGCCCCCTGTACCGGCACGATGAAGAGACGTCGGCGTGAGGTTCGCCCTCGCCACGCTGCCCGCTGACCCCGGCCGGGAGAACGAAGACTTCACCGCTGTCTCTCCCGGCGCGGCCGTTCTCCTCGACGGCGCCGGCGTCGGCGGGGCCGAGACCGGGTGCACACATGGTGTCGCCTGGTTCTCCTCGACCCTGGGTGGCCTGCTGCTGCGCAGCATCACCGCGCACCCCGAGCGGCCGCTCGCCGATTGCCTGGCCGACTCGATCGGCCTCGTCCGGTCCCTGCACGAGGACAGTTGCGACCTGGTGTACCGGGCCAGTCCGAGCAGTACGGTCGTCGCCGCGCGGGTTGGCGCGGGAGCTCTGGAATACCTCGTCCTCGGTGACTCCTCGCTCGTCCTGGCCCATAGGGACGGCGGTGCGTCCGTCGTCACCGACCGGCGCCTGGACGAGGTCGGCAAGCGGCTTCGCGGGCCGGTCGACGCGCTGCCCACCGGCTCGCCCGAACACGCTGCAGCGCTCGCCGACTACCGGGATGCCCTGACCGGGCTCCGCAACCGGCCGGGCGGATTCTGGATCGCCGGCCCCGACCCACGAGCGGCCGAACACTCCCTGACAGGAACGGTGCCACTGGAATCGCTGGCGTCCGTGACGCTGCTGAGCGACGGCGCGACGCGACTCGTCGACCGCTTCGAACTCACCGACTGGCAAGAGGCGTTGGCGGTCCTCGGCTCCTCCGGGCCGGATGAGCTGATCCGCCGTGTGCGCGAAGCGGAGGACGGCGACCCCGACAGCCGGCGCTGGCCGCGCGGTAAAGCGCGCGACGACGCGACCGTCCTTCACTGGCTGCTGCCGTAGCGCGCTCGATGGGTCGCCTATAGGCGTTCTCGTATACCCCCCTAGACAGTTGACGGGCCGTCGGTTACTTTTGTCGTCGACCCCCCTAGACAGTTGGGGCGGGTCCCTCCCTGCACTGTCTAGGGGGGTATCCAGTTCGGATGGTGCCGAGCAACGACGGTGCCGACAATCCAGTGAGGTTCAGAAAATGCGTGTGATCCCCGTGGACACCTCGGCCGCGACGCTCCTCGTCACCAAGCTGCCCGAGGTCAAGGTGAGGGACCGGCAGACCGGTGAGGTCGCCGTGGACCCGGTGACCAACCAGCGGCTCATGGTGCTGGAGCTGGTGTTCATCGCGGACGGCGGCTCGGACATGATCAGGGTGACCGTGCCCGAACAGGGCATTGGTGAGGGCCTGGTCATGGGCGCGCCGGTCATCCTGTCCGGCCTGGTGGCCCGGCCCTGGGAGAGCGAGTTCGGTGGGCGTACCCGGCACGGCATCGCCTACCGGGCCGACGCTGTCATGGTCAACGCCCCGGCTGCGGCGCAGGGTTGATCACCATGGCCGACACCGTACGGGTACTGCTGCCCGCCCTGCTGGTCCTGGTCGCGCTGCTGGTGGTACGCCGCCGCATGCCGGTGGTCTTCTGGTGGCTGGTCGGGTATCCGGTCGTCGCGCTGCGGGTGCTCGTCTCGTACCGGGCGACGATGGACGCCTGTGGCCTGACGGTCCCGGCCTCGGCCGTCCGCCGGGCCACTGCCCGGATGTTCGGGCGGCAGGCGGCTCCCGTACCGCCTCGCCGCTCGTTTCCGCGGCCGACAGGGTCCGGTCTCGTGATGCGGCTGCGCATGGCGGCCGGACAGGCTCCCGAGGACTTCGCCGCATCGGCCGACCGGCTGCGGCATGCCTGGGGCGCTCACGCCGTGTACGTCCGTTCCACGAAGCCGGGGCGGCTCGAACTGCGGCTGGTCGGCTGGGACGTGCTCGCCGAGGTACGACCGGCCCGGCGACGGCTCGCGGCCGGTCCGCTCTGCCTGCCGCTGGCGCTGCGGGAGGACGGCGAGTGGCACGTGAGGGACTTCCGCACCGTGCCGCACGAACTGATCCTCGGCGCCACGCAGTCCGGCAAGTCCGTCTACCTGCGCAACCTGCTCTGCGGTCTGGCCCGTCAGCCGGTCGTCCTCGTCGGCATCGATTGCAAATGGGGTGTCGAACTGGCACCGTTCGCGCCCCGTCTGTCCGCACTCGCCGACAATCCGGACCGGGCGAACGAACTCCTCGACGCGCTGCTGGAGGAGATGGAGGCCAGGTTCCGCCTCATCGGTCTCCGCAGTGGGGCCGGTTCGGACGCCGTTCTTACCTCGGACGTGTGGGGGCTGCCGGAAGCGGTGCGGCCGGTGCCGGTCGTGGTCGTCGTCGACGAGGTCGCGGAACTCTTCCTCGCCGCGAGCAAGGACGACGAGAAACGGCGGGACGCCATGGTCACCAAGCTCATCCGGCTCGCCCAGCTCGGCCGCGCCGCCGGCATCTACCTGGAGGTGTGCGGACAGCGCTTCGGCTCCGAACTCGGCAAGGGCGCCACCATGCTGCGTGCTCAGCTGACCGGCCGCATCTGCCACCGCGTCAACGACGAGTCGTCGGCGAACATGGCGCTCGCCGACATCTCCCCCGAAGCCGCGCTGGCGGCCACCTCGATCCCCGCCGAACGGCCCGGCGTCGCCATCGTCGGCGACTCCTCCGGCGGCTGGTCCCGCGTCCGCTCGCCTCACCTCACGCTCGACGACGCGGCGGCCGTCTGCCGCGACACCGCCGCGCTGGTGCCGGAACTGCCCCGACTCGACGTCTTCCGGTCCGCCGTCGCCGTCGAATCGGCCGGGCCGTCCTCTTCCGTCGCTGCCGTGCCCACCGCTCGCCCGGTGACCGAGTAACGGCGCGCCTTCTCTCCACGGCCGGCGTGACCGCCTCGCGCCACGTCCCTACCCCTCCCATGCCTGAAACCGGAAGGAAAGCCCATGTCACGCCCCACCATTTCCGAGGTCAACGCGTTCCTCGCCGATCTGCAGACGTTCCGCGAGACCGGCGCCGGCCCCGCTGAGTACGCCGCGCTCATGGAGCGGAAGGCGGAGCTGCTGCAGCGCATTGCCGCCCACACATCCGGCGACGCCGACGCCGCCGAGGTGGCCCGCCTCGCCCGCGAGCGTGCCGACGCGCTCAAGTCCGCCCACTGATCGCACGAAAGGGAGCCCTGGCTGATGCGTGCCCACCTGGTCCGCGTGGACGCCGTGATCGTCCAGGCCGTCATCGCGGGTGCCCTGTCCTTCTCCCACCTGCACGACCTCGCCTCGGCGGCCGGACAGGGCGGCTGGAAGGCGTGGGCCTACCCCGTCAGCGTCGACCTGCTGCTGGTCGCCGCATGGCGCCGGATGCGCCAGTTGCAGCGAGCGGAGCAGGCGTCCGGGGGTCCGCGACTGTGGTTCCTGGTGGCCCTGGCCGCGTCGCTTGGCGCCAACGTCGCCACCGCCGGGCTTCTCGACCTCGACAACGTTCCCGCCTCACTCCGCGTCGTGGTCGCGGGCTGGCCCGCCGTCGCCTTCTTCGGCGGCACGCTCCTGGCCCACACCCCGCACAGTCAGGAAGCACCGGCGCCCCCGGCCTCGGACACGGAAGCGGGCACGAAGCCGGACCCGGTCGCCGTCGACGCACCCGACGGGGACGCGCTCCCGGCACCGTCCCCCGACCCCGAAACCGCCCCCGAGATCGCCGCCGACCCGGTCACCGCCCCGGCGCCCGTCCCCGCCGTCGCCCTGCCGCCCGCCCTCGTCGACCGCGTCCGGGCCCTGGCCGACGAACACCGCTCGACCACCGGCAGCCCCGCCGACCCCGACGCCGTACGCGCCCGGCTCGGCCTGCCTCCGTCCATGACCGCATCCGTCGCCGCTCACCTCTGAGAGGTGCACCGCCATGCACCGCCGCTTCCGCAACCTCCGCCGCATCGGCCCCGTGAACGTCGCCTCCTACCTCGACCGCGGCAAGCACCGCCACCTGGCCGCCTGCACCGCACCCCGTTGCGACTTCTCCGCCGAGTACGACTCCCGTGCCGCTGCCGAACTGGCCGCCCGTACCCACCGCTGCTCCGCCTGACAGGAGACCACCGCAATGAACGTCCCGCTCTGGCTCGCCCTGCTCTGCATCGGGGTCCTGGGAGTCAAGCTCATCCGCCCGCCCTGGTGGCTCATCGCCGTACTGCTCCTCGGCGGCTACCTCCTCGCCGACAGCCTGCTCGCTCCCGTCATCAACCCCCTCATCAAGTAACCCAGGAAGGAGACCCGCCCATGTTCCGGCCGAAGATCCCGACCATGCCCCAGCCGACTGGTCTGGTCACACCGCCCGCCGTCGTCCAGCCGACCACTGTCACCCCCTTCGCTCCGACTCCGCCGGCTCCTGCGGCTCCGGCTCCGTCTCGTCCGGCCGTCCAGCTCACCCCCGGCACCGCGCTCGCCCTCGTCGGCGGCGGCACCGCCGTGGTCCTGGCCGTCGGCGCCGTCCTGGTCTCCATGCTCCTGGCCGTCGCTGTCACCGCTACCTCCGTGAGTGTGTGCGCCGTCGTCGTCCGCTCCCTTCTCACCCGCCGCTGACTCCTCGCCTCCCCGCCGCCCGGCCTGCCCGCACTGTCTAGCCCCCTTGACGGGTGGGCCGGACGGCCCGAACTTCCGCACCTGTAAGGAGGAATCCGCACATGCACGCCCCGGCTCCCCTTGGAGCCATCCGCCACCTGACGGCCCTCGCCCGGTACAGCGACCTCAGCGACTACGCCCGGCAGATCCAGCGCCTGGGCGGCTGCGCGCAACCGGTACGGATGGAAGGCCACCGCCTCGACGTCCACGCAGCAACGGGTGAGATCGTCCGGGAGGTCGTCGACTCCGATCTTCCGGCCGGACAGCTCCTCATCCGCTGCAACAACCGCCGGGCCACCCGGTGCGCCGCCTGCGCCGAGGTCTACCGCAAAGACACCTTCCACCTGGTCACGGCCGGACTGAGCGGCGGCAAGGGCATCGGCCCCGCCGTCGCCGGGCACCCGCGCGTCTTCGCCACCTTCACCGCCCCCTCCTTCGGCCCCGTCCACAACCGGCCCTCCGGCGGGCGGTGCCGCTGCGGGAACTCCCACCCGGACGACGACCCCGCCTTCGGCACGCCGCTCCACCCGGACCGCTACGACTACCGCGCGGCTGTCCTGTGGAACGCGCACGCCGGCGCCCTCTGGGCCCGGTTCACCACTTACCTGCGCCAGCAGCTCGCCTCCCGGGCGGGCATCAGCCGATCCGCGCTGCGTGGCTGCCTCAAGGTCTCGTACGCCAAGGTCGCCGAGTACCAGCGGCGCGGCGCTGTCCACTTCCACGCCGTGATCCGCCTCGACGGCCCGGACGGCGCCGAGGACGCACCACCGGCCTGGGGCACGACAGAACTCCTCATCGACGCGATCCGCTCGGCGGCACGCCTCGCCGAGACCCCCGGCCCCGTCCTCGACGGCCGCCCGTACGCCTTCCGCTTCGGCGAACAGCTCGACATCCGCCCCATCCGCTCCGCCGACTTCGCGGGCACCTCAGAACTCTCCAGCCGGGCTGTAGCCGCCTACATCGCCAAGTACGCCACCAAGGGCGCCGAAACCGCTGGCACCCTCGACCGCCCCGTCCGCAACCCAATCACCGACCTGATCGGCTCCGGCGTCACTGACCACGCCCGGCAACTGATCCTCACCTGCTGGCACCTCGGCGCGCTCCCCGAACTCGAGGAACTGCGCCTGCGGAAGTGGGCCCACATGCTCGGCTTCCGCGGCCACTTCTCCACCAAGTCCCGCGCCTACTCCGTCACCCTCGGCGCCCTCAGCCAGGAACGCGCCGACCACAACGAAGCCCTCGCCCGCGAACGCGCGGCCGAAGCAGGCCACCCCCTGCCCGACCCGGACACCGTCCTCGTCCTCTCGCACTGGCGCTTCGCCGGAACGGGCTGGACGGACGCGGAACGCTTCATCGCCCACGGTGCCCCGTCACCCGACACCGTCCGGCCTTCCGCCCCTTCCGCCGTTCCTGTCCTCGACTCGATGGGAGACCTGACCTGATGACCACGCTGACAGCGGTTCGCCCGGCGGTCCTCGACGAGAACTTCACCGATCCCGCCTTGGTGCTGCTGACCGTCGAAGAGGCCGCGCGACGGCTCCGGATCGGTCGTACGACGTGCTTCCGGCTCGTCATGTCCGGCGAGATCGAGTCCGTGACCGTGGGACGGCTGCGGCGGGTTCCGGTCGACGCCCTCTGTGCGTACGTGGCGAAGCTGCGGCGCTCGGCCGCCGTCGCGTAAGGGGAGACGACGTGGCAGAGCAGAAGCGCACGCGCCAGCCCAACGGGGCCTCCTCGATCTACCTCGGCAACGACGGCAAGTGGCACGGCCGGGTGACGGTCGGCGTTCGCGACGACGGCAAGCCCGACCGCCGTCACATCGAGCGCAAGACCAAGGCTGAGGTGACCAGAGCCGTCCGCGAGATGGAGCGGGCGCGGGATGAGAAGAAGCTCAGGAAGGTCGGGCAGAGCTGGACTGTCAAGGCTTGGCTGGAGCACTGGGTCGAGAACATCGCCAAGCCGTACGTCTCCGAGAACACGTACGACGGGTACGAGGTCGACGTGCGCGTACACCTGGTGCCCGGCCTCGGTGCCCACAAGCTCGACCGCCTGGAGCCCGAGCACCTGGAGCGCTTCTACCGGAAGATGCAGGAGTCCGGGAGCTCCGCCGGCACCGCCCACCACGTCCACCGGACGATCCGGGTCGCCCTCGGTGAGGCGGTTCGGCGCGGACACGTCCCCACCAATGCGGCGGAGATCGCCAAGGCACCCCGGCTCGAAGAGGAGGACATCGAGCCGTACACGATCGAAGAGGTTCAGAGCCTGCTGGTCGAGGCTGCCAAGCTCCGGAACAGTGCGCGGTGGGTCGTCGCCCTTGCTCTCGGTCTGCGCCAAGGGGAAGCGCTCGGGCTGCATTGGGAGGACGTCGACCTCGACGCGGGATACGTCCGCATCCGCAAGAACCGGCTGCGTCCCAAGTACGCGCACGGCTGCGGTGCCGACCCGTGCGGGCGGAAGGCGGGCTACTGTCCCAAGCGGGAGCAGACCCGGCGTGAGCACAAGTCCACCAAGTCCCGGGCCGGACGGCGCACCATCGGCCTGCCCGATCCTCTGATCAAGATCCTGCGTCAGCACTGGGAAGCCCAGGAGCGGGAGCGGATCGCGGCCGGCGCCGACTGGGAGGGCAAGGGGTACGTCTTCGCCTCGCCGACAGGCGGGCCACTGAGTCCGAACACCGACTTCCACGTCTGGAAGCGCCTGCTTCGGGACGCCGGTGTCCGGGACGGCCGTCTGCACGACGCCCGCCACACCGCTGCGACGGTCCTCCTGATCCTGGGTGTCCCGGACGTCGTGATCGACTCGATCATGGGTTGGGAGCCCGGGGGAGCGGCCCGGATGCGGGCGCGGTACATGCATGTGACGGGAGTCATGCTCCGCAAGGTCGCCCAGCAGGTCGGTGACGCGCTCTGGACGCCTCCCGGCTCCGAGGAAAATTGCAACTGAGACGGAAACTGAGACGGACAACGTCGAAGGGCCCCACTGCGAACAGTGGGGCCCTTCGACATCGTGCCCGGTGAGGCACTGGCGGAGGATACGAGATTCGAACTCGTGAGGGGTTGCCCCCAACACGCTTTCCAAGCGTGCGCCCTAGGCCTCTAGGCGAATCCTCCGCCGGAAACATTACATGACCGAGGGGAGTGCTCGCGAACTCGTTCCCGCAGGCCCGGATCGGGTACTGTGGGCGCAGCCCCTCACGCGGCGCTATCTGACTGAACTCCCCCAGGGCCGGAAGGCAGCAAGGGTAGGTTGGCTCTGGCGGGTGCGTGGGGGGCGCTTGCGTTCGAGGGCATCGCCGACGGAGGCGGCCGGGGGCGTGCCGGGGTGGTCGGTCACGGGTGGGCTTCCGCGGGCCGGGTTGTCAGTGGGCGCCTATAACCTCGTAAGCGTGTCGTCTCTCGCGCTGTACCGCCGCTATCGCCCGGAGACCTTCGCGGAGGTCATCGGGCAGGAGCATGTCACCGACCCGCTGCAGCAGGCGCTGCGGAACAACCGGGTCAATCACGCGTACCTGTTCAGTGGTCCGCGCGGCTGCGGCAAGACGACCAGTGCCCGCATCCTGGCCCGCTGCCTGAACTGCGAGCAGGGGCCGACGCCGACGCCCTGCGGCGAGTGCCAGTCGTGCCGCGACCTCGCGCGCAACGGGCCGGGTTCCATCGACGTCATCGAGATCGACGCCGCGTCGCACGGAGGCGTGGACGACGCCCGTGACCTGCGCGAGAAGGCGTTCTTCGGGCCCGCCGGCAGCCGGTACAAGATCTACATCATCGACGAGGCCCACATGGTCACGTCGGCCGGCTTCAACGCCCTGCTCAAGGTCGTCGAGGAGCCGCCCGAGCACCTCAAGTTCATCTTCGCGACCACCGAACCCGAGAAGGTCATCGGGACCATCCGGTCGCGCACCCACCACTACCCCTTCCGCCTCGTCCCGCCCGGCACGCTCCGCGACTACCTCGCCGAGGTCTGCGGCCGGGAGGAGATCCCGGTCGAGGACGGCGTGCTGCCGCTCGTCGTGCGGGCCGGCGCCGGATCCGTGCGTGACTCCATGTCCGTCATGGACCAGTTGCTCGCGGGCGCCGGAGCGGAGGGTGTGACGTATGCCATGGCCACCTCCCTCCTCGGGTACACCGACGGCTCGCTCCTCGACTCCGTCGTCGAGTCCTTCGCCACCGGTGACGGAGCGGCCGCCTTCGAAGTCGTCGACCGGATCATCGAGGGCGGCAACGACCCCCGCCGCTTCGTCGCCGACCTGCTGGAGCGGCTGCGGGACCTGGTGATCCTCGCCGCGGTGCCGGACGCGGCCGACAAGGGACTCATCGACGCCCCCGCCGACGTCGTCGAGCGCATGCAGGCCCAGGCCGGCACCTTCGGCCCCGCCGAGCTGAGCCGCGCCGCCGACGTCGTCAACGACGGCCTCACCGAGATGCGCGGCGCCACCTCGCCCCGCCTCCAGCTCGAACTCATCTGCGCCCGCGTGCTGCTCCCCGCCGCCTACGGCGACGAGCGCTCCGTCATGGCCCGCCTCGACCGGCTCGAACGCGGCGTCAGCTTCTCGGCCGGCGGCGGCGCGCCCGCCATGGGGTACGTCCCCGGTCCCGACGCCCACCCTTACGCGAGCGGCTCCGACGCGTCGGCGGTCCAGGTCCCGCCGGGCGGCGGACCTGCGGCGGCGCGCGCGGCCGTACGCGCGTCGGGCGGGCCTGCGGGAGCTGCCGGGGCAGGTGCAGGTGCAGGTGCAGGTGTCGGGGCCGGTGCGGGCCCAGCGCCCGCCCCCGCGCCGGTCGCCGCCACGCCGGAAGCCCCTGCGGGCTTCGTCGCGACTACGGCCCCTGCCGCGCCCGTTCCTTCCGCGGCGCCCCCGGCCCAGGCGCCCGCCCCTGCCCCGGCCGCTGCCCCCGAGGCCCCGGCCCCCGCGGGTCCCGGCGCCTGGCCCGCGGCCGCCCCGGCCGGTGGCGGCCGACGGCCCGGCGGCTGGCCCACGCCGGCCGCGGCCGGTTCGCAGCCGGGTCAGGACACCGCCCAGCGGCCTCAGCAACAGCGGCAACCGCAACCACAAACGCAACAGCCGCAGCCGCAGCCCCAGCAGCAGGCACCGGCGCCCTCGGCGCCCGCCCCGGCCGGCGGGCTCGACCCCCGCATGCTCTGGCCGAACATCCTGGAGGCCGTCAAGAACCGCCGTCGGTTCACCTGGATCCTGCTCAGCCAGAACGCCCAGGTGACCGGCTTCGACGGCACCACACTCCAGCTCGGCTTCGTCAACGCCGGAGCCCGGGACAACTTCGCCAGCACCGGCAGCGAGGACGTGCTGCGGCAGGCGCTGGCCGAGCAGTTCAGCGTGCAGTGGAAGATCGAGGCGGTCATCGACCCCTCGGGCGGCTCCGCACCCCCGCCGCCCGGCGGCTCACCGGGCTACGGCGGCGGGGGCGCGGGCGGAGGCTATGGGAACGCCGGTCCCAGTGGTGGCTACGGCGGCTCCCCGGCCCCTCGCCCGGCAGCGCCGGCACCCCAGCCGGCCGCCCCCTCGCCCGCCCCCGCCCCCCAGGCCGGCGGCACCGGCTCCGCGGCCCCGGCCCCCTCGCCCGCCCCACGCCCCGCCCCCGCCCCGGTCGCCCCGGAGGACGACGTCCCCGAGGACGACGACCCGGACCTGGACGAGTCGGCCCTCTCCGGCCACGAACTGATCGTCCGCGAACTGGGCGCGACGGTGGTCGAGGAATTCACCAACGAGTAACCCGCCCGTCCCGACCCCGCCCGTCCCGATCCCGCCCGTCCCGATCCCGCCCGTCCCGACCCCGGCCGTCCCGACCCCGGCCGTCCCGGTCCCGGGCCGTTCCGACCCCGGGCCGTTCCGACCCCGGGCCGTTCCGACCCCGGGCCGTTCCGACCCCGGGCCGTTCCGACCCCGGGCCGTTCCGACCCCGGGCCGTTCCGACCCCGGCCGTTCCGGTCCCGGCCGTCCCGGTCCCGGGCCGTCCCCACCCCGGGCCGTTCCGACCCCGGCCGCCCGTCCATGCGCACCGCGACGCGGGGCTCCGGTCTGCGGCCCGTCCCGGGGCTCGGCGCGCGCTCTCGCCGACCGCGGGTGTCTTCGCCGGCTGCCCGGCATCGCGTAGCCCGGCGTGCCGGCGTCGGCAAGCGGCATCCGCCCCGGCCCCCAAGTCCCGCTCCGGCCCGTAACTCCCGCTCCGGTCCGTAACTCCCGCCCCGGCCCGTAACTCCCCTCCCGGGCCGGGGCTCCTGCCGCAGGTCGCTGCACCTGCGGCAGGAGCACAACCGCACGGGGGCCGCCCCACCCGCCATGCGCCGCGCACCCGTCTCCGGTGCGGGACTCCGGTGTGCGACCCGTCCCGTCCCGTAGTCCGGTACGGGCTCTCGTCGGAGGTGGCCGGAGGGGGCCCGCACGTCTCGCGGACGCCCCGGCGGACCCACCCGCATGCGGTGGCTCTCGTAGGAACGCACAGCCTGACCGGGGCCCAGGGTTCGGTGGGGTTGCCAGTAGGGTGAGGCGTGTGAAGGTCCTCGTCATCGGTACCGGCGCCCGCGAACACGCCCTCTGCCGCTCCCTGTCCCTCGACCCCGACGTCACCGCGCTGCACTGCGCCCCCGGCAACGCCGGCATCGCCGAGGTCGCCGAGCTGCACCGGGTCGACCCGCTCGACGGCGCCGCCGTGGCCGCGCTGGCCACCGGTCTCGGTGCCGAACTCGTCGTCGTAGGCCCGGAGGCGCCGTTGGTCGCCGGGGTGGCCGACGCCGTCCGCGAGGCGGGCATCCCCGTGTTCGGCCCCTCCAAGGAGGCCGCGCAGCTGGAGGGGTCCAAGGCCTTCGCCAAGGACGTCATGGCGGCGGCCGGCGTGCCGACCGCGCGGTCCTACGTGTGCACCACGGAAGCCGAGGCCGCCGAAGCCCTCGCCGCCTTCGGCGCGCCCTACGTCGTCAAGGACGACGGGCTGGCCGCCGGCAAGGGCGTCGTCGTCACCGACGACATCGACGCCGCCCAGGCGCACGCGGTCGGCTGCGACCGCGTCGTCATCGAGGAGTTCCTCGACGGCCCCGAGGTCTCCCTGTTCGCGATCACCGACGGCGAGACGGTCGTACCGCTCCAGCCCGCACAGGACTTCAAGCGCGCCCTGGACGGCGACGAGGGCCCCAACACCGGCGGCATGGGCGCGTACTCGCCGCTGCCCTGGGCCGACCCGAAGCTGGTCGACGAGGTGCTGCAGACCGTCCTGCAGCCGACCGTGGACGAGCTGCGGCGGCGCGGCACCCCCTTCTCCGGCCTCCTCTACGCCGGCCTCGCGATCACCTCGCGCGGTGTCCGGGTCATCGAGTTCAACGCCCGCTTCGGCGACCCGGAGACCCAGGTCGTGCTGGCCCGCCTGCGGACCCCGCTGGCCGGTGTCCTGCTCGCCGCGGCGAACGGCACCCTCGCCGACCTGGAGCCGCTGCGCTGGAGCGAGGACGCGGCCGTCACCGTGGTCGTCGCCTCGCACAACTACCCCGGCACCCCCCGCACCGGCGACCCGATCACCGGTCTCGCCGAGGTGGCCGCCGAGGACGCCCCGCACGCCTACGTCCTGCACGCCGGGACCCGGCAGGACGGCGACGCGGTCGTCAGCGCGGGCGGCCGGGTGCTGTCCGTCACGGCCGTCGGGGAGGACCTCGGCGCGGCCCGCGAGCGTGCCTACCGGGCGGTGGCCCGCATCGGCCTCGACGGCTCCCAGCACCGTACGGACATCGCCGCGAAGGCGGCCGGAGCGGCCGGAGCCCGCTGAGCCCCGCACCGTCTCCTCCTCAGGCCCCGGACGAAAATCCGGGGCCTGATCTTTGCTGTCCGTCATCCACCTCTAACCAAAGCCATTCCATCGAGTGAGCAATCGGCCATCCGGCTGACGGGGGACCGGGCCCCAACTATGGTGCGGCGCAAGCGGTCCGGCACTTGGCCCACCGGCATTGCGATGTCAGTGGCGGGTGCCACAGTGGGGGAGTGAGCAACGCCAGGACAGCACGGCATCGGCAGGGAGGGGGTGAGGTCGGCGCATGACCGGAATCGGTGTGGAGGTGGCCGCGCAGGCCGCGCGTTCCCGGGCCCTCGCGGTGCTGCGCGTGCGGGGCCGGGCGCTGGGCGTGGCCCTGCTGCCCGCGGCCGCCGCGGTGATCCTGCTGACCGGTGGTTCCACCGGTCACTTCGTGGGCCGGGGCTGGGACGTGGCCCGCTGGGTTGTGTGCGTGCTCGCCGTGCTGGTGCTGCTGGCCGCGGCCGGCATCGCCCTCGTCGTGGCCCGCGCCCGCCCGGCCGTGACGCCGACGGTCCCGGTCACCGAGAAGTCCGCCCCGGATCTCTACCGGATGGTGCGCGACCTCGCCGACCGCCTCGACGTGCCCGCGCCCTCGGCGATAGCGCTCACCCCGGACTGCGACAGCTGGCTGGAGGACCGTACGCATCCGTCGCACGGCCCGCCCGCGCAGACGGGGTACGACGAGTCGGCGGGCCCCGGTTCCCTGTCCGGCCCGCGGGGACGCGCCGCCCGGCGCACCCGGCAGCACGTAGCCGCTCCCGTCCTCGTCATCGGCTCCCCCTTCCTGTGGTGGATGCGCGTCGGAGAACTGCGCGCGGTCCTCGCCCCGGTCATCGCCGGTACGGCACCCTCCGCGCACCCCGACATAGCCGCCGCCCGGCGCTTCGTCCGGGGACTGGACGCCGCGGTGGCCGTCGCCGCCACCCCCGGCCGCTGCCCGCTGACCCGCGCGGTGTGCGCCACCCTCGGCGGGGTGGCCCGGCTGCTGCTGCGCGGATGCCGGGAGCACGCGGTGCTGATGGAGCGGGGCGTCGCGACCTCGGCGGCGGAGCGCGCCCAGGCCGTGGACTACGGCCTGCGGATCGTCGCCCAGGAGCAGGTCGGGCTGGCGTACGCGGGCTGGGACCGGCTGCTGACCAAGGTGGCGCTGCCCGCCTGGCGCATGGGCCGCTGGCCGTCCCGGCTGGACGCGGGCGTGGTCTCCGCGCTGACCGAGCTGGCCCGCCGGGACCGGCTGGCCGAGGGGTTCACCTCACGGCTCGGCGAGCGCCCGGCCTGCGATCTGCTGGAGGAGCCCGGCACGGTGGACGAGGCCGCGTCCCTGCTCGCCGCCCGGCTGTTCCACGGCGGCCCGGCGGAGCGCGGCCCGGACTGGGCGCCGGTGGACTGGGCGTCGTACCCGGAGGAGGTCGTGGACCGCACCTGGCGCGCGAACGCGGCCCGGCTGCACCGCGTCCTGGACTCCCTCGGCGTCCGCCCCACCCCCGATCCGGCCGCCCCCGACCCCGGCGGCCCCACCCTCTCCCGCGTCCTGGACCATCTCACAGAGCCGGCCCCGGCAGACGGCCCCGCTGACGGCAACACAGGCCGCAGCGGCCACGGCGACCACACCGGTCACATCGGTCACATTAACCCCATGGGCCCGGATCCCACCGAGTCCGGCCCGGCCGAGCCCCGCCCCACCGACCCCGGTCCCACCGATCCCGGCCCGACGGAGCCCGGTCGCACCGATCCCGGCCCGACGGAGCCTGGTCGCACCGATCCCGGCCCGACGGAGCCCGGTCGCACCGATCCCGGCCCGACGGAGCCCGATCCCGGCCCGACCGACCCCACTCCCGCCGCGCCGGCCCACCCCGACGGCCCCGTCGCCGCCGAAGACTTCGGCACCCTCGATGACCCCCACCACCCCCACCACCTCGACGACCCCGATCACCTCGGCGCCCTGGACGACCTCGAAGACCCCGCCGACCCCGGTACCGAGCGCAGTGCCGCCCTCGCCGCCGGGCTGACCGCCGCGCTGGCCCGGGAGGAGGCGGCGGCCGGGGCCGGGGCCGGCGTGCCGAGCGGGGCGGCGGCCATGACCGGGCAGGGCCCTGACAGCGCGCTCTGGGAGGACGGCGCGCTGCCGCTCTTCCCGCTGCAACCACCCCGCACCGCCCGCGAACTCCTCGCCGAGCACGTCACGGCGATGGTGTGCTGCGCCGCCGTGGACACCGCCGGCGCGGCCCCCGGCCTGGACTGGCTCGACGGCCCCTCCCTGCTGCTGGGCGGCGAGCGGGCCACCGACCTCGCGCCCAGAGTGCTCAGTCTGATCGAGGAGGGAGATCCGGGCCCCCTGCGCGACTGGCTGGCGGCGTCCGGCATACGCCCGGAGAAGCCCGTACGGTTGGTCTGACCTCGCAACACGGAACCGACACGGAACCGACGCCGCACCATGTACCGGAGCACCAACCTCCACTTCCGGTCAATTCGCAACGAATCGTGACCGAGCCCGTGCGTTATGTGATGTGCTGGGACCGACCACGCACATGGCAAGGGCATGCGACATACGACAGCACGCCCGAGCCGCCCGGCACGCCGGCCCGACCGACCCGGCGCGACCCGGGGCACAACAGCAGAGCGCACCGCGCAGCGCACGCACCACCGGAACAGGACACGGGGGCATGAGGGAGGGGAGCGACCATGGCCGCGGACCAGATCCGGCGCTGGGAGTCCGGAGCACTCGCGCACGCCGTCACCGACCCCTTCGGCCAGGGACCCCTCCCCTGGCTGCGTGGCAGTGAGACCTACTTCGACGACACCGGCCAGGTGGTCCCCTGGTACATGGACCCGGTCCCGCCGCAGGCCGTCCTGCCGCAGCCCCCCGGCCAGGGCGCGCGCGTCCCGGCGCCCCGCGCCGCCGGCGCCACCGGCGGTCCCCGCTCGGCCGACGACGTGCGCCGGCAGATCAAGGGCTTCACCGCCACCGGCGCGGTCGCCCCCGGCGAGGCCATCGACTTCCACATCACCGTCGACCCGCCGCAGCAGTTCGGCGTCGACATCTACCGCATCGGCCACTACGGCGGTGACGGCGCCGCCAAGATCACCACCAGCCCCCGCCTGTCCGGCATCGTCCAGCCCCCGCCGCTGACCGCCGACCGCACCGTCTCCTGCCACCACTGGTGGCTGTCCTGGCGCCTCCAGGTCCCCTCCCACTGGAACAGCGGCGCCTACGTGGCCGTCCTCACCACCGCCGACGGCTACCGCTCCCACGTGCCGTTCACCGTCCGCGACGACCGTCCCGCCGACCTGCTCCTGCTGCTGCCGGACATCACGTGGCAGGCGTACAACCTGTACCCGGAGGACGGCCACACCGGCGCCAGCCTCTACCACGCGTGGGACGAACAGGGCCGCCTGCTCGGCGAGTCCGACGCGGCGACCACGGTCTCCTTCGACCGCCCCTACGCCGGCGCGGGCCTGCCCCTGCACGTCGGCCACGCCTACGACGTCATCCGCTGGGCCGAGCGCTACGGCTACGACCTCGCCTACGCCGACGCCCGCGACCTGCACGCCGGCCGCGTCGACCCCACCCGCTACCGGGGCCTGCTCTTCCCCGGCCACGACGAGTACTGGTCGACGCCGATGCGCCGCACCGTCGAACTCGCCCGCGACCACGGCACCTCACTGGTCTTCCTGTCCGCCAACACCATGTACTGGCATGTGGAGTTGGCGCCCTCGCCGTCCGGGACACCGGACCGGCTGCTGACCTGCCGCAAACGCAAGGGTCCCGGCCGGCCGGTGCTCTGGCGGGAGATCGACCGGCCCGAACAACAGCTGGTCGGCATCCAGTACGCGGGCCGTGTGCCCGAACCGCACCCGCTGATCGTCCGCAACGCCGGCCACTGGCTGTGGGACGCCACCGGAGCGCGCGAGGGCGACGAGATCGACGGCCTCGTCGCCGGCGAGGCCGACCGGTACTTCCCGCGCACCCCGCTGCCCGAGCACGAGGAGCGCATCCTCCTCGCGCACTCGCCCTACACCGACACCGCCGGCGCCCGGCGGCACCAGGAGACCTCCCTCTACCGGGCCCCCTCCGGCGCCTGGGTCTTCGCCTCCGGCACCTTCGCCTGGTCCCCCGCGCTGGACCGCCCCGGCCACGTCGACCCCCGTATCCAGCGGGCCACGGCCAACCTCCTGGACCGCATCTGCAAACGCGACTGACCCCCTGCTCATCCCGATCATCCGCATACGGGAGAATCGAGGTACTCAGACAAAACCACGGGGAGGAACCGTGTCCGGATTCGTCGAAAAGCCCGAGCCGATCGAGGTTCCGGGACTGGTGCACCTGCACACCGGCAAGGTGCGCGAGCTGTACCAGAACGAGGCGGGCGACCTCGTGATGGTCGCCAGCGACCGCATGTCGGCCTACGACTGGGTGCTGCCCACCGAGATCCCCGACAAGGGCCGCGTCCTCACCCAGCTCTCCCTGTGGTGGTTCGACCAGCTGCGCGACCTCGCCCCCAACCACGTGATCAGCACGGCGGTCCCCGAGGGTGCCCCCGCCGACTGGGCCGGCCGCACCCTGGTCTGCAAGTCGCTGAACATGGTTCCCGTGGAGTGCGTCGCCCGCGGCTACCTCACTGGCTCCGGTCTCCTCGAATACGAGGAGACCCGGACCGTCTGCGGCCTCGCCCTCCCCGAGGGCCTCGTCAACGGCTCGGAACTGCCCGGCCCGATCTTCACCCCGGCCACCAAGGCCGAGGTCGGCGAGCACGACGAGAACGTGTCGTACGAGGAGGTCGCCCGCCAGGTCGGCGCCGAGACCGCCGCCCAGCTCCGCCAGGCCACCCTCGCCGTCTACTCCCGCGCCCGCGACATCGCCCGCGACCGGGGCATCATCCTGGCCGACACCAAGTTCGAGTTCGGCTTCGACGGCGACACCCTGATCCTCGCCGACGAGGTCCTCACCCCGGACTCCTCCCGCTTCTGGCCGGCCGATACCTGGGAGCCCGGCCGCGCGCAGCCGTCGTACGACAAGCAGTTCGTCCGGGACTGGCTGACCTCCGCCGAGTCCGGCTGGGACCGCAAGAGCGAGCAGCCCCCGCCGCCGCTCCCGCAGCAGGTCGTCGAGGCGACCCGCGCCAAGTACGTGGAGGCCTACGAGCGGCTGACCGGCGTCCGCTGGTCGTAGCCCCCGGCAGACCCCCATCAGACATGGAGGAAGCCCCCGGTGAGAACCGGGGGCTTCCTCTGCTGGAGCGGACGACGAGGCTCGAACTCGCGACCTCAACCTTGGCAAGGTTGCGCTCTACCAACTGAGCTACGTCCGCAGTGCGCCGTGGCGCGAGAGCAACTATACCCAACCCCGCTCCCGCGCGAGCCGCACCGCCGTGTGCCGGTTCTCCGCCCCCAGCTTCGTCACCGCCGAGGAGAGGTAGTTGCGCACGGTCCCCGGGGACAGCGCGGCCCGCTCGGCGATCTCCGTGACCGGCGCCCCGTCGGCGGCCAGTTCCAGCACCTCGGCCTCCCGCGCGGTCAGTGGCGAGTCACCGGCGGAGATCGCGTCGGCGGCCAACTCGGGGTCGACGTACCGGTTTCCCGCGTGCACGGTCCGGATGATCTCGGCGAGCCGCTGCGCGCTGACCGTCTTCGGGACGAACCCGCGCACACCCGCCGCGAGCGCCCGCTTCAGATGCCCGGGCCGGCCGTGACCGGTGACGATCAGCACCTGGCAGCCGGGCAGTTCGGACCGCAGGGATGTGGCGACCTTCACACCGTCGGCGCCCGGCATCTGCAGGTCGAGGACGGCCACGTCGGGCGCGTGAGCGCGGGCCATGGCGAGCGCCTCGGGCCCGCTGGCCGCCTCGGCGACCACCACGAGGTCGTCCTCCAGCCCGAGCAGCGCGGCCAGCGCGCCCCGGATCAGGTGCTCGTCGTCGGCGAGCAGCAGCCGCACCGGACCGCTCATGACGTGACCCCGCTCACTTCCTGATCCTTCTCCCACTCGGTCCCCGCCGCCTGCACCGGCACCTCGGCCACCACCCGGAACCGGTCCCCGCCGGCCGGCCCCGCCTCCAGGGTCCCGTCCACCACGGCCAGCCGCTCCCGCAGCCCAGCGAGTCCGGACCCACCGGGACCGGAGCCGCCAGTGCCGGTGCCGGAGCCGCCGGGACCGGAGCCGGACACGGGACCCCCACCGTCCCCGCCCTCGCTCGTCACCCCGTCGTTCTCCACCGTCAGCACCACACACCCCTCCCGTGCCCGGAGCCCCACCGTGCAGCGGGCGGCGTCCCCGTGCCGCAGCACGTTGGTGGTCGCCTCCCGCACCACCCAGCCGAGCGCGGACTGCACCTCGGCGGGCAGCCCGCCGGCCTCGTCCCGGACCTCGCAGTGGATCCCCGCAGCCGTCAACACCCCTTGCGCTCCGGCCAGTTCGGCGGCGAGATCGGCCGCCCGGTAGCCGCGTACGACATCGCGCACCTCCCGCTGCGACTCCTGCGCGATGCGCTGCACCTCGATCATCTGCTCCACGGCCTCCGGCCGTTCGCGCCGGGCCAGCTGGACCGCCAGCTCGCTCTTGAGCGCGATCACGGCCAGGTTGCGGCCCAGCACGTCGTGCAGGTCCCGCCCGAACCGCAGCCGTTCCTCGGCCACCGCGAGCCGCGCCTCCACCTCACGGGCCCGTTCCGCCTCCCACAGCACGGACAGCGTCCAGGCGCCGCAGCGGCTGGCCAGCAGCGAGAAGGCCACGGCGAAGGCGGTCATGGCAGCGGTCGTGAGAACGCCGGAGACGTCCGCGTCGATGAGCCCCACGGCGGCCATGAGCAGCACCGCGAGGACGCCGGCCCGGCGCAGGCACACGCGGACGGGCACGACCAGCGCGTAGATCAGCCCGAACGGCACCAGCGTGCCGCCGATCGTGAACCGCGTCGTCAGCGCGTCGATGCCGTCCAGCGCGGTCAGCGTCAGGACCAGCGCGAGGGCCAGGGCGAGCAGCAGGACCGAGCCGGTCAGCGCCTTCGGCGGCACCGCGCGGCGGCCGAGGTAGTGGTCGAGCGCGGGCCGGGTGAGCCGGCTCGCGGCGACGCACTGCAGAGCGCAGACGAGGAGCAGCAGCCCGCCCAGCGCCAGCGGGAGGGGGCGCCGCTCCAGGTTCCCGGCCAGCGGCAGCGGCAGCCAGCACATCGCGAAGAACCAGATCGTCCCGTGCCAGGTGATGACGGTGTGCAGCTCGACCCGCTCGGCCTTGCTCCGCTCCCGCCAGTGGCGCTGCTGCAACCCTCGGATCCGCCTGAGCATGTGCACCTTCCCTGGATACGCCTACCGGCTACGCCTTCCCGGACCGGACCCGTCGCCATACGTCACGTCCGAGTACGTCACGCCGGCGTACCTCACCGGCGTGCCTCCCACCGGAACCACCGCCGTACAGCCAACACCGACAGGACCGTCCAGGCCAGCGCGGTCACCAGGGCGACCAGGATCTCGTGCCCGCTCAGCTGTCCGCTCCAGCCGCCGCGGACCAGCCGGATCGCCGGGGACAGCGGCAGCAGCTCGCAGATCCGGGCGAGCTTGTCCGGCATGAGCTCGGTCGGGACCGCCATGCCGGAGCCCAGCATCGACACGAACACCAGCGGCAGCGCCGTGACCTGGGCGCTCTCGGCGGTCCGGGTGAAGGACGCGGTGAGCGCGGCCAGCGCGGCGCTCACCACCAGTCCGGCGAGCACCCCGGGCACGATCAGGTACGCGGCTCGCGGCGCGCCGGTGTGCAGCAGTACCGCGCAGCCGGCCGACAGCAGCAGGGCCTGGGCGAGGCCGACGCCGACCGCGGGCAGGGCCGTACCGGTGAGGATCTCGGCGTCGGAGAGTTCGCCGGTGCGCAGCCGCTTCAGAACGAGTTCCTCGCGCCGGGCGACGTAGGCGCCGACGAGGGTGGTGTAGACGGCGAAGAGGAAGGAGAAGCCGATGGACGCGGTCAGCAGGACCGTGCCGGTGGAGAGCCCCTGCTTCGCGACGTCCATCCGGTCGATGGCCGGCCGCACGCTGAACGGCAGTACGAGCGGCACGAGCAGCGCGGTGGTGACCGCGCCGCGATTGCGCCCCAGCAGGGCCAGTTCGGCCCGCCCGAGCGCCCGCAACCGCCGTGCGACGGGCCGCCAGGCGACCCCGCTCCCGAGGCGTCCACCCGCCCCCGCTCCCGCTCCCGTCCTGTTCACGCGCCGTGCCCCCACGTCTGTCCCGGTCCCGCTCATGCGGCCCTACCTTCTTGAGTGCGTCCCGTGAGTTCGCCGGTGCCCCCGCCGGTGATCCCGCCCGCGATCCCGAGGAACGCCTCCTCCAGGGACGCCGACCGGACGTCCAGCCCGCGCAGCTCGACCCCGGCCCGTTCGGCCCAGGTCAGCACGGCGGTGGCGGACCGCTGGAGTTCCCGGGTACGCAGCCGTACGACGTTCCCCTCGACCTCGTGCCCGCAGACGCCGAGGCCGGCAAGCGGGGGCAGGTCTCCGAGGAGGTATCCGTCCGGCAGCTCGAAGGAGATCCGGGACGGCCGGCCCGCGGTGACCTCGGCCGGGGTGCCGGCGGCGGCGATACGGCCGGCGTGCAGGATCGCGAGCCGGTCGGCGAGACCCTCCGCCTCCTCCAGGTAGTGCGTGGTGAGCAGCACGGTCGTGCCGGTGTCGCGCAGCGCCCGCACCAACTCCCAGGTGTCCCGGCGTCCTTCGGCGTCGAGCCCGGTCGTCGGCTCGTCCAGGAACAGCACCTCGGGGTCGTTCAGCAGGGCCAGCGCCAGGTCGAGGCGGCGCCGTTCGCCGCCGGACAGCTGCTTGACGCGCACCCCCCACTTGTCCGCGAGCCCGACCAGTTCCAGGACCTCCCGTTCGGGCCGGGGTGCGGTGGTGCAGCCGGCCCACAGCCGGGCGGTCTCGGCGACGGTCAGCTCGGTGGGGAAGCCGCCCTCCTGGAGCATGACTCCGGTGCGGGGGCGTACGGCGTGGCGTTCGCGGTAGGGGTCGTGGCCGAGGATCCTGATCCGGCCCGCGGCCGGTGCGGCGAGTCCTTCCAGCAGTTCGACGGTCGACGTCTTGCCGGCGCCGTTGGTGCCCAGCAGCGCGAAGACCTCTCCCCGGGCGACGGAGAAGCTGATTCCGCGCACGGCCTCGAACCCGCCCCCGTACACACGCCGGAGGTCGGTGACCTCGATCACGTGCTCGTGTTCGTCGGTGTCCATGTCTCCAGCGTTCCGCCGGGAGGGGCGGAACGGCAGTGCGGGGTGTCATCGACGGGCATGACAAATGTCAGACGCGCGACACACCGGGACACGAAAAAACCCCGATCCAGTGGACCGGGGTTTCATCTGGAGCGGACGACGAGGCTCGAACTCGCGACCTCAACCTTGGCAAGGTTGCGCTCTACCAACTGAGCTACGTCCGCACTGCTCCCGACCGGCTCCCACCGATCGGTGCGAGCACCAGCCTACCTGATCCACACGAGTGGTTCGGACCGGCGGTGCCAGAGCGGGTGACAGGAATTGCACACTGCGCCTTCCCCCTGGAAGGGGGATGTTCTACTACTGAACTACACCCGCACGCCGTCCTCGGGATTCGGCCTTTCGGCCTCGCCCCTCGGCGTGTCCCAGACATTAGCTGATCAGCGGGGGGGTTGCGCAAGTCGGTTCCGCCGACGGCGCGCGCCGGCCCGCCGCGCGGGGCCCCTCGCCGGTGCGTCCCTGCCGAACGCCTCGGCGCACCCGGCCCAACACCTCGGCGCCCCCGGCCAAGTCAGCGGCTCCCAGGGCCCGCTGACGGGCCCTGGGAACTGCCCCTCGCGGGCTTCACTGGGCGGCGCTGAACGCCTCGTACACCTTCTTCGGGATGCGGCCGCGCGCCGGCACGTCCATCTTGTTCGCCTGGGCCCAGGCGCGGACGGCCGCCGGGTCGGGGGCGACCTCGGTCTGCTTGTACGCCTTGCCGGAGCGCGAGCGCTTGCGGCCGGCGTCCACGTAGGGCGCGAGCGCCTTGCGCAGTTTCTTTGCGTTGCCCTCGTTCAGGTCGATCTCGTACGACTTGCCGTCGAGTCCGAAGGCGATCGTTTCCGCCGCTTCCGAGCCGTCGATGTCGTCAAAGAGAGTGACCACGACCTTTTGCGCCACGAATATCGGTCCCTTCGTGCGGCACGTCGATACAGCTCATCGGCGATGACGTGCCGAGTATCGGCTATTGCCAATTCATTTGTACAGTGCCCGGCAATGCAAAGTGAAGCCCGACTAAATCCGTCGGTGTGTCCCAGTGCAATAGCTGCCGTGGGTGGATCGTGGGAACTTTCCCAGAATTTTTCGTGCGACCACCCGGCTGTCACCCGATCGTGACAGCCGTCACGTAGTTTCCTCCAACTCTACTCGCGTAGAAATTTTGTGCGGGTAGTCTGAAGGAACCTGCTCAGCACCACACACCGGGAGTGCCAGTGGCACGCGTCGTAGTCGACGTCATGCTCAAGCCGGAGATCCTCGACCCCCAGGGCCAGGCGGTCCAGCGTGCGCTGCCGCGCCTGGGTTTCGACGGGATCTCGGACGTCCGTCAGGGAAAGCGATTCGAACTGGAAGTTGACGGGCCGGTCGACGAGGCCGCGCTCGCCCGCATCCATGATCTCGCGGAATCCTTCCTCGCCAACACCGTGATCGAGGACTTCACCGTCAAGGTGGAGGAGTCCGCCGAAGTCGCGGAGGCCGCGAAGTGACCGCTCGTATTGGCGTCGTCACTTTTCCGGGGAGCCTGGACGACCGGGACACCCAGCGCGCGATCCGCCTCGCGGGGGCCGAACCGGTCGCCCTGTGGCACAAGGACAAGGACCTCAAGCAGGTCGACGCCGTGGTGCTGCCCGGCGGTTTCTCCTACGGCGACTATCTGCGGGCCGGCGCCATCTCCCGCTTCTCACCGGTGATGGGCACGGTTATCGAGCAGGCGAAGGCCGGCTTGCCGGTCCTCGGTATCTGCAACGGCTTCCAGGTCCTCACCGAGGCCCACCTCCTCCCGGGCGCGATGCTCGGCAACGACCACCTCCACTTCATCTGCCGCGACCAGAAGCTGCGGGTGGAGAACGCGGAGACCGCCTGGACCAGCGACTACCGCGCCGGCCAGGAGATCCACATCCCGCTGAAGAACATGGACGGCCGGTACGTCGCCGACGACTACACGCTCGACAAGCTGGAGGCGGAGGGCCGCGTCGCCTTCCGCTACCTGGACGTGAACCCCAACGGCTCGCTCCGTGACATCGCCGGCATCACCAACGAGGCCGGGAACGTCGTCGGCCTCATGCCGCACCCGGAGCACGCCACCGAGCCGCTGATCGGTACGGGCCGTACCGACGGGCTGCCGTTCTTCACCTCGATCCTCAAGAAGCTGGTCAACGCATGAGCCGGACGCCTCTGGACACGGTCGAGCACGCGGCCGCGACCCCCGACGTCGAGCTGCCCTGGGCCGAACTCGGCCTGAAGAAGGACGAGTACGAGCGGGTCGTGGAGATCCTCGGCCGCCGCCCCACGGGCGCGGAGCTGGCCATGTACTCGGTCATGTGGTCCGAGCACTGCTCGTACAAGTCCTCCAAGGTCCACCTCCGCCAGTTCGGCGAGAAGGCCCCGGAGAACGACGCGATGCTCGTCGGCATCGGCGAGAACGCCGGTGTGGTCGACGTCGGCCACGGCTACGCCGTGACCTTCAAGGTCGAGTCGCACAACCACCCGTCGTACGTCGAGCCCTACCAGGGCGCGGCCACGGGTGTCGGCGGCATCGTCCGCGACATCATCGCGATGGGCGCCCGCCCGGTCGCCGTCGTCGACCCTCTGCGCTTCGGCGCGGCGGACCACCCCG
This sequence comes from Streptomyces sp. L2, assembly GCF_004124325.1. Classification (NCBI taxonomy): domain Bacteria; kingdom Bacillati; phylum Actinomycetota; class Actinomycetes; order Kitasatosporales; family Streptomycetaceae; genus Streptomyces; species Streptomyces sp. L2. The sequence goes on from NZ_QBDT01000001.1 coordinate 4,048,518, forward strand.
ACACCAAGCGGGTACTCCCCGGCGTCGTCGCCGGCATCGGCGGCTACGGCAACTGCCTGGGCCTGCCCAACATCGGCGGCGAGGTCGTTTTCGACGCCTGCTACCAGGGCAACCCGCTGGTCAACGCCGGTGCCATCGGTGTGATGCGGCACGAGGACATCCACCTCGCGAAGGCGTCCGGCGCCGGCAACAAGGTCATCCTCTACGGCGCCCGGACCGGCGGCGACGGCATCGGCGGCGCGTCGATCCTGGCGAGTGAGACGTTTGACGACGCGAAGCCGTCCAAGCGTCCCGCCGTCCAGGTCGGCGACCCCTTCCAGGAGAAGCTGCTCATCGAGTGCACCCTGGAGGCGTTCGCCGAGAAGCTGGTCGTCGGCATCCAGGACCTCGGTGCGGCGGGCCTGTCCTGCGCGACGAGCGAGCTGGCGTCGAACGGTTCGGGCGGCATGCGCGTGACGCTCGACGACGTACCGCTGCGCGACTCGACGCTCTCGCCCGAGGAAATCCTCATGAGCGAGTCGCAGGAGCGCATGTGCGCGGTGGTCGAGCCGGCGAAGGTCGACCGCTTCCTGGAGATCTGCGCCAAGTGGGACGTCATCGCCACCGTCATCGGTGAGGTGACCGACGGCGACCGCCTGGAGATCTACTGGCACGGCGGCAAGATCGTCGACGTCGACCCGCGCACGGTGGCGCACGAGGGCCCGGTCTACGAGCGCCCGTACGCCCGCCCCGACTGGCAGGACGCCCTCCAGGCGGACGACGCGAACAAGCTGCCCCGGCCGTCGACGCCGGAGGAGCTGAAGGCGCAGGTCCTGAAGCTGGTCGCCTCCCCGAACCAGGCGTCCAAGAAGTGGATTACGTCCCAGTACGACCACTTCGTGCAGGGCAACACCGTCCTCGCGATGCCCGAGGACTCGGGCATGATCCGCGTCGACGAGGAGACCGGCCTCGGCGTCGCCCTCGCGACGGACGGCAACGGCCGCTACACCAAGCTGGACCCGTACACCGGCGCGCAGCTGGCCCTGGCCGAGGCGTACCGGAACGTGGCGACCACCGGCGCCAAGCCGCTCGCCGTCTCCGACTGCCTGAACTTCGGTTCGCCCGAGGACCCGGCGGTGATGTGGCAGTTCGCGGAGGCCATCCGCGGTCTCGCCGACGGCTGCCAGCAGCTCGGCACGCCGGTCACCGGCGGTAACGTCTCGCTCTACAACCAGACGGGGGAGGCGGCGATCCACCCCACTCCGGTGGTGGCCGTCCTCGGCGTGATCGACGACGTGGCCCGCCGCACCCCGGTCGCCTTCCAGGAGGAGGGCCAGCTGATCTACCTCCTCGGCGACACCCGCGAGGAGTTCGGCGGCTCGGCCTGGTCCCAGGTCGTCCACGACCACCTCGGCGGCCTGCCCCCGAAGGTGGACCTGGAGCGTGAGCGCCTGCTGGCCGAGATCCTGATCTCCGCCTCCCGCGACGGCATGATCGACTCCGCGCACGACCTCTCCGACGGCGGCCTGGTCCAGGCGGTCGTGGAGTCCGCCCTGCTGGGCGGCAAGGGCGCGCGTCTGGTCGTACCCGACGGCCTGGACGCGTTCACCTTCCTCCTCTCCGAGTCCGCCGGCCGCGCGATCGTCGCGGTCCCGCGCTCGGAGGAGGTCCGCTTCAACGACATGTGCGGCGCCCGCGGCCTCCCGGCCACCCGTATCGGTGTCGTGGACGGAGACGCGATCGAGATCCAGGGCGAGTTCACCCTCTCCCTGACGGACCTCCGTGAGGCCCACGAGTCGACGATCCCGGCCCTGCTGAAGTAAACACCCGGCACACCCGGCCCCGCCGGCCGAAGGCCCGCCCCCGGAACGGACGAACACCGTCCGGGGGCGGGCCTTCGCGGCATGCCGGGGCCGACCGGGCGGTGTTCCGGGACCGATCAGCCCGCCTTCCGTTCCGCGCGCGCGAGTTCGCGGGTCACCGCGGCCTCGTTCTGGCCCAGCAGGGCCCTCTCCAGGCTGTGGTCGTCCTTCCGGGAGAAGCGCTCGCCGCGGGAGACGTCCTCCTTGCTGAGCACTCGGCCGCACCATTCGCCCTGGTCGCCCGTGTGATCGTCGAAGGGGACGGAGGCGCCCTCGCCGAGGACGGTCCAGCGGCCGTCGGTCCAGCGGAGGGCGAGGAGATAGGTGTGGCCGAGTTCCAGGCGGGGGGCGTCGGTCGCGGTCCGCTTGACGCGGGTGCCGCTGCGGTAGACCCGCCAGCCGGGGGCCACCATGGCGAAGCTGTCGCCCATCCGGTGGGCGGGGTGCCGGCTGGACCACAGGAGGTGGTCGGTGCGGAACGTGACCGTGCGGTCGTCGTCGTACCGGACGGAGCCCTTGGTGTAGTCGCTGCGGCCGGTCTCCGCCTCCCGTACCGGGGAGGCCACGACGACGTGGTCGGCGTACGTCACCCAGTCCTCGGCCGTCTGGGACGGGTAGTAGTCGCTCGCGGTCCCGCAGCCGGACACCGTCTCCAGGCCGGAGGTGCCGACGAGGACCCCCGCGACGATTCCGGTGACGGCCAGGACGGCGACCACCGGCCGGCTGGAGACCCGTCGTACGACGGCATGACGCAGTACTTCCCCCATGGCGAAACCTTCCCCCGTGTGTCCGCTGACGCGAGACCGAGCGGACTGGTCAGGGTCCGCTGTCCCCGGTGATCACTTCAGGCGTCCTGGCCGCTCAGCCGGAACCCGGCGGGGACCGGGGCGGGGGCGGGCTTCGGGAGGCGCAGGGCCAGGGTCAGGCAGAGGAGCATCAGGCCCGCGCCGCACAGGAACACCGTGTCCATGGCGGACACGTAGGCGTGGACGCCGGCCGTCCGGGCCGCGCCGTGCAGGGAGGCGAGGGCGCCGATGGTGCCGGGGCCGTCGTACAGCCGGTTGAGGAGGGTGCCGAAGAGGGCGACGCCGAGGGCTGTGCCGAGGGTCTGGAAGAAGCGGATGGCGGTGGTGGCGACGCCGAGCTGGGCCGGGGGCGCCGACTGCTGCACCAACTGGATCAGCTGGCCGAGGAGTTGGCCGAAGCCGATGCCGAAGAGGAGCAGCGTGCCGCGCAGCTGCCACAGGGACGTGTCCGCGCCGGTGGTGGAGAGGAGCAGGAACGCCGCCAGGGTGACGACCGCGCCGCTGATCACGAACGTCCGCTCGGACCAGCCGCGTTCGCCGAGCCGGCCGGTGACGATGCCGACGGCGGTGATGCCGAGGGCCATGGGCAGCAGGAACATGCCGGCGGAGGAGCTGCTGACGCCCCGGGCGACCTGGAGGTATACCAGGACGTAGTACATGGCGCCGGTCATGGCCGCGCCGATCAGGGCCTGGATCGCGAAGCCCAGCCGCAGCTCGGGGACGCGGAACAGGGCGGGCGGGAGGATCGGTTCGGCAACGGTCCGCTGCCGGCGCAGGAACAGCGCGAGGGTTCCCGCGGTGAGCACGGCCAGGAGGGCGACCTGCGGTGACGTCCACGCGTACTGCTTGCCGCCCCACTCGGTGATCAGCAGCAGCGCGGCGGAGAAGGCGGCGGCCAGGCCCGCGCCGGTGAAGTCGATGGTGCGGCCGCGGGTGTGGTGGGGCAGGCGCAGGACGACCACGGCCGTCGCGAGCGCCGCGATGCCGAGCGGCAGGTTGACGTAGAAGGCCCAGCGCCAGCTCGCGTGGTCGGCGAGGAAGCCGCCGAGCCACGGGCCGACCGCCATGCCGCCGCCCGCGACGATCCCGCCGGCGCCGGCCCCCTTGTTCTTCTTCTCGCCCGGCCCCTTCAGCTGGGCGATGACGACCATCGTCACGCTCATCAGCCCGCCCGCGCCGATCCCCTGCACGGCCCGGGACGCGATCAGCCAGCCGATCGACTGGGCCGCGCCGCAGAGCGCCGAGCCCGTGAGGAAGGTGCCGAGGGCGCCGAGGAACACCTTCTTGGCGCCGACTACGTCGCAGAGCCTGCCGTACAGCGGGAGCATCGCCGCCGACGCGAGGGCGAACGCGCTGACCAGCCAGGGGATCCGGGCGATGCCGTGGCCGGGATCGAGGTCGCGGACGATCGGCACGGTCGCCGCGGACACGATCTGCATGTCCAGGACGGCCAGCACGATCGTGATCAGGCATACGAGGAAGCCGAGTTTGCGCTGGGTTTCGGTCATGGGAGCCACCATGCCCCGAGAACATGTACTGAGTCAATCTTTCATCCACGATTAAGATTCATCCTGGCCTAAATTTCGTCTTGGTAAGGTGAGGTCATGGCTGAGGCGACGACGATGGGTCTGCGGGAGCGGAAGAAGCAGCAGACGGCCCGGCGGATCTACCGGGCCGCGGTCGAACTGTTCGCCGAGCGGGGCTTCGACGACGTCTCCGTGCAGGAGATCGCCGACGCCGCCGAGGTCTCGAAGATGACCGTCTTCAACTACTTTGGGACGAAAGAGGACCTGATCTTCCGGCCCATGGAGGAGCACTTCTCCGACACGGCCCGGGCCGTCCGCGACCGCCGGCCCGGCGAGTCCGCCGTGGACGCCGTCCGCCGCCAGTTCCTGGAGATGGTCGAGGAGCGGGACCCCTCCGTCGGCCTCAACCCCGAGGCGTCCACCCGCCAGGTGCGCGAACTGGTCCTGCGCACCCCCGTGCTGATGGAACGTGCCTTCCTCGCCGCTCAGAAGGGCACCCGGGAACTCGCCGACCTGCTGGCCGCCGAGACCGGCGACATGATGACGGCCACGATCGCCGCCGCCACCCTCAGTGCCGCCCGCAACGCGCTGATCGAGGAGCACCACCGCCGCACCGCCGAGGGCGAGACCCCCGATCAGGTCGCCGCCGACGCCTCCGAACGCGCCCGGCACGCCTTCGCGTTGGTCGAGAACGGACTCAAGGACTACGCCGTCAAGGGCTAGCCCAGGCTCACCGGCCGCCGGCTCGGTCCAGGCTTTAGGCTCGCCCCATGCCCCCGGCCAGGAAACGCGCCCGTTCCTACGACCCCGTCCGCACCCGTACCGCCGTGTTCGCCCAGTTCGGGCACGTGCGCGAGGTCGTGCGCGGGCTGAGCCCCGAGCAGCTCGCGCTGCCCACACGGCTCGGCGAGTGGACCGTACGGGACCTCGTCGCGCACATCGGGATGGCGCTCACCGCCGTCCACCGCTCGCTCGCCCTGCCCGAGCCGCCCCAGCAGGACGGCGTCCTCCTGGACTGGCCCTTCGCCACCGCGGCCAGCTCCTCCGCCATCGACGAGTTCACCCGCGGGCTCGCAGCGGACCACCCCGACCTCGACGCCTACCTCGCGGACATCGACGCCAGCCTGCGCGACCTGCTCGCCGACCACCCCGGCACCCGCATCCTGCGGACCAACGCCGGCGGGCTCCTCCTCGACGACTACCTGGTCACCCGGACCGTCGAACTCGTCGTCCACACCGACGACCTGGCCGCCGCCGTCCCGGGCCTGGACGTCCCGTACGACCGGCACGCCCTCGCCGCGGCCACCCGGCTGCTCGCCGACGCGCTCGCGGTGAAGGCGCCCGGCGGCTCCACCGAGGTGCGGGTGCCGCCGTACGCCGTCGTGCAGTGCGTCGAGGGACCCCGGCACACCCGGGGCACCCCGCCCAACGTCGTGGAGACCGACCCGCTGACCTGGGTGCGGCTCGCGACCGGCCGGCTGGCCTGGCGGGACGCGGTCGCGGACGCGGCCGTCAGCGCGAGCGGGGAGCGGGCCGACCTCGGGGGGCTGCTGCCGGTCATGTCCTGACCCCGCGCCCAGGTGGAACCGGTCGCGCCGGTTCGGCGTCGAATCGCCATGAAACGGCACAAGCAGCACATCGCTCCGGCGGTGGTGGCCCTCCTCGTCCCGCTCGTGACGGCCTGCGCCGGCCAGGCCGTGGGCGGCGGCAGCGGCTCGGCCGTCCCCGGGCAGCCGGTGACCGGCGTGGACTGGACCGTCGACAGCGTCACCACCGGCGGTACGACCCACCGGGCGCCCCCCGCCGCCCACCCCCGCCTCCGCATCGACGCCGACGGCCGCGCGAGCGGCGACCTCGGCTGCAACCGGTTCAGCGCTACCGCCGCCGTGGACGGCGACCGCGTCCGCTTCGGTGAGCTGCGGACGACCAAGATGGCGTGCGACGAGGCCCGCATGGCCTTCGAACGGATCCTCGGCGGAGTGCTCGGGGGAGGGACGTTCACCGCCCGCACCGACCACTCCGGCCTCACCCTGAGCACCGGCCACGACGGTCACGCAGAGCGCGTAGACCTCAGCCGCGCCGGGCCCGGATGATGTGCGACAGCTCACGGAAATCGGTCGCCGGACCCCGCGCGGCAGGCGCCCCGTGAGCCGACCCTTGCGGCGGGCGCCGCGCTGAACTGCGGAAACCCGAAAAGCGCCAAGCTGATCCACACCGGCCGGTACGGCCGCCCCGGCGCTCCCGAATTCGGACCAGTGGTCGACCTCGCCTACACTCGGTGGCGTGCCACGTGGTGACGGTCGACTCAATCACGATCTGCTTCCCGGCGAAAAGGGCCCCCAGGACGCTTGCGGCGTCTTCGGTGTCTGGGCTCCCGGAGAAGAGGTCGCAAAGCTCACGTACTTCGGGCTCTACGCCCTCCAGCACCGGGGTCAGGAATCCGCGGGAATCGCGGTCAGCAACGGCTCCCAGATCCTCGTCTTCAAGGACATGGGCCTCGTCTCCCAGGTCTTCGACGAGACCTCGCTCGGTTCGCTCCAGGGTCATATCGCGGTCGGACACGCCCGCTACTCGACCACCGGCGCCTCCGTGTGGGAGAACGCCCAGCCGACGTTCCGCGCCACCGCGCACGGCTCGATCGCGCTCGGCCACAACGGCAACCTGGTCAACACCGCGCAGCTCGCGGAGATGGTCGCCGACCTGCCCAAGCAGGAGGGCCGCTCGCCGCGCGTCGCGGCGACCAACGACACCGACCTGCTGACGGCGCTGCTCGCCGCCCAGGTCGACGAGGACGGCAAGCCGCTGACCATCGAGGAGGCCGCCCACGCGGTCCTCCCGCAGGTCAAGGGCGCCTTCAGCCTCGTCTTCATGGACGAGCACACCCTGTACGCCGGCCGCGACCCGCAGGGCATCCGCCCGCTGGTCCTCGGCCGCCTGGAGCGCGGCTGGGTCGTCGCCTCCGAGTCCGCCGCGCTGGACATCTGCGGCGCGAGCTTCGTGCGGGAGATCGAGCCGGGCGAGTTCGTCGCCATCGACGAGAACGGTCTGCGCAGCTCCCGGTTCGCGGAAGCGAAGCCCAAGGGCTGTGTCTTCGAGTACGTGTACCTGGCCCGCCCGGACACGGACATCGCCGGCCGGAACGTGTACCTCTCCCGGGTGGAGATGGGCCGCCGCCTCGCCAAGGAGGCCCCGGTCGAGGCCGACCTGGTGATAGCGACCCCGGAGTCCGGAACCCCGGCCGCCATCGGCTACGCGGAGGCCTCCGGCATCCCCTTCGGCAACGGCCTGGTGAAGAACGCCTACGTCGGCCGTACGTTCATCCAGCCCTCGCAGACGATCCGCCAGCTGGGCATCCGCCTGAAGCTGAACCCGCTGAAGGAAGTCATCAAGGGCAAGCGCCTGGTCGTCGTCGACGACTCGATCGTGCGCGGCAACACCCAGCGCGCCCTGGTCCGCATGCTCCGCGAGGCCGGCGCCGCCGAGGTCCACATCCGGATCTCCTCGCCGCCCGTGAAGTGGCCCTGCTTCTTCGGCATCGACTTCGCCACCCGCGCGGAGCTGATCGCCAACGGCATGAGCATCGACGAGATCGGCACCAGCCTCGGCGCCGACTCCCTGTCCTACATCTCCATCGACGGCATGATCGAGGCGACCACCATCGCCAAGCCGAACCTGTGCCGCGCCTGCTTCGACGGCGAGTACCCGATGGAGCTGCCGGACCCCGAGCTGCTCGGCAAGCAGCTCCTGGAGACGGAGCTGGCCGCCGGCCCGGCCGCGACGGCCGCCGCCGACGCGATCCGCCGCCCGTAACACCCCCTGCAGTACGACACGAAAGCTCTCACAGTCATGTCTGAGACAACTGGTGCCAGCTACGCAGCGGCGGGCGTCGACATCGAAGCGGGCGACCGCGCCGTGGAACTGATGAAGGAGTGGGTGAAGAAGACCCGGCGCCCCGAGGTCCTCGGCGGCCTCGGCGGCTTCGCCGGACTCTTCGACGCCTCCGCCCTCAAGCGCTTCGAGCGCCCGCTGCTCGCCTCCGCCACCGACGGCGTCGGCACGAAGGTCGACGTCGCCCGCCGCATGGGCGTCTACGACACCATCGGCCACGACCTGGTCGCCATGGTCATGGACGACATCGTGGTGTGCGGCGCCGAACCGCTGTTCATGACCGACTACATCTGCGTCGGCAAGGTCCACCCCGAGCGGGTCGCCGCGATCGTCAAGGGCATCGCGGAGGGCTGTGTGCTGGCCGGCTGCGCCCTCGTGGGCGGCGAGACGGCCGAGCACCCCGGACTGCTCGGCCCGGACGACTTCGACGTCGCCGGCGCCGGCACGGGCGTCGTGGAGGCCGACCGGCTGCTCGGCGCGGATCGTATCCGTACGGGTGACGCCGTGATCGCCATGGCGTCGTCCGGCCTTCACTCGAACGGGTACTCCCTGGTCCGCCACGTCCTGCTGGACCGCGCGGGGCTCGCCCTGGACGCGGAGATCGCGGAGCTGGGCCGCAGCCTCGGTGAGGAGCTGCTGGAACCCACCAAGATCTACTCGCTGGACTGCCTGGCGCTGACCCGCACCGCCGAGGTGCACGCGTTCAGCCACATCACCGGTGGCGGGCTCGCGGCCAACCTGGCCCGGGTCGTCCCGGACGGGCTGCACGCCACCGTCGACCGGGCCACCTGGACCCCGGGCGCGATCTTCGACCTCGTCGGCAGGACCGGTGACGTCGAGCGCCTGGAGCTGGAGAAGACCCTGAACATGGGCGTCGGCATGATGGCGATCGTCCCGCAGGAGTCCGCCGACGTGGCGCTGGCGACCCTGGCGGACCGGGGTGTCGAGGCATGGGTGGCCGGCGAGATCACCGAGCGCGGCGAGAAGACGACCGGTGCGGAACTGGTCGGGGACTACGCCCGCTGATCCGGGGCCGCCGGCCCGGGCGCACCGCGCGGGCCGGCTGGTCCAGTCGGCCCGGCCGACGGTTCCCGACCGCTTGTCCGCGGACAGCACAGAAGCCGGCCGGTGGCTGTGCCACCGACCGGATGAAAGCTCAGTACAAGGTCAAGCGCCGCGACGGTGTTGTGAGGGACCCTCGTCCTCGTCGTCGTCGTCCTCATAGAGGTCGGCGTAACGGGAGTACAGGTCGTCCTCGTCATCGTCCTCATCGTCCTCGAACGGCTCGCCGTTCGGCGGCTGGCTCGAAGTCGATGCGCCCAGTTCATTGGCCAGACGTGACAGGTCAGTCCCACCGCTGTTGTACTTCAGCTGGCGGGCGACCTTCGTCTGCTTGGCCTTGGCCCGGCCGCGCCCCATGGCTCGACCCCCTCGGTGACGGGGCTCGACGGCCCCAGAGTCTGACACGCGTTCATGATCCGGAACGGACCCTCAGGGGAGAGGCCGGTCCGTAGGGCTTCCACGGTACCTGAGCCCGCGCCCATACGGTACGTCGCCCGCACCACGCGCGTGTGCACAGGACCTTCGAGGTGCCCTGTCCTCGCTGGTCAATGGCGATTTTAACCACTTGTCGGAGCACGACCCGCCGGGGGAAGTGAGAGTTCTCTCGAAGTTCCCGCCGACGGGTACCGCTCATGTGTACGACACGTGAGTGATCGGACACCCCGGGAGGGTGCCCGATCACGGCCGCAGGCCGGCCGCGGCGCTGCTACAGCGCCGCCGTGGGGTGGCCGGCGACGGTGTCCGGGGTCAGTGCGCCCCGCGCGCCTCCGCCATGCGCTGCTCGGCGATCCGGTCGGCCGCCGCGGCCGGCGGGATCCCGTCGTCCTTCGCACGTGCGAAGATCGCGAGCGTGGTGTCGAAGATCTTCGCCGCCTTCGCCTTGCACCGCTCGAAGTCGAACCCGTGCAGCTCGTCGGCCACCTGGATGACACCGCCGGCGTTCACCACGTAGTCCGGCGCGTAGAGGATCCCGCGGTCGGCGAGGTCCTTCTCCACACCCGGGTGGGCCAGCTGGTTGTTCGCGGCGCCGCACACCACCTTGGCGGTGAGCACGGGCACGGAGTCGTCGTTCAGGGCGCCGCCCAGCGCGCAGGGGGCGTAGATGTCGAGCCCCTCCACGCGGATCAGCGCCTCGGTGTCGGCGACCGCCGAGACCCGCCCCGGGTACTGGTCCAGGAGCCGCTGTACGGCGTCCTCGCGCACGTCCGTGACGACGACCTCGGCGCCCTCGTCCAGCAGGTGCTTCACCAGGTGGTGACCGACCTTGCCGACGCCGGCCACGCCCACCTTGCGGTCGCGCAGCGACGGGTCGCCCCACAGGTGCTGCGCGGAGGCGCGCATGCCCTGGTAGACGCCGAAGGAGGTGAGCACCGAGGAGTCGCCGGCCCCGCCGTTCTCGGGGGAGCGGCCGGTGGTCCAGCGGCACTCACGGGCCACGACGTCCATGTCGGCGACATAGGTGCCGACGTCGCACGCGGTGACGTAGCGCCCGCCGAGCGAGGCGACCATGCGGCCGTAGGCGAGGAGCAGCGCCTCGCTCTTGTCGCGCTCGGGGTCGCCGATGATGACGGCCTTGCCGCCGCCGTGGTCCAGACCGGCCATGGCGTTCTTGTACGACATGCCGCGCGCGAGGTTGAGGGCGTCGGCGACGGCCTCCGCCTCGGTCGCGTACGGGTAGAAGCGGGTACCGCCGAGGGCGGGACCCAGAGCGGTGGAGTGGAGGGCGATCACGGCCTTGAGGCCGCTGGCGCGGTCCTGGCAGAGCACGACCTGCTCATGGCCGCCCTGGTCCGAGTGGAACAGGGTGTGCAGGACATCAGCAGGCGCGCCGGTTACGTCGGTCACTGTGGTGACTCCTGAGTAAATAGCGGCGAGTGGGGTGCAGTCCCCGTACGGGTGGCGGAGAGCTGTGGCATGAGCGTAGAGCCTCGGCCCGGCCGCCATCCGCGCAGTGTTCAGGATCACTCTCCCGAGCCGTGTACGCACGTATGACCGTGGGACGATTTGCAGTGGTTTTGCTGTGGGTTCCAGTGCCGAACAGGTTCGAGCGATGTCCAGGTCCGACCCGGGTCCGGTGCGGGTTTCGAGGCGGGTCCGAAGGGGAGGGAGCAGGCGTGCCCAAGGTGTCCTCCGCGGTGGTCCCCTACGCCGCGTATCTGCGCGTGTACGAGCCGCTCGGCGCGTTCCCCGAGCCGGAGCGCGCCCACTGGACCCGCTACGCGCGCCGCTCCGACCGGCCCTCCTACCAGGACGAACTGCGCCGCTCCCTGGCCGACCTGCTGCCCACCCCGCCCGTCCCCGTGCCGGTGCACGAGAGCGCGGACGCCTTCGTGCTGGAGGTCGACGGCGTCGTCTGCGTCTGCCCCTGGCGGACCCGGCTGCGCGGCTGGCAGGCGCTGGACGGCCTCTCCGGGGAGCTGCCGCCGCCGGTCCTGGACGCGGTGCTGCCGCCGCTGGTGCGCCTGCAGGCCGCCCAGGACTACGAACGCTGGCTCGCCCGCAACCCCGACGCCCGGCCCTGGATCCGCACCGCCACCTGGCAGGTGCCGCTGAACTGGTTCGTCCTGGTCTCCGACGAGGAGCGGCGGTACGAGAAGGGCACCGCCGAGGTGCCGCCGCTGCTGCGCTACCGCACGCCGATGGTGCAGGCCCGGCGGCGGGTGGCGCGGGCCCTGCGCACCCTGCGGGACAGCATCGAGGAAGGGCCGCTGATCGACGGCCTGGTGGACGTCGGCCGCTGGCTGGAGGAGTTCCACCCGCGCTCCCTGGTGGAGCTGGACTACGGCGGGCTCGTCCACGCCGTCCCCGCAGGGGAGTTGGAGGGCGACCACTCGGCGGCGGACGTCGCCGAGGGCATCGAGGCGCTGCGCCGGGGCGACGGAGCGGCGGCCGGCGAGGCCTACGCCCGGCTGGTGGAGCGGTGGCGGGCGGTACGGGATCTGCGCTCGGCGAACTGAGCGGTCCAAGTGACGTGGATCACGGTCGAAATGCCCTCGAACAGCGTACGGTCAACGGCACTTAGGACACCTGACGGGACGTTGGCCCCGATCCGGGCTTTTGTCTCAAGGGTGATGGACGGCACTTACAAGAGGGTTGCCCTACTTGCCACCCCTCATGCCAAAATAGGACAAGGAGCCCGGGGAAGGCTCCGTCCGCCCAACTATGCTGCTTCATGGGTGGAATCTACGTATTGCTCCACTCTGGGGGGTCTGGTGCCTCCTGATCGCCCTGTGACTGATCGTCACAGTGGCGTGACTGTCCGCTATGGCATGGTCCATCGGCATCCGTCGCTGATGAACACCTGGGAGGGCAATTCCATCGGTTTGGCCGACGCGGCTGGACAGATGGTGTAGTTGTAGTGCCGAGGACAAGCCGTTCGTCCTATAACCGACTCGACTCGCGTCCGCCATTTCGGGCAACGCGGGTCAAGGTGCAGAATTTAGAGGAAAGAACCGAGAACGTCGGTTCTCCGAGGAGGCCGCTCATGACCGCTCGCACCCCTGATGCCGAGCCGCTGCTGACCCCGGCTGAGGTCGCCACCATGTTCCGCGTGGACCCGAAGACGGTCACGCGGTGGGCGAAGGCCGGCAAGCTCACATCCATTCGTACGCTCGGCGGGCACCGCCGCTATCGCGAGGCCGAGGTGCGCGCACTGCTGGCGGGCATCCCGCAGCAGCGCAGCGAGGCCTGAACAACTCAATAACCGGGCAATACGGCCAGTTCCCCCAACCGGCCCACCTGTCCGGCCCCTAGCTCAGAGCGACGCGGGACCTGCCCCAACAGGGCCCACGCCCAAGCCGAACAGAACTTTCAGGCGAGCGACACAGGGTGCGTCGTAGATCGCGCTGGACCTCCGGGTCCGGCGCGATCTTTTTTGTGCGCTGGTCGGGGGTGGGGTGACGGCTGTGTGAGCGGGCTTGTCGGAGTCTGGGGGGAGCAGTGCAATTGCACATATTAAATTGACCAGTTGTAGGAAGGGGGTAAGTACCGCTGTTTCAAAAACTCATACGGTGACTCCCGTCACACCCTTCCCGGGGATAAACGGAACCATCCACTCCACTCTGCCACGCACACCACGCAGTTGAACAGTGAACCAAAGGTTGGGCGGGGGTCACACGGCAGGGGCCTTCTCGCCCTCGCCCCGGGCCGGCGCGGTCGGGGGGACGGAATCCATCGCGAGGCGCAGAAGGCGGTGACAGATCGGGCAGTGGCGGGTGAGGTGCCGGTAGGCCGAGGCGGCCGACAGATGGGCCCTGAGCAGCGCCCGCGTCTCGTGCCTGACCGATGCCGCCATACGCCACCTCCAGCAGCCCCGCACCCCAACAGGCCCTGCTCCCTGAGTACCGACGGAATGTGACCCCGTCAACCCCACCCGCGCCGCCGCCGGTTGCGCGGAACGCCCCAGCCACGCTCCGGCTCTGGTGCGGTGCGTGGCCCGAAGCGCTGCTCCACGGATCCGGGCTGTGGAGCGGGGTCTCCGAAGGAGCGGGGCCCCCGACGGGACGGGGTCTCCGAAGGGGCGGGCTCCTCGAAGGCGGGGCCCCCACGGGCGGCGTTCGAGGCGGGGTCCCCGGCGGGACGGGCCCCCGGCGGGGCGGGGTTCGGGGCGGAGCTCCGAGGGGGTCGAAGGGGCGCAGCCCCTGGAGGACGGGAAAGGGTAGGGGCGGCGGGGGCGACCATTCGGGCACACGAACGAGGCCCGCGCTCTAGCTGAGCGCGGGCCTCACACATCTATGCGGTCCTGACGGGATTTGAACCCGCGGCCTCCACCTTGACAGGGTGGCGAGCACTCCAAACTGCTCCACAGGACCAGGTTTGCGGCGCTTATTGCTGCGTTGCGCTGCGAGAAGAGACTGTACAGGAGGGTGAGCCCACTGGTCGAACTCACCCTCCGTACGCCTCCCACTACGGAACGGCCGCGTCGATCGCCTTCACGATCCGCTTGTCGGACACCGGGTACGCCGTCCCCAGCGCGTGCGCGAAATAGCTGACGCGCAGCTCCTCCAGCATCCAGCGGATGTCCAGCACGGCGGACGGCACGGGCAGCCCCCGCGGCAACTGCTCCAGCAGCCACGCGTACTCGTCCCGCATCTCGTGGACCTTCTCCATGCGCGTGGTGTCCCGCTGCACACTCGTCGGCATCTGCTGCAGACGCCGGTCGGCGGCCACCAGGTAGCGCATCAGGTCCGGCAGCCGCCGTATCCCCGCCCACGTCACGAATCCGGGCTTCACCAGGGCGTCCAGCTGCCTGCGCACGTCCGTCAGGTTCGCCAGCAGCACAGGACTGCTCACGGCCTTCAGGCGCCGCTCACAGGCCTGCCAGGCGGCCAGCACCTGCTGCACCTGCCCGACCGCCCGGACCGTCGTGTCGACGATCTCCGCGCGCACCTTGTCGTACAGCTTCCGGTACGACTCCTCGTCCCACACCGGCCCGCCGAAATCACCGATCAGCTTGTCCGCCGCCGCCATCGCACAGTCGTCGAAGAGGGCCTGCACCGAGCCGTGCGGGTTCGCGGACAGCGCCAGCTTCTGCGCGTTCGTCAGGCGATCGCTCGCGAACTTCCCCGGATTCACCGGAATGTTCCGCAGGATCAGCCGCCGCGTACCCTTCCACATCGCCTCGGCCTGCTCCGCCTCCGTGTCGAACAGCCGCACGGACACCGTGTCACCGTCGTCCACCAGCGCCGGGTACGCCTTCACCGGCTGCCCCGCGCGACGCGTCTCGAAGACCCGGGTCAGCGTGCCGATCGTCCAGTCCGTGAGCCCCTTCCGCTCCAGCGACGGCCCGCCCTCACGGGACGCCGTCGCCGCCGCGGCCTGCGACAGCGCCTGGCGCGCCTTCGGCTTCAGCCGCAGCTTCAGCGCTTCGAGGCCCTTGTCCTCCGCGAGCTTGCGACGCCGCTCGTCGACGATCCGGAACGTGATCCGCAGATGGTCCGGCACCTTCGACCGGTCGAAGTCCTCGGCCTCGAACGGCACCCCCACCATCCGCTTCAGCTCCCGCGCCATCGCCACGGTCAGCGGCTCCCGCAGCGGCTCCGCCACCTCCAGGAACCGCCGCGCGAAGTTCGGCGCCGGCACGTAGTTGCGGCGGATCGGCTTGGGCAGCGAACGGATCAGCTCCGTCACCAACTCCTCCCGCAGCCCCGGGATCTGCCAGTCGAAGCCCTCGTCGGTGACCTGGTTCAGCACCTGGAGCGGCACGTGCACGGTCACGCCGTCCGCGTCCGCACCCGGCTCGAACTGGTACGTCACCCGGAACTTCAGCGGCCCCTGCCGCCAGGAGTCCGGATAGTCGGCCTTGGTGACCGCCTCCGCCGACTCCCGGATCAGCATCTCCCGCTCGAAGTCCAGGAACTCCGGCTGCTCGTGCCGCTTCCGCTTCCACCACGAGTCGAAGTGCGCCCCGGAGACGACGTGCTCGGGCACCCGCTGCTCGTAGAAGTCGAACAGCGTCTCGTCGTCCACGACGATGTCCCGGCGCCGCGCCCGGTGCTCCAGCTCCTCGACCTCGCTGAGCAGCTTCCGGTTGTCCGCGAAGAACTTGTGGTGCGTACGCCAGTCGCCCTCCACCAGCGCGTTGCGGATGAACAGCTCCCGGCTGACCTCCGGGTCGATCCGCCCGTAGTTCACCTTCCGCTGCGCGACGATCGGGACGCCGTACAGCGTCACCTTCTCGTACGCCATCACGGCCGCCTGGTCCTTCTCCCAGTGCGGCTCGCTGTATGTCCGCTTCAGCAGGTGCCCGGCCAGCGGCTC
Organism: Streptomyces sp. L2; assembly: GCF_004124325.1. Taxonomy (NCBI): domain Bacteria; kingdom Bacillati; phylum Actinomycetota; class Actinomycetes; order Kitasatosporales; family Streptomycetaceae; genus Streptomyces; species Streptomyces sp. L2. Next base: position 4,064,400 of record NZ_QBDT01000001.1, read on the forward strand.
GACCCATTCCGGCTCGATCTTCGCGTTGACCCGCGCCCACAGCCGCGAGGTCTCCACCAGCTCCGCCGACATCACGAACCGCGGCTGCTTGCGGAACAGCGCCGAACCCGGGAACACCGCGAACTTCGCGTTCCGCGCCCCCAGGTACTCGTTCTTGTTGCCGTCCTTCACGTCCTTCATCCCGATGTGGGAGAGGAGACCGGCGAGGAGCGAGACATGGATACGGTCGCCGGGGGCGTCGTTCTCGTCGAGGTGGATGCCCATCTGCTTGGCGACCGTACGCAACTGCGAGTAGATGTCCTGCCACTCACGGATGCGCAGGAAGTTCAGGTACTCCTGCTTGCACATCCGCCGGAACGAACTGGAGCCCCGCTCCTTCTGCTGCTCACGGACGTACCGCCACAGGTTCAGATACGCCAGGAAGTCGCTGGTCTCGTCCTTGAACCGGGCGTGCTGCTGGTCGGCCTGCGCCTGCTTCTCCGCCGGACGCTCGCGCGGGTCCTGGATGGACAGCGCCGCCGCGATCACCATGACCTCGCGGACGCAGCCGTTCTTGTCCGCCTCCAGCACCATCCGGGCCAGACGCGGGTCGACCGGCAGCTGCGCCAGCTTCCGGCCGGTCTCCGTGAGCCGCTTGCGCGCGTCCTTCTGCGCCGGGTCCAGCGCGCCCAGCTCCTGCAACAGCTGCACGCCGTCACGGATGTTGCGGTGGTCCGGCGGGTCGATGAACGGGAACTTCTCGATGTCGCCGAGGCCGGCCGCGGTCATCTGGAGGATGACCGACGCCAGGTTCGTGCGCAGGATCTCGGCGTCGGTGAACTCCGGCCGCGCCTCGAAGTCGTCCTCGCTGTAGAGCCGGATGCAGATGCCGTCACTGGTGCGCCCGCAGCGGCCCTTGCGCTGGTTGGCGCTGGCCTGCGAGACCGGCTCGATCGGCAGCCGCTGCACCTTCGTGCGGTGGCTGTAGCGGGAGATACGGGCGAAGCCCGGGTCGATGACGTACTTGATGCCGGGCACGGTCAGCGACGTCTCGGCCACGTTCGTCGCCAGCACGATCCTGCGCCCGGTGTGCGGCTGGAACACCCGGTGCTGTTCGGCGTGCGACAGCCGCGCGTACAGCGGCAGCACTTCCACGAACTTGTACTGCTTCTTGATCAGCGCGTCCGCCGTGTCCCGGATCTCCCGCTCCCCGGAGAGGAAGACGAGGACGTCGCCCTTCCCCTCGCCCATCAGCTCCTCGACGGCGTCCGTGATCGCCGTGATCTGGTCCCGGTCGGCGTCCGCGCCGTCCCCGGAACCCTCCTCCAGCAGCGGCCGGTACCGCACCTCCACCGGATACGTCCGCCCGCTGACCTCGATGATCGGCGCGTCCCCGAAGTGCCGGGAGAACCGCTCCGGGTCGATGGTCGCCGACGTGATGACGACCTTCAGATCCGGCCGGCGCGGCAGCAACTGCGCCAGGTACCCGAGCAGGAAGTCGATGTTGAGGGACCGCTCGTGGGCCTCGTCGATGATGATCGTGTCGTAGGCGCGCAGCTCGCGGTCGGTCTGGATCTCGGCGAGCAGGATGCCGTCGGTCATCAGCTTGATGAACGTGCCGTCCGGGTTCACCTGGTCGGTGAACCGCACCTTCCAGCCGACGGCCGCGCCGAGCGGAGTGTCCAGCTCCTCGGCCACCCGCTCGGCGACGGTACGGGCGGCGATCCGCCGGGGCTGGGTGTGCCCGATCATCCCGCGCACACCCCGGCCCAGCTCCATACAGATCTTCGGGATCTGCGTGGTCTTACCGGACCCGGTCTCACCTGCGACGATGACCACCTGGTGATCCCGGATGGCCGCCGCGATGTCGTCCTTCTTCTGGCTGACCGGCAGCTGCCCGGGATACGAGACGGCGGGCACGCGGCCCCGCCGCTCGGCCATCCGGGCCTCGGCCTTGCCGACCTCCGCCTCGATCTCGGCGAGAACGGCGGCACGGGCCTCCGGCTTACGAATCTTGCGCGCACCCTCCAGCCGCCGCCCGAGCCGGTGCGCATCGCGCAACGACAACTCGGCCAGACGGGAAGCGAGGGCGCCCAGGTCAGAGGCGGGATGCGTAGACATACGCGACCCAGGATCTCACCTCACCGAAATCCCTGGCGAACGATTTGCTCCGCCGGCCCGGCCGCCCGCCCGCGCGAGGGGGCATACGTGGCGCATACGACGAAGGCCCCGCTCTGCTGAACGGGGCCTTCTGACGGTGGCTGGGGCCGGGGTCGAACCGGCGACCTATCGCTTTTCAGGCGATCGCTCGTACCAACTGAGCTACCCAGCCGCGAGGTTTCACGTGAAACCTCAGCGGTCCTGACGGGATTTGAACCCGCGGCCTCCACCTTGACAGGGTGGCGAGCACTCCAAACTGCTCCACAGGACCAAGCTTTCGTACGACAGTGTCGCACATGGTGGTGCGTGCCCCCAACGGGATTCGAACCCGTGCTACCGCCTTGAAAGGGCGGCGTCCTAGGCCGCTAGACGATGAGGGCTATCGGCCCGCCTGCGCGCTTCGCAGCGCGTCGGGGACGTGAGAAGCATATGGGATGGCGGGGACTATCGCCAAAACGGTTTAAGGGGAGCGCCGGGAGGACGGTGAGGGCGGCCCGGAAGGGGGTGCGGGCGTGGCCGGGGTCCCGCGGGTGCTCGGGGTCCGGGTGCTCGGGACCGGGGTGGCGCCGGGCTGGTTCTCCTCCGGCAGGTGGCGGCTGACCTCGGCTGTCGTGAGACCGAGGCCGCCGAGCTTGATCGCGTCCCAGGCCTGGAGCCGGCGGGTGTCCCGGTCGAAGTAGAGGATCGACGCCTCGATGGGGTCGGGATACTTGTCGTCGACGGCCCGCAGCCCGCTTCCGCCCGTGGAGCCCTCGACGCGCAGCCGGGTGCCGTACCTCATGACCTCGGTGCTTTCGCGGTGCAGGTGGCCGGCGAGGACGAGGGGGACCGTGCCGTCGGTCTCCCGTGCGGCCGAGGGTTCGTGTGCGATCGCCACGTCCACCGGGGTGCCCGCCGCGCGCTGGGACCGCAGGGCCGTGGCGAGCCGGTCGCCCGCGAGCCGCTCGGCCGCGTCGCCGCCGGGCTGGACGGAGCGGTCGGGGGTGAACTGCGGATCGCCGATGCCGGCGAAGCGCAGGCCGGCGATGGTCTCGGCCCGGCCGTCGTCCAGGACGTGCACGTTCTTCATGTGCTGGAGACGGCGCTGGGTGGTCAGGGAGTCGTGGTTGCCCCGTACCCAGACGTAGGGCACGCCCAGGTCGCCGATCGGGTCGAGGAAGCCGTTCTCGGCCGCCGTGCCGTGGTCCATGGTGTCGCCGGAGTCGACGACCACGTTCACCTTGTACTGCTCCACCAGCGAGGCAATGATCTTCCAGCTGGCCGGGTTGAGGTGGATGTCGGAGACGTGCAGGACGCGGACGGTGGAGGGGTCCGGCTGGTAGGCGGGGAGCGTGGATGTGACGTCGTACAGCTTGGTCACGTTGGTCACCAGGCGTGCCAGTTCCTTCTGGTAGACGTCGAATTCCGTGACGATGTTGCGTGCGTTGCCGACCAGGGAGGGTGCCGAGGTGAGCAGTCCGGAGAACTTCGGTTCCAGGACCGATTCGGGGTTCCAGGTGGCGTAGGCCGTGGCGCCGGAGGTCGCGAGCAGGGTGAAGGCGAGTCCGCCGGCGGCGAGGGCGCGGCGGGGGCGGCGGTAGACGGCGAGGCCGAGGGCCATGGCGCCGCTGACGACGGCGACGCCGGAGCGTACGGCGAGGTCGAGGGTGCCGTGTTCGACGTCGTGGGTGACCTCGTCCTGGAGGCCGGAGATGCGTTCGGGGTGGTCGACGAGGGCCTGGGCGCGTTCGGGGTCGAGCTGGTCGACGTTGACGTCGAGCCGGACGGGGGCGACGTGCGTGTCCAGGGTGAGTGCGCCGAGCGGGGAGACGTTGATCTTCGTGCCGCCGGTGAGGGAGGGCCGTAGCGCCATCGTGGTGTTCATCGGGCCGACCTGAGCCCGTACGTTCCCGACGATCAGCAGGCCCAGCCAGGCGCCGGCGACGACGACGGCGGTGAGGCCGAGGGCGCGGAGCCAGGGGCTGGGGCGGCCGCCGGCGAGTTCGAGGTCCGGGAGGGCGGGGTGGGCGGGGTGACCGGGTCGAGCCGGTGACGGTTCGCGAGTGCGGCGCGCGCGGTTCAGGGTGCGGCGTGCGCGGTCGAGGGTGTGGCGTACGCGGTCGAGGGTCCGGGCGGGCAGGCTGCGCTGGGCGGGGGCGGATACGCGGACCATTGGTCCCGTATGCCCAAGTCCCATGGTGGCTATGCGGCGCGCGTAACGGACAATGAGCCTGTGCTGGAGATGACGCGCGAGGAGTTCGAGGAACTGGTCGCCGAGGCGCTGGACCGGATCCCGCCGGAACTGACACGGCTGATGGACAACGTCGCGGTGTTCGTCGAGGACGAACCGCCCGCCGGCGATCCCGATCTGCTCGGGTTGTACGAGGGGACGCCGCTGACCGAGCGCGGGGAGTGGTACGCGGGCGTGCTGCCGGACCGGATCACCATCTACCGGGGGCCGACGCTCAGGTTCTGCGCGAGCCGCGAGGACGTGGTCGCGGAGACGGAGGTCACCGTCGTCCACGAGGTGGCCCATCACTTCGGCATCGACGACGCACGGCTGCACGCGCTCGGCTACGGGTGAGTGCCGGGCGGCTGTTGAGCGCCGCCCGGTGACGGACGAGTGCCCGGTACCGGGTGAGTGGCGGCCCCGCGGGGGTGGCGCGATTCGAACGTGGGGCGTGTCCTCTTGCGGGCGGCGGGAGTTGGGGAGGCTGACTCCCCTTCCCGTCTCCGGAGGTGGCCACCGTGCGCCCCTTGACCGTACCCGTCCGCCTGGCCGTCACGGTGCTCACCGTCGCCGCTGCCGCCGGCTGTGTGAGCGTGGGTGACGACGCCGCTCCGGCGCGGCCCTCGCATTCGGCGGGGCAGCGCGGCGGTGAGGTGTCCGGCGGCGGTCCGGCGGGTGCCGTGGGCGGTGGGAACGGCGGGGCGGAGGCCGACGGCAAGCACGGCCACGGGAAGAAGGCCAAGCCCGGCGAGTCGCCCTCGGCGTCCCCCACGCCGTCCGGGCCGGGCAGCGCCTCGGCGACCCCGGCGGGGCCGGTGAAGTCCGAGGGTCCCGGGCAGCCGGCGCCGACGAAGGCCCCGCCGACGCCGCCGGTGACGTCCGCGCCGCCCCCGCCCCCGGCGTCCAGCCCGCCGCCCCCGCCTCCCACGGAGCAGCCGTCGGCCGAGCCCTCTTCCTCGGCGCACGAGGACCCGGCCCCGCAGCTCGCCCAGCGGGAGCCGGCACCGGCGGCGGGGGTCCCCGTGTGAGCGGGTCACCTGGAGCGGCCGGCGGCGATCAGGGGCCTGACCTGGGGGCATGGGAGTCGGCCCGGGCTCGGTTTGCCTTCGGGGGTGGTGGGTGCGTATGGTGGTAGATCGTTTGATCCCATTTGCCCGGCGCCACCACAGAGCGCGCCGTGTGGCGCGTACTCTCCCTTGCCGTGGCGGACCGCATTGAGGCGGTCGTGTGCGAATCACGGAGTTGACGGGCGCGTGCCGACGAGACTCCGGAAGGTTTCGCATTCGCATGTCCGTGTCCAGTTCAGACCAGATCGTCATGCCCGAGAACGACAACGACAACGCCGACGAGATCGTGAACGACCTCGCCGCCGTGTCGGAGGCGTCGGACGTGGCGACCGAGGTCACCGAGGCCGACGAGGCCGCTGACACCCAGACCGCTCAGTCCCCCCAGACCCCCCAGATCACCTTCGCCGACCTCGGCCTCCCCGAGGGCATCGTGCGCAAGCTCGCGCAGAACGGCGTGACCACCCCCTTCCCGATCCAGGCCGCGACCATCCCGGACGCCCTGGCCGGCAAGGACATCCTCGGCCGTGGCCGCACCGGCTCCGGCAAGACCCTCTCCTTCGGTCTGCCGACGCTGGCGACCCTGGCCGGCGGCCGCACCGCCAAGCACAAGCCGCGCGCCGTGATCCTCACGCCGACCCGCGAGCTGGCCATGCAGGTGGCCGACGCCCTCCAGCCGTACGGCGACGTCCTCGGCCTGAAGATGAAGGTCGTCTGCGGCGGCACGTCGATGGGCAACCAGATCTACGCCCTGGAGCGCGGCGTCGACATCCTCGTCGCCACTCCGGGCCGGCTGCGCGACATCATCAACCGCGGCGCCTGCTCCCTGGAGGACGTGCGGATCGCCGTCCTGGACGAGGCCGACCAGATGTCCGACCTGGGCTTCCTGCCCGAGGTCACCGAGCTCCTCGACCAGGTCCCGGCCGGCGGCCAGCGGATGCTGTTCTCCGCCACCATGGAGAACGAGATCAAGACCCTGGTCGACCGCTACCTGGCCGAGCCCGTCCTGCACGAGGTGGACGCGGCCCAGGGCGCGGTGACGACCATGTCCCACCACATCCTGATCGTGAAGCCCAAGGACAAGGCGCCGGTCACGGCCGCGATCGCCTCCCGCAAGGGCCGCACGATCATCTTCGTCCGCACCCAGCTGGGCGCCGACCGCGTCGCCGAGCAGCTGCGCGAGTCGGGCGTGAAGGCGGACGCGCTGCACGGCGGCATGACCCAGGGCGCCCGCACCCGCACGCTGGCCGACTTCAAGGACGGCTACGTCAACGTCCTCGTCGCCACCGACGTCGCCGCGCGCGGCATCCACGTCGACGGCATCGACCTGGTCCTCAACGTGGACCCGGCCGGCGACCACAAGGACTACCTGCACCGCGCCGGCCGCACGGCCCGCGCCGGCCGCACCGGCACGGTCGTCTCCCTCTCCCTGCCGCACCAGCGGCGCCAGATCTTCCGCCTGATGGAGGACGCCGGCGTCGACGCGGGCCGCCACATCATCCAGGGCGGGGCCGCCTTCGACCCGGAGGTCGCCGAGATCACCGGCGCCCGCTCCATGACGGAGGTCCAGGCCGAGTCCGCGGGCAACGCCGCCCAGCAGGCCGAGCGCGAGGTCGCCCAGCTCACCAAGCAGCTGGAGCGCGCCCAGCGCCGCGCGGCCGAGCTGCGCGAGGACGCCGACCGGCTGGTCGCCCGAGTCGCCCGCGAGCGCGGCGAGGACCCGGAGACCGCGGTGGCCGAGGCCCAGGCAGCGGCCGAGGAGGCCGTGGCCGAGGCATCGGTCCCGGAGCAGCCGGCGGCGCGCGAGGAGCGTCCGGCGGACGGACCGTCGTACGAGCGCCGGGAGCGGCGCGGCTTCGACCGCCGCGACGACCGGGGTGACCGGGGCGACCGTGGTGGCCGTAACTTCGAGCGCCGGGACCGTGGCTTCGACCGCGACCGCGACAACCGTGGCGGCGACCGTGGTGGCCGTGGCTTCGAGCGCCGCGACGACAACCGCCGCGACGACCGCCGCCCGTTCGACCGCGACCGCGACAACCGTGGTGGCCGTGGCTTCGAGCGCCGTGACGACCGTCCGGGCTTCCGCCGCGACGACCGGGACAACCGGGGCGACCGCGGTGGCCGTGGCTTCGAGCGCCGCGACGACAACCGCCGCGACGACCGCCGCCCCTTCGACCGGGACCGTGACCGCGACAACCGTGGTGGCCGTGGCTTCGAGGGTGACCGCGGTGGCCGTGGCTTCGAGCGCCGTGACGACCGTCCCGGCTTCCGCCGCGACGACCGCGGCGGCCACCGGGGCAGCGACCGCCCGTTCAACCGCGACCGCCGCGACGACCGCCCGGGCTTCCGCTCCGGCGGCCACGACCGCCCCTACGGCCGCCGCGACGACCACCGAGGCAGCGGCACCGGCTCCTTCGGCCGCCGCGACGACAAGCCCCGCTGGAAGCGCAACGGCTGACCCCGGCTGAGGTCCGCCTGCCCGGACCCACCGACCCGAACAGGGCCCGTACGACACCGTCGTACGGGCCCTTTCGTCATGCCCTTCGACCTACCGGCCGCTGTGTGACGGTTGTTAACATCCTTTGACTTGCGAGCGCGGTGCCGCTGCGGGGGGAATCCGAGGTCGGCAGCCGCGCCTTTTCGGATCTCCCTGGGGAGGGACCCTTTGACCCGGCATGCCCGGATCGCTTCCGTGCTCATCAGCCTCGCCGCCCTCGGCGCGGGCTCTCTGACCACCGCGGCCCCCGTCGCCGCGGAGCCCACCGCCACGCCGATCGCGACGGACGGCGTGTGGGGCCTCGACTACGCGGGCGGTTTTCTGACCAGCGTGGAGAACACCCCCAGCGGATTTCAGTGGGTGATCGGCCGGCAGATCTCCGCCGACGGTTCCACGGTGGTGACGAAGACCTCCCGGGGCTACGCCGACGAGTACGCGGGCGGCTACCACCTGCAGCGGGTGCCTTGCGAGGCCGGACCTCGGGGTTGCGTCCCGATGCGCTCCTTCGGCAACACGTACGTCGGCTACTTCATGGACGACTCCGCCGGCAGGCAGACAGCCGAGATCCGTCTGAGCGAGAACACGCTCAGCGGCACCGACGAGCCGACCGTCACCGGCGGTCGCTTCGTCGACGCCACCGGGCGCTACTACGTCTACCAGGCGCCCTCGACCGGCAAGATGTACGTCGACGCGGTGAACTACCTCCGCACCGCCAATGAGCGGCTCACCCGGTCCATCACGGCCGCGTCCGTGTGGGGGGCGGGCCTGTGGACGCCGGGCACGGGGAACGGTGTCGTCACCTCCTACGACTTGGAGGCACGGAAGACAGTCGCGACCGTCTCCACCGGAGCGCCCTGCAAGGTCAAGGAACTCCAGGTCGTCGGCCGCTGGATCTACTGGAACTGCGGGCCGACGGGTGCCGCGGGGGTGTACGACCGTACGGCGAAGAAGAAAATCACTGTGCCCTCCGGTCCCGCGCTGGTCGGTGACGGGTACCTGGTCCAGCACGACCGGGCGGCCGGAAAGCTGCTGCTCACCGACTTCCACACCGGGACGGCCGCCTCGCCGCGTGCGATCGCCGACCTGCCGGCCGGTCAGACGGCCGACCAGCGCCGGCTGAGCTGGACTGTGGACAAGTTCGGCGGCGACATCGCGTACGTCGGTTCGGACAAGTCGATCCGGATCGTCCAGAGCGGCGTGCCGGCGCAGTCCCTGACGAAGATCGAGTCAGACGTGTCCAACGCCACGGACGCCGATGTGAAGGGCAATAACGGCGTCAACGACTGGGCCAGCATGTGGCAGCTGAACAAGCCGGCGAAGTGGAACTTCACCGTGAAGGACGCCCAGGGGCAGGCCCAGCGCACCATCAGGGGCGAGGGCGCGTCCGTCGACGTGGACTGGGACCTGAAGTCCGATTCGGGCGCCTACCTCCGCAACGGCCCGGTGACGTGGACACTGACGGCCACGGCCGAGGACGGCGGCGGCAGTTACACCACGGGCGGACGACTGGAGTACTCAGGCGGTTTCCCGGGTTTCCACGACCAGGGCTATTACGGCTACGGCGAACTGGTCACGTTGAACAAGTCGGGTTACCTGACCCTGCACTACAGCCCGGGTATGGGCACCTACGACGCCAAGCAGAGCGGGTCCGGCTGGCCGGCCGGGACGGTGGCCGTGCCGTTCGGCGACATGGGCACGGACCGGTGCGCCGAGATGCTGGTCCGGATGCCGAACGGTGAACTGCGCCGGTACGCGGGCCGGTGCGGCGAGCCGTACAAGCCGTCGAACAGTCATACGTCCCTCGGCACCGGCTGGAACGCCTACGACGTGCTCGTCGCGCCCGGTGACCTGACCGGGGACGGGCGTACCGATCTGCTGGCGCGGAAGGCGTCGACCGGGGACATGTACGTGTTCGCGGCCACGAGCGACGGGAAGCTGGCGGCGGGGAAGCGGATCCGTACGAACTGGAAGGCGTTCACGCAGATCGTCGGTGCCGGGGACCTGAACGGGGACGGCATCGGTGACGTCGTCGCGCGGTACAAGGACGGCACGCTGTACCGGTACGACGGGCTGGGCAACGGGCTGCTGAAGGACCGGGTCACGGTGTTCAGGAAGTGGGGCTCGTCGTACAACGCCATCGTGGGCGTCGGTGACATCACCGGGGACGGCCGCAACGACCTGGTGGAGCGGGACACCAAGGGCTACGTGTACCGCAACGCCGGCGACGGCAAGGGGTCGTTCGGCAGCCGGACGAGGATCGAGTCGGGCTGGGGGCCGTACAAGGGGCTGTTCTGAGGGGTCGATTCCGAGGGCCTGTTCTGAAGGTCGGTTCCTACGGCCTGTTCCCGTGACGCATGTCATGCCCCCGGCGAGGGAATCGCTGGGGGCATGACAGATGACACCGGAGTGAGTGGACTGTCGGACGAGGAACGGCTGGCCCAGCTCGGCTACACCCAGGTGCTCGCGCGCCGCATGTCGGCGTTCTCCAACTACGCCGTCTCCTTCACGATCATCTCGGTGCTGTCCGGCTGCCTGACCCTGTACCTGTTCGGGATGGTCACGGGCGGTCCCGCGGTGATCACCTGGGGCTGGGTGGCGGTCGGCCTGATGACCCTGTTCGTGGGCCTGTCGATGGCGGAGATCTGCTCCGCGTACCCGACGTCGGCGGGCCTGTACTTCTGGGCGCACCGGCTCGCGCCACCCCGTTCGGCGGCGGCCTGGGCGTGGTTCACGGGCTGGTTCAACGTGCTGGGCCAAGTGGCGGTGACGGCGGGCATCGACTTCGGCGCCGCGTCGTTCCTGGGCGCCTACCTGAACCTGCAGTTCGACTTCCGGGTGACCCCGGGCCGTACGGTCCTGCTGTTCGCCGCGATCCTCGTCCTGCACGGCCTCCTCAACACCTTCGGCGTGCGGATCGTCGCGCTGCTCAACAGCGTGAGCGTGTGGTGGCACGTCCTCGGGGTCGCCGTCATCGTCGGCGCGCTCGCCTTCGTCCCCGACCATCATCAGTCGGCGTCCTTCGTGTTCACGAAGTTCGTGAACCAGACGGGCTGGGGCAGCGGCTTCTACGTCGTCCTGCTCGGGCTCCTCATGGCGCAGTACACGTTCACCGGCTACGACGCCTCCGCCCACATGACCGAGGAGACCCACGACGCGTCGACGGCCGGCCCGAAGGGCATCGTCCGCTCCATCTGGACCTCGTGGATCGCCGGCTTCGTCCTCCTGCTCGGCTTCACCTTCGCGATCCAGTCGTACGACAAGGAGCTGGCGTCCCCGACCGGCGCACCGCCCGCCCAGATCCTCCTGGACGCGCTCGGCGCCACCACGGGCAAACTCCTCCTCCTCGTGGTGATCGGCGCCCAACTCTTCTGCGGCATGGCCTCGGTGACGGCCAACAGCCGCATGATCTACGCCTTCTCCCGCGACGGCGCGCTGCCCTTCTCGCACGTCTGGCACACGGTCAGCCCCCGCACCCGGACGCCGGTCGCCGCCGTCTGGCTGGCCGCGCTCGGCGCCCTGGCGCTCGGCCTGCCCTACCTGATCAACACGACGGCGTACGCGGCGGTGACGTCCATCGCGGTCATCGGCCTCTACATCGCGTACGTCATCCCGACCCTCCTCCGGGTCCGCAAGGGCGCGGCCTTCGAACGGGGCCCGTGGCACCTGGGCCGGTGGTCGGGCGTGATCGGGGTCGTCTCGGTGACCTGGGTCGCCGTCATCACCGTTCTCTTCATGCTCCCCCAGGTCTCCCCGGTCACCTGGGAGACCTTCAACTACGCCCCGGTCGCCGTCCTCGTCGTCCTGGGCTTCGCGGCGACCTGGTGGCTGGCCTCGGCCCGCCACTGGTTCCTCAACCCGTCCCACACCCGCCCCCGCGAACGGGCCGGCACCTGACCCCGCCCCACCATCGGCCCCCGCCCCGACCCCGCGACGCGGCCGGGACCCCGATACCCGATCGGAGTCTCGGCCGCGTCCCGCTATGCTCGGGGAGGCAACATCGCCTGGGCCCTTAGCTCAATTGGCAGAGCAGTGGACTTTTAATCCATTGGTTGTGGGTTCGAGTCCCACAGGGCCTACGGAGGTCACAGCCGTCTTGTGGCTTTGACCAGCGGTTTCGTGGTCCCGACCAGCCCTTCTGGTCGGGACCCACGCCATGTGAGGAGGCCGTCTGCGTGAGCGGGTGTGCCGACGGACAGCGTGGCTAGTTCAGCCATCGCGACTTTTCTCAGGGTTCGCCGCCGCAGGCGTGCCCCTCTGCCTGGCATCGAAGGCGTTGGCGAGACCGTCGAGGCGGTCGGCAAGTTCTCGGAGTCCATCCGCGTGTGCTGTGAGGGTGTCCGAGAGGCGGCGCAAGTCGTCGGAACTATGCGGATGCCAGTCGCCGTCCATTTCGACGTTCACGAATGGGACATGACCGGGTGGGCGCTCGGTGAAGGGGCGCTGTTCGAAGCATGCCCGCAGGATCACCGCTGTGCCACGGCTCGTTGAGGTCGTGAATTCGTAGTCGGGGCTTGCGTGCGTGATGTCGTCACGGTAGCCGCCGGGCTGGTGCTCGCTCTCGCTGCCCGTACACCAGTCGGGCTCCCAGACGGCGACAGGTCCGTGGTCGCACGTGGGGACAGTCACTGTCCGGGACGAGTTGTCGTGATCCGGCATAAGCGGATTCCTTGTTCTGGTCGTCATCGGCCCTGGGCCGGCGTGCGATGGGGGTCCCGGCTCATCCCTCGTTCAAAAGCTCGGCCGCGGCCTTCGGATCCATGAGGGTCGACCAGGCTTGCTCGGCGGGAAGAAGGGAGCGGCTCGGGAGGGCGTACTCGGGGTACCAGTCGGTGGGATCGCAGCCGGGGACATGGCGCAGGACGACCGCGATGAGATCGTCGGGGACGGAGCCGGTGATGCGCACGGCGACGTAAGTCTCATGGCCGTCGTCGGCGCGTACGAGGATGCCGAGGCGGAAGGTGGGTAAGTCGGCGGCGTGTTCGTGCCCGTCGTGCAGTGATCCGCGAGCCAGCTCCCGCACGGCCGCAGCGAGATGGCGGACGAGCCGGGTACCGGCTTCGAGCTGGTAGCGATCGCGGTCGTTCTGGTCCGGGAGGAGATGCCCGACGTACGTCTTCGTACTCAGGGGCTGACGTTCTTCGGCGTTGTAGCGGGCCCGTGCAGCCCTCGCGGTCGTCTCCAAGGCTGAGTAGAAGTCGTCCGGTGACCCGTCCTCGCGTTGCCCGGCGGCGATGAGCCAGGGCAGATCCTCGTCTGTCCAGACCGTTCCGCGCCAGCGTTGGACCTTGACTTTGAAGAGCACCTCATCATCGATCGAGCGGATCCGCTCCTGTCCGGCCTCGCCGTCAGTGAAGCGTTCCCTGGCCTTGGCCAGGATCGGATGATCCAGTTCATTGAGCGGCTCCCGGGCTGACGGAAGCGGTAGTTTCAGGTCCTCGCGAAGCGCGCGGAGGGTGGGTCGAGCGGGCCGCACCGAATCAGTCGTCCTTGCCTACTCCGCCGAGTTCCTTGATCCGCTCCGGCGACAGTCCGGTGAGCAGCGAGACGCTCGATTCGACGGATCCGTCAAGTTTGCGCATCTTCTCCAGCATGCTGGCCCGAACCTCCTCACGGCGGATCTCCAAGTAGGTTCGAACGGCCTCCGCGACCAGGTCCTTCTTCGTCATCCCCAGAAAATGGGCGCCGTCCGCGATCAGCTCGTCTATGGCCGCATCGACCTTCAACGGTGCTGTCGTCCGGGTTGTCCGACTCCGGGCTTCCTCTGTGATCCTCAAGACCATCACCTCCGGTACCAAAAGATACTCCCATCCTCCTCTACTCACGAGCGATGAGTGGGACAGCGAAGTACCTGCCTTGAGCTGCTCGCCGGTCTCGCTGCGGGCGGCACCCGTTCCGCTGACGCGCCGGTTCGCGTTGGCGTCGGCGCGGGTCCCGGCGTCGATGAACTGGCGAAGCCGCTCTCGTGGCCGAGCGCGAAGTGCGACTGCAGGTTGGTGGGGTCGCGTCAGTGCTCGAATGCGCGCTTCGCCGCGCATGGCGCGGCCGGCGAATGCGCGTCGGGATACCAGGCCATGAGGCCTCCAGGCAGAGGGGGCGATTCGCTGGAGAACCCACCGCCTCCCGGTCACGGTCGAAAGCTCCGCTCTTACGATCTACTTCTGAGCGCTGACCGCCAAGGCGCCCCGGCCTTGGTTGTGGGTTCGAGTCCCACAGGGCCTACGGCTCTAGGGGAGGGTTCACCCCTTCCGACCTGCTACGCAGCGTCCGGGTCGGGCGCTGCTTCGTTTTCGAGCGCCGAGCCACGGTCCACGAGGCGGGCAAGGCGCTGAGCTGGAGGCCGGAGCGGTCAGTGGGCTGTGGGGGTGAGGCCGGTGGGGACCTGCCATTGGTAGCGGCGGCCCTTGTTGGTCAGGAGCAGGCCCTGCTTGTAGAGGGCCAGGCCCAGCTCGTTGGATGCCTTGGCGAGGAGCGGTACCGCGTCGCCGGCCTTGCCGTAGCCGAGGCTGAGGGGTGACTGGGCGGTGAAGGCGAGTTGGGTGAGGTCGGCGGCCGGGACGGAGACGATGTCGGCGGCGCGGTCGCCGATGAGGTGGCGGATCAGGGAAGGGCCGACTCCGGTGAGAAGGGGGCCGGGGAGGACTTCGCGGATGAAGTCGAGTACGCCCTTGGTCAGGGAGGTGCCGGCCTCGGAGGGCTTTTGCTGGCGCGCCAGGATGGCGTTCATGAGGGCGTGGCCGTCCTCGAAGGTGGTGGGGTTGGTCTGTTCGTCCACGCCGAGGATGTGGCCGATGATCCGCCACAGGTGGAAGAACGCGTCCCGGTCGCGGGCGGGAAGCTCGACGCCGAGGCGGGCCAGGCCCTGGGGGATGGTGACGGAGAAGCTCATCAGGGTGCCGGCGAGGTCTTCCTGGTTGACGGGGAGTCCCCAGGAGGTGTCCCAGTCGTCCTTGCGGGACAGGTGGTAGCGCATGGTGGCGTGCAGGAGCCGGATCTTCTGCGCCGAGCGCACACCGTGCGCCCCTTCTTCCAGGCTTCCGGTGTCCAGGACGTCGACGACGAACTGGGACGTCTCCATGAGCCTGCGGTAGACGCCCTGGGTCAGCCGGGTGGACCGGGCCAGGACCTGCGCGCCGTCGGCACAGCCGTAGCAGAGCGGGAGGGAGGCGCACAGCAGGGTGCTGCCGATGTGTCCCTGGTAGCGGCCGAGCAGTCCCTGCCCGCGCGTGATCAGCTGCGGGTCCGCCCACGACGGGAGCACGGCGCCGTGCTCGAAGAACTCCCGCAGCTTCGGCGGGAGCCCGGCCGGCACGGACAGGTTGTTGCGGTCCAGGGCCAGGAGTGCTTCGCGGACCTGCTCCTGACGGCCGAGCGCGTAGATCTCCTCGATCGCGGCGTCCGCCGGCGGATCGCCGGCCTTCCGCAGGGGGTCGAGCAGGTCATTGGTCCATTTCATCGGGGTCATGCTCGCTCCGTTGCCGGTCACCGAACCACAGGGGGGCCGCGCCGGCCGGAGAGCCGTGCGACGACAGCGCCCTGGCGCACTCCGGCCGTGCTCACGGCTCACTTCAGGTTCTAGCGGTGCGCACCGGACGGCCGCACCCTGCCTCACCCGGATGGGCCAGACAGAAACGATCCTTTTCCCTCGAAGCGGCTTCGGCGCTGGTTCGCGTCCGGTGTCGTCCACCGGATGGGGGAGCGGCGGTGATGCCGTCAACCGTGGTGGGGTTCCGGGCGGATGAGCAGGAGGGCGATGTCGTCGTGGCGGGGGCGCCGCGGGTGGCGTGGTGGATGAGGGTGCCGGCGAGGTGGTTCAGGTCCTGGGCCCGGGCGTGGGCGAGGTGCTGGGCCAGGTCGCGGGTGGTGTCGTCGATGTCGGTGCCGGGGGTCTCCACGAGTCCGTCGGTGTACAGAGCGAGGGCGCAGCCGGGTTCGAGGGGGATCTCGGTGGTGGTGTAGTCGGCGTCGGGTCGATGCCGAGGAGCAGTCCGGGCGGGGGGCGGAGGATTTCGGTGTGTCCGTCGGGATGGGCCAGGAGGGGTGGGGGGTGTCCGGCGTTGGTCAGCCGGGCGTGGTGGCTGGCCACGTCGAGGTGGGCGATCAGGCAGCTGGTGAAGAGTCCTGGGTCGAGGCCGGTGAGGAGGCGGTTGGTGCGGGCGAGGATGTCGCCGGGGGACGCCCCGGCGGTGGCGTGGGCGTGGACGCCGGTGCGGACCTGTCCCATGAGGGCCGCGGCGGTGGGGTCGTGGCCCTGGACGTCGCCGATCGTCTCGTGGCCGCGTCCGAGCCGCTCGCCTCGGTGGCCGCGTCCGAGCCGCTCGCCTTGGAGACCGGCTCCGAGGCGGCCGGCTTCATGGCGCGGACGATGGCGGAGTGCATGCCGTCCGCGACCGAGTGCGTCGGGGTGATCTCGACGTCCCCGAACCCGGCGGCCTCCAGGCCCGCGCGGTACTCGGAGAAGGACAGCGCGCCGGCGATGCAGCCGACGTGGTCGCCGCGTTCGGCGCGCCGGGCGGGGGAGAGCGCGTCGTCGGCAACGACGTCCGAGATGCCGATACGGCCGCCGGGCCGGAGCACCCGGAAAGTCTCCGCGAAGACGGCGGGCTTGTCGACGGACAGGTTGATCACGCAGTTGGAGATGACGACGTCGATGGTGTTCGCGGGCAGCGGGACGTCCTCGATGGTGCCCTTGAGGAACTCGACGTTTTGCGCGCCGGCCCGGGCCGCATTGGCCAGGGCGAGGGCGAGCATCTCCTCGGTCATGTCCAGTCCGTAGGCCTTGCCGGTGGGGCCCACGCGGCGGGCGGAGAGCAGTACGTCGATGCCGCCGCCGGAGCCGAGGTCGAGGACGCGTTCGCCTTCGCGGAGTTCGGCGACGGCGGTGGGGTTGCCGCAGCCGAGGGAGGCGGCGACCGCTTCGGCGGGCAGGGCGTCGCGTTCGTCGGCGGCGTAGAGGGTGGAACCGAAGTTCTCGTCGACCTCGACGGGCCGCGGACCGCAGCGGGCGGCGCCGCCTTCGGTGACCTTGACGGCCGCGGCGGCGTACCGCTCGCGAACCTTCTCCCGCAGGTCGGTGGGCTGATCGCGCATGGCTTCACTCCTGGTGGGGGCACGGCGGTGCCCTCGAACGAGCTGCATTGATGTTCGCCGATGCAAGCTTGCGCGCTGGATCGAAAAACGTCAACATAGAGGCATGTCGAAGCAAGAACGGGAAGCGGGCGGCCGGGAGGGCGGCACGGGCTGCTGTCAGGGCCTGGCCGAGGCGCCGCTGGGAGAGGAGCGTGCCGTGGACCTGGGCAAGGCCTTCAAGGCGCTGGGCGATCCGGTGCGGCTGCGGTTGCTGTCGATGATCGCCTCGCGGGAGGGCGGCGAGGTCTGCGTGTGCGAGATGACCCCGGCTTTCGACCTCTCCCAGCCGACGATCTCCCACCACCTCAAGCTGCTGAGGCAGGCCAGCCTGATCGACTGCGAGCGCCGTGGCACCTGGGTGTACTACCGGGCGCTGCCCGGCGCCCTGGACCGCCTCGCCGCCTTCCTGGCCTCGCCTCTCGCCACGCCGCGGACTGCGGGGGTGCGCGCGTGAGCGCCTCCCTCGGGCGCCGTGCCGTCGCCGAGGCGGTCGGTACGGCGCTGCTGCTGGCCGTGGTGGTCGGCTCCGGCATCCAGGCGGCCGAGCTGTCGCGCGACGCGGGCGTGCAGATGCTGGCCAACTCGCTGGCCAGCGCCTTCGGCCTGGGCGTGCTGATCGTGCTGTTCGGGCCGGTCTCCGGAGCGCACCTCAACCCCGTCGTCACGCTGGCCGCCTGGCTCAGCGGCCGCCGCGCCGGGACCGGTCCGGCCCTGCGCGAGGTGGCGGCGTACATTCCGGCCCAGGTGGCCGGGGCGATCGGCGGTGTGGTGGTGGCCGACGCCATGTTCGGCAAGCCACTGGTCAGGTTCTCCACCCACGACCGGTCGGCCGGTCACCTGTGGCTCGGTGAGGCCGTCGCCACGGGCGGGCTGATCCTGCTGGTCTTCGGCCTTGACCGGATCGGCCGGGCGTCCCTGGCCCCCGTCGCCGTGGCCGCCTACATCGGGGCCGGCTACTGGTTCACCTCCTCCAGTTCCTTCGCCAACCCGGCGCTGACCGTCGGCCGGGTCTTCACCGACACCGTCGCCGGGATCTCCCCCGCCTCGCTCGTCCCGTTCGTCGCGGCCCAGTTGGCCGGGGCGGCGCTCGGGCTGGGCGCCGTGGTGGTGGTGTACGGCGGGCTCGGTCGCGGTGCCGCCTCCCCTTCGAATCCGGTTCCCGCTGCCGCTGCCGCGGCCTCTTCCGCTGCCGTGCCTTCTCCCGTTTCCGCTTCCCCCTCCGTTCCGGCTCCCTCTCCGGCTGCCGCTTCCCCTCTCATTCCGGTTCCCGCTGGCGCGCCCTCTCCCGTCCCCGGCTCCCCTCCCGTCCCCGGTTCCCCTCCCGTTCCCGTTCCCGCGGCGGACGACGTCGTCATCCCGCACGGCGAGGCCGAACTCGCCTCCTCCTGAACCCCCGCCCGCCCGAACTCGCCCCCGCCTGAGCCCCGTCCGCCCGCGAGCACACCCCCCGTGAGTGCCACCACGCCGCTCACGGCACGACCCGCCGCGCGTCCCCTGCCGACCCCGGGGACTAAAATCCGTCAGCATGGCCCTGAGCGTGCGCGACGTGGACAGGTTCGAGGCGGCCCGGCCCCGGCTGGAGGCCATCGCCTACCGGCTCCTCGGTTCCGCGAGTGAGGCCGAGGACGCCGTGCAGGAGACGTTTCTGCGCTGGCAGGGCGCCGACGTCGAGCGGGTCGACGTGCCCGAGGCCTGGCTGACGAAGGTGCTCACCAACCTGTGCCTCAACCAGCTGACCTCCGCCCGCGCGCGGCGCGAGACCTACGTGGGGGAGTGGCTCCCCGAGCCGCTGCTCGACGGGGACCCGATGCTCGGCCCCGCCGACACGGCGGAGCAGCGCGAATCGGTGTCGTACGCCGTCCTGGTGCTGCTGGAGCGGCTCACCCCGAGCGAGCGCGCCGTCTACGTGCTGCGGGAGGCCTTCGACTACCCGCACCGGGAGATCGCCGAGATCCTCGACCTCACCGAGTCCGCCAGCCAGCAGATCTTCCACCGGGCCAAGAAGCACGTCGCCGACGGCAGGCCCCGGACCGAGATCGACGAGGTGGCCGCCCGCCGGATCATCGACGAGTTCCTCGCGGCGGCGACCAGCGGCCGGACCGAGCCGCTCGTCCGGCTGCTCACCCAGGACGCGATCGCGGTCGGCGACGGCGGCGGGAAGGTGCCGGCCCGCACCAAGGCGTTCGAGGGCGCGGTCGCGGTGGCGACGTTCATGCGCGGCCTGTTCAAGCCGAGCCGGGCCAAGCGCGACCTGGCCGGCGGCTCGCCCGGGATCTACGTCAGTACCGCCAACGGCGCCCCCGTCGTCGTCGCGGTCCTCGACGGCCGGGTCATCGGCGTCGTCACCCTGGAGATCACGGCCGACGGCATCGCCGCGTTCCGCAGCCAGGTCAACCCCGACAAGCTCGACCGCGCCACCCGGCGCTGGGCGGCCACCGACCACGGCGAACCCCTCTTCCACGCCTTCTGACCACCCATGTGACGTGCTTCACAAGCCAACCCTGTCAGGAAGCGGCGGGCTGCCCGGTTCAAGGGGCGAACCCGCTGAGACAGGAGCCGGAACATGAAGCACCGCATCGTCGTTCTCGGAGCCGGATACACCGGAGCCACCGCCGCCGGGCGCCTCGCCAAGCGGCTGCGCCCCGAGGACGTCCACATCACCCTCGTCAACGCCGAACCGGACTTCGTCGAGCGCGTCAGGATGCACCAGCTCGCGACCGGCCAGGAGCTCACGCCCCGCCCGTTCACCGAGATGTTCGCGGGCACCGGCGTGGAACTGGTGATCGCCCGCGTCACCGGCGTCGACGTGGACCGCAAGGCCGTCGAGGTCCAGCCCGGCCAGGGTGACGGCGGCGGTGAGGGTGGCGGCACGCGCGAGTTGTCGTACGACACCCTCGTGTACGCCCTCGGCAGCGGCTGGAACGACCAGGGGGTCCCCGGCACCGCCGAGTACGCGTACGAGGTCGCGAGCCGGCCCGGCGCGCTGCGGCTGCGTGAGCGCCTGGCCCGGCTGGACGCCGGTCACGCCGTGCTGGTGGCCGGCGCCGGTCTCACCGGTCTGGAGGCCGCCACGGAGATCGCCGAGGCGCGCCCGGACCTGGACGTCGCCCTCGTCGCCCGCGGCCCCCTCGGCGACTGGCTCTCCGACAAGGGCCGCCGGCACCTGCGCGAGGTCGTCGGCCGACTCGGCATCACCGTGCACGAGGACACCGCCGTCACCGAGGTGGCCGCCGACCACGTCACCACCGCCGACGGCACGTCCCTCCCGGCCGCCGTCACCGTCTGGACCACCGGCTTCGCCGTCCACCCGATCGCCCGGGCCACCGGCGTGGACGTCACCGAAACGGGACTGATCGTGGTCGACGGCACCATGCGCTCGGTCTCGCACCCGGACGTGTACGCCGTGGGCGACTCGGTCCTGGCGATGGGTCCCGGTGACAAGCCGCTGCGCATGTCCTGCGCCTCGGGGGTCCCCACCGCCTGGCAGGCCGCTGACGCCATCGCGGCCCGGCTGACCGGCGCGAAGGTCCCCACCGTGCCGCTGCGCTACTACGGCCAGTGCGTCTCGCTGGGCCGCCGGGACGCCCTGCTCCAGTGGGTCACGGCCGACGACACGGCCCGCCGGTCGGCCCTGACCGGCCGGCTCGCCGCCCGCGTCAAGGAGATGGTCTGCAAGGGCGCGGCCTGGGGTGTCGGACACCCGACGCTCGGCATGCCGGTCCGCCGCCGCGCCATCCTGCGCGAGCCCGCCGCCCAGGCCGCCCCGGCCGACGTGACGGTCTGACCCTCGATCCCCGGCCTGGGGCCGGCGCCGTCAACTCGTCGCGTACGCCCGCAGGAACGCCGACACTCCACCCCTGATCAGGGCGTCCACCTCCTCCGCGGGGAGGGGGAGGACGCCGTAGTGGGAGCGCAGGGCGATGAACTGGCCCGTGAGGGCCGTGAAGTGGGCCGCCGCCAGGGGGGCGTCGCCCCGGAGGTCGAGCAGGCCCGCGTCCTCCAGGTTCGCCATGGAGCCGGCGAGGGCCCTCGCCACCGGTTCGGGGCCCGCCTCGCGCCAGGCCTGGAGGACCTCCGGCGGCACGTGGTCCGCCTCGGAGTGGATGTGGCGGACCAGGGCGAAGTGGTTCGGGTAGTCGGTCATGAGCCCGACGAACGCGCGGGCCAGCGAGACCAGGTCGCGCTCCAGGTCCTCCGGGCGGGGCGGGTGCTCGGGGTTCAGCACGGCCCGCAGCAGGGCCAGTTGGGCGTCCCGCACCTCGCTCGACGACCACGTCACCACGGCGCCGAAGAGCTGGGCCTTCCCGCCGGGGAAGTGGTTGTAGAGAGTGCGCGTGGAGACGCCGGCCTCGGCGGCGAGGGCGTCGACCGAGGCACGGGTGTAGCCCTCACGGCCGAAGAGGGTGCAGGAACCGCTCGCGATGGCGATCTGCTTGGCCAGCTTGCGTGGTGGCACCTCGCGCCGCGCCCGCTCCAGCCGGGCGTCGTTCGTCTCGTTCGTCTCGCTCGTCTCGCCACCCGTGTTGCCCACGTCGCCCACATCGGCCTCCTCTGCTGCGCACTCTACCGGGACCCGGCCATGAATGTGCAATTACCGTTGTACTTATTACAACGATCGTTGTACGTTTCTGGAGAGGCGGCCGCACCGAGCGGCCGAACGCCCGATCCATGGGGGATTCCTGTGCCTGCCACCACGCCCACCAACACATCCACCAACACCTCCGCCAACGCGACCACCAACACGTCCGCGTCCGGCGATGCCCCTCTCCGCGTCGCCGTGATCGTCGGCAGCGTCCGCGAGGGCCGCGTGGGCCCCGCCGTCACCGACTGGTTCCTCCGCACCGCCGCCGGCGGCGAGGACGTGGAGTTCGACGTCATCGACGTGGCCGACGTGCCGCTGCCCCTGGCGATGCCCGGCCGGGGCGGCGCCCCGGACCCCGGGGCCGCCGCCGCGCTCAAGGAGGTCTCACCGCGCCTCGCCGCGGCGGACGCGTTCGTCGTGATCACGCCCGAGTACAACCACAGCTTCCCGGCCGCCCTGAAGAACCTCATCGACTGGCACCACGCCGAGTGGCAGGCCAAGCCCGTCGGTTTCGTGTCGTACGGCGGACTCGGCGGCGGAATCCGCGCGGTCGAGCAACTCCGTCTCGTCTTCGCAGAGTTGCACGCGGTCGGCATGCGGGACGCGGTCAGTCTGCACTGGCCGTGGTCGCACCTCACCGAGGACGGCACCCCCAACGACACCGCCGTGACCGAGGGCGCCGCCAAAGGCATGCTCGGCCAGCTGATGTGGTGGGGGCGGGCGTTGCGGTCCGCGCGGGCGGAACGGCCGTACGCCGCCTGAGGTGGCGCGGCGAACGGGTGCCTCAGCCCGCGTTCAGTTCCGTCAACTCGGCCAGCGGCAGCGTGTGCTGGGTCTGGAGTACCTTCGCCCGCAGGTACCGGACGTTGTGCGCCGTGGTGAACACCCCGGTCGGCACCCGGTCCCGGACCACCATGCCCAGCGACCGCAACTGCTCCGCCTTGTCCGGGTTGTTGGAGAGCAGATCCAGCTCGCCGATGCCCAGCGCGGCCAGCATCTGCGCGGCCGCCGTGTAGTCGCGGGCGTCCTCCGGGAGGCCGAGGGCCGCGTTCGCCTCGTAGGTGTCGAGGCCCTGGTCCTGAAGGGCGTAGGCGTCGAGCTTGTTGTAGAGGCCGATGCCGCGCCCCTCCTGGCGGAGGTACAGCAGGACGCCACCGCGGCCGGCGATGCGTTCGACCGCCTCCCGCAGCTGGGGTCCGCAGTCGCAGCGGGCCGAGCCGAAGACGTCCCCGGTGAGGCACTCGGAGTGCAGACGGACCAGCGGGACGGTGCCGGGCGCGGGGTCGCCCAGGATCACGGCGACGTGCTCCGCGCCGTCGGTCAGGCCGTGGAAGGTGACGAGTTCGGCGTCGACGCCGTAGCCGTCATGGAAGCGCAGCGGTACCCGGACGCGGGCGCGCGGCGTGGCGACAGGGGTGGTGGGCATGCGGGCCTCCGGGTCCGTGGCGATCTCCGGACCGCTTGCTTCAGATTTGAAGCAAGCGGTTGTGATCGTGGACCCTACCCCATGCTTAAAACTTAAAGCAACGGACTTTCGGTGGCGGCCCTGGACGCGGGGTCGGGCGCGCGTCGTCAGGAAAGCTCGTCCGCCGAGGAGCCGGAGCCGGAGCCCGTGCCTGCGCCCGAGCCCGAGCCTGCACCGGAGCCCGCCCCCGCCCCCGTCCCAGTCCCCGAGCCCGTGCCCGTGCCCGTGCCCGTGCCCGAGCCCGCACCGGAGCCCGTGTCCGCACCGGAGCCCGCCCCCGCCCCCGCCCCCGCCCCCGTCCCAGTCCCCGAGCCCGTGCCCGAGCCCGCACCGGAGCCCGTGTCCGCACCGGAGCCCGCCCCCGCCCCCGTCCCAGTCCCCGAGCCCGTGCCCGTGCCCGTGCCCGAGCATGGTGCCGACCGTCGCCGCCACGGCACGTCCTCCGCCGCGCTCCCCGTCTCCTCGCCCTGCAGCCCCCGTACGATCCCGGTGCAGATCTCCTCCAGCTGCCCCACCTGCTCCGGCGTGAGCCGGTCGAAGAGGGTCGCGCGGACCGTGGCGACGTGCCCGGGCGCCGTACGCTCCAGGACGGCCGTGCCCGCCTCCGTCAGCACCGCGATGCTGCTGCGCTTGTCCCACCGGCAGTCCTCGCGGCGCACCAGCCCGTCCCGCTCCAGCCGGGTCACCGCGTACGTCAGCCTGCTGCGGGTGATCTTCAGGGTCTCCGCGAGGTCCGTCATCCGCAGCCGCCGGTCGGGCGCGTCGGACAGGTTGGCCAGCACGGAGTAGAACAGGTGGGGCATGCCGGCCTCCTGCTGGAGCTGCCGGTCGATCGCGTCCTCCAGCAACTGGGAGGCGGCGATGTAGGCGCGCCACGCGCGCTGCTCCTCGGGGGTGAGCCAGCGGGTCGTCATGCCGCCAGTGTAAGTTGTTTCAACCTTGAACCAAACCCGTAGTCCAAAGGCCAGGGAGAGCGCGCCGATGCCGTACCCGTACGTCCTGCTGTCCGCCGCCGTCTCGCTCGACGGCTGCCTGGACGACACCGGCCCCGACCGGCTGCTGCTCTCCAGCCCCGCCGACTTCGACCGGGTCGACGAGGTGCGCGCCTCCGTGGACGCCATCCTGCTCGGCGCCGGCACCATCCGCGCCGACAACCCGCGCCTCCTCGTCAACTCCGCCGAGCGCCGCGCGGCCCGCCTCGCCGCGGGGAAGCCGGAGTACCCGCTCAAGGTCACCGTCACCGCCACGGGCGGCCTCGACCCCGCTGCGAACTTCTGGCACACCGGCGGCGACAAGATCGTCTATACGACCGGCCGGGGCGCCGAGCGGGCCGCCCGCGCCCTCGGCCCCACGGCGGACGTCGTCGCCCTCGGCCCGGACCTCGACTGGCGCGCCCTGCTGGAGCACCTGCACGACGTCAGGGGCGTACGGCGGCTGATGGTCGAGGGCGGCGGCACCGTCCACACCCAGCTCCTCCAGCAGGACCTCGCCGACGAACTCCAGCTGGTCCTCGCCCCGGTCCTGGTCGGCGACCCGTCGGCCCCGCGCCTGTTCGGTTCGGGGGCGTACCAGGCGGGCCGGCTCCGCCTCACCGAGACCCGCCGGATCGAGGATGTCGTCCTCATGCGGTACGAGCCCACCGCCCCCGGCACCGGCCCGCTGCCCGGCCCGGCCGACCGCCACTGGCTGCGCACCGCCTGCGAGCTGGCCGCGCTGTGCCCGCCCTCGGAGACGGCCTTCAGCGTCGGCGCGGTCGTGGTCGCCGCCGACGGCACGGAACTGGCGCGCGGCCACTCGCGGGAGGGCGGCGACCCGGTGGTGCACGCCGAGGAGGCCGCTCTGGCCAAGCTCGACCCCGCCGACCCGCGGCTGCCCGGCGCCACCGTCTACAGCAGCCTGGAGCCCTGCGCCCGCCGCTCCTCGCGCCCGGCGCCGTGCGCCGAGCTGATCCTCGGGGCGGGCGTGCGCCGGGTGGTCACCGCCTGGCGCGAGCCGGACACCTTCGTGGCCGGGGCCGACGGCACGGGGGTGCTGACCGGCGGGGGAGCGGACGTGGTCGTGCTGCCCGAGTACGAGGCCGCGGCCAAGGCACCGAACGCGCACCTGCTGGGCTGAGGACGCCACCTGCTTCCGCCGGTGCCGGAGCGCCTCGACCTGCCCGGCGGGAACGGATGTGCATCGGACCCCGCGGATGGCGTACAGTGGTCTCAACGACGCGGGGTGGAGCAGCTCGGTAGCTCGCTGGGCTCATAACCCAGAGGTCGCAGGTTCAAATCCTGTCCCCGCTACTGAAACTCAGGGTCGGAATCCATCGGATTCCGGCCCTGAGTGTTTTCTGCCGTCCCTCGGTGCGCCGACCCCACCCCTCACTCATGGTGACCGGACGGAAGCCCTCCGCATAACATCTGAGTCACCATCAAAACCTCTGTGACTCCTGAAGTTCGGTCAACCTGCCCGATTTGCATGCCTCTTGGCCCGTACGTCCGCTCTAGAAAGGGTAATGATCAAGCAGAACAGCTTGGAATCAGCTACCCCGGTCTATTAACGTTCGATAACGCAGCGCGGTCGTCCCAGCCGTCACAAGAGGCGGCTCCGTGCGCACGCGCCGAATCCCGCGAGGGAACCGGGGAACCACCACCTTGGGGTGAATCACGCGGATACCGCCGTGGACTTCTCAGTGAGTCCACGACACGTATACGCGCGTAGGAGACCTTCCTGCTCCGAACCCGTCAGCTAACCCGGTAGGCGGAGGAAGGAAAGGAGTACGCCCGCGTGGCGTCCAACCGGCCTGCCCCGACAGCCCCCTTCGTGCCCAGCCAGCGTGACGGCGAGCCCTACGGCTACGGCAACCAGCGCACCGACGAGGGCCCCTGGGAGGAGTGGAACCCCACCGAGGAGTCCATCCGCCCGGTACGCGGCCGGCACCGCGTCGCCAAGCAGCGCGGCGGCGGACTCGCCCGCAGCTCCACCGTCCTCGGCGTCGGTGTCATCGCCGCCGTCGGCGCGGGCGGCATGGCCAGCGCCAACACCGGCAAGCCGCCGGTGTCGATCTCGATGCCCGACCTGCCGGACCTGCCGTCCGTCGGCCACCTCTTCGACGACTCCTCCGACGCCCCCGCAGCCACCACGGCCTCGCTGGCCCACATCGGCACCGCCTCCGCCACCGACCAGGGCGGCTCCGACGCCGGCGAGGCGCTGCGCAACCGGATCATGGCCCAGGCCGACCGGCAGCAGAGCCAGGTCGACACCAAGGCCACCGTGGCCGCCGTCGCCGCCGCCGAGAAGCAGGCCGACGACGCGGCCGCCAAGGCGGAGAAGGCGGCCGCCACCGAGGCCGCCGACGCGAAGAAGGACGCGGAGGCCGCCGCCGCCAAGAAGGCCGAGGCGGAGCGCCTGGCCAAGCTGGCGAAGCAGTACACGCTGCCGACGACGTCGTACACGATCACCGGGACGTTCGGCCAGCCCGGCTCGATGTGGTCCTCCGGCTACCACACCGGCCTCGACTTCGCCGCCCCCACCGGCACCCTCATCCACGCCATCCACAGCGGCAAGATCACCGGGGCCGGCTGGGCCGGCGCCTACGGCTACCGCACGATCCTCACCCTGGACGACGGCACCGAGCTGTGGTTCTGCCACCAGTCCTCGATCAACGTCACGGTCGGCCAGAAGGTCAGCACCGGCCAGGTCATCGGACGCGTCGGCGCCACGGGCAACGTCACCGGCCCGCACGTCCACGTGGAGGTCCACCCGAACGGCCAGGCCACCGCCATCGACCCGATGACCTGGCTGCGGAGCAAGGGCCTCAACCCCTGAGGGTCCCCTCCGGGGTTCCGTGCGGCGGGGACGCGTGCGGCCGGACCTACGTCCGGTACGGGTTGTGCGCGGAGTACGGCACGGCCGGATAGCCGTAGTAGTCCTGGCCGTAGCCCTGGCCGTAGCCCTGTCCGTAGTCCTGGCCGGGGAGGTGGCCGTAGCCGTAGGCGGGCCAGTAGGGCGCCGGCGCCCGGGCGGACGCGCGGGTCGCGTACTCCAGCGCCGGCCAGGCCACGCCCCTCCGCGCCCACAGCTCGGACAGCAGCTCCCGCTCGCGTACGGCGAAGTCGGCCGGGGCCCTGCCCAGCCGCGCCCGGTGCCGCAGGAACGCGAGCGAGGTGGCGCAGGCCTCGTACCGCGCGACCGTCCGCCCGGCGGGCCGGCCGCCGAAGTGGTGCCGGGCGTACTCGCGGGCCATCCGCCGCGCCCGCATCGACCCGAGGACGTACGGTTCGGCCGGGCCCAGCCACCCCGCGAACACATACGCCGGCAGCTCCTCCCGCACGGTCCGCAGTTCCCGCTGCCGGGTCCAGATCGCGAGCCAGGTCAGCAGGCCGAACGCGGGCACCATGAACAGGCCGTAGACGGCGAAGAAGCCGTACGCCCCGAAGGTCGAGGAGCCGTTCCAGAAGGCGTGCATGCCCATCGCGAGCAGCAGGCCGCCGAGCGGCAGCAGCACGCGCCGGGCGCGCTGCCCGTCCCCCGCGAGTGCGCCGGTGCCGAAGCCGATGCCGGTCAGGACGGTGAACAGGGGGTGGGCGAACGGGGACATCACGATGCGCACGAAGAAGGTGGCGGCGGTGACGGAGGCGATGCCGCGGCCGCCGGTGAGCTGGTCGGTGCCGAAGGCCGTGCCCAGGTAGAGGATGTTCTCGGTGAACGCGAAGCCGGTCGCGGTGATGCCGGCTATCACCACCCCGTCGACGATCCCCGTGAAGTCCCGTCTGCGGAACAGGAAGAGCAGCAGGACGGCCGCCGCCTTCGCGGACTCCTCGACGATCGGCGCTATCACCGTCGCGCCGAGGGTGTCGGCGCCGGCCGGGTCCGCCGTGGAGGTGGCTATCCAGTGCGTGGCGAAGCTGTTGGCGACGATCGCGATCAGCGCCGCCGCGCACGCGCCCCACGCGAAGGCGAAGACCAGGTTGCGCCAGGGGCCCGGTTCGACCCGGTCCAGCCAGCGGAACGCGGCCGTCAGCCAGGGCACGGGCAGCACGGCCAGCCCCAGCCCGACCAGGAAGCCCTCCGTGCCGGTCTGCCTTCGCACCAGCGCCAGGATGACCAGCCCGGACAGCGCGAGCAACGTGATCAGTGCGCCGTACCGCACCCAGCCGCGCTGCCACCAGTGCGGGTGCCGGAGGGCGGCGTCGCCGGGTCCGGCGCCGGCGCCGGCTCCGGTGGGCGGTATCGGGTACGGGGCACTGGTGGGCGGCACGGCATCGACCCTAACGGTGACGACAACGAGGGGCTGTTGTCACTGCGCTTCCGGCTGCCCGTCCCGCGGTGACCGGTGGGGTACGCGGCGGAACAGCAGATCACGCACCACATGTCCCTTGTCCAGTCCCTGGCCCTCGAAACGGGTCAGCGGCCGGAACTCGGGGCGCGTCGCGAAACCGCCGTCCGCCTGGGTGTTCTCGAAGTCCGGGTGCGCGTCCAGGACCTCCAGCATCTGCTCGGCGTACGGCTCCCAGTCCGTCGCGCAGTGCACGATCGCTCTGGGCTTCAGCCGGGTGGCGGCCAGCGACAGGAACTCGGGCTGGATCAGCCGCCGCTTGTGGTGCCGCTTCTTCGGCCAGGGGTCCGGGAAGTAGACGCGGAGGCCGTCGAGGGCGTCGGGGGTGAGCATCTCCCGGAGCAGGATGATCGCGTCGCCGTTGCCGACGCGGACGTTGCCCAGTCCGTTGCGGTCGGCGAGGTTGAGGAGGTTGCCCTGGCCCGGGGTGTGCACGTCCACCGCGAGGATCCCGGTGTCCGGGTCGGCGGCGGCCATCTGGGCGGTCGCCTCGCCCATCCCGAACCCGATCTCCAGCACGACGCTCTTCACGCCGCCGAACAGTTCCCCCAGGTCGATGACCCGCTGCCCATCGATGTCCAGCCCCCACTGGGGCCACAGCCGCTGCAGCGCGTCGGCCTGCCCGGCCGTGACCCTGCTCCGCCGCGGCTGGAAACTCCGGATCCGCCGCTCGAAGTGCGACCCCGCGGGATCCGCCTTCGGCCCGTCCGGAAACCGCGGCTCCCCCTTGGCCCGGGTATGCCGGACCGACACCCCGGGCACATGCGGTGCCCCCGACGCGACGGGTACGGACCGAGGGACATCGGAAGAGTTCAAGGAATCAGCCACAGTCCCCCAATTTTACGACCCCCACCCCACCCCCACCCGCAACAGACCCCATCCCACTTCCCGAGCCACCGAGCGCCCGACAACGGCGCCGCCCCGGCCGCCGGCGCAGGACCCCGCACACCTCCTCGCCCCACCGAGCGCCCGGCAATGGCGCCCCCGCCCGCCCTGCCGACGGGCCCGGCCGCCGCGCGTACTCGCTCGCCCCACCGAGTGCCCGGCAACGAAGCCCCTGTCAGGTCCGGCCGCCATCGCCGCTCGCCGACCCGCCCGTGATGGCGGCCGCTCGCCCACTGCCCGGGGGCCGGGGGTCTTCTCGCCCGCCGAGCCGCCGGCAATGGCGCCGGCTTTGCCGAGGGGCCCGGCTGCGAGTGCTTCCAGTCCACCCTGCTACCGCCCCTGCTGCCTTCGCCATCCCGCCGGCCCGGCCGTTCTCGCTGCCGCGCTGAGTCGCCCGTGACGGCGGCCGCCCGCCCGCCGAGCCGCCGCGCCTGCCGCTCGGCCCGGCCGTTCTCGCTGCCGCGCCGGCCCGCCGGCCCGCCCGTGACGGCGGCCGCCGGCCCATCGAGCCGCCGTGCCTGCCGCTCGGCCTGGCCGTCTTCCCCGTCCCGCCGGCCGGCCCGTGACGGCGGCCGCCGGCCCATCGAGCCGCCGTGCCTGCCGCTCGGCCTGGCCGTCTTCCCCGTCCCGCCGGCCGGCCCGTGACGGCGGCCGCCGGCCCATCGAGCCGCCGTGCCTGCCGCTCGGCCTGGCCGTCTTCCCCGTCCCGCCGGCCGGCCCGTGACGGCGGCCGCCCGCCCGCCGAGCCGCCGTGCCTGCCGCTTGGCCTGGCCGTTCTCGCTGCCGCGCCGGCCCGCCGGCCCGCCCGTGACGGCGGCCGCCCGCCGGACTTGGGGTTTCGGTGGCCTTTTCAACTGCCGAGTCGGGGGGTGGGTGGGCGGAGGTCGGGGGTCCAGGGGGCGGAGCCTCCTGGGGTGGGGGCTACGGGGAACCGAGCAGGTTCAGGACCCGGCGCCCGACCTCCCTGCCGATCGGCAAGGATGCCGTGGCCGCCGGGGACGGTGCGTTCAGTACGTGGACGGCCCGCGCGGACTCCCGGATCAGGAAGTCGTCCACCAGCGTCCCGTCCCGCAACACCGCCTGCGCCCGCACCCCCGCAGGGGCCCGCACCAGGTCCTCCGACTCCACCGCCGGCAACAGCCTCCGCACCGCCCCCAGGAACGCCCTCTTGGACACGGACCGGGCCAGCTCCCCGGCCCCGTATCTCCAGTGCTGCCGGGCGATCGCCCAGGATCCCGGCCAGGCCACCGTCCCGGCCAGCTCCCGGGGCCGTACGACCCCCCACCCGTACCCCTCGCGGGCCAGCGCCGGCACCGCGTTGGGCCCGATGTGGACGCCCCCGTCGATCCCCCGGGTCAGATGCACCCCGAGGAACGGGAACGCCGGATCCGGCACCGGATACACCAGTCCCCGCACCAGCTCCGGCCGGGCCAGCTCGTAGTACTCCCCCCGGAACGGCACGATCCGCACC
This sequence comes from Streptomyces sp. L2, assembly GCF_004124325.1. Lineage (NCBI taxonomy): Bacteria > Bacillati > Actinomycetota > Actinomycetes > Kitasatosporales > Streptomycetaceae > Streptomyces > Streptomyces sp. L2. The sequence continues at coordinate 4,095,161 of NZ_QBDT01000001.1, forward strand.
CCGGGCTCGTCCCCGGCCAGCCGAGCCACCTCGTCGCAGTGCAGGCCCGCGCAATTCACCAGCACCCGCGCTCGCACGACCTCCCCGCCCGAGGTCAGCACGGCCACGCCCCGCTCCGGCCGCCGGTCCACCCGGACGACCCGCGCGCCGTACCGGATCTCGGCGCCCGACGCTCGCGCCAGCTGCCGCGCGACGGCCACGTAGTCGCACACCCCGGTCGTCCCGACGTGTATCGCGGCGAGTCCGCGCACCTCCGGCTCGTACTCGCCGATCTGCGCGACGCCCAGCTCCCGCACCGGGATCCCGTTCTCCCGGCCGCGCTGCACGAGCGCGTGCAGCCGGGGCAGCTCCTCCTTCTCCGTGGCCACGATCAGCTTGCCGGTGACCGCGTGCGGAATGCCGTACTCGGCGCAGAACTTCACCATCTCGGCGGCGCCCCGCACCGCGTACCGCGCCTTGAGGGAGCCCGGCCGGTAGTAGATCCCGCTGTGGATCACCCCGCTGTTGCGCCCCGTCTGGTGCCGGGCGGGCCCCGCCTCCTTCTCCAGCACGGTCACCCGCGTGCCCGGTGCGGCCCGCGTGACGGCGTACGCCGTGGCCAGCCCGACGATCCCCCCGCCCACGACGAGCACATCACAGTCGTACGCCCCGACCGGCACCGAGCACCACCTCCACTCCCGATAGTGCACTGCGCCACTGACAACACCTTCAAACTCCGGCCGCCGGCAGCGCCCCGAAGGGGCGCGGGGCAGTGTCGACATGCGGCTCCGCCGCGCGGGCGCGACAAGCCACAACGCGCCCGCACCCGCAAGATCACCGCACCCGGCAGACGCCAAGCGGCCCCAAGCCGAGCCGCGGCACTACGCCGGAGCCATCAGCAACGGCCGGGCCCGCTCCCGCAGCTCCACCACCCGGGGCTCGTCCCCGTACGGCTCCAGCCGGTGCAAAAGATCCCTCACATACTCGGTGGTCCGCGCCGACGAGATCCGCCCCGCCACCTCCACCGCCCGCACCCCCTGCTCGCAGGCCGCGTCCAGGTTCCCCGACTCCAGCTCGGCGACGGCCGACACCACCAGCCGCAGCCCGTGCGACCGCACGAACTCCTCCGTCGGTTTCGACAGCGCCTGCTCGGTGAAGCGCCGCACCTGGCGCGGCGCCTTCAGGTCCCGGTAGCACTCGGCGGCGTCGGCGGCGAACCGGTCGTAGCCGTAGAAGCCGAGCCAGGAGGGATCGTGGTCGCCGTCCCTGGACCGCTCCAGCCACCCCTCCGCCGCCTTCAGCGCCGCGCCGGCCGCCTGCGCGTCCGCCGCGCGCGCGTGCGCCCGCGCCTCGACCAGCCGGAAGAAGCTCATGGTCCGCGCGGTCGCCAGCCCCCGGTTGCGTTCGACGGCGGCCTGCGCGAGGTCGACGCCCTCGTCACCGAAGCCGCGGTACGTCGCCTGCAGGGACATCGACGCCAGCACGTACCCCCCGAGCGGCACGTCCGCCGCCGCGCGCGCGAGCCGCAGCGCCTGGATGTAGTACCGCTGGGCGGCCTCCTGCTGGCCGGTGTCGAAGGCCATCCACCCGGCGAGCCGGGTCAGTTCGGCGGTGGCCCCGAACAGGGCGCGGCCCACCTCGTCGGAGTAGGAGCCGAGCAGCAGCGGCGCCGCCTCCACCCGTAAACACTCCGGGACCATGGACGAACGCCAGTCGCCGCCGCCGTACTTGGAGTCCCAGCGTCTGGCGTCCTCGGCGGCCTCCCGCAGCTTCCCCACGTCGCTGTGGCCGACTTTGATCGGCGCGCCGGAGCCCTCGGCGGTGTTCGCCTCGCGCGCGACCGAGCTGTCGGCGGGGGTTATCAGCCACCGGGAGGCGGGCGTCGCGTACGCGCTCACCGCGAACGACCCGGCCAGCGACTGCCAGATGCCGCCGGAGCCGGCCCGGCGGCCGGCCAGGTCGAGCCGGTACAGCTCCGTCGCCGAGCGCACCGCCTGTCCCACGTCGCGGGGGAAGGCGAGGCCCACTTCGGGGGCGGGATCCGCGTCCGCCAGGCCGATCTCGTGGAGCGGCACCGGGCGGCCGAGCTTCTGCCCGATGGCGGCCGCGATGAGGTGCGGCGCCGCTCCCTGCGGCACCATCCCCTTCGACACCCAGCGCGCCACCGAGGTCTTGTCGTAGCGAAGTGTCAGCCCGCGTTGGGCGCCAAGGTCGTTGACGCGGCGCGCGAGTCCTGCGTTGCTGATTCCCGCGAGGGCGAGAACGGCGCCGAGCTTTTCGTTCGGCCCGCGTTGCTCCCTGGACATGCGCCACCCCTCGACACAGACGGCTGCCGCGCTGGCATAACCACGCGGCATTCGTAAACCCAGCGTAGTTCGCCGCATCCCAAGCGTTAAGGGGCATTGTTCCGGTTGGCGGGATTGTGGTCCGTACGGCAGTACGGTCCTGTACGCACCGTGCACGGCCGTCGGGACGTGCCCCCGGCCGTGTGGCCGTGCGCCCGTCCGTGCGCTCTTCTCCGGCCACCGGGGGAGCGGTTCCATGGCTCGTGCGTGGGTCGGCCCGCTGTACTGGATCCAGCGGGCTGGGGGACACCGCCACCTACATCCCCGCGGGTGGCGGACCGGTCCGGGAGGCGACACCCGCCTCCCGGACTGTGCGCGTCAACTGCCGCCCGTGTGCTGCGCAGAGCCTGTACGGAGCGTGCGCGCGCCTTCTGGCATGCCGATGATTTGGCCGAAAATCGCCCCTGCCGTAGGTGGGTGATTACCGCCCCCACCATGGGACTTGAGGGCGCAGAGGGCGTCCAAAGGGAGTGAACCGGGGGCGCATTCGCATCGTAGCGGGTGGGTACCGTACGGGAGTTCGTGCGTTGCCGGGCACGCGCGCGTCGACGCGTTCCCCCGATCGAAGGCGGCGCCGGCAGCCCTCCGGAGCGGCCCCTTCATGGCAGCATGGGGTCCGGTTCGTACGGTGCACTGGTTGTCCACGGTCTGTGGAGGCGTCCATGCGGTGGTTGGTGGGATGGAGCAGCACCGCCGCGAGTGCCGCCGGGTTCGGTTCCCCGACCGGGTACAACGGTCCCGCGACCGAGTACGGCGGTTCCGCGAGCGGCTACGGCGGTTCCGGCGGTGTGTCCGGATACGCCGGTTCGGCCGGGGCCACCGGATACGACGGCGAGACCCTGCACCCGGTCGGCTCCCAGCTCCTGTGGGGCGACCCCGACCCGCTGTGGGCCGTCGGCGACTGGCGGCCCGACGAGGTGCGCGTGGTGCGGGCCGACGCGCAGAACCGGATCGCCGTCCTCGGTACCTGCGGCGCCACCGACGAGCAGCTGCGGCTCGGTCTGATCGCCGCGCGCGGGGGCGCGCTCAGACACCTGACCAACTGGCCCGGCAGCTACACGGCCGTCGTGCAGGTGGGCCGCCGCATCACCGTGTGCGGCGACCTCGCGGGCGCCCGCCCGGTGTTCCACACCCCCTGGGCCGGCGGCACGGCCTACGCCACCGCCGCCCTGCCGCTCGCCGACCTCATCGAGGCGAACCTCGACTTCGGGCACCTCGCGGCCCTGCTCGCCGCCCCCGACGTACCGGCCGCGTTGCACGACACCACCCCCTACGACGGCGTACGGCGCATCCCGCCGGGGCACGCGCTGGTGCTGCGCGCCGGTGCGCGGGAGATCGCCGGGTACGAGCCGGTCGCCTCCCTCGCTGTGGCAGCGCCCCCGGCCGACGCCGACAGCGCGGTGGACGCCGTACGGGACGCGCTCGTGGAAGCCGTGCGCGCCCGGCTGTCGGCGCCCCGGCACGTGCCCGACCTCGACCCCGGGCCGGTACCCGGCATGGGTCCCGCCGCACGGCGCGCCGCGCGCGGGATGCCGGTTCCGGGGATCGGCGCCGACCTGTCCGGCGGACCGGCCTCGGGCACGCTCGCGCTGCTGGCCGCCGGACTTCCCGGCATGCCGGGCACCCTGCTGGGCCACGGCACGGGCGCGGGCGAGCGGCTGCTCGCGGTCACCTTCAACGACCTGGCCGTCGGCGGACGCGAGGCCGAACTCGAACGCGCGGGTGCCCTCGCCGCCAACCCCCGGCTGCACCACGTGGTGGTGACGGGCGCCGAGGAGACCCTGCCGTACGCCGACCTCGACGGTCCCCTCACCGACGAACCCGGACCATCGCTGGTCTCGGCGGCCCGGCACCGCGCGCGGCTCGCCGCCGGCAGCGCCGACCACTTCACCGGGCACGGCGCCCGGCAGGTCCTGGACGCCCACCCGGCCCGCCTCGCCGACCTCCTGATGGACCGCCAACGGCGCCACCTGGTCCGGCCGGTCGCCGCGCTGACCAAGGCCGACGGCTCGGTGATGGTCCCCGCGCGCGTGTACAGCGCGGCCCGGCGGCTGGCGCGCACCCCGTACCGGGCGGGCGTGGAGGCGCTCGCCGAGCGGCTGATGCGGCGCCGCTTCGACGAGCCGCACGGTGCGGTGGGCGCGTCCCTCGCCGCCCTGACCTGGGCGGGACCGGGTCCGGCCGCACGCTGGCTGACCGGGGAGGCGCTGGCTGAAGTATCGGTTCTGCTCCAGGGCTCGCTGAACCGGTCCGCGCTCGGCCCGGGACAGCGCCCCGGCGACTACCGCGCGCGGGCGGCCCTCGCCCGGTCCGCCGCCGACCTGCGCGTCCTGGAACAGGCCGCCGAGATCCGCTCCCAGCGTCTGCACTCGCCCTTCCTCGACAACCAGGTCGTCCGCGCCTGCCGCGCCCTCCCCGAGGCCCTGCGCGTCAAGCCCGGCGCCCGCTCCGCGATCCTCCGCACGGTCCTGCAGGGCGCCGGCGTCAGCGACCTCCCGCCCGGCTGGGGCACCCCGTCCCACGCGTCGTCGGCAGCGGCGGCACGCGCGGGCCTGCGGCTGGCCGCCGACACCCTGATGGACCTCTTCACCACGCCCCTGCTGGCGGAGGCCGGCCTGGTCGAGGCCCGCGTGGTCCGCCAGGCGGTACGGGCGACCGCCGACGGCGACCCGCTGCCCCACGACGGCCTCGCCGACCTCGTCTCCCTCGAACTCTGGCTGCGCCGCCTCCTCGCCCGCAGGGGCACCTGCTGGACCGGCACCCCGGCCCGCGCCCGAGCGGTCCCCTCCGGGATCACCCCGAGAAGGGGAGCGCTGGCACCGGGGGTGTGAGGGGCGCGTCCGCGGGTGTTGGAAGGGCGCCTCCGCGGGTGTCGGAGGGGCGCGTCCGCAGGTGTGAGGGCGCGTATCGGGCTGTGCCCGGGCCGCGTTCAGGAGTCCTGCCGCGCCCCCGAGCCGACGAAGCCTGCCCGGCGTCGGACCCGGGTGCCGCCCTGTCGGCGGAGCCTGCCCGGCGTCGGACCGGGTGCCGCCCTGTCGGCGGAGCCTGCCCGGCGTCGGACCCGGGTGCCGCCCTGTCGGCGGAGCCTGCCCGGCGCTGGACCGGTTGTCGGCCGTAACGGAGTCCGCGAGCCCCGAGCTGCACGTTGGCCACTTCATTCATGCTCGGTTCTGCGCGAAACGCGCTTGCTTATTGCATGTATGAGCGGCAGTGGAGCAGGATGTGGGCGCCATGTCGGTCCTGACGTGTCCCAGACGGGAGTTCCCGTGTTCGAGAGAGCCCGCACCACGCGCAGTCGTCCGCCCGCCCCGCCTCGCCCCGGCGCCGCGACACCGCCCCGCCGAACGGCCGGAGGCCGCCGGGCACTGGCGCTCGCGGCCGTCCTGTCCGCACTGACCCTCGGGGGCCTGGCCGGGCCGGCCGCAGCCGAGTCGCCGAAGGACGCCGCGTACCCGAACTTCGCACCGACGCCGCCCATGGGCTGGAACAACTGGTCGTACTACGGCTGCGACATCAGCGAGGCCACCGTCCTCGCCAACGCCCGCGCCCTGGTCTCCTCGGGACTGGCCGCCAAGGGCTACGACACCGTCACCACCGACGACTGCTGGATGAGCCACAGCCGGGACGCCGACGGCAACCTCGTCGCCGACCCCCAGCGCTTCCCGCACGGCATGGCCTACGTCGGCGAGCAACTGCACGCCATGGGGCTGAAGTTCGGCATCTACGAGGACGCCGGCACCTCCACCTGCGGCGGCTACCCCGGCAGTTACGGGCACATCCGGCAGGACGCCGACCTCTTCGCCGAGTGGAAGGTCGACTACCTGAAGCTGGACGGCTGCAACGTCCCCGTCCCCGCCGGGCAGAGCGCCGACGACGTGTACCACGGCATCTACGGCGACATGAGCCGGGCTCTGCTCGCCACGGGGCGCCCCATCGTCTTCTCGGTGTCCGCGCCCGCGTACTTCGAGGGCGGCAGCGACTGGCACCACGTCATCTCCTGGTCCGCGCAGGTCGGCAACCTGTGGCGGGAGGGCCGCGACATCGCCATGGAGCCCGGTTCGGCGCGCGGCAAGTGGTCGTCGATCAAGTACAACTACGGCTACAACGTCCAGCTGGCGGACCTGCAGAGTCCGGGCCGCTGGAACGACCCGGACTTCCTCCTCGCCGGCCAGTCCCGGCTCACCGGTGACGAGATCCGCAGCCAGATGTCCCTGTGGTCGGTGATGGCGGCCCCGCTCATCTCCAGCACCGATCTGACGAAGGCCTCGCCCGACGCCCTCTCGGTGCTCGGCAACGAGGACGTCATCGCGGTCGACCAGGACGCCAAGGGCCTGCAGGGCCGCATCGTGGGCCACGGCGACGGCTACGACGTGCTGTCCAAGCCCCTCGCGAACGGCGACCGCGCGGTCGCCCTGTTCAACTCCTCCGACGAGGCACGGACCATCACCACCACGGCCACCGAGGCGGGGCTGCCGGCCGGGACGTCGTACGTGCTCAAGGACCTCTGGTCGAAGAAGACCACGCAGACCACCGGCACCATCGCCGCGAACCTGCCCCCGCACGCCACCGCGCTGTACCGGGTCCACACCGGCACCGCGCACCGCGCGCAGCCCGCCACCGCGATCACCTGGACCCGGACCGGCGGGGACGGCACGGCCTCCACCTGGAAGGTGAGCCTCGCCGACCACGGCCCGACCGGTCTCACCCGGGCCAGGCTGACCGTGGACACGCCCGAGGGGTGGACCGTCAGCCCCTCGACGGCCTCCCTCGGCCGCGTCGCGCCCGGCACCGCGAAGAGCGTCACCGTCACCGTGACGGGCCCCGACGCCAAGCCCGGCACGACGGTCAGCACGCTGACCGCGAAGGCGGACTACCGCGCGGGCGGCGCCGGTACGGGGACCGCGTCCGGTCAGGCGTCCGTCGTCACCGACGTGCCCTACCCCAGCCTCGCCGCCGCCTTCGACAACACTGGCATCACCAGCGAGTCCGCGCCCCCGGCCCCGGGCAACTACACCACCGGCGACTTCGACGGGGACGGCGACACCTACTCGGCCCAGGCGCTCGCCGCGGCCGGTGCGACGCCGGGCGCCGAGATCAGCAAGAACGGTGTGACCTGGACCTTCCCCGACAGCGCGCCGGGCACCCCGGACAACGTCGCCGCCGCGGGGCAGTCCATCACCCTGACCGGCAGCGGCTCGGAACTGTGGTTCCTGGGCGCCGAGGCCGGGTTCACCTCCGGCCAGGTCAAGGTGACCTACACCGACGGCTCCACCAGTACCGGCAGCCTCGGCTTCCCCAACTGGTGCTGCACCGACGGCACGGAGTACGGCGCGACCACCGTCGTCACCACCGACCACCGCAACACCCCGGCCGGCCCGGCCAACTACGGCATCGGCTACAAGCTCTTCGGCAACCCGATCCCCCTGACCCCGGGCAAGACCGTACGCACCGTCACCCTCCCGGACGCCGACCAGATCCACGTGTTCGCGATCAGCGTGCGGTGAGGGGCACCTCGCGGTGAGCGGCCACCTGGCGGTGAGCGGCCACCTGGCGGTGAGCGGCCACCTGGCGGTGAGCGGCCACCTGGCGGTGAGCGGCCACCTAGCGGTGAGCTGAGCGCCGGGTGGTGAGCTGACCGTCTTGCCTCGGTGCCCCGGGTCCTCTGGATCGCAGGACGCCGGGGTGGCGGGTGGCCAAGGGGCGGCCAAGGGGTGGCCGAGGGGCGGCCAAGGGGTGGCCGAGGCGGGCAGCGGGCGGCCGAGGACGCCGTTACCCGCCGGACGGCCGGTATCCGTCCGTCCCCCGAGGCAGGCCGGACGGCCGTTCCCTCGCCGGACAGCCGTTCCCTCGCCGGACAGCCGGACAGCCGGACAGCCGGACAGCCGGACAGCCGGACAGCCGGACAGCCGGACAGCCGGACAGCCGGACAGCCGGACACCGGTATCCGGCGGACACCCCGGGCAGTCGGGCAGTCGGGCTGGACAGCCGGCCCCTCGCCCCCCGGCGGGCACCGGCCCCTCGCCCCGGGCGGGCACCGGCCCCTCGCCCCGGGCGGGCACCGGCCCCTCGCGCCGGGCGGGCACCGGCCCCTCGCGCCGGGCGGGCACCGGCCCCTCGCGCCGGGCGGGCACCGGCCCCTCGCGCCGGGCGGGCACCGGCCCCTCGCGCCGGGCGGGCACCGGCCCCTCGCGCCGGGCGGGTACCGGCCCCTCGCGCCGGGCGGGTACCGGCCTCGCGCCGGGCGGGTACCGGCCCCTCGCGCCGGGCGGGTACCGGCCTCGCGCCGGGCGGGTACCGGCCCCCGCGCCGGGACCCCCGCCGCAAACTCCCGTGCCCCATCCCCACCACCCGGTGACAATGGCCCCGTGCGGTACAGAATCCTGGGCGTGGCCCGAGCGACGGACGACCACGGCGACCCACTGTCCCTTGGCGGCCCCCGTCTCCGCGCCCTCCTCACCGCCCTGGCCCTGCGCCCCGGCCGCACCACCACGTCCGACACCCTGATCGACGAGATCTGGTCCGGCGACCCGCCCCAGGACGCCATCGCCGCCCTCCAGGCCCTCGTCGCCCGGCTCCGCCGTACCCTCGGCCGGGACACCGTCACCTCCACCCCGGGCGGCTATCGCTTCGAGGCCGCCGAGGACGACATCGACCTGCACGTCTTCGAACGCCTCGCCCGAACCGGCACGAAGGCCCTCGCCGCCGACGACCCGGCCACCGCCCACCGTGCCCTCACCGACGCCCTCGCCCTCTGGCAGGGACCGGCCCTCGCCGACCTCCCCGACCGCACGGCCGCCACCCGCCCCGAGGCGCTCCGCATGGAGGCGACCCGCGCGCGTGCCGCCGCGGCCCTCGACCTCGGCCGCGCCGGGGACGTCGTACCGGAGCTGACGGAACTGACCACGGCCCACCCCTACGACGAAGCCCTGCACGCCCTCCTCATCCGCGCCCTGCGGGACACCGGCCGGCCCGCCGACGCCCTCGCCGCGTACGAGTCCGCCCGCCGCACCCTCGCCGACGCCCTCGGCGCCGATCCCGGCCCGGAGCTCCAGTCCCTGCACGCTTCCTTGCTGCGCCCGCGGGCCCAGGGCACCCCCGCCGCCCCGCCGCTCGCCCCACCGCCCGAACGGACCGGCAATCTGCGTCCACGCCTTACCTCTTTCGTGGGGCGGGAACCCGAACTCGACGCCATTCGTTCCGATATGCACAGGGCCCGCCTCGTCACCCTCACCGGACCGGGCGGCTCAGGAAAGACCCGCCTCGCCGAGGAGGCCGCCGCAGGGCAGCCCCAGGCATGGCTGGTCGAGCTGGCCCCGCTCGACCGGCCTGAGGCGGTGCCCGGCGCGGTGGTCAGCGCGCTCGGTCTGCGCGAGACCGTGCTGCTGCCCCACGACCTGGCGACCCCGCAGGCCGACCCCACGGCCCTGCTCGTCGAGTACTGCGCAGCGCGCGGCCAGCTCCTGATCCTTGACAACTGCGAACACGTCATCGGCGCGGCAGCCGCCCTCGCCGAGACCCTCCTCACCCACTGCCCGGGGCTCACGATCCTCGCCACCAGCCGCGAACCCCTGGGCGTCCCCGGTGAGTCGGTGCGCCCGGTCGAACCTCTCGTCCCCGAGCAGGCGCACCGCCTCTTCACCGAGCGCGCCGCCGCCGTCCGTCCCGACGCCGAGGCCGTGCTCCGTGACACCGAGGCCGTGGCCGAGATCTGCCGCCGCCTGGACGGCCTGCCCCTCGCCATCGAACTGGCCGCGGCCCGGCTCCGGCTGCTCACCCCGCGGCAGATCGCCGACCGGCTCGACGACCGCTTCCGCCTCCTCACCTCCGGGAGCCGCACGGTCCTGCCCCGCCAGCAGACCCTGCGGGCCGTCGTCGACTGGTCCTGGGAGCTGCTCGACGAGCGGGAGCGCGGTGCGCTGCGCGAGGTCTCGGTGTTCGCCGGCGGCTGGGACCTCGCGGCGGCCGAGGCCGTGTGCACCGGCCCGGCGGCGGAGCTGATCGGCGCGCTCGTCGACAAGTCCCTCGTCGTCGCCGCCCCCGACGGCCCGGACAGCACCGGCGGCATGCGCTACCGCATGCTGGAGACCATCCACGAGTACGCCGCCGAGCGCGCGGCCGAACTCCCCGAGGCGTGCGCCGCCGCCGAACGGCGCCACCGCGCGTGGGTGCGCGCCCTCGTCGAGGAGGCGGAGCCCCGGCTGCGCTCGGCGGACCAACTGCCCTGGATCGACCGCCTGGAGAGCGAACTCGACAACATCCGCACGGCCCTGGACCGCGCGGTGCGCGACGGCGACGAGGCGGAGGCCGTCGCGATCGTCCTCGCCATGGGCTGGTTCTGGTGGCTGCGCAACTACCGCCAGGAGGCCGTGGAGTGGATCGACCTGGTGCTCCGCCTCGGCATCGCCCTGGACACCCGGCGCGGGCAAGCGCCCCCGGGGAGCTCGCTGTCGGAGCTGGTCGAGAGGGCCGACCAGGTCGGTGCCTTCCTCGCGGCGGACGACGATGCCGGTCATCCGCTGGCCGAGAGGCGCATGGACCTGCGGATGCTCTACCTCTTCATGACGTCCGAGACCGGCACCGCCGAACTGCTGAACGACCCGCGGGCCCCGGACTACATCGCGCGCGTGCGGGTCGCCTACGAGCGCGGCGGACCACAGGCCGCCCGGCTCCCGGGCATCGTCTGGCCGCTGACCGCCTACTACCTGGGCGGCCCGGCGGACGTCGGCCCCGACATGTCCGCGTCGGTCGCCAACTGCCGTACGCACGGCGGCGACTGGGAGGTCGGCGTCACCCTGATGTACCGCACGCACATGGTCGTCGACTCGCCTGGCAACCTGCGCGGCGTCGACGAGGACCTCGCCGAGCTGCGCTCGCTCAGCCGCCGCGTCGGAGACCGCTGGATGCGTGCCCAGGTGTGCAGCGCGGCCGGCGAGGCGGCCATGGCGCGCGGCAGGTTCGAGGACGCGCGTGGTGAGTACGAGGAGGCGCTGCGACTCGCCTACGAGGTGGGCGCGTACGCCGAGTCGCCGTTCCTGCTGGCCCGGCTCGCCGACGTGGCCCACCGCTCGGGTGACCGCCCGGCTGCCCTGGCCGCCCTGGACGAGGCGGGCTCGGCCGCCGACCGCTACGGGGTGGTGGAGTCCCGTGCCTTCGTCCAGCTGATGCGGGCGCGCATCGCCGTGCACGACGGTGACCTGCCGCTCGCGCGGGCGCTGTACGACGGAACCCGGGCGATGGCGGCCGCGGGCACGCCGCCCCCGCAGTTCGAGGCGGAGCTGTGCGGACTCGACGCCCTCATCACGGCCGGAGAGCTGGGCCCGGAACACGGTCTGTCCGTCGTGACCGCCGCGCTGCGGGGCGCGGTGGAGCAGCGGTGCGCCGAGGCGGTCACGGCGGCTCTGGCGGACATCGCGGCCGACCTGGTGGCCCGGACCGGCGATCTGCCGGGCGCGGTACGGCTGCTGGCGGCCGCCGACCACTGGCGGGACGGGAACCCGCGCCCCGAACCGGACCGCGCCCGTGCGGCCCGTGTTGACGCGGCAGCACGTGCGGCGATGCCCCCCGAGCGGTACGCGGCCGAACGCGCGCGCGGCACGGCGTCCGACCCGGCGGACGTCCTGCGGGACCTGGACCGTCCGGCGCCGCACCGGGCCGGCGGGGCGGCCGAGGACCGGCCCTAGCGGCAGGTGAAGCGGGAGTCGGCCCAGTCGGCGAGTGCCGCCCGGTCGAAGGCGTTGCTGTGCGGTGAGACGACGAGCGTCACGGTACGGCGACCGGTCAGGTCCACGTGCACCGGTACGGCCGGATCCCGGCCCTTGACCATGCCGGACTCCCACAGCCGCGCCCCGTCGGCGTACACGGAGAAGGAGACCTTGCCGAGCCCGAGGGTCATGTCGTCCACACCGGCGAGGGCGTCGTAGGCGGTGCACGAGCGGTTGAGATCGATGGTGACGGAGGAGTCGCCGCGGACGGTGACACCGCGCGCGTACTGCTTGCCGCCGATGGACATGCCGTAGCGCTGCCACACCCAGCTGCTCTCCCGCAGCCGCATCTCGGGCCGGGTCCCGTCACCACCGATGTCGTAGCGCAGGTCGCTCCACTGGTACACGGTGGGCGCCGGCGGGGGAGGCGGCGTCGGGGTCGGCGTGGGCGTGGGTGTCGGGGTGGGCGTGGGCTTCGGGGTCGGTGTCGGGGTGGGACTCGGGGTCGGCCGCGGCGTCGGCCTGGGCGGCGGGGTCGGGGTGGGCCGCGGGGCGAGGACCACCGGTTCGGGCCTCGGCGCGGCCTTCGGCGGGGCGGGCGGCTTCTTCGACGGCGTGGGCGCGGGGGGCGTCTGCCGGACGATCGGCGTGGGCGGCGCCGGCTCGGCCACCTTGGCCGGATGGCTGTCGTTCACCAGGGCCAGTGCCACCGCGGCGGCGGCCACCGTGACCACTCCGGCGGCGATGCCCGCCTTCACCGGCGCGCCCAGCGCCTCCGAGGCGACGGCACCGCCCGCGCCGCCGGCCCCGCCGGACGAGCCGCCGGCCGCGGCCGCAGCGCCCGCGGCGCCGACTCCGGCGCCACCGGCGACGAGCCCGAGCGCCTTCGCGTATCCGGCGGCCCCGAACCAGCCGATGACCGCGACCGGGACGACGGCGGGGATGCCGCTCGCCACTTCCTCGATCTGGGCGGCGGCCAGCCGGCACCGGGCGCATTCCTCCAGGTGCTTGCGCAGCCCCCGCTCGGCGCGGACGCGCAGCTTGCGACGGGCGTAGGTGCCGAGCTGGTCGGCGTAGCGGGCGCACTCCTCGTCGCCGGTGAGGGTGGCGCTGACGTGGGCCTGCAAATAGGCCTGTTTCAGGCCCTCGCGGGCGCGGCTGGCGAGCACGCGCGTGCCGTTGGCGTCCAGGCCGAACAGGACGGCGACCTCGCTCGGGGATTCGTCCTCCACCTCGGTGTGCCACAGCACGGCCTGCCAGCGTTCGGGCAGCGAGCGGAAGGCCCGCATGGCCATGGACTGCTCGGCCTCGTGCAGGGCGCGGACGTCGGCGCCGAGGTCCAGCGTGTCGTCGTCGGCCACCTCGGAGGGGCGGGTGGCCTGCTGGGCGAAGACGGCGAAGTCGTCGACGAGTTGTTCACGTCTGGCGGATTTCGTCCAGTGCGCGGCGACGCGGCGCACGGAGGTGAGGAGGTAGGCGCGCACGGCGTGCTGCGGACCGGATCCGCCGCGCACGGCCTGCAGCATGCCGGCGAAGACCTCGGCCGTCAGGTCGTCGGCGGTGTGCCCGTCCCGGCAGCAGGTGCGCGCATACCGCCGCACGGCGTCCGCGTGCCGCCGGTACAACTCCTCGTAGGCGGAGTCGTCCCCGCCCCGCATCCGCCCGACCAACTCCCCGTCCGCCGCCGGCACCTCCCGCGCCGGCGGCAACACACTCCCCTCCCGCTGAGCGGGAACACTCTCTTCCCCACTCCGACGAAGGGACTCCCGCCGCCCGGAGCCGCCTGGACCGAAGGAAGGTTGGTCATCGGCTGGCCCCCGCTGGCCGAAGGGGCGCTGGTCACTCGCAGGACCCTGCTCACCCGAAGGACGCCGGTCGTCCGCGGGACCCCGCTGACCGGAGACGGCACGGCCGTCGGCGGAATCCTGCTCACTGGAGGAACCGTGGCCATCGGCACGCTCCCGGGCACCGCCGGAGCCCGGTCCACGGGACGGTCCGCGTCCGCCCTGGCTGGGCACCTGCGGCGACCCCAGCCCGGATGCCTCACCCTCGCCGTGTGACTCGTCAACGCCCATCCCGGAAAGCCCCCGACACCGGCCCAGCCCAACCCATCACGGCTCAGCCTGCCACATCCCCCTCCCCCGGGACCCCCACTCCCACCCGCATCCACTCATCCGAGGACCCGCACCCCGCCCAGTACGGAAACCCACTCGAACGAGGACCCTCCGCCCGAAGCAGGCAGCCGCCAACGCCGCTCCCGCACCACGGGGGTCCCCGCACCCGCCCGTGAACGTCGCATCGCAACCGTCCCATGGGCACGCGGTCGCCGACGGACCGCCGTCCCCGAGCCGGCGGCCGCCGACGGCGTTCGCGCCCGGCAGGGGCCACCCGCACCCAACCGTGAGAGCCGCAACCGCCCCACGGGCTCGCCACGCCGACAGGCCGCCGTCCCGGATTTGGCAGCCGCCGAGATGCCGCCGTCCCCGAGCCGGCAGCCGCCGACGGTGATTGCGCCCCACAGGGGCCACCCGCACCCGACCGCGAATTTGCACGGGTGGTGCGGGTGGGAAACAGAATCCCGCCGAAGGCGGGCCGGCGTCAGGCGGGCCGGGACCGCAGGCCCTCCAGGAGGATGTCCAGGAGCCGTCCGGACGCCGCCGCCTGCTGCGCCGCATCCGGCAGGGAGGGCGCCGCCGTGGCGATCACGAGCAGCACGTCGGCCACGGACACGTCCGCCCGCAACGCCCCCGCGCCCCGAGCCCGGTCGACCAACTGCCCGACCACGTCGAGCAGCGCGGCGACCCCGCTGTCCTCGGCCTCCCCGCCCAGTTCCGCGCCGAGCACCGAAGGCTCCGGCACCAGCCGCAACTCGGCCGCCCCGGAAGCCCCCGGCTGCGACCGCTGCGCCGGCACCCGAGCCTCCTCGGCCCCGGCCTCGGCGCCCACCTCGGGCTCCGCCTCGGCGACACCGACCCGCAGCACCTGCGGCGGCAGCAACCGCCCCGCCCCCGACGCCACCGACGTCCGCAGGAACCGGGACAGCGCCGACCACGGCTCGTCCTCCTGCCCCAGCGCCGCCCGCGCCTGCTCGGTCAGCCGTGCGGTCTCCTCCTCGGCTATCCGCCGTACGAGGACGTCCTTGCTCGGGAAGCGCCGGTACACCGTGCCGACACCCACCCGGGCGCGCCGCGCCACATCCTCCATCGGCGCGCCGTATCCCAGCTCGCCGAACACCTCACGCGCCGCACGCAGCACGTGCTCCAGATTGCGCTGTGCGTCCACCCGCAGCGGCGTCGTCCGCGCGTCCGCGCGCCCGTTCCCCGCCGAGGCGACACCCGCCCCGGCGACTCCCGCCGAGGCGACATCCGCGGCGTGCACCGCCCGGCCGCCGCCGTCGCTCACCATGGCCGCCGTCGCCGTCGCGGATGCCCAATGCGTCGTGTCCTGAACATGCATGTGTTTCCCCCGGTACATGACGTCTCCCCCCGGAGACTCCCCGTCACTGAATCAGGGATGCGCGGAAAGCGGCATCGGTCCCGAGCGGATCCGCCCGTCGCGAACCCGTTCGACCACATTCCCTACACCCCGTCGACACACGAACATAGTTGAGAGGGGGTCAATTCAGAAGGGGGAGGTTCCGCACAGAGCGCCCCCCGATCGGAGTACGGGGCAGGTACGTCCCGATTCCACACCTTCGCTCCCCCTCGTCCGCCCCCGCTGACCTGCCCCCTTTCGTCCACCCCCGGCGCCCCGCCCGGCCACACGCACACACGCTCGCCGGTCACACAAATTGCCGGGGCTGTGGACAAACACCAGAGACGGGTGCGTCATGGGATGGTGAAGGAACGTGCGCGCATTCTCGTTGTCGGTGGCGGCTACGTCGGGATGTACACGGCGCTGCGGCTGCAACGGACGCTGAAGAACGAGCTCAGGCAGGGCACCGTCGACATCACTGTCGTCACTCCCGACCCCTATATGACGTACCAGCCGTTCCTTCCCGAAGCGGCCGCCGGTTCGATCTCCCCCCGCCATGTCGTCGTACCGCTGCGCCGCGTGCTGGACCAGTGCCACATCATCGTCGGCGAGGTGACCTCCATCGACCACGCGGTGCGCACCGCCGCCCTCAAGACACTCGCCACCGAGGAGGAGGGCCGGGCCACCGAGCTGATCACCTACGACGAACTCGTCCTCGCCCCCGGCTCGATCTCCCGCACCCTGCCCGTCCCCGGCCTCGCCGAGCACGGCATCGGCTTCAAGACCGTCGAAGAGGCCATCGGCCTGCGCAACCACGTCATCGAGCAGATGGACATCGCCTCCTCCACCCGCGACCCCGCGATCCGCGACGCAGCCCTCACCTTCGTGTTCGTCGGCGGCGGCTACGCCGGCGTGGAGGCGCTCGGCGAACTGGAGGACATGGCCCGCTACACCGCCCGCTACTACCACAACCTCCGCCCCGAGGACCTGAACTGGATCCTCGTGGAGGCCGCCGACCGCATCCTCCCCGAGGTCGGCGAGGAGATGGGCCGCTACACCGTCACCGAACTGCGCCGCCGCAACATCCAGGTCCTCCTCGGCACCCGCCTGGAGTCCTGCGTCGACCGGGTCGCCGTCCTCAGCGACGGCCGCCGCTTCCCGACCCGTACGGTCGTGTGGACCGCCGGCGTCAAACCGCACCCCCTGCTCGCCGCCACCGACCTGCCGCTCACCGACCACGGCCGGCTGAAGTGCACCGCCGAACTCACCGTCGACGGCGCCGCGCACGCCTGGGCCGCCGGCGACGCCGCCGCCGTCCCCGACGTCACCGCCACCGAGCCCGGCACGCTGACCGCGCCCAACGCGCAGCACGCCGTCCGCCAGGCCAAGGTCCTCGGCGACAACATCGCCCACGCACTGCGCGGCGAGCCCCTGGAGACGTACGCGCACAAATACGTCGGCTCCGTCGCCTCCCTCGGCCTGCACAAGGGCGTCGCCCAGGTCTACGGCCGCAAGCTGAAGGGCTACCCTGCGTGGTTCATGCACCGCGTCTACCACCTCAGCAGGGTGCCCACCTTCAACCGCAAGGCCCGCGTCCTCGCCGAATGGACCCTCGCCGGGCTGTTCAAACGGGAGATCGTCTCGCTCGGCTCACTCGAACATCCCCGAGCGGAGTTCGAACTCGCGGCCGGTGGAAAGCCTCCTCACAGCCCCTCGGACGACCCGAAGGGGTCGTCCTGACCGGACCGCGGAACTCCACGGCCCGCTGAGGCGTCTGACGGATGCCGCCGCGGCCCGCACCTGCCAGACTGCCCCACGACCTTGGACGGGCACCCGCCCGTTCCTCAGCACCCACGAGGCTTTCCCCACTGTGAACTTCACGCGCTGGAGCGCCCGGCTCCCCGGAACACAGCGCCGCGCCGCCGCGCGGACCGACGAGCAGGCGGTCCCTGCGGACCGGCGGGGAGAAGGCTCGGTACCCGCGGCCCGCGTCGAAAAGCTGACCGACATCGATATCGACCAGGGCGCCGGCACCGGCACCGCCATCGGCACCCTGCCGGCCGGTCCGGCCGTCGACCAGCTGCCCGCGCGCGACGTCCTCGACCGCGTACCCGCCCTGGTCGCCCTCGTCCACGGCCCCGACCACCGCATCGCCTACGTCAACGACGCCTACACGGCGGCCTTCGGCGTACGGCACCTGGGCGCGCCGGCCCGCGAGGCGCTCCCCGAACTCGCCGAACTCGGTCTGCTGCCGCTGCTCGACCAGGTGCTGCGCAGCGGCAAGCCGCGCACCCTGAAGTCCCGCAAGGCCGTCGACGGCCGCTCCTACACCTTCACCTGCACCCCCGCCGCCGACGGCACGGGCGGCACGGGCGGCACGGGCGGCGCCGGCGACAGCGGGGACCGGGCCGGGGGCGGGGCGGTGCTCGTCTTCGCCACCGACGTCACCGACCACGCCGAGGCCGCCGAACGCCTGCGCGCCAGCGAGCGCCGCCAGCGCGAGACGGCGGTCACCCTCCAGCGCTCCCTGCTCCCGCAGGAACTGGAACAACCCGACGACCTGCGCATCGCCGCGACCTACCAGCCCGGCGGCACCGAGGCCGCGGTCGGCGGCGACTGGTACGACGTCATCACCCTCGGCGGCGGCCGCACCGCGCTCGTCATCGGCGACGTCATGGGCCGCGGGGTGCGCGCCGCCGCGGTCATGGGCCAGCTCCGTACGGCGGTCCGCGCGTACGCCCGCCTCGACCTGCCCCCGCACGAGGTGCTCCAGCTCCTCGACGGCCTCGCCACCGAGATCGACGCCAACCAGATCGCCACCTGCGCGTACGCCATCCACGACCCCAACGAGGGCCGCCTGGTGTACGCCTCCGCCGGCCACCTCCCGATCCTCGTCCGCGACGAGAACGGCACGGTCCGGCGCGCCGACGAGCCCACCGGGCCGCCGCTCGGCACCGGGGGCTGGATGCACGCGTCCGGCTCGATCCCCCTCGGCCCCGGCGCGACGGCGGTCCTCTACACCGACGGCCTCGTCGAACGCCGCAACGAGGACCTGGACGAGGGCATCGCGGCGCTGGAGCGGGCCCTGTCGGGGGCGACGGGGAGCCCGCAGGTCGTCTGCGACCGGCTCGTCCGCTCGGCCGGCGTCACCGCCGACCACGACGACGACGTCGCCGTCCTCGTCCTGCAGCATCCCGCGCGGACCGGCCCCGAGGGCGAGCTGTTCCGCAACGCGGCGCTGGAACTCCTCGGCGGGGTGGAGGCGGCGCCGCGCGCGCGGGCGTTCGCCTCCGGCGTGCTGACCAGCTGGCGGTTCCCCGCCGAACTCCACGATCTGGGGGTGCTGGCCGCGAGTGAGCTGGTCGCCAACTCGCTTCAGCACGGGACGCCGCCCATGCGGTTGCGGCTCCGCCGCACCGATCGCCGTCTGATCATTGAGGTGACCGACGGCAACGATCATCTGCCCCGGCGCCGGCAGGCGGAACCGGCCGACGAGTCCGGGCGCGGGATCGCCATCGTCGCCACGATCGCCACCCACTGGGGTTCCCGCAGGACGCCTGGCGGCGGCAAGGCCGTCTGGTGCGAGTTCCTCCTGCCGAGAGCTTGACCACCCCGGGCGCGGATCCCTGCTCGGCCGCGGGCCCGTCGTGGCTTGTCGCGCAGTTCCCCGCGCCCCTGTCGGGGCGCTGCCCCGCTGGGTCCGTCCCCGGCTGCGGCACCGTCGTGGTCGCTCGCACAGTTCCCCGCGCCCCTTGAGGGGCTCGTCGTAGCTGCGGGCATGCGTGCCGCTAAGGGCGGCACGGGTGGGCGCAGCGGCACCTTGGCAGCGCCGGTAAGCGTTCCCACCCCCGGTCGGCACCGGCACCGGGTGCCTACGCCTCCGCGGTGACCGGTTCTGGTGCCGGGCCTCGGGCGATCACGCGGGTGCGGTGGTGCCAGGGCCTGTCCTGGGCCGGGGACAGGTGCCGCCCGAGGCGTATCGCGAGCGCGCTGATGCCCAGCGACACCAGCAGGAACGTCACGACGTACGGCCCGTGCAGGGATGCCGCCAGCGGACCCCCCACCGCCGGCCCCACGGCCAACGCCAACTGCTTGACCAGCGCGAACACCGAGTTGTACTGCCCGGCCAGCCCCTCCGGCGCCAGATCCGCCACCAACGGCGCGACCGTCGGAGACAACATCGCCTCACCCAGCCCGAACAACGCGTACGTCGACACGAACGCCGCCGTCGCCATCTCCTGGCTGCCGTGCCCGAGCCCCGCGTACCCCGCGGTCACCCAGGCCACCGCCCAGATCAGTCCCACACCGGCGATCACCCGCGACCGACGCCGCCGCTCGACGAACTTCAGCACCGCGAACTGCGCGACCACGATCATCATCGTGTTCGCCGCCAGCGCCGTCCCCAGCGCGGACGTCGATATCCCGGCCGCCTCGACCCCGTACGCGCTCAGACCCGACTCGAACTGGCCGTAGCACGCGAAGAACAGCACGAAGCCGAGCACACAGAGCTGCACCATCGCCCGGTTGCCGAGCAGCCGCTTCCAGCCGCCCTTCGCCGCCGACCCGGCCGGCGCGTCCTCGATCCGCGGCGAGTGCGGCATCCGCACCGTCGACATCACGACGACCAGCACCAGGAACATCGCCGCCTCGATCGCGAACAGCAGCGTGAAGGAGGAGACCCGCGTCGTGTCGACGAGGTGGCCGCCTATGAGCCCGCCCACGCCCAGGCCCAGGTTCTGCAGGAAGAACTGCGTCGCGAACGCCCGCGACCGGGTGTCCGCCGACGAGCAGTCCACGATCATCGTCGCGAGCGCGGGCTGCATCACGGCCTGCCCGGCCCCCAGCGCCGCCGCCGACAGCAGCACCGCCACGGCGTTCCCCGCGAGCCCCAGGCTCAGCGCACCCAGTGCGGCCAGGACCAGGGCGGCGAGCAGGACCGGCAGGGGGCCGCGCCGCACGATCGCCCGGCCGGCGAACGGCAGCACGATCAGCGCGGCCACGGCGAAGACGGCGAGAACCAGTCCCGCCGTCATGGCCCCCAGCCCCCGCACCTGCGCCACGTAGACGTACAGGTAGGGGACCGTGAAGCCGAGCCCGAAAGCGCTGAGTGCGTTGCCCACGTGGATCCGGCGCATCGCTGCGCCCATCGCCCTGGTCACGTTCACCTCTTCCACAAGTGAGTAGTGAAGCCTTAGGAGTGAAGACTTCAAAGCTAAAGTTCGAAGCTAAAGAGTACACACCGAAGGACTTCAAGGCAAAGTCGCCGCATGCGATACTTCGGCCATGGCCGAGACCCCCGGCGTCACGGAGCCGACGCTCGAAGAACAGATCGCCGCCTACCAGCGCGAGTTCCAGGACCTCGACCCCCAGGTCGAGAAGATCGTGTCGGCGCTGTCCCGCCTGAACCGCCGTATGAACGTCGCGTACGGCCGTCAGACCGCCGACCTCGGCATCAGCAACGCCGAGTGGGAGGTGCTCAAGGCCCTTGTGCTGTCCGGCGCCCCCTACCGCCTGGGTCCCAGCGACCTCGCCAAGCGGCTCGGCCTCACGCCCGCCGCCATGACGCACCGCATCGACCGCATGGTCACGGAGGGCCTCGTCACTCGTGAGCGCGACGAGTCCAACCGGGTCAGGGTCATCGTCGAGCTGACCCCGGAGGGCCGCGAGAAGTGGCTGGAGGCGATGCGCCTGGCGACCGTCTTCGAGGAGGACCTGCTCCAGGACCTGACCCCCGCCGAGCGCGCGGTCCTCGGCGAGGTCCTGACCAGGCTCCTGCGCCGCGTCGAGCACGCCCAGCCGGACGCCGGCGGGCGGCTCAGCGACCTGGACTGAGCCAGCGAAAAGATCTTGACAGGGGATGCTTGACACGCCTCTGCCTGATCCGTAGAGTTCTCCGGGTTGCCGCCGAGCCGTAACGGTTCTCCGGCAACACCTCCGCCGCATCGAGCGGCACCTCACACCATCAGCACGATCTCCCGACGGGATTGATTTCGGCGTGCCCGAATTCAATTCGAATAGGGAGCCGGCGGCCCGATTGGGAATCGTCGGCCGGATCCGCTAAGGTTTGAGACGTCGGAACGGCCCAACAGTCGCGAAGACAAGCCCCGCTGACTGGGGGTCAGGCCCGAAAGGATCTGATAGAGTCGGAACCGCCGGAAAGGAAACCGCGAGAGCGGAAACCTGGAAAGCACCGAGGAAATCGGATCGGAAAGATCTGATAGAGTCGGAAACGCAAGACCGAAGGGAAGCGCCCGGAGGAAAGCCGCGAGAGAGTCTCTCGGGTGAGTACAAAGGAAGCGACCGTTCCTTGAGAACTCAACAGCGTGCCAAAAATCAACGCCAGATATGTTGATACCCCGTCTCCGGTCATCACGACCGGGACGAGGTTCCTTTGAAATACACAGCGAGGATGCTGTGAACGGTCGGATCATTCCTCCGACTGTTCCGCTCTCGTGGTGCTCACCGGCTGAATTAATTTTCTGGCCGAGTAAACATTCACGGAGAGTTTGATCCTGGCTCAGGACGAACGCTGGCGGCGTGCTTAACACATGCAAGTCGAACGATGAACCTCCTTCGGGAGGGGATTAGTGGCGAACGGGTGAGTAACACGTGGGCAATCTGCCCTTCACTCTGGGACAAGCCCTGGAAACGGGGTCTAATACCGGATACGAGGTTCGGAGGCATCTTCGAACTTGGAAAGCTCCGGCGGTGAAGGATGAGCCCGCGGCCTATCAGCTTGTTGGTGAGGTAGTGGCTCACCAAGGCGACGACGGGTAGCCGGCCTGAGAGGGCGACCGGCCACACTGGGACTGAGACACGGCCCAGACTCCTACGGGAGGCAGCAGTGGGGAATATTGCACAATGGGCGAAAGCCTGATGCAGCGACGCCGCGTGAGGGATGACGGCCTTCGGGTTGTAAACCTCTTTCAGCAGGGAAGAAGCGAAAGTGACGGTACCTGCAGAAGAAGCGCCGGCTAACTACGTGCCAGCAGCCGCGGTAATACGTAGGGCGCAAGCGTTGTCCGGAATTATTGGGCGTAAAGAGCTCGTAGGCGGCTTGTCACGTCGATTGTGAAAGCCCGAGGCTTAACCTCGGGTCTGCAGTCGATACGGGCTAGCTAGAGTGTGGTAGGGGAGATCGGAATTCCTGGTGTAGCGGTGAAATGCGCAGATATCAGGAGGAACACCGGTGGCGAAGGCGGATCTCTGGGCCATTACTGACGCTGAGGAGCGAAAGCGTGGGGAGCGAACAGGATTAGATACCCTGGTAGTCCACGCCGTAAACGGTGGGAACTAGGTGTTGGCGACATTCCACGTCGTCGGTGCCGCAGCTAACGCATTAAGTTCCCCGCCTGGGGAGTACGGCCGCAAGGCTAAAACTCAAAGGAATTGACGGGGGCCCGCACAAGCGGCGGAGCATGTGGCTTAATTCGACGCAACGCGAAGAACCTTACCAAGGCTTGACATATACCGGAAACATCCAGAGATGGGTGCCCCCTTGTGGTCGGTATACAGGTGGTGCATGGCTGTCGTCAGCTCGTGTCGTGAGATGTTGGGTTAAGTCCCGCAACGAGCGCAACCCTTGTTCTGTGTTGCCAGCATGCCCTTCGGGGTGATGGGGACTCACAGGAGACCGCCGGGGTCAACTCGGAGGAAGGTGGGGACGACGTCAAGTCATCATGCCCCTTATGTCTTGGGCTGCACACGTGCTACAATGGCCGGTACAATGAGCTGCGATACCGTGAGGTGGAGCGAATCTCAAAAAGCCGGTCTCAGTTCGGATTGGGGTCTGCAACTCGACCCCATGAAGTCGGAGTCGCTAGTAATCGCAGATCAGCATTGCTGCGGTGAATACGTTCCCGGGCCTTGTACACACCGCCCGTCACGTCACGAAAGTCGGTAACACCCGAAGCCGGTGGCCCAACCCCTTGTGGGAGGGAGCTGTCGAAGGTGGGACTGGCGATTGGGACGAAGTCGTAACAAGGTAGCCGTACCGGAAGGTGCGGCTGGATCACCTCCTTTCTAAGGAGCACATAGCCGACTGCAAGCAAATGTCTTGCACGGTTGCTCATGGGTGGAACGTTGATTATTCGGCACCGGTCCTGAAATTCTCCTGCTAGTACTGCTTCGGCGTGGAACACAGAGGGAACGGACGGACGGTGCCGGGCACGCTGTTGGGTATCTGAAGGTACGGCCGATACGGCTGCCTTCAGCTGCCGGCCCCAGTGCACTCGAACCGTAAGAGTTCGGGGTGATGGGTGGCTGGTCGTTGTTTGAGAACTGCACAGTGGACGCGAGCATCTGTGGCCAAGTTTTTAAGGGCGCACGGTGGATGCCTTGGCACCAGGAACCGATGAAGGACGTGGGAGGCCGCGATAGTCCCCGGGGAGTCGTCAACCAGGCTTTGATCCGGGGGTTTCCGAATGGGGAAACCCGGCAGTCGTCATGGGCTGTCACCCACTGCTGAACACATAGGCAGTGTGGAGGGAACGAGGGGAAGTGAAACATCTCAGTACCCTCAGGAAGAGAAAACAACCGTGATTCCGGGAGTAGTGGCGAGCGAAACCGGATGAGGCCAAACCGTATGCGTGTGAGACCCGGCAGGGGTTGCGCGTGCGGGGTTGTGGGATCTCTCTTCTGTCGTCTGCCGGCGGCAGGACGAGTCAGAAACCGTTGATGTAGGCGAAGGACATGCGAAAGGTCCGGCGTAGAGGGTAAGACCCCCGTAGTCGAAACGTCAGCGGCTCGTTTGAGAGACACCCAAGTAGCACGGGGCCCGAGAAATCCCGTGTGAATCTGGCGGGACCACCCGCTAAGCCTAAATATTCCCTGGTGACCGATAGCGGATAGTACCGTGAGGGAATGGTGAAAAGTACCGCGGGAGCGGAGTGAAATAGTACCTGAAACCGTGTGCCTACAAGCCGTGGGAGCGTCGGAATGTGCTTGCACATTCTCGTGACTGCGTGCCTTTTGAAGAATGAGCCTGCGAGTTTGCGGTGTGTTGCGAGGTTAACCCGGGTGGGGAAGCCGTAGCGAAAGCGAGTCCGAACAGGGCGCCGTCTTTAATTAGACACTGAGTAGCACGCTCAAGACCCGAAGCGGAGTGATCTAGCCATGGGCAGGTTGAAGCGGAGGTAAGACTTCGTGGAGGACCGAACCCACCAGGGTTGAAAACCTGGGGGATGACCTGTGGTTAGGGGTGAAAGGCCAATCAAACTCCGTGATAGCTGGTTCTCCCCGAAATGCATTTAGGTGCAGCGTCGTGTGTTTCTTGCCGGAGGTAGAGCACTGGATAGGCGATGGGCCCTACCGGGTTACTGACCTTAGCCAAACTCCGAATGCCGGTAAGTGAGAGCGCGGCAGTGAGACTGTGGGGGATAAGCTCCATGGTCGAGAGGGAAACAGCCCAGAGCATCGACTAAGGCCCCTAAGCGTACGCTAAGTGGGAAAGGATGTGGAGTCGCAGAGACAACCAGGAGGTTGGCTTAGAAGCAGCCACCCTTGAAAGAGTGCGTAATAGCTCACTGGTCTAGTGATTCCGCGCCGACAATGTAGCGGGGCTCAAGCGTACCGCCGAAGTCGTGTCATTGCAGCATATACGCCCAACGGCGGCTGTGATGGGTAGGGGAGCGTCGTCTGCCGGGTGAAGCAGCACCGGAAGGTAGTTGTGGACGGTTGACGAGTGAGAATGCAGGCATGAGTAGCGATACAAACGTGAGAAACGTTTGCGCCGATTGACTAAGGGTTCCTGGGTCAAGCTGATCTGCCCAGGGTAAGTCGGGACCTAAGGCGAGGCCGACAGGCGTAGTCGATGGATAACCGGTTGATATTCCGGTACCCGCTGTGAAGCGTCAAACATCGAGCATCGTGATGCTAAGGCCGTGAAGCCGCCCTTGATCTCTTCGGAGTGATGGGGAGTGGTGGAGCCGCTGAACCAAGCGGTTAGTAGGTGAGTGATGGGGTGACGCAGGAAGGTAGTCCATCCCGGGCGGTGGTTGTCCCGGGGTAAGGGTGTAGCCCGAGTGGTAGGCAAATCCGCCACTCATGCAGGGTGAGACCTGATGCCGAGCCGATTGTGGTGAAGTGGATGATCCTATGCTGTCGAGAAAAGCCTCTAGCGAGTTTCATGGCGGCCCGTACCCTAAACCGACTCAGGTGGTCAGGTAGAGAATACCGAGGCGTTCGGGTGAACTATGGTTAAGGAACTCGGCAAAATGCCCCCGTAACTTCGGGAGAAGGGGGGCCACATCCGGTGACGAGTCTTGCACTCCGAGCTGGGGGTGGCCGCAGAGACCAGCGAGAAGCGACTGTTTACTAAAAACACAGGTCCGTGCGAAGCCGTAAGGCGATGTATACGGACTGACGCCTGCCCGGTGCTGGAACGTTAAGGGGACCGGTTAGCTCACTTTCGGGTGGGCGAAGCTGAGAACTTAAGCGCCAGTAAACGGCGGTGGTAACTATAACCATCCTAAGGTAGCGAAATTCCTTGTCGGGTAAGTTCCGACCTGCACGAATGGCGTAACGACTTCTCGACTGTCTCAACCATAGGCCCGGTGAAATTGCACTACGAGTAAAGATGCTCGTTTCGCGCAGCAGGACGGAAAGACCCCGGGACCTTTACTACAGTTTGATATTGGTGTTCGGTTCGGCTTGTGTAGGATAGCTGGGAGACTTTGAAGTTCACACGCCAGTGTGGGTGGAGTCGTCGTTGAAATACCAGTCTGGTCGTGCTGGATGTCTAACCTGGGTCCGTGATCCGGATCAGGGACAGTGTCTGATGGGTAGTTTAACTGGGGCGGTTGCCTCCTAAAGAGTAACGGAGGCGCCCAAAGGTTCCCTCAGCCTGGTTGGCAATCAGGTGTTGAGTGTAAGTGCACAAGGGAGCTTGACTGTGAGACCGACGGGTCGAGCAGGGACGAAAGTCGGGACTAGTGATCCGGCGGTGGCTTGTGGAAGCGCCGTCGCTCAACGGATAAAAGGTACCCCGGGGATAACAGGCTGATCTTCCCCAAGAGTCCATATCGACGGGATGGTTTGGCACCTCGATGTCGGCTCGTCGCATCCTGGGGCTGGAGTCGGTCCCAAGGGTTGGGCTGTTCGCCCATTAAAGCGGTACGCGAGCTGGGTTTAGAACGTCGTGAGACAGTTCGGTCCCTATCCGCTGTGCGCGTAGGAGTCTTGAGAAGGGCTGTCCCTAGTACGAGAGGACCGGGACGGACGAACCTCTGGTGTGCCAGTTGTTCTGCCAAGGGCATGGCTGGTTGGCTACGTTCGGGAGGGATAACCGCTGAAAGCATCTAAGCGGGAAGCCTGCTTCGAGATGAGGACTCCCACCCACTTGATGGGGTAAGGCTCCCAGTAGACGACTGGGTTGATAGGCCAGATATGGAAGCACCGTGAGGTGTGGAGTTGACTGGTACTAATAGGCCGAGGGCTTGTCCTCAGACGCTCGCGTTCACTGTGTTGGTTCTGAAACCACGAACAGCCCCATGCCTTTACCGGCATGGTGTGGCGTTCACAGTTTCATAGTGTTTCGGTGGTCATAGCGTGAGGGAAACGCCCGGTTACATTCCGAACCCGGAAGCTAAGCCTCACAGCGCCGATGGTACTGCAGGGGGGACCCTGTGGGAGAGTAGGACACCGCCGAACAAACTTTAAGAAAACCCCCGCATCGAAAGATGCGGGGGTTTTCTGCGTTTCAGGGGATTCGGGGAAACGTCTCAGAACGTCACCTCTGCCGTGTCCACTGTGCCGGCCTTGCGGCCCGGGGCCTCGTGCCATTTCCAGTACAGGTTGGTGTGCGCGATCACCAGGTCCGGGGACGGGGCGCCGTACTGGCTGAGATCCTCCGTGGTGTGGGCGTCGGCGATCAGCGTCGCGTCGTAGCCGCGGACGAAGGCGCCGTGCAGGGTGGAGCGGATGCAGACGTCCGTCTGGGCGCCGGTGACCATCAGCCGGCCGATCCCCCGCTCGGCCAGCACCGACTCCAGCTGGGTGTCCTCGAACGAGTCCGGGTAGTTCTTGTGGACCAGCGGCTCGCCGTCGTCGCGGACGAGTTCAGGGACGTACTCCCAGTTCTCCGTCCCCTCCTTCATCTCGTCGTCGGAGTGCTGGATCCAGATGACGGGTACGTCCGCCGCGCGAGCCTTGTCGACCATGGTGCTGATGTTCGCGATGACGCCGTCACGGTTGTGCGCTGAGGCCACCACCCCCTTCTGCACGTCGATCACGAGCAGTGCGGTGCGGGGTCGGTCAGGGAGCGTTGTCATACGGCCACAGTAGGACAGCCCTCCGACAACGGTCTCCGAATATGAGATGGAGGGGCCGCCCCACAGGGACTACCGTTCCTCCATGAGCACCCTGACCAGCGATGACTACGTCATCCGCGCCATACGGCCCGACGAGTGGACCGCGGTGAAGCAGCTTCGGCTCGACGCCCTGCGGGACCCGGTCGCGCACCTCGCCTTCCTGGAGACCTTCGAGAACGCCCAGTCGCAGCCGGACGGCTTCTGGCAGGACCGGGCCAAGGGTTCCGGTGAGGGCTCCACCAGCGCGCAGCAGTTCGTCGCCGAGACGGCCGACGGCTCGTGGGCCGGCACGGTGACCGTGCTCATCGAGGAGGCGGGGACGACCGACTGGGCCGGGGCTCCCGTCGAGCAGCGCCAGGGGCATGTGGTCGGTGTGTTCGTACGGCCCGAGCACCGGGGGAACGGGCTGATCAAGTCCCTGTTCGACGCCGGTGTGGCGTGGGCGTGGAAGCAGCGGGCCGAGCGGGTACGGCTGCTCGTGCACGAGGACAACGCGCGGGCGCAGGGCGCCTACCGGAAGATCGGGTTCGCGCCGAGCGGGGTGAGTGTGCCGCTCGCGTCGGACGAGGCCCAGAACGAGCTGGAGTTCGTGCTGATGCCGTAGCGTCCTCGGGCCGCCTGGAGGTCCTCCGCCTAGACCGGGAGTTCCTGGTTCGGCCAGCGGGAGCGGGCCTGTTCGCGGGAGCGGAGCAGGGCCAGGGTCGGCAGGCCCTGGGCGGTGCCCGTGGCGAGCAGCTCCGGGAGCTGGGGGATGGGGGCCACCGCGGCGATGTCGTCGAGGACGAGGGTGACTGGTGGGTCGAGCCGACCGGAGGATGACCGTGCGGCCATGCGCCGGCCGTGCTCGACCACGCTTGAGACGAGGGCCGTCAGGAGGGGCATCGCGCCGGGGTTGGTCCTGGGGTCCTCGATGGAATCTCCCACCACATAAAGCGTGCCCCCTTCGTGGACGAAGGAATCCAAGGCAAGGGCATCAGTTCGGTTGGGAGTGCATGCTTCGCGGATGTTGACCGTGAAGAGCGCGGCGAGGGCGCGTCCGGTCAACTCCTGTGCGATGTCCCGGCGTTCCGGGTGCGCGGTGAGAGCCGCTTCCAGCTCGCCGGCCGCGCCGGGGGCTGCCTTGGGGTGGGTGCGGAGGGTTCGTACGGCGTCCTGGATCTGGGTGCCCTGTGCCCAGCGGTGGACGTGCCGGATGGTGCGGGACTCCAGGGCGGCGGCGTGCAGGTAGCTGCGCAGGAGGATTATCGCCGTGTCGGCGACGGCCTGGTCGATCTTGGCGGTGGGCTGTACGGGGGTGAGAAGGGCGGTGGCTCTGGCGAGGGCCGTCGGCTTGTCCTCGCAGCCGGTCGTGGGGGACCAGTGGAGTCTGGCGGGGGTGTCGCAGCGGTGGGTGGGGTCGTAGAGGAGGGTGGGGCCGAGTTTGGCTCTGGCGTCCTTCGTGTCCTGCCAGAGGGCGGGGTTCGAGGTGACGACGAGGGCGGGGCCGGGGGCGTCCTGGAGGGCCTGGGCGGCGGTGGAGTGGCGGGCGGCGGGGGCGGCGGCGTAGAGGACCGCGGGGGTTTCCCACCTACCCACCCGTTCACCCTCGTTCGAAACCGCACCCGACCCCACCGGCACAGGCTCCGCCCGAGGCGCGGGCACCTCATGCGAAGCCTCAGGTACCTGCGCAGCCACCGCCACGTCTTGCTGGGGCTCGGGCATCCGCGCAGTCACCGGCACCTCCTGCTGGGGCTCCCGTGCCCGGACAGTCCTCGGCGTCTCCTGGGCAGGCCCAACGGCAGTGCCCTGGGCAGGTGCCGTAGCCGACGCCCGGCGTGCCCTCCCCGTTCTCCATCTCGTCAGTGCCCCCATCGTGAACAGGGCCGCGACGAAGAGGATCATGAGTTGGCCGATGAACAGGCCCCAGAAGAGGCCCCAGCCGGAGAGTTGGGCGGGTGGGGTGTCGGGCCAGGCGCCCGGCAGGTCGTGGGGTTCGCCGATGAGGTGGCGCATGGCCAGGGGCGTGCGGGTGAAGGTGACGGCGTCCGGCCAGCCGCCGTGGGCGAACCAGGCCGCCAGGCCCGTCGCCGACCACACCAGCAGGGTCATGCCGATCAGGAACGCGAGTATCCCGACCAGGAGGCCGTCAGGGATGCCGCCCTGGCTCTGGCCCTCCCGGCGGTCGCCGGTGCCCTGTCTCACCCGTGCCACCCTCCCCCTGCCCCTACGCCACCGTCGATTCGGAGTCGCCGAGAGGCTGTTCCATGTGCTGCTCCATGAAGGCCGCCGCCCGCTGCTCGGCCTCCAGTTCGGCGGCCCGCAGGGCGTCGTCGGCGGCGGCGAGGCGGTCGCTGGAGGACTCGGTCATCGCGCGGTCGGTGAAGACGAGGGGCCGTTCGGTCTCGGTGATGAGGTGTTTGACGACCTGGACGTTGCCGTTGACGTCCCAGACCGCGATGCCCGGCGTGAGGGTGGGGATGATCTCGACCGCCCATCGGGGCAGGCCCAGCACCCGGCCGGTCGCTCTGGCCTCGTCGGCCTTCTGGGCGTAGATCGTCCTGGTGGAGGCCATCTTCAGGATCGCCGCGGCCTCCTTGGCCGCCGCGCCGTCGACGACGTCGGACAGGTGGTGGACGACGGCGACGAAGGACAGGCCGAGCCGGCGCCCGAACTTCAGCAGCCGCTGGAACAGCTGGGCCACGAAGGGGCTGTTGATGATGTGCCAGGCCTCTTCGACCAGGAAGATGCGCTTCTTGCGGTCGGGGCGGATCCAGGTGTGCTCCAGCCAGACGCCGACGATGGCCATCAGGATCGGCATGGCGATGGAGTTGCGGTCGATGTGGGAGAGGTCGAAGACGATGAGAGGGGCGTCCAGGTCGATGCCGACCGTCGTCGGGCCGTCGAACATGCCGCGCAGGTCGCCGTCGACCAGGCGGTCCAGGACGAGGGCGACGTCGAGGCCCCACGCCCGTACGTCGTCTATGGCGACGTTCATCGCCTCGGCCGACTCGGGCTCCGGGTGCCGTAGCTGCTCGACGATGTCGGTGAGGACGGGCTGGCGGTCGAGGATGGTCTCGTTGACGTAGGAGTGGGCGACCTTGAGGGCGAAGCCGGAGCGCTCGTCCAGGCCGTGGCCCATCGCCACCTCGATGATGGTGCGCAGCAGCGCCAGCTGGCCCGTCGTGGTGATGGCGGGGTCCAGGGGGTTGAGGCGGATGCCGTGGTCCAGGGCGGCCGTCGGGTCGAGCCGGATGGGGGTTATCCCCAGCTCCTCCGCGATCAGGTTCCACTCGCCGACGCCGTCCTCGCCCTGTGCGTCGAGGACGACGACCTGGCGGTCGCGGAAGCGCAGCTGCCGCAGGACGTACGTCTTCTCCAGGGCGGACTTGCCGTTGCCGGACTCGCCGAGGACCAGCCAGTGCGGGGCGGGGAGCTGCTGGCCGTACAGCTGGAAGGGGTCGTAGATGTAGCCCTTCCCGGAGTACACCTCGCGGCCGATGATGACGCCGGAGTCGCCGAGGCCGGGGGCGGCGGTGGGCAGGTAGACCGCCTGGGCCTGGCCGGTGGAGGTGCGCACCGGCAGGCGGGTCGTCTCGACCTTGCCGAACAGGAAGGCCGTGAAGGCGTCGGTGAGGACGGACAGCGGATCCCGCATCAGGTCCTACCTCCGGATGCCGGTGGCGAAGGGCAGCGTGTTGACGAACGCGCGGTGGTGCTCACGGTCGCACCACTCCAGCTTGAGGTACGACTTTCCGGCGGAGGCCCTTATCGTCCGCTTGTCGCGGTTCAGGGCCTCGGGGGAGCGGGCGGACACGGTGATGTAGCCGACCAGGTTGACGCCGGCGGCGCCGCTGGCGAGGTCCTCGCCGCGCTGGTCGAGCCGGTTGTGCGCGGCGATGTCGCGCGGGTCGACGGTCCGGTTCATCTTGGCGGCGCGGGATGCCTCGGCCTCGTCGTTGGTCTTCTCGGTCAACATACGTTCGATGGCTACCTCGGTGGGTTCGAGATCCATCGTCACGGCGACCGTTCGGATGACGTCGGGGGTGTGGACGAGCAGCGGCGCCAGGAAGTTGACGCCGACTGGGGTCATCGGCCACTCCTTCACCCAGGCGGTGGCGTGGCACCAGGGCGCGCGGGTGCTGGACTCGCGGGTCTTGGCCTGGAGGTACGTCGGCTCCAGCGCGTCCAGTTCGGCCGGCCAGGCGTTGCGCTTGGTCATGGCCTGGATGTGGTCGATGGGGTGGTCCGGGTCGTACATGGAGTGGATGAGGGAGGACAGCCGGCCCTGGCCGAGGGGCTGGCGGACCCGGATGTCGGCCTCCTGGAGGCGGGAGCAGATGTCGGTCAGCTCGCGCGCCATGACGACGGCGAGCCCCGCGTCCTTGTCCAGCTTCCGGCCCGCCTGCGGGCGGGCCGCGCGGGCCATGGCGTGCGCCTCGGCGGCCAGGTCGCGGCTGTAGTGCATACAGGCGACGAGGTACGCGCGGTGCTGCTCACTGCTGGTGGACACCATCGACTGGAGCTGGTCGTAGGACCGGGCCAGCCAGTCGGGTGCCTTGTCGTCTCCGCGTACGGCGACGTCCTTGGCGTGCGCGTCCGGGTCGGCCGGCAGGGTGCGGGCGAGCATCTGGAGCCGGGTGACGAAGCCGTCGCCGTTGGCCACGTGCTTGAGGAGCGTGCCGAAGCGGTCGACGAGGGCTTCCTGGTCCTCGGAGTCGCGCAGGCCGACGCCCGGCCCCTCGATCTCGATCGCGGCCGTGACCGTACGGCGGTCGGCGTGCAGGAGTACGGCGATCTCGTCGGGCCCGAACGGGGCGGCGAGCCAGTTGATCCTGCCGATGCCGGGCGGCGGCCCGATCTCCACCTCTCGCCCGTCCAGGCTGGTGCCGGCCTCCATGACGGAGGAGCGGTAGACGGCGGCGCTGCCCTTGATGGTGCGCTTGTAGGAGCGGTTGATCTCGAACCACTTGTAGAACGTGCGGCGCTTGTACGGCACGTAGACCGCGGCCAGCGCGAGCAGCGGGAAGCCCATGAGCAGCACGATCCGCAGGCTCAGAACGGGGACGAGGAGCCCGCACATCATGCCGAGGAACGCGCCCGCGATGATCAGAACGATCTCGCCGGACTCGCGGTTGCGGCCGACGATCGCGTTCGGGCGGGCCCGGCCGATCAGATACGTACGGCGGGGCGTGACCGGATGGGACAGGTGGGACTCGGTCGTCAACGCCCTTCACCTCCCGAGCTGTTGGTGTTGCGGGTGTTGCTTGCGTGCGGGGTGTTGACGGGGCTGGGCGCGCGCGGCGCGGGCGCGGCGGAGGGGACGGCTCCACCGGCGGGCGCGGGCGCGGTCCCGCGGGTGCTGTGGGCGGCGACACCGCCGGAGAGGGGGTTGGCGGGCCGGGCACCGCCGCCGCTCTGGGCTCCGCCCCCGCCGCCGTTGTTGTCGGCGCGGGCGCTGTGCGTCTTGATGCCCTGGGCGACGAGGGAGGCGGGCGAGCTGATGACGGCCGCGGCCTTGCTCTCCGCGCCCTGCATGATGCGGTTGTTGCGGGAGCCGGCGATCTCGTCGCCGAAGCCGGGCACGAAGCGGTAGATCATCGCGCTGGCGAAGATGGCCAGCAGGATGATGGCGAGGCCGGAGACCACCGCCGAGAACGCGTCGGGGCCGTCGCCCGAGGACAGGGCGCCGGCCAGGCCCAGCACGATGACGATCACCGGTTTGACGAGGATCACCGCGATCATGATCCCGGCCCAGCGGCGGACGTGCCCCCACAGGTTCTTGTCGACCAGGCCCGCGTAGACGACCGTGCCGAGCAGCGCGCCGACGTACAGCAGGGCGGCGCGGATCACCAGCTCCAGCCAGAGGATGCCGGCGGCGAGGATGCTGACCAGGGAGACCACGATCAGCATGATCGGGCCGCCGCCGATGTCGTTGCCCTTGCTCAGGGCGCCGGAGAACGTACCGAAGAACGTGTCCGTCTGGTCGCCGGTCGCCTTCGCGAGCACGTCGGTGACGCCGTCCGTCGCCGAGACGACGGTGTAGAGGATCAGCGGGGTGAAGGCGGAGGCGAGGACGGTCAGCCAGAGGAAGCCGACGGCTTCGCTGATGGCGGTGGTGAGGGGCACGCCGCGTACGGCGCGCTTCGCTACCGCGAGGAGCCAGAGGAGCAGGGTGAGGATCGTCGAGGCCGCGAAGACCACCGCGTACTGCTGGAGGAACTTGTGGTTCGTGAAGTCGACGTTCGCGGTCTCCTTCACGGCGTCGCTCAGCTTGCCGATGGTCCAGGATGCGGCGTCGGCACAGCCCTTTCCCAGGGAGGAGAGGGGGTCGAGGGTGGAGGAGAGGGGGGTGTCGGGGGTGAGGGATTTATGGGAGGAGCCGCCTCCGCTGTCGCTCTCGCAGTACTGCTTGGCGGGGCCGACGATGAGGTCGCACTTGTTGGACGACGGTTTGGGGGCGGCGACGGCTCGCGTGGCCAGCAGGAGTACGGCGGTCTGTGCGGCGCCGACGGCTGCGGTGAGCTTGAGGACGCGGCGCGGGCTACCGGGCATAAGTGAAGCCTCCGAACTCCTGGACGGCCTTTGCCATCTGGTCGGCGCTGGATGCCTTGTCGTCACCGGGAACCGGGGCGGGGCCGTCCTTCTGCGAGAAGCTGTCGACCTTCCAGTCACCATCCGCCCAGCGCAGCTGCAGGGTCATGGTGAACCAGTCGCTGGTGACAGGGTTCGTCGTGTTCTCGCCGGCGGTTCCGAACACGCCGGTGCACCAGACTTCGACCGTGGCCGCGGAATCCGAGTAGCCCATGAGTTTGGTGCCGAGGGGGGCTGTGCGGGAGACATAGGTGTCCCCGGCAGGCGCGTTGCCGTTCTGGTCCAGGCCGATGCTGCTCAGGAACTGCTTGTCGTACGCCTTGTTGAACTTGTCCACCAGTGCCGCCTGCTTGTCGGCGACGAACACTTGTTTGATGACCTCGTTACGCCACACCGGTTTGAGAATGTCGGCCGACACCAGGACCACCGCGTAATTCGCCGCCGCACTTTGGGCACCCTGCCCACTCTGCGCGAACCCCGACGGGATCCCCCCGCTCTTCGTCTCCACGGGACGTGTCCCGGTCGCCGCGGTCGCGGCCGCCTTAGGCTTGTTCGCGGCGCTGGAGTCTCCTGACGAGCCGTCGGCGGACGATCCCCCCCTGTTCGCGAAGGCGATCGCGGCGATGAGGAGGACGACGACGCCGACCACGGTGACCAGGCTGCGGGGGGACGAGCGGCGGGGGCCCCGGCGGGGGGCGCCGCCGTAGGGGTCGTTCTCCGGCAGGCGGGTACGCGTCTGGCCCGAGTGGCTGTCGGTGTAGCCCTGCTCGTCTCCGGTGCTCATGCGGCGTACGCCCCTTCCCCCTCGTAGAGATACGACGGTAGCCGTGCTGGTTCCCGCGCGGGCGCGGTGTGGTGACTCGACATCAGGGAAACGCAACCTCAGCCGGTGGGCACGACGGGGAGAAGGGGGAGAGGAGGCAGGGGAGGAGACGGGGTGTCAGACCGCCATGCCGTACACGATCGTGAACAGGGTGCCGAGGGAGCCGATGATGAACACCCCGGTGAGGCCGGCGATGATCAGGCCCTTGCCCTGTTCCGCGCTGAACGTGTCGCGCAGCGCGGTCGCGCCGATCCGCTGTTTGGCCGCACCCCAGACCGCGATGCCGAGGCAGAGCAGGATGGCGACGGCCATCACCACCTCGATCATCACCTTGGCCTCGTTGCCCAGGCTGCCGAAGGGGCCCCAGTCCGGAGCGATCCCGCCGATGATGGTGTTGATGTCTCCCTTGTCGGCCGCAAAGAGCATGTAAGTCACCGCCCCTGATGGGTAGTTCCGCAACGGCCCCTGCGGCGTGCAGAGGTCAGGTCTCATTCTCGCCGACAACGTCGCCGTCGTATGTCGACTTGACGTCAATCACCGTCGGGTTTCGTACAAATGGCTTGTTCGGTCACTCTGTGTATCACGGCAGGTTACGCCGGGCAACGAGGTGGGAGCGGAACCTGTGTGTGGTTCCGTCGTTGACCTCTTTTACGACCCGCGCGGTTTCTGACGGCTGGTCGGGTGACGGTCGGTCCGGTCCGATGTTCTCACGCCGGGGTGACAGTGGAGCATGACGGAGGGGCCCCGGCGGTTGCCGGGGCCCCTCCTGTGTTGCCGCCGAGGGGACCCCACGTCCCCCTCATGCTGGCGGCTCCCCGTGACCCGACGGGGTGACTCGGTGTGCTGACCCGATGTGGTGACGGGTCAGCCGGTGAAGGCGCTGGTGCCCTCCGGGGTGCCTACGCCGGTGGGGCCGTCGTAGCCGGTCCGGGCGGTGCACAGGTAGCTGGTGGAGCAGGTGCCGTTGCTGCCGCTGGTGACGTCGTTCAGCGCGGCGGTGCCGGCGGCGGCGTACGGGTACTTGGCGGGGTAGTCGCCGCTGCCCGGGGTGCCGGCGAGGGCGTAGACGCCGGCGATGATCGGGGCGGAGGCGCTGGTGCCGCCGAAGGTGTACCAGCCGGCGGTGACGCCGTAGGAGTCGTAGACGGCGACGCCGGTCGCGGGGTCGGCGACGGCGGAGACGTCGGCGATGGTGCGCTTGGCGCAGCCGGTGTCGGTCTGCCAGGCGGGCTTGGTGTCGTAGGCGGAGCAGCCGGAGCCGGTGCCCTCGGTGGAACTGGTGTTCCAGACGGACTCGGTCCAGCCGCGGGCATTGGAGGAGGACTTCAGGGCGGTGCCGCCGACGGAGGTCACGTAGCGGGACGCGGCCGGGTACTCGGCGCCGTAGCCCTCGTCGCCCGCGGAGGCGGTGATGGCGACGCCCGGGTGGTTGTAGTACGAGGAGTCGTACGACGGGTCGGAGGATGACTCGGAGCCGCCGTAGCTGTTGGAGACGTACTTGGCGCCGAGCTTGACGGCCTCGTTGACGGCGGTGCCGAGGTTGGCGGTGGTCGCGGACTTGGCTTCGACCAGCGTGATGTGGCACTGCGGGCAGATG
Source organism: Streptomyces sp. L2 (assembly GCF_004124325.1). Taxonomy (NCBI): domain Bacteria; kingdom Bacillati; phylum Actinomycetota; class Actinomycetes; order Kitasatosporales; family Streptomycetaceae; genus Streptomyces; species Streptomyces sp. L2. The sequence continues at coordinate 4,131,958 of NZ_QBDT01000001.1, forward strand.
GCGGACGCCATGTCCAGGTCGAGGGACTCCTCCTCGGCCCAGCCGCTGTCGGCCCTCGGCAGGGAGGTGGTGGAGCCGGTCTGGCTCACCTTCTTGAAGCAGCCGTTGGCGGTCGTGCAGGCGGGCAGGCCGTAGTGGGAGCGGTAGGCGGCGAGGTCGGCGGCGGCGTTGGGGTCGTCGTAGGCGTCGACGATGGCGATGGTTCTGCCGGAGCCGTTGGAGGCCGCCGCGGAGGTGAGGCCGTAGGCGTTCTGGAGGTCGGCGGGGCCGTAGCCGGTGGGGCCGGCGGCGGCCGCGTCCGGGGTGACGGCCTGCGCCGTCCGGCCCGTCTTTGCGGCCTCGGCCTTCTGGAAGGCGGTGACGCCGCCGGTGACGCGGAGGGAGTCGCAGGCGAGTTCGCCCGTGTGCTTGGGGGTGGCGCAGGGGGTCGCCGTCCAGGTGGTCCTGGTGGGGGCGGTGGCCGCTCCTGTCGCGGCGGCTCCCGCGGCGTGCGCCTGGGCGGCGGTGCCGAGTCCGGTGAGCAGGAGTGCGGCGGTGGCCGCGGCGGCCCCGGCGATACGGCGCCGGGTGCGCGGGGCGCCGGATATGTGGGGGGAGGTGGGGATGGTCGGGGTGGTGGTGGGCAACGTACAGCCTCCTGTGAGGGGTGGGGAGAGGCCTGCGGTGTGGGGGACCACCGGTGGGTGACCGGCGGGGGCGGCGGCCCGCGACCGACCCTCGCTTGTTGAGTACGTGACAACAAGCAGGCTGATGGAATCCTGACTTCCGCATTACCGAAGGAGGTTGGTGTCTTACCGGGGGATGGGGAGGGGGTGGCGTCGCGGTGGGAACGGCTTGACCCGCGGCACAGGGCGGTCACAGTGAGGCGCGCCAGGTGGCTTGCGGGAAGGGGCGGCCGGGTGACCCTGTGGGCCCTATCGCGGCCGGAGTCCGTGCAGCAGCAGGTGGACGTGTTCCTCCAGGCCGGCCATGGCCTCGTCGGCGTCCAGGGCGCAGGAGGCGATGAGGGCGGCCAGCCCGTGCAGGCTCGCGGCCGCGACCATGGTGATCCGCTCGGGGTCGCCCGCGACGATCTCGCCCCGCTCCTGTGCCTCGGCCATCGTCCGCGTCAGTGAACCGAGGGAGCGGTCGACGGCTCCCGCGAGCTGGGCGGAGCTGTGCGGGTCGTGCTTGCGCGCGAACATCAGTTCAAGCAGCTCGGGGTGGTCGACGGCGAAGCCGAGGTAGGCGCGGGCGAGGGCGGTCATCCGCTCCTCGAAGGAGAGTCCGGGGCGGTCGGCACCGGACAGGGCCCCGTCGAGGCGGTCGTACCCGTCCAGCGCGAGCGCGTCGAGCAGGGCCTGCTTGTCCTTGAAGTGCCGGCCGGGCGCCGCGTGGCTGACGCCGACGTCCCGCGCCAGCTCGCGCAGCGACAGCGCGCCGACGCCCTTCTCCCGCAGGGTGCGCTCGGCGCTCTTGAGGAGGGCGGCGCGGAGGTCTCCGTGGTGGTAGGGGCGGGGAGGGGTCAGGCGCGGCATGCGGACCATCGTATCCCGATGTTGTCGTTGACAGCATTGTTGGCGTTGCCTACATTGGGGTCATGGCAACCAAGTGGAACGTGACCGACCTGCCCGACCTGTCCGGCCGTACGGCCGTGATCACCGGCGCGAACAGCGGCCTCGGCCTCGCCACCGCCCAGGCGCTGGCGGGCGCCGGCGCGCACGTGGTGTTCGCCGTACGGGACCTGGCGCGGGGCGGCGCCGCGGCGGCGCGGGTCGGCGGCAGCACGGAGGTGCGCCGCCTGGACCTCGCCGACCTGGCCTCGGTGCGGGAGTTCGCCGACGCCTGGGACGAGCGCCCGCTGGACCTGCTGATCAACAACGCGGGCGTGATGATGCTGCCGGAGCTGTGCACCAAGGACGGCTTCGAGATGCAGTTCGGCACCAACCACCTCGGGCACTTCGCGCTGACGAACCTGCTGCTGCCGTACGTCACGGACCGCGTGGTGACGGTGTCGTCCGGCCTGCACCGCAGCGGGGACGGGGTGATCAGCTTCGCCGACGTCAATCTGCGCGGCCGGTACAGCCCGACCCGCGCGTACGCCCAGTCCAAGCTGGCCAACCTGCTGTTCACGCTCGAACTCCAGCGCAGGCTGACCGAGGCCGGCTCACCGGTACGGTCCCTGGCCGCCCACCCCGGCTACGCCGCGACCAACCTGCAGAGCCACCACGCGAACCCCGTCGCGCGGGCGTTCCTGGGCCTCGGCAACAGGCTGCTCGCCCAGTCGGACCGCGCGGGTGCGCTGCCCACCCTCTACGCGGCGACGCGGGACCTGCCGGGCGCCGCGTACGTCGGCCCCGACGGCCTCGGTGAGATGCGGGGCGCGCCGGCGCTGGCGGGCCGCAGCGCGGCGGCGAGCGACCCGGAGGCGGCCCGCCGTCTGTGGACGCTGTCGGAGGAGCTGACGGGGGTGGACTGGGGGCTCGCCAAGGTCAGCCGACCGTGATGTGCTGGTCCATGCCGAGCTGTTTGTGGCTGTCGACGGGGCAGTAGATGTCGTAGTTGCCCTTCTTGAGGGTCACGGTCAGGGTGGCGTGCTGTCCGTGCTGGATGTTGCTGGTGTGCGCGTCCTCGACGCCGGGGCCGTCGATCGACAGGGCGTGTGTGACCTTGCCGGCGTTGTCGGAGACGAAGGTGTAGGTGCCGGGTGTGAAGTGGGACCGGGAGAGCTTGAGCGCGTACTCGGTCTCGGTGACCGTGACGCGGGTCCCGGAGACGTGCGCCTGACTGCTGCTGCTACTGCTGCTCTGGGTGCTGCCGCTACCGTTGTTGCTGTGGCCGCTTCCCCCGCCTCCGCCCCCGCCGCAGGCGGCGAGGGTGACGGCGGCGGTGCCGGCGACCGCCACCGCCCCGAGTGACCTGCGCAGTGCCGTAGGAACCATCCGACTCATCCCCTTACGAGCCTTCCAGGCGTGATGCCGCGGAATTCCGTCTTTGAGTGGTACGTGCGCGTACGCACCACCGTTCAGCGGTCCGGAGCCGACCGGATACGGTGACCTGCGGGACACCCGGACTCCGGGATTCCGCATAGGACCGAACCGAACCCTTTGGACGGCGGCAGGGATGGACGGCGTCGACGACGACGGCACGGGCGGCGACGCGGCCGGCGACGCGGGCCGGGGCACGGACGGGAGCGCAGGCCGCGCCGCGGCGCACGTGAGCTTCCGGCTGGACGGCCGTACGGCTCTCGTGACCGGCTCCGTCCGCGGCCTCGGCCTGGAGATGGCCCGGGGCCTGGCGCAGGCCGGCGCCCGCGTCGTCCTCAACGGCCGCAACCGCACCACGCTCGACGCGGTCGTCGCCCTGCTCCGCCGAGAGGGCTACGACGTGACCGGCGCGGCCTTCGACGTCACCGACCGGGAGGCGGCCGAGGAGGCGGTGAGCGCGCTCGGCGCCATCGACGTCCTGGTCAACAACGTCGGCCACCGCGACCGCCGGGGCGTGGCGGAGATGACCCCGGACGAGCTGGCCGCGATGCTCGACGTCCACCTGACCTCGGCGTACGCGCTGAGCCAGACGGTCGCCCGGGGACTGGCCGAGCGCGGCGTCCCGGGCCGGATCATCAACGTCTCCTCGGTGGTCGGCCAGCTCGGCCGCACCGGTGACGTCGCCTACGCCACCGCCAAGGCGGGCCTCGACGGCCTGACCCGCGCCCTCGCCGCCGACCTCGGCCCCAGCGGCACGACCGTCAACTCGGTCGCCCCCGGCACCTTCGCCACGGACGTCAACGAGGACCTGGTCCACGACGCCGACTGGACCCACTGGCTCCGCACCCGCACCGCCCTCGGCCGCTGGGGCCGCCCCGGCGAGATCGCGGGCATCGTCGTCTTCCTCGCGAGCGACGCGGCGTCCTTCATCACCGGCCAGACGATCCCGGTGGACGGCGGGATGACGACGACGTTCTGAACGTCGCCGCATCCGCTCAGAGGTCGAGGACCGCGCGCAGAGCCTGGTCGACGCGGGCGATCGCGTCCGGGCCGATGTTTCCGAGGTAGGTGCCGTCGTCGAAGCGGGCTGTCTTGAGCTGCGTGAGGTTGAGGGCCACGGCCACCGCTTCGACGGGCGCGGTCAGGCGGACGGACATGATCGTGTCCGGGTAGGCGCCCGGCGGATGCAGGACAAGGGCGAGGCAGGCGCCGAACGTCTCGTCCAGCCCGTCGAGGCTGACGACACAGACCGTCCGCTCGCCCTGCGCACCCTTCACCTGCCAGATGTCACCTTTGTTCACCACGCGTCGCCCTCACCGTCCAGATCCGGACGGTATCCGGCCGCCGCGAGCTGCTTCGCCGCGTCCAGGGTCATCTGCCGGCGGACGAGGCGGTCTATGAACGCGGATACGTTCCCCTCGGGGGCGTGAGCGCGAACGTAGCCGGCGGACACGTCGGACAGAGACACGGTGAGCTTCGTGGTCATACTCGCATCATACCCGAGTCATACCGCCGTGAGCTGGGGTGGTGGTCTGGCTCCCGGCCCCGGATGCGGGAGGCACCGCACGCTCGCAGACTGGTCGGATGAGTGCCATGCGCGCGGGACGTGAGCAGGGGGTCCGCTCGGTCGCGGGGCAGGGGCCGCCCCGGCAGACCCTGGCGCTGGCGGCGATGATGTTCGCCGTCGCCATGACGTTCATCGACCAGACGATCGTGGCCATCGCCACCCCCGACATCGTCGACGAACTCGGGCTGTCGACCTCCGGGATGCAGTGGGTCGTCAACGCCTACCTGCTGGCCCTCGCCGCCTTCTTCGCCCTCGGCGGGCGGCTCGCCGACCTGCTCGGCGCCCGCCGGATGGTCATGATCGGCACCCTCGTCTTCGTCGTCTCCTCGGTCCTGTGCGGCTGCGTACCCCGGGGCGGCTTCGCGCAGACCTGGCTGATCGTCTTCCGGGCCACGCAGGGCCTGGGCGCCGCCCTCCTCTTCCCGGCCGCCCTCGCCGTCGTCGTCGCCGTGTTTCCCGTCGACCGGCGCGGTCGCGCCCTCGCCCTGTTCTTCGGCATCTCCGGCGCGCTGACCGCCCTCGGCCCGCTGCTCGGCGGCTGGCTCACCGGCTGGACCTGGCGGGCCATCTTCTGGGTCAACGTGCCCGTCGCCCTCACCGCCCTGGTCCTCACGTATCTCGCCCGCATCCCCGACCGCCGCCGCGCGGAACGCCTGGACGTCGCCGGCGCCGCCCTCATCGCGGTCGGCATGGGCCTGAGCGTCCTCGGCTTCCAGCAGGCCTGGTCCTGGGGCTGGGACAGCGCCGCCACCTGGGGCTGCATCGCCGGCGGACTCCTCGTCCTCTACGGCTTCGTCCGCTACGAACGCGGCGTCCAGCACCCCCTGGTCAACCTGCGGATCTTCCGCGACAAGGCGTTCACCGCCGACACCGCGGTGCTGTTCTTCGCGATGCTCGCCTTCGTCCCCCTCTTCTTCTTCGCCTCCGTCTACGCCCAGATCTCCCTCAGCGCCTCCCCCAACCAGGCCGCCCTCTTCCTCCTCTACTTCTTCGCCGGGTTCGCCATCGCCTCCCAGTGGGGCGGCCGCATCCTCGACAAGCGGGGCGCCCGGCCCGCCCTCAAACTCGGCAGCCTCCTCGGCGCGCTCGGCTTCGCCCTGTGGGCCGGCCAGATGACCGACCTCTCCATGCACGACCAGTGGCCCTACGCCGCCCTCGCCGGCGCCGGCATCGGCTTCATCCTGGCCCCCGCCTCCACCGACGCGGTCAACCGGGCCATCGGCGCCTCCTACGGCGAGGTCACCGGCATCACCCAGACCGTCCGCAACTACGCCGCGAGCATCGGCCTCGCCGTCTACGGCACGATCCTCACCCACGTCACCAACGGCAACGTCGTCCACTCCCTGGAGTCCCGCGGCCTGTCCCCGGCCGTCTCCAAGGACATCTCCCGCCACATCACCGAGTCGATCACCGGCAGCGGCGACACCCGCGTCCCGCAGGGCAGCGGCCAGGCCGCCTCCGTCATGCGGGACACCATGAACACGATCCGCATGGACTTCGCCGAGGCCAACCAGTGGGTCTTCTACGGCATGGCCATCGCCCTCGGCCTCGCCTACCTCGCCGCCCTGCGCCACCCCGGCGGCCGGGTCACGGCACCCCCGGAAGCGGAGCAGCAGCGCGCCCCAGCGGAGGAGCAGCACCGCGTGTGACTCCCTCGGCTAGAGTCCGCCCATGTCCAAGGCCGAGATAGACGCGCTCACCGCCGAGTTCTTCGGCGCCTTCGACAACCGGGGCGGCCGGCCGGCCGACGTGGCGCGACTCCGCCGCCTGCTCCTCCCCGAGGCGGTCATCGTCGTCACCCGCCCCGACTTCACCGTCTCCACCCTCGACGAGTTCATCGAACCCCGCGAACGCCTCCTCGCCGACGGCCGGTTGACCGAGTTCTCCGAGTGGGAGACCTCCGAGCGGACCGAGATCGCCGGGGACGTCGCCTGCCGCGTCGCCGAGTACCGCAAGTCCGGCCTCATGAACGGCGAGCCCTACGAGGGCGGCGGCGTGAAGACCCTCCAATACGTCCGCACACCCGACGGCTGGCGGATCTCGTCCTTCGCCTGGTACGACCACCCCTGAGCAGCCGTCACCCCGCGAACCGGTCGAACTCCCCCGCCCGCACCCCGAGTACGAAGGCGTCCCACCGGGGGCGCGTGGTCGTGACGACTCCGCCGGCCGCTTTGAGCCGCACAGCATCCCCCTCGCCGAAGGCGACCTCGATGGGCGCGGGCGCCTGCCTCTCTCCCTTGAGTACGGCGAGAAGGGCGCCGAAGGCGGCGGGCGTGGCCGTGAGTATCGCTCCGCTGGGGTCGGCGGATTCGGTTATGTGGACTTCGTCGGGTGATTCGGCTACGTGGATGCAGGAGTTGCCTTCCGGGCAGTACGACGACTTCTGCCAGGTGAACAAGGGCATGCTGGGCTTCCTCACAGGTCCTTCAGGATGGTGTGGATGAAGTTCTGCGACTCCTCCGGGGTGAGGGCCGCCGCTTCGAGCCGGTCGAGTGTGACGCGGTACTTGCTCAACTGAGCCTCCGCGTCCAGGAAAACGGGGCCGTGCGACTGGTCGAGGTTCACCGTGTCGAGTTGCGGTACGGCGCCCTCGGCGTAGTAGACGGACTGGCCGGAACCGGCGAAGGTGCCCGCGGCGAACGGGATGACGTGGATCGCGACGTGCTCACGCTGGTTCATCTCCAGCAGGTGCGTGAGCTGGTTCCGGGTGACCCGGGTGCCGCCGAACCTCATCCGCAGCGCCGCCTCATGGATGATCACCTGCTGTGGTGTGGGTGGGTTCCGGAAGAGGACAGCCTGGCGCTTCACCCGGAACGAGACCCGGTGCTCGATGTCCGGCGGGGACAGGTCGGGGACGCCTTGACGGAAGATCTCGCGGGCGTAGTCGGTCGTCTGGAAGAGGCCGGGGATGTGCACGGTCACCGCTGTGCGCAGACGCGTTGCGTAGTGCTCCAGCTCGGCGAGATCCAGGAGCGCGGTGGGCAGTATCTCCCGGTACTCCTCCCACCAGCCGCGTGACCGCTCGCCCGTCATGTCGCACAGGGCATCGACGAGCCCGGTGTCCGGACAGTCGTAATGGGTGGCCATGGTCCGCATCCGCTCCGGGCTCACGCCCACCCGGCCGGCTTCAAGGTTGCTGACCTGCGCCTGCTTGATGCCGAGGAGTTGACCGGCCTCGGTGGAGCTGAGCCCCGCCCGTTCGCGGAGTTTGCGCAGCTCCGCGCCGAACCGCAGCTGGCGACCCGTTGGATTCCTCACGGGCTTGCCGCCTCCTTGCCGTCACTCACTCGGGTGGTAGTGAAGGAGATTCCCGCATAACAGTGAATACCTTCACCGAACGCCGCTACCTTACAACTGGGCCCCCGCCCAGAAGTGCCCCGCTCGACGGAGCGGCGACGGCCACTGGGCAACCGAAGCTGCACGCAACCCACTTCAGTGATCGGAGACTCGCCATGCCCACCGTATCCCCGCCCTGGACCTACACCCTCCAACTCCCGCGCGATCCACGCGCACCGGGGATCGCGAGGGCCACCCTCCGTACCGTCCTCGCGGCGCACGACCTCGGCACGCTCACGCCCACCGCCGAGCTGCTGGCGGCGGAACTGCTGGCGAACGCCCAGTTGCACACCACCGGTCCCTATGCCCTGCGGCTGCTCGGGCGGCAGTCGGGGCGGCTGACGGTGGCCGTGTGGGACACGGACCCGCGGGTGCCGCCGGGCTTCACGGCCGACGCGGCACCAGCCGACGTAGTGCCGGACGAGGACGCGGAGAGCGGGCGCGGGCTGCACCTGGTGAAGGCGTGCGCGGATTCCTGGGGCGTCTCGGTGCTGCGGCAACTGGGCGCGTCGCGGGGCGGGAAACTGCTGTGGGCCGACTGCCAGGGGTGATGACCTGGGGTGACGGATGAAGAGGCGGAGGTGAGGGCAGGACAGTACCGTGGAGGGATCGTCATATGAGATACGTGTTCAGGCTGACCTCTCCGTCCGCGCTCAGGGAGGTTCACAGGTAATTCTCAGTGAAGTCGGGGAGGCATTCTCACCTTCTTGCGACAGAGTGAGGCCTGATGAAGCGCAGCTCACGCATCTCGGTCAGCTCGCGTCCCGCGTTGCTCGGGGCGGTGATCATGCTGGCGCTGACGTCCGCGTCGGTGGCCGCCGCCGACGACGGGCGCGGGCCGCTCGGGGTCACCGTGGTGACCGGGGTGAGTCGGCAGAGCATGCGGGTGGGCGCGCTGTTCGGGACGGAGAACGCCGACGACCTGGCCGGCCACCACTTCTGCACCGCCTCCGTCGTGCACAGCCCGCAGGGCAATCTGATCGCGACGGCCGCGCACTGCGTGGGCGGGACCGAGGGCGACCGGGTCTTCGTGCCGGGGTACCGGGACGGGAAGGCGCCGTACGGGGTGTGGAAGGTGACGAAGCGGTTCATGCCGGACGCGTGGGCGAGCGGGGAGGACGAGGACAGCGACGTCGCCTTCGCCTACGTGGAGGAGCTGGACGGCGGGGGACGTCGGATCGAGGACCTGGTCGGCGCCAACCGGTTCGCGGCCGGGACGGTCACGGGGTCGACGCCGGTGACGCTCACCGGCTACCCGAGCTCCCTCGACGTGCCCATCAGGTGCACCAACAAGCCGGGCCGGCAGAGCCCTACGCAGCAGCGCATCGACTGCCCCGCCTTCACGAGCGGCACCAGCGGCAGCCCGTGGGTGAACGGAAGCGGACAGCTCGTCGGCGTCCTCGGCGGCCACGAGCGGGGCGGCTCGACCCCGGACGTCTCCTACAGCGTGGCTTTCGGCCGCCCGGCGGCGGAACTGTACGCGGACGCGACGTCGGGCTGAAGGGAGCTGTGGCGCAGGTGTCCGAGGTGCCGGTGTTCAACGCGCCGACGCGAGCCGTTCGTAGACCGTCACCCGCCGGCCGCGCACCTGCTGGTCGGCCACGGCCCGGAAGTACCTCTTCAGCACGGACGCCTTCATCCTGTCCCGCTCGGCTTGCGGGGGCTTTGCCACGCCGGTCGCGTCGGTGACCAGCAGGATGCGTGTGCGAGCCAGCATCGCCGCCCGTATTCGGTCCGGTGCGGATTCCACACCCTTGAGCGTTCCGGACTTCTCCGGACTCTCGGCCAGGGCGATATCCCGCAGACCCGAGAAGTCGGCCGGACAGACGGATTTGGTGTCCCGTCGGGCCGACGGGATGAAGAGCACGCCGTCACCCGTCTTCTTCATCCACCGCACATCAGAGGAGACCGCCAGGACGTCGTCCACCCGGCTTGAGGGAGACCGCTTGGCGAGCGACTGCGGCAACAGGGCTGCCGTCGCCACCGCGATCACGGTGGGGAGGACCCATATCGACGCCCCCGGGTGCCGCTGCCGCACGGCCGTGACGACGGCGCCGACGATCCTGCCGATGAGCAGGGCCAGACCCAGCATGCTGAAGAGGACGTACCGGTCCAGGAACAGCGGCTGGACCAGGGAGAGACCGATGAGGCCGGTCTGCGGCACCGCCAGCAGCGGCAGACCGACGGCGGCCACGGACAGCTCGCCTGCTCGGGGCCGGTCCAGGAGAGCACCGGCCCCGCCGATCGCGAGCAGGATCGCCGGGCCGATGAGCATGTGCCAGGTCAGCGGGGGTATCCACGACACCTGCGCGGACTGGGTTCGGCTGAAAAGGATCAGGGGCAGCACACAGGCCGTGGCCGCGCCGGAGGAAACCGCCCACCGAAGCCAAATCCGCCGGCTCGCCCGGGTCCAGACGAGAGTCGCGAGATGCGCGGGCAGCACCATGAGCGAGAGCCAGTTCAGCAGCCCGCTCAGCAGCACCGTGCTGCCGTAGAAGGCCCAGTACAGCGTGCGACCTCGGTCGCGCAGCAGCAGCTTGGTGAGGAGCAGGGTGGAGGCTGCGGCGCCGACCGCGACCAGTGCGTACGGGCGTCCTTCCTGGAGATAGAACTGCACGGCGGGAAGCAGCCCGAAGGCCATTCCCCCGGCCAACCCGGTCCAGAAACCCGCCAGCTGCCGACCGATGGCGCCGACACATCCGGCAGCGGCCGCCATGGCCAGGACCGACGGCAACCGCAGCGTCGTGGTACTGGGCCCGAAGGTCTCGAACAGGGCGTGCATCAACAGGTAGTAGCACCCGTGCACGACGTCGACGTGGGCCAGCATGTGCCAGATCTCAGCCGTGGACCGCTGGGCCACCTGCCACGTCGCGGCCTCGTCCCGCCACACGCTGTTCTGCCGCGACAGCCCCCACAGCCCGAGGCCCACGGTCCACAGCACGGGTATCAGCCACACCAGAGTCCGGCCGTGCCCACGAGGGACGGAAGACGCCTCGGAAGCCGTCCTCGTCCTCGCGCCCTGACGGCGCGACGACGACCGAAAAGCATGGGTCATAGGCATGAAGGAAAGCTTCCGCAAAGGCTGTTGATGACAGCCCCGTTGGAAGCTGACGCGACAAACAATGCCATCAGCGTATTCGGGTGTCGCACCGCTTTTCGCTCGAATTGAGTCAGTGAACGGCTGAAACGCGCGCAACCGAATTCCGCGTTTACCCGTCCGTGCGCACCGTGCACTACGCCCTGGTCGCGAGCATCGACGAGAATCCGGATGTCGCGACCGGGCTGCGCCGGCGCCCTGGCTCAGCCGCCGACCCACCGGCGTTGGCTGAAAAGAGCGCGGACACGGCGTGAAATGACGCCACATCACGCGAGGGTGCTGTCGAACCGGGCCTCGGTGAGGGAAAGTTGTCCCGTGCGGAAGGTATGGGTGTTCGGTGGGGCGGCTGTCGGGCTTGGGCTGAGTTTCGTCATGCTGCTGGTCGTCGGCGTGTACGTCGTCGCCGGGAACCTGCTGAACGGGGTCACCTCGGGGGGCCGGGGGCTGGCCAAGGGGGCGGTGCCGGCGGCGTACACGACGCTCGTGGCGCGGTGGGGGAACCTGTGCCCGGCGCTGACGCCGGCCCTGCTCGCCGCCCAGCTGTACCAGGAGAGCGGCTGGAATCCGACCGTCGTGAGTCCGGCCGACGCGCGCGGCATCGCCCAGTTCATCCCGAGCACCTGGGCGACGCACGGAATCGACGGGAACGGCGACGGCAAGCGGGACATCTGGGACCCGAATGACGCGATTCCGTCGGCCGCGTCCTATGACTGCGAACTCGCCAAGTACGTCAAGGACGTCCCTGGGAACACCTCCGACAACATGCTCGCGGCGTACAACGCGGGCGCCTACCGGGTCATCAAGGCGGGCGGTGTCCCGGCCATCAGCGAGACGCAGAACTACGTCAAGCGGATCCGCAGCCTGTCCAGGAGTTTCGCCGCGCCGAGCGGGCGGCTCAGCCCCAGCCGGCAGGCCGCCGGAGCCATCGCGTTCGCCCAGAAGAAGCTCGGCACGCCCTACCTGTGGGGCGGCGAGGGCACCGCTGACCAGGGAGGACGCTTCGACTGCTCGGGTCTGACCCAGGCCGCGTACGCGAGCGTCGGCATCACGCTTCCCCGGGTCGCCAACGACCAGTACAACGCCGGGCCGCACCCCTCGCGGGACCAGTTGCTGCCGGGCGACCTCGTCTTCTTCTCGCACGACCCGAGCGACTCCCGGGCGATCCACCATGTGGGCATCTACGTCGGCGGCGGGTACATGATCGACGCGCCCCGGACCGGGGCCGTGATCCGGTTCGACCCCATCGACGGCGCGGACTACTTCGGAGCGACCCGGGTGACCGAAGATGGCGCGAAAGCATTGCCCACAACGGTGTGAACCGTACGTGAACCTGCCCCCTGAGCTGCGAGAATGAGTCTCTCTTCGATAACGTCTGCGTGATCGTTCCGTGGAGACAGGAACGTATGGACAGGGGCCGTGCGTTCCTGTTGGCGGGGGCAGTAGCGACGCACACGAGGTGCGTCCGGTAGACGAGGAAGGAGCCGCAGCACCATGGCTGTACTCGCCGAATCCGGATCCAACCCCGACGTCGACCTGCTGTACGACATCAATGGCCTGGCCAAGGACGCGCCGCACTGGTTCGACCGGGTCATGGAGTTCGTCGGTGAGTACGGGCTGCTGGTCGCGATGGTGCTGCTGGTGGTGTGGTGCTGGTGGAGTGTGCGGCGGCGGGGGGACGAGAACGCGCCGTCCTCCGTGGCCGCGCTGGTGTGGGCGCCGCTCGCCGCGGGGATCGCGGTGCTGGTGAACGTGCCGATCCGGGGGTTCGTGGAACGGCCCCGGCCGTTCGTCGACCATCAGGGGCTCGATGTCCTCGTCTCCGGCAAGACGGACTTCTCCTTTGTGAGCGACCACGCGACCATCACCATGGCGTTGGGGGTCGGGCTGTTCGTCGCCAACCGGCGGTTCGGGTTGGTGGGGATCGGGCTGGCGCTGCTGGAGGGGTTCTGCCGGGTGTACATGGGCGTGCACTATCCGACTGATGTGGTGGGTGGGTTCGCGCTCGGTACGGCTGTTGCTCTGCTGTTGTCGCCGTTGGCCATGGCTCTGCTCACTCCGCTGATGCGGGCGGTGGAGCGGTCTTCCCGGGCCGGGTGGCTCGTGCGGCGCCGGTCCGTCCCTTCCGCCGACCCCGCGCTTCCCGGTGCCCGGCAGCCGGCGACCTCAGAGGAACGCGACTTGGCGGCGTAACCGGCGTCGGTGCGGGCCGGGGGGCGTTTCGCTTACCGGCGCTACCAGGGCGCCGCTGCGCCCACCCGTGCCGCCCCTAGCGGCACGCATGCCCGCAGCTGGGTGGGCAGGGTCGGCGCGTCGCCGTCTGCCGCCGGCTGGAACGCGCCCCAAAGGGGCGCGGGGAACTGCGCGAGTGGCCACGATGCGCCCGCAGTCGGCGACGGAGCTCGGGGGGCAGTGCCCCGTTAGGGGCGCGGGGAACTGCGCGAACGGCCCCCGCCGGGCCGCAGTAGGCGACGGGCCGTAACTGCCCCGGGCTAGACGCCCTGGGCGTAGGAGAAGAACCTCGTCGGGTCGTACTGCTTCTTCACTGCCGCCAGGCGCGACGCCCCCGCCCCGTAGTACGCCTTGCGCCAGTCCCGGAGGGTGGGGTCCGTGTAGTTCTGGTAGGCCGCGCCGGAGGCGTACCCGCGCATGGCGGTGTGGGCCGAGGTGAGCCAGGACTGGGCTGAGGTGCCGGAGGCCCCCGCCGGCCAGGAGGCTATGTACTGGGCCAGCATGCGCGAGCGGCGGTGGACGAAGGCCGTGGCCGTCGGGGAGACCCGGTTGACCGCGCCGCCGAGTGCGGTGAGGGCGATGCTGCCCGCACCCCCGCGCACGGAGCCGATCTGGTGGAGGAGGGTCTGGATGCCCGAGGGAGACAGGGAGCGGTCGAAGAAGTCCGAGCGGGCCGAGTATGTTTCGCGGCCGAGACGGCCCTGCGGGGAGCGGCCCGGGGTCGTGCCGGGCAGGTGGCACTGGGGTTCCGTGGCGAAGGACGAGCAGCCGGCGTAGATCTCCATCGCCTCCTCGTACCCGTGGCGGTGCAGCGAGACCGAGGACGCGTTGGCGCCGGCCGCGTGGGCCAGGCGGTCCACCGCGTTCTTCAAGTCGCCGTAGGAACCGAGGGAGAAGGTGGCCAAGGAGATCGTGGGAGTCCCGCCCGCGCTCGCCAGGTGGAGCGACGACCAGATCTCGTCCGGCTGGGACGGCCCCCACTCCTGCCACGCCTTGACGACCGCCGCCGCCTTCGACCACGGCCAGGTCAGGTACCCGGTCACCCCCTGTCGCAGCGGATGCGTCCGGAAGCGCAGCTCGGTGACGACGCCGAAGTTTCCGTTGCCGCCGCCGCGCAGCGCCCAGAACAGGTCGGCGTGATGGGTGGCGTCGGCGGTGAGCTGGGTGCCGTCGGCGGTGACGATCGTCGCCTGGGTGAGGCTGTCGCAGGTCAGGCCGTATGCCCGGGACGCGACCCCGTGGCCGCCGCCCAGCGTCAGGCCGGAGACGCCGACCGTGGGGCAGGAGCCCGCCGGGATCGTCACGCCCTTCGCGGCCAGCCCCCGGTAGACGTCGATCAGTTTCGAGCCGGCGCCGACGACCGCCTGCCCGCCGCTCACCCGGATCCGGTTCAGCCTGGACACGTCCAGGATCAGCCGGTGGTCCCCGGAGGAGTAACCCGCGTACGAGTGGCCGCCGTTGCGGATCGACACGGGTATGTGGTGGGCGTGGGCGTACGCCAGCGTCGTACGGATGTCGTCGGTGTGGGCGACGTACGCCACCGCGGCCGGTTTCAGGCCGTCGAAGCGGGTGTTGTACAGCTGGTGGGCGGTCTTCCAGGCCGCGTCGCCGGGGCGCACCAGCGTGCCGTCGAGGTCGCGGGCGAGGGCAGTCCAGTTCGCCGCGGCCGCCTGACTGGTCGTTCGCATCGCCGGCGCGGAGGAGCCGGCAGCAGCGGCCGGGGAGGGCGAGTCGGCGCCGGGCGAGCCGTCGCCGGCGCCGCACCCGGCCAGCGCCGTCGCGGCCAGGGCGGCCGCCCCGCCCGAGATGAACGTACGCCGTTCCATGTCCCTCGTCCCTCCACGCCCGCTCCGGACCCCGCACGGAAGCCCGGCTCTCTTCGTACGAGACGACGATGCGCCCGCGCGGGTTCCCCGCCGGTTCCGTGAGCGTTCCGTGACCTCACCGCACTGACGGCAGGGGTTCACTCCGCGTTCACTTCGGGCCATCGGCGGCTTCACCTGTTCTGCCTAGTTTCGGCCGTGCCCGGTGCGGCGAGGATTGCGCACCGACCTGACTTCGCACGCCGCCGACAGCGGCGGCTCCTGGAAGGAACACCCGAACGTGAAGCTTCAGCGCAAGAACCGGCTGCGCGCCCTGTCCCTCGGTGCTGTCGCCGTCTCCGGCGCCCTGGCCCTGACGGCGTGCGGCTCCGACGACACGGGCGGCAAGACGTCGGGCGGTGCCTCGTCCACCGCCAACGCGAGCTCCGTCAAGTGCGACGGCGCCAAGGGGCAGCTGCTGTCCGACGGCTCCTCCGCGCAGAAGAACGCGATCGACGCCTGGGTGAAGACCTTCTCCCAGGCCTGCGGCGTGCAGATCAACTACAAGGCGGGCGGCTCCGGCGCCGGTGTCACCTCCTTCACCCAGGGCCAGATCCCGTGGGCCGGCTCCGACTCGGCGCTGAAGCCGGAGGAGGTCACCGCCTCGCAGAAGGTCTGCAAGGGCGGCCAGGGCATCGACCTGCCGATGGTCGGCGGCCCGATCGCCGTCGGCTACAACGTCGAGGGCGTGGACAACCTGGTCCTGGACGCGCCGACCCTCGCCAAGATCTTCGACGGCAAGATCACCAACTGGAACGACCCCGAGATCAAGAAGCTGAACCCCAAGGCGAAGCTGCCCGACCTGAAGATCCAGGCGTTCCACCGCTCGGACGACTCCGGTACGACGGACAACTTCACCAAGTACCTGATCGCCACCACCCCGGACAACTGGAAGTACTCCGGCGGCAAGACCTGGCAGGCCAAGGGCGGCCAGTCCGCCGCGCAGTCCTCCGGTGTGGCCCAGCAGGTCAAGCAGACCAACGGCGCCATCGGCTACTTCGAGCTGTCCTACGTCGGCGACGGCGTCAAGGCGGTCAGCATCGACACCGGTGCCGCCGCGCCGGTCGCCCCCACCACCGACAGCGCCACCAAGGCCATCGCCGACGCCAAGATCACCGGCACCGGCAAGGACCTGTCGCTCCAGCTCAACTACAAGACCCAGGCGGACGGGGCCTACCCGATCACCCTGGTGACGTACGAGATCGTCTGCGACAAGGGCAACAAGGCCGACACGCTGCCCGCGACCAAGGCGTTCCTGCGCTACATCGCCTCCGAGGACGGCCAGAAGAACCTCAGCGGCATCGACTACGCCCCGATGCCCGAGGAGATCATCACCAAGGTCCGCAGCACCATCGAGGGCCTGAGCTGACCTGACCGATCCCGTGCGCGGCCCGTCCACCTCCTCCCGGGGCGGACCGGGCCCGCGCCGTCCGGTGCACCGCCGCCATGAGCCGTCGTACGCCCGGGAGGGCCGCGGCTCCGCAGACCGGAGAACCCGATGGACATACCGACGCAGACACCCGACGCATCCCCGCCCCAGCCGACACCCCAGCCGACACCCGCGCCGGCGCCGACACCCACGCCGTCGCCGGCCCCGGCGCCTGCGACCGGCCCCGACGAGCCCCGGCACGCCGCCGTCCGGAGCGTGACCCGCCCCGGCGACCGCGTCTTCCTCGGCCTCTCCCGTGGCTCCGGCATCCTGCTGCTGGTGATCATGGCCGCGATCGCGGTCTTCCTCACCTACCGCGCCTCACTCGCGATCAGCACGGACCACGGCAACTTCCTGACCGGCTTCGAGTGGAACACCAACATCGACCCGCCGGTCTTCGGCATCGCCGTGCTGGCCTTCGGCACGGTGGTCTCCTCGGTCATCGCGATGGCCCTCGCCGTCCCGGTCGCCGTCGCCATCGCGCTGTTCCTCACGCACTACGCCCCGCGCCGGCTGAGCGGCCCCATCGCCTACGTGGTCGACCTGCTCGCCGCCGTGCCGTCCATCGTCTACGGCCTCTGGGGCGCGCTGATCCTCGTACCGCACATGACCGGCCTCTTCGGCTGGCTCGACACCTATCTCGGCTGGACCGGGCTGTTCTCCTGGGAGGGCGGCGCGCCCCGGTCGATGCTCACCGTGGGCATCCTGCTCGCGATCATGATCCTGCCGATCATCACCAACGTCAGCCGTGAGGTGTTCCGGCAGGTCCCGCGCATGCACGAGGAGGCGGCCCTCGCCCTCGGCGCCACCCGCTGGGAGGTGGTCCGCACGGCCGTGCTGCCGTTCGGCCGCTCCGGTGTGATCTCCGCGTCGATGCTGGGCCTCGGCCGCGCGCTCGGCGAGACGATGGCCGTCGCCACCGTCCTGTCGCCGACGTTCGACATCCAGGCCAGCCTCCTCGACCCGGGCGGCGGCACCTTCGCGCAGAACATCGCCGCCAAGTTCGGCGAGGCCACCGAGTCGGGCCGGGACGCGCTGATCGCCTCCGGTCTCGTCCTGTTCGTCATCACCCTGCTGGTCAACGGAGCGGCCCGGGCGATCATCGCCCGCCGCGAGGAGTACTCGGGGGCGGCCGCATGAGCGCGATCACCGACAACGTGCCCGCGCGCGGCGGTAGCCTTCAGGGCGCCCGGCTCCCGAAGTGGTCGCCGTGGGCGATCGCCGCCGGGTCCGCGGCCGGCGCCGCCGGCATCGGGGTGGCGGCCGGGATGGACAGCAAGGTGGAGTGGGGGCTGATCGCCGCGCTCCTCTTCGTCCTCGGCACGTACGTCCTCGCCGCCCGCGTCGAGGGCCGCCGGCAGGCCAAGGACCGGATCGCGACCTCGCTGGTGTGGGTGGCGTTCCTGCTCGCCGTCGTGCCGCTGGTCTCACTGATCTGGACGACCGTGCAGCGCGGGGTGAAGGTCCTCGACGTCTACTTCCTGACCCACTCCATGGGCGTGGTCGCCGACTCCGAGCCGGGCGGCGGCATCTACCACGCCATCCTCGGCAGCCTGGAGCAGGTGGGCCTCGCGACCGCGATCGGCGCGCCGGTGGGGGTGCTCACCGCGATCTACCTCGTGGAGTACGGCGGGCGGGGACGGCTCGCCAAGGCGATCACGTTCTTCGTGGACGTCATGACCGGTATCCCGTCGATCGTCGCGGGCCTGTTCATCCTCAGCCTGATGCTGATGGCCGACATGCAGCCCTTCGGGTTCGCGGGCTCGCTCGCCCTGGCGATCCTGATGATGCCGGTCGTGGTCCGCTCCACGGAGGAGATGCTCAAGCTCGTCCCGAACGAGCTGCGGGAGGCGTCGCTGGCCCTCGGCGTGCCGAAGTGGCGCACCATCCTGCGGGTGGTGCTGCCGACCTCCGCCGGCGGCATCGTCACCGGCGTCATGCTGGCGATCGCCCGCATCGCCGGGGAGACCGCGCCGGTGCTGCTGCTGGTGTGGGGCAACCCGTTCATCAACGCGAACCCCTTCGAGGGCGCCCAGGCGTCGCTGCCGCTCTACATCTACCAGCAGTACTCGCAGAGTTCGGGCTCGACGGCGGCGTACGACCGCGCCTGGGCGGCGTCCCTCACGCTGATCGCCTTCGTGATGATCCTCAACCTGGTGGCCCGCGGCATCGCCCGCCGCAGGTCGCCGCGCTAGTCGGAAGTGACGTGACAATCATGGCCAAGCGAATCGACGTGAGCGGGCTGACCGCCTACTACGGCTCCCACAAGGCGATCGAGGACATCTCGATGACGGTCGAGCCGCGTTCGGTGACGGCGTTCATCGGGCCGTCCGGCTGCGGCAAGTCGACGTTCCTGCGCACGCTGAACCGCATGCACGAGGTGACGCCCGGCGGGCGCGTCGAGGGCAAGGTGATGCTCGACGCCGAGGACCTGTACGGCACGGGCGTCGATCCGGTGTCGGTGCGGCGCGAGGTCGGCATGGTGTTCCAGCGGCCGAACCCGTTCCCCACCATGTCGATCTTCGAGAACGTGGCGGCGGGGCTGCGGCTGAACGGCACCGCGAAGAAGAGCGAGCTGGGCGACATCGTGGAGAAGTCGCTGCGCGGGGCGAACCTGTGGAACGAGGTCAAGGACCGGCTGAACAAGCCGGGGGCCGGGCTGTCCGGCGGTCAGCAGCAGCGGCTGTGCATCGCGCGGGCGATCGCCGTGGAGCCGAAGGTGCTGCTGATGGACGAGCCGTGCTCGGCGCTGGACCCGATCTCCACGCTCGCCATCGAGGACCTGATCGGTGAGCTGAAGGAACGGTTCACGATCGTCATCGTGACGCACAACATGCAGCAGGCGGCGCGCGTGTCGGACCGTACGGCGTTCTTCAACCTGGCGGCCGTGGGGCAGCCGGGCCGGCTGGTCGAGATCGACGAGACCGCCCGGATCTTCGCCAACCCCTCGGTCCAGGCGACGGAGGACTACATCTCGGGCCGCTTCGGCTGAGCCACCTCCCTCGGCTGCCCCTCCCGGACTCCTCGCGGTGCTGCATGGCGGTGCCACCCCGGGGACCAGAAAGGCCCACCCCCCCCGCGCGGGGGGGTGGGCCTTTCCCGTACCGGACTACGGCGTCACAGCACGGCCAGGTCGATGATCCCGAAGGCCGCCGCCGCGACCAGGGCGGCCGCCGGCATGGTGATGAACCAGCCGAGGACGATGTTCTTGGCCACGCCCCAGCGGACCGCGTTGACCCGCTTGGTCGCGCCCACACCCATGATCGCCGAGGTGATGACGTGGGTCGTGGAGATCGGCGCCTTGAAGACGAACGCCGTGGTGAACATGATCGACGCGCCGGTCGCCTCGGCCGCGAAGCCCTGCGGCGGGTCCAGCTCGATGATCTTGCGGCCCAGCGTGCGCATGATGCGCCAGCCGCCCGCGTAGGTGCCCAGCGACAGCATCAGCGCGCAGACGATCTTCACCCAGACCGGGATCGGGTCGCCGTACGTCTCGTGGCCCGAGATGACCAGGGCCATCACCACGACACCCATGGTCTTCTGGGCGTCCTGGAGGCCGTGCCCGAGCGCCATGCCGGCCGCGGACACGGTCTGCGCGATGCGGAAGCCGCGCTTGGCCTTGTGCGGGTTGGCGCGGCGGAAGATCCACATGATCGCCGTCATCACCAGGTAGCCGACGATCAGGCCGACCACCGGGGACAGGAACATCGGGATGACGACCTTGTCGAGCACCCCGCTCCAGTGCACCGTCGTGCTGCCCGCCAGCGCGGCGCCCACCAGCCCGCCGAACAGCGCGTGGGACGAGGAGGAGGGCAGGCCGAAGTACCAGGTGGCCAGGTTCCAGACGATCGCGCCGACGAGCGCCGCGAACAGGATGCCCATGCCGGTGGAGCCGGACGGCGTCTCGATCAGGCCCTCGCTGACGGTCTTGGCGACCCCGGAGCCCAGGAAGGCGCCCGCGAGGTTCATCACGGCGGCCATGGCGAGCGCCGCCCGCGGGGTCAGCGCCCGCGTCGATACCGACGTCGCGATCGCGTTCGCCGAGTCGTGGAAACCGTTCGTGTACGTGAAGAAGAGCGCGACCGCGATGGTCACGACCAGGGCGAAGGTGTCCATCGACGCCTCAGGACTCCTTGACCGCGATGGTCTCCACCGTGTTCGCCACGTGCTCGAACGCGTCCGCCGCCTCTTCCAGGACATCCACGATCTGCTTGAGCTTCAGCACCTCGATGGCGTCGTACTTGCCGTTGAACAGGTGGGCCAGGAGCTTGCGGTGGATCTGGTCCGCCTGGTTCTCCAGCCGGTTCACCTCGATCCAGTACTCGGTGAGGTTGGCCATGGTCCGCAGGTTCGGCATGGCCTCGGCGGTCAGCTCGGCCGCCCGCGCGAGCACCTCGATCTGCTGCTCGACGCCCTTGGGCAGTTCCTCGACGTTGTAGAGGACGACCAGGTCGACGGCCTCCTCCATGAAGTCCATGATGTCGTCGAGGGAGCCCGCGAGGGAGTAGATGTCCTCACGGTCGAACGGCGTGATGAACGAGGAGTTCAGCTGGTGGAAGATCGCGTGCGTGGCGTCGTCACCGGCGTGTTCCGCGGCCCGCATACGCTCTGCGATCTCGGCCCGGGCGGAGGAGTCCGCCCCGAGCAGTTCCATCAGGAGCTTGGAGCCCGTGACGATGTTGTCCGCGGACGCGGCGAACATGTCGTAGAAGCTCGTCTCCCTGGGGGTCAGACGAAAGCGCACGTGGGGTCCTCGGGGTGCTTCGGTTTCGGTCAGGCTGATGCTAGGCGCATCATCCGGCCACGGCTATCGGGCCGCCAACCAGTGTCGCCCATCGGCCGCAGTGCTCGGCACGGGGGCAGGGCAAGAGGCGCCTACCGGGCAGAATTCGGTACCATATACCCACCAGGGGTATATGTGTCATACGGGAGGACGCGATGACGACGACCGAGGCCGGCGCGGCGCCCTCCGGGCCGACGACGCACGGTTACCACAAGCAGAAGGACGAGCACCTCAAGCGGCTGCGGCGGATCGAGGGGCAGATCCGGGGGTTGCAGCGGATGGTCGAGGAGGACACGTACTGCATCGACATACTCACGCAGGTGTCCGCGTCCACGAAGGCGCTGCAGTCCTTCGCGCTGCAGCTGCTGGAGGAGCATCTGCGGCACTGTGTCGCTGACGCGGCGGTCAAGGGGGGCGAGGAGATCGATGTGAAGGTGGAGGAGGCTACGAAGGCGATTGCGCGCCTGCTAAGGACGTAGGACGTGAGGGGCGGTACGGGTCGTTGTTCGGCTGCGGCGCCGTCGTGGCTGGTCGCGCAGTTCCCCGCGCCCCTTCGGGGCGCACCCTCAGCACCTCGTCGATGCTTTCCAGGCTCAGGCGGTCTTCTGCTTCGGAGGCGGCGATGATGAGTTCGCCGCAGAGTTCGATCTCGGCGAGGGCCACGTGGTCCTGTACCGCCGTGCCGCCGACCGGAGCCACTCGCCTCACCTCTCCTCTGCCGTCACCGACTTCCTAGAGTAGGGAGCGGTCTACACACCGCGCATGGCACGGACGGGCTAGTTCAGGGGTGGCGTCAAGCGGCCCGGCGGACTAGTGCGCGGGGTCGTCCGTCTCGTCTTCGGCGATGCGGCCGGCGTAGATGTCCCGGGGGTGCGGGAGCGTGATGTCGACGGGGGTGCCGAAGGCGTACAGCAGGGTGGTGGAGGCGACTGCCACCGGGGCCTTCTGGCGGCCGTTGACGAAGGCGAAGCTCTGCCGGAGCTTGCGGATGCGGCCCTCGTCGTCGAGGTAGGCGTCGAAGGGGACGTAGGCGGTGGCGAAGCCCTTGGCGGCCGCGCGGAGGGCGGCCCGGTCCTCCGCGGGGGCGCCGCGTGCCGCGAGGGCCAGGTCGGCGGTCCCACGGTAGTGCCGTACGTCGATCCCGCCGACCTCGGTCCGGCCCACGTACGTCGCCGTGTGCGCCCCGCGCAGGATCTCCGCCGCCTCGTACGGGTCGGTCGCGCCGCCGGTGACGAGATTGCCGTCGGAAAGGGTCGCGGTGTCCACCCGGACCCACTTGTCGGCGGGCACCCCGGCGCCGCGGTTCTTCATGTAGAGGGCGCCCGGGGCGAGGAGTTCGGTGATCGGGCGGTGCTCGGGAGTGCCGGCGGGGTCGTCGGGCAGGACGACGCTCAGTCGGCCGAGCCGGCGCCGGTAGTCGTAGACGCCCCGGCCGCGGATGGTGACGCGGGTGCCGCCGGTCGCCATCTCCATCGCCGTACTGGCCTTGGAGGTGCCCGCCGCGCGGAGCGCGCCCGCGGCCCGGTGCAGCGCGCCCACCGGGTCGGCGGCGCCGCCCGCGTCATCGGCGGCTGCGCCCCGGCCCGCGCACCCGGTGGCGCACACGCCGAGCCCGAACAGGATGCCCATCGCGACGACTGTTCTGCCCGCGCGCGTGTGCTGCCGCCGCTCCATCGCCTGCCTACCCCCAGCCGGTACGTCCGTCACGGGCCGTCTGTCGTTCCGGTTAACGACGGGTAGGAGGTGCCGTCACGCGGCCCGCCCGACCGGGCTCGGTACGGTGGGCGGCGTGGCGCAGGAGGAACACCGCACGACGACGGACGAAAAGGGCCGGTTCTGCGTGGCCCGGTGCAGCTGCGGCTGGCGCGGCCCCGCCCGCCGGGCCCGGAGCCAGGCCCGTACGGACGCGGAGCGGCACGGCGCGGGTTAGCCCGGCGGAGGCTGGGGTGCCGGGGGCGCTCAGTGGGGGGCCGGGGCCACCGGCCGCTGTCGCCAGGCCTGTTGGAAGGCGAAGCGGCACGCCTCGACCTCGTGGCGCTGGTCGGCATGGAGGACGCCGAGGGTGTAGGCCGTGGCCGGGGCGATGCGGGGGGTGCGGGCCGCCTGGGCCGCCGCGCCGGCCGCCTCGGCGGCGTCCCGGTGCCGGTTCAGGGCGAGGGCGGCGGTGCGGAGCCGGGGGTGGGGGGAGCCGTCGCCGTCGCTGTCCAGGACCTCCTGGGCGTACCGGTGCAGGCGCAGCAGCAGGCGGACCTGGTGCCAGGGCGTGTCCGAGAGGCCCTGCGGCGGGGGCTCGGTGGTGCAGGGGTGGCCCGGCGGGAGGACGGGGAGGGCCGCCACGGCGTCGGTGAGGCGTTCCTCGGCGGCGGCCGCGAGGGAGCGGAGGTCCGTGCCGTCGGGGGTGGTGGTCAGCGGGACGTCGCTGGCGAGTAAGGCGACCTTGTCGGCCACGGCGTGGAAGCGCGCGGAGCCGAGCGCCTGGAGGGCGGTGGAGTGGGCGCGGGTGCGGGCGAGGGTGAGCTGGCGTTCCAGCAGGGCGGCGGCCTTCGTCGCGCCGAGGTGGACGGTGGCGGCCGGGGCGCCCGAGCCGGTGCGCGGGGTGGGGTCCGCCCGTGGACCGCTCACGGTCGCGTACGCGGGGTCCGACAGGCGGGCCAGTGCCCCCAGCAGCCGGGTCAGGCGGGCCTCGTAGGTGTGTTCCGCGCCCAAGGTGCCCGACAACCAGGCCAGTTCGGGGTGGAGCTGGTCGGACCAGGCCGGGTTCAGGAGCGGGCGGTAGGTGTGGAGGATGGCGGTCAGCCGGCGGGCGGCCCGCCGCAGCGCCCGCGTGGACTCGGCGGGCGCCTCCCCGTGCAGGCGCAGGGCGCGGAGGAACTCCGTGGACTGGGCGCGCAGATAGACCGTGAGGGCGTCGTCGGGCGTGCGGGCCGGGGTGGAGGGGGCCGGGGGGTCAGGGTGTCGCTGTGCCACGCCGGCGCCTCCGGGCGTCTATGAGCATCTCCTGGATGTTGCGCAGGGGCTGGCCGTCCGCGTCCGTCGCGTGCCGGGTCCACTCGCCGTCCGGGCCGAGGTGCCAGGACGCGGTGGAGTCGGCCATGCCCGTGTCGAGCAGCCGGTTCAGGGCGGCGCGGTGGGCGGGGTCGGTGACCCGCACGAGGGCCTCTATGCGGCGGTCGAGGTTGCGGTGCATCATGTCGGCGCTGCCGATCCACACCTCGGGCTCGCCGCCGTTGCCGAACGCGAACACCCGGGAGTGTTCGAGGAACCGGCCGAGGACGGAGCGGACACGGATGTTCTCCGAGAGGCCGGCCACGCCGGGGCGCAGCGCGCAGATGCCGCGCACCCACACGTCGACCGGCACGCCCGCCTGGGAGGCGCGGTAGAGGGAGTCGACGACGGCCTCGTCGACCATCGAGTTCGCCTTGATCCGGATGAACGCGGGCCGCCCCGCGCGGTGGTGCTGCGCCTCGCGGTCGATGCGGGCGACGAGGCCGTCGCGCAGGGACTTGGGGGCGACGAGGAGCCGCCGGTAGGTCTCGCGGCGCGAGTAGCCGGACAGGCGGTTGAAGAGGTCGGAGAGGTCGGCGCCGACCTGCGGGTCGGCGGTGAGCAGGCCCAGGTCCTCGTAGAGGCGGGCGGTCTTGGGGTGGTAGTTGCCGGTGCCGACGTGGCTGTAGCGCCGCAGCGTGTCGTCGCCCTCCTGGCGGACCACCAGGGACAGCTTGCAGTGGGTCTTGAGGCCGACGAGGCCGTAGACGACGTGGCAGCCGGCCTCCTCCAGTTTGCGCGCCCACTTGATGTTGGCGTGCTCGTCGAAGCGGGCCTTGATCTCGACCAGGACGAGGACCTGCTTGCCGGACTCGGCGGCGTCGATGAGCGCGTCCACTATCGGCGAGTCGCCCGAAGTCCGGTACAGCGTCTGCTTGATGGCGAGCACGTCGGGGTCGGCCGCCGCCTGCTCCAGGAACGCCTGGACGGAGGTGGAGAAGGAGTCGTACGGGTGGTGCAGCAGGACGTCCCGGCTGCGCAGGGCGGCGAAGATGTCCGGCGGGGACGCCGACTCGACCTCGGCGAGGTCGCGGTGGGTGCCGGCGACGAACTTGGGGTACTTCAGCTCGGGCCGGTCCAGGCTGTGGATGCGGAACAGCCCGGTGAGGTCGAGCGGGCCGGGCAGCGGGTACACCTCGGCCTCGCCGATCTTCAGCTCGCGCACGAGGAGGTCCAGCACCTCGCGGTCGATGGACTCCTCCACCTCCAGCCGCACCGGCGGCCCGAACCGGCGCCGCATCAGCTCCTTCTCCAGGGCCTGGAGGAGGTTCTCCGCGTCGTCCTCCTCGACCTCCAGGTCCTCGTTGCGGGTCAGCCGGAAGGTGTGGTGCTCCAGCACCTCCATGCCCGGGAACAGCTCCTCCAGGTGGGCGGCGATGACGTCCTCCAGCGGGACGTACCGGCCCGGGGAGCTCTCCAGGAAGCGGGCGAGCAGCGGCGGCACCTTGACGCGGGCGAAGTGCCGGTGCCCGGTGACCGGGTTGCGTACGACGACGGCCAGGTTGAGGGAGAGGCCGGAGATGTACGGGAAGGGGTGCGCGGGGTCGACCGCGAGGGGGGTCAGCACGGGGAAGATGCGCTGCCGGAACAGGGTGAACAGGCGGGCCTGCTCCTTCTCCGTCAGCTCGTTCCAGCGCACCAGTTCGATGCCCTCGTCCGCGAGTGCGGGCGCGACGTCCTCGTGGTAGCAGGCGGCGTGCCGGGCCATCAGCTCGCGCGAGCGCGCCCAGATCATCTCCAGCACCTCGCGCGGCTGGAGCCCGGACGCGGACCGGGTGGCGACCCCGGTGGCGATACGGCGCTTGAGTCCGGCCACCCGGACCATGAAGAACTCGTCCAGGTTGCTGGCGAAGATCGCCAGGAAGTTCGCCCGCTCCAGGAGCGGGGTGTTCGGGTCCTCGGCCAGCTCCAGGACCCGCTCGTTGAACGCCAGCCAGCTGCGCTCCCGGTCCAGGAACCGGCCCTGCGGCAGCTCGCCGCCGTCCTCCGGCTCCTCGTACGCGTCGATGTCCGCGTCGATGTCGGGATCCAGGTCGGACAGGGCCGCGGCCACGGTGTGCGGGCGGTGCGCGGCGATGGAACCCACGGAGGGCTGGAGCTGGACCGGTGCCTGGGCGTCTGGCTGACTCATGAACCCATTCTTCCGCGTGACGAGCCGTACAGGCGCGTCGGAGTGCACGGCCGGGAGCGCGGCGGCGGGCCCCTCGGGGGGCGGGGAGGGCTCTGGCGCGGCGGGCTGCATGGGGCGAGCGTCGCAAGCCAGTCTGAATCAGCGGTTACGGCGACATGACGTCCGGGACAGCGGGGAGCGGCCCACGGGTGATCGACACCGGGGGACCGACACGGGGTGACCGATACCGGGGGACCGACACCCGGCGACAAACACGGGGAGGGCCCGCACGGTCCCGGCCCGCCGGGGTCGCCGGCCACTCGTCCCTCGGGGTCCGTACGCCCTTCCCCCCGTGGAAAGGGCGTACGGGAACCCCGGGCTCCGGGCCGCCCTCGGTTCGTTCAGGCGGCCCGGCGGCGCAGCACCGCGTACGCGGCGGCGGTGGCGAGTGCGGCGACGGCCAGGACGATGCCCGTCTCCACCAGGTGCAGTGGCCAGAAGTGGGACGCGGGGTGGTAGACGGCGAAATACCCGTGCGCGTTCCGCCCCTCGTTCACCTGCCAGGCGCTGCCCGGCAGCGTGAACCGCTGTGCCGAGGTCCGGGTCAGTGCCGGCCACAGGTCCGCGCGGCAGCGGCCGAGGGTGAAGTCGAGCAGCCACATCGCGGCGAAGGCGGCACCGAGCGCGGCCAGGGTGCGGCGCAGCAGCAGTGCGGTGAGTGTGCCGACGGCGAGGGCGGCGAGGCCGTACGCCACCACGAGCGGGCCCCGGGCCGCGAACACCTCGGTGTCGTACCAGTGGTCGCCCATGAGGTCCCGGTTGGCCGCCCAGCCCCAGCGGAACACCAGCACCAGGACGGTGCCGCCCACGGTCACGGCGAGCGCGGGCAGGGCCAGCTTGGCGGTCAGCCAGCGCACCGGCGTCACCCCCTGCGTCCAGGCCAGCCGCGCGGTGCCGGACTCCAGTTCGCGGCCGATCAGCGCGCCGCCCGCGAAGACGGCGACGGCGAGGAAGCTGAAGCAGATGAGGGTGCCGATCCAGCCGGTCGGCTCGCTGTAGGTCTGCTCGCCGAACACGGCTGTGCACGGGCCCTGGCGGCAGTGGGCCAGGGACGCGCGGGCGTGGTCGGCGGTGATCTCGTTCAGCCACACCAGCCAGCCGGACAGCCCGGCCACGACGGCGGTCCACAGCAGCAGGGACGTGCGGTGCAGCCGCAGCACCGTGCGGGGCAGCCCCCCGAGGCCGAGGACCCCGCCGCTCATACGGCGCCCCCGGCGCCCCGGGCGGCCTTGCCGGCCTTGGTGGCTTTGCCGGACCGGGGGCGGCCCGGTGCCGTACGGCGGGCCAGCACCCGGAAGGCGACGACGGTGAGCAGGGCGGCGACGGCCAGCAGCAGGGCGCAGCCCATCAGGTGCAGCGGCCAGAAGTGGGACTGCGGGTGGTAGTCCTTGTACCAGCTGACGGCGTGCAGCTTGGCGTAGAGCGCCTTGCAGGGGCCGTAGGTGCCGCTGCCGCAGCCCGGGTCGGTGATGCGGGCGCCGCTGGAGGTGATGAGTCCCTGGGCGACGGTGATGCCGCTGCCGCGCGGGCCGTCGCTGTCGAGCGCGGCGACGCTGGTCACGGTGGGCCACAGGTGGGGCAGGGCCTGCTGGACGCCGAACCAGAGGAGGCCGGTGCCGCACAGGGCGCCGCCCAGCGCGCCGAGCTGCCGCTTGACCAGCAGGCCGAGGAGGACGCCGGTCGCGAGGCCGGCCAGGGCCAGCGCCACGGCGACGGGGCCGCCCGCGTAGAACGTGGCGAGGTCGGACCACGGTTTGGCCGTGTCGATGCGGCCCTCGCCCGCCGTCCAGGCCCGGTGGTACAGCCAGGTCAGCAGCCAGGTGCCGAGGGCGATGGCGGCGGCCGGGGCGGCGAGCTTGCCGGCCAGCCAGCGGGCGGGGCGCACGCCCTGGGTCCAGGCGAGCCACGCGGTGCCGTTCTCCAGCTCGCGGCCGGTGAGGGCGGCACCCGCCCAGGCGGCGGCGAGGAAGGGGACGGCGAGGACGGCGTACGTCAGGTAGTTGTAGTAGTCCTTGTAGCGCAGGATCGACGTCTGGTCGTAGGCGCAGTGCGGGTTCATGCCGCAGGCGTCGAACTGCTGCCAGGCCGCGGCGGCGGAGTCGGTGAGGGGGCCGCCGAGCCACAGCAGCGCGGCGGCGAGGACGGCGACGAGGCCGGTCCAGACGAGCAGGGCGGGCCGGTGCAGCCGCAGCAGCCAGCGCAGTTGGCGCGGGCGGGCGGGGGCCGTCGCGGCCGGGGAGGCGGTGGTCGGGGCGGTGGTCATGCCAGGGTCTCCTGCGGGGCGGCGGTGAGGACGGGCGCCCCGGGGTTGCGCAGGTGGGCGAGGACGAGTTCCTCCAGGGACGGGGTGGCGGTGCGCCAGTCGCCGGCGAGCGGACCCGAGGGGCGGATCAGGGCGCTGAGCTGGCGTCCGGTGATCCGGGACTCGACGACGGTGTGCGCGTCGAGGCCGGTCTCGCCGGAGCCCGAAGTGTCCGCCGGGCCGCTGATCCGCAGGTGGGCGGCGAGCAGGTCGTCGATGTCGCCGGCCAGCCGGACCTGGCCGGCGCCGACGAGCAGCAGGTGGTCGCAGGAGTCCTCCAGCTCGGCGACCACGTGCGAGGACATCGCGATCGTCGTGCCGTACTGGGCGGCCTGCGCCATCAGCGTGCCCATCAGCTCGTGCCGGGCCAGCGGGTCGAGGTCGGCCATCGGCTCGTCCAGGAGCAGCAGTTCGGGGCGTTTGCCGAGGGCCAGGGCGAGGGCGACGCGGGTGCGCTGGCCGCCGGACAGCGACCGTATCCGGGAGGCCGGGTCCAGGTCGCCCGCCGCGACGACCTGGGCGGCGGTGTCCGCGTCCCAGCGCTCGGGGTTGAGGTCGGCGCCCATGCGCAGCGTCTCGGCGACGGTGAGCTGCGGGTACAGCGGCTTGTCCTGGGCGACGAAACCGACCCGGGTGCGGGCCTCGGCGGGCAGCGTGCCGAGCACGGTCAGCCGGCCCTCGGTGGGCGAGAGCAGTCCGGCGGCCAGCGCGAGCAGCGTGGACTTGCCGGCGCCGTTGGGCCCGACGACGGCGCACACGCGTCCGGCGGGCAGCCGGAACGCGCAGTCGCGCAGCGCCCAGCCGCCCCGGCGCCCGAAGCGCTTGCCGAGGCCGGTGGCCTCCAGTGCCGTGTCGGTCATGAACGTTCTCCCTGGAAGTGCTTGTCGAGTACGGCGGTGAACAGGGCCGCCACGTCGTCGCGGTCCCAGCCCGCCTGGACGGCTCTCGCCGCCCAGTCCTCCAGCTCGGCCCGCAGCGGCGAGTCGGCCGGGGCGGCGCCCAGCGAGCGCCGCACGAAGGTGCCGAGCCCGCGCCGGGCCTCCACCAGCCCCTCCCGCTCCAGTTCGCGGTAGGCCTTGAGGACGGTGTTGGGGTTGATGGCGGTGGCTTCCACGACCTCGCGGGCCGTGGGCAGCTTGTCGCCGGGCTGGAGCAGGCCCAGGCGCAGGGCCTGTTTGGTCTGCTGGACGAGTTGGACGTAGGTGGCGACACCGCTGTGCCGGTCGATGCGGTATTCGACCACGCGCTGAACCACCCTTTCACTAATTGAGTAGTGAAAGGGTGGTGCAAAGAAGGGGCGCCCGTCAACCCGGCCGCCCCTTGTGCGCTCTTTGCCCGCTTATCTCACGTCTCGGTGCGGTACATCAGATCGGTCTCGTACGTGCCGAACCCCAGCCGCTCGTACACCGCCACCGCCGCCTTGTTGTCGGCGTCGACGTAGAGCATCGCTGTGGGCAGGCCGAGCCCCGCGAGGTGGCGCAGGCCGATGGTGGTCAGCGCCTTGCCCAGGCCGCCGCCCTGCTCGCCGGGGCGCACCCCGAGCACGTACACCTCGCCGAGCCCCTCGGCCGCGTGCACCTTGGTCCAGTGGAAGCCGACCAGTTCCCCGCGCCGCTCGGCGAGGAAGAACCCGGCCGGGTCGAACCACGGCTGGGCCTTGCGGTCGTCCAGGTCGCGCTGGGTCAGCGAGCCCTGCTCGGGGTGGTGCGCGAAAGCGGCGGTGTTCACCGCGAGCCAGGCCGCGTCGTCCTTGCCCGGCTGGTACGGCCGTACGCTCACGCCCTCCGGCAGCACCGGGTCGGGCAGCTCCAGGCCCGCCAACGGCCGCCGCATCTGGCGCAGTTCGCGGAACAGGGTCAGCCCCAGCACCTGGGCGAGATGCCGGGCGGCGGCGTGCCCGCCGTGCGCCCACACCCGCAGCCGCTTGCCCGAGGCGGCCATCAGCGCCGAGCCGAGCGCCCGCCCGTGCCCGTGCCCGCGGTGCGCGGGGTGGACGACCAGCTCGGCGGCCGGCGCCTCCACCGGGTCCGTGTCCTCCAGCTGTGCGTAGCCGACGAGTTCGCCGTCGACCGACAGCAGCAGGTGCGAGACGCCCTCCCGGGCGCCGCCGCGCAACTGCAGCCGCCCCTGCTCGGACACCGGCTGCTGGCCGTCGCTCCGGCCGGCCTCGGCGACCAGGGCGAGCACGGCCTCGGCCTGCTCCGGGGTGAGCTCGGCGTAGGTCTCGATCGAACGGGAGGGAAAAGGGTGCAGGGCGTCGTCGCTGCTCATGGATATGAGGGTACGGCGACGGGGTGCGGGGGGAGGGGTGCCACGAACGGGTGAAGATGCCGGGATTTCGGCCGAGCGAAGCCGTGCCGACGCTATGGTTTAGATATGGCAGACAACACGACCATTCAGGTGTCCCGGCAGGCCCGTGACCACCTCGCCGAGGTGGCGAAGGAGCGTGGGAAGACCCTGGGGCAGCTGGTGGAGGAGCTGGCGCAGCAGCAGCTCACGGCCGCCCAGATCGCGGAACGCGTGGCCGCCACCCGCAAGGTTCTGCGGGAGCGCCTGGGCTGCACCCTCACGGACGAGGAGCTGGACAAGGGGCCGGACGTGCTGGCCAACATCTACGCGATGGCGGCGGAGAAGATGCACAACCAGCGGGGTCAGGCAGCGTGATCATCCTCGACACCACCGCGGTCCTCGCGCTCACGCAGGGGCACCGCGCCCTCCACCAGCTGGCCGACAACGTCGCCCACACTCCCGGCGACTGGCTGCACATCCCGGCGCTGTGCCTCATGCGCGCCGAAGCGAAGGACGCCGGGTCGGCCAGTGACGTCCTCGGCCTCGCGGGCCTCATGGTGGACCCGCTCAGCCAGGTGGCGGCGGCCACGGTCGGCGCCATGTACCGCGAAGGCTGGGGCGGACCCGACGTCTGCCATGCCCTCTACGTCGCCCAGCCCCACGTGGAGACGGGCGGCATGTCGATCATCCTCACGGGCCAGGAGGGGGAGTACCCGCCCGGCAGCCTCACGGTCGACATCGACTCCCCGGGCATGCTCGGCTACTACTGACCGTCACGGCCGAGGGCGGCCCGCGCACCTTCGGGTGAAGTCGCTCAAGTTCCCCCTTCGAAGCTCTGCCCCCTCCATCGTGGATCTCGCGGCCGGAAGACGCGGCCCGCTCACGGACTACTGATGCACGAGGTACGAGGCGGTTATGGTCGTAGACACGGCACGTCGAAGGAGGACAGTGAGCATGAGTGCGCACGCTGCGGAGCCCGGTCCCGTTGTCCCTCCCATGCCCGAGCGGACACCGAAGGCGCTGCGCGACGCCATCGCCGAGCACACGCCCGAACTCCTCCCGGACTTCGACCGGCACTGGAAGTGGGCCATCGCCGACGCCTACAACCTCGGTCCGGTGCCGGCGTTCATGGCTCGCTGGTGGGGCGAGTACGCCCTCGCCCGGGATCCCGAGCTGGATGATCATGTTCGCGATCTCGAACACCGGGCCGCGTACGAGTGCACCGACAGTGCTGAGGCCAAAGCGCTCCTCGAAGAGGCGGCCAAGATCCACTACCGGGTCCGAGAACTGGAGCCCGGCCAGTGACCGAGGGATTCATGGGGCCGCCCTGGCAGATGGACTGGCGGGTCGATGCCCTCGCCACCTTCGAGGGAGTGCCCGAGCACATCCGGGAACTGGTTCTCGAAGCGCGTGGCGAACTGGTCACGGCGAAGGACCCGTATTTCCGTGGCATCGACGCTGACGCCGGGCTTCCCGACGGCATGGGCGTCGAGCCGGCCCGTTCCACAGAGCCGAAGGGCCGCCACATCTGCTACTTCGATCACGGAAACGGCTGGCTGAAGTACACCTTCGTGCGCCGGGCCGAAGATCCCCAGATCGTGGTCGAAGAGGTTTTCTGGCAGGAGCCCGAACCTCCTACATGGCCTCCGGCGGAGCCGTAGGCGCACCCGGCAGCCGTACCGTCGCCACCGTCCCCCCGTCCTCCGCGAGGCCCAGTGCCACCTCGCCGCCCGCCTGCCGGACCGTGCGGGCCACGATGGAGAGGCCGAGGCCCGAGCCGGGGAGGGCGCGGGCGCTGGGGGAGCGCCAGAAGCGGTCGAAGACGTGGGGGAGTTCCTCGACGGGAATGCCGGGACCGTGGTCGCGGACCGTCAGCACGCCCCCGGTCAGCCGCACCTCGATCGTGCCGCCCTCGGGGCTGAACTTCACCGCGTTGTCCAGGATGTTGACGATCGCCCGCTCCAGCGCCGAAGGCTCCGCCCGCACGAACCAGGGCTCCAGGTCCGCCGTGATCGTCAGTTCCGGCCCGCGCAGCCGCGCCCGGCGCAGCGCCGCCTCCACCGTGTCCTGGAGCGGTGTCACCTCGACCCGCTCGCCCCGCTGGTTCTCCGAGCGGGACAGCTCCTGCAAGTCACCGATCAGCGCCGCCAGTTCCGTCATCTGCGCCTTCACCGAGGCGAGCAGCGCCTTGCGGTCCTCCGGGGGCAGCGGACGGCCCGTCTCCTCACTGCGGGTGAGGAGCTCGATGTTCGTCCGCAGCGAGGTCAGCGGGGTACGCAACTCATGACCGGCGTCCGCGATCAGCTGCTGCTGCATCTCGCGCGAGCTGGCCAGCGAGGAGGTCATCGAGTTGAACGACCGCGACAGCCGGGCCACTTCGTCCTCGCTGTCGTCGTCCACGGGGATCCGGATCGCGAGGTCCTCCGTCCGGGCCACGTGTTCCACGGCCTCGGTGAGCTTGTCGACGGGGCGCAGGCCCGCCCGGGCCACGGCGAGGCCCGCCGCCCCGGCCCCTATGACACCCACCCCGGAGACGAGGAGCAGGATCAGGGCGAGGTCGTTGAGGGTCTTCTCGGTGCTGCGCAGGGAGACGGCGTTGATGACGGCGGCCTTGACGAGAGAGTTGTCCGCGGTGTTGCGCAGCGCCTGCGGTACGACCAGCACCCGCACCGGGGTGCCGTCGGTGTCCGTGCTGTTGTGGAACTCCCCGTGGTCGTCGGAGGTCCCCGCCCGCTCGACCGCGTCCCGGTCGATGCCCGTGACCTTGACCCGGCCCAGCGAGCTGGTGAACAGGCACACGCTGCCGTCCGGCTTCACCACCTCCGAGTACGTGCTCCGGAAGCCGCCGAAGTACGGCGAGGGCTTCTGCAGGCACAGGGCCAGGGCGGAGTTCACCTGGTTCTCCAGCTGGTGCTGCGGTACGGCGACCGCCTTCTGCAGGTCCTGGTCCGCCTGGTCGTACAGCTTGCCCTTGACGATGAACCAGCACGTCACCGACACCGCCGCCACCGCGAACGCCACCGCCGCCGCGACCAGCATCGCCAGCCGGGCCCGGATCGGCAGGGCGCGGTAGCGGCGCAGGAGCCTCTTCACTCCGCGCCGCCCTGCCGCAGCACATAGCCCACGCCCCGCACGGTGTGCACGAGGCGCGGCTCGCCGCCGGCCTCGGTCTTGCGGCGCAGGTACATGACGTAGACGTCCAGGGAGTTGGACGACGGCTCGAAGTCGAAGCCCCAGACCGCCTTCAGGATCTGCTCGCGGGTGAGCACCTGGCGCGGGTGGGCCATGAACATCTCCAGCAGCGTGAACTCGGTCCGGGTCAGCTCGACCTGGCGCTCGCCCCGCGTCACCTCCCGGGTCGCGAGGTCCATCCGCAGGTCGGCGAAGGCCAGCGCCTCGTCCTCCTGGGCCTGCGCCGACACCGCCGCCGCGTAGGAGCTGCGCCGCAGCAGGGCGCGGATACGGGCGAACAGCTCGTCCAGCTCGAACGGCTTGACCAGGTAGTCGTCGGCGCCCGCGTCCAGCCCCGTCACCCGGTCGCCGACGGTGTCGCGGGCCGTCAGCATCAGGATCGGCAGTGTGTCACCGGCGCCCCGGATCCGGCGGGCCGCCGTCAGACCGTCCATCCTCGGCATCTGGATGTCCAGGACGATCAGGTCCGGCTGGTAGGCGCCGGTCTTCTCCAGGGCGTCCGCTCCGTCCACGGCCACCTCCGTGTCGTACCCCTCGAAGGCGAGGCTGCGCCGCAGCGCCTCCCGTACGGCCGGCTCGTCGTCGACGATCAGGATGCGCTGGGGGTCACGGTCGCGGTCGCCGTCGGCGGGGCTCATCGGTCGGGGTTCCTCGGGGTGGTGGGGGCGGGGGCGCCGGCCGGTGCCTCTCGGCACGTTCGGCGTCTTTCAGCGTCGCATGTTTCCCACGCGCAGGGCACGCACGCGCGGGGGCGGCGGGGGTGTCACACCGTGACGGTGCTCAGCCGGTTCAGCGGCACCCGGCGCCGGTGCGGGCGTGCGGCGCTCGTCCGCAGCCCCATCAGCTGCGGGAACCGGGTCACCGCGGGCTTCCCGGTGGCCTCGGCGGCGCGGGCCGCCGTGAGCGGCTCGTGCAGCGCGCCCGCCACCGCGAGGGCGAGGGCGATGTCCGCCGGACCCGTGCCGGGCACCTGATGCGAGACCTGCCTGGTCATGACGTACTCCTGTCGTCGGAGCGCCTGGGAGAGGGCCGCTAGTGCCCCAACAGGCAACGTTCGCCCCGTCGCGACGCCCGGCACGCCCTCTCGCCGCACCGGCCGAAAGCCCAAGTACATCCAGTACGAGGACTTCCGGCCGGCACACCGAGAGCACGCACCGGACGCCGCTCCTTCACGGGCAAACGTCGCCTGCCGGGGCACTAGTTGCCCGCGTCCGCCCGCAGGTGCGGGAGGTCGGACTTGACGGTGTTGATCGGGATCGCGAAGCCGAGTCCGATGCTGCCCGCGTCCGAGGACGAGGACGCCTGCTGACTCGACGCGTACATCGCGGAGTTGAGGCCGATGACCTGCCCGGCGGCGTTGATCAGCGCACCACCGGAGTTGCCGGGGTTGAGGGAGGCGTCCGTCTGGATCGCCTTGTACGTCGTCGTGGACGAGCCGGTGTCGCCGTTGAACTGCCGGCCGCCGAACTCGAACGGCCACTGGCCGTCGGAGCCGCCGCCGCCCTGGTCCTGGCCCTGGCCCTCGTCCGTGGGCACCGTGACATCGCGGTTGAGCGCGGAGACGATACCGCTGGTGACCGTGCCGGTCAGGCCCTCGGGGGAGCCGATCGCGACGACCGTGTCACCGACCTGCACGTCGGAGGAGTTCCCGAGCGAGGCCGGCTTCAGTCCGGACGCGCCCTGGAGCTTGATCAGCGCGAGGTCCTTGGAGCTGTCCGTGCCGACGACGTCGGCGGTGTAGCTCTTGCCGTCGCTGGTGCGCACCCTTATCGAGTCGGCGCCCGCGATGACGTGGTTGTTGGTGACGATCTCGCCGCTGCTCGTGATGATCACGCCGGAGCCGGTGGACGAGCCGTTGCTGAGGGTCGCGTTGATCTCGACGACGCTCGGGCTGACGGCGGTGGCGATCGCGGCGACGTCACCCTTCTTGCTCGACGGCACCACGTTGGTGCTCGCCGAGGCGGAGGCGACCGTGTCCTTGCCGGTCAGCTCCTGGAAGGCGTACGCGGTGCCGCCGCCCACCGCCGCCGCGACGATCGCGACCGCCGCGAGCAGGGCGACCGGGCCGCGGGTCCGCTTCGGCTTCGGCGCGGGGCCCGCCGGGGGGTCGAACGGCGGAGGAGGCGGCCACTCCGGGTTCACCGGAGCGGGGTGGGTGTACGTACCCTGCGGGTTCTCGTACTCGTGATCGCCGTTACGGCGCATGCTCTCGGTCATGACTGAAGCGTCCCCCGTGACCATGAGAGCTTCCTGAGTGCCGACTGAGAAGCCCGACAGAACCGCGTTTGCCCGATATAAAGAGCTGACTGGGGCTTTGGTCAGCCCTTCTCAGCCAACGTTCAGGGAAGCGCCCCGAAGGGGCGCGGGGAACTGCGCGACCAGCCACAACGCGCCCGCACGTTCAAAACGACCGGACCGCACCAGTCAGCATCCGCAGGACGTCCGCACCACCAACCGCGACGGAAACGTCTTCAGCCGCTCCCGCCGCGACCCGGCGACCCGCAACCCGTCGTCCAGCACCAGATCCACAGCGGAGCGGGCCATCGCCGACCGGTCGGACGCCACCGTCGTCAGCGGCGGATCCGCCAGCGCCGCCTCCTTGATGTCGTCGAAGCCGGCCACCGCCAGCTCCCCGGGCACGTCGATGCGCAGCTCGCGCGCGGCGCGCAGCACGCCGATCGCCTGGTCGTCGGTGGAGCAGAAGATCGCGGGCGGGCGGCGCGGCCCGGACAGCACCTCCAGGCCGACGCGGTAGGCGTCGTACCGGTTGTACGGCGCCTCGAACAGCCGGCCCTCGGTCGACAGCCCCGCCTCGTCCATGGCCCGCTTCCAGCCCTCGACGTGGTCGGAGACCGGGTCGCCGACGGCCGGGGTGTCCGCCGTGCCGCCGAGACAGGCCACGTACTCGTAGCCGTGCTCCAGCAGGTGGCGTACGGCGAGCTGGGCCCCGCCGAGGTCGTCGGTGACGACGGCGACGTCGTCGATGGCCTCCGGGCGCTCGTGCAGCAGCACCACGCGGGCGTCCCAGGCCTCTATCTCGGCGGCGGCCAGGTCGTTCAGCGCGTGGGAGACGAGGATCAGGCCCGAGACGCGCATGCCGAGGAAGGCGCGCAGGTAGTGGACCTCGCGTTCGCCGATGTAATCGGTGTTGCCGACGAGCACCATCTTGCCGCGCTCGGAGGCGGCCTGTTCGACCGCGTGCGCCATCTCCCCGAAGAAGGGCTGGCGGGCGTCGGGGATGATCAGGCCTATGAGGTCGGTGCGCCGCGAGGCCATCGCCTGGGCGACCCGGTCCGGCCGGTACCCCAGTTCCTTGATCGCCGCGAGGACACGCTCGCGCGTGGCCGGGGCGACCGGCCGGGGTCCGTTGTTGATGACATAACTGACGACGGCGGTGGAGGTCCCAGCCAGCCGTGCCACGTCATCCCGAGTCACCTTGGCCACGCGCGGAGTCTACGCGGATGGACCGTCCCTGGGCAGGGCGTATCACAGGGCGGCTGTGCGGAAGCAATGCCTCTCCGTGGAGCTTGTCTGCCCCTCCGGAGCCGTCGCTATGCCTCCGCCGCCACTTCCGCGCCGCCACGGACGGCGGAAGGGGATGACTTGCCCGGTTTTGACCGGTCCGCCTTGCCCTGGGGCTCCTCGCCGGACCGGTCGGACTTCTCGGGCGTAACGAATCGATAACCGACGTTCCGGACGGTTCCGATCAGCGACTCGTGCTCCGGGCCGAGTTTGGCGCGAAGCCGCCGTACGTGCACGTCCACCGTCCGGGTGCCGCCGAAGTAGTCGTAGCCCCAGACCTCCTGGAGGAGCTGGGCGCGGGTGAAGACCCGGCCGGGGTGCTGGGCGAGGTACTTGAGCAGCTCGAACTCCTTGAAGGTGAGGTCGAGGACCCGGCCCTTCAGTTTGGCGGAGTAGGTCGCCTCGTCGACGGACAGGTCGCCGTTGCGGATCTCCATCGGCGAGTCGTCGCCGACGAGCTGCTGCCGGCCCGTCGCCAGCCGCAGCCGCGCCTCCACCTCCGCGGGGCCCGCGGTGTCGAGGACGACGTCGTCGACACCCCATTCCGCGGTGACGGCGGCCAGGCCGCCCTCGGTGACGACGAGCACGAGGGGGCAGCCGGGGCCGGTGGAGCGCAGCAGCTGGCACAGGCTGCGGACCTGGGGCAGGTCGCGGCGGCCGTCGACGAGTATGACGTCCGCGCCGGGGGTGTCCACGAGGGCGGGGCCCTCCGCCGGGGCGACCCGCACGTGGTGCAGGAGCAGGCCGAGGGCGGGCAGCACCTCCGTCGACGGCTGGAGGGCGTTGGTCAGGAGCAGCAGAGAACTCATACGTCTTGTTCCTCCTCGGTCCAACGCTACCGAAAGCACAAAAGGACCCGGGGGCTTCGCTGCCCGAGTCCTCTGCCCAGCAGAATAGCCCACATGAGCAATCGTCCGGCAGGTTGTGTGGCGCGTTCCACGGACTGTCCGCATCCCGAGACGCCCGGTCGGGGCCCGCTCCGGACGTTCCTCCGCGCGGCCGACGGCACCCGCGTGGACGCCCTGTACCGGCCGAGGGACGAGCTGTACCGGCCGTCGGACGAGCCGTCGGACGACTCCGACGGCGGCCGTTCCGGCCTGGTCTTCGTGGTCGCGCACGGCTTCACCGGGGACGTGGACCGGCCGCATGTGCGAAGGGTGGCGGGCGTCCTCGCCCGTTACGGCGCCGTCGTCACCTTCTCCTTCCGCGGCCACGGCGCCTCGGGCGGCCGCTCCACGGTCGGCGACCAGGAGGTGCTGGACCTGGCGGCAGCCGTGGCGTGGGCGCGCGGCTTCGGGCACGCGCGCGTGGTGACCGTCGGCTTCTCCATGGGCGGGTCGGTGGTGCTGCGGCACGCGGCCCTGTATCCGGGCGCG
This sequence comes from Streptomyces sp. L2, assembly GCF_004124325.1. Classification (NCBI taxonomy): domain Bacteria; kingdom Bacillati; phylum Actinomycetota; class Actinomycetes; order Kitasatosporales; family Streptomycetaceae; genus Streptomyces; species Streptomyces sp. L2. The sequence continues at coordinate 4,171,123 of NZ_QBDT01000001.1, forward strand.
GTCGACGCGGTGGTCGCGGTCAGCGCGCCCGCCCGTTGGTACTACCGGGGTACGGCCCCCATGCGCCGCCTGCACTGGCTGGTCACGCGTCCCGAGGGCCGCCTGGTCGGACGCTACGGCCTGCGCACCCGCATCCACCACCGCGCGTGGGACCCGGTGCCGCTGTCCCCGGTCGAGGCGGTGCCGCGGATCGCCCCGACCCCGCTCCTCCTCGTCCACGGCGACCGGGACGCTTATTTCCCCCTCGACCACCCCCGGATGCTGGCGGAAGCCGCCGGTGACCACGGGGAACTCTGGCTGGAGCCGGGCATGGGCCACGCGGAGAACGCGGCCCCGGACGCCCTGCTCGCCCGGATCGGGGACTGGTCGGCGGCGCGGGGGAGCTAGCCTGAACGTCACCCGTCGTTTGACGGTCCTTTGAAGTCCTGGGGCGTCCCGCGACGTCCTGCCGTTCGATTGAGGAACCAGATGCCCAAGGTCACGGTGCGCTACTGGGCCGCCGCGAAGGCCGCCGCCGGGGTCGCCGAGGAACCGTACGACGCGGTAACGCTCGCCGACGCGCTGGCCGCGGTGCGCGAGCGACACCCCGGCGAACTCACGCGCGTCCTGCAGCGATGCTCCTTCCTCATCGACGGTGACCCCGTCGGGACCCGCGCGCATGAGACGGTACGGCTGGCCGAGGGCGGCACGGTCGAGGTGCTCCCGCCGTTCGCAGGAGGGTGAGGCGATGAGCGACCAGCCGTACGAGGGCGGTTCCTACGAGGGGTACGACCCCTACGGGCAGCAGCACCAGCAGGCGTGGCAGGGGCCCTACCCCGGCGAGTACGACCAGGGGGGCTACGACCCCCAGCTCACCCTGCAGTGGCAGGGCCAGACCTGGGAAACCCAGACGCACGCCTCGCTGGGCGCACAGGCGCAGGCTTATCAGGAGCCGCAGCAGGCGTACCAGGAGCCGATGCAGGGCTACCAGCACCAGAACCAGCAGCCAGGAGCGGCGGCTCCCTACACCGCCCCCGTGCACCAGCAGCCGGCCCAGGCGTACGTCCCCGCACCCCAGCCCACCCCCGAGCCGGCACCGGCGGCGACACCAGAGCCCGAGCCCGACCCCGAGTACGGCCCGGCGACGCTGGCCGGCAATGCCCGGATCACCGACGCCCAGCGGGCCCGCCTGGAGGGCCGTTCGCCGGTCATCGAGCCCGGCATGCAGCCCGCGGCGCTCACCGCGCTGCTCGGCCTGCTCCTCGCGGCCACGGCGCCCGTCGCGTCGTACGCCCTGGTCGTGCCCCTCGTGGCGCTCCAGGCGGTGACGGCGGCGGGCTGGTTCCGGCTGAACGGGATGTGGCCGGCCCGGCAGGGCATCGCGCTGGCGTTCCTCGGCGCGCTCGTCGCCGACGCCGCCGTGCTCGGCGCCGGACGCGGGCACGCCCCGGCCGCGATCCTGGGCACGCTCGGCGTGTGGGTGCTGCTCAGCCTGGTGCTCCAGCTCCGCTCGCACGCGGACCCGGACGAGCGGATGTACGGCCTGATGGCGACGATCGCCTCGGCGGCCCTGGCGATCGTGGCGACCGGCTATCTCGGCGCCGGCCCGAAGGCGGTGTCGGTCGGCGCGGGCGCGGTCGCGGTGGCCGTCCTGGCACGGGCGCTGCCGCTGCCGACCCCGGCCTCGGTGGTCGTGTCCCTGCTGGCGGCGACCGGTGCCGGAATCGCGCTGGGCGGTGTCACGGGCCTGGGCGCGAAGGGCGCGCTGCTCGGCGCGGGCGCGGCGGTGTGCGCCCTGATCGGCCACCGGGTCGCGAGCTACGACTACCCGTCCCGCTTCGTGCACTTCACCGCCGGCGTCGCCCTCCCCCTCGCGGCGGCGGCACCGGCGGTGTACGTACTGGGCCGCGCCCTGGGGCAGTAGTCAGGAGCGCCCCGCGACCGGGGCGGCCCTCTCGGCCGTGGCCCTCCGCCGACGTCCCCCCGCACCAGGAAACAAGGTGCGCCCGTCCGACGGGCGGTCGCATACTCGGCGCATGGTTCTGCCCTCCCGCCGGTTCCGTGATCCGCGCAGCACCGCGTACGACTTCATCGACGCGGTCATGGTCAGATGCCCTGACTGTGAGAAGCCCGCGTACGTCATCCCGGCGCCCGGCGACTTCGGCGGCGGAGGCTGGTCACAGTCTCGGCCTCGGCGTCTGGTCTGCGGCGGCTGTGGGCTGGCCCGCGTGTGCAGCGGCCGTTCACTCACCTTCCGGTGGGGCACGGCGAACCCTGGCAGGGATCCGTATTTCGGGGCGCGGCTGTGGCTCCAGGCGGAGACCCGGCACGGGTGGTTGTGGGCGTACAACCTCGAACACCTCGACCTGATCCGCCGGTACGTCGAGGCGTCGGTGCGGGAACGGGCGCCCTGGTACGACACCGGGCGGAAGATGACTCTGGTGGCGCGCCTGCCCACGTGGATCAAGCGAGCGAAGAACCGCGACGAGGTTCTGCGGGCGGTCGACCGGATTCACGCCTCACTGGTGGCCCCCTGAGCCGAGTGCCAGCGGTTCGGCGCCGGTCAGGCTGGTGTGACTCGGGTGCGTAGGAGGCAGAACTCGTTGCCCTCCGGGTCGGACAGGACGTGCCAGGTTTCGGTGCCTGTTTGGCCGATGTCGGTGGGGGTGGCGCCGAGGGCGAGGAGGCGGGCCAGTTCGGTGGGCTGGTCGTGGTCGGTGGGGTTGACGTCGATGTGGAGGCGGAGCTTGGCGGGGCGGGGGTCGTCGCTGGGGCTCAGGACGAGCGTGGGCTGGGGGCCGCCGAAGCCGGTGCCGGGCGGGCCGATCTCGATGCTTCCGTCGTCCTCCCGGCCGAGTTCGACGTAGCCGAGGACCTCGCTCCAGAAGGCGGCGAGCCGCTCCGGGTCGGCGCAGTCGAGGACCAGTTCCGTGATGCGGCATGCCATGGCGGCCAGTGTAGGGAGACCGCGGCCGCCGGGGAGTTGTGACGCGGCTCACCAGGAAAGGGTGACAGGACGGTGTCGCGGACGGCTGCGACCGTCGACGCATGACGATCACCGATGAGGACTGCCTCGCCGAGACCCTCGCGTTCAACGAGCAGTTCGAGACCGCCGCCGCGAGCCGCCCGGCCCGCCAGGGCCCGCCGGACGCGGCCCTGCTGGCCACCCTTCGGCGCAACCGGCTCGGCGGCGACACACCGCCGGTGCGGCTGCCGCAGGGCCGGGACCGTGTCATCGAGGGCGTGAGGGTGAGGGTCTTCGTGCCCGCGCGGGTCGAGGGGGTGTACCTGCACATCCATGGGGGTGGCTGGGCCTTCGGTTCCGCGGACGGACAGGACGAGAGGCTCTGGCGGCTCGCCGAACAGACCCGGCTGGCCGTCGTCAGCGTCGACTACCGCCTCGCGCCCGAACACCCCTTCCCCGCCGCGGCCGACGACTGCGAGGCGGCCGCCCGCTGGCTGGTGCGGCACGCCGCGGCCGAGTTCGGCACCGGGCGGCTGCTGATCGGAGGGGAGTCGGCCGGCGCCCACCTGAGCGTCGTGACCCTGCTGCGCCTGCGCGACCGGCACGGCATCACCGGCGCCTTCCAGGCGGCCCACCTGCTGTTCGGCCCCTACGACCTGTCGATGACACCGAGTCAGCGAGCGTTCGGCTCCCGGCGGCTGCTGAGCAACACCGACACGCTGCGGCGGACCTACGAGATGTTCACCCCCGGCATGAGCCCGGAGCAGCGCCGCGACCCCGAGATCTCACCGTTGTTCGCCGACCTCGCCGGCCTGCCGCCCGCCCGGATCGTCGTCGGCTCCGAGGACCCCCTGCGGGACGACTCGCTGTTCCTGGCCCAGCGGTGGCAGGCGGCGGGCGCGCTCGTGCAGCTCGGTGTCGTCGCCGGAGCGATGCACGGCTTCACCCTGTTCCCCCTGACCATCACCGAGCGCGAACTGCGGCGCCAGCGCGACTTCCTGTCCACCGCGGGCCGGTAGCGTCGCCCGCATGAACCGCACCGCCCGCCTCTACGCGCTGGTGGAAGAGTTGCGCGCGACAGCGCCGCGCCTCCTGACGGTCGCGGCGCTCGCGGCACGCTTCGAGGTGAGCACGCGCACGGTCCAGCGCGACCTCCAGACGCTGATGGAGACCGGCGTCCCGGTGCGCGCCACCTCCGGGCGCGGCGGGGGCTGGACGGTCGACCCGGACATGACCCTGCCCCCGATCCGCTTTACCGCCGACGAGGCCTCGGCCCTGGCCGCTGCCCTCGCCGCCGCCGACGCCGGCGCTCCCTACGCCGGTGCGGCCCGTACGGCGGCCCAGAAGATCGCGGCGTCGATGACCGGCCCGGCCTCGGCGGCGGCCCGGCACCTCGCCGCCCGCATCGTCGCGCTGCCCCCGCCGTCCGACTCCGCGATCCGCACCGCGGTCGAGCAGGCTCTCACCGCCGGCACGGTGCTGCGGCTCTCCTACGTCGACGCGGCCGGGCGGGAGAGCGAGCGCGCCGTGGAACCGGCCGGGCTGCTCGTCGCCGACGGCCGCTGGTACCTCATCGCCTGGTGCCGCGCGCGCGAGGCCGGCCGGGGCTTCCGTCTCGACCGCATCACGGCGGCGGCGCCCACGGACGAGCGGGCCAAGCCCCACGACCTGGCCGCCCTCTTGCGCGGCTCGGCGGCGGACGGTGCGGCGAGGCCCGCCGCGCTGTCGGCCCTGGCACCTCCGGACGCCGCCCCAGAACATTCCTTGGAATACCCCAGGGGGGTATATCGTTGACCCTGTCGGCAGCCGACCCCGGAGGGGAGACCGACGATGGATCACAGCGTTCACCATCATCACGCACACGCACACGAACACGAACAGCAGCAGGAACACCAGCCGTCCGGCTCCTCCTGGCGGATGGCCGCGCAGGCCACCCTGCACTGCCTCACCGGCTGTGCCATCGGTGAGGTCCTCGGCATGGTCATCGGCACGGCCGCCGGACTGCACAACGGGGCCACCGTCGGCATCTCCATCGTGCTGGCGTTCGTCTTCGGGTACGCGCTGACCATGCGGGGCGTGCTGCGGGCCGGTGTCCCGTTCCGGCAGGCGGTCAAGGTGGCCCTCGCCGCCGACACCGTGTCGATCGCGGTGATGGAGCTGATCGACAACACGGTGATGGTCGGCGTGCCCGGCGCCATGAACGCGGGCCTCGGCCAGTGGCTGTTCTGGGCCTCGCTGGCGTTCTCCCTCGTGCTGGCCTTCCTCGTGACCACGCCGGTGAACCGGTGGATGATCGGCCGCGGCAAGGGACACGCGGTCGTACACGCCTACCACTGAGCCCGCGCGGCACCGGGATGCCTCAGCCCGCAGGCCAGTCCCCTCGGCCCGACACGTCCAGCACCAGCGCGGCGATGTTCCACGCGTCGTCGTCGCCCCGGTGGTGGCGGCCCTCCAGCGGGAGCCCGGCCACCGTCAGGGCCTGGGCCATGCCGGGGCGGCGGCGCAGGCCGTAGGAGGCGGTGAAGGCGGCCTTGGCGTTGGTGTGCCGGTGGCCGAACGGGTACGGCGCCTCCGTCCGCAGGCACTGGCGGGTGAACTGGTGACGGTCGTAGTCGCCCCAGCTCGCCCACGGCAGCAGCCCGGCCCGGTGCCGCGCCGCCAGCTCCCGGCACGCCTCCGCGAAGGACAGCCCCTGGTCGACCTCGGCCTGCGTCAGCCCGGTCAGCTCCGTACAGAAGGGGCTGACCGCCGACCGGGCCGGCCGTACCAGCACCCGGTGCTTGTCGAGCCGTTCGCCGGCCCGCAGGTCGACGACGGTGAGCCCGATCTCGATGATCTCGCTGACCTCACCGGGCGGCGGCTCCCCCTCCCAGCACGTCGCCTCGACATCGACGACGTTCAGCAGGTACTCGTGCGCGGTCATGAGCAGTGAGCGTAGGGACCGGCCCGCCCCTGCGGCACCCGAATTTCGCCGCGTGTGCCGGCCCCGCCGTCGTCCGCGTCGGCAAACGTTCGGCGAATCCATGACAGGGAAGGTGCGGTGAGCACGGTAGTGATCAGCGCCATGAGGACGAGCAGGCTATAGAGGGGCGTGCTGATCACACCGAGCTGAAGCCCGAGACCAAGCACGATCAATTCCGTCAGTCCACGACTGTTCATCAGTGCGCCGATGGACATCGCATCCTGCCAATTCTGCCCACACGCCCGCGCCGCACATGTACCTCCTCCCCATTTGCCGAGGACGGCGACACCCGTCGTGACCGGTGCCCAGACCCACAGTTCTGGTGTGCCGGCAAGGCGGGCGAAGTTCGTCTGCAGCCCGGCCCCCACGAAGAACAGGGGGAGGAGAAGGGGCAGGACGAAGGTGTGCAGTCCGGTCGTGGCCCGTTCCACGACGCGCGAGCGGCGCGGCATGGCCACGCCGAAGAGGAAGGCCCCGAACTGGGCGTGCACACCGATGCTCTCGGTGGTGAGCCCCGCCAGGCACAGGCCGCCGAACAGTATGACGAGGACCAGGTGGTCCATGGTCCGAGGGGCCCGGCGGACACTCCGGGCCACGAGCGGGCGCACCGCGTACAGCGTCACCAGGACGAATGCCGTCGTCAACGCGATGGTGACCAGGACACCGTGGAGCGAACCGCTGCCGGCCAGGGCGGCGATCAGTGCGAGCAGGAACCACGCGGCGAGATCGTTCACGGCCGCGGCGGCCATGGCAAGGGTGCCGACCGCGGTGCCGTGCAGACCGCGGTCAGTGAGAATGCGAGCGAGCACGGGGAACGCGGTGATGCTCATCGACACCGCTACGAACAGGACGAACGGAGTTCTGCCGGTACCCGGCGGGGCGAGCGACGTGAACATCGTGAGCGCCAGAACAGAGCCGAGAATGAGCGGCAGGAGAATACTCGCCTGGCTGACCGCGAGGGCGGTTCGGCTGTTTCCCCGCAGTGTGGTGACGTCGAGTTCGCATCCGATGAGGAACATGAAGACCAACAGGCCGACGTTTCCAAGTGCCGATATGGTCGGCAGGACCGAGGCCGGGAAGAGCAGGCTCTGCCCGGCCGGCCAGACGAAGCCGAGCAACGAGGGGCCCAGGAGAACACCGGTGAGGATTTCTCCGACCACCGGAGGCTGACCGATGCGGCGGAAAAGCAGGGAACCCGCCTGGCAGGCCAGGACGACGACCGGCATGGTGAGCAGCAAGGCGCGAAGTGGATCAGAGCACGACACGAGTGGCACTTTCCGCCAGTGGAGCACACGCGGATGCTGTCGTCGCGTCTGACCAACGGGCGTAACGGCGCCGTCCGTACAGCAGGGGCTCGGCGTCCTCATGGACCACCGTACGGTCCACCTCGGCGAATACGGCGACGTGGTCGCCGATGTGGATCGTGTGCCGCACCCGGCAGTCGGCGATGGCCAGTGCCTCCGTGGCCAGGTGCGGTCCGTGAGCCCCGACCGGCAGCCGCCACTCGACCTCCGAAAAGCGATTGGCGCCGCAGGAGGCGAACAACTGCGCCGTGGCTCGCGCCTCTTCATGCAGCAGGTTGACCGCGAAGTGCCCGGAGCGGAGCACCGCGCCCAAGGTGGGGCCGGCCGCACGCAGGCACACCATCAGCGTCGCGGGTGAGAGGGCGACGCTGGTCAGCGAGTTACACGTCATACCGCGCGGCTCGCCGTCGGGGGTGAGGGCTGTCACCACCGACACGCCCGTGGGAAACCGGGCCATCAGCGGGCGGATGTCGGCCGGCTGGTCGGCGGTCGCGCCATCCGGTACCGGGGGCCTTGCCATGAGGTTCTCTCCTGTCTGTGCACGCGAACTGTGTGTCACGAGCGGACGGTTCAGTTGATTCCCACGCTCATGTCACCGGGCGGCATGGCCCGCGGACCGGCCCAGCTGTCGTCGTCCTGGAGCAGTTCGCTGAGCATCTCCGGGTGAGAAGAGACGACCTGCAGGGCATCGTGCTGAGGCAGCGCGTGCCGGGTCAGCGTCTCGGCGGCCCGCCGTCGGGCATCCCAGTGCTCGGGCGGCTCGGTGGCGGGCAGGAGTCGGGCCGGCACCTGCTGGCCCAGCAGCAGCGTGTCGACTCCGCCGATGCCGAAGGGCGTCGGAGCGGCGTCGAGGATCAGCTGTTTCACCGACTCCTCGCGCCTCGCCAGCGGGGCGCCGTCCGCGAAGAGGTCGAGCAGGGGCTGCCAGCCGGAGACGTCCGTCAGCTCGCGGGCCTCCTTCCAGAACGGCGTGTCGAGCCGGGTGTTGAACCGGTAGTGGATGGCCAGGAACCAGCGCAGCGAATCCCACTTGCGGGCCAGGTAGGTGTTGACCATCGCCTGCGCATTGGGCCTGGCCCAGGATTCCGGAAGGGTGCTGAGCAAGGTCTGGACCGTCACGGTCATCATGTGAAGCGCCGAGGACTCCAGTGGTTCGACGAACCCGTAGGAGTTGCCCACAGCGATGACGTTGTTGCGCCAGACCTCGCTGCGGCGGCCGGACTTGAATCGGAGCTGCTTCAGCCCGGTGACGCCCGGGTAGCGCCGAGTCAGTTCGGCGGCGGCCTCGTCATCGGACATGGAAGCCGACGAATAGACGTAGCCCATGTGATCGCAGTCGGGTACGGGAATCGTCCAGCACCACCCGGAATTCATGGTGGTGGCGGTGGTGTAGGGCTTCAGATGACCACGGTGGTCCCGCTCCGCGGTGATCGCCGAGTCGGTGAACAGACTGCCGGCGTAGCTTTCGTACGGCACACCCAGCCCTTCGCCCAGCAGCTTCGAGCGGAACCCGGTGCAATCCACGTAGAGGTCGTAGCTCAGATCACGGCCGTCGACCGTGCGCAGCCGGTCCACCCAGCCCCGGCTGTCGAGAACGACGTCTGTGACCGTGGCGTCGACGTGCTGAATTCCGCGTCGCTCCGCGAGCTCCCGCAGATATCCGACGAAACCGCTGTTGTCCAGGTGATAGGCGAACGGCAAATGCTTGAGCAGCGACACCGGTTCCTTGCCCACGTTCAGGACAGGTGTCACATCGTTCTGCATCAGCAGCGAGGTGAGATTGAACGGATCGATGCCGCCGTGCTCGCGCAGGGCTCCCAGCATGCCGATCGAATGCTGTCCCCATCCGAAGGGGGCGGTGAATCCGTCCGGGTCGGCTCCCCAATCGAATTTGATTCCGAGCTTCCAGGCGGGGCGGACCCGCTCGTAGAATTCGGCCATGTCTATTCCGACCAGCTGGTGCAGGAACCAGAGCAGGTAGGGAACGGTGGCCTCGCCGACGCCGATGATGGGGATGTCGCGCGATTCGACGAGCTCCACCTGGAGCCAGGGGCGCTTGGCCTGCAGTGCCAGCGCCGTGAGATAGCCGGCTGTGCCTCCGCCGATGACGCCTACCCGTCGGATGGCCTGCGGATCGTCCGATGAGGGCCGCCGGCCGAGATCCACTGGCTCGTGGTCGGCGACGAGCGCGGCGTCATCGATCTGCCGGCCGCCCTTGCCGAGCCAGGCGCGCACCGCCGCCGCGTCGTCGGGTGCGAGCGAAGCGAGTACCCGCTCCATACGGCCTGAATCGAGGCCCGTGCCACTCTCGGTCATGGATGGCATCACGTTCATTCCCTTCCCGCGGCGCATTGCGCCGACGGGTCGTAGGTGTGGTTCAGGTATTCATGAGGCGGTCATGGAAAGCAGGAACGATCACTGCCTCGCAGCGCCCCAAAGTGAGCCCTGGAATTACTTGGCATCGTGCGAACGCCCGTCGGCAGAGGCGGTCGGCGGCCGCCTCTGCCTCGTTGAGCGAGTCAGCGACGACGAAGAGGCCGAGTACCGGCCCCCCCGGTCCCTCGGGGTGGGCCTTCACGCGCTGCAAACCGTCTGCGGGCACCGCCTCTTCGATGATCAACTCCGTTATGTCGCAGGGGAGTTCACAGTCCGTCGGTTTGACTTCTGCGTGAATTAGATACATGACCCTATTGGTGCGCATAGTCGGGATCGCCCCGCGGTGACTGGCGTTCGTGTGCGCCCCGCGGAAGGCGGATCTGCATCGATTAACATCGGATGGGCCCCTCGCGGGTCGCTCAACGTTCAGGGGGATTTGAATATGTTGCAGACGCTCGGGCTTGACGCGATGGCGGAGTTGGTTTATCGGGCGATGATCCGGCATCCGCAGGAGACCGTGGCCGACCTGGCCCGCCGGCTCGACGTGTCCCAGCAAGACGTGGGCGAAGCACTGGACCGGCTCAGTTCCCTGGCTCTGGTCAGCACCGCGACGGACCCCTCAGGATTCCGGGCGGTGAGCGCATCCCTCGGCATGGAATTGCTGTTGGCGCGCCAGCAAGCGGAGTTGCTGGCGCAGCAGCAGCGCATCGAAGCCTCTCGGGCCGCGGCAGCCCAGCTGATCGCGGAGTGCTCGGACGGGGGAACCGGAACCCGTAGCTCGGTGGGAGAAGAGATCCGCGGAATCGCGGATATCCGCCTCAAGCTGGAGGAACTCGGGGCTGGAGCGATGGACGAGGTGCTGACCCTGGCGCCGGGAGGCGCGCATTCGGCAGCGGACCTGGAGGCCAGCCGCGGCCCCAACTCCGAGCTGCTCGCTCGGGGTGTGAAGATCCGGACCATCTACCTCGACAGCGTGCGCAACGACCCGCAGACGCTGGCACACATCCAATGGCTCAGCGACCGCGGCGCCCATGTACGCACCGTCGCCGCACTGCCGGTCCGTCTGATCCTCATCGACCACCGGGTCGCGGTGCTGCCGACCAGCGCGACGGACGCGGCCCTCGGCGCGGTGGTCCTGCGCGGGCAGGGCACCGTGACCGCGCTGAACGCCCTCTTCGAGAGCATCTGGAACGGCGCCGGCCCCCTGGCCGAACCCGGAAGGCGTGACGCCCGCGGCCTGACGGCCCAGGAAGCCGAGACCTTGCGATTGCTCAGCCAGGGGCTGACCGACGAGGCCATCGCCCACCGCCTGGGCGTCTCGCCCCGGACCACCCGCCGCATCGTCAGCGGGCTGATGCAGCAGCTGAACGCCCGGAGCAGGTTCGAGGCCGGCAGCCGCGCCGTCCAGGACGGCTGGATCCCCCTGGCGCGGTGAGCCGGACGCCATGTCAGAAGCCCCGGCGCGGCACGGGCTTGCCCTTGGCGGCCGCCCGGGCCCGGCCCTCCTTGTACAGGCTGTGACTCCGCATGAAGTACTCCTGCTCCAGCCGGGGGTTGCCGCGGCGCTCCAGATAGTCGTTCTCCCGGAGTAGCTGCCGGTAGCTGTCGAGACGCCGGCTCTGGAGAGCCCCCGACTCGACCGCTGCCAGCACCGCGCACCCGGGCTCGTTGCCGTGCCCGCAGTCCGAGAAACGGCAGTCCTGCGCCAGCTCGGTGACGTCGGTGAAGGTGGCGTCCATGGCGTCGGCCGACAACCACACCGACAGCGCCCGCAGCCCAGGAGTGTCGATGACGGCACCGCCACCGGGCAGTGTCACCAACTCGCGCCAGGTCGTGGTGTGCCGCCCCTTGCCGTCGTTCTCGCGGACGGCGGAGGTCCGCAGGGTGCCGCCGCCGAGAAGGGCGTTGACGAGTGTGGTCTTCCCCGCGCCTGACGCACCGAGCACCGCGAGGGTCCGGCCATCGCCCAGGAGGTCGGAGGTGAGCCCGTCCAGCCCCTCCCCGGTGAGCCCGGACACGGCGAGGACGGGCACACCGTAGGCGATCCCGGCGATCTGCCGTACCGCCTCGTCCAGGACGCCGACGGGGGTCACGTCTGTCTTGGTCAGGACGACCGCAGGGGTGGCGCCGCTCTCCCACGACATGGCCAGGAAGCGTTCGAGCCGGGAGATCTGGATGTCCCGGTCCGCCGCGACCACGTTCAGGATCGTGTCCACGTTGGTGGCGAGTGCCTGCGGCTCGCCTCGGCTGCCGGGTGCGCGCCGCACGATGGCGCTGCTCCTCGGCAGCAGTGCGTCCAGCACCACGGTGCCTTCGCCGAGGCGGCGGGCTGTCGCCCAGTCGCCGACCGCGGGCACCCCGCACGCCCCGAAGCGCGCCATGGGGTGGCCCGTCGCCGTGGCGAGTTGTGCGCGGTCGCGTTCCACGCGGATGATCCGTCCGACCTCCAGGGCCGCATCGCCCCCGCGTCGGCTCCGGATCGCGGCCAGCTCGTCCATCGTGACGGAGGACGCGCCGAGACGGCGGAGCTCCGCGGATTCCTCCGAGGTCAGGTCCCTCGTGGCAGTCATGCCAACTCCATTTCCTTGGGATGCGCCGTGGCCGCGGGGTTTCGGTACGTCCTCGATCCACGCGCCAGCGGTACCAGGAGGTTCGCCACTGCCGTGGCCGCCGCCATGCCGATCAGCAGGTGCGACATGCCGATCAGGTCCGCTGCCGGCCCCGCGGCGAGGAGTCCCAGCGGCATGGGCAGGGTCGAGATGAAGGTGTCCAGGGCATCCACCCTCGCCATGGAATCCTCGGGAACCTGCGACTGGATGGCCGTGTCCAGGAGCACGGTGCCGAACACCATGCCGGCGATGGCCGTGCCCGAGGTGAGGACCAGCAGCACCCGGCCGCCCGAGGCGAGCGCCACCAGCTCGGCCGGTATCAGCAGGCCCATCAGCAGGTATCCCGTCACCAGCGGTTTACGGGGGTGCCAGCGGGACGCCACCATTCCGCCCAGCAGGCCACCGAGGGAGGCGGAGGTCCCCACCAGCCCCCACGTGGCCGCACCGCCGAGCCGTGCCTCGGTGGCCGCCGGACCCAGGACGAAGAAGGCCGAGGTCCCCACGTTGGTCACAGCAGAGGCCAGGAACGAGCTCCACATCCACGGGTGCTTGTTCACGACGGCGACACCCTCGCGGAAGCGTGCGAACTCCCGCTTGAGGAAGGACCCCTGCGCCGCGCCCGAGCGCACCGGCTCGCCCGTGAGGCCGGGCTCGTGGTGGGTGCCGGACTGCTCACGCGCCGGACGGGGACCCAGCGATCGGGCACGCGTCAAGAGGGTGAGGAAGACCGCGCTGGCGAGGAACGACGCCGAGTCGAGCGCGTAGGCGACGCCGTAGTCCCCCATGGCGGCGAGCAGCCCCGAGAAGGCCGGGCCCAGCATGACGATGAAGTTCTGGGAGATGGCGACGAGGGCGTTGGCTCGTTGCCGGTGTTCCTCGTCGACCGTCTCGGCGAGCAGACCCATGGAGGCCGGACCGAAGAGCGCCGAGGCCGCTCCGTAGAACGCGGCGCCCGTGGCCAGTTCCCAGATGGTGGCACGTCCGCTGAACAGAGCAGCGGCGACGACCCCCTGGACCGCGCAGCGGATCAGGTCCGACCAGACCAGCACCCGGACGCGGTCGAAGCGGTCGGCGATCTGGCCGGCGACGGGGGCCATGGCGAGGCGGGAGGCCCACAGCACTGCCAGTACCAGGCCGAGGAGGGTGACGGACCCGCTGATGCGCAGGACCGCGAAGGCGGTGGCCACGGGCACCATGGCGTCACCGACAGCGGAGATCGACTGCCCCAGGAAGAAGAACCGGAAGACGGGGTCCCGCAGCACACGGACGACGGAGGTGCGCTTCTCCGGCGGAGCGATGGCGTTGTCAGGCACCGTGCACCGCCACAGGCCGGACCGCCCTCAGGTCCAGGGCGAGCGAGAGGATCTGCTGAGCCGTCTCCGGCGCACCGGTGATGGCCGCGAGTTCGTGACGGCTGAAGCCCTGCGGGCGGCCCAGCAGGTGAAGGGCGTCCGGCATCCACGGGGTGTCGGGCAGGATGACCTGCCGCCCGCGCAGGAACGCGGCGATCCTGCCGCCCTGTTCGCTCCGCCATTCCGGCCGGCTTCCGCCCGGTGCGACGAACTCGACGGCGTCAGCGTCGCCGGGAGCGCCTGCGGACGGCCGAGCCGGGGGCGAGAGCAGGTATCCGTTGCTCCGCAGCGCGCGCTGCCGGTCGGGCGATGTCGTCGAGTCCGGTGGGAAGACGTCGAAACCGAGCGAGACCCCGAAGCCGGAGGAGCGCAACAGGTGATGGATGCCCGCCGGCATGAAGGCCACGTCGCCCGTCCGCATCACATGGTGGGTCGCCTGGGCCATCCACTCCTCCGCGGCCGATGCGTCGGAGCCGGCCGGCGCGGTGTCGGAATACCAGATCTCCTTGGGGTTCGGCCCGCAGTGGGCAAGGAAGATCGCCTCGTCGTCCTGGTGGATTCCGAACGGAGTGGCACCGACGTTGCCCAGGACGGCGTACACGTCCAGGCCGCCGACCACGCCCTCGGCAGAGGAGAGGGGACGCGCGAACGCCTCGTGGGCGAGGTCGTGCAGGCGTTCGTTCCAGGCGGACAGATGGCTGACGGAGACGTAGAACCGCTCGCCTCCGAGCCACAGCTTCAGGAACTCCTCAAGGGTGGAGGCGGCGAGCAGCTTCGGAGCGTGGATTTCCGGGATGAGCGCAGGCTTGACCTCCCCGTCCACAAAGGGTGTCATCGGCGGCTCGCCGTCCGGAGCGGCGGTCATGGACTTCAGCGTGTCCAGCAGCAGCCTCATCCAGTCATGCCGCTCGAACCCCTCGAACGATGTCCAGTAGGCGGGGCTCCGCAGCATGTTGGTCGCTTCCAGAAGGCTTTCTGCCGTCATTCCTTCTCCCCGGTGGATGTGATGATCAAGCTGGCGGCCGACCGCTGCGGAACGTGCCCGATGTATGCGTAGGTCCACGAGCGCTCTTCGCTCACCTCGAGCAGGGCCCGCAACTCGTGGTCCATGAAGTTGGGGTAGTTGTAGAGTTCGTCGAAGATCAGAACCGTCCCCGGCACCACGTAGTCCGCGATGCCGTCCAGCACGGTTCGCGTCGAGCTGTACAGATCGCAGTCGATGTGAGCCAGGGCGATCGGCTCACCGCGCGCGACGAAGAACTCGGAGACCGTGTTCTCGAACATCCCCTGCACGAGGCGCGCGTTGTCACGCAGCGCTTTCGGCTCACCGTGAAAGGCGCCGACGGGCCAGGAGCGCTTCGGGCTCAGTTCCCACTGCTCGGGCAGTCCGGCGAAGCTGTCGAAGCCGTACACCGGCCCTGAGGTCTCCCCGCACAGTTGCCAGAGGGATCCTCCGGTACTGACGCCGAACTCGCACCACAGCCCCTTCTCAGGAGCCCGGTAACCGGCATTGATCAGGTGGTGGTACTGGTCGATGTCCGGGCCGCGTTCCGAATCGTAGGCACGACTGGCCCTGATGCGCTTTTCGTCGGCGCGCATCTGTTCAAGCCGCATGCGTCCGGTTCCCTTCATCGTGCTCCAGCGCGCCCAGCACCTTCAGCCACGGTGCCCGGCCTCTCGTCTCCAGGTGGCGTCGGGCGAAGACGGCGTTCCCCCGGTTCACGAAGTTGCCGGTGGCGGCCACCGTGGTGTCGAGGTTGACCACCTCGTGGGCCCAGCCGCTGGGGATGATCACGAGGTCGCCCGCGTTCTGGGTGCACTCGAATTCGAGACGGTCCCGGTTTCCGACGAGGTCGAGGTACGGCTCGGGCAGCACGCCCGCACGTACCGACGCGGCCGGCGAGAGGAACCGCCAGCGTTTGGTCCCCGCCGCGAGTGCGTTCCAGGCGCTGCTCATCATCACGTCGACGTGCAGCTCGGAACCGGAACCACGCGGCCCCACGTAGATCCACTCCCAGGCGGGCCTGGCCGCCTGCGGCAGCCGCGCGAACCAGTTGCGCAACGAGGAGGGCATGTCCGCGGGGAGGAAGGCTCCGGGATCGGGCTCGGAGGCGACCGTCCAGTCCTTCACGTACCACGGCTCGCCGGCTGGACAGGGACTGCCGTCACCGCTCTCGCAGTACCGGAGGAACTCGCGCAGCGTCGTGCCCCAGACGGTTTCAGGCTCGGGCCCGTCCCCGGTCGCGGGAGCACGGCGTACCGCCGTCAACGTCCGCTGGCCGTGGTCGGCGATCAGCCTCCCCGAGGCGCACGTCCGGGTCAGCGGCCAGTCCGATGCCCCGGCACGGATGATGACGGGGCCCTCGTCGACACTCCACTCGACGGGCCGGCCGGGCTTCCTCTCAACAGGACGCCGGGCCAGGTTCGTTGATGTCATGACGTGCGTCCCTTCCGGCCCCGGTCCCCGCTGAGGGCGCGCAGGCCACGGTGCTGTACGGCGACCCGCAGCAGATGCCCCGCGATCTCTCTCAGTTCGTGTCCGTCGAGCCGGTTCACGGCCTCACGGCAGGTGAACGAAGCAGGGCGACCGGCCAGCCAGCCGAACCACTCCTCGATGCGCGGGTCGTAGCGCATGTCGAGCAGTCGCCCGTGCAGCGCCACGCACAGGCGGTCCTCGTGGCGCACGGTGAGGATCGGGAAGTCCTGCCGGACCTCCAACTCCTGGTCAGGGCCGAGTGCCGGCGGCGCCCCGGTCAGTACGGGCTTGTAGATGAGGTACCCGTTGCTGCGGAGCCGCTGAAGGTGGACAGCGGCGTACGAGGCAGTCCTGGCCGCGAGGTCGGAGATGTCCTTCAGCGATGTCATCACGTGCTGGCGCAGCGCGGGAACCGCAGTCGGCACCGGTGCGTTCGCGATCGGCGTCTCGGCGTCGTCGCGCAGCAGCAAGGCAACCGATTCCGCTACGACGGCCCCCAGGGTCGCGGGCATCAGGGACAGGCCGATGAACGCCGAGAACCCCGAATTCTCGAAGATGTGGAAGTCACCGGTGGGGATCAGCAGCGCGTCACCCGGCTCCATGACGAAGCGCTGGGCGTGCTCCGCGATGGCGGACGGGTCGAACCGGCGGTCGTCACGTTCGGCGTCGAACACCCGCCCCTCCGACTCGACGAGGCGCGCGTAGTCCTCGCGGCGCCAGATCAGGCACTCTTTGGCCGCCGGTCCGAGGTGCAGGAGCAGCGAGGGCTCACGATCGGCGTGCACACCGAAGGGCGTCTGCCCCGCGTTCGCCATGAAGGCGTAGAAGTCCAGGCCCCCGGCGGGTACGCCCCACGCTTCGACCAAGGGGCGCACCACACCCGCTGTCAGAACCTCGTGCAGGTCGTCGTCCCAACTGGGCACTCCGTTGAGGGCCAGGCAGAACGCGTCCTCGCCCAGCACCTGGGAGAGCCACTGCTCGAAGTCGAGTGCCGGATCCGGGTCGCAGTGCGAGAGCCGTTCCAGCAGATCGATGCGCTGGCCGTCACCGGCGAAGACCCGCGCGACCGGGCGCTGGGTGGAGAGCGCGAAGGCCTCCACCACCCTCCTGAGGCCGGCGGCGAGGGTATGGACGTCGGACACCGCGCTTTTGATCAGAGCGGGTTCCCGGAGTCCCGCCGAGGACAGCACAAGCTCCTCGACCCAGTTGTCCCGAAATATCACTTGACTCTCCTCGACCCAGCTCATGGGTTCAGCTCTCATCGGCCTGCGAGCAGGAGGGAACCCGCGCAGCCGGCCAGCGCCATGGCCGCCAGGTTGCGTGACTGCTCACTGGACGTCACCTCGACCAGGTCCGCGCCGATCACCTCGAATTCCTGGGTGACGAAGCGCAGTGCCGCGTCGATCTCGCGGAACGTCAGCCCGCCCATGACGGGCCAGGCCACCTCGGGGGCCACGACCGGGTCCAGCACATCGGCGTCGATGCTGACGTACACGGGGGACTCCCGCGGGATGTCCCCGAAGATCTCCTCGATGCCGGATCCCTCGATCACCTGCGCGGCACTGACGACGCGCGTCTTGTCCGTGGAAGACGGTGCTTCGTCCGAACCGGCGGCGTAATCGAATTCGCGGATACCGATCTGGAGCAGCCGCTGGACGGGACCGAGCGCCTCGACGTGGGACATGACGTTCCCGTTGGTCAGCCCGGACTGGTTGGCCTTCCGCGTGGCGTATCTGTCGGTGTGAGCGTCGAAATGGATGACACTGAAGGACTGGTGATGCTGTGCCACGGCCTGAAGCACGGGCAGGCTCAGCCAGTGCTCGCCGCCCAGCACCAGCGGCCGGCCGCCTGCGGCGAGTACTTCCCGTGCGGCGAGCCGCACCTTGCGCTCCACCACGTCCGCCGTGTCCGTGCGCGGGTTGTGGCAGATGTCGCCGAGGTCGAGCGGGAGGGCGTCGGACAGGTGGAAGCCCCGGTTTCGGTTCCAGTCCCAAAGGCTTCTGCCGGCGTCTCCGCCGGATGAGGACGAGAAGAGCCTGAGGGACGCCCGGATCGCGTCCGGGCCGCCGACCGGCGAGTGGGTGCGCGGGCAGTCGTACGCGACAGGCACACCGAACAGACACCACTGGCCTGCGAGTTCACGGGTGGAGAGTTCTGTCCAGGCGGCCGTCGTCCCCACGGATCGCCGGCTCTTCTTGAGGAGGCCCGACATCACGGTCCCGGCCTCCGAAGCGGGCACCAGGAGCTCGTTGCGCAGGAGGAAGCCCACGACGTCCGGGGCGAGTGACGGGGCTCCGGCATCCAGGGGCCGAGGCACGGCGAAGCTCTCCCAGACCGCGAGCAGTTGCGGTGAGGCCTCGATTCTGCGACCGGTCTCCACGTCCTCCACGACCACACCGCGCGGCCCTCGGACCAGTTCGAGCCGGGGGTTGCGGAGGTACGGCCGACTGGGCGACTGGGTCATCACCGCACCTCGACAGCGCTGATGCCGACCAGCTTGGTCAGAATGAGCTGGGCACGCTGCGAACCGGCACAGCTTTCCGCCTCGATGACCTCGTCGCCGTTCAGCGACTCGATCAGCCGCCTGATTTCCGGCTGGTCCGGACAGCTGATCAGGGTGCCTCGGGCGAAAATCTTGATGGTTCCGTCGTGACCCTCCTGGAGGATCACGGGGAACGGCGCGACACGGCGGACCGTCCTGCCCTTGAGGGAGGGCACCGCGACGCGCTGCGGCGTCGCGCGGAACCCGCAGTTGCTCCTGATCCTCAGCACATAGTCCGCGACTGCTTCGGTGACGTCGATGCTCGGGCCACCGGCAGCCGACGGCGCGACGGTCTGGCCGTCGTGCACCTGCTGAAGCAGCTCGCCGGGCAGCCCGATCTCCCGCGCCTGAGGCTTCATTTCGAAGGCGCGTGAGCGCATGGCTCTGCGGACCAGCCGCTCAGGGGCGTACTGGATCAGGGTGAGCACCATGGAGACGGAGAATCCGTGGTTCTCCGCAACGTGGTAATAGCGCGTGGCGGGGAGGAAGAACATGTCTCCCCGCTGGACCGAGTGATGCTGTCCGTGGTCGGAGAGTCGCTGCGTCTGATAATACGAACGGCGTCCCCCGGTCAGCGCTTCGAACCGCTCAGGCTCCCAGAGCGATATCCGCCGAGGCGAGGGTCCGAAGTTGAAGTGCAGGGCATCGGCGGCGTCGTCGATGTGGATGCCGAAGGGGGTGAAGCGTGAGTCCCCGATGAAATACAGCAGTTCAGCGTGCAGCAGGCGGTCAGGGATGTGCTGCTGGAGCTCCGACGTGAGGTCGGCTACCGCAGGCGCCACCGCGGGGAACCATTTCTCCGCCTTGTTGATGACGACGGTGTGTTCGGTAGCACCGAAAGCCGTGCGGCACGTGGTTTCGAGCTCTTCCAGATTCCTGCCCGGATCAAGGGAGAGGAAAGCCTCGGTGGCACGCGGTTCATGGGCGCCCCCTGTGTAGACGCGGAGGTCGTTCACCGCCGCGTCGCGCTGCGCGGAGTCGCGCATGGCACGGAGCGAGCCGAGCACGGCGTCCTCAAGGACCGTGCCGTGTAGTCCCCTCGTGTCGACGGTCGCGGGTGACCTCAGTCCCGCAGACTGCTCGAAGACGTCGCGGCCGGTCCGCCCGAACGGAAACGTCATGGAGTAATCCCCCCTTCTCCTGGCAAGAGCCTGACGCCCTCCGCCGGCCGGAAGCTCGGTGCCTCCGGCCGGCGGACGAGGCAGATGTCAGTGCCCGGCGGTCTGGACCGGACGCGCGACCAGCTCGGTGTCCTCCAGCTCGATGACCTTGATGTCCAGGTTCTCGAGGGAGATTTCCTGCTCGATCTTCTGGTCGTTGCCCATGATGTTTCTCCTCTTGGTGTTTTCATGAATCCCGAACCGGAGTCCCGGCAGGGAAGATCAGTTATGGCCGGCCGTTATTCACTGCCGGCCGCCGGTTACGGCCGACCCGCTACCGGCGGTCCAGGAATTCCTCGCCGTCCATCCTGGCAACCGGGGCGAACCACATGGTGAACGGCTGAGCGACGGGCTCGTCGAAAAGAGTGGGGGGCTTCTCCATGGACTTGTACGTGTCCTGTGTCATGACTAGCTTCCCCAGGTCAGGTCGACCGGCCTGACATGCGTGTCCGGAGCCGATGCGGTAGTGGGCGCAATGCTCGCGTGGCCGGTGATCGGTGCGGTTCCGAGAATGACGGCGCTCGCCACGACAGCGATAGCGGTAAAGGTTTTGATCACAGTCTTCTTCATGCCGGTGGAACCCATCTCCCCTGTCGTTCCGCTCTGTCTTTCGGAACCCCGATCTCGACAAGAGAGAGCTTGGCCGATAATCACCCCTTCCGGAAGAGGATCTTGCTGGACGCTCTATGCCATGACCTAGTCCGTCCACCTCCGCACGCTGAGGGTTTCGCGGCACGGGACACGCGGTCGTCCGCGCCTGCCACTGAGCCCGAGCGGTGCCGCGTGTGCCGGGAGCGCGGGCGTGGGCGATCCTGGGGCCATGGGTGATCTGCCCGGTCCGCACAAAGCCGGTCTGCGCAGCGCTGGTCCGCGCAAGGCCGGCTCGCGCAAGGCCGACCCGCGCGAAACCAGCCCGCGCAAGTCCGCTCCGCGCGAAGCCGGCCCGCGCGAAACCGGTCCCCGCACAGGCCGCGTGCCCGCCGCGTACGCCGAAGCGGCCCGCCGCTCGGCCCGCGTCACCCTCGCCGGCACCGCCGGCTTCTACCTCTTCCTCTACGGCCTCGACGCCCCCGTCGGCGCCACCTACGCGGTGTTCGCCGCCGTCTCCCTGGCGGGCCTCTCCCGCATCCCCGGCACCGGGCGGCAGCGCGCCGCCGTCGTGCTGCGGTCGCTGCCCGCCTGCTGGGTGCTGATCGTGCTGGGCACCTACTTGTCCGTACGGACCTGGAGCGCGGCCGTCGGCATGCTGGTCATCGGCTTCTCGCTGGCCTTCGTCGCCGTGGGCGGCCCGCGCCCGGCGGGAGCGGCGCCCGGCCTGCAGCTGATGTACATCCTGCCCTGCTTCCCGCCCTACGACCCCGGCGCCCTCGGTGAGCGGCTGACCGGCGCGACCACCGGCATCCTGCTCCTCGTCCTGGCCGAGGCGTTCCTGTTCCCCGAACCGCCGGCCGTGCCCTACCGGGAGCTGGCCGCCCGCGCCGCCGACCTGGCACGGACGTGCGCCGGCGAGCTGGCCGGGGAGCCGTACGCCCTCTCCGAGGACTCCGCGCGGGCCACGCGGGAGGCGAGCACGGGGCTGCGGGCATCCAAGGTGCCGCCCGCCGACCGCCCGGCCGGGCCGAGCGTGCGCCAGCGGGCCCTCGCCCAGACCGGGCTGGCCGCCCGCACCCTGCTCGGCGCACTGCGGAACCTGCCACCCGGCCACGCCGCCACCGGCCCCGGACCCGACCTCCTGCGGGCGGTGGCCATCGCGGCGGCCGAGACCGCGGACCTGCTGCGCGGGGCCGAGCCCCGCCGGGAGGCGCACGAGAACCTGCTGCGGGCCCGCGCGGCCCTGCTCGCCGGCCGGGACGAGGGGGACGCTCCGGAGGAACTGCGCCGCGACGCCGCCGTGCTGGAGGTGGCGGACGCCGCGCTCGCGATGTCGACCGCCGCCGACCTCGCCGTACGGGGGCGGGAGGCCGCGACGATGGCGGCGCCGGGCCGGTTCTGGTACACCGACGTGTGGGCGCCGCGCCTGTGGTGGCGGCGGCTCGCCGGGCACGCCGGGAGCAGGTCGGTGTTCTTCCAGAACGCGGTGCGGATCAGCCTGGCGCTGGCGGCGACCCGGGTGATCGCCGGGGTGGACACCCTGCCGCACGGGTTCTGGGCGCTGCTGGCGACCCTGACCCTGACGCGTACGACCGTCGGCGAGACCCGGTCCGCCATGCGGCCCGCCCTCCTCGGCACCCTGATCGGCGCGCTCGTCGCCGCCGCGCTGCTGACCCTGGCCGGCTCCGACACCGTCGTCTACGCGGCGATCCTGCCCCCGCTGATGCTGGCCGCGTTCACGCTCGGCCCGGTCAAGGGGGTGGGCTGGGCGCAGGGCCTGTTCACGGTGGTGGTCGCCCTGCTGTTCGCCCAGCTGTCGCCGGCGACCTGGCAGATCGCCGGGTTCCGGGTGCTGGAGGTGCTGGCCGGCAGCGCGGTCGGCGCCGTCTTCGGGCTGCTGGCCTGGCCCCGGGGCGCCCACGACGAGCTACGGCGGGCAGGGGCCGTACTGCTGCGCAGTGCGGCGGAGGTCGTGGTCGCCACCACGGCGCGCCTCGCCGTCGGCGGCACGCGGGAGCCGACCGCCACCGCGCCGGGTCACCGCTCGCTGAACCACGCCCTCGTGCTGGCCGAGTCGGCGTACGCGCAGTACCAGAGCGAACCCAAGGGCATGCGCGCCGGGGACGACGCCCCCGACTGGTCGGCCGTGCTCATCGTCGGACACCACGCCCTGTGGGGAGCGGACCGCCTGCTGCTGCCGCCCGAGCGGTCCGTCGTACCGCCCCTGGGCGCGACAGCGGCGGCGGCGCTGGACCGGCTCGGCGACCGGGTGGCCGGCCGGATGCTGCTGGTCTCCGCCCGCACCGACCCGACCGACGACACCCCGGAGCCCCCGGTACCCCTGCGGGACCCAGCCTTCGACGGCTTCATGGCCCAGCCCGACGGAGCACCCCGCCGCTACTACGCGGCAGCGGCCTGGCTGGACTCCCTCCTCACCGGCCTGGAACGCATCACGACGGACAGCCCAAGCCCGGCCGTCATCACCAAACCCGCCGACGCCTGACGCGACCCGCCCCCGCCGTTCACTCCACCGGGTCGGCCTTCGCCCAGGCCGAGCCGTCGTAGAAGTAGGCGGGGTCGTTCTTGAGGCCGGCGGTGCGGAAGGGCCTGCCGTGGTCGTCGACGCGCAGGGTGCCCTGGCGGTCGCCGCAGCTCCAGACCAGTTGGAGGTACCAGCTGACGACGCGGTCCGAGGTGTGCGCGTCCACGTCGAGGACCTGCGGGTCGTGGGTGGAGATCTGGTACGGGAAGTTGGTCGTGGGCGTCTTCCGGGCCCCTTCGAGGCCGGGCGCCGGCTTCGCGCGGGGTACCGGTACGTCGAGGTCCACGGCGAACGACGCCGGGGTCAGCCCGCCGCCGCAGCCGGAGCCCGGCGTGTAGGCGTTCTGCTTCGGCGCCGGGGTGCTGCTCACCACCCGCACGTACAGCGCGTGCAGCACCACCGGCTGCCCGTGCATGCTCTGCGCGGTCAACTGGAGCCGCAGATGCCCGCCCGGAATCCCGCCGAGCGCGGCCGCCCACGCGTTCGTCTCCTGGAGCGACGGCGGCGGCGGGACCTTGTCCGGAGTCTGCGGCAGCGCGAACCACTGCCCGCACTGCGTGTCCCAGTTGTCCGACAGCACGCTCACCTGCACCGGCGGTGCGCCGCCGCCGTCCTTCACCGGCGCCTTCGACGCGGCCCGGCCCGCCTCGGGCGCGGTGCCGCCACTCTTCCGGGAGGCGTGCGCTGAGGGGGACGCCGACGGCGTGCCGGACGCGGTGGCCTCCGCCGACCGCGCCGACGGGGTTCCCGCCGCGCTGACGTCGGCCACCCCCTGCCGGTGCGCCGCCGTCGGCCGGCCGCCGTCGGCCCCGAATCCCGCGTGCAGCCCCAGCGGCAGCGCTACGGCGAGGGCGGCGACGCCGCTGAGGAGGGCGGCGGCCTTGGTACGGCGGGGGCGGCGGGGGCGTTGCGGGTCCGGGTCCGGTTCCGCGCCCGGGTCCGGGACCGCACCCTCGGGGGTGGCCGAAGGTTCCTGTACCTCGGGTTCGGCCGGTGCCTCCGATGCCGGACGGCCGGGCTCGCGGCGGACCGAGTCCGCGAGGAGCCAGCGCCGGTGCAGCGCTGTCAGCTCTTCCCGAGTCGCCCCGCACAGCCGGGCGAACCGTTCCACCGGGCCGAACTCGGTCGGCACGGCCGCGCCGTGGCAGTAGCGGTGCAGCGTGGAGGTGCTGACGTTCATCCGGGTGGCGAGTGAGCCGTAGGTGCGCCCCGACCGCTCCTTCAGCTCGCGCAGCGCGTGTGCGAAATCCTCGACGTGCGTGGTCATTCCATCCCCCTCCGCGTCCCGGAATCACGTTCCAGGCAGCCTCATTCTCGCAGCTCAGATGGGTGGAACGGTTTCACTGTCCCCACCTGTGGCGAGACTGTGGCAAGCGGGACGGGGCAGCCCGCACAGTTGCGGCATCCCAATCGATCACCTCGGAAGGTGCACCGACATGTCCGTGAAGACCGCCCTCTCCTCCGCCGTCGTCCTGCTCGCCGGTACGGTCGCCCTCACCGCGTGCGGCGGGTCCGCCGACGCCGCGGGCACCCCGGCTACGGGCGGCCAGAAGACGCACGCCGCCGCCTCCACCCCGGGCGGCGCCAAGCCCACCCACTCGGCCCCGGCCAAGAATGTCTCGAAGGCGTCGGTGAAGGAGGCCGCGCACGGCAACGCCGGCGGCACCAGCACCTCGCACCGGGCCGCCTCCGCCCACCGCCGCTCCGGCGGCGGCCACGCCACCAGCGACAGCTGGGCCTGGACCCACCCCTGCACCAGCCGCGGCATCTCCGTGCACGTGGTCCGCCGGTCCGGCGCGCCCTCGCAGCGGGTCATCGAGGTCCGCAACCTCGGCTCCGACTCGTGCGGCCTGAGCTACTTCCCGCTGGTCAGCATCGACGACTCGCACGCTGCGAACGGCGGCACGGTCGTCAAGCCGCTCATCCCGGGCGGCCTCGGCGGCGCCCCCGCCTACCCGGTGTACGCCGGCCGCACCGCGTACGCGGTCATCGACCTCGACCCGAGCGGCGCGACCACGGGCACCGTGCCGGGCATGGACGAGCTGAACGTCCTCGCCAACGGCGACCACATGTCCAACGCCGAGACCCTGAACTTCTCCCTCGGCTCCGGCGCGCACGTCAAGAAGCCCAAGCTGGGGCTCTACCGCTCGACGGTCGCGGACGCCGTCACCTCGATGCGGAGCGCGGACACCCAGTCCTGACCCCCGCCACGAACGCCGCCCAGGCCCCCGCCCCGAACAGGAGGGCGCCTCGGGCGGCGTCCTTACTGTCCCGCACCGGAACGAGGGAGGGGACGCCGTCGGAGACTTCGAGGCAGTTGCCGCCGTCCTGGTTGCTGTAGCTGCTCTTGCGCCAGGCGGCGGTGTCGAGGAGGTCGTCGGTGACTTCCAGACACTGGCCGCCGTCCTGGTTGCTGTAACTGCTCTTGCGCCATGTCACGCTGCTCAGGTCGATGGCTCGCATGACGCTTCCTCCAACATCCGCCCGATGAACTGCCGCGATTCGCCCGGAGACAACGCCGAATCGCGTACACGATCGTATCGGAGCTGAAGCCGCTCAACGGCCGCTGATTCCTGGGCCAGTTCACCGGAGTAGCCGGTCTCGACCCAGGCCACGGTCTGCCCGCTCGCGTCCCGCAGGAACATCGTGTCGGTGTTCGTGAGGCCGAGGAGACCCGCCGAGAACGGCAGCACCTGGATGGTGACGTTGTGCCGGTTTCCCATGAGTTGCAGGTGTTGTAGCTGCGCTCGCCACTGACCGGGCTCCTGAAGCGGCGTGCGCAGCACCCCTTCGGAGAGAATCGTGCGGAATTGCGGAGCGTCCTCAGCCAGCAGCAACGCCTGACGCCCCACCCGCGCCTCGACCTGCGCGTCCAGATCCTCAGCCCTGAGCCCGCCGACGCTGAGCAACTCACGTGCGTATCCCGGTGTTTGCAGTACGCCCGGCAGATTGCACGTGGCGTAGTGCCACATACTCACCGCCTCGGCCTCCAGCGACATGTACCGGCGGTACCGCTCCCGGAACTGCGTAGGGTCCGCCATCGCCAGCTCCCACAGGGCCAGCAGCAGACCCGGAGTCCCGTAGTACTGGTCGAGTGCCTGGACGATCTCGGGACTGCCCAGGGAGTGGCCGTTCTCCATCTTCCCGAACTGGGACGGGTCCCAGCCGACCACTCTCGCCAACTCCCGGAGGGACACCCCTTTCTCCGACCGGAGTAACCGCAGCTCCTCCGCGAACCGCTGTCGTGGCTCCTGACTGCGCCCCGTGATCACCCGCCTCGGCGGCATCGCATCCTCCGCTCAACCCTGTGGAACAGCCTGTGGAATTTGTGGAACTAGCGCCGACCTCCGGCGAAGCACCCCTCCTCGGCGGCGTGCCGACCCCGCTCATGGGCCATGCTCCTGGTGACCCGGCAAGCACACAGAGTAGTGCAATTGCCGTATTTCAGGGAGAAGTTGGGAAAAGGAGCACAATCATGCAGGCCGAACCCGGAACGCTGTTCTACGACCCCGCCACCGACCGGGTCGGGGAGTACCGGGACCGCGTCGGGTCGTACGTCATGCTGCGGCCGGTCGGCGGGGGAGTGGAGTGGGAGGCCGATCCGGAGGCGCTGCGGCCGGCGACGGACCGGGAGCGGCTCAGTGCCGGGGTGCGGGCGGTCAACGAGCGTGCGGCGGGTGCGCCGGGGATGGCGCTGCCGCTGCCCGGTGATCCGAGCCGGGCCCCGCGGCCCGTGCCGGGCTGCGGCCGCTGTGCCGAGCTGGTGGAGCGCAGGGAGGCCGCGCGGGCGTCGTACGACCGGAGTGCCGAGACCGACGCGAACGTGCTGTTGCGGCAGCACCAGGGCAGCCGGCACCGGGCCTGAACTACCCGTCGGTCACAAGTGGTCGACAAAACTCCGGTGGGTCTTTGCCGCAGGGTTACGGTGGGTCCGCTGACCGCCGACCGGCCACGTGGGGGACCAAGAGCAATGCGCGCGCTTCGTATATCGCTGATCATCGTCGTGATCCTGGGCGGACTCTTCGTGCTCGCGGACCGCATCGCCGTGCACTTCGCGGAGGGCGAGGCCGCGGACAAGCTGAAGTCGACGGAGAACCTCGCCTCGACGCCGGACGTGGACATCAAGGGGTTCCCGTTCCTGACCCAGGTCGCGGGCGGCACCCTGGACGACGTCGAGGTCGGCATCGACGACTACGAGGCCGCCACCGGCACGGCGGGCGAGACGATCCGCATCGACCACCTGAAGGCCGACATGAAGAGCGTCGACTTCTCCAGTGACTACAGCTCGGCCACCGCCGCGAGCGCGACCGGTACCGCGACGATCGGGTACGACGACCTGATGAAGGCCGCGAAGTTCCGGCAGACCGAGGTCGCGCCCGGGGTGCTGGCCCAGGTGGTCGGGCTGTCGGACGGGGGCCACGGGAAGATCAAGGTGGCGGTGGAGTTCGAGATCCAGGCCCTGCACGTGAAGAGGACGGTGCCGGTCCTCAGCTCGGTGTCGGTGGCGAACAACAAGGTCAGCGTGCGCGCCGACGACCTCCCGCAGGTGGCCGGCGCGGCCCTGGCCGAGGGCAAGGTCCGCCAGATCACCGACTTCCAGCAGGCCATCGACCGGCTGCCCGGCGGGATCAAGCTGGACAGTGTGCAGGCGGCCGAGGACGGCGTCGACATCACCGTCAAGGGCACCGACGTCAAGCTGGCCGGATAGGGCCTGCGCAGGGGCCGAAGTCCGACAGGCGAGACGGGGGAGTCCGGCTCGTAGATGCGGGGGACGGTACAGGCGGGCGGGAGCCGCGTGAACACGGGCCGGACGGCCCTCCCGTCCCGCCATGTGGACCATCGCGTCTCAGGATGCGACACACCGGTGACATGTCCGCCCGGACATCCCTACGATCGAGCCTATGAAGCGACAGGCGGATCTCACGAAGCGGCGGGCAGTCGACCTGTGCCGCGTCGCCGCCATGCTCTGTCGCCGGTTCTGAGCGGACCGCTCCGCGTCCGCGTTCACCACCCTGCCCCGCTCGGGCACCCGTGCGCACTGAAGCACGCCCTCGCACTCGCACACGCCCCGCCGCAACTGCCCCGGAGGAGAAAGCATGAGCCGCAGCGACGTCCTGGTCGACGCCGACTGGCTCCAGGAGCACCTGGACGACCCGACCATCGCCATCGTCGAGGTGGACGAGGACACGTCCGCCTACGAGAAGAACCACATCAAGAACGCGATCCGCATCGACTGGACGCAGGATCTGCAGGACCCGATCCGCCGTGACTTCGTCGACCAGGAGGGCTTCGAGAAGCTCCTGTCCGGCAAGGGCATCGCCAACGACCACACGGTCATCCTCTACGGCGGCAACAACAACTGGTTCGCGTCGTACGCCTACTGGTACTTCAAGCTCTACGGCCACGAGAACGTCAAGCTCCTCGACGGCGGCCGCAAGAAGTGGGAGCTGGACGCCCGCGAGCTGGTCGCCGGCGACGACGTCCCCGAGCGCGCCGCGACCGACTACCAGGCCAAGCCGCAGAACACCGCGATCCGCGCCTTCCGCGACGACGTCGTCGCCGCGATCGGCTCGCAGAACCTGGTCGACGTGCGGTCCCCCGACGAGTTCTCCGGCAAGCTGCTCGCCCCGGCCCACCTGCCCCAGGAGCAGTCGCAGCGCCCCGGCCACGTGCCGTCCGCGAAGAACATCCCGTGGTCGAAGAACGCCAACGACGACGGCACCTTCAAGTCGGACGACGCCCTGAAGGAGCTGTACGCCGAGGAGAACGTCGACCTCGCCAAGGACACGATCGCCTACTGCCGCATCGGTGAGCGCTCGGCCCTGACCTGGTTCGTCCTCTCCGAGCTGCTGGGCGTCCAGAACGTCAAGAACTACGACGGCTCCTGGACCGAGTACGGCTCCCTCGTCGGCGTGCCGATCGAGCTCGGCGCCGCCAAGTAGGACCGGGCGAGAGCCCTCTCAGACCGACTCTCCGACTTCCCGACTTCCCGACCTTCTGGTCAGACCCCTCTGGAGAAAGACATGTGTGGAGCGAAGGCCGGCGGCCCCGACGCCTCGACGATCAAGCCCGGTGAGACGACGATCCAGGGCCAGGTGACCCGCGACGGCGAGCCGGTGACGGGCTACGTCCGCCTGCTGGACTCGACCGGCGAGTTCACCGCGGAGGTCCCCACCTCCGCCACGGGCCAGTTCCGCTTCTACGCGGCCGAGGGCACCTGGACGGTCCGCGCCCTCGTCCCCGGCGCCACCGCCGACCGCACGGTCGTCGCCCAGCAGGGCGGCCTCGCGGAGGTCGCGATCGCGGTCTGAGCGACGCCGGCTCCGGCCGGCCTCAGCACCGGCCGAAGGGCCGCACCCACGGGTTGGACGCCTCGGGTGCGGCCCTTCGGCATGCTCCCGTCCGGGGCCGGGCGGAATTACTCTGGAGTCATGTACGCACGGCGGCGTCGCCAGTACTTCGTCATGATGGGCATCTGCATCGGGATGTTCGTCCTGGCGTGGGGCGTCGTGCGCCTGTGGTCGGTGACCGCCGCCGTCGGCATGTGCGTGTTCGCCATGCTGATCCCGCCGGTCGCCGCGATGGTCGCCAACCGGCGCGGCCCCGACGACCGCTGGTGGGACGACCCGTCCGGCGACCCGAAGTCCGACGAGTGGTGGGACGAGCTGGACGGCAAGAAACGCCGTTGAGCGGCGTTTGCCTGTCTCAGTAGACGAGCGCCTGCGTCTCGTCCCCGAGCGCCTCCTGGACGAAGACCTGCGCGCCGGCGATCCGGACGCCCTCGACGACGTCCTTCTCCGTGATGTCCCGCCGGGCCGCGCACTGCGTGCACAGCGTGACGCGGCCCGCCGCGAGGATCGAGTCGATCAGGTCCGGCAGCGGGGCCGAGTGCGGCAGCTCGAACTCGGCGGCCCTCCCCGGCAGCGCGAACCACGCGGACTCGCCGGTCAGCCACAGGGACACGTCGACGCCGCTGGCCACGGCCACCGCCGCGACCGTGAACGCCTGCGAGCAGCGCTCCGGGGCGTCCGCCCCGGCCGTCACCTTGATCACGAGTTTCTTGGCCATGGCCGAATCGTAATTCGTTTGCCTACAACTCCATGCGCATGACATCAGTCTCCTGTGAGGCGCGAGTGAGGGAACTCGTGCCTCCGTTAGTGGGGAGACGTGGGAGAAGCCTTGGACGTGCCTGAAAGACCCGTACCCGACCGACCCGTGGAGGAGAGTCCGGCAACTCCCGCCACCCCGGTGCGCCGGCGTGGCCGTACCACGCTGATCGTCGCCGGCGCGGCCGCCCTCGGCCTGGTCGCCGGCACCTGCGCCGGCTACCTCGTGCAGGCCGGCCGCACACCGACGAAACTGCCCTCGCTGTCCCAGCCCGTCGTCCACCAGGCCAAGGGCTACGTCCAGCCGCTGACGGCCGCCCAGGACCACCGCGTGAAGACGGACGGCGACCTGCGCAAGCTGCTGCTGACGCGGCCGGGCGGGACGCAGAAGACCGATCGCACCAACAGTTGGTCGGACCTCGGCGATTACGTGGAGGACTTCGACGAGCCCGGCACGATCTTCGGACAGCAACTGGGCGACGAGTTCCGTCGCGTCGCTGTCACCGGTTGGCGGAAGGGCTCGACGGTCGTAGACATCCAACTCGTGCAGTACCGGCAGGACACCAGGCTGGCCGCGGCCGACAGCGTGGACTCCCAGCGGTACTACGGGGACCACGAGCCCAACACCCGGAGTTGGTCGCTGCCCGGCACCGGCGACGGCATGGTGTACGTGTTCGACACACCCAAGACCAAGTCCGGCTACCTGCCGCTGTACACCGCTGAGGCCATCGCCTCGCGCGGCGACATCTACATGGACATCTGGATCGCGTCGACCAAACGGGTCCCCAAAGACCAGATCATGAACCTGGCGAAGAAGCAGGTGGGCCGTCTGTGAACGAGTTCCCGAACCAGCGGCCCGCCGAGCCGGACCCGCTCACCGAGGCTCCCGTGGCGTTGGTGCCCGTGACGGACCCCGCCCCGCCGACCGAGGCCCCTGTCGTGTCGGACCCCGCTCCGGCT
This sequence comes from Streptomyces sp. L2, assembly GCF_004124325.1. Taxonomy (NCBI): domain Bacteria; kingdom Bacillati; phylum Actinomycetota; class Actinomycetes; order Kitasatosporales; family Streptomycetaceae; genus Streptomyces; species Streptomyces sp. L2. The sequence goes on from NZ_QBDT01000001.1 coordinate 4,202,047, forward strand.
CCCGCTCGGCCGCGTCGGCGTCTGGGCCGCCGGCTGGGCCGTGTCCTCACCGGCCTGGTCGTGGTCGCCGCCGTCCTCGGCGGTGCCGGATACACCGCCGTGACCGTCGAGCACGCCGACCGGGACCCCGGCAAGCCCGTGTGGAAGTTCCCCGCCGCCCAGAAGGACCCGGGGGAGAAGGCGGCGAAGGGCCTGCGCGCCATGCTGCTGCCCTACGCGGACGGCCCCCTGAAGTTCCACCGCGGACCGGACATCGCCGAGTTCGGCTCGGACGCCGAACTCAGCGGCCGCCAGGCCACCGCCCTGCGCAAGCAGTCGATCCACGACCTCCCCCCGCAGACGCGGCGGAAGCTGGAGGACCTGATCGACAAGGAGCACATCAAGGGGATGGCGATGCGCAGCTACGCCTCCGACGACGCCTCGTACGGCGGCGTGACGGTGAGCTTCGAACTGGTGGAGATGGACCAGGGCTCGGCCCGGACACTCGCGCGGAGCCAGCGTGCCGTCTTCACCGCCCTGAAGATCTTCCGCAAGGGGCCGAAGATCAAGGGCCACCAGAACACGGCCTGCTTCCTGCCTCCGAAGGACCACGACGAGAAGATCGGCCGCATGGTCTGCTTCGGCTACGAGGGCGATGTGCTGGTCACCGCCGACGTGTCCGGGCGCAGCCCTGTCGACACCCACGCCCTCGCCGGTTTCATCGGCCGGCAACTCGACCGCATCAAGGACCCGGGGAAGGCCGTATGACCGAGGAGCACACGCCCGCGCCGATCCCGGCGCAGGCGCCCGAGGCCCCGCCCGAGCCCATGCCCGAGGCCCTGCCCGCGGACCCGTCGGCGGCCGTGCCCCCGCCGCCCTTCCCGCCCTCGGCGCCCGCGCCGCTTCCGCCGGTGAAGAAGGACCGCCGGGTCCTGCGTGCCGTGCTGCGCTGGACCGCGGCCACCGTCGTGTTCGCGGCGGTGGGCACGTCGGCGGCGTACGGCATCACGCAGATGAAGCGCACCGACGTACCCGGTCTCGCCACGCACTCGGACGGCCGCTGGGACTACCCGGAGATCGTCCGGCCGCCGCTGCCGTCGGGCAGCCCCGGCCCGTTCGCCGACCGCAACACCTCCGCGTCCCACTACGCCGACCTGCGCAAGCTGGTGCTGGCCGCGCCGAAGGGCGCCAAGACCGACAAGGCGCTGGCCGGCAAGGAGGGATGGCTGGACACGAAGACCTTCCTCGCGGAGTACGCCTCCGCGGGGGACCGGAACGAGATCCAGGACACCCTCCGCGACCGCGCGCTCCGGCACATCGCAGCCCGCGGCTGGACCATGCCCGACGGCACCCGCACCCGGATCTACCTGCTCCAGTTCGACACCGGGACGATGGCCGGCCAGGTCCAGGAGGAGCAGTTCTCCGGCTACGACGCCCCGCCGCACGCCCTGCGCGGGGCCCCCGCGATGCACCTGGACGAGTCGTTCCCGGACTCGTCGGACAGTTCCCGCGTGCTGCACTACGCGTACGTCGAGCCGAAGCCCTACGGCGCCGAGCAGGTCCGGCAGGCCGTGCTCTTCGCCGGTGACGTCATCGGCGTCGTCGTACAGTCCCGCAAGGGCGGCGCGAAGGCGGTCCCGTTCCAGCAGACGGTGGTGCTGGAGAAGCAGCTCCTGGGCTGACGTCCGCCACCGCCCCTCGCAGAGAGCCCCGGGGCCCGGCCGCGTAAGCTGGGCCCCGGCTCTGTGTACCGCCCACCCTCGCTCAAGGAGCATCCGTGGAGATCTTCTTCGAAACCCTGCTGGTCCTGGTCTGCGTCGGCGTCCTCGCCTTCGCCTACCTGACCGTGAAGAAGCTGTACCAGGGCCAGCGCTGACCACCCACCCCAGGAATCGCCGCTCATGATCGAGATCCCGTCCGACCTGCACAAGGACCTCGTCCCGCTCGCCTTCCTGCTCGGCAACTGGGCCGGCGCGGGCGTGCACGACTTCCCCGGTGCCGAGAAGTGCAACTTCGGCCAGGAGGTCACCTTCGGCCACGACGGCCGGGACTTCCTGGAGTACCACTCCCACAGCTGGGTGCTCGACCAGGACGGCAACAAGGTCCGCCCTCTGGAGTCGGAGTCCGGCTACTGGCGGATCGACGCCGACCGCAAGGTCGAGGTGACCATGGTCCGCGACGACGGCGTCGTCGAGATCTGGTACGGCGAGCTGGCCGACAAGAAGCCGCAGATCGACCTGGTCACCGACGCGGTCGCCCGCACGGCCGCCTCCGCGCCGTACACCGGCGGCAAGCGGCTGTACGGCTACGTCAAGAGCGACCTGATGTGGGTCGGCGAGAAGCAGACCCCCGAGGTCGAGCTGCGCCCCTATATGTCGGCGCACCTGAAGAAGGTCGTCACCCCGGAGGACGTCGAGCGCTGGGCCAAGGCCCTCCCCGACGACATGCCGGACGACGGGATCGCGTTCTTCAAGTAGTCCTAGACTCGGGGCTGTGGTGAGCACCGACTGGAAGAGCGACCTCAGGCAGCGCGGCTACCGGCTGACGCCGCAGCGGCAACTCGTGCTCGAAGCCGTGGACACCCTGGAGCACGCGACCCCGGACGACATCCTCGGCGAGGTCCGCAAGACGGCCTCCGGGGTCAACATCTCCACCGTCTACCGGACGCTGGAGCTGCTGGAGGAGCTGGGCCTGGTCAGCCACGCCCACCTCGGGCACGGCGCGCCCACCTACCACCTCGCCGACCGCCACCACCACCTCCACCTGGTCTGCCGGGACTGCGAGAACGTGATCGAGGCGGACGTGGCGGTGGCGGCGGAGTTCACGGCGAAACTGCGGCAGCAGTTCGGGTTCGACACCGACATGAAGCACTTCGCGATCTTCGGGCGGTGCGAGGACTGCAGCCGGAAGGGCCCGGCCGCCACGTCGTAGGCTGGCCCTCATGAAGAGCCCCCTGCTGTCCCTGCCCGGCGCCGTCCCCGCCGAGGGCGTGGACGAAGGCGTCGCCGCCCACTACGGCGACCTGTTCCGCGAGCAGCGCGCCCTCGCCGACGGCACCGGATTCGTCGACCTCTCGCACCGCGGGGTCGTCACGGTCACCGGCGAGGACCGGCTGAGCTGGCTGCACCTGCTGCTCACCCAGCACGTCAGCGAGCTGCCGGCGGGCGAGGCCACCGAGGCGCTGATCCTGTCCGCCCACGGGCACATCGAGCACGCGCTGTACCTGGTGGACGACGGCACGACGGTGTGGGCGCACGTGGAGCCGGGCACCCAGGAGGCGCTGATCGCGTACCTGGAGTCGATGAAGTTCTTCTACCGGGTCGAGGTCGCCGACCGCACGGCCGACACCGCGGTGGTCCACCTCCCGGCGGGTTCGATCGGGGAGGTTCCCGACGGCGTCGTGGTGCGCGAGACGGCGTACGGGCGTGATCTGTTCCTCCCCCGCGCCGATCTGGAGTCCTTCGCGGACCGGTCCGGTCCGGCGGCGGGGCTCCTCGCCTACGAGGCGCTGCGCGTCGAGCACCACCGGCCGCGGCTCGGCTTCGAGACCGACCACCGGACCATTCCGCACGAGCTGGGGTGGATCGGTACGGCCGTGCATCTGCAGAAGGGGTGCTACCGGGGGCAGGAGACGGTCGCCCGCGTGCAGAACCTGGGCAAGCCGCCGCGTCGGCTGGTCTTCCTCCACCTCGACGGCAGCGAGGTGCACCTGCCGGCGCCGGGGACGGGGTTGTTCCTGGCCGAGGAGGGGTCCGAGGGGCGTCGAATCGGCTTCGTGACGACGTCCGTACGGCACCACGAACTCGGCCCGATCGCTCTCGCGCTGGTCAAACGGAACATCCCCCTCGACGCGGTGCTCCTGGCCGGAGAAACAGCAGCGGCCCAGGAACCGGTGGTCCACCCGTAAGGGCGCGCCCCCCCGCAGCGCCGGGGACCCGCCCCCACCCGCGGCCACGGCCACACCGCGACTCGCCGCACAGTCGCCCCTGCTCCGTCGTCACCTGCGGGTCCGCCGTGGCTGGTCGCGCAGTTCCCCGCGCCCCTGACGGGGCACTGCGCCGCCTCCGCCTGCGGGCGCGCTGTGGCTGGTCGCGCAGTTCCCCGCGCCCCTGGGGAGTTGGCGTCGCGTCGGCTGCATCAGCCCCCCAGCCGCGGTGCTGCCCACTCAGCTGCGAGCCGCAGGCGGCGGCGTTCCTCTCCCAGCTGCGGGCATGCGTGCCGCTAGGGGCGGCACGGGTGGGCGCAGCGGCACCCGGCAGCGCCGGTGAGCGGCCCCCAGCCCCGGCCGGCACCAGCGGGGTTCAGATTTCGAGCAGGACCGTGAAGGGCCCGTCGTTCGTGAGGGAGACCTTCATCTGGGCGCCGAAGCGGCCTGTGGCGACCGTTGCTCCGAGGGCGCGGAGTTGGGCGACGACCTCGTCGACCAGGGGCTCGGCGACCGACCCCGGCGCCGCCGCGCTCCACGTTGGCCGGCGGCCCTTGCGCGCATCGCCGTACAGCGTGAACTGACTGATCACCAGCAGCGGCGCCCCCACATCACCGCACGACCGCTCCTCCGCCAGCATCCGCACGGACCACAGCTTCCGCGCCAGCTGCGCCGCCTTCTCCGCGGTGTCCTCGTGCGTCACCCCGACCAGGACACACAGCCCCTCGCCCTCGATCGCGCCGACGACCTCGCCGTCCACGACGACGCTCGCCCCGTCCACCCTCTGCACCACCGCACGCATGCGCACCATCATGCAACCCCCGCCTCACGGATCCCTAAACACCCATCTAGGGCCGTTCGGGGGCACTCGGTCACATAGTGGCCACCGGGGGTGGCACGATGCTGTTCACACGCCGGTCGAGGGGACGGTCACAAGACCATGAGCACACCGAGCACCGGGCGGCTGAGCACGCACCGGCCGCCCGCGCAGCGCAGCGACAGCCCGACCAGCCCGTCGCTGCCGGCGGAACCGCCCGCTGAACCGCCCGCTGAACCGCCCGCCGAGCCGTCCGCCGGACCGCCCGTCGAGCCACCCGCGCACGATCTGGGCCCGCTGAGCCTGCCCGAGCTGCGCGCCCTGCGCCGGGACGCCCAGCGGGACGAGGCGGACCTGAGTTACGTACGGCGCCTGCTGCAGGGCCGTATCGACATCCTGCGGGCCGAGCTGGCCCGGCGCGGTGGCGCGGCGTCCGTGCCGGCGCCGGCGGACGGCTCGGTCGTCGACCGGCTCCCGGAGATCCTGACCGACGCCCCCGCCCGCCAGCGCTCCTCGGCCCGGCACGTCACGCTCGGCACCCCGCACAACGAGGAGTACCGGCGGCTGGCCGCCGAGATGCTCGCCGAGGTGGAGCTGTCGGACCTGACGGCCCGCACGGACCTGGAGCTGAACACGGCGATGGGCCGGCTCACCCGGTACGAACAGGAGGTGTCCCGGCGCCGCCAGCACCTCCAGCGCACGGCCGACGACTGCAGCGGCGAGATCGCCCGCCGCTACCGCGAGGGCGAGGCCCAGGTGGACGACCTGCTCGCGTGACCCGCGAGGCCCCGGAAAATCCGGGCGACATCCGGCGCCACCGCGCCTAGCGTGACCCCATGACCGATGTACGAGCCATCACCGAGGCAGAACTCGCCGGGTGGCAGCGGGCCCTGAACACGGGGTTCCTGCGCTCCCCGGTGCAGGACGCGGAGTACCTCGATGCCCGTCGGCGCCTGTTCGAGCCGGGGCGGCTGCTCGGGGCCTTCGACGGCGACCGCTGTGTGGCGACGTACCGGTCCTTCGCGCAGGAGCTGACCGCGGTGGGCGGCACCCCCGTCCCCGCGAACGCGATCTCCAACGTCACGGTGAGCCCGACGCACCGCCGCCGCGGCCTGCTGAGCCGGATGATGCGGCAGGACCTGGCGGCGGCGAAGGAGCGCGGCGACGTCGTCGCCACGCTGATCGCCGCCGAGTACCCGATCTACGGCCGCTACGGTTTCGGCCCGGCCACCTGGACCACGGAGTGGACCGTCGACGTGCCCCGCGCGGGCCTCGACCCCCGCTGGTCGGGCCCGGAGGACGGCGGGCGGATCGACCTCGTCGACGCCGAGGACGTCCGCAAGCTGGGCCCCGAGCTGCACGAGCGGGTGCGCCGCGCCCAGCCCGGCGCGGTCAGCCGGCCCGAGCTGTGGTGGCCGATCGACACCGGTGCCCTGCGCCTCGGCCCCGGCTGGACCGAGCCGTTCTACGCCGCCTACCGCGGGCCCTCCGGCGAGGTCGAGGGACTGGTGTCGTACACGTCCGACGACACCTGGCACGGCAAGCAGCCGCACAACACGGCCGACGTGAACTGGCTGCTCGGCACCGGCCCGGCGGCCGAGCGCGCCCTGTGGCGGTACCTGTGCTCGATCGACTGGATCACCAAGGTCAAGAGCGGCCGGCGCGGTCCCGACGACCTGCTGCCGTACTTCCTGCCGGACGCGCGCGCGGCCCGCGTCACCGAGCAGGCGGACTGGCTGTGGGTGCGGATCCTGGACGTCGTACGGGCCCTGGAGGCACGGTCGTACGACGGGACGGGCACGCTCGTGCTGGAGGTGCTGGACGAGGGCGGGTTCACCGGGGGCCGGTTCCGGCTGGACGCCTCGCCCGAGGGGGCGTCCTGTGCGCCCGCGCCCGGAGAGACTGCCGATCTCACGCTGGGGATCGGGGAGTTGGGCTCGGTGTGGCTCGGCGGGGAGTCCGTGGCGCGGCTCGCGGCGCTCGGCCGGGTCCGGGAAGGACGTCAGGGCGCCGCCCGGTCGGCCGACGCCCTGCTCCGCACGTCCGGGCGACCGTGGTGCCCGGACCTGTTCTGACGGCTTCCGCTCCCTCCTGCCGACGGCGGTTGCCTGTTCATCCTGTTCATCGTGCTCATCCGTAGCGAGCTGTTCAGTTGTGGCTGTGCGCTGACCCTGTTCACTTGTGGCTGTGCGGGCCCTACCTGCCGGTACGGGCTGTTCAGTTGTGGCTGTGCGGTCGGCGGCCGTCCCCTGCCCGGGCTCCCGGCTCCCCTCCGGAAGGAAGCCCGCTCGGCCAACCACTGGGAAGTTTGACCATGTCGCGCAAGTTGGCGACCAACTTCACTGTACTTATCTCCGTTACGAAGCGACTCATAACCACCTTTCCATGAACTGCCGGAAGATGGCGGGAAGTTGTACCGTTCTGGTGTGGACCCGGAACACGCCTTGGCCAGTGGACGGAAGCCGTCCCAGCGCCCACCCGCGTCCCACCGCGAGGTGGCGGACGTCCTGCGTGCCCGGATCCGCTCCGGTGCGCTGCGGCCGGGCCAGCGCATGCCCACGCAGGCCGAGCTGGCCGACGAGTTCGGCGTCGAGCGCGGCGCCGTACGGCGGGCGCTGCTGATCCTGCAGTCCGAGCACCTGCTCGACCACGTGTCCAGGGGCAGCCCGTCCCGGGTGGCGGGGGCCGCGGTGCCGACGGGCCTGCCGGCCGGCCCGGGCGCGCCGCCGCAGCCCACCATGGCCGGGCTCGCCCCACGCGTCCTGGCCGCCTTCGCCGCGCCGCACGTGGAGATCGACGCCCTGTGCCTGACCTCGGTGTCGCTGACGATGGCGATCAGCGAGCCGCTCCGGCAGATCCACGCGGGACGGCTGAAACCGGCCAAGATCGACGTCCGGGTGCTGCTGCCCAGCAGCCGTATCGACCTCGCCTTCCCGGCGCCGGTGGACGCCGCCGACGGCGGCCTGCTGCACGGGCGCTGGTTGGAGCAGCGCAACGCGCAGGGCCAGGTGCTGCGGCACAACCTCCAGGCGCTGCGCACCACGCACGGCATTGACGTGCGCGTCTCCTTCCGCGCGCTGCCGTTCACCCCGCCGGTCAAGATGTACCTGCTGGGCGGCTCCGAGGCGCTGTTCGCGTACTACACGCTCACCCGCCGCGAGCGGGAGATCGACCACGAGCACCTTCAGCTGTACGACGCCGAGGGCACCCGGTCGATGCTGTTCGCCTTCGACCAGGCGGCGGGACCGCGCGACACCACCTTCGTCGAGCAGTCCCACCTGTGGTTCAACGCGCTGTGGGAGACGATCAGTTCGGAGCTGCGGCTCAGCGCGTAGCGATCTCGCTCAGAGCGCCGGGCCGGCGAGCAGCAGGGCGAGGAGCACCGCGCCGGCGGAGCTGACCGCCGGGCTCTTGGCCTTGACGCCGATGGTGAGCAGCAGGACGCCGACCAGGCCGGCGGCGCCATACTTCCACTGCACGAGCTGTTCGAAGCCGACCAAGAAGACGGCGGAGAGGAGAGCGATGGCAGGCATGGTGGTTCCCCCTTCGGCTCTGCCAACTTAGCCAAGTTGGCAACCAACCTCGTTTAAGTTGTTCCCACTTGGTCAATACTCATAAACAACTTCGCGACAACTCCCCTTAGATGGACCGGGGTTGTAGCGTTTGGTCGTGACCCAGGAGAACGTGGCAGTGAACGGCAGCACTCGGCTCACGCCGCAGGAGATCGCCGACGCCCTGCGGGGCCGCATCCGCACGGGCGATCTCAAGGCGGGCGACCGCCTGCCCACCCAGGCGGAACTGGCCGCCGCCTTCGGGGTGGAGCGCGGCGCCGTACGCCAGGCGATCAAGGTCCTGGCGGGGGAGGGCCTGCTCAGCCACGTCAGCAAGGGCAGCCCCCCGAGGGTCGCCGGACCGTCGGCCGCCCCCGACGAGCCCCAGCCGACGATGGTGGGCCTAGCCCCCCGCCTCACCGAGGCGTTCTCCGCGCCGCACGTCCGCGTCGACGCCGTCTGCCTGACCGCGCAGACCCTCATCCCGGCCCTCGGCGAGCCGCTGCGGCTGATCCACGAGGGCCGCATCCGCCCCGACCGGATCGACGTCCGCGTCCTGCTGCCGTCGCGCGACATCAACCTCGCGTTCCCGGTCTCCGTCGACGCCCACGGCGAGGACGACCCGGTGCACCGGCGCTGGCTCGACATGCGCAACGCCCAGGGCCAGGTGCTGCGTTACAACCTCCAGGCGCTGCGCTCCACGCACGACGTCGACGTCCACGTGACGTTCCGCGCGCTGCCCTTCACCCCGCCGGTCAAGCTGTATCTGCTCAACGGCGCCGAGGCGCTGTTCGCGTACTACATGGTGGCCCGCCGCGAGGAGCCGACCGACAGCGGCACGCTCGACATGTACGACACCCTCGGCTCCGAGTCCCTGCTGTTCTCCTTCGAGCAGCGGGCCGGACAGCGTGACGCGGCGTTCGTGGAGCAATCGCAGAAGTGGTTCGACGCCCTCTGGGAAACCATCACGACGGACCTGACACTCTCCTAGTGACCTCTGATGCGACTTCTGATGCGACCACTGACACCTCCGGTGCGGTTTCCGGTACGACTTCTGACGCGAAGGAGATCGAACAGGTCCGTGAACTGATCGGACGGGCGCGGGTGGTGCTGTGGGACTTCGACGGGCCGATCTGCCGGCTGTTCGCCCGGCACAAGGCCGAGCGGGTGGCCGCGGAGCTGGTGGAGTGGCTGGAGCTGCAGGGCCTGCACGGGCTGCTCAGCGACGCCGAGCGCGACACCCTGGACCCGCAGGTCGTGCTGCGGGCCGTGGACCGCCGGCACCCCGGCAGCGACCTCGTTGCCGAACTGGAGGAACGGCTCACCCAGGAGGAGCTGCGGGCCGCGTCCTCCGCACTGCCGACCGCCTACGCCGACCCGCTGATCCGCACGTGGGCCGCCGTCGGGGCCCGGCTGGCCATCACCACCAACAACTCCCCGCGGGTGGTCCGCGCCTACCTCGACGGCAGGGGGCTGACCGGCTGCTTCGCCCCGCACATCTACGGCCGCACCGCAGACCTGCACCTGCTCAAGCCCGACCCGCACTGCCTCAACCGCGCGCTGAACGGCATGGGTACGGCTCCCTCGGCCGCGCTGATGATCGGCGACTCCCCCTCCGACCTCGCCGCGGCGGACCACGCGGGCGTCCCCTTCCTCGGCTACGCCCGCACCGACCCCAAGCGCAAACTCCTCCACGAGTCCGGCGCCGCCCACGTGGTCACCTCCCTGGAACCCCTCCTCACCACCCTCCGCCACTGAACGGCCCCGCCGGTGTGGTGAGCCTCACGCGAATCCGCCGGCACGCGGGCGACCTGCGGTTTCCCGCGTGCCGTGCCCGGCATGCAGACTCCGGCGGTCCCATCCAGCGGGGCTGGGGACAAGGAGCCGCCGGGGGCTTTGTAGGGACCTGACAGGTACTCACTGGTTTGTGTGTTAACGGAAGTTCACGCGGGGGAAACGGAACCGTCATCCGGCGTTCATGGGCAGTACGCTTCCGGATACCTTCACGAAACGGCGGCGTTCGGACATCCCTACGCTGCCCACGCGCTAGCCTCACGCGCAGGAGCTGTAGATGGCCCCCGTCCCCATATTCCGCTCGTACCGCGGGCGTTGTACGCCCTCGACATGACTGTGGCCCCGGAAGTCCGTCCCGGGGCCACAGCGTTAGGCATACTCCCCGGCGCGCCAACGCCGCGGACATGCCGCATCCGAACCTCTCGTTCGCACTGCTCCGCTTCCGGCAAGGTCAGTCGGGGCAGTGCTACCGGTTCCGACGAATAGACAGGGTAATCGCCGTGCTCATTCCCGAGCTCTCCCCTCACAGCGTCTTTCTCGCGACGAACCTGGCCGGCGGCTTCGCCGGGTACAGCCCCTGGCTGGGCGCCGTACCGCCGCTGGGCGCGCTGGCCTACGGCGTCCACCGCACCTTCCGCGCCAGGGAGCGGACCCGGCTGGAGGGGGTCGAGACCGCGCTCACCAAGCTGCTGGAGGACGACCTCGACGCGGTCGTGGGGCGTGCGCTCGTCGCCGAGGACCTCGCGATGCTGCGGCGCCGGCACGCGACGTTCGAACGCTTCGCGCGCCTCAACAAGAAGGTGCGGCAACTCGGTGCCCTCGTGGAGGACTTCCGCTCGATCGCCGCGATCCCGCCGGCGGCCGACCCCGGCGACGAGCCCCGCCACCAGCAGGAGCTCGGTGAGGCCCTGGGCCGTCTCCGGTCCGGTGCGGAATCGGCTTACGCCGAGGTCCACCGCCGCCGCAACAGATAGTTCCGATCCCGGCCACGCAACGCCTGTCCACGCACTCCCCGCACCCTTACCGGTGCGCTGCCCCTTGGACGTCGTCTCTGTCTCCGGGCGCGTCGTACCTTGTCGCGCAGTTCCCCGCGCCCCTAGGGGGGCTGCCCCCCGAGCGTCGTCTCCATCCGCGGGCACGCGCCGGCCGTTCGCGCAGTTCCCCGCGCCCCTTCGGGGGCGCCTGCCCTGGGCAGCGCCGTCAGCGCCCCGCCAGGGGCGCGGGGAACTGCGCGACGAGCCACGACGCACCCGCGGACGAGCACGGCGCTTGGCGGGGCAGCCCCCTGGGGGCGCGGGGCACTGCGCGACAAGGCACGACGCACCCGCGGACGAGCACGGTGCCTGGCGGGGCAGCCCCCTGGGGGCGCGGGGAACTGCGCGACGAGCCACGACGCACCCGCGGACGAACGCGGCACCCGGCGGGGCACCCACCTAGGGGCGCGGGGAACTGCGCGACAAGGCACGACGCACCCGCGGACGAGCACGGCGCTTGGCGGGGCAGCCCCCTGGGGGCGCGGGGAACTGCGCGACAAGGCACGACGCACCCGCAGATGAACACGGTGCCCGGCGGGGCAATCTCCTAGGGGCGCGGGGAACTGCGCGACGAACCACCACCTGCCCGGAGGGGAACGCGGTGCCCGGGGCGGTAGCCCGCCGCGCCACGCTGGCCCCGTGAGACACCCCCGCCCCCCCACACCCCGTGCGCTAGCATGCCCGCACCGTCTGAGCGACCCCGCCCCCACCCCGGCCAGGGCCCAGCACAGATGAGTGGCCCACCACCCGTTCGGCTACTCCACCGAGCCCGAAGCCAGTGCCAACCCCCGGCCGGGAATACCGTTTCTCCTGTTCCACCCCACCCCACCCCCGGAGCGGCCCGTGGGCGCACCGCCTGTCCCCCGCGCCGCAGCCGGGAGACCCGCCCGCAGAGTCACGGCGGACGCCGTCGTCCGCGCCTTCCTCACGCGCGCCGTCGCCAAGGGGGACGCCCGCCCCGTCGGCACCTTCCCCCACCGCACCTACGTGCTACCCCTGTCCGAACCCCTGGCCGGCCTCCTGAACCGCCCCCCCGGCACCCCCGTGACCGTACGGCTGCGGCCCGCAGACGCCCCGCCCCTGGCGATCCGCACCTGGGACGGCGAACGGGAGATCCTGCGGGCCGTCCGCCGCGCCCTCCCCGACGTACCGGAGTGCCTCGCCGAGGGCGACGGCTACACCGTCCACAGCCATGTGGACGGCGGCACCCCACTCGCCCGCCTCTGCGCCGACGGCAAACCCGTCGGCGCCCTGTACCTGACCGCCGTCGCCGACCTGTTCGCCACCCTCGTCCAGGTGCGCGGCACCGCCCTCCCCCCGCTGCCCCCCGCGTGGCCCCGCAACCACACCGACTCCCAGGCCTTCCTGCGCACCCTCGCCCACCTCGCCGACCGCCAGGTCCGCCGCCCCAACTGGCCCCGTTTCGGCGGCCTGTTCACCGCCCTCGGGATCCCCGAGGACGCCCTGATCCGGCTCGCCGGCCGGGTCCCGGCGATGGCCCGGCGGCCGTACAGCCTGCTCCACGGCGACCTGCACCGCCACAACCTCCTCGTGCCGCCCGGCGGAGAACCGTCGCTGCTCCCCGTCGGCTGGGAGCCGGCCGGATACGGCGACCCCCTGCACGACCTCGCCGTCCACCTCGTCCGTATGCGCTATCCGGACCACCAGCGCGACGAGGTCGTCGATACCTGGGCCGACGCGGTGCGCCGGGTCCGGCCCGCGGCCGTCCACGGCCTGGCCCGCGACCTGCCGCACTATCTCGCCTTCGAACGCGCCCAGTCCGTCTACCCCGGCGTGATCCGGGCCGCCCAGTCGCTGGCCGACTCCCTCGACGAGCAGAGCCTCGACCGGGCCACGGCAGCAGTGCACGGCGCCCTCACGGCGGCCGCCGGACCCCTCGGCCTCGGCCGGGTGCCGGGCGAGCCGGAGATCGAACGCGTCCTGCTCCGCTGGCGGACCTCCGCCTGGGCGGCCCCCGCCACCAGCAACGGCCCCGCCCCCGGCACCCGTACCGGTACCAGCAACGGCCCCGCCCCCGCCACCAGCGACGGCCCCGCCCCCGCCACCCGCACCAGTACCAGCGACGCCCCCGCCCCCGGCACCCGTACCGGCACCAGCAACGGCCCCGCCCCCGGCACGATCACCGTCCGCTGGCGGCCCGACCGCCGCGTCCCCGAGCACCCCGACTTCCCCCACCGTGCCGTCCACGACGCCCTGCTCCGGGAGGGCGCCGCCCCCGCCGACCGCGTCTTCAAGGGCACCGCCCACCTCAACTCGGTGCTCCAGGTGCCCGGCGTCCCGTTCCCCGTCGTCGTACGCCGCCTGCTCCCCGGCGTCACCCGGCGCGAGCGCGGCCCCCTCAGCGAGCACGCCGTACTCCGCGCGATCGAACGCTCCGGCGCGGCGGTCGCCGCCCCCCGCGTCCTGGCCCTCGGCGAGAGCCACGTCCCCGACCTCCCCGGAGCCCGCGCCCACCCCGGCGACCGCTTCACCATCCACACCTACGAGGGCCCGCGCGACCCCGGCCGCGGGCCCGCGCACCCGGTGGGCGGGCTGCTCCCGCACGAGGCGGACGGCCTCGTCGACCAGCTCGCCGCGCTGACCGAGGTCGACCACGTCCAGGTCGACCCGGTCGCCGGCCGGCTCGGCTTCTACCACTGGCTCAGCGACCAGCTCGTCGCCCTCGTCGACGGCCTGCCCGCCGAGTCCCGCCGGCTCGCCCGCTTCCTGGGCCTGCCCGGCCCGCACCGGCTGCGCGAGATCCTCGCCCGGCACGACGTCACCCCGCGCGCCCCGGCCCTGCTGCACGGCGACCTCAACCCCTGGAACCTGGTCCGCCGCGACGGCGCCCTCGCCCTCACCCTCATCGACTGGGAGATGGCGCTGGTCGGCGACCCCCTCTACGACCTGGTCCGGCACATGCACCTCACCCCGACCCGGCCGGAGATCCGGGACCGCATGTTCCGCCGCTGGGAACGCACCCTGCCCGCCGGGCACACCCGCGACTGGCGGCACGACTGGCGGGTCTACCGCTGGATCGAGATCGTCCGCTCCGCCTACGTCGACCTCGACCGCCTGGTCACCGGGGCCGGCCTGGACGCCCCCAATGTGCGCCGCGCCCTGGAGTCGTACGCGATGACCCTGGCCGCCGCCACCGCCTCCCTCGGCCTGGCCGCCCCGCGCCGCAACCAGCCGCACCCGCTGTGGCCGGCGGGCGCACGGCACGCGACGCCCGGCGGACCGTAGGCTCGCCCCATGGGTGAGACGGCCATCGGCAGGACGGGCACGAGCAGCACAGGCACGGGCAGGACGGGCACGGGCGAGCCGGGCCTGCGCGAGCGCAAGAAGCAGCGGATGTACCAGGACGTGTCCGACATCGCCGTACGCCTGTTCCTGGAGCGCGGCTTCGACGCCGTGTCCGTGGCGGAGGTCGCCGCCGAGGCGGGCATCTCCAAGCCGACGCTGTTCCGCTACTTCCCCGCCAAGGAAGACCTCGTCCTGCACCGCATCGCGGACCACGAGACGGAGGCCGCCCGGATCGTCACCGCGGCCCCGGCCGGCCCGCTGGCCGCGCTGCGCCGCCACTTCCTCGACGGCCTCGACCGCGCCGACCCGGTCACCGGCCTCAACGACCACCCCCAGGTGCTCGCCTTCCACACCCTGCTCTACGGCACCCCCGCCCTGGTCGCGCGGGCGTACGGCCACCTGGAGCGCTCGGAGGCCGCGCTCGCCGAGGCCCTCGGCGGCGACCTGGACGCCAGGCTGGCCGCCGGCCAGATCATCGCCGTCCAGCGGATCCTGGCGCAGGACAACTGGCGGCGGATCGCGGCGGGGGAGGCGGTGGAGGCCGTACGTCCGGACGCGGTGCGGGCGGCTGAGCGGGCCTTCGACCGCCTGGAGGCGGGCTTCCCGCACCTGACCGCTTCTGAAACTGGGTAACTAATTTAACTCAGTCACGCTTTCTGGGTACGGTTGGCCTCATGACGTCAAGCCCACCCGTTTCCCCCGCAGCAGCGCTCCGCACCGAACGCGCGTACCACGACACCTGCCGTGGCGCCCTCACCGCGATGGTCGACGGCGCCGCCCACCAGGTCGTCACCGGCGAGGACGTCTCCGCCTCCGGCGCCGACGCCGAGGTCCTCGGCTACCAGCTCCGCAGCCGCGCCAAGGCCCTGCGCGAACTCCCCCCGGGCCCCCTGTTCTTCGGCCGCCTGGACTTCACGGACACGGACCCCGAGCACGGCGGCCAGAGCTACCACGTAGGCCGACTCCGCATCACCGAGGACCCGGCCGCCCCACCCCTCGTCGTCGACTGGCGGGCCCCCGTCTCCCGCGCCTTCTACCAGGCGAGCACCCGGACGCCTCAGGGCGTCGAGGTACGGCGCCGGTTCGGCTGGGCCCCGGGCAGTCGTGGCGACTCCGCCGACCTGACCGGCCTGGAGGACGAGCACCTCGCCGGTGCCGGCGAGGACCGGGACGGGCCCGTCAGCGAGATCGTCACCCAGGAGATCGAACGCCCCCGCGTCGGCCCCATGCGGGACATCGCCGCCACCATCCAGCCCGAGCAGGACGACCTCGTCCGGGCCGGCCTCGCCACCTCCGTCTGCGTCCAGGGCGCACCCGGCACCGGCAAGACCGCCGTCGGCCTGCACCGCGCCGCCTTCCTCCTCTACACCCACCCCCAGCGCATCCAGCGCTCCGGTCTGCTCATCCTCGGCCCCAACCGCACCTTCCTCTCCTACATCGCGGAGGTGCTGCCCGCCCTCGGCGAGACCAACGTCCGCCAGACCACGCTCCTCGACGAGATCGCCCGCCACCCGGCCACCGGCACCGACACTCCGTCCGCCGCGGCCCTCAAGCACGACCCGCGCATGGCCGAGGTGCTGCGCCGGGCCCTTTACGGGCGGGTCACGACCGACCGCGTCGCCGACCTCGCCGTGCCCGACGGCACCTACCGCTGGCGGGTGTCCGCCGACACCCTGACCCGCATCGTCCAGGAGGTACGCGCCGAGCAGCCGCCGTACGCCATCGGCCGCGAGCGCGTCCGCACCCGGGTCGTACGACTCCTGCGGCAGCGGGCGGAGCGGCGCGCCGGAACCGTGCCGGCCGCCTGGGTCCGCCGGATCGAGCGGGCCCGGGCGCTGACCGACCAATTGGACGTGGTGTGGCCGAAGGCGCGCCCGGAGGAGGTGCTCCACGAACTCCTCACGGACGCCGCCCGGTTGGCGCGGGCGGCCGACGGCCTGCTGGCCCCCGGCGAGCAGGCGGCACTGCAAGGGCACGCCCGCCCACCCCGCTCCTGCAAGTCCGCCCGCTGGTCACCCGCCGACCTCGTCCTCCTCGACGAGATCGCCGGACTGATCGAACACCCCGAGGGCTACGGCCACCTGGTCGTCGACGAGGCGCAGGACCTCTCCCCGATGGAGTGCCGGGCCATCGCCCGCCGCGCCGCCTTCGGCTCGCTGACCGTCCTCGGCGACCTGGCGCAGGGCACCACCCCCTGGGCGGCCCGCAGCTGGCAGGACCAGCTGCGTCACCTGGGCAAGCCGGACGCGCCGGTGATCCCGCTGACCACGGGCTTCCGCGTGCCGGCGGCCGTCCTGGACCTCGCCAACCGCCTGCTGGCCCGCCTGGGGGTGCCGGTCCCCGGCGCGACCTCCCTCCGCCGTGACGGCGAACTGACCCTCCGCCCGACGGGCGACGTCATGACGGCAACCGTGACCGCCGTACGCGAAGCACTCGCCCACGAGGGCTCGATCGGAGTGGTGGCGGCGGACACCGAAGTGGGCGCACTGCAAGCGGCGTTGAAAGCCGCCCGAGTCGATGCACCCCGGGTCTCCGTCGTGCCCGCGAGCCTGGTGAAGGGCCTGGAGTACGACCACGTGATCGCCGTCGAACCGGCCGCCGTGGCCGAGGCGGAGGAACGCGGCGCACACCGGCTGTACGTCGTCCTCACCCGAGCGGTCTCCCGCCTGGACGTGATCCACGCCAGACCCCTCCCGTTCTGAGGCTCAGCCACCCAGCAGCGGCACCAACTCCCGCTCCTCGTACTCCAGATGTGCCTCCAGTTCGCCCGCGAGCCGCTCCACCTCGGCCTGCGCGGCCGCCGCGTGTGGCGTCCGGTAGGTGGTGATGTCGATCGATGGTTGGTCACATAACCGCCTCTTCCGGGCTCGGCCCACGACCCGCACGTTGTCGTGATCGGCCAGATCAAGTAGGGTCACCCGACGTGAACACCGGACCGGCGCTACGCCACACACGGATTGGCCACCCGGTGGAGGGCTGATCACGCAGCGGGTGCGGAGAAGGCGCCCCCTCAGTTCGGCACGCGGACCTCCCAGTGCTCGTGCACCGCGAGTCCGTTTTTCGCATCGAACAATACTGAGGTCAGCCGAATGACAGTCACGTTCAACCACACCATCATCGCTGCCAAGGACCGCCACGAGTCGGCCCGCTTCTTCCGAGAGCTGTTGGAACTGCCGGAAGCGCCTTCCTGGGGCCCGTTCACCAACATTCAGCTCGCCGATGGTGTGCTGCTGCAGTTCGCCGAGCCGCCGGTGGAGATCCAGATGCAGCATTACGCGTTCCTGATCGACGACGAGCTGTTCGATCGGGCGTACCGGCGGCTCTGTGACCAAGGCATCGAGCACTGGGCCGATCCCCAGATGCGACGCTCGGGCGAGATCAACAACGAGCACGGCGGCCGAGGCGTGTACTTCAAGGACCCCGGCGGCCACGCGATCGAGCTGATCACCCGCCCATACCTGTAGCCGGGGCGGAGTCTGGTCGGGCACCCGAAATGTGGTGCCCGACCAGGCAATCGGCTGAGCCGAAACCACGGTGAGCCAGCCGCAGCCGGGGCTGCCGGTGGCCAACTACGGGTCGACAAACCGGCCAGCGGCGATCCGGTGCGCGACGCAATGACCTGCACCTTCCAGTTCCGCAGCGCCAGAACGGTGCGTCAGGTGCAGAGAGTTGGCGCCGGCCAATCCGGGCTTCGAGGTCGGCGACGCGGCGGTCTTGGAAGCGGAGGCTGGAGCGGGCGGCCTTGAGCCTTCCGTCGAGGGCGCGGATGCCGGCGATGAGCAAGGCCGACCCGGCAGTCATACCCCCACGCTACCGTCCGCCCATGCCCCCTCACCACCGCGTTCCCCTCCTGTTCCTGGACGTCGACGGCCCCTTGATCCCCTTCGGTGCACCGAACACGTACCGCTACCCCCTGTACGATCCGCCGGCCCCCTCGCCCAGCCCCTCCCACTCGCACCCACTGCTGCGCCGCGTCGACCCCGCCCTGGGCCATCGCCTGACCGTGCTGGGCTGCGAGTTGGTGTGGGCGACGGCCTGGACGGACGAGGCGAACACCACGCTCTCCCCGTGGCTGGGGCTGCCCCCGCTTCCCGTCGTGCGATGGCCCGACGAGGACGAGCCTCCGGCCCTGCTCCACTGGAAGACCCGTCCCCTGTCGACCTGGGCGGCCGGCCGCCCCTTCATCTGGCTGGACGATGAACTCACCCACCACGACCAGGCCTGGGTCGCCGCCCACCACTCCGCCCCCGCCCTCCTCCACCGCGTCGACCACCGCTACGGCCTGACGGGTGAGGACTTCCGGACCGTGCGGGAGTGGCTGGACGCGGGTTCGTGGCAGGGAAGGTGATGAGCGCCGGGGTGGCGAGGCGGCTCACAGTTGGTGGAGCCAGGCGTTGAGGAGTAGGGCTGCGAGGAGGGCGAGGGGAGGGGACAAGAACACGGGCCAGTTCGGGCGGCGTTCGCCGGGGGGTGGGGCGAGGGCTTGGTCGGCGGTGGCCGTGCCCCAGAGCGCGCCGATCGCGACCGCCACCACGGGTACGGCGACCAGGGCGTGCACCACCCAGGCCCCTATGAGGGTGGGGCCGCCCCATGAGTGCTGGTAGTCGTGCGCGTCGACCAGGGGGTACAGCAAGCCGTTGACCAGCCCCTGCCCCGCCAGCAGGGCCACGGCCCAGCCGAAGAGCCCGAGCGCGACACCGCAGCACGCTCGGAGTACTTGAACACCGCCGGGCTCACGGCCCCTTCCCGCCAACCTGCCGACGGACAGGGGGAGCAGGAGCATCCCCCTTCCCACACCCTGCCATACCGGAGGCCCACCGGCCCGACGCGTCCCGCGACGCTGATCCCTGTGCATACTGACAGCGAATCAACCGCCGTCCGACGGCTCGATCGTGCCAGCACGAGGAAGCGGGTTCGGATCATCCCCGGGGGCGGTTCAGCACCCGGTGATCGCCCGTCGGTACCGGTGGCAGGAAGTCGTAGACGGACCAGTCGGCGAGTGTCCGGTAGCCGAGGCGCTGGTAGAGGGCGTTGCTGGTGGGGTTGGCGAGGTCGGCGAACAGGACGACGTCCCTCGCGCCCGCGGCCAGCGCGGCCCGGCTCACCTCGGCCGTCACCGCACCCGCGTAACCATGGCCGCGGAGGTGGGCCGGGGTGTAGACGACGTCGACCTGGACCTGGCCGCTGATCAGCGGGTTCAGGCCCGCGACGGAGACGGGGGTGCCGTCCGGGGTCTCCCAGAGTGTGTACCGCTTGTCGGCGAAGCGGGTGCCGGCCCACGTGCCGGCGTCGATGCGGACGTCCTCCCCCACGGCCCTGGCGAACTCACCGCACCAGAACATGACGTCATCGAGGTCCTCTTCGCCCAGGACGCGGCCCCGGCCCGCCGGCATCGGCTCCGGCGGGGTGAGCGTGCCGAGGCGGTACAGGCGGAGCCGGGTGTCGCGGAGCCTCGCCACCACTCCGGTGTGCCGCCGCCAGGCCTCGGCGAACGTGGTGGCCGTGCCGTGGTCCGCGCTGACTCGGGACAGCGGGCGGCCGAGGGCGGCCAGCCGGGCGGCGAGGGAGTCGGCCTGTTCGGCGTCGAGCGGGGAGAGGCCCAGGGCCCCGGGGGTGAGCCGGTAGAACGTGGCCCGCACCCGCCCCGCCCGCTCCAGCACTCCGAACAGCGGCACTTCGGGCCCGTACGCCCCCGGCCCCCGCACGCGCACCCTCTCCGTCAGGGTCAACTGCATGACGTGCGCCCCGGGCCGCGACCGAAGAAAGCCTCCGGCCCGGCCGAGAAACTCGTCGACGTCTTCCGTGAGACACCAGTCATCATCCAGCCGCATGCCTCATCCTTCCCCACACCGAGGCTGCGACTCAGCGCCGGTGCGCGGCCGTCGCCGTCTCGGCGAAGGATCGGATCAACGGGTCGGCGTCGCCCTCGTTCCACGCCGCCACCACACGGCTCGGTGCCGTGTCCGTCAGCGGTACGACGGTCAGAGCGGCCGGCAGGTCGTGGTGGCCTCGCGGGGTCAGGCCGATCGTGCCGTTCCACCGGACGGCTGCACGCATTCCTGCACGGCGCGCACCACGGGCCCCTCACACGGGCTACGGGGACCCCGTCTGACCGCCGGTCAGGCGAGCCTGGCGGCCACCGCGTCCAGGACCCAGTCCAGGCCGGTCGTGAAGGAGGTCTCGGCGTCCACGTGCCTGCCGTCGTGCACGGCCTTGGCCAGGGCCGGGAAGCGGCCGGTGTCGAGCATCCTCGTCACGTGCGGACCGTGGGCGCGCTGCCAGTCGAGCTTGGAGAGGCCGGTGGCGCGCTCGGCGCGCAGGTTCGCGATCTCGCGCCGGACCGCGCCGGTGACGTACGCGCTGACGGTCTCCACGGCGCGCATGACGGTGTCGACGCCGGCGAGACCGTCGAGGGCGGCCAGCTTGGCCTCGGTCACGGCGAGGCCGTTCGGGCCCAGGGTCGGGCGGCCGCCGAGCAGGTCGGCGAGCCATTCGTGGCGGAGGGCCGCCTGCCGGGTCCGGTGGGCGAGGACGCGGAGCGCGTCCCGCCAGTCACCGGGCCGTTCCTCGGGGAGGATCTCGCCCTGCACCTCGTCCACCATGAGGTCGAACAGCTCTTCCTTGGTGGCGATGTAGCCGTAGAGCCGCATCGGACCGGCGTTCAGACGGGCGGCGACCTTGCGCAACGACACCGCCTCCAGCCCGCCCTCGTCCGCGAGAGCGACGGCGGCGGCGACGATCCGCTCCCGGTCGAGCGGCACCGGGCGACTCGGCGGCTCCGGCCGGTCCCACACAGTCATGTCCGCACCGTCCATACCGTCTACGCCGTTTCTGTTGCGAGGCATCGTACAAGGGCAATACGGTGTATCGACATGAGACATCGTATCGCTGTGGTCGGAGGCGGTCCCGGCGGCCTGTCGTTCGCCCGCGTCCTGCACCGCCACGGCCGCCCCGTCACCGTCCTCGAACGCGACGCCGGCCCCGATGCCCGTCCCCCGGGCGGCACGCTCGACCTCCATCTGGGGCTGGGCCAGCTCGCCCTGGAGAAGGCGGGGCTGCTGGACCGCTTCCGGGAGCTGTCACGGCCCGAGGGGCAGGCCATGCGCATCCTGGACACGGACGGGACCGTCCTGCGCGACTGGCGGCCCGGTCCGGACGAGCGGGCCAACCCCGAGATCGACCGCGGGCAGCTCCGCGACCTGCTGCTCGGCCCGCTCGACGTCCAGTGGGGCCGGGGCGTGACCCGGGTGGTGCCGGGCACCCCGAACGGCGTCCTCGTCCACTTCGACGACGGGCGGCAGGAGGCGTACGACCTCGTCGTCGGCGCGGACGGCGCCTGGTCCCGGGTCCGCCCCGCGGTCTCGACCGCGACCCCGCACTACACCGGCGTCACCTCGGTCGAGGCCTCCCTCGACGACCTCGACATCCGCCACCCCGATCTCGCCCGGCTGGTCGGCGACGGTTCCGTCGCGGTGTACGGCGCGAACCGCTCCCTCGTCGCCCAGCGCAACAGCGGCGGCCACGTCAAGGTGTACGCCAAGTTCCGCGCACCGCTGGACTGGCACACGGACCAGGGCCTGGACCTGGGCCGAGACCTGAATCCGGGCCTGAATCCGCATCTGGACCCGGACTTGGCTGACGCCGAGGCCGTGCGATCGAGTCTGCTGGCCCTGTTCGACGGCTGGACCGCTCCCGTCCTCGACCTCCTCCGCCACGGCACCGCCTTCGTGCACCGTCCCCTCCACGTCCTGCCCGTGGGCCACACCTGGACCCACGTCCCCGGCGTGACGCTCCTCGGCGACGCCGCCCACCTGATGCCCCCGCTCGGGGCGGGCGCCAACCTCGCGATGCTGGAGGGCGCCGAACTCGCCGAGGCACTCGCCGCCTTCCCTGCGGACGCGGGCCCCGAAGACCTGGACGAGGCCGTCCGCGCCTTCGAGGAACGGATGTGGGCACGGGCCGCCAGGTGGGCGGAGATCACGACCGCCGGCCTGGAACGCCTGGTCAGCCCGGACCCCGCCGAGGCCCTCGCCGTCTTCGACCGGGTTTCGTCCCACTGAGGGTGGCTCATGGCGAGGCCGTGGCCGACGAGCGGGTCAGGGTCGTGTGCTCCGGAACGCTAGGTACCTGCTGAATACTTCGTGGCTGTCGGGGGTGAAGCGCCACTCCAGCAGGGCCGACCGCAGCTGCGGCTCGGTGAGCCAGCCGTGCCAGGCGACCTCGCCGGGATCGGCGGTCACGGCGTCCGGCACCACGGCTTCGTGCACGCCGAGCCAGTGAGGGCTCAGACCACCGCGGTTGAGGAACGTGAAGAGCAGGCGCGGCCGCGCGCGCATGCCCAGCTCTTCGGCCAACTCCCGCGCGGCGGCCCGCTCGTAGGACTCGCCGACGTTCACGGCGCCACCGACCTCGACCTCATGCAGTCCCGGAAATCGCGATAGCCGCTCGGCCCGCCGATGGACGAGGATCCGTCCTCGCTCATCACGGCACACCGTCACGGCGACCCGGTGCAGCCAGCCCTCCCGGACGGCCTCCCGACGGCTGACCACCACCCCCAGCGTCCGGTCCTGATCGTCGACACGCTCCACCAGTTCGTCCTCGTCCACGACGGACACCCTGGCAGAGTCATCCGGTCATCCGGCCGGTTCCGCGAGAACCTCGGTGACGGCGCGGAGCCCCAGTTCGGCCATGGCGGGGTTGGTGTGGCGGTAGTAGTCGATCCCGCTGACGAAGGTGAGTGCCCAGCCTCGTCCCCGGGCCCAGGCGGCGTCGTCGAATCCTCCAGCCGCGCGGAAGGTCTTCCGGGTCTCCGCACCGAGCAGCGTCCAGGCGGCGACGGCATCGCAGGCGGGGTCACCGACGCCCGCGGTGCCGAAGTCGATCACCGCGCTGAGCCGATCGCCGTCCACGAGGACGTTGCCGGGGATGAGATCGCCGTGCGTCCACGTGGGCGGCCCGTCCCAGTCCGGCTGTTCGAGGGCGTGTTCCCAGGCGGACAGGAGGGCGGGGGCGTCGATGTCGTCCGCTGCCTTGGCGGTCCACTCCCGTACCAAGGCGTCGCGGGTGCGCAGGGGCACGCTCCGGTAGCCCGTGCGGGCCCCCGCGGTGCCGGCCTCACGCAGCGCCGTCACGAACCCCCCGAGGTCCCCGGCGAGCCGGTGCCCCTCGGGGGACCCGTCCGGCACGGTGGCGGGGTGCGAGCCGTCGATCCAACGGCTGATCGCCCACGGAAAGGGGTACCCCTGCCCCGGTCGTCCCACGGCGATCGGCTCGGGCACCGCAGCGGGGAGGCAGGGGGCCAGCCGTGGCAACCAGACCTGCTCGAACTCCACTTGGCCGACGGCCCCCTCCAACCGGGGCAACCGGACCGCGAACTCGTCGCCCAGCCGGTAGATCGCGTTCTCGGTTCCCGCGGACTCCACCGGTCTGATGGCCAGCTCCGCCCACTGCGGAAATTGCTCCACGAGAAGCCGCCGCACCAGCACGCCGTCGGTCGGAATCTCGTTCTCGTGCATCATCGGACCGAGAGCCTAATGAAGAGACCGGCCGCCGGGCACCGCATTTCCGCCGGGCTCCCGGGCGGATGCCTTACCCCGAGGGATCCCGGCCCCAGGGACGGTGCTGCCCCACAGGGCGACGCCGACGAGCCGACCACCCCCACGCCCCCCGGCGCCCTGCCTACCGGCAGCCGCACGGCCGCTCGTCGCCCGCCCCGGGCAACCGGGCCCCGCCCCCATGCCGCCGGCAGCCACTCGGCCGCTCGTCGCCCGCCCCGGGCAACCGGGCCCCGCCCCCATGCCGCCGGCAGCCACTCGGCCGCTCGTCGCCCGCCCCGGGCAACCGGGCCCCGCCCCCATGCCGCCGGCAGCCACTCGGCCGCTCGTCGCCCGCCCCGGGCACCCCGGCCCCGGCCGACGCCCTCACCGTCCTCGACGGGGTCCAAGGCTGAGCCGGTGGCGTGATGTGGTGCACTTTTGCAAGCGGGGTGCTTGCAATTGTTAGCGAGGGTGGGGCAAGGTGGAGGCATGGCATCGCTCAATGTCGGCAACCTCGGTGAGTACCTGCGCGAGCAGCGGCGCAACGCCCAGCTCTCGCTGCGGCAGCTCGCCGATGCCGCCGGGGTGTCCAACCCGTACCTGAGCCAGATCGAGCGCGGGCTGCGCAAGCCCAGCGCGGAGGTGCTCCAGCAGGTCGCCAAGGCGCTGCGCATCTCCGCCGAGACGCTGTACGTCCGCGCAGGCATCCTCGACGCCGAGCGGGACCGGGACGAGGTGGAGACCCGCGCGGTCATCCTCGCCGACCCCACGCTCAACGAACGGCAGAAGCAGGTCCTCCTCCAGATCTACGAGTCCTTCCGCAAGGAGAACGGATTCGGCGGGCCGGAGCAGGACCTCGGGGCGGACGACCCGGACGGCGACGACAGCCTGGAGAGCGGTGACCGTGCCGCCGGAAGCGGCGACCGTGCAGCCGCCGACGGCGATGCCGGTCCGCGGAAGACGGCCGGATAGGCCGGACCTCGACAATTCAGCCCCGCCCGCCCGCCGCGGACCCACACCAACCCTCAGCCGAACGCGAATCCGGGAGGACCATCACCATGGCCATCACCGACGACCTGCGCAAGACCCTCAGCGACCCGACCCCGCTCTACTTCGCCGCCGGCACCGCCGACCTCGCCCTCCAGCAGGCCAAGAAGGTGCCCGCCCTCGTCGAGCAGCTGCGCGCCGACGCCCCCGCGCGGATCGAGGCCGTACGCAACACCGACCCGAAGGCCGTGCAGGAGAGGGCCGCCGCCCGCGCCAAGGAGGCGCAGGAGACCCTGCAGACCAAGGTCAACGAGTTCATCGGGACCCTCGACCTGGACCTGAAGAAGCTCGGCGAGAGCGCCCAGGACCTCGCCCTGCGCGGTGTCGGCGTCGCCGCCGAGTACGCCGTACGCGCCCGCGAGACCTACGAGAAGGTCGCCGAGCACGGCGAGCAGACCGTGAAGACCTGGCGCGGCGGTGCCGCCGAGGAGATCGAGGACCTCGCGATCGTCGTCGAGGGCAAGCCCGAGCCGGTCAAGCCCGTCGAGGTCGCGCAGGAGAAGCAGGCCGGGCCCGCCGAGGCCAAGCCGGCGGACGCCGCCGCGGCCAAGAAGCCCGTCGCCAAGAAGACGCCGGCCGCCCGCAAGAGCACCACCGCCAAGAAGACCACCCCGCCGGCCAAGTGACTCGCGAGGCGCGTACGGGCCGGGCACCTTCGGGGTGCCCGGCCCGTTGTCCGGGTACGGTGACGGTGACCGTGTACGGCGTGTACGAGGCGTACGAGGCGTACGAGGCGTACGAGGCGTACGGGATCGTACGGATCGGAAGACTACGGGCGGTGGCAGCATGCTGATGTTGGGCTTCGCGGGGTTCCTGGGGATCTTGAAGATCGTCCTCATGGCCCTCGCCGCGTTCGGGCTGTTCGACGCCGCGTTCCGGCGCGAGGACGCCTTCCGCGCGGCCAACAAGCAGAACAAGGTGTTCTGGCTGATCATCCTGGGCATCGCCCTGGTCGTCAGCTACCTGTTCTCCATCCTCGGCATCCTGCCGATCGCCGGCCTCGTCGCCAGCATCGTCTACATCGTCGACGTACGTCCCGCCGTCAAGCAGGTCTCCGGCGGCGGCGACGGCGGGTGGGGGCGCCGGCGCGGGGGCAGCAGCAGCGACGGGCCCTACGGGCCGTACAACGGGCGCCGGTAGCGTCCCGCGGGTACTTCGCCGTCGCCGGGTGCGGGCAGTGCTTGGCCGTTCGCGCCCACGCGGCGGAGCCGCATATCGAGCACAGCCCCGCGCCCCTGGAGGGAGCTGCGGCTCGCCCACCCAAGGGGCGCGGGGAACTGCGCGACAAGCCACGATGGACCCGCACCCGGCGACGCACCCCGCACCCCCCTCCGCGCGCCCGGCAGAAGCTAGCGCACGCGATCCAGCAGGACCACCGCCACGTCGTCCGTCAACTCTCCCCCGTTGAGGTCCCGCACCTCACTCACCGCGGCCCGCAGCAGCTCCTCCCCGCGCAGCCCCTCGGACAGCTGGCGGCTGATCATCTCGACCATGCCGTCCTGGCCGAGCCGTTCCCCGTCGGGGCCGCCGACCCGGCCCTCGATCAGACCGTCGGTGTAGAGCATCAGGCTCCACTCCCGGCCCAGCTCCACCTGCATCCGCGGCCAGCGGGCGCCGGGCAGCAGGCCGAGGGCGGGGCCGTTGTTGTCGTACGGCAGCAGTCGTGGCGCCCGGCCGGGGCGGGCGATCAGCGGGGACGGGTGGCCGGCCAGGCACAGGCCGGCGCGGCGGCTGTCGGGCGCGATGTCGACCGTGCAGAGCGTCGCGAAGATCTCCTCGTCGCCGCGCTCGTGCTCCAGCACCTCCTGGAGCGTGCCGAGCAGCTCGTCTCCGCACAGGCCCGCCAGGGTCAGGGCGCGCCAGGCGATCCGCAGCTCGACGCCGAGCGCGGCCTCGTCCGGGCCGTGGCCGCAGACGTCGCCGATCATGGCGTGCACGGTGCCGTCGGGGGTGCGCACGCAGTCGTAGAAGTCGCCGCCGAGCAGGGCGCGCGAGCGGCCGGGGCGGTAGCGGGCGGCGAAGCGGAGGGGCGAGCCCTCCAGCAGGGGCGTGGGCAGCAGTCCGCGCTCCAGGCGCCGGTTCTCCTGCGCGCGCAGCCGGCCCTCGGCGAGCTTGCGTTCGGCGATGTCGGAGCGCTTGCGTTCGACGGCGTACCGGATGGCGCGGCTGAGCAGCCGGCCGTCCAGTTCGTCCCGGAAAAGGTAGTCCTGGGCGCCGACGCGCACGGCCTCCGCGCCGCGCTCGGCGTCGCTGGAGGCGGTCAGCGCGAGCACGGCGTGCCGGGGCGCCAGCCGCAGGATGTGCCGGAGTACGGCCAGTTCGTCGCCGTCACCGTCACCGGTGCCGCCGGGGGCGGCCATGGCGAGGTCCAGCAGGATGCAGTGGACGTCGTCCGTGAGCAGCCGCTCGGCCTCGGTGAGGTTGCGGGCGGTGCGGACGCGGATCGGCTTGCCGGCGGAGTCCCGCAGCTGGGGCACGATCGGCGAGCCCGCCGGGTCGTCCTCTATCAGCAGCAGGGTGAGGGTGGTGCTGTTCGCGCCGGTGGCGGGCGTGGCGGTGCGGTGGGCCTCTTCGGTGAGGGGGCCGCCGCCGGATGGGGACGCGGCCCGCGCCTGACCGCTCTCCGCGGCCGGGATCGCTCTCTGCCGCGGTACGGGTACGGGCATTGTCTCGGTTCCTTCCCTCCCCCCGAGGGCACGGCGGGGCGAGGGACCTCGACCCACCGACGGGGACCATAGCGGTACTGGCCACCGCAACGGAATGGTGTGAGCCCCGTCGCCCGGTCTCCCGCCGCTGTCATATGCCGCGATCCCTACCGCAGTTGGACAGGCCGCCCCACCGGCGGGGATGACGAAGCTCACGTCCTCCGGTGATTTGACCGGAGTTGGCCGTGTGGTGGGTCACATGGCCTGCGTCACGGGGGCACGGAGTATCGCGAACGGAGCATTTCGGGCGGGCGCATGCTGCGTGGCGGGCCGGATCGCGTGCCGCGCCACGTGCCGGATCGCGTGCCGTGCTGTGCCGTGCCGCGCCCCGTGTCGCACCGCGGCCCGGCGGAGCCGCCCTCACGCGCCCGGCGGAGCCGCCCTCAGGCGTCCGGGCGGACGACCCCCAGGATCGGCATGGAGCCCGCCCCCGCGACCGTCACCGTCCGGCCGGGACGCGGGGCGTGGATGATCGCGCCGTCGCCGACGTACATCGCGACGTGACTGGCGTCGCCGAAGTAGATGATGAGGTCGCCGGGGCGCATGTCCTTCACGTCGACGTGCTTGAGCTGCTTCCACTGCTCCTGCGAGGTGCGCGGAATGGGATGGCCGGCCGCCGACCACGCCTGGGAGGTCAGGCCCGAGCAGTCGAAGGAGGCCGGCCCCTCCGCGCCCCACACGTACGGCTTGCCGAGCTGGGCCGTGGCGTACTGCACCGCCTTCTTGCCCTGCGCGGACGCCTTGCCGTTGATCTCCTTGAGGATGCCCGTGTCCAGCCAGGCGGTCTGGGACTTGTACGCGGCCTGCTGCTCCAGCGCGGCGAGTTGCTCCTTCTCCTTCTTCTCCAGCTTGGATTGCAGCTTCTCGGCGGCCGCGATCTGCTTCTTGATCTTCTTCTTGGCGGCCGCCTTGGCCTTGCGGTTGGCCTCCAGCTTCACCCACTGCGAGGAGGCGTCGGCCGCGTAGTCCTTCAAGTCCGCCTGCGTCTGGGTCATTTCGCCGAGCAGGTTCTTCGTCGCCCGCTGGCCCTGCAGCACCCGGCCGGCCCCGTCCAGGAACTGCTGCGGGTCGTCGCTGAGCAGCAGCTCGGCCGTGGGCGGCAGACCGCCGGTGCGGTACTGGGACCGGGCCGCCGCGCCCGCCTGGTTCTTGAGGTTCTCCAGCTTCTGCTGTCCCTCGACGATCTTCTTCGCCAGCGCGACGATCTGCGCGGACTGCTTCTTCGACGCCTCCTCGGCCGCGTTGTAGGCGTCGGTGGCCACGGCCGCGTCGTGGTAGAGCCGGTCCAGTGTGTCGCGGATCTTCTCCAGCTTCTTGGCCGCCTCGGGGGTCGCGGAGGGGGCCGGGGCGGGGGAGGCGGCCGGGGTGGGGACGGGGCTCTGCGCCGCGTGGGCGGTGCCGCCGGCCTGCGCGAACGCCGTGCCCGGCGCCGCCAGGACGGTCACCGCGCAGACCACGGTCACGGCGGCCGTGAGCAGACCGCGCTTGCCCGGACCCATCCGCTTGCCCGGACCCATAGGTCGTCCCCCCACCTGATTTACCGTCAGTAACTTATGGTCGTCCGGGGGATCGTGCCACGGCCGCGCCCAAAACGACAGAGGGCGACAGGGGTGCCAGGAACGGCAAGGGCCGTACGACGATCTCCTCGACGGTGTGACGTACGGCGCACCGAGATCGTTCCCCCCGCCGGCACCAGCAGTTCAGCGCGACCTCGCGGGCCCCGTTCAGCCTCACCGGGCTCATCGAACCCACCCACTCGGTGCTCACCCGGCCGGTGCCAACGCCCCCCACGCCACGGTCACTTCCCCCTGCCGCCAGCGCGCCGGTCCGTCCGTCACCGGCCAGTCGGCCCGAAGGTCCCGTACCGCGCGGATCCAGCGCTGACGGGCGCCGTACGAGGCGTAGGGCGCGGCGGCGGACCAGGCGCGGTCGAAGTCGCGCAGGAAGGCGTGGACCGGCTCGCCGGGGACATTGCGGTGGATGAGCGCCTTGGGCAGCCGCTCGGCGAGGTCCGACGGCCGCTCCAGGGAGCCCAGCCGGGTCGCGAAGGTGACCGTCCGGGGCCCCTCCGGGCCGAGCGCCACCCATACGTGCCGCCGCCCGATCTCGTCGCACGTCCCCTCCACGAGGAGCCCGCCGCGAAACGCGCCGTCCGGGCCGTCCGGCGGGGCGAGCCGCGCGCACAGCCGCTGCCATACGGCGGCCACCTCGGACTCGTCGTACTGCCGCAGCACGTTGGCCGCCCGCACGAGCACCGGGCGCACCGGCAGCGGGATCTCGAAGCCGCCGTGCCGGAAGACGAGGCCGGCCCGCTCGTACGGCCGGGCGGCGGCCACCCGCGCGGGCTCGATCTCGACGCCCACGACCCGCGTGCGCGGGGCGACGGACCGCAGCCGGCCGAGCAGTTCGACCGCCGTCCAGGGCGCGGCGCCGTACCCGAGGTCGACCGCCACCGGATCGGCCGCCCGCCGCAGCTCGGCCCCGTGGGTAGCCGCGATCCAGCGGTCCATCCGGCGCAGCCGGTTGGGATTGGTCGTCCCCCGCGTCACACTGCCCACGACGCCGGCCCGCCCACCCGGACGAAGCCGGGAACGGGGGAGGGGAGCGGCGTGGGCACACATGTCTACGAGGGTAAACGCGCCCACACGCGGGCCGTACCGCCCGGCCTCGGCACGCGCCTCGCCGGGACCCGGCACGCGCCCCGGCCGTGACCTGGCACGCGCCTCGCCGGGACCTGGCACCTGCCTCGCCGGGACCCGGCACGCGCCTCGCCGTGACCTGGCACCTGCCTCGCCGTGACCTGGCACCTGCCTCGCCGTGACCTGGCACCTGCCTCGCCGTGACCTGGCACCTGCCTCTCCGGGACCCGGCACGCGCCTCGGCCGGGACCCGGCACGCGCCTCGGCCGGGACCCGGCACGCGCCTCGGCCGGGACCCGGCACCCGCCTCGCCGTGACCTGGCACCCGCCTCGGCCGGGACCCGGCACCCGCCTCGGCCAGGCCCCGGCACGCGCCTCAGCGGGACTGCCTCCGAGGCTGCCGGGACTCCGGCACTGCCGGACTGCCGGACTGCCGGACTACCGGTCCACCGAAACTGCGATCCCCCCTTGCGCCGCAGCGCCAGCACCGCCCCCCCCCGCCGGCCACCACCAGCGCCGCGGCGGCCCGGCGGACGCCAGGTGTGGTCGCCGGCGCCCGTCTCGGCAAGGTTGCTCCCCCCCCCCCGCCGGCCGGTGACGGCGTACCGCTCACGGCCGGCCCGGCGCAGCCGCTGGGCGCCGGGCTGGGAGTCGTCGAGCGCTCGGCCGAAGGCCGCGTGGAGGACGCACCGGAAGCCGATGCATCCCCAGCAGGTCAAAGCAAGGAGAAGGAATGGTCACGGGTGCCCCGTAAACGCCTCGGAAGGGCCCTGCGGACGCCACCCCCCTCGAACGGTTGAGCGAGTCAAGGTCAGGATTCGGTAAAGGCGCCGGTCCCGGAAGTGATCCGGAAATGCGCGGGCACCCGCCCGCTGTTGGAGTTCCCGGAGGGCGCGGTCGGTCCTCCGGCAGGCATGCCCGCAGCCAAGGAGGAACGCCACGTGAGCCAGTACGTCAGCAGGCTCGGGCGTCGCGCTTCGGCGGCACCCGCGCTGCTCCGGCTGCACCGCAGGCCACGCCGCGTCGCCATGCTCTCCGTGCACACCTCCCCGCTCCACCAGCCCGGCACCGGCGACGCCGGGGGCATGAACGTCTACATCGTCGAACTCGCCCAGCGCCTCGCCGCGATCAACATCGAGGTCGAGATCTTCACCCGGGCCACCTCGGGCGGACTCGAACCCACCGTCGAACTCGCCCCCGGCGTCCTCGTCCGGCACGTCGACGCGGGCCCCTACGAGGGCCTGGCCAAGGAGGAACTCCCCGCCCAGCTGTGCGCGTTCACCCACGGGGTGATGCAGGCGTGGGCCGGCCACCGCCCCGGTCACTACGACCTGGTCCACTCGCACTACTGGCTCTCCGGGCACGTCGGCTGGCTCGCCGCCCAGCGCTGGGGCGTCCCCCTGGTGCACGCCATGCACACCATGGCCAAGGTGAAGAACGCCAGCCTCGCCGTCGGCGACGCCCCC
Source organism: Streptomyces sp. L2 (assembly GCF_004124325.1). Classification (NCBI taxonomy): domain Bacteria; kingdom Bacillati; phylum Actinomycetota; class Actinomycetes; order Kitasatosporales; family Streptomycetaceae; genus Streptomyces; species Streptomyces sp. L2. Next base: position 4,233,846 of record NZ_QBDT01000001.1, read on the forward strand.
GAACCGGCCGCCCGGGTCATCGGCGAGACCCAGATCGTCGCCGCCGCCGACCGGCTCATCGCCAACACCGCCGAGGAGGCCGACCAGCTCGTCCGGCACTACGGCGCCGACCCCGCCAAGGTCGCCGTGGTGCACCCCGGCGTGAACCTCGACCGGTTCCGCCCCGGCGACGGCCGCGCCGCCGCCCGCGCCCGCCTCGGCCTGCCGCAGGACGCCCTCGTCCCCCTCTTCGCGGGCCGCATACAGCCCCTCAAGGCCCCCGACGTGCTGCTCCGGGCCGTCGCGGTCCTGCTGGACGAGCGCCCGGAACTCCGCTCGCGGATCGTCGTGCCCGTCGTCGGCGGCCCCAGCGGCAGCGGCCTCGCCAAGCCCGAGGGACTGCAGAAGCTCGCCGCGCGGCTCGGCATCGCCGATGTCGTACGGTTCCGGCCGCCGGTCGGGCAGGACCAGCTCGCCGACTGGTTCCGGGCCGCGTCCGTGCTGGTCATGCCGTCATACAGCGAGTCCTTCGGGCTGGTGGCCATCGAGGCGCAGGCGGCCGGGACGCCGGTACTCGCGGCCTCGGTCGGCGGGCTCCCGGTGGCCGTGCGCGACGGCGACACCGGCTTCCTCGTCCAGGGGCACGACCCGGCCGACTACGCGCGCGTCCTGGGCCGGCTCGCCGACGAACCCGCCCTGCCGGCCCGTATGGGCGAGGCCGCCGCCCGCCACGCCCGCTCCTTCGGCTGGGACGCCTCGGCCGCCGCCACCGCCGACGTCTACACGGCCGCGACCCAGTCCCACCGGCGTGCCGTACGCTCCCACCATGGGTGATGACCATGAGTGAGGTGGAGAAGGCCGCCGGCGTCGTCGAGGGTGTCCTGGGGGACGCCGAGCTGGAGTGGGAGAGCCCCGAGTCCGGCACGTACGTCGTGAAGCTGCCCGGCACCCGCAAGCTGTCGACGACCGTCTCCCTCCGCCTCGGCCGCCACTCCCTCTCCCTCAACGCGTTCGTCGTACGCCACCCCGACGAGAACGAGGCGGGCGTGCACCGCTGGCTCCTGGAGCGCAACCTCAAGCTGTACGGGGTGAGTTACGCCGTCGACCGGCTCGGCGACGTCTACGTCACCGCCCGCATCGCCCTCGCCTCCGTCACCGCCGAGGAACTCGACCGGCTCCTCGGCCAGGTCCTGGAGGCCGCCGACGGCGCCTTCAACACCCTGCTGGAGCTGGGCTTCGCCTCCGCGATCCGCAAGGAGTACGCGTGGCGGGTGTCGCGGGGGGAGTCGACGCGGAACCTGGAAGCGTTCAAGCATCTGACCGAACGCCCGACGGACTGACCCCACCCGCCGGTCAGGGCTCGCACGACAACCTGATCGAGGACTGCACCGTCGAGCAGCGCACGGTCCCGGCGCCGCCGGACACCCAACTGCACGGCATCAACGTCGAGGGCCTGTCCGGTCCACGAGTTCGGCCAGACCGACGTCCCCGACGTCCCCGGCGACCTCCACTCCCGCCTCCAGCTGTACGCCACGACGAACACGGTCCACCCCGGCAACCTGCACGAGGCCCAGCGCGCCCTCGACGAGTAGCGCCCGGGCGCACCGGTACGAGGCTCAGCGGGCCTTCGCCGAACCGTGCCTGGCGTCATCGGTACGGCGCTCAGCGCGCCCGCGAGCGGTAGCGGCCCGGCGTCACCCCGACCAGCTTCTTGAAGTGGCGGGTGAGGTGGGCCTGGTCGTAGAACCCGGTCTCGGCCGCCACCTCGGCCGGGTTCCGCCCCGCCAGCAGCAGCCGCCGGGCCCGCCCGACCCGGCGGGACATCAGGTACTGGTGCGGGGCGATGCCGTACGCACCGCTGAACGCCCGCACCAGGTGCACGGGATGGGCGTGCAGCAGCGTCGCCGCGTCGGCGAGGACGAGCCCGTCCACGACGTGCTCGTCGAGGAGTTCCCGCAAGGAGCGCGCGAGGACGGGATCCCGCCGGAACGCGCCCGCGCCGCCGGCCTCCCGGCGCCGCAGGTGCTCCCGCAGCCGCTCGGCGACGAGCGTCAGCCTGCTCTCCGCCTCCAGCTCGTCGCCGGGCCGGGCGAGCGCGCCGTGCACCTGGCCGACGCGGCGCCGCAGCACCGGGTCGCGCAGATCGGGGCCGTCGACGGCGGGCCCGATGAGATCGTCCCCGAGCCGGCTGCCGTCCAGGTACAGGACCCGTTTCCGGAAGCCGTGAGGGGTGGCGGGTGAGCCGTTGTGCGGCACGTGCGGGGGCAGCAGCGACACGGTGTCGTGCGGGGTGCCGTGCTCGTGCCGGTCGAGGTCGTACCGTACGGCCCCGTCGTCGACGATCAGCAGGGTCCAGGCGTCATGGACGTGCATCGGGTAGGCGTACTCGGTGAAGTGGGCGTGGAAGACCTCCACGACACCCGGGACCCGCGGGCGCCAGGCACTGACTTCCGCCTGCTCGGCCACGTATAGAACGTACAAGACGACGGCCGGCGGCGACCGGCAGTCTCACCGCATGAACACGCACAGCGACCCCCACGCCTCCGGGGAACCCGTCCGCTTCGACACGAAGATCGCCGTACTGCTGCGGGAGGACCTGGAGCCGTGGCAGCGGCTCAACGTCACCGCGTTCCTGGTCAGCGGCCTGGGCGGCCGGCTGCCCGAGGTGATCGGGGAGCCGTACGAGGACGCGGACGGCGTGCCGTACCTCCCGATGTTCCGGCAGCCGGTGCTGGTCTTCCAGGGCGCCAAGGAGACGCTGACCGCGGCGCACGCCAAGACCCTCTCCCGCGCCCTCCCCCGCGCGGTCTTCACCTCCGACCTCTTCGCCACGGGCAACGACCGCGACAACCGCGCCGCCGTGCGTGCCGTACCGACGGCCGAACTGGATCTGGTCGGCCTCGCGGTCTACGGACCGCGGAACGCGGTGGACAAGGTGCTGAAGGGGGCGCGGATGCATCCGTGACGGGATCTGCACAAGGTGTGCGTAACCGCCGTGCGGGCGTGTGCGGTTGGTCCTCGGTCGTCCGTTTCGGCGACGACCTGGCAAGAGGCGGCGGCCTGTCGCGTGGCACCGTTTCCGCGGAGGAATGTGGAGATGCTGCCCCCGATTGGTGGGCCCGCCCACACCTTCGTCGCCTCAGGGCCCCAACCGCTCGCCCGGTCACCGCGGTTGGCTGGATGCCCGGCACGCTCCGTGGTTTGATCCATGGCCGCGGCCCGCGCTCTGTCCCCGGCGGGGCCGCTCCACCCCCCCCAAGTGGACCTTCCGTCTCACCCATGACCATCCATGCGAAGGGCAGTCACGTCATGAACTCCGCTCCCCAGGTTCAGACCCTCGAGATCTCCGACGCCGACCTGGACACCGTCGCCGGCGGCCTGAGCCCGCAGGCCGGCATCGCCGCCGGGCCCACCGCGATCAACAGCGCGGACGTCCTGGCCAAGCTGGACACCGTCACGGACACGGTCGAGGGCGTGGCCGGCCGGTACGGCCGGGTCGGTGTCACGGTCGCGCTCTGACGCCCGGCCGCGTGAACCGCTGACGCGAACGCTCCGCAGGTCACCTGACCGCGGGGCGTCCGTCGTACTCACACATCCATCGGCTACTGGGCCGGGCTCGGTGCCGGCGCCGGCTCGGCGTGCGGCCGCTCCCCGTTCCCGTCCCTGCCGCCCGTCCCCGCCTCGTCCCCCATCGGCAGGCGCCGTAGCAGCAGGGCGTAGCCCAGCCCGGCCACCGTGCCGACGGCCGCGCACAGCCCCCACAGCCAGTCCGCGCCGAGGTGGTCGATGACCGCGCCGGACATCAGCGGGGCGATCAGGGCGGCGGCGGACCAGGACAGCGTGTACATGCCCTGGTAGCGGCCGCGCCCGTGGACCGGTGAGAGCCGGACGACGAACCCGGTCTGGGTCGGCGCGTTGACGATCTCGGCGAGGGTCCACACGCACACGGTGAGCGCGAAGACGCCGACCGACCCGGCGCAGGCGGTGAGCCCGAAGCCGTAGCCCGCGAGGACGGAGGAGACAGCGAGCAGGGTGCGCGGGTCGCGGTGCTCGATGAAACGGGTGACGGGGATCTGCAGGGCGACGATCAGGATGCCGTTCACGGCGATGGCCAGACCGTAGTCGGCGGGGGAGAACCCGGCGCGGCCCATGGCGACGGGCAGGCCGACCGAGCCCTGCTGGAAGACGAGGGCGACGAGGAAGGACAGTCCGACGACGGCCATGTACCGCCGGTCGCGCAGGACCGTGCCCAGCCCGATGTCCTCGCTCTTCCCCTTCGCCGAGGGCGCCGGGCGCGACTCGGGCAGCTTGGCGAAGACGACGATCGCGCAGGCCAGGGTCATGCCGGCCTCGATGAGGAAGCCGGCGCGGTAGCTGAACTCGGCGATGAAGCCGGCGGCCATGGAGGAGACGGCGAAGCCGAGGTTGATCGCCCAGTAGTTGAGCGAGAAGGCCCGCACCCGGTCCTCGGGCCGGACGATGTCGGCCATCATCGCCTGCACGGCGGGCCGGGAGGCGTTGGACGCCAGGCCGACGAGGAAGGTGACGCCGGCGATGGACACGGGATCGTGGACGAAGCCGAGCAGCGCGACGAAGACGGCCGTGCAGGTCTGGGCGATGAGCAGGGTGGGCCGGCGTCCGAGCCGGTCGGCCATGACGCCGCCGCCGAGGGAGGAGACGACCCCGCCGAGCCCGTGCAGCGAGGCGACGAGACCGGCGTAGGAGGCGGAGTAGCCGCGGTCGAGGGTGAGGTACAGCGCCATGAACGTCGCGACGAACGCGCCGAGCCGGTTGACGAGGGTGCTGGTCCACAGCCACCAGAACGCACGGGGGAGACCGGAGACCGTCTCCCGGGCGGCACCCCTCAGTCGGGCGACGGACATGACGGACCCCCACGATGCTCGGCGCCAGGGTACGGCGCTGTAAGCGGCTCAACCGGTGAGCACAACTTACAAGGGCGGGTATACGGAGTGCCAGCCGTTTAAGAGCCCGTCCGGAGCCCTGCCGAAGCCCCGCCGAAGTCCGTCCGGAGCCCCGCCGAAGTCCGTCCGGAGCCCTGCCGAAGTCCCGTCCGAGTCCGTCCGAAGTCCGTCCGGAGCCCTGCCGAAGTCCCGTCCGAGTCCGTCCGAAGTCCGTCCGGAGCCCTGCCGAAGTTCCCCGTCCGAGTCCGTCCGAAGTCCTGCCGAAGCCCCGCCGAAGCCCGTCCGGAGCCCCGCCGAAGTCCGGCCGGAACTCCGCCGAAGTCCGGCCGAAGCCCCGCCGAAGTCCGGCCGGAACTCCGCCGAAGTCCGGCCGAAGCCCTGCCTAAGCTCTGCCGGAGCCGTGCCGAAGCCGTGCCGGCTGTCCGCCCACCGGGCGGCCGACGCGGTGCCCCGAACGCGTGGATTACGCTCTGACACATGGCCGACGCACCGTACAAGCTGATCCTCCTCCGCCACGGCGAGAGCGAGTGGAACGCGAAGAACCTGTTCACCGGCTGGGTGGACGTGAACCTGAACGAGAAGGGCGAGAAGGAGGCGGTCCGCGGCGGCGAGCTCCTCAAGGACGCCGGTCTCCTCCCCGACGTGGTCCACACGTCCCTCCAGAAGCGCGCGATCCGCACCGCCCAGCTCGCCCTGGAGGCCGCCGACCGCCACTGGATCCCGGTCCACCGCAGCTGGCGCCTGAACGAGCGCCACTACGGCGCCCTCCAGGGCAAGGACAAGGCGGCGACGCTGGCCGAGTTCGGCGAGGAGCAGTTCATGCTCTGGCGCCGCTCCTACGACACCCCGCCCCCGCCGCTCGCCGACGACTCCGAGTTCTCCCAGTCCGCCGACGCCCGCTACGCGACGATCCCCCCGGAGCTGCGCCCCCGCACGGAGTGCCTCAAGGACGTCGTCGGCCGGATGCTCCCGTACTGGTACGACGGCATCGTCCCCGACCTCCTGGCCGGCCGCACGGTCCTGGTCGCCGCCCACGGCAACAGCCTCCGCGCCCTGGTCAAGCACCTCGACGGCATCTCGGACGCCGACATCGCGGGCCTGAACATCCCCACGGGCATCCCCCTCGCCTACGACCTCGACACCGACTTCCGCCCCCTCACCCCGGGCGGCAAGTACCTCGACCCGGAAGCCGCGGCGGCGGCGATCGAGGCGGTCAAGAACCAGGGCAAGAAGAAGTAGTCGCCCACGCGCAAGCCCCCTACCTGCGGTTTCTCCGCTGGGAGGGGGCTTTTCGCTGCCTCAGGGCCGTCAGGGCGATGGGGCCGCGTGCTCTTCCCGCGGGGCCCGCAGTCGATGAGCAGTACCTCGTGAGACGGGTCGTCGCAGAGCAGCGTGTAGTACTCGGTGGGCTCCTCGTCGGACACCTCGCCTTCCTGCCTCAGCGAACCGGAGCGTATGCACCCCCGACGACGGCGGCCACGCCTTTTCGGGACCGGCGATGGCCTGTGTCATACCGCCCATGCGCGGTCAACGGATTTGTGCGCAGGGCGTTGGCGCGACGCAGTCACCCCCCTTCCCTTCATCAGGAGCCGAACGGATCATTGGCTCATGGTGTCAAGCATCGTCGTTCAGTACACCGACCTCCTGAGGGCCGGCGACGACGACCCGTGGAGCCGGTTGCGGGAGCTTCTGAAGGGCCAAGGGCTCGACCCGGACCGAACGATCGTCGTCGACCTCTTGCAGGAGGGCCCCGACCACGAGGACGGCCAAGTCATCTCTGAAGACGGCAGGGTCTACAAGTTCACTGTCTTCTACGACCAAGCAGCAGAGCACGGCGCGCGCAGCGCCTGCCTTCACGGCTGGACCGACATCACCGATTCCTGGCAGACCAGATCGCTGGCTACCCGAACAGCAGACGCTTTCGCCTGGATGTCGTCGCCCACCGGGTCGGGTTGACCACCGGCGCCTGGGCGGTCAACCGCCGGCCGGCGCCGCTTGTGAGAAGCGCTTCAGCCGAAGGTCCGGGGCTTGTCCGATTTGCACCGGGACGAAAAAGCCCCAAGCTACAGGCCGTCGTGCTCGATGAGTGTGCCGTCAGGGCCGAGAGAGAAGATGCGCGGTGGGCCCATGGCTTCCACGGCCCTCTGCAGCGCCGCTTCTCGCTGGGCGGGATCAGGGCCGTGCGGGTCCCGGACCCGGAAGCCGTGCAGTCGGATGCTGTCCGTGTCGATGTCGTCCGGCTCGGGGCGGCCCTCCAGTACGAAGCCGCAGAGTGCGCGGAGTACGTCTTCGCCCAGTTCCAAGGGGTGGAACAGCAGTGGGTACGGTTCTTGGTCCTTGTCCGGCCAGGGAATGACGTCGGCCGGGCGGTCTCCGGCCCAGTAGGGCAGCTCGACGGAGAGCGGTTCGCCGATGTCCTCCATGATGCCGCTGCCCGGGGACAGGCTCAGAGAGCGGACGAGTCGGCCGTCCTCCCACACGGCGAACGCGAGCCAGTCCACGACGCTGTGCATCGCGTGCAGCACGAGCCGTCGGCCGGTGCTCGCCGCCACGAGGTGTTCCGGGAGCTGGGAAGGAAAGTCGATCATCACCCTCTGGTCGCCGATGACCTTGAGGCCGGGCCAGCTCGCCGCGTAGGCCGTCCCCTCCGGGGGATATACGCCGTCCGGGAGAGTCGAGCCCTCGCTCTCCTCTATCTCCCAGCCCGGGTAGAGCAGCCGCATCATGCTGACCGTGCGTGCGAGGTCCGCCGGCCCCGCTTCTCGTAGCAGCCCCGGTACGTCACCGTCGGCGTACACCAGAAAGCCCGTCTTGGCTCCCAAAGCCCCTCCCCAGGATGTGGCCTTCGTCGGCGGGTGCACAGTAACCACCCCCACTGACAACGCGAGATGACGAAGCCCGAGGGCCGGGCACCCCTCCTCTCGCCTCACCGATGAGTTCCGGCGGCCGGTCCGGTCTACCCCGGTGTACGTCATCGGACCTCGGCCCTTAGGAGCCCACCATGACCACTTCCGCACACGCCGGTCGCATGTTGTTCGTGAACATGCCCGTGGCGGACCTCGAGCGCAGTAAGGCGTTCTTCGCGCGGCTCGGGTTCGGTTACGACCCGAGGTTCACCGGTGAGGGGGCCGCCTGCATGCCGGTCGGTGAGCAGGCCTTCGTCATGCTGCTCGATCACGAGACGTTCGCGCGGTTCTCGAAGCTGCCGATGGGCGATCCCGCCACGCACGCGCTGGCGCTGTACTGCTTCAGCGTGGCGAGCCGGGACGAGGTCGACATGGTGGTCGAGGCCGCGCTCGCCGCGGGGGGAACCGAGGCGGACGGGCCCGAGGACCACGGGTTCATGTACTCGCGCAGTTTCTTCGACCTCGACGGCCACGGCTGGCAGGTCATGTGGATGGACCCGGCGAGCATGTCGGACAGCCCGGCATCCGCGGCTTCCGCGACGGCGTGATCCTGCCTGCCGTGCATGGTGACGCGGAGACCTGGTCGGTCGGCCGAGGCCGCGTCAGGAGTCGAACTCGATGTGCAGGTCGGACGAGAAGCCGGGCGGCGTGTCCGTATGGGGTGAGTGTGCTGCTCCGGCTTCGGGCCGGACACACACGGCGCGCCAGCGGTACTCGTCCTGTGGCGCCCGCTCGGCCGTGAAAGCGACGGACTGGCCGGCGGCCAGTTCGCGATATCCCTCGGCCTCGATGACGGAATAGTGGGCCCATACCCGGTCGGGGAGGGCGCCGGAGACGAGGACTCCCCAGCCTTCCTCGTTGTGCCACTCAAGCACGTGGCCGGAACACGTCTTGGTGGACGTGGTGTCGGACACTCCGCGTCCTCCCTCGAAGCATCGGTGGTGCGCCGTGCGGTGCGCGCTGCGGCCGTCAGCACCTCTATCGGCTTACCTCCGAACTCCGGGCCCTCTATGGCACGGCCGGCCTGCCCCTGTATGCGCCCGTGCTCGCTGGTGGCCGGCCGCGAACCGGGTTGCCACCGCCTGGAGTTCCAGGTTGGCGCGGAGGGTCCAGTCGGGGTCATGAACCGTGGCCGCTTCCCAGGGGCCGTAGCCCTCGGCCAGCAGCCACAAGAAGGCGTTGAGGCCGCTCGCTATGACGGCGGTCTCGCCCTCGGAGCCGAGGTCGACGCCCTCGCCGTCGGCGTAGTCGAACGGCGCCGCCAACGCGGCGGCGAGCGCGGGAGGGAAGGGAGGGGACTGGCGATCACCGGTGTCGGTCACGCGCACAGGCTAACGGCCACCGGTGTCGCCGGATGCTGCGCCGGCCGCCCTCAGCCCATGCTCTTCGCCCCGTCCAGGGACTCGCGGATGATGTCGGCGTGGCCGGCGTGCTGGGCGGTTTCGGCGACGATGTGGAGGAGGACGCGGCGGGCCGACCAGTGGGCGTCGGGCTCGAACCAGGGGGCCTTGGGGAGGGGCTGGGTGGCGTCGAGGTCGGGGAGGGCGGCGAGCAGGGAGTCGGTGTGGGCGGCCACGTCCGCGTAGGTGGCCAGGACGCCCTCCAGGGTCTCGCCCGGCAGCATGCGGAACTCGTCCGCGCGGCGGGCCCAGTCCTCCTCGGTCATGGCGGTGAAGTCGCCCATCGCGGACGGGCCCTCGACGATGAACGCGGCCCAGTTCCGCTCCACCGCGGCGACGTGCTTGATCAGGCCGCCCAGGCACAGCTCGCTCTTCGTCGTGCGCAGACCCGCCTCTTCGTCGGTCAGGTCCCGCGTGGTCCGGCGCAGCAGCTCCCGGTGCTTGGTCAGCAGCGCCAGCACGTCGGCGCGCTCGCCGGTGAGGGGGGAGGAGGTGGAGGAAGCAGCCATGGTGCGCCTTCTTTCTTGGTCCCTCGGTTCCCGGTTCGGGCCACCGCGTAAGAACAAGGTAGAAGGCATGTAGGACAGGTACTGACCTAGTGGGATTTGTTGGGAGAGGGGAAACGGTGAGGGGCCCGGTGCCGCTCGCAGGGAAGCGGTCGCCGGGCCCCTCGGTCGTACGTCTGTCTCTCAGCCCGTCACGGTCAGCCGCACTGGCACGGGGCGCCCGACTGGCACCCGCAGCCGCAGCCCGAGCCGCAGCCGCACGCGGCCACCAGCGGGAGACTCCTCGGCTCTGCGGGCTGGTCGGACTCGCGCTGCCGCGCGGGGTCGGGTGTGGTGCTGGGGGATTCGGCCATGGGTCCCTCCTAGACGCTGGGCATGGATGCATGCACGCCCTCATCCATTGCATGCCCGTTCCGCCGGGCGCATCAACGGCGCACAGAGGCGCCCACGCGCCCCCGCGCACAGCCCGCACGCCGCTAGCTGCGGGGACCATGAGGAACGAGGACCTACGCCCCCTCCGCCCCCGTCACCGGCTGGATGTCCGGCTGGAGTTCGTCCGCGTGTTCGCCCGTCACCAGATAGACCACCCGCTTGGCGACCGCCACCGCGTGGTCGGCGTACCGCTCGTAGTAACGGCCCAGCAGCGTGACGTCCACGGCCGTCTCGATGCCGTGCTTCCAGCGGTCGTCGATCAGGTGCTGGAAGAGCGTGCGGTGCAGCAGGTCCATGTCGTCGTCGTCCTGCTCCAGCTGGAGCGCCAGGTCGACGTCCTTGGTCACCAGGACCTCCGCCGCCTTCGCCATCAGCCGCTGCGCCAGCTGCCCCATCTCCAGGATCGTGGCGTGCAGGTCGTGCGGGACCGCCCGGTCCGGGAAGCGCAGCCGGGCCAGCTTCGCCACGTGCTGCGCCAGGTCGCCGGAGCGCTCCAGGTCGGCGGACATGCGCAGGGACGTCACGACGATCCGCAGATCTGTCGCCACCGGCTGCTGCCGCGCCAGCAGGGCGATCGCCCGGGCCTCCAGGTCGTGCTGCAGCTCGTCGACCTTCCGGTCGCCCTCGATCACGCTCTCCGCCAGCTTCAGGTCGGCGTCGAGGATGGCGGTCGTGGCGCGCCCGATCGCCGAGCCGACCAGCCGGGCCATCTCCACCAGACCGTCGCCGATCGAGTCCAGTTCCTCGTGGTACGCGTCCCGCATCTTCGGTTCCCTCTCGTACGTCGTCCTACGGGGTTCCGGGGCCGTCACCTCACCCGCGCGGCCGTGGTGAAGCCGGCGGTGTGAAGCCGACGTGCGAACCCACGCTCCCAAAGTTCCGTCCCGTACGCGTCCGTTTCCGCCCTCTCAAGTGAACCGGCACCAGCCCCCAGGTGAACTCTGGGCGACGAGTGTCCGAGGTCGCACCCGGACGGCTGGGGGCATGTCGTACCCCATGCCTAACCTGGAGGCATGGACGTGAACGCGGCGGTCGCCGCAGCTGCGGCGATCGCCGGGACGGTCACCGGCGTCATCGCCATGCTGGCGTTCCGCTGGAGCGAACGCGACCAGAAACGGCCGACCAGGACCTCCCTGCACACCGACCCCATGCTGCCGCCTGGCGTGGACACCGTCCTCTCCGTACTCCGCTCCTCGGCCGTCGTCCTCGACGAGGCCGACGCCGTCGTCAAGGCCAGCTCCGCCGCGTACGCCCTCGGGCTCGTCCGGGGCGGCCGGCTCGCCGTCGAGCCCATGCTGCAGATGGCCCGGGACACCCGGCGCGACGGGGAGATACGCCAGGTCGAGCTGGACCTGCCCCGGCGCGGCACCGGACGCGGCGAGGCCCTCGCCGTCTCCGCGCGCGTGGCACCCCTCGGTTCGCGGCTGGTGCTGCTCCTCGTCGAGGACCTCACCGAGGCCCGCCGGATCGAGGCGGTACGACGTGACTTCGTGGCCAACGTCAGCCATGAGCTGAAGACACCGGTCGGCGCGCTCTCCCTCCTCTCCGAGGCCGTCATGGACGCCTCCGACGACCCCGAGGCCGTCCAGCGCTTCGCCGGCCGTATGCAGATCGAGGCGACCCGGCTGACCAACCTGGTGCAGGAACTCATCGACCTCTCGCGCGTGCAGAACGACGACCCGCTGGAGGACGCCGAGCCGGTCCGCGTCGACGAACTCGTCGCCGAGGCCGTCGACCGCTGCCGCCACCAGGCCGGTGCGAAGCAGATCACGATGGCCGCCGGGGGCGCGGCCGATCTGCACGTGTGGGGCAACCGGGGGCAGCTCGCCGCCGCCCTCGGCAACCTCGTCGAGAACGCCGTGAACTACTCGCCCGCCCGCACCCGCGTCGGCATCGCCGCCCGCCGGGTCACCGCGCCGGGCGGGGACCTCATCGAGATAGCCGTCACCGATCAGGGCATCGGCATATCCGAGAAGGACAAGGAACGCGTCTTCGAACGCTTCTACCGCGTCGATCCCGCCCGCTCCCGCGCCACCGGCGGAACCGGCCTGGGGCTCGCGATCGTCAAACACGTGGCCGCCTCGCACGGCGGGGAGGTCACGGTGTGGAGCGCCGAGGGCCAGGGCTCCACGTTCACCCTGAGGCTGCCGGAGGCGGGCGCCGCCCGCGACCGCGCCGCCCAGCGACACACCGGCCCCGGCGAAGAGGCCGAGGGGGCAGAGGGGGCCGAGGCAACCGGCGGAGCCGACGGTGCCGACGGCCACACCGGCTCATCGTGGTCCTCGCCCTCTCCAGCCCCTTCATCTTCTTCGCCCGCTGCAACTCAATCCCCGTACGCATCGCTTCCCGCCCCGGAGGTCCTTCCGTGACCCGAGTGCTCGTCGTCGAGGACGAGGAGTCCTTCTCCGACGCCCTGTCCTACATGCTCCGCAAGGAGGGCTTCGAGGTCGCGGTCGCCGCGACCGGCCCGGACGGACTCGACGAGTTCGAGCGCAACGGCGCCGACCTCGTCCTCCTCGACCTGATGCTGCCGGGACTGCCCGGCACGGAGGTGTGCCGCCAGCTGCGCGGCCGCTCCAACGTCCCGGTCATCATGGTGACCGCGAAGGACAGCGAGATCGACAAGGTCGTCGGCCTGGAGATAGGTGCCGACGACTACGTCACCAAGCCCTTCTCCTCCCGCGAGCTGGTCGCCCGCATCCGGGCCGTCCTGCGGCGCCGGGGCGAGCCGGAGGAGGTCACGCCGGCCGCGCTGGAGGCCGGCCCGGTCCGCATGGACGTCGACCGGCACGTGGTGACGGTGTCCGGCTCCAAGATCGACCTCCCGCTGAAGGAGTTCGACCTTCTGGAGATGCTCCTGCGCAACGCCGGCCGCGTCCTCACGCGCATGCAGCTCATCGACCGCGTCTGGGGCGCCGACTACGTGGGCGACACCAAGACCCTCGACGTCCACGTCAAGCGCCTCCGCGCCAAGATCGAGCCCGACCCGGGAGCACCGCGCTTCCTGGTCACGGTCCGCGGCCTTGGGTACAAGTTCGAGCCGTAGAGCGCAGAACTTCCAGGCGGCCTCCACTGCAACACGCCCCAAAGGGGCGCGGGGCTGTATCGATGTGCGGCTCCGCCGGGGGCGCGATCAGCCACGACGCTGCCGCGTTCGCACGACTACGGACGCCCCTACGAACAAAGGGCGGCACCCTCACCAGAGAGGCGCCGCCCTTTGTCAGATACCGCTGCTCACCGCACTCACTGCCCCGCGGCAGACTGCGAAGCCGAGTCACTCGGAGTGACCCCGTTCGCCCCGCTCGACTGCGAAGCACTCCCACTCGGAGTACCGCTCGCCTTGCCCTTGGGCGCCTTGTCACCCGGCTTGCCCGAAGCCGAAGGTGTGGTGCCCGCCGCAGGCGACCCCGTCGGGGCGGTGGACGGAATCTGGCTCGGTCCCCAGTCGGTGAAGTAGCTGCTCGCCGGCACCACGAACGCCCGCAGACTCACCGTGCCGGCCTTGTCGAAGGTGAACGTGATCTTCTGGGCGTTGCCGTCCTGCACGGCCTCGCGCCCGCTCGGCAGCACCGCGGACGCGTTCCCCTTGCCGCCGAGGATCAGCGAGCTGTGCGCGGCGATCGTCAGGCTCTGCCCCTTCGCGGGCTTCAGCTGAGCGGACGCACCGCTGCCGTCGATGGTGATCGACTGGAGGGTCTCGGGCGTGCTGCCCTGGTTGAACAGGGTGCCGGAGACCACGGCCGGGCCGGTGGACTTCAGGTCGGGCTGGGTGATGACCAGCGCGTTCTGGATCTTGATGTTCCCGACGGTGGTCGCGGCGTTGTCGGGCTTGATCTCCAGGGTCTGCGAGTTGTTGCCGGCGCCGCAGGCGGCGAGCGAGGCGATCGAGAAGACGATGGCGGAAGCGGCGAGGGCGCCGCGTCGAAGGCTGCTGCTCACGGCGGCGGCAACTCCTTGAACGCATGGGCGGCTCCCTATAAAGCCACCCTGAGTGTCTGTCGGCGACCTCAGGTTACCGAGCGCTCCCTGTGCGGCCGCACCCGACCCTCCCCCAACGCCGGTCACTCCCTCCGGGCGGCGGTACCTGATCCGTGCCGTGGGGGGTCTCGCCCCCGCCGCCCCTTCCCTTCCCGTCCCTGGGGGCACGCCCCCAGACCCCCTTGCGCAGTTCCCAGCGCCCCTTGTGGGGCGCTGCCCCGCTCGCGCCGTCTTCGCCTGCGGGTGTGTTGTGGCTGGCCGCGCAGTTCCCCGCGCCCCTGAAGGGGCGAGGATGGCGAGCCCCCGGGCACCTTCGCGCGGTTCCCCGCGCCCCTGGAGGGGGCCGGGCGGTGCCCGGCGGCTTCACTTCCGTGTTGGTTCCGGATTGGTGGGGTGCTGGTACGGCATTCACATAACGCGCTCGCAAGAGCGTCGTCCGGATGCGTGCAACGGCCTCGGCGAATTTTCCGTGAAGGAATGCGCGGGCACCCCGGATATTGATCATCGGTCGCCCATCCGGCCCCTCGTGATCAATTCCGGATTCGTCTCGTATCCGGCTCGGACCACCGAACGGAGTAGCGGAAGTCGTACGCTTGGAACCGGACATATAGGGACGTTCGCCCGCCTGGGAGCGGTTCCGGAGGCCTGTGACGAGCCTGTTTCACTGTGTCCGGAGAGCCCCTCCGACCTGCGAATACCCGTCCCCGCGCGGCCCCCGCAGCACGTTCCTGTCGTTGTTGTCAAGCCCCGAGATATGCCCTGACCTGCGAAAACGCCATTCAGAACCGCTGGTTTCCGTGTTACCCTGGATAGCCACGGAAGGGGTACCTGTCACATGACGTTCAAGGTTGGCGACACCGTGGTCTATCCCCATCACGGGGCCGCGCTGATCGAGGCCATCGAAACTCGTCAGATCAAAGGCGTGGACAAGACCTACTTGGTGCTGAAGGTCGCCCAGGGTGATCTGACGGTGCGCGTGCCGGCGGACAATGCGGAGTTCGTGGGTGTGCGTGATGTGGTCGGTCAGGACGGACTCGACCGGGTCTTCGAGGTGCTGCGCGCGCCGTACGCCGAGGAGCCCACGAACTGGTCGCGCCGCTACAAGGCAAACCTGGAGAAGCTCGCCTCCGGCGATGTCATCAAGGTCGCGGAAGTCGTCCGTGACCTGTGGCGTCGCGAGCGCGAGCGCGGACTCTCCGCCGGTGAGAAGCGCATGCTCGCCAAGGCCCGCCAGATCCTGGTGAGCGAGCTGGCTCTCGCGGAGAACACCAACGAGGACAAGGCCGAGGCCCTCCTCGACGAGGTGCTCGCCTCCTGACGCACGGCGGACGGCGGCCTGGCAGCAGGCAGCAGCCGGTGTGCTCAGCACGCTCAGCACGATGAGAATGCCGCGGTGCCCGATGACACTGACCCTGTCGCCGGGCGCTGCGGCATATCCGTCGGCGGACACGTCCGCGGACAGCGCCGGACTCGTACGCGAGCCAGGGCGGACCGTCGTACCGCCTGGCGCACACCTTCGGGAGATTCCCCCGATACTTGACGTGCCGGGCCCGGGCAGAGGGCTCGACCAGGGTCACGGAAGGGTCCGGTCAAGGCGTCGCGCCCGGCACTCCTCCAGGCCATACCCACCTGGGTCGAGCACACAAACCTGACAGGAACCGATGTCTGACGATTCGCGCCCTTCGCCCGCGCAAGCCGGTCCCGCAGCCGGTGAGCACACCCGCTCCGAAGCCGGTGCGCCCACGCATGCCGAGGCCGGTGCGCCCTCGCACGCCGAGGCCGGTTCGCCCGCCCGCGTCGCCGCCGTGATTCCCGCCGCCGGCCGGGGCGTACGCCTCGGGCCGGGCGCCCCCAAGGCGCTCCGCACGCTGAACGGCACCCCCATGCTGATCCACGCGGTCCGCGCCCTCGCCGCTTCCCGGCACGTCACCCTCGTCATCGTCGTCGCCCCGCCCGACGGCGCCCCCGAGGTCAAGTCCCTGCTCGACGCGCACGCGCTTCCCGAGCGCACGGACTTCCTCGTCGTGCCCGGCGGCGAGTCCCGCCAGGAATCGGTGAAGCTGGGCCTCGACGCACTGCCCCCCGGCCACGGTGTCGTCCTCGTCCACGACGCGGCCCGCCCCCTCGTCCCCGTCGACACCGTCGACGCCGTCATCGAGGCCGTCCGCGACGGCGCGCCCGCCGTCGTCCCCGCCCTCCCGCTCGCCGACACCGTCAAGGAAGTCGAGCCGGCCGCGACTCCCGGCGACCCCGAGCCCGTCGTGGCCACCCCCGAGCGGGCCCGGCTGCGTGCCGTCCAGACACCCCAGGGCTTCGACCGGGACACCCTGGTCCGCGCCCACGAGACCGTCACCGACGACGTCACCGACGACGCGAGCATGGTCGAACAGCTCGGCCTCCAGGTCGTGACCGTCCCCGGCCACGAAGAGGCCTTCAAGGTGACCCGCCCCCTCGACCTCGTCCTCGCCGAGGCCGTCCTCGCCCGCCGGAGGCTCAACGATGGCTTCTGACAGCACCGCTCCCGCCGCCCCCGCCCCCGTCGCCCTTCCCCAGGTCGGCATCGGCACCGACATCCACGCCTTCGAGGACGGCCGCGAACTGTGGTGCGCCGGCCTGAAGTGGGAGGGCGAGGGCACCGGCCTGGCCGGGCACTCCGACGCCGACGTCGTCGCGCACGCCGCCTGCAACGCCCTCTTCTCCGCCGCCGGACTCGGCGACCTCGGACAGCACTTCGGCACCGGCCGCCCCGAGTGGTCCGGCGCCTCCGGGGTCACCCTGCTCACCGAGGCCGCCCGGATCGTGCGCGAGGCCGGGTTCGTCATCGGCAACGTCGCCGTCCAGGTCGTCGGCCCCCGCCCGAAGATCGGCAAGCGGCGCGAGGAGGCGCAGAAGATCCTCTCCGAGGCGGCCGGCGCCCCCGTGTCCGTCTCCGGTGCCACCACCGACGGACTCGGATTCCCCGGCCGGGGCGAAGGCCTGATGGCCGTCGCCACCGCCCTGGTCGCCCGCGCGGGCTGAGAAGGCGCGGGCTGAGAAGAGGAAGAGCCGAGAAGCGGACCCACCGGTCCGAGAAGCGGACCCCGCCGGTCCGGGAGACGGGACGAGAAACGCCGCCGGGGAACTCGTACGACCGGTGCGATCCACTGCCCCCGGCCCACTACCCTGGACTGGTGACTATTCGCCTGTACGACACCAGCGCCCGGCAGATCCGTGACTTCACCCCGCTCAAGCCGGGCTGCGTCTCGATCTACCTGTGTGGCGCCACCGTGCAGGCCGCACCGCACATCGGGCACATCCGCTCGGGCCTCAACTTCGACATCATGCGCCGCTGGTTCGCCCACCGCGGCTACGAGGTGACCTTCGTCCGGAACGTCACCGACATCGACGACAAGATCATCGCCAAGGCGGCCGACCAGGGCCGCCCCTGGTGGTCGCTCGGCTACGAGAACGAGCGCGCCTTCGACGCCGGCTACACGGCACTCGGCTGCCTGCCGCCGACGTACGAGCCCCGCGCCACCGGCCACGTGCCGGAGATGATCGAGATGATGCGGGGCCTCATCGAGCGCGGGCACGCCTACGCGGCCGACGGCAACGTCTACTTCGACGTACGCTCCCTGCCCGGCTACCTCGAACTGTCCCGGCAGGAGCTGGACAACCTGCTCCAGCCGTCCGGCGAGAACGAGACCGGCAAGCGGGACCCGCGCGACTTCGCCATGTGGAAGGCCGCCAAGCCCGGCGAGCCCACCTGGCCGACCCCGTGGGGCCCCGGCCGCCCCGGCTGGCACCTGGAGTGCTCGGCGATGGCCCACAAGTACCTGGGCACCGCCTTCGACATCCACGGCGGCGGCATCGACCTGATCTTCCCGCACCACGAGAACGAGATCGCCCAGGCCAAGGCCTACGGCGACGAGTTCGCCCGGTACTGGGTGCACAACGCCTGGGTCACCCTGACCGGCGAGAAGATGTCGAAGTCGCTCGGCAACAGCGTCCTCGTCTCCGAGATGGTCAAGACGTGGCGCCCCATCGTGCTCCGCTACTACCTCGGCACCCCGCACTACCGCTCGATGATCGAGTACAGCGAGGAGGCGCTGCGCGAGGCCGAGTCGGCGTTCGCGCGGATCGAGGGCTTCATCCAGCGCGTCATCGAGAAGGCCGGGGGAGTGGTCGAACCGGCCGCCGACGTACCGCCCGCCTTCGCCGAGGCGATGGACGACGACCTGGGCGTCCCGCAGGCGCTCGCCGTCATCCACACCACCGTCCGGCAGGGCAACAGCGCGCTGGCCGCCGACGACAAGGAAGCCGCCGTCGAACGGCTCGCGGAGGTCCGGGCCATGCTCGGCGTCCTCGGCCTCGACCCGCTAGACCCGCACTGGGCCGGCGAGACCGACCGGGGGGAAGACCTCCACGGTGTGGTCGACAGCCTCGTACGCCTCGTCCTCGACCAGCGCGAGTCCGCCCGCGCCCGCAAGGACTGGGCCACCGCGGACGCCATCCGTGACCAGCTGAACCAGTCCGGCCTCCTCATCGAGGACGGCCCCCAGGGCCCCCGCTGGACCCTCGGCCCGCGCTAGCCCGCCGCCGTCCTCCACCATCCGCAACCTTGATCGATTGTGCCGCCCGGCCCCCCGGGCGGCACACTGCATACACGCACGTACGACAATCGCGTACGGCAACCCGTACACCCCGTACACCGCGTACGCCCACCGCGTACGGCACCCCACGACAGACAGGTAGGTCATGGCCGCGAACAACCGCCGCATGTCCGGCAAGAAGGGCGCGCAGGTCGGCAGTGGCGGCCAGCGGCGCAAGGGCCTGGAAGGCCGGGGCCCGACCCCGCCGGCCGAGATGCGCAAGGGCCACAAGAAGAACCGCGTCGCCAACGCCAAGGCCAAGCAGAGCGCCCGCCGTCCCGCGCCCCGCGGCCGCGGCGGCAGGTCGGCGTCCGAACTCGTCGTCGGCCGCAACCCCGTCGTCGAGGCGCTGCGCGAGGGCGTGCCCGCGTCCACGCTCTACGTCCAGCAGTTCATCGACAACGACGAGCGCGTCCGCGAGGCCCTCCAGCTCGCCGCCGAGCGCGGTGGCATCAACCTCATGGAGGCCCCGCGCCCCGAGCTGGACCGCATGACCAACGGGCTCAACCACCAGGGCCTGGTCCTCCAGGTCCCGCCGTACGAGTACGCGCACCCGGAGGACCTCACCGAGGCGGCCTACGACGAGAGCGCCGACCCGCTGATCGTCGCCCTCGACGGTGTCACCGACCCGCGCAACCTCGGCGCGGTCGTCCGCTCGGTCTCGGCCTTCGGCGGCCACGGCGTCGTCGTCCCCGAGCGCCGCTCGGCCGGCATGACCGCCGGTGCCTGGAAGACCTCCGCCGGTACGGCGGCCCGTACGCCGGTCGCGCGCGCCACCAACCTGACCCGGACCCTGGAGTCGTACCAGAAGGCCGGTCTCACGGTCGTCGGCCTCGCCGCCGACGGCGAGCTGGAACTCGGCGACCTGGAGGCGCTGGCCGGACCGGTCGTCATCGTCGTCGGCAGCGAGGGCAAGGGTCTGTCCCGCCTGGTCGGCGAGACCTGCGACCACCGTGTCCGCATCCCGATGCCGGGCGGCGCCGAGTCCCTCAACGCGGGCGTCGCGGCGGGCATCGTGCTCTACGAAGCGGCCCGCAGGCGGGGCTGAACACCTGTCCGTCGGTTCACCCGCCCGGGGGAATTCCGGGGGCCATACGGCGTCCATCCGGGCCTCCGGGCGGGTTTGACGGGGTCCGGACACATCCGGGCGGTCAAGACAGTGTCCTAACACCACGTCACTCGGTTAGATGAGTGTGGACACCAGAACACCCCGCACACCCACGGGGGACCGCTCGGGATTCCAGTCCGGTCCCGACGAAGCTCCCGCGCTGAGCATGGTGAAGGTGCCGAGCGATCCGGCGCAGGTCATCGTCAATCACGCCAGCTTCCGCGTGCAGTTGGGCGCGTCGGCGAAGCGCGGCCAGTCCCCGCGGATCGCCCGCCACCTCAGCGCCACCCCGACCACCGCCCGCATGCCCGCCGGCGGCACCGCGGGCCACGCGGGCGCCGCCGCCGGCCGCCGCCGGCCCGTCGTCTGGAGCGGCAAGTCCGCGCCCGACGACACCGGCGCCCACCGCCTCCTCCAGGCCGTCCGGGGCAGCAGCGTCCGGCACGCCGACGAACCCCTCACCGAGCCCGGTGCCACGCAGGTCATCCCACGCGTCACCCCCGGCTACGCCGGCACCGGCGGCTACGCCGAGACGTACGACGCCCTCGACCAGACCGTCGAGTCCCCCGTCGTCGGCCACCAGCGCACGTCCCCCGACGACGGCACGCGCCTGCTGCCCCACATGCGCCAGGCGGTCAGCGCCTACGACGAACCGGCCTACGCCGAACCGGGTTACGCGGACGCCGGCTACGAGGACGACCAGCAGGACGCCGACGACGACTACGCGCGCCCCTCCAAGCGGCACGGCGACGACCCCGCCCGGCACGCGTACTACCCGGGCCGCCGCATGAACCTCGGCGTCGTCCTGCTCCCGTTGCGCATCTTCCTCGGCTTCATCTCCATCTACGCCGGCATGGGCAAGCTGTGCGACCCCGTCTACTTCGACGGCGGCAAGCGCGGCTCCATGGTCAAGTGGCTCAACACCCTGCATCCGTGGGAAGTCGCCGAGCCGCTGCGCCAGTTCGCCCTGCACCACCCGGTCGGCTCCGGCCTGGTCATCGCCTTCGCCCAGGTCGTCGTCGGTGTCCTGACCATCCTCGGCTGCTGGCAGCGCGTGGCGGCCGTCCTCGGCGGGCTGCTCTCCGCCGCGCTGATCGTCACCGTCAGCTGGAAGACCGTCCCGGCGTACGACGCGCCCGACATCATCTACCTGGCCGCCTGGTCCCCGCTGATCATCGCCGGCGCCCCCGTCTACTCCATCGACGGGCGCCTCGCGGGCGGTGCCTGGCGCACGCTCGGGCCCCGCGCCGACATCTGGGACCTGCGCCGGTACGTCCTGCGGCGCGGCGCCCTCGTCACCGTCGTCACGGTCGGGCTCACCCTGCTGGTCGGCTCCCTGCTGGGCAGCGCGGTCCGCGACTCCGGGCGTGTGGTCGTGCCCGGTCCCGGCGAGGCGCCCCGCAACAACCTCCCGGGTTCGCCGCTGCCCGGTGACTCCGCCACCACCCCGCGCAAGAAGACGGCGCCGTCCACGACGCCGTCCCACGGCGCCACGACCGGCGCGAGCCCCTCCGGGGCGGCCACGACGCCGGGTACGGCCCGCAGCACGGGCGGTACGACGACCACGCCCAGCTCGACCCAGGGCACGACCGGCCGCACCCCGCCCCGCCGCTCCTCCCCGACGGGCGGCGCCCCCAGCACCACGGCCGGCCCCACCAGCACCGGTTCCTCCGGAGGCAGCAGCACGTCCACAGGCGGCACGGGCACCTCCGGCGGCAACACCTCCACCGGCCAGCCGGGCCTGGTAGGCGGCCTCCTCGGCTGAAACCCCGGCAGGCGAAGGGCCCCGCACCTTTTACGGTGCGGGGCCCTTCACGCACCCCCCCGGCGGGGTTCCACTCACCCGCGCCCCCAAGGCACCCCCGCGCCCACCCGTGCCGCCCTGCGCCCCGCCTGCCCGCGGCTGAGGGGGAGATGCGCGCGGGCGAGCGGGAGGGCTCGGCGCGTGGTTGGGCGGGGGGACGTGGGAGGCTGGCGCGTGGCTGGGCGGGGCAGGCCGGTGCGTCGCGCGCAGGAGGGCGGTGCCGATCCGGCACACGGCAAGTGCCCCCACCCAGGGGCGCGGGGAACCGCGCGACAGGCCACGACGCACCGGCACCCGGGTCTCAGGGGCGCGGGGAACTGCGCGACAGGCCACGACGTGCCCGCACTTGGCAGCGCAGCCCTACCCCGCACCCGCGGAACTGTCAGCGACGCCCCGTGGACAGTTCCTTCGCCGCCTCCGTCAGATCCTTCGCCGTGTCGATGGCTCGCCAGTACGACCCCTGCGGAATCGGGAACCCGGCGAGTTGCCGCTCGCGGGCCAGCCGGGGGAACGTGGTCCGCTCGTGGTCCCCCCGCTCCGGCAGCATCCCGGCGAACTCGGCGGAGAACACGTACACACCCGCGTTGATCTCGAACGTGGACGGCGGCGCCTCGATGAAGTCGGTGATGTGCCCGAACCCGTCCGTCTGCACGGCCCCCCAGGGAATCCGCGGACGGGCCAGCGCGAGCGTCGCGACGGCGTCCCGCTCGGTATGGAAGTCGGCCATGTCCCGCAGCGAGAACCGGGTCCAGATATCGCCGTTCGTGGCGTACCAGGGCTGCTCGGGCCGGGGCAGGTGCGCGGCGGCGTACTTCAGACCGCCACCGCGGCCCAGCGGCTCGGTCTCCACGACGGTCGTGACCGAGACGGGCAGCTCCGCTGAGTCCAGCCACTTCTGCAGGACCTCGGCGAGGTGGCCGCAGGAGACCACCACGTCCGTCACGCCCTCCTCGGCGAGCCAGACGAGCTGATGGCCGATGATCGGGGTGCCCGTGCCGGGGATCTCGACCATCGGCTTGGGCCGGTCGTCGGTGTACGGACGAAGCCGTGAGCCCTGGCCACCGGCCAGGACCACGGCTTGAGTGGGGCGCGACGCGGCGTTCGGATGGGTCATGGACCGCACTGTACGTGGCGCCCCGCACGCTCCGGCCGCCGGCGGCGTCCTCTTAAGGAGCCGTTACCGACTTCCGAACGCGGTTTCAGCTGTGCGCGGCCAGCACCCCGGACGCGAACGACGTGTCGCACACCGGGCGGGCGTAGGACTGGGCCCGCGAGGCGCCGTAGATCCGCACCGCGGCCTTGCCCAGCGAGCGGGCGATCGACGAGCAGTGCTTCGCGAGACCCGGGTGCCCGTTGACGGCCTGCTGGAGGTGGGTCAGGACCACTCCCGGGTTCTTGTCCTGCAGCTCGGTCATCAGCCGGTCGCGCAGCACGTCCTGCGCGGGGCGGGACACCGTGTGCGAGGGGACCTCCGCCGAGGAGACGTCCGAGGCGGTCAGCACCGAGCTGCCGGGGCTCCCCGTCCAGTTGACCCGCGTGACGGCGAGGGTCCCGGAGAGCACCAGGACGACGGGCAGTACGAAGGCGAGAGTGCGGCCGATCCGGCGGGCAGGGCCGCCCCGGTGGCCACGTCGCGTCTGAAGGGTGGTGGAGTGCTTCACGCACGGGAGCGTAGCGCGTGGTAATGATTTGGCGACATTTGGTCACCGGTTCGGGGGACGAAGTGGTGCCCTTTTGGTGATGACGAGTTGACGCACGCTGCTCGAAATACACCCGCTTGCCGGGGTATTCACGCGTAACGCGGAGGGCCCCGCAGCGAACTGCGGGGCCCTTGACGTCAACCTGGGCGTTTTCACCCGAGACGAGGGTTTCGCTCGACGGTGTCAGCCGAGGGTGGGACAGCCGTCAGACGGAGAGCCGTCAGTCGGAGAGGCGCTCGCCCGTGGACGTGGAGAACACGTGGGTCTCGCCCGGCCGCGGCACGACGTGCAGCTGCGCGCCCTTCTCCGGCACCTGACGCCCGTTGACCCGGACGACCAGGTCCTTCGTCTCCCCGCCGACCTCGGCGGTGCCGTACACGTACCCGTCGGCGCCCAGCTCCTCGACGACGTTCACGGAGACGGCCAGACCGGCCGGCGCGTCCGCCGCGTCCTTGGACAGCGACGCGGCCGCACCACCGTTGTGCTCGACCACGTCGAAGTGCTCGGGCCGGACGCCGACCGTGACCGTACGGTCACCCTTGTCGGCGGCGGCCTTCAGCGCCTCCCGGTTGACGGGCACCACGCTGTTGCCGAACTTCACACCGCCGTCGGTGATCGGCACCTCGACCAGGTTCATGGCGGGGGAGCCGATGAACCCGGCGACGAACAGGTTGGCCGGACGGTCGTACATGTTGCGCGGCGAGTCGACCTGCTGGAGCAGACCGTCCTTGAGGACGGCCACCCGGTCGCCCATCGTCATGGCCTCGACCTGGTCGTGGGTGACGTAGACCGTGGTGATGCCCAGACGGCGCTGCAGCGAGGCGATCTGCGTACGCGTGGACACACGGAGCTTGGCGTCCAGGTTGGACAGCGGCTCGTCCATGAGGAACACCTGCGGCTCACGCACGATCGCGCGGCCCATCGCGACACGCTGGCGCTGACCACCGGAGAGCGCCTTCGGCTTGCGGTCCAGGTACTCGCTCAGGTCGAGGATCTTCGCGGCCTCCTCGACCTTCTGCCGGATCTCCGCCTTCGGCACACCGGCGATCTTGAGCGCGAAGCCCATGTTGTCGGCGACCGTCATGTGCGGGTACAGCGCGTAGTTCTGGAACACCATGGCGATGTCCCGGTCCTTGGGCGGCAGGTGCGTGACGTCGCGGTCACCGATGCGGATGGCGCCGCCGTTGACGTCCTCCAGCCCCGCGAGCATCCGCAGCGAGGTGGACTTTCCGCAACCCGACGGGCCGACCAGGACGAGGAACTCGCCGTCCTCGATCGCGATGTCGAGACCGTCGACGGCGGGCTTGGTGGAACCCGGGTAGATCCGGGTCGCCTTGTCGAACGTGACTGTGGCCATGGTGAATGGGCCCCCTTCTACCGGCAGGAACGTGCCGGACGATCCGTTGTAGGAAGGTGGTGTCTGGTGTAGTCCACCGGAGCGAACTGCCTCAGGACGCTACCTGCCGCCCCCCACATCTGTCAGCACCCACAGCCCTGTGAACTTCACGCAAATTCTCGGCGAGAGCATCCCACTTTTGACCGGCTAGGCAGGCAGAGCGGTGCACTTTTGACCTGCTTCGCTTCCTGCTTCATCGCCCACTGCCTGCCAACCACAGCCCTGACGAGCTGCGCCTGACCGGTCTTACACGGACTCCACAGGCATTCCGGCCGACGGCCCGTCGGTCCGTACCGCACCAGCCGCTCCTACGCGGCCAGCAGACACTCCTCAAGCTCGGACGCCTTGATCACCGTCGGCGTCTTCCTGCCCGGCGGCAGAGACGCCGCCACCAGCCAGTACAGCCGCATCCCCTCGTCCCGCAGGTTCACGGCGGCGTTGGTATCCCGGTCCTGGACCACCCCGCACTCGGGACACGACCACTCGCGGACCGACACATCCATCCGGGGCCCCAGCGAGTGGCAGGCCGAGCAGCGCCGCGTCGACGGGAAGAAGCGGTCCACGATCACCAGCGTCCGCCCGTACCACTCGCACTTGTACCGGAGCTGCCGCAACAGCTCACCCCACGACGCGTCCAGGATCGACGCGCAAGGCCAGCCCCTCGTTGTAGACCCACCGGCACGCCCCGAACGTCCGCGACAACTGCTCCGCCTGCTCCTCCGTCGGATAGAAGCGGAAGCGGTACAGACGATGGTGCGTGTCCGCCTCCTTGACGTGCCCCTTCAGCGGTGTCGCCGTACGCGTGTGGTGCTTCGTCCGGTCACCGATGCCGAGGGCCTCGCGCTTGATGCGCCGGGCCTCCTCGCCCTTCACCGCTTCCGGCTTCTCTGCCGCGTCCCCCATGAACCCCTCCCGACGATCCGATCTTCGGAACAGCACGTCAGACCGATCAACGAACGGGTGCACGGTTGGTTACGCGTAGTTCCAGATCCCGCCGAGTGGGCGGAACTTCGTGGCCGGAGGAATCAGGCTCTGTGTACAGTGGAGCCGCCTTCGCGTACGGCGTTGTAGTGCGCGATGCCTCCTTAGCTCAGCCCGGCCCAGAGCAGCGCACTTGTAATGCGCAGGTCGTCGGTTCGAATCCGACAGGGGGCTCCGGACACGTAGGGCCACCCGCACCGCACGGTGTGGGTGGCCCTCGTCGTTTCCGTCTGGCCGTCGATCCGGAGGGACACAGCACATGGCACCGCAGATCCTGCGCGCCGGGGACCGGGAGTCCGCGCCGTGGAAGAACGGGGGTGGGCTGACGGCACAGGTCGCGGTGCATCCGCCGGGGGCGGGGACGGACGACTTCGGGTGGCGGGTCAGTGTCGCCGACGTGGCGGCCGGGGGGCCGTTCTCCGCGTTTCCGGGGGTCGAGCGGATCATCACGCTCGTCGAGGGGGCGGGCATGGAGCTGGTCGTCGACGGGGTCGCGCACACGGTGCACGAGCCGTACGAGCCGTTCGTGTTCTCCGGTGACGCGGACACGGAGTGCCGGCTGCTGGGCGGGCCGATCGTGGACTTCAACGTGATGGTGCGGCGGGCGGTGGCGGCGGCGCGGGTCCGGGTGGTGCGTTCGCGTACGGCGGTGCGGGCGGCCCCGGGGATGGAGGTGCTGGTGGTTGTGCTGGAGGGGGCGGCCGTGCTGGAGCGGGCCGGGGTCCGGCTCGGCCGCCTGGACGCGGTGCGCCTGTCTGAGGGGGAGGGGGACGATCTCGGCGTGGAGGGGGTGCTGGCGGTCGTGGAGCTGGAGGAGCGGGATGGCGCTTGGCCGGGGGTGGGTCGCGCGGACCGGCGCTGACAGGTCGCCGCCCGCGCCCACCCCACCTGTGCCGCCCTGCGGCACGCCTGCCCGCGGGCCGGCGCCTCCCCGTCGAGGGCGCCGGCCGTTTCGGTGCCGTAGGTCAGCCGGTGCGGAGCAGGGTGCGCAGGACCTCCCGCAGGACCCCCTCCGGGTCGGGGGCGGCGTTCGGGGTGCGCCAGGCGACGAAGCCGTCGGGGCGGACGAGGACGGCGCCGTCGGCGGTGACGCCGTGGAGGCGGGCCCAGTCGGTGGTGTCGTCGTCGTAGGTGAGGTCCGCGTCGGCGCCGGGGCCGATGCGGTACGCGTCGAGGGGGATGCCGTCGGCCTCGGCGATGCGGCGGGCCGCGGTGTGCCAGCCGGCGTCGTCGGGGGCGTCGGTGAGGAGGACGAGGGAGCGCTCGTACAGGTCCAGGGTGGAGACGCGCTCGCCGGCGCGGCGCAGCCACAGGTGGGGGGCGCGGGTGCCGGGGCGGCCGGTGAGGTCGACGGCGTCGGGGACGACGGGCTGGTCGGGGTCGGCGCCGAGGACCGCGCCGTGGGGGTAGTGGTAGCCGAGGACGACGTTGAGGATGCCGCCGCGTTTGGCGCCGCCGACGCCGGGGGCGGGGGCGAAGCCGGGGTGGGCGTGTTCGACGGAGCGGGCGGAGGCGCGGGCGCTGGTGGCGAGGGCGACCGGGCGGCGTTCGGTGTCGTAGGTGCCGAGGAGGCCGGGGCCGGCCCAGCCCTGGTGGACGGCGGCGAGTTTCCACGCGAGGTTGTGGGCGTCCTGGATGCCGGTGTTGGAGCCGAAGGCGCCGGTGGGTGACATCTCGTGGGCGGAGTCGCCGGCGAGGAAGACGCGGCCGGCGGAGTAGGTGTCGGCGACGCGTTCGGCGGCGCGCCAGGACGCCATGCCGGTGATCTCGACGTCGAGGCCGGGGACGCCGACGGCGAGGGCGATGTGCCGCCCGAGGCGTTCCTCGGTGAACTCCTCCAGTGTTTCGCCGTGTTCGGGGTGCCAGGGGGCGTGGAAGACCCAGCGTTCCTTGTTGTCGACGGGGAGGAGGGCGCCGTCGGCCTCGGGGTTGGTGAGGTAGCAGCAGATGAAGCGGCGGTCGCCGACGACTTCGGCGAGGCGGGCGGAGCGGAAGGTGACGCTGACGTTGGCGAAGAGGTCGCCGGGGCCGCTCTGGCCGATGCCGAGGCGTTCGCGGACGGGGCTGCGGGGGCCGTCGGCGGCGACGAGGTGGTCGGCGTGGACGGTGAGGCGTTCGTCGGTGGTGCGGTCGCGGACGACGGCCGTCACTCCGTGGGCGTCCTGCTCGAAGGTCTCCAGTTCGTGGGAGTAGCGCAGGTCGCCGCCGAGTTCGCGGGCGGTGTCGAGGAGGACGGGTTCGAGGTCGTTCTGGCTGCACAGGCACCAGGCGGTGGGGCTGAACCGGGCGAGTCCGCCGCCGGGGTCGATCTCCTTGAACAGCCATTCGCCCGCGTCGCCGACGAGGGTGGGTGTCTGGAGGATGCCGTGGTTGTCGGCGAGGAGGGACGCGGCGGCCTTGATGGCGGGTTCGGCGCCGGCGACGCGGAAGAGTTCCATGGTGCGGACGTTGTTGCCGCGTCCGCGCGGGTGGATCGAGGTCCCGGAGTGACGTTCGACGAGCAGGTGCGGTACGCCGAGCCGGCCGAGGAACAGGGACATGGACAGGCCCACCAGTGAGCCGCCCACGATGAGGACGGGGACTCGGTGGTCGGCTTTTCGGTGCATCGGGCCTCCAGTGGCTTGGTGCGTGGGCGCCGTGGCGGTGGGGTGCGCGCGTGCGGGGGCACCTGTGTGTGTTCTTGCCCGGTGACGGTGGCTTCGGCCGTCCCGTCACTCGTGTGGTTCAGCGGCCGCGTCAAGCCCCGTCACCCGTGTGGTTCAGCGGCCACCTCACGTCCCGTCACCCGCGTGGTTCAGCGGTCCCTCGGGCCCCATCACCCGCGTGGTGCATACGAGTCGCGTGCTCGTGGGGGACCGGCACAGGATCGAGGAGCGCTGCCGGTGCGTCCGGTGCGGCCGGCGCGGCCCCTGTCCCGCCCTGTCCCGCGAAGGAGATGTGCCGAGGATGACGACCACGTCCGAACGTCTTTCTGAATCGCTGACACGTGAGGTGTCCAAGCGTGTCTCGCAGTCCGTGTTCGACGGCTCCCGGTTGCGGGTCGTCCTGCTGGTGGATGTCTACGACGGTGCGCAGCAGCAGTTCCTGGAGGCGTACGAGCAGCTGTGCAAGCAGGTGGCGTCGGTCCCTGGGCATGTGAGCGACCAGCTGTGCCAGTCGATCGAGAACCCGTCGCAGTGGCTCATCACGAGTGAGTGGGAGAGCGCTCCGCCGTTCCTGACGTGGGTGAACAGCGAGGAGCACGTGCGGATGGTGGAGCCGCTGCACAGCTGTGTGCGGGACACGCGGTCGCTGCGTTTCCACATCGTCCGGGAGACGGGCTCGGCGGCGTCGGTGGCCGAGGCGGGCGACGAACGGCGGTTGCAGGCGCATCCGCGGATCGGCGACGGGGTGATCCGGCACGCGCTGACGTTCACGGTGAAGCCGGGGACGGAGGCGGAGGTACGGCGGATCCTGTCGGAGTACGCCTCGCCGCGCGCCCGGGTGGACGACGCGACGCGGCTGTGCCGGACGTCGTTGTTCATGGTCGGCAACCGGGTGGTGCGGGCGATCGAGGTGCGCGGCGATCTGCTGGCGGCGCTGCGGCACGTGGCGCGGCAGCCGGAGATCCGGGCGTGCGAGGAGGCGCTGAACCCGTATCTGGAGCAGGACCGGGACCTGGACGACCAGGAGTCGGCGCGGATGTTCTTCACGCGGGCGGCGCTGCCGGCGGTGCACCACGTGACGGCGCACGAGCAGGCCGAGGGCGTACGGCGGGCCCTGTGCTATCCGGCGCGGCCGGGTGCGGGGATGCGGCTGGCGGAGCTGCTGGCGCAGCGGGACTCGGCGGCCGCGGACGATCCGGGCAGTGCGGTGCTGCGCAGCACGGTGTTCCAGCGGGACGACGTGGTGGTGCGGCTGCTGGATCTGCGCGGGGAGCGGGACGCGGAGGCGCTGCCCGGGGACGCGGGGCAGGTGGCTCAGTTGCGGAAGCTGCTCGCCGGGGAGCCCGCGCCCATGGACCTGATCACGGATCGCCGTTCGGCGGACGAGGACTGAGCACCTCTCGGCCGCACCCCGAGCACCGCACCCTGACCACCGCACCCCGGCCACCGCGCCCCGGCCACCGCGCCCCGGCCACCGCGCCCCGGCCACCGCGCCCCGGCCACCGCGCCACGCCCCGGCCACCGCACCCTGACCACCCCCCACTTCCCTCACGGAGGAATGTCGTGACGCAATCCCCCACCCCATCCCGGCCGAGAATCGTGGACCTCGGCGAGGTCGAGCCCAACACCCGGCGCGGCGGTGATCTGCGCGCCATGCTCACTCCGACGACGTGCGGTGCCACCAGCGGTTTCATGGGGCTGGCCATCGTGCGGCCCGGTGAGCGCATCGGCGAGCACTACCACCCGTACTCGGAGGAGTTCGTGTACGTGGTGTGCGGTGAGCTCCAGGTCGACCTGGACGGTGAGCCGCTGGCTCTGCGGCCCGAGCAGGGGCTGATGATCCCCAAGCACATGCGGCACCGGTTCCGCAATGTCGGCAAGGTGGAGGCGCGGATGGTCTTCCACCTGGGTCCGCTGGCGCCGGAGCCGCGGCTCGGGCACGTGGACACGGAGGGGCTGGCCGAGTCGGAGATCGCCGCGGCCGCCGCGGCGGTGACGGAGGCCGAAGCGGCGCTGAAGGGGTCCGCGGGAGCCGGGGCGGCGGTGGCGGCCGGGCCCACGGTCGCGGTCGCCGGCCGGGGGCAGGTGGGGTCATGAGCCGGCGGGTGGCGGTGACCGGCATAGGCATCGTCGCGCCGGGTGGCATAGGTGTGCCGGCCTTCTGGGACCTGCTGTCGGAGGGCCGGACGGCGACGCGGGGGATCACGTTCTTCGATCCGTCGGGGCTGCGGTCGCGGATCGCCGCGGAGTGCGATTTCGATCCGGCGGCGTACGGCCTCGGTCCCGAGGACGTCGAACGGGCGGACCGGTACATCCAGTTCGCGCTGGTGGCGGGGGACGAGGCGGTACGGGACGCGGGGCTGGACCTGGCCCGGGAGAACCCGTGGCGGGTCGGGGTGTCGCTGGGCACGGCGGTCGGCGGCACGACCCGGCTGGAGCACGACTACGTGCTGGTCAGCCATGGTGGTGAGCGCTGGGACGTGGAGGAGGGGCGGGCGGAGCCGCAGTTGCACCGGGCGTTCTCGCCGAGCACGGTGGCCTCGGCGGTGGCGGAGCGGTTCGGCGCCCAGGGGCCGGTGCAGACGGTGTCGACGGGCTGTACGTCGGGTCTGGACGCGGTCGGGTACGCGTTCCACACCGTGGAGGAGGGGCGGGCCGACATCTGCATAGCCGGGGCGTCGGACTCGCCGATCTCCCCGATCACCATGGCCTGCTTCGACGCGATCAAGGCGACCTCGCCGAACAACGACGACCCGGCGCACGCCTCCCGGCCCTTCGACAACAACCGTGACGGGTTCGTCATGGGTGAGGGCGGCGCGGTGCTCGTCCTGGAGGAGCTGGAGCACGCACGGGCGCGCGGCGCCCACGTCTACTGCGAACTGGGCGGCTACGCCACGTTCGGCAACGCGTACCACATGACCGGTCTGACCAGTGAGGGCCTGGAGATGGCCCGGGCGATCGACACCGCCCTGGACCACGCCCGGCTGGACCCGACGGCCATCGACTACGTCAACGCGCACGGTTCCGGCACCCGGCAGAACGACCGGCACGAGACGGCCGCCGTGAAGCGGGCGCTCGGGCAGCACGCGTACGGCACCCCGATGTCCTCCATCAAGTCGATGGTGGGGCACTCGCTGGGGGCGATCGGCGCGATCGAGGTGGTGGCCTGTGTGCTGGCGCTGGCCAGGCAGGTCGTACCGCCGACGGCGAACTACGAGGCCCCGGACCCCGAGTGCGACCTGGACTACGTGCCGCGTGTCGCCCGTGACCGGAAGCTGTCGAGCGTCCTGTCGGTGGGCAGCGGGTTCGGCGGTTTCCAGTCGGCGGTGGTCCTGACCCGGACGAGGGAGAGGTCACGATGAGCGAACCGCATGCGGACGGCGGCGCCGGGGACCGGCGGGCGGCCGTCACCGGTATCGGGGTGGTCGCGCCCAACGGCACCAGCACGGACACCTTCTGGAAGGCCACGCAGGAGGGCCTGAGCGTACTGGACCGGATCACCCGGGAGGGCTGCGGGCACCTTCCGCTGAAGGTGGCCGGCGAGGTCAGGTCTTTCGATCCGGCGGCGACGATCGAGGAGCGTTTCCTCGTGCAGACCGACCGGTTCACGCACTACGCGATGGCGGCGGCCGACTTCGCGCTGGACGACGCGGGCCTCGGCCAGGCGGACACCTCCGCCGATCCGTTCTCGGTCGGGGTGGTCACCGCGGCCGGTTCCGGCGGCGGCGAGTTCGGTCAGCGCGAGCTGCAGCAGCTGTGGGGCAAGGGCAGCCGGTTCGTCGGGCCGTACCAGTCCATCGCCTGGTTCTACGCCGCCTCGACCGGCCAGGTGTCCATCCGCCGGGGCTTCAAGGGGCCCTGCTCGGTCGTCGCCTCGGACGAGGCGGGCGGCCTGGACGCCCTCGCGCACGCGGCGCGGGCGGTGCGGCGCGGCACCGACACGATCGTGGCGGGCTCCACCGAGGCGCCGCTCGCGCCGTACTCGATGGTGTGCCAGCTCGGCTACGAGGAGCTGAGCCGGGAGACCGACCCCGACCGCGCCTACCGCCCGTTCACGTCCGCCGCCTGCGGGTTCGTGCCGGCCGAGGGCGGGGCGATGCTCGTCGTGGAGTCCGAGGGGGCCGCCCGCGCGCGCGGGGCGGCCGTACGGGCGCTGATCGCGGGACACGCGGCCACCTTCACCGGGGCCTCCCGGTGGGCGGAGTCCCGGGAGGGGCTCGCGCAGGCGATCCGGGGCGCGCTGGCGGAGGCGGGGTGCGCGCCGGAGGAGGTCGACGTGGTCTTCGCCGACGCCCTCGGCGTGCCGGAGGCGGACCGGGCCGAGGCGCTGGCGCTGGCCGACGCGCTCGGCGCGCACGCCGCGCGGGTGCCGGTGACGGCGCCGAAGACCGGCATCGGGCGCGGCTACTGCGCGGCGCCGGTGCTGGACGTGGCGGCTGCCGTCCTCGCGATGGAGCACGGACTGATCCCGCCGACGCCGAACGTGTTCGACGTCTGCCACGACCTCGACCTCGTGACCGGGCGCGCCCGGGTCGCCGAGCCCCGTACGGCGCTGGTGCTCAGCCGCGGGCTCATGGGGTCGAACTCGGCGCTCGTGCTGCGGCACGGCGCCACCGCGCAGTGAGCACAGCAAAGGAGGACACCACATGTCTGTCCAGATCACCGTGGAAGAACTGGCCGCGCTCATGAAGAAGGCGGCCGGAGTGACCGTCACCCCCGAGGCGCTGGAGGCCGCTTACGACTCCGGCTTCGACTCCCTCGGCGTCGACTCGCTCGGTTTGCTCGGCATCGTCGGGGAGCTGGAGAACCGCCACGACACCCCGATGCCGCCGGACGCCGAGCGCTGCAAGACGCCCCGGCAGTTCCTCGACCTCGTCAACAGCACACTGATGGCAGGAGCCTGACATGGCAGGACACACGCAGAACGAGATCACCGTCGCAGCCCCGCTCGACCTGGTCTGGGACATGACCAACGACCTGGAGAACTGGCCGAACCTGTTCACCGAGTACGCGTCGGTCGAGGTCCTCTCCCGCGAGGGCATGAAGACGACGTTCCGGCTGACGATGCACCCGGACGAGAACGGCACGGTGTGGAGCTGGGTCTCCGAGCGCGAGCCGGACCGCGACAGCCTCACCGTGCACGCCCGCCGGGTCGAGACCGGGCCGTTCGCGCACATGAACATCGTCTGGCGGTACGAGGAGGTACCGGCCGGCACGCGCATGGTGTGGACGCAGGACTTCGCGATGAAGCCGGACGCGCCGGTCGACGACGACTGGATGACCGACAACATCAACAGGAACTCGAAGGTCCAGATGGCGCTCATCCGCGACAAGATCGAGAAGGCCGCTGCGAAGAGCGCGAAGAAGCAACCCGCGCCGGCTGTGGCCGACTGAGCCGGGAAGGGACCGTACCGTGCACCAGGCCCTCATCGTCGCCCGCATGGCCCCCGGCTCCGCCCTCGACATCGCCAAGGTGTTCGAGGAATCGGACCGGGGTGAGCTGCCGCACCTCGTCGGTGTCCGGCGGCGCAGCCTCTTCCAGTTCGGCGACGTGTACATGCACCTCATCGAGTCCGAGCACGACCCCGGCCCGGCCATCGCGCAGGTGACCGAGCACCCCGAGTTCCGGGACGTCAGCGAGCGCCTGAAGGCGTACGTCAGCGCGTACAACCCGGAGTCCTGGCGGTCCCCGAAGGACGCCATGGCGCAGCGCTTCTACCTCTGGGAGCGCGACCGCGTCTGACGCGCGGGGTCTCCCGTTCCGGGCAGCCGCCCGGACGACCACCGGCCGCCGGGCCCGCAGCGTCGCGGGCCCGGCGGCCGGTCGTCGTGTGCTCCCGTGTCCGGTCAGCCGGGGACGTGGCAGTCGAAGGCGTGCAGGTACGGGTTGACCGGCTGGACCTCGTCGATGACGAGCCCGGCGCCGGTCAGCCGGCTCCGCATGCTGTCGGTGGTGTGCTTGGCGCCGCCGACGTTGAGGAGCAGCAGCAGGTCCATGGCGGTGGAGAACCGCATGGACGGGGTGTCGTCGACGAGGTTCTCGATGACGACGACCCGCGCGCCGGGACCGCCGGCCCGGGTGACGTTGCGCAGGGTGCGGGCCGTGCTCTCGTCGTCCCACTCCAGGATGTTCTTGATGATGTAGACGTCCGCCTCGACGGGCACGGCGTCGCGCACGTCGCCCGGCACGATCCGCGCGCGGTCGGCGAGGTCGCCGCCCTCGCGGAGCCGGGGCACCGCGTTCTCCACGACGCGGGGCAGGTCGAGCAACGACCCCTGCATCACCGGGTACTTGTCCAGCAGGCAGGCCACGACGTGCCCCTGGCCGCCGCCGATGTCGGCGACCGACTTGGCGCCGGACAGGTCCAGCAGGGCGGCGACGTCCCGCGCGGACTGCTCGCTGGACGTGGTCATGGCCCGGTTGAAGACGTCCGCGGATTCGGGGGCGTCCTCGTTGAGGTAGGGGAAGAACTCCTTGCCGTAGAGGTCCTCCACGACGTTCTTGCCGGTGCGCACGGCCTCGTCGAGGCGGGGCCAGGCGTCCCAGGTCCACGGTTCGGTGCACCACAGGGCGATGTCCCGCAGGCTGTGCGGGTCGTCCTCGCGCAGCAGCCGGGACATGTCGGTGTGCGCGAACGTGCCGTCCGCCTGCTCGGCGAAGACGCCGTAGCAGGACAGGGCGCGCAGCAGCCGGCGCAGCGGCTTGGGCTCGGCCTTCACCGTCGCCGCGAGGTCCTCGACGGCCATGGGGGTGTCCCCGAGGGCGTCGGCGACGCCCAGCCGGGCGGCGGCCCGCACGGCCGCGGCGCAGGCCGCCCCGAACACCAGCTCGCGCAGCCGCATGGGCGGCGGTGGGGCTGTCTCAGCGGCTCTCATCTGCCGTGCCTCCTTCTTGGGGTTCTTGGGCTTGCGTCGGTCCACGAGCGGCAGCGACCTGGCGGTCAGCACAGGCCCGAAGGCTTGGACGCCCGGCACGAGTTGTGCTCGAAGGCGTTGTTCTTGCCGCTGGTGTCGCCGTTGACGAGGTCGGCGGGGGAGTTGCTCTCCAGCGTGTTGTCGCTGATCTCGTTGTGGTCGCTGGTGGCGCCGACGAAGCTCTTGAAGAGCACGATGCCGCCGGACAGCGGGGAGCTGCCCGCGTTGCCGGTGACCAGGTTGTCGCTGACCAGGACCTTCTCGGTGCCGGTCAGCACGATGCCGGAGCCCTGCAGGGCGGGCAGCCGGTCGGTCTTCGGGCACGACTTGTTGTTGCCGGTGACGCGGTTGCCGGTCACGGTGAGGTCGCCGGCCTTGGGCTTGTTCTCGTCGCCGACGACGAACACGCCGGCGCAGTTGCCGGTGATGGTGTTGTGGGCGACGGTGAGGTCGCGCAGCCGGCGGACGGTGATGCCGATCCGGTTGTCCTCGACCCGGTTGTGCTCGACGATCGTCTGCCCGGCGTCGGTGGCGCCCGCCTCCTCCTTGATGGTGTTGGCGAGGAAGATGCCGGCGTCGCCGTTCTCGCGGGCGGTGTTGTGCCGGAACACGCCGTGCACCGAGCGCTCCTGGGCGATGCCCCAGACGCCGTTCTTGACGGCGTTCACGTTGCGGACGGTCATGGTGTCCGTCGCCATGCCGAACACCCCGGTCCGGCTGAACCCGGTCACGGTCAGGTCGGCGATGGTGACGCCCGCGACGTTCTTGTCCTTGGTGCCGACCACGCAGATGCCGTTGCCGCCGGCGGCGCAGCTCTTGGCGTCCTTGGCGGCCTTCGAGCCCTTGGTGTTCTTGGCGTTCTTGGCGGGCTTCTTCGTGGCGCTCGTGGTGTTGGTGCTGCTGGTGGTGCTCGTGGTGGCGGCGGGTTCGATGACGGTCCTCGGGCCCACACCCCGCAGGGTCAGTCCCGGGGTCATCACCTTGACGCTCTCGTGGTAGGTGCCGGGGGCGATGAGGACGGTGTCCCCGGCCTTGGCGGCGTCCACGGCCTGCTGGATCGACTGACCCGGACGGACCAGGTGGAACGCGTGGGCGTGGCCCGGCTGCGAGGACCCGGCCGGCAGGCCGGCGGAGGCGGTGGCCGCGGGGGCGGCGCCCAGTGACGCGCCGAGGAGGGCGGCGGCACACACGAGATACGAGATGTGGCATTTCGTCATATCGAGTACGGTATGACCGAGTCTGTCTCCGCCCCCCACGATCGGCCAACCAACGGCGTGTCACCCCTGGGCGCCCTCGCCCTCTCGCCCCCGTGCCCTCGCCCTCTCGGCCCACCGGGGCCGCCACCGGCCGGGCCGACGCCTCCCGTCCGCCGCATACTGGCCACGTGGACCTGGTCATACGAACCCGGCGCGGCCTGCGCACAGCGGCGGCCTACGTCCGCAGCGCCCCCGGCACCTACCTGTGGCTGGCCGTCCTCTTCGTCACCACGGTCGCCCTGCACCACATGTCCCCGCAGTTCGAGCAGCACTTCCTGCGGCAGCGCTCGACCAACATCCACGAGCTGTCCCAGAACCCGGTCCGCGTCCTCGTGGCCAGCGCGATGTGGATCCAGGGCGGCCACTGGCTGCCGTACGTCCTGCTGTACACCGTCTTCCACGCCCCCGCGGAGCGCTGGCTCGGCACCGCCCGCTGGCTCGCCGTCTGCGCCTCGGCCCACGTCCTCGCCTCCCTCATCAGCGAGCTGGCGCTGCTGGTGGCGATACACGACGGCATGGCCCCGCACTCGGCGGTCAACACCCTGGACATCGGCGTCAGTTACGCCCTGGCCGGAGTGATGGCCGTCCTCACGTACCGCATCCGCGCCCCCTGGCGGTACCTGTACCTCACGGCCCTCCTCGCCTACTACACCGTCCCCCTGGCCACCGACCGCACGTTCACCGACTTCGGCCACTTCCTGTCCGTACTGATCGGATTCGCCTGCTATCCATTGACCAGAGGCCCCGAAAAAGCACGGAATCCGAAGGAGACACCGGTCACCACCAGGGGTTAACGTCCCGCCCATGAGCAGCTGGGCAAGCAGTGCGGTGGGTACGGCCGGCGCGGTCAACGGCGGCGTCTCGTTCTGGTACGCGGACGACGGCCTCCCCGCCGTCCGGGAACCCCTCGCCGGGGACGCGAGCGCCGACGTGGTCATCGTCGGCGGCGGCTACACCGGCCTGTGGACGGCGTACTACCTGAAGAAGGCCGCCCCCTTCCTCCGCGTCACCGTCCTGGAGCAGAAGTTCTGCGGCTACGGCGCCTCCGGCCGCAACGGCGGCTGGCTCTACAACGGCGTCGCCGGCCGCGACCGGTACGCGAAACTCCACGGCCACGAGGCCGCCGTACGCCTGCAGAAGGCGATGAACGACACGGTCGACGAGGTGATCCGCGTCGCCGAGGCGGAGGGCATCGACGCCGACGTGCACAAGGGTGGCGTCCTGGAGGTCGCCACCACTCCCGCCCAGCTCGCCCGGCTGAAGGCGTTCCACGAGCACGAGCTGTCGTACGGCGAGAAGGACCGCGAGCTGTACGGCGCCCGCGAGACCGCCGAACGCATCCGCGTCGCCGACGCCGTCGGTTCCGCCTGGACCCCGCACGGCGCCCGCCTGCACCCGGTGAAGCTCGTCAAGGGACTCGCGGCGGCCGTGGAGGCCCTCGGCGTCACTATCCACGAGTCGACGCCGGTCACCGAGATCCGCCCCAAGCACGCCGTCACTCCGTACGGCACCGTCCGCGCCCCGTACATCCTGCGCTGCACCGAGGGCTTCACGGCCGCCCTCAAGGGCCAGAAACGCACCTGGCTCCCCATGAACTCCTCGATGATCGCCACCGAGCCGCTCACCGACGAGCAGTGGGCGTCGATCGGCTGGGAGGGCCGCGAGACCCTCGGCGACATGGCGCACGCCTACATGTACGCCCAGCGCACCGCCGACGGCCGGATCGCGCTCGGGGGGCGCGGGGTGCCGTACCGCTTCGGCTCCCGCACCGACAACGACGGCCGCACCCAGCAGGCCACCGTCGAGGCCCTCCACGACATCCTGACCCGTTTCTTCCCCGCCCTGGCCGGCGTCCGCGTCGCCCACGCCTGGTCCGGCGTCCTCGGCGTCCCGCGCGACTGGTGCGCCACCGTCACCCTGGACCGCTCCACCGGCCTCGGCTGGGCCGGCGGCTACGTCGGCTCCGGCGTCGCCACCACCAACCTCGCCGCGCGCACCCTCACCGACCTCGTCCAGCAGGACTCCGGCCAGTCCGGCCCCACCGACCTCACCGCCCTCCCCTGGACCAACCACAAGGTCCGCAAATGGGAACCCGAGCCCCTCCGCTGGCTCGGCGTCCAGTCCATGTACGCCACCTACCGCTCCGCCGACCAACAGGAACGCCGCCACCCCAGCACCACCTCCTCCCGCCTCGCCCAGGTGGCGGACCGGGTGTCGGGCCGCCACTGAAACCCCCGATCCTAGGCACGGGTTGCGTACGAGAAGGCACGAGATGGGGCCCGGCTTCGCGCTGTGGTTCGTCAACTGCCCGGGGCGGAAGTCCCGGGCTCGCACAACGTGGCATCACTGGCGGTGATGTCGCGTTTGCGTTCAGCCCCGGCCCGCGGGCGTGGGGCAGGGGCCGTTGGCTGGGCCCCGCTTCGCCACAACGTCCACGCGCGTGCGCGGATGTTGCGGGAGCCGTTCCGGTCCGCGTGATCAACGAATCCGCAGGTCCGGCACGCGAACCAGGCTTGCGAGACCCGGTTCGCCCTGTCGATGTGCCCGCACTCGGCGCAGGTGCGAGAGGTGTACGCCGGATCGACATACACCACCGGCACCCCCGCCCGCCGGGCCTTGTACGCGATGAACTGCCCCAGCTGGGCGAACGCCCAGCTGGAGT
This sequence comes from Streptomyces sp. L2, assembly GCF_004124325.1. NCBI lineage: Bacteria > Bacillati > Actinomycetota > Actinomycetes > Kitasatosporales > Streptomycetaceae > Streptomyces > Streptomyces sp. L2. Next base: position 4,273,067 of record NZ_QBDT01000001.1, read on the forward strand.
GGGTGGCCCGTTGGGGCTTTCGAAGCCGTACCCGCTCCCGGATGCCCGTCAGGTCTTCGAGGGCGATTCCGCGACCGGTGCGTTCAGCCTCGGCCACCACATGTTTCGCGATCTTGTGGTTGATGTCCCTGGCCCGCCGCGCCTCCTTACGGCGGCGTTTCTTCAGTCGGCGCTTGGCGGACGGGGTGTTCTTCTTCTGCAGCTTGGCGCGCAGGCCGCGCTCGCGAGTGCGGATCCTGTTGAGGTCGCGCCCGGCCATGATCTGCCCGTCGGAGGTCGTGGCGATGTTCACGATCCCGAGATCGATCCCGAGGAAGTCCACCGGATCGGTGTTCAGGGGCGTCTCCGGGACGTCGCAGGTGGCGTTCAGGAACCACTTGCCGTCCCGGCAGATGAGGTCGGATTCGCCCTTGCGGTGCAGCACGAGTGTGGCCAGTTGTTCCGGTGCGGCGGTGAAGGCCACGTTCTTCATCCGGCCGCCGGTGGTCCAGAGCGACACCGCGCGTTCCGCGATCTGCCAGGAGAGCATCCGGTCGTCGAACGGCTGCGCACCGCAGGGCCGGAAGACGACGGGCTTCCCCGTGGCATGGCGATATCGGGCCGAGCCGGGACGGCCAAGGCATCCTGACTTTAGGTTCGCCCTGAGCGTGGCGTAGGCGTCGCAGGTCTTCTTGATCACATGCTGGGCCGCCTGGGCGCCCAAGCTCCAACGCGACTTCACCTGCTTGTAAGTGCCCTTGCGTAGGGCGAAGTTCTTGAACTCCCCACACTCGAAGGCAACCTCACTCACCCACGTGGCCGCCTCGTTGCAGGCACGCAGGGTCGCCTCCAGAGCCGCCGCCTGCACGGGCGTCGGCAGCAGCCTGACCTGCACCACCAGCTTCACGATCACCGAGCCTAAACACCTATACGACACTCCACCGCACGTTCCGCAGTCACCACCCCATCGAGTGAAATCCGCGCTCCGAGGGCGAAGGACCCGGCCACTATGCGGCCGGACGTACAAAGTGAGATGCCGGGGACGGCCCGCTCGCCCAGCTGGGCCGGTCACACGACTGAGCGGTGCTCAGGGCACCGGTTCCGGCATCGGGGCGTCCGTCGGGGCCTCGTGTTTCGGGGCCTTCGCGGTGACCATCAGGCCCGCGACCAGGCCGGCCAGCAGCATCACGGCCGCCGCCCACCAGATGGCGACGGTGTAGCCGTGCACCACGCCCACCGGCACGACCGTGGCCCGGTCGGCCGGATTGTGCAGGTGGGCGGCGATGTACGCGGCGCTGCTGGTGGTGGCGATCGTGTTGAGCAGGGCCGTACCGATGGAGCCGCCGACCTGCTGGGCGGTGTTGACGGTCGCCGAGGTGACCCCGGAGTCGCGGGGCGCCACCCCGGCCGTGGCCGTGGCGAACACCGGCATGAAGGTCAGGCCCATGCCGAGGCCGAGCAGGAGCAGCGCGGGCAGGACCTCGGTCGTGTACGACGAGTGGACGGTCATCCGGGTCAGCAGGAGCAGGCCGCCCGCCGCGAGCAGCATCCCCGGCACCATCAGCAGGCGCGGTGCCACGTGGTGCAGCAGCCGGGCCGAGATCTGCGTGGACCCGATGATGATCGCGGCCGTCAGCGGCAGGAACGCCATGCCCGCCCGGACCGGCGAGTAGCCGAGGATGACCTGGAGGTAGTAGGTCATGAACAGGAACAGGCCGAACATGCCGATGATCGCGAGCATCATCGTCAGGAAGCAGCCGGAGCGGTTGCGGTCCCGGACGATGTGCAGCGGCAGCAGTGGGCTCGGCGCCCGGTTCTGCCACCACACGAACACGACGAGCAGCAGCACACCGGCCGCGAACAGCGCGAGCACCAGCGGGTCGGTCCAGCCGCGGGGCTGGGCCTCGCTGAAGCCGTAGACCACGGCGACGAGCCCGCCGCAGCCCAGCAGCGCACCGGGTACGTCCAGCCGGGCCTCGCGGTGGCCGGGGCGGTCGTGCAGCAGCGAGAGCGCGCCGAGGACCGCGATGACGGCGATCGGCACGTTGACGTACAGGCACCAGCGCCAGTTCAGGTACTCGGTGAGCAGCCCGCCGAGGATGAACCCGATCGCGGAGCCGCTGCCGGCGAGGGCGCCGTAGATCCCGAACGCCTTGCCACGTTCCCGGGGGTCGGTGAACGTCGTCGTCAGCAGGCTGAGCGCGGACGGCGCGAGGACGGCCGCGAAGACGCCCTGCAGCGCACGCGCCCCGAAGAGCATGCCGGAACTGTTCGCCGCGCCGCCGATCGCGGAGGCCACGGCGAAGCCGATGAGCCCGATGACGAAGGTGCGTTTGCGCCCGGCCAGGTCGGCGATCCGGCCGCCCAGCAGGAGCAGGCCGCCGAAGGCGAGGGTGTAGGCGGTGATCACCCACTGGCGGTTGGCGTCCGACATGCCCAGGTCGTGCTGCGCCGAGGGGAGCGCGATGTTCACGATCGTCGCGTCCAGGACGACCATCAGCTGGGCGAGGGCGATGACCACCAGCCCCCACCAGCGATGGGGATCGGCTCCTCCGTCCCGCGCCGCTCCGGCGGCATCCGCGGGCCCGGTGACCCCGTCGACAGATTCACCCGTTCGGCCGATTCTCACCTGGCCAGAAGACCACGAATCGGTACATATCGCCTCCCCGCTCGACCGGCGCCTGGTCATGGCTCCAGCACCTCCTTCTCCACACGTCGCGGGCTCGCGCTCCCGGGTTCCCCGGTGACGAGGGCGACTCCTGCCGTCTCCGGTGACGTCAGGCACGCCTGAGGGTGACCTCAGGCACGCCTGAGATCGAGGGCGGCCCGGCCGAGGATCAGCGACACGGCGGTGACGGCGCTGTTGAAGGACACCTCCGACAGCACACCGGGCGCCGCGACCTCGTCCCCGGCGAGATACACCCCGTCGCCCCGGTCGACCGCCGGCCGGTCCCGCCAGCTGCTGCCCGGCAGGTCCACGGCCCCCGTACGCCCGCTCGCCACCGACTCCCGCCGCCACACCACCCGCTCCCGCCACCCGCCGAACCCGAGGTCGAGCAGCTCCTCGGCCCGTACGACCCCGTCCTCGCGCCCCTCGCCCGGCCCGACGGGAATCTGCCCCTGGACCAGCTGCTCCCCGTCCGGCGCGAGGGACCGGTCCTGCGCGGTGAACCGCTCGATCCACCCCGGCGCGTCCAGATCGGAGACGACGAAGGCGTCCCCGCGCCGGGTGCGCAGGGCGAGATCGACCAGAACCGTCCGTCCCCCGATCCAGCGCAAGGAATCGTCGCCGAGCAACCGCCGGGCGGAGGCCAGGGAGGTGGCGACGACCACGGGCGCACCGGCCGGCACCTCGTCGACCCGCGCCAGCGTCTCGATCCGCACGCCCAGGTTCCAGGCCCGCGCGGCCATACGGTCGATCACGCTCGCCCAGCCCCCGAGCGGGTAGTGCGCCTCGGGCGGCAGCGAGGCGGCCCGGCGCAGCCGCTCCTGCACGAACGCGGCGGACAGCGCACCGGGGTCGTGGTGGAACAGGGCCACGGCCGCGTAGTTGGCGGCGGCCCGAGCCCCTTCCTCCCCCGCGATCCCGGTGGCCCAGCTCAGGAAATCCCGGTCGACCGGCGCCCGCTCGACCCTCCGGCGCAGCAGCTTCAGCATGGCGAACGGCGGGGTACGACGCAGCACCCCGTGGTGCCGCAGCCGGAACCGGCCGGCCTCCAGCGCCGGCACCCGCCCGACCGGCCCGACCAGCTCCCGCTGCCGCAGCCACGCCCAGTGCGGGCCGCGGTCGTAGAGCGCGTGCGGCCCCTCGTTCGTCCGGTACGGCCCCGGCGAGGTCCGGGCGCGGCCCCCGAGCGTGTGGTGCGCCTCGTACACGGTGACCTTGGCGCCGGCCTCGGCGGCGGTGATGGCGGCGGTGAGTCCGGCGAACCCGCCGCCGACGACGGTGATGCGATGCATGGCCTGAATCCCTCCTGGGCGCTTACGCATCTAGACCGCCCGACCCCACCGAAACGTGACATCGCCTACCCGCCTGAAGGAATCTCCGCAGGCCACAGCGGATTGTCAGTGCCGAAGGGCACGATGACCCCATGGCGAGACGAACGGCAGCACGACCGACGGCAACCTCGGCGAACACCGGACCGGCACAGGTCGCCCCGGCCCGCCGCCCGGAGCTGCGCCTGCCCCCGCCCTCCCCCTGGCCCGGCGCCGAGCTGGAACCGGACGGCGACTACGACGGCCTGGAGTTCCGGGACGCGGACCTCTCCGGCCACGACGGCGCGGGCGCCCGCTTCATGGACTGCGCGCTGACGGGCTGCGCCCTGGACGAGACGGCACTAAGCCGGGCCCGGTTCCTCGACACGGTCCTTACCGGCATCCGGGGCGTCGGCACGAACCTGGCGGAGTCGACGTTCCGCGACGTCGAAGTCCTCGACCCCCGCCTCGGCGGCACCCAACTCCACGGCGCCGTCCTCGAACGGGTCGTCATCCGCGGCGGCAAGATCGACTACCTGAACCTCCGCGAGGCCCGCCTCAAGGACGTCGTCTTCGACAACTGCGTCCTCGTCGAACCGGACTTCGCCGGCGCCCACCTGGAACGCGTCGAGTTCACCGACTCCGCCCTGCGCGGAGCCGACTTCGGCGGTACGACCCTGAAGGACGTCGACCTACGCGGCGCGTCCCCCCTGGACATCACCCGAGGCCTGGACCGCCTGAGAGGCTCGGCCATCACCCCGGCCCAACTACTGGACCTGGCCCCGGCCCTGGCAGCGGAGCTGGGCATCAAAGTCCTCCCCTGACCCCCCATGGGGAGTATTGGGCCAAACCCCGCGCCCGTGAACCAACGCCAAGAACGCAGCCAGCGCCTCGTGCCCGGAGTCGACCATCGGCTCTCCTTCCTGTGTGCCGGGATGATCAACGAGTTACGCGGCCGCGAGTTGTGCCCAGACGAACTTGCCCCGTTTGCCGAATCTTGCCGAGGGCTGCCAGCCCCAGTGGTCCGCGCACGCCTTGACCAGGCCCAGGCCCCGGCCGTCCTCCAGCTCGGCCAGCTGCGCGAGGGACTTCGGTGGCTCGGGAGGTGCCGGGTCGGTGTCCCACGCGCCGATCCACACCGCGCCCTCCTCCGTGCGGCGCACCCTGAGCGCGGCCGGCCCCTTCGTGTGCCGTACGGCGTTGGACACCAGCTCCGCGGCGAGCAGTTCGGCCGTGTCCACGAGCCCGATCAGACCGTGCAGGGTCAGGATCAGACGCAGGGTGCGGCGGGAGACGGTCACGGCTCTGAGGTCGTTGGGGATGTAGAGGGTGTAGTCCCAGGTTTCGGGCATGCGGCATCAACTCCGGTGGTGTGAGAGGGGAGAGGGCGCGCGGTGGCATTGCCGCGGCCGCCTTGGCAGGGCGGAGCGGTGCGCTTCCAGCGCGTGAGCAGTACGTCACTGACGGTAGATCTAAATATAGGGACGCAGCAAGCGGGTCCCGTAATCTGACCCCGAACGAGTCACGTGAGCCGGTGTGTTGGGAGACCCAATCGATGGTGAAGAGGCGTGAGCCGACGGCCCGCCAGATGCGGCTGGCGACCGAGTTGCGCAGACTGCGAGAGGCCGCGGGGTTCAACTCCCGGCAGGCGGCCGAGCTGCTCGGTGTGGCGCCCGCGCAGATCACCCACATCGAGTCCGGGCTCGCGGGCGTGAGTGAGCAGCGACTTCGGCGGCTTGCCTCTCATTACGCCTGTGCTGACAGCGAGTTCATCGAGTCCCTGGTCGCCATGACTACCGATCGGACACGCGGGTGGTGGGAGGAGTACCGGGGACTTCTGCCGACCTCGTTCCTGGACCTGTCCGAGTTGGAGTACCACGCTCGCTTCTTGCGGCACGTGGCCATCCTCTACGTGCCGGGCCTGCTGCAGACGGAGGACTACTCCCGGGCCGTCTTCTCATCCAGGTTGCCCGAGTTGACTGCTGACGAGCTTGAACTGCGGATCCAGCACAGAAAGCGACGCCAGCAGTTCGCCGTCCCCTATGAAGCCGTGATCCATGAAGCGGCACTGCGGATCAGGGTCAGCGACCGGTTGAGCGCCAAGACCCAACTTCTGCGACTCCTCGAACTCTCCGAAGCGGACCACATCACGGTGCGTGTCATCCCCTTCGACCTGGACGGCTTCTCCTGCGCCGGGAGCGCCATGACGTACGTGGGCGGCGCTGTGTCCAGACTCGACACCGTGGTTCGCGACGCGCTGCACGGCTCGGCGTTCATCGACTCCGAGGCTCAGCTCACCACCTATCGAACGAGTTTCCGTAAGGTGGAGGCCGCGTCACTCGACCCTGGGCAGTCGCGTGAATTCGTCCACAGGCTGGTGAAGGAGCTGTGAGGTCTCTCATGGGTAACTGGCGGAAGTCCTCCTACTCCGGCCCCGGCGACGGCAACGAATGCGTACAGGTCGCCCCCACCCCCACCCACATATCCCTCCGAGACTCCAAAGCCCCCGACCGGGCCACCCTCACCTTCCCCACCGCCTCCTTCGCCCCCTTCCTCGGCTTCCTCAAAGGCGCGCCCGGGACCTGCCTCCGTACCCCCCGTCGAGCCGCCCGCGTGGCCGTCGTGGACCCGGCGGGAGCCGTTCTGCTGTTCCGGTACGACAACGTGGAGGTCGGGGTTCACTGGTCGCTGCCCGGAGGCGGGCTGGAGGCCGGGGAGACCTCGCGCGAGGGAGCCCTGCGGGAGCTGGGGGAGGAGACCGGGTGGACCGACCTCACCCCCGGCCCACTCCTGTGCACCTGGGAACACGACTTCACGCACGTCGGCCTCCCCGTCCGCCAGCACGAGCACGTCTACGTCACCCCCGGACCGCACCGCGACCCCGCCGGGCCCGGTGTGGCGGCGGCCCAGGAGGCCGACGGCATCCTCACCTGGCGTTGGTGGAGCCGCGCCGAACTCGCCGAGGAGCGCGAGCCGGTGTGGCCGCCGGGGCTGGCGCGGCTGCTGGACGCGTGGGAGGGCTGAGGCGGCGGTGGAGTGGGGGGCGCTGGCCGGGACCGGGATCGGTGCGCTGGTCGGGGTCGGGTCGACGCTGCTCGCCGACCGGGTGCGCTGGCGGCGGGAAGACACCGACCGTGCCCGGCGGGAGCGGCGGGACATGTATGTCACGTGCCTGACCAAGTACCGGCTGGCCTATGAGGACATGCATGCGGCTGCCGGCGCCCACCGGGACGCCCCGTCGGCCGAGCGGGAGTCGGCGGTGCGTACGGCGTTCCGCGCCTCGGGCTGCGACGAGGTCCGGGAGACCGCGCTGATCTGCGCGCCGGAGGCGATGTCGGCGGTCATCGAGGACGTCTACGCCTCCCTGCGGGAGCTGCTGGAGGCGTTCGCCGCAGGGGAGCCCGCGCTCGGGCACACCGGAGTTCGAGGAGAGCCGGCTGCGGCACGCGCGGGCCGTGTGGGCGGCCCGCGCGGCGATGCGGGAGCAGCTCGCCCGGCGTGACGTGTGACGCCGTAGCGGTCGAGCGCGCTTAACCGGGTGGACACAGTGCGTACGCCTTACGCACACCGTTCGCATAACGGAATTCGTGTCGCGGCATTCGGACACGACAAGGTAAAAAGTTGTCGGGCCTCTGTCAATTCAATGCTCACCGGTGTCACTCTCTCCCCGCCGCCGCAACGAGTTGCACCCCCCTCCCACCTGTGTCTCGACACCCCACGAGACCGGTCCGAAGGAGATCGAGTGAGCCAGCAGCCCCACGCAGCCCACACCGCCCCCACCTCCCGCACGTCCCGCGGAACCGCGGCCCGCACCCGGGCCGCCGCCCTGATCGGCTCGGCCGCGATGGTCGTGCTCGCGCTGCAGAGCGGAGCCGCCGCCACCGCCGCCCCGGCGCCCACCCCCGGCGCCTCCACGCACACCCTCGGCGCCATGGCCGTACCGTTCACCGCGTCCGCGCGGGCGCACGCCGTCAAGGCGGCCCAGGACGCGGCCGGCGCGACCGCGCACACGCTCGGGCTCGGTGCCCAGGAGAAGCTCGTCGTGCGGGACGTCGTCAAGGACGCGGACGGCACGGTCCACACCCGCTACGAGCGGACGTACGCCGGCCTGCCCGTGCTCGGCGGCGACCTGGTCACCCACGTGGCCAAGAGCGGCCACCTCAAGAGCGTGACCAAGGCGACCACGGCCCGGATATCCGTGCCGACCACCTCCGCCGCCGTCACCGCGGCGAGCGCGAAGAAGTCCGCGCTGAAGGCCGCCGACACGGCGAAGCAGAGCGTCTCCACCTCCCGCAAGGTGATCTGGGCCGCCGGCGCGAAGCCCGCCCTCGCCTACGAGTCCGTCGTCAAGGGCGTCCAGGCCGACGGCACCCCGAGCGAGATGCACGTCATCACCAACGCCACCACCGGCAAGGAGATCTACTCCTACCAGGCGATCGACACCGACACCGGGACCGGCAGCAGCCAGTACAGCGGCACCGTCTCCCTCGGTACGACCGCCTCCGCCTCCGGTGGCTGGGACCTGATCGACGGCGGGCGCGGCGGCCACAAGACGTACGACCTGGGCGGCGGGACGAACGGCACCGGCGCCCTCTTCCACGACGCCGACGACACCTGGGGCGACGGCACCGTCAACAACCGCCAGACCGCCGCCGTCGACGCCGCCTACGGCGCCGCCGTCACCTGGGACTTCTACAAGGCGGCGTTCAACCGCAACGGCATCGCGGGCGACGGCCGCGCCGCCTACTCCCGCGTCCACTACGGCAACTCCTACGTCAACGCCTTCTGGGACGACAGCTGCTTCTGCATGACCTACGGCGACGGCTCGAACAACGCCGACCCGCTGACCGCCCTCGACGTCGCCGGCCACGAGATGAGCCACGGCCTCACCGCGGCCACCGCCGGCCTCAACTACCGCGGTGAGTCGGGCGGCCTGAACGAGGCCACCTCCGACATCTTCGGCACGGCGGTGGAGTGGTACGCCAACAACTCGTCCGACAAGGGTGACTACCTGATCGGCGAGAAGATCGACATCAACGGCGACGGCACCCCGCTGCGCTACATGGACAAGCCCAGCAAGGACGGCGGCTCCGCCGACTACTGGTCACGCAAGGTCGGCCGCCTCGACGTCCACTACTCGTCCGGCGTCGCCAACCACTTCTTCTACCTGCTGTCCGAGGGCAGCGGCGCGAAGACCATCAACGGGGTGAACTACAACTCCCCGACGTACGACGGGTCCACGGTCACCGGCATCGGCCGGGACAAGGCCGTACAGATCTGGTACAAGGCCCTGACCACGTACTTCACCTCGACCACCAGCTACGCGGACGCCCGCACCGGCACCCTGCAGGCCGCGGCCGACCTGTACGGGTCGGGCAGCGCCGAGTACAAGGCGGTGGCGGCGGCCTGGACCGCCGTCAACGTGAAGTAACCGCAGACAGCGCTCAGGAAAGCCGGGTCGCCCGTTCCTACGGGTGGTCCGGCTTTCCGTCGCCGTACAGCCAGTCCTTCCAGATCTCCTTGAAGTCCTTGCCGGGGGCCGCCTTCTCGACGTAAGCGGTGAAGTCGGCCGTGCTCGCCGTGCCGTGCCGGTGGGCGGCCGCCCAGCCCTGGATGATGTCGTAGAACGTGTCGTCGCCGACCTTCTGCCGGATCTTGTGCAGGACCATCGCGCCGCGCTCGTAGACCGGGCTGTCGGAGATGTGCGCCGCGCTCGACGGCTTCGCGGGCGGGAACGCCCAGATGGACTCGTCGTCGCCCTTGTAGTAGTCCATGAAGATCTGCTGGGCGGTGTCGCCGCCGTGGTCCTCGTCGTACAGCCACTCCGCGTAGGTCGCGAAGCCCTCGTTGAGCCACATGTCCCGCCAGCTCTTCGGCGTGACCGAGTCGCCGTACCACTCGTGGGCGAGTTCGTGCACGAGGTGGGCGGTGTCGGGGGCGCCGTGGAAGAACGGGCGGTTCTGGGTCTCCAGCGCGAACCCCGAGTCGTGCGGGCGGTCGATGATCGCGCCGGTGGAGGAGAACGGGAACGGCCCGAAGTTGTACTCCTCCCAGCCGATGATGTCCGAGATCTTCGCCACCGCCTTCTTGCCCGCCTCGGCCTGCGTCGGGTCGACGGCGCTGACGATCGGCAGGCCGTGCGGGCCGGTGGTGCGGCTGATCGTGAAGTGACCGATGTCGACCGTGGCCAGGTAGCTCGCCATCGGCTGCGGGGTGTGCCAGGTGTACGCCGTACGGCCGTGCTCCGTGTGCTGCTCGGTCAACTCCCCGTTGGACACCGCCTGGAGACCCTCCGGCACGGTGACCGTGAGGTCGTACGTCGCCTTGTCCGAGGGGTGGTTGTCGCACGGGAACCAGGCCATGGAACCGACCGGCTCACCAAGGCCGACGGCACCGTCGGCCGTGGGCAGCCAGCCCTCCTCGGAGTCGTCCGGGTCGGTGAGGGTGCGCGGGACGCCGGAGTAGCGGACGGTCGTACGGTACGTCTCGCCCTTGGCGAGGGCGTCGTGCGGGCGGACGGTGAGTTCCTGGCCGGCCCGGCTGAAGGCGGCCTTCCGGCCCTCCACGGTGACCGAGTCGACGTGCAGACCGGCGAGGTCCAGGTCGAAGGCGGACAGGTCCTGGGTGGCGCGGGCGGTGATGACGGCCCGGCCTGTCAGGCGGCGGGTGTCCGGGGTGTAGTCCAGGGTGAGGGCGTAGTGCGAGACGTCGTAGCCGCCGTTGCCCGCCTTCGGGAAGTACGGGTCGTGGACGCCCGCGCTGCCGGGCGTGGCGTGCACCACACCCCCGCCTCCGCTGCCGCCGCACGCGGTGCCGGTGAGGGCGAGGGCCAGGACGACGGCGAGGCGGGCGGGGAATCGACGGGTGGGTCTGGACATGTCAGTGATCTTAGGGCGGGGCCGGGGCGGGAGCCGAGCTCGCTGCGGCCGTGGCACCATCTCTGCGTGCTCGACATCGGCTACGCCCTCTCCAACCGCTTCCCGGACCCGCCGCAGACGGACTACCGGCGCGCGGACGTCCACACGCTGCGGCACGACCTGTTCAGCGGGGACGTCTACCTCGCGGACACCGAGGCCGACCGGGAGTTGTCCACAGCCTGGGGATGGGTGCCGGTGCTGGACTTCGCGTGGGCGCTGTGCGACATCGTGGAACACCTGGACCGGGACCCGATGGGCTCCCGCGCCTCCCGGCCGCAGCGGGCGGAGCTGGACTTCACCGAGTCCACCGACCGCATGCTGTTCGAGCGCCGGTTCGGCTGGGTCGACATCACCTCCGACTGGCAGCCGGCCGAGGAGTCCCCGCTCACCTTCTCCCACACCGAACTGCGCCGCGAGGCCCGCGACTTCCTGCACGATCTGCTCGCCGACCTGACCGACCTGCACGAGGACCTGTCGGAGAACCCGGCGATCTGGACCCTCCAGGCCCGCTTCCCGCGCGTCTGAGGCGCGGCCGGACAGGCGGGTAGGCGCGCAGGCGCGCACGCCGGTCTGGGCGGAGGCCCCCTGAGCAGCGCGGCTCAGGGGGCCTTTCCCACGGCTACGGCCGCCGTCTCAGACGTTCACACCGAAGTCCTGGGCGATGCCCACCAGGCCGGACGCGTAGCCCTGGCCGACCGCGCGGAACTTCCACTCCGCGCCGTTGCGGTACAGCTCGCCGAAGACCATGGCCGTCTCGGTGGCCGCGTCCTCCGACAGGTCGTAGCGGGCGATCTCGGCGCCCCCGGCCTGGTTCAGGATGCGGATGTAGGCGTTGCGGACCTGGCCGAAGTTCTGGCCGCGGTTCTCGGCGTCGTAGATGGAGACCGGGAAGACGACCTTGTCGATGTCGGCCGGCAGACCGGCCAGGTTCACGTTGATCGCCTCGTCGTCGCCCGCGCCCTCGCCCGTGCGGTTGTCGCCGGTGTGGACGATGGTGTTGTCCGGCGTCTGCTTGTTGTTGAAGAAGACGAAGTGGCCGTCCGAGTACACCTTGCCCTCGCCGTTCACCGCGATGGCCGAGGCGTCCAGGTCGAAGTCCGTGCCGGTGGTGGTGCGGACGTCCCAGCCGAGGCCCACGGTGACGGCGGTCAGGCCCGGAGCCTCCTTGGTCAGCGAGACGTTGCCACCCTTGGACAGGCTTACAGCCATGGGGGAGTCCTTCCTTAAGACAGAGAGATCTGTGCCGACGAAGCTACCGTCACCCGGAAGAACGTCGAGGGGGGTCCCGGTGGTTCCGGATGGCTTTACCTTTTTTACCCCGCGATGCCCGGGCGGCGGGGGGCGGCCGGCGGGGCGCGGGGAAAACCGGGTGACGTGGGCGGGGGCGGGCCGGGAACATGGGACACATGTCCGGTCCCTACGTCATCCGCGGCTCCGTCTCACTGCCCGAGGCCGAGCTGGTCTGGCGTTTCTCGCGGTCCTCCGGCCCGGGGGGCCAGCACGTGAACACCAGCGACTCCCAGGCGGAGCTGCGCTTCGACCTGGCGAACACGGGGGCGCTGCCCGCGGTGTGGAAGGAGCGGGCGCTGGCGCGGCTGGCCGGGCGGCTGGTCGACGGGGTGCTCGTCGTACGGGCCTCCGAGCACCGCTCCCAGTGGCGCAACCGGGAGACGGCTGCCGTACGCCTCGCCTCGCTCCTCGCGGAGGCGACGGCCCCGCCGCCCAAGCCCCGCCGTCCGACTCGGGTCCCCCGCGGGATCAACGAGCGGCGGCTGCGCGAGAAGAAGCAGCGGTCGGACACGAAGCGGGGGCGCTCGGGGCGCGGCTGGGGCTGACGGACGTTTCCCGGCCGGTCAGTCCGCGGCGTGCAGGGTGCGGCGGGCCGAGGAGGACGGCCCCTCCAGGGGACGCGTGGATCTCCGCCAGGCCCTCCCCACGAACAACGACGTGCCCAGGCACCACAGGAAGGCGGCCAGGGAGACGAACACGCTCACCGCGATCGTGGGCGCGGCGACCGCCGAGGTGACCGCCACCAGCGTGTTGGACTGGCGGAGCCTCAGGAGCCTGCGGCCGGCGTACACCTGCAGCGGTTCGATCGCCTCCTGGTGAAAGCCGTCCTTGGGCGTCTCCACGAACGCCACGATGGTCGCGATCACGGAACCGTAGAAGGTCGCCAGGCTGGTGCTGAAGATCAGCAGGAGCAGGGGCGGCAGCAGGGACGCCGCCATGCACAGGGCAGCCGTGCGCCTCGCGCCCCGGAACTCCCGGTCCGGCAGGTGGTAGCCCAGGTCGACGTGGATGCGGGCCGTGCCGTCCTCCTCGCGGTCCTCGGCCTCGACCTCGAACTGCTGCACAGCGGTGCCGGGACGCGCGCCGCGCACGGGCGTGAAGTGGACTCCCGGCGCCACCGGGGGGAAGACGGGTTCCAGCCCGTGGGGGGCGACGAACTCCAGCTGGTTGTGCAGCTCCAGGGGAAGGACGAGGGGGACCGAGACGACGGCCCGGCCGAGGCCGTCCCGGCGGACCGTGCACTCCTCCTGCTGCTCGTAGGACACCTCGGCGGGGACCCCCGGGTAGACGTCCAGCAGGGCCACGACGGGCGTGTAGCGCATCAGCTCGGCGGCGCGGTTCCTGAGCAGTTCCTCCACGTCGTCCGAGCGCCGGGTGCGATCGAGCAGATCGTGGAGTTCGTCCTCCCCGCCGAACCGGCCGAGCGAACTCAGCCGCTGGGACAGTTCGGCGCGGCCCGAGGCGCCCGAGGCGGGGCTGTCGGCGTCCAGCAGACGGCCGAGGCCCTGTGCCACGGTGCGGGCGGCGTCGGGCGCGCGGAGCACGTCCACGTTCCGGGTGCCCCGCTCGCTGAGCTTGAGGCTGTTGAGCTGGTGCCAGTTGTCCCTCGGCAGGACATCGACGAGCACGACGCCGCGGCCGGCCCGCCGGCCCTCGGTGGCGAGCGTGGTGGTGACCCGGTGCTCGGCCACCTTGCTGGACGGCAGCTCGACGCGGTGGACCCGGGTCCTGATGGTTCTCGCCGGGTGGGCCAGGTCCTCCAGCAGCCGCAGCTCGCCCCCGAGGACGGGGACGCCCCGCGCGTCGACCACCGCCGTGGCGTCCGGGGCGACCAGCGCGGTGAGGGGGGTGACCGGGTCCGGTCGTTCGGTGTAGTGGACGACGAGGTCCCGGGCGAGCAGCACGAGCCGGTTCGCCGCGGGGCCGGCGGGGGTGTAGCGGGTGAGGAGGTCGTTCAGCAGGACGACCGTGCCGTGCTCGACGTGGGCCGGGGCGTTCAGGATCTGCGCGATCGCCTCGACGATTCCGGCCAGCGCCTGGTCGTCGGCGGCCGGGGACCCGGCGGCCACCTCGGCGGCGGCCCGGCCCGCCGCTTCGGCGTACCCGGCGACGAGCGAGGCGTGGGCGAACGCCGTGAGCCGCTCGGCCGCCAGGCGGGGACGGCAGGCAGACAGATGCCGGATCTCGTTCACGTACCAGGTGAGCCGGTCCGTGCGCAGCGGCTCCAGCGGCTGGTTGTAGTAGGTGGCCGCGATGCGGTGCGCCTGCCGGTGGAGTTCGGGCCGCTCGGTCCGCATGCGCTCGTGCAGCGCGACGCGGAGGACGGAGCGGATGCCGTACTGTCTCTCGCCGGACGGTCCCGCCGGGAAGGGGACCCGGTCCTTGACGACGAAGGGCGTGGAGAATACCCCTTCGGGCGTGACGGCGACGGCGAGATCGGCCGCTGTGTGGGCGACGAGGCCCACCGTGAACCACTGGTGCACGGAGAGTGCCTCCAGCAGCAGCGCCTTGGGCGGGGGCAGCTCGTCGAAGCGGGCCAGGGCCTGTCGCGTGGCGGGGTCCCGCGTCATGCCTCACCGTCCTGGTCGCCCCCGGCGCCGGCCGGCTCCGGCTCTATGTGGCAGGCGAAGAACGCGGCGAGCAGTCCCGGCACGCCGCCGTGCGCCTGCTGGATCGTCACGGCCTTGTCCTGGAGGCTGGCCAGGCCGAGCGTCTCGATCCAGTCGTGCACGGCGCCCACGTCGAACGGCGGCAGCACCATCGTGTGCACGGCACGGGAGTACGGACGGGACAGGCTGGGCAGCTCCCGTCCGGCGACGAACACGCTGGCCTCGGGGCGGGTCAGCAGGTTCGGCAGCAGCTTCCGGCCGAGCCACTGCCGCATCGGCTGGGCGCACGCCTCGAAGGAGTCCAGGCAGATCACCGGCCTGCGCGAGTCGCTCATCAGGTTGTCCAGCAGGGCGTCGCTCAGCGCGTCGGTCTGTAATCCGCGGTCCTCGCTCTGGGTGAGCAGCTGTATCGCGGAGTTCCGGGCCCGTACGTTGCTGAGACTGACCTGGGTGGAGGCGGACTGCTCCGCGAACCGGTCCCGCGTGGTGCGGTAGCTCGGCACGTCGACGCGCTGGCTGCGCGCCTGCATCGCCAGTGCCTCCAGCACGTCCCGCTCCGTGGCGACGCGTGACAGGTCGACGAAGTAGACACCCTGGTCACCGTGGCGCTCGTAGATCTCCAGGAGCAGGGACGACTTGCCGATGTCCCCGGGCCCCTCGAAGAACATCGCCTGCCGGTCCTCGCCCCGGTGCGCGTCCCGTGCCGTGAGGCGTGCCACGCGCGCCAGTTGGTCGGCACGGTCGATGTGCCGGTGCTCTTCCCCCGGTTCGGGCACCCGGTCTCCCCGTCCCCTGATCTGCTTCGTCCCGTCGATCCCTCATGCCGTCGCGCGGTGGCGCGGCGGCGATGTGTCACGGCGTCGTGCGGTCCGGCTCGGTGTCCTCCTGGCCTCCCGGCGTCCCGGGGCCGCCGGAAGCGCCGGGGTTTCCGCGGGCGGGCGGGATCACGGGCTGGATGCTTCCGTCGTCGGGCAGGATCTGCACGGTGCTGTCGGTCAGCTTGGTCCTCTTGAGGGACATTTTCGCGCTCTTCACCGACACCAGGTGCGAGCGCTTGGCCTTGTATCCGTCCGTCTGAAGGGTCTGGTCGGCCAGCGGTGCGGGCTCCTGACCCCCCTTCACGTCCGCGCGCATGCCCATGCCCTGGAAGGACGCGCTCTTCAGCGAGCCGCGCCGCAGGCCGAGGACGATCAGCGCGACGACGGCCACCACGATGACGGCGACGATGACCAGTTGAGTGGGACTCAGTTCTGCCATGGACCGGATGCCTCCCCCCGCCGCCACGGTGCTGACGGCATGGGAGAACAGTCCCACAAAAGCTGCTTTCGGGGGAGAGGTGAGCGAAACGGCGTATGACCGCACCTCACACCTCACACCTCCCGCACCCCCACCGGCTGCTCCCCGCTCAGCTCGCCGGTTCGGCGGAAGCCCTGTCGGAGGTAGAACGCCTCGGGTCCGTCGGGCCCCGGGTGCCAGGTGACGTACATCTGGGGGGTGCCCCGGCGGCGGAGTTCGTTCGCGACCGCTTCGACGGCGAAGCGGCCGTACCCGCGGCCCTGTTCCTCCGCGGCGATGTTCAGGCGCCACAGGCCGGAGCGGCGGACGCTGCCGTCGCCGTGCCAGTCGATGTCGAGGAAGGCCATCAGGAAGCCGACCGGACGGTCCCCGTCGAGGATCAGGCGGGGCCAGGCGACGCCGGCGGGATGGACGTACGCCTCGGCCAGGGAGTGGGTGACGGGTTCCACCGCGTGTTCCTGGTCGGGGCGGATGCGAATGCGAACGGCGGACTCGAAGTTGTACGGCGTGATTTCTTCCAGACGGGGTGACATCCCGGCACCGTAGGACGCCGTTCACGATTTCGCGGCGGAATTCGTCGTGGCCCGCCAGACAGTCGACGGGGGCCCGATGGGAATTCAGCCCAACTGCCGGTAACGGCCCCGGAAATAGAGAAGCGGACCGCCGTCGGCGTTCGGCACGTGCGCGGTGAGGACGCGGCCGATGACGAGCGTGTGGTCGCCCGCCGTCACCCGCTGCTCGGTCCTGCACTCCAGCGTGGCCAGCGCGCCGTCCACCAGCGGGGCCCCGGACACCTCGCCCCGGGCGTACGGGATGTCGGCGAACAGCAGCCGGTCGCTGACGCGGCCCTTCATGGCGAAACGGCCGGCGATGTGCCGCTGGCTCTCGGTGAGGACCGAGACCGCCCACAGCGGCTGCTCGGCGAGGAGGTCGTCCATGCGGGACCCCTCGCGCAGGCTGACCAGCACCAACGGCGGGTCGAGCGAGACCGACACGAACGCGGTCGCGGTCATGCCGACGTCCTCCGTGGCGGGTGCGCCGGGGTCGTCCGGGTCCAGCGGCGGTTCCTGCGCGGTCACCAGGACGACGCCGTCGGCCAGCCGGGACATCGCGGCCCGGAACTCGTCGTTGCTCACCCCCTCAGCATGCCCGGAAGCGGCGGTGGCGGTGGGTGAGGGGGTCTTCAGCACGCCGGAAACGCTAGTCGCCGCCCCTCGCGGCCGGCATCGGGCCTCCGGCCGAACCGTGGCCCGGGCCCGGGACCTAGGACCCCGGGCGGGGCCGCGGCCAGGCACCGGACCAGGACCCGGGACCAGGCTCCGACCAGGGCCCCGGACGGACCCGGACGGACGTGAACCACTTCCCCCCGGCACCGATCGTGCATGATGTGCGCACACCCACAAACATTGCTTTCGGTAAACGCACAGGGAAAACGCGGAAACTCCACTCAATTGTTCACGTTCCCCTGTGACTTGAGTCACAAGGGGCAGGAATTGTTGACCCTGTGTACCGAGTGGGCAGCGCGCTGTGATTCAGTGGCGGAGGACCTGTAGGACGACCAAGAGAGAACCACCGTAGAGACAGCGCCGAAGAGAAGCGCCGAAGACAACCCTTGATTCGCTGCGAGGTCTCGGGGGGAGGGCGAGCATGGAGACCGAGTCGGAGCCGTACGTCCGCCTTGCGTCCCTGCGACAGCTGCACCAGGTCATGGCCGACATGAACACGGCCCGCAGCCTCGCGGACACACTGCAGACCGTCGCCGACGGCGCGGTGACCGCCCTCGGGTACGAGATGGCGGCCGTGAACCTCGTCCGCCCCGACGGCGACCTCGTCGTCGCCGCCTTCTCCGGCAACTCGGCCGCCGAGTCCCTGATCACCGGCCGGGCCGGCTCCCGCGACTCCTGGGACCGGCGGCTCGCGATGGGCGAGCGCTGGGGCGACCTGGTGTTCATACCCCACACCGAGGGCTGGGTCCTCGACGACGACGACGTCCCGCAGTGGTACACCGACGGCCCCGCGCCCCGCTTCGAGGACGAGTGGCACCCCTCCGACCGGCTGTTCGCGCCGATGTACACCCCCGGCGTGCAGGGCGGCGGCAGCGGCGAACTCCTCGGGGTCATCTCCGTGGACCGGCCGCGCAACGGCCGCCGGCCCGGGGCCTGGGGCCGCGAGGCCCTCCAGATGTACGCCTTCCAGGCCGCCATCGCGATCAGCAACGCCCGGCTGCGCTCCAACATGCAGCGCGCCCTGGTCCGCCTGGAGCGCGAGCAGCAGGCGCTGCGGGCCAGTGAGGAATCCTTCCGCCAGGCGTTCGAGTACGCCCCCTCCGGCATGGCCATCGCCGAGATGGGAGGCGACCAGCACGGCCGCATCCTGCGCACCAACGACGCCCTGTGCCGCCTGCTGGGCCGCCCCGCCTCCGCGATGCGCCGCTACTCCTTCTCCGACCTCGTCCACCCCGAGGACATCGGTACCCTCCTGCGGACCTCCGCCGAGGGTGGCCGCGCCGAGCTGCGCCTCGGCCGCCGCGACGGCAGCTACGTCTGGGTGTCGCTGCGCAACTCCGTCGTCGCCGACGCCGCCGACGGGCCCCGCTTCCTGCTCACCCACGTCGAGGACATCGAGGAGCGCAAGCGCCGCGAGCTGCAGCTCGCCCACCGCGCCTCCCACGACTCCCTCACCGGCCTGCCGAACTCCGCCGAGCTGCGCTCCCGGCTTTCCGCCCGGCTGTGCCACCGCCCGGCGCACGCCGGCGCGCTGGAGTCCCTGGACGCGGCCTACGGCCACCCCGCCTACGACACCCCCACCGCGCACGGCTTCGACTTCGCGCCGGGTGCGGAGGCGTACGACGGCTTCGACCACCACGTCCACACCGTCGCCCCCGAGGAGGGCCACGACGACGGCGCCAAGGGGCTCGCCGTCCTCTTCTGCGACCTGGACGGCTTCAAGTCGATCAACGACCGGTTCGGGCACAACGCGGGCGACGCCGTCCTCATCGAGGTCGCCCGGCGCCTGACCCGGGGGGTCCGCGACGGCGATACGGTGGCCCGGCTCGGCGGCGACGAGTTCGTGATCCTCGCCAACGGCCTCGGCAAGGCCGACGCCCAGGACCTCGCCGTACGCCTGCGCAACGAGATCATCCAGCCGATCCGCGCCGAGGGCCGGGCCGTCCGGGTGGGCGCCAGCTTCGGCATCGGCTGGGCGCACTGCGGCATGACGGCGGACGAAGTCCTGAAATCGGCCGACGAGCGGATGTACGTCGAGAAACGATCTCGTCCCAAACAGCACCGGCGCGCGGGCTGAGCGGCAGGTCAGCGGACCGATAGCGGACTCGTGCGATCCGGGTCACCCGTTTGGGGGTGCGGGAGCGGGTAGGCTCGCCATTCCACACCTGTTACCGCATCCGCCCGCAGCTGCTGAGGAGACCAAGGGATGACGCCCGGCGACAACGGCCCGAGCACGCCCGAGGACGACGACCCGTTCGGCTATCTGTACGCCGACGGCCAGGCCAGGGGAGCACAGCCGCCGTCCGGCGGTTACGGCTACCCGAACGCGGTCAGCAGGGTGCGCACCGTCGGCGAACGCCAGTACGGCCAGCAGCAGCCCGCGTACGGCCAGCAGCAGGGCATTCCGCAGCAGCAGGGCGCGCACGGCCCGCAGGGCGGCCCCGGCGGCTACAACCAGCCGAACGCCTACTACCAGGCCCCGGAGACCCTCCCGGGCGGCGCCCCGACCGCCCGCACCCCCATGCAGCCCGGCGGCGGCACCGGCCGGCGCGGCCCGAACACCAAGGGCCTGCTGATCGGCGCGGTCGCGGTGGTCGCCGCCGTCGTCATCGGCATCAGCATCGCGATGCTCAACGGCAACTCGGACAACGACAAGGCCAGCGGCCAGGTCGCCCCCAACCCGACCCAGTCCCAGAGCAGCGAACCGAGCCCGTCGGGCAGCAGCCAGGCGGCCGGGGCGCTGCCGAAGGTCGACGGCTCCAACAAGGTGCTCCAGCTGGCCGGCGGCGCCTCGGTCGCCTCGGACGTCACCGGGGCGCGCTCCGCCGACGGCAGCTACGTGGGCAACCTCAACCAGGTCGGCTCGTCGGTCACCTGGACGGTCGACAACATCCCCGACGACGGCCCGTACACCCTCTTCGTGAACTACAGCGTGCCCGGCCAGGACCAGTCGATGACGGTCACCGTCAACGGCAAGCCCTTCGGCAGCAAGCTGAGCCTGCAGAACTACGCGCACGCCAAGGACGGCGACTTCACCAAGGGCTGGACCAACTCCTATGTGTGGCCCACCCTCCAGAAGGGCCACAACACGATCTCCGTGTCCTGCCAGGCCGGCGACAAGTGCAATGTGCTGATCGACCAGATGTGGCTTAAGAAGGGCCAGGTCAAGGACTGATCAGGGGGCAGGCGGTGATCAAGGGCTCCGGGCCACGCCGACCTCCCCGGTCAGCGCGCCCCGCTGACGCCGACCTCCCCGGTCAGCGCGCCCCGCTGACGCCGACCTCCCGGGTCAGCGCGCCCCGCTGACGCCGACCCCGCCCGTCACCTCGACCCGCTCCACCAGGTCCTCGTACGCCGCTCGGTCGAACTCGCCCGCTGCGGGCGCCCGTACCGTCGCCGTCGACAGGGCGATCGCGCGGGCGAGGCGGGACGGCCAGGGGAGGTGTTCCACGAGGCCCGAGAGGAGGCCGGCGACCGCGGAGTCGCCCGCTCCGGTCGGGTTGCCGTGGACGGGGGCGACGGGGGCCGCCCGCCACTCGCCGTCCGGGGTCAGAGCCAGCAGACCCTGCGGGCCGAGCGAGGCCACCACCGCGTGGGCGCCCCGGCGCCGGGCGTCCCGGGTGGCACGTGACGGCTCGTGGGAGCCGGTCAGTTCGGCCAGTTCCTCCGCGTTGGGCTTGATGATGTCCGGCCGCGCGGCCACCCCGCGCCGCAGCGGTTCGCCGCTCGTGTCCAGCAGCACGGGGACGCGGGCCGCGCGGGCCGCGCGGATCAGGCCCGCGTACGCGCCCACCGGCACGCCCGGCGGCAGGCTCCCGCACAGGGCCACGGCACAGGCGCCGGACAGCAGGCCGTCGTACGCCCGCAGGAACGCGGCCCACTCGGCGGGCGCGACCTGGGGGCCGGGCTCGTTCAACTGGGTCGTATCACCGGCCAGTTCGTCCACCACGGCGATGGTGCGCCGGGTCGCGCCGGCCACCGGCACCAGCGCGTCCGTCACGCCGGGCACCTCGGAGAGCAGGGCCCGGACCGTCTCGCCGGTGGCGCCGCCCGTGAACCCGGTGACCGTCACCTCGTGGCCGAGGGCCGCCAGCACGCGCGCCACGTTCACGCCCTTGCCGCCGGGCCGTTCGATGACGTCCGTGACCCGGTGCGAGGCGCGCGGGCGCAGCGACCGTACGCGGTAGGTGAGGTCGAGAGCGGTGTTCAGTGTGACCGTGAGGATCACCCGGGCCGACCTCCCTCGAAGTCCCTGTGCCATCGGTTTCCGGGAGCCCTGATCATGCCAAAGAGACGGCGGTCGGCCCAGAGCCCGGCACGGCCGTCGTCTCCTCGTCGTCTCCCCGGTGGCGGGACGGATCAGGGCAGTCGGGGTGCGACCACCCATTCCCCGCGCCGCATGACGCCCTTGAGGTCGAAGTTCTCGTCCAGCAGCACCAGGTCGGCGTCCTTGCCCGGCTCCAGCGAGCCGATCCGGTCGGACAGGCCCAGCAGCCGGGCCGGGTTGGCGCACAGCGCCGCCACGGCGTCCCCCACGGCCAGCCCGTCGACGGTCACCGCCCGCTTGAACGCCCGGTCCAGGGTGAGCGTGGAGCCCGCGATCGAGCCGCCCTCCACCAGCCGGGCCACGCCGTCGCTGACCTCGACCTCCAGCGGGCCGAGCAGATAGCGGCCGTCACCGGCGCCGGCCGCGTCCATCGCGTCCGTGATGAACGCGACCCGGTCCGGGCCCGCGTGATGGAACGCCAGCTCCAGCGCGGCCGGGTGCAGGTGGGTGCCGTCGTTGATCAGCTCGACCGTGACCCGCTCGTCCTCCAGCAGGGCGGCGACGGGGCCGGGGGAGCGGTGGCCCAGCGTGGGCATCGCGTTGAACAGGTGCGTGGCGACCGTCGCCCCCGCGTCGATGGCCGCCACCGTCTGCTCGTACGTCGCGTCCGTGTGCCCGATCGCCGCGATCACGCCCTGCTCGGCGAGCAGCCGTACGGAGTCCAGGCCGCCCGGCAGTTCGGTGGCGAGCGTGACCATGACCGCCTTGCCGCGCGCCGCGTCGACCAGCTTGCGGACGTCCGCCGGGTCCGGGTCGCGCAGCAGCCCCTCGGAGTGCGCGCCCTTGCGGCAGGGCGAGATGAACGGCCCCTCGAAGTGGATCCCGGCCAGCTCCCCCTGCTCGGCGAGTTCGCTGAGCAGGCCGGCCTGGCGGACCAGCAGGTCCATCTCGTCGGTGACGGTGGAGGCGACGAGGGTGGTGGTGCCGTGCTCGCGGTGGGTGCGGATGGCTCGGAGGACGTCGTCGGGGGTGCCGCTGAAGCTGGAGCCGCCACCGCCGTGGTTGTGGATGTCGACGAAGCCGGGTACGAGCCAGTGGTTCGACACGTCGATGTGCGGGGCGTTTGCCGGTGCGGTTGCGGTGATGCGCTTGCCGTCCACGGCGAGGGTGCCGTTCTTCACCGGGCCGGTGGGGAGGACCACGGTCGCGCCCGTGAGTACCTGCGGGCCGGTGGGGGCTGGTCGCGCAGTTCCCCGCGCCCCCGAGGGGGCGCTGCCCCGGGCCGGGATTTCCCGTTCAGCGTCCATCAGGGGGTTACCTCCGGAGTCGTAGAAGAAGCTGCCAGCAGGTCCTGGGCGAGGAGTCCCGCGCCCAGGCAGCCGGCTGTGTCGCCCAGGGCGGCGGGGACGATGGTGGGGAGTTTCTGGAAGGTGACGCGGCGGCGGACGGCGGTGCGGAGGGGGTCGAAGAGGGTGTCGCCGGCCTCGGCCAGGCCGCCGCCGATGATCAGGGTGCGGGGGTCGAGCAGGGTGAGCGCGGTGACCAGGCCGTCGGCGAGGGCGTCGACCGCCCGCTGCCAGACCCGGACGGCGTTCGGGTCCCCGGACGTGACCGCCTTCGCGCAGTCCGCCGCGTCCGCCTCCGGGTCACCGCAGGCGGCGGCCCAGGCCTCGCTGACGGCGGAGGCGGAGGCGTACCGCTCCAGGCAGCCGCGCTGCCCGCACGGGCAGGGATCGCCGTCGGGCCGTACGACGATGTGGCCGATCTCGCCCGCGAAGCCGTGCGCGCCCGCCTCGACCCGGCCGTCGATGCCGATGGCGCCGGCGATGCCGGTACCCAGCGGGACGAAGAGGTAGCGGTCGGCGCCCCGGCCCGCGCCGAGGCGGCCCTCGGCGAGACCGCCGGCCCGCACGTCGTGGCCGAGCGCCACGGGCATGCCGAGCCGGTCGGCGAGCAGATCGCGCAGGGGTACGTCCCGCCAGCCGAGGTTGGCGGCGTAGACGGCGGTGCCGTGGGTGTCGTCGACGATGCCGGGGACCGCGATGCCGGCGGCCGCGGCGGGGGCGCCGTAGCGCTCGACGCCGTGGGCGCGCAGGTCGGCGGCGAAGCCGAGGATCGCCTCGACGACGGCGTCCGGGCCGCGCTCGCGGCCGGTGGCGCGGCGGGCGCGGTGCAGCAGTGCGCCGTCGTCGCCGACGAGGGCGGCCTTCATTCCGGTACCGCCCACGTCCAGGGCGATGACATGTCTCACCACGGGGCCTAGTGTGACCCCCGCACCCATGAGAGGTCTAGTCCACTCGCTTGGTGTAGACCATATGTTGTCCATATATTGAACGCTCGAACAGCAGGGTTGGGGTTTTGACGGTGGGTCGGCGTACGGCAGGAATGATCGCGGTGGTGTCCGCACTGGGCATGACAGCGGTCCTCGGGGGCTGCGGAAGCGGCGCGGGTTCGTCCGACGTGACCCTCAAGCTGGTCGCCGCCGACTACGGCGACTCCCCGGCGAACAGCTCGCAGAAGTACTGGGACGCGCTGGCGGCGGCGTACGAGGCGAAGCACCCCGGCGTGAAGGTCGACGTCAGCGTCTACTCGTGGAACGACGTCGACCGCAAGGTCAAGGAGATGGTCGACGCCGGGCACGCCCCCGACATGGCCCAGATCGGCGCCTACGCCGACTACGCGGCCCAGGGCAAGCTGTACCAGGCCTCCGACCTGCTCTCCATCGCCACGCAGGCCGACTTCCTGTCCACGCTGTCCGACGCGGGGCAGTGGAACCACCTGCAGTACGGCATCCCGTTCGCCGCCTCCACCCGGGTCCTCTTCTACAACAAGACCCTCTTCTCCCAGGCCGGCATCACGCCGCCCAGCGACTGGAGCGAGCTGGCGGCCGACGCGAAGGCGCTCAAGGCGAAGGGGGTGAAGTACCCGTACGCGCTGCCGCTCGGCCCGGAGGAGGCGCAGGCCGAGACCATGCAGTGGCTGCTGGGCGGCGGCGACGGCTACACCGACGACGTCGGCACCTACACCATCGGCTCCGAGCAGAACATAGAGACCTTCACCTGGCTGAAGGACGAGCTGGTCGGCAAGGGGCTGACCGGGCCGGTCGCCCCCGGCAAGCTGAACCGCGCGGCGGCGTTCGCCGCGTTCGCCGACGGGCAGGTGGGCATGCTGAACGGGCACCCCACGCTGATCCAGCAGGCCGCCAAGAAGGGCGTGAAGTTCGGGACGGTGCCGATGCCGGGGCGCGAGGGCAAGGCCAAGGCGTCCATGGGGGTCGCCGACTGGATGATGGCGTTCAAGCAGAACGGGCACGCCGAGCAGGTCGGCAAGTTCCTGGACTTCGTCTACAGCGAGAAGAACGTCCTGTCGTTCTCCCGCGAGTACGGGCTGCTGCCGGTGACCATGTCGGCGTCCACCGCGATGAGTGAGTCGGATGCGTCGCCGGACAAGCAGTTGCATCCGTTCCTGGATCAGTTGCCGTACTCCGAGCTGTATCCCGTGGGGAAGACGTCTTGGGCGGCGGTCAGTGCGGATGTGAAGAAGGAGATCGGTAAGGCCGTCAGCCCGACCGGCAGCCCGGCGGGCGTGCTGACCCGGCTCCAGGCGGAGGCGACCGCTGCGGACAGCGAGGCCTCGAACTAGCGGTTCGCCGGGTGCGTCTTCGGCTGGCGGCCGGTGGGGGCTTCTCGCGCAGTTCCCCGCGCCCCTTTGGGGCGGGGGTGCCGGCCGTTTTTGACTGCCGGCACGTGGGGGCTTCTCGCGCCCACGCGGCGGAGCCGCATGTCGGTACAGTCCCGTGCCCCTTGCGGGGCGCGTTACCTTTGCCGGTATGGAATTGGGTGAACGGGAGCAGGAGATTCTCGCTCTGGAGCGGCGGGGGTTTTCGGGGCCCGGGGCCAAGGAGCGGGCTGTACGGGAGGAGCTGGGGATGGCGCCCGTGCGGTACTACCAGCTGCTGAACGCCCTGCTGGACGACGAACGGGCGCTGGCGCACGACCCCGTGACCGTGAACCGGCTGCGCCGGGTGCGGGACGCACGCCGCTCCGAGCGCTGAGGAGTGAGCACGGCCCCCCGCGGATAGTGTCGCCGTATGGGCTCCCATACGACGGACTCGACGGACTCGGCCAACCCGCTGCCCGCCCCGGTGACCCGGGCCGGGCGGGACGGACTCGCCGCCCTGCTCGCCGCGCCGCGCACCGCGCTGATCGGCCTCGACTTCGACGGCACGCTGGCGCCGATCGTCGACGACCCCGAGCAGGCCCGCGCCCATCCCGGCGCCGTCCCCGCGCTGGCCGCGCTCGCGCCCCAGGTGGCGTCCGTGGCCGTGGTCACCGGCCGCCCCGCCGGGGTCGCCGTACGGCACGGCGGTTTCGCCGGTGTGCCCGGCCTCGACCACCTCGTCGTCCTCGGCCACTACGGCGCCGAACGCTGGGACGCCGTCTCCGGCACCGTCAGCGCGCCCGCCCCGCACCCCGGTGTCGCCGCCGTCCGCGCGGAGTTGCCGGGCGTCCTGGACCGGGCCGGCGCCTGGCACGGCACGTGGATCGAGGAGAAGGGCCGCGCCCTCGCCGTCCACACCCGCCGGGCCGACGACCCCGAGGCCGCCTACGACGCCCTGCGCGGCCCGCTCACCGACCTCGCCAGCCGGCACGGCCTGATCGTCGAACCCGGCCGCCTCGTCCTCGAACTCCGCCCGCCCGGGATGGACAAGGGCGTCGCCCTCCTGGACTACGTCCGCGAGATCTCCGCCGGCGCCGTCCTCTACGCCGGCGACGACCTCGGCGACCTCCCCGCCTTCGCCGCCCTCGAAAAACTCCGCTCCGACGGCCTCCCCACCCTTCTGGTCTGCAGCGGCAGCGCAGAGGTCGGAGAACTCGCAGAACGAGCAGACCTGGTCGTCGACGGCCCCGAGGGAGTCGTATCCCTGCTCCGGTCACTGGCGGAGAGGCTCAATACCAGCCCGTCCGGCGTTTGAGGACGAGGCCCGAAGGGCCGAAGCGGGGGTCTGGGGGCGCAGCCCCCAGGGACGGGAAGGGTAGGGGCGGCGGGGGCGAGATCAATCGTCCAGTGCCCCGAGCTGGTCCAGGAACCAGCGCGCCGGCGGCAACGCCGTAGCCGCGGCGGCCAGCCGCTTGCACCGCTCGGACCGCTCCCCCTCCCCCATGCTCAGCGCCGAGTGCAACGCCTCCGCCGTCCCCACCACGTCGTACGGATTCACGCACACCGCGTCCTCGCCCAGCTCCTCGAACGCCCCCGCCTCCCGCGACAGCACCAGCGCACACCCCGACTCCGACACGACCGGCACCTCCTTCGCGACCAGGTTCATCCCGTCCCGGATGGGGTTGACCAGCGCCACGTCGGCCAGCCGGTACGCCGCCAGCGACCGTGCGAAGTCGTCCTTGACGTGCAGCAGCACCGGACTCCAGCCCGCCGTACCGAACTCGGCGTTGACCGCCTCCGCCACCCGCTGCACCTCGGCGGTGTAGTCCCGGTACACCGCGAGGTCCTGCCGCGAGGGGTAGGCGAACGCGACGTGCACGACCCGCTCGCGCCAGTCGGGGTGCTCCCGCAGCAGGTGCCGGTACGCCAGCAGCCCCCGCACGATGTTCTTGGACAGCTCGGTCCGGTCCACCCGGACGATCGTGCGCCGCCCCTCGCCGATCTCCTCCCGGAGTCCCGCCATCCGCTCGTCCACGTCCGCCCGGTGCGCCCGCTCCCGCAGGAACTCGGCGTCGGCCCCCAGGCCGTGCACGCCGATCCGGGTCCCGGACGGGATGCCCGGACCCAGTACGGCGTGGCAGCAGGCGGTGAACGCGTCCGCCCACCGCCGGGTCAGGAACGCGGCCCGGTCGGCGCCCAGGATCCCGGTCAGCAGCTCCGCCGCGATGTCGTCGGGGAGCAGCCGGAAGTAGTCCGGCGGCGCCCACGGGGTGTGCGAGAAGTGGCCGATCCGCAGGTCGGGCCGCAACTGCCGCAGCATCCGGGGGGCGAGGGCCAGGTGGTAGTCCTGGATCATCACCGCCGCGCCCTCGGCGGCCTCCTCGGCCAGCGCCTCCGCGAACGCCCGGTTGTAGGCCCGGTACGACTCCCACTGCCGCCGGAACTCCGCGTCGAACACGGGCTCCAGCGGGGTCTGGTACAGCATGTGGTGGACGAACCAGAGCACCGAGTTGGCGATGCCGTTGTACGCGTCGGCGTGCACGTCGGCCGGGATGTCCAGCATCCGCACGCCCGGCTCGCCCTCACCGCGCCGCACCGCCTCGCGGTCGCCGTCGGAGAGCGCGGCGCACACCCACAGCGAGTCCGCGTCGGAGCCGATCGCCGACAGCCCCGAGACCAGCCCGCCCCCGCCCCGCTTGGCGCTCAGCGAACCGTCCTCGCCGACCGTGTACGACACCGGGCCGCGGTTGGACGCGACCAGCACCTGAGCCTTGGGAGCAGCGGTGGAAGCCATACGCCTGAACCTAGCCCGGCTCGTAACGCCTCAAACGTGTATACCGGCCGCCCAGGGACGGTATGCAGCCGTTCTCCCGGCGGTATGCGGCCGTTCTCCCGGCGCGCGCCGAGAGGCCCGCGCGGCCCGCACAGGGCGACCGCGCCGGCAGCGCCTACGCCACCCGCCGTGCCGCGTACTCCGCGATCTCCGCCATCGGCGGCCGCTCCTCCGTGTCCACCGAGTATGTGCGCGGCTCGAAGCCGTCCGTCCCGCGCTCGAACTGGGTCAGCGCCGGCCGGAGCAGATGCCCGCGGGCCAGCCGCAGCTGCGCGGTGCGGTAGATCGCCGCGGCCATCCGGCCGAGCGCCTGCCCGTCCTGGTGCCGGTGCTTGCGCACGCCGACGTCCACCTGGGCCAGCGCGTCCAGGCCCACCAGGTGCAGCGCGTCCACGAGCATGCCCAGCTCGACGCCGTAGCCCACCGGGAACGGCAGCTGCTCCAGCAGGCCGCGCCGCGCCGCGTACTCCCCGCCGAGCGGCTGCACGAACCCCGCCAGCTGCGGCCAGTGCATGTTCAGCAGGGGGCGGGCCATCAGCTCGGTGACCCGGCCGCCCTGCCCGGTGGCACCGGCGAGCGGGCGGTCGTACATGGCCTTGACCAGTTGCACGTCCGGATCGGTCAGCAGCGGGCCGACGATGCCCGAGACGAAGTCGGCGGAGAACTCCCGCAGGTCGGCGTCGATGAAACAGACGATGTCACCCCGGGTGACCAGAAGTGAGCGCCACAGCACCTCGCCCTTGCCGGGGACGGAGGGGATGCGGGGGAGGATCGCGTCCCGGTGGACGACGCGGGCGCCTGCCGCCGCGGCCACCTCGGAGGTGCGGTCGGTCGAGCCGGAGTCGATCACGACGATCTCGTCCACCAGCGGCGTCCGCTCCACCAGGTCACGGCGGATGACCTCGACGATCGCCCCGACCGTCGCCTCCTCGTTCAGCGCGGGCAGCACCACGCTGATCGACTGGCCCGAGCACCGCTTGGCGGCCAGTATCTTGTGCGGCGGACGGTCGGCCACGGACCAGGACCGGGTGGTCAGCCAGCGCTCGACTTCTTCCAGCACGGCCTGCGGCTCCTCACTCCTCGTGATCACGGTGCGTCACCGTGATCCATCTCGCGGT
The DNA here is from genome assembly GCF_004124325.1 of Streptomyces sp. L2. Lineage (NCBI taxonomy): Bacteria > Bacillati > Actinomycetota > Actinomycetes > Kitasatosporales > Streptomycetaceae > Streptomyces > Streptomyces sp. L2. The sequence goes on from NZ_QBDT01000001.1 coordinate 4,302,237, forward strand.
TCGGACGACTATCTCAACAGTCCTGGCCTTCGGTTACAGTCTTGAACAACGCCGACGACCGTCGCATGCCGGGGGTCGCAAGCGTCCACAACCGAATACCGCTCATCCAGAGGGGCAGAGGGAAACGGCCCGATGAAGCCCCGGCAACCCTCCAGCCGGCACTCGTCTTCGTGGCGAGGCTCCCGGCTAGGGAAGGTGCCAAATCCGTCTCACGGCGAAGTGCGTCGTGAGAAAGATGAGGAGAAAGGGCCTCGCCTCACATGGCTGCGCAGACAGTTGCAGACTCCAGCACCTCCGCCCCCGCCTCGACGTCCGCCGTCGACCTCGGTCCCGCCGCGGCCCTGAGCTGTCGCGAGTGCGGTCACCGCGTCCCGCTCGGCCCCCTCTTCGCCTGCGAGGAGTGTTTCGGCCCGCTGGAGATCGCGTACGACTTCTCCGCCTACGACACCGAGGAACTCCGCGCACGCATCGAGGCCGGCCCCGCGAACATCTGGCGGTACGCCCCGCTGCTGCCCGTCCCCGCCGACGTGGCCGACAAGCCGAACATCAACCCCGGCTGGACCAAGCTCGTCAAGGCCGACAACCTCGCCGCGGAGCTCGGCGTCACCGGCGGTCTGTACGTCAAGGACGACTCCGGCAACCCGACGCACTCCTTCAAGGACCGCGTCGTCGCCCAGGCCCTGGAGGCCGCGCGCGCCTTCGGCTTCACCACCCTGTCCTGCTCCTCCACCGGCAACCTCGCCGGCGCGGTCGGCGCCGCCGCCGCGCGGGCCGGCTTCCGCTCCTGCGTGTTCATCCCGCACGACCTGGAGCAGGGCAAGGTCGTCATGGCCGCGATCTACGGCGGCGACCTCGTCGGCATCGAGGGCAACTACGACGACGTGAACCGCTTCTGCTCCGAGCTGATCGGCGACCCGGCCGGCGAGGGCTGGGGCTTCGTCAACGTCAACCTGCGGCCGTACTACGCGGAGGGCTCCAAGACCCTGGCGTACGAGATCTGCGAGCAGCTCGGCTGGCAGCTCCCGGACCAGCTCGTGGTGCCCATCGCGTCCGGCTCCCAGCTCACGAAGATCGACAAGGGTCTCCAGGAACTGATCAAGCTGGGCCTGGTCGAGGACAAGCCGTACAAGATCTTCGGCGCGCAGGCCGAGGGCTGCTCGCCGGTGTCGACCGCGTACAAGGCGGGGCACGACGTCGTACGGCCGCAGAAGCCGAACACGATCGCCAAGTCGCTGGCCATCGGCAACCCGGCCGACGGACCGTACGTCCTCGACATCGCGCGCCGCACCGGCGGGGCCGTGGAGGACGTGACCGACGAGGAAGTCGTCGACGCGATCAAGCTGCTGGCCCGCACGGAGGGCATCTTCGCGGAGACGGCGGGCGGCGTGACCGTCGGCGTCACCCGCAAGCTGCTCAAGGAGGGCCTGCTGGACCCGACGAAGACCACGGTCGTCCTCAACACGGGCGACGGCCTCAAGACCCTGGACGCGGTGGCCGGGACCGGCCTCACCGCCACCATCCGCCCGAACCTGGACTCCTTCCGAGAGGCTGGCCTCGCATGAGCGTGACCGTTCGCATCCCCACCATTCTGCGTACCTACACCGGCGGGCAGGCCGAGGTCGCCGCCGAGGGCGCGACGCTGTCCGAGGTCATCGAGGACCTGGAGAAGCACCACACCGGGATCGCCGCCCGCGTGCTGGACGACCAGGGCAAGCTGCGCCGGTTCGTCAACGTGTACGTCAACGACGACGACGTCCGCTTCGAGCAGGGCCTGCAGACGGCCACCCCCGACGGCGCCGGCGTCTCCATCATTCCGGCCGTCGCCGGCGGCTGACCGAATGACCGAACATTACCTTCGGTAATGCCGGTCACTCATTGTTCATCCCCGCGGCGGCAGCCGCTAATGGGTGCAGTGCCCTCTCCGTGAGAGAAACGGAGGGGGCAATTCTGTGTGATTGAGCGCGGTAGAGTTGGGGAACGCGCTCCCGGACCGAGGGTCGGGAGCCTTGGAGTGGTGCCGCGGACCCGGCAAGAAATGGCCAAACTGTGTGGCCCTTTTGCGGCATTCACCCCCTTTGTTCGGCCCGACTTGCCCTGAATTCGGGCGAATTCTCACCACATTCCGGATCGGGCTCGTCCAGAATTCTCGTCCGATTGACCTGTTGCAGACGGCAGTTGGACAGATACATTCAGCCGCGGTCGACGCGTTCCGGCGCACGCCCCCGAACACTGGTGGGCGAGGTCTGACCCGGGTCCGCGAAGTGCGGATCTGTGCAAGGGCCAGTAATAGGGGAGTTAGGCATGGCTCAGGGCACCGTCAAATGGTTCAACGCGGAGAAGGGGTACGGCTTCATCGCGGTCGACGGTGGTGCGGACGTCTTCGTCCACTACAGCGCCATTCAGATGGACGGCTACCGCAGCCTTGAAGAGGGCCAGCGGGTCGAGTTCGAGATCTCGCAGGGCCAGAAGGGCCCGCAGGCCGACATGGTTCGCGTCACCGCCTGAAACGTAGCTGCACGAAGGGCCCGCACCTCCCGAGGTACGGGCCCTTCGGCATGCCCGGACCGGGGGCGTGCGCTCACCGTGCGGGGGAGGCGCACGAACCGTTTCGCCGACGGCGGAGGGCACGGCCGACCCCCGAGAGGCGCTTGCGCCCACCCGTCACCCGACCACCACCCCTCAACGAGCCCGCTTCGCGGGCGCACCTTGCACTCGACGGTGCCGAGTGCTAATCATTGGCGTTAGCACTCTGAAGGTGAGAGTGACAACGAAGGACCGGGTCGGTGAGGCCCGCAAGCCGGGTGGGGCAAGGAACCACGAGGCAGGCAGGCCGTCCGTCGCGGGCGCGGGCGCGGTCCGAAGAATCACCCCCAGTCCTGGAGGGACCACTTCACATGGCCAAGATCATCGCGTTCGACGAGGAGGCGCGGCGCGGCCTTGAGCGCGGTATGAACCAGCTCGCCGACGCCGTCAAGGTCACCCTCGGCCCCAAGGGCCGCAACGTCGTCCTTGAGAAGAAGTGGGGCGCCCCCACGATCACCAACGATGGTGTGTCCATCGCCAAGGAGATCGAGCTGGAGGACCCGTACGAGAAGATCGGCGCCGAGCTCGTCAAGGAAGTCGCCAAGAAGACGGACGACGTCGCCGGTGACGGTACGACGACCGCGACGGTGCTCGCCCAGGCCCTGGTCAAGGAGGGTCTGCGCAACGTAGCCGCCGGCGCCAACCCGATGGCCCTCAAGCGGGGCATCGAGAAGGCCGTCGAGGCCGTCTCCGCCGCCCTGCTGGAGCAGGCGAAGGACGTCGAGACCAAGGAGCAGATCGCCTCCACCGCGTCCATCTCCGCCGCCGACACCCAGATCGGCGAGCTGATCGCCGAGGCGATGGACAAGGTCGGCAAGGAAGGCGTCATCACCGTCGAGGAGAGCAACACCTTCGGTCTGGAGCTTGAGCTCACCGAGGGCATGCGCTTCGACAAGGGCTACATCTCCGCCTACTTCGCGACCGACATGGAGCGTATGGAGGCCTCGCTGGAGGACCCCTACATCCTCATCGCGAACTCCAAGATCGGCTCCGTCAAGGACCTGCTCCCGCTCCTGGAGAAGGTCATGCAGTCGGGCAAGCCGCTGCTGATCATCGCCGAGGACGTCGAGGGCGAGGCCCTGTCGACCCTGGTCGTCAACAAGATCCGCGGCACCTTCAAGTCCGTCGCCGTCAAGGCCCCGGGCTTCGGCGACCGCCGCAAGGCCATGCTCGGCGACATCGCCATCCTCACGGGCGGCGAGGTCATCTCCGAGGAGGTCGGCCTCAAGCTGGAGAACGCGACCCTGGACCTCCTGGGCCGCGCCCGCAAGGTCGTCATCACCAAGGACGAGACCACCATCGTCGACGGTGCCGGTTCCTCGGACCAGGTCAACGGCCGCGTGAACCAGATCCGCGCCGAGATCGAGAACAGCGACTCGGACTACGACCGCGAGAAGCTGCAGGAGCGCCTGGCGAAGCTCGCCGGCGGTGTCGCGGTCATCAAGGCCGGCGCCGCCACCGAGGTGGAGCTCAAGGAGCGCAAGCACCGCATCGAGGACGCCGTCCGCAACGCGAAGGCCGCCGTCGAGGAGGGCATCGTCGCCGGTGGTGGCGTGGCCCTGCTGCAGGCTTCCCAGGTCTTCGAGAAGCTGGAGCTCGACGGTGACGAGGCGACCGGCGCTCAGGCCGTGAAGCTCGCGCTGGAGGCCCCGCTGAAGCAGATCGCCGTCAACGCCGGCCTTGAGGGCGGCGTCGTGGTGGAGAAGGTCCGCAACCTCACCCCGGGTCACGGCCTCAACGCCGCGACCGGTGAGTACGTCGACCTGGTCGCCGAGGGCATCATCGACCCGGCGAAGGTGACGCGTTCCGCTCTGCAGAACGCCGCGTCCATCGCCGCGCTGTTCCTCACCACCGAGGCCGTCATCGCCGACAAGCCGGAGAAGGCCGCGGCGCCGGCCGGCGGCGGCATGCCGGGCGGTGACATGGACTTCTGATCGACCTCGGGGCTCCGGCTCCGGTTGATCAACGTCCTTGCCGAGGGCGGCACCCTTTGTTGCGAGAAATTCGCGACAAGGGGTGCCGCCCTCGGGCGTTGTCGGCGGCTGCGGGTGCGTGGGGGCTTGTCGCGCAGTTCCCCGCGCCCCTGAGGTAGGTGCAGTGGACGCCCCTTCAGGGGCGCGGGGAACTGCGCGAGCAACCACGAAGCACCCGCAGTCACCGGCGAAACAGAACCCCCTCCTCGGGAATGTGCCGTACGGCATAGGAGGTTGCTTAAGGAGCTGCAACAATGCGTGCGCACATACCATGCGGTATAAGCAGCCCCGTTCCCAAGGAGCCCTCCCCGTGACCGTCACCCCCATCGCCTCCCGAGCGGCAGCGATCCTCTCCCGCCCGATCACCCTCGGCGGCCTCACCGTCCCCAACCGGATCGTGATGGCCCCGATGACCCGCATGTTCTCCCCGGGCGGCGTCCCCGGTGAGGACGTCGTGTCGTACTACGCCCGCCGCGCCGCCGCCGGGGTCGGCCTGATCGTCACCGAGGGCACGTACGTCGGGCACGACTCGGCGGGCCAGAGCAGCCGCGTCCCGCGGTTCCACGGGGAGGACCAGCTGGCGGGCTGGGCGAAGGTCGCCGAGGCGGTGCACGCGGGGGGCGGCACGATCGTCCCGCAGCTGTGGCACATCGGCATGGTCCGCAAGGAGGGCCAGCCGCCCTTCGCCGAGGCACCCGCCGTCGGCCCGTCCGGGCTGCGCATCGGTGAGGACGAGGCCACCGGCAAGGCGATGACCCAGGCCGACCTGGACGCCGTCATCGGCGCGTTCGCCGAGGCCGCGGCCGCCGCCGAGCGCATCGGCTTCGACGGCGTCGAGCTGCACGGCGCCCACGGCTACCTGCTCGACCAGTTCCTGTGGGCCGGCACCAACCGCCGTACCGACGCCTACGGCGGCGACCCCGTGGCCCGTACCCGGTTCGCCGCGGAGATCGTCGCGGCCGTCCGCGAGGCCGTCTCCCCCGACTTCCCGGTCCTCTTCCGCTACTCGCAGTGGAAGCAGGAGGCCTACGACGCCCGTCTCGCCGAGACCCCCGAGGAGCTGGAGGCCATCCTGACCCCGCTCGCGGCGGCCGGCGTCGACGCCTTCCACGCCTCCACCCGCCGCTACTGGCTCCCCGAGTTCGACGACTCCGACCTCAACCTGGCCGGCTGGACGAAGAAGATCACCGGCAAGCCCACCATCACCGTCGGCTCGGTCGGTCTCAACGGCGACTTCATCAAGGCGTTCCAGGGGCAGGGCGCCGAGCTGGGCAGCCTGGACAATCTGCTGGACCGCCTGGAGCGCGACGAGTTCGACATGGTCGCCGTCGGCCGCGCCCTGCTCCAGGACCCGGAGTGGGCGGCGAAGGTCCTCGCGGACCGCTTCGACGAGCTGAAGCCGTACGACGCGGCGGCGCTGCAGACGCTGAGCTGAGGCGGGGCGGGGACGCCGGTGGGGGCTGTCCGCAGGTCCTACAGATTGCCCATCGGCTGGATGTCGACGTACACGGGCGTCCCCCACACCCGCAGCACCTCGTAGTCGGTGAACTCGTGCACCAGCCGGTACGCCATCGCCGGGCGGGAGCCGCGCCGCTGGGCGGCGAGATACGCCTCCGCCTCGCGCAGGTCGCGGCGCGGGGTGCCGCACAGCTGCCACTCGCGGCCGTTCCACTCCTCCGGCAGCCAGCGCTGCTGCGGCTGGGGCCGGTCGGCGCGGACGCCGTACCGGGACGGCACGGGTGCAGGGGCCTCGACGGCGGGCGCCCTGCCCCCGTGCTCCGCCCGCCGGGCGGCCCGGCGCCGGGTCTCGCACAGGAGGCAGCGGTCCACGGCGTCCTCGTCCACCGGCCCGTTCGGGTGCTCGGGGCACCGGGTGGCGGGCTTGTCCGCCTCGACGGCCTCGTCCAGCCGATCGAGGGCGCGCCGCAGATCGGCCTTGATCTCGTGCAGCCGGGAGTCCGGGGTGTCACCGGAGAGCTGCTCCCCGTGCTCCCCGAGGACACGGAGGGCCCGTCCGAGGGCGGTGAGCTGGGCGTGGTTCATGTCAGTCCGCGTACTCCTTGAGTTCCTGGGTGTCCAGGGTGAAGCCCAGCGGCTCGGGCAGATCCACGGGGGTACTCCAAGGGTAGGAGGGAGCCTGCTGGTACCGGCCGTCCTTCGGCTCGCTGAACACCGTGACCCTGCGGTTGTCGCGGTCGATGAGGAGGTAGAGGGGGATACCGGCCGTCGCATAGCCGACGGGCTTTTCCACGCGGTCACGCTTGTCCGTGTCCCGGTCGTGGGAGGTGATCTCCACAGCCATCAGGATGCCGTCGGTAGCCGACCACTCGCCGTGCCCGGTGAAATGTCCCTTGCGCGCGACGGCTCCGTCCGTGCGGGCTCGGCCCTTGCAGTAGGCCTCCGCCTTGACCCCGGACTCCGGGTAGACGCGCAGATCGGGCCGGTGCTGCATGCACTGCTCCTGGAGCCAGATGAGGATCTCCCGATGGTTGCCGTCCGGCACTGCCTTGACCTCGACTTTTCCGTTGATGTACTCCAGCCGCACGGTTTCCGGGGCGCTGGCCTCCAGCTCCTCGAACTCGTCGACGTCGAGCGGCCCGTGCCGGATGTACAGCCGACCGCCGAGGAACTCCAGCCGGTTGCGCAGCTCGCTCGGAGCCCTGCGGACGAGTTCTTCGAAGTCCTCGACGGACATCTGGGGGCGATCAGCGGTGTCATGGGTCATGGCGTTGCCTCCTTGCTCCCATGCTGCCCCGGTGTGGTGATGCCGGACCGTAGAAGCGGTCATCCGAGTCGCCCTTCTCGTCGTCGTTCCAAAATCACAGCACGCATGCCGGAGGCATAGTCACGGATGGCGGAGGGTGAAGGGGGCGCACTGGAGTGCGGCCGGTCGGCCGGGCGCGCGCCCCGGCAGCCCCGGCACAGCCCGCCCGGCAGCGCCTCCGGCCGTCCCGGCACACCGCACTCCGCGCACTCCAGGAGCCGGCGGGGAGGGGACTGCCGGGGAGGTTCGGGTGCCGCCGGTGCGGGCGGCAGCTTGTCGGTCAGCCGTCTGCGGACCAGCGCGGCCGGATGGTGGACGGGGCTGGGCAGCCCGGCGGTCAAGGCCCGTAGTACGTCCTCGTCCCGGGCGCCCCTCGCGAACCACTCCGCGACCAGCGGGGCGAGGGCCGCGCAGTCGGCTCCGGACAGGGACAGCACGGGGGCGGTGCGGCCGAGGGCGGCGAGGAGGACGTGGGCGCGCGAGCGGGTCGGCCGAGGGGACGAGAGGCTCTCGGCAGGTGCGTCTCCTCGTACGAACCCGGCCCACCAGTCATCGTCGCGCGCGTCGCGGGAGAACCACGATCGGGTGATCCAGCGGACGACGTCCGTGCCGGGCAGGCGTTCGCGTCCGCGCCGCAGATGCCCTTCCCGCTGCAACCGCCGTAGCGCGGTGCCGAGGGCGCACTGCCCGTACGGCAGCACCTTGGCCAGCGTCTTCACGGAGATGTCTGCGCCCTCGGGCAACCGGTCGAGGTAGGCGGCGATGGCGGCTTCGCGGGGCGGGAGGTGGGCGAAGTCGTCGTTCCGGCGAGTCGGTTGCCCCGGCACGGAACGCTTGCCGTAACCCGGCTTGGCGAGGGGGTGCGCGGAGGCGGGGGCAGCACTAAAATCGGCGTCAGCCATGGGATCGAAATCTTCCTTCGATCTTGTAGGTCAGGCCCTCGCACAGGTGTTGGCGCACCGGCGGGGGCCATTTACGTCTGACGGCACGTTAGAGCCCGGTGACTCTTCGTGGCAAGTCGAACGCGTCAAGTCAACACGCGGGGTGGGAGGGTGGGTTGAGACCCACCACCCACTCCACAGAAAGAGGTCTCGGACCTCGAAGCACGGAACTTGAGCTTCGGGCAGGGTTGCCGTCGGTGGTGGACTGGGACCGTGACGACGACTCTCCCGGACCGCCTCCTGAACGCCCTCAGCCGGTTCAACGCGGACCATCCGTGGGACCACAACGCGCACTATCACCCCTGGCTGCTACGGCAGTTGCCCCGCCGCTTCGGCCCGGCGCTGGACGTGGGGTGTGGGGGCGGTGACCTGGTCCGGGCGCTGGCTGGGCGGGCCGAGGAGGTGCACGGGATCGATGCGGACGCCGAAATCCTCGGGCGGGCCAGGGAGTTGACGTCCGACTCGGCCCCCGTCACCTACACGCCGGCCGACGCGGGCCGGGGGCTGCCCGTCGGACCGTACGACGTCATCACCTGTGTCGCCGTACTCCACCACCTCCCCTTCGCCGGCACCCTCGCCCGGTTCCGGGAGGAATTGGCTCCCGGTGGCACGGTGGTGGTCGTCGGCTGTGCCCGGGCCGAGAGTCCCCTCGATCATGTCCTGGGGCTCGTCGCCATACCGCTCAACGCGGCGACGGGGTGGCTGAAGAACCGGGGGCGGGCCGGGGCGCGGCCGGTCTCCATGACCGCTCGCGTGCGTGAGCCCGGAATGGGCTTCGCCGAGATCGCCGCCGAGGCCCGTCGGGTGCTGCCCGGTGTCCGGCTTCGGCGGCGGCTCTTCTGGCGCTACACGCTGGTGTGGCGGGCGCCGGAGCGGGCGCAGGTCAGCCCGCGCTGTTGATCAGGCTTCCGCTGCCGCAGGTGGGGGTGGGGGTGTCGGTCAGGGGGATCGGGGTGACGGCCTTGGCCACCGGCATCACGACCAGCTTGCCGACGCAGCGGCCGGTGTCCGTGGCGGTGGTGGTCCAGTGGGCGTCGTCGGCGTGGGCCGGGGCGGCCAGGGCGGCGGCGGAGACGGTGAGGGCGGCGGTGGCCAGCAGCTTCTTCATCATGCCTGGCGAACGACAGCCCCGGGCGTCCGTCACGCCCGTGTTCCTGGTGAGGGGTCCGTACGCCGGTTGGCCGGTGCTCCCGGGTGGTGTCCGTACGCCGGTTGGCCGGTGCTCCCGGGTGGGGGCGGAGACCGGTTGGCCGGGCCTTGCTCAGCCGGCTGCCCCCGCCCCCGCCAGCGCCGCGCGCAAATGGCCGTCGGACTCCTCCAGGAGGCGGGCGGCCGTCGTCGCGTCCACGTCGGCCAGGATCGCGAGGATCGCGTTCTTCACCTCGCCGCCCGTCTCGGTGAGCGCCTTCTCGATGTCCTCGTCGGAGGCCCCCGTGGCCAGCGAGACGATGCGGTGGGAGCGGGCGCGCAGCTTGTCGTTGGAGGCGCGGACGTCGACCATCAGGTTCCCGTACGTCTTGCCCAGCCGGATCATCGTGATCGTCGACAGCATGTTCAGCACCAGCTTCTGCGCCGTGCCCGACTTCAGCCGGGTGGAGCCGGTGAGCAGTTCGGGGCCGACGACGACCTCGATCCCGTGGTCGGCGGCTGCCGCGAGCGCGCTGCCCTCGTTGCAGGCCAGGCCGACGGTCAGGGCGCCCAGCGCGCGGGCGTGCTCCACGGCGCCGATCGCGTACGGGGTGCGCCCGGAGGCGGAGATGCCGACCACCGTGTCGGCCGGGGCCGTCTTCAGCGCGTCCAGGTCGGCGCGGGCCAGCGCGGGGGAGTCCTCGGCGCCCTCGACCGAGGTGACCATCGCCTCCGCCCCGCCCGCGATCAGTCCGACGACCTGGCCGGGGTCGGCGTTGAACGTGGGCGGGCACTCGGAGGCGTCGAGGACGCCGAGGCGGCCCGCCGTGCCGGCACCGGCGTAGATCAGCCGGCCGCCGCGCGCCATACGCTCGGCGATGGCGTCGATCGCGGCGGCGATGCGCGGCAACTGCGCGGCCACGGCGGCCGGCACGCCCGCGTCCTCACCGTTCATGAGGCGCGCCAGGTCGAGGGTGGGCAACTGGTCGATCCCGGCGAGCTCGGGCCGGAACGCCTCGGTGGTCAGGGATGCCAACTCGGACCGGAGATCATGCGACGTCATGGGGGGTGGCTCTTCCTGGGTCCTGCCGGATCCTGCCGGATCCTGCTGCGCGTACGGACGTACTACCTGCTCTGTCTGATGGCAGTGACGGGATACCGGTCACCGGCCGTCCGCTATCTGCTTCCGCTGCTGCGGTGCCGGTGGGCCAGTGCCTCGTAGGACGCCGCCAGGGCGGGCGCCGCGCTCTCGTACGTCCGCTGCGCCACCCCCACGAACAGGCAGTCCACCACCAGGAGTTGGCTGGTCCGGGAGGACATCGCGGCCGGTCGCAGCTCGGTCTCCCGGGAGGTGGACGTGGTCAGCACGTGGTCGGCGTACTGCGTGACGGGCGAGTCGGGCCGGCCGGTGATGGCGATGGTCGTCGCGCCGTGCTCGAAGGCGACCCGCAGCGGTTCGATCACGTCACCCGTCGACCCGGAGTGGGTGATCGCGATCGCCACGTCACCCGAGCGCAACTGCACCGCGTTGGTGACGGCGAGGTGCGGATCGCTGTGCGCGTGGGCTATGAGCCCTATCCGCAGCAGCTTCTGGGTGAGGTCCTGGGCGACCAGCCCGGACGCCCCGATGCCGTACACGTCCGTCCGCCGCGCCCCGGCCAGCGCGGTGACGGCCGCGCCGAGCTGGCCGGTGTCGAGGTTGGCGGCGGTGTCGGCGAGGGTCTGCTGCTCCTCGTAGGCGAGCTTGGCGACGACGTCGGCGATGGGATCGTCCACCGCGATGTCCGTCGTGATCGCGGGCGCCCGCCCGGACTGCTGCTGCGCGGCCAGGCCGGCGAGGGCGAGGCGCAGGTCGCGGTAGCCGGGGTAGCCGAGGATCCGCGCGGTGCGGACGACCGTGGCCTCGCTCGTGCCGGTGAGCTCCGCGAGTCCGGTGACGGTGAGAGCGGCGCAGCCGGCCGGATCGCCCGCGACGGCCTCGGCGACGCGCTGCATGGACCGGGTCATGGAGGGAGCGAGGGTGCGCACCTTGGCACCGAGGGCGGTTCCGAAAATTTCCTTCACGTCCTGGGTCACACGTGAAAGATATTTTCGGTTCGGTGTCGCGGTCAAGAGTGCGCACAATGGGGGCATGGACCCCATCAGCCCCCTTGAGCAGGCGCTGCACGCCGCGCGCGCCCTGGTGCTCGCCGATCTGGTCGCCGGCGAGGTCGCGGAGGCCGACGTGGTCTCGCTCGTCGAGGAGTCCGTCACGCACCGGCGCTGGTGGGTGGAGCAGTGGCCGGAGGGCGCCGCCTTCGTGGCGGGGCTGGTCGCGCAGGACGTCCAGGACGCGCTGCTGGAGCGGCGCGGCCGCTGGCCGCTGTGCCCGGTGTGCCCCACGGACCCACACGCGTTGGACGTGGAGCCGGAACTGGGCCCCGACCCGCACTGGGTGTGCGGCAAGGCGGGCGTGAAGGTCGCCGCGGTGGGCTCGCTGGGCCGGGCCACCGGCGCGACTCCGTCCTCGTGAGGCCCTGATGACGATATACGTCGACCCGCCCGCCTGGCCGGGCCACGGGCGCATGTGGTCGCACCTGGTGAGCGACGCGTCGTACGACGAACTGCACCTGTTCGCCGAGGCGTTGAGCGTGCCCCGCCGGGCGTTCGAGCGCGACCACTACGACCTCCCCGCGCACCGGTACGCGGACGCGGTGGCCGCCGGCGCGGTGGAGGTCAGCAGCCGCGAGGTGGTACGGCTGCTGTGGGGGGCGGGGCTGCGGCGCCGTAAGGGGTCCGGTTCCGGGACGACCGGCTCCCCCTGAGCCGGGGCGCGTCGGCCGCCGTCCGGTGGTGCCTCAGTGCCCGGCGGGGACCGGGCTGTGCACGGTGCACGTCCGGCTCTTGCCGTCCGGCTGGGTGCCGCAGGCCCAGGACGTCTGGTGCCCGCTGAGTTCGGCCATCGGGGAGTAGACGTCGTTGCCCCAGTGCACGGGGCTCGCCTCGCTGACACCGCTGGAGTTGTTCACATCGACGACGGCCTTGGGCTTGGTGTAGGTGATCCGCCCCCAGGTGGCGCCGCACTCCCTGCTGTACCGGAGTTCGATCACCATCTTGCCGTTGCGGATCAGGGCGAGCGTCTGACCGTCCCGGGAGCACCCCATGGTCATCGGGTCCTTGCCCGTGCAGCCGGCGTGCGTGCAGCCGACCGGGTCGGTGTGCGCGGAAGCGGGGCTCCCGGTGGCCAGGTTCGCGGCGGTGGCCCTGCCCTTGTCCGGGTCGTTCGAGGAGTAGTGCGCGATCGCGACACCGGTGGCCGTCAGGACGGCGCAGGACGCGACCGCCGCCGCGATCAGGGGCGGCGAGGACCATCGACGTCCCGTCCGGGGCGCGGGCCGCGGGCCGGCGCCGGGTACGCCGTCGGGGCGGGCACCGGGGTCGGCACCGGGCTCGCCGTCGGGGCCGGTTTCGGGCCCGCCCTCGGGTCCGGTGGCGGGTGAGTCCAGGGGGACGGTGACGGGTGTGGCGGCGGGGCCGGCATCGGGCGTGGCGGCGGGCGTTGTGTCGCCGGGCCGCTCCGTGTTCCGCTCGTCCGGCTCGTTGCCGCCCGTGCCCCGCGCCCGGTCGGCCCGGTCCCACAGGTCCAGCAGGGGCCCGGCGTCCGCGCGCGCGGCGCGGGCGAAGCTCTCCACGGCGTCACGGGGCGGGAACTGCTTGCCGTTGATCCAGCGTTCCCAGGAGGACTTTGAGTAGTGGGTGAGTGCGCTGATCCGGGCGTAGCTGAGCCCGGACCGCTGCTTCAGCGTGCCCAGTTCCGTGTGCAGCCCGGCACCGTCGCCAGGCTCAGGTCTGGATGCGGGGAGGTTTCTGTCGCTCAACGTCAGCCCGTTCGCTGATGGACCACCGGCCCGAGCCGAGGGCGCAGCGACGGACCGGCACGCGGCCGGCTCGCTTGGTGGTTCCCCCCGTCTCAGGCCCGGTGCTCCGGTCCTGAAATTCGAACGGAAGCATACCGCCGCCGCGGCAGCGCGCCGTGACGGCACGCTGCCGCGGCGGCGGCGTTCGAAGGGAGCAGTCCGTTGTCAGCAGATCCAGTTGGCCCTGGTGTCCCAGTCGCTCCAGACGTCCAGCTGCCGCCACGTCTTGGGGCCGACGATGCCGTCCTTGTCGAGGCCGGCGCAGCCCTGGAACTTGACGACCATGCTGCGGGTCTGCTTGCCGAAGATGCCGTCCTCGGCGAGGTTCGCGTTCCTCACGCTGCGGTTCAGCGCGCACTGCACGGCCTTGACCGCGTCACCGGTGTCGCCGTAGCTCACCTGGGGCTCACTGAGGGTGTAGCTGCTGCAGTAGTTGCCCCAGGAGAGCGCGGAGGCGCTGGTCGCGCCGCCGATCCCGGCGCCGAGGCCGGTGACCAGCAGGAGCCCCGCGGCGGCGGCCGCGAACTTGATACGCATGGATGTGTTCCTTCGGTGGGTCAGGCGCCGGCGGGGGAGACGATCGCGTAGGCGCCGCGCGCGGCCGGGTTGAAGTGGTGGCGGATCACCTGGTCGCTGGAGTTGCCCTCGATGGTGTCGACGGTGCCGTCCGAGTTGGCCTTCTCGATGATGCCGACGTGCACGCTGGTGCTGGTGCTCTGCGGGCCGCTGCCGAAGACGATGGCGTCGCCGGGCTGCGGGTTGCTCAGGCCGCTGTGCAGCGTGCCGTGGTTGCGCCCGTAGTAGTAGAAGTCACCGCTGAACGCCGTGCTGAAGTTGATGCCGGCCTGCCGCCAGGTCCAGCTGGCGAACAGGGCGCACCAGGCCTCGCACGGGCCGTACGGGTTGCAGTTGTTGCCCCACTCGTGGACGCCGAGCTGCGAGCGGGCGGCCTGCACGATCTTGTCGCGGACGCTGCCGGACAGCGGGGGGACGCTGGGCGTGCCACCGCTCTCCCCGCCCGAGCCGCTGCTGCCGCCCAGTTCGCGGGCGATGCCCATGGACGCCATGGTGAGCGGGCCGGCGATGCCGTCGGCGTCGAGGCCGTGTGCGCTCTGGTAGGTCTTCACCGCGCTGGTGGTGGCGGGGCCGTAGTCGCCGTCGGCCGGGGTGCCGGCCTTGCTCTGCACCTGCTTCACCTTCGTGGTGAGCGCGGCGTTGGTCTGCGGGCCGGCGATGCCGTCGACCTCCAGGCCGTTGTCGCTCTGGAAGGAGAGCACCGCGTCCTTGGTGGCGGGACCGTAGACGCCGTCCACGCCGCCCGCGCCCAGGTAACCGAGGCCGACCAGGTTGCGCTGGAGCAGCTTGGTGTCGCTGCTCGCGCCGCTGCCGCTGGAGGTGATGCGGTCGATGTTCATCGCGCCCATGGTCAGCGGGCCGGCGATGCCGTCGGCGTCGAGGCCGTGTGCGCTCTGGTAGGCCTTCACCGCGCTGAGGGTGCCGGAGCCGTAGTCGCCGTCGGCCGAGGTGCCGGCCTTGCTCTGCACCTGCTTCACCTTCGCGGTGAGCGCGCTCATGGTGGCGGGACCGGCGTCGCCGTCCACGGCGAGGCCGTTGTCGCTCTGGAAGTGGCGCACCGACGCGGTGGTCTGGCTGCCGTAGACGCCGTCGACACCGCTGAGCGGGGCGTAGCTGAGGCCGGCCAGGTCGCGCTGGAGCAGGCGCACGTCGGTCGCCGCGTGGGCCTGCGACGCGGCCGGTCCGAGCAGCAGGCCGACCAGCACCGCCGCGAGGGCGAGCGCCAGCGAGGTGGCGTAGGAGCCGCCCGCACGTCTGGGCGTGCGGAGGGTCGTTGTGGACACGTGAATTCTCTCCCTGATGTCCCGGAGCATGCCCGGGGAGGGACGGATGGAGTGGTGTGGGGGGAGGTGGGTGCCGGCCGGCGACGACCATCCTTGGCCACGGCATCACCGTCCCGCCAGCGCGAACGGCAGGGTTGGGATCCCTTGGGACGTCCCGCGCCGCTGACCTGCGGCTGGACCGAACGGTGGGACGGCGCTGGGGACATGGGGGCCGGCGGCCGGCCGGTGAGCGTCCCTCGTTCACCGGGAGCTGTCAGGGAAACAGCAGGTCAGAGCCGTGGGACGGTGACCGGTCGGTCGTGGGACGGTGCTCGGTCCGTCGTGGGACGGCAAGGCGTTGTCCCCTCGCTCCCCGCTGTGGAACAGTCCTGATCACCGCGGTGCCGCAGCGCGAGGCCCATGGACCCGCGCCCGACTCCTGGACCGTCTACGGCGGTTGAGTCCGGCCGGCTCGCGGCACACCGACACACCCCATACGAGGGAGCCCTCATGCCCAGAAGAGCCGCAAGCACCGCAAGCACCGCAAGCAACGCACGCACCGCAAGCGGTGGAACCACCCGGAGACTTCTCACGCTCGCGACCGCGACCGCCCTGCTCCTCGGTGGGGGTGTGGCCGGTGCCGGGACCGCCTCCGCCGCCTTCAGTTACCAGTACTGCGGGAAGCGGTACACCACCGCGGAGCCGGAGTTGAGCTACGGCGACACCGGGGCGGCGGTGAAGGAGCTCCAGTGCGAGCTGAATCAGAACGTCACCGGCGCCAACCTCACGGAGGACGGTGTCTTCGGCGGGCTGACGTACAACGCCGTGGTGAAGTTCCAGGGCTGCTTCAAACTGGACCAGGACGGCATCGTCGGCCCGAAGACCTGGAACGAGCTGGACGTCGTCAGCGACTTTCCCGTCCAGGCGGAGCATGCGTGCTGACGCCGCCGGGCGCCGGTGCCGCGCGTCAGGCTCGGCGGATGTAGAGCCGCAGGGCCGTGTCCAGGTCGTGCTCCGCGTGAGCCGTGCGCTCCTCCTCCACGGTCGCCCGGGTGAACCCCGCCCGGGCCACCACGCGCTGGGACGGAGCGTTGTCCGCCTCGATCGAGGCGAAGACCATGCTGACGTCGTCCCGGGCCAGCGCCCACTCCGCGAGCGCGTTCAGCGCCTCCGTGGCGTAGCCCTGGCCGCGAGCGCCCTCGACGAGGTCGTAGCCGATCTCGACGCGGCCGTCCTCGTCCGGCACGCCGTGGAAGCCCATGCCGCCGACCGCCCGCCCGTCCTCCCGCCGGACGAGGGCGAAGACCCCGAACTCGGGGCGGTGGACGCCCGCTTCGTACGCCTTGGTCATGAACCCGGCGGCCTGGCGCGTGCCGTCGTACGGGCCGCCCTCGATCCACTCGAAGCCGCCGTCGCCGCCGAGGCGCAGGTCACGGGCGGCGGCGGGGCGGATGCCGGTGAGGACGAGGCGCTCGGTCGGGAGGACGAGGTTGTTGTGCCAGCGCCACTCGGTGACCGGGGCCCGGCCGGGCAGCTCGCCGCGTCCGGTGGCCCACAGCAGGGTCGGCCAGGGGGCGGGTCCGGGCTGGACGTGCGGGAACAGCCACTCCAGCACGGCCTGGGCCAGCTCCTCGCCCGGCTCGTAGTCCAGGCCGAGGCCCTCGGCGATGTCATGGGTGTGCAGCAGCACCTCGGCGACGCCCATCGCGGCGAAGCCCTCGCGGTCGGCGCTGCGGAACGGGTAGGGGTGGAAGGCGCGGACGCCGGGCGGGGTGGTGCGGACGGCGGCGGCGAACAGGGCGCCGGTGGACTGGATGACGTGCAGCAGGCCGGAGTTGTCGGTGCCGTCGTCGAGGGTGATCTCGAAGGGGACGTAGTCGTCCTGGGCGCGGCCGGCCAGGTTGGCGGCGTAGGCGATCAGGTCCTCGGCGATGTGGAACGCCGTGGTGAGGCAACTCCATTCCACCCGCCCGGCGTTGACCGCGGTCCAGTCCCGGCCCACGGCGTCCCGCAGCACCGCCACGCATCCCGCGACGGCCTCGTCCACCTGATCCCCACCCATGGCAAGCATGCCCGAAGGGTAGGGGGCGCGGGCCGGGCGGGGCGACCCGATTTCCCCTCCCCTCAGGACGACAGCAGGTCCAGTTCGGCCGTGAGGTTGTAGCGGGCCGTGGCCTCCCAGTGCTCCTGCCCGTAGGGCGTGCGGAACAGCGCGGGCAGGGACAGGAGGTGGCGCAGGATCGCCGAGCGGCCCTCGCGGAAGGCGTCGGGCGGGACGAAGTGGTACTCCTCGCGGACCTCGGCCGTGTAGGCGGCGTACGCCGACGGAGGCGCGGCGAGGACGGCGAGGTCGGCGTCGCACAGGACCTGGCCGTTGGTGTCGGAGACGGCGGGGTCGTGGGTGACGGTCAGCCGGACCAGGCGGGCCACCTCGGCGGTGGCGGACGCGGGGACGCCGGCCTCCGGGAGGGCGCGTTCGGCGAGGTGGGCCGAGCGCTCCTCGTTCTCCGAGCGGTCGGGGAGATAGACCGCGTCGTGGAACCAGGCGGCCAGCCGGACGAGGTCCGGCTCCGCCGCGTACGCCTCCAGGGTGTCGATGTGGTCCAGCACCGCGGTCAGATGGGTCAGCGTGTGGTAGTGCCGCTGCGGCTCCTGCCAGCGGGCGAGGAGGTTGTCGGCGTACGGGAGGGGGTCGGGGTGCGGGGCGGGGGCGGGGTGCGACACGGGGGCATGGCTGGCGTGCGGCGCGGGGTCTGCGTGCGGTGCGGGGGCATGCTCGGTGTGCGGCGCGGGGTTGGGGGGCGGCAGCGGGTCGGGGTGCGGTACCGGGTTGGGGTCGGCGTGCGGCGCGAGATCGGCGTGCGGCCGCGAGGCCGGGGTGCCGCCGGGTGCGCGGGCGGCCTCCAGGGCGCGGACGAAGCGGGCGCGCAGGGCATCGGGGTCGGCCATCTCCCCATTCTCGGCCATGGCCCCCTTGGCGTGTGGTCACCGGCACCCGGGGCGTGGGGGCCGGTGCGGCGGGGCATAGTCTAAATTGGACTAGACCTGTAGTGCCTGCTGCCACTGTCACTGTCAATGTCACTGTCCTACCCGTGCCCGGCCGAAGAATGGGGTGCCATGAGCAAGCGTGCAGTCCTGGAGGTGATCGCCCTCGACATCGAGGACGCGGTGGCCGCCCAGGCGGGAGGCGCGGACCGCCTCGAACTGGTCACCGAGATGGCGGCCGACGGCCTCACTCCCTCGGCGCGGACCTTCGCCGGGATAAGGGCCGCCGTCGACATCGACCTGCGCGTGATGCTCCGGCTGGCGGACGGGTTCGCGGCGGGCGACGCCAAGGACCTCGACCGGCTGGTGGGCGTGGCCCGTGAGCTGCGGGACGCGGGGGCCGACCAGTTCGTGCTCGGCTTCCTCGACGCGGAGGACGGCGTGGACCTCGACGCCGTCGAACGGGTGGTCGCCGCGCTGGACGGCGCGCGCTGGACGTTCCACCGGGCCATCGACCGCGCTGCCGACCGCGAGGCGCTGCGCAAGCAGCTCGCCGACCTGCCGGGGCTGGACACCTACCTGACGGCGGGGGCGGCTGAGGGGGTGGACGGCGGCCTGTCCACGCTCACGGCGGAGGCGTGCCGACGGGGCGAACAGGGGTACGACCAGACGATCCTCGTCGGCGGCGGGCTGCGCCTTGAACACGTGCCGGCGCTTGTGGACGCCGGGCTCGACGCCTTCCACATCGGCGGGGCGGCGCGACCCCGGGGGTGGGAGGGGGCGGTGTCTGCGGGGGCTGTGGCGGAGTGGCGTGCGGTGTTGGACGGGTAGGTCTTTGCGCCGAGGGGGTGGCGGTGCGTGTTCGGGTGCGTTGTGGCTTGTCGCGCCCGTGCGGCGGAGCCGGATATGGGCAGAGCCCCGCGCCCCTTTCGGGGCGGCCCGGTCCTCCCTCGTGCGGGTCTCGTGTGGCTGGTCGCGCCCGCGCGGCGGAGCCGCATATTGGTAGAGCCCCGCGCCCCTTGCAGGGGCGCGCCCGTCTTCCCTCGTGCGGGTCGCGTGTGGCTGGTCGCGCCCGCGTGGCGGAGCCGCATATTGGTAGAGCCCCGCGCCCCTTTCGGGGCGCCCTGCTCGGCCTAGTCGGTCAGTTGCGGCGGCAGCGGGGTCGTGTGGGTGACCGTGAGGCCGGAGACCGCTCGGGTGAGGGAGACGTAGAGGCGGCGTAGGCCCGTTCGTTCGTCTGGTTCGGCGTCGACCACGGCCTGGGGTTCGTCCAGGACGACGTAGTCGTACTCCAGGCCCTTGGCGAGGGAGGCCGGGACCAGGGTGAGGCGGGTGTCGCGGGTCGTCTCCTCGCCGGGGGAGAGGTGGGAGATGCCGGCCGCCGTCAGGGCCTCGGCGAGCGCGGGGACGCGGGAGTCCGCCGCGATCAGGCCGGTCGAGCCCTCGTGCCGCAGCAACTCCTCGCAGGCGGCGACGACTTCGGCGGTCTCCGTCACCGTACGCACCTCGAAGAAGCCCGGGTTCTCCCGGACCGAGGCGACCGGGGCGAGGCCGGGCGCGATGTGGGGGAGGAGGCGGGAGGCGTAGGCGATGACGTCCGTGGGGACGCGGAAGCCGGCCGTCAACTCCTCGATGACACCCTCCTGTTTGCCCAGGTGGGCCAGCGCCTCGTCCCAACTCCGGGTCGCCCACGGCGTCGTACCCTGCGCCAGGTCGCCGAGGACGGTCGCGCTGCCCGTCGTGCAGCGGCGGCCGACCGCGCGGTACTGCATCGGGGAGAGGTCCTGCGCCTCGTCGAGCACGACATGGCCGAGGGAGTGGGTACGCCGGATCAGGTCGGTCGCCTCGTCGATCAGCACCGCGTCCGCGGCGGACCACTTGGCCGACTTCACGCTCCGCACGGGCTTCGCCCACAGGATCGTCTTCTGCTCGTCCTCGTCGAGGACCCCCTCCGCGTGCTCGGCGAGGAAGTCCGCGTCGGTGAGCAGCCGCAGCACCAGCTTGGCCGGATCGACGTCCGGCCAGATCGCCTTCACGGCCGCCTTCACCGCGCTGTTGCGGGCGACCGCGTCCTGCACCCTGTCGTCCGGCGCCTCCCCGGACCGCTCCATCTGTACCAGCACCGCGTGCGCGATCCGCTGCGGGAGGGCCTCGCGGGCGGCGCCGTAGCGGATGTCCCGGTCCAGCAACTCGCGGACGATGTCCTCCAGTTCGTACGCCGGGACACGCCACCGGCGCGAGCCGCGCACGACCACGACCGGCTCCGCCGGCATGGTCACGTGCGCGTACAGGGCACGCCTGAGGACCTCGGCCATCCGGGCGTCGCCCTTGACGATCGCGGCGGTCGCCTCGTCCGTGCCGCCCACCTCCACGTGCGCGACCAGGTCGTCGACGGTGGCCTGCCGCACGGTCAGCTCGCCCAGCGCGGGCAGGACCTGCTCGATGTAGTGCAGGAATGACTTGTTCGGCCCGATGACCAGCGTGCCGGTGCGGGCGAGCCGCTCCCGGTGCGCGTACAGCAGGTACGCCACCCGGTGCAGGCCGACCGCCGTCTTCCCGGTGCCGGGCCCTCCCTGCACGCAGACCGTGCCGGACAGGCCGGAGCGGACGATCTCGTCCTGCTCGGGCTGGATGGTGGCCACGATGTCCCGCATCGGGCCGACGCGCGGCCGCTCGATCTCCTGCTGGAGTAGCTTGCTGGTGGTGGCCGCCTCGGCCGGGTCGGACAGGTGCTCGTCCTCGTAGGCGGTGAGGTCGCCGCCGGTGTAGCCGAAGCGGCGGCGCAGCGCGATGTCCAGCGGGTCCTTCTTGGACGCCCGGTAGAACGGCTGGGAGACGGGCGCGCGCCAGTCGATGACCATGGGGTCGCCGTCGGCGTCGTGCACGTGCCGGCGCCCGATGTAGAACCTCTCCCCGTACGCCCCTTCCGCCTGCTCGGCGCCCGGTGCGTGCAGGTAGTCGAGGCGGCCGAAGAAGAGCGGGGTGTCGCTGAGGTCGGCGAGCGCCTTGATGCGGTCGTCGATCTGGCGGGCCAGGACCTCGGCGTTGACCCAGTTCGCGGTGACGTCCCTGATGTCCAGCGACTCGACGTCCTCACGCATGGCCCGCAGCGCGGAGCGGGACGCGGAGAGGTGGGAGCGTTCGCGCAGGAGGGGGTTGTCGTCGCCGTCCGCGAGGGGCGTGGCGACGGGGTCGTGGGCGGGCGTGGACAAGGGGGTGCCTCCGGTGACCTGCTGGCCTGTGGGCCTGCTGCGTGGGTTGCGTCGGTACGTCGGTGCCGTCCGGTTTCCGTCCGGGCGGCCGCGCTCCGCGGTGCGGGAGGCGGGCAAGAGAGGAGATTCTAGGTGGTGGGGCAGGATAGGGACCAATGGATTTACCGGCCGCCGGCCCTGTCCCCGTCCCGGCCCCCGTCCCTCACCGTCCCGGCGCCGTCCCCTAGGGGGTGGAGGCCCCCGGAGTAGGGGCCGGAGTCCACCCAGGGGTCTACTCGGAGGCCTCCGTGATTGGACCCGTGGGCCGATTCCGGATCGGTGTCCCAAGTCGGACCATGGGGACATGAGCGCAGCAACCATCTCTCCAGCCCCTGTCCGACCCCCCACCGGTGCCACGGCCGTGGACGGCCCCCACCGCCACCCGCTGGGCAACGCGCTGCGTGCCGTCAAGGTGTTCGCGGAGGCCGCCTTCGGCGTCGTGATCCTCGGTGAGTACGGCGAGGAAGCGGGCATACGCCGTAAGTGAGCGGGCTCGCGTGAGCCGGCCGTTGAGCGGTCTGCTCAGCCGTCGGCGAGGATCTCGTCGGCGTCCATGATCCGGTACGCGTAGCCCTGTTCGGCCAGGAACCGCTGGCGGTGCGCGGCGAAGTCCTGGTCGATGGTGTCCCGGGCGACCACCGAGTAGAAGTGGGCCTGGTGACCGTCGGCTTTGGGGCGCAGGACGCGGCCGAGGCGCTGTGCCTCCTCCTGGCGCGAGCCGAACGTGCCAGACACCTGGATGGCGACCGTGGCCTCCGGCAGGTCGATGGAGAAGTTCGCCACCTTCGACACCACGAGCACACTGATCTCGCCCTCACGGAACGCGTCGAACAGCTTCTCGCGCTGCGCGTTGGACGTCTCGCCCTTGATCACCGGCGCGTTCAGATGCTCGCCCAGCTCGTCCAGCTGGTCGATGTACTGGCCGATGACGAGGATCTGCTGGCCGGCGAACCGGCGCACCAGCGCCTCCGTGACCTTCCGCTTGGTCGCCGTCGTCGCACAGAAGCGGTACTTCTCCTCCGTCTCGGCGGTGGCGTAGGCGAGCCGCTCGGATTCGGTGAGGTTGACGCGGACCTCGACGCAGTCGGCGGGCGCGATGTAGCCCTGCGCCTCGATCTCCTTCCACGGCGCGTCGAACCGCTTGGGGCCGATGAGGGAGAACACGTCCGACTCGCGGCCGTCCTCGCGCACCAGCGTCGCGGTGAGACCGAGCCGGCGGCGGGCCTGCAGATCGGCGGTGAACTTGAAGACGGGAGCGGGCAGCAGATGGACCTCGTCGTAGACGATCAGACCCCAGTCGCGGGAGTCGAAGAGCTCCAGGTGCGGGTAGACGCCCTTCCGCCGGGTCGTCAGCACCTGGTAGGTGGCGATGGTGACCGGCCGGATCTCCTTGCGCGTCCCGCTGTACTCGCCGATCTCGTCCTCGGTCAGCGAGGTCCGCTTCACCAGCTCGTGCTTCCACTGCCGGGCGGAGACGGTGTTGGTGACGAGGATCAGCGTGGTCGACTTGGCCTGCGCCATGGAGCCGGCACCGACCAGCGTCTTCCCGGCGCCGCAGGGCAGTACGACGACGCCGCTGCCGCCGTGCCAGAAGTTCTCCACGGCCTGCTTCTGGTACGGCCGCAGCGCCCAGCCGTCCTCGGCCAGTTCGATGGGGTGCGCCTCGCCGTCCACGTACCCGGCGAGGTCCTCGGCCGGCCAGCCCAGCTTCAACAGGGTCTGCTTGATCTGCCCGCGTTCGGAGGGGTGCACGGCGACGGTGTCCGCGTCGATCCGGGCGCCGACCAGCGGGGCGATCCGCTTGGACTTCAGTACCTCCTCCAGCACCGGCCGGTCGGTGGTGGTGAGCACCAGTCCGTGCGCGGGGTGCTTGGACAGGGCCAGCCTGCCGTAGCGGTCCATGGTCTCGGCGATGTCGACGAGCAGCGCGTGCGGCACCGGGTAGCGGCTGTACTCCACCAGCGCGTCGACGACCTGTTCGGCGTCGTGCCCGGCGGCCCGCGCGTTCCACAGGCCCAGCGGGGTGACCCGGTAGGTGTGGATGTGCTCGGGCGCCCGCTCCAGTTCGGCGAAGGGCGCGATGGCCCGACGGCAGTCGTCGGCCCGCTCGTGGTCGACTTCCAGGAGCAGCGTCTTGTCGGACTGGACGATCAGCGGACCATTCACCTGCGTAATCCTTCCGCACGGCCTGAGACAGCGGCCAAACGTCCAGTGTGCCCTAAACCCCGGCGATCACGGGCAGGTCCGGGGTCCGGTCATCGGGCAGGTGCGGGTCCCGGTCATCGGGCAGGTGCGGGTCCCGGTCATGGGGCAGGTCCGGGTTCGGGTCATGGGGAGGCCGGGGAGGCCTCAGTCCTCCGCCAGTTCCGCGACGCCCGTGACGCGGTGCAGCGGGTACGTCCGCACCTCGTCCGCCGTGTGGTCGTACGCCGTCACGAAGCCGCCCTCGACCCGGATCGGCGCGATGACGCGCTGGCTGGCCGTGCCCTCGGCGTTGACGTAGCCGATCCACAGAGCCTCGCCGGTCAGGACGGCGGCCTGCATGGTGGCGAGCGTCTCCGCGGAGGAGGTGCGGGGCAGTTCCCCGCCGGCGAGCGGTGCACCGGCCCCGGCCGGCTTGCGGGGGGTGGTGGCGGCCAGGTCGCCGGCCCGGATCGCGCGGATCGCCGCCGCGAGCAGCGTGGTGTCGGGCGGCGGCGGGCCGTCCGGTACCGGCTCGGGCGCGGAGCGCGGCGGGGTGCGGTGCGCGTGGGCGCGGGTGATCACGACGTCGCCCTCGGCGGACTCGGCGGCCGGCGCGAACCCCATGGCGCGCAGCCCCTCCAGCAGCGCGGCCGGGTCGGACTGGGTGGCCAGCACCGTCGGGGCGAGCCGGCGCAGCCGCAGACCGGCGGCCCGTTTGTCGGCGAGGATCTCGTTCAGCAGGGCGTCGTCGTCACAGCGGACGTACGCCGAGGCGGTGCCCACCCGCAGGTGGCCGTGCTTGCGGGCCACGTCGTCGATCAGATACGCCAGCGGCTGCGGGACGGGCGTCCGCGAGTGCTCGGTGAGGAAGGCATGCAGGTCGGCGGCGGTCTGTCCGGCGTCCAGGGCGCGGCGGACCGAGGCCGGGGTGAAGCGGTACACCGTCGCGCCGCCCTTGGACTCGACGTTCGCGAGCACCCCCAGCATGTCGGCGAGCGGCCGCCGCAGCGGGCCGGGGGCCACCGCGGTCAGGTCCGCCTGCAACAGGACGTGGTCCAGCGGCTCGGGCAACAGGGGCGCGAGCAGCCGGGCGGCGGCGGCACCGGCGACGGCCTGCTCGGGCGGGGAGAGGGGGGCCGGGGGGTCGGTGCTGGTCGCGGGGGCGGGCGTGGCCGTGGCCGCCTGATGATGGACGGGGAGCTTGTCGCCGGGGCCGCCGTCGGCCTGTGTCCCTGCGGGCGCCGATGCCGGAACCTTGCCGGGGGCCGGCGCCCTGCCCGGGGCCGTGTCGGCGGGCGGTGTTCCGACGGAGTCCGGGGTGGTGTCGGTCGAGGCCGGTACGACGACGGCACTGCCCGGGGTTGCCGTCCGGCCGGGTGCCGAGGCCGGTGCCGGGGTGCCCAGGAGGGCGCGGCCCTGGGTGGACAGGGCGCCTCGGCCGGTCACGCCGAGGAGTTCCGCTTCCGAGAGGGTCCAGCGGGCGAGGCGGGAGCGCAGGTCGTCGTCGGTGCGGGGGCCGCGCAGCGGGCGTTCCCAGCGGAGCCGGGCCAGCACCGTGTCGGCCGCGGGGGCGGCGCCCTCGGGGAGCGCGGCGAGCAGGGCCAGCACCCGGTGGCGTACCTCCGGCGCGGCGGAGCGGTCCAGGCCCGGGCCCAGCGCGGACAGCGCGCGGTCCTTGGCGTCCCGGCCGCCCACCAGCCCGGCGGTCCGTGTCGCCGTGAGCCAGGCCGTCGCCAGCCGGGACCAGCGTTCGGCGGGGGGCTCTTCCAGCCACTCGTCGTAGGCGGGGGTGGCGGCGAACCGCTCGTCGGCCTCGCCGTCGGAGGCGAGGAGACCGGCGGCGTAGGCCAGTTCGACCCAGAAGGCGGCGACCGGTTCGGGCACGTCCAGGGCGACCGCCGTCCGCTTCAGGTCCCGCACGCTCAGCCCGCCGGCCCGCAGCACGGCCGGACCGCCCTCGTCCCAGTCCTTCAGCAGTTCCTCGACCGTGGCCAGCGCGGTGTACGCCTGCCCGGCGGCGGTGGCGTCCACGATCTGCGGGCGGTACGTGGCGGCGGCGTCCACGGCCGGCGGCAGCGGCTCCGGCTCGCGGTGGGCGCGGCCCGCGCGCAGGTGCAGGGCGACCTCGCGGGGCAGTACGACGGTGCCGGGCGCGGTCGGCAGCAGCAGGCCGCGGTCCAGCAGCCAGCGCAGATGGGCGGCCGGTTCGGGGGTGACGTGCCCGTACGGCGGCCCCCACACCAGCCGTTCCAGCACCTCGGCGGACGCCTCGGGGGCGGCCTTGAGCAGGGCGGCCATCTTCTTGCGGTGGGTGAACAGGGCGGTCAGCGCGGTGACGGCGGAGACCGAGTCGTGGGTCGTGGGCAGCCCGGCGGTGGTGACGATGTCCTGGATCCGGCCCGGCGACATGCCCGAGGTGGCCTCCTGGACGGTGGGGCCGAGGCCGGTCGGGGAGGGGTGCTGCGCGGACGGGGCGAGGAGTTCGCGGGCCGTGCGGACGAGGTGCAGGCGGTCGTCGCCGCCCCACACCAGGGCCTGTTCGCGCAGGGTGGCGAGGGCGTGCGGGAGCGCGGCGGTGGTCGCCTCGTCACCGGCGTCGCCCGCCATCAGACCGAGCAGCGCCTGGTACGACGCCGGGTCCGGGGCCACGGCCAGGGCCTCCGCGGTCTGCAGGGCGAAGCGGTCCAGCCGTTCGAGTGAGCGGAGCACGGAGGCGCGGGTGCCGGCGCGGGTGGCGAGCTGGGTGAGGTCGGTGGGGACGGGGGTGATGAGGTCGGGGCGGCTGCGCAGGAGTGCGGCCAGGGAGGCGTCGCCGCGTTCGCGGAGTGACTCCGCGAGCGAGCGGGGGGCTGCCGCCGGCTTCTCCTCGGTACTCATCCGAGTCACGGTACCGGGTGTCTCTGACGGTTTGGCCGAGACTGCCGTCCAGCGGGCGGTGCGGGGGCCGAGCGGGGGTGGGTCGGGTGCCCCGGTGCTGTCATCGTGCCGCCGCGCCCACCCGTGCCGCCCTTGCGGCACGCCTGCCCGCGGTTGGGGGGGCTGGGGGCGGCAGCCCCCGGGGGTACGGCAGCTCCGGGGGCCCTTCGGTTGGCGGTACCTTCGTGCAGGGACAACGCCGCACCCCCGGAGGGGCTTCGTGGGGATCGAGAGTGACCAAGTCGTCTACGAGTACCTGAGCCGTGTCGGCGACATCGCCCAGCAGCGGCAGTTGCCGTCGGGCACGCGGATGCGCCTCGTCTCGGAACTGCGCAACGAGATCGACCGCCGGCGCGCCAAGACTCCCGTGGACAGCCCCGCCGCCGTGCGCCGCATCATCGCCCGCCTGGGCAGCCCCGCCGAGGTGGTCGAGGCCGCCGGAGGAACCCCGGCCGCCCCGCAGCCGCCGGCCGCCTCCGTACCCGTACAACCGGAGCCCCGGCGCCGGGACCGGGCGGAACCGGAGCCCGAGGAGCGGCCCAAGGGGCTGCGCAGGGTCGTCCCGCGTCCGCGTCCCGAGGGACCGAAGGCCTCCGCCGTCCCCCCGGACGCCGCCTCCCCGCCCCACCTGGCGCCCGCGCACGAACTCGGGGACAGCGTCACGCAGCCCGACTGGATGGGGGTCCCCCCGGCCGAGCGGATTCGAGGCTGGGGGAGGGGGGAGGGCAGCCCGTTCGGACCCGGAGAGATGGACGCCGTACCGGGGTTCGTCGGGGGTGTGGAGATCCCCGAGCTGCTCAAGCGCCCCCCGAAGGAGACGGAACCCGAGGCGGGGGAGGGCGGGCCGCAGGAGGAAACGG
Organism: Streptomyces sp. L2; assembly: GCF_004124325.1. Classification (NCBI taxonomy): domain Bacteria; kingdom Bacillati; phylum Actinomycetota; class Actinomycetes; order Kitasatosporales; family Streptomycetaceae; genus Streptomyces; species Streptomyces sp. L2. The sequence goes on from NZ_QBDT01000001.1 coordinate 4,329,556, forward strand.
GGCCGGGCGCCCTGGACGCCACGGACAGCCCCGCCCCCGCACGGCAGCGCAGTCGCCGGCTCCTGCCCCGCCCCGCGACCGGCTGGAGCAACCCCCTCCTGCTGCTCGCCGCGGCCGCGCTGGTCGCGGGCGCGGTGCTCGGGAACTGGTTGGCGCTGATTCTCGGCTGGCTGATCGCCTACGGCTCCCGTCGGCTGAGCCCCGCCGAGACCAAGTGGGCCGTGCTCGTCCTGCCCGGCGCCGCGCTCGCCGCCGGGCTGGTGTGGCTGTGGGGCCGCGACAACGGCCGCTGGGGCACCCCCATCGCCCAGGGCCACATGGGCGACGCGGTCTCCGCGACCTGGCCGTGGGTAGTCCGGGGCGCCGCCATCGCCTCGGCCCTCTACCTGACCTGGCGCTCCCAACGACGCAGCTGACGCGGGGCGCGGCGCATCCAATCACCCGGCGCTGAAGAGCGACGGTCTGACGCACGGCGGTCCCGACCGCCCGGCGTCGAAGCGCGATGGGATTGACGTCCGGGGGGCCAAGCCGCCCGGTGCCCGAGCGCTGCGGGCCGATGCACCGCGGATCAAGGCCCCCCGGCGTCAAACCGCGGCGAAGCCGAAGCGCGCCAGATCCAGGTGCCCCCGGCGTCCAAGCGCGGCGGGGCCGGCGGCGCTTGCCCGCGGTGGATTCAAGCCACCGGCGTCCTCGGGGTGCCGGAGGCCGTTCGGGTACCCGGCACAATGAGGGCCATGACCTCGCTGCTCACCGTCGGTTTCGACCTCGACATGACCCTCATCGACTCCCGGCCCGGCATTCGCGCCTGCTATCTGGCGATGTCGGAGCGGACGGGGACGTACATCGACGCCGACGCGGCGGTGACCCGGCTCGGGCCGCCGCTCGCGCTGGAGCTGGCGAACTGGTTCCCGCAGGAGGTGATCCCCGCGATGAGCGACCTGTACCGGGAGATATACCCGACGATGGCCATCGAGCCGACGCCCGCGATGGCCGGCGCCCGGGAGGCGATCGCGGCGGTGCGGGCGGCCGGCGGGCGGGCGCTCGTCGTCACGGCGAAGTACGAGTCCAACGCCAAGCTGCACCTGGCCCACCTCGGCATCGAGCCCGACGCGGTCGTGGGCGGCCTGTGGGCCGAGCGGAAGGCGGAGGCCCTGCGGGACTACGACGCGAGCGTGTACGTCGGCGACCACGTGGGCGACGTACGCGGGGCCCGCGCGGCAGGCGCGCTGTCGGTGGCCGTGGCCACCGGCCCGTGCGACGCGGAGGAGCTGCGCGCGGCCGGCGCGGACGTCGTCCTGGACGACCTCGGCGCCTTCCCGTCCTGGCTGGCCGGCTACCGGGAGGCGGAGCCGGCGGCCTCGCGCGCCTGACGCCGCCCCGCCGCGACCGACCGCAGCACACCCGCGCCGGCGACGAGGAACCCGACGGCCATGAGCATGCTCAGCCCGTACATGTACGTCGGGAACGGCGACGCACCGAGGAACAGCGGGAACACCGTGACGAGGGTGGCCACCGCCCCGGCGAAGAAGACGAGGGCACCGGCGCGGATCAGCCCGTCACCGGGCCCGGCGGAATCCGTCTGGGTTTTGTCACTCACCCGACCAGGGTAGTTCCCAGCGCGAGGGAACAAACCGGGGGACGTCTTGTCACCCGCCCGAAGACCATTAGCCTTGGTAGCGGCGGGCGGCGGGTCATGGTCGACCCGCTTCACTGCTATCAAGAGCCCGTCAAGCAGCCATTCCGAGCAGTTTTCCGACGAGTACGAGGACGAGGACAGACGTGCCCACCGGCAAGGTCAAGTGGTTCAACAGTGAGAAGGGCTTCGGCTTTCTCTCCCGTGACGACGGCGCTGACGTCTTCGTCCATTCCTCGGTTCTCCCCGCCGGAGTCGAAGCGCTCAAGCCGGGACAGCGGGTGGAGTTCGGTGTCGTCGCCGGTCAGCGCGGCGACCAGGCGCTGTCGGTGACCATCCTCGACCCCACCCCGTCGGTCGCCGCGGCGCAGCGGAAGAAGCCGGACGAGCTGGCCTCCATCGTGCAGGACCTGACGACCCTCCTCGAGAACATCACGCCGATGCTGGAGAAGGGCCGCTACCCCGAGAAGACCTCCGGGAAGAAGATCGCCGGTCTGCTGCGCGCCGTGGCCGACCAGCTGGACGTCTGATCGGGGCCGAATTCAGGGGAACGCGAGCGCGTCGGGGCCGACGGGCGGTACGAGTCCCTCGGCCGCCGCGCGCGTGAGCAGCCCGCGGATCGCCGCGTAGCCGTCCTCGCCGAGGTCCGAGGTGAACTCGTTGACGTACAGCCCGATGTGCTGGTCGGCGACGGCCGGGTCCATCTCCTGGGCGTGCTCCATGACGTAGGGCCGGGAGGCCTCGGGGTCGTCCCAGGCGGCGCGCACGGAGGCGCGGACGGAGTCCGCGAGCCGCCGCAGCGTGTCCGCGCCCAGCGACCGCTGGGCGATGATCGCGCCCAGCGGGATGGGCAGCCCGGTGGTGTCCTCCCAGTGTTCGCCCATGTCGGCGAGCTTGTGCAGCCCGTAGTTCTGGTACGTGAACCGGGCCTCGTGGATGACGAGTCCCGCGTCCACCTTGCCGTCCCGCACGGCCGGCATGATCTCGTGGAACGGCATGACGACGATCTCGCCCACGCCGCCCGGCAGGGTGTCCGCCGCCCACAGCCGGAACAGCAGGTAGGCGGTCGACTTCTCGCTCGGCACGGCGACCGTACGGCCCGTGAGGTCGGCGCCCGCCTCCCGGGTCAGCACCAGCGGCCCGCAGCCCCGCCCCAGCGCGCCGCCGCACGGCAGCAGGGTGTAGGTGCCGAGGACGTACGGCAGCACGGCGTACGACACCTTCAGCACGTCGAACTCGCCGCGCTCGGCCATGCCGTTGGTGATGTCGATGTCGGCGAAGGTCACGTTTAGCGCGGGCGCGCCGGGGACCCGGCCGTGGGCGAGGGCGTCGAAGACGAAGGTGTCGTTCGGGCAGGGGGAGTACGCGGTCCGCAGGGACCGCTGCCGCTCGCTGTTGTGCTCAGTGGTCGTCATGCCGTGTCCCAACTCTCCAGTACCGGTGCCAGCTTCCCGAAGCCGGCGGTGAGTGCGGCGAGGGCGTCGCCGATCCGCCAGGCGTCCCGGTCGCGCGGGCCCACCGGGTTCGACACCGCGCGGATCTCCAGCACGGGCACGTGGTGCAGGGCGGCCGCCTCGGCGACGCCGAAGCCCTCCATCCCCTCGGCGAGGGCCCCCGGGTGCCGGTCGCGCAGTGCGGCGGCGCGGGTGGCGGTGCCGGTCACGGTGGAGACGGTGAGGACGGTGCCGACCCGCGCCCCGGTGGCCCGCGACACGGCTCGTACGAGTGATTCCGGGGGCCGGTGGGTGACGCTGCCGAAGCCCAGCTCGGTCACGGGCAGGAACCCGTCGGCGGTCTCCGCGCCAAGGTCGGCCACGGTGACGGCGTCGGCGACGACCAGGGTCCCGAGCGGGGCCGCGGGCAGGAAGCCCCCGCCGATCCCGGCCGACACGACCAGGTCGTACGGCTCCCCGCGCAGCGCCCCCGCGGTCAGCGCACCGCCCACCGAGGCCCCGGCGAGCGCGGCCCCGACACCGGCGGCGACCAGATCGACGACCAGGCCGGCGGGGTCCGCCCCGCCCGGTGCCAGCCGGTCCAGCCGCGCCCCGGGGACGCCGACCTCCTCGGCCGGCCCCGCGAACCCCGCGGCCACCGCGTCCCGCTCGACGGGAACGGCGGTGGCCACCAGGATTCGTACCGGAACGCCGCTGATCAGGAGGCCTTCTTGAACTTGAAGGACCACACGCCCTTGGCGGTCTTCTCGCCCATCTTGATGGACACGACGTTGGTGCTGCCGCCGGTGCCGTACTGGGAGTTGAAGAACGCGCTGCCCGGGATCGTGCGGTAGGTCTTCTTGCTGTAGTCGGTGAACTGCTGACCGTTCACCAGGACCGCCCAGCCGCTGTCCGCGATCTTCGGGTCCACGCCGAAGCGGACCGTCTCGTCCGTGTCCACCTTGATCGACTTCGCGTCGGTCTTCTTGGCGCACTTCGTGAGCGACTTGGTGTCCAGCACCTTGCCGTCGTTGTAGCACATGGCCTCGGAGTGCACCGAGTCCTTGCCGACCGTGATCGTCGCGATCGGCGTCGGCTTGTCGCAGGCAGTCAGGACGAGCAGTCCGGCGGTAACGGCGCCGGCGGCAGCGACGGCGCGGCGGCGTCGCGGTGCGGATTGCAGCGTGGTCATGGCCGAAGGCTATCTGGCACCCCGAGCCGTCCGGCCACGTGGGGTACGGCGTGCCCGGTTCGTTACGCCACTCGCGCCCGGGCCTTGCCGCTGTGCCGGGCGGAGTCGAGCAGGCCGCGCAGCGTGCTCAGCCAGCCGGCGCCGACGATCGCGGCGGCCATCGCCAGGCCGAGGGTGCCGTTGAGCGGCATGACGATGCCGACGGCGCCGCCGAGCACCCACGCGACCTGCAGCATCGTCTCGGAGCGGGCGAACGCCGAGGTGCGCACCTGTTCGGGCACGTCCCGCTGGATCAGGGCGTCCAGCGACAGCTTGGCCAGCGCCTGCGCGAACCCGGCGACGGCGGCGAGGCAGGCGACGAGGAAGGCGCCGAAGAACAGGGCGGCGACGATCGCCGTACCGAGGGCCACGGCGACCACGGTGACGATGATGATCTCCGGGGCGCGGGATCTCAGCCAGGCGCCCACGGCGGTGCCGAGCGCGTTGCCGGCGCCCGCGGCGACGCCCACTATCCCGAGGGAGACGGCCGCGCTGGCGCCGGTCAGCGGGTGCTCGCGCAGGAGGAAGGCGAGGAAGAAGATCAGGAATCCGGAGAGGCAGCGCAGGGCGGCGTTGGCGCCGAGGGCGTGCGTGACGGCGGGGCCGACGGTGCGCAGCCCGGGCCGCTTGCCCTGCGGTTTCCCCTTGGCGTCGGCCTTCTCTTGTACCTGCTGGATCCGGCGCGGTCGGTGGAGGTGCTCCTCGTCCCGCGCCAGCAGGGCCCCCTCCTCGCCCTTGGCGGAGTCCACCTTGGGGGGCAGGGAGAACGAGAGGAACGTTCCCGCCACGAAGATCACGAAGGCGCCGTAGAGGGGCCAGGGGTCGCCGATGGCGTGCAGTCCGGCGCCGATCGGGGCGGCGACTCCGGTGGCCAGGAGGCCGGCGAGGGTGACCCGGGAGTTGGCCTTCACCAGGCTGATGGCGGGCGGCAGCAGGCGGGGCACGACGGCGCTGCGGACGACGCCGTACGCCTTGGAGGCCACCAGCACGCCGAGCGCGGCCGGATACAGCTCCAGGCCGCCGCTCGCCACGGCCCCCGAGATGATCAGCGCGAGCAGGGCGCGGGCCAGCATCGCGGCGGCCATGGCGGCGCGGCGGCCATGCGGCAGCCGGTCCAGCAGGGGGCCGATGACGGGGGCGAGGACGGTGAAGGGGGCCATCGTGATGGCGAGGTAGAGGGCGACCCGGCCGCGGGCCTCGTCCGTCGGCACCGAGAAGAACACGGTGGAGGCGAGGGCCACCGTGACCATGACGTCACCGGCGCCGTTCACGGCGTGCAGCTCGATCAGCTTGGCGAGCCCCGACTCGCCGGCGCCGTGCGCGTGCGTGGCCTTGCGGATGCCGCGGACGGTTCCGCGGACCGGAAGGTGCAGGGCATGCCCGACCGCGCGGACGGCACCGCCGACCCGGCCCGAACCGCCACCACCCCGCACACTCCCCCTGTCCCCGGCAGCCACGACGTTCATAGTGCCCCGAGAGGCCCCCTCATAGTGCGGTTTGCACGGAGGCGAGTCGCCCCGGGCTCCGTCCACACCCCCCCGTCCACCCCCGGACGAGCCCGCAGACGAAATCCGCACCGGCGGGGCAGCGCCCCGTCACGGGCGCGGGGCTGTATCAACATGCGGCTCCGCCGCGTGAGCGCGACAAGCCACAACGCACCCGCAGCCTCCCGGCCCGTCCCCGCACTGGCGGTCTTCCGGCCCGTCCCCGCGCTGGCGGTCTTCCGGCCCGTCCCCGCGCTGGCGGTCTTCCGGCCCGTCCCCGCGCTGGCGGTCTTCCGGCCCGTCCCCGCGCTGGCGGTCTTCCGGCCCGTCCCCGCGCTGGCGGTCTTCCGGCCCGTCCCCGCGCTGGCGGTCTTCCGGCCCGTCCCCGCGCTGGCGGCCTTGCGGCCCGTCCCCGCGCTGGCGGCCTTGCGGCCCGTCCCCGCGCTGGCGGCCTTGCGGTCCGTCCCCGCGCTGGCGGCCTTCCGGCCCGTCCCCGCGCTGGCGGTCTTGCGGCCCGTCCCCGCGCTGGCGGTCTTGCGGCCCGTCCCCGCGCTGGCGGTCTTGCGGCCCGTCCCCGCGCTGGCGGTCTTGCGGCCCGTCCCCGCGCTGGCGGTCTTGCGGCCCGTCCCCGCGCTGGCGGTCTTGCGGCCCGTCCCCGCGCTGGCGGTCTTGCGGCCCGTCCCCGCGCTGGCGGTCTTGCGGCCCGTCCCCGCACTGGCGGCCTTCCGGCCCGTCCCCGCACCCGTGGCCGGACCGGGGTGTGCTCCGGGCGCGCCGCAGGCGGGGTCCGCCCCGGGCAACACGGCTGTTCCGGGCCTCACTTCGTGGCCGGCCGAGCCGGATGGGCGGGCGGGAAAATCCGTCCCGACGCGGCCCACCCCCTCGCCGGTGTAGGCCAACCGCCGCCGACCGGGTAGCGTGCGTATCTCAGCCATAACGCAGAATGGATGGCAGAGGTGCGCCCGAGCGCGATCGGACGCGGACGTCGATGCGGCCCACAGGTCCGCTCCGTCCGCTCCACCGCCGGAGGCAGCTGGCCTCATTGAGACGGCGTAGGAGAGAAGCGATACCTGTGAGCGCAGCGACAACGCGAAGCCGCACCCCCGACCGTCTGTGCGCCGAGGCCGTCGACCTCGCCCGAGCCGCCGCCGAGGAGGCCGCCGCGCCCGGCGTGGTCGGCGAGCACGCCGGCCTCGTCTCGGAGGGTGACCGTGTTGTCACGCACTTCTTCGAGTGCAAGGAGATGGGCTACCGGGGCTGGCGCTGGGCGGCGACCGTGGCCCGCGCCTCCCGCGCCAAGGTGGTCACCCTCGACGAGGTGGTCCTGCTCCCCGGTTCCGACGCCCTCCTCGCCCCCGAGTGGGTGCCCTGGAGCGAGCGGCTGCGTCCCGGCGACATGGGCCCCGGCGACCTGCTCCCCACGGACCAGGAAGACCTCCGCCTGGAGCCCGGCTACACCGCGGAGGAGGTCCCGCCGCCGAACTCGGCCGTCTCCCCGGTCTCGCACGAGATGGCGGACCTGGCGGAGGCCGAGGACGCCGACGTCACCCCCGGCACCCCCGCGGCCCAGCCCACCGTGCCCAGCCGCGGCTCGATCGCGTCGGTGGCCGAGGAACTCGGCATGCGCCGCGCCCGCGTCCTGTCCCGCTACGGCCTGCACACCGCGGCCGACCGCTGGGAGGAGTCGTACGGCGCGAAGACGCCCATGGCCCAGGCGGCCCCCGCGTCCTGCGTGAGCTGCGGCTTCCTCAGCCCGATCGGCGGCTCCCTCGGCCAGGCCTTCGGCGTCTGCGCCAACGAGTTCTCCCCGGCCGACGGCCGCGTGGTCTCCCTCGCCTACGGCTGCGGCGGCCACTCCGAGGCCGCGGTCATGCCGAAGCCGCCCCAGCCGGCCCCGCCGGTCATCGACGAGACCCGCGTCGACCCCTTCCCCCTCCGCCCCGCCCGCGACTCGGGCTCGGTCCCGGAGGCGGGCGACGAGGCGACGGCGGACCTGGGCCACTCGTAGCGGAGGGATTTCACTCGTACCGGGGCAGACCCTTGGTCGAGACGGTCCATTCCGCGATGGTGACGTCCTCGCCGTACACGAAGTCCTTGCGGGTCGCGTAGCGCGGCCCGTCAGGGGTGGGGTGGATGTCGGTGAGGACGGCACCGGTGCCGGTCCGGGGATCGAAGATCGCGTACACGGGGACGCCCATCAGGGGATAGTCGCGCACCTTGCCCACCCAGTCGTTGTCCGGGTTGGTCCGGGACACCACTTCGACGGCCGCGATCAGGGTGCGGGGATCGAAGGTGCCGGGCACTTCCATGTCGTGCATGGCGATGACCATGATGTCCGGCCTGCGCATGATGCGTTCGGACTCGTTCTCGACATCGGGCTCTCCCGTGTGGGCCACGATCTCCTCAGGCATCCCGGTTTCGAGCCGTTTGCGCAGGTAGAGAGTGGTCAGTTCGTGTGGGCCGACAGGCGCCATCATGTCGTGGACGATCCCTTCCTTGGTGATCTCGAATTTCCCGGGCACGGTGTCGTCCGTGGACTGGACGAAGTCACGCATGGCCCGGTACCGGTGGGCGCCGCCCTGTGCGTTCTCGGGTGCGATGGTCATGGCGCTCGCTCCTCGTCTGTGCCCGGGGGCAAGGATCGTCGCCTTCATGCTAGGCGTCGTTCTGGAGCCGGGACCGGCACTCACGGCAGCGTCCCGGTGTGGGCGAGCGGAAGGGGCGCTCGCAGTCCTCGCAGGTGACGAAGGGGTGGATGACCTTGGGCGGAGGCGCCGGGGGCCGGAACGGGGGCGGTGGCGGCAGCTGCTCGGCGAGTCGGTGGGCCAGCAGGGCCGCCGGGCGGCAGATGGGTTCCTCGGGCAGGCCCGAGGTCAGGGCGTGCCGTACGGCCGACGGGCTGACCTCCCGCTCCAGCCAGGCGGCGACGCCGGGGGCCAGGTGGGCGGTGTCAGTCTCCGAGAGCAGCAACCGCCGGTCATGTGTGCGCAGCTCCGTGAGCAGTTCGACGGCCTGCTGAAGGAGGGCGGGAGCGGGGTACGCCGGACGCGGCACCGGCGGCAGGGCGGTCTTCTTCTTGCGCGGCGGCCCCGGTTGCTCCCGCCGCTTCCGCTTCGCCGACGCGTCCCCGGACGGGACGGCGCTACGGCCGCCGTGCCCCGGCTGATTGCAGGAGATCGTGCGGGAGACGATGCGGCCGTCCGCCGCCCGTTTCCGCTCCCGCCGCAGGTATCCCTCCGCCTCCAGCTCCCGCAGCGCGGCGGCGATCCGGGTGGCCCCCTCGGGGAAGCGGACGGTGAGGCTCTTGATGTCGACACTGGCACCGGCCGGAAGCGACTGGATGTGCACTCCTCCGAGGCCGATGGCGAGCGCCGAGAGCCTCGGGTGCTGGGCCAGGTGGTTGCCGATCACCGTGAACCGGGTGGTGTGCCGGGCGTTGTCGTGGACCAGCCCGCCGGAGCGGGGCCGCTGCCCCCGGTTCGGGTGGTTGTTGCCGCCAACTCGGGACTGGGCGCGCGAGGGCGCGCTAGGGTTCTGCGTATCCATCGGGAAGCTGTTCTCTTCCTGGGTGGTCAGGCCCTCGCACTGGGATTGCCCGTCCCGGCGGGGGCCGAACTATTTCTGGTGGTCTGTCGCGCTGAGCGTAGAGCCCACAACCGGTCGCCGCGCCAGCCAAGTTGGCAACATTCACCCACCCGAGTGATCACCCGTTCCCGGCGTCAGACGTGGTCAAACGCGTGGGCGGGAGGGGTGGGGCTTGGTGAGGTTCTTTCCCCCATCGTTCCTTTGGCAAAGAACGCACGCGTCACCGTGGCACGGAATTCCGCGTCACGGTGCCCGTGTGGGGCCCGGTGCGGAATGATGCCCCGGAGGTGGTTGACAGGGTGTCAACCCGGGCATCGTGCCCGGGCGGACGCGCAGACGTCGACGGGGGTGCGGTGTGCGAGTGGTGCTGACGGTGCATGACGACGCCGGATCGGAATCCGGTGGTGCCGCGCTGCGGAACTGGCTGACGGACGTGCCCGGGCTCAAGGGCAGGGTCGAGCGGGAGACGCGGGACGCGGTGCCCGCGGACGCCATGGGTGCGGCGGTCGACGCGCTGGTGGCCGTCCTGGAGCCGGGTGGTGTCGCGGCGGTGTTCGCCGGTGCGCTGGTGGCCTGGGTGCAGTCCCGGCGCGGTGACTGCACCGTCCGGGTGACGCGACCCGACGGCACCAGGATCGTCATCTCGTCCCGGCAGGCCCGGACGATGAGCCCGCAGGAGGCCGCCGAGCTGGCGGAGCGACTGGCCGGCGGGCCCGCGGGCGGTGACACCCCGGGCGCACCGGAGTCCGGGGAGTGACGGCGGACGGCCTCGCGGCGGGTGGCGCCCGCGCCGTCCTCTTCGGCACCGGCGGCCACGCTCCGGGTTCGGAGCTCCAGGACCTGCCCGCGGTCGACACGACACTCGACGACCTGCGGCGCACGCTGGTCACCGTGTGCGGCATGCGCCCCGGCCAGGTCACCCGCCTTCCCGCGGACGCCGGCCCGGCCGAGGTCGTCGCCGCCGTCGAGGAGGCCACCGCCGGGGCCGCCGACGGCCCCGTGCTGTTCTGCTACGTCGGGCACGGCCTCCTCGGTCCGGGAGACGAGCTGTACCTCGCCACCCACGCCACCCGGTCCACCCGGCACATCGCGCAGACCGTCTCCTACCGCACGCTCCGCGACCTGCTGAGCGAGTCACCCCGGGGCAGCCTCGTCGTCCTCGACTGCTGCTTCTCCGGACGCGCCGACACCCCGCCCGCCGGCGGCGGCACCCGCGGCCCCTTCGCCACCGCCCGCCCGCAGGGCAGCTTCCTGCTCACCTCCGCCTCGCACTACGCGCTCTCCTTCGCCCCGGAAGGGGAACGCCACACCCTGTTCACCGGGCGCCTGCTGCGCCTGCTCGACGAGGGCGACCCGGCCGGGCCGCCCCTGCTGACCGCCGACCGGCTGCACGCGGCCCTGGACCGCGCGTTCGCCGACGACCCCCGGGTCAGCCCCGCCCGCCGCAGCGACGGCACGCTGGGCTCGCTCGTCGTCGCCCGCAACCGCGCCTACCAGGCCGATCCATCCCGGCCCGAGGACACCGAACCGCCCGCGGACGTGACCTGCCCGTATCCGGGGATGGAGCCGTTCCACACCCAGGACAGCGGCTACTTCTTCGGCCGCGACCGGCTCGCCGACCGCCTGGCCGCCATGCTGACCGATACCGAGCAGTACGACGGGTACGACGGGCCCGTCATGCTCGTCGGCGCCTCCGGAGCCGGCAAGTCCTCCCTGCTGCGCGCCGGGCTGCTGGCCCGCCCCGGGACGGGCCCCGCGCTGCTCGTGCCCGCACCGGGCAGCCGTCCGATGCGCACCCTGGCCGAGGCGTGGGCACGCGCCACCGGGCGGAAGCCGCACAAGGTCCGGGCCGCCCTCGACCACGGCGAGTTCCCCGCGCCCCGGCACGGGCACGCCCCCTGCCGGCTGCTCGTCATCGACCAGTTCGAGGAGGTGTTCACCCGGTGCCGGGACACCCGCGAACGAGACGCCTTCATCACCCTCCTCACCGACGGCGCCGCACCCGGCCGTCGGCCCCGGATCGTGCTCGGCCTGCGCGCCGACCACTACGGCAACTGCCTCGACCACCCCGGCCTCGAACAGGCCCTCACCCACGCCCAGCTCACCGTCCCACCGCTGCGCGAGGAGGAGTTGCGCGCCGCCGTCGAAGGCCCGGCCGCCGCCGCCGGACTCACCGTCGAACCCGGACTGACCAGCCGGCTGCTCCAGGACCTCAAGGAAGGCCGCTCACCCGACGACGTCGGCACGCTGCCGTTCCTCGCCCACGCCCTGCGCGAGACCTGGCGCCTGCGCAGCGGAGCCCGGCTCACCCTCGCCGGCTACCAGGCCACCGGCGGTATCTGGCAGTCCGTCGCGGTCACCACCGAGGACCTCTACGGCTCCCTCGACGGCCAGGGGCAGGCGACGATGCGCGAGTTGCTGCTGCGCCTGGTGTTCCTGCCCCCGGACGGCGGTGCACCCGTGGTCCGCCACCAGGTGCCGCTCGCCGAACTGCCCCCGGGCGCCGAGGACATCCGCGACCGGCTGCTGGCCAAGCGGCTGCTGACCGTGGACCAGGACACCATGCAGATCGCCCACGAGTCGCTGCTGCGGGCCTGGCCCCGGCTGAGGCAGTGGACCGAGGAGAACACCGCCACGCTGATGCTGCGCCAGCGGCTCGGCGCGGACGCGGCCGAGTGGCACGCGGCGGGCCGCGACGCGACGTACCTCTACCGGGGCAGCCGCCTGCAAGCGGCCACGGACCTCGCACAGAGCCATCAACTACCCCCGGCCGAGACAGAGTTCATCAAGGCCGCACAGAAGGTGGCCGAGCAGGAGTCGCGGCGTGAGCGGCGCCGGGTCCAGGTGCTGCGCCGCTTCCTCACCGGCATCGCCGTGACCCTGTGCGTCGCGCTGGTGGCGGCCGTCCTCGCCGTACGGGAGCAGCGTGAGGCCAAGGCGCAGCAGCGCGCGGCCGTCGCCCGTGCCCTGGTGGCCGAGGCCGGCAATCTCAAGGCCGACGATCCGCGTACGTCGCTGCGGCTGGGCCTCGCCGCCCAGGCCCTCGACCCCGGCGCCGAGACCAGCCGGGCCCTGTTCACCACGCTGGCGGACAATCCGTTCCGGGGGGCGTCGAAGCTGACACGTTCGCAGGCGTTCCTGCACTCCTCGGTGTTCTCCGCGAGCGGACGGATGCTGGCCGTCGAGCAGGGCAGCCCCACGAGCGCGCTCGCCCTGTGGAACACCGGCGGCCCCTCCGTCGCGCACGCACCTGTGGCGAGGCTGGCGTGCCGGGGACGCAACGGCGTGTTCCCGGAGGCGTCCTTCGGCGGACCGCACGACCGGATGCTCGCGTCCCCGTGCGGCGACACCGACCTGAAGGTGTGGGACGTGGGTGACGTGCACCGGGGTGCGACACCCCCGCTCCTGGCCACACTGCGGGTGAAGGAGCTGGCCCACGGTCCGGAGGCGGTGTCCTTCAGCCGGGACGGGCGCCTGCTCGCCGCCGTCGGCTCGTCGGACTCCGGCCCGTCCGGCGTGCTGGTGCTCTGGGACCTCGCGGATCCGCGCCACCCCCGGGGGCTGAGTGTCGTCAAGGACCCCGACAGCCTGATGGACGCCGACGCGGTGAGGTTCAGCCCGGACGGCCGGCACCTCGTCACGGTCGGCCGAGACCTGCGCGTGTGGGACGTCTCCGACCCGGCCGCCCCACGCCCCGAAGGGGCCGTGGAGGACACCCGGGGCGTGGTCGCCCTCAGCCCGGACGGTGACCTGATCGCGACGGGTGACGCGTCCAACGACCGGGCGGTCAGACTGATCGACGTCAACTCGCCGGGGCACCCCAAGGTGGTCGGCGAGCAGTCCTCCGCCCACACGGACGGCATCTACTCGCTCGCCTTCTCCCCCGACGGCCGGACCCTGGCCAGCGCGGGGACGGACAGCCGCGTCGTCCTCTGGGACGTCGGCAGACCGAAGACCTTGTCCTCCGCCCACATTCTCACCGGGCACACCTGGGGTGTCGACGCGGTGGCGTTCGCGCCCGACGGCCGCTCGCTGGTGTCGGCGAGCAGCATCGGCAACGACGTCGTCCGGTGGGACATGGACGTCGTGAGCCAGCCGAACATCCTGAAGGGAATACCGTCGGCACGCAGGCTGGCGCTGGCGCCGAACGGCACGCTCCTCGCGGCGGCGACGAGAGGCCCGGTCCGCCTGTGGGACCTGTCCGAGCCCGCGGCACCCCGAAAGCTCGCCACGCTGACCGAGGTCCGGGACGGGAAGGCCGTCTCCGACAGCCTTGTCATCGACATCGCCTTCAACGCGGACGGCACCTTGCTCGCCGCTGTCACCGACGACGATCAGATCACGCTCTGGGACACCACCCACCCCACCCGCCCCCGCATCGTCGGCACGCTGGGGACGCACGTGAACGCGTTCAGCACCTCACTCGCCTTCGCTCCTCACAAGCCGTTGCTGGCCGTCGGGGTGCTGCGACGGATCCGCGTGTGGGACCTCGCCGATCCCACCCGCCCCCGCGAGAAGGCCGATACGGGAAGCACCCTGACGCCCAACACGGGCGAGGGCATCTCCTTCACGCCGGACGGAAAGCACATCCTCATACCCGGCCCACCCACCCTCTGGGACTACTCGTCGGGCGAGCGGAGAGAACTCCCCCGGCGGAGCCCGATCTCGTACTCGGCCGTCGCCGTGCCCTCCGCTCACGGAGACTTGGTGGCCGCCGCTCCGGGCATGGTCGGGGTAGGAGCCACCTGGTCGGGCGTGCAGTTGTGGAACGTCCGGGACACGCGCCGGCCGCGCGCCGCGGGCGAGGCGGAGGTGGCCGGCCCCCACCACCCGGAGTTCAACCAGCTGGCCTTCACCCCGGACGGTTCGCTGCTCGCCGGCGCCACCGAGGACGGGGCCGTACGGCTGTGGGGCGTCGGCGATCCCGAACGGCCCTACCTGGCGAAGTCGTTCCCGATCTTCGGAGACACGGTCGACGACGTGGTCATGAGCGGACCGCACGGCCGGTACATGGTCACCGCGAGCAAGGGGGTCGCCGCCGTCTGGGACCTGGGGGACATTCCGGAGATCGCCGCCGATCCCGTCGCCATGGCGTGCCGGGTCGCCGGCGGCGGCTTCGGCCCCGACGACTGGAAGAAGGAGGTGCCGGACATCCCCTACCGCCGGACCTGCCCGCAGGGCTGAACGACGTGGCATGCGCCTCCCGCCGCGCCACCCGCAGCGCCTCCCGCCGTCGAAGCGGAGCGGCGGAGCGGTACCTTCGTCCCACCAGGGATGAGGAGAATGAACGTGAGCAAGTTCGTGCGGCCCGCGGCCGAGGGCGCCGACCCCTTCGGTACGGCTCGGCTGCGTCGCGGGGTTCTCGACGCCTGGGCGACCAGCCCGGCCCGGTTCCGGGAGGACGCCAACGCCGAGGAGGACCTGGTCCTCGGCGGCTACCGGGACCGCCTCGTCGTGGAACTGGCGCAGAACGCCGCCGACGCGGCCGCCCGCGCGCACATGCCGGGCCGGCTCCGCCTCACCCTGCGCGACGGCGTGCTGGTCGCCGCCAACACCGGCGCCGGTCTGGACGCGGCCGGTGTCGAGTCGCTGTCCACGCTGCGGGCCTCCGCGAAGCGGGACGCGCAGGGCACCCAGGGTGCCGTGGGCCGGTTCGGGGTCGGGTTCGCCGCCGTCCTCGCCGTCACCGACGAACCCGCCGTCGTCGGGCGGCACGGCGGGGTGCGCTGGTCGCTCGGGGAGGCGCGGACGCTGGCCGCCGAGACCGCCCGGCACAGCCCCGGCCTCGGCGACGAGATCCGCCGCCGCGACGGACACGTGCCGCTGCTCCGGCTGCCGTTCGCCGCCGAGGGCTCCGCCCCGGAGCCGTACGACACCGTGGTCATCCTGCCGCTGCGGGACGCGGCTGCCGCCGACCTCGCCGAGCGGCTCCTGGAGGGCGTCGATGACGCCCTGCTGCTGGCCCTGCCGGGCCTGGAGGACGTCGTCGTCGAGATCGGCGACGCGGCGCCCCGGACCCTGCGGCGGCGCACCGAGGGCGCCTTCACCGTCGTGGAGGACTCGCGGGAGGGCACCACCCGGTGGCGTACGGCCCTGGCGCACGGGCCGCTCACCGGCGACCTGCTCGCCGACCGGCCCGTCGAGGAACGGCTGCGGCCGCACTGGTCGGTGACCTGGGCCGTACCGGCGGACGAGTCGGGAGCCCCGGTGCGGCCCCGCACCGCGCCCGTCGTGCACGCGCCCACCCCCAGCGACGAACCCCTCGGCGTGCCCGGACTGCTCATCGCCTCGTTCCCGCTGGACACCACCCGGCGGCATGCCGCGCCCGGCCCGCTGACCGACTTCCTGGTGCAGCGCGCGGCCGACGCCTACGCCGAACTCCTCGCCGCGTGGCGGCCCGTCACCGAGGGCGCCGTAGGACTCGTGCCCGGGCCGCTCGGGAAGGGCGAGCTGGACGGGGCACTGCGGCAGGCCATCCTGGAGCGGCTGCCCCGCACCGCGTTCCTGCCGCCGGCCGTCCAGCCGGCGGAGCAGGGCGCGCGGGACGAGCACGACGAGCAGGACGAGCAGGACAGCGGTCTGCCGGAAGCCCTGCGGCCGCGTGACGCCGAGATCGTGGAGGGGGCCGGGGCCGAGACCGTACGGGTGCTCGCCGAGGTGCTGCCCACGCTGCTGCCCGCCGGGCTGGAGCGGCGGGCCGAACTGCGCACCCTCGGGGTCGCCCGGCTGCCCCTCGCCGACGCCGTCGACCGGCTCGCCGGGCTGGAGAAGGACCCCGACTGGTGGTGGCGGCTGTACGACAGTCTCGCCGGCATCGACCCCGACCGGCTCTCCGGGCTGCCCGTGCCGCTGGCTGGGGGTACCTCCCAGGCTTTCGGCTCTGGGGGAGGGCGGACCACCATCGGGCCCCGGCAGGTGCTGCTGCCCGCGCCGGACGCGGCCCGCACCGACCCCGAGGTGCTGGCCCGGCTGGGCCTGAAGGTGGCCCACGAGGACGCGGCGCACCCGCTGCTGGAGAAGCTGGGCGCGCTGCCCGCCTCCCCGCGCGCGGTCCTCACCACCCCGCAGGTGCGCGCGGCCGTGGCGGCCTCGCTGGACGACGAGGGCGGCGCGCTGTGGGACGAGGACGCGCCGGACGCCGAGGAACTGGCCGACACCGTCCTCGCGTTGGTGCGGGACGCCGGTCTGGAGCCCGGTGACGAGCCGTGGCTCGGCGCGCTCGCGCTGCCCGACGAGGACGGCGAACTCGCGCCAGCCGGGGAGCTGGTGTTCCCCGGCAGCGCCTTCGCCCGCGTCATCCGCGACGGCGAACTGGCGGCCGTGGACGGCGAGCTGGCGGACAAGTGGGGCGAGCAGCCCCTGACCGCGTGCGGGGTCCTCGCGGACTTCGCACTGGTCCGCGCCACGGACGTCGTCCTCGACCCCGACGAACTGGAGCCCCGCGACGGGGACTTCGCCGAACCGGACGACGCCGGACTGCTGGACGCCGTCGACGTGTGGAGCGAGGACATCCTCGACCGCTTCCCGGACAGCCCGGTGCCCCCGGTGGCGACCGAACTGGTCGCCGTGCGGGACCTGGACCTCGTCGACGACGACCACTGGCCCGAGGCCCTCGCCCTGCTCGCCCGCCCGCCGCTGCGCGACGCGCTCACCCAGCCGGTGCGCGTCCTGCTGCACGACGGCACGCACGAGGTCGTACGGCCGTACACCGCCTGGTGGCTGCGCGGGCACCCGGTGCTCGACGGCCGCCGGCCCGCCGGTCTCCTCGCGGCCGGCGGCGACCCGCTGCTGCACGGGCTGTACGACGAGGCCGACGCCACCGGGTTCGAGGACGAGCAGGTCCTGCGGGCGCTGGGGGTACGGACCTCGGTGGCCGCGCTGCTGGACGAGCCGGGCGGCGCCGCCGAACTGCTCGACCGGCTCGCCGATCCGGAGCGGGCGGTAGGCCCCGCCCAACTGCACGGCCTCTACGGCGCGCTGGCGGACCTGGACCCCGAGCAGGTGACCCTGCCGGAGGAGCTGCGGGCCGTCGTCGACGGACGGGTGACGGTCGTGGACGCGGCCGACGCCGTCGTCGTCGACTCGCCCGACCTGCTGCCGTTCACCTCCGGTGTCCCGCTGCTGCCGGTCCGCCCGTCCCGGGCCGCCGAACTGGCCGAGCTGTTCCAGGTACGGCGGCTGAGCGAGTCCGTCACCGGCGAGGTGCACTCCGAGGGCGCCGAGCACGACGTACCGGAACCGGTGCGGGTGCTGCTGGGGGCGCGCACCCCGCGGACGTACGTCGAACACGAGGAACTCGTCGTCGACGGCGTGGAGATCGACTGGCGGCTCACCGACGACGGGGTGCTGCACGCGGCCACGCTGGAAGGCGTCGCCGCCGGCCTCGCCTGGGCGGCCGGCCAGTGGCCCCGCCGCTTCGAGGTCGCCGCGCTCCTGGAGGACCCGTCCAGGACCCAGGAACTGGCGCGCGACCGCTGGTTCGACTGACGGCGCCGCCGATCCCTCACGTCTGTGTCATGGGCGCGTAAACCAGCGTCAAAATCTGGCCCGCGGGGGCGGCTCGCCGTACAACCCGGTCCCCGCCGTCGTGTATCTGATCGGTGAGTCAACCGACTCACCGATCACTTCTCCCTCCTAGGGAACGCAACATGCGCATACGAGCCACTGTGGCCGCCGTTTCCGGCGCCCTGGCCCTTTCCGCCCTCGCCGTGCCGGCCGCACAGGCCACCGGGACCAGCGGAACGCCGTACACCCTGAACGCCGGCTTCTCCCAACTGAAGATCGCCTCGGCAGTCAAGGTCGGCACCACCAACGTGGTCCACACCACGTACACGTACACCCTGACGCACGGCGCCGACGTCGACATCAAGGCGGACGACTTCTTCAGCGACGCCTACCTCTACCGCGGTTCGCTGGACGACCCGACCAAGACGCTGGAGGGCGACGACTTCGCCACCTGTACGGCCACCACGTCGACCACCGCCACCTGCAAGGGCACCGTCGACCTCCACCCGGCCGACGGCGAGCTGAAGAACGCCGACGCCGGCACCTGGACCCTCGCTGCCGAGGCATTCGCCTTCAACGGGCAGGACCCGAGCAACCCCGACATGAGCAAGGTCGGCTTCAAGGACCAGGGAGGCATGGGCACCACCAAGGTGCAGCGCTTCTCACAGCTGACCGTCAACGCCTCGCCCGAGCCGGTCTACGCGGGCAAGACCCTCACCGTCACCGGCAAGCTCTCCCGTGCCAACTGGGAGGACAACCACTACCACGGCTACACCAAGCAGCCGGTCAAGCTCCAGTTCCGCAAGGCGGGTACGACCACGTACACCACCGTCAAGACGGTCTACACCGACGCGTACGGCGTCGCGAAGACCACGACGACCGCCCACTACGACGGCTACTGGCGCTACAGCTTCGCCGGCACGACCACGACCCCGGCGGTCAACGCCACGGGCGACTACGTGGACGTGAAGTAGGAGACGCGTTCCCCGTGCCCCGTAAGGGGCGCGGGGAAGTGCCGGTGTGCGGCTCCGCCGCGCGGGCGCGACCGGCCACGACGGACCCGCGGCCGAGCGGCGACCCTGTCTCGTCGGCTGGTGCCCAGCGCTAAGCGGATGCGCGGCGGTCCACCCACCTCCACGTGAGGTCCAGGGTGGCCGCCGCCACCGCCGCCACCGCGACCGCCGTCCACGGCATCGTGACGCCCACCAGCCGCAGCGCGAAGAAGCTCTGCAGGGCCGGTACGGCGAGCACGACGAGGAACGCGCCGAACATCGCGGCGACCAGCGCGACGCGCCACCAGGTGTAGGGGCGGGCGACGATCGCCAGCACCCACATCGAGATCAGGAACAGGGTGAGTGTCGCCGCGCTGGTCTCCGCGTCCAGGGAGCCGGGGCCGGTGTAGAAGTGGCGGGCGATCAGGTACATCACGAAGGTCGCCACCCCGGCCACCAGCCCGCCCGGCACCGCGTACCGCATCACCCGGCGCACGAAGTGCGGCCGCGCCCGCTCCGCGTTGGGCGCCAGCGCCAGGAAGAACGCCGGGACGCCGATCGTCAGCGTCGACAGCAGCGTCAGATGCCGGGGCAGGAACGGGTACGGCACCTGCCAGCACACCACCAGCACCGCCAGCAGCACCGAGTACACCGTCTTGACCAGGAACAGCGTCGCCACCCGCGTGATGTTGCCGATCACCCGGCGGCCCTCGGCGACCACCGACGGCAGCGTGGCGAAGCTGTTGTCCAGCAGCACGATCTGCGCCACCGCCCGCGTCGCCTCCGAACCCGAGCCCATCGAGACCCCGATGTCCGCGTCCTTCAGCGCCAGGACGTCGTTCACCCCGTCCCCGGTCATCGCGACCGTGTGCCCGCGCGACTGCAGCGCGCCCACCATGTCCCGCTTCTGCCGCGGGGTGACCCGGCCGAAGACGGTCGCCTCCTCCAGCGCGCCCGCCATGCCCTCGCGGTCGGCGGGCAGCCGGCGCGCGTCCACCGCCGCACCCGCGAGCCCCAGCTTCTCGGCGACCGCGCCGACGGACACCGCGTTGTCCCCGGAGACGACCTTGGCGCGGACGTTCTGCTCGGCGAAGTAGCGCAGGGTGTCGGCCGCGTCCGGGCGCAGCCGCTGCTCCAGTACGACGAGGGCGGCCGGGCGGGCGCCGCGCTGCGGCTCGGTGTCGTCGAGGTCGCGGGTGGCGCGGGCCAGGAGCAGGACCCGCAGCCCCTGCTCGTTGAGGCGCTCGGTCTCGGCGAGGGCCGGGTCGCCGCCGTGGTCACCGCGGTCGCTGGCGCTGTCACCCTCGCTGTCGCCGTCGCCGCCGAGCAGCACGTCCGGGGCGCCCAGCAGCCACGTGCTGGTCTCGCCGTCGCCCTCGCTGAACGTGGCGCCGCTGTACTTGCGGGCCGAGGAGAATGGCAGTGACTCCACGCACCGCCACTCCTCACTGTCCGGGTAGGCGTCGATGATGGCCTGGAGGGAGGCGTTGGGGCGTGGGTCGGACTCGCCGAGGGCGCCGAGCACGGTACGGACGTACGCCTCGTCGCTGTCGCCCAGGGTGTGCAGCGCGGTGACGTCCATGCCGCCCTCGGTGAGCGTGCCCGTCTTGTCCAGGCATACGGTGTCGACGCGGGCCAGGCCCTCGATCGCCGGGAGCTCCTGCACGAGGCACTGCTTGCGGCCCAGCCGGATCACCCCGATCGCGAAGGCGACCGAGGTCAGCAGCACCAGGCCCTCCGGGACCATGGGGATGATGCCGCCGACGGTGCGGGCGACCGCGTCCTTCGCGGCGTGGTGCTGGGCCACGAGCTGGGTGGCGACCAGACCGAGAGCGGCCGGGACCATCATCCAGGTGACGTACTTCAGGATCGTGGAGATGCCGGTGCGCAGCTCGGAGTGGACCAGCGTGAACCGGGACGCCTCCTCGGCGAGCTGGGCGGCGTAGGCCTCGCGGCCCACCTTGGTCGCGGTGAACGCGCCGGCGCCGGCGACGACGAAGCTGCCGGACATGACCGAGTCGCCGGGGTGTTTGACGACGGGGTCGGCCTCACCGGTCAGCAGTGACTCGTCGATCTCCAGACCGTCGGCCTCGGCGCACACGCCGTCCACGACGACCTTGTCGCCGGGGCCGATCTCGACGAGGTCGTCCAGCACGATCCCGCTGGTCGGCACCTCGGTGGCGGTGCCGTCCCGGCGGACCGTCGGCCGGGCCTCACCGATGACGGCGAGCGAGTCCAGGGTCTGCTTGGCCCGCCACTCCTGGACGATGCCGATGCCGGTGTTGGCGAGGATCACGAAGCCGAAGAGGCTGTCCTGGATGGGGGCGACGAGGAAGGTGATGATCCACAGGACGCCGATGATGGCGTTGAACCGGGTGAAGACGTTGGCCCGGACGATGTCCGTGAGGGAACGGCTGCTGCGCACCGGTACGTCGTTCACCTGGCCGCGTGCGACGCGCTGCGCTACCTCGGCGCCGGTCAGCCCCGCCGCCCGGCGCTCGGGCAGGGCGACCGGATGCACGGGGTCCAGCTCGGCCCCCGCGTCAATGTGGGCCATGCCTCGACGGTACGTGCGAACCCCCCCACCCGCCCACCCGGCAAAACCCCGGCCCACCCCGCTCGCCGCGCTCAGAGCTGCGGGCATGCGTGCCTCCCCCTGTGCCTTGAGGGCCTGGGGGGACCCCCAGGGCGGCACGGGTGGGCCCAGCGGAGGTGCGCTTTCAGCGGGCGGCGCCTCGGACTTCGCTGCGGCCGGCGGCGCCCCTTTCAGCGGGCGGGGTTTCCAGCGGGCCACGCAAAGACAGGGCTACTCAGCAGGCTCCCGAGGCGCAGACTCGGCCTCGCTCAGCGCGGCGTCCCTCTTGATCGCCGCGTCCCTCTTGCGGACGTACCAGATGCCGATGAGCCCCAGGCCCGCCCCGGCGAGGCAGGTCCACAGCCACCACAGGTGGTCGTGGGAGTCGAACCAGCCGTAGAAGGGGAGCTGGACCAGGAAGAGGACGAACCACAGGATCGTGCCACCGGTGATGGTGGCGACCACGGGCCCCTCCAGGGGTTCCGGCGCCTCGTGCTTCGCGGTCCACTTAGCCATGGAGCACAGCTTACGAGGCGGTCCCCGGCCACGGTGAGCCGCTGCCCGGCACCAAGCCGCACCAGGCCCCACCCCAGCCCCACCGGGCTCTACGCGCGGAGATAGCGATCTAGCCCTCATACGTTCATACTGAAACCGTTTGTCTAGGGCCAACTTCTGGCCAACTTCTGTCCGACTTTCTTTCGTCAGAAACTCCAACGGGGCTCGGGGGACCCCCGCTGGTGATGAGGTCCCGCATGTCCTCCACCTCGGCACCCGCCAAGGTCCCCACCCCCGGGAAGCCGGGCGGCGCCACCGGCTCCGGCGCCGTCGACCGCTACTTCCGCATCTCCGAGCGCGGCAGCTCCCTCGCCCGCGAGATCCGGGGCGGCTTCGCCACCTTCTTCGCGATGGCGTACATCATCGTGCTGAACCCGATCATCCTCGGCAGTGCGAAGGACATGTACGGGCACCACCTCGACCATGGTCAGCTGGTCACGGCCACCGCCGTCACCGCCGCCTTCACCACCCTCCTGATGGGCGTCATCGGCAACGTCCCGATCGCCCTCGCCGCCGGCCTCGGCGTCAACACGGTCGTCGCGCTCCAGCTCGCGCCCCGCATGTCCTGGCCGGACGCCATGGGCATGGTCGTCCTCGCCGGCTTCGTCGTCATGCTCCTGGTGGCCACCGGTCTGCGCGAGCGCGTGATGAACGCCGTGCCGTACAGCCTGCGCAAGGCGATCTCGATCGGCATCGGCCTCTTCATCATGCTGATCGGCCTCGTCGACTCCGGCTTCGTCAGCCGCATCCCGGACATCGCCCAGACCACCGTCCCGCTCCAGCTCGGCGCCGACGGTCACCTCAACGGCTGGCCGGTCCTCGTCTTCGTGCTCGGCTCCCTGCTCACCCTCGCGCTGATCGTGCGCAAGGTGTCCGGCGCCATCCTGATCTCCATCGTGTCGATGACCGTCCTCGCGGTGATCATCAACGCGGTCGCCAAGGTGCCCTCCTGGGGCCTGACCACCCCGAAGTGGCCCGGCAACCCGGTCGCCTCGCCCGACTTCGGGCTGATCGGCCAGGTCAGCCTGTTCGGCGGCTTCCACAAGGTCGGCATCCTGACCGGCGTCCTCTTCGTCTTCACCGTCCTGCTGTCCTGCTTCTTCGACGCCATGGGCACGATCATGGGCGTCAGCGACGAGGCCAAGCTGACCGACGCCGAGGGCCAGATGCCCGGCATCGGCAAGGTCCTCTTCATCGACGGCGTCGCGGTCGCGGTCGGCGGCGCCAGCTCCTCCTCGGCCACCACCTGCTTCGTGGAGTCCACGGCAGGCGTCGGCGAGGGGGCCAGGACCGGCCTCGCGAACGTCGTCACCGGCGCCCTGTTCGGCCTGGCGCTGTTCCTCACCCCGGTCGCCACGATGGTCCCGTCCCAGGCGGCCACCCCGGCGCTGCTCGCGGTCGGCTTCCTGATCCTGGCCGGCTCGGTCCGGGAGATCGACTGGACCGACTACACGCTGGCCGTCCCGGCCTTCGTGACCATGCTGATGATGCCGTTCACCTACTCGATCACCAACGGCATCGGCATGGGCTTCATCACCTTCGTGGTACTGCGCCTCGCGGCCGGCCGGGCGCGGGACATCCCGGTGCCGATGTACATCGTCTCGGCGGTGTTCACCTTCTACTACCTGATGCCGGCGTTCGGCCTCACCTGAGCCCGGCCGGTAGCCCTGCCGGTCACCCGACCCCGTAGAACCGCTCCGTCTCCTCCACGGCGGTCTGGAACCGCTCGTCGAAGTCATCGCGAACGAGCGTCCGGACGACATAGTCCTGGACGCTCATTCCCCTTTTGGCCGCATGGCGCCGGAGCCTTTCGAGCAGCTCCCCGTCTATCCGCAGGCTGAGCACGCTGGTCCCCATGCAGACGAGGGTCCCGGCACGCCCCGGCTCCGTGTGTCACGTTCCGCGCGGAGATCACCCATATGGGTGATGCGGCGCTTGAGTGGCCCGGATCACGGGCATTCTGGCGCGTTCCAGTGGTCTTTAGCGAGAGTAATGAGTTACGCTAAAGACCATGCCGGACCTTTCCCATGGCGACGACGCGGCCGCCGTGAACTCCCTCCGCTCCGCCGTGATGCGGTTGTCCCGTCGGCTCAAGCACCAGCGGGTCGACGAGTCGCTGAGCCCCACCGAGATGTCGGTGCTGGGCACCCTCTCCCGCTGCGGCCAGGCCACCCCCGGTGAGCTGGCCCGCAAGGAGCACGTGCAGCCGCCGTCGATGACCCGCATCGTCGCGCTGCTGGAGGCCAAGGGACTGGTCCGTCTGGAGCCGCATCCCGACGACCGGCGCCAGAAGGTCGTCACCCGGACCGAACAGGCCGAGGCGATGCTGGAGGAGAGCCGCCGCAAGCGCAACGCCTTCCTGGCCGGCCTCGTCGCCGACCTTGACGAGGACGAGTGGGCCAAACTGCGCGCCGCCGCCCCCGTCCTGGAGAAGCTCGCACATCTGTAAGAAGCACATCTGTAAGAAGCACGTCGAACGAGTCGACGCACCCAGAACACCAGGGAGGCGCATTTTCTTGAGTACGGGATCCGGAGCAGCTTCCGCCCCCGCACCGACCCCTACTACCCCCACCGCCCGCAAGTCCTCGATGTTCAGCTCGCTGAAGGTCCGGAACTACCGCCTGTTCTTCATAGGCCAGGTCGTGTCCAACACCGGCACCTGGATGCAGCGCATCGCCCAGGACTGGCTGGTGCTCAGCCTCACCGGCTCCTCCGCGGCCGTGGGCATCACCACGGCCCTGCAGTTCCTGCCGATGCTGCTGTTCGGCCTCTACGGCGGCGTCCTCGTCGACCGGCTGCCCAAGCGGCCCACCCTGCTCGTCACCCAGTCGTCCATGGCCCTCACCGGCCTGGCCCTCGCCGCCCTGACCCTGACCGGCCACGTCCAGGTCTGGCACGTGTACGTCGCCGCCTTCGCCGTCGGCCTCGCCACGGTCGTGGACAACCCGGCCCGCCAGTCCTTCGTCACCGAGATGGTCGGGACGGCGCAGCTGCAGAACGCGGTCAGCCTGAACTCGGCGAACTTCCAGTCCGCCCGCCTGGTCGGCCCGGCCGTCGCCGGTCTCCTGATCACCGGCGTGGGCACCGGTTGGGCGTTCCTCCTCAACGGCCTGTCCTTCGTCGCGCCCATCACCGGCCTGCTGCTGATGCGCGCGCGTGAACTGCACGTCATCGAGCGCGCGCCGCGGAGCAAGGGACAGCTGCGGGAGGGCCTGCGCTACGTCGCCGGGCGCCCCGACCTGATCTGGCCCATCGTCCTCGTCGGGTTCATCGGCACCTTCGGCTTCAACTTCCCGGTGTGGCTGTCCGCCTACGCCGACGACGTCTTCCACGCCGGCGCCGGCGCCTACAGCCTCTTCAACACGCTGATGGCCGTCGGCTCCCTGATCGGCGCCCTGCTCGCCGCCCGGCGCGGCACGGCCCGGATGCGGCTGCTGATCGCGGCCGCGGCGACCTTCGGCCTGCTGGAGGTCGTGGCCGCGCTGACCCCGTCGTACTGGCTGTTCGCGCTGTTCATGGTGCCGCTCGGGGTGTTCGGCATGACGGTCAACGTCACCGCGAACACCGCCGTGCAGATGTCCACCGACCCGGCCATGCGGGGGCGTGTGATGGCCCTGTTCATGATGGTCTTCGTCGGCGGTACGCCGCTGGGCGCGCCGCTCGTCGGCTGGGTCACCGACACCTACGGCGCCCACGTCGGCTTCGCCCTCGGCGGCATCGTCTCCGCCGCGGCCGCCGCCGCCATCGGCCTGGCCCTGGTCCGCATCGGCGGCCTCAAGGTCTCGGTCGGCTGGCACCGCGGCTACCCGCGCGTGCGGTTCGTCCCCAGGGAGCGGGAGCTGGCGACGGCGTAGTCGCGCCGCTACCGGAACCGGTAGCCGCGCCGTTGGCGCACCCGGCGGGCCAGCACCTGGCCCGGCCACTCGTCCGCACCGTGCAGGAAGGACTCGGTGCGGGTGAAGCCGTTGCGTTCGTAGAAGGCGACCAGCTTGCCATCGTCGCCCGCGTAGCAGTCGACGCGGAGCAGGGACACCCCGGCCCGCCGGGTCTCCTCGGCGGCGTGGGCGAGCAGCGCGGCTCCCGCGCCGTGGCCCTTGAAGCGGCGGTCGGAGGCGAGCAGGTGGATGTACCGCTCGGGCTCGTCGGCGCGGGCCAGGTAGGCGCCGGGGGCGTCGGTGAGGGTGAGGGTGGCGGCCGGGACGCCGTCCACCTCCGCGATGTACGGGGTGCCCTGGGCGACGTACCGCTCGACCATCGCCACCGCCTTCGGGTCCGTGGACCAGGGCTCGGTGCCCCACTGCCGGGTCCTGCCCTGTGCGACCAGCCATTCCACGGAGCTGTCCAGCATCCGGAGGACCGACGGAGCGTCTTCGGGGCCGCCTGCGCGGATCGTGAGCGTCATGCCGCTCATCCTGCCCACGCTCGTCGCGGCCTGGCCACGGCATTTCCGCCCGAACCGGCGGGGACGGTTCTGGGACAGTGACCGCATGAGACTCTTCGCCGCCGTGCTGCCCCCGGAAGGCATCACGGACGAACTCGCCGTCCAGGTCGCCCGGTTGAGGGAGCTGCCGGGGGCGGACCGGCTGCGGTGGACCGGTCGGCCCGGCTGGCACCTCACCCTCGCCTTCTACGGCGAGGTCGACGACGACCTCCTCCCCGCCCTCTCGGACCGCCTGGCCCGCGCGGCGCACCGCACCGCCCCCTTCCCGCTCGCCCTCTCCGGCGGCGGCCAGTTCGGCCACGGCAAGGCCCTCTGGACGGGCGCCGCCGGCGACGTGGAGGCACTGCGCGTGCTGGCCGGCCGCGCGGAGGCGGCGGCCCGCAAGGCCGGCCTCGCGCGGGACGAGCACCGCCGCTACAAGGCCCACCTGACCCTGGCCCGCGGCCGCGGCACGCTCGACACCCGGCCGTACCTCGACGCCCTCGCCGGCTTCCGCGGCGCCCAGTGGACCGTGTCCGAGCTGGCGCTGGTCCGCAGCCGGCTGCCGAGGTCCGGGGTGCCGGGGGAACAGCCCCGCTACGAGACGGTCGGCCGCTGGCCGTTCGAGGCGGCCGGTTAGGCTCGACGACGTGGACCCGAAGACCCGGAACCTGATCATGGCCGTCGTGCTGGTGCTGATGTTCGCGGTGGTGGCGGTGGCGGCGGCCCTGGGAAGGTGACCGGCCACCGCCCCGGCACGCCCCGCGGCGCCCGCCGGCGTGCCCCGCACCCCGCGGCTCGGCGAGCGAGCCGCTACCAGGCGAAGGCCTCCGGCGACGGACCCGGCCCCGGGAAGATCTCGTCCAGGCCGGCCAGCAGCTCCTCGCTCAGCTCCAGCTCGGCCGCCCGCAGCGCGGAGGCGAGTTGCCCGGCCGTGCGCGGGCCGACGATCGGGCCGGTCACGCCGGGCCGGGTGAGCAGCCAGGCCAGCGCGACCTCGCCGGGCTCCAGACCGTGCTTGTCGAGCAGGTCCTCGTACGCCTGGATCCGCGACCGTGCGGCCGGGTCGGCGAGGGTGTCGGCGGCCCGCCCGGAGGCGCGGCGCCCGCCCCGCACCTCCTTCTTGAGGATTCCGCCGAGCAGGCCCCCGTGCAGGGGCGACCACGGGATGACGCCGAGGCCGTAGTCCTGGGCGGCCGGGATGACCTCCATCTCGGCGCGCCGCTCGTACAGGTTGTAGAGGCACTGCTCGCTGACGAGCCCGATGGTGCCGGCCCGCCGGGCCGCGGCCTCGTTCGCCTGGGCGATCTTGTAGCCGGGGAAGTTGCTGGACCCCACGTAGAGGATCTTGCCCTGCTGCACGAGGACGTCGATCGCCTGCCAGATCTCGTCGAACGGCGTGCTGCGGTCGACGTGGTGGAACTGGTAGATGTCGATGTGGTCGGTCCGGAGCCGCTTGAGGCTGGCGTCGACGGCCCGGCGGATGTTCAGCGCGGAGAGCTTGTCGTGGTTGGGCCAGGCGTCGGTACTGGCGGCCATGTTCGCGTACACCTTGGTCGCGAGCACGACCTTGTCCCGCCGCCCCGGGTCCCCCGCGAACCAGTTGCCGATGATCGACTCGGTACGGCCCTTGTTCTCACCCCAGCCGTACACGTTCGCCGTGTCGAAGTAGTTGATGCCGGCGTCCAGCGCCGCGTCCATGATCGAGTGCGAGTCGGCTTCGTCGGTCTGCGGGCCGAAGTTCATGGTGCCGAGGACGAGTCGGCTGACCTTGAGTCCGGTGCGTCCTAGCTGCGTGTACTCCATGTCTCCCTAGCCAACGGCGTGGAGTGCGCTCGAAGCAAGCGATTACGGCGGCCCGGGGCGGACGATCCGATCGGCCGGGCGGCGGAAGGCGGTGCGGTAGGCGGTGGGGCGCCTGCCGGTGTGGGCGGTGAACAGGGCGGAGAAGGTGCCGGGGTCCTTGTAGCCGACGGCGGCGGCGATGGCGGCGACCGTGCGGTCCGTGGTCTCCAGCAGGTGGCGGGCCCGGCGGACGCGGGACCCCTGGAGGTAGCGCAGCGGGGTCTGGCCGGTCTCGGTGGTGAAGCGGCGCAGCAGGGTGCGGGTGCTGACGCCGAAGGCGGCCGAGAGGGCGGGGAGGTCGTAGGGGGCGGCCAGATGCTGGTCGAGCCGGCGCATGACCTGGTGGGAGAACGCGGCGCCGGGGCGGGGGAGCAGTCGCGCGTCCACGTAGGGGGTCTGGGAGGAGCGGGCGTCGTCGACGAGGGCCACGCGTGCCGTGGTGCGGGCCACGGCCGGGCCGCTGTGCCGGCGGATCAGGTCGAGGGCGAAGTCGTACATGGCGCTGAAGGCGGCCGTCGTCGTCACGCCGTCGTCCGTGACCACCAGGCGGTCCGGCCGGACGCGCGTGTGGGGGTGCAGGCGGGCCAGTTCGGGGGCGAACAGCCAGGCGGTGGTGGCCTCGCGGTGTCGGAGCAGGCCCGCCTCCCCGGCGAGGAACGCGCCCACGCAGATGGCGACGGTGGCGTTCCCCGTGGCCGCGTGGGCACGGATCGCCTCGGTCTCGGGGCGGAGGGCGGCCAATGCCGCCGGTATGTCGGTGGCGGGGAGGAGTGCGAAGCCGGGGACGATGAGGACGTCCACCTCACGCAGGGGCCTGACGGCGAGGGCCGTACCGCCGGACGCGGTCACGCGGCGGCGCGGGGAGACGACCGAGACCTCGTAGCCGGGGTGGTCCGGGCCGGCGATGTGCGTGGCCATGATGAGGAGGTCGGGGACGCCGAACACCTCCGAGGCGAAGCAGCCGGGGTAGGCGAGGACGCCGATCCGGAGTGCGGTCACGGGTGCCCCCTGGGGTGACGGTGGCGGCGGGACACCCCGAAGGGTGGTGGCGAGATTACCCCGGAGGGTGGCGATCCCGCCTCTCGTCGGGGGGTGGTCCGGGCCGTCACCGTAGGGCGCATGAGGCCCATGAGCGCTGCCGCTGACGACCGTCGTCCCGCCGACGGTGACCCCGCCGACCGTCATCCCGCCGACGACCCCATCACCGACTTCGTACGCTGGGAGGTGACGGTGAATGGGGTGGCGAAGGGCGTCCACGTAGCCGGGACCGGGCCCGCCGTCGTGCTGATGCCGGAGATGCCGGGCATCAGCCCGGACGTGCTCCGGCTGGCGCGCTGGGTCCGGGACGCGGGGTTCCGGGTGTACGTGCCGTCGCTGTTCGGGACCGACGGGGGGTATCCCACGGCCGAGCGGGGGGAGGTGGTGGTGCGGCGGGCGTGCGTGAGCGCGGAGTTCCGGGCGTTCGCCGGGGGCGGGACGAGTCCGGTGACGGCGTGGCTGCGGGGGCTCGCGCGGCAGGCGCACGCCGAGTGCGGCGGGCCGGGGGTCGGGGCGATCGGGCTGTGCTTCACGGGGAACTTCGCCCTCACGATGGCGCTGGAACCCGCCGTCATCGCCCCCGTGGTCAACCACCCCTCACTGCCGCTGGACGACCCGGCCGGGCTGGAGTTGAGCGCGGAGGACGCCGCCGCCGTACGGGAGCGGGTGGACCGGGACGGGCTGACGGTCCTCGCCTACCGCTTCGCGGGGGACCGCTGGTGCACCGGGCAGCGGTTCGCCGCGTACCGGTCCCTGCTGGGCGGGGCCTTCGACGGCCGCGTGCTGCCCGACGGCGCCGCGAACACCGATCCGCCGCCGTTCTTCCGGGACACGGTCGGCACTCCGCACAGCGTCGTCACCGCGCACTTCGTCGACGGGGAGGGGCATCCGACGGTGCGGGCGAGGGACGAGATCCTGGGGTTCCTGGCGGAGCGGCTGCGGCCCGAGTCCGCCGGGGCCTGAGGGCGGTCAGTCGTGAGGGAACTCGTCGGTCTTGAGAATGAGGCCCACGACGGTATGGGTGAGGTCCAGGTCGCTGCCGAAGGGGACCGTGGTCTCGATCTCGTAGTCGCCCTCTTTGGGCTGGGTGTAGATGTGGCACCGGCGCTGGTAGGGGTCGGCGATGACGAAGACGGGGACTTCGGCCGTGGCGTATGCGGTCTTCTTGGGGCCGTAGTCGTTGGCTGCCGTCCCCTTGGAGATGACCTCGGCGACGAACTCGACGTCCTGGTACCGCCAGTGTCCCGTCTCCGTCTTCTCGGCGCCCTCGACCATGACGGTCACGTCCGTCGCGAAGCCGTTGAGGTGGCCCGGGTAGTCGAGGCGGACGTCGGACTTGATGCGCTTGCGGGGGTACTTGGGCCGCAACTGCTCGACGATGTCCAGGATGATCTCCCAGTGGGTGTCCCGCTGCGGCGACATGTATACGGTCCCCTCGACGATCTCGACCTTGTATCCCTCGGGGACGGGCATCTTCTCGAGCCGGTCGAACATCTCGTCGAGCATGTTCTCGGTGTCGCTCTCGGCCATCGCGATCCTGTCTTCAAGGACGGTCATCGTGGCGCTCCTCCCCGGCCGCTCTGTGGACGAGTGCGACCGCGCTGTTCAACGATACGCACCGTGACCAAGAGACGCCGGAATTCGGCCAATACTGACAATCTGTTCAGGCCGCGTACGGATGTCCGATGTCCCAGGCCTCCCACATCGCCCCCGCGAAGGCCGCCGCGATCCGGTGCTCGCCGCTCGCGTTGGGATGCGTCCCGTCGTAGGTGTCGGTGTCGATGTCGTACGACTCCGGCGGCGAGGCCAGCAGCAGCGGCGAGCGGGGTTCGTCCAGGTCCGCGACCGTCTTGGCGAGCAGGTCGTTGAACTGCTCGACCTGGGCGGCGAAGGGCGCGTCCGTCAGGGCGCGGATGTTGGGGATCACCGGGAGCAGCACCATGCGGACGCGGGGCCGGGCCTCGCGGGCGGCGGCGACGAAGGCGCGGACGTTCGCCGCCGTCTGCTCGGCGTTGGTGTAGAAGCCCAGGTCGATCAGGCCGAGGGAGACCAGGAGCACGTCGGGCCGGTGCCGCCGTACCGCCTCGCCGATCAGCGGAGTCATCTGCTGCCAGCCCTCGCCCCAGCCGGCCAGGTGGGCGCGGGGAAAGTTTGGATCGGCGTAGGCGTACGAGGTCGGGGCCTCGGCGGACTTGTCGTACAGCTCCTCGCGCGGGCCGACGAACGTGAAGGGGCCGCCGTACGTCTCGCACAGGTGCCGCCACAGCCGGTAACGCCAGGTGTGTTCGCCCGCGCTCCCGATCGTCATGGAGTCACCTACGGGCATGAACCTGAGCATCCGCTCATGATGGTCGATCCCGGCGGCGGGTGGGGTGTGAGGCCCACCACGTCGGGCGCCGTGTCCCGGTGTCCTCGATGACAGGCTGGGCCGGGATGGCAGGCTGGGGGCATGCGCCGACCGTTCGCCCTGCTCGCCGGGGCCCTGCTAGCGGGTGCCTGCGCGCTGCCCGCCTCCGCCGCCGACGGCGGTGCCGGTGACCAGGGTTTCACGATCAAGGATCCGAGGATCACCGAGTCCAGCGGCCTGGCCGCGTCCCGTCTGCACCCCGGGATCTACTGGACGCACAACGACAGTGACGACGGGCCGTACATCTACGCCGTGGACAGCCGGACCGGGAAGACGGTCGCCCGGGTGACGCTGCGCGGCATCGGCGCCCCGCGTGACGTCGAGGCGATCTCCATCGGCCCGCACAACGAGATCTACGTCGGCGACATCGGCGACAACCTCGGCGGCACCTGGCCGTACGTATGGATCTACCGGCTGCCCGAGCCGAAGGAGCTGAAGGACCAGACGGTCACGGCCACGCAGTACGTCGTCAAGTACTCCAACGGCCCCCGGGACGCCGAGTCGTTGCTCGTCCACCCGAAGACCGGGCGCGTCTACATCATCGACAAGAAGCAGGACGGCGGCCACCTGTACGAGGGCCCGGCGCACCTGTCCGCCTCCGGCACGAATGTCTTCCACCCGGTCGCCCCCGTCGACCTGTGGGCCACCGACGCCGCCTTCTCCCCCGACGGCCGACAGCTCGCCGTACGCGGCTACTTCGGCGGCATCTACTACGACTGGAACGGCGGCAAGATCAAGCGCGAGGGCCGGCTCAACGTCCCCTTGCAGGGCCAGGGCGAGTCGGTCACCTACTCCATCGACGGCACCAAACTCCTGTACGGCAGCGAGGGCACCGACAGCCCGGTCGAGGCACAGACCGCACCGGGCGGCGGCTCGCCGACCTCTGCCAAGTCCCCCTCTTCCGGCGGAAGTTCGACCACATCGGGTGACAGCACCCCTGGCCTGAAGGTGGGCGCGATCGTCGTACTCCTGGGCGTGGCGGCCTTCTTCGGACTGCGGAGGGCGCGGCGGCGCGGGTGAGCATGACGGGCAGAGCGATGACACGGCGATGTGCGGCACCCATGCGGCATGGGGCATCTCCTTTCCCGAGTACCGCTCGATCGAGCCGCTGGACACCGACCTCACCGAGATCAGGCCGTTGGAACGGAGAGTCGACACGAGATCGGTCTGGGGAAAACCCCGGCCTGTGCCCTGTGGAGGCAACTGATGGCCGCATACACCCCGAACTTCCCCGGCGCCGGCACCGTGATGGAGGAAGCGTGGCTCCGGGTCCGCGCGGAGGACGCGCGGCGGGACGCGCCGAGGGCCGTGCTCAGGGTGAGGCTGAAGCCATCTTCCGTGTTCTCCGTGCGCGAGGTGTCGCGGTCTCCGAGTCAGTCCGCGAGCGGGTCATGGGCTGTGCCGACCTGGACGTACTGGGGACCTGGCTCGATCGCTCCGTGGCCGTGACGACGGCTGAGGAGCTGTTCGCCGGGGAGTGAGACGCACGGCGGGCCGGCCCGGTCTCTCCCGGGACGGCCCGCCGTCGTTCGCGTCCTCGCGGACGCGGTTACAGCTTCTCGATGACGTAGTCGACGCACTTCGTGAGTGCCTCGACGTCCGCGGGGTCGATCGCGGGGAACATGGCGATGCGGAGCTGGTTGCGGCCGAGCTTGCGGTAGGGCTCGGTGTCGACGATGCCGTTGGCGCGCAGAGCCTTGGCGACGGCGGCCGCGTCGATCTCGTCGGCGAAGTCGATCGTGCCGATGACCTGGGAGCGCTTGGTCGGGTCGGTGACGAACGGGGTGGCGTACTTGCTGTCCTCGGCCCAGGTGTAGAGGCGGGTGGAGGAGTCCTTCGTGCGGGCGGTGGAGAAGGACAGGCCGCCCTGTCCGTTCAGCCACTCCAACTGCTGGTTGAGCAGGAAGAGGGTGGCGAGGGCCGGGGTGTTGTACGTCTGGTTCTTGCGGGAGTTGTCGATCGCCGTCGGGAGCGAGAAGAACTCCGGGATGTGCCGGTTGGAGGCGTGGATGCGTTCGGCGCGCTCGATCGCGGCGGGGGAGAAGACGCCGATCCACAGGCCGCCGTCGGAGGCGAAGGACTTCTGCGGGGCGAAGTAGTAGACGTCGGTCTCGGAGATGTCGACCGGGAGGCCGCCGGCGCCGGAGGTGGCGTCCACCAGGACGAGGGCGCCCTCGTCGGCGCCCGCGACCCGCTTGATGGGCATCGCGACACCGGTCGAGGTCTCGTTGTGGGTGAGGGCGTAGACGTCGACGCCCGTCTCGGCCTTCGCCTCGGGGTGGGTGCCGGGGTCGGAGGCGATCACGGTGGGCTCGGCCAGCCAGGGGGCGAGCTTGGAGGCCTTGGCGAACTTGGAGGAGAACTCGCCGAAGGTGAGGTGCTGGGACTTGTTCTCGATCAGTCCGTGGGTGGCGATGTCCCAGAAGGCGGTGGAGCCGCCGTTGCCGAGGACGACCTCGTAGCCGTCGGGCAGGGAGAACAGGGAGCTGATGCCCTCGCGGACCTGGCCGACCAGGTTCTTGACCGGGGCCTGGCGGTGCGAGGTGCCGAGCAGGGAGCTGCCGGTCGCGGCGAGGGCGTCCAGCGCCTCGGTGCGCACCTTGGAGGGGCCTGCGCCGAAGCGTCCGTCGGCGGGCTTGATGTCAGCGGGAATCTCGATATCGGCCACGAAAGCGAGGTTAGCGGGTGCGGGGAACGCGCGTGGAGGGCTGTCCGTCGGATGAGACGGGATCTTGGGGTGGTGAACTTGTGCGGTTGTACGACGATACGGGCGGCCCTGTGGACAACTTTCGGTGACTGTCCGTGATCGGATGCATCCTGGACGCATGACGGATCTCACGACGGGTCTCACGACGGGTCTCACCGCTGGTCTCACGGATCCCGCGACGGATCTCGCGGATCTCGCGGGCCTCGAAGCAGAGCTGCGCGCCGCCGTCCGGGGCGAGGTCGGCTTCGACACCACCTCCCGGGCGCTCGTGACCATGGACGCCTCCAACTACCGGCGCGTCCCGGCCGGGGCCGTCGCACCACGGGACGCCGACGACGTGGCCGCCGTGCTGGAGGTGTGCCGGGCGCGCGGCGTGCCCGTGGTCCCGCGGGGCGGCGGCACGTCGATCGCCGGGCAGGCGACCGGCACCGGCGTGGTCCTGGACTTCACCCGGCACCTGAACCGGCTCCTCGACCTGGACCCCGGCACCCGTACGGCCGTCGTGCAGCCGGGGCTCGTCCTGGACCACCTCCAGGAGGCCGCCGCACCGCACGGGCTGCGGTTCGGCCCCGATCCGTCCACCCACAGCCGCTGCACGCTCGGCGGAATGATCGGCAACAACTCGTGCGGCTCCCACTCGGTGGCCTGGGGCACGACCGCCGACAGCGTGCGCGAACTGACCGTCGTCACCGCGCGCGGCCAGTGGCTCCGGCCCGGCCGGGACTGGGTCGGGGCACCAGAGGGGCTGCGCGCGCTGGTGGAGGCCGACCTGGCCCGGCTGCGCACCGGCTTCCCCGAACTGCCCCGCCGCATCTCCGGATACGCGCTGGACGCCCTGCTCCCCGAGAAGCATGCCGACGTCGCCCGCTCCTTCTGCGGCTCCGAGGGCACCCTCGGCGTGCTCACGGAAGCGGTCGTGGACCTCGTGGAGGCCCCCCGCGCGCGGGCCCTGGCCGTGCTGGGCTACGGCGACGAGAGCGCCGCCGCCGAGGCCGCCGCCGGACTCCTGGAGCACGGGCCGCTGACCGTGGAGGGCATGGCCGCCGACCTCGTGCGCTCCCCGGCCGGGCTGCCCAGGGGCGGCGCCTGGCTGTTCGTCGAGACGGGCGGACGGACCCGGGGCGAGGCACGCGCGCGTGCGGAGACGGTGGTGCGGGCCGCAGACGTCGTCGACTCCCTCGTGGTGACCGACCCCGGCCGGCAGCGGGCGCTGTGGCGGATCCGGGAGGACGCGAGCGGTACGGCGACCCGCATGCCCGACGGGAGTGAGGCCTGGCCCGGCTGGGAGGACTGCGCGGTGCCGCCCGCCCGGCTCGGCGCCTACCTGCGGGACTTCCGCGCCCTGCTCACCGACCACGGCCTGCGCGGCACTCCGTACGGCCACTTCGGCGACGGCTGCATCCACGTCCGCATCGACTTCGACCTCCTCACCCCGGCCGGCGTCGGCCGGTTCCGCAGGTTCTCCGAGGAACTGGCCGACCTGGTGGTGGCCCACGGCGGCTCACTGTCCGGGGAGCACGGGGACGGGCAGGCCCGCGCCGAACTGCTGCCCCGGATGTACGGCGCGGAGACGGTCGCGCTGTTCGAGCGGGCCAAGGCCGTCTGGGACCCCGACGACCTGCTCAACCCCGGCATGCTGGTCCGCCCCGCACCCCTCGACACCGGCCTCCGCTTCTCCGTGCTCCCGAGCCGCCCGGTCGACGTGGCCTTCGGCTACCCGGCCGACGGCGGCGACTTCCGAGCAGCCGTCCGCCGCTGCGTCGGCGTCGCCAAGTGCCGTACGACGACGGCGTCCGGGCCGGCCGTCATGTGCCCCTCCTTCCGGGCGACGGGCGAGGAGCAGCACTCCACGCGCGGGCGGGCCCGGCTGCTGCACGAGATGCTCGCGGGCGAGATCGTCACCGACGGCTGGCGCTCCACGGAGGTACGGGACGCCCTGGACCTGTGCCTGTCGTGCAAGGGCTGCCGCTCGGACTGCCCCGTCGGCGTCGACATGGCCACCTATAAGGCGGAGTTCCTGCACCACCACTACGCCGGCCGGCGCCGCCCCGCCGCCCACTACGCCATGGGATGGCTGCCCCTGTGGCTGCGCTGGGTCGCCCGCACCCACACCGCGCCTCTCGTCAACTACCTCAGCGCCATACGGCCGTTGGCCCGCACGGCGAAACGGCTCGGCGGTATCGCCCCCCAGCGGGAGATCCCCCGGCTGGCACCGGAGACGTTCACGGGGTGGTGGCGGGAACGCGTGCGCCGCAGGCGGGGCGGAGTGGGAGAGCTGGGCGGTGCGGGAGAACAGGGCGGTGCGGGAGAGCAGGGAAGGGCCGGAAAGTCCGGCGGTGCTGGAGAGCGGGGAGGTGCCGGGCAGTCAGGCGCGGCTGGACAGTCAGGTGCTGCCGGACAGTCTGGCGGTGCCGGGGGGCGGGCCGGTGCTGTGGAGCCCGGCGGTGCCGGAGAGCAGGCCGGTGCCGGACAGCCCGGCGGGGGACGGGACCGGGTGGTCCTGTGGCCCGACACCTTCACCGACCACCTGGCACCGTCGGTTGGCCGGGCGGCCGTCACCGTCCTGGAGGACGCCGGACTTGAGGTCGCCGTCGCACCGGCCAAGGTCTGCTGCGGCCTGACCTACGTCTCCACCGGCCAGCTCGACCGCGCCCGCGCCGTGCACCGCCGCACCCTGGACCTGATGGAACCGGCCCTGCGCACCGGCCTCCCGGTCGTGGTCCTGGAGCCGAGCTGTGCGGCGGCCCTCCGCACCGACCTATTGGAACTCCTCCCCGACGACCCGCGTGCCGGGCAACTGGCCTCCGCGGTCCTCACCTTCGCCGAGGCCCTGCGCCGACACGCCCCCGACTGGACCCCGCCCGCAGTGAACCGCCCGGTCACCGGCCAGACCCACTGCCACCAGCACGCGGTCCTCGGCGACACCGCAGACCGCGAACTGCGCGAGTCCGCCGGCCTCACCGGCGACCTGAGCGGCGGCTGCTGCGGCCTCGCGGGCAACTTCGGTTTCGAGAAGGGTCACTTCGAGGTGTCCCAGACCTGCGCGGAGGAACAGCTGCTGCCCGCGGTGCGGGACGCGGAGGACGGGACGGTGGTCCTGGCGGACGGCTTCTCCTGCCGCACCCAGCTGGAACAGCTCGCCGGGGTGCGCGGACGGCACCTGGCGGAGGTCCTGGCCGAGGCCCTCGACACCGAAAGATCGGGCGGCGGAGGGGAGCCTGGGTGAGCGGAGAACTGGCGGGGGCAGGGTGGGCTGGCGTTTCCTGGGGCAGCGCGCGAGCGGGAACCGGCGGCAGGGTGGGCCGGCGTTCCCGGGTCGGCCCGCGAGCGGGGAACCGGTGGGGCAGGCTGGTCCGGCGTTCTCGGGTCGGCTCGCGAGCGGGGAACCGGCGGGGCAGGGTGGGCCGGCGCTTCCAAGCCAGCCGCCACCCGCCCCCGACCCGATCAGCGGCCGGAGTCGGTGCCGGCCAGGGCGCGGTGTTCGGCCGGGCTGACCCCGCGGACCCGTTTGAACGCCGCGCTGAGCGCGAAGGCGCTGCCGTAGCCGACGTGACGGGCGACCGTGGTGAGGGTGGCGTCGGGCTCGGCCAGCAGGTCGGCGGCGAGAGCGAGGCGCCAGCCCGTGAGGTACGCCATCGGCGGCTCGCCGACCAGCTCGGTGAAGCGACGGGCGAGGGCGGCACGCGAGGCGCCCACCTCCGCGGCGAGATCGGCGACCGTCCAGGGCCGGCCCGGATCGGAGTGGAGCAGCGTCAGCGCGGGACCCACCACCGGGTCGCCGTGGGCCCGGTACCAGGCGGGTGCCTCGGAAGCGGACCGGGACAGCCACGTCCGCAGGGCGGTGATCAGCAGGAGGTCGAGCAGCCGGTCGAGGACCACCTGCTGTCCGGGCTCGTCGCGGCGCAACTCCGCCTCCAGCAGGGGCAGCAGAGGCGAGCGCCACTCCCCGGCCGTCAGCAGCAGCACGGTCGGCAGGGTGCGCAGGAGCCGTCCGCTGACCTCGCCGGGCAGCTGGTAGGTGCCGCTGATCAGCACGTGCTCGGCGTCGGGGCGTTCTCCCCACATGCGGACGCCCTGGTGCAGCTCCGCGCAGAGTTCGCCGCCGGCCGGGTCGGTCGACACCTGCCCGGGGTGGATCACCACCTGCGGTTCCCGGGCGGGGTCGTCCGCGACCAGGTACGGATCGGGGCCGCGCACGATGGCGAGGTCCCCGGGGCCGAGCCGCACGGCCGGCCGGTGATCGGGCACGATCCAGCCCTCGCCCCGGACCATCGTCAGCACGGTCAGCGGCGCCTCGTCCTGGATGCGTATAGCCCAGGGCGGGTCGAACATCGAGCGGAGCAGGAAGGCCCCGCGGGCGCGGGGACCTGTCAGGAGTGCGCCGAGTGCGTCCACACCCGGCAGCGTAGATCGTCGTGGACGGTCGCGTATGCGGCCGAGCGTCTCGACGATGGCCCGGGATCCGGCCGCTCGGTTGACTGAGGGCACACCACAGAAACGGGGGAATGCCGACATGCCCGCTCTTCGCACGGCCGTACTGTTCGGGGCGACGCTCACCACCGGACTCGGCGCCGGACTGTTCTACTCGTACTCGTGCTCGGTCATGCCGGGGCTGGCCCGCGCCGACGACCGGAGCTTCATCGAGGTGATGCAGCGGATCAACGTGGCCATCCTCAACGGCTGGTTCATGCTGTCCTTCCTGGGCGCGCTCGTGCTGATCGGCGTCGCCGGGGTGCTGGAGCTGCGCGGCGGCAGCCGTACGGTGCTGCTGTGGATCGGCGCGGCGGCGGTGTTCCAGCTGGCCATGCTGGTCATCACCGGGGCGGTCAGCGTGCCGCTCAACGACCGGCTGGCGGCGGCCGGTGCGCCGGGCCACATCGCCGATCCCGCCGCCGTCCGGGCGGCCTTCGAGGACACCTGGGTCCGCTGGAACCTGATCCGCGCCCTCACCTGCACGGCCGCGTTCGGCTGCATCGCCTGGGCCCTGCGGCTCTCGGCCCGCATACCGGAGGCGGGCTGAGCACGGGCTGCTGAGCCCGAGCCGAGCCCGAGCCGAGCCCGAGCTGGGCACGGGCTGAGCGCCGCAGCCCGCGCCGAGTGCACGGACACCCGGGTGCCACGGCAGGGAACGCGGGGGAGGGCGGGTGTTCGTAGGGTGGGGACGAGCCGCGATCCACAAGGAGCACAAGGAGCGAGCCTGCATGTCCCTCACCCTGCGGACCATCACCCGTGCCGAGCACCTCGCCTTCGTGGCGGCCCGCCCCTCCGCCAGCCATATGCAGGTGCCGTCCTGGGGGGACGTGAAGCCCGACTGGACGGCGGAGAGCCTCGGGTGGTTCGACGCGGAAGGCCGGCTGGTGGGCGTCGGGCTGGTCCTGCTGCGGCCGCTGCCGAAGGTGAAGCGGTACCTCGCCTACCTGCCGGAGGGCCCCGTCATCGACTGGCGCGCCCCCGACCTGGAGCAGTGGCTGACGCCGATGCTGGCCCACCTCAAGGCGCGCGGCGCGTTCTCGGTGAAGATGGGCCCGCCCGTGGTCGCCCGGCGCTGGAGCCCGGACGCGGTCAAGGCGGCCATCGCCGACCCGGGCCTGCGCCGGCTGGGGGACGCGGAGCCCACCTCGCACGAGCCGGGCGCCGCCGAACTGGCCGGCCGGCTGCGCGCCATGGGCTGGCGGCAGTCCGAGCCGGGCGGCGAGGACGGGTTCGCCGCCGGGCAGCCCCGGTACGTGTGCCAGGTGCCGTACGCCGGGCGGTCGCTGGAGGACATCCACCGGGGGCTCAACCAGCAGTGGCGGCGCAACATCAAGAAGGCGGAGAAGGCGGGCGTCAAGATCGTCCGCGGCGGCTACGAGGACCTCCCGGTGTTCTACGGCCTCTACAGCGAGACCGCGGAACGGGACAGGTTCATCCCGCGCCCGCTGCCGTACTTCCAGCGCATGTGGACCGCGCTCACCGCCGAACACCCCGACCGCATGCGCCTCTACCTCGCCCACCACGACGGCGAGGTGCTCGCCGCGGCCACCATGCTCGTCGTCGGCGGTCACGTCTGGTACTCCTACGGCGCCTCCACCAGCCGCAGGCGCGAGGCGCAGCCGAACAACGCCATGCAGTGGCGCATGATGTGCGACGCCCACGAACTCGGCGCGCACGTCTACGACTTCCGGGGCATCACCGACACCCTGGAGGAGTCCAACCACCTGCTCGGCCTGCTCCGCTTCAAGGTGGGCGCGGGCGGCGAGGCCGTCGAGTACCTGGGGGAGTGGGATTTTCCGCTGAACCGCCTCCTGCACAAGGCCCTCGACCTCTACATGGCCCGCCGCTGACCCACGTCCCACCCATCCGCCGTCCCGCACCCCGCCGTCTCGCCAACCCCGCCGTCTCGCCAACCCCGCCGTCTCGCCAACCCTCCGTCTCGCCATCCAGAACAGTCGCATAAGCGGTTCACACTCCTGACCTAGTCCATTACCCTGGACTCGGCAGTACATCGAGATGAACAAGATCGTCACCCGAGCCAGCCCCAGGACCGCCCGTGAGCACCGCCAGCACCTCCCGTGCCACCGCCCCTTCGACCACGGCGGCGGCTCCCGGCGAGCCCGGGCCGGGCCGGTTCGGATCGTTCGGACCCGTCGGGCTGGTGCTGGGCGGCTGTGTCTCGGTCCAGTTCGGCGGCGCGCTCGCGGTGACGCTGATGCCGCGCGCCGGCGCGCTCGGCGTGGTCACGCTGCGGCTCCTCGCGGCGGCCGTCGTACTGCTCCTGGTCTGCCGCCCCCGGCTGCGCGGCCACTCGCGCACCGACTGGGGCACGGTGATCGTCTTCGGCATCACCATGGGTGCGATGAACGGCCTGTTCTACGAGGCGGTCGACCGCATCCCGCTGGGCCCGGCCGTGACGCTGGAGGTCCTCGGCCCGCTCACCCTCTCCGTCCTGGCCTCGCGCCGCGCGATCAACGTGCTCTGGGCGGGGCTCGCCCTCGCCGGCGTCTTCCTGCTGGGCGGGGGCGGCTTCGACGGCCTGGACCCGGTGGGCGTCGCCTTCGCGCTGGGCGCCGGCGCGATGTGGGGGGCGTACATCGTGTTCAGCGCGCGCACCGGCCGCCGCTTCCCCCAGGCGGACGGCCTGGCGCTGGCCATGGCGGTGGCCGCCCTCCTCTTCCTGCCCCTGGGTATCGCCGACGCGGGCTCCCGCCTGCTGGACCCGACGACCGTCGCCCTCGGCTCGGCCGTGGCCGTGCTCTCCTCGGTCCTGCCCTACACCCTCGAACTCCTCGCCCTGCGCCG
Organism: Streptomyces sp. L2; assembly: GCF_004124325.1. Classification (NCBI taxonomy): domain Bacteria; kingdom Bacillati; phylum Actinomycetota; class Actinomycetes; order Kitasatosporales; family Streptomycetaceae; genus Streptomyces; species Streptomyces sp. L2. The sequence goes on from NZ_QBDT01000001.1 coordinate 4,371,244, forward strand.
ACTGCCCGCCTCCACCTTCGCCGTCATGATGAGCCTGGAACCGGCCATCGCCGCCACGGCCGGCTTCCTGGTCCTCGGCCAGTCCCTCTCCCTCCCGCAGGCGGCCGCGATCTCCCTGGTCATCGCCGCCAGCATCGGCGCGATCCGCACCCAGGTGGGCCGGCGCGGGAGCGTCGACCCGATGGTCACCGACTGAGAGCGGCGCGGTCCCGGACCGCACCCCACCGGCGCGGTCGCGGACGCAACCCCACCGGCGTGGTTACCAGCCGCATCCCTCCGGCGCGGTCGCGGACGCAACCCCACCGGCGTGGTTACCGGCCGCATCCCACCGGCGCAGCCGCCGCCGCACCCCGCCGACGCCGTCACCGGCCGCACCCCACCGACCCGGCCTGGCAGAAAATCATGCAAGCATGCTTGATTGTTTCTGCTTCCGCTGCCATGCTCCCCCCATGTCCGAGCCGACGCCCGTCATCGACGACCTGCGCGAGGAAAGCGACGCACTCGACCACCTCGTGGCCGCCCTGAGCGAGGAGCGCTGGGCCCTGCCGACGCCCGCGCCCCGCTGGACCGTCGCCCACCAGATCGCCCACCTGCACTGGACGGACCGCAGCGCCCTGCTCGCCGTCACCGACCCGGCCGGATTCGGCGAGGTCGTCGAGAAGGCGCTCAAGGCGCCCGACACCTTCGTCGACGAGGCGGCCGACGAGGGCGCCCGCCTCGCGCCCGGCGAACTGCTGGCACGCTGGCGGGAGGGGCGGGCCGCGCTGGACCGGGCGCTGCGGGCGGCCCCGCGCGGCGCCCGCTTCCCCTGGTTCGGGCCGCCCATGTCGGCCGCCTCCATGGCCACCGGCCGGCTCATGGAGACCTGGGCCCACGGCCAGGACGTGGCGGACACCCTGGGCGTGGTCCGCGCGCCCACCGACCGGCTGCGGCACATCGTCCGCATCGGGGTGCGCGCCCGGGACTTCGCCTTCGGGGCGCGGGGGCTTCCCGTGCCGGGGGAGGAGTTCCGGGTCGAGGTCACCTCCCCCTCGGGCGAGCTGTGGTCCCACGGCCCCGAGGACTCCCCGCAGCGCGTCACCGGCCCCACGCTCGACTTCTGCCTCCTCGTCACCCAGCGCGCCCACCGCGCCGACCTCGCCGTGCGGGCCGAGGGCCCCGACGCCGACCGCTGGCTCGACATCGCCCAGGCCTTCGCGGGCCCGCCCGGCACCGGCCGCCCGCCGAGAGGCTCGAAGGAGGACCGCGCGTGAGCGTGCTGCGGATCGGCAACTTCTCCGGCTTCTACGGCGACCGCTCCGACGCCCTGCGCGAGATGCTCACCGGCGGCGAACTCGACGTCCTCACCGGCGACTACCTCGCCGAACTCACCATGCTGATCCTCGCCCGCGACCGGCTGAAGGACCCCGCCGCCGGATACGCCCGCACCTTCCCACGCCAGCTGGAGGACTGCCTCGGCCTCGCCCACGAACGCGGGGTCCGCATCGTCACCAACGCGGGCGGCCTCAACCCGGCCGGACTGGCCGACGCCGTACGGCAACTGGCGGGGCGGCTGGGCATCCCGGTGCGCGTCGCGCACGTCGAGGGCGACGACCTGACCGCCGCCCACCCCGGTGCGCTGGCCGCCCACGCCTACCTCGGCGGCTTCGGCATCGCCGCGTGCCTGCGGGCCGGCGCCGACATCGTGATCACCGGCCGCGTCACGGACGCCGCCCTGGTCACCGGGACCGCCGCCGCCCACTTCGGCTGGGGACCAGGCGACCACGACCGGCTCGCCGGTGCCGTCGTCGCCGGGCACGTGCTGGAGTGCGGGACGCAGGCGACCGGCGGGAACTACGCGTTCTTCGGCGACGGTGACGTGCGCCGGCCCGGCTTCCCGCTCGCCGAGATCCACGCCGACGGCAGCAGCGTCATCACCAAGCACCCCGGCACCGGCGGCTTCGTCGACACCGGCACCGTCACCGCCCAGCTGCTCTACGAGACGTCCGGCGCCCGCTACCTCGGCCCCGACGCCACCGCCCGGCTGGACACCGTACGGCTGAGCCAGGACGGCCCGGACCGGGTGCGGATCGAAGGCGTGCAGGGGGAGGCGCCGCCCGGCACGCTCAAGGTCGGGCTCAACCGGCTCGGCGGCTTCCGGGGCGAGGTCGCCTTCGTCCTCACCGGGCTCGACATCGAGGCCAAGGCGGCCCTCGTGCGCGAGCAGATGACCGACGCGCTCGCCAAGTCGCCGCCCGCCGAGGTGCGCTGGGACCTCGTCCGCACCGACCGCGCCGACGCCGGCACCGAGGAGACGGCCAGCGCCCTGCTGCGGCTCGTCGTACGCGACCCCGACCAGCGTGCCGTCGGGCGGGCGATCGGCGAAGCCGCCGTCGAACTGGCCCTGGCCGGCTACCCAGGCTTCCACGTCCTGGCCCCGCCCGGGAAGGGCGCGCCGTACGGCGTCTTCGAGGCCGCGTACGTCCCGCAGGACGCCGTCGAGCACGTGGCGGTCCTGCACGACGGGCGCCGTGTCCCGGTGGCACCGCCGCAGGACACCCGGCCCCCGGACGCCGTACGGCAACCCCCGCTCCCCGAGCCGCTGCCGGCCGGTCCCACCCGCCGGGCGCCCCTCGGTCTCGTCGCCGGAGCGCGCAGCGGCGACAAGGGCGGGGACGCCAACGTCGGCGTGTGGGCGCGGACGGACGACGCGTGGCGCTGGCTCGCCCACGAGCTGACCGTGGACCGGTTCCGGGAGCTGATCCCCGAGGCCCGCGAACTGCCCGTCACCCGGCATCCACTGCCCAACCTGCGCGCCCTGAACTTCGTCGTGGAAGGCATCCTCGGCGCGGGCGTCGCCGCACAACACCGGTTCGACCCGCAGGCCAAGGCCCTCGGCGAATGGCTGCGCTCCCGCCACCTGGACATCCCGGAGGCCCTGTTGTGACCGTCCTGACCTCCGCCCTCGACACGGGCGGCCCCGACTACCGGGCCCACCGCGAGGCCATGCTCGCCAAGCTCGCCGACCTGGACGCCGAGCACGCGAAGGCGCTCGCGGGCGGCGGCCCCAAGTACGTCGAACGGCACCGGGGGCGCGGCAAGCTGCTCGCCCGCGAACGGATCGAACTGCTCCTCGACCCGGACACGCCGTTCCTGGAGCTGTCCCCGCTGGCCGCCTGGGGCAGCGACTACACCGTGGGCGCCTCCCTCGTCACCGGCATCGGCGTCGTGGAGGGCGTGGAGTGCCTGATCACCGCAAACGACCCGACCGTGCGCGGCGGAGCCAGCAACCCGTGGTCGCTGAAGAAGGCGCTGCGCGCCAACGACATCGCGCTCGCCAACCGGCTGCCCTGCATCAGCCTCGTCGAGTCCGGAGGCGCCGATCTGCCCTCCCAGAAGGAGATCTTCATCCCCGGGGGCGCCATCTTCCGCGACCTGACCCGGCTCTCGGCGGCCGGCATCCCCACCGTGGCCGTCGTCTTCGGCAACTCCACCGCCGGCGGGGCCTACATCCCCGGCATGTCCGACCACGTGATCATGGTCAAGGAGCGGGCCAAGGTGTTCCTCGGCGGGCCGCCGCTGGTGAAGATGGCGACCGGTGAGGAGAGCGACGACGAGTCGCTGGGCGGCGCGGAGATGCACGCGCGCGTGTCGGGCCTCGCCGACTACTTCGCCGCCGACGAACCGGACGCGCTCCGGCAGGCGCGCCGCGTCGTCGCCCGCCTCAACCACCGCAAGGCCCATGCCGATCCCCCCTTCGCAGAGCCACCCAAATACGACAACGAGGAGCTTCTCGGGATCGTTCCCGGCGATCTGAAGATCCCCTTCGACCCCCGCGAGGTCATCGCGCGCATCGTCGACGGCTCCGACTTCGACGAGTTCAAACCGCTGTACGGCATGAGTCTCGCCACCGGCTGGGCCCGCCTGCACGGCTACCCGGTCGGCATCCTCGCCAACGCCCAGGGCGTGTTGTTCAGCGCCGAGTCGCAGAAGGCCGCCCAGTTCATCCAGCTCGCCAACCAGCGCGACATCCCGCTGCTGTTCCTGCACAACACCACCGGCTACATGGTCGGCCGCGAGTACGAGCAGGGCGGCATCATCAAACACGGCGCCATGATGATCAACGCGGTCAGCAACAGCCGGGTTCCACACCTGTCCGTCCTCATGGGCGCCTCGTACGGCGCCGGGCACTACGGCATGTGCGGCCGCGCCTACCACCCGCGCTTCCTGTTCGCCTGGCCCAGCGCCAAGTCCGCCGTCATGGGCCCGCAACAGCTCGCCGGCGTCCTCTCCATCGTCGCCCGCCAGTCCGCCGCCGCGAAGGGACAGCCCTACGACGACGACGCGGACGCCGCCCTGCGCGCGATGGTGGAGCAGCAGATCGAGTCCGAGTCGCTGCCCATGTTCCTGTCCGGGCGGCTCTACGACGACGGCGTCATCGACCCGCGCGACACCCGCACCGTCCTCGGCATGTGCCTGTCCGCGATCCACACCGCCCCCTACGAGGGCGCCCGCGGCGGCTTCGGCGTCTTCCGGATGTGAGGCCCATGATCACCACCGTTCTCGTCGCCAACCGTGGCGAAATCGCCTGCCGTATCGCCCGCACCTGCGCCGAGCTGGGAATCCGGACGGTCGCCGTGCACTCCGACGCGGACGCCGGCGCCCTCCACACGCGCCTGGCCGACACCGCCGTACGACTGCCCGGGGTGACCCCCGCCGAGACGTACCTGCGCGGCGACCTCGTCGTGAAGGCCGCCCTCGCCGCCGGCGCGGACGCCGTCCACCCCGGCTACGGCTTCCTGTCCGAGAACCCCGACTTCGCCCGCGCCGTCCAGGACGCCGGCCTGACCTGGATCGGCCCGCCCCCGCAGGCGATCGAGGCCATGGCGTCCAAGACCCGCGCCAAGGAGCTGATGGGCGTGCAGCCCCTGCGCGAGGTCACCGAGGCGGACCTGCCCGTGCTGGTCAAGGCGGCCGCGGGCGGCGGCGGACGCGGGATGCGAATCGTACGGTGGCTCGCCGACCTGGACGCCGAACTGGCGGCCGCCCGCGCCGAGGCCGCCAGCGCCTTCGGCGACGGTGAGGTGTTCGTCGAGCCCTACATCGAGGACGGCCGCCACGTCGAGGTGCAGATCCTCGCCGACACCCACGGCACCGTCTGGACCCTCGGCACCCGCGACTGCTCCCTGCAGCGCCGCCACCAGAAGGTCGTCGAGGAAGCCCCCGCACCGGGTTTGACTTCCCAACTCACCGCGCAACTCCTCCGGCTCGCGGAACGCGCCGCCCGCTCCGTCTCCTACGTCGGCGCCGGCACCGTCGAGTTCCTCGTCGCCGGCGACCAGGCCCACTTCCTGGAGATGAACACCCGCCTCCAGGTCGAACACCCCGTCACGGAAGCGGTCTTCGGGCTCGACCTGGTCGCCGAACAGATCCGCGTCGCCGAGGGCCACGCCCTGCCCGTCACACCCCCACGCGCGCGTGGCCACGCCGTGGAGGCCCGGCTCTACGCCGAGGACCCCGCCCACGACTGGGCCCCGCAGACCGGCACCCTGCACCGCCTCGCCGTCCCCGACGGCGTCCGCCTCGACACCGGCTACACCGACGGCGATCGCATCGGCGTCCACTACGACCCCATGCTCGCCAAGATCGTCACGCACGCGCCCACGCGCGCGGAGGCGATCCGCACACTGGCGGGCGCCCTGACCGCCGCCGAGATCCACGGCCCCGTCACCAACCGCGACCTCCTCGTCCGCTCCCTGCGCCACGACGAGTTCACGACCGGCCGCATGGACACCGGCTTCTACGACCGTCACCTCACCGACCTGACCACCCCGGCCCCCGACCCGTACGCCCCGCTCGCCGCCGCCCTCGCCGACGCCCACGGCCGCTCCCGCTTCGGCGCCTGGCGCAACGTTCCGTCACAGCCGCAGACCAAGCGCTACGCGATGGCCGGCGAGGAGCACGAGGCCCACTACCAGCACACCAGGCAGGGCCTCACCGCCGACGGAGTACGCGTGGTGCACACCGACGCGCGCACGGTCGTCCTCGACGTGGACGGCGTGGAACGCCGCTACACGGTCTCGGCCTACGGCGACGAGATCCACGTCAACACCACCCGTCTCACCGCCCTGCCCCGCTTCCCCGACCCCACCACCCAACTCGCCCCGGGCTCCCTCCTCGCCCCCATGCCGGGCACGGTCGTCCGCATCGCCGACGACCTGGAACCAGGCTCCCCGGTCCAGGCCGGCCAGCCCCTGATCTGGCTGGAGGCCATGAAAATGCAACACCGCATCACAGCACCGACGACGGGCACACTCAGTGCCCTCCCGGTGACCCCGGGACAGCAAGTGGAGATGGGCGCCCTCCTGGCGGTGGTCGAGACAGACGCCCCCTAGGGGCGCGGGGAACTGCGCGACAAGCCACAACGGACCGAACCCCTCCACACGGCCGAACGCCCCCCTCTCTTAGGAGCCCCATGACTCCCGTCATCGAACCCGAAGAACACAAAGCTCTCCGCACCGCGGTCGCCGCCCTCGGCAACCGCTACGGCCGCGCCTACATGACCCGCACCATCGCCGAAGGCAACCCCCTCACCGAACTCTGGTCCGAGGCCGGCAAACTCGGCTACCTCGGCGTCAACCTCCCGGAGGAACACGGCGGCGGAGGCGGCGGCATCACCGAACTCTCCATCGTCCTCGAAGAACTCGGCGCCGCCGGCTCCCCCCTCCTCATGCTCATCGTCTCCCCGGCCATCTGCGGCACGGTGATCGCCCGCTTCGGCACCGAGGAGCAGAAGCGGACCTGGCTGCCCGGCCTCGCCGACGGCACCCGGACCATGGCCTTCGGCATCACCGAACCCGACGCCGGCTCCAACAGCCACCGCATCACCACCACTGCCCGCAGGGACGGCGCCGACTGGCTCCTCACCGGCCGCAAGGTGTTCGTCTCCGGGGTGGACCAGGCGGACGCCACCCTCATCGTCGGCCGCACCGAGGACGCCCGCACCGGCACCCTCAAGCCCTGCCTGTTCATCGTCCCGAGGGACGCCGAGGGCTTCTCACGGCGGCCCATCGACATGGAACTCACCGCCGCCGAAAAGCAGTTCGAGCTGGTCCTGGACGACGTACGGCTGCCCGCCGAGGCGCTCGTCGGCGACGAGGACGCCGGACTGCTCCAGCTGTTCGCCGGGCTCAACCCCGAGCGGATCATGACGGCCGCGTTCGCGATCGGCATGGGCCGCTACGCCCTCGCGAAGGCCGTCGAGTACGCCCGCGACCGTACCGTCTGGAAGGCCCCCATCGGCGCCCACCAGGCCATCGCCCATCCCCTCGCCCAGGCGCACATCGACCTGGAACTGGCCCGGCTGATGATGCAGAAGGCCGCCCACCTGTACGACGCCGGGGACGACGTCGGCGCGGGCGAGGCCGCCAACATGGCCAAGTACGCGGCCGGCGAGGCCTGTGTGAAGGCCGTCGACCAGGCCGTGCACACCCTCGGCGGCAACGGCCTCACCCGCGAATTCGGCCTCGCCTCTCTGATAACGGCCTCGCGCGTGGCTCGTATCGCACCGGTCAGCCGGGAGATGATTCTCAACTACGTCTCCCACCAGACCCTGGGCCTGCCCAAGTCGTACTGAGCCCGCACCGCCTGAGCCACCAACAGGCGACCGACCGCGACCGCACTGGAGGAACCGTGTTCCGCAGCGAGTACGCAGACGTTCCGCCCGTAGACCTGCCCATCCACGAGGCCGTGCTGGGCCGGGCGGCCGAGTTCGGGGAGCTGCCCGCCCTGATCGACGGCACGGACGGCACCACCCTCACGTACGAGCAGGTGGACCGGTTCCACCGGCGGCTGGCCGCCGCCCTCGCCGACGCCGGTGTCCGCAAGGGCGACGTCCTCGCCCTGCACAGCCCCAACACGATCGCCTTCCCGACCGCCTTCTACGCCGCCACGCGCGCGGGTGCCTCCGTGACCACCGTGCACCCCCTGGCCACCCCCGAGGAGTTCGCCAAGCAGCTCCGCGACAGCCGCGCCCGCTGGATCGTCACCGTCTCACCGCTGCTGGACTCCGCCCGCCGGGCCGCCGAACTCGCGGGCGGCGTCCAGGAGATCCTCGTCTGCGACAGCGCCCCCGGACACCGCTCGCTGATCGACATGCTGGCCTCGGCCGCCCCCGAACCCCGCGTGGACATCGACCCGGCCGAGGACATCGCCGCGCTGCCCTACTCGTCCGGGACCACCGGCGTGCCCAAGGGCGTGATGCTCACCCACCGGCAGATCGCCACCAACCTGGCCCAGCTCGACAGCGTCGTCCCGGCCGGCCCCGGCGACCGCATCCTCGCCGTCCTGCCGTTCTTCCACATCTACGGCCTGACCGCGCTGATGAACGCCCCGCTCCGCAAGGGCGCCACCGTCGTCGTGCTGCCCCGCTTCGACCTGGAGAAGTTCCTCGCCGCCATCCAGAACCACCGCATCACCGGCCTCTACGTCGCCCCGCCCATCGTCCTCGCCCTCGCCAAGCACCCGGCGGTCACCCAGTACGACCTGTCGTCCCTGAAGTACGTCATCAGCGCCGCCGCCCCGCTGGACGCCGCCCTCGCCCGCGCCTGCGCCGAACGCCTCGGCCTGCCCCCGCTCGGCCAGGCCTACGGCATGACGGAACTGTCCCCCGGCACCCACGTCGTCCCCCTCGACGCCCTCCACGAGGCACCCGCCGGCACCGTCGGCAAGCTCATCGCCGGCACCGAGATGCGGATCGTCTCCCTCGACGACCCCGGCAAGGACCTCGGCACCGGCGAGTCCGGCGAGATCCTCATCCGCGGCCCCCAGGTCATGAAGGGCTACCTCGGCCGCCCCGACGCCACCGCCGCCATGATCGACCCCGACGGCTGGCTGCACACCGGGGACGTCGGCCACACCGACCCCGACGGCTGGCTCTTCGTCGTCGACCGGGTCAAGGAACTCATCAAGTACAAGGGCTTCCAGGTGGCCCCCGCCGAACTCGAAGCCCTCCTGCTCACCCACCCCGGCATCGCCGACACCGCCGTCATCGGCGCCCGCGACGAGAACGGCAACGAGATCCCGCACGCCTTCGTCGTCCGCCGCACCGACACCACCGGCACCGAACTCACCGAGAACGAGATCATGCTCTACGTCGCCGAACGCGTCGCCCCCTACAAACGCGTCCGCAAGGTCACCTTCATCGACACCGTCCCCCGCGCGGTCTCCGGCAAGATCCTGCGCCGGCAGCTCAGGGAGCGCCCATGACCACCCTCATCGGCCGCACGCGCGCGCGTGCCGTCGACACCCTCAGCCTCGACGCCACCGGCACCCGCAACGCCCTCTCCGCCGCCCTCGTCACCGAACTCGCCGCCGCGCTCACCGACTGCGCCAAGGACCCGGACGTACGGGCCGTCGTCCTCACCCACACCGGCACCACCTTCTGCGCCGGCGCCGACCTGCGCGACCCGCCGCACCCCGACGCGCTGGTCGGCCTGCTGCGCCAGATCGTCGAACTCCCCAAGCCCGTCGTCGCCCGCGTCACCGGACACGTCCGCGCCGGCGGCCTCGGCCTCCTCGCCGCCTGCGACATCACGGCCGCCGCCACCACCGCCACCTTCGCCTTCACCGAGGTCCGCATCGGCGTCGCCCCCGCCGTGATCTCCCTGCCCGTCGTCCCGCGCGCCGACCCCCGCGCGCTGGCCCGCTACTACCTCACCGGCGAACGCTTCGACGCCGCCGAAGCCGTACGCCTCGGCCTGCTCACCACCACCGCCGACGACGTCGACGAAGCCCTCGCCCCCGTCCTCGACGGCCTGCGCCGCTCCTCACCCCAGGGCCTCGCCGAGACGAAACGGCTGCTCACGGCTAGGGTGCTGGAGACATTCGACCGGGACGCGGCCCACCTGACCGCGCTCTCGGCCCAGCTGTTCGCCTCCGCCCAGGCCAGGGAGGGGATGACAGCGTTCCTCGAACGACGGGAAGCGGCGTGGGTGGTGGCGTGAGTACGGCGGAACGCGACCGGGTTCCCAAACAGGACCGCAGCCGGGCCACCCGGCAGCGGCTCCTCGAAGCCGCCGTGGCCTGCCTCGCCGAACACGGCTGGGCGGGCTCCACGGTCACCGTCGTCGCCGAACGCGCCGGCGTCTCCCGCGGTGCCGCCCAGCACCACTTCCCCACCCGCGAGGACCTCTTCACCGCGGCCGTCGAATACGTCGCCGAGGAACGCTCCACCGCCCTGCGCGACCTCTTCCCCGACAGCCCCGGCGGCCCCGCCGACCGGCACGCCGTCCTCGCCGCCCTCGTCGACCTCTACACCGGCCCCCTCTTTCGCGCCGCGCTCCACCTCTGGGTCGCCGCCTCCAACGAGGACCAGCTCCGCACCCGCGTCACCGAACTGGAGGCCCGCGTCGGCCGCGAGACCCACCGCATCGCCGTGGAACTCCTCGGCGCCGACGAGACCCGTCCCGGCGCCCGCGAAACCGTGCAGGGCTTCCTCGACATGGCCCGCGGCCTCGGCCTCGCCAACCTCCTCACCGACGACACCACCCGCCGCGAACGCGTGGTGGCCCAGTGGGCGGCCCTGCTGGACGAGGCTCTCGGCTGACCCGCCCGCCGGGGCACCAGCCGGTGTGAACGGGACCACACGCATCCGACGCGCACCGCAGTACGCTGTCCGCATGCTTCCGATGCTCGTCCGCCGCCGCCACGTGGACTACGTGCGCGTCACGAGCATGGCCTGTCGGCGTCACACCGCCTGACCAGCCCCCTCGCATCTTTCTGCCTGCTTGACTTCCTTCCGGCACCGGGGGCCGCCCACCCCTCGCGGCCCACCCGTGCCCCGTAGACCCCGCGGACGCACCCCATGACGACGCACCTCGCGACGAACCCGTCGTACACCCAGCTCCCGATCATCGACCTGTCGGCCGCCGACCGCGGGCCCCAGGCCCGCGCGCTGCTCCACGCGCAGCTGCACAGCGCCGCCCACGACGTCGGCTTCTTCCAGCTCATCGGGCACGGCGTGACCCAGGCCCGCACCCAGGCGCTGCTCACCGCCATGCGCGCCTTCTTCGCCCTCCCCGAGGCCGACCGGCTCGCCCTGGACAACACCAACTCACCGCACTTCCGCGGCTACACCCGCACCGGCGACGAACGCACCGCCGGCGCCCGCGACTGGCGCGACCAGCTCGACATAGGCGCCGAACGCCCCGCCCACGTCCCCGCCCCCGGCGAACCCCCCTACTGGTGGCTGCAGGGCCCCAACCAGTGGCCCGCCGCCCTGCCCGAGCTGCGCACCGCAGCCCTCGACTGGATCGCCGAGCTCAGCGCCGTCGCCGAGCGCCTCCTGCACGAACTCCTGACGGCCATCGGCGCCCCCGCCGACTTCTACGACCCCGTCTTCGGCGCCCACGCCCACCCGCACCTCAAGCTCGTCCGCTACCCCGGCAGCGCGGGCGACGGCACCGACCAGGGCGTCGGCGCCCACAAGGACTACGGCTTCCTCACCCTGCTGCTCCAGGACACCGTCGGCGGCCTCCAGGTGCAGCGCGAGGACGGCCGCTTCCACGACGTCCCGCCGATCGACGGCGCCTTCGTCGTCAACCTCGGCGAACTCCTCGAAGTCGCCACCAACGGCTACCTCCTGGCCACCAACCACCGCGTGGTCAGCCCGCCCGGAGCCACCGAACGCTTCTCCGTCCCCTTCTTCTACAACCCCCGCCTCGACGCCCGGGTCCGGCCCCTGCCCTTCCCGCACGCCGCCACGGCCCCGGGCATCACCGACGATCCCGCCAACCCCCTGTACGCCGAGTACGGCTACAACGAGCTGAAGGGCAAGCTCCGCGCCCACCCCCTGGGCGCGGAACGCCATCACGCGGACTTGCTGACACCGGCCTGAGAAGCCGTGGGCCGGGGCGGTGTCCCTCTCAGTGCGCGATGTCCGCGTAGCCCTCGACGTCCTGCGGGCTGCGCGGACCCGGGCCCACGTACCGCGCCGAGGGCCGCACCAGGCGGCCCGTCCGCTTCTGCTCCAGGATGTGCGCCGACCAGCCCGCCGTACGGGCGCACGTGAACATCGAGGTGAACATGTGCGCCGGCACCTGGGCGAAGTCCAGCATGATCGCGGCCCAGAACTCCACGTTGGTGGCCAGCACCCGGTCGGGCCGCCGGTTGTGCAGCTCCTCCAGCGCCGCCTTCTCCAGCGCCTCCGCGATCTCGAAGCGGGGCGCGCCCAGCTCACGGGCCGTACGCCGCAGCACGCGCGCGCGGGGGTCCTCGGCCCTGTACACCCGGTGGCCGAAGCCCATGAGCCGCTCGCCGCGGTCCAGGGCCTGCCTGACGTAGCCTTCCGCGTCCCCGGTCCGCTCGATCTCCTCGATCATGTGCAGCACGCGCGAGGGGGCGCCGCCGTGCAGCGGACCGGACATCGCGCCGACCGCACCGGACAGCGCGGCGGCGACGTCCGCGCCCGTGGAGGCGATGACCCGGGCGGTGAACGTCGAGGCGTTCATACCGTGCTCGGCGGCCGACGACCAGTAGGCGTCCACGGCGGCCACGTGCTTCGGGTCCGGCTCGCCGCGCCAGCGGATCATGAACCGCTCGGTGATGGACTGCGCCTTGTCGATCTCCCGCTGCGGCACCATCGGCAGGCCCTGCCCGCGCGCGGACTGGGCGACGTACGACAGCGCCATCACGGCGGCGCGGGCCAGGTCCTCGCGGGCCTGCTCGACGTCGATGTCGAGCAGCGGTTTCAGGCCCCACACCGGGGCGAGCATGGCCAGCGCCGACTGCACGTCCACCCGGATGTCACCGGAGTGCACCGGGATCGGGAACGGCTCGGCGGGCGGCAGGCCGGGGTTGAAGGCGCCGTCGACGAGCAGCCCCCACACGTTGCCGAACGAGACGTGACCGACCAGGTCCTCGATGTCGACGCCCCGGTAGCGCAGGGCGCCGCCCTCCTTGTCCGGTTCGGCGATCTCCGTCTCGAACGCGATGACTCCTTCGAGCCCGGGTACGAAGTCGGACATCTGGCGGCTCCTCGTGATCAGTGGGCGGCGGTCACCCCGGTGATGCCCGGATCAGCCGGTGGTCACCCCACCGCGGGGGGAACCAGCACGATAACCCTCAGTGCCACTTTTGGGGAGACCACACGACACTCAGTGCCACCTACGTTCGATACGGCAGGATGACGCCGTGACCGACCGCGAACCGAGCCCCGACCCCGTGGTGGACCCCGCCGCCATGCGCAAGCAGTACCGCGCCCAGGGCCTGGACGAGCACGATCTCGCCGCCCACCCCATGGACCAGTTCGGCCGCTGGTTCGAGGAGGCCGCGCGGGCCGCCCTGCACGGAACGCTGTACGAGCCCAACGCCATGGTCGTCTCCACGGCCGACGCGACCGGCCGCCCCAGCACCCGCACGGTCCTGATGAAGCAGTTCGACACGGACGGCTTCGTCTTCTACACCAACTACGGCTCCCGCAAGGCCCTCGACCTGGCCGCCAACCCGTACGTCTCGCTGCTCTTCCCCTGGCACCCGGTCGCCCGCCAGGTCATCGTCACCGGCACCGCCCGCCGTACCGGACGCGACGAGACCGCCGCGTACTTCCGCACCCGCCCGCACGGCTCCCAGCTCGGCGCCTGGGCCAGCGCCCAGTCCTCGGTGATCGCCTCCCGCGCCGAACTCGACGCCGCCCACGCCGCGCTCGCCGCCCGCTACCCGGAGGGCGAGCAGGTCCCGGTCCCGCCGCACTGGGGCGGCTTCCGCATCGCCCCCGACACGGTCGAGTTCTGGCAGGGCCGCGAGAACCGCCTCCACGACCGCCTCCGCTACACGTCCCGCCCGGACGGCTCCTGGCAGGTGGAACGGCTCAGCCCCTGACCTCGCGCGGCATCTCAGGAACGCAGACGACCCGCGAGCTCGGGTTCCTCCGCCTTGCGGCGGGGGAGCCGGCCGGACGATACCGGCGAGCTCGCGGGTCGGGTGACTGCGTTGGATTCGGCCGGCTGCGTGCTTGGTACTCACGCTGGTCCGGCACCGCACTTCGTGTGGTGGCAGGCCGCTAGCCCGCAGCCACCTCGCGCGTCCGGGTGTAACTCATTAACCCGATCACCTCCCTTCGTACGTAGGACACAGCCTAAGAAGCGGTCGAGGGGGGTTCAACTGTTTTTCTTCATTGACGCGACGCGTGGCCGCCCTGTTCGCTGCCCGGTATGAACGATCTTCGAATCGAGCCCGTCGACGGCGACGTGATGCTGGAGGAGTGGCGGCACGTGCACAACGTGGTCGTGCCGCCCGCCGCCATGTCGCTGGAGGACGCGCGGGAGCGGGTGGGGCGGAACCGGATGGAGAACGCGTACCTGGGGGAGGTGCTCGTCGGGTGTTCCACCGTGCGGCCGCCGGTGGGGGCGGACGCGGTGGCGACGGTCATCGCGCGCGTGCTGCCCGAGTATCGGGGGCGGGGGTTCGGGCGGATCGTCTATGAGCGTGCACTCGCCCACGCGCGCGTGCTGGGCGCCGAGGTGATCGAGACCTGTGTCCTCGCGGCGAACCGGGAAGGGCTGCGGTTCGCGGAGCGGTTCGGGTTCGTGGAGGCCGACCGGTATGTGCTCGACGGCGAGAGCGACGAGTGGGTGGATCTGCGGCTGGCTCCCGCGCCGGTCAACTGACGGCGGCTGCCCGGAGCGGGTGAACGCCGGGCCGCGCGGGGGACAAGATTCCTTCAATCTTGCGGGAACATGGTGTGGGCTGTGTCACGTTCCAGTTGAATGAGGACCAGTGAGCGAAACACGCGCCGTACGTGCGCGGACGCAGCCTCCAGGGGGTCCAGGTGAGTGCTTCCCGGCGGAGTGGGACCACCGACGAGCTGGGGCCGGACGAGCCCGAGCCGGAGCGTCCCGAGGGCTCCGGCGCCATGGACGACAGCAGCGACCCCGGCGGGTCCGATCTGCTCGCCGCGCTGCTCGACGGCATGGACGCGGCCCTGTGCGCCTTCGACGCGGACGGGGTCGTCACCCACTGGAACCGCGAGGCCGAGCGGATCCTCGGCTGGAGCGCCACGGAGGCCGTCGGGCGGCACGGGTTCGCCGGGTGGGCGGTGCGCAGCGCCGACGCCGAGGAGGTCGAGACGCGGCTGATGGCCGCCATGCACGCGCCGGGCCGCCAGGTGCACGAGTTCGCGCTGGTGACGAAGGACGGCGGGCGGGTGCTCGTACGGACGCAGTCGGCGGCCGTGCGCGGGCCGGAGGGCAAGCCGGCGGGCGTGTACTGCGCCTTCAGCGAGGTGCACGCGCAGATCGACCTGGAACGGTCGATCGCGCTGAGCGAAGCCCTGTTCGAGGACGCGTCCTGGGGTGTCGTCCTGGTCGACGCGGATCTGCGGCCGGCCGTGGTCAACGCGTTCGCGGCACGGGCCCTGGGCATCGGGCGTACGGCCGTCCTCGGACGGCCGCTCGGTGAGCTGCTCGCGCGGGGCGTGGAGGAGCTGGAGAGCGCGTTCACACATGTCCTCGCGGAGGGCGCGCCGCCCGCGCCGGCCGAGATGTGGGTGGCGGTGCGTACGGCGGAGGGGGAGAAGCGGCGCTGCTGGCGCAGTGGCTTCCTGCGGCTGGCCTCGCCGCTCGCCGAGGAACCCGTGCCGCTCGGGGTGGGCTGGCTGTTCCAGGACGTGACCGACGCGAAGCAGGCGGAGCAGGAGGCGGCGCTGATCCGGTTCCGCAGCAATCAGCTGCACCGGGCCGCGCGGGCCGCCGCCGAGTGCGAGGACCCGGCGGAGGCGGCCACCGTTCATCTCGACTTCGCGCTCGCCGGGTTCGCCGACCACGCGCTGCTGGACCGGGTGGCCGCGCCCCCGCGCGCGGAGACCTCGGCCGGTGGTGAGGACGCGGGGGCGGTGCGGCTGGTGCGGATCGCCGCGACGCCCGCCGGCGCGCCGGGTCCGAGTCTGCTCAGCGGGGCCGCCGGGCTGCCCGCGCGGTACGAGGAGGGGCATCCGGCGTTGAGCTGCGTCGACCGGGCCGGCACCGTGCGGGCCGACGCGGGTTCGGTGCCGGCCGAGCGGGCACGGGAGTGGGCGCTGGCCCGGCAGTGGCCGCCGGACGCGGTGCACGTGCTGTGCGCGGTGCTGCGCAGCCGGGGCCGGACGCTGGGCGTGCTGACGTTCGTACGGGGGGCCGGGCGCAGCCGGTTCGAGCGGGCGGACGCGGCGTACGCGGAGGACGTGGCGGTACGGGTCGCGGCGGCGCTGGACCTGGCCGGGGTGGTCGGGGAGTAGGCCCGGCGGCCCGTTCGCGGCGGGGCCGGGCGGTCAGTGCCGGTAGAAGATCCGGTCGCCGTACTCCCGCATGACGCGGCTGTTCCACTCGTGGCCGCCGTCGACGTTGCCGGAGCGCAGCAGCGGTGGCTCGATGCCGCGGTCGGCCAGGGTGGCGGCGGCGGTGGCCGTCATCGCCTGCATCAGGGCGCTGGTGACGACCGTGGAGGCGGGGGCGAACGGCGCCGGGATCGTGTCGAGGGTCAGTTCGGCGTCGCCGACCGCGATCTTCGAGTCCAGGACGATGTCGCAGTGGTCCTTCAGGAACGTGCCCGAGGAATGCCGGGACGTGGTCTCCGAGGCGTACACGACCGAGGTCACACCGATGACCTTCACGCCGCGGGCGCGGGCGCCGAGGGCCATCTCGACGGGGAGGGCGTTGCGGCCGGAGAGGGAGATGATCACGAGGGCGTCGCCGGCGCGGAGGGGGGACGTGTCGAGGACGGCGCTCGCGAGGCCGTCGACGCGTTCGAGGGCGGAGCCGAGGGTGGCGGGGATGACGTCGACGCCGACGACGCCGGGGACGGCGAGGAGGTTCATGAGGGCGAGGCCGCCGGCGCGGTAGACGACGTCCTGGGCGGGGAGGGAGGAGTGGCCGGCGCCGAAGGCGAAGAGGCGGCCGCCGGCGGCGACGGTGTCGGCGAGGAGGGTGCCGGCCGCGGTGATGGCCTCCGCGTCCTCCTCGCGGACGCGGTGCAGGAGGTTGATGGCGGCGTCGAAGAACAGGTCGGCCGGCGTGCCGTCGCTCATGCGGAGCCCCTTCGCAGCGGTTGTGTCGTGGATCACCGTGAGGTCTGGACCACTGTGGTGTCAATACGGAGTCCGGGCGCGGTGTGCCGACTTGGTCACCGCCCGCTGCACCCGCCCGGGGGTGGCCGCACTCACCGGCGCTCGCGGGGTGCCGCCGCGCCCACCCGTGCCGCCCTGCGGCACGATTGCCCGCGGCTGGCAGGGCATGAGTGCCAGCGCAGCTCGGCTGGGGTGCAACCCCCCAGGGGCGCGGGGCGTTGTCGATACGCGGCTCCGCCGCGTGGGCGCGACGAGCCACAACGCACCCGCAGTCGAACTCGGCGCCGCACCCACCCCGTTTTCGCGGTGCCCCCCACTTGTCAGTGGGATCCGGCAGAATTGGTGGCAGGGCCAGCGCACGCGCCGGGTGAGGTTTCCGGCAGAGGTAATCGAGGGGCACGTATGTCCGGACTGATCGACACCACGGAGATGTATCTCCGCACCATCCTCGAACTCGAAGAGGAAGGCGTCGTCCCCATGCGCGCCCGCATCGCGGAGCGGCTCGACCAGAGCGGGCCGACGGTGAGCCAGACGGTCGCGCGGATGGAGCGGGACGGTCTGGTGTCCGTCGCCAGCGACCGCCACCTGGAGCTGACCGACGAGGGCCGCCGGCTGGCGACGCGCGTGATGCGCAAGCACCGGCTGGCCGAGTGCCTCCTCGTCGACGTGATCGGCCTGGAGTGGGAGCAGGTGCACGCGGAGGCCTGCCGCTGGGAGCACGTGATGAGCGAGGCCGTCGAGCGGCGGGTGCTGGAGCTGCTGCGGCACCCGACCGAGTCGCCGTACGGCAACCCGATCCCCGGGCTCGAGGAGCTGGGCGAGAAGGACGGCGCCGACCCGTTCCTGGACGCGGGCATGGTCTCGCTGGCCGACCTGGACCCGGGCTCCGACGGCAAGACGGTCGTCGTACGCCGGATCGGCGAGCCGATCCAGACGGACGCCCAGCTGATGTACACGCTGCGGCGGGCGGGCGTGCAGCCCGGCTCCGTGGTGAGTGTGACGGAGTCGGCCGGCGGGGTGCTGGTCGGCAGCGGCGGCGAGGCGGCCGAGCTGGAGGCGGACGTCGCCTCGCACGTGTTCGTCGCCAAGCGCTGACGGAGAGGGCCCCGGCACCTTGCGGCGCCGGGGCCTGTCCTCCCCTGTGCTGACCCGGAGCCCCGAGCTCTCAGGGTCATCCCCTCGGACCGGTTTCCCCGAGCGGTCCGCCTCCCGATGAAGAACTCCCCTCGGTGGCGGCGATCATTCCTCGGGCGGTGTCACCCGAAGGAGGGGTGTTGTCTCCGGATACAGCATTTTCGAATGCACATTCGATACTCTGCGGCGGTAGGCGGTAGGCGGTAGGCGGAGCGAGGGGGGCAAGGCCATGGCACGGCGGATCAACGTGACGGGAGCGGGCGGGGTGACCCTGGCCGCCTGGGAGTTCGCGGACCCCCCGAAGGCCGACCCACCCCCGCCCGCGGACGCCCGCCCGGCCGAGCCCCTCACCCCGGACGCCTGTTCGGTTCCGCCCGGCACGAAACCCTTGCCCTCGCCCCGGGCCGCACCCCCACTACCCGGCACGGCCCCCACACCGCCCGCGACCGCCGCGTCCGCCACCCCCGGTGTCCTGTTACTGCACGGCCTGATGGGTCGCGCCTCGCACTGGGCGTCCGCCGCCCGCTGGCTCTCCGCGCGCCACCGCGCCGTCGCGCTCGACCAGCGCGGCCACGGCCAGAGCGACAAGCCCCCGCAGGCCGCGTACACCCGCGAGGCCTACGTCGAGGACGCCGAGGCCGCGCTCGAACAGCTCGGTCTCGCCCCCGCCGTCCTCGTCGGCCACGCCATGGGCGCGCTGACCGCCTGGCAGCTCGCCGCGAGGCGCCCGGACCTGGTGTCCGGCCTTGTCATCTGCGACATGCGGGCCTCCGCGCTCGGCGCGGCCTCGCAGCGCGAGTGGGCCGACTGGTTCCGCTCCTGGCCCGTCCCCTTCGCCACGCTCGCCGACGTCCGCAAGTGGTTCGGCGAGGACGACCCCTGGGTGGAGCGCCCCCACCCGTCCCGCGGCGCCTTCTACGCCGAGGTCATGCACGAGTGTGCCGACGGCTGGCGCCCCGTCTTCGACCCCGACCAGATGCTCAGGACCCGCGAGACCTGGGTCCACGACGCCCATTGGGAGGAACTCGCCCAGGTCCGCTGCCCCACCCTGGTGGTCCGCGGCCTGGACGGCGAACTGGGCCGCGCGGAGGCCCAGGAGATGGTCCGCGTCCTGCCCCACGGCGAGTACGCGGAGATCGCCGACGCCGGCCACCTCATCCACTACGACCAGCCCACGGCCTGGCGCGCCGCGATCGAACCGTTCCTGAACCGCGTCCTGGTCCCCTGACCAGCGACCGACCACAGAAGGGCCCCGCCATGACCACCGCCGCCCAGGAAGCCTTCCTGAAGTCCTTCCACGCCGAGCGCCCGGCGGTGACGGCCGAGGCGTTCGCCGGCGCCCGGACCACCGACGGCCGGGCCTCCAGCTACGAACTCCTCGCCGAACGCGTCGCCGCCCACCGCGTCCTGGACCTCGGCTGCGGCGACGGCCACCTCCTCCACCTGCTGGCCCGCACCCCGGGCCGTACCCTCGCCGGCGCCGACATCTCCCCCCAGGCACTCGCCCTCGCCCGCCGGCGCCCGGAGGTCATACAGGCGGGTGCGGTGCTGGTGGAGGCCCGCGCCCAGCAACTCCCCTTCGCCGACGGCGCCTTCGACGCGGTCGCCTCCCACATGGCGCTGATGCTGATGGGGGACGTCGAGCAGGTCGCCGCCGAGATCGCGCGCGTGCTGGTGCCCGGCGGCGTGCTGGCGTTCGTCGTCGGCGCGGGCGGGCGGGGAACGGCGTACGAGGTGTTCCGCGAGCTGCTGGGGGAGGCGCTGGAACGCACCCCCGCCGAACGCCGGATACCCGTTCTCGGTGACCGCCGCACCCGCGACCGGGACGCCATGAGCGGACTGCTCGCCGCGGCCGGGTTCGACCCGGCACCGGACTGGGAGACGCTCACCCTCGACATCGGCGGACCGCCCGAGCGCGTCTGGACGGCCCTGTCCGGCCTGTACGCCCTCGCCGCCCTGGACGCCGGAACCCTCGCCGGCCTCCGCGCGGCCTTCCTCGCCCGGACCGGCGGACCGGACGACGACCTGCCCTGCCACTTCGGCATCCACCTCGCCACCGCCACGAATCGCTGACCGCTCGGGACCGCCGGGAATCGCTGACCGCTCGGGACCGCCGCGAAACGCTGACTCACCGTCGCGACCGCCGCGAAACGCTGACTCGCCCTCGGGACCGCCGCGAAACGCTGACTCGCCCTCGCGACCGCCGCGAAACCCTGGCTCGCCCTCGCGACGTCCGCGAAACGCTGACCCGCCCTCGCGACCGCCAGGAAACGCCGGCCCACGGCTGACCCGCGGCCGCCCTACCCCTTGCTGACCGCCGTGAGGATCTCCGGGAGCCGGGCCGCCGTACGGGGCGCGGCGAGGCGCAGGCCCGCCAGCGTGACCGCCGTGCCGTACACCGCGCCCACCGGCAGCAGCAGCCAGGTCCACGCGTCGCCGCCCGCGCTGACGTTGAGCGCGACGGCCAGGGCGATGACGGGGGCGCACAGCAGGGCGGCCGCGACCATGCCGCCGAAGATGGAGATCCACGCCAGCCCGGCCTGCCCGGCGGCCACGTTGCGGTGGCCCTCCTGCGGGATGGAGTACGGGAAGCGGGCCGAGGTCCACGCGCCGGTCGCCAGCATCGCCCCGAGCAGCGCGAAGGACAGCCCGAGCACCTCGGGCAGCCGCGCCCAGCCGCCGAGCAGCGCGGTCGTCACGACGGTGACGAGAGCGGCGTACGGCAGGGTGATCAGCAGCAACGCCAGGGCCCGGCCGCGCAGTTCGGCGTAGGCGTCCCGGGGTGAGGAGATCGTCAGGGCCACCATCCAGAAGGCGGAGGTGTCCTGTCCGAACTGGTTGTACATCTGGATGCCGAGCATGCCGGCCGCGAAGCACGCGAAGTACACCGACCCGGTGCCCTGCACCGCGTTGAACACGGGCACGATCAGCCCGATGGCCAGCGACGTCACCCACGCGGCCTTCGTCTTGGGGTCGCGCCAGATGTAGCGCAGGGCGCGTTCCATGACCGTGCCCGTGCGTCCGCCGGGCAGCAGACGGCCCAGCCCGGCGGAGGAGCGGTCCCGGGTGCCGGCGTCGGCAGCCTGCAGGGTGGAGCCGTCCGGCGCCGTCATCAGCCGGGTCAGACTGCGCGCCCACACGGCGATCAGCAGCGCCAACACGGCCAGCGACAGCAGCAGTTGCCCGGCCGCCACGCCGTACGCCCCCTCGCTCACCGACCACACCGCACCCACCGCCGACGCCGGCGGCAGCCAACGCACCACGTCCGCGGCCGGCCCCAGCTGCCCGAGCCCGGCCGAACCGAGCCGCTGGGCACCGAAGTTGACCAGCTGCGCCCCGACCGCGATCACCAGCCCGCTGAGCACCGCCAGATCGCGGCCCTTGCGGCTGGTCAGCAGCCGCACGTTCGCCGCGGCCACCGCCCGCGCCAGCGCCACGCACACCAGCAGCCCCAGGAGGACCGCGACCACCGTCACGGCGTACGCCGCCGCGCCGTGCGCCACCGACAGCGCGCACCCCGTCAGCAGCAGCACGGTGAACACCGGGCCGATGCCGACCAGGGAGGCCGCGAGCAGGGCCCGGACCAGCGGCCGGGGCCGCAGCGGCAGCATCACCAGCCGGGTCGGGTCCAGCGTCTCGTCGCCGGTCGGGAAGAACAGCGGCATGACCGCCCAGCCCGCCGCCAGCACGGCCGTGCCGAGGACGGCGACCGCGTCGGCGTGCGCGTGCCCGCGCAGCGCGATCAGGCCCAGCAGTTGCAGTGCGGCGACGAGGAGCGCGACGACCGCGGAGGCGACGAACGCGGCCCGCCGGCCCGTGGACTGCCGCAGCCCGTTCCTGAGCAGCGACAGCTTCAGCCGTATGAACGTGGAGGTCAGGTTGGTCATCGGGCAGCCCCGCCGCCCAGCCAGTCCAGGTCGGACCCGGCGTCCCGGCCCCGGGCGCCCACGAGTTCCAGGAACGCGGCCTGCAGTGTGGGATGCTCCCCGCGCACCTCGGCGAGCTCACCGGTCGCCCGGATCCGGCCCGCCGCCAGCACCGCCACCCAGTCGCACAGCGACTCGACCAGCTCCATCACGTGCGAGGAGAACACGACGGTGGCCCCGGAGGCGGTGTACCGCTCCAGCACGCCCCGGATGGTCTGCGCGGAGACGGGGTCGACGCCCTCGAACGGCTCGTCCAGGAAGAGGACCTCCGGGTTGTGCAGGAGAGCGGCCGCGAGCCCGATCTTCTTGCGCATGCCGGTGGAGTAGTCGACCACCAGCTTGTGCTGGGCGCCGGCCAGGTCGAGCACGTCCAGCAGCTGTGTGGCCCGCTTGTCGACCTCGTCACCGGGCAGTCCCCGCAGCCGCCCCGAGTACGCGAGCAGCTCCCGCCCCGACAGCCGCTCGAACAGCCTGAGCCCCTCGGGCAGCACCCCGATCCGCGCCTTGACGGCCACCGGATCCCGCCACACATCGTGCCCGACCACCTCGACCGATCCACCGTCCGGCCGCAACAACCCGGTCACCATGGACAGAGTCGTCGTCTTCCCCGCCCCATTGGGCCCCACCAGCCCGACGAACTTCCCAGCGGGCAGATCGAGATCAATCCCCCCAACGGCAACCTGCTCCCCGAACCGCTTCCACAACCCCCGCACCCGCACCGCAACATCGGTCATGCATGAAGGCTACGACCACACCGGCGCCCCGAAAGGGGCGCGGGGCTGTGCCTGATATGCGGCTTCGCCGCGTGGGCGCGAGCAACCACAACGCACCCGCACTCGCCAGTGCACCCAAGCCACGCACACGAACAGGCGACGGCTACCGATCCCTCCCGCACGCATACGCCAACGGCGAGATCAACTCCTCCGCATCCGGCAACCACCGATTCGCCGGAGTAGGCCGGCAGGCCCACTGCACGGCCCCCCGCGAAGCGAACCGCGTAGGAGGCGCGGCCACATACCCCCCCTCCCCCAACGGCACGAGATCCAGCGAAGCGACCGACCACCCCAGCTTCCGCACCAGCTCGGGCACCTTCACGGAAGCCCCCGGCAGCACGAAGAACTGCATCCGCCGGTCCGGCGTGAGCGTCACCGGCCCCAGCGTCAGCTCCATCCGCTCCATCCGGGCCAGCGCCAGGAACCCCGCGCTCTCCGGGACGGACAACGCGTCGAACGTCCGCCCCGTCGGCAGCAGGATCGACGCCGTGGGCTGCTTCTGCCACATGCGGCGGGCCACCGTCGCACTGCCGGTCGCCTGCGCGGCCCAGTCGGGGCGCGTGGGGTGCGCACCCGGCGCAGGACAGGTCGCGTCGCCGCAGGAGCAGTGCTGCACCCCGTCGACGGCTTCCAGCCAGGTGCCCGGGAACACGTCCCAGTGGCGCTCCTCGGCATAGCGCACGGCGGTTTCCAGCAGCGATTCGCCGCGCTGCTGCGGAATCTGAGCGGTTTCGGCGCCCGCGATCGTCTCTTCCACGCTCAACTCAACTCCCGCACCCACCTCCGGTTACGGTCCCGGCGCGCGCGGGGGAGGAGCATCGATCCCGCACCAGGGGCGCATGGGTGCACGGCCGGGGGCGCGCGGGGGGAAGCGGGCCCTGAGGTGGGTAGCCAGGGGTGGGGTCGGCGACAGCCTTTACCCCGGCAAACCGCATATGTCAGGCATTGACGCTATGTCAGCTGGGCAGTGATCTTCACGGCCGGAACCCTTCCGGCTGGATCTTTTCGCTCCAGGGGTTCGCAGGGGGTAGCACATGGCCGCAAGGCCTCTCGTGGCGAGGCAGCCCAACGAACGGCTGCAGGCGCTCATCCAGGAAGCGGGGTGCTCGAACGCCGGGCTGGCCCGGCGGGTCAACATGTGCGGGTCCGAGCACGGACTCGACCTGCGCTACGACAAGACGTCCGTGGCCCGCTGGCTGCGCGGCCAGCAGCCGCGGGGCCGGGCCCCCGCGATCATCGCGGAGGCGCTCGGGCGCAAGCTCGGCCGTACGGTCACGATCGACGAGATCGGCATGGCCAACGGCAAGAACCTAGCCTCGGGAGTGGGTCTCCAGTTCTCGCCGACGGTACTGGGGGCCATCGAGCAGGTCTGCGAGCTGTGGCGCAGCGACGTGGGGCGCCGGGACTTCCTGTCCGGCTCCTCCGTCGCCGCCTCCGCGCTGGTCGAACCCAGCCGCGACTGGCTGATCTCCGTGCCGGACGCCCAGGTGGCCCGGCAGGCGGGCCCGCGCGTGGGCCGCTCCGACGTGGCCGCCGTCCGCGCCATGACCCAGGCGCTCACCGGCCTCGACCACACCTACGGCAGCGGGCACGTCCGGCCCGTCGTCGTGCACTACCTCAACAGCGTCGTCTCCGGGCTGCTCGCGGGGTCGTACCGGGAGGCCGTCGGCCGGGAACTCTTCGCCGCCGTCGCCCGGTTGACCGAGCTGGCCGGCTACATGGCGGTGGACACCGGGCAACCGGGCCTGGCCCAGCGGTACTACATCCAGTCCCTGCGCCTCGCCCAGGCCGCCGGCGACCGTGGCTACGGCGGCTACGTCCTCGCCGCCTCCATGAGCCACCTCGCCGCCCAGCTCGGAAACCCGCGCGAGATCGCCCAGTTGGCGCGCGCGGCGCAGGAAGGGGCACGCGAGCGGGTCACCCCGCGCGTGGAGGCCATGTTCCACGCCGCCGAGGCCCGCGGGCACGCGCTGCTCGGCGACACCCGCGCCACCCAGGCCGCCTCCGGGCAGGCGCTGGCGGCGATGGAGCGGGCCGACGCGGCGAGCGGCGACGACCCGGTGTGGATCGCCCACTTCGACGAGGCCTACCTGGCCGACGAGTTGGCGCACTGCCACCGTGACCTGGGGCAGGCCGAGGCGGCGGCGCGGTGCGCCGAGCAGTCGCTGGCCGGACACCCCGAGTCCCGGGCCCGGCGCCGGGCGATCGGCTACGTGCTGCTCGCCACGGCCCAGGTGCAGCAGCGGGAGATCGAACAGGCCTGCTCCACCGGGATGAAGGCGGTCGAGCTGCTCGGCGGCCTGCGCTCCAACCGGGGCGCCGAGTACCTCGAAGACCTCCAGCAGCGCCTGGAGCCCTTCCGGGAGGAGGCGGTGGTACGGGAGTTCGGGGCACGGCTGGATCTTCAGCAGGCGGCCTGAACGACCACCCGAGGACCACCTCTGAAAGAGCCCCGCGGGCGCGAGATCGCGAAAGGTGCCGTAAACAGCGCATCGCGGGGCGGTTTTGTTACCGCGGTCACAGGGAAGAAGGTCGCGCCCAGTGCTGCGTGGCAACGGGCTCCGGGGACCCGGTAGCGTGAGCCGACGATTCCGAAGGTCCCCCATTCGTAGGAGTCCCGGTGACGCAGAGTGGACAGGGCGAGGAGCCCTCGGCGCGGCCCGCGCACGAAGGCATCGTGCTGCCCTCGGACGGAGGGGAGCCGTTGCTGCCGGGCATGTCCGCCGCGCCCGCGCCCGCTCCCGCCGCACCCGCCGGCGGGCAGGCCTGGGGCGGCCCCTGGGGCCCCGGGCAGCAGTCCCCGCAGCCCCAGCCGGGCCAGGGCTGGCCCCCGGCGGCCGCCCAGCAGTGGTCCCAGCCGGAACCCCCGCACACCACCGGCCCCGGCCCCCTGCCCCCCGAGGGCGCCCCGGCACCGCAGTACGACAGCCAGCCGTACGCCGGCGGCCGGCCGTACGGCGCCGCGGCCCCCGGCCACGAACTCCCGACCGGTACCGGCAACGGCACGGGCCCGCAGCCCTACGGCACCGGCGGCGACGCTCCCTCGTACGGTGCGCCCCAGCCGCAGCCCTCCTACGGCGCCCCCGACCCGTACCAGCAGCAGTACGCGCCCCACGGGCAGCACACGGGCGCGCAGGCCGCTCCGCTGCCGCAGGCCGCGCCCGGGATACCGGGGGCCCCGCCGGGCCCGGCCGGTGCCGGGAACGAGGCCGCGACCCAGTACCTCCCGCCCGTGCCACCCGTACAGACGGGCCCGGCGGGCCACGCCGCGGACGAGGGCGCGACCCAGTACCTGCCTCCGGTCCCCGCCGGTTTCGCGCCGATGCCGGCGCCCGGCGCCGGTGCCGGGCCCGCCGACGAGGGCGCCACCCAGTACATCCCCCCGGTCGCGCCGGGCGCGATGCCGCCCGCGTCCGCCGGGGACGTGAACGGCTACCCCGGCCAGGGCGTGCCGCCCCAGCACGGCGCGGGTCCGGCGCACCCGGACTCGCAGGCCACCCAGTACATCCCGCCGGTGGCCGGTGACCGGCAGCAGCCGCCGGCCGGGTTCGAGAACCTCTTCCGCAGCGAGCCGGGCGGTCCGGGACAGCCGGGTGGTCCGGGTCTCGGTGAGGGTCCGGCCGGGGCCACGCAGCAGCTGCCGGTGCAGCCCGCCGCCGGCTACCCGGGCGCCGGCCCGGCGCAGGTGCCGTACCGCCCGGTGAACGACGACGACGTCGACCAGGGCGGCCGCCGGGGCGGTCGTACCGGATCGCGGGTGCCGTTGATCGCGGCCATCGGCGTCGCCATCGCCGTGCTCGGCATCGGTGCCGGGGCGATGCTCAGCGGCGGCGGGGGCGACAAGCAGAGCGACGACAACAAGCCCGTCGCCGACTCCAGCCCGACCGCGGCCCAGAACTCGGCCTCGCCCGCCGCCGACCCCGGCAAGCAGCAGGCGATCGCCCTCGACAAGCTGCTCGCCGACAGCGGCAGCAGCCGGGCGTCGGTGATCAAGGCGGTGGCCGACGTGAAGGGGTGCGACAACCTGAGCCAGGCCTCCTCCGACCTGCGTGACGCGGCCAGGCAGCGCGGCGATCTGGTGACCCGGCTGGGCAAGCTGTCCGTGGACAAGCTGCCCGACCACGCGGCCCTGACCACCGCCCTGACCAAGGCCTGGCGGGCCTCCGCTGCCGCCGACAACCACTACGCGGCCTGGGCGCAGCAGGTCGGCGGCAAGAAGGGCTGCCACAAGGGGCACGCCCGTCCCACCGGCCAGACGCAGGCGGGCAACCGGGAGAGCGGTGTGGCCAGCGGGCAGAAGGTGAAGGCGTCCGCGCTGTGGAACACCATCGCGAAGAAGTACGGGCTGACCGAGCGGCAGCCGACCCAGCTCTGACGCGGGCGCGCCCGCGGGAGTAGGCCGGGGGTCAGCCCAGGTCGGCGCTGCGCAGGACCGCCGTCGTGTCGGTGGCCGTGTGGTCGTCGCGTGCGGCGACCAGGCGGCCGTCCCGGACCACCTGGAGGGTCACCTCGGCGTTGGCCAGGCGGGAGAGGCCGATCGTGGCGAGCCGGCCCTCGAAGGGCCAGCTCAGGGTGGGGGTGAGGCCGCCGGTGGAGACCTTCAGGCCGTCGTCCAGGGTGTGCCGCACGGCGGCGGCGGTCACGTCCCCCGAGCCGATCCGCTCCAGGACGGCCCGCAGCACGGTGTAGGCGATCCAGGTCGTCTGCACGCCCGCGTCGCCGGCGTCGACGCGGTTGTCGCCGAACGCCTCCTCGCTGATCACCTTCTTCATCGGGTCCCAGCGGGCGTCCGACGTCACCGGGTACCAGCCGGCGACGTACGCCCCCTCGTACGGCCCTGACGCCCCGCCCGTCGCGTTGATCACCGTCTGGTCGACGCTGCCGAGCACGGTCGCCGTCCGCACCGCGCGGGAACCCCGCCGCGGTCCGGCGGAGGCGTCGTCGCGGGAGGCGTCGTCGCGGGAGGCGTCGTCGCGGGCCCGCCGGAACGAGTCCATGAAGGTGTCGGTGTGGTCCCCGAGCGCGGGCACGACACAGCCGGCCTTCCCCAGCCCCGCGTCCGCGTCCGCGTGCCGCATCGCCCGCCGCGCCTGGCCGTCGTACTCGGTGGCGTCCTCGGCGGCGAGCTGGTCGGCCGCCGGGGCGTGCCCGCCCGCCTTCAGGCCGGCGTCGAGCAGCGGGGGCAGTTCGTCGCCCGCGATGCTGTCGGGACGGACCAGGGAGACCGGGCCGCAGGTGTCCGCGAGGGCCCGGCCAAGGCCCGCCAGCAGGGCGGGCTGACCGCCGTTGACGGGGTAGGAGTACATGTTGGTGAACTCGTCGTTGGTGACGCCGTAGCCGCCGAGGTAGGCGATGCCGGCGGACTCCAGCGGCGCCATGTAGGAGTCGGCGTACTGGCTGTACGACCCGACGACCGCGACCGCGCCCTCGCGCACCGCCCGCCGGGCACAGGCCGCCGCGCCCACGCTGTTGTCGTGGTCGTTGCAGGTCAGCACCCGCAGCCGATGTCCGGCGACGCCGCCGTGGGCGTTGACCCAGCGGGCGTAGGCGAGGGCGACGGCGGGCATGCCGGGCTTGTTGGTGGCGTCGGTGCCCTGCGGGGCCCAGGTCATGACGGTGACCGGGGCGCCGTCCCCGGAGCCCCCCGTGGCACCGAGGACGGTTCCGCACCCGGCGGTCAGCGACAGGCACGCTGCGAGCGCGCCCGCCGAGAGCGCGGCCCTGCGGACGCGCCGGGGAAGGGAGGGAAGGAACGTGCGCGTGCTGCGGGGGCGTCGCCTGCCGGTCATGGACACGGACGATCCCGCACCGGCTTCAACCCGGGGGTGACCGTGGGTCGACGCGAGGTGACAGCGAGGTGAATTACGGGGGCCGGTGCGGGCCTGGCGGTGCGGAACGTACGATCGATGACCGTGCAAGGTTCGGAGAACTCTTCCCGTCGTGGCCGTCGCTCCTCCACCATGGGCGGCATGCCTGTGAACGACATGCCGTGGTGGCGCTGGCGCAGCAACGTGCGCTCGGCGCTGCACATGCTCTCCGATCCGGCGTTCCAGCGGGACGTCTGGCTGGCCGGCGCCGACGGGTTCGGCGACGTCACCGACGCCGTGTACCGGCTGGTGGAGGACACCTGGCTGGACAACTGGTCCGCCGAGAAATACGTCGGCACGATCTTCCGGGACTCGCAGGAGGCGGCCCTCGTCGACACCGCCGTGCTGCGCGTGCTGCGGATCATGCACCAGGTCGGGCCGGACGCGCCGGTCGCCGCCTACCTCGAACACCAGGCGTGGCCCGAGGCGGTGCAGGCCGCCCGCGACGCCCATGTGCGGATGGCGGCGAGCGACGGGGAGGACCCGGACACGGCGCCGCGGAACCTGGAGGTCCTGCGGATCATGACGCGGTCCGCGTAGCCCGTCTGGAACGGCGGTTCGGGCGGGCGTCCGTCCTGCGGGACGGGCGGTCGTGGCCGTGGGCCCGTGTGGGACCCTGTGGTGCATGAACGAGCAGTCCACGTCAGCCGCGGCCGCCGCCGATCAGTACGTCCTCACCCTGTCCTGCCCGGACAAACAGGGCATCGTGCACGCCGTGTCGAGCTACCTGTTCATGACCGGCTGCAACATCGAGGACAGCCAGCAGTTCGGCGACCACGACACCGGTCTGTTCTTCATGCGGGTGCACTTCTCGGCGGAGGCGCCGGTGACCGTGGACAAGCTGCGGGCGAGCTTCGCGGCGATCGGTGACTCGTTCCACATGGACTGGCAGATCCACCGGGCCGACGAGCGGATGCGGATCGTCCTCATGGTCAGCAAGTTCGGGCACTGCCTGAACGACCTGCTGTTCCGGGCGCGGATCGGGGCGCTGCCGGTGGAGATCGCGGCGGTGGTGTCGAACCACACCGAGTTCGAGGAGCTGGTGGGGTCGTACAACGTGCCGTTCCACCACATCCCGGTGACGAGGGAGACCAAGGCGGACGCCGAGGCCCGGCTGCTGGAGATCGTCCGCGAGGAGCGGGTCGAACTGGTGGTGCTGGCGCGGTACATGCAGGTCCTCTCCGACGACCTGTGCAAGGCGCTGAGCGGGCGGATCATCAACATCCACCATTCGTTCCTGCCGAGCTTCAAGGGGGCGAAGCCGTATCACCAGGCGCATGCGCGGGGTGTGAAGCTGATCGGCGCCACCGCGCACTACGTCACCGCGGATCTCGACGAGGGGCCGATCATCGAGCAGGAGGTCGAGCGGGTGGGACACGACGTCACGCCGGACCAGCTGGTCGCGATCGGCCGTGACGTGGAGTGCCAGGCGCTGGCGCGCGCCGTGAAGTGGCACGCGGAGCGAAGGATTCTGCTCAACGGGCGCCGGACTGTGGTCTTCGCCTGAGGAGGCGGGACTTCCCGCCGCCGGCGACTGCGGGTGCGTGGTGGCTGGTCGCGCAGTTCCCCGCGCCCCTTACGGGGCGCTGTGCTTCCGCGGCGTTTTTGCCTGCGGGCGCCTGGTGGCTTGTCGCGCCCGCGCGGCGGAGCCGCACATCGATACAGTCCCGCGCCACTGGGGGGTTGTCGTGCCGTGGGCTGCCTGGCGCCCCCAGGCGACCGCGCGTGTCGTCCCACCCAGCCGCGGGCATGCGTGCCGCCAGGGGCGGCACGGGTGGGCGCGGCGGCACCTTGGCAGCGCCTGGAAGTTGAATGTGCCCCCGGCCCACTGTGGCAGCGGTGCGTTACATGCGGCTCAGCGCTGCCGCCGCGCAGAGCACGTCCCTGATGGCTGTGGCGTCGCCGTCCTGGCCGGCCGCGGCGTCGTCAGGCGGGATTCGGCCCGCGGCCAGGCGGCAGAACTCGATGTCGTCCAGGGCGACATGGGCCACGGTGACCTCGGCGGAGCCGGCCGCGGCGGGGGAGTCGAGGGGGATCAGCCACTCCCCGCCGCCCGCGCCCTCGATCTCCAGCCGCAGGCTCCGCCCCGGACGCCCCGCGGACACGAGGTGTGGGGCCGCCCCGGGCGCGGACAGTCCTGCCCGGCGCCGCTCGGCGAGCGCGGCCGGCAGCATGCGGGCGGCCAGGTCGATCATCCGGTGCAGGTGCGCCGGCGCGGGCGCCTCGTAGGGATAGTCCACCGCCTCCGCGATGTCCTCCGCGTGCACCCAGCACTCGAAGGCCCGGTCGACCATCGCGTCGTACAGCGGCAGCTCGAACTCGCCGTACGGCACCGTCAGTCCGCCGGCTCCGCTGCCGGTGAACGACACGGTCCGTACGAGGCCGTGGCTCTGCTCCCGCCAGGGTGCCCGCACCGAGGCGGTCGGCGGGAAGCGGGACCCCTCCCAGAACGCCTCGGTCCGCGCGGCCGGTCCCGCCTTCTCCGCCGCTCCGGCGACCTCCGTCAGCGGGTCGTCAAGTCCCAGCGCGACCGCGACCAGTCCGTCCACGGACAGCAGGTGGGCGATCACCCCGGCCACGGTGGTACGGCGGCTCGTCGCGGCCCCGCCCTCGAACCACCGCAACCGCACCGGCGCGTGCCACTCCGCGTCCCCGAAGTCCTGCAGCAGCGCGTCCAGTCGGGCGGTCTCGGCGTCGTACGGCGCCGCCCACTCGGGCACGGGGACGTGCGGCGGCCGGCGGTCCAGGCAGCTCTCCAGGACCCGGGCCCGCAGGGAGGGGTCCAGATCGAGGCTCTCGGGCCCGCGCAGCAGGCCCACCGCCTCCCGCAGCCGCAGCGCCTCCTCCGCGCAGGCCCCGCAGTCGCCCAGGTGGTCCTCCACGGCCGCCGTCTCCGCCGCCGAGCAGGCGGCCAGCGCCCAGGCGCCCAGCAGCGATTTCAGGACATCGTGCGAGAGGTCGAGCGGCACGGGCACCAGGTCTCCCGGGTCGGGCAGCGGCAGCCCACCGTCCTCGACGGAGGCCCGGGGCGTGGGTATGCGGGGCGGCCGGGGCGGCTCGCCGCCACCGGGCACGTGCGGTACGCCGCCCGAAGCGCCCCCATTTCCCCCGATTTCGCCGATGTCACCCGTTTCCTCCGAGAAGTCCCGTTCGGCGCCCGTGTTCTCGCTCACGCCGTACCCCCGTACCCCGGCGGTGTCCCGGTGTCGTGGGCGGTGGACAGGAGTTGCAGGCCGAGGCGGAGCCGGCGGCGGGCCTCCTCCTCGGTGACGCCGAGGTCGGCGGCGGTCTGGCGGTAGTCGCGCCGCTGGACGTACGCCAGTTCCAACGCGGCCCGCAGCGGGGCCGGCATGGAGTGGACGATGTAGTCGGCGCGGGCGGCGACCGAAGCGCGGCGCACGGTGCTCTCCAGTTCCTCAGCGTCGGCGTGCCCCGGCGGCAGTGCGGCGGTCGCGGTGGCCCGCAGCCGCTGTACGGCGAGCCGGTGGGTCACCGCGGCCACCCAGGAGCGCAGCGGGCCGTGCTTGGGGTCGTAGGTGTCGGGGTGTTCCCAGACGTGCGCGAAGACCTCGCGGGTGACGCCGTCGGCCGCCTGCTCGTCGTCGAGGACGCGGTGGGCGAGGCTGTGCACGAGCGAGGCGAACCGGTCGTACAGCTCGCCGAGGGCGGCCGCCTCGCCGCGCGCGAGCCGCTGCTGCATCTTGCGGTCCCAGCGGGGTGGTGCGTCCTTCGCCGGCATGTGACCCTCCCCTCGTCCTGTCCAGCCTGTCGGCACCGTCACCCCGAATGTAGTCGGCACGTCTGACAGTGCACGCCCCCATGTGTCAGTGTGCGCCCCCCGAAGCGCCGCAGGTGATAGTGCCCCCTCCACACAACCTTCACACAACAGGTGCGAACTTGCTGTGCATCTCTGATCGAACAGGATCGGTAGTGACCGAAACAAGACCCATGTCGATCGTCAACGGTTTGTCCTCCGGGGTTTCAGGGAACGGCCGCTGGGCAGCCGCGCGAAAAGAAGCGTAGGAACTGCTTCCGTTTCCGGACGGTTCCGGTTCCCGAGATCCGGCGAGCGGAGGGGCATGGCCGTGGCATTCAACGTGACCGGCGTCGACGGGGGCGAGTGGGCCGTGCTCCGGGTGTCGGGGGAACTGGACCTGATGACCTCGCCGGTGCTGCGCCAGCACGTGCACGACGTGGTCGCCGAGGGGCACCACCAACTCGTCGTGGACCTGTCCGACGTGTTCTTCTGCGACTCCAGCGGCGTCGGCGTGCTCATCGCCGCCCGCCGCCTCATCCGCTCCTGCCAGGGCCGGCTGCGGCTGATCCTGCCCGACCGGGGCGCGGACGACGGCTCGCACGTGAACCGGGTCCTCGGCGCGCTCGGCGTGCGTCGGCTGTTCGACGTCCACCCCGACATCGACTCCGCCACCGCCGACGAGATCGACCCCCTTTCGGCCTGATCCGCCCTGGACGTCAGCTGATCACCTCCACCCCGTCGCCGCGGCCCCGGCGGCGAGGTGGAGGCGTTCGTCACGGCCGGGGACCCGGTCCGGCTCGGCGGCCGGCTCGCCCTCGGAGCGGCCTACCCAGTCCACCTGGCCAGGGGCTCGCGTACAGCGCCTCCCGAAGGTGAGCCGGCCGGCCACGGGCCCCGTGGGCTCACCTCGTGAAGGTGAAGTACTTCCAAGCGCCGTGCGTCGTGGAGTTCACGTAGTCGCCGGACGAGTTGTTGACGTACGACGAGCGGACCCGGAAGCGCCAGCCGACGTCCTGGCCGTGGTCGCCGTTGATGCGGACCTTCGAGACCCCGTTTGAACCGAGCCTGAAGTAGGCGGAGTTGCCCGCGTACCAGTGGCCCTTGTAGTACACCTCCAGCTCCAGCCTCTGCGACCGGCCGAAGTAGTACGCCATCTTCGTCGTGATCAGCGGGTCCTTGGTCTTGTGGAAGAAGTAGTACCGGTGGCCCCACGTGGATCGGGCCTTGTAGTGGCCGCTGACCGAGGTGGATACGCTGACCCGGGCGCCGGCGGTGCTGGAGACCGACGCCGGCTTGTAGCGGGAGTCGCCCGCGAACTTGGCGGTGACCTTGGTGTCCCGCTTCATGTCCAGGGTGACCGACAGGTCGCCGTGGGAGTTGACCTTCCCGGTCTTCACACGCTTCTTCGGCTTGTCGGATCCGTAGGGGTCGGCCCAGATCTCCACCGTACGGTTCTTGTACGTCTTGCCCAGGTGGGCCGTGAACCTCACGTCCTTCCCGTAGGAGTAGACCTTGCCGTTGTTGCTCACCGACAGCTTCACCTTGGCGCGGGAGACGTCGACGGAGTCGGCGGCCTTCGCGGAGGTGTGGGCGGCGTCGCCCCCATACGTCACCGTGTACCGGACCTTGCCGCCGGCCGGCGGGGTGTCGGTGAAACTGAACGAGCCGCCACCGCCCAGGTGCTTGGTACCGAGGGACTTGCCCTTCGGGGACTCCATGTCGGTGCGGGTCACCTTCAGCGGGGTTCCCGCGGGCAGGGCCAGCCCGGAGGTGAGCTTGCCGGTGACCTTGAGGGACTTGGCGCGGGTGGCCTTCGCCGGCCCGTTGACCGTGAGGGTAGTGATGTACTTGCGGGGCTCGTCGACGCGGTGCAGGTCCATGGAGTCGCCGTAGCCGGTCTGCACGTAGAGCCGACTGCCGTCCGCGGACCAGCTCATCGCGTGCGCGCCGCCGCTCGGCATCCATTCGTGGGAGATGTTGCGGACGCTGGGCTTGCCGGGGCCGCCCGTGAAGACGTACGTGTCACCCATGTCGTCGGTGTCGAGGACGGTGGCCGCGACGGTGCCGTCCGGGGCGATGCTGACCGTCTCCGGCTGGTCCTTGACCGGGTAGGTGCGCACCTCGGTCAGGTCGGAGAGGCGGTATTCGGTGAGGGCGCGGTTGCCGGGGCCGGCGACGACGACGTTCTGCCCGTCGGGCGTGAGAGCCGCGTCCTGATAGAAGCCGCCCTTGTCAGCGCTGACCCGGATCGCCGGGGTGCCGGAGGACACGTCGTACACGATGATCGGGCCGGAGCTGATGCCCGCGTCCAGCGCGAGCAGCGTGCCCGGGTTGGCGGGATCCGCGTACAGCCTGGGCGGACTGGCGAAGTCGTGGTCCCCGGCCAGGTCCAGGGTGACCTTCGGGGCCTCGCCGGTCAGGTCGACCACACCGAGGCCCGAGTCCCACTGGTCGCCGTACCCGAACCAGATCCTGCCGTCGGCGTAGGCGAGGCGGGAGGGGGCGGTGCCGGCGCCGGTCGGGTACTCGGCGGTCTGCTTGAGATGCGCGGCGTCGAAGGCGACGATCTTGTCGGCGCCGGTGACCGCCGCGTACAGGGTGCTGCCGTCCGGGCTCAGCTCCAGGTCGCCGACCTGCGGCAGGCCGGTGAGGGTGGCGACCGTCCGGCCCGCGGCGTCGGTGACGACGATCTGGCCGTTGTAGCTGTCGGCCAGGAAGACGTGGGCGCCGTCCACCACGGTGTCGCCGGCGGCCCGCAGCGCGATCGGCCGGTCGACGTCGGCGTACGACGGCGCGGCGAGCGCCATCGAGCCGATGAGAGCGGCCAGTGCCGTGGCCGCGGGAATGCTGCGCATACGCACGCTGATTCGAACCCCCCGGAACGAATGAAACGAAATGAAACGAAAGGCAAAAGGAAATGCGGGAGCCACCGGGCACGGCATCGTGGGACCACCTGTGCAGGATTGGTGAACCTCGTGTGCCCCGTGTGGCGAGTGCACACAGCGTAGGTCATGTCACTGACAACAGGGTCATGACTTTCGCGTGCACCGGCGTGGGCCGGCGGTCGGCATCAGCGGCCGTGCCGCGTCACTGGCCTGAAAGCAGTTCCCTGAGGCGGTACTTGAGGACCTTGCGCAGGGTGTCGTTGCGGGGGAGTTCAGGCAGGACTTCGACGCGTTCGGGGAGCTTGTGTACCGAAAGGCCCAGCGAGCGCAGGTGGGCGACGATGCCCGGGAGCGTCAACTCCGCGGTGCCCGGACGCTGTTCCACCACCGCGCAGACCAGTTCCCCGCGTTCGGCGTCCGGCAGGCCGATCACCGCCGCGTCGGCCACCGACGGGTGCGTGGCGAGGAGGTCCTCGATCTCCTTCGCCGAGATGTTCTCGCCCTTGCGGATGATCACGTCCTTGCGGCGCCCGGTGAGCACCAGGTGCCCCGAGGCGGTCAGGTGGCCCAGGTCGCCGGTGCGCAGGAAGCCCTGCTCGTCGAAGGCGGCCGCCGACTGGCCGGGGTCGAGGTAGCCCCGGCAGACGGCCTCCCCCCGCAGCCGGACCTCGCCGTCGACGATCCGTATCTCCATGCCCTCGGGGGGCCGGCCCTCGGTGGCCGCCAGGTTCGCGGGGGTGTCCTCCGGGTCGCCCATGGTGATCATCGGGACCTCGGTCATGCCGTAGCCGTGGGTGAGCTGGACGCCCATCTCGCGGACGACAGCGTGGTACAGCTCGGGCGGCTTGGGGGCGCCGCCGCCGGCCAGCAGCCGTAGCGTCGGGACGACCTTGGCGCCCGGCTGCTTGCGCTGCTCGGTGAGGAACATCGAGTAGAACGCCGTGGAGCCGCCGGCCACCGTCACGCCGTGCCGCCGGTAGCCGTCGAGCGCGCCGGGCAGGGCGAAGTGCTCGAACAGGGCGGCCGGGAAGCCGTAGAGGAGCAGCATCACCGTGTAGTCGAGGCCGCCTATGTGGGCGTACGGGAACGCGATCGAGCCCACGTCGTCGGCCGTCAGGCGCAGCGCGTGCGCGAGGCAGGAGCCGCCCGCGATCAGTGAACGGTCGGTGTGCAGGACGCCCTTGGGGTCGGATGTGGTGCCCGAGGTCCAGTAGATCCAGCGGACCGGGGTGCCGTCGGCGGGCGGGGCGGGCAGGACGGCGGGGTCGCCGTCCGGGAGGTCGTCGTACGCCTCGAACACCCCGCGCGCGCCGAGCCGGCGGGCCATCTCCGTGTGGTCGTGGCCGCGCCAGACGCCCGGTACGGCGAAGTACTCCGCCTTGGCCTCGCGCAGCGCGAAGCCGACCTCGCGGTCCCGGTAGAAGGGGATGACGGGGGACTGTACGGCGCCCAGGCGGGCCAGCGCGAAGGACAGCAGGACCGTCTCGACGCGGGTGGGCAGCTGCCAGGCGACGACCGTGCCGGGGCGCACGCCCATGCCGTACAGGCCGGCCGCGACCCGCTCGGACCGGTCGCGCAGCTCCCCGAAGGTGAGCGTGCGGTCGTCCTGGAGGAGGACCGGGCGGTCGGGGGTGAGGCGGGCGCGGCGGGCGACCAGGTCCCACAGGGTGGGTGCGGAACCCAGGGAGTGCGGGGTCTCGTTCACGGGTGCCCCCTGCGTGGCTGACGACTGCTTGGCTGACGACTCGTCAGGTGCCATGCTATCTGACGGACCATCAGATGAGCAGGGTCCGGTCGCCACCCGAACCGGACACCTGCCGCGCCTGTCCGGCGGAGGGGACCCATGGCTACCGAACTGCCCCGCATCATCAGCGTCGACGATCACGTCATCGAGCCCGCCCACCTCTTCGACACCTGGCTGCCGGCCCGGTACCGGGACCGCGGGCCCCGCCCGCTGACCGCCGGGATCGGCGAACTCGCCTACGTCGGCGGGAAGTACCAGATCACCATGGACCCGGACGGCCCGCCGACGGACTGGTGGCTCTACGAGGACCTCAGGTTCCCGTACAAGCGCAACATCGCCGCCGTCGGCTTCGACCGGGACGAGATGACCCTGGAGGGCATCACCCGCGACCAGATGCGGCCCGGCTGCTGGGACCCCGCCGAGCGGCTCAAGGACATGGACCTCAACCACGTCGAGGCCAGCCTCTGCTTCCCCACCTTCCCGCGCTTCTGCGGCCAGACCTTCGCCGAGGCCCACGACAAGGAGGTCGCGCTCGCCTGCGTGCGCGCCTACAACGACTGGATGGTCGAGGAGTGGTGCGGCGACAGCGGCGGCCGGCTGATCCCGCTCTGCCTCATCCCGCTCTGGGACGTGGACCTGGCCGTCGCCGAGATCCGGCGCAACGCCGCGCGCGGGGTACGGGCGGTCACCTTCTCCGAGATCCCCACCCACCTCGGGCTGCCGTCCATCCACTCCGGGTACTGGGACCCGTTCTTCGCGGCCTGCGAGGAGACCGGAACCGTCGTCAACATGCACATCGGCAGCAGCTCGCAGATGCCCGCCGCCTCCCCGGACGCCCCGCCCGCCGTCCAGGCCTCGCTGAGCTTCAACAACGCCATGGCCTCCATGATGGACTTCCTGTTCAGCGGCGTCCTGGTGAAGTTCCCGGCGCTCAAGCTCGCCTACTCCGAAGGCCAGATGGGCTGGATCCCGTACGCGCTGGAACGCGCCGACGACGTCTGGCGGGAACACCGCGCCTGGGGCGGCGTCCGGGACCTGATCCCGGAACCGCCGTCGACGTACTACTACCGGCAGATCTTCTGCTGCTTCTTCCGCGACAAACACGGCGTCGCCTCGCTCGACGTCGTCGGCCGGGACAACGCCACCTTCGAGACCGACTACCCGCACGTCGACTCGACCTTCCCGCACACCAAGGACGTCGCCCTCGACCACGTGAAGGGCCTCGACGACGAGACGGTCCACAAGCTCATGCGGGGCAACGCCATCCGCATGCTGGACCTGGATCTCGACCGGGACCTCGACCGGGGCCTCGACACCTGATGGACCTCTCGTACACGCCGGCGGAAGAGGAGTTCCGGGCCCGGCTCGCCAAGTGGCTCGGCACGACGCTGCCCACCCTGCCGCCGAAGCCGTCTCCCGACGACTGGCCCGCGCGCAGGGCGTACGACACCGGCTGGCAGCGCATGCTGTACGACGCCGGGTACGGCGAGGTCCACTGGGACGCCTCCCCGACCCTGCGCCTCATCTTCCTGGAGGAGACCGAGAAGGCCGGCGCGCCCTACGTGGGCGCCAACTTCGTCGGCCTGCTGCACGCCGGACCCACCATCGCCGCCGAGGGCACCCCCGGCCAGCGGGAGCGCTGGCTGGGCCCGATCCTGCGCGGGGACGAGGTGTGGTGCCAGGGGTTCAGCGAACCCGGCGCCGGCTCCGACCTGGCCGCGCTGCGCACGCGCGCGTGGCGCGACGGCGACCACTACGTGGTCAGCGGGTCCAAGATCTGGACCTCGCACGCCGAGGTCGCCGACTGGTGCGAACTGCTGGTCCGCACCGACCCCGACGCCCCCAAGCACCGGGGCATCACCTGGCTCGCGATGCCCATGGACGCCGACGGCATCACCGTACGGCCCCTGCGCACGCTCGCCGGGTCCGCCGAGTTCGCCGAGGTGTTCCTGGACGAGGTGCGGGTGCCGGTCGCCAACCGGGTCGGCGCGGAGAACGACGGCTGGCGCGTCACCATGGTGACGCTGTCGTTCGAACGCGGCACCGCCTTCGTCGGCGAGGTCGTCGCCTGCCGCCGGGTGCTGGCCGAACTCGCCCGCACGGCACGCGACAACGGCCGCTGGGACGACCCCGGGCTGCGCCGCCGGCTCGGCCGCCTCAACGCCGAGTTCCGGGCGCTGTGGCGGCTCACCCAGTGGAACGTGAGCGAGGCCGAGGCGAGCGGCTCGGTGCCCGGAGTCGGCGGTTCGGTCTTCAAACTGAGGTACTCGCACGCCCGCCAGGAGCTGTACGACACCGCCGCCGACGTCCTCGGCACCGGCTGCCTGGACCTGGACCGCCCCTGGGTCGCCGACCGGCTCTCCTCGCTGTCGTACACCATCGCCGCGGGCACCTCGCAGATCCAGCGCAACATCGTCGCCGAGCGCATCCTCGGCCTGCCCAAGGGGCGGTGACCCGTGCGGTTCCGACTGACCGACGACCAGCGGGCGCTGAAGCAGGGCGTACGGGACGTACTCGCCCGGCTGTTCGGCCCCGGGGAACTCCGCGCGGCGGCCGACGCGGTGGGCCCGCCCCGCCTCGACCGGACCCGCTGGCGCGCCCTCGGCGAGGCAGGCCTGTTCGCCCTCTGCCTTCCCGAACGGGCCGGCGGCATCGGCCTGGGCCTCCCCGAAGCGGTCCTCGCCTTCGAGGAAGTCGGCCGCTCGCTCCTCCCCGGCCCCACCGTCGCCACCCACCTGGCCGCGGCCACGGTCCCCGGGGCCGCCACCGGAGAAACCGTCGTCACCTCGGTCGACGGCGACCTGGTGGAATGGCTGGAGGAGTCGGACGTCATACACGGAGACACGACCGGAGCCACGCCTCTACGCTCCATGGACCCACTCACGCCCTTGCACCGGAGGTACGTAGCTGCGGGCAGTCGTGCCGCTGGGGCGGCACGGGTGGGCGCAGCGGCACCTCTTCAGCGTGGGCAAGCGACCCCACCCCCGCCCAGCACCGACACCGCCGCACCGCATACCGACGGCACCGGCACCACCTCACCCCGCGTCGCAGACCTCCTCACCGCCGCCGAACAACTCGGCACCGCCCTCCGCGTCTGCGAACTCGCCGTGCAACACGCCCGGACCCGAGAACAGTTCGGCACCCCGATCGGCGCCTTCCAAGCCGTCAAACACCTCTGCGCCGACATGCTGGTCCGCGCCGAGACAGCCCGCGCCGCCGTCTACGCCGCCGCCCTCACCGCCACCCCGGAGGACATCGCCGCCGCCCGCCTCCTCGCCGACGAGGCCGCCGTACGCGGCGCCCGCGACTGCCTCCAGGTGCACGGCGGCATGGGCTTCACCTGGGAGGCGGACGTCCACCTCCACCTGAAGCGGGCCTGGGTGCGCGCCGCGCGCGGCGGCGGCAGCGCGGAGCACGAGGAGCTGCTGGCCGCCGATCTGCTGACCTGAGCGGCGCGCGATGTCGCCGATCGTGGCAACGCCGGAATCACGGAGCGTCGATACCGGGTTGTGTCCTCGACGTGACTCGTCACGGGCGGTCGCCGGGCGGCCCCTCCGGTACCTTGTCCGGTGTGCGAGTGGTTCCGAGCCAGTGCCGTGCCGGAGGCGCCCCGGGGGCCTCTCCGGGCCGTACGGTGCGCGCCGCTGCTCGCGGGGCGGTAAGGGCTTGCGCCACCGCCTGTTCGACTCCTCCGCTTGAGCGTCGCACAGTATGCCGTACGGGTACTCCTTCGCGCTGGAATATGCCTGAAGCGCTTGTTGGAGTGACTGTACGTCAACCATGCTGTCTCTCAAGGGAATCACGTTCCGTGACCCCTGCGCTGGCTGTTGTTCTGGTCATGCAGAAAATGGCTACGATCGTGGCCCTCGTCGTGATGCTCGTCGCGGCCTCTGCTGCGGCGTTCGCACGGCGTGCGGTCATGTGTCCGCCGGTTCGGATGGTGTGAGCGGTGCAGGTGCTTCAAGTGCAGCTGGAGATCCGGCCCGACCCCGCGGAGGTGGGGCGGGCCCGCAGGTGGGTCCGTTCCCGGCTCGCCGGATGGGGCGCGGGGGACGATGAACCCGTGGCCGAGACCCTGGTCCTGCTCGTCTCCGAACTGGTGACCAACGCCGTGGTGCACACCGGCCGTCCGGCCGTGCTGCGCCTCTCCCTGCCGGGAGCGGCGGCGGACCTCGGGGACGCGGCCGCCACGGCCACCGTCCGCCTGGAGGTCGCCGACACCAGCACCCGCGCGCCCGTCCCGCGCTGCGTCGGCGGCGACGCCACCGGCGGCCGGGGCCTCGCGCTCGTCGACTGCCTCGCCGACCGCTGGGGCTGGAGCTCCGACGACGCCGGCAAGAGCATCTGGTGCGAACTCGACCGGTGCGACGCCGCCGGGGAGGGCGCGGCGGTGGCGTACGGGGGCGGACGGTCCGCGTACGAGGATCTGGCGTACGAGGCGGTGTGACCGCCCGGTGCGGTGGTGCGCCGGGTGGTGCACCCGTGCGCGGGTCCTGCAAAAGGGATGTAAGTGATGAATCGCTCCACCCGTGTTGACGCCCGGTGACTGCTTGAACACGCTTGTGGGCAACGATTCGCCGCGAGGGGACGACGAGGGCAGGGGCCGAGGGGGGACGCCCTCGTCGAGAGTGGGTCGAGTCGGATGGCGGCGCGTGACGCATGCGTGGGGGCGTGTGCGTGGGGGGCGCGCCGCCAACCCGGCCGCGGGACGGGGTCGTTCAGAAAACGGCCACCGGGGCGACCGGAGTTCCAGTGGCTCCGACGAACGGCTCGGGCATCGCCGACAGCAGGAACGCGTACCGCCCCTCTTCTCCACAGGCTGTGGACAACTCTTCGAGGTTCCAGTTCTGGCCCTGGAGCATCCCCATCTCCACCAGGTCCAGGGCGTGCACCGGCAGCCACAGGTTCTCGATCTCCGGAGGGAAGATCTCGAACGTGAGGGTGTCGTTGGCGACCGCCGCCACATCGCGCGCGTGGAACCACTCCGGGCAGCGCACCGACAGCCCCGGCGACGGATAGCCGTACCCGTGCTTGTCCCCGGCCAGATACACCCGCACCTGGCCGGTCCGCACCAGCACGACGTCCCCGGCGCGCACCCGCACCCCGCCGAACTCCTCCGCCGCCGCCAGGTCCTCCGGCGTGACGGCGTGCCCGCCCGCCAGCCGGTCCACGCCCCGCGCTCGGGCCACGTCCAGCAGCACCCCGCGCGAGACGACGTGCCGCGCCTTGTCGATCCCGGCGAACTCCGCGCCCCCGTGCGCGGTGACGGTGCCGGCCGGGCGGCCGTTGTAGAGCCGCCCCGAGTGCGAGACATGCGTCAGCGCGTCCCAGTGGGTGCCGGCCTGCAGCCCCATGGTCACCACGTCGTCGCTGCACGCGACCGTGCCGGGGCCGAAGAGCTCCTGGTTGACCTGCACCATCGCGTGCAGCGGATTGACCCGCCCCGGGATCATCCCGGTCTGCACGCCGTCCTGCTTCAGCGGCAGCGCGAGGGGGACGCGGCGGCCGGTGCGCACGGTCGCTGCGGCCTCCCGCACCACCGCGTCCGTGATCAGGTTCAGGGTGCCGATCTCGTCGTCCGCCCCCCAACGCCCCCAGTTGTTCACCCGCTTGGCGATGTCGTGGAACTCGTCCGGCAGTGACATCCGGTGCCTCCCCGGGGCTTGTGTCCGACCGTCCGGCGCGCCATAAAATCTAACGGACCGTCAGAAACCGCGGGAAGGGGCCGGACGTGGGGAACTTCTTGGCAGGCAGGGTCGTCGCCGTGACGGGCGCCGGGCGGGGCATCGGCCGGGCGGTCGCGCGGGCGGCCGCCGCCGAGGGAGCGAAGGTCGTCGTCAACGACTACGGGGTCGCCGCCGACGGCACCGCGCCGGCGAGCGAGGTCGCCGACGCCGTCGTCAAGGAGATCGAGGCGGCCGGCGGGGAGGCGGTCGCCGTCGCCGACGACATCTCCACCATGGCGGGCGGGCGGCGGGTCGTGGACACCGCGCTCGAACGGTACGGGCGGATCGACGGGGCCGTGTGCGTCGCGGGCATCCTGCGCGAGCGGATGCTGTTCAACATGACCGAGGAGGAGTGGGATCCGGTGATCGCCACCCACCTCAAGGGCACCTTCACCGTCTTCCGCGCCGCGGCTGCCGTCATGCGCCGGCAGCGGTCGGGCACCCTGATCGGCTTCACCAGCGGCAACCATCAGGGGTCCGTCTCCCAGGCCAACTACAGCGCGGCCAAGGGCGGCGTCATCTCGCTCGTCCGCAGTGCGGCGCTGGGGCTGAACAAGTACGGGGTGACCGCGAACGCGGTCGCGCCCGTCGCCCGTACGCGGATGTCGGCGGGGGTGCCG
This sequence comes from Streptomyces sp. L2, assembly GCF_004124325.1. NCBI lineage: Bacteria > Bacillati > Actinomycetota > Actinomycetes > Kitasatosporales > Streptomycetaceae > Streptomyces > Streptomyces sp. L2. Next base: position 4,414,753 of record NZ_QBDT01000001.1, read on the forward strand.
ATGGAGCTGAAGGAGATCGGTGAGCCGGAGGACGTGGCCGCGCTGGTCGTCTACCTCCTGTCCGGGGAGGCTGCCGCGCAGGGCATCACCGGGCAGGTCTACACCGTCGCCGGGCCGAAGATCGCGGTCTGGGCCCAGCCGAGGGAACTGCGTTCGGCTCACGTGGAGGGGGGGTGGACTCCGGCCCGGGTGGGGGAGGTGCTGGGGGGGAGCGTGGGGGCGGATCCCATGCCGATGCTGTCGCAACTGGCGGCGATGGAATCCGCGGCGCGCGGCGCGGCTCGACCGAACGCCTGATGACTCGGGCCGCGTTGTGGTCTGGCGAGCGCGGGTGCGTGGTGGTTTTTCGCGCAGTTCCCCGGCGCCCCTGGGGGTGGTGGCGGTGGTGGGGCACGTGCGGGTGCGTGGGGGCTTGTCGCGCAGTTCCCCGCGCCCCTGACGGGGCACTGGCCCCGGGGTCGGCTTCCCAGCCGCCCCAGCCGCGGGCATGCGTGCTGCTAGGGGCGGCACGGGTGGGCGCGGCGGCACCCTGTCAGCGCCGGTGAGCGGACCCACGCCCGGCCCGCTGTCCTTTCGGTAGCGATTGAGGTGGCTCGTATGGAGTTTGCGTTCAGTGGAGCGGACGAGGAGTTCAGGGGTGAAACCCGCGCCTGGCTCGGTGAGCACGGCACACCACGGGTCGACCGCCGGAGTTGGGAACGCACCCTCGGGAAAGGGGGGTGGATCGGGCTGGGGTGGGGTGAGGAGGGGTACGGGAACCGGGTCGTCGGGCTGACGCAGCAGGTCGTGTGGGCCGAGGAGTACGCGCGGGCCCAAGCGCCGCCCCGCTCCGGGCACATCGGAGAGAAACTGCTCGCGCCCACCCTCATCGCCCACGGCACCCAGGAGCAGAAGTCCCGCTTCCTTCCACCCATCGCCGCGGGCGAGGAACTCTGGTGCCAGGGCTACAGCGAACCCGGCGCCGGATCCGACCTCGCCGGCATCCGCACCACGGCGGTCCGGGACGGCACAGGCTCCGGCTACCGCATCAGCGGCCAGAAGATCTGGACCTCCCTCGCCCACGAGGCCGACTGGTGCTTCGTCCTCGCCCGCACCGACCCGGACTCCCGCCGCCACCACGGTCTGAGCTTCCTCCTCGTGCCCATGGACCAGCCCGGCCGGATCGACGTACGGCCCATCCGCCAGCTGACCGGCACCAGCGAGTTCAACGAGGTCTTCTTCGACGGGGCACACGCGCGTGCCGCGCACCTCGTCGGCGGCGAGGGCAACGGCTGGGCCGTCGCGATGAGCCTCCTCGGCTTCGAACGCGGCGTCTCCACCCTGGCCCAGCAGATCGGCTTCGCCGAGGAGCTGGCCCAGGTCGTGCGCACGGCCGTACGCACCGGAGCCGCCGACGACCCCGTCGTACGCGCCGCGCTCGTGCGCCAGTGGGCCGGACTCCGCGTCATGCGCTGGAACGCGCTGCGCACCCTCGGCGGTGACGCGGACCCGGCCGCGCCCAGCGTCGCCAAGCTGCTGTGGGGCAACTGGCACCAGCGGCTCGGCGAGCTGGCCGTACGGGTGCGGGGCGCCGAGGCGGCCGTAGGACCGAAGGACTGGTCGGCGGAGGCGCCGTACGAGGTCGACGCGGACCAGTACCTGTTCCTGTTCTCCCGGGCCGACACCATCTACGGCGGCTCGGACCAGGTGCAGCGCACAATCGTCGCCGAGCGGGTGCTCGGTCTGCCGAGGGAACCGAAGGGGGCCGTGTGATGCGTGGCGTGGTGTTCGACGGCGAGCGGGTCCAGGTGGTCGACGACCTGGACGTACGGGAGCCGGGGCCGGGCGAGGTGCTGGTCGCGATCGCGGCGGCCGGGCTGTGCCACAGCGACCTGTCGGTGGTGGACGGCACCATCCCGTTCCCGGCGCCCGTGGTGCTCGGCCACGAGGGCGCCGGGGTGGTGGAGGCGGTCGGCGCCGGCGTCGGCCATGTGGCGCCCGGCGACCACGTGGCCCTGTCCACGCTCGCCAACTGCGGCACCTGCCCGGAGTGCGACCGGGGCCGGCCGACCATGTGCCGGCAGGCGATCGGCCGGCCCGGCAGACCCTTCTCCCGGGCCGGCCGCCCGGTCCACCAGTTTGCCTCGAACTCGGCGTTCGCGGAACGCACGGTCGTCAAGGCGGTGCAGGCGGTACCGATCCCGAAGGACATCCCGCTGACCTCCGCCGCGCTGATCGGCTGCGGGGTGCTGACCGGGGTCGGCGCGGTGCTGAACCGGGCGCGGGTGGACCGCGGGGACAGCGTCGTCGTCATCGGGACGGGCGGCATCGGGCTGAACGTCCTCCAGGGCGCGCGGCTCGCGGGCGCCCTCCGGATCGTCGCCGTGGACGCCAACCCGGCCAAGGAGACGGTGGCCCGGCGGTTCGGCGCGACCGACTTCCTGACCTCGGCGGACGGCGTACGGGAGCTGCTGCCCACGGGCGCGGACCACGTCTTCGAGTGCGTGGGCCGCACCGAGCTGATCCGGCAGGCCGTCGACCTCCTCGACCGGCACGGCCAGGCCGTCCTCCTCGGCGTGCCCCCGGCCACGGCCGAGGCGTCCTTCCTGGTCTCCTCCATGTACCTGGACAAGTCCATCCTGGGCTGCCGCTACGGCTCCTCGCGCCCCCAGCGGGACATCGCCCTGTACGCCGGGCTGTACCGCCGAGGGCGCCTGCTGCTGGACGAGCTGGTGACCGAGACCTATCCGGTGGAGGACTTCGAGAAGGCCCGCGCGGACGCGGAGGCGGGCCGGGTGGCGCGCGGGGTGCTCACCTTCTGAGCGCATCCTGCCCCCGGCCTCCGTCCCCCCGTGCTCACATCCGCAGCGCGGTCGTCCGGAACGTCCGACGGTACGCCGTCGGCGTCACCCCGAGCGCCTGCTGCAGGTGCTGCCGCATCGACTGGGCCGTACCGAAGCCCGCTTCCTGGGCCACCTGGTCCACCGAGAGGTCGGTGGACTCCAGCAGGTGCCGGGCCCGTTCGACCCGCTGCCGGGTGAGCCACTGGCCGGGGCTGACGCCGGCCTCCTCGCGGAAGCGCCGGGTGAACGTGCGCACCGACATGGCCTCCTGCTCGGCCATGTCGCGCAGCTGGATCGGCTCGTGCAGCCGGCCGAGCGCCCAGGCGCGGGCCGCGGCGGTCGTGGCGAGCTGGGGGTCGGGGACCGGGCGGTGGATGTACTGGGCCTGGCCGCCGTCGCGGTGCGGCGGCACGACCGTGTGCCGGGCCACGTCGTTGGCGACGGCCGTGCCGTGGTCGCCGCGCACCATGTGCAGGCACAGGTCGATCCCGGCGGCCACCCCGGCCGAGGTCAGCACGTCACCGTCGTCGATGAACAGCACGTCCGCGTCGACCCGGACCTTCGGGAACAGCCGCTGGAAGCGGTCGGCGTCGGCCCAGTGCGTGGCCGCCGGGCGGCCGTCCAGGAGACCGGCGGCGGCGACGACGTACACGCCGGTGCAGATGGAGGCCAGCCGGGTGCCGGGCCGGATCAGGGCGAGCGCGGCGGCCAGCTCCCCGGTGAGCCTGCCCTCGTCGTAGACCGGCCCCATCTCGTACGACGCCGGGACGATCACGGTGTCGGCGGTGGCCAGGGCCTCCGGGCCGTGGGCCACGTGGATGGCGAAGTCGGCGTCCGTCTCGACCGGGCCGGGCGGCCGTACCGAGCAGGTCACGACCTCGTACAGCGGCCGGCCGTCCGCGTCCCTCGGGCGGCCGAAGATGCGGTGCGGGATGCCCAGCTCGAAGGGGAGCAGGCCGTCCAGGGCGAGGACGACGACGCGGTGCGGACGGTGCTTCCGGCCGGAAGAGGTCATGGCCCGATCCTAGCGAATGCTGTCCCTCGGGCCACTCGTTCGGAGGGTGCGGCTACCGCACCCTTTATGACGTGACTCAGACAAGCGAAGCCGCCGTCTCCCCCACCCGGCGCGGCCGGGCGCCCCTCGGGCGCCGGCGCGTGCACCGGGCCTGGTTCGTCGCCGCCATCACCTTCGTCACGATCATCGGCGCGGCGGCCTTCCGCTCCCTGCCGGGACTGCTCATCGACCCTTTGCACGGGGAGTTCGGCTGGTCGCGCGGCACGATCGGCGCGGCCGTCTCCATCAACCTCGCCCTGTACGGCCTCACCGCGCCGTTCGCGGCGGCGCTGATGGACCGCTTCGGCATCCGCCGCGTGGTCGCCGTCGCGCTGACCGTGATCGCGCTCGGCTCGGGCCTGACGGTGTGGATGACGGCGGCCTGGCAACTGCTGCTGTGCTGGGGCCTGCTGGTGGGCCTGGGCTCGGGCTCGATGGCCCTCGCCTTCGCCGCCACGGTCACCAACCGCTGGTTCACCGAGCGCCGGGGCCTGGTCACCGGCATCCTCACCGCGGCCTCCGCCTCCGGCCAGCTGATCTTCCTGCCGCTGCTGTCCTGGATGGTGGAGCACCACGGCTGGCGTCCGGCGGCCGTCACCGTGGCCCTGGCCGCGCTCGCCGTCGTCCCGTTCGTCTGGATCCTGCTGCGCGACCATCCGGCCGACGTCGGTCTGAAGCCGTACGGCGCCGAGGAGTTCGTGCCGAAGCCGCCGCCGGTGACCGGCGCCGCCCGCCGCACGGTCACCGTCCTCGGCTCCGCCGTGCGCACCGGGCCGTTCTGGCTGCTCGCCGGGACCTTCGCGATCTGCGGCGCCTCCACCAACGGCCTCGTCCAGACCCACTTCGTGCCGGCCGCCCACGACCACGGCATGCCGGTCACGGCGGCGGCCTCGCTGCTCGCGGTCATCGGTGTCTTCGACGTGGTCGGCACGGTCGCCTCCGGCTGGTTCACCGACCGCTTCGAGTCGCGCCGTCTGCTGGCCGTCTACTACGCCCTGCGCGGTGTCTCGCTCCTCTTCCTGCCCATGCTCCTGGCCCCCTCGGTCCACCCGCCGATGCTCTTCTTCATCGTCTTCTACGGCCTGGACTGGGTGGCCACCGTCCCGCCCACCCTGGCGCTGTGCCGGGAGCACTACGGCGAGGACAGCGCCATCGTGTTCGGCTGGGTCCTGGCCTCCCACCAGATCGGCGCGGCCGTCATCGCCTACCTCGGCGGCGTGGCCCGCGACGTCTTCGGCTCCTACGACGTCGTCTGGTACGCGTCCGGCACGCTGTGCGCGGCGGCGGCCCTGATGGCCCTGGTGATCAGGCGGACGACGCCACCGAAGCCCGTCCTGGCCGTCTCCTGAGGCCCGCGGGCACCCGTCTCCTGAGGCCCGCGGGAACCCGTCTCGGGCGGCACGCCGGCACCCGTCTCCTGAGGCCCGCGGGCACCCGTCTCGGGCGGCACGCGGGCACCCGTCTCCTGAGGCCCGCGGGCACCCGTCTCCTGAGGCCCGCGGGCACCCGTCTCCTGAGGCCCGCGGGCACCCGTCTCCTGAGGCCTGCGGGCACCCGTCTCCTGAGGCCTGCGGGCACCCGTCTCCTGAGGCCTGCGGGCACCCGTCTCCTGAGGCCTGCGGGCACCCGTCTCCTGAGGCCCGCGGGCACCCGTCTCCTGAGGCCCGCGGGCACCCGTCTCCTGAGGCCCGCGGGCACCCGTCTCGGGCGGCACGCCGGCACCCGTCTCCTGAGGCCCGCGGGCGCCCGTCTCCTGAGGCCCGCCGGCGCCCGCTCAGGCGCCGGACAGTCCGGTGAACCGCCCCCGGTGGAACACCAGCGGTGCGCCCTCCGCGTCGGCGTCGCCGAGGGCGTGCACCCGGCCGACGACGACGAGGTGGTCGCCGCCGGTGTGCACAGCGTGGACGGCGCAGTCCACCCAGGCGACGGCGCCGGCCAGCCGCGGCGCCCCGGAGACGGGCGCCGCGTCGTAGGCGACCCCGGCGAACTTGTCCGCGCCGCTCACCGCGAAGGCCCGGCACAACTCGCCCTGCCCGGCGCCGAGTACGTTGACGCAGAAGACGCCCGCGGCGGCGATGCGCGGCCAGGTCGAGGACGTACGGCCCACCATGAAGCAGATTAGGGGCGGATCGAGGGAGAGCGACGAGAAGGACTGACAGGCGAAGCCGGCCGGCGAGGGCGCGTCCCCGGTGCCGGGCGCGGTGACGACCGTCACGCCGGTCGCGAAGTTCCCGAGGACCCGGCGGAACTCGGCCGCCTCCACCGGCGCCCGCTCGTCCGCGCCGACACACCGCAACTCGGGCCGCGCCAACGCCTCCACCGGCCCCGCCGCCGGAGCCGACCTCAGATACCGGACAGCGGCGGCCGCCGCCCCTGCGTGACCCATCATCCCTCCATTGAAGTTGACGAACCGTCAGATGGGAAGAGCGGTGCCCGTCGCGGTGGGTGTCCGGCCAAGTACGGTTACGGAGTTCCGATGTCCGTGCCGCACGCTGGAGAAGTCCTCATGACCGTGATTCCCGAGTCCCACACCGACCTGCTCGAACGGCCCCTCTTCGGCCACCTCGGCACCCTGCGCCCGGACGGCGCCGTGCAGGTCAACCCGGTCTGGTTCCGCTGGGACGGCGAACTGCTGTGGTTCACCACGGAGAAGCGGCGCCACAAGTACCGCAATATCGTGAAGAACCCGCAGGCCACCCTCTCCGTCAACGACCCCGACAAGCCGTACCGCTACCTGGAGGTGCGCGGCACGATCGAGGAGATCGTCGACGACCCCTCCACCGACGGCTTCTTCACGCTCGCCGAGCGCTACGGCATGACCTTCGAGCGCCCCATCCCCGACGCCCCGCACCGCGTCCTGCTGGGCCTGCGCCCGCGGCACGCCACCTTCCAGTGACCCTGACCCCGCCGGTCACCGACGGCCTCACCGGCCGGTAAAGCCGGGGCTCCTGCGCTCCACGAAGGCCCGCAGTCCCTCCCCGGCGTCCCCGGTCGTCATGTTGATCTCCTGGGCGGCGGCCTCGGCGGCGAAGGCGCCGGCCCGGTCGCCGTCGAGGGAGGCGTTGACGAGCTGCTTGGTCAGCGCCAGGGCCCGGGTCGGCCCGGCGGCCAGACGAGCCGCCCACGCGCGGGACGTCTTCGCCAGATCGGCGTCCGGCACGACCCGGTTGACCAGGCCCAGGCGCTCCGCCTCCGCCGCCGGCAGCGCGTCCCCGAAGAGCATCAGCTCCTTCGCGCGCTGCGGGCCGGTCAGCCTGGGCAGCAGATAGGCCCCGCCGCCGTCCGGCACCAGCCCGCGCCGCACGAACACCTCGATGAACCGGGCCGACTCGGCGGCCAGCACCAGGTCGCAGGCGAGCGCGAGATGCGCGCCGAGCCCGGCCGCCGTGCCGTTCACGGCGGCGAGCACCGGCTTCTCGCAGTCCAGCACGGCCGAGACCAGCCGCTGGGCGCCCAGCCGGATCGTCCGGGCCACGTCCCCGGCGACCCGCTCCCCACCGCCTCCCGGGCCGCGCAGGTCGGCGCCCGCGCAGAACCCGCGCCCGGTCCCGGTGAGGACAACGGCCCGCACGTCCGGGTCCGCCGACGCCTGCTCCAGCAGCGCGGTCAACCGGTCCCGCAGCGCCGGCGTGAGCGCGTTCAGGGCTTCGGGACGGTCGAGGGTGAGGTACGCGACCTGGTCCCGCACCTCGTGCCGTACGGCACCGGCGGCGTGCTCCTCGCCGCTCACCGGCACATCACCAGCGCGTCCAGCGCCACCGCGCCCTGCCCCTGGGGCAGCACCAGCAGCGGGTTGATGTCCAGCTCCGCGATCCGGTCGCCCAGTTCCAGGGCCATGCGCTGCACCCGCAGCACGACCTCCACCAGGGCGTCCAGGTCGGCGGGGGGCCGCCCTCGCACCCCGTCGAGGAGGGCCCGGCCGCGCAGCTCGGCGCACATGTCCCGGGCCTGCCGCTCCCCGAACGGCGGCACGCGTACGGCGGTGTCGCGCAGCACCTCCACCAGCACCCCGCCCAGCCCCATCGTGACGGTCGGCCCGAACAGGTCGTCGTGGGTGACGCCGACGACCATCTCCACGCCCTGCTCGACCATCTGGCAGACCAGCACGCCGTCCAGCGGGACACCCTCGTAGCGGGCGATGTCGGTCAGCTCGCGGTAGGCGTCCCGGACCTGGCTGGCCGAGGTCAGGCCGATCTTCACCAGGCCCAGCTCGGTCTTGTGGGCGATCCGCGCGCCGGACGCCTTCATCACCACCGGGTAGCCGACCTGGGCGGCGGCCCGGACTGCGGCCGCCGCGCTGGTCACCAGCTGCTCGCGCGGCACCCGGATGCCGTAGGCGCGCAGCAGTTGCTTGGCCGCGTGTTCGCTGAGCTGCTGACCGGGCCGGATCAGTGCCTCCGCCTTGCGGTAGGAGGGGGAGAGGGCGCGCGGGGCCTCGTCGAAGGGGGAGCGGTAGTCGGCGGTGAAGCGGTGGTGGGCGAGCCAGGCGCCGACGGCGGTCAGGCAGTTGCCGACGGTGCGGAAGGTGGCCACCCGGGAGGAGCCCAGCAGGACGTCCCGGTACGCCGGCTCGGTGCCGACCGGCGATCCCCACACCACGCACACCAGCTTGTCGGTCTGCTCGGCCGCGTCCACCAGGTCCCGGACCAGCTTGTCGCTGAGCGGCGGGAAGGGGCCGGTGACCGGGCAGATCAGCACCCCGACCTCCGGGTCGGCGAGGATCGCGTCGATGATCTTCCGGCCGCGTTCGTCGCCGACCGGGTGGCCGCCGTTGTCGACCGGGTTGGCGACGCTCAGGTACTCGGGTATCCACTGGTGCAGCTCGGCCTGCTTCGGCTCCGAGAGCCGGGGGAGCCGCAGCCCCGCCCCGGCGGCCAGGTCGGCGACGTGGGCGCCGGTGCCGCCGGAGATGGAGTACACGACGACGCCCTCGGCGAGCGGCGCTCGCGCCCGCGCCAGCAGGGCGGCGGTGTCCTGGAGTTCGTCGAGGCCGTCGACGCGGACGACGCCGTACTGGCGCATGGCCGCGTCCACGACGTCGTCGGCGCCGGTGAGCTTGCCGGTGTGCGAGGCGGCCGTACGGGACCCGGCCTCGGTCCGGCCCACCTTCACCGCGACCACCGGCACCTTGCGGCGGGCGGCGCGGTCGGCGGCCAGCAGGAACGCGCGGCCGTCCTTCAGGCCCTCCACATAGGCGGCGATGGCACCGGTCTCCGGCTGCTCGGCGAAGTAGGAGATGAAGTCGGCGGTCTCCAGATCGGCCTCGTTGCCGGTCGGCGCCCAGTGCGAGAGGCGGATGCCCAGCTCCTGGAGGGCGAACACGGGCCGGCCCTGGTGCCCGGACTGGGTGATCAGCGCGATCGCCGGCCCGTCGAGGTCGTCCCGGAACCGCTCGAAGGCGTTGAGGTTGGTGTTCGGGCCGAGCAGCCGCAGCCCCGACCGCCGTACCGCCTCGGCGAGCCGCCGCTGGGCCTCGGCGCCCGCCGCGCCGGTCTCCGCGAACCCGGAGGCGAACGCGACCGCGAACTTCACCTTCGCCTCGGCGAGTTCCTCGATCACGGGCAGTGGATCGGCCACCAGCAGGACGGCCAGGTCGACCTGTTCGGGCAGTTCGGCGACCGACGGCCGGCACGGGATCCCGAACACCGACGGCCTGCTCGGGTGGACCGGGTGCACCCGGACCCCCACCCGCTCGGCCCAGGCCAGCAGTTGCCGCGTGATGCCCGTGTTGGGCCGCCCCTCGGTGTCGGAGGCGCCGATCACGGCGAGGGACTCGGGCCGGAAGAACCGCGCCAGATCGGGTACGTCCGCGTACAGGGGGCGTCCGCTGACGTCGAGGTCGTCGGCGTCGTCCGCGCGGCCGTGCACGACCGGTCCGGTCCGCTGCTCGCCGCAGGCGATGACCCGGGCCCGGCGGGCGTCGGTGGTGAGGGTGCCGTGGGTTGATCCAAGCATCGTTCCGCCCCGCCCTCTCGTGGTGGCAAATAGCTGACGCTCTGTCAGGTTACTTGAATTGACGGAGCGTCAGGAATGGGCTGGAACGGCAAAGTTACGACGACTACTGCTTCGTAGGGTCGAATGGGCAGGCGTGCGCACGCCGGTGTACGCGGACCGGCGTGTGACGGACGGGTGTACGCGGACGTGCCTGTGACGGACCGGTCTAAGCGGACCGGCGTGTGACGGACCGGTCTGCGCGGACCGGTCTGCACGGACCGGTCTGCACGGACCGGGCTACGCAGACTGGTGTGTGCGGACCGGTGTACGCAGGCCGGTGTACGGCTACCGCAGCCGGCGGGCCACCGCCTTGGCGATCCGCTCCGCGTCGAGCGCCAGCTCCCGGAACATCCCGCTGATGGGGTTGGTGAACCCGGTGAAGTACAGGCCGGGGGCCTCGGCCGGCGTCCGCTTCCCGTGTGCCACGGGCCGCCCGCGCTCGTCCAGTACGCCCAGGTGCCCGACGACCGGCTCCAGCGCCCGGACGTAGCCCGTCGCCGCGATCACCGCGTCCGGCGAGATCCGGCTCCCGTCCGTGAGGACCACCTTCCCGTCCTCGAACGACTCCACGGCGGCCGTGACCTCCACCGCCCCCGTGCGCACGGCGTCGATGATCCCCACGTCCTGCACCGGGATCGCGCCCGCCCGGGCCCGGGTGAGGCAGCCCTCGGTGGGCCGGGGAAGACCCTGGGCCGACAGATCCGGCACGCTGAGCCGGGCCAGCGCCCCGGCGAGCCGGTCGGCCAGACCCACCGGCACCCGCCGGATCAGCACCCCCGAGTACTGGGCGGCCCACCCGAAGGTCGAGCGGCGCACGATGTGCGGGGCCGTCCGCACGGCCAGCCGCACCCGCGCCGCCCCGCCCGCCACCAGGTCCACGGCGATCTCGGCGCCGGTGTTCCCGGCCCCGACGACCAGCACGTCCCGGCCCGCGTACGGCTCGGCGTCGCGGTAGTCACCGGCGTGCCGGAACTCACCGCCGTAGCCCTCCAGGCCCGGCCAGTCGGGGACGCGCGGGGTGTGGTTGTAGCCGGTGGCGACGACGACCGCGCTGCCGGTCAGCCGCCGTCCGCCGGAGGCGTGCAGCAGCCAGCCCTCGCCGTCCGCCGCCCGCTCGACGCGGAACACCTCCACGCCGGTGACGATCTCCAGCTCATGGTGCTCGGCGTACTTCTCCAGGTACCGCACCACGTCGTCCCGGGCCACCCAGCGCCCGAACCGGCGCGGGATCGCCAGCCCCGGCAGGGCGGACAGACGGCGGGTGGTGTGCAGCCGCAGCCGGTCGTAGTGCCCGCGCCAGGAGGCGCCCACCGCGTCGGACTTCTCCAGCACCACGGCCCGTATCCCGCGCGCCCGCAGCGCGTACGCGGCGGCCAGGCCACCGGGACCGGCACCGATGACGTACACCGGGCGGTCGTCGGTGGTCGGCGGGAGGAGCGCGGCGGAGGGACGGGAGACGGCCATGAGCGCGAGCGTAATCACATGCCCCGTTGATGGGTCTCGGTCAAGACCGGAATTGGTTGCGGATTGATCACGGCTGTGGAAGGTGTGCGCGCGGCCGGTGTCGCACCCGGGCCGGATGTGAGGGAAACCGTGCAGCCCCCTCGGCAAGGAGCGGCGAACTGACGTAGCGTCAGATTCATGCATGCGATCTGGCTCGACGGTGCACAGTGGCTCGCCGTGCTGCGGATCGGCCTCGGCCTGTGGTGGCTGGAGAGCTGGCGGCACAAGGACAAGAAGGCCTGGTTCGAGCGCGGGACCGGCATCGCGTGGGCGGCGGGCGTGGCCGCGGAACACCGCTGGGAAGCGGTCCGGGCCGGCTTCGACACGGTCGTGAAACCCCACCCGAAGGTGATGGCGTACGTCGTCGTCAACGCCGAACTCGCCCTCGGACTCGGCCTGGTCCTCGGCTTCCTGACCCCCGTGGCCCTGATCGCCGGGCTGCTGCTGAACGCCCTCTACTTCACCCTCATGATCCACGACTGGGCGGAGCAGGGCCAGAACACCATGATGGCGCTGATCTCCGCCGTCGCGTTCTTCGGCATGTCTTGGCAGGTGTGGTCGCTGGACGCGGCGGCGGGGTGGTTCGCGTGACCACCGCCCGCCACGACCTCCCCGAACCGGATGCCTTCACCCGCCCCTACTGGGACGCGGCCGCACAGGGCCGGCTCCTGCTGCGCCGCTGCGCGGCCTGCGCCCGCGCCCACCACTACCCGCGCGAGTTCTGCCCTCACTGCTGGAGCGAGGACGTCACCTGGGAGCGGGCGAGCGGCCGGGCCACCCTCTATACGTGGTCCACGGTCCACCGCAACGACCTGCCGCCCTTCGGCTCCCGCACCCCGTACGTGGCCGCCGTCGTGGACCTGGCCGAGGGGCCGCGCATGATGACGGAGCTGGTGGACTGCGGTGAGCCTCTGGCCGGAATGGAGCTGGAGGTGGCGTTCCGGGACGGAAATCCGGTGTTCAGACCGGCGAGCCGAGCGCGATCATGAGCGGATGGACGCTGACCGCCCCGCCGGCCCCGCTGACGCCCCTGACGCCGATGACTGGCAACTGACGGACGACCTGGACGACTTCCTGGGCCGCGCCGGGGACTTCCTGAGCTCCCGGCCCGCCCTGCACACCGTGCCCCTCACGGTGACGGACGCCCTGCGCCGCCGTGGTACGGGGATGTACGGCGACGAGCCTCCCCAGTACGGCATCCTCGGCGAACACACCGGCGGGGTGCGGGGCGTGTGGTTCCGGACACCGCCGTTCCCCGTCAACATCACCCCGCTCACGGCCGCCGACGCGGAGGCGCTGGCGGCCCACCTGGCCGAGCGCGGCCTGCCGGTCCCCGACGTCATGGCCGAGCGGGACACGGCGGAGGCCTTCGCCAAGGAGTGGGAGCGCCTGACCGGGGCGACGGCCGAGCTGCGGGAGCGCGAACGCCTGTACCGCCTCACCGAGCTGACGCCCCCGCGCCCCGCACCGGAGGGCCGCCCTCGCGTCGCCGGCCCCGCCGACCGGGACCTGCTCATCCGCTGGCACACGGAGTTCAAGGAAGCCGCGGGCCTGCGAGCGGGACAGCCCGCCGAGCAGTGGGCCGACGCCCGCATCGCCTACGGCGGCATCACCCTGTGGGAGACCCCCGACGGCACGCCCGTCTCCATGGCCGGGGCCACGCCGGAGATCGCCGGCCAGGTCCGCCTGGCCCCCGTCTACACCCTGGCCCACCTCAGGGGACGCGGATACGCGGGCGCGGTGACAGCCGCGGTGAGCGCGGCGGCCGTGGCGTCCGGGGTCACCGAGGTGCTCCTCTTCACCGACCTGGCCAACCCGACCAGCAACGCCCTGTACCAGCGCCTCGGCTACCGGGAGGTGGCCGACTTCGCGGTGTACGGGTTCGGGGAGTGAGGGGGCGGGGGCGCTACGGCCCCTGCGGGCTCGCCGCGGCCGCCGGCGGGTTCGCCAGGCCGCCAGAGGGTTTCGCCACGGCCACCGGCAGGTCCGCTACGGCCGCCTGGGTCCGCTACGGCCACAGCAGCCGCCGGTGCCAGTCCTCCCCCCTCCGCACGTACTCCAGCCGTACGTGGCGTCGCTCGGCGTCCCCCTGGAAGAACTCCACCGTCTCCGGGCGCAGCCGGTAGAGCGTCCACGTCGGGGACGGTTCCTGCGGGTTCCGCCGGGCTTGCTGCCAGGCGGCCTCCGACGTGCGGCGCAGCTCCTCCAGGGAGGGCAGCACCTCGCTCTGCCTGCCGGTCAGGGCCGCCGCCAGCGCGCCCGTCGACCGGGCGTGCAGGTCCGCCTGGCTCTCCGGTGAGGGCGCGGCGGTGACCGGGCCCCGCAGCCGGACCTGCCGGGCCAGCGCCGGCCAGTAGAAGACCAGGGCGGCGCGGGGGTGGGCGGCCAGGGCGCGTCCCTTGCGGCTCGTGGAGTGGGTCGCGAAGGACCAGCCCGACTCGTCGGCGCCGTGCAGCATCACGATCCGCACGTCCGGGTCGCCGTCCTCGTCGGTCGTGGCCAGGGACATGGTGTGCGGCTCCGGCTGCCCCGCGGCCACCGCCTCCGCGAACCATCTCGTGAACAGGCCGAGCGGCGCGTTCGGTGCCGTGTCCGGGTCGAACGGGCGCAGCTCGGTCACCTCGGGCGACCAGACCCGCAGTGTCCTCAGCAGTTCGTGGAGATCGGTGTGTGCCATGGGGGGAGTATCACCCGGCCCCCTGCCCCCGCCCCCGGTCCCGGTCGGGTGAGCGCGCAGCCGAGGATGCCGCGTCTCGTGGGGCCCTCAGTCCCGGCCCAGCACCACCGTCCCCGAGGAGCAGAACCAGCCCCCCGTACCGGAGGCCACGCCCAGGCGGGGCAACTCGCCGTCCCGCGCCCGCACTTGACGTTCACCGCCGTCGCCCCGCAGCTGCCTGACCGCCTCCACCAGCAAGAACAGGCCGCGCATGCCCGGGTGCTGGGCCGACAGTCCGCCCCCGTCCGTGTTCACCGGCAGCTCGCCGTCCCGCACCAGCAGCCGCCCCTTCTCGACGAAAGCCCCGCCCTCGCCCTTGGCGCAGAAGCCCAGGTCCTCCAGCGTCACCAGGGTCATGTAGGTGAAGGCGTCGTAGATCTCGGCGAAGTCCATCTCGGCCGGGCGCACCCCGGCCCGCTCGAAGGCGAGGCGGCCGCTGACCGCCGCCGGGGACACGGTGAAGTCGGGCCACTCCGACATGGCCGCGTGGGAGACGTGCTCGCCGGTGCCGAGGATCCAGACGGGGGCGGTGCGGCAGTCCCGTACGTACTCCTCGGCCGCCAGCAGGACCGCCGCCCCGCCGTCGGAGCGGAGGCAGCAGTGCAGCTTGGTGAACGGGTCGGCGATCATCGGCCCGGACAGGACGTCGTCGACCGTGACGGGCTCGCGGAACATGGCCTCGGGGTTCAGCGCCGCGTTGGCCCTGGCCTGTACGGCGATCTGGGCCAACTGTGCGACGGTCGTACCGTGTTCGATCATGTGGCGGCGGGCCGCCATCGCGTACTTGGCGATCAGGGTGTGGCCGTAGGGGACCTCGAACTGGAGGGGGCCGCGGGCGCCGAAGGACAGGTTGCCCGTCCTGCGGCCGGCCTTGATGTCCGCGCGCGCCGTCGAGCCGTAGACCAGCAGGACGGCGTTCGCGTGACCGGCGGCTATCGCGTCCGCCGCGTGCGCCGCCATGACCTCCCAGGTGGAGCCGCCGACCGAGGTGGAGTCCACCCAGGTGGGGCGCAGACCCAGGTACTCGGCCACCTCCACCGGGGCGAGCGTGCCCAGGCCGGCGGAGGCGAGGCCGTCGACCAGCGAGCGGTCCAGACCGGCGTCCGCGAGGGCCCGGCGGGCCGCCTGGGCGTGCAGGGTGTACGGGGTCGCGTCGTCCACCCGGCCGCAGTCGGAGAGGGCTGCACCCACCACCGCGACCTTTCGGCTCCCTCGGCTCATGGATCTGACGGTACATCAGATCTGGCGCGCCGCGTACCTCTGGGCATCCCTGCTCCCCGCCCCTAATATGACGGACCGTCAGATCAGGAGAGGACGGTACAGCCATGGACACGCGCCTCACCGCCGAGCAGGACGAGATCCGCCGTACCCTGCGCGAACTGCTGAGTGAACGCTGCGGGGCCGGGGAACTGCGGGCCGCCCTCGACACCCCGGCCGGCCACGACCCCGACCTGTGGGCGGCCCTCGCAGGCCGGCTCGGACTGCCGGGGCTCGCGCTCCCCGAGGCGTACGGCGGTGTCGGCTGCTCGGTCACCGAACTCGCCCTCGCCTGCGAGGAGGTGGGGCGCGCGCTCGTGCCCAGCCCGCTGTTCGCCACCGCCGTCCTCGCCGCCCCGCTGATCCTCGCCCTCGGCACCGAGGCCCAGCGGGCCGGACTGCTGCCCCGGCTGGCCGCCGGCACCCTCACCGCGGCCCTCGCCGTCCCCGGGCCGGCCGTCACCACCGCCCTCGCCCTGACGGGCGGGAACGGCGGGACCTGGGCCGGCGGCGGCCGGGCGGGAGGAGTCCAGGCCCGCCGGGGAACGGACGGCTGGCGGCTGTACGGGCAGGCCGACCAGGTACTGGACGGGCACAGCGCCGGCCTGCTCGTCGTCGCCGCGCACACCGGCGGGTTCGCCCGCTCGCGGACGCTGCTCTTCCTGGTGGCGGGGGACGCGCAGGGGGTCGTACGGACCCGGCAGACGGCACTCGACGCGACGCGCCCGCAGGGCCGGGTCCAACTGCGTGATGCGGCGGCGGAGTTGCTGGGAGAAACGGACGCCGACGCCGACGCCGACGCCGACGCCGACGCCGACGGTGACGTGCTGCGCGCGCTGGCCGCCGTGGGGGACACCGCCGCCGCCGTGCTCGCCGCCGAGGCCGTCGGGGCCGCCGACCGGGTGCTGGAGCGGACCGTGGAGTACGTCGGTCAGCGGGAGCAGTTCGGGCGGCCCGTCGGATCGTTCCAGGCCGTCAAGCACCGGCTGGCCGATGTGTACGTGGCCGTGCAGGCGGCCCGGTCGGCCGCCTGCTACGCGGCCTGGGCCGTCGCCCAGGGGGAGACCGTCGGCGGGCTCGCGCTCGCGCAGGCGCTGGAGGCGCTGCGGTGCGCGGCCGGGGAGGCGATCCAGCTGCACGGGGGCATCGGGTTCACCTGGGAGCACGAGGCCCACCTGTACTTCAAGCGCGCCGCCGGGGACGAGCTGCTCTTCGGGCCGGTGCACCGGCTGCGCGACCGGGCCGCCGAACGGGCCGGGCTGTTCACCCGCGAGGAGGTGGCGGTATGACGGGCGCCGTCGGTGTGCGGTTCGTGCAGAAGGTGTCGTCCACCCGGGGGTTCGCGAAGGTCGCCCCGCATGTGGTGCCCGCCCTGGACCGGGCCGTCCACCGGCTCACCCGGGGCCGGGTCCTGCTCAGCGCGCACATGCTGCCCGGGGTGATCCTCACCTCCACCGGCGCCCGCAGCGGGCAGCCCCGCCGGACCCCGCTGGCCTGCATGCCGGAGGACGGGGGCCGCGGCTGGCTGCTGGTCGGCTCCAACTTCGGCCGGACCGGCCACCCCGCCTGGACCCACAACCTGCTGGCCCACCCGGACGCCTCGATCAGCTGGAAGGGCGCCGACATCCCGGTCACGGCCCGGCCGCTGACGGGGGAGGAACGGGCGGCGGCCTGGCGGGCCCTGCTCGCGTTCTGGCCGCCGTACGCCATCTACCAGGCCCGGGTGGAGCGCGAGATCCGGGTGTTCCGGCTCACCCGGCGGTAGTGCCCTGACCTCCCGGTCGGTCTAGGTCCTGTCGTCAAATTCCCGCCGTCCGCCCGGAGGGCGGGCCCCGCGCCCGCCGCGATGGGGCACCTCCCGCGCGAGCGAAGCCGAGCGTGGGGGGAGGCTGATGTCGCCGTAGGCGCGTGCTCTGGGGGCCCCGGCCGGAGGCGGGGGGAGCGTGCATGGCGTCGCGGGGCTGGGGGCACTTCCCGGCCGAAGGCTGGGGGAGGGAATGTGACGACAGGGCCTAGAGGCGTTCCACCAGCAGCATCGCCCCGATGCCCAGCATGGCCGCCCCCGAGGTGCGGGTGACCGCGCGGGCCGCCGCGGGGCGGGCGGCGAGCAGGGCGCGCGCGAGGAGCCCGACGGTCAGGTAGACGGCGGCGCAGCAGGCCATGTGGAGCAGGCCGAGGGCCGCCGTCTGAGCGGGCACGGGCAGGTGGTGGCCGCGCAGGGTCAGGAACTGGGGGAGCACGGAGAAGTAGAGCAGCAGGCCCTTGGGGTTGAGGCCGCTGATCGTCGCGCCCCGCAGGAAGGGCCGGTCCTCGACCGGCTCGGCACCCCCGGGATCCCGGTCGGCCGCGGCGGCCGGGACCGCCGGGCGGCGCAGCACGCTCCAGCCCAGCCACAGCAGGTATCCGGCGCCCGCCACGGTCAGCGCGGTCAGCAGCCGGGGCGAGCCCGCCACCAGGACGGCGAGGCCCGCGGTCGCCAGGACCGTGTGGAGGGCGTAACCCGAGACCAGACCCGCCACCGCGCGCGGCACCGGGCTGCCGCGCAGGGCGGTCGCGATGACGTACGCCCAGTCGGCGCCCGGCACGCACACCAGCAGCAGGTCGAGCGCGAGGAAGGAGAGGAGGTGTGCCGAGTCCATACCGGCGACATTAGGCGTGAATGGCCCGAAAGTGTTGCCTAAGTTTGCTTCTGGGCGGCCTATGTGGGGGAAGATCTACCCCATGGACGACGTGGACCGGAAAATCCTTGCCGAGCTGCAGCAGGACGGGCGACTGACCGTGACCGAGCTGGCCGCGCGCGTGCGCCTGAGCGTCTCGCCCTGCCACCGCCGGCTGCGCGAGCTGGAGCGGTCCGGGGCGATCGAGGGCTACCGCGCGGTGGTGGACCCGACGGCGCTCGGCCTGAACTTCGAGGCGCTGGTCTTCGTCTCCATGCGCCAGGAGGACCGGGACACGGTCGCCGACTTCGAGCGGGCGGTCGGCGAGCTGGAGCACGTGCTGGACGCCCAGCGGCTCTTCGGTGAGCCCGACTACCTGCTGCGCGTCGCCACCGCCGACCTCACCGCCTTCCAGCGGCTGTACGACGACCGGCTGGCGACCCTGCCGGGCGTGCAGCGGCTCACCTCGACCCTGGTGATGAAACACGTCGTACGGGACCGGCCGCTGCCGGCGGGACGGCAGCCCTGAGCGCGGGCGAACCGGAGACGCGGCAGGCGGCGGTCCACTCGCGTGAACCACCGCCTGCCAGACAGGACTTGACTCCGGAGAACCGGAACGGGGAGGGAGGGAGGGGAAGAGGGGCCGGAGGCCTACCTCGTCGGCTTCTTGCCCGTCACGCCCAGGTGGACCAGCAGCGCCAGGTTGGGCTTGAGTTCGGCCTGCTTCACACCCCAGGAGGAGAAGCCCTTCTGGTGCGAGGCGACCGCCGCGAGCATCGCGACCAGCGAGCCGGCCACCGCCGCCGGGTTCACGTCCTTGTCGACCCTGCCCTTGGACTGCAGGTCCGCGATGGAGTCGGCGAGGGAGTTGTTCACCGAGTTCAGGATCTTCATCCGGATCTTGTAGAACCGTTTGTCCCCCTCGGCGGCACCGAGGTCGACCACGCGCAGGATCGCGTCGTTCTTGCGCCAGAACTCCAGGAACCCGTCCACGAGTTCCTGCGCGGTCTGCCAGCCCGCCTTGCCGGTCCACGTCCGGCCCGCCAGCAGCTCGGTCAACCCGGCGCCCTCGGCGGCCATTTGCTCGGCGATCTCCAGGACGGCGCCCTCGACGTCCGGGAAGTACTGGTAGAAGGTCGCGGGCGAAGTACCCGCCTTCCGGGCGACATCGATGACCTTGACGTCCCGGTAGGGGGAGGAGCTGAGCATCTCGCTGAGGCAGTCGAGCAGCTTCTGCCGGGTCGCCTGCCCACGCCGGCCGGCCACGCGGCCGTCGACGGTACGCACTTGTCCTGTCATGTCGTCAGCTTACCGAGGGGTGATCGGAGCGCTATTCGGCCGACTGCAAATGGGGTGCACGGGGGTATTGGGGGTGGTATGCCTGGTCTGCGGGGTGCGCGCGGCCCGGTTACTTTGACGACATGGCCGAAAACAGGGCATCGGGGAACGAAGAGGGGCAAGCGGCGACCGAGCCGGGCACCGGCACGCCGGCCGAGCCGGGCACGGAGACGCCCGCCGAGCCGTGTACGGAGGCGTCCGCCGGGTCGTCCACGGAGGCGCCCGCCGAGCCGTGTACGGAGGCGTCCGCCGGGTCGTCCACGGAGGCGTCCGCCGAGCCGTGTACGGAGGCGTCCGCCGGGTCGTCCACGGACGCGTCCGCCGAGCCGTGTACGGAGGCGTCCGCCGGGTCGTCCACGGACGCGTCCGCCGAGCCGTGTACGGAGGCGTCCGCCGGGTCGTCCACGGAGGCGCCCGCCGAGCCGTGTACGGAGGCGTCCGCCGGGTCGTCCACGGAGGCGCCCGCCGGGCCGCGTACGGAGGCGTCCGCCGGGCCGTCCGCCGCGACTCCCGCCGAGGCGTACCCCGAGGGTGTCCCCTGTTGGGTGGACGCCCAGCTCGCCGACGTGGAGGCGGGCCGGCGGTTCTACGGCGACCTCTTCGGCTGGTCCTTCGAGGAGGCGTACGGCACGTCCGTGTGGGCCCTGCTGGACGGTGAGCCCGTCGCCGCGCTCGCCCCCAAGACGGACGGCCGTATGCCCACCGTCTGGACCGTGTCCTTCGCGACGCCGGACGCGGCCGCCCTGAGCCGGCGGATCACCGCGGCCGGCGGACAGCTCGTGATCCCGCCGACACCGGTGGGCGAGCTGGGCACCGCCGTCCTCGCCACCGATCCCGAGGGCGCCGTGTTCGGCCTGTGGCAGGCGGGCGGCCACCCCGGATTCGGCCGCCGCCGCGAGGTGGGCACCTTCGTCTGGGCCGAGCTGTACACCCGGGACACCGCCGCGGCCAACGCCTTCTACGGCGACCTCTTCCACGACGCCCTCTTCGGCGAGGGCGCCCGGCCCGACTTCGGCCGCGCCGACGTCACGGACGTCTACCCGCCCGAGATGCCCCCGCACTTCCTCGCCCACTTCCGGGTCGCCGACCTCGACGAGGCCCTCGGTGCCGTCCAGCGGCTCGGCGGCCGGGTGCAGTCTCCGCCCTTCGAGACGTCGTACGGACTGGTGGCCGTCGTCACCGACAATCAGGGAGCATCGTTCGCACTCCTGCGACGGTGAGCGCGCGGGCGGCGGTGACGCACACCACCGCACCGGCGGTGCTATGACCGTATCCGTCCGGAGACACCCCGATTAATCACCGGGTTCGCAACCGGCGCCCCGGCCAGGAAGAATCGGGGTGCGTGCCGCCGGGGCGGTGCGGTGGTGAGACGCTGCACTCCGCTCGCGTACATATGTGGGTGGCGCGGCTCGTACGGGGAGGTGGCAGGCAAGTGGTGGATCAGCTGACGCAGCACGATCCGCGGCGGATCGGGCCGTTCGAGGTGCTGGGCCGGCTGGGCGCCGGCGGCATGGGGCTGGTCTATCTCGCACGCTCGGCATCCGGCCGGCGCGTGGCGATCAAGACGGTCCGCACCGAGCTGGCCGAGGACCAGCTGTTCCGCGTCCGCTTCACCCGCGAGGTGGAGGCGGCCCGCGCGGTCTCCGGGTTCTACACCGCGGCCGTGGTCGACGCCGACCCGCGCGCCGCCGTGCCCTGGCTCGCCACCGCGTACGTGCCCGCGCCCTCCCTCGAAGAGATAGTGAACGACTGCGGGCCGCTCCCGGCCCAGGCCGTGCGCTGGCTCGCGGCGGGCGTCGCCGAGGCCCTGCAGTCCATCCACGGCGCCGGCCTGGTCCACCGCGACCTCAAGCCGTCGAACGTGCTCGTCGTCGAGGACGGCCCCAGGGTCATCGACTTCGGCATCGCCTCCGGCGTGTCGAACACCCGTCTGACGATGACGAACGTCGCCGTCGGCACCCCCGCCTACATGTCGCCCGAGCAGGCCAAGGACTCCCGCAGCGTCACCGGCGCCAGCGACGTCTTCTCCCTCGGCTCCATGCTGGTCTTCGCCGCCACCGGACACCCGCCCTTCCACGGCGCCAACCCGGTCGAGACGGTGTTCATGCTGCTCCGCGAGGGCCCCGACCTCACCGGCCTGCCCGACGAACTGCGCCCGCTCATCGAGGTCTGCATGCAGATGGAGGCCACCGGACGCCCCAGCCCGGCCGACCTCCAGGCCCAGCTCGCCCCGCACCTCTTCGGCTCCGGCACCGACGACAGCGGCACCGCCTCCGCGTGGCTGCCCGAGAAGGCCGTCGCCCTCATCGAGGCCCGCCGCGGCGGCCGCCCCGCCGTGCGGCCCGCCCCGGCCGGCCCCACCGGCCCGCGCAGCGCCGGCCGGAACCCCGTCCCGCCGCCACCGTCGTACGACCCCGCCCCCGTCGGCGCCCCCGACACCGGGCCCGTCCACCTGGCCGGCGCCAAGGTGCCGATCGGCCCCGGCCCGCGCGTCGCCGACGCCCGCGCCGCCGCCGTCAAGGCACCCCCGCCGGAAGCCGGACTGGTCGCCAGCTGGTCCCGGCCCCGCCCCGGTGTGGGCGGCGCCGACCCGGCCGTGGCCGCGCCGCCGCCCCCGGAGACGGCGAGCGGCTGGCGCCCCTGGCGGTTCCGCATGTCCAACGACGTCTGGGGCACCCCGGCCGTCGACGGCGACCTCGTCTACGTCACCTCCTTCGAGGTGCACGCCCTGGACGTGGCCACCGGCCGGCGCCGCTTCAAGACCCGGGACGTCGCCTGGTCGATGGCGGTCGCGGACGGCCGTATCCACGCCTCCGACGGCCCCACCCTGTTCGCCCTGGACGCCCGCGAGGGCGGCGACCTGTGGCGGCTGAACACCGACGGCTGGGTGTACTCCCTGCAGGCCGACCGCGGCACCGTCGTCACCGGCACCCGGGGCGGCGGCGTCCAGGCCTGGGAGGCGTCCGGCGGACAGAAACTGTGGGAGATCAGCGGCTGCCAGACCGACTTCGAGTCCCCGGAGGCCGGTCCCGCCGTCCACGACGGCACCGTCTACGTCTGGCAGGACGCCCGGCTGCGCGCCCTGGAGGCCCGCACCGGCGAGGAGCGCTGGTCGTACCCCATCGGCGACGCGGCCTCCTGCGGCGGCGTCCCGGTACGCATCACCCCGGCCCCCGACGGCTACGTCTACGTCGCCGCCGGCACCCGGGCCCTCGCCGTCGACGTGGCCAGCGGCAGGGTGCGCTGGCACTTCGAGGCCCCCGCGGTCTTCCTGTGCCCGCCCACCTTCGCCCCCGGCCCGGCCGTGACCGGTGGCGGCATCTACCTCGCCGACTACCTCGGCACCGTCTACGCCCTCGACGCCACCGACGGCCGCGACCGCTGGCGCATCGCCACCGAGTCCCGCGCCTCGATCGAACCGGTGCTGGTGGCCGCCGGCCACGTCCACGTCGGCAGCGGCAAGGGCCTCTACACCCTGGACGCCGTCACCGGCACCCCCAAGTGGCGCTTCCAGGCCGGCGGAGACGTCGTCGGCGCCCCCTCGGTCGCCGAGGGCCGCATCCACTTCGGCTCCACCGACCACCTCCTCTACACCCTCAAGGCCGACGACGGCCGGCTCCGCTGGAAGCTCGCCACGGGCGGCGAGATCACCGGCTCGCCCGTCGTCCGGGACGGGGTCGTGTACGCGTGCAGCAAGGACCGCTGCGTGTACGCCCTGGACGCGGAGAAGGGCACGGGCACGGCACGCACGGCGTGACGCGGGGCCGGGGGGAGGCCGTACGACCGGCCTCCCCCCACCCCGGCCGGGCCGCGTACCCGATGGTCGCCGCGCGGTGACATGGCCGTGACACCCCGCCGCTAGCCTTCCCACATGCAACGACGTGGTCAGACTCTCAAGCTCGCAGCGGTGTCATCCCTGGTCGTCCTCGCCCTGACCGGCTTCACGAGCCGCCACCACAGCCACGGGCACGGCGGAGGCGGCTGCAGCAGCTCCCACCAGGACCACGACACCGTGACGCACCACCACTACTACGACGACGATGACGACGACGACTACACCGGCGGGAGCACCTCCTCCGGCACCGGCGGCTACGCCACCACCACACCGGTGCCGACCGCGACCGCCACGACCACGGACGTCACCGCGCAACTGATCAGCTGCGCCACGAAGAAGGCCCCGTACGCCACCGTCGAGGTCACCAACGCGGGCTCCACCGGCGGTGACTACACCGTGCACGTCGACTTCGACAACGCACAAGGAACGACCGTCGCCGAGAACGACGCCACCGTCACCGTGCCCGCCTACGACTCCGCCCGCGTGCGCGTGAAGCTCTCCGACACGGCCGGCGTCAGCACGGCCGGGCTCGCCGCGAAGGTCGACCACTGCGCGCTCGACCCGGAGGTACGGCCGGCCACCTGACCCTCGCCCGGTACGGCAGGTTGATGGTCACCGCGTCCGTCGCCGGGTCCGTCACCGGGTCCGTTCACCGCGTCCGGAAGCCGCCGCCCCGCCGCCGTCCGGCGAACAACTCTGCCTGCCGCTCGGCCGGCAGGTTCCCCAGCGCGATGAGCGCCGGGGCCTCGGCGAACCCCCGCTCCCGGGCCGCCCCCTTCGCGGCCCACAGCGCCCGCACGGTCCCCTGCACCCCCTCCGCCGGATACCCGGCGATCACCTCCGCGCAGCCGACCGCCGCCGCCAACGCACCGCCCGCCTCGGTCACTTCCGACACCAGCCCCACCTGATGCGCCCGCTCGGCCGTCATCCGCTCGGCGGTGCCCATCAGCACCATGCGGGCGACCTCCCCGTACGGCATCCGCTGGGCCATCAGCACCGACTCGTAGGCGGTGACCATGCCGTAGGTGGTGTGCGGATCGAAGAACGTGGCGGTGCTGTCGGCGACGACGAAGTCCGACTCCCCGAGGAGATAGAACGCGCCGCCGCAGGCCATCCCGCGCACGGCGGCCACCACCGGCTTCCACAGCCCGCACGCCTTCGGCCCGATCCCGAGCAGCGGATCGTCCGGCATGTACGGCGACGACGGCTGCGGCACGACCACGTCCCGGTCGATCCCCGTACAGAAGGCCCGCTCACCGGCGCCGGTGAGCACGACGGCCCGCACCCGGTCGTCGAACCGCAACGCGCCCCAGACCTCGCCGAGTTCGCGGACCATCTCCAGATCGACGGCGTTGAGCCGCCCGGGCCGGTCCAGGGTGACGACGGCGACACCGGAGTCCTCGTCGGCGTCCAGGCCAACCGTCTTCACGACAGCACCCATTGCGGCGTCCCGTCCGCGAACACCACATGCACCCGCGCCCCGATCCGGACCCGCTCCGGACCAACGGAGTCGAGCCCGGCCCCGGCCCGCTCCACCAGGTTCCCCACGAGCCGGATCCGGGGCGCGTCCTCCAGCTCCACGACGACCACGTGGTACGGCGCCTGCTCCGCGTACGCGGGCAGCAGCGGCGGATGCGGCACGACGTACGACCACACCCGGCCCCGCCCCGAGACCGGCCGCCACTCGCTCGCGAAGGACTGGCAGTGCGGGCAGCACGGCCGGGGCGGGAAGCGGGCCTCGCCGCAGTCGGCGCAGGTCTGGACGCGCAGTTCGCCCTGGGCGGCGTACTCCCAGAAGGGCGCGCCGTCGGCGTCGGTGACGGGCTTCAGCATGCGGCTCAGCTCCTCAGCAGCAGGGCGGAGGTGGGCACACCCTCGCCGGCGGTGACCAGACAGGTGGCGGCGTCCGGAACCTGCGCGGTACTCGTGCCGCGCAGTTGCTTCACGCCCTCGTTGATCAGGTTGAAGCCGTGCACGTACGCCTCGGACAGCCCGCCGCCCCCGGTATTGAGGGGCAGCCGGCCCCCGATCTCCAGCGCCCCCTGCTCGGTGAACGCCCCGCCCTCGCCCCGGCCGCAGAAGCCGTACCCCTCCAGGGAGAGCGGTATGAGGGCGGTGAAGGCGTCGTAGATCTGGGCCACGTCGACGTCGTCCGGGGTGAGGTCGGCGTGCTTCCACAGGTGCCGGGCGGCGGTCCAGGCGGGGCCGGTGAGGGGGTCGTCGTTCCAGTAGTTGACCATGCCGTGGTGCTGGGCGGGCAGCCCCTGGGCGGCGGAGTGGACGTACACGGGCCGCTGCCGGCAGTCCCGCGCCCGCTCCCGGCTGACGATCACGCAGGCCAGCGC
Organism: Streptomyces sp. L2; assembly: GCF_004124325.1. Taxonomy (NCBI): domain Bacteria; kingdom Bacillati; phylum Actinomycetota; class Actinomycetes; order Kitasatosporales; family Streptomycetaceae; genus Streptomyces; species Streptomyces sp. L2. The sequence goes on from NZ_QBDT01000001.1 coordinate 4,440,274, forward strand.
GCCGTCAGTCTCCAGGCAGTTGTCGAAGAGGCAGAGCGGCTCGCTGATCCACCGGGAGGTCATGTACATCTCGCGGGTGAGCGGCCGTTCGTACATCACCGCCGCCGGGTTCTGGTTGGCGCGGTTGCGGCAGGCGAGGGCGACGTTGAAGAGGTGGTCGCGGGTGGCGCCGTACTCGTGCATGTAGCGGCGGGCCAGCATCGCTATCTCGTCGGCGGGCCGCAGCAGCCCGAACGGCCGAGTCCACTGTCCCGGAGTGGGCAGCTGCACCGCCGTGTTGGTCCACGGGCGGGCTCCGCTGCCCCGCTTCCGGGACCGCCAGGCGACCCCGACCGTGGCCTGCCCGGCGGCGATGGCCGCGGCGAGGTGGGCGACGGTGGCACACGAACCGCCGCCCCCGTAGCCGACCTTGCTGAAGAACGTGAGATCCCCGAACCCGACCGCCTTGGCCAGTTCGACCTCGTCCGTCTCCTCCATCGTGTAGGAGGCCAGGGCGTCGACCTCGCCGGGCGCGATCCCCGCGTCGTCCAGGGCGGCGAGCACGGCACGGCAGGCCAGGGCCCTCTCGTCCTCGGCCAGTCGCCTGGCGAACGCTGTCTGTCCGATCCCGACGATCGCGGTGGCGTCTTTGAGCCCCGGTCCGGCCATGGGTGCACCTGCCTTCCTCTCCTGACAGGCCGTCAGGTTACAGCTAATCTGACGGTCAGTCAGCTACACCGGAGGGGGCTGCGATGAACGACTGGGGCACCATCCCGGGCCTGGTACGGCACTCGGCCGAGCGGTACGGGGACGCCGAGGCGGTGGTCGACGGCCGCACGAGGATCACCTACGCCGAACTCGGCGCCCGCGTCGAACGCGCCACCGCGGCCTGCCTCGCCCACGGCGTACGGCTCGGCGACCGCGTCGCCGTCTGGGCCCCCAACTCCCTCGACTGGATCACCGCCGCCCTGGGCGCGGTCTGTGCCGGCGCCGTCCTCGTCCCGCTCAACACCCGCTTCAAGGGCGCCGAGGCGACCGACGTGCTGCGCAGGAGCGGGGCGCGGCTGCTGTTCGTGACGGGGACGTTCCTGGGCACGTCGTACGTGGCGGCGCTGCGGAGGGCGGCGGCGGGTTCACCGCAGGACCCCGGCGGACCGGGCCGCCCGCTGCCCGGACTCCCGGCCCTGGAACAGGTGGTGGTCCTCTCGGACGACGCCCCGCGGAACTTCCTCACCTGGAAGGACTTCCTGGCGGCGGGCGAGGGAGTCGAACCCGCCGAGGTACTGAGCCGCACCGGGTCCCTCACGCCGGACTCCCTCTCCGACATCATCTTCACCTCGGGCACGACCGGCCGCCCCAAGGGGGCGATGATCACGCACGGCCAGACGCTCAGGGCGTACGACATCTGGGCCGAGCTGGCGGGGCTGCGCGCCGACGACCGCTACCTCATCGTGAACCCGTTCTTCCACACCTTCGGCTACAAGGCGGGCGTCCTGGCCTGCCTGATGCGCGGGGCGACGATGATCCCGCAGCCGGTGTTCGACGTGGAGACGGCACTGGCGAACATCGCCGCCGAACGCGTCTCGGTCCTCCCCGGCCCCCCGACCCTCCACCAGTCCCTTCTGGACCACCCCTCCCGCGACGCCCACGACCTCTCGGCCCTGCGCCTGGTGGTGACCGGCGCCGCGGTCGTCCCGCTCCACCTGGTGGAACGCCTCCGCCACGAACTCGGTGTCGATACCGTCCTCACCGCCTACGGCCTCTCCGAGGCGAGCGGCATCGTCACGATGTGCCGGCGCGGCGACCCCGCGAAGGTGATCGCCTCCACGTCGGGCCGAGCGATCCCGGGCACGGAGCTACGCCTGGTCGACGGGGCAGGCCTTCCGGTACCCCCCGGCACCCCCGGCGAGATCCTCACCCGGGGCTTCACCGTCATGCGCGGCTACTACGAGGACGCCCCCGCGACAGCCGAGGTCGTCACCCCGGACGGCTGGCTGCACACCGGCGACGTCGGCGTCCTGGACGACGCGGGCAACCTGCGCGTCACCGACCGGATCAAGGACATGTTCATCGTCGGCGGCTTCAACGCCTACCCGGCGGAGATAGAGCAACTCCTCAGCACCCACCCCGACGTGGCCGACGTAGCGGTGGTGGGCATCCCCGACCCCCGCCTCGGCGAAGTGGCCAAGGCCTACGTCGTCCGCCGCCCCGGCTCCCTCCTCACCGCCCCCGACCTCACCGCCTGGTCCCGCCGCGAAATGGCCAACTACAAGGTCCCGAGAGCAGTGGAATTCGTCCCGGCCCTCCCGAGAAACGCGAGCGGCAAGGTCCTCAAGGGCGAGCTGAGGGGTGGGAGGGGAGGGGCGGTGAGGTGGGGAGGGTGAGGGAGCGGGCGCTGAGTTGAGGGGTGGCGGGGGTTGGTGCTGGGCGAGGGGGTTGCAGAAGAGGGTGTTGTGAGGTTGCCGTGGGGCCGCCCGCTTCTTCGGCCAGTGTCGGGCTTCCGCGAGGTGAGTCAAGGGCGCTGCGCGTCGGCTTCGCCGAGGACCCTCCGGGCCCCCCTTGACACACCTCGCTCCAGCCCGGGGGGAGAAGCGAGCGGGCAGCCCGGGAAAAGTGGCCGGCTGAGCGGCGTCCTCCCTTGGGCACGCTGCGTTCCGGACCGGGGAGGGGTGCGCGCTCGCGCCTCGCAACGACGCCGGGCGGGTTTGGCGGCTTGCGGTGGGTTGGGGGCGCCCTCCCCGTACTGGGGGCACGCCGGGCGAGCTAAGCGGCTTGCGGTGGGTTGGGGGCGCCCTCTCGGACTGGGGGCACGCCGGGTGGGCTAAGCGGCTTGCGGCGGGTGGGGCGGGCTCCCCCCTCGCAACGACGCCGGGTCGGCTTAGCGGCTTGCGGTGAGTGGGGGCAGAGTCGGTGGCCGCCAAAGCCTCGTCTCGGGGGCCGCTCCGCAGCAGGTCGGCGACGGTCCGGGTGGGGGAGGTGAGCCGCAGTCCCTGCCGCTCCACGACGTCCCGGTCGCCGAGTGCCACGCGGTGGACGTGTATGCCCTTGCCGAGGCGGCGGACGGTGAGCCCGGGGTCGGTGAACTCAAGCGGCGCGGCGCGGTGGTCGCCGAGTATCTCGATGCGCCAGAGTGTGGCCGCGGACCGGTGGCTGACGACGAGGCGGGGCTCGCGGAGCTGCTCGGCGCGGAGTCGGGTCAGTAGGGTCGGCTCGCGGCCCGGCTCGGCCCAGGCGCCGCACCGCAGCTGCGTCCAGCCGTCGGCCCGCAGGGCACGGGAGAGGCCGCGCCGGGGCCAGCCGGCGGCCACGGCGTGTGCGGTGAGGAGGACGCCCCCGTCGGCCAGTCTCCTCAAGTCCCTTGGGTCCACCCCGGCAAGATCGCAGAGTCCGTGAGCCGGCGCTCCCCCTGTGGACAACGGACGGTGGGGCCGGTCGCGACACAGCTCGGCCGCGGCGGCTCCCCCTCCGCGCCGCCGCGGCCGATCCCCCGTCGTTCGTGGAAGTGCGTGGACGTGCTACGCCTTCTCGGTGCCGGCGTGGTTCTCCAGGGTCTTGACGATGTTCTCCTGGAGGAGACCGGCGTGGTTCTCGAGCGGCTTTATGGTCCCGCCGTCCGTGGTGCCGCCGGCGTGGTTCTCCAGCGGGTCGACGGTGGAGCCGTCGTCCGGGCTGCCGGCGTGGTTCTCCAGCGTGCTGATCTTGTGCTTCGGCGAGGTCTCGCTCATCGTCGGCAACTTCCTTCGCGTCGTAAGGTGATGGGCCCGCCCGGCGACTCCCCCGAGGGCCTCCGGACGGGCGTCAAGGCCGTTCACCCTAACGGTGGGGCCGAGTGCCGGGACCGTCTGCCCCCCGACGCGACGGACCGGCACTGATGAGAATGACGGGCGGCGATAAACAAACAATGAACGGCGCCCTCCGGTGACCGTCAGGCCGCGGTGGCGGGGCGCAGCAGCGCCCTCACCTGCTCGGCCTCGGCCGCCCCGAACTTCTCGTGCACGCTCAGGGCCTCGCTCCAGCAGGCCCGGGCCCGGTCGGTCTGTCCGAGCCGGTCGAGGGCCTGGCCCAGCACGGTGAGGACGTTGGCCCGCATCCAGTCGCCCCCGATGACCTGGAGGGCCAGTGCCTGTTCGGCGTGGCGGGCCGCCTGCGCCGCCTGCCCGGCGCCGAGATGGGCCTCGGAGATGCGGAAGTTGGCCGTGCCCTCCCAGAGCCGCTGCCGGTTCTCCTGGAACAGCCGCAGGGCCTCGTGGAGTTGTTCGAGGGCCTCCGGTCGCCGGCCGGCGGCGCTCAGCGCGATGCCGAGGGCGAGCCGGGCGTTGGCGACCCGCAGGGTCAGGCCGAGCTGGTCGTATATCGCCAGGCCCCGCCTCGCCAGTTCGACGGCGCTGGTCAGCCGCCCGAGTTTGACGTGGATCCGGGACAGGTTGCACAGCGCGCTGGCCTCGCCCGGCAGGTTGCCGTCCGCGCGGTAGTTGGCGATGGCCTCCTGGAGGTGCCGTTCGCCGTCGTCGTTGCGCCCCTGGTAGAGGGCGATGATCCCGCGGTCGTTGGGAGCCCAGCAGCAGGGCGCGAGGTCTCCCGCCTCCTGTGCGCACAGGATGGCCAGCCGGGCCTCCTCGTCGGCCTGGGCGAACCTGTCGGAGACCAGGAGCGCGTTGGTCAGCGCGGTGCGTGCGCGGCCCTCGGCGCGGCGGTCGCCGGCCTCCTCGGCGGTGTCCCGCAGGGCGATCGCGGTGCTCTCGTACTGGTGGGAGTTGGCCCCGGACTCGGTGAGGTCCTTGGCGACCCACAGCAGGTCCACGGCCCGGCGCAGCATGCCGTGCCCCGCGCCTTGGCGCACGCAGGCCAGGAGGCAGTCGCCCTCCGCGTACAGCCAGTCCACGGCGGCCTTGGGGCCGGTGAAGGCCAGCCCCGGGTACTCGGTGCCCTCCAGGTGGTCCACCAGGCGGTCACCAGGTCGTTCGATCGCGTACACCCCCGCCGCCGTAGCCAGGTAGAAGTCCAGCAGTCGCGACAGTGCCGCGCCGCGCTCGCTGGGGGGCTGTTCGTCGCGTTCTGCGCAGGAGCGGGCGTAGAGGCGGACGAGGTCGTGGAAGCGGTAGCGGCCGGGGGCGGCGGACTCCAGGAGGGAGGTGTCGACGAGGGACTCCAGGAGGTCCTCGGTGTCCTCCGGGGGGAGGTCGAGGACGGCCGCGGCGGCGGCGAGGGACATGTCGGGGCCGTCGGCGAGGCCCAGCAGGCGGAAGGCGCGGGCCTGGGCCGGCTCCAGCTGGCCGTAGCCGAGTTCGAAGGTGGCCTTGACGGCGAGGTCGCCGGCCTGGAGTTCGTCGAGGCGGCGGCGTTCGTCGGCGAGCTTGGCGGCGAGGACGGAGACGGTCCAGGTGCGGCGGGCCGCGAGGCGGGAGGCGGCGATGCGGATGGCGAGGGGGAGGAAGCCGCAGGCGGCGACGACGTCGAGGGCGGCCTCGCGCTCGGCGGCGACCCGCTCCTCGCCGACGATCTTCGTGAAGAGGGCCAGCGCCTCGTCGGGGGACATCACGTCCAGGTCGACCAGGTGGGCGCCGGCCAGGTCCACCATGCGCACGCGGGAGGTGACCAGGGCCGCGCAGCCCTCCATGCCGGGCAGCAGGGGCCGTACCTGGGCGGCGTCCTTGGCGTTGTCCAGCAGGACCAGGACCCGGCGGCCGTCGAGGACCGAGCGGTACAGGGCGGCCCGCTCCTCCAGGGAGTCGGGTATCGCGGAGTCCGCGGTGCCGAGGGCGCGCAGGAACGAGCCGAGGACCGTCTCCGGTTCGGCGGGGCGGTGGCCCGCGCCCTGGAGGTCGACGTAAAGCTGGCCGTCGGGGAAGGCGGTGCGGGCCCGGTGGGCGACGTGCACGGCGAGGGTCGTCTTGCCGACGCCGCCGATCCCGGCGAGCGCGGACACGGCCATCACGCGGCCCTCCGCCTCGGAGGCCGACGCCAGCACCTCGCTCAGCTCGTCCACGACGGCGCTGCGGCCGGTGAAGTCGGGTACGGAGGCGGGGAGCTGGGCCGGGCGGACGGGGACCCGGGCGGGCTCCGCGACGGGCGCCGCGGGTGCGGCGAGGGCGGGGTCGGCCTGGAGGATGCGCTGCTGGAGTTCGCTCAGTCCGGGGCGCGGGTCGACGCCCAGCTCCTCGGCGAGCAGGCGGCGGGTGTCGGCGTAGACGGCGAGGGCCTCGGCCTGGCGGCCGCTGCGGTACAGCGCCAGCATGAGGAGTTCGCGCAGGCGCTCGCGCAGCGGCTGCGCGGCGGTCAGCGCCGTCAGTTCGGAGACCGCCTCGGCGTGGCAGCCCTGCTCCAGGTCCATGTCGAGGCGGGATTCGAGGAGCTGGAGCCGCCATTCCTCCAGGCGGACCCGCTGGGCGTCGGCGTACGGCCCGGGTATGCCGGCCAGGGCCTCGCCGTCCCACAGGCCGAGCGCACGGTTCAGCAGCTCCCGGGCGTGGGTCAGGTCCCCGGCGCCCCGCGCCTTCTCCGCCCCGGCCGCCAGCTCCTGCGCCGCCGCCAGGTCCAGCGCGTCCTCGCCGAGACCCCGGACCGCGTAGCCCCCGGACTCGCTGACCAGGACGCCGGGATCGAGCACCTTGCGCAGCCGGGAGGCGTACGTCCGCACCGCGGCCAGCGCCTGGGAGGGCGGCTCGGTGCCCCATAGGGCGTCGATCAGCTCGGCCGCCGTGGCCGTACGGCCCTCGCGCAGCAGCAGGGCGGCGAGCAGGGCACGCTGCTGGGGGGAGCCGGTGTTCAGCGCCTCCTCGCCGTGCCAGGCCCGCACCGGACCGAGCACGCTGAAGCGCGCCGCCACCGGATCCGTGGCGTTCACGGATCCGGGACGCCGCTGCTCCGGCACTCGCGGCCCATCGTCCATGCGTTCGCCCCCCTGGGTGTCACGAACAACTCCGCCAGTTTGCCTTGTTCACGGCGGTTGCGTCAGCCGTGCGAGACACCGATCACAGCCAGGCACACGGGAGTCCACAAGGCCCTCACACGCTCTCCGCACCCGCGGGGGCGGCCGGGAGGGCCGAACCCGCTAGCTGACGCCCCGTCAGATCAGCGCTACCGTGAGCGTCATGGACACCGACACCACCGGCACGGCCGACAGCTCCGCCTTCCCGCTGATCATCTCCGTCGACGACCACACCGTCGAGCCCGCCACCGTGTGGCAGGACCGGCTGCCGAAGAAGTACCTGGACACCGGGCCCCGCACGGTCCGCGCCCCGGTCCGGGAAATGACCTTCCTCGGCGGGCACTTCAGGCCCGTCATGGGCGACCCGGGCAGCACCGGTGACGGCCCCGTCGGCGACTGGTGGGTCTACGAGGACCTGCACCGCCCCCTCACCCGCCTCGACACCGCCGTCGGCTACAGCAGGGACGAGATCAAGCTGGAGGTCATCACCTACGAGCAGATGCGCCCGGGCTCGTACGACGTGCCGCGGCGCCTCGCCGACATGGACGTCAACCACGTCCAGTCCGCGCTCTGCTTCCCCACCTTCCCCCGGTTCTGCGGCCAGACCTTCACCGAGGCCCGGGACAAGGAGCTCGCGCTGCTGTGCGTGCGCGCCTACAACGACTGGATGGTGGAGGAGTGGTGCGGCCCCGAGGCGCGCGGCCGGCTCATCCCGCTCACCCTGATCCCCCTCTGGGACGCGGAGCTGGCCGCGGCCGAGGTCCGGCGCAACGCCGCGCGCGGGGTCCGGGCCGTCGCCTTCTCCGAGATACCCCCGCACCTGGGCCTGCCGTCCGTCCACGGCGACGACTGGGACCCCTTCCTCGCCGCCTGCGCCGAGACCGGCACGGTCGTCGCCATGCACATCGGCTCCAGCAGCCGCATGCCCAGCACCTCCCCGGACGCCCCGCCCGCCGTCGGCTCCACCATCACCTTCGCCAACTGCTGCTTCTCGATGGTCGACTGGCTGATGAGCGGCAAGTTCGAGCGCTTCCCGGGTCTGAAGGTGATGTACGCGGAGGGCCAGATCGGTTGGATCCCCTACATCCTGGAGCGCGCGGACGTGGTGTGGGAGGAGAACCGGGGCTGGGGCGGGGTCGCCGACAAGGTGCACCGGCCGCCGTCCGAGCTGTTCACCGACCATGTCTACGGCTGCTTCTTCGACGACGCCTTCGGGCTGCGCAACCTCGACGCGATCGGCGTCGGGAACGTCCTCTACGAGACCGACTACCCGCACTCCGACTCCACCTGGCCCAAGTCCCGCGAGGTCGGCGAGGCGCAGATGGGGCACCTGCCGGCGGACGTGGTGGAGCGGATCGTCCGGGGCAACGCCATCGACCTGCTCGGTCTCACCGAGGACGGCCTCTGGCAGGGGTCCCGGTGAGCCTGGCGTACGGCATCCAGCTGCCCGTGCAGTCCCAGAGCACCCTCTACACGGAGGGCTGGGAGGCCGCCGCCGGGGCCGCCGACCTGGTCGAGGTGGCCCGCGCCGTGGACCGGGCCGGCTTCGCCTACCTCGCGGTCTGCGACCACGTGGCCGTCCCGCGCCGGCTCGCCCCCGCGATGAGCACGGTCTGGTACGACCCCGTCGCCACCCTCGCCCACCTCGCGGCCGTGACCGGCCGGGTGCGGCTGCTCAGCCATGTGGCCGTCGTCGCCCTGCGGCACCCCCTCCTCACCGCCAAGCAGTACGCCACCCTCGACCACCTCTCCGGCGGCCGCCTGATCCTCGGGGTCGGGGCGGGGCACGTGCGCGAGGAGTTCGAGGTGCTCGGCGTCGACTTCGAGCGGCGCGGGGCCCTGCTGGACGAGACGATCGACGCGCTGCGCGCCGCCCTCGGAGAGGAGGAGTTCCCCGAACACCACGGGGACTTCTTCGACTTCGCCGGCCTCGGGCAGCGGCCCCGGCCCACGCAGACCGCCGTACCGGTGTGGGTGGGCGGTTCGTCCCCCGCGGCCGTGCGCCGGGCCGCGCTGAAGGGCGACGGCTGGCTGCCGCAGGGGGACCCGCGGGACCGGCTGCCCGGACAGATCGCGAAGCTGCGCGCGCTCCGCGAGGAGGCCGGCGTCAAGGAGCCCCTCACCGTCGGTGCGATCACCGAGCCCCTGTACGTCGGCACCGCCGGCTGGGACGTCGGGCGGCGCACCCTCACCGGGCCGCCGGAGGAGATCGCCGAGTCGCTGCGGGCGTACCGCGCGATGGGCGTGGACCAGATCCAGGTGCGGTTCCTCAGCCGGAGCCGTGACGAACTCATCGACCAGATCGCCGCGTTCGGGGCCGCAGTCGCACCCGAACTGGACTGAGGAGTCAGCATGGGCAAGTTGGACGGGCGGGTCGTCCTCATCACCGGGGCGGCACGCGGGCAGGGCGAGCAGGAGGCGCGGCTGTTCCGGCAGGAGGGCGCGCGGGTCGTCGTGGCGGACGTGCTGGACGACCTGGGGGAGGCGCTGGCCAAGGAGATCGGCGCGCTCTACATCCACCTCGACGTGGGCACGGAGGACGGCTGGCGGGAGGCCGTCGCGGCCGTCAAGGGGGGTTACGGCCGGATCGACGGGCTGGTCAACAACGCCGGCATCCTGCGCTTCAACGCCCTCGTCGACACCCCGCTGGACGAGTTCATGCAGGTCGTCCAGGTCAACCAGGTCGGCTGCTTCCTCGGGATGAAGACGGTGGCGCCCGAGATGGAGGACGGCGGCACGATCGTCAACACCGCCTCCTACACGGCGGTCACCGGGATGCCGGCCGTCGGCACCTACGCCGCGACCAAGCATGCCGTGCTCGGGCTGACCAGGGTCGCCGCGATGGAGCTGGCGGGCCGCCGCATCCGGGTCAACGCCGTGTGCCCGGGGGCCATCGACACCCCCATGTCCAACCCGGCCCGCCTCGACCCGGACGCCGACCCGGAGGAGATGAGCCGGGCCCTGGACCAGCTGTACCGCAAGCTCGTGCCGCTCGGCCGGGTCGGACAGCCGGAGGAGGTGGCCCGGCTCGCCCTGTTCCTCACCTCGGAGGACTCCTCGTACATCACCGGGCAGCCGTTCGTGATCGACGGGGGGTGGCTGGCGGGGGTCAGTGTCATCTGACTTCCAGTCAGCTATTGACGGTGACGGCGGCCGGTGCGACAGTCGGCCGACAGGCTGAATCTGACGGTACGTCAGAAACGCTGCTCGGAACGTCGAAACCCTCACTCGGGACGGTGAACCGCCTTGGAATTCGGGCTCTTTGTACAGGGATACGTGGGCAAGCGCGCCGAGACCGACCCGCTCGCCGAGCACAAGGCACTGATGGAGGAGACCGAGTACGTCATCCAGGCGGACAAGTCCGGCTTCAAGTACGCCTGGGCCTCCGAGCACCACTTCCTGGAGGAGTACTCGCACCTCTCCGCCAACGACGTCTTCCTCGGCTACCTCGCCCACGCCACCGAACGCATCCACCTCGGCTCCGGCATCTTCAACCCCCTCGCCCAGGTCAACCACCCCGTGAAGGTCGCCGAGAAGGTCGCCATGCTCGACCACCTCAGCGAGGGCCGCTTCGAGTTCGGCAGCGGGCGCGGCGCCGGCTCGCACGAGATCCTCGGGTTCCTCCCGGGCATCACCGACATGAACTACACCAAGGAGATCTGGGAAGAGACCATCGCCGAGTTCCCCAAGATGTGGCTCCAGGACGAGTACGCGGGCTTCCAGGGCAAGCACTGGCAGCTCCCGCCGAGGAAGGTCCTGCCCAAGCCGTACGGCAAGTCCCACCCCGCGATGTGGTACGCCGCCGGGTCCCCGCCCTCGTACGCCATGGCCGCGAAGAAGGGGCTCGGCGTCCTCGGCTTCAGCATCCAGAAGGTCTCCGACATGGAGTGGGTGCTGGAGCAGTACAAGACGGCCGTCGTCGACGCGGAGCCCGTCGGGGACTTCGTCAACGACAACGTCATGGTGACGACGACCGCGATCTGCGCGCCGACGCACGACGAGGCGATCGAGATCGCGGTCAACGGGGGGCTGCACTACCTGCCGTCGCTGGTCTTCCGGTACCACGACACGTTTCCTCGTCCCGAGGGGTTCCCGGTGTGGCCGGAGACGCTGCCGCAGTACACGCCGGAGTTCGTGGAGCTGCTCATCGAGGAGGAGCTGCTGATCTGCGGGGATCCTGACGAGGTGTTGCGGCAGTGCAAGAGGTGGGAGCAGGCCGGGGCGGATCAGTTGTCGTTCGGGTTGCCTGTAGGGGTGCCGAAGGAGGAGACGTTGCAGACGATTCGGTTGATCGGGGAGAAGGTTATTCCGGAGATCGATACGGATCCTGTGCATCGGACGTCCCGGTTCCGGGCGGCTGTGTGAGCACCGTTGCGGGGTGCGGGTGCGTTGTGGCTTGTCGCGCCCACGCGGCGGAGCCGCTCATCAGACACAGACCCGCGCCCCTTCAAGTCGGCCTTCGCACCGGAGTTGAGAGGGAGCTCCATGCTTGATCACCTCATCAGGGGCGTCACTGTCGTGGACGGCACCGGGACTACCCGCTACACCGCCGACGTCGGCATACGCGATGGCAGGATCGCCGCCATAGGGGAGATCGATGAGGACTCGCGGACCAGTGAGGACGCCCGTGGGCTCGTGCTCGCGCCCGGGTTCGTCGATCCGCATACGCATTACGACGCGCAGCTCTTCTGGGATCCGTATGCCACCCCCTCGCTCAATCACGGGGTGACCACGGTGGCCGCCGGAAACTGCGGGTTCACGCTGGCGCCGCTCAACCCGTCCCGGCCGGAGGACGCTGACTACACGCGGCGGATGCTGGCCCGGGTGGAGGGGATGTCGCTGGTGGCGCTGGAGGAGGGGGCGCCGTGGAGCTGGCGGTCGTTCGGGGAGTATCTGGACGCCCTGGAGGGGCGGATCGCCGTCAACGCCGGGTTCATGGTGGGGCACTGTGCGCTGCGACGGTATGTGATGGGCGAGGAGGCGGTGGGCGGGCAGCCCAGCGAGGAGCAGCTCGGGGAGATGCTGGGCCTGCTGCACGAGGCGATGGACGCCGGGGCCTGGGGGCTGTCCACCACCCAGTCGAGCACGCACGCGGACGGGGACGGGCGGCCCGTGGCCTCGCGGCATGCCCGGCCCGAGGAGCTGCTGGCGCTGTCGAGGGCCGTCGGGGAGCACGAGGGGACGCAGATCGAGGCGATCGTCGCCGGCTGTCTGGACCAGTTCAGCGACGACGAGATCGATCTGCTGGTGGAGATGAGCGTGGCGGCCGGGCGGCCGCTGAACTGGAACGTGCTGACCGTCGACGCCGCCGTACCGGAGCGGGTGCCCCGGCAGCTGAGCGCGAGTGAGCGGGCCCGGAAGGCCGGGGGCCGGGTGGTGGCGCTCACCATGCCGATCCTGACGCCGATGAACATGTCGCTCGGCACGTTCTGCGCGCTGAACCTCATTCCGGGCTGGGGCGAGGTGCTCGGGCTGCCCGTGCCCGAGCGGATCGCCCGCCTGCGGGACCCCGAGGTGCGGGCGGAGATGCTGCGCCGGGCCCGGTCCAAGGAGGCCGGGGTCTTCCGGCGGCTCGCGGACTTCGGGCGGTACGTCATCGGGGACACCTACAGCGAGGCCAACCAGGGGCTGACCGGCCGGGTGGTGCGGGACATCGCCGCCGAGCGCGGGCAGGACCCGTTCGCCTGCCTGGTGGAGATCTGCGCGGCCGACGACCTGCGCACGGTGCTGTGGCCGATGCCGACCGACAACGACCCCGGATCGTGGGCGCTGCGCGCCGAGACCTGGCAGCACGAGGACGTGCTCCTCGGCGGCTCCGACGCCGGCGCGCATCTGGACCGGATGTGCGGGGCGCCGTACACCACGCGGTTCCTCGGGGACTGTCTGCGCGGCCGGAGGCTGGTGGGGCCGGAACAGGCGGTGAAGATGCTGACGGACGACCCGGCGCGGCTGTTCGGGCTGCGTGAGCGCGGCCGGATCCAGGAGGGCTGGCATGCCGATCTGGTGCTGTTCGACCCGGAGCGGATCGACGCCGGCCAGGCCACCCTGGTGCACGACCTGCCGGGCGACAGCCCCCGGCTGGACGCGAAGGCGCTCGGCGTGCGGGCCGTCTGGGTCAACGGGGTCGAGGCGATCCGGGACGACGTGGTGAGCGGGGCCGTGCCGGGCCGCGTGCTGCGCTCGGGCCGCGACACCAGGACGGTGAGCACCAGGTGAGAGAGGACCGGAGCGACGGGCAGCGGCTGTTCGTCGGCGGGGAGTGGGTGGAGCCGGACGCCGGGCACTACGCGGTGACGGACCCGGCGACCGAGGAGACCGTCGGCTGGGCGCCCGAGGCCTCACCGGAGCAGGCACGGACGGCGTGCGCGGCGGCCCGGGAGGCGTTCGAGGACTGGTCGCGGACCCGGCCGGAGGAGCGGGCCGCGCTCCTGGGCCGGGCGGCGCGGATCATCCGCGAGAACCTGGTGCCGTACGCCGACCTCGCGCGCGCGGAGACCGGCGCGACGACCGGGACCGCGCGGGCGATGCAGGTCGGGGTGGCCGCGGCCCGGTTCCGCCGGTACGCCACCGTGGAGCCCGTCGAGTGGGCGATCGCGCCGCAGATCAACGAGGCCGGTCCGATGGGGCGGGCCGCGGTGATGGGCGCGCTGGCGGTACGGCAGCCCGTCGGTGTGGTCACCTGCGTCACCTCGTACAACAACCCGTGGGCCAACCCGGCCGGGAAGATGGCCCCGGCGCTGGCGATGGGCAACACGGTGGTGGTGAAGCCCGCCCCGCAGGACCCGCTGTCCGTGTACCGGATGGCCGAGGCGCTGGAGGCGGCCGGGGTGCCGCCGGGCGTCGTGAACGTCGTCTCCGCGCGGTCCGTGGCGGTCGGGGAGGCGGTGGTCGCGTCGGACGACGTCGACATGGTCAGCTTCACCGGGTCCACGGCCGTGGGGCGGCGCATCGCCGAGGTGTGCGGGCGGGACATGCGCCGCCAGCTGATGGAGCTGGGCGGCAAGGGCGCGGCCCTGGTCTTCGACGACGCCGACCTCGCCTCGGCGGTCGCCGGCATCGGCACGACGTTCTCCTTCTACAGCGGCCAGATCTGCACGGCCCCGACCCGGGTGCTGGCCCAACGGGGAATCTACGACCGCCTTGTCGACCAACTCGCGGCATACGCAGGCCGGTTGAAGGTCGGCGACCCCGGGGCTGCGGACACGGTCGTCGGACCGGTGATCTCACATGAGCACCGGGCGCGCGTGGAGTCCTACGTCGAACTCGGGCGGAAGGAGGGCGCGACGGTGGTGGCCGGCGGCGAACGGCCGCCGCTGGACCGGGGCTTCTACGTGGCGCCGACCCTGCTGGCCGACTGCGCCAACGACATGCGGGTGGCCCGCGAGGAGATCTTCGGGCCGGTCGTCGCGGTGATCCCCTTCGACGAGGAGGACGAGGGAGTGGCCCTCGCCAACGACAGCGACTACGGCCTCATCGACTACGTCTGGTCCGGCGACGTCGCCCGCGCCTTCCGCGTCGCCCGCCGCCTGCGCGCCGGCGGCGTCGGCATCAACACCGTCGGCCGCAACATGGAGGCACCCTTCGGCGGCTTCAAGAAGAGCGGAGTAGGCCGAGACGTGGGCTCCTACGCCCTGCACGCGTACAGCGAGGTCCAGTCGCTGGTGTGGCCGGGCTGAGCTGTTGAACGAGGCTCGGCGCCGCCAACCAAGGGGCGCGGGGCTTGTGTCGATGTGCGGCTCCGCCGCGTGGGCGCGACAAGCCACAACGAGCCCGCACCCGGCACTGAACAGACCCCCCCGAGCTCGACCCCGCCCCGGCCGACCCGGCGGAAGCCCAACCGTATGCTCAAGGGATGACGACCTCCGTGACCTCCGGAACCGGGCCGAGTGAGAACTCCATGCGTCGTGCCCTGAAGCGGGCCCGGGACGGTGTCGCCCTCGATGTGTCCGAGGCGGCCGTGCTGCTCCAGGCCCGCGGCGAGGCCCTGACCGACCTGGCCGCGTCGGCCGCGCGGGTGCGGGACGCCGGCCTGGAGGAGGCCGGCCGGCCCGGCGTCATCACCTACTCCAAGAGCGTGTTCGTCCCGCTCACCCGGCTGTGCCGGGACAAGTGCCACTACTGCACGTTCGTCACCGTCCCCGGCAAACTGAAGCGAGCCGGCCACGGGATGTTCATGTCCCCCGACGAGGTGCTGGACATCGCCCGCAAGGGCGCCCGGCTCGGCTGCAAGGAAGCCCTCATCACCCTCGGCGACAAGCCCGAGGACCGCTGGCCGGAAGCGCGCGAGTGGCTGCACGCGCACGGCTACGACGACACCATCGCCTACGTCCGCGCCGTCTCCATCCGCATCCTGGAGGAGACCGGCCTGCTGCCGCACCTCAACCCGGGCGTGCTGACCTGGACCGACTTCCAGCGGCTCAAGCCCGTCGCCCCGTCCATGGGCATGATGCTGGAGACGACGGCGACCCGCCTGTGGTCGGAGCCCGGCGGGCCCCACCACGGCTCCCCCGACAAGGAACCGGCCGTCCGGCTGCGGGTGCTGGAGGACGCCGGACGCTCCTCGGTGCCGTTCACCTCCGGTCTGCTCATCGGCATCGGCGAGACGTACGAGGAGCGCGCCGAGTCCCTGTTCGCGCTCCGCAAGGTCGCCCGCGCCCACCACGGCATCCAGGAACTGATCATCCAGAACTTCCGCGCCAAGCCGGACACTGCGATGCGCGGCATGCCCGACGCCGAACTCGACGAACTGGTCGCCACGGTCGCCGTCGCCCGGCACATCATGGGCCCCAGCGCCTGCCTCCAGGCCCCGCCCAACCTCGTCGACGGAGAGTACGCCCGCCTCATCGGCGCCGGCATCGACGACTGGGGCGGCGTGTCCCCCCTCACCATCGACCACGTCAACCCCGAGCGGCCGTGGCCACGGATCGAACAACTCGCCGCCCAGTCGGCCGCCGTCGGCTTCGAACTGCGCGAACGCCTCTGTGTGTACCCGGAGTTGGTCCGCCGCGGCGAACCCTGGCTCGACCCGCGCCTGCGCCCGCACGTGGACGCCCTCGCCGACCCGGAGACGGGACTGGCGCGCGAGGACGCCGTGGTCGAGGGCCACCCCTGGCAGGAACCGGAGGAGGCGTTCGTCCCCTCCGGCCGCACCGACCTGCACCGCACCATCGACACCGAGGGCCGTACGACCGACCGGCGGGACGACTTCGACGAGGTGTACGGCGACTGGGACGCCCTGCGCGAGGCGGCGGCGCCCGGCATGGTCCCGGAACGCATCGACACCGACGTACGGCAGGCGCTGCGCACGGCCGCCGACGACCCGACCCGGCTCACCGACGCCGAGGCGCTCGCCCTGCTGCACGCGGACGGCCCGGCGCTGGACGCGCTGTGCCAAGTGGCGGACGACGTACGGAAGTCGGCGGTCGGTGACGACGTCACCTACATCGTGACCCGCAACATCAACTTCACGAACGTCTGCTACACCGGCTGCCGGTTCTGCGCCTTCGCCCAGCGCCGCACGGACGCGGACGCCTACACGCTCTCCCTGGAGCAGGTCGCCGACCGCGCCCAGCAGGCGTGGGACGTCGGCGCGGTCGAGGTGTGCATGCAGGGCGGTATCCACCCCGACCTGCCGGGGACGGCGTACTTCGACATCGCGCGCGCGGTGAAGGAACGCGTCCCCGGGATGCATGTGCACGCCTTCTCCCCGATGGAGGTCGTCAACGGCGCGACCCGGACGGGCATGCCGATCCGGGAGTGGCTGGCCGCGGCGAAGGAGGCCGGCCTGGACTCCGTCCCGGGCACGGCGGCGGAGATCCTGGACGACGAGGTCCGCTGGGTGCTGACCAAGGGCAAACTGCCGACGGCCACCTGGACCGAGGTGATCGAGACGGCCCACGAGCTGGGCATCCGCTCCTCCTCGACGATGATGTACGGCCACGTCGACCAGCCCCGCCACTGGCTGGGCCACCTGCGCACCCTGGCCGGCATCCAGGAGCGCACCGGCGGTTTCACCGAGTTCGTGACGCTGCCGTTCATCCACACCAACGCCCCGGTGTACCTGGCCGGGATCGCCCGCCCGGGCCCCACCACCCGGGACAACCGGGCGGTGACGGCGATGGCCCGCCTCCTCCTGCACCCGCACATCCCCAACATCCAGACAAGCTGGGTCAAACTGGGCACGGAGGGGGCGGCGGAGATGCTCCGCTCCGGGGCGAACGATCTGGGCGGCACGCTGATGGAGGAGACGATCTCCCGCATGGCGGGCTCCTCCTACGGCTCGTACAAGTCGGTCCGCGACCTGGTCGCCGTGGCGGAGGCGGCCGGCCGCCCGGCGCGGCCCCGCACCACGCTGTACGGCGAGGTCCCCGAGGAGCGCCGGCGGGCGGCCGAGGCGTCCGACGGCCACCTGCCGGAACTGCTGCCGGTCCTGGACTGAGCAGCCCGCCTGTCCGGGACCGAGTGCGCCCGTCCTGGACTGAGCCCCGGCCCGGAACCGCGGCCGTACCGCCGGACTGAGTACGATGATCCGACCCCCGTGCTGAGGGGACCCGTAGCGGAGGAGATGCGTACCCGTGCCTGCCCGACTGCCCTCCTGGGTCTGGGTCTCCGGCCTGACGGCGGGGGCCACCGCGGCCGTCGTCGCCCTCGCCGTGCAGGCGGACAACGGCCCGCATCCCACGGCCGCGGTGAGCAAGCCCCGCCCCTCGGCGTCCGCGCCGGCGTCCCACAAGCCGTCCGGCCATCCCAAGCCGTCCCTGCCCGCGCTGCCGGACCTGTCCGGTACCGGCCGCCGGATCGTCTACTCGGTCGCCCTGGACCGGGTGTGGCTGGTGGACGCGACGGGCAGGACGATGCGCACGTTCAAGGTGTGGCCGGGCACGGTCGACCCCAGTCCCGGCCGCTACTCGGTGCTGTACCGCAAGGACGCCACCACCGGCTCGGACGGCGTCTCCGTCGAGCACATCCTGTACTTCACCGCGCGGTCCGGCGTGAACATAGGCTTCTCCAACGCCGTCGACGGCTCCTCGCCGCCGCCCGCCAAGGGCAAGCCGACCGGCGGCATCCGCCTGGGCAAGAAGGACGGCGCCGCCCTGTGGGCCTTCGGCGACACCGGGACCCGGGTGACGGTCGTCAAATAGCGTCCCGCCGGCTCACCGGCAACTGGTCGACGATCAGGACGACCCCGCTCATCAGGAAGATCCGGGTGGCCGCCTGCAGCCCGTTCCAGTCCTTCGACTGCCACATCGCGAACCACTCCCCGCCGATCGCGACGAACCCGGCGCCGAACAGCAGCATCAGCATCAGCAGGCCGTACGTGGAGACGCGCCGGGCCAGGTCGTACGACCGCCGGGCCCACAGGCAGGTGCCCGCGACGAGCACCAGCGCCGCCACCGACTCCCACACGATGATCGCGACGTAGGCGGCGTCCTGCACCCCCGTGTCCGTGATCGCCCGCCCCATCAGGTCGTCGTCCTTGAACGTCGTGTCCATCGCCAGCACATGCCGGACGAACGCCTGGTTCGTTCCGAAATCGGTGATGTTCCCGATGGCGACGAGTGTGATGTACAGCGCGAGCACGCCGGTGAGCACGCCGGCGGCGAGCGGCAGGGCGGTACGCGGCGCGGGCGTGGTGGCGGGGGCCGGGGTCTGGGTCATGGCTTGTTGCTGCCCGCCGGGTCGGGATTCTGACGTCGGGATCACGCCAGTCTCGGGCGGGATCCGGGCCCGGCGCGATAACGGGAAATGAGCGATCCCTGCGGAATTGCCCACCTGAACGGGCCGTTCCCGGTCGATTACAGTGCTGAGCGTCGTACGGGTGCACGGTCCGGGAGGAGGTTCGCGTGAGTGGCACGTCCGGCGCTGTCTGGGGCCGCGCCGAGCAGCAGGACTTCCGCAGCCGGGTGCGGGGCGCCCTGCTCGGCGCGGCCGTCGGGGACGCCCTCGGCGGACCGGCCGACGCGCTCGACCTGGAGGAGATCCGGGCCGCCTACGGCGCGGAGGGCCTCCTCGACCTCGCCTTCGCCCACGGCCGGCGCGGCGCCGTCACCCACCACACCCAGCTCACCCTGTTCACCGTGGACGGGCTGATCCGGGCCCAGGTGCGCCGCGACACCGGCGCCTGGCACCCGCCGACCGATCTGCACCGGGCGTACCGGCGGTGGGCGGCGACCCAGCGGGACTGGGGCCCCGACGAGCGGCGCGAGGACGACGGCTGGCTCGCCCGCGAGGAGTGGCTCTACGCCCGCCGCGACCCGAGCCGGGCGCTGCTCATCGGCTTCGGTGACGAGGTCATGGGCACGCTGGAGGCGCCCAAGAACCCGGGTGAGCTGGGGCCGGAGGCCGTCGCCCGGTCCGCGCCCTTCGGGCTGCTGGTCGGCTGGGAGCCGGAACTGGTGGCCCAGCTGGCCGTGGAGTGCGCGGCGCAGACGCACGGGCATCCGCTGGCCTACCTGTCGGCGGGCGCGTACGCCGTGATCATGCACGCGCTGGCGCGCGGGGAGAGCCTGGACGCCGCCGTGCAGCGGTCACTGGCGCTGCTCGCCGCCCGGCCCGGGCACCAGCCGGTGTCGGACGCGCTCCAGCACGCGCTGGGTGCGGTACGGCAGGGGATGCCGAGCCCCGCCCGGGTGGAGGAGCTGGCCGGCGACGGTACCGCTGACGGGCTACTGGCGGCGTCCGTGTACTGCGCGCTGGTGGGGGAGGACGTACGGCACGGGCTGTGCCTCGCGGTGAACCAGGGTGGGCCCTCCGCGGCGGCGGGTGCGCTCACCGGGGGGCTGCTGGGTGCCCTGCACGGCGAGACGGCCCTCCCGCCGGCGTGGCTCGCCGAGCTGGAAGGCCGCCCGACGATCCTCGAACTCGCCGACGACTTCGCCATGGAAATGACCCAGGGCCCGGCCCTGCACGGCCCGGCGGGCTCCTCCCCGGGCTGGCTGGCTCGGTACCCCCGGGCATAGCCCCGCCGGACGGGGCCGGGCACGGCCTCACTCACCGGCGCTGCGGCGGGCCGGGCCTGGATCCGCTCACCCGCGCTTACAGCGTGCCCCCGCGCCCACCCGTGCCGCCCTGCGGCACGCCTGCCCGCGGCGAGAAGGGGCCAGCCGCAAAGCCGCCGGGACTAACAGCGCCCCGTAAGGGGCGCGGGGAACTGCGCGACAAGCCACAGCGCACCCGCACTCGGCAAGGCGCCGGCACTCACTCGCGCACCCGCACCCGGCGACGGACCCTCAGCTCAACGGCGCCGCGCCCTCGCTCACCCCCGCCGCCGCCGCCACCGCCACCGCATCCCCGTCCGTGTTGACCTTCTCGATGACCGCCAGCCGCGCAGGCGTGTCCTCGGGCTTCACGTAGCCGATCAGGATGTACAGGATCAGGGAGACGGCCAGCGGGACGGACACCTGGTACTCCAGCGGGACGCCCCCGTCGACCTGCCAGTTGATGGGGTAGTTGACGAGCCAGAAGGCCAGCAGCCCCAGCCCCCAACTGGTGAGCGCGGCCGTGGGCCCGGACCGGCGGAACGGCCGCAGCAGACCCAGCATCATCGGGATCGCGATCGGCCCCATCAGACCGGCCACCCACTTGATGACCACCGTGATGATGTCCTTGAACGTGGGGGAGTCGACCTGCGTCGCCACCGCCATCGACAGCGCCAGGAACAGCACCGTCGTCACGCGCGCGGCGACCAGCCCGGACCGCTCGCCCCACGCCCGCGCCCGCCGCGACATCACCGGCGCCACGTCCCGCGTGAACACCGCCGCGATCGCGTTGGCGTCGGAGGAGCACATGGCCATGGTGTGCGAGAAGAACCCGACGACGACCAGCCCCAACAGCCCGTGCGGCAGCAGCTGTTCGGTCATCAGCGCGTAGGAGTCGGAGCCGTCCGGCTTGGCCGCGTGGACCAGCAGCGGGGACACCCACATCGGGAAGAACAGGACGACCGGCCAGACCAGCCACAGCACCGCCGACAGCCGGGCTCCGCGCTCCGCCTCCCGGGCGCTGCCCGTCGCCATGTAGCGCTGGGCCTGGTTGAGCATGCCGCCGTTGTACTCGAACAGCTTGATGAAGAGGAAGGCGAGCAGGAACACCGTGCCGTAGGGCCCGATCAGCGGCTTGCCGTGGCCGTGCAGGGCGGGCTCGTCCCACGCGCCGAAGAAGCCGATGTGCTTGTCGTTCAGCTTCAGCACGACCGCGACGAACATCGACACACCGGCCAGCAACTGGATGACGAACTGCCCCAGTTCGGTCAGCGCGTCCGCCCACAGGCCGCCGATCGTGCAGTACACGGCGGTGATCACACCGGTGATGAGGATGCCCTGGTTCAGCGAGATTCCGGTGAACACCGACAACAGG
Organism: Streptomyces sp. L2; assembly: GCF_004124325.1. Classification (NCBI taxonomy): domain Bacteria; kingdom Bacillati; phylum Actinomycetota; class Actinomycetes; order Kitasatosporales; family Streptomycetaceae; genus Streptomyces; species Streptomyces sp. L2. The sequence goes on from NZ_QBDT01000001.1 coordinate 4,461,533, forward strand.
GTCGATATCGCGGCCCACTTGGCGCCGACGTCCACGATCTTCAGCAGCATCCCGGACCAGGCGAGCGCCTGCTGCGTGGTCAGGTCGTACCGGTTCTTGAGGTATTCGAGCGGCGACGCCACGTGCAGCCGTGAGCGCAGCCGGTTGATGCGCGGCGCGAACAGCCTGGAGCCGATGGCGACGCCGACGGCGATGGGGAGGGACCAGGTGACGAACGATGTGACACCGTAGGTGTAGGCGATGCCCGCGTACCCGGTGAACATCACCGCGCTGTAGCCCGACATGTGGTGCGAGATGCCGGAGAGCCACCACGGCATCTTGCCGCCGGCCGTGAAGAAGTCGCTGACATCGTCCACGCGCTTGTGCGACCAGACACCGATCGCGACCATCACACCGAAATAGCCGATCAGCACGGCCCAGTCGAGACTGTTCATGTGCCCGATCGTGGGTCTCGGCACATGAACACGACAAGCAAGAGTAGAGTCAAGTGACGGTAAAATCGTTCTGAGAGATGATCCTCGTTCATATACAGGAACGAGCGCAGTGTCTGCCCCGCACCCTCACCGCATCAGCTCCCCCGCGTTGACCAGCAACGACTGCCCCGTCACGGCCCGCGCCCGGTCCGACGCCAGGAACACCGCCGCGTCCGCCACATCCCCGTCCGTCGCCAGCTCCGGCAGTGCCATCCGCTCCGTCAGCCGCCCCAGCACCTCCGCCTCCGGCACCCCCTCCGTCTGCGCGGTGAACCGCACGAACGCCTGCACCGGCGGCCCCCACATCCAGCCCGGCAGCACCGTGTTCACGCGGATCCGGTACGGCCCCAGCTCCCGCGCCAGCGAGTACATCGCGCTCGTCAGCGCCCCCTTCGACGCCGCGTACGCGGCCTGACGCACCTGCGAGGGCGCCGCGACGGCCGACTGCGTCCCGATGAACACCACCGACCCGCCCCCGCCCTCCTTCAGTGCCGGCAGACAGGCCCGCGTCATCCGCAGCGTCCCCAGCAGGTTCACGTCGATGACCGACTGCCAGGTCGCGAAGTCCGCGTCCTCGACCCCGCCGAAGTAGGAGTCCCACGCCGCCACCTGTACCAGCGCGTCGATCCCGCCGAACCGCTCCCGGGCCAGCGCGGCCAGCGCCCCGCACTGCCCCTCGTCGGTGATGTCCGTCGCCCGGTACGCCGTACGCGCGCCGCCCGGATCGATCTCGGCCGCGCTCTTCGCGAGGTTCGCCTCGGTGCGCGCCCCCAGCACCGCGTTCCCGCCGTCCCGTACGACCGCCGCCGCCACCTGGTGACCCAGCCCGGCCCCGACCCCGGAGACGACGACGGTCTTGCCCGTGAGCAGTGACATGGAGTGCGGTGACATGGGACCTCCCGAACCCTGGCGCTTCATCTGACGGAGCGTCAGAGTATGGGCGAGCGCAGGAAAGGGGAACCGCATGAGCGACGACACCCGCAGCGAGCTGTACGCCGACCTGGCCGCCGTCGGCCCGTACGGCGTCCGCCCCGGACACGCCCTGATCACCCTGGTCGAACCGCACCCGGGCCACGAGTACGCGTACAACCGCTGGTACGAGGACGACCACTACTACGCCGGCGCGATGGCCATGCCCTGGATGTACGCCGGCCGCCGCTGGGTCGCCACCCGCGAACTCCAGCTCCTGCGCTACCCGGAGAAGTCCGCGGTCGCCCAGCCCGTCACGACCGGCTGCTACCTCTCCACGTACTGGATCACCGCCGGCCGCTACGACGACCACATGAAGTGGACGGTGGCCATCAACAAGCGCCTCAACCGGGACGCCCGCGTCTACCACGATCGCACCCACGTCTTCACCGCGTTCCAGGACCACGCGCTGACCGTCTACCGCGACGGCGCGGCCGGCCCCCGGGACAACCACGCCCTCGACCACCCCTACGCGGGCCTGGTGCTGGAGGTCGTCGACACCGAGTCCGCCGAGCAGCGCGACCGGCTCCTGCGGTGGCTGCACACCCGCCACCTCCCGGCGCGCCTGGCGGGCTCCCCGGCTGCCATGGCGACCGTCTTCCGCCCCACCCCCCTGCCCGGCGACCGCATGACCTACGTCAAACAGGTCGAGGGCGTCGGCACCCGGCTGACCCTGCTGTGGTTCCTGGAGAGCGACCCGAGGGAGTGCTGGGAGGAGCACTTCACCGGCCTGGACGGCGAGCTGGCCGCCACCGGCCTCGGCACGCTCCAGCTCATGGCCCCGTTCGTCCCGACCGTCCCGGGCACGGACCGGTACGTGACGGAGCTGCGCGGCTGAGCCGCGCGGCTCGGAGCGGATCCTGCTACTTCAGCTCGTCGGGACACGGTGTGCCCCGGTGCAGCTGGTACGGCGCGGCCAGCCGGTACGTCCCCGCCTTCGGCGCGAGCAGCATCGTCCACTTGTCGCCCTTGGCGTCCTCGGGCGTCTCGGCCAGACATCCGTTGACGTTGACGTACGTGTTCCCCTGCACCCGCTGCGGCGGCTTCAGGCTCTTGCCGTGCTCGTCGACGATGCTGAGCCACGGCGAGTACGGGATCCGGATCAGGATCCGCCCCGGCTTGCGCACGTCCAGTGTCATCTCGCCCTGCTCGGCCCGGTCCACCACCGTGTCGGGCTCGGCGAGCGGCGTCGGGTCGGTCACCTGGAACAGCTGCCAGTTGGCGTCGCCCCAGACCTGCTTCAGATACGGCATCCCGCGCTGCACCAGCGCCCGCTCGCGCTGGGCGCCGGTCGGGTCCGGCTCGCCCTTGGGCAGCACCACGAAGTGCACGGCCCAGCGCTGGAGCCACTCGTGGTAGTTCGCCGAGTTGAGGGTGTCGTCGTAGAAGAGGGGGTTGCGCTCCATGTCGGCCTGCCGGTTCCAGCCGCGGGCCAGGTTGACGTACGGCGCGAGCGCGGAGGCCTCGCGGTGCGAGCGCGCCGGGACCACCTCGACGCGCCCCCGCTCGGCGCCGCTCTTCTGCAGCTCGTGGACCAGCGGTGCCAGCTCCCGGGCCCAGGAGGCGGCCGGGGCGGAGTGGATGATGTCGTCGACGGACTTCACGCCGATCCAGCCGACGAAGCCCCAGAAGGCCAGCACGGCCACGTACCACTTGCGCGAGCGCGGCACCGTGTACGGCAGCACCGCGATCAGCGTCGCGCCCGCGAACAGCATCGGCAGCCGGGAGATGTTCGTGCCGATCTGGGAGCTGATCAGCCACACCAGGACGACGCCCACGCTGTAGACGGCGGCCGTCCACCGTACGGTGACCCATTCCTTCGGTACGAGGAACAGGCACAGCAGGCCGTACAGCAGCGGCAGGATCACCGAGCCGATCGTCATCGGCTGGGTGCCCGAGAACGGGAACAGCCACCACGACACGGCGACCACCGCAGCCGGGGCGAGACCCAGCGACCATGCGCCCGGCCGTCGCTTCTGCAGGAACAGGGCCACCGCGACCAGACCCACGAACAGCCCCGCGACCGGCGAGGCCATGGTGGCGAGCGCGGCCAGCGGGGCGGCGACCAGGCCCTTCGCCCAGCGCTTGTACCGCCACCGGTGCGGCCAGCAGAACACGGCGGCGACCGAGCCGAGGGCGAACATCGTGCCCAGGCCGAAGGTCACACGGCCGGACAGGGCGTTGCAGAGGAAGCCGAAGACGCCGGCGAGCGAGGCCCACAGGGGGTTCTTCACCGGTCGGCAGCGGATCAGGATCAGCGTCAGCAGGCCCGCCGAGACGGTCCCGGCGATCATCATCGTCGTACGGACACCGAGGAGCGACATCAGGTACGGGGAGACGACGCTGTACGACACCGGGTGCATGCCGCCGTACCAGGCGAGGTTGTACGCCGAGTCCGGGTGCCGGCCGACGAACTCCGCCCAGGCGTCCTGGGCGGCGAGGTCCCCGCCGCTGTTCGCGAACGTGAAGAACCAGACGATGTGCAGGACGCCCGACAGGGCGGTGACGGACAGCGCGGGGTGCACCAGCATCCGGCGGCGGAGGGGTTCGAGGGCGGCGAGGAACCGGGCACGCCTGCCCGGGCCCGGACGGGCGCCGTCCCCGGCGCCGGCGGTGACGCCTGCCGTGGCGGTCGGCGTGGCGCCGGGCCGGTCGGCGGTCCGGACCGTGGTCTGATGCGTGGTCCGGGCCGTGGTCCGGTCCGTGGTCCGGTTCTCGGCCGTGCGGGCGCCTGTGCCCGCGTCCCTGTCCGCGTCAGGCGCGGACAGGCTTATTCGCGGGCCGGATCCCGGGCCCGGTTCGGCGTCGTCGGCGCGTGTCGGCTCCGCTGTGGCCACCTGAAGGCACTCCCCGTGTCCCGTCTTCTGTTCTCGGCCGGGTTCCTCGGTGTTCCCGGCCGCTTCATGTCCAGTTCGCGGCCCTGTCCCCCCGACCGGCGAGCTGCCCCGATTCGTGACGCTAGCACGCACCCCGCCGCGGGGCTCCGTCGGCGGGGTGCGGTGGGGGCGGACCGGGCGGTCAGCCCAGGCGGGTCAGCTTGGCCGGGAAGCCCGGCTCGGTCAGGTCCTTCTCCAGGGCCACCGGCACCTGCACGGCACCGGCCGAGCCGTCGCCCACGGTGAGGTGGCCCACCTTGGTCCCGGCCTTCGCGGTGTGCGGCACGTCACCGGCGGTGAAGGACAGCTTCACCTTCAGGCCCGCCCAGCCGGCCGCGCTCACGTCCTGGGTGGCGACGACGGGCGTCCGGCCCCCGACACCGTCGTCCACGTACCCGACGACGGTGCCCTTCTTGATGATCGTCGCCGACTTCAGGGCGCCCTGCCCGGCCCGGATCAGCTTGTCCGCCGCGTTCGTCGCGCCCACGAGGATGGAGTGGTGCACCGGGTCCGGGGGCTGGCGCAGCACGGCGCCGATGACGGTCCGGGTCTCGCCGCCGACCTGCTGCTTCGCCGCGAAGACCAGGTTGCCCTGGGCGGAGGTGGTGGTGCCGGTCTTGATGCCGACGACGTTGTTCCGGCCGACCAGCGTGTTCCAGTTGGAGTGGTTGACGCCCTTGTAGTCGTCGTACGACATCATCGCCGCGACCTCGCGGAAGGCGGGCTCGGTCATCGCGGTCTTGGCCAGCTTCACCTGGTCCACGGCCGTGCTGACCGTGGTGTTCGTCAGACCGGACGGGTCGGTGTACGTCGTGTTGGTCATGCCCAGGTCCTTGGCGGTGGCGTTCATCTTCGCCACGAACGCCTTCTCGGAGTGGGCGTCCCAGCGGGCGAGGAGGCGGGCCACGTTGTTCGCGGACGCGATGAGGATGCCCTCCAGAGCCTCGCGCTCGCTGATCTGGTCACCGGCGGTGACGTGGACCGTGGACTCCTGACCCGCCTCCGACTGGTCCTCGGCCGCCTGGTCGATCTTGATCATCGGGCCCTTCGCGCCGCTCTTGAGCGGGTGGTCGCGCAGGATGATGTACGCGGTCATGACCTTGGCGACGCTGGCGATCGGCACGGGCTTCTGCGTGCCGGACGAGCCGAAGCTGCCGATGCCCTGGACGTCGAGCGCGGCCTGTCCCGTGTCCGGCCAGGGGATGTCGGGCTTGCTGCCGTCGAAGGTGTAGCTGTCCTCGGCGGTGAGGTCGAGGGTGGGCTGCGGCAGCGGGCGGAGGGTCTGTACGACCGCGAAGATGATCGCCAGGAGGAGGACCAGGGGGGTCCAGATCTTGATCCGGCGGACGATCGTGCGGACCGGGGTCTCCGGGGGCGGCGGCGTGTTCGTCAGCTCGGCCAGGAGGTCGAGCGGGGGCTTCGGGGGCAGCGGCTGCTGGGTCGTGCGCTCCGGGCCCACGTGGGGGGTGGGGGTGGTGGGGGCGGGGATGTCCGGCTTCAGCTCGACGAACTTGGAGGGGGCGCCGAGTTTGAGCATCGTCGTCGGCTGGTCGGGCTGGGGCTTCTTGGGGCGGAGGGTCTGGAAGACGGCGGTCGGCTGGTCGATCCCGTCCCGGGGGGTCGGGGGGGCCGCGGGTCCCTGCGGGGCGTCCGCCGGTTGCGCCTCGGCTTCGCCTTCGGCGTCCTCGTTCTCGCCCGCACCACCCGTGCGGGTCTCGTCGTCGGCTGACGGTGGCCCCTGTGGGGTGTCCTCGCCGTCGGCGGCTTGCGGGGCGTCGTCCGCCGGTTGCGCGTCGGCTTCGCCTTCGGCGTCCTCGTTCTCGCCCGCACCACCCGTGCGGGTCTCGTCGTCGGCTGACCGTGGCCCCTGTGGGGCGTCCTCGCCGTCGGCGGCGTGCGGGGCGTCGTCCGCCGGTGCCGCCTCGGCTTCGCCTTCGGCGTCCTCGTTCCCGCCCGCACCACCCGTGCGGGTCTCGTCGTCGGCTGACGGTGGCCCCTGTGGGGCGTCCTCGCCGTCGGCGGCGTGCGGGGCGTCGTCGTCCTCCGGTTCCGGCTTTGTGTCCGGGGTCGCGGGCTCCGCGGGGGCCTTCTCGGTCTCGTCCTCCTTGGCTGCCTCCGCGGAAGCGGGCTCGGCCTCGTCGGTCGTTTCCTCAGCGGCAGCGTCCTGCTTCGCGGAGCTGCGGACCCAGGCCGAGACTGCCTCGCGGAGGTCGGCGTCGTCGTCGGCGGACTTGGTGTCGCGGATCGAGAGGATCTTCGTCGAGGTGTCCGGGGTGCCCTCGGCGGAGTCCCGTTCGCGGGACACCGCCAGCCGGGGATCACGTGCCTCGGGAACCGATGGCCCGCTCCCCGGCGTCGGTTCTGCCGACGACTCGCGCTGCTTCGACCTGTCGGGGGACTCGCCCGCCACCGATGCCTCCTCCACCGCACGCCCCTGCGTGCGCGTCTGACCAACCGACCCACCGGACAGCACCGCACCGCCACTGTCCGAACCATGTACCAGTGTCCTGTGTGCGGGCTTGTCCCACGCGGTAGACGAGAACGACATACCTACCGGTTCCACTACGAACCGGTCACGCACCCTCGACAGATGAATGTGAGAGGGGTCACCCTGTCATTCATCCACGCGGGGAGGCATGGATGGGCAGGAGCCGCAGAACAATTCCGGAGGAGCTTCTGTTGCTCGCACTGGACCCGACCACGGGTACCACTGCGCAGCCGCAGTCGCTCGACCTCGGTCTGGCCGGAGCACAGCTAGTGGAGCTGGCGCTGGCCGGACGGATAGCCCCAGACGGGGATCGTATCGCCGTGGTGGTGCCACGGCCGACAGGAGATCCGACCCTGGACTGCGCGTTGGAGCTGCTGCGAAGGCGCGGCGCTCCGGTACGGGCCGTCCACTGGATCGGCGGGCCCCGGCTGGGGCTCCGGCAGACCTATCTGTCGCATCTGGAGCGGTGCGGCATGGTGCACGCCGTGGCCGGCCAGATGTGCGGGGTGCTGCCGACGACGCGCTACCAGGCGACGGACAACGCCATCAGCCGGGAGATCAGGGCCCGGCTGGACTCGGCGATCCGCACCGGCGTGCCGCCGGACCCGCGGACCGCGGCGCTGGCCGCGCTCGCGCACGCCGTCGGGCTCGGCAAGCACCTGTACCCGGGGAACGAGGGACGCTCGTCCCGCTCCCGGCTGCGGGACCTCATCCGGCACGACCCGATGGGCGGGCTGGTCGCGCACGCCGTGATGGACGTGCAGAACGGCGCCGGTGCCCAGACACGCCGAGGCGCCGCCTCGGCGGGCCGCCCGGCAGGGCCCGGCGGCCGCACCGCCGAACCCGCGCGCGGGGTGCCGATGCAGCCGCACCGGGGGTCGTCGCCCATAGCGGCCCGCGTCGTGGCCCACTGAGCGGCCCGGCCCCAGGCCCGCACCGCAGCCGTCCGTTCGAGCGGGGCGGCGGGACACGCATGGTCCCGCCGCCCCGCTCGACCGCGCCCGCACCCGGGGCCGACCGGGAACATCCGTGCCCGAACTGACGCGTACGCGCCGCATATCCACCGTTTCCCAGCGGTAGGAAGCACCTTGGTGGCAGTCTGCTCAACAGCAGATACGGAAAGTGTCAAGACAGCCATGCAGCCGGAGGTGCACGTCCCGTGGCGTCCAATGTCAACCCCACCGTCAGGCGACGCCGGCTGGGCCAGGAGCTGCGCAGGCTCCGCGAGCTCAAGGGCATGACGGCCGAGGAAGTGGCGGAACGACTGCTGGTGTCGCAGTCGAAGATCAGTCGGCTGGAGAACGGCCGCAGAAGCATCAGCCAGCGCGATGTGCGCGACCTGTGCGGGGTGTACGAGGTCGAGGACCAGCGGATCGTCGACTCCCTGATGGAGATGGCGCGCGACTCCCGGCAACAGGGCTGGTGGCACGCGTTCGGCGACATCCCGTACAGCGTCTACATCGGCCTGGAGACGGACGCGGAGTCCCTGCGGGTGTACGAACCGCAGCTGGTGACCGGCCTGTTGCAGACCAAGGCGTACGCGGAGGCCCTGGTGCAGGGCGCGTTGCCGGAGACGTCGGCGGCCGACATCGAGAAGCGCGTCAACGTGCGCATGCGCCGACAGGAACGTATCACCGCCGAGAACAACCCCCTTCGGCTCTGGGTCGTGCTCGACGAGGCCGCGCTGCGCCGCATCGTCGGCAGCAAGCTGGTGATGCGCGAGCAGCTGGAGCACCTCATCGAGATGTCCCAGCTGCCCCATGTCACCGTGCAGGTGCTGCCGTTCGAGGTGGGCGCGCATCCCGGGCTCAACGGGCAGTACGCGATCCTGGAGTTCTCCGACGCGGCCGACTCCAGCGTGGTCTACCTGGAGGGCGTCACCAGCGACCTGTACCTGGAGAAGGCGCAGGACGTGCAGAAGTACGCCGTGATGTACGAGCACTTGCGGGCACAGTCCCTCAATGTGGAGCAATCCCGGCAATACATCGCGAGGGTGGCCAAAGAGTACGCCGAGTAGGAGCGGTAAGGGTCCTGGGGCGTGTGGCGCCGGATCGTACACTGGCGTATCGCTCCCACGGAAGGCTCACCTGGAATATGCCATCCAGTTGAGTGAACGACTACTCCAGCGGAGGAAGTTGCCCGGTAGCGTCGATCACGCCAATCAGCCGACACGGTTGGCGTGAATCGCACCACCGCAACTCGCAACAGGAGTGGACATGGCACTGCTTCAGGGCGCCACCGAGACGTGGACGAAGTCCTCCTACTCCGCAGGGAACGGAGCCTGCGTCGAGGTCAAGTCGCCCACCACGGCTGAACTCGCCGTACGCGACTCCAAGGTCCCCCAGGGTCCGAACCTGGCCTTCCCGGCCGACGCCTGGAACGCCTTCGTGACCTCGGTCAAGGCCTAGGGGGCTCTCCCTGACCCACCGCCGTAGACACGCAGGACCGACAACTGCACCACAACCGCACAGGCATCACCCCAGAGCCCTCTCGACCAGTCGCCGTCCTTGCCGAGAGGGCTCCGGCGTTGCCGCCGGTACTCCGCTACTTCGTCCGCTTCACCGGGAACGCCACGTCACACACCGAGTCCTCGGCCCCCGCCGACGTCCAGTCGGCGAAGTAGACCTCCCGGCACGGACCGTCGTACTCCAGGCCCTCCCCGCCCATCCACTGCTCCACCGCCTCGAACGCGGCGAGGATCTGCGGCTGCGCCACCTGCGCCTTGGTGATCCGGGTGTACGCCAGCCTGCGCGCCGGCTCCACCCGCACCCTGGCCCCCCGCGGCCCCCCGTGCCGCTCCACCCAGGCGCGCGCCGCCGCCTCGTCCGCCACGGGCACGCACGACTCGGCGGGCCCGTCGCTCTCCATCGATACCTCGGAGTGGTAGACGACGAACGGCGGCCCGGCCATGCCCCCGCACTCCCGCGCGGCCTCCTCCAGCCGCCCCAGCGACGCGTCGATCCACGCGGGCAACTCGTCCGCCAGCGTGTGCCGCGACTCGCTGATCACCACCTGCGCCGGTACGTCCACCGTCTCGACCACGAACTCGCCGTACATCTCGGGGCTCCTCCCTGACAGTCGTCCACGGAGGTACGCGGCGAGCGCACGCTGCCCGGCCACCCTGGCCTCCACGTCCGCCCAGTAGGCGGCGAGCAGGCGGGCGGCCTCGGGGCCCCCTAGGCCCTGTCGTCAAATTCCCGCCTGCCCCGCGACGCCATGCACGCACTCTCGCCGCGCCGGGCCCTGACCCAAGTACGTCCAGTACGAGGATCAGGGCCCGGCGCGCCGAGAGCACGCACCTGACGCCGCGGGGCCCGCCCTCCGGGCGGACGGCGGGAATTTGACGACAGGACCTAGGCCGCGACCACCTCGGCGATCCGGGCGAGCGGCATGTCCAGCTGCCGCAGCAGAGCCACGAGCCGGGCACGCGCCACCTGGCCGGCGCGGTAGTAGCGGTAGCCGCTGGCCGCGTCGACGTGCGCGGGCGCCAGCAGACCGAGCCGGTCGTACAGCCGCAGGGCCTTGGCCGACAGCCGGGCCCGCGCCGCGAACGCGCCGATGGTGAGCAGGTCCTCGTCCACCGTGTCATCCTCCGTCACCGGACGGTTCCGCCGCCCGGTGACGAGAACGCTCGGCCCTGACCCAGGGACAAGGTCAACCGGCCGGCCGTCAGCCCGCCGGGTCAGCCGAGCTGGGCCTCGATCGCCGTGACGATTTCGGCGGACTCCGGTTCGGTCTGCGGGGAGAACCGGGCGACGACCGTGCCGTCGCGGCCGATCAGGAACTTCTCGAAGTTCCAGCGGATGTCCCCGCTGTGCCCCTCGGCGTCGGCGAACCCGACGAGCCGCCGGTACAGCTCGTGCCGGCCCTCGCCGTTCACCTCGGCCTTCTCGGTCAGCGGGAACGTCACGCCGTACGTCGCCGAACAGAACTCGGCGATCTCCTCGGCGCCGCCCGGCTCCTGCCCGGCGAACTGGTTGCAGGGGACGCCGAGCACGGTGAAGCCCTTCGCGGCGTAGCGGGCCTGGAGCTTCTCCAGGCCCGTGTACTGGGGGGTGAGGCCGCACTTGGACGCGACGTTCACGAGGAGGATCGCCTGGCCGGCGTATTGGGCGAGGTCTGCCGGGCCGCCCTGGAGGGAGTTGATCTGGACTCCGTCCAGGACGGGGGTGTTGTGGTCGGTGTGGTCGGTGTTCGTCATGTGCGGATGGTAGGCGCAGTGGGGTGGGGGCCGGTGCGGTGGCTCTTCGGCTGCGGCGCCGTTGTGGCTGGTCGCGCCCACGCGGCGGAGCCGCACATCGATACAGCCCCGCGCCCCTTGGGCGCGGATCAGCTGGCGTCTGTTGCAGGGTGCTCGGGGGAGAGGGCCGGAGTCTCCTCGGCCGGTGGCAGGGCCTCTGTGGCGATCTTGGTCAGGGCTTCCATCGCCGCGGTCATCGGGGTCTTCGTGCTGGTCGGCTCCGCGGGCTTGTCCAGGTTCTCCAGGTCGGCGTCGATGCGCTTTGTGGCGCGGTCGAAGTAGCGGAGGAGTTCTACGGGGAAGGGCATCACGAGGGTGGAGTTCTTCTCGGCGGCCACCTCGACGACGGTCTGGAGCAGCCTGAGCTGCATCGCCTCGGGGGAGTCGGACATGATCCGCGAGGCGTTGGCGAGCTGCTGCGCCGCCTGGAACTCGCCGTCGGCGGTGATGACGCGCGCCCGCCGCTCCCGTTCCGCCTCCGCCTGCCGGGACATGGACCGCTTCAGCGACTCGGGCAGCTGGACGTCCTTGATCTCGACGCGGTCGATGTGGACGCCCCACCCGGCGGCCGGGCTGTCGATCATCAGGGCGAGTCCCTCGTGCAGCCGCTCCCGGTCGGTCAGCAGGTCGTCCAGGTCGCTCTTGCCGATGATGGACCGCAGGGAGGACTGGGCGACCTGGCCGACGGCGAAGACGTAGTCCTGCACCTCGATGGCGGCGCGGGCCGGGTCGGTCACCCGGAAGTAGACGACGGCGTCGACCTTCACGGACACGTTGTCCTTGGTGATGCCCTCCTGCGTGGGCACCGGCATGGTCATCACCTGGGTGTTGACCTTGCGCATCCGGTCGGCGAACGGAATGAGGAAGGTGATGCCCGGCTGCCGGTAGCCCGGCAGCGCCTTGCCCCACCGGAACACGACCCCGCGCTCGACCTGGTTCACGACCCGCATCCCGCTCCGCAGCACGAGCAGCACGAGTACGGCCGCGATCACGACTGCGATGACAGCGCCTTCCATGGCACTCCATTCTCCAACGCGATGTCGGTCCGGTTCCGGACCGGCTCCGGACCCGCTTCTGACGGGTTCCGGACAAGGAGAAGGACACCGGCGCGGGGGCTTTGGATGCGAGGGCCGGCGTCAGGAATCCGTAAAGACGCCGGGCAGGATGACGGACCAACCTCCACGTCCCACCGGCCGTCTTCCCCATCGTCGTAGCGGCGTATGACCGTACGGCCGTATCGCCGTGCCAGCCGTGCCCGTCGAGTCGTCGGGGGAGCAGGAGACGTGGGAGAGCGGACACCTGGACCGGGGGCCACGGACGGCCCGCCGGAGGAGCACGAGACCGTCCGCCGCCGTGCCCTGCGGCTCGTCCGGCTGTCGTATCGGCTGCTGCTGTCCCTGCTGCCGTTCCTGTTTCCCGCCTGGACCGTTCTGAGTGTCTGGACCGCGGGCGACCGCGTGTCCTGGTTCGCGTCGATGGCCACTCTGACGGCCTTCTTCGTGGTGCTGGAGGGCCTGGGCGCACCGGCGCAGCACCCGCGCCTGGTCCGCCGTACGGTGGAGGGCGTGGGCCTGGCGGCCGTCCTCTCGGTGTGCCGCCTGCCGTCCCTCAGGGCGGGCCACGACCTGTCGTACCCGCTGGTCTCGCTGGTGCTCCTGGCGGTCGCGCTCGCCGCCGTCGCCCGGGCCCGGCTGCACCGCTGGGGCGCTCCGTTGTCGCGGCCGCTCCGCTTTCCGCTGGAGGGCACCTGGTACGTCGTCCATGGCGGGGGCCGCCTGATCAACCACCACGCCCCCTTCCCCGAGCAGCGCGGCGCCGTGGACCTGACGGGCCTGGGCCGCTACGGCACCCGCAGCGCCCGCGACCGCGCCGACGTGACGGCGTACGCCGCCTACGGGCGCCCGGTGTTCGCTCCCTGCCGGGGGCGTGTCGTCTCCGCCGGCGACGGCATCGAGGACCAGCGTCCGGGCGCCGTCCGCCGCCAACCCCTGTACGGCAACCACGTGTTCATCGACACCGGGCGGGAGATCGTCAAGCTGGCCCATCTGCGGCCGGGTTCGCTGAGGGTGCGCGCGGGCGACGAGGTCGAGGCGGGCCAACTCCTCGGCGAGGTGGGCAACAGCGGCAACTCCACCGAGCCCCACCTGCACCTGCACGCCGAACGCGACGGCGTGGGGCTGGACCTGGCGTTCAGTGACGTGCCGGGCCGGCTGTACCGGGGCCGGACGGTTCGAACGACACGGATGACTCGAACGGCCCGCCGGCGGGCGTCGGCCCGTCCCTGAGCCTGCTACGCGCGTATCCTCTCTTACCTGCATATTCGAGCGGAGAGTCACAGAAATGTTCTGGAAAGGTAATGGGGTCCGTAAATCCCCCAGAACCGGTCGCCCGGATTGCAGAGTGTGCGTGCGCGGTCATCCGGCCGCCACCCGCACAACGCACCACCGCCCGGTTGGCGGCGCTTCGGTGTCCGCAGCCACGTGGTGCTCTGGACCTCTGTAGGAGTTCCTCGTGACCGTTTCCGCTTCTGTGCGTCGCATGACCGCCGTCGCCGCCGTGGCGGCCGCCGCCATGGCCGTCACGGCCCTGCCGGCCGCGGCTGCCGGCCACCCGACGGCCCGGCCGCACCACAGCACCGTCCGCATCAGCGGCGTACACGCCGACTCCGGTCGCGGCGTCCGCGCCCTGAACCAGGAGTGGGTGGCCATCACCAACGACTCGCGGCGTGCGGTCAACCTCAGCGGCTGGAAGCTCTCCGACCGTGCCGGCCACACCTACACCTTCCACCACTACACCCTGGGCGGTCACGCCACGGTCCGCGTCCACACCGGCTACGGCCGCGACACCCGCCGTGACCTCTTCCAGGACCGCCGCAAGGCGGTCTGGGACAGCCGCGACACCGCGACCCTGCGCAACGAGCACGGCCGCTTCGTCGCCGATGCCTCCTGGGGCCACGACCGTCGCCACCACTGATCTGACCGCCCCCGGCGGCCACGTTTCCTGACACCACGCCCGAGGCCCACGACTCCGACCTGCTCGGAGTCGTGGGCCTCGGCCTTTGACCAGCCGCTGTCCGCCGGACAGCCGCTGATGTCCGCCCGGCCTAGGCCCTGTCGTCACATTCCCTCCCCCAGCCTTCGGCCGGGAGGTGCCCCCAGCCCCGCGACGCCATGCACGCTCCCCCCGCCTCCGGCCGGGAGGTGCCCCCACTCGCCGCACCGGGCCCTGACCCAAGTACGTCCAGTACGAGGATCAGGGCCCGGCACTCCCCCAGCCTCCGGCCGGGGGGACCCCCAGAGCACGCACCTACGGCGACATCGGCCTCCCCCGCGCTCGGCTTCGCTCGCGCGGGAGGTGCCCCCGTCGGAGGGCGGGCGCGAGGCCCGCCCTCCGGGCGGACGGCGGGAATTTGACGACAGGCCCTAGTCGACGTCCACCGGACCGTCGTCCGACTTGCGGCCCTTGGCGCCCGGCAGCTGGAGCATGCTGCCGTTGCTCTTGTTCTCCTCGGGGCGGTGACCGTCGGAGTCCGGGCCGCTCAGGTTCTGCCGCACCGAGTCGAGGATGGTCAGGCCCTGCGACACCAGGCCGGCGGCGATCTCGCCGAGGCCGTCCGCGCCGTTGAGGACGTTGACGTTGGCGCCCGCGAGGCCGCCGGCGGCCTCCTTGACGATCTGCGGGAGCTGGTCGATCAGCATCCGGTCGAGCGCCACCCGGTCGTACGACGCCGCCGCCTCCGCCTGGATCTTCATCCGCTGCGCCTCGGCGGCCGCGAGGATCCTGACCCGCTCGGCCTCGGCCTCCGCCGGCTTCACCACCTCGGCCACCAGCTGCTGCTGACGCAGCTTGGCCTGGCGCTGGGCCAGTTCCGTCTGGGCGGCCAGCACCTCCTGCTGGGCGTGGGCCTGCGCCAGCGGTCCGGCCTGCGCGGCCTGCGCCTGGGCGCGGTCCACCTCGGCCGAGTACTCCGCCTGGACGATGGCGGTCTGCCGGGCGTACTCCGCCTGGTTGCGCGCCGCGGCCTGCTCCGCCTCGACCGAGGCCTGGGTGGCCTGCGCCTGGGCGATCTGCGCCTGCCGCTGGATGGCCGCCTTGTGGGGTGCGGACATCGCGTCGATGTAGCCGGTGTCGCCGTCGTCGATCGACTGGATCTGCAGCGAGTCGACGATCAGGCCGATCTTCGCCATCTCCGTCTTGGAGGTGTCCAGGACCTCCGCGGCCAGCTTCTGCCGCTCGGTGACGATCTCCTCGACCGTCATCGAGCCGATGATGGCCCGCAGATGGCCGGCGAAGATCCGGCCGGTGAGCACCGACATCTGGTCCTGGTCGGAGAGGAACCGCTGGCCCGCGTTGATGATGCTCTCGTGGTCGTTGCCGACCTTGAAGGCGATGACCGCGCGGACGTGCAACGCGATGCCCTGCTTGGTCACACAGGTCTCGGTGACCTCGGACTCGCACATGGACAGGGTGAGGAAGCGGACCTTGCGGAAGACCGGGAGCACGAACTTGCCGTGCCCCGTCACCACCCGGAACGGCGCGCCCCCCAGTCCCCGCCTACCCCCCGAGATCAACATCGCCTCGTCGGGGGCGGGGACGCGATAACCGAACATGCTCGTACTCCTCAGCCGGCGCCGGCGGTGTTCTCGCCGAGCGCGTCCAATGGATCCACCCACTCGATGACGCCGACCTCCCGGCATCCACGAGATTCGATCACGAGGACCGCCGCGCCCAGGGGCAGGGGGTCCTCCGACCAGGCGAGGAAGGTCTCGGAGCCGCCCCTGACCCGCACCAGGACCTCGCCGGGGCCCGCGGATCCGCGGGTTCCGACGAGCAGCTTCCCCGTGCAGCCGATCACGGCCTCGTCCTGCGGCATCACCGGCCGTCCTCCTCGTCCTGGCCCCAGGTTTCCGACGATAGACCCACTCCGCCCCCCGACCAACGGGCAGGATCCCCTGGCCTGATCCGCGGGGGCGCGGCGATTCCCGGGACGAACGCCAGGGCGGTCAGGAGCGGGGATCTTCCCTGCTCCTGACCGCCCTGAGGTGGGGGTCTTCCATGGGGGGTGTTGCGAAGGGCGGTGAATGCCCTCAGTCGTACGTCAGTTGCAGAAGTTGAGGAGGTCGAGGAGGCCGTTGCCGCACTGGAAGTGCTCGCCGTCCCCGTCGCCGCCGCCGTGGCCGAGCGCCGGGGCGGCGGCCTTGGTGGTGACGTGGGTGACGGGCGTCGCCGCGACCGCGGAGGTGGCCGTCGCCAGGCCCGCGGCACAGGCGATGCCCAGGGCGGCGCTCACCACGAACGCGCGCGAGACACGGGAAACGGACTTCTTGGTGTGAGGTGTAGTGATCATGTGCTCACCCTGCACGCCTCCGCGACCCGCTGCCCGCCGAGCGCATCCGAGCGGGTGAGCACCCCGGGCGGGGGCCGTCGAAGTCCGTCGGCGCCGGGCGATGCCGCACGCCCAACTCGCCGTATTCAAAGGAGAATTGACGTGGCGCGACGGGCCGTACCCCACTCGCACCCGATCGGCGGCGCTCGGCCGAGGGAACGGTTCGGCGCCCGCCCGCGTCGTCCTTCTCCACAGCACGGAGGCTGTACCGGGGAGAGGACGGACGGGTGCGGACGAGTGACTTCGCCAAGTGGACCGCGCGGTTCGAGGACGAGCGCGAGCGCAGGCGCGAGCAGGGGGACCCGGACTGGGGGCGGGGCGCGGCGCTGCATCCGGCGGTGTGGGCCGGCATCCAGCGCTTCCAGGTCGGCGAGGACGGCGACGGGGCCAACCTCGTCGGGAAGGCGGACGCGGCCGGCGACCCCGACTACGCGCGGGCGGTCCGCCTCTTCGTGGCCGAGGAACAGAACCACGCCCGGCTGCTCGCCCGGCTCCTGGCAGCGGGCGGCGTACCGACCCTGACGGGCCACTGGAGCGACACCGTCTTCGTACGGCTGCGGCGGCTCATGGGCCTGCGGCTGGAACTGCTGGTGCTGATGATCGCGGAAGTGGTGGCCCTGCGGTACTACCGGGCCCTGCGCGACGGCACCGACGACATCCTCACCACGGAGGTGGCCGGACGCATCCTGGCCGACGAGGAGCGCCACGTGCCGTTCCACTGCGAGCGGCTGCACGCCTCGCTGGCGGAACTGCCCCGCGCGACGCGCCGCCCGGTGATGCTGCTGTGGCGGCTCCTCCTGCTCGCGGTCACCGCCGTCGTCGCCGTGGACCACGGCCCGGCGCTCCGCCGGCTCACCGTCGGCCGCGCGCGGTTCGTCGCCGACGTCATGGCCTCGTCCCGCGCCGTCGTCACCGCCGTACTGACGCCCCGTCCGGACGCGTGGACGAGCGCGGGCTGACAGCGGGAGGAGTGGGAGGGCGCGGGGTGCTCAGTCAGTCCGCCTGAGGGCGGGCCAGGCCGTGGTCGTAGGCGAAGATGACCGCCTGGATGCGGTCCCGGGCGCCGATCTTGGACAGGACGCGGCCGACATGCGTCTTCACCGTGGATTCCGACAGGACGAAACGGCCGGCGATCTCGCCGTTGGACCAGCCCTTGCCGATGGCGACGAGGATCTCGTGTTCGCGCTCGGTCAGGGAGGCCAGCCGCGGGTCCTCGGCGGAGCCGGCCGCACGGGCCGGCACGAGCCGCGCGAACTCGTGCAGCAGCCGGCGGGTGAGGGCGGGAGCGATCACCGCGTCGCCGCCCGCCACGGCACGGATGCCCGCGAGGAGTTCCTCGGGACGGGCGTCCTTGAGCAGGAAGCCGCTGGCCCCGGCGCGCAGGGCCGCGTGGACGTACTCGTCGAGGTCGAAGGTGGTCAGGACGAGGACCCGGGAGCGGTCACCGGCGGCGACGATGCGGCGGGTCGCCTCGATGCCGTCCATGCCGGGCATGCGTACGTCCATGAGGACGACGTCGGGACGCAGCTCGGCGGTCTTGCGGACGGCCTCCGTGCCGTGCGCGGCCTCGCCGACCACGTCCGTCTCGGGCACGGAGTCGAGGAGCATGCGGAAGCCGTAGCGCTGGAGCGGCTGGTCGTCCACGACGAGGACGGTGGTCATCGGCAGGCCCCGTTACCGGCCCCGGCCCCGTCCCGGTCCCTGGCCCCGGCCCCGTCCACGGCCCCGTCCCGGTCCGTGGCCCCGGCCCTGGCCCCGACCCGGTCCCTGTCCCCGTCCCGGTCCCTGGCCCTGTCCCCGTCCCGGTCCCGGTCCCGGTCCCGGTCCCTGGCCCCGACTCGGTCCCTGGCCCCGGCCCGGTCCCGGTCCCTGGCCCCGTCCCGGTCCCTGGCCCCGTCCCGGTCCCTGGCCCCGGCCTGGTCCCGGTCCCTGGCCCCGTCCCCGGCCCCGTCCCGGTCCGTGGCCCCGACTCGGTCCCTGGCCCCGGCCTGGTCCCGGTCCCTGGCCCCGTCCCCGGCCCCGTCCCGGTCCGTGGCCCCGACTCGGTCCCTGGCCCCGACTCGGTCCCTGGCCCCGACTCGGTCCCGGTCTCCGGCCCCGTCCCCAACCCCGGCCCCGGCCCCGTCCAGGTCCCCTTTCCCGGCTCCGTCCTCGGGAGTGAGATCGAGGGTGGCCCGCACCGTCCAGCCGGTGCCGGCGGGGCCCGCGCTGACGTGACCGCCGTAGAGCGCCGCGCGTTCTCTCATGCCCACCAGACCGTGTCCTTCCTCGTTCGCCGTACCGGCACGGACGCCCGGCTCGGGCGGCCCGGAATCCTGGACGGTGATGGTCAGCCGGCTGTCCTCGGCGACGATCGCCAGGTTCGCACGCGCCCCCGCGCCCGCGTGTTTGAGGGTGTTCGTCAGCGCCTCCTGCACGATCCGGTAGACCGTGAGCTGCACCCCGCTGTCGAGGGCGTCGACCTCGCCGGCGCTGCGGTAGACCACGTCCAGACCGGCCGCGCGTACCCCCTCGCACAGCGCGTCGACGTCCACCAGGCCCGGCTGCGGGGCCAGTTCGGGCTCGGTCCGCGGGCCGTCCGGCTCACGCAGGACGCCGAGCACCCGCCGTAGTTCGCTCAGCGCCTGACGGCCGGTGTCCCCGATGAGGCCGAGGGCCTCCTTCCCGCGCTCCGGGGCGGCGGCGGTGGCGTAGGCGCCCGCGTCGGCGAGGGTGATGATGACGGCCAGGTTGTGGCCGACGATGTCGTGCATCTCGCGGGCCACCCGCGCCCGCTCGGCCGCGACGGCGAGCCGCCCCCGCTGGTCGCGCTCCGTCTCCAGCCGGGCCGCGCGGTCCCGCAGCCCGGCCAGCTGGGCCCGCCGGATGCGGATCATCAGACCGAGCGCGAGGGCCGCAGTCGCCGTACTGAGCAGGAAGAACAGCGCGTCCCAGACCGACACGGCCGCCGAGACCCGCGCCGCGACCAGGCCCAGCGCGCCCGCCGTGGCCGCGCAGCCCCACGGCAGCTGCCGTAGCGGCGCGTGCAGGGCCAGGCTGTACAGGGCGACGAAGAGCGCGACGTCCGCACGGAGGGCGGCGCCCACGGACCACTGGACGACGAACACAGCCGTGACGGCGCCGAACGCGGCCGCGGGCGCCCGCCGCCGCCACAGCAGCGGCAGCACCAGACCGGCCTGCAGGAGCAGCATGCCGGCCGCGGGCAGCCGGGTGAACACCAGGCGGAGGCGGCGCGGCCCGTCGCCGTCCCCGTCCCCGCTGATCGCGCCGACCGCCTGCAGCAGGTCCGGCAGGCAGAACAGCAGGAAGACCAGCACCACCACCGCGGTGTCCAGCACCCAGGGACGGGCCCGGTCGGCATGCCGGAGCCGCTGGCCGGCCCGGCCCAGCCGGGCGACCAGCGGCCCCATCCCGCCGAGATCGTCCATGGTCGTGGTCATCGCGGTCGTGGTCATCGTGGTCATCTTGGTCGTGGGCATCGCACTCACCCGCCCATGATGCGCGCGGCCGCCGGGGCGGACGCGCTCAGACGTCGCTGCGCAGCAGCCGGTACGCCGCCCCGGCCAGCGCCAGTGCCGCCCAGGCGAGGAAGACCAGCAGACCGGCGGAGGGCGACAGGCTGGTCGAGTCGTGGGTCAGCGCGAAGACCGACTCGCCCGCGTTGCTCGGCAGGTAGGGGTCGATGTCCCCCCGCCACGAGGTGGGCAGCAGGGAGACGAGTCCGGGCACCAGCATGAGGGAGGCGACCAGGACCGAGATGCCTCCGGCGACCGACCGCAGCAGCGCGCCGAGGGCGGTGCCGATCACCCCGACCAGGCCGAGGTAGAGTCCGGCGCCCAGCAGGCTGCGTACGACACCGGCGTGACCGAGGCCCATGGCGGCGGGCGTGCCCGACACGACCTGGCCGCCGACGAGGAAGGCGGCGAACGCGCCGACGGTCCCGACCACCAGCGCGATCACGCCGAACACCGCCGCCTTGGACCACAGCACGGGCAGCCTGCGCGGTACGGCCGCGAGGGACGAGCGGATCATGCCGGTGGAGTACTCGCCCGCCGTGACCAGCACACCGAGCACGCCGAGCGCGAGCTGGGCGAAGTTCGTGCCGAACAGGGACAGGCTCACGGCCGTCGCGCCGGCGAAGTCGTGGTCCAGGTGGCGGCCCGAGTCGAGGCTCGACTTGTAGTGACTCGCGGCGATGACGCCGAACGCGACGAGGAAGAGCAGGCCGAGGCCGAGGGTGATCCAGGTGGAACGCAGGGACCACAGCTTGGCCCACTCCGAGGCGAGCACGCGCCGGCCGGTCACCCGGTAGGCGGGCCGGGCCGCCGGGGCGGCCGGGGCGGTTCCGGGGGTCCCGGGAGTTCCAGGGCTCTGGGGCGTTGCGGTGAGGGTGCTCATGCGGCGCTCCCAGGGGTCGTTGCGACAGTGGCCGTTTCGGCGTAGGCGTCGGCGTCGGCGTTGGTGTGGGTGGACCCGTGGTACTCGACGGCCTCCCGGGTCAGCTCCATGAACGCCTCCTCCAGCGACACCGCCTTGGTGGTCAGCTCGAACAACGGGATGCCGTGCTCGGCGGCCTTCAGCCCGATCTCCCGGGCGGACATCCCGGTGACCTGCAACTCCTCCGTGCCGATACGGCCGGTGATGTCGACGCCGGGCCCGGCCAGCACGTCCCGCAGCCGCGCGGGGTCGTCGGTGGAGACCTTCACGGAGTCGCCGCCGGCCTCGCGCACGAGGTCCCGTACGGTCGTGTCGGCCAGCAGCCGCCCGCGCCCCACGATGATCAGGTGATCGGCGACCAGGGACACCTCGCTCATCAGGTGCGAGGAGACGAACACCGTGCGCCCCTCCGCCGCGAGGGAGGTGAGCAGGTTCCGGATCCAGAGGACGCCCTCGGGGTCGAGGCCGTTGACGGGTTCGTCCAGCATCACGGTCTGCGGATCGCCGAGCAGGGCCGCCGCGATCCCCAGCCGCTGACCCATGCCGAGCGAGAACGCACCGGCCCGCTTCTTCGCGACGCTGCCCAGCCCGGCGAGGTCGACCACCTCGTCGACCCGGCGGCGCGGAATGCCGTGGGTCAGCGCGAGCGCGCGGAGATGGTTGTAGGCCGAGCGGCCCGGGTGGATCGACTTGGCCTCCAGCAGCGCCCCGACCTCCTGCAGCGGCGCCTGGTGGCGGGCGTAACGGCGTCCGTTCACCGTGACGGCCCCGTGGGTCGGCGCGTCCAGTCCGACGATCATGCGCATCGTCGTGGACTTGCCGGCGCCGTTGGGCCCCAGGAAGCCGGTCACCGTGCCCGGCTTCACGATGAAGTCCAGACCGTCGACGGCTGTCTTCTCCCCGTACCTCTTGGTGAGCCGCTGTGCCTCGATCATGGGCGTTCTCTCTCTTCGGACTCCGGCGCCCGAACCGCCTGACGCCTCCTCACTCACGCTAGGCGCGGCATCCCCCGGATCCGGTGGCACCGGGGGCTGAACGGCGGAGTCCGGGTGGTACCGCGGTACTACGACCCGGTGCGCGGTCAAGGAAAGAAAGCGAGCCGGCGGCCCCCGCCCCGACCGCCCGACACGCCATCTGACCAGCCACGCGACCCATTTCACCGGTCCTCTTGCCTTGCCCTGCCACGGTCGGAGACAGCGGCCGTCGCCGACGGCCGTCTCACGGCAAGGAGCGGGTCGCCAGCGTCGGCCGGCTCATCGCACAGGAGCGGGCCGCCACCGACGGCCGGCTCATCGCACAGGAGTGATCGGCTTGCAGCAACCTGAGGTCCTCACCGGCGTGAACGGCGTGAACGGCGTGAACGGCGCGAGTACGGTCGAGGGGACCCAGGCCCCGGCCCAGGCCCCGGCCAGATCGGTGATGAAGAAACTGCCCGAGGTCACCCTGGCGTTCTGGGTCATGAAGATCGCCGCCACGACCCTGGGCGAGACGGCGGGCGACCTCTTCTCGCAGACGCTGAAGCTCGGCTACTTCCTCACCACGGTCGCCCTGTTCCTGGTCTTCGTGGTGACGCTGGTGGTCCAGCTGCGCTCGTCCCGCTACCACCCGTTCTTCTACTGGACCGTGATCCTTTCGACCTCCATGGCCGGCACCACCATGTCCGACTTCATGAACCGCGACGCCAGCGCGGCCTACCTCACCCCGGGCGCGACAAAGCTCGGCTGGGGCCCACAAGGCCTGGGCCTGGGCTACCCGGCCGGCGCGGCGATCCTCGTCTCGCTCCTCCTGGCGATCTTCCTGGCCTGGAAGCTGAGCGGGCTGACGTTCCAGATCCAGGACATCGTCACGTTCCGGGGCGAGGCCTTCTTCTGGTCCGCGATCCTCGTCTCCAACACCCTGGGCACCTCCATGGGCGACTTCCTCTCGGACAGCTCCGGCCTGGGCTACGGCGGCGGCGCCCTGCTGGTCACCGCCGCACTCGCCGCGCTGCTGGCCCTGACGAGGGTGCCCGCCGTCCCCAACGTGCTCCTGTTCTGGATCGCCTTCGTCCTCACCCGCCCCCTGGGCGCCACCGCGGGCGACCTCCTCACCAAGCCGGCCGTCAAGGGCGGCCTGAACCTGGGGACGACCGGCTCGTCCGCCGTCCTCCTCGCAGTCCTGCTCGGCCTGATGGCCCACGCCCACGTACGGGAGTCGCGTGAGAGCCACCGGCTAACGTGACCTCATGGCGAGTCAGATCATCACCATAATCGGCGTCCTGCTGGGCGCGATCACCTCGTTCATCGCCACGACCCTGGCCGAACGCGCCAAGTTCCGCCAGGGCATGGCCACCCGGTGGGACGAGCGCAAACTCGACACCTACGTCGAGTACGTCGCCTGCGTCAAGGAAGCGTCCCGCGCCGCCTGGCGCGTAATCGAAGCTCGCGAACGCGGCGAGGACCCTGCCGAGGCGCTCGTGGAGATGGAGACGCTGGAGGCCCGCCGCTCGGTACTGTTCGAAGGGCTGGTCCTGCTGGCGGAGGACACGGCCGCGTCGGCGGCCGCCCACGCCAACGAGCGCCTCTGGGCCCTGCTCCGCTGCGCCCGGGAACCGGCCGCCACCCCCGCGGCCCGCCGCACCGAGCTCGGCCCCGCACTCATCGAGGCACTGAACACCCTGCACAGAGCGGCCCGGTCCGATCTGGCGATCAACAGGCCATCATTGTCAGGGCGATGAGGTGATCCCGCTGCGGAAGCCATGAGCCCGGAGAAGACGAAGCGCCCACCCCAGCCTTCCCGATGTGCCGACACCGCAGACCCAGTTGAGCCCGTCCGCTGCCGCAATCCCGGTCGCGGCGCGGACGACGCCAAAGACGATCTCTCCGCGGCGCAACCCTCCAGCGGGTCCGGCAGCCGTCTCAGGTGCTGTTCGCGCCGCCGAAGCGGAGCAAGCGGTCCCGCCCCGGGGCGGGACCGCTTGCTCCGCCGGACACGTCTCGGCCGGCATTCGTCCCGGACACCCCGGGGCCATCAGAGTGTGAACACGCTTATGCGTAAGCACGCCTTTGGTGTTCGCTGATCCAGCGGGCAGCGAGGAGGCCGGAGGCCGCGGTGAGGACGGCGGCGGCGATGACGGTGGCGTTCAGGCCGAAGGTGTCGGCGAGGACGCCGGCCACCAGGGCGCCCGCCGCGTAGCCGACGTCGCGCCAGAAGCGGTAGGTGCCGAGGGCGTTGGCGCGCCAGGCGGGGTGGGCGTGGTCGGAGACGGACGCGATCAGGGCCGGGTAGACCATGGCGGTGCCGATGCCGAGGAACACCGCGGAGAGGATTCCGGCGAGCAGGGGGCGGCCGAGGAGGGCGAGGGCGAGGACGAAACCGACGGCCTGGACGAGCATGC
This sequence comes from Streptomyces sp. L2, assembly GCF_004124325.1. Taxonomy (NCBI): domain Bacteria; kingdom Bacillati; phylum Actinomycetota; class Actinomycetes; order Kitasatosporales; family Streptomycetaceae; genus Streptomyces; species Streptomyces sp. L2. The sequence goes on from NZ_QBDT01000001.1 coordinate 4,485,778, forward strand.
CGGACACGATGAGGGGTTTGCGTCCGACGCGGTCGGAGAGATGCCCGGTGTAGGTCTGCCCGAGGCCCCACAGGATCGGGTAGAGGCCCTTGATGAGACCGACGGCGGCCAGACCGAGGCCGTGATCGGTGAAGAGCAGGGGGAAAACGCCCCAGGTCAGACCGTCGTTGAGGTTGTTGACGAGTCCGGCCTGGCTGGCGCCGCGCAGGGAGCGGTCGTGCCAGGAGGTGCGGGCGAAGGTGGCCTTCAGGCCGGTGTCCTCGCCGGTGCTCAGGGGCTCGCTGTGCTGGGCGACTTCGAGAGCGACGTGGGCGGCGGTGTCGCGGACCACGAGGCACAGGGCGAGCCCGGCGGCGACGAAGACCACGCCGATGAGCTCCGGGACGGGGCGCAGGCCGTGGGTGGTGGCGAGGTAGCCGGTGAGGACGGCGGTGGCGCCCACGGCGGTGTAGCCGGCGGCTTCGTTGAGGCCGGTCGCCAAGCCTCGGCGAGCGGGGCCCACGAGGTCGATCTTCATGTTGACGGTCATCGACCAGGTCAGGCCCTGGTTGAGGCCGAGCAGGACGTTCGCGGCGACGATCAGGCCCCATGAGGGCGCCCAGGCCAGAGCGAAGGGGACGGGGATGCCGATCAGCCAGCCGGTGACGAGGAGCTGCTTGCGGCGGAACCGAGCGGTCAGCGCACCTGCGGCGAGGTTGGTCAGTGCCTTGCTGACGCCGAAGGCGATGATGAAGGAGAAGACGGCCAGGTCGCTGGTCAGGCCGAAGACGCGGCCGCCGATCAGGGGGACGGTGGTGCGTTCGAGGCCGACGAGGCCGCCGACGCAGATGTTGACCACGACGAGCAGGGTGAACTGGAGCCGGTTCTCCCGCAGACCCAGTCGGACGGGACGCCCGGCCGCGTCGGACGGTGCCGTGATCCCTGGTGGGGTGTTCACGCGACCCTGCCCTCGCCCTCGCCCTCGCCCTCGCCCTCGCCCTCGGTGCCCTCAGAGCCCTCAGCGCCCTCGGTGAGCCGCTGACCGTGGGCGGTGGCGTAGTCGGCCGGTCCGCCGTCGAGGACGGCGATACCGGTGTGGCCCGCGCGTTCCAGGAGGCTGGCGGCGGTCATGGCGCGCTCCCCGTGGCCGCAGGCCACGACCGGCCCCACGGGGGCTTCGGCGGCGCGATCGGCGAGGTCGCCGAGTTCGATGTGGACAGCGCCGGGGACGTGCCCGGCGGCGAACTCGGCTTCCTGTCGTACGTCGAGGTAGGGGCCGTCGCCGATGCGGTCGGCGGTGGCGAACGTGGTCGTGGATCGCTGGTTGCCGTCGGCCGGCCAGGCGGCCATGCCTCCGGCGAGGTGCCCCGCGAGACGCTCGTAGCCGATCTTGTACGCCTGCCAGACGATCTCGTTCAGGTCCTGGTCGTGGTCGGCGACGAAGACGAGCGGGGCGGTGTCGGGCAAAAGCCAGCCCAGCCAGGTGGCGAACTGGTCGCGAAGCGGGATGGACAGGGAGCCGGGGATGTGGCCGGCCGCGTAGTCGGCCGCCGGGCGCACGTCGACCACGTGACCGCCGTCGGCGAGCAGGGCCTTGACCTGACCGACGTCGAGGGCGGGCAACGGCCGGGTGGAGGTGAGAACGGCGGCGCCCCGCCGGTTCACCTCGGCGAGCCGGTCGAAGTAGGCGGGGTAGCTGCCCAGGCCGGCCAGCAGCCGTCCTACGAAGGTGTCCTCGTCCGGGGCGGCCAGCAGTGAGTTGGCCTTCCGCTGCTCGCCCACGGTGGAGGTGCGTTCGGCGCCGGGCGGGGCCGAGCAGAAGGAGCCTGCTCCGTGGGTGGGCCACACCCGGGTCTCGTCGGGCAGGGCGGCCAGCCGCCGCAACGAGCGGTACTGGGCGCGGGCGAGATCCTCGGTGCGCTCGGCGCCGAGCAGATCGGTGCGGGCGGCGGAATTCACGATCAGCGAGCCTCCGGTGAAGACGCCCAGTTCGCGGTGGTCGTCCAGGAGGAGGAAGGCGAGGTGCTCGTCCGTGTGGCCGGGGGTGGCCAGGGCACGCAGGGTCAGTCCGCCCAGGTCCACCTCGTCCCCCTCGGCCAGACCGCGGTGTGAGAAGGCGCGCCGCCCGGCGGCGGAGGCCAGGACGGTTGCTCCCTGGTCGTGCGCGAGCTGGAGGGCGCCGGAGAGGAAGTCCGCGTGCAGGTGCGTATCCGCCGCGTACGCCACCACGAGCCCGCGCCGCTCGGCGGCTACCCGCAGGTCGCGCAGGTCGCGGCTCGCATCCACGGCCAGGGCGCGGCCGTCGCCGAGGTCGACGAGGTAGGCACTGTTGCCCAGTCCGTTGTCGACCAGAGGTATCAGGTGATCGTCGGCGAAGCCCATCGGTCCTCCAGGGGGCGGATGCGGGAGGGCGTGTGGTCACGGCCTCCGGCTCCATCTACACTATTCCATGGATCTATGGAGGATGGCATGGCGGGAAACGGCAGGGCGGATGCGAAGACGCGGCTGTACGACGCGTTCGCGGCCAGCGGCAAGGCGCTGGCCAGCGGAAAACGCCTGGAGCTGCTCGACCTCCTGGCGCAGGGCGAGCGCACGGTGGACGCCCTGGCCAAGGCGGCGGGACTGAACCTGACGACGGCCTCGGCGCACCTGCAGACCCTCAAGCAGGCCGGGTTCGTCGCCACCCGCCGTGAGGGGGTGCGCATCCACTACCGGCTCGCCGGGGACGACGTGGCGCGGCTGTTCGCGCTGCTCCGCAAGGTCGCCGAGCGCCATCAGGCCGCCGTGCCCGCGGCGCGGGACGCCTACCTGGGCGACGACGGCACGGCCGAGGTCGGCCGCGAGGAACTGCGCGCCCGTGCGGCGGCGGGTGACGTGGTGGTGCTGGACGTGCGGCCGGCGGAGGAGTACCGGGCCGGGCACATCCCGGGGGCGGTCTCCATCCCGGTCGGGGAACTGGCCGACCGCATCGACGAGTTGCCCGAACAGACGGAGATCGTCGTCTACTGCCGAGGTGAGTACTGCGTGCTGGCCTACGACGCCGTACGGCTGCTGACCGATCGGGGGCGCCGGGCCATCCGCCTCGACGACGGCATGCTGGAGTGGCGCCTGGCCGAACTGACCGTCGATCCCGGGGATCCGGAGTGAGGCAGGGCGGGGCGCGTACGTCCGGAGCCGGGCGCTTGTCTCATCTCCGGGGACGGGCGTGTACGTCCGGAGCCGGAGACGTACGTCCGGACCCGGACGACGGGTCGGCCCACCTGGACCACACGCCCCGTCGATCCGCGGGTGGCCGACGTGATACGGCCGCCGCACCTGACGGACTTCTTCGGCCTCGCCGACGACCGTGCAGGCGACCTCGCCCCACCCTGTCCCCGGCAGTCACCTGACCGTCTGCCCGCCACCCGCTGCTCGCCGCCCACCACCCGTCAGCCGTCACCCGCCAGCCACCCGCCCACCCCCCGCCCGCCTCACGGCAACGCGGCCGGCCCTGGCCGCCCCTGACCATGGGAAGAGACATGACCAGCACCGCACCGTCCAGTACGACGGGCGCCATACCCGACGCCGCCCAAGCACAGCGCCGCATTCTGCGTGTCCTGGTCGCCTCCCAGATCCTCAGCGGAGCAGGTCTCGCCGCCGGCGTCACCGTCGGCGCCCTGCTGGCCCAGGACATGCTCGGCACGACCAGCCTCGCCGGGCTGCCCAGCGCCCTGTTCACCGCCGGGTCGGCGCTCACCGCGGTGGCCGTCGGCCGCGTCTCCCAGGCCCGGGGCCGCAGACCGGGCCTGGCCGCCGGCTATCTCACGGGAGCCATCGGCAGCGTCGGCGTCATCACCGCAGCCGTCCTGGACAACCCGGTCCTGCTGTTTCTCGCCTTGTTCGTCTACGGCGCGGGCACCGCCACCAACCTTCAGGCCCGGTACGCCGGAGCCGACCTCGCCGACCCCGCCCACCGCGCCCGCGCCGTTTCCACCGTCCTGGTCGCCACCACCCTCGGCGGCGTCGCGGGACCCAACCTCGCAGCCCCGGCCGGCCACCTCGCCGACGGCCTCGGCATCCCCAGCCTGGCAGGCCCGTTCCTGCTGTCCGGCGCCGCCTACGCCCTCGCCGCCCTCGTCCTGGCGACCTGCCTGCGCCCCGACCCGCTGCTGGTGGCCCGCAGCCTCGCCGCCACCGAGCAGAGCGCCACCACCGCCGACACAACCGCGTCCGCGCAGGCGGGTCGTGGCGGTGTCGTTCTGGGCGCGCTCGTCATGGTCCTCACCCAGCTGGTCATGGTCGCGATCATGACGATGACCCCGGTCCACATGCGCGACCACGGTCATGGCACCGCCGCCTCCGGCCTGGTCATCGCCGTCCACATCGGGGCCATGTACCTGCCGTCACCGCTGACCGGCTGGCTCGTCGACCGCTTCGGCCGCTTGAAGGTCGCCGCTGCCTCCGGCCTCACCCTCCTGGCCGCCGGCATCGTCGCCGCCGACGCACCAGGTGACTCCGTGGCGGTCCTCGCGCTCGCCCTGGCCCTGCTGGGCCTCGGCTGGAACTTCGGACTCGTGTCGGGCACGGCGATCATCACCGACACCGTGCCGCTCGCCACCCGTGCGAAGACCCAGGGCATGGTCGATGTGTCCATCGCGATCGCCGGCGCCGCCGGCGGCATCTCCTCCGGGATCGTGGTCGCCGCGACGAGCTACCCCGTCCTCGCCCTCACCGGCGGCGTCCTCGCCCTCGCCGTCCTGCCGGCCGTCGCAGCCACCGCCTATCGCCGATGAGTGCACGAGGCCCGGGGGAGAAGTCTCACCTCACCCAGCACCCCGGACGTCACCGGCGAAGCCATTCCCAGGAGCGCGCAGCGGCACTGGACCGCTTTGCATCGGGCGCCTGCTGGCAGACTCGGAACCTGCTGGAGCAGCCGTGGGAGACGAACGCGCGCACCGGTTCGCGCGACGAGGACGGTGGACATGACGAACGACCTGCGCATCCGCATCGACGCCACCGACCTGCCCGGCCTCGTCTGCCCGCCGGTGGCCTGCGCCGACGGCGCTGCGCAGGCCTACCGCAACATTCACGTCGCCGTACAACGCCGCGCCCGCCCCGGCGAACTCCTCGACCCCCAGCCGGGAAACGCCACCGCGGCGACCTGGACACTGCCGTGCACCGCGACCGCCGCGCCCAACGGCATCGACGTCAAGGGCCCGTACATCCAAGGCCGTTCCGGCGAACGCTTCATCTACCTCTCCTGGGGCACCGTCGAGGACACCGGCGCCTTCACCATGTTCCGCCGCGCCAAACTGCTCCTCGGCGCCGTACCCACCGACGTACTCGACGCCGCGACGCACACCGGTCTGCTCGTCGGACGCCTCGGCCTCACCGACGCGAACGGCAACCCGCTGTGCGCCCGCGTCGTCCCCCCGGCCATCACCTGGACCGCCGAACCCACGGGCTGAAGTCCATGCTCAGAAGCGTGCAGCGAGCCATGTGATCCGGCTCGTGTATCGGGCCATCCGCTCACGCATCGCTCACGCATCGCTCACGCGCTGCCGAGTGCAGAGCAGCGCCTGGTCAGACCTGCCCGAGGTCGATCTCCACCGGGAACGGGGCCACGACCTTGAGGACGCCGGTGAACACGTCTCCGTCCCGGTAGGTCTTCGTCGCGGGGTCGAGAACGTAGGTGTACACGAGAGGAACACCTGTCGCGGCCTGCTCGATCCGCCAGTAGAAGCCGATGCCTGCCTTGGCGTACTGGTCGACCTTCACGATCCGGTCGGTGGTCTCCGAGCCCGGCGACACCACCTCCGCGACCAGCAGTACGTGCTCGGGGCGGGTGGGGGTGACGTCGACCGTGTCCGCGCGGTACACGACGACGTCCGGGTGCCGATTGGTGAGCGGGACGTCCTGAAGCCTGACGTCGAAGTCCGTGTCGGCGTTCCACTCCGGGCCCGCGGTGGCATCCAAGGCGTTCGCCAGAATCCGAGCGAGCCGGTTGTGCCGCTTGGACGCGCTCGGACTCACGACGATCATCCCGTCCACGATCTCGATGCCGGCGCACTGCTCCGCGGACCAGGAGTCGTACTCCTCCGCCGTGATCTGCTCATGCATCCACGCCGGGGCCACCATCTCGGCCGTCATGAAGCACCTCCCGGACACTGGGCCGCGGGCCCGATCCCGCTGGGTTCAGCGTACTGTCTGTCGTCCGTCCGGCACGCCTGTCCCGCTCCGTATCCCCCCGGTCGCCGCCCTCCGACCAGCGCGCCCACGGCAAGAGTGAGGAACCGGCACGAGGGCCTCGTCACCAGGGGGCCCAACCGGATCTCGTCCCGTTCGGTACAACGTCTGCCGCCCGAGCGGATCGGGCGCCATGGGGGAGATCAACTTCCCGCCCCGCTCATGCAATCGGCTCCTGGAAGAGGGAGCCGAGGCCGAACATCGAGCCTCCCTGGGAAAGAAACCCAGGTGGCAGAGTGACGCGTTGTGCCCCCGGCAGGATTCGAACCTGCGACACCCGCTTTAGGAGAGCGGTGCTCTATCCCCTGAGCTACGAAGGCGGGGATCTGTCGGAAAGCGTGTCTAAAACCCAGCCCTGGTGAGCTGTGGGTTGCAGGCCTGCTGCCGACAGGTCGGGTGGGCCGTTTGGGTCCACCGCGGTCAGTGTAGCGGGTGGACCGGGATCCGCATCGTAGACATGATCCGGTCGCTCCTGCGCCGGTGGGCGAGGGGCGGGGCGGGCTGGGCTGGCAGCGCGTGAGCCGGAGGGCGGGGGCTGTCAGGGGGTGACGGGTTCCGGTTTGTGCAGGGCTCTGGTGACGGAGTTGCTCAGCCAGGCGTAGCCGATGTAGATGAGGAGGGCGCCTTTGGCTCCGTAGGCGGGGACTCGTTTGTGTGGGTAGCTCTGGTCGAACCGTGAGTGAGTCGATTCGCTGTCCTGGCGGAAGCCTTTGAGGCGGCGGCCTGCGGGTGTGTCCGGCGGGACCTGGCGGAGGTGTTCGGTGCGGTTGAAGCGCTTCCTGCCTGTGGTGGGGTCGATCTGGCGGTCGTCTTCGGTTTCGTCGACGCGGATGTGGAGGGTGTGGTCCTTGATGCCACAGGGGATGGTGAGGCGGTGGTAGAAGCGGGTCCGCTTTCCCTGCCGGTACTCGAGTTCTTCGACGGGGAGCGGGGTGTAGTGCGTCTGTCCGTCGATGGTGATGCGGCGCTCGCAGACTCGGGCCTCGGCGACGTAGAGGTCGTGTGTGCAGATCCCCTTCTGGTAGCGCTGCAGGGACTGGGGCTTGAGCCCTGAGTGCTGTGGGGTGAAGACGACCAGTCCCTCGGCGATCAGCGGGGCGCGGTGTTTGCCGCGTAGCGCGGCGTCGTAGGTGGCGGCCCTCAGTCCTGGTGCGCGGGTCAGGATGTACTTGACCATGTCGACGAAGGCGGCGCCCTCGCCCTCCCGGTCGGGGTCCTCTGCCTGGCTTCTGTGGCGGATGGATTCCAGGGCGAGGATGACGCGGCTGTGGGCTTTGTCGGCGAGGCGGACACCGACGGAGAGGAACTTGTTGCCGTAGACCTGCTTGTCACCGCCTTCTACGGTGATGCCGGCGTCGGGGTCAACGCGGTGGGTCCGGATTTCCCCGGTCGTCTTGTCGGCGGTTTCGTGTTCGGTGTGAGACGAGGGCGGGGCGGCGACGGTGGCGTCACCGTGCAGGACCTGCTGGCGCTCGGGGTAGATGCGGCTGACGCGTTTCGCGGACTGTTGCATCATTCCGTGGTCGAGAGCCTGTTGGATCCACAGGTCGCGGCTGGTGTCGCGGACGCGCGCGTTGGCGGGTTTGAGGTGCTTGCCGAAGTAGTGGTTCCAGTTGCTGCGGGAGGGGCCGACCGGTTTGAGGGCGTCGGCGGCCTCGTCGCCCTGGTGCCTGCGTACGGCGCGGCGGACCGTGTCCCACCACAGGGGCCGCTGGAGGTGGCTGGCGGTGGAGCGGGCAGACCCGAACAGGGAGATCGCACAGAGGAAGATCAAATAGATGACGGGAGGGTAGTGGGCGGGGCGTCCGACGTCGCTGGGGCCGGGTAGGGCTGCGGCGGCGGTGTAGAGGTCGGGGTTGTTCACGAGGTACTCGAACCGTTCGTCCTGGGTGAGGGCGGGGGCCTCGGGACCTTTGGGCGGCGGACGGTCCGTTGCGGCTCCGAAGGCGTCGTCGGGGATGGCGCCGTAGAGGTACTCGGTCTGGTCGCGTTGCTGCTTGGTTTTGGGCGCGGCTGTCCTTCTGCGCGGGCTCATCGGGCGGTGTCCTCGTTCCTCCACGCGAGACCGGCCAGACCGGCGGCGGCATCGAGGGAGGACAGGCCCAGGCGGCGGGCGACCTCGGAGAGTTGTCCCGTCTCGTGCAGGATCTGGCGGGCGACGTAGCGGGTGATGTCCCGGGGTTCGACCTTGCGCTTGGGCGTGGCCAGTCCGGCGTTGCGGGCGATGTCGTTGAAGCCGGCGCCGACACTGGCCTGGGCGCCGTACCGCGAGGACTTCGTGCTGGTGACCAACCGGTGCGGGCCGCACCCGGAGCGGTCCAGGCGGGCGGCACGCAGGCCCAGGACGTAGACGCCCCATTCGGTGAGGCGGCAGGTCCGGGGGTGGGTGCGGGTTGCACCGGCCGTGCTGACGCGGGCGTGCGCCAGGTCGAGGTCGGTGGTGTCGGCGGCGGCGGTCTCCGCGCTGTGCAACCCGGCGAGCAGCAGTGCGAGAAGAGCGGCGTGCCGGGTGGCGGGCATGCCGCGTTCGGCGTGGAACTGCAGGCTTTCGATGTCCCGCGCCGTGAGGCTGGCGCCGGGGCTGCGGGGACCGCGCTTGATCGGCGGGGAGTCGAGCAGCGGTGCGGCCTTCGTCATGCCCAGGGACCGGGCGTGGGCGAAGAAGGACGCGATCGCGGAACGGCGCTGGCGGCGGGTGCTGCCCGCCGGGTTCAGGGTGATGTTGTTACGGCGGTCGCGTCCGGGGGCGGCGATGAACGCGTGCGCCAGATCCTTGCTGACGTCGTCCATACGGCTGATGCCATGCGCTACGGCGTAGCGGTGCAGGCGCTCGCTGACCTGCATGTAAAGATCGGCGGTCTCGACGCTCATCCGGCCCGCGGCGGCCTCGTGCAGCCACAGACGGCTGACTTCCAGCAGTGCCTCTTTGATCGTCGCGCTATCCACGGCGGTCTGCCCGGACGAGCGGGTTCCGGACGGGTGAATCGCACGCGCCGCCGGCGGCGGCCACGCTACGGTAGGCGGTGTTCCTCGCCTTGTGTGAGGGCATGCCGAAGCCCCTTCCTGCGCGGCTGTGCCGCGCCGGTCGTGGTGACGGTGGGTCCGGCGGCGCCAACCCGGCCAAGGGATAGCGGGCGCCGCCGGACTGTTTGTTTCGGGAGCCTTATGAGACAGGGCGCCCCCGAAGCTTCGCGGTGAGTTGGTGCACGGCCCGCAAGTGACCGTGCAGAGCGACCACTTCCTGTTCGGTGAGGCGGGTCAGATCCGCCAGCAGCACCGGCGGCAGCAGCAGGGCGAGCAGATCGTCGTCGCCGCCGTAGGCGGATCGGGGCTGCTCGCCTGCCGCGGTTGCACGGCGCGGCGGCGGGACCGCTGAGGTCCCGGGCGTCTCCGGGGTCTTCGGCTCGGCAACGGGCGGGCAGACAGTTTCCGGTCCCGTCCGGCGGCCGATGCTTGAGGCGGGGCCGTCCGCCGTGGCGTCACTGGTGAGCGGGGACCGGGGCTCGAGGGTGACCGGGGCCGTGGGGTCAGCCGCGTCGGCCACGGGGGCAGGCGGCAGCACGTCCTGCAGGTGGGCGGCGCCCTCGTACCAGCTCAGGAATCCATCTCCGTCACGGACGATCATGCCCACGACGACGAGCAGGTCCAGGAGGACGTGTCTTGGCCGGGGACTCTCACATCGGTTATAGGCGGGGACGGATGCACTGACTTCATGCGAGCAACGCCGCGATGTCGCGAGCCGCTTCGCGTGCCGGGCGGCTGGCGCCGATGAGGGTGGCGGATGCCGGGCCGGTCCAGTCGCCGTAGCCGAGCAGGTGCAGGCGCGGCTCGTCCGCCGCGCGGGTGCCGTGTACGGCGATGTGGCCTTGGTGGTCTCGGAGTCGGAGCGGTGCCAGGTGGGTGAGGGCGGGGCGGAATCCGGTGCACCAGATGACCGTGTCGGCGTTCGCGTGGGTGCCGTCGGCCCATTGGACGCCCTTGTGGGTGAGCCGGGTGAACATCGGCTTGGCGTCGAGGAGTCCGGCGGCCCTGGCGGCGCAGGTGGTAGCCGGCGGCGAGCCCTGCCTGTCCGCCGCCGATCACGATGACGTCTGTGCGCCGGTCGGTCGACATGCCCCTGCCCACCCGTCAGCTTTCCAGGTCAGCGGTCGCCGACTGCCCGAAGGCCGTGAACTTGCGGCGCCAGGCGAGCGAGACGTAGACGAGGGCGACCAGGACCGGGACCTCGATGAGCGGGCCGACGACGCCCGAGAGGGCCTGGCCGCTGGTGACGCCGAAGGTGGCGATGGCGACCGCGATGGCGAGTTCGAAGTTGTTGCCGGCGGCGGTGAAGGCGAGCGTGGCGGTGCGGTCGTAGGCCAGACCGATCGCCTTGCCGAGGGCGAAGACGCCGAACCACATCACGGCGAAGTACGCCAGGAGCGGCAGCGCGATGCGGGCGACGTCCAGCGGTCGCGAGGTGATCGTCTTCCCCTGCAGGGCGAAGAGGACGACGATCGTGAAGAGCAGGCCGTACAGCGCCCACGGGCCGATCTTCGGGAGGAAGTTCGCCTCGTACGACGTGCGGCCCAGCTTCCGTTCGCCGATGCGGCGGGTGAGGAATCCGGCGATCAGCGGGACGCCGAGGAAGATGACGACGTTCAGCGCGATCTTCCACATCGAGATGTGCAGCTTCTGGCCGTCGCCCAGGTGCAGCCAGCCGGGCAGCAGGTCGAGGTAGAACCAGCCGAGCAGGCCGAACGCGAGGACCTGGAACACCGAGTTGAGGGCGACCAGCACGGCGGCCGCCTCTCGGTCGCCGCAGGCCAGGTCGTTCCAGATGATGACCATGGCGATGCAGCGGGCCAGGCCGACGATGATCAGGCCGGTGCGGTATTCGGGCAGGTCCGGGAGGAAGATCCAGGCCAGCGTGAACATGACCGCCGGGCCGACCAGCCAGTTGATGACGAGCGACGAGACCATGAGCTTCTTGTCGCTGGTGACGGCGTCGAGCCGGTCGTAGCGGACCTTGGCCAGGACCGGGTACATCATGATCAGCAGGCCGACGGCGATGGGCAGCGAGATGCCGCCGATCTCGACCTTCGCCAGCGCGTCGCCGAGACCGGGGATCGCGCGGCCGAGACCGAGGCCGAGGGCCATGGCGGCGAGGATCCACACGGCGAGGAAGCGGTCGAGCGTCGACAGCTTGGCGACGACCGACGACTCCTCAGCGGTCGCGGGTGCTTCGGTGCGGGTCACGGGCAGGACCTCTTGTTGTCGGCGGCGCTACGGGCGGACTCGGCCAGGGCGGCGAACTGGCCGGCGAGCGAGGCGATGACGTCCGGGCACAGCTTGTAGTACGTGTACCGGCCGCACGGCTCGGTCTCCACGACCCCGGCCTCGCGCAGCACCCGCAGGTGGTTGGAGAGGTTGGTCTGCTTCGCACCCGTCTCCTCCACCAGGTGCGTGGTGCACAGCGTCTCTTGGGCGAGCAGGGTGACGATCTGGAGCCTGAGGGGGTCTGCCAGAACCCGGATCAGATCAGTATCGACTGACGTCAGCATGGGCTGATACTCTCACATCATTCGTGGCTGACACCAGTCGGAGCTGACTTGTAGGCCCGGCCTGACGTGCTTCGCCGCTTCGCACCTCGCACCTCGTCCCGTCCCTCAGAAGGAAGAACGCCCGTGTCCTCCCGCCCGCTCGCCTCGGTGCTGTTCGTCTGCGTTCACAACGCCGGACGTTCGCAGATGGCCGCCGGATTCCTGCACCATCTCGCGGGTGACCGGATCGAGGTCCGCTCCGCCGGCTCCCTCCCCGGTGACCAGGTCAACCCCGCCGCCGTCGACGCCATGAACGAAGTGGGCATCGACATCTCCCGGGCCGTACCGAAGATCCTGACTGCCGAGGCCGTCCAGGCGTCCGACTACGTCATCACCATGGGCTGCGGCGACGCCTGCCCGTACTTCCCCGGAAAGACCTATCTCGACTGGCAGTTGGCCGATCCGGCCGGCCAGGGGCTGGACGCGGTGCGCCCGATCCGGGACGAGATCAGGGCGCTCATCGAGGGACTCATCGCCGAGATCGACGTGAAGAACCACAAGAAGCAGAGCAACCAGAAGAAGCTGGAGAGCTGAGCGCACATGACGAGCACCACGACAGGCGCCGAGGACGTGCGCGAGGTCATCATCATCGGCTCCGGGCCTGCTGGTTACACGGCGGCCCTTTACACCGCCCGTGCGCAGCTCAGGCCCCTGCTGTTCGGCAGTTCCATATTCGTCGGCGGTTCGCTCACCACGACCACCGAGGTCGAGAACTTCCCCGGCTTCCCAGGCGGCATCGACGGCCCCGACCTGATGGACAACATGAGGGCGCAGGCGGAGAGGTTCGGCGCCGAGCTGGTCGACGACGACATCGTCTCCGTGGACCTGACCGATGACATCAAGCTGCTGACGGACTCCAGCGGGACCGTGCACCGCGCCAAGGCCGTGATCATCGCCACCGGCTCCGGCTACCGCAAGCTCGACCTGCCGGGCGAGCAGGAGCTGTCCGGGCGCGGTGTGTCCTGGTGCGCCACGTGCGACGGGTTCTTCTTCCGTGACCGTGACATCGTCGTGGTCGGCGGCGGTGACACCGCCATGGAGGAGGCCACTTTCCTCACCCGCTTCGCCCGCTCCGTCACCGTCGTCCACCGCCGCTCCGCCCTGCGCGCCTCCAAGGCCATGCAGAACCGGGCCTTCGCCGACGAGAAGATCTACTTCGCCTTCGACAGCGAGATCGCCGAGATCAAGGACAGCGGCGGGATGCTGGCCGGCGTCGTCCTGCGTGACGTCCACACGGGCGCGATGCGTGACCTCGACGACGTGACGGGGTTGTTCATCGCCATCGGCCACGACCCGCGCACCGAGCTGTTCGCCGGCCAGCTGGAGCTGGACGGTGAGGGCTACCTCAAGACGCAGGCACCGACGACCCGTACGAGCCTGCCGGGCGTCTTCGGCGCCGGCGACGTGGTGGACCACATCTACCGGCAGGCCATCACCGCGGCCGGCTCCGGCTGCGCCGCTGCGCTGGACGCCGAGCGGTACCTGGCGGCGCTGGCCGACGTGCCCGCACAGGAGGACCTCGCGCCCGTCGGCTGACGGCCGCCGACGGCGCGGGTGCGGCACTTCGGCGCCGGTCACAACAGCCCCGGGCCCGGGCCGTCGTGTTTGCTTCACGACGGGCCGGGCCCGGCTCACCTGCTGCGTCTTGCGGTCGGCCTGCTGTGCTCAGGCGGCAGACTCGGCCAGTGCCAGTGTCTCCGGCAGCTCCAGTCGTACGGTGCGGTCGCACAGCCGCTCCACCTGTCCCGGGTCGTGGGAGACGAGGAGGACCGTGCGGTTGCCGCGCAGGGCTGCCACCGACTCCTCGACCGTGTCCCGGCTGCGTTCGTCCAGGGCGCTGGTGGGTTCGTCCAGCAGGAGAGCCGCCGGTTCCAGGGCCAGGGCGCGGGCCAGGCACAGCCGCTGGCGCTGCCCGGTGGAGAGGGAATGGGCGGAGTCGTCCAGCCGGTTGTGGACCTCGCTCCACAACCCCGCCTCGCGCAGCGCCTGTTCCATGCGGTCACGCAGGTCCGATTGGGAGGCGCGGACCAGGTGCCGGAGGCCGAAGAGGGCGTTGTCCATGATGCTTCCGCCGAAGACCACGGGTGTCTGCGGCACCAGGACCACCGTGCTTCGCAGGCCCGCGTCGCCCTTGCCGTAGCGGATGGCCCGTCCCTGGACCTCCACCTCGCCCTCGCGCTTCAGGCCGTGCGGCAGCAGGTCGACCAGGGCGCGCAGCACCGTGGACTTGCCGGCGCCGGAGGGACCGCACAGGCCCGTGGTGGAACCGGCCGGCAGCTCGAAGCTGACCGGACCGACCAGCGTTTTGCGGCCGTCGAGAACCCGCAGGTCGCGGATCGCTATCACGTTGTCCATCGTGCTCCTTCGAAGCGGTTGCGCAGGGCCACGGCCAGGCTGAGGAGTGCCGCGGTGATGAGGACCAGCACCAGGGCGCTGCCCCATGCCTGGTTCACGGCCTCCGGGGCGCCCGAGTCCTGGGACAGGGTGAAGATGTGCGTCGGCAGCGTCTGCACCGGCGAGTCGACGATCCCGCTGGGCAGCGCGGGCGCCCCGTAGAACACCGTCGCGGTGAAGAGCAGGGGGGCCGTCTCTCCCGCCGCGCGGGCCAGACCCAGCAGCAGACCCGTGAGCGTGGCCGGCCAGGTGTAGGGGATGACCACGGAGCGGATGTACTGGGAGCGGGTCAGGCCGAGGGCCAGGGCGCTCTCGGTGAGTTCCGCCGGCATGCTCCGGATGCGGCCCGCCGTGGTCAGCGCGATGACCGGTACGACCACGGGGACCAGCACGATGGCACCGGCCAGCCAGGAGCGGTCCCAGCCCATGGCCGTGCAGAAGAGGACGTATCCGGCCAGGCCCAGGAGGATGGTGGGGGTGCCGCCGACGGCGACCGTGATGGTCTCCATCACCCGTGCCGTCTTCGCGGTGGCGTGGACCCCCATCAGGATGCCCGCTCCGTAACCCAGGGGCAGTGCGATCAGGGCAGTGGTGGCCAGGAGCAGCAGGGTGCCGAGGATCTGGTCGCTCACACCGCCGCCGGCCGCGCCGGTGGAGGAGGTGAACCAGAAGGCCGGGTTGAACCCGGAGCTGCCCCGTGTCACGAGGATGGTGAGCATCCCGATGAGGAGCGTGCCCGGCAGCAGCAGGGCTCCCAGCCTGACCAGGGTCGCGAGCCGGTCCCGTTCGGTGCGCAGCCGGGCGCTGGGCCGGCGGGTGCGCTTGACCGCCTGGCCGTGCGTTCTGCGGGTGCCCCACACCGTGACCGCGCCCACCAGGGCGAACAGGATGATGCCGAGCGCGCAGAGCGCCGCGAAGTGCGGACCGGACGTTCCCGCGAGCGTGGGCTCGGGGCCGGCCAGTTTCGTGGTCAGGGTCTGACCGGGGTGCACCAGCGAGGAGACGAAGTCGCCGAACGAGCGCGGAAGCCGCCCGTCGGCCCGGCCGATCACGAGGAACACCGCGATCGCCTCGCCGAGGGACCTGGCCAGACCGAGCAGGACGGCGTTGCGCATGCCCGACCGGGCCTGCGGCAGCACCGCGGACCGTACGACTTCACGGCGGGTCAGACCCAGCGAGTAGGCCGCTTCCCGGTAGCGGCCGGGAACGGCGGCCAGGGCGTCCACGCTGACCGCGACGATCGTCGGCATGATCATCACGGCGAGGACGATGCCGGCGGCGAGCAGGCTGTCACCGCCCGGCACATCGCCCAGCGAACTGACGAACGGCCGGATCACCATGATCCCGATGAGGCCGTAGACGATGGACGGCACGGCGGCGAGGAGTTCGACGCTCAGCCGCAGAGGACGGGACAGGTGGGGCGGAAGGTACTCCGACAGCGCGATGGCCGCCGACCAGCCGACGGGGACGGCCAGGACGAGCGCGAGGACGCAGACGACGGCCGAGCCATAGATCATGGCCAGGGCGCCGAAGTCGCCGGTCGTCGGGCTCCAGACGGATTCACCGAGCAGGGAGGCCCAGTCGACGTGACCGCCGGCGAGACCAGTGGCGAGGTATCCGATCAGCACCGCCAGGGCTAGGGCCACGGAGAACGCCCCGGTGTACACCCACCCCCAGACCCATCTCGCCCGGCCGGGCCGGCCGCCCTCGACGGGCGGCCGCGGCGCAGCGGGTGCGGGCGCCTCGGCGCGGCGCTCCAGAGTGAGGCTCACGGTCAGAGCCCCATCTGCTTGCGGGTCAGGTAGCCGTGCTTGGGCAGCAGCTTCTGGCCCTGCGGGGAGAGGACGTAGTCGATGTACTTCTTCGCCTCGCCCTTCGCCTTGCCGTTGGTGATCATGAAGAGCGGGCGAGTCATCGGGTACTTGTCGGAGGCGATGTTCTTGATGGTCGGGGCGATGCCGTCCAGCGGTACCGCCACCAGGTCGTCGTGACCGGCGATGAAGCCGGTCGACAGCGGGGCGACGGAACCCTTGGTGGACTCCAGCTTGTTACGGGTCTCCAGGTTGCCGCCGACGATGGCGTAGTTGCCGGACTGCGGGGGCGCCGGGGCGTGGCCGTTCGCACCGTAGAGGTACTTGTCGAGCGCCTCGCGGGTGCCGCGGCCGGGCTCCTTGTCGTAGACGAAGACGGCCAGGTCCGGGCCGCCGACCTGCTTCCAGTTGGTGATCTTCCCTTCGAACAGGCCCTTCACCTGCTCCTTGTCCAGGCTCTTGACGCCGCCGTCGAAGACCTGCTTGGTGATGATGACGCCGACCGCGTCCGCGCCGATCTGCGTCGGCTGGAAGTCGGTGTTCGGGAACTGCTTGCGGTCCGCGTCGGCGACGGGCTTGGAGCTCAGGGCCACGTCGATCTGGCCCTGGCCGAGCTGGGAGATGCCGCCGGCGGAACCGCCCTGCGTCGCGACCGTGATCTTCTGGCCCTTGGCCTTCAGGGCCGCGGCGGCGTCCGACGCGACCGGGGCGACGGTGGTCGAACCGCTGGCTTCCAGCGCGTTGGAGTCGGCCTTGGCGGTGCCCGCGCAGCCCGTCAGCATGGACGAGAGGAGCAGCGCGGCGGACGCGGCGACGCCGCCCTGCACGAGCTTGCGCGTGCGCGGGTGCGGGGTGTGGCGGGGTTCGGTGGAGACGACAGACATGGGTGTGCCTTTGCTGGTGATGGTGGGATGAGAGAGAGCCGAGGGCTGGTCGACCGCCCTTGCGATCAAGAGTCTGCTCAGTGGAGGACCCGTACAGAAGGGGTTCCGGGTGGCAACAACCGCACGCGGCACCCACCTGCCTCGAAGTCCGGCCGAACACTCGAAGTCCGGCCGAACAACCGTCGAGAACCGTCTGAACAACAGGCCAACAAGCTGTGAACAGGCTGGTCGGCGGGAGCGAACGGTCCGGCGGCGGACCTAGGGTGATCACATGCCCGTAGAACAGGTGACCGGTCACTCCTCGGGGCGTCTGCCTCTCATCGACGAGGATCCGACCTGCGGGCCGCCCCTGGAGGTGGACCCGCTGCCCAGGGAACGGGCCGAGGCCCTCGCCAGGAACCTGAAGTGCGTCGTCGATCCGACCCGGCTGCAGATCCTCAGCGTTCTGCTCATGGCACCCGACGGTGAGGCGTGTGTCTGCGATCTGACGCCGCTTCTGGGGCTCGCCCAGCCCACCGTCAGCTACCACATGAAGCTCCTGGTGAAGGCCGGCCTGGTGAGCCGCCGCAAGCGCGGCACGTGGGCCTGGTACGCGGTCACGCCCCAACGCAGGGCCACTCTCCACGCGTTGATCTGGGGCGGGGACGAAGTCTCGGAGGCGAACGCGGCGGAGAGCACGGCTGAGAGCGCGGCGCCGCACGCGGCGGGGAACGCGTAGAGCCCCGTGCGGGCCATGGGAATCCATGGCCCGCACAGGGCTCGGCACAAGCGCGGCGGGGTCTTCGATGCGGGTGTCAGACGGTGACCGCCGCGTGCGCGATCACCTCCGCCGTGAACGCCTTGATCAGCTGGTGGACCTTGCCGGGCTCGGAGACCAGCTCCGGCTGGAAGAGCGTGCCGATGAAGAACGGGTGCCCGGGGACCTCGGCCGCTCGCGGGGCACCCTCCGTGTCCCAGCCGCTGAACAGCACCCCGGCACGGGCGAGTTGATCGACGAAGGTCGCATTGAGGCCGTACTTGCAGTGGTAGGTCTCCGTGGTGAGCTCGGCGCCGTCGTAGACGGCCGCGAGCCGGCTGCCCGCCGTGAGCAGCAGGGGTGCCTGTTCACCCGCCAGGCAGCAGGTGAGCGGCACGATCAGCGGGGTGGACGCCTCGGGGTCGTACTGGACGTCGTCGGCGTCGGTGAGACCGACGACGGTGCGGGCGTACTCGATCAGCGCGTGCTGGAAGCCGCCGCAGGTGCCCAGGTAGGGGATGCCGTTCTCGCGGGCGTGGCGTACGGCGGCCAGGACGCCGTTCTTGTTCTCGTACGGCGAGCCGGGGACGACCCAGATGCCGTCGAACCCGTCGAACGACGCCGCGCCGGTGATCGTCTCGGTGGGCACCCACTCGGTGTCCACGTCGAGTTCGGCGCGGAAGCGGTCGAGCCGGGCGTGCGCCGGGGACTTGCCGTGGTCCCCGATCAGGGCCACGCGTGGGCGCGGGCCGGTGGCGGTGGTCATGCGGTGTGCTCCTGGGAGGGGTCGAGGGCGCGTCCGAGCCGGACGAAGCCGTGCGGGTGGAGGTGGGCGACGAGGCGGCCGTCGCGCCGGTCGGTGGTGGAGGCGCCGCCGAGGAACAGCAGCGGTCCGTCGCCGTGCGGCAGGAGGGACTCGGGGAGCACCTCCTGCGGTTCGGCCGTGATGTTGGTGACGGTCAGTACGTGAACCGAGCCGTCGCGGCTGCTGCGGACCTCCGCCGTCAGGGCCGGTCCGGCGTCCAGTTCGCGGCGGGTGGCCTCGGCGGCGAAGGCGCCGGCGAACAGGGCGCCGCCGGGCGTGGTGGTTGTTGTAGGGCTGGGGGCGAGGGTCACAGCAAGCTCCGTCCGGTCATGGCGGGGCCGGCCGGGCGGCCCAGCAGGGCGAGCACGGTGGGGGCGATGTCCGCGAGGCTGCCGCCGTCCCGGAGGGTGCCGGGCAGCAGCTGTCCGGGGGCGGGGACCACGGCTGCCGGTACCGGGTTGGTGGTGTGGCCGCCGTACGCCAGCGGTGTGCCGTCGGGGCCCGGCTTGGACATCCGCTCGGCGTTCCCGTGGTCTCCGACGAGGAGCACCCAGCGTCCGGTGGCCGCGGCGGCGGTCAGGATCCGGTCGACCTGGCCGTCGGTGTGCTCGGCGGCTCGGACGGTCGCGTCGTGGTCGCCGGTGTGGCCGACCACGTCGATGTTGGCCAGGTTGGCCACCACCAGGGCGACGTCGTCCCGGCCGGCAGCCCGGGCGACCGCGTCGGTGACGAGGGCGAGGTTCATCTCGGGCCGTGCCGTGTAGTCGGGCGCCTCGTCCGCGAGGATCCGGACGTGCTCCTCGACCTCGCGGCGGCGGTCGTCGCGCCCGTTCAGGTAGTAGGTGACGTGCTCGAACTTCTCCTGCTCGGCGATCCGCACGGACCTCAGCCCCGCTTGCTCCAGCTGGTCCGCGAGTCCGCCGGAGGCGTCGGCGCGGCCCACCAGGGCGGGGATGGCGGCGGTGGTGTCGTACTGGGTCAGGGAGAGGACGCGTACGTCGCTGTCGGCCAGGTGCAGGACCAGGTCGTCGGCGAGCTGCTGGATGCGGTCGCTGCGGAAGTTGGTGAACAGGACGGCGTCGCCGTCGCGCACGGTCGTCAGCGGTTCGCCCGCCGCGTCGGTGAGTACGGTGGGGGTCACCCAGACGTCGCCGTCGCCGGCGCCCGCCAGGACCTGCCCGTGGTCGCGGGCCCGCGCTCCCCGGCCGTCGGCGACGGCCAGGGTGACCTTGGCGGTCAGCTCCAGGTCGCCGCTCTTGTCGAGGGCGTAGCCACGGCCGGAGACAGTGGCCAGCCGGCCCACGCCGGTGTCGGCGCAGAACTCCTCGACCCGGCGCAGGTAGTGGCCGGCCGTCCGGTCGGCGACGTCCCGGCCGTCGGTGACGGCGTGCACCCAGACCTTCCGGACGCCACGGGCGGCGGCGATCGACAGCAGTTCGTGGAGATGGTCGACATGGGCGTGGATCTGCCCGTCGGAGACCAGTCCGATCAGGTGCAGGGCGCCGCCCTGGGCCGCGAGCGCGTCGAGCGTCTCGGTCAGGCGCGGGTTGCCGCGCAGGACTCCGGTGTCGATCTGGCGCTGCACGAGGACGCTGTCGTAGTCCAGCGGCCGGCCGGCCCCGATGACCATGTGGCCGATCTCGGAGTTGCCGACGGTGCCGGGCAGCAGTCCGACGTGCTCACCGGACGCCTCGACCAGGGTGGCGGGGTGCTTGGCCCGGATGCCGTCGAGGACCGGGGTGCGGGCGGCGGCCAGGGCGTTGCCGGGGCCGGGCTCGGCGTGCCCCCATCCGTCGAGGACGAGCAGGATGCCGGGGGTGCCGGGGGTGGCTTCGCTCATCGCAGGGTGTCCAGGGTCTGCCAGAAGGCCGGGAAGGACTTGGCGACGCAGCCCGGGTCCTTGATGACGACGCCGGGGGTGCGCAGGCCCATCACCGCGAACGTCATGGCGATGCGGTGGTCGTCGTAGGTGTCGATGACCGCGGCGTGCGGTGTGCCGCCGTGGATGGTCATGGCGTCGTCGTACTCGTCGACCGTGATGCCCATCTTGCGCAGTTCGGTGGTGACGGCCGCGATGCGGTCGCACTCCTTGACCCGGAGGCTGGCGATGTTGGTGATGCGGGTCGGGCCCTCGGCGAAGGCGGCCACGGCGGCGAGCGAGGGGACGACGTCCGGCATGGCCTCCATGTCGACCTCGATGCCGTGCAGGTCCCCGCCCTTGACCGTGACGGTGTCCTCGGTCACCTCGGTCCGCGCGCCCATCCGGCCGAGCACCTCGACCAGGCCGACGTCGCCCTGGTGGGAGGTGGAGCCGATGCCCGGAATGGTGACCCGGCCACCGAGGATCGCGGCGGCCGCGATGAAGTACGACAGGCCCGAGGCGTCCGGCTCGACGATCGCGTGGCCGCCCTTGAAGGACTGCCCGGCCGGCACCTTGAACCAGCGGTAGCCGTCGCGTTCGACGGTGATGCCGTGCTCGGCGAGGGTGGCCAGGGTCATCTCGACGTACGGCTTGGAGACCAGCTCGTCGACGATCTCGATCTCGGTGTCCTGCTTCGCGAGCACGGAGCTGATCAGCAGCGAGGAGGTGTACTGCGAGGAGACCGCCCCGGAGATCCTCGTCCGGCCGCCGGCGAAGTTGCCCCCGGTGACACGGATCGGCGGGGAGCCGTTGCCGCGCACCGCGACCGCGTCGACGCCGAGGGCGGGCAGCGCGGCGAGCAGGTCGCCGAACGGCCGCTCCTGCATGCGGGTGTTGCCGGTGATGGTGGTGGTGCCCTCGGCGAGACCCGCCATGGAGATCAGGAACCGCAGGGGCGTGCCGGCGCCGCCGACGAAAATGTCCTCCTGCGGGGCCGTCATCGGCTTGCCGGTCGGGGTGAAGGTGATGCGGTGCGCGTCGTGGTCGATGTCGGCGCGGACATGACCGAAGGACTCGACGGCCCGGCTGAAGTAGACGGTGTCGTCGGAGACGAGGGCGCCGTCGATCACGCCCTCCTTGCCGGACAGGGCCGCGATGGCGATCTGCCGGTTCGTGTAGCTCTTGGAGCCGAGGACCTTCACGTCGTGGTCGATGCCGGCCAGCGTCTCGACGGTGAGCTCGCCGGCATTCAGGCGGGGGTCGTTGTTGCCGCTCATGAGGTGGATCTCCTCGCGAAGTGTGTGATCTGCGTCACGCGGGAACGGGGCCCGAGCCGGACGGGGCGTCGGGAAGCTGGGGGGTGGCGACGATGCGCCAGTGGGCCAGTGGAGGGCTCGAATTCAGTGCGCGCAGGCAGATTTCCCATGCGGCGGAAATCGCTGCGGAAGGGCTGCGTGTGCGGTGAAAGAAAGTCAGTTCGATGCGACCGGGCACGGCTTGAGCGTGGACATGCTCAAGGTCGTCGCTGGGCTTTGCAGACGCCCACACGATGTCGGTGACCGCGGCGGCCTCCAGTCTTCTGTGTGTGGCGGCGTCGGTCGCGACGAGGGTGGCGGTGGCCATGAGCATGGGCCCTCCCGGCCGGGCGGCGAGTCCTGGTACGGACCACACGTGCTGGTCGGCTTCGGCCTGGGTGACCTCGCCGTACAACCCGGTGTGACGGCATTTGGGGCCGCAGCCGTGCCCCCCGGCGGGCGAGAAGCCCAGGGCGATGGCGGCGGCCCTGTTGGCCAGGCGCAGGAGGCTGCGCGCAGCGGACATGGCTGTCCTCCGTGTGGTGGGTGGATGGGTTCCCTTGAGAAAAGGGGGTGGGTAGGGGGTGACTGGGGGCGGAATCCGTGGTGGTGGATTCCCGAACACCCTGTGATCACCAGTCTGGTGAGTCCGCCCGTACGGCGGAAGGGATATCCGCTGGCATGAACCGCGCACGGCAACCACCTGCCTGGGAGCGGCAATTTCCGGCCGCCCGGCGGTCCGCGCGAGGGGCGTGATCAAGCCTGCCCACACTGTGAGCGAGCCTTGTCGCAGAGTCACTGACCTGCAAAGATCGGCGCTCGCCAATGGGATGCCGAGCGTGTCTCGGCCATTGAGACGCTGACCGGGGGGTTCGCTGTGCTGGCGAGTTTGGGGCTCAACGCGGACGCGGAGGCTGTCTATCGGCTGATGCTCACACACCAGGACTGGGGGGTCACCGAGATCGCGTGCCACCTGTCCCGATCCGAGACGGAGGTACGCGAGGCGCTTGACCAGCTGGCCGAGCTCAACCTCCTGCGGCGCTCACTCCGGGCCCCGGGCGGGGTCCGACCGGTCAGCCCCAACCTGGGCTTCCAGCTTCTGCTCCAGCGCCAGCAGGCGGAGCTGCTCGCCCAGCAGCAGCAGTTCGCGGAGTCCCAGGCCGCCATCAGCAAACTGCTCGACGAGTACTCCGAGTTGCGCACCGGTGAGCGACACGGCGTGGAGTACCTCAAGGGCATCGACGCGATCCAGGCCCGCTTGGAGGAGCTGGCGCACCGCAGCACGAGCGAGTGCCTGTCCTTCATGCCGGGCGGTGCGCAGTCCGCGGCGAGCCTGGAGGCGAGCCGGCCCCTCGACGCGGACCTGATGCGGCGCGGCGTGCGCATGCTGACCGTCTACCTGGACAGCGTCCGCAACGACCCGGCCACGGTCGAATACGCGTACTGGCTGCACGACAACGGCGGCGAGGTGCGCACCGTGCCCGCTCTGCCGTTGCGCATGGTCCTCTTCGACCGCGAGGTCGCCCTGCTGCCGATCGACCCGGACAACACCAAGAAGGGTGCCGTGCAGTTGACCGGCCCTGGTGTGATGTCCGCTCTGGCGGCCCTGTTCGAGCAGGTCTGGGAGTGCGCGGCGCCGATCGGCAGCTCCCGCGACCGGGACGAGGCCGGCCTGACCGCGCAGGAGCGGGAGGTGCTGCGCCAGCTCACCTCGGGCGCCACCGACGAGATCGCGGCGAAGAAGCTCGGCATCGGACTGCGCACGGAGCGCCGGATCGTCTCCGAACTGATGGGCCGCCTGGGGGCACGCAGCCGGTTCGAGGCGGGGGTGCTCGCGGCCAGGGCAGGCTGGACCGACTGACCACCGTTCCACGGCGAAGGGCCGGCCCCCGGACCCCGCCAACGCGGCCGGTCCGGTGCGCGTGGGCGCACCGGACCGGCTCGTCGGGGCTGTGGAGTTGTGGCTCGGGCGGCAAGGGTCAGCCGCAGCAGCCGCCTTCGGGCTGCAGGGGCTTGATCGGCTCGTAGGCGGTGCCGCCCATCAGCTTCGCCTTCAGGCGGCCGATCGCGGTCGCCGGCTCCTCCTCGGCGCTCGCGCCCAGAGCCTCACGCCGCGCCTGCCCGAAGGCGGCGTGCAACTCCGCGACCGTCGGACGCAGTTCGGTGTCGGTCACCAGGACGACGGAACGGATCTGCCGTGGCCCGAAGCCGCGCAGCCGCTTGGCCTCGTCGACACCCGGACCGGCCTCGATGGACGTGATCCCCTCGGCGTAGGCCTCGCGCAGCGGCCGGTCGAGCACGATCTCGAAGTACACGCCGCTGCGCTCACCCAGGGCCTCGTAGTCGAACCCGGCCCACTTCACGAAGAGCCGCTTGCCCTGCTTGACGGTCACCGCGACCCCGGCCAGCAGGTCGTCCTTGTGCACGAGGTACGCGCGGACATCCGCACCGCCCTCGACCAGCGCGGTGAGAAGGGCGCCGATGTGCGCCTCGTCCTCGCCGCCGCCGTACTTCTGCCGGTTCTGCTTGATGAGTTCGGAGATACGGCCGATCAGCGGGCGCAGTTCCTCGCGGTCCTTGCGCTCGATGCGGGTCCCGGAGTTCGCCGCGCGATCCCTGTCCTCCTTGACCCGGCGCCGCTTGCGGGCGGGCAGCGAGGCCAGGTAGGCCTCGTAGCTGTCGTGCTGGAGTTCGAGGACGTTGTTCTGGCCGTGGAAGGCGATGTCACCTCCGTACGCCTGCAGCGCGAGGGCGAGCACGTCGCTGTACGCGTTTTCGTGCAGCCACGGCGCGGTGATCGAGCGGATGCCGGCCTCGACGGCGGCCGGGACGATCCGGTCGACGAGGTCGGCGACGAGCAGCGGGTCCTCGACGGACGCGGCCGCCTCGGAGCGGTAGCCGAGCGGCGAACCCAGCAGGAGGGAGGGGAAGAAGACGTCGGTGCCGAGCGCCTCGACCGTGTCGTTGGTGGAGTCGCAGCACGAGGTGGCCGAGCAGCAGGCGACGGCGCCGGACTTCGGCTGCCAGCCCAGGTAGGTACGGGGGTCGGCGTCCACGATCGGGGCGGCGTCGAAGACGTACCCCGGCAGGAAGGCGAGGTCTCCCTCGCCGCGGTCGGCGATCGTGTGCCAGGGCTTGGCGCCCTCCAGGCTGTCCGCGGTGGCCTTGAGCCAGTGCGCCTGCACGTAGGGACTGGGTTCGGTGGCCTGCGGGATCCCGCCGAGCGCCGCCACTGCCTCGTCCAGGGAGAGGCCGGTGCGGACCTCGGCCGGGGCGGCCTGCTCCTCCTGCGTCCCGCAGCAGCCGCTCTCGACGGCCGGCTCGGGGTTCGCGGTGCCGCAGCAGCTGGACTCGGCCGCCGGCGCCGTTTCCTCAGCCTTGGTGCCGCAGCAGGAGGATGCGGAGGCTTCCACGGGCCGGGGCTCGTCCGACTTGCTGCCGCAGCAGGCGGCGGCCGGTTCTTCGGTGCTTCCCTTGACCGGTTCGACCGGCCCGGCGGCCGAGCAGCATCCGGTGGAGGTGGTCTCGACGACCGGGAGGGCCGCGACGGGCGCCTCTTCGGCCGTGCTGCAGCAGGCGGCGGTGGTCATGGGGTGCTCTCCTTGTGGGTCAGCGGGGGTTCAGCGGCTGGTGCTCGGGGTGTCGTGTGCGGGAACGGCGGAGGGAGTCTCAGTCCCAGCCGGCGCCGGTGGTGGAGGGGGCGGCGGTGGCCGAGTCCCAGCCGGCGCCGTCGGTGGAGGAGGTGGCGACGGGCGAGTCCCAGCCGGCACCCGTGGTGGAGTCGGCGGCCACGGTGTCCCAGCCGGCGCCGTCGGACGGGGCGGTGGCGGTGGCCGAGCCGGAACCGGTGCCGTCGGTGGTCAGCGGAGCCACGTCCCAGCCGGCGCCGGCGAGCGAGGGACGGATGTCCGCGCCGAGGGCCGAGCCCGTGCCGAGTCCGATCACGGTGACCAGCGCGGCGGTGGCAAGACGCATCGAGGTACGCGAAAAAGACATGACTCTCCCCTGGCGATGACTGTGGTTCTTTGTGAACCGGCGGCCTCGGTGGCCTCCTCCGGTGGTCCCGGTGGCTTGTCGCCCTCCCGGTGTTCATGAGTCTGTCCGAGGTCACCCAGGGTGTGGAAGAGATCACGGGTGGCAGGAAATGCCTCCGGCACCCACCTGCCTGGGTGGCCGAAGGGCCGGTTCAGTCCGCGGCAACGCGCAGCGTGAACCGGCCCTTCGGCCGCGGGCGTTGGTCAGACGGCGACAGGCTGTCCGGCCGGGTCGAGCGCCTGGCAGAGCACGCTCATGCTCTCGGGCACGATCCGGTAGTAGGTCTGCCGGCCGCGCCGTTCACGGTCCAGGAAGCCCGCCTCGTAGAGCACCTTCAGGTGGTGCGTGACGGTCGGCTGGGCCAGGCCCAGCGGTTCGGTCAGATCGCAGGTGCATGCTTCGCCGCCGGGCTGGGTGCGGATGAGCCCGAGCAGACGGAGGCGGGTGGCGTCCGCGACCACCTTCAGGGCGGTGGCGAGGTCGTCGGCGGCCTCGGGAGTGAGGGGACCGGCGAGCACGGGGGAGCAGCACAGCTCCGAGATCGGCGTAGGCATATCTGATTCAACGACGTCCATCTATGAATTGTTCCACCAAACTCATTGACAGTCATCTATGAGTCGGGCAGTCTCTAATCCATCGACAGCCGTCTATGAATTGCTGGAGCCCTCCGTGATGGACAACGTCCTCGACGTCCTGTGGCGCACTGCCCAGGACGTCGGCAACTCCCTCTCCGCCAACTGGCCGTTCCTGCTGATCAGCGTGATCGTGGCCTCGGCCCTCCCGGTGTACGTGGGTGCCGACCGCCTCTCGTCGTGGATGCGCCGCAGGACCGTGGTCGCCGTCGTCGGCGCGATCATCCTGGCGACGTTCACGCCCTTCTGCTCCTGCGGCACGACGGCCGTCGTCCTCGGAGCCCTCGCGTCCAGCGTGCCGTGGACTCCCGTGGTGAGCTTCATGGTCTCCTCGCCGCTGACCAGCCCTGAGGAGTACGTCTATTCGACCGGCCTGTTCGGCTTCAACTTCGCCACCACCTTCTTCGTGGCCGCGATCGTGATCGGCCTCCTGGCGGGCGTCATCACCTGGCTCGTCGAGAAGACCGGCTGGCTGAAGGGCCAGGCGCGGCTCACGGCCAACCAGGCGGAGGAGAAGCAGTCCGAGAGCTGCTGCGGCGGCGACGAGACCGAGGGCCCCGTCGGCGGCGTCTCGGTGGGCGGTGTCACCGACGGCGGCGTCCCGTCCGGCGGCGGTCTGGCCCGTACGGCCCTCCTGACCCGCCCGGTCACTTCCGCACCCGCGCCGTCCCCCGCTCCGGTCGGCATCGTCGAACGCTGGAAGCTCGACGAGTTCGGCAAGGAGCTGATGACCACCAGCAAGCGCCTCGCCCTGTACTTCCTCGGCTTCGCCACCCTCGGATTCCTGGTCATCAACGCGATCCCGACCCACTACCTCACGAGCCTGCTGGGTGAGGGCAACGTCTTCGCGGTGCCGATCGCGGCACTGATCGGCATCCCCGTCTACCTGAACTCGGACGGCTCGCTCCCCCTGGTCGCCACCCTGATGCAGGGCGGCATGGGCCCCGGCCCGGCCCTCGCCTTCCTGATGACCGGTGCGGGCACCAGCGTCGGCGCCATCAGCGGCATGCTCCTCATCGCCCGCTGGCGCGTGGTCGCCCTCGTCGTCGGCATCCTCTTCGGCGGCGCGGTCGTCCTCGGCTACATCGCCCCCCTCTGGCTCTGACGCCGCGAGGCGCCTGACAGGCAACGCAACGCACAGACGGCAACGGCCCGCTCCCCGCAAGGGGGCGGGCCGCAGTCGCGCCCGGAGATCACTCGCAGCCGGACGTCCGGACCCTCGTCCGCATGCCGTCGAGCGGCCCCATCAGGTACTCGATGCGCTCCGGACGGACGTAGTAGTAGACCTCGGTCGCGCGCCGCTCCGAGGCAAGGATGCCAGCCTCCCTCAGCTTGCGCAGATGGTGGCTGATGGTCGGGCCCGTGAGGTCGAACTCCGCCGCGATCTCCCCCATGCAGACCTCGCCCGCAGGGCAGCAGGCCACAATGCTGGCGATCCGCAGCCGCACCGGATCCGCCAGCGCCTTGAACACGGCGGACAACTCCTCGGCCTGGTCGGGCGTGATGGGCGCGGAACAGCAGGATCCGGGCGGGCGGGATCCGGGCGGGGCGACGTCCGTGGTCAAGGGCTCGATCATGGCGCCCAATGTGACCGATGGCCGTGCGTTCCGTCCAGAGGCGGCGTGGCCGAGCACGTCGGTTCGCCACGTGAGTGCCGGGCGCAGGTGTCACCGCATAGACGCGTCGTGAGTTCCATCGCGGGGGCCACGAACCGTTGGTGAACAGGCTCCAGTACGCGCTCGGTCGGGCGATGTCAGTGGTGCTCCGTAGCCTGGTGAGGCAGGTACCACAGGGAGGGAAGCCCATGAGTGCCAGTTCTTACAGGAGCCAGCTGGACCGCAAAATGAGCGATCGGGCTGCGGCCGAGAAGAAGGTCGGCGAGTTCCGGACGAAGGAGGCCGATCGACGCGGCAAGGCCACCAGGGAGCGGTTGGCCGCGGACAAGACGAGCACGCCCAGCACCAAGGCGAGCAGACTGCGCTCAGCGCAGAGGTACGAGGACGAGGCCAACAAGGCAAGTCGTGACGCTGGCACTTGGAGCACCAAGGTCGGCAAGCTCAGCGAGGAGATCTCCGACCTGTCGGCGAAGCTGGCCAAGGCCGAGGCGGCGGAGCGAACGGCTGCCGAGAAGGCCCGCCAGCGCGCGTGGCAGCAGACCGAACGCCGTGCCGCGGCCGAACAGCGGAAGATCGAGAGCCGCCTGTCGGCGACAGAGGGGCAGGTGCACACGGTGCTGAGGAAACTGCGGGCCCCCAAGCCGGAAATGCTCCGGGTGCTTCTCCTGGGCGCCGCTTCCGACGGAAGCCTGCGCATCGGCCGTGAGCAGGAGCGGATCCGTACGATCGTGCAGCGGGCGACTCACCGGGATCTGGTCGAGCTGGAAGCCCACCCGGCTGCGACAGCGGACACCCTCCTCGACGCCCTTCCCCGGTTCCGTCCTCACATCGTCCACTTCTCCGGACACAGCGGGGAGGACCTGCTGGAGTTCGAGCAGGACGTCGACGGCTTCCACGACAGCGCCCTCGTCAGCGCCGGCGCCTTCGCCCGGGCCATCGCAGCCGTGGACGAGAAGCCGCTGCTCGTCATACTCAACTCCTGCCACTCCGCCGCGCAGGCGGAGGGTCTCGTCGAAATCGTCCCCTTCGCGATCGGCATGGCCGACTCCATCGGCGACATCGACGCCATCACGTACGCGGCACGGTTCTACGCCGCCATTGCCGAAGGACAGTCCGTCCAGGGCGCGCATCTGCTCGGCCGGGCGGCGGTCGAGATGAACGGGCTGCCGGATCACGAAGTACCCGTCCTCACCTGCACCCCGGACGTCGACGCCGGTGCGACGCAGTTGGTGACGCCGCCTCCGGCCTCGGAGACCGCGTAACTATCAGGAATGATGGTGCGCGACACGGATGCCCGGAGACTGGTGTGACTGGGCGCGTTGATTGGCCAGATGAGCCTGAGCTGATGGATCCTTGCGAGTAGTGAAGCGCCGTGCGACTTCGGCTGGCCAAGGTATACGGAAGTCAGGAGAGGATCTCCCCGTACTGAGCCAGCAGCGCCCGCAGCTGAAGCGCTTTGCCGTCGCTGAGGCCCTGGAGACGGTTCTTGTTGTTGCGCTTCCACCTGGCGAGCGCCTTCTCCTGCTCGTCGCCGAGAGTCAGGCTCGGCCGTATATGCCCCTGCGCCGACCCGAAATCCGCCAGCTGCTGGAGCATCGATGCCCACTGGTCTCCGCGTTGGTTCCAGGTCCATCCCGGCAACGCCTCGAGTTCGGCCTCCTGAGCGGCCGACAGCACACCGCGGCGGGTACGCCAGGAGTTCAACCACATGCCGACGGGGCAGCCTTTCCACTCATCGCGCTGTTTGATCTGCGAGACAGAGCGGCCGGTGGCGGCGCAGAACTGCCGGATCATTGCGACCTTCGTGTCGTGTGCGTCCTGGTAGGGGTCCCAGGACCAACCAGGCACCCTTTCCAAGGCCTCAAGCTGATCGCCAGGCAAGTCTTCTCCGCGGGCGATCAACTCTGCACGCCGTTCACGGAGATTGTTCGCCCAGACGGTCGCATCGCGGCGGGAGAGCACTTGCTCACGCTCGCTCAGGTTCGTCAGTTCGGCCCACCGCAGATAGCGGTCGTAGCCGGCCCAGAAGCCAGCCTCGTGCGCGGTCTGGGCCGACCAGCTGGCGATCGTCGCGATGCGCTCGGCCCGGTCACTTCGAAGGCGGTCGGTGCGCTGCAGATCCCGCTGCTTGCGACACCAACGCCCCAGACTCCGCCCAGCTACGCG
This sequence comes from Streptomyces sp. L2, assembly GCF_004124325.1. Lineage (NCBI taxonomy): Bacteria > Bacillati > Actinomycetota > Actinomycetes > Kitasatosporales > Streptomycetaceae > Streptomyces > Streptomyces sp. L2. The sequence continues at coordinate 4,515,799 of NZ_QBDT01000001.1, forward strand.
GACCTCGTCCGAGGGGTAGCAGTCGCCGACGTCGGCCGCGTAGTCAACCAGGCCCTCAAACATGGAGTCCCACGCATCGTTCTGCGCCGAGTACTCCAGCCTTCGTGCTGCCTGCTCACCAAGGCGCGTGCGGATCCACATGCGGGCCGTCTCTTCCGCCTGCGGCGCGTTCAGGGCACGGTAGTGCTCGGCCATGGCCGGGGTCAGCAGGCCCAATATCGCCAGGTGGTCGAGGATGTCGGCTGCGGCGGCCTCCGGCTCGGCGAGAAATCCGACCTGCACGTCGAAGGTCGGGTCGAGGAGGTCGAGCGGTGCCTCCCTGATACGCACCACGGTCCAGCCGGCGTCGCGCAGCCGCCGGGACTTCGCGATGTCCGTAGCGCGCGACTTCTCGGTCCCATGGAAGTAGGACCCGTCGAACTCGAGAACCAGGCGGAGTCCTTCGGTATCTATCAGCATGTCAACCCGCTCGACCTGTCCGGTATGAACGGCATCACGGTCGACGTCGATCGGAAGGACGGTACTGAGTTCGGCCTTCAACCGCAGTTCCTGCGCCGATGTCTGGCGCAGGCGGCAGGTCGGGCAGCCGGTGCCGTAGCGCTTACGGAACCCTCCCGTACGGTTGTTCACCACGGCCTTCCACGGCTCGTGCTCGTCAGGGAAGTCCGGGCAGTTCCACCACACTCTCCGGTTGGCCCCGACAGTCAGCTCGTCCGCTGCGATGCCGGACCGATCGACGTTCAGCGTCGCGGCCAACTCCGGTTTCACCGTCGACAATCTGTTCGCATCCGTGATCGGGAATGCCCCCACCGCAACTTCCTTCCCCCAGGGTCGTCGAGGCCACCGTAGGTGCTACCCCTCGACACTCGGGCTGGGATAGTCGGGGCGCACTGGTCCATCCCGCTCAGTTGCCGTACGTGACGAGCAGGATGAAGCCGACGCCGAAAACCGCGAACAACAGCAGGCAGCCGAGCATCTGCCGACCCTGCGCCTCCGCTCGCGCGGCCTCATACCGCGCGATGCCTCGGGCCACTCCTCGCGCGATCTTCTCGTCGTCGTCCACGTCCGCCCCTGTATTGTCCGGCCGTATGTTGTGGCACCAAATTCAACCGGCAGTCGCTCGCGGGGTGCAAGCGTGATCACGCTGCAGGCCGTCCGGCCGGATGGTCACGAGGCGGCTGATTCGGAGCTGTGCTCAACTGGCCAAGTCAGCCGCTCACTGGCCCACTGAAGCGTTCAGTCACAACAGGAAGCCGTCGCGGTCACCCCAACTCATTGACGAGCATCTATGTGTTGCGTCATACTCCACTCATAGATGCTCATCTATGAGTGGAGGCGAGTCATGTCATCTCTCCGTACCTCGTTCCGCCGGCTCCTCAGCACGCGCCGGTCGGCGTACGTGGCCGGCGTTCAGTTCTGCGACGGCTGCGCGGGGGTGACCGACCGCGTCACCCGAGCGGCGGCCCACCACAGCAGCCAGAAGGTCAAGCTGACCTCCCGCACCATCCACATCTGACCGTGAGGACCCCCGTGAACCCGCTCCGCCCCGCCGCGCGCGCCGCCGCCGTCCCGCCCTCGGCGACCGCCGCGCTCGACGCCCACGCCAAGGCCCTCGCCGCCGCCGGAGCCCCGGTCATCAACCTCACCAGCGGCGAACCGGCGTTCGCCACCGTGGAACCCGCGGCCCGCGCGGCGGAGCAGGCCATAGCCGAGGACTTCACGCGCTACACCCCCGCCGCCGGCATCCCCGCCCTTCGTACCGCGATCGCCGCCCGTCTCAACCGCTACGGCACCGAGTGCGAAGCAGCGGAGGTCGTCGTCACCGCGGGCGCCAAGCAGGCCCTCCACTACGCGTTCACCGCCCTCCTCGAACCGGGCGACGAGGTTCTCGTCCCGGCCCCGTACTGGGTCAGCTACCCACACCTGATCACCCTGGCCGGCGGCAAGCCCGTACCGGTCCAGCCCGAAACCGGCAACGGCCTGAAGGTCACCCCGGAGCAACTGCGCGCCGCCGTCACCAGCCGCACGCGGGTCCTCCTCCTGAACAGCCCGGCCAACCCCTCGGGCGTCGTCTACAGCCGCATCGAACTGGCGGCCCTGGCCGAGGTCGCGGCCGACCACGACCTCGCCATCATCAGCGACGAGATCTGCGACCACTGGGTCTTCGGCGACGCACGGTTCGCCTCCGTCGCCTCCCTCGGACCCGAGATCGCGTCCCGCACCGTCACCATCGGCGGCGTCTCGAAGACCTTCGCGATGACCGGCTGGCGCATCGGATGGCTGGCCGCCCCCACCGAACTGACCACCGCCGTAGCCGCCCTGCAGAGTCACACCGCGTCAGCACCGTCCTCCATCTCCCAACGGGCAGCACTCGGCGCGCTGTCCGCTGACCTGGGAGCCGAGCTGGAGCGCCGCCGCGCCGAGCTGGACGCCCGGCGCCTCACCACCATCAAGGCCCTCGACGACACCCCCGGCCTGCAGGTCGCCGGCACCCCCGAGGGCGCCTTCTTCCTCCTCGCCGATGTCACCGGGCTGTACGGCAAGACCTACGGCGACCGTTCCATCACCTCCGCCGCCGACTTCGCCGAACTCCTCCTGGCCGAGGCCAACGTGGCAGTCGTCCCAGGCACCGATTTCGCCGCACCCAACCACGTCCGGATCTCCTACACAGTGCCGCCCGAGCTACTGAGAGAGGCGCTCGATCGCCTGGCCGACTTTGTCTCCGCCCTGAACTGACCGATGCGGCGAGCACCCGGCCGACGGATCGAGTGGAGGAGCGAGCCGCCCGCCCCATGGGTTAGTGCGTCACTAGGCCAGGCGGGTGAGTCATGAGCTTCTGCTGTCGCCCGAGCCGGATATGCGTGCGCCTGGCTCCCGGCTTCAGCCGCAGGAGCGACGACGTGCTTGACCTGCGGCGAAGGGACCGCGTTTTGAAATCGCGCCTCAGCCGTTTTGAGGGCTGCGGGGTGTCCTGCGCTGACATGCGCGAAGGTGGTTTTCGACAGATCCCACGAAGGCGGGGATCTGTCGGAAAACGTGTCTGGAACCCAGGCCCGGTGAGCTGTGGGTCGCAGGTCTGTCGCCGACAGGTTGTGTGGGCCGATTGGGTCCACCGCGGTCAGTGTAGCGGGTGGGCGGGGGCACGCATCGTAGACACCTGACGGAACCCTTTGAGGCGGGGCAGGGCCTGGCCGAGGGGTTCGGTGCGGTGAAGTGGTTCCTCGCTGCCTCAGTTCGGTCGGCGCCTGGCGGTGGCGCTGCCTTCGTCGGTTGGCCGGGTGGCGGACCCCGTGCCCTCGGCGAGTCCCGATCCCGCCGCCGGTACGGCCGCGAGGGCCGAGATCGCCGCGAGGGTGGTGAAGAGGGCTGGGTAGCCGCCGAGTTGCAGTGCGAGGGCGGCTCCGGCGAACGGGGCTACCGCGGAGGCGGCGGTGGCCGGTGCCCCCAGGAGGGCGGAGAGGTGGGCGTAGTGGGTGGTTCCCCAGCGGTCGCTGACGGCTGTGGCCTGGAGCAGGGGGAGGTTGCCGCGTACTGCTCCGGCGGCGACGGCGACGCCGAGGAGGAGGGGGAAGGGGCCGGGGGTCAGGGCGAGGGCCATGGTGGTGGCTCCGCCCAGGGCGATCAGGGTGACGGTGCGGGTGGTGACGCCGGTATGGCCGGCGAGGGTGGCGTACAGGGTGCGGCCCAGTGTCTGGCCCGCGCCTCCCAGGCCGAGGGCCCACGCGGCGGCTGCGGGGCTCGTGCCACGGCTGATCAGGAGCGGCACGAGGGCGATGACGACGGCGTACATGGCGAAGCTGTTCAGCGTGAGTGCGGCCGTGAGCATCAGGAAGGACCGGCTGCGGACCACGCGTCCGGGTGCGGTGGACGGGCCGGCGGACAGTGCGGGTGCGGGAGGCCAGGGTGCTCGCAGGGCGAAGGCGTGGGCCGGGACGGTCACGAGCGCCAGGATCAGTGCCAGGACCGTGTAGGTGGCGCGCCAGCCCAGGTGGCCGGCGAGTGCGGCGGTCAGCGGGGCGAAGGCGGTGGAGGCGAGTCCGCCCGCGAACGTGACGGTGGTCAGGGCTCGTACGCGCTGCTCGCCCCACCAGCGGGTGAGGGCGGCGAAGGCGGGCTGGTAGAAGGTGGCGGCCATGGAGACCCCGGCCAGCAGCCAGGCCGCCGTGAAGACCGGCAGGGTGGAGGCGTGGGCGACGGCCAGTACGGCCACGACGCCGATCAGGGAGCCCGCCGTCATCACGGCGCGTGGTCCTCGCCGGTCGATGACGCGGCCGACGAGGACGCCGGTGAGCGCCGAGACCAGGAGCGCGCCGGAGAAGGCGGCCGTCGTGGCGGTCGCCGGCCAGCCCGTGCCGGCGGTGATCCGCGGGTTCAGGACGGGGAAGGCGTAGTAGACGATTCCCCAGCCGGTGATCTGGGTGGCGCAGAGGGCTGGCAGGGCGGCGCGCGGCCGTGATCGGTCCCCCGCGCCGATCACGGCCCCGCCGGTCCGGAGATCCTTCATCGGCAGGGGCTGTTCAGCAGCCGCCGGTGGACGCCGGGGCCTGCGTGTCCGCGCCGATCTGGAGGACCGCCGGTGCGCCGCAGCAGCCGCCCGCTGCGCCGCTCTGGGTGGCGTCGGGGGTCTCGTAGAGGCCGGCGCCGCCGCACACGCCGGTTTCGGGGAGGGTCAGTTCCACGCGTTCGGCGGACTCGTGGTCGCCCGCGATCGCCGCGGTGATGGAGCGGGCCTGCTCGTAGCCGGTCAGGGCGAGGAACGTGGGGGCGCGGCCGTAGGACTTCATGCCGGCCAGGTGGACGCCCTGCTCGGGGTGGGCGAGTTCCTTGACGCCGTGCGGGTAGACCGTGCCGCAGGAGTGGACGTTGGGGTCGATGAGCGGGGCGAGCGCGGTCGGGGCCTGGAGGCGTTCGTCGAGGCCGAGGCGGAGCTCGGAGAGGAAGGAGAGGTCCGGGCGGAAGCCGGTCAGGACGATGACCTCGTCGACCGGGTCGAGGCGTCGGCCGTCCTCCGCGCGGAGGACCAGGCTGTCGCCGTCGGTGTCCACGGCCTGGGTGCGGAAGCCGGTGACCGCGCTCGCGTGGCCGGCCTCGACGGCAGCCTTCGCGCGCAGGCCGAGGGCCCCGCGGGCGGGAAGCTGGTCGGCCTCGCCGCCGCCGTAGGTCGAGCCGGTGATGCCGCGGCGCAGGATCCACACCGCGTGCGTGCCCGGCTCCCGCTCCGCCAGGTCGGCGAGGTACGCGAGGGCGGTGAAGGCGGAGGCCCCGGATCCGACGACGGCGGTGCGCCGGCCGGCGTAGCGGGCGCGCACAGCGGGGTCGGTGAGGTCGGGGACACGGTAGGAGATGTGGTCGGCGGCCGCCTTCTCCCCTACGGCGGGCAGGCCGTCGGCGCCCATCGGGCTCGGCGTGGACCAGGTGCCGGAGGCGTCGATGACGGCACGGGCGGCGATGCGCGCCTCCTGGCCGTCCGACGACTCCACGTGCACCGTGAAGGGCTGCTCGTCCCGGCCGGCGTCGACGACGCGGTCACGCCCCGCGCGGGCCACACCGGTCACCCTCGCGCCGTAGCGGACCTTGTCGCCCAGGGTGTCGGCCAGCGGCTGGAGGTACCGCTCGGCCCAGTCGCCACCCGTGGGGTACGCGGCACCGTCGGGCCGGGTCCAGCCGGTCGGAGCCAGCAGCTTCTCGGCGGCCGGGTCGATGACCTCCGCCCACGGCGAGAACAGCCGCACATGCGCCCACTCCCGTACGGCGGCACCGGCCGACGCACCTGCCTCCAGGACCAGCGGTTCGATACCGCGCTCGACGAGACGGGCGGCGGCGGCCAGCCCGATGGGGCCCGCACCGATGACGACAACAGGCAGCTGGTCGGTCCTGGCACTCACGGCATTCCCCTTTACTTCGACGATCGTCGATGGCTTGTGGGGTCAGCATGGCACCTGATTTGATAGACGTCAACATAGACGTTCATCGAATTATTGACACTCGCGTGAGGGGCGGCCGGCCGCGCCTGGGCGTTTTGATTCGATGTATGTCAACGTAGACGTATGTCGAACTCGAAGGCGCTGCCGCTGATCGAACCGGACTACGACGCCGCGGTGCCCTGTTGCCCGCCCCTCACCGAGCGGGCGTTCACGGCGGAGGAGGCCGAGACCGCCGCCCGGATGTTCAAGGCGCTCGGTGACCCCGTGCGGCTGCGGTTGTTCTCGGCGGTGGCCTCGCACGAGGGCGGCGAGGCGTGCGTGTGCGACATCTCCGACGTGGGCGTGTCCCAGCCGACCGTCTCCCACCACCTGAAGAAGCTCCGGGAGGCCGGCCTGCTCACCTCCGAGCGGCGCGGCACCTGGGTGTACTACCGCGTGGAGCCGTCCGTCCTGGCCGCGATGGGCCGGCTGCTGACGCTCGGCCCGACCGCGGCTTGAGCAGGGCGACGGCCTTCAGCTGAACAGGGCGACGGCCTTCACCCGAGCAGCGCCGTGATGTCGCGAGCCGCCTCGCGTGGGGCGGCCGGTGCCGATGAGGGTGGCGGACGCCGGGCCGGTCCAGTCGCCGTAGCCGAGCAGGTGCAGGCGCGGCTCGTCGGCCGAAGCCGTCATGTCCTGTGTACCGTCAGCCTTCCCGTGGCGCGGTCACCGGCTGCCGGGTGTCGGTGAATCTGCGCCGCCGGGCGAGGGAGACGTAGACGAGGGCGACCAGGACCGGGGCCTCGATGAGCGGGCCGACGACGCCCGAGAGGGCCTGGCCGCTGGTGACGCCGAAGGTGGCGATGGCGACGGCGATGGCGACGGCGAGTTCGAAGTCGCTGCCGGCGGCGGTGAAGGCGAGCGTGGCGGTGCGGTCGTGGGCCAGACCGATCGCCTTGCCGAGGGCGAAGACGCCGAACCACATCACGGCGAAGTACGCCAGCAGCGGGAGCGCGATGCGGGCGACGTCCAGCGGTCGCGAGGTGATCGTCTTCCCCTGCAGGGCGAAGAGGACGACGATCGCGGAGAGCAGGCCGTACAGCGCCCACGGGCCGATCTTCGAAAGGAAGGCCGTCTCGTACGACGTCCGGCCCAGCTTCCTTTCGCCGATGCGCCGGGTCAGGAAGCCCGCGAGCAGCGGGACACCGAGGAAGACGACGACGTTCGCCGCGGTCTTCCGACCGGTCTCCGCCTTGCCTGACCGGCTGTGCCCTTGAGGGTTGCTGAACAAGCGGGCCGGCGTGGGTCACTCTGGGGTGGTGCGCGCAAGTACCCGCTTGGCTGCGGCGATCCGCTCGGCGAGCCGCTGTGTGAAGCGGGTGAGTGCGGGGGTCGTGGCCGCGATGTACTGCTTGTCGTAGCCGCTCTGGACGGCGACGGCGGTTCCCATGAAGTTCGTGGATCGCTTGCAGGCCATGTCGGTGGTCGCGGTGTCGATCTCGGCTTTGCTGTGTGTCACGGAGCTGTTGGCGCTCGTCGCCTGGGTGCGCCAGCGTGAGTCCATGTAGGCGTCCGCGGGCGTCGCGTACGTGAAGCCGTGCGCCTTCATGCAGGCGCTCCATGCCCGGTCGGCTTCCACCACGCGCGGATCGTCCAGTGGCTCCTTGGGGCCCCCTCCCGGAAGCGCCGACGGGTCGGCTCCGAGGAGGGACGACGCTCCGGCCGTGTCGAGGCCCTCCTTCAGGCAGCCGCCTCGGGGTACGGCCTTGCCGTGAAAGACGGTGATCGTGGCACCGGTGTCGTCCCGGCCGAAGTAGACCCGCCGAACCGCAGTCGGTATCGCCGCCCGGGACCGGGGTACGGCGACGGCGTCGTAGCCCTTGGCCGCGATCTGGTCCGGGGCGGCGAAGTAGCCGTAGAGCGCGGACCGTACGTCTCGGCGTGCCGGGTCGCCCGGTGCCGGTTCCGGGCCGGGTGTCTGCGAGATGCCGAACCTTTTCAGGCACTTGACGCTCGACACGTAGGCGGCCCGCTCGACGATCTCGGTCTGTGCGGGGGTGGGGAGGTATGCGTCGATCGGCCGCACGACCTGGTCGACACGGGTGATGGCGGTGATCCTTCCGGTCGGTGGCAGTGTCGGCCGGCCGGCCGCCGTCGCGCCGCAGCCCGCGAGAGTGGTGACCAGTGTGGTGGTGGCCAGCGCCCGGGAGAGCTTCATTCGGGTCCTTCCAAGGAAAAGCGTCCGCCGCCGCGTTGCGAGCACACGGCGGCGGACGCCGGGTTCACGGACCGGGCCGGTCGGCGGTCACGTCCAGTTGGGGTTGTCGATCTCCAGCGCGAAGGTCATGTTGTTGTCGCCCAAGTAGGGGCTCCACTGACCAGGCCTCAGCTTGAGCGGCCCGTTCACGTTGTAGAAGCAGGCCCAGTTCCAGTTCGTGTGCTCGTAGACGGCGTGGGAGATCTGGTTCACGCCGAAGAGCTGGTGAGTGGTCTTGTAGCCGATGGAACCGGCGGCGCAGTAGTTCGTGCCGCCGGAGGTGACCACGGTGAGTCCGTTGGTCGGGCAGCCCGTGGCGCCGATCGCGTGGGCGGGCGCGGCCATCGCCACGCCGGCGCCTGCAAGGGCGAGGGCCGAGACGGCGATTCCGGCCTTCCTGCGGATACTCACACCGCCGGGGCGGGGGCTGGTCATGGAGCGAGGCATGTGGATGTTCCTTTCGTCGAGTCTCCGGTGCCGTGCCGTGCCGTGCCGTGCCGTGCCGTGCCGGTGCGCGGAAGCGCCGTTGTCGCGACTGGTGCGCCGCGTGGACGGGCGGCCGGCGTGCGGAGAAGGATGAGAGCTGGGCGAGCCGCTGTGACACTCGGCGTCGCGTCCGTGGTGCGTGCCCATCGTTACGGGCGGGACCGGACGCGGGCAGCTTTTACCCGGTACACGCAAAAGCCCTGATCAGGGCGTCAAGACCACTGGGGGCGACTTTGATACGCATTCATCTCGGGTCCGAGGGGTTAGGCAACGTGCGGCTCTGTGCCGTCCCCGACTTCGACGCCGAACTGTCGGCGGCGGGGGTGGCCCAAGCCCGGCGCGGGCGGCCCGATGAGCCGTTGGCGCAGCTGTACTCCCGAAGCACCCGCCCGGATCTCGCCGAAGGCGTCGGCCCGCAGTACCTGTCCCATTTGTTCGCCCGACGCTCTCCCATGCCCTTCACCAAGGCGCTCGCCGAAGGGGACGACCGGGCCCATGGCGTCCTGGCCGAGATCACCGGCCATCTGCGCAGCGTGGCTGTCGACGCGCGGCGTACGGGCATCAGTTCGGCGGTCTCGGCTCGGGTGGCTGACCTGTCGCACCTCTACGTCGGCAGGGGAGCCTCGGCGATGCTCCACCGACTCGGACACCGCATCAGGCTCCGACACGGCGTCCTGGAGGTGCCCACGGTCTTCGACGCCGACATGGAACTCGGCGACCGCGCCCTCCGGATCCAGGCGGTGGCGCTCGGCAGGCAGGTGGTGCTGGCCGAGCCGGCCCTCGACCACCTGACCGTCCGGATTCCGGCAGGAGCACCTCCGCAGCCCCATTCGGACCAACTGCTCGCTCTTCGTGCCCTGTTGGGTACCGGCCGGGCGGAGGCGCTTGAGGCCGTCGTCGTGTCCGGAGGCATCACAGGGCAGCAACTCGCCTCGCGGCTCGGCGTGTCGAACGCCGCGGCCAGTCGGTCCGCAGCGGTGCTACGCCGTACCGGTCTGATCCGGAGCCTGCGCATGGGCCAGTCCGTCAGGCACGTCGCGACCCCCCTGGGATATCACCTGGCACAGTCGGGGGCGGCGACGGGCCGGTGACCTTAGGAGGGGTATCGGCCCGCGGTTCCCGATCCCACCCATGAGGTCGAGAAGAACACGGCCTGGTCACGGCCATCCCTGTCCACGACCTAACCCCGCGTCACCCGGACCCGGTAGTTGCCGTCCATGTCGATGCCCAGGACCCGGACGGTCACCTTGTGCCGTACGTCCCTGAAGGACTCGCCCGGGGTGAAGGGGGCGTCGGAGAGTTCGGCCTGGACGTTGGGGCTGCGGGTGCAGCCGCCGCTGTTGGGGTGGGAGTCGTAGACCTTGACCGGGCCGCGGCCGGTGTCGACCGTGGAGTCGACCTTGTAGATGAGGATGCCCGGCCGGCACACGTCCTCGTCGTTGCCGCTCTGGGTGCGCAGTTCCAGGGCGTAGCCGGTGCGCCCGTCCAGCGGGACGAAGACGAGTTTGCCGCCGCCCGGCCGGGAGAGCGGGGTCAGGGTGTACTCGGTGGAGCCGGAGCGGGCGGCGCAGGCGACCTGGGAGGCGTCCAGCCAGCCGAGTTTCCACTTGTGCCAGGCGAGCATGTCGTTGTCGGCGCCCCAGTCCTCGCTCATGATGTCCCAGTGGCCGACGGAGCCGCCGCCCGCCTGGGTGTAGAGGTCGGGCAGGCCGAAGACGTGGCCGTTCTCGTGGGGCAGGACGCGGTAGCCGGTCTTGGCGTAGGAGCCGGAGCCGTCGTCCTGGCGGGAGTAGACGAAGGACGCGTTGGCGATGGGCACGCCGTCGGCGACCGGGGCCTCGCTGTTGCCCGCGAAGGTCACGGACAGGACCGTGTCGAGTGCGGAGGGGCCCGCGTTGGGCGTGACGAGCACGTTCAGCAGGTCGTACGAGCGGAAGTCCACCCTGGGATCGGCGGCGGCCACGATGTCCTGGACCAGCTGCCGGTACCCGGGGTCGAAGGGGGCGCCGCGCTCTATGCCGTAGGACCGGAAGGGTCTGGGCATGCGCAGCCAGGTGGGGATGGGGGTCTCGGGGCGGTAGTCGAGACGGCCGTACGACGCGGTCGCGAACCACTTGCGGGTCTGCGGGAAGAACTCGTGGAAGCGGTTGAGGGCGCTGCCCCGGCCCGGCGCGTCGGAGAAGTCGATCATCAGGGTGAGGGCGTGGACGGTCCCGGTGGAGGGGGCGTAGCCGCCCGGCGTGGGGATGCCCTCCGTCATCTGCACGCCGAGACCGCCGTTGATCATGCAGGAGGCGAGCGCGGGGGTGCGGGCCTGGCCGACGGGTCCCGCGGTGGACGGCGTCGCCAGGTGGCCGGTGCCGGCCGCGGTGCTCAGCGCGAAGGTCAGGGCGGTCACGAGGGCGAGGGCGGCCACACGGCGTGGGCGTATGAGACGGCGGTGCGGCTGCGGCTGCATGCATGGACCCTTCGCTCCACGGCAGCCGCCGGTCTCCGACTGCACCCATGCGCTCACCCTGTGTCGCGGGGGCGGGAGGCGCGCGCTGGAGGCGACCGATCGTGGGATTTACAGCCCGCAGGGGTGTGAAATAGGGGCGAAGTGGGGTGAGTCGGACGCCCGGAGGGCCGCTGGGTGCGCTGTGAGCCAGGTCACCGGAAATCTTTCCCGAGATGGGAAACAAACGGGGAGCCGTTCCCCGTTTAGCACTGTGTCCGAACGAAACGGGGAGAGCCTCCCCGGATCGTCACCAGCTTCGAGAAGGTCGCCGGCTGCAGCCGGTCGCCGGTCACCATCAGCCCAGCAGTCGAGGAGTCCGCCGTGCAGACCGCCACCCCCGTACAGCGCAAGGTGCCCCGGCCCCGCGCCGACGCCCTGCGCAACCGGGAGCGGATCGTCACCGCCGCCCAGGAGATGTTCGTCGAGCACGGCGCGGGGGTGCCGCTCGATGAGATCGCCCGCAGGGCCGGCGTCGGCAACGCCACGCTGTACCGGAACTTCCCCGACCGCGACGCCCTGGTCCGCGAGGTGGTCTGCACCGTCATGGACCGTACGTCCGAGGCGGCCGAGCGGGCCCTCGCGGAGGGGGACGCCTTCGCGGCGCTGGAACGCTTCGCGCACTCCGCCGCCGACGAGCGGATCAGCGCGCTGTGCCCGATGGTGTCCAGCACCTTCGACCAGCACCACCCCGACCTGGAAGCGGCCCGAACCCGGGTCGAACACCTCGTCGAGGAGGTCATGACCCGCGCCAAGTCGGCCGGCCAGCTCCGCCCCGATGTGGGCGTCGGTGACCTGCTGATAGGCGTCGCGCAGATCAGCCGGCCCCCGGCCGGCACGGACTGCCTGGTCGCCGACCGCTTCGTCCACCGTCATCTGCAGCTGTTCCTGGACGGGCTGCGGGCCCCGGCCCACACCGTCCTTCCGGGTACGGCCATCACCTTGGAGGAACTGCGTCAGTGCTGACCACGCGGACCGGCGGCCACTGAACCGCCCGGTCCGGCGGTCACCGAACCGAGTCCGGCCGCGGAACCGAGTCCGGTCACCGAATCGAGTCCGGCCGCGACCGACCGCGTCGTAGCCGATGAGTTCGGGGGACGGCACCAGTCTCCCCCTGTGCACGTGCCGCGCCCGGCGCCCACCGCCTCACTGACCCCTGCCCTCACCCGAACCTGCCCTCACCTGCTCTTTTCCGTCACGAAGTCCCGAAGTGGGTACCACCATGTCCGAAACAGCCCTCAAGGCTCCCGGCGTCACCGCCAACAGCGGTGACGCGAACCGCTGGAAAGCGCTCGTCTTCATCGCGCTCGCCCAGCTGATGGTCGTCCTCGACGCCACCATCGTGAACATCGCCCTGCCCTCCGCCCAGCAGGACCTCGGCATATCCGACGGCAACCGGCAGTGGGTCATCACGGCCTACGCCCTCGCCTTCGGCGGCCTGCTCCTGTTCGGCGGCCGGATCGCCGACCTGTGGGGCCGCAAGCGCGCCTTCGTCACCGGTCTGACCGGCTTCGCCGCGGCCTCCGCGCTCGGCGGCGCCGCCACCACCGGCGCGATGATGTTCGGCGCCCGCGCCCTCCAGGGTGTCTTCGGCGCCCTGCTCGCCCCGGCCGCGCTGTCCCTGCTCGCCGTGATGTTCACGGACGCCAAGGAGCGCGCCAAGGCCTTCGGCATCTACGGCGCGATCGCCGGCGGCGGCGGCGCCGTCGGCCTGATCCTCGGCGGCTTCCTCACCGAGTACCTGGACTGGCGCTGGACCTTCTTCGTGAACGTGCCGTTCGCGATCGTCGCCGCGCTCGGCGCCTACTTCGTCATCCGCGAGCCCAAGGGCGGCCGCAACCGCTCCCCGCTCGACATCCCCGGCGTGATCCTGTCCACCCTCGGCCTGGTCGCCCTGGTCTACGGCTTCACCCGCGCCGCGTCCGACGGCTGGGGCGACACCCTGACCGTCTCGATGTTCGTCGCCTCGGTGGTGCTGCTGCTCGCGTTCGTGCTGGTCGAGTCCCGGGTCAAGGCCCCGCTGCTGCCGCTGCGCGTGGTCCGCGACCGCAACCGCGGCGGTGTCTACCTCTCGCTCGGCCTCGCCATCATCGGCATGTTCGGCCTGTTCCTCTTCCTGACCTACTACCTGCAGATCGTGAAGGGCTACTCGCCGGTCAAGACCGGGTTCGCGTTCCTGCCGATGATCGTCGGCATGATCACGGGCTCCACCCAGATCGGTGCCCGCCTGATGACCCGGACCCCGGCCCGGCTGCTCATGGGCCCCGGCTTCCTGGTCGCCGGCATCGGCATGCTGCTGCTGACGCAGATGGAGATCGGTTCGTCGTACGCCGCGCTGCTGCTGCCCGCGATGCTGCTGCTCGGCCTCGGCATGGGTACGGCGTTCATGCCGGCCATGTCCCTGGCCACCACCGGAGTCGAGCCCCGGGACGCCGGTGTCGCCTCCGCGATGGTCAACACCTCGCAGCAGGTGGGCGGCGCGATCGGCACCGCCCTGCTGAACACGATCGCCGCGTCCGCGAAGACGTCGTACATCAAGGACCACATCGCCGGCGCCGCCTCCAAGCCGCAGCAGCAGCTGGTCGGGCTGCAGGGCATGGTGCACGGCTACACCACGGCGATCTGGTTCGCCGTCGGCATCCTCGGCCTGGCCGCGCTGATCGCCTTCACCTTCGTCAACGCCGGCCGCCCCGGCTCCACCACGGTGGCCACGGGCGACGGCCAGGGCGTCGAGGACGAGGTGCCGGTGCCGGTGGTGGCCCACTGACCGCCGGTGGTGCCCCACTGACCGGGCGTACGGCGACGGCTTAGCGGAGCCAGGGCAGGTCCGCACCCGCTTCGTTGGGCTGGAGGCCCTCGGCGACGATCTCCATGATCTCGCCGAGGGCTTTCTGCTGTTCCGGCGTCAGCCGCTCGAACATCGCCTGCCGTACGGCGGTCACATGGCCCGGCGCGGTGCGCCGCAGCACCTCCAGACCCTCCTCGGTGAGCACGGCGAACTGGCCCCGCTTGTCGCCCGGGCAGTCCTCGCGGCGCACCCAGCCGTTCTTCTCCAGGCGCGCGACGGCGTGCGACAGCCGGGAGCGGGTGATCTTCGACCTCATCGCCAGCTCGGTCATCCGCAGCCGGCGGCGCGGCGCCTCGGCGAGGGTGACGAGGAGGCCGTAGTAGATGTGCGGCATGCCCGCGTCCCGCTGGAGCTGCCGGTCGAGGTGGTCCTCCAGCAGGGTCGTGGCGTGCAGATAGGCGCGCCAGACGCGCTGTTCGTCGTCGGTGAGCCAGCGGTGCCGGTCGGCGGGGCCCGTTGCCGTGTTCATGGGATCCACTGTACGGGGCGGGTTCTTGAAACTTGAACTAGTTGCGGGCGGGGCGTACGGTGGAGAGGAAAGCTTGAGAGTTAAAGGACTTTTCCTGGGGAGCCGCCGCCATGTCGTCCGTCGCCGTCGAGGAACACCGCCCCGTCACCCCGGAGCGCATGCCCGCCCTGTACCTCAGCCACGGCGCCCCGCCGCTCGCCGACGACCCCGTCTGGCCCGGCCAGCTCGCCGCCTGGGCCGCCGGCCTGCCCCGCCCCCGGGCGATCCTCATGGTCTCCGCCCACTGGGAGGAGGCCCCGCTCGCCCTAGGCGCCACCGAAACCGTGCCCCTCGTGTACGACTTCTGGGGCTTCCCCGAGCACTACTACCGGGTCCGCTACGACGCCCCCGGCGCACCGGAGCTGGCCGACTCCGTCCGCAAGCTGCTGCGCGCCCCCGGCACCCCCGTCCAGGACATCCCCGACCGGGGCCTCGACCACGGCGCCTACGTCCCGCTCGTCGAGATGTTCCCGGCCGCCGACATCCCCGTCCTGCAGATCTCCATGCCCACGCTCGACCCCGCCCGCCTGATGGACATCGGCCGCAGGCTCGCCCCGCTGCGCGACGAGGGCGTGCTGATCGTCGGCTCCGGGTTCTTCACCCACAACCTGGCCGCCCTGCGCCACACCGGCGGCGGCGTCCCGAGCTGGTCCGCCGAGTTCGACGACTGGGGGCGGCGGGCGCTGGAGCACCGCGACTGGGACACCCTGCTGGACTTCATGGACAAGGCCCCGGCCGGCCGCTACGCCCACCCGCGCACCGAGCACTTCGCCCCGCTGTTCGTGACCATGGGCGCGGCCGAGGCCGCCGGCGAACTCGCCGACCAGAGGTCCGTGATCGACGGGTTCTGGATGGGGCTGGCGAAGCGGTCGGTGCAGTTCGGCTGAGAGGACGGTTGGGGACGGGTGAGGGCACGGTCCGCCGGCGCGGCAACCTTCCGGGGGAGTGGGCCGTCTACCGGGGTGGGAGAGCCGAGCAGCACAGTGGCGTGATGGGCGTCTCTTTCCGGCGGTGCCCACGGAGATCCGCGAGGGCGGCGGGGCGGGCGCGAATCACCGCCTGACCTGCGCTTCCGTACGGTCGGTGACCGAGCGCAGCCGACGTGGGGCGACAGGGTACTGCAAGATCAGAAAAATCGAGGGGCGGGTTGGGAATTCTGTCCGGATTCTAGTCGTTGTTTCCATCGGATGCAGGGCACTCGGTCAGAGTTCCGGCAGACAGACCGGAGACCGCCCCCGAAGTGCCGAGCGTTCGTCAGGATCACCCGCCAGTCCACCATCGCAAGGGAGCACGCATGGCAACCCGTGCCGTCGCCCGTCGTCAGTCCGCCACCGGCGAGACAGGCGGCTCGGCAGGCAGTGTTCGCGCCCACGCCGGCGAGATCGCCGACCGCGACCTGGTCGGCATGTACCTCGACGAGATCGCGCGTACACCGCTGCTGGACGCCGCCAAGGAGGTCGAGCTGTCCCAGACCATCGAGGCGGGCGTGTTCGCGCGGCAGGTTCTCGAAGGTGACGAGGAGACCAGGGCGGAAGCCTCCCGCGAGGAGCTGGAGGCGCTGGTCGCCGAGGGCGAGCGGGCCAAGGACGTCTTCATCCGCTCCAACCTCCGCCTCGTCGTGGCGGTGGCCCGGCGCTACCCGCGCAGCGGCCTGCCCCTGCTCGACCTGATCCAGGAGGGCAACGCGGGCCTGGTCCGCGCCGTCGAGAAGTTCGACTACCGCAAGGGCTTCAAGTTCTCGACGTACGCCACCTGGTGGATCCGTCAGGCCATCACCCGCTCCATCGCCGACCAGTCGCGCACGATCCGGCTCCCCGTCCACCTGGTGGAGGAGTTGGGCCGTATCCGCCGTGTCCAGCGGGAGTTCAACCGGGAGCACGGCCGGGAGCCGGAGCCGGCGGAGATCGCCGCCGAGCTGGGCTCGAACCCGGAGCGCGTCATCGACGTGCTCGACTGGGCCCGTGACCCGGTCTCGCTGAACATGTCCGTGGACGACGACGGCGACACGCAGTTCGGCGACCTGCTGGAGGACACCTCGGCGGTGTCTCCCGAGCAGTCGGTGCTCACGCTGCTGCGCAGCGAGGAACTGGACGACCTGATCGGCCGCCTCGACCAGCGCACGGCCTCCATCATCAAGATGCGGTACGGCATCGAGGACGGCCGGGAGCGCACGCTGACCGAGGTCGGCAAGGAGCACGGCCTCACCCGCGAGCGCATCCGCCAGATCGAGAAGCACGCCCTGCTGGAGCTGAAGAAGCTGGCCCGCGACACGGGGTTCGACGCGGCGGCGTAGGCGGTTCGCGGACCGGTCCGGTGCGGGGTGTCCGTTGGGACGGCCGGGTCCGGTCCTGGCCTACTCGGACGGATGCGGCCCTCGCTCACGCGCCGGGTGCGGTTCTGGCTTCGGGCGCGGTCCTCGCCCATGGGATCGGGTGCGGTCCTCGCCCACGCGGACGCGTGACTCGGGGAGTTCTTCGCCGTAGCAGCACAAGTGGATTGTGCCGTACCGGCGTACGCCGGGTGGCGAAAGACGGCGCAAACATGGCGTGGTACCGCCGCTTCAAGGCCGGGGTCCGGGGGAAAAACCCTCCAGGGCCCCGGAGTTGGGCCCTCACAGCACTCCCAGGACCGCACTCCCCCCACGGTTCACCAGCCTGACCCCAGCCCGCACCTCTGGTTCGACACCCCCACGCAGTACCGCACGCCCGGCCACATGGTGAAAGCCACGTCCCGACGCACATCCCCCCCGGCGTCGGGACCTCCCAGAGCCGGGCTTCGGCGCCTACCCCCCCCGGGCGCCGGAGCCCGGCTGTTCTTCGTGGGGGGGCGTGGACGCTCCTGCTCGCCGAGGCCGAGTGCCGAGTGCCGAATACGGCGGGCCACCCCGTACCTGAACGCCGGGGTGGCACCGCCGGATGCCAGATTCTGCCACATCGGCACAGCGTCTCCACCAGGCCCGGTGTCACCCGGCCGCCCGGCTCAGCCGTGCCCCCAACGCCCTTACCGAGTCGACGAGTTCGGTCGGTGACCGGACCGTGAACTCGTACCCCGTCATCGCCAGCCGCACCGCCAGCCACTCCACGGGGTCACCGGAGGTCCCGTGCAGCACGCAGCCGTCGGCGCCGTCCGCCTCCGGGGTGCCGAGCCAGCCCGGGACCCGTGCCGCGACCGACTCCACCGGTGCGGCGAACCGCACCTCGAACGCGTACGTCTCCTGCCGGCGATGGATGGACTGCCGGAGGAACTCCGCCGCGCTGCCCGTCGGCAGCTCCCGGGGCGTGAACCGGGCCCCGGTCGCGAACGGTTCGCTGACCCGGTCCACGCGGAACGTGCGCCAATCCTCGCGGTCGAGGTCGTACGCGACGAGGTACCAGCGGCGGCCCGTCGACACCAGCCGGTACGGCTCGGTCAGCCGGCGCGACTCGCTGCCGTCCTTCGCCCGGTAGGCGAACCGGAGCCGCTCCCCGCCGGCCACCGTGGACGCCATGACGGTCAGCGTCTCGGGCGCGATGGTCGCCCCGTCGCCGCTGGTCAGCGGGGTGGTCGCGGCCTGGAGTGTGGAGACCCGGTGGCGCAGCCGGGCCGGCAGCACCTGCTCCAGCTTGGCGAGCGCCCGCACCGAGGCCTCGTCGACGCCCTCCAGGGCGTGTCCGGCGCCGGCGCGCAGGCCGACGGCGATGGCCACGGCCTCCTCGTCGTCCAGCACGAGCGGTGGCATCGCCTTGCCCGCGACCAGCCGGTACCCGCCGTCGGCGCCCATCGTGGCCTGCACGGGATAGCCCAGTTCGCGCAGCCGGTCGACGTCCCGCCGCACGGTACGGCGGGACACCCCGAGCCGGTCGGCCAGCTCGCCGCCGGGCCACTCGCGCGGGGTCTGGAGGAGGGAGAGGAGCTGCAGCAGCCGTGCCGGAGTGTCCGTCGTCATGTCATCGAGGATGCCCCATATCTAGGACATGATCTGACCTACTGGGGTTCTAGCTTGTTCTCATGACCCCGAACGACAGCCACAACAGCTCGCGCCCGGCAGCCACCGCGCTTCCCGCACCCGCGGCGCTTCCCACACCCGCGGCCGACCGGAGGCGGTGGTTCGCGCTGGCCATCGTCATGACGGCGGCCTTCATGGACCTCGTCGACGTGACGATCGTCAACATCGCGATCCCCTCGATCCAGAAGGACGCGGGCGCGAGCTTCAGCCAGATCCAGTGGATCACCGCGGGATACGCGCTGGCGTTCGCCGCCGGACTGATCACCGGCGGGCGGCTGGGCGACATCCACGGCCGCCGCCGGCTGTTCCTGATCGGCATAGGCGGCTTCACCGTCGCCTCCGCGCTGTGCGGCTTCGCCGCGAACCCGGAGATGCTGGTCGCGTCCCGCATCCTCCAGGGCGCCATGGCCGCGCTGATGGTGCCGCAGGTGCTGTCGATCGTGCACGCCACCTTCCCGCCGCACGAGCGCGGCAAGGTGTTCGGCATGTTCGGCGCGATCATCGGCCTCGGCGCGGTCTCCGGACCGCTGCTCGGCGCGCTGCTGACGGAGTGGAACCTGTTCGGGCTCGAATGGCGGCCGATCTTCCTGATCAACCTGCCGGTCGGCGTCGTCGCCTTCCTCCTCGGCCGCCGCTTCATCACCGAGTCCAAGGCCCCCAAGGCCCTCAAGCTGGACCTGGTCGGCGTGGCCCTGGTGACGCTGGGCCTGCTGATGCTGCTCTACCCGCTCACCCGCGGCCGCGAGCTGCACTGGCCGCTGTGGGGATACCTCTCGATGGGCGGCGCGGTCGTGGTGTTCGCGGCGCTGGTGGCGTACGAGCGGCGCAAGGCCGGCCGGGACGGCTCCCCGCTGATCGAACTGTCCCTGTTCCGGGTCAAGAGCTTCGCCGCCGGCATCGCCGTACAGACCGTCTTCGGTGTCGCGCTCGGCGTCTTCTTCCTGGTGTGGACGCTGTACATGCAGATCGGCCTCGGCTGGTCCCCGCTGCGCGCCGGACTGACCGGGGTGCCGTTCTCGATCGCGGTGTCGACGGCGGCCGGGATGAGCGTGCAGAAGCTGGTGCCGAGGTTCGGCCGGAAGGTGCTCCAGGCGGGCGCGCTGGTGATGGCGGCGGGCGTCCTCGTCTACATCTGGGAGGCGCACCGGTACGGCCAGTCCATCGCCTCCTGGCAGATGGCGCTGCCGCTGGTCGTGATGGGCGCCGGGATGGGCCTGATCGTCGCCCCGCTGACCGACGCGGTGCTCTCCGAGGTGCCGCGCGAGCACGCCGGGTCCGCGTCCGGGCTGATCAACACCGTGCAGCAGATGGGCAACGCGCTCGGCCTCGGCCTGGTGTCGGTGGTGTTCTTCGGGAGCGTCGGTGAACGGCTCACCCGCGACCAGGTCGGACCGGCCTTCGTGCACGCCTTCCAGCACGCCCTGTGGTGGGTGGCAGCGATCATGGGCGTCATCTTCCTGCTGATGTCCGCGCTGCCGAAGCGTCCGGCGCAGCACGTGGAGGGCGGGGCGGCCGAGGAGCCCGCCTCCGCCGGGGCGGAGGAGCGGGAGCGGGAACTGGTGTCCTGAGCGGGGGATTCGCGGGGCCCGTGGCCCGGCACCGAGCGGCGGTGCCGGGCTTCGCGCTGTCCGGCACCGAGCGGCGGTGCCGGACTTCGTGCTGTCCGCGGGCCGGATCCCTTCCGGGCGGGGGCCGGGGAGGGGAGTCTGATCGTGCCCGGTTCGTTTCCGAACCTGTTTACTTTCCGGGCCGACGGGCGTAGCCTCCGGGAAAACCACACGTTCGGGCATGAGGCGGAGGCAAACGGACATGTACGCACCGGAGCGGCAGCAGGAGATCCTCCGGATCGCCCGTGACGGCGGCCGGGTGGACGTGCTGTCGCTGGCCGCGGAGTTCCAGGTGACGGCGGAGACCATCCGCCGCGACCTGAAGGCCCTGGACCGCGCCGGTCTCGTCCGCCGGGTGCACGGCGGCGCCATCCCGGTCGGCCGTCTCGACTTCGAGCCGGACCTCGCCGAGCGCGAGGGCACCGCCGCCGACGAGAAGGACCGCATCGCCAAGGCGGCCCTCGCCGAGCTGCCCGCCGAGGGCACGATGGTCCTCGACGCCGGTACGACGGTGGCGCGGCTGTCCGCGGCCATCCCGCTGGAGGCCTCCCTCACCGTCGTCACGCACAGCCTGCCGATCGCCGCCCGCCTCGCCGACCACCCCGGTATCCAGCTCCATCTCGTCGGGGGGCGCGTACGGCACCGTACGCGCGCCGCCGTGGACGCGTGGGCGCTCCGCGCGTACGGCGAGATCCGCGCCGACGTCCTGTTCGTCGCCGCCAACGGCTTCTCCGCCGAGCACGGTCTGACCACGCCCGACCTCGCCGAGGCCGCGGTCAAGCGGGCCGCGATCGCCGCCGCCCGCCGCGTGGTGCTCCTCGCCGACTCCACCAAGCACGGCCAGGAGCACTTCGCCCGCTTCGGTGACCTGAGCGACGTGGACCTGCTGATCACCGACAGCGGGCTGAGCCCGGAAGACGCCGCCGTCATCGAGCGCGGCGGCACGGAAGTAGTGCGCGCATGATTCTCACCGTCACCCCCAACCCGTCCCTCGACCGCACCTACGAGGTCCCCTCCCTGGAGCGCGGCGAGGTCGTCCGCGCCACCGGGGAGCGCGTCGACCCCGGAGGCAAGGGCGTGAACGTGTCGCGCGCCGTCGCGGCGGCCGGGCGGCGCACGGTGGCCGTCCTGCCGCTCGGCGGGGCACCGGGCGCACTCGTCGCCGGCCTGCTCGACGCCCAGGGCATCGAGGTCGCCCCCGTCCCGGTCGCCGGGGCCACCCGCTCCAACATCGCCCTCGCGGAGGCCGACGGAGTCCTCACGAAGATCAACGCGCCCGGCCCGGAACTCACCCCGGCCGAGCAGGAACGGCTCCTGGAGACCGTGCGCGAGCAGTCGCCCGACGCCGACTGGATCGCCTGCTGCGGCAGCCTGCCCCGGGGGCTCGCCCCGGCCTGGTACGCCGATGTCGTCACCCGGGCGCACGCCGGGGGCGCACGCATCGCGCTGGACACGTCGGGGCGTGCGCTCCTGGAGGCGCTGCGCGCCCGGCCCGACGTGGTGAAGCCCAACGCCGGGGAGCTCGCGGAGGCCGTCGGGCGCACCCTGGCCACCGTGGGCGACGCTGTGAAGGCGGCCGAGGAACTGCGCGGAATGGGCGCGCGTGCGGTGCTGGCCAGCCTCGGCGCCGACGGGCAGCTGCTCGTGGACGAGGCGGGCGTCTGGTTCGGCAGCGCGCGCGTGGACGCCGTACGCAGCAACGTGGGCGCCGGCGACGCGGCGCTGGCCGGCTTCCTCATCGCCGGCGGCAGCGGCCCCGAGGCACTCGCCTCCGCAGTGGCCCACGGCGCCGCCGCCGTCCGGCTCCCCGGCAGCGTCATGCCCACCCCGGCCGACCTGGACCCGGCCGCGGTCACCGTCACGGCGGACATCCCCGCCGACCGCGAACTGACGGAGCCGGCGCCGTGAACGGGCGCGATGTGGTGGCGGGAGGCACCGGCGGTGTGGATCCCCGCGCCTTCCGGGGGCCGGTCACCGGTGCCGTGAGCGGCCTGGCGTGTCATGGGGTGCGTGCGGGCGTCGTGGGCGGCCTTGTGTCACTGGCACGTCCGCGCGGCGCGAGCGGCTTCGCGATGAATGGGGCGCGTGCGCGCGTTCCGGGTGCGCCTGTGTCCGAGTGGGCGCGTCCGGACGTCGCCGCGGGCGGGTTCGCGTCCGAAGGGGTGCGGGCCGGTGGCGGCGGCGGACTCCCGGTTCCGGCGGCGCGTCCTGGTCTTGGGAGCGTCTTCTGGTGTCGTGCGGCGCGTCCCGGGATCAGGCGGCTCGGTGGCAACGCCGGGGCTCCTCGGCCGGACGTCCCCTCCCCACCGGACGTCCCCTCACCACCGGACCCGGAACGGCGAGGCTCCTCGATACTCGCCGCACCGGCGGGCCCGCAGGGCACCCCGAGCCGCCCCGCCCGCCCCAGGAGGCGGGGTCTGCCCGGCCCCGCCTCCGGCCACCCGCCGGGTCACTCCCCGCTCCACCCCGCTGTTCCGCCGAGCACCCCCGTCCCCACCCCCGCCCACTCCACTCTCCGGGCGACACGCGTGCAGAGGAGCCCGCGATGAGCGACATGATCACCGCGGACCTGGTCGATCTCGACCTGTCCGCCGACACCAAGGAAGCGGCGGCGCGCGCCCTCGCCGAGCGCATGGTGAGCCTGCGCCGGGTCACCGACCTGGAGGGCTTCCTCGCCGACGTGGCCGCCCGTGAGGCCCAGATGCCGACCGGCCTCGACGGCGGCATCGGCATCCCCCACTGCCGCAGCACCCACGTCACCGAGCCGACGCTCGCCTTCGGACGCAGCGCCCTCGGCGTCGACTTCGGTGCGGCGGACGGCCCGGCCGACCTCATCTTCCTGATCGCGGCCCCCGCGGGCGCCGACGACGCCCACCTGACCATCCTGTCCTCCCTCGCCCGCCAGCTGATGAACACCGAGTTCACGGCAGCCCTGCGTTCCGTGGCCGACGCGGCCGCGGCCGCGGCGCTGATCCGCGGCGAGCAGGCGCCCCCGGCGGCGGGTGCGGCGGATCCGGGTGCCGCGAGCGCCTCCCCCGACTCCGCTGCGGCACCGGTGGCGGCCTCCGCCGGCGCCGCAGCGGACAACCCGGCCGCGGCTACCGGGCCCGCGGCGGGCGGTACGGCTCCTGCCGCCGGTCCCGCTGTGGACGGCAGGGCCCCTGCCACCGGGCCCGCGGCGGACGGCGCGGCCCCCGCGGCAGGCGTCGGCGGGGCGTCCGGGCGGCCCTTCCGGATCGTCGCCGTCACCTCCTGCCCCACCGGGATCGCCCACACCTACATGGCGGCCGAGTCCCTGGAGAACGCCGGGCGGGAGGTGGGCGTCGAGCTGGTCGTGGAGACGCAGGGCTCGGCCGGCTTCACCCGGCTCGACCCGGCGGTGATCCAGGCGGCGGACGCCGTGATCTTCGCGCACGACGTCCCCGTACGGGACAAGGACCGCTTCGCCGGCAAGCCGACCGTTGACGCCGGTGTGAAGGCGGGCATCAACCGGCCCGCCGAACTCATCGAAGAGGTCCGCGGGAAGGCGGCGCGCGGCGAGGTGACCTCCGGCGCCGCCCCCACCCCGGTGGACCGGGCGGGCGACGCCTCCGAGGGCTACGGCACCAAGCTCCGCACCTGGCTGATGTCCGGCGTGAGCTACATGGTCCCGTTCGTCGCGGCCGGCGGTCTCCTCATCGCCCTCGGCTTCGCGATCGGCGGCTACGAGATCAAGTCCGCGCCGTCCGTCCTGCACCACTTCGTGTGGACCCAGTCCGACAGCTGGGGCGCCCTGCTCTTCCAGATCGGCGGCGTCGCCTTCGGCTTCCTCGTCCCGGTCCTGGCCGGCTACATCGCCTACGGTATGGCCGACCGGCCCGGCCTCGTCCCCGGCTTCGTCGGCGGTGCGATCGCCCTCACCATCAACGCCGGGTTCCTGGGCGGGCTCACGGCCGGCCTGATCGCCGGTGGCGTGGTGATGGCCATCCAGAAGGTCCGCGTCCCGGCGGCCATGCGCGGCATCATGCCGGTGGTGGTGATCCCGCTGATCTCCTCGGCGGTGGTCGGCTTCCTGATGTTCGTCGTCATCGGCAAGCCCATCGCCACCGGACAGAAGGGCATGACCGACTGGCTGAACGGCCTCACCGGCACCAACGCCGTCCTGCTCGGCGCCCTGCTCGGCCTGATGATGTGCTTCGACCTGGGCGGCCCGGTCAACAAGGTGGCCTACACCTTCGCCACGGCCGGTATCGCGGTGTCCGACCCCAGCGACTCCGCGATGAAGATCATGGCCGCGGTGATGGCGGCCGGCATGGTCCCGCCGCTGGCGATGGCCCTGGCCACCACCGTGCGCGGCAGGCTGTTCACCCACACCGAGCGGGAGAACGGCAAGGCCGCCTGGATCCTGGGCGCCTCCTTCATCTCGGAGGGCGCGATCCCGTTCGCGGCGGCCGACCCGTTGCGGGTCATCCCGTCCTCCATGGTCGGCGGCGCGCTCACCGGCGCCCTGTCGATGGCCTTCGGCGCAACGCTGCGCGCCCCGCACGGCGGTGTCTTCGTGGTGCCGTTGATCGGCAACCCGTTCCTCTACCTGCTCGCCATCGCCGCCGGCATGTGTGTCACGGCGGGACTGGTGGTCGTCCTCAAGGGCATGCGCGGGGTGCCGCGGGAAGCAGTGGCCGGCGACGCGGCCGTGGACTCCGGGGCGGCGGCGAGGGAGGCCCAGCAGCCGGTCGCGGCCTGACCCGGGCCGGCCCGCCTCTTGTCCCTTTGGCGTGCTGTGAGTTGTTCACGGCACCTGCGAGATACGTCACGGTCCGGGACCAAAGTCCCGGGCCGTGGTGTGTACTGGGGGCTATGCCTGAGCATGTCTCGACTCTCCAGCTGGCCGGCGTGGTCTTTCTCGCCGTCGCGTCCCTGGCCTGGCTGATCGGGCTGACCCGCCTGGTCCGCCAGCTGTGCCGTCCCGGCGTCGAGTCCGCGGCGGGGTACCGCGCCGGTGCGCTCATGGGCCTGCCCCACCAGCGGCAGGCGGGGCCGCCGAGAGAGGTGGTCGAACTGACTCCGGCCGAGCAGGACGCGTTCGCTGGATTGGTTCGGCGGCTCGGGCACGGTTAGTTTTTGGGCGGCGGAGTGGTCCAGGGGGCTTGAGGTCGTTCTTCGGCCGCGGGTGCGTCGTGGCTGGTCGCGCCCGCGCGGCGGAGCCGCAGATCGACACAGCCCCGCGCCCTTTCGGGGCGCGTCGCCCTGGCCCCCTTCGGGGCGCGGGCCGTTTCTGCCTCGGTCAGGGCTGGCGGGTCGCTCGGTGTTCCATTGCTGTGCGGGCTGCCGTTTCTGTGGTGTAGACCTCGCACATGTGGCGGCCGTCGGGGGTGGCCGTGTGCTCGACCTCCCACAGGGAGACCTCGCTGCCGTCGGGGAGCAGGAAGGCGTGCTCGTACAGGGCGAGGCTCAGGTTAGTGTGGCCGGTGCGGGCCGGGCGGCCGAACGCCTGGGTGATCTGGTGGCCCGCCGCGGTGGCCAGCAGGGCCGCCGTCTCGCGGTCCGGCCGGTCCGTGTTCTCCGCCCGGCGCAGCAGCCGGCGCACGTGGTCCGCCGAGTCCTCCGGCGCGTACACGTGCCGGGGCTCGGGGATCGCCGACAGCTGCGTGAGGGCCGGGAGCTCGAAGTCCGGTGTGTGCGGGGGCAGCCCGAGCCGGCTCGTGGCCGTGTGCAGCTCCTCCTCGTCGACGTACACCTCGTGCTCGGTGCCGCCGCCCGGGGCGGTGTTGTGGACCAGCTCCCACAGGGTGACCGCCGAGCCGTCGGCGAGCAGCCAGGTGTGCCGGTACGTCTCCCGGTGCAGGCCCGCGCTGTGGTGAGCGGAGTGCAGCGAACTGTCGTGCGCCAGCGCGCAGTCCAGCCGTCGCAGCACCTCGTCGGGCAGCTCGAAGGAGTTCAGGGCCCGGCCGAGCAGTCGCGCGAGGTGCTCCTCCGGAGACTCCGGCGACTCGGCGGGTTCGTACGCTGCCGTCTCGTACGGAACGCTCAAGGTTTCTCCCGGCATCGCTGCATGTCACCTTGTGGGTGCATACCGTAGCCCCTCGGTCGGACATCGTGCTCGGGAACCGGGAAAACGTCTGCCCGGAAAACGCGCGGGCCGCGCGAGGAGTTCCCGCGCGACCCGGCCCCGCCGTCAAACCCTGCCGGTCAGGTGGCACTTCCGGCGACCCAGGCGCTCCAGGACATGTTCCAGCCGTTGAGGCCGTTGTCCGGGTCCACCGTCTTGTCGTGGGAGTTCTTCACGACGACGACGTCCCCGATGAGCGAGTTGTCGTAGAACCACTTGGCGTTGGTGGCGCCCTGGCCGCCCTTCACGTCCGCCATGCCGACGCAGCCGTGGCTGGTGCCCTCACGGCCGAAGGGCGGATTGCTCCGGCTGTACCAGTAATTGCCGTGGATGAACGTGCCGGACCGCGTCAGGCGCATCGCGTGCGGCACGTCGGGGATGTCGTACTCGCCGCCGAGGTTGACCGTCCTGCTGTCCATCCGGGTCTGCTGGAACTTCTCGGAGATCACCATCTGCCCGTTGTACGTCGTGTGCTGCGGGCTGCCCGTGGAGACGGGCACGGTCTTGATCGTCCTGCCGTCCCGGACCACCGTCATGGTCTGGGTGCTGACGTCGACCGTGGACACCTGCGAGCGTCCGACGGTGAAGGACACCGTCTTCTTCTGCACGCCGGTGACGCCCTTCGCGCCTTGCACGCCCTCCAGGTCGATGTTCACCGTGACCTTGGAGCCGGCCTTCCAGTAGTGCTCGGGACGGAAGTCCAGCCGGTTGTTCCCGAACCAGTGGCCCACCACCTGCTGGCCGCTGCTGGAGTCGACCGTGATGTGCGACTGCACGGCCTTCTTGTCGGTGATCGCCTTGTCGAAGTCGAACCGCACCGGCATGCCCACGCCGACGGTCGTGCCGTTGTCCGGAGTGAACGTGCCGATGAAGCTGTTCGCCCGGGTGACGGTGGTGAAGATGGAGTTGGCGGCGGCGGTGAGCCCGTGCGCGTCCTTCGCGGTCGCCGCGATCTGGTACTTCGTGCCGCGCTCCAGCTGGGCCTTCGGCTTCCAGCTGGTGCCGTCCGCCGATATCGCCCCCGCCACGGCCTGTCCCGACCCGGCGACCGTCATCTTCACATCGGTCAGCTTGCCGCCGCTGACCTTCACACCGGTCGCGTTGATGGACGCGTTGGTCGCCCCGTCCTCGGACGAGATGACGATCTTCGCCGTCGACGTCTTCGGGGTGCTCTCCTTGTGACTGCCGGTGGCCTTGCCGTCGTCGCTGGCGCTGGCGTTGCCGCCACAGGCGGTCAGGGTGAGGGCGCCGACCATCAGGGCGGCACAGGCCACCAGTGTGCGCCGCGCTGCGGTGTCCGGCGTTGTCACGGGCTGCTCCAGGTTGGTGTGATGTGCGTGGTCCGTCCAGGCGTCAGGAGAGAGGGCCGGGACACCGGGGCAGGTTCCCGCCGGTGACCGTCAGCGCCCTGACGTGACAGAACCGCGACAATTCACGGTCTGGAGCCGTACAACTCGCCGTACGACGGCCACACTCCACCGGGTCCGTCCACCGGCTCGGCCGCCCGGACCGCCTGGACGATCGCGCGGGTCACCAGGTCCGCGCCGGCCGCGAGGATCTCGTTGAGGGCCAGGGGGTGGCCGTCGAGCGGGAGGTCACCGGTCGCCAGGGCGAACACGGTGTCGCCGTCGTGCAGGAGGTGCACCGGTCGTACGGCGCGGGCGATGCCGTCGTGTGCCGTGCCCGCCAGTTTCTGCGCCTGCGCCTTGGACAGGTCCGCGTCGGTCGCGACCACCGCGAGCGTGGTGTTGAGCGGTGGCGGCGCGTTCCGGGCGGCGGCCTCGTCGAGCCGCCGCCGCGCGGCCTCGTGCACCGCCGCCCGCGGGTACTCCACCCGTCCCTGGAAGAACTCCCCGTACAGGGCGCCCGTTTCGGGGTCCAGGACCGACCCGGCGGCGTTGGCCACGACCAGGGCGGCCACGGTGATCCCCGAGCCGAGCAGCGTGCTCGCGCTGCCCACCCCGCCCTTGAGCCGCCCCGCCACGGCTCCCGTGCCGGCGCCCACGCAGCCCTCCCGCACCGGCGCGCCGGGCTCGCTCGCCGCGGCCGCCTCCACCGCCGCACGCCCCAGCGCGGCATCCGGACGGGCGCCGAAGTCCCCGCCCCGGCCGAGGTCGAAGACGCACGCGGCGGGCACCACCGGCACGACGTGCGCCGGGTCCGCGCCGACCGGCACCCCGCGCCCCCGCTCCTCCAGCCAGGCCATCACCCCGGACGCAGCGTCCAGTCCGTACGCGCTGCCCCCGGTCAGCACCACCGCGTCCACGCGTCGCACCACGTTGCGCGGGTCGAGCGCGTCGGTCTCCTTGGTGCCGGGACCGCCGCCGCGCACGTCCACCGAGGCCACCGCGCCGCCCTCCGGGGCGAGGACCACGGTCGTGCCGGTGAGCCAGCCGTCCCCACGGCGATCGGCGTGTCCCACGCGCAGCCCGGCCACATCCGTCAATGCGTCCACTGTCATGGGGGCCAGTCTGGCGCAGCGGCGACGGACGACGGCGGCTCCGTGGCGGGCCGCCGCTCCACGGCTTGCCGGCGTCGCCCGGACCCGCGGACCCCGTCGGGTCAGGCCGCCGGTGTGGTGGGCAGGGTCCGGTCCCGGGAGGCCATGCGGGCCGTCAGGGTGGTGCCGGTCGCGACCGCCGCGGCCGACACGAGGCCCGCCGCGAGGACCGCCCAGGTGCCGAGGAAGGTGCAGCAGATCACCAGCAGCGCCGTGCCCGGCAGCACCAGCTGCTGGGCGATGCCCACCTTGAAGTGCCGTGAGTGCAGCACCCACACGGTCAGCAGGTACAGCGCCGTCGGCAGGGTCACCGCGGCCGAGGCGGACAGCGTGGAGATGTGCGCGGCGCCGACCGCCTGCTCCACCGCCACCTCCAGGCCCGCCCCGATCGCCGCGGCCGACGCGAAGATCAGGTAGTGGCCGTAGCCCCACAGGAACGCCTGTCCGTTGGAGCGCAGGTGCCCGTGGATCGGCACCACGAAGTAGATCCACCACGCGGCGAACACGATCAGCAGCCCGCCCGCCGCGATCGGCAGCAGTTCGCCCAGCGCGTCGTGGTCGTCCACCGCGGACTTCACGGCGACCGTGGCCCCGGCGACGCTCTCCCCGAGCACGATGATCGTGAACAGGCCGTACCGCTCGGCGATGTGGTGCGGGTGCCAGGGCGTCTCCTGGGCCCGCTCGGCGAACACCGGCACCGCCAGCTCCACGATCACCATCACCAGGAACGCCCAGGGCCGGGCCGGTTCCGGCAGCAGCACCAGGCCCAGCCAGCCGACCTGGCACAGCAGCACCCCGGCCGCGTACCTGAGCGCCACGGTCCGTTCCGCGCCGGCCGCCGACCTCGCGGCCCTCAGCCACTGCGCTGCCATCGCCACGCGCATGATCAGGTAGCCCAGCCAGACCAGCAGGAAGTCGTGGTGGTCGAACGCACGGGACACCCCGGCCGCCAGCACCAGTACGCCGGCGATCTGCACCAGGGTGACGACCCGGTAGAGCGCGTCGTCGTTGTCGTACGCCGACGCGAACCAGGTGAAGTTGACCCACGCCCACCAGATGGAGAAGAACACCATCGCGTAGTTGAGGATCCCCGCCCCCGCGTGGCCCTCGGCGACGGCGTGCACCAGCTGCACACCCGCCTGGGCGATCGCCACGACGAAGCACAGGTCGAAGAAGAGCTCCAGCGGGGACGAGACGCGGTGCGGCTCGTCGCGCCCGCGTGCGGTCAGTCGGCGCAGGGGTCCCTGGCGCTGGGGTGCGCTCGGTGAGGCGGAGGCTGCAGCGGAACTCGACGTCATGCCCCCAGGACAGCAGAAATCCGGGCCGAAATCCTGTTGCCAGATTCACAAGTGCACAAGCGGATGGGCTGTCCTGGACCCCCGGTCGGCGGTCCCGTGCCCCCGGTGGGCCGGAGGGAGGGCCGTACCCTGGAGGCATGAGTACCGCCCCCGAGCCCGCGCCCCGCGACCCGAAGGCCGCGCTGATCTTCGACGACCCGCTGAACCAGCAGTCGTCGGACGACACCGACCGCGGGTGGGGCGAGCGCGGGGACGCCGACAGCGCGGCCGACCTGAAGCGCTTCCTCGACGAGAAGCCGCCCCACCACCTCTGAGCGACCGCCCGGAGAGCGCTCAGCGGGCGTCGTGCCGGGGACCCCGCTGGTTGATGATCGCGTCGTGCTGCCCGCCGCGCTGGGCGACCAGCGCGTCCCGGATCTCCTTGAGGACCTCCAGCTCGGTCACCTCGACGCCCTCCTCCGTCGCCGGAACGCCCTCGCGGGCCTTGCGGCGGGCCTCCTGCCGGGCCAGGTACTTCGCCATCGGCAGGACCATCAGGAAGTAGACCACCGACGCGGTCACCAGGAACGTCAGCGTCGCGCCGAGCACGGAGCCCCACATCAGCTGGATGCCGTGCGTCCCCTTGCACGAGCTGCTGAGACACGTGCTGTAGTTGTCCAGGTTCTGCGTGCCGACCGCGCCGACCAGCGGGTTGATGAGTCCCTTCACCACCGAGTTCACGATGTTCGTGAACGCGGCGCCGATGACCACCGCGACCGCCAGATCGACGACGTTGCCGCGCATCAGGAAGGCCTTGAAGCCCTGCAAGACGCTCGGTTCCGTCTTCTCCTTCTTCGCGCTCACCTCGGGGACTCTCCTCGTATCGACAGGGTGTGGAACAAAGCGCTCCGCAACATACGGCACCGAGCGGCCGTCGTGTCCAATCCTGTAGCTCGATCGTGGGGCCGATCGTGGGGCCGATCGTGGGGCCGATCGTGGGACCGGTCGTGGGAGCGATCGGGAGGCTGATCGCGGGTCCGGCCGGGGGGCCGTCGAGCGGACGGGGCCGTGGGGTCGGGGTCAGCACAGGGTCACCGCCAGCCGCGCCGTCGCGCTCGCGCCCACCAGACGGGCCGCCGCACCGCGCGGCACCGACAGCACGACCAGCGCGCCGTCCCCCTCCGTGTCCGCCAGGGGCTCGGGGACCTGCGCCACCCGCACCCCGCGCGCGAGCACCCGCGCCCGGCCTCCGGTCGCCGGGTCCTCCGCCGCGATCACATCCACCCGGTCGCCGGGGCGCAGCAGCCGGACGGTCGCCGCGTCCGCGATCCGCACCGGCGCCGTCACCATCCGTGCGCCGGCGGTAGCGACGGCCGCTCCCGGAGGGCCGGGCCGCTGTGCGGGCCGGGCCAGGGGACGCCCACGGGCATGCTCGGCAGGGTGCGGGTCCGCGGCGGTCCGCGGCCCGGCCGCCACCAGCGCCGCCGCGGTCACGACGAGGCCGGCCGCCACGGCCCGCCCGCGCCGCCGTACGAGGCGTTGCAGCCGGTACCGCCCGCCGCGCACCCGCACGGGCGCGAAGTCCGGGACCTCGCGGGTCGCGGGCGCGTCCGTGCCGAGCGGACGCGGGAGGCGGACCGGCGGCCCGGCGGGCGAGTGCGGCAAGGCTGAGGAGGACCAGGACGGGGAGGAGAGCGAGGAGAGCGAGGGGACGGAGGGGACGGAGGAGAGGGAGGAGGGCGAGGACATGACGGGCATGGGGGTCACCGCCTGCGACGAGGGATCCGGTTGGCCCTGCCACGATGACGCCTCGCGCCGAAGTCCGCCGGAGCCCGTGGACTACCGACGGGTTGTGGACAACTCGCTCACCCGAACGCGGAGTTCCGCCCTCGCAACGCCCAACACCCCTCAGGGCAGCTCGAACCCAGGATCCATCCCGCCGAGCGAGTCCACGCACAGGCAGTCCCGCGCCGCCGTCTCCGGCAGGGCCGCCACCGCGTCGAAGAGAACACCCCGCAGCCGGTCCACGTTGGCGGCGAAGACGCGCAGCACCTCCTCGTGGGAGACGCCCTCGCCGGTCTCGGCGCCCGCGTCGAGGTCGGTCACCAGGGTCAGCGAGGTGTAGCAGAGCTGGAGCTCACGGGCGAGGGCCGCTTCCGGGTGGCCGGTCATGCCCACCACCGACCAGCCCTGCGCCTGGTGCCACAGCGATTCGGCGCGGGTCGAGAAGCGCGGCCCCTCGACCACGACCAGCGTGCCGCCGTCCACCGCCTCCCAGTCCCGGCCCCGGGCCGCCTTCAGCGCGGCGGCGCGGCCGTTCGGGCAGTACGGGTCGGCCATGGACACGTGCACCACGTTCGGCAGGCCGCCGCCGGGCAGCGGCAGCCCGTCGAAGTAGGTCTGCTCGCGGGATTTCGTACGGTCGACCATCTGGTCCGGCACCAGCAGCGTGCCCGGCCCGTACTCGGCGCGCAGGCCGCCCACGGCGCACGGGCCGAGGACCTGGCGGACGCCGACGGAGCGCAGCGCCCACAGGTTGGCCCGGTAGTTGATGCGGTGCGGCGGCAGATGGTGGCCGCGGCCGTGCCGGGGCAGGAAGGCGACCCGCCGGCCGGCGATCTCGCCGAGGAAGAGGGAGTCGCTGGGCGGCCCGTAGGGGGTGTCCACCCGGACCTCGGTCACGTCGTCGAGGAACGAGTAGAAACCCGAGCCGCCGATTACGCCGATCTCTGCGTTCGCCATGACAAGCACATTAGACGAGCGTGCGAGCCCGCGAGACGCCCCCACGGGGACGCGGGAGGCCGGTGCCGGGAGACCGGCGCCGGAAGACCGGTGCCGGGCTGGCCGGTGCCCCAGACCGGTGCCGGACAACGCCGAAGACCCTGCCGTCGTACGACGGCAGGGTCCCCGGAAAAGATCTCAGGCGGCCGAGCTGCTCGCGGAACCCGTCGAGGAGGAGGACGACGAGGACGTCGACGAGGAAGACGTCGAAGAGGAGGAGGACGAGGCCGACGAGGACGACTTGGCGTCGGACGACGACGAGCTCGACGCGGCCGGCTTCGACGCCGAGCTGCTGCTCGACGAGGAGCCGCGGGAGTCGTTGCGGTAGAAGCCGGAGCCCTTGAAGACGATGCCGACCGCGGAGAACACCTTCTTCAGGCGTCCCTGGCAGCTGGGGCACTCGGTCAGGGCGTCGTCGGTGAACTTCTGCACCGCCTCAAGGCCCTCGCCGCACGCGGTGCACTGGTACTGGTAGGTCGGCACTGTCTTCCTCCTGGCACTCTCACTCAATGAGTGCTAACGACGGTCCATAGTGACGTATTCCGTGGGATCAGTCCACTGTCACCGGCACGCGGTGACCGACGCCACGTGCGACGGTGCGGTTCCGCGCGCGGGGCGCGAGCCGCGAGCGCAGCGCCAGCAGGGTCGCCAGCGCCAGGACCGTGCCGCCCATCGGCACCAGGAACCCGGCACCGCCCCACAGCCGGTCCTCCAGCTGGCCGGCGACGGTGACGGCGGCGGCCTGGCCCAGCGCGACGGCACCGGTCAGCCAGGTGAACGCCTCGGTGCGGGCGCCGGCCGGGACCAGCCCCTCGACCAGGGTGTAGCCGGTGATCAGCGCCGGGGCGATGCACATGCCGACCAGGAGGCCGAGCCCCGCCAGCAGCAGCGCGGAGTGCGCCGTCCACAGGGCGGACGCGGTGAGCGCGAGCGCGACGTAGCCGATCACCAGGCGCCGCTGCGGGGCGACCTTCCAGGCGATGGCTCCGCAGGCGATGCCGGACAGCATGTTGCCGGCGGCGAAGGTGCCGTACAGGACGCCGTTCAGGCCGGGCTCGCCGATCGACTCGGTGAAGGCCGCCAGGGCGACCTGCATGCCGCCGAAGACCGAGCCGATGCCCAGGAAGGTCACGGCCAGCACGCGCACGCCCGGGATGCGCAGCGCGGAGACGTGCTCCGCGCGCGCGTGGCCGGCCGGGGGCGTCACCGACGGCTGCGTGCCCTTCTGGGCGGCGAACAGCAGGCCGCCGACGAGGGTCAGCCCGGCCTCGGTGACCAGGCCGGCGGCCGGGGTGACGGAGGTGCACAGGGCGGTGGCCAGCAGCGGGCCGAAGACGAAGGTCAGCTCGTCGGTGACGGACTCGAACGCGGCGGCGGTGGTCATCAGCGGCGAGTTCCGCAGCTTCACCCCCCAGCGGGCCCGCACCATGGGGCTGATCTGCGGCACCGAGGCGCCGGTCGGGACGGCCGCGACGAACAGTGCCCACAGGGGTGCGTGCGCGAGGGCGAGCGC
This sequence comes from Streptomyces sp. L2, assembly GCF_004124325.1. Classification (NCBI taxonomy): domain Bacteria; kingdom Bacillati; phylum Actinomycetota; class Actinomycetes; order Kitasatosporales; family Streptomycetaceae; genus Streptomyces; species Streptomyces sp. L2. The sequence continues at coordinate 4,550,046 of NZ_QBDT01000001.1, forward strand.
CGTCAGCGTCAGCCCGGACAGGGTGTGCACCAGGACGCCGGGGAGCAGGACGGCGCGCTGCCCGTAGCGGTCGGCGAGACGGCCGCTGTACGGCGCGAACAGGGCCATGGCCACGCCGGTGACGGCCGCGGCGGCGCCGGCGGCGCCGTACGAGCCGGTGGTGTGCTGGACGAGCAGCACGATGGAGATGGTGAGCATCGCGAACGGCTGGCGTGCCGCGAAGCCGGGGAGCAGGAACGTCCAGGCGCCGCGGGTGCGCAGCAGCCGGCCGTATCCCGGTCGGGGCGGAGCGGGCGAGTTCGCCGCCTGCTCGCTGGTGACCGTGGACGCCACGGCCCGTGCCTTTCTTCGGCCTGGTAGCGCGCCCGTCGTGGGGGCGCCGAAAGCTGTCCTCTCGCGCGGAACTGCGGTAGATACCGGAGCCTCTGCGATAAGGGTGTCCCGGCCGCCATACGGTCGCGCCAGCTCTGCGTCAGGCGGAGTTGGTTCGATCAGTGTGCCTTTATCCTACAGGGATCAAGGGCTTGTGTGCCTGTGAAAGCGAGCACGTCAGGGACGTATGCCTGGGATTGAGCGGCTCCCTAGGGGCGTGTTGGGGCGCATTTAAACCGAAATGAACCCCTGCGGCCGCTAGCGCGTCCCGTTCGTGCCCAGCCAGCCCGCCAGCTTGCCGCCGTGGGCGACCGCCCGCAGCCGGCGTTCCGCCGCGTCGCGGACCGGGTCGGTGGCGACCACGAGGAGTTCGTCCCCGTGCCGCAGCACCGTCGACGGCAGCGGAACGAACGATTCTCCTCCGCGCACGACGAGGGTGACCGCGGAGCCGGCGGGCAGCCGCAGTTCGGCCACCTCGACGCCGTGCATCCGCGAGCCCTCGGGGATGGAGATGGACAGCAGGTGCCCGCTGAGCCGCTCCAGGGGCGCCGACTCGATGCCGAGGTCGGCCGCCTCGCCCTTCTCGCCGAGCCGCAGGGTCCGCGCCAGCCAGGGCAGGGTCGGCCCCTGGAGCAGCGTGTAGACGACGACCAGGACGAAGACGATGTTGAAGATGCGGTGGCTGCCCGCGACGCCGTTCACCATCGGGATCGTCGCCAGGATGATGGGCACCGCGCCCCGCAGTCCCGCCCAGGACATCAGCGCCTGCTCCGCCCACGGCACCCGGAACGGCGCGAGGCTGAACACCACGCTCAGCGGGCGGGCCACCATGGTGAGCACAAGGCCGGTCACCAGGGCGGGCCAGACGTCGTCGCCCAGTTCGTGCGGGGTGACCAGCAGACCGAGCAGGACGAACATGCCGATCTGGGCGATCCAGCCCAGCCCCTCGGCGAAGCCGCGCGTGGCCGGCCAGTGCGGGAGCTTGGCGTTGCCGAGCATCATCGAGGCCAGGTAGACGGCCAGGAAGCCGCTGCCGTGCGCCAGGGAGCCGGCCGCGTAGGCGGTGACGGCGATCGCCATGACGGCGATCGGGTAGAGACCGGAGGCCGGCAGGGCCACGTGCTTCAGCCCCCAGGAGCCGAACCAGCCGACCGCGAGCCCGATCGCGGCGCCGATGGCCAGCTCCAGGGCTATCTCGCCCAGCAGGACGTACCAGTGGTCGACCGGGCCGGCCGTGGAGAAGGCGACGACCAGGATGACCACCGGGGCGTCGTTGAAGCCGGACTCCGCCTCCAGCGTGCCCGTCACGCGCGCGGGGAGGGGGATCCTGCGCAGCACCGAGAACACCGCCGCCGCGTCCGTGGAGGACACCACGGCCCCGATGATGAGGGCCTGCCGCCACTCCAGCCCCACCAGCAGATGCGCGCCCGCCGCCGTGACCCCGACGCTCACCGCGACGCCCGCCGTGGCCAGCACGGAGGCGGACGGCAGCACCGGCCGGACCTCTTTCCACTTGGTGCCCAGACCGCCCTCGGCGAGGATCACGACCAGGGCCGCGTATCCCATGACCTGGGTCAGTTCGGCGTTGTCGAAGTGGATGTGCCCCACGCCGTCCTGGCCCATGAGGATGCCGATGCCCAGGTAGACGAGCAGGCTGGGGAGCCCGCTGCGGGACGAGAGCCGTACGGCCGCCACGGCGACGAGCAGGACGATTGAGCCGACGAGCAGAAGCTGGTTGAGGTGGTGAACAGTCAGCGGCGCTTCCTCCCCTGAGTACTTTCACGGCAGTGCTGGCGCGGTCCCGGTACGTGCGTGCGCGGTCCCGTTACTTCGTTACCTTACCTAACTCTTGACGCTTTCTTGACGCTCGGCCGGGCAAGATCGAACGTCCGTGCGTGCTTGTTCCCGACTCCGCGTCAAGTGGCACGGAGCCCTGCGCCTATGGTTGCTCCAGCACTCCAGTACCGCCTGCCGCTCGCGTTAGGACAGCAAGGACAGCGATGCCCCCCAACACCACCGCCACAACGGGTGACAAGCCCGGCAAGTCCGGCAGGAAGAAGGGGCGAAAAGCCCGACTCGTCGTGCTGGTGCTGGTCCTGGCCATCATCGGCGGCATCGCCTACGGGGCGTACTGGTCGATCAGCACCGTCCGCGCCTCCTTCCCGCAGACCACGGGAACCATCACGCTCGACGGCCTGTCAGGCCCGGTCGACGTGAAGCGGGACGGCTACGGCATCCCGCAGATCTACGCCTCCTCGCCCCAGGACCTCTTCATGGCGCAGGGGTACGTCCAGGCGCAGGACAGGTTCTACGAGATGGACGTGCGCCGCCACATGACCTCCGGGCGCCTGTCGGAGATGTTCGGCAAGAGCCAGGTCAAGAACGACGAGTTCCTGCGGACCCTCGGCTGGGACCGGGTGGCGAAGAAGGAGTACGACACCAAGCTGTCGGCCTCCACCAAGAAGTACCTCCAGGCGTACGCCAAGGGAGTCAACGCCTACCTGCACGGCAGGAGCGGCAAGGACATCTCCCTGGAGTACGCGGCCCTCGGGTTCACCAACGACTACAAGCCGGTCCAGTGGACCCCGGTCGACTCGGTCTCCTGGCTCAAGGCCATGGCCTGGGACCTGCGGGGCAACATGCAGGACGAGATCGACCGCGCCCTGATGACCAGCCGTCTCGGCCCGCAGCAGATCGCCGACCTGTACCCGGAGTACCCGTACGGCCGGAACAAGCCGATCGTGCGCGAGGGCCAGTACGACACGCTGACCAAGAGCTTCCAGCAGGGCGGCTCGCAGAGCGGCTCCCAAGGCACGTCGGGCACGACCGGCACGGCGAACGGCTCCGGCACGGGCGGCTCCGGCACCTCCGGCTCGGCCCTCACGTCCCAGCTGACCAGCCTCAACAAGGTCCTCGACAACGTCCCCACCGCCGTCGGCGTCAACGGCCACGGCATCGGCTCGAACTCCTGGGTCGTCGCCGGCAACTACACGATCACCGGCAAGCCCCTGCTCGCCAACGACCCGCACCTCTCCCCGTCGCTGCCGTCCGTCTGGTACCAGATGGGCCTGCACTGCCGCACGGTCTCCAGCGCCTGCCCGTACGACGTCACCGGCTACACCTTCGCCGGCATGCCCGGCGTGGTCATCGGCCACAACGCCGACATCGCCTGGGGCATGACCAACTCCGGGGTCGACGTCACCGACCTCTACCTGGAGAAGCTCACCGGCGACGGCTACCTGTACGACGGCAAGGTGCGCCCGTTCACCAACCGCGAGGAGACCATCGAGGTCGCCGGCGGCAAGGCCAAGAAGATCGTCGTCCGCCAGACCGCCGACGGCATGCCGCTGCTGTCGGACCGCGACGACGAACTCGTCGAGGTCGGCAAGAAGGCGAGCGTCGCGTCCGCCGCCCCCGACCGCGGGGACGGCTACGGCATCGCCCTGCGCTGGACCGCCCTCGACGCCGGCACCACCATGGACGCCGTCTTCGCGATGGACCGGGCGACCGACTGGAAGGACTTCCGCGCCGCCGCCGCCCTGTTCGACGTGCCCTCGCAGAACCTGGTGTACGCGGACAAGAAGAACATCGGCTACACCCTGCCGGGCAAGATCCCCACGCGCTCCGCGTCGGACGACGGCTCCATCCCCGCGCCGGGCTGGGACAAGAAGTACCGCTGGACCGGCTTCATCCACGAGGACGAACTGCCGTACGAGTTCAACCCGAAGCAGGGGTACATCGTCACCGCCAACCAGGCCGTGATCGACAAGGACAAGTACCCGTACACCCTCACCACCGACTGGGGCTACGGCACCCGCAGCCAGCGCATCACCGACCTGATCGAGTCCAAGATCAAGGACGGCGGCAGGATCTCGCCCGACGACATGCGGCAGATGCAGCTGGACAACAGCAGCGAGATCGCCAGAATGCTGACGCCCTACCTGCTGAAGATCGACCTGAAGGACCCCGACGTCCGCCAGGCGCAGAAGCTCCTGGAGGGCTGGGACTACACCCAGACCTCCGACTCCGCGGCCGCCGCCTACTTCAACGCCGTCTGGCGCAACATCCTCAAGCTCGCCTTCGGCAACAAGCTGCCCAAGGAGCTGCGGGTCAAGGGCCAGTGCCTATGGGTCGACAAGATCGACAGCACCGGACCGCTGGACGACGACACCAAGGTGCGCGAGTGCGGCGAGCGCGACGCCGACCAGGCCCAGCCCGACGGCGGCGACCGCTGGTTCGAGGTGGTCCGCGACCTGCTGGACAAGCCGGACAGCGACTGGTGGAAGACCCCCGCCTCGCGCGCCAACGCCCGCCCCGGCGCCGTCAACCGCGACCAGCTCTTCGCCCGCGCCATGATCGACGCCCGCTGGGAGCTGACCGCCAAGCTCGGCAAGGACATCGACACCTGGAGCTGGGGCCGGCTGCACCGGCTGTTCCTGAAGAACCAGACCCTCGGCACCGAGGGCCCCGGAATCCTGCAGTACGTCCTCAACCGCGGCCCCTGGAAGCTCGGCGGCGGCGAGGCCGCGGTCGACGCGACCGGCTGGAACGCGGCCGGCGGCTACGGCGTGGAATGGGTGCCGTCGATGCGGATGGTCGTCAACATGGCCGACCTCGACAAGTCGAAGTGGATCAACCTGACCGGCGCCTCCGGGCACGCGTACAGCGCCCACTACACCGACCAGACCGACAAATGGGTCAAGGGTGAGCTGCTGCCCTGGTCGTTCTCGACGAAGGCGGTCGACGACAGCACGAGCGACACGCTGGTTCTCAAGCCCTGAGGCCCGGCCCCGCCCGGCACACGGCCCCTCCACGCGCGCGTGGAGGGGCCGTTCGTCCTCCCTACGGGATGCAGGGCGTCACGCGCGGAAGCGGCGCACGCCCGACGGCGTCACCACGGCGTGCACGGGGCGGTCGTGCGCCTCGGCCGGCACCCGGTCGACGACCTCCGTGTCGTAGAGCAGCACCACCAGGGCCGGATGCGCGCCCGCGCGGTCCAGGCGGGCCAGGACACGGTCGTACGACCCTCCGCCGCGGCCCAGCCGCATCCCGCGCCCGTCCACCGCGAGACCGGGCAGCAGCACGCAGTCCGCCGATGTCACGGCGTCCGGGCCGAGACGCTCGCCCGACGGCTCGAACAGCGCCATTTTTCCGCCATGCTGAATCCGCGCCAGCGAGTCCGGACCGCCGTACTCGCCCCAGTCCAGGTCGTTGTCCGGCAGCAGCGCGGGCAGCAGGACCCGCGCGCCCCGCGCGCGGAGCGCGTCCAGCAGCGCGCGCGTGGGGGGTTCGCTCCCGACGGAGACGTACGCCGCCACCGTGCGCGCACGCGCCAGTTCGGGCAGGTCCCGCGCGCGTTCCGCCAGCGTGCGGCCCGTCCCCGCGACGACATCCGCCGTCAACCCGTTCCTCACCGCGAGGAACTCGCGCCGCAACCTCCGCTTGTCAGGCTCGGCCGTCCGTCCGACGTTTTCCACAGGCCGTTCTCTTACCCTTCTCAATATGCTCAGATGAGGGCTCTCTCATCAGAACCACAGATTCCCAGCAAACACACCGGATAAGGTTGCGGGCATGACTCAGTCCCCCCACCCCAGGATCAGCAAGGCTGTCATTCCCGCGGCAGGCCTCGGCACCCGGTTCCTGCCCGCGACCAAGGCCACTCCCAAGGAGATGCTGCCGGTCGTGGACAAGCCGGCGATCCAGTACGTGGTCGAGGAGGCCGTGGCGGCCGGACTGGACGACGTCCTCATGGTCACCGGGCGGAACAAGCGCCCCCTGGAGGACCACTTCGACCGCAACTACGAGCTGGAATCTGCGCTCGGCAGGAAGGGCGACGCCGCGCGGCTCGCGAAGGTGCAGGAGTCCAGCGATCTCGCCACGATGCACTACGTGCGCCAGGGTGACCCCCGGGGGCTCGGCCACGCCGTGCTGTGCGCCGCCCCGCACGTCGGGCAGGAGCCCTTCGCCGTCCTGCTGGGCGACGACCTGATCGACCCCAGGGACCCCCTGCTCCAGCGCATGATCGATGTTCAGGAGCAGCACGGCGGCAGCGTGATCGCGCTCATGGAGGTCGCCCCCGAGCAGATCCACCTCTACGGCTGTGCCGCCGTGGACGGCATGGTCGACAACGACGTCGTCAGGGTGACGGGCCTGGTCGAGAAGCCGGACGCGGCGGACGCCCCGTCGAACTACGCGGTCATCGGCCGCTATGTGCTGGACGCGGGCATCTTCGACGTGCTGCGCAAGACCGAGCCGGGCCGCGGCGGCGAGATCCAGCTCACCGACGCCCTCCAGCAGATCGCCCAGGAGGACAAGGCGGGCGGCCCGGTGCACGGCGTCGTCTTCAAGGGCCGGCGCTACGACACCGGGGACCGGGGCGACTATCTGCGTGCCATTGTCAGACTCGCGTGCGAACGTGAAGACCTGGGCCCGGACTTCCGTGCCTGGCTTCGCAGTTACGTAGCCGAGGAGATGTAGCACGTTGAGCAGCACCGCGACCCGTTCCGCCGGCCAGGACCACCTGTGGTCGGTGGACGAGCACCTGGAGGACATCCTCAGCACCGTCCGCCCCCTCGACCCGATCGAGCTGCAGCTGCTCGACGCCCAGGGCTGCGTCCTGGTCGAGGACGTCACGGTGCCGCTCTCCCTGCCGCCCTTCGACAACAGCTCCATGGACGGCTACGCGGTGCGGGTCACGGACGTCGCGGGGGCCAGTGAGGAGTACCCGGCCGTCCTGGAGGTCGTCGGGGACGTCGCGGCGGGCGCGGCCGACCTCGTCCGGGTCGGCCCTGGCCAGGCCGCCCGGATCATGACCGGCGCCCCGCTGCCCCCGGGCGCCGAGGCCGTCGTACCCGTCGAGTGGACCGACGGCGGGCTCGGCGAGGGGCCGGTCAGCGGGATGCGGGCGCGCAGCCTGTCACCCGAGGGCGCCGAGGGCCAGGTGCGGGTGCACCGCCCCGCGGAGGCACGCGCGCACGTGCGTGCCAAGGGCAGCGACGTCAAGGCCGGCGCCCTCGCGCTGGAGGCCGGGACGGTCCTCGGCCCGCCGCAGATCGCGCTGCTCTCCGCGATCGGCCGCGGCACGGTGCGGGTGCGCCCGCGCCCGCGCGTGGTCGTCATGTCCACCGGCAGCGAGCTCGTCCAGCCCGGCGAGTCCCTGGCCACCGGGCAGATCTACGACTCCAACAGCTTCGCCCTGACCGCCGCCGCCCGGGACGCGGGAGCCATCGCCTACCGGGTGGGTGCCGTCGCCGACGACGCCGACACCCTGCGCTCCACCATCGAGGACCAACTCGTCCGCGCCGACCTGATGGTGACCACGGGCGGCGTGAGTGTCGGGGCGTACGACGTCGTCAAGGAGGCGCTGTCCCACGTCGGGGACGAGGACGAGCCGGGTGCGGGCGTGGAGTTCCGCAAGCTCGCCATGCAGCCCGGCAAGCCGCAGGGCTTCGGCTCCGTCGGCCCCGAGCACACCCCGCTGCTGGCCCTGCCCGGCAACCCGGTGTCGTCGTACGTGTCCTTCGAGCTGTTCGTCCGGCCCGCGATCCGCACCCTGATGGGCCTGCCGGACGTACAAAGGCCGACGACCCGGGCGACGCTCGCCGGGGACAAGTCCCTGACCTCGCCGAAGGGCCGCAGACAGTTCCTGCGGGGCAGCTTCGCCGACGGTGCGGTGACCCCGGTCGGCGGCGCCGGCTCCCACCTGATCGCGGCCCTCGCGCAGGCCGACGCGCTGATCGTCGTACCCGAGGACACCGAGTCGGTGGAGCCGGGCGCCGAGGTCGAGGTGGTCCTGCTCGGCTGAGCGGCCCGGCTTGGCGGTACCGTGTCGCGCACAGAGCAGGTCCGTGCACCGCACCGCGACGGGCCAGGACCGGGAGCGCCACACAGCATGACTGAGCCTTCCCGGGGGGAGACCCCCGGAGCCCCTGCGCAGGACCGACTGACGCACATCGACGACGCGGGCGCGGCCCGCATGGTCGACGTGTCCGGCAAGGACGTCACCGCGCGCACCGCCCGCGCGAGCGGCCGGGTCCTCGTCTCGCCCCGGGTGGTCGAGCTGCTGCGCGGCGAGGGGATGCCCAAGGGCGACGCCCTGGCCACCGCGCGCATCGCGGGCATCATGGGGGCCAAGCGGACACCGGATCTGATCCCGCTGTGCCACCCGTTGTCGGTGTCCGGTGTGAAACTGGACCTGTCGGTCGCGGACGACGCCGTGGAGATCCGGGCCACTGTGAAGACGACGGACCGTACGGGCGTCGAGATGGAGGCCCTCACCGCGGTGAGCGTCGCCGCGCTCACCGTGATCGACATGGTCAAGGCGGTCGACAAGGGAGCGGTCATCACGGACGTACGGGTGGAGGAGAAGACGGGCGGCAAGTCGGGCGACTGGAGCCGGGCATGACACAGGACGCGTCGGCCGGGGGCACGGACCGCCGCGCCCTGGTGGTGACGGCCTCCAACCGGGCCGCCGCCGGGGTCTACGAGGACCGCGGCGGCCCGCTGATCGCCGACGCCCTGAAGCGCTTCGGGTTCGCCGTGGACGGCCCCCGGGTCGTGCCCGACGGCGACCCCGTGGAGGCCGCCCTGCGCGCCGCCGTGGAGGCGGGCTACGACGTGGTCGTCACCACCGGCGGCACGGGCATCTCGCCCACCGACCGCACCCCGGAGGCCACCTGCGCGGTCCTGGACCGGGAGGTGCCGGGCATCGCGGAGGCGATCCGCGCGTACGGCCGCGACAAGGTGCCGACCGCCGCGCTCTCCCGGGGCCTGGCCGGGGTGGCCGGCGGCACGCTGATCGTCAACCTGCCCGGGTCCACCGGCGGGGTCCGCGACGGCCTCGCCGTCCTGGAGCCGCTGCTGGTCCATGCCGTCGAGCAGATCCGCGGCGGGGACCACCCCGGGCCCGGCACCGGGGGTGCGAGCTGAACACCCCCTCCTGGCCGGTCGTGCTGGCGGACGCGGGAGTCGTCCTCCGGCCGATAAGGCTGCGCGACCAGCGGGTCTGGCGCGAGGTGAACCGGCGCAACCGGGACTGGCTGCGCCCCTGGGAGGCGACGATCCCGCCGCCCACGCCGAGCGGGCCGATCGCGCACCGGCCGACCTACCGCCAGATGGTCCGCCACCTGCGCTCGGAGGCCAACTCCGGCCGGATGCTGCCCTTCGTCATCGAGTACGAGGGGCGGCTGGTCGGCCAGTTGACGGTCGCCGGGATCACCTGGGGGTCGATGTGCTCCGGGCACGTCGGCTACTGGGTGGACGAGTCGGTGGCCGGGCGCGGGGTGATGCCGACGGCCGTCGCGCTCGCCGTGGACCACTGTTTCCGTGCCGTCGGGCTGCACCGCATCGAGGTCTGCATTCGCCCCGAGAACCGGCCGAGCCGCCGGGTGGTGGAGAAACTCGGATTCCGCGAGGAGGGGCTGCGGCCGCGCTATCTGCACATCGACGGTGCCTGGCGCGACCACATGGTCTTCGCGCTCACCGCGGAAGAGGTGCCCGACGGTTTGCTCACCCGCTGGCAGCGGGCACGCTCCGAGAGGGCCGCGCGGCATACGAGCGGCAGGGCACCGGGCAATCCCGAGCAGCTCAAGTGACCCCGCTCTCGAATTGAATATGCGTTCGAAATTGATCGCCTGATGACCGTCTCTTGGCATTGAATTCGCGGGTTCGGGCAGTCCGCTGATCGCATCGGTCGCAAAAAAAGTTCGAAATATCAGCCAGATCGTGCGACACACCGGCCCAATTGGCAGATGGCCTCACGCAAACCCCTCTACCGTGTGAGGCGTGAGCAGCAGCGGCCTCATCTACGCAGTAATCGTCGGGGCCTGGGCCGCCTACTTGGTGCCGATGTGGCTCCGTAGGCAGGACGAGCTGAACGAGGCCCGTCCGACGGAACGCTTCAGCACCGCCATCCGGCTGCTGTCCGGACGGGCGGGTATGGAGCGCCGGTACGCCAAGGACCTGCGGACGCGCTCCGCCCAGGAGGGGGAGCCGGATTCCGGCGAACCGGGCGCGGTCACCGACTCGGTGGACGTCCGGGCCTTCGCCATGCGCCCGACCCGCCGTCAGGTACGGGCGGACGCGGACCTGCCTCCGGTTCGCCGTCAGGCGCGGGCGGACACGGATCTGCCTCCGGTTCGCCGTCAGGCGCGGGCGGACACGGATCTGCCTCCGGTTCGCCGTCAGGCGCGGGCGGACACGGATCTGCCTCCGGTTCGCCGTCAGGCGCGGGCGGACACGGATCTGCCTCCGGCTCGCCGTCAGGCGCGGGCGGACACCGACCCCAAGGGGTCCGCGCGCCCGGAGCCGGCCCAGGACGAGACCGGCGCCCCGGCGCCGGCGGCCCCTCAAGCCCCGTCCGTCCCGGCGCAGCAGCGCGGGCCGACCCCGCGGCGCGCGCCCTCGGCGCAGTCGGCGGCAGCACGCGCCCGGCGCTCGAAGGTGCTCGCGCGCCGTCGGCGTACCACCGTGCTGCTCTTCCTCGGCTTCACGGTCGGCGCGGTCGTCGCCGCCGTCGGCGGACTCGCCTTCCTCTGGGCGCCCGGCGTCCCCGCCGCCCTGCTCAGCGCGTACATCGTCTACCTGCGCTCCCAGGAGCGCCGCCGCTTCGCCTACCAGATGGACCGCCGCCGCGCCGAGGTCGCGGCCCAGCGGCTGCGCGAGCGCCAGCCGCGCCGGCGCACGGCCGCGGCCGCGGCCGTCGAGGCGGAACTCGGCGCCGACGAACCGGACGAGGGCCCAGCCACCGAGACCCACCACACCGGCACCGGCATGTCCGCGCTCGCCGCCGACCGCCGCGCCCTCGTCGAGCAGACCGACCACGCCGAGTGGGTCGACCAGCAGCGCGAGCGGCAGCGCCGGCCCGGCCACGGCGACAGCTGGGACCCGGTACCGGTGCCGCTGCCGACGTACGTGACCGCGCCGGTCGCCCCGCGCGCCACCTCCGACGTCGACCTCGGCGCGCCCGGCACCTGGAGCTCGGCCCGCTCCAGCGCGGTCATCCCGGAACAGGACGCGGCGGCGCCGCCCGCGGCAGAGCAGCCCGCCGCCTCCGCCGCCGAGGACCGCCCGGCGGACGGCCTCCCGCACGCCCGCACCCGCCCTCGCGGCGGCGCCTCCTCCGCGTCCCCGGCCGCCTCGGCCCGCCGCTCACGCGAGCGCGGCCGTACCCCCCTCTTCGACCAGTACGAGGACGGCGACCGCCCCCGCGCCGCCAACGAGTGACCCCGGTCACGGCCCCCGCATCCCGCCCCTGACCAGTCCGCCAACGGATTTCCGAGCACTGTCCCCGGGATGCTAGAGTTTCACTCGTTGCAAGGGCCTGTGGCGCAGTCCGGTAGCGCACCTCGTTCGCATCGAGGGGGCCAGGGGTTCAAATCCCCTCAGGTCCACGCACATGAGATCCCGTCCGATCGCAAGATCGGGCGGGATCTTCGTATGTCGAGGTCTTCGTATGTCGGGGGCTTTGCATGTCGGGATCTTCGGAGGTGCCGGGGATCGTCACGACACGGTGGCCGGGCTCTCCGGGGCGGGTTCCTCGGGTGCCGGGTGGTTCGGGGTGCTGGTCGTGGTGGCGGTGCGCAGGGCCGCTTCGACTCGGCGGTTGTTGGTCATGGATGCCGTGACGGCCGTCATCGCGAGGAGGAGGCCGGCGGCGGTGTAGAGCGGTGTGCGGATGTCGTAGCCGGTGGCCAGCCAGCCGCCGAGGAAGGCCCCGAGGGGGGCGGCGCACATGGCCAGCATGCGGGAGGTGGAGGCGACCCGGCCCATGAGGTGGGGCGGGACGACGGCCTGCCGGAGGGAGGGGCCGAGCACCATCGTGGCGCCCATGGCGGCTCCGCAGACGGCGAGCGCCAGCCCGGCCGCGTACGGGTTCGGGGCAGCGGCGAGGCCCAGGATGGCGAGCCCCTCGACGGCGGCCGTGCAGGTCAGTGCCGTGCCGGTGCCGAGTCGTCGGCCGAGCCGGGAGGCGATGCCCGCGCCGAGCAGGCCGCCGGTGGCCTCCGCCGTGAGGAGCAGGCCGAAGCCGTAGGTGTCGATGCCGAGGCGGTCGTGCGCGAAGAGGGCGAGGACGGTCTCCACCGCGAGGAAGGCGATGTTCCCGACCGCCGGGCGGAGCGCGAGCCCGAGCAGCAGCCGGTCCCGGAAGACGTACGAGGCCCCGGCGCGCGCCTGCCGGAGCAGCGACTCCCGGACCTCCGGCACGGGCCGGGGGGTGGCGGGAAGCGACCGTACGAGTAGCGCGGAGAGCAGGAACGACACCGCGTCGGTGAGCAGCGGAACCGACCGTCCGAGTGCGAGCAGCGCACTGCCCGCGGGTGGCCCCGCGAAGCCGGACATGGCGGTCTGGGCTCCGCGCAGACGCGAGTTGGCCCGCTCCAGGAGCTCGGGGTCGCGGCCGAGCAGCTCCGGCAGATAGGCCGTGGCGGCCGTGTCGAAGAAGAGTCCACCGAGGCCGAGCAGGAAGGCGACGGCCGTGAGCAGCGGAATGCTCAGGCCGTCGAGCGCCGCGGCCGCCGCGGGTATCGCGAGCAGCACCGCACGCGCCGCGTCCATGACCCACATCGTGCGCCGGCGGTCCCAGCGGTCCACCAGTGCGCCGCCGAGCACCCCGAAGAGCAGCCACGGCAGCGTCCCGGCGGCCGTGACGACGGCGAGCGCCATGGGATCCCGCGTCAGCGCCAGCGCGAGCAGCGGCAGCGCGGCGTGCGACACCCCGTCACCGAGTGAGGACACCGTCTGCGCGGTCCACAGGCGTGCGAACCCGGTCGGCAACTTCCCGGGAGTGGAGGTCACTTGGCGTCCCCCTCGGTCCGCCCGCGCGATGCCGGGTGGAACAGCGCGAAGACGAGTGACGTGTCCGGCAGGGACGGATCGGACAGCTCCCGGTACTCGTCCGCCAGCGCGTGCAGCCGGGCCTTCAGCTCCGCGAACTGCTCGTCGGTGAGCCGCAGATGCGCCATCCGTACGAGCCGGTCGGCATCCGCCAGCGACTCCTCCAGGTCCGCGACCGCGTGCCGCATCAGCACGTCCGGCCCGCCCTCGCCCGGGTCCGGCAGCACGATGGACCGCGCGGCCATCGCGTAGTACCGCTCGGTGACACCCCGCACCTTCCGCGTCCGTACGACCTTCACCAGGCCGGCCCGCTCCAGCAGCCGCACGTGGTAGCTGGAACTCCCCTTCGCGAGGCCCACGCGCTCGGCGATCTGCGTGATCGTCGCCGGCTCGAAACGCAGCACGGCCATGATCCGGTGGCGCGTCAGATTGGAGACGGCGCGCAGTTGTTCGTCCGTCGTGACGTGAAACGTCTCGGGGGGATCAGGGAGATCCGGGAGATCAGGGAGATCGTCGGTCGGCATGCGAGTAATGGTCAACGATTCTTGACCATTGCGCAAGGGGATGGGCGCGAGTCGCGCGACCGGCACGGCGAGGCCCCCGCCGGGCCGGTCGGCCGGACGGGGGCTTCACCGGTGGTGGGGTGTCAGGGGTTGATCGTGCCCAGGAACTCGGTCGCCGAGGTGAGGAACGTGTTCTTGGACGGGGTGGCGAAGAGGATGTCCAGGTGGGTCATCGACTCGTCCGTGGTGACGTCCACGCGGGGGATGCGGGTGTCGGAGGCCAGGTCGCGGGCGGCCTGGCCGGCCGTGCCGTGGGTGAGGTCGGACTGGAAGACGTAGAGCGGGATGTCGATGTCCTTGGTGTGGAACAGGCGCAGGCCCTGGGCGCGGGCCACCGCGTCGTCGGTGAAGGCGGCGCCGGCGAAGTAGTCGAGGGCCAGGCGGTTGGGGGAGTACCACTCCCAGGCCGCGAGCTGCGGGTCGGCGAACGCGCGGGCGACCGAGGCGAGCGGGGTCTTGCCGTCGTCGACCCAGTCGCCCTGGTCGTCGAGGTGGCCGGAGTGCACGGAGTAGCCGGGCAGCGGGGCGTGCTGGTCCACCATCCAGCCGAGCAGCCCGGCGTTGGTGACGGGCCGGTCGGGGCGGTGGGCGGCGGGCACCTTGTCGGCGAGGACGGACGGGCCGTGCGGGTCCTGCAGGGCCCACTTGGCGGCCAGCTGGTACCACAGGGCGGCGCCCTCGGGGGAGTCGCCGAAGCCGGTGTAGACGCTGGTGGCGTTGTCGAAGACGGCGCCGTCGGTGATCTGCTGCCGCCAGGTGTCCTCCTGGTCCTTGGTGAGGCTGAAGTCGATGCCGGCGCCGCTGAGCGCGTTGCGCACGCCGCCGTCGATGACCATCAGGCCGGACAGGTCCCGGTAGCCGGGGGTGCCGTCGAAGTCCCAGGCCGCGTAGTCGAGTACGGCGGTGGCGCCCAGCGAGTGACCCCCCAGGATCACCTTGCGGCGGCCGTCGTCGGAGGCCCGCTTCACCACCCGGCGGACGTCGTTCAGCTCGGTCGCCAGGCCCCAGTCGGCCTCGTACGAGGCGGTGGCGGAGGTCTGGGCGCGGTAGCGGCCGGAGAGGTAGTAGTCGGTCGCGGAGGCCGCGTCGCCCTTGAAGCCGCTGAGGTCGGCCAGGCCCTGTTCGCGGCGGTCGATCACCCACACCTGGAGTCCGGGCACGGTGCGGGACAGGTGCTCGGCGTCCTGGCGCAGGCCGCCCGCTGCCTCGCCCCGGCCGGGGATCAGCACCAGGACCCGGCCGGCGTCGGCGGGGCCGACCTCCAGCACGTGCAGTTCCTTGGTGCTCTTGGGGCCGGGGGCGGGGCTGGCGGGGACGGTGACGACCTTCTCGTGCCAGCGGCCGTGCGAGGCGGCGGTGGCGTGCGGGGTGGCCGAGGCGGTCTGGGCCGACAGGGCGACCAGGAGGGAGGCGGCAGCCGTCACGGTGGCGGTGCGCAGACGGGAGGTGCGCTGGGCGGGCATGGTTCCTCGTTCCGTTCCGGGGTGGGCGGGTTGGGCAGGGCGGGGTGGGGGTGACGGGAGTGTTCCCGGCGACGGCTGTGCCGCCTCCTGCTCCGTGGCTTGATCCTGTCAGTTATCAGAGGTCTTATGCAAGAGGTCTGATACAACTGAGGGTATGGATTCCGCACGGAGAGCACAGTCGTCCCCGAGTGGGACCGGAGCCCCCCACAGCCCCGTCACCCGCGTCCCCCGGAGCCGCCGGAACCGCCGCCCGGCGGCCCCGCTAGGCCGCCTTCACCGGGTCCAGACCCAGCCGGTCGAAGACCTGCTTCGCCACCGCCAGCGCGGCGTTCGCGCGCGGGTGCCCGACGATCAGACTGAGGTGGAACATCGTCTCCACGATCTCCCGCGGCGAGGTGCCGAGCGACAGCGCGGCCTCCAGGTGCCGCTCCAGCTGCCCGTCCAGACCGCCCAGCGAGGTCAGCGCGATGACGTTCACGACTTCGCGGCGCCGCTGGTCGATCGCCTCACGGCCGTACACGTCACCGAAGCAGGCCTCGACCAGGTACCGCGAGTAGTCGGGGCTGAGGGTGTCGAGGTAGGCCACCGTCTGCTCGGTCGCCTCGGCGCCGTAGGCGTTGGTGAGCAGTTCGATGCCGCGGTCGTAGCGGGCGGTGCCGGACTGGGCGGGCTGGTCGGCCTGCGGGGCCTGGGCGGTCGCGGTGGTCTCGGTCGTCTGCGTGGTCATGGGGTCGTCCTCCTGGGTGCGGTGACGCGTGCGTCGGGCAAGGGCAAGGGCAAGCGCATGGGGAAGGGAGCTGTGGTGGAGCCTGCGGACGGTCTCGCCGTACGGCCGTCCGGTGCCGGCTGCGAGACCAAGCCTGCCCGGAGGGGTAGGGGTTCAGGGAGTACCCCGGTCTGCCTGGGAACCCCTCGCCCGGTCATCGCCGACCTGGTTCTCGCAGGCCCCCCTTCAGCCATGTCGGACCGGGTGGGAGTCGACTCATGATGAACTTCATGGACCGAGGCCGAGAACTCTCCGAATTCCTGCGCACCCGGCGCGAACGCCTGCAGCCGGAGGACGTCGGGCTGCCCCGCACCGGCCGGCGCCGCGCCGCCGGGCTGCGCCGCTCGGAGGTGGCCCAGCTCTCCGGCGTGAGCGTCGACTACTACGTGCGCATCGAGCAGGGCAGGGGCCGTAACCCCTCCCCGGAGGTGCTCACCGCGATCGGCCGGGCGCTCCGCCTCGACGAGCACGAACTGCGCCACCTGCTCACCCTGGCCGACGCCCCGGTCCCCGCCCCGCGCGGGCGGCAGCGGACCGAGGAACGGGTACGGCCCGGTGTGCAGCGGCTGCTGGAGGCGCTGTCGCAGACGACGCCCGCGCTGGTACTGGGCCACCGGATGGACGTGCTCGCCTTCAACCCCCTGGCCGCCGCCCTGCTCAAGGACGTCGGCGCTCTCGTGCCCGGCCGGCGGAACATGCTGCGGACCGTCTTCCTCGATCCGCGCTCGCGCACGTTCTACCGGGAGTGGGACCGCATCGCCCGTGAGTCCATCGCCCGGCTGCGGGTGATCTGCGGCGCCTACCCCGACGATCCGCAACTCGCCGCCCTCGTCGGTGAACTCGCCGTCAAGAGCGAGGAGTTCCGGCAGCTGTGGTCGCGCTACGACGTGAGCGGAAAGCTGTTCGGCCGCAAGGAGTTCCAGCACTCGGACGTCGGCCCGCTCACCCTCGACTTCGAGGCGCTCACCCTCCCCGACGGCGCCGACCAGCAACTGGTCACGTACACGGCGGAGCCGGGCAGCGACTCGGCCCAGGGGCTGCGGCTGCTCGCCGTGGTCGCCGCCGAGCTGGTGGTGGACGTGCGCGAGGAGCGGGGGGAGCGGGAGGAGCGGGAGGTGGCGGGCGGCTGAGGGCGGTGCCCCGGCCGAGCGCGGTACGACGAGACCGGCGCCGGTGGACCTGGTAAGTCCACCGGCGCCGGTCTCGTCGTACGGCGTCGTCGTGCGCGTCGTGCGCGTCGTCCGCTCAGACGGTGATCTCCTCCTTCTCGCTCACCGCCGGCTGCTCGGCCACCGCGACCGTGGGCTGCGGGCGCGGGCGCAGCAGGCGGGCGATCGGGGCGGCGCTGAGCAGGCAGATGCCGCTGAGCACCCACAGGGTCAGGTGCAGGGCGCCGGTGTAGCCGCCGGCGAGGAAGGAGGTGAAGGCGTCGCGGTCCGCGCGCGGGGCGAGGGACAGCGCGCCGGACAGGTCGCCGCCGACCAGCTTGTCGGCGAGGCTGCCGCTGTCCGCCGTGGTGAAGCGGCCGGCGCCGGACGAGAGCCGGTTGCCGGTGGAGGTGACCAGGAAGGCGCTCATGATGACGATCGCCAGGGTCTCCCCGGAGAGCCGCATGGTGTTGAACATGCCCGCGGCCATGCCGGCCCGCTCCGGCTCCACCGACGACACGGCGGCCGCGTCGAGCAGTCCGGCGGAGACGCCCATGCCGCTGCCGATGAGCAGCAGCGGGCCCGCGAGGACGGCGGTGGAGACGCCCGGGTGGATCACGGTGAGCCACGCGGTGCCGCCCGCCATCAGCAGCAGGCTCAGGCCGAGCAGCACCCGGGCCGGGATCCGCTGGGCCAGGTGGCCGGCGACGGCGGGGAGCAGCAGCACCGGCAGGGTGAGCGCCATCATCGTCACACCGACGCGGGTGGTGCTGTAGCCGCCGGCGGTGACGAACCAGGACGGCAGCAGGACCAGCAGGCTGACGAAGCCGAAGGCGAGGACGACCGGCATCAGGCAGACGGCGACGAAGGAGCGGTTGCGGAACAGGGTGAGGTCGAACATCGGGTCCCGGCGCCGGCGCTCCACGACGGCGAACGCGGCCAGCAGGACGACGCTGCCGACGATCATCGCGGGTACGACGCCGCCGCTCAGCCAGCCGGTCTGCGGACCCTCGACCAGGGCGAAGGTAAGCAGGAACAGGGCGCCGGTGAAGGTGAGGGTGCCGGGCCAGTCGACGCGGCCGCCCGCGGGTGCCTGGTGCTCGCCCGGCATCAGCGGGATGGCGAGCATCGCGACGGCGGTCACGGCGAGGTGGGACAGGAACACGCCGCGCCAGCCGAAGCCGCTGACGAGGAGGCCGGCTGTGGACGGGCCGAGGGCGAGTCCGGCGCCGAAGGCTGAGCCGAGGATGCCGAACGCCCGGCCGAGGGCGGGGCCTTCGAACACGGTGGCCAGCATGGCGCTGCCGGAGGTGAGGACGGCGGCGGCGCCGACGCCGGCCAGGGCGCGGGCGGCGTCGAGCAGGTAGATGTTTCCGGCGAGTGCGCTGATCAGGGAGCAGAGGGCGAACAGGGCGGTGCCGAAGGTGAACATGCGGCGGCGGCCGAAGCGGTCGGCGAGGGAGCCGGTGGCGAGCATGAACGCGCCGAAGGTGAGGTTGTAGGCGTTGACGACCCACTGGAGGGTGGCGAGGGAGGGGGTGAGGGCGTGGCCTATGCCGGGGAGGGCTACGGAGGAGCCGGTGAGGGAGGCGGGGAGGATGCCTCCGGCCAGGCAGACTGAGGTGAGGATCAGTCCCTTGCGCATGTGGTTGCTCCTTGTTCGGGGTCGGGTGCGCCTAGGGGGGGGATGGGGGTGTGCTGGGTGCGCGGGTGCGGGTGTGTGGTGGGTTTTTGCGCAGTTCCCCGCGCCCTTTGGGGGTGCCCCGTGGGCGGTGTCTGCGGGTGCGGGGGCGTCGTGGTTGCTCGCGCAGTTCCCCGCGCCCCTTTGGGGCGCTGGCCCCTGGGGCGTCGTTTGCGGGTGCGGGTGCGGGTGCGTCGTGGTTGCTCGCGCCCGCGCGGCGGAGCCGCATATCGATACAGTCCCGCGCCCCTTGGGGGGCGCGTTGGGGCGGGTCGGGGTCAGTCCGTTTCTGGTTGGGCTACTGACCAGGCGAAGGGGTCCTGGTCGGCCGGGTCCTCGGAGGGCGGGGCCGGATGGGGCTGGAAGGCGTGGGTTATCAGGGTCGTCAGGGAGGCGGGGGAGCAGCCGCCTGGGCCGGTTTGGCGGACGAAGCGGACCTGGGCGTCATAGGGGGCCGGTTCGTCCAGGAGGAGCGGGGGGCGCAGGGGGGCCGGGGTGCGGGCGATGACGAGGTCGGAGTCGTCGAAGAAGCGGAGGCCGCGGGCGCGCAGGTCCTCGGGGAGCCAGTCGAGTTGGGGGATGCCCAGTTCCCCTATGCCGCCGGTGCCCTCGGGGAACGTGGCCAGGGAGCGCAGCTCGGGCGGGGCCTGGGACATCTCCTCCTGGGTGACGGTGACACCGGCCTCGCGTTCACCGAGCACGATCAGGACGGGGTCGCCGCGGTCGAACCGGGCGGTGATCTCCCTCAGCTCCTCAGGACTGGGCCACAGCCCCGTCGGCGTCCACTGGGTCAGGCTCTGCCACTGCCACTTCAGGCGGGGCGCGCCCTCGAAGACGACGAGCGCGTTGCCGACGGCAAGGGTGGTGGACTGCTGCATGGCGCTTGCCTTTCTGTCGCTGCTGGTGTGCGGGCCTGTGCTGTGCGTGCCGTCCACGCCCGCAGGGCCCACGGGGGGAGCGTGGGCCCTGCGGGGTGGGGCGCCCCGGGGGAGGGGGCGGGTCAGACGAGTTCCTTGTCCTTCGCCGGGGCCTCGGCGGCGTCCTGGGCGGAGGTGACCACGGCGGAGGCGGTGGCCGGCTTCTTCTCCCGCAGGAGGGCGAAGATGCCCACCGCGCCCACCGCGCAGACCGCGGCCAGCAGCCACAGCGCGGAGTGCAGGGCGCTGGTGTAGCCGCCGGAGGCGAAGGTCTCGAAGGCGCCGCGGGCGCCGGAGCCGACCTTGCCGGCCTCGCTCGGCAGTGTGCCCTGGACCAGGGTGTTGGCGAGGGAGGACGCGGAGCCGTCGTAGGCGCCGGAGAACCGGCCGATGCCGCCGGAGACCTCGTTCTGCGTGAAGGAGACCAGCAGCGAGCCCATCGCGGCGATGGCGACGACCTCACCGGCCAGGCGCATGGTGTTGAACATGCCCGCGGCCATGCCGGCCCGCTCGGCCTCGACGGTGGAGACGGCCGCGCCGTCCAGGATGCCCAGCGAGATGCCGAAGCCGACGCCGATGGTGATCAGCGGGCCGGCGAGCAGCGCCATGGAGGCGTGCGGCGCGATGACCGTCAGCCAGGCCGCGCCGATGGCGGTGACCAGCAGGGACAGGGTCATCAGGGCGCGGTTGGACAGGTACTTGGTGAGGGTGCCGGCGATCATCGGCAGGAACAGGGTGGGCACGGTCAGGAAGAGCAGGATCAGACCGGCCGTGGAGGCGGACACGCCGTCCACCGACATGAAGTACGACGGCAGGAACATCAGGACGGCGGTGAAGCCGAAGGCGAGGACCACCGGGACCAGCGAGACGGACACGAAGCGCGGGTTGGCGAACAGCGTGATGTCGAACATCGGGCGGGCCTGGCGCTTCTCGACCACCGCGAAGGCGGCCAGCAGGACGGCGCAGCCGATCAGCGAGCCGATGATGACCGGGTTGCCCCAGCCCCACTGCGGGCCCTGCACCAGCGCGAGGATGAACAGGAACAGGCTCGCGGTGAAGGTGAGCGTGCCGGGCCAGTCCACCTTGCCGGCCTCGCCGGCCTTGGACTCCTTGATGTGACGTACGAGGAAGAGGAGTACGGCGGTGCCGACGGCCGCGTGGCTGAGGAACATGCCGCGCCAGCCGAGGGTGTTGACCTCGAAGCCGGAGAGCACCGGGCCGAAGGAGATGCCCACGCCGAAGGCCGTGCCGAGGACGGCGAACGCCTTGGCCCTGGCCTGGCCCTGGAAGGTCTGGGCGAGGATCGCGGAGCCCGCGGTGAGCACGCCCGCCGCGCCGACGCCGGCGACGGCCCGCAGGATGTCGAGGACGAGGACGTTGGGGGAGAAGGCCGCGAGCAGCGCGGTCAGCGTGAAGATGATGAGCCCGCCGCGGAACATCCGCTTGCGGCCGAAGAGGTCGGCGAGCGAGCCGGCCGCCAGCATCAGGCTGGCGAAGGTGAGGTCGTAGCCGTTGACGACCCACTGGGCGGCGGGCAGCGAGCTGCCGAGGTCGTCGCTGATGCCGGGCAGCGCCACGGAGGCGCCGGTGAGGGAGATGGGGAGCAGGGCGCCGGCGAAGACAACGGCGGCGAGAACGGCTCCCGTACGGGTGCGGGGTGTGCGCTCCGTGGAGGCGCGAGTGGACATGGGAAGGCACTCCTTCGTAGCTCTGCGAGAGGGATCTGTCGATCTCGTCCAGCCGAGGCCGGTACGAGGAGTCTGGCATGTATCAGTGTTCTGATGCAAGCAAGTAGGCGATATTCGGGTTCGAGTGTCCGTCGAGCAGGGCTCTTTGCATAAGGCGTATACGTATTTGCATCAGAGTTCTGATACTGTGGGCCGGTCCCCGCGGCCGAGCGAAGGAGGCATCATGGCCGTGACCGTCATCGGACTCGCCGGCCGGTTCCCGCTGTACGGGGCCGAGCGGTTCGACGCGGAGTTCTTCGGGGTACGGGCCGCGCGGGCCCGGACCCTCGACCCCCAGCACCGGGCGCTGCTGACCTGTCTGTGGCAGGCCCTGGACAGCGCCGGACCACCCCTGGGGCCCGCCGTACGCGTCGGCGTCTTCGTCGCCGCCGCCCCGAGCGGGTACCTGGAGCACCGGCTGGCCAAGGACCCGGTGCTCGGCGCGCGCGGGCTCGATCCCCGGCTGCTGCTCGACAACGACCGCGACTACCTGGCGACCCGGGCCGGCCTGTGGCTGACCGGGCGCGGCGCACGCGTGACCGTCGAGCACAGCGCTCCGGACGCCCTCGCCGCACTGCGCGCCGCACGCGCCGCCCTGGAGGCCGGCGAATGCGACCTCGCGGTGACCGGCGCGGTCCGCATCGACATCGCACCCGACGGAACGCCGTCGTCGGCGCCTTCGCCTTCGCCCTCGTCGGCGTCGGTGCCCGTGACCGCGCCTGTGACTGCGCCCGGTCACGCCGACGGCTGCGGTGTCGTGCTCCTGCAACGCGAGGAGGACGCCCGCCGCGAGGGCGCACCCCTGCTGGCCCTCCTCCGCGAGCAGCTGCCGCACACCCTGCACGGCACCGACACCGGCGCCGACACCAGCACCGGCAGCGACGCCGGGGAGCGGGACGTGGCGGCCGGGATGGCGCGCCTGCTGGCCGAGGTAGCCGGGCTGGAGCGCGGGGAGCGCACCGAGGCCCGCCTCGTGCGCCTCGCGCCCCCCGCGCCGCCCCGGCCCAGCACTCCCGCCGGGCCCTGGCGGTTCGTGCTGTCGGCCCGGGAGCACGGGCTGTTGCGGCGGGCCGCCGAGGAACTGATCGGGGTGCTGCGGGCGCGGCCCGGGATCCGGGCCGACGATCTCGCCCGCACGCTGGCCGAACGAGAACGGCAGCGCGTCGCCGTCGAGTTCACGGCCCGCGACCTGGGTGAAGTGCGCGCGGCACTCACGGAGTTCCTCATCACCGGAACCGTGGAGGCCGACCCCGCACAGGGCACCCCCGACCCCGTCGCGCTGCGGCACGCCCGGCGCGTCACCCTCCCCCCGCGGCCACTCGACGAGACCCGGTACTGGGCCAGCCCCCTGCCGCTGCCCACCGGACCGCGACCCGCGCCCGAGGACGCGCCCATCGAGGTCCTGCGCACCCTGCGCACCCAGCTGGGAGACGGCGACCTCGGCATGCACGACGAGTTCGAAGCGGTCGGCGGCGATCCGGCACTCGCCGCCCAGGCCGCGGCCGCCCTCTCCGCCCGCTTCTCGGCCCCCCTCACCGGCCCCGACGTGCTCACCCTCGGCTCCGCCGCCCGGATCGCCGCCCACCTCGAACCCGACGCGCCCCGCGTGCCGCGCCGCGTGTCCGTGCTCACCCGGCTGCGGGCCGGCACCCCGGGCCGGGACGTCTTCCTCGTCCACCCGGCCGGCGGGAACGTCTTCTGCTACCACAACCTGCTGCGCCACAGCCGGGAACCGGGCACCGTGTGGGGCCTCGGCTTCCCCGTCGACCGGCTGCGCGAGCTGCGCACCGTGCCGGCGCTCACCCGGGCCTACGTGCAGGCGATCCGCCGGGTCCGGCCGCGCGGACCGTACCTGCTGGGCGGCTACTCCTTCGGCGGCGTCGTCGCCTTCGAGATGGCCCGCACCCTCCAGGCGCAGGGCGAGCGTGTCGACAACTTGCTGCTGATGGACGTACCGCAGCCGGTGACCCGCCCGCCGGCCGGTGAACGGGAGTTCCTGGCCGCCGTACCCGAACTCGCGCGCTGCGTCCTGAACCTGGAGCCCGCCGCCGTGGAGCCGCCCGCCGACTTCGACGCGGCCGTCGAACTGCTGCGGCGCCCCGAGTGGAGCGAGACCGTCGCCGAGGAGTACCGCAGGGTGCTGCGGATCCTCTGGCTCAACTACCGTGCGCTGTCCGGGTACCGCTGGCGCGACGACGGCGCGCTGCGGGCGCCGGCCACCCTGCTGCGGGCCGGGGAACCGACCCCGGCGCCGCTGCGCGGGCTGGGCGTGGAGACCGGGCGCACCGACCTGTGGGCCGAGCGGTTCGAACCGGCCCCGCGCCTGCTGGACGTGCCCGGCGACCACTACAGCATGTTCCACGACGCCGCCCACCTGCGCACGCTCGCCGCCCGCTTCGACGAGGCGCTGGCGCTGCGGCCGGTGGCGGTTTCCCCGGTCCGATGAGCGACACCCCGGCCCGCCCCGCCCCACGTGAGCATCCGACTTATCCCACCCCATAAAACGCAGGAGGCAGCAGATGACGTACGGCAGTGGCAGCGACGGTGGTGAGCGGGTCGCCCTGGTCTTTCCCGGGCAGGGCGCCCAGCGGCCCGCGATGGGCGAGCCCTGGCGGGACACCCCGTACTGGGGCGTGGTCGAGTCCTTGTCCGAGGCCGTCGGACGGGACCTCGCGGCGCTGCTCACGACGGCGGACGCGGAGGAGCTGCGCCGCACGGACAACGCCCAACTCGCCACGTTCACCCTGGAGATGGTCGTCCTCGCGGCGGTCCGGGACCGGGCCGGCGAGCTGCCCGTCGCCCGCACCGCCGGGCACAGCCTCGGCGAGTACAGCGCCCTGGTCGCGGCCGGGGTGCTCGGGGCCGAGGAGGCCGGGCGGGTGGTGGCCGAGCGGGGTGCCGCGATGGCGGACGCGGCGCGGCGGGCCCCCGGCACCATGGCGGTCCTGCTCGGCGGCGACACCGACGGGCTGCGCGCGCTGGTCGAGGAGGAGCGGGCGGCGGGCCGCCAGGTCTGGGTGGCCAACCTCAACGCGCCCGGCCAGACGGTGATCTCCGGGACGGTGGAGGGCGTGGACGCGGTCGCCGCGCGCGCCGGTGAGCAGGGGGCGCGGGTCGCCCGGATCCCCGTCGGCGGCGCCTTCCACAGCCCCCTGATGGACTCCGCCCAGCCCCGGCTGGCGGCGGCCTGGGCCGCGGTGACTCCGGGACCGGGCCGCGTGCCGGTGGTCACCAACGTCGACGGCACCGCGCACCGGGGACCCGACGTGGACTGGCGTGACCTGGCCGTACGGCAGCTGACGGCGCCCGTGCGGTGGGAGCACACGGTCCGCACCCTGGCCGACGCCGGGTGCACCCGCTTCGTCGAACTCGGTCCGGGCCAGGTGCTGACCGGGCTGGCTCGTCGTATCGCGCCCGCGGTGTCCACGGTGTCTGTATCCACTCCGGATCAACTCACCGCCGTGGGGAGAGAATTGGTCTCGGCCTGACCGTGCGCGGGGCCGGTTTCCCGCGACACGAAGGCGCCCCCGGTACGGCATCCGTACCGGGGGCGCCCGCATGTCGTCCGAGGCCGTCATACGGCGAGTCGCCGGCCCCCGTGCGTCCGTATGTGCCGGAGCAGTACGGGGTCGTCGCCGACCGCGACCGGGTGGCCGACCTGGGCCAGCAGGGGCAGGTCGGAGGAGTGGTCGCCGTAGGCGTGGCAGGCGGCGGGGGAGAGGCCGAGGCGGCCCATCAGGGAGCGGGCGGCGGTGCCCTTGGCGTCGCCGATCATCGGGGTCGCCAGCCGGCCGGTGTAGTGGCCGTCGGCGATCTCGGGCTCCGAGCAGAGCACGGTGTGGGCGCCGAGGGCGCGGGCCAGCGGGTCGAGGCAGGGCCGGAAGGAACCCGAGACCAGCACGGTGTGGTGTCCGGCCGCGAGGTGCCGGCGGAACGCCTCGACACCGGCCCGCTGCCAGAAGCCGGGCCGCGCGGACTCCGCCGCGAACCACTCCCGGCCGTGCCGCGCCACCTCCTCCGCCCGGTCCCCGGCGAACAGCCGGTAGAAGCGCCGATTGGACTCCTCCCGGGTGACCCCCTGCGCGGGCAGCCCGGCGAACTCCGCCGCCACCCCCTCGTACCGCCCGGACGGCTGCCCGGTCGCCGCCCAGTAGTACGCCAGGAAGCGGAACATGCTCTTGACGGTGACGAGGGTCTCATCGACGTCGAAGAAGGCACCGACGGGGGTGCCGGGTTCGCCAGGGCCGGGTTGGGGCGGGGGCGCCGATGCGGGTGCGGGCGCGGGTGGGGAGTAGAGCGCGGCCGCGGGCGCGGTGGGGGATGCGGTTGCCGAGGCGGCGAGGGACGCCGGTGCGGCGTCGGCGACCGAGGTGGTCGCGGCCGGGGCAGTGACGACAGGCGTAGTGGCCGACGCCCACGAGCTGATGGGAGCCGGACCGCCGACGCGTGCCGGCCTGTTGGCGGGCGTCGGCCTGCCGGTGGGAGTCGGCGCGTGGACCGGCGTCGGGGCGTGCACCGCCGCCGGCACTTCGGTGGGCTTCGGCACGTGGACCGGCGTAGGTGCATGAACCGGTGCGGACGTACCGGCTGCCGCAGAGTTCGCGGGCACAGGTGTAGGCATGGCTGGGTCCTCCTGGCGTTGGTGTGGGCTGGGCGGACTGACGCGCGCGGGTTCAGTGGCCCGTCGCGGGGTGGGAAGTGTGGCGCGGGTTCAGCGGCCGGGCGCCGGGCGGGAAGGTGGTTGCGGGTTCAGCGGCCCGTCGCGGGACGGAGAGTCTGGCGCGGGTTCAGCGGCCCGTTGCGGGGCGGGAAGTGTGGCGCGGGTTCAGCGGCCCGTTGCGGGGTGGGAAGTGTGGCGCGGGTTCAGCGGCCCGTTGCGGGGTGGGAAGTGCGGCGCGGGTTCAGCGGCCCGTCGCGGGGTGGGAAGTGTGGCGCGGGTTCAGCGGCCCGTTGCGGGGTGGGAAGTGCGGCGCGGGTTCAGCGGCCCGGCGCCGGGCGGGAAGGTGGTTGCGGGTTCAGCGGCCCGTCGCGGGCCGGGGAGTCGGGGACGGGTTCGGGTGCCCTTCGCTCGGCGGAGACACCGGGGCGGCTCAGTGGCCCATGCCGAGGCCGCCGTCGACCGGGAGGATCGCGCCGGTGACGTAGCCGGCGCGGTCGCTCGCGAGGTAGCGGACCGCCTCCGCGACGTCCTCGGGGTCGGCGAGGCGGCCCAGCGGCACCTGGGCGGTGATGCCCGACAGGAACTCCTCGGAGAGCGCGGCGGTCATGTCGGTGCGGGCGTACCCGGGGGCGACGACGTTCGCGGTGATGCCGCGCGGGCCCAGCTCGCGGGCGAGGGAGCGGGCGAGGCCGACCAGACCCGCCTTGGAGGCCGCGTAGTTGGCCTGGCCGGCGTTGCCGCGCAGCCCGTTGACGGAGGAGATGAAGACGATACGGCCGCCCCGCGTGCGCAGCATCGAGCGCGCGGCGCGGCGGGCCACCCGGAAGGCGCCGGAGAGGTTGGTCTCCAGCACGGAGTCGAACTGCTCGTCGGCCATGGCCAGCGAGAGTCCGTCCTTGGTGATGCCGGCACTGGCGACGAGGACCTGCACGGGCCCGTGCGCCTCCTCCGCCTCCTTGAACGCGGCCTCGACGGACGCGCTGTCGGTGACGTCGCAGTGCACGCCGAGCAGGCCCTCGGGGGCCGGCCCGCTGCGGTGGGTGACGGCGACGCGGTCGCCGTCGGCGGCCAGGGCGCGGGCGATGGCCAGGCCCAGGCCGCGGTTTCCGCCGGTCACGAGGACGGAGCGGGACATGTCTGCCTCCAGTGGAGTCGGTGGGGCGGGGGTGTGCGGTCGGTGTGTGACGGGCCGGATTGGCGGAAACCTTGCGCCGCCCGGCTCTCGTGTGTAGCGTACTGCATCGAATCAGGGTTCTGATACAAATTCGAGGGCGGATATTCCGGCCGGATGTATGTCATCGGCGGACCGCCCGACACGGAACCCTCGGACCTGCAACGTCACCGGATGCGCGAGGAGTTGCCATGCCGCCCCTGACCGAGGGCACGGTCGACCAGCTGACCGGCATCGACGACCTGGAGTACCTGCGGACCGTCGACCGCACCCTGCTGCACCGCTGGGCGCTGAGCGAGGTCTTCCTCACCGACGCCCGGCGCGTCGACGACACCCGGTTCCTGGCCGCCGCCCAGCTGCCGCCGACGCACCCCTACTACACCGACCACCTGGTCCACGACGGCCGCGTGCCGGACCCGCTGCTGCTGATCGAGTGCTGCCGGCAGGCCGAGACGTACGCCGCCCACGTCTTCCACGACGTCCCCCGCGACGCCAAGTTCATCCTGCGCTCCTGGTCCTGGCGCGGCCTCGGCCCGGCGGCCGTGCTGCCGCCCGGACCGGCCCGCCTCGCCGTCCAGGTGTCCACCGTCCGGCCCCAGTACCGCGGCAGCGAACTGCGCGGCCTGGAGTACCACATGGACCTCTGGCTCGGCGGCGCCCCCGTCGGCGCCGTGCGGCTGGAGGCGAGCTATCTGTCGGCGCCGATGTACGAGGCCGCGCGCAGCCACGTCCGCGGCCGCACCCCGGCGCCCCGCTCCGACACGCACGTGGCGCCGGACGCCGGCCCCGAGGTCGCCCCGCACCTGGTGGGCCGTACCGACCCGCGCAACGTCGTGCTCGGCGACGCCCGGACCGACGGCCGGGGCGGCGCGACCGCCCGGCTGCGGGTGCCGGCCGACCACCCCAGCATGTTCGACCACCCGCTGGACCACGTGCCCGGCATGGTGCTGATGGAAGCCGCCCGCCAGCTCGCCCTGTTCACGGCGAACGACCGCCGCGGCTCCCTGTCCCGGCAGGCCGTCACCGCCTTCTCCGCCACCTTCACCACCTACGTCGAACTGGACGCGCCGGTCTCCCTGGAGGCCGTCCCGGTCGACGCGGACCCGGCCGGCGGCACCGCCGTACGCGTGTCGGTACGGCAGAACGGCGTCGAGGCCGCCGCCGTCACCGTCGAACTGGGCGACGCGCTGCCCGCCGGGGAGTGAGCGGCATGGACCTGCGTGACGGCATCGGCATCCGGGCGGTGACGACCTGGCTGCCGCACGAGCGGTCCACCGCGGCCGACGCCCTCGCCGAGGGCCTGCTCTCCCCGGACGACCTGGCCAAGCTCGGCACCCGCGAGCTGCCCGTCTCCGGACTCGCCCCGCCCGAGATGGCGGTGCGCGCGGCCCGGCAGACCCTGGGCGCGGCCGGCGCCGACGCCGACGGGATCGACGTATTGGTGCACTCCTGGCTCTATCACCAGGGCCACGACTTCTGGTCGCCGCCGCACCACATCGCCGACCGGCTCGGCGCCTGCCGTGCGGTGCCCTTCGGGGTGCAGCAGATGTGCAACGGCGGCGCCCTGGCCCTGCAGACCGCGGCCGCCTGGCTGCTCGCCGGGAAGGGTGGGGAACAGGCCCTCGTCACCACCGCCGACCGGTTCGCCGAGCCCGCGTTCCGACGCTGGAACGGCGACTACGGCGTGGTCTACGGCGACGCCGCCACCGCCGTCCTGCTGCACCGCGAGCCGCGCCCGGACGACGCCCTGCACCTGCGGGCGCTGGCCACGGCCGCCGCACCGGACCTGGAGACCGTGCACCGCGGTGAGGACGAGTTCAGCCCCGCGCCGCTGACGCACACGCCGTACGTGGACGTGCGCCGGACCAAGAAGGCCTTCCTCGCGGAGCACGGCCCCGACCGGCTCACCGAGGCCACCCTGCGGTCGGTGCGCTCACTGGTGCGGCGCGTGCTGGACGCGGCCGGACTGGCCCCGGGCGACCCGCGGCTGCGGTACGTCGCACTGCCCCGGCTCGGCCAGACCGCCCTCGACACCGCCTACCGCCCCGCCCTCACCGACGTGGCGCACGCCGACACCCTCGACCTGGCCCCCGACACCGGCCACCTGGGGACCGGCGACGGCGCCGCCAACCTGGCCACCCTCGCCGAGGGCCGGCTCCTCGACCCCGGCCGCTACGCCCTGGTGATCAGCGGCGGCGGCGGCTTCACCTGGTCAGCCCTGCTGGTCCAGGCCCCGCCCCGGCCGGCCGGACCCGCCGACTCCGCAACAGCTGACCCGACCACCACCGCCGACACGACAAGGACGCAACCGATGCACGAGCACACCGGACACGGCCGCCAGGAGGGCCGCCGTGGATAGGCCGACCGCCGGCAGGGCCGCCGTCATCGCCGGGCTCGGGGCCTACGTTCCCGAACGCGTCGTCACCAACGACATGCTGGCCGAGCACCTGGACACCTCCGACGAGTGGATCCGGACCCGGACCGGCATCTCCACCCGGCACGTGGTGGAGCCCGGCACCGCCACCTCCGACCTGGCCGTCGAGGCGGGCGCGCGGGCGCTGAAGTCGGCCGGCGGCCTCACCCCGGACGTGCTGGTGCTGGCCACGACGACACCGGACCGGCCGTGCCCCGGCACCGCCCCGGACGTCGCCGCCCGGCTCGGCCTCGGCCGCATCCCCGCCTTCGACGTCTCCGCCGTGTGCACCGGCTTCCTCTACGCCCTCGCCACCGGCGCCGGTTTTATCGCCTCCGGGCTGGCCGAACGCGTCCTGGTGGTGGCCGCCGAGGCGTTCACCACCATCCTGAACCCGGCCGACCGCACCACCAGCGTCATCTTCGGCGACGGCGCCGGAGCGGTGCTGCTGCGGGCCGGGGACCCGGCCGAGCCGGGCGCCGTCAAGGCGCTCGACCTCGGCAGCGACGGCACGGGCCGGGACCTGATCACCGTCCCGGCCGGCGGCTCCGCGCAACGCTCCACCGGGCTCCCGGCCAAGCCGGCGGACACGTACTTCCAGATGGACGGCAAGCCGGTGTTCATGAACGCCGTCCTGCACATGACGGCCTCGTCGAAGAAGGTCCTTGACGAGATCGGCTGGCAGGTGTCCGACGTGGACGCCTTCGTCGGCCACCAGGCCAACCTGCGCATCCTGCACGCCGTCGCCGACCGGCTCAAGATCCCCCGCGAGAAGGCCGTGGTCAACGTCGACCGCGTCGCCAACACCGCGGGTGCCTCCATCCCGCTCGCCCTCGCCGACGCGGCCGCCGACGGCACGCTGCGGCCCGGCGACCGGGTCCTGATGACCGCCTTCGGCGGCGGGCTCACCTGGGGCTCGACCGCCGTCGAGTGGCCCGGCATCGAGGCCGGCTGACCCCACGACGGCCCGCGGCCTCCTCCCCCCACGAACACCGCCCGCACCGGGCACCGCCCCCTCGGGGCACCGCCAGAACACCCGGCACCACCACCCCACCAGTTGAGGAGATCACCATGAGCGCCACCCACGACCGCGTCGTGTCCATCCTGACCTCGAAGTTCGGCGTCGCGGCCGACCAGCTGCGCGGCGACACCCAGCTCGGCGACCTGCGCTTCGACTCGCTGGCCCTGCTGGAACTCGCCCTCACGATCAGCGAGGAGTTCGGGATATTCGTCGCTCACGACGAGCTCTCGCTGACCCACACGCTGACGGACGCCGTGAAGGTCGTCGAGGAGAAGGGTGTGACGGTCTGATGGCCGCCCTGGACAAGGCCCGCGCACGCACGGACACCCGCGGCCACACACCCCGCTTCGACGTCGCCGTCACCGGACTCGGACTCATCACCCCGGCGGGCATCGGCGTCGAGGCGAACTGGGAGCGCGTCTGCTCCGGCGTCTCGGCCGCCGCGGCCGACCCGACCCTCGGCGGCGGACCGGTCCGGATCTCCTGCCGGGTGCCCGGGTTCGACCCGATGGAGCTGCTCGGCCGGGAGAACGCCTGGCGGCTGGACCGGTTCGTCCAGCTCGCCATGGTCGCCGCCCGGCAGGCCGTCGACGACGCCGGCCTCGACCGCGGCACCTGGGACGGGGCCCGCGTCGGCGTCGTCCTCGGCAACTCCCTCGGCGGCACCGGCACGTTCGAGCAGCAGCACCGCCGCCTGGTGGACCACGGGCCGCAGCGCGTCTCGCCGCTGCTGATCCCTATGTCGATGATGAACATGGTCTCCGGCTACGTCGCCATCGACCTCGGGGCCCGCGGCCCCAACCTGGTCACGGCCACCGCCTGCGCGTCCGGGGCCACCGCCATCGGCATCGCCCGGGAACTGCTGCGCTCGCACGCCTGCGACATCGTCATCGCCGGTGCCAGCGAGTCGGCGCTGTCCCCGACCGTGATGGCCGGGCTCAACCAGATGGGCGCCCTGTCGGGGAGGCAGGACGACCCGCTGCGGGCCTCCCGCCCCTTCGACGCCGACCGGGACGGCTTCGTCGCCGCCGAGGGCGCCGGCGTCCTCGTCCTGGAACGGGTCGAGGACGCCCGGGCCCGTGGCGCCCGGATCCGCGCCAACATCAGCGGATACGGCTCCTCCGCGGACGCCTACCACGCCACCGCGCCCGATCCGTCCGGCGTCGGTGTCTCCCAGGCCGTCAACGCGGCCCTGGACGACGCCGGCCTCGGCGCCTCGGACGTCGCGCACATCAACGCGCACGGCACCTCCACCAAGCTCAACGACGAGACGGAGGCCAAGGTCGTGCACCGGCTGTTCGGCGAGAACCCGGCGGTGACCTCCACCAAGGGCGTCACCGGGCACACCCTCGGCGCGGCCGGCGCGATCGAGGCGGCGTACACGGTGCTGGCGGTCGAACGCGGCACGGTGCCGCCGACGGCCAACCTCACCAAGGCCGACGACGTGGTGCGCATCGACGTCGTACGCGACCGGGCGCGCACGCGGCGGATCGAGGTCGCCACGAGCAACTCGTTCGGCTTCGGCGGCCACAACGCGGTCCTGGTGGTGACCGCGGCCTGACGCTTTGACCACCACCGCCTGAACCGGTCGTGGCGGGCCGGAGAGCACACTCCCGGTCCGCCACGGCCCCCACTGCTCCGCCCCGGATCCTCTCGTCCATTCCCCCGCCAACGGATCCGGGGCGGTCTTTCGTGCGTTCTCCCAGACAGATTCACCGGCCCCCTGCTCACCACGAGGAACCCCATGACACCCACCCCCTCCACCACCCCCTTCGGCCCCGCGGTCGGCCCCGTCGGGCTCGGCTGCATGGGCATGAGCTGGCTCTACCGGGAGGACGAGCGCGACGACACCGCCTCCGCCGCCGTGCTCCACGAGGCACTCGGCCTGGGCGTGAACCTCCTGGACACCGCCGACATCTACGGGGACGGCCACAACGAGGAACTGGTCGGCCGGGCGCTCGCCGGCCGCCGTGAGGAGGCGTTCGTCGCCACCAAGGGCGGCCTCGTCGTGGACGACCTGGCCGGCCGGCGCCTCCACCGCGACGGCTCACCCGCCCATCTGCGTACGGCACTGGAGGCGAGCCTGCGCCGGCTCGGCACCGAGAGCGTCGACCTGTACTACCTGCACCGGCCCGACCCGGACGTGCCCCTGCTGGAGAGCTGGGGCGCGCTCGCCGAACTCGTCGCCGAGGGCAAGGCGCGCCGGATCGGGCTGTCCGAGGTCGGCCCCGAGGAGGCGGCCGCCGCGCACGCCGTGCACCCGGTCGCCGCGATCCAGTCGGAGCTGTCGCTGTGGACGCGGGACGCGCTGGAGAACGGCACGGTGGAGTGGTGCGCGCGCAACGGTGCCGCGTTCGTGCCGTTCGCCCCGCTCGGGCGCGGCTTCCTGACCGGCACCATCACCGGCGCCGACTTCGACGCCACCGACTTCCGCGCGCACAACGGGCGGTTCACCGCCGACGCGGTCGACGCCAACGGGGCCATCGTCGGCCGGGTCCGCGAGGTCGCCGACCGGCACGGGGCGACCTGCGCCCAGGTCGCCCTCGCCTGGACCCTGGCCCAGGGCCCGCACGTCCTGCCGATCCCGGGCACCAAGAAGCCGGCCTACCTGCGCGAGAACGCGGCGGCGGCCGGGCTGACGCTGAGCGCGCAGGACGTACGCCTGCTGAACGGGCTGCCGGCCGCGGTTGGCGCCCGGTACTGATCCGCACGCGCGAGGGGCGGGCCCCGGACCGGTCGACGCCGGTCGGGGCCCGCCCCTTCGCGTGTCTGCAACACCCTTTAGGCGGCCACCGGCACCCGCTCCCCGTCCCGGGCCGGCGCCGGGGCGAGCCGGGTCAGGGCCGCGAGGATCTCGTGGGCGTCGGCCGCCCGGCGGGCCAGGGCTATGTGCTGGTCGGGGCGGACCAGGAGCAGCAGCGGGCCACGGCCGAGCGGACGCGGGCGCGGACGGCCGTACGCGGCGGGGGCCGGGGCCGTGTCGGTCAGGTCCTGCCGAGTGGTGTCCAGGTACCGCACCCCGACGAGGCCGGTGAGCCGCTCGGCGGAGCGGACCGCGCGGGCCGTGGCGGCCGGCAGCGGACGGCCGTCGCTCACGACGAGCAGCGTGTAGCGGTCGTCGTCCAGGGCCGTGCGCAGCGGGCGGCGGCGGGCGGTGCGCGCGTCCCACACCTCGCGGTCCGTGAGCAGGCCCCCGTCGGCGTGGCCCCCGATACGGCGGCGGGGGCCGGTCCGGTCGCCGTAGACCAGGCGCAGGCCCGCCAGCCAGGGTACGTAGGCGAGGTCGGCGATCCGGGCGGCGGAGCCGAGGCGGACGAGCAGGTCGCGCAGCGCCGTCTGGTACGGCTTGCGCACCATCCACAGCTTGGTCTGCACGTCGGCCTGGCGTACGACGGCCTCGGCGACCTGGTGGCGTTCGGCGGCGGCGGTGTCTAGGAGGCCGGGTGCGGCCGCGCCGCGCAGCACGAGGGCGAGCTTCCAGGCGAGGTTGTGGGCGTCGCCGACACCGGTGTTGAGTCCCTGCCCGCCGGCGGGGGAGTGGATGTGGGCGGCGTCGCCGAGGAGGAACACCCGGCCCTCGCGGGTGCGTTCGGCGCGGCGGGCGTGAACGGAGAAGGCGCTGATCCACACCGGGTCGCTCAACGTCAGGCCACCGGGGCCGCGTTCGTCGACCAGGCGCTGCACCTGCTCCAGGGTGATGTGGTCGCGGTCGAGGTCGGCGGGCGCCGAAGTGAACACACGGAACCGGCCGTTGGGGAGTCCACAGGTGACCAGGACGCCCTGGGGGGAGCAGTAGTAGTGGCTGGTGTCGTGTTCGAGTGGGCCCTCCATGTCGATGTCGGCGACGACGAACGTGGCCGGGTACGTCGCCCCGTCGAAGGGGATGCCGAGCAGCTCGCGCACCCGGCTGGAGGCGCCGTCGCAGCCGACCGCGTACGCGAACTCCTCGGTGTGCGAGGCTCCGTCGGGGCCGCGCAGCACGGCCCGTACGCCGGTGTCGTCCTGTTCGACGCCGAGCAGCTCGGTGGACCAGGCGACCGTGCCGCCCGCGTCCGTCAGCGCGTCGTGCAGCAGCGCCTCGACGTCCGGCTGCGGCAGGATGACCGGCTTGGTACGGGGGCGGAAGCGCAGGGTGCCGACGGGGGCGCCGGAGGAGTAGTAGCGGAACGCGTTCAGCGGCATGCCGCGGGCGGCGATGTGCGCGTCACCGCCGAGGCGCCGCAGGATCTCCAGCGTGCGCGGCCACACGAGCAGGGCCTTGCTGAGCGGGGATGCGCCGGCGGCCTTGTCGACGATCCGCACCGGGACACCGCGACGCAGCAGCTCGGTGGCGGTGGTGAGGCCGACCGGGCCGGCGCCGACGACCAGGACGGGCTTGCTGATCTCGGACACGACTGTCTCCTGACATCACTCGAATACCTATCCTGATTTATATCAGTGTTCTGATAGTCGGGCGAGGGTGCGGGCGGGACGGGGACGGGGATGGCAGCAAGCTGCCGCCACCCGGCAGCTTCCTGGCGGCCCGTACGGCCGTCCGGGGCCCCGCCGAGGAGCAGTCTGGACAAGGCCACCCCGCCCACCGGCTGACCCGCAGCCTCGTCGAGTCATCGAAGGGACCACCGACATGAGCACCGCACCCACGGGCACCGACGCCCTGCTGAACCCCGGCGACGCCGTCCCCACCGTCCTGGTCATGGGCACGGGCCGCCGCCAGTTCCGTGAGTACGCCCTGGCCGCCCTGGCCGAGCGGGCGCTGCTCGTCGCCGTGGACCTCCAGGTCCCCAGCTGGCAGTCCCGCTACGTCGAGGACTTCGCCACCACCACGCCGGCCGTCACCGCGCAGCTCGCGGCCGGCCGGGACCTCGCCCGCCAGTACCCCGTGGACGGCGTCGTCTGCCTCGACGAGCGGTTCGCCGAGGCCGCCGCCGTCCTCGCCGAGGACCTGGCGCTGCCCGGCCCCGGCTCCGCCCTGGTGCGCACCGCCCAGGACCGGCTGCGGGTGCGCGAACTGCTCAACGCGGCCGGCGTCGGCGTCGTCCGCGCCCGCCCGGCGACCGGCGTGCGGGCCGCCGAGGAGGCCGCCGCCGAGCTGGGCCTGCCCGTCACCGTCCGCGCCCGGCACCGCGGCGCGGGCGCCGCCGGCCACCGCGTCGACCGGCTCGACGAGGTCGAGCAGGCCTTCCTCGCCGCCGTCGCCGGCGCCCCGCTCGGCACCGGGGCCGGCGTGACGGGCCGCACCGGTGAGGCCATCGTCGAGGAGTGCCTGGAGGGCCCCGAACTGGTCGTCTGCTCCACGGTGAGCGCGGGCCGGGTGCGGATCTGGTTCACCGCCCGGCGCGACGGCGAGCTGACCGCCGTACGGGAGACCAAGAGCTACGTCGTCGACGCCACCGATCCCCTCGACCCCGAGGTGTCCGACGTGGTGGTCCGGGCGCACCGCGCGCTCGGCATCCTGCACGGCGTGACCCACCTCGACCTGGTGCTGACCGCCGACGGCCCCCGCGTCACCCAGGTCGGCACCTGGGTCCCCGGCGACCTGCTGCCGCTCATCGGCTACATGGCGACCGGCGCCGACCTGCCCACCGCGGCCGTCGAACTCGCCCTCGGCCAGGAGGTCGGCGAGCGCATCCTGCACCGCCGCTCGGCCGGCGTGCGCTTCGTCCGCCCCGTCGACGGCTCCGGCGTGCGCGACGGCGTCCTGCACCACGCCGGCGGCACCGGGCTGACCCGCGTCGTCTCCGAGTCGGAGACGGAACTGTCCGCCCCGGCCGGCGAGCTGACCCCGATCGCCGTCCTGACGGCCACCGCCGCCGACGGCCCCGGCTGCGCGGCGGTCCTGCACGCGGCGACGGAGGCCGCGGCGGCCGTCCCCGCGCCGGCCCAGGGCGCCGTACCGCTCCGAGCGGGCCGATGACTCCCGTGAGGGGGGCCTTGGCGAGCCGCACCCCGCTCGCCTACAGTCAAGATCCACTACTCAACGGTGAGAGCCCTCATGACCGCACGGACCCTGGACATCACCCTCAGCACCGAGGACCCCGACGCCGCCGCACGCGCCGCCCTGAGCGTCGCCCGGCTGATGGCCTACCTGCCCGCGTCCTGCGAGGTCGACTACACGGTGACCGACCACCACCTCGCCCTCACCATCAGCACCCCGGCCCAGCACGCCGACCACCCCACGGTGGAGCAGGCAGTATCCCGCTCCTTGAAGGACCCAGCATTGGGAGCCTGGCGTCGCACCTGAAAACCCGGGCTCCTGCAGCGCCCCGTAAGGGGCGCGGGGAACTGCGCGACCAGCCACGACGGCGCAGCACCTGAAACATGACCTATCGGGGCAGGGCCCCCCTCAGGGGCACGGGGAACTGCGCAAAACCCACAACGCACCCGCACCCGACAACGCACCCCCGCCGCCCCCTACCTCTCCAACACCTCCACCGCCCGCTCCAACAGCCCATGCAACTGCCCCCGCTCCCGAACCCCGAACCCCTCGGCCAACCGCTGCTCCACCCCCTGCACCCGCCCGTCCGCCTTCTTCAGCACCGCCCGCCCCGACCGGCTCAGCCGAGTCACCAGCACCTTGGCGTGAATCTCGGACGGCTCCCGCTCCACCCACCCCTTCTGCTCCAGATTCCCCAGAATCGTGGCCATCGTCTGCGGCGTCACCCCGCACAGCCGCGCCAGCTGCGCCCCCGACAGCCCACTGGACTGGGACAGCCCGAGCAGGGTGGCGTGCTGCGGCACGGTCAGGTCGAACTCCCTGAGCGCCTCGCTCTTGTGCGCGGCCAGCAACTGCTCCGCCCGCTTGATCAGCTGCCCCAGCGACCAGTCCGTCCGGTCCACCGACTTGCCAGTGCTCGCACTCACCACAATCTCCGTATCCCTGTCAGCCCTTTGATTCTTGCGTGACCCATCATGGCACGACGAAAGGCAGAACATGACCCTCCTGGCGGAGAACCCCCCGGTCCGCACCGACCTGGCGCCCACCGACCCGGCCCCCACAGACCTGCTCACCGCCTCGGCACCCCCGGAGTCGACGGCCCCCTCACCCCCCTCACCCCCCTCACCCCCCGCGCCCCCGTCCCCGCCCACCATGGCCGAGCGCCGCGCCGAACTCGCCGAGCTGCGCCGCCGTGTCGCCCGGGGCCCCAGCGCCCGCGCGACCGAGGCGCAGCACGCCAAGGGCAAGCTGACGGCACCCGAGCGCCTCGCCCTCCTCTTCGACGAGGGCACCTTCACGGAGATCGAGCCCCTGCGCCGGCACCGCGCCACCGGTTTCGGCCTGGAGGCGAAAAGGCCGCACACCGACGGTGTCCTGATCGGCTGGGGCAAGGTGTACGGCCGTACCGTCTTCTCCTACGCCCACGACTTCCGGATCTTCGGCGGCGCCCTGGGCGAGGCCCACGCCGCCAAGATCCACAAGGTGATGGATCTCGCGGAGGCGGCGGGCGCGCCCCTGGTGGGCCTGTGCGACGGGGCCGGAGCCCGTATCCAGGAGGGCGTGACGGCCCTCGCAGGCTATGGCGGCATCTTCCAGCGAAACGTCCGCAACTCCGGGGTTATCCCCCAGATCTCGGTGATGCTGGGCCCTTGCGCGGGCGGCGCCGCCTACTCCCCGGCGCTCACCGACTTCGTGTTCATGGTGCGCGGCATCGCCCAGATGTTCATCACCGGCCCCGATGTCGTCCAGGCGGTCACCGGCGAGCGCATCACCCAGGACGCCCTCGGCGGTGCCGACGCCCACGCCACGGTCTCGGGTGTCGCCGGCTTCGCGTACGACACGGAGGAGGAGTGCCTCGACGACGTACGCCACCTGCTGTCCCTGCTCCCGGCCAACAACCGCGAACTGCCCCCGGCCGTCGTCCCGGACGACCTCCCCGACCGCCCCACGGACCGGCTCGCCGACCTGGTCCCGGCCGACCCCAGCCGGGCGTACGACATCCGGCCGGTGATCGAGGAGATCGTCGACGACGGGGATTACTTCGAGGTGCACGAGCGGTGGGCCACCAACGTGGTCTGCGCCCTGGCCCGCCTCGACGGCCACGTCGTCGGCATCGTCGCCAACCAGCCTCTCGCCCAGGCCGGCGTGCTCGACATCCACGCCAGCGAGAAGGCGGCCCGCTTCGTCGCCACGTGCGACGCCTTCAACGTCCCCCTCGTCACCCTGGTCGACGTACCCGGCTTCCTGCCCGGCGTGGACCAGGAGCACGGAGGCATCATCCGGCACGGCGCGAAACTCCTGTACGCCTACTGCAACGCCACCGTGCCCCGCGTCCAGGTCATCCTCCGCAAGGCCTACGGCGGCGCCTACATCGTCATGGACTCCCGCTCCATCGGCTGCGACGTGTCCTTCGCCTGGCCCACCAACGAGATCGCGGTGATGGGCGCGGAGGGCGCCGCGAACGTCGTCTTCCGCCGGGAGATCGCCGCCTCCGACGACCCGGACGCCGAGCGCGCCCGCCTGGTCGAGGCGTACAGGAGCGAGCTGATGCACCCGTACTACGCGGCCGAGCGCGGCCTCGTCGACGACGTCATCGACCCCGCCGAGACCCGCGCGCGCCTCGTCGACGCCCTCGCGGTGCTGCGCGCCAAGCACGCCCCGCTGCCGGGCCGCAAGCACGGGAACCAGCCCCAGTGAGCGCGGTCCCGGCCGGCCGTCCTCTCCTGGACGCCGAAGCCGTCCTCAGGATCGTCCGTGGCCGCCCCGACGCCCATGAACTCGCCGCCCTGACCGCGCTGTTGCTGTCCCGGCCACCCCAGCCGGACCGCGCCCCGCCGCCCCGGAGCCCGGCACCCTGGTCCCGCGCACCCGAGACCGCGCCGGTGTGGCGCCGGCACCCCCGGCCCACCTGGCACAGCCCGTCGTGACCGGACGGCCCCGGCCCCGCCCGATGGGATCATGTGCCCATGGGCAGGGACACGGAGCCGGGAATCGAGACGATCGCCGTACCGCCGGGATGGGTGACCCTGTCGGACCGGCGGACGGACCGCAGGTGGTCCGTCGAGGTCGGGCCGTTCCGCCTCGGACGGTTCCAGGTCACCCAGGCACTGTACGAACAACTCACCGGCGAGCGGCCGGGAAGCGCCCACGGGGACGGGCTGCCCGTCGAGGGCGTCTCCTGGTGGGACGCCGTCCGG
The DNA here is from genome assembly GCF_004124325.1 of Streptomyces sp. L2. Lineage (NCBI taxonomy): Bacteria > Bacillati > Actinomycetota > Actinomycetes > Kitasatosporales > Streptomycetaceae > Streptomyces > Streptomyces sp. L2. The sequence goes on from NZ_QBDT01000001.1 coordinate 4,589,914, forward strand.
TTCTGCAACGCCCTTTCGGAGCGGGCCCGGTTCACACCCGCCTACCGCTTCCCGGCCGGGGACGAGACCGTCGAGTGGGACCGGTCGGCCGACGGCTACCGCCTGCCGACCGAGGCCGAGTGGGAGCACGCCTGCCGCTCCGGCACGACCGGCCCCCGCTACGGCCCGCTCGACGAGATCGCCTGGCACCGCGCCAACTCGCAGGACAGGGTCCACGAGGTGGGCGGCAGACAGCCGAACCCGTGGGGCCTGTACGACATGCTCGGCAACGTCTGGGAGTGGTGCTGGGACCTCTACGACCCCGACGTCTACGGCACCTACCGCGTCCTGCGCGGCGGCGGCTGGTTCGACGAACACTGGAGCTGCCGAGCCTCCGTACGCCGCCGCAGCCACCCCACGTTCCGAGTCGACGACGTGGGCTTCCGCGTCGCCCGGTCGGCTGGGCGCTGACCGCCCGCCGCCGGGAGATCTACACAGGGCTCGGCGCGTCGCGGTCGTCCTCGACGTGGATGACACGCAGTTCGGTGCCGTCCCGGTCGCGCTTGCCGCGCCCGTACATCCCGACGGCTGTCTGCGACCGATCACCGGGCTCGCCGGGTGCGACGTAGGTGAGGACGTCACGATGGTGCCCGGTGACGACCCAGCCCTCGGCCGCGCTGGGCTCGATCACTCCGAAGTCCCCCGCCGGCGACCCCACACGCACCGGTCCGAACGCCGTACGTCGACGAGCATCTCGGTGTCCATGGCGATCATCCTGCCCCAAGGCACTGACAGCGCCCCGGGAGTCGGGACCACGGTTCACAGCCAGCCTCGCTCCTTGGCGATGACCGCTGCCTGGAAGCGGTTGGAGGCGCCGAGGCGGGTCATGAGGTCGGCGACGTAGCGGCGGAAGGTGCGCAGGGAGACGCCCATGCGGCGGGCGCCGACCTCGTCCTTCTCCACCTCGCACAGCACGCGCAGCACCTCGCGTTCGGCCTCGCTCAGCGTCTCCTGCGCGGCGCCGGCCCCGCTCACGCAGCGGGCGCCCGCCCAGACCTGTTCGAAGAGGTTCACCATGCCCTGGACGACCCCGGCCTGCCGTACGACGAGGGCGCCGCGGGCGCTGTCGGCGGGGTCGACGGGGAGGACGGCGAGACTGCCGTCGTAGATGATGAGGCGTTCCACGGACTGGTCGGTGTAGCGGACCTGCGCGCCCTGGGCCACGATCTCGCGCAGGTAGGCCAGGGTCAGCGGGTCCTCCACGGCCTCCCGGCTGACGATCGTGCGCAGGGTCAGCCCGCGCCGCAGGCAGCGCAGGTCCAGCGGGCGGCACGCGGCGATCATCTCCGGCTCGAACGCGCCGCCCGGCTGCAGGCCCAGCACCTCGTTGTGGGCGAAGAAGGCCAGGTCGTCCAGGCGTTCACGGATCTCCCGCAGGCCGGTCAGCCGCTCGATGTCCAGCGGGGTGTCCCGGGCGCTGCCCTGCCGGAAGCTCTCGGCGAGGGCACTGATGCTGCCCCGGGCGGAGGAGACGCGGCGCAGTTCGTCGTTCAGCTCGGCGAACCGCTGCTCGACGAGCCGTTCGATGCCGATGACCGGATCGACCGCCTTGAGCGAGCCGTCCTCGTCGGCGCGCAGCAGCCCGAACTCCGTCAGCCGGCCCAGGACGGCCTGTGCCTGGTCCGGCTCGGTGCCGAGCGCCTCGGCCGTGGACTCGGCGGTGCTGCGCGGATGCTTGAGGCAGCACTCGTAGGCACGTACGTCCTCGGTGCTCAGTCCGAGGCAGGACAGATCCAACATGGCTTCGTTCTCCCCCTGGGGCCGGCCCGTGGGGCGGACCGGACCAGAAATATACGTTCTGGAAGGAATGTTTTGACGCCGCGTCGTGATGCGGTGCGCCGTGCTCCGGTGGCGCGTGCGGTGGGGGGTGCGGTGGCGTGCGGGTGCGGGCGGAGTCAGGTGCGGGCGGACTCGGGTGCGGTATACGTGGCGACGGGCCGCCGCTCGGGGTGCAGGACGTCGCGCAGGGTGTTCCAGATCTTCTCCAGCCACTCCACCGGGCTGATGCCGGCCGCCGAGAGGGTGGCGGACTGCACGGCGGAGACGAGGGCGAGCAGCACTTCCACGACATCCGAGGCGGGGCAGCAGGGGTTGATCTCTCCCTCGCGCCGGGCCAGTTCGACCAGGTCGGTCATGTGGCCCTGGATGTCCAGCAGCAGGTTCTCCTGTCGGTCGCCCGCCAGTAGCCGCTCCTCCACGAGCCGGAACGCCGCCCGCAGCCGGATGCCCTCGTGCAGTTCCCGGGCCAGGGTGCGGACGACCGTGCCGAGCCGGGTCATCGGTGAGTCCCCGGAGGCCTCGGCCTTCGCCGCCGCCGACTGCCAGAACTCCCGCCCGGACTCGACCAGCGCGTCGGCGAGGTCGTCCTTCGACGAGAAGTGGCCGTACAGCGCGCCCTTCGTCATGCCGATGCGGTCGGCGACCGCGTTCATCGTCGTGTGGGCGTAACCGTGCGCCGCGAACTCCAGCGCGGCGGCGTCCAGCACGTGCTGCCGGGTGCGACGGGCGCGCTCCTGCTTCACGACTTTGGCCATGGCCCACCTTCTGTCATCGTCCAGGCTGTGCCCACAAAGATACCATCCCGAAGGAATGTTTCTAAGCCCTGCGGCTGGTCCGGAGAGCACGGGTTCCGGCCGGTTCCGCGGGCCCGCCTCCTCCCTCCCGTCGGCGTGGGGCGGGGAGGGGAGGGGGAGGCGGGCCGGTGTCCGTCAGCGGTGCGGACCGCCGATGTGGTGCGGACCGCCCAAGTGGTGCGGACCGCCGGCGCGCGGCAACGGGCCCGGGGCGTACGGCAGTACGTCCCACCCCTCGTCCCGCGCCCGCCGGGCCAGCTCCGGGTCACGCGCGACGACCGCCGGGTGCCCGACCGAGCGCAGCATGGGCAGGTCGCTCACGTGGTCGCCGTAGGCGTGGCAGCCGGTGGGGTCCATGCCCCACGCGGTGAGCACGCGCCGCACGGCGAGCGCCTTGGCCGGTCCGATCAGCGGGGCGTCCACCTCACCGGTGAGGACGCCGCCGACGACCGTCTGCCGGGCGCACAGCACCAGGTCGGCCCCGAAGTCCCGGGCCGGACCGGCCAGCAGGGCCCCCGCCGAGCCCGACACCAGGACCACGGCGTCGCCGCGCCCCCGGTGCCGGCGCAGGGCCGTCACGGTGGCGGGCACGGCCGTCCGCGCACCGCTCCGCGCGCGGGCGTACCACTCGTCGGCCACCTCCTCGAACCGGGCGAGCGGAACCCCGGCGAACAGCCGGTAGTACGCCCGGTTCGCCTCGGCACGCGGTAACCCGTCCCGCATCCGGTGCAGCAACGCCCGGAACTCGTCGGCGCGTTGGCTTCCCTCCGGTGTCCGCTCCCACAGGGCCCAGAAGCCGACCAGCGACTTCACGCCGAGCAAGGTCTCGTCCACGTCGAAGAAGGCGGCCCGCCGGGCACCGGCGGGCGCCGGCGGAAGCGCGTCGGAGTCCGGGGAGTCGGGGGCAGGCGTGTGAGCCCCGACTCCGGCGGCAGGCGCGGTGGCTGTGCCGTTCACGCGCGCTCCCCGGCCGGTCCGGAGTGAGGGTGCGGGGTGGTCGCCCCAGCCGGCGCGGTCGTCCCGGTCATCCCGGTCGGGGTGGTCGTCCCGGTCCGCGCGAGCCCCGGCGTCTCCGCCAGGACCGCTCGCGTGTACGTCGCCGACGCCGCCTCGAAGTCGAGGGTCGCGTGGCTCGCCGCCGCCGTCACATCGCGCCAGCGCCGCTGGAGCGGGTGGTCCTCGGACTGGACCGCCGTACCGGACGCCGCCAGCAGGCGGTCCACGGCGGAACGGCACAGGCGGATCGCGGTCGCGCCGTCCCGGATGTTCTCGGCCACCGCGAGCGGCGCCGGATGCCCCCGGTCGGCCCGCCAGGCGGCCTTCTCCAGCAGCAGGTCGGCCATGTGGACGTCCGCTCCCGCACACGTCAACACGTCTTGCACGGAAGCGAGTTCATGCCGGGGGCGGCCGTCGGGCAGCGGTCGGCCGGCGAGGTCCGCGGTGAAGTCGCGCAGCGCGCCGCGGGCCGCGCCGAGCGCCGGGGCGACGAACTGGAGCGCGGCCACCATCGCGGCCGGCACCCGGTGGCAGCGCTCCGGGCCGGTCGGCCGGCCCAGGTCGGCCAGGGTGAAGGTGCGGTGCGCCGGGACGAACACCCCTTCCACGCCGACGCTGTTGCTACCGGTGCCGCGCAGCCCGAGCGTGCGCCACGTGTCGTACACCGTGCACCGCTCGCGCGGCACCGCGAACACCCGGTGCTCCCGGCCGCCCTCGGCGCCGGTCGAGCAGGCGAGCAGGACCCAGTCGGCGTGGTCGACGCCGCTCGCGTACCGCCAGCGGCCGGTCAGCCGCCAGCCGCCCGGCACGTCGGCCGCCTCGCCGGACGGCGGGAAGATCGCGGCCGCGACCAGCACGTCGGGGCCCGCGCCCCACAGGTCCGCCTGCCCTTCCTCGGGCAGGTAGGAGGCGAGCCGGCCGTGTGCGGCGTACAGGGCGGCGCACCAGGCCGTCGCCGCGCACTCCTCGCCGACGGCGGCCGTGGCGGCCAGCGCCGTGGCGAACGTGCCCGCGCTGCCGCCCCGGCGCCGGGGCACGAAGTGCCGGGCGAAGCCGGACTGACGTATGGACTCGGCGAGTTCGGGCGTCAGCCGGCGGCTCTCGTCGAGCGTGGGCGCGCTCGTGCGGGCCAGTTCACGCAGGGCGGCGAGACCGCCCGGCAGGTCCATCGGGGTCCGGGGCGCGGCCGGACCGGCGCCCCACGGGGCGCGCGGCTGCGGCACCCGCGCCTGCAACCGGACCGGCTGAACCTGCGGCCGGGGATGGTCCGCCGGGCGTCTCTCCTCCATCCAGGTCGTCACGCCGCACCGCCCGCGGACGTGAGGGTGCGGGGCCGGTGTCCGGAGACGGGCAGGGCCCGGCCGGTCAGGCGGCCGGTCGCCAGCGAGCGGCCGTCCTGCGTGGCGGCCACCTCGAACGCGCGCTCCCCGTCAGCGGTCTCGGCACCGCCGGCCCGCGTGGCGTCCACCGTGGCCGGCGCGTCGAGTTCGGCGAAGCTGTGGAAGGCGAGAAGGCCGGAGGTCAGCGCCCACAGCCGGGGTGCCGGGTCCGGCGCCCCCTGCCGGCTGCTGGCCAGCGCGGTCGCCTGCCGGAACGCCTCGACCAGGGCCATGCCCGGGACGTGGTCCAGCGCGTGGTCGAAGAAGACCAGGTGCGAGTCGTCCAGCTGCAACTGCCAGCGGTCGCCGTCTCCCGGCGGCGCGGCCAGCAGGACGTTCGCCTCGTGCCTGCGCCCGACGGCCGCCGGGAGCACCGGCACCGCCGACGGGGCCAGGGTGCTCCGGTCGGCGCCGGTCCCCGACATCACCGGCGCCCCACCGCGCCGCCTGCGCAGCGTGTCGTAGCGACGGCGGTCCACGGCCTGCCAGGTCAGCGTGGCCGTACCGCGCCGGACGCCGCCGATGGAGACGACCGCCTCCAGCGAGGCCGCTAGCCGGCGCGCGTCCCGCGCCTGGACGTCGACGCTGACGTCCAGGGTCACGGCGAGCGGGGCGGCGCTGGGCCGCGGCGGCTGCGGGTCGTCGATGACGAAGCCGGTGTCGATCAGGATGAACTGGTTGCCGTGCGGGACACCGTAGAAGCGGTGGGAGAGGTAGATGCTGATCTGGCGTACCGTCTCGATCCACAGCAGCGGGTCACCGCAGCCGTCCGCGCCCGGCTGGAAGAACACGTGGTCGCGGGGCCACTGGGCCGCGACGGCGAACCGGTCCCGGTCGCGGTCGCGGGCGAGTACGTCGGTGAGGAAGACCTCGGCGACGGCCTGCTTGTGGACCAGGTTCCTGGGTACACAGCTGTCGAAGGACAACTCCCGGTCAGGGCCTTGGAGTTCGTTCTCGCCGAGTGCGTCGGCCGCGACGGGCGCGGCCGGTATGCCGGCGAGCTGTATCGGCTGGTGCGTTGCGTGCATGTTTACGTCCCCCCAGAACGTCAGCGGCATGCAGAAGCCTTTGCCGGAGCGGGCGTTGGAGCGCCGCGCTCATCGGCGGATCGAAAATATACCGCCGGGAAGGTATATTGCAATGACAGTTCGGTCGGAGGTCTCGTCCCACCCGGCCACACCGGCGTCCGGCCCGTATCCCGCGGCCGGGCGGCACGTACGAGAGAGGCAGCCGCCATGGCAGCGTCGTCGACGCCCGCATCCTGGGCGAAGCCCGCGGAGTCCGCGGTGGCCCGCGGTCCCGAACCCCGTCAGGACCGGGCCATCAGGACCCGCAACCTCGTCCTGCTCAAGGCCGCCGAGCTGTTCGCCGAGCACGGCTTCAAGGACACCTCGATGAAGGACGTGGCCGAGCGGGCCGGGATGACCAAGGGCGCCGTCTACCACCACTACCCGTCCAAGGAGTCCCTCGCGGTGGCGGTCGTCGAGGCCCACTACGGCCGCTGGCCCACCCTGCTGGAGGAAGCCCAGCGCCGGGGGCTCGGGCCCATGGACACGCTGGTGGCGATGTTCGACGGGTGCGCGGAGGCGTTCCACGGGGACACCATCGTGCAGGGCGGGGCGCGGCTGCAGATCGAGCGGTCCCTGATCGACGTGCCGCTGCCGACGCCGTACGTCGGCTGGACGGAGCTGGCGACCGACCTGTTCGGCAAGGCCGCGCAGGCCGGCGAACTGCGCGAGGGCGTCGACCCGGGGTCGGCGGCCCGCACCCTGGTGGCCGCCTTCTTCGGTCTCCAGCACATCTCCGACACCCTCACCCGCCGCCGGGACCTGCTCGAACGCTGGGCGGAGATGCGGGAGTTGCTGCTTTACGCCGTCCGTGCCTGAGCTGCCGGCGCCCGGTACGGCTGCTGCGCCCGCACCGGCTCACGATGACCCGTACCCCCCGAGAGGACGTCCCGGACCATGATCGTCGGAGTCGGCATCGACGTGGCCGACACAGCGCGCTTCGAGGAGTCGCTGGGCCGTACGCCGGGCCTGCTGACCCGCGTCTTCACGCCCGCCGAACGGCTCACCCCGCACGGCGAGCCGCGCGGCCCCGCCTCGCTCGCCGCGCGCTTCGCCGCCAAGGAGGCGGTGTCCAAGGCCCTCGGGGCGCCTCCCGGGCTGCTCTGGACGGACGCGGAGGTGCTCACCGACGACACCGGCCGGCCCCGGCTCGCCGTCCGCGGCACCGTCGCCGCCCGCGCCGCGGAACTCGGCGTCACCGGCTGGCACCTCTCGCTCAGCCACGACGCGGGTATCGCCTCGGCGGTGGTGATAGCGGAGGGCTGAACTCCACGAGGCGCTGACGCGGTGCTGACGCGGTGCCGACGCCGGACCGACTGACGCCGGACTGACCCGTCGCTGACACGATGCTGACGCGGGCGTGCAGCAAGGTGGCGGCGGAGCGAACGATTCCGGCCATGCGGTGGTGAGAGATTCATGGCGTCGGGGAGAACGCCCCGGCCGCCGGGGCAACCCGGACCCACCCCTGCCGAACCCCAGTCGAACCGGAGTCATCGCCATGTCCGTTCGTGCCAAGCAGAACGTCGCCGCCGCGCTCATCGGTCTCGTCGCCGCCACCGCCGTGGCCACCACCGCACACTTCCAGCCGTCCCTCGCGTCCCACTTGAGCGGCGCCTCCGCCACGGCGACCCCGGACAGCAACGGCTGGCAGCTCACCCCCGACAGCAACGGCTGGCAGACCCTCGCCGACGGCAACGGCTGGCAGACGGCGCCGGGCGCCAGCAACGGCTGGCAGGCCACCCCGGCCGCCGGCAACGGCTGGCAGTGAGCGCTCGCCCTGGCTCCCTTGCCGAGGCCGAGGGTCCGTCTACGCGTCAAGCTCTGGCCGACAGCGGCACGGCCGTCGCGCGCACCACGAGTGGATGGGCTGGGCACGCCGCTGACGCCGGAGCGCACGGCAAGGGACATGACCCTTCACCGAATCCGGCACCTGGTCCGAAGCGAGCCCAGGCCGCCCACGAGCAGGGGCTCGGGTCCAGGACCCGTGCGGGCTCACTCCCGCCCGATGGGATCATGTGCCCGTGGGGGGCGGGGCCGGGGAGCGGGACATGCCTTCCGCGGTCCCTACCGGATCTTCCCTACAGCCCCTTCGCGAAGCAGCGGCTGTCCTCGTGGAAGCGGTAGTACCCGAACTTCACGCAGGGCTCGTAGCCGCAGGACTCGTACAGGGCGATGGCCTCCGGCTGTTTGGTGCCGGTCTCCAGGACCATGCGGGCCCGGCCCGCCGCGCGGGCGTCCTCCTCCAGTGCGGCCAGCATCCGCCGGGCGAGACCCCGGCCGCGCATGTCGGCGACGACGTACATGCGCTTCAGCTCGGCGTCGCCGTCCTCGTTGCCCTCGTCGTTCGCGTCCTGCCGGCGCCAGCCGCCCGTGGCGACGGGCCGGTCGGCCTCGTCGTAGGCGATCAGATACGTCCCGTTCGGCGCCTGGAAGTCCGACGGGTCCAGCTCGGTGGCGTCGCCGCCGTCGCCGTACCGCTCGTGGTACTCGGCCTGTACCTCGTCGTTGAGCTTGACGGCGTCGGGGTGGTCGAAGGGGACACGGCGAAAGTTCACGCCGTTCATCGTACGTATCCGTGGGCACTGCCTTCTCCGGGGCCGGGTGGCCGCCGTGCCCCCGCTTCCCGAGGGAGAAGGGAGACACGGCGGGCGGCCGGCTACCGCTTCCTGTGGCGTGCGCAGCGGGGGCAGCGGCAGGGTGGCCACGACAGTGGGTCCAGAAGCCAGTCAGGAGCGCCGTCGCCGTCGTAGGAGCGTTCCTCGGTTCTGCCGACCTGACGCCCGTCAGTGGTGATCCGGTAGGTGCTGATCGTCAGGCGGGACGTGCCCGGTTCGGGCGGGATTCCGGCGTTCACGCCTCGCCTCCCCCGGGCCGGTGACACGGGCAGCCGCAGCGGGCTGTCAACAGCGGGCGCGTGGAGTCGAACTTCGCGCGCCCGGGTGAGGCGCGCATCAGGCGGCCCTCCTCGCGCCGATCACGTGCCGGTCCAGGTCGATGCCGAAGTCGGCGGCGATGACGAGGGTGAGCCGCCGGCGACGCTGCCGTGCGCGTTCTCGTGCGTGCTCGCAAGCGAGGACGTAGGGGCGTACGAGGGCTGCCGCCGTACCGTCGAGCGGGGTGTCCGCGCCGTAGGGGGAGCGCGGGAGGGAGAGCATGGCGGTACCGGCGTGGACGTCGGCGGCGTACGGGGTGTGGGCGCGGGTGGTTGCTCGTCGCTGCCCGGTACCGGGCAGCAGCAGGTTCAGCGCCCATAGAAGGAACGCGTGGATAATGCTCACTGTCGTCAGCTCCTCTGAAGCTGGTGGCCATGCCCCCGGGCCGTTCCAGCGGCCGCGGGGGTCCTTGCTTTCACGCTAGCCCTCTGCGGGAGCCCTTGTCTACCTATGTATAGGAGACTGCCCTGTATGTAGGTGGACAAGCGTGCCTGTCCCTGGATGCATACGGTCAGGTGTATGGGTGAGATCGACTACGGCTCGTACATCCCGCCGTACCAGCAGATCGCGGCGGAGATCATTGCTGACATCAAGCGTGGGGTGCTTCAGCCGGGCCGGGCGATTCCGTCCGAACCTCAGCTCGTGCAGCGCTATGGCGTAGCCCGCGCGACGGCCCGCCGCGCCGTGGCCTACCTCCGTGACCAAGGGTACGTATTCACGATCGCGCATCGGGGCAGTTACGTTTCCCTCGACCTCGACGAGCGTGGCCTGCTCGGAGACTCGGCGAAGGGCGACTAGCCCGCGCTTCACCGCCCTGTGTCCAGGGGGCGGCTTCCCCGGCCGGTATCGTGCCCGGGTGCTGACTGTGACCTCTGTGAACGTGAATGGGCTGCGGGCCGCCGCGAAGAAGGGCTTCGTGGAGTGGCTGGCGACGACGCAGGCCGGCGTGGTGTGCCTGCAGGAGGTCCGCGCGGAGCCGCACCAGCTGCCCGAGGGCGTGCGGCAGCCCGACGGCTGGCACGTCGTGCACGCGCCCGCCGCCGCCAAGGGCCGGGCCGGCGTCTCCCTCTACACCCGCCGCGAGCCCGACCGCGTCCGGGTAGGCTTCGGCTCGCCTGAGTTCGACGGCAGCGGCCGCTACGTCGAGGCCGACCTGCCGGGTGTGACGGTCGCCTCCCTCTACCTGCCCTCCGGCGAGGTCGGCACCGAGCGGCAGGACGAGAAGGTCCGCTTCATGGACGCCTTCCTCGTCCACCTGAAGGAGCTGCGCGCACGCGCCGCCGCCGACGGCCGCGAGGTCGTGGTCTGCGGCGACTGGAACATCGCCCACCAGCAGGCCGACCTGAAGAACTGGCGCGGCAACACCAAGAACTCCGGGTTCCTCCCCGAGGAGCGCGCCTGGCTGAGCCGCGTCCTCGACCCCGCGGACGGCGGCTACGTCGACGTCGTACGCGCCCTGCACCCGGACACGGAGGGGCCGTACACGTGGTGGTCGTACCGGGGGCGCGCCTTCGACAACGACGCGGGTTGGCGGATCGACCTCGCCGTGGCGACCCCCGGGCTCGCCGGCCGGGCGGTGAAGGCGGTCGTCGAGCGGGCCGCCACGCATGCCGAGCGCTGGTCGGACCACGCTCCGGTGACGGTCGTCTACGACCGGCCTTGAGGCCCCGGGATTCAGTCCCGCTTGCTCAGGCGGCGGTCCAGGGCCAGGGAGATCTCCGCCTCGACCACGCTGCGGGCCAGGGGGCGCAGGCGTTGGAGGTCCTCCTCGGGGGAGTGGCGGAGAATGAGGTCGGCGAAGAGGGCGGCCATCGCGTCGGCGTGTTCGCGGACGCGGGCGCCGGCCGTGAGGACCTCGGCGAGCGGGATGCCCTCGCGGACGAGTGCGGAGGAGACGTCCAGCAGGCGGCGGCTGATGTGGACGATCTCGTCGCCGTCGGTGCCCAGGTACCCCAGCTCCATCGCGGCGGCCAGGTTCTCCGGGGTGACCTCGCCCTCGAAGCGGGCGGCGAGTTCCTCGGGGGTGAGGCGGACCGGCTCCTCCTCGGTGGGGGTGCCGACGCCGAGCAGGTCGGCGACGTCGCGGCCCTGGTCGAGGGCCTCCGCCAGCTCGGCGATGCCGTTCAGGGTGTGGCCGCGCTCCAGCAGGGCGGCGATGGTGCGCAGGCGGGCCAGGTGATGCTCGTCGTACCAGGCGATACGGCCCTCGCGGCGGGGCGGCGGGATCAGCTTGCGCTCGCGGTAGAAGCGCAGGGTGCGCACGGTGATGCCGGCCAGGCGGGCCAGTTCCTCCATGCGGTACTCGCGCCGGGCCTCGGGACGTCCTGCCTCTTCTGCCACGCCCGAAGCCTATGTTGTACCGCCGGTAACTTCTGTGCCGCACCCCCTACCGCTCGGTACGCCGCTGCTCTACAGTCCCATTGCGCCAGTGTTCACTGGCAGAGTCCTAGTGAGGCGTGGAGGCTTCGGCATGGCCCAGCACGAGCATGTACGGGTGGCGGTGATCGGGTCCGGATTCGGCGGGCTGGGAGCCGCCGTGCGGCTGCGCCGCGAGGGGATCACCGACTTCGTCGTCCTGGAGCGGGCCGACAGCGTCGGCGGCACCTGGCGTGACAACAGCTACCCCGGGTGCGCCTGCGACGTACCCTCCCACCTGTACTCCTTCTCCTTCGCGCCCAACCCCGAGTGGCCCCGCACGTTCTCCGGGCAGCGGCACATCCGCGCCTACCTGGAGCACGTCGCCGACGTCTTCGGGCTGCGCCCGCACATCCGCTTCGACTCCGAGGTCAAGCTGATGCGCTGGGACGCCGAGCAGCTGCGCTGGGAGATCGAGACCGCGAGCGGGTCCCTCACCGCCGATGTCGTCGTCTCCGCGACCGGGCCGCTGTCCGATCCGAAGGTCCCCGAGATCCCCGGCCTGGACTCCTTCCCCGGCAAGGTGTTCCACTCCGCCCGCTGGGACCACGACTACGACCTCGCCGGCAAGCGCGTCGCCATGGTCGGCACCGGCGCCTCCGCCATCCAGATCGTGCCCGCCATCCAGCCCGAGGTCGGCCGCCTCACCCTCTTCCAGCGCACCCCGCCCTGGGTGATGCCCCGCGCGGACCGCGCCATCAGCGGCGGCGAGCGGTGGCTGCACCGCACGGTGCCCTTCACCACCCAGGCCCGGCGCGGACTGCTCTGGGGCATCCGCGAACTCCAGGTGCAGGCGTTCACCAAGCGCCCCGACGAACTCGGCCTCATCGAGAAGCTCGCCCTGCGCAACATGGGCCGCGCGATCAAGGACCCGGCCCTGCGCGCCAAGCTGACCCCGGACTACCGCATCGGCTGCAAGCGGATCCTGCTCTCCAGCACCTACTACCCGGCGCTGGCCAGGCCCAACGTGGACGTCGTCGCGAGCGGGCTCAGCGAGATCCGCGGCTCGACCGTCGTCGCCGCCGACGGCACCGAGGCCGAGGTCGACGCGATCATCTTCGGCACCGGCTTCCACGTCACGGACATGCCGATCGCCGAGCGCGTGGTCGGCGCCGACGACAGCACCCTCGCCGAGTCCTGGAAGGGCGGCATGCAGGCGCTGCGCGGCGCCTCGGCCGCCGGGTTCCCGAACTGGATGACGATCATCGGGCCCAACACCGGCCTCGGGAACTCCTCCATGATCCTGATGATCGAGTCCCAGCTGAACTACATGGCCGACTATCTGCGGCAACTGGACGTTCTCGGCGGTCGTACGGCCCTCGATGCCCGGCCGGCGGCCGTCGAGGACTGGAACCACCGGGTGCAGGAGCGGATGAAGCGGACCGTGTGGAACACCGGCGGCTGCACCAGCTGGTACCTCGACGCCAGCGGCCGCAACACCACCATCTGGCCCGGTACGACGACGGAGTTCCGGCGCGCGACCCGGAGGGTGGACCTGGCGGAGTACGAGGTGATCCGGCGGCCCGCCGAGCAGCCGAAGCCGAAGTCGAAGCCGAGTGCCAAGGCGAGTGTGAAGAAGGCCGAGTCGAAGAGCGAGGCCGCCGCATGAGCAGGAGCAGCAGCAGCCGTACCGCATCCGTCACCAGCGGTCCCTACGCCCCGCCCACCCCCGCCCGGGTCCTGACCGTCGAGTCCGTCGACGGCGCCCGGCTGCACGTCGAGGAGCACGGACCCGACGACGCGCCCCCGGTCGTCCTCTCCCACGGCTGGACCTGTTCCACCGCGTTCTGGGCCGCGCAGATCAGGGGCCTGGCGGCCGACCACCGGGTCATCGCCTACGACCAGCGGGGCCACGGACGCAGCCCCGTGAGCCACGCCTGCACCACCGAGGCCCTGGCCGACGACCTGGAGGCCGTGCTCGCCGCGACCCTCACCCCCGGCGAGAAGGCCCTGGTCGTCGGGCACTCCATGGGCGGCATGACCGTCATGGCCGCCGCCGAACGCCCCCTGTTCCGGTCCCACGCCGCCGCCGTCCTGCTGTGCAGCACCGGCAGTTCGCGGCTGGTCGCCGAGTCCCGGGTCGTCCCGCTGCCGGCCGGGCGGGCGCGCACCTGGATCACCGAGCGCATCCTCGGCTCGCGCGCCCCGCTCGGCCCGGTCACGCCCGTCGCACTGCGCGTCCTGAAGTACGGGACCATGGGCGCGGGTTCGGCCCCGCACATGGTGGAGGCCTGCGCGCGGATCGTGCACGCCTGCCCGCGCGCCGCGCGCCACGCCTGGTCGCGGGTGCTCTCCGCGCTCGATCTCGACCACGGCGTACGGGAGTTGCGCGTGCCGACGGCGATCGTGCACGGCGCGGTCGACCGGCTGACGCCCCCGGTGCACGCCCGCGCCCTGGCCGCCGCGCTGCCCCAGTGCGTCGGCCTGACCGAGCTGACCGGCGTCGGCCACATGACGCCGGTCGAGGCTCCCGAGAAGGTGACCGGCCGGATCCGGGAACTCGTCACCACATACGTCACGGGGGGCACCCCCGCGCAGATCAAGGAGGGCGCATGAGCACGGTCAGCCTCGAAGGGCAGGTCGCCGTCGTCACCGGAGCGGCCCGCGGAGTCGGCGAACTGCTGGCACGCAAGCTCTCCGCTCGCGGCGCGAAGGTGGCGCTGGTCGGACTGGAGGAGGAGCAGCTCAAGGAGGTCTCCGGGCGGCTGCACAGCGACAGCGCGTACTGGTACGCCGACGTCACCGAGCACGAGGCGATGAGCCGGGTCGCGGCCGAGGTCAAGGAGCGGTTCGGGAAGGTCGACATCGTCGTCGCCAACGCCGGTGTGGCGACCGGCGGCCCGTTCATCGACTCCGACCCGCAGGCCTGGCGGCGGGTCATCGAGGTCAACCTGATCGGCTCGGCGGTGACCGCGCGCGCGTTCCTGCCGGTGCTGGTGGAGAGCCGGGGCTACCTGCTCCAGATCGCCTCGCTCGCCGCGATCACGCCGGCGCCGATGATGACGGCGTACTGCGCGTCCAAGTCGGGCGTGGAGGCGTACGCGCACAGCCTGCGCGCCGAGGTCGGATACCAGGGTGTGCGGGTGGGCGTCGGCTATCTGTCGTGGACCGACACCGACATGGTGCGCGGGGCCGACCAGGACGACGTCATGAAGGAACTCCGGCAGCGGCTGCCGTGGCCGTCCAACAAGACGTACCCGCTGGGGCCGGCCGTCGACCGGATCGTCGCCGGGATCGAGCGCCGCTCCGCGCACGTGTACGGGCAGTGGTGGCTGCGCGGGATGCAGGGCGTGCGCGGGTACCTGCCGGGGCTCATCGGAACGGTCGGCCAGCGTGAGATGCGGCGGTTCGGGTCCCGTTTGCAGGGGATGCGTTCCGGGCTCGTCGGCGCAGGTGGGGCGGCGGATGAGGCGGCACGGGCTACGGACCGTGACTGATCGAAATGCGTAGCGTGGTGGGCCGTGTGAATCTGGTCGAGGCCCCACGGAGGGGCCGATTCCCCACCCTCACCCACTACGGGAGTGAACCCACATGGGTATGAAGGACAAGTCCAACGAGTGGCAGAACCAGGCCGAGGACGAGATGGGCGAGGCCCGTGAGCGTCTTGGCCAGGAGGGCCGGCAGCGGGGCCAGCAGCAGGGGCAGCAGCGGGGCCAGCAGGGTCAGGAGCAGGGCCGTCCTGGTCAGCAGCCGCCTGAGCGGGGTCGCGAGGGTATGCGTGACATGGACGACACGGCGGAGCAGGAGATGGGGGAGCGGTTCGACCGCGACTACGACGTGTAGGTCGCTTGGCTCTGCCGAGTGAACTGGCGTGGGGCGCCCTTCTTTTGAGGGGTGCCCTGCGTTGTTGTCGCGGGGTGCGGTGCGTTGATTCGTGCGGGTGCGTCGTGGCTTGTCGCGCAGTTCCCCGCGCCCCTGGGGAGTGGCCCCGCCCCATGTTGGAAGCGTCCCGGACGCCTGGGGGTGCGGTGTGTGGTGTGTGTGCGGGTGCGTTGTGGCTTGTCGCGCAGTTCCCCGCGCCCCTAGGACTGGCGCGGCGGGAGTTCCGGGCGGGAGCGGTTGGGGACGTTGGTGTAGTCGGGGGGTGTGGCCGCGGGGGTGGTCTGGAGGAGTTCCAGGGCTAGTTGGACCGCGTCGTCGAGTTGGGCGTAGCGGCCCTCGGCCCAGTCGAGGGGGGTGCGGAGGGCTTCGAGGTCGGGGGTGACGCCGTGGTTCTCGACGGACCAGCCGTAGGCGTCGAACCAGGCCGCGTTCATGGGGACAGTGATGACCGTGCCGTCGCCGAGGCGGTGGCGGCCGGTCATTCCGACGACGCCGCCCCAGGTGCGCTGGCCGACCACCGGGCCGAGTTTGAGCAGCTTGAACGCGGCGGTGATCATGTCGCCGTCGGAGGAGGTCGCCTCGTCGGCGAGGGCCACCACCGGGCCCCGGGGGGCGTTGGAGGTGTACGACACCGGTTCCGCGTCCCGGGTGAGGTCCCAGCCGAGGATGGTCCGGGTCAGCTTCTCGATGACGAGTTCGCTGATGTGCCCGCCGGCGTTGCCGCGCACGTCGACGATCAGGGCGGGCCGGGAGACTTCGAGGCGCAGGTCGCGGTTGAACTGGGCCCAGCCCGAGCCGCCCATGTCGGGGATGTGCAGGTAGCCGCACTTGCCGTCGCTCAACTCCCGTACCACTCCCCGGCGTTTGGCCACCCAGTCCTGGTAGCGCAGCGGCCGTTCGTCGATGAGCGGGACGACCGCGACCCGCCGGGCCCGCCCGGTCTCGCCGGCCGGGGCGAACGTCAGCTCCGTGGTCGTACCGCCGGAGCCGGCCAGGAGCGGGTACGGTCCGGTGGCCGGGTCGACGGGGCGGCCGTCGACGTGGGTGAGGACGGCGCCCTCGCGGATGCCGGTGCCGGCCAGCGGTGAGCGGGCCTTGGAGTCGGAGGAGTCGCCGGGCAGGATGCGCTTGACCGTCCAACGGCCTTCGCGGCAGGCCAGGTTGGCGCCGAGCAGGCCCTGCCAGCGCTGGTAGTGGGGCGGGCCCTCGTTGCGGCGGGCGGCGGTGACGTAGGCGTGCGAGGTGCCCAGTTCGCCGAGGACCTCGCGCAGCAGGTCGGCGAACTCGTCCGGGGAGGCGACCCGTTCGACCAGCGGGCGGTACTGGTCGAGGATCGCGTCCCAGTCGATGCCGCACATCCCGGGGTCCCAGAAGTAGGCCCGGATGAGCCTGCCCGCCTCGTCGTAGGACTGGCGCCACTCGGCGGCCGGGTCGACCCGGTGGATGATCCGGCGCAGGTCGATCCAGACGGTGGAGTCGCCGTCGCCGGGCTCGGCCGACGGCACCGCGCGCAGTTCGCCCTCGTCGACGACGACGAGCCGGCTGGCGTCGCCGCTCACCGCGAACCAGTCGAGGTGGTCGACGAGTTCGGACTTCTTCGCCTTGGCGATGTTGAAGTACTCCAGGGTGGGGCGTCCGCTGATGTCGGCGGGGTTGGCGAAGGTCTCGCCGAGCGCCCCGGAGATCGGCCAGCGCAGCCAGACCAGGCCGCCGCCCGCGACCGGGCAGAGCCGCGAGTACTTGGAGGCGACGACGGGGAAGGGGGTGACCCTGTTCTCCAGGCCCTCCACCTCCACGGTCACCGTGCCCGCCTCGCCGGTGTCCTCGTCCTGGAGCGGGTCGAGCCCCCCGGCGGCCGGACGGCCCTCGGGGTTGAGCGCGAACGGGGACGGGGTCGCCGAGGACAGCGGGACCAGGTAGGGGCGGCAGCCGAGCGGGAAGGAGAGGTCGCCGGTGTGGACGTCGTACACCGGGTCGAAGCCGCGCCAGGACAGGAAGGCGAGGTAGCGGCCGTCGCGGGTGAAGACGGGGTTCTCGTCCTCGAAGCGGCCGTTGGTGACGTCGACGATGTGCCGGTCCTTGATGCGGGCCAGCTTGATCTGGCGCAGCGAGCGGCCGATGAACGGGTGCGACCAGGTCAGCCAGGAGCCGTCGGGGGAGAAGGCGAGGTCGCGGACGGGGCCGTTGGCGGACCGGATGAGTTCGGTGACCGTCCCGTCGGCCGCCCCCGCCGCCCCCGCCGCCCCCGCCGTCTCCGCCTCCGTATCAGGGGCCGCCGGCTCCTCCTCGGCCGTCGCGCCCGTGTCGATCAGCAGCAGGCGGCCGTCGTGGGAGGCGACGGCGAGGCGTTCGCCGACGGGGTCGCTGATCATCTCCAGGACCCGGCCCAGCTGCCCCGAGGCCAGCCGGCGGGGGGCGCGGGCGCCGGTGGCGCGGGGGAGGTGGGCGATCTCGATCGCGTCGTCGCCCTCGGCGTCGGTGACGTACGCGACCTGCCCGGTGGTGCCCAGCATCTCCGGGAGGCGGACCCGGACGCCGGGGGTGTCGAAGAGGGTGCGGGCGGGGCCGTCGCGGTGGGTGAGCCAGTACAGGCCGTTGCGTACGACGACGGCGCTGGCCCGCCCGGTCTCGTCGACGGAGATGCCGTCCACGTGCTGCGCGGCCGGCACCTGGTAGGTGCGCCGGCCCGCGCGCTGCCCGCCGAGCCGGATGTCGAGCTTGCGCGGCCGGGCACCGGCGGACAGGTCGTCGACCAGCCACAGGTCGCCGGCGCACTGGTAGACCACCCGGGTGCCGTCGCTCGCGGCGTGCCGGGCGTAGAAGGCGTCGTGGTCGGTGTGGCGGCGCAGGCCGGTGCCGTCGTAGGCGCAGGAGTAGAGGTTGCCGACGCCCTCGTGGTCGGAGAGGAAGGCGATCCGGCCGCCGACGAACATGGGCGAGTGCAGGTGCCCGCCGAGGTCGGGCAGCAGCCGCCGGCCGTGCAGCCACAGCCGGCCCATGGCGCCGCCCCGGTACCGCTTCCAGGCGGCCGGTTCGTGCGGTGGGGTGCCGGTGAGCAGCAGGGTCTGGTGGCTGCCGTCGAGGTCGGCGACCTGGAGATCGCAGACGGGGCCCCAGGGC
Source organism: Streptomyces sp. L2 (assembly GCF_004124325.1). NCBI lineage: Bacteria > Bacillati > Actinomycetota > Actinomycetes > Kitasatosporales > Streptomycetaceae > Streptomyces > Streptomyces sp. L2. The sequence goes on from NZ_QBDT01000001.1 coordinate 4,608,258, forward strand.
AGTTTGCGGCCGGGGTCGCCGTCGCTGCCGACCTTGTAGGCCCAGGTGAAGTAGGAGAACGGCTCGCCGTGCGAGGCGACGGCCAGGATCTCGCTGTGCCCGTCCTCGTCGGGCGGGGTCCAGCCGCAGACCTGGGTGTCGGTGCTTCCCCAGTACGTCAGCTGCCGCGCGGGCCCGCCGTCGACGTCGACGAGGTGGATCTCGGGGACGAGGCTGCGCCAGGTCGTGTACGCGATCCGGCGGCCGTCGGGCGAGAAGCGGGGGTGGCCCGCCTTGGTGCGGTCGACGGTGAGCCGCCAGGCGCGGCCGGGGGCGTCGAGGGGGGCCAGCCAGAGGTCGTCCTCGGCCACGAAGCACAGCAGGTCGCCGTTGAGGTGGGGCAGGCGCAGATAGCTCACCTCCCCATGCTTTTCCGGGTGGCGGGGGCCAGCAACTTATGCGGGTCTGACACTCGTGACCGACGACACGTACGAAACGGTTTCGTTTCGTAGCGGGCTGCGGTACATTCATCATGTACGGAACCGGGAAGGGAGAGGCGGATGACCGAGGTCGCCACCGGGCGCCGCAGTCGCATCACGCCCGAGCGCGAGGCCGAGCTGTACGCGGCCGTGCTCGACCTGCTCCGGGAAGTCGGCTACGACGCCCTCACCATGGACGCCGTCGCCGCCCGCACCCGCTCCAGCAAGGCCACGCTCTACCGCCAGTGGGGCGGCAAGGCGCAGCTGGTCGTCCGGGCGCTGCGGCACATGAAGCGGGGCCACGCCGACGAGATCGACACCGGCTCCCTGCGCGGCGACCTGCACGCCCTCGTGGCGCAGGAGGACGACTGCGCGATGGAGCAGAACTCCGCGCTCATGCGGGGCGTCGCCATGGCGATGCACCACAACGACGACCTGCGCCAGGCCTTCCGTGAGCAGATCATCGACCCCGAGATGGGCGGCTTCCGCCAGGTCCTGCGGCGGGCGGTCGACCGGGGCGAGGTCCGCCCCGACTGCCCGGCGCTGGACTTCATGGTGCACATGATGGTCGGCGGTTTCGCCACCCGGTCGCTGCTCGACGACCAGCCGCCCACCCAGCGGTTCCTCATCTCGTACATCGACGCCGTCGTCCTCCCCGCCCTCGGCGTCCCCGCCTCGTAGAGTCCTTCCCCGAGAAGGCCTCTCCCCAGTTCCCCAGCAAGCCCACCACCTGACGTCACCGCTCACGTCGCCGGGCTGATCACCCCTGCCCAGAAGAACCCCACGACCTGACCGGGAGTACGCCCTCGTGGCCACGTTCCTCTACAAACTCGGCCGGCTCGCCTTCAGGCGACGGCACTTCGTCGCGCTGCTGTGGGTCGCGCTGCTCACCCTGGCCGGGGTGGGCGCCGCCACCGCGCCGACCGCCGGCAACACGTCCTTCTCCATCCCCGGCACGGAGGCCCAGAAGGCCTTCGACCTGCTGGAACAGCGCTTCCCGGGGGCCAGCGCCGACGGCGCCACCGCACGGGTCGTCTTCAAGGCGCCGAGCGGCGAGAAGATGACCGACCACGCCAACAAGGCGGCCGTCGAGAAGACCGTGAAGGAGCTGAAGGCCGGCTCCGAGGTCGTCTCCGTCGCCGACCCCTACGCCGGGCACGCCGTCAGCAAGGACGGCACCATCGCCTACGCCTCGGTGAAGTACAAGGTCTCCGGCATGGAGCTGAAGGACTCCTCCCGCGACGCCCTGAAGGACGCGGCGCAGGACGCCCGGCACGACGGGCTCACCGTGGAGGTCGGCGGCGACGCGCTGAACGCCACGCCCGAGACCGGCTCCAGCGAGGTCATCGGCATCGCGATCGCCGCCGTCGTCCTCGTCATCACCTTCGGCTCACTGATCGCGGCCGGACTGCCGCTGCTGACCGCGCTCATCGGCGTCGGCATCGGCGTCTCCACCATCACCGCGCTCGCCAAGGTCCTGGACCTGGGCTCGACCACGTCCACCCTGGCCTCGATGATCGGCCTGGCCGTCGGCATCGACTACGCCCTGTTCATCGTCTCCCGCTACCGCGCCGAACTCGCCGAGGGCCGCGAACGCGAGGAGGCGGCCGGGCGCGCCGTCGGCACCGCCGGCTCCGCCGTGGTGTTCGCCGGGCTCACCGTCGTCATCGCCCTCGTCGGCCTGTCCGTCGTCAACATCCCGATGCTGACCAAGATGGGCATCGCCGCCGCCGGCACGGTCGCCGTCGCCGTGCTCATCGCGCTCACCCTGATCCCGGCGCTCCTCGGCTACGTGGGCCGCAGGGTCAAGCCGGCCGGTGAGAAGAGCAGACTGCTCGGCGGCGGCCGGGCGCCCAAGCGGCCGGGCAGGCCCAACATGGGCACCCGCTGGGCGAGCTTCGTGGTCCGCCGCCCGGTCGCCGTCCTCCTGCTGGGCGTCCTCGGCCTCGGCGCCGCCGCCGTGCCCGCCGCCTCCCTCGAACTGGGCCTGCCCGACGACGGCTCCCAGCCGGTCTCCACCACCCAGCGCCGCGCCTACGACCTCCTCTCCGACGGCTTCGGACCCGGCTTCAACGGGCCCCTGATGGTCGTCGTCGACGCCAAGGACAGCGCCCACCCCAAGGCGGACTTCACCAAGGTCCGCGACGAGATCAAGGGCCTCGGGGACGTCGTCAGCGTCACCCCGCCGGCGTCGAACAAGGCGGGCGACACCGCGACCATCACCGTCGTACCGAAGTCCAAGCCGTCCTCCACCACCACCGAGGACCTGGTCCACTCGATCCGCGACAAGGGCCGGGACATCGCGGCCACGACCGACTCCGAGGTCCTCGTCACCGGCTCCACGGCGATGAACATCGACGTCTCCCAGCGCCTGAACGACGCCCTGCTGCCCTACCTGGCGCTGGTCGTCGGCCTGGCCTTCCTCCTGCTCATCGTGGTCTTCCGCTCCGTCCTCGTCCCGCTGAAGGCGGCCCTCGGCTTCCTGCTCAGTGTGCTCGCGGCCCTCGGTGCCGTCGTCGCGGTCTTCCAGTGGGGCTGGCTGTCGGGCCTGATGAACGTCGAGCAGACCGGCCCGGTGATGTCGATGATGCCGATCTTCATGGTCGGCGTGGTCTTCGGACTCGCCATGGACTACGAGGTGTTCCTCGTGACCCGCATGCGGGAGGCGTACGTCCACGGCGAGAAGCCGACCCAGGCCGTCGTGACCGGCTTCCGGCACGGTGCCCGGGTGGTCACCGCGGCCGCCGTCATCATGATCGCCGTGTTCTCCGGCTTCATCGGCTCCAGCGAGGCCATGGTCAAGATGATCGGCTTCGGCCTCGCCATCGCGGTCTTCTTCGACGCGTTCATCGTCCGCATGGCCATAGTCCCGGCCGTCCTCGCCCTCCTCGGCAAGCGGGCCTGGTGGCTGCCGAAGTGGCTGGACCGCGCCCTGCCCAACGTCGACGTCGAGGGCGAGGGGCTGCGCGTCCCGGGCCCGGCCGACGGTCAGGACAGCGGCTCCGGCTCGGGCTCGGACTCCGGCGGGGAGCGGGAGCTCGTGCGGGCCTGACCGGTTCCGCCACACCTGTGGGGCGAGCGCGTGCGGCGCTCGCCCCACAGGCGTGTCCGCACACCGATCCCGCAGGTCGAGACGGGCTCAAGGGCAGCTCCGGGGGGCGGTCCTAGCGTCGGGGAGCCAGCCGCCGTATGCGAGGAGACCGCACGAGATGCGCATCCTGTTCTCAACCTACGCCGCGCGCCCCCACGTCTATCCGCTCGTGCCGACCGCATGGTCCGCGATCGCGGCGGGCCACGAGGTGCGGATCGCCAGTACGCCCGCGCTCGCCGACGCCGCCGAGCGCACCGGAATCCCCTCCGTCACGGTGGGCCGGGACATCGACGCGGCCGCGTGGTACGCCCGGGACGTCTTCCGGCCCCGGAAGGCGCACCAGGACGAGCCGGACGACGCCGCCTGGGTGCGGGTCACCGACCAGCTCGCCCTCAAGCAGTTCAGCGTCGCCGAACACATGGTCGACGGGCTGCTGGAGTACGCCCGCGCCTGGCGGCCCGACGTCATCGTGCACGACCCGGTGACCTTCGCCGGGCCGATCGTCGCCCAGGTGCTCGGCATCCCCAGCGTCTCCCACCTCTACGGCATGGCCCGCCTGCTGCGCCTGGAGATCGCCGACCGCACCGGCACCGAGCCCAACCCCGAGTACCTGCGCCTCTTCGAACGGCACGGGGTGGAACCCCGCGTGGACCCCACGCTGTGGATCGACCCCTGCCCGCCCAGCCTGCGCTGGCCCGGACAGCGCGACATCGCCCGGCAGCAGATCCGGTACGTCCCCTACAACGGCCCCGGCGCCGAGCCCGACTGGCTGCTGCGCCCCGCGCGCCGCCCCCGGGTCTGCGTCACCTGGGGCACCTCGCAGCAGAAGAAGATGGGCGTCGGCGTCATCGAGACGTTCGGGCGGGTCGTACGGGCCGTGGCCGACCTCGACGTGGAGGTGCTGCTCACCGTCGGCGCCACCGAACAGGACCACCTGCGCCACCTCGGGGAACTCCCCGAGAACGTGCGGCCCGTCGGCTGGGTGCCGCTGAGCATGCTCCTCGACGGCTGCGACGCCATCGTGCACACCGGCGGCACCGGCGTGATGATGACGGCCGCCGCGCAGGGCGTGCCGCAGGTCGGCATCACCAAGATCCCCGAGGGACGGTTCAACGTCGACCGGCTCGAAGCCGTCGGCGCCGGCCTGCAGATCGACCAGGACCTCTTCGACGCCGGCCGCGAGGACGGCGGACGGGCCGGGTCCGACGCCGTGCGCGAGGCGGTCGCCCGGATCCTGGACGAGCCGGGCCCGCGCAAGGGCGCCGCCGCCCTGCGCGCCGACATCGAGGCCCAGCCGCTGCCGGCGAGCGTCGTACCGGTCATCGAGGGACTGACGTCCGATGCCCGCGGCTGAGACGGCGCCGGCCTTGGCTGAGACGGTGCCGGCCCCGGCGGGGATGGCGCCTGTCCCGGCGGGGATGGTGCCGGCCACGGCTGCGACGGTGCCGGCCACGGCCGAGACGGCGACGGCCCCGGTCGGGAGGACGCCCGCCCCCGGGGCCGTACGCGAGGCGCTCGCCCTGTCCGCGCTGGCCGAGGACAGCGCGGTCATGCCCAACGCCGCCTTCGAGCGGTGGTTCGCCGAACGGCAGGCCCGTGAGGGGTTCACCGTGCGGCGGATCCCGCTGGAGGCGATGGACGGCTGGCACTTCGCGCCGGACACCGGGGACCTGCGGCACGACAGCGGCCACTTCTTCGCCGTCGAGGGACTGCGGGTGCGCACCGGCGACGGCGGGCCCGGCGCATGCTGGGAACAGCCGGTGATCAGCCAGCGGGAGATCGGCGTCCTCGGCTTCCTCGTCGCCGAGTTCGACGGCGTGTGGCACTTCCTGGTGCAGGCGAAGACCGAACCGGGCAACGTCAACACCGTCCACCTCGCACCCACCGTGCAGGCCACCCGGTCCAACCTGATGGGCGTCCACCAGGGGCGCGGACCGCACCACGCCGAGCACTTCGTCGCGCCGTCGGCCGGCCGGGTCCTCGTGGACAGCCTGCAGTCCGAGCGGGGCTCCTGGTTCCTGCGCAAGCGCAACCGGCACATGGTCGTCGTCGCCGACCCGCGCGACGTCGCCGGCCACGAGGACTTCTGCTGGCTCACCCTCGGCCAGATCCGCCGGCTGCTCGGACGCGACAACCTCGTGTCGATGGAGGCGAGTTCCGTGCTGGCCTGCCTGTCGTACGAGGTGGACGAGGCGGCCGCCCGGGACCGCTACGGCGCCGCCCTGCTGCGCTCGCTCGCCCCCGCCGCCCCCACCGTGCACAGCACAGCCGAGCTCGTCAGCGCCGTCAACGAGATCAAGGCCCGCACCCGCGTCGAGCAGCAGAGCATCCCGCTGGCCGAGGTCGGCGGGGGCTGGCGGCGGGCCGACGGCGCCCTCGGCCGGGCCGACGGACGGTACTTCGGCATCACCGGCGCCGAGGTGTGGGCGGCCAGCCGCGAAGTCGGCCACTGGGCCCAGCCGTTGCTGGTCCCGGCGCCGGGCGGCGTCTGCGCCCTGCTGACCCGGGTCGTCGACGGTGTCCTCCACGTGCTGCTGCACGCCCGCAGCGAGGCCGGACTGCTCGACGTGGTGGAGCTGTGCCCCACCGTGCAGTGCACCCCCTCCAACCACCTGCACCGGCCCGAGCGGCAGCGCCCCCGCTTCCTGCGCGAGGTGCTCGGCGCACCGCCCTCGCGGGTGCGGTACGACGTGATGGTCTCGGAGGAGGGCGCCCGCTTCGACCGGGCCGAGAACCGCTACCTCGTCGTCGAGACGCCGGACGACCTCGGCGACGTACCCGACGACTACGTGTGGGTCTCCCTCGCCCAGGCCGGTGAACTCCTCGGCCGCGGCTACTTCCTGAACATGCAGGCCCGCACGCTGCTGGCCGCCCTGCACGCCGTCTGGTGACCCCAGCCCCCCACGACCTTCGACCTCGCCCCTCTGCCGCGGAAGGACCGACCACCGCCATGCGCGCACTCCTCGTCACCTGGGCCGCCCCCGGGCACCTCTTTCCCATGGTGCCGCTGGCCTGGGCCCTCACGGCCGCGGGCCACGACGTGCGGATCGCGGCGCCGCCCGCCTGCACGGACGCGATCGTCGCGGCCGGGCTGCCGGCCGTCGCCGTCGGCCGGCCCGTCGACCTCAAGTCGGCCGGGAACAGGGAGGACTTCAAGGCCTGGTACGAGGGCACCTGGCCGGCCGGCTGGGCGACCCGCCCGGAGCTGCTGAACGACGCCCAGGCGCGCACCCTGCGCGCCGCGACCACCCGGCAGACACTCGTCGCCGACGCCATGCTCGACGACCTCGTCGCGTTCACCGGCACCTGGCGGCCCGACCTCGTCGTCCACGACCCGCTGTGCCTGGCCGGCCCGGTGATCGCCGCCGTGTGCGGGGTGCCGAGCCTCGCCCACGGGTGGGAGGTCGGCACGGTCACCGGCACCGACCGCGACCCCCGGAGCGGCGAACAACTCCCGGAGTATCTACGCCTGTTCGAGAAGTACGGGGTGGAGCCGCGGCCCGCGACCGGCACCCTCATCGACCCCGCGCCGCCCAGCACCTCGCTCGGCGACTCCCTGCCCGTGCGCCGCGTCCCGGTGCGCCACGTCCCCTACAACGGGCCCGGCGCCGTACCCCCCGCCCCCACCGGACCGCGCACGGCACCCCGCATCGTCTTCACCACCGGGGTCGCCCTCAGCCGCACCGACACCGCCGCCGTCACCCGGGCCCTCGCCGACATGCTGGAGACGACCCGCGGCATGGACGCCGACATCGTCCTCGCCGTCGGCGCCGGACAGCGGGCCCTGCTGCCCCCACTGCCGGACCGGGTCGAGGTCGCCGAGGCCGTACCCATGCATCTGCTGCTCGCGGGGGCGGACGCGGTCGTGCACCACGGCGGCGCCGGGACCGCCCTGGCCGCCGTGCACTGCGGCGTCCCCCAACTGGTGTTGCCGCGCTCCCCGATCTACTCGGAGACCGGCCACCGGATCGCCGCGAGCGGCGCCGGCACCGTCCTCGTCGGCGACGACCAGCACCCCGTGACAGCGGCCCCGGCGCTGGCCGGCCTGCTGGGCGACGGTCCGCACCGCACCGCCCTCACCGCGCTGCGCGCCGAACTCGACGCCCTGCCCAGCCCCGCCGAAGTCGCCCTCCACATCGAGGACCTGCTCCGCATCCCCGCCGCCGTATGACGACCTCCCCTCCTCCTCCGCACCGAAAGACAGGTCCCGGCATGAACGCCACCTCGTATCTGATCGCCGCCGCGGGCATCCCCAACTACGGCGACGAGGCCATCGCCGCGGGCTGGCTGCGGCACCTCGCCCGCACCGCCCCCGACCGGAACGTCGTCCTCGACTGCGTCGACCCCGCACGCGCCCGGCGCACACTCGGCGGTCTGCACCCGCGCGCCACGTTCACCGACACCCTGTGGCGGCTCTCCCGCGCCCCCGGCCGCCCCGGCCCCGCCGAGGCGGTGGCCCGGGTCGAGCGAGCCGTCCTCGCCGCCGACGCCGAACAGGACCCAGGGCTACGGCAGTTGCTCGCCGCCGACGTCGTCCACCTGCTCGGCGGCGGCTACGTCAACGGGCTCTGCCCCCAGCACCTCGGCCTCGTCGCCGGGGCCGGCGCGGCCGTCCGCCGCTCGGGCGGGCGCGCCGCGCTCACCGGACTCGGCCTGTGGCCCGCCTTCGACGACGACGGCAGCGCGCTGCGGCACGCCGTGGAACCGTTCACCGTGCTCGACGTGCGCGACGAGGTCTCCCTGCGGGCGCTGGCCCGCACCGACGCCCGCTGCACCGGCGACGACCTCTTCCTCGACGCCGGGCCGCAGCTGTACCGGACGGACGGGGAGGAGCTGCCGCCGGTGATGGTCTGCGCGCAGACCGTGGAACTCCTCGACCTCGCCGTCAAGACCGTCGAGGCGTGGGGGGAGGGCGGCGGCGACGGCGAGCGGATCGGCCTCGTCGAGTGCGACCCCGGCGACGACCACGAGGTGTTCGCCGAGGCCGCCCGGCGCTGGCCCGCCGCCCGCACCTACAGCGCCGCATCACTGCTGACGGACGGGTTCCCGGCCACCGCCGGGCAGACCTGGATCACCTCCCGCTTCCACCCGCACCTGGTCGCCGCCGCAGCCGGAGCCGCCGGTGTCGCCCTCGACCACGGGCCCGCCGGGTACTACGCCGTCAAGCACCGCTCCCTCGTCGAGTGCGGCTCCGGCTGGCGGATCAGCGGGGGCGCCGACATCCCGGAACGACCCGAGGGCAAGGGCTTCTCCCCGGCCCGCCAGGAGGAACTGCGCACCATCAAGCAGCGCATCGCAGCGGAGATCCACTCGTGACAGCCGTTTCCGACCACGCTTCCGTGACAGCCGCCGTTCCCGCCGATGCCGGCCTGACGGGCGCGGCCGACGCCGGGGCCGGGCTGGAGCGGCGGCTCGGGGACCCCTGGGACCAGGCGAACCCGTACGGATTCCGGGCGCTGCTCCAGGCGGAGGAGCGGTCCGAACTCCTCGGCCCGGCCGAGGAGGCGCTCACCGCGTCCGGTTTCGGCGCGCACCTGGTGCCGGCCGCCCTCGGCGGGCGACTGACCCGCGCCGACGAACTGGCGCGGGCGGTGCGGCCCGTGTTCCGCCGGGACCTGGCGCTCGGGTTCGGGCACGGCATCACGTCCCTGTTCGCCGCGTCCGCCGTATGGGCGGCCGGGTCCCAGGCGCAGCGCGCCCACCTGGCCGGCCTGCTGTGCGGCGGCGGCCGCGTGGCCATCGTGCACCACAACCTCGCCCACGGCAGCGCCGTCCTGCGCGGCGAACTCGCCGCGCGACCACACCGATCAGGCGGGTACACCCTGAGCGGGCGCAAGGACATGGTGATCAACGCCGAACGCGCCGACGCCCTCGTCGTCTACGCCCGCACCGCCGACGCCCCGGCCCCCGGCCGCGGCAGCCACTCCGTGCTCCTCGTCGACCCGGCGGCGCTCCCGGAGGGCGCCGTGCGCGCTCTGCCCCGCAAGGTCACCGGAGGCATGCGCGGCTGCCACTTCTCGGGCTTCGACTTCGACGACTGCCCGGTCCCGGACGACGCCCTGATCGGCGCCGAGGGCGACGGCGTCCGGCTCGCCCTGCGCACCTTCCAGCTCAACCGCGCCCTCATCCCGGCCGCCGCGATCGCCTCCGTCGACACCGCGCTGCGCGGCGCCGTACGGGCCCAACTAGGCCGTGGCCGCGAAGACTTCGGACGGCACGGTCCGCTGCTCGCCGGGGTCTTCGCGGACCTGCTGGCCTGCGACGCGTTCGCCTCCGCGACGCTGCGTTCGCTCCACCTGCTCCCGGACAGCGCCCACCTGGCCGCCGCGGCGGTCAAGTACCTGGTGCCCGAACTGCTGCGGGACGACGTCGAGGCCCTCACCACGGTGCTCGCCGCCGACAGCACGGACCCGGCGCTGCCGCTCACCCGGGCGCTGACCGCGAAGCTGCTGCGCGACCTGCCGGCCGCCGGCCTCGGCCACGCGGGCACCGCCGCCTGCCAGGCCGTCATCGCGCCCCAGCTCCCGCTGCTCGCCCGCACGTCCTGGTTCCGGGCGGCCGAACCGCCCGACGCCGTACTGCGGCCGGGGGGCGAGCTGCCCCCGCTCGACCTGGGCGCCCTCGCCGTGGCCGGCGGCGACGACTTCCTCGCCGCCGCCCTGAACGCCACCGCGGGACGGCTGCGCGACCGCCGCGACCAGGGGGCCTACGAGCGGACGCTCGCCGCGTACGCGCGCGGCTTCACCGCCGAACTCTGGGCGCTGCACGACCGCTGCGCCGCCCTGCCGGCCGGCGCCCGGCCCGACCTGAGCAGCCCCGAGTGGTGCGCGCTCGTCGACCGGTACGCGCTGCTCTCGGCGGCCGGCGCGGTGGTCGCCCTGTGGGAACGCCGCCGTGACGACGGCACGTTCACCGGCGACCCGGCCTGGGCCCTGCTCGCCCTGAGCAGGCTCGCGGGCCGCCTCGGACTCGACCTGCCGGAACCACCGGAAGGTTGCGTGGCCCGGGTGCTGGCGGAGGTGGTGGCGCGGCTCCGTGCGGGGACCGGCTACGACCTGCACCGCACGCCCCTGGCGGAAGGAGAGGACCTCCCATGACCGACACTGCCCTGACCGATGTTGCGATCACTGACGCTGCCATCACCGACACCGGCAGCACCGGCACCACCGCGCCCGCCCTCACGGTGGGCGAGCCCCTGTACGTCCCCGGCATCGAGGGCCCCTGGGCCCCCGTCCGGCAGGCCCTTCGCTGGCACGGGCACGCGGTCGTGCACGGGCACTGGCAGCGCTGGCTGCCCGCCGCCCTCGCCGACCCCGATCTGCGCAATCTGCTGGGCGGCCGGGACTGGGAGCGGTTCAGCGGGCTGACCGACCCCACGGCCCGTTCCCGGTTCGCCGCGTCCCGGCTGCTGGTGCGGCACGCGGTCGGCGCGGCCCTGAGCGTCGACCCGGGGTCCGTCGAGCTGAGCTACAAACCGGGCGGTCGGCCCTACATTCGCGGCTGCGGTCAGATCGAGCTGAGCCTCAGCCACACCCGGGACCTGATCGTCGTCGCCCTCAGCGGGCGCGGCCGGATCGGCGTCGACACCGAACTGTCCGACCGGCGCGTCCGCTACGCCGCCGTCGAGCGCAGCCTGTGCAGCCCGGCCGAACGCGCCCGGCTGGCCCACCTGGACGAGGCCGCCCGCAACCGGGAACTCCTGCGCATCTGGACCCTCAAGGAGGCCTACACCAAGGCGCTCGGGCAGGGCATGCGGCTCGGCTTCCACCAGTTCGGCTTCGGCTCCGACGGCGAGCTGTGCGGCCCCGACGGCCGGCCGGCCGGCCACGGCGAATGGGGATTCGGCACGCACTGGCTGCCCGACGGCTATCTCATCAGCGTGGCCCGCCAGGACGCCGGACTCGGCGACAGCGGCGGGGTCGACGGCGCCGACACCGGCGTCGCCACGATGCTCGACGAGGGGTTCATGGGCGAGATCGTGGAACTGCTCGGACCGGCGAACCGCCCGGCGCACGGCGGGGCGACCTGAGCGGCGACCTGCGCGGCGACCTGAGCGCCGAACGGCCCGGCGAACGGCCCGGCCGACGGCTCGGCGGCGAACTTCCCGCGAGATGGCGGGCCCGTGCGGACGCAGGTGCATAATCGGATCCCTGAACGCCGTCCACATGGCCGAGAATGACTCCTCGGCTCCATCGCGCCGAGTGGGGGACTCGACATGATCCGCATTCTCATCGCCGAAGACATGCACATGCTGCGTCGTGCCCTGGTCTCTCTGCTCGAACTGGAGGACGACCTGGAGGTCGTCGCCGAGCTGGCCTCCGGGGCGGAGATCGTGCCGACGGCGCAGAAGCTGCGGCCGGACGTCGCGGTCCTGGACATCGACCTGCCCGGCACCGACGGCATCACGGCGGCCGAGGCCCTGCACTCGACCGTGCCCGACTGCAGGGTGCTGATCCTCACCAGCCTGGGCCGCCCGGGCAACCTGCGCCGGGCCCTGTCCGCGCACGCCTCCGGCTTCATGCTGAAGGACGCCGAGCCGGAGCAGCTGTCCGAGGCGGTGCGCAAGGTGGCGGCCGGGGAGCGGGTGATCGACCCGCAGCTCGCGCTGTCCGCCCTGGACGCGGGGGCGTCGCCGCTGACCGAGCGGGAGGCGGAGGTGCTGCGGCTCGCCGCCGACGGCGAGGAGCCCGCCCAGATCGCGCACAAGCTGTACCTGTCGGCGGGCACGGTCCGCAACTATCTGACGACGGTCGTGACCAAGCTCGGCGCCCGCAACCGCGTCGACGCGATCCGTATCGCCCGGGACTCCGGCTGGCTGTGACCTCACGCCGCGACCGCCTCGCGGCCGAGGTCCAGGTCGAGACCGAGGTCGTCGGCGTCGTCCCGGGCGGGCGCGTGCCGCGCGTCGTGCGGCACCCGCGCCGTGAGGGTGAACGTTCCGCCGCTGTGCGCGACGTCCAGGGTGCCGCCGAGCCGGCGCAGCCGGGTGGTGAGGTTGCCGATCCCGGAACCGGCGTCGTCCGGGCGCGGATCGCCCATGGCCGCACCGTCGTTGGCCAGGCACAGCACGACGGTGCCGTCCGCGCCGTTCGAGCCGTCCGCCGTGGAGATGCGGCACTCCTGCGGCTGGCTGTGCCGCAGCGCGTTCGTCAGGGCCTCGCGCAGCACGGTCGCCAGCACCGTGTCGGCGGCGGGGCTCAGCGGGGCCGTGTGGCCGAGGCCGAGGCTCGCGCGGATTCCGGCCGCCGTCAGCATCGAACGGGCCGAACTCGCCTCGTCCGCCAGTGACATGGGGCGGTAGCCGCGAGCCACCGTCCGTACGTCGGCGAGCGCCTGCCGGCTCGTCGTCAGCACGTCCCCGATCTCCGCGCGCGCCTGCTCCGGCCGGCGCACGGCGAGCCGCTTCGCCAGCTCGCACTTCAGCGTGATCGTCGACAGGCTGTACCCCAGCAGGTCGTGCAGGTCCCGCGCGAAGCGCAGCCGCTCACTGACGACGGCGAGCCTGGCCTGCTCGGCCCGGGTCCGATGCGCCTCCTCGACGAGGTCCCGCAGGCGGGAGAGGCCGTAGACGACGAGGCCGGTCATGGCGGTCATGAAGAGCTGGTAGGAGAACTGGGCGATGTCGTGGAGGCCGAGTTCGTAGAGGATCACCTGGTTGCCGAGGACGACGCCTGTGTACGTCAGCCAGGAGAGGGGTCTGGGGAGGACGAGCAGGGCGGTGCCGGCGGCCAGGCCGGCCGCGTCGGCCCAGGCGTCCCCGTAGTACGCGTAGGGCACGAAGGCAAGCAGCAACTGGACCACTAGCAGTACGCGCCGCAGCGCGCTGCTCTTGGCCGCCGCGGAGAAGATCTGCCAGGCCAGTAGCAGCACGCCGGCGGTGACGATGGCGGCCGCGAGCGCGAGGCGGCCGCCGGTGACACCGCTGCCGGAAGTGTTGGTGACGCCCTGCATGAGATAGAAGGCCAAAATCGCGATGGTCAGGGCCGAGGCGGTCCGCACGGCGGGCACGGTCGCACGGGTGACGCTCCACAGGCCGGTGCCGGCCGGGCGCTCCACGAGACCGGGGTCCGAGGCAGCGGGGACCCGGACGACGAGATGGAACCAGTCACCCCTGCGGCGCGCGACGAGCGTGCCGGAAAGACGTTCGACGCGGTCGGCCAGGACGGCGAGGGTACCCGCGTCCTCCCTGCCGTGGTCCTGCTCAGCGCGCACGCCGTCGTTGAGGATTTTGAGAGTGATGGTGCCGCCGCCGTCGGATACGGCCAGGGAGATGGTGCAACGCTCCGCCACGCTGTGCCGCAGCACGTTGGTGAGGCCCTCGCGCAACACCGACGCCAGCGCGGTCTCGGTCGCAGGCGCCAGCCGCGGGAGTTCGCTCAGGCGCAGGTTCGCGGTGATGCCGTCCGCGGTGAGTACTGAGCGTGCCGACTCCAGGGCCTCGGTGAGCGAAAGGGGCCGGTAGCTGCGAGCCACGGAGCGGACGTCGGACAATGCCTTGCGGCTGGTGGCGAGCATTTCGGTGATCTCGTCGCGGGCCTCTTGGGGGCGGTCCGGAAGGAGCCGTGCCGAGAGCTCGGACTTCAGGGTGATGGTGGAGAGGCTGATCCCGAGCAGGTCGTCAAGATCGCGGGCGAAGCGCAAGCGTTCGGCCGAGACGGCTTGACGGGCGAGGTCGACACGGGCGCGGTGGACGGCGGCGATAAGACCGCTGTACCGGGAGAAGCCGTAGAGGATCGTGGCGTTGAGGGCCATCTCCGCCGCGTCGTACCACAAGTCGCCGCCATCACCCACGAGTACGACCACCCACAGGTTGCCGGCGATCGCCAGTGTGCTTACTGGCCAGGCGACGGCCGGGGACAGCATCAGGAGGGCCGACGCGGCGAAGAGTTGGGGCATGCCGAGGAACGCCTGACCGAAGAGGAGGTCGGGTGCGAAGGAGAGGACGGCCTGCACGGTCAGCGTCACGTACCGGGCCCCGTAGGGCAGCCGGAACAGGTCAGGGAAGGAATGGCACAGCTGGAGGCAGAAGAGCATGACGAAGCAGGCTCCGGCGAACAGGAGGCGGCCTGCAGGAGGATGCTCGTCGAGGACGAACGTCATGTCGATGGCGCAGAACCCGAAGGCCAGCGCGGCGGTGCCGGCCATCGACAGACGTACCGGCGTGTCCTCACGCACCGTCCGGATCAGATCCGCGGCCCTGTCGGCCGTGGTCGTGCGGCTCAAAGTTCCCCCCGCATGTGCTCTTCGAGCGGACTGGTCACTCCGCCCAGGCTGTGCCAGCCTAGCTGGGCACTTTGCCGAGTTGAATTACTGGAATCGGCCTTGACCTGTGGTTTAGAGTCCCACAACAGAAACTTTGCTGCATGCAAATAGGCCACCGCGGCGCTTGCCACCGGCGTGGTGGGCAGCGCGTCGCGATGGCGGAGGCGGGCGAGTAAGGCCAGGGCGTGCGGACCGTGGAACTGCGCGCGATAGCGCGAGGCCGCCGATTCCAGGGACGCGCCGTAGGGGCGGCGGAGCGCTGTGCCCACGAGCCTGAGCGATTGTCCTGGCACGCCGTCCAGCGGTCGCGGGACGAGTCTGGCGTCCGGGCGGACGGGAACGAAGGAGAGCAGCGGCCTGCCGCCCGCGTCGAGGGTGCGTACCGTCATACCGCCCAGCTTCTGCAGATCCGCGACGAGCTGACGGGCCGTGGTGCCGGGCTTGGCCTCCGGGGTGTCGTACTCCGGGAAGTCGGGCACCACGTTGCGCAGTGTGACGGCGCCGAGTTGCATCCGTCGTACCGCCTCGCGCAGCAGCTTGCCGGGTGCGTCGATGTGCAGCCGCTGCCCTGGCCGGCTCAGGACCAGAGGGCCGCCGGGGCCGGTGCCGAGGTCGACCTCGACATCCTCCAGCAGGGACCAGTACTCGGCGAGTTGCGGAGCGCCGAGGCTGCTGATGCTCATGGTGACCTCCTTCCGGAGCTGGACGGTGGACGATTGCCCGGTGGGCTCAGAGGAACAAGGGGTACGGGTTGAGGTCGTCGTAGGCGGTCGGCCGGGCGAGCAGTCCCCGGGCCACCGGCGCGTCGTAGAGCCGGCCGGGGGCGAACCGCGGCCAGTGCGGGCGCAGGCCCGGCACCACCACCTTCACCACCGGCAGGCCCACGTCCGGCCGGGTCTGGTCGAGGACGAGCATCTCCAGGCCGTGGCCGCCGAGCAGGTCGCGCAGCGCCTCCACGTCGTCGAGCAGGTCGGCGCGGGGGGCGTAGGCGTGGGTGCCGGGGGCGGTGACCGGGCGGGCCGGGTCCGCGGTGACGTACGGCTGGTTCCCGGTGGTCGCGGAGCGCAGCCAGTCCAGGGTGAGCGGGTCGCGTACGTCGTATCCGGTGCCGTCGGGAGCGGCGAGGGCCACCGGGGGCAGCAGCTGGTTCAGCTCGGTCAGCGCGCGCCGTAGCGCGACGCGCGGGTCGAGGTGGGCGCCGAAGCCGAACATCAGGTCCTGCGCGGGCTTGTCGGTGCGCCGCGAGACCGCCGCGAACACCGGCACGCCCAGGTCGCTGGTGAGGTCGAGCGCCCACACGTCCCGGTTCAACGAGGCGTGCACCGAACGCATTTCGCGCGTCCAGTCGTCAGCGAACGCGTCCAGGTCGACGCCGGGCATGCGCAACCGGTTGTACCACCACTGCGCCACCGCGTCCCGCTCGATCAGCTCCAGCGTGCCCTGGAGCACGGCGTCCTCCAGGGTGCCGCCGGCCGCGGCGCCGTTGGAGGTGCCCATGCAGTAGGCGGCGCCCTCGCGCTGCGGGACGTCGTAGTAGAGGAACGCGGTCGGCAGCAGCTTGTGCCGCCGCTCGGTCAGCGACCACACCGGCGTCCAGTCGATCTCGGCGTCCTCGGGCAGCGGGTCGCAGATCTGCTGCGCGGGGGCGTGCGTCGCGTTCCACTCGGCGCGGTGGGCGAACTGCCGTGGGTCGTAGAGCTGTACGGCGTCCGGGTGGATCGCGTCCGCGCCGAGCGAGCGGTAACTGCCGTGCACGGTCGGCTCGTCACCCTGGAAGTAGCCGGAGCAGCGTTCCAGTGCCTCCGCGAGCGCACCCGTGCGGGCCTGAAGAGCGGTGGTGCCCTTGCCGCCGCAGGTGGTGCGCAGGCCGGCCCGCAGCCCGACGGTTCCGCCGTTCGGCGCGGCGACCGGATTGAGCCCCGCGTGGAAGGAGTTGAGGAAGGCGGGGCCGCGGGAGTCCTGTTGTATGTCCTTGACCAGTCCGGTGACGTCGTCCACCAAATGGCCGTAGCGCGCCTGAAGTTGCTCGGGCGTGAGGGCGCGGTGACCGCCGCCGGTGGTATCCGTCTTCGTGCGTTTTTGCAGCCCCAGGGGCGCCGTCACGCGCGCGGCGACCAGGTTGGGGTCGCCGCATGACGGGCACTGAGGGCGGCGCGGCACCGGATGATGCGCGGCCTCCATCGTCAGCGTGTTCAGAATCCACAGGGATCGCTGCCCGGGGTGCCGATGACCGGCAAGCCATTTGGCGGCCTCCAGTGCGGCCAGGCCGAGGCCCGATCGACTCGCGGCGGGCAGTGCACAGTCGGGACGCGACAGTGGGCCGGTGCGCCCGAGCGCACGCTGGATGTGTGCCTCGATCTGCCGACCGCGCCAGAGCCGGTCCGCGAGACAGGACCAGCAGGCGCGCTCCGGCACACCTAGGAAGGGCCCCACACGAACTTCCGTGCCGTGGACGAGAATGGGGAGCCAGGGGCGCCCGGCCGCGCGGTGCTCCTCGTCCACGGCCCGCAACTCCGGGTCGAGGTAGTCGTCGCACAGGACGACGCTGAGATCGGCGGCCGCTGCGGTCTCCGCGTCGCTCACCCTCAGCCCCGCGTCCGCGAGAGCCAGGTGCAGGGAGCTCCGCGTCGCCGCGGAGGAGGCGGTGCCCACGGCCAGGACACGCACGGTGGCCGTGGCGCGCGCCCGGGCAGCCTGCACACCGTCCACGCCGGCCGATTCCCAGTACGCCACCTCAGCCTGGCAGCATCGGGCAGCCTCAGGAACGCGGCTCGTCACGAGCCCGGCTGTGCGGAGCCGGTCGACGAGCCTGCGCGTCTGCTCGGCACCCAGGGCGCCCTCCGTCTGGCGGACCAGCTCGGCCATGTCCCGTGTCCCGTCGAGGAGCGGGGCGAGCCGGGCGATGTGCTGGCCGTGCAGAGCCGTGGCCTTTGATCCGGCGAGGACGTAGACGGCCTCACCCGGTACGTGTTCCACCCGCAGGTGCGGGCGGAACCCCAGCAGTACGGTGTCGCTTCCCCCTGAGGCGTTCATGGTCAGGCGGTCACATCCGCGGCCGCCGACTGTGCTGCGGGCAGCACGCTCACCGTGCAGCCGCAGCTCACGGCTTCTGCACGGGCCAGTGCCGCCGGGTCCAGTGTCAGCTCCTCTATGACGAGGTCGTCGCATATCCAACTCGCGGCGTTCTGAATCAAGTTCATCGCTGTCCCCCATCGAGTGATGCAGCTGTGTATGCCGCCGCGTTGCCCCGCGGCGACTGACTCGATCCTGTCGATCCGCCCCGCCCGGCGGCCAGTGCCGCCGTCACGAGGCGCACATGAAAAATTCACGCTTCGAAGCGGGGAAACCTCACCCCTGGTTCGGGATGACCGCACTGTCGAAACGACGCAGGTCAGGGGAGTCTCGATGACGCAGTGGACCCGGACCGAACCGCTCGGTCCGCCCGGCAGCCCGCCGGCCCACTGCGTAACGGGAGGAACCGATGGACATCAAGCTCTTGGGGCCGCTCAGCGCACACCTGGGCGGGGTCTCGATCGTGCCGAGCGCGGGCAAGCCCCGGCAGATCCTCGCGCTGCTCGCCGGCTGTGCGGGCCAGGTGCTGCCGGTGCCCACGCTGATGGAGGAGATCTGGGGCGCCGACATGCCGCGCAGCGCGTCGACCACCCTGCAGACGTACATCCTGCAGCTGCGCCGCAAGCTCACCGAGGCGCTCGGCCCCGACGCCGACCGTACGGCCAAGGACATCCTGGCCACCGAGTACGGCGGGTACACGCTGCGGGTCGCCCCCGAGTCCGTCGACGTCCACGCCTACGACCAGCTGGTGTCCCGCAGCCGCACCGCCGCCGACCGGGGTGACGCGGCGGCCGTCGCCGACCTGTGCCAGCAGGCGCTCGCCCTGTGGAGCGGGCCCGCCCTGGTCGACGTCAAGGTGGGGCCGATGCTGGAGGTGGAGCTGGTCCGGCTGGAGGAGAGCCGGCTCGCGACCCTGGAGCGGCGCATCGACGCCGAGCTGGCCCTCGGCCGGCACAGCGCGCTCGTCGCGGAGCTGCGGGCGCTGATCGCCCGGCACCCGCTGCACGAGGGGCTGCACGCGCAGTGCATGCTCGCGCTGCACCGCTCGGGGCGCCGCGGCCAGGCCCTCGACGTCTTCCAGGACCTGCGCAACCACCTCGTCGACGAACTGGGTGTGGACCCCTCCGACCGGCTGCAGCGGCTGCACCGGGCGGTGCTCAACGGCGACCCGGCCCTGGACCTGGCCGGCCGGGAGGAGCGGCACGCCCCTTTCCTGGAGCGGCTCGCGGTCTGACCCGGAAGCGGACTCTTCTGGCCCGCCCGCCGGTGTCCGGCGGTGGCCGGGTGCCCCGACCCGGGCCGGGCGATGGCGGCGTGCCCGGACCCCTTCCGGGTGGTGGTCGGGTGCCCCGACCCGGGCCGGGCGATGGCGGCGTGCCCGGACCCCTTCCGGGTGGTGGTCGGGTGCCGCGATCCGTGCTGGGTGGTGGTCGGGTGCCTCGACCTGTGCTGTGCGACGGCTGGATGCCGCGACCTGGGCTGGGCGATGGCGGCGTGCCCGGACCCCTGCTGGGTGGTGGTCGGGTGCCTGGATCCGGGCTGGGCGACGGCTGGATGCCGCGACCTGGGCTGGGCGATGGCGGCGTGCCCGGACCCCTGCCGGGCGATGACTGGATGCCTCGGCCCGTGACCGGCGATGGCCGGGTGCCGCGATCCGTGCTGGGTGGTGGCCGGGTGCCGGGACCCCTGCCGGGTGATGGCCGACCGCTCAGGAAGCCCCGCCGGGCACGGCGCCGCACGGGACAGGCCGTCCGGCGTGCCTGCCGCGGCGTGCTCCGCGTGCCGGTGTCCAGGGATGGCCGGGTACCCCGGCCGGCCCCGTCGGCCGACAACCGCCGGCCCGTGTCCAGTGGCGCCGTGGCCGGTCTCGATCACGGATCGAGCGGCCGCGGCGATGGTTGCCCCATCAACGGCCGCGTTCCGCCCCGCCCAGCGGTGGACGGGCCAACAGGACTGTGTCCGTGGGGAGTTCACTGTGACTGTGACCGTGACAGAAGCGGCGCCAGCGGCAGCACCGGCAGGTGCGGCGAAGGCGCCCCGGATCATCGACCTGTCCCAGGCGGTCGACGCCGCGGCCTGGGAGCCGGACCCGATCGTGCACGAGGTGATGACGCCCGCGGAGGGCGCCCGGCACATGGCCGACGAGATGAAGCTGCACTTCGGCCTCGACTTCGATCCGGCCGACCTGCCCGGCGGTGAGCTGCTGTCCCTGGACACGCTCACCCTCACCAGCCACACCGGGACGCACGTCGACGCCCCCTCGCACTACGGCTCGCGCGGCGACTACGGCACCCCCCGGCACATCGACGCGATGCCGCTCGACTGGTTCCACCGGCCCGGACTGCTGCTGGACGTGCGGGACGTGGGCACCGGAGTGATCGGCAGGGAGCGCATCGAGCGCGCCCTCGACGAGGCGGGCCGTACGCCGGACCCGCTCGACATCGTCATCCTGCGCACCGGCGCCGACCGGCACGCGGGCACCGCACGCTACTTCACCGACTTCGCCGGCCTCGACGGCCCCGCCACCGACCACCTGCTCGACCTCGGCGTCCGCGTCATCGGCACCGACGCCTGGAGCCTGGACGCACCGTTCGGCGACATGATCCGGCGCTTCCAGGAGAGCGGCGACCGCTCCGTCCTGTGGCCCGCCCACTTCGCCGGCCGGCGCCGCGAGTACTGCCAGATCGAGCGCCTGACCAACCTGGACGCCCTGCCGGGACCGAGCGGCTTCACCGTCACCTGCTTCCCCGTGAAGATCGCGGGGGCAGGGGCCGGCTGGACCCGGGCCGTCGCCCTGGTGGACGCGTGACCGGCGAGGCGCGCCCGCCCTGGCTGGTCTGCTTCCACCACGCGGGCGCCGGCATCTCCTGCTTCGCCCCCTGGCAGGGCGTCGTCGGCGACGCCGCCGAGGTCGTGCCGGTGCTGCTGCCCGGCCGGGAGACCCGTATCCGCGAGGCCCGCATCACCGACCCCGGTGAACTGGTCGCCGAACTGGAAGGGCTGCTGGGCCCGCTGCTGGAGGACCGGCCCTACCTGCTGTACGGGCACAGCCTCGGCGGTCTCGTCGCCTACACCTTCGCCCGGGCCCGCGAACGCGCCGGGCTGGCCGGGCCCGCCCTGGTCGCCGTCGGCGCCGTACAGCCGCCGCACCTGCGCTCCCCGGTGCTGCGCTCGGCGGAACTGCCCGACCGGGAGCTGCTGCGCGTCCTCGTCGCCTACGGGGCGCTGCCGCCGCAGGCCGCGGCGGGCGGGCACGTGTGGGAGCGGCGGGTGCTGCCCGCGCTCCGCGACGACCTGCGGCTGGCCGCCGCGCTGTGCGAGACCGAACAGACCCCGCTGCGGGCGCCGATGCTGGCGCTCGCCGCCCGCAACGACCCGATCTCGCCGCTCGTCGGCATGGCCGAGTGGGCGGACTACGCGCCCGCCGGGTTCGGGCTGCGCACCGTCGCCGGCGACCACTTCTTCGTCCGGGGCAAGGAGGCACCGCGCACCCTGCGGGCAGCCGCGCTCGGCCTGCGTCAGACCGACGGTCGGCAGCAGGCCCACTCTCCGTGCGCGGCGGACGGCACGCACCGGGGGGACGGCACGCTCCGGGCGGACGGCCTGCACCTGGCGGAAGGCACGCACCTGGCGGAAGGCACGCACCTGGCGGAAGGCACGCACCTGGCGGAAGGCACGCACCTGGCGGAAGGCACGCATCAGGCAGACGGTACGCACCATGCCGACCGTCCCCAGTCGGAGGCTCTCCAGACGGCGGCGGTCCTCCAACCAGCCGTTCTCCGGGCCGGGTTGAGCCGGGCGCGAGAGGCGGGCGGCACAGTCGGGACAGCGGTGAACGGTCCCACCGCGGCCGTCCTGCCCAGACAGCGGACCGAAGAACTCAAGTGCACGAGCGAGAGGTGACAGGGCGATGCAGCTGACCAGGAAGCGCGACCGCGCCATGCGGTCCGGGGCGCGGCGGTGGGCCGGGAGGCAGCGATGACACGGCGCGTGGTCATCACCGGCATCGGAGTGGTGGCACCCGGCGGAGTGGGCACCAAGGAGTTCTGGTCCCTGCTCACCGAGGGCCGCACCGCGACCCGGGCCATCTCCCTCTTCGACGCCGCCCAGTTCCGGTCCAGGATCGCCGCCGAGGCCGACTTCGACCCGTGGGCGGCCGGGCTGAACGCCCGCGAGATCCGCCGCATGGACCGGGCCGCCCAGTTCGCCGTGGTCAGCGCCCGCGAGGCGCTCGCCGACAGCGGCATCGACCTGTCCGGCGCCGACCCGGTGCGCACCGGCGTCACCATCGGCAGCGCGGTCGGCGCCACCACCGGCCTGGACACCGAGTACCGGATCGTCAGCGGCGACGGCGCCGACTGGCACGTCGACCACCGGTACGCCGTTCCCCACCTGTTCGACTACTACGTGCCGGCGTCCTTCGCCAAGGAGGTCGCCTGGACCGCCGGCGCCCAGGGGCCCACCGCCGTCGTCTCCACCGGCTGCACCTCCGGCCTCGACGCGGTCGGCCACGCCGTGGAACTCATCCGCGAGGGCAGCGCCGACACGATGATCGCCGGTGCCACCGAGGCGCCGATCTCACCGATCTCCGTCGCCTGCTTCGACGCCATCAAGGCGACCTCGCCGCGCAACGACGACCCGGCGCACGCCTCCCGCCCGTTCGACGCCAGCCGCAACGGCTTCGTCCTCGGCGAGGGCAGCGCCGTCTTCGTCCTGGAGGAGCGCGAGCAGGCCCTCGCCCGCGGCGCCCACATCTACGCGGAGATCTCCGGGTTCGCCTCGCGCAGCAACGCGTACCACATGACCGGGCTGCGCCCCGACGGCAAGGAGATGGCGGAGGCGATCCGCGTCGCCCTCGACGAGGCCCGCCTCGACGCCACCGCCGTCGACTACATCAACGCGCACGGCTCCGGCACCAAGCAGAACGACCGGCACGAGACCGCCGCGTTCAAGCGAAGCCTCGGCGAGCACGCCTACCGCACGCCCGTCAGCTCCATCAAGTCGATGATCGGGCACTCGCTCGGTGCCATCGGCTCCCTGGAGATCGCGGCCTGCGCCCTCGCCATCGAGCACGGCGTGCTGCCGCCCACCGCCAACCTGCACGACCCCGACCCCGAGTGCGACCTGGACTACATCCCGCTGACCGCCCGCGAGCAGCGCACCGACACCGTGCTGACGGTGGGCAGCGGATTCGGCGGGTTCCAGAGCGCGATGGTCCTCACCGGCCCGGAACGGAAGGCAGCATGAGTACGTCAACGGACCTCCTTCAGCGGCCCGCCGAGGCGCCGGTCACCGGCTCCGTCTTCACCGGCATCGGCGTCGCCGCCCCCAACGGGCTCGGCACCGAGGCCTGGTGGGCGGCCACCCTCGCCGGGCAGAGCGGCATCGGACCGGTCACCCGGTTCGACGCCTCCGGCTACCCGGCCACCCTGGCCGGCGAGGTCCCCGGCTTCGAGGCGGCCGAGCACATCCCGTCCCGGCTGATGCCGCAGACCGACCACATGACACGGCTCGCCCTGACCGCCGCCCAGGAGGCCATCGACGACGCCGGCGTCACCCCGAAGGAACTCCCCGAGTTCGCCGCGGGCGTGGTCACCGCCAGCTCGGCCGGCGGCTTCGAGTTCGGGCAGCGCGAGCTGGAGGCGCTGTGGAGCAAGGGCGGCAAGTACGTCTCCGCCTACCAGTCCTTCGCCTGGTTCTACGCCGTCAACAGCGGCCAGATCTCCATCCGGCACGGCATGCGCGGCCCCAGCGGCGTCCTCGTCACCGAGCAGGCCGGCGGCCTCGACGCCATCGGCCAGGCCCGGCGGCAGCTGCGCAAGGGCAGCGGCCTCATCGTCACCGGCGGTGTCGACGGCGCGATCTGCCCCTGGGGCTGGACCGCCCAGCTGGCCGGCGGCCGGCTCAGCACCGGCACCGACCCCGCCTGCGCGTACGTCCCCTTCGACGAGCGGGCCGGCGGCCACGTGCCCGGTGAGGGCGGCGCCCTGCTCGTCCTGGAGGAGGAGAATGCGGCCCGCGAGCGCGGCGCCCGGATCTACGGGCGGCTCACCGGATACGCTGCGACCTTCGACCCGGCACCCGACAGCGGCGCGCCCTCCACCCTGCACCGTGCGATCGAACTCGCGCTCGCCGACGCCGGGTTGGCGCCCGGTGACGTCGACGTCGTGTTCGCCGACGCGGCCGGGGTGCCCGAGCTGGACCGTGCGGAGGCCGACGCGCTCGCCGCCGTCTTCGCCTCCGAGGCCGTACCGGTCACCGTGCCCAAGACCATGACGGGCCGGCTCGCCGCGGGCGGCGCCTCGCTCGACGTGGCCGCCGCGCTGCTCGCCCTGCGCGACGGCGTGATCCCGCCCACCGTGGGCACCACCCGCCCGGCCGACGGCATCCGCCTCGACCTGGTCACCGAGGCCAGGCCGGCGCCCCTGCGCAACGCCCTGGTGGTGGCGCGCGGACAGGGCGGGTTCAACGCGGCCCTGGTGGTCTCTGCGGCCTGATGCCCGCGGCACCTCCCCCCGGTCCCCTTCACGTCCCCTTTCACCGACCCCACGACCCACGAGAACGCGAAGAAAGGCACTGCCATGACGCTGAACGAACTGACCGCCCTGCTCCGTGAGTGCGCCGGCGAGGCCGAGGGCGTCGACCTCGACGGCGACGTCCTCGACGTCCCGCTCGCCGAACTCGGCTACGACTCCCTCGCCGTGCTCCAGACCACCGGTCACATCGAGCGCGAGTACGACATACAGCTCTCCGACGACACCCTCGCCGAGGCGGACACCCCGCGTCTGCTGCTGGCGTACATCAACGAGAGCCTGGCCGGCAGCCGTACGCAGGTCGCCGCCTGACGCCCACGCGGACCGGCCCCCCGACACGGCGCCCCGGCACGACAGCCTCCCCGCTGCCCGTGCCGGGGCGCCGTGACCTTTCTGTCCTCCTACGACAGCTTTCCCGACTGCCTTCCCGACTGCCTTCACGACATCCTTCACGACAGCCTTCTGAGACGGAGCCCGAATGCGCGTCCTGCTCGTGGTGACCCCCGTCAACAGTCACCTGCTTCCCATCGTGCCGCTGGCCTGGGCCCTGTCCGCCGCGGGCCACCAGGTGCTGCTGTGCGGCGAACCCGTCGCCGTGGCGACCGCGCGGGCGGCCGGCCTGCACGCGGTGGAGGTCGACGCCCCGCCTCCCGCCCCTCCCGCGCCGCCGGCGCCCCGGCCGAAGCAGGCGCCCTCCCGGGCCGCCGCGCCCGGTCCGGGCTGGCAGCCCGACTGGGACAAGCTGGCGGCGAACTGGCAGCGCAGGGTGGGCCGCGTCATCGACGGCTACCTGGCGCTGGCCCGCGACTTCCGGCCCGACGTGGTCGTGTCCGACCCGCTGGAGTTCTCCGGGCCGATCGTCGCGGGCGCCCTCGGCGTGCCGTGCGTGGTGCACCGCTGGGGCCCCGACCTGCTCACGACCCAGGCCCGCGAGCCCGCCCGCCGCGCCCTGAAGTCCCTCGCGGAACAGGTGGGTTCACTCGGCGGACTGCCCGACCCCGCCCTGCTGCTCGACCCCTGCCCGCCGAGCCTCGTCGCCCCCGGCACCGACCCCGGTCGGCCGGTGCGCTTCGTGGCGTACAACGGGCCGGGCGGCTACCCCGGCCGGCGTGCGGCGGCGACCGGGCAGACGGTCTGCGTCTCGTACAGCACCCGGACGGTCGACGAGTGCGGCCTCGACGGCATCGCGGCCCTCGCGGAGGCGTTCGACGGCCTCGACGGCGTACACGCCCTGATCACGCTCACCCCCGAGCACGCGGCCGCCCTCGGCCCGGTCCCCGCGAACGTCGAGGTCGTCGACCCCGCCCCGCTGTCCCTGCTCCTCGACGGCTGCACGGCCCTGATCCACCACGGCGGCGCCGGCACCGGCCTCACCGCCCTCGCCCACGGCCTCCCCCAACTGGTCCTGCCCCAGGCACTGCCCGCCCTCGACGTGTACGGCGAACGGCTCGCCGCGCGCGGGGCGGGGATGCGGGTCGCCCTGGACGGGCAGTCGGACTCTGGGGTGCTGCGGGAGGCGGTGACGTCCCTGCTGGGTGATCCGGGGTTCGCGTCGGCGGCGCGGGATGTGGCGACCGAGATCGCGTCGATGCCGTTGCCGGCGCGCATGGTCCCGCAGATCGAGGAACTGGCGCGGCGCTGAGCCCCGCCAGGGGCGCGGCGAACGGCGCGAGCACCCCACGACGGCGGTCGTTTGGCCACGGCCTGGGCCCCTGCAAGGGGCGCGGGGAACCGCGCGAGCAACCGGCGACGGCCGTGGGCCCGAGACGATTGCCCAGCCCGGCAGACGCGACCGTACCGGGGTTGCAGCTCAGGCACATGATGGACGTGCCCGGCGTCGGGTGCCGCCTTGCCCACCCTGCCGCCCCAGGCGGCAGACTGCCCAAGGCGGGGGCGGGTTGCCCAAGGCTGGGGGCGGGCGTCGGCCCCGAGGCGGGGGCGGGTTGCCCAAGGCTGGGGGCGGGCGACGGCCCCGAGGCGGGGGCGGGTTGCCCGAGGCCGGTCGGGGTTTGGCACGGGGAGAGGGCCACCGGAAGTGAATCCGGTGGCCCTCAGTGGGGTGCGGGGACGCTACGCCGCCAGGTCGTCCCGGGAGATCAGGCGGTGGCGGACCAGCCAGCGGCCGTTCTCGCGGACCAGTTCGTCCTCGCAGGTGGTGGACGCCTTGATGAAGGGGGCCTGGCCCCGGGGCGTCTCGATGACCAGGGCGTAGGAGCGGGCCCGTACGACCTCGCCGCGGGCCTCGTCGACCGCGACCATGCCCATCCAGTGCCGGCGCTGGATGCCGTCCCGCTCGTACTGGGCGACGACCTGGCCGGCGACGGCGGCGATGGTGTCCCGGCCGACGGTCGGCTCCGGCTTGGCGTTGGCCGCGAAGACGCCGTCCTCGGTGAACGTCGCCGCCCACTCCTCGACCCGCCCGGAGTCGAGCAGCTGCATCTGCTGCGCGTAGAACTGCTGCACCTGCTGGTACAGCTCGGCGAAGCCGGCGCCCTGCGCGTACTCCGTCTCCGTCACGGTCATGGCGGTTCCTCCTGATGGGCCTGGGGTGTCGCCGCCGACTCTGGGCCGCTCCCCTCGCGCCCCGCTCGACACGGGACGGAGCACCACCCGTCCCCGCTCCTTCCAGCACCGCTCCATCGCATCCCGAGTCCACCCCTGCACCGTGGCGCCGTCCGGGTCCGGACCTGCAACAGCGACACCACCAGCGTTAGGGGAGCGCCCGAGATGGCGAACAACGAGCAGAAAGTCGCCCTGGTCACCGGGGCCACCAGCGGAATCGGCCTGGCGGCGGCCCGGGCCCTCGGCGCCGCCGGACACGCGGTGTTCGTGTGCGCCCGCACCGCCGAGAGCGTCGAACTGACCGTCAAGGAACTGCGCGCCGAGGGCTACGAGGCGAACGGCACCACCGCGGACGTACGCGACCCGGAGTCCGTGCGCGCGCTGGTGGCCGCGGCCGTCGGGACGTACGGGCGGATCGACGTCCTCGTCAACAACGCGGGCCGTTCGGGCGGCGGCGTCACCGCCGACCTCGACGACGAGCTGTGGGACGACGTGATCGCCACCAACCTCACCTCCGTGTTCCTGCTGACCCGCGCGTTCCTGCGCGAGGGCGGGGCGCGCGAGCGCGGCTGGGGCCGCGTCATCAACGTGGCGTCCACGGCCGGCAAGCAGGGCGTCGTCCTCGGCGCCCCGTACTCCGCCTCCAAGCACGGCGTCGTCGGGTTCACCAAGGCGCTCGGCAACGAGCTGGCGCCGACCGGCATCACCGTCAACGCGGTCTGCCCCGGCTACGTCGAGACGCCGATGGCCCAGCGCGTCCGCCAGGGCTACGCGGCCGCCTACGACACCAGCGAGGACGCGATCCTGCAGAAGTTCCAGGCGAAGATCCCGCTCGGCCGCTACTCGACCCCGGAGGAGGTCGCGGGCCTGATCGGCTACCTCGCCACCGACACCGCCGCCTCCATCACCGCGCAGGCCCTCAACGTCTGCGGCGGCCTCGGCAACTTCTGATCCACCCGCCGCTCCCGCCAACCCCGAACCCCGTCATCAGATCAACGCAGATCAACGCAGATCAACGCATATCAACGCAGATTCACGCTTGGAGGCGTTCGCCATGGCAGTACCGGTCCAGCAGCCGGTGACGTACGAGACCACGCACGCGGTCGAGGTGGCCGCCGACGCGGAGGCGGTGTACGCGGTCGTCGCGGACGCCCGCTCCTGGCCGCTGCGGTTCCTTCCCAACGTCCACG
Organism: Streptomyces sp. L2; assembly: GCF_004124325.1. NCBI lineage: Bacteria > Bacillati > Actinomycetota > Actinomycetes > Kitasatosporales > Streptomycetaceae > Streptomyces > Streptomyces sp. L2. Next base: position 4,636,426 of record NZ_QBDT01000001.1, read on the forward strand.
TGGAGCACCTGGAGGAGTCCGACGGCTTCGAGCGCATCCGCATCTGGGCCACCGCCAACGGCGCGGTCAAGTCCTGGACCTCGGTGCGCACCCTCGACCCGGAGGCGCTGCGCGTCACCTTCCGCCAGGAGGTGTCCACGCCGCCGGTGGCCGCGATGGGCGGCGAGTGGATCGTCACTCGGCTCGCTCCCGGCCGCTCCCGGCTGGAACTCAGGCACGACTTCAGCGCCGTCGACGACGCCCCCGAGAACGTCGAGTGGATACGGGCCGCCCTCGACCGCAACAGCGGCCAGGAACTGGACAACATCCGCCAGGTCGCCGAACTGGGCGGCCGGCTCGCCGAGTTGGAGTTCTCGTTCACCGACACCGTGCACATCGAGGGCGACGGCACCGACGTCTTCGACTTCCTGAACCGCGCCGACCTGTGGCCCGAGCGGCTGCCGCACGTCGCCGCCCTCGACCTCACCGAGGACGAGCCGGGCGTGCAGGTGATGCGCATGGACACCAGCACCAAGGACGGCTCCGTGCACACCACTGAGTCGATCCGCGTCTGCTTCCCCGACGCGGCGGGCGGCCGCATCGTCTACAAGCAGACCACCGTGCCACTGCTGATGACCGCCCACACCGGGGCCTGGACCATCAAGGCGTCCGGCACCGGCGTCGACGTCTCCTCGCGGCACGACGTGCGGCTGCGCACCGACACCGTCGAGCGGATCCTCGGCGAGGGCGCCACCGTCGCGGACGCCCGCGCCTACGTCCACAAGGCGCTCAGCACCAACAGCACCGCCACCATGAACCTCGCCCGCGCGTACGCGGAGGAACGCCGTGGCTGACGTGGAACTCACCGTGCCCACCCGGGTCGACGGGCTGCTCGCCGAGACGGCCCGCCGGTACCCGGACCGGACCGCGCTGATCGCCGAGGGCACCGGGACCACGTTCGGCGCCCTGGAGCAGCGCACCCGGGCCGTCGCCGCCGCGCTGCGGGACCTGCTGCCGCAGCCCGGCGAGCGGATCGCCGTCGCCGCCGTCCTGCACCCGGACTTCCCCGTCGCCTACTACGCGACGATGCGCGCCGGGCACGTGGCGGCCGTCGTCAACCCGCTGCTGCGCGAGGAGGGCCTCCTCCACGTGCTCGGCACCTGCGAGGCACGCGTGGCGTTCGTCGACGCCGCGCTGTACGCGCGGATCGGCGCCCTGCGCGACCGCCTGCCGCACCTGGAGCGCGTCGTCCTCATCGGCGGCGCGTCCCCCGCCGGCCCGGCCGACACCACGCTGGAGGCGCTCGCCGAGACCGCGCCGGCCGGCACCCCGTACGAGGGCGGCGACGACGTCGCCTGCCTGCACTTCACCAGCGGCACCACCGGACTGCCCAAGGCGGTCCGGCTCACCCACCGCAACCTCACGGTGAACGCCGCGCAGATCACGTACGCGCACCGCCTGGACGCGGCCTCGGTCACCCTCAACCACCTGCCGACGTACCACCCGATGCACCTCAACTCGGCCGTCCACGCGGGCGCTCCGCAGATCCTCTTCGCGGGCCCCGACCCGGCCGAGGCGCTGGCCGCCGCCGACCGCTACGGCGCCACCCACTACTACAGCCTCCCCGTCCGCCTGGCCCGCCTCGCCGACGCCGCCGAGCCCGCGGGGCCCGCCCCGCGCGCCCTGCGGTACGTCGCCTCGGGCGGCTCCGCGCTGCCCCCGCACGCCGCGGCACGGCTCGGCGAACGGCTCGGCGTGCCCGTCTTCCAGGGCTACGGCCTCGCCGAGACCTCCCCGCTCACCCACAGCGACGACGCCGACGCCCCCGTGCACGGCAGCGTCGGCCGCCCCGTCCTCGGTACCGAGTGCCGGATCGTCGACGTCGACACGCGTGCCGTGCTGGCGCCGGGCGAGGCCGGCGAGGTGGAGGTGCGCGGGCCGCAGGTGATGGCCGGCTACCTGGGCGGCGGCGGGGTCGGCGCGGACGGCTGGTTCGCCACCGGCGACGTCGGCCGCGTCGACACCGGCGGGCGGCTGTTCCTCGTCGACCGCCTCAAGGACGTCTTCAAGTGCGACAACTTCCTCGTCGCCCCCTCCGACGTGGAGCGCGCCCTGCTCGACCACCCGGCGGTCGCCGAGGCCGTCGTCGTCGACCTGCCGCACCCGTACTCGTCGGCGGTCGCGGGCGCCCTGCTCGTGCTGGCCGACCCGGCGGCGACGCCCGAGGCCGTCCTCGCCGACGTCAACCCCCGGCTCCCGTACTACCAGCGGGTCCAGGACGCCGTCGCCGTCCCCGCGATCCCGCGCAACGGCAACGGCAAGATCCAGCGCCGCGACCTGCGCACCCGGCTCCTCGACCTGACACGGGGTCCGTCCTCGCAGCCCCGGCCCACCCCGAACGGAAAGGCTCCCGCCATGGCCCCCGAGTTCACCGTCGTCAACACCTTCACCCTCAAGGACCCCGCCGAGGCGGCCCACTTCGAGGAGCACTTCGGCTCCCACGTCCAGTGGATGCGCGCCCAGGGCGGCTTCCGCGCCCACCAGGCCGTCCGCGACCTGGACACCCCGGGGACGTACGTCAACATCGGCTGGTGGGCGACCCCGCAGGACTTCAAGGCCGTCCTCGGCTCGGAGACCTTCCAGGCGCACGCCGCCGAGTTCCACCGGATCGTCGACGTCGAGGCCGATCCCTCCATGGGCGTCCTGCGGGTCGCCGAGAACGAGGGCGGCCAGGCCCAGTACGTCACCGTCGCCGACGTCACCGGCGACGCGGGCGAGTTCGAGACCGCCTACCGCGCCTACGCCGAGGCCGCCCGCGCCCTCGACGGCTTCGCCTGGCTCGACCTGGCCCGCTCCCTGCCCCGCCCCGGCCGCTACACCGCCGTCGAGAGCTGGCGCGACGCGGACGCCGCCCGGCGCGCCCGTGAACTGCCCGAGTACGCGGCGCTGGCCGCGCTCACCACCTCGCGCACGGTGACGGCGGCCCCCGTCATCGGCACCCGATGAGCACCGCGGGGCCAGGAGCCGTCCCCGCCGCCGACGCACCGGACACCGACGTCTGCGTGGTCGGCGGCGGCCCCGCCGGCCTGGTCCTCGCCCTGCTCCTGCTGAAGTCCGGGGTGCGGGTCACCCTGGTCGAGCGCTCCCGGGCGCACCACCGGGAGTTCCGGGGCGAGATCCTCCAGCCCGGCGCCATGCGGCTGCTCGACGAGCTCGGTGTGCTCGCCGGGGCGCGGGCCCGCGGCTGCCACGAGCACGACCGGTTCCGGCTCGTCGAGGGTGAACGCGTCCTGCTCGACATCGACTACCGCACCCTGCCCGCCCCCTACGACCACCTGCTGAGCATCCCGCAGCCCCACCTCCTGGACGAACTCGTCCTGCACTGCGCCAAGTTCGACGCCTTCACCCACCTCGAAGGACATCGGGCGAGCGCCCTGCTGCACGGCCCCGGCGGGGAGATCACCGGGGTGTGCGCCGACGGACCCGAGGGCCGGCGCGAGATCCGCGCGCACGTCACCGTCGCCGCCGACGGCCGCTTCTCCAAGCTGCGCCGGCTCGCCGGCATCGAGGCGGGCCGCAGCGACGTGTTCGACCTGGACGTGCTGTGGTTCAAACTGTCCGTCCCGGACAGCGCGCCCGGGCGCCGTGACGTGCGCGTCTTCCGGCACGGCGCGAGCCCCGTCCTCGCCTACGACTCCTACCCCGACAAGGTGCAGATCGGCTGGACCCTGCCGCACGGCGGCTACGCCGACCTCGCGGGCCGGGGCGTCGAGCACCTCAAGGACCAACTGGCCGCGGCGGCACCGCCGTACGCGGAGCTGATCCGCGAGCAGATCACCTCCTTCAAGGACGTGAGCCTGCTCGACGTGTTCTCCGGCCGCGCCGACCGGTGGGCGGTCGACGGCCTCGTCTGCATCGGCGACGCCGCCCACACCCACAGCCCGATCGGCGCCCAGGGCATCAACCTGGCCGTGCAGGACGCCGTCGCCCTGCACCCGCTGCTGATCACCGCCCTGGCCGAGGGGGACGCGAGCGCCGCGTTCCTCGGCACGTTCGAGGCGCGCCGGGCACCGGACATCGCGGCCGTCATGCGCACCCAGCGCGTGCAGAGCGCGGCCATGCTCGGCCGGGGCGTCGTCGCCACCCGCGTCCGCCCCGCGCTCGCCGCGCTGCTGCGGCGCACCCCGCTGTACGGCAAGGTGCTGCGGCACATCGCGTACGGCAATCCGGACATCCGGGTGGCGAAGGAGCTGTTCACGGACGGCGCCTGAGCGCCCACGACGACGGAGGGCCGGACCCCGACCTGGGGTCCGGCCCTCCGTCGTGTGCGTCACACCAGCCGGGCGAGGTCCCGGGCCACCTGCCCCGGCGACGGCATCGCGGCGATCGCGCCGGCGAGTCCACCGGCGGCCGAGCCGTAGGACGGGTCGTCCAGCAACTTCCGTACGGCAGCGGCCACCTGCCCCGGGTCGTCCTGGTCGGCGGCCTCCGTCAGCGTCAGGCCCGCGGCCGCCGAGGCCAGCGCGTCGCCGTGCGGGAACTGGTCCATGATCTGCGGCAGCACCAGCTGGGGCAGGCCCGCGTCGGTCGCCGTGAACAGCGTGCCGGCGCCGCCGTGGTGGACGACGGCCGCGCAGCTGTCGAGCAGCGGGCGCAGCGGAACCGGGTCGATGAGGCGCACGTTGGGCGGCAGCCCGGTGAGTGATTCCCGCAGCCGGCCCGGCACGGTCGCCAGGGCTTCGGTGTCCGGCAGGTCGGCGAAGGCGCGCAGGACGTGGACGAGCAGCGGCAGGCCGCCGAGGTCGAGGGTGCTGGTGCCGAGCGAGACGACGACCCGGCGCCGGTCCGCGGCGGGCCCGTCGTACAGCCAGTCCGGCAGGACCGCGGGCCCGTTGGAGGGGACGTAGCGGATGGGGGAGCCCGGCGAGGTGTCCGGCAGCCGCAGCGCGGCGGGGGAGGGGTCGAGCACGACGTCCGGGTCGGGCAGGCCGGGCAGGCCCAGGCGCCGGCACAGCGGGCCCAGCGCCTCGCGTGCGGCGGCCCGGGCGCCCGTGGTGAACGGGTCCAGGCCCCAGCGGTGGTGGACGACCGGGACGCCGAGCACACCGCCGACGATCAGCGACGAGTACTCCATCATGTCGGCGACGATCAGGTCCGGGCGGTAGCGGCGGGCGAACGCCAGGTGCTCCTCCACCAGGTACTTGGCGTGCATCTGCCACACCTTCGCGCCGCCCGCGAGCCCGGCCGCGTCGGGCCGCGGGCGCACCTCGCGGGGCCGTTTGCCCGGCGGCAGTCCGCCGGAGAGCAGGTCCTCCACGTGGTACGGGTCGCCGATCGACACCGTGTGCAGACCCGCCGTCAGCGCGGTGTCCACGACGTCGGGCTGTACGGCGGCGACCACCTCGTGCCCCTCGCCGCGCAACGCCCAGGCGAGCGGCAGGAGCGGGGAGAAGTGGGTGGGGACCGGGGTGTTGAGCATGAGGACGCGCATGGGGCCTCCTGTCGGCCGGGCGTGGGAAGGGGTGGGTGCGGGCATGGGCGACGCCCCGCGCGGAGGGGGGCCGGGCGGGGCGTCGCGGGCTGGCGGTGCGGGGTCAGGCCGCCTGAACGGCCGGTTCCGTACGGTCGTGCGGTGCGGCGGAGCCGACGGGCTGCTCCGCGGCCCCCGAGGCGTCCCCGGCCGGCGCGTCGGCGCTGTCGGCATCGTCGGCGCCGTCGGACGCGTCGAAGGCGACGTCCGGCATCGCGAGCGCGAGCAGCAGGCCGAGCACCATCACACCGGCCGCGACCAGGAACGTCGTGGACGTGGCGGACGCGTACACCTGGTTCCGGGCGTGTCCCGGACCCGGCATGCCGCCGGGAGCGAGCGCGGTGAGCCGGTGCGACAGCACCTCGCCCAGGAGGGCCGTACCGAAGGCGCTGCCCAGCGTCATGAAGAACCGGGTGCCCGAGGTGACCACCCCGAGCCGGTCCTCCGGTGCCGCGGCCTGCGCCGTCTGCAGCACCACCTGGACCACGCCGCCGAGGCCGAAGCCGAGCGGGATCAGCAGCAGGCCCACCGTCAGGCTCGTGGTGTCCGCGCGGATCAGACCGAACAGGGCGAGCGCGACCACCGCGACGGAGGCGTTGACGACGAGCACCGGCTTGAACCGGCCGAATCGGGGGATCAGCCGCCCCGACACCATCATCACCACGAGCACCCCGATCGCCATCGGGGCCAGCCGGATGCCGGAGGCCTGCGCGCTCACGCCGCGGGCGACCTGGAGATAGGTGACCACGAACACCGGCACGGCGAGCACGGTGAAACCGCCGACGAACTGCAGGGGCGCCGCCACCCGGAACACCGGGTCGGTGAACAGGGACATCGGCAGGATCGGGTCGGCGGCCCGCGTCTGCCACCAGCAGAACACCACGACGAGCAGCACCGCGGCCGCGCCCAGCGTGAGGATCACCGGCGACGTCCAGGCGTAGGTGCCGCCGCCCCAGCGGGCCAGCAGCAGCAGCGCCGTCGCACCGGCGGTGACCAGGGCGGCGCCGAGCACGTCGACCCGCTGCTCACCGCGCTCGCGCTCCGGCATCCGCAGGCCGAACACCGTGCCCACGATGGTCATCAGGCCGAGCGGCAGGTTGACGTAGAAGATCCAGCGCCACGACAGGTACTGGCACAGGAACCCGCCGAGCAGCGGTCCGGCGACGATGCCGAGGGCGACCAGGCCACCGCCGAGGCCGGCGCCCGAGGTGCGGCTCCGGGCGGGCAGCAGGGTCGCGATGATGATCAGCGTGACCGACATCAGGCCGCCGCCGCCCAGCCCCTGCACCGCGCGGAAGGCGATCAACTCGCCCATGGACTGGGCGAGTCCGCAGGCCGAGCTGCCGAGCAGGAAGACACAGACGGCGAACAGGTAGACCGGCTTGGGCCCGTACAGGTCGCAGAACTTGCCGTACAGCGGCTGGCTCGCGGTGGCCGCGAGGACGTACGCGGTGACGAGCCACGGCAGCCGGTCCAGGCCGTGGGCCGGATCGAGGTGCCGGGTGATCTGCCAGGCGGCGCTCGTGACGATGTTCTCGTCGAGGAACGACAGCAGCATGGCGGCGAGGGCGCCCGCGACGAACAGGCGGACTTGCTTGCCGTTCATACCGGGCCGCCCGGCGGGCAGGCGGGATGGGTCCAGGTCATGCGGGAGTCCTCCGTGGGGTGTGCTGCGAGGCCGGCCGCTCCAGTACAGCGACGAGACGGCCGGGCTCCTCGTCGGCGGACAGCAGGTGCGGCACGGGCAGGGCGCTCAGCCCGGCCCGCCGGCACAGGCCGCCGAGGAAGAACGCGGCGACCCCGCGCAGCGAGTCGCCGAGCGCGTCGGCGGCCGGGTCGGGATCGCGCTGGTGCGCGACGGGGACGCCCAGCGCCCCCGCCACGACGAGCGACGCGTACTCCAGGCGGGAGCCGACGATCAGGTCGGGCCGCCAGTCGCGGGCCGTCTCCAGGTAGCGGGGGGTCAGGTAACGGGCGTGCCCCACCAGGGGTTTGGGGTCGGTGGCCAGGTCGGGATGGTCCTCGGGGTGGAACCGGCCGCCGACGACGGCCAGTTCGAGCCCGGCCGCCTCGGCGACCTCCCGCACGTCCGGCTGCCCGGCCACCAGGACCTGATGGCCGGCGCCCCGCAGGGCCCGCGCGAGCGGCACCAGCCGCGCCAGGTGCGCGGGCACCGGTGTGGTGGTCATCAGGACACGCATGGCGGTTACCGCTTGTTGCGGCGCACGAGCTTGACGGCGCCCGCGAGGATGAACACGACGACGAGGGCGATGCCGGTGTGCACGAAGTTGATGCCCATGAGATCTCTCCTGTGGGGGGTGTCGGACGATTCGGCCGGGTCGGACGATTCGGTCGGGTTGTTCGGGTTGTTGGGTCGGTCCGGACGGTCGGTGGGTCAGGCGTGGGCGGCCGGGGCGGCGCCGTACCGGGTGAGGGTCTCCCAGAGCGCGGCCGGCGTCGCGAACGTGGCGCTGTTCAGGGCCGCTTCGGGCAGCTCGACGCCGTACTCCTCCTCCAGCGAGACGAGCAATTCGACGGTCGCCAGGGAGTCCAGGCCCGCCTTCTTCAGTTCGAGGCCGGGGGCGAGCCGCGTGTCGCGGGCGGTGCCGGGCAGGACGGCGGCCAGCAGCCGCTCGAAGCGGGCGTCCCAGGCCGGTGCGGCGGTGGTGGTCATGACGTCTCCTGGTCGGTCGGTTCGGGGGCCGCGGCGCGGGCGCGCAGCAGCTGCCGGTCGGTCTTGCCGTTGGGGGTCAGCGGGAGCGCGGCCAGCACCCGGCACTCGCCGGGCACCTTGGCGTCCTCCAGCCGTTCGGCCAGCCGCTCCGCCAGCTCGGCGGGGGACAGCCGGGTCACGGCGAACAGCGTCAGGTCGAAGCCGTCGCCGGGCGGTACCGCGCAGGCCGCCTCGACGCCGGGCACGTCCAGTGCGGCACTCTCGATCTCCAGGACGCTCATCCGGTTGCCGCGCCGCTTGAACAGGTCGTCGCGGCGGCCCTGGAAGTACAGGTGCCCGTCGGTGTCGAGGTGCCCGTAGTCGCCGGTGTGCAGGGTGACCTCGCCGGTCACCGGGTCGGGGCGGAAGCGCTGCGCGGTGATCTCCGGGGCCTGCCAGTAGCCGGCCATGACGTGCGGTCCGCGCACCGCGATCTCGCCGACCTCGCCGGCCGGCAGGGCCCGCCCGTCCTCGTCGAGGATCAGCACCTCGGTGCCCGGCAGCGCGGGGCCCACCGAACCGGGCTTCGCGAGGTCGCCGTCCGGTTCCAGGACGGTGATGCGCTTGCACTCGGTGGTGCCGAACATCGGCGACACCCGGGCGTGCGGGAAGGTGCGGCGCAGGGCGGCGATGACCGGCTGGGTCAGCGCCGCGCCGGTGTTGGTGAACAGCCGCACCGGCAGCGGGTCGGCGCCCTTGTCGCGTCCGGCCAGCCGCAGCAGCATCTCGGCGAGCGAGGGCACCACCGGTACGACGGTCACGCCGTGCTCGCGCAGGGTGCCCAGCAGCTTCAACTGGCGCCGCGGGGACGTCAGGACGACCTGGGCGCGGGCCAGCACGGACAGGAAGATCTGGTAGAGGCCGTAGTCGAAGGAGAGGGGGATCGCCACCAGCACGACGTCGTCGGCGCGGTACCGCAGCACCTCGGCGATGGCGCGGGCCGCGAACACGCACGGCGCGTGCGGACTGACCACCGCCTTGGGCGCGGACGTCGAGCCGGACGTGTAGATCAGCAGGGCGAGGTCGTCGGGGGAGGGATCCTGGTCCCGGGTGGGGGCTTCGGCCGGGTCCAGGCCGGCGTGGACCTCCTCCAGGTCGTGCACCGGCCGGTCGGTCAGCTCAGCGAGCAGCGCCAGGTCCTCGCCGCGCCCGAGGAGCAGCACCGGGGCGCTGTCGGCGACCACCGACGACAGATGGAACCGCTTCATCGCCGGGTTCACCGGCACGCACACAGCGCCGTGCCGCAGGATGCCGAACAGGGCCGCCACGAACGCGCGGGTGTTGCCCGCCCGCACCAGCACCCGCTCCCCGCGCCGCACCCCGCGCGCCGTGAGCCAGGCGGCGAACGCCCGGCTGTGCGCGTCGAGTTCGGCGTACGTCCAGCCGCCGGTCTCGTCCCGGACGGCGGGCGCCGACGGGCACTCGGCGACGGCCGCGGCGAGCAGGCCGGGCAGCGTGCCGGACGCCTCGCCCCCGGCTGCGGCGCCTGCGGTGACTGCGGTGGTCTGCGGCTCCAGGGCGGTCACCACTGGGGCACCTCCGTGATCTCCAGGACGGCCGCCGTGCAGGTGTAGCCCGCACCGCCGCCGAACAGCATGACGTGGTCGCCGGGCGCGACCGCCCGGGTGTCGATCAGATGGGCGAGGCCCGCGGCCCAGTCGCCGCCGCCGACATGGCCGGTGGTGCGCCCGTACGACCAGGTGGTCTGCTCCTCGGTGACGCCGAGCAGGTGGTGCACCTGGTGGTCGCCCTTGCGGCGGCCCGTCGCGGGCGTGACGACCTTCGCCAGATCGGCCGTGGTCAGCCCGGCGTCGGCGAGCGCCTCCTTCTTGGCCCGCAGCATCGTCCGGGCGATCCGCATGGTCAGCTCGGCCTCGTCGTGCCGGGCGGCGTACGCGGCCGAGCGTGCCGTCAGGTCGACCGGGGTCCCGGCTGCCGGGGACGCCGTACGGAACGGTTCGTCGCCCCGCGTCAGGCCCTCCAGCGAGTTGTCCGCCGCGGTGGCCGTGGCGAGCAGCCGGGCGAAACCGCCGCGCCGGGACACGACGACCGCGGTGCCGCCGTCGCCGTACGCGCTCATGTCGTGCAGACCCCAGCGGTTGACCGCGGGCCCGCTCCACCGGTCGGCGGTCGTCAGCATCACCGCGCTGCCGCCGCGCAGCCCCGACGTGAGATGGGCGGCGGCCAGCTCGATGCCGCTCACCCCGATGTTGCAGCGCTGCTGCACGTCCATCGCCGGCACGTGCCGGCCCACGGTGCGCTGCGCGATGTAACTGGCGGCCGGCCAGATGTCCAGGCCCTGGAACCAGAGGCTGCCGTGCAGCAGCAGACTGAACTCGGACGGGTCGACACCCGACCGCTTCAGTGCCGTCTCCGCGGCGAACACGGCCATGTCGGGCGGCGCCACGTCCTCGCTGCGCAGCACGGACGCGTAGTCGAAGGTCTCGTACCGCTCCTTCGTGTACCGGCCCTCGCGCACCGCGTCCGCCGCTTGGACGGGCTCGGGCAGCCAGGTGCCCACCGCGGCGACGTGCATGTCGTCCCAGCGCATGAACTCTCCTCCCGTTGGCTGTTGGCCGTTGGCCGTCCCGCAGGACTGCAACGGGAGTGTCGCGGCACCCGCTCGAACCGCCCTTGAGCCGTTCCGCACGGGTGTACGGCCCGATCTGCGGTCCAGCGGCCGTCGAGGTGACGGCGCCACGGTGGGCGCATCCGTTCCACGGGCCACCGGCGGCCCTTCCAGAGGGAGGCAATCTGTGAACGCGAGCCACCGGCGCCCGGGTGGGCCGCTCGACTTCGGCGTGTTCTTCTTCGCGGCGCTCGGCGACCGGGTCCGCGAGACCTACGACCTCATGCTCGACTGCGCCCGCCGCGCCGACGCGCTCGGCCTGGGGTTCGTCTCCACGCCCGAGCGCCACTTCCACCGCTTCGGCGGCGCCTTCCCGAACCCCGCCGTCACCTCCGCCGCGATCGCCGCGGTCACCGAGCGCGTGCAGATCAGGGCGGGCAGCGTCGTCACCCCGCTGCACCCCACCGCCCGGGTCGCCGAGGACTTCGCGATGGTCGACGGCCTGTCCGGCGGCCGCGCGGCGATCTCGGTCGGCTCCGGCTGGAACGTCAACGACTTCGTGCTCGCCCCGCAGGAGTACCACGGCCGGCGCGCCCGCATGATCAGCGACGTGCACGCCCTGCGCGAGGCCTGGCGCACCGGTGTCTGGCACGGCACCGACCCGTTCGGCAAGGACGTCGACATCGACATCTACCCGCGGCCCGTCCAGCGCGAGCTGGAGATCTGGGTCACCGCCTCCCGCAGCGAGGACACCTTCAGGGAGGCGGGCCGGATGGGCTGCAACGTGCTGACCCACCTGGAGAACCAGGACCCGGAGTCCCTCACCGAGAAGGTCGCCCTCTACCGGGAGGCGCGCGCCGCCTCATCGGTCCCCGGCCGCGGCAAGGTCACCGTGATGATGCACACCTACCTCGCCGACGACGCCGAGGAGGCGCGCAGCACCGGCGGGGCCTGGCTGCGCGACTACCTGCTCACCGCGATCGACCTGGAGTCCCGCGCGGTCAGCGCCGGCGGCCGGATGAGCGGGGGGAAGCAGGGGCGTGCGGTGCTGGCCGGTGACGCCGCTCAGCGCAAGTTGGCCGACCTCGGCGTCAACCGGTATCTCGACGGCAACTCGTTGATCGGGTCCGTGGAGGAGGCGGCGGTGACGGCGGAGAGGGTTCGGGCGGCCGGGGCCGATGAGATTGCGTGTCTTGTCGACTTCGTGGGGGAGCCGCAGCAGGTTCTCGCGTCGCTGGAGCATGTCGGGGCGTTGCAGGCGCGGTTCGCTGGGGCGCTGGCCTCGGCTGCGTGATGCGGCAGAGGGTGCCCCGTTCTGCCGTTGCGCGGCTGCGGGCCGTGGGGGCTTCTCGCGCCCACGCGGCGGAGCCGCAAATCGACACGGCCCCGCGCCCCTCACGGGGCGCTGCCCTCGGCCCGGTTTTCTGGCTAGGAAAGGAAGTTCAGCATGCCGACCATTCTTGCCGTGTCCGGTAGTCCATCGGTCGGGTCGTTCACCCATGAGGTGCTCGGGCTGGCCGCCGACGGTCTGGTGGCGGCCGGGTGCCGGGTGGAGACTCTTGTCGTGCGGGAGTTGCCGGCCGCCGCGCTGCTCGGTGGGGACACCGGTGATCCGGAGTTGCGGGACGCGCTGCGGCGGGTCGCCGCCGCCGATGCCGTGGTCGTGGCGACCCCCGTGTACAAGGCCGCGTACTCCGGTCTGCTGAAGGCGTTCCTCGACGTGCTGCCGCAGTACGCGCTGCGCGGCAAGCCGGTGCTGCCGCTGGCGTCCGGCGGGTCGATGGCCCACGCCCTCGCCCTGGACTACGGGCTGCGCCCGGTCCTCGCCTCCATGCGGCCCGCCGCCATCACCGACGCCGTGTTCGTGCCGGCCGACACCGCGCACACCGACCCGGTGACCGGCGCCCGCCGCCCCGGCCCCGCCGCGCTGGAACGCCTCGACGAGGCCGTGGCCCAGCTGACCGCGCTGCTCGCCGCGCCCGCCCCGCGCGTCCCGCTGACGGTCGCTGCCTGAGATGCGCTCAGACCCGCTTGAGACTCCCGCACTGAAACCCCCCGCACTGAAACCCATCCACTCCCCACAAGAGGAGCCCCGATGAAGGCACTTGTGCTGGCCGGAGGAACGGGCACCCGGTTGCGCCCCTTCAGCCACTCCATGCCCAAACAGCTCATCCCCATCGCCAACAAGCCGGTCCTGGAGCACGTCCTGTCCGGCATCAAGGACCTCGGCGTCACCGAGATCGGTCTGATCGTCGGCGACCGCGAACCCGACATCGTCGACGCGCTCGGCGACGGCGCCGGACTCGGCCTGTCCCTGACGTATCTGCGGCAGGACGCGCCGCGCGGCCTCGCGCACGCGGTGCAGGTCGCCCGCGGCTTCCTCGGCGACGACGACTTCGTGATGTACCTGGGCGACAACATGCTGCCCGACGGCGTCGTGGAGGCCGCCGAGCAGTTCCGTACGCACCGGCCCGCCGCGCAGGTCGTCGTGCAGAAGGTCGCCGACCCGCGCGCCTTCGGCGTCGCCGAGCTGGACGCCGAGGGGAGGGTGACCCGCCTCGTGGAGAAGCCGCAGGAACCGCGCAGCGACCTCGCCATGATCGGCGTCTACTTCTTCACCTCCGCCGTCCACGAGGCGGTGGACTCCATCGAGCCCAGCGCCCGCGGCGAACTGGAGATCACCGACGCCGTGCAGTGGCTGGTCGCCCGCGGCTCGGAGGTGCGCGCCACCGAGTACACCGGCTACTGGAAGGACACCGGCCGCGTCGAGGACGTCCTGGACTGCAACCGGCAGCTCCTGGACCAGCTCGTGCGCAGCGTCGACGGAGAGGTCGACGAGGAGAGCGTCCTGATCGGCCCGGTCTCGGTCGCGCCAGGCGCCCGGATCGTCCGCTCCTTCATCGAGGGGCCGGCGGTCATCGGACCGGGCAGTGTCATCGAGGACAGCAACGTCGGCCCGCACACCTCCATCGGCGGCGACGTCACCCTCAGTTCCACCCACATCTCGTACTCCATCGCCCTCGACGGCGCCTCGGTCAGCGGGGTGCACGCCGTGCACGGCTCGGTCATCGGCCGCTCGGCCGCCGTCAGCAGCGGCGACCTGGTCACGCGCCGGCACCGTCTGGTCGTCGGCGATCACACCCGGATAGAGGTCGCGGCATGAAGATCCTGGTCACCGGCGGCGCCGGTTTCATCGGCTCGCACTACGTGCGCACGCTCCTGAACGACGGCTACGACGGCTACGACGGCTACGACGCACCCGAGGCGGACGGCGGCACGCCCGACGCCTACGCCGGCGCCGACGTCACCGTCCTCGACAAGCTGACCTACGCGGGCAACCGGGAGAACCTGCCGGCCGCCCACCCCCGGCTCACCTTCGTCCGCGGCGACATCTGCGACGCGGCGCTCCTGGACGACCTGCTGCCGGGCCACGACGCCGTCGTGCACTTCGCGGCCGAGTCCCACGTGGACCGCTCCGTCGCCTCCGGCGCCGAGTTCGTCCGGACGAACGTGCTGGGCACCCAGACCCTGCTGGAGGCCTGCCTGCGGGCCGGCGTCCAGCGGTTCGTGCACGTCTCCACGGACGAGGTGTACGGCTCCATCGACGAGGGCTCGTGGACCGAGACCTGGCCGCTGGCCCCCAACTCGCCGTACGCCGCCTCCAAGGCGTCCTCCGACCTGGTGGCCCGCGCCTACTGGCGGACCCACGGCCTGAACGTCTCCATCACCCGCTGCTCCAACAACTACGGCCCCTACCAGCACCCCGAGAAGCTCATCCCGCTGTTCGTCACCAACCTCCTCGAAGGCGAGAGCGTCCCGCTGTACGGGGAGGGCGCCAACATCCGGGAGTGGCTGCACGTGGACGACCACTGCCGGGCCATCCACCTCGTCCTGAACCGGGGCCGGGCCGGCGAGATCTACAACGTCGGCGGCGGCAACGAGCGCACCAACCGGCAGATCACCGAGCAGCTGCTCGAACTGACCGGCAGCGACTGGTCCAGCGTCCGCCGCGTCGCCGACCGCAAGGGCCACGACCTGCGCTACTCCCTCGACGAGTCGAAGATCCGCGACGAGCTGGGCTACGCCCCCCGCATCCCCTTCGAGCAAGGCATCGCCGAGACCGTCGCCTGGTACCGGGACAACCCCGGCTGGTGGAAGGCCGTCAAGTCGGCGTCGGCCACGGCGCCTTCCCAGCCCGCGCGGACACAGGAGCCGGTGGCATGAGCGGAACCGACACCGGCACGACCACCCTCGACGTCCTGATCGTCGGGGCCGGCCCCGTCGGCCTCACCGCCGCCCACGAACTGGCCCGGCACGGCCTCACCGTCCGGCTGGTCGACGCCGCGCACGGCCCCGCCGTCACCTCCCGGGCGCTCGCCACGCACGCCCGCACCCTGGAGACGTACGACCAGATGGGCGTGATCGACGAGCTGCTGCCGCGCGGCCGGCGCGTCGAGCACTTCACGCTGCACCAGCACGGCCGCCGCCTCATCCGCTTCGACACCGACTACAGCCGGCTGCCCACCCGCTTCCCGTACACCCTCATGGTCGACCAGGCCGTCACCGAGGACGTGCTGCGCACGGCGGCCGAGCGGCGCGGCGTCCCGGTCGAGTGGGACACCCGGCTGACCGGGTTCGAGGACACCGGCGACGGTGTGACGGCCACGCTCCGGCATGAGAGCGGTGAGACCGAGACCGTGCGGGCCAGTTGGCTGCTCGGCACCGACGGCGGCCACTCCACCGTGCGCAAGCAGCTCGGTCTGCGACTGGTCGGCGACTCCAGCGAGACCTGGCTGATCGCCGACGCCGTCGTCCACACCGACCTGCCGGCCGACAGCATCCACTGGATGCGCACCCGGGAGGGCACGGTGATGCTGGTGCCGTTCCCCGACGAGGGCAAGTGGCGCCTGCTCGACACCCGGGACGCGACGTACGACGGCGACGACGAGGCCGTCGCCCGCCGGTTCGCCCGCAAGATCAGCGCGGGCACCGGCCGTACGGTCACCGTCGAACCACCGAGCTGGGTGTCGGTGTTCACGATCCAGCAGCGCATGATCCCGACCATGCGCTCGGGCCGCTGCTTCGTCGCCGGCGACGCCGCTCACGTGCACAGCCCCGCCTCCGGACAGGGCATGAACACCGGTGTGCAGGACGCCTACAACCTCGCCTGGAAGCTCGCCCTGGTCCAACGGGGCGCGTCCGAGGAGGCGTTGCTGGACACCTACAGCGCCGAGCGGGTCCCGGTCGGCGCGGGCCTGCTCGCCTCCACCCGGTTCGCCACGATCCTCGTACAGCTCAAGAACCGCTACGCGGCGGCCGCGCTGCGGGCCATGTTCACCGTCGTACGCACCGTCCGCCCGCTCAAGTCGAAGATCGAACGCAAGATCATGGGCGGCATGTCGGCCCTCGACCTGCGCTACGAGGACTCCCCGCTCACCACCCCGGACACCACGGCGTCCACCGCCGTCCCGGCCGGTTCGCGCGCCTCCCGGGTCACGGCCGGACGGTACGACGGCTCGGCGGCCTGGCGCGCGTTCCTCGCGGAACTGCGCACCCCCGAACCCACCCTGCTGTGCGCGGCCCGTCCCCAGGACGGACCGGCCCTGCACGCCCTCCAGGACGCCTACGGCCCGGTCCTCAACGTCCGTACCGCCGCCGAACTGTACGACCACAAGGGCGACTTGAGGGAGGACCTCGGTCTCGCCGACGGCGCCTGGCTGCTGCTTCGCCCCGACGGCTACGTGGCCGCGACCGGCGACGACGTCACGGGCACCGCCCCGCGCGAGGCCCTGCACCGCCTGGGACTGAGGGCGACCGCCCCGGCGGCCCGGACCGAAGCCGACGCCCCCGACGCCGACGCTCCGGAGGCCGACCCCGCCGAGCCCGCCGACCCCGCCGTAGACCCCGTCGCCGCCCTCGCCACCCTCGCCGCAGGGGCTGCCGCGTGCGCCGACATGGCCACCGCGGCGGCCGTCGCCATGGCGGTGCGGGCGCTGTCCCCGCCGGCCGCGCGGACCGCGACGATCCCCGCGCCGCGGCGGCCCGCTCGGGCCACGACCTGAGCGGCCTCCGCCTTCCGCCGCCGCGACCCACCACCGCCCCGGCCCGCCGCCGCACCCGCCCTCGCACCCGCCCCGTGACCACCGTCTCCTCGCAGATCAGGACCGAGCCATGCACATCGTGGGAAACGGGTTTCTCGCCCGGAACCTAGCCCCTCTGGCCGCCCGGCACCCCGACACCGTCGTCCTGGCGGCCGGGGTGTCCTGGGCCGACGGAACCTCGGACGCCGACTTCCGCCGCGAGCTCGACCTCGTCCTCACCTGGGCCCGCAGATGCGCGGCGGACGGGCGCCGCCTGGTGTTCTTCTCCACCGCGTCCACCGGCATGTACGGGCGGGTCGCCGGCCCCGGCCGCGAGGACGTCCCCGTCGAGCCCTGCACCCCGTACGGCCGGCACAAACTCCACCTGGAGGAGCGGCTCGCCGCGTCCGGGGCGGACTGTCTCGTGCTCCGCCTGGGACACCTGGTCGGCCCCGGGCAGCCCGCCCACCAGCTCCTGCCGATGCTGGCTCGGCAGGTGGCCGAGGGCCGGGTCCGGGTCCACCGGGGCGCGAGCCGCGATCTGATCGCCGTGGCCGACGCGGTGACCGTCGTCGACCGGCTCCTCGCGGGCGGTCTGCGCGGCGAGACGGTCAACGTGGCC
Organism: Streptomyces sp. L2; assembly: GCF_004124325.1. Classification (NCBI taxonomy): domain Bacteria; kingdom Bacillati; phylum Actinomycetota; class Actinomycetes; order Kitasatosporales; family Streptomycetaceae; genus Streptomyces; species Streptomyces sp. L2. The sequence continues at coordinate 4,653,919 of NZ_QBDT01000001.1, forward strand.
TCGGGCAACGCCGTCCCCGTCGAGCGGATCGTGGACTGGCTGGAGCGGCGCCTCGGCGTGCGGGCCCACCGCGAACTCCACGACACGGGCGGCCAGCACACCATCTCCACCGACAAGCTGCGCCGGCTGGTGCCGGAGGTCGCCGACCTCGGCTTCGGCACCGACGGCTACCACCTGCGGGCCCTGGAGTCGTTCCCGCTGGACGTGCCCCCGGCGGCTCCGGCGGCCCCGGCGGACGGCCTCCCGGGCTCAAGCGCGACTCAAGTACCGGTGGGGACCCTTGGCAGTACGACATGAAGGAGAACCCTGACATGACCCCCCACGCCGGCCCGCAAGCGAGTCCTCCGTTGAACTCTCCCGCCACCCCGCAGTCCAGTGCCCCCCGGCCGAGCGCGCCGGGCTCCGCGCTGCGCCCCCTGCTCATCGACGTGGCCGTCCCCCTCGTTCTCTACTACGTGCTGAACAAGGGCGCCCACCTGAACACGGTGGACTCCCTCGTGCTCAGCGGTGCCGTGCCCGCCGTGCGGACGGTGTACGGCCTGGTGCGCGACCGCCGGGTCAACGGGCTGGCCCTGCTCATGCTGGTCGTCACCCTCGTCGGCGCCGCGATCAGCCTGATCAGCGGCGACGCCCGGCTGATGCTGGCCAAGGAGTCCCTGGGCACCGGCCTGATCGGCGGGTCCATCCTGGTGTCCGCTTTCACCTCGCAGCCGCTGATGGCGAGCGCGATGCGCCCGTTCATGACGAAGGGCAAGCCGGAGCGCGAGGCGGCCTGGGAGCACCTGCGCGCGACCGAGCCCAGGTTCCGCGCCGGCATCACCCGCACCACGCAACTGTGGGGCGCGGGCCTGCTCGCCGACTGCGTCCTGCGCGTCGTCGGCGCCTACACCCTGCCCGTGCACACCATGGTGTGGATGTCGACGGTCATCCTGGTCGGCGCGATCGCCGTCCTGATGCTCGGCACCGGCAAGACGTCCGACGAGGCCGAGAAGCTCCTGGAGGCCGAGGTCGCCCGGCGGCAGGACACGGCATGACGCTCCCCGCGCGGGGCGCGGGTCCGGTGGTGGTGCTCGGCGGCACGGGGTTCGCCGGGCGCCACTGTCGTACGGCCCTGGAGGCGAACGGCGTCCCCACCGTGGACGTCTCCCGCTCCACCCCCGGCCCCCACCGCCTGGACCTCGCCGACGTCACCCCCGGCACGCTCGCCGGGCTGCTGCACGAGACCGGCGCCGCCGCAGTCGTCAACGCGGCCGGCGCCGTCTGGGCGTGCGGCGACGACGCCATGCACGCCCTGAACGCCCGCCTGCCCGCCGTGCTCGCCGAGGCGGTCACCCAGCTGCCGCCCGGACTACGGCCCCCGGTCGTCCAGTTGGGCACGGTCTACGAATACGGTCCCGCGCCCGACGGTATGCCGGAGCAGACCGAGGACACACCGTGCCGGCCCGTCGGCACCTACGGCGTCACCAAGCTGCGCGGCACCCGTGCCCTGCTCGGCGCCGCCGACGCCGCACGGTTCGGCGCCGTCGTCCTGCGCGTGTCCAACATGCTCGGCCCCGGCGCCCCCACCGCCAGCCTGCCCGGCCTCGTCGCCGCCCACCTCGCCGACGCGGCCCGCGACCCGGACGGCCCCGCCCCGCTGCACCTCGCCCCGCTCACCGCCCACCGCGACTACATCGACGTACGCGACGTCGCCGACGCCGCGCTCGCCGCCCTGGACCACGCCCGGCACCACCCCGGCGGCCGGGTGTTCAACATCGGCAGCGGCGGCACCGTGCCCGTCCGCGGGCTCGTGCGGCGCATGGTCGAACGCTCCGGGCTGCCCGTGGAACTGGTCGAGGAGGGCAGGGCCGCCCTGTCCCGCGGCGACGCAGGACGGCAGCGGCTGTCCGTGCGGGCCGCCGCCCGCGACCTCGGCCGGCGGCCCCGCCGCACCCTCGACGAGAGCATCGACGACCTGCTGCGGCAGGCGTCCGGCGGCACGCTCCCGCGCACCCCGATCGGGGATCGAGGAGCGTTCGAGCAGGGCCGAGCAGGATCCGACGTGACGACGGGCGCGGAATCCGTGCCGAACCGATCACGGAGGTGACGGAGAGATGAGCGACCACCGAGAGCTCGTGCTCGACGCGGTGCGCAAGTACCACCAGGACCAGCAGGAGGCCCGCCCGTTCGTGCCGGGCACCACCGAGATCTGGCCGTCGGGCGCCGTGCTCGACGAGGACGACCGGGTGGCGCTCGTGGAGGCCGCGCTCGATCTGCGGATCGCGGCCGGCACCAGCTCCCGCAAGTTCGAGTCGCGGTTCGCCCGCCGCCTGAAGCGGCGCAAGGCGCACCTGACCAACTCGGGGTCCTCCGCCAACCTGCTGGCGCTGACCGCCCTGACCTCGCCCCACCTGGAGGAGCGCAGGCTGCGCCCCGGCGACGAGGTCATCACCGTGGCGGCGGGCTTCCCGACCACGGTCAACCCGATCCTGCAGAACGGCCTCGTGCCCGTCTTCGTCGACGTCGACCTGAAGACGTACAACACGACCGCCGACCGGGTCGCCGCCGCCATCGGCCCCAAGACGAAGGCGATCATCATCGCCCACGCCCTCGGCAACCCCTTCCCGGTCGCCGAGATAGCCCAACTCGCCGAAGAGCACGACCTGTTCCTCATCGAGGACAACTGCGACGCCGTCGGCTCCCTCTACAACGGGCAGCTCACCGGCACCTTCGGCGACCTGGCCACCGTCAGCTTCTACCCGGCGCACCACCTGACGATGGGCGAGGGCGGCTGCGTCCTCACCTCGAACCTGGCGCTCGCCCGGATCGTGGAGTCGCTGCGCGACTGGGGCCGGGACTGCTGGTGCGAGCCGGGCGAGTCCAACAAGTGCCTCAAGCGGTTCCGCTACCAGATGGGCACGCTGCCCGCCGGGTACGACCACAAGTACATTTTCTCGCACGTCGGTTACAACCTGAAGGCCACCGACCTCCAGGCCGCGCTCGGGCTGACCCAGCTGGACAAGCTGGACTCGTTCATCGACGCCCGCAAGAGCAACTGGCAGCGGCTGCGCGACGGCCTGCTGGACGTGCCGCACCTGATCCTCCCGGAGGCCACCCCGGGCAGCGACCCGAGCTGGTTCGGCTTCGTGCTCACCGTCGAACCCAGCGCGCCCTTCAGCCGGGCCGAGCTGGTCGGCTTCCTGGAGGACCGCAAGATCGGCACCCGTCGGCTGTTCGCCGGGAACCTCACCCGCCAGCCGGCCTACGTCGACCAGCCGCACCGCGTCGTCGGCTCCCTGACCAACAGCGACATCATCACGGAGCACACGTTCTGGGTGGGCATCTACCCGGGGCTCACCGAGGAGATGGTCGACTACATAGCCGCCTCCGTCCGCGAGTTCGTCGCCTCCCGGCTCTGACCAAGCGGGCACGTCCCGCACCGTCACCTCAGCCCCGTCCCGTCCCGAAAGGACCCCCCGTCTCATGGACCTCGGACTGAGCGGCCGCGCCGTCCTGGTCACCGGCGCCACCGGAGGCATCGGCCGTGCCACGGCCCGCGCCTTCGCCCGGGAGGGCGCCCGAGTCGCCGTGGCGCACCACACCGACCGGGAGGGCGCCGAGAAGCTCGCCGCCGAACTCGGCGCCCACGACGACCGGGCGTTCGCGCTGCCCTACGACCTCGCCGACCCCGAGGCGCCGCGCACCGCGACCGCCGCCGTCGAGCGCCGCTGGGGCGCACTCGACGTCCTCGTCGTCAACGCCGTCCGCTACGGCGCCCGCCGCGCCCCCGGCACCCACTTCGAGGACGTCCCCGAGGACGAATGGCGCCCGGTCGTCGAGGGCAACCTGACGCCCGCGCTGCGGACCGTGCAGCACGCCGTCGCCGGCATGCGGCGGCGCGGCTTCGGCCGCATCGTCCTGATGTCCTCGCACAACGCGCTCGGCGGCAACCGCGGCCAGGAGTTCTACGGCGCCGCCAAGGCCGCCCTGCACGGCCTCACCCGCAGCCTGATGTGGGACCTGGCCGACAGCGGCGTCCTGGTGAACGTCGTCTGCCCCGGGCTCACCACCACCGACCGCGTGCTGGCCGCGCTCCCCGAGACGGTCCGCGAACGCGAACGCACCGCGACCCCCACCGGTCGCCTGACCACCCCGGAAGAAGTGGCGGACGCCGTCGTGTTCCTGAGTTCCCCGGCCAACGGCAACATCACCGGCGAGGCCCTCACGGTGGGAGGCGGCCGATGACCGCGCCCGCAGCCGCCGTACCCGCTGTCCCGGCGCCCACCGAGCCGGCGCCCGCTGCCCTCACGCCCACCGTCCCCCGTGCCGACCGGGACCTGCCGGACCGGTTCGCCCGGTCGGCCGCCGCCGCCGAAGGCGTCCAGCTGGCCACCGCCGACGTCCCGCACTGGATCCGGCGGCGCGAGCGGGCCGGGAGGTTCAGCGTCGAACGCGTCCCCTTCGACGCCCTCGACGGCTGGACGTTCGCCCCGGACAGCGGCGACCTCGTGCACCGCAGCGGACGCTTCTTCTCCGTCACCGGAGTCCACGCCACCAGCGACAGCGGCCCGTACCGCGACTGGCAGCAGCCCCTCATCGACCAGCCCGAGGTCGGCGTACTCGGCATCCTCGTCAAGGAGTTCGACGGCGTCCTGCACTTCCTGATGCAGGCCAAGATGGAGCCCGGCAACCCCGCCTCCCAGCTCGTCCAGCTCTCCCCGACCGTGCAGGCCACCCGCTCCAACTACACCCAGGCCCACCAGGGCCGGAGCGTCCGCTACATCGAGTACTTCCTGGACCCCGCGCGCGGCCGCGTCCTCACCGACGTCCTGCAGTCCGAACACGGCTCCTGGTTCTGGCGCAAGACCAACCGCAACATGATCGTCGAGGCCGTCGGCGACGTCGAACTCCACGACGACTTCTGCTGGCTCACCCTCGGCCAGCTGGCGCGGCTCCTCCACCTCGACAACGTCGTGAACATGGACGCCCGCACGGTCCTCGCCACCGCCCCCAGCCCCTACGCCCACGACCGCGCCCCGCACTCCGACACCGAGCTGGTCTCCTGGTTCACCGAGCGCCGCGCCCGCCGTGACCTGGCCACCCGCCGCGTCCCCCTCGCCACCCTGCCCGACTGGCACCGCACCCTCGACCGGGTGGGCCGGGACGACGGCCGGTTCTTCGACGTCGTCGGCGTCCGCGTGCGCGCCGCCAGCCGCGAGGTCACCCAGTGGACCCAGCCCCTGATCGCCCCGGCCGGACGCGGAGTCTGCGCCTTCCTCACCCGCACCGTCGACGGTGTGCCGCACGTCCTGGTCAGCGCCCGCGCCGAGGCCGGCCTGTGCGACACCGTCGAGCTGGGACCGACCGTGCAGTGCACCCCCGGAAACCACGACGAGCCACCGCCGTTCCTCACCGAGGTGCTGACGGCCCCGCCCGAGCGCGTCCGGTACTCCGCCGTGCACGCCGAGGAGGGCGGCCGCTTCCTCGAAGCCGAGGCCCGCTACCTCCTGGTGGAGACCGACGACCCGCTCACCCCGGAACCGGACGGCTTCCTGTGGGCCGGTCCCGCCCAGCTCAGTGACCTCGTCCGGCACGGCCACTACCTCAACGTCCAGGCCCGCACCCTGCTGGCCTGCCTCAACGCCCTGGCCGCCGTGCCGCGAGAAGGAGGGCACGACCGTGCCGCATGAGACCGACGATCGCATGGTCGACATCAGTGACCGCCCGGTGCGTTTCGGGGTGCTGGGCAGTGCCGACATCGCGCGCCGCCGGATGCTCCCGGCCTTCGCCGCCGGTGCCGGCTCCGCGCTCACGGCGGTCGCCAGCCGCGACCTCGGCCGGGCCCGTGAGTGCGCCGCGCCCTACCCGGGCTGCACCCCCGTCGGCGGCTACGAGGAACTCCTCGCCCGCGACGACGTCGACGCCGTCTACGTACCGCTGCCCCTGGCCCTGCACGCCCAGTGGGCCGAGGCGGCGCTGCGCGCCGGCAAGCACGTCCTCGCCGAGAAGCCGCTGGCCGCCGACCCCGCCACCGCCCGCCGCCTGATGACGCTCGCGGCCGACCGCGGACTGGTGCTGATGGAGAACGTCATGTTCGTCCACCACCCCCAGCACGCCGCCGTCCGCAAACTGGTCGCCGACGGCGAGATCGGCACCCTGCGCTCGGTCAGCGCCTCCTTCGCCATCCCCGAACTGCCCCGCGCCGACATCCGCTACCGCGCCGACCTCGGCGGCGGCGCCCTGCGGGAGGTCGGCCTCTACCCGGTGCGGGCCGCCCTGCACCTCCTCGGCGGCGGTCTGCGCGTCGCCGGCGCGGCCCTGCACCGCGACGAGGGACACGACGTGGAGACCTCCGGCGCCGCCCTGCTCCAGGCCCCCGACGGGGTGATCGCCGAGGTCACCTTCGGCATCGGGCACGCCTACCGCTCCGCCTACGAACTGTGGGGCAGCCGGGGCCGCATCCGCGTCGAGAACGCCTTCACCCCGCCCGCCGACCACCACCCGGTGCTCCTCGTCGAGCACGCCACCGGCACCGCACCCGTCGTCCTCGACGCGCACGACCAGGTCGCCGCGACCGTCGCCGAGTTCGTCACGGCCGTGCGCACCCACGCGGGCCCCGTCGACGCCGACGTGGTCCTGGAACAGGCCGGACTCCTCGCCGCCATCGCGGAGTTCGCCCCCGCACCGGAAGGAAGCTGAACAGGCCCATGAGCATCCTGGACGACCGCCCCCGCACCGCCCCCGCCGCCTTCCTCGCGTCCCCCGTGCCGCCCTCGCCGCCGGCGCCTCCCACGCCGCCCTCGCCTCCGGCACGTCCCACGCCGCCGAGTCCGCCCCGTGCACCCGATATCCACGAACTGACGGAGCAGCTCAACGAGTTGCGTGAGAAGGTCCGCGGCGGGCCCGGTGAGCGCGCCACCGAGGTCCAGCACGCCAAGGGCAAACTCACCGCCCGCGAACGCCTGGAACTCCTCTTCGACGAGGGCACGTTCACCGAACTCGAAGCGCTGCGCCGGCATCGCGCCACCGGTTTCGGGCTGGAGGCGAAGAAGCCGCACACCGACGGTGTCCTGATCGGCTGGGGCAAGGTGTACGGCCGTACCGTCTTCGCCTACGCCCACGACTTCCGGATCTTCGGCGGCGCCCTGGGCGAGGCCCACGCCGCCAAGATCCACAAGGTGATGGATCTCGCGGAGGCGGCGGGCGCGCCCCTGGTGGGCCTGTGCGACGGGGCCGGAGCCCGTATCCAGGAGGGCGTGACCGCGCTCGCCGGCTATGGCGGCATCTTCCAGCGAAACGTCCGCAACTCCGGAGTGATCCCCCAGATCTCCGTCATGCTGGGCCCCTGCGCGGGCGGCGCCGCCTACTCCCCGGCGCTCACCGACTTCGTGTTCATGGTGCGCGGCACCTCGCAGATGTTCATCACCGGCCCCGACGTCGTCCAGGCCGTCACCGGCGAGCAGATCAGCCACGAGGGGCTGGGCGGCGCCGACACCCACGCCACCGTCTCGGGTGTCGCCGGCTTCGCCTACGACACGGAGGAGGAGTGCCTCGACGACGTACGCCACCTGCTGTCCCTGCTCCCGGCCAACAACCGCGAACTGCCGCCCCGGGCACCGGCCGACGACCCGGCCGACCGGCTCGGCGAGGCCCTCCTCGACCTCGTCCCCGCCGACGGCAACCGCTCCTACGACATGCGCCGGGTCATCGAAGAGGTCGTCGACGACGGGGACTTCTTCGAGGTGCACGAGCAGTGGGCGCCGAACCTGGTGTGCGCCCTGGCCCGCCTCGACGGCCACGTCGTCGGCATCGTCGCCAACCAGCCCGCCGCCCTGGCCGGGGTGCTCGACATCCACGCCTCGGAGAAGGGAGCGCGGTTCGTCCAGTTCTGCGACTCGTTCAACATTCCGCTGGTCACCCTGGTCGACGTACCCGGGTTCCTGCCGGGCGTGGACCAGGAGCACGGCGGCGTCATCCGGCACGGTGCGAAGCTGCTGTACGCCTACTGCAACGCCACCGTGCCCCGCGTGCAGGTCATCCTCCGCAAGGCCTACGGGGGCGCGTACATCGTGATGGACTCGCGTTCCATCGGCTGCGACGTGTCCTTCGCCTGGCCCACCAACGAGATCGCGGTGATGGGCGCGGAGGGGGCCGCGGGCGTGGTCTTCCGGCGGGAGATCGCCGCCTCCGACGATCCCGAGCGCACCCGGGCCGAGCGGATCGCCGAGTACCGGCGCGAGCTGATGCACCCGTACTACGCGGCCGAGCGCGGCCTCGTCGACGACGTCATCGACCCGGCGGAGACCCGACCGCGTCTGATCGCTGCCCTGGAGATGCTGCGCGCCAAGCACGCCCCGGTCCCCAGCCGCAAGCACGGGAACCAGCCGACATGATCAGGGTCGTGAGGGGAAACCCCGACGCGGCGGAACTGGCGGCGCTCACCGTGGTCCTGACCCGGCTGACGGCCCCTGCCGGGGCCGGGCCGGACGACCTTCAGCCGCCCGCCGGCCCGCGCTGGCCGAGCGACGGCCGCGCCCCGGCGGGCGCGGGGGCCTGGGCGACGGCAGCGCCCCCGAGCTGGCGGGACGAGGTTTGAGGCGGGACGCGGCCTGAGGGCGGCCGGCACCGGTGTCCGCACTGCGGACAAACCCGTTCGCCTGTGCCGTGCACCGACCGATAGCGTGCGTGCCATGGCGACGAGGTCCGAGAAGAACGGAGCCAGCGATTCCGGGGTGCACCCCCGGTTCGCCGAGGCTCTCCAAGGGCTGGGCATCGGGGACCTGACAGCGCGGGTACGGCGGTTTCCGGACGGTACGCGTACCGCCGTGGAGGCCGCCGCCGCCGTCGGCTGCGAGCTGAGCCAGATCTGCAAGTCGCTGATCTTCGCCGCCGACGGCGTGCCGGTGCTCGTGCTGATGGACGGCGCGTCCCGGGTCGACGTGGAGCGGGTCAGGGAGGAACTGGCGGCCGGCAAGGTGACCCGGGCCGACGCCGGGATCGTCCGGGAGACCACCGGGTACGCCATCGGAGGCGTCCCGCCCTTCGGGCACCGCACCCGCACCCGGGTCCTCGCCGACCGCTCCCTCCTCGCGCACGACGTGGTCTGGGCGGCGGCCGGAACGCCCTACGCGGTCTTCCCGATCGAGCCCGGGGAACTGGTCCGGCACGCCGGCGCCACCGTGGTGGACCTGCGCGAGAGGACCGCGTGACCCCGCTCGTCGCCACCGCGGTCCTGTTCGCCGCCGTCACGCACGCCAGCTGGAACGCCATCGCCCACCGGATCACCGACAAGCTCGTCGGCTTCACCCTGATATCCGGCGGCGGGCTGCTGATCGGCCTGGCCCTGGCCGTCTTCGTCCCGTTTCCGGCGGGCGGCGCCTGGCCCTACCTCCTGACCTCCTCCTGCGTCCACGTCGCCTACTACGCCCTGCTGATGACGTCCTTCCGGCTCGGCGACTTCGGGCAGGCCTATCCCATCGCCCGCGGCACCGCGCCCCTGGTGGTCACCGTGCTCGCCGCCGTCTTCGCCCACGAGGTGCCCGGCGTCTGGGCGGCCGCCGGCATCGCGGTCTCCTGCGTCGGCCTGACCGGCGTCAGCCTCTGGGGCATGCGGGGCCGCCGCCCGAACTGGCCCGCGATCGGCGCCGCCGCCGCGACCGGCCTCACCATCGCCACCTACACGGTGATCGACGGCCTCGGCGTCCGCGTCTCCCACACCCCGCTCGGCTACATCGCCTGGCTGATGGCCGTCCAGGGCGTGGTCATCCCGGCCTACATGTACGCCCGGAGGCGCGGCGAGATGATCCGTCAACTCCGCCCCTATGTTTGGCTCGGCCTCTTCGGTGCCGCCCTGTCCGTCACTGCCTACGCCCTCGTCCTGTGGGCCCAGACCCGCGCCGAACTCGCCCCGATCGCCGCCCTGCGCGAATCCTCCATCATCGTCGGCGCGGCCATCGGCGCCGTCTTCTTCAAGGAACGCTTCGGCGCCCCTCGGATAGCGGCGGCGGGGTTGCTGGTTGTGGGCATCGGGCTGATGCTGCACGCCGGGTAGGGACTGTTTCTCAACGTAGGGACTGTTCCTCACCCACGTATTCCTCACCCACGCCACGAAGTGACCGTGGGGCCACTCGCGCCAGCCCGGGGAAGAAGCGAGCGAGCGGCCCGGAAAGCCGGGGGCTCCGACCGGGGTTTGCGGTCGACTGTGGGCTGCGTCCGCTTCGTTGGTTGGCGGGCGCGTCCGCGCTTCACATGCACGCCGGGAGGGGTTGGCGGCTTGCGGTGGGTGGGGGTGGTGGGGGGCGTGGGGCGGGGGCTGCGGCCCTGAAGGGGGTGTTGGATGGTTTGGGCGCTTGTGGAGGCTGTGGGCGGCTGTGTGCTGGTGATGGCGTGGCCCAAAGCTTCCAATGGGGCTCGTTGCGGGGCGGGGGGTGGGGTCAGGGGCGTTCGAGGAGACGCGCCAGCTGGGCCGTGTCCCGTAGGTATCGCTCGTAGGGGAAGTCGGCGGCGAGTAGGGCTTCGCGTAGTTCGTCGTAGAGGGGCTTTCCGCTGTCGTGGAACGTTTTGCGGCCCGCGTCGGTGATGCGGACCAGGCGGCGCCGGGCGTGCTCCGGGTCGGGGCGGACCTGTACCAGGCCGGCCGCCTCCAGGGGGCGTAGCGCCCGGCTGATCGCGGGGTCGGACACCGAGAGTGCCTGTGCCAGTTGGTGCTGGGTCACGGGCTGGATGTCCTCCAGCGTTCCCAGCAGGCGCATCTGGCTGTAGCTCAGGCCGTCGGCACCCTCGCGGCGCTGTCTTGTGGCCTCGCCCAGCAGGAACACCACGCGATGCAGAAGGTCAGCCAGTCCGTCGTCCATGGTCTGAGCATACCCGAGTGTTGCGCAGTTAATATTAACCATGCAAGACTCGGGGTATGGACACGATTTCTTACGTCTCGCAGTCCGCCTTTCCGCTGGTGTGGATCCTGGTGGCCGTCGTCGGCGCGTTCGTCCGCACCCGGCACAGTCCCTCCCGTCGGGCGGCCCTGGAGACCTGGCAGCGGTGGTGGGCCGTCGCCGCGCTCGGGTGCGGGAGTCTCTGGCTTACGGTCGCCTTCATCGCTGTGCCGGACGTGATGGCCACCGCGATCGGTTTCGAGCGGACTCCGTTCGAGTTCGAGATCGCCTTCGCCAATCTCGGGCTCGCCGTCATGGGCTTTCGGGCTGCCTCTGGGTCGGCCACGCCCCGTGAGCGCGTCACCGTCGGGCTCGGGGCCGGCATGTTCCTCTGGGGCGCCGTGATCGGGCACTTCGTCCAGTGGTTCGGGCATGGCGACCATGCGCCGGGCAACGGGGGCGGGGTTCTCGTCTGCGATGTGCTCTTCCCCGCCGTCATGATCCTTCTGGCCCGGCGTTCGGAGCGGCTGGCCTCGGGGCACGCGAAGAGCGGGCACGAGGCGGGTCCTCGTACGAAGATGGCCCCGGAGACGACAGCAGGGAGCAGCGCATGACCGACCAGCCCACCGTCAGTGTTCTCGGTACCGGCATCATGGGCGCCGCCATGGCCCGGAACCTGTGCCGGGCCGGGATGTCCGTCCAGGTGTGGAACCGGACCCGGGAGAAGGCCGAGCCGCTGGCCGCCGACGGGGCGCGCGTCGCCGGGACGCCCGCCGAGGCCGTCGAGGGTGCCGACGTGGTGCTGACGATGCTCTACGACGGGCACACGGTGATGGGTGTCATGCGGGAGGCCGTGCCCGGGCTGCGGCCGGGGACGGTGTGGGCGCAGAGTACGACCGCGGGGACCGAGCTGGCCGGTGATCTCGCCGCCTTCGCCCGTGAGCACGGGCTCGTGTTCTACGACGCCCCTGTTCTCGGTACCCGGCAGCCCGCCGAGGACGGAAAGCTCACCGTGCTGGCCGCCGGGCCGGACGCCGGGCGGGAGACGGTCGCGCCCGTGTTCGACGCCGTCGGGGCCAAGACGTTGTGGACCGGTGACGACGGGGGAGCGGGCAGCGCCAGCCGGCTGAAGCTCGTCGCCAACAGCTGGGTGCTGGCGGCCACCGCCGCGACCGGTGAGGTGCTGGCGCTGGCCAAGGCGCTCGGCGTCGATCCCGAGAGGTTCTTCGAGCTGATCGGGGGTGGGCCGCTCGACATGGGGTACCTGCGCGCCAAGTCCGCGCTGGTGCTGGAGGACCGGCTGACCCCGGCGCAGTTCGCCGTGGGGACCGCCGAGAAGGACGCCCGGCTCATCGTCGAGGCCGGTGAGCGGGGTGGCGTACGGCTCGACGTCGCGGCGGCCGCTGCCGAGCGGTTCGCGCGCGCTGCCGCGCTCGGGCACGGTGACGAGGACATGGTCGCCGCCTACTTCGCCAGCTTCGAGAACGAGGACGAGCACTGAGTCGTAGACGAGCACAGTCGTAGAGGAGAAGTACTTTGTCCAAACCGCCGCTGCCTGCCGAGGCCGTCGCCATGCTGGGCCGGGCCAACCCCTGTGTGATGGCCACCGTCCGCTCCGACGGGGCGCCCGTGTCCACCGCCACCTGGTACCTGTGGGAGGACGGGCGGGTGCTGGTCAACCTGGACGCCGGGCGGGTGCGGCTGAAGCATCTGCGGCGGGATCCGCGCGTCACGCTGACGGTGCTCTCCGGGGACAGCTGGTACCACCACGTCACCCTGATCGGGCGGGTCGGTGAGATCTACGACGACTCGGATCTCGCCGACATCGACCGGCTCTCCCGGCATTACACCGGCGAGCCGTATCCGCAGCGGAAACGGCCCCGGGTCAGTGCCTGGGTGGACGTGGAGCGCTGGCACGGCTGGGGCGAGTTCAAGGACCGGGGCGCCGGCTCGTCGACGTGAGGGGCGTGTCCTCCTCGACGTGACGTCCGCCGTGCCTGGGAGCACCCTGGAACCGAGGGATTCCAGGGATTTCCGGAGGTGTTCGTCATGATGCACACCGCTGTGGGATGGCACATCGAGCTGGAGTTCGAGGAGGATGCCGGGCACACGCGCGCGGTCGCGATGGTGCGCCTGGGCGACGGCACCGAGGTCCGCGCGCACGGCCGTGCCACCCGGCACAGCGTGGACGCCAACCAGCCCCGGGTCGGTGAGGAGATCGCGGGCGCCCGCGCCCTCAACGAGCTGGCCATGCGATTGCTCACCAAGGCCCACGACGAGATCGACGCGGATTCCGGGCGGACCTCGCACCCGATCCACGTCTGACACGTCCGACTCTCGTCTGATACGTCAGACCTCGCGAAGGTCAGGGCAGTACCCCGCGCACCGCCCGCACCAGTGCCTGCGCGCGCGGGTCCGCCGTCACGCTCTTGCGGAACCCGTTGGTGACGTAGCCGAACGCGATGCCGCTCTCCGGGTCGGCGAACCCGAGGGCGCCGCCCCGGCCGGGGTGCCCGAAGGAGCCCGGGGAGAGCAGCGGGGACGCGCTGCCGTGCAGCATGTAGCCGAGGCCGAAGCGGGTCCCCACGACCAGGACCCGGTCCGGCCCGGCGGACTGCTCCGCGCGGGCGAGGTCCACCGTGTCCGGGGTGAAGAGGCGCGCTCCGCCGTCCACTTCGCCGATGAGGGAGGCGTAGACGCGGGCCAGGCCGTCGGCGGTGGCGATGCCGTTGGAGGCGGGCAGGACGGCGGCGCGGTGCGCGGGCGCGTTCTCGTCGGGCGCCGGGGTGATCGCGGCGAACGCGCGGCGGGTGAGGGAGCCGGGGTCGGCGTAGGCCTCGGAGACCGCCCGCTTGGGGCGCGTCCTCAGGGCTCCGGCCGCCTCCGGGCCTTCCAGGGGACCGACGCGGCCCACGTGTGCCTGCTCCGACTCCGGCAGGCCGAGCCAGAGGTCCGCGCCGAGCGGCCCGGCGATCTCCGCCGCGATCCACTCGCCCATGTCCCGCCCGGTGATCCGGCGGACCAGTTCGCCGGTGAGCCAGCCGTAGGTGTGGGCGTGGTAGCCGTGGTCCGTGCCCGGCTCCCAGAACGGGGCCTGAGCGGCCACGGCGGCTGCCGCGAGGTCCGGGTCGGCGGCCTCCGCCGGGGTCAGCGGCCGGTCCAGCGCGGGTATGCCGGCGCGGTGCGCGAGCAGGTGCCGTACGAGGGTGTGCTCCTTGCCGGCCGCCTTGTACTCGGGCCAGTAGGCGCCCACCGGGGCGTCCAGGTCCAGCTCGCCGCGCTGGTGCAGCAGCAGGAGTACGGCGGCGGCGACGCCCTTGGTCGCGGAGCGGACGATCTGCGCGGTGCCGCGCTCCCAGGGGGCCGGACCGTCGACGTCCCGGGTGCCCGCCCACAGGTCGACGACCCGGTGCCCGTCCCGGTACACGGCGACGGCGGCGCCCCGCTCGCCGAGGAGCGTGAAGTTCGCGGCGAACGCCTCCGCGACCGGCTCGAAGCCCTCGGCCACCGTGCCGCGCACGGCCACGTCTGCGTCCACGTCCACTGCCCCTCCATGCGCCTGCGACAGTGTGTGCAACACCGGGCAGAAGCCTGCGATTCCTCAGGCCCCCATGATGACGGACGTCGGATCGAAGCCGAACGGCAGCTCCAGTCGGTGGGCCCGCATCAGCTCCGCGTCGGACAGCAGCCCGCCCGTGGGCCCGTCGGCGGCGATGACGCCCTCGCTGAGGACCAGCGCGCGCGGGCACAGCTCCAGGGCGTACGGCAGGTCGTGCGTGACCATGAGGACGGTGACGTCGAGGGAGCGCAGGATGTCGGCCAGTTCCCGCCGGGAGGCCGGGTCCAGGTTGGAGGAGGGCTCGTCCAGGACCAGGATCTCCGGCTCCATCGCGAGGACCGTGGCGACGGCGACCCGGCGGCGCTGCCCGAAGGACAGGTGGTGCGGGGGCCGGTCGGCGAAGTCCGCCATGCCGACCAGCTCCAGGGCGTGCCGGACGCGCTCCTCCAGCGCGGCCCCCTTGATCCCGGCCGCCGCCGGGCCGAACGCCACGTCCTCACGGACCGTCGGCATGAACAGCTGGTCGTCGGGGTCCTGGAAGACGATGCCGACCTTCTGCCGGATCTCGGCCATGTGCCGCTTGCCGACGGGCAGCCCGGCCACCGTCACCGTCCCGGCGCCGCCGCCCAGGATGCCGTTGAGGTGCAGTACCAGGGTCGTCTTCCCGGCGCCGTTCGGGCCGAGCAGCGCGACCCGTTCGCCGCGCTCGATTCTGAAGTCCACGCCGAACAGGGCCTGATGCCCGTCGGGGTAGGCGAAGGCGAGGCCGGAGACCTCCAGCGAAGCGGTCACAGCATCCATCCCAGCAGGCAGACGACGAGGGCGGCGGCGGGCAGGGCGAGGGCGTACGACCACTGCGCCCGGGACGCGGTCACCTCGTCGATCACGGGCATCGAACCGGCGTAGCCCCGGCTCACCATGGCCAGGTGCACCCGTTCCCCGCGTTCGTAGGAGCGGATGAACAGGGCGCCGGCCGACTTCGCCAGCACCCCCCAGTGGCGGACGCCGCGCGCCTCGAAGCCCCGGGACTCGCGGGCGATCCGCATCCGGCGCATCTCGTCGGTGATGACGTCGCCGTAGCGGATCATGAAGGAGGCGATCTGCACGAGCAGCGGGGGGAGCTTCAGCCGCTGGAGTCCCAGCAGCAGTTCGCGCAGTTCGGTGGTGGCGGCCAGCAGCACGGACGCGGCGACCCCCAGGGTGCCCTTGGCGAGCACGTTCCAGGCGCCCCACAGTCCGTTGACACTCAGGGACAGCCCCAGCACGTGCACCCGGTCGCCCTCGGCGACGAACGGCATGAGGACGGCGAACGCCACGAACGGGATCTCGATCAGCAGCCGCTTGAGCAGGAAGGCAGCGGGCACGCGCGAGAGCCGGGCGACGCCGGCGAGCAGGACGGCGTACAGGGCGAACGCCCACATCGCCTCGCGTGGCGTCGACACCACGACGACCACGAAGACGAACACGGCGGCCAGTTTGGTGTGCGGCGGCAGACCGTGCACGGGCGAGTGCCCGCGCCGGTACAGCCGGTGCGCGTGTCCGGCCCCCACCTCAGGCGGCCTCGGCGGGTTCGCCGGTCCGGCGCCGGCGGGAGACCGCCCAGAACACCGTGCTGCCCGCGACGACCGTGACGCCGACGCCGATCACGCCCGCGAGGCCGCCGGACAGCCGGGCGTCGGCGATGTCCTTCACGCCGTAGCCGGCCAGGGGGGAGTCCTCGGAGGCGTGCGCCCGCTCCTTCTGGTCGATGCCCTTGTCGTGGGCGACCTTCTCCAGCCCGTCCGGGTTGGCGGAGGCGTAGAAGCTGACGAATCCGGCGAGCAGCAGGGAGGTGAGCAGGCCCGCCGCCCACAGCCGGCGCCGCGAGGTGCGGGCGGCGACGGGCGCGGTGCCGGTCGCCGGGTCGGCGGGCGCGTCCACCAGCTCGCCGTTCACCCGCAGCTTGAGCCGCTGGTGCAGCCCGCGCGCGCCGTGCACCAGGTCTGGCCGTACGGCGATGACGGCGCCCACCGTGAGCGCGGTGATCACGGCCTCGCCGATGCCGATCAGCACGTGGACGCCGATCATCGCGGTCGCCACCTTGCCGAGGGAGACGTCGGTGGTGCCGCCGACCGCGTAGATGAGGGTGAAGGCGACGGCGGCGGCCGGCACCGACACCAGCGCGGCGACGAAGGAGGCGACAGTCACCGACCGCCGGCCCCGGGGCAGCACCGCGAGGAGCGCGCGGAAGACGGCGTACGACACCACGGTGGTGACGAGCGCCATGTCGGTGATGTTCACGCCGAGCGCGGTCAGCCCGCCGTCGGCGAACAGCACCCCCTGCATGAGCAGCACCACCGACACGCACAGCACACCGGTGTACGGGCCGACGAGGATCGCGGCCAGCGCCCCGCCGAGCAGATGGCCGCTCGTGCCTGCGGCGACCGGGAAGTTGAGCATCTGGACGGCGAAGATGAACGCGGCCACGAGCCCGGCCAGCGGGGCCGTGCGCTCGTCGAGTTCCCGCCGGGCGCCGCGCAGGCTCACCGCGAGGGCGCCGGCGGCGACCACTCCGGTGACCGCGGACGTGGGGGCGTCGATGAATCCGTCAGGTACATGCACCCGACGATTTTAGGGCCTTGTTGCGAATGCTTTGCAAGAGAGAGGGAGTCTCACCGCTCGCGGAGGCATGAGCCGCGGAATATGGGACATTGGATGGGAAGCGGATGCACAGCTTTCGCATCGGTCACACAGCGTGAGAGGGCGGTCCGATGTCGGTAGTCGAACAGTACGCGCGCGCCCATATCGTCACGGACGAGGAGGACCCGGGAACCGTACCGGTGGTGCTCCGGTACGACCCAGACAGCGATCCACGCTCGGTCCGGGTCGGCCTGCCCGGTCCGCACGAGTGGACCTTCTCACGCACCCTGCTCGAACGGGGGCTGCGGGCCCCGGCCGCCAGCGGGGACGTGCGGGTCTGGCCGTGCGGACGCGTCCAGGCCGTCCTCGAATTCCATTCGGACGACGGTGTCGAGGTCGTGCAGTTCGAGTCGAAGGCCCTGATCAGATTCCTCCGCCGGACCTACACCGCCGAACCCGTGCACACCTGACCGAGCGCTCGCGGGCCGGGGCGTGGTTCAGCCGCCACCGGCCGGGCTCCGCTCAGCCGCCCATCTTGAGCAGCGCCGCCACCATCGGACCGGCCGTGTCGCCGCCGTGACCGCCCGCCTGCACCACACCGGCGGCGGCGAGATCACCCCGGTAGGCCGTGAACCAGCCGTTCGGCTTCTTCTGCCCGTCGACCTCCGCCGACCCCGTCTTCGCACCGGAGTCCGGGCCGAGGCCCGCCATCGGCTTCGCCGCCGTGCCGTACGCCGCCGTGTACCGCATGACCTCCTTCAACTGGCTCTGCGTCTTCGCCGACATCGTGCGCGCGGCCTTCGCCAGCGTGCGGTGGTCCACGTCCGGCGACACCAGGTACGGCTGGTGGAAGACACCCGACGCCACCGTCGCCGACACCGACGCCATGTTCAGCGGGTTCATCCGCACCCCGCCCTGCCCGATCAGCGAGGCACCCATCTGCGCCCCGCTCTGCACCGGCACCGAGCCGTCGAAGGACGGCACCCCGATGGACCAGTTGTTCATCCCGAGGCCGTAGACCTGCTGCGCCTCCTTCGTCAGGTCGCTGTTCGACAGCTTCGGCGCGAAGTCGATGAACGCGTTGTTGCAGGACGCCCCAAAGCTCAGCTTGAACGAGCCGTGCTTGATCTCGGAGTCCGCGTCGTTGTGGAACGTCCAGCCGGCCAGCTTGTACGTCTTGGGGCAGGGGTGCTCGGCCTCCGGCGTGACCAGCCCCTTCTCGAACAGCATCGTCGACGTCACGATCTTCATCGTGGAGCCGGGCGCCAGGGAGCCCTGGAAGCCGACGTTGAAACCGTGGCCGTGGTTCGCGACGGCCAGGATCTCCCCGGTCGACGGGCGCACCACGACCACCGACGAGCGGTCCTGCTTCGCCACCTGCTGCTCGGCCGCCGCCTGGTAGACCGGGCTGAGCGTCGTCTGCACGGTGCCCGGCGTGCCCTTGCTCAGCTCCACCAGCGTCTTGTCGGACAGCTTGGCCGCCTTCGACGCCTTGCCGCGCACCACGCGCAGCTCCACGCCCGCCTTGCCGCCGGCCTTCTTGCCGTACTTCTCCCGCAGCCCGTCCAGGACCGTGCCCAGCGACGGGTACTTGGCCGCCGTCAGCTCCCCGCCGTGCCGGTCCAGCGCCTTGACCGGCGGGGTGCCGGACTCGCCGGTGACGAGCGTGTCGCCGTCCTTCAGCTCGGGGTGGACGACGGAGGCGTGCCAGTCGACCAGCGGCCTGCCGTCGCTCGCGCGCCGCACCACGGTGAGGGAACTGCCGTACGCCAGCGGCTTGCTGTGCCCCTGGTACGACACCGTCGCCCGGACGGAGAACGGCACCTTCGCGCCGGCCGCGGGCTTCGCGGTGACGGTGACGTCCTTGATGTGGGCGTCCTTGGTATAGCCGGTGAGCAGGGCCTGGGCGGCGGCGGTGTCGTCGGTGGCGGCGGCCGCGTCGGCGGCCTTGCCCTGCTGCCAGGCGGTGAGGAAGCGGGTGGAGGCCGTGCGGATCTCGGAGGCCGTCAACGGGCCGGTCTTCACGGCCCGGTGACCGGCCGTGGTCGCCGTCCGCGCGTCGGCCGCGGCCCCGCCGTCGTACAGCAGGTAGGCGCCGAGCCCGGCGCCCACCGCGACCACGGCGGTCATTGCGCCGAGTACGGCGGGTCTGTTCGTCCGTCGCTCGGCGACGCGCCTTCTCTTGCCCACAGCCTCAGTTCCTCCGCACCTTCCCCAGGCCCCCCGCCACCTTCACACACACCCCAACGACGGCCCTCACCCTAAGGTCCCTGCCCTCCTGGGTGACGTCAGCCGGCGGTCCGTAGCACGCTTGCGACAATCAGAACCCGCGCTCAGTACGCCGGACGGCGTGGCCCGGCCCGAGCGCGTCGCGGGGACACCCCCTACACCCACGTATCCAGCCACATCCGCGACCGTGCCGGGTGTTGACGGGCGTGGGCGTCCGTGGCGGGATCACCGGCAGGTGATCAACGGGGATCAGACAGGTCCTAGGCGAACGTGCTCGCCGGGGCTGGATAGAGTGGCCCGAGCGGAGGGGAACGGCCCACCCTCTGACTGCGGATCTAATGGGCCCGCTATCAAATTACCGGACTCGATAGTTGCGCCGTCTGGTGAGGTATTCTGTCCAGCCAAACCTGTACCTGAAGCCATATCCGCGAGCGCCCGGAGAATAGGGGTCCGAATATCCGAGTGCAGCGGCCAGGCGAAGGCGAACATTCCGCCTGGGTGAGCGTGTCCTACTCACCCAGGCTGAACTCATTCCCTTGCCTAGTGCATGTTAGGGAAATATAACGTTCCCGAAGATTTGGTTAGATTGGTTGGTGGCGTGATTTATGAAGGCATTCTGATGACCGCTCCCCGATACGACGGTGTTGCTTGAGAACAAGATTACACCGTTTCCGTCGAGCTGTGCGCCGATTGTGGGAGATGAGATGTCGTTACCCGTGATGGTCACCTTGGCGCCGCCGTTGACATGGAGTCCGATTCCGCTGTTCCGCACCTGAATTTCGGACCCTGAAATCGTCACATAGTAAGCGCTGTGGATGTCGACTGCCGATCCGACGTTCGAGCGGAAGTGACCGCCTGACACGTTGATCCAACTGTCTCCGTCGATCCAGAGAGCGGTGATGAGGCTCTGGTTGGTCGTGTTCGTAAGGGTAACCAGGGTCTTGTCTTGGCTGACGATGCCGAGATTGCAGAAGTCCGTGGTGAGGCCGTCGATCGTCCCCCAGGTACGGCCCTGGTCGGTCCCTGACAGGAGAACCCCCCAATCCGCACCAAAGATGAAAGCACCGCTCATGTGGAACGCGTCGAGGTGGTTGAGCGCGATGCCGACGCCGCCATTCTGTAAAAATGACCCTTTGTAAAGGTTGTTAGGCGTCCAGACTTCCACATTTGAGATCGTCGTTACATCCCATCCGGTATCGATACGCATGCCCAGCTTGGCGACCGCCGAGATGAACACGTCCTGGATCACCGCGCGCCCCGTGTTGTCGGCAGCCGATTGGATTCCGATCCAAGCGTGCGCGATCTTCACGTCGCTCACTCGGGTTCCCACCCCGTTGAGGAGGATGGTTGTGGCGTACTGTGTGGGTGTGGCGGAGCCTTCGTCCTGTACGTAGTCGAATACCAGGCCGCTCACTGCGCCACCTTCTAGGAGGCTGATCGCGCTGCGTGAGGGGTTTGTCGCGAGGATGGTCGGTAGCGAATCCCAGTCGGAGGTGTAGCTTCCGTTGGGCTGCCCGAACATCAGCTGCTTTGTCAGTGTCAGGGTGTCGGTGATCTTGTAGGTTCCATACGGGACGTAGACCGGGGCCCTCCGGGCGGTCGACTGCGCGATAGCGCACTTGAAGGCGTTGGTGTCATCGGTGGTGCCGTCACCGACGGCACCACAGTCCCGGACGTTCTCGACCTCTATACCGGTTTTGACGACCTTCCCCTTGCGCACAGTGAGCTGCTTGGGAGGCCCTGCCGGCATGGTGATCGCGGTGCGCTCCGCCCCTTTGGCTGCGGCTGCTGGCGATATTCCGCCAAACCCGTTGAGGCCGCAGGCTATGAGTATGAGAGCCAGTAATCGACCAAGCTGTCGACACATGCGTCTTCCTTCTCTCGTTCAGCAGTAGCGCGTAGAGTGGCTGCTATACCGGAATAAGTGAGCAAGTCAAGCCGACCCGATGTCAGGCAAACTATCCCACAACGCAGCAAAGACGGACTTCACGCGCAACGCAATCGGACGTTAAGAAAGACTGCTTTTCTGTCGACCGTATGACGTCAGTCTCTCAAACGGGACCCATCTTTCACCCGGACGGGTCAAGAGCGTCGTCGAGCGGATCCTGTGCGCGATCACACTGGTAGAGGCTGGAGGGCACCTCGGGGGCCGTCTTCGGGCCGTCCGATGGGGGCCAACGACGACCTCATGGGGTGAGGGGGTCCTACCCCCGCTCTGACGGCATCAGCCCAGCTAGACCCACGTATCCAGCCACATCCGCGACCGCCACTGGTCGATCGGGATGGCCGTTCCCGTGTACAGCGGCCAGAAGTAGACGAAGTCTGCGTGATCCGGCCCTGTAGCGCCCCGACCAGGGCGTTAACCTCTGGCCGGGGCCGGATCAGGCGGCTTGGGCCGTCTCTGGGCCGTGATCTTGAGGATTCGACGCCAGATAGAGGCTGTCGACGGCCTTTCGGGTGCGCCCTTCACCGCTCGGCATGAGGTGCGTGCAGGTCCGGAGCGTGAACCCCGGAGCGCTACCGCACCGCTCGGCGGGAGGCCGGCGAAAGCCGTGGCGCCTTTGAGACCGAGATCAAGCGACTCGGGGGCACCCCGCGCGTGGAAACGGCGATCCGTCGCGACACCGCACCCGCCTACGTCGCTGAGCTTCTCGACATCACGACCTCCGACCAGACCGTCATCCGCGCCCGGCACATGTACGACGGTGAGCGCCTGGTGCAGCTCGCCGACTCGTACGTCCCTGTGGACGTGGCGGAGGCCGCCGGGGTCGAGAACCCCGACCCTGGTCTCGGCGGCATCATCAGCCGGATGCGCGACGCGGGGTTCGAGCAGACCGAAGCAATTGAAGAGATCACGCAGTACCCGGCAACCTCGGTCGAAGCAGAGGCGTTCGGGGTCGAGGTCGGCAGCCAACTGCTTCAGATCACGCACACCGGTTACACGAAGACCGGTCGTGCGGTTGAGGTCACCGTTCCCGCCCGTGCTCCAGCAGGCCGGCGGGGCGCTTACCTCAGGCTCCAGGTGGCAAAGGCAGCGGAAGACTCGAACCCGTCACCTTCTCCAGCTGGCCCTCCCCTCACACGCGAGTCCCGCTGTGCTCGCGCTTTGAGGTGGCGGTCTTGATGGGCCTGACCATCGCCCGTCCAGTCACGGTCGGCGTGGACGATCCCGCCGCGAAGGGTGAGCTTGCCCCACCCCCTCCTTGGCAAGTGGCACTGCGAAGCGGTCAATCCAACCGCTTCGGCGGGGCGCATAGCGGCGTAGTACAGGCACCCGAAGAACGCCTCAAGGTGTGCACCGCGCTCGCCTTGCCCCCCGCACGCCCTCAAGCAGAGCCCGCACCTGACGAGGGTTGGCGACGCTCGCCGGGTCAACCTCCTCGGTCGACTTCGGCGCGGACCACTTCACGGTGGACAGTGGGTTGACTGGAACGCTGAAGTAGCGCCGTTCGACCGCGAGCCCCAAGACGTCGCTGAGGCATGCCCGGCGGACAATCGTCCGTCGAAGGCGCCGAGGGCGGCCTTCCAGCGCTGTGACCAGCGTTTGCGTCCTGCCCGGTGGGATCGACCCGTGCAACTATTCACAAGCGCACAACTTTGTACCATGTGCCCGCGATTGCCGATCTGCGGCTATATGCGGGCGCGGAGCGAGGAGGTTTACTCCAGGTAGGCACTGGTTTCAGTGGTTGATAAGTGCCTGCCTGCGGTCGGGTTGTTCAGCCCTGGGGAGCTAGCGCCTGGCTGTGGTTCATTGCATAGGCAGCGAATGAGTACCAGTGATGGGCTGAATCGTCGATGTTCGGACCGGTGGCACTCAGGTATCTCGTGGCCGTTACGGTGGATTCGCAAGTCTACTCAGGGAGCAGCGGTAGAAACTCCTGCTAGAGGGTCTTGTGCCGTCCATGGCTCGACAATTCATATCAATTCTGACTGACGGCTCATCAAGATGCTGCCATATTCTGATGAGCTGTCGTAGCCGGATAACTCTGAAAACCATGTCGCTAGGAGGGTGGATGGCCACCGCCACGATCACTGCCATTGAAGGCGCCTATCCGGAGCTACTCCCCCTGACTGACATTGCGAAACTAACTGAGAACGATACTGGAGGTGAAATCGTCGCTGAGACCATTCAAGCCTCGGCTATCACGACGAAAGCCTTCGCTATCAATCCGCTCGCGAACGATCCTCGCACTTGGACCAACACGCGTCGGATGAAGTCGGCCATGGACATCTGTCTGACTTACGGATTCGAGGCCGCCCGCAACGCCCTGCAGGCGTGCGGCCTTGGCTCGCGTGATGTTGGTGCCGTGATTGCCAACACGTCATCCGCCTATCACGTCAAGGGGCTCAGCGAGATCGCCCTCCGGCTCGGCGTGCGTTCCGACACCACTCTTTACACGCTCGGCCCCATGGGCTGCTATGGGGCCCTCCCTACTCTTGATATCGCCCGTACCTGGGTCGAGCGGCACCAACGCCCCGCTGTCGCGGTATGCGCCGAGGTCATGTCCCCTCACCTCCAGCCACCCCCGTACGACAAAGAGCAGGCAGTCGTCCACGCTCTCTTCGGCGACGGTGCGGCTGCTGTCGTCCTCACCCCCACTGGCACAACAGCCGGCCAGAAGATCCTCGACGTCGCGTCCCACATAGCACCGCTGGGAGACAACGATCTCGTTATCGCCCCCACCGACAGAGGCCTCCACGTTCGTATCCCCCACGACATACCTGAATTCCTGGCCACCCATGTCGATGCGCTAATCGACCCCCTGCTGACCCGGAACCATCTCACACGCTCCGACATCACCTGGTGGGCCCTTCACCCCGGCGGCCGCCGAATCATCGACCGCGTCGCCGAGACCCTCGGCTTCGACGATCTGTCCACCCAGGCTGCCCGTGACGAAATGGCCGAACACGGCAACACCATTAGCGTCGGTGCCCTCATGGTCCTCCGCCGCATCCGCAGCGAACGCCCCCTTGCGCACGGCGAATATGGCATTGCCGTTTCTTTCGGCCCCGGCGCCGTCCTGTGGGCCGCTCTTCTCACCGGCAGTTCCTGATCGATTTGGGAGGGCCATCATGGCCACATTGCATGGAAACTTTCAGTACGACCTTGCCCGATCCGACTACGAAACTCTCTACAATGGCGGAACTCTCGATGGCCTCGACGTCAAGGGAGCCCCCTGGGAGATTGGTCGCCCCCAGAACTTCCTGATCGCTCTGTATAAAGCGGGTCGCATCAACGCTCCCGTTCTGGATGCGGGGTGCGGCTCTGGTGTGCATGCTGCCTATCTAGCTGAACATGGCCTGCCCGTCACCGGCTTCGACTTCTCTGCGGCAGCTCTGGCCCAAGCTCGTGAGCGTGCCAGCCAGCTTGGAACTGGGCACCCCCAGCCCCACTTCATCTACTCTGATGCCACCGCTCTGACCCTCCCCACTGCCTATCGCACGCTCATCGACTCCGCTCTTTACCATTGCCTGCCCTCCAAACAACGCCGCGTCTATCTCGCCAGCCTCACTCAACACGCTCTTGATGACGCTCGTCTCTTCGTGGCTTGCTTCCGTCCGGACAGCATGCCCGGCCTTCCAGGGCCGTTTCGTATCAGCCGTGATGAGCTAACAGACGACCTTAATGCCACGGGATGGAACCTAGTCGACCTTACGAACAGTATCTACGATTCCACCTACACCCGTACCGCTCTCCAGCGCGTCGCTGCTGCTATCAACGTGCCGCTGGCGGTCGATGACCTCGACTTCACTGCCGAGGGATTCCTCCGCGTCCCCATATGGATCGCTGAAGCTGAACTCGCCTGAATGACCCAGCGTGTCGGGGAGCCGGAGCGAGTTTCCGCCCGAGGGATCGAACCGCGCTACGTCCCCGGCGGGACGACCAGAAAGGTACGCATCGTGACCCACACCAGCAGTGCTGTCCTCGGCACCTTTCGTGACTACATCCTCGGGCCCACCAGGTTCATGAACCTGATGAGTTGCTTCGAACTCG
Organism: Streptomyces sp. L2; assembly: GCF_004124325.1. Taxonomy (NCBI): domain Bacteria; kingdom Bacillati; phylum Actinomycetota; class Actinomycetes; order Kitasatosporales; family Streptomycetaceae; genus Streptomyces; species Streptomyces sp. L2. Next base: position 4,679,171 of record NZ_QBDT01000001.1, read on the forward strand.
GAATCATCACGAACCTGACTAGGTTCCACCCCGCCGGACTGACCGCACAACAGATCGCGGACGCCACCGGCACCACCGCGCACAATGTGGAACAGCTAATGCAACTACCAGTCAAGGACGGATTCCTCTCCTACAACGAGAAGACCGGCACCTACGCCCTGGAGGGCCTCGGCCGCCTCTCGGAAGCCGAGCTCGACCGTGTTCTTCCATGGATGTCCGTAGTTAAGGAAGTGTGCCTGCGCCAGCTCTACTACCTCACCGACAGCGTCAGGACAGGGAAGATCGTCGGGCTTGAGCAACTCTACGGTGTCACGGGCAACTTCTACGCGGCCGGTGAAGCCCTACCGGACCTTCATGTCGCATGGGCGAAGACCATGTCGCAAGTCAGCGCGTTCATCGACCCCTGGTTCTTCAATCAGCTCGATCTCCCCGAGAACGCAAAGGTCCTCGACCTTGCGGGCAACACCGGTCAAGGCGCGCTTCTCGCCCATCAACATCACCCGGGAAAGAACCTCCATGTCACATGCTTCGACCTCCCGGAGAAAGAAGCCGAGACGCTGGAAAACTTCCGCACTCACGGAGTGGAGGAGCACTGCTCCTTCATCGGCGGCGATGCCTTCGCCGAGGTTCCACGCGGCTTCGACATCATCATGATCAAGCACTTCCTCGATATGTGGGACAGGGACTCCGCCCGCCGAATCCTAGACAACGTCTTCGAAAGTCTCGACGTCGGCGGAAAGGTGATCGCCTTGTCACTGACCTACCCCGAAGACACCATCGCAGACGCCGTCGCGGACTTCTTCCCAGCCTACTTTCTCGGCTGCACGATGGCTCAGGGCGGGCCCCAAAAGCTCACCACCTACACAACATGGCTGAAGGAAAGCGGCTTCGATATCACAAATACAATCACTCAAGACCCGGCCACACTGACACCGGACACCATCCCCATCCACAGCATCATCTGTGCCACTAAGAAGAGCCGCTAGGCACCCGACTGAACCCGTCGTGGTCCAGGCCGTAGAACAGCGACGGCGCCTACATAGGGCGGGGTCTGAGTCTGGCAGGCCACGGCCAGTGCCCAGCAGAGAGTCGCTCTGGGAGCCGTCGTGATCGCGTGTCCGTTGGTGGTGCGCATGGGACCTGCTCAAGAAGGGGGATAGGTACCAGGTCGGTTCCCTTGCTGGTGCCGCGGTGCATACCGAACATATGTCCCCTGAGGAGGCCCGAGCAGCGTTGCCTCCGGAGGTCAAGGGCGCCGCTTCCCTCATGTGTCCCCCGGATGGCTCAACAAAGAGGGAAGTGCCTGCTCAGGCTGTGCGGAGCAAGCCCGCTGTAAGTCTGCCGAGGCCCAGCGCGGGGCCGTCCCCGGGCCGTCCGAGGGGGCCAATGACAGCCACTAATGACCAACAACGACCATGAGGGCACGGCTGTCTGCCGCGCCCTCATGGTGTGTCTGCCCAGCTAGACCCACGTATCCAGCCACATCCGCGACCGCCACTGGTCGATCGGGATGGCCGTTCCCGTGTACAGCGGCCAGAAGTAGACGAAGTTCCAGGCGATCAGCAGGACCAGCACGCCCGCCGCCGACGCGCCGACGACCCGGCGGGTGTCGCTCGAACCCGGCGGGCCGATGACCGCCCCGAGCAGCATCGCCACCGCCAGGCACAGGAACGGCACGAAGACGACCGCGTAGAACAGGAAGATCGTCCGCTCCTGGTACATGAACCACGGCAGGTAGCCGGCCGCGATGCCGCACGCGATGGCCCCGGCCCGCCAGTCCCGGCGGAACGCCCAGCGCCACAGCACGTACACGATCGCGATGCAGGCCAGCCACCACAGCACCGGCGTGCCGATGGCCAGCACCTCCCGCGCGCACTTCTCCCCGGCGTCCGACGGGCAGCCGTCCGTACCGGGGGAGGGGGACTCGTAGAAGTACGACACCGGGCGGCCCAGCACGATCCAGCTCCACGGATTGGACTGGTACGTGTGCGGCTGGGTCAGCCCGATGTGGAACTCGTACACCTGGTGCTCGTAGTGCCACAGACTGCGCAGCCAGTCCGGCAGGACCGTCCAGCGGCCGCCCTTGCCGGCGGTCGCCGCCCAGTCCCGGAAGTAGCCACCGGTGCCGTCCGCCGGGGAGAGGATCCAGCCGATCCACGACAGCAGGTACACCGCGATCGCCACCGGCACCGTCGCCAGGAACGCCAGCCCCGTGTCGTACTTCAGCACGGCGGCGTACGGCTGCCGGGCACCCGCCACCTTGCGGGCACCGACGTCCCACAGCACCGCCATCACACAGAACGCGGCCAGGATGTACAGGCCGTTCCACTTCGTGCCGCACGCCAGGCCCAGCATCAGCCCCGCCGCCCAGCGCCACGGCCGCCACCCGAACCGGAAGGTGTCGGCGACGTCCGCGTCCGGCCGGACCCGCCCGTCCCCCTGCACCGGCAGCGCGGCGGCCAGTCTCTCCCGCGCCTTGTCCCGGTCGATGACCAGACAGCCGAACGCGGCCACCACGAAGAACATCAGCACACCGTCGAGCAGCGACGTCCGGCTCATCACGAAGTGCAGCCCGTCCACCGCCATCAGCGCGCCCGCCAGACAGCCGAGGAACGTCGAACGGAACATCCGCCGCCCGATCCGGCACAGCAGCAGCACGCTGAGCGTCCCCAGCAGCGCCGTCATGAACCGCCAGCCGAACGGGTTGAACCCGAAGATCAGCTCACCGATCCCGATGACGTACTTGCCGACCGGCGGATGCACCACGTACGACGCGTCCGTGGGAATCGCCAGGTGCCCGTGCGTCTGCAGCACCAGGTCGTTGACGTTCTTGCCGTCCCAGTTCACCGGGAAGCCCCGGTGCACCAGCGCCCACGCGTCCTTCGCGTAGTACGTCTCGTCGAATATGACCGCCCGTGGGCTGCCCAGGTTCCAGAACCGCATCAGGCCCGCCATCAGTGTCACCAGCAGCGGCCCGCCCCACCCCGACCAGCGCGTGAGCCGGTCCGCGAGCACCGGCGGCACCCCGAGGGCCTGCCACAGGCGCGCACCGGGCCGCGCGTACGGCGGCACCAGCTGATCGCGTACGTCGCCCCCCGGCACCGTGCCGTGGGGCGTGGCCGGCCGGTAGCCGAACCGGCGCAGCCGCTGCTGCCACGACGGCCGCTCGTCGTGCGGTGCCTGGCCCTGCCGGAGGTCCGTGGAGGACGCGGTACTGGTCACCGCGCCATCGTAGGGAACCCTTCTGTGTGAGTCCCGCGCATGGCCCTACCCGTCGGCATGCCGGTCGTTTTCCCCCGGTCCCCGGGGCCCTGGGAGTATGGGGGGCGTGACTGGAACCCTTGTCCTGGCAGGTACCCCCATCGGCGACGTCGCGGACGCGCCGCCCCGGCTCGCCGAGGAGCTGGCGGCCGCCGACGTCGTCGCCGCCGAGGACACCCGGCGGCTGCGCCGGCTCACCCAGGCGCTGGGCGTGACCCCCAAGGGCCGGGTGGTGTCCTACTTCGAGGGCAACGAGTCCGCCCGCACCCCCGAACTCGTCGGGGAACTGCTCGGCGGGGCCCGCGTGCTCCTGGTCACCGACGCCGGGATGCCGTCCGTCTCCGACCCCGGGTACCGGCTGGTCGCCGCCGCCGTGGAGCAGGACGTCCGGGTCACCGCCGTACCCGGCCCGTCCGCCGTGCTCACCGCGCTCGCGCTGTCCGGGCTGCCCGTCGACCGCTTCTGCTTCGAGGGGTTCCTGCCGCGCAAGACCGGCGAGCGGCTGTCCCGGCTCCGCGAGGTGGCCGCCGAGCGGCGCACCCTCGTGTACTTCGAGTCCCCGCACCGGTTGGACGCCACCCTCGCCGCGATGACCGAGGTCTTCGGCGCGGAGCGGCGGGCCGCCGTCTGCCGCGAGCTGACCAAGACGTACGAGGAGGTACGGCGCGGTCCGCTCGCCGAGCTGGCGGCGTGGGCCGCGGAGGGGGTGCGGGGGGAGATCACCGTGGTCGTCGAGGGCGCGCCGGACTCCGGGCCCGAGGAGATCGACGCGGAGGAGATGGTGCGGAGGGTGCGGGTGCGGGAGGAGGCGGGGGAGCGGCGCAAGGAGGCGATCGCCGCTGTCGCTGTGGAGGTGGGGGTGCCCAAGAGGGTGGTTTTTGACGCGGTTGTTTCTTCGAAACGGGCTTGAGTTTCGCGGGTGCGGTGCGTTGTTCGGTGCTGGTGCGTTGTGGCTGGTCGCGCCCACGCGGCGGAGCCGCATATCGACACAGCCCCGCGCCCCTTCGGGGCGCTCCTGCGGGGGCCCCCTGCCAGGCCGCTCTGTGGGGCAAAGCGGAGTAAAATTGCCCGTGCTGTAGGCAAAGATCGGGTCCCCTGGATGGGGGGCTCGGGGCAAGGAACGTCCAAATCGCCTCCAATACTCGACAGGGCGGATGCATTCGCGCTGGTTGAGGCGTCCACTTGTCGTAGGGGCGCACCCGTCCCTCGCCCCCTCGGGTTCCGGGGGAACCCTCGCCGGGGGTGCTTGTCCAGCGGACAAGAGGAGCAGCTGGCATGAGTGAGATCGCAGGGCAGACCGGCCTGAGCGGCACGGCCACAGCCGTCGTACACGAGTCGTACTCGTTCGCCTGCATGCGGTGCGGGCACGGCTGGGAGCAGTCGTACGCGATTGAGCACCACACCGACGTCGACGGCCACCAGTACGTCACCTACGTGGCCGACGGAAGGGTCGTGCCCTCGCCGCTGACCCGGCCCACGTGCCAGAACTGTGACGGCCACGAGGTGCGGATCATGCGGCCGGGCCGTGTCTCCTCCGTGCGCAGCGCCGAGGAGCAGTACCAGCACCACGTGCCGGAGCCCGTGCTCCCGGAGAAGCCGGAGGGGACCCGGCTGCGGGAGGCGCCCGAGTCCCGCAGGGCGCGGGACGGCGAGCAGCACCACTGGCACCTGTCCGACCTGCTGCACCTCTTCCACCACCGCAAGGCCGGCTGACCGGGCCGGAGGCCGGGGCATGCCCCTTTCGTAGGATCGGGGCATGCCTTCGAACAGCCAGGACGCCACCGGCGGCGGCAAGAACGACAGGACCGACAAGAACGCCGCTCCTCCCGCGCCGGCGCCCCTCAGGGTGCCCGTCGCCGACTCGCACACCCACCTCGACATGCAGTCCGGCACGGTGGCCGAGGCGCTGGCGAAGGCGGCGTCGGTGGGGGTGACGACCGTCGTCCAGGTCGGCTGCGACCTCAAGGGCTCACGCTGGGCCGCCGAGACCGCGGCCGCGTACGGACACGTCCACGCGGCCGTCGCCCTGCACCCCAACGAGGCCCCGCGCATCGTCCACGGGGACCCTGGGGGCACCTCCCAGCCCCCCAGGGCTGGGGGAGGCTGGTCGCGGCAGGGCGCGCGGGACGGCGGGGGCGAGGCCGCGCTGGACGAGGCGCTCGCCGAGATCGACCGGCTGGCCGCGCTCGCTCACGTCAAGGCCGTCGGCGAGACGGGACTGGACCACTTCCGCACCGGGCCCGAGGGCATGGAGGCGCAGGAGCGGTCCTTCCGCGCCCACATCGAGATCGCCAAGCGGCACGGCAAGGCCCTCGTGATCCACGACCGGGACGCCCACGCCGACGTGCTGCGCGTGCTGAAGGAGGAGGGCGCCCCCGAGCGCACCGTCTTCCACTGCTACTCCGGCGACGCCGACATGGCCGCGATCTGCGCCCGCGAGGGCTACTTCATGTCCTTCGCCGGCAACGTCACCTTCAAGAACGCCCAGAACCTCCGGGACGCCCTCGCCGTCGCCCCGCTGGAGCTGGTCCTGGTGGAGACCGACGCGCCCTTCCTCACCCCGGCGCCCTACCGCGGCCGGCCGAACGCGCCCTACCTCGTGCCGGTCACCGTGCGCGCGATGGCCGCCGTACGGGGCGTCGACGAGGACACCCTGGCGACGGCGCTGGGCGCGAACACCGCTCGCGCGTTCGGGTACTGAGCGGTACTGGGCGCACGTTCACCAGGACAACTGTCCGTAGCCGCGTCGCTTTGGAGAGTGACGCCCGCTCCGCTAGGTTCTGGGGGCCCGATCCAGACCCCTGAGGATCCCCCTGGAGCGTGTCGGCGTGAGCAAGTCGCAGTACGAGACCCACGAGGCGTACGAGGCGTACGGCCCGTACGGCCAGGACACCTCCGTGCACACCGCGGAGACCCTGCCGTACGGGCTGTACGAGGACACCTACCGGCCCGCCTACGAGGCCCAGGCGTACTTCGTCACCGAGCCGGCGCTGCCGGTGCCGAGGCAGTCGGCCGAGGCCGTGACGGAACCCCTGGTGATGATCTCGCAGCACGAGGCGCCCGCGGGGACCGGCGGGCGCGCCGCGCGCCGGCGCGGGACGCACGGCGCCGAGCGTCCGGAGTCCGGCGGCCCGTCCGCTGTGCGCCGGCTGCTGCCGCAGGCCCTGGTCGTCGCCTTCCTCGCCGGCGGCACCACCGCGTTCGTCGCCAAGGACAAGGCGGTCGAGCTGAACGTCGACGGCCACACGCGCACCCTGCACACCTTCGCCGACGACGTCTCCGAACTCCTCGCCGAGCAGGGCGTGGACGTCGGCGCGCACGACATGGTCGCCCCCACCGGCGGCACGGACCTCGCCAGCGGCGACGAGGTCGCGGTGCGCTACGGCCGTCCGGTCCGGCTCACCCTGGACGGCGAGCGGCGCGAGGTCTGGACGACGGCGCACACCGTCGACGGGGCGCTCAGACAACTGGGGGTGCGGGCGGAGGGCGCGTACGTGTCGACCTCGCGGTCCCAGCCGATCGGGCGCGCCGGGCTCGCGCTGGACGTGCGCACCGAGCGGGCCGTCAACGTCATGGCCGACGGCCGCACCCGCACCGTCCGCACCAACGCGGCGACCGTCCGCCGGGCCGTCGAGGAGGCGGGGGTCACCCTGCACGGCCAGGACACCACCTCCGTGCCGCTCGACAGCTTCCCGCGCGACGGGCAGACGGTGACCGTGCTGCGGGTGCGGGGGCACCGGGAGGTCCGCGAGGAGCAGATCCCGTTCGCCGTGGAACGGGTGGAGGACTCGACGCTGTTCAAGGGCACGGAGGTCGTCGAACGGCCGGGCCGGCCGGGGCTGCGCCGGGTCACCTATCTGGTCCGCACGGTCAACGGGGTGCGGGAGAAACCGCGGCAGGAGGGGGAGGAGGTCGTGCGCAAGCCGCGGCGGCAGATCGTCAAGGTGGGCACCAAGCCGCTGCCGCCGTCCGTGCACGGCGCGGACCACCTCGACTGGCACGGGCTCGCCGCGTGCGAGTCGGGAGGCCGACCGCACGCGGTCGACCCGTCCGGGACGTACGGCGGGCTCTACCAGTTCGACGCCCACACCTGGCACAGCCTCGGCGGCACGGGACGCCCCCAGGACGCGTCCCCCTCGGAACAGACCTACCGCGCCAAAAAGCTGTACATCCGCCGAGGCACCACCCCTTGGCCCCACTGCGGCCCCCGCCTCCACGGCTAGCACCCGCCGCCCGTCCCCAGCCCGCGGACCCGCTGTGGCTCGTCGCGCAGTTCCCCGCGCCCCTGACGGGGCACGTACGCACTAGCTGCGGGCATGCGTGCCGCTAAGGGCGGCACGGGTGGGCGCAGCGGCACCCCGTTAGCGCCGGTGAGCGTGGACCTCCCCCGGCCCGCTGCAGCGCAGGGCACCCGGGCAGCGCCGGTGAGGGTGGCCTTCCCCCGCCCGCTGCAGTGCGCGGGACCTTGGCGGCACCGGTGAGTACACCCCCGTACCCTTGTCGGGTGAGCAGCCCGCAGACCGACCCCCTCCTCGGCCCCGCCGACATCCGCGAACTCGCCGCCGCCCTCGGCGTCCGCCCCACCAAGCAACGCGGCCAGAACTTCGTGATCGACGCCAACACGGTCCGCCGTATCGTCCGCACCGCGGAAGTCCGCCCCGGCGACGTCGTCGTGGAGGTCGGCCCGGGCCTCGGCTCCCTCACCCTCGCCCTGCTGGACACCGCCGACCGGGTCACCGCGGTCGAGATCGACGACGTACTCGCCGCCGCCCTCCCCGCCACCATCACCGCCCGCATGCCCACCCGCGCCGACCGGTTCGCCCTCGTCCACTCCGACGCCATGCACGTCACCGAGCTCCCCGGCCCCCCGCCGACCGCACTCGTCGCGAACCTGCCCTACAACGTCGCCGTCCCCGTACTGCTGCACATGCTCGACACCTTCCCCAGCATCGAGCGCACCCTCGTCATGGTGCAGTCCGAGGTCGCCGACCGCCTCGCCGCCGCCCCCGGCAACAAGGTGTACGGCGTGCCCTCCGTGAAGGCCAACTGGTACGCCGACGTGAAGCGCGCCGGCGCCATCGGCCGCAACGTCTTCTGGCCCGCCCCGAACGTAGACAGCGGCCTCGTCTCCCTGGTCCGGCGGACCGAGCCGGTCAAGACGACCGCCTCGAAGCGCGAGGTGTTCGCGGTCGTCGACGCGGCCTTCGCGCAGCGCCGCAAGACCCTGCGCGCCGCCCTCGCCGGCTGGGCCGGTTCCGCCGCCGCCGCGGAGGCGGCCCTGGTCGCCGCCGGCGTCTCCCCGCAGGCGCGCGGCGAGTCGCTGACCGTCGAGGAGTTCGCGCGCATCGCCGAGCACAAGGAGCCCGCAGCCCAGTGAGCGTCACCCCGGTGAGCGTCACCGTCCGCGTCCCCGCCAAGGTCAACGTCCAGCTCGCGGTCGGCGCCGCCCGCCCCGACGGCTTCCACGACCTCGCCAACGTCTTCCTCGCTGTCGGCCTCCACGACGAGGTCACCGTCACCCCCGCCGACGATCTCCGGATCACCTGCGAGGGCCCGGACGCCGCCCAGGTCCCCCTGGACCACACCAACCTCGCCGCCCGCGCGGCCCTCGCCCTCGCCGCGCGCCGGGGCATCGAGCCGAACGTGCACGTCCACATCGCCAAGGACATCCCGGTCGCCGGCGGCATGGCGGGCGGCAGCGCCGACGGCGCCGGCGCGCTGCTGGCCTGCGACACCCTGTGGGGCACGGGCGCCTCTCGCGCCGAACTCCTCACGATCTGCGCCGACCTGGGCAGCGACGTCCCCTTCAGCCTGGTCGGCGGTGCCGCGCTCGGCGTCGGCCGCGGTGAGCAGCTGACGGCCCTGGAGACCGGCGGCACCTTCCACTGGGTGTTCGCGATGGCCGGGCGGGGGCTGTCCACCCCGGCGGTGTTCCGGGAGTTCGACCGGCTCGCCGAGGGACGGGAAATCGCCGAGCCGGTGGCCTCGCGGGACCTGCTCGACGCGCTGGCCAAGGGCGACGTGGAGGCACTGGCCGCCACCGTCTCCAACGACCTCCAGCCCGCGGCCCTCTCCCTCTTCCCCGAGCTGGCGGACACCCTGGAGGCGGGCCGCGCCGCCGGCGCCCTCGCCACCCTGGTCTCCGGCTCCGGGCCGACCACGGCCTTCCTGGCGCGCGACGCCGAGTCGGCGGAGAAGGTGGCGGCGGCCCTGCGGACGTCCGGCACGTGCAGGACCGTGCGGACGGCGGCGGGGCCGGTGCCGGGGGCGACGGTGGTGTGAGCCGGCTCAGAGAGCGTCGATGGCGGTCAGATCGATGTCGATGTCGTAGGGAACGCTGACCTTGAGCCGGTCGTGGTAGATGCCGGTCAGGGCGTACGTGCCCGTGGCCTCGCCGCGTTCGTAGACCTGGACCACCGGGTGCTTGTCCTGGCCGGCCATGTCGACCAGCCAGAAGTGCGGAATGCCCGCCGCCGCGTACTTGTGCGGCTTGTAGTCTCGGTCACGCGCCTCGGAGTCGGGCGACACCACCTCGACGGCGAGCAGGACATCGGCGACCTGGTAGTACGTCTGCTCCGGGCCCTTGACGGCTTCCGCGCGGATGACCGAGACGTCCGGCTCCGGGCCGTTGCGGCGGTCGATGACCACGGTCATCTCACGGCGCACCCTCAGGTCCTGCGGTGCGGTGCGGCGCAACCCGCTCACGAGCAGGTCAATGACGACACTGCGAAAGTCCCGCTGGGCACTCACGAAAACCAGGCTCCCGTCGATCAACTCGGTGTGCGGCGGGAGATTGGGCAGCGTGAACAGGTCGTCCACGGTGTAGCCGTCCTGCGGCGGCACCGGCCACTCGGTGCGGTGCTCTACGGACTCGGCGGTCATGGTTCCTCCCATGGACGGGATCCTGCTGCCTGCCCTCCACCGTAGCGGCCCCTTCCCGATCACGTCATCACAAAGAGTGACAACACTCCCACGCCCCGCCCCACCCCCCGCAGGGCCTACGCTTGAAGGCTGATCCATCCCCCCGGGCAGGAGTGAAATGGCCGTCAACCTGGTCAATGTCGAGAACGTCAGCAAGGTGTACGGCACCCGTGCCCTGCTGGACGGTGTGTCACTCGGCGTGTCCGAAGGGGACCGGATCGGGGTCGTCGGGCGCAACGGCGACGGGAAGACGACCCTCATCCGGATGCTGGCCAAGGCGGAGGAGGCCGACACCGGGCGGGTCACCCACTCCGGCGGCCTGCGGCTCGGCGTGCTCACCCAGCACGACTCGCTCGACCCGGAGGCGACCGTCCGCCACGAGGTCATCGGGGACATGGCCGACCACGAGTGGGCCGGGAACGCCAAGGTCAGGGACGTACTGACCGGGCTGTTCGGCGGCCTGGACCTGCCCGGGTTCCCCAAGGGCCTGGACACGGTCATCGGGCCGCTGTCCGGTGGTGAGCGGCGCCGGATCGCGCTCGCCAAGCTGCTCATCGAGGACCAGGACCTGCTCGTCCTGGACGAGCCCACCAACCACCTCGACGTCGAGGGCATCGCCTGGCTCGCCCGGCACCTGCGGGAGCGGCGCTCGGCGCTCGTCTGCGTCACCCACGACCGCTGGTTCCTGGACCAGGTCTGCACCCGCATGTGGGACGTGCAGCGCGGCGATGTCTACGAGTACGAGGGCGGCTACTCCGACTACGTCTTCGCCCGCGCCGAGCGCGAGCGGATCGCGGCCACCGAGGAGACCAAGCGGCAGAACCTGGTCAGGAAGGAGCTGGCCTGGCTGCGCCGCGGTGCCCCCGCCCGCACCTCCAAGCCGCGCTTCCGCGTCGAGGCCGCCAACGAGCTGATCGCGGACGTGCCAGCGCCCCGGGACAGCTCCGAGCTGATGAAGTTCGCGTCCTCCCGGCTCGGCAAGACGGTGTTCGACCTGGAGGACGTCACCGTGCAGGCCGGGCCGAAGGTGCTGCTCAAGCACGTCACCTGGCAGCTCGGCCCCGGCGACCGCATCGGCCTCGTCGGCGTCAACGGCGCCGGGAAGACCTCCCTGCTGCGGGCCATGGCGGAGGCCGCCCGCAGCGAGGGCGAGGCGCAGCCGGCGGGCGGCCGGGTCGCCGTCGGCAAGACCGTCAAGCTCGCCTACCTCTCCCAGGAGGTCGCCGAGATCGACCCCGACTGGCGGGTCCTGGAGGCCGTGCAGCGGGTCCGGGAGCGCGTCGACCTCGGCAAGGGCCGCGAGATGACCGCCGGCCAGCTCTGCGAGACGTTCGGCTTCGGCAAGGAGAAGCAGTGGACGCCCGTCGGCGACCTGTCCGGCGGTGAGCGGCGGCGGCTGCAGCTGCTGCGCCTCCTCATGGACGAGCCCAACGTCCTCTTCCTCGACGAGCCCACCAACGACCTCGACATCGAGACCCTGACCCAGCTGGAGGACCTCCTCGACGGCTGGCCCGGCTCGATGATCGTCATCTCCCACGACCGGTTCTTCGTCGAGCGCACCACCGACCGCGTGTTCGCCCTCCTCGGCGACGCCACGCTGCGGATGCTGCCGCGCGGCATCGACGAGTACCTGGAGCGGCGGCAGCGGATGGAGGAGGCGGTCGCCGCGCAGGCCGCCGCCACCGCGCCCAAGCCGGCCGTCCCCGAGAAGAGCGCCGCCGACCAGCGCGCCGCCAAGAAGGAACTCCAGAGGATCGAGCGGCAGCTGGACAAGGTCTCCGAGAAGGAGTCCAAGCTCCACACGCAGATCGCCGACAACGCCACGGACTTCGCGAAGGTCGCCGAACTGGACGCCCAGCTCCGCGACTTGGCGGGCGAGCGCGAGGAACTGGAACTGCGCTGGCTGGAACTGGCGGAGGACGCGTAGGGCCTGCCGGTCGGATCAGGCTGGGCGGTGGCGCGCGCGGCGCCGGTTGCGCGCGGCGCGTGAAGGGGGCGTGAAGGCGCGTAACGAGGGCATCACGGGCCGGTTCTCCCTTGGGAACAGGGGCGGAACCGGCCCCCTTCGCTGTCGGCGGCGGGTGATAGAAAGGGCCGTCTGAGAACTGTCGATACGCGGCCTTGGGTCGGTCACGACCCTCGGGGCGTGGCGAGAAATCAGTGAAACGGGGGAGAGCGCTGATGAGTCAGCCACCCAGCCAGCCGCCGCAGGGCGGGTTCGGACCGCCGCCGGAGCAGCCGCCGCAGCAGCCGCAGGGCGGAGGATTCGGGGCACCGCAGACCCCGCCCGCGCAGGGCGGCTTCGGCGCACCCCCGCCGCCCGCCCAGCCGCCCCAGGGCCCCCCGCCGCAACAGCCCGGCTACGGCTACCCGCAGGCGCCCCAGCAGCCGCCCGGCCAGGCCGCCCAGCCCGGTCAGCCGACGCAGCCCGGTCCGTACGGCGCCCCGGCCGCGCCCGGCCAGGCCGCCCAGCCCGGTCAGCCGACGCAGCCCGGTCCGTACGGCGCCCCGGCCGCGCCCGGCGCCCCCGGCCCGTACGGCTATCCGCAGCAGCCGGGCCCGTACGCCCAGCAGCCCCGGCAGGGCTACGGCTACCCGCAGCAGCCCGGTTACCCGGGCGGCCCCGGCGTGCCCGGCGGTCCCGGCGGCGGGAAGAGCGGACTGAAGGGCAAGCCGGCCCTGATCATCGGCGCCGCGGTCGCCGCGCTGCTCGTCATCGGCGGCACCGTGTACGCGGTCACCAGCGGTGGCGACGACGGCGGCAAGAAGAAGCCGGTCGCCGGGAAGAGCCACGACGACAAGCCCTCCGCGTCCGGCGCGCCCGCCAACCCCGGTGACGGCAGCGGCGACGGCGGCAAGGACCCGGAGAACCTCAACGACGGCCGGCAGCCCGGCGAGGCCAAGGTCCTCTGGTACAAGTCGGCGCCGGACGCGCCCGGTTCCGGCGCGGACGCCCCCGGCATGTGGATCACCGGCAAGACGGCGGTGAAGGCGGCGTACAAGCAGGTCTTCGCGTACAACGTCGGCGACGGCGACCCGGCCTGGTCCCCGATCACCTTCCCGCAGAAGATCTGCGCGGTCACCTCGCAGAAGTCGGCCGACGACAAGGTCGTCATCGCCTACATGAGCGGCACCAGCGACCGCGCCAAGTGCAACCAACTCCAGCAGATCGACCTGAACACCGGTAAGAAGGGCTGGAGCGGCACGGTCGCCGACGGTGGCCTGTTCGACAGCGCGCTCAGCGTCGAGCTGACCATCAGCGGCAAGACCCTGATGGTGGGCCGCTCCCAGTCGGGCACGGCGTACGACCTGGCCGGCGGCAAGAAGCTGTACGACAAGAAGAAGTACGGCGACAGCTGCTTCCCGACCGCCTTCGCCGGCGGCCCGAACCGGCTGATCCAGGTCGCCTCCTGCGACGCCATGGGCAGCAACGAGCACGACGAGATCCAGGAGCTGGACCCGGCGACCGGAAAGGTCCGCTGGACCCAGAAGGTGAAGAAGGGCTGGCAGGTCGCGCGGACGTACTCCCTGAACCCGCTCGTGATCTACCTGACGAACGAGAAGAAGAAGGCATGGAACATCTCCATGCTCAGCGGCACGGGCAAGTTCACCTCCCAGGTCACCGTCAACGAGAAGTTCGCCCCGCAGTGCGGCTGGGCGATCCTCGAACGCGACCTGCAGGGCTGCTCGGGCGTCGCCGTCGACTCCTCCACGCTGTACCTGCCCACGGACAAGACGGGCTCGGCCAACGAGATCGTCGCGATCAGCCTGTCCAGCGGCAAGGAGAAGTGGCGGGTCAAGTCGCCCTCGGACGAGTCGATGTCGCCGATGAAGATCGAGAACGGCAAGCTCATCGCCTACGTGAGCCCGTCGTACGACGCGGGCGGCCAGGTCGTGGCGATCCCGACGACCGGCTCCTCGCACCAGCCGGCCAAGCTGCTGCAGAACCCGGCGGGCACGGCGGAGATCGAGAACGGCTTCTTCGACGGTGACACGGACTACGTCGACGGCCGCTTCTACATCTCCTCCACCCGGCTGACCGGCAACGACGACTCGAAGGAGAAGCTGATGATGGCCTTCGGCAAGTGAGCCCCGGCCCGGCCCCGTCCATCGCCCCCGGCCCGTCCGTCGTACGCCTTCCGCCGTCCGGCCCTTCGAGCTTCACCGAGGTACCTCCGTCATGACCCAGCCGCCCCCTCCGCCGCCCAACCAGCCCCCGCAGCAGGGCGGTTTCGGCCCGCCCCAGGACCAGCCGGCCCCGCCGCCGGCGGCCCCGGCGACCCCGCCGCCCCCTGCTCCGGCGACCCCGCCGAGCCTGCAGAAGGGCCCGGAGTCCCAGCCGCAGCCGCCCCAGCCGCAGCCCGGTTACGGCTACCCGCAGCAACCCGGCGAGCAGACACCGCCGCCGCCGGCCCCGCCGCAGCAGCCCCAGCCCGGCTACGGCTACCCCCAGGCGCCCCAGCCGCCCCAGCCCCCGGCGGGCTACGGCTACCCGGGCGGCCAGCCGCAGAACCCGTACGGCGCCCCGGCCACCCCCGCCTACGGCCAGCCGCCCACCCCGGCGTACGGTCAGCCGCCGACGCCGGCCTACGGCCAGCCCACGCAGCCCGGTTACGGCTACCCGGGCGGCCCGAACATGCCGATGCAGCCGCAGCCCGGACAGCCCGGCGGCGGCCGCAACAACACGGCGCTGATCATCGTCGTCGCGGCGGTCGCCGCCATCGCGCTGATCATCGGCGGCGGCGTCTGGTACGCCAAGTCCTCCGGCGGCGACGACAACAAGACGCACAACACCGCGAGCTCCAGCGGCGGCAAAAGCGGCGGCAAGAACGGCACGGGCGGCGGCTCCGGGGGCACGTCCTCCGGCGGCAAGGAGAAGGCGCCGTCCGACCCGTCCGCCAAGACGCTCTTCCAGGTCGACATGCCCAAGGTCAAGGACACCGTCGTCACCGACGGCTCCTGGCTGACCGACAAGGTGTACGCCAAGAGCGGCGTCGCCGAGATCAACGGCTACGACCCGGCCAAGGGCACCAAGCTGTGGACGATCAAGCTGCCCGGCCCGGTGTGCGCGGCCAGCCAGCACGTCACCGCGGACAACAAGACGGCGGTCGCCTTCCAGCCGAAGATGCCCGCCGCGCACTCCTCCGCTGGCTGCAGCAAGGTCGCGGCGATCGACCTCGACAACGGCACCAAGCTGTGGACGAAGTCGGTCAACTCCGGTGACTACCCGATCAACTTCAGCAATGTGACGGTCTCGCAACACACCGTCGCCGTCGGCAGCACCAGCGGCGGCGCCGCCTGGAACATCGACTCCGGCAAGCAGCTGTGGCAGCCCAAGCCGGACGACACCTGCTACGACGCCGGGTACGGCGGCGGTGCCAAGCTGGTCGCGGTCCGCAAGTGCGGCGACTACGACAGCCGCCAGCTGCACATCCAGACCATCGACCCGAACTCCGGGAAGGTGATCTCCGAGTACAAGATGACCTCCGGCATCGAGTACGCGTCCGTGGTCTCCACCGACCCGCTGGTCGTCGCGGCCGACGTCGGTGACAGCGCCGGCGACGGCAGCGGCATCTCCGACTACTTCTCCATCGACAACAAGACCGGCAAGCTGCTCACCCGCATCTCCGCGCCCGGCAAGCAGTACGGCGGCGACTGCGACGGCATCACCCAGGTCGAGGGCTGCAAGCAGATCGTCGTCGGCAACGGCAAGCTGTATGTGCCGACCGAGGAGCACGACGGCAGCGGCGACAGCTACAGCCAGACCAACGAGATCATCGCCTTCGACCTCAGCACCGGCAAGCAGACCGGCCAGCGCGCCGACGCCGGCGACGGCTACACGATCTCCCCGCTGCGCATGGACGGCACCAACCTGCTCGCCTACAAGCAGCCGCCCTACGACAAGGGCGCCCAGGCCGTCAGCATCGACGGCGGCTCCTTCAAGGAGACCACGCTGCTGGAGACCGCCGCCACGGAGGCGGTGCAGCACATCGAGATCAGCATGCAGCCGGACTTCGCGGAGATCCTCTTCGGGAACGGCCGGCTGTACATGTCGGCGGTGTACGCCGACAAGCCGGACTCCGTGAGCAAGGACAAGGACTACCTCGCGGCCGCCTTCGGCGTGGACGGCTGATCGCGCGCCCCCTGAATGCGCGTGTGACCTGGAAGTGCCCCGGATTTCATCGATCCGGGGCACTTCTCGTCGGTACGGGCAGCGCGACGTCGAACAAGCGTGTAGCTTCCGGGGGCATGAGGGGCGGGTGCCGGGGGGCGCTCTGTCCTTGTGCACAGGTGGGCGTCCATAGTTGGGGCATCCATGGGGGGGGGACTGGGGGGTTGCTCTATGGGAGTGCGGCTGATGGTCGTCGACGACCACCGCCTGCTCGCGGAGGCGCTGGCCTCGGCGCTGAAACTGCGCGGGCACCGGGTGCTCGCGGCGGCCGCTCCGGCCGCGGGGGCGGCCGAGCTGGTGATCGCGCGGGCGCCGGAGGTGTGCCTGCTGGGCACGGCGGCACCGGCCGAGGCGGGGGCGTTCGACCCGGTGGTGCGGATCAAGAGTGAGCGGCCGCAGATCGCGGTGCTGGTCCTCGGCCCCGTGCCGTCCCCGCGCGGCATCGCGGCGGCCTTCGCGGCCGGGGCGTCCGGGTACGTCCGTCACGACGAGCGGATCGAGGGCGTCGAGCGGGCCATCATCAAGGCCCGGGCCGGCGAGGCGGCGGTCGCCCCGCAACTCCTCCAGGGCGCCTTCGCCGACCTGCTCAACCCGGCGGCCCAGCCGGACGACGAGGGCCAGCGGCTGCTGGAGGCGCTGACCCCGAGAGAGGTGGAGGTCCTCCTCCGCGTCGCCGACGGCGAGGACACCCGCCTCATCGCCGCCGGCATGCACATAGCCCCCAGCACGGCCCGCACCCACGTCCAACGAGTCCTCATGAAACTCGGCGTAGGCTCCCGCCTGGAAGCGGCAGCGCTGGCCGCGCGAACGGGCTTGCTGGACCGAGCGGGCCCCCTCCCATAAGCCCGGGCCCGACCGCACCGGGCCGGGGCATCTCCCACTCACCGGCGCTTGCAAGGTGCTGCCGCGCCCACCCGTGCCGCCCTGCGGCACGATTGCCCGCGGCTGGGGTGGCGGCCCGAGGCAGCGGTGCCCAACGGCCGACGGGACGGCAACTCCCCAAAGGGGCGCGGGGCGGTGTAGATCTGCGGCTCCGCCGCGTGGGCGCGACCAGCCACGATGGACCCGCGGCCGTAAGGCGGCCCGAGGCAGCGGTGCCCAACGGCCGACGGGACGGCAACTCCCCAAAGGGGGCGCGGGAACTGCGCGACCAGCCACCACGGGCCCGCACTCGAAAGCCGGCCCTGCCTACTCCCCCTCTTCCGGCGACCTCCCCGGAGTGGGGCGCAGCTTCAGCCAGGCCAGGAAGAAGACGCCCAGCAGCAGCATGCCGATACCGGTCCACAGGTTGATATTGACCCCCTGCGCCTTGTCGATCGCGGACTGCGAATCCGTGATCCCGGCGACCGTCACGATGACGCCGTACAGCACGAACAGCCCACCGATGATCCGCCGCAGATCGAAGATGCGCGCGGCCGTCGCGGACCTCGCCTCCAGCTCGGACACCTCGCGCTGGACATCGTCCTCCGAGTAACCGGAAGAGTGGAAGGACTCGTGGTCGGGACGTTCACTCATGGTTTCCTCATCCCCCCGCTCAGAACGAGAACGGGATGTAGCAGGCGGCGGCCAGAACAACCGCGCCCCAGCCCAGCAGGGCCGGCTTGCGGTACCACGCGTCGTCGCCGGCGGCCGGCGGCTCGGACATGCCGGGGGACCGCGTGCCGTAGACCAGCCCGCGCAACTCCCGCTCCGGCTTGGCCTTGGTGAACAGCGACACCGCGACCATCACGACCGCCCCGGCGACGAACCCGGCGATCGCGGAGACGAAGTTGGCGCCCTGGTCGGTGGGGATGGAGATGATCCCCTTCTTGTAGAACAGGAAGTAGTTGACCATCGCGGCGACCGTGCCCGCGAGCAGCCCCCAGAACCCGGACTTCGCGGACGCCCGCCGCCAGAACATGCCGACGACGAACACCACGAACATCGGCACGTTGAAGAAGGAGAACAGCGTCTGCAGGTAGCTCATGATGTTCGAGAACGACGACGCCAGGAACGCCGTACCGACCGAGGCGAGCACCCCGACCACGGTGATGAGCCGGCCGAACCGGACGTAGTACGCGTCCTCACGCCCCCGCACCACGTACCGCGCCCAGATGTCGTTGGTGAACACCGTGTTGAACGAGGACACGTTGGCCGCCATGCCCGCCATGAACGCGGCCAGCAGACCGGTGACGGCGATGCCGAGCACGCCGTTGGGCAGCAGCTCCTGCATCAGGTACGGGATGGCGTCGTTGTACTGGTAACCCGAGGCCGGCGTACCGAATTTCGGCACGATCGCGGCGGCGACCAGCCCCGGGATCATCACCAGGAAGACGATGAAGATCTTCGGGTAGGCGGCGATCAGCGGCGTGCGCCGCCCCGCGGAGAGGTTCTTCGCGGACAGCGCGCGCTGCACCTCGGCGAAGTTGGTGGTCCAGTACCCGAAGGACAGCACGAAGCCGAGCCCGAGCACGATGGTCAGCCAGTTCGCGCCGAGCGGGTTGGCGTGGCCGATGCCGGTCCCGCCCCACGCGGTGGTGAAGTCGGCCCCGTGGCTCGCGGTGAGCTTGTCGGTCAGCCCGCCCCAGCCGCCCACCTTCTTCAGGCCCAGCACGGTGATCGGGATCAGCGCGGCCAGGATCACGAAGAACTGCAGCACCTCGTTGTAGATCGCCGAGGACAGCCCGCCGAGCGTGATGTACGCCAGCACGAACGCGCCCGCGACCACGATGGCCACCCACTGCGGCCAGCCGAGCAGCGCCTGGACGACGATCGCGAGGGCGTAGAGGTTGACGCCGGCGATCAGGATCGCGGCCAGGGCGAACAGGATCGAACTGAGCAGGTGCGCGCCCCGGTCGAAGCGCAGCAGCAGGAACTCGGGGACCGAGCGGACCTTGCTGCCGTAGTAGAAGGGCATCATCACCAGGCCTAGGAAGACCATGGCCGGGATGGCGCCGATCCAGTACCAGTGCACGGTGTACGCGCCGTACTGCGCGCTGTTCGCGGCCATGCCGAGGATCTCGGTGGCGGCGAGGTTCGCGGAGATGAAGGCCAGGCCGGTGATCCAGGCGGGCAGTGAGCGTCCGGAGAGGAAGAAGTCGAGACTGGTCTTCACCGAGCGGCGGGCCGCGAAACCGATGCCGAGGACGACGACGAAGTAGATCGCCAGGATCGCGTAGTCCAGCCCGTTGGTGGGGAGCCGTAGCCCCGCCGCCAGCTCGATGGGGACGTATGGGGGGGTTTGCATGCGTACTCGCTTCGTCGGGCGAACTGATCCACGGCGGAACCTACGCCTCCGCGTTCAGCAATTGAACAGTTCTGTTGGTGTTCTTTGTTTGATTGTGATGATCCAGGGTGTTGTCGAGTTGTGGTTTGTTATGTTTGTTTGTGTTGAGTGATTGGGTGCGGACACACCTCTCGGATCCCCCTCGGATCCCTGGCGAGCGGTGTGCTGAACAAGGAGTCCCGGTGAAGAAGACCTCGACGCGGCTGGCCGACGGCCGTGAGCTGATCTACTACGACCTGCGGGACGACACCGTGCGCGACACGGTGGACCGGCGCCCGCTGGACCGTACGGTCACCACGTCCGAGGTCCGCCGGGACGTGCTGCTCGGCGACTCGATCGCCGTCGCCTCGCACCGCCAGGGCCGGATCTACCACCCCCCGGCCGACGAGTGCCCGCTGTGCCCCACCCGGGGCGAGCGGCTCAGCGAGATCCCGGAACCGTCGTACGACGTCGTCGTCTTCGAGAACCGCTTCCCTTCGCTCGCCGGGGACTCCGGCCGCTGCGAGGTCGTCTGCTTCACCTCCGACCACGACGCGTCCTTCGCCGACCTCGGCGAGGAACAGGCCGGCCTGGTCCTGGACGCCTGGACCGACCGCACCGCCGAACTGTCCCATCTGCCCTCCATCGAGCAGGTGTTCTGCTTCGAGAACCGGGGCGCCGAGATCGGCGTCACCCTCGGCCACCCGCACGGCCAGATCTACGGCTACCCCTTCACCACCCCGCGCACCGCCCTCATGCTCCGCTCGCTCGCCGCGCACCAGGAGGCGACCGGCGGCGCGAACCTCTTCGACACCGTCCTGGAACGCGAACTCGCCGGAGACCGGGTCGTCCTTGCGGGTGAACACTGGGTGGCGTTCGTGCCGTACGCGGCGCACTGGCCGTACGAGGTCCACCTGTACCCGAGGCGGCGCGTCCCCGACCTCCTCGCGCTCGACGAGGCGGCACGCACAGAATTCCCCCAGATCTATCTGGAACTCTTGAGGCGCTTCGACCGGATCTTCGGCACCGGTGAGCCTCCGACGCCGTACATCGCGGCCTGGCACCAGGCCCCGTTCGGCGCGCTGGAGGCGTTCGACGGGGTGAGCCGCGACGACTTCGCGCTCCACCTAGAGCTTTTCACCATCCGCCGTACTTCCGGCAAGCTGAAGTTTCTCGCGGGTTCCGAGTCCGGCATGAGCGTGTTCATCAACGACGTGCCGCCGGAGCGCGCGGCCGAGCGACTGCGAGAGGTAGCGAGTTCATGAAGTACCTGGTGACGGGTGGCGCGGGTTACGTCGGCGGGGTCGTGGCCCAGCACCTGCTGGAGGCCGGCCACGAGGTGACCGTCCTCGACAACCTCTCCACCGGCTTCCGCGAGGGCGTGCCCGCCGGGGCCGCGTTCATCGAGGGCGACATCCGCGACGCCGCCAAATGGCTCGACGCCTCCTACGACGGCGTCTTGCACTTCGCCGCGTTCTCCCAGGTCGGCGAGTCGGTGACGAAGCCGGAGAAGTACTGGGAGAACAACGTCGGCGGCAGCCTGGCCCTCATCGCCGCGATGCGCGAGGCGGGAATCGGCCGCCTCGTCTTCTCCTCCACGGCGGCGACGTACGGCGAACCCGAGCAGAGCCCCATCGCCGAGACCGCCCCGACACGCCCCACCAGCCCCTACGGCGCCACCAAGCTCGCCGTCGACCACATGATCACCAGCGAGGCGCACGCCCACGGCCTGGCCGCCGTATCGCTGCGCTACTTCAACGTCGCGGGCGCCTACGGCCGCTGCGGCGAACGGCACGACCCCGAGTCGCACCTCATCCCGCTGGTCCTCCAGGTCGCCCAGGGCCGCCGCGCGTCGATCTCCGTCTACGGCGACGACTACCCGACCCCCGACGGCACCTGCGTCCGCGACTACATCCACGTCGCCGACCTCGCCGAGGCCCACCTGCTGGCCCTGGACGCCGCCGCACCGGGCACGCACCTGATCTGCAACCTCGGCAACGGCAACGGCTTCTCCGTCCGCGAGGTCGTCGAAACGGTCCGCGAGGTCACCGGCCACCCGATCCCCGAGGTGATCGCCCCGCGCCGGCCCGGCGACCCGGCCGTCCTGGTCGCCTCGGCGGACACGGCCCGCGAAAGGCTCGGCTGGACCCCGTCCCGCGCGGACCTCAAGGAAATCGTCGCCGACGCCTGGGAGTTCACCCGGCACAACACGAGGGAGCGGTAGTGGCCAAACAGCAGGCCGCACAGCAGGTCGCGGACCATTTCACCGAACTGTACGGCTCGGCGCCCGAGGGCGTCTGGGCGGCGCCGGGCCGGGTCAACCTGATCGGCGAACACACCGACTACAACGACGGTTTCGTCATGCCGTTCGCCCTGCCGCACCGGGCGACCGCCGCGGTCTCCCGCCGCACGGACGGCGTCGTGCGCCTGCACTCGGCGGACATCGACTCCGGCGTCACCGAACTCCGCCTCGACTCCCTCGCCCCCGGCACGGACTCCACCTGGACCGCCTACCCCGCCGGCGTCCTGTGGGCCCTGCGCGAGGCGGGCCACACCGTGACCGGCGCCGACATCCACCTGTCCTCCACGGTCCCCACCGGCGCGGGCCTGTCCTCCTCGGCGGCCATCGAGGTGGTGACCGCGCTGGCCCTGAACGACCTGTACGGACTCGCCGTACCCGGCAGCCGGTTGGCCCGCCTCTGCCAACGGGCGGAGAACATCTACGTGGGCGCCCCCACGGGCATCATGGACCAGACCGCCTCCGCCTGCTGCGAGCCGGGCCACGCCCTGTTCCTCGACACCCGGGACCTCTCCCAGCAGCAGATCCCGTTCGACCTGGCCGCCGCGGGCCTGCGCCTGCTGGTCGTCGACACCCAGGTCACCCACGCCCACAGCGGCGGCGAGTACGGCAAGCGCCGCGCCGGCTGCGAGAAGGCCGCGAGCCTCCTCGGCGTGCACGCCCTGCGCGACATCCCGCACCCGGACCTCACCCCGGCCCTGTCCCGCCTGGCCGAGAAGGCCCGACGCACCGGGACGGCCGACGCCGAGGAACTGGTCCGCCTGGTCCGCCACGTCGTCACCGAGAACCACCGGGTGGAACGGACCGTCTCCCTCCTCCGCTCCGGCGACCCCCGGGCCATCGGCCCGATCCTCACCGAGGGCCACGCCTCCCTCCGCGACGACTTCCGCGTCTCCTGCCCGGAACTGGACCTCACCGTCGACACGGCCCTCACCGCCGGCGCCCTCGGCGCCCGCATGACCGGCGGCGGCTTCGGCGGCTCGGCGATCGTCCTCACGGCCGAGCCCGACGTCCCCCTGATCACCAAGGCCGTCGAAGAGGCCTTCACGACAGCGGGACACAAGCCACCCCGCGTCTTCGAGGCGGTGCCTTCGGCGGGAGCCCGGCGCCTGAACTGAGGCACGCGGGCGGCACTGCGCGGGGCTGGGCTGACCGTCTGGGCAGAGCTGTTCGTGCACCCGGTCGGGACGAGCAGGACGCGTAGCATCCTCCTGTTCCGGGGGAGCGCTCCGTCAGAGGATCGGTGGATGGACGACGGCGACATACGTTCGAGGTTCGACGGCCGGGGGCTGGTCGAGATCGAGGGCTACGCGGCGGTGAAGGAGCGGGCCGAGGAGATCGCGTACGCGCTCGGGTACGAGCTGATCCACACGGAGCGTCGCGGGGGAGCCGCCGTCCCCCTGGCGATGGGCGGGGCGTACCGCCGGCCGGCGCGGGTGCGTCTGGTCTTCCGGCGTGACGACGATCCGCGGGCCCGCCGGCGTGCCGAGCAGGCCATCGAACGGCTGCGCGCGGGCGGCCCGTTGCTGACGGACGCCGAGCTCACACCGCCCCCGCCGCCTCCGTCCCCTCCGCCGCCGTACACGCCCCGGCCGCCCGCGCCCCGCCCCCGGCGATCGCTGGAGCCGCAGCCGCCCCCGCCGCCGCGCCCACCCGGGCCACGGATCCCGCCCCGGCCGCTCCACCCGCCGCTTCCCCCGGCCCCGCCGGCGCCGTCTGCCGAGTAGGGCCAGCACCGCGGGTGCATACGATCGGACCCGTGGTGTCCAGGGTGGGGAGTGGTGAGGGGTGACCGGCACTGTTTCGCCGGCTGCGACGGTCGTCGGGCTGCGTTCCGTGCGGCTGCTGAGCCGGTGTGAGGACGGGGAGCGGTTGGGGGCGCTGGTGTGGGCGCCCGGGCCGGGGTGGCGGATGGTGAGCAGCGCTGTGCTGGGCGGGGGGATCGGGGAGCGGGGCTGGGTGGTCAACGCGCAGGTGTCGCACGGGTACCGGCGTACCGATCCCGAGCGGCATCTGGACGAGCTGGCCGCGGGGGCGGGGCTGGCTGGGCCGGGGGTGGGGCTGATGACCGCCGCCGATGTGTCCCGGTACGGGCACGCGGCCGACGGGGGCGCGGAGGCACTGGTCACGGCCGGGATAGGGGTGCGGGGGTGGGCCGCCTCCCCGGTGGAGGGCAGCGCACGTCCCGGGAGGCCGGGCACGATCAACATCGTCGTCCGTGTGCCCGTGGCGTTCACCGACGCCGCCCTGGTCAACGCCGTGGCCACCGCCACCGAGGCCAAGGTGCAGGCCCTGCTCGACGCCGGTCACGACTGTTCCGGCACGCCGACGGACGCGGTGTGCGTCGCCGCCCGCGTCCCGGCACCCGGCGACGAGGTGCACGCCTTCGCCGGGCCCCGGTCGCTGTGGGGCGCCCGGCTGGCGCGTGCCGTGCACGGGGCCGTGCGGTCCGCGATCGACGCCGGGGGCCGAGAAGTCAGCGCAGCGGCTTCAGCAGCGTGTACTCCGTGATCCCCGGCGGGTAGTCCGGGATCGCGCAGACCACCTTGTAGCCGTGCCGGCGGTAGAACTCCGGAGCCTGGAAGTCCCAGGTCTCCAGGCGGGAGGCGGTGCACCCGCGCTCGGTGCGGGCGATGCGTTCCGCGCTGCGCAGCAGGCGGCTGCCGAGGCCCGCGTCGCGGTGGGGGGCGGCCACCCAGAGGTAGGTGACGTGCAGCCAGGTCGTCCAGGTGTGGCCGACCAGGCCGCCGGCCAGGGCCCCGGTCTCGGTCATCGCCCACACGTGGAGGGGCGATTCGTGCTCGCCCGGGGTTCCGCGCAGGGCCGCCAGGACCGGGGAGGCCGCCGTATTGGTGTCCCGCAGCCGGGAACGGAGAAGATCGCGCCTCGCCTTGTCGACTTCCGCCTCAATACGAAACATGCGGCACACGATAAACGCCTCTGGCAGCCAGTTCTGCGCTTTGCCTTCCCCTCTCGCGCACCGTCCGTAAGCTGAGAAACGGTGTCGGCGGGGGGCCGGTGCCGTTCAGGGGGCGAACCGGGCGGGTACGGCGCCCGCGGTGGGGGTAGAGGTGTCCGCACGGTGGTTGCCGTGCGGTGCGCGCACTCCTGTCCGGGAGGCCGTGACCGCGCGACGCCGTCGCCTTCTGGGACCTTGATCGTCCCCCGCTCCGCGAGGAGCACGGGGGAAGGGGGTTTCGTGGTTCGTATCCGAGTCCTGGTCGTCGACGATCACCGCATCTTCGCCGAGTCGCTCGCCGCCGCCCTGGCCGCCGAGCCCGACGTCGACGTGTCCGCCGCCGGCAGCGGCCCGGCCGCGCTGCGCTGCATGGAGCGCGCCGCCGGCGAGGGCCGCCGCTACGACGTCCTGCTCGTCGACGCCGACCTGGGCGGCCGACTGCCCGGCACCGGCCTGTCCGGCATCGGGCTGCCCGGCACCCGGCCGGCCGTGCCGGTGCAGGCGGGCGACGAGGACGGCCTGGTCGACGGGATCTCCCTGGTCGCGGGGGTCAGAACCGCCCAGCCCGGGGTGCGGATCGTGGTCCTCGCCGAGAAGGACGACCCCCGGCGCGCCGCCCTCGCGCTGCAGGCCGGGGCGTGCGGCTGGGTCGCCAAGGACTGCTCGCTGTCCCGGCTGCTGACCGTGATCCGGGGTGTCCTGCGCGACGAGACCCACCTGCCGCCCGCCCTGCTCACCGGCGTCCTGAAGGAACTCACGGCAGCGCGCAAACACCGCACCGAGAGCGAGCGCCTGGTGCAGTCCCTCACCCCGAGGGAACGGGAAGTGCTGCGCTGCATGGTCGCCGGGCTCGGCAGGAAGGCCGTCGCCGAACGGCTGTTCCTGTCCCCGCACACCGTCCGCACCCACATGCAGAACGTCCTCGGCAAGCTCGGCGTCCACTCCACCCTCGCCGCCGTGGCCCTGGCCAGGAGGGCCGGGGTCGGCCCGGTGGAGCTGGAGACCCTAACCCGGGATGTTGTCGAACGGGGCGGTCAACTGGCGTAGCAGCCCCGCCAGTTCCGCACGCTGGGCGCGCGACAGCTCGGCGAGGATCGCCCGCTCCTGCGCCAGCAGTCCGGCCAGCGACTGGTCCGCGCGGTCGCGCCCCGCGTCCGTCAGCCGGACCAGCACACCGCGCCGGTCACTCGGATCCGGCAACCGCTCCACCAGGCCCTTCTTCGCCAGCCGGTCGATGCGGTTGGTCATCGTGCCCGACGTGACCAGGGTCTGCGTCAGGAGCTGGCCGGGGGAGAGCTGATACGGCACTCCCGCGCGCCTGAGCGCGGTCAGCACGTCGAACTCCCAGGGCTCCAGCTGGTGCTCGGCGAACGCGAGCCGACGCGCCCGGTCCAGGTGCCGGGCCAGCCTGCTCACCCGGCTGAGCACCTCGAGCGGCTCCACGTCGAGGTCCGGGCGCTCCCGGCGCCACGCTGCGACCAGCCGATCGACCTCGTCCTCCATGGAGATCAGTGTAGTGGTTGTGTCGACATGAAGTCTCTTGATGTCGAGTCTCTTGACGTCGAGAGAATTGATGGGGGACAGTGGGATCATGAACTCGCCGATCTGGGACCCCGGCCAGTACCTCCGCCACGCCGGTCACCGTGCCCGCCCCTTCACCGACCTCCTCGCCCGCGTGCCCGCCCTGCCGGCGGCCCGCCCCCGCATCGCCGACCTCGGCTGCGGCCCCGGCAACGTCACCGTCCTCCTCGCCGAACGCTGGCCCGACGCCCACATCACCGGCTACGACAACTCGCCCGAGATGCTCGACAAGGCGCACGTCGACCACGGGGGACCCACGAGCGGTGCCGGGCGGCTCGACTTCACCCACGCCGACCTGCGTACCTGGACCCCCGCGGAACCGCAGTCGTACGACCTGGTCATCACCAACGCCACCCTGCAGTGGGTGCCCGGCCACACCGACCGCTTTCCCGACTGGATCGCCGGCCTCAAACCCGGCGGGACCTTCGCCCTCCAGGTGCCGGACAACATCGACGCACCCCTGCACGCCCTGATGCGCGAACTCGCCGCCACTCCCCGCTGGAAGAGCCGCCTCGCCGACGTCCTGCGCCGCCCCGACTCCGTGCCCGCCCCCGGCGTCTACCTGGACCACCTCGCCCGCCTCGGCTGCACGCCCGACGTGTGGCAGACGACGTACCACCACGTCCTGGCCGGCGAGGACCCCGTCCTGGACTGGGTCAAGGGCACCGGGCTGCGGCCCGCCCTCACCGTCCTCGCCGACGACCCCGACGCCCGGGACGCCTTCCTCACCGAGTACCGGGACCTGCTCCGCCAGGCCTACCCGGCCACCCCGTACGGCACGGTCCTCCCGTTCCGCCGCCTGTTCGCCGCCGCCGTGAAGGAGGCCTGAGCATGATCGCCGCACTCGACCACGTCCAGCTCGCCGCCCCACCCGGCTCCGAGGACACCCTGCGCGCCTACTACACCGGCGCGCTCGGCATGACGGAGATCCCCAAGCCGCCCGTCCTCGCCGCCCGCGGCGGCTGCTGGTTCCAGGCCGGGGCCGTCCAGCTCCACCTGGGCGTCGAGGAGGACTTCCACCCGGCGAAGAAGGCCCACCCCGGGCTCCGGGTCACCGGCATCGACGCCTACGCCGCCCGGCTCGCCGCCCACGGAGCACCCGTCACCTGGGACGACAACCTCCCCGGCCACCGCCGCTTCTACTCCGAGGATCCGGCCGGCAACCGCCTGGAGTTCCTGGAGCCGGTCAGGCCGTCCGGCCCAGGTGGTGATGAGGATGCGCACCACAGTGCGTCGACGGCTTCGTAGAGAAGCGGGTCCGGAAGCCGTGGGTCACGATGCCGTAGGACCCGGGCGCAACCCCAGGATGCACCTGACCTCCGCATGGGGAACGCCCTCCCCCAGCGTGCCCTCCGCCTTGCGTCGCCGGTAGTCGGCGACCGCCAGGGCGTCTTCGAGATCCTCGATCACCTGCGGCGGGACCAGGAGCGCGGCGACATGGCCCTGATCGGCGAGCGCGATGATCTCCCGGCCGTCCTTCACACGCCGCACGAGGTCATCGAGCTCGGAGCGGGCGGCGCTGATCTCGATCTCCGTCACGCCGGCAGACTGCCAGGAGACGAACCTCACGGTCCACAAGTCCCACCCCTGCGGGTGAACCTCAGCTCTTCCGGTGGCCTATCAGCCGCGGCTTCGGCTCCAGGCCGTCCAGGCCGTGCCAGGCCAGGTTCACCAGGTGCGCCGCCACCTCGGCCTTCTTCGGGCGGCGCACGTCCAGCCACCACTGCCCGGTCAGCGCGACCATGCCGACCAGAGCCTGCGCGTACAGCGGGGCGAGCTTGGAGTCGAAACCGCGGTTCTTGAACTCGCGGCCCAGGATGTCCTCCACCTGGGTCGCGATGTCCGAGATCAGCGACGCGAACGTACCCGTCGACTGCGGGATGGGGGAGTCCCGGACCAGGATGCGGAAACCGTCCGTGTACTCCTCGATGTAGTCCAGCAGCGCGAACGCCGCCTGCTCGCACAGCTCCCGGGGGTGCCCGGCGGTCAGCGAGGACGTCACCATGTCCAGCAGCCGCCGCATCTCACGGTCCACGACGACCGCGTACAGGCCCTCCTTGCCGCCGAAGTGCTCGTACACCACCGGCTTGGACACCCCGGCCTTCGCCGCGATCTCCTCCACCGACGTGCCCTCGAAACCCTTCGCCGCGAACAGCGTGCGACCGATCTCCAGCAACTGCTGGCGGCGCTCGGCACCGGTCATACGGGTCCGGCGCGCGCGCCGCGGTTTCTCGCTGCTGGAGGTACTGGAGTCGGTCGCCACGGCGTCAATCATGCCGCCTCGGCGCTCTCCTTCCCGCGCTGGGAGCCGCCTTCCCCGGTGTTACGGCGGGAATCGATACGCGAGCGTGACGGCCAGCGCACGTCGTACGCCCAGCCGGCCACCTCGAACCAGCGGATGAACCGGGCCGAGGAGTCGATCTGCCCGCGCATCACCCCGTGCCGCGCCGACGTCGGGTCCGCGTGATGCAGGTTGTGCCAGGACTCGCCGCACGACAGCACCGCCAGCCACCACACGTTGCCCGAACGGTCCCGTGACTTGAACGGACGCTTGCCCACCGCATGGCAGATCGAGTTGATCGACCACGTCACATGGTGCAGCAAAGCCACTCGTACGAGTGAACCCCAGAAGAAGCCGGTGAACGCCCCCCACCAGGACATCGTCACCAGGCCGCCGATCAGCCCCGGCAGCGCCAGCGACAGCACCGTCCACAGCACGAACTGCCGGGACACCGCCCGGATGGCCGGATCCTTGATCAGATCCGGCGCGTACTTGTCCTGCGGAGTCTGCTCCTCATCGAACATCCACGCGATGTGCGCCCACCACAGGCCCTTCATCAGCGCCGGAAGCGTCTCACCGAACCGCCACGGCGAATGCGGGTCGCCCTCCGCGTCGGAGAACTTGTGGTGCCGGCGGTGGTCCGCCACCCAGCGCACCAGCGGCCCCTCCACCGCCATCGACCCGATCACCGCCAGCGCGATCCGCAACGGCCGCTTCGCCTTGAACGAACCGTGCGTGAAGTACCGGTGGTACCCGATCGTCACGCCGTGACAGGACAGGAAGTAGAAGAACACCAGCAGGCCCAGGTCGAGCCAGCTCACCCCCCAGCCCCAGGCCAGCGGCACCGCCCCCACCAGCGCCACGAACGGCACGATGATGAACACCAGCAGCGCGATCTGCTCGATCGAACGCTTCTTCTCACCACCCAGCGTGGCGGATGCGGCTGTGCCGGCGGCCTCGCGGGCTTCGTCGATCACATCGGAACTAGAGGTCATGCGCGTCCCCTGTGGGGTCGAGGGTTGAGACAGATACCCGGTCTGCGGCACCGGACAGGAAGCGAGCGGTACTTCCCTACGGTTCCGTAACCTACGGCGTCGTAAGTATGGCAGCGAGTCGTCCCGCGGCAAGAGCCCCACAGCCTGCGCGTCCGCATGGACACCTATCCTTGGAGTCGGTCGGACAGCGCGGTCCGCTCTGAATCCTTCCCGGACGCCCCGGCCGGTATGCGGCACCCCGCCGCGCGGCCAAACGCCCGGGTTCCCTCCAGACCAGCTTCCACACTGCAAGGAGCCGCACCCGTGAGCAGTGCCGACGACCAGACCACCACGACCAGCACCGAGCTGCGAGCCGACATCCGCCGGCTGGGCGACCTCCTCGGCGAGACCCTCGTACGGCAGGAAGGCCCCGAGCTCCTCGACCTGGTCGAGAAGGTCCGCCGCCTCACCCGCGAGGACGGCGAGGCCGCCGCCGAACTGCTGCGCGGCACCGAACTGCAGACCGCCGCCCAACTGGTCCGCGCCTTCTCCACCTACTTCCACCTCGCCAACGTCACCGAACAGGTCCACCGAGGCCGCGAACTGCGCGCCCGCCGCGCCGCCGAGGGCGGCCTGCTCTCCCGCACCGCCGACCGGCTCAAGGACGCCGACCCCGAGCACCTGCGCCAGAGCGTCGCCAACCTCAACGTCCGCCCCGTCTTCACCGCCCACCCCACCGAGGCCGCACGCCGCTCCGTCCTCAACAAGCTGCGCCGCATCGCCGCACTCCTGGACACCCCCGTCCTCGAATCCGACCGCCGCCGCCACGACGTCCGGCTCGCCGAGAACATCGACCTCGTCTGGCAGACCGACGAACTCCGCGTCGTCCGCCCCGAACCCGCCGACGAGGCCCGCAACGCCATCTACTACCTCGACGAACTCCACGCCGAAGCCGTCGGAGACGTCCTCGAAGACCTCACCGCCGAACTGGAACGCGTCGGCGTCAAGCTCCCCGACGCCACCCGCCCCCTCACCTTCGGCACCTGGATCGGCGGCGACCGCGACGGCAACCCCAACGTCACCCCCCAGGTCACCTGGGACATCCTCATCCTCCAGCACGAACACGGCATCAACGACGCCCTGGAGACGATCGACGAACTACGCGGATACCTCTCCAACTCCATCCGCTACAGCGGCGCCACCGAGGAACTCCTCACCTCCCTGAAGGCCGACCTCGACAACCTCCCCGAGATCAGCCCCCGCTACAAGCGCCTCAACGCCGAGGAGCCCTACCGGCTCAAGGCCACCTGCATCCGGCAGAAGCTGGAGAACACCAAGCAGCGCCTCGCCAAGGGCACCCCCCACGAGAACGGCCACGACTACCTCGGCACCGCCGAGCTCCTCACCGACCTGCGGATCATGCAGAACTCCCTGCGCGAACACCGCGGCGGCCTCTTCGCCGACGGCCGCCTCGGCCGCACCATCCGCACCCTCGCCGCCTTCGGCCTCCAGCTCGCCACCATGGACGTCCGCGAACACGCCGACGCCCACCACCACGCCCTCGGCCAGCTGTTCGACCGCCTCGGCGAGGAATCCTGGCGCTACGCCGACATGCCTCGCGACTACCGGGCCAAGCTCCTCGCCAAGGAACTCCGCTCCAGAAGGCCCCTCGCCCCCGTCCCGGCCCCCGTCGACGCCGCCGGACAGAAGACCCTCGGCGTCTTCGAGACCATCAAGCGCGCCCTCGACGTCTTCGGCCCCGAAGTCATCGAGTCCTACATCATCTCCATGTGCCAGGGCGCCGACGACGTCTTCGCCGCCGCCGTCCTCGCCCGCGAAGCCGGCCTCCTCGACCTCCACGCCGGCTGGGCCAAGATCGGCATCGTCCCCCTCCTGGAGACCACCGACGAACTCCGCGCCGCCGACACCATCCTGGAGGAGATGCTCTCCGACCCCTCCTACCGGCGCCTCGTCGCCCTGCGCGGAGACGTCCAGGAAGTCATGCTCGGCTACTCCGACTCCTCCAAGTTCGGCGGCATCACCACCAGCCAGTGGGAGATCCACCGCGCCCAGCGCCGCCTCCGCGACGTCGCCCACCGCTACGGCGTCCGCCTGCGCCTCTTCCACGGCCGCGGCGGCACCGTCGGCCGCGGCGGCGGCCCCTCCCACGACGCCATCCTCGCCCAGCCCTGGGGCACCCTCGAAGGCGAGATCAAGGTCACCGAACAGGGCGAGGTCATCTCCGACAAGTACCTCATCCCGTCCCTGGCCAGGGAAAACCTCGAACTGACCGTCGCGGCCACCCTGCAGGCCTCCGCCCTGCACACCGCACCCCGCCAGTCCGACGAGGCCCTCGCCCGCTGGGACGCCGCCATGGACGTCGCCTCCCAAGCCGCCCACGCCGCCTACCGCCGGCTCGTCGAGGACCCCGACCTGCCGACCTACTTCCTCGCCTCCACCCCCGTCGACCAGCTCGCCGACCTGCACCTCGGCTCACGGCCCTCCCGCCGCCCCGGCTCCGGCGTCTCCCTCGACGGCCTGCGCGCCATCCCCTGGGTGTTCGGCTGGACCCAGTCCCGGCAGATCGTCCCCGGCTGGTACGGCGTCGGCTCCGGCCTCAAGGCCCTGCGCGAAGCCGGCCTCGACACCGTGCTCGCCGAGATGCACGAACAGTGGCACTTCTTCCGCAACTTCATCTCCAACGTCGAGATGACCCTCGCCAAGACCGACCTGCGGATCGCCCAGCACTACGTCGACACCCTCGTCCCCGGCGAACTCAAGCACGTGTTCGACACCATCAAGGCCGAACACGAACTCACCGTCCGCGAAGTCCTGCGCGTCACCGGCGAGAAGGAACTCCTCGACGCCCAGCCCGTCCTCAAGCAGACCTTCACCATCCGCGACGCCTACCTCGACCCGATCTCCTACCTCCAGGTCACCCTCCTCAAGCGCCAGCGCGACGAGGCCGCCGCCGGCGCCGACCCCGACCCGCTGCTCTCCCGCGCCCTCCTCCTCACCGTCAACGGCGTGGCGGCGGGCCTGCGCAACACCGGCTGATCCGCCGGCCACGACACACGAAGGGTGCCCCCGAGGCCGTACGACCCCGGGGGCACCCTCATGCGCTACAGCCGGTTCAGCCCCGCACGGCCTTCCGGCGCCGGGCCACCAGATAGCCGCCCGCACCGACCAGCACCGCCGCGGCACCCGACACCAGACCCACCGGAACACCGTTACCGGTCTCGGCCAGCCCACCACCCGGCGCGGACGGCGACACGGACGGCACCGCACCCGGGGACGAGGACGACACGGACGGCACCGGCGACGACGAGGACGGCGCCGAGGACGACGGCGACGGGGCCGGCGCGGAACCGGACGGCCTGCCCGACGGCGTACCGCCGCCCCCGCCCTGCGATCCGGAGCAGTCCGTCCAGAACACCTTGTGCTTCGCCGACCCCTTCTCCCCGTCGAAGTTCCAGAACAGCTTGTAGTGCCCGTCCGGCAGCGACATGTCCGCCGTACGGCCATGACCGTCGCCGTCCAGCGTGATCGCACCGGACTTCACGGTCTCGCCCTTCGTGTGGGCCGTCGGCGCCCAGGCCTCGATGTGCCAGTCCACCTGCTGCACCGCGTCAAAACCGAACGCGTCCAGATAGAACGTGCACACGTGCGGCTCGTTCCGGCGCGGCACCTCGCCGGTCTTCGCGTCATGGATCTTCACGGTGCCGTTGTCACCGTGGGGAGCGGCCTGGGCGGCCGGCGCGCACAGCAGCGCCGCCGAGAGACCGGCGCCGAGCACGCCGGCGCGGATGAGGGTACGCATGGGGCAGTTCCATCTTCGTGTGGCGAACGGGGAAGATGTGGAGGGGGCGGTTCAGCTTCCGGCGCCCACTGACCTGCGGTCAATCACGAAGACGCAACACTCAGGCCCCGCACACACGTGAAGAACGGCCCAACACCGCAGAGCCCCCCAAACCCCATCCCCTCACAGGGCCAGAAACGTCCCCGTCAGCAACACGGCACCCGAACCCGCCAGCACCCACGCCACCCGGGTCAGCCGCATCCCGCCCGCGACCACCACCGACGCCAGCAGCAGCGCACCGCCCAACGGCACCCACGCGTACAGGATCCCCGCCGGCCCCGACCGCACCACCCGGTCCGTCCCCGGCTCCACCACCACGTCGTACGTCCGCCCCCGGCGCACCGCGACCGCCTGGTCGATCACCACCCGGTCCCGCGCCCGCGCCCCCGCCGACACCGGCCGGAACGCACCCGTACAACCGTCCCCCGCACAGCGCACCACCTTCACCGTGCCGCGCTCACGCCCCTTCGTCAGCATCACGTACTGCGCGGTCCCCCAGGAACCCCACACCCCCGCGAACAGAATCAGCACGGCGAGCGCGCCCATCACCGACACCCGCCCCCACCGCAACGCGGAGACGGACGCCTGGCGGGCACGGATGGCTGTGGCAGGCATGGCCGGGATCATTGGCCATACCGCTACGATCGGTCAACTCCGCTGGGCGCCAACACAGGACAAGTCAGGAGTTGTACGCCCAGACCTCAGGACTGGTTACGCACACAGCTCAGGAGTTGTACGCACTCTGCGCCCGCTCCAGCCCCTCCGCCAGCAGACACTCCACCGCATCCGCAGCCCGGTCCACGAAATAGCCCAGCTCCTTGCGCTCCGCCGAACCGAAGTCCTTCAGCACGAAGTCCGCCACCTGCATCCGCCCCGGCGGCCGACCGATCCCGAACCGCACCCGGTGGTACTCCGCGCCCATCGCCTTCGTCATCGACTTCAGCCCGTTGTGCCCGTTGTCACCACCACCCAGCTTCAGCCGCAACGTGCCGTAGTCGATGTCCAGCTCGTCATGCACGGCCACGACATTCGACAGCGGCACCTTGTAGAAGTCCCGCAGCGCGTTCACCGGACCACCCGACAGGTTCATGTACGACATCGGCTTCGCCAGCACCACCCGACGGTTGGCCGGCCCCACCGGACCGATCCGCCCCTCCAGCACCTGCGCCTGGGCCTTCCCGGCCCGCTTGAACTTCCCCCCGATCCGCTCCGCGAGCAGATCCACCACCATGAACCCGACGTTGTGCCGGTTCATGGCGTACTCCGGCCCGGGATTCCCGAGCCCGACCACCAGCCAGGGGGCATTGACGGGGGCACTCACGTCCACGACTCCTCACGAAGGCAGCCGCTGCCTCCAGAAAGGAAGCAGCGGCTGATCCACAACTGCGTTGATCCGCTGTGGGCAATCGTTCCACAGGGTGATGGGGGTCCCCCCGCCCGAGCGAAGCCGAGGGTGGGGGAGGGTAGGCACAGCCGACAGCGCCGGGCACCGATCAAAACGCCGCCCAGCCCTGCCAAGGCCGAACCGCCGGCGGCTCAGGCCTCGGCGACCTCTTCGGCGCCCTCTTCGCCCTCACCCTCGGCGGCCTCCTCGGCCTGCGCCGCGAGCACCTGGAGGACGACCGCGTCCTCCTCGACCGCCAGCGAGACGCCCGACGGCAGCGTGATGTCCTTCGCGTGGATCGAGGCACCCGCCTCCAGCCCCTCCACGGACACCGTCACGGCCTCCGGGATGTGCGTCGCCTCGGCCTCGACCGGCAGCGCGTTCAGCACGTGCTCAAGCAGGTTGCCACCCGGGGCCAGCTCGCCCTCGGTGTGCACCGGAATCTCGACGTTGACCTTCTCGCCGCGCTTGACCAGCAGCAGGTCGACGTGCTCCAGGAAGCCCTTCAGCGGGTCGCGCTGCACGGCCTTCGGGATCGCCAGCTCGTTGGTCTTGCCGTCGATGTCCAGGGAGATCAGGACGTTCGGCGTACGCAGCGCCAGCAGCAGCTCGTGGCCCGGCAGGGTCAGGTGCAGGGGCTCGGTACCGTGGCCGTACAGCACGGCGGGGACCTTGCTGGCGCGGCGGACACGGCGGGCCGCACCCTTGCCGAACTCGGTGCGGGTCTCGGCGGAAAGCTTGACCTCGGACATGGGGATCAACTCCTCGTAGAACTAGTCGGCGGACGTGGTCACCCGGCCACGAACGGCCTGCTACGAAGAGCGCGTCGATAACGGACCACCGGACCCCGCACCAGCACCCGCCGGAAACGGAGCACGGCCTCCCTCGCCGAGCAACTCCAGCAGTCTACTCGGCGGGAAGGCCGCACCCAAAAGGATCTTCGGCTAACGCCGGAACGTGAGCCGCGACGCGGTGTGCAGAAACCTCACTGCTCGTCGAAGAGCGAGGTCACCGACCCGTCCTCGAACACCTCACGCACCGCGCTCGCGATCGTCGGAGCGATCGACAGCACCTTGATCTTGTCCAGATCCGCAGCCAGCTCACCCGGCGTCGGCAGCGTGTCCGTGAACACGAACTCACTCACCCGCGAGTTCTTCAACCGGTCCGCCGCCGGACCCGACAGCACACCGTGCGTCGCCGTCACGATCACGTCCTCCGCCCCATGGGCGAACAACGCGTCCGCGGCGGCACAGATCGTCCCACCCGTGTCGATCATGTCGTCCACCAGGACACACACCCGACCCTTGACCTCACCCACGACCTCGTGGACCGTCACCTGGTTCGCCACGTCCTTGTCCCGGCGCTTGTGCACGATCGCCAGCGGCGCACCCAGCCGGTCACACCACCGGTCCGCCACCCGCACCCGGCCCGCGTCCGGCGACACGATCGTCAGCTTGTCCCGGTCCACCTTGCCGCCCACGTAGTCCGCCAGCAGCGGCAACGCGAACAGGTGATCCACCGGACCGTCGAAGAAGCCCTGGATCTGATCCGTGTGCAGGTCCACCGTCAGGATCCGGTCCGCACCCGCCGTCTTCATCAGATCCGCGATCAGACGCGCCGAGATCGGCTCACGCCCACGGTGCTTCTTGTCCTGCCGCGCGTAACCGTAGAACGGCACGATCACCGTGATCGAACGCGCCGACGCACGCTTCAACGCGTCGATCATGATCAACTGCTCCATGATCCACTTGTTGATCGGCGCCGTGTGGCTCTGGATCAGGAAACAGTCCGCACCACGCGCCGACTCCTGATACCGCACATAGATCTCACCATTGGCGAAGTCGAAGGCCTTCGTCGGGACGACCCCGACACCCAGCTTCTGGGCGACCTCCTCGGCAAGCTCGGGGTGGGCGCGGCCGGAGAAGAACATCAACTTCTTCTCGCCGGTCGTCTTGATCCCGGTCACAGCACTGTCTCCTCAGAGGTTCTCAGCCGGCCGACTGCTCAAACGGCCCCACGACTCCACGCGCGAGACCGAATCGGCTGGTAGGGGTGCGGGTATGCACTCGTGCGGATGTGCACTTATCACGGTACGCCGTGTTTGGCGCACCCGTTTCCGGTCAGGCCTCGCCCCCACCCCGCCCGGACGCCACCTCGGCCGCCTTCGCCGCCGCGCTCCCCGGACGCTTCCGAGCCACCCAACCCTCGATATTCCGCTGCTGACCGCGTGCCACAGCCAGCGAACCAGGCGGCACATCCTTCGTGATCACCGACCCGGCAGCGGTGTAAGCACCGTCCCCCACCGTGACAGGCGCCACAAACATGTTGTCCGATCCCGTCTTGCAGTGCGACCCGACAGTGGTGTGATGCTTGCTCTCCCCGTCGTAGTTCACGAACACACTCGCCGCCCCGATGTTCGTGAAATCACCGATCGTCGCATCCCCCACATACGACAGATGCGGAACCTTCGTCCCCTCACCGATCGACGAGTTCTTCGTCTCCACATACGTACCGATCTTCGCCTTCACACCCAGCCGCGTCCCCGGCCGCAGATACGCGTACGGCCCCACCGACGCCAGCTCACCCACCCGCGCACCATCCGCCACCGTGTTGTCCACCCGCGCCCCCGCACCCACCACGGTGTCATTCAGCCGGCTGTTCGGACCCACCTCGGCACCCGCACCCACCCGCGTCGAACCCGTCAGCAACGTGTTCGGATGCACCACGGCGTCCTGCCCGAACTCCACCGACACATCCACCCACGTCGACGCCGGATCCACCACCGTCACACCGTCCAGCATCGCCCGCGTCAGCAACCGGTCGTTCAGAATCCGACGCGCCTCCGCCAACTGCACCCGGTTGTTGATCCCCGCGATCTCCCGGTGATCCCCCGCCACCGACGCACCCACCCGGTGCCCCGCCTCCCGCAGAATCCCCAGCACATCCGTCAGGTACTCCTCACCCTGACTGTTGTCCGTCCGCACCCTCTTCAGCGCGTCCGCCAGCAACGCCCCGTCGAACGCGAACACCCCACTGTTGATCTCCCGGATCGACCGCTGCGCGTCCGAGGCGTCCTTGTGCTCCACGATCGCGGTCACAGCACCCGTCACCTCGTCCCGCACGATCCGCCCGTAACCGGTCGCGTCCGGCACCTCGGCCGTCAGCACCGTCACCGCGTTGCCGTCCGCCTCATGCGTCCCGGCGAGCCGCGCCAGCGTGTCCCCGGTCAGCAGCGGGGTGTCGCCGCACACCACGACGACGGTCCCCTCGACCGCACCGCCCAGCTCCTCCAGCCCCATCCGCACGGCGTGCCCGGTCCCGTTCTGCTCCGCCTGTACGGCCGTACGCACACCGGGGTCGATCTCGGCGAGGTGCGCGGCGACCTGCTCACGCGCGTGGCCCACCACGACGACGAGGTTCCGCGGCTCCAACTCCCCGGCGGCGGCCAGCACGTGGCCCACGAGGGAACGGCCGCAGATCTGATGCAGGACCTTCGGCGTGGCCGACTTCATACGGGTGCCCTCACCCGCTGCGAGAACGACGACGGCTGCCGGGCGAATGGCGCTCACGGGATGCCCTTCGGCTTTGGGTGGGGTTGGACATCCCGCAGGATACCGGTGGCACTTCGGGGGGACATGAGAGCGGGGCCTGGCTGTACGGCCAGGCCCCGCCGAGTATGTGCTCCCCTGCCAGGACTCGAACCTGGAACAAATCATCCAAAGTGACCCGTGTTGCCCATTACACCACAGGGGACTATATAAGCTGCCTAAACGGACATTTCATCAGTCCGTTGAGGTCGCGGCACCTACTATGCCGTACCAAGCGCCCTCCATGCGACGGTACAGGTGTGCGCTCTGCCGGACGTAGATCACCAGGCATCCCCGGTACTCGTCACCCGTGTTCTTGCGGACCGTCCGAGGGTTGTGCTTCTTCAGCGTGGCCTTGCTGAACGCACTTACGTCGATGCCCACGACGTCGGCCCAGTACCTCTCGGCGGCCTCCACGTCAGCGGTCTCGTGGATGCTCACGCGGAGCGTCAAGCGGTCGTGTGACACGTCCAGTAGTTCCAGCCATCGCAGGAAGAGCCTGATCACGTTGGCGTCGCTGTTGATGAAATGCAGGACTTCGGAGCGGCGGTAGGGCTTGTCCTTGGAGCCTTCGGCCCAATAGAGGGCGACGCCCGCGAGGAAGAGCTCGCGATCCGAGAGCTCCCCGACGGCTGCCGCTGCCGCTTCCTTGGTCGCTACCCTCTCGCGATCCCTTGATGCCCGCAGCTCCGCCAGCCCCGCGTTCATGCGCGCCCGTTGCTCCTCCGGTGTGAGCTTGGGCTCGGGCCGGGGCAAATCCCTCACCCACAGGGAAACCGAACTCTTGGAGCATTTGAGCTCAGCTTGGATTTCGTTGTACGTCCACCCCTGCCTGCGCAGCTCCCGTGCCCTCTCCCGCATGTCGTCCTTGGCGCGTGGACGCTTTGTCCACTCCGGGGGCGGCTCACCCTCGACCAGGCGCTGAAGAATCTCCTTGTTGCGGACCTGCAGCTCGTCCTGAATCTGCCGAAGGCTGTACCCGTCCCGCCGCAAGGCGACCGCTCGTTCGCGCAGTGTTTCGAAGTCGGCGTATTTGCCGTTCGTGTGTGTCACAGGCATACCGTCCAGCCGGAATGGTTGGTTCCGGTCGTGAACGGGTGACGTTCAGCAGTTCGAGGGATATCGGAAGGTTTCGACGGCGTTCGAGGGCGGCGCGTGCTGCGGGCCGGTAGGCGAAACTCACCGGAACAGGTGTAGTCCTCGCCCGTAGGCTGGGTGCATGACCACGACGGGGGAAGACCGCGCCAGGGGGCTGACCGGCCCCTGGTGGTGGGTGCGGCGGCGCGGGGCGGTGCTGGACGGGTGTCTGGCGCTGGTGTCCGCGGTGGAGTGCGGTGCGGAGGGGGTTCCGTTCGCGCGGGACGCGGGGATTCCGGTGTGGGTGGGGGTCCTGTTCGGGGTGCTCGCGGGGTCGGTGCTGCTGGTGCGGCGGCAGTGGCCGATCGCGGTGGTGCTGGTCGCGATCGCGATCACGCCGGCCGAGATGGGCTTCCTGATGGGCATCGTGGGCCTGTACACGCTGGCGTCGTGCGAGGTGCCGCGGCGGATCATCGCGGCGTTGGCGGGGATGTCGCTGCTGGGGACGATGATCGTGTCGTTCGTGCGGGTGCGGCAGGACATGGCGCGGGGGGATCTGGCGCTGGGTGACTGGTTCGTGCCGTTCGCGTCGATCACGACGTCGGTGGGGCTGACGGCTCCGCCGTTGCTGCTGGGGCTGTACGTGGGGGCGCGGCGGCGTTTGATGGAGAGCTTGCGGGAGCGGGCGGACAGTCTGGAGCGGGAGCTTCAGTTGCTGGCGGAGCGGGCGGAGGAGCGGGCCGAGTGGGCGCGTAACGAGGAGCGGACGCGGATCGCGCGGGAGATGCATGACGTGGTGGCGCACCGGGTGTCGTTGATGGTGGTGCATGCGGCGGCGTTGCAGGCGGTGGCGCGGAAGGATCCGGAGAAGGCGGTGCGGAATGCCGCGCTGGTGGGGGACATGGGTCGGCAGGCTTTGACGGAGTTGCGGGAGATGCTCGGGGTGCTGCGGGCGGGGGAGGGTGCGGGGGGCCGGGGTGCTGTGGCTGTGCCGTTGGCCGCGGTGGGGGTGGCCGCGGCTGCGGCGGCCGATGCTTCGCGGATGGCTGATGAGGAGGGCGGGCCTTGTCTGTCGGAGCTGGGGGAACTGGTGGGGCAGTCGGCCGCCGCGGGGATGGTGGTGGATCTGTCCGTGGAGGGGGAGGTGCGGGTGTATGCGGCGGAGGTGGAGCAGACGGCGTACCGGGTGGTGCAGGAGGCGTTGACGAACGTGCACAAGCATGCGGCGGGGGCGAAGACGCATGTGCGGTTGGCGCATCGGGGGTCGGAGATCGCGATGCAGGTGGAGAACGAGCCGCCGGGTGAGCCGGCGTCGGCGTCGGCGGTGGGGTTGCC
Source organism: Streptomyces sp. L2 (assembly GCF_004124325.1). Classification (NCBI taxonomy): domain Bacteria; kingdom Bacillati; phylum Actinomycetota; class Actinomycetes; order Kitasatosporales; family Streptomycetaceae; genus Streptomyces; species Streptomyces sp. L2. Next base: position 4,720,105 of record NZ_QBDT01000001.1, read on the forward strand.
GTCGGGTGGGAACGGTCTGGTGGGGATGCGGGAGCGGGTGCTGGCGTTGGGCGGGGTGTTCGTGTCGGGGCCGACGGATGCGGGGGGTTTTCGGGTGTCGGCGGTGATTCCGGCGGTCGGGTAGGGGGCGGATGTCGTCTCCGGGGCCGTCGTCTCAGGGGGTGGCGGTGAGGCGTACGGGTTCGATGCCGGCGATGAGGGTGGCGAGGGCGTGGTCGATGTCGGGGCCGGCGTACCAGTCGCCGGTGTGGTCGAGGGTGTAGACGCGGCCTTCGGTGTCGATGGCGAGGAGGGCGTCGGTGTCGGTTTCCTCGCCGAGGGGGCAGACCTCGGTGCTGAGGGCGCGGCCGAGGTCGCCGAGGGTGCGGGCGTGGTGGAGGCCGTGTAGGGGGTCGAGGTGGAGGGTGGCGGGGGCGATCTGGCGGCCGGGGCCGGTGGGGGTGATGTGCAGGGCGCCGAATTCGGCCCAGGCTTCGACTGCGGCGGGGAAGACGGTGTGCTGGTGGCCGGCGGGTGAGGTGTGTTCGCGGAGGGTGTCGGCCCAGATCTCGGCTTGTTTGATGTCCCAGCGTCCGGGGTGCCAGCCGGCGGCGCGCAGGGCGGCGTCGACGGGCACGGGGAAGCGTGTGGTGGAGCTGCGGTCGGGGTGCATCTGCTCTTCGCTCGTCGGGTGTGCTGGTGGTTCGCGGGGTGCGGTGGTTTAGGGGACGGTTGCTTCCGGTGACGGGTGCTTCCGGGGGCGGGACGCCGGGGGGTCAGTCGCCGGTTGCGGTGGGGTCGACGATGCGGACGCCGAAGTGGGCGCTGAGCGCGATGCAGGTGCGGCAGGGGGTGGCGAAGCTGCCGTGGAGGGGGTCGCCGTCCTCGCGTATGCGGCGGGTGGTGAGTTTGGCCTGCTTGAGGGCCTTGCGGGCCTCGCTGTTGCTCATGGGTTTGCGGGCGGCGCGTTTGCTGCGGGCGGCGTCGGCGGCGCTGATGTGGCGGGAGATGAGGATGGTCTCGGCGCAGCGGCCGGTGAAGCGGTCGCGTTGGGCGCTGGTGAGGGTGTCGAGGAAGTCCTGGACGAGGGGGTGCAGGGGTGGGGGTTCCTCGCCGCGGGCGGGGGTGCCGGTGAGGGTGGCGCCGCGGACGGAGAGGGCGGCGGCGACGGTGGGCAGGATGCCGTCGCGGCGGTGCAGGAGGGTGGGTGCGGGGGGTGTGTCGGTGCCGCTCCAGCCGATGCGGGGGTCGCCGGCCGCCCGCATGTCGGTTCCTCCGGTCTGTGCCGTGTTCATGGTCGTCTTCCCCTCCCGGGTGTCCCCCGAAGGACACAGAGTGCCAAATGCCGTGGCTGGTGCGGAAGCTGGGGCGGCGCGACACGCCAGGAGCGGGGCGGGCTGTCACGGCGGGGTGACGGCTGGTCACGGTGGGGGAGTGGCGGTTGTCTCGTGGATGTGGTGGGCCGGTGACCGGGGTGCGGGTAGCGCTTAGGCTGTCGGCATCCGCGATCGATACCGCCGTTCAGGCCAGAGATGACGCCGCAGGGGGCAACCGCCATGACGACAGGTCGGCTCGGGCAGCAAGCCGCGCCGCCGAACGCGGCCTATGCCGGGCAGGTCGTGCACTTCCCGGATCCGGTGCGGGCGGCACGTCACCCGAGAGGGGTACGGGTCGATGACGGCGGTTACCCCGATTTCTCTCCGTATGCGCGTGCGGCGGCGGAGATCGCCGAGCCGCCGGAGGGTTTCGGGGTCGACGAGTTGCGGCTGACGGACTATGTGTCGGCGAACGCGGCTCTGGCGGCGACGGGGCACGAGTTGTGGGACACGGTGCCGGATGTGGCGACGCCGCACGGCTGGACGTGGCATCACGTGGTGGGGTCGCGTCGGCTGGAGCTGGTGCCGGTCGAGGTGAAGGCGTTGCTGCGGCATCACGGTGGGGTGGCGACGGCTCGGGTGGAGCACGGCAAGCGGGGGACGCGGCCGTTGCAGGAGACGCGTCCGGCGCATTTCGGTTTGCCGAAGTCGGGTGTGGCGGTGTCGGAGGCGCAGGTGCTGGGGGTCGAGGAGGATCTCGGGTACCGGCTGCCGGGTGCGTACCGGTCGTTCTTGAAGGCGGCGGGTGGGTGTGCTCCGGTGGGTGCGGCGCTGGACGCCGAGTTGGGTCTGCTGGTGGACCAGCCGTTCTTCACGGTGCGTGAGGAGGCGGCGGTCAATGACCTGGTGTATGTCAACAAGTGTCTGCGGGACCATCTGACGAAGGACTATCTGTGCGTGGGTTTCGTGCAGGGTGGTCTGCTCGCGGTGAAGGTGAAGGGCGAGCGGCTGGGTTCGGTGTGGTTCTGCGCGTACGACGATGTGCGGGACGTGGATCCGTCGTGTCCGCCGGCGGAGCGGGTGGAGCGGTTGCTGTTGCCGTGCGGTGAGGACTTCGACGGGTTCCTGTCGCGGCTGGCGGGTAATCCGCCGGAGCTGGAGACGGTGGCGAATCTGATGGTGGACGGCGGTTTCGCGCGTGCCGTTCCGGTGTCGTCCGGGTCGGGGTCGTCCGTGCCGGTGGGGGAGTGAGCGTTCAGCGATGGTGACTTTCGCGCAGGCGCAGGAGCGCGCCGAGGAGTGGATCAACGGGGACGTCCCGTCGTACCAGCATCGTGAGGTGCGGGTGCGGGAGTTCGAGCTGGGTTTCGTGGTGTGGGGCGAGGACCGTGCGGACGGTCCGCGTTCGGACGCGGGCGGGCAGCGGCTGGTGCTGGCCCGGGACACGGGTGAGGCGACGCTGTGGCCCGCGCTGCCGGTGGGTGAGGTGATCCGCCGGTACGAGGAGGAGTACGGCCGTCCGGACGAGGCCGGGGCGCCGGTTCCGGCGCCGGCCGCGGCCCGGGTGGACCTGAACCAGACGTCGTTCCTGCTGAGTCCGCCGGAGTGGTTGCAGGAGGCGGCGGACAAGCTGGGTATCCCGGACCGCCGGTCGGGTGAGGGTGCCGCGGATGCCGTGTCGTCGTCTTCCGGTGGGCTGGCCGAGACGCAGGCCGGGGTGCCTGCGCCTGCGTCCGCGCCTGCGCCTGCGCCTGCGTCCGCACCCGCGCCCGCGCCCGCGCCCGCGCCTGCGTCCGCGCCCGAGCCTGCGTCCGCGGCGGCGGCCGTTCCGGCCGGTTCCGCTGCGGCGGCGAGTGGCGTGGACGCGTCCGCCGGGGCGACGCCGTGGGCCGGTACGGACACGAACGCCGATGCCGGGGAGGATCGTTCGGTGCCGTTGCCTGCGACGGTGTTCGCGCCGCCGTTGAGCGAGCAGTCCGCCGAGCCCCCGCGTCCGCCGGCGGCCGCGCCGGACGCGAAGACGGCGTTGATGTCGGGGGGCAGCCAGTTGCCCCGCACGAAGGTCTCGCGGGCGCTCGACGACTCGTCCGGGCCGGGGGCGCCGTCGGCTCCGGAGGCTCCCGGGGCTCGGCAGGGGAGTACGCCCCCGCCGGGCCCGGCGTCGTACGGCTACCCGGAGGCCCCGGCGGCCCAGGCGGCACCGGGTACGCCCCCGCCGGGCACACCGGCGTACGCTCCGGCGCACGGCACCCCGCCCGCGCCCCCGGTTCCGGGGAGTGGTGCACCGCAGGGCAGCACCCCTCCGCCGTACGGCTATCCGCCGGCGTCGGGCGGTGACCCGAACGCGGCGCAGTCGCCGTCGGGTTCGGCCGCTCCGGGGCGGCCGCTCGCGCCGAACGCCGGGGACATCGCGGACGCCGCGACGAGCAAGGCCGCGCCGCCGCCGCGGAAGGGCCGTGCCGGGGCGGGCGCGCCGCCGCCTCCGCCGGGTGCGCCGGGCGCACGCCCGGGGAGTACGCCCCCGCCGCCCGCGCCTGCCGAGCCGGGTACGCCTCCGGGCGGCTACGTCCGCACCCAGTTGGTGTCGGCGCTCGGACCGGACGGGCAGCCCGAGGTGCCGGCCGCTCCGGGCGCTCCCAACCCGGCCAACCCGCCCGGCGCGCCGGGTACCCCGGGCGGTATTCCGGCGGGCAACGTCCACCACGCGGCCACGGTGTTCGCCGACCCGAGCCTGCTGGGCGGACCCGGCCCGGTGCCGCCGCCGAGCGCCCCCGGTGCTCCCGGGGCCCCAGGCACCCCGCCTCCGCCCCCGCCCGCGCCGGGCATGCCGAACCCGCCCGGCGTCCCGGGGACCCCGGGCATGCCCGCCGCCCCTGGCGCGCCGCAGCCGCCGGGTGCCCCGGGTGCTCCCGGCGCGCGGGGTGCCGTACACCACGCGGAGACCGTCCTGGCCGCGCCGCCGGTGGCCGGTCCGGGCGTACCCCCGCCGCCCGCGGCCCCGGGTGCTCCCGGAATGCCGCCGGGTGCTCCGGGCGGTCCGGGTGCTCCAGGTGTTCCCGGTGTCCCGGGCATGCCGCCCGGCCCCGGTGCTCCGGGCGGGCCCGGTATGCCGCCGCCGGTGCCGGGTGCTCCCGGGATGGCGCAGCCCATGCCTCCCGGTGCGATGCCGCCGCCCGGTGTCCCGCTGCCGGGGCAGCCGGGGGCGTACGGGTATCCGCCGCAGGGGCAGCCGACGGTCGGCCCCGGTTACCAGGCGGTCCTGCGTTACCGCGCGCAGGACGGTTCGGAGCAGCAGCTGATCCGGCGTTCGGCGCCGGGTACGCCGCACCCGGAGTGGCAGATCTTCCACGAGTTGCGGGCGATGAACGTGCCCGCCGACCAAGTGCTGGAGCTGCACACGGAGTTGGAGTCGTGTGAGCTGCCGGGCGCGTACTGTGCGCGGATGATCCGGGAGCAGTGGCCGCAGGCGCGGATCACGAGCATCGCGCCGTACGGCACCGATCACGCGAGCCGGCAGCAGGGTATGCGGCAACTGCTGGCACATCAGGGTGAGTTGCACCAGGTCGCGGACGGTCCCGCGCGGCCGGCGCCGGTGCGGGCGCCGCTGCCGCCGGTGCAGCCCGTGCCGCCGGTGCCGCCGGAGGCGATCGGGCAGGAGCTGGCGGCGGTGTTCGGGCCGGGTGTGTTCCGGTTCGAGCAGCAGGCGGTGTCGCGGCAGGGTGTGCCGCCGGTCGTGGCGCACACGCTGCTGGCGGCTGGGCTGCCGGTGGACCTCGGTCCGTTCTTCTGGGCGCAGGCCCAGCCGGGTCGTCCGGTGCCGACACTGGCGGAGCTGGCGGCCGAGCGCGGCGTGCAGCCGGCGCCGGACGCGGGGTCGTACCTTGTGATGGGGACGGACTTCGGCCGGGCCCTGTGTGTGCAGTACGGCACCGCGAACATCGTGGCCGTGCCGGTGGAGGCGGGGCCGGGCGGTGCGCCGGTGGCGCCGCAGTTCGTGAACTCGGGGCTGCCGGAGTTCGCGCGCTGTCTGGCGCTGCTGGGCCGGATGTGGCGGCTGAGGTACGGGCTGAACCAGGAGCAGGCGGGCCGCTGGACGGTGGATTTCCAGGCCCAGTTGTCCGCCCTGGATCCGGCGGCGCTGGCTTCGCCGGAGAGCTGGTGGTCGGTGCTGCTGGAGCAGATGTGGGACGGGCTGCTGTAGGAGTCCGCGGGGGCGGCGACGTCCCAGCCCACAGGGGTTGAACGGCCGGAGGGCCGGGTCCGGTCGGATGATCGGGCCCGGCCCTCCGGCGTGCCCCGCGCCACCGTCGTGCACGAACTCGTGCCGGCTTCGACCGCGACATGCCTGCGGAGTGTCGCGTTATGAACACTTACGTCCGATCCATCAAGATATGCGCGAAATCATCCTGTCGTGTATGTCCGGTGGAGAGGGGTTCCCAGGGTGAGCAGCGCATCGGTGCCGCCGCATGGCTTCGTGACCATCCGGGGGCGCGGCTACCGCCCCGCACAGGTCGACGCGTACCTGGAGGCCCTGTCGCGGGACCGGGACGCCGCGTGGGAGCGCGCCGCGCGGCTGACCGTGCTCGCCAGGGAGATGGAGGCGGAGGCCGTCGCGCTGCGCGAGGCCGTCGCCCAGCTCGCCCCGCAGACGTACGAGTCGCTCGGCGAGAGCGCCCGGCGCCTCTACCAGCTGGTGCTCGACGAGGCGGCGGACGTGCGGGTGCGGGCGCGGCGCGCGGCGGAGAAGCAGGTCGCGCAGGCCGAGGCGAGCGCCCAGGCGGTGCGCCGGGAGGCGCGGGAGGCCGCGGACGCGCTCCGCGCGGAGGCCGATGACCGTGCCCGCCAGCGGCTCCTGGCGGCCCAGGCCGAGGCCGACGACCTGCGCGTCGGCGCCCGGCGCGAGGTGAAGGAGCGGCGCGGTGAGGCGCTCGCCGCGCTGCGCGAGGTACGGCAGCGCACCACGGGCATGCTCGCCGAGCAGGCGCGGGAGCATGCCGAGAGGCTGGCCGAGGTGGAGGCCGGCCTCGACGCCCAGTGCGTGGTCGCGTCGGGCGCGGACGCCGGGGAGGGGGCCGCGGCGCAGGTGTCGCCGGACGAGCGGGTGGCCCGCGCGGAGGCCACCCTGGCCGAGGTGGAACGGGAGTTCACGGACGCGGAGGAGGCGGCCCGCCGCTGCGTGGAGGAGGCGGAGGTGCGTGCCGCCGAGATCGTCGCGGAGGCGCGGGTGCGCGAGGAGCGCGTCGCCCGGCAGACCGAACGGGTGCTGCGCGGGCACAAGGAGACGCGCAACGACCTGCAGGCCCACATGGACCACGTGCGCAACAGCCTGATCACCCTCACGGGCCGCGCCCCGGCCGAGTGACCGGCCGGCGCACCAGTGCCCCGCCCCAGGGGCGTCAGGTTCAGGTTCCCTTCCGTACCGCCCCCGCCAGGATGCGGCCCTCCACCCCCTCGTACTGGCGGCGCTGTTCCTCCGCCTGTCCGCGGCCGGAGAGGACCGTGCCCAGCCAGCCGAGGAGGAAGCCGGCCGGGATGGAGACGATGCCCGTGGTGGTGAACGGGAACCAGTTGAAGTCGGCGTGCGGGAACGCCGAGGCGGGTGAGCCGGAGACGAGGTTGGTGCCCGGCATGAGCAGCAGCACGGTCAGTGAGCCGCCGAGCAGGGTGGCCAGCAGTCCGGTGCGGGTGTAGCGGCGCCAGAAGAGGCCGTACACCAGGGCCGGGGCGATCGCCGAGGCGCCCAGGCAGAAGGAGAGTGTGACCAGTGGCTGCAGGCTGTGGTGCTGCACCAGGGTCGCCAGCAGGATCGTCGGCACGCCGATGGCCAGCGCGGACAGCCGGGCCAGGGTCATCTCGCGGCGGGCCGGCATCTCCCGGCCGCGGGCGGCGAACACGTCGTGGGCCAGGGAGTTGGCGCAGGCGAGGATCATGCCGGCGACCGAGGCGAGCAGGGTCAGGAAGATCGCCGTGGTGACCATGGTGAACAGGACCGTCTCCACCGTGGACACGTCGGTGCCGAACACCGCGCGCGTGCCCAGCAGATACGCCGTGTTGCCCTGCGGGTCGGCCAGCCCGATCGCCGTACGGCCGAGCAGGGCCGTGGCGCCGAACCCGACGACGGTGATGACCAGGACGAACGCGGCGACGATGGACACCGCCCAGGACATCGAGCGGCGCACCTGGCGGGCGCTGGACGCGGTGTACATGCGCATCGTGACGTGCGGCAGCACGCCGCCGCCGAGGACGATGGTCAGCTCCGAGGTGATCATGTCCAGGCGGGGGGTGGCCGAGCCGCCGAACTGGAGGCCGGAGTGCAGGAACGCCGTTCCGGCGCTGCTCTGCCGGGCGGCGGTGTGGAAGAGCGCGCCGGGGTCCCAGTCGAAGCGGCGCAGCATCAGTACGGCGATGACGGCGCCGGAGCCGAGCAGCATCACTATCTTCAGGATCTGGATGAGGGCGGTGCCCTTCATGCCGCCGATCGCCGCGTAGCTGATCATCAAGACGCCGAGTCCGATGACGCAGCCCGTCTGCAGGGTCTCGCTGGAGAAGCCGAGGATGAACGCCATCAGCTGGCCGGTGCCGGCGAGCTGGACCAGCATCAGCGGCAGCAGCGCGGCGATGGTGACCGCGCAGGCGGAGATCCGCACCGCACGGCCCGGCATGCGGCGGGCGAGCGCGTCGCCCATGGTGAACCGGCCCGCGTTGCGCAGGGGTTCGGCCAGCAGGAACATCAGCAGGAGCAGGGACAGGGCCGTGCTGAGGGCGAGGACGACACCGTCGTAGCCGCACAGGGCGACCACGCCGCCGGTGCCGAGGACGGTGGCGGCGGAGATGTAGTCGCCGGCGATGGCGAGGCCGTTGCGCAGCGGGGACAGGGAGCCGTAGCCGGTGTAGAACTCGTCGAGGTCGTCCTCGCGGTCGGGGCCGGTCATCACGCACAGCAGCAGGGTGACGGTGGCCACGGCGGAGAAGGCGACCAGGGACATCGTCTGCCCGGAGCCGCTGAACCCGGTGAAGCCGGCCGGGTCGGGCGGCCCGGCGGCGAGCGTGCTCAAGGGGGCGCCGAGGGCGGCGGTCAGGGGGGTGCTCATCGGCTCGCTCCTCGGCGTGCGTCCACTTCGGCCTCTTTGCGGATGCGGTCCGCGAGGGGGTCGACGTGACGGCGCGCGGTGTGCTCGTACAGGGCGATCGCCAGCCAGGTGACGGGGAGTTGGAGGAGGGCGAGCAGCAGTCCGGCGGGGATGCCGTCGGCGACGGTGCTCGTCATGACGTCCGGGGCGAACGCGGACAGCACCAGGAACAGGGTGAAGTAGCCGAGCGCGGTGACCGTGGCGGTGCGCCGCTGCAGCCGGTAGGCGCCGCGCAGGACGCGCAGGTCGCTGTGGTGGCCGAGGGGTTCGCGCGGCGGCTGCGGCCGGGGCGGGCCGGGCGGCATGGGCGGTGGGGGCTGCCAGGGATAGGTGAGGTGCGGCGGGTGGTCGTGGGACATCCCGGGCTCCTTGCGTGGTTCGGGTCCGCGGCGGCGGACCGCAGGGAGGTGGGGGTGGGAGTGGAGACGCACGTTACTCGCAGGTAGCCGCGATGCGCGAGGGTTTCACCGAACTGGACGGTCGGTATGCGCTTGCCCGTTGACCCTCACGCGGCGGAAGGGTGCAGGCTGGGGGCTCCAACCGGTTCTAAACGGGGCGCCGTCGGAGGGCCGGGGGGTGGAGCCGACCCCTAGGCGGACTCCACCCGTCGGTGGACAGCCCCTAGGGGTTCCTCCGTACTACGGGTCGGGGAGGGTTCGTCCCCCCGGAGGACGAGAAGGGCCCCGAGCGGTCCTTAACCTGGCTTTACGCCGCCGGGGGGTGGCTGACCGAACCAGCGGGGGTGGGGATTTCCCCCGGAGAAGAGGGGGCTCCGCACCAGCGCGCGGCACCACTGTCGCCCGCGAGACTCGTCGACGTACGAAGGCGCCGTACGAGGGCGTCGTACGAAGGCGCTATACGAACACACCGTACGGACGCGCTGTGCGAAAGCACCGTACGCCGCACCACCAGGACGCACCGCTTCGGCGGGACGCCGACACCGACTGGCTGACCGACATAGGAGATATACCGTGACTTCGGCTGTGACTGTTCCCAGGCACGGGGGTACTGGAGGGACTACGGCCGTCGCCGCGCGGGCGCGGCAGGTCGTGAAGGCGTACGGCGCCGGGGAGACCCGTGTCGTCGCCCTGGACCACGTCGACGTGGACATCGCCCGCGGCCAGTTCACCGCGATCATGGGCCCCTCGGGGTCCGGCAAGTCCACGCTGATGCACTGCCTCGCCGGGCTCGACACCGTGACCAGCGGTCAGATCTACCTGGACGAGACCGAGATCACCGGCCTGAAGGACAAGAAGCTCACCAAGCTGCGCCGGGACCGGATCGGGTTCATCTTCCAGGCGTTCAACCTGCTGCCCACGCTGAACGCGCTGGAGAACATCACGCTGCCGATGGACATCGCCGGCCGCAAGCCGGACCGGGGCTGGCTGGACCAGGTCGTGGAGACCGTCGGCCTCGCCGGACGCCTCAAGCACCGGCCGACCCAGCTCTCCGGCGGCCAGCAGCAGCGCGTCGCCGTGGCCCGCGCGCTCGCCGCCCGCCCCGAGATCATCTTCGGTGACGAGCCGACCGGAAACCTCGACTCGCGCGCCGGCGCCGAAGTCCTGGGCTTCCTGCGCCGCTCGGTCGACGAACTCGGCCAGACCATCGTGATGGTCACCCACGACCCCGTCGCCGCCTCCTACGCCGACCGCGTGCTGTACCTCGCCGACGGCAGGATCGTCGACGAGATGTACCAGCCGACGGCCGACCAGGTCCTGGACCGGATGAAGGACTTCGACGCCCGGGGGCGTACGTCATGACCGTCATGAAGACCTCCATGCGCAACTTCTTCGCGCACAAGGGCCGGATGGCGCTGTCCGCCGTCGCGGTGCTGCTGTCGGTGGCGTTCGTCTGCGGGACGCTCGTCTTCACCGACACGATGAACACCACGTTCGACAAGCTGTTCCAGGCCACCTCCTCCGACGTGCAGGTCAGCGCCAAGGGCTCCTCCGACACCGGCGAGACCACCTCCAGCACCGGCAAGCCGCCGGTCATGCCGGCCTCCGTGGTCGACCGGGTGCGCCACACGCCGGGCGTCGAGAAGGCCGAGGGGACGGTGTTCTCCACCTCGGTGACCGTCGTCGACAGCAAGCTCGACAAGCTCTCGCCCACCAGCGGCGCCCCGACCATCGTCGGCAGCTGGAACGGCAACGACGCCCGCACCATGAAGGTGACCACCGGTACGGCGCCCAAGGGCCCCGACCAGGTCATGGTCGACGCCGACACCGCCAAGAAGCACCACCTCGGGCTCGGCGACGACATCGGCATCCTCACCGCCCTCGGCACGCACCACGCGCGCGTGTCCGGCATCGCCACCTTCACCGTCACCAACCCGGGTGCGGCGATCTTCTACCTCGACACGAAGACCGCCCAGCAGACCCTCGTCGGCAGGACGGGCGTCTACACCAACGTCAACGTCACCGCCGCCAAGGGCGTCAGCGACGTCCAGCTGAAGAAGAACGTGACCGCCGCGCTCGGCGGCCACGCCTACAAGGTGCAGACCGCCAAGGAGGTCGCCGACGCCAACCAGAAGCAGATCAGCGGCTTCCTGAACGTCATGAAGTACGCGATGCTCGGCTTCGCCGGGATCGCCTTCCTCGTCGGCATCTTCCTGATCATCAACACCTTCTCGATGCTGGTCGCCCAGCGCACCCGCGAGATCGGACTGATGCGGGCCATCGGCTCCTCCCGCAAGCAGGTCAACCGGTCCGTGCTCGTCGAGGCCCTGCTGCTCGGCCTGATCGGCTCCGCGCTCGGCGTCGGCGCCGGCGTCGGCATCGCGGTCGGCCTGATGAAGCTCATGGGCAAGATGGGCATGCACCTGTCCACCGACGATCTGACGATCGCCTGGACGACCCCCGTCCTCGGCGTGGTCCTCGGCGTCGTCGTCACCGTCCTCGCCGCCTACCTGCCCGCCCGCCGCGCCGGCAAGGTCTCGCCGATGGCCGCGCTGCGCGACTCCGGCGCGCCCACCGACGCCAAGGCCGGTGTCGTACGCGCCCTGATCGGCCTGGTCCTGACCGGCGCCGGCACCGCGAGCCTCTTCGCCGCGGCGAACGCCGACAAGGCCAAGGCCGGCTCCGGCTGGCTGGGCCTCGGCGTGGTGCTCACCCTGATCGGGTTCGTCGTCATCGGCCCGCTGCTCGCCGGCGGCCTGGTGCGCGTCCTCGGCGCGGTCATCCTGCGCGTCTTCGGCCCCGTCGGCCGGATGGCGGAGCGCAACGCGCTGCGCAACCCGCGCCGCACCGGCGCCACCGGCGCCGCCCTGATGATCGGCCTCGCCCTCGTCGCCTGCCTGTCGGTCGTCGGCTCCTCGATGGTCGCCTCGGCCACCGACCAGCTCGACAAGACCGTCGGCACGGACTTCATCGTCATGGGCGACAACGGCCAGCGCATCAAGCCGCAGGACGTCCAGGCCATCAAGGACACCCCGGGCCTGACGCACGTCACCGAGTACCGGCCGATCCAGGCCGAACTCACCACCCCCGACGGCAAGACACTCAAGAAGCAGGACGTCACCGGCGCCGACCCGACCTACGCCACCGACCTGCACAAGAAGACCGTCGCCGGCGACCTGAAGGACGCCTACCTGCCCGGCTCGATGTCGGTCGACGAGAAGTTCGCCAAGGCCCACGGCATCCACCTCGGCTCGAAGATCACCGTCAGCTTCGACCAGGGGGCCACCGCCCACCTCACGGTCCGCGCCATCACCAACAGCAAGGACCTGATCGACCAGGGCGCCAAGTACACCTCCCTGGCCACGCTGAAGAAGTACGTGCCCGCCGGCAGCATGCCGCTCGACCAGCTGGTCTTCGCCAGCGCCAAGGACGGGCAGCAGGACGCCGCCTACACGGCCCTGAAGACGGCCCTGCACAAGGACCCGAGCGTGACGGTCCGCGACCAGACCGACTACAAGCAGGAGCTGAAGGACCAGATCGGCCAGCTGCTCAACATGATCTACGGCCTGCTCGCCCTCGCGATCATCGTCGCGGTCCTCGGCGTCGTGAACACCCTCGCCCTGTCGGTGGTGGAGCGGACCCGGGAGATCGGCCTCATGCGGGCCATCGGCCTCTCCCGACGCCAGCTGCGCCGCATGATCCGCCTGGAGTCCGTGGTGATCGCCGTCTTCGGCGCGCTCCTCGGCCTCGGCCTGGGCATGGGCTGGGGCGCCACCGCCCAGCAGCTCCTCGCCCTTCAGGGCCTGAAGATCCTGGACATCCCCTGGCCGACGATCATCGGCGTCTTCATCGGCTCCGCCTTCGTGGGCCTCTTCGCCGCCCTGATCCCGGCGTTCCGGGCGGGCCGCATGAACGTCCTGAACGCCATCGCCACGGACTGACCCCACCACCCCACCAGCCACCGCACACGGGGGTTGCGGAGGAGCCCGGCGCCGAAAGCCACCAGACTTCCGGCGCCGGGCATTGGCGTACCCGGCGCGGCCCACTCTTCAGCCGACCGAACCCCGATCCCGGCGGGCCACTTCTCGGCCCCCCGAGCCCCAGCCCCGGGTGGGTCACTGCCGGCCCCACCGAGCTCCCACCCGCGCGCGGGCCACTTCTCGGCCCCCTGAGCCCCCACCCCCGCGCGGGCCACTTCTCGGCCCCCGAGCCCCGACCCCGCGCGGGCCACTGTTCGACCCCTGAGTCCCGACCCCGCGCGGGCCACTGTTCGACCCACCGAGCCCCGACCCGGGTGGGCCATTTCTCGGCCCCCCCCGAGCCCCAACCCCAGCGGGTCACTTCTGGACCTACCGAGTCGGGTGGTGGGTGGGCGAGGTCGGGGGTCCAGGGGGCGGAGCCCCTTGGGAGGGTCACCGCAGCCCGGCCGCCGCACACACCCCGGAGTTATCCACAGCCCCCGACACCGAACCCGACGGAGTCGTACGCTGGACACCCCCCGGCCGCCCCCCGCGTCGGGGCACTCGCGTTGCCCACCCCCGCGCCCCCCGGACGGAAAAACCCCTCATGAGCCTGCACGGTCTACTGGACGTCGTCCTCAAGGACCCCACCCTCGCGGAAGCGATCAAGGCCGCCGCGGACGGCAACCGCACGCACGTCGACCTCGTAGGCCCCCCCGCCGCCCGCCCCCTCGCCATCGCCGCCCTCGCCCGCGACTCCGGCCGCCCCGTCCTCGCCGTCACCGCGACCGGCCGCGAGGCCGAGGACCTGGCGGCCGCCCTGCGCACGCTGCTCCCCCCAGAGGGCGTCGTGGAGTACCCCTCCTGGGAGACGCTGCCGCACGAGCGGCTCAGCCCGCGCAGCGACACCGTCGGCCGCCGCCTCGCCGTCCTGCGCCGCCTCGCCCACCCCCGCCTCGACGACCCCGAGACCGGCCCCGTCTCCGTCGTCGTAGCGCCCGTACGATCCGTGCTGCAGCCGCAGGTCAAGGGCCTCGGCGACCTGGAACCGGTCGCCCTGCGCACCGGCCAGACCGCCGACCTGAACGAGATCGTCGAAGCCCTCGCTGCCGCCGCCTACGCGCGCGTGGAGCTCGTCGAGAAGCGCGGCGAGTTCGCCGTACGCGGCGGCATCCTGGACGTGTTCCCGCCCACCGAGGAACACCCCCTGCGCATCGAGTTCTGGGGCGACGACGTCGAGGAGATCCGCTACTTCAAGGTCGCCGACCAGCGTTCCCTGGAGGTCGCCGAACACGGCGTGTGGGCCCCGCCCTGCCGCGAGCTGCTGCTGACGGACGACGTCCGCGCCCGCGCGCGTGCCCTCGCCGAACAGCACCCCGAGCTGGGCGAACTGCTCGGCAAGATCGCCGAGGGCATCGCCGTCGAGGGCATGGAGTCCCTCGCCCCGGTCCTCGTCGACGACATGGAGCTGCTGCTCGACGTGCTGCCCAAGGGCGCCATGGCCGTCGTGTGCGACCCGGAGCGGGTGCGCACCCGCGCCACCGACCTGGTGGCGACCTCCCAGGAGTTCCTCCAGGCGTCCTGGGCCGCCACCGCGGGCGGCGGGGAGGCGCCGATCGATGTCGGCGCGGCCTCCCTGTGGTCCATCGCCGACATCCGCGAGCGCGCGCGCGAGCTGGACATGCTGTGGTGGTCCGTCTCCCCGTTCGCCGCCGACGAGGAACTCGACGGGGACACCCTCAAGCTCGGCATGCACGCCCCCGAGACCTACCGCGGCGACACCGCCAAGGCCCTCGCCGACACCAAGGGCTGGCTCGCCGACGGCTGGCGCACCGTCTTCGTCACCGAGGGCCACGGCCCGGCCGCCCGCACCGTCGAGGTCCTCGGCGGCGAGGGCATCCCCGCCCGCCTCACCATCGACCTGGACGAGCCGACCCCGTCGGTCGTCCACGTGGCCTGCGGCTGCATCGAGTACGGCTTCGTCGACCCCGCCCTCAAGCTCGCCGTCCTCACCGAGACCGACCTGACCGGGCAGAAGACCGCCGGCCGCGACGGCGCCCGCATGCCGGCCCGCCGCCGCAAGACCATCGACCCGCTCACCCTCGAAGCGGGCGACTACATCGTCCACGAGCAGCACGGTGTCGGCCGCTACATCGAGATGGTGCAGCGCACCGTCCAGGGCGCCACCCGCGAGTACCTGGTCGTGGAGTACGCCCCCGCCAAGCGCGGCCAGCCCGGCGACCGCCTCTACATCCCCACCGACCAGCTGGAGCAGATCACCAAGTACGTCGGTGGCGAGGCACCAACCCTGCACCGGCTCGGCGGCGCCGACTGGACGAAGACCAAGGCGCGCGCGAAGAAGGCCGTCAAGGAGATCGCCGCCGACCTGATCAAGCTGTACTCGGCCCGCATGGCCGCCCCCGGGCACGCCTTCGGCGCCGACACGCCCTGGCAGCGCGAGCTGGAGGACGCCTTCCCCTACGCCGAGACCCCCGACCAGCTGACCACCATCGCCGAGGTCAAGGACGACATGGAGAAGTCGGTCCCGATGGACCGCCTGATCTGCGGCGACGTCGGCTACGGCAAGACCGAGATCGCGGTGCGGGCCGCGTTCAAGGCCGTACAGGACGGCAAACAGGTCGCCGTCCTCGTCCCCACCACCCTGCTGGTGCAGCAGCACTTCGGCACGTTCTCCGAGCGCTACGGCCAGTTCCCGGTGAACGTGCGCGCCCTGTCCCGCTTCCAGACCGACACCGAGGCGAAGGCCGTCCTGGAGGGGCTGAAGGAGGGCTCGGTCGACATCGTCATCGGCACCCACCGGCTGTTCTCCTCCGAGACCAAGTTCAAGGACCTCGGCCTGGTCATCGTCGACGAGGAGCAGCGCTTCGGCGTCGAGCACAAGGAGCAGCTGAAGAAGCTCCGCGCCAACGTCGACGTCCTGACGATGTCCGCCACCCCGATCCCGCGCACCCTGGAGATGGCGGTCACCGGCATCCGCGAGATGTCCACCATCACCACCCCGCCGGAGGAACGGCACCCGGTGCTCACCTTCGTCGGGCCGTACGAGGAGAAGCAGATCGGCGCCGCCGTCCGCCGCGAACTGCTGCGCGAGGGCCAGGTCTTCTACATCCACAACCGGGTCGAGTCCATCGACCGCGCCGCCGCCCGCCTGCGCGACATCGTCCCCGAGGCCCGCATCGCCACCGCTCACGGCCAGATGTCGGAGTCGGCGCTGGAACAGGTCGTCGTCGACTTCTGGGAGAAGAAGTTCGACGTCCTCGTCTCCACGACGATCGTCGAGTCCGGCATCGACATCTCCAACGCCAACACCCTGATCGTGGAGCGCGGCGACAACTTCGGCCTCTCCCAGCTGCACCAGCTGCGCGGCCGCGTCGGCCGCGGCCGCGAACGCGGCTACGCCTACTTCCTCTACCCGCCGGAGAAGCCCCTCACCGAGACCGCGCACGAACGCCTCGCCACCATCGCCCAGCACACCGAGATGGGCGCCGGCATGTACGTCGCCATGAAGGACCTGGAGATCCGCGGCGCCGGAAATCTGCTCGGCGGCGAGCAGTCCGGGCACATCGCGGGCGTCGGCTTCGACCTGTACGTCCGCATGGTCGGCGAGGCCGTCGCGGACTACCGCCGCCAGCTGGAGACCGGCGAGATCGAGGAGGAGGCCCCGCTGGAGGTCAAGATCGAGCTGCCCGTCGACGCGCACGTCCCGCACGACTACGCGCCCGGCGAGCGGCTGCGCCTCCAGGCCTACCGCTCGATCGCCTCCGCCAACTCGGAAGAGGACATCAAGGCCGTCCGCGAGGAACTCACCGACCGTTACGGCAAGTTGCCCGATCCGGTGGAGAACCTGCTGCTGGTCGCCGGACTGCGGATGCTCGCCCGCGCCTGCGGGGTCGGCGAGATCGTGCTCCAGGGCACCAACATCCGCTTCGCGCCGGTGGAACTGCGCGAGTCCCAGGAGCTGCGCCTCAAGCGCCTCTACCCCGGCACCGTCATCAAGCCCGCCGCACACCAGATCCTCGTCCCCCGCCCGAAGACCGCGAAGGTGGGCGGCAAACCGCTGGTCGGCCGCGAACTGCTGGGCTGGGTAGGCGAGTTCCTGGCCTCGATCCTGGGGTCGTAGGCCCCCGGCCTCCCCGGGGGCCTTCGCCTACCACCCCCCGTCGCCAACCCGCCGACCCGCGCACCCGCACCGGACGGACGCCGTTACCGTAAGGAGGGAACGATTCCGCCCGGTGCGAGGGCGGCCAGGGTGAGGGAGGGGGACGTAGCGTGGCGCGTCTGAGGGGCGGGGCCGTCGCCGCCGTGGTCGTACTGGCCGCGGTGGCCGGCTGCAAGCCGGGGCAGGACACGGGGGCCGCGGGCCCGGAGAAGGCCGGGGGCGGTGGCGGGAGCGGGGGTGCGGTCCTGGCCGCCGTCGACTCACTCACCGTCAAGGGCCGGGCGCCGAAGACCGGCTACGCCCGGGAGCGCTTCGGCACCGCCTGGGCGGACACCGACTCCAACTCCTGCGACACCCGCGACGACATCCTCAAACGGGACCTGACGGACGTGCGGTTCACCGGGGGCGGCTGCAAGGTCTCCTACGGCCTGCTCGACCCCGATCCCTACTCCGGCAAGGACATCACCTACCGGCGCGGCCGCAGCCAGGTCGACATCGACCATGTCGTCCCCCTCTCGGACGCCTGGCAGAAGGGCGCCAAGTACTGGGACGCGAGCAAGCGGATAGCCCTGGCCAACGATCCGCTGAACCTCATCGCGGTCGACGCGAGCACCAACCGGGGTAAGGGGGACGGTGACGCGGCCACCTGGCTCCCGCCCAACAAGGCGTACCGCTGCACCTATGTGGCCGACCAGGTCGCGGTGAAGAAGAAGTACGGCCTGTGGGTCACCGCCGCCGAGAAGGCCGCGATGAAGAAGGTCCTCGCCGCCTGCCCGCAGCAGAAACTCCCCACGGGGGGCAACCCGACCAAGGCGCCGGAACGTTTCCACGCCCGCTGAGCGGACGCCGGGGCCGGCCCGAGCGGAGGCTGGGGCCGGCCGGGGGTCCGCGCAGTGCGCGTCGCCCCGGCCGGCCCCGGCGCTCCCCGGATCAACACCCGGTGGATCAGGCGGCCTTCAGGCCCTTGAGGGACGCGAGGACCTCGGTCGTCACCTTCTTCGCGGCGGCGGCGCCGTTGTTCCCGCCGGCCGTGGACAGCACCGTGACGACGGACTTGCCGGAGCGGGCCGCGATCAGCGTCTGGCCGTTCTCCCAGTGGCTGCTCGTCAGCGTCATCGTGTAGGCCTCGTCACCGAGGCTGCCGGTGGCCGCGCCGGTGACCTTCACCTGGGCGTGGTCGTCGGTGTTCGTGTACGTGGCGCACTCGGCGGCCACCGCCCGCAGGTCCTTCATCACCGTGGCCGCCGTGGTGCCCTGGAAGGAGTCGATCTCCTGGGCCACCAGCGAGGTCTGGTCCTTGTTCGCGTAGTCGTTCTGTGCGAACGACACGCCTCCCTTGAAGCCGCTCACCTGGATCCAGGAAGTGGTCTCGAGCCTTCCGCAGTCCGGCTTGCCGGCCTTCCTGGCCGACGGGTCGAGGAAGGTGCCGCCGCTGTCCGAGGAACCGTCCGCCTCCAGGGTGAGCCCGGCCGGTATCGCCGACGCGGGTGCCAGTGCCGTCTTCAGCCGTGCACCGGTGGCGAGTCCGGCGTTCGGGTCCGCCGCCTTGGCCGGCTTGGCGCTCACGCCCCCGTCGTCGTGGGACGCACCCGAGGAGCAGGCGGTGAGGGCCAGCGGAAGCGCCGCGACGGCGAACAGCGTGGCGACACGGGGGGACAGACGCATGACGGTCCTTCGAGTGTGAGTAGTACGGGGGTGAAGTGGTGCGAGGGTGGTACGGAGGTGAAGTGGTGCGGGGGTGAGCGGTGTGGGGGTGAGCGGGCGGGGAGACGTGTCCGTCAGGCCGTCTTCTTCCAGTCGCCGCAGCCGGTCGTCTTGAAGTAGGCGTCCGAGGAACGGATGGTGACGACGGCCGAGCCGGTCACGTTGTCGTTCGCGATGATCGAGTTCAGCCCGTGCGCGGCGTCCTTGGTGCGCTCCCAGTAGCAGGAGTCGTCGGCGTTGCCGGTGGACTTGTAGGTGCCCGGGGCGATGTCCGTGCCGACCTTGAACATGCCGCCGTCGCCGTCCATGGAGGTGGCGGGGGAGCCCTTCGTCTTCGGGTCGACGGCCTCCCAGTCCGCGCAGCCGCTGGACTTGAACAGCTTGTCGGAGGCCTTGATCGTCACGTAGCTCGTGCCGGTCACGTTGTCGTTGGCGAGGATCGAGTCCATCTTGTGCTCGGCGTCCTTGGCCCGCTCCCAGTAGCACATGCCGTCGGTGTTGCCGCTCGTGCGGTAGGTGCCGGGCTTGATGTCGGAGCCGACGACGAAGTTGCCGTCCCCGTCGAAGGCGGCCTTCTTCTCCTTGGCGCCGCCGGTGTCCTTCGAGCCGTTCTTGGCGCCGGGCTGGTGCGCGGCGGAGGCCGAGGAGCCCTTGTCGCCGCCGTCCTTGCCGTCGCTCCCGGAGTTCGCCGAGACGACCCCGATGACGACGATCCCCGCGACGGCGCCCAGCGCGATCTTGCCCTTCATGCCCATGACGGAACCCCTCCCCAAAGCGGCGACCACCCCCTCCGGTTGGTCGCTCGTTCGCTGGGTCAATAAGAGCAGAGCTTGTGAACCGAGTCAACACGGTTCACATGAAGAGGCGAGTACACGAGCGTGAATGCATCGATCCTGTGTATGCCGGTAGGCTCGGCGCACACGGGATGAGGGGAGCGAGCCGGTGCAGGACAACGCGACAGAGGTGACCGCAGCCGGTATCGCGCGGCTCGCCGGGGTGGGCCGGGCCGCCGTCAGCAACTGGCGCCGCCGGCACGCCGACTTCCCCAAGCCGGTCGGCGGCACCGAGACCAGCCCGTCCTTCGCCCTCGCCGAGGTGGAGTCCTGGCTGCGTGAGCAGGGGAAACTCGCCGAAGTCCCCCTGCGTGAGCGGGTCTGGCAGCAGGTCGCCGGACACCCCGAGGGGCCGGTCACGGCGCTGGTGCACGCGGGCTGCGCCCTGCTCCTCATCCATGAGCGGCCGACGGTCTGGCTGGAGGTGGGCGCCGGCTCCGACGAACGCCTGGCCGCGATGCTGCCGGCGGCGCTGGACCAGGTGCTCGTCCCCCGCTTCGGCGCGGCGCCGGGCCGCCGAGTTCACAGGAGGCAGGCGGCACAGGGGACGGAGGCTGTGAACTCGCCGCTTTCTGTGAACGCCGGCGCGCAGGTTCACGCCCCCGACGCGGCGGACAAGGACGGCGCTGTGAACACCCCGGCCCCACTCGGCACCCCGCCGTCAGTTCACACACCGAGTCCGGTCGACACCCCGGTCGCGCCCACCACCGAGCCCGCGGTTCACAGCGCCACCCCGGTTCACACCCCGCAGCCCCCGCACGCCACCCCCATCCCCGCCCCCACCCCCATCCCCGCCCCCTCCCCCATCCCCGCCCCCACCCCCGCCGTCCACACCCCCACCGGCCCCCAGCTCTACGCCTCCGCCCCCCTCCTGCGCGGCGCCGCCGAACTCGCCGCCGACGCCGGCGCCCGGCAGGCCTTCGAGTTCCTCCTCGGACGGCACCTGGACGCCAACCCGCGCCAGTACACGCTCACCCCCGCCGAACTCGCCCGCCTCATGGCCGACCTCGCCGGCCTCGCGCGCACCCTCCTCGACCCCGCCTGCGGCACCGGCGCCCTGCTGCGGGCCGTCGACGCCCGCCCCGGCCAGGAGCTGTACGCCCAGGACAGCGCCCCCGACCTCGCCGCGCTGACCGCGCTGCGGCTCGCGCTGCATGCCCGCGGCACCGTGCGCGGCGCGGTCGGCGACACCCTGCGCGCCGACGCCTACCCGGAGCTGCGCGCCGACGCCGTCCTGTGCCACCCGCCGTTCAACGAGCGCAACTGGGGCCACGACGAACTCGCCTACGACGCCCGCTGGGAGTACGGCTTCCCGGCCCGCACCGAGTCCGAGCTGGCCTGGGTGCAGCACGCCCTCGCCCGCCTCACCGACGGCGGCACCGCCGTGCTGCTCATGCCCCCGGCGACCGCGTCCCGGCGTTCCGGGCGCCGGATCCGGGCCGACCTGCTGCGCCGGGGAGCACTGCGCGCCGTGGTCGCGCTGCCGGTCGGGGCCGCGCCGCCGTACAACATCCCGCTGCACCTGTGGGTGCTGCGCCGGCCCGGCAAGGCCCCCGCGGCGCCCGCCGTCCTGCTCGTGGACAGCGGGCGGTTCGCCGGCGAGGGGCGCGGCGGGCCGGACTGGCGGGCGGTGCGGGACGCCGTCCTGGACGCCTGGCGTGCCTTCGAGCGCGACGGGCGGCTGGAGGAGCGGCCGGGGCTGGCGCGTTCCGTGCCGGTCATCGACCTCCTCGACGACGACGTGGACCTCGCGCCCGCCCGCCACCTGCCGCCGCCGGCCGTGGCCGACGGCGCGGAGCAGCTCGCGGTGGTGCGCGAACGCCTCGGCGCGACCCTGCGGCTGAGCGCCGACCTCACCCCGCCGCCCGCCGAGCCGGCCCCGCCGGCCCGCTGGCCGCTCACCTCCGTCGGCGAACTCGCGCGCGGCGGCGCGCTGCTGATGCGCACCGGCGGGAACGGCGGCCACGCGCGCGTGCCGGTCCTCACGGACCACGACGTCCTCGCCGGGACGGCGCCCTCCGGGACGCTCCCGGAGAGCGACGAGGAGGCGGTGCTGACGCAGCCCGGCGACGTCGTCGTACCGGTGCTCGGCGGCGGCTCGATGGCGCGCGTGATCGACGACGTGACGCGGGGCGCCGCCCTGGGGCGCAGCCTGGTGCTGCTGCGCCCCGACCCCACCGCGCTCGACTCCTGGTTCCTCGCCGGTTTCCTGCGCGGCACCGCCAACCACCGCCAGGCCAGCAGCTACGCCTCCACCGCCACCCGCCTGGACGTGCGCCGCCTGCAACTGCCCCGCCTCCCGCTGGACGAGCAGCGGCGCTACGGCGCCCGGTTCCGCGCGCTGGACGAGTTCGAGCGGGAGCTCCGGCACGCGAGCCGGCTGGGGGAGCAGCTGGTGCGGGGGATGTACGACGGGCTCACGGACGGCACGGTGCCGGCCGGCGGGGACGGCGGGGACACCCGGGCGGAGTGACAACGGTTCGGTACACCTTGGACCGGTTGTCCGTGCCGGGCCATATGCTCGAAGCGACAATCGCACGACCGGCGTTGCCCGCGACGGGCGGCGCCGGTCGGATGTACGCCCTCCTCAGGCATCAGGAGCAGCCATGCAAGGCCACGGCTACGCACAGCCGGTGAAGCAGCCGCCGCACCCCGCGTGGCTGGTCATCCTGCGCGTGCTGTTCGTCGCGGTCGGGGTCTTCACCATCGGCTTCCTGTCCTGGCCGATGATGCTGCGGCTGGCGGTCGTCACCCGTAAGTCGCTGGACTGGGGCCTGTTCGTGGCGGCGCTGGTGGCCGATGTCCTCGCCATCGTGCTGCTGGGCACCGAGCCCGGCGACGAGATCCACACCACCGGCGGCTACGTCGGCCTCTTCCTGCTCCTGGGCACACTGGTGGCCGCCATCGCCTACTACCTGACCGCGGAGATACGGCACTTCCAGCTGCGGCAGCAGGCGTACGCCGCGAGCGGGACGGCCGGGTACGGCTATCCGGGGCCGGCGTCGCCGTCGCCGTTCACGTCGACGACCGTACCGACGATGCGGCCCGGGCCCACGGCGCACAGCGCGCCCGTCATGCCGCACACGCCGCCCCCCGCGCACACGCCGCCCCCCGCGCACACGCCCGTGCCGCAGCGGCCCACGCCGTCGACGCCGCCGCAGCGCCCGGCGCCCGTACGGATCGACCAGGTCCGCGCCGAGCTGGACGAGTTGAGCGACTACCTGCGCAAGCACGACGGGCATGCCGACGGGCAGCAGGGCGCCGGGAACGAGGGCGGAAGGTGACCGTGGCGGCGACGGGACGGGTGGTCGCCGGCCGCTACGCGCTGTCCACGCTCATCGGGCAGGGCGGCATGGGCCAGGTGTGGACGGCCTACGACCAGCGGCTGGACCGGCGGGTGGCGGTGAAGCTGCTGCGCCCCGACAAGGTGGCCGGGCAGGAGGCCGACGAGCTGCGCCGCCGGTTCGTGCGCGAGTGCCGGGTGACCGCGCAGGTCGACCACCCCGGCCTGGTCACCGTGCACGACGCGGGCAGCGAGGGAGAGGAGCTGTTCCTCGTCATGCAGTACGTCGACGGCGCGGACCTCTCCGACCACCTCGCCGAGCACGACCCGTACCCGTGGCAGTGGGCGGTCGCGGTGGCCGCGCAGCTGTGCGCCGTGCTGAGCGCCGTGCACGCCGTGCCGATCGTGCACCGCGACCTCAAGCCGCGCAACGTGATGGTGAAGCAGGACGGCACGGTCACCGTCCTCGACCTGGGCGTGGCGTCCGTGATGGACAGCGACACCACCCGCCTCACGCACACCGGCTCACCCATCGGCTCGCCCGCCTACATGGCCCCGGAGCAGGCGATGGGCGGCGCGGTCGGCCCGTACACCGACCTGTACGCGCTCGGCGTCCTGCTGCACGAACTGCTCAGCGGGGACGTGCCGTTCGCCGGCTCCACCGCGCTCGGCGTGCTGCACCGGCACCTGTACGAGCCGCCGCTGCCCGTGCGCCGTATCCGGCCGGAGGTGCCCGAGGCGCTGGAGACCCTGGTGCTGAGCCTGCTCGCCAAGGACCCGCAGGCTCGCCCGGCGTCCGCGCAGGAGGTGTACGAGCACCTGGCGCTGCTCCTGCCAGCGCGCGGGACGCCCACCGGCGCGCCCCTGGACCCCACGCGCCCCTTCCTGCGTCCGCACGCCCCCTGGCCGGACCGCGCGCGCACGCCCGCACCCCAGCCGGCCCCCGTCGCGCCCGCGCCGCCCGCCGCCGAGAAGCCCGATGTCGCGGCCGCGGTCGACGAGGTCAAGCGGCTGCTCGGCGAGGGCCGCATCACCCAGGCCGTCGACATCCTCGGCGCGATCCTGCCCGCCGCCGCCGAACAGCACGGCGAGCACTCCCCGGTGGTGCGGACGCTGCGCAAGCAGTACGCGGCCACCCTCATGGACGACGGCCAGTACCGGCGCGCGATGCCCGAACTGCGCCGCCTCGCCGACGAACGCGCCGCCGAGGCGGGCCAGGCCGACCCGCAGTCCCTGCGCTTCCGCTACGAGGCCGCGCAGTGCCTGGAGCAGCTCGGCGAACCCGCGGCGGCGCTCGCCGAGTACCGCGCGCTGCTGCCGTACTACGAGAACCAGTACGTCTCCGGCGACCCGCAGCTCGCCCACGACGTGCGCCGCCGCATCGGGCACCTGCTGCTCGCCGTGGGCGACCGCCCGGCCGCCCACGACACGCTCGTACGGCTCCTGATGGACGTCGAACGGCTGCACGGCCCCGGGCATCCGCTCGTGGCCGACATCCGACGCACCCTGCAATGGCTGGGACAGGTGCGCGGATAGATCTTTTACGTTTCCCTGGCCCAAACTTGTGATCTTCCAGGGGGGATGTTTTCCGAACACGGGAACGGCGCGGGATACGGTGCGCTCCGTTTCAGCCAAGCACGCGCGTGTACCGCCGCGCACAACAGGGGTGGGGTTCTCATGGCCGGCCATCGGCAGTCGAAGAGGCGCAGATACATCACGTGGGGCGTGGCGGGCGCCGCCGTCGTCGCCGGGGCCGGCATCGCCGCGCAGACCTCCATGGCCGCCACGTCCTGGCCCGCGCAGCGGACGTACACCGGGCGCGCCTTCGACACCTGCACCGCCCCCTCCAAGTCCACGATGCAGCACTGGCACACCGGCTACTACGGCGCCGCCGCCGTCTACATAGGCGGCAAGAACCGCGGTTGCGGCCAGCCCAACCTGACCTCCTCCTGGGTGTCCTACGTCAGCCACCTGGGCTGGAAGCTCATCCCGATCTACGTCGGCGCCCAGCCGCCCTGCCAGACCGGCAGCAACCCGGAGAAGATCAGCGCCTCCACCGCCTCCTCCCTCGGCACCAGCGACGCCAAGGACGCGGTGGCCAAGGCCTCCGCCCTGGGGATGAAGGCCGGCAGCGCGATCTACCTCGACATGGAGCCGTACGACATCAAGAACACGTCGTGCAACAACGCCGTGCTCACCTATGTGCGCGCGTTCGACAAGGAGCTGCGCGCCAAGACGTATCGCGCGGGCTACTACGGCTTCACCAGCTCCAGCGCCAAGGCCATCGCCACCGCGAGCAACAAGACGGACCTGCCGGGCAACCTCTGGTACGCGCTGTGGGACAAGACCAACACCACCACCAAGGACTGGCCGTGGGGCGCCACCCAGTTCACCCAGCACAGCCGCGCCCACCAGTACATGGTCAACAGCAAGGAGACCCACGGCGGGGTCACCCTGACCATCGACCGTGACGCCTGGGACGGCCCGGTGGCGATCACCGGCTGACCCGGCGGCCCCGGGGAGCGGCGCGGCGGTGCCCGAAGCCGGTGCGAATCGTTGGTCGGATGGGTTGGCCACAGCCTGCCCACTGCCTACCATCGATCACCGCAAGACTTTGTGCGCCCGCCCGTCGCCCGACCACCACCCCTGGCGGAGGCGCTGGCGCGCCGCACCTGTCATTGCAATCTCCCCCTGGAGGTTTCCTTGCACCGCCCTCGTCGTACCGCGCTCGTCCTCTCCGCCGCGATCGTCGCCGCGGGCCCCCTCCTCACCGCGTGCGGAAACGATGCGCACCCTGGCGCGGCGGCCGTCGTCGGAGGGCAGCGAATCACCGTCTCGCAGCTGCAGGACCGCGTCGACGAGGTGCGGCAGGCGCAGCGCGCGGCGGTGTCGGACCCGGCGCAGTACCAGCAGGTGCTCACCTCCACCAGCAGCCTCACCCGGGACACCCTGCACAACATGGTCCTGGACCGGGTCCTGCACCGCGCCGCCCAGGACGAGGACATCTCCGTGACCCGCAACGAGGTGCAGAAGATGCGCGCCGGCCTGGAGCAGCAGGCCGGGGGAGCCAAGGGCCTGGAGATGGCCTGGCTGCAGAAGTTCGGCATCGCCCCGAGCCGCCTCGACGACAACCTGCGCCTCCAGCTGGAGGCGCAGAAGCTGGCCGCCAAGCTGGGCACGGACACCACCCAGCCCGCCTTCTGGAACGCCCTGTCCCAGGCGTCGAAGGAGCTGCACATCGACCTCAACCCGCGCTACGGCTCGTGGAACGTGCAGAAGAGCGGTCGCGTGGACGCGAAGACACCGTGGGTGCGAGAGGTCACCTCGGCGGGGTCGCAGCAGCAGACGGCGTAGGCGGCGACCAGCCGGTCACATGATCTGTTGATCCCCTCGCCCCTGTGGACAACCCGGGCCGTCCGTCCTCGCGGTGGGTTACGTTCGGATTGTGAACGACATCAGTCCCGCACCCGCCGCCACCACCCCGGCCGACGACCCCGGCCGTGTCGTCCTGCTCACCACCAGCCACCGCGTCGCGCCCGGCCTGCTGTCCTGGCCCGCCTGGCAGGCGCTGCGCGACGCCGACCGCGTGCTGTGCGCGGACGGCGCGCATCCGCAGCTGCCGTACCTGCGCGACGCCGGGATAGCGGTGGAGGGGGCGTCCCCCACCGCGCGGGAGCTGGTCGACGCCTGCGCCGGCGGGCGGACGGTGGCCGTCGTGGCGACCGGCGAGGGCGAGCCGGCCCTCACCGACGGGCTGGCCCGGCTGGCCGGCTCCGGCCGCGTGCGGATGCCCGAGCTGGAGCTGCTGCCCGCCTCCTACGACCTGCCCGGCGCCCGGCTCCTCGACCTCGTCCAGGTCATGGACCGCATCCGCGCCGAGTGCCCCTGGTCGTCCCGGCAGACCCACCTCGGCCTGGCGAAGTACGGCATCGAGGAGGCGTACGAACTCGTCGAGGCGATCGAGGCCGGCGATCGCGACGAACTCCGCGAGGAGCTGGGTGACGTCCTCCTCCAGGTCGTCTTCCACTCCCGGATCGCCGAGGAGGACCCCGACGCGCCGTTCTCGATCGACGACGTGGCCGGCGGCATCGTCGCCAAGCTGATCCACCGCCACCCGCACGTCTTCGGGGAGGAGACGGCCGAGACGCCCGAGGAGGTCAAGGCGCACTGGCTGCGCACCAAGGCCGAGGAGAAGCGCCGCACCTCGGTGACGGAGGGCGTGCCGCTCGGCCAGCCCGGCCTCGCCCTCACCGCCAAACTGGCCTCCCGCGCCCGCACGGCGCACCTGGACGTGCCGCTCCCCCAGGGGGAGGGCATCGGCTACGAACTGCTGGCCCTGGCGGCCCGCGCCGAGGCCGAGGGCGTCGACCCGGAGGCGGCCCTGCGGGCGGCGGCCCGGGTGTACCGGGACGCGATACGGGCCGCCGAAGGCGGAGGGGCCGAGGGGCCGAAGTGCAGGGACTGACGGAGGGTCCGCGGGTAGGCTGAATCGCACCGCTGGGTGTTCTGCGTGGGGGGTGCATGAACCAGGAGCTGGACTGGCTGGTCGACACGATCCTGAAGTTACCTGTCCCGGAACGTCGATCACTCATCTGGGGATACTCGAACCGGGACTCGATCCGCGCCCATCTCCGCAGCCTCCAGGCAGACGATCCCGCCGTCTTCCAGGACATCCGGAGCCGGGCGATGCGGGCCGGTGCGGCGGCCCGTCCGTCGTCCGGCCCCACAGCGCCCCCGGCCCCCTCGCCGGGGACCACGGCCAGGGCGAAGGACGACCCTGCCGGTGCCCCGGGCAGGCGAGCGAGGCGCACCCCTTCCCCGGCCGCCCCGCAGCCGAGCCCGGCCCCTCCCCAGGGCGACCACGTCGACTTCCGGCACGGCACGTTCTACGGCCCCGTCTCGGGGGCGGAGCACCACTACTACAACGGCGGCGAACGCCCCGCCCGCTCCGACCCCGCCGGCTGGCCCACGCTCGCCGACGCCGACCCGATCGCGCTGGGCGTGCGGCGGACCCGGCGGTTCGACGGGGAGAGCCGGCTGCCGCCGTACGTCGCGCGGGAGGCCGACGCCGGGCTCGCCGAGCGCGTCCGGGCCGGCGGGCCGGTCGTGGTCACCGGTGAACCGCTCGCCGGCAAGAGCCGCACGGCATGGGAGGCGCTGCGGGCCGTACTGCCGCCCACGGCCCGGGTGTACGCGCCCTCGCCCGGCGCGGACCTGAGCGGACTGCCCGACGCCGTGCGGGGACGCCCGGGCCGGTACGCCCTCTGGCTGGACGAACTGGACGGTTATCTCGGCGAACACGGCCTGGACGCGGGCCTGCTCGCCCAACTGGCCGCGCTCCGGGTGCCCGTGGTGGCGACGATGAGCGACGAGGCGTACGACAAACACCGCTTCGGCGGGGGGCGCGCCTCGAAGGCGCTCGGCGGGGTCCCCACCGTGGACCTGCCCCGCCACTGGACCGGGACGGAGCTGACCGCGCTCGCCGGAGCCGGCGACCCGCGACTGCGCGACGCCCTGGAGCGGCGCGGCGACTGCGGGGTCACCGAGTACCTGGCGGTCGCACCGGAGTTGTGGGACGTCTGGCGGCGCGCGGACCGGGCGCACCGCGCGGGCGGCCACCCGCTGGGACACCTCCTCGTGCGGGCCGCCGTCGACGCGGCCCGCTGCGGGATATCCGGGCCCGTTCCGGAGGGAATGATCAGCGAGATACTGGAGGCCTACGAGACCGAGGGGTCCGAGCCGGACTGGGAGTCGGACGACGAGGCGCTCGCCTGGGCCACGGAGAAGCGCCACGGGGTGGCGGCGCTGCTGGAGAAGCACGAGGACGAGAGCATGTCCGCGTTCGGGTCGCTGATCGCGGACACGGAGGCCGCCCCCGGACCGCCGGAGATACCCGTACCGGTGTGGCTCGTGGTGACCGAGCACGCCGTCCCGGAGGACGACGAGCCGTTCCCGGCGGCCGTGTCGAGGGCGATGCGCGCGTACTACACGCCCCGCGCCGAGGCGGGGGACGGTGAAGCCATGGCGATGCTCGGAGCGCTCGCCCGGAATGAGAACGACCGGGCCGGAGCCCTCCACTGGCTGCGGATGGCGGCCGGAAGCGAGATACGCGACGCGCAGATGGCCTGCGTCGTGCTGTGCGGCCTCGGCGAGCTCCTGGTCGAGGCCGGTGAGCACGACGAGGCCGCCCGGCATCTGCGCCGAGCGGCCGAGTGGGGCGACGCCGACGCCGCGTACGACTTGAGCCGCCTGATGCGCGACCGGGCCGACCACTGGCTACGGCAGGCCGCCGACGCCGGGCACACCACGGCGAAGGCGGAGCTGGCAGGGGGCGCCGAGCCCGACGGGTCCGAAGCGCCCGACTCCACCCATGTCGATACCGTCTAGGAGTGACCCACCAGCCCCACCAGCCCCACCAGCCCCACCAGCCCCACCCCCCGGCCCCCGGCGGCCCCGCCCCCGACCTCTTCACCTGGGAGTTCGCCACCGACCCCTACCCGGCCTACGCCTGGCTGCGCGAGCACGCCCCCGTGCACCGCACCCGGCTGCCCAGCGGCGTGGAGGCCTGGCTGGTCACGCGGTACGCCGACGCCAAGCAGGCCCTCGCCGACCAGCGGCTGAGCAAGAACCCGGCGCACCACGACGAACCCGCGCACGCCAAGGGCAAGACCGGCATCCCGGGGGAGCGCAAGGCCGAGCTGATGACGCATCTGCTGAACATCGACCCGCCGGACCACACCCGGCTCAGGCGGCTGGTCAGCAAGGCGTTCACCCCGCGCCGGGTCGCCGAGTTCGCGCCGCGCGTGCAGGAGCTGACCGACCGGCTCATCGACGGGTTCGCCGCGACGGGCTCCGCCGACCTCATCCACGAGTTCGCGTTCCCCCTCCCCATCTACGCCATCTGCGACCTGCTCGGCGTCCCGCGCGAGGACCAGGACGACTTCCGCGACTGGGCCGGCATGATGATCCGGCACGGCGGAGGACCCCGCGGCGGCGTCGCGCGGTCGGTGAAGAAGATGCGCGGCTACCTCGCCGAGCTGATCCACAAGAAGCGCGAGGCGCTGCCCGCCGAACCCGCCCCGGGCGAGGACCTGATCTCCGGCCTCATCCGCGCCTCCGACCACGGCGAGCACCTCACCGAGAACGAGGCCGCCGCCATGGCCTTCATCCTCCTCTTCGCCGGCTTCGAGACCACCGTCAACCTCATCGGCAACGGCACCTACGCCCTGCTCACCCACCCCGGACAGCGCCGGCGGCTCCAGGACTCCCTGGCCCGTGGCGAATCGGGACTGCTGGAGACCGGCATCGAGGAACTCCTGCGCTACGACGGCCCCGTGGAGCTGGCGACCTGGCGGTTCGCGACCCGGCCGCTCAGCATCGGCGGGGAGGACATCGCCGCCGGCGACCCGGTCCTCGTCGTGCTGGCCGCCGCCGACCGGGACCCGGAGCGGTTCGCCGACCCGGACGTCCTCGACCTCTCCCGTGCCGACAACCAGCACCTCGGCTACGGCCACGGCATCCACTACTGTCTCGGCGCCCCGCTCGCCCGGCTGGAGGGCCGGGCCGCGCTCGCCACCCTCCTCACCCGCCTCCCCGACCTGCGGCTCGCCGCCGATCCGGCCGAGTTGCGCTGGCGCGGCGGGCTCATCATGCGCGGACTGCGCACGCTGCCCGTGGAGTTCACGTCGGCCTCGTGAACTCGGGGGCACGACACCGCCGTAGCGCAAACATGACGCGCGCTCACCTCTGTGATCTTCACGTGATCTGCGCGGCATTAACTTGTGACAAGTGATCGTATGCCGATACGTTCACCCCTCAGCGTGGCGCCCCAGCTTCACCGCCGCGCCGCTCCTGTTGTCACCCGAAAGGCTCCCGCATGCTCTCCGGGAACGGTCGTCACCGTCGCCCCCGTCAGGCTCCGGCCATCCTCGTCGCGGCAGGAGTGACCGGCTCCGCCCTCGCCCTCCCGCTGCTCGGCGCCGCGAGCGCCCACGCGGCGGACGGCACCACGTGGGACAAGGTGGCCGAGTGCGAGAGCGGCGGTTCCTGGAGCGCGAACCCGGGCAACGGCTACTACGGCGGGCTGCAGATGTCCCAGGAGGACTGGGACAAGTACGGCGGCGACCAGTACGCCTCCAGCCCCGACCTGGCCAGCCGCTCGCAGCAGATCGCCGTCGCCGAGAAGATCCTCGACGACCAGGGCACCACTCCCTGGGCCACCTGCGCCCTGCTCTCCGGGCTGACCTCCGACTCCGGTTCGGTGACCGTGGACCCGGGGAGCGGCGGCTCCGGCGGCTCCGCCGACGCGGGCGACTCGTCCGGAACAACCGGTTCCGGTGATTCAGCCGGTACCTCCGATTCATCCGGCCTGCCGGATTCGCCGTCCTCGTCCGACTCCGGCTCCCCGGCCACCCCCGGCTCGGGCACGGGCACGGGCTCGGACGCCGGCTCCGGAACGGGCTCCTCCACCACGCCGTCCCCCGACGCGGGCAAGGACTCGGGGACGGGCTCGGACGCCGACTCCGGCTCCGGTACGCCGTCCGCGTCCGACGGGGCCGGCGGGAGCGACGGCGACAACGGCGGGACCAACACCCCGAAGTCCGACAAGTCGGCATCGTCCGACCCGGGGACGTCGCAGGGTGATGACAGTGCGTCCACCGCCACGCCTGGAAGCGGCGACTCGGACAATTCATGGCAGAGTGGCAGCTCTTGGAGCCTGGTCGACACCGGCGCGCTCAGCAGTGGTGGACGTCACCGCGGGGACAGTGCGGACGAAAGCGTGACAAACGGTCAGGATGACGCCTCGTCCGGCCGGCACGCCTCCCGTGACGCGAGCACCTACACCGTCCGCGAAGGGGACACGCTCGCCTCCATCGCCGACTCCCTTGACGTCGACGGCGGATGGCACGCTCTCTACGCGACCAATAAGAAGGCGATCGGAACCGACCCGAACCACATCGCCCCCGGTCAGACCCTGCGAGTCGGGGCGTAAGCGGACGCGGGGCAGGGGCAGTTGGCGCCCCGCTTCGCCCGGTGATGTCCGTTTTGGTGAAAGTGTGGGATGAGTCTCAGAAGCCCTGATCGTCTTTGAAATTCCCCGGATCGCGTGTCTACGGTCAGGACCGCTCGTCACCACGAGCCCCGGCAGTCGCAACGCCGAATCCTGCCAGCGGTTGCCCGGGAACAGTCGTCGCGTCATGCGCCGCAGGCAGGAGCGGGGGACCCAAGGTAAGTGCCGGGCCCAGCAGTTGAGCTGGGACCGGCTGGGGGTGAAGCCGCACGCCGCGAAAGCGGGCGTGCGGCCGGGCAACTCAACCGGCCCGAACCCGACAGCTCACCTCGCAGGCGTCGGTGAGGGGATCGATCCATGCTGTTCTCCAGCAAGGGCAAGCACCGTCGTCCGTCCAAGGCCACCCGCGCCATCGCTCTCGCCGGGGTCACCGGCGCCGCCGTCGCCGCCCCGCTCATGGCCGCCGGTAACGCCTCCGCCGCCACGGCCTCCCAGTGGGACGCGGTCGCCCAGTGCGAGTCCGGCGGCAACTGGTCCATCAACACCGGCAACGGCTACTACGGCGGCCTGCAGTTCTCCGCCTCCACCTGGGCCGCGTACGGCGGCACGCAGTACGCCGCGCAGGCCAACCAGGCCGGCAAGGCCCAGCAGATAGCCGTCGCCGAGAAGGTCCTCGCCGCCCAGGGCAAGGGCGCCTGGCCGGTGTGCGGCACGGGTCTGACGAGCACCCCCTACAACGGCTCCGCCCCGAGCACGTCGTCGAGCAGCTCCTCGAACAGCACCTCGTCGAGCGGCACCACCAGCCGCTCCAGCGACCAGCAGGCCGCCTCCCGCTCCGCCGAGCGTCCGGCCGCCAAGAGCGAGAAGACCGTCACCACCCCGACCGGCAAGAAGGTCAAGAAGGGCGACGGCGAGTACAAGGTCGTCAAGGGTGACACCCTCAGCTCCATCGCCGCGAAGCACCACGTCGACGGCGGCTGGGAGAAGCTGTTCAAGCTGAACAAGGACATCGTCGACGACGCCGACCTCATCTTCCCGGGCCAGCAGCTGCACCTGAAGTAGGCAGCGGCCCGCCCCCGTCCCCACGGGTTCCCCGCCCCGGTGCGTCTTCCCCCGTACGCACCGGGGCGGGGTCTGTTCTGTTCGCCCCGGTCTCCCGCCCGCCCGGCCGCCTGCCCGACCGCCCGGCCGTCTCCCCGGCCGACCATCCGCCGGCCGTCTGCGCGACCGACCGCCCGCCGGCCGTCTGCGCGACCGACCGTCCGTCGGCCGTCTGCGCGACCGTCCGTCCGTCGGCCGTCTCCCCGGCCGACCATCCGCCGGCCGTCTGCGCGACCGACCGTCGGCCGCCTGCCCGCCCCTTTCCCGTGCCCCGTGCACCGACCCTTTGTTCCGGTGGTGAACAATGGGTACGGTCTCCCTGTCCACGGGACGGTCGGTCGGTGGCCGACGCGCCCGGGACGGTTAGGCTCTAGTCGCAAGGCACCGCCGTAAGGCACCGCGCCCCGCACTTTCAGCGTCACATCCCAGAAGGAGATGCTCGTGCCGTCCATCGACGTCGTCGTAGCCCGGGAAATCCTGGACTCCCGAGGCAACCCCACGGTCGAGGTCGAGGTCGGCCTCGACGACGGCAGCACGGGTCGTGCCGCCGTCCCGTCCGGCGCCTCCACCGGTGCCTTCGAGGCCATCGAGCTGCGTGACGGCGACCCCAACCGCTACCAGGGCAAGGGCGTGGAGAACGCCGTCCTCGCCGTCATGGACCAGATCGGCCCGGAGCTCGTCGGCTACGACGCCACCGAGCAGCGCCTGATCGACCAGGCCATGTTCGACCTGGACGCCACCGACAACAAGGGCGCCCTCGGCGCCAACGCCATCCTCGGTGTCTCCCTCGCCGTCGCCCACGCCGCCTCCGAGGCGTCCGACCTGCCCCTCTTCCGCTACCTGGGCGGCCCGAACGCGCACGTGCTGCCGGTGCCGATGATGAACATCCTGAACGGCGGGTCGCACGCCGACTCCAACGTGGACATCCAGGAGTTCATGATCGCCCCGATCGGCGCGGAGACCTTCTCCGAGGCCCTGCGCTGGGGCGCCGAGGTCTACCACACCCTCAAGAAGGTGCTGAAGACCAAGGGCCTGTCCACCGGCCTCGGCGACGAGGGCGGCTTCGCCCCGAACCTGGAGTCCAACCGCGCCGCGCTCGACCTCATCCTCGAGGCCATCAAGCAGGCCGGCTACGTCCCCGGCGAGCAGATCGCGCTCGCGCTCGACGTCGCCGCGTCCGAGTTCTACAAGGACGGCGCCTACGAGTTCGAGGGCAAGTCCCGCTCGGCCGCCGAGATGACCGAGTACTACGAGGAGCTGGTCGCCGCCTACCCGCTCGTCTCCATCGAGGACCCGCTGTTCGAGGACGACTGGGCCGGCTGGAAGGTCATCACCGACAAGCTCGGTGACAAGGTCCAGCTCGTCGGCGACGACCTGTTCGTCACCAACCCCGAGCGCCTCGCCCGCGGCATCGAGGAGGGCTCCGCCAACGCCCTGCTCGTCAAGGTCAACCAGATCGGCTCGCTCACCGAGACCCTGGACGCCGTCGAGATGGCCCAGCGCAACGGCTTCAAGTGCATGATGTCCCACCGCTCCGGCGAGACCGAGGACGTCACCATCGCCGACCTGGCCGTCGCCACCAACTGCGGCCAGATCAAGACCGGCGCCCCGGCCCGCTCCGAGCGCGTCGCCAAGTACAACCAGCTGCTGCGCATCGAGGAGATCCTCGACGACGCCGCGGTGTACGCGGGCCGCAGCGCGTTCCCGCGCTTCCGCGGCAGCGCGGAGATCTCCAAGGGCTGAGCCCGGGCCGAACAACGCGCCCGGGCCACCCGTCCGGGAAACCCGGCGCGAGGCTTAGCCAGTCGTCCGTACGTCCCCGGACCCGGTCCCGTACCGTGTCCGGGGACGTACGTACGTGTGAAAGGGGAGGCGGAGAGCGAGATGCCCACCAAGGACCGGGACCGTTTCTCCACCGCGACCAGGCTGCGGGTGCTCGGCGAGCAGACGGCGGCCCGGGTCTACCGCTCCCAGACCAAGCGGCAGGCCCGGCGCTCCCGGCTCACCGGCCGCGCGGCTCTGCTCGCCCTGGTGCTCTGCTCGATGATCGTCGCCCTGGCCTATCCGATGCGGCAGTACGTCTCCCAGCGCGCCGAGATCGCCGACGTGCAGAAGCAGCAGGACCAGGCCCGGGAACGCGTCGAGCAGCTGCGCGACCTCAAGGCCCGCTGGCAGGACGACGCCTACGCCGAGCAGCAGATCCGCAAGCGGCTGCACTACGTGCGGCCCGGGGAGACCGGGTACACGGTCGCCGGCCAGGGCGCGGCCCAGCAGTCCCGCACCGACCTCAGGGCCGCCCGCCGGCCCTGGTACGCGAACGTCTGGGACGGGGTCGACCGGTCCGACGCCTCCGACCGGTGACCCGGCCCGCCCCGGCCGGCGTCCCGCACAGCAACCCGTAGAAAGCCATCCGAAAGCAGTCATGGACACCCCTCCGCCGCCCACCGGGCGCACCGAACCGACCGACGCGGACGTCGCGGCCTTCCAGCAGCAGCTCGGCCGTCCGCCACGGGGCCTCAGGGCGATCGCCCACCGCTGCCCCTGCGGCCAACCGGACGTCGTCGAGACGGCGCCCCGCCTGCCCGACGGCACGCCGTTCCCGACGACGTACTACCTGACCTGCCCGCGCGCCGCCTCGGCCATCGGCACGCTGGAGGCGAACGGGGTCATGAAGGAGATGACGGAACGGCTCCAGAGCGACCCGGAGCTGGCCGCCGCCTACCGCGCCGCGCACGAGGACTACATCCGGCGCCGGGACGAGATCGAGGTGCTGGCCGGCTTCCCGAGCGCGGGCGGCATGCCCGACCGGGTGAAGTGCCTGCACGTCCTGGTGGCCCACTCGCTGGCCGCCGGGCCGGGCGTGAACCCGCTCGGCGACGAGGCGATCGCGATGCTGCCCGAGTGGTGGGCGAAGGGCGCTTGCGTGACGCTCCCCGAGGACGACCGGAAGGAGACCGACCGGTGACCCGGGTCGCCGCCGTCGACTGCGGTACGAACTCCATCCGGCTCCTCGTCGCCGACGCCAACCCGGAGACGGGCGAACTCGTCGACCTGGACCGGCGCATGACGATCGTGCGGCTCGGCCAGGGCGTCGACCGCACCGGGCGGCTCGCCCCCGAGGCCCTGGAGCGCACCTTCGCCGCCTGCCGCGAGTACGCGCGGATCATCAAGGAGCACGGCGCCGAACGCCTCCGCTTCGTCGCCACCTCCGCCTCCCGCGACGCCGAGAACCGGGACGACTTCGTGCGCGGGGTCCTCGACATCCTCGGCGTCGAGCCCGAGGTCATCACCGGCGACCAGGAGGCCGAGTTCTCCTTCACCGGCGCCACCAAGGAACTCACCGGCCGCACCGACCTGGCCACGCCCTACCTGGTCGTCGACATCGGCGGCGGCTCCACCGAGTTCGTCGTCGGCGACGAGCACGTGCGCGCCGCCCGCTCCGTGGACGTCGGCTGCGTCCGCATGACCGAACGGCACCTCGTGCACGAGGGCGCCGTGACCGACCCGCCCACCGAGGAGCAGATCGCCGCCATGAAGGCGGACATCGAGGCCGCCCTCGACCTCGCCGAGCGGACCGTCCCGCTGCGCGAGGCCCGCACCCTGGTCGGCCTGGCCGGCTCGGTCACCACGGTCTCCGCGATCGCCCAGGACCTCCCCGAGTACGACTCCGAGCGCATCCACCACTCCCGCGTCTCCCGCGACCGCGTCCGCGAGATCACCGACTGGCTCCTGCGCTCCACCCACGCCGAGCGTTCCGCCGTCCCGTCCATGCACCCGGGCCGGGTCGACGTCATCGGCGCGGGCGCCCTGGTCCTGCTGACCATCATGGAACGCACCGGCGCCGAAGAGGTCGTCGTCAGCGAACACGACATCCTGGACGGCATCGCCTGGTCCGTGGCCCGGCAGACGCCCTGAGCGGGGCGCCGGACTCAGGGTCGGTGTCCACCTGAGGTATGACACGGCGGGCTTCTGTCCGACCCGAGTCGCCCCCCGGAACCGGAACTGCGGCTGACTTCACGGGCGGTTGCGGCCGGGACGATGGAACGGTCCCCAGGAACCGCGTCGTCCCGACAGGAGCACCCGCCCGTGACCACCACCCCCACCGCCGGCCGGACCATCACCGTGGCCGCCCGAGCCACGGAGCTGTCGAAGATCTACGGGCAGGGCGAGACCCAGGTCGTCGCCCTGGACCGGGTCTCCGTCGACTTCCGGCAGGCCGAGTTCACCGCGATCATGGGCCCCTCCGGTTCCGGCAAGTCCACGCTGATGCACTGCGTGGCCGGACTGGACAGCTTCTCCTCCGGTTCCGTGCGCATCGGCGAGACCGAACTGGGCTCCCTGAAGGACAAGCAGCTGACCAAGCTGCGCCGGGACAAGATCGGGTTCATCTTCCAGGCGTTCAACCTGCTGCCGACCCTGACCGCCCTGGAGAACATCACCCTCCCCATGGACATCGCGGGCCGCAAGCCCGACAAGGCCTGGCTGGACCAGGTGATCGCCATGATCGGGCTGTCCGACCGGCTCGGACACCGACCGTCCCAGCTGTCCGGCGGCCAGCAGCAGCGCGTGGCCGTCGCCCGCGCCCTCGCCTCCCGGCCCGAGATCATCTTCGGTGACGAGCCGACCGGAAACCTCGACTCCCGCTCCGGCGCCGAGGTCCTCGGCTTCCTGCGCAACTCCGTGCGCGAACTGGGCCAGACGGTCGTCATGGTGACCCACGACCCGGTGGCGGCGGCGTACGCCGACCGCGTGGTGTTCCTCGCGGACGGCCGGATCGTCG
This sequence comes from Streptomyces sp. L2, assembly GCF_004124325.1. Taxonomy (NCBI): domain Bacteria; kingdom Bacillati; phylum Actinomycetota; class Actinomycetes; order Kitasatosporales; family Streptomycetaceae; genus Streptomyces; species Streptomyces sp. L2. The sequence goes on from NZ_QBDT01000001.1 coordinate 4,757,778, forward strand.
ACGAGGTCTTCGAACCGACCTCGGAGGCGGTGCTGGACCGCATGAAGCGGTTCGACGCCAAGGGCCGTACGAGCTGACGCCGGACCGAGCCCCCCCCGGTCGCGACCTCCCGAAAGCAGACACCCCATGTTCCGCACAGCCCTGCGCAACGTCCTCGCGCACAAGGCCCGGCTCCTGATGACCGTGCTCGCCGTCATGCTCGGCGTGGCCTTCGTCTCCGGGACGCTCGTCTTCACCAACACCATCTCCGACGCCTACCAGAAGAGCTCCGCCAAGGGCTTCGACCGCGTCGACGTCGCCGTACAGCCCCGGTACCAGGACTCCAAGGGCGACAAGGTCGGCAAGGAGGCCGAGCTGACCCAGGCGCTCCTGAAGAAGAGCGAGCGGGTCCCCGGCGCCGCCTCCGCCACCGGCGTCGTCACCGGCTTCACCGCCATCGCCGACAAGCACGGCAAGCTGATCGGCGGCGGCTGGCAGTCCGAGGGCGGCAACTACTGGGGTGCGAACGACCCCCGCTACCCCCTGACCGAGGGCCACGCCCCGCACGGCCGGAACCAGGTCCTGATCGACTCCAGGACCGCCGAACGGGCCGGGTACAAGGTCGGCGACACCGTGCGCATCTCCGTCGACGGCCCCGTCCTCACGCCGGTCATCAGCGGCATCTTCACCACCGACGACGGCAACGTGGCCGCGGGCGGCAGCCTCGCCCTGTTCGACACGCCGACGGCGCAGTCCCTGTTCGGCAAGAAGGGCACGTACGACGAGATCGACGTGACCGCGAAGGCGGGCACCGGCCAGTCCGCCCTCAAGTCCCAGCTGGACCAGGCGCTGCCGCACCGGCTCGTGGAGACCACCACCGGGCAGAAGCTCGCCGACGACCAGGCGACCGCCATCGCCCAGGGCATGAGCAGCATGAAGCAGGGACTGCTGGTGTTCGCCGGCATCGCCCTGTTCGTCGGCACGTTCATCATCGCCAACACCTTCACCATGCTGGTCGCCCAGCGCACCCGCGAACTGGCCCTGCTGCGCGCCGTCGGCGCCTCCCGCCGGCAGGTCACCCGCTCCGTCCTCGTCGAGGCGTTCGTGGTCGGCGCGGTCGCCGGCGTGGCCGGCCTGGCCGCTGGCATCGGCATCGGCGCGGGCCTGCGGAGCCTGCTGGGCTCGTTCGGCGCGACCGTCCCCGACGGACCCCTGGTGATCACGTCCGGCACGGTCGCCACCGCCCTCGCCGTCGGCATCGTCATCACCGTGCTGGCCGCCTGGCTGCCCGGCCGCCGCGCCGCGAAGATCCCGCCGGTGGCCGCGATGAGCAGCGTGCACGCCAAGGCCACCACCAAGTCGCTGGTGCTGCGCAACACGATCGGCGCCCTGTTCTCGGCGGCCGGCGTCGCCGTCATCCTCGCCGCCACCACGATGAACGGCTCGGACGGTGAGGCCCCGATGGGCCTGGGCGCCGTCCTGCTGATCATCGGCGTGTTCGTCCTGACCCCGCTGCTGTCCCGCCCGCTGATCGCGGCCGCCGCCCCCGTGCTCCGCGTCTTCGGCGTCTCCGGAAAGCTGGCCCGGCAGAACTCGGTCCGCAACCCGCGCCGCACGGCGGCCACCGCGTCGGCGCTGATGATCGGCCTGACCCTGATCACCGGGATGACGGTGATGGCGGGCAGCCTGCAGAAGTCCATCGACAAGATGGCCAGTTCGGCGATCCGCGCGGACTACGTCGTCTCCATGGCCAACGGCAACCCGCTCTCCCCGGACGTGGCCAGGAAGGTCGCCGCCACCGACGGCGTCACCGCCAGCAGCCCGCTGCGCAACGCGCCCTCCCGCATCGGCGGCGAGACCGAGTACCTGACCGGCGTGACCGGCGCCGCGATCGGCGAGCTCACCGACCTCAAGGTCGACCAGGGCACCTTCACCGTGTCCGGTACCAAGGCCGTCGTCGACGAGGACACCGCCAAGTCCCACCACTGGAAGGCCGGTTCCCACTTCACCGCGCACTTCCAGGACGGCGAGAAGGCCACGCTGACCGTCGCCGGGATCTACGAGGGCAATGAACTGATCCGCGGCATCATGCTCGACGACAGGACGCTCTCCCCGCACCTGAGCGACCCGGCCGACATGCAGGTCATGGTCAAGACGGCGGACGGCGCCTCGGCGGCCGCCAAGGACAAGCTGGTCACGGCCCTCGGCGCCAACCCGGCCATCAAGGTCCAGGACAAGCAGGACCTGTCCGACGACATCGCGAAGATGTTCACCCTGATGCTGAACATGGTCTACGGCCTCCTCGGCATGGCCGTGATCGTCGCGGTCCTCGGCGTCATCAACACCCTGGCCATGTCCGTCTTCGAGCGCTCCCAGGAGATCGGCATGCTCCGCGCGATCGGCCTGGACCGCACGTCCGTGAAGCGGATGGTCCGCCTGGAGTCCCTGGTGATCTCCCTGTTCGGCGGTGTCCTCGGCATCGGTCTCGGCGTGTTCTTCGGCTGGGCGGCCGGCGAACTCCTCGGCACGAAGATGCCCACCTACGAACTCGTCCTCCCCTGGACCCGCATGGCCCTCTTCCTCCTCCTCGCGGGCCTGGTCGGCATCCTGGCCGCCCTCTGGCCGGCCCGCCGCGCCGCCCGCCTGAACATGCTGACGGCGATCAAGGCCGAGTAGCGGCGGGGAAGCGGTAGGCGTGAGGCCCCGCCGGGCGGTACGGCCCGGCGGGGCCTCACGCGTCGCGTACCGCGTCTCAGCCGTGCCAGGTGCGCGGGCGCAGGGTGAGGCCCGAGGGGCCGGCCTCCGGGGTGCGGACGGCCAGGACCTGGTTGACGCCGATGCGGTTGTGCTCGAAGGCGAGGGCGCTGGCGGCCATGTAGAGGCGCCAGACCCGGGCCCGGCCGGGGCTGGTGAGGCGGACCGCGCGGTCCCAGCCGGCCTCCAGGTTGGTCACCCACTGGCGCAGGGTGCGGGCGTAGTGCTCGCGCAGCGCCTCCACGTCCCGGACCTCGAACCCGGCCCGCTCCAGCTGGGTGACGGTGGTGCCGACGGGGGCGAGTTCGCCGTCGGGGAAGACGTAGGCGTCGATGAACCGGTCCACCTCGTACGCCGTCTCGTCGCCCTGGGGGCGGCGGCCGATCTGGTGGTTGAGGAGCCGGCCGCCGGGCTTCAGCAGGGCGTACAGGTCGCCGGCGTACTCCAGGTAGCGTTCGGCGCCGACGTGTTCGGCCATGCCGATGGAGGAGATGGCGTCGTAAGGTCCGTCCACGACGTCCCGGTAGTCCTGGACGCGGATCTCCACGCGGTCCGTCAGCCCCTCGTCGGCGACGCGCTTACGGCCGTACGCGGCCTGTTCCTGGGACAGGGTGACGCCGACGACGCTCACCCCGTGCTCACGGGCCGCGTGGATCGCCATCGAGCCCCAGCCGCAGCCCACGTCGAGCAGGCGCTGACCGGCGGTCAGGCCGAGCTTGCGGCAGACCAGTTCGAGCTTGTCGCGCTGGGCCGACTCCAGGGTGCCGCCCGGTTCCCAGTAGGCGCACGAGTACACCATGGAGGGGCCGAGGACCAGCTCGTAGAAGTCGTTGCCGACGTCGTAGTGGTGGCTGATGGCCCGCTTGTCGGTGCGCCGCGTGTGCAGGTGGCGGACTCTGCGGACCTCTTCGGCGGGCGGCGCCGGCGGGATCGGCGGCCCGGCGAGCTTCAGCAGGTCGCGGACCGCGGCCCGGACGTCGGGGTCGCGCAGCGACCGGACGAGGCCGCGGGCGTCCTCGTCCCGCTCCCAGACGAGCCCGGCCATCGCGTCGAGGGCCGCGTACAGATCGCCCTCGATCTCCAGGTCTCCGGCGACCCAGGCGCGGGCCAGGCCCAGCTCCCCGGGCTTGAACAGGATGCGGCGCAGGGCGCGGCGGTTGCGCAGGACGAGCGCCGGCGCGTCCGGCGGCCCGTCCTGCGAGCCGTCCCAGGCCCGCACCCGCACCGGGAGCGGCACTCCCAGCAACTGTTCGGCAAGACTCCTCAGCCGCGACGCGGCGTCGGCCATGGCGCACACCTCCAAGACGACGATCCCGGACGTCCGTTCACCTGGTGAACACCCGAGGGGGCCGGTGGCAGTCCCGTCCGGGGGTTACAGGTGGGCAAACATCGTCTACCCAGTGCGACCGTGGCTCACAACGCCGAGGGACCTCCCGCACCACGGATGGCGGGAGGTCCCTCGGACGGTTCAGTGACGGGACGTCAGGAAGCCTTGGCCCCGGTCTTGCTCGCCGCGGCGACCGGCGCCGGCTTGGCGGCCTCGTAGAACTCCTCGCGGGGGTTCTCCATGGCGCCCAGGGAGACGACCTCGCGCTTGAGGAACATGCCCAGGGTCCAGTCCGCGAAGATGCGGATCTTCCGGTTCCAGGTCGGCATGGCCAGACCGTGGTAGCCGCGGTGCATGTACCAGGCGAGACGGCCCTTGAGCTTGATCTTCATCTTGCCCATGACGATCATCGCGACGCCCTTGTGCAGGCCGAGGCCCGCGACCGCGCCCTTGTTGGCGTGGCTGTACTCCTTCTGCGGGAAGCCCCGCACGCCGGAGATCACGTTGTCGCCGAGGGCCTTGGCCTGGCGCAGCGCGTGCTGGGCGTTCGGCGGGCACCAGGCGTTCTCGTTGCCCGCCTTGCGGCCGACGAGGTCCGGCACCTGGGCGTTGTCGCCGGCGGCCCAGATGTAGTCGGTGCCCTTGACCTGGAGGGTGGGCTCGCAGTCGACGTGGCCGCGCGGGCCCAGCGGCAGGCCGAAGCGGGCGAGCGCCGGGTTGGGCTTGACGCCGGCCGTCCACACGATCGTGCTGGAGTCGACCTCCAGGCCGTTCTTCAGCACGACGTGGCCGTCGACGCAGGAGTCCATGGAGGTGGAGAGGTAGATCTCCACGCCACGGCTCTCCAGGTGCTCCTTGCCGTACAGGCCGAGCTTCGGGCCGACCTCGGGCAGGATCTTGTCCGCGGCGTCGACGAGGATGAAGCGCATGTCGTCGCGGGAGACGTTGGTGTAGTACTTGGCCGCGTCCCGGGCCATGTCCTCGACCTCGCCGATGGTCTCCGCGCCCGCGAAGCCACCGCCGACGAAGACGAAGGTGAGCGCCTTGCGGCGGATCTCCTCGTCGGTCGTGGAGTCGGCCTTGTCCAGCTGCTCCAGCACGTGGTTGCGCAGGCCGATGGACTCCTCGATGCCCTTCATGCCGATGCCCTGCTCGGCGAGGCCGGGGATCGGGAAGGTGCGGGAGACCGCGCCCATCGCGATGACCAGGTAGTCGAAGGGCAGCTCGTACGCCTCGCCGACGAGCGGGGCGATCGAGGCGACCTTGCGGTCCTGGTCGATGGTGGTGACCCGGCCGGTGAGGACCTCCGCCTTGGGAAGCACGCGCCGCAGCGGGACGACGACGTGGCGCGGGGAGATGCTGCCGGCGGCGGCTTCGGGGAGGAAGGGCTGGTAGGTCATGTACGACCGGGGGTCGACGACCGTGACGGTCGCCTCGCCGTAGCGCATCTTCTTGAGAATGCGCCGAGCTGCGTACAGGCCTACGTACCCACCGCCTACTACGAGGATCCTGGGACGCTCCGTGGTGCTCATGCCATCGAGTATCCACCTGCCTCAGGGGGGGTGCTCGTGCGCCCCTTCACAAGGTCAGGCAGGGCCTGTGTTAATATCCGCGACCACGTCCACGGCGGTCGTGCCGGCGAGGGGCGGCCCCGGGGTGGTTCGCCCCGTTGTCAAGGCCGCGTGAGCTGCCTCTCTGGCTTCTGGACGCCCCTGTGAGGGGCCGCTCCGGCCGCCGTACGGCGCCCTTCCGGAGACCCTCGCAGACGCTCGCCCGAGCGTTCCTCAGGACCCGTTGAGCCCCCGAACGGGCCAACGGAGGCCGTTTGGTGCCCCACCAGGGCCGAAATCCTTGTGAAGAACTTCACGAACTTTTCCGCCGGGGTGCCCCGGGGGTGCCCCGAACGGCTCGCTCACACGTTATCCAACCTGCTCAGCAGAGGCTACTGATGAGTAGCAAAGGGGCTGGAAAGAGACCGGGGTCACGGGCACGGTGAGGCGCCGGCAACCCTCTTCGGGGTGCCGGCGCGCAGGGTTCTCGTGGTGGCCGGGAAGCCGGGCGACGCTAGGTCAGCCCGCCCCGGGTGTCACGTCCGCCGCGGGTGTCGGGTCCGCGCGGGTCGCCTCGGCGTGTGCCGCGGATCCCGCCCGGCTCGTCCTCCGTGACCTCCGCGTCGCCCTCGATGCGCTCCTTGCGCACCTGACCGCGGACCGTCTCCTGCTCGACGTGCTCCTCGGTGGTCAGGCGGACCCGCTCCACCGGTACGGCCTCGGTCTCCACGACCGGGCGCTCCTCGTGCAGGATGACCTCGTGGTCCGCCTCGCCGATCTCGGGGCCGGAGAGTGCCGCGTCCCGGTTCGCGTCGGTGATGGGCTCCCGCTCGATGCGCACCTCCTCGTGCCGCAGCGGCACGGTGTGCTCCTCCTCCTCCGTGACGACGTACTTGTGCAGCCGTGCGCGGCCGACCTCGCGGCGCTCGACACCGACGTGCATGTGCTCCTCGGAGAGCGTCATGGCGTCGTCGCGGTCCTGGAGGCGCCCGTCCCCGGCCCGCGCCCGGCCTTCACGGCCGGCGGTCCCGGCGGTCCCCGCCGTCCCCGCGGTGCCTGCCGTCCCGGCGGTGCCTGCCGTCCCGGTTGTGCCTGCCGTCCCCGCCGCACCCGCTGCACCCGCCGCACCGGCGGTACCCGCGGCCCAGCCGCCCTCGCCGGGACGGTTGGCCTGCGCCCAGGACGCGTCCCAGTCGATGCCGTAGTAGTCGTACAGGTTGTGCTCCTCGGTCTCGGAGAGGTGGCCGCCGGAGTCGACGTCCACGTGCGGCGCGTCCTTGACCTTGGACTTGGAGAACGGGACCTCCATGTGGTCGCCCGCCATCGCGGCGTCCCGCAGGGGTATGAACGACTCGCTGCTGCCGAACAGCCCCGTCTTCACCGTCACCCACTCCGGGCGGCCGGTCGCGTCGTCGAGGAAGACGTGCTTGGCATCGCCGATCTTCTTCCCGCCCGCGTCCAGAACCGGGCGGTCCAGAACAGTCGGGATCTGCTCTCTGGTGATCATGTGCGTTCACCTTTCTCTCAGAGCGGTCCCCTGCCGGGTCACCGTCACAAAAGGTGCAAAACGGAACGCGAACACCTTGGGTGCACCCACTTTTCGTAATTACCTACCGATTCTCACGCGCCTCGGGCAGGAGCGGCTCGAACAGCTCGACGGGATTGCCGGACGGATCCTCGACGAGCACCTGCTTGCCGCCGACCCCGGTGACGACCTCGTTCCGCAACCGGACACCGGCCGCGCGCAGCCGCCGGGCGTCGGCCTCCACGTCCGCGACCTCCAGGGAGATCCGGTTCCAGCCGCCCGGCCGGGGCAGGGTGCCGTCGGGCATGGCCTGGCCGCCGCCCGGCCCGCCCCCGGGGCGGCTCAGGGCGAGCCGGAGGTCGTCCCGGACCAGCAGGGCGAACGCCGGTGCCGGGTGCATGATCTCGCGGAACCCGAGGTGGGTGCGGTAGAAGGCGATCGCCGCGTCGACGTCGTCGACGATGTAGCGGACCATGGCCATGTCGCGCCTCGCAGAGCTGTGTCAACGGCCCCTCGGGCAGCGTAACTCCGCCGTCGCCGCGTGGGGCGCCGACGCGGTTGTCGAGAACGGGTGGAGCACCCTCGTTCGTACGGTGAAATTCCGTCATTCCGCGTGCGCGAGCACGCACGACGGGTCACGCTGTTGGCAAGTGTGGATGGCGCGTTCCGTGTGCTGATGCACCCTCAGACGTCAATAAAATAAGACAACATCGGTCCGCCCTTCCGCTGTTCGGGGGACGCGTCCCGATAGGCTCGGACCGCTCGAAGCGGAGCCCATGGCCTGCCCGGATGGTGGAATGCAGACACGGCGAGCTTAAACCTCGCTGCCCCTCGCGGGCGTACCGGTTCAAGTCCGGTTCCGGGCACCACCGCGTCCACGGGGCGGTGGCCTCCCCGAGCCCCCGCCCCGCGCGGACCCCCCCGGCCCCACGCGCACCGCGCGCGGCCCTCACCCCTCGTACACCGTCAGCACGGCGCCGTGCACCTCCACGCGGCGGCCCGCGCGCATGCCGGTCGTGCGCAGGGTGCGCAGGCAGGTGTGGAACAGGGGCAGCTCCTCCTCGTCGAGGATGGCGGCGGCCAGGTCCAGCAGTTCGCCGACCGCCTCTTCCGTGAGCACCTCGGGCAGTTCTCCGGACAGGAGCACGACCGACTCACCAGCGGGACCCCGGACCACCGCCGTGGCCGGGCCGCCATGCACGAACAACACGTTCCCCCCAAGGAGCCCGGGGTCGTGCGGCTCTCGCTCCTCGGGCAGGACGAGAGACTAGCGGGGGATCTCGGCGGTTACGGGCGGTGTTGGATTCTTTTTCCGAGTTGGCGAAAGAGAGCGCGTCCGCGGTCAGTTCTCGGGTGCCGGCTGCGCGGACCGGCCCAGCAGGGACTCCACGAGGGCGGCGACGTGCCGCCGGTCGTCGGCCGACAGCTGCTGCACGCTCGCGATGAGCAGGTCCACCTCGGGGTCGCCCGAGCGGGCCGCCGCGTTCTCGGGGACGGGGGCGGACGGGGTGCCGTAGACGTGGATGCCGCAGGCCTCGGCCGCGGCGCGGCGCACGGTGTCGAGCGGCAGGTCCAGGCCCTTGGCCAGGCCCTCCAGGGTGGCCGGCTGGGGCATGCGGACGACGCGGTCGGTGGTGGCCAGGTGGTGCACGGTGGAGCGCGGTACGCCGCCGCGGCGCGCGACGTCGCCGTAGGACCAGCCACCCCGGTCGAGTCGCTCGCGGATCAACTGCTGCAGTGCGTTGGCCACCGATGGTCACTTCCTGCTCGCCGTCGGGCCGGACCTCCCCTGTCGAGGGCGATTCTACGGTCGGGTAGGCGGGGTGCCGAAAGGGTGATTCACCGATCGGGTTGCGCGGCGGTGCCGCGAGGCCCTAGTGTCCAATCTCGTTGGACAGCTCGTCCGACCAAGTTGGACAGAGTCGGGGGGGAACCTGACTCGGTTCGACCGGACATGCCTATTTCCCGAGGGGGAAACGAACATGATGAACGCCCACGAGCTCGAGGCCGAGACCGCGGAGCTGCTGCCGGGCCGCGAGGCCCTCGGCCGGCTGAAGTTCAGCTTCGGCAAGTCGGTCAACGTCACCAAGCACGTCGCGAACATCTCCGCCCACAACGAGTCCGCCGCCCTGAACGACCACTCCGCGTGGTCCGTGGCCGACTCCGGCGCCGGCCAGACCATCAGCGTCAGCCAGTAACCCTCGCGCACCACCCCATCCGCACCACCACCACACCGAAAGGGAAACGAACATGAGCATGGACATGCGCGAGCTGGACGGCGAGACCGCGGAGCTGCTGCCGGGCCGTGAGGCCCTCGGCCGGCTGAAGTTCAGCTTCGGCAAGTCGGTCAACGTCACCAAGCACGTCGCGAACATCTCCGCCCACAACGAGTCGGCCGCCCTGAACGACCACTCCCTGTGGTCGGACGCCGAGTCGCAGGCCGTCCAGACGATCACCGTCAAGCAGTAACGGCACCACCGCGACGACGGCCGCCGGGGCGGTCCGCACCCGTCAGCGGTGCGGTCCGCCCCGGCGGCCCTTCCGGGGGGAAGCGGCGCCAAGGTGGGGGGAGACCACAGATGACGGTGCTCGGAGACGGCACCACGACGCTCTACGACACCGGTCCGGTCCCCGGCCCCGGTGGCTGGCCGGTGACGTACGAGCAGGTGGCGACGGGCAGCCTGCCGGTCGTCGGAACACCGGCCGGACCGGTCCCGCGGCTCAGCGCGGGACTGCGGCTGCACGGCGAGTACCAGGGGTCGGGCTTCACCGACCCCCGCTACATCGCCCGTCGGGGGGACGGGCAGGTCGTGCAGCTGACCCGGCTGCTGTACCTGGTGGCGTCGTCCGTCGACGGCGTCCGCGACGTCGACACGATCGCCCACCGGGTCAGCGCCCGCTTCGGCCGTGAGGTCAGCGGCGAGAACATCCGCTACCTGGTCGAGAACAAGCTCGAACCACTCGGCGTCACCGTGCCCGAGGGCCAGGAGGACGACGAGGTCGACGCCCCGCGCTCCGACCTGCTGCTCGCCCTCAAGGGCCACCGGGTCGTGTTCGATGAACGCCGGACGGCCCGCATCGCCCGGGCCCTGGCCTGGCTGCACCGGCCTGCCGTCGTCACCGCCGTGCTGCTGACGGCCGTCGCCATGGACGTCTGGCTGTTCGGCTTCTTCGGCGCGATCGCCCCGGTCCTGGAAGTCCTCGACCAGCCGGTGCTGATCCTCATCGTCTTCGTCCTCACCGTGGCCTCGCTCGTGTTCCACGAGTTCGGACACGCCTCCGCCTGCCGCTACGGCGGCGGCCGGCCCGGCTGCATCGGCTGCGGGCTGTTCCTCATCTGGCCGTCGATGTACACCGACGTCACCGACGTCTACCGGATCTCCCGCGGCGGCCGGATCCGCACCGACCTGGGCGGCGTGTACTTCAACGTCGTCTTCATGCTGGCCATGGCCGGCGCCTACTTCGCCACCGGCGCGCAGTTCTTCCTGGCCGCCGTCTACCTCGGCCACTTCGAGATCCTGGAACAGCTGATGCCGGCCGTCCGGCTGGACGGCTACTACATCCTCGGCGACCTCGCCGGGGTGCCCGACCTCTACGGCAAGATCAAACCGATCCTGCTCTCGCTCGCCCCCGGCGACAAGGGCCGGGCCGCGCGCACCCAGGTCGCCGGGCTGAAGAAGTCGGCGCGCGCCATCGTCGCCACCTGGGTGCTGACCATGGTGCCCCTGCTCGTCGGCGAACTCGGCTACGCCCTGTGGAACCTGCCGCGGATCCTCACCACCATGATCCGCTCGCTGACCGAGCAGGTCCTCGGCACCGGATCGGCGTTCCTGCACGGCCAGGTCGTCTCCGGGCTCGTCGGGGTGATCGGCACCGTCATGCTGCTGTGCCCGATGGCCGGTGTCGTCTACCTCTCCGTCAAGATCGGCGGCCGCCTGCTCAGGGCCGCCAAGCGCGCCACCACCGGCCGGCCCCGGCTGCAGGTGGCGCTCTGCGCGCTCGTCCTGGCCGGACTCTTCGGGCTCAGCTACGCCTGGGTGTCCGGGGTGACCCCGCGTCCCCTGCCGAAGAGGCCGCCGATCGCGCCGGTCCTGCAGCCCGGGGTGCCCACCCAGGAGCCTGCCACGGGCGGTACGACGACACCGGGGCCGGGCGGGGGAGGAGCCCCCGGCACCAGGGGCGGCGGGTCGGCCTCACCGTCGGCCGTACCCGGGGCGCCGGCGCCGACGGCGGGCCCGAGCGCGTCCGCCACGGCGTCGGGCAGCGCCTCGCCGTCCGCTCCGGCGCCGTCGGCCACGGCTCCGGCGTCCGGCAAGCCGGCCGGGAAGCCGTCCGGCGGCAAGTCCCACGGGACCGGCCCCGCCACGGGCGGGTCCGGCGGCCAGGATCCGGCGCCGTCGGCCACCGCCACGGACCCCGGGGTGCCCGCCTCACCGACCCCGTCGGAGAGCGTGCCCGCGTCACCGACCGGGGAGCCGCCCTCCCCGACCCCGGGCGACTCGGGCGCACCGGCGTCGTCCTGAGCGGCCTGCTCGTCCTGCACGCCGGTTCACGCGCGTCGTCATGAGCGCCCGCGGGTCCCGAGCGCTCGCCTCGTCCTGGGGCGCCCGGCCCCGTCCCACCAGCCCCCTTCCACGACGGAGGGGGTTCCTGACCCGTTCCTGACCCACAAGGAGACTTCATGAGCAGCCACCGCAAGGCACGCTCCCGCACCAATCCGATCTCCCAGCGCGCCCTCCGCCTGGGCCTGCTCGCCGCCGGTGTCGCCGGAGTGGCCACCGCCGTACCGGCACAGGCGGCGACCGGCACCGGCGTGTCCCACGCCGCCTTCGCCTCCGACCACGTGTTCAGCCACGCCGACCGGGCCCATCACACCCAGGCCAGGGACTCCTTCACCGTCCGGCAGTTCGGCCAGGTGAACGCCACCGCCGTCCGCAACCAGGCCAACGCCGTCTCCGCGGGCTGCTCGGCCGACGACCACTGCCGTTCGGTCGCGCTGTCCTTCCAGATCGTCACGGTCGCCGGGGAGCACACGCACCTCAACGCCGTGAACCTCAGCGACGCCGCCAACAAGAAGTGCACCGGCTGCCAGACCCTGGCCGGCGCCTACCAGTTCGTCGTCTCCACACCCACCGCGTTCAGCCTCGACTCCGCGACCCGGCGGCGCCTGGACGACATCCACCACCGGCTGGACGCGCTCACCCGCTCCACCCTGCCGGCCGCCGAGCTGAAGACCCGCGTGGACGGACTCGCCGCCGAGGTCACCCAGGTGCTCGACAACGCCGTGGCGCACGCCCCGAAGGCGCCCGCCGGGAAGCCCGCCGTCACCCTGCACCGCCACCTGGACGGCTGGCCGGGCCACTGACCGAGCCACCGCCGTCCGACACGGCCGCCCGTCCGCCCGCGTCCCCCAGACGCGGGCGGGCGGGCGGCCTGCCGTGCGCCCACACCTGGCCGGGAACAAGATTTCCGTCGTAGCGTGGGGGCCGACCCGGCAGGGGAAAGATCCTCCTCAAGTAGCAGGACCGATCCTTTGCCAATCCATTACTCTTGAGCCAAGGTCCACACTCGGTGGCCCATGGAGGAGTGAAATGAGGAGCAGTAACCCGGTCTTCTCGCGACGGGGGTTCAGCCGCGACAACGGCTACGCCGGCTTCAACACCGCACCGCAGGCCGGGTACGCACAGGGCAACCCGTACGCGCAGGGCAACCCGTTCGCACAGAACCCGCAGACCCAGAACCCGTACGGCCAGAACCCCTACGGGCAGAACCCGTACGCCCCGCAGGACGCGCAGCACGGCACCGTGCCGCAGGCCCCGGCCACCACCGACCGGATGACGATGGACGACGTCGTCGTCCGTACGGCCATCACGCTCGGCACGGTCGCCGTCGGCGCCGTCGTCGCCTGGGCCGTACTGCCGGTGTCCAACACCAGCTTCGGGCTCGCCTTCGGCGCCGCGATCATCGCCATGGTCCTGGCGCTCGTGCAGAGCTTCAAGCGCACCCCGGTGCCCGCGCTGATCCTCGGATACGCCGCCTTCGAGGGCGTCTTCCTCGGCGTCATCAGCGAGATGTACAACAGCCGCTGGAGCGGCGCCCCGTTCCAGGCGGTCCTCGGCACCATGGCGGTCTCGGCCGCGACCCTGCTCGTCTACAAGGCCGGCTGGATCCGCGTCACCGCCCGGTACGCCCGCATCGGCATGGCCATCGCCATCGCCTTCGTACTCGTCATGGCCGTCAACCTGCTGCTGGTCGCGTTCGGCGCCGCAGACGGCGGCGGCCTGCGCAGCTTCGGCCCGCTCGGCGCGCTCGTCGGCATCCTCGCGATCCTGATCGGCGCCTTCTTCCTGACGCTCGACTTCAAGCAGATCGAGGACGGCATCGCCTACGGCGCCCCGCGCAACGAGTCCTGGCTCGCCGCGTTCGGCCTCACCCTGACCCTGGTGTGGATCTACGTGGAGATGCTGCGACTGGTGGCGATCTTCACCAACAACGACTAGCACGGCCGCCGCGACGCGGAGGAGGGCCCCGGGTGTTCGCACCCGGGGCCCTCTTCGTCGTAGGAGTGGTGCGGTGGTGCGCGCTAGAGCAGTTTGCGCGCGGCCCTCCTCAGGTCGTACTCGTGGACGATCGCCTTCGCGTGGCCGTACGCGAGGTTGTGCTCACTGCGGAGCCAGCTGACCTTCTCCTCGAAGCGGAAGAGTGCGGGACCTTCGTCGACGGTGCGCAGCCAGTCGGCGATGTCACGACCGGTGCAGTGCGGGATGCGGGCGAGCAGATTGCGATGGGTCTCCTCGGAGAAGACTTGGGACATCGGCGCCTCCGAATGGGAAAGGGATGTAAGCCGGTCCTTCACGCCACGGTGCCTGAGCGGCCGCGCGTTGGCAACAGTCCCGCCCCGACGCGTTACGCTCACCGCGTGGTTGATACGACGCCCCTGACCCGAGCGGTGGATCACTTCGCGGACCGGTTGCGTGCGGCACCCCAGAGTCGCTTGCAGCGAAGCGGAGCCGCGGAGGCTCTGGCGCTGGCCCGGGAGTTGGCCCGGTGGGCCCAGCGGATCGAGGAGCCGGCGCGGGAGCCGCGGGAGATGCCGGATGCGGGGATGTTCGCCGCCGCGGACCAAGTGATGGTCGCCGGACATGACTTGGCGGTTGTCCTGGGGACGGACAGCGAGGTCGCCGAGGCGGTTCGGGTGGTGGAGGCTGCGCGGGAGCGGGCGGGGGTTTGAGGGCGTCGCACGAGGGGCGGTGCGTTGTGGCTTGTCGCGCCCACGCGGCGGAGCCGCACATCGATACAGCCCCGCGCCCCTTAAGGGGCGCTGCAGTCGGCCGGCGCTATCAGTCCTACACGGACGCGATGACCCGGTCCGCCAGGATGTAGATCATGTCCTCGCCGCAGGCGAAGGTGAGGGTGTAGGCGCCGGAGATGCCTGAGCCGCCCAGGAGGTAGGGGGTGTCGCCGGACTTGACCGCCGAGGCCAGGCGTTCCGCGGTCTCGCGGTGGCCCGGGGTCATGCAGAGGGTGGTGCCGTCGGCGAAGACGTAGACGTCGAGGGTGCCGAGCGGACCGGGACGGACGTCGGAGAGCTCCACGCGGTCGGTGGCGAGCTGCTCCAGTGCGGTCACGGTGCGCTCGTGCTCGTTCACGGCCGGCGACTGCACCGGGACGAAGTCCGGGTGGGAGGGGTGGCGGCGCCGGGCGGCGGCCAGCTCCGGGGAGTCGCCGGCGAACTCGTCGGCCTCGGCGGCCTGCTCGGTGACCGGCTCCAGGCCGATGAAGTCGGCCTGCCGGGGCAGGAACAGGTCGGCCTCGGGAAGGCCCAGCAGCGTGGGGGCGTCGGAGGCGTCACGGGTCTCCTGGGCGGCCCAGAAGGCGCGTGCCTCGGCCAGCTCGCGCTCCCGCTCCTCCGCGAGCGCCTCGGCCACGGCCGCGCGTATCTCCTCGGTGTCGGACGTGGTGCGGGCGGCGGGCAGCAGGGCCCGCATGGCGGCGGCCTGGTTCTCGGCGAGCTGGCTCTGCAGCTCCGCGAGCTGACGGCGCAGCTTCAGAACGGTGCGCAGAACGGCGACGCCCACGGCGCCCGTGGCGGCCGTGGTGAGCAGCAGGGCGATCGGCATGGCGCTCACTGACATACTCCCAGGTTCAAAGTCGACCCCCGACTTCCTACATCAGCTTGAAGGGTGGACTAACCAGCTGTCAGTGCGTAACGTCACGAATCGGACAGGGCTTTGGCCTTGATGTTTATCGTGGAACCGCTCTGACCTGCATGGATGTATCCGCCGAGGGATATAGGTCACATCCTGAGGACGACTGAATCACGAAATGGCCCGGAACCCTGGGGTTTCCCGGGTTCCGGGCCGTTTTCTGACGTAGCGTGTACGGCTCGCTACTGACGGTGGATCAACTGAGGCGCTCGATGACCATCGCCATGCCCTGGCCGCCGCCGACGCACATCGTCTCCAGACCGAACTGCTTGTCGTGGAACTGGAGCGAGTTGATCAGCGTGCCGGTGATGCGGGCGCCGGTCATGCCGAAGGGGTGGCCGACGGCGATGGCGCCGCCGTTGACGTTCAGCCGGTCCAGGTCGATGCCGAGGTCCTGGTAGGACGGGATGACCTGGGCGGCGAACGCCTCGTTGATCTCGACGAGGTCGATGTCGCCGACGGACAGCCCGGCCCGCTTCAGCGCCTGCTTGCTCGCCTCGACCGGGCCGAGGCCCATGATCTCGGGGGAGAGGCCGGAGACGCCGGTGGACACGATCCGGGCGAGCGGCGTCAGGCCGAGCTCGCGGGCCTTGGTGTCGGACATGATGACGAGCGCGGCGGCGCCGTCGTTCAGGGGGCAGCAGTTGGCGGCCGTGACCAGGCCGTCGGGGCGGAACACCGGCTTCAGCCCGGCCACGCCCTCCATGGTCACGCCGGCGCGCGGGCCGTCGTCCTCCGAGACGACCGTGCCGTCCGGCAGCGTCACCGGGGTGATCTCGCGCTCCCAGAAGCCGTTCTTGATGGCCTGCTCGGCGAGGTTCTGCGAGCGGACGCCGAACTCGTCCATCTCCTGGCGGCTGATGCCCTTCCAGCGGGCCAGGTTCTCGGCGGTCTGGCCCATCGCGATGTAGGCGTCGGGCAGCAGGCCGTCCTCGCGCGGGTCGTGCCAGGTCGAGCCCTCGGACCCGGCGACGGCGGCGGTACGCGCCTCCGCCTCGGCGAACAGCGGGTTGTGCGTGTCCGGGAGGCCGTCGGAGCTGCCCTTGCCGAACCGCGAGACGGTCTCCACACCGGCCGAGATGAAGACGTCGCCCTCACCGGCCTTGATGGCGTGGAGGGCCATGCGGGAGGTCTGCAGGGAGGAGGAGCAGTACCGGGTGATGGTGCAGCCCGGCAGGTGGTCCATGCCCATCTGCACGGCGACGATCCGGCCCAGGTTGTGGCCCTGCTCGCCGCCGGGGAGGCCGCAGCCCAGCATCAGGTCGTCGATGTCCCGCGGGTCGAGCTCGGGGACCTTGGCGAGCGCCGCCTGGACGATGGTCGCGGTCAGGTCGTCGGGGCGCAGGTCCTTGAGGGAACCCTTGCCGGCGCGGCCGATGGGGGAGCGGGCGGTCGAGACGATGACGGCTTCGGGCATCACGGCTCCAGAGGGAAGATTGCAGGGCCGGTTGGGAAATTACCCGCCCGTACGGGAGAGGTCATCCGTGTCGCGGTGTGACGCTGACCGCAATTTACTAAGCGCTTGCTTTGCGCGTCCCTCGCGGGCCCGGTCGCCGGGTCCTCGTCTGGCCCGGTCCTCAGGGCGACGGCGCCGCCGGTTCGGCCTCCGGGACCCGGCGCCGGCGCCGCCGCTTGAGCAGCGCCCAGGGGCCGCGCGGCCCCGTCGGCATCGCCGCCGTGACCTCCGTGCCCGCCTCCGACGCCGCCTCCGCGGCGGCGCGGGCCACCGGCAGGAACCCCTCGCGGCGGAACACGTCCGGCCGCTCCTCCTCGGCCGGCCACAGCCCCAGCGCCGCGCACACCGTCGGCAGGACGGCCATCGCGGCGGTCGCGTACCCCTCCGCCGAGGGGTGGTAGTTGTCCGGCCCGAACAGCTCCCGCGGATTCGCCTCGAACTCCGGGCCCAGCAGATCGCCGAGGGACACCGTTCGTCCCCCCTGCTCCACCACCCCGATCGTCTGCGCCGCCGCCAACTGCCGCGAGGTCCGCCGGGCCAGCCAGCGCAGCGGCTGCTGCACCGGCTCGATGGTGCCGAGATCGGGGCAGGTGCCGACCACCACCTCCGCACCGGCCGTGCGCAGCCGTCGTACCGCCGCCGACAGGTGCCGTACCGAACGGGTCGGCGGCATCCGGTGGGTCACGTCGTTCGCCCCGACCATGATCACGCAGATGTCGGGGACGGGCGTCGGCGCCGCGAGGGCCAGCGCCACCTGCCGGTCCAGGTCGTCCGACTGGGCCCCCGGCAGCGCCACGTTCCGCAGCTCCACCGGCCGCTCCGCCACCGCCGCGAGACCCGACGCCAGCAGCGCCCCCGGGGTCTGCCCGGACCGGTGCACCCCCTGCCCGGCGGCCGTGGAGTCGCCCAGCATGGTCAGCCGGAGGGGAGGTTCGCCGGGGATGTCGTACGCGTGGCCGTACACCCCGTCGGCGACCGGCACCCGCCCGCCGCTGCCGTTGCCCACATGGCGCCGGGCCAGCCGCACCTCGGCCAGCAGCAGACCCACGGCGGCCGCACCGACCAGCCCCGCCCCGCCACCGCCGTACGCCGCCCCGGCCGCGATACGCCGGGCCACTCTCGCCCTCGACATGCTCGTCATGCGCCGCCGCCACCTCCTCGTAGCCGTACACCCACTCCTTGCCCCGTACAGGCCGTGCGCCAATCTCGACAGGGAGTGAACGCCAGCCCCGCCCCACCCGCGGGCCGTAGGCTGGCGGAACCACTGACGACCAATGTTTTTGCAAGCAACCGGAGACAACGGTGCAATTCCACGACTCGATGATCAGCCTCGTCGGCAACACCCCGCTGCTGCGGCTCAACAACGTGACCAAGGGCATCCGGGCGACCGTCCTGGCCAAGGTGGAGTACTTCAACCCGGGCGGTTCCGTGAAGGACCGCATCGCCCTGCGCATGATCGAGGCCGCCGAGCAGAGCGGCGAGCTGAAGCCGGGCGGCACGATCGTCGAGCCGACCAGTGGGAACACCGGCGTCGGGCTCGCCATCGTGGCCCAGCAGAAGGGCTACAAGTGCATCTTCGTCTGCCCGGACAAGGTGAGCACCGACAAGATCAACGTGCTGCGCGCGTACGGGGCGGAGGTCGTGGTCTGCCCGACGGCCGTCGACCCCGAGCACCCGGACTCGTACTACAACGTCTCCGACCGGCTCGTCCGTGAGACCCCGGGCGCCTGGAAGCCCGACCAGTACTCCAACCCCAACAACCCGCTCTCCCACTATCACTCGACCGGCCCCGAGCTGTGGGAGCAGACCGAGGGGAAGATCACCCACTTCGTGGCGGGCGTCGGCACCGGCGGCACCATCTCCGGTACCGGCCGCTACCTGAAGGACGCCAGCGACGGCACCGTCAAGGTCATCGGCGCCGACCCGGAGGGCTCCGTCTACTCCGGCGGCTCCGGCCGTCCCTACCTCGTGGAGGGCGTCGGCGAGGACTTCTGGCCGACCGCCTACGACCGGACCGTCGCCGACGAGATCGTCGCCGTCTCCGACAAGGACTCCTTCCAGATGACCCGCCGCCTCGCCAAGGAGGAGGGCCTCCTGGTCGGCGGCTCCTGTGGCATGGCCGTCGTCGCCGCCCTGAAGGTCGCCGAACGCCTCACCGAGAACGACGTCGTCGTCGTCCTCCTCCCGGACAGCGGCCGGGGCTACCTCAGTAAGATTTTCAATGATGAATGGATGGCCGACTACGGCTTCCTGGACGACGAGGGCTCCAGCTCCCGCGTCGGCGACGTCCTGAACGACAAGGCGGGCGGCCACATCCCGTCCCTGGTGCACATGCACCCGGAGGAGACCGTCGGGCAGGCCATCGAGGTGCTGCGCGAGTACGGCGTCTCGCAGATGCCCGTCGTCAAGCCGGGCGCCGGCCACCCGGACGTGATGGCCGCCGAGGTCGTCGGCTCGGTCGTGGAACGCGAGCTGCTGGACGCCCTGTTCAGCAAGCGGGCCTCGCTGGAGGACCCGCTGGAGAAGCACATGTCCGCCCCGCTGCCGCAGGTCGGCTCCGGCGAGCCGGTCGGCGACCTGATGACGGTGCTGGGCTCGGCGGACGCGGCGATCGTCCTGGTCGAGGGCAAGCCGACCGGCGTGGTCAGCCGCCAGGACCTGCTGGCCTTCCTCGCCAAGGGCGGCAACAAGTAGCGGACGCCCCGGAACGCCCGCCCGCGTCAGGCTTCTGAGCCGGGCGGGTGCTCAGCGGTCGTCGTCCTTGGCGGAGCGGCGGCCGCGGGTGGTGAGGAGTTCGGGGTTGGCGCGGACCGCCTGGGCCGCGTTGACGCCGACGACGCCGATCCAGGTGGCGACGATGCCGGACATGCCCCCGAAGGCGCCGCCGATCGCGGACAGGGGGATCGCCAGGACCAGGGAGACCAGCGCGAAACCGAAGCGCTCGGCCCAGGAGTCGGCGGACCGGGAGGGCCGGCCGCCGCGCGCGGCCGCCATCTGCTGCTCGGCCAGGTGGCGGCGGACCCGGCGGTCCACGGTGTCGTCGATGCGCTGCTCGACCTTCTCCAGGAAGGAGTCCACGAGCGCGGAGTCGTAGTCCTCGCCCAGTTCTCTGCGTGCCCGCACGGTGGCGTCGAGGTCCTTCCCGAGGTCGGCGCCACGCGAGTCCAGTGTGCTCATGCGGACACCATAGGAAGCGGGCCCGTCCGGTGCACTGGGGACAGCCCCCCTGTCCGGCGTGCCGTTCTCCCCCCTCCCGCTGTATAACGGTATGCAGAGACACCTTGTCTGAATACGAAGGTGGGAGGCGGACCCCGGCGCTGTACTCTCCCGGGGCGGCGAGACATCTTGAGGGGGAGTACGCCATGAGCGCGACCGACAGCCCTGCGACCCGGTTGCAGGCGCTCTTCGAGGGGCACCGGCTCACGCCCACCCAGCGCCGTATCGCGCACAGCATGGTGCGGCGGGCCGCCGACGTGCCCTTCCTGTCCAGCGTGGAGCTCGCCGACCTGGCCGGGGTCAGCCAGCCGTCGGTGACCCGGTTCGCGGTCGCGCTCGGCTTCGACGGCTACCCGGCGCTGCGTAAGCACCTGCGCGAGGTCGTGCCGGCGGAACCGGCCGCCGAGGCAGGCGTGTTCAACGAGTACCAGCAGGCCGTCGAGGCCGAGATCGAGAACCTCCGGCACCTCGCGGAGGTCCTCGCCGACCCGCGGCCCGTGCAGAAGGCCGGCCGGATCCTGGCCGCCTCCCGCCCGCTGCCGGTGCTCGGCCTGCGCGCCGCCGCCTCGCAGGCGTACGGCTTCTCCTACTTCGCCGCCAAGGTCCATCCCGACGTCCGGCTGCTCCACGAGGGCGGCACGATGATCGAGGACCGCATCGACGCCGCCGTCCGCGCCGGCGCCACCGCCCTGCTCTGCTTCGCCCTGCCCCGGCACCCGCGCGAGGTCGTCGACACCCTCGCCTACGCCAAGGAGGCCGGGCTGACCGTCGTCACGGTCGCGGACTCCGCGTTCGCGCCGGTCGCCAAGTACTCCGACCTGCTGCTGCCCGCCGCCGTGGGCACCGGGCTCGCCTTCGACACCGCGTGCGCGCCGATGCTGCTCGGCCGGGTGCTGCTGGAGGCGCTCTGCGACGACCTGCCGCAGGCGCAGGCCCGGCTGGAGGAGTTCGACGCGAACGCGGCCGCCCGCGGGCTCTTCGTCGACTGACGGGATGTGAGGCGCGGGGCCGGGGCGGGCCCGCTCTCAGACTCGTCTCAGGTTCTCCCCCTAGCGTGCTCCCGCACACGTTCACAGGCGCATTGCGGACAACGTGACACGGGAGGCTGACGTGGCGCGCGGAGGACAGGGACTGGCCAGGGTGGCCGTCGTCGTACGGGCGGGCGCCGCCCCGCTGTGGTGGTGCGGGGTGTTCGCCGCCGCGATCGGGGTGCTGCCGCCCGGGGTGACCGGGCGGCGGATCGGGGTCCTGGGCGGAGCCGCGCTGTTCCTCGTCTCCGCCGCCGTCGTCACGCTGCTGCGCCGCGGCCGGTACGCCGCCCTCGCGCGCGGGGCCGCCCGCGCGGGCAAGTACGACACCCTGCAGGACCGTGCGGTCACCGTGCGCGCCTGGCGCCGGGGCCACCGCTGGTGGCTGCTGCTGGCGTTCGCCGCCGCGCTCGGCAGTTCCTTCGCCGTGCCCGCGGCCGGCGGCATGCTGCTCGCCGGGACCGGTGCCGGGCTGCGGCTGAAGGCCGCGTGGCTCGGGCGGCGCGAGCGGGCGGAGCAGACCCTGCTGTGGGTGCGCGTGGACTGGCTCGACGGGCGCGGCGGCAATCCGGCGGGTACGGCGGTCAAGGCCCTGCGCGGCACGGGCGTCGCGGCCGGCGACGCCGCCCCGGGAGGCGCCCGCCGCCGTACCGCCGCTCTCGCCTGATCGAGGGTCCGTAGCTCCGGATCGCGGGTTCCTGGACCTCCGGCGAGGGTTCCTAGACCTCCAGTTCCGCCTCGATCCGCTTCAGCTGGTGGCGGGCCATGGCCAGGTTGGCGCGGGCCGCGTCCAGGACGAGGTAGAGGAAGAGGCCGTTGCCACCGCGGCCCTTGAGCAGGCGGACCAGGTGGTACTGGTCCGTCAGCGTGATCAGGATGTCCTCGATCTCGGCGTTGAGGCCCAGGTGTTCCATGGTGCGCATCTTGGCGCGGATCACGTCGGTGTTGCCGGCGGCGGCCACGTTCAGGTCGAAGTCCTTGCTGCCGCCGATCGTGCCCAGCGCCATGCCGCTGGTGTAGTCGACGAGCGCGGCGCCGGTCGCTCCCTCGATGGAGGTGAGTGCTTCCTTCAGCGCGGTCTCGGTGTTGGCCATGATGCCCTCTCAGTTCTCGGTTGTGGTGTGTGCCTCGACGGCGGTGGTGGTGGTCGTGCGGGGTGTGCGGGGGGTCCGGGTGCGCGTCGTGGGGGCGCGGGAGGTGCTCCTGGCGGTGCGTGGCGGTGGGGGTGCGGCGGCCTCGGCCGCGTCCAGCAGCTCACCGATGCGGGCGCCGGCCCGGCGGCCCTCCAGGTGCAGCCGGCCGACGTTGACCCGGTCCTGGGCGAGCAGCGTCAGTACGGCGGTGCGGCCGGCCGCGTAGGTGGCGACGTAGCCGTGCTCGCCGCGCACCAGCAGCTCCCGGAAGCCGCCGTTGCCGGTGGCGTCGGCGACGCGTACGGCGACGCCGAGCGCGGCGGCGGTGAGCGCGGCCAGGCCCTCCGGGTCGACTCCGGGGGTGTCCTCGGCCACGACGAGTCCGTCGACTCCGGCCGCGAGGGCGCCGGTGAGCTGCGGTACGCGGGTGCGCAGCCGGCGCAGTTCGTCCCGGACGGTCTCCAGGTCCTGTTGGGGCACCATCAGCTGTCTCCTCTCGGCGGGGCGGTGCCGTTCAAAGTGCCTCCAGCGCATCCCTGAGCCTCTTCAGCAGCGCGATGTCGGGGTCGGTGACCGGGGGTGGGGGCGGCGCCGGGACGGGTGCCGCGAGCACCGGCCGGAGGTGTCCGGCGGCCGCGAGCCGGCGGACGTCCACAAGGGTGTGGAACGCCTGCCGGCCCAGGTCGCGGGCGATCTCGGGGGCGGTGCGGACGCCGTCGACCCGGTCCAGGACCGCCCGCCGGCGCGCGGTGACCGGCGGCGCGGCGACGGGGTCGGCGCGGATCAGTGGGACGCTGTCGGCCGCCGGGTCCGGCCAGAGGCGGTGCAGCAGCGCCCGGCGGCGCAGCGTCTCCCGCTCCAGCGCGGTGACCGGCACGGAGGGCAGGGAGCCGGGGTGGGCCGGGCCAGGCTGGGCCGTAGCAAGGTGGCCAGGACCCGTGCGGTGCGCGTCGGGGTGCGGCGGGCCGGGGTGGCCCGGGCCGGGGCTCGGTGCGCCGGGGTATGCCGCGTCGGGATGTGCCGGGCCGAGGTCGGCTGGGCCGGAGCTCGGTGCGCCGGGGTACGCCGCGTCGGGATGTGCCGAGTCGGGATAGGGCCGGCCGGGGTGGCCAGGACCCGTGCGGTGCGCGTCGGGGTGCGGTGCGTCCGTGTAGCGGAAGCGGCCCGGCGTGCTGCTCGGCGCCAGCGCGAAGTACGCGGCGTCGTACAGCGCGTCCAGGTGGCACAGTTCCAGCGCGCCCGTCGGCAGCAGCCCGGCGTCGAGCAGCAGCGCGGCGGCGTCCAGGGGGCCGGCGGAGCGTGCGGCCGCCCGCTGCCAGGCGGTCGCGGCCAGGGTGCCGTGGGCGGTGAGGAGCACGTCGAGGCCGGGTGCGAGGGGGCTCTCGGCGTAGACCACCCGGCCCTCGGCCAGGTGCAGGGTGCCGTGCTCGCGGACCAGGACGCCGGTGGCCCGCTCCTCGGCGAGCCGGGTGAGCATCGGCGAGAGCCCGTGCCCGGCGCCGCCGGCCCCCGGGGCCCGTACGGCCGCCCGGTGCCGCACCGGTAACGGCGGTGTCGTCCCGACCACGGTCATCCCAGCACCAGCCGGGCGGCCATCTCGCCGAGCCGGATCCGCGCGAGTGCGAGGTTGCCCTCTTCGCGGCCGAGCCACAGGTGCAGGAAGACGCTGCTGTCGAAGGACGTGTCGACGAACCGCAGCAGGTGGTAGTTCTCGTGGTTGCAGACGATCACGTCTTCGACGGCCGGCCGTCCGTCCGTGGTCTCCCCGAGCGTGAACGCGCCGTGTTCGGCGGCCATGCGGGCGAGTTCGGCGGCCTCGGCGGCGGTGGTCTCGTGGTCCCCGCCGGGGGCCTCGCCGACCGTGCCGAGGGCCAGTCCGCTCGTCCAGTCCACCAGCGCGGCTCCCCGGGCGCCGGGCAGCCGCATCGCCTCCAGGAGGCACTCGTCGATTCCGGGCACCGTGGATCCCCTCCCCCCTCGTCATCCGGATGAGTGACGTTGACACTACGCACCGTGTACGCGAGGGGTGAGGGCTTTGGCATTTTCCGGTGGAACATGCGTCCGGCGTACTAGTGTTGGCCGATTGAAGTGTCTCCAGCGCGAGACGACCGCCGTACGACCCTTTTGTGGTCCGGCGCCGCCGGCGCGCGTCAACGACTCCCGGGCGTGCCCAGGGTGGTGAGCGCGTCGGTGTGCGCCCCGCCGGACTCCGCCACCACCTGGGCCACCGTCTGCGGTTCGCGCACCGTCGCGAACGCCACCCCGCCCGGGCCGTCCGCGCGGAAGCCGTAAATGCCCGGCCGGGCCAGGGAGTTGTACGCGTAGTGGTGCGCGAAGTAGTACGCCCCCGTGTCCAGCGCCGCCGCGTAGTCCCCCTGCTCCAGCAGCGGCAGCGCGCGCCCCTCGGCGAGCAGGTCGCCCGAGAAACAGGCCGGGCCCGCCACGTCCTGCACCACGTCCGGGCCCGGCTTCGGGTGCCCCTTGGCGTCGTACGCGGCGATGCGCAGCGGCCAGGCGCCCGGCGCGTACACCGTCCGCGTCGCCACCTGCACGCCCGCGTGGGTCACCGCGATCCGCCGCCCGCCGGCACTCTTGGCGTACTCCACCCGGGCCACCACCGTCCCGTGCCGGGCCAGCAGCGACCGCCCGAACTCCGTCACCAGCCCGTACCGCCCGTCGAACAGCCCCGGCACCTCCTCGGCCAGCACGCGCGCGTACCGCTCGTACGTCGGCGCCGCCACCTCCGACGCGAAGTCCACCGACAGCCCGCCGCCGATGTCGAGCGTGTCGACCTGCCGCCGCCCGGCGCGCGCGTTGATCTCCTCCGCGAGCGCGTACGCCTCCGCCACGCCCCGCGCCAGCAGCGGCAGCGGGATGCCCTGCGAGCCGGTGTGCGCGTGCAGCCGGGTCAGCCACGGCCGGTCCAGGAACGCCTGGACGACCCACTCGTGCGCCCCCTCGTCGCGCAGCGCCACCCCGAACTTCGAGGTCGCGGTCGCGGTGGAGGTCGCGCCGATCGTGCCGCCGCCGATCTGCGGGTTGACCCGGAGACCGAGCGGGGAGCGGGTGGGGGCCGGGGCGGACCGGACGAGGGCGTCCAGGCGGGCCAGCTCCTGCGGGTTGTCCGCGTTGACGGCGATGCCCAGGTCCAGCGCCTCGCGCAGCTCCGCCGGGGTCTTGGCGGGCGCGTCCAGCACGGTCCGGGACGTCGGCAGCCCGGCCGCGCGGGCCAGCGCCAGCTCGCCGGGGCTGGCCACCTCGGCGCCGATGCCCGCCTCGTGCAGCAGACGCAGCACCGGCACCAGCGGGGTGGCCTTCACCGCGAAGGCGTGCAGCACCGGGGTGCCGGGGGCGGCCACCGCGTCGAACGCCGCCCGCAGCGCCGCCGCCGACCGCCGGATGCCGGTGACGTCCAGCAGGCCCACCACGGCCGCGTCCGGGCCCAGCAGGCCCTGCTCCACCGCCCCGCGCACCGCGTCGTCCCGCCGGCCGGCGCGCTCGCGTGCCTCGGTCTCGATGTCCCGCTCCACGGCTTTTCCCCTCGCGTCCGCGTCGGAGACGCCCGTGCGCGCCCCGGCTGCATCCAGCCAAACACCGACGGCGCGGGAACGGGACCGGGACGCCGTATTGACTAGTTCTATTCAGAGAGACAGGATGTGAATAGACATAGGCACAGGAGGAGGCAGACGATGTCCGGACCCCGCCCCGTACGAGCACCGCGCGGCACGGAACTGAGCGCGCTCGGCTGGCAGCAGGAGGCCGCCCTGCGGATGCTCCAGAACAACCTCGACCCCGAGGTCGCCGAGCACCCGGACAAGCTCGTCGTCTACGGCGGCACGGGCAAGGCCGCCCGCGACTGGCGCTCCTTCGACGCCATGGTCCGCACGCTGCGCACCCTCAAGCAGGACGAGACCATGCTGGTCCAGTCCGGCCGCCCGGTCGGCGTGATGCAGACCCACGAGTGGGCGCCGCGCGTCCTCATCGCCAACTCCAACCTCGTCGGCGACTGGGCCAACTGGGAGGAGTTCCGCCGCCTGGAGGCCCTCGGCCTGACCATGTACGGCCAGATGACCGCCGGCTCCTGGATCTACATCGGCACCCAGGGCATCCTCCAGGGCACCTACGAGACCTTCGCCGCCGTCGCCGCGAAGAAGTTCGGCGGCACCCTGGCCGGAACCATCACCCTCACCGCCGGCCTCGGTGGCATGGGCGGCGCCCAGCCGCTCGCCGTCACCATGAACGACGGCGTCGCCATCTGCGTCGACTGCGACCCGCGCGCCATCGAGCGCCGCATCGAGCACCGCTACCTGGACGTCAGGGCCGACTCCCTCGACCACGCGCTCCAGCTGGCCACCGAGGCCCGCGACCAGCGCAAGCCGCTGTCCATCGGCGTCCTCGGCAACGCTGCCGAACTGGTCCCGCGGCTGCTGGCCATGGGCGCGCCCATCGACATCGTCACCGACCAGACCTCCGCCCACGACCCGCTGGCCTACCTGCCGCTCGGCGTGGCCTTCGAGGACATGGCCGACGCCGCCGCGAAGGACCCGGCCGGCTTCACCACCCGCGCGCGGGAGGCCATGGCCCAGCACGTCGAGGCCATGGTCGGCTTCATGGACGCGGGCGCCGAGGTCTTCGACTACGGCAACTCCATCCGCGGCGAGGCCCAGCTGGCCGGCTACGACCGGGCGTTCGCCTTCCCCGGCTTCGTCCCCGCCTACATCCGCCCGCTGTTCTGCGAGGGCAAGGGCCCCTTCCGCTGGGCGGCCCTGTCCGGCGACCCCGCCGACATCGCCAAGACCGACAAGGCCATCCTCGACCTCTTCCCGGAGAACGAGTCCCTGGCCCGCTGGATCAAGATGGCCGGCGAGCGCGTCCACTTCCAGGGCCTGCCCGCGCGCATCTGCTGGCTCGGCTACGGCGAGCGGGACAAGGCCGGCGAGCGGTTCAACGACATGGTCGCGAGCGGTGAGCTGGCCGCTCCACTGGCCATCGGACGCGACCACCTGGACTGCGGGTCCGTCGCCTCGCCGTACCGCGAGACCGAGGCGATGCTCGACGGGTCCGACGCGATCGCCGACTGGCCGCTGCTGAACGCGATGGTGAACGTGGCGTCCGGGGCGTCGTGGGTGTCCCTCCACCACGGTGGCGGTGTGGGCATGGGGCGGTCCATCCACGCGGGGCAGGTGACGGTCGCCGACGGTACGAAGCTGGGGGGCGAGAAGATCCGGCGTGTGCTGACCAATGACCCCGGGATGGGTGTCATCCGGCATGTGGACGCGGGGTACGACATCGCGGAGTCCGTCGCGGGTGAGCGGGGGGTTCGGGTGCCTATGCGTGAGGGTGGCGACGCGTGAGCGTGGGGAGGGGCGGGGACGGCGACTCCCCGGTGGGGGCGGGCGTTCCGTCGCCGTCTGCGGGTTCGGCTGTGCCCACCCGTTCCGCCCTGCGGAACGATTGCCCACAGCCGATACGGCCTGACGCTGCTTCCTCCTTTCAGGAGATGTGGGCCGAGTTGTTGCCCGTCGGGCGGCATGCCGAGTCCGGGGGGTATCGGCGGTTCGCCTGGTCCGGGGCCGATGCCGAGTGCCGGAGTTGGTTCGAGGAGCAGGCCCGGGGGCGGGGGCTGGCGTACGAGGTGGACCGGAACGGGAACCAGTGGGCCTGGCTGGGGGATCCCGCTGACGGGGATGCCGTGGTCACCGGGTCGCACCTGGACTCCGTGCCGGACGGAGGGGCCTTCGACGGGCCCCTCGGGGTCGTGTCCTCCTTCGCCGCACTGGACGAACTGCGCGGCAGAGGCTCGGAGTTCACGAGGCCCCTGGGCATCGTGAACTTCGGGGACGAGGAGGGGGCCCGGTTCGGGCTCGCCTGTGTCGGTTCCCGGCTCACCGCCGGGGAGCTGACCGTCGAGCAGGCGCACCGCCTGACCGACGGCGACGGCCTGAGCCTCCCGAGGGCCATGGAGGCCGCCGGGTACGACCCCGAGGCGATCGGTGCCGACCCCGAGCGGCTCTCCCGGATCGGCGCCTTCGTCGAACTCCACGTCGAACAGGGGCGGGCCCTGGACCTCTCCGGGGACCGGGTCGGCATCGCCAGCTCCATCTGGCCGCACGGCCGCTGGCGGTTCGACTTCCGGGGCGAGGCCAACCACGCCGGCACCACCCGGCTGGTCGACCGGCACGACCCGATGCTGTCGTACGCCGAGACCGTCCTCGCCGCCCGCCGCGAGGCCGAACTCGCCGGTGCCGTCGCCACCTTCGGCAAGATCTCGGTCGAACCCAACGGCGTCAACGCCATCCCCTCACTGGTGCGTGGCTGGCTCGACTCCCGCGCCGCCGACCAGGAGACCCTCGACACCGTCGTCGGCGGCATCGAGAAGGCGGCCCGGGAGTACGCGGACGCCCACGGCATCGACCTCGGCGTCGTCCGGGAGTCCTTCACCCCCGTCGTCGAGTTCGACCACGCCCTGCGTGACGAACTCGCCCGCATCCTCGGCCGGGACACCGAACTGAAGGTGCCCGTGCTCGGAACCGGCGCCGGACACGACGCCGGAATCCTCTCCGGGCGCGTCCCGACCGCCATGCTGTTCGTGCGCAACCCCACCGGCGTCTCGCACTCCCCGGCCGAGTTCGCGGCCGAGGACGACTGCGTGGCCGGTGTCCACGCGCTCGCCGACGTACTGGAAGGACTGGCCTGCAGGTGACTCAGGGAACCTACTGGTTGGAGCACGCCTGGCTCGGCGGGAACACCGAGCCGGGCGTGGCCCTGGAGGTGCGCGACGGCCGGATCGCCGCCGTCCGCACCGGCACGCCCGCCCCGCCGCCCGGCGCGGAGGTGCTGCGCGGCCTCACGCTGCCGGGCCTCGCCGACGCGCACAGCCACGCCTTCCACCGGGCGCTGCGCGGCACCGTGCAGGTCGGCTCCGGCACCTTCTGGACCTGGCGCGAGGTGATGTACTCGGTCGCCGACCGGCTGACCCCGGACACCTACCACGCGCTGGCCCGCGCGGTGTACGCCGAGATGGCCCTCGCCGGCGTCACCTGCGTCGGCGAGTTCCACTACCTGCACCACGCCCCCGGCGGCACCTCCTACGCCGACCCGAACGCGATGGGCGAGGCGCTGATCGCGGCCGCCGCCGAGGCAGGCATCCGCATCACCCTCCTCGACACCGCCTACCTCTCCGCGGGCTTCGGGCAGCCGCCCAACGACCACCAGCTGCGCTTCTGCGACGGCAGCGCGGCGGCCTGGGCCGAACGCTGTTCAGTTCTCAAGGAACGGGATCACGCGCGGATCGGAGCGGCCGTCCACTCTGTACGGGCCGTGCCCGCCGACCAGTTGGCGACCGTCGCGGGCTGGGCCGAGGAGCGGCGGGCCCCGCTCCATGTGCACCTGTCCGAGCAGACCGCCGAGAACGACGCCTGCCTGGAGGCCCACGGCTGCACGCCGACCCGGCTGCTCGCCGACCACGGCGTCCTCGGGCCGCGCACCACCGGCGTGCACAACACCCACCTCACCGGCGAGGACATCGCCCTGCTCGGCGGCTCCGGCACCGGCACCTGCATGTGCCCGACGACCGAGCGCGACCTGGCCGACGGCATCGGACCGGCGGTCGCCCTCCAGCAGGCCGGCTCCCCGCTCTCCCTCGGCTCCGACAGCCACGCCGTCATCGACCTGCTCGAAGAGGCGCGCGCGATGGAGCTGAACGAGCGGCTGCGCACCCGCACCCGGGGCCACTGGACGGCCGCGGCCCTGCTGCGCGCCGCGTCCGCGGACGGTCACGCCGCCCTGGGCTGGCAGGACGCGGGCGCCCTGCGCGCGGGGGCACTCGCCGACTTCACGACGATCGCCCTCGACTCGGTCAGGACAGCGGGCCCGGAGCCCAGGCTCGGCGCCGAGACGGCCGTATTCGCGGCGACCGCGGCGGACGTGCGCCACACGGTCGTGGGCGGACGGCACGTCGTGCGCGACGGAGCGCACGCGCTCGTGCCGGACGTCCCGCGGGCACTGTCGGACGCCGTCGCAGCCCTGCGCGACTGAACCCCACCGCCACCCACGAGGACACCATGAGCAGCAGCACCGTCATCACCAACATCGCCACGCTGGTCACCAACGATCCCTCCCTCGGCGACAACTCTCCCCTCGGTCTGATCCAGGACGCGGCCGTCGTCATCGAGGGCGACCGCGTCGCGTGGACCGGTGAATCAAGCAAAGCACCCGCCACTGACAACCGGGTCGACGCGGGCGGCCGGGCGGTGCTGCCGGGCTTCGTGGACTCCCACTCCCACCTGGTCTTCGCCGGCGACCGCACACAGGAGTTCAACGCCCGCATGTCGGGCCGCTCCTACACGGCGGGCGGCATCCGCACGACCGTCGCGGCCACCCGCGCCGCGAGCGACGCGGAACTGGAGGCCAACCTCACCCGTTACCTCGGTGAGGCGCTCCGCCAGGGCACGACCACGTTCGAGACGAAGTCCGGCTACGGGCTCACCGTCGAGGACGAGGCCCGCGCCCTGCGTATCGCCGCCGCCCACACCGACGAGGTGACGTACCTCGGCGCGCACATCGTCTCGCCCGACTACGCCGACGACCCGGCGGCCTACGTCGCCCTCGTCACCGGCGAGATGCTGGACGCCTGCGCGCCGCACGCCCGCTGGATCGACGTCTTCTGCGAGAAGGGCGCCTTCGACGGCGACCAGGCCCGCGCGATCCTCACCGCCGGCAAGGCGAGGGGCCTGCACCCGCGCATCCACGCCAACCAGCTGTCCTACGGCCCCGGCGTCCAGCTCGCCGTCGAACTGGACGCGGCCAGCGCCGACCACTGCACCCACCTCACGGACGCCGACGTCGACGCCCTGGCGAGCGGCGACACCGTCGCCACCCTCCTCCCCGGCGCCGAGTTCTCCACCCGCGCCGAGTGGCCCGACGCGCGCCGCCTGCTGGACGCGGGCGTCACCGTCGCCCTCTCCACCGACTGCAACCCGGGCTCCTCCTTCACCTCCTCGGTCCCCTTCTGCATCGCGCTGGCCGTCCGCGACATGCGGATGACCCCGGACGAGGCGGTCTGGGCGGCCACGGCGGGCGGCGCGGCGGCCCTGCGCCGGACCGACATCGGCCGCCTGACCCCCGGCGCCCGCGCCGACCTCACCCTCCTCGACGCCCCCAGCCACGTCCACCTGGCCTACCGCCCGGGCGTCCCGCTGGTCAGCGGGGTGTGGCGGGCAGGAGAGCGGCGGCTCTGACCCGGCGGTCGCGGCGGTCACGGAGGTCGCGCCGTTATGTGGGCGGAGCCGCATAGCGGTGGAGGCACGGGGTACCCAGCAACCGGACCTCTGCCCGAACACGGAGAAGCGGTCCGGCGTCGTGACGCCGGACCGCTTCAACAGGGAGGACAGGGCCGCGTGGGCGGCCGGCGGTCACTCCTCCAGGGTCAGGCCCCTGCGCAGCCGTACCAGGGTGCGCGACAGCAGCCGGGACACATGCATTTGTGAGATGCCGAGTTCCTCGCCGATCTCCGACTGGGTCATGCCCCCGACGAACCGCAGCGAGAGGATCTTCCGGTCCCGGGCCGGCAGTCCGGCGATCAGCGGCTTGAGCGACTCGACGTACTCGATGCCCTCCAGCCCGTGGTCCTCGTACCCGATGCGGTCCGCGAGCGCGCCCTCGGTCTCGTCCTCCTCGGGCTGGGCGTCCAGGGAGGAGGCGGTGTAGGCGTTCGAGGCGGCCATGCCCTCGACGACCTCGTCGTTGGAGATGCCGAGGCGCTCGGCCAGTTCCGCCACGGTGGGCGCGCGGTCCAGCTGCTGGGCCAGCTCGTCGCCGGCCTTGGCCAGGTCGAGCCGCAGCTCCTGCAGCCGGCGCGGTACGCGCACGGACCACGACGTGTCGCGGAAGAAGCGCTTGATCTCGCCGATGATGGTCGGCATCGCGAAGGTGGGGAATTCCACACCCCGCGCGAGTTCGAAGCGGTCGATCGCCTTGATCAGGCCGATGGTGCCGACCTGGATGATGTCCTCCATCGGCTCGCTGCGGGAGCGGAAGCGGGAGGCGGCGAACTTCACGAGCGCGAGGTTCAGCTCGACGAGCGTGTTGCGGACGTACGAGTACTCGTGCGTCCCCTCCTCCAGCGATTCGAGCCGCTCGAAGAGGGTCTTGGACAGGGCCCTCGCGTCCACCGGGCCGATCTCGTCGTACGGGGGGATCTCCGGGAGGCCCTCGAAGGGGTCGAGGGAATGGATGGGATCCAGCTGTTCCGGTGGGGGTGTCGACGTCGCCGTATGGGTATGCGATGCGTCGAGCCGGGGTGACATGGTGTCCTCCATCGTTCTCGGCATATGGCTGCCGAAGCCAGTACGTGCACTGCGGTGTGCGGCGCCTCCAAAGCCGGCGTGTAGCGGAAGGTGTTCCTACTAGCCCTATCGGCTCCACCAGCGTGTTGCAAGTGCGTTACATGGTGTTATGTCCGATTGTGAGAGGTTGTTCGGGTGTCGGAGTGCGGATCGAAGGCGTAATGTTCGAGGGCATCGACAGCCACGGCCTCGGGAGAGAGAGACGGCATGGACCACGGGACGGTCGGCAGCGCACAGTCTGGCCGGCTTCTGGTGGAGGTACGGGAAGAGGGTTCCAGCGCCGTTGTGACACCGGCTGGTGAGCTCGATCACCACACCGCCGATCTTCTGCGCGAGCCGCTCGACGACCTCCTGTCCAAGGGATTCTCCCGGCTGGTGGTGGACTGCTCGCGCCTGGAGTTCTGCGACTCCACGGGGCTGAACGTCCTCCTGGGGGCCCGGCTGAAGGCGGATGCCGCGGGCGGCGGGGTGCACCTGGCGGGGATGCTCCCGGTGGTGGCCCGCGTGTTCGAGATCACGGGGGCGGAGGCGGTCTTCACCGTCCACGACTCCGTCGAGGCGGCCCTGGCCGACGAGACCGGCTGAGGCCCCGCCCGGCCCGCTCCGGGTGACCTCCCCCGCGGACGCCTCCGCGCGCCGCTCCGGCCCCGCCGGAACATGGGGGGTGTTCCACAGGATCGGTCGGGCAGGAGAGATCCTGAAACACGTCGGACGCCCGGCCGGGACGCGCTCGGGTACCGACGGAAGCTGATGTGAATCGTGAACTGGTGAATCGGTGAGGTGAAGCGCTGATGAGCACCACCCGGCCTTACTCGCCGGGCGACCGCGGCCCGGAGCCGAGCGGCGCTTCCGGGGCGTCCGAGGGGGGTGCGCCGGGCGACGGCGCGTCCACGGGGGCAGCCGCGCCGTCCGTGCCCGGCGCGCCGACCGCGCCGTCCGAGGGTGCGCAGGCCGTCCGGGGGCGGCAGATCCGCCGGCTGCGGCTGGACGGCGAGAGCGGGGTCGTTCCCATGGCCCGCGACTTCGCCCGCCAGGCGCTGTACGCGTGGGGCTGGCTGCCGGCCGCCTCCGCGGACCAGCGGGCCGCCGCGGAGGACGTGCTGCTCGTCGTCTCCGAACTGGTCACCAACGCGTGTCTGCATGCCGAGGGGCCCGAGGAGCTGTTCCTCGCCCAGGACAAGAAGGTCATCCGGGTGGAGGTGTCCGACCGGGGTACCGGGCGGCCTGCCCCTCGCACCCCGCACCGCGCGGGGCGGCCCGGCGGCCACGGCATGTTCATCGTGCAGCGGCTCTGTCTCGACTGGGGGGTCGTGCGGACGCCGGGGGAGTCGGGCAAGACGGTCTGGGCGGAGCTGGGGGCGCCGGCCTAGGGCGGCGCGCCTGCCTGGGCGGCGCCTTTGCGGGGTGCGGTGCGTTGTCGTCCACCCGGCCGGTGGGGGCTTGTCGCGCACACGCGGCGGAGCCGCATGTCGATACAGCCCCGCGCCCCTTCGGGGCGCGTCCCCACCCACAATCGCCACAACTCTCGTGTGTGATGTGTCTTCCTTCCTCATGGGCCCCGGCGTACCTTGACGGCCAAATCTGATGTGCCGTCAGGAATGAATGGGGTGGACCGACCGTGTCGTACCCGAAGCGAACCGCCGCGCTCGTGTCCGCCGCGGCACTGGCCGGTCCGGTGCTGTTGCTGGCCGCGCCGGCCGCACATGCCACCGTCGTCGACGTCAACTACCAGTGCAAGACGCCGATCGGGGCCAAGAGTGCCGTCTCGCCGATCGACATCAAGGGTGTCAAGAGCGGCAGCG
This sequence comes from Streptomyces sp. L2, assembly GCF_004124325.1. Taxonomy (NCBI): domain Bacteria; kingdom Bacillati; phylum Actinomycetota; class Actinomycetes; order Kitasatosporales; family Streptomycetaceae; genus Streptomyces; species Streptomyces sp. L2. Next base: position 4,792,101 of record NZ_QBDT01000001.1, read on the forward strand.
GCTACACGATCACCATGTCCTGGCAGAAGGGCGTCTCCTCCAGCCCCGTCGAGCTGGGCAAGGGTGCGATGAAGCCGAGTGCCACCATCAGGCTCGGCGGCGCCGACAGCGGCACCCTCGCCGTCAGCGGGCCCGCCAACTCGGCCGCGATTCCCGCCAACACCCCCATCAAGATCAGCGACTTGAGCGGCACCTACACGCCGAAGAGGACCGGCAAGGTCACCTTCACGCCCGCGACGCTCACCATCAAGGCGCTCGGCACGACCACGACCTGCACTCCGGCCAACAACCCCGCGCCGGCCCTGACCCTGGACGTGACGGCGGCCGGCGGCGGCTCCGCCAACGGCAACGCGCGGTCCCCCTCCGGCTCCTCCGGTTCTTCGGGCCAGACCGACGGCGGGCAGCTCCCGCAGACCGGCCCCGAGGACTCCACCATCGCCCTGGGCACCCTCGGCGGCACCGTCCTCCTCGCGGGAGCCGCCGGTGCGCTGTGGCTGACCCGGCGGAACCAGCCCGTACGCCGCTGACCCGCAGCCGACGACCGCTGGAGCCGCCGATGCCGTCCGCCTCCGCCCGCGCCCCCGGCGCCCTCGCGCTCGCCCTGTCCCCGCTCCTGTTGCCGCTCCTGGTCCTGCTGGCCTCCGCCGCCCCGGCTGCCGCAGCCGCGCCGGGCTGGTCCCTCGCACCCGCCGGCAACGGACGCCCCACCTTCTATGCCGAGGGCGCCCCCGGCGCGGTCCTGCAGGACACGCTGTCCGTGACCAACCGGGCCCACGAGCCGCTCACCGTACGGCTGTCGGGCAGCGGCGTGCCGGTCAGGTTCGCGCGGACGCGGCTGACGGTGCCCGCCCGGACCCGCGCGGACGTGCCGTTCACGGTGACCGTGCCGTCGGGTGCGGCGCCCGGCGACCGCTCGGGCACGCTCGCGGCCCGGGACGCGCACGGGCGTACGGCGAGGGTACGGCTCCGGCTGCGCGTCGGCGGTCCCGCGCTGTCCGCGCTGACCGTCGAACACGTCGCCGTGCACGGCGACCGCATCACCTACGAGCTGGTCAACCGCGGTACGACCGTCCTCGTCCCGAAGCTCGCGGTACGCGCCGACGGCCTGTTCGGCCCGGTCCTGGACCGTCCCGCGCGCACCCTGCCCGTCCACCTCGCCCCCGGCCGCAGGCTCGCCCTCAGCGAACCGTGGCCCGGCCGGCCGGCGCTGGACGCGGTCGACGTGACGCTGACGGTCACGGCGGCCGGCGGCGCCCACCACAGCGCGGGCACGTCGGTCACCTTCGTGCCCTGGGGTGTTCTGGGCGCGGCCGGCGCGGCGGCGGCCGTGCTGGCCGCCGGACTGTGGCGCCTGCGCGGGCTCCGCACCACTGAACGAACGCCTGAACGGGCGGAGTTGATGGGAGCGGTGACGTGACGCGCAAGCTGCGGATCCCGGCGCTGACGGCGCTCACGGCGGTGCTCGCGCTGGTTCTCCTGCCCTGCTCGGGTGCGGGCACGGCGAGCGCGGCGGACGGCAAGCCCGCCGTGAAACTCTCCACCTCCCAGGCGGGAACCGGCGGTTCGGTCACCGTGAGCGGCAGCGGATGGCGGCCGCACACGCTGCTGATGCTGCTGGTCTGCGGACGCGCCACCCCGGCGCGGGGCGTGATCGGCGGCACCAACTCCTGCGCCAATGGCGACGGCCGGGCCGTGACCACGGACGCCCACGGCGGTTTCACCAGGAAGCTGCCGGTCGCCGAGCCGCCCGTGCCCTGTCCCTGCGTGGTGCACGTGGCCACGGTGACCGGCGCCGAAGCGGAGGCGGACGCCGTCCTCGACGTCGCCGGGCACCCCGTCGCCCCGCTGCCCTCCGCCCCCGCCGACGGCCGCCTGTCGGTCATCTCCGACACCCGGCTCGCCGGTTCGAGCGGCCTGCTGACCTGGTTCGGCGCGCCGCCGTCCCGCACCCTCGTCTTCACCGTCGGCAACACCGGCACCGGCAGCATCAAGGACCCCGTCTTCCAGGTCGGCACCGCGCACGGCGTCTTCGCCCCCGAGTGGGACGACCAGCAGTGGCACGGCACCCTCGGACCCGGCAGGAAGGCACAGGTCAGGCTGCCGGTAGAGCTGTCGGCCGGGGCGCACGGCGACTACACCGTCTCCCTGAAGTACGACGGCACGGTCCTCGCCGAGGAGCCCTGGGGCGTGGGCCGGCCCTGGGGCGTGACGCTGTTCTGGATCCTGCTCTGCCTGGTCGTCCCGGCCGCGGTCTTCCGCGCCGGGATGGCCGTCGTCGACCGCGTACGGCCGCGCCGCCCGGGCGGTGTCCGCCACCGCGGCCTGCCCCGCCCGGCCCTCTCGCCCGGTCGTCCGACCCCGCGGCTCGCCCGCCCCGCGGCCCTGCGGCTGCTGGACCGGTCCCGGCGTACGGCCCCGGAGGCGGCCACCCCACCGACGTCGACCCTGCCGTGGTTCACCCCGGACTCCGCTCCGGGCGGCCCGGCCGGGCGGCTCTCCGCACCGCACGACGACAGCCCCACGAGTCCGACGACTCCCACCCCGAAGGGACCCACGTGAGCATGCGAAGGAGAGTCACCCCGGCCCGCCGCACGGGAGCCGCGGGCACCGCCCTGCTCCTCGGCTCGGCGGGCATCCTGCTGGGCCTGGCGGCGGCGCCCGCGCAGGCCGCCCAGGTGTCGTTCGCCACCCACTGCGTGCCGCCCGCCGGCATCAGCCCCGTCGACGGCACCACCGAGGTCGCGGTCACCGCGCCGGCCACCGCGAAGGTGGGCGACACCGTGGACATCGTGTGGAAGTTCCTCCAGGCCGCCTCGAAGAACCCGGACATCATCGACCTGCCCGCCAACTCGGTCCAGCCGTCCGGGGTGCTGAAGGCGGCCGGCGCGCAGACCGGTGACATCGACCTGCAAGGGCCCCGGCAGAACCCGCCGATCCCCAAGGGCGCCCCCATGGTGCTGTCCGACATGAAGGGCACGCTGAAGCTGACGGCGCCGGGGGAGGTGACGCTGACGCCGGACGCGTACACGGTCAACGCGATGTCGACGGACACGAAGTGCACGCCGAAGGAGACCGTCCAGAAGGCGGCGACGATCCAGGTGACGGCGGGCGGCGGCGGTTCGCCGAGCCCGAGTCCGAGTCCGAGCCCGAGTCCCTCGCCCTCACCGAGCCCCTCCACGTCGGCCCCGACCTCACCCGCGCCCAGCACGAGCGCGTCCGGCGGCAGCGGGCAGACCGTCTTCACCGGCAAGGAGGTGCAGGTGCCGTACGCCTGCAAGACCCCCATCGGTGACAAGAGCGCGACCTCGCCGGTGCAGATCAACGCCCGGAAGAACGGCGGGAGTTACGACCTCATCGTGCAGTTCAAGAAGTCCGTGATGGACAGCCCCGTCGACATCCCCAAGGACTCCGTGAAACCGTCCATGGAGGTGGTCGTCGGCGGCGCCGACAAGGGCACGGTGCATGTGGAGGGGCCGACCAACGCCCAGCCCGTCAAGTCCGGCACCCCGATCGAGATCCCCGACCTCACCGGCACCTACAAGCCCGGTGCGAGCGGTACCTCGACCCTGGCACCGGGCGTCCTGACCATCAAGGCCCTCGGCACGACCACCACCTGCACGCCGGCCAAGTCGGAGGTCTCCCTCACCCTCGACACCACCGGCCAGCCGGGCGGCACGGCGGGCGGCACGTCTTCCTCCGGAGGCACGGCGGCGGGCGGCACCACCGGCGACGCCGGCGGCCTCGCCGACACCGGCTCCACCACCCACGGCCCCCTGAAGGCCCTCGGCCTGGTCGCCGGCACGGCGATCCTCCTGGGAGCAGCGGTCTTCACGTTCATGCCGGGCCGCAGGACCCGCTGAGCCGGCACAGTCGAACGGCCGCCCGCCGACACCCCGCTGATCACGGGTACGCCGGTCCCCGGAATCCGCCGCGACGGCGAGCAACCACCACGCGGCGGCCCGGCGGTGCCGAACCCACCGAAGCCCCCAGAACGCCCGGAGGGTCACCGCACCCGGAATCGGATGCGGTGACCCTCCGGCCAAGCCCAAGCGGCAAGCGTCTAGTTGACGCTGCCCATCATCGACTTCACCTTGTCGCGGTACATCCAGACCGCGAAGCCGGCGACGACCGCGAGGGCCGCCTCCAGGGCGACGAAGCCCATCTTGTCCAGGTTGACCCCGCCGACGGCCGGGTTGGACAGCAGCGCGGTGACCGAGTCGCCCGCGGTGACCGCGAGGAACCAGACGCCCATCATCTGCGAGGCGTACTTCTTCGGCGCCATCTTCGTCGTGACCGACAGACCCACCGGCGACAGCGTCAGCTCACCGACGGTCTGGACGAAGTACACCGCGACCAGCCACAGCGCCGCCGCCTTGTGACCGTCCTGAGCGATCGACAGCGGGGCGAGGAACAGGAAGAACGAGGCACCGACCAGCACGAGACCGGAAGAGAACTTCACGATCGTGCTCGGCTCCTTGCCGCGCTTGTTCAGCCACAGCCAGGCCCACGCGAACACCGGCGCCAGCGCCATGATCATGACCGGGTTGACCGACTGGTACCAGGAGACCGGGAAGCCCCAGCCGAACACCGAGTTGTGGGCCGAGCTGTCGGCGAACAGCGACAGGGTCGAACCACCCTGGTCGTAGATCATCCAGAAGACGGCGGCGGCCACGAAGAACCAGACGTACGCCGACACCTTCGTGCGCTCGGCCGGCTCCAGGTCCTTGTCCCGGCGGATGCGGGCGATGACCAGGATCGGCACGATCAGACCGATCAGGGTGAGCGGGATCAGCGCCCAGTTCAGCGTGAAGTGACCGGAGAAGCCGACGATGCCGTAGAACACCGCGGCGACGGCCAGCCAGATCAGGCCCTTGCGCAGGGTGGCGGACTTCTCCTCGGCGGACATCGGGGTGGGGACGACGTCGCTCTGGGTGCTCAGGTGGCGGCTGCCGAGCAGGTACTGGGCGAGGCCCAGGCCCATGCCGACCGCGGCCAGCGCGAAGCCGAAGTGCCAGTTGACGTTCTCACCGACGGTGCCGATGACCAGCGGAGCGGCGAACGCGCCCACGTTGATGCCGATGTAGAAGAGGGTGAAGCCACCGTCGCGGCGCGGGTCCTCGGGACCGCGGTAGAGGTGGCCGACCATCGTGGAGATGTTGGCCTTCAGCAGACCGGAGCCGATGGCCACGAGGCCGAGGCCGACGAAGAAGCTCGGAGCCGCGGGCAGCGCCAGGCACAGGTGGCCGATCATGATGATCAGACCGGAGACGGCCACCGTCTTGCGGGGGCCGAGGAGACGGTCCGCGACCCAGCCGCCGGGAAGGGCGAGCAGGTACACGAGCGACACGTACACCGAGTAGATCGCGGTCGCCGTGCCCGCGCTCAGGTGCAGGCCACCAGGGGCCACCAGGTACAGCGGGAGCAGGGCCCTCATGCCGTAGTAGGAGAAACGCTCCCACATCTCGGTCATGAACAGTGTGGCCAGTCCGCGGGGGTGGCCGAAGAAGGTCTTCTCGGAACCGGGGGTGCCCGGACGGACCGAGTCCTTCGTCAGGCTGGACGCCATGGTCGTTCCTTGCTGGTCGGGACGCGCGCTGGAGCGTTGCGCGCCCGTGGGGGGAGTGGCCGGCACCGGCAGGTCGGTCGTCCGCCCCCACGCCCGAGGGGAGTCCGCCCCGGATCACGGAGCGGTGGACGGCGACCACCGGGATCCACGCCCCGACGCTTTGTTCGCGTCCGGGGCCCGGCCAGAGGTCATTCCTTTCAAGGCCGGTCGAGGCGACCGGCCCGCACACAAAACAGACCCTCAGCGTCAACTGCTTGCCAAAGGTCCCCGGTGTACTACAGGCGTTCAGGTCACCATACGGCAGGACAGTGCCGGATATGGAAGGACTTGAGACGCGGATCACAGGTGTCGAGGGAACCGCGCGACCGGTTTCGAAGGTCTCCCCTACGATCGCATCCCCAGGCCAGAGGTTCGTACACCTGTGAGCGAAGGTAAGAATCCCGGCGGTCGATCACACCACGGCCCGATGCGCGGGCGGTCTACCATCACTGCATGACCCGTGTACTGCTCGCCGAGGACGACGCGTCCATCTCGGAGCCGCTGGCCCGCGCCCTGCGCCGGGAAGGTTACGAGGTCGAGGTGCGCGAGGACGGACCCACCGCGCTCGACGCCGGAATGCAGGGCGGCGTCGACCTGGTCGTGCTGGACCTCGGGCTGCCCGGCATGGACGGCCTGGAGGTCGCCCGCCGGCTGCGCGCCGAGGGCCACACCGTGCCGATCCTCATCCTGACCGCGCGGGCCGACGAGGTGGACACCGTCGTCGGCCTGGACGCGGGCGCCGACGACTACGTCACCAAGCCGTTCCGGCTCGCCGAACTGCTCGCCCGGGTACGGGCCCTGCTGCGGCGCGGGGCGGCGGAACCGCAGCAGCCGCCGGCCACGCACGGGGTGCGGATCGACGTGGAGTCGCACCGGGCGTGGATGGGGGACGAGGAACTGCAGCTGACCGCGAAGGAGTTCGATCTGCTGCGGGTGCTGGTGCGGGACGCCGGCCGGGTGGTTACCCGGGACCAGTTGATGCGGGAAGTGTGGGACACGACGTGGTGGTCGTCGACCAAGACCCTCGATATGCATATTTCCTGGCTGCGCAAGAAGCTGGGGGATGACGCGGCCAACCCGAGGTACATCGCCACGGTGCGTGGAGTCGGGTTCCGGTTCGAGAAGAGCTGAGCGCCGCAGGGGCCGATGCGGGTAAGCGGCCGCGGGCACGTTGTGGCTGGTCGCGCAGTTCCCCGCGCCCCTGAGGGGGTTGCCACACTGGTAGTCGTATAGCCACCCGCCCCGGAGGGCCCCTGTGCGTCGTCGTCTTATTCAGTCCACGCTGGCTGTCGTGCTCGTGGTGATCGCTGTGTTCGGGGTTTCCCTGGTGATCGTGGAGACGCGGACGATCAGCAACAGTGCGCAGGAGCGGGTGGACTCGGAGGCGGTGCGGCTGTCCAGCATCGTGGACAGCCGGGTGCTCGCCGGGGACACCGTCACCGAGGACATGCTGCGCAACCCGGTCAGCAAGGACCAGTACGCGATCGTGCGGGTCCCCGGGCAGCGGACGATCACGATCGGTACGAAGCCCGAGGGCGACGTCATCCACGCCACGCACGCCGGTGAGGAGGGCGAGACGGTCACCGTGCAGGAGCCGCGCTCCGCGGTGACCCGTGAGGTCGGCCGGACCCTGCTGATCATCGGGCTGGTGGCGCTGCTCGCCGTGATCGCGGCCGTACTGCTCGCCGTACGGCAGGCGAACCGGCTCGCGTCCCCGCTGACCGACCTCGCCGAGACCGCCGAACGCCTCGGCTCCGGTGATCCGCGCCCCCGGCACAAGCGGTACGGAGTTCCGGAGCTGGACCGGGTCGCCGATGTGCTGGACTCCTCCGCCGAGCGGATCGGGCGCATGCTGACCGCCGAGCGGCGGCTGGCCGCCGACGCCTCCCACCAGTTGCGAACCCCGCTCACCGCACTGTCCATGCGGCTGGAGGAGATCACCCTCACCGACGACCCGGACACGGTGAAGGAGGAGGCGAACGTCGCGCTGACGCAGGTGGAGCGGCTGACGGACGTCGTGGAGCGGCTGCTGACCAACGCGCGGGACCCGCGCACCGGCTCCGCCGTCACCTTCGACCTGGACGAGGTCATCCAGCAGCAGCTCGCCGAGTGGAGGCCCGCCTACCGCAGCTCGGGCCGGGCCGTCGTCAGCTCCGGGAAACGGCACCTGCAGGCCGTCGGCACACCGGGCGCGGTCGCGCAGGTGCTGGCGGCGCTGATCGAGAACTCCCTGATGCACGGCGGCGGCACCGTCGCCCTGCGCACCCGGGTCACCGGCAACCAGGCCGTGGTCGA